>NZ_SHKW01000001.1:0-4800000 GCF_004217555.1 Edaphobacter modestus
GCGGGACCCGCCAGTTGATCTGCCCGCAATGCTTTGTCAAAGCTCTCGATGGAGACCCTATCAGTTTCCTCCTCCATGAGCATCCACAGTTCCAGATCATTCCCAACGTAATAGTCGGTCATCGAGAGGGAGATGTGCTTAAAGTGTTCCTTTAGAGCGAGCAAATTCGTTGTATCGTATCTGACGACGTATCTTGCAAACGTGCGTCGAAACATGTGCGGATGGATGTGATAAGTCTGCCCGCGTGAGTTCTTCAGACCGAGCATCGTTACATAGAGTCTCAATCTCCGGAGGATCGTGGGCTGTAACAATGGAGCGGAGGTTCGATACCGCCCATAGGTCGATGGTATCGGCAGCCATAAATATGGGGTCCTCGCGTGCCGGCGCACGTTGCTTCCCAACCGCTCCAACACTTGGACCGCCTTGGCGCAAACGGGTCCTCCCAGCCACTTGGCCTCACGGCCGTCGGGGACGCCTTGCATTTTGAAAACGCGACTGTGCAGCCACACCAAGGACGGCTGCTCCGGGTGGGTTTCTGTTTGACAGCAGCCCTCTCGCATGGAGAGCAACTCACTGAGGCGCATGCCGGTGG
This sequence comes from Edaphobacter modestus, assembly GCF_004217555.1. Lineage (GTDB taxonomy): Bacteria > Acidobacteriota > Terriglobia > Terriglobales > Acidobacteriaceae > Edaphobacter > Edaphobacter modestus. The sequence goes on from NZ_SHKW01000001.1 coordinate 593, forward strand.
CGAACGCGATCAACACAAAGCATGCAGTCTGGAGATAAGACAGCTCCGTACTCAACTGCCGTAGGGAACGCACACCCTTTTCGAGTCGGGTGCCAGCAAGTTGATATGTTTCCAGTGTCTGCTGACGTAAGCAGCGCGTACCAAGATGTTGAACCTGAGCGGAACCGCGGTGTATCCCGAAAGCTTCAACTCGTTCCGACATCTCCAGCAGGTAGGGGGCGTATTGCTCAACGTACTGAAGCGATGCACGCACCAATGGTCCGAGGATCTCCTCGGGAATGATCTCAGTCTTGCTTCCAAACGAACGGGGATCTTTTCCAGCGACCTTAGCGGCGGCCTCGCCCAGTAACGGGTCAATCGTCAACCCATCCGTCATTACGCCCCTGTATTGATGGAGTTTCTGCATCAGCTGAATACTTCTGTATCTTCCCGCTCTGCTGGTATCGGAAGACATAAGGTTTTGAATGTAGTCCTCACAATGGTGGGGCAATACGTCCTTGAACCGAAGGATCGGATTGGAATAACTCGTCAGATAAACGATGAACCGCTTCAAGGGCTTAAACAAGTTCCGTAGAGTTGCAGGTGCAAGAGCTGGCCCGTCGACCGGATGCCAGCGCACGGCGTAGATGAATTGCTTCGATGCCATCAGAAGAGATCGGAATTGCGCATCCGTGAATAGGCCTCCGCCCGGCATTTTGAAAGACCAAAATATCCGTTTATCGTGGCCACCAGCAGCAGGATTTCGGTTCTCATTCGAAAAATCCCATATGTGATCGGAGAACCGTGAGTTCAAGGACACTTGGCGGTTGTCAACCCGCAGGCCGCGTGGTCGCGCCATCCATGCCGCCGTGGCCGGCAGCCGGTTGGAGCTACGGCTCACCGCAGCACTCCCTTTGCTATGACAAGCGCGCCGTCTTCGAGTTCTTTCGCCTGTCGCATAGCCGCTTCTACCTGCTCCGGGCGAAACGCTGAGATGATGTTGTCGTTGAGGATTCGCACGCTATCTCCGTAAACTTCATCCCAGTCTTCCGGCTTCATTTCTGATCGCAAATGCAGGAATCGATTGCGAGTCGCAATGACCCAGGGTAGGTCCTCGAGAAACCATAGACCATTCGGGCAGCTGAAGCATGCATGAAACGATGTACATAATTGCCCTTTCCGCTCGCCGATCTGTGGCGAATCGTATGGGTTGCGGCACGTCCCGCAACCAGTGTCAAAGCGACCTTCGACAATTTGTGCAGCCTGTGGCTTAGGTAAATTCAACCGCTTGATGCCAACCTTTCGTGTCTCCGGGATAACGGTGACGCGTTCAACCATGCGCTCCTGCGCCTTCTGAATCACACGGGCATTGAATTGTTCGCTGATCTGATTGAGCACGTACCTTATGGTCGTGGAGAAGTGCGCGTGCTGAAGAAACTGGCGGACCTTTCCCAAATTGCCACCCGTTTGGAGATAGAGCAGCGTGGCTGCGGAGGGACGAATGTTGGACAAGTTGAAATGTGGCAACTGGTGTCGATCACGGAACTCCTTCACTCGCCGAGAAGACAGCCGTGGCGCTGTATAGGACGAAATGAGCCGGTGTTTGAGCAGCGTATTCTCACTGAAATAGAGAAAGAGCTTTTTGTTTGCAGGAGTATCTGTTTTCAGTGCAAGCGGCTCCGTATATTGGCGCACAAACTGGATCAGTTCCACAACCCCCATCTGTTTGCGTCGATCGACACGATGAAGCTGCTTCTGCTGTCTCCCAGCCCGTGGTTTGTCCCACACGCAATAGAAATATTCTTCATCAATCTCATGCGGCACAATGCAATCTCGCTCCAGCCTGTACAGTGCGTCGGAGTTAATGCCTGAACGGGCGGCAATGAGGATCATGAACGGTATGAGCTGCTGGGCACTCGTGGGCACGTCACCGGGCTCGTAGCCTTGTCGGATGGCAATAATCTGCTTTGTAGCCGCGGCCAGTATCTTCTTAAATGTGGCCGGTGACAGCGCCTTGGAAGTTGGCCGTTCGTTTCCTACGCCGGGAAATACATTGCTCGGGGTGGAAAAGCCCGGATCAAACTCCGTTGGGTAAAGCCGCTTAGCCTGACGCAGTAACCAACAGCACATCGAGAGAGATTGTGCGGCTGATTTCCTTTTAAGCCGGCGTTTGACCAGAAGCCAGATCGCCATCTCCTTTAGAACATCCTGATGTAACTGCCGAGCGGATCGCACGTCGGCTTGAGTCTTCTTGCGATAGTCCAGGAAGCGACTGAAGAGCCGGAGGTGGTGCGCGTGAGCGGTCAGCGTGGCTTTCGGTTGGCCCTCTTGATGCACAATCCAGAAGGCATTCGCCAGCACACGCGCTAGCCGAGGGCGTGACGACAAGAACGTGAGCCTTATGGTGAAAGGTTTTTCTCCCGACCTCTGGAAGGTCTGCTCAAGAGGTACGTTACCGGTTCGGATCTGGGCAAGGTCATGCTTCTGAATCTGCTCTTCATCGATGAGTTCCCAGCGTCGACCTGCCCCGCTCTTTCGCATAGATCAGTCTTCCAATAACCGCTCAACGAAGCTGTTGTGTTCAGTGACCAAATCGCTCCTCATACGCTCGGTCACGTGGAGGTACCGCTCAGTAGTTGCCATGCTTGCGTGCCCCAGTTCCATCTGAAGCGTCTTCAAAGGATTCGGCGCGCCGATGTCCTGAAGGTATGCGAGTCGCTCGACTGCGTAGGCATGGCGAAGTAGGTGTGGCCAGATATGCATACCGGTTCGTTTGCAGTTGGTCGAGAACACGCGATTGATTGCTGGCGTTTGAAGCGGTTTCCCTTTTCGTCCGAGAAAGACAGTGCCGGAATGCTTAACGCCGCGTGCGCACTGCCGACGTTCCATATGGATGTATCTGGCAATAGACCGCAGCAGACGCACGGGGAACAAGACCAGTCTCCACTTCTGTCCTTTGCCGAGGATCTTGACAGCGACAGTGCCTCTGTCTATCGAGGCAGGATCCTTAGGGAGTGCTTTTAAAGGCAGTGCGCACACTTCCGCGGAACGCATACCGGTAAGCCAAAGCACCTCTGCGATTAGTCGGTCTCGCCAGATACGAAAGCTCTTTATGAACTGCCGCACCTCTCGGCGCGGTGGGATCTGTGGCTCCGCCATCCGTTCTCTCAACCTCAAGTCACCTCCCGCAATCTGACCGGCATTCGGCTTGGCGCGTGGCTTAAACTCGCTGAAGTTCCGGTAAGGAATTCGACCGGTTCCCAATTCAAATGGAAGTGCGTTGATCCAACCTTGCTTCTGGGCGAACTGGTAGAACTGACAGATTACTGACAGTTTGTGATTGATTGTGCTGCGTTTGAGCGGACGACCTGTTTGAAAACTTGCCTCCGAGGCGAGAATATTTCGATAGGTTGCGATGTTCAGTTCAGTGACATTGCGCCATCCAAGACCGACGTTCTGACAGAAGCTCAACCAATCGGCCAACTGATATGCGTAGCTCCGCCATGTTTTCGGGGATCTGGTCGTGCCACTGACGATGCTCATCCTTGTCAGAAAGGCATTCGGCTCCAATTCCCATCGCATCTCTGAATCGAGCAGAAAAGGCCGCCCATCTTCATCAAAGAATAGATGCATATGAACCTCAGACGAAGTTGATCTGATTTTGCATGACACTCACTAGAGTGTGAGAAGATCCCGCCTTTGAATAAGAAATTGCAGAGAAAAAAGCAAAGTCTAATACATTGCTGGGCAGGGGAAGGGGGAAACAGCCCCCCTTCCCCTGCACCCCATCCCCCGAAACTACTAGGGCAGAATGGAGTCATGCATACGACGGGAATAGCTTAGATAACGTCAGGAGCCTTTCATTAACAACGTACTGGCGACCAGCGCTCTGGCTATGCTCACCCGACTGCTTCGATACGGTACGCTCGATCATCATGGCGCGTTCTACAACGCCGCCACTGGCCGGGCAGTGCCCCTGCCGATAGATCGCGATGTATGGGAAAAGCAGGCACGCCGTCGACGCAGGTTGAGGACGGGGTGATTTTCGCTCGATGTTGCTGTTCTTCAAACTGATCAAGAGGCATGACGCCCGCAGTCGTGCATGAGAAAGACTGCTTTGTGCCCGCCTCGTTTGAGGATCAATGTAACGTGAGACAAGGCTTGTAGGCCCCCGCCTGACCTGCAGAAAGCAAGGTCTCGTGATCGCCCTTGTCTCAGATCTTTCGCCTACATGCTAATCGCTCGCTGGTATTGGGAAACGCTTACCGGTTAGTTTAGTTTTTGGGCGCTTCTAGTTCACTTCTCTCAACTTCATTCCCAACACATTCCGGCATCCCTAGCCGGGCCCTGGCTTGCCACTCGGCAGGCCTTTTCTTAGTCGTCAAACCACAAGGAGAACCTCAATGCTCTTGACCATGGAGTCGAAAACCGCCGCCCACCACAAGCTCGAAGCTTTAATTGCGAAAGGGAGAGCCACTGCTAGCAACGTGGTAGATCACGTCATGAACAACCAGCCGAACGACCGCCTCGCGCGTGGTGTTGACTTCGAGTTCCAGGCGGATGCAGATTCGACTACGATCAAAGTCGCCTACCCTGACACTGGCTCCGCGGACGGCAAGCTGGTGCAGACGCTCCACCGCAATGCGCTCACCCAGATGGCGCACACGACCGATCTGCCGATTAAGTTCATCGACGGCTTGCAGAATACGGCATCACCGTGGGGCAGGGAACTCCTTGCCCACAACCTCAATACGGTCTTCCGCAACCGGCTGCCCAAGAACCGCTACCTGCTGCGTTCGCTTGGGCCGGAGCTTCGAGGCTTCCTCTCGGATCGCTACAGTCGTCTGGACTCTCGGCCGATCATCGAGGCGTTCGCAACCGCAGTACAGCGGAAAGGGGCCCTTGCCTACGATGGCTATGTCACAGACCCCAAAGTGGCGATCCAGGCGATCATGCCGGAAGTGTACGAGCCAATTCCAGGAGAACTGGTCGCTACGGACTGAGCCTCGAGAACTCGGATTTCGGTAACGGCGCCCTGTCCGTCCGAGCGTACCTTCTCCGTATATGGTGCACGAATCTGGCGATCACGCAGGAAGAGATGCGACAGGTCCACCTCGGCAAGCGGCTCGACGACTCCGTCCTTTACTCTCGCCGCACGTATGAGCTGGATGCTCGTGCGACTGTGAGTGCTTTGAAGGATGTCATCGAAGGCCAGCTTGACGCTGAATCTTTGAAGCGTCGTATGGAGGCTGTCAGGCATGCCAACGAACAGGCGGTTGATCCAAGGTCGGCGAAGGAGACCTTCAGGAAGCTGTTGCAGAAGGGGGAATCAGAGGCTGCCGCGCAGGCGTTCGACTCGACAGACACCTATAACCTGCCTGCCGGCAACACGAATTGGCGTCTTTCGAATGCCATCTCGTGGATTGCGGGGCAAACGAAAGACGCCGAGCGCAAGCTCGATTTGATGAAGATCGCAGGAGACGTCTTGCCCAAAGCCGCATGATCCGGACTGGGGTGTCGCAGCACCCCAGTGGCTTTCGTCGGATTATTTCTCGTATAGCGGTGTCCGGTCCTGACAACGAGAGAATCGGCGGCGGCCTCCCCGAGGACTCAAGATCTACTTCGCCGCCGGTATCGGTGTGTTCTTGGTGGCGGTGCATATCTCGATGCACCTCACCAGCCATAGTGTTAACTACGGTCACTGACCCTCAGGGCCGTGGCGCACCGGGGAGCATTGTCCAACGAGGTCATTGCGGCCCGGCTGGATACCCTACGCCAAACCATCAGTAAGTGGGCGCAAGAGCTTTTCGAGTGGCGCGTTTGGTTACAAAAAGAATTCTTTCAGATCAAAGCCACCCACTGTACATAAGCTGCATTAGCGGACAGACTCAGGCTGCCTCCTTCTCCAATCCCTCGGTCTGAAGAAGTTCTGCAACACGGACCTTGATCTCATCGCGCACGGCCCGAACCTCATCCATGTGACGGCCTTTGGGATCGGGTAAACTCGGTTAAGGCTGTTCTAGGATCTGCGAAAATCGCGATTTTCGAAAATTCCATTCCAGCTTTTCTCCTCATTCCGTTTCCAACGCCACTGGGTTCCCCAGAAGTTTTCATTGCACGCCTTGGTGGGTGTTTGTGGTTGCTGCATAAGACAGAACGCGAAAATCAGAAATATCGCTAATTTCGCGGAAATGGCCGTTAGGCCCCATACCCTTTCCATCTTTTTCAATTACTTGCCGAATGGACTGAAGTTTGCAAAGGGAGGAGAGTAAGCCTGCTGAGCAAAGCCTAGTACCGGTTCAGAGGGTAAACCTAAACATCTCTCAGCCCAGGAGGAGGCCGGGCTGCTGACAATGCATCAGTCTCAGGCGTAGGCCATGGAGTGATGGAGCAGCGTATGCTTCTTGATGACTACTTACCCGAGTTCGACGTGCGAACGACCTATGCCACCCGCATCGCTGCGTCTCCTGAGAGGGTGTATGCAAGCCTGTGGACCGCTAGCTTCGACCATTGGGGGGTAACGCGGGTACTTTATGCAGTACGCATGCTCCCATCGTTTCCGTCGCGACCGCATGAGACATGGCGCCGCTTCCGTGACGAGCTGTTTCGGCAGCGCTTTAGTCTCGACGAGATGCTCTCAAAAGGCTTCGCTCTACTTGGGGAGCGCCCGGGCGAAGAACTCGTGCTTGGCACAATTGGTCGCTTTTGGCGTGCCCATGGAGAACTGTGCGCGACCAGCCCAGTTCAATTCCGTGCACCCGCCCCTTCGGGAACCGCGAAGGCGGCATGGAACTTCGAAGTGGGTATACGGGCGGACGGCGCCACAGAGTTGAGGACCGAGACTCGAGTATTGTGCGCAGATGTCGCGACAAGACGACAATTTCGCTCGTACTGGATGCTGATCAGACCATTCAGTGGCCTGATCCGGCAGGAGATGCTGGCCGCGGTCAGAAGCGCAGCGGAATCGGGTCATAATTGAAGTGCTGATCTAAAATATGAGATTGTCTGAGCGCGCCTCATAGGTGAACTGTAATCGCCATCTGAGAGTTAAGTTTCGGATTGCGCGCCCACTCGTACATGAATCGAGTATGAGTTAGGGAACGGTCCGCGGCTCACCCGGCCACATCGGCACCTTGGGATCTTCGACGAAATTGACTGGGCGGCACGCTCAGCCCTCGCCTCGCCGCGTCGATCAACTTGCGGTCACCTTTCTGCGGCGACGTTGCGGCCCTTCTACATTCTCCAGCTTGTCAAATACTCCAACGGTGTTTCCCTAACCAGTGCTCGAAGCCAACCGCAAAGGCAAAACGGGACATATCGCGGCGGCCGCCAGCGATTCGACCTGTCCAAGAATGCAAATAGAGGCGATGCGGCGAGACCGTTTTACCGCGCCCGAGATCCAAGATACGAACGCAGGGTTGTAGGTTGCACCAGCGGTGAACCGGGTCCGAGCATTGAGTTTCGTAACACCCTCGGGTTGGCTCCTCTCCCCTTTGTTGCGACCGCAAATACTGTCCCCCTTTTTGTACCCACGCTCTTTCAAAATGAGTCATAATCGGGCACATACAGGTAGCAATTCGAAAAGCGGGGGAAGGGTCTAAGTGAATGATCGATAACAACTTATAACAACGGATCGTAGCAGGAGGCACGGCAGATTCCAGAGCTGTTAACCGAAGGGTTGTAGGTTCGAGTCCTACCTCAGGAGCCAAAGAATCAATCACTTACAGCGTTCTCCTCTCTCGGCTTCGCCGAATTGCTGTGATGCCTCTCAAGTTCCTCCCTGCTACACCCATATTTTCAACCGATGCCGTCCAGCCTTCGAGCACTGCAGCCGTGCGTGAGTTCACAGCTCGCAGAACGCTCTGCTCAATCGTCTGGACATATACGTCACCGGTTGTCGTGATGCTGGCATGCCGCAGTATGCCCTGAGTGTCTTTCAAGGTTCCATGTTTCTGCATATCCGTACCCAACGTCCTTCGCATCACCTGAAAGGTGACGAGGTGGTCAGGGATTCCCAACTTACGGGCGATCGGACGCACGCTCCATGTCAGGAAGTTCTTTCCCCAGCGGGGTACTGCCTGCCCTTTCCGTTTTCCACGTCCGAACGTGGGGAACATCAGGGCATCAGGGGAGGAGTCAGCGCAAAGCCGTCGCCAGTTCTCGATGACTGGACGAACCAACTCCGGTACCGGGATTGGCGCTTTACTCTGCTTTGTCTTGAATCTACCCACGTAGAGCTTGCCTTCGTAGGCGGTACCATGTGGCATCAGCGACTCGCCATTCCATGATTTCCATTGCATTCCCATCACTTCGCTGGCGCGCGGCCCGCAGAATATACCGACGCACAGCAGGCAGAGATCATGCACATCATTGATCGCTCCAAGCAGCGAGAGAATTTGCTCTCTCGTCATGACTGGCCTCTCAACCGACTTGGTCTGTGGCTTAGTCACGTCTTCTCCGGGATCCTCGCTAAGATATTTCTGCTTCTTTGCAAGTCGAGTAATTGCGCGGATGTTCGTGAAGCAGTGACTAACCACGGCCTCTGAATAGTCCTTCGCTGCCAACTGATTTAGCCAAATCTGGATCCCGAAGGCGTCCAGCTTTCGAAGTGGCAGGTCTCCAAAATGCGAGATGAGGTAGTGTCCGAGCTCATACGTATTCGACTTCTTATAAGCAGGACTCCATGTACCTTCTCGCATCGGGATGAATCGCTGATTTACAAACCAGCGAAAGGTCACTGACTCGTCGGGCGGAAGTGTAGGCACACTGCCGGTTCCCCCGCTCTCCTTGACGATGATCTCTTGCAACATCTGCTGGGCCTTCCATTTGGGTGTATTGGCCTTTGGGCAGATCGAAACGTTGCGGTGACTACGAACCTCCTTTCCGTCGTGATTCTTTTGGTACACCACATACTTGCCGTACCACATCTTCACCTTCTGCCCCGAAAGGTAGACGGTGCCCTTCTGATACTTCATTGCCATGCTTGTTCTCCGTTTCTAACTCTGTTTCTGGTCGTGGAGAACTTCTTTTGATACCCCTATCGGGGTGGATGCGAAGGTGGGTCTGTAGAAAGACCCGCCATGAAGGCCTTTACATCGCCCCATATGTAACGTACGAGCGGACCCAGCTTGATCGCACGGATCTTCGGTGAACGTCGGGTTGTATGGTCCCGCACCCAGCGCTCGGAGACGCGAAGTATGGCTGCAACTTCGCGCGCGGTAAGAAGGTAGTCATCGTGATAGTCCGGTGGGCCCGAACTTGCGTCTTGCAGGTGCCTGTTGTTCTTCAACATGCCAGGACTCTATCGACCTAGCGTCTGCCGAAGGGGCATTGGAGAGTGAGAGTAGAGTCTTCCCAATGGCGCTCCAATAAAATGCTTCTTTTTATGTGGTTGGAAGGCAAGGAATGCTCAAGCAGGGAGCGAGTGTAGAGTCTAACTTCCGCCTCTTCAAGCCCCTATTGACTCCCTGCAATCTGCAACGTGCTGGATGCAACGTTATGCTTCTCGTCATGAACGGTCATTCGGTCATTTAGGGTCTCTTTCGAAGGTGTGGCTGTTGCGGCAGCACGGACGCATGAGCTGACGCAACAGCGGTACTGGTGTTTTTGGGGCTATGGAATCTTCAACATCTGATCGGCGGTGAACTGCATGGCTCGGAAGTGAAGAAATGGAGAGCCGGTCTTGTTAGATCGTGGTTCCGGATGCCGCATCTGAAACACGGTGCCGGTCATCTATGAATTCGTGCCCGGTATGCGGTTGGCCAGGTGGAAAAGCTCAGCCAGAATGGAGTCGTCCGGCGCATTGAGATTGGAGATGTTCGGCACGGCGGGTTTGACACCGACTATCGTTGTACGGGGGCGAATTGATTGGATTCAGCACAACGCAAGCTCCTGCCTTAAGCAGCCACTAAAAGACCCTCGCATCAGAGCGGATCTCCCCGCCCAGATAGCCCCTGGGCAGAGAGAGAGCAATTGAAACGAGACGGGCTATGGATTCTGATACCACGGAAATGACTCGATCCCGCGAAGATAATCGCGGAGGAGTAGGTCCTGCTTCAGTCGCATCATCACTTGGGATTGCTCGGAATCGCAATACCCAAGCACCCTTCTCAATCTGTGACTGGATAGTCCAGCAACCACAAAACGCAGGTTAGACTCTGCCCTCCTTGGCGCGTGTTGCGAGGTGCTCCAGGTTATGCGGCTGGTTGGTCTGTAAGGCGCGTAGCGAAAGTGTGTCTTAATCGATGAACGTTGATATGTGGTGCGGCAAGCTTCTTGGAACTACGTCCCTCTGATCCACGTGTCGCTCACACGCGCCGCGCGTTTAAATGGGTTCTTGAGAGCATCTAAATTACGCAATGAATTGCATAGGCCGCGATAAAGAAGAGTGCTGTTATATATTGTTTTGTATTCAACTCCACTTTAGCTTGGTCTCTTCATGTCCAATTGCAAACTTCGTTATTTCGAATACGTCCTCTGTCTGCTTCTGGGCTTTGTGCAACCTGCCTTTACCCAGTCGATTTCGAAAGTGGCCTTCGAAGGCTACGGGAAAATCCCTCTGAGCTTCGAAATGAACCAAGGACAAGCTAATTCTTCAACGAGGTTCATTTCACGTGGAATTGGTTATTCCTTATTACTGGAAGATCGGGGTGCGACCCTCATCCTCTCAAATAAAGGAACCAGAGGCGCGTCTCGAGAAGTATCGACTCCGAAGAACAAGGAACATGTCCCGACGGATGTAATCAGGATGCAACTCGCTGGTTCCCGTACGATAGCGCATCCTGTTGGAACAGAAAAATTAGGCGGCACAGTTAATTACCTGCGCGGAACTTCTCCTTCTCAATGGCACACTGCAATTCCGACCTATGGAAAGGTTAAATATTTGAATGTCTACTCAGGGGTTGACCTCGTCTACTACGGGAATCAGAGGCATCTCGAATTCGACTTTGAAGTCGCTCCAAATGGAAAAACTGAATCCATCCAGCTTCGATTTACGGGCACACAAAAGTTGAGGCTAGATCAGGAAGGAAGCCTCACGATTCTCGGCTTCAACGGAGAAGTCAGTTTTCACAAACCTGTCATTTACCAGATTGATAGGAAAGGCAAACATTTTATAAAGGGATGGTTCGCCCTCTCCGCTGCGGATACCGTGGGGTTTCACGTTGGAAACTATGATCGAACTAAACCTTTGATCATTGATCCGATACTTAGTTATTCAACCTATCTTGGCAATTATGGCCTCGGTTATGCCATCACGACAGACACCGATGGAAATGCTTATATCACGGGTGCAGCAGGACTTGATTTTCCTACCACAGCTGGCGCTCCGGAACAGGTTAGCGTGTCCCAAAATAAAAACCTCAACAGCGTCTTTGTTACGAAACTCAATGCGTCTGGCACAGCACTTATATATTCCACATATCTCAGCGGAACCGGCAACGATTTTGGCAAAGCTATCGCGGTGGATAATGAAGGAAACGCCTATATCGCAGGATCAACTAATTCAACAGATTTTCCGACATCACCGGGAGCCTTTCAATTAGAGAACAGGGCAGGTCCTTATGCTACGTCCTTTATTACGAAGCTAAATAAAACAGGAACAGCACTAATCTATTCGACCTACCTTGGCGGAAGCCATATAAAGAACAGCGGCCAATTCACTGTTCCCGGAACGCTGGATACGCCCGTCTCTATTGCGGTGAACGAAGCAGGGGAAGCCTTTGTTGCGGGGCTTTCCGGTGCGACAGATTTTCCAACGACTTCCGGAAGCTACCAAAGCATCAATAATGCGAAAGCCACTTCTACTTTTTTAACCAAGCTCGATGCTTCTGGCACGGCCCTTGTTTACTCCACTTATCTAGGGGGCAGCGGAACTGAAGATCCTACTAGCGCCTTTCTCGATGCCGCTGGAAATTTCTATGTAGCTGGAGCGACCTCATCTTCTGATTTCCCTACTACAGCTAATGCTCTTCTGAAGGCATTCCAGGCAGGGGGATGGAACGGATTTTTAACGAAGATGAATACGACCGGAACAGAGCTTTTGTACTCCACTTATTTTTATGCCGCAGTAAGCGCAATGACGGTAAACAAATCAGGAGAGGCCTATCTTGCCGGTTCTACTGTCGTAAATAGCCTTCCAATTACTTCTGGAGCATTCCAATCTTCGATCAAACCTTTAAGCCAAAATGTTTTTATCGCGAAGCTAAATAATTCCGCTTCCAATCTGATCTATTCTACTTATCTCGGAGGGAGCAAAAATGATGCCGGAGGCACGGGGGAGGACTACGCTCTAGGCATCACACTCGATCAGTTGGATAATGCCATTGTGGTCGGCACAACTGATTCGACGGATTTTCCAACCACGCCAGGCGCTTTATCCCATCAAAATACAGCATGGATCGAATCCTTAGGGCTTGGCGCATACCTAACAAAATTTAATAAAACAGGCACCGCGTTGCTTTACTCAACTTATTTTGGGGGAAGCGGAGACCCTAGCGAGAACCAAGGCGATGGCATGACAAGTGCTGCGTCGGACTCGTCCGGAAACATCTATGTCACGGGAGTAACCAGCTCTACTGATCTCCCAATCACAGCGGGCGTGTTCCAACCATATCCTCTAGCAGAGAGTGCCTTCGTTACAAAGTTTAATGGGGCTGAAATGACCGCTCTTCCACCGACAACGACTGATGTAACCGCTGATGTAAATCCTCAGGTGTCCGGAGACCCAGTTGCCTTTACCGCAGTTGTCCACGGCAACGGCGGTAATCTTCCTGCGGGAACGATCGGTGTAAGTGTGAATGGGAATCCCTGGTCAGTTTATTCGCTAGATCAGACGAGCGCGGCAACGTTTTCGATGACAACATTGCCGGCTGGCTCGGATACAATCGTCACGTATTACCTTGGCGACGCTAATAATGCTCCCAGCGTCAACTATTTTAGCGAGACCGTTACCCCCGGCTCCGGAAGACTCCCCGTTACCCTGATCGTAACTCCGAGCGCGAATCCAGTTCTCTATGCAACTCCATTAACCCTGGATGTTTCTGTAGTCGACCCCTCTAAAAAGGGTGTACCCGTAGGTACCCTTGAACTTGTATTCAGCGGTTTCCCGGTTTATCAAAATCGCAGCTTGTACAAAGGTATCCTCGATTCGTCTGGACATATCCGATTTACGACGAAATCCTTGCCGATAGGAACGGATAAGCTTTTCGCGAATTTCTATGCCTCGAATGCAAACTATGCAAATAATAGTCTCCAATTTACAGAGACTGTCGCACAGAGTGCAGCCGCTGATCCTATGTTTTCTCCACCTGCGGGAACCTATACAGGTCCTCAAATTGTCACAATCACAAGTTCAACCGCGAATGCCACTATTCACTACACGGTTGATGGCAGCACACCCACTGCAGCAAGTCCTTCTTATAGCCAACCGATCACGGTGCAGTCATCCGTAACCATACGGGCTATCTCCTCGGCCGCAGGGTATGCCGACAGCTCCGTTGTATCGTCGGCTTACACAATCAACTCTCCAGCGCCAGCTCCATCGATTACTCCCCCTCCGGGAACGTACACCTCACCTCAGCAGATCGAACTGTCTGATGCTCTGACTAATTCCAAAATTTATTACACGACGGATGGAAGCACGCCGACGATCCAATCGCTGCTGTACACAACGCCAGTTTCACTAAACTCCACGTCGACTGTTCAGGCAGTTGCGATCGCCGATGGTTATTCTCTGAGCAGCATTACGTCAGCTGTTTACACAATCAGTCTTCCTACACCTGATTTCTCTGTGTCAGTTGCTGATTCTTCAGTCACGGTATCTCAAACTCAACCTGGGAAGACATCCATCAAGCTGGTGCCAAGTACTGGGTTCACCGACTCCGTTTCATTGAGTTGTTCGGGACTCCCTGCAGGGCTCTCCTGCAGTTTTTCTCCTCAAGCTATCAGCCCCGGCGTGCCGGCCTCTATGCTCACGATCTCTAAAATTCCTTCGAATAGTGCCTACCTGCATATTTCCGGCAACTCTACCCCCTATCTTGCTTTCACTTTTCTTGCAGTATGGTGGGGTTGTCCCTGGTGTTTTCGCAAAGGAAGACTGGTGGGTTTGTTTTTCGCTTTTTCGAGCTTGCTTTTCCTGTTTGGGTGTGGTGGAGGAAAGTCGGGATCGTCCGGTTCGCCGATGCAGACAGCAAATGTCATGATCCAGGCTTCATCGGGAGCAACCGTTCACACAATTCCGCTAAGCATTTCGATATATTAGCTAGCGCTCAATCGACATCCAGCCGTTGGCTTCGAGCACCTTTAGCCATCGCATGATGGAGCGCTTGTCCATGCAGGACTTTTGCGCGATCAGTTCGATGCCGGGAAGCGCGGAACCCGAATCATTCGCGTGATCGGCAATCGCAAGCAGGGCCATTCTCTCTTTGAGGATTTGAGGCCCGTTGCTCCAAACCATGCTCGACACCTGAATGCTCATGCAACACCGCCGAGCTCGTTGAAGACGGGCGAGGTATCAAACGAGTTCAGGACGGTCTTGGTTCGGGCCGGGGCTGGACCAGGACTACGTCGGAGCAAACGCATGACATTCAGCTCGTCGAGACTGACCGTTCACCGCATCTAGTGACATCCATTATCGGCGTGACGAAAGAGATAACTCGCACGGACACGGGAACTATCTTCCTTCTGGGGGAAGGGAATATTACCGTCATTCGCCGGTTGGATGCCGAGCGAGAGTATGCATTTCAACAAGCGATCAACAGAAACGAGAAGCGTTTGGCGGATTCCTATCCTACACTCGTGTAGCAGGACACGGCGACACGTCGCTGTGCCCTCCTCCCATGATGATCCGCCAACTACTACGCAAGTTGTGGACTCAAGCGGTTCGGTGAGGCCCCCTGGTCCCGCAGCTGCGGTTGTTCCGCGAAGCATACAGTGGTTCGAAATGACGCGCCGAAAGGCGGGACCAATCTCTATTTTTGTCGCCTCGGAATTTTGGTACATCCACGTCGCAGTTTTGAAGGATTGCTGCATCGACTAGGCAGTTTTGAAGGATTGGTGCATTCACTTCGCAGTTTCTGTCGCATCCTCTTTATGCGAAGTCATTGAAAATTGGTCGAAGTTGTCGCATCCTCTTCTGTATCTGACAATAGTAGAACCGGCATTCCAACTTCAGCACAGCTTCAGGTCGTAGCGCCAATCATTTCGAGGGTCAGAGCGCGCAAGGTGAAATCCAGCGTAGTGGATTGCCATCCGTCGTAGCTATGGTCAGCTTTCCGGAAGTACGCCCCATTATCCAATACCAAGTGGTACTCGCCTGGAACCAGGTCGAAGTCGATATTGAAACTCCTAGAGCGGCTTACATCGAGGTTTTTGGAAGTTTCGTTTCCATTCAAACTGACAGGCTTGTTGTTCCCCCACGAGTGAAAGGAGTTGTAGAATTCTTTCCACTTGCCATCGGGAAACTGCAAATCCAAACGGTTGCAGACGTCATAGTCTTGAGCGAATGCCGTCCCATGACTTATATCCTTCCGCGGATCCGCGCGCAGGCGGGTGGTGACATGCGCCCATAGCCGCACCTTCACGGTCTTTCCCGTGTAGTTGAACAACCGATGGTATGTACTGCTGGAGTGCGCATTGTCCCCCTTGTGAATGTTCTTGACATTGAACGTTACAGAATAAACATCGCCTGCGTCGTTGGTAAGAGGGTGCCGCTTGGACTCGCATTTCTGATCATGAAAAGTAATGTACGTGCCGCCGCCATCGTATGGAAACGGGTTGAACCGGTACTCTTGTTTCGCTCCCGAAGGCAATCCGCGGCATAGGCGGTTCGGATCAAACAACCCGGCGGCCAGCACTCCTGTATTGTCCTCTCCAAATACTGGAAAAAGCTTTGGAGTGACGCCTCCACGGAAGCTTTTGTCGATCTCAGTTCCAACACCTGGCATTGGAGACGGAAAGCTCAAGAAGTAGTGCGCCACATTGGTGAATGTGGTCCCCACATCGCGCAGCGTGGCCTTCCCGCCAGACTCCACAAAATCCAGCACCGAGAATGGCAGTTCGCGAAGCTCCGTACCTTGCGCGGGTGTATAGCCATTCGGATGAATATCCAAAGGTTTGCCGTCCTTCAGATCGGAAGGCCGGAACAATGCACGCCCATAAATGCCCTGGATCGCAGCCTGAACCGTCGGAGATGGTTTGCCGTCCGGGCCGCCCTTGTGTCCCACCAGCCTCAGTGCCGCGGAAAGCAGGTCGGCCCGAAGAAGAAGCTCGTCCACATACTTTGGGAACTCCCTCTCGTCCATGCAGTCCTTCATTCCCGTTAGCATGATCGGATCGAGCGAAGAAAAAATCAGATACTCCACCGCTTCAACGTAGGCTGAGGTCTCTTCACGCATCACCTCGGCGAAATCATCCTGCAGGTACTGCTGGATGAATTGCGGACCAAGACGGCGATCCGTGCCAAGTGCGACCCCATGCACGCAAAGACCCTTCAGTTGCGCGGATACGGCATAAAGAAAATAGCCCTCCAGCACCATGCATGCATTTTCGCGGGTGATCTTATTATCCCTTACCTGCTGCCCCAGCTCCTTGGCCCAGTGCATCAGAAGGGATGTCTGTCCCAGGGCCGCCTTTACCAAAACAACTCGGATCGTCTCGATGCAGCCCGGAACATCGGCGACGTACGCCGCAAAATCTCTCGCAGCCGCTTCCAGGTCTGCCTGAGTAATGCCCGTAAAGTGGGGCATCTTCTCCGTCAGCAGCCGCAGCGAGATAGGCCTGCCCGTCGTTTCGCTGTTCTCCAGCGACTGGCTCGACGTGTTGCCATAGGCCACATCGATCCGGCTTCTCGCGGCCAGCAACGTTTCGATCTTCAGGCTCTTCTCCATGAAGTCCCGCAGTGCGTTCAACTGCTTCAAAATCTCCGCCGTCATTGCAGTCAGCCGATCTAGCGATCTCTGCACTTCGGTAAGCTGATTGCTGATTGCGTCCAGCTTGCGGGAAATCTCGGCCATGTCAGGGCCCCCCATACCGATGGCGCTCATTACCTCAGAGAAGATCAAGCCGCCAACGGAGCTGACAATGCCTCCCGCAACATTTCCTCCAACCCATTTGGTAATTGCCCAGGCTGCGGCGGAGTAGGGGCCACCGAGCGTTAATTCGTTGGTGGAAGTTGGAGCGGAGACCGGCGTATCGCTGGAGGCGGATAACACGTTTTCTGGATTCAAGGAAGTGTTCCCGAGCATGAAATGGGTGTGGTCACGAACCCGCCAAGAGTACAGCAGATGTCGAAGAACTGGAAGTGATTGTTCTTACACCTTCAGGGTCGTCCCTACGAGATCCGGGGCGAACCTCCGAGCGCAGTCGAAGAGGCGCTCGCTGCCAGGACGTGGAGGGCCTCTTTGACACGGGCTTTGAGAGAGGATTCGTCCAGGCTCCACTCAACTCCTAGAGTTTGCAGCGAATATCGTTTTGCGATTCTGCCGTTAGAACAACTGATTGCGACAACCTCTCCGCCACCGTGCCACGCGAATGCAATCCCACTCGCATGGTCAATTTCCACTGCTTTGATTCCATAGAGTTGCTGGTGCAGCTTTGGAGTCTGTGTGGCATTTTCAGGCGGCATCTGCTTCATCTCCTCATTAGATTCCGGCAACTCAACCCCCAGTCGCACGGTCTGTCCGCACTGTGATATCTGAAACGCGTCGCCGCGTTTAGCCTGGTAGTGTGCCGCAGCACGAGTGATCCACTCCCGAATGTCCGGAGGCACGTCTTTGCCCCATTCAAGTTCCAGAGTGTGATACGGCAGGGAAGCAAGCCTCTTGTAGTCTCCGTGCTCCTCCCGTTCACGATCGGCGAATACCAGAGCGCCAGGAAACACCCCAATAAATACCCTCCGGCGAATGATGGCATCTGGACTCTGATCGAACATATCCAGAACGAACGCCTCAAATTCCGCATCATTGAGCCAAAACGGAACTTTGAACGCGGGGAGGTCGAGGCTTTGCTTGTTGTGGATCCCGACACGCATCATGCCGTTGTCGAGATCTGCGACGAAGTGAACGCCGGAAGCTCGAACGATCTTGGTGACTCTCGCCGTGGTTGGCATAAATTACTCTCCGTTCGGATGGTGGTTACGCTGCTTGCTCTTCCGCCGTGTGTGAGGGCGGAATTTGCCCGGTCGCTTCAAATTCGTCGAGGGCTTGAAGATAGTCCTTGTCTGATATGTCCACACTGAACATGAGGCGTGACTCTGGGCCATCTGCTACGAAGCGCTCGCTTTGTTCAAGCAGCGTTCGCTCAAGCGAATCCAGACGCGGCTTTCCTTTGAGCCACTGGAGGCGCATTTTGTGATGAAGAAGGTCATACTTCCTCTGCCTTTCGGCCAATTCTTTGCTCGTACTCATTTGAGAATGCTCTCCTGCGATGGGATCGTGGCTCAGCGCGCACGAAGTAGGTGACGGCACCGGATGGCGGCGCCAAGAACAGCAAGAGGGCCGCCAAAGTGGTTGACTGCCTCACCGGAAAGTCTGCGATCCTGTAGCGCGCGAACGCAGTCAACCGACTCAGTGACGCTTAGAATCGCTGCCCAACGCATGGCACGAAGAAGATGGCGGTATCGCTTTTCGATTGCCTCATAGCTCATTGGAAGACCAACGTTCGGGTAAGGGGTGGTACATGACACGAGCTTTCTCCGATTTTGTTGGGATTCTTTGGCGGGATGGAGCGTTCGATACGAACGCTGCACTGGTTTAAAAAGAAACCGCCCACCCTTATTAAGAGGGCAGGCGCAGTGCAAGAATCAATGTTTCGATCACTACAGCAAAAGCTAAAGGCAGCTACAGGTTGTTACCCGTAGCTGCCTTGCTATTTTATTAATTGGCGGTGACTGTTAGAAGAACAGTTTGGCGGATACCTGCAGCTGGCGTGGGCCGTAGAGGGTGTTATTGGTACCCGTAACAGCACCGAATGCAGTTGTTCCGGAGCCAGTGAATGGGCTGATGCAGCCTTGCAGCACGGAACCTGCCGGTGCGGAGCCCTTGCATGTGGTGCTATTGGTTGGGGTGTAGGTTGAGTAGGTGGAAGCTACGTTGGTGGCAATCTTGTGGTTCAAAAGATTGAAGGCTTCGCCAGAGAACTGCATGCGAATGTTCTCGTGGATGCGCAGATCGCGGGCGATGTGGAAGTCAACGTTGTTGAATCCTGGACCGACCTGGCTATTGCGACCGATCTGCGGAGGACGACCGGTAGTTGCAGCTCCCGAACTGGAGCTCATGGCACTACCGTAGATGTTGCCTCCCGCGCCTATGTTGGTCGGGTTGCTGGAGGAAGAACCGGCTCCGTTGAAGACAGTACCGCTCATGCTTGCCACAATGGGCTGGCCTGCTGACGCGATTTCGGTTCCAGAGAAGATGAAGCCATCAACGATGGTCCGGGCCCATTTGTTGTCACTGAAGAGCTGCGGCTGGTAGACAAAGCTGAGCACAAAGCGATTGCGCAGGTCTATGTCCGACTGGCCATTCTCTCCACGGAGATTGTTGGGATCGAGGACGGCGTTGCCTCCGTAGAAGGTACCGAATGCGCCCTGAACCTGATCGGTATCCGTCGCTTTGGCCCAGGTGTAGTTCATCAGTAACTCGAGGCCATTCTGGAAAGGACGGCGAACCGTGACTGCCATGGAGTTATACCAGGAGTTGGCCGCACTGAAGCCGGTGTTGTAGGACTGGAGCCTCGCGTCTCTTCGATCCGAGACGAGGTAGACGGGTACGGTGAGCTGATTGACTACATTACCACTCTTATCGAGGATGTTGTAGCTGCGAACGCCATGCGGCGTCTGGCCGATGAGATTGGCATCAAGGAAGACGGGAAGACGCGTGGCGCGTGAACCAACATAACCGACCGAGAACGAGATGTGCCCCGGCAGAGCCTGTTCAATGCTCAGTTCAGCTTCATGAGCCAGCGGCGGGACGAAGTTAGGATCGAGGCCGTGGAAGCTCTGCGTGCCAAGATTGCTGGGACCGGAGATCGCCGGAGCCGTGCCGCCCGAGGGAAAGAGAGCGCCGGAGAGTGATGGGCCGGTGGGCTGGAAGGGAACGTTTGGAAAGGTCAAACCGGCTGTTGGAGTAGAGGTGCAGGTCGTGGGCGCGTTTGAGGGTGCCGTGCAACCAGTGTAGTTGTAGTTGACCTGGACGACACCGTTCTCCACGCGCATAGCGTAGTAGGTGCTGCCCTGGTTGAGACCGGAGAAGAGACCGTAGCCACCACGGACCACCGTGCCGGTGTAAGGTTCCCAACTGAAGCCGATACGCGGCTGAACGCGGTTAGCAACATTCTTGATGGTGCTGCTGTACTGCGTCGATAGCGGCGCGAAGTTAGTGTTGTTTTTGATGGGGGCAGGAGTGAGTTGTAAGTCGTAACGCACACCTAAATTAACGGTGAGGGTTCGAGCGGACCTTCCAGGAGTCTTCGGCGAAGCCATCGAACATCTTCATCCAGAAATCATCGGCTCCGGCGCGGTTGCCAGTGTTCAGCTGATCGACGGTCTGGACGAAGCTGGTGTAATGGTACCCTGCGCTCGGATCCGTATCGCCAGACTGGCCACGGAAGGAGTCCTGCGCCCAGTTCTGGAAGTTGATTGTGGTGTTAGCACCGCTGTAATTGTAGACTCCGCCACCTTGGAAGAGGTTGATCATCACCTCGTGGACGAGGTTGACGTCGCCTCCGAACTTGAACGAGTGACGCCCATGAATCGTGGAGAAGACGTCCGTTATCTGGGTGCGGTGCTCGTCAGGCTCGGCGATACGGGGAAGAGCGTTGGGCATACCGTAGGTTACGGCACCCATGGAAATGCTGGGTCCTGAGGCGTTGGCGCCTGCAGTCTCGAGATCGCGACCGTACTGAAAGTGAACTTGATTGGTCGTGAGGCCGGCAATCAAAAGCGCTCGTGATAGCTGGTGGGACCATTGGTGGTGGGCGAGCTGTTCGTGAAGGTGGGAGCGGAGTTGTAGCCATACGTGCTGTCGAAGTTAGCGAAGTTGTAGTTCACGAAGGCATCGTTTTTACTGTTGATGTGCCAGTCGATGCGCGGGAAGAAGATGTTCTGTTTACTGAAGCGTGAGGGAGGAGCGGAGGTGGCTCCGGATGTCTGCAGCAGGAAGTTGATGGCGCTGAGGCACTGAGCGCTGGTAATGGTCGTGGGGCACTGCGTGGGCGTGATGAGCGCAGTGGGGTTGGTTCCCGCCGGCGGCGGCGTCGTCGCTGAGGGAGAGAGAGAGATGTAGTTGGTGTTGGCGTAGAGAGCTCGGCCAACACGGCGGAAGCCATCGTAGGTGAAGAAGTAGAAGAGCCGATGCTTGATGATAGGCCCGCCTACGCTGCCTCCGAACTGCTGTTGCTGATGGATGGGCTGAGTGAGCAGGAAGGGATTACCACCGTTGTGCAGCGCCGAGAATTTATTGAAGGGGTCGAGGGCATTGAGGGTGGGGTAGCGCAGGCTGTAGAACAGGTCGCCATGGATCGAATCGGTGCCCGACTTGGTGATGGCATTGACCTGTCCGCCGACGGCCTGACCGAACTCAACCGAGTAGTTGGAGACCTGGGCCTGGAACTCCTTGATCGAGTCGAGCGAGTAGACGTAGGGAGCACCCGAAGAACGGCCCCGCGCTTCGGAGAAGAGCATCTGGTTGTTGTTGCCGCCGTCCACATAGTTCTGGTTGTAAAGACCGCTGATGCCGTGGAAGCTTACCAGGCCGGTACCACCGTCCTGAACCACGTTGGGGGTCAAGAGGACGAAGGCGCTCCAGTTACGGCTGTTGACGGGCACATTGGAGATCAGCTTCTCGCCGATGGTCTGGGAGACCTCGGTCTTCTCGGTATCGATCAGCGGAGACTCGGCGTTGACGACGATTTCAGAGCTGACCGAGCCTACGGGCAGCGCCACGTCGATACTGAGAGTCTGGCCTACGGTGAGGATAAGGTTCTGGCGGACGACCTTCGCATAAGAACCGCCTCCGACAGTCACCTGATAGTGGCCGGATTGCAGGAAGGGAGCAGCGAAGGAGCCGTCAGCGCTGGTGGTGTAGGTGCGGGTAACACCGGTATCGGTATTGGTGACGACGACCGACGCGTTGCTGACAGTGGCCCCTGTTGTGTCGGTGATGGTACCGCTGATGTTGCCCACGCCGGACGTCTGGGCAGTGGCGGGCAGGGCTGTCAAAACTATGAAGATGGCTGCGATCGCAAAGGTAAGGCTCTTACACCAAGGGGTATGATTCATTGAGTACTGGCTCTCCTAAAAACGACACCGATAACAAAATGCGGTGTGTAAACGAGGTTTCTGGCAGAAGGAGATTTCGACTGTGAGGTCTGCCGAATCGTTCCAATACAACCAGAATTGAATTTTGGTTGGTCAGCCCAAAGAATAGCGACTGTCAAGGCGAACTACGTCAACATTCGGGTAATAACGAATTGAATGATCGGTTCTGGTGCAAACTGTTTCAGAATGAGTGACGGTATGGTTAGGGAAGAATTATTTGCAGGGTTATGCAGCAAGAACAGCAGCCCAAATGTCAGGAGCGGCTACGGGTCTGCCCGGCAAGGTCCCGATCTTGAATTGCTGTTTCCGAATTTTCTCTGCAAGTTCGATGCCGCTTATCGTTGTTGTCGCTGTGTCGAATCGCTTGAACCCGAGCATCGGTCGAATCCGCTGTTTGATGCGGCGATGATCCTGCTCCACAACATTGTTCAGGTACTTGCTGGACCGTACTCTTATGCGCCGTGTTATTGTTCCGGCTGATTGCAATTCCGTGATGGCTCGATGCGAAGCCGCGTACGCATCGAGTGTAATGACCCGCGGTGAGCCGTGCTTCTTCATTGCCTTGCTGAAGAAGCGCTTCGCTGCCGCAACATCCCGCCGTGCGCTCAACAGAAAGTCCACCGTTAGACCCAGCTTGTCTACCGCTCGATACAGATAGGTCCACCGGCCCTTCACCTTAATATAGGTCTCATCGCAACGCCATGACCTGCCCACTGGCCGAGAGTACTGACTCCAGCGCTTCTCAAACTCAGGAACAAAGCGTTGTACCCAGCGCAGAATCGTCGTGTGCGTCACCTCAATTCCTCGCTCCGCCATCATTTGTACCAAGTCGCGAGAACTCAGTTTGTATGTGAGATACCAGCGCACACAAAGCACAATAATGTCCCGGTCAAAATGTCGTCCCTTGAACAAATCCAATGCTCTCATCCTGAACCATTATCACCGTCCATTCCAACCATCTCAGAGTTTGCACCAGAACCAAGGCAATCAACTGCTTCTGGGTAAACTTCTTCTTCAGCAGCACCTTGCCGTTATCACCAAGTGCCACCAGGTGAAAGGTCGTCTTGCCAAGGTCA
Organism: Edaphobacter modestus; assembly: GCF_004217555.1. Classification (GTDB taxonomy): domain Bacteria; phylum Acidobacteriota; class Terriglobia; order Terriglobales; family Acidobacteriaceae; genus Edaphobacter; species Edaphobacter modestus. Next base: position 23,960 of record NZ_SHKW01000001.1, read on the forward strand.
ATACCAACCGATCGAATCTGCATGTCGATGATCCTCCTTGAATCTGCCTACAAGATCTTCCGGGGAAGATCAAGCGGCGGACCATCTTAGTAAACGTGACTTTCCGGGAGGAGACAAAATAGGGAGCGAAAACTCAGCGTCCAGCAGCACTGGGAATTTGCACCTGATGAACGATGTAATCCGCAGGAGGCTGGTATTTGCCGACACCCGGTTCTCCGCGGACAATGTCGACCAACTCATTTCTAGTTTCTCCGCTACGCGGATCAACGTTGGTTTCAAGGATCACAATTTTGAGTTCGGGACAGTACCAAGTCTCGTGGACGACCACAACGGGAGTGTCATGGTGGTCTTTTCCAGCCGGGATCGTGTAGGAGTTACGTGTCCCTACCGCGACCACACCTCCGACCTCCCCGATCCCAAGTTTCTCGGCTTCCTCGCCCGAATCGCTCGTGGCAGCCTGAAAACACACTTCGCAGGGTTGGTTGGAAGAACCCTGCTCATCTACGCTTTTCGGCCAATGGATCACCTTGACTTCTTTTGAGCTTGAGTCCCATTTTGTATCAGTATTTGCGACAGGATCATGGATGCGATACAGCATCTCGCTCTTAAGAACACTCTTCCCACCTTCGGTATAGGTCCAATGACGCTCGCCTGCGCTATAAGTACGTCCGCTGGAATCGCGTGCCTCACTTCCGCCGGACTGGGTGCGATTGATCGTGCCATCGGCCGCCTTGGCAATAGATGTGAAGCGTCGCTGCGCCGAGTAAGGAACGTTCACCACTGTCTCATCTCTGGTGACTGCGGAAGTCTGTCCGCTGATTTTGCTGGCGTTGGCGAGTATCGCGACAGAAAGCATCCCGCCAAGTGTCACGAAGAGAACCTGTAAGCGAATCTGCATCATAGAACTCTATTTTCAGCATTGCGCACCTAGAACAAGAATATACAGAGCAGTTCCCGGGAAACGGGGTTACTGAGATGGTCCGCCGCTTAAACCTCAATCTGGCGATGAGGATCTTATAGGCAGATTGAAGGAGGATCATCGACATGGAGATTCGTTCCGTAGGCATTGACCTTGGCAAGACGACCTTTCACCTGGTGGCTCTTGGCGATAACTGCAAGGTGCTGCTGAAGAAGAAGTTTACCCAGAAGCAGTTGATTGCCTTCACCGCGAACCTGCAGACCTCTTTGATTGGGATGGAGGCCTGTTCCGGGGCGCACTTCCTGGGCCGTACTTTACGAGAACAAGGCCACGATGTGAAGCTGATCCCGGCCCAGTTCGTGAAGCCATTCGTGAAGTCGAACAAGAACGACTTCCTGGATGCGGAAGCGATTGCTGAGGCTGTGGATCGGGAGAACATGCGATTTGTTCCGATCAAGACGGACGACCAGCTGGATCTGCAGGCATTGCATCGTGTGCGCGATCGTTTGATCGCGCGAAGAACCTCAGTCATCAACCAGCTGCGGGCCTTCCTGCTGGAGCGGGGTCTGGTATTTGCAAAGAGCCCGGCCAGGCTGCGCGAGCGCATGCCCGAGATCCTCGAGAACGCCGAGGAAGATCTCACTCCGCGTATGCGGAACCTGCTGGCTCAACTTTGGAACGAGTGGAAGGATCTTGAACAGCGGGTGGTCGATCTGAACCAGGAAGTGGAGCTGATTGCCTCAAGTGATGCGGCATGCACGCGGCTCAGGCAGATCCCCGGCGTTGGCCCGCTGGTCGCAACCGCGATCGTAGCCGCGATCGGTAACGGCGCAGCCTTCCATAAGGGGCGTGAGTTTTCTTCCTGGCTTGGGCTTGTGCCACGACAGCACTCGACCGGTGGTAAGGCCCGCCTCTTCGGTATCAGCAAGCGCGGTAACAACTACCTGCGCAAGATCTTCATCCATGGAGCCCGCGCAGTCGTATTGCGATCGAAGCGAGACCGCGTCGCCATGGGCGCGTGGATGACCGCTCTTGAAGCCAGAGCGCCACGCAACGTGCTCATCGTCGCCACGGCAAACAAACTGGCAAGGATCGCTTGGGCCGTGCTGTCAAGCCGCCAGGACTATCGGGCAGTTCAAGAGCCAGTCGCGGCCTAGCTAAGCGTAGCTATCAAGATCAAGTTCTCCCACCGAGGTCTGCACCGGATAAGTAAAGATGAAAGAACAGTCAAACGGCGTACCTGAAACCTGATTGCTCAATAGGCTCTTCCACAGCCGAGGGGTTTTGTAGGACAGGTACGCGGCGTATCTCATCATGGCCAGGAGACTGATCTCCACCAAAAGGCCGGATACATTGACGCAGACATTCCTTCATCCATAAACTTTTCCCTTGCATTCAGACGGCGGACCATACATTGACCAACTTCGTCTCTCAACAGGCGGTCCGGGAACCCGAACTTGCCGCAAAGCGGACTTTGCAGGAGTCTCGCCTGACGGCTCTGCCTTCGTCGATGAGTGACTCGGCGATAATGCACTCATTGACACCCTGTGGAAGATCGAAGGATCGAACTTGAGCTTTACTTCTTGGGCCGCGACTCCGGCGGCACAAGACCCGCGAGGCGGTAGTACACAACGAGCTGGCCGTAGTGTTCACCGCTATGCTCGATGATGCCGTATGCAATGTCGATAACGCGCGCTTTCTGCTGAGGGAAATAAACAACCTCGGTCGTCAGGCCTTTTTCGCCTTTCGCCTGGATGGCGGTTGCGCCATCGGCGAAGGATTTCTTGACGAACGCAACGATGTCGGCCTTGGACTTGTATTGGTCGCGCTTCGGATCTTCTGCCGCGGGAGGCTTCTGCCCCATCACAGGATTCGTGAAGTAGTAGCATGAGCCCGCCGCGTGCAGCAACTGCTCGGCGAAACTCCGCTGCTCAGGTGTCGGCTTGAAGTCATATTTGTCCTCGGGAAAATCTTCAGCCATCGCCGTCAGCTTGCGGCCAATCTCATTCCAGGAATCGAGCACGACTTTCGATTCCGGATCGGCAGGTTTGATGGCTGCATCTTTCTTCATCGCATCCTGGGCATGCGCGGGAAATGCGAATGCCAGCAGGACGATAGCGAGAAACGGTATTCTTTTCATTTCTTCCTCCACGATTGAGTTTCGCGAATCAAAGCTTCAACTTCTTATTTTGCCTGCGCTAGCTCCGCAACAACTGCGGCAACTTTCTCGAGTATCTCGTTCCAGCCCTCGAGTTGACCGCTATCTTTCGGGCTCTCCATGGATTCATTTCCAATGTGTGTGGGTTTCGTCTGGCCGTTTCCGAGATCCTCAAAGAGGGTCACGTCGTACGCTCCGTCTATGGCCTCATGTTCTATTCCTAATTGCTCAGGGTCAATCTTGTTTCCTTCCGAGTCCGAAATGTACATGGAGGAAACGATCTTTTCGTGCAGAACAATCTCGTGGTATTCAATCGCATTCCAGCCCTCGTACCCATCCGGCGTCTTCATGCAGAGGAGAGACTTTCCTCCAACGCGAACATCCATCTGGCAAACGGGCGCAGTAAAGCCCTTCGGTCCCCACCACTGCATCACGTACTTCGGGTCTGTCCACGCCTTCCAAACCAGCTCGCGTGGGGCATCAAAAACTCTTGTGATAACCATCCGCTCTGTCTCATTAACCGTGTTATTTGTCATCTCTGACCTCCGCCTTTTTCATTTGATTTACAACGACTTCCAGTTTGTCGAAGCTCTCTTCCCAGAATCGGCGATAAGAAACCGCCCAGTCGCTGACTGTCTTAATCGCCGCTGGCCTGAGCGTGCACACACTCTCTCGTCCACGCTTCGTCTTGATCACAATCCGCGCCCGCACCAGGTAGGCAATATGTTTTGAAATCATCTGCTGCGAGAGTGCAAACGGTTCCGTCAATCCATGCACAGCGGCAGGCCCATGCGAGAGCCGTTCGATCATTGCCCTGCGGGTTGGATCAGACAACGCCGCAAATGTTGTACCTAGTCTATCCACAACCATATGGTAGTGGATACCGTCGAATGTCAATTGATATTGTTGCGAGCCGGATTTCCATTCCCTGGTCTCTGAACCATTACACCTACGCGTGATAGATCGCCAATGCACTCACTGAACAAGATGGCTAGCCTTAAGTCGGCCAGTGTCCGGCGACCTTTCCCAGGCGTGATCCTCGGTTGACGCCAACAGGGCTTAGCACTCATTGAGGGCCTTGAATCGCCTTGAGGAACGAAGTTCCCTGGAAACGGGGTTTTCGGAAACTTCAAATCGAACTTGCCGCAAACCCGACTTGAACGAAGCCGCTTTGAGAGCGGCGGACGCATGCGCGTGTGGTTGAGCCAGCCTTGATGGCGCTGCGATAAGTTAAGTGGCAGGGGTATCTCTCAGCGCATGAACCGACCTTCGCTGGAGATGGCCGACATCGTTCACTGTGCCGGTGACGACTTCATAAAGCGCAGTCGCCGGTGGATCAGCTGGCAACATCAGAAGGTGTTGCTGGCCATCACCCGTTGCCGCACCGCTGCGCTGGGCGGGCATCGCGATCAGTGCTCCAGCTGCGGACATTCCGCCATCTCCTACTATTCGTGCCGTAATCGGCATTGCCCCGGATGCCAGGGCAACGCCCGTGTGCGCTGGCTCGAAGCCCGCCAACGCGAGCTTCTCCCTACCCGCTACGTGCATGTTGTCTTCACCCTCCCGCGCGAACTGGCCCCGCTTGCTCTGCAGAACAAGCGGCTGATTTATAACCTGCTGTTCCACTCCAGCGCCGCGACCCTGCTCGAGATCGCTCGCGATCCCCGACACCTCGGCGCCGAGATCGGCTTCTTCAGCGTGCTCCATACCTGGGACCAGCGCCTGCAACATCATCCCCATGTCCACTGCGTGCTCGCCGCCGGCGGCCTCGCTCCAGACCACTCCCGCTGGATCTCCTCCCGCCGCTCCTTCTTTCTCCCCATCAAGGTGCTCAGCCGCGTGTTCCGCGGCAAGTTCGTCGCCGGACTCAAGAGCGCCTTCCATACAGGCACACTCCAGTTCTACGGCAACCTCGCACCACTCGCAGCACAGGGGACCTTTACCTCCTGGCTCAGACTCCTGTTCCGCCACGACTGGGTCGTCTACGCCAAGCGCCCCTTCGGCGGGCCGGAACACGCACTGCGCTATCTCAGTGCCTACACCCACCGCATCGCCATCTCCAACCACAGACTCGTTGCCCTCGCCAACGGCAACGTCACCTTCCGCTGGAGAGATTCCGCTCACGCCAACAAGAAGCGGCTCATGATCCTGCCCGTCGATGAGTTCCTGCGCCGCTTCCTCCTCCACCTGCTCCCGCGCGGCTTCGTGCGCATCCGCAACTTCGGCTTCCTCACCAACCGGTACCGCGCTACGTTGCTGCCGCTCTGCTTCCACCTGTTCCACAGCACTGGACCGCCCCGACAGATAAATGCAGCGCAGACTTCAACCCATAGGAGCTCCGCATCGCTCTGGAACTGCCCTGTCTGCGGCGGAACCATGCACGTCGTCGAACACCTCTCCGCAGCTCAACTCCTGCTTCGCTCTCCTCCGCTGTCCCGCGAGTGTGCCGCATGAACCCACAGTTCCAACCTCGACCTGCTTACCTGCTCCGGCACGCACAGAGTCCCTGTGTCGCATCTCGCTCCAACCGCACTCGAGACCACCGCTTCACCCGCTGTCTGCTGCCTCATCCAGAAGCTTTGCCCCCGCGAACTCTTCCCACAATCCGCATCCGCACCACGCACCACCGACCTCCGATGCCCTCGGCCTCCGCGCAGCACCATTCAAATCCCATAGCAACCCAACTGCCAGCGGCTTCCTTCAAGTCGCTGTATCCGAAGCGCCGCCCCACAGCGCTTCAATCAACCAACCGGAAAAAATGGGCGCTCCAGATACAGCACTAAGACTTTTGGGGAGAAGTGACATTCCTAGAATATGTTCATCACCGTCGCGATCGCTGCGATCTTGCTTCTTCTCGCCTTCATTGGAAGCAAGCCCTTCTGTTTCCGGCTGGCCAGGTTTATTTGGGGCGATAGTGGCCCCCTGATGACGTCTTTCTACCTCAAGACAACACTTTCACCGCAAAGTAGCTGGCGGCCATAATCGTAAGAATGACGCCGCACCGCAACGCACTCAGGCGCGGTGGAATGATGGCAAACACGATCAAACCAACAGCCACACTTCCAAACCAGGCTTCCATTTTATGAGTGTTTACGATGGCAGGCACCAATGTCCCAGGTATAACCAATACAGCCGTTTTCAAGATTGAATTCTTCACCGGAGTCTCCTCATCGCAAAATGCCTAATTCGTCATCATGACAGGTAGTCCCTGCGCTGTCTGACATCCATATTGTTGCGCTTGGGCATTGGTCCCATCGATTCCGTTTTTCAACAAGAACAGTCCTCCTTGTATCGCCACGAATGGTCTTACTACTGAATGTCCCCGAGACGTTGCAATAGTAAATAGTGCTCTACTGAGCCTAACTAAACGTCCGATTTCCGTTCCTCGAAAACGGGGTTACTGAGATGGTCCGCCGCTTGAACTCCACTAGGGCGTGGAGGATCTTGTAGGCAGGTTCAAGGAGGATCATCGACATGCAGATTCGTTCAGTAGGGATTGATCTCGGCAAGACGACCTTTCACCTGGTAGCCCTTGATGATAACGGCAAGGTGCTCCTGAAGAAGAAGTTTACGCAGAAGCAGCTGATCGTATTCACAGCGAACATGCAGAGCTCGTTGATCGGGATGGAGGCGTGCGCAGGAGCACACTTCCTGGGCCGTGCTTTGCGAGCCCAAGGGCACGACGTCAAGCTTATCCCCGCTCAGTTTGTGAAGCCCTTCGTGAAGTCGAACAAGAACGATTTCATTGACGCAGAAGCGATCGCCGAAGCCGTGGGTCGTCAGAACATGCGGTTTGTTTCTATCAAGACCGATGATCAGCTGGATCTGCAGGCGTTGCATCGCGTCCGGGAACGAGTGATGCAGCGGAGAACCGCTGTGATCAACCAGATTCGCGCATTCCTTCTGGAGCGAGGCATGGTGTTTGCTAAGAGTCCGATTCGCCTCAGAGAAGCGATACCAAGCGTGCTCGAGAACGTGGAGGAGAACCTGACTCCAAGGATGCGCAACCTGATAGCGATGATGTGGAGCGAGTGGAAGGAGCTGGAACTTCAGCTTGAAGAGATGAACGCGGAAGTCGAGCGGATTGCCTCCAGCGATGCCGCATGCCAGAGACTGCGACAGATTCCGGGCATCGGACCTCTGGTGGCAACCGCGATCGTAGCTTCGATCGGCAACGGTTCGGCCTTCCGGAAGGGACGAGAGTTCGCCGCCTGGATGGGACTGGTACCCAGACAGCATTCAACAGGAGGCAAGGCACGGCTCTATGGCATCAGTAAGCGGGGCAACCGTTATCTACGGATGATTCTGGTTCACGGAGCCCGTGCCGTTGTCCTGCGATCCAAGCGAGATCGTATCGCAATGGGTGCATGGCTAACTTCACTCGAGGGCAGAGCCCCGCGCAACGTGTTGATCGTCGCCATGGCCAACAAGCTGGCTCGCATCGCATGGGCTGTGCTCTCGACTGGTCAGGACTACCGGGTCGTGCCCGCCGAAACTACTGCCTAGCCTAGGCCGGCGAAACATAACCGGTTCCAAGCCATCTCACCAAGGTCTGCACGGACGAGTGAAGATGAAAGAACAGTCATAACGGCGTCTCTGAAACCTGTTTGCTCAAAAGGCCCTCGCGGCCGAGGGGTTTCAAAGGACAGACACGCGGCGTATCTCATCATGTGCCAGGAGATCTTATTCTCCATAAACAGGCCGGATACATTAACGCAGACTTCTCTTCGTCCAACCACTTTTCTCTTGCAGTCGGACGGCGGACCATACATTTCACCAAGTTCGACACTTCTAGGGTTGGATATCCCGAAGTTGCCGGAAATGCGACTTTCCGGGCGGATACCTTCGACGTTTTGCATGTAAACATAGGCGTTAGGCTGGCGTCTGCGCTTCTATGACAGCCAGTCAAGGTTTGCCAAGTTCTCGCCCCGCTTAGATGGATTTACGAGTTTGCAAGAGATATTGAAACCGAACCTTCGAGGCCGGCCAGTCGCGCATGGTAAAGGAATAGTTCACGGTGTCGCGAACGAAGCCATCTCGCATCACCATGTGACAGCGCAATACCCCATCGCGCACGGGCCGAGCCGTTCAATGGCACGCTGAGATCGCAGATTTTTCTTCACGATCCCTCCAGTTACAAAACCCGATTTGCGTAAAAGTGTACAACCTCGGCGAGGTCCTCTATTTGTTGCTGGAGGTGCCGGTATCACCCGATTCTCCACGCTAACTCTAAACACTCTTCCCCTGGAGTCAGCCAGGGAGCACGAATCAGCAGGCATCCAGATGAGGCTAATCATGGCTCAACGTGCACATCCGGCCTTAACTAGTACTACTATTGTCAAGCGAGCTTCTGTCGAACGCTTTCAATAATTTCGTCTGAAAGCTGCGGATCTTGTACAGCGCGAGCGAGCACAATCCCGCCAAGTAATGCAGCTGTTTGGAAGATCGCATTCTTCCTGTCTCCACCGCCTGTGGAGGAGCAATCGCTCCACAAAGAGTGCGGATGGAAGCGTGGCGATTCGGCGATGATGCACTGAGCAAGGAAGGCAATATCTTAACGCCTTCCGTTGGTCGGCAATCAGCTTTCCTTGCTGAAACGGTCAAAACGACCTTGACTTGCCCGGCCTTCTCATGGAAGTTGCTGACCATCCTCCTCCCAGCACGTTCCTGTCCTTACCAGGAACCTGTCCTTACCAGGAACTGCATACACTATGGGCAGCATGCCGCGACCGAAGACCGGAGACAAACGTGCTGCCATCCTCCGTGCAGCCACCAAGACGATTGCTGAAGATGGCATTGGCGCGTCCACTGCTAGTGTTGCCAAGGCTGCGGCCGTGGCGGAGGGGTCGCTGTTCCGGTACTTCCCGGATAAGGATAAGCTGCTCAACGAGCTCTACCGCGAGCTAAAACTAGACATGCGAAGCGCTATGATCGCGGGCTTTCCCTTGACCGGCTCACTCCGGAAGCGAGTACAACATATCTGGAACGCCTACGTCACCTGGGGTATGGAGTCGCCAGCGAAGCGTAGGGCGATGATGCAGCTTACCGTTTCTGAGCGCATCACCGACCAAAGCAGACTTGAGGGGCAGGCGGGCTTCGAAGACGCTACCGAAGCCATGCAGCAGTTAGTCGCGCAGGGCAAATTGAGCGGTCTGCCTGCAGCTTTTGCGTCAGACCTCCTGCTCGCGATGGCGGAGACGACCATGGCGTCCATGGTGGCCAATCCAGCCAAAGCGGAGCGCTACCAAAGCGCTGGATTCGAGGCCTTTTGGAGCGCGGCAGCCAAGAAGTAGCCTGGCAGGATTTTCTCACCAGATTAATGAGTATTCACTCCGTTATGCTGCATCCAATCGGCAGAACGGAGGTTTTGATGTCCAAAGTATGGTTGGTAACAGGTGGCGCAAGTGGTTTGGGCCGCGATATCGCCGAGGCAGTTCTTGCTTCGGGTGATCGCCTCCTAGCGACGGCCCGCGATCCACACCGGTTGAACGATTTGGTGGAGCGATATGGCGAGCAGGTACAGACAGCGCCCCTCGATGTGGCAGATGAGGCGGCGGCAAAGGCCGCGGTCGAAAAGGCTGTTGAGGTCTTCGGACGGCTGGATGTTGTCGTCAATAATGCGGGGTACGGAGATGTTGCCCCTTTTGAGCAGCTAAGTTCAGAGAGCTTTCGCGCTTTAGTCGACACGAACTTCTTCGGCGTCGTCTACATGACACGAGCGGCGATCCCGGTCATGCGGAAGCAGAGGAGTGGTTGCATCCTTCAGATCTCTTCCGTCGGGGGCAGGTTGGGGGTTCCTGGAAACGCAGCCTATCACGCGGCAAAGTGGGCCGTCGGAGGCTTCACAGAATCTCTTGCACAGGAGCTAACTCCATTCGGCGTTCGAGTGTGTGCCCTGGAACCGGGCGGTATGCGTACCAACTGGGGCAAGCGGGCAAGCGCAGGCGTACCAAAACTCTTTCCGGAGTATGAGCCATCGGTCGGCCTCATTATCAAAAGGTTGGAGGACCATTGGGGGCATGAGATGAGTGATCCGGCAAAGGTCGCCCAGGTCATTCTGCAACTAGCCTCCGAAGAGCGGCTTCCAGCGCATCTGTTGCTCGGCAGCGATGCTCTGCATTATTCCCGGCTTGCGGACGAAAAGCGGGAATCCGACGCTAAGGCATGGCACAAGATCGGCGTCTCAACTGACGTGGCGGTTGTAAAAGAGTTACCCGATTTGAAGCTCTGAAATTGGTGCTGGCGTAGCTGTGGAGGTCCGTGGCGCTCCCAGCATTCTATCTATAGATGTCGAGGCAATTCCTATATGGCGGGCAACTTTCTCTACCTAACCGTCGCGGTTCGATTTGTCCGCCATATGGCTCTATAATCCGCGCATGGCATCCTTATGGCGTCCTTGCGGCATGGCTTCGAAGAATCTGGAGATGTACAGGACATTCGCCTTGTAGTCGACACCATCCCTACGTTGGCATGGTCCGCTGGTCCAGACGGCTCGGCAGAGTTTCACAATCAGCGCTGGCTTGACTATACGGGTCTATCTGCAAAACAAGCTTTGGGCTCGGGATGGCAGGTTGCGATTCATCCAGACGACTTGCCACGAATTCTGGAAACATTCCGGGAAGCTCTGAATTCTGGTAAGCCGTACGAAGTTGAGGGCCGCTTCCGCCGCTTCGACGGCGAATTTCGCTGGTTTCTCTTTCGCGGTAGTCCTCTGCGCGACCAATCGGGGAACGTCGCGAAGTGGTACGGAACAAATACCGATCTTGAAGAGCGGAAGCGTGCTGAAGATGCCCTTCGGAAAAGCGAGGAGCGATGGAGATCCGTCTTTGAGAATTCTGCTATCGGCGTTGCGCTAACTGACCACAACGGCCGTTTTCTGACCGCCAATCACGTCTTCCAGGCAATGGTGGGCTACACCGAGGAGGAACTGCGCGCACTTCATATTCTGGACTTGACGCATGAGGACTACCGCCAAGCCAACTGGGCGCTCATCACCGAGTTGATGGAGGGAAAACGACGACAGTTTCAGATCGAGAAAAAGCATCGCCGCAAGGACGGCAGCTTAATTTGGGTCAGCAACAACGTTTCTCTGGTGCCGGGCACCGAGAGGGTACCGCGATTCATAATGGCGCTGTCCGAGGACATCACACAGCGCAAACGTTCCGAAGAGGCTCTACAGCGGAGTGAGGGTTATTTAGCCGAAGCACAGAAATTGACCCACACAGGCAGTTGGACGGTGCAGGTCCCTCGCATGGAAAACACGCAGGGTGAGGTCGGTCAAGAGGTTGCCGTGCTCCCGAGATTGGGCTGGGACGCTTCCTATTGGTCAAAAGAGATGTACCGGATCTTCGGCCTCGATCCTGGTCCCACGCCACCATCCTATATGGAGGTAGTCAGGCGGCTGCACCCCGAGGACGCGCGTGACAACACATCGGTGGTCGAGCAGGCCATTCGGGACAGAACTGACTTTGAGAGCGACTATAGGCTTCTTCTGCCAAACGGCGTGGCCAAGTACATTCATGTGGTTGGACACCCGGTGGTGAATGCTTCCGGTGATGTCATCGAATTAGTCGGCACGGCAATGGATGTCACCGAGCGCAAGCGTGCCGAAGATGCCCTCCGCTCGAGCGAAGCATCCTTGCTCGATGCCCAACGGCTAACCCGCACCTGCAGTTGGAGACACGAAGTCTTGTCAGGGAAGGTGACAGTCTCCCCGGAAGGGCTTCTAATGTTCGGCATTGGACCCGAAGATGACGCATCGTCGACTGCTTTCTATTCCAGCAGGATGCATCCCAAAGATCGGCCCGAGGTCGAACAAGCTTACGCGGCGGCTTTGCTTGGAAAAACTGATTTCGCGGCGAATTTTCGGATTGTTCTTCCAGACGGAACGATCAAAAACACCCGCAGTATCGGCCATCCCATCCTGGACGAACGCGGCGCCGTCGCGGAATTTGTCGGGGCCTCAATAGACGTCACCGAACACCACCGCGCGCGAGCCGACCTGGAGAAGGCGTTTGAAGAGATTAAGCATCTGAAAGATCAATTGCACGATGAAAACGTAGTGCTCAGGGAGCAGATCGACGAAGCGTTCATGTTCGAAGAGATCGTCGGCACCTCGTCGGGGTTGCAGGAAGTGCTTTCCCGGCTGATAAAAGTTGCTCCCACCGATTCGAGCGTTCTTGTTAGTGGAGAGACTGGAACTGGTAAGGAACTGGTCGCCCGCGCCATCCATAAGCGATCTCGTCGGTCGCAACGCGCCTTCGTGAGCGTGAACTGCGCAGCTCTTGCCCCATCGCTGATTTCTTCCGAACTCTTTGGCCACGAAAAGGGCGCGTTCACTGGGGCGACGCAACGCCGCCTCGGTCGATTTGAACTGGCGAACGGAGGAACCATTTTCCTCGACGAAGTCGGCGAGCTGCCGCTGGACACTCAGGTTGCACTCCTGAGGGTGTTGCAAGAACGTGAATTCGAACGCGTCGGCGGCACGCAACCCGTTAAAATCGATGTCCGCGTAATAGCGGCAACGAATCGCGATCTGGAAGCCGCCGTTGCAGACGGGACCTTTCGCCCGGACCTGTACTACCGGCTGAACGTATTCCCGATCCAGGTTCCCCCGCTTCGCGAACGGCAAGGCGACGTTCTGATGCTGCTGGAATACTTTGTCGATCGATTTGCCCAAAAGATGGGCAAGCACTTTAAAAAGATCGATAAGCGAACGGTCGAACTATTTCGGTCCTATCCCTGGCCGGGCAATATTCGCGAACTGCAAAATGTTGTTGAGAGGTCGGTCATTGTGAGTTCATCTGACGTGTTTTCCGTGGATGCAGCCTGGTTGTCCAGGGATTCCCGTCGAGTCAGCCTGCCGCAACAACCTAAGCCCGTAGACGCCGATGAGGACGCCAGTCGTGAACGGCAGATTATTGAAGACGCACTCGCGGGAAGTCGAGGACGAGTGTCTGGCCCGGACGGTGCCGCAGCGAGGCTCCAAGTACCACCTTCGACCTTGGAGAACCGCATTAAGAAATTGAGGATTCGCAAAAGCCACTTCAAACTCAGCTAGGTCTTTTCCGAGGACTGGTGAAATCGCAATTTTCGCCAAATTCGTCAAATCCACAGGAAGCTTTCCGCCCTTCTTTTTCTATCTTTTCAATCTCTTGCGAATGGCCCGCCTCTTGCACTTGTAGTTGCTGAGAGAGACATTACCTACCGTCTCGAAACCGACGAACTCAATTATGTTCTCGGATCTCAGAAAGGTGTGAACCACATGCTCACTAGCATCCTGGGCGCACGACTAAGTTGGCACTTTGCCAACGGCTGGGTCTTCGAACCTGCCATCGTCGGGCCCGACATCGTCGACTACACCCTGAAAGCGGGCCCACACGCTGGACGCCATGCCATCCAGCACTTCTACTACCAGCGGGTAGCTCCCGGCGTCGAGACCACGGTCTGGTACGAGGAAAGTGGCGCGCTCGTGCATATTACCTGGTATTTAGAGACACAAACGGTGCACCGCTTCGCTGCTCTTCCTGCCTGGCTGGCCGAAGATATGACCGTTTATCGGGGTGACAACCAAGACCCCGCGTTCATCGAGAAAATCAGAAAGCTTACTTCAACGAAGCAGGATTGGCCCCGGCACATCCTCAACGATGAGGGCTATTTCAAGGTGATCTGATCGTCCCATGCCGGGAGGCTTGGCAACTCGATCTCTAACTGTTGTGACTACTTCTTCCATCGGCAGAGTAATAGACCGTAATTGTTGCTGAACATGCAATCAAAACTGAATATGCCACAGAAAGTGGCAGGGAGCCTTCAATGAACTTCGAATCACGTAATCCGGCGACGGGAGAACTGCTTGGCACTTATCCGGAGCACAACAAGGCAGAAATCGAGGTACGCTTGCAGCGCGCTTGGGAGGGCTGGCGGCGCTGGTCCCGCACCCCACTGCAGGAGCGAATCGCCTTCCTCAACCGGCTCGCCAAGCTGCTGGAAGAGCGGGCGAAGACCTATGGCCGCCTAATCACCGCCGAGATGGGCAAGCCGCTGGCGGACTCCATCTTCGAGATCAAGAAATCCGCCTGGGCCGCGCGCCACCTCGCCGAAACGGGGGAGGCATATCTCAAGCCACAGCCCATCCCCGGCATACCGGCGCAGATCATCTATGAATCGTTAGGACCGATCTTCTCCCTTCAGCCGTGGAACGTACCCTTCTGGCAGGTGCTGCGCTTCTTCAACACCACAGCCCTTGTCGGCAATACCGCGCTCATCAAGCATGCCGAATCGGTCCAAGGCTGCGCCGAGGCACTGGAGACCCTGGCGCGCGACGCCGGTGGCCCCGAAGGACTTTATGTCAACCTTGCAATCCCGGTTGAGGCGTGTGCGGCCGTCATCGCCGATCCGCGGGTGCGGGCCGCCATCGTCACCGGCAGCGTCCGCGCCGGCCGCGCAGTTGCGGAGGAAGCGGCCCGAGCCGGCAAGAGAGTGGTGCTGGAAATTGGCGGTTCCGATCCATTCATCGTTCTGGAGGACGCAGATCTTGCGAAGGCCGTGCAGCTCGGCATAGCGTCGCGCTACTTCAACAACAGTGAGGGTTGCATTTGCGCCAAGCGCTTCCTGGTGGCGGAGTCTCTGTTCGACGACTTCACTAAGGCGTTTGTCGAACAATCCAAGGCGCTCCCAATGGGCGATCCCATGAAGGAAGGCATCAAGATCGGTCCACTGGCCCTCTCCGGAGCCCGCAAGAACCTCCATCGCCAGGTGCTCGACGCGGTAAAGGCTGGAGCACGCATTCTCACTGGCGGTGAGATCCCCGCCGGCCCCGGCAATTTCTACCCGCCGACTGTGCTTGTGGGGCTGCCGCCCGAGGCGGCGATAGCCAAGGAAGAATTCTTTGGTCCCGTGGCTATGATCTTCCCCTTCAAGACCGAGGACGAAGCGATTCGCATCGCCAACATCACTGACTTCGG
Organism: Edaphobacter modestus; assembly: GCF_004217555.1. Classification (GTDB taxonomy): domain Bacteria; phylum Acidobacteriota; class Terriglobia; order Terriglobales; family Acidobacteriaceae; genus Edaphobacter; species Edaphobacter modestus. Next base: position 39,000 of record NZ_SHKW01000001.1, read on the forward strand.
TCTCAGCGCTGCGGTCTGGAGCCGCGACCTCGTCAGGGCCCGTCGCGTTGCCGGCGAGATCGAGTCTGGAATGGTATTTATCAATGACTTCACCCGCACCGATCCCCGCGCACCGTTCGGAGGCTTCAAAGCTTCAGGGTATGGGCGCGAACTTGGCGGGCCCGGCGCACGGGAACTTACCAACCCAAAAGTGATTTGGCAGGCTGCCTGAACAATGGAGCGGCGTTCGGTAATCAGAAGTGTTCACAGAACCAGCGACAGCGACCGGTACACCCTTAAGATCAGGAGATAAGTCAATGGCTAACATGCAGATCCCACAGCTTGACCCGATCCGGCCAGCCCGGCCCTTCCAGCTCCCTTCGTCCCGGTTCGACGGTTCCACCGGGCCCCGCATTATCGGTCTCCGCGACGGGAAGTTCGTGGACCTCCAGTCAGTCGGCGTGCGCTTCATTATCTGGGGCGCGGAAACTGGCGAAACCTTTTCCCTGGTCGAGCACCCGATCCCGCCGCGCACCCTGGTGTCCCCGCTGCACCTGCACCAGCGAGAGGACGAGTACAGCTACGTGCTCGAGGGGCACATGGGCGCGCAGCTCGGCGACGACGTGGTGTACGCCGAGGCGGGCGACCTCGTCTTCAAGCCGCGGAACCAGTGGCACACGTTCTGGAACGCCGGCGACACCCCCTGCCGGCTCCTGGAGATCATCTCGCCCGCGGGCTTCGAGCACTTCTTCAACGAGCTGGGCGAGCAGATGGCCGCGGCGAAGGCGGTGAGCATGGCGGCGTTGCCCGACCTCGCCGGACTCGGCGCCCGCTACGGCCACTACTTCCAGCCGGAGAGCATCGCGCCGCTCTGTCGGCAGCACGGCGTGGTCTACCCGGCGCAGATCGTTACTACAGAATCTCAACTGCGGAGGAAAATTCGATGAGCAAAAACACAACACAGATTAAAGCCGCCGTCGTACGCGAGAAAGGCGGGCCTTTTTACATCGAAACCCTAACTTTGGAAGCTCCGCGCCGAGACGAAGTGTTGGTCAGGGTCGTGGCCACCGGCTTGTGCCATACAGATATGGTTGCACGTGACAAGGGCTACCCGGTGCCACAGCCAATCGTCCTCGGACACGAAGGCGCAGGAATCGTCGAGAGCGTAGGTGCGGATGTTGTCAAAGTCGCGCCTGGCGATTCTGTGGTGCTCACATTCCTGACATGCGGACGTTGTAGGCCTTGTCGCTTGGGAAGGATGGCACATTGCGAGAAGACGTTCCCGCTCAGCTTCGGTGGAGCGCGGTTGGACGGCAGCACTGCTACACTCGACGGCCATGGCGAGAAAGTTCACGATCACTTCTTCGGGCAATCGTCGTTTGCGACATACGCACTCGCCAATGAACGCAACGTGGTCAAGGTCAGCGGTGACGTACCGCTCGAACGCCTCGGTCCGCTCGGCTGCGGTATTCAGACCGGAGCCGGGGCCGTAATGAATGCGCTGAATGTGAGACCGGGTACCAGTTTCGCTTCCTTCGGTGCGGGCGCAGTTGGATGCTCAGCGATTATGGCAGCACGGGCTGTTGGGGCAACAACCATCGTCGCCATAGACATCGTGCCCTCGCGTCTGGAAATGGCAAAGGATCTGGGCGCGACACATGCGATTAACAGTAAACAGACGAATCCAGTTGAGGCGATCCGAGATATTACTGGTGGCGGAGTCGATTATTCGCTAGAGGCCTCCGGGGACCCCAGAGCGTTGCATCAGGCGATAGAAGCACTCGGATCTCTAGGCACGTGCGGCATCGTCGGAGCAGAGCCATTAGGTACAGAGGTGAGCTTTGACGTAAACACCCTGATGATACAAGGCAAGGGGATACGCGGCATTCTTGAGGGTGAGAGCGTTCCTGACATTTTTATCCCTCAGCTCATCGAACTCAACGCGCAGGGGCGCTTCCCGTTCGAGAAACTGACGAAGTTTTACAGCCTCGATCAAATCAATCAAGCGGCGCAAGACAGTGAAAAAGGGGGCACAATCAAACCCATCATTCGTCTATCACCGGTGTGAGCAGGGAAGGAAACTCCATGCCAGAGGCCACAAATCTCGCTTTCTTCCACGCTCGGCGTGGCCAGAGGGCGGCGCTCGGAGCGGCTCTAGCCGCTCGAGTCGAGCCCACCCGGCTAGAAGCCGGGTGCCTCAACTATGATCTGCACCGGTCCGTCGATGATGCCGATGCGGCGGTCATTGCTACTCGAAGAATATCGTGTCCGTAACGATCCGCATGGCGCTAGGAGCCCGAAACCTCAAACTCACCTTTCACCGAGACGAGTGCCACAAATGAAGCATGGAGATGATTATGTCTAAATCGAAACTGATCACCCCAGGTGCCGCGATATTCTATGGCGGACTCATCGCTGGAATACTCGATGCGGCTGACGGCTTCGTGGCCTATTACTTCGCTGCGGGCTTCAACCCGATCCAAGTTCTGCAATTCATTGCCAGCGGCTTTTATGGAGCGGCCGGCCGCTTTTCAAAAGGGAATTCCCTGCGCCTTGGTTGGTCTCCTCACCCATTTTTTCATCGCCTTCGCGGCTGCTGCCCTCTACGTGGGAGCAACCCGGTTTCTGCCCATGCTAAGCAGGGAGGCGGTAATGTGGGGCACGATCTACGGCGTTGCGGTATTCATTGTTATGAACTTTGTCGTACTACCGCACACAACCGTCGTGAAATCACCCTTGTCTTTGCCGCTCTTGCTGAACGGGGTTCTCGGGCACGCTTTGTTCGTTGGCTTACCGATCGCCTTGGCAGCCCGATGCATTACAAACCAGCCCAGCTTGAGTACTCAGGCGGCTTAACTATAAAGCTGTAGGAGCAACTCCGCACCAGAACATTCCTAAAGACACGGCGCGCCAATTTGCAGGAGAAGACGCGGTTTACTACGCCACAAGACTCTCTGGTGCTTCCAACCACAAGGCGAAGAGGTTGCTCAACTTCAAGCCACGGCGCCTAGATTGGCTCAACGACTAACACAATCGCTCCCAGCGGCGAATGCAAAAAGAAAGGAACGCACTAATGGAAGCACGCCTTAATGCTCAGCAAGCATCTCCAGCGGCTTACGCGGCCATGATCGGTTTGGAGATGTTTGTTCGAAAGGCATCCAAACTCGAACCATCGCTTGTCGAACTCGTGAAGGTACGAGCCTCACAGATCAATGGATGTGCCTACTGTATTGATATGCACTCCAAAGATGCCCGTAGCGAGGGCGAGACGGAACAGCGTCTGTACGCGCTTACTTCATGGCGCGAGACACCATTCTTCACCGCACGAGAGCGCGCGGCTCTAGCATGGACCGAGGCTCTGACCCTAATTACGGAGGGCCATGTAACGGATGACATATATGAGTTAGCGAAACAGAGTTTCTCGGATGAGGAACTCGTGAATCTCACACTAGCTGTCATCACTATCAACGGTTGGAACCGTCTCGCGATCTCATTTCGATCGGTACCAGGAGCCTACCAACCAGGAATGCTTAATACAGAGACATCAAAGTGATCAAACGCATACTCATGTTGTCAATTCTTCTAGCCGGAACACTTGTGGCTCAAGAAGCAAAAGTAATTACTTCCGGACCATAGAAAATCGGAGCCTAGCAGTCGATGATCGAGAAAATGCTTCACACAGATCCAGACTACGCCTTGACCTTTTTGAGGATTATTGCTGGACTCATCATTTTTCCATACGGAATGCAGAAACTCTTCGGATGGTTTGGGGGGCCAGGAATCGACGGCACTCTGAAAGACCTAGATTCTCGCAGAATTCCGAGAAGCATTGCATGGCTGATCATCCTCGGACAGTCTTTTGGAAGCATTGCGCTAGTAGCAGGCTTTTTGGGCAGAATCGCGGCTGGTGGTCTGTTCATAATCTTTACGGGTGCGCTTATAGTGCATTTGCCCGATGGATGGGCAATGAATTGGTTTGGCGAAAAGAACGGGGAAGGGATTGAGTATCACGTAATGCTCCTCTCGCTGCTCTTGATAGCCATCGTTAGAGGATGCGGCGCCATGTCAATCGATCTTTGGCTAACATCTTAGGGCGTAATGGGCAATCGGCTTCGACAAAGAGAAGGACGCGCGGGCTGACCTGGCCCGGAGCAATGGCATTCGGAGGACACTTATGGCCACTAATCCAATCGCTACGACAATGGAGCAACCCGCCCTCACCGCGGTTGCCAGCCCTCCCGATAGACAGTCCGTGTGGAAGCAGTGGAAGCACTGGAAGCTTCTCCTTGTTCTTTCCCTTGTTTGCGTGGGATGTGTGGTCGCCACGTTTTTGTTTTTCTCGGGTCGCGTTTCAACCGACGATGCGCAAGTGGACAGCCACATCAGTTCAGTCTCACCGCGTATTTCGGGCCACATCGACCAAATCCTGGTGGATGACAATCAACAGGTCGCGGCGGGCGAATTACTGGCGCGGATTGATCCCCGCGATTACCAGGCAGAGGTCGACCAGGCCACGGCCGCCCTTGAGGTGGCCATCGCTCAGGAGCGATCGGCCAACGTGACAGTGCGACTGACCGGTGACACAGTCCGGACCGGGATCGAGAGCGCTGTAGCCGCTGAGGCTGCCTCGGAGTCCGAGCTGGTGCGGTCGCAGAAGTCATTCGAGCAAACAGCAACTGCAACGCTTAATGCCGCCCAGGCTGCCATGGAGGGAAAGCGTGCCGTAAATGTCCGGGCCCAAGCGGACTTAGGGCGGTATCAGCCGTTGCTTGTTTCGGGAGTCGTCTCAAAGATGCAGTTTGACGCAGTCCAGGCCTCGGCGCAAGTTGCCGCCAGCGAATTCGCGCTCGCTCAAGAAAAGCTCGCGGAAGCTCAAAAAGCGGTCGATATTGTTCGGGCGCAGACCGACGCCGCCGTGGCCCAGGTGAGCAAGTCAAAAGCCATCGTTCGTCAGAGCGAAGCGCTGCGGCAACAAATCGAAGAGCGCGATGCGCAGCATAGATCGTCCGTGGCCGCGGTGGAACACGCTAAGGCACAACTCGATCTCGCAAAGCTTCGATTGAGCTATACGGAGATCCGCGCCCCCATCTCTGGCGTCGTGACCCAAAGAAACGTACAGCTAGGGGACCAAGTTGCGCCGGGTCAGCTGCTGCTCACGATTGTGCCGCTTGATCAGATTTATGTAACGGCCAACTTCAAAGAGACCCAATTGGCCGATATGCACTCTGGACAGCGCGCTGTGATAAGGGCCGACATGTACGGCGACCTGCAGTTTGAAGGAACCGTCAATTCAATTTCCGGCGCCGCAGGTTCGCGACAGGCCCTGCTTCCGCCTCAAAATGCGACGGGGAACTTTGTGAAAGTGGTGCAACGCATTCCGGTCAAGATCCTCGTGACGCGAAGCTCTCGCACGGATGCTTTGTTACGCCCTGGTACCAACGTCAAGGCCACCGTTTATGTCCACTGATGCCCTGTCACAAACACTGAACCCCGCTGTTGTCGCGGAAGGCGAACTGTTCGATCGTGGTATCCGGCGGACCCTGTCCCGGCTCACCAAATTCCAGCGATGGATGATCGTCGTCGGCCTAGGCTTGGCAGTCGCTGTTGAAACGGGTACGACGATAGCCATCAACGTAATCCTGCCGGATATGAAAGGCAACGTTGCCGCCGGCCAGGACGAGATCAGTTGGGTTGTCACAGTGTATGGCGCTGCCTTTCTCTGTGTCGTGCCTCTCACCGCCTGGTTTGTGCGCCGGTTAGGAACCCGGAACTACCTGGTGTTGTCACTCCTGCTGTATGGCGGAGGTGCTCTCGGCTGCTGCCTAAGTGAAACCCTTCCGGCCCTTCTAACCGCGCGAGTCGTAATGGGAATTGGAGGAGGGGCGTTCCTTGTCCGGGCGATGAGTGCACTAACTCGCCTACACGCTCCCAAGGAACGCGGTCCGGCTCTCTTAGTTTTCGCACTTATCGTTAACTCGTCGCGCGCCCTCATGCCGGTACTATTTGGTGTCGTTACGGACAACACCAGATGGAACCTTGGATTTCTCGCGATCGTTCCCCTGACATTGGTGGCCGCGGCGTTGCTCTATAAGGTCATCCCTCGCCGGCTAGAATTCGAGCCCGATGCTCCTCCGATCGACCTAGTTTCGACCGGCCTCATCGTTGCCGGCTTAACGGCATTTCAAGTGGCGATGAGCCGTGGGCAACAGGACATGTGGCTGCAGTCGCGTCTCATCTGTTCGATGATCCTGGTTGCGGCTGTCTGCCTGGCGCTTTTCGTTTGGCGGGACACTCGCCCGGACAACACTAATCCCGTATTAAACCTTCGCTTACTTTACCGGGAGTCCGCCCTTTCCTCGGGCATCTTATTGGCCGTGATTTTCGGAGTGTTACTCTCAGCCAGCTTGTTCGTCCTGCCCCAATATCTTCGCGGGGTTCAGGATTACAACGCCACCCAGACCGCGCTCTTTTTTGGCGTAGACGCAATCGCAACGTTCGTCGGCCTCGCTTTCGGCTCAAGGTTCGCGCCGAAGCTCTCACCGCAAGTTGTCGTACTGCTAGGGCTCAGCATCTTTGCGATTGCGAATCATCTCCTGACTCTGCAGCTGACACCGGACACGCCGGCTTTGAATCTGTATCTGATTGTCGTCCTGCATGGCGCGTCCCTGGGCATGCAGATACCAGCGGTGTCCGGCATCCTGCTCGGCAAGTCAAGCCCTCGCTATCTTCCCTTCGACATGGCCATCTACTACCATCTTCGTGGGGTAGGCAGCGTGCTGGGGGTCAGTGCGACCGTAGCAATGCTGGATATTCGCGAGAGTGTCCATTCCAGCCGTCTGCTCGACGTCGCGGGACGTCTCAATCCCGACATTCACAGATTGCAGGTGGAACTTGGGCACGCCCTGCACGCAAGAGGATTACCGGCGACTACAGCCAATCTTGGTTCCTACGAGATATTCCACGGGTTGGTTACCAAGCAAACCCTGACTCTTGCTTACATCGACATCTTCTGGTGCTTTCAGATGCTGGCATTGGCGGGGATTGTGCTGGTTCTGGTGCTCTGGCCAAATGCCAGGCGTGCCGCGTCCACTGTGGTCAGACGGGTGTTCGTTCTGGCTTTCAACGGCGTCCGGCGTTCTCCTGCAGCCGCGTCATCTCAATGAAGCGCGGTCACCCGAGTGGAGTGGGCTCTGGTGCAAATAGCTTCTTAGCGCGCTTTGGCTCAACGAATTTTAACTCTCGATGTGCAGAAATGGCGGGAAACTCGCAACTCTGACCTCTTTCACTCCTCCGCATGGAGTGGAGTTTTTGCTATTTGCACCAGAGCCCTTCGCTGCTCCAGTACATGGGTAGCTCTTCAAAGAACTGCCTTGCGTCGTCTCCTCATTGGCGCAACGGCGAAACAACTTAGTGAGGCCAACACGCTTTGTCTGGTACGCAGCCAATTGCTGTCTTCGCTCTGTAATTTGCGCCTTCATCCCAGGCGGCCTCGGCAGATCAAGCGTGCTTACAGGAATCTCGCGATCAGTTCTGTTGATACCTTTGCTAATTCCTTACGAGCTGAAGACGGCTTCGTTGTATTTATTCAGCCATCCCTGCGACATCACAACCGACTTTCCCTCGATATTTTTCAACCACCGTTTTGCACTGAGGTACCACGCTCGTCAAGCTGGACCAAAGCATTCGCTTCATAGTTCGAGTTGAAGGCAGCTAGAGTCAAGTTCGACGATCCCACAAGGGCATAGCAGCTTCTGTCCTTCTCTCTCCAAAACACAGCCTTTGGGTGAAAACCAACGATTCGGTCAGCTACAAGGAATTCGGCCTTACGCTTAGGCGGCAACCATGCCATCACCTTACTGCAAGCGATCTTTCTTGTGATCCCGAAATCCCTGCCAACAATCATTCGAAAATGACGACAAGCCGGAGTCAATTTGAGAGATGTGTCCCAATCGGTCAGATATGCCGTCACTACAAACAATTCAATCCCCTGGCTGAAGGCTCGTTTGTAGTGGTTGGAAAGATTCTTCCCTGACTCTGGCGTGTGAAGAACTAGTTTGGTCATCGTTAGATCACTCTACCTTGTCCCCAGGGGCTACGCATGAAAAATACCTGTGAGGACCTGGCGCATGTACTGGTTGTTCCATGCGGCTATTTTTCGTCGTCCGCGCAAGCTGTTCCTTGATCTGTTATGTCGTCGGACGAGGTTGATGGCGATCTTTCGCAGCAAGGCAAAATTGCGGACGGCGGTGCGGGCGCGAACCCGACAGTCATCCGCTTGATCGATCTTCTGGACGATACGAATATGTGGAGCCACCCGCTTCACTTTTTCACTCAATTCCAAGCCAAACTGAGGATCCGAAGCAGCCCTTTCCTCAATAAGCTCCGTTAATGGAGCTTCGTAACGTTCGGGTCGACTCTGAAACAGAGTGATGAGGCCGGAACCCTCATCACTGTCCTTGAACTTGCTCTTGATCCAGATCAAGATTCAAGCTGTTTTGGTCCTTCCAGTGACTTCGGCACGCCTCTGGATCCGAGCCCGGATTCGGCCGATCACGTCAACTTCAACCTCGCCACTGTCAATACCGGCTTGCACTGCCGCGCGAAGCGCCTGAAGTTTAACCCCGTTTTCATTGTCGTCTTCTTCTAGAGCTCGCAGACCAGCCATAAGAACTTCGCTTGCATTGGCATATTGCCCGCTCTGGATCTTCTGATCAACAAACTGATCCATTTCCGACGTGAGATTGATATTCCGAGTCGGCATCATGGTCCTCCGTCACTTCATGATAGAACTATTGACAATAGAACCTCTCTCAACATTCTCTGAAGCATATCGACCACCGAATCCGAGGCTAACAACTACGAGAAATCGGCTAGATCTTGCGGCGAATCGGTTCATATTTATCCCCGATATGACAGTGATCGAAAAGATCCACAATTATTGTGGACGTGTTGGATGTTCGCCACTACTGGCCGCCTTAGTAGGCGGAATATTTGCATAGTAGGCAAATCTATTATTCAGTAGGCGGAATTATTATTTACCTCCAACGACGACGTGATTCCGCATCCCAATGCTGACCACTTTGACAGGTACTTATTGGTCATTTTTCGTGACCCGCTAGACCTGTCACCTATGAATCTTTCCCACTCGATTGAAACTGAGTTCAGCACCCGTTAAAACCCGGTCGAGAATTCCCGCCACTTTCGAGTAATGTCCAGAATCTCGCCCGTCCGAGGCGTGCGGGAAGAGCAGGAAACAGATTACGAACGTGGTTATGATAGCGCTGGCGCGATGTTCCATTCAGCGAAGAAGCCAGCGAGGAATGGAAGCAAGGATGGCGGGAAGCTGATCACGAGCTTTCGGGCGATGAGGATGCCGAGTTTTAAGAAAGGCGGCCACGCTGGGCCGCCCAGGTTCGCTAGACGCAACGCCTAAACAACGCCCCGCCTAAACAACACCCCGCCTTCGACCGATTCGATAACTAAACGGTTTGGATATCGGTCATTGGAGTTAGTGAATTGGAACATCTTAGTCATAAACCACCCTAACCTAGGGTCCTCCAACCATTCGTCCCTAAAACTTATAGCCGGCCCACAGGGCCCAATAGTTCAGGTTGCGGCCGGGTTGCGTCTCCTTCAAGAACCTGCCAGCGTAGAAAATTCCATAGTCAGCCTGAAACCAGAGATGTCGGTCAACCTGCCATCGCAACTCCGTGCCCGGCCTGTGTCCGACAAATCGCGCTTGGCTATTGCCTGCGGGCCGGATCAGAAATCCGGGGACCGAGTAGACTCCGTCCCGGACATTTTCCCGCCACTGAAAAATCCAATCGACCGATGCGGTCACGTTGTGCGGAAATGTTGTTTCGACATGCGGATGAACATCGATGAAGTTAATCGGACCGGGCCCCGTTGTGGCCAGGACTCCGAAGTAGTTCCCCTTCGGAAAGAGGGGATTGAAGGTCGCCAAGGTTTTTGAACTGGGATTATCTCCACTCGAGATGTCTGCCTTTACGCTGAACCGCGGTTTCAGCCGAACCGTCGGAAATCGATAGCCCGTTTCGGACGCAACCGTCCATGCCCGAATGTTCCCGGAGCCGAACGTGCCGAACTGCCAGAGGCCTTCGTAATCAAAATCCAGTCCGGACGATTCCGTTGCAACGGGGCGCGAAATCCTCGCACCCAAGGTGTGGCGCAACTCTCGAGCCGTGCCTCGTTCGAAAGTCGCCTGCCTGCGGTCCAGGCCCAAGTAGTAGGCCTCCAGGGATATTTTGCGTGGTAAGGCCCGGGTGGCGTACACGCCCCAGAAGCCAACGGCGTGATTCGGTGCGTTGTCAAAGAACCCGGGATTGTCCAAGTCGGGACGAACAGCGAATCCGTCGATTTGCCAAGAGTCCATCTTGCTTTTGACCATGAAGCCGTCAAAGCTCAGCCGAACATTCGGACCTTCCCGCACATCAATCAAGCGCCCGGAGCCGTACTCGAGTTCCTGCCTGCCAACACGGAGTGCGATGGAGTTCGCACCTTTGGAAGTGCCAAGTTCCAGAAATCCGGCCTGGAAGTCGAGCTTCTTTTCGTCGATGTGTCGCGGGCCACCTATCCGGTATGAATTCAATCCACTCTTTAACTCAACGAATGAACGCACATGTTTTCCATAGTGAGCGTCAAGCGAAAGCATGTATCGTTCGTTCAGATACCCGTTCATGTAGGGCTGCTGTCCCCAATTGTCATTGCCGATCTGCTCCCAGACCTCTCGAGCCTCACCTCCGATGGTGAGATACCAGTCGTCCGCAGGGTTTCGCAAAGGGATGTACTTGATCGGATCCCAGAAGTCCTGCCGGAGAGCCCGATCGCGCAGGAAGGTCCAGTTCTCGTCCTCACGCAGCAGCGTGTAACTGCGATCCGAGATCGCGGGGTTCTCGGCATTGGCTGACTGTGCGTGTGCAATCAACCCGGTCAGGAAAAAGGCTGCGATCAAAACTCGAAAGATTCGCGTCGATTTCATTTCTTAATCACTAATTTCGTACACCTTCGCGGACAGAGAACTTTGCGATCTCTCTCGAGCGCCCCACCGCAGGTCATCGCTGGCAGTGGCCGGACACACACTAATTGCTCACGGGGGAGTGGACCTCGGCAATATAACCGCCAGGAAATTGAAGGATGGCTGCATTCCTTTGATCGGCAGTGTAAGGAGCGACCAGAATCTCTACGCCAGCTGCTTTGGCCTTGGCAAGGGTATCCGTGAGGTTTGCGACCTCATAGCCGGTCGTCTCGCGTCCGTAGGGATACGGCAGGTGACCATCCGTTACGAGCACGGTCAACTTGCCGAAGTTCGATTCGATGCGGATTCTGCGATAGATGTCCTTCGGTCGTCCGATCTCGACGCCGGGCGCATGCGGGTTATCGGAGACCACTTTGCCATGAGAGAAGCCCAGAAAGCTCCGAAGAAACGCCTCCAGCCTGTTGGTGGACACATAGACCCGGTTTTCCGGAATCGTCTGAAGCGCCTTGTAGGACGGAGCGGTGGTATGCCAGTACAGTTGCATATTCACGCCTCCCGGCCATTGAATGACGACATCGCGTCCAATCGGATCGTTAAATTGGCTGACGAGCACATCCGCTCCATCTGCTACCGCGCTTTGGGTCGCTCCATCCAGGTCTGTCACCAAGTAACCTGTCCGCTCAGCGCCGAATGGATAAGGTACCGGCGTCTTGAAGCCAAACACCGACACGGTTCCCACTGGTGTCATGACCAGTTGCGACATCGTGCTGCTCGGAGTCGGTGTCACGGTAAAGACGCCTTGCTTCGTAGTCGTGCCTCCAAAGGTCGCCAGAAGACTGGCCACGAAACGATCGAAATCCTCTGGAAAGACATAAACGTGAGTTGTATCGTACTGCGGTGCCACTCCCGGATTCGGCGTTGACGTAGAAGCGTGGACGACCAGCGGTGTAGTTCCTGATAACCATGAAAGACCCGCGCTCCCATAGATCAGGAGGGTGGCGACGGTGGTCACGATAAGGTATCTGGTAGTGCGCATTGAAATCTCCTTTACTGCGGGGCCGATATTTTTAGAGCTGATTTGTTGCTGGATGCCGGACAGTGCCCGCATAGCCTATGGGTCAATACCTTCCGACGATACTGAAGTAGCGATATGGGCCACGCCTCGATTGCTGCCCCCACCAATGGGGCTACCAAGTACACCCATAGGAATTGCGTTTGCCCCGAAATGACAGCCGGCCCAAACTGGCGGGCGGGGTTCAGGCTGCCTCCAGTCGTTGTTCCTAGCACCGCGATTCCGAGGCCCACGAGAGCCCCAACGATCCAAGGAACGAATGGCGTCAGTCGTTGTACCGCGAGGCAGAACCCGACAAGCGACACGATGACCGCCATGCCGAAGGCTTCGATGGCGAATAGTTCCGAGGTCGACCATCCCGGTCCTGGCTGGAGCGCACCATATGCTACCGTCGGTTCCGCCACAACATGGCCCCACACCGTGCGAGCGGCGACGACCCCAAGTACGGAACCGAGTAATTGGGCGATGGTGTAGGGGATGACCCCTGCTCCGGGGAAGACTCCGAAGCGCCACATGGCCAGCGAGATTGCCGGATTCATGTGCCCCCCGGAGGCCCTTCCCGGTGGGCTGAGAATCAGTCCGGCAAGCAGAAAGGCGACAGCAGCCCCCACGATCCAGAGCTCGGCATGGATCCCAGGGATCGTCCGTGAGATGGGCGACGGGCCAATCACCCACCTTACGATACTGACTACGCCGAATAGCAGAACAGAGGTGAGGATCAGCTCAAACGCGCTGTCTCGCGCGAGTCGACCAAAGCTCACGCGCTCCCCCTTGTTGGGCCGTCCTTGAGATGGATCCAATTGCATATCCTTTCAATTTGGAGTTAGAAAGCGAAGCAATCGCAGCCGAGACTCCAAAGTCCCTTGTCGCCCAAGATCCATTGGTGCGTCTTATGAGCGGCGGAATACTTGCCATCGTGCCATGACATCGCGTGGCTCGCTGTAGCCCCGACGGTCGATTGTTCCTCACTACGCGCATATCCACCGTTTTGGTTGACAGGAGACCAGTCCGGACTCACGGGCAGTTCCGGAGGCGCCATGCTTGAGAATTCGCCTGCTGCATAAACTACCTTGCCCCCGACGATAGTCAGCACCGACTCCAGGTTCTTTATCTCCTCTTCAGGAATTGAGAAGTAGTCCGAGGAGAGGACCGCCAAGTCGCCGAGCTGCCCTGGGGCTAGCGATCCTTTCTTGCCGTCTTCCGTAGAAAACCAACTGCTGCCGACGGTATAAAGCTCGAGTGCTTTCGAGCGGTCCAACCGGTTTTTCTCGGTATATAAGCTCAACCCACCGATGGTCTTCCCGGTCACCAGCCAATAAAGAGAAAGGAATGGATTATAGCTCGAGACCCGCGTGGCGTCTGTGCCGGCTCCCACTGGGACTCCCATCTCCAACATTCTTTGAATTGGAGGCGTGCGTTTCGCCTGCTGCGCGCCATAACGCTCGACAAAATATTCGCCCTGAAAAGCCATTCTGTTCTGAACGGCAATACCGCCACCAAGTGATTTGATTCGCTCAATATTCCGGTCGGAAATCGTCTCGCAGTGATCAAAAAACCAGTGCAGTCCGTCAAAAGGAATCTCGCGGTTAACCTCCTCGTACACATTCAAGGCCCGAGAGATTGTTTCGTCGTACGTAGCATGCATGCGGAACGGCCATCGGTTTTCCGCGAGGTGATGAATCACCGCCTTCAACTCGGTCTCCATGACAGGCGCCATGTCCGGCCGAGGTTGAAGGAAGTCTTCGAAGTCGGCAGCAGAGAAAACCAGCATCTCGCCTGCACCGTTCACGCGATAGAAGTCATCGCCATCGCCAGGCTTGGTCATCTTTGTCCAATTCTGGAAGTCGGCAAGTTCCTGCTTTGGTTTCTGAGTGAAAAGGTTGTAGGCCAGTCGAATCGAGAGTTCACCCTTCTTGTGCAGTTCGTTCACGACCCCATAGTCGTCAGGGTAGTTCTGGAAGCCACCGCCCGCATCGATTGCACTGGTGATGCCGAAACGATTCAATTCTCTGAAGAAGAGACGCGATGAGTTAAGCTGGTCTTCCCGCGACAGCCTGGGTCCCTTCGCCAAGGTCGAGTACAGAATGTTTGCGTTCGGTTTGGCCAACAGAAGACCCGTGGGATTACCCTGCTTGTCGCGTTGAATCTCGCCGCCGGGAGGATTCGGGGTGTCTTTTGTGTAGCCCACTGCGCGTAGCGCTGCCCGGTTGAGCAACACCCGGTCGTACAAGTGCATGACGAAAACCGGGGTGTCCGGGGACACCGAGTTGATCTCATCCAACGTCGGCATCCTGCGCTCGGCAAACTGAAACTCCGTCCACCCGCCGACAACCCGCACCCACTGAGGCGCGGGCGTCCGAGCCGCTTGCTCCTTGAGCATTCGCAGCGCATCGGCGAGCGATGGCACCCCATCCCAACGCAACTCCAGGTTGAAATTGAGCCCACCGCGGATCGGATGCATATGGGAATCGTTGAGACCGGGGATGACCGTTCTCCGATTTCCATCAATGACCGTTGTCATTGGGCCCCGCAGCCGAAGGATCTCCTCGTCTGTGCCGGCCGCACTGATTGTTCCGGCGGTGATGGCAACCGCTTCGACAAACGCTGGCACTCGATTTGTCGCGATCCTGGCGTTGTGAAGTATTGTGTCAACTACCATAGAGTTCTCCTTAGTAGCAAAGCGCTGTTGTTCAGAGGGCAGGGTTTGCCTGCCCTCCACGAGCTCTATTTGTGTGCGAGTTCCGCGGTGGGGACCACGTACTCCGGCAACTTCGTAGCGGGAGCGCCATGAACCATCGTGTAGCAATATTCGACGCCGATGCCATAAGCGCCATAGTGCGTCTTCGCGAGGTCCATCACAGCGTCGTAGGTATCCCGGTTTGCCCAGTCGCGCTGCCATTCCAGGGTCACAGAGAGGGCCGTCACCGGTTTTGCTCCCGCCTGGACAACACGACGCATTGCATTGTCGTGTGCGAGTTGGCTAACGTCGCCGCAGCAATCTTCGACCACGTAAACCTCGTAGCCATCGTGGATCGCCTGCACTGTCGGAAGAGCCACACAGGTCTCCGTCCATAGCCCGGCCAGCACAATCTTCTTGCGACCTGTCTTCTCGATTGCCGCAACGAAGTTCTTGTCGTCCCAGGAATTCATGGACGAACGCTCGATCGGTTGCTGGCCCGGGAACACGGACCGGATCTGCGGCCACAGATTCCCGCTGAAGCTCTTTGTCTCGACCGTCGTCAGCACCACCGGCACGTCGAATACCCGCGCTGCTTTTCCTAACGCGACAGTACAGTTAATGATCGACTGGCGATCAAAGTTACTCGTTCCGAACAGCATTTGCGGTTGGTGATCGATCAGCGCCACGACGCAGTTGTCTGGTGTGAGAAGTCCTTTTTCGCTACGCTTCGATGTTCCGTTATTTTGACCCATATTAATTTCTCCGTTGGTTTGGTGTAGTTGCACTTTCAAAATCGCTCTTTGTAGTCGCTTGCAAAGTCCGTCTTCGCAACGATTGTGCCTCCGAGTAGAACTGCAGTGACCCGGCGATACTAGCAATGCTGGGGAGCGAGATAAATTACATGTTCCTGTAAGGCGTCCTGTCGATTTATCACCCGCAGACCCAGGTCCATTGCTGACAGCGCATTCGTGCAGGATGCAGTTCATAGTGCGCTGAACCACACCTGCAACTCTTCCATTTAGGTCGGAGTGTGACGTTCGGAACAGGTGTAGATCGATCTAAATGAAGTCGAATGCAACAGAAACCATCGTTAGCCCACGTGCGTTCAGCAAGCGACTACAAGGAAGATGTAATTGTTTGCCGCGGTAGTGATTGCTAGCATCGCGCCATTGGATGGCTAAATGGGCCGAGCACTCCGTCGAACTCGCAAATCGGCCTCGAGCGTAAACGATGAGGATTACCGAGGAGATCCGTGGCGACTGCGGCGAACGTGGAGAAGATATTGGGCAAAGGCGCGCCAATTTGTTGTGCGTGCGCCGGTGAGGTTTATACGTGACTCAGCCGGACATTGCTGTTGTTGGCGGGGCTTGCCTGGCTGGCTTCTGGCATGGCGACCAAGGCTGGGCTATGCGTCGCGCTATATGACGCGGTGGACCCTACCGGTGACGGTCCGCGGAGTGGGCGCCAGCTCGAAAGATTACTCCGACGGCGGTATTCCAAGGATGCCTAATGGCAGGCCGCCTTCATATATAGCTGCCAGAGCATGCACTAGGAGGACAAGCACATGACACGCGCTGACCTTGAAATCAATCAGCAAGACATGTGGAGAATATTGGTCTTCGAACAGCGAACCGCCCTCACACTCGCGGTTGAGATGCTGTTGCGTTGCCAATTATCTCCCGAACAGATCCTGACCAAGACGGCGATGGCACTGGAAGGTTCACACCACGATTCGTGAGGTTTGCCAGGGCAGACTACTAGAGCCCGTCGCACGACGAGAATCAAAAGAGGCCGGATGGCAACTGCTAACGTCGCGGGAGCAACATTGTAAGCAACCCTCTTCTAATGGAAAGGCATTCTTCATGATGACTACGGAACTTATCACAGAACAAGAAGAGATGTGGAGGACATTCTTCGACGAGAATCACGCAGATCTCGTTATCGTTGCTGAGATGCTTTTGTGTTGCCATCTATCCCCTGAAAGAATCCTCCGCAAGGCATTATCAGGCCTAGAGGGCTCACCATGCGAGGTGACCTTTGGACAGGCAATCCACGCCGTGATCGATACCGCCATTGAATACAATCGGGAGACTGCCAACTCACCGCTCCAAGCAAAGACACCTCCTCCCGTCAAATTGAGAGTCCCTGGGCTGTCGCAAATTGCTACGCTTCCGTGGCCTGAACGGGCAGTGTATTTTCTACGCGGAATTCTTCGTTATTCCTGCGAGGAGACCGGTCTTCTACTTAATCTGAGCGACGTCCAGATCGACCAGCTCTACAAGTTTGCAGCAAAGCGTATCGGCTACGAAAGCAAGACAACATGTCGCTGACGGACACCTCGAATGACTCGCGGAGGTTAGATCGACTAACCCGAGAGATACATTGATAACACCATCGTTTCCGCTAGATTGTGGCCATAAATCAAGCGTTTCAGCTTTTCAAGTTTTCATCCACGGCAGACGCTGGAATCGAAGATCCGGCGGCTTGGCATCGATATGCACCAGCCCGATTCCACGGTATGCGTTCTTTCATTACAGCTGTATTAGGTCGAAGCAATGCAGCTAATGGGAAGCGGATCCGCCCTACCGACTACTAGGAATATGCAATATCTTTCGCGCTTCAGCCTTGGATAGGATCACCTCGTGGCTTGGAAGATGGGTCGTCGGATTGTGACGAGTTTGTCGGTTCCCATCAGTCCCGGGCCTGCGACAGACTTTACAGTTCCGCGCGGAGCGTCTTTAGACGTCATCGCTGAGATTTGTTCTGAAAGAAGGAGAAACACCGATGTCTGCTGACAAACCCATCCGTCGTATCGCAATCGTTGGAACCGGAGTCATCGGTGCCAGCTGGGCCGCACTGTTCCTGGCACATGGTCTCGAAGTGATCGCCACAGACCCAGCTCCAAACGCCGAAGAGAACCTGCGCGAGTATATCGATAATGCCTGGCCTGCCCTTGAGCAGTTGGGGCTGTCTTCCGGCGCCTCAAAGGAGCGCCTCTCGTTCACGACCAAGATGAGCGACGCGCTTGAGGGTGTCGATCTGGTCCAAGAGAACGGGCCGGAGAGACCTGACTTCAAGATCAAGTTGTTCGCCGACATGGACGCACTCACTCCGGAGACGACGATCCTCGCTTCGAGCTCGTCGGGCATCCCCATCGGCATCAGCCAATCCTCCTGCAAACATCCTGAGCGCTGTGTGATCGGCCACCCCTTCAATCCGCCTCATTTGATTCCTCTGGTCGAGGTGGTCGGTAGTGAAAGGACATCGTCTGCCACGATCGAGCGCGCTATCGCGTTCTACGCTTCAATCGGTAAGCGACCCATTCACGTTCGAAAAGAGGTGGTCGGCCATGTCGCGAACCGTCTTCAAGCCGCTCTCTATCGCGAGGTTGTCTACCTGATCGAGCAAGACGTGCTCAGCGTTTCGGACGCTGATGCCGCAGTGAGCTGGGGACCGGGACTGCGTTGGGGTGTTATGGGACCAAACTTGCTCTTCCATCTTGCCGGCGGTCAAGGCGGCATCCATCACTTCATGGAGCACCTTGCGGGTCCGATGACCACATGGTGGAAAGATCTCGGCAATCCCGAGTTCGCACCCGACCTGAAAGAGAAGATCGTCCAAGGAGTTCTGGCGGAGGCTGGCAATCAATCGATCGATGAACTTGCCGGGGAGCGCGACAGGCTGCTGCTCGGACTGCTCGGCTTGAGAGGCACAGCGAAGTAGCGATCTTCGAACATGCTGGAGTCAGGCTGCACATCTTATGTACGCAAACGGAGAAGAATACTTATGTTGTTGAAACCAAAACATACTAAGGCGCATGGCAATAAGAGTGGCCGCGTGTACTTCATCGATGCGAGTGGCGGCCGCCTGCTCTCCGTCAATCCCGATGGAAGCGATCTCAAAGTACTTGCCACCGACCGTCATCGCATCCCCGACGGAATCGTTGTTGATGTAGAGAACGGGCAAATCTACTGGACGGAGATGGGCATCCCGAACAAGGAAGATGGCTCGATCGAACGCGCCAACATCGACGGCAGCAATCACGTCACCATCGTGCCGAACGGAAAGACCTTCACCCCAAAACAGTTGCAGCTCGATAAACGCAACGGCAGGCTCTACTGGTGCGATCGCGAGGGAATGCGTGTGATGCGCTCGAACCTCGACGGCTCCAATCTTGAGACCCTGATTCAAACCGGCAAGGGTGAAGCAGACAGAGCAGACCTCACTCGCTGGTGCGTTGGAATTGCCATCGATGTGGAAGGCGGCAAGCTCTACTGGACACAGAAAGGCCTCGACAACGCAGGTGTCGGAAGGATCTTCCGCGCCGGGCTCGATATTCCCAAGGGAGAAAGTTGCACTTCACGCAGCGATATCGAACTGTTGTTCGATCAGTTGCCGGAGCCAATCGATCTCGATCTGGATCTCGAGCATCGCTTCCTTTATTGGACCGACCGCGGCGATGCCCCACGGGGCAATACCGTCAGTCGTGCTCCGATGGACGCTGCTCCTCGTTCGGTTGAGCCCGAGATCGTGTTCACCCATTTGATGGAAGGAATTGGGCTCGCGCTCGATATCCCCGGTGATCGGATGTTCATGACCGATCTGGGAGGCTCGCTGTACACCGCGAGTCTGGACGGCGCGACGCACAAGACCCTACTCGCTGTTCAGGGGAACCTGACCGGCGTGGCGTACACGGGCTGAACCCACTGCGGTCACCACGTCGCTTGACCGTTGTGGTGGACACAAGCAAGAGAGAAAGGCACTGGAGGATCCGATGTCAGACACACACGCTCAGGAAGCAACGAAGCCTAAGGTACTGCCGAAGCCGAACAGCGATTTCTACCAGACCTTTCAGATGCTGTCTGAAGCTGAGCAAGAGAAGGTCAACAAGGTCCGTGAGTTCATGCAGAACTCCGTCTCGCCGATCATCAACGATTTCTGGGCGAAGGACGAGTTCCCGTTCGACCTCGTCCCAGGTTTCCGTGACCTTCAGATTGCAGGGCTTGGTTTTGAGGGCTATGAGTGCGCCGGCGGGAGCAACCTGCTGGGCTGCTACGTTGCGATGGAGATCGCGAAGGTCGACTGCTCCTTCGCCACGTTCTACGGCGTCCACAGTGGTCTCGCGATGGGATCCATCTACCTGTGCGGGTCGGAAGAGCAGAAGAAAAAGTGGCTGCCGCCGATGGCGCGCCTCGAAAAGATCGGATCCTTCGGTCTGACGGAACCTCTGATCGGCTCTGGCGCCTCCGGTGGTCTCTTGACGAGCGCACGCCGGGAGGGTGACACATGGATCCTGAACGGTCAGAAGAAGTGGATCGGTAACTCTACGTTTGGAGACCTCACCATCATTTGGGCAAGGGATGTGGCCGATGGCCAGGTGAAGGGCTTCATCGTAGAGAACAACACCCCCGGCTTCAAGGTTGAGAAGATCCAGCACAAGATGGCGCTGCGGGTTGTGCAGAACGGACTGATCACCCTCGAAGACTGCAAGGTGTCCGAAGAGAACCGCCTGCAGAACGACACCTCCTTTCGCGATACTGCCCGCGTACTTCGCATGACCCGCGGCTTCGTTGCATGGGAAGCTGTCGGATGCCAGATGGGCGCCTACGAAAATGCATTGCTGTACGCACAGCAGCGCGAACAGTTCGGCAAGCCGATCGCTTCGTTCCAACTCGTTCAGGACCTGCTCGTAAAGATGGTCGGCAACATCACCGCCTGCCAGTGCATGGTCATGCGGCTTTCCCAGTTGCAGGACCAGGGCAAGCTGGCGGACGAACATGCTTCCCTCGCCAAGGCGTTCTGCACAGTCAAGATGCGCGAAACAGTCGGGTATGCAAGAGAGCTTCTTGGAGCCAATGGAATCCTTCTTGACTACAACGTTGGCCGTTTCTTTGCCGATGCCGAGGCGATCTACTCCTACGAGGGAACGCGGGAGATGAACACCCTCATCGTCGGCCGCGCCGTCTCGGGCTTCAGCGCATTCATTTAGTCAGATGGCGTCTGACGTTACCGAGCGAGAGGCTTCGATGATTTACACCCATTCCGTTGGTCGCGCCCTGCAGTACTTCCCACAACACACAGCTCTGCTGCGGGATGACCGGGCCGTACCCTTTCTGGAACTGGATATCCGAGTTAGAAGGATCGCCGCGGCGCTTCGGCGTCGCGGCTTCCTGAGTGGAGATCGACTGGCTTTCATGATGCCGAATGGGCCGGACTACATCGAACTGGTGTATGCCTGCAGCCTGCTGGGAGTCATCGCAGTTCCGATCAACACGCGTTATGCAAGTGCCGAGATTGATCGGCTCCTCGAGGATGCACGACCGCGTGGCCTGATCCGGCATTCGAAGTTTCCCGTCCCTGCCGTGCGGGTGGAGTGGGAACACTTGATCGACGTTGCTCGTCTTGATGAGGCAGCAGAAGAGCTGTACGCCGGAGAGTTCTACGATCCTGACGCGATCCTCGTGCTCCTTTACACGAGCGGAACCACCGGAGATCCCAAAGGGGCTGCACTTACACACGCGAACGTCTTCTCCAACATTCATGACCTCAATTACTGGCTGGCGTACCGAGAGAAGGCGGTCTTTCTTCATGCGTCGCCGATGTTCCATATCGCCGATTTTCCGGCGATGTTCGCGGCCCCGGTCTTCGGCGCAGCACAGATGACACTGGAGCGCTTTGACGCGCTATCGTTCTGTGCCTCCGTTCAGGCAAACAAGGTGACACACACGGTGTTGGTTCCGTCGATGATCAACACCCTCTGTCAGTTCCAGGAGCTTGCTGCATTCAATCTGGACTCTCTGGATGTGCTGGCGTACGGAGGCTCGCCAATCGCTCCCGCGCTTGTACAGGAAGTACGCAGAGCTTTGCGGAAAGCGAAGTTGCTGCAGGTTTACGGTTTGAGCGAAGCCGGTTTCCTGACTGGTTTGACAGATGCCGAACACACCGACGACAGACTTCAGTCGTGTGGACGCCCATGCCCCGGTATTGATCTGCGAGTTCTCGATGCAGCCGGCAAACCCGTGGCTTCCGGCGAACTCGGAAACCTGGTAGCACGGGGGCCGGGTATCATGCGGGGCTACTGGCACGACATCGAAGAAGACCTGCCAGGGGATGAGTCCTCGGTGGACGAAACCGCAGAAGCATTGCGTGGTGGGTTCTTCCACACCGGAGATATTGGACGTCAGGACAAGGACGGCTACTTCTACATCGTCGATCGAGCAAAAGAGATGATCGTCAGCGGCGGGGAGAATGTCTACTCCGGTGAAGTCGAGGCCGCCATTTATGAGATCCCCGAAGTGAAAGAGGCCGCAGTATTCGGCATCCCGGATGAGAAATGGGGAGAGCTGGTGGCCGCAGCCGTTGTTCTACGACCGGGAACCAGCTTGTCTGCAGAAGAACTCAAGCAGTACTGCAAAACGCGGATTGCCTCATACAAGGTGCCCCGCCATATCGAGTTCATGACAGAGGAACTCCCCAAGTCCGGGTCGGGCAAGATTCTGAAACGAGTTTTACGGGAGAAATACTGGGCCGGGCAATCCAGGCGAGTGTGATGCGCTCGGGGCCTCAACACAATTCGAAAACCGAAGCAGATCCGGAACATTGTGACGAGCTTCGCTACACAGACAGACGAACAGATGGAGGATAAGAGATCTCATGAGCGCAGACGAAATTTTTTCAGGACTGAAGGTAGTAGACCTTGCGAGTTTTATCGCGGGTCCCGCAGCCGCGACAATACTGTCCGACTTCGGCGCGGATGTGATCAAGGTCGAGCCGCCCGAGGGAGAGCTGTGGAGAAATGGGCATAAGATCCCTCCGCAGCCGCATTCAGAAGAGCCTTATCCCTTTGAATTGGCTAATCGAAACAAACGTGGCGTTGCGCTCAATCTGAAAGCTGCGAGCGCGCAGCAGGTTCTCGAGCGGTTAGCCAAGTGGGCCGACGTGTTCATCGTCAACACGCCGCATGCCGCGCGCCAAAAACTGAAGCTCGAATATGACGATGTCGCGCAGTGGAATCCGCGTCTGATCTATGCGGATCTCACCGGCTTCGGGGAGAAAGGTCCGGACGCCGCTCTTCCGGGGTTCGATCTCACGGCCTTCTGGGCGCGAAGCGGTTTGTTATTTATGACGCGCGATGCTGGTGAGCCGCCGACATGGCCCGTGGCCGGTAGCGGCGATAATGCGACTGCGGTCGCCATGTATGGCGCAATCGTGACCGCTCTTTATCGTCGCGAACGCACCGG
Organism: Edaphobacter modestus; assembly: GCF_004217555.1. Classification (GTDB taxonomy): domain Bacteria; phylum Acidobacteriota; class Terriglobia; order Terriglobales; family Acidobacteriaceae; genus Edaphobacter; species Edaphobacter modestus. The sequence goes on from NZ_SHKW01000001.1 coordinate 61,967, forward strand.
CAAAGGATCCTACGTCACGACTTCGCTCCTCGCGGCAGGTGTCTGGTCGGCCAGCGTATTTATCCAGGCCGCTCTATGCGGTGCGAGTTTCTATGGGCTGCACGATCGAGCACATCCCGCAAATGCAGGTTTGAACACGTATCGTTCTTCCGATGGCACCTGGTTCGTTTTGGTAGTTACTCCGGACAAGGTACCCGCGGTTCTAAAAGCACTGGGTCGTGAGGATATCCTGACGGATCCGCGATTCTCGGATCCCGCCAAGCTGGCGCAGAACCGGCCGCAACTGACGGCAATGCTCGATGAGATCTTTGGTTCGCAGCCAATGTCGCATTGGTATGAGGTCTTCAACGGCGTTCACGTCCCCTTCGGCGCCGTGCGTGAGCCGCAGGAAGTCGTTAATGATCCGCAACTGCGAGCGAATGACATCGTCGTTCCGTTCGAGGGAGCCGGCGAGAAGTTGACCTCGACCATCAGCAGTCCTATTCAAGTGCACGGTGTTACTAAGGTGCCTGCCAGGCGCGCGCCTGGAATCGGCGAGCATAACGATGAAGTGCTGAAGGAACTTGGATTCACAAGTGACGAGATCGCAGGCCTGCGTGCCAGCGGAGCAGCACCACAGGCGGCGCATGCTGAAGTACCAACGCACGCGCCAGGGAAACCCATTTAGTAGAGAGGAGAAGTTCATGAGTGCTACGGAAGTATCCACCAGCTTAGAAAACATCACGTATGAGGTCAAAGGATCGATCGCGTTCATCACCATGAATCGGCCAAAGGTGATGAACGCGCTCAACCGGAAGACCGTTGAAGAACTCAACGCTGCGTTTCATGCGGCGAAGGAGGATGTCACAGTCAAAGGCATCATTCTGACCGGAGCTGGAGAGAAGGCGTTCATTGCTGGCGCCGATATCGCTGAGCTCTCGACAATCGACGGAGAGAAGGCGGGTGAGTTCTCCGAGAAAGGCCAGGAGACGCTCTCGTTCATCGAGACACTCGGCAAGCCTGTGATTGCAGCAGTGAATGGCTTCGCCCTTGGAGGCGGTTGTGAAACGGCGATGGCGTGCACGATCCGTATCGCAGCGGAAAACGCAAAGTTCGGTCAACCTGAAGTCAAGCTGGGGATCATTCCCGGCTACGGCGGCACGCAGAGGCTACCGCGCCTCGTTGGCAAAGGCCGAGCCCTGCAACTAATCCTGACTGGCTATCTGATCGATGCTCAGGAGGCCCATCGCATCGGATTAGTGAATGAAGTCGTTCCCGCGACCGACCTGATATCGCGCTGTGAGACCATTCTCAAGCAGATCACCGCGAATGCACCGCTCGCCATACGCTACTCGATCGATGCGGTCAACGAGGGAGTTGATACAGACCTGAGTTCAGGGCTGAAGCTGGAGGCAAAGTACTTTGCGCTTGCTGCTGGAACCGAAGACAGGAAGGAAGGCACTTCTGCCTTTGTCCAAAAGCGTGCCCCGCAGTTCCAGGGTAAGTAATCGCGATCAAGGACACACTTCTTAACGAAGGAAGTCAATAACCAAAGCAACGCACTTCCAACCGCACTCTTGTACCGGACGTGCGTTGCGGAATTAGGACAAAGTGGTATGGAATACATTCTCAATAGTCTGGATGGGGGCATTCTCAAGATCGAGTTGAATCGCCCACAGAAGCGAAATGCCCTTACATTGGACATGTACACGCAGTTCGCTGACCTGTTGAACACGGCCCAGGCAAACCCCGAGATTCGGGTAGTGCTGGTGTCTGCAGCCGGGGACAACTACTCCGCGGGAAAATGATCTTCAGGATTTTCTGGACCATCCTCCCGGAAGCGGCGATAGCCCGCAGAAGCAAATGATCGATGCTCTCCGCGTGTTGGACAAGCCGCTCGTCGGCGCAGTTCGAGGTGCAGCGGTCGGCTCGGGAGCTACCATGCTCACCTACTTCGATTTCGTCTACGCCGGTCAAAATGCAAGGTTCCAGTATCCGTTCATTAATCTAGCTCTAGTGCCGGAGTTTGGAACCAGCTTCTCGTTGCCTGATCAGGTTGGCTATCTTCGCGCGGCTGAGATCGTCCTCCTCGGGCATCCCTTCGACGCATCCAGCGCCCTCAGCATGGGGCTGGTCACCAAGGTCCTCCCCGATGCCGAAGTCCTTGCCACGGCGGAAAAAATTGCACAGGAGTTATCACAGAAGCCACTAGCTGCACTCAAAGCTTCTAAACAACTTCTGCGCCGTCAAGTTCGACCCCATGTTGCACAGGCTACCCAGGATGAAATGACGGAGTTTAGCGAAAGAGTGCGCTCGGCGGACGCTCGTGAGGCGCTTACCGCTTTCTTCGAGAAGCGACCCCCTCGATTCAATTCGAGCGAAACCGCATAACTTCAGGGCAATCGCTCCCTTCCGTTCGGTCTATTACAGGAACATGTGATTGTTTCGGCACGATGTGATTGCTATTCTCTGGCTGGAAGATTCGTACTCCTGCCTTCATGAACTCGGGAGCGAACGAATGACAATTCAAGCGCGCATGGACTCTGTGCGTTCCAAAAGCGAAGCATTGTCTCAAAATTCAAGATCTGAGAGCAAAGAGATGACGGAGAAACCTCCTCTCGTGGTAATTGTTGGCGGTGGATTTGGCGGACTTGCTGCAGCTAAGGGATTAAAGCGCTCTCCGGTTGGTGTGCTGCTCATCGACCGCTCCAATCATCACGTCTTCCAGCCCCTTCTATATCAGGTGGCAACCTCAGTCTTGGCGCCCGGTCAGATTGCATCGCCCATCCGCAGCCTCCTGGCTAAGCAGGCAAACATATCGGTGATGCTGGGCAACGTGACCGGGGTCGATGCAGCTTCAAAACAGATTATTGTGGATGCCGACGACAAGATCGGAATCAGGATCAGCTATGACTATCTGATTCTTGCGACTGGGGCGACTCACAGCTACTTCGGCCATGACGAATTCGCCGCCTTCGCGCCGGGACTGAAGAACCTGTCGGATGCTGAATCTCTTCGGAACCATTTACTGGAAGTCTTTGAGAAAGCTGAGATCGAAGACGATCCAGATCGGCGCCAGGCTTTGCTGACCTTTGTGATGGTCGGCGCAGGACCGACCGGTGTCGAAATGGCGAGCGCAATTGCAGTCATGACCCAAACCACATTCCGAAAAGACTTCCGTCGAATCGATCCGGAGTCAGCCCACATCGTTCTTGCGGATATGGGGTCCCGCCCACTTGCCACCTTCTCGGAGAAGCTATCTGAAGCCGCGAAGCAGCGGTTAGTGTCGCTTGGAGTCGATGTCCGTCTTGGGAAGCCGGTTCAGGCAATTGACCGAGATGGCGTGGTGATCGGAGATGAGCGCATTCAAGCAAAGACGGTCGTATGGACGGCCGGCGTTGCTCCTTCGCCGGCGGGAAAATGGCTCGGATGTGGAGTGGACCGTGCGGGCCGCGTTCGAATTCAGCCCGACCTTACCGTTCCCGATCATCCGGACGTCTTTGTTGTTGGAGATACGGCATCGCTCGATCAGGACGGACGGCCACTCCCCGGGGTCGCGCAAGTTGCGATGCAGCAAGGCAAGTATGCAGCCTTGTGCATCTTCCGCAAGGTGATTGGCCATCCTCCCTCGCCCCCATTTCGCTATTTCGACAAGGGCAATCTTGCCGTTGTTGGCAAGAATTTCGCAGTACTGCAGAGCGCCGGAGTTCAGCTCAGCGGCTTTATGGCCTGGCTCGTGTGGGCTCTCATCCACATACAATTCCTGGCCGAGACCAGCTTGAGGTTCAGCGTCTTTCTGCAATGGGCGTGGACCTATCTGAGCGGCAAGCGCGGTGACCGGCTGATCATTCGCCAGCGGTCGGGCAGTTGAGTCAAGTTGTGCTGCCAATCAAAAGGGGATTCCCATGTCAATCGAGAAGGTAATTTACACGGCTAGGGCAAAGGCGATGGGCGGACGAGTTGGGACTGCGAAATCAGATGACGGGCAAATTGATCTGAAACTTGATCGTCCCGTTGAAATGGGCGGTAAAGGGAATGGGACCAACCCGGAACAACTGTTCGCAACCGGCTATGCAGCTTGTTTCATCGGAGCTTTGAGAGTTGTTTGCGGGAAAGCGCCACATCCGGATACAGGAGGATGTAGCAATTGACTCGGCTGTTTCCTTTGGCCCTTTGAAGGGAGAAGCTGAAGGATTCGGAAATCGACGTGGCTATGACGATCCATCTACCCGGCATCGAAAGAGCCACTGCAGAGGAACTGGTGCATCGCGCCCATCAAGTATGCCCGTATTCCAATACAACCCAGGGCAATATCGACGTACTACTGACTGTTGCCTAGGAGTAGTGGCGCCACCATGAATCTACCCCTGGCTGGCGCCTGACCCTTTGAGCAGCAGACTGAAAGTAGCTCCGTCCCCCGGATTATCTGCAGCCCAGAGCTCTCCGTCGTGGGCTTCGACGATGGAACGTGAGATGGCGAGTCCAATGCCCATCCCATTCTCTTTGGTCGATACGAATGCGTCGAATATCCTGTCAGCTCGATCATCCGGTAGCCCATGGCCGTTGTCGATAAACTCTGTCAGTACTCGGCCGCCTTCGGCGTTTCGAATTCGAATACGCAGGAGCGGCTGTCGGTCGATGTCCTGCATTGCGTCGATTGCGTTGGTGACCAGATTGATAATGATTTGCTGAATCTGATATCGATCCACGAGAACCTCAAGGGCCGGGTCTTCGAATTCGTACTCGATCGGCGTAGACCTCCGGCTGGCATCCTCCTTCAAGAGCCCAATTACCTCCCCAAGAAGCTCTACCATATTGAATGAAGCTTTAGCGGTGGGCTGTTGCTTGTATAGAGAGCGGATGTTGCGTATCGCTGCATCTGCTGCGCGGCCATCCCGGACGACACGCTCGATCGAGGTGATGGCATTCTCAATGTTCGGTGTTGCCGCCTTCAGCCATCGGAAGCATGCTTGTGCGTTCGAGAGCAATGAAGACAATGGCTGGTTCAGTTCATGTGCGATCGATGCGGATATCTCAGACACAAGCGACGCTCGCGAAGTCTGAGAGAGATTCGCACGCAGTTCACGAAGCTTACCCTCCGCAACTTTACCGTCGTGGATGTCGAGCATGACGCCAAACCACCGGACTATGTTTCCATGGTTGTCGCGTGATGGTTCTGCGCGACTAAGGAACCAGCGCCAGGTGCCATCCCGTTTCCGAAGTCGATGCGCAGCGCCGAAAGAGTTTCCAGTCGCCAGCGCCCTGGATAATTCCCGCGATACTAACTCGCGATCCTCGGGGTGCGTGTACTCTATCCACTTTCCGTTTTGTATTTCCTCGAGCGATGCTCCAGTAAGCTCGCGTGCAACCTTGTTCGTGAAAGCAGCATTGCCGTCGGGAGACATTGACCAAATAATTGTGGGTACAGTGTCCATGAGCCTCTGCATCTCCTGCTCTGACTGCTGTAGCGCCGTCTCCGCCGCTTTTAGGGGCGTTGTGTCCAGCATGACGCCATGAAACGCGATCCTGTTACCAGCTTCGTCCCGGATTACGCTTGCGGAAGTGTGGAACCAGTAGTACAGGCCATCGGCACACTTGAAGCGGTTAACGTTGTCGTAGCCCTCGCCCCCGGCAAGTAGCTCATTCCACACCGTCACTATTTCTGCTACATCATCGGGGTGAACGAGATCTATCCAGCCCTTTTCCTGTAACACCTCAAGAGTCCGGCCGCTGTATTCGACTGCCTTCTTATTGATATACGTGATTTGCCCATTCAGATCGGCTTTCCACAGAATCGCTGGCAGGGTCTCGGTGAGGAGATTCAATTGGAGTTCCCGTTCCCTGAGCAACTCTCTTGAGCGACAGAGATCATCGATGTCGCTGTTCAAGGCGTACCAGCGATATATGCTGCCATCCTCGTTGAAGTATGGTTCCGCGCGGGTATGGAACCAGCGATAGATTCCGTCCGTCCCGAGAAGGCGGTAAATAATGTCATTTGGTACCTTATTTGGCGACTCGATGTGCTCTGCGACCACCGCATCGCGGTCATACGGATGAAGGTAATCCAGATAGGACCCGTCCCGCAGATCTGTTATGACGGTACCGACGTAATCGGACAGACGTTTGTTCGTGTACGCAACGCCTTCCTCCGTCCAAGTAGAAATCATGGCCGGCACACGGTCCAGAATCTCCCGGGCCTCACGCTCGCTCGCTTGAAGGGCCTCCTGAGCTCTGAATTGCTCGTCAACGTCCACCCCGAGCAGGTACCAGCTGGCGTCGCCGCTTTCCTCATGGGACGAAGGTTCGGCTCTGAGATGCTGCCATCTGGACGTGCCATCGTGGACGCGAAATCGCCACGTCACATCCAAACGCACTCGCGTTCGAATGCAGTCGTACCACTTAGCCCTCGCTTCCTTGAGGAATGCGGTCTCCACGCTCTCAAGCCACCCCTCTCCAAGAAGCTCCTCCAGAGGACGGCCAAGCGCAGCAACGAACCTTTTGTTGGCGTATAAGACTTTGCCATCAGCATCCGCAACCAAGATGCAACCAGGGACAGTATCCGCGACCCGGCGGAAGTCCAAACCCTGCCTGTCAGCATGAGATCGCGAACCATTCGAAACGTGGCCGAATGTCTTTGTCTTACCTTCCACGGTGTTCTCCGAGCGCTTAGGGACGCAGTGTAACCCCAACTCATGGGTCTTCAACTGGATGAGCATCCGACCCCTGCGATATCTGCCCGTGAGCATATGACGGTGCTGATAGAAGCCTAATAAGCGACAACGTGGTCGCAAGGAGCGCATGGGATGACTATTCTACGAAACGTGACTGCCTCCTGATTTCCGAGATAACAGCAGCTTGATTCAGCAGACGCCATATGAGACCCACAGAGTGGTATTACATGTTTATGTTAGACCTTCGGTGCGACGATCTCGCTCTTCTCTATCCAGTCCACGAGAAGTCTTCTTTGTGCGAAATACCAGACACCATCGATCTTCGTGAATCTGTCAAGATAGCGGATGGAAGCGATCATGAGACTACCCTCATTTTCATGCACTAATACATGGTGAGCCAGGCAATAGCTCACGCCGGTTGCTTTATTGCCATCCAATCCAATACGACCGTGCTTTGGCCGTTGAAGTGAGTTGTGACTTCGTATTGGTTGAGGTTATCGAAGAGGGGTACGAGTGCATCGCGACCATGCAGTTCCTGAGATGGGATATCGTTCTTGGCGTCCGTGTACTCAACGAAGTGCGTGCCTTCAGTGAACAGAGCCATTTGGCTCTTTGCGTCGCTTCGGTCGGCGCAATGGACATATGCGTCTATTAACTCTCGGATCGCCAGGCGATCTACGGCTTCTTCAGTAGAAATGCTTATATGGATTGCCATTCAATGAGGATAAAGAAGGCGAGACTGGAATGAGAGCGTTCCCTCTATACATATTCATGTAGTTGACTTCGACTTGGCCTCATTGCACCTCATTAGACGTGTGAGTCTAGAAGGCCCTTTCGTTCAAGCGACGACCTCAGGCTGCGGCGTCCACGTAAGAGGCGAGACTTAGCTGCTGCGACCGAAATTCCTAACGCGTCAGCAGCTTCCTGCAAGGAATGATCGTGGCCATAAATAGCTGGTTGCTACTTCCTGCATTTTCGGTGGGAGCCCATGAAATTCCTTCCGAAGGAGGAGAATAATCTGTGCCTTGGCTACGCGGCGCTCAGGATCAGGCGCCTGATCGGCGATGTCCCAGGCTGGGTTCGTCAGGACTATACGGTTCGATATCTGATTCTCGCCGAGACTTTCTCTTTCGAATCACGGTCAGCGCGGCATTGACACCAATAGCGATGATCCACGTTGAGAACTTGCAGGCCTGACGAAATCTTCCCAGGTTCGCGTAGGCGCGGAATAAGGTCTCCTGCATTGCATCATCGGCATCTTCCTGGTGACGACAATACTAAGAATCCTTTGTCTGGCAGCCTGAACGTGCCGCCGGCAGAGCTCAGTAAAAGCTTCATGGTCACCCAACTGAGCCGCCTGGACAAGATCATCATCCGTACGCTGGGCAAAGATCGACGGTTCCTTATGACTGCAGTGGGTCGGCCCGCCGCGAGTGTCCCGGTTTTTAATCCCCGGGATTCGTTTCGAGTGCGCATCAGGGTTCTCTTTAACTCCATCTCAGCCCCAGACAGAAAGCGGAATAGTATCCTCTTCGCGATAACCAACAATATCGTCGCTGCAATTCATCCGGGTGACGCAAGCTGTATTGTTGACCCTTGCACTGCCGCTGACGTGGAAGTGAGACGACGCCTCAACGCTCAGGACCGAGGCATGCTGAAATCCGTTTAGTTCAGAAGGTGCCCATGCACCTTCTCGAACAGCTTATGATTGTCGCGATAATCTACTCGAATCCCAATCAGAACCGGGCCAGGAATTTCAAATGCTTTTTTGAGCGTTGAGCCGATTTGATCGGGTGCGTCGACCATGAACCCGACTGCTCCAAAAGCTTCGGCATACTTCACAACATCGACGGGCCCAAAATCCACTCCTGACCTACTTTTGTATTTCGGCTGCTCTTGGACGGCCACCATGTCGTAGGTGCCGTCGATCCAAACCATATGAACGAGATTCAGCTTCAACCTCACTGCCGTCTCTAGTTCCATCGCGGAAAAGAGAAATCCGCCGTCGCCCGAGATGGACAGCGTTTTTTCGTTTGGGCTTACCAGGCACGATGCGATGCCCCACGGAAGTGCGACACCAAGCGTCTGTTGACCATTACTGATCAGGATTTGCCGCGCTCGAAAGCTGAAGAGAAAATGCGCGATCCATAGATGAAACGATCCCATATCTAGGCATAGGGTCACGTCATCCGCAAGCCACTTCTGGAGTTCTGCGACGATCCTCAGGGGATGGATGGGATTCTCGGTATATCGATCTGCATCTTCGATCCTCAGAGCTCTCTTCGAGGCAAGAGTCGAGAGGAAGCGTTCGACGTCGGGCGCGAGCACGAGAATACTCAAGAGGTCGGCGAGACCGGTCAAGCTGGTGGCGATATCTCCGAGAACCTCGACAGCAGGGGAGTAGAAGTTGTCGACATCCGCTCGCGTGGAATCCACGTGGATGATCCGCGCGGATCGAGGATGATTCCAGATAGAGGGGTCATACTCAACGGGATCGTAGCCCACTGTGATGATGACATCGGCCGTAGCCAGAAGTTCGTCTCCCGGCGTATTGTCCAGCTGTCCGATACGTCCGGCAAAGCTCTTGAAAAGATCGGCGGAGACAGTTCCTACGGCCTGGAAGGTGCCGACGACGGGCAATCCGGTCTTACGAAGAAACGCCCGGACGGCATCGGCATTTTCCGGTCTGCTCGCCAACAGGCCCAACAAGAGCACGGGCCGTTGCGCACCATTGATGAGCTTTGCGGCATCTACCAGTGATTCACGACTGGCGGGCCCGAATCTGGGCCTCGCAGGAACATCGAGGGCCTCGCATTTTGCTTCTCCCTCCATGATGTCCTTCGGTAAGTTCACGTACGCCGCGCCTGGACGGTCGGACTCTGCCGCACGGAAAGCATTTGCCATGACCTCGCCAATGGATTCTGAGGAAGCAACCTCAGCGCAGTACTTTGTTACAGGCTTCAGCATCCAAACCGCCTGCAGAGTCTGATGGATCTGTTTGAGGCTTTGGGAGGTCGCCACGGACCCACCGAGCGCAACCATCGGATCACCCTCGCTGTTTGCGGTTGCAAGCCCCGTCGTGAGATTGCTGACCCCAGGTCCTGACGTGGCGATTACCACTCCAGCTCGGCCTGTCAGTCGTCCGATTCCTCCGGCGATGAACGCCGCATCTTGCTCATGCCGGCACACTACCGTTTCGATCGAAGAGGACTTTAAGTATCGAAGACCTTGTCGATCTTTGCGCCAGGAATGCCAAACACATGTGTCACCCTGTGCCGCTCCAGCGATTCCACGACGATTTGTGCACCCGTTTTAGAAGCGTTTGAACTCATGATGTCCTCTCTGTGTTCAATGGGGTTTATGACTCGTGATTCCGTTCCGCACTTATCAGGTCATCACTGGGATCGTGGCTGAGGTTGGCTTTCAGAAATTCCGCGGTCTCAGGCAGAGAGACATGCATCTCGTGCATTGCACATCCACCGATCGTCACGTCAACAGCCCTGCACTCCAATACATGGCCACCTCTCTTTCGATCCGCGGACAAGAAGTGGAAATGGTATCCGGGGACACTGAACGATCCGGCAAATCCTGGCGACCAAAGACCAATGAGCGTGCCTTCTTGATCTTCGAAAGTGAATTCTTTCTGGCCCGACGAAGCGGACTTAAGACCAGTCCCCTGCGGGACAGCTTTCATGACTCGCGTCTTCACGAAGGAGAATGTGCCCTCGACACGAAAGGCGTAGAAGACGTTCTCGGACGAGTGGAGTGCATCGCATACGGCGATGAGCTCGGAGAAGCTATTCAATTGCTGGGATCGCTTGCCGAACTCGGCGCTGAAGCAAGTCACGACCGCATAAGGAATAAGGCGGTCTCCCTCCACCGTCGTAACCACGCTATTGGACGCCACGCGGTAACAAACTCCTTCCAGCACGACCATTTCTCCGTCAAGGTCGATAAATGTGCCGAGGCCAAAGTTACCATGACACAGCACCCGAGAGACCCGAACTGCTCCCTGGTAAAGTCCTTCAACGAGTGCCGCCGATGTCGAAACCTGGAACAGGGTATGAATGGGGTGACCCAGGCACTGGGAGAGTGCCATGGATACCACATGGTCGCAGCTGGCCTTGTCAGTTTCCATTCGCTCCAAAAGAGCGTTGTAGAGTGAGTCCGGGACATTGCAGGTAATGATCTTCACGCTTGACTCCAGAAAGGTGATAGGTGCTTTCGCCTGTAATTAGGGAGAGGCATTCGCACCTTCCACGCCGATGAGAAATGAGAGCAGCACAATTGCCCTGCCCTCAGGGGTTACTTAGTGAGATCCTTCAGGGTTTTGAGGTCATCTACGATGTAGGCCATTGAGGCACGGATGCCCTTGCCGCAACGAATCGGGGCAAGATCCGAAATCTCTTCTCCGTCCGCAACGGGCAAGGTGACGAGGCCCTCGCTGACCCAGGCTTGTTCGACCTTGACGTCATGCGGTATGTTTTCGACAAGTTCGTGGACAGCGGGCTTGTCTTGTTTGTCAGCAGCGAGTCGCGGCGTATGCAACAGGTTGACAATCGGCCGTTGCTTCAGAACTGAGGGGTCGGTCACCGGCTCCTTCAGCGTAACCATACCTTGAGCCAGACGGCGGCCACTCGCGGTCAGCGAGCCTGCGAATTTCGATCCGGGCGCCAGGGCTGGGCCCGCCTTGCCGGTCGCAGCATAGTAGCGGGTCTGAAAGACCTGTTCTATAAAGAGGGCGTCAACAAGAAGAAAAACTCACGATACTGGTATCGCGCCGGATCTAGGCCTGTGAACTGCCAGTCATAGAAGAGAGCATTGCCGTGCCCTTCAGACGCCGGATCAGGATCAAGTCCAGGAGGGAGTACAGCAGCTACAGCGGCCGGATCGGACCAGAATTCAATGTTGAGGAAGTCGGCTGAATAGTACCAGGGCTGCGGCGGGTTGAGTGTCACTTTCCTTTCGGCGTATGCGGATAGTTGAAGCCTTTGAGCATCGATATTCTCCTTGCGCCGGGATTCATTTCAGGGTTTTGTCACGATCGCTACGAGACTCAGTGAGATACCCGCAGGAATGACCACCGAAAGATACTGCCCGACCTAACACCTAGCACAACGCAAATACTATCGCCGCATGTTTATTGCGAAAATTACATGTTCCTAGTACGCATCACGCTGTCGTTGTGTCGACGCTCTTCCATAGGGAAACATGTAGAACTCGGCGGATTACTAGGAAGATGTAATGGGAATCATGCCATGAACCTCGTTACGATGCATTGATACGTGAGGTCACGATTCTGCGGCGAGGGTTAATGGGAGCGTTCGATACAAAGCCTGACAGAGTAGCATACGCCACGTCGTCGGTAACGAATGCGGCATCCATTGGCGCTGATTTGCAACCTGGGAAGAACCTTTTGGAGAGGTTCCTTTCGGTCGTATGTGATGTTCGCCCGGGAGAAGGTCCGGGCGCGTTGATCCTTACGATCAATCTCTTCACGTTGCTCGGGGCGTATTACCTTCTGAAGATTGTCAGAGAGTCGCTCATACTCGCCGAAGGTGGAGCAGAGGTTAAAGCGTACTCGTCTGCTGCGCAGGCGATCATTTTGCTCGGAGTCGTGCCTCTGTATGGCTGGATCGGAACTCAGCTAAACCGGAATCGGCTTTTGCGTTGGTCAACACTGTTCTTTGCATCAAACCTGCTCATCTTCTATTTCGCTGGCCAGGCCGGTGCTCGAATCGGTGTCGTGTACTACATCTGGGTCGGGATCTTCAATGTCTTCACCGTGGCTCAACTTTGGGCTTTTGCGACAGACCTCTTTTCTCTGGAGCAAGGCAAAAGACTTTTCCCGCTACTCGGCTCTGGAGCGTCGGCTGGAGCGGTCGCAGGGGCTTGGATTGCAGGACGACTGATCAAACCACTTGGCCCTTACAAGATCATGCTCATCGCGGTCGCTGCATTGTGTATTTGCGCTGCTCTGACGCGGCTGGCGGGCTACATCATCACGAAGCGTGGCGGAGAGCTCGAGAAGAAGAAAGACCAGGCGACCCTCAGCAGTGAAGGCGGTTTTGAGCTTCTGATGCGCGATCGCTACCTGATGCTGATCGCGATTCTCACAGTTCTGCTCAATATCGTGAGCCTTTCCGGTGACTTCATCTTCGGCAAACTGCTCGTGGATCAGACGAACCACGTGGTCGGCACCGGGGCCTCACTCATGAAGGCACGCAAGGCTTACATCGGGTTTTACTATGCCTCCTACTACGAGTGGACGAACGCTGTCAGCCTAATTATCCAGACATTCCTTGTTTCCCGCATCTACAAGAGGTTTGGCGTGCGTGGATCCCTGTTCGTCCTTCCGGTAATTTCACTTGCTACCTTCGTAACGATTCTCGCAAACCCGATTCTGCAGGTCGTGCGCGTCCTGAAGATCGCTGAAAACTCCACGAACTACTCGCTTCAGAACACTGTTAGGGCGGCCCTGTTGCTCCCTACATCAAGAGAAGCCAAATACAAAGCAAAAGCGGCGATTGAGACTTTCTGTGTCCGTCTAGGTGATGTCTTGCAGGCTGGGGTCATCTTTATCGGCACGTCACTCCATTTCGGAGTGCAGGCATTTGCGGGAATGACATTGGCGATCACACTGCTGTGGCTCTTCGTGGCATTCAAGCTTTATCAGGAACACAAGCAAAAGGTACCGGAATTCCACTAGTTCACCGTCGTGGCTTATACATGATCAAGAGCTTCACAACTCGTCTTAGCGACAGTTCATTTCCGATTCTCGTACTGTCCTACTCGATTCTCATGATGCACTACGTCTTCAGTAGAGCGTTCAGGGATTCGTTGCTGGGATCTCGACTGCCGGTGTCCGAGCTTGCAGGCCTTACCTTCCTTGGCACATTGCTCGCAATCACGTTGAGTCTAGTCTGCTCTTTGTTCCTGCGATCAAGTGCCCGCATTCATGTAATTCGGTTCTTCTACCTGATAAATGCTGTTGCTGAGACCATCATCGCGTTCCAGTACCAAACACACAGTTGGATGCTGAGGGCGTATTACATCGAAGTGTCTGCCTCCACGGCAATTGGCTTGTCCCTGATCTGGGTATTAATTGGAGACTGGACGAGCAACTGCAACCAGGGCAATACCAACAAGGTGCCCTCGGTTCTCATCTCGGGCACGGCAGCGGGTATGTTTGCTGGTTTCGGGCTGGTCCATTTGCCTTCGGCAAGTAATTTCCGAGCATCGCTACTGATGTTGGCTGTGATGGATGTCTGTGTTTCCGCTTTCCTTCTCCTTCACAGAGACGGTAGTTGTGTGACAGCCGGTAAGAAGAGATTTGAAGATCTAAACGAAGTCGGCAAGCACTGGTCAAGCGCGGTCGTTCGAATGCTCGCGATCGTCACGATCCTCGGGGCCACCGCATCGACACTTCTGGATCTCGTATTTCGAGTACGAGTAGCAGAACACTTTGGTTCTCAGGCCGACCGAATCCACTTCTTGGGGGCACTGCAGGGGTTTCTTTGCCTCGGCGCGTTGCTCTCACAGTTTGCGGTCCGGCGGATTACGGGCGGTCCTTGGGCAAAGCGTTGTCTCACCCTTTACCCCGGCATCCTGACTGCGGCCGCACTGGCAAGCGTGGCGATGCCTGTCTTTCATGTGTTTGAGTTCCTTCGTATCGGGGAGTATTCACTGCGGAATTCAGCATCGCGTTGCGGTATTGAGATGGTCTACGCAGCGTTACCGGACAGGTTGCGAGTCGAGGTGCGTCCGCTCGTGGATGTGGTAGGTGAGCGTCTCGGCGATATGTCCGCAGCCGGCATATTGCACCTGCTCCTCTTGGGGCGCACTGGCATGAATTTCGGATACACCCTGCTCGTCGTTGCATCGCTCGGAACCGCTCTCTGGATCTGTAGTGAGTGGCTCTTGCGACGCGTGGATCACATGAAAGCTGTTGCGGAAAGTGATAACGAAACCCAACTGCCTCTTCAGAAGCTTGCTCGAGAGGGAGCAGTTCTCGCTTGACGAAAGGAAGATTGCTGCAGGAGGCAGACGATTATGACCAGAAATGTTTTTCGAACGATTGCAGTAAGTGCAACTATCGTACTAGGTTGCTTAAGCTGCGTGTCCAGTTTGGCGCAGGAGATCCAGGTGCCGTCCACAGGGGATACGGCCTCCGGAATCATCGACGCCGAGAAAGCCAAGGCAAAGTCCTTGAGCCCTGTCGCGCCATCGCACGGGGAGGAGGAGTTCGATCGATACGAAGAGAAGATCCTTGATCCACTCACCAATCCCAACAGTCTGACTTTCAAAGCTGGGGGGTTGCCCACCGGGGGAGGATTCTCCCTCGGCCCGCGGTACATCCGACGTGACTGGCTACACGAACATTTGATCAGCGACAGCTATCTGGTTGGCTCAACAAAGAAGTGGTACAAGGGGCAGTCAACTCTCGATTTCGTCGGGTTGATGGATAACCATCTGCAACTTACAGCAGCCGGTGCATACCAAAATGCGGCCTCTATGCCCTACTACGGAGAAGGCTCAAATTCCAGCAAGGACAACCGGAGTGACTTCCGCCGTGAATTCACGAGTGCACACTTCGGCGGCCAGTTCCATTTTCTCGATCAGAAGCTGTCGGCTGGTTACTCTGTCGGTGGTCTCCTCGTAAACGTCGGACCTGGGGATCAAGGTGGCTGGCCGTCAACAGACAAGATCTTCAACGAGGCCAACACACCGGGTCTGGAGAAGCAGTCGAATTTCATCACCGGAACGGCATCGATCACTGCCAATCTAACGACCCCAAGCTTCAGCAATCCCAAAGGGCTGATTCTCGAGGCCCAGGATACGCAGTTCTGGGATAGAAGCGGCAACAACTCGTCCTTTCATTTACTGCAGACCCAGGCTACGTATTACGTTCCTTTCATCAATGGGATGAGAACTCTTGCATTTCGAGCGCGCAACGAAACAACGTTTCACGCTGATGGACAGCAGGTCCCGTTCTATCTCCAGCCAACACTTGGCGGTCCCAATGACCTCCGGGGCTATGAGCGCTACCGGTATTACGGCAATGGCTCCTCTCTACTCAGCGGCGAGTACAAGTGGTCGGTCGCAGGAAGCGTCGAGATGGCCCTGTTCGGTGACGGCGGTAATGTCTACAGTCGTGCTGGCCTGATCGGGCTTCGTGAGTTGCGCGGTGACGGCGGTTTCGGTGTCAGGTTCAAAAACAAGCAGCAAGAGATTATGCGGTTCGACGTCGGCTTTTCGCCAGAAGGAGTCAAAGTATGGTTCGTCTTCAACAATGCGTTCGGAAGACTCTATCGTTCGTTCTAGTGGGTGTGGCTTGCCAGGCCACAGCAGGCATCGCTCAGCAGTACCGACCGGATGACCCTATCCAGAAAGTACCCGAGATCGGGACTGCACAAAACGCCGGAGTACAGAGCATCAATGCGATCTACGATTTTATGTACCACTCCGCGAAATACAAGACGCCTCCTGCGACACCAAGCCTGGGCGTCAATACTCTCGGAGAAGTTCCTGACTCGAGCTGGTTCACGAATCGTCTGCCGCTGAGGAGAGAGGAACTCCAGAAGGGAGTGCGGGTTCATGGTGGTCCGCAACCGCCGTTTACTGTCGTCGCTGCGAAGACCGAAGGGGTCACTCCTGGATTTCGCATCAAAGACAGTCGTGGTCTCACATACTTTATAAAAGTTGATCCTTCGACAAATCCCGAGATGGCGACCTCGGCCGATGTGATGGGCGCGCTCTTCCTCTATGCCGCTGGTTATAACGTCCCCGAAAATTACATCCTGCTCGCACACCGTGAAGACTTCCGCTTGTCGGAGAAGGCGACGATCACCGCGCTTTCTGGCAAGAAACACCCGATGAATCGTTCTCAACTCGAGAAGATTCTGGATGCGGTGCCGGTAGAGTCCGATGGCCGCGTACGGCTGATGGCCAGTCTTTCTATGTCGGGCCGCATCATCGGGCCCTTCCGATACGAGTTCGTGCGGAGCGACGACCCAAATGACTTGATTCCGCACGACCGCCGCCGCGATCTTCGCGGTCTCGAGGTTCTGTTTGCGTGGCTCAATCACACGGATGCGAAAGGAGACAACAGCCTCGATTCTGTTGAAGGAAAGGGATCCGATGCCAGAATCGTTCACCATCTTCTCGACTTTGGAGACTCATTCGGGAGCGACAGCGATATCGCCAAGGATCCTCGGCATGGGCAGGAGTTCTGGCTGCCCACGAGCCGAGAACAAGCTAACCGCGCTATGACGCTTGGACTCGTCCCGACTTCCTGGGAGAAAGCGAAGTATCCGCACCATCTGCCGGCAGCAGGAAACTTCACAACGACAGGCTTCGACCCGCTGACATGGAAGCCTAACTATCCGAACCCTGCGTTTCTCGAAATGACGCCACAAGACGCATATTGGGGAGCCAAACGGGTGATGTTCTTCAGTAATGAAGACATTCGAGCCATCGTGGAACAGGGTCAGTTCTCCAATCCCGAAGTAACGGATTACATCACGAAGATTCTCATCGCTCGTCGAGATCTTATTGGGAAGGCATGGTTTTCACAGGTGGCGCCTCTTGAGGACTTCGTCGTCGCAGATGGAAGACTGCGCTTCACCGACCTGGGAGAGAAGTATGGGGTTCTTTCAGCTTCCATTTACAGCTACTCCTGGTTTTCATTCGACAATCAGTCGGGCCACAAGTCGCCAGTTGCAGGTGTTTCGTCCGACGCGGTTCCGGCGGCTCTGACATCCTCAAGCGAAGGTAGCTTTATGGGATGCACGTTGACCGATACGATACAAATGCACCGGACGGTAACAGTTGTGTTCAGAAGAGACGGTGATCAGTGGAAGCCCGTAGGGATCGAGAGAACGCCCCTATAGCAAAGACCGAGAGGCAAGGTGCTGCGAAGGAGCCAGAATGGATGACTTGGTGAAGGCGGGCGGTGGAGGAGAGTGGAGCCGAAGACGATTTCTCCTCCAGACAGCAAAGTTCTCTGCCCTCGCGTTCCTCGGTTCTCCTCTGGCTCTGGCAGAATTGTCGGTCCCTGCTACTCTTCCGGATCCAAAGTCGAACCACATTCTAATGCTCGGCGACTGGGGAACAGTAACGGAGCCTGGGCAACAGATCGCCGTCGCCAATGCAATGAAGCGATGGGTCTCCGAGAACAGCATCCGTCCGGACGCGCTCCTGATGTTGGGCGACAACTTTTATGGTGAGATGCCTGATGGGGTGAATTCCCGTCGATGGATCACACAATTCGAACAGATGTATCCCTCAACGCTCTTTCCTGGCCCCGCATATGCGGTGCTCGGCAATCACGATTATGAGACTTTTCGCGGGAACAAAGTTGAAGCTGAGCTTGCGTATGCCAAGCAGAGCTCCCGATGGACGATGCCACGACGCTCGTATAGTGTGAAGCTGCCGAATGAGAATCCTCTTCTCACACTCATCTGCCTGGATTCGAATATCCCGGGGAGCAAGGGGTATGACCTTTGGCCATGGAGCTTTGTGCTTACCAGGCAGCAACACGATGAACAGCAACAATGGCTCGAGGCAGAGCTCGCGAAGCCCCGTACCACTGCGTTCTTAGCGGTTGCGGCACATCATCCGCTGTACAGCAATGGACAGCATTGCGATAACCCAAAGTTGATTGCGCAGTGGGATTCTCTGCTGCGGCGCCACAATGTCGATCTATACCTCTCCGGCCATGATCACGATCTGCAGCATCTTGAGTTCAAAGGTCATCCCACGTCATTTGTCATCTCAGGTGGAGGAGGGGCGGAGCTCGTCGGATGGACAACGCAGCCCCAGGAGCGAGGACCATGGGGTCTTCGCGCGTTAGGATTTACCGACTTGCAGATCTCAAAGGAGGAAGTGTTGGTCAGACATATCGGCAAGGATGCAACCGTCCTTTACGAGTTCAAAAAGCCGGTCAACATCATGGAACGCTCGTGATCACGCAGCCGAACAGACTACTTCTTCTCAGCGACCAGAATGCATATGCCGGACCAACGATCATGGCCCAATCCCGGCGGGGGGGTCGCGCTCAGGGGCATAACGCCCACATTCTTGGAGGTGAATGGGTATCGTGCCTCGAGGTAATTTCGAACTAGCTGTGCTCGAGCGTAGGACCAGGAAAGAGCATCGGCTGACACCGCGGCATCGGAATATCCCTCGATCACAATGGGGTGCGTGAAGATCGCCTCTCCAAACAATGCAACGGCGGCATCGATAGCATGCTTCCCGTCTGTGCTCAACTCCTCCGCGCCATGTGGCCCACGCCGAAATAATCCGTCAGCCTGCAGCCAGGCACGTGGGCTCTGGGTGCTTGCAAACAGCTTACTGCGCCTATATTCCTGGGGGGACAGACTGCTCAGTGTGTAGTAGCCGCGATGGTTGAAGAAGCCCTTAAAGAAGAAGTTGTGCTTGATGGCCTCGGTATCTTCTGCCATGTTGCCTGTCGCAACGTTGACATTGGTCAGCGCTTCACTCACGTTCTGACCTGCAGTGACACCATTTGCATCGGGCCCTAAAGCCTGGGTCAGACTTTGCTGGACTTGTTGGACGGTCTCATCAGCCCGAGTTGATGCGGAACGAATCTGTGTCAGTGTGTCGTCAAGCTTCTGAGGTAGCTGACGCTGCTGAACATCTGCAATAAGGTTATCTACTCGGCCCGAGGCCCGATTGAGGTTCGAGGTTGTCGACTGCACGCTCGACATGGTCTCTCGAATCTGGCCTGCCATCTTCTCATCCCGGAGAAGCATACCGGCTGGTCCGCGGCCCTCTTTAAGGCCTACGAGCAGATCATTCGCGTTACCCACCGCGCCGTTGACGCCGTCCAGTGCAACGTTCAGTTTGCCGCCAACCTGCTTTATCGTTGCATCCGCATCGTTCATGATCCCGAGACCATGGCTGAGCAGGTCGGAAATGCTTACGGGAGGTTTGCTTTGCAGCACCGAGTCGGCTTGCGCGATCGCCGCATTCGGGGAACCAGAATGGATCGTCAGGAACGTGTTACCTACCACGCCTTCTGTATCGATCGTTACGACGGAGTCGGTTCGAACCAGGCCATGAAGCTGCTCGTCGACCTTCATCTGGACACGAAAATGACCAGTTGGCGAACGAGGTACTTCTATCCCGGTCACCTGGCCTGCGTCCATGCCTGCAACCTGCACCTTCGAACCCTTAGTGACGCCATCAAGATCGGCGAACTCGGTATACAGCAGCACGTGGCGCGAGAAAGCCTCACGACGACTCCCAACGAGGAAGATCCCGAGAGCGAACAACGTCACGCCGGCGATGATGAAGATTCCTACTGCGAGATATCGTCTAGACATTGGTTCACTCCATAATCAGTTTGCGAGCGACTTCGTTTTCGCTCTGGCTTACCTCGTCTACCGAGCCGAAGGCGACAAGATTTCCTTTGTCGAGCACGGCGACCCGGTCAGCTACCCTGCGGGCCCCGTGCACATCATGTGTCACGATGATTAGAGCTGTCCCGTGTTCGGTCTTGCACCGCATGAGAAGCTCATCGATCTCAGAGGCGGTGATACGATCCAACCCACTGCTCGGCTCATCAGCCAGCAGAATCTTCGGTTCAAGCACCAACGCTCTGGCGAGGCCGGCCCTCTTCTTCATACCTCCCGAGAGTGCGGATGGATATTTCGCACCATCTGCTCCCAGGCCGACATCGGTAAGAACACGGTGGACCACGTCGTCAATCTCGTCCTTGGATTTCCTGGTCAGTCTGCTGAGTGGCAATGCAAGGTTTTCGTAGAGGGTTAGGGAATCAAAGAGAGCGGCATCCTGAAATAGGTATCCCAGCTTTTTGCGAACGCGAGACAGACGTTTCTCGCCCATACCGACAACGTTGTCCTGATCAACCCAGACCTCTCCCGAGTCGGGGCGCATGAGAGCCATGATCAGTTTGAGGGTGACGCTCTTACCAGTACCGCTGCGACCGAGCAGACACAAGGCCTGACCTTGATCGATATGAAAAGACACGTCATTCAGTACGCGTTTTGGACCGAACGACTTCATCACACGCTTAAACTCCACCGCGATGGTCTGGGACTGGCTCATATGGCCGTCTCCGGGAAGAGGAAGAAGATGCACTTGATCAGCAATACGTCAGCAACAATGATCAGCAGACAAGACAGAACAACACTGTTAGTAGCAGCTTCACCGACGCCCTGCGCTCCCTTGTCCGTCGTATAGCCGAAGTAGGAAGAGACGGAGCCGATAATGAAACCGAATACGGCGGTTTTCAGAGTAGGCGCAATGAAGTTTGCCCACTGAAGATAGTCAAATGCGCGATTAATGTAGAGTGTCGGCGCTATATGAGAGGAGAGCTCTTCTGAGAGGAAGCCTCCCAGCAGGCCTGCGAAATCCATGAAAAGTGTCAGGAAGGGAAGAGCGATCACACAGGCCAGGACTCGAGGCACGACCAGGAACTTGAACGAGTCAATCGATAGCGATTCGATAGCGTCAATCTGCTCAGAGGCCCTCATGTTTGCAAGGACCGCACCGATTCCTGAACCGACTCGACCCGCGAGCAGCAATCCCGCTACCAATGGCCCGATTTCGACGAAGAAGGATACTGCCTGCACGGCCGGTATCATGGCCGTGGCGCCAAACATCACCAGGGTGCTTCTTGTGTGAAGAGTCATGATGGCTCCCAGGGCGAAGCCGGACACGACGATGAGGGTGAGTGATTTGTTTCCCACTTCTGCGATCTGACGGAAAAATTGGGCAAATTCGAACGGAGGTCTGAGGGAATCAGCGACGATCCGCAGACTAAACAACGCCATCTTCCCGACGAACTCAAATAAATTACTGAGCCAGCGCACGTGCCCTCTCCAGTCCCGTCTTCTCGTTCACGAGTCGACCGTTCGCCAAGAATCGAGTAGTCAGATAGATGGCGGGAACAAGAAACACCAAAGACCCAAATACCCACATGAAAGCCCCCGCTGCGATCTGATCCTTCAACGCGTCGATTCCGAAGGGCCGTTCGACAACTCCATAGCTCGGGTAGAGCAACCGCCCTGAAAAACACAGGAATGCTGACAAACCAGTGTTTACAAAATCCGATGTCAAAAGGTATGGAATGATCATCCAGGAGTTCAATCGACGTCGTGCCGGCCAGGGCTGCACGATGGGCCACCAAAAGATGAGGCTCGTCGCAAAAAAGCAGAAATGCTCGAAGTTGTGCCAGTTTTCCGAGGCCAATGCGAATTCGTAGGCTTTCGGAATGTGCCAGCCAACATAAGTGAGGTTCATCGCGAGCCATGCAAATGGCAGGCGGGAAAAGAGCTCCTGAACCCAGTGCACGACCGAAGACCGAAAGATCGGTCCCCCTATCCAGCGAACGATCGGACCCGGTAGTCCGCGCAGCATAGGGACGAACGGGCACCCTAACACAATGAGCGCAGGAGCCACCGACATCAGCACGAAGTGCTGAGCCATGTGCATGAAGAGCAGTGTCTCGCTGTAAGTGTCGAGTGACGAAGAAACCGCCAAGAAGATGGCAAAGAGTCCCGTAAGGAAGGAGAAGAGCCGCCACTCAGGGATCTGCTTTGGTCGAGTGCGCTTAAGGGCCAGCCAACCTCGCACATAAATGAAGCCCACAGCCACGAGGGTGCCCGTGACTGCGGGAGGGATATCCCAATCGGTAATGAGACTCAGCCAAGAGGTCTCCAACTAGCCTCCTTCACGGTTTGGGCGCGGGCTCTGCCATGGCTGCCTGATGGGATGCATCTGCGGCCGGTGGCTGATTGAGGGGATGCAGGGTTCCCAGAAACTGAACGAGAGCGGTGGTCTCGGATGGGCTCAGGTTCTTGCCATACGCCGGCATGTTGCCGCCGCCCTGTAATACCTGCCGAATCAGTTGATCCTCCGTGAGACGCGTTGCGACAAGGTCCAGAGCCGGACCACGCTGTCCGCCAACGCCTGCAATCGCGTGACAGTTACGGCATTGCTTCGACTGAAAGACGATAGCGCCTTGCCGTTGGAGCGGGCTGAGATCGTGCGTGTAACGGGAGGGGACCGGCGGACCGCCGCTCCATGCATTCATCTTCGGGCTCCAGGGCGTGAAGGTCCCAAGATGCGTTAACACACCCCATGCGACGGCTACGGTAGTCAACATGATGATTGCGACTGGTCGCTTATGCCAGCTCTTCTCACCTTCACCCGCGTAAAACGGAAGGGCTGCAAGTCCTGCGATTCCCAGCACAGGGGCGATCAGGAGAAACGGTGTTTCCAGGCTGGGAGGAAGATAAGACAATACTGCGTAAAGCCACAGGAAGAAGAAGTCGGGTTTCGGCGCAGTCTGAATGATCGTTGGATCCGGCTGCCCTCCCGGTCCGTAAGGTCCAAACACGGCTGCACAAACGGCGACCGCTGCCAGGATCGCCGCCGAGAAGAAGGCGTCCTTCCAAACAGCTCCAGGCACGAATGGCCGGCCGTCCTTCTTCGTCAGCTCATGGTATTCCGTCAGGTACGTAGAGCGGCGAACGATACGGCCAGGCATCGGCCATTCGTTGATTCCGAGCTTGACGACCATCCACACGTGGAGGCACGCGAAGGCAAACAGCATCCCCGGGATAACGAAGACATGAAAGGCGAAGAATCTGGAGAGTGTTGCTCCGGCGATGATAGGGCCGCCTAACATCATGTGGACCGCAATATTGCCGATGAAGGGCACGCGGCTCGCAATGGATGCTCCAATGCCGAGCCCCCAGTAAGCATCCTGATCGAAACGTAGCACTTGGCCTGTGAACGCCATCCCGAGTGTCAAGAGCAGCAGGAACACTCCGAGAACCCAGGTCAGTTCTCTAGGGAACTTATATGCACCGAAGAGGAAAACCTGGGCCATGTGGATCAACACGACGGCAACCATGAAGTTCGATCCCCAGCCGTGCATCGCACGCAGGAACCATCCAAGAGTTAATTGGTGGTTCAGAACATTCAGGCTGTTCCATGCCTGTCCGGCGGAGGGCACATATACAAGCGCAAGCAGGATCCCGGTCACAATCTGAAGCATCAGCAGGACAAAGGCGGCACTCCCGAAGACGTACCACCAACTGGCGGTCTTGTTCGGGACAGGGTGGAGAGCCATCTCTTTGATGGGCTCGCCGAGCTGCAGACGGCTATCAAACCAGGTGTACAGAGCCTTCAACCGGCGCATGACGATCCCCCCTGCGCGTTCTCAATCTGAATGAGCTTGGCTGTGTTTGACAGGGTAGGCATTTGACCAGCGTTGATCTGAATGGCCCCATCAACGATCTTGGTGTCGTAGGTGAATAGCCCTCGCTCTGGTGGACCTGAGGCTCGACTTCCGTCTGCATAGTAGGCGCCGCCGTGGCAAGGACACATAAACAAGCCCGATTGTGGAAACCACCTAACTGGGCACCCCAGGTGGGCACAATTGATTGCGAACACCTGGAACTCTTTATTCGAGATCCGGCGTACCCAGCAGGCTACTCGATCGGTTTCACCGTCCCATGCACGGCTAACTGGGTTCGTAAACTTCGCCAGACGCGTCTCACCGACAGGAAATGTATCGACAGACCCGAGCGACACCCAGGACTTGTATGCGTCGTCAGACTTTACGGGTGAGAGGAGGTATTTAACTACCGGCACTGCGACCGCAACGCCAACTACGGCGTTGAAGAGCGCGCCCACCTTCAGTAGCAACCACCGCCTCGACACCGTCAATGGGTCAACAGGCGTCTGCTCTTCCTCATGTTGTCCGACAGGCAGTTTCTCTTCACTCACAAATCACCTCTTAGTGCTTGTCTCGGGATATGGCTGGCCCGGAGTATCGCTTCGCAACGAATGGAGATACGTAATGACGTCGGTCACATCCTCATCATTCGGGGGCTGGCCCGGACGAACCTGCTTCCAGTCCGGGTGACCAAGATCGGGACGCCCCGCGATGACGATGGTCCGCAGGCTCTGATCGCTTACAAGGGACAAATAGCTGGCGTCCGTGATCTTCTGCTGCCCCTGCTGATGGCAAGATGAGCAACTTACCCGGAAAATGTTCTGTCCGCGTTCGACATTGCCTATTGCGGATGAAGAATACGGAGGCATGTTTGCCGCACTGTGATCCGTGTGATTCCAGCGCGCGCGCATGCCTGCAACGAGGACGTCAACCTGCTGAGGAGTAAGGAAACCGCCAGCTGACTCTCCAAACGAAGGCATTTGTGTTCCCGGCATCCCGGACGTGATCCAGTGCCTCAATGACGCGTCATCAACAAGTGCCTGATATTTCGGATTGGCCAGATCAAGAGCTGGTCCTCCAGAACCGTTTTCTCCATGGCAGGCGGAGCAGTTCTGCTTGTACAGTCGGTCAAACGATGCGACATTTTCGGGACGCATCAGCTCTTCCTGATCGTTTGGCGGCCCGATTTTCCGATCGCATCCCAAACTGCCTACAAGCAGGGTGAGGGGAACAATCGACAGTATTGCTCTTGCAGTAAACTTCATCGTCGATCTCCCGTCGGGCCTTTGAAATCTTTGGCTTCGATTCCCATACGAAGAATGAACGGCAAGGTTTGATGAGTTCTGATTTTCCCCGATCTCGTAACGACGACGCCGGCTACGATGCCGAAGACTATCTCGGAGAGAGCGAACCAGCCCCACGCGATTCTGGCGTTGAACGCCGGATTCACAAATCCGAGGATCGAGTGAAGAAGACCTGTCCACAGGAGCGGAGCAACTATCCCGCCAAGAAGGATCGGCCGACGAGGCCACATTGGCAGCATTGCTCCGTAGAGTAGGCCGATTAGTGTGCAAATTGCGGTATGAATGATCGTTGCCGTAATCAAACCATTCCAGTGAAAGGCCGCAATGTCGGCGGTAGTAGCGTTTGTCCAGTGCGCAACGCCCGCACCGCCAAGCAGATTCACTGCGTACCAGATACTGTGCTGTGTAAGATATCCGTAAAGGAGAGCGGGGAAGATCATGACGATTCCCCCTGCTATTCCTCCACGGAGTCCAGAGGTCACGGCATAACTTTCAACGGGAAGGAACGCCCGGTGAACTTCACTGACCTGGATGTGCGCCACCTGGGTCCTCACGCTTGATGGCGTGAACTGTCTTGCCTTAACCGGGATCATTTCGTGATGTTCCTCGGGAAGGACTTGCTTTGCCCATCCGGCAACGGCACAGCAGACAAGGACAAGGCCTCCAATGCCGACTCCAACACTCGTCACAAGGCTCGCGAAGGAGAGCGTGATGCCGAAGGCGAGAAGAATCGGCCACGCCGTACTTGCCGGCATCTCAATAGGCTCTCTTTGACTTTGTTCCGCTTTGCCGTCATTCACCACAAGTCACCGTCCGATCAGGTAAACGACTGTAAATACCACGATCCACACGGCATCCACGAAGTGCCAATAAAGGGCAACAACTCCGAAGCGCTCACTTTGCCGCGAGTCAACCCAGCCGAAAAGAGAGAAGATAAAGATCGAGGTAAGAAGAAACAGCCCGACTACGACGTGGGTTGCGTGAAGTCCCACCAGAGAGTAGAACGTCGTGCCAAACAGGTTTGTGCTGACGGTCAGCCCGTCCTGACAGATCAGCTTCTTCCATTCAAGCGCTGTGCCTGCTAGGAAGACTGCCGCAAGTGCGATTGTGGCGCCCATCCAAACGGTAAAGCTTCCCATTCGGTCATCTTCGATGGCTTTTTCTGCGCGCCAGATCGTAATGCTGCTAGACAACAGGCAGATCGTGGCAAGAATTGGAATTTCCAATACCTGCGCAGGTGTTGGCCCCGAGAGGCTCTTGCCCATATAGAAGACATAGGCAACAACGAAGATGGTGAAGATCGCACTCTCACCAACAATTAGCGCCGTCATACCGACTCGACGTTTGCTGGGAAGATGCCACTCGGCATTATGTCCTGGGTGACTGACCGGTATAGAACTCATGACTCGTACTCCCAATCTGGATCGTCTGGATGCTTCAGGTCCCACAGAGGCCGGCGGCTGTGCACTTCCGGTTCTTCTTCAAAGTTGTAGACAGGAGGCGGGGAGGATGTAGTCCATTCGAGGGTCCAGGCGTCCCATGGATCGTCGCCAGCGACTTCGCCACGCCAGTAAGAAACGATGAAGTTGTATGCAAAGATCAGGACCGCTATTCCCTGGATCAGTCCTCCGATGGACACGACCAGATTGAGGAAGTTCCATCCACGATCCGGCTGATACGTGTAGATCGATCGCGGCATTCCCATCAGACCGAGAAAGTGCATGGTGTCGAACGTGATGTGGAAGCCGATGACAAAAAGCCAGAAATGCCATTTACCGAGTGTCTCGCCCATCAATCGCCCGGTAGCTTTGGGGTACCAGTAATAGATACCTGCGAAGATGCAGAACACGATAGCGCCGACAAGCACATAGTGAAAATGTGCGATCACGAAATATGAGTTATGGAGCTGCCAGTCCCACGGCGACACGGAGAGCATGATCCCAGTCAATCCCGCGATCAGGAATTGAAAGAGGAAGCCAATGCAGAACAGCATCGGTGTTGTGAAGCGTATTCGACCGCCCCATAGAGTAGCGATCCAATTGAATATCTTGATTCCGGTTGGGACACCGACAAGCATCGTCGAAAGAGTGAAAAAGGCATTTGAAACCGAGGTCATGCCAACAGTGAACATGTGGTGCGCCCACACGCTCAGACTGACAAACATGATTGCCACCGAAGCTGCAACCATCGCTGGGTAGCCGAAGATCGCCTTACGGCAAAACACCGGGATAACCTCGTTTGCAATCGCAAATGCCGGAAGCACCAGGACGTAGACTTCGGGATGACCGAAGATCCAGAAGAAGTGGATCCAGATCAACGATGAACCTCCAGCTTGTGTATCGAAGAAGTGGCCACCCAGATAGCGATCGATGAGCAACATGAACTGCGCTGCGGTAAGCGGAGTGATCGTAACCAACGTCAGCATGCTCACTATGAGAAGCAACCAGGTGAAAAGAGGCATTCTCATGAGAGTCATCCCTTTGCAGCGCATCGAGATGATCGTTGCAATAATGTTTATTGCGGTGCCAAGCGTTCCGAATCCACTAACAATCAATGCGAGTGCCCAATAATCGGTCGCGTGACCAGGAGAGAAGGCGCGCAAGGTGAGGGGAGCGTAGGCGAACCAACCGACGTCTGGGGCGTTTCCCACTCCGTAGAGTCCGGCTCCGCCAAGAAAGCTGTAATACAGCAGGGACCCACCGAAAGCCGTCAGCCAGAAGCTAAAGGCATTCAGTCTGGGAAAGGCCATATCACGGGCCCCAATCTGGAGCGGCACGATGTAATTTGCGAATCCAAAGAGGAAAGGCATTCCGACCAGGAACACCATAGTCGTGCCGTGCATCGTGAAGAAGCGGTTATAGACCTGCGCACTCAAAACGTGATTCTGGGGATAGGCGAGCTGAATGCGAATCATCAGGGCCTCGGCCCCTGCGACGAGCAGAAAGAAGGTCGAGTACAAAATGTAAAGAATCCCAAGGCGTTTATGGTCGACTGTCACTACCCATCCGTGAAGTTTCTCGAGGAAGGTGCTCCGCTCCGATGCGGAAGTACTCGGGTCGATCACTTGGCTGACTGGTAGTGCGTAATCGCTCATATCAGAATCCTGTCGTCACTTCAGGGTTTCGAGATAGGCAGTGACTTGATTCAACTGCTCATCAGTAAGCTGCATCGCGGGCATCAACGCGCCGCGCTTGAACGTGTCTGGCGATTTGATCCATTGGCGGAGATTCGCCGGAGTGTTGTCGATTGCGCCGGAGGCCAGCGTCGCCCGGCTCATGAGATGTGTGAGGTCAGGTCCGAAACGTCCAGTCGCCGCTGTGCCTGAGACTGTGTGGCAGTTCATGCACGCCTGCCTTTCGAAGACCATTCTTCCTGCTTCTACGGCCGAGTCCTGCGGGGCGGGGTGCTGCTGATTCTTGATCCAGGTATCGAACTGCTCCGGCGTGTCGACATATACGCGCAACAACATCATTGCGTGTTGCGTACCGCAGAACTGAGCGCACTGGCCGAGGTAGAGCCCCGGCTTCTGGGGATCCATCCACATTGTATTCACATGATTCGCGATCAAATCTGTCTTTCCAGCCAATTGAGGAATCCAGAAGCTGTGGTTGACATCTGCAGAAGTCAACTTGAGGAAGGTCGCTGCGGGCGCAGCGTCGGAACTGACTGGAATGTGGAGTTCGTTTGCGGTGACTACGCCGTATTTCGGGTATCGAAATTCCCACCAGAACTGATGCCCGATCGCTGTGACATCGAGAGCTGTCTTTGGCTTTGGCGCGTCCTGAATCGCGAAGATGATGCGTGCCGTCGTAAGGAAGAGGATGACCACAATTAGAACGGGGATCACGGTCCACGCCAATTCAATTTGCGTGCTGCCGTAGATTTGAGCCGGCTCGCCCAGGGGATCGGTCTTCCGTGCCCGAAACCGATACAGGGCAACTGCGAGTAACCCGCCTACGACCAGGAATATTCCCCCGGTAATTGCGACGACAAAGACCGCCAAATCAAATATCTGATGCGCGGGTGTTGATGCTGGAGCAAGCGTAGATGGAGTTGTCCCTTGTGCAATCAACATGGGGCTCGTCAGAAGAAGCCACGCTGAGGCACTACTACGGCGAATCAAACGTTGCGCATGGCGCGTCTGCATCTTTGTTCACCTCCTCCGCAACACAAGTCTCGGCATGTATGAATTCACATTCCGCAACGCAATCGTTGGTCGACCTGTCAAAGCGCGGCGTCTGACAGCCTGATAGTAGCAATCAGGTGAAACCGTCGAAATTACATGTTCCTGCTAGAAGTGCTGCGAAGAATACATGGGGTCCTCGAACGGTTGTACAGGTTGCGTGGCTAAGACTCAGGAGGGCCACGCCGCAGCTAAAGCTGTGGCGGCAGCAAATCTGATCGATGGGTTGTTACGCTTCGGCGATCACCGGATTGATTAACTGTCCGATCCCTTCAATCTCAGTAACGATGGTCTCGCCCGGCCGCAGCCAACGATGAGGTGTACGGCCAAGCCCCACTCCTGAAGGAGTTCCCGTGCTGATGATGTCTCCTGGTTGGAGAGGAGTGATGGAGGAGATATAGGTGATGAGGTCGGGAATCCGGAAGATCAGTTCTCGCGTATTGGAGTGCTGCAGCAGCTCGCCGCCGATAGTCAATTTGATGTTGAGGGAATGTGGATCAGGGACCTCATCTTTGTTACGATCGCAGGTCCAAGGGGCGCGAAGGTGTCGAAGCTCTTCCCAACGACCATTGAGAGGTTGATATTTGAATGTCGCGCGCGCTCAGGTCATTCATGATCGTGTAACCGAAGAGTGTTCCTGCCATCGGTCCGCAGAAATGTTTTTTCCGCCCTTGCCGATGACAAATGCAAATTCAACTTCGTAGTCAGGTTGCTGGGTGAGCTTAGGCAGTACGACCGTCGAATGCGGTCCGTTTAACGCTGACGTGAGCTTCAGGAAATAGTAGGAACCCTCGGTATCGTCTGATGCGTTTCGATGGCATGATCTCGATAAGCTAGCCCAAGACAAAAATGCGCGGCGGGTTCAGAATTGGTGCCAGCAGGGTCACTTGTGTAAGTGAGACCTGACTATGCGCTTTGTCTCGAGCCTCATGGACCGACAACAGGAGCTCCCGATTTGATCAGAGAGATCGCCACCCGGTCTCCCTGTAGAGCGCCCGGTCTGGGCTTTTGATCTGATTCCGTAAAAGTCACAAGACTCACGCGGCCCTCCACTTGTTTTCACTGGTCACCGCCGCTAGCAACATTCAGGCGGACCGCTGACCACTCAGTTCTGTGGGCAATATAACGTTTGCCGCTCCTCTGTGCCACTACATGTTTATGTCGCAAGGGCGTGCGGCCTGTGATCCGGTCAGGCTCTGGCCGAAGCCGGTGCCGTTTGCGCTTGTTGAACTGACACGAGTTGCTCCGCGCACTCGGCAAGATATCGATGCACGAGGTGTACTGCCATTTGAACCTTCGCCGACTGCGGAGGCAACCCGTTTCACATTTCCTGATCTCGTGTCGCCCACCGCTAAGATTCCTGGAACGCAGGTTTCGAGCATGAACGGAGGTCGTTTTAGCGGCCATTGATCCCCACTCGCGAACAGCAAGATCGGGGCCGGTGATGATAAATTTCCTATTATCCAAGACAAAGGAATCTTCAAGCCATTCTGTCCGTGGCGCTGCTCCGGCCATCACATGAACAGGCGGCGGCGACGAATGCTTCCATGAAGATCTCGCCCAACTCGGTGTCTTTCGCCATCAGGGAAAGTACCTTATCCCGACAGAGTTTCAGAACGCTGCCGTCCAGTGACGCGCGCCTTGAGCAGTGATCGCTTTCCGGAAATGACGGACATCTCGCCGGTGAACTGGTTTGCTTCCCGAACCGCGAGAATCTTGTCGTCCTCGCCCGTCCTGCTAATCGAGACGTTACCTTCCAGTACGATGAACAGAGGCACATCCGGTTGCGAGGGTTCATAAAGAACTTCACCGGCTTGTACCGATCGAAGCTGGGCGAGGGACCGAATCCGGTCTATCTGCTTCGGACTCAAATTGGGATTGTCCCGCATCGTACCCCTCCTTTACCCCGCGTGCGCGAGGAGACACAAAGATTTCGACCCGCAGGGCGAAGTGCAGAGACATGCATGCAAATGCAACTTTTCATTGGTGCTTATTTGGGGGTTTGTGTCGCCTGACAACCGTACGATATCCAAAGGGCTCCAAACCACGCCATTACATCTTCATGTGGATTGTCGGCGTGCTCACAGTAGAAATCTGCCCGCTACCATAAACATGTAATGCCCCTTAAATTCCCTTTCGTAATACGCTCAACACACGGAAATGATGGATACGACTGTTCTGGCTGCCTTCCTTGAGTACTCTCCGAATCCCACATGGTTGGCAGATTCCGACGGCCGCTGTATCTACGCAAATCAAGAGTTGAGAGAAATCACAGCCCTGAGCGCGGCTCAGCTTGGGGACTTGAATTGGCTGGAACTTGTAGCGGAAGAAGACAGACAAATGTCTTCCACTCTATGGCAGGAAGCGCGGATTCATCATAAGACCTATCGCGCTCGTTTCTTTCTCCGCGCCAGGGATTCTGCACGAGGAAGTGCGGTAGATGCTGTCGGAACGGGACATGTTGCCCCCGACGGCTCAGAAGTGTGGCTCTTCACCGCCGTCGTCACAGCACCGTCGGGCAAAGCGCTTCCGCCTGTCGAGGCGAATCTTCAAGTAACCCTTAACGTTCTTCCGACTCAAGCTTGGTATGCCCGTGCGTCGGGGGCTCTGGCGTTTGTCAACGGAGCTACGGCGGACTACCTGGGTCTTCCATCAGATCACCCGCTTCGGGTTGCTGCAAATTTCGAAACACGATGGGACGCCCATTTGGTCTTCCTGCATCCTGAGGACCAGGCTACCTCGAGCAGGAACTGGGCAGAACAAATTCAAACGGGGCGCCCGCGCGATGACCAGATCCGCATATTGGGAGCCGATGGAAAATACCGGTGGTTTCTTTCGCGAGCGGAGCCTCTCAGGGATTCGGATGGTCAAGTTAGGTATTGGGTTGGCGTGAACATCGATATCGATGAAAAGAAACGAGGCAGCGAGGCTCTCGACGCAGCGCGGGAGCGAATCGGTCGCGCTACACAGTCCGCAGCAATTGCCGAACTCTCTGCGTCCCTCTCTGACAGGATTGTGCAGCCATTAGCGGCTGTCGTAGCCAACGCGCGAGCAGCGCTCAATTGGCTTTCTTCTGACAACCTCAACATCTCACAGGCAAATGCCGCACTCGAAGGAGTGGTTCGAGATGGAATGTCTGCTGGCAATATCGTTCACGAGATGCGCCAACTCTTCGATCGCCGTCGGCCCAATCCACGGCCAATCGATCTAAATACTTTGATTGCGCAGGTGATAAGCCTTCAGGCCCCAGACGTTCGCGAAAAGGGAGTCTCAATCGATTGCAAACTGAATCCGGACCTGCCGTTCGCATTCGCCGATGCAGCCCAGATTCAGCAGGTGCTTCTTCAATTTGCTAGTGGATGCCTACGAAGCCATGTCTCGATCTGAGGAACCGAAGAGGCTAACACTGAGGACCGACTTCACCGACGATCACGTTAGCCTCGAAATCGAAAACAGCGGTGGTTGTGTCACCAGTGTGAAGCATCTGCTTGAAGCGGTCCTCGCGGATGAATCCCGGGGAACGGTCGTGGCTTTGGCAATCAGTCGTTCGATCATCGCGGCACAAGGGGGCACGTTCGAAGCCATTCGACGAGAAGGAGGAGTGACATGTTTTCGCATCGAGCTACCGTGCTTCAGCTCAACGTAAGCCGCCAGTCCCACGATCGGTTAGACTTTCGCAGTCACGCTACGGCAGCTAAAACTGACATGGAGACCTCGAACCGCATGGGACGTGAATTCCCTGTACCTCCGATGTGGATCGGGCTGGACGACATGACTCATGGTGGAAAAATCGGTGCCTTCGTAGAGAGTCCACCACACCCGGCATGGTTGGCGTCCAGTGATGGCATCTGCACATATGCCAATCCTGCCTTGCAGCGATCATGGTGGATTGGGAATGGGCTCGCTATTAGCCGTTTGACCGCGCTTTCGCACGGAGGAACCCCTGGTAACAGAGCGTAGGCATCCGGCCGCCGTCCGGTTTAGTCTCAATCTTCCGGTTCGACCAACACGTCCTTTGAGCAATTATGGAAGCCTGGACAAATATGTAATGGCATTCTGAACGCTACCATGCCTATGATGGCCAGGACGTTTGAGCTCCGGCGCCAGTCAAATCGTTTGCCACGAACTGCCATTCGGTTGGAGGTTTATGGCAAGCTGAGTTCCCAATGTCGCCTGGCAACCATAGCGAGTGCCCGAACGATAGGAGGAGTCCAAGATGTGGATCGATATTGGGGTGACCGTGTTGCTGACTCTCCGCATAGCCCTGTTTAGACCGGCACTTCCGCAGCTACTGGATCCGGATAATGATGCCTGGTTACCGGAGGGAAAAGATGAAGAGCAAGAGTGCCTCTTCGTTGTGATGGAGAAGTGCACGAACATTCTCCTCGAAAGTCCTCATCAGGGAACAGTGGGGCTTTCGCAATTACATATTCATGTAATGCCTGATTCGAGGGTACGTAGGTGACTTCGTCAGGCCTTCCCAATATAATCTCTCGCAAAGGGGCGCTTCCGAAGCGGTGCGCCGAGCATTTTCGAGGCTTGTGGACAATGACGCGCACAGCTCTCAGTAGCTCACTCCGGGAGGGGATAGTGCCGCCACACGAAATGGTCTACATTGTCGATGATGATGTTAGGGTTGTAGACGCTCTCTCATCACTCTTGCGGGCCAATGGCAAGCAGGTTCAAATGTTCACTTCAGGACAAGACTTCCTCGACTTCGAACGCCAGGACTCGTGTGCGTGTCTGATTCTCGATTTGAGAATGCCGGGATTGAATGGACTGCAAGTGCAAGAGTCGATAGCCGCTCAAACGACAATCCCAGTCATTTTCATTACTGGCCGCGGCGATGTTCCGTCCACCGTCACGGCGATGAAGGGAGGAGCGATGGACTTCCTCACCAAACCTATTGACGAGACGGCACTACTTGCCTGTATCGAAAAGGCACTCGAGCAGGACCGGAAACTTCGATTGGCCTCATTTGAACAGGAGAGTCTGCTCGCGCGTTACCGATCACTGACCCCACGGGAGCAACAAGTGTTGCCGCTGTTGGTAAGTG
Organism: Edaphobacter modestus; assembly: GCF_004217555.1. Taxonomy (GTDB): domain Bacteria; phylum Acidobacteriota; class Terriglobia; order Terriglobales; family Acidobacteriaceae; genus Edaphobacter; species Edaphobacter modestus. The sequence goes on from NZ_SHKW01000001.1 coordinate 96,396, forward strand.
GTCTTTTGAACAAGCAGGCGGCCTGGGAATTAGGAATCACGGAGTATACCGTGCAGATACACCGGGGGCATATCATGCGGAAAATGGAAGCCGATTCTTTCGCAACTCTGGTTAAGCTCGCCAGCAAACTAAATCTTGGGTCTTCCAAAACATCCTAGGTTGCACGGAAATGATTTTCTATAGATCGTACCAGAGGCGGAGGTTTCAATGGGCATGCAGGCGCGCACGATCGCGGTCATTGATGATGATCTCCGAGTTCTCGAGTCGTTGATAAACTTACTGGCTTCCTGCGGATATAACGCTGAAGGCTATTGTTCAGCGGAAGAATTTCTCGAGTCAGGCGGTCTGCAAAAGAGCTCTTGCGTCATCACTGATGTGGAGATGCGTCAGATGAGTGGCCTGGGCTTGCTTCACCACATCAACAGTACTGCTAGTTCATTGCCAGTCGTTATCATCACTGGAAAGCCTTCTGAGAAGTCGGAATCGTTCTACCTTGAAAAGGGAGCAGTCGGCTTCTTCCGCAAACCGGTTGACGGCGATGCTCTGGTGGACCTTCTAAAGGGAGTTTGTAAAGGATGAACCGCGGGATTTATCCGCGTCGCCAAGTCCCTCGTTCGTAGATCTCGCGAAGTTCCGCTCTGCACTTGAGCGCGAAATCGTTCAGGGGATCTGCATGCTGCTCCAGAGCCACTGATTTGATTTGGTCGATGCTCATATTCTTTTCACCGTATTTCTCCACAAGAGTCTTTACAAACGATTCTGCTGCCTCAAGGACGCTGCCAGATGCGAATAGCCTGATCCGATTCACCAGGGCGAACATCGCAACAATTTCGTCAATGTTTTCAAGACTCTGCGAAAGCGCTTTTACGTAGCAAGCCGTTCCTTGGCGGATGAACTCCGAGTATAGGTCTTCGCGCTGAGCTATTTCACGATTGGTCAGCTCTCGCTGCGTCACGCTTCGTTGAAGAACGAAATTGCTAAGCACCGGAGTTGTAGCGCCGATTACGGAACCGCCGAGCGCAGCCAAAATACTGGTTAGGGTGTTATCCATGGAGTTCATACCTGCTTTCGTGTAGGAACCGTCTCGTGCATGAAATTCTCTCTATTGCGGCATCTGGCCGATTGCTCTCTTCAAGTCTGCGTCCGCCAATGAGAGGCCACAACTTGCTTCCAGCAAGGACGCGGTTGCGCTCGCCAGGTCAGCGTGGGTTTGACTTCGAGCGGAACTGAGCGCCGCAGTCTGCTCAAACTGTCGATCGGCAAGCCTGGCCGCTTCTGTTCGGACCTTCACAACTTGTCCGACAACATCAACCATCTGCCTGAGTTCGTCGACTCTGTCGTAAATGCCATGCACCTGAACTTCAATCTCAGACTGCAGCTTGTCAACAGCCACTTCCGCAGAGTGCACTTCGCTCCGCGCTTCCCGAACTTTGGCTTCGCGTCGGCCGCCGTCGAAGAGGTCGTAGCTGAGTGAAAACCCAAATGTCCCGAAATTATGGACGAGAAACGGCACTCCACTCTGATAACTGTATCGGGAGAGCGCTGTAACATCGGGGATGTAGGCGTCCTTGGCCGCGGCCAGGCCCGCTTGGGCTTTAACCAGAGTCTGTCGAGCCGCTCTGAGGTCCTGGTTCTGTTCGAGCGCAATCCGTATCGCGTCTGCCCGTGTTGGAACGTCAAGCGCAACCGCAGCCCCTCCAGGGTCGAGATCAAGGGGGGTATCGACTGGGAGTCCAAGAACGTCCGCCAGCTGACGCCGCAAATCGTTTCCTTGCAGACGTAAAGTCAGGCTCTCCTGCTGTGCCTGCAGGATGGCTGCTTTGCTCTGAAGAGCGGATATTTCAAGGGCGTTGCCCTTTGCTACTTCGCTCCGGCTCTCCTCATCCTTGATCTGGGCTGCGGCCAACTGGTCCTGGGATGCCTTCAGCTTTTGTTGGTTGATCAATATGTTGAAATAGAACTGGCGGACTTGCAGTGCAATTGCATCTTGGGTTTGATCAAGTTGTGTCTTGGCGATGAGCAGATCCTGTTTTGCGGCAACGTTCGCCTGGTGGATGCGAAACAACTGTGTAAGAGGCTGCTCTAACCCCACCCCCCCGGTGTATCCAGTGAAACCTCCTTGATCGATAAAGAGGGACTTCGCCGGGACCGGCCCAGTCGACGGATAGTTCCCGAACGCACCCGCTGGGATCTCAACGCCTGCAAGCTCTGTGACATGAAGAACACTGCCGCTCGCCTTGAGTTGAGGCAGGTAGTTGGATCTCGCCTCGTCTTTCTTGCTTTGCATCTGCTCGACAGAAAGACTGCGGAGGTGAACAGAATGATTTTGCCTCAGGGCAAGATTAATCGCCTGATCGAGCGTTAATTGCATCGGATTCGCAGAGGATTGTTGTGCCACCAAAGTCGGGATGAATGTCGAACCCAGAAGTGCCAAGGGCAAGCACAGCCTGGCTGCTGCTCGAAGTTCTCGCCGTGCTGCGGAGGCTGATGTCATAATCTGTCCCCTTTCATTGAGTGTGCTTCTCATTTGTCCTCCTCTGGTGCAGCAGTGACCTGCCGATACTGAGTTGGCACTTTGGACATGAAGGAAATCACCACGAGGCACGCCCCGCAGCATGTAGCCAGGAGAAGAAAGCTGTCAGAGATTGCCAGCGTAAAGGCTTGCTGGCGAACCTGCAGGCCCAGAACCTCCGCGGCGTGGCCCGCTGCGCTAAGGCCGGTTGAATGTGAAGCGAATGCATGTTGAAGTCCGAGCAGTCTATAATCGGTAAGGCCATTTCCCAGCTGGACATTCAGCCCAACCATGTTCGAGTGGAACTGTTCCCGAACAGCAATGAAGTGCCCCATAAACGTTGACCCCATCTCACCCCCAAATAAACGGGTGACCTGGAAGAAGCCCGCAAAGGTCAACACGTCAGCGGGCCGTTTCAACCCACCGGTGTCAATAATTTCCAGTACGATAGCGCCAACCATCGAGTTGAAGGCCAGAGCCAGCCCTATGGCCATTACGGCCTGGGAGATTCCAAAGTTGGGCCCGGCCCACACGGAAGTGACACGCGCATCGAGCAAACATGCGACCCCTACCAGGCCGAAGCCGACGGTAAGAATCAGCCGGGGGTCAATTTTGCGCATCAAAGCCATTGCAGCTATGCCGAGCACGAATTGCGGGAGCGCCACCCAGGCTAGGACGGGTGCTTCCTGTAGAGGAAGGAATCCTCGGACCGAGCCGAGAAAGCTGGGAATGGTTACAACTGTAGCAAGCATGATGAAGCGGAAGCTGATAAGGACCGGCGCCAGCAACAGAGTGTTCCTGCGCATGAGGAACTGATAATTGACCAAAGGATTGGGCAGCAGGAAATGTCGAACTATCGCTGCTAGTATGAGCAGGGCCCCTGCGGCTACCAGTCCGATGATGAGCGACGAATGAAACCAATCCAGTCGTTGCCCCTGATCGAGCGCAATATAAAGAAGTGCCATCCCGAGGCTGGCATACAGAAAGCCCCTCCAATTGGGAGTGGGATGTCCCGGCTGCGGTGTTGGAAGCGGCTGCCATGGAATACCAAAGTGAACCAGCGCAATCATGACTGGAGTCAAAATGGTCCCGTTCCAGAAAATCCAATGCCAGGAGAGGTGTTCAAGAAAGAATGATTCCCACGCCTGCGCCATGTCTGTTGTGAAGATGATGTCCGTCGCATACATTGCAATTCCGACTAATACAAAGCGCATCGGAAGGCTTCTGAGCACGAAGGATAACGTCAACGGATAGAAAGTACCGGCGCTAAGGCCAGCGATGATAAGCAGAGCGATCACCGCTTCGAGTGAATGGCAGAAAGGGATCAAAAAGCTTACGACGGTGAAGATCCATGCGCAGGCCATAAGCACTCGCCTTGGGCCAAGGAGACCTCCCAGGTATACGGAAAAGGGTCCGATAAACATCATGGAGGCGTTGAACGCGGTGTTGATCCAGGCCCCCTCATCGACTCCGAGATGCAACGCACCTCGCAGGTCCGCCAGCCCCACGCTCATCAAGCGACCCGTGCATGTCGCAATGAGTGCGCCAAGGAGCACGCCGGCGACCCCCAGCAGCGGGTGCGTTGTCACTGCCGGGTGAGTACCCTGCGTGTTGGCATCAGGCCCCGTCATTGATCACCGTCCGATCGTCCTCCAGCCTTGCCGGTATGAACGGTGACGACTGCCGAGAATCCCGGCCGCAGCCGATCGAGATAGGGCTGTCCCGAAAAAAGCACAATCTTAACGGGCACTCGCTGAACGACCTTGGTGAAGTTGCCGGTAGCATTGTCAGGCGGCAAAAGGGCGAACTGAGAACCGCTCGCGGGAGAGAGTTGCTCGACCTTCCCGTGAAACACCCGGTTTGGGAAGGTATCGATCCGAACATCTGCTGTGTCGCCGACTCGCATATTGGTTAGTTGAGTCTCTTTGAAGTTCGCCTGCACCCAGACTTCGCTCTGAACCAGATCGATTACCTGCGTTCCAGGAGCGACCAGCTGGCCGACGAGGGCGTGGCGTTCCCCGACCGTCCCATCGGTCGGTGCCGCGATTCGCGTGTAGGCCAAGTTCACTTGGGCGACGACAATAGCGGCCTTCTTCGCCTCTATATCAGCTTCGTAAACATCATCCTTTGTATTCAGCGCCTCCCGTTGGCGCTTCGCCGCCTCAAGTTGACCCTGGCTTGTGGCCAGAGCTCCCTCGGCGCGCGCGAGATCCGCTTTCCGCGCGTCTACTACGCCGCTGAGCTGGCCCTGCTGAGCAGTGGCCGTTTCCAATTGCTGGTGAGTTGCCGCCTTCGAGTCGAACAGGGCCTGCTGACGATTCAACTCGGTCAATGCGCGCTCGAGTTCGGGTGAGGCCGAGGCTATGCCGGCTTTGGCAGCGTTGATAGCAGCCTCTGCTTGGATAATTCCCCCCTTGGCCGCATCGATTTGAGCATCCTGTACTCTCTTCGCCGCCTGATTGTCCGCAAGCGAGGCTTGCGATGCGGCCAGGGCAGCTTGGGCCTGATTCAAAGCCGCCCGATAGTCGTCGTCGGCAAGCTCGATGAGAATCTGGGCCGCCTTGACGCTCTGATAGTCATTAACGTTCACCTTGCGGACCGTTCCGGAGATCCGCGTGCTCAAAGGCGTCATGTCTGCTCTCAGGTAGGCGTCATCCGTCGCCTGCTCGGGTCGGCTTCCTTGCCACCCAGTCAAGTGTCCGGCAATACCGAAGAGAAGACCCCCAGCAGCGAGCAATACGATCAGCGGAATAATCAATGATTTTTTACTCATGCCGTAAGCCTCCGAAGGCTAAATTGATTTCGACTGCAAGACCTCGCTGCTCTTGACCGGCGCGCTCAATGCACACCGAGCACGCTGCAGGGAGCTTCCTGGGCGAGGTCATAAACGGAACTCCAGAGTCGGGATAAATAGAAGTCGTGCTGATGAAGTCCGATAACAAGCAGATCGGCTCGTTCATCTTTAAGGAAACAAAGTATCGCCTGTACCTCCCGTCCCTCGACGATCGAGCTTTTCGCACGAACTCCATGCTCCTGGGCCAGTAGTGATGCTTTCTTATGCAATTCACTGTGGGCTCGCCGCCGGTCTTCCTTCATCGTGTTGGGAGCACTGGGATCGACAACGATGGCAAACGACATGTAGGCCGGAAGATCTCCCAGGATTGACACCGTTGCGAGCTCCGCATTACAGACGCGCGCGAGTTCAATCGCCGTGCGAAGTGCACGCTGCGACTCGGGAAAATCATTCAAGGCGACGACGATCTTGGAGAACATAAAGCGACTCGAGTGGAACCGACACGGTCTCTATCGTATGAGTCCAACTCGAGCAGTCGCTATTACATGTTTCTGGTAGCGATCGTACGGCCTTGAAGAATGGGGTAGAGTGGCAGGGCGGAGAAGGGTGATTTCATCTCGGTTTGATCTGAGCGTCCATTACAAGGAATATGTAATTTATCGAGCTCTGATGGATTGCTACGATCACGCTGTTCACCTGCTGGAATGTTTCATCCCGGCTGCGTGCAACGCGACGTTCTTGACGACGCATACCGCAAGATGCGGCGTGGTGGTAAACTGTCGCGCGAACTGCAAAGGAGCTCACCGTGCCATACCGCAGCGTAAATCCAGCTACTGGAGAAGTCCTTAAGACCTTCACAGAGCACACCAATCAAGAAATGATGGACGCCTTGGCCGCCGCGGACAAGACTTTTGTGTCTTGGGCAACTCGCCCAATCGAAGAGCGCGCAAAGATTATTTCACGCGCCGCCTAGCTTCTGCTCGAACGGAAGAGCGAGCTGGCTAAGCTCGCCACCCTTGAAATGGGTAAGCGCATTGCAGAAAGCCGCGGTGAGGTCGAGTTGAGCGCCGCGATCCTCCAATATTTCGCAGACCACGCCGCAGAGTTCCTTGCACCGAAGCCCTTCAAGTCCGCGATGGGAGACGCCCATCTTGAGTTTTCTCCCTTGGGAGTCCTGTTGAGCATTCAGCCGTGGAACTACCCTTATTACCAGCTGGCCCGCTTCGTGGGCCCGCACCTCATGTCGGGAAACGTGATGCTGTTGAAGCACGCGCCCGGCGTGCCCCAGTGTGCAGTTGCGTTTGAAAAGGTTCTGAAGGACGCCGGCGTGCCAGTTGGTGTCTACACCAATCTCTTCCTCAGCAACGATCAAGCAGGTGCGTTGATCGATGATCCTCGAGTCAAAGCGATTGCACTTACCGGCTCGGAGCGAGCGGGAGTGGCCTTGGCGTCCAGGGCGGGCAAGAATCTCAAGAAGTCCACAATGGAATTGGGCGGAAGCGACGCGCTCATTGTTCTCGATGACGCCGACCTCGACCACACCGTTGCTATGGCTGTTCTCGGGCGATTCGGTAACAACGGACAAACCTGTATCGGCGCAAAGCGGTTCATCGTGGTTGAATCGATGCTCGACAAATTCTTGCCGCGGTTCGTCGCTGCCGCAAAGGAGTTGAAGCTCGGCGATCCTCTCGACGAAAGTGTGACGCTCGGCCCATTATCGTCTGATGGTGCATTGCAGTTGATACTTAGACAGATCAATGACGCAACGAGCCATGGAGCGAAAGTTCTGCTTGGTGGAAATCGTGTCGGAACAGTGGGAGCCTTCTTGGAACCCACTGTCCTCACTGGCCTCACACCTGACAATCCAGCGTACAAGCAGGAATTCTTTGGTCCCGTTGCGCTTATCTTTCCAGCCAAAGACGAAGCTGAAGCGATCGCGATAGCGAACGATTCGCCGTTTGGACTCGGGGGGGGCGGTCTACTCCACCGACATTGAGAGGGCCAAGCGCGTCGCCAGCCGTGTCGAGACAGGAATGGTCTTCATCAACTATCCGGATGCGAACTGGCCTGATCTTCCGTTCGGCGGTATTAAGAGGTCCGGATACGGGAAGGAACTCTCCAATTTGGGGCTTGAGGAGTTTGTGAACAAAAAGCTTGTCCTTGTCCCCAACATTCCTGCATAGAGCGACTGGTTCATGGCGTTTCTAGACCCAAACTGCGACGTTTATAAACCTGGAGCCCATAGATGAGTGAAAAGCAAACGACGCTGACGGTGTATCAGGCGACCTATGACCTGCTGAGGAAACTCGGCCTGACTACCATCTTTGGGAACCCTGGTTCGACCGAGCAGCCGTGCCTGAAAAACTTTCCTTCAGATTTCGAGTACGTGCTCGGTCTGCAGGAAGCGACCGCAGTGGCAATGGCCGATGGGTTCGCTTATACCTCTGCTGGGACTGGCCACGGAATGGGCAATATCATGACGGCTTTTCAGAACAAGACGCCGCTCATTATCACGGCTGGGCAGCAAACACGTGAGATGATTCGTTGCGACCATACCTTACGAATCGTGATGAGACGACGCTGCCGCGTCCCTGGGTGAAGTGGGCGTACCAGCCAGTCAGAACACAGGATGTCCCGGGAGCAATCATGAGGGCTTACACGGTCGCTCTGCAGCCTCCCTCCGGCCCAGTGTACTTATCCATTCCACTGAGTGACTGGGATGAGCCTGCATTGAGTGAAGCAGTAGTTCGGACCGTCAGCAGACGCTATGCGCCGGATCCGGCTCGGCTTGCTCTTTTTGCGGAAAGAATTCAGAAGAGCAAGAATCCGGTTCTGATCTATGGTCCCGAGATCGAACGCAGCGGCGGTTGGGACTCCGGCATCAAGCTTGCAGAACGGCTCCAGGCGCCTGTATAACTATCGCCCTTATCTGATCGGGCATCTTTTCCGCAGACTCATCCGCTGTTCAGAGGTATGGCCCCCATAGCTGTTGGGCCACTCAGCAAGAAACTTTCGGGGCATGACTTGATTGTGGTGGTTGGTGCTCAGATCTTCCGCTATTACCCGTATATCGCTGGAGAATACCTTCCGCAGGGAGCCGAGCTTCTTCAGATCACGAGCGATCCATACGACGCAGCGGCCGCCATCGTTGGGGACAGTCTGTTGTCCGACGCGCGGCTTGCGTTGGACGAACTGGTCGACGCCCTTCCGGAAATTTCCTCTCGAACGGCGCCTCCGCTTCAGGTAAGGCCACACACGCAACAGCGAAAGAGCCGAATAGCCCTCTGACTGCCCTTGAAGCGTTCATGGCGTTAGGCAAAGTGCCCAAGGACGCAATCCTTGTCCACGAAACAGCGTCGAACTATGCCGACCTACTCCAGAATTGGCCGATCATTGAACCCGACTCTTTCTACACGTTTGCCAGCGGTGGACTTGGCTGGGGTGCACCAGCTGCGGTCGGAATCGCAATTGCCCAGAAGAAGGCGGGCACTGGCAAGCCAGTTGTCGCGGCGATTGGAGACGGCTCTCTTCAGTATTCGGTGCAAAGTTTGTATACCGCAGCCCAGCAGAAACTCAAGCTCATCTTTATCGTGCCCTGCAACGACGAGTATGCCATTCTCAAAACTTTGCGGCTCTCGAGAAGACGCTCAACGTTCCAGCTCTTGATCTTCCGGGACTCGACATCGTTAGCACCGCCAAGGCTTTCGGCTGCACCGGTGTTGCAGCGAATACCGCCGACAAGATCAAGCAAGCATTCACGGCAGCCCTTGCTACAGACGGTCCCACCGTAATCGCTATCCGCATTGCCCGGCAGATGCGATCGCTAGTGCCGGATGTCAGCTAAAACAGGCTCGACACCCGGAAGCGAATTAACCGCACGACTCCCGTTGAGGACGTGCCGCGTGTAGGCGTTGCTCAAACTGATGGCTGTAAATGAAAAGGAGAAACGATGAAGGTACTAACAATTGCGGGGATTCCCACATTGCTGGTTCTCTGCGTAGGTATGGCGGTTAGCCAGGATGCTGCCCACGACGTAGACAAAGCTGCAACCAAGACCGGTCATGTCGTTAGGCATGCGACTACGAAAGTCGGCAAGGCCACGAAGAGGGGCGCCAAAGACGTCGGTCATGGAACCAAGGTCGCGGCCAAAGACACGGGAAAAGGTGTCAAGGCCGGTACGGAAGAGACCGGCGAAGGAATTAATGATGCTGTTACCAAGTAGTCGAAGATCGATTGCTAGCAACCCGGCGAGAGCAGCATGGCTCGCCGGGATTATTAATGTGGATTCAAGGGCGAAGTTCGTTGGACGAGGAGCTAGCGAACCTCCCGTTTTGAAGACGCAGGCAAGGCAACGTTGAAAGTTGCGCCGCCATCAAGGTTGTTCTCCGCCCAGAGTCGCCCGCCGTGGGCTTCGACGATAGATCTTGAGACGGCCAAGCCAATGCCCATTCCCTTTTCCTTGGTTGTCATAAAGGCATCGAATATCTTCTCGGTATCTTCGAGTCCCGTGCCATTATCGATGACCTGGACTATGACCTCGTGCTCCTGCGTAACAAAGGCTCTAAGGAGAATCTTGGCCGTATTTACACTCCCATCGGTCGCTTCAATCGCGTTCGAAATTAGGTTGATAAATACTTGCTGGGTTTGAATACGGTCGACACAAATTGACGGCAGGCTACCTTCGATGGACCAGTCAATTTGAACCTCGCGCTTACTGGGGTCTTCCTGGATGAAACGCAAGGACTCTCGAATGATGTCCAGAACACTCTCGTCGCTCTTCTCGTATGGTTCGCTTCTAAAAAGAGCACGAATGCGCTGCATGGTCTCATCTGCTGAGCGAATATCTCTCAATATACGGTCAATCGAGGCGTTTGTTTCGGTCAGATCGGGCGGATTGGCTGTCAACCAACGTTTGGCGGCTTGAGCATTTCCAAGTACAGCCGTAAGCGGCTGATTTAGTTCATGAGCGATCGATGCTGAGAGCTCAGCTACGGTTGCGATTTTCGACGCTCTGCTGAACTTGATGCGCGTATCCCGAAGATGATCTTCTGCCCGTTTCCGTTCATCGATGTCCACAGTGAGGCCATACCACTGAATGATCTTGCCGTCGGGATCACGCAAGGGTTCGCCCATCGTGTGATGCCATCTGTACTCTCCATCTGCGCGTCGCAAGCGGTTTATTACGCTGAATAATTCTCCAGTTTCGAGTGCACGGACGAATACCTTCAAAGTCTCCTCTCGATCATCGGAATGAATGAGGCTCATCCACCCGCGATTAGCGAATTCTTCGAAGGGAGCCCCAAAATATTCAAGGAATCTTTTAGAGAGATGAGCTGGTTCTCCGGTCGGCCACAATGACCAAAGCATTGAGGGAATTGTTTCGATAATGCCAACGAGCTGATGCTCTCGCGTTTGAAGAGCGTGTTCAGCCTCTTTCAATGAATTGACGTCGAAGAGAATCCCGTACCATTTAACGATCCTTCCTTCGTCATCACGGAGAGGGAGACTGCGATTCAGAAACCAGTGATAGGTCCCATCCGCCCGTCGGCAACGAAATTCCTGCTCAACAGGTTTTCCTGAGGCCAATCCCGCCTGCCAGTTTGCCAATACTCGATCTGCGTCGTCGGGATGGAGCACACCCGCCCATCCCCATCCCGTCGCCTCCTCTCTGGTCTGGCCGGAGTAGTCGAACCAACTCGGACTCAGAAAATCAACTGTTCCGTCAGGCAAAGCGGTCCCCATGTAGGCGGGCATTATCTCAATGATGGTCCGAAGCTCTCTCTCGTTGAGTCGAATCTTCTCTTCTGCCCGTTTTGCCTCGGTAATATCGATGACCGCCCCCGCGAACTCGAGGTCATCGGAATCGGTTCCCAACGGTCTCGCCAGAACATGAACATACTTGACGCGATCGTCGGGGAAGAGCAAACGATACTCGTAATCGATGGCGCCGCCGCTGGTAGAAGCTCGTTCTACAGTCTCAAGCACAAAATTGCGATCCTCAGGGTGAACGCGTTCCACGATCATGTCAAGCGTAACCTTGGTCGCCGGATCGTATTCGAAGATGCAGTAGGTTTCATCCGACCATATATGCTCTTCGTAGCCTGGCCTCCAACCAAAGCTGCCTGTGTGACTCAATCTTTGGGCTTCAGCCAAATAGGCTTCGCGACGCCGGAGCTCCTGCGTCAGGAGTTCGTGCTCCGTAACATCTATGCCGACGCCGATGCTCTTCATCGTGCCATTGTCTAAGATGGGAGTACCCACGCATCGAATGTACCGAACTTCGCCCGCCGGTCGCACTACGCGCTTGGTGACATCGAATCCAGAAAACTCATGAGTCATTTGCTCCATGAGCAACGCCATGAACTCACGATCCTGTGGATGAACGAGTGTCAGGTATTTCCCAAAGCCGGGTACTCCTGCAGCCGGATCAAGACCGTGTATTCGAAAAAGTTCGCGCGACCAGTAGTCGAAACCTACTGCAGGATCAAAAACCCAGTTGCCGATGTGGCCAAGGCGTTGCGCTTCGGCCAGATAAAACTCGCTCTTTTGCAACTCCTGGGCAGTCCTTCGGAGCTGTTCCTCCGTCCTCTTCCGATTCTCGATATCAATACTCGATCCATGCCACTTGAGAATTTCTCCATCTCTGGCGCGCAACGCGAGTTTATGGTGCAGCATCCAGCGATATTCGCCATCAGCCCGCCGCACTCGTGCGGCTCCCTCGAAGCGCTCTCCCGTAGCGAGCGACTCTCGCCACTTCTGCACAAAACTCTCGACATCTTCAGGATGAATCCAGGAAGTCCATTTCCATCCCAGCAGGCTCTTCAGCGGCTGCCCAACGAAATCCAGCCAGGTCCGATTGAAGAAATCGAGGTAACCATCCGGTCGTGCGGTGTGGATCAACGCAGGAGCCGAGTCGATAACCTGACGAAGATTCAAGTCTCGATCATCGACGGAACTATGCTCGGCCGCTCCCATGGTGCAGATGGTACACCCAGAAGGATTCAACCATAAAGGCACAAAAACCAGATTGCGCAGGCTCTTGGGATACCAGAAAGATGTAATGGACGTTGAGTTAATGGCCCACTATATTGAATCACAGACTAGGTAACTGTGATTGGACTAGAGGCTTTCACAGCTTTTGCAAATCTGCGGGATGTCGCAATTCGCATCTTAAGTCCATCTTTGAACATAGATGGTTGAGAGCGCTTGCTTTGGACCAGCTCAACTCCGCCGCTATTAACTAGGGAGCCGGGAGAGAATCGTGATGGGAGGATCTCAACATTGGAAATTTAGAATGTTGGCTTTGGTCTTGGCACCAGCGATTTTCGCGGCTCCGGGCGCCCCGCAAGTCTCGGTCCCGAGGGTCCATTTCCCGCCGGCCGGGGCCGCCCGTGGGAAGGTGATCATTATTGGGTTTGTTGGAGGCTTTGTCAGCCAAGACGATGTGAAGCACCCTAAGGTGCAGTTCGCCGCCTACCCTTCGCGATCGCTACCCGCTCATCGAAGCTGTAGTGTTTGGGAACACCATGGAAGGAAGGCTCTTCATGAGGTGGTCCGGATGCTCGACTCTGACGGTGATGGGGTTGTAGCGCCCAACGAAAAGAGGGAATCGACAATCATCACCTACGGACACAGCTGGGGTGCTGCGGAGACAGTCCCATTCGCCCAAGCACTCGGGCAAATGGGGTTTCCCGTGGCACTCACAATCCAAATAGATACGGTTGCGAAACCTGGCAGCAGGGGGGCCATCATCCCGGCGAGCGTAGCAAGCGCTATCAATTTCTATCAGACTCGAGGTCCGCTTCATGGACTTCCGGAGATCGTCGCGGCAGATCCGAAACAGACTACAATCCTTGGGAACATCTTGATGACCTGAGGATCGTCCTATAGACGGTGCGAATTACAGTTGGTATGCTCGCGTCTTCAACAGGCGGCACCACGAGATTGAGAACGACTTTCGCGTATGGGACAGGGCCGCATCGCTGATCGATTCGAACGTATCCGAAACGACTGTAAGAGTTCACGCCATCACCTGCGGATCGCCTATGTTTGGATATCTTGGGCGCGGCTTCAAGGGACGAATCGTCGCGAGCGATCAGCGAGCAGTTGGCAGCGAACAGTGACCCCAAGTTGACTTGCTGACAAGGTCCGGAAGGTTACCAGTAAAATGTGGGTGCTGTGAGGAAAACACACCAACGAGCGCGGTCCTTTGTCCCCGTCGGGAATTGCGACCGCTTGAGGGGTTACATGCAACTGCGACTGTTAGTACCAGTTTTCTTGCAACGATCGCTGCTGCTGGTTTTCTGCATTGCGCTGAACAGTTGCCAGTCGCATAAAGCCAATTCCGGACCTTCGATCGAGTTCACCCATATTCCGCCGCCAGCGCAAGGTGGACGAGAAAGAGTCGACACGATCTCTGGACGGGTAAGAAACGCTCGACCAAAGCAGCAGATTGTTATTTATGCGCACAGCGGGCAATGGTGGGTGCAGCCCTGGCCTGATCATCCCTTCATTCCCATCAAAGCAGACTCGACGTGGAGCACGGAAACTCATCTCGGATTTGAGTATGCTGCGTTATTGGTGGAGCCGGACTATCATCCGCCGCCCATCATGGATTTAGCTCCGACCCAAGGCGGTTCCGTTGCTCTCGTAACAATTGTGAAGGGCGTTGGCGCGCCGCAATTTGCCCCGACCGCATCGCTTAAATTCAGCGACCATGATTGGGCTGTTCGCACGGTTGCGAGTGACAAGGGAGGCATGAACAACCTCTACGATCCTGAAAATGCATGGACCGATGCGAGCGGGGCGCTCCACATGCAGATCAAGAAGAAATCGGGCATGTGGTCGTGTGCAGAAATATTCTTAAATCGCAGTCTCGGGTACGGCACGTACTCGGTAACTGTGCGTGATACTTCTCACTTAGAACCCGCCGCGGCCTTCAGTATGTTTATCTTCGACGAACGGGCTAGCGAGCAGCACTTTCGCGAGATGGACGTAGAGGTCGGTGGCCGGCGTGACGCTGCGAATAAGAACAATGCACAATATGTAATTCAACCGCTCTACATTCCTGGGAACCTGTTCGCTTTTAAGGCGCCCTCAGGCACCTTGACGTATGTCCTGCGCTGGGAATCTGGACATGCGACTTTCGAGACCTTTCGCGGAAGATCTGCAGGTGCGGGAGCGCAACTCGTTGCTGAACATGAGTTCACGTCTGGCATACCGTCACCGGGTAAGGCAATGCCCCGTCTGATATTTTTCGTCGTTGCGACCGACAAAAATCCTATGCAGAAGCCAAGCGAGGTTGTGGTTGAGAAGTTTGAATATCTACCGTGAGGACGGTTTTGGAAGGCGCTGGCTACTCAGGTGTGCCATTGCCGGACTCGCGGCCGTCTGCTTCGCTGTTTCGGCATCTGCGCTCGATCCCACCCGGACCGTGTCGCAATATATCCACGACTCGTGGGGAACTGAGAGAGGTTTGCCGGGCGGATCTATAACGGCCATCGCACAGACTTCCGATGGCTATCTCTGGATTGGGACAGATAAAGGTCTTGTTCGTTTCGACGGTTTGAATTTTCACCAGTTCGAGCGGGCCCACCCTGATCCAATGCTGATTGGTCCCGTGCGAACACTCCTGGTTGACGCAAGCGATCACCTCTGGATCTTGTTACAAAACACCATAGTCTTTCGTTATCACAATGGGAACTTCGAGCTTATCCGCGGCTGGTCTGAGAACGGCACAACGGCAATGGCACGGGGGACATCGGGTGCGGTTTTGCTCTCGTCATTAGCTGAGGGAACTGTCACACACAGTGACAACCGATTTCGAACCCTGTCGTCCGCAGCTCTTCTCACCGACGCTACAGGAGTCGCGAACAGCGAAGCTCCTGACCAGCGAGCAACTCCCTTTAGTTGGTTTGATCGTCTAGCGGCGCCGGTGGTAATCGCCATGGCGCAGACTGACGATGGAAAGATTTGGCTTGGCACGGAGCGTCGAGGGCTCTTCTATCTCCAGGAAGGCCGCGTTTCGAGCGCCTTGAATGGGCGGGTTGATACGAACATTAACTGCCTTCTTCCTCTTCAAAACTCAGAATTGTGGGTCGGAACGGCGAAGGGTGTGCTGCTCTGGAATGGAACAGAGTTTACTTTGGCGGGTGTACCGTCATCTCTTCGCAATCTCGCCGTGCTTTCCATTCTTCGTGACCGGGACTCGAACATCTGGGTTGGCACGAGTCGCGGACTGTTTCGGTACAACGCGAACGGGGTTTCTTTACTGAGTACTCACGAAACCACTGGACCGGTAGCTGCGCTCTTCGAAGATCGGGAGGGAAACATTTGGATCGGTAGCGCGCGCGGCCTCGACCGACTGCGAGACAGCGCCTTCGTTACGTACTCTCTTCCCAATTTGAAATCGCAGAGTATGGGACCATTGCACGTTGACTCCGGCGGCCGCACTTGGATTGCGCCCGTTCAGGGTGGTTTGCGATGGCTGAAGGAAGGAAAAAGTGGGGTTGTCACTGCCGATGGGATCGCCAATGATGTCGTCTACTCCATTACCGGAACTGGCGAGGATGATGTCTGGGTGGGACGACAACAGGGTGGACTCACCCATCTGCGCTACTCCGGCAATTCGTTTACAGCCAAGACCTACACGCAGGCAGACGGCCTCGCACAAAACAGAGTGTACGCGGTCTATCGGAGTCGTGATGGTACCGTCTGGTCCGGGACCCTCAGCAGTGGTGTAAGCGAGCTAAAGAACGGTCATTTCACAAATTACACGACTACAGACGGGTTAGCGGCGAACACAATATCGTCGATTGTCGAGGGCCCTGACGGAACGATGTGGTTCGGGACCCCGAAGGGTGTCAGTGCCATGTCGCAGAAGGGGTGGCGAACCTACACCGGGAACGACGGATTACCCTCCGAGGATGTCAACTGCCTCCTGCAGGATTCAACGAGAATCCTGTGGATAGGAACGGCCGAAGGTCTCGCTTTCCTCAGTGATGGGCATGTGCATGTGCCCCGCGGAGTACCTGAGTCCCTGCAAGCACCAATATTTGGCATTGAAGAAGACAAAAACGGCTGGCTGTGGATCGCGACCTCAGATCATGTTTTGCGCGTTCCGCGCGACAAACTGCTAAGCGGTGTTGTGAAAGCAGTAGATGTTCGCGAGTATGACCAGGCCGATGGTCTCGAGAGCACTGAAGGAGTGAAGCGGAGCCGTTCGGTGGTCTCGGATTCAGCGGGCAGGATCTGGTTTTCACTCAGCCGCGACGTGTCGGTTGTTAATCCATCTCAGATCAATGACAGTTCAGTTCCCGCGCTGCCTCACATCGAGGCGATCACCGCCGATAACAGCACCGCAAACCTCGCCGCCTTCGTTCAAATTCCTCCATCTCCCAGGCGAATCACATTTGAGTACACGGGGCTGAGCCTCGTGGCGCCCGGGCGGATTCGCTTTCGATATTTTCTAGAAGGTTTCGACAGTAGCTGGAGCCAGCCGGTTGCAGCGCGAGAAGCCGTTTACACGAACCTTGGGCCCGGCTCCTATCGATTTCGGCTAGTCGCCAGCAACAGCGAGGGGCTGTGGAACGGGCCAGAAACTGCGATCGCTTTGAACGTCGCCTCGGCCTACTATCAAACTTACTGGTTCCGATTGTCGTGCGTGGCTGCATTTCTGGCATTCTTTTGGGGGCTGCATCAACTCCGAGTGCAACAATTGCGGCGGGAGGAAAGAAAACTTAGCGAAGCCATTGAGACTATTCCGGCGATGGCGTGGATCGCTGGACCCGACGGGGCCGTTCAATTTGTGAATCGACGGTGGGTCGAGTATACCGGCCTGTCGCAGTTGGGAAAAACGGAGGAAGTCGGGAAAATTGCTATTCATCCCGAAGATCGGGATCGAATTGTACGACGAATGGGCGCGAGCTTTGCCAGTGGTGAGCCGTTCGAGGAGGAGATGCGTTTCCGCCGCACCGACGGGGAGTATCGGTGGTTTTTGAGCCGCGCCGTGCCGCTGCGGGACAAGCGAGGAAAGGTCGTGAAATGGTACGGTGCGGCGACCGACATTCAAGATCGAAAGCGTGCGGAACAGCTACAGACAGACCTTGCACACACCAATCGAATCAGCATACTCGGAGAACTGGTCGCCTCCATCTCGCACGAACTCGCACAGCCCATCACGGCCACAACCAATAATGCCAAGGCATCTTTGCGATGGCTTCAGCGCGACCCGCCTGATCTGACGGAGGTGCGCAAGGGGACGGAAAGAATTATCGAGGCGGGCACCTTTGCCTCGGAAATCATCAACCGTCTGCGATCGTTGTACAAGAAGGACCCTCCCAAACGGGAGTTGGTCGCGATAAATGAGGTCATCGGCGAAATGGTTCTGCTGCTGCGGGGCGAAGCCAACGAGTATGCCGTTTCGGTTCGTACGAACCTTGCCGCCGATCTTCCTAAAATCACTGCGGACCGGGTGCAACTGCAGCAGGTACTGATGAACCTCATGCTCAATGGTATCGAGGCGATGAAGGAGACCGGCGGAGTGCTCACGGTCAAGACGGGACCAGGCGAGGGCGATCAAGTGCTGATCTCAGTCAGCGACACCGGAGCAGGATTGCCTGCCGGAAGAGCGGACGAGATCTTCAATGCCTTCTTCACCACTAAACCTCATGGCAGCGGCATGGGGCTGGCTATCAGCCGTTCAATCGTGGAAGCGCATGGTGGCAGTTTGTGGGCCACATCCCACGACGGACGAGGCGCGACGTTTCATTTCACTCTGCCAACCGCAGTCGCGGAAGTGTCTGCGGCAATATGATTCCGAGTTCTTACGCGCGTGCGACAGCCGCATCGGAGCCTTGTTTGTCAACGTTGATTTGCGATAAGAAAGCAAGTGAGCGTCTACCTGGTCCGGAAAAAGTGCGCCGCATCATGACCTGTAATGGTCGGACGATGGTGCACTTGATCGATTCCTACTCTATCGTGTCGAACCGGCGACCTTCTCGGCGGCCTGTTTGATTACTGCAGCGACCACTTCAGGATTCGAGACGTAAATTGCATGACTGCCCGGTGCTTCTATCACTTGAGAACCAGCCCGACTTACCATCATGGGCTGCGCTGCCGGAGGGATCATTTTGTCGTCCATTGCGACAAGATATGAACTCGGCTTCGAGCGCCACGCCGGCTCATTGACAGCTCCCTGCAAGGCTTTCCAGTCCCCATGGAACCTGAGAATCTGCCATGAACGAAGCAAGGCCGCACGGACATACCGGACAATCGGAGTGGTCACGCCGAGCTCTGCGTCAGCGACTCAACATGTGCGCAGTTATATCGATCGCATTATGCTCCATCGGATTCTCGCAATTGGCGATAATGATCTTCGCCTATGTTTCCGCTGCACTCATGTTCAATTTCCTTCTCTGATCGGTTATTCGCCGCGAGACGAGTTGGGCGCCCGTGACGTACCACTGGAGTAGCAATGAAGTTCAAACTCTCGCTACCGTCAATCTCGAAACCGGCATCTTCGAGATCGACGTTGGAGAAGCGGTGACCTGATGAAGCAGGTTGATGAGCCCCGCCGGCGTGGATCAGGGGCACCGAACTGCGTGTCGAATCCATCCGCAGTGTGGTTAAAGGGTGTGGCCATAAGCCGGCCCCTTTCATGAGAGCGAAGGCCATGCGTCCATTCCATTCCCATTCCCATGGGAGAGGCTGAACGGCAAACCTCTCATCTATGCCTCTCTCGGAATCCTCGTGAACGGATTCGATCACGTCTACAAGATCATTCTCGAAGCAGTCGAAAATTCCTGAGGCCCAAGTTGTCCTGTCGATCGAACACGAGCAGTAGAATCGTGTATGATCGAGCACCGTAGAATCGTTTCAAGCGCTGAACCCGGAATTGCAAACGGCAGAAAATAGGCCGCTTGCAGTTACATTTTCGGTACAGTAGCGGTACGCACATCAGATCTGAATGCTTGCGACAAATTGCTGTAAATTACGGTCGCTCAGCTACTTATGGGTACGCTCACTTACGCTGGCATTTTGTTTTCATAAATTTACACGCTTCGTAGGAAACTCAAAATCCGCAGACCTTATCCGGTCGTGGGATTCAAGTCCCCTCCGGGCACCACTCACGTTGCCAAAGATTTGGAGCGGTCCACACCCATACGATTGCAAGCGTGCGCGGTACAAACAAGGTACACAAGGACCACAATATATAGAATATAGATATATCCCTCGAGGCTTCGGTTTGGATGTAGCAAGCTGTTCACTCTAATGGTGACCAGAGACGGGATCGGTGTCCCGCATCGCTAATGGAATCTGTAACTTACAGATTCTAAAAGGTGCAGGAAGCGCCAAAAGTGCCAGAATGCCCAAACGTTCTTGCAAATCTCTTGCAAAATTTATCCTTTTGATTCTCGGAATGGGAACCAAAAGGTAGCGAAGCAGGGCATGGATAGAGCCGTTTTCGCGATGTGTTTCGACTGAGGCCACATCGTTGGTCGCACCCGCCGCACGACCCTCGACATGATCTGCGAAAAACTCATTTAGAAGAATGGTCGGCCTTAGTGGACGATTTTCGAACTTTTCATGGCTTAGAAGACGGTAGCGAGAGTGCTGTCTACTAAACCCTCTCAGCTTCTACGTTTACCTGAAGCAGTAATGAGCGCTAGGGGCAGGCTCTATGAGCCTTATCTCATGCCAGTGCAAGGCAAAATGCTGATCTTCCCCCCTTACACAAACTGGTGAGGATCGCTGGTGCTGGGCCTGCCGTCTTCGAGATGACCTGCGAAGCGCCGCAGGAAGGTCGTTTTGACGTCGGGGTTGATGATGCTGACGTCGTACCAACGGCTGTCGCTCGGGAGTGGGACCCGGATGGAGACTTCGGCGCCCGGACCGATCTCTTTGTGCTCTTCGAGCATGGTGTAGCTCTCGGCAATCGCAAGCGTGACAGGTGCATGGGATGGATTGTGCATCGTTAGATGGAGCGAACGGCCGGAGTCGTCGGGTTCAAGGGTGACGACGGGCTCCTGGGATCCGGCGATTCCCCTTTGACGTATCAGATATCCGTTGGGACCGTAGACGGCGAGATCGAAGGGCTGACCGGAGGCGACTGTCCAGTAGTCGGTCAGGGTGTCCGCCGCGGAGACGGTGTAGCGGCGCGGCTCGTCAGAGGGTGTTATGCCGTTGTAGATGTAGAACGCGGCTCCTGCCTTGCCTTTGTTGATGAGATCGATCGAGATGCGGTCGCTTTCGACGTGGCAGGCAGTTTGAAGGGCATACGGCAGAGCACGTGCGGGACGCGTCCCCTTCTCCTGCACAGGCATGGTCTGCACGGCGGGAACGCTGTAGGGCTGATGCAGCGACTTGATCGGCTGCGGCGGAGGGAATGATGTGGTGCGTGTTACCGGAGTCTGCGAGAAGTCGAAGGCCGAGGTGAGGTCGCCGCAGATGGAGCGGCGCCAGCGGCTGATGTTGGGCTCCTCGATGCCGAAGCGCTTTTCGAGAAACTGCAGCACGGAGGTGTGATCGAAGACCTGCGAACAAACCCAGCCGCCGGTGCTCCAGGGAGAGACGACCAGCATGGGCACGCGCGCCCCGAGTCCAATGGGCTGCAGGCCACCGGGATCGGCGCCAGGAATGATGGGCCGCCGCTCCTCGGGATGGTTGTCCATATCGATGAACTCGTCTGTGAGGCTGTCGAGCAGATCGTTCGAGACGAGGCCGTGCTTGTTGCGGTCCCTGCTGCGCGGAGGCATGGGCGGAACGATATGGTCGAAGAGGCCGTCGTTCTCGTCGTAGTTGATCAGCAAGACAGTCTTGCTCCACACCTCGGGGTTCGAGGTGAGGGCATCGAGCACAAGCGAGATGTAGTAAGCTCCGTCAGTTGGCGAGGCCTCGGGATGCTCAGAGTATTTGTAGGGTGCAACGACCCATGACACCTGGGGCAGCTTTCCCTGTTGCACGTCTTCTTTGAACCCGCTCAGCGTGCGGTCGGAGACACCCTTCATGACGAGCGGGCTCGTGGGGGAGGCACCCTCCTGAACGTGGTACTGCGCGAAGAACTCGAGCGAGTTGTCGGTGTAGTTGTCGGTCGGCGTGCCGGGAACGCCGCTGCCGCCCTGATAGACCTTCCAGGAGATTCCGGCCTTCTCGAGGCGCTCGGGATAGGTCGTCCAGGTGTAACCGTTGGTATGATGCCTCTCGTCGAACCCTGGTCCATTCGGTTTGGTGCCGTAGCAGTTGCGCGGATCCATTGTGCCGGACCACATGTAGATGCGATTAGGACACGTGTTGGCGTGGACGGAGCAGTGATAGGCGTCGCAGAGCGTGAAGGCGTCGGCCAGCGCGTAGTGAAAGCTGACATCCTCGCGTTTGAGGTAGCCCATCGTGAGCACATCCTGCTTCTGGTTGACCCACTGGTTGTAGTGGCCATTGTTCCAGGCGAGGTGACCGCTGCTCCAGCCATGATCGGTGCCCGCTTGAAACTCGGTGGTCTGCTGCGGATTGATGTAGAAGGGCAGGACGTGCTCGGCGTCAGGGGAGAGACCGCGATCGTGGTACTTCTTGGTCTTGGTCTCGGCGGTGGGCTGATACCAGACCGGCTTTCCGTTGGGCAGAGGCGCAGGACGAGGATCACTAAAGCCGCGAACGCCGCGCAGAGATCCGAAGTAGTGATCGAAGGAGCGGTTCTCCTGCATGAGGATGACGACGTGCTCTACATCCTTGATGGTGCCGGTGCGGCGAGCGGCGGGGATGGCAAGTGCCCGTTGAATGGCCGGCGGCGTCATGGTTACTCCAGCTGCCGCTGCTGCAATACGAAGAAAGTCTCGTCTGGTTCTCATCGTTCTCTCGCAAGAGGGAACCGAAGGGTGTCTCCGGTTCCCTCGCTACTTCGTTTTCAGTTTGTCAGAACTGCAGCCGCATGGCGACCTGACCGGTGCGGGGGCTGCCGAAGTCAGCGGTGCTTGCCGAGGTGATCTGCCCGAACGTGCTGCTGGAGATGTCCATGTTCGGGTTTCCGAGGTTGGTGTGGTTGAGGACGTTGGTGAAGGTTCCTTCGGCACGCAGCGAGACACGCTCTGTGATAGCGAAGCTCTTGCTAAGTCCGCCGGAGAGGTTGAGGGTGCCGGGTCCGACGAGCGAGCCGTTCTGGAAGTTGCCGAAGCGTCCGATCGGCGCGGGGTCACCGGGTTGTCCGCGGCCGGTGTGGCACGGCGTTCCCTCGACCCAGCTGGGATCGCCGGGGCAGGTGAATGCGGCCTTGTTGAACCAGCTGCCGGCGGTACGGTTAGCAGGTACGGCGCTCACGCCGACGACGCGGTCAACCTTCTGCGAACGGCTTCCAAGAGCGGCGCCGTTGGCGGCGTTCGTGAGGCCCGAGCCGGTACCGGAGGGGTCTCCCTGACCGCTGGAGAAGTAGGGCGAGAGGAAGGGGCCGGTCTGGACGAGGAAGATACTGCTGATCTGCCATCCGCCGAAGGCCGCATCCATCAGCCGGTTCATGTTGCCGCCGAACTGCTTGCCGCGTCCGAAGGGAAGCGCGTAGAGCAGCGTCGTATTCCAACGATGCCTCCTGCTGCCATAGACCTGGCCGAAGTCGACATTGGGATCGCCGGCGTAGGAGGCTCGGCTGCCACCGGACTCACTGGCGAAGCTCGAGCTGGCGGGTCCCTGGTTGTCGGCGAGGTTCTTGGCCAGCGTGTAGGTCGAATCGAAGGTGAGACCGGAGTTGGTGTGGTGGTTGAAATTGACCTGCCCGGACTGGTAGTTGGAGTCAGCGCCGGTGGAGCGGGTGTTGATGATGCCCCAGTTGGGGAACGGACGCGCGGAGAGCGGCTGGTTTGCGGCCGACGTGGTCGAGGAGTACGGAAGATCGTTGAGGTTCGGCGCCCAGACCAGATGCTTGGTGGTCATGCCGATGTAGGAGACGCGAAGACCGTATCCATGGCTGAGATCGCGATCCAAGGAGAGGCTGAACTGCTGCGAGTACGGGTCCTTCCAGTTGATGTCATTGGCGGTACCGAAGTAGGCCTGACCGTATCCGGCGGAGGCGGAGCTGGTGCCCGAACCGGCGTAGATATTGGGCCACACGTAAGAGGGGCCGTTTGCCGTCTTGGTATTCGCATACTGTACGGTGTTGGCCTGGAGCGTTCCGGTGAGCGAGTAGAAGTTCGAACCAAGCAACGTGATGTTATAGAGACCGTAGCCACCACGGATCACGGTGCGGTTGTCGTCGGTGAGGCGATACGCAAAGCCGAAGCGGGGGGCGAAGCGGGTCTTGATCGCAGTACGGAGGCCACTGGGAAGACCGGCCTGCGAGTTGCTGACCGTAGGCGTGCAGGGAGCGCCGTTCTGCGCCGCAACACCCGAGGTCTGGCCCAGACCGCAGGAGTTGAAGCTCTTCAGGTAGTCCTGCGAGACCAGCGAGCCGAAGCCGTCAGGATAGACCACACGGCCCGACTTCGCGATGGAGGGGTCGAAGTTACCGATATTGCCGGTGGGGTCGTGATAGGCCGGGTGATACTCGTAGCGCAGACCGTAGCTGAGGGTGAGGCGATCGCTGACACGCCACTGGTCTTGCGCGAAGGCGTGATAGTGCATGGTCATGCCGTCGTTGTCGGCCTGCACGACGTCGTAGAAGGTTGTGCTGGGTGCGCCGATCATGAAGTCGGCGAACTCGTTGCCCGTGAAGGTGGCGGGCGAGTAGTCAAAGGTGCCGTAATTGTCAGCGCCGTTGAACCCAAGCGGCGTGACGGCCTGCATGCGGCGGACATCCACACCGAACTTCATCGTGTGACGGCCCTTGACCCACGTGAAGTTGTCGGTGAAGACGTGCGTGCGGGACTTGGTGACCGAGCTGAGTCGATCAGGATTCAGATCGGTGAGGTAGGCGAAGTCGAGTTCTGGCAGACCGTTGTAGAAGAGATTCTGCAGGCCCTGCAAGCCGGAGTTCTGCGTGAAGGACTTGCCGTCGTAGGGATTGGTGGCACCGTTGCTGTCGAAGGTAAAGCCGTAGCGAAACTCGTTGATCAGGCTCGGAGTGAAGTTGTAGTTGGCGGCGACGAGAAAGATGCGGTCCTGGTAAGTCGTTGTGCTCGAGGGCACCAGCAGCGGCTCTGCCGTGTTCTGGTTGTAGTTCTTCCAGGTAAAGCGAGCGAAGACGAGAGCCTTCTGACCGATGTACTGGTCGCCACGAATGTCGAACTGGTTGGAGAAGAGCGAGGTGTCCTTGTTGGTGGAGTAGTTGTAGGCACCGGGGGTATAGGTCGAAGTGTCGCCGATGTTCGGGTCGGGGAAGAAGGTAAGGAACTTCTGCGCGACGGCATTGATAGGAACGGCGTTCAGCGCATAGGTTCCGCCGGTGAAGGGGTTCGTCAGAGAGGTCAGCCCGGTGACCTTGCTGAAGTCGCCCTTCTTCATCGCCGCGGTGGGGACGTAGTACTGCTCGGAGGTGGTGCGTGGGCTGCGGTAGCCCTCGTACGTCCCGAAGAAAAAGGTCTTGTCGTGCCCGTTATAAAGATGCGGAATCACCACCGGGCCGCCCAGTGAGGCGCCGTAGTCGTTGGTGACAAGATGTGCCTTCGAGAGCGCACCGTAGTCTTTGGCGTTCAACGAGGAGTCCTGGTGATACCAGAAGATGCCACCGTGAAGCGTGTTGGTTCCACCCTTGGTCGTGGTGGTGACTTCGCCCGGCTGGCCGAACTCTGCGCTGTTCATCACGCCATCAACGCGCATCTCAGCGATCGAGTCGCCGGAGGGGAAAGCGTTCGCAATCGGCGAGTTGCCGCCTGTAGCGCTGCGTGTCGTGATGCCGTCAACCGTCACGTCGGTCTGGAAGGGCAGGCCGCCCTGCACGGAGTAGGTCGGCGTCGAGCCACCGTCGGACTGCACGCCAGGGAGAGTCTGAATCATTGAGAGGGGACTGGTTCCGCTGGAACTGGCGCGGTAGTTGGCGGGCAGGTCTCTCACAGCCGTGCTCGAGAGCGTCGCATCGATCGAGGGCGTATCGGTCTCGATCGTGCCTGCATCGCCGGCGTTGACCGAGACCTCTTGCGAGACGTTGCCGACCGCGAGCATAACGTCGGAACGCAACTCCTGACGCGCTGTCAGTCGCAGACGCGTGATCTTCTGCACATTGAAGCCCGGGGCAGTGACTTCGACGTTATATTGACCAGCGGTGAGGTTCAGGAACTGAAAGTTGCCCGCCTCGTTGGTTTTGACGGTCTTCTTGACTGCCGTCTCCACACTGATCAGGTCGACCGTAGCATCGGGCACGGCCGCACCGCTGCTGTCTTTGATGGTTCCGAGGATCGTGCCTTGCGTGGACTGAGCGTGAAGACCCAGCGCAGCGAACGCAAACAGGCAAAGGGCGACGAGAGCAGTGGGAAAGAATCTTTTTTGGCGGCGCATAGTTATGTAGTGCAGCATAGCCATGGCACCTGAAAGACTGTTATCGAATTTTGGCAAAATTCCGAGCGATGAGATGAATAATCGGTGAAATTAATTATTGGGGAGCAACGCTCTCGCTCCGCTTCACGGTTGCCGAGGGCAGCTCATCGAACAATGTTCGGTAATCCTTGGCAAACTGGCTGAGGTGCCAGAAGCCCCAGTCGGAGGCCGCTTGCTGCACAGAGACTTTCGTCTCTCTTCGACAAAGATCGCGACGCACTCCATTGAGTCGCAGGATCCTGAGATATGCGTTGGGGCCAATGCCGAGCACCCTGTCGAACGCGTATTGCAGCGTTCTGCGGCTGACGTGAAAGATCGTACAAAGCTCAGGAACAGAGATGGCTCGATCATTGTTATCGAGCAAGAACAGCCTGACATTGCGCACGATCTGCGAGTGCTGCATCTCGCTGCGGGGCATCCCCTTCGCCTGCTCAACCGAGGCGCAGAGGTTGGTGACCGCTTCGAGGACCGAGTTCTGCATCGCCCGGCAGGCCCCCGCAGAGTTCAGCACCTCAGGTCTTCGGTTGATCTCCTCGAGGATTTCGCCGAAGAGGTGCCGCAGAGAACTCTGCGCGGCACTGCCCTGCAAAATCTCGCACCGAAGCCGGGCGAGACCGTCTTCCTCAGGCAGCACGGAGCGCAAGTGTTCTGCGAGTGTGCGATGGCTGATGACGAGACCGAAGATTCTGAAGCGGGCCGGCGTAATCAGCTCAAAAGGCTGATGCCCTCGGCGTATTGCAACCGCTCCTTCTTCGACGCGCCGGGTGTCGAGGCGGAAGGATTCCCGCTCGGAGACAGGAAGGCCGAACCACCAACCGTTCGAGCGTACGACACAGGATTGACGCAGGCTTAGATTGGTGGATTCGCGAAAGAGATGAATCGAGTTGAAGCAAACTCCGCTGATCTCTCCTGAGAAACCACCGCCCGAGAGCTGATCATAGAGCTGCGACCATCCCATGAGATTGTCTGCGTGAGTATTGGGATCGTCGGAGACATGACGATAAGTTGGCGATACGGGCATCGACCACGCAGCATTCGGGGAGGAGTGTCGAGCAGGCTCCACGATTCGGACAATACCATAACAACGTGACGCTAACGATAAGAATGACAACTCTGCCTCATTCCTGTTGCAGAATCGCGGCTCCGGTTGCCGATTTTTGATAACTGCATATTCCGTCGCATGAGCATAATGGTCGTGGGAGACACCTTGGACGATAGCTCGCACCTGAAAGCGACACTGAATACCTGGCAGCTCTGGGGAATTGCAGTTGGCCTTGTCATCTCGGGAGAGTACTTTGGCTGGAGCTACGGTTGGGCGAGCGCAGGCACGCTCGGCTTTCTCGCGATAACCCTCTTCATCGCAACGATGTATGCCGCATTCATCTTCAGCTTCACGGAGCTGACGACGGCGATCCCGAACGCCGGCGGCCCCTTCGCTTATGCGGAACGTGCATTTGGAGAGTTCGGAGGCTACCTCGCAGGCGCGGCGACGCTGGTCGAATTTGTCTTCGCACCGCCAGCCATCGCATTGGCCATCGGGGCCTATCTTAACGTGCAGTTTCCTTCGCTGTCGCCGAAGCATGCGGCTGTCCTCGCCTATCTGGTCTTTATGGCAATCAACATCATCGGTGTGAGGATCGCGGCGAGCTTCGAGCTCTTCATTACGGTGCTTGCGATTATCGAGTTGCTGGTCTTCATGGCCGTTGTTGCTCCGGGGTTCCGTCTTAACAACTTCGTCGCCGGTGGCTGGGCGGGACAAGAGAGCTTCACGACGGGAGCGTTCCACGGCATGTTCGCTGCTGTGCCATTTGCGATCTGGTTCTTCCTTGCCATCGAGGGCGTGGCGATGGCTGCCGAAGAGGCCGAACGGCCGTCATACTCGATTCCGATCGCATACATTGCAGGCATCTGCACGCTGCTGGCGCTCGCCATTGGGGTCATGCTCTTTGCCGGAGGCGTGGGAGACTGGCGTCTACTGGCCGACATCAACGATCCGTTGCCGCAGGCGATGAAGATGATCGTCGGCGCGGCAAGCAACTGGCTGCACATGCTGGTATGGCTTGGACTGTTTGGCCTGATTGCCTCGCTGCACGGAATCATCTTCGGCTACTCGCGGCAGATCTTTGCGCTCGCACGCGCCGGCTACCTGCCTTCGTTGTTCAGCCGGATTCATCCACGTCTCAACACGCCGTGGATTGCGATCGTAGCCGGCGGCGTAATCGGCATTGCTGCCATCTACAGCGATTCGTGGATCACGATCGGTGGGCAGCCGCTAACAGCGAACATCGTCACCATGTCGGTCCTTGGCGCACTGGTAATGTATGCGGTCAGCATGTTCGCTCTTTTTCGACTGAGACGATCTGAGCCAGAGATGGTACGGCCGTTTCGTGCAAAACTGTATCCCTTCGCTCCAATCTGGACGCTGCTCGGGGTCGCCATCTGTCTGGCCAGCATCATCTACTACAACAGGACCATCTCACTGGCCTTCTGTGGCCTGCTTGGCGTAGGTTATGTCTTACTTCGATTCACCAGGCGCACTTCGGGCGCGTGAGGAGAGAGGATGGCCTTCGCACACACGATCAAGGGCACCGTGTACCGGTTCGACGACCTGAAGACATTGCTGGCCAAGGCGACACCGGCGCGATCGGGCGATGAGCTAGCGGGCATCGCTGCAACATCAGAGATCGAACGCGCCGCGGCCCGTTTTGCGCTGGCTGATCTGCCGCTGAAGCATTTCCTGAATGAAGCGGTGATTCCCTATGAAGATGATGATGTGACGCGTCTGATCATGGACACGCACGACGTCGATGCGTTTGCGCCGATCGCGCATCTCACGGTGGGCCAGCTTCGCGAATGGCTGCTTGAACAATCGCAGACGGTGGAAGCACTCGCAGCCGTAAGCCGAGGGCTTACGCCGGAGATGGTTGCAGCGGTCTCAAAGCTGATGCGCAACCAGGATCTGATTCTTGCCGCGAGCCGGATCCGCGTAGTGACCCGGTTTCGTTCGACGATCGGCCTTCCGGGAACGATGGCCGTACGCCTGCAGCCGAATCATCCCACTGACGATCCGAAGGGGATTCTCGCCTCCATCATCGACGGCATCCTGTATGGCTGCGGCGATGCGGTGATTGGCATCAACCCTGCCAGCGACAACATCGGCTCCGCCATCAGGCTGCTGCATTTGATCGATGACTTTCGTATCCGCTTTGATGCCCCGGTACAGAGCTGTGTTCTTACTCATATTACGAACACGCTCGAGGCCATCCGGCAGGGTGCTCCGGTCGACCTCGTCTTCCAGTCGATTGCCGGAAGTGAAAAGGCCAATGCGAGCTTTGGCGTCACGCTCGACCTGCTGCGCGAAGGGCAGCAGGCTGCGCTGGCACTGGGCCGGGGCACCGTGGGCACCGACTGCATGTACTTCGAGACCGGCCAGGGGAGCGCTCTTTCGGCAGGAGCGAACTTCGGCGTCGATCAGCAGACCTGCGAGACGCGGGCGTATGCGGTAGCTCGCTCCTGCCGTCCACTGCTAGTAAATACGGTTGTCGGTTTTATCGGACCAGAGTATCTCTTCGACAGCAAACAGATCATACGCGCAGGGCTGGAGGATCACTTCTGCGGCAAGCTGATGGGGCTGCCGATGGGTTGCGACGTCTGCTACACCAATCACGCTGAGGCCGATCAAGATGATATGGATACCCTGCTCACGCTGCTGGGTGTAGCAGGAGTTAATTTCATCATCGGAGTGCCGGGTGCAGATGACATTATGTTGAACTATCAGAGCACTTCGTTCCACGATGCGCTGTATGTTCGCAGCGTGCTGGGCCTGAAGCGTGCGCCTGAGTTTGAGGCCTGGCTGCGGGCGATGCAGATCGTTGATACAGCTGACAACTTCACGCTCTCACGAGCATCGTTGGAACGCCTGTTGCCTGCCAGCGTTATGGGGAGCGTCTCGTGAGCGAGAGCCCCTCGAGAGTTGAGCCCTGGCACTCTTTGACGCAATGGACTTCGGCACGGATCGCCATGGGCCGGGCCGGGGCGAGTATGCCGACGGCTTCGGTGCTCGAGTTCAACAGCGATCATGCGCTCGCGCGAGACGCCATCCACACGGCCCTCGACACTTTTCTTTTGGAGCGACGGTTTGCGGCCGCCGGCTTCCGCACTCTGTCTGCATGGAGCCGTGCACGTGACCGATCGGAGTATCTGCGTCGGCCGGATCTCGGACGATCGCTTGATCCTGCCTGTGTCCCGGCGTTACGGGCAGACGACGACGCGCAGAGTGCAACGCTGACGGTGGTAGTCGCCGATGGGCTCTCGGCGCTAGCGCCAGCGTCGCATGCCCTGCCGTTGCTGGAGCTGCTGCGCGATGGCCTTGCCCAGTGGACACTCGATCCGGTTGTCATCGCGACACAGGCTCGGGTTGCGCTTGGCGATGAGATCGGCCAGCTTCGCAGGGCCGAAGCCGTTCTGGTACTGATTGGCGAGCGACCGGGGCTGAAATCGCCCGACAGTCTTGGAGCCTATCTGACCTACCTGCCCAGGGCTGGCCGCATGGATTCTGAGAGAAACTGTGTTTCGAACATCCGTCCGGCCGGGCTGACCTATGACCAGGCCGTCTTTCGGTTACTACACCTGCTGACCCAGGCTCGTGTCCTGGGAGCTACAGGCGTGTCTCTCAAAGACGGAAGCGACACCCTCCGTGAACTCCAAGAGACGGATCGGCCCCGATATTAATGAGATGGTCAACCTAGATCTGGGGTGCCCGCTTGCAGCCGTGAATATCTCTGAAATTGCTCGCGGTCGCTGCGCTTAGCTTCCGCCGCACACTGGCGACTTTGTTGCAGTCAGCTGGCGCATCAGTGAAGACGAGCAGGAACTCTTGCGGTACTCTTCTCCATTGATGACATTGGGGACATAAGACGCAATCGCGGCTTATGTGTAAGTGCCTCAGGAACCAGAACAGAAGCTCGTACTTAGCGGAAACTCGCTAGTGTTCCTTTCGGTTCCCTGAGTTGTTCCCACCTCATCTAAACCGGATTGCTAAGTGATTGAAATAATTGCTCGGCCCTAGTGGACGATTTTCGAACTTTTCAGACTGTGACGACCAATCCGAATGCTGAATGAGGCGACGTCCTGACCCCATGGGACCGAAGGGCAACTTAGGAATTTCAGTATCAGTTTCTGAACCTGATCTGCGAACTCCTTAGGGCGAAACGTACCTCTCTGCGACCTATGAGATTGTTGGTCGATCCGGCTGGGGCTTCGAATTATTCATGTAAGTGGTTATTTATCAAGTAGTTTTATCAACGACAAAGTATTTATTAGGCACGAAAATAATTTTAGATAACTTGGCGTTTTCGCGGGTATAGTTGCCCCTGCTCTTCTAGAACCTGTTCGAACCGCTCCTCCTGATGGAAGTCGATGCGATTGGACAACCCGGGCTTCCTTGGTCAGGAACTATCGTGAATTGCAATCTCCCAGAACGCTCGGCTAACGCGCGAAAGAGCGCCACAACACTCCTGGAGGTACTACGCACATGAAGATCAAACGCTTTGGGCTTGAGGCGGTCACTTTCAGTCTTCTTTTCTGCTTTCCAATCCTTACCGCGCACTCACAGTCACGACTCATTGCAAGTGGCGGCACAACCACTCCGCAGGCAGCTCCGCTAGGAGTAAACGCCAATGGGCAACTTGAAATCGACTCGGCATTGAGCGGTGATGCTGACGCTGGCAATGATGCGACTGGATTTACGACTTTGAATCGCAAGATGGGACATGGGCGGCATGGTCATGGCGATCGGGCGGAACATAGGCGCGATCGAGAAGACCACGATGCAGTGAAAGCTACCTTCGATGGTCTCAACTTCCACGATCAGCGTTTTGCCAACAATGGAAATCAGTTTTCCGTCGAGCCACCAGACCAGGGTCTTTGCGCGGGTAATGGATTTGTTCTCGAGTCGGCGAATGATGTTTTGCGCATCTTCGATATGAAAGGCAATCCGCTCATCGGTGTAGTCGACCTGAACACGTTCTATGGATACCCTGCTGCGGTCAATCGCACCGCCAGTCCAGTAACGTATGGCCCTTCCATTACGGATCCAAGTTGTTACTTCGATCGCGAAACTCAGCGTTGGTTTCATGTGGTGCTGACTCTTGATCGCGCAGTACCCATCAGTCAAGCCTTAAGCGGTAAGAATCACCTGGATTTGGCTGTGAGCAATACACCCAACCCGCTAGGCGAATGGACAATCTATCGCATTCCCGTGCAGGACGATGGAACCGATGGAACACCAAACCACGGATGCATACTGGACCCGCAAAAAAGCACTACGGGGCCTTGCCTGGGCGACTATCCACACATTGGCGCAGACAGCAATGGAATCTATCTCACTACAAACGAATTCAGCCTGTTTGGGCCTGGCTTCATCGGTGCACAGATATATGCGATTTCTAAGGACGCCCTGGCCACAAAGGATGCCAGCATCCCGATCTTCCAGTACAACACCGGTGCTGTGAACTTTGCATCAGCTACCGGTCTTCCTGGCTTTGCGGTCATTCCAGCGATTTCCCCCGGCAGAAGCGAAGATGATGGCGACGGAACGGAGTATTTTCTCAGTTCAACGGCTGTCTTCGCCGATAGCGGCGTCGATTCGCGGGTGCAGTTGTGGGCATTGACAGACACTCACAACCTCGCACGCCACAAAGCTCCAATTCTGCTCAACAACGCCGTTTCGACGGAAAGCTATGGCATTCCAAGCCTCGCAAGGCAGCCCGGCGTAGGAACCGATGGTGTTGGCCAGAAGCCAGGCGGTGGAAACGTCGACTGGCCTCAAGGACAATGCCTCAACGATCCAAACTGCGCTCCAATACTCATTGGCGCCGCTGACCCGTTCACCGAAGTAATCAGTCCTCTGGACGGCGATGATTCTCGAATGACGCAAGTCTATTTCGCAGACGGAAAAGTGTGGGGCTCTCTAGGGACCGGGGTTTCCTTCGATGGAAAGACGTTTGGTTCAGACGGTATCGCTTACTTCATCATCAAGCCGAAGACGACTGACAAATTAGTAAGCGGCAAGGTCCTCGACCAAGGTTACGTCGCAACGCCCAAAGCGGATCTCACATATCCCACTTTTGGCGTCACCAGTGAAGGCAAAGCGATTCTCTCGTTTACCTTGACTGGTTCTAATGACTTTCCGAGTCTTGCGTATGTCAACGTCAATCAGGCGCATGGCGCAGGGGATATACATATTGCTGCTCATGGAATCGGCGCACAGGATGGCTTCACAGGCTACAAGGGACAGGTAGGGGATCCGACCCGTCCCCGGTGGGGCGATTATGGGGCGACTGCGGTTGTGGGCAGCGAGATCTTTGCTGCTCAAGAGTATGTCGGACAAAGCTGCAGCCTTCCGGAGTATCGGACGTCTTCTCCGTTCGGCTCCTGCAACGCCACTCGCGGAGCTCTAGGAAATTGGGGAACCCGCGTCATGCGACTCTCAACTGATAAAAACGATGATTAGATATTCTCGCAGTTCGCAAGAAAGGCTCTCATTCGAGAGCCTTTCTTTTGTGTTCGATCTAATTACGATCGGGGAGATCTGCCGAGGGTGCGGCAGTCTCCACTGTACTCAAATTGAAATCACAACTAATTGGAAGGTTTCGGACGAGGGACTGGGTTGAACAGAGCTCGGCAGAGTAGCAGAGTCTGGGCTCGTTTGAAGGCGGCGGACCAGCAGAAAATAGCGGATGCGCGGAAAGCCTTTCGAGAGGGCGGGTTGCAGAAAACGGCACAGGAACTATTCGGAGGTTCGGTGACCTATCCACGAATTTGTGGACCTCTAGCGGTGGAAGGGGAGTCTAATGAGTATCGGGGAGGTGGGTATGTGCCGCCTGCTTATGATTGCTCTAGTAGTTGGCTTGAGTGCGATTCCCAGCCACGCGCAACGTGCCACGTCATCTGGTCAGTCTAGGGGATTTTCTGGTCCGCGCGGATTTGCTCCTTCGCCGCATATAGGTGGCGGGTTCAACCGCGGAGGATTCACTTCCGGCGTTCGCTCCGGGCCTGTTGGAACGTTGACTCAGCACAGGTTCAACGCATTGCCGACATATACATATCGCAGAAATACGTTCATACCTCCCGGCGGTGTTTCAAGACCGCGAACGCCCTATGGAAATTGGCACGGTTCACCTTCACAAAACTGGCGGCATACGTGGGGTCCTACCTATGGAGGCCGCTACCGCCGGCCTTACGCGCCCTACTTTTATGCTAATTCGACATATTTCGTGCCCGGGTTGCTGAATTCTTATTGGGGTTATCCAAATGGCTTGAACGCAAACGACGGAACACCGTATCTTGACCAGCAACCGAATCAGGACAACAACTACCTTCAGCCGGATCTAGCGCCAGACTATGGCAGCGGAGATCAAGGACAAATACCGGAATATCAATCGAAAGATGTGCCTCCTCCGCCGCCCGCTCCCTCCGAGCCACTTTCGATGGCTGCCCTGACACTGATTTTCAAGGACGGGCATTCGCAGCAAATTCACAACTATGCAATGACTCGGACTAAACTTTATGTCCTGGATGCAGCGGCAGCGGGACGCAGTCTGGAAATCCCGCTGAGCGCAGTCGACCTGCAAGCGACGGAAGAAACAAACCGACAAGCTGGCGTAGACTTTAGCATTCCGTATCGGTGAAGGGGCCGGCTAAAAGCTGAGCCAAAAGCTTCGCGACGTTCCTCCCTTATCAGTTGCTTGCAACGCGGGCAGACTACTGGAAATGATGGCGGATCTGGAGGACGGCGGATAATCTTCTGTGACTCGTCAGCGTGGCCTATGTGAAACCAAGAGCAGTCTAGGCACTGATAGGTAATCACCAGATCACCAGTCTTCTGACTTTGTTTCCGCGCTACCTTCTCAGCTTGCCGGGAGTACTGATACGCCTGTTTCCCGTCGCAGCGAGCTAGAGCTGGGTTCCTCCATGTTCCTCTGATGGTCATTTTGAGTTGATCCCTCGCGATCGTCTTCGGGATTACTGCGGCAGCTCGAACCTGAAAAAAGCAGTTACGAACGGATGATGCGAACCTTATAAGCCACTGGGAAAGTCGCTATTGCGGCGTAGATCTCATCATCGGGAGCATTTGGGTTCTTCACATCACAGGCCGCTGTGACTACGCCTGGACCTCTGACCACCCAATCTCCAACGTTCGTCTCAAAGCGCACCTCGCCGACGATAACGGGGAAGATGTGCTGTTCAAACCCCTGCGCACGATTGACAACAAGAGAGTAGGTGTCTTCCGCATGCTCCCGATAGTCCTGCAACGTGGCGGGAGAGCCATCCTCCCATCCCACCGAGTGGGGTCCTTCACTGCTGGGTCCTGTTTCGGCGTCCATCTTGCGATCAGTGTCATATGAAGCTTTTTCGTTGTAGTCATTCATATATCCGAGTGCTTAACTTGTCGGTAAGTCAAGCAATGAGGTTACACGGCCATAGATTGCTAGTCTTGATGTGTGAAAGCAAAACCTCCAAGCAAGCCGAAAGATCCGAACGCGGTAGCCCTCGGCCGCCGAGGCGGCACGCGACGGGCTGAGGTTCTAAGTGCCGAGCAGCGTAGTGCGATAGCGACCCAGGGCGGACTGCTTGGGGGACGGGCCAGAGCGGACACTCTTTCAAAGGCTCGTCGTAGCGAAATTGCTAGAAAGGCTGCTGAGACTCGGTGGTCTAAGAATAAGAAAGGTATGGCGCCGAAGACCGACGAATAGCTAAGTAGATCGGCTACTTGTAAGTACTCGGTGTCTACGGAATACGCGAGGGAAGAAATGTCCCCGTCCGCTGATACTTCAATCCTCGCGCGGTGGTTCCCTTCCAGTAGCATCTTTCGTCTCGACGATGCGCGGGGACATCACCGGTCATCGTCGAGTCGAGAGGCTTTGCTGGAGTTATTCAGCAGACCTAGCGGGCTGGAGGGCTGCAGCCAGTTCTGTCATGAACAGCGTCACGGACTCCGGCGCCGTCAGCACAGGTTCCAGCCTTGGTTTCAGCTTCCTCACCATCTGAGCAATTTCTTCCTTAGAGGGCAAAGTAAACGACTCAGTGAGCCGCTTTTCATCCTTCGGCTGCATTGAAAGCTTCCACCTCTCAACGTACCGGTTCGCTGTGGCGCGTGGGATATTCTCGCGCCGCAAAAACTCTGCCCACTTTCCGGAGCGTCCGGTCCGAGCAAGCAGCCGCTTCAACTCGTGGAGGCGCTCGGCAACTAATTGCGGAGGGTTGCCAGTTCAGCGCGGTTGCGGCGGAGCGAGTCATTCTTACGCTCCTGGGAAGACCAGAGTTCTGTGATCTGTGTCTCCAGTGCGGTCTCCCTTACGACTTCCTCGCCTGGGTTTTCAGATTCGGACGTCGGCTCCCCATGATCCTTATTCTGGAGCATTTCGGAAGGCTGATGCGCTTCGCCACTCTCCGTCACCGAGGCTGTTGTAGCGACCGGAGCAGGGTTGGCCGCAGGAACTGTCGCGAGGTTTGTCGCGACTGAGCCGGTCCGTTCTCCGAGACCGCCGTTTGCGGAGGGCAGCTTGTACTTTTCGGTGCCGACGGACGCTGTCTGGTTCGTCTGCGAGGTTGTGCCCCGGGGAGGCTGTTTTGTTCCGGCTGCGACTGAAGATCCAACCTGGGCAGGCGTGTGATGGGCGGGTTCCTGAGTGGACTTGGCGGCCTGTGTGACTAACATCACAGGGGTAGGCTTGTTGGAGGGACTGACTTCCATGGACATCTTTTACTCCAGGTTTGGTATACGTGCAGAGCGCGAACGCCCCACGTCTAATACCGGCCCGTCCCTATTAGTCCCCATTATCGCCAGCCAAAATAGACCGCTAACGGATAGGTTTCTGCAGTCGACATGATCCGGCGGGTAATGTGCAACCGTATCCAACTTTTCAAAAAAAAGCGCAGCATAATCACCCTCGGCCGCTTTGCCTGGGTATTGGGTTGTGTCGGGGGCGTTGTAAGGTCCCCACGATAGGAGCACTCTATGTCCCAGGTTTCGACAGCCAAAGTCCCGATCACACCTGCATACGCCCAGCGTTTGGTCGACAACACCGCGAAAATCACTAACATCGATCGCGACGCCACAGTCAACCAGCCAGCTTATCCCCTATTCGAAGCCCTATTGCGCATCAAGGGCCTCACGTTGCAGCCGACCTACACCAACGCGGACGTAGCGTCCTTGTTCGACGTGTCCGTCCACACGATCCAGAGCCGCGCTGCCGACGGCAGTTTGTCGAGCCGCAAGTTGATCGGCAGGGCACGCTTTCTTCCTATCGACTTAGAGACGTTTCTTTCTGAGAGCAAGAACTCTGGGAACGTTTAGCTTCGCATTTCTGCGCGTGGCGTCGCTATATCTCGGGAGTTTGCGGGTTATGCGCGAACTTCCGAGTTATCCGGTAATTAGCGCTCAGTCGCGCTTTCTCTCTTTGTCGCACTCATGGCTGCTAGCACACAAGCCAAGGCTGTGAATGTGCGCTACACTTACATGAACTTCACTAGCTCTCCCTCTACCAGTAAGCAGCAGCAATATTTGGGACTTGTTCAAGGTTTGCAGACCTCGAGTGCCTTCCAATATCGTGGCCTAGGGATGACTCAGAGTACATCAAACGAAGGCGACGCCGATCTCATTCAAATGCAACTCACCGACGTCACGGAAAGATACGACCGTTCCGGGAATCGTTTGCCCAATACGACCTTACAACTCTGGTTTACAGCGGATAACTTCTATTTGCGTGGCTTCACGAACGTCAATGGTCAAACATTCTATTTTGTTGAGGGTCAATATTACTTACCCACGTCTTTTGATGCTGCTTTTGGATATCAAAGTGGTCCTGCCGGATGGATGACCTCGCTTGGTTACAGCGGTAACTACAACAGCCTGACAAGTAGAGCTGGTGAAGGCAGAGAAAGCCTGAACCTCAACTATCAAGCATTCTACGATTCGTTCTATACCTTGGCGTACTATAACGTCGCTGCAACAACCCCAAACAGTAGAGTTGCGCAATCGCTCCTGGTGATGATTCAGTATTTGTCGGAAGCAGCTCGCTTCACCGATGTAAGGGGATTTATATCGGCCCGAGTGGGAGATTATAGCAATTCCGATGCTACGCTCCCACTGTTTCAACAATACTTGGAGAGTAACTGGGCGCGAATATCGCAATTCGGTGCAGACATCACCAACAATCCAACGCTCAGTCGGTGACCATAGCCGGAATTAATCGGAACAATACAGGCCAGTCAGTTACCCTATACTCCTGGAGCGATGTTGTGAGTTATCTGTTTACCTTGCTTAATACTAACGAGGTCAACAATCCGAACATGGGTGGCTATTGGCAAGACTGGAATCATAGCGAGCTTTAGCCGTCGATGGCAGCCTGGTGGGTGGCACAAAAATCGCACTCGTTTCACCAGGAACAGCGAATCGGTTCGACTTCGGAGATATTCCCAGCGGCAAATATTTTGTTGGCCTTGTCGGCGGCACAAGCGCCTACATCGCAGGAACCTCGTTGGCTCCTCAAGGTCTCTCCGGAAACCTCATCAGCGTTCCCGATGGCGGAGGATCCATTACCGCCGAGGTGCAGAGGGGTTGCGAAGCATCCAGCCTTGCCGGCAGAGTCGATACCGAAGATGGCGTCGACAAGAAAGCTCATGTCGCCCTGCGCTCGTCGTTGACAGGGGAGACGTTCCAGCGGAATGCTGACAGTGACGGCAATTTCACGTTTGGCGGAATCGCTCCGGGGGAGTATAGGATCTACGCAGTTCCGGCGAGTGGTCAGAACAGGGACCCAAGTAATTCGCTCCTCGACGAGACTACGGGAGCATCGGTCACTCTCGATCCGAACAGAACTACCAATGTCGTGGTACCGCTCACTCAATGACTCTTGTTGTATCAACTGAGGTGAGCGCAGCAAACTCTCGGGTTTTTCATCATCTCCGATTCACTCACCGAGACTTCCGGTGAATCGGAGATATCCAATCTTCCGGCTACGGGACACCCGAAGTAAACCACTTCCATCAATCGGCCAACAGGGACGTTGAAGGTGCGATGCATGTTCTCAGGCTTGATCGCACGCACTGCAAAACGTTCATTGAATCGCTGCAGGAACTCCGGCCGGAAAGCGTTGCCTTCATCCGTGTTGCAGACACCAGCGAGCCGCAGTTCCTTGACCAGCCGGTCCTGCAGTGTTCGGTTCACTCTTTCCACGCGTCATCCCCTGGCCGCCTTTTGCAGTCCGGTTTCTATGAGCAGGTCATTTAGGTCAAGGGGGTTTTCTGTTTTTCTTTCCTAAGGGTTTTAGTCTCTCCTGTTGTTCTGTTTTGGTTGTTCCGCATACTCGGTCGCTTGGTCGCGGCTCTAGACCGATCGATGACGAGACGAACGGTTCGCATCAGCTCCAGGTTCAGCCGACGCGTGTGCTTAACAGTGCTCCACATGACACCATCATGTTCGGTCGGGCTCTGTGCGTGGAGCCTGCAAGCAAGCTCTCGATGTTTGCGTAATGGGTACTCAATGATGTTTCCCTGTGTTCTGCAGCTCGGATGCACGAATGCGGGAATGGTAGTTGAAGACTAGAAGCGTGAGAATCCCGAACACCATAGCGGACAAGGCAATTACTGCTCCGTAGGGACGTTCCTCGGTAAGAGAAGAGCGAATCAGGATGATTGAGATAACGAATGCAGCATTGCGGAAGACCATCTCGTATCGTCCGGATATGACGAGAGACAAGATCAAAATTAAAACATCCGTGAAGATCATCACGGTGAAGAGATCGTTATAGAAGAGACTGGTAGACCTCAGGGTAATAGCGTTCCCTGTCAGCAGTGCAACCCAGGCATGCATTGTGAAGCGACCGAGATGATAGGCCGCCAGTGAGAGGAGAAGGACCGTGAGCCCTAAGGCTACCAGCTTCTTTTGCGCGATGAACTTTTCCCGGCTCGCAGTCAGGGCCGCAGTCCTCGGCATTCGAACCTGCCGCTGTGCCACCTGTTGAAAGACTGTGACCAGCACAAACATCGCTAGTCCGGCCCACATATCAAAAAACAATGGCAGCCCTTGGTCTGGATGAATCCGTAACCAGTTGGGCTCGTTCACAGCAGAGAGGTCCCTGAAGACGTCGCGGACGAAGATCAACGACACGATTTCAAACTGATTGGCAATTGAGCGCGTGGTTGATGCAGGTAAGGCTGCAATCAGCGTTAATACTTCATAAAACAGGACTAAGTTGAACGGGGTAGAGATCGCCGCCAGATAGTTATTCCCCACAGCCTCCACCAGCAGCGGCGGATGCGACAGGCAATGACCGAGGAAGATAAGTCCCAGGTGAGCAGAAAATCCGGTAATGCTGATCTTCATTACGAGCCGCTTGAGCGCACCTTTGCCTACATCCGAGAAGCAGTTATCGTAGATGCGAATCAGACTCGCCCCAGGGGCTGAGATCCACCGTCGTTCTTTCTCCTTCTGTGTTGTGGTCACAGTGATGTCTCTCCCGGATTCTCCTGATAAGGCCGCCATTCAGCAGTCTGGCTCAGTAAACTGTCAGAGTAAAATTTGCTCGAACTCAGATTCGAGAGATCAACAATCTCAGGTTGATCAGCAGAGCTGCGGAGATGGCCAATTTCTAACTAGCATGTGGGCAATTAACACACGGCTCCTGCCTGGGGATTGTTGAAGGTGTCGTTGTTGTCCTCGTCGCTGCCATCTAGACATGCGAAGTCTTTTTCGATGATTACCTCGAGCGAGCCCGCCGACCCGATATCTACGGCGGTGTACACACCAACTTCACTCTCCTTACCCCAGGCGTGGGCCCGTTCCTCCGACAGTACGACTGCCACTTCCTGAGGTCTGTAGCGCACTCTCACAGCCGATGCTTGGAGGGTAGACTCCAGGGCATAGGTCAGCTTGGCCTGGGACGCCGGCGCGAAGTGAATCGTCTCTTCGACACGGTGTCCAGCCAGAAACTGTTCAAGCTCTGACCGTGAGACGCGAAATCGTAA
Organism: Edaphobacter modestus; assembly: GCF_004217555.1. Taxonomy (GTDB): domain Bacteria; phylum Acidobacteriota; class Terriglobia; order Terriglobales; family Acidobacteriaceae; genus Edaphobacter; species Edaphobacter modestus. Next base: position 137,180 of record NZ_SHKW01000001.1, read on the forward strand.
TGAGTTGCCTTTAATCCGCAGCTTCATAAATCTCCTCGTTTACATGAGAACGGCACCCGGTTATGTGCTCCCCCCGTGGTAGATGTTGAAGTGGTCTTCTCTCAGGAATCCGATAAGAGCGATATCGAAGTTCCTCGCGACCTGCACGGCAAGGCTCGACGGAGCGCCGACCGATGCCACCATCGACACACCGCCCATCAAGGCTTTCTGCAACAGCTCGAAGCTGGTCTTCCTGAGTGCAACAGAAGTGAATTGCGTACGGAGTATGATCGACGAGAAATTCTGCGCCCAGCAGCTTGTCTACAGCATTGTGGCGTCCTCCGTCTTCGTGCGCTAATACAAGCTCGCCTTCTGAATCGAACAGCCCCGCGCCGTGCAGCCCCCCGGTCTTGCCGAAGATGGTTTGCGCTTCCCTGAGCCGAGCAGGTAATGCGTAAAGGGTGTTTGCCGCAATAGAAAATGTGTTCCGGACCCGAGGAGGGCAGACAGTTTGAAGCGCAAGTAAGGAAGCTTTGCCGCAGATCCCGCAACTGGATGTTGTGTAGAAGTTTCGCTCAAGATTTGCGAGTGTCAGCGTTACATCCGGTGCGAGATCCACGCGCACGATATTTCTTCCTGTCTGGTACGGAAGCACAGTTTCTCCACTGCTATGTTCACGATCGGTCTCCCGAGTGCCTTCGGGCGCGTAGCCAAGCTGGTCGATGTCGGCAGCATCCCGAATCACTCCTTCGGTCATGAGAAAGCCGGCGGCCAACTCGAAGTCGTACCCTGGCGTGCGCATGGTGACCGATATCGACTTTGTTGCCCGGGCATCGGCAGGACCATAGCCGAGTTGAATCTCTAAGGGATCCTCGACTGCGAGTGTATCTTTCGCCGGATGGGAGGATCGCCCACGTACTCGCTCGACGGTTGTTTCTATATAAGCTCGACTCACTTGGACCTCCAGTCCATCTGTTGTCTCCCTCGAACAAGCAGGGAACCCGCCAACTATTCATCCTTGATCTTGCTCTGAGGTGAGGGATCGCGGAAAGCTAACGAATGCTCCTCGCACCCCTAAGATGCTGGCCCTATCCGTACTCTAGCGCGGCGCGGGAGCGGTAATTCGTGCGATCGTCTCTTCCCGGAACGCCGATCGGAGGATTTCGAAAGCCTTTGGGTAAATCAACAAATACTCTCTCCCAGCACCGGCGACACTGGACTTGACGATTGGTTGTGTTATACGGGCAGCGGCGAGTTATCTCACTCGTCGTTCCACCGCGAGGCACTTCCGGTTCCGTCACCCAGAAGGGAGTTCCACTATGAGCGACCTCTTTGCTGCTCGTACGCAGATGGCCGTCTCTCTGGCCTTTCATATCATCTTTGCCGTGATCGGTGTCGCGTTACCACTCATGATGGTGATCGCCGAAACCTGCTGGCTACATACCCGTAATCCTGTGTATCTATGCCTCGCCAAACGGTGGGCCAAGGGCACAGCGATCCTGTTTGCAATCGGTGCGGTCTCAGGTACGGTCTTGTCATTTGAAATGGGACTTCTGTGGCCACACTTTATGGGTGCGGCCGGGTCGGCGATCGGCATGCCATTTTCGCTGGAAGGGTTCGCGTTTTTCACCGAAGCGATCTTTCTGGGAATCTATCTTTACGGATGGCGAAGGACCTCGCCCTTAGCGCATCTTTTCTCAGGCGCCGTGGTCGCGGTCAGCGGACTGGCATCCGCTATGTTTGTTTGCCTGGTTAATGGCTGGATGAACACTCCGACAGGTTTCCGTCTGGTGAACGGACAGTTCACCGACATTAACGTATGGGAGGCTCTCAGAAACCCGGCCGGCATGCCGGAAGCGATACACATGAGCCTGGCAGCGTATTGTGCAGCCGGATTCGCTACGGCCGGAGTCCACGCGTTTCTGGCGCTTCGCGAACATTCCAGCCGCTTTCACCGGTGTGCGATCGCTATCGCCCTTGTGGTGGGTGGATCGGCTGCGGTCTTGCAGGCGGTGAGCGGGGACGCTTTAGCACGAGTCACGGCAATCAATCAGCCCACAAAGCTTGCGGCGATGGAAGGTGACTTTCAAACCAGGAGCGGCGCTCCTCTGAGGATAGGTGGATTACCTGACGTCAATACCCGGCAAACGAAAGATGCGATTGAGATTCCCTACGGCCTGAGCGTCCTGGCCTTTCACTCTCCCAAGGCTGTTGTCGCAGGACTGGATCAGACTCCACGGAATGAGTGGCCCAATGTATTGGTGGTCCACATCGCGTTTCAGATCATGGTTGGCATTGGAACAATTCTGGTTGGAGTGAGTCTGCTCTTCGCCTGGCTTGCATGGAGACGAAGAAGTCTGCTTGCAAGCGACTACTTTCTAAAACTGCTGGTCCTGTGCAGCCCGCTCGGCTTTATTGCGCTTGAGTCTGGATGGGTCGTGACGGAAGCAGGCAGGCAGCCATGGATCATTTATCACATCATGAAGACCTCCGCTGCCGTAACGACGATGCCGGGACTGATGAACACCCTTGTATTGTTTACGTTGTTGTACCTGTTTCTGGCAGTGATCGTGATAGGGCTGATGTCGCGGCATATTATCGCGACTCCTCCGGAGGCCGAGATTCAGGCAGTGGCCGCAGGCGAGGTGCTCACCCATGCCTAGCCCACAAATTATTCTTACTCTGATACTGATGGCCTCGCTTACCTTCTATGCACTGTTCGGAGGAGCGGATTACGGCGGCGGAGTTTGGGATCTGCTGGCTCGCGGGCCAAGGCAGCGGGAACAACGGGAGCTGATCGCTAACGCCATTACCCCTGTCTGGGAAGCGAACCATGTCTGGCTGATCCTTGTGATTGTGCTATTGTTTTCTGGTTTTCCTCTCGCTTTTGCCGACGTTACAACAGCACTGCATGTTCCTCTGACGGCATTGATCGTCGGCATCGTAATGCGGGGCTCATCTTTCATCTTTCGTGCGTATCATACGGGTGACTACCGGATCCAAAGACGGTGGGGACTTATCTTCGCGGTTGCCAGCACCATCACACCCATCTGTCTGGGCATCGTGGTGGGAGCGATATCCTCCGGAAACATGGTCGTCAGCAACGGCATCTCCGAAAATGGCTTTTTCGATCCATGGCTGGGATGGTTTCCGTTGATGGTCGGGTTCTTTGCCCTCTCGCTGTTCGTATTTCTTGCGGCGGTCTTCCTGACGCTGGAGGCGCAAGACCACCTCCTACAGGAAGACTTCAGGAAAAGGGCATTGCTCTCCGGAGTCGCTGTGGCAGCGATGGCGCTTGCCACCTTCCTTACCGCACGACATGGGGCTCCTGATATCTATCGAGGGTTGCTAAGGCCGTCGATCGTGTGGGTCGTCCAGGGCGCGACTGCAATTTGTGCGTGTGTTGCTTTCATCTGTCTGCTGGCGCGCAGATATAAGGCTGCCCGTGTGGCTGCTATGTTACAGATCACATGTATCCTCTGGGGTTGGGGAGTATCGCAGGCTCCGTATCTGCTCCAAGGCAAGATGACAATCGCCGAAGCCGCGGCGTCACCATCTGTGCTGTGGGCATTGATCGGCGCAACAGGAGTGGGAGTGATCCTCTTGTTCCCTTCGCTGTGGTACCTGCTCAGTCTGTTCAAGACAGGGGATGAACATCTTCCGCTGCACTAAACTCTACTTGTTTGAGGCAAGAACAAGACGTCTGGAGAAGAGAAGCATGACTATTGTGAATGCAGAATGCATCACGACGGCTTGTTCTCGTCTCCAGATCTGCACCATGTTCCGGGAAGTCTTCAGAAACGCCGGCTCGCCGATGTGATGACGATTCTCTTTACTCTTAATCGTGGGTTGTATGAACGCCGCTGGATCTGCGTCCGAGCCGCCGCCGCGGCGGGTTCCGCCGTATAGATCATCGGACTGCGAGAAAAGGCAGGCGCGGATATTTCCGTCAGAGGTCAGATGGACCCGACTACACGCATCACAGAAGGCGCGGGACACTGGGGCAATGATGCCTACTTCACCAATCATCGGCGAAGGGTGTATCGCGTTGCCGTTTCACCGCGAGCAGTCGCAGGTAAGAGCACAAGCGGGCGAAAGCTGCTCAGGATGTCGACCATTTCATTGAAACCAACGACGGTATCGGGATTCCATATACGTTCCTCATCGGGGGGCATGAACTCAATGAAGCGGACAGTAACGCACTTGTCGCGCGAGAAGCGATCCGAAGTGAACCAGCCGAAACTGATGCATGAGAGGATTTCACAATTCGCCGGGCGTAATCAAAAGCTTTCAAGCGCGTGTGTGAGTGATATTAAGGGCTGACGGTCACTGTACTCATGCGATTGTCTGCATGGGTAGGTAAACCGCAACACGGTCGACATTCCGTGTTCTGGGAAAAGGGTAAGTCACTATGAGCGTGCTACAGCTATCAGGCGATGTCGTATACGGTCAGCAGGAATTGACCGGAGAGGTTCATATCTCGATTGACGGGACCTCGGTTGCAACGAGCGAGGGTGAATTGCTTGTCGAGGCGGTTCTTCGTCACAATGAGATTCCGCACATCTGTTATCACTCTCCCTTGATGGGGCCGATCCAGACCTGCGATACCTGCATAGTCGAAGTGGATGGCAAACTCGTACGTTCCTGCGGAACCAAGGTCGTTCCCGGGATGAAAGTCGTCACGGAATCGAAGCGAGCCAAGGATGCGCGCGCGGAAGCCTTCGATGTGATTCTTGGCAATCACATGCTCTATTGCACGGTATGCGATAACAACAACGAGAACTGCCGGGTACACAACACGGCGTTGGCCCTGAATGTCGAGCACCAGGAGCATGAGTTCAAGCCCAAGCCCTATGAAGTGGATATGTCCAATCCCTTCTACCGCTACGATCCGAGCCAGTGCATTTTGTGCGGCCAGTGCGTTCAGGCCTGCCAGACCGTGCAGGTGAATGAAACGCTTTCTATCGGCTGGGAACTGGAGCATCCACGTGTGCTCTGGGATGGCGGCATGCAGATCGGCGGCTCCAGCTGCGTGTCCTGTGGTCATTGCATCACTGTTTGCCCCTGCAACGCTCTGATGGAGAAGTCGATGCTGGGCGAGGCCGGTTTCCTGAGCGGAATGCCCAAGGAATCCCTGAACAAGATGATCGATGTGGTCAAGGCTATCGAGCCAGAGATGGGTTATGGGGCCATCATGCAGGTTTCGCAGACCGAGTCGGTGATGCGAGAAGAGCGAATCAAAAAGACAAAGACGGTCTGCACGTATTGCGGCGTCGGTTGCAGCTATGATGTCTGGACGAAAGACCGCAAGATTCTCAAAATTTCTCCGCTGCACGGCGATACCAATCAGATTTCAACCTGTGTTAAGGGCAAGTTTGGGTGGGATTTTGTGAATAGCAAGGACCGTCTGCAGACCCCATTGATTCGCGAGGGAGCTGGCTTCCGTGAGGCGACCTGGGAGGAGGCATTGAGCCTGGTGACGACGAAGCTGGGAAGTATCAAACAGCAGTACGGTCCGGATGCACTCTCCGTGATCATCTCGTCCAAGGCCACCAATGAAGATGGCTACCTCATGCAGAAGTTTGCCCGTGCCGTGGTTGGGACAAACAATATCGATAACTGCTCCCGTTATTGCCAATCGCCCGCGACGATGGGGCTGTTCCGGACCGTTGGCTATGGCGGCGACTCAGGGTCGATTGAAAACATTGCGAAGTCTGGGCTCGTGCTCATCGTGGGTAGCAACACGGCGGATAGCCATCCGGTGTTGGCGACCCGCGTCAAGCGGGCGCATAAACTCTTCGGACAACGCCTGATCGTTGCTGACCCGCGTGAGCACGAGATGGCGCGCCGCGCCGACATTCATTTTCGTCCGCGCCCGGGTACTGATCTTGTCTGGATTTCGGCCATGAGCAGATATATGCTCGACAATGGTCACGCTAAACAAGAGTTTCTCGACCAATGGGTGAACGGCCTTGACGAATACCGTAAGAGTCTTGAGCCATTCACGATGGAGTATGCCGCCAGGATTTGTGAGGTCCCGCTCGAGACGCTCGAGCAGGTCGCCGAGGAGATCGCCGCCGCGAGAAGTGTTGCCGTTCTCTGGGCAATGGGTATTACCCAGCACATGCGCGCTTCGGATGGCTCGACAGCCATCTCGAACCTGCTCCTGATCACCGGCAATTACATGCGCGACGAAGGCGGGGCCTATCCTCTGCGCGGTCATAACAATGTGCAGGGCGCCGGCGACATCGGCGCCGCGCCGATCTATTACCCTGGATACCAACCTGTGACCGACGCGGCGAATCGGAAAAAGTTTGAAGACGCCTGGGGAGTATCCCTGCCTCCACAGCGGGGGATGGACAACCACCAGATGGTAGACGCAATCTACGAAGGCAAGCTGCGGGCAATGTACGTTGCGGGCGAAGATATGATCTCGGCCGATTCCAACGCAAACCATGTGGCTGGCGCATTCGAAAAGCTGGACTTTTTCGTCGTGCAGGATATTTTCTTCACCGAGACCTGCCGTTATGCTGATGTCATCCTGCCAGCCTCTCCGGCACTTGAAAAGGACGGTACTTTCTCCAGTACAGAACGGCGAATTCAGAGGCTTTACCAGGCGCTTCCGGAGCTGGGAGACAGCCGGGCCGACTGGAAGATCACGCAGGACATCGCGAATCGCATGGGCGCGAATTGGAACTACCAGCATCCTTCGGAGATTATGGCCGAGATGGCTTCTCTGACGCCGCTCTACGCGGGCGTCTCCTACGAGAGGCTCGAGGGGTACAAAACATTGCAGTGGCCCGTTGCCCCCGATGGCACCGACCAGCCAGTGCTCTATCTCAACGGATTTCCTTTTCCGGACAACAAGGCACGTCTCTATCCGCTGGACTTCCGGGAGCCGGACGAGCAGCCTGACGCCGACTTTGATCTCTTCCTGAATAATGGGCGAATGCTGGAGCACTTTCACGAGGGCAACATGACGGCGCGCGTTCCAGGCATTCATGAGGAAACTCCCGAGCGCTATATCGAGATCTCGGAAGAGCTGGCGAAGGAGCGCAACATCGAATCCGGACGTTGGGTTCGTGTCACAAGCCGCCATGGTTCGCTCGTCATCAAGACTCTGGTCACCAGTCGTGTATTCGGGTACCAGGTATATCTGCCGCTGTTGTCGCAGGAGGGGCCGATCAATATCCTGACCGGATCTCACTCGGACCCTGCGACCAACACCCCAGCGTACAAGGAGACTGCGGTGCGGATTAAACTGCTTCCTGAGCAGGGCACAAACCCCCTGCGCCCGCTCAACCCCCGCTACTCCGGCAAGCCGACTCCTCAGTCCGGTGTGGAAGTAGAACGCAAGTGGAAGCGCAAGGACTACCGTATGCCGGGTAGTGAAAAGCTTGTTCAAATCCAACTGTAGAACGAAGTGAAAGAAAAAGGAGTGATCTGCCATGGCAGTAGCTGTTGATTTTCGAGAGTTCCGTCCGGTCGATGCTCGTCAAGATCTGATTCGTCGAGTCGAGCATGCTCCTGTCGAACATGCGGAAGCGGTCTTGTCGGCCTACGAACTGCTACAGCAGTTGCACGAAAAAGGGATGTTGGAGCTGCTCACTGGTCTCCTCAACGCCGGCGACACAGTTGTCAACCATGTGGTGGGGGTCGTTAGTTCGAAAGAAATGGTGACCGCCCTCCGCATCGGCTTGATCTTCAGTAATCTGCTCAGTTCAATCGATCCCGATAAACTGCACAACATCATTGCCGATGCCGGCAAAGAGACTCCGTCGCTGCTATCGATTGGAAAACTGGCAACGTCAAAGGATGCTCGTCAAGGAATGGCGACTGCAGTTGGGCTCCTCAACGTCTTCGGAGCAGCACTGAACGCCGGGAAGCATGGTTAGCCCGGGAATCCCGGTAGCCAGGTTTACAACTCGCGCTTATATCTTCCGGGCGTGGTGCCGAGGTATCTCCTGAAGGTCGTGGTGAATTGGCTCTGGTCCTGGAAACCACAACGCATGGCGATGTCGATTAGGGGCAGGCTGGAGTGTTCCAGCAGATGCCGCGCACGTTCCACTCTCTGCCGCACGACAAACTTATGAGGAGTTGTTCCTATTGTCTGCCGGAAGAGCGACGCGAAGTGGTTGGGACTTATGTCCGCAATTCCTGCGAGCTCCTCAAGGGAAAGCTGGGTGTCGAGATGCTCGCGAATGTATTGGCGTACTCGTTTTTCACGCGCCGGACCAAGTCCGCCGCGGTAGATGGGCAGAGCATTCGGTTTGTTGCTGTAGCGCCGAATGAGATGGCTTACCGCGATGGCGGCAACGGATTGCGAAAATAACTCGCTGAGTGGGCCAAACCGGAGTTCCTCGGAGAGATCCTTGGCCAGTTCGACAAGAAACGGATCACGCACCAGAAGCGATGGGGTCAACTTTGACGAGACATCAATCACCGCGTTCTGCGTCACCTTTTCAAAGAATGGATCGCTGAGATAGAGATGGATCAGGGACGCGCGGCGATTAAAAAATACCGAATGAGTAATGCCAGGAGGAACGACCCAGATCATGTCACCATTCAGCTCGCGCTTAATCGGTTGGCCGGGAGAATCCTGCCATTCCGCGCGAACGTAAGCGGGATCGAGAGCGATTGTCAGCTGTGTGCAGTCGTGACTATGCTTACGCCAGGTAGAGCGGGGTTGGTCAGCCGAATAGATGCTGTATCCGATCCACTCCTGCCAGACGTGATCCGGAGGGGGGGAGGGATAAAGACCTCTCAAGAAATGCTTGGAAGAGTCCATATAGAAAACGGACCTACAATCGTGGAAACAGTTACCAACTTTATTATATCGATATCGGACGTCGTCTTTGCATCTGCGGATTGACAGGCAACCAGACTATCCTCGTCGCAACTTCCCTGTGGCAATGTCATCCTTGTGGGGATCGCGCCGGGCAATTCCTGGCTTGAGATCTACAAGCCACGGGTGAATTTTGTCGGCTCGAATGACTGGGTTCACCACACATACAGCTTCATCAATCGACATCCGCAGGCAAGTGAGCTGCTCGAATTCTCGGTCTCGGCGACTGATCTGAAGCGGCGAGTCATGCGGGGGACATTGATCTGAGACATCCCATCCCAGCTTTCATCCAGGTGCATGCCAGAGCTGTACAGGATCGAAAGGCTTCGATGGTTCGGCAGTATCGGGTGCTGAAGCGGCGGAAGTGTTTGAGGCGGTTGAAACAGCGTTCGATGAGGTTGCGTTGCTTGGGCAAGGTGCGGTCATAGCTGCGGGGTTGTTTCCAGTGCATTCGCGGAGGATGACGGCGACCGCACTCTGCGCCTGGATGGTGGCAACGCTTCCAAGTGGCGCGACGAGCGTATCTGGTTCAGATAACCGTACAGATACAGCTTCAACAAATCGCGCGGATCGTAGCCAGGCCGTCCTGTTTCAGCGGCCAGAGCGCGCTCGAAGCCAAGCTCCGACATCACAGTCTTTCGACGAACGCGTCAATCACACGGCACATATGATCAGCTGGCACAAAGTCGTCTAACACCACGGGGAACAGTGTTCCCTGATTTCGTCCCTCGCCCTCGATGTAACCCATAAGAAGAGATACCTCCGCTTGGCAAGGCAATTTTCTCATCGATCCTTGTTTAAAAAATCACCGGCCGCACAGCCACGAATTCCCCTTCTAACAGCGTAGGAGCCGGAGTGCCGGGGCGCTAGGAATCGCAAACAGCTTCCATTGGGGAACCGGAAGGAAGTTCCGAGTTGCCCGTTACTCGCCGGACCGCGGAAATCTGGGACCCACAAATCTGGATTGCTCGACGAGGTTGCGGTAGGACGATTATTCGGATTGCACAGATCATACCAGCGCTCCTTAGCACATACGGATCTTACCTCGGATGATTGACCGCACCGCGATCATGGGGATAGGGAATTGAGAACGCGACGTATGGAAAGCCAATCTGGGGCTTCCCTCCGATCGATGCGCGAAGATATTTGAGCATTGTTCCTCGGTGAATCGAAGTATTGGGATGGGATTAGTGAAGAGACGCTAAAGCCGCTTGCGATTCTGTAGCCCTTGTAGACGCTGTTCTTCTTGTAAGTGGAACGGCTAGCGCCAGGGCGAGAGCGGAAAGCGTGCACATGCTTCCGGTCATCGCAAGTACACCAACCTTTGGGAAGAGCATCGCGACGACGGAGCTAGTGCCTGCGGCGAACAGCATCTGAATCGATGCCAGCAGACCTCCGCCGACGCCGGCCACCTCTCCCAGTGGCCCCAGCGCGCCATGTGCGGCGCTCGGCGCCACCATTCCGAACGATGCGGTCGTAAGCGTCAAGAGCTGGAGAAAGCTCCATAGCGACATGGATCGCATGACCGTGAGAATGACGAGCACGGACGTGCAAGACACTGCTGTGACGACCCCGCCGAGTAGGAGCCGCTTGCTTCCCACCCCCCGCTGCGCCAACTGGCCGTTGAGTGAGGCTCCGATAACAATGCCGCATCCAGTACAAGCGAACAGTACGGCAAATAGAGTCGTGCTGGTGTGGAACATGTCGATGAAGGTCAGCGGTGATCCGGCGATGTACGCGAACATCCAGCTGAATCCCAGGGCGTTGAGAACGATATAAGCCATTGCACGGCGATCGCCTAACACGCGTCGATAGGCGCGCGTCATAACGGTCAGAAATGGCTCACGCTCGGAATGCCGGCGAAGCGTCGTTTCCTGCAACGAGAAAAGAACGGCTAATAGCAGCATGATCCCGCAGAGGCCTGTGGCGATATAGATTGCTCTCCAGCCCATATGGGAAAGGAGAGCGGCGCCGAGTGCAGGAGCGATCATCGGCGCGACGTTTGTCACCACTGTGATGACCGCAAGCCGGCCCTGCGCTTTTTTCCCTGCGAAGAGATCCCGGACCCTCGCCATCGCAAGAGTCATGCCGGAACCGGCCCCTGCGCCCTGTACGAAGCGTGCAAGCAAGAGGAGGTTCAGCGTTCCAGAGGCAGCACTCGCAAAGCCTCCGAGCGTGAAGAGCGCCAGGCAATGATTAGCATGGGCCGCCGGCCGTATCGGTCGGAGAGCGGACCATAGACGATTGGGCTGAGAGCAAAGCCAGCCATGAAGAAGCTGAGAGTCAGCTGTGCCATTCCCGGAGTGACGCGCAGTGTATGAGCGATCGGCCCCAGAGCAGGGAGTGCCATGTCGATCGAGATCGGGGGAAGCGCGGCAAGGGCTCCGAGAAAGAGTGCGAAGAGACTTCCCTGAACATTTAATTTCACCAAACTTCTCCTGTCAGACCGTTATGGCTTGTTGCCTTGCGAACACATAACGTCGCGATAAAAAAGATGCCCTTATCGACGCACGGTCAAGCGATCTCTCCCGGTGGGTACGCGGTCCATGCCGATGGAATCGAGAGCACGGAACAGAGTGGAGCAGACACATACTGCTAAGGAAAGGCTATGGCCCTGCGCCTGGAATGAGAAGTGGGAGATGATGCATAGCTGCTTTGCGCTACAGGTAAAGACCGGATCGGCTTTGCCGATAGCGCAAAGCTGCTGTGTGGTTAAAGCGGCTTCTCAGTCACCGGCAACAACGATAGCGTCGCGAATAGGAGATGACGGGCGCATCGTGTCCTTCCTCTTCGCGTGTGTTTGCACGAACTCTTCGATAACGCGAAGCAAACGGAGAGAACGCAGTCAAAGGAGATTCAACGTATGTTTATGGAACGATATGGCCTGATCGCAGCTCGCATTCTCATGTCGATCATCTTTCTTGTGAATGGACTGAACGTCGTCAGCCAGAGCCTTGCGCTACACGAAATGGTGGTGCACGGTGTTCCCGTCAGCCTCGCGCACAGCATGATTCTGGGCGGGCAAGTGCTGCAGGCCATCGCGAGTATCGGCTTGGTCTTCGGAATCTACCCGCGTTTCGCTGCGCTTGCCCTGATCCTGTTCCTGATTCCGGCGACCCTCATGGCCCACGCCTTCTGGCAGGCGGTGGGCACACCGCTGTACACGGTTCAAGTGATCAACTTCTGCAAGAACGTATGTATGGCTGGTGGACTCGCTTTTGTCGCCGCCACAATAGAGCAACCCGTTCTGCTTCCACGTTCAACGCGTTAACCGACCTGCACGGCACATTGGTGTAGCCAGTCCGGCTACGCCTTTTGCCAGTATGCGTTCTACGTTCGTCCTTCGCACTTCACCCCGAAAAGGAGAGTTATGAAAATCATTGAGTTCAAGGAATTCAGCGGTCCATCCCAGCTGAATCTTTCCGAGAGGCCGCTGCCACAGGCCGATGCCGATGCGGCGGTAGTGCGCGTTGAGGCGGCCTCGGTAAATCCGAGCGACGTGAAGAATGTTGCCGGTCGCATGTCGCAGACGATCCCTCCCCGCGTCCCGGGACGCGACTACGCGGGCGTCGTGGTCGATGGTCCAGAAAAGTGGATCAATCAAGAGGTGTGAGGCACAGGCGGCGATGTCGGATTCACCAGAGACGGCTCGCATGCGGAGTACATCCAAGTCCCTGTCGCTAGCCTGGTTCGCAAGCCCGAAACGCTCTCGTACGAACAAGCCGCTTGCATCGGGGTCACCTTTGTTACGGCATGGTGCGCCCTCGATTACGCGAAGTTGTCGGAGGGGGAGACGATCGCTGTATTCGGTGCAAACGGCGGTGTCGGCGGCGCAGCTATCCAGATCGCAAAACATCTAGGCGCACGCGTGATCGGAGTTTATCGAGGGGAGCCCGGGAACCCTACGCCTGCTGCGAACCTCGCCGACATTCTGATTGACTCCCGTGATCCGGAACTGGGATCTGTGTTGCGCACACATAACGCCGGGCGAGGCGCGGATGTCGTTTTGAAGGCCGCCGGGGCCCGGTATTCGAGATCGGACTCAGTCTGCTCGCGCATCGCGGCCGGCAGGTGGAAATTACCTCTCCTAGCGAGCGCCGCGTGACGCTCGATCTGGTGGACTTCTACCACACGAGTCGCAGTTGCTTGGCGTGGACACACTCAAGCGAGATCTGACCGCCTCGGGACGCATTCTGGAAGAGCTGCTGCCGGGCTTCGATTCCGGCGCTTATCAGCCGCCGATTGTCTCAAAGACTATGCCTCTCGCTCACGCCCAGCAGGCCTTTGAACTGGTCGCGAAGGGCGAGCGCGGACGCGTGGTTCTAAAGCCACGCTGAGGTGATCGAGATGGTATTCGCAGCGATTCACGAATACGTTGGCTCCCGCGGGACCGATTGACCAGGGACTGGATATGAAGAGTTCAGCCGATTTGTGGCCGAACATACTACGGCCTCGGGCCGCTACTTGTGCGCGGGCGACAATGGTCGCGGTGGCGATTCTGTTGAGTGCCGGCGATGTGCTTGCTCAGACCCCGGATCCTCAACCACCGGGTCACGTGAGCGATCCCGCTCGCCCTCCGTTGACCCCTTTCCCCGCTGAGCAGAACTGGAGCTTCCTCTCTCGTCCAGTGCTGCATCCGGACTTCTTCGATCCCGCGAAATACATTCGCCTGGGCGACGGTCCACAGAGATATATCTCTTTCGGGCTGGAGTATCGCACGGACTATGAATACTACGACAACTGGATGGTCGGTGCCGGACCTCAGGATCATAACGGTTACGTCCTGAGCCGCGTAATGCCACACTTCGACCTGCATGCCGGGCCGGATTTCCGGATTTTCTCGGAATTTAAGTTCGACTATGTTGACGGCAGAGTTGGTGGTCCAAGGCCGGGCGTGGACCAGGCCCCCGGGGACGTCCATCAGGCATTTCTCGAGATAGGCCCACACGTCACCCGCGAACATGGCAGTAGTCTGCGGCTGGGCCGCCAGGAGGTAGTGCCTGGATCAGGACGCCTCTTCGATAACAATGAAGGCCCGAATGTGAAGCTCAGCTTTGACGGAGTGCGCTGGATTACACAAACCCCGCATCTCCGCTGGGACGTGTTCGCGTTGAAGCCAGTCGAGGACAACAGTACGGGATTCTTCGAAGATCATCCCAATGCACAACAAACCACGTGGGGCAGCTATCTCACTGTTCCGGCGCCGATCCTGTCGCGGGGGAGGGCCGATTTGTACTACATGGGACTTACGACGAAAAACGCGATTTACAATCGCGGCTCTGCGACCGAGCTTCGCCATACTGTGGGCATAAGAGCCTTCCGGCCACCATCAAAGGGCCTCCATTACAACTGGGAAGCCAACTATCAGTGGGGATCGTTTGGCCGTGATTCGATTGGCGCGTGGAGCGTTTCCACGGAGACGGGATACACGTTCGATCAGGTTAGATTTCGTCCTCGCCCGATGCTGCGGGCCGACGTGTACAGCGGTGACGGGAATCCAGCGGGGAACACCCTCGGCACGTACAATTCGTTTTTCCCACGCGGCGCTTACTTCACTCCCAAAGCCATTCCGTTTCTTGGCCCCCAGAATCGCGTGGATCTTCATCCGATGATCCAGTTTCAGCTACGTCGGAATATAACCGGAGAGGTTTCATGGGATTGGTATTGGCGCGAATCGGTCCATGACGGCGTATATGCTTTTGGCAGCGGCATACTGATGGATCCGGCGAGTAGTTCCAGTGCAAGGTATGTGGGAGACCAGGGCGACATGGAGATTCGCTGGTCGCCCGCGCCGCATTTCATTGCCGCATTCAACCTGGCGGGATTTCGGGCTGGTGGTTTCTTCGATCATGTTGTGAATAACCGCCCTCCGATCGTGGCAAATGCCGGTCTGATCTTTCGCTTTTGAAGCAGGCTGTCCCGGTTGACTTCGCAGCTCCTCAAACGATAGTCAGACTGCGCGAATGGTTAGAATCAAGGGAGAAGAATTGCCGCTCGAAAAGGCAGGGATCGTGGCTGACGAGGTCGCTGAACTCCAGTTGTTCGTACAGATCGTAAAGGCGGGGAACCTATCCGCCGCTGCTCGAGCCCGCAACTCCTCTCCCGCAGCGATGAGCCGAGGACTCAGTGCTCTCGAATCTCGCCTGGGCGTTCGCCTGGTCACGCGCACCTCCCGGTCGTTCGAACTTAACGAAGAGGGCCAGTTGTTTTATGAACGGTGCGCACGCATCGTTGCCGATATCGCGGAAGCAGAGGCAGAGGCGTCCTCCAAGGGAGACGTGGTCAAGGGGATGCTTCGGATCGGCGCCCCCATGGAGTTGGGCAGAAGACTGATCGCTCCACTCATCACCGATTTCACACAGAAATTCCCGGATGTTCAAGTGCATCTCACGTTGTCCGATGCCGGTCTGGATGTCATCGATGACGGCCTCGATGTGGCGCTGCGCGTCGGGCTTCCCGCGGATTCCGGCGTGATCGCCAAGAAGATTCTCTCCGCCAAGCGCATCGTCTGCGCATCGCCAACCTACTTCAAGAAGCACGGGGTTCCGGCAAAACCAAGCGATCTTCTACAGCACGACTGCATCCGCCTGGTGCGCGGCAGGCACGTGATGGACACATGGATCTTCCAGGACCAAGGGAAGCGCTTCGAAGTGATCGTCAACGGAACCCTGTGCACGACGAGTGGTGAAGTGGTGCATGACTGGGTGCGCGCGAGTCAGGGTATCGCCCTAAAAGCGGCTTGGGATCTGCAACCCGAACTCGCTGCAGGCACGATCGTCCAGTGCCTGAGCGAGTTCTGGTGCGACGAAATCGACCTCTTCGCCATCTGTGCAAACCGGCAGCATCTGTCGCCACGCATCCGCGCCTTTCTTGATTTCGTTGCGAAGAAGCTAACCATCTTTGTCCCCAAATAAGTCGGAAGACGGCAATCACGGCTCGATTTCGCGAACACGAATTGGGCGACGTTATGCTAAGTGGACTCTCACGCTCTTGACCAATGTACTTTGATCTTCACAGAACTCTTGGATCTCAATCGGTGAACCTGCTCAACCTTGGCATCCCCGGGTGCTAGGTGGATTGTCGGTTCCCTCCCCACGCATGGCTTTTCAGCTCGGACATCCCTTCGTCCATTGTGATCACCGGATGGTAACCGAGTTGGTCGCGCGCCTTTGTCGTATCAAGCGTTACCTCGAACCCTATCGTTGCAAGTACCTGACGGCTAATGAGGGGCTTGATGCGTCCTCCACTCAGTTCATCGAGAAAGTCGCCGATGGTGGCCGTGCCTCGCATGATCCATCGAGGTACGCTCTTTGTAGGGGCCACAATCCCCTGCGTTTCAAGCATGCTCGTAATAAAGCTTCGGAACGGGATCGGTGCACCGTCTGTAACAAAGTAAACTTCTCCGCTTCTCCCCTTATCGAGTGCAAGTGAAACCCCTTCGCAGACGTTCGCAATATGTGTTGTGGAGGAAAGATAATGACCGCCCTCGATCCAGGCCAGCTTACCTGCCTTGGCCGCCGCTGCGATTTGCGGAAGCCCCTTCGTATCATCGCGACCCCAGATGAATCGGGGACGGACGACGACTACAGCAAGACCTTGTGTACTGAAGGAGCGAGCGATGCGTTCCGCTTCGCCTTTCGTATGCGAATAGGAGCCCGCAGGTCTGTGCGGGAAAGGATGATCTTCCGTTGCGTTGATCAGTGGCCCACCATCCAACAGAACTGATTCGGTGCTGATATGCACAGCTCTCGATATTCCGGCCGTGAGAGCGGATTGAAACAACTTGCGCGTGCCTTCCAGATTGGTGTGGGATTGTTGTGCGGTTCCACGACCGTGATCGGTGTCCGCTGCAGCATTGATGAGAGTTTGACAGCCTTTCATCCCTTCGACCAACCCTGCATCGAGCAAGTCTCCCGCAAAAGGCACCGCGCCCAAGGCTTTCACTATCTGGAGCGAACGCTCACTGCGCGCGAGAGCCACCACCTCAAAATCCTTCGCGATGAAATGCCTGACAAGATTCCGACCGACATATCCGCTTCCGCCAGTAAGAAAGAGTCTTGGCTTCGGTTTATTAACATCCCACTTATTTTCCATGTCACATTCCTCATAAGTTATTACACTGAAAATGCAGTTCTGGTGTTGAGATAGTCGTCAGCTTTTCACGCGATCATTTACATCGGACGTGACACTTGCTGGCTCGACCGGCGCAGATCGCTGCATTGCCTGAGTCACTTCCGCCATCGACGGCGGCGTAGCGCTATCCTTGAAGCTTTCCAGCCGCCGGTAGACCTCGGCCGCCGCACGGTGAAAGCCGTCGGGCAGCCCTGCCGCTCCGAAGCTCGCTGCAATCTCCTCCATCTCACCCGACCAGCGCCATGCCTTTAAAGCTGCAGCGGTGGCGTGTTCGGATTGGCGCGGTACATCCGGCAGTGTGCGCCGCCACGACTCCAGCAGTGGACGTTCCACGCCTTCGTGCTCGGCCAAGGCCCGCACCGCGGCTAAAAGAGCGTGGTGCCTTTGGTAAACGCGGCGTAGCATATCTTGAGCGCCGAAGCCGCTCCGGCCCCGCCCTCAATCACCTCTGCTTGTATGTTGGTTCCAGTGAATAAAGCCGCGATTGTCGCGGCCTGGGTTCCGGACAGATAAAGTGTGGGCTGCTTCTGGGTCGTGGGAGGAAGGCCGATTATGCCACCATCTACGAATGTTCCTCCTGCTGCCTCGATCACTGTGCCAATCTCTCGGGCCGTGGCTGGCGATATGGCGTTAGCATCAACGTAGATCCCGCCGAAACCATTCGCGGCAGCTTCGCGCGCCAACGCCAGAGCGGCGTGGGGTGGGCACACGGAGATTACAACTTCAGCCGCCTTCACGGCCTGCTCGATTGTGCCAGCGTCTTCAAGGCTCGCAGCTTTGGCGCGAGCGGCCGTCCGTGTGCTTCGGTCCTGTGAGGCCCATAACACGCGAGATCCACGCGAGCCCAGCGCTGCCCCCAGCGCAGCGCCCATCTCACCGGGGTGGAACAATGCGAATGTTTTCATGATCGTGAGCTGCTCCTGAACGTGACTATTTTTCTCTGAAGCCATCTTTCTTCAAACTCAGTTGCGACGGCGCATTCGGACTCTTGCAAACTTAGTTGGCTGCACTTGCACTAACGGTCACGGGCATCTGGTCGCTTGCCAATCCGTCAGGGTGCTTTTGAAACCATACGACTAACCCGCTATAGACCAGGTCGAACACAGAGCAGAGAATGCCAAGGCCAAGAATGAAGCGCGAGCCTTGGATAACCCCGATCAGAATGGTTGGAGCGAGGGTCCCAATCCACTTCGCAAGAGCAATCGTGAGAGTCTGCCCGCGAAGGCCTCGCCGTGCAAGGATCATCTGGACAAAGAGGCCCGACATGAGTGCGTTTTGCAGAAACGCCGAGTAGCGTGCAGCCTCATGCGCTCCAAACTTGGCGAAAAACAGCCACTGCACTGCGTAGGCGGCGCCAAAGACTAACAGGCCCCAGGCCGCGAACATGCGCCTCGTCACAAAACCCGGTAGTTCGCGGCGCCCGAATTTGAAGAAGGTGAATACGATCGCGAGATCGGCGAGCGCCCAGATGAGGTTCACGAAAGCCTGCATACTCACCGAGGTCATCAGGTCGTGCACCGCATAGGTTGACTCCCATGCAACGTTGAGGGCCAGAGCCGCAATAGGCATGGCGTACGTCTTATCTCGCAACCCGACGCGGATTGACTCGACGTACACAATCGTCCAGGCGATCCCGCTGAGTAGTGTGAGGAACGGTGCCATTTTTTTCCTGTCTTGTTGGGGATGGAATTGAGTCGTTCGGGACTTGCCGGGACGGCACGATCCGATAGCGGCGGATGAGGTCGCTCACGCTGCTGCGGAGCCATTTCCTACTGTTTGGCCGATCGATCGCAAGAGCGGTGAGCACCAGTCCCTGCATTGCCGCGCTGACGGTATGGGCAGCAGTGTTGGACCCGAGGTAGGGCTCGAGAAGCTTCGCCAGGCGCTCATTCAGGAGCCTGGTAACGGGGCTCAGTTGCGGATCATGGCCGGCAGCCACGATCATCTCGAAGACCGTCATGGTGTTGATCCGGTGATCGGTCACAAGACGAGCCGTGAAGTCGGCGCAGATGTCCGGAAGTGCCTCGAGGTTCGAGGCCGTTTCGAGAACCAGCCTCACGAGCTCTTGCCCGATCTGAGAACCTGCGTACTCGTAGGTAGCGCTGCGGAGCGCCTCGCTGGACGGGAAGTGGTAGGTGACTGAGGCAAGCGATACCTGAGCGCTCTTGGCGACGGCACGGTGGGTGAGCGTGTTGGCGCCAAACCCGGCGACGATGCGCACGGCTGCATCAAGCAAGAGCGTCTTGCGCGTCGTTCCACGGGAGAGGCGTCCGTCAGCTTTCATTCTTATACTCTTCTACTATCAGTACAGATGTACCGATAGTAGAAGAGATGCAAGAATTTGACCCAGGCGTCAAAATAGCTAGACCTGTTGAGCCTGACGAGTTTGTGATTGCCAACTGGCGGAGCCCCTGGCAGCCTTTCTTCCGTGGTCTGAGCGGGTCGTGGGTTACTCGGGAGTGATCCACTTTCCATGGCGCAGATCGGTATCGATCTGAACGTCGCCTTGTTGACTTTCGGTAGAGAAACAGGGATTCCAGGAGTCAGCGAATGAGTTGAAACGAAGCAATGAGATCGCGCGGCCTTCCCGGATAGACGGCGAAACGTCCGCTGGCGCCTGAGAAGTAGCGACGGTTGAGTAGGTTGTTCGCATTGAAGGAGAAGTGATACTTCCAGTGCTCGTCCCTGGGTCGCTCGTACGAGACCCCCGCATCTACTCGCGCATAGCCGGGTACCAGATACGAGGTGGTCGGCGCAGCCTGGGTAATGAGCTGACCCTGCATCCGGCTAACGCCCGAGACACCTGCACCGATGGAAGCTCCTGTCATCAGTCCATGTGTCTGGTTATAACGTGTCCACAGGTTCCCAGTGTGGCGCGGTACGGATTGTAGAAAGCTGTCAACCAGGTAGGTGTTGTCTTTCTGGATCGTCGCGTCGGTGAGCGCATATCCGGTGACCAGATCCCACTGGTGCGTCAGGTGGGTCGTCGCATTAAACTCGACGCCGCGGCTGCGCTGCTCACCAAGCTGGATCGAGAAGCTGGGATTATTGGGATCGGCCGTAATGACGTTGGTTTGATTGATCTGGTAGACAGAGGCCGTTCCCTGAATCCGATGCCGTGCGGTATCGAACTTGAATCCGGTCTCCAGAAGCCGCCCAAGCTCGGGCTTGAACGCTACTCCGTTGACGTCCGTTCCGGTCTGCGGCTGAAAGGAGCGATTGAAGGTGGCATAGAAGGAGATCGCCTGAATCGGCTGATACGTGAGACCAACTCGAGGAGACCATGCAGTCGCCCGGCTCGAAGAGCTTACGGTCACAAAATAACCGACATCCTTGAGCTTGGCGATGTCGTAACGAATACCACCGGTGACCTTCAGTTTGGAAGTAAGCGCGACCTGGTCCTGAAGATAGACTCCGCCATAGCCGTCACGGGTCTGATCGATGCGCGAGGTCGCCAGGGAACGTGGTGGCAAGGCCGCATAGTTTGGATGGTAGATGTTTAGCGTCTCCGCAGGAGATCCAGTAGGTGGACGAGCTGTATTGGTGTCGTAGATCTCATAGTTCAGCTCAACTCCCCCGAGAAACGTGTGCTGAATCTTTCCGGTATTCATCGTTCCAGTAAGTTCATTGACCCAGTAGTGTGCCTGGAAGTACTGATCGGTTTCGAGGTCGTTGAGTGTAACGGTCTGCTGGTCCTTTGACAAAGCATTGGCGACGCGCGCGTTGTAGTTCGCCCACCCGGTTGAGGAGCGCTCATAACTGCGAAACGTCCAACGCTGCCCGATTGCCTGATCGTAGCTAAGGCCTGCCTTGCCTTGCCGGTAGGGATAGACAAGCGAGGGGTCCGCCAGATAACGGCTCACCGGAAGATTGGCCGGCCTTGTCCCGATTGCGATCAATCCACGGTCATTCAAATTGCTTCCACCGAGAAACTCCGTGTAAAGACGGAAACTCGTACTTGGAGACGGGGTCCAGGTCAGAGTTGGAGAGAGGAACAAGCGCCTTGTGAAGTTGAAATCGCGGAAGCTCTGGCTGTCCTGTCCGGAGGCGATGAAACGGTAGAGCAGAGCTTTGTTTGCGGTGAGGGGGCCGGAGGCGTCGATCGTCGGCCGGAAAAGTTGGTAGGAACCGCCCTGCATCGTCACACTGTAATAGTGTTCGGAGAGCGGCTGCTTCGTCACCAGATTGACGACGCCGCCTGGGTCCAATCGCCCAAAGACCGTGGACGATGGTCCTTTGAGAATGTCGACCCGCTCGACGTTGGAGAAATCAGGAAACGTTGCGTTACTCGTTGGCCCATTGCGGAATCCGTCCTGAAACGTTGTATCGGTCACGAAACCACGCATAGTCACGCGTTCCTGACGTCCGCCTGCATCTTCCGCGATGGTGACGCCGCTCACATTACGCACAGCGTCTGCCAGCCGCACAACCTGCTCGTCACGCAATAGCTGCTGCGGAATCACATAGACCGCTTGCGGAATCTCTCGAATGGGTGTGTCCGTCCGTGTCGCCTCGTTGCTTTCGTTGACCTCGTAGCCGTTCGCTCCCGCCCTAACCTCGATGGTACTGTTCTCCTGTGCAACGTTGAGGATCAGGTCCTGTGAGTTGTTCCCGGTGCCTGACACTTTGAGCGGCAGCTCCCTCGTCGTAAAGCCCTTGGCCGCGACGGTCAGACTGTAGGTGCCGGGCACAAGCTGAAGGGAGTATCGGCCCGTCGCATCAGTTGTAGCCTGGAGCTTGATAGCTCCGCAGGACAACGTAACGAGAGCATCATGCAGCATCGCGCCTGATGGGTCGGAGACGAATCCGGAAACGGATACATGAGGCGCACTCGTTGCGACCGTGCATTGGCTTGAGACGTCTGGAGTCTGCGCGTGGACGAATTCGACTGCGATGGGTGCACAGGCAACGACTAAGACGACGCATCCAAAGCGCTTCAATGACAACAACGGGCGGGGCATGGTTTACCTTTCGTGCATTGCGGGCCGTCGCTGCTCTGTCTGGAGGACAGTCGTCAACCACGGTTGATCGGTCTCGAGGTCATTGCGGCTCTTCGCCAAAAGACTCCACAGTGGCCTCCAATATCTACGCTTTGATTCGTTGAATTGTCAGATGCTTGCAGGCTCCTGCGCTGTAGACTTCGGCCTGTTCTGGTGACGTCCGACCTTCTCACGCGAAGCCTTGCGCTTTCTCCAGGAAGCGACTCGACGCAACGATAGAGAAAAGCCGGTCCACACCAACATGAATGCGCTTATGCAAGCCAGCAGTGCGACAATCCGGCCAACCACGCCGAACATCTCTCCCGTATGGATAAAACGCGCATAGAGTCTCCACTGTCGTCCGGGTGAGTTGTTGGAAAAGTGGTCCACTCGAACCACGTGACCGTCCTTCCGAGCGAGGACGAGCTGCACGCGTTGTCGCGGATCACTGCCATCTCCCTCTTCGAGCCGGAACGCTACATTCGGATCTTTTTCGGATGGAAGCCGCATCTCAAGACTCTTCCACCTTGCATCACGCGTCATTGCTGTATGAATCGCCGCATCGAGCGACTGGAACTCGTCAACGTGCAGTGGCTTCGCTCTCCGGGGCACAACTTCGGCTCTTTCGGCGGGAGGATGATCTCCAGCGGCACGATAGAGAAGAGCATTAGCCCAGGGGTAGGCCATGACGATGCCGGAGAGGGCGATCACCGACAATGGAATTGCCATCCAGAATCCAAATACGTTGTGCCAGTTCCACTCCCGGGCCCGGCCACGAAGACCTCCTCTGAACAACACAGCAGGGCGAAGATGTTGCCACGTCAG
Source organism: Edaphobacter modestus (assembly GCF_004217555.1). Classification (GTDB taxonomy): domain Bacteria; phylum Acidobacteriota; class Terriglobia; order Terriglobales; family Acidobacteriaceae; genus Edaphobacter; species Edaphobacter modestus. The sequence goes on from NZ_SHKW01000001.1 coordinate 159,941, forward strand.
CTTCTTTGGAAACCAAAGGACGAGACCACTCAGAATCATGAACAGGAAGGCGACGACGCAGGCGTCCTTGATACTTCGCAATCGCTCATGCCTTACACCATTGAGCGCGACCCAACGATGCAGGTCCCTTACGCTCGCAAAGAACCCTCTCAGCCTTCCCGCTCCGTTGCCAATGACTCGTCCATCACAGGTATTGACCAGAACGACCGAATCCGGCCCGAAGGCGACCTCGGCTGGACGGTGCGAGTCAAAGAAGAGAGTGAGACTCGTCGCAGAACCTTGCCGATACCCCGACGCGTTCTTCAGCAGATCGGAAGGCGCTACGCATGAAGCGTGGCTGGGGGAAATGATCTGTGAGCTTCTCTCCGCGAAGGCGACGATTTGCGGTTGGAAGGCAAGAATAGACCCGGTAATGGCAAGAAACCCAATCACTAAGCCAATGATCACCCCGATGGCGAGGTGAACCCAGAACAGGAGTCGATGGAGGGTCATCGCGTGACCGCCGAAATCAGTCTGCTGGAACGCTCGACGTCCGTTGTCTGTCGTGGAAGCTTCCTATACGCTATCGTCGCCAAGCCAAAGTCTCCTCAATACCCAGGTGAAGACTCGCTCGGCTATACTGCAAGCAATCGTCTGCTTTCGGGGTGTCGGTCTCGAATCTCCCTTGGTGCTTCGCAAAAAGACAGGCAGGGAGTTTAAATTCCTTTGATTTCAATCTACGACAAAATTAGTCCTATATCAAATTAGGGGACAATTACCTTGCTGACGAAAAGCCGATATTTCATTGTCGACTTGAACGATTCGCAACCATGCTGAGCATTTCGGTAAGGGAGGAGCCCAACATCGGTCCGTGACTGAGTCCTGGAAATTCTGTAAAGCTCGCCGACACGTTCTCCGTCACAAGACGGTCAGCAAGACTCTTCGCAGCTCCCGGTGGTAAGGAAATCCTCATAATTCCTGACGGAAGGTTGCTGGAAGGATGAGCCTGTTCCAGTTCGCCGACCATGATTTCAATATGGGGTTTCCGCTGCGGATTGCGGAGAAAGGCTGGCTCTTCTTTCAATACAGATACGAAGTTCCAGCATAGCGATGGACTGGCCACGAAAACGGCTGAAACTTTCGGGATGTGTAAACAACACATGCAAAGTAAATAGGCCCGCCATAGCTGTGACCCCATAAAGTCTGACGGCTGTGGTCAAGTGATGCTATGTCCTGAATTCTCGGTTTGATTCGGCGTTCCATCAGGTCGAAGAGGAGATCTGCACCTCCTCCGGGACGGCCGGCATCGTCAGCAACCGTTGCAAGGCCAAGAACCGGCGGAGTATAGTTATATGCCCGCGCGGTTATATTGAATGGGGCTGAGCGAACAAGCCAAAGGCCGGGATTAGGGCTTCCGGGCAGGGCCTAAAACGTTCGGTCGCGTCCGGAAAGTTCATGAGCTCCGGTGCAATCCCTCCAAAAACGCAATTCGATACTTCCGAAGACCCCAATTCTGTCGACTCAGCATGGGAGAGTGTTCCGCTCTCGATTGGAGACAAGATTGAGATTGAGGTACTATCAGACGGCGTTCCGACTTGCCGACAACCGTCACACGAACTTCAGAGTCACCCAAGAATCTCTTTTCGGACATTGAACAAGCTCGTTTGTTGCTGGCGGCGATCAAGATCTGCGACACGGCGCTGATGGGAGTGGCCGATCGAGCGAACGATATGGAACCATCGGATGAACTGCACAAGATCCGGCTCGCGGTCGGATCGGTTCTGACGGAGATTGATCAACAGCTCATCTCGCCCACTCTTCGGCGGCATCCCGAATTATTACCAGACGCAGAAGAAATGAAGCTTCGCTAACCTCTAGTACTGAACTTCCCGGGAAACGGGGGGATTTCGGCAAGTTCGACGCTTCCAGGATGGTCGAACTGCGCCGAACTTGCCGGAAACGCGACTTTTCGGCCACAACAGGATTACTTCCGGCTTGTCGTAATCCGGAAGTTACGCGACTCGCTGCCTGCATGAAGTTCCGCGATGAGGTTTGTGACGGCTTTCATGGGAAACAGTCTCGCCTATCCGAAGACCTGCTTATCCCATTTATCAGGACTGATCCGTCGAGGATTGCCGATGACGCGCCGGTACTCGGAAAACGATGACTGCAGACGGTCTCAATTAATGCCATGCCCTGTTAGCGACACATGATACTCAATTTCGTGCCTTACCGTTACCGGCCGCAAGCCGCCAACATCACCAAATCCTGCAACTTGGTGCTCTCACAACCTGCCCAGTGCACTTAAGACCAGCCCGACCCTAGTTGTAAGATTCTGATTTGCAAAACCATCTTTTGTGGCTAGTATATGACCGACGTGGGGGCACCCATGGCGAAGTCTTCTGCAGTTGTTCAGATCGGCGGTTTGGGCAGCACGCAGCGGCGGGATGCGTGGTGGGTTGAAATTGTGCCGGTTGCCATACTTCTGGGCGGGTTCGGCATCTACGCTACCTTTCGAGCCTTTGAAGGGAAGTTCTATGCATGGGGGCCTTACCTCTCTCCGTTTTATTCTCCGCTGATCGATCCTATGCACCACTGGTGGCGGTTTTCCCCGGCACTTTTGATTCTGGCGGGGCCGCTCGGATTCCGAGCGACCTGCTACTACTACCGGAAGGCGTACTATCGGGCGTTTTTTCTGGATCCTCCGGCTTGCGCGGTGAGCGAAGGAGGCAGAGAAGCGTATCGCGGTGAGACTCGCTTTCCCTTCATTCTGCAAAACCTCCATCGCTGGTTCCTTTACGTTGCATTTATCTTTCTCGCCTTCCTGTGGTGGGACGCAATTCGCGCCTTCTTCTTCCCGGAAGGGTTTGGCATCGGCGTGGGCTCACTTGTCCTTCTGGCAAATATCGTCCTGCTGACTCTTTACACTCTTTCGTGCCACTCCCTGCGTCACCTAGCGGGAGGAAAGCTTGATTGCTTCTCCTGCACGTCGTTTGGCCCCACGCGTTACACTGCGTGGCGATCGCTCAACGGGCTGAACGCGCGTCATATGCTCTTTGCGTGGATGAGTCTCATCTCAGTTGGACTGGCCGATCTCTACGTGCGCATGGTGTCCGCAGGTCTCCTTAAGGATATTCGCCTCCTGTGACCGCCGCGTACGAAACCCACGAACACGACGTACTCATTATCGGCGCGGGCGGCGCGGGCCTACGGGCGGCAATCGAGGCCTTGTCTCAAGGCGTCAGCGTCGGCGTCGTGTGCAAGTCTCTGCTGGGCAAAGCCCACACGGTTATGGCTGAAGGCGGCATCGCCGCGGCGATGGCGAACGTGGATGCGTCGGACAACTGGCGCGCGCACTTTCGCGACACTATGCGCGGCGGGAAATTCCTGAACAACTGGCGCATGGCCCAGCTTCACGCCCAGGAAGCTCCTGAACGCGTACGCGAACTGGAACAATGGGGCGCCCTCTTCGATCGCACGGAGAACGGCGAAATTCTGCAACGAGCCTTCGGAGGCCACACCTTCAAACGGTTATGCCATGTCGGTGACCGCACTGGCCTCGAGATGATCCGCACCTTGCAGGATCGCGGCGTGCACCAGGGCATCGATGTTTACATGGAGTGCACGATTACACGTCTGCTCAAAGACGGCGACCGTATCGCTGGCGCTTTCGGCTACTGGCGCGAGCAGGGGCGCTTCGTCGTTTTCAAGGCTAAGTCTGTGGTCATCTGCACGGGCGGCATCGGCAAAGCCTGGAAGATCACGTCGAACTCCTGGGAATACACAGGGGACGGTATGGCACTCGCCTATGATGCGGGTGCCGACCTGATGGACATGGAGTTCGTCCAGTTTCATCCCACCGGAATGGTGTGGCCGCCGGGCGTGCAAGGCATTCTCGTGACTGAAGCCGTGCGTGGCGAAGGCGGCGTCCTCCGCAATAAGGATGGCGAGCGCTTCATGGAGCGCTACGACCCAAAGAAACTTGAACTTTCTACTCGCGACGTGGTTGCGCGTTCGATCTACACCGAAGTGCGTGAGGGCCGCGGAACCGAGCACGGAGGCGCATTTCTCGACATCTCTCACAAGCCAGCCGAGTACGTAAAGCGAAAACTGCCCAGCATGTATCACCAGTTCATGGAACTGGCTGACGTGGACATCACGAAGGGGCCTATGGAGGTGGGCCCTACCTGTCACTACATGATGGGCGGAATCCGTGTGGATGCAGAGTCGGCGCAGAGCTCAATTCCAGGGCTCTTTGCAGCGGGAGAATCCGCTGCCGGCCTGCATGGTGCAAACCGGCTGGGAGGCAATTCACTCTCTGATCTGCTGGTGTTCGGCCGGCGAGCGGGACTGGCGGCCGCTGAGTACGCCAAGCGGAGCATGGCACCCGCGATCGATTCCTCGCAAATCGGGGATGCGGAACGGCAGATGCTCTTGCCCTTCGAGCGCTCCGGCGGAGAAAGCCCTTACGCAATACACGATGATTTGCAGGGCGTCATGCAGAGCTTTGTCGGCATTTTTCGCAACGAGGAAGACCTGCGCCGGGCTTTATCGGAGATCGACAAGCTAAAAGAGCGCGCGTCCCGCGTGCATGTAGAAGGTTCGCGGCTCTTCAACCCCGGCTGGCACCTGGCGCGGGATCTGCAGAGCATGTTGACCATCGCTGAAGCGGTCACGCGCAGCGCAGTCGCGCGCCGCGAGAGCCGTGGCGCTCACAGTCGCATCGATTACCTCGCTCTGGATGATGCGTGGGGAAAGGTGCATAATATCGTGGTGAAAAGGGCGGACACGATGACGCTCGTCGAAACCCCGGTCCTCGAGATGCCGGATGAACTGAACCAATTACTCGCAGAAGAGGGTGGAGCTAAATAGCGGAGGCAGCCGTGGCTGATGTCCCGATGGCACAGGCAACGTTGCAGGTCTTCCGGGGTGACCGGGAAGATGGCAAGGCCGTTGAGTATCAAGTCCCGCTCGTTCCCGGGATGGTCGTGCTCGATGCGTTGCATTCGGTTCAGGCGCACCAGGCACCAGATCTCGCCATTCGCTGGAATTGCAAGGCGGGTAAATGCGGCTCGTGCTCGGCCGAGGTCAATGGTCGTCCGAGGCTCATGTGCAAGACGCGGATAGACTCGCTTCCACTCGACCAGCCCATCATCATCTTTCCCATGAAGGCATTCCCGGTCATCAAGGATCTGGTGACTGACGTCTCCTGGAATTTCAAAGTGAATCGAAAGATCACGCCTTTCCAGCCGCGTCCCGGCGTCGAATGGAAGATGTACCAGCGCGATGTGGATCGCGTGCAGGAATTTCGTAAGTGTATTGAATGTTTTCTCTGCCAGAATGTCTGCCACGTCCTGCGAGAGCACCACAAACAAGAGGAATTTGGCGGACCACGCTTCTTCGTGCGCACGGCTTCGCTTGAGATGCATCCCCTTGACGGCGTCTCGCGAGCCCGGATGTTGAAGGAGGAACTGGGTCTCGGGCTCTGCAACATCACCAAGTGCTGCACCGAGGTGTGTCCCGAGGATATCCACATCACCGACAACGCCATCATCCCGCTCAAGGAGCGGGTCGTGGATGAGTACTATGATCCGCTGCTCATGCTTATCCGCAAGATCCGCAGCGCCGGAAAAGCCTAGTTGTAAAGGAAGGCGCCATGACATACGAGCTAAAACACATCTCACCAGCAGGCATCACCGAAGCCATCGCAAAGGCGGAACGCTACCGCAGTCTCAGCGAACCGGAAGAAGCAGAGTCGATCTGTCGCGATATCCTGATCATCGAACCACAACATCAACTTGCATTGCGGTTGCTCGGGCTTGCCCTTACAGATCAGTTCACAGGCGGCGCGGCCGATCGTTACCGCGAAGCGGAATCGACCTTCCAGCAACTCAACGACCCCTATGAGCGGCTCTACTATGCAGGAATTCTTTACGAACGACGCGCGAAGTCGCAGCTCAATGCCGGACTACCGTCTTATACGCTGCTACCTCTCTTCGACCAGGCTCTGCGCTCATTCGCTGAGGCCGAAACAATCCGCCCAGCAGGAAACGACGATACCATCCTTCGCTGGAATCGCTGCGTACGACTGTTGCAAACCACAACCTATGAATGGGAACAGGAACCGGCTTCGTTCGATGTGCAGGATGCATCCCCGACATAGGTGATCGGTGACGTAGAGTTTTTCTACGGGCGGCCGAAGGGACTTGCTCATCCCACACCCTAGCTCGGCCAACGATGTATGCCTTCGATCAGGACTTTCGAATTATTTTTGTAGTGGTCCTCACCTTACGCTCGGAAGGTTCTCTCTTTCCCGCGTTGACTGTTAATCATCAAATTAATCCCGGCATCATCAGCTATGGCCGCGCGACGATGAATGAATGCATCAACAACTCTACCTCTGCGTATCTGCATCGCTCGTCGGCTTGGCTGGGAGGTTTGCCGCGCTGGATTTGCTGCTTGGAGTGGTTGGGCTTTATGGAATGATTGGTTATTCCGCTAGTCAACGTGCGAGATCGGCGTGTGTGCATGGATCTTGGTGCGGAGCGTCGTTCTGTTTATCGGTTGATTTTGAGAGACGCTGGATTGCTGGCCATTACTGGAATTGTTGCCGGGATGGGAGGCTCGATAGCTGCTGAACCACTGATGCGGAAGTTGTTGTTTGGGGTCAAACATGGATGTTTCTACGCTGGTTGCCGGATGGTCGGCTACTCTTCCAGAACCTGCCGGCGACTCAGCGATTTGGTTCGATTCCGATGTGATTATTGACGGCCGACCAAATCCGCTGCTTGCAGCCAAGGTATCGGTCAGTCGTTCGAACCGAGACATGTCCCAGCAGGAACTGGATCCGCTCCAGTTCGCCTCCTGAAGCATTGCACAGACGAGCGCACGTCCGCCGTAGGTCATGAGGGGCCAGTTTAGGCATACCGACCCTTTTCGCGCAATCCTTCACAATGTGCCAGATCGACTTTTCCGTCATGCAGTCTCCCCATGTCCTCCCCATCCTGGTGACCCTGCGAAAGATCCTGCCCCGGGCAATTACAGCGCCCTTTATCCACTCGTCCAACTGCCCTTTCACCCACTCGGGGGACCAGAGCCGACTGGACGATTCTCCTGGCCAACTCATTGCAGCGGCTGAGCAAATGACAGTTCGTGGCCATCCGGATCGAGCATGTCGAAATAGCATTCACCCCAGGACGCGTCGCGTGGGATTTCGGGATTGAATCCTCTCTCCTTCAGATGTGTCCAAAACGCATGCAAGTCCGTAACGTGGAAGATCAGCCGGCCCCCACCGCGACACACTGTCACCTTGTTCGAGGTTTAGAATCGCAGATTCTGAATTGTTCGCTTGCAGCGAGGAGAAACTTGCCTCTTCTCCGCCGTAAAGCAGCTCATGCCGAGCACATCTCGGTAAAACTGCACCGACGCTTGCATGTTCAAGACGCGAAACGTGATCGCAGAGATCCTTTCAATTGTTGGCGCCATACGTCGGCAGTGTACGTCGAATTTACTTTTCGGAGGGCATCGGGTAACGATTGAACCTGCTCCAGCCACGGGTCTAGAATCCAGCTGCAGCCACTTCTTAGACTGCGGGAGGTCTGTATGCCCCACTATGAGTTCTTCTGCAACGCCTGCAAAAAAACATTCGAGAAGATTCTCACCATGGCAGAGCATGACGCGGAAAAGACCGCCTGCCCGCACTGCGGCAGTCACGAGGTAGAACAGTGCTGGTCTGCCTTCTCTGCCGTCACTTCGAAGAAGAGCGCCTGAACACAGCAGCGCCCAAACACAGTACGGGGAGGTGCGTGTGCACTTCTACAAATTTTCCTTCGGCGCCCTCCGGATCGACGGCACCACGTACGAGCAGGACGTGGTAATCGACTGCGGGGAGATCCGCAAACGCAAGAAGTCGCCGTCCAAGAGATTCCGTGACGAGTTTGGACATACACCCTTGTCCATCGAAGAAAAGATACCCTGGAAATGCCGCCGGCTTGTGATCGGCACCGGAGCGTATGGGCGTTTGCCAATTATGAAAGAAGTGAAACGGGAGGCAGAACGCCGCCACGTCGAGTTGGTCATCGTACCGACCAGTGAGGCCATCCGGCTAATGGAAAAGGAGTCCGCGGCAAACGCCATTCTCCACGTGACCTGTTAGCCAATCGAGGATAGTCCGAAGATGCCAGTACGTGGGTCAGAGGTACGATTTACGACTGTAGTCCACAACTGGGAGATGTCTTCTCTGGATACGGGTGAACGCCTAGTTTCCATACTCCCTTAGATTCAGAACGGCGTTCTATTGTCCGGCGTTGTCTCCATGGCTTGATCCTTTTTGCGTCCAACAAGTGTCTCTTGGTTTATGATAGGTTCGCTTTCCGAACGATTGCTCGCGGGAAATCCAATGAACCCACGATGGCCACAAACCTGTTTCTGCCGGGAATCCAAGTGCAAGAACCGCTTCCGCGCTCTGGTTTATTTTTGCTCCTGCCTTCTTGTAGCAGGATTTATTTTCGCCCAGGACGACGAAAGCCTCCGCAATCGGCGCGAAGACATGGTCCAGACGCAGATTGCCGCGCCTCGCGGTAGCGGAGCGGAAGGGGTGCGAGATTCGAGCGTCCTCGATTCAATGCACAAGACACCGCGTGATCGCTTTGTGCCCGCCGAACTCGTACCCCATGCCTACGATGACCGGCCACTTCCCATAGGTTATGGTCAAACCATATCGCAACCTTACATCGTGGCGAAGATGACAGAACTCCTTGAGCCGAAAAAGGAGCATCAAGTATTGGAAATTGGCAGCGGCTCAGGCTATCAAGCCGCGGTTCTTTCCCCGCTGGTTGCACAGGTCTATACCATCGAAATTATCGAGCCGCTCGGCACGGCCGCCCGTCAACGGTTGGCTGCTCTAGGCTACAAGAATGTCGAGGTGCGCGTGGGTGACGGCTACTTCGGCTGGCCCGAGAGAGCGCCTTTCGACGGCATTATCGTGACAGCCGCGGCTAACCACATTCCGCCTGCTTTGATCGAACAGCTGAAGCCCGGCGGAAGGATGGTGATCCCAGTGGGCAATCCTTTCCAAACCCAGATGCTCATGCTGATTACCAAGGGCAGCAAAGGACCGCGTGACCTCCAGATACGAAACTTGATGCCTGTGGCGTTTGTTCCCTTAGTCGGTGGCCCCCGGTCAAACTGAAAAGCACGGGCATCTCGTACTCGTTGCCTTGACGGCGGAAGCGACTGACGCACACATCTATGTCTGTCTATGATCAAATTCGCTGCATCTTGATCGGCATCCGGTACCGTGAAGTAGCGCTTCTGCTGGTGTCAGCGGCTGTGTTGTTTTATCAGATCATACTGGTGCGCGCTTTTTCCATCGGCCAGTGGCACCACTTCGCCTACATGGTCATTTCAATTGCGCTTTTCGGCTTTGGCGCGAGCGGCACTCTGCTCGCGGCAATCGCGCGGCGCCGGACGGATACCGCCATGTCATTGCATGGCTCCCAAGCGCGCTGGTTCGCAATTTCTGCGATATCGTTTGCGGTCGTGCTGCCGGTTTCTTTCTGGCTTACGCAGCGTGTCCCTTTTGAGGCGTTCCGGATTGTCTGGGAAGCACGGCAAGTCCTGTACCTCGGATGCTACTACCTCTTATTGTCCGTTCCATTCTTTGCGGCCGCGACCGCCATCGGCCTCGCGCTTACAAGCGAATCCGAGAAGAGTCCCCTCCTCTACGCCTACAACATGGCCGGTTCAGGCGCAGGTGCATTTCTGGCAATCGTCGCGTTGTCCATCGCGCGCGTGGAATGGGCGGTGGTGGGTGCCATGGGTCTCGCGCAGGGCGCAGCAGCAGTTGCCTTACTCGATACGAAGCTGTCTGTTGATCGAAGCTCGCGCTGGTTCTTTGCCGCCGTTGGCATTGCGGTCATGGCAATTGTGACGCTCGCTTACATCTTTCGTCCACCGACCGTCCGTTTGTCGCAGTACAAGGGACTCAGCTATGCGCTCAACCTTCCTCATGCACAGGTGGTCGCCGAGCGATCCAGCCCTCTCGGCCGTGTAGACGTCGTTGCCAGCCCGGCTATCCACGAAGCCCCGGGTCTTTCGCTAGTAGCACCAACCGATGCGGTTCCGCCAAAGCAGCTCGGGCTCTACGTGGATTCGGAAAGTGCCGGAGCTATCACTGCGTTTAACGGCGACACTAGCACACTCAACTATCTCGACTGGATGGTAACAGCGGCTCCTTATTTCGCTCTTCAGGATGGGCCTCGGGACTTGCGTGTCTGCGTCCTTGGTGCCGGCGGCGGCGCGGGTGTTTTGCTGGCGCTGCGGCACGCCGCCCGCCAAGTGGACGCAATCGAACTCGACCCCAACGTGATTGAGTTGTTGCGCGAGGAATTTCGTGACTTCGCTGGCGGACTCTACGACCGGGCTGAAGTACGCATCCACCGGGCGGAGGCACGCGCTTTTGTGCAGAGGGCGCACGTGACCTGGGACGTCATCGACCTCTCGCTGGTCGGCTCTTTTGCGGCATCGACGGTGGGTGTTGGTGCTGTAAGCGAGAACTATCTTTACACTCGCGAATCTTTCGAGGCTTTTCTAAGCCACCTCCGTCCGGGCGGGGTGCTGGCGGTGACGCGTTGGGCGCAAACGCCGCCACGCGATGAGCTGAAACTATTCGCCACCGCAGTCGCGGCGCTAGAGCGGATGGGCTTGAAGCCAACTGAGCGTTTGGTGTTGATACGAAGTTGGGCAATGGCGACCCTCTTGGTGAAGAAGGAACCGTTCAGGACTCCAGAATTGTCTGCCCTGCGCCGATGGACGGAAGAGCGCTTGTTCGATGCATCCTATTTCCCCGGCATCGCAGCGGAGGAGCATAACCGTTTCAATGTATTGGAGCGCGATTATTACTTCGAAGCAGCAATCGCCTTCCTTGCTGGAGGCCAACGCCGGGAAGAATTTCTCCGCGACTACGCTTTCAACGTAAGGCCTGCCACTGACGATCGTCCGTACTTCTTCCACTCCTTCCGCTGGCGCGCGCTTCCCATAATGTTCAGCTTCCAACAATCGTTGATTCCGTTCTCGGAGTGGGGCTACCTCATCCTGGTCGCAACTCTTGCACAGGCGACTCTGTTGGGGATCCTGCTGATTGTTTCTCCTCTGTTCCTGCTGCGCAATCGCATTTCACCCGTTGATTCGCAGTGTTCAAAGCCGCATTCCCACCGGACAGTACGCCTGCGAGTCCTTCTTTACTTTCTCGCATTGGGTCTGGGGTATCTGTTCGTAGAAATGGCGCTGATCCAGCGGTTGGTTTTCTTTCTTGCTGATCCTATCTATGCCGTGGCTGTGGTGCTGGCGGGCTTGTTGTTTGTCTCCGGATTGGGCAGCGCCTTTGCTGCGCGGCAACTAAGAAAGGGAATCCCTGCAACGCGGCTAGCGTGTTTGGCCGCCATCGTAGTAGCCGTTACGTGCACCGTCTATGCACTCGGGTTGCACACTATACTTATGCCGCTGCTCAGTTGGCCGCTGTCGGCCCGAATGGCCCTCGCATTCACAGTGATGCTGCCGTTCGCAGCCATGGGCATGCCTTTTCCTCTTGTCCTGCGCCAGCTTGGCCAAAGCCGCCCAGAGCTGTTGCCCTGGGCCTGGGCTATTAATGGCTGTGCCTCCGTAATCGCTGGTCCCCTAGCCACCCTGCTGGCTCTCGGTGCAGGGCTTCCAATAGTGCTGCTTGTGGCCTCGGCGTGTTATGCGATGGCGGCATTGCTAGCAGGCACGTGGCAAAAAAGGGTTTGTCCAAGAATAGCGGGGAGTAGCGTGCCGATCTTGTGAGGTTGAGGCGCTCACGAAGGGTGCCGCGTTACGTTCAGCCCAGTTAAGCTAATGGCTGGTTCAGAATTGATCGTCTACATTCCGTTGCCGGCATGTAGACCCTACAGGTTCGCGGCTGGATCCCGAGAACCGATAACGAGAACCATCAGCGAATCAATTCTCAGTTGGCGGTAGCAGGCGTGGGTGTTGAAAAACTCGACACACCGCAGAAATTAGGACAATCCGGATAGAAAATGTCATACGATCCGAGAAAGTCGTTCATATGCGAAGACCGCTTTAGCTTAGTTTGGAGTCTTTCCATGAGTGCCTCGGCGATTTGGCGCCAACTTGCCCAATGGCTTTGGCAATGATGTTGTTCAGATACTTGCACGTGCAATGCTTTGTATTGCTTGATAGCTTGCCTTCTCGTTGCAGCCGGCTAATGGCTTTTGGATAAGAGCCGAGTTGGTCTGTGGTGATGGAGGATGGCGGCCAGTGGCGCATCGTCGTCAGCGCTTTTCCCAGGAAACGTTTCGCCGATCCATCAACATGAAGTCGATCAACCGGCCATGCTTGTCGACGGCCCGGAACAGGTACTTCCGGTGGCCACCGACCTTCACATACGTCTCGTCCACTCGCCACGCGGGTCCGCTGGTACCAGGGGGTACCGTGCGACCCCGCTTCTCAAGCTCAGGCGCGTAGGATGAACCCAGTGCATGATCGTGGTCGGATCCACGTCTACGCCGCGTTCCTGCATCATCTCCGCTAGATCCCGGTAGCTTATCCCATACTTGCAGTACCAGCGAACGCACACCAGGATGATATCCACAGGGAAACGACGGCGCTTGAACATGAACAAGGCTCCTCGGCGAACCACTCCAGACTACGACACCCCCGTTAATGCAACAGAGCACTGTGGCAAGATCTCGAAAATTTTTATCATCATGTTGATCCCACATGGCTTCAAGGAGCTCAACGGCTATACGGGCACCACCGAGATGGTCATTTACGTAAGTGACAAGGGGGTCGGACATGTGGCTACCTTTCAACCCGGTAGACGAATGCGCCGGGAATGCTACAGTTCACTTATTGAGATGTCATCACCGCCTTCTACGCCGATGTTTGCGCAAGAGACGGTGAGTCATGAGTTCATAAAGAAGGCGTCCTATTTGTAGGAGGTTGTCTAGACTAGGACCCCCTAGAGCGCTTAGCTCAAGACTTCGCGCTCCGTTTCACGGCCCCCCGTTTCACGGTCTGGAGGAGCCTGAGAGATTTCCCGGAGCCCCATCAATTGACCCACGGTCTACCAAACTTGTAATTCGGGCATCACAGATTGCAACAGGGGGTTCCTCACCCCTCTTGAGCGCTAAACACACTCGTGTTTGCGCTCCGCCAAGTCACTTTGGCGCGCTCACAGCCTCGGAGGAGACCACCCTATTCTTCTCCGAGGCTCACTGTCGAAAAAATCAGAGACTTGCCTGATGTTCATCAAACCGATGCGCGTCGCGGGCCTACCACGATTATCGTCCGTAATGGCTGCCAATAGAATCATGCCTCTATCGGTCAGATTGCTGGAGGAACGCGGGCTTGCAACGAGCCGTTCTTTATAGACCTGATTCCGGTATTGACTGTGGTTCCGCACAGCAATTCGTTTACGACCCCACATTCTTCCTTCATGTTGAAAAACGGGACCGCGAGTTGGAAGATATATGGCTTCAAAGAGAAGATGTGTTTATGCCTTGGAAAGTGACTTGTACCAAGGTATTGTCGTCGGGTGTTGATTCATGGGCACTGGCCTATAGCGCGACCGGAATCATCCTGTGAGTTCGAGGAGGTTCTTGTGCGCTCAGTCCCGATGTTTATAGCGTTCTGCCTTTGCCTAACCCCGACTCTCAGTGCGCAGGAACCTGAGTTGAACCGGCGGACGCCTGAGAGCGAAGCTGCAAGAAGCAAATTAGAACTTCGCATCACGCTAGACATAGAAGTCGCGGATTGAACGGGCAAGGCAAAATAATAAGTCCGCTCGGTTCGGCATTCAGAATGTAACCAATCGCGCACGAGTCACTGTCCCTAACACATACGGCTTCACATACTGAGCCGGGATCAGGCCGTACCTCATGACCCTGTTCTCGCAATGCTGTCCTAGAAAATGTGCCCTCCACAGGCTTCCATGCCAATCAGTCTTACCTTCAGGTTCGCCGTGAAGTGCAGCAGTTGCTTGCGCGAACACTTCTTGCGCACTACAACCTCGCCACGCAGATTGAGCCCAACCAGATGGAAGACTGCTTGACAAGATCAATGCCGATTGTGTGTAGCATCCATGGGATGCCTCCTGTCTTCACCGTTATACCCCACTGCTGCCGGCCTAAGGCGGCGGACCATCCCATTAGTAATCCGAGTAGAGCCAGATCGGTATCGCGAGTTGATCGGTGGCTGGCCGTTACTTCTTTTCGGTTTTGACCATAAATGTAACAAGTTCATCCTTCCAGATGGCGGCCTGAGTGTGGGTCCCGTGGCCTCGGGTGGCGTCGGTAATGGGGAGGATAATGAATTTGGTCTTAGGCATTTTGGGAAGCACGCGTGCGCTGATGATCTGTTGAGCGAGCTCGGGCGGATTGATGAAGTCGTCAGCGGAGTTTATCCAAAGCGCGGGGGCGACTATGGTGTATAGCTTGGGCTCTGGATTGTAGTTGCGCGAGGCGTTGACGTAGTAGATGAGGTTGTTGGCGTCTACATGGGTAATTGCGCGGGCCATGTAGTCGTCAACGTACTTCTCGGCCTGGGCGCGAGTGGGGTAGTTCTTCTGCATTTGCAGTGGTGCGGAGCCCATAACGAGAAGCATAGCTTCGGCTCCGCGAAGGCCCTCGATCGGCTCAGTGGTGTATTCGCCTTTCTTCCAGGCGGGGTCGTGCTTGATGCTTTCGATGGCGATGTAGCGGGTCATACGGTTGCGGCCAGCGACCTCGACGGGATAACACGCGAAGGGTGCGAGAGCGTCCATGAACTGCGGGTATGCCTCGCCCCAAACCCAGGACTGCATGCAGCCCATGGAGGTTCCGAGGATGAGGCGAAGATGGTCGACGTGCATGCCTTCAGTGAGCATGATGTACTGCGAGCGGATCATGTCGTCGTAGTCGTACTCGGGGAACTTCATGTGGAGGCCGTCGGAGGGCTTAGAGGAATCACCCTGTCCGATGTCGTCGGGGAGGATGAGGAAGTATTTGGTGATATCGAAAGGCTGTCCGGGGCCGAAGAGGACATCGGAGAAGACGGGATTCATGAGAGTGTGGCGATCGCCCCCTGTGCCGTGAAGCAGGAGGATGGCGTTGTCGATGTGACCATCGGTTCCTCGGTGCGGTTGGCCAAGGGTGAGGTAATGCAAGCTGAGTTCGGGAATGGTCTCGCCGGTGCCGAAGCGGAAGTTTCTAATTACGTAGACGTTATCTTTTGTGGGCCACTTGGAGACACGCGGGTTTTGGGCGAGGGCGGCGGTGCAGTAGAGAATGAGGTAGGCCAGGGCTGCTAGACGCATGTTTTGAATCCCTTGGGCGGAATGCTGTGATTTCAATTGAAGGGCTAGAGCAATGCAAGTATGAATGCTCTCAATTCTAGAGTTGGTTTCGGTCAGCCAATTTCCTTAATTGACCGTGATCGCCCGCAACTCAGAAGTTCGGGATTTCTCCGCACTCCCCGTATTGCATGTTCAACGGATGCAACAGTTTTACATAGGGACGAGAGGAAAGAAAATGGTGGCCCTGGAGGTCTTTCTGTTGTCCAAAACCGGTTGCTTGCAAGAATGTGACAATTTCAACAACAGACGATGACAATTTAGGAATCTAAACGATTTAGAGCAACCGAAAGATCCTTTTAGTTTTTGGGACAGGCCGTGTTGACACATGGAAATTTTTCCTGAAAATTGTTCTCATTGATGTTTCGTTAACTATGTCGTGAGTAGCAGCCCCCGCGATGTGGCTGCACCGCATAGCATTTGGACCCCGGGACATACGTTCTCCGCTTTTCTTGAGTTAGTAGATCCATCTATGAATTCAACCTCTCCCGGTTCTCCGGGGAGCTATCTGTACTTCTTTGAGGCAGGCCATGAAGATGTCAGCACGATATTTCAAGTTACTGGCAGGGTTAGCGGTAATCCTGATCAGCGCTGTGGGATATGGACAGACGACAGCGACCCTGTCGGGAACGGTGACCGATGCGTCGGGCGCCGTGGTTGCCGGTGCGGCGGTGAAGGTCCATTCGCTGGATACGAACGCGGATCGCGATGTGGTGACCGACAGCGCGGGAGAGTATGTGGTTCCGTCGTTGCAGCCGGGCAGCTACATGCTGCACGTGAACGCTTCAGGATTCGGATCTTACACGGTGCCTCGGTTGACGTTGCAGGTGGACCAGAGGGTGGAGATCAACGTGAAGCTGAGTGTGGCTTCGACGGGTGAGACGGTCGAGGTGACGGGCGCGGCTCCGGTGATCGATGCGAACACGATCACGGTGGGGCAGGTGATCGATCGGACGACGGTGCAGGAGATTCCGTTGAATGGCAGGCACTTTCTCGATCTGACGGTGCTGACGCCGGGAGGCGTAACGGCTCCGCAGAACGGAAATCTTACTACGCCCAGCCGCGGCCTGGGAGCGAACTCGTTTATCACAGCGGGAAATCGCGAGGACTCGGTGAACTTTCAGATCAATGGCGTGAACCTGAACGACATGGTGCAGAACCAGATTACGTTTCAGCCTTCGATCAACACGACCTCGGAGTTCAAGATCAACAACTCGACGTATAGCGCCGAATATGGCCGGAGTTCGGGCTCGATCGTGAACGTGAGCACGCGCTCAGGCACGAATGCGTTTCACGGCGAGGCGTTCGATTATTTCCGCAACGAAGCGCTGGATGCGAGGAACTACTTCAATCGCAAGGGAGCCAAGCAGGCTCCGCTGAAGCGGAACAACTTTGGAGGGGCGATCGGAGGGCCGATCTGGCGCGACAGGACGTTCTTCTTTTTGAGCTACGAGGGACTGATTCAACATCAGTCGCTGACACTGAACAGCGGCGTGTTGAGCCTGGCGCAGCGTGCGCAGGTGACGCAGGTGGGGAATCCGGCTTCGGTGGCGCTGTTGCCTCTGATTCCGCTGCCCAACGATCCGACGGGGACGAGGTTTATCGGATCGGCGAGCGGACCGGTGACCGTGCATCAGGGAACGGCGGATGTTCTGCACCAGTTCAGTTCGAAGGACACGCTGCACGGCTTCTACGCCTTTCAGTCGGACGTTCGCACGGAGCCGAATCTGCAGGGGAACACGGTGCCCGGATTCGGCGATAGCCGGAATGCTCATCGACAGGTCTTGACGTTGAACGAGACGCACGTCTTCGGCCCCAAGCTAGTGAACGAGGCGAGACTGGGGTTCAATCGTATCTCAATTGCCTTCAATCCGAGCTTCGTGGCGAATCCCAATGACTATCACATCAGCGATGGCCTGAACTCTGCGATAGGGCTACCGCAGATGACGATCACGGATCTCTCGCTGAACTTCGGCGGACCGTCGGGCTTTCCGCAGGGACGCACCGATACGCTGGGAGTTGTGTACGATACCGCGACCTATCTGACGGGCAAGCATACGCTGAAGTTCGGCGGAGAGTTTAGGCGGTTCCTGAATGCGAACTTTGCCGGCGACACGGGAATCGTAGGGTTCAACACGACGGCCAACTTCATCAACGGAGTGGCGAATGTTTTCACGATTACGCCAAGCACGGTGTCGAGCAGGGTCTATGTGAATGCGGTAGGAGGGTTCGTTCAGGACAACTACAAGCTCACGCACAATCTGACGCTGGAGTTGGGGTTCCGGTTTGAGTGGAATGGAACTCCCACGGAGGGTGCGAACCGGTTTGTGGTCTTCGATCCTGCGACGGTCTCGCTGGTGAGGACAAATACGAACGGCTTCGGCAGCGTTTATAAGCAGAACTATAACTGGGAGCCCCGTGTGGGTTTTGCCTATGACGTCTTCGGAACCGGAAAGACGGTGCTTCGCGGAGGGTATGGCTACATGGCCGATCAGCCTGCGACGAATGCGGTGACACCTCTGGCCTCGAATACGCCCTTTGCGGCTCCGGTGACGTACAACAGCAGCACGGCTCCGATTCCACTGACGAACCTGTATGGTTCGGCCGCTGCGGCGGGTCTGACGGTCAACACGATCGACCGGAACTTCAGGAACGCATATACACAGACCTACAACCTGAATCTGCAGCAGGAGTTTCCCGGCGGCGTGGCGATGCAGATCGGATACTTCGGGTCCGTGGGCAGACAGCTGCGGGCGAGGGTGAATCTGAATCAGCCGGTCAATGGCATGAGGCCGTATCTGACCTTATCGGGTTCGAGCCCGATCGCGGCGGGAGCAGCGGTGAATTCGAACTTTGCCGAGGTGGACAGCGGTGGATCTTCGTCGTACAACGCACTCTGGTTGACGGCGCGGAAGAACCTGGCGCATGGCGTGCAGTTTAATATGACGTATAACTGGTCGAAGTCGATGGACCTCAACTCGCTGGGGTCGCAGGGAGGGTATGTCTTTCAGGACAGCTACAATCCGCAGACGAATCTTGGTCTGTCGGACTTCGATGTGAGGAACAGGATCTCGGCGAATGCGATCTACGATCTGCCGTTCAAGGGCAACCGCTTTGTGGAGGGCTTCCGGCTGTCGGGGATTGCGCAGTGGCAGACGGGCAATCCGATGAACATTATCAACAGCGGCGTGGCGGCGACGGTGAATGGACTGACGGGTACCGGCGGTACGGTACGGCCGAATCTCGTGGGACCGATCGCGACGTCGAAGTCGATCCTGACGAACGGAAATGTGGGTTGGATCACGTCGACGGTGTGCCCGGCTTCGGGAGTCGTGGCGGGGTGCTCGTTTGTGAACGTGAATGGCTTCGGAAATCTGCGACGCAATGCGGGTACGGGGCCAGGATTTGCGGACATCGATGTTTCGATCGAGAAGAACACCAAGCTGACGGAGCGGTTTACGCTGCAGTTGCGAGCGGATGCGTTCGATGTGCTTAACCATCCCAGCTTCGGGCAGCCGACACTGGCAGATACTTCGACCAACTTTGGGCAGATCTCGTCGACGCGGTTTGCGGTGAGCGACCTTGGGTCGTCCAGGCAACTGCAACTGGCGGGCAAGATTCTGTTCTAACCGGACTAGTAGTGCGGGCGCTTCGGCCACGAGGAATGCCACGGTGCAATCCTCGATCTTATAGAAGTGATGCTCGTTGATCGCGATGTTGTAACTTTTCTTGCCGCTTGCGAATGCAAAGGTGTCGAGCTTAGGAATATCCCGCTTTCTTGCAGGAGTGGATCGCCAAAGTATAGTTGGGTACAACTGCAGACTTTCCCGACTGCTAGCTCAGGACAATTCGGGAACAACTGGGGAACCCCACAAAAATAGAGTTTCAAACGGAAATACTGAAGCCCGAGACATTCCAGTCTGTGCAAACACATCCCGCAGGATGCGCGACTTTGTGGAAGACCACATTCACCAACAACTCGGGACCCAAGTCACAAGGGAGATGACATGCAGTACAAGAATCTAGGGAAATCCGGACTGGTGGCTCTCGGGTGTGCTTTGGGTGCATGAGTTTCGGAGACCCAACGAAGGGACGACATTCGTGGATTTTGAGTCGACCGATCATCCGTCATGTTGTTGAATCAGGCATCAATTTCTTCGACACCGCCAGTATGTCTGGGGCGGGCACGAGTGAAGACGTCTTGGGCCGTGCGATAAAAGCTATGCGTAGATGCGTTCGACATCTTCAATCGCCCCAGCTTCGCAACCCCTCCACAGCCATTACCCTCCCTACCGGAACGGCAACAGCTGTCGGCGCCAATCCCAACTTCGGTCTTATCTCTGCGACACGCTTGCCGGTCGGAGACCTTGGATGTCACGTCAACTCCAAATCGGAGGTAAGATCATCTTCTAAGTGGCCCGCAGTCATATACCGTGTTCAGAACGCCGCTCCGCAAACGTAGGCGGAGCGGCGTCCTGCACTCTCTATCTCCTGGTCTGAGGAAAATCCATGAAGCGTATGTTGTTTGTCGCCACATTGGCATCGACGGTCTTATCCGCTAACCCTGCCACTGCACAGAAGAGTAGTCACGCATCAACGAACAAACTGGACTACGAGGCCGTTGGTTCGCAGATCGGAGTTACCCCCGCCGACCCCCAGATTGCTGCCGCCCTGAAGTTAGTCTCGGCTGATCGCATCAAAGCGAATATCACGCGTCTCGTGGAGTTCCACAATCGCTCGACCATCTCATCCACCGAGACGGATCTCAAGCCCGGCACCGGCGTCTTCGCCGCGGCGGATTGGATCAAGTTGCAGTTTGAAAGCTATAGCAAGGACTGCGGCGGGTGCCTGGAAGTACAGTTCGATGAATTTGTTGAGCAGCCTCAGGCCGGCTTCAACAATAGCCATCCGCGAATCGTAAAGCCAACACCGCTTCGCAATGTCTATGCAATCTTGCGTGGCTCTGATCCATCTGCTGCAAAGCGTATGTATCTCATCACTGGCCATTACGATACGCGAGAGACAGATGTCATGAACACGCATGACTTCGCGCCCGGTGCCAATGACGATTCCAGTGGCACGGCTGTCTCTCTCGAGGCTGCCCGGGTAATGAGTAAATTCAAATTCCCCGCCACGCTCATCTTTGTTGCAGTTGCCGGCGAAGAGCAGGGACTTAACGGTTCTCATCATCTCGCGCTGCGTGCTCAAAAGGAGGGTTGGGAGCTCGAAGGTGTACTGAACAATGACATCGTTGGCGGTGATACAACGCCAGGCGACACATTGCAAAGCAAGCAACGGGTCCGGGTGTTTTCACAAGGCATCCTACCTTCATCGCCGATCGAGCAGATCCGCCAAGCCCTGAGTATCGGCGGGGAGAATGAAACTCCTTCGCGTCAGCTTGCGCGTGAAGTATTGGCGGTGGATCGCACCTATTTGTCTACTAGTAAAGAACCATTTCATGCCGCGATGGAGCTTCGGTTGGACCGCTTTCTCCGCGGCGGTGACCATCGATCATTTAGCGACGAAGGCTTCCCCTCGGTGCGGTTCACCGAGTGGCGGGAGAACTTCGACCATCAGCACCAGCATGTGCGCACTGAAAACGGCAAGGAGTATGGTGACTTGTTGAAGTTTGACGACTTCAACTACATTGCACGGGTTGCGGGGCTCAATATAGCAACGTTGGCGACGCTGGCAAACTCGCCTGGTATGCCGCAGCAGGTTCATGTGTCCACATCGAACCTGGACAACGACACGATACTCAAATGGGAGGCACCGAAGAGCTCTACAGGGGATGTGCACTATCAGGTCGTGTGGCGAGAGACCGCTATTAACGACTGGCAGTATGCGTTCGATGTAAAGGATACATCAGGGTCCACGCCTTATTCCGTGCTGCTCCCGATATCCAAGGACAACGTATTCTTTGGCGTCCGTGCCTGCAATGCAAAAGCTGATTGCAGTCAGGCTGTTCCACCAGTTCCACTTCGTGAGCACTAAAAACCCGTTGGATGTTCCCTGGCGACTCCGAAGGCATGCTCCAGTGCGAGTCCGACGCGCCCTAGCGTGCCCTCGTCGAAGAGTCGTCCAATGAGGGTAATGCCATGAGGAACTCGGCGTGGTGGGTTGAAGCGCGGTAGCGGGTGCCTGGGGTCTGGTGCCCAGTCACTGCGGGCCTGAGATACTTCGACGTATCCCGCTCGCATGGTAAGTGACGGATGCCCGGTAAAATTCGTTATGGTCAACATCTCGTCGCGCAGCGAGGGGACGAGCAGCAAATCCACCTGTGAGAAGATGCGAGCCATCTCAAGCGCAACCATCCTGCGCAAGCGGTCCGATTGCACAAAGTCCACCGCAGAGAGAAACCGCGCCTGGCGGAAGCTGTTAGGCCATGCATCAGCAACTTGTGCCTTGAGCTGATCTACCTTGTGGCTAAGCGTCAACTCTTCAAACGCGGCGGCGGCTTCGGCGAAGAGAATCAATTGCAGTGAATCATAAGGCCAGTCAGGCAATTGAACCTCAATAGGGATCATACCTAACTTGCGGATGGCAACAAGGGCTGCACGATCAACCTCCGTTGCGGGACTTTCCTTCATCCATGCTGGAAAGTATCCGACCTTCAAACCGACAACAGAAGCTTGAGCGTCATAGTCGAGCTTCGAAGGCACACTGGAGATATCGCCAGGATCAGGACCGGAGATCGCATTCAGTACCAGCATCGTATCTTCGACTGAGCGACACATAGGCCCGAGCTTATCCAGCGACCAACACAGCGTCATGGCGCCGGTGCGAGGCACACGGCCGAAGGTAGGACGCAGGCCGTTGACTCCGCAACGCATACTCGGACTGGCGATGCTTCCTCCGGTCTCCGAACCGATGGAAAAACCAACGAGTCCCGCCGCTGTCGCCGCACCCGGACCAGCGCTTGAGCCGGAGGCCCCTTCTTCCAGCAGCCACGGGTTCAGCGTCTGCCCACCAAACCATATGTCATTCAGCGCAAGAGCGCCGAGGCTCAGTTTGGCGATCAGCACAGCTCCAGCCTCATGCAAACGACGTACGACCGCTGAGTCGTCGGTTGGGATGCGGTTGCGATATGGCTCAGCGCCATAAGTCGTCGCGATGCCAGCTGTATCAAGAAGATCTTTGGCGCCCCATGGTATGCCATGCAGTGGACCACGGTACCTGCCCGCGGCTATCTCAGAATCGGCCTGTCTAGCCTGTCGGATTGCAGAATCACCTGTAAGCGTGATGACACAATGCAGTTTTGGGTCGAAGCGAGCGATGCGCGATAAGTAGATATTCGTCAGTCGTTCAGAGCTAAGCTGCCTGGTTTCGATCCACCGTGAAAGCTGCGCGACTGAAGCGTACGCGATCTCACCATCACTCTTAGGCAGTGGCCCCGGTCCGGGTGCGCTGCGGCTGAAGCGATCCCGCTCCGGCCCTGCGTGATGGCCGGGAAGTACAGGGTTCCAGGTCGAGTACGGCGCGATTGTCTCGGTGAGTATTACTTTGCGCGGCCCCGTGCGGCGTTCGTATAGAGCGGCCATTGACTTACGCCAATTGCTGGCGGCTTCTGCCCGGTCTCTATCGGTCATCTCTATCTGCACGAGCCTTTCAGCCTCGCCAAATGTTGCGGCGGAAACCTCGGGTCCGGTACTCGGCGCAGTCCCGAAGGTAGGCGGTGCGCCGGCAGTCGACTGAGGGACCTGCGCTTGGATACTGGAGGCCATTACGGTCCCGACAACTCCTAACGACGCATCTGATAAGAATCTGCGACGAGATTTCAATTTACTTTCCATGAGATGGATTCTAGCCGCAGCGCCAGAGGTGGTTCAGCAAGTTGGACTAAATGCGAAAAGTAGCGGGAGACGAATATGTAGTGGCATTTTCGTGCGGGCTACGCGGTAGTGCCAGGTCCTTGTAAGCCCAGAGAATTAATCCAAACACCCCAAAAGGGTCATCGAGAGGGTTGAAGGCCGAAGCCCAAGACGAGCGCGCCCTCTGGATCTTTTGGCATAGCCTGGCCCAGGCGTTTGTTCTCGACGATGGCCGCATGGCTGACCCGCTGATCCTGCTGAAGATGTGGTAGGGAAGCAGGAGTCCTTTCCACCTCACCTCTAGTGGTCTGTCTGCGAAATCGGACAGCTCCACGTATTTGCCTGCAAGGTTCTCAGAGGCCCCACTCCGCTCATGGATGATAGGCTTGCGATCGTAATGGAAGGTGAGTTGCTGGCCGACAAAGCGCTGCTCGCGGTGGCATTAGGATGTCGCTCAACCGGCCGGCAGCGACATTGAGTGTGCGATGCATGTTCTCAGGCTTGATCGCAGTCACCGCAAAACGTTCATTGAAGCGCTGTAGGAACTCCGGGAGGAAGATGTTGCCGTCCTCCATGTTGCAGACACCGGCGAGCCGCAGTTCTTTGACCGGCCGGTCCTGCAGAGTTCGGTTCACTCGTTTCCACGCGGCCCTTGGCCTGGCTCGAGTTGGCGCAGATGATTTCGATGTTCAACTCGGCCAGCGCTCGGCCGAACTGCGTCATCCCCGAACCTCCCTTCGCGTCTGGCTTGTTCACCCGAAAGACCGTGTCCTTGTCCGAGTAGAAGGCGACGGGGCAGCCGTGATCTTTGAGATATCCGTGCAGTATTCCAAAGTAGCTCTCTGTGCTTTCGCTAGGACAAAGCGCAGCTGCATCAGCCTGCTAGTCGCATCGTCAATAAAACACCAGAAGCGTGCAGAGTGCTCCACGATCCTCGAACCAGCGGTTTCGCTGCCATTGATCTGGATCAGCTCGCCATGCGCCTCGCGTCGCAGACGAGGTTGGTGAAAGGTTCTGCGCTGCTTCCGTGACAACCATAAGCCGTCTGACACCATCCACCGGCGCAACGTCTCTCGGCCCACCTTGATCGCGTGCTTCTCCAGAAGCACCTCGGTTGCAAGGGTTGGACCAAAGTCGGCGTACTTGGCGCGAACCAGCTCGATGGCATACGCTCGGACACCAGCGTTGACCTGGCGGTTCGATGCTCGGCCACGCGCCTTGTGGATTATTCCACTGCTACCTTGTTCCTGATACTGCGCCAGCAATCGAAAGGTCTGCCGCTCACTAATCGCCAGCACCGCCGCGGCGGACACCACCGTACGCCGTCCGGCCATCACGTCTGTCAGAACAGCAATCCGTTGGAGATCCCGTTCGCTCATTCTGAAAAGATCCAATCTCTGCCTCCGATATCTCTCGGAAGGGTAGTTTGGACATTTCAACTTTGCAGAAACCGGACATTTCTACTTTGCGCGTACAACGGAACTATACATAAGCTTCATTACCGGACATAAATCATTTGTTATCATTAACATACATGGAATAGCAAAATACGGCTACCGTCAACGTCGTTCCTTAAAAGGAACGACCAACTACACGCTTGGCTCCCCGATCAATGGAAGCAGAGGCAGTCTGAACCTCTCGCTGACATATAGAACTTGGGCTACACGTAGCGCTCACCCTCTTTTGTTTTTAACCCGATGAATCCAGCATATTGTGTGCAAGATCGTGCGACTTCACCTCGCTAGCCCTTACCCTATCTGACCTGCAAACAGGTCACATCGCATTAATTTGCAATGGAGCGCGAATTGCATCATGACTAGACATTGGAACTTCTGTTGCCTTGGCTGGTATCCGTGGTTTGAAGCGATTCTGGGTCCAGGATAAATGCTTTACGGAGAAGAAAATGAAACGATCCCATGGCTCTCTCACCCTCTCTCGGCTATGCACCTCCTCTGTCTGCCTCTTTGCCGTGTTGGCCACAGTTCCTGCCTATGCCGATTCCATTGCCGCCTTCAGCTTTACGTCGTCCCTCTACCGCATCGATGACAATGACACCGCGGAGCTCGGCTACAACTTCACAACCGGAAGCGCTCCAATCACAGTCACCGCGATGGGCTACATCAACGACGGATACAACGCCACCCACACCGTCGCGCTGTTCGACGTTGCCACCCAGCAGGCACTACCCGGCGCACTGGTAAGTGTCACAACCGTCGGCGGAGGGGGAACCAGCACCACCTTCACCTACACCGACCTCTCCTCTCCCTTAACCCTCGCCGCCTTCACCCAATATCAGATCGTCTCCCAGTTCTTCACCGGCGAACACTACTTCACCCAGGCGCAGGGATTCACCTCCCAATTCGGGCTGACGCTCGACACCGCGGTCTACAGCTATTACGGAGCTCCTCCAGCCACTCCGCTCTTCGCAACCAGCACCTATCCCCCCAACAATCCAGGAAACTTTGGGCCGAACTTCAAAATCCTGAGCCCAGACCCCGCACTGAATCAGGTCCCCGAGCTGTCCTCGATTTACCTCGTAGCCAGCGGCCTGGTCAGCTTAACCATATCCAGACTGCGTAGAGGCTAACTCACCCGGGTGCCGAATGCCGAATCCCCTATTCATCCCGCCTCTGGCTCAGGCGATGAGTGAGCTTACCGAGATGGACCGCGTTACAGGTGACGGCGACCTGGGCACCAGCATGGAGCGCGCGGCCAAGGCTGTGCAAGGTGCGGCAGGTTCGTGTAACTTGAGGAGCTATTTGGCGTAGATCTTTTGGAATCAAGTGGCGTACGAAGGGTCTCACGCATGCCCGATGACGAGACTGTCGCGCCCTGCTCATGGGGTAGGACCGGGACGATTGCTATTTGAAGTCCCACTATGGATTCAGTCTGTAGATATCTTTCACGCGTTTGTTGAACTCGTCTTCAGAATTGCAACGCGTGTTGTTGCTACTGGAACCTCTGACCGTACAGGTAACGGAATGATGTTCCCCCTGTCCTCGTTCAATGAAAGATCCAAGAGACTCTCCCTCAAAAGCATCTACCAGTGAGATGGATGTTAAAGATTCATTTGGAAAGTGTGCCCAAATATAGAGAACGCATCGGTGCAAGTTGGGAGTGTAATGACTCTGGTGGTTGGCCACAGCTGCAGGTCGTAGTTTTGACCAGCAAACAACTTATCGGCCTGTGCCGAACATTTACTCTGCTCCTCCAGGCTCGGCCTATCTGAGACCGTCATCGAGGCACATCCTGCAAGCAGAAGGGGAAGAACAAGACAGGGTAGTAGAATCTGAGAGAGCTTCTGTTAGTACCCGATAGAAATGTCAGGGTTTCTGGCCCATTAGAAATGTCAGTATTACCTCGTCGTCGTCGTGCTGATCGGACCAGGATTTCTGTACCAAGCCTAGAGTTAGTCTTCGGCTGGTTTAGGTTGCAGTGAGTACGCGGCTAGCCGCGCACTCACTGGCGAACTCGCTCGGCGTTCGTTCACCGAGAGATCGGTGAGGACGACTCTCATTGTATTCCTGACGCCATTCCTCGATCAGCGGTTTTGCTTCGGCCAGCGTCCCAAACCAGTGGGCATTCAAGCACTCGGCTCGGAAGGTTCCGTTGAACGATTCCACGTACGCGTTGTCGGTCGGCTTGCCAGGGCGGGAGAAGTCGATCTTCATTCCGTTCTGGTAGGCCCATAGGTCCATGGCTTGACTGGTGAACTCACTTCCGTTGTCGCAGAACAAGAACTTCGGCACTCCACGTTGCTGTTTTACTCGGTTTAGCACTCGCACCACATCTTCTCCTTTCAAGCTCTGGCCAGTTCGATGGCAACGCCTTCCCGCGTGTAAACATCGAGGATCGTCAAGGCGCGGAAGCGCGTGCCATCGTGCAACTGATCGGCCAGGAAGTCGACGCTCCATGCCTGGTTGGGCGCTGTCGCGACGAAGCGTTCTTCCCGTGCCGTACTGCTTTTCTCTTAGCTGTGGCCGCTTCTTCAAGGCCAGCCCTCTTCCTTATACAGCCGATACACCAGATGCTTCCCAACAGCCCAGCCTTCGCGGTTCAGCAGAACGCGGATCTTGCGATACCCGTAACGCACCCTGCTCTGTGCGATCTCGCGTATCCGCATCCGCAACTCCGTCCATGGTTCCTGATGACTCTGATGCGATACGTGCCTCGCACCATCAGGAGAACCTGGGAGGTATGCCGTTCGCTCGCCCGATACCGGTCGCGTAAATGATCGACCATCGGACGGCGTCCCGAGGGCTTCAGAACTTTTTTCTGAGCACATCCTGCAGCATCGTCTTATCCAGGCTCAGATCTGCGACCAGTTGTTTCAACCGGCTGTTCTCTTCCTGCAGTTGCTTCATCTGCCGAGCCTGATCGGTCTCCATGCCAACGTATTGCTTCTTCCATCGATAAAAGGTCTGCTCGCTGATCCCAACCTTGCGAATCACCTCCGCCACAGGCACGCCCAGTTCTGCCTGCTTCAGCACGGCCACAATCTGCTCCACTGAAAAGCGCTTCTTCTTCATGCAAAATCTCCCTTCAGATTTTGCCGAAGACTAACATTCACTTTGGCTCAGAAATACCGGAGCCCATCCGACCCCGGCGCGGCAATTGTAATTGCCGAAAAATGGGATGAGCAGGTCTTCGGATCGGAGAGACTATTTCCCATGAAAAATCCTATGCAGCACCATATCGCGGAAGTACCACTCAGAAGCTCCAAGGTCGGGATGACGATCGGGATCGATCTTGGGGACGTCTGGAGCCATTACTGCACGCTTAACGAAGATGGAGAAGTCGTGGGCCAGGGCCGGTTTCGTACCAGTCCATCGGGAGTCGAGAAGTGGTTTACCGATCTGCCTCCGGTGCGGATCGCGATGGAAGCGGGCACGTACTCGATTTGGATCAGCGAGCAGCTTGAGGAACTGGGTCACGAGGTCATCGCAGCGAACGTACGTGAGCTGCGGGCGATCTCGCACAGCGATCGGAAGCGCGATCAGGTAGATGCGGAGAAGCTGGCTCGCTACGCGCGGCTCGATCCGAAGATCCTGCGCCAGATTGCCCATCGTACGGTCGCTCAGCAGGAGGCGCTGACGTTGATCCGCGCCCGCAACCTGATCGTTCGTCTGCGGACGGCTGCGGTGAACGCCGTGCGCGGGTTGGCCAAGCCATGCGGCTATCGTCTTCCTGCCTCGTCCACGCTCTGCTTCGCGAAGCGATGTGTGGCCGTGCTGCCGCCAGGTCTGACGCAGGCGCTTGGCCCGGTGCTCGAACAGATCGCGGAGATGACAGTGAAGATCAAGCACTACGATCGCGCCATCAAACGACTCGCGGAGGCGGAATATCCAGAGACGCAGGCTCTGATCCAGGTCTACGGCGTCGGTCAGCTCACGGCGTTGACGTACGTTCTGACGCTGGGCAGCGAGGAACGCTTCCAGCGAAGTCGCGATGTCGGCTGCTACCTGGGCCTGCGGCCAAGACGCAGTCAGTCCGGGGATCGAGACCCGCAGCTCGGCATCACCAAGGCTAGCAACATCTATTTACGTACTCTGCTGGTCGAGTGTGCCAACCATGTGCTCGGTCCGCATGGGAGAGATTCCACCTTACGACAGTGGGGTCTGCACCTGGCCTCGCGCGGAGGCAAGCAGTCCCGTAATCGGGCCATCGTCGCCGTCGCGCGCAAGCTGGCAGTACTGCTTCATCGCATCTGGATCACCCAGGAGCCATACATCCCGTTCTATGCAGTACCAGTCTGAGGAAGGAGATCATGTCTAATTGTTGCGACTACCCCGCTCCCCGATGACTGCGTGTCTGGTTGGGCCCTGAACGAGGCCGACCGAAAACTGGCAGCATCGACTTCTCCTTCTGACCCCAACCGACACAGAGCCACGAGCGGCTCACTCAAAGTGCGAATAGAAACACGGTGGAGAACAACATGCGGAACAACCAAAACAGAACAACGGAAGAGACTAAAACGCTTAGGAAAGAAAAACAGAAAACCCCTTGACCTAAATGACCTGCTCATAGAAACCAGACTTCTCAGGCAGTTCGGTTTCACCTTTCCGGATAGCCGGTTTCTATCCCTAAGTTGGAGATGTTCGTTGACAAGCGGCTTTGGTGCCGAAGAGACATTGCAGCGGATAGAATTGCTGACCCCTTACATTGACTGAAATTCCACGCGATGTTGAAGCGTCGCGAGACGCGGGCGAGCCATTTCCTCGGTTGCGTTGGCCAAACCGGCGAAGCCGATGCCTTCGACACAGAATGAAGCGGACACCGCCCCATAGAGCAGAGCCTCGATCGGATCGTTCTTTTCTGCAAAGCCAGCCAGCACTCCACCACAAAAGGCGTCCCCCGCGCCTGTCGGATCGACCAGATCGACCTGTACGGCGGGAACATGGATACATTCCTTTGCGCCCGAGACGTGCGCGATTACGCCTTCCGACCCACACTTCATCGCAATCAAGGTCACGTCAGGCGCATAAGACCTTAGTCTGCGCAAGCCTTCGAGCGGTTCAGCACCTGGGAATATCGCAAGAGCGTCTTGATGGCTCGGCAAAAAGAGATCGACTCCACCTAGTAGCCCGAGAATAGCCTCTAGATTCGTCCTGCCGAGAAGGTCATGATCATCCAGGTCGAGAGAGATAGAACTGGTTCCGACCTTGCGGAGTGCGCTCACCAACTCCAGTGCTAGATCGTGCGGCATCGGTGCAATATGTGCTGCTGTTTGATAGCCAGATGCAACGTCTGTCTGTTTCGGGCAAAACTCACTCCAGTTTCTCGTTGCGTTTCGAGAGATAAAATGCCGCTGGCCGTCTTCCTCGTAGAGGCCCCAATTCCGCAAAGTGCGTGGCACATGCTGGCAGCGCGACAGATCAATACGGTTGCCCAGAAGTTCTATTGGGTAGTCGGTGCCGACGGGTGCAACAATGCTTGCACATCCCGTCCAAAGCGAGATTCCCATTGCCGCGTAAACTGCACTGCCACCGGGAACAGCCCAACGGGTCGATCCATCGGGAAAAACGAGGTCATCAATGGTGAGGTTGCCGAAGACGGCAAGAGAAGCCGTCACGATTTGTCCCCAGGGCGTACTAATGTGAACTCCATCAGCGAGGAATTATGAAAGATCACACTGTATAGGCCGCTGCGGCGCTGTACATCAAATTGGACTTCCCGCATTAGCAGTAGAGGAAAACCTGTTTTGACATGCAGCAGCGCAGCATGTTTTTTACTGGCAGCAACCGCAGTCACTGTCGCTTTACTTGATATCAGCTCTCGCTGAAGCTTCGCGGCCATAAACTCGTAAATCGAACCACCGTCAAACATTTTGATCAACGGAAGTTTCCATTTGGCGTCATCAAGAAGCGCAATGTAGTCGTACGCCACTGCCAGAGCTTTTGCGTCGATAAGTCGAAGACGAAAGATCTCGGCGACAGGAGAAGCCTCAGGAACCCCTAGTGCTCTCGCAATTTCGGCGGTGGCCGCAATACTCCGGATCTTTAAGCCATCTACCCGGGCGTCGCCTCCATGTTCTCGTATCAGCGCCGACATGGAATGCATGGTGTCGAGCCTGCTGCTCAAGTATCTCGGGCTCTCTGCCACAAACGTGCCCACACCATGACGAATCGTGAGGAGCCCTTCCTGCGTCAGCAGGTGGGTAGCCTCACGGAGTGTCTGTCGGCTTACTCCGAGCTCCCGCGCAAATTCTACCTCGCCGGTAAGTTGGACTCCGCGCTCCAGCTTTCCGGAATGAACCTGCTCGCGAATGGCATTCGCGACGCGTGTTGCGAGATTTTCTCGAGCCATCCCGTTCCATATCCGATCCGAAAGCACCTTGGTTGCATGTTCATTTCCATCTCTACTCACGATGGTTTCCATTATGCCATTTCAATTGATGCAGGGGATGTATGAGGTCAGACGTCTGCCATTTTAACCGACCGTTCATCATTCGTTCTTATGGCTTTCACTTCGGCGACTTACCTTCACACCTGTCTCCTGAGGAAACCATGATTCGACGTCACCTGCTTCACTGCTGTCTCTTATTTACCGTCCCAGTTTTCGTTGGAGTACAGCGCATGTTCGCATGGGGTGTGGATGGACACCAAATCATCAATCAGCTTGCATGCTCCGCGTTACCTGGTGACGTTCCTGCTTTTCTTCGGAACCCCCAGTCCATCAATGCAATGAGTTATTACGCACCGATGCCCGACCACTGGCGTGGACTTCTGGAGCCGGAACTTGCGGCCACGACCGCTCCAGAACATTTCATGCAGATCGAGACGGTAGATGCGGTGTTGCCCACACTGCCGCGTAAACGATATGACTATGTGCGTGCGTTAGCGTTGGCCCAGACCTCGCATCCCGACATGGTCGTCACTGCTGAGAAGCTCGGAATGCAGCCATATCAGGCAGATGAGGTCTGGGAGCGGCTGAAAGTTGCCATGCGCGACTACCGTGAGATGGTGGTGACCAAAGAGGACACGACTCCAATCGAGGAAGAGATCGTTTTTCTGGCGGGATGGCTTGGTCACTATGTCGGAGATGGAGCAATGCCTCTCCATACGTCCAACAAGCCGAATGGATGGCTTGGTCCCAATCCAAACGGATATACCACCGAACACAAGATTCACGGTCTGTTTGAAAGCGAATTTGTGCACAAAAATGTCAAGGCAGCGGATGTATCTCCGCTGGTTGAAAAGCAGCCAGCGCCGATCGGAGATGTTTTCGATCAGTACATGGTCTACCTTAGACAGTCTCACGCTTTGGTCGAAACTACCTATCGTCTGGAAAAAGAAGGCGCATTCGGCGATTCAGGCACAGCAGATGGGAAGCGCTTTGCTGTCCAGCAGTTGGCAGCCGCGGCGACTGAACTGAGGGATCTCATCTATACAGCTTGGATACAATCCGCCGATCCGGTTCCTCAGCATCACTAGAGTCAATCCATTGAAAGTAACCAGCATGTCGCGAGAAGGCTTTTTGCGCCTATTCAGGGCTCATCAAAGCGCAGCGTCGACGCACACATTGCAGCACTTTACACCAGGAGAGTACATGCCATTCGGCAAATTAGTGAGATTCATCGTATTGATGCTTATGTTTTTTGTAAGCGCTCATGAGCAGATGCCCGCACAAACTGCTGTGGATGGAGCGATCGGCGGTACCGTGCGGGACAAGACCGGCGCTGTCGTATCGAACGCAGTGATCGTGATCCATAACAATGGCACAAATGCCGAACAGACGATCACTTCTGATGCAGCAGGAGGTTATCGTGTCATCCATCTTCAATCAGGGTTATATACAGTCAATATTTCGGCTAATGGATTTCAGGTATTCAAAGCAGAGAAGGTAGAGGTCACTGTCGGCTCACTCACGACGGTGCAATCTGTCCTTGCGCTAGGTGCCTCCACAGAGACAGTAGATGTCAGTGGCGAAGCCCCGGTGATCAATACGACGAATAACGATTTCTCGAACACCATTGGACTTCGAGTGCTCGAGGATCTGCCGGTAAACAATTACCGCTGGTCAGCCTATGCACTGCAAGCACCCGGAGTCGTCGAGTCGGGCGGCTTTGGACTGCTCAGCTTTCGAGGACAAAGCACGCTTTTGAACAACATTACGATCGACGGCGCTGATGATAATCAGGCCTTCTTTTCAGAGGAGCGCGGCCGTACCAATATCGGATACTCGACGCCGAAGTCTGTGATCCAGGAATTTCAAATCAATACATCAAATTACTCGACTGAGTATGGACGCGCGGCGGGTGGTGTAGTGAATGCCGTGACCAAAAGTGGCAGCAACCAGTTTCATGGCGAGGGGTACTTTCTCGATCGCGATTCGGCTCTGGCGGCTTATAACAATTTCACCACGCAAAATGTGCAGCTTACGCCGGGCGGTCCGTTTACGGCGGTACATATTAAACCGACTGATATCCGTAAACAGATGGGTTTTGCAGTTGGCGGACCAATTCTTCGTGACAAGTTGTTTTTCTTCTTCGCGCTTGACCGCTTCTATCGCGATTTCCCAATTATTACCGTTCCAAGTTCGCCATCTACCTTTTACGCCACCCCTTCGGCATCATTACCTGGGTCGACGACCTGTCCGGGAGGATCGAATCCCATCAGCAGTGTCACCTCTTCCACCAACTATGATCCCAACTTCTATGCTGACAGCGGCGCATGCACGTTGAAGACGAATCTCGGACTTGCTACTTACTCTGCAGGAGTTACGAACTACATCGCCGGCCAGGCAGGACTGAACTCTCTGCTCGGCCAGGCCAAACGCTACACTGACCAGACGTTATTTTTCCCGAAGATCGATTGGCAGATCAATAATCGCAATCATCTCAGCGCCGAAGTGAATCGCCTTCGCTTTATCTCTCCATCAGGTCAGCAGACGAACGTAACCGCGAGCTACGGCACACAGAGTATTGGAAATGTCTATGCGCGAGATACCTGGGGCGTAGCAAGACTCGATACCTATATCACTTCACAGATCAGCAACGAAGTTCGTTACCAATACAGCCGCGACTTCGAATTCGCAGGGGCGGAATCTCCGACCACGTATGAAACGAACACTCTGATGAAGACCGCAGCTGGCTATGCCAACCCGCTTGGCTTTCCTCCGAATGTTTCCATCACGAGCGCATTTCAGTTTGGTACGCCTACTTTTTACAACCGCCCGGCTTATCCGGACGAGCGCCGTTGGCAGTTGAGCGATACGGTTCTTTGGATTCATGGAAACCACACCTTGAAGTTTGGTGGCGATTACATTCACACAAATGATCTAAGTGAAAACCTTAGCAGCGTGTTTGGTGCGTATTCCTATACATCGGTTGCGACCTACCTCTCGGACTTCTATCTCTCGCAGAATCCTGCAACGGTTTCTCAGGCGGCGCACTACACCAGCTACCAACAGGGGTTCGGTCCGCTTGGATTTGAGTTCCAGACGAGTGATTATGCCGGGTTCATACAGGATGAGTGGAAGGTCAACCCACGGCTCAGCCTGATGCTCGGCCTGCGCTACGAGTATGAACAGACACCCAAGGCGCAGTTGCCGAATCCCCTCGTGCCTCAGACTCAAAGCATGCCCAGCGACAAGAACAACATTGCTCCGCGGGTAGGTTTTGCCTACGACGTCTTTGGTACAGGTAAGACGGTCGTAAGGGGTGGATATGGCATCTTCAATGCGCGGCTTATCAATTCCACGATCTACAATGCCATCGCTCAAACCGGTGCTTCAGGTGGCCAGGTTCAGAGTCCGAATCTGGTGCCTGGTAACCCCGGGGCACCCGTCTTCCCGCAGGTGATTTCAGGTTCACTCACGTCAGCCGTTACCCCGAACGTGATCTTCTTCGATCCACACTTCCAGCTACCGCAGATCCATCAGGCTGATCTGAGCATTGAACAGGATCTCGGTGCCAACACCGTATTCACTCTGAGCTGGCTTGGCTCGTACGGGCGTTCACTGCCCACTTTCGTAGATACGAATCTGCCGAACCCAGTCAATGTCACCTACACCGTTGTCAACAATGACTCCACAGGCCTATTGCGGAATGGATCGCAAATCTCCGTACCCTTCTACGGATATCCGGTTAAATCTCCCGTGGCGGGAGCTCCTGCGCCACCGACAGTGGTCGACTTCAACCGTCCTGATCCCCGGTACGCCGCCAAGACCGCTATCTTTAGTGGTGTAACGTCCAATTACGAGGCATTGGTTGCACAGCTGAAGCGCCAACTCCGCCATGGAGTGCAGCTTCAGGCAAGCTACACCTGGTCACACGCGCTTGACTACGGAGAAAACAACACAACTTTCACAAGCACCAATAGCCTTCTTGATCCTCGGAACATCCGGGCGGAGTATGGAAACTCAATGCAGAACGTACCCAATCGCTTCGTATTGACAGCCCTGATATATTCGCCGTGGCATGTAAGGGGATGGAAGAGCTTTCTGCTGAATGACTATCAGTTTTCACCAAGCCTTTCGGCACAAAACGGCGTGCCCTATTCGCCGGTCATGAACGGCAATCCGCAGAACCTCGCCACGTCGTCGAGCGTAACTGGTTATATCACCGGCGTAACCTCGGGTTATAACGGAGCCGGAGGGTCCACACGGATTCCGGGCTTTGCACGCAATGCCTTTAGTCTGCCTGCGACGGTCGTCCTCGATGCCCGTGTTTCGAAGAGATTGGTCGTCCGTGAGAGGTATGATCTTGAGTTCTTTGCGGAAGCTTTCAACCTCCCGAACCATCAGAACGTAACAACCACCAACACGACCGCATATGCCTTCGGTACAGCAACCTCAGGGGGCTCAACCTATAGCACGCTGACCCAGTACACGGGAGCAGCTTTCGGTTCTGTCAGCAACTCGAACAACAATAATATCTACTCCCCACGGCAAGTACAGCTAGGAGCACGGCTGCACTTTTGATCCGTGTCGTCGTCCAAGGTGTGGGATGTGAGCTCACATCCCACACCGTCTTTTTTTCGCAACGACTTTCCTTGGAATCCGCCGAAAATCGGCGAGTGCAAAATCTCCGACGAAGACTGTGCTTTCTACAGACCGACTTTGTAACCTCATTGACCATCACTGCTGTACTTCTCCGTATCCATGAGTCAGTTGAAGACGCATAGTCAGTAACGGAGAACGCCCCACTATCCACAAATCGACAGGAACTCTATCGCGAGATTAACTCACATGTCCGTATTGTTTGAATGTTAGTCATCGAGGAGCACGTGGTGTTGCATAGGCTGAACTCGGCGGCGACGCCGATTCAGAGAACAACCACGGAGGCTCCTCCATGACGACTATGAACTATATCGGATTGGACGTTCACAAGAAGACGATCAGCTACTGCGTGAAGGACGTGAGTGGCCGGATACAGCAGGAAGGCAAGATCGGGTCAACCCGACGCGAGCTGGATTGTTGGATGAAGACTTTGCCCCAGCCGTGGACCGTTGCGATGGAGGCGACGATTTTCAGCGGCTGGATCAAGGTGGCACATCCATTGATGCTGCGCGCGATTGCTGCAGCCAAGAAGAAGAACGACCAGATCGATGCCAGCAAGCTCGCCGACTGCCTGAGATGCGACTTCCTCCCGGAGTGCCACATGATGCCTGCAGCGATACGGGATCGAAGGCGCACGCTGAGGTATCGGCATCTGCTGGCGAGGCAGATGGTGCAGATGAAGAACCGTGTCTCAGGACCGCTGATGGAGACGGGCGTGGAATATAAACAAGCAACGGCTGCACAAGGTGAGTTACTTCCGGGAATTGCTCTCCGCGAGCAAGGAGGTTCCTCCGAGCATACGGCCGCTGTTGAAGCTCAGCCGGGAGACGATCGAGCGCTGTCAAAGGACCGAGTACGCCCTGGTCAACTCTCTCCAGCTCGATCCGGTGTTGGCCGACCGGATCAAACGACTCCGAACGGTTCCTGGCGTGGGTCCGATCACTGCACTGACGTGGCTCTGGAAATCGGGGATGTCTCACGCTTCCGCTCGATCAAGCAGGCCATCAGCTACTGCGGCCTCTGCGGAGATGAACGGAGCTTGGCCGACAAGGCGATGCGTATGCCGCTCTCGAAGCAGCGCAATAAACATATCCAGCGTGCGCTGGTAGAAGCCGCCAAGTTGGCACCGAGACAGAACCACGAAATGGCTGTGATTTATGACCAGGAAAGACAAAAAGGAAATAGCAATCGGGCGACACTTGCCGTAGCGCGAAAGATGGTCGCGTATTTGCTTGCCGTGGATCGGCAACAGAGAGACTTCGTGCCTGCTGAAGAACGCAGGACTACGGCAGCATAAAATACTGCCGAAATAAACAGCATGAACAAAATGCGCAACCTGCCAGGTCCTGCATGTTGCCGAGGAGATCACACTCCCGAGGCTCTCTACGAATTGTTTCGGGACTGGCAGAGAACACAAACTCAATCCTCTGTGACGGCTCTTCGGAGCCCGAGACTGCAAATGGATGTCTGGTTCTGCCGAGCGCAGGAACCGATGCCGAGAGGCACCTGTTGCGCGTAGAACATCCTGAAACTGTTGATTTGCACGCTCTCCCGAGCGCGCCCGGGACACCCGCGCCTTCACTTGACAGATGACTACATGGATGTCGGCTATCCGGACAAGTAGTTTCTGTAGTGCCCTCAAAACTGGTTACTGAGATGGTCCGCGTGCGCCGTGAAAGGCGTTTAGTCCACAGTGGGTGCAAGTCCCACCCGGGAACTGGTTCGTTCCGCCCGGTAGCAATCGGAGCAGCGGTGGAGGTAACAAAACTGCTGAAGCCTCCGGTGGAAGAGGGTCGTAAAGGCGACTCTGCAAGCGTGCAGGCCGTAACGTGAGTGAACGCTGAGCAAGCCTCGAAATTCATGATGCAGGAGCCGACCCGCCGCGGACTTGGGGAAGGCCGATGAGGGGGAAGAGTATGAGCGAACAGCTTCCATCAACCTGCCGGGGTAGTGGCGACGGCATGTAAGCAAAGGGGACTGAAGGCAACACGGGAAGCCCCAGCGGTGATTGCGGTTGGATCAACTGGCAGCTCGCGAGAGACAGGCCGGGCCGTTTGGGGTGGCGGAGAGGCTTGTAGTACCGATGAAGCCGGGTAATGCCGGTGGAGGGAAGGGGCCTCAGTTGAAGGCGAACGTAATAAGCGACAAAGGACAACGGGATTGGTGATGAGCCTAACAATCCTAACAAGCGTTCAGAAGTTGCAGATGGCGTTACACGCAAAAGCGAAGGAATCGCCCGACTTTCGTTTCTACGCGCTGTACGACAAGGTGTACCGCACGGATGTTCTGGTGTATGCCTACCAACGTTGCAAAGCCAATCGCGGAGCAGCGGGAATGGACAATCAGACATTCGAGGACATCGAGCAGTACGGTGTGGAGCGGTGGTTGGACGAACTGGCGCAGGAACTGAAAAGTCGAACCTATCAACCGCAACCTGTGCGGCGGGTATACATACCCAAGCCGGATGGGAAGCAGAGGCCGTTAGGTATACCCACAATCCGAGATCGGGTTGTGCAGACGGCGGCAATGT
Organism: Edaphobacter modestus; assembly: GCF_004217555.1. GTDB lineage: Bacteria > Acidobacteriota > Terriglobia > Terriglobales > Acidobacteriaceae > Edaphobacter > Edaphobacter modestus. The sequence goes on from NZ_SHKW01000001.1 coordinate 198,132, forward strand.
CGGTGCTCGAACCTATATTCGAAGCCGACTTGCAGCCTGAGCAGTATGCCTATCGGGCAGACCGCAGCGCGTTGGACGCAGTGCGACATGTCCATAAGCTGATCAACACTGGCCATAGGAAGATTGTAGATGCGGATCTCAGCAGCTACTTCGATAGTGTTCCACACGCCGAGCTTATGAGATCGGTGGCTCGAAGGGTCGTCGACGGAGCGATGCTGCATCTGATCAAGATGTGGCTGGAAGCTCCGGTTGAGGAAACCGATGAGCATGGAAATCAACGTCGGAGCGTGCGCAATCGGGACGAAGGTCGGGGTACTCCACAAGGAGCTCCGATCAGCCCACTGCTCAGCAATCTGTATATGCGCCGATTTGTACTCGGGTGGAAGGAACTCGGGTACGAGGCACGTTGGGAAGCGTACATCGTGAACTACGCCGATGATCTTGTCATCTGCTGTCGGACTGGAGCGAAACAAGCTCTAGACACGATGCAGAAGATGATGTCGAAGCTGAAGTTGACGGTGAACGACTCGAAGACGCGGGTCTGCTCTGTGCCGGAAGAGAAGTTTGATTTTCTTGGATACACGTTCGGTCAATGCTACAGCCCCAAAACTGGACGAGCCTATCTTGGCACCGTTCCAGCGCGAAAACGGGTGCGACGCATCCGTGGGGAAATACGCGAAATGACCGGACGGAGTACAACCTCGTTGGATCCATTAACAATAGTGACGAAGCTCAACCGCACAATGTGCGGATGGGCGAACTACTTTTGTCTTGGACCCGTCAGTACGGCCTATCGCGCTGTAGACGGTTACGCGGCGATGAGGCTGCGTCTGTGGTTGCGAACGAAACATAAGCTCTCAGGACGTGCAAACGGGATGTTCCCGGACACACATCTCTATGGAGCCTTGGGTCTTGTTCGTCTGGACAGACGGACACGCAACTTTCCGTGGGCGAAAGCGTGAGTCTTCTCCGAGAGCCGGATGCGGGAGATCCGCCTGTCCGGTTCGATGAGCGGGATGTGAAAACGGAGCACGGTCTGGATAATGAGGCACCGGCAGACGAAAGGGCCGGATACAGATAGGCCGAACCTAAACCACCGCGTCACATCTCGACTCTACCGCTTAAACCTCAACCTGGCGATGAGGATCTTATAGGCAGATTGAAGGAGGATCATCGACATGGAGATTCGTTCCGTAGGCATTGACCTTGGCAAGACGACCTTTCACCTGGTGGCTCTTGGCGATAACTGCAAGGTGCTGCTGAAGAAGAAGTTTACCCAGAAGCAGTTGATCACCTTCACCGCGAACATGCAGACCTCTTTGATCGGGATGGAGGCCTGTTCCGGGGCGCACTTCCTGGGCCGTACTTTACGAGAACAAGGCCACGATGTGAAGCTGATCCCGGCCCAGTTCGTGAAGCCATTCGTGAAGTCGAACAAGAACGACTTCCTGGATGCGGAAGCCATTGCTGAGGCTGTGGATCGGGAGAACATGCGATTTGTTCCGATCAAGACGGACGACCAGCTGGATCTGCAGGCATTGCATCGTGTGCGCGATCGTTTGATCGCGCGAAGAACCTCAGTCATCAACCAGCTGCGGGCCTTCCTGCTGGAGCGGGGTCTGGTATTTGCAAAGAGCCCGGCCAGGCTGCGCGAACGCATGCCCGAGATCCTCGAGAACGCCGAGGAAGATCTCACTCCGCGTATGCGGAACCTGCTGGCTCAACTTTGGAACGAGTGGAAGGATCTTGAACAGCGGGTGGTCGATCTGAACCAGGAAGTAGAGCTGATTGCCTCAAGTGATGCGGCATGCACGCGGCTCAGGCAGATCCCCGGCGTTGGCCCGCTGGTCGCAACCGCGATCGTAGCCGCGATCGGTAACGGCGCAGCCTTCCATAAGGGGCGTGAGTTTTCTTCCTGGCTTGGGCTGGTGCCACGACAGCACTCGACCGGTGGTAAGGCCCGCCTCTTCGGTATCAGCAAGCGCGGTAACAACTACCTGCGCAAGATTCTTCATCCATGGAGCCCGCGCAGTCGTATTGCGATCGAAGCGAGACCGCGTCGCCATGGGCGAGTGGATGACCGCTCTTGAAGCCAGAGCGCCACGCAACGTGCTCATCGCCGCCACGGCAAACAAACTGGCAAGGATCGCTTGGGCCGTGCTGTCAAGCGGCCAGGACTATCGGGCAGTTCAAGAGCCAGTCGCGGCCTAGCTAAGCGTAGCTATCAAGATCAAGTTCTCCCACCGAGGTCTGCACCTAAATCAACGCCCCCGAAAGACCTTGGGCTTTGAAACCCCGGCGAGTAAACTTCAAGCCAGTGTTGCATCGACCGGTTGAGACCGCCAGACTTTCAAGGAAGTAAAGCACAGGCGAGTCGGCGAAAGCGACGATCACCCTCGCTCCGGATTGCAAGACTCATCGTCTGCAAGGTAGCTCTTCTGCGTCTGCCACGCAGTTCACGCGATTCTTTACTCGAAAAGAAAGATCCGACCGATGCCTTATTTGGAAATCATTTGCGAGAGTCCACCTTTCGATCAACATCTCAATCAACCATTCGATTGACAACATTATCAAAGGTTGGTAGCGTTCTCTCGGTTCGCGGTAAACGATTTCTGTCAACTATTAAGAGCAAGTTGTAAATGCATTCGCATGACGTCGTATTTCTGTCGCGACGTTCAAAGAGAAAAACGATTTCTATAAGTAACTTTTGCGAAGGTCAGTATGATTCAACGAGTTCGGTGTTCTCTTAGTGTCATCGTCTTTGTGATGGCTGTTGTGATGTTGTCGCCATCGAGATGTCTTGCCGCTCCTACAGGAAGGATTGTGGGTTCAGTAGTTGACCCCAGCGGCTCCCCGATTTCGGGAGCTACGGTGACGCTTTCTAACGACAATACAAACGAAGTTCATACTGCCACTTCAGATGAGAGTGGAAACTTCACGTTTCCGTCAGTAGCCGTCGGGCGTTACTCTGTCAAAGTTGCGGCAGATAGTTTCCAGACCTACGTGCAGCATGGTCTCATTCTTGAAGTAGACCAGAATGTTACGGTACGAGCGCCGATGACGATCGGCTCTCTGACGCAGACGGTCGAGGTCTCTTCGACGCCGCAGGGGGTCAATCTGGTCGATGCGACAGTTAGCCACGTCGTTGATCAGCAACGGGTAAATGATCTTCCCCTGAATGGGCGCGATACCCTGCAGCTGCAGTACATCATGCCGGGCGTCTCATATGACAACAACGGCGTCTCTCACGGACAGGGCCAGCATGAGGGGGTCGTGGTTAACGGTAACCGTCCGGGCTCGAACTATTATCTGCTCGACGGCGTGGACATGACGGACAACTTCCTCTCGACTGCTCCGGTGTTTCCTGCGCCCGATGCATTGCAGGAATTCGACATCCAGACCAGCAACTTTACGGCGCAATATGGTCGCAACTCCGGCGGTCTGGTAAATACTGTCAGCCGATCCGGTTCAAACGCTGTACACGGCGGTGTTTTCGAGTTCTTCCGCAATACGGTTTTGGACTCACACAACTACTTCGACACCCCGGGATCGCGTAAGCCTTCCTTTAAGTTGAATCAGTTTGGTGGCTTCCTTGGTGGTCCGATCCAGAAGGACAAGATGTTCTTCTTCGGCTACTACCAGGGAACGCGGCAGCGCAAAGACGAGACGCAGACCATTGGACAGGTACTCTCGCAGACGCAACGGCCTGACCTGAATGGTGGTGTGGCTAACGTCTCTGGTCTTAGCGGCGCTGTTGACCCCCTGACTCGTCAGCCTTTCCCCGGTGGCATCGTTCCTGCCAATCGAATCGATCCCACAGCTCTGAGCATGATCAAGGCACTGATGCCTCTGCCGAATAATGCCTCAGGCGGCTACACCTTCATCGGCCCGGTTGCCAATAACCAGGATGATCTCAATGAGGATCAGTATCTCGGGCGCATTGACCGGACCTTCAGCGCACACGACATCGTGTTTGGCCGGTATTTCTATAATCAGGACACCTCCACCGGCCTAGGTTCGGGCAACCTGCCGGGACGTCCTCACCTCAAGTACTTCCGCAACCAGAACGCTGCGCTCGATTGGAATCACACGTTCAACTCTAATTTGATCAACACGGCAGTTTTCGGATTTACCCGCGTAGCTCATCACCGTGGGCCCACCGCGTCGGTGGGTTGGACAGAGTTCGGCGGTCCGGCGAGTGGATCAGCTCCGGGAGTTCTTGGAGACCTGTTCGTTTCGGTTAACGGGTCGATCAGCGCAGGCGGCGACGGAGCCTTCGTGCAGAATCGCCAGACCTGGCAGTACAGCGACAGTATCAGCATCATCAAGGGAAGGCATACGCTGACGTTTGGTGGCGACTATCGTCGCGAGGCTTCGAACCGCACGGAAGACTATGAGACTGACCCGAACTTCAGTTTCAACGGGCAGTATTCCGGCAATGCTCTCGTCGATCTGCTGCTCGGCTTGCCCAATAACTTCAACCAGCAGACCGAGGTGCAAAGCCGTCTGCGGCATAACGGCCTCGATGCCTTCGCGCAGGACAACTATAAGGTGACCTCGTCCGTAACGATCGATGCGGGTATCCGTTGGGAGCCATTCCTGCCTCCTGTTGATAACCTGAACGATCAGATCTGCTTCGATCCCGCCCTTGCGTCGAAATCCACCTTCTATCCCAACGCTCCTGCCGGCTTGCTCTTTCCTGGTCCTCCGGTTGGCAGCGAGTCTCTGGGGTCCGGAGATAGGAACTGCCCACGTGCGGGTATTCCGAATCGTTATAAGAACATCGCTCCGCGTATCGGTGTGAACGTTGATCCATTCAAGAACGGAAGGACCTCCATCCGTGCTGGCTACGGCGTCTTCTATGATCAGGCTCGTCTGATTGCGTGGAACCGCTTCTCCACGGCACAGCCCTTTGACTCCAACTCAACTGTGACTGGACCGACGGTCCTGGCGCCGAGCTTGAGTGGAAACAACATCTTTACCAACAGCGGACGCGCGAATCCGTTCCCGTTTGTGATTCCACGCACTGCGGCGCAGCGTGCGGCCTTCATCTGGCCTATCTCTTCCGCTGAAACAGTCTTCTCTCCGCACTTCAATGAGGGCTATACGCAGCAGTACAACTTGACGATCGATCAACAGATCGCTAAAAACTATACCCTCACTGTCTCTTATATCGGAAACAAGGGAACGCATTTGTTCATCTCGCGAGAGTACAACTATGCGCCCATCTCGAGTTTCGTCCAGACACCACCTGCTTCGGCTGGGAATGTCAGCGCCATCGCCTACAACAACAGCGACGCTGTGCTATCGAGACGACGTCGGCTGAGTGGTGTGCAGTGCCCGGTCGCTGCAGGTAGTTCCACAAGCGGTCCCTGCTATGGCGCGACGGAGATGCTTGAGCCAACGGGATGGTCCAGCTTCAACTCGGTTCAAGTCTCGCTCAACCATCGGTTCGATCAGGGCTTCAGCGTGCTCGCTTCCTATGTATACGCCAAGTATCTAGATATAGTGTCGTACACGGCTGAGGGAGGAAACGGACCGCGTAATCCTGAGAATTTTGCTCTGGATTATGGCCCCTCGGACAACGACGTTCGGCACCGTTTTACGGCGTCATATATCTATCAGCTGCCTCGGGCAAAGAACGTGAACGGTTTCCTCTCCGGCGTAGTGAATGGGTGGCAGAATCAGGGCATCATCACAGCACAGACGGGTGCTCCTTACTCGATTCGGTCCGGTGTTGATTCTGCTGCGGCTGGCGTTGGAGGTACGACCGCGGACAGGGTTCCTGGGCAGAGCATCGTTCCAGCGAACCATGGCGCTACCACGTATGTCAACGCTGCGGCGTTTACCAATGCGGCAGCCGGCACCTTCGGAAATACAAGCCGCAACAGCTTGTATGGCCCAAGCCTGGTAAACGTGGACTTCTCGCTCTTCAAGGAGTTCAACATCCACGAACATGGCAAAGCACAGTTCCGGAGCGAGTTGTTCAATCTGTTCAACCACCCGAACTTCGCCAACCCGGACAATACGGTCGGTAATGGCACCTTCGGGCAGAGCCTTTCGGCAAAGGACGGACGAATCGCACAGTTCGCTTTGAAGTACCTCTTCTAGCGGGTATGTGGCTTGCGTGTGGTCCTCAAGATGATGTGAAATGTTGGCTTGGGATGAGAAAGTTATTCTCATCCCAGGTAATTCTATCCACATCAGGAGGTCGGAAGATGCGAAGCGCATCACTGTTGCTGCTGTCTCTGGGCGTAACAGTTCTGTGTACACCGCTTGAAGCGCAGCAATCGACCTCGACCAATCTAGCTGACGGTGCTCCTGCAAGGATCGAACAGGCGTTGCGCGCGCAAGACAATCCGGGTGCGATACGGGAGTATCGTGCCATGGTTACAGCAGACCCTAAGAACGGCGATGCATGGACCGGTCTGGGAATATTGCTCTATGGCTCAGGATATGTGGCTGAAGCTGCTGATGCACTCTCCCAAGCGCTGAAGATCAATCCATCCGCTGTGAGGGCAGAGCTTTTCCTGGGTTTAAGCCAGGCAGACATGAGGGAGTGCGACAAGGCCCTTCCCGTGCTGACGAAATACTTTGCGAGTGAGCCGGTGGGCAAGCTGCAACGGCTGACGGGAATGACTCTCTTGCAATGCTCGTTGAAGGATAAGGATTCGGTGACCGCGCTCAGGACGGCCGTTCAGATGAAAAAGGACTATCCCGGCGATCCGGACGTGCTGTATGAGTCTGCTGAGCTGTTCACCCGCATGTGGAGCGCGACGGCGAACGAACTGATTACCTCGCATCCTGAGTCGTATCGTGTTCACCAGCTTGCAGGCGAGGTGAACGAGGCGCAGGGGAATTTGGCTCAGGCGATCCGGCAGTACAAAGCGGCCTTGGGAGAGAATCCGAAGCTGCCACAAATGCACTATCGCATCGGTCAACTTATATTGAGGAGCGGAGAACCCGATGCCGACGAGAAAGCCATGGAGGAGTTTCGCGCCGAGCTTGCGCTCGATCCCCAAAGTGCGATGTCTGCGCTGGCCATGGGAGAGATCGACCGTCACCAAGGCAAGCTGGTAGAGGCGACGGCGGACTATACACGCGCGATGAGGCTGGAAGCCGGCCTTCCAGAAGCTCAGGTAGGGTTGGCCCAGACGCTAGTGGCCCAACATCAGATCGACGCTGCACAGGCGCAGCTTCGCACCCTCATCGCCCAGCATCCTGAAAATGCACAGGCCCATTATGTGATGATGCTGACACTTCGTGAGCAAGGAAAGTTACAAGAAGCGACGGTAGAAATGGCCACCTTTAAAAAGCTGCAGCAGAATGGTGCGGACCAGTTCCAGAAGAAACTGAATGCGTTGCTGACTGGCAGCGCAGAGACGGCGCCGTCGGGTGCGGCGACGAGTCCCAATGAATGACTGATGCGTGTTCCTGCTGGAGCTTAATCGATCATATGAAGTTACCGGCACGACCGATCAGTCGCCGCACCTTGCTGAAGAGAGTTGGAGGTGGTTTGGCGAGCGCTCTGATTTCTCCCCAGATCCATGCGCTTTCCTCGTTTGTTTTGCAGCATGAAAAGAAGGCCCTTGGGTATACGGTCCATGACATCGCAGCACAGGCTGGGCTGGATTTTGTACAGATTTCAGGCGGAGATAAAGAGAAGAAGTACATCCTGGAGACGACCGGCGCAGGTGCTGCATTTTTCGACTATGACCACGACGGCTGGCTAGATATTTTTCTCGTCAATAGCTCTGCGCTTGGGGGCTCCCTCTCCGGAATCCCTCCGCAAAATAAGCTCTTCCACAATAACCGCGATGGTACCTTTACGGACGTGACTGCAAAGGCAGGGCTGATGAGGAGCGGCTGGGGGCAAGGGATTTGCATTGGAGATTTCGATAACGACGGCTTCGACGATCTCTTCGTGACGTACTGGGGCGAGAACGTGCTCTACCGCAACAACGGCGACGGTACCTTTACCGAAGTCGCTCACAAAGCCGGGATCGCCGGAGCCCCGACGCGTTGGAGTACGGGGTGTGCCTTCGTGGACTACGACCGCGACGGCTGGCTTGACCTTGTGGTAACGCACTATGTCGATTTTTCTTTGAAGGACGCGAAAGATCCAGGCAGTAATCCTTACTGCAATTATCGAGGACTGGCCGTGATGTGCGGCCCACGTGGTTTAAAGACAGAGAAAAGCACTCTCTATCACAATAACCGCGACGGCACTTTCACCGACGTGTCATTGAAGTCAGGAATTGGAATGAAGGGCGATTTGTTTGGAATGGGCATCCTCGTAGCCGACTTCGATAACGATGGCTGGCCTGACATCTATATTGCAAGTGACTCAACACCGAGTCAGTTGTTCATGAACAATCACGATGGCACGTTCCGCGAAGAGGGAACGCTGCGAGGAGTCGCGTATAGCGCGGAGGGGATGGAAGAGGCTGGCATGGGTGTCGCTGCCGCCGACTACGACAACAGCGGTGCCTTCTCCATTCTTAAAACAAATTTTTCAGACGAGGTTCCCAACCTTTATCACAACAATGGGAAGGCGCTCTTCAGCGATCTGGATGAGGCCGCAGGATTGAATCGCCAAACGCATTTCGTTGGTTGGGGGTGCGGCTTCTTCGATCCGGATAACGATGGACTGGCGGATATTCTGTACACCAACGGCCATGTTTATCCAGAGTTGGATCGCATCCATGCAGACACCAGCTACCGGGAACCAAGGGTGCTTTACCGCAATCTCGGTGGAGGACGTTTCGAAGATGTCTCTTCGCTGGCGGGTGAGGCGCTGACCAAGCCGTCGACAGGCCGAGGATGTGCATTTGGTGACTTCAATAACGATGGCTGCGTCGATGTATTGATCAATAACCAGGGGACGAAGCCTTCGCTGCTTCGGTTCCAGCCAGAGAATAACTACCACTGGATCAACCTCAAGCTTGTAGGAACTAAGTCCAATCGAAGTGCGATCGGAGCGCGTGTTCGATGTGTCGCAGGAACTCTGACGCAGATAGAAGAGGTACGCAGCGGAGGAAGCTACCTCTCACAGAGCGACCTGCGTCTCCACTTTGGTCTGCGGGATCAGACGATTATCGACCTGATCGAGATCTTCTGGCCGAGCGGGACGATAGATCGCCTGCGGAAGATTGAAGCCAATCAGTTTCTTCGGATTGAAGAGGGCGGCAAAACTGTTACCTTGCGACGGGAACCATGACAATCATTCGTAGCGCTGGAACTTTATTACTTGTCTTTGTTCTAGGGGCTCCTGGAATACAACGAGACCTTCGCGCTCAAGAGGCGAGCGTTGCTCGGACTCGGCTCGCTGAAGGAATACAACTCCTCCGGAATGGAGACGCCGCGCGGGCCAAGATAAAGTTCGATGCGGCAATAAGGGCGGACTCGCGATCAGCTGAGGCACTGACGTGGAGAGGAATTTGCGAAAATCAGATGCAGCATTATGCCGACGCGGTTGCAGATTTGCGTTCGGCATTACGCTTGGATGGAGAACTTCTCTCGGCGCATTACAATCTTGCTCTCAGCTTGATTCGCTTGCAAAAGATTAATGAGGCTCTTGAACAGTTGAGGATAGTGATAGCGGCCCAACCAAATACTGTGCAGCCACGATATAACATGGCGATTCTTCTGGAGAGCAAGAACGACTTCGCTGGAGCAAAGGAGCAGTTGGTCGCTGCTCGTTCGATCGATCCGCAGGACGCAGGCGTGGCGTTTCATCTGCTGGTGGATGAGCTCAAGCTCAAACATGATGACGACGTGCCGGCTCTTGTGGATCAACTCGCCGCCGCTTCAACAGCGATGGCTGTCCAGCAGAATGCGGCAACAGCACTGCTTGAAGCGGGCAGCTTTCAGAGTGCGGTGAGCCTTCTCCAGAAGGCACATGAGCGTGACCCTAAGTCGAATGCGATTGTCTCTCTACTGTGCCGAGCGTACATCGGTGCAGGTTCGAACTCCGATGCCATCGCCTTGGCTAGCGATGGAACGTTTTCGAACAATGAGGAGATGACATACCTGCTCGCCCTGGCATACGCGGGCAATAAAGAGACGCAAAGGGCACTAGAGACATTTACGCTCGCCGCGCAACAGGACACAAAGGATGCAAGACCGTTGTATCATCTTGGCCTGATCGCGGCTGCGACGCCGCAAGGACCGGCGAACGCAGTGCAGTTCCTTCGATCGGCACATCGATTAGACCTAGACAACGCCATCTATGCTCTCGCCCTCGTACGCATTCTACTGGTGACAGACCAAGCGGAAGAAGCGCGCGCTGTCCTCATAACGATCAAAGCATCTGGAGAGGACCAGGCTCAGGTCGATATGCTGTCCGGTGTAGCGCTCGCTGCAACTCATCAGGGGCCTGAGGCGGCGGCGCAACTAAAGAAGGCAATCGCTAAGGATCCCTCACTTGCCGTCGCGCACAATGTCCTCGGCTTCTGTTTTTTCCAGCAAGGGCAGTATGCCCAGGCAGCTGAGGCGTATGGCAAGGCATCGGAGCTCGACCCAAGACGGGTTCTTTATGCCCAGGACGCCGCTCTCGCATATGGACGTGCGAACCAGATCGATCACGCGCTGCGCTATGGCCAACGGGCGAGCTCGCTTGAAGAGAATAATGCCAACAGTCATGCTTTGGTCGGAAAGCTGTATGCAAGTGCAGGCAGAAGAGAGGACGCTGTGCGGGAGTTGCGGCTCGCAGTGGAACTAAATCCCGATAAGGATTCTGCATTGTATCTGCTGGCCCGGACGTATCAACAGATGGGCGACCAGCAGCAAGCTCTGGAATGGAGCGAGAAATTACGTCTCCTGAAGCAGCAACACGAAGCGGCTTTCAGTCTGCAGAAGAAGACAGAGGCTACATCTGTCCGTTCATCGACGTTGCTCGAGGGCGGCTCAGCGGTTGATAGCGATGCGAGCGCGCCATGAACCATACGAGACGGATGAGATTGATTCCCTTAATCGCCTTCAATATGGTCACGCATGCTTTGGCGCAGATGGCTGCCAGTCATCCGCAGCCGCAGGTGCAGCCGAAGGGCGGTGCACCTGTAGCCGACTTTGTGGATGTTGCAGTCCGCGCTGGATTGACCGTCCATACGAATATCGACAGTCAGCGTACGCGGCACATCAATGAGATGACCGGCGGCGGTGTAGCCCTCGTCGACTATGACGGTGACGGCTGGCTCGATATCTTCATCGTGAACTGCGGTCCCGCGAACGCACCCGCGGAACAACTCGCGATGAATCATCTGTACCGCAATAATCATGACGGCAGCTTCGTTGAGGTGACAGAGAAGGCAGGCCTCTTGCATCACGGATGGAGTCAGGGTGTTTCCGTCGGTGATTACAACGGCGATGGTTGGCCTGATCTCTTCGTCACCTATTACGGAAAGAATGTGCTCTATCGCAACAATAGCGATGGAACCTTTACCGATGTGACGAAGGCTACCGGTCTGCTAACGGAGAGTGATCTGTTCAGCACGGGTTCTGCGTTCGTCGACTATGATCGCGACGGCCATATGGATCTCTTTGTGGCTCACTACGTAGCCTATGAGGAGGCAACGTCGCACGACGCGGGAAATGGCGACAGTTGCAAATGGCGCGGCATTCCTGTGCTTTGTGGACCTCGCGGGCTGAGGGGCACAACCGATACTCTCTATCGCAACCGCGGAGATAGCACATTTGAGGACGTCTCAGGAAAAGCCGGAATCCCGATAGCGTTGAACTATGGATTTACGCCTCTGATAGCTGACTACAACAACGACGGCTGGCCAGACATCTATGTTGCCAACGACTCAACTCCTTCCCTGATGCTGGAGAACAACAAGAATGGCACGTTCGCCGAGACAGGAGTTCTCAGCGGCGTTGCCTACAATGAGGACGGACGCGAGCAAAGCGGAATGGGAGCAGATGTGGCGGACTTCAACGGGGACGGTCTGCTGGATATTGTCAAGACGAACTTCGAACAGGACACAAGTACCCTCTATTTGAATCGCGGCAATGGAACCTTCGATGACATCACCTTTCCCGGTGGGCTTGGAGTGAACACCAGCTTCGTCGGATGGGGCACCGGTTTTCTCGATTTCGATAACGACGGTTGGCCCGACATCCTGATGGCGAACGGACATATCTATCCTGAGGTCGATGCACTTCACGACACCTCCTTCCCGCAGAGGAAGATCCTATATCGCAACAAGGGAGATGGCAGCTTTGAGGATGTATCGCTTCGCGGGGGAGCAGGCCTCCTGCTCAGGCGATCATCGCGTGGTGCTGCCTTTGGAGACCTCTTCAATTCCGGCCAGACAAATATAGTGGTCAATAATCCGTCCGACCGGCCTACGCTTCTTGTGAACCGTATGGCGTATAAAGGGCATTCGTTGACGCTGCATCTCGTTGGAAACGCAGCAAATCCGCTGGCGATAGGAGCGCGGGCCACTCTAACCGCGGCTGGCCGCCATATGATAAGCGAGGTGCGGAGCGGCGGTAGCTATCTATCGCAGAATGATCTTCGTCTGCGATTTGGCTTGGGAGAGGCCGCCAAGGTCGATCAGGTGGAGATTCGCTGGCCAGACGGGCGCGTGGACAAACTGACCAATGTTGCTGCTGGTGCTATCGTCACAGTTCAATATGGAGGGAAGATGACGTCCACCCCATATCGAACTCTGCCAAGCCTCCTTCAGTAGTTACGGAGCGTTAACGCTGTAAATAGATGATGCATGAGGGGCTAACTGGATTTTTAGACCCGCAGAGCCGGGTACCTTCTTGTTTGTCCAGAGCTCTTCGATCGCTCCAGCCGCTCCCTTCCAGCCGATCTGCTGCCAGCGGAGATGCGTATCAACAGGAGTGTCTCCCAGATTAAAAGCGGCAATGTATTTACGATGGTTTGCCCCAGTGGCGTGAGCGGTCCAGACTCTCAGGTCACCTTTGCTATAGGCGATATGGTTGCCTGTGCTGTGCTGATTGGCGGAAAGAACTGCGCCGTTCGTCAGCAACGTGGTTGTAAAGGGATCGAGGGTTGGAAGGTCGCCGCCAAACATGAGGGGAGAGCGAGCGATAGACCACAGCGTGAGCAATGTACGCTGCTCATCATGTGTGAGTTGAGAGAGGCGGTCGTTGCCTCGTTCGGCACGCAATCCAATGTGCCCAAGCGGAAGCATGTCGGCATCCGGCCAATGTCCAGGCTCAACCCGTTTCGACCACGCTTCGATACGAGTATTCATATTCTTAACTGACCTCCAGTTATCCCAAAGATCATCCTCAATACGCCACATCTGTGCATTGTCCCGAAGGCTTGCAGCCTCCGTAAGAGGAGCTGGCCCCGGAGAAAGGCTGAGTACGATAGGTCTGCCGGAGTGTAGGATTGCCTTGTGTAGACCTTCTATCTCCGTCTTGTGATAAGGAGAGGACATATCGTCCGCCTTGATGAAGTCCACGCCCCACTTCGCATACTGGGCCACGATGGAGTCGTAGTATGCCTGGCCGCCCGGTTTCGTCATATCCACGCCATACATATCCGTGTTCCATCGGCAGAGGCTGTTCTTATCTGCGATATCTCCCGCGTGGATGCTGGTGCCGAAGATAGGATAGTTCTCGACAACGGCCTGCCTCGGAATGCCGCGTAGGATATGTATCCCAAATTTGAGTCCTTTATTGTGGACGTAGTCTGCAAGCGGTTTGAAGCCTTGGCCGTCCTTTGCGGAAGGGAATCGATTGACCGCTGGAATCAGGCGGCCATGGTCATCCATGGAGAGCTTCGCATTGGATCGATAGCCATGCGCCTGGGCGTTCGGCTCATACCACTGGATGTCCACGACGATGTACTGCCAACCGAAGGACTTTAGCTTTGCCGCCATGGTATCCGCATTTGCCTTCACCTCGTTTTCGCGCACCGTTGTGCCGTAAGAATCCCAACTGTTCCAACCCATTGGTGGCGTAGACGCAAGCTGGGCAACTGCGGGCGTGGCACAGAGAGGAGCCAGCATGGCACCAAGAGTGATGGAGAAGATAATGGCCCGGTTAGAAGTGGCTATTTGCCTTAACAACTTCATCTATTTTTCCAATCTGATTGAGGGACTCTGGTGCAGCACGAAGCATCTAAAAACAGTTTGGGTGTCGATTTGAGTGGGTATTCGGCGCGTTCCCACTGTAGCGGTTTGGAAGTGCACTGACAATCGATCTGAGCGGAATTTCTCAGGAGAGAGTCAGTCGATATTTCTTCTTGAACACCGTGGTTCGAATGGGGATAGATGTATGCTGTTGGTCGAGCAATGTACGGGGGAATGGCCACTCGTGAAAAGAATCTCGGAGAATCATGGAAACGTTTTCACAAAATCTTGGATTCGGCGTATAGCGATCATGACATCTACTTTCGCGATGCTCCCCCTGCTTTGGGCTAAGGATGCGGTGCGCGCGCTAAACTCACCTGACAAAGCTATCGAGGTGCAGGTGAAGCTCAACCCTCTGGCCTACTCGGTGTCCATGCAGGGGCGCCCTGTGTTGCTGTCCTCAGCTCTTGGTCTCGAATTGAAAGATCAGCCTGCTATAGGGGAATGGAAACTGCTGCACGAAGAGCGTCACTCCGTCGACAGAACCTGGACGCCGGTCTGGGGGAAAGACAGCAAGATTCGCGATCGATATACCGAGACCTGCCTGCAGCTTGAGGAGAAGAAAGGCCTCCATCGTCGCATGGACCTCATCGTCCGGGCCTATCCGGACGGGATTGCCTTGCGATATGCATTGCCGAAGCAGCCAGGATTAGAACATTTTGTTGTGACGAAAGAGCTAACGTCCTTCCGTTTTCCTTCCGATGCGAACATATGGGCGGCCACTATGGAAAAGTACCATCACTCATTCGAGCATGAGTACGTCAAACAGCATCTCTCGCAGATTCCCGCAGGCGCGCACATCTATCTACCCGCGTTAGCGCAGGTCGAGTCGAAGATTTATGCCTCCGTCATGGAAGCGGATCTGACAGACTGGGCCGGCATGTACCTGACCCCGAAGGGTGCCATGAACTTATCCGCCGATCTCTCGCCTCGGCTCGATGGTGATGGGCTGGTGAAGGCGGATGCGCCGCACCAGACACCCTGGCGAGTCATCATGCTGGGACAGAAGCCCGGCGACCTGATCGAGTCCAATTTGATTGAAAACCTCAATCCGCCTTCGAAGATCACCGACACATCGTGGATCAAACCGGGAATGATGGCGTGGGATCACTGGTGGAGTGGCGGTGTCAAGATGGACAACGAGACAAACCGTCGCTACATCAGCTTCGCCTCGGAGATGGGCTTCCCTTATCAGTTGATCGACTGGCAGTGGTATGGAGAGTTCAATCGTCCGGAGGCCAACATCACCAGACCCGCACCGCAGATCGACATGCCCGGACTAATTCGCTTCGCCGCGGAGCGCCATGTACGTGAATGGATATGGATTCATTCCGGCGACGTGACGCGAGTGAAGAACGAAGGAAAGCTCGACGAAGCCTTTGCCACCTATGAGAAATGGGGGATTGCGGGCGTCAAAATTGACTTCATGGACAGCAACGATCAGGGGATCGTCAATTGGTACGAAGATATCGTCTCACTGGCCGCAAAGCATCACCTCATGGTCGACTTCCACGGAGCATTCGAACCTACGGGCCTTCGCGTTACATGGCCAAACTTGCTCACGCGCGAAGGCGTGATGGGGAACGAGTACAACAAGTTCAGCACACGCGTAACGCCGTTACACAAGCTGACACTGCCCTTTACGCGCATGTTGGCTGGACCGATGGACTATACACCTGGTGGCTTTCTGAATCGCAGCCCCTCCGAGTGGAAGCAGACGACACCAACTGAAGTGATGGGAAGTCGCGCGCAGGAACTCGCATTGTTCGTGGTTTATTGGAGTCCGCTTACCTGCGTGACCGACGATCCTGAGCACTACAAGGATCAGCCGGGGCTCGAGTTCCTGCGCGTCGTTCCAACCATATGGGACGAGACGAAGGTGTTGGATGGAGAGGTCGGAGAGCACATTATCATCGCACGACGGAGCGGGATGAAGTGGTTTATCGGCGGTATGACCGGTGACAAGTCGTACGACTATCGCCTCTCCCTCTCGTTTCTCCCAAAAGGCGAATACGTCGCTCATCTCTTCACTGATCCAAAGGACACGAGCGCCAGCTATGAAAAGATAGAGCGTTTAACGCAGCATGTCACTTCATCCAGTTCGCTGGCTCTGAACATGAGGTTGGCTGGTGGAGTCGCCATCTATCTCGAGCCAGCAAAATAGGACAGGGGCGCAAATGGCGGATCGTAGAAAATCATTTGACGCGTGTCCTGTTCTATGGAGGTTCTCGAAGAGATAGCTTGTCTCGTCTCTACGGATCGTAGCTCGCGAATCACGTGGAGACGTCTTTCCCTAGCGAGATGTGAGTAGCGACGTCACCCCAAACATGAACTTCTCTAGCAGACTGATCACATAGCTTACGCGGGATTTGCCGTATTCTTCTCATTGTTTTATTGGCGGTTCTTGCAGGTGGCGGCTGTTCAAAGCAGTTAACCAAAGCTAGAGGCTGTTAGTAACTTTAGTTCTCATGTGTAGGAAGGCAGTGATTGTGTTGTTGTCATCGCGCAGCATAGTTGGATGGGGAATAAGGGTCAGGTTGGTTATCCGAGCGATGTGAGCGATGAGGAGTGGTCGTGGCGCCCTATCTGGCGTTGTGCCGGGAGGACGCTCGGCAGCGGTCGCACCGTTTGCGGGCGGTGTTCAACGCTCTGCGCTGGCTGGTGAAGACTGGGGCGCACTGGCGGATGATGCCGAACGATCTTCCGCCGTGGCCGGTGGTGTACCAGCAGACGCGGCGCTGGATGGGTGCCGGATGCTTCGAGATCATGGTGGAGGACCTGCGCTCTCTATTGCGCGAGTTTGCCGAGCGCAAGCCGCAGCCCACGGCGATGGTGGTGGACAGCCGGACGCTGCAGTCCACGCCGGAGTCGGGGGCGCGGGCTGGATACGATGGCGCAAAGGAGCCAAGGTGCACGCTGCGGTGGACACCCTGGGCAACCTGCTCGCCTCGCATGTCACCGCCGCCAACGAGCAGGACCGCGCCCAGGTGGACAAGCTCGCCGAAGCGGTGCAGCAGATCACCGGAGACCACGTGGAACTTGCCTACGTCGACCAGGGCTACACCGGAGAAACCGCGGACAGCGCGGCCGCCCGGCACGGCATTCAACTGGAGGTGGTCAAGCACACGGAGGCCAAACGGGGCTTCGTCCTGCTGCCCCGCCGATGGGTCGTCGAGAGAAGCTTCGCCTGGGCCCCGCGATTCCGCCTCATGCTCAGCAGAATCTTCAAAATGCTCAACTGAAGTCATTAACAGCCTCTAGTGCGCGGGGCCGGATTCGTGATCGAGAATGGCATGGCGCGTGGGCTGACGCTGAAGGTGGACCTGCTCGCAGTACTTGCGAGCGCAGAGCAACCACGCGGAAGAGAAGGAAGCTCCATGCCAAATGAACCCACGTTGAATGATGATGACGGAGTGAAGATGCATAAGCCAAATGAGCAAAGAGTCGCAGACGCCGCCGCCAAGCTGCCGTCACATGAAGCAGCAGAGCTGATGCGGAAATGGCAACTCTTCCGGGCGTTGTACCCAAACGAACAGCTGGAGCGGATGTTTGCAGAGCACAAGCGCCAACGACGCGGCTAGCGTGCGCCGTGGATACAGTGACCGCGCGAGGGGGGAAGTACCCCCAAAAGGCACGGCATTCGCCTCCGTACCACGCGCACCTCATCCGCGAAAAATCGCAGGTTATAGAAATTTCCGGATTATGGCCATTTTAGGGGCGAAGGCAGCTTTGTAAGGTTAGGGATTCATTGATGCCCTTTGAGTATCTCTCCAAAGCCTCGGCCTCATAACTCAGGCGAAAGCCGGCGAAGCTGGGCCACCGGTCGACCGTGGCGTAGGATGACGATCACGTCCCCGCTCTCGGCAAGTTGGAGCGATAATTGAAATTGCCATGTTTACAGTCCTTCCTCCGGGGTCCGAGAAGTCGGAGGGAGCGTCCCCATGTCCCATCATCAGAACGAGTAAGTGGAATGTGCCGAGGGCTGAAATATGCGCTGGCTCCCCTTCCTGTGTTGCGGGTATTGTGAAACGGTATCCCGTACAAACACAGGAGACTCACTCAGACCTCCAATGGAACGGCCCTCTGCCAAGTTGGCTTCCACGCTGCCGTAGACCGGATGGGGCAATCTTCCATCGGCCAACCTGGCGATGTTTCCGGTTCGGACAATAGGGTGACGACGGGGTAGCGAACAAATGCTGCCGACCGGTGGCGATGATGTATCGTGAGCCCCCTGACAACGCCCCGCGGACAACAGTTTGAACTTGTTGGTGAGTCAGAAACTGGCGGCCCTTCTACCTCAGCAGTCTGAAGCAGTTCAGCGTGCGCGTGCGGAACATGCGCGAGGACGTGTTTGACTCGGGGCATAGGGTCGATTTCGGGGTCGGTGCGAGCTTGGTCGTCAGCCGGCCGAACAAGCTGCGCAGCGAACGACTGGGCCATTTGGTCGAACAAAACTTCTATTACGACGGCAAGACTTTGACGCTGTACAACGCCTCCCGCGAGGTCTATGCGACGGTGCCTGCGCCCGGGACGGTCGAGGAGATGCTCGACTTCGCACGCGAGTCGCTTGGGGTCGAACAACCGGTCGCCGACCTGGTCTACCGCAATGCGTTCCCATTGCTGATGCAGGATGTGACTCTTGCGATGGTGGTTGACAAGGAGGTCATCGCCGGAACCAAGTGCACTCATCTGCTCTTCAGCCGCCCGGGTGTCGACTTTCAGGTTTGGGTCGCTGACGGCGGCCCGCCATTGCCGTACAAGTACATCGTCACCGACACAAGCACCGCCGCGCTGTTAGCCATCATAGCGACCATGAGCGACTGGAATGTAGCTCCGGTCGTGACCGATTCTCAGTTCACCTTCGTGCCGCCCCGGGGGGCGAAGGCGATCTCTTTCCTGCCAGTAGGAGCAAGCAGCGCGTCTGACCGCTGACACCAATCCGGAGGAAACAGTGAAAAAGACATTCAAAATTGCAGTAGTAGCACTGCCCTTACCTTAATGCTCATTCCCGATGTTATTTATGCGCAAGCTGGTCGCGTGCACCGCGCGACACGGCGCAGGACCGCTGTGGTAGTAGGGAGCGCCACTGCCGCTGCGGGTTCGGCCCAGACGTCTCAGGCCCAACAGGAGACTGCCGCTGCCAAGCAGAAGGCTGCCGCTGCCAATGCCGCAGCCGCTGGAAAGCTGCCGCTTGGCGCCGTCGTTACCACCCTGCCCGCGGGTTGCGACTCCAAAACGGTCTGCGGCGTGCAGTATTACCAATGCGACGGTAACTACTATCGCTCGGCGTTTCAGGGGAACAATCTGGTGTATGTGACGGCGCAGCCCGAATGAAAGAGGCAGACGGCGGTCTCGAAGGCGTACTTCCAGGGCGGCACGACTTCTTTGTATGTGGCGTAGCTAACTGAACGTCGAACAGTATTCTGGCTCGGAGAGAGCTCAGCTAAAAGCATATGGCAATAGACAACTGCCTGGTATCTGCGCAGCCCTGAGTGGCGCGCGATCCGCAGGCCCCCCCACTCACCAGATCCCTCCGAACCAACCGAGAGGAGGAAAATCCAACGTGGGCCGAGCATTTTCTTTGCAACGATCAATACTTTCTGTGTTGCAACATTGGCACACGGGGCAAGCTGAATTCAGCACTGGTACAAATCACCTTGGTTTTCACTGTGTGTGATGTCTCGTCAGTCTGAAGTGGGGACACAAAGCATCAGAAAGCGGGCAGAGAATGTGGAGCAAGACGACCATATTGCAAGGGCTGGTGATTTTTCTGGTGGTAGTGGCGTACTTCGCAGTTCTTTCGCACAATCTCCATGAAAGCGAAAGACGGTCGTTGCAACTCAAGTCGGAGACCCGAGAGGCCAATCATGTGTTGGTGTCCATTCGGATCGTGAATGTAGACACGAGTGCTGGCGAAATGACGGCGCGCATACGCCTTCTGCTTGCCGGAAGCCTTGCAAAGGACGAAGTTACTCCCGCTGCCGACTTGAAGTTACTACTCAATAGCTCTCGGGGAACGCAGGAAGTCGAATTCCTCAAGGGAAGACGCTTAAGTCTTATTGAGGCTGTATTCCCACTCGATGGGAATGAGAGCAAGTATCCGTTCGACAGCTATGAGAGCAATATTTGGATGTTGATCACAACGCCTACCCACGCGCGCCAAACACAAGTCCAACCAGGCAATGATGAGCAGGAGAAGAAAGAGCAGGCGAACGCATCTGGCCAACTGGTGGTAGGCGCGGCCGCACTGCAACGGAGCGAACCGGTGCCCATCCGTCTTGAGCTTTCAGCATCCGTTCCAAGGATGAGATTCCAGGGCAAGATTGCGTCCGCCTCTCTATCGCAACCGAAAAGTACGTTTGACGGGTTGGTCTGTGATAGGCACTGTTACTCCTGCCAGTGACAATCGAGTAGTCGAGGACCTATCATGCTCGCCTCGACGCGAGTTATTGTGTCGGAAGAAGAAAATGCAAGCCCGTCCCACGTAACGAAAGAGGCCAAGATGAATACTCAGGCAATCTCACAACCGATGCTGTCTGGGATAACGTCCATGTGACTTGCGTCTTCTGCTCGCCGTTGGTGTATCGTCCGGATCGCAGCTGAGGTGCTTTAGTCACCGACCATCACGGACAGGCTAGCCGCACGGCGGGCCCAGCATGGCTCCAATGGAGAAGAGACCCATGAGCAGCATCGCAATCAGCTCGATCGTGTTCGCGTGCATATTCGGAGGTGCCTCGTTTGGCATGTCTCTTCGTCCCATGTTGCCCGAGAGTCATGTGGATGGTTCTTCAAGAGATGCAGTGAGGCTGGCAATGGGACTGGTCGTCACCATGGCTGCTTTAGTTCTCGGTTTTTTGGTTGCATCGGCGAAAAGTTCGTACGACGCGCAGATCGCCGATGTAACACAAATTTCCGCTAAGGTGATCTTGCTGGACCGCATATTGGCCCACTACGGACCTGAGGCAAAGGAAGCGCGCGAGCAGCTCCGTGGCATCGTTGTAGGCACTCTCGATCGTCTCTGGCCGCAAGAACGCTCACAAGCCTCCGAAGTGCGAACGCCGCCAGCCCTCGCGGAGCATCTCTATGACAATGTTCAAGCGCTGTCGCCGAAGGACGATACCCAGCGCTCACTGCAGACCCAGGCGTCGAGTATGGTGCTTAGCCTCGGTGAAACCCGCTGGCTAATGTTTTCACAGAATGCCAACTCGATTTCGAAACCCATGCTCGTGGTTCTGGTTTTCTGGCTCACCATAATTTCATCAGTTTTGGCCTCCACGCGCCTATCAATGCAACTGTGACCATCGCCTTGCTAGTCTGCGGATTGTCGGTTTCTGCCGCAATCTTGCTGATCCAGGATCTATACGCTCCGTACAGTGGCATGATGACGATCTCGAGCGCCCCGCTGCGGAATGCCCTTGCGCAGCTTGGTCAGTAACGTCCGTGTCTCGAGGGATCTACGCATTTCTAATCTAAACTGCCAGCCGCGTGTCCCCTAGGCCTGCGGTCGCGCTGGCCTAAGCGTGGTGCTAACACACTTCCCGGTGGCAATCGGTCGTTTTGCCCTGAACTACTGCGGTGTGGCTCACGCGCTGGTCCTTGGTGAAGACACGGTAGGGAAGTGAAATGTAGCTGATTAGTTGTTTAGTCCCGGCATTTGATGGATTGGGTCGAGTGTAAATCTGTCTGGGTCGTGAGTCCAGAGTTTGCAGATGGCTCCCTCGACCTCCGGCAGCCGACTGATGCCATGCCGTTCCAGACAACGGTGCAGCGAGGAGCGAGTCAACTGAGGAATCGTGGCTTGCAAGGCGTACAAACAGTCATCGAGCGGCAGCAGAGTGTGCTTGCGAAACGCAACGATGACGGCCTCCTGATCAATGGACAAGACGGTGGACTTGGGAACGGTTGGACCAGTTCGATGATCTGCCGTTGAGCTGCCCTTCCTCCACTTGGCTACCGTCTTCGGGTTGATGCCATGCCGCCTCGAAAGCGTCCTTAGGCTCTCTTGACTATGCTGTATCGCTCGACGGATCGCCTCTGTCGTTGTGGCGCTCCGGTGCAGTATTTGTCCCATAGTGCCTCCTTCCACTCTCTGGAAAAGTATGCACCATCAAATGCCGGGACTAAACAATTAGTCCAGGACTGCTTCACACCAGCTCCCGAAGGGACCGAACCCGAAGAAGGCCATTCTGCCAATCAGTCGGTTGTGCAGTCGATGGAGCAGGTAAAGGCACTTCGCGCACCTGCATCGGTCTCCACTGCGGCTCGCCCTTCTTCGAGCAGTCGCCGGAGTGGCGGGTGTAGACAGTCTGGGTCTTGGGTCGCAGAGAAATAGACTTCAACGGTTGCATCCCAATAGAGTAGCGCCCGCTCTTGCAATTCTCTTGCACTTTCTGAAAAGTGCCATCTAAGTTATTGATTTGGAAGTGGTGGCCAAAGACGGGATCGAACCGCCGACGCGGGCTTTTCCGGGCCGGATTCCCGAGTTGCGGCGCCTGTACATTGTCCTCTTGGCGCTTTCAAGCTTGCTGACAATTACACGTGTCTGATTTCCGAGGATCGGTTGCTCAGTGATACCGATCGCGCTAGGGCAGAGGTCGAGGGTTTGTTAAGGGTTCGATAAGCGTGTCTCAGGGTTCCCAAGGCTCCGAAATTGGCCATCCGTGCCTCCTGGTTTCAATCAGTTACCGGCGAACTCGGTTCTGTCACGGCAGATGTCAACATTCCACCTGGACGAGTAGTCGCCTTTCCACGGAAAGCCGGTTTTTCGGCCAGGTGAAGCGAACGCATTCGTAAACACTGGCCGACTTACCAGGACCAATCGGTTCTCGATGTTCAAGAGCCAGTCGTGGCCTAGCTAAGCGTAGCTATCAAGATCAAGTTCTCCCACCGAGGTCTGCACCGGATAAGTAAAGATGAGAGTGAGCCGCTTTTGCTCTTATCAGCGCAGGTCGCCACCAAAGACTGGCCTCAGAACGTACCCCGATAGGAGGGAGAGGTAACAGCACTTTACCGCCAACAATCATGGATTAGGAGCGATGAAGGTAGCAGGGTTGTTTTATAGGGTCAACGATCGAGGGTGGACGGATGATGTCCCGCCCAAGTCTGTTGATGGCTAAGATGAAAAGAAACGCGGGAGATGGTTCTGCCTGGATATTCGCGTTGTCGACTTATGTAAGACAGAAGTGTTGGCCTGGACATGTTTGAGACGTGGCAGGGCCAGTGGGATGCAGTCAAATGGCAGCAGCGTTATCGTGGACAGGGGCGTTCTTAGGCTTGCATCTGCTGTTCCTGCTTGTAGTGGTTCTGGGTTGTTATCGGCGTGAGAGAGGGCGAGGTGTGATGCGTGTTGCGGTGACAACGACAGCTCTATTGATGACTTCCATCGCGTGTCTCGCGCAGACGGTCCCGGAAGCTCCTACGACGCTTCGTGTCTCAGCGAAGGTGGTCGCGGTCTCCGCTGTTGTGAAGGCGAAGGATGGGACGGCGCTCACGAGCCTGACGAAAGATGACTTCACGCTGAAGCAGGATGGAAAGGAGCAGCCTATACGCTACTTCAGCCGAGGCGACGATTTGCCGCTGAATATTGTGCTGATGGTGGATGTAAGCCGCAGCCAGCGGACGCTGATCGGCGATGAGGCGATCGCTTCGGATGTCTTTCTTCGTACCATGATGCGGCGCCCACAGGATCAAGCTGCCTTTGTGCAGTTTGATGCGGAGGTGACAGAGCTGCAGGGTATGACAAGCGATCCGAATAGGATGCACCTGATCATCTCTGCATTGGGGATGCGCAAGGAAACAGCCGGCGCAACGTTGCTGCATGACGGTGTATTCGCGGTCACCGACAGGTTGCTTTCAAAGGTGCACGGACGTAAGGCGGTCATCCTGCTTACGGACGGGGTCGATGTGGGCAGCCGTCACTCCTTGAAAGAGGCGATTGAAGAGGCACAGCGGGAGAATGTGCAGGTATATTCCATTTTTTATAGTGCGTGGAGTGGATTCTCCGCGCCCACAGGGGTGCCGCTGCCATCCACAGATGGACGCGAGACTCTGAAGCGTTTTTCGGAGCGGACCGGTGGCCGCGCCTTTGAAGTCTCCCCGTCGCTCGGTTTACAGGCAATCTTCACTCGGATTGCAGAGGACCTGAGCACGCAGTATGAGCTCGATTACACTCCGCCACCGGACACTGTCGCAGGTCGCATGCACAAACTGGAGGTGCGTGCGAAGCATAAGGGCGCTATCGTCCAGGCGCGCGATGCGTTCTACGCGGAGCCCTAGCCACCGTTGAATGGCAGGGCGATTCCATTCTTCACAACTCCAGTTAAATGGAAGACCCGGCGATCTCTGGAACTCTCGAGGCGAATCGCGAGCGACGGCGGGTGAACTTTCTGGGCCAGCAGAGACAGGAGGCAGAACCAAACAGTATTGCCGCAAAACTCAGTCTCGCGAACCCGCTCCAGATTCAGATGACATCGGATTTCGGGGCGAAGGATGTTTTGCATGGGGCAACGACGGAGAAGCAGGCGAATCATGTTAGATTCGAGCCATTCCCACTCCTTCAGGAAACCGGCATGCGATGGCTGCGCTCGATATGCGTTGTGGAGTTTGTGGGGTCCCTTCTAATGACCGCAAGATATGGTAGCAAGGGTTCCCTACACCAGAACCAAGGTAATGTTCGTTGCGCACTCGACGGCGGGAGCAAGCCTAATCGAAGAGCATGAGAAGAAGCGCAAAGCTCAATGTGGATAAAACCGCGAAATACATCGTCGAGATGGAGCACAAGTGGGCTGAGGGTATATGTGTTGATAACGGTGTCGTCGCCGGTCTGCTTGCCGACGACTTCCAAGGCACGTCAACGAAAGGTGCGCGCTTCACGAAGGCTGATGAACTGAGGACGAGAAAGGCGCACACGCCGCTCATTATTGCGGACTTGATGAGGCTAAAGTGCGTTTCTTCGGAGACCGTCTTGCCGTTGTCTACGGCAGCGAACATGCTGTCGGCAAAGACAAGTCCCGCAAAGGTTGCCAGGTTTGGACTGACACGTGGCTGAAGGGCGGCGGTACGTGGCAGATCATCGCCTCGCACGATAATCGCGTGGAATGTAGGTAGCTAGAGAACGCCTGTTCTGCATTGGCATGGTCGGTTGGGGCTTTTACCAGTCGAGACGCGGGAAGGTTTAGACATTGATTTCGGTTAACGGGCTATGTTAACGGGCTATACGGAAGCGGTCGTCTGCGGGATGCTGGGATCATTACTTGACGCCATACACTGTTTGTCGTACAGTATGCTTCATACAGTATGGGACCGACGAGCAAAGATGGCTGGAACGGCGCTGGTGGCCAGGCGCGTAATGAACTCTTCGACTCGCTGCGGCTGGAGCTGCGCCGTGGATGCCTGGTGTTGGCTGTTCTGGCGCAGCTTCGCGCGGAACACTACGGCTACACCCTGCGCAAGGCGCTCGCCGAGTCCGGGCTGGAGATAGAAGAGAGCACCCTTTACCCCCTATTGCGCCGGTTGGAGACACAGGGACTTCTAAACAGCGAGTGGCGGGAGGAGGAGAAGCGTAACAAGCGTTTCTACCGGCTCTCCGGCGAGGGCGAACGAATCCTCGGGCTGCTGTTGGCGGAGTGGACGGGGATCAACCAATCGCTGGGCAGGATCGTAGAAGGCTTGAAGGCGAATACAGGCAAGGAGAGATAAGGCAATGGATCTTCTGGAGCGTTATCTGCAGGCAGTTGGAGAGCATCTTCCGGCGCGGGGCCGTGCCGACACACTCGCCGAGCTAAGGGCGAACCTAGGAGCTTGTTGAAATAGCTAGAGCTGACTCCTTTACTGATGAGGTTTTGGGTTGATGCAGGGGAGTTGGGTTGTTTATGACGGCTGGCTGGCGGATTCTGCGGCATGTTTTCTTGCCGGGTTGAAGACTCAACCGGCCTTCAGGCGCACTGCTGCTGTGGGTCCTGCTGAGTATGGCTTTGGATGAGCCTTGGCAGACGCAGCAGGTTATGTGCGGCGCAGCTGAAGACGAAGATCCAGTCGACCTTGGCGAGTCCTCGCACCTTCAGCTGGTCGAGCGGACCGGTCTGCTTCAACCAGCCAAATGTCTTCTCCACGAGCCAGCGGCGGCTGAGGCTGAGCGCATAGCCGGCGTGCCGGGTGGTCCTGCCATCGAGGTTCGAGCGGCGTCCCTTGTCGTTCTTCTGCACATGTGCGGTGACGTTGAGGGCGCGGGCTCCGGCGATGAAGTCCTTCGCGTCGTAGGCCTTGTCGGCACCAACCGTGATGCGCCGCGAGCTGTTCTTCTGCCGCTCGTCGAGCATCAGCAGGGCGGCGTCGCGCTCGGCATGGCCGTCGGCCTGGGTCGCCATCGCGGCGGCGATCAGGCCGTTGCGGTTCTCCACCAGCGCATGGCCCAGGTACGCGAGCTTCGACTCCTTGCCATAGCTCTTCTTGTAGAGCCGCGCCTCCGGATCGGTAGTCGATTGATGGGTCTCGTTCGACCTCTTCTGCCCACGGAAGTTAGTGCCGTCGCCATCATCGGAGCCATCCTTCGGCCGGAAGCTCTTCTGCGATGCCCAGGCCTGGATCAGCGTGCCGTCCACGGTGAAGTGCTCGTCACTCATGAAGCGCTTCGCCAGCACGTTCACCTCGGCGAAGAACCGCTGCGCCACGTCCGACGTCAGCAGCCGGTCGCGGTTCTTGGAAAACACGGCATGGTTCCACACCGCGTCGTCCATGCCCAGGCCGACGAACCAGCGGAACAGCAGGTTGTAGTTCAGCTGCTCGACTAACTGGCGCTCCGAACGCACCGAATAAAACGCCTGCAACAACAGCGCCCGCAGCACATACTCGGGCGCAATCGAAGGACGGCCTGATGCCGAATATAGCGCATCGAAATCCTCGTTCAGCGACACCAGAACTGCATCCGTCAACTTGCGAATCTCGCGCAAAGGATGATCCTGTGGAACCCGCTGCTCCAACGTCACACAACTGAACATCTCACCCTGAACCCGCTCGTCGCCACGCATACAACAGAGACGGACCAACACCCAGATCAGACGAAGCCAGAACCTATTTCAACAAGCTCCTAGAGGCCGAGCTCGACGGCCGTGAGGAAGAGCTGGGGCGTCCGCTTACCGGGGCTGAAGTGGCCCAGGTGCTAGAGGCACACGGAATGCCGGTGCTGGTGGCCGCGCGCTATGGTCCGCAGCACTTTTTGGTCGGCCCGCAGCTCTTTCCTTTTTACTCGTACACGCTGAAGCGCAGCTTCCCACTGGTCCTGGCGGCATACGTGGTCGTGCAACTGGTAGCGACGATCGTACAGTCGGGCTCGGGACAGGGACCTGGGTCAGAAGATCGGGACCGCGGCTGCCCACTTCCCTCGCGTGGCGCTGACCTTCTGGGGAGTGATGACGCTCGGCTTTGCCGTCTTCGAATATGTGCAGGGACGCTATATTCCCAAGATGACCCTGCCGAAGTGGAGCGTCCGCGACCTGCCTCCGCTGGAGCCGGGGCAGAAGAAGCACTCACTGGCCAGTGCGGTGGCGGACCTGATCGTCAGCGCGCTGATCGTGGTCTGGCTACTTGCGGTGCCCAACCATCCTTATCTCATCATCGGCCCGGGAGCGAAGATGGTGCACGGCATGCCCTTCGGGCTAACTCCGGAGTGGCACGTCTTCTACTGGCAGATCGTCGGTCTGCTGATCCTCATGCTGCCGCTCAAGGCGGCGATGGTTCTGCCTTCCCTGCGACGCGTGCGCAGCTGGTTGCAACTCGCCATAAATGCGATGGGAATCCTGGTCCTTGTCATCATGGTGCAGATACGTACGTTTTTTGTTGCCGGGACGGAGATTTCGGCGGAGAATCTACGGTCACTGGCGGGAATCAACGCAGGCATCACCTTCGGGTTCAAGATTGCGCTGGCGATCTCGGTCGTCAAGTTTCGGTGGGACCTATGGAAGGAGATCACAGCAGGCCAGCATCGCCGCGCCGGCTATACCGCGGCGTGTTGTGATGCGGCATCGAATACACTGCGGCTGATGAGAGCTCTCGGTTCTCACTCAACGTCCCACGACGATGACAGAGAAGGTTTCCGGAATTGGTGTTGGGCGCAATTGCAGCTCCTCGGATGCGGTTGTAGTGTTTGTCCCGACTTAGAGGTCAAAAGATAGACTTTGTCATTGTCGTGGCCGACGACCAGAGTCCGAGCTCCTGGTTGAGTTTTGATGGTCGAGTGCGCCAACCATGTGCTCGGGCCGCGCGGAAAAGACTCGACCCTGCGCCAGTGGGGGCTACATCTTGCATCGCGCGGAGGCAAGCAGTCACGAAATCGAGCCATCGTCGCCGTCGTTCGCAAGCTCGCTGTCCTGCTCCATCGCATCTGGGTCACCCAGGAGCCTTACATCCCGTTCTATGCAGTAGCTGCCTGAGGATCCGAAACATGTTCACAGTTGCTAACCCCGCGCTCCGATGACTGCGAGTCGACTTGGGCCTTTATAAGGCCGTCCGATAAATGGCAGCATCGACTTCTCCTTCTGACCCCAACCGACACAGAGCCACGAACGGCTCACTCAAAGTGCGAATAGAAACACGGCGGAGAACAACAACGCGGAACAACCACAACAAACAACAGCAGAGGCGAAAGCGCTATGAAACAAAAACAGAAAAACCCTTGACCAATGTGACCTGCTCACAGAAAGCCGACTTTGCGGGCGCCATGGAATTACTTCCTACAATACTTAGCAGTACCAATCTGATTCGCGGAACAAGAGCCGCACAGAATCCAACAGAAGGATTCGGATACCCGGAAGCTCAGCCTGATAACAGAGAAGCCCGCTTCGGGCACAGCGTTTCGCACAATAGTATTGTGCTAGCTTTATACCGAGAACAGCTTCAACAAAATTTGCTTATAGTAGGCGTACTCTGTCGTCGGCGGTGATCCACTTCCTCTCCCTGGGACGAATTGGATAGAAAATCCATCTGGCGGGGAGTCTCATCCGCTCAGACCGATCGGATCTTATGTGCTTCTTTCGCAAATTGCGCCTTCCGTCGCTTTGTGTTTGTGCCTTTATGGCAGGGCTTCCTGTGCTGGTCGCTCAGCAAGCCGTCTGGCAACTGGCCTGCCCGATGTTTTGTACCAGTGAGGAGTTAGTGTAGCGCGTTTATTGAAGGGCCTAGTTTTCCTGTACCAAGCCTAGAGTTAGTCGCGGCCGGTTTAGGTTGCAGCCAGATCGCGGCTAGCCGCGATCTGGCTGGCGAACTCGCTTGGTGTCCTGTCATCGAGAGATGCGTGAGGACGGCTCTCATTATATTCCCGCCTCCAGGCTTCGATGAGCTTCCTTGCCTCTTTCAGATCCAGGAAGCCGAGGCGGTGTTCTCTAGTTTGCTCTTGTATAATGGCTTACAGCAAGCAATAGCAGAGGAAGGGGAAGGGAATTCGCTGGCTGTTAACCGAAGGGTTGTAGGTTCGAGTCCTACCTCAGGAGCCAAAGAATCAATTACTTTTAGCATTTTCCTCTCTCGGCTTCGCCGAATTGCTGTGGTGCCTCTCAAGGTTCCGCCCTGCTACATCCATACTTTCAACCGGTGCCGTCCAGCCTTCGAGCACTGCAGCCGTGCGTGAGTTCACAGCTTACAGAACACTCTGCTCAATCTCTGGACGTACACGTCACCGGTTGTCGTGATGCTGGCATGCCCGATGTATGCCCTGAGTGTCTTTCAACGTTCCATGTTTCTGCATATCCGTACCCAACGTCCTTCGCATTACTTGAAAGGTGACGAGGTGGTCTGGGATTCCCAACTTACCTGTCGCGTTTTCCGTTTCGGATTGTAGCCGCCAGATGAAACCCGGACTCTACCTTAGCTTCGTGGTCACCCTCATTGGACCCCCGAGATCGATCTAGACAATCGCGTCTTACATTCCGGTTTGTTTGAATGTAAGTCAGTGAGGAGCACGAGGTGTTCCAAAAAGCTGAACTCAGGGGTAAAGCTGATTTAGAGAACTATCCCAGAGGCTCCTCAGAGACGATAGGTGTTACATCGGACTGGATGTCACAAAAAGGTGATCAGCTATTGCGAGAAGGACGCGGCGCGCCTGAGCTGTTTTCTGGGCGTTGAGAACGTGGTATCGCCTTTCATGGCAGTCTTGGTGACAGGGGCATTTGCGCCTTGCATCCAACGCTGCGCGAGTAATTCAGCTGTGAGTGGAACATCGCTGGGAATCTGAAAGGGATCTCTCTCCTTGATAGCTGATTCGCGTTGTCTCAAAGACTGTTCGTAACGAATCTGCTCTGCCGGCACAACAATCGGGCCGCTCGGAATGTTGCCGCCTAAGGCGAATGTACCTGACCTCACAGAAGGTTTCTGTGTCACGGGCTTCTTCCGAGATGGTTGAGTCGTAAGAGAACAAGCTACCGGTGTCGTCCCTGATAAAACGCTCTTTTCAATTGCTTGAGTAATGGGTTTATTTGGTGCTATTGCGTCTCGCTGGAAGCCGGAAACCGCGGTCGGAGATGCGCTGCGATCCTCTGTAGGTGCGACTGACATTCTTTCCGTATACGGCTTTCGAACTGTGGATTTGGAAGTTTTCCGGCTTGCATTGCCTCTCTTGGCAGACTTTGATTGAGCCGTTCGGTTAGGAGTTGGAGTCACCACCTTCCGTCGGGAGAGGGGTAGGTTAAGTTCGGCCAAGATGCGCCGAACCTTGAGGAGGCGCTCCACATGAGCGTCAATTAAAGAAATGATATTCGCGTTCTGCATTAGTAAGTATCAGTTTATCCCGATACGATCAAGCACCACGCTTCATTCTTGCCGCAATCAGAGCGGAATCTTCCACTTTCATCACGATGAAGGAATTCCAGTCTAAACGCCTGACGGGCCTGTCTCCATGCATTGCCGTTGGTCGCAATCTAGCGTCGCGTCGCTTGCCATGCGATTGACTGGAAAAGCAGAATTATATGTGCGTTCTCAGACGGCGAACTGCGTGGCTTCGCACCATGGCAAGCTGCTTCGAAGATAGTGCTTCGTCAAACCTCCAGACGAGCCTTTAGTGTTTCGCATTTTCATTATGAAATCCTGCCCGACTGACTGCCCGGCGGAGGTCCAATAACGCTTGGGCACCAGAACCGAAGGCACGCTTTAGACCGGGTACATCAGAAGCCTCCGGGTGTTTTCCGGCGATGAACTTGTCGAGGTTCGCTAAGCTCAAGCCTAGTTCGATAATTTCGATCCCGAATTATGAACCCGGTAAAAGGGTGGCTCTTGAATTAGTCTGAATGTCGTACCACAGTGACATTCGATTGACAATTGTTTTGTTCATTCCCTGTATAGTCAATTCTGTCCTCTACGAAATTACTGTTACGTTTGTGATTCCTCCCATCCTCCGCGGACCCCTTGCATGTCTGTGTTACGAGAACCCACTTCCTTTAAGTGAAGAAGTCATAGCCACGCGTCATAAGCGTGGAAGGAGAGTGGGCTGTTCTAACGGTCGCACGACCATGGTCTTACGCTTTGATTATGTTTTTCATGAAAGGAAACACTTTCTTGAGGTCTCAGCTCGGCAACTTCAAGTTTTCT
Source organism: Edaphobacter modestus (assembly GCF_004217555.1). Classification (GTDB taxonomy): domain Bacteria; phylum Acidobacteriota; class Terriglobia; order Terriglobales; family Acidobacteriaceae; genus Edaphobacter; species Edaphobacter modestus. The sequence continues at coordinate 229,820 of NZ_SHKW01000001.1, forward strand.
CTTGCTCTACTCTGCGTGCTTTCTGCATCCTCACTCGCGCAAGACGTTACGATGTGGAAGGTAGATCCGCAACATACCGGCCTAAATCCCTTGAGACGATTCTGACTCCCGCTCTCGTCGCAGATTCGACAAAGTTCGCACCTCTGTTCTTCCAGAAGTTGGATGGCCAGGTATACGGTGCACCCCTCTTTATGAGCGCCGCTACGCTCAATAATCTGCCTGGAAGCTTTCCGGATGGCAAGTCGCACAATGTTGTCTATGTGGTTACGCAGCATGACAGCGTGTACGCCTTCGATGGCGACGCTAATCCTCTTGGAGCGAACACTTCCGGGAACGATTCCGCGCCGTTGTGGCACACCAGTTTTTTGAAGCCAGATCCGGAGTTAGGTACACCGACGACGGTGCCGTCTTCAGATGCCGCAGGAAGCGATATCAGCCCAGAGTTTGGAATCAGTACGACTCCGGTGATCGATCCGGTATCCGGAACACTGTATGTGGTCTCGCTGGTCAAGTTTCCGGGGCAACCTTTAAGCAATCTCTATCGGCAGGAACTTCACGCGCTTGACCTGAAGACCGGTTTGGATAAGGTCCCCCCGTTCATTCTCGACTCGAATCTGACGTTTGAGGGCTTTGCTGTCTCGGATTCGAGTTCGAGCGATCATGACCCGGTAACGGCTCCTACCGGTCAGATCCCGTTTGCGCCTTTGCATGAGCACCTGCGAAGCGCCATGACCTTTGACCCGAAGAACAACATCGTTTATCTGGCCTATGCCTCGCACAGCGACGAGATGCGTTATTACGGCCTGGTGCTTGGCTTCGATGGTTCCACACTCAGGCTCACGCGTAGCTTTGTGACGACCCCAAATGGTGCGACACCGCTCGACGGATCGACACACGGAGGCGCCAACAGGGGCGGCGGCAAGGGTGGTATCTGGCAGGGCGGAGCCTCGGTGGCCCTGGACGAAAACCAGAACATCATCTTTGTGACGGGCAATGGTGTCTTTGACCAGGATCCCAACACTGGGTCGATGGATTGGGGCGAGACTGCACTCAAGTTGCCAGCAGCAATGGATGGTCAACAGCAGTTCCATTTAACGATGCAGGATACGAACTCCTACTTTACTCCGTCCAACTGGGCATCGCTAAACTCGGGCGGCGGTTCAATTCCCGGCGATTCGGACCTTGGCGCTGGTGGCGCTCTGCTCCTGCCTCAGCAGCAGGGCGAGCATCCGCACATGATGATGTTTGGCGGCAAGGCGGGTGTCTGGTACCTGGTGGACCGTGATGTTCTTGGTGGTCTGCAAGCGAATGACCCACAGGTCATCCAAGAAATTTCGGAGCCGCGCGCTCCACAACTCACCGTTACGCCAAGCTACTTCAATGGCGCGGTGTACTACGCCTCCAGCGGAAGCCCGATGGAGCGACGCAAGCTGGTCTTTGATGCGGTAGATAATGTGATGAAGCTGGAGACGACGCCCACCGTCGGAACTGGTGGCAACATCAATGCCAAAGGAGCTTCACCGTTCGTTACGGCGAACGGCAATGCTGGCGGTATCGCATGGGCCATTGATGGGAATTTGAAGGCCTACGATGCAAGCACCATGCAATTGCTCACCACAGGCTTCAATGGAGACATCGCGGCTCCAGATGGTTCCGGGCGATGCCAGACAACGAAGTTTGACACCCTGACAGTTGCGAATGGACATGCGTACTACACCTGCTACTCGGGTGTGAGCCAGGGTTTCCTCGTGGTCGCAGGTTTGAAGAGCACGGCAGCGGCACCACCCGCCGCGCCGACCGGGCTCTCAGCGGACGTCGCATCTTCTACAGCGATCAACCTGAACTGGACGAACAATGCGTCCACCGATCCATCACTGGCCGGTTTCCATGTGTTCCGCGCAATCAATGCCAGTGGGCCATTTACAGCATTGAGCGTGACTGCGCAGGGCACGGCGTTCACAGACTCAATCCTCTCGCCCAACACGCAGTACTTCTACCGAGTCACGGCGTTCAACGGTGCGGGCGATTCCGCTCCGAGTAACACTGTTTCATCTACTACCTTCCCAACCTATACAGAGGGTGGGCTCGTTGGCTATTGGCCCATGGAAGATGCCACGGGAAGTGTTGTGACCGACGCCAGCGGCAATGGACACAACGGCTCGTTGGCACAGGGTGGTGAGGCGTTGTATACGACGTCTGGTTACATCAATGGTGGCTGGAACTTCCACGGTACCAAAATTCCGGACAGCATCACCGTTCAGGACAGCCTGGATCTGGACTTCACCGAAGCACAAAGCTTCACGCTTGCCACCTGGGTAAAGGTAGACGCGCTGACCGGCATTGAACAGCCGATCATTCTCAAGTCGGCGAATGACGGTAACGTATACGGCTTGCTGGTCAATGGCAACAACCAGTTCGCCATGCGTGGGCCTGCAAGCGATGTCGCTGGTCCTGCCGTGACTCAGGCAACATGGGCTCACGTAGCCATGGTGCAGGATGGAACGGCCGGGACCCGCATATTGTATGTCAACGGCAAAGTTGTGGCGCAGGGGCCGGCACAACCGGCGAATGGTACCGGCACGCTGGAGTGGGGCGAAGAAGATCTGCCCGCAGGAAGCAACCAGGTCCAATTTGGTTTCCAGGGTGTGATCGACGAAACAAGGTTGTACAGCCGGGCCCTCTCCGCGTCAGAGATCGCAAACCTGCTTCCGGTGACGATGCTCGATGCCAGCTCCGTTCTGTCACCGAATACTCCCGATCAGCTCGGCACGACCCTGTTCCCAAGCAAGGCTCCTGTTACCGAGGCTCGTGTCAGTAACACAGCGGGAACCTACACAGTGGTTGCGCACTTCGCCAAGCCAGTAACCGGCATCTCCGCCTCGCTCACTCAGCAGAGTGGCGCGCAGGCACAGGGCACTGTAGGTGCACTCACCTATGACTCCACCCAGACAGCCGTTCTGATCCCGTTGACCAACCTTGCCAATGGTCAGCTATTAAATCTGCACATGGCGGGAATCCTGGCGGCTGATCAGTCCTCTGTTGTTCCGGGAACTGCGGACATAGCATTCCGGGTGCTTGAGGGGGACGTGAATGGTGACGGCGTGGTCGATAACAATGACCTCACCGTGGAGAGCAACAGCATCACGAACGCTTCGGTCCTGCCGAGCAATGCAGCATTCGATATCAATGGTGATGGCCAGCTGACAATGCTGACGTAGCCCTGCTTTCGAGCCAAACGCCGGGTGGACAAACTCCACCTGCCGCTCCTGCCAACCTCACGGCGACCGTCGGTACGTCCAGCATCGTATTGAGCTGGAGCCCAAGCACCAACGCCGTCTCGTACGCACTCTTCCGCGGTTCCGCCGCGGGCAATGAGACTGAACTGGTGGAGAACCTGACTGGCACGCAATTCACAGACAACAATGTAATCCCAGCCACGACCTACTTCTACAAGGTGGAAGCCGTTAACGGTGCTGGAGCATCGTCCTTCTCCAATGAGACACAGGCGGCCATGCCGGGCAACAGCCAGCCGAGCGGCAACTCAGTCGTGCAGATTGACTCCGGCAGCACTACGACAGTTGGTTCGTTCGTAGCAGACGAGTACGCCGACGGAGGTAGCGTGACACCGAACGTTGGAGTGCCAATCGACACCACAAAGGCGCAGAACCCTGCACCAATGGAGGTCTACCAGACGAACCGGTACGGCAACTTTACCTACACGATCCCGAACCTTTCCTCGGGTACACCTTACATACTGCGGCTCCACTTTGCGGAAACCTATTGGGGGCAGTCGGGGTCACGTCTGTTCAACATCCTGGTGAACGGGCAGACTGTCCAGTCAAACCTCGACATCTTCGCTGCATCAGGTGGCAAAGACGCCGCGATCTCCATTGATTATCCCGTAACGGCCCAGAATGGTCAGCTCGCCATTAGCTTCCAAACCGTTCGCGACAATGCGCTAGTGAGTGGCGTGGAACTTCTGAACACTGCGACGCCAGCTCCCATGACTTCGGTCTATCAAGTGGATGCGGGCAGCTCAGTCCCAGTCAGCACGTTCTCTGCCGACAGCTTCGTCTCGGGCGGAACGACCTCCCAAACCAACGGCACGATCACCACAACAGGCGTGAAGAACGCAGCTCCGGCTGCTGTCTACCAAACCAATCGCTTTGGTAACTCAACCTACACGTTCCCTGGGCTGAAAACCGGCAGCCAGTACACAATTCGCTCGCACTTTGCGGAGACTTACTGGGGTGCAGCAGGCTCACGCCTTTTCAACATCCTGATCAATGGTCAGGTGGCGCAGCCGAATTACGATATCTTCGCCGCAGCTGGTGGCAAGGACATCGCAACTACCCTGGACCTGCCCGCGACTGCCCAGAACGGCCAGATCACGGTGCAGTATCAGACAGTGAAGGACAATGCATTGGTGAGCGGTATTGAGGTTATCGGTGACGGAAGCATGATGTCGGCACCGAACCCACCAGCATCCCTACACGCTGCAGCAGGTGTTGGCCAGGTATCGCTTACCTGGGCGCCATCGTCAACCGGAACCTACAGCGTCTTCCGCGGCAATGTAGCGGGAGCAGAGGAGGCGCCGCCGATCGCGATTGGGCTGACTGGAACATCCTTCATCGACAAGAACCTTCCGAATGGAGGGGCGGTCTTTTATACGGTCAAGACTGTCAGCTCCACGGGAACCTCGGCTGCTTCGAATGAAGCAAGTGCAATTCCCGGTGCAGCAGTGACTGGCGCACCCGTCTACCAGATCGCGGCTGGAAGCAGCTCTGCAGCCGCGCCGTTCCAGGCGGATGCCTTCTTCGCGGGAGGCAACGCTTCCGGCGGCGCGGTACGGCAGACCTGTCTGCAGCGATCAGCCCGGCTCCGGCAGCGGTCTACCAGCAAGAGCGGTCCGGCGGCACCATCACCTATACGCTTCCGAACCTTGCGGTTGGGACCAGCTACACGCTGCGCCTCCACTTCAACGAGTTCTACTGGAAATTGGCTGGTCAGCGCGTCTTCAACGTAACGGTAAATGGGACCGTTGTTTTGCCGAACTTCGACATCATCGCAGCAGCCGGTGCTCCGGAAACTGCGATCGTGGAGCAGTTCACAGTCCGCCCGATCAGAACGGCAACATCGCGGTTACGTTCTCGGGTGCAACGGCTGACCAACCGAAGATCACTGCGCTGGAACTCTACCGCTAACCTCTAGGTGTTAGGTCTCCATCCGCTGGTCTAAGCGCCCCGCCTTTTGGCGGTGAGCTTTCAGCATCTTTGCTTGATACTTGGAGGATGGTGGAGTATCGCAAGAATGCGCATTCTGTGTGGGACGTGAAGTAGCACGTGATCCGGGTGACGAAGTACCGTTACAAGGTGCTGCGCGGAGAGGTTGCGGTGCGGAGGCGGGAATTGCTGCGACAGATATGCCAAGGTCGGGAGGTGGTGATCGTGCAAGGCTCGGTGTCCCCGGACCACATCCACATGCTGATGAGTGTGCCTCCGCAGTTGGCTCCGGCGAAGCTGGTGCAATATCTGAAGGGTGTCCAAGCCGGATGTTCCAAGACGAGTTTCCGCAGTTCAAGAAGCGGTACTGGGGCCAGCATCTGTGGGCGCGGGGGTACTTCTGCGCGAGCGTGCGTGCGGTGGACGAGGACACCATCCGACGGTACATCGAAAACCAGCAGTGGGACGATCCGGGAGAGAACTTCAAGATCACCGCGCCCACCGAGCCTTAAGCCGGCTCTTAGCCGGGCACCTTACAGGCGGCTTCAGCCGCAATCCAACCTACCGGCTTTCAGCCGGTAGTCGTTTAGTATTCATTTTCCCACTCTGGCTCGGAACCCTCCCAGCCATTTTAAAAGCTTCCTTGAACGCGTATTACAACCGGATCTCGTTGGACCATCAAAGCTGGGTAAGTTTGTCAAACTTCTAAAAGGGAAGTCGGCTGGCGTGATCATTTCGATGGGATGCCAGGCTTTGGAGCACACGCGTTGAAGATGGTGAGGCGAGATATTCTACGATTCATCTTGCTCTAATGGAAAAGTAAACTTCGCAACTTTTGTTATCGGAACGATGAGATTAATACCTGGTGCCCCAGATAGCCATTCCGGTTGCGGTTTGCACGAGTGCCTCGAAAGTACGGCGTTTTATCACCTTTGCGGTGCTGACGGGGACGAAGACGATGTCGTCCGGTTGAAGCTCAAGATCGGGGGACTTTGCCGCAAGGATTGCATCGAGAGGAATCGGGACCTGTTGTGGTGTACTACTGGTGGCTTTGTGGATCAATGTCGCCGACTTCAGCGATGCGGTAGGATTCGTCCCGTGCGCCACCGCAATGGCCTGAAGAACAGTCAAGCGTGGATTATCCAGAATTATCCCGGTTGGCTCCTTTACATCTCCAACGACGTACACCATGCCGGCTTTCGAAACCACAACCGTGTCGCCCGGCTGCACTGCCATATTCGTCATTGTTTGTTCATTGTCCCGCGATAGTGGCACGGTTTCGGGATTATCCATCGCATCGCGATGGGTAATCGTCACGCTCTTTCCGGCTTTTGGTGTGACGCCGCCGGCGGCGGAGATCGCGTCGAGGAGGGTCCGCTGCCCTGGAAGCGGATAGATGCCTGGCTTTTGCACCTCACCCAGAACGGAGATACCAGCCGTGGCATACTCCTTCACGAAAATCGAGACCTGAGGGTCATTGAAGAAGCCTTTCTCCTGCAGGCGTTGCGCAACAACATTTTCTGCCAGTAGGGTGGAGAGCCCTGCGACTTTTACGTTACCCAGCATTGGCAAGGAGGCTTCACCCGCTGAACTGACCCGCACATCATAGTGATACTCAGGAGCTCCGGCAACGCTCACCGCAAGTAAGTCTCCGCTTGCCAGGATGACATCGGGCGAGCCGGAATGTGACGCATCGGAAACTTGAGACGAGGAGGCAGAGTTCGGTTGGACTGGCGTTACCTGTTCCTGCCCTGGAATGTTTGAAATAGGCAGGAGTAAAAGGGCATTCAAAATTGAGATTGCTCGGGTCATATGCATATGTGTTCCTCGGCGTATCTTTGAACACCCCGCTGCGTTCGGCGTCGGCAATTCAAGATGGTCCCCGCGGTCTCGCATGGCTCGGCCTAATCGCACGGTTTGCTTGATTAGGTAGATGGAGAATGCGCATTGCTCATAACAGCCGACAGCGTTCCAGCGCCATAGAAGACATGGAGAAGAAGAAACGTGATCGGCATAAGCAGGGCTCCTATAGATCTTTCTCTAAATGCGATGTGGCATGACACTCCGATGCTTATAACTCCATAAATCGCACCCAGCAGAAGGATAGGGGCCAGCACCCATGACTGGGTGTGCGCCATGATCGAGTAGAAGAGCATCAAAAGACTAAGAAGCAGGACCACGACAAACGCTCCCGGTACAAAGTGCCGTAACGACATGGATGCAGGATTCATCTTGAAACTAATAATGTTCCAAAAACCATTCTTAAATGCGTAGCTTGCAAGGGACGCCAGGTCGGGGCTCACAAAATATTCACAAGAGGTTTTGTCGGTTATATAGAGTTTGTGACCGCGCGCGCGAAGTCTCTGGCTGAGATCGTTGTCTTGATTGCGATGTAATTGCGTATTATAGACGCCAACCTCCAGCAAGGTGCTCTTCAAAAATATCGGATAGGGAATGGTATCCGCGAAACCAGCACCTCGCGTTCGCATCGATCGGGCAGAAGTACCAAATGGGTGGGCTAGCGTCCAGGCAACTAGGCGCGCCTGAAGTCCATCCCCTCCAGGCCGGGTAATTAGCCGGCCACTACAGCCGGCCGCTCCGTGGAGCTTTAGCTCCTCAAGGCACGTAACGATGTAGTCCTGTGCATACACAGTATGAGCTCCGAGGATGCAAATATATTCTCCGCGGGCCCTTTGAATACCGAGATTAAATGCATAGGGCGTTTTACTTTGCTTGTTAATTGCGAGCTTCACGCGAGAATCACTGCTGGCAATTTGTTTTACGATTTCCTCCGTTCCGTCAGAGGAATTACCGTCTACGACGATAATTTCTATTTCCCATCCAGATGTTTCCTGCTGTTGCAGAGACCTTATTGCGGTCTCAATGTGGCGTTCTTCATTGCGGACGGCCATGATCGCGGAAACAAGAGGTTGATTTCTCTCGCTTGCTTTGACAGTTTGAGGTTCATAAATCATGTTCATTTTATCGCTTGGGTCCGTACGGCTTAGGAAGGCTGCTAACAGCGAACGATTTTTTCTGAAAGGATCCCGGACGTCGCGTTGCGAGTGTCGACTACAAGCTGCGCCTCATCCACTATCTTTTGATAATCATAACTAGAATGGTCGGTCAGGATGACTACGCAGTCATATTGACTAATCTGTTCTAGCGGTACGCATTGCATCTGGAGATCATATTTACGCCCTTTTCCAATCTTTGGGAAGTACGGATCGTTATACACAACTATGGCTCCGCTCTTCTGCAGAGCTTCGATAATCGTAATCGCGGGAGATTCGCGGAGGTCGTCGATGTCTTTTTTGTAGGAAACTCCCAGCACCATAATCTTAGATCCATTCAAAGCCTTACATCGAACATTGAGTGCTTCAGCGATAAACTCGACCATATGGTAGGGCATAGCCATATTGATCTCACCGGCAAGCTCGATAAAGCGCGTCGCAAAATCAAATTCTTTTGCCTTCCATGCAAGATAAAAGGGATCAATGGGGATGCAGTGTCCACCTAGGCCTGGCCCAGGATAGAACGGCTGGAATCCGAACGGCTTGGTTGCGGCAGCCGCTATAACCTCCCAAATATCGATGTTCATTCGCAAGCAAAGGAGCTTCAATTCGTTGACCAGCGCGATATTTACGCAACGATAGATATTCTCGAGCAACTTCGTCATCTCTGCGACAGTCGTGCTTGAGACTGGCACTGTCCGACTGAAGATAGATCCATAGAGTGCCGTAGCAATTTCACTTGCATGGCGGTCGACACCACCGACAATTTTGGGGATTTCATTGCGAGCAACCGTATTGTTTCCGGGATCCTCCCGTTCGGGGGAAAATGCCACAAAGACAACATTGCTGGCTTCGGAATCGTTGCGCGAGACGCGCAGATCCGAGAAGTTCCTTTCCTCCAATAAAGGCACCACGATTTCTTCCGTCGTGCCCGGATACGTCGTGCTCTCGAGTACAACCAATTGACCAGCCTTCAAGTGCGGTGCAATTGACTTCACGGTCTCCGTCACGTAGCTAAGATCGGGCTCGCGATACTCTGTCAATGGAGTGGGAACGCAGATCACAATTGCATCCATCTTGGAGATCCACATGAAATTTGAAGTAGCTCGAAATCCGCGGTCGCTGGCAAGAGCAATTTCCGTTTCAGGAATGCGGCAGATATAAGACCGCAAAGAGACGAGCGTATCAATTTTGGTGCTATCGATATCGAAACCGGTTACCGGGAAGCCTTCTTCGGTGAACAAGAGTGCGAGAGGGAGTCCGACGTATCCCAATCCGATGACACCGATGTTAGCAGTCCTCGATTGAAGCTTGGCGATCGTTACTTCTTTCAGCAGAGTTGCAGAAATTGATTGGTCCGGAATGACTGTATGCATAATATTTCCTACTCATTTCCTACTCATTAAAAAGCTGCGAGAATGGAATTCAGTTCAGCGCATTCAAGACGCGAGAGCGATAATCAGGTAGTAATGACCTGGTCTACTTGTGACCCCTGATAAATGCCAAAAAATTGCGCTACCCGACGATGGATTGTTTCCTGCAGCGGAGAGGTGTCAACTGGCTAATTGCGCTTCAAAAGCATCCATTTCCAGTAAAATTGACCGCTGAATAAGTTCAAGGGAGACAATCAAGCGCATTTTTCCCTTCCGCCTAACAATTCTCCCCTCCACGTTCGCAAAGGGTCCAGACTTAACTCTTATCTGCTTCCCGGCAGTCAGGAACGGATATGGCTCGGCCTTCCAGACCCCCAATATTGACCGCAGTCTTTCAACTTCACCATCAGGGAGAGCAGTCGCGTTTCCATTAAAGCCTACTAATCGAATTAGTCCAGGATGTGAGAGAACCCGTACTTTATCCGTAATGACCATTTTGACAAACACGTAGCCCGGAAATAAAGGAAGCTCAATCTCTACAAGACGGCGATTCCATTTCCGCACTGAAGAGTAAAGAGGCAAATACGTCTCTACATCCTGATGGATGAGGCGATCTGCAATAGATTTTTCATGTCGCGGCAAGGTATAGGCCACATACCAATGTGGTTTCAGTCCTAAATTTTGCATTGTGTCTGTTTGTGTCAAGGCTCCGCCCTTCTTAGCCGCAGGGTGTCCTGGCTAAGTTTAATATATGTAAGCTAGCTATCCGCGGCGACTTTGCCGATTCACTTCGAGTTTAGAACTTCGCCCATCCGCCCAACTAAGCATCGGATCTCAGTTCTACAATCGAAAACCCAAACTAGACATTTCGAAAACATGCGTCGGTGCGGTAACACACATACCCACGCAAAACCTTAAACTCTCAAAAAGAGCAGTAATATGTTCTGCTTAACGTAAGAATCGCACAGCGGATCTGAGGTGGAAGTTATTCGGCAGAGGTGTCGGGCCGATGTTACGTAATGCATTGCACAGACGCTTAGGCGTGCGTCCTGATATGAAATTTATTCAGAATGATCCGTCGCGGCGGAAAGTCCGTTTATCAGGGACGAGAAAATGAATAGGGCGAGTGAGCACCGTCAAGTAATCCTAGTACTCGACGATATCGAGGAGACGCGCTACTTGACGGAGAAGATGCTGGGCAACAATGACTGCTGCATAAGATTGGCGAGAGACGAAGAAGATGCAATTTCGCGAGCTCGTTCCGAATCTCCCGATCTAATCCTAATGAGTTTGGGCCTCGATTTCGAACAACTGCTCGCAACGGCACAACGAATACGCCACAAAGCCGCTTTCGGTGGAGATGTTGCGATTGTCATATTCTGTGTTCCTACGATCCCGGAAGGAGCTGAAATCGAGGTCGATAAGAATGTGTACGCGACAAGGCCCGACAACTTCGACCAACTTAGAGACTTCCTCCATCGCCTTCTTCTTCTTCAACATCATCCCTCTACTTGCTAACTTCGCTTACATGGCTGGCAAGAAATAAACGATCGTATTCATCTTCGACTATCCGATAGCATTCGCAGACCATCATCTCCAGACCTTTCCGGTCGAGGATTGTGATATGACCACGGGAGTAATGGATTAGCTCCATGTCTTGCAGGTGCCCAGCGGCAACGGTTACGCTCTCTCGCCTCCCACCTAGCATGTTTGCGATGTACTCCTGCGTCATTGCGATTTCAGTACCGTTAACTCGATCATGGCATAAAAGAAGCCATCGGCAGAGGCGCTTTTCTACGGAATGGAGACGATTACAGACAGCCGTTTGTGAAATCTGGATAATGAGAGCCTGCGTATAACGCAGCAAGGTATGTTGTAGCGACCCATTACGCGCAAACTCTGCCTGGAGCGATCTAGCGGGTATTCTGATTGCATCCCCAGCGATCTGTGCAACAGCGCGATGTGGAACTGTCCCACCTCCCAAGAACAAAGCGATGCCGACGGCCCCATCATTTCCCGCAAGGGCCATCTCGGCGGTAGAACCGTCGTGCATCGTATAGAGACAGGACACAACACAAGTGGTAGGAAAGTAGACATACTCCAACAAACCACCCGACTCATATAACACGTAACCAAGTGTGAGGGATATATATTGCGTGCTTGGGCAGAGACGTGCACATTCTTCAGCCGAAAGTGATCTCAAAAGATTGTTTTCCAAAAAGTCTTGCCGTTTCGCAGCTCTGAGCATCGAGAACCTCCAACCCAATGCAATAACCTCTGTTGTTGTAGTGGGTAATTTTTTGGGCATAACTCATGTAGTAAAGTTTAGTTATTGCTGCTTGAGCCGTCATTCACCGGGGAGTAGGAGCAAGCCTATCGATAGTTATCGATCACTACCGTAGCCTCCAGATCAGCTACGGTTTAGTTGGGCTGAATCGACACCACTCTATTCCAAAAGTGAGTGCCGTGACTAGAGGTCAAGCATAGAACAACCTAACTTATGACGCTGGGTTACTTGAGTAATATAAGGTAACAATTCAGGTAGTTTTTATAACTATGTGAACTACCACACCGACTCCTATTTGCGAAATGTCTAGGGTGGGTTTTCTGTCCGAGGGAAGCCTTGCAACATGATTGCTTCCTTGAGCAAGTTGTTCGCGAGAGGTATCCGCGATAGTGACAAAATTTGCACCATACTCGCGGAACACTGGTTGGGCCTGCTACGTGGCAATAAATTATCTAAATAGCTGATTATTATGAATTTATCCCAGTATCACACTGCGGTTGAGATAGGCGAAGCCTTGCCTAGAGTGCCGCGCAAGGTGCGACCAAGAAAATCGCGCTCCTATCGCAGACGCCCGCCGGGCGACTGGTTACGCGCTTTCACTGTTGTCTCACAACAGTGGCGCTGGTCAGCTCTGTTCGCCATTATGGTGATTGGGGCGGTCGCGGTGGCAACCCTCGCCATGAAGCCGGTTTATGAGTCTGAGGGGCGCCTGCAGATAGATCCTCCTGGGGCAGCGCTCTTTTCTCTTGATGCGGCAGGTGTAGGGCTTATTGATTCCGAATATATCGCCACTGAAGCACAGAAACTTCAAACGGATGATATGGCACTGGCGACGATTCGTGCACTCCATTTGGATTCTAACCCAGAGATCATGAGTGAAGCGCGAAACAAGCCTTCTATCATCGGTTTTGATCCACTAACGCAGCGCGAAATGGCGGCGCTTCGTAGTTTTAAATCGCGAATCTCAATTCGTCGCGACCCCTCGAGTCGCCTGGTTGGGGTGACCTTTTCCGCGCACGATCCGCGACTTTCAGCAGACGTTGTCAACTCATTGATGAAGCTGATGGTGCAGCAGAACCTCGAGGAACGGAGACAAGCGATCGCAGAGTCGTCGGTATCACTTTCGGGTCACCTTGATGACATCCGGGCGAAGATGGAATCATCCGCACGTGCGCTTGCCGCCTTTGGCGCAAACACTGGGATTGCCGATGTAGATCCGAATTCCAACACATATGCCGAAAAGATTGGTGATCTAAATAAGCAGTTGGTGGAGGCGGAATCCGATCGAATTCGGTTCCAGTCGTTTCTGGCGCCGGTCACTAGCCCTGAATCGCTGCCACAGGTTCGTAATAACTTAGTTGTTCAGGCACTTACTCAGAAGCTCGCTGAATCTGAGGCCCTACTCGCTCAATCACGTGTGATCTATGGGCCGAATCATGCAGAGGTCCGTAAGCTACAGAATCAAGTGAACGAACTGCAGAGCCAGCTTAAAGCGCAGGGTACAGCAATTGTCTCGGAACTCTGGACCAACTATCGTGCTGCAAAAACGCGTGAGGCACTGCTGAGTGGAGAGGTGAAGAGCGCAACCACAGATCTGGCCATTTTGGCGCAGTACAACGTGCTCAAGCGAGAGGCGCAAGCTGACCGGCAACTGTATGACAGCCTCTACGCCAAAATCAAAGAGGCAGGAATCTCTGCGGCATCAAAATCGAACAACATTTACATAGTAAGCCGAGCGCGTGTGCTCGATCATCCGACGCGTCCTCGCAAGGCGCTGAATATCCTGGCGGGAATTTTGGTCGGGTTGATTGGCGGAGTGGCGTTGGCCTTCGTAAAAAATCGGATTCAGGATCGCATTCACACGGCTGATGAAGTTCGTGATTGGACTGGTCTGCCCTCAGTTACAGTTGTGCCTGCTATCCAGCCAGGCCACAATGAAATCGGTATTTGGGGAAGGAATCGAACACAGCTTAGATTGGACTGCAAGAGCGGTGGAAATTATGTCGGACCTAACTGTTTCCTGCTGCAACGTCCTGATTCGCCGGAGTCGGAGGCCGTACATGCACTCCGGACCATGTTGTTCGTATCTCAGACCGAGGATCCACCAAAGGTTGTAGTTATTACTTCCTCTTTACCTGGAGAAGGAAAAACTACCCTAGCGAATAACTTGGCGGTTGCACTAGCAAAACACGGTGGAACTTGTCTGGTTGACGCCGATTTAAAAATGCCCACTGTCGGGGTGAGTTTCAATCTGTATTCTAAAGTTGGTCTCGAGCATTACTTACAGGGATCAGCAACTCTTGATCAGGTGATGTTTCCATCGGCGGATGTCAAAAATCTTACAATCATCCCCTGTACCTTGCCGACCGACCATAGCAACTATCTGTTGACGGGTGGTCCGATCAGATCGCTGATGGTACGTCTGCGCGAACGCTTCGACTTCGTCATTATCGATACCCCCCCCCTTCTGCTTTATGCAGATGGGCTTGCGGTCTCGACCCTCGTGGACGGCGTAATTCTGGTGGGCCGCGCCGGTCAGACTCCTAGAGGAGCCATAACGCGGAGTATGGAATTACTTGGAACGATGAAGTCTGCCCCAATCCTGACTGTTGTTCTGAATGCAGTTGATGAACATCCAGGCTACGGTGCTTATAGTTATTAGCACCATTTCCGTGAATTTCACTCAGAGTGGTAATCCAAACGGCCGCTCAGGCTCCTGCTGACAACATATTTTGTTGATGACATTGTAAGGAGCACGCCATCGTTCGGTGTGAGAGACCTTGCAGGGTAGTTAGGAGGATTTCTTGATCTCCCATATTTCGGCTCAACGCGATCTGCAGGCTTCCGTCGAATGCTCGTTCGCAAACTTTCCATTTCTGGATCTGAAAGCACAGTTCGCGGAGATTCGCAATGACCTAGTCACTGCAGTCACAGGAGTTCTTGAATCTCAACACTTTATTCTAGGCCCTGAGGTCGAGGCGCTCGAGCGTGAAGTAGCCGAATATGTGGGTGCGGAGTTCGCGATCGGATGCGGCTCCGGTTCCGACGCCCTTCTATTAGCCCAGATGGCTCTTGGGATTGAACCGGATGATGAGATTATTACCTCTCCATTCACCTTTGGTGCCACAGCCGGTTCCATCGCGCGCTTGAGGGCTCGTCCAGTGTTTGTGGATATTCATCCGGAAACATTCAACATCGACGAGCGGAAGCTAGAAGCAGCAATTACACCGCGCAGTCGTGCCATTATGCCTATTCACCTATTCGGCCTGCCTGCGAATATGGATGCGGTTCTCGAGATCGCCCGCAAGCACCATCTTGCAGTAATCGAAGATGCTGCTCAGGCCATAGGCGCTCGGTGGAAGCAGAAATACGTTGGCAGTCTAGGAACCTTTGGCTGCTTTAGTTTCTTCCCCTCTAAGAATTTGGGTGGAGCGGGCGACGGTGGACTGGTTACGACAAACGATCAGCAGTTGGCTCAACGCCTGCGCATACTGAGGGTTCACGGCACCGGAAAGAAATACCACTACGATTTGCTGGGAATCAACAGCCGGCTCGATGCACTACAAGCGGCGATCTTGCGGGTCAAACTCCACCATTTGAACAAATGGACCCATCAGCGTCGACGAAATGCCGACCGCTACCGCGATCTGTTTATGGAATACGATTTGACGAAGTGGCTTGTGTTGCCTTGTTCGCAGGAAACCAGCTTTCACGTGTACAACCAGTATTCGATTCGTGCTCCAAGACGTGATGACTTGCAAATATATCTGCGTGATCATGGAATACCGACTGAAGTTTACTATCCAAGCCCTCTTCATGTTGAGCCGGCATTTGCATATCTCGGCCATGGTCCAGGAGACTTTCCAAACGCGGAGCAAGCCTGTCAGGAGGCGCTTTCATTGCCAATTTATCCAGAGCTTACATTTGACCAGCAACGCGCGGTTGTTATGACTATCTCGCAGTTTTATCAACGCGAGACCTCGAACATAAGTACAGAGTGATATTGGTTAGAAGGAGAAACAATGCTTCCAAAGATTGCTGTCATCGGAAATGGATACTGGGGAAGAAATTTGGTGCGAAATTTTCATGCTCTTGGCGTGCTAGCGTGCGTCTGTGATTCACGCGCCGAAGCCCTGGAAGATGCGCATGTACAGTTTGGCGTGGATACCTGCTCCTCGTTTGAAACGCTCCTGAGCAACCCCGAGATTCAAGGCGTGGCAATCGCAGCACCTGCTGTACAGCATTACCAACTAGCTAAAGAATTTATGCTGGCAGGCAAGGATGTGTATGTGGAGAAGCCACTCGCTCTCCTTGTAGATCAGGGACAGGAACTCGCTAGTATCGCGGAAAATGAACATCGCATTCTCATGGTGGGACATATTCTCCAATATCATCCGGCAATTCTTAAGCTCAAGGAACTGCTTGGCTCAGGGGAGCTAGGTCGAATTCAGTACATTTACTCGTCGCGGCTCAACTGGGGGAAGCTTCGAATAGAGGAGAATATTCTGTGGAGCTTTGCTCCGCATGATATCTCTGCCATCCTCTATCTTTTAGACGAGAAGCCCGTCGGTGTATCTGCCACTGGCGGCTCCTACATTAATCCGCAAATCTATGATACGACACTGGCAGCTTGTGAGTTTCAAAGTGGAGTGAAGGCCCACATCTTCGTAAGTTGGCTTCACCCGTTCAAGGAACAGAGGATGGTCATTGTTGGCGAGCAGAAGACAGCCGTCTTCGATGATATAGAAAAAGAGCGCAAACTTGTTCTCTATCCGCATCGTATCGACTGGGTGAATCGCCTACCGGCTGCTAGCAAGGACGAAGGGCAGGTGCTGGTCCTTCCAACAGTGGAACCCCTTAGAAAGGAATGTGAGCACTTCATCGAAAGCATGGTCACCCGGATAAAACCGCGAACCGATGCCAGAGAAGGCGTTAGGGTGCTTCAGGTATTGGATGCTTGTGAGCGGTCGTTGCACGCGCAAGGCAGATTGGTCAAGTTCCATGAATCTCCACTGAAGTATTTCGCCGATCCAACTGCAGTTATTGAAAGTGGCTGTGAAATTGGTCCCGGCAGCAAGATATGGCACTTCAGCCATATAATGGCCGGCTCCCGGATCGGGTGTAACTGTAATCTCGGGCAAAACGTCGTGATCAGCCCAACAGTCGTAATCGGCGACCGAGTAAAGATCCAGAATAACGTCTCTGTATATACCGGTGTGGAGCTTGAGGATGACGTCTTCTGTGGCCCGTCCATGGTCTTCACAAATGTGATAAATCCCCGCAGTCACGTCGAACGCAAACACGAGTATAGGCGAACCCTTGTGAAACGAGGGGCTTCCATCGGCGCCAATGCGACCATTGTCTGTGGCGTAACGTTGGGCCAGCATTGCTTTGTGGCCGCCGGCGCCGTAGTCACTCACGATGTACCAGACTATGGGCTGGTGATGGGGGTTCCCGCAACTTTGGCTGGCTGGGTATGCGTTTGTGGAGTTAGTTTGTCTGGAGCAGGTGAAGTAACATGCAGCGATTGTGGGCGTGATTATCATATCGACGTCCACTGTTGTCGAGAGGTAATCCACACCTCCGTTTTTGCGGCGTGAACCAAATTGCACATTCTAACTGAACTAACGTCCCGAATTGGAGCGTTATTATGAAGGATAACTGGATTCCTTTTCATCGTCCATCGATCGGCCCAGAGGAATTACTGGCCGTACGTGAAGTTCTTGAATCTCGCTGGTTGACTACGGGACCAGTCACTCAGCAGTTTGAGCGCGAGTTTGCGGAATTTGTAGACTGCAAATATGCGGTGGCAGTAAATTCGTGTACAGCCGCTCTCCATTTAGCACTCGATTCGATAGGTATAACTGCCGGGGACGAAGTATTAGTGCCTAGTTACACCTTCGCTGCGACGGCTGAGGTCGTGGTCTACCTAGGAGCGCGACCGGTACTTTGCGACAGTCTGCCGGGTGGCTTCAATATTGATCCCGCAGATGCCTCTAGCCGTATCACACCTAAAACACGCGCCATCATTGCTGTGCACATAGCAGGTGAACCTTGCAATTTAGAGGCGCTTCGTCAGCTTGCGGAGCGTCATTCTATCCACCTGATTGAAGATGCGGCGCATGCCCTTCCGGCCAGCTATGCCGGGCGGCGCGTTGGGTCAATTTCAGAACTCACTGCATTCAGTTTTTACGCAACTAAGACAATCACTACCGGCGAGGGGGGGATGCTAACCACTAACGATGAGACACGTGCTAGGCGAGCATCAATGATGCGATTGCACGGCATAAGTGGCGATGCGTGGAAGCGATATTCCAATCAGGGCTCATGGTATTACGAAATTGTCGATGCGGGATTAAAAGCGAACATGCCTGACTTGCTCGCAGCATTAGGATTGGCGCAGCTAAAAAAGGCGGAGGCGTTCCACCTGCGTCGCCGAGAAATTGCTGACCTCTATTTGCGAAGACTATCCCGTATAGAGGAGTTGGAAATGCCGCCTACGGGAGACGTGAATGTCACGCATTCCTGGCATCTCTTCATATTGCGGCTTCGACCCGAAATGCTTGCAACGGGCCGCAATGATTTGATCCATCAATTAAAACAAGCAGGCGTCGGCACAAGTGTTCATTTTATACCTCTGCACCTGCATCCATATTACCGGGAGCGGTATGGATATCGTTCTGGCGACTTCCCAAATGCGGAGGACGCGTTCACACGCTGTGTCTCTCTACCAATATATCCAGATATGAACGAGGCGGATGTGGAGAGGGTGACAGCCTCGGTCGAACAATTTGTTCAGAAGAACTGCCGACGTATGTCTATCTGTGCTTCTTAGGGTCGGAGGTTGTGTGCTCGCTAACATTTACACGCCGTTAGAGTCGATTGTTGGGTCAAACTGGTACACATCCCGTAGAAGACGATGGATAGATATCGTTGCCGCTGCTCTTGGTTTGGTTCTGCTGTTACCGGCGATCTTCGTGATATCCCTAGCTATCCTAATCAGCTCAGGTAAACCAATTCTTTTCGTGCAAAAACGGGTAGGCCGCTACGGCCAGGAGTTTGCTTTGCTGAAGTTCCGCACCATGAAAATCACCATGTACAGTGGACCCGGGTTAACTCGCGATGGCGATTCCCGTGTAACCGGTATAGGACGCTGGCTACGAAAAAGAAAACTTGATGAGTTACCGCAACTGATCAATGTGCTGAAAGGGGAAATGACCTTGGTTGGCCCGAGACCTGATCTAGAGCAATTCTGGTCGCAAGCCAGGACAGAAGATCGGCGGGTTCTTGAATTGACTCCTGGTTTGACAGGAGCCGCAAGTCTTGCATTCAGTGACGAAGAACAACTACTGGCGCAGGTTCCGGCAGAATGCCTAGCATCGTTCTATCTTCAGCAAGTCCTTCCACAGAAGGCGAGGCTTGACAGTGAGTACGCTGCGCGGGCGACGTTCCGAAGCGACTGTGGCATTCTGCTTCAGACAGTGTTCCTACCAATGTTTCAGCGGTACCGTACTCAGAGAAATATCAGCGAAACGGAAATCAATGTACAGATTTCCAGATAATAAACAATTTGCATTTTACGATTCTCGATGATACCGATTTGAGTACCGTCGAAAATGTCAGGCCTATATATCGCCTGCTTGGAGAGCTAGGCATGAGGACAACGAAATCGGTCTGGCCACTAGCAAGTGTTCCCGATGGACGTCAGGGTGGCTCTAGTCTTCAGGAAGATAATTATCTTAAATTCGTTCTCGACCTGAAAGAGCTAGGCTTTGAAATCTCGTTGCACAATGTGCGCAATCATGACTCAACGCCCGAAATAACCAAACAGGGATTGGAGGAATTTCGACAGTCGCTCGGTCGCTGCCCCCGTGTTCATGCCAATCATTTCTATAAATCGCGACAACATATACTGGGGATCTGCACGTTTCAGCAGGCTGCGACTTCTATATTCAGCTGGTACGGCGTTGCATGACAGACACATTTTTGAGGGGCACGATTCTGGCACTCCGTTTTCTGGTGTGATCTATGCCGCGGCACAGTAGATTATGTTCGCAATGTTGTCTTTAGAGAAATCAACCTGGATCGGATAAATCCCACGATGCCATATCACGATCAAGCGCGGCCCTTCGTTAATTATTGGTTTAGCAGTTGCAGGGAGGGAATGCGGCAAGCTTCTGTGAAACGCTTTCTGAATCGAACCAGGATCGCCTCGAAGCGGAAGGAGGTGTATGTATCATGTACGCGCACTTTGCTTGTGGCTTCGTCAAGGATGGCATCGTCCATGCGAGGACCGAGGAGCTGTTGCGCAGACTTGCAGCTCGGAATGGTTGGTTCGTGCCGGTCTCGACCCTACTTGCTTTCTTCGCGTCGAACGATCTGCCACGAGTATTCCTGTGCCGGAGCTCGCTTCGATGGAACAATGCAGCCGATTTGTGAAGCATTGGTTTAACCGCGAAGGAATGTGACCAGTGTGTGCGAATCGATATGTTACGCCAATCTTGATCGTCTAGAGGGGCAAGTAATGTTTGTCACAAGCCTACGACGCTGGATTGAAAACTTTGGGAAACACGCAAGGTCCAGGGTTATTGACGGTAAGACGTATCGCATCGTACACCTGACCTCTGCTCACCCTGCGCTGGACGGGCGCATTTTTCATAAAGAATGCCGATCGCTCGCACGCGCGGGTTACGAGGTTATGCAAGTGGGGAACTACGATCTCAACGGCATCGTTGACGGAGTCAGGCTGCGGGGATTGGGCTCGAGTAAGGATCGATTTCAGAGATTCACCAGTAGACTGTTTTCTATTTGCCGAGAGGCGTTTCGGGTCGACGGTGATCTGTACCACGTCCATGATCCAGACTTGCTCCTCGTAGGTCTAGTGCTCCGCGCTGCGGGCAGACGGGTTGTCTATGACATTCACGAAGATCTCCCAACGAAGATACTTCTAAAAATGTATCTGCCGAAGCTGATCCGCAAACCCTTGCGATGGATCGTGAAGCGCATGGAGGACGCGGCTGCGGGTTTTATGAGTGGGTTGATCACAGCTACTCCGGCGCTCAAGGATCGCTTCATCATCGTGCACCGTAATATTGTTACTGTGAACAATTATCCCATTCTTGAAGACTTTTCCCGACCAGCGAATGTGGACTGGAACAGCCGCCATCAAACGGTCACATACTTCGGCGGAATCTCTGAAGCACGCGGTATAAGGGAGATGTTGACAGCAATGGACCTGTTGCCGCGAACGCTTGACGTAAAACTCGAGTTGGCGGGATGGTTCTATGTGAAAGCACTATTGACTGACCTCGCCACGACACCGCAATGGCAACATGTGAATTGGCACGGTGAGCTAGACCGCAATGGCCTTACCCTTTTACTCAGCAGGGTGTTAGCTGGATTGGTGATACTTCATCCTGAAAAGACCTTTATTACTTCACAGCCCACCAAACTCTTCGAGTACATGGCCGCTGGGATTCCAGTGATCGTTTCTGATTTTCCGCTCTGGCGAAGCATTATTCAGGAGGCTAGTTGCGGACTAATCGTAAACCCGTTTGATACCCAAGCAATTGCCGCAGCCATTGAGTATCTGGTGTCGAATCCCCGCGAAGCGGAAACAATGGGGCAACGCGGGCGCAGAGCCGTCGAAAAGCGCTTCAATTGGGCAAATGAGGAGCAAACGTTATTGTCGTTTTATTCGTCCCTGCTACCCAATCGTAGGGTGTTAGATGCAGTAGTTCTAGTGGCGTGGGTGTTGGATGCAGTAGTTCTAGTGGCGTGAATTAGTTGATGAAAACATTCACGTCTATCACTCTAGATCAAACACACTGTGGAATGGCGATGAACATCCGATTTGTGAGCCACGCAAGCTTTAGTGTTGAGAGTAACGGCACCACACTTTTGTGTGCGATCCATGGGTGTTTGGCAAAGCATTCAACAAAGGGTAGGCCCTGGTAAGCCCTGCAGCAACTGTGCCTTGGGAAACAATCGATTACGTCTGGATTTCTCACCAGCACCCCGATCATCTCCACTTTCCCACCCTCAAGAGCCTCACCACTCAACAACGAGAGCATTCCTAGAGTATTGCAAGGATTGGGATATCCCATCGTCCAAGAGCTCAAGTTGAACAAATGGACACCACTGCGCGGCGGGGTAGAAGTGATGTGTGGCTCGGCAGGGTCGACGGATTCTTGGATAGCTATTCGTGCAGAGGGAAACGACTGTGGCATTCTGCTGCAGACCGCGTTCTACCTATCCTTCAGCGGTACCGTACCCGGATAAAAGGCAGCAAAACGGAAATCAATGAACAGATTTCCAAATAGCAAGCAATTTGCATTTCTTCGCATCGAACGATGTGCCACGAATATTCCCGCGCCGGAACTCGTTACGATGGCCTGCAGCTGACCGCGTTTTTCGCACCCAGGAGATCTGGGACTATCAACGCCCAGAATTAATCAATGTCCACAGTCATTAGTCCCGGCACGTATCGCATTGTACACCTGACATCCGCACATCCGCCGTTGGATGTCCGCATCTTTCATAAAGAATGCCGTTCACTGGCGCGTGCAGGTTATGAGGTCATTGCATTGGGAAACCACGTCTGCGATGAGACTGTTGACGGGGTAAAAATTCAAGGATTGGGCTTGGCTAACGGTAGGATCCAAAGAATGACGATCAAACTGGCTAAGATGTACAAAGCAGCATTTGAGGCGACAGCGGACGTTTATCACATTCACGATCCGGAGCTCCTCATCGTGGGGCTTGTTCTCCGGGCAGCCGGAAAAAGAGTGGTTTATGATATACACGAGGACTTACCTAGAACAATACTTTTAAAGGCTTATATTCCTAGATTTCTCCAAAAGCCTTTAATGTGGATCGTAGAACGGGTGGAGGATGCTGCCGCACGTCAGATGAGCGGGCTGGTCACGGCTACCCCAGCTCTGGCGAATCGATTTAGATCCATACATCGCAATACCGTTGTCGTAAATAACTTCGTTATGCTCGAGGAGTTTGTCCCGTCAACGAGGTTGGAATGGAAGCGTCGCGACCCGGCCGTTGCCTACTATGGCGGAATATCGTACGAGCGAGGCATTCGGGAGATGTTGACGGCCATGGAGCTGCTTCCGGGTACACTGCATCTAAAGCTCGAGTTGGGCGGCTGGTTTTATGTGCAAGAACAGGAAGCTGAACTGACGGCTGAACCGTGCTGGAGACATGTCAATTGGCACGGCGAACTCGATCGCAACGGTATTGCTTCTTTGCTGAATAGGGTGCAGGTTGGGTTGGTGGTCGTGCACCCTGACGAAGCCTACTTGACCTCACAGCCAACCAAGCTCTTCGAGTATATGGCTGCGGGAATTCCTGTGGTTGCTTCTGATTTTCCGCTGTGGCGCAGTATCATCCGTAAGGCTGGTTGCGGATTCCTTGTAGATCCCTTCAACGTTCGCGATATCGCTGCTGCAATTGAGCATTTGATAAGAAATCCTGACGAAGCTGAAGCAATGGGGCAGCGAGGTCGCAAAGCGGCTGAAGAACGCTTTAGCTGGGCACATGAAGAGCAAGTACTGCTGTCATTCTATTCAGCGCTGCTGAATGAGTATAAGGTCTTGAAGACGGAAGCGATGGCGGCGTAAACGAATTAGGCAAGGAGTGATACGGCTAAAGGTTGTTCTTGACCCCGGTATTCAGAGGTCCCTCGAACTACTTATGAAGTTACGATTTGTGAGCCATGCGAGCTTCAGTGTCGAAAATGGTGAAGTCACACTCTTATCTGATCCGTGGTTGTTCGGAAAGGCATTTAACCGAGGTTGGGCTCTGCTAAGTCCTGCTGCTACGGTGCCTTGGGAAAAGATCGATTACGTCTGGATATCCCATCAGCACCCCGATCACCTTCATTTTCCGACGCTCAAGGGCCTTCCTCCTCAGGAAAAGAATCGCCTGACCGTGCTCTACCAGAAGCATGCGTCGCTGCGCATACCCAAGGTATTGCGAGGATTGGGGTACACCAACGTCTAGGAACTCACCTTGAACAAGTGGATATCGCTGCGCGGCGGGGTAGAAGTGATGTGCGGCTCTACCGGGTCGATGGACTCCTGGATAGCGGTTCGCGCTGAGGGGCTGAGTGTATTGAACCTCAACGATTGCATGATCGAGCCGGCCCATCTGGCGTACATCTCGAAACTCGTCGGAAAAGTAACAGTGCTGCTGACCCAGTTCTCTTTTGCGAACTGGATCGGAAACTGCGCCGATGAACTGGGAGAGGTTGAGATCAAACTGCGAGAAGTGCAGCAACGAGTGAATTTGCTGAAGCCGGAGGCGACGATTCCGTTCGCCAGTCTCATATACTTCTGTAGCCAGGAGAACAGTTGGATGAATGAGTTTGCCGTTACTCCACGGCGCGTTGCAGATCTGGGGCTGCCGGGTGTGAATTTCATGTACCCAGGTGACGAATGGGACTCAGATGTGCGAACGTTCAGCTCAACCGAGGCCATCGAAAAATACATGAACGATGTGGCTCGGCCAAAGGTGATCGATCCGACTCCGTCCACGATCCCGATAGACATCGTTCAACGGGCAGTAGATAGGACTTTACGAGCGGTGCGCGCGCGGTTTGGCAAATTCACCATCGGACGAATCAAACCGTTTTCAATATACCTGCATGATCTAGACAAGGTTTTGAGGGTGCATCCGGCGGGTACATGCGAGGTTCAGGATGCCACGGAAGAGAGGCGCGATGTTGCACGGTACGTGATGTGCAGCCAAGTGGCGTGGTATGCGTTCGCATACAGTTGGGGCTGGGCAGCGATGGAGTCTTCCGGCATGTACTTTGACCGCCGCTTCAAAGAGCCGAACCCTCTAGTGTTCTACCTCAACATCCTCTCGACGGAGTTCTTGAACTTCAGTAGTGTGCGCCAGGCATGGCGAACCATTGAGTTTCTCTGGGCGAAGCGTCGTGAGCTGTGTTATCGCATGTGGGCGCGGTTCATCCGGCGCAAAGAGTCAGATTTTGCGGGTGCCTGCGGGCGAGGGTCATCGATAGCAGCAGACCGTGCCGCTTAGGGCCTGCTACCCTCCATAGGCGGTAGCGTTAAATCCACCCCGTT
This sequence comes from Edaphobacter modestus, assembly GCF_004217555.1. Taxonomy (GTDB): domain Bacteria; phylum Acidobacteriota; class Terriglobia; order Terriglobales; family Acidobacteriaceae; genus Edaphobacter; species Edaphobacter modestus. Next base: position 254,819 of record NZ_SHKW01000001.1, read on the forward strand.
GCGGCGAAAATCGGGTTAATACTACTTCGTTGTCGTCTTTGCACCTGGACTTGCGATGCACTGCGGATTGTCATTCGCAACATTTGCTTCCTACGGTGGTAGCAGTCCTTAGCTTAACGACAGCTGATAGCCAACCATTTCACCCTAAGTGGAATTCAGAGACATCGAAAAACGGCAGGAACTTGACCATGAATATTACATACTTGGGACACGCTGGCTTCATTGCAGAAACCAATGACGTTGTTGTTATCATGGATCCGTGGCTGTCGCCAACTGGCGCGTTCGATGCGTCCTGGTTTCAGTTGCCCCGCAATCATCATCTGGCGTCTCTTGTTTACGAAAAGCTACAGGATCCCCGGCGGCCCATCTTCCTTTACATCAGCCACGAGCATCAGGACCATCTGGATATTGAATTTCTGAACAGCCTGCCGGCTCGGAGGTTCACGCTCCTGCTTCCTGCGTTCAGCCGTTCAGTGTTGATGTCTCGTTTCTCCGACTACGCATGCGAGGAGTTGATCTTCTTCCACCACAAACAGATGATCCAGATTCCTGGGGGATTCTTGAAGTTCTACGTGGACGACTCGCAGTTGAACCGTGACTCGGCGATCTTGATCAAAGCCGGCGGAAACGCATTCCTCAATCTGAACGATTGCAAGCTGTTTGACACGCTGGCTGAGATTGTTCAAGAAGAGGGTCCTATCAAAGTCTTCGCATGCCAGTTTTCCGGCGCGACGTGGCATCCGACTTGTTACGACTACCCGGTTGACAAGTACGAGACGTACTCGAAGAAGAAATATTTGGCGAAGTTCGAATCAGTCGCCAAGGCGATCGAAGTGATTCGCCCGGATGTGTATATCCCATCTGCGGGACCGCCATGCTTTCTGGATCCGATGTTGTTTCATCTCAATCACCAACACGTAAACATTTTTCCGAGGGCGAATAAGATCATTCAATATTTAGATCAGCGGCTACGGAACACTTCAGTCTTTGCTCCGGAAATGATGCCGGGCGATGTGCTCAATGCCTCATCCTGCCGAGTTATTTCATTCGCGGAAAGGCGCTTCGATGAGATGACGGCTGAGGCATACCTAGCCGAATATGCGGCCTCGTACAGCAAGTATTTTGAGGAACGTCTGTCGTTACATGGCCGTGCGAACGAAGAGCAAAACCTCGAGGCGCTCAGGGGGGAACTCGAAATCAAGCTTAGGCGGTTGAGCCTGGCGGACCGGGTTACTTCGCCACTGTACTTTCGGCTCGGTGAGGAGGCCAAGCCGATGTTGCGAGTCGACTTCGGACGCAGAGTCGTAGAGTATGTTTCAGGGAACAACGACTCTAAATACTATGAGATTTCTGCTCCGGCATGGCAGATAGCAAAGGTCCTGAATCATGAGTTGACATGGGAAGAGTTTGCACTCACGTTTCGGCTCCGCTTGAAACGAGACCCCGATGTCTACGATCCTATCTTGCATGCGTTCCTAGTGATGGAGGCTGAGGATCTTGGGGGGTACTGCGATCTGCTACTTCAACTTGAAGCTCAGGAAGAGCGCTTCATCGTAGAAGCTGAAGGCAGAAAGTTTTCAGTCAGGCGTTACTGTCCGCACCAGGGAGGCGATCTTTCGTGCGGATGGATTGATCAGGGCCGGTTCCTCACATGCCCCCGGCATAGATGGCAGTTTGATTTGCTGAGCGGAGGCCAGTGCACCACAAATGCAATGAGCGTCCAGGCAGTGTGCCTTGAAGTGGCTGCCGAGGAATCGTCAACTTCCTGCCCGAGCGAAATCGAGGCGGATCTGAGACACGAAGTGTCCGTGCAGTCGCCGGACCGGACCTAATTTGGTGGCGAAGCCCATTCCTAAAGGTTGTTGCAAGGAGCGTTGCAGTAGTCGAGCGTCTTATCGCCCGGCGCACTGACTGGTTCTCGGAGCCGCACGCAATCAACTGAAAGTACGGGAAAAGTATAGCTCGCCGCATCGGAGCGGCCGAACACTATGTGCGGAATATTCGGCGCCGTAAACATTGAGGGCTTTTTCGATCGCGCTGCATTCGAGCGTTTTTCGAAACTCAACGACGTGACATCTTATCGGGGACCTGATGATCACGGCGTCTGCCGGCTGAAGCTTAAGCAGTCGGGAGGTCAGGTAGGTGACTGTTTCGACGTGTTTCTCGGGAATCGTCGTCTGTCGATACTCGATCTCACCTCGAACGGTCACCAGCCGATGACGGATCAGCAAGGTCTCTGGATCGCGTACAACGGTGAAATCTTCAATTACCTGGAACTGCGGCGGGAGTTGCAGGCCAAAGGGCATAAATTCACTACTGACACGGATACTGAAGTCATTTTGCATGTTTACAGTGAATATGGAGAGCAGGGGTTCAATCGTCTTAACGGTATGTGGGCGTTTGCCATCGTTGACGTGCCGAATCGACGCGTAGTGCTGAGCAGAGATCGTTTTTCCATCAAGCCATTGTATCTTTTACCCCTTCCCGGCTGCACCTACTTCGCGAGCGAAATCAAGCAGCTTCTTCCTCTCCTACCGACGCGCCGGCTGAATGCCGAGACCATGTCGGCATTCATCACGCAAGGATTGCTCGATCATTCGCGCGCGACTTTTTTCGAGGGGATCGTCAAGGCAGCGCCGCGGACGAACATCGTTATTGCGCTCGACACGGGGGATATTAGCGAAAGCGCGTATTGGAACTTTGACCGTACCAATCACATTAGTTCACTGCAGGAAGCCGAGGAACAGTTTCGCGAGTTATTTCTCGATAGCATCAAGCTACGCCTCCGCAGTGACGTACAGGTGGGGGTACTCTTGAGCGGTGGACTCGATTCGTCTGCGATTGCGGTCGGCTGCAGAATGACTAGTGGTGACCGAGTCGACAGCTATTCGATCGTATCTGAGGACGGCCTTTGCGACGAGCGCCGCTATATCAACGTCTTGGTCGAGACGGGACTGAAGAACCGTCAAACTGTTTTCCGATGCGACGATGTTCTTCAGGATCTAGATAAGGTGCTCGATCACAGCGATGAGCCCGTCGGCGGCTTCAGCGTAGTGGCACAATACAAATTATTCCGTGCTATCAAGCAGGAAACGGATGTCACCGTACTTCTGAGTGGCCAGGGAGGGGATGAAGTCCTCCTCGGCTATTTGAAATTCTTTTTCTTTCACTTGAAATTGTTGTATCTCCAGCGCAGGTATTCGCAGGCAATATTCCAATTAGGTGCGAGCCTGTATCAGCGCACAGTAGTGCATCAATTCACATTGCGTTCAGCTCGGCGTTATATACCGACGCTCGGTACGAGGCTGGACCGTGCATTCAAATCGGGACACGCGTCAGTGCCCATTTGGGCGTGTGGCGACATTGCATCTCGCCAGATCGCAGACATCGAGAAGTACTCTGTTCCAGCCCTGACACATTACGAGGATCGGAACTCGATGGCACATTCGCTGGAGGTGAGACACCCCTTTCTCGATCACAGACTGGTCGAACTCCTCCTAAATATTCCACCTGAATGGAAGATCAGGAATGGGTGGACAAAATACCTATTGCGCCATGCGTTTCCCGAGTTGCCCGACGCCATTAGATGGCGGCGTGACAAACAGGGGTTTTTAACTCCGGAACAAAATTGGCTAAAGAATGATCTAAAACATTTGATTCGAAGCACGTTTCACAATAGTGAGCTTTCCCGATTAGGCATATTGAATGACCAGGAATTTCTCAAGTATTACGATCGATTCCAGCGCGGCGCTGCTATCCCGGAGAGTGACATAGCGCGCACGTTCATTGCAGAACGATGGATGCGACGTGCCTTTTGAGGTCAAACGATGGTGACTAGTTTGTCGGTGCAAGGTATGACGGAGGTGATCGTCAGGCGGTTCGTCAACTTGCGCCGCGACTTTCCGTTCGCGACGAATGTGGCCGTGCTTAGTGGCGGAGCCTCGTTGGGGCACTTGTTCACTCTTGCGGCGGAACCAATCCTAACACGGTTATATCTGCCGAATGACATCGGTAATTTAGGGCTGTTCAATGCATTCTTCGCTGTTGCTGCAGTGGCAGCTTCGCTCCAATATGACGTTGCAATCGTCTCTGCCCCACATCAGAAGGAGGCGGCGCAACTCGCAATTCTGGCGATGTTATTAGCCATACCGATGAGTGTAGCGGGCGGCCTTCTACTGTATGTCCTGATTCACTTCTCGCTTGTTGGCTTCGGTGTTCTACCGGCGTACGCTGCGGTGTTGATGGTTCCAACCATCTTGTTCGCTGGCTTATTCTCGGTTCTTCGATATTGGGCACTTCGTAACGAAAGGTTTGACCAAGTATCGCAGGCACTCATCTTCCAGAACGGCGGACGCAGCGTATCGCAACTCGCCTTGGGAGTTATCGGCTCACATTCTTTCGGTTTGTTAGTGGGGGAAGTCGTTGGGCGGGGTGCCGGGATGAGCCGTATGTTGCGAAGTACCTGGCCCGTGGTGCGCGACTATGGTTTCAACTTTCGGGATGTCTCAAAGGCGCTGAGGGGCAATCGGCAATTTCCCTTATACTCAACACCCTCATCGCTGCTAAATGTGCTCGGCACGAGCCTTCCCCTGCCGCTGTTGATAACGCTTTACGGCGCAGATGCTGGTGGTTATTACTCCCTCGTGTGGAGAGTCCTGGCCGTACCTGTCGTTCTGATCGGCTCCAGCATGGCTGACGCTTTCCATAGCCGCGCTGCGCTTTTTGCTCGCGAAGATCCAAAACGTCTGCTGTGGTTTTTCCATAGCACCACCCTCGGCTTGCTTGCTATGGGTATCGTCCCGGCATTGGCGGTCTTCTTCTACGGTGAGTCGATCTTCCTTTTTGTATTCGGAGTAAAATGGAGGCTTTCGGGCATCATTGCTGCAATCGTAGCTCCCTGGTTTCTGACATCGTTTGTCGTTAGCCCGTTGAGCCGGTTAGTGTTCGTGTTGCATGGTCAACGCTTGAAACTGATCTACGACATCTTCATTCTCGGTGGAAACCTCTTGGTCTTCTGGTTCGCGAGACGCCTTGATTGGCCGATGCTCCATATGGTCACCGCTATGAGCGCGATGAATACAGGCTCCAAAGTCGTCTATTACTTCGTGCTACGTCGAATCGCATCCACTGCAGTACAAGTACCAATTCAGCTATAAGTTCCTGTAAAAACACCCTCATCGTGGCGTTCATCAGGTCTCCCTAAAATCCTTACATACTGCACCAGGACAGTTCAGTGCATCGACGAAGAGCAGCTTTCAACCGGGCGGTCTTCTACGCTCCCGAACAACCATGGTGTTAGTCTGCTACTTTAACGGTTACGAGGGATTCCACGACAGGGGCGAATTCAGGTCACGCTGCTGCGGGGTGGGATCCAGCGGCCCGCTTCTGTTAGCCCTCTGTTTTGGTTTGTGGTATTCGCTTTGGCTGGCCTAAATTTATCGTGTCCCTTTGTTACCCATCCCCTCAAGAGCGATGAATCTAAAGTCACCATGCCATTCTTGAGCATTAAGTGCTGTGCATTGATGGTTTAGGCCTTTGGTTTCCATTTTCATTATGTCTAATTTGTAGACACTTATTCGGTACGCGCTCAATTTCAGAACAGATTAGGCCAAGGCCGCTTCAATAGTGGTAGACGCAATCGGATGGCAAGCTTGGGTAATCAATCCGTTAATGACCGCCGTCGGTTTTAGGCCGCTGCACACGCCTTGGATTCTGGCGCGTGCAGCAGGGCAATTTGCTATCTACTCCATTACCGCTTTCGACGCTCTTCCTCACTAGTCGCGGCCACAGACATGCGTTCTTGAATATTCAACAGCCCTGTTGTGCTCGCCTCCTTCAGGAGGATGCGGGATATCGGCTAGCTGACAACCGATGGACCTAACAATATTAAGTAACCGGCGTAGAAGCAGTCGCGACTTACTCTGCAAACAGAATGAACAATAAAAAGACTGGCGATCAGCATCGGCAGTTGGATTAGTGCAAGTTCGAGGAGAACTATCATGGCAGAACAAATCAAGCGTGTCGCTGTCATCGGCGGCGCAGGATATCTAGGAAGTACCTTGTGTGTCCATCTGGTCAGCCAGGGAATCCAGGTTGTATCGATTGATCCGCTCTGGTTTGGTGACGACGGCTTGCGCCCACTTCGGAATCATCCGTACTTTAGCAGCTTGAAGATCGATGTTCCGCACGGAGATGAGGTGCTGCCGCATCTTCGAGGCTGTGATGCTGTGATATGGGTAGCCGGGCTGGTCGGGGATCCCGCTTGCGACCTCGATATAGGCTTTACATACAGTTGTAACTATCGAAGTGTTCTTACTCTGGCTCACATCTGCAAGTGGCTTGGAATTCACAGATTTATCTTTGCATCCAGTTGCAGCGTATATGGCAAGTCGAGTTCCGACGTAGTCCATCTTAGTGAAGGCTCCGCCACATGCCCACTGTCTTTCTATGCACAGGATAAACTTGCTTGCGAGAAGGCCCTTCGGGGAATGGCCGATGACTGCTTTCACCCAAGCATTTTGCGACTTGCTACATTATTCGGTTGGTCCAACCGGATGCGTTTCGATCTAGTAGTTAATGTGTTAACGGCAAGAGCATGCAGGAAAGAGACACTGGAAATATGTGGCGGAAGCCAGCGACGGCCTTTCTTACATGTAAAAGATGCTGCCCGTGCCTTTGTTACAGTTCTAACCAGCGAAATTTCACTTATTTCAAGTGAAATTTTCAACGTCGGGGCCGATTCCAATAATCATCGCATCCTCGATATTACCGACCTCGTCCTTTCCTCTATCCCCGGTGTGCGAGTCAAATTTATCTCCGAATCGGTCGATCTTCGGGACTACGATGTGGATTTCTCAAAAATCACAGAAACTCTTTCTTACAAGACCGAGTTTACGGTGGCGCAGGGTATCGCCGAGATCCAGCAGAAATTGTCCGAAGCGAATGGAATCGACATTGCGGATCCCGTCTACGTAAATGTGAAGAGAACCCGCCAACTCATCAGCGAAAGTTGGAAGAATGGGCGCCAGTTGCAATCTACGGCTGAGCTTGTCGGGAGTGCCGCATAACATTTACTGATCAAGGTGCGTAAAAGAATGTTTTTGAAGTTGCAGAATCGCTTTATGCTGGTTACATTCGTTGGGTGGGGATTCAGCGCTTTGTTTCTGAGTTGGCCTATTGGACAATCCAGTCGAGCCTTTTTGCGCTTGGCGCAATTTTCGCCTGTTGCAGTTGCTGCAGGCAGCGCGCCATCAAGTACGATTCGTTATGTTAGTTCAACAGGAAGCGATAGCGGCGATGGCAGCTCGGCTCACCCTTGGGCTACCATCCAGCACGCGGACAGATTTGTCAGGCCCGGCGATACGGTGATGGTGCGGAACGGAACGTATAAGGGCGACATAACACTCGCCTCAAGTGGTGTGACCGGCCAGCCTATCCTTTACAAGGCCCAGAATAAGTGGCAGGCGAAGTTGGTAGGCACAGGTAAGGGAGACGGCTCCGCCGTGGTCCGATTGGGCGGCGGCTACACGACCATTGAGGGGTTCGATATCTCGGGAAGTGATGCAAACGGCATCATCCTGGCCTACACAGGTACTGCTGCGAGTTTTAATAGGGCTATAGGCAACTATGTCCACGATATGATCACACCCTGTACCTCCAACAGTGGAACAGCGATCGAGACCGGCGGTGGTCATAACTATGTGGGCATCACACACAATGACATGATTGGGAACCTGATTGTGAATATCACCCCCTACAATGGTTGCCCAGGAGGGCATCAGGCCAGTGGCCTATATGCAGAAATCCCCTATTCAGTGATCGCTAATAACATCGTCATCAATGCCGGATATGCTATTCAAGCATGGCATGCTGCTTCACACGTGACCATTTTTGGGAACACTCTGGTGAATAACCTTCGTCCTATTACGATGGGCGCCGGAGACTCTCCCGGTGGCAGGGTGAATGACTACAGCCTGGTGCAGAACAACATCATCTACAACAGCGCGAGCACAGCCATTGCTGAGACGGGCACAACAGGGGTCCACAACCAGTACGTCAACAACCTAATCTACCGCGGAGATACCAGCATCAGGCTAAACAACGGATTGCATGCAACGGGCACAATCAATGCCGATCCGAAGTTCGTCAACAACACCGGCACGGCCGCCGGCAATTATCGGCTGCAACCGAGTTCTCCGGCACGGGGGGCGGGGTTCGCACTACCGGGCGTTGTTGCGGACTTCAATGGCAGGGTTCGCCCGCAGTCCGGGTTAACAGATCTTGGTGCACATCTATTTGGTGAAACCAGATGAACGACGACATGATTGTCTCGCTAAATGATGGTTTTCAAAGCGATTACAATGTCCCCTAGAATTGTTGCCTGTTTCGCTTTTAGCTACTCCTGCTCACTCAGTTACACAATCTCTGAAAAGACGGGGTGATGACACCAAGGCCTTGATTGCGAAACTAGGGGCCGGTGGACATATCCCAGCTGTGCTGCCATTCTGCGGATTTCAGATTTCGAGGTAGGTTGTTTCTCATGTCAAATTCATATTTGGGGCATTTGGGGCGGAGACCCGCGGCTCTGGCCATATCTTTTGCGCTCGTCAGCAGTCTCTCTATGTTCTATCTGGCACTGCGATGGGAGATTGAGCCAGTCTACGTGATTGCGATTGTGACACTGGTACCCTTGGCCTTGTTCGCAATGCAGAAATGGCCGCTTGTAATTCTTGTAGGACTACTGTTCGTGGGAGCAGTCAAAACTGTTCCTGCGGCGAGTATAAGTCTCACCGATCCAACGATGATCTTTCTGCTGCTTTTGTCGGGAGCAATCTTTTGGGACGTATTGCTTATGTTAGCCCCCAGTGCTGGGTCATTGAGCTTCTGTGCGTTATTCAAGGGGCAAGCTGCAATCAGCATTTTCTTCCTGTTGTTCTGTGCAGTAATGGCCATCAGCCTCTTGTACACGCGGTCAGAGCAGGGTGCAATGAAAGTCGCTCGATTTGAGACTTTCGAGGTGCTGGTGTTCTTCGCTCCGCTGCTTCTTCTGAAGAAAAAAAGAGATCTCCGCCAATTGCTTATCGTGTTTGTCGTACTCGGGATTATGCTGAGCGGCCAGGTCATCATGGACCTGTTGCATCCGTCGGAACTGGTATTAAGCGGGAATCAAGATATTACTAAGATAGGAATCAGCGAATTGCTGGGGTTCGCCCTGCTGTTCTCTCTATATGGAAAGCTCGGCGAGTCCGGTGCAATCAAGTATGCATGCGTCGTCATCCTCTTGTTTGGACTGGTCGCATGCCTTACACGTACCGCTCTCATATCTCTGCTGATCAGCCTCGTGGTTACAGCATGCGTGGCTCGGGGCGGAACTGGCATGCTTTCGCGCAATCGGGTTTTTATTGGGGTAGGTCTCGCTGTTCTCGTTGCAATCCCTACTCTCCTATGGTTGATGAATCTCCCTGCTGCGCAGGGAAAATTGCGATGGAAGGTAGCCGAACTGATGTCGCTTGCATCCGGCTCAACGGTTTCGACCGGCACAGTGAACTCACGTCTTGATTTCTACCGTTCGGCGCTGGAGGTATTATTGCAACACCCGCTCATAGGACTGGGAGTAGGAGGCTGGAGCATCTTCCACTATGGCCAGGACGTTCTCCACTATCCTCACAACTTCCTGCTCGAAGTTGGCGCCGAACAAGGAGCGATCGGTCTCATCCCTTTAGTCGCTCTGCTTGTGTTGCTGCTCCGGTCTACACTTAAAGTGCTCCACTCCGACCATGAGCTTGCGTTTGCATTTCCCACGTTGCTGTTTTGCATCTCCTATCATCTAATGACCGGCACCGTTGAATCGCGCCAGTTCTGGTTCATCTGCGGATTGAGCGCAGCAACAGCACGCATAGCCCAGACCTCCTACGCGCAAAGCCGAGCAGCAAACCCTAAAGTTTTCAGTCTAAAGTTTCGCAAATGATCAAGGCGACGTCACGCTTGTTTTCAATAGCGTCTTAAAACGTTGGGCTGACGCTAACGACCATCGCGTCATCGACATCGTCGAGCTTATTAGTTCCGCACTTCCTTCGGGGCGAAGGAAGTGCGGATGCGAAAGCAATGGGTCAGTAGGGGGCAGCAGGACTTACAGGCGCTGTGAGATAAGGGGCATTGGTCGAATTCTGTCAGAACCTTTGCCCCTCTCTCGCTTAGTGAACGGTTACTGTGACCGAACCCCAGTCTGTTGCACCGGTCGAACCGGTGCCAACGATTTTGTAGGTGGTTGTTGCAGTGGGTTTCACAGTGATTGAGCCCCTGAGTGCAACCGCCGTTCCATTCAAAGTCGCTTTCACCGCATTTATTGTGTTCCAAGTGAGGACTGAGGATTGGCCCCTGGTGATTGATTTCGCGCTTGCACTAATACCGGCAGCGACAGGACCCGTTGAAGGCGTGCTAGGCCCAGTTGAAGGCGTACTAGCCCCGGCAGACAGGGCCGCGCCAATATCAGTTGTTCCAGTTTGCGGTCGAGATATTCCATCATAGTCAGTAGTAATGCCGGCTAACGCGAGCCCGGCTCCGATAGCCGGGGAGTTCGATTGCAGTTGATAATCGCCAGCCGCCGTTCCAGTGTTGTTGACGAACTTTGGATCTGCTGTAACTGTACCTGTCGCTACGTCGCCATTGATCAACTGAACATTAGTGTGATTGTTAAACACTAGATTATCTACAAAGCGATTGTGGGTGCCTGTAGTTCCATGTTCTTGCAGGCCAACGCCAGAAGCGTTTATAGATATATTGTTCTGTACTATGCTATTGTCGTTTGTGATTCCTCCAGGAGAATCGCCTGCTCCAAGGGTAACACCTACAACACCGCCTATAGTCGTATTTCCAAATATGGTCATATTCGTTGCCGCGTGCCAGGTCTGAATATCGGTTCCAGCATTGATGACAATATTGTTGGCGATGACTGCATTGGGGGTCTGTCCATAAATCCCGCTAGCCGCATGCCCTCCAGGGCAGCCGTTGAAAGGAGTAATGTTGACCACCAGATTGCCAATTATGTCATTGTGGCTGATGCCGCTATAGTCAGAGCCACCGCCTGTTGAGATGGCAGTACCGCTATTGGAATCGCATGGCGTGACCATATCATGAACATAGTTGCTGATTGCTTGGTTGAAACTTGCAGACCTACCAGCGGATGCGAGGATGATGCCATTGGCATCACTTCCGGTGACATCGAAGTCTTGGATGATTATGTAGGAGCCGGTCACCCCGATTACCCTGGAACCATCTCCCGTGCCAGTACCCACTAGTTGAGCCTTCCATTGATGCTGAGCCTTGTAGGTGATGGGGTTTCCGGAAATTCCGCTCTTAGATAGAGTGACATCACCTTTATAAGTACCGTCTAACAGAATAACGGTATCTCCGGGCGAGACAACGCTGTCCGCGTGCTTGATGGTAGCAAATGGACTTGTCTCAGATCCGCTGTTGAGATCGTTGCCGTTCGTGCCCACATAGTAGGTGTTACCGGTGGAGGATTGTGCTTCTGCCCGAGTCAAAGCTAACGGCGAGTATGCGCATGCCAGAGTAGCAGCAACAGTAAAAATGATATGAGAGTAAGAACGTGGTCGGATATTGAAATGCATGGATTCCCTAATGCCTGCGCAAGGCATGGTTGATCGGCGTTTTCGCCGAGGTTTCAAAAAAATGGCAAAATCTCCTTCGAGATCCCTTGCGCCAGCGGGGATTACCTGGCGATTCTGCCGATTCTTAGTGAGCTAAGTTAGTTAGGTAGTATTAGCTTGCAAGCCGCACATGCCTGCGACTACTCTGATAGGTGATTGAGCCTCTCGGAGTAGTAAGAGTGAACTGAGAGTAAGGACATGGTCGAATATTAAGAGGCATGAGTCTCCTAAAGCCTGCGCGAAGCAGATCTGGTCGGCATTTCGCCGAGGTTTAAAAAGGGCAAAGCTCCTTTGATAGCCTTGCGCGAGCAAGGATTACCCGGCGGTTCTGCCGATTCTCAGTGATCTAAGTTGATTAGCTAGTATTCGCTTGTAAGCCGCACATGCGTGCAAGTACTCTGACAGGTGGCTAAGCCTCTCGGAGCGCATATAGCTAATGCTGTTTTAGGTTGGGATGGAGTAGAGGTTGAAGTTGCGGATAAAGGAACCGCGAACAAGTGCATGCTGTCTCCTTCGTGCGGGGAGAGCCTGTTTCGAGTACTTGCTGTGGACCTGCCAGCCAATGCAGCATCACACACCTGTATTCGAACAGGAGCTTGGGGAGGTTTGACCTTTCGTAATTCTGAAAGGTTCTTATAGCTAACCCGAGTTGACCAAGCTTGGAACTTAATAGGCCCACATTTCACATCTAAAGATATGAAAATAAAAACATTCGACCGTCAGGCTATGTTGACGCTAGTCGAATTAATTTAGATCTGCACTATCACCTAAGTGATAACTCGCCAAGTTTATCAGGGAATAACAGCAAAGGAATACAAGAACCGATGATTCGCAGCATGGTCCAGTTGTTACTAATATATTGGTCCAATCTCCGACAGTCAAGTCAGATGCCGCGTCCGTCGCGATATCAGCTTACTTGTCGCACAAGTCCCGAATGTAATCAGTGAGTTAGGCGAGTTATCTGCCATTGAGTTCAACGCCGATCCCTGTCGCAGAGACCAGCATCGAGGCATCCATGAAGATTGATACAGATGAAGCCGTCAAGACCAGCAACAGTTACCTATTTGCTCCAGTGCTACGTGGAGCGGATACAACCCCACTCCCTGACTTTGCTGCTACCGTGGCGTCTCCATCTGTGGGCAGATATTGGCGTACTTTGAAACATTTGCGTTCTTCGCAACTTTTCTATCTTGTACGGCACCGTATATTGAATCGAAATGAACTAAGTCGTTGGCCAGAAGCCCACGTTACCGTAAGGACTTGCCCGACGCTAAAGATGGCTGAATGGCAACCTGTTTTAGCTCGCCAGATAATCCAAGCGGGCAATGTTCGATTTTTGGAACCAGCGATTGAGGCTCCCGAGCAAGTTCCATGGTGGAAGAAGGAAATCTCCCGACGTGAGATCTATCACGCCAATTATTGCGATTTCTTGAATGTGGATCTAGTCGGTCCCGAAGATTCAAAGCTGCTTCAGCGAGCAACGAGAATCGCGTTGAGTTGGTGTGACCAGAATCCTCGCGGTACCGAAATTGGGTGGGGGCGATTTTTCTTATCCCTGCGTATCGTTAATTGGCTGAAATACCTTGTCCGTAATGCGGCGGGGGCCGAAAGAATAGGTGATGGAGCACAGATTGAGCGGGTCTTAGCGAGTCTCCGTGTCCAGATTCTCTCGCTTGAGAGCCGACTGGAAAGAGAACTCCTGGCGAATCATCTCTTGAAAAATGCTAAGGCTCTGGTATTTGCCGGCGCACTGCTCGAAGCTCCCGAAAGTGACCGATGGCGTGGTCTCGGCCAGCAGATACTGCGAGAGCAAATCGCAGAACAAATTCTTCCTGACGGTGGCCATATTGAAAGATCACCTATGTATCATGCGTGGATTCTCGATGATCTTCTGGACATCCAGTGTCTGTTTGAAACTTGCCCGCCTGACGCACCTGAGTGCGCGTTAGAAGTATCCCAGTGCATTAATAGTATGACCCGGTACCTTAGCCAAATTATCCATCCCGATGGCGAGATTCCTCTCCTGAATGACTCACAGTTGGATGTTACCCGGCCAACCACCCAGATTCTTTCGGACGCTGGTGCACCAATGGCAGACTCGTCACAGAGTGGCATCGAAGTAAAAGCCATGCATGATACGGGCTACGCGATCATTCGCGATACCACTGCACGAAGTTTCCTTATCTTCGATTGTGGTCCCCTCGGCCCTGATTATCAGCCTGGGCACGGCCACTCTGATGTACTCAGTTATGAACTGACGCTGCATGGGAAACGAGTAATCGTTGATACGGGTGTAAGTTCATACGAGCAGTCTCCCGAGCGTTATTATGAGCGATCTACGGCAGCTCACAACACCGTTCGCGTTGATGGATCGGAACAGGCGGAGATCTGGGGCGGGTTTCGGGTCGGACGTCGGCCCGCGGTAAGTTCGATTGGCTGCGGCGAGATCGCGGGTTGTCAATTCGTTCGTGGTACACACTTTGGCTATAAGCATCTAGACGTAGTGCATTCGCGCACCATCATTCGCCTGAACGGCGATTCGTGGGTGTTTGTAGATACATTGAGTGGAAAAGGAAGCCACAAAGTTGAATCTTTCATCCACCTCCATCCCGCGATTCGGCTCTTTCCATGTACCGAGATGCAAATGTCCTCTTCTGACATGATGACACCCCGCTGGGTGCTTGAGTTTGACGGGTTGCGCTACCTTTTCCTGGTGTTAGGTAACGGCATGATGACTCAAACTCAAGCCTGGTATTCTCCTGGATTTGCGATTCGGCTGCCCCAGTCCGTCATTCACTGGACATCGGAAGGAAAGCTTCCCGTACGGATGCTTTACGCAGTTGTACCTGAAAGCACACCTCCCATCAGAGTCGCCCAGCTGACAGGCCGTCGCGGTATAGAACTCAACCACGTCTTCGTCCCCTTGCAGTGAAGAGCCTCAGCATGCGAGGCCTGAATCACGAGCTGTCCGCTCGATGGAGTGCCAAGATGAGCTCACAATATTATTCTCAAAAACTGGATCCAGCAGTTTCGAATCGATGCACCCTCCATCGGTGGCTATATAAACAGCTCCGGACTTTGCTCCCAGCTTGCTGGTTGATTGGGATGGGAGTACTCCTCTGTGCTCCCGCCCTGGCGCAGGCGCCGGCTGCGGGCATCCGTGCGAACCCAACCTCGATTGAATCTGGCGGCAGTTCGACGCTGACGTGGACCACGTTTAACTGTGTGAGCGCTGATTTGAACGGCACACCGGTCGCATTGAATGGATCGCAGTTGGTTTCTCCCACTGCCACAACCACATATCGCATCACGTGTCGTAATTCGGCAGGCGCGACCGATTGGGGCCAGGTAAAAGTCACGGTGACCGCAAGCAGCGGCGCTCCGACCGCAGCAATCAGTGCGAACCCAACCTCAATCACCACAGGTGGCAGTTCTACCCTGACCTGGGCGTCGACCAACGCGGTAAGCGCGACTCTGAACGGCGCATCGGTTCCAGTCAATGGATCCCAGACCGTCTCACCAACTGCGACAACGACATATACTTTCATTGCCACGGGTTCATCAGGCACGACCGCTTCCGCCCAGGCAAACGTCACGGTGGCCGCCAGCGGTGCTCCGACCGCAGCAATCAGCGCCAGCCCAACCTCGATCTCCCCAGGTGGCAGCTCCACGCTGACCTGGACGTCGACCAATGCGGTGAGCGCGACTCTGAACGGCGCATCGGTTCCCGTCAATGGGTCGCAGGCTGTCTCACCAACCGCGACAACGACATACACCTTCGTTGCCACGGGTTCATCAGGCACGACCGCTTCGGCCCAGAGAACCGTCACTGTAAGTGCAAGCGGCCCTCCGGCTGCGGGCATCAAAGCGAACCCGACCTCGATCGTATCTGGCGGCAGTTCGACGCTGACGTGGAACACGTTGAACTGCGTGAGCGCGGATTTGAACGGCACGATGGTCGCATTGAATGGATCGCAGGTGGTTTCTCCTACTGCCACAACCACGTATCGCATCACGTGTCGTAATTCGGCAGGGGCGACCGATTGGGGCCAGGCCACCGTCACGGTGACCGGAGGCAGCGGTGCTCCGACTGCTGCAATCAGTGCGAACCCAACCTCGATCGCCCCAGGTGGCAGTTCTACGCTGACCTGGACGTCGACCAACGCGGTAAGCGCGACTCTGAACGGCGCATCGGTTCCCATCAATGGGTCCCAGACGGTCTCACCAACTGCGACAACGACATATACCTTCATTGCCACCGGTTCATCAGGCACGACCGCTTCCGCCCAGGCAAACGTCACGGTGACCGGAGGCAGCGGCGCTCCGACTGCCGCAATCAGTGCGAACCCAACCTCGATCGCCTCAGGTGGCAGTTCCACGCTGACCTGGACGTCGACCAATGCTGTGAGCGCGACTCTGAACGGCGCATCGGTTTCCGTCAATGGGTCCCAGACCGTCTCACCAACTGCGACAACGACATATACCTTTGGTGCGACCAATGCGGCGGGTGTGACCACCTCGGCCCAAGCCACCGTCATTGTAAATTCAAGCGGCCCTCCGGCTGCGGGCATCCGTGCGACCCCGACCTCGATTGCAACTGGCGACAGTTCGACGCTGACGTGGACCACGTTTAACTGCGTGAGCGCGGATTTGAACGGCACGACGGTCCCATTGAATGAATCGCAGGTGGTTTCTCCTACTGTCACAACCACGTATCGCATCACGTGCCGTAATTCAGCAGGCGCGACCGATTGGGGCCAGGTCACCGTCACGGTGACCGGAGGCAGCAATCCCCCCATTATCGGAATCAGTGCGAACCCAACCTCGATCGCCCCAGGTGGCAGTTCTACGGTGACCTGGACGTCCAACGGTGCGGTGAGCGCAACTCTGAACGGCGCATCGGTTCCCGTCAATGGGTCGCAGACTGTCTCACCAACTGCGACAACGACATATAACTTCATTGCCACGAGTTCAGGAGGCACGACCGTTTCGGCCCTGACAACCGTCACTGTGACAGGAGCGGCCGCCGTCACCGGGCAATGGGGGCCGGTGCAGACATGGCCGTTCATGGCCGCTCACGCACACCTTCTCCCGAACGGAAGCGTGCTCTTCTGGCCGTCTTTCGGTAATGGAAATAATCCCATACTGTGGAATCCGGTCACTAACAGCTTCAGCACTCCGCCTAAGGCTCAATTTAACATCTTCTGTTCTGGCCACTCATTTTTGCAGGACGGCAGGTTATTCGTTGCCGGTGGGCACGCTGGCATCCAGAGTGACGGACTCATCAGCAGCACCGTCTACGATCCGGGCCTGAATACCTGGACTCAGATGAGCAATATGAACGCACCGCGTTGGTATCCGACAAATACCACCTTGCCAAACGGCGACGTCCTGGTCGTATCTGGTTACACCACGAATGCCAACTACAACACATTGCCTCAGATCTGGCGTCCTGCAACGAACACTTGGCTGGGTCTGAACAGCGCCCAATTGATGCAGCCGCTTTACCCGATGATGTTTGTAGCGCCTAACGGGAAAGTGTTCGCTGCAGGCCCCGACCGGATAACAAGGTACCTCACTACCAGCGGGACCGGCGCGTGGACAACGATTGGCAACATCAACTACAGCGGAACGCGCGATTATGGGTCCGCTGTAATCTTCGATGGCAAGGTTCTGATCGCGGGCGGCGACGGCCACGCCGGACCTGCTACCAACACGGCGGAGATGATTGATCTGACTGCAACGAACCCCACATGGCAGTTCACGTCACCCATGTCGATTGCCCGTCGCCAACTCAACCTGACGCTTCTTCCGGATGGCCGAGTGCTTGCCTCCGGTGGCAGCGGTGGCTTCGGGTTCGACAACAAAAACTCCCCCGTGTACCCCACTGAAATGTGGGATCCCGCCACCGGCAACTGGACCACGATGGACAGCATCTCCGTCTATCGCGGCTATCATTCCACAGCGCTGCTCTTGCCCGATGGACGCGTGCTCTCTGCGGGTGGAGAGCAGACCGGAGCCAGCGCGGAGATCTACTCTCCTCCATATCTATTCAAAGGCGCTCGCCCAACCATCACCTCTGCGCCTTCTAGTGTGAAGTATGGGCAGACCTTCCTTATCGGCACACCGAACGCTGCGAATATCACCCAGGTAACATGGATCCGTCTGGGCTCCGTCACCCATGCGTTTGATCAGAACCAGCGTCTCAACCACCTTCAATTTGTCCAGGCTACTGGAGGGTTAAATATTACTGCGCCTGCAAATGGAAACCTGGCCCCCCCGGGGCATTACATGCTGTTCCTTGTGAACGGCAACGGCGTGCCATCGATAGCAAGAATCATCCAGATCACACCTTAGAGAGTGAACGCTGCCCACATCTTCAGCTGCTTATGAGGAAGGGACCATGAGAATCTATATTCGAAAATACCTTAGCGCTCTGTCAGTTATCCTACTGTTTACTCTAACCTCTGCGGTTAGTGCTCAGTCTTATTCGGTCATTGATATAGGTGCATTACCCGGCGGCAACACCATTGCCAGAAGACTCAATCTGGCGGGGCAGGCAATTGGACAGTCCGGAAAGATGTACGGCGTCCGCACACGCGCCTTTGTCTCCACCGGCGGCAGCCTGGTCGATATCGGAACCCTCCCCGGCGGAGAGTACAGTTCTGCCTCTGATATCAATACCAGGGGTGCGGTGGTGGGCGAGTCCAACACTGCCACCAACATCCACGCCTTCATCTGGGATGCAGCCGGAGGCTTGCAAGACCTGGGCACCCTCTCTGGCGATAAAGCCAGTAGAGCCTTCGGCATCAACGACTCCGATCAAGTAGTTGGATACTCTACTGGACCTCGTGAGCCGATTGCATTCCTATGGAGGAAGAACACAGGAATGACTAGCCTTGGCACCCTACCTGGAGGCGAAACAAGCGAAGCCTATGACATCAACAATGCAGGGGCTGTAGTAGGCGCCGCCTCCACGCAATCGGGTGAGAAGCATGCATTCCTATGGACACCCGGCAGCGGCATGAAAGATCTTGGAACATTGCCGGGCGACATCACCAGCGAAGCTCGCAGGATCGACAACACTGGTAACATCATAGGCTCATCCATCGGACCAAACGTCACCCACGCTTTTCTGTGGACAGCCGCCAGTGGCATGCAAAACATCGGAACACTGAACGGAACGGACAGCAGCGCTCTTGATCTAAACAACGTTGGCGAGGTCGTTGGCACCGCAACAGCATCGATGTCGGGCCATGCGTTTTATTGGTCCGCCGCCACCGGCATTAAAGATCTGAATACCCTGATCCCTGCCAATTCCGGTTTCATCCTTACGTCGGCGATATCCATCAACAATGCTGGTTGGATTTTAGCCCTGGCAGCAGAAACTATCGACAAAAGCGAGCCCTTACAACTCGATGATACGCATCAACACGCTGGGCAAATTCACACGTTGTTACTTAGGCCAGTTCGCTAAGGCAAGGTAGTCAGTCCTCTGACCCATGGACTTTATCAGCACAGTATTCTCCCCGTTCCAGTCCCTAGATTGTGAATCGCTTCTTTGCTTTTCGGCTGCAGGTTTCTCATGTTCCGTTGCGACCAGCATGATTTCAGATGGCGGATTCAACGCTTCGTGGATTTTGCGGCGCGAGGCTGGGCTCTTGAGAATCGACGAGACGGTCCCTCAGTAGCTTGAGCACGTCCTGCATGCCCGATCCGGTCTTAGCAGAGACCTCGAAGATCAGCATCCCAGGGCGCACTGTTTCGATGTTGCGGCGAGCGGCAGCCACATCAAACTCGGCAAGAGCAGCCATATCCATTTTTGTGATGATTGCGACATCGGAGCTGTTGAAGATGGTGGGATACTTTAGCGGTTTATCTTCGCCTTCGGTGGCGGAGAGCAGCACGAAGCGGAGTCCTTCGCCGAGATCGTAGCTGGAAGGACAGACGAGGTTGCCGACGTTCTCAATAAAGAGAAAATCCAGGGCGTCGAGCTGCCATCCATCGAGCGCCTTTTCGATCATCCGGGCGTCGAGATGGCAAATGGTTCCGGTAGTGATCTGGCGCACGTTGGGTGTAGCACGTTTGAGACGGGCGGCGTCGTTCTCTGTGGCGAGATCCCCGACCAACGCAGCAATGCGGAAATCGGCGGCGAGTCCGCCGAGGAGTTTTTCGAGGAATGCGGTCTTGCCCGAGCCGGGGCTGGAAACCAGGCCGACGACGAAAACGCCTGAGGCTGTGAAGCGCTCGCGGAGTGAGTGGGCGAGGAGGTCGTTCTGCTTCATAACCTTGGCGCGTACTTCGACGATGCGTGTGCTCATGCTACGACCTCGAGAGAAACGACTTCGAGCTCGCGACCGGTAACGATAGTTCCGCTCGGAGTTTTGCACTCCGGACAGCAGAGTTCATAGAGCGAGGGCGGCGTGCGGCTCTGGCGGCAGACGGTACAATGGATGACGAGAGGAACGGTTTCGATATCGAGGCGCGCATGTTCGAATGGCGTTCCCTGGCAGGCGAGTTCCCATGCGAAGAGAAGTGCGTTGCGGTCTACACCAGAAAAGGCACCGACCCTGAGATGCACGACCTCAACATTATGAAGGCCGCGCGCTTCGGAGGCGTCGCCGATCTCGTCGATGATGCTGAGAACGATCGATAACTCATGCATGAAACTGCCCTTTGCGCTTGCTGCCTTTGATTTGCGATGGGTTACATCGTGCTGATCTTGATATAGCGCTTAATGTCGGGGGCTACTACGATTGCCAGTGCGATTACGACGAGCCCCAACGCTCCAAGAAGGAATTTTTCGGTCATGGTGTCACCTCTCTGTTGTCAGGAATCAGGATGGATGTGTGCAACTGCATCTCCTTGCCTTCGCCAAGGAGTTTTCCAACCAGCTCTTCAATCATGTTCGATGCTTCTTCGACCATCGCTTGTACTGGCGGGGACAGGCCCATTCGGCCTTCAAGTTCGTCACCGAAGTCTGCAGGTTCACAGCCTACAACGAGGATTTGGGTAGCGATGGGACCGAGTGAAGCGGCAAGATTGAGGACGCGCATGGGGTCCATGCCGTGGGGATTCAGGTCCATGCAGACGGCTCCGGGGTTCCCGAGGCCGGTGAGATCCGGTTCAAGGATGAAGAGCGTGCCGGGCTTCTCACTGCGCTTCAGCGCGTCGACAAGGATAATGGTGTGCCATGGCTCGAGCAGCGTGTACGCAAGGTCGAAGCCGCGGATGCCAAAGTCCTTCACTTGAACTTCGTCGGGAAGCACGCGGTGAGAGAGCGAACGGGCGACTTCGACGCCGAAAGCGTCGTCTCCGAGGAAGATGTTGCCGATGCCGGCGATGAGGATTGTCCCGGTCATCTCGCGGTGTCCTCTTTGTAAGGCTCGATCTCTTCACTTCCAAAGAAGAAGCGATGACCGGGCTGGCGCAGCATACCGAGGTCACGTCCAGGATCTTCGTCGAGGACTACGGCTAACTGGATCTGATCATCGAAGTCCTGTTCGATGGCTTCGATGATGGCGATCTTCCCGGTGAGGGCGAGGTCCATGATGTCGGCTTTTTTTTGCGGCCGGATACGGATGCGATCACCGACGCGCAGGTCTACGCCCAGGACGCGAACCGACTCGGGCGGCGCTTTCTCTTCCGCAAAGGGATTCCATTCGGCGATGGGGCCATCAGGCAGATCAGTATTCATGAGGCGTCTCCTTGAATCTCGTGTAGCGCCCGGACGATGCCGTGGGTCTTCATCATCTCTTCGCCAGTGAGGGCTTCGGTACGTTCGAGGATGCGGCGGGCCCGAGGATCACCGCTTCGCATCTCTTCCTTTTCGGCGTCGGTGAGGGTGAGGACGCGGAGGGTGAGCATCTCGTCCATCTCGGTGCCGTCGAAGAAGTCGCCGGCACTCTCGGGCGAGGTTTTGGGGTAGTCATACAGGATGATGGGCGAGAGAAGAAGGATGGAACGGTTCGGTTCATCACCGGCGAGGACGGGAAATACGCCTGTATTGGTGCAGGCTTTGGCGTCAGCCGCGTAGGGATCGAGAGGTTCGAGGAGGGAGATAAATTCTCCACCGGTCAGGCCAAGGAGAAGATGCGCGGATACAAGCGACCGGGGCAACGCCTCCTCGCGAAGGGCTTTAGTCCCACTCGAAAGAGAGCTGATGTTTTCGAGTTCGAGATGCAGCTTCCAGGCGCCACTAGGAAGGGTCTGGGCGCGGATCGTGAGGCTCGCGGCGAGGTGTGATGCAGGTGCGATGTTCAGGCTCAGGGGCGCTGTAAGGAGAGCGCTGAGGTCCAAGTCACAATGGTCGAAGGTGCGTTCGGTGGCTTCATCCCAATTGAGCGATGGATCGACGAGGTTGGAACTCACGGGCTGGGGCAAAAGTTGAAGGAAGTTAACCTTGATGTCGAGCGCGGTGTTGGATCCAGGAACCAGCAGACATTCGGAGATCAGGCGGAAGGGTTCCTGAGGACGCTGAGCTTCAGCATAGATGCGCGGGTAGAGGGTTCCGAAATTCCATCGCTGGCGATTCTTGATCGCGGTGGAGCGGTAGGGATAGAGGATGTATCCCTCGTAGAGTACGGCAGCGGCGATATTTTCGACGGAGGTGAAGTTCATGCTTTAGCCTCCTCGGGAATCCCTGGTGAAGTGGTTTCAGCAAGAACCTTGGCTATGGCCTGTTCCCAGGTAGGCAGTCCGTGGCGGACCTTATAGTTGTAGAGCTGCTCGAAGGCATCGCGGCGAAGACAGAGCCAGGCTGAGTTGGGGTAGTGCATCTCCATCATCTCTTTCCAGACGGTGACGGGTAGACGATAGGTGGACTCGCGATCCCAAGGGACCTGCGAGATTTGCAGAGGGCGATCCGAACCTTCGTAGAAGAGGGTGCCACTGAACAGGACGGTGATGGGGATGTCGCCTGAATCAACGGCGTGGAAGTACTTGGTGGCAGCGACGTTGAAGTCGAAGGTGCAGGGAAGCTCGAGATCGACGAGGAGTTCGCCGGTGAAGCGCGGAACGGCGACGCTGGTGTTCATCCAGAGCAGCGGTTTGACGGTGCGAGCCCAGCGTTCGGGGGTTCCGAAGAGGTCGCGTAACTTCTCTTGTTCGTTGGCGACGTAGCGACGTCTGGCGGGTTCGATCTGGACCTGGCAGCGAAGGGTGATTGCGTGAATCGTTTCGGTAGCAGGGAAGTTGGTGATGCGCAGTTTGAGTGCGATCAATGGTATGGCGGCATGAGGCACCGCTTCTGCGCCATCGATCTGGAAGTGGAGCTCAGGCATGGGTGTGCTCCGGTTGCTGGCTAGCGTGGCTCTCTCTTACTTCACTGCTGCGAACCTTCAGACTGGCGAAGAACTCGTGGATGTGCTTCCAGACTTCGGCTCCTCCGGAGAGGCCGCGCCAATGCAAGCGGATGAGACCGACGAGATGAAAACATTCGTCGATGGGTACGATGTAGTACTCGGGCGACGTGCCGACGCGATTGACGAGGAAGGTTTCGACATCGGGTTCCATCGTTTGGAGAGAGGGATGTTCGGTCGCGATCTCGGTCCAGGATTCCAGGCTGAGCGACGATTCAATGGCGCCGGCGGGGCTGGGGTACATGGCCATCATCCTGCCTTCCGCGGTGTTGTAGTAGAAGAAGGCCAGGTTGATGGGGATCATGAGAGATTCCCATTGCAGATTAGGCATCTGGAAGTCGGAGAGAGCCCGTATGCGACGGGGAATGCGGAGGTAGTGGGCTCCGGGCTGGCCGCAGAAGAGCACGGCGCAACCGTCGCAGGAGCAGGCAATCTCACGCTTGCGATGGTCCAGCAGATGCTGGTGTGCAGGTGCTATTTGGACGCCGCAGAGCTCGCAGTGTTCGGCGTTGTCGGAGAGGGGACGACGACGGGCGGCCTGTCTCAGAAATGACGGGACTGGGGTTCGTTCCTGCTCGGCTTCGGGAAGTTCGTTCATGCTGGGCTCACAAGGGCTAGGCTGGTGGCAAGTGAGGCATCTTGGGATCGATGGGGTCGCGCTGTTGGGAGTTGATACCGGTGGCGTCCTTTGCTGTGCGGGTAGGACGTTGCGCGAGCGGTTCGGCGCGGTTCTCGCCTTTGCGGGTTCCGGTGGTATGGGCGGGGGTCTTCGGGTTTGTGTCCTGTTTGACCATGGCAGTTCCCCTTATTTGAGGCTTACGAGTTGAGGGCCGCTGTGCGAACTTGCGGCAACGTTCTCGGAGACGATTTCTATGATGTCGGGTGCAGCTTCGTAGAGCGCGTCTTCGACTGCATTTTTGAGAGTGATGGACGAGCTTGGGCAGCTACCGCAGGTTCCTTGAAGGCGCAAGTGGACGATACCATCGCGGACGCCGGCGAACTCGACGTCGCCGCCGTGGGATTTAAGATAAGGACGGACTTTCTCGATGCCGCGGCGCACGCGCGTTTCGATGTCGTCCGGGTGAAGGTTATGCAGCAGAAGCATGCTGGAAACCAGATCATTCTCCAATGCTTCGCTGAGGACACGTTCGCCTGCTGGGGTCTGCATGAGTGAATCAACGAGACGCTGCAGTGCTGCACCGTGTAGTTCGACGACAGATTGCACGAGATCGAGCGCGGCGGCGCGGGTCTCCGGGTCCCTCGCATCTTCGAGGCGGGCGGCGAGCTTTTCGACACGGTCTGTCTGCAGGCGGAACTCGCCGCGTTGTGGAAGCGCAATTGTGCCAACAACTTCGGCCCGAACACCGGTTTGGTACGCCGCGGCCATTACTCGTGCCCCGCTACGCCAAACATGGGAGCATGGCGAGTTTCGAGAACCCTGCCGTCGCCGAGATACATGTGGACACCGCAGGGCAGGCATGGGTCGAAGCTGCGGACGGTACGCATGATGTCGATTCCCTTAAACTTGTCGGGGCCGTTTTCCTCGAAGAGCGGAGTGTTCTGAACCGCGTCTTCGTAGGGGCCGGGAGTACCATACATGTCGCGGGGATTGGCGTTCCAGGGCGTGGGCGGATACGGGTGGTAATTGGCGATCTTGCCTTCGCGGATGACGACGTGGTGCGAGAGAACGCCACGAACGGCCTCGTGGAAGCCGCAGCCGATGGCTTCTTCGGGGACCTTGAAGTCTGTCCAAGTGGCAGAGCGGCCGGCATTCAACTCGGCGAGCGCCTTTTCCACAAAATGCAGCGCGGTGGCGGCAGCGTAAGCCTGAAAGTATGTGCGGGCGCGGTCGCGCTCGAGTGTGTTCGACCACTTCGGAATGTGCCACTCGAACTCGGCCTCGGGCAGCATTGCAGTTTTGGGAAGGTTGATCTTGACGCTATGTCCCGTGGCCTGGACATAGCCGATGTCAACAAGGCCGGACAGCGCCGTCGCCCAGAGACGTGCGATGGGGCCGCCGCCGGTGTCGAGAGCGAGGTGGTCGCCAGTACGCTGGTCGAGCCAGCGGGGCGACATGACCCAGGTGTAGTTGCCTTTGAAGTCGCGCTTCTGTGGCCTTGGAATGGTGGTCTGGTTCCATGGGTGGCGCTTATCGACGGGGTTGCCGAGCGGGTCACGGGCGACGAAGGTCTCCTTGCCCTGCCAGTCGTCGTAGTAGGAACTGCCGAGGAGGATTCGTATGTTGAGGTTGATGTCGACGAGCGAGTTGGTGACCAGTTCACCATCGACGACTACACCTGGGGTGACGAACATCTTGCGTCCCCATTCCGCCATGTTTTTGTACTGGTAGTCGCAATGGTCTGGGTCGTTGTAGGATCCCCAACAGCCGAGCAGGATGCGACGACGGCCAACCTCTTCGTAACCGGGCAGCGCCTCGTAGAAAAAGTCGAAGAGATCGTCATGCAGAGGCAGGACCTTCTTCATGAACTCGACGTATTTCATGAGGCGTACAAGGTAGTCGGTGAAGAGCTGAATAGTGGCTACTGTGCCGACCCCACCGGGATAGAGCGTCGATGGATGAACGTGCCGCCCTTCCATGAGGCAGAACATCTCGCGAGTTAGACGGCTCATGGCGAGAGTTTCGCGATAGAAGGTGCCGGTGAAGGGATTGAGCGCGGTCATGATGTCAGAGATCATGCGGTAGCCGTGCTTTTCGGCGTTGGGCGATGGCGTGTGCTGGGCTTTCTCCCAGACATTCGGATTGGTTTCCCTGACCATCTGCTCGCAGAAGTCGACACCGACGAGGTTGTCTTGAAAGATGTTGTGATCGAACATGTACTCGGCCGCTTCGCCAAGGTTGACGATCCACTCGGCGAGTGCGGGAGGTCGGATGCCAAAGGCCATGTTTTGCGCGTAGCAGGCGCAGGTGGCATGGTTGTCACCACAGATGCCGCAGATGCGACTGGTGATGAAGTGGGCATCGCGCGGATCTTTGCCCTTCATGAAGATGCTGTAGCCGCGAAAGATGGATGAGGTACTGTGACACTCGGCGACGGTCTTGTTAGCGAAGTCGATCTTGGTGAAGATACCGAGACTGCCGACGATTCGGGTGATGGGATCCCAGTTCATCTCGACGAGATTGCGCTGCTTATCCTCGAGTTCAGGGATGGTATCGGGAAACGTAGCCATGGATTTACTCCTCTCTCGAGTGGCTAGATTGCGTTGGGACGATCTGGACGATAGCCGGTCGTGAGTTCAGGGCGATTGTGGCGCCACTTCGGTTCCTTGTTTACCGTAGCGTTGGTGATGCCGCGGAGTGCACGGATCATGCGTCCATAACCGTTGACGAGCGTGGCGGAGAGCATGCCGCCGGGGGGTTCGTCCATGAAGGGCATGAACTTATCGGGGAAGCCGGGCATGGTGCAGCCGATGCAGATGCCGCCGACATTGGGACAGCCGCCGATGCCGCGCATCCAGCCGCGTTTTGTGACATTGCAATCTACGACAGGACCCCAGCAGCCAAGTTTGACGAGGCATTTTGAAGAGCCGTATTCGGTGGCGAAGTCTCCCTGCTCGTAGTAGGAGCCGCGATCGCAGCCCTCGTGGACCGTTTTGCCGAAGAGCCAGGTAGGACGAAGCTGCTTATCGAGCGGAATCATTGGAGCCAGCCCGGCGACCTGGTAGAGCAGATAAAGAACGGTCTCCATGAAGTTGTCGGGTTGAACGGGACAGCCAGGCACGTTGACGATGGGTAGGCCAGCCTTGGAACGCCAGCCCCAGCCGAGGTAATCCGCAAGCCCCATGGCGCCGGTGGGATTGCCAGCCATGGCGTGGATACCGCCATAGGTGGCGCAAGTGCCTGCACCGATGACGGCCAAGGCCTTGGGCGCGAGTCGATCGATCCATTCGCAGGTGGTGATAGGCTGACCGGTGTCATGGTTTGTTCCCATTGCCGCCCAATAACCTTCCTGCTTGATTTTTTCGTTGGGGATAGAGCCTTCGACTACGAGGACGAAAGGATCGATCAGGCCTTTCTCAGCGTCGTAAAAGAACTGCATAAACTCGTCGCCGTTTTCGTATGCGAGCACCGGATTGTGAAGATGAACTTTGGGGAGGCCTGGGATGGCACCCAGCAGAACGTCTTCGATCGACGGCTGTTCCGCGGCAGTGACGGAGACGCTATCTCCGTCGCAACTGAGTCCGGCGGTGATCCAGAGGATGTGAACGTCGGATACGGGGGACGGTCTGGTTATTTTGCTCAATGGTTCAGCCATTGGATTCTCCTTGAGCCAGGGTTATGACCTGCCCGGCGAGGTTGCTCGCAGCCGAGGTCTGGGAACGACCGCGGCTTGGCAACGTGGAATCGAAGAGTCGAAGCACAAGAACTGCGGGGGAATATTCAGAGAGGCGGAATGGTAGAAGCAGGGCAAGCCTGTCACCTTCGGGAGTCGAGTGTTGACTCTGGCCCATAGCCTGCGACAAGATACGCAGGCTCGAATGGGAGAGACAGTACGCCCATCCAAGCTCGCTGTCAAACGCATAAACATGCACATTTATATGGCCTTTTCGAAAGGCCTGGATGATTGACGGCATCCCTTGACTCAATAGGCCATTGCCCGGCATCAGCAGATGCGTGGGAGCTGCTCGCCGAACATCACGTCGAGTACGCGCGTACCGCCGATTTCCGTTTTCATCAGCACCATGCCCGGATGTGTTTCTACGACTTCGCCGATGATGGCAGCGTCCTGACCTAGAGGATGTTGCCGCATCCGATCGAGTACGGCGTCGGCCATACCGGGAACGACGAGAGCGAGCAGCTTGCCCTCGTTCGCGACGTAGAGAGGATCGAGTCCCAGTACCTCACACGCGCCCTTGACCGACTCACGCACGGGAATCGCTCGCTCATCCAGCACCATGCCGACGTTGGCGTGTTTGGCGATCTCGTTGAGTGTGGTCGAGACGCCGCCGCGGGTCGGGTCGCGCAGCGTGTGGATGAAGTCGTTTGCAGGCGAGGTGGTAAGCATTGCCGTGACGAGGCCGTTGAGTGGCGCGCAATCGCTCTCGATGGCGCTTTCGAATTCGAGGCCCTCGCGCTGGCTCATGATCGTCATGCCGTGGTCGCCGATGTAACCACTGAGAATGATCTTGTCGCCGGGACAGGCACGATCGGCCGAGATGCTGACGTTGTGCTCGATTACGCCGATGCCGGTTGTGGTGATGAAGATCTGGTCGCCCTTGCCGCGGTTGACCACCTTGGTGTCGCCGGTGACGAGTTGTACACCGGCCTCGGCGGCCGCGGCACGCATGGATTCGATTACCCGCCGCAGATCGTCCACTGGAAGACCTTCTTCCAGGATGAAGGCGGCCGAGAGATACAGCGGGCGGGCTCCGCTCATCGCCAGGTCGTTTACTGTTCCGTGAATGGCGAGCCGTCCAATGTCGCCCCCGGGAAAGAAGATCGGTGTGACAACGAAGGAATCTGTAGTGAATGCCAGCCGCGTTCCGCCGATGGTGAGCACGGCCTGGTCGTCAAGCTTATCGAGAATGGGATTGTGAAATGCCGGGAGGAAGATCTTGTCGATCAGGTCGGCGGTGAGCTTGCCGCCACTACCATGTCCGAGGACGATCCGTTTGTGGTCGAAGATAGGCAGAGGGCAGAAACCGAAGGATGTCAGGCTCTTGCCAGACATTGTCTCCTCCGTCTTGAGATCGTCTTCTGTGGCTGCCATGAGTATATTCGCGCTCCTAGTGGGACCGGACGGGAAAATCATGCGGGGTGAGGCCGGGAACGATCTGATGGAGTATATCGGCTCCCTGCGGGTTCAGATGGCGGCCGTAGGCGTAGTACGCGGCGCAGGCTCCCTCAGCCGAGACCATGGTCGCACCGAGCGGATGCTGCGGATCGCAGAGCGTGCCAAAGGCCGGACAATCATGCGGCTTTTTGATCCCGCGAAGGATTTCACCGCTGAGGCATATCTCAGGCTCGAGCGTGCAGATCCCGGTCACATCAAAAAGCTTTTCGGCGTCGTGGCGAAAGAACTCGTCGCGCAAACGATAGCCGCTCATTGGGATGCTTCCGATACCGCGCCACTGGCGATCGCCGACCTCGAAGACCTTGTCGATCAGCCGCTGTGCCGGCAGATTGCCCTGGCGATCGAGTATGCGAGAGTACTGGTTCTCGACCGCAGCACGCCCTTCCTCCAACTGCTTGATCGTCATCAGCACACCCTGGAGAATATCGATCGGCTCGAATCCGGTGATAACAATAGGGACGTGGTGTCGCGCGCAGATGGGATCGTACTCGCTGTATCCCATCACAGCGCAGACATGGCCAGGGCCAAGGAAGCCCTGCACCCGATTGCCGGAAGCACCGAGGATGGCTTCGAGCGCCGGTGGCACCAGGACATGCGAGACCAGCAACGAAAGATTGTTCACCTGCTCTTCGCGGGCTCGCCAAGCGAGCATCGCGTTGGCCGGAGCTGTGGTTTCGAAGCCGATAGCGAAGAAGACGACCTGCTTGTCGGGATTGGCGCGGGCGATCTTCAGGCAATCGAGTGGCGAGTATACGATGCGTACATCTCCGCCGAGTGACTTGATCGAGAAGAGGTCGCCATCGGAGCCGGGCACGCGCAGCATGTCGCCGAACGAGCAGAAGATCACATTGGGTAAGCGCGCGATGGCATGCGCCTTGTCGATCATCTCAAGCGGCGTGACGCAGACCGGACAACCTGGTCCATGCACAAGTTCGACACCTTCCGGCAGAAGATGATCGAGGCCGTTCTTGACGATCGAGTGGGTCTGGCCGCCGCAGACCTCCATCAAAACCCAGGGCCGCGTCTGAACACGTCGAATTTCGGCAACGATTTTCGCAGCGATTTCTCCGTCGCGATACTCATCGAGATATTTCATTTAGGAGGACCTCCAGGGTTCATCCAGGCGGGGTAAGCTGGTATGTCCGTCCCGGGAATCTCGTCGACAACGGGGGACTCAAGCTCGGTCAACTGATCGAGATCCTTTAATGCCTGGTAGGTGCGTTCCGCTTCGGCTGCATCAATGCGGCTGATCGCAAAGCCAACATGAACCAGGACATATTCGCCGCTCTGAGTCTCCGGTACGTACTCCAGACAAGCTTCGCGAACGATGCCACCGAATTGGACTTTGGCCATGAGGAGGCCGCGTTGGTCATAGACACTTACAACTTTGCCGGGAATTGCCAGGCACATGTCAGTCTCCTCAACGCAACAACTCATTTGCGATGACGGCTTGGCCGAGTGCAATTCCGCCGTCGTTCGCGGGCACCATCGCGTGTAAGAATACTCCAAACCCCAAACGGCGCAACTCCACAGTTGTAAGTCCCAGCAGAATATGATTTTGAAACACCCCTCCGCTCAGGCAGACGCGGTCCAGTCCGTCACTCCTGCGGATGCAGCAACATACCTCGACGATTGCGGCGCTGAGCGTGTTATGGAAGCAAGCGGAGATCTCGTTTACCCGCCGGCCCCTGGCAAGATCTCTGATAATCGCAGACACGGTGGGACGAAAATCGACCACGACGGGCTCACCTTGCTGCAGTTCATATTCGTAACGATCGGTGATACTCCGATCTACCGCCATCTCTAGCGCAATGGCCGCCTGCCCTTCGAACGTGACCTCGGAGTGCATCCCCAATAGCGCTGCTATGGCGTCGAATAGCCGCCCGCACGAAGAGGTCTGCACTGTTTGAATACGGCGCGATAGCATGGCATCCACAAGGTTGAACTGTTTGATAGGAACATCTCGAAAACAGGCAAGCTCGTCAGGAATCCGACCGCCAAAAGAATCTCGGAGGTAGCTTAGAGCCATGCGCCAGGGCTGACGTATCGCCGCATCGCCGCCAGCAAGCGGCACAGCGCGGATATGGGCGCGGCGCTCGAAACCGGCGAGATTTGCAACAAAAAATTCACCACCCCAGATAGTGCCATCGGGACCAAGCCCGGTGCCGTCCATTGCAACACCGATGACATTTCCATTGAGGCGATTTTCCGCCATGCAGCTAGCTATATGCGCATGATGATGCTGTACGGCAAATCTGCGATCGATGCTGGAGGCGAGCGCCATGCGTGTGCTTCGGTAGCCAGGGTGCAGATCGTGTGCGATGGCCCTGGGCGTAACCTTGAAGAGGTGTTTCATCTTCTCCAAGGTCTCTTCGAAGAAGCACATGGTTTCGTAGTTTTCGAGGTCGCCGATATGCTGACTCAAGATGGCGTGCGTGCCTCGGGTGAGGCAGAACGTATTCTTAAGTTCGGCCCCTACTGCCAAGACCTGCTCCAACTCGATCCCCAGATCAATGGCCTGTGGCACGAAGCCTCGAGAACGGCGCAGGACACGTTCGCGCCGCTCGAAGATGCGGACCACAGAATCGTCCACGCGTGTGGCAATGTCCCGATTATGGAGGAGGAACCAGTCGGCGATGCCTGATAAACGTTCGAGCGCTTCGATGTTTGAGACGACGATCGGCTCCTCGCTGAGATTGCCGCTTGTCATGACGAGGGCGCCGAACTCCGGTGGTGATCCCGGCGAGTCACTGAAGAGCAGGTAATGCAGCGGTGTATAGGGGAGCATGATGCCGAGTGTGTTGTTTCCTGGGGCGACGGCATCTGTCGGGCTGGCCGCCTCCGAATCCTTAGATGACAAACGGGGCAGAACCACGATGGGCCGGCGCGGATGCTGCAGCGTGGATGCGTCGTCTGACGAAACCGCGCAAATGTTTCTGATACTTTGCAAATCGCGTGCCATCAGGGCAAAGGGTTTCAGAGGACGGCGTTTGCGTCTGCGCAGCTCAGTGACAGCAACGTCGTTGCTCGCATCACAAGCAAGCAGAAAACCGCCCAGTCCTTTGACGGCGACGATCTTGCCCTCCCTGAGGAGTTGCCTTACCTTGCGGATCGCGGGGAGAGAATCCTTATCGTGAAAGGAACAATCTTCTGGATTGGATCCGCTAGGGGCAAGACACAGCGATGGTCCACAGATTGCGCAAGCGTTTGGCTGAGCGTGGAAGCGTCGATTGCCCGGGTCGCTGTACTCCGCCTTACATGCTTCGCACATGACGAAGCCGGACATCGTTGTCTTCGCGCGATCGTAGGGTATGTCCTGGACTATGGTGTAGCGCGGACCACAATGTGTGCAATTTGTAAATGGATATCCGAAGCGTCGATTGGATGGATCTCCGAAGTCATTCCAGCACGCGTCGCAGGTGCCGGCATCTGGAGTGACAAGGGCAAATTCACCGAGCGCCTCCTGGCTCTCCAGAATGTCGAAGCTGGTTTCTCCCACGGTCTCCATTTCAGCGACGGTCAGCTCAAGAATCTCAGCGAGCCGCGGAGAATTGGGGCGCAGATCATCGATAAACTTACAAACCAGCGCGGCGCTACCCTCGATTTCTATCGTCACGCCGGAAGAAGAATTGAAGACGAAGCCAGTAAGCCCGAGTGATGTCGCAAGCCTGTAGACGTACGGGCGAAAGCCTACTCCCTGGACGATGCCGCGAACGTGAAGTTGACGTCGAGTCTTCGAGTTTGAATGGAGTGGTGGCATTTAGGAGTCTCAGCATACCTGACTCGTAACTCATGCTTTCATGGAGCGACGCTCAACGAGATCTAAAATGACCCCGAACTCCCAGTACCGCGCCGTTCACTTCTCGAATGACGTGAGAGCGTGGACCAGGGGCGTGGTCGGCAAGAGGCGTATCTTGGAGGCCAACAACTACCAAGCTGGCGCACTCCGATTGGGCGATCGCGGTAATTACCTCCGCGAGGTTACCAAACTCCACACGTATTCTCACGTTGCAGTAGCGTTCTACGCACGCAATTCGGGCCGACGATCAGAGTTGGACATATTGCATGATGCAGTATAGATTCTGCAATCGACCCTAGCACCAACCGTTCGAGGCCGCTTGCGCCATGTGATCCCACGATGATCAGGTCCGCTTTCTCTTGCACGGCGACTCGATTGATCAGATGCTACCGCATTCGCATATTCAACTACTATCCTGGGCTTCAACTCGTTAAGTCCGGATTCAATCAAGACGAGCTTATTCATCTGCTTTTATCAGCGTCTAGACGGGCATCGAGAACTTCTATCGAGACAGGGCGCTGGCGTCGATGCCGTCTACGACGAGTGAGGCTGCATGCACCAGGGAGATCTTCGAGCCGAACATCTGGCCGACGGAGATAGCTAGCTTTAGAGCCCGAGCGGCAGGCTTCGAGAAATCGGTGGCAACGACAATCCGGGTAAAGACGATCTCACGTGTGGCGAGGCCAGATTTTGAGCGATCGCTGAAGCTTTGGCGCTTGCAAATTCTGGACTCTAAAAACGAACCTCGCCAGACCAGGGTAACTTCCAGTATCTTGAACTTAGCTGTCTTCCCCCTGCTTATAGTTGTGACGGTCACAGCTTAAGCGGCGCATGACTGGATTATGCAATTATTGACTGCTGATCATCCCGATATGTGCAGCATCATTGGATGCCCGAATCATGGGTCCTTAGTTGTTTAGTCCCGGCATTTGATGGTGCATACTTTTCAGAGCTTGGAAGGAGGCACTATGGGACAGGTTCTACACCGGAGCGCCACAACGACAGCGGCGCTCCGTGGAGCGATATAACATACTCAAGAGAGCCTGAGGGTGCTGGCTCGGCGGCATGGCATCAACCCCAAGGCCGTTGCCAAGTGGAGGAAGCGCGACTCGACTGCCGATCGCCGGACTGGGTCAACCATCCGAAGTCCACCGTTCTTTCGGTTGAGCAGGAGGCCATCCTCGTTGCGTTTCGTAAGCACACGCTGTTGCCGCTCGACGACTGCCTCTACGCTTTGGAGCCCACGATTCCCCAGCTGACCCGATCTTCGTTGCACCGTTGTCTGGAACGCCATGGCATCAGCCGTCTACCCGATGTGGAAGGCGATAAGCCCAGGAGGAAGAAAGCGCTTCTTCTACGACACGCAACAACAACTCAAAGCGCACTTGTCCGACTTCATCGCAGCCTACAACTTCGCCAGCCAACTCAAAACACTACGCGGCCTCACACCCTACGAAGCCATCTGTAATCTCTGGACCCAAGAACCCACCAGATTTACACTCATCAAATGCCGGGACTAAACAACTAGCTGGAGCAGGGCTCTGTACCGGGTCGCTGCTCCAGCTGGATTCTCTACCAGTAACCTGCGTTATGTTTGGAGGAGCGCACACAGCGCCGCAAAAGTAAGGAACCTGTAAGGAGATTCGTGAAAGAAAGGTTTTCGTCAGCTTCTGTATGGAAGCTGCAGCGGCTGATCTGCATAGCCGCTGCATGCTTCACCGCATCTGGATTTGTTGTGTATCAGGCTGCGCTGGCCCAGGAGCATCCGGCGGCCGCATCTGCATCTTCTACTGCCATTGCTAACACGACTTTCCCCATTGGCAGTTCAGATCTGGCGCCTGCAGCATACGTCCACTACCTGCTCGCTCTGAAGTTCGCGACAGACGGAATCAACCATGAGGCACTTCGCGAAGCTGCTGCAAGCCTTCGTGCACAGCGTGAGAGCAATCCCGCGGCCGGTCTTGCATTTCAGCTCATCACCGAGCAACGTCAGGACGTGCATATCAAACTATGTTGCCTAACGGCGAACATCGTGTCGGCGCGTTATAGTGCAGATGGTTCTCGCATCCTCACGGTACTCGATGACAAGACAGTACGCATCTGGGATGCACATACAGGCATGCAGACTGCCGGCCCGATCCCTCACGAAGATGATGTTCTTGCTGCAGCCTGGAGCGCCGACGGGCGCCGGATTGTTACCAGCTCACGCAATGCGACAGTGTATCTATGGACGCAGCTACCGGTCATCCTCTACATGCTCCATTCCGAACAGAGAAGCCCCTTTCCACAATCGCGCTCAGTCTGGATGGCCAGAGAGTGTTAGGCAGTGCTGGGACCCAGGTATATTTGATGAACGTCATGACAGGCGAAGTACTCTCGCCGAAGCCCGCATACCACGACGATATAAACGTCGTTGCCTTCAGCAACGACGGAAAGCACGCGCTCATTGGCACAAACGATGACATCGCGGATCTCCTGGATCCAATTACGGGCAAACGCCTGCATCGTCTGCCGCAGGGCAACGCGGTCTTCAGCGCGACATTCAGCCAGGACAGCCGGTTCGCGCTAACCGGTTCGGAAGATCACACCGCAAAGATTTGGGATACGAATACCGGGGTACAGCAGGGAAGCGCCTTTACGCAGACTGCACCTATCAGCGATGCGGAGTTTAGCCCGGATGCCACGCGTGTGCTGACTTCGTCCTACGATCACACTGCCCGCGTGTGGGATGCACACACCGGCCAGGCGCTTACGCATTTGCTGCAGCATAGTGCGCCACTCATCGATGGTGGCTTCAGCTCTGACGCGTCGCTCGTTTTTACCCGCGGGCGTGATCTGTCAATCCGTGTATGGAGCGCTGTCACAGGTGAAGCCGTGATGCTGCCCATTCACTACACCACCAACCTGAACGGTGCACAGTTTAGCCCGACCGATCCGGTACTGTTGGTCACTATTGGGAGTACTGCCGAAATTTTGGATATGCCTCCGAGCGATCTCGCGCCGGGGTGGTTAGCCGATTTGGCAGAGTTCTCAGGAAGCCGCTCACGCTTTGCTCAATTTGGCCCGCCAGATTCTTCAGGGATAGAGAAACTCCGTGCCAATCTGCTTGCATCCCAAGCGGACGATCTATGGACGCGGTTCGGTAAGTGGTATTTCTTGGCACCGAGCCAGCGCGCGGTATCGCCCTGGAGTAAGCTCTCGATGGAGCAGTATATTGATCAACTTATTGCTTCAAATACAAAGGAATCGCTCAGTTATGCCCGAAAGATTGCCTTTGAGCATCCAGCATGGATGGTGAAGATTGACGCCGCACAGAAAGCTCTCTCCGCCAGAATATCGCTAACTCATTAGCTGACAGTCGGTGATGAGGCTAAAACGGTCCACTCACATAAGTGAACCGCGGATATGTCATTCAGATCCTGCCGGCCCGCGTTTATGTTAATAGAGTGCGTTCCCTCTCGGTGGAAAGACACAAGGAAGCAAATGTCTGATGGTCATCTTTGTGCTTATATCCCGGACACTTCAGCAGGAACTTCGTACGGGTTTTATGTGCAATAGTCCGGGATTTAAGCGCAGTGACAATGCAGTTGAATCCCCGGAAAAAGATTGAAAATAAATAGTGTGATTCCCAGAATTGAGTGCAGTGTGACACCTGTAAGTTCACAACTTTTTGCAATTTGTTGCGTCGTTGTGACATATCGCCCCGGGTTTTCGCTTATTCTTCAATCCGATGGAAGTGGGCGCTTCTCCTAAAACGTACGGGGCGCCTCTCCGAAAGCGCGCCTATGTTGAAGTTTCAAGTTCGACGTTGGTCCGAACGCCCACGCATGTTGGTGTTCATGCTGGGAGTTATGTTGCCCGCCGCCGGGTTCATCGTGGCCGGTGCATCGTATCTTAGGAACATACAGCGCAACAAGGCCATCGAGGCTGTCATTCAACGGGAGCATCAACAAGTCCTGGCTATCGCCGAAAAGCGGATTGATGCCCGCGCTTATGATATCGCCGAGGAAGCCAGGGCGAAATTTCCCGATGTGAACCAGGGCGACAGACTCGAGGCTTTCCTGGTGGCACACCCAGACATTGCCCATGCGGTGCTGTGGGCTGGGAAGGGCCACGTTCAGGGTCAATCTCAGCCCGCTCGGATGAACGAACCTGCATTTGGTGAAGAAGGCAAGGAGTTCTCATCCATGATCGGGCATTGGTTTGATCCGGAGTCGGAGTCCAAAGACTGGATCGCCAAGCTGAAGAAGATGGAGGCGAAAGAAGGGAAGCACGTCTACCTTACGGACAATTGGGTATCCAGGGGTGACAAATGGCAGTATCAGTCTCTGGTTCTATTCGTACCTCGCGGTTCGACTGCGGAGCATCCCGCTCTGGCAGGGTTTGTCTACGATACCGACTATCTGAAAGACAAGTTTTTTCCGCAAGCGCTTAATGACGTGCTGCCAAATCAGAATCAAAACGATACCCATCCTCAACCAGTGATCATGGTAAGGACTGTAAAGGACCACGCTCCTTTGGCGACTTCGCTGCGTTGGGATGGAGGTTCGCCTGAAGTAGAGCGTAGTTTTGAAGGGGTCTTTCCCGGACTGGTTTTGGGAATTAAGCTGCGCGGGACCACGATTGCGAACATCAGCAATCACTTTGTGCAGACAGCCTTCCTTATCCTCGGGGCGCTTTCGCTGCTGATGGGTGGAGGGATGCTACTCACCTATCGAAACGTTGCGCGCGAACTTGCACTGGCGAAATTGAAATCCGATTTTGTCTCTAACGTCTCGCACGAGCTGAGAACGCCTCTGGCGCTCATCCGCCTTTACGCAGAGACGCTGGAACTGGGACGCATCTCCAATCCGGGAAAACGCCAGGAATATTACGAGATTATTCGCAAGGAGAGTGAGCGGTTGACCTCCCTGATCAACAATATTCTGGACTTCTCTCGTATCGAGTCGGGCAAGAAAGAATACAGCTTCCGCGAAACTGATGTGGCTGATCTGGTGCGGAGCACGCTGGAATCTTATCGTTTTGAAATCGAGCAGGACGGGTTCCAGTTCGAACAGAAGATCGACAACGATCTGCCACAAGTGTGGGTCGACCGCGAAGCGATTGCGCGTTCACTGCTGAATCTGGTGAACAACGCGGTGAAGTACTCGGCGACAGAAAAATACCTCGGGGTAAACCTCTACCGGCACAATGGCGGCGTCAATCTTGAGGTCGTCGATCACGGAATCGGCATTTCCGCGAAGGAGCAGCCCAAAATCTTCGAGAAGTTCTATCGAGTGGGCGATCCACTGGTGCATAACACCAAGGGGAGCGGACTGGGGCTGTCTCTGGTGCGCCACATCGTGCAGGCTCATGGAGGTGAAGTTGCAGTTGAGAGCGAGCCCGGCCAAGGCAGCAAGTTCATCATTACTCTGCCGGTGCAGACTGCAGAGGTCCAGCAGGCGAAAGGGATGTCGGCATGAGACAGCAAGAGAAGGCGAAGGTAACAGAAGCACCGAGACCAGCGAAAATTCTTGTCGTGGAGGACGAGCCCAATATGGTGGCTGGACTTCGAGACAACTTCGAGTTTGAAGGCTACGAAGTGATTACAGCGGGCGATGGGATCGAAGGCCTTCGGCGAGCGCCGGAAGAGTCTCCCGATCTTGTGGTCCTGGATGTCATGATGCCCCGGATGAGTGGACTGGAAGTATGCAAGCAGTTACGCGCTCAACGCGGTTCCATCCCGATCATCATGCTAACTGCCCGCGGCCAGGAACTGGACAAAGTGGTGGGCCTCGAACTGGGCGCGGACGACTATGTGACCAAGCCCTTCTCAATCCGCGAGTTGCTTGCGCGAGTGAAGGCCGTTCTGCGACGCACGGCAGTGGTTCCCAAACATCAGGATCAACACTCCTTCGGTAATGTGGAAGTCGACCTGCGCCATCACCGAGTGCTCAGGTCAGGCAAGGCTCTCGATGTTTCCTCCAAAGAATTCGAGCTGTTGAAGTATTTCATCTGTCATTCTGGTGAAACGCTGAGTCGCGATCGTCTTCTGGAAGAGGTTTGGGGATACGAGAATTACCCAACGAGCCGGACGGTGGATACGCACCTGGTGCGTCTGCGCCAAAAACTTGAGCCCGATCCCGAACAACCACAGTACTTTCTCACAGTGCATGGAACAGGTTATCGGTTCGTCGGTTAGAGCAACGATCAGAATCTAAAAGGGGTGGAGTATGAACGACGGTCGAGTATTACCAGGAAGTGAAGGTAAGTTCCGGACCAACGTCGGGCGCCGAAATTACAGCATACCCCAATCCGCGATCGTGGCGTCGATGCCGCCACCGCCATCGAGTGTGCCACGGGACGAGGTGGACACACTCCTGCGAGAGAAACTTGATCTCCATTCAGAACTGTTCGAGGCCGCACAGATCCAGCGCAAACTAAGCGGCCCGCGTGAGTTTCGCCACGGCAGTTTACAGTTCGCAAGCGAGGTATTCGCGGCTCGCTTTATCTCAGGGGATTTCACAACGTTTTTGAAAAGCGGTTCCCAGGTTCTTATGGCGCATGGAGACATTGCCGGTAAAGGTGTTGCGGCTGGGATGTGGTTCACCAATCTGGCAGGACTTTTGCAATGTTACGGCGATCCTTATTCCGACCCTGCAAGCATCGCGTCGGAAATCAACCGCCACCTCTGCTATCTGCGGCCGGTTGCGCCATTCGCCACGGCCTTTCTCGCTCGGATTGACTGCCACCTTGGAGGACTGACCTACTGCAATGCCGGCCATTTCCCGCCAATAGTGCTTCGCGCGGATGGCCGGACTGAATTGCTTGAGAGGGGCGGCCCTCTGTTGGGTGCTATCGAACGCGCGAAATTTGACTTGGGCGAACTAATTCTCGAACCCGGGGACACGCTTGTCGCATACTCAGATGGTGTACTTGAATGCCGCAACACTTCAGAGGAAGAGTTTGGATTGGATCGGATACTAATGGCATTACGACACGCCAAATCGCCATCCGCTCCAGCCACGCTCATGATACTCCTTGCCACTCTACAAGACTTCGCGAATGGGAGTCCGCTTTGCGACGACGTCAGTTTGACAGTGATTCAACGCGACGCTAAATGCCAACATCCGACAGCACTTGCTGGATGATTGAACAAGGTGAAGCCCCGCTTCACGCAACGGGAACATCGTCGTAGGTCGCCTCTCCCCCTTTCGGCGAAGAATGTCCGCGCGGCTGTTTACACAGACGCGGGAGAGGAGTCCTCGACCATGACAACCCTGTTTCTGCCTTCGCGTTTGGCGCGATAAAGGGCGGCATCGGCGTGCCGGAGCAGGCTCTCGGAGGATTGACCATCCCGGGGGAAGATGGCCGCGCCGATGGATACCGTGACGCTACTGTACAGATCATTGTCGAGTTCCGTGCGCAGGTTCGCGACCGCTTTGCGGATCACCTCGGCCCGGTGGAGGGTGGCTTCGGGAGTGATGTCGGGTAGGATGATAGTGAACTCTTCGCCACCGTAACGGCAGATCAGATCTTCGGTTCGTACGCAGGCGCTGAAGGTATGGGCGATCTCTTTGAGAACGGCGTCTCCGGCAGAGTGGCCGAACTGGTCGTTCAATTTTTTGAAGTGATCGATATCCATCATCAGGACGGAGAGAGCTCCCTTGCGCCGGCTGGCGCGCGCGAGTTCGCGTTCGAGAGCGATCTCGAGGAAGTGACGATTGAACAGGCTAGTGAGTCCATCGCGAATGGACTGGTGCTCCAGCTTCTTTCGCATTTCGAGGGAAGCAAGCGCCATTGCGGTGAGCTGGACGAGTTGGCGAACACCTTCCGTGCGACTTTCAACGATCTCCCTGATCGCTTCGTCGGGACAGCCGATGTAGAGGATTCCGATCGTGTCGCCATGAGCGACGAGGGGGACGCAGAGATAACAGCGAGGAGCGGATCCGATGAAGTGGTTGCAGTCGATCTGCGAGGCTCCAGGAGCATGCCAGCGAAACTGTCCAGAACGCAAGCCGCAACAGGTCTCGGGCGGAAAAATCTCGGCGATGCCGGAGTTGGTGTCGTTTGCGCTCCAGCTGGATACAGTCTCGACCATGTTTCGAGAGCTGTTGATGATGCAGAGGGAACCGTTGGTTCCGGAGAGCAGCTCGGAGAAACGGAATGCTGCGGAGCGGTGGACCTGGGGGGCATCGGTGCAGAGCTGCAGATCGTCGCGGGCGAGGGACAGCAGCTGCACCTCGCGCCCATGGTTCCGGAGCGAGTGAACGCTGTTGCTGAGCTCCTGATTTGTCCTGGCCGCGGCTTCGACGACCCGGCCACGTAGGATCGCGTCACGCAGCAGAAGGCTGAAGAGGACGATCATGGTTGAAAAGCAAATGCCTGCTAAGCCGAGCTCGGTAAGGGTTGAGATCTGGGATCTGCGCTGCGTGGTCTCATCTCTTTGCTTAAGCAGTTCCTGTTCCTGCCCTGCCATCAGAGAGAGTGTCTGCTGGCAGTGCAGGACATGCGCCTCGGCATGCACAAGGTCCGGAGGATTCGTGCTGAGATCGTGGAGAAGTGCGGTAGAACAGGTATCCAGCTCGTTGAGATTGGAGGTCTGGTGGGTGTTGTCGGCAACCAGGCTTCGCAGGCGAGTGGCGCGCGTGCGGAGTTGAATCGTATTACGACGCGAGTTGGAGAGCTGAACTTCATCCTGCGTAACCCGATAAAATCTGCTGCCGGATTCGGTACGCTGCGTCAGGTCCGAGGCGGTCTGAATAGAAAGCAGAACCTCCCGTGTGTGTTCGGCCCATCGGCCCGCAGAGATAAGGTTCTGCGTGTTCCGGAAGAGAAAGATCGCGCCTCCTGTGGTGAACAGGACAGATCCCAGGGCAGCAAGCAGAATCAGCTTGATAGCAGCGGTCGATTTGGGGAGTTTATCCATGCAGTGATCCGCGGCCCTCGGAGCTTTCGGAATGACGAACGTGTGGTTGCATCAGGGAATCAAAAGGGGCCTCAAGCCGGTTCGCCGATCAAGCCCGGTGGGTCCCCTGAAGGAGTCCAGCGATTGCGGGTGGGTGACGTAGCGGAGGTAGAAGCCAGCACGGCTGTTGATGTAGCTGCGTGAGTTGTCGACAGTGAAGAAGCCGCCCACATGCCAGTGCTCGGTCATCAGGTAGGAACCTTCCGCCTCCATGTTGTAGTTGGCTCCCACGCTGGTTCGTTCGGGCAGGTAGGGATTGTTGTTCGCGATCTGCAGACCGGGGTCGAGCGGGTAATAGGGTGCGGCGTCTTCCTGAAAGGCCTGCAGACCGATGGATCCGGCGGCGCGGTAGTGGAATCGCGTGCCCTGATGTCCTTCGAAGGTAATGGGAACATTGCTGAGCAGGTAAGCTCCGGGCGAGAAATATCCTCCATTGCCATAGGTGAACAAGCGCTGATTGTTGGCAAAGTGCATGCCGAAGATATTCATTCCGAGGGTCAGCTTGCCGTATTCCGGTCTCTCCCAGGTGGACCAGTAGGCTCCGGCGTAACCGTCGATTCGGGTGTTAGAGCGGATATGCTGGCCGGTGATGTATTGTCCCCCGCCGGCGATGTACCAGCCTGAGGATGCGTCCCCACGATTGACCTGGATGGAGCCTGCATTGGCGATAACTCCTCCCCAGATATATCCGCTGTTATTGGGGGAGATGGAGCCGGGATCGCGGAGTCCGGCGTAGGAGAGCTGTGAGTCTTCGATCGATTGGCGATCGAAGGTGACGGTCACGGGGCCGGCGTCCGGCTGGATAAGAAGTCGTCCGGTGACGTTTTCAACCAGGAAGCCGTGGGGGGCGTGTAGCCGATCGCGGCCCCGAAGCTCCGGGTCCTGAGCTGCAGTTCGCCGCCGACTCCCGCAGAGGATTGGGCATTGGCGACAGCTCCGACGGGAAGGGTTCCAAGCTGGAATGTTGCGTTCGAGTCGGTGATGCCGCCCTGCAGGAGGGTGGGATGAACAATGACCGAGAGCCGCGCTCCATTGGCGATCATCGAAGACTGTTCAATGTCGGCGGTGAAGATGGTGAGGCGATCGTAGCCAGGCTGCCCGCTATGGAAGGCCACCCAAGATCTTCCGCCCAGATAAGGGCTCGATGCTGCCTGGATGGCGTCAAGATGCTGTTCCATATCCTCGCGCGGGCTTAGCTGGCGTGGCACGACGACGGCAGAGCCGGTAAGAGGAGGCAGAGCCTCGGCGGGTGCGGGAGGAGACGTGAGCATAGCGACGGATCGAGGGCTGTCGAGGGTGTCGACGCCCTGTGTAGAGCGCGGTGGCAGCCATGCGTTGGAGGATCGGGCGGCCCCACGCTGGTCAGTCGGTAAGGGGTCCTCTGTCGCGAGAGAGGGAAGAGCGGTAGCACGACTGGCTGAGGTGTTGGTGGAGGAGGATGCCGGCCGAGAGTTGTTGTGGCGCGCGGGAGGCTGTTCGATCGCATCGAGCTGGGAATCGCTGTCGGTGTCGTCGCTGCCGAACGCTGGATGCGTGCTCGATGGCGTGGACTTTGCGGATTTGTTCGGCTTGAGGGGCTGAAGAGTGCCGTCGTTGTCCGAGAGTGAGCCGGTTGGCGAGGAGCTCCAGTCAAAGCTATCTCGATTTACACGGGCCGGTCTACGCGGACTTGGAGGAGCGAGAGGCGCTTCCGTCTCTGAGGGCAGGTCGGAGAGATCGGATTCGTGGCTGCGGAGGGAGGAGGAGCGCGTGGGCCAGAGCGTCTGCCGGTCGTCCGGATTGCCTCTTCCTGAAGAGAGGGTTTGACCAGATGCATCGGCTGAAGAGCTGAGCATACGGAACAACTCCTGCGCGGCCGGAAGCTGAGATGCGCTGGAGTTGCGGGCTTTCGATGAAGTCAGCTCGTACTTGCTCTCGGGCTGACCGGCGGCCTGCAGGGCGGCACGATAGTATGCGGCGGCACGGCGGGAGTCGCCGCGCTGCTGTTCGAACTCGGCGGCGAGCTGGAGGATCTGGGCGTCGCGTCCGAAACGGCCGAGCGCGGTCTGCAACCAGGCTTCGGCCTGCTTGCGATTCCCGGCGGCGAGAGCAGCGCGGATGGCCGAGGCGCAGATGGCTCTGTCGGCCTGCGAGATATCGTCGCGCGCATAGAGCAGCACAGCGTGCTTTGGTTCGCCGGCCTCGACGTAGGTGTCTGCGAGAGCGTCATTCACCGAGAGGTCGGAGGGGAAGGCGCGGAGTGCTGCGGAGAGGATGAGCACCGCGGCCTGCGGCTTGCCTTGCAGCCGCAGTTGTGTGGCGCGTTTGAGAGCCCAGCTCGTCCACAGATGCGAGAGATCTTCCTGCTGATCCGAGGTTAGATCGTCCTCGCTGCTCAGCTGCTGGATGATATCGGAAAGTCGCGTGTTGGCGCCTGCCTGCAGATAGAGCCAGCCTTCCTGAATTTGGACTGAAGCGGGAGGCACGATGCCCTGCTCGCTGTAGATGTCGTTGACGCGATCGATAGCGGCTGTTGCGCGACGGTTGTTTCCCGAAGCACCGTAAACGGCAGCTGTGGCTTGCAAGTAGTCAGGGTTGTCCTGCAAAGAAGAGCTGATGTCCTCAGGCATCTGCTGGATCTGCCGGAGGGCTTCACGATCGTGACCAGTCGCATGAAGTCCCTGGAGATATCCGATCCATGCCTGCTTCGAATCTGGATGCTCATCGGTAATGCGCTGGTAGAGCTGCACGGCCCGGTCCTTGTCGCCGTGTGCTATCTCGACGGAGGCGAGTTGGAGTTGCAACGAAAGAGAAGGATGAATCCGGAGCGCACGCTGGAGAGTCGCGCGCGCCGCGTCGATCTGGGATTGCGACTGATAGATGCCGGCGAGCATCGACAAAAAGTCAGCGTCGGTCTGGGTTGCGGAGGAGACCTCCGGGGGCATCTGCTGGAAGGCACGGAGCGCTTCCTCGTCGCGGCCTCCGAGGTGTTCGGCGATGATCACTCCGCGCCAGGCGTCGGCATTGTCGGGATCGGCGTCGAGTACTCTTCGGTAGCTGCGGATGGCGTTGTTATAGCGTTTGGCCGCCATCATCAGGGAGGCGTACTGGAGCTGTTTCGGGGCGGAGGTCTCGCTGCCGTCACTGGTCTGGACTAAACCAAGGGCGCGGTTGAGAATGCGGTCTGACTGGGCCCGCTGGCCGTT
This sequence comes from Edaphobacter modestus, assembly GCF_004217555.1. Taxonomy (GTDB): domain Bacteria; phylum Acidobacteriota; class Terriglobia; order Terriglobales; family Acidobacteriaceae; genus Edaphobacter; species Edaphobacter modestus. The sequence goes on from NZ_SHKW01000001.1 coordinate 299,592, forward strand.
CTGCGATTGCGAAAGAAAGAGAGCTCGCCAGGCGGGAAGAGACTTGGCATCGAGTCGGACGGCCCGCTGCGTTCGCCATCGCCAGCAGAACCCCACCCACCTCGAAGGTGGAGGCCTGGTTGATCGTGGCCCACAGGCGCTCGTCCGCGGGGTCCTCACACTTTGCTGCGTAGTGGCCGCGGAGATGGATCTCGAGCGTGTTCTGCGCGGCGATAAGATCGGCGGGCACGGGAATGTCGGCGGTCAGGTCGGATGCGTCGGACTTTCCGGCGTCGGGCGGCATGACCAGGTTGGTGAGGGAGGTGTCGTTGAATGAAACGGTCAAAAGGCTTCTCTCGGGGATCATGCCGGGAGAGAAGCGATAGTGCAGATGCAGCATGCCTTTCTGAGCGACCTGCGATGCGCTGAGGATAAACGGCGTCCTCGCCGACGCATCCCAGCCTCGAAGGGTGATGCCGTTGTTGTAGCCAGCGTCGCGGAGAGAGATGGTGCTCTGAAAGGTGCGCAAGGGAGTCGGCTGCGGAGGACGCTCAGCGTGGAGCTTCGCCGAAGCAAGCGGGAGCAGGCACAACAGAAGAGCAGCCGTGATCTCGGCTTCGCGGCTCATCAGCTTCGCCTTGCGGCTGGGAATGAATCCTGTGAAGGAGTAGCGGATCCCCCGGACCGAGAACCGGATTATGGCAGCGAGGCTCTTCAACGGGCGGTCGCGAGGATGATCTTCGGTGAGCCAGGAGTCCGCGCGCGAGTAGAGAACCAGCGTAAGCGCCTCTTCCTGTTCGAGCGTGAGCTGCCTGTATTGAAAGCGCAGGCTGGTGCCGTTACTGCTGACAACCTTGGCGGGAAGCACGATCGGATCGCCGCCGGTGTAGATGATGTCGATCAGGCGCCCTGCTCGAGCGTGGTGGCCTGTTCTAGGCTGATGGCTCCGCCTCCGAGTGAGAGATCGGAGGAGATTCCGGAGATGGCTGCTCCGTTCAGCGTACGGATGGAGACGATCATGCTGCGGTTGAGGCGCACGCTGCCTCTACGCTGTTGAGCCTCCACGGCGACGGAGTTGGCCGTGCCGATGATGACGCAATTGAAGATGATCCAGAAGACGTTCATCAGGACGGCGCCTTTGTGGTCGGCGTTAAGAACAAAGAATCTCCAGGGGGCCACGGCAAGGCCGAGATAGTTGAACAGAAGCATAACGCCGTAGGGCCTTGCGATGGTCTTATCGAAGTACCGGTTCTTGACGACACCGCCCTTGGCGGTAACGTTGAATTTGCCCAGTTTTGGGTTGGCCAGCGCTAGCAGTGTCGGACCCAGAATGTAGGGCGCAAGTACGGTCTCGTAGATCTCGTTCCAGAAGGAATAGCGATACTTTCCCTGCAGACGAGAGTTGGTCAGGGTAGAAAGAACGAGGTGAGGAATGGCATACGCGGCGATAGTGATCCACAAGCCCGGAATGTTGCGCAAGCCGAAGAGCATGTAGACCAGCGGCGCGGTAAGAAAGATGAGCCGCGGCAGAGCATAGAGGAAATGCACCATCGCATTGAAGTAGCAGAGCCGCTGGGCGAGCTTGAGACCGCGCGCGAACAGGGGATTGTCCGTGCGCAGGATCTGGATCATTCCCCGTGCCCAGCGGATGCGCTGGCCCACGTGTGCAGAAAGGCTCTCCGTGGCCAGACCCGCAGCCTGAGGCCGGTTGATATAGGCGGTATTCCATCCCCGCATCTGCATACGCAGGGAGGTATGCGCGTCCTCGGTCACCGTCTCCACGGCGATCCCGCCGATCTCATCGAGCGCCGAGCGGCGAAGAACGGCGCAAGAGCCGCAGAAGAAGGTCGCGTTCCAGAGATCGTTGCCATCCTGCAGCAGCCTGTAGAACAACTCGCCCTCGTTGGGAACTGTTCTGTAGCTTCCAAGGTTACGTTCGAACGGGTCCGGGGAGTAGAAGTGATGCGGTGTCTGAAGCATGCCGAGTTTCCTATCTTTCAGGAACCATCCGGCGGTGACCTGGAGGAAACTTCTTGTCGGTACGTGGTCGCAATCGAAGATGGCGACCAGAGGAGAGGTCATGCGCTTCAAGGCGCTATTGATGTTGCCCGCCTTGGCATGCTTATTATCGGGCCGGACGACGTAACCGATGCCAATGTTCTCGCAGAAGTCACGAAACTCCGGCTGGCGACCATCGTCGAGGAGATAAACGTGCACCTTGTCGCTGGGGTATCGATATTGATGGAGGCGAGCGCCGTAGAGCGAACCACGGAGAGAGGTTCGTTATAGGTGGGGATCAGAAGATCCACGTCAGGCCACTCGCCGATGTCATTCGGAAGGGGTGCCGGTGGCCTTCGCAGCGGATAGATCATCTGTATGAAGCCGAGCAGCAGGATTGCGAAGGCGTACATCTCGGCCGCGAGCAGGAGAAACATGAAGAACAGCTCTAAGACGCGCAGGTTGCTGCTGGGATCGGTGACGACCTCGTAGACCTGGGTGACACGCCAGACGGCGTAGCGGCAGGTGGTCAGCATCGACGCGACGATGAGCATCAGCGTCGCGACATAAGCCTGAGAGAAGGTATAGAGCGCGAGACCGATGAGGAGGGTCAGCGAACCTACGATCGCCTGTTGCTTCCAGTCGAAACGCAGTGTTACGCACTGGAAGGCCAGCACGGCGACGATGAGGTAGAGAATGGTTCGTCCTGTCCGTCCTGCAATACTTTCACTCGCTCCGAGGTGGCTCCATAGCTCACTCGCCTTCTTCATTGCTCACTCCACCGCTGATGAGCGCTTGAGGGCGTAATCGGTCTGGGAATCTCGAGCCAGTGCGCGATCTCGCTACACACCGCCGCGGCTTGGGACTTCCGAGCGAAGAAGGGCAGCACGATTCCCTCGGAGAGAGACTCCTGGATCTCCGCCTGACGGTAGATTGGCTTTTTGAAGAGTTGATCGCCGAGCAGCTGGTTCAGGCTGGCATAGACGGTCTTCGCAAGCGGAGATTCGTCCATCTGGTTGACGACATACAGAACCCGGTCAGGGGGATTCTTAAACGTGCCGAGAAGTGCTGTTACTGCCTCGGCGTATCTCACCGCAGAAGGGTCCGGAACTAGAGGGATCAGGAGAACCTGGCACTCCTGGAGGCAGGTCGCAAGTTCCTGGCCGGAGACTCCGCTGAGATCGAACAAGATATAGTCAGCTGGATCGGTCCTGAGATGGTCGTCCATCTCGGGAATTGCCGGATCGTTCGGGTCGCGGGCGAGAATGCGGACAGGGAGCTCCTTTCCTCCGGGAGCGAAAAACGAGCGCATTCCCGGGCGGGTCGTCGTGGCTCCATAGTGAAAGGCGAGCGTGGGCCACGGAGCGGCATCGACCAGCAGCACCCGTTTGCCGTGCTGCCACAGGATGCTTCCGAGGCTAGCGGCAAGCGTACTTTTGCCTGCGCCTCCCATGGGGGAGAAGATTCCGATCCGGACATGCTCCGGACGTGAAGAGTCGGCCACGACCGTCTCGGCTTGTTCCGGCGGTTTCGGGCTTCGGTGACGGCCGAAGGTCCTGTAAGACGATTGGTCCAGACGAAAGCCAGAAAAGAGGGCGTTTACATCTCGATTCGGCTCTGGATCTTCAGACTTCGCAGATGGCTGGTCGGGATGATTGGGTCTCGGCAAGCTACCTCCCGCACACGTGAGGTCCCTGAACCGGCTGGGTCACACGAATTTTGGTTACTAAAGATAACATGGGTAACCATCCCCAAAAACCGCCTAGAAAGGGCTATTGACAGGTAACATTCGGCTTGAATTTGTGGGAAAGAAATGGATGCCAAGTTGCGTCAAGAGTTTCGTCGGTGCCGGTCCGAGGAAGACTGTGCCAGGGATTCGCTGGCAGAAACTACACCTATTCGCATTCCCTGCTGTCGCATACTCGCGGCTGAGGTGTGAGAGAAAGCCATCCCCCTTTGAAGGCTGTTGTGGCGAGTCTCCTGCCGGCAGACCTGCTTCTGGTATTGCAAGGAGCTCATCGCGGGACCGCGCGGAAGTAGCGATTCAACGAAGCCACACTCATGTGAACGCTTCTGGCAAGTCTGTCGGCAGAGAAGGGCTCGCGGGAAGTGAGCACGAATTTACCGACAGACGGAGCAATCTTGGCCGTGCGGCCATGTTCTCCACCCGCCGCACCATCAGACCGTGCTCTCCCCGCAACGTACGCCACATCGGTGAGCCGTTGGTCTAGAGGCTGTTAGTAACTTTAGTTCTCATGTGTAGGAAGGCAGTGATTGTGTTGTTGTCATCGCGCAGCATAGTTGGATGGGGAATAAGGGTCAGGTTGGTTATCCGAGCGATGTGAGCGATGAGGAGTGGTCGTGGCGCCCTATCTGGCGTTGTGCCGGGAGGACGCTCGGCAGCGGTCGCACCGTTTGCGGGCGGTGTTCAACGCTCTGCGCTGGCTGGTGAAGACTGGGGCGCACTGGCGGATGATGCCGAACGATCTTCCGCCGTGGCCGGTGGTGTACCAGCAGACGCGGCGCTGGATGGGTGCCGGATGCTTCGAGATCATGGTGGAGGACCTGCGCTCTCTATTGCGCGAGTTTGCCGAGCGCAAGCCGCAGCCCACGGCGATGGTGGTGGACAGCCGGACGCTGCAGTCCACGCCGGAGTCGGGGGCGCGGGCTGGATACGATGGCGCAAAGGAGCCAAGGTGCACGCTGCGGTGGACACCCTGGGCAACCTGCTCGCCTCGCATGTCACCGCCGCCAACGAGCAGGACCGCGCCCAGGTGGACAAGCTCGCCGAAGCGGTGCAGCAGATCACCGGAGACCACGTGGAACTTGCCTACGTCGACCAGGGCTACACCGGAGAAACCGCGGACAGCGCGGCCGCCCGGCACGGCATTCAACTGGAGGTGGTCAAGCACACGGAGGCCAAACGGGGCTTCGTCCTGCTGCCCCGCCGATGGGTCGTCGAGAGAAGCTTCGCCTGGGCCCCGCGATTCCGCCGCCTGGCTAGAGACTACGAACGCCTCTCCCAAACCCTCGCCGCCTTCCACTACTTCGCCTTCGCCTGCCTCATGCTCAGCAGAATCTTCAAAATACTCAACTGAAGTCATTAACAGCCTCTAGGTAGCATAACCAACTAGCTGGACCGCCGGCGGCCTGCAGGTGCCGCTCACTTTCGTTGGGGGAGGGAAGGTAGAAGTCAGAGTTGTATGAGGATGTCCGGGATTCCGACAAATCGCCATCTCACCTGAACATCTTCAGGAGAGGTGTACTCAGGGGAGACATCCTTTCACTGATTCTGGTGCAAACTTCGCTAGAGTGTGTGAATCGGAAGCGATTGAAGAATTTCTTGATGGGGTCAAGCAGCGAGAACATCTGCCCAAACGTCAGGATAAGCTACGGGTCTGCACAGCAAGTTTCGGTCTTGAACAAATCGCTTGAACCCGAGCATCGGCCGAATCCGCTGTTTGATTCGGCGATGATCCTGCTCCACAACATTGTTCAGGTATTTGCTGGACCGTATCCCAACACGGCGTGCTCTCGTTCCCGCTGATTTCAACTCCGTCATGGCTTGATGCGAGGCCGCATAAGCATCGAGTGTAATAACCCGTGGTGTTCCATGCTTCTTCATCGCCTTGTTTATCGCCGTTCCACTCTAACCGCCATCAGAATTTGCACCAGAACCAGTATTTCTCCTAACGCACTTTTAGTGCGTACTTCCTATTAACTCAGTATGATGGGGAGCTCCGGGCTGTGTAATTGCACGGAGGGCGCAGATGCGCTTTCCGCTGCTTCACCGAAGATGGCACTGTCCTCGACGAAGGGCAGGATTATCGCGGTCGTCGCTGCAGCCAATCCAGTCTGGCGATGCCGTCGAGAGTTCGTAATAACCGCTCTCGCAAGCTCAGCCGAGTGGGTGGTAGTCCGAATGGATAAAATGGCAGCATGATGCGGAGTAAGAAAACATGTGAAGGTCCATGGCACCTGCTCGATGTTGGCAGCATTTGGATGAAAGAGTTCGCTTCCGCATTGGCGGAACAGGTTAAGGTCATAGCTTGGGAGCCTAGATTTGAGATACTAGGAGCCTTTAACAATGCGACGAATATAGTGGAGTTAGCTGATCCTCCCTTGCGACTTCGTTCATTCGTGCAGCAGCGTGGCTACGCTCGGCCCGTTGTGAAGACCCTCTTTCCCTACAGACGTAAAGTCCTCAGGCATTTGCTGGATCAGACACCATTGCCGTCGTCTGCAACGCTCGTCTGCACGACCCCCTACTATGCGGACGTTGCTGAACGTTGGCAAGGGCCGATTATCTATTACTCGACAGATCTGACTTGGCGTTATGAAGGACTTGACCCAATCCAAGTGAAAAAGCTGGATCGGCGACTTTTCCACGTGGCTGATCTCGTATGCCCTAACTCGCAGCGGATTGCGGATTATTTCACGGAGGAAGGATGTAATCCTGACAAGGTAGTGATCGTACCAAATGCGACCCGACGCAGTAACGTTCCAGATATGATCCGTGAAGATCCCGAAGAACTGCCTCCGGATGTGCAAGATCTCCAAAGACCAGTGCTGGGAGTTTTAGGAGATCTTTCCGGCAATATGGACTGGATATTCATTGAGAAGGCGATCGAGCTTACGCCAAAATTTTCCTGGCTCTTCATTGGTCCGACACATCGAAAAGTACATGACCCCCTTCAGGACGCTGCTCGAACCCGGGTAATGCAGACTGCAAAGTTCATCGGCATGAAGCCTTACGGCGAGCTGCAAAGATATGCCAGATGCCTTGATGTCGCCGTGCTCCCCTATTTGAAGAAAGAACCTACGTATTCGGGGAGTTCGACGAGATTCTACGAGCATCTTGCCGCAGGTAGGCCAATGCTGGCGACGAGGGGTTTCCATGAATTGCTCCAGAAGCAGGGGCTGTTATACCTCGTGGATACTGCTGAGGAACTGGCGGAGGGCACGGAACGTTTATTAGAACTCGGCTTTCGTGATGGACACGAAGCGGATCGTTTTTCAGCAAGTCGGTACGGAACCTGGAGTTTTCGAGCGCTTACGATGCGCAATGCTCTTAGCGCAATCCTCAGCGACTAAAGCGGAGATTCGTTGGGAAATGGGAAAGTTGGTGACCGCGGCGGCCACGGATGGCTTGTTGCGCGGTTCTCAACGTATGTAATAGTGTGGCTGTATCGGATTCTGTTGCCTGATTGCTAACCTAATTTTTAAAGGTTTGATATTCGCCGTCGTCCGGAGTAGCTCTGGTAACTTGCTATCCATTCGACTTCATTTGGTGCCGCGCCTAAGAGATTTATAGTACACGGGTATCTACCTTCAGTTTTTCCTAACATTCGAAGATAACCATGGTGCTTCGAAGCAGTCTGTATGCGACGGTGTTGACTTGCTTAGTCCTTGCGTCCTTCGCCAATGCCGAAGGGCGATTGCAGGTAACCTATAGCAATAAAGGGCTCCCACAACTGTCTTACAAGGGAGTTGTTCTGGAAGATCTGAACAGGTTTCCTGACGATACACTTCACATCTTCCATATGAAAATGACTGACAGCAGCGGGACTCTACGTTCGTCCGGTCAATATGGTTGGGGAGAAAACAACAGTTGCCGCGCGTGGGAACTAATCAACCATATCTGGACCTATCATTTCGTTTGGGGATCAATACGCGTTGGCTTCAGCCAACATGACGACTCCTGGACATAAAAGTTATGGCAATTAATTCCGCAGACTCTGGTGTAGTTCTAAATGGAGCGGTCATTTATCCCCTGGCGCTCCACTTCGAAGCGCATCCTGCGGGGCTTCGGTGCAAATTTGCCGCAACTCACGTTCAATAATCAGGGTCCGGGAGTGACCGCAGCGGACTACGGTAACGGCCAGGTCACGGCCGTAGTTCCAGACGCGTGGGAGGGTGCGTTCGGCCTCAGCATTTCACCAGAGGCAACAATGGACGTGCGCGTCAGGTGTATCTGCCGGCTGGACAAATCGTCGATGAGTTGAATCGAATGATTCGATATGCTCATGATCGGTGGGGAGCGACTTTGTTCTATATCGATTCCACAGTAGACGAACATGGTGCCGCACTCGACGCTTCTATATTGGAGAATGTCGCGGCCAGGATGCCATGTTTTCTTTTAATTCCTGAAGAACATACGGAGAAGCACTGCGCGTATAGTGCTCCCTTTCAAAGCTTTCTGTTCCACGGAGATATTGGGACAGCAAAAGACGTGTTTTACGTCTATCCCAATGCATTCAGAGTGAACATGGTAAATGATGTAAACAGTGAAAAACTCGCGGCGGCGCGCCAGCAACTAGGAGCTGCAGTCACGCACGGCGATGTTCTGATCGTCCATGGAGACTAGTGGGATACCAACAATCAGACCGTAGTTCATTGAACAGTCAGCGTAGGTGCAGCGACCGGCTCTGTTGGGTAGCGGGTTCCACCGGTGAAATAAACAGTTCCTGTTGAAGATGACTCAATTGGTTTTGGCGCGGCATACGACTTGTTACGAAGCGAATCCTGCAGGATGAATAAAACCGAGCCCATAAGACGATGGGGACGCCCCTCTTCACCTCGCGTAAGAACGAGATAACCAGATCTCCCAACGACGAGGTTCATCTTCCAGTACGGATTCGTCGAATTACTTTCGAAGATCGCTTCATAAGAAGCGCCAGCGATAAACATTCGAACGGATGCGAAACACATTTCGCCGCAGGCGCTCTGTACGATTTTCCAGCTTTCTTCAACTGTCTTGGCTGCTTTGATGGAACTCTCGAGTTCTTGGAGGTAAATCTCTTCTTTAAGGATTCGGAAGACGTTGCTGCGAGAGAGAGTTCTACGCGCAGCAGAGACTTCAACATAGCCGAGCCTATTGATACCGATCCAGATAAGTATGCAGAAAGAGATGATGATGGGACCGAGAAATCGAATCCCGCTGAAGCTAGCGAGAAGGGCGAAAAATGCAGCGACAGCGCTGACGCCATAAAGGATGAGTGCGGCTACATGAGGCTTGTGACCAAGCGCGAGAACCATGTGGTGGATATGGCCACGATCTCCTTTGAAGATTGGCCGGCTACGCAAAAGGCGACGACCGACAGAGAGGACCACATCGAGCAAAGGAAGTGTAAGAGCCATCAGCGGAGCGGCCATCCCGAGCATGGTCCCGTTGTGTTGGCTCCAGACCAAACTGAAGCAACCCAGCATAAAGCCTATGGTCAAGCTCCCGCAGTCACCGAGAAAAATCGAAGCGGGACTAAAATTGTAGCGAAGAAATGCAAGGAGACAACCCAATAGAGGAGCGGTGGCAATAGCGAGTCCAGTATTGCCTGTTGCGAGCGCTGCAAGAAGCGTAGTTAGCGTTGCAAAGAGTCCGACACCCGACGCAAGTCCGTCGAGTCCGTCGATCAGATTAACGGCGTTGGTGCATCCGATCAGCCACACGATACTAAGGGGAATAGTGATGAAACTAGAGTGTGGAATGTTATCCATTGACATTCGTGCACCCAGTGATACGGCCAACACGGCGGCGACAGATTGTCCAAGGAGCTTCTGCTTTGGCTTCAAAGTAAATATGTCGTCGACCAATCCAGTTATGAAGATGATCCCAGTTGCAGGTAAGAGCGACAAAAATAATGTAAGGTGCTGGATCGAGATGGCAGCGTTACGAGGCGCAAAGATTAGAAGAAGCCCCAGAGCGCCCGCATAGGAAAGCACAATGGGAATTCCACCGATACGTGGGATCGGCTTAATATGAAACTTCCGGTCCTTGTCCGGACTGTCGACGATGTTAAAGTACAGAAACAGATCCCGGCAGATGGGAGTCGTAACCAGGCATAGTGCAAACGCTACAACGAAAATTAGAATGACCGCATTCATAAATTCCTCTCGGCAGTCTTCGGTGTGGAATCGAAGATGTAAGATGGCTTCTGAATGTCCTCTTTACTTCGAGGGGCCCGGGGAAACAGATTCTGTTGGGATGACAGCCTGTCAGCGCCGAGAATCTTGGTAATTCTGGCGACGCCAAGCGGACGATCATAGTGATTAAGGAAGGCCTCCCGCGCAAGCTGACCAGCGACAGAAACGTCGGCGGGGTTTTCTGCGAGACGTAGAAGCAGGTCTGTGAGTGAATCGGTATCTCCGCAACGGACCGCCCACCCGCAGCCGAATTTTTCGATAATACGAGCAGGTGTCGCAGCTGCGGGTCCTATGAAAAGAATTGGGCGGCCCGCGGCGAGAAGACCGTAGACCTTGCTGGGGACCACGGAGCCACAACAAGACTCACGTTGTGTAACAAGGCCTATGTCTGCTATCGAGAGGCTGTTTCCCAAATTACTTCGCTGAACGTAAGGATGGAAAGAGACGCCACGCATATCGTTCTTGGAGCAGAACTCTGCCATCTTTCCACTATTTCCGCCGCCTCCAACGAAGACGAATCGAAACCGAGTGTCGTCTTTCAAGTTGAGCATGGCACCTGAGATGGTCGCTACGTCATGAGCGAGGCCGAGAGTTCCTGAATAAAGAACTCTGAGTTGAGACTCTTGAACTTTTGCTACTGGCTTAATCGAGACACCGTCGGCCCAATTTTCTGCAACATGGATTGTGTCGCGATCGATTCCTCGCAGAATGAGACGGTTTTTCATGCAATCGCCAAGGGCGACGATGCCGTCGGCGCGATGACGTGAAAAGTCTGCCAAGGTTCCAATCACACGATCAAGCGTTCCGCCAGCTTTGAAATGATCGAGATCTACAGCGACGTCGGGATAAACATCCATCTCCCATATGTAATGGGACGATCCACGAAACGTCTTGATGGCTGTTCCTATTAACGAAAGCAGTGGCGGCGTAGTGAGTGTAAGAACAAGATCTTGTCGGTGCAGGGTAAGGCCGCGAAAAGCCGCCGAAAGGTAGAAGGAGGCATAGGACAACAATCTTCCGAGGGTTCCACGGGAGAACGGGAGATTCTTCGTTCGGTACACACGCGCAGCTGGCGGGAGTTCGTCGGAAGAGATCGAATATCCACCTGTCTCCGCACAGATGACGGACACCTCATGTCCTTGCTCTTCGAGATGGGTCGCGAGATCGGTAAGCAACTGACTCGTCGCTGCCGAGTCCGGCCAGAAGAATTGATTTAGGAGGAGGATCTTCATGTTGCCTCCTGTGCGCCTGCGACGACAATCTCAGAGCTACGAATCACCCGCTTCTTGACGAATTGTGCAGGGTTCCCAGCATAAATTTCATAGTCGGGGATGATGCCGGTGATCACACTCCCGGCGCTTATGACTGCGCACTGACCAAGAACGGTGCCAGGACCGAGCAGCGAGTTCGCTCCAACCCAAGAACCATCATTTAGTTGGATCGGCGAAACCATCAGACCGAAGCAGGGATCGTTCCAATCGTGATTGCCTGTACAGAGGTATGCGCCCTGTGAGATGCATACATTGTTTCCAAGACGAACCGTGGTCAGGTTATCGACCCAGCAACGCTCTCCGAGCCAGCAGTCGTCACCGACAACCAAGTGCCAGGGGTACTTCACCAAGACACCAGGTTTTGTCGTTACATTTTTGCCAATGCGTGCTCCGAAGAGTCGGAGCAATTTCACCTTCGCCGAGCTGAAAGGAAGCCAATAAGAGCAAACCAAGGGGGAGCCGATGAAGTGCCAAAGCACCTGCAGGAGGCGACTGCGTCCTGGCTTGTACCACTCGTTGTTGTATTTCCCAAGTGTCACAGTATTCATAAGTTGCCCCTTAGACCAGATCGACGGTTCGCGGTTGAGGACCGCCCTGGACCCACTGATAGAGTTCGGTAAATTGTTGCGTAATGATCGACCAGTTATAACGACGTGCAACAAGCTGAGAGCCCTCGTTTCCGATCTCTTTATTGCGCTCTGTTGAGTTACTTAACCACTCAGCTAATGCAGAAGTTAGTGCGGATTGTCTTGGCTCGATGACCCACCCGGCGTCGGCCTGGCTTACTTCAGGAAGATTGCATCGATTGCTGATAATTACGGGAAGGCCCATGCCCATTGCTTCAAGGATCGAGACGCTGAGTCCCTCTGAATAAGAAGGCAGCACGAAGCAATCTGCAGCGGCCATAGCACTCCATTTGAGGTCGCCGCGCAGCATCCCGGTGAAGGTGACATCCCGAACGAGATTGAGCTGGTTGATCCTCGCCTCGAGCTTAGACTTGGTCTCTTCGAAATCAGGACCGGCTATAACGAGATGGGCCTCGGGCCACTTCGCGGATAGCTCTGCCCAGGATTCGATTAGAATGTCGAGACCTTTTTTGTAGTGAATCCTTCCTAGAAAAAGAAGGATCTTCTTGTTCTTGAGTGCAGGATATTTGGAGATAAAAAGATCCGAAGAATTTTTCTCTGGAATAAAAACCCCATTCGGAATCACAGCAACGGGACGAGTGGAACCGAAACGGCGGTAATCTTCAGCCTCGGCACGAGTGAGGGCGTGGAGGCAAGCGGCGCCCTCAACGTTGGCTTTCTCGAAGAGGGCAGAATAGATAATCTTCTTCCACTTTCGGTTCGACAGAGCCCAAGGCTCCAACATCCCGTGGGCGGAGAGTACATAGGGAATTTGCAAAGCGCGCGCAGTATCGCAAGCCATAGCCGTGCTTTGCTCCCACAGCCCGTGGATGTGTAACCCTTCCGCCGATTTAATCTCATTGCGAAACCGTGAGCGGATGGTCGAATCGCGCAGCCAGGCCGAGCGGCTTGTCGGCCAATAGCTTACGTTAAGGTGTGAAATGCCTGGCGGTGTATATTCCTCGCCAGGATTGCAGAAGGCAGCGAGCCCTATGGAAAACGAGCCTGTATTTGCAAGTAACGAGCTAAGTTGCGGAACAACAGTACTAAGCCCCCCATATCGAGTATCCAGATGCGAGAGAACGCTGATCCAATTGAAGGAGGAAGACATAGATCCCTGATTGAACTCGATATGCCTGACAGTCAAATTTTCCGATAACATAATCACCACTTTCCAGAAAGAATCTTCCAGTCCTGAAACGACATGAAAATGCAGCTTTCCTGACGGTCTGCTTTCCTGAAGTAGCTGGCCCGGTCGTACCAGGTTCTTTACTGTTTATGCTGCAGCGATGGAAGCTACCTGCGCCCCAAGAGCTTCTGGGGTATAAGTTCCGATGATCTCGAGCGAACGGCCGCCCATCCGAGTCAATGCAGACGGATCGAGTGATTCGATCCTTGTCAGCAAAGTAGTCAATGCGCCCTTCTCCAAGGGATCAAAGATGAAGCCATTGCGGCCTGAATGGACGAGATCTTCCATGCACCCGCAATGACTTGACACGAGTACCGGAAGACCAGATGCCATGGCCTCGTTTACAACTAATCCCCAGGGTTCACGGGTACTCGGAAGGACGAAACAACCGGCGAAAGCATAGAACAAAGGCAGCTCGCGGAAGGTTCGATGGCCCGAGAAGTAAATGTCTTCGGCAAAAACAGAGGTGGAGGCAATTGCTTTGAGCGAATCGGCTTGAGGGCCCGCTCCGACAAGAACGAGAGACCAAGTGCCGCCCTGCTCGCGATATCGAATCCATTCGACCAGCAGACCTTCAACGTTCTTTTCGCTAGAGAGCCTGCCGACATAGAGGAAATATTGCACGGGAAGTCCCGTGTGAGCTGCACTGCAGAGTTTGAGAGGACTCACCATTTCATTGAGGTACTGATTGTCGACGACATCGTAGAAGTGGCGAATACGACGAGCAGGAAAGCTCAGCCGCTCCAAGTAGCGCACATGAGCCTTTCCTCCAGAGATGGCCCAGTTGAAAAGAAGTCTGATTAATCTGCGTTTGAGTATTTCCTTCCACCAGATCCGCGTATGATCGCGTTCGGTGCTCTCAGTCATGAGTACGCTCTTACGGCCGTGAGATCTGGCCCATAGAGCAGCTGCGATCGCCGGCAAAGTGTAATAGCCGGGAATCAGAACCACATCGGGATCGAGTTTCGATAGCCTGCGCCATAGCTTTGCAGCGAGGACAAACTTACTAGCTTCCCGCCAGCTGCTGTTGGGCATAAGCGTCTCGACGGGCAAGTCCACAGGCACTTCCTCTCGGAACTTCAATCCCGCATGAACGCCGATACCTCCAACCAGTTCAATTCCCCATACCCCATCGCCCAACATTGGGTGCCGTTGAATGCCCCTGAAGCGAGCAATGTGATAGGCGTACCAATCGATCCATATAGCCACCACCCGGCTACGCGCTAAGGTATTTTTCGAAAGAGACGAATGAGCGTCAGGCATGTTCGATGGTCTCCATAGGGTATGCGTTCTTTATTTGTGGTCGCCTGTGACGAAGTGGAACCGACTGCAGAGCCCAACGCCAGATAAGCCAACACGGAATGGAAAGGAGAAGAGCGCGAAAAATTACGGCTTCCATCGTTTGCATAACCAAGTAAATGGAAAGGGCTGAGAGAACGATGTACTGGCTGGCCCACGGACCTCCGCGAGTTACGGCTCTCTTCCAGGCAAAGGCATACACCCAACCCAACAAAGCCATCAGCGGAATGCACAGCCACCAGGCCTCTATCCACAAATCGGCGATGATACCGGGCGCTGAACCAACGGCACCGACCCACCCAAGAGCATCGCCGAAGCCCTCCCCAGTGCCGGCATTTTGACGAAGTTCCGGAACGCCAAAGTCTTCATATTTGGTAGGCCATATTGCGCTGGGAATCGGGCGAACTAAAATTTGAGCCAAATAGCGTCGCATCCAAAAATAGTGATCGCGTCGCTGTGCGCTTAGAATGGTGCCCGACCCATAGATAAATTCATTTCCAGAGTCAGGTTTATCTACGATTGCGCCTACATCCGTCTTTACATCGAAGCTCGATCCGAGATAGATGCTGCTGCGATTCGTCACCAGGAAGAGAACGAACCAACCCAGGAAAACGCCGCCCAAACCGACACTTAGAACCGGGGGACGTTTCTCGCGGCTCAGGTACCAACCCATTAAAACGATGACCACAAGAGCGAAGGTCGGTCCGCGTCGTGCCATCAGAAGTGCCTGAGACGCCCAGGGAATGCCAAAAAATCCCAGCATGATGAAAGAGGGTAGGCGGGGTCCATTTGAAGCCAGTGCAGTTATCGAGAGAAGGGTGCCAACCAGCAGCAGCAGGGTTCCATCCCGAACGTAACCACTGTCATCCCAGCCCCCGGCGTAAGAGTTACTGTACGCATTGACGAAACCACCGACATTGACGATCGTGATCGCCCAGCATAGAAGTCCCAACGAGCCGACCAGAGCAGCGCCAATCAAAAGACGTCGGCATGCGGTCTCAGAAAGAACAGGGCGCCGGCTCCCAGGCTCAGGTCGCAGACGTATCCCCGATGCAAGGCACCCCGCTACGAACGCAAGAATACCGAGCACATTGAGTGTCTGGACGAAGACAAGCTGTTCTTGATCGAAGAATTGATCCAGGCCACCGATCGAGTAAATCCTCCAAGGAATCCAGCCATAGAGCAAGATCATCATCGGACCAATCAGGATTAGTGGATGGAAGACGTCACGACTTCCGTCCATTGCAGAGAAGATGCCGACAAGAACAACTAGTACAGCGGCGACCAGGAGAAGCTCAAACATCGGCGTTTCTCCCTTCTTGTTTGCTGGCTTCGGATGCAAGAAACTCCGCGACGACATCAGCTACGCGGTTGCGAAAGTGGGGCCAAGTAAAGCGCTCCGCTCGAAGACGCGCTTGTCGCCCCATATATAGAAGCTCTTTGCGATGATCAATCGCCCACGCAATATGTTGGGCCAGGAGATCGGGCCGACGCGGCTCAACAATAAAGCCCTGAAGGCCATGTTCAATGAGATCAGGCGCTGCGGTGCGGGTGGTCGATAAAATCGGAAGACCGCAGGCCATCGCTTCCAGCAGGACCTGACCGAATCCCTCGGCGACAGATGGAAAGACGAAGAGGTCCGAAGTTTGATAGGCGTCGACGAGCTCTTCTGCGCTTACAGACGGACGGATAGTGACTTGTGAGGAGAATGCATCGAAGAGCTTGAGATCATCGACGACTCTGCCACAGATCGTGAGATGCACATCATCGCGATTAAGAAGTTGAAGTGCCTGCAAAAGGTACTTGACGCCTTTGCGCTGATTGATGCGGCCCACGAAAAGAAGATTGAGCCTGGAGGCTCGATCTTTGGGCTGGAACTCCGAGGGTCTGAACTGCTCGAGATTCACGCCATATGGCACCACGCTGATTTGCGAGGGCGAGATGCCATGCTCGATTAGAGAAGTCTTGGTAAAAGAAGAGGCGACCAGAATGTGCGATGCCATTGTGGGCTCGAGCACCAAGTGGTTGAAGTCTTTCTCCGGTAGCGAAAGCTCCCACTCCTGCTGAAGCGAGGAGGCACAGTCGGGATTAGCCTCGAGTTCTTCGGTGAGGATGCGCCTCATCGTACCGGGGTGTGGATGAAGCTGAAAGAGCATACCCGCCCTGCCATACTCGCGAAAGGCATCGTAAGCGTAGTAACTGTAGCTGAGAAGATTTGTCTTCGAGCGTCTCGCCAATCTGCCTGCATGACGACCCAGGATTGCATCCGCATAGCGCATCATACTGCGCCGAAACATTATCGGGGCTCCCGGAAGTTTCTCAAGCAGAAGCGTAGCCAGGCCTACAAATCCGCAAGGACTTACAGACGAAGATGGCACCCTAGGCTCGCTGCGCTGTCGCAGCAGGGACTGCAGCTTCGCAGGCAGCCGCCTGCTAAAACTCGCGGCTCGTCGTTTATCGCTGGGCCAGAAAAGATCCGTAACAAACGACTCCAGCATGCCTCTTTCGAAAAGGGCGAGTGAGACCTGATAAGCATCGCGTGCGCCACTGTGCACCAGCACGACCTTTGCCGACCTGGTTCCGGAAACTTCGTGAGGTGTTGGAGGCTGCACGTCGAGTGTGGCGGCGGCCGATTGAGTCTCGCGAGTTGGAAGTGTCGTCGTCATGGCTACATATCGCTTACAACAGGGAATCGAAATGCTGCTTCAACTGTGCTGCGGAGGAACTCCAGGTAAATCGTGCGGCTCGTTTTCTGCCTGCTGCAGCGAACTGCTGTCTCGCAAGCGGGTCGCCGAGCATGTCTTCGATTGCCGCGACATGCATTGGCGCAGTGTCGTCCTCGATCAGCAGGGCGGCATCGCCTGCGATCTCTGTCAATGACGAAGCGCGGCTGGCCACAACGGTGGCGCCACAGGCCATGGCTTCGATTACGGGAAGTCCAAACCCCTCGTATCGCGAGGGAAACCACACCACCGTTGCGGTCGAATACAATGCATGCAAGGCTTCATCTGATACGAAGCCCAGCATTTTGAGATTCGGTTCAAACGAGCGGGCACGCTCAAGGTAGGCAGCGTTTGAATGATTGACGACTACAATCTTCAGATTCGGATGGCGTTCCATGAGGAGCGGGCATGCAACAAGAATCAGCTCCGCATTCTTACGGAAGTGAAGTCCGCCCGGGATCAGGACAAAAGGCTGGCCTAGAAGCTTCTGCTCCTGCACATACTGCATGCCCTCGGTAGGGACGGCTTCAAAGAAATGCGGCGTCACAGCGTTATGAACCACACGAAGCCGTGATGCGATCGAAGGAAAGAAATGGCTCAAGCGGTCGGCAGAAAAATGCGAGACCGTGTGGAAAATGTCTACGTTTCGAGACAGCTTGCCGAACAACAGCTTCCACTTCAGTCTTTGTTTGTAAAAAGCCGAATCAGCAAAATGAGCTGTATCTTCAAAATAAGCGGCGTCGTGAACTGTAACAACAAGTCGCGCCTTCGAAACCGGCACATAAGATTCAGCTGTGCAGTGAACAATCTGCGCGTCGCTCCAAAATGTTTCGGCTCGGGGGCTATTAAGAGCGAACCAGCGTGCCTGTTGTCGTGAGGTGTCGGCCGTAAATGTATGGTAGGGGTAAGCTCTCCATGCTCCTTCGACGAGGGGAACGATACGAGCACGATCGGCAGCATCGGCAAGTATATGCAGGTTTACATCACTGCGTTGGGCCAGGTGTTCGGTAAGCTGACGCGCAACTCTGCCAGCTCCTGTCGATCCGTAGATATTGCGCATGTGAACATACGAAAGAACATTGACTGAGTTTACGGATTGCTCCAGCACAACGGGAGGAGAGATGGTCCTAGCAGTTATCACGAGGCCCTCCCGCCGCATGTGCGTCCAAGACTTTGCAATCTCGAAAAAGCTTTGCTTGCAGCGCGCTTTATCACCTCGGTACTCGGAAGCCAGCGATGTCTCTTTCCCATAAAAAAAAGAAAAGAGAGTGCTGCTACAGAGATAAGTGCCATGATTGCGGTGAGCATCGGCGCAGAGCGCTCTTGACTGGCACGTAAGAAAGCAAGAGCGGCCAGGGTCGCACTGGCAACGGTACCCAGCAGGAATGTCTGTACCATGCCTCGTGGGAGAAAGTCCTTGCGGTAGAGAACGCCGAGCACCATCGCGGATGACAAGATATGCCCCACGAGGTAAATGGTCATGGCCTTCCATGCGCTACCGTGATGAAGCAAGAAAACAGTTCCTCCAATCGCGACGATGATTGCCCAAAGCGTATTGATCACACCAGTAGAGCGAATAGAAACGATTGAGAGTCGAGCGGCGGCTGGGGCGTTTCCCATGTGAATCACAGCGACGGCAAGCGCGATACAGGTGGCGACCGCTGCCATGTCGTAAGTGTGACCGTAGAGAATACGAAGAGCCCATGGTATTGCCACCATGCCCACCGACGCCAGTAGCAGAGAAGCAAACATGGCGCCGAAGGTGCAGAGCGCCATAACGTGTTGAGGTGTGTTGGAGTTTTCGCTCTCTGGATCCGCCATAACGGCATAGCTGGACTCGGTCAAAAGACTCGGAGCTAGTGCAACGATATTGCGCAACTGATTGGCGATTGCGAGAAAGCTCATCTGCACGAGCGTTGTGTCCGCCCGCGCCACAAGCGTGGTGAGCCACCATCCGGCGAGGTTCAATCCAATCAATCCTGCCAACTGAATGAAGCCGAACGACCACACCTGTCGCAGCATCGGTCCTAGCTCCGCAACGTAATTAGTGCCGAGAGCGTAGAGGCCCAGAGGACGGGCAAAGAGTATGCAGATAGCTACCGCAGCGATCGTTACCGAACCCTGCGAGACAATCATTCGGATCGGACTATGCATCTTAGCTGCAATCGGAACAAACGAGACCATTCCGATGCCGACCAGAGTCGAAAGAAGCACGAGAGCTCTCAGATGATGCTGTCCAACAAAGAAACCGCGTGCGCATTCAAGCAGAACGATGCCTGCAGCAGAGAGCGCCGCCCACCGCAACAGGCCTGTAAGACTCTCCTTCTGGAGAAGATGCGCAATCGGCGCAGCGCCGAACCAAAGGCTAACTGCGGCAATCGTTGCTGAGATGAGCGATACAATCGCAAGCGCCCTAGCGAGGGTTGAATAGTCGCGGCTGCCCTGAGGATATTTGCCTGAAAAGCGTGCCGCAGTCGATCCAATTCCACCCGCTGCATAAGTGGAAATGTTGCTCGCGGTGGTGATGGCCAGGGAGTAGCCACCAAAAGTAGAGGCGCCCCCAAGCCGTGCCGCCAACAGGTTGGCGAGAAATCCTGCTCCTCTTTCGATGAAGATGCTGATCCCTAACGCGGACGTACCGCCTAACAGGCGTTTCGTAACGTGAATCGGGATCTCCTCAACTGGAGAAGAGATCGGCTGCAATGTGTCCGCCGTCGCGGCGTCCGGAATATAGGTCAAACTCATGAGCCCGTAGCCGCCTTTTGGAAAGTCTCCGCTTCTTGCTTGTAACGGTAGTAAGAGTCGTAGTATTTAGAAAGACGTTCTCTACCCGGATCGAAGGCATTGAGGATTGTCCCGATGAGCCGGACGCGATCTTTGTCGAAAAAATCACGTGCCTTCGTCGCTTGTTCGCGCGAAGTCGACCCTGAGCGAATTACAAGAATCGCGCCCTGGGAATAGCAGGCGAAGATTCTTGCATCGGCCATGTGCAACATAGGCGGCGTATCTATCAGGACGACGTCAAACTCGCGATGAAGCCGATCGATCAACTCAGCGAGACGAGGTGAGTGCAGCAACTGGACGACTTCCTCTGATCCTGATCCCGAAGGGATCACCGAGAGATTGGGTATCCTTGTGGCCTTGCAGAATGTTCCAATCGTCGCCCGCGCCAGATCGATCTCTCCACGGAGCAGATTCCTTAGGCCGACATCATTCGGCACGTGGAGAGCGTTGTGCATTCCTGGCTTACGCAGGTCACCATCGAGGATAACCACACGCAAGTTCGATTTGCTGAGCGCTACACCTAGATTCGAAGTGACAGTGGTTTTGCCGTCGCCCGCATTAGGGCTTGTGACTACATAGACCCGCGCGCGATTCGACGAATTACCTGTCAGCAGAATTGAGAAAGTCGTGCTGCGATAAGCCTCAGCTACCACAGAGAAGTGGCTACTCCATCCAGCCATATCCAGAACGTCTGCGTTGCGGACTATTGTCGAAGACCCACTTTGAAGAGTGATTATGGAATCACTCCTACTTGCCGGAAACGCCTTGTCCTCGTATCTGCTGGAAGGAATGACTCCGAGTTCATTGAGGTTGAGGTATCGCTCCACTTCGCCGGGAACTCGAAGAATATCCGAGTTACGGTCCTTATAGAACGCAAAGCCTATTCCAAAAAGTGACCCCAACAATAGGCCTGCCATCGTGGAAGTTCCCCTTCGGGGCGAGAACGGCATTTTGGGCTTGTGGGCCGCATCCACAAGGCGAACGGTGGATGCCTGCATCGCGGACGCGAAGCCCGCTTCTTTCGCTCGCTGAAGAAGCGTCTGGTAGAGTTGCTGTTCCGATTCGACTTCCCGCCGTAGTAACGACACCTGAGCCGCTTTGCCGAGATCGGAAGATACGTTGGCTTCTTGCATGTGATAGGCCGTCATAAGAAGCATTTCGCGATGCCGTGCCGTCTCTAGCTCATTCTTCAAGCGATTCGAGTTGGCATTGCGCGCCGCTTCCATACCAGCTTCGACCTCACGGATCTCCGAACGAAGGTGAATAACCTTGGGATTCTCTTCAGTCAGCGGAGGGACTAGTTGCGCCACCTTACCTTTAAGATCGGCAAGCTTTTCCTGGTATCTCCGATATTCAGGGCTATCCATAACGCTAGGCAAAGTAGTCGAAAGGGCCACAGCCGCAATTTCGGACTGCGATTCTTTTTGTATGCGATCGGCCTGGGCCCTCACCAGTTCCGCTTGGAGTTCGCGAAGCTTGTCCTCGCCGACCGTCGTGCTCTCCTGGCTAAGCACAAGACCGTTTCCACCCGTTGCCGCCTCCAACTTATGCTGGGATTCCTCAGCCAGTAGTTTGATATCGGCTGCCTGTTGTGCAAGCCACCGGCTGGTCTTTTCAGACTCGCTGCTTCGAGTCTCGAGATCTGCCTCTTTGAACTGCGTAGTCAGAGTGTTGCAGAATCGCGCGGCAAACTCCGCATTCCATGAATCACAGGTGATCTCGACCAGCCGTGTGATCCCAAGGGGCTTGACCGTAACGTGCTTTGCCGTATCTTCAATAAGATCGTCACTTGAAATAGGCTTTCCCACGGAAATCGGAAGATGGAGCATACCGATCAGCCGCGAGGCCAGATCGAGTCGCGGCGTCGTCGCGGAGTGTGGCTCGGCCGCAAGTCTCGCCTTCGTACGTTGAAGTAAAGTGTCGCTCTGAAGCAGCTTGATCTGAGTTTGCACATTGGTCTCGGCGGACGAGCCATTTCCTTCTCCAGTAGGAGCGACTGCACGCATATTCATGAAGTCGCTGTTCAAGCTTTGAATATCGAGCGATGTTCGTGCACGGTAGTAGGGAAGAGAGGCGAAGGACAACAGAAAGCTGAGCAGAATTCCCGCGATCGCAGAAGCAAAGATCATCCAACGATGACGGGATAGTATTCGAAGATACTCTGCGAATAAGCTGGTTCTCTGCTCAACTCGATCGTTCGCGGTCCATGACTTCGGAAACGTTTCGCCACTCTCATCACGGGCAACGATGCCAACTGGCCGGCGATCAATACCGTTAGTGTTGAAAGTGTTTCCCATATTGTTCCCTCTTCTCTTTTATTTTGTCCCGTGATACTCCTAAAACCTATAGATCGCGGCACCGAGGGCGACCTGCATAATGTCCATTGCGCGATGAGAGGCCGACTTCAACCCACTGTTAGGGACAAAAAGAATGTCATTGCCAAACAGGGGCTCATCGGGTGCCTTTCCTGCCAGGATCGCCTTGATATTCACTGGAATCTCACGCGGATTTCCATCACCGCCTGGTGCTGGGCGAATAATTTTGGAATTGCTCGAAGCTGAATCACGATCCAAGCCTTCGGCCAGAGAGAGGGCTTGCAACAGTGTGATGCTGGTATGAGACGAGAGTTGAAACCCTCCCGCCTTCTTCACGTTGCCCACGACGTAGACCACCTCGGCTTTGGGGATCGAGACAATGTCACCCGGAGAAACCAGGATGTTTTCGGAAGGAGTTTTGGATGCCATCAAATCCTCGAGTGACAAACTGGCTGTGCTTATACCAGTCGCTGGATCGACCACAGCATGTGGAAGCGGTAAGGTTCCCCACTTCTTTTCGCGGGTAACGATCACTCTGGAACCGGCATCCGGCTTTGTTCCGCCCGCTAGCGAGATCACGTCAATGAGGCGTTTGGGACCCTGTAGTTGATGGATTCCTGGCGCATTGACTGAACCCACAATCGATACCGGCCTGCTGGAATATTCCGTAAGGCTGATTGAGATCTGTGGTGAATCGATGTACTTGCTTAGCTTCGACACCAATTTCGTCTTCAACTGTTCGATCGTGAGCCCCGTCGCCTCAACAGGCCCGGCGAGGGGCAGATCGATATAGCCGGAGGGGTCGATCCGGAAGGACTTCGCAGATAACTCCTCTAGATCTTGGACATTGATAACAAATTGATCGCCATCTCCAAGGACATATTCATTCACCACAACTCGTCGCGGAATTAGCGCGACCTGTCCACATGAGTAAAGCGACACTGTGAGCGTCGAAAGACACAACAGGCGTCGAATTGATTTTTGACAATTCATTCGGTAAGTGAGATACGAAGTTGAAATATCGTCAGTTACGTGAGGTGGCTAAAGAAGCTGAATTGAATTTGTCTGTATCGAGTTTGGGATAGTAGCTCGTCTTACAAGTTAGGAATATCCCTCGAAAAAACAGGAAATTGTCTTTTAAATTGAAGAGTCTCGTGCACATACATGTGCACGTTCCGTGCCAAACCGAGCGACTCTCGAAACTAGAACGCGGTCGGCAACCAGAATAAAATTTGTTGCGTTGGCAATGACGTTTGGACGGAAGACACGAGATAGGAAATCTGCCCTCACAAAATTAGCGTCAGTTATCGCTCGCGATGCAAGCCGACGGGTAGCGCATTGAATTTGAAGGTCATTCGTGACGTTCGCTTAGCTTGGCTGCAATTGGAAGTCGGTTGGAGAAGTGTTGTTTCGCCGCTAAAACTTGCTCGTCTTCTCGAGAACATAAGTCGTCAAAATCTATCCCAGCAGGTAAACGATGAGATAGATTGGGATCGCACTGTACCTCCAATGTAAGAGAAAGATCAATGATCACAATTTGACATTGTTGCAGGTCTTTTCACATCTTTTGGAAAAGAAATACATCTTTCGCCTAAATACAATGCAGATTGTTTCACTACCCGTTTGGCGGTAGGTATTGATGGTTGGAAATAACTACGCGGGGGATCAGTTCTGCACTACAGCTGATGTAGCGACAAATAGACTTGGTAGCGCGGTCGTCAGGTAACTAAGCCTGTCGCTTCGGGACAACGTTCAATTCGAAAGATCCCTTCAGGGGGCGAAGATGTTATCGCTCGCCTCATCGAAATTCGCGGACGGCTTCTGGCCATTGAGGACGAGGAAAAGCCAGTCCGCGAGATTGTCGGCGGCCGCAACGGGAAGGGCACCCGCCAAACCCACGCTCGCGGTGCACGGGATGGCGCGCAGGCGAGTCACGATGTCGTCAAGGAGATGAATTTGCCGCGAAATCGCTGCCTGCTGCGGCCGAGAAGGCCTGCCCCGACTAAAATGACAAGTGTTGTGGCAATTTCGCCGATGACCAAGAGGCTGCGCAAACGCTGACTGGCGCTTGAACCTGTGTGACTGCGGGATCCGGCGCTAAGGGCATACTACAGATCGCTCCTGACGGCGCGCCAGGCAGCGAAGGGCCCGAGCGCAATGGCAATCGTCACCGTTGCGGCCAGAGCGAATAGGAGAACCGCGGGGTTGAGGGCGATTCCCTCCTGACGTGGTAGGTTTGCGGAAGAATGACGGGAAGGATCCTGAGGCCACCGGCGGCAATCAAGATGCCCAGCATCCTTGCCGCGAGCGAAAGCGCAAATGACTCGACGAGGAACTGCTGGATCAGACGACCGTGACCGGCACCGAGGGCCGCACGAATTGCCAGTTCTCTCTGGCGAGCGGAGGTACGCGCCACGAGCAATCCAGCGACATTGGCGCAGCAACCATGAGCAGGAGACCGACGGCTCCCAAGAGGGTGAGGAGAGCAGTCCGCACATCGCCCACGATGGCGTCGGCGAGAGGTACGACGGCAGCGTCGCTGAGGTCCACTTGGATGCCGTACTGATGCCGGATGCGGCGAGCGATTGAGCTCAGATTCGCGCGCGCCTCGGCGACGGTGACACCCTCTCGAACACGGCCGAGAGCTCGCCAGTTGTGAGCCGTACGAGATAGCGCTGCCAATAACTGTAGCTGACGATGACGGCCGACGCGCCATGCGGGCGCTGTTCGCCCGCTGCAAAAAGGCGGCCGCGCGACGGTTGGATACCGAGGGTTGGGAAGAAACCGCTGGAAACGGCTGCGACGTTCACACGTGCCGGCTCGCTGCCGCCGGAAACAGAGGCTGCCGCGTAGTCATGGGCGGCCACGTTCGCGAACGTGTTGTTCTGTGAGAGGAAATATTCAAATTGGATTCGGCCAAGTTTGTAAGGTGTCCATTGGGCATCTGTTCCCAGACGCGCACGATCTGCTTGGGATTCGGATAGGGGAGAGGACGGAACAGCACCGCATCGGCCACAGAGAAGATGGAAGCGGACGCGCCGATGCCGAGAGCGAGCACGAGGATGGTGACGGCGGCGAAGCCTGGATTCTTGACGATCTGGCGAATCGCGAATTGATGTCGCGCAGGAGATTTTCGAACCACAGAGTGCGGTCTCTCAGGTGGAAGCGCTCCTTTATCGCGGGCACATTGCCGAACGCAACTCTCGCTTTCCGGTGCGCCTCCTCTTCGCTCAGGCCCTCGCTCCTGAGCTCATCGGCTTCGAGTTCCAGATGTGCTCTGATCTCTTCGGCAAAATCATCTGTGTTCCGCTTGCGTCTGAACATGCCTATGCCTCGTCGCCGCTCGGTCCTGTGCTTCGGCACTGTGCTTCGGCCCAGAATCAATCCCATCGCCCTCGTCAGCCTCTGCCACTCGTCCGTCTTCTCTACAAGTTGCTCGTGGCCTTTCGGCGTCAACGAATAGAACCCGAGCTTTGCGGTTGTTCTCACTCACGCCCCATTTTGCGCTGATCCACTTCTTATCTTCGAGCCTCTGTAGGGCCAGATATAGCCATGGTCAACGAAGAAGACCTCTTCCGACTGGCGTTGACTCAGGCGCGCCACGCCCTGGCCATGGCACGCTCCCCAGCACAAGGGTTTTCAGAATGAGCAAGTCGAGGGTCTCCTTGTAACAAGGCAAATGCGGTCATCGGTGCACTTTTGGGTAGTCATCCGACCCAAGTGCCACACTACCTGTGTCGGATGTCACCTGAGTCACGGTCGTCCATGCGCAGGGACCCGATCCCGCAGGCCAGTGTCTTTAGGACTTAGGACAATGAGTTCTCAATTCGCGAGAACAGGCCAATGCATTCATCCAGCCGACCTGGCGCCGATTTTGCCGAGTTCCGGGCGGCTTGTGGGCATTCAGGAAATAACGGCCAAGAGAGTGGACTGCGGTGGTGAAGTGCGGCTTTGACGTTTAGTCTCCATCGCGCCGAGCCTGGCGACCGTAGAAAGGCTGCTACTGGCCTATCGCGGTAGGGATGCGCATTGCTGCGCACCCCCCGCACAGATCCCGGCGAGCGTGATTCACGCACCGGGCTCCCACCTCAGGTGTTTGACGGCGAAACGAACGCTGGGCCACGGATGAAGGATGCGCGGTAACGGTAAGAACTCTGCCACGAGTGTCGCCATCCGATTCCAAGTTGTGCGATCCCGCTGACTTCGCTGCACGAGTGAGCGTCGCCAGAGATGGACTACATAGTGCCGGAAGGTCCCGAGGCATCTGCTATTGGTGGGCACCGCGTGATACTCGAAGTACCCGCGGACTACCTGCCCGAGCCACTTACCCTGGAGCGGGATAGATTCGTGCATGCGTCGCCTCAGTTCCTCTTTGATCGCTCGCAACCTTGCCCGCATCCTGTCCCGGCGTGTCTGCCGCTTAAGCTGGTAGACGCCCCGGCGTGACCGGCTGCAGATGTGAGTGAACCCAAGGAAGTTGAACGTCTCCGGCTTTCCCATCCCGCGGCTCTCTCGATCTCTGGCCGCGAAGCGACCGAACTCGATCAGCCGGGTCTTCTCCGGATGCAACGACAGCGCGAACTTCTCCAGCCGCTGGCGCATGTCCCCCATGAATCGCTTCGCTTCTCGTTCGTGCTGGAAGCCCATGACGATGTCATCGGCGTACCGCACAACGATGACCTGACCCTTGGCATGGTACTTACGCCATTGATCGGCACACAGGTCGAACGCATAGTGAAGATAGATGTTGGCCAGCAGGGGCGAGATGACCGCTCCTTGCGGAGTGCCCGCCCTCGGTTGGTGCAAGGTTTCCATCTTCCATGACCGCACGCCTTCAGCCACTTGCGAATCAGACGGAGGATGCGCCCGTCGCCGACCCGGTGTTCGACGAACCGAATCAGCCACTCATGACTGACGGCGTCGAAGAATCCGGCGATGTCGGCGTCCACGATCCAGTTCACCTTCGTCGAAGTGATCCCGACTGCCAACGCGTCCAGTGCATCATGCTGTCCGCGTCCGGGTCGGAATCCGTACGAAAATCCCAGGAAGTCTGCTTCGTAGATTGCGTTGAGTACTTGCGCTACGGCGCGTTGAACGATCTTATCCTCCAGTGCGGCGATCCCCAGCGGGCGTTGCCGCCCATCGGGTTTCGGAATGTATCGCCGCCGTGAAGGAAGCGCCCGGTACGTGCCTCGATGCGCCTGCTCGTGCAATCTCGTCAGGTTCTATGGCTGGCCTACAGACTCCCCTGTCAACGCTTCGCCCTGCATCTCGCGATGCACAACGCATGACTCGGGGCCAGTGTGGTTTGCTATTCCTTCACTGCACAGGACTCTCACCTGCTACTCCTTGCCGATCTCCCGGCGCACTAGCGTACATAAATTTCCGTTTCGTGAGGTGTCCCCCTGTCGCTCTAGAGGCTGTTAATGACTTCAGTTGAGTATTTTGAAGATTCTGCTGAGCATGAGGCAGGCGAAGGCGAAGTAGTGGAAGGCGGCGAGGGTTTGGGAGAGGCGTTCGTAGTCTCTAGCCAGGCGGCGGAATCGCGGGGCCCAGGCGAAGCTTCTCTCGACGACCCATCGGCGGGGCAGCAGGACGAAGCCCCGTTTGGCCTCCGTGTGCTTGACCACCTCCAGTTGAATGCCGTGCCGGGCGGCCGCGCTGTCCGCGGTTTCTCCGGTGTAGCCCTGGTCGACGTAGGCAAGTTCCACGTGGTCTCCGGTGATCTGCTGCACCGCTTCGGCGAGCTTGTCCACCTGGGCGCGGTCCTGCTCGTTGGCGGCGGTGACATGCGAGGCGAGCAGGTTGCCCAGGGTGTCCACCGCAGCGTGCACCTTGGCTCCTTTGCGCCATCGTATCCAGCCCGCGCCCCCGACTCCGGCGTGGACTGCAGCGTCCGGCTGTCCACCACCATCGCCGTGGGCTGCGGCTTGCGCTCGGCAAACTCGCGCAATAGAGAGCGCAGGTCCTCCACCATGATCTCGAAGCATCCGGCACCCATCCAGCGCCGCGTCTGCTGGTACACCACCGGCCACGGCGGAAGATCGTTCGGCATCATCCGCCAGTGCGCCCCAGTCTTCACCAGCCAGCGCAGAGCGTTGAACACCGCCCGCAAACGGTGCGACCGCTGCCGAGCGTCCTCCCGGCACAACGCCAGATAGGGCGCCACGACCACTCCTCATCGCTCACATCGCTCGGATAACCAACCTGACCCTTATTCCCCATCCAACTATGCTGCGCGATGACAACAACACAATCACTGCCTTCCTACACATGAGAACTAAAGTTACTAATAGCCTCTAGGTCCCACCCTGTTCCGTGGCGACGGGCAATTGTGATGCTTAGAAGGCGCCCAGGTGAACCTTTACCACGGCTTTAATGTGTTTTCGAAAGTTGAGACCACGGTCAGTCTGGTCTCCGTTCCATAACCGCGAAGTCTTCCACGTACCGTTCTCGTATGTCCCCTCCTCCGCACTGAGAATCTGCATGCGAATTCCCGGCAATCTGCCCTCTGTATGAAAGGCGACACTTGCGTCGACGCCCGTGACGAGGAACTCATCCGGCCCGAGTTGCGCCACCAGGGCACGTCCCGTGTGGTCCGGCGTGCCCGGGGCGTGCCGGCCGTCCGGTTGAGGGAACCCGAAACGTACGGAGGCTTTCCGTTTGCCGAAGTCCAGCTCTTGTTCCGTCTGTCCAGACGCATCCACCGCGGACTTCAGCTTTCCTTCAAAATTCAGACGGGCAATCTCTCGCGAGATCGGTTCCAGCAGAACGAAGTTCTCTGTATGTAACTTCGGACCCTCGCCCTCGGAGAAGGTCCAGCCCGTACGATCCACTCCAAACGGAGAGAAGCCGATCGCGCCGTAGTTCAGGGCCAGGAACAGGAAGCGCGCATACGCGTCGCTGTTCCCGGTCTCCGGAATCCAGAGCGCATTATCGGGGCGGGCATATGTGTTCAGAACTGTGGTGTAGAAACCCAGGTCGTCCGAATAAATGTCCGGTCCGATCACGTCGATTGCCGGTGCCAGCGCCTTCCATAGCCAAAGTGACCGCTGGATCGGGCCGCCCGATGGCCACCCGATCCCAGGATTGCCGATCTGGCGTTCAGGCAATTCGGCAATCGGATACGACAGCCACACATTGCAATACATGGGAATGTTAAACTCCCGTTTCCCAGCCTCAGCCACCTCGTTGAGGTAAGGGGCCTGGTAGTAGGCCTGGAAGAGGTCGTTCGCATCTGCGCCAAAGACCTCCCGCCACGTACCCTGGCTCTTCGCTGCGGCGCGCAGAAGGTCAACAGGAACCTTACCCTCAAATTCACGATTGGACTCCGGTGAGAAGTCACGGGGTGACCCGATGATGCCCGACTCATTCTCCACCTGTACGAAGATGATGGTGTGCTCGCTAGAGTCGATCTCCCCAAGATGATGCATCAGTGTTGTGAACGCATGCTCGGAGCTGATTCGGAAGGTCGGGACCAGTGAACAGGCGTTCTATCGCTGGAAAAGTACGTTGGCCTGGGGGTGGACCAGATCCATCAACTGAAGCAGCTGCGGGACGAGAACACAAGTTGGTGGCCGAGCTGACGCTGGACAAGACGATGCTTCAGGACGTGCTCAAAAGTTGTGAAGCCCTCACGGCGCCGCTCGTTTGTGAAGTATCTGGAACAGAGCTATCGGGTGAGCGAACGACACGCATGCTGTGTCCTGGAAGTGGCACGAGCGACGCATCGCTATGAGCGCCAGCATGAACAGCGGATCGAGTTACTCATGCGTATCCGGGAGATCGCGCAGATCCGAGTACTTTATGGCTATCGCATGATCCGCGTGCTGTTGAATCGTGAGGGTTGGAAGGTCGGTAAGGACCTCGTCTACCGGCTGTACCGAGAGGAAGGGCTGGGACTGCGCAAGCGGGCGGCAGGAAAACGACGCGCTGCAGTGCATCGTCGCGAACGGTTGCGTCCGACAGGGCCGAACCAGGTCTGGGCGATGGACTTCGTTGCCGATGAACTCAGTGATGGAAGGCGGATTCGGTCTTTGACCATCGTCGATATCTTCACGCGAGAGAGCCTGGCTATTGAAGTGGGACAGAGCTTGACAGGAGGGGATGTAGTGAGTGTTCTGAACCAGTTGAAGCAGCACCGTGGTGCGCCCAGGGTGCTGTTCTGTGACAACGGAGCAGAGTTCATTGGTTAGATGCTGGATCTTGGGCCTACAAGAACGAAATGAAGATCGACTTCTCGCGTCCAGGCAAGCCGACCGACAACGCCTTCTGCGAATCGTTCAATGGGACTTTCCGCTCAGAGTGTCTCGACACCAACTGGTTCAGCGATCTGGAGGACGCGAAACGAATCATCGAAGCATGGCGCGGGGAACAATGTGAGTCGTCCTCACAGGGCTCTCGACTACAGGACACCAGAGGAATTCGCTACCAACGCCCAAGAGTTTCACTCCGAGGCTCTGGTAAGGGGTTTCCAAGAGTATGGGATCCGCCTCGATCATAGTCCCGCTGGGCAGCCACACTTCGGCAGCCACATCGAAAGGCTGATCGGCACCATGATGGTGGCCCTTCATCTGCTGCCTGGAACTACCTTTTCCGATGTACAGTAAAAAGCGTCCTATCCGTCAGAAGCAAGCGAGCTCCTGACGGGATCAGAGCTGGAGCGTTGGCTTGCTTTGCAGATCGCCGATGTCCACCCCCTGTCGCTACATCCTCCCGCTCAGGCAACACTCTGAATCTCGCGATCCAAGGTCCATCAGCGCATCCTTAGTCTGACCGAGGGTGTCTTGGTGAAGATCTGCCGCCTTCTCGAAAACAGCCACGTCAGAGAGGCCATTCGCGGCGCACGGGAACACATCAGCCCCGCCCTGCTCAATGATAATCTCGTTACGGAATCCGTGGTATCGATTATCGATCGCCGCAACCGGTGAGTGTCCACGCGATGATCGCTGCTCATGCTTCCTTACAACTGCCTTTCGCACCGAAACCCTTTCGTCGCGAGCAGTTCTCGTTGTGGCTTCTTCGTCTTGCAGCTGCCAACTGTGTCTGCCTGGAGGAGTTGTTGCTAGGCGTTCAGGCGAGCTATCCGTCGGCTCCGTGCCCCTTTCTCACTCGACCTAAACCTCGACCATGATTTCGTCAGATCCATAGTCCGCTTTTCCCGTGCGCGTTACGTAACGGGTTCGGCCCGATCTTATTCACAAATCTGTGACCGGCATGAGCTGAACCGCGACTACGCGACCGCCGACCACAGCCCACCAGGGCATCTCTGCTTCGATGCCGGCAGCGGGTGAAGCATGACGAAGAAGGCCGCAGTGAAAGAGAACGTGATGAGTGCAAACGACACAGCCGACGCAAAACCATGGATTTCCGAGCGACTTGTTGAAGATCCTGGAGATGATATGAATGACTTTGTCGCCGCTCGATGGCGAGACCTAACTGTACCGTCCCTCACTTTGCCTCTGTCGAAGAACAGTCACGCATTGACGCTATATCGACACATATGACATTGGAAGTGTCGTTAAGTGTCGTAATTGTACGACCGACTTGAATTAGCGATTGGCTCTCCGATTGCTTTCAGCAGAGAAGGTGCATACGTTGTCTGTGGCGAATCGTCCAATTGAAAAGAATTAGAGAAGACAAATTGATTAGACTTTCCGCTTCAAGTGCCATTTCAGCTCCTGACCGAACTCCTGCTGAATATCACATCGACCTCGCTGTCGTATTGCCCACCTACAATGAGCGGGGAAATATTGCTGAGGTGATCGCAAGGCTCGAAGACGCTCTGGAGGGTCTTTCCTGGGAGTTGATCTTCGTTGACGATGACTCGCCTGACGGTACCTCGGAGGTCATCCGCGCGTATGCCAGACGTGATCGTAGGATTCGACTATTGCACCGCGTGGGGCGGCGGGGATTATCCTCGGCATGCATCGAGGGAATCATGGCGACATCCGCAGACTATGTCGCGGTGATGGATGCTGATCTGCAGCACGATGAGGTCGTTCTACCGAAGATGCTGTCGCGCCTGCATGAAGAGGCTCTGGACGTTGTGGTCGCAACCCGCAACTCTCAGGGTGGAAGTATGGGGCAATTCTCCGCGAAGAGAGTGTTGCTCAGCAGAGTGGGGAAGAAGATCAGCCATGCCATTTGCCATTGTGAACTGAGCGATCCGATGAGCGGATTCTTCCTAGTGAACCGGAGTTTCTTTCTGAAGGTCGTCAGTCATTTACAGGGAGGCGGCTTCAAGATTCTGGTGGATATACTGGCCTCGAGCGAGCGTCCGGTTCGCTTAGGCGAGATCGGCTACTGTTTCCGCAACCGCAGACATGGGGAGAGCAAGCTCGATGTAAATACTGCGGTCGAATATCTTTTCCTGGTCGTCAACAAGATGATGGGAGGGATGATTCCGATCCGTTTTGCCGTGTTTGCGCTTGTGGGCGCGACCGGCCTGGCGACACATCTCGCTTGTCTTGCGCTGCTGTTTTATGGCTTTCACATACACTTTTTTGTAGCTCAGGCCACGGCAACTTTTGTCGCCATGACAGAGAATTTTTTTCTGAACAACCTGATCACCTACCGTGATCGAAGCTTGCGCGGGATGCACCTGCTGTCGGGCGTTGCTTCGTTCTGGGGGGCCTGTTCGTTCGGCGCGTGGGCGAATGTGATCTTCGCGCGCGCGTTGCTGCAGTCCGGCAGATCATGGTACTTCGCCGGTATGGCTGGAACCATTCTCAGCTCGGTGTGGAACTACTCCATCAGCAATCTCTTTACCTGGCAGATGCCACAACCGCACAGGGAAATTGGCGTGACCGATCGGATCGAAGCGCTGTCGGACGATCTGGAGCTGTTTCATTGAATTCAGTTCAAGAATCCTTCAGCTTCCTTTTGAAAAAACGCATAGTGTGGATATGCGCGTGCCTCGCGTTGTCGACCGCGATCGTTCCTTTCGCGCGGGCATTTTTCCGTGTCGAGGTGGACTATAACGAGGGCTGGAACGTTTATAACGCCAGCATCGTCGCCGACCACCAACTGCTGTATCGCGAGAAGTATGCGTGGACGACGGTAAACTATCCGATGCTGTCGTTTTTTATCCAGGCACAGCTGCACCGCCTTACCCACGAGTATCTGTTCACAGCGAGAGCCGTTTCGGTGCTAAGCCTGATCTGCTGCAGCGTTCTGGTTGGGGCGATTGTACGAAGGCTAAGCGGCTCGTGGCAGGCGTCTACACTGGCCTGTTTCTATTGTCTGGCGCTATTTTGCACGGATGCGGACATCTATGTCGGAATGGACGATCCGCAGATGTTCGCCCAGGTGTTCTTCCTGGCGGGACTACTGGTCTATTTATGGCGACGCGAGAGCCTCTTGGCCGTCGCCTTCGCCGCCCTGCTCTTTGTCGTCGGCGGCTGCATCAAGCACAACCCGATCGACTTTCCTCTCGCTGTGCTGCTAGAGCTTGCTTTGATCTCGCTGCGCCGGGCTTTATGGTTCAGCGGGTGGGGGCTCTTTTTTGCCAGTGTCGCGGTGGCACTCAATGTTCACTATGGAGGGCCGCATTTCCTGAGCCAGTTGCTGGCGCCCAGAGGCTATTCGGTCGGCAAGGTATTCGATCAGCTCGTGAACGTCTTTGGGCCCCTGCTGCTTCCACTCTGTGTTGCGCTGTATACGGCGTTTGTGGTGTGTAAGGATGAGAGGCGGCGGATAGCGGCGATTCTGCTGGCCACGACCCTTGTCGTTGGCGGATATTTCGGCGGCGGCCAAGGCGTTTCGATCAATGCTCTCTTCAGCGCGCTGCTGGCGATGGCCATTGTGGTCGGATTGTTCTACGCTGAAGTCGCGTCCGCGCGATGGCGATGGGCAAAGCGGCTCGAACCCGCGTATGCGCCGCTGCTGCTGTTTGGCTCGCTGGTGATTCCTTTGATCATCTCGGGCAACTGGAACCCGCTGCGAAGGTTGCGCGAGACGGCATCGGCAGAAAGACGCTTTGACGAGGACGTCGCGCTCCTGCACAGCCGGATGGGGCCTGCGCTGTGCGAGAGTCTGCTGCGGTGTTACTTTGCTGGCAAGCCATATCTTTACGATCCATTCAATGCGACCCGCTTGATTCGGTTCGGCAAGCTGGACGCTGGAGTGATTGTCCAGGAAGTGCGCCGGCAGAGGTACGGGACAATCCAGTTCGACGAGCCGATTCGGGACCAAAGAGATTCAGAGCGATTCGACCCCGCCATCTTGGCAGCGATTGAAGAGAACTATGTGCTCGCACTTGAGCATAAGGATGGAGTTATTTACGTCCCCAAAACGAAGCCAGAGTACTGACCGCGACTCTCTTGGTAGCTGTGCGCGTGTTCGCGATCTAGCGCAAACTGATCGTGAATTGCAATTGTTAGGTACATGAGAACGCACTTTAAGGAATGTAGATGTCGACTCTCGACCAAATAGAACTCACTCAGCCACGCATAGCAAAGCTAACCGATTGGGCAGATATCGGTTCAAACAAGATCCGTTTAATGTCCATGGTCTGCTGTGCACTGGTCCTCCGAGCCATTGTGGCGGCATCCACATTTCTCAGCATTGCTGCGCCTTCGCGAGACTTCGGACAGTTTGGCGCAGAGATGGGCTGGGTAGCCCGCAGTTTAGCCTCGGGTCACGGCTTCAGTTCGCCGTTCTTCCCCGCAACCGGGCCTACAGCTCTGGTTCCACCGCTTTTTCCATACTTGCTTGCGAGTGTCTTCCGCGTATGTGGTCTCTACACAGCAACGTCGGCTCTTGTCATTCTGTTGTTTGACAGCTTGCTCTCGGCTCTGACCTGCATTCCGATTTACTTTAGCCTTAAATATGCTGCGGGCGAGAGACAAGCCCAGCTGGCTGGCTGGCTCTGGGTAATCTACCCGTTCGCAGTCTATTTTTCCGGGACTCAGGTCTGGGACTATGCTCTAACCTCTTTTCTCTTTGCAACCTGTTTTTGTCTTGTCCAACGCCTTCACTTGCAGGACCGGTTCTCGGCTTGGTTTGGTTTTGGCATTCTCTACGGCATCACGGCTCTTTCAAATCCATCCGTCCTCTCGGTCTTCCCCTTTTTCCTTCTAATGACTCTTTTGAAAGTTAGACAGGTAGGCGGTCGATGGTTGCTCCGCGGCATTATCACCGTACTCGCTTTCATGATTGTTGTCGCACCATGGACCATCCGCAACTACCGCGTCATGCATGCCGCTTCGCCCATCCGCGATGGATTCTGGCTTGAATTCTGGGCGGGCAATGATGGTGACACCTCCGCGTCGAATCCGGCCGGAGCCCATCCCGCCACTAATCTTGTCGAAATGCAAAAATTCGAAGCGGAAGGGGAGATGACCTATCTTTCAAACAAGCACTCGATGGCCATGAACTTCGTTCGCCATCACCCACTCTTTTGCGCGGGCGTTTCACTCCGCCGCGTTATCCGCTTCTGGACTGGATTCTGGAGCTTCAGTCGAAACTACCTTCGCTCCGAACCTCTGGATGTGCCAAATATTTTCTTTTGCACCTGCATCACACTCTTCATGTTTCGAGGAATATGGCGCTGGTGGGAAGAGGACCGAAACCACGCATTTCCTTATGTGATCCTGATTGCCGTCTTCCCCATCACGTACTACTTGACCCACGCCTCAATGGACTACCGTCAACCCATAGAGCCGCAAATTGTCATTCTCGTGACAATCGGAATATTCGGCTTCGAGGCATCGACTGGATCAGAGGATTTTGGGGTTTGAGGAATAACCGAACCGTAAACTGCGTTAGGCTGTTCATTTTGGTGAACGGGGTCTGGGAGCAATGGAACAGTGATGGGTCCGTTATTTCTGAGCCAAAGTGAATGTTAGTCTTCGACCAAAATTGAAGGGCGCCGAAAAAGCTGTACCAAGTTGAAGGTTAGTTTTCAGCTGGTTTGAGTCGTCGACGTGGAGAACCTGCGGTAGCCCTGCGGCGGGCCCTCAATCGAGCGTCTGGAGTTTGCGGTCCGCAAGCCAGGATGTCTTGGGTAGGACTGCATGGGTCAGAGCCATACAAACTGACAATGTCGATGTTAGCCTTGCCACAAGCCACATTGTCGCGAACCACGTGCTCGATCCCGGCCATTCTGAACACTTCGACGAGTGGTAAGACGTCAGCTGACGAGAAGGCCACTTGTCTGGAAAAGCGACTTTTCGTCCAGGTGCCAACCTCCTAGTTGTCGACAACACGTCCAGAACATTGATCGAAGTAAACGGCAGCAGTGCACCAGCCCGAGCGGGAGACTCTTTTCTTGATATATTGTTCCTCCTGGAAGGGTTAACGTGGAGACCGAACGGAGTCGTATGCCGTATTGTGCGGAATGCTATCTGCTCGTTGCTGGTACTGGCCGCTACTGTCTTAATTGGAAACCGGTTCAATTTCCTGCCCACAAGTCGACTCGAAGGTCTTCTCCGAGGTACAAGATCGTCATGACACCGGCCCTGGATCTGACACGGCGCGAATTTCTGCGTGAGGCTGCGTTGTTGACTGTTGTCGCATCGGCCAATGCGCTCCCGACCTCCCAGGCTCAAGACATGTTTGTTCAGACGGTACTTGGCCCAATCCCGGCCTCAAAACTAGGGGTCACACTTGTTCATGAGCACGTCATGTGTGATTTCATCGGCGCGGCGCAAACCAATCGACATCGCTGGGAGGTTGAAGCCGTGGTGAAACGAATGCTGCCCGTGCTCATTCAGGTGAAGGAACGCGGGGTGACGGGATTCATCGATTGCACACCGGCCTACATTGGGCGCGATCCGCGAGTGTTGAAGCAGTTGGCCCAGCAAACCGGACTGCATATTGTCACGAACACCGGTTATTACGGTGGCGCGGACGACAAATTTGTGCCGAAGCATGCTTACAGCGCAACGCCAGATCAACTCGCTGACCTCTGGGTGGAGGATGTGGCACACGGCATTGAAGACACCGGGGTGAAGCCTGGCTTCATCAAGATCGGTATCGATGAGATCAAAGGTAGCGCGGATCGGCTTTCGCCCATCGATGAAAAGCTTGTGCGGGCTTCTGCGCGTGCGTCGCGACGCACCAATTTAGCTGTGACCTGTCACACCGGAGGTGGACCGGCGGGTTTAACTGCGACGAAGATCTTCATCGAAGAAAGAGCCGACCCAGCCCGCTTTATCGTTGCTCATTCTGATGGCCATGGGTTGCCCATCAACCGAGCGGTGGCGGCACTTGGCGCGTGGGTCTCCTTCGACGGGATCGGCAGACAGCCACTCGAATCGCACCTCAAGCTGGTCCATGTCATGACGGAGAAACATGCCAGCCGGCTGCTGCTCTCGCAGGACAGTGGTTGGTATTGGGTCGGCCAGCAGAACGGAGGAGAGGTTCGCAACTTTAATTACATGATCGATGTGTTCCTACCCGCTTTGCATAACAGTGGTATCAGCGAAGCAACCATTCGAAAACTCATGGTAGAAAACCCGGCCAACGCATTTGCTATTCGTTTTCATCGATAGCGCGCACCACGTAATATCCGCTGAACCCATGCCTCATGAAAGACACGCAAGTTTTGGTGCCGTGACGGAATTCACGGGAAAAGCATTCTCGGCTATCTTCCGGATAGCCGACCACCCGAAAGCTATTGTGTTGTCCTGTGAAGGCCAGTGCCTGTCAGGCACACGATCTCTTCTAACAGGTAACGTGGAGAATGGCGTTTGCGGCTGATTCCTTTTCGATTAACCGGATGGCCTCCCTGGTCGGCACAATGACCAATTCGATGTGGCGGCGTTCCGCCTCACGTTTCACTTCCTTCATAACTGGCAAGCTGCCGTATGCTCCAGTGCCGATCACAAGCCGGTGGCATTTCCAGGGAATCTTTTCTTCGATAGAAAGGGGCGTATGCCCAAATTCGTCACGGAATTTCTTGGAGGGTGTCTTCTTGCGTTTGCGTATTTCTCCGCGGTCGATCACCACATCCTGACCGTAGGTGCTGCCGTCGATTCGGAGAGTGCCGAAGGAGAATTTATCGAAGTGCATACGCACCTCCTCGTGCTGTTGTGTTCATGCTCTGCGATGGTGAGAGTC
The DNA here is from genome assembly GCF_004217555.1 of Edaphobacter modestus. Lineage (GTDB taxonomy): Bacteria > Acidobacteriota > Terriglobia > Terriglobales > Acidobacteriaceae > Edaphobacter > Edaphobacter modestus. The sequence goes on from NZ_SHKW01000001.1 coordinate 337,761, forward strand.
TTCGAGAAGGTCGTTTTTGCAGGTGTTGCAGACGAACTCATCGTGGAGCATACACACCTCCCACCGTGGAATTAGGCTAGATTCTAGTCCCGTGACTGGAACCTGTTCAACACGGACCGGTCTCGCACGCCTGTGATCTTTCACCGCATGCCCTACGGAAAGGAAATTCGACGTACACTGCTGGCGTATGGCAACGACGATTGAAAAATTACGTTTCGGGTTGTGAACATGAAGGCTTCGGTGCAGGTCTTCCGAAATGTGCTCGGTATGAAGCTGCTTTATGGAGGAGAACGGGCAAGTTTCTCTTCGCTGCGAGCAAGCGGTTCAGAATCTGCGATCCTCAACCTCGAACAAGGTGACAGCGTGTCGCGGTGGGGATGGCTGATCTTCCACGTTGCGGATGCGTTTCTGGACACATCTGAAGGAAAAGGATTTGATCATGAAAAGCCACCGGGACGCCTCGTGGGGTGAACGCTTTTTTCACGTGCTCGATCCGGATAGCCACGAGCTGTCATTTGCTCGGTCGCTACAATGAGTTGGTCAGGAGAACGTGTCCAGGCGAAGTGTGTATGGCGGTAACATTCGATCAGCAGCGCATCTCGGGATAGTGCATGGATGACGGTTCTAACCGTAGGTTAACTGACGCCAGCGTCTACAACTCAGGTTCCCTGGCTGCATAACGGTCATAAAAGACTGTCTTGCGCCAAGAACTCTTCGGAGCCATGAGCGAGCGAACACTGGACTCGATTCGCTCGCGCGTCTGTTCTTTGTTAAGTCCTACCGGATCGAAATAGTGGTTGAGCGCAATGCCATCTATGACCAATCCAAACTGCGCCGTGCGAGAGCGCTGCTCGCCTGCATCATCACTCTGAAGCTCAGGCAGAAGCGCCAGCTTCGCTGCGGCACCACGAGTACACATCAGAAGATGCAACTCCGCAAGGCGTTTGCGCTTGTGAGGGTGGCGTACAGCATACATCTTGAACTCAAGATAGAGAAGGACGCGGTCTTTGTCGTAGATAATGTCTTCCAGATTTCTAACGAGTATGGCGACGCGCTCTTCGTAGGTGGAGGATTGGTTGAGTTCCTTGAGGTAGGTCTGTTGGTCTCGTGCGATGTCCTGTTCGAAGATTGCGAAGAAGACATCCTCTTTATCCTGAAAATGTGCGTAGAACGCACCTCTGGTCTTACCTGCAGCCGCGGCGATATCCTGCAGGCGAGCGACCTCAAAACCATCGCGAGCAAAGATACGGCGAGCGGCGTCGATCAGCTCCTGTCGCGTTACGAGGGAACGTTCCTGCTTTTCCCCTCCCGAAGCTCGCACAGCCGAGCGTGATAGTGTCGTCCGATTTCCTGAATCTGAATCCATGATGTTTCCTGAATCCATGATGCATCTCCAGCATCTGAATTTTATACAAAAACATGCGTGTATGTTTTTATCATGAAAATTTGCGATTGTAGCACCGGGAGCAGGAGGAATTGAATGACTTCGCGAAAACGTGTAACGAGTCAACGACGCCAGACTGGATTAGTTGGCCTTACAGCTCTGCTGGGAACTCTGCTCATTGCGGGATGTAAGAAGAATGTCGCCGCGTCTCCCGCGAATCGCTCGCTGCCGGTTGCGGTCATGAGTGTGCAGGCAAGTGACGTTCCCCTGTCGAGCGAGTGGGTGGGAACCATGGACGGATATGTTAACGCACAGATTCAGCCGCAGGTCTCGGGGTATCTCGTGCGGCAACTGTATCGCGAAGGTTCCGTGGTTGAAAAGGGGCAGGTCTTGTTCGAAATCGACCCGAGACCCTTTCAGGCACTTTTAGATCAGGCGCAGGCTCAAGTCGGTCAGGCGCAAGGTTCGCTTGGCCAGGCGCAGGCTCAATTGGGGCTGGCAAAGATTAATGTAGCGCGCGATACGCCGCTTGCAGCGCAGCGGGCAATTGCGCAAAGCACGCTTGACACTGAAAAGCAGCAGGAGATTCAGCAGGAAGCTGCGGTGAAGGCGGCCCAGGCATCGATCGCGGCGGCACAGGCAAGTGTAGAGACGTCCAAACTGAATCTGGGATTCACGCAGGTCCGCTCTTTAATAACAGGGGTCGCCGGACAGGCTACGACTCAGGTGGGAAATCTCGTCAGTCCTCAGGCCGTGCTGACGGCGGTCTCCCAGATGGATCCTATCAAGGTTTACTTCTCAATCTCGGATGCTGAATATCTTGGGCTGACCCGGCGCCTGAAGAACGGTGGCAGCGATCTGTTGAAGGGGGCCTCGGACGTCCCGCTGACATTGCACCTGGCCGATGGAAGCACCTATCCATACCCAGGAAAAATTGTCTTTGTTGATCGGCAGATGAACCAACAGACGGGAGCAATCCGGATTGCAGCGTCCTTCCCAAACTCCGGCAATACGCTGCGTCCGGGGCAGTTCGGACGCGTAACCGCGAACACAGAGATACGCCAAAACGCCATCCTGATTCCGCAGGCAGTCGTGTCGGATATGCAGGGACAGAAACAGGTGTTCACTGTGGGCACGGCTAAGAAAGTGCACGTTGTGAACATAACGGTTGGGCCGGAAGTCGGTTCGGATGTGGTGGTCTTAAGTGGTCTCAAGCCAGGAACAACAATCATCACTGACAACTTACAGAAACTTGGCGAAGGGGCACCGGTAGCACCGCATACAGTCGTGGCGTCCGGGGCCGGCGATGTAGCCGGAGGGAAGTAATGTCAAAGTTTTTCATTCGCCGCCCCATTGTGGCGATTGTAATTGCGATTCTCACGGTCATTCTGGGCACCGTATCCATGTTGACGTTGCCCACAGCACAGTTCCCTGATATTGCGCCACCTGAGATTTCAGTGACCGCCAACTATGCGGGTGCTGATGCGAAGACACTTTTGCAGTCTGTTTCTACGCCACTTGAGCAGCAGATCACCGGCGTAGACAACATGCTGTACATGTACTCGGTTAACGCAAACAACGGTCAATCGCAGATCTTCACGGACTTTGATGTAAAGACAAATCCCGATACAGACCAGATTCTCACCCAACTGCGTGTTTCCCAGGCACAGGCTCAACTGCCCGCGCAGGCTACCGTTGGTGGAATTACGGTGCAGAAGTCGCTGACGTCGCCGCTGATGATCGTGGCTTTGTCTTCTCCAGAGGGCAAATACGATGCACAGTTTCTGACCAATTACGCCATCATCAAGCTTCAAGACGAGATCACGCGCGTTCCCGGTGTGGCGCGTGTGCAGGTCTTCGGTGGTCAGTACGCACTACGTGTCTGGGTGAAGCCCGATCAGCTGGCAAAGCTGGGGGTCACAGCCCCAGAGATCATCGCCGCCCTGCAGACGCAGAACAATGTGAACCCGGCCGGACAGATCGGCGGTGAGCCTTCCCCTGACGATCAGCAGTTTACCTACACGGTCCGCACCGAAGGCCGTCTGGTGACTCCTGAGGAGTTTTCGAAGATCGTTATTCGTGCAAACCCTGATGGATCGGTGCTGCACCTCGGCGATGTTGCGCGTATCGAACTGGGCGCGCAGTACTACACTCTAAATGGACGCTATAACAAGGCACCGGCGGGCGTGTTCGGCGTGTACCAGTTGCCTGGTTCTAACGCTGTACAGGTTGCCAAACTTGTCAGTCAGCGTATGAAGGAGCTTTCAGGGAACTTCCCGTCGGGGCTGAAGTATGACATTCCGCTCGATACCACCAAAGCCGTAACGGCTGGCCTTCACGAGATCGTCATCACGCTGGTTGAAGCACTTGTGCTCGTTGTCATCGTGGTGTTCATCTTCCTGCAGGGATGGCGCGCGACGTTGATCCCCCTGCTGGCCGTGCCGGTATCCCTGATTGGTACGTTCATCATCTTCCCGCTCCTGGGTTTTTCCATCAACACGCTCTCGTTGTTCGGTCTTGTGCTGGCGATCGGCCTGGTGGTGGACGATGCCATCATCGTGGTGGAGGCAGTGGAGCACCACATCGATCAAGGCATGACTCCGGTGGACGCAACCAATAAGGCTATGGAGGAAGTCTCTGGCCCGGTCGTTGCTATCGCGCTCATTCTGGCGGCCGTGTTCATTCCTACAGCCGCAATCCCCGGTATCACCGGACGCCTGTATCAGCAGTTTGCAATCACCATCGCGATCTCTGTCATCATCTCAGCGTTCAACGCACTCTCTCTGAGTCCTGCACTCGCTTCGCTGCTGCTCAAGCCAAAGAACAATCTGAACGGAAATGGGGCACTTACCCGGTTCTATAAGTGGTTCAACCGTTTCTTCGGGCGCGCGACCGACCGTTACGTCTCCACTTCGAGCGTTCTGTTGCACAAGTCGGGCTTCTCGATGCTGCTGCTGGTCGCCATTGGAGTCGCCGCGGTGCTCTTTGGCGGGCGACTGCCGACAGGATTTATTCCGACCGAAGACCAGGGCTATGCCTTCGTCGCGCTGCAGCTTCCGGATGCCGCGTCATTGAAGCGCACCGATCAGGCTGCGTTGCGGGTTTCAGATGCCCTGTTGAAGACCCCGGGAGTACGCGGCGTTATTCAGGTCAACGGCTTCAGCCTTCTGACCCAGACACAGAGCACCAACACAGCCTTCTTTTTCGTCTCGCTGAAGGATTGGGGCCTGCGAAAGTCTAAGGAAGAACAGTTTGGCGCAATCCAGGCGAGCATGGCGAGGCAACTCGCAGGCAATCCCGATGGCATCGCCTTCAGCTTTCCGCCGCCCTCTATTCCGGGTGTAGGAACATCGGGAGGCGTGACTTTTGTGCTGCAGGACCGCTCCGGCAACGACGATCCGGATTTTCTGACCAGGAATCTCGGCGCGTTTCTTGGAGGACTCAAGAAGCGGCCGGAGATCGCTGTCGCCATTCCGTCCTACCTTCCGGGGGTGCCGCAGCTCTACGCGTCGGTCGACAAGGAGAAGGTTGTGCAGCAGCAGGTGCAGCTCTCCGATGTCTACGCCACCATGCAGACATTCATGGGCGGTTATTTGACGAACTACTTCAACCGGTTTGGCCGCCAATGGCAGACCTACGTTGAAGCGGAAGCCGACACGAGAAGCAAGATTGAAAACATCAATCAGTTCTATGTCCGCAGCGAAAACGGAAGCCAGGTTCCTCTGGCCGCGCTGGTCAAGGTCAAAAAGATCAACGGTCCGGAGTTTATCTATCGCTTCAACGAATACAACGCCGTAACGATCAATATCGTGGGAGCCCCGGGGTATAGCTCCGGCCAGATCATGAAGGCACTTGAAGACACCTACCATCAAACAATGCCTGACGGAATGGGCTTTGACTATTCGGGCATGTCCTTCCAGGAGCACAAGGCTGCGCAGGGGCTTCCGGCATGGGTGGTCTTTGCACTCTCAATCGTGTTCGTGTTCCTGATTCTGGCAGGTCTCTATGAGAGCTGGACGCTCCCATTCAGTGTGCTGCTGAGCACGCCGGTTGCGATCCTGGGTGCATATCTGGCCCTGAACATTCGCTCTCTTGAGAACGACGTCTTCGCCACCATCGGTCTCGTCATGCTGATCGGTCTCTCAGCGAAGAACGCCATCTTGATCGTCGAGTTTGCGAAGATCAACTACGAGAGCGGCCAGAGTATCGCGGAGGCGGCACTGAATGCGGCTCGCCTGCGTTTCAGGCCCATCATTATGACCGCTCTCGCCTTCATCTTCGGCTGCCTGCCTCTATGGGTGGCCGAAGGGGCAGGTTCGGTTTCGCGCCGGATCCTTGGCACCGTTGTTGTCGGCGGCATGACGCTGTCCAGTCTGATCGGCATCCTGTTTGTTCCGGTGACGTTCGCGGTCGTGGAATATCTCTCTCATCGCTATACGAAAGGTGGGAGAGGAACCTCGATGGACTCCAAGCCTGATTTCGTTCCGGTTGCTGCCGGAGAGGCCGCTGGTCTGCAGCAGATGAGCATTTCAAACGATCAGACCACCGGAGGTCACGTATGAGAAAGTTCCCGAATCTCCCTATCGGCTTGGTCGGCCTTGCCTGCTTGCTTATCCTCTCGGGTTGCAAGGTTGGACCGAAGTACGTCCGTCCCCAGGTCCCGGCTCCTCCTGAATTTCGCGGTTCCGATGACGCGGCGGTCTCCAGTGCAGCCAAAGACTCAATTGGAGATCAGCAGTGGTCGCAGATATTCAAGGAACCTGAGTTGCAGGTGTTGATTTCGAAGGCATTGGCCAACAACTACGATCTCCGGATCGCCGCGCAAAGAGTTCTCGAGCAGCAGGCGCAGGTAAAGATCACCCGCGCCCAGCAGTTTCCAACTGTAAGCGCCGGCGGTTCTGGAGCGGGAGCCGACATTCCTTCGATTGGAGGCACGAATATCTCTAATCCCCTGGTGTTCGGCGGATTCAATCTTTCCGCCGCGTGGACACCGGACTTCTGGGGACTCTACCGGAGACAGACCGAAGCAGCGCGCGACACGCTGTTGGCTCAGCAATGGGCTCAAAAAGCAGTTCGGCTGACTCTGGTAGAGCAGGTGGCGAGCACGTATTTTTCACTGCGGGCGTTGGATACTCAACTCGCAATCGCCGAGCAGACGGTGAAGTCGCGGCAGGATTCCGTCGATCTGACCCGTCGATTGTCGGACGGCGGTTCCGTTCCGCTTGCGGATCTTCGCCAGGCAGAACAGTTACTGTATGCGGCAACCTCGCAGATTCCGCAGTTGCAGCAACAGATCCAGCAGGACGAGAATGCGCTCAAGCTGCTCGTAGGAGATACGCCGGGGCCGGTGACACACACCGACCCGACAGCTCTCATTCCTCCTCCGGCGACTTTACCCGTCGGCTTGCCGTCCCAACTACTGGAGCGTCGTCCGGACGTTCAGCAGGCCGAGGCGCAATTGATGGCTGCAAACGCCAACATTGGCGTGGCTCGTGCCCAGTTCTTTCCACAGCTTTCCATCAGTGCTTCAGGCGGCGTGGGCGGAGACAACTTCCCGGATATGTTCAAGTCTGGTGCCGAGACGGTTTACGGTATTGGATCTTTGACGCAGCCGATCTTTGTAGGAGGCAAGCTTCGCGGCCAGCTACAGCTTTCGGAGGAGACGAAGAAAGAGATGATCCTCAACTATCAGAAGACTATTCTCACAGCCCTTCGGGATGTATCAAATGCTCTAATCACAGCAGACAAGCAGCGCGCTTATCGCGAGCAACAGCAAAAACTGGTGGCCGCCGCCGACGATTCCACCAGACTTGCTCGCCTACGCTATCAGAGTGGAGCGACGGCTTATCTCGAGGTGCTTACCACGGACACAAACCTGTTTACAGCGCAGTTGAACCTTGCAATTGCGCAGCAGAATGAAGCGCTTGCGCTAGTGCAGTTATATGCGGCACTTGGAGGCGGTTGGCAGTAAACAACCAGGCAAAATAACAGATGCCGTGTTGAAGGGTGAGAGTCTCTGCAATGACATGACTGAGCTACTTCTCTTTAGCGGGGCACTGACTGTGCTTGGAGGCGGGGGGCTCTCTCTACCCGTGGATCTACGCCTTGGTTTTGCAGCACCTGGCGGCCTGTTGCTGGGATTCTCTGTGACTATCGCTTCCGCTATGTCAATCGCGTGGTGAACGACATACTGGGAGGGACACGCTTCAATTCCTGACGTCATGTCTCTTATGGATCTCGGCAGATCGTCTGCCGAGATCGATTCCATCCAGCGAAGACTCGCGGAGATCTTCCTGGAGCCGTCTCTATTGTTGATTGCGGTCTCGCTGCTTGCATGCTGGATACCGTCACGGACTACCACGGCTGAGAAAGTTATGATTTCCTGCCAGATCTGCTGGCGAACAACGAGATGGCACAACGGCCGAACCGGCGCTCTCACAACCCGTAATCGGAAGAAGTCCTTCAAGACTGCCTAACTAAATGGGAACAGAGCGCAGCGCATTCCATCCTGGCCAGGAGCTATTGCTCCAACAAAGAGGCTGATTAGATAAGGGCGAAGGCTTCAACGCATCCCGGTAGACTGTGGTTGGTTTAGAGACCAGGGTCAGCGGGAGGAAGGAGCCCGGCTGATCATAATAGGCTGTGATTTTCACCAAGCGATCAACAAGTCGCCAAGCTGAACACCGAGACTGGCAGAATCGAAGACCACAAGCTAATGCACGCGACCGGCGAAGTTGAGCGATTCTACAGAGGAATGGCTTCCCCTGCCTTAGTGGGTATCGAAGCGGTAGGCAACGATCAGTGGTTCGTGTCCTTGCTGCAGAAGCTAGACCATGAAGTGTGGGTCGGCGATGCGACGCAGATTCGTGCCAGCTATGTGCGGAAACAGAAGACCGATCGAAGGGACTCCAAACATATGTGGCGGACCCAACCGGTGCCCGTATCGCCCGTGCGCCTTCCGCACCTCAGTAATAGCTGGGACCTCTCAATGGCCGCGTTACTACCAAAGTGCGCACTCGACCACAGGGGGTATGTGACAGCTGACTGTGGGCTGCTCCCGAATGCGTGAATCAATGCTTCCAATCAGTCCGCACGGTTTCAGCGTTTTCCAGTGCGTGCCGCAAACGCTGGTTCTTCAGCAGTAGTCCAGCCAGGAGCTGCTGCAGGCGAAGGATCTCTACCTTCAGCGATGCGCGATCCTGATGGACGTGGTGTCTGGATGAAGCGGGCTGGCATCTCGCTGGGATAGGTAAACGGGCCGAGCGACTTTGTACTGCTCAATTTTGCAGGCGCCAAGTATTTGTGGGGATGTAACGAAGGCGTGATTGGCACGTCAGTGGCGTGCATCTGGAGTTTCCAGGGCAACTAGGCTATTTCCAGATGGTATCGAGCAGAAGGAGGCGACGCAGTTGCTGATTGCGTGTGTATCGAATTAGGCCGCGGTCCTGCACCTGCGGTATGCGCTCCCAATAACCGCTTAGAAAGCCGCGCATCAGGCCGACAGAGCCGACCAGGAAAGGGTGCTTTATGCTTCGTGCGGTGCACTTCAGAAGCATAAAAAGAGGATGATAGCCAGCTATGTAGTTGGCGCGGCCGTCTTTGACAGCGTTATTCCAGGCACCATCGGCTGCGCCCGTGTAGCGGTGATGCAGCAAGCGAAAGTCGGGGAAGCTGCGCGTCGTCCAACCGAGCATGTTCGCCTTTAGCTCATCCACGGTATCCCAACCGGGGGCGCGCATGAGGCCTCCAATATCTTCCCAGCACTCGCGTCTGTAGATCTTGGTGGCTCCACGGACGTGAAACGTGGGGCTCTTTTCGAGTGTGACTCCCCCATTCAGTTCATGGTAGATGCCTCCGCCCCCGATCCCGAGTCGAGGATCATTCGCGAATTCGGCAAAGCATTTCGCGAAGTAGTCAGGCGAGAAACTGAGGTCTCCATCAAGCTTTATGATGAAATTCCAGTCGCTACAGGCGATGCGTGAATAACCATCGTAAAACGCATCAATTTCTCCTCCTGCGGAGTTGCGAAAACCCCGGTCGTTCCGATGGCAGACGGTGATCCAGGGATAAAGCTGCGCGTAGTGGTCCATGATTTCTCCAGTCCGGTCGCGCGAGCCATCGTCCATGAGAATCCATTGGATCGGAAGAATGCTTTGTTGGAGGACCGAGAGGACAGTTCGTTCAAGGTAATCTTCTTCGTCACGAGCGGGTGTGATGATGATGTATTTTGTCATATAGAACCCCAAGAGTTATGCGTTCGCCACGCGTTCACAGGTGAAGGCGTCGACGATATCCAGGTATTCCTGTTTGCATGCGTCCCAGGTGTTCTCCTTTACATACATGTAAGTCGTCGAATTGAGGACTTATAGGACATTGCACACCGTCTGATAGTTCACGTAACTGCAAGTCCATGGCCAAACTGAAAGCGCGATCTCTTTCACTTCGCGGCCTTACGAGAGCAGTAGGGGTTCGGCGCTCTGTAGTACCTTGAGATGCTTGCAGTATGCTTGCGAGTAGCGCGACAAGCGGATAGCCGCGATTGGCATGCGAACGTATGCAAGAGTTGGGGACGAGTTGCAGCGACTTGCAACAAATCGATGCTTCCCACGAATCCTAATTCCTGGTGTTCCGAGGGCCTGCTTGTTGCTTTCAAAGTAACTCGGCAACCATGGTGTCGCGAAAGAAGGTACTTGTTGCCATCATTCGTCGGTTGTGTTTTAGTGTCTGCCATGTATATCGACTTGGAGACACGAGGCCTGCCGTCGGTCTTCCGATCGGATATCTGTGTGGTCGGTGGCGGAGTCGCGGGCATTCTGCTCGCCTCGCGCTTAGGACAAAGCGGTAGGAATGTCCATCTACTGGAGGCCGGGGGGCTTGAGTTCGAGGAGCGAAGCCAGAGGCTCTACCGCACAGAGATCGCGGGTGAGCCGCACTCCGGCGTTGAGGAAGGCCGCTTCCGCACATTTGGAGGATCCTCGACCCGCTGGGCAGGCCAGTTGCTCCCTTTCACAGAGGATGTACTTCATCCCGACAGTCGGCTAGGCATGCCTATCTGGCCCATCGAACTGGCTGAGCTCGAGCCTTATTATCTTGAGGTGCAGAAGGTGATGGGCGTTTCGACATCTCCATTCTCCGACGAACTGCTTAGAGAATTTAAGTGCGAGCTTCCCTTTCAGTCCTCCCGAGTAAGGCTGCGTTTTTCCAAATGCGCTCCCTTCGTGAGGAGAAACCTGTCGATGACTCTGGGCAAGCAATGTCTCGCCTCAAGCAACGTTACCGTCTTCACACATGCAAATGCTCTCTCTATTGACGTGAATGGAAATGGAGAATTCGCGCTGGGTGTGACTGCCACCAATTATGGCGGAGTGAGATATGAATTTTTCGCCAATCAGTTTGTGATCTGCACCGGGACGATCGAGGCATCGCGCCTGCTGCTGGCGTCCACGGCGGTATGTCCACAGGGGGTAGGGAATTGCCGAGGGCAGGTGGGACGTTACTTTCACGATCATGTGGAGGTGCGAGCGGCGGAGATTGCTCCCGAGGACAGAAAGCGAGTGATTCGGGCGTTTGCTCCATACGTGAGAGATGGCACGTCCTACAGGGCGAAACTCGAGGCGACCGCGGAGTTGCGAATTGAGAGAAGCCTTCTTTCAGTCTCAGCACAGTTCGCGATAGAAGAACCATCGGGTTCCGGTGCGGACCTGATCAGGAGAGTGCTTCGCGGGATCCAGCAGGGGCGTCTAAACCGGGACCTTCGACGAGATATGTTAGGCGTGCCTGCTGCATCCAGGGAGATAGTGAACCTGGCCATTGCGGCAAAGCTTCGCAATCGAAGATTTGTCTCCAGGGCAGCAAGCGTCGTCCTGGACATCGATGTGGAACAGAAGCCCGACTGCGAGAGCCGTATACGCCTGGGCGAGGAATGGGACGCCCTCGGGATGCGCAAAGCAATCCTCGATTGGCGAATATCGGGCGACGAGCGTGCGAGCATCCGTTGCTATGTGCAGGAGCTTGACGGACTCTTCCGCGAATATGGTCTGGCGAACATACACTGGACGCCGCAGGCTCAGGGGGAAGGTGATTGCTGGGAACTCGCCAACCGTAGGGATACGTTTCACATGATGGGAGGAACCAGGATGGGCGCTGATCCGTCGACCAGCGTCGTGGACAGCTCTCTGAAGGTCCATGGCCTCAGGAATCTCTATGTTGTAAGCTGCAGCGTCTTTCCGAGTGGAGGGAGTTCCAATCCTACCTTCACCATGATGGCCCTGGCCCTCCGGCTAGCGGACCGGCTTCAAGTCGACAGGGACACCGCTCGTTAGTCGAGTGCACCGGATCTCGTGGCCAAGTTATGCTCCCTTCCGGTTTGCCTTTCGATCTGCGTTTAGCGGCCCGCGCTCAAAGCAACCCAGCCCTTCAGACGCACGCTCTCCTTCCCCTGAAGTCTATGCCACCAGCATGAAGCGCCTCTTTAGATCGAGACCGCTCATCATCCAGCAGACGCAGCCGGCGACGTGGATGAGGCGAGAACATCGCCTCATCCACTAAGTTGGTAAAGCTTCTCCCCTGTGCGCCCGAACTCTTCTTCCGCAACGCCTGCAGATTAGAAATTATGTGTATTTAAAGTGTTCGGCGTCGATCCTCAGTACTCTTTCTACCTGGCCTAGCCTCTGCCACAACCTTCCGGGAGTTTGCCGCGGCGAGTGCCTCTCATTTGCCGCGCTGGGATCGGCGCCGTAATTCCGGGCTGCGTCATCAACCAAGCCAGCGCTACACGGGGCCGGGTCATCCCTGTGCATTGGCCACTTCGTCCAGCGTCGCGACCACCCCCAGGAACACAGAGTTTCGAGGCGGGAAGTTCCATACGCGACGGCGTATCCTGCCGTATGCAAGCCAGCGTAGGCCGCTCCGATAGCGAGGCCGTCCCGGAAGCTGTGAAGGATCAGCATGCCAGTGCCTGTGCCCCCTATGACTCGCCGCTCCAAGTCCTGCGATTGCCAGCGCTGCGTCAGTGCATCCAGCCCGTTTCAAAGATGTAGAAGATGAAGTACGAGGCGAGCATCATCCCCAGCACCCCGGCGCTGGTAAGTCCGCATTGCACGCCGAGGCCGATGGCCTCCGGAAGCAGAGATAGTGTCCCTTGGTGGGCGCTGACCTTTAGAGCAGGCTGGTTACAATAGTTGATTCTGCCGCGCGGGCTGATCTGCGGCCAGCCGTGCGAGCCAATCGGCATCAGCACTCAGATCCGGCACCGATGCGTGCCACAGACGGGCAATATGAGCAGTTACATGTGCGACGGAAAAACTGACGCCGCGCAGGTTACGTTCGCGTGGGATGCCATCGATATCGAGCGGATATGGGCAAGCCGCGACGTGAGGCGTAGGCAATGCTATAAAGCGCGTAGATTGGCGCGGGCAACTAGGATCTTCTGCTACTCCGATTACGGTGGGAAGTGAGCCGGGAAGCATCGGGGTTTCATTTGCCTGGTACGCCGAGACAACGACGGTTCCATGGTTATGGGCTCGCTCGACGGCTGCGGCGAAGTGGGACAGATGGTCATGGTTGGCAGTTCCGAGACTGAGATTGATAATGTTGATCCGTTGCTGCAGACACCAGTCGATGGCATTGAGAACAATGGCAAGTGAGGTCGCGAGGCGGGATTCAAAGATTTTGACGGCGAAGATATCAGCGTCCGGAGCCAGTTGCTGGAGAAGCGCACAGATGGCGGTGCCGTGACCCAGGTTGTCCCGGAAACCGTCAGTCTGGCCTTCGGGTGTAATGGTGACACCACCTGCGATGGAGCTCCGGATATGCGGGTGATTGACGAAGACTCCGCTATCAAGAATGGCAATACGAAGGCGCCCCTTCATACGAAAGCCTCCTGAGGCTGATGAGAGGCAGCATCTGAAAAGTGGTGCGAGACGTATCCGGGCGTATTGAGAAGTTCGTCGGGACGGCCTTGTTGAACGACGCGCCCCTGATCGAGGACGACGACATGATCCGCTGTCTCGACGAGAGAACGACGGTGGGTGATTACAGTGATCGTAGTGGACCGGAGGACCGAGGCAAGCTTGTCCGTCACGAGTGCTTCAGTACGCGGATCGACCGCAGAGGTGGGCTCATCAAGAAGAAGGATGGCGGGCTTGCGAAGGAGAGGACGAGCCAGGGCGATGCATTGGAGCTCGCCGACGGAGAGGGTTGAACCACGTTCGCCGATCATTGTTTCGTAACCGTTGGGCAGAGAAGCGATAAAGTTGTGAATGCCGGCCTGAATGGAGGCTTCGCGGACTGGTGTTTCCGTTGCGGACGGATTGGCGTAAGTGATGTTCTCACGGACGGTAGCGTGAAATAGATAGGGTGTTTGTTCCACGATAGCAATGGATGAACGAAGATCGGTAAGCGAGAGATCGCGAATGTCGGTGCCATCGATAGTGATAGCGCCGCTTTGAACGTCGAAGAAACGGACGAGCAGGCCTCCCAGGGTGGACTTGCCTGATCCACTCGCACCTACGATGGCGCAGATGGTGTGTCGGGGAACGGTAAAGGAGACGTTTTGGAGGACGGAAACCTGCGACGTATAACGAAAGCCTACATCCCTAAAACGAATTTCGTGGGTGAAGGCGGGAAAGGATGATGAAGATGGTGGATCGGAGACCTCAACGGGAACGTCGAGAACCTCGAAGACACGCGCCAGAGAGACTCCGCCAGTAAGCAGGCTGGTATAGACGCCGAGAAGGTTCTGTACAGGTGAGAGTAGCTTGACGTGGTAAGCCATGAAGGCTACAAATGCGCCAAGCGTGAGTTGGTGTTCGATTACGAGTTTGCCGCCGTAGAGGAAGACGGTGGCTGTGGAGAGCATAAGAACCGTGCCTGGAAGTCCACTTGCGAGGAACGACGTCATCTGCATCGAGATGAGAGAACTCACGAAGGCATCGTTATGGGCGGCGAATCGGTCAGCTTCGCGTTTCTGTGCGCCAGTGGAAACGATGAGACGCATCCCCATGATGCTTTCGATAAGTAGCTGCCCAGATTTGCACTTCGTTGCCGGAGTTCGAAAGTAAAGTGTGTGAGGCGTCGTTGATAGTGTCGCAGTGCAAGGATGCTGAACGGAAGCAGGATGAGGCTGGCAATGGTAAGGCGAGGATTGAGCCAGACCATGATAGCGAGGCTGCCTACCAGGAAAAGAACATTGGAGAAGATGGAGAGAATGTATCCGCACAAATGCGTTGTACCTCCCCAATGTCATCGTTGATACGGGAGACGATGTCGCCAAGCCGAGGTGCAAACGTCACCCGAAAAGGATGCTTCGATACTTGAAGGTGAACTCTGCTGTAAGCAGATTATGTAGCAGAAGATTGATTGATTGTCTATAGGTGACTCGGTGCTCCTGGTTTTTTGTTTGTCGAACTATCCCTTCAGTTGTCATTTTCCCTTTCCGAGCGCGCTGAAAACAACTGTTTTCAAGTATTGGAATTCGGAAATTAGCGCGTGAATCTACATCCCGGAATCGGTCCCCAGGATCGGGCTTCTTCCAGAGAAGCCCGTACCACAGATCACGATTTATTAGTGTTCTGGATGGTAATCTTGCATCCGGCGATTCGCTTAAAACGGGGCATCGCAATTCGGTGCGACGAGAGTTACGATGCCTATACGCAAAGGACGAGGATCCGTTTCTTCCTGGGTCGATCCATATCCCTATTGCTTGTGCAGTGGGCGGTGTGTAAGCCTTGTCGCACCAATCACTAAACTGCAGCCGAGCAACGGCGGACAGAACGATCAAGAGGCAAAGGGTTCTAGAAAACATGACCATGAAACTCCTAACATGGGCGGCGCTCTCGGCGATGTGTCTATCAGCAGCGGGCCAACAACATCGAGCACCTGCCACTCCGCTGGTCACGAATGACCCCTTCTTCAGTTTGTGGTCTATGGGCGACAAATTGACGGACGTACCGGTAAAGCATTGGACCGAAGTCGCGCAACCCATGCTGGGGCTCATCCGGATCGACGGAACGACGTATCGTTGGATGGGGACGATGCCACGTGGCTATTTCGGAATGCCAGCAGTAGAGGCTATGCAGCAGGTGTCGGTCGAAGTGACGCCATTGCATTCGAAATATCGTTTTACGGCAGGCGGACTGGAGTTGGGCGTGACCTTCTTCACGCCGTTGTTTCCTAAGGATCTTGACGTTATGTCGCGGCCAGTTACATATTTGAGCTGGAGTGCGAGATCAATCGACGGAAAACAACACCAAGCGGATCTGATGCTGGACGTAGATCCATTGATTGCAGTCGACCAGCCGAGACAGCAGGTGACCTGGTCCCGAAGTCGTGCCCCAGGTCTGACGCTTCTCAACGTAGGATCACGCGACCAACAGACGCTCCATCAGTCCGGAGACCGGGTTCGAATCGATTGGGGATACTTTCGGCTTGCAGTTCCAGACTCGGCACTGGCGACGACATCGATGGCATATAGTGGCGTTCCCACGTTCGTTACTTCGGGTAATCTTCCTGATACGGACGACTCTTCTATGCCACTTCCCGCCGCAGGACGAGAGCGCGCAGCTCATCTTTCGACGAGACTTCCGCTGGGATTGATTGGGGCATCGCGAGTGGAACGCCATGTTGAGCTGGCGTATACAGAAGGTTATGCAATCGAATACCTCGGACGCCGGCTTCGCCCGTACTGGCAACGTAATGGCATGACGGAGGCTGTAATGCTGGCTACCGCCGAGAAAGAGTATGCACAGCTCGAAGAACGTGGCGAGAGGTTCGATGCAGATACAACAGCACAGATGGAGAAGATTGGTGGACCAGATTATAGATATCTGACCTCGTTGCTGTTCCGCCAGACGATTGCCGCGCACAAGCTCGTAGCCGATGTCGATGGTACACCTATGTTTTTTTCGAAGGAAAATGATAGCAATGGTTGTATTGATACAGTAGATGTCACATATCCATCATCGCCATTCTTCCTACTCTTCAATCCAAAATTACTTGAGGCGCAACTGGAACCGCTTATGCGTTATGCTGCTCTTCCGCGATGGCGCTTTCCTTTTGCACCTCATGACCTGGGAACCTATCCATTGGCCAATGGACAGGTATATGGGGGAGGGGAAGAGAACGAAGAAGATCAGATGCCAGTCGAGGAAAGCGGTAACTTGATCATCATGGTTGCGGCACTCGAACGTCGGGAAGAGAATTGGGAGTTCGCCAAGCGTTACATGCCACAATTAAAGCAGTGGGCAGACTATCTTGAGAAAAAAGGCATGGATCCAGAGAACCAGCTAAGCACTGATGACTTTGCTGGCCATCTGGCGCACAATACGAATCTATCGATTAAGGCGATTGAGGCCCTTGGAGCATTTGTTCAGATTGCCCGCGGCGTCGGTGATACGGAACTCGCTGACCGGTACGAACGGATCGTGAGCAGGCTCCCCGAGCAATGGGAAAAGATGGCAATCGACGGCGATCACTATAAGCTCGCATTCGATCAGCCGGGCACCTGGAGTCAGAAGTACAACCTTGTGTGGGATGATCTCCTGGATCTTCATCTTTTCCCGAAGAGGGTGATGAATACTGAGTGGGACTTTTATAGTCGGCAAATGAAGCAATATGGATTGCCTCTGGACAATCGAAAGACAATCACGAAATTGGATTGGGAAGTCTGGACAGCAAGTTTAGCCAGCAAGCCCGAGCAGTTTCAGGACCTGATTCACCGGCTTGTGGTGTGGGCGGACGAAACCCCTTCACGAACTCCCACGACCGATTTTTATGACACGGTGAGTGGCAAAGAGATTGCGTTTCAAGCAAGATCAGTGGTGGGCGGAGTATTTATCAAGGCACTCATGCATGCCAATACAAAAAACTGACGGATTCTTTCCGCCTATGGATGTAGACCTAAAGAATTTCAGAATGCATTACAAAGCTATTCCGCAAGCTGTTACCTAATTCCGCAGCTGTCACTTAATGAAGATGAATGGGTTTAGGAGTTCTCTTGCATAGCGGGTTGACATTTAGGACACCAATAAGTTGATCTCGCTTGAATCCCCTGTTTGCGCATCAAGATTGTGGCTCCACAGCGTCTGCATTCATGGCCTTGACGACGATAGACCCATAGTCTCCCTTCGCTGCGCATGGTGTGTCTAGTTTGCCGTCCACCAGGGTAGGTGACGATACCGCCACCCTTACCGTCCATCACGTTTGCTTTCATAAAGCGGTTTGCAGTCTCTACAATTAGCTGCATCTCACAGAGGGATAATGTCTTCATAGGCCTGAATGGATTAATGCCAGCGGCGAATGCTACTTCGTTCTTGTAAACATTTCCAAGCCCGGAAATTACTTGTTGATTCAGCAGTGCGACGGCAACTTCAACCGCAGGTGCTTCGCGCGCATAGCGGACGAGCCTTTCAATGCCATTGTCGACGGCGAATTCTGTTGACAAGATATCCGGTCCTATTTTCTGGATATGGGGGTGTCGTGCCAAGGAGTGTGCCGTGTGAAATTCTGCCACCGGTACATTGAATGCTACTGCCTCCCATTCTGGCGTGCGAATTACTACGCGCATGCTACTGCGAGGTCTTCGCCATCGTTCTCGGGCGCGATAGAGATGCCAGCTTCCACTCATCAACATGTGAGTGAGGAGAATAAGGTCGCCACTAAAGTGAATCAGAAGCCATTTCCCTCGAGATTCAATTTTTTCAATGGTTCGTCCTTTCAATGGTGTGTCGTCGTCAATGCGAGCGAGTTTTGCCAACCCGGTCTCGAAGCCAGTAACGACCTGCCCTCCGATTGAACGTTGCAGGGCGCGAGCCGACCGGTAGATTGTGTCGCCTTCCGGCACTTCAGCCTCCTGTTCAGAGTCGCATTGGCAGTTTCTTCTTGTATCAGCTTTCCGAGCAAGTCCTGCGGGATGCAGCTTCAAGCCTTCATCACGCTACAGAATCTGCACCGTGCATGGAAGACGGGTTTCGCCTGATGTTGAATCCCATTGCGCCAGCGGTAAAGCCTGCATCCAGAAGAAAGCCGGCAATCCAGTGTTCCGCTACCAAAACTCCATTGATAGTGGCGATCAGGATGCCTGCGCGAACGTCTCCGTCTTCGCGACGGTCCTGGGATCGCTCAACAAAAAACGTTGCCAATGCTCTCGCAAAGTTCGACCTCTGAGGTTCTTCTTCAGGAATAAAGACCTGTAGATTGGGATTTCCTCGTCGTAGATAAGCGATAAGGGCACCATTTCCGAGAATGACCCGTGCGCCCACGCTTCGCGTGAGCGAAGATGACGCATCTCCGCCGGAGGGCCATCGCAGCAAAGCTCCATAAGGGTTCGCGGGATCGGTAGCTGCAAGCTGGATGATCTCCGAACGATCCATCTCTACTTCTGCCCGACCGCCCTGTCGGAGCGAACGAAGAAGATCGACAGCTGCAGGGAGGGCAAACTGGGTCGCGCCCAGATCGGCAGCGAAGTAACCCCGACGAATCCTGCCGCTCTCTTCCATTGCCTTCAGCACTTCGTAGATGACGGAAAAACCTCCTGGAATATTTTCTGCATGAGCCGTTTCGCGGAAGACAACACCGTAACGATTCAATAGCTGCTGTGTGGTGGTGTGTGTCCACGAAGTTAGTCGAGCGCCAGCATCCTGCTGGTCGAAGGCTGCCGGTTGAAGCGCCCAACGGCCTTGCCCTGTCGGTGGAGTTGTTCTGCGGGAACGAAAACGAGCCTGGTTATGTACCCGCCGGACAGCTTTCCTTGAATTGCCGGATCGCTCGCAATAGGCGCGCAGCGAGGCAAGACCGTCGTTGGTCAACATTCCTCTCCAGACCAGTGACCAGATCGCATCCAGAGTCTCACCGGGATATCCGCCGCCGATACCGTCGTGGAGGTTCTGAAACAACAAAGCCCCACGACTACGCAAATAATTAATGATCGACTCTTCGCGTTCGCTCAACGGTTCGCGATGTTCCCGAATTGGAGGCCACAACTGTGAGAGGTTCTCAGTTAGATAAAGGCCAACTCTACCATCGCGTTCCCCTAACGGCTCCATTCCAACCCATGCTATTTCTCCAGCTGCAATCAGGGTGTCTAAGTCGGAAGCTTTATAACCAATGAGCCGCGCCGGAAGTATCTCGGTTTCCAGAATAGAAGCCGGAATTGGTGTGCCCTGCAGGTTTTCAATGACATCCAACAACGCATCAAGGCCTCTACGCGGCTGTAGAACCCCTTGCCATCGGATAAAGAAGCGAGCAAGGGTTGTTTGCTCCACTGGCTCTACTTCTTTCCGGAGGCGAGCGAGGCTTTTGCGGCGGATGGATCGCAGCACGTCGTTATCGCACCATTCACGGTGAATTCCACTGGGACGGAATCCGCCCTCGACGATGCGTCCTGACTGTGTCAGTTTGTGGAGGATAGGTTCCACGGTTCTTATTGCGAGGCCAAATCGACCAGCGGCGTCCTGGGCGGTGAATGGTCCATGTGTTCGCGCGTAGCGGCGGAGAAGATCAGTTGCGGCTTCGGGAGTGGCCTGCAGAAAGGCCGTTGGAAGACCCGGGGGAAGGGGGATACCCAACGCGTCGCGATATCGAGCGGCATCTTCCACCGCGATGAAGCGCTTACTTCCGGAGATTTGAATCTCGATTGCCCGGCGGGCGCGAAGCAGACGTTGTACAGTCTCCGCTACAGCATCATCAGTGCATCGACTGCGAAGCTCCTCGCGACTGAGATCTCCAATTCGAAGCAAAAGATCATGCACCCCATCCACATTTCTTGCCTGGTAGCCGTCCGCGAGGCCTTGCAGTTGTTCTTCTGTCTGCTCGATTGCACTTAGGTCCAATAGTTCACGAAGATCAGCATCTCCCATCAACTCGCGGAGTTGATCCTGATCGATTGCGAGGGCTTGAGCGCGGCGTTCCGCAAGAGGGGCGTCTCCATCGTAGATATAGTTTGCGACGTAACTGAACAACAAGGCTGATGCGAAAGGAGAGGGCGTGCGAGATTCAATCGTGTGGACGCGCAGGCTGCGATTCGAGATAAGTCGCAACGTCTCGATGAGGGCAGGCATATCGAAGACATCGCGCATGCACTCACGATAAGTCTCCAGCAGAATGGGGAATGATGAGTAGCGGCTTGCAACGCTCAGGAGATCATACGCACGCTTCCTCTGCTGCCACAAAGGGCTTCTTCCATCTGCTCTTCGCCTTGGCAGCAAAAGGGCGCGCGCTGCGCTCTCGCGGAATTTTGCTGCGAACAGTGCGGTGGAGCCAAGCTGGCGTAGCACCAGATCCACTGCCTCGTCCGGCTCAAGAATAAGTTGTTCAACATCGGGTGCCAGCTCGGTATCTGGAAAACGAAGAACAAAACCATCATCGCTCCACATAGTCTCGACTTCTGGACCATTGGCCGCACGAAGCCTCGCGGTGGCCGCCATGGCCCAGGGCGCGTGAACCCTGCTACCAAAGGGCGTGAGCACACAGACGCGCCAGTCCCCAAGCTCATCGCGGACTTTCTCTATCACTATGTTACGGTCGTCGGGGACTACTACCGTTGCAATCTCCTGGTCAGCGAGATATCGCAAGACATTCTCGGCTGCGCGTGGGTCGAGATCGTGTTCTTCAGTCAGCCTTGTCATCGCGACATTGCGTGGCATTTCGCGGAGCTCTCGTATGAGAGCTCCTATCATTCGACCGAATTCCAGTGGCCTTCCAGCCTGATCTCCATGCCAGAACGGCATTTTGCCTGCTTCTCCGGGGGCCGGGGAGACGAGTACACGATCGTGCGTTATTTCTTCGATACGCCATGTTGAAGCCCCCAGGATGAAGGTGTCTCCGGTTCTGCTCTCAAAGACCATTTCCTCGTCGAGTTCCCCTACGCGCACCGGCTTTGTTCTTTCCCCTGCGAGAAAAACGCCGTATGTTCCCCTGTCTGGAATCGTTCCCCCGTTCAGGATTGCAATTCTCTTTGCGCCAATTCGGGGGGTAATCCAGTTTTTAGCTCTGTCCCAGGTGATTCGAGGACGCAGTTCTGCGAACTCGTCGGAAGGGTATCTGCCGGCTAACATGTCGAGAACCCCGTCGAAAACGGTTGGACTTAGGCCGGCGAATGGAGCGGCACCACGTACTAATCGGAACAGGTCAGAGTAGCTTATCCTTGGTCCTTCGTCCTCATCGAGCATTTTTTGTTTTGAGGCATACTCTATCCCGAGCGGAGGGTGAGCAACTATGGCGACGATCTGTTGAGCCAGAACGTCGAGGGGGTTACGTAGAAACCGTGTCGATTCGACGTGACCTTGGTGCATGGCGCGTGTCACGGAAGCGCAGGCAACGAGATCGGCTCGATATTTCGGGAAGATAATTCCCGCCGACGGAGCCCCAACGTGATGGCCTGAGCGGCCGATACGTTGCATTCCACTTGCGACAGATGGAGGGGCTTCAATCTGGACGACGAGATCGATAGCACCCATATCGATTCCAAGCTCCAAAGACGAGGTTGCAACAAGCGCTTTGATCCTGCCTGCCTTTAGGAGTTCCTCGATTTCGGCTCGCTGCGCTGCTGCCAATGAACCGTGGTGCGCCCTGGCAATTGATTCCCCTGCTAGCTCGTTCAGGGCGCCTGCCAAACGCTCTGCTACTCGACGCGCATTTACAAAAATGAGCGTTGACGTACGTTCACGGATAATCTCGAGCAGCCGCGGATAGATCGATTGCCAGATTGAGGTTCTCTTGGCGCCCTGGGAAGCTGGCCCACTTGGGTGGTCTTCGACTTGTCCCAGGCGTGCCATATCTTCGACGGGAACTTCGACCTTCAGATCCAACGCCTTTTTCACGCCCGCATTGATGATGGTGACGGCACGGAAAGGTATGGTTTCTGGTACCCCATCATTGTCCGAGGTACCCGCAGCCTCACTCAATACGGCCGAGGTCTCTTCATAAATTTTATTGCTTCGGATCTTTCGTCCTGCTAACTGTCTTGCGTGGGTGGGACTGATGGCTGCTCCACCCAGGAATCGTGCAACTTCTTCCAAAGGACGTTGTGTCGCCGACAGGCCGATTCGTTGGAGCGGCCTTCCAGCGAGAGCTTCCAGGCGTTCAAGAGAAAGGGCCAGATGAGCTCCGCGTTTCGTCGGAACGAGTGCGTGGATTTCATCAATGATGACAGTCTCCACGGACCTTAGTGATTCGCCCGCTTCCGAGGTTAAGAGAAGGTAGAGGCTCTCCGGGGTGGTAATAAGAATTTCACCCGGATGTTTTCGAAATCTCACCCTTTCTTTCTGGGGCGTGTCGCCAGTTCGAACGCTTATTTCGGGTGAGCGGGTTGGCACCCCTTCCTGTTTCGCCATGTTCGCTATTCCGACAAGTGGAGAACGAAGATTTCGTTCGACATCGGTGGCGAGGGCCTTCAAGGGGGAGATATATACAACCTTGCAACCATTTTCAATCTCTAAAGGCATCCTGAGCATCAACATGTCGAGGCACCAGAGAAAAGCGGTGAGGGTTTTCCCTGTTCCGGTGGGGGCAAGAATCAATGTGGACTCTCCCCGTGCGATTGCGGGCCAGCCTTCGATCTGAGGGGCCGTAGGAGCAGCGAACACAGCCCGAAACCATTTTGCGGTCACGGGGTGGAATAACTCGAGGACACCGCTCTGCTCTGTGCAATCGTCGACTGAATGACTGGATTGCAAAGATATCGGAGAAGTCTGTTTCTTCGGTTTGTGGGAGGTGTTGGCCATTTCGAAACAGTTCTTCCACCAAAAGTTGGATGCAATATTCGGACAATTGCCAACCAAGTGACTACTAACCAACGAGAGCGGCTCAGGTCGGAACCGTACGAACGTGCGGTTGGGGAAAAGAACAATTTCCTAAAGGCGAGCCTGATAATCAAGCAGACATGAACTGAATGCGCGTTTCTCTTTGCTCAAACGCTCCTCGGAAATGAGAAGGACTAGCTAGACGGGGGCGCTTCAGCTATAAGTTGCAGAATGCCCTGTAAAGGAATCATCAGCCAGTCCGGCCGGTGATTCAGTTCATACTGAAGTTCGTACAGCGCCTTCTCCAATAGATAGGCGGCAAGCATAGCTTGCGTCGCGCCTGTCAAAGGTAAACGAAGGTTCGAGATATACGTATCAAGATATATCTCATGGACTGACCTCTCCCAGGAGTTAATCCAACTTGCTGCTTCAGGATGTACGTGGGCAAATGCCGCTGCGACATAACTGAATGAGCGCAGCATTCCAGCGACATCGCGTAGTGGAGACTGGCGCTTTCGCCTTTCCTCAAGAGCCTTCACTGGCTCACCCTCGAAATCGAGAATGGTAAAATCATTCTCCGTTCGCAACACCTGTCCGAGGTGATAATCACCATGGATCCGTATCCACTGACCGGCCAACTCCGGCGGTATCGATGCCAGCCTATCGGCGATCGCAGTCATCCTATCGCGTTGCGCTAAAAGAGATGCAGCTGGCACGACATTTTCATCTCCGAGGTCGCCGAACTTTTGGCGCAACAAGGAGAGTGTGACGCGAATTTGCGCCCGTAAGCGGTCCGCATCGGCGATCAACTTTTCAGACGAAGCAGGCTGTGCTGCAAAATCCTCGCTCTGCAGATTGGCGAGTGCCATATGCATCTGTGCAGTGCGGATAGCTAACAATCTAGCGGCATCAAGATACTCGACTATCGACTTCTCGTTCGTCAGGTTGATTTTGGTTAGTTCGTCGAGAGTCCACGTCCACCCATCTCCTCTATTATGAACCTGGCCTTGTAGTAGGGCGATTACGTAGTGGCGTTCGGGCCTATCACCGTTTGCGTCTGCTTTATAGATAATCTGTCCCGCAAAGGCAGGAATATTTGCGAAGGCCGCATCCTCCGTCAACGCACGCCCTATCTCGACGTCCGGGTTGATGCCCTCTTCAACTCGACGGAAGAGTTTTAGAATCAGAGAATCTCCGAAAAGAATGGAAGAGTTGCTTTGCTCGGCGGCGGAAAGGCGTGAAGGAGCGATGCTGTAGGCGTTATCCAGCCCTTTTCCTGGAGAACCCAAAAGTCTGCCATGTAAGCCAGTGAGGCTCGTGCCGTCGCGGATGATCGCAAGCATAGATGAACGCAGCTCTTCCAAAGAAAGTGCGTCCAATAGTAGGCCGGTAGCACCGTCTGCGGTGCAGCGAACATTGCCGAGCACATGGTTATGCGTCACGTCTCCGACATCAAAACGCAGCGCAACAGGAACTGTATATCGATCGGGTTCGCCGTCGGTGTAACAGACATCCACGATGAGTAAAGTCGTGCCTTCTATTGGAAGAGAGACCCAATCCGCAACGATTACATTCTGGATTGTACGAGCCTTCGACCCGAACCAGCGCTGCTGAGAGAGGTACTTTGGCAGAACGGATTCCTGAAGCAACTCGAGCCCTGGCCCGCTCAGAACTCCGGCCATGTCATCCGCTGGAATTACAACCTCTGGAGCTGCGGTGGGAACCGTTAGCTCCCGCTTCGGAGCATCCTGAAATTCAAGCCATAGAAAGGCGTAGGGTCCGAGCGTAAGAGAATAGAGTCCTTTTTTGATGATAGGGAAGGGAACGTAGCCCAACATCTCGACCGGAACCATTCCTTCCCAACGATCAAGGTCAAGTGAGACCGGTTGTGCGAAGCGCGAGAGATTGGCGACGCAAAGCACTCTCTCACCGCGGTATTCCCGTATATATGCGAGTACCTTGCGGTTTTCGGATTTCAGAAACTCAAGTGTTCCGCGGCCGAAGACCTGGAACAGCTTTCGGAGGGCGATCATATTGCGGGTCCAGTGCAGCAGGCTGGATGTATCACTCTCTTGGGCCTCGACGTTGATCGCCTGATAGCCCCAGATTGGATCCATGATCACGGGCGAGTAAAGCTTTGCCGGTACGCAGCGAGAAAAGCCGGCATTGCGGTCGCCGTTCCACTGCATCGGGGTTCTTACACCATTACGATCTCCAAGATATATGTTGTCGCCCATCCCAATCTCGTCGCCGTAATAAAGAATCGGCGTGCCGGGGAATGAGAAAAGAATGGAGTTTAGCAATTCGATTCGACGTCGGTTGTTATCGACGAGGGGAGCCAGCCTGCGTCGGATTCCGACATTGATTCGCATCCTCGGATCGGCCGAATAGGCGAAGTACATATAATCGCGCTCGTCGTCGGTGACCATCTCCAGTGTGAGTTCGTCGTGGTTGCGGAGAAAAAGACCCCATTGGCAATTCTCGGGAATCTCAGGCGTCTGGGCCATGATCTCGGTGATAGGTAATCGATCTTCCTGACGAAGAGCCATATAGATTCGCGGCATCAGAGGGAAGTGGAATGCCATATGGCACTCGTCGCCGTCGCCGAAATAGGGACGCACATCTGCCGGCCACATATTGGCCTCGGCGAGCACAAGGCGGTTTTCATATTCCGCATCGATGGCCTGACGAATCTTACGGATCACTTGATGGGTTTCGTCGAGGTTCTCGCAGCTTGTACCATCTCGCTCCACAAGATAGGGGATTGCGTCCAGTCGCAGGCCATCAACGCCCATATCGAACCACAAGCGCATCGCTCGCAATACTTCGTCCAGGACGCGTGGGTTATCGAAATTGAGATCCGGCTGGTGGGAAAAAAAACGATGCCAGTAGTACGCTCCAGCTTCATCGTCCCAGGTCCAATTACTTTTCTCGGTATCCGTAAAGATAATCCTTACGCCACTGAACAGTCGATCCGTATCGCTCCACACATACATATCGCGCTCAGGTGACCCTGCGGGAGCACGACGAGCAGCCTGGAACCATGGGTGTTGGTCGCTGGTGTGGTTGATGACAAGCTCAATCATCACCTGCATGCCGCGTTGATGCGCAGCATTTAGGAAGGCCTTGAATTCATTCAAAGTTCCATAGTGAGGATTGATGTCAACATAGTTGGCGATGTCATAGCCATCGTCGCGCAGAGGAGAAGGGAAGAAGGGCAAGAGCCAGATGCAGGTGATGCCGAGATCTTGCAGATAATCCAGCTTGCCCATAAGACCGGGGAAATCGCCGATGCCGTCACCGTTTGAGTCGGCGAAGGCTTTCACAGGCAATTCGTAAATAATTGCATCCTTATACCAAAGAGGATCGATAGCGCTTCCAGGCTTCTTTATCACGAATTTGCCTCGCTTCCATGTACGCCGATCCCGCGCAGATGGAAGATGTGTGCCGGCATTATCAGGGGATCAAGTCGCACGTAGTTATACGGGCCGGTCCAGGCGTAGGTTTGCCCGCTTAGAATGTCGTGTACCTGGTACGACTCATCCCTGCTCAGACCCATGACCTCCATATCCAGGCGCGTCCACCCGCTCTGCGCCGTGCTATTGTCCAGATTGACTACGACAAGAACGATGTCCTCGTCGCTACGTTTACTGAAACATAAGATTTGCGGATTATCAACATCATGAAAATGGAGGGTGTCATCCTGCTGTAATGCAGAATGACGGTGGCGGGCGTCATTCAACGTCGCCAATAAGGGCATGAGCGAATTTATATGTTCTCGATCCCAGGACCGGACCTGATACTTTTCGCTGTACAGATATTCTTCACTTCCTTCTCGAAGCGGTCTATGTTCCATCAATTCAAAGGGTGGACCGTAAATTCCGTAGTTTGCACCCAGCGTTGCAGCCAAGATAGCGCGCTGCATAAAGGCAGGGCGCTCTCCCTTCTGTAATACTTCCGGAAGAATGTCGGGCGTATTCGGCCAGAGGTTGGGACGGAAGAAATCTCTCACCGGAGGTGTCGTTAGCTCGGTCATATATGCAGTCAGTTCGGCTTTGGTGTTGCGCCAACTGAAATAGGTATAGCTCTGCGAAAAACCGCGTTTGGCCAGCCCATACATGACATGTGGACGTGTAAAAGCTTCTGCTAGAAAGAGGGCATCGGGATAAGTTCGTTGAACCTTCTTAATACACCACTCCCAGAAAGGCAGTGCTTTGGTGTGTGGATTGTCTACACGAAAGATACGAATACCTCGTTCCGCCCAGAAAAGGAAGACATTGCACAATTCCTCCCATAGACCATGCCAGTCGGAAGATTCAAAATTGAGTGGATAGATGTCCTGATACTTTTTGGGAGGGTTTTCAGCATACTGGATTGACCCATCTGGACGGATAGAAAACCATTCCGGATGCTCCTTTACCCACGGGTGATCCGGAGAGCACTGGAAGGCAATGTCCATCGCGATCTCGACATCGGAATCCTGGGCCGCGCTAACCATGGCATCGAAATCTGCAAAGCCGCCAAGCTCTGGCGCGATTGCGGTGTGCCCCCCGTGATGGTTTCCTATTGCCCAGGGACTTCCTACATCTTCGGGCTGCGCGGACACGTTGTTGTTCTTTCCTTTGCGAAAGGCATGTCCAATGGGATGAATCGGGGGCAGATAGATTACGTCAAATCCCCTAGAAGCGAGTTCTGGGATAAGTTTTGTGGCATGTCGTAGGGTTCCATGTTCACCGTTTTCTCCGCTTGACCGGGGAAAAAATTCGTACCAGGTGGAAAAGCGCGCCTTTGTCCGGTCGACGCGAATACGGTAGTTGTTAGATTGCGCGGCAAAGCGTAGATCTGGGTAACGGCTTGCCAGTATCGTTAGTTCCTCTGTCACCGGATTTTCAAATCGGCCTGAATTCTGGTCAGCGAGCTGACGCAAAGAACCGGAGAATTCTTCTAATCGTGACCGATCTTCCCCTTCGGAAGAGGTCGCGAGTCTCTCCAGCAGAGACGCTCCTGATAGAAAGGCCAAGAGGACATCCGATTTATCTTGTAGGGAACCTCCCTGTTCAAGCGACTCAGCTTGTGCTTTGTCATAGGATATATTGTTCGTCTGTGCGGCAAGACGTTTGGAGAGATCAGCGGCCCATGTATCGAAGTGATCGATCCATCCCTGGACATGAAACTGCCAATTTCCAATGGTATCAACTGTAAAGTGCGCCGCCCATAGGTCGTTCCCCAGCGGTTTCATCCTGACGCTTCGCCATTCATGCCAAGTATCATTGCGATACAGCACCTGAGCCGCTACGTGATCGTGCCCGTCGCCATAAATAGCGGCTGTTACATATACCGTATCCCCGATGATACGTTTCACTGGAAAGCGGCCAGCCTCTACCCGAGGTTCGACCCCTTCTATGATAACCCGAGACCTTCCATCTGACGGCTCCACCGTATTCTCGCTTTGATTAGAAAATTGATCCACATCATGTGGATGCGTAGATGCGTACACGCGTTTGTTCCGTCACACAGGAAAACTGTGAAAGATGGTCATCCGAATCTCCGCGCTAACGCTCCTTCACGTCTCCGCTGGATACATGAGGCCGCTCTGTCTGGCCCGAAAGCCGTGGAGGAACCGTAGCAATTGCAAGTAAAAGATAGATGGCGAACGCTACGAAGAAACCGACGAACCACGCATAGTCATAGAGAAACCGCAGAGGCGGTATGACGAGACCGATGAGGGCAACAACAACACCTGCAGCGAGTGCGACGAGCGCCCGAGGGTTTATGCCGTGCGAATATTCGTACGCTCCATTGCGTCGATAAAGAGAATCGACATCGAGTCTGGTCCGGCGGAGCACGAAATAGTCGGCGATCATGATGCCAGCGACCGGTCCGAGCAAACCGGAATAGCCAATCAGCCAACCGAAGATATAGCTGCCAAAGCTGCTCATCAGTTTCCAGGGCATCATTGCGAGGCCAAGAAAACCGGTGATGAGGCCCCCGGTCCGAAAGCTGATGTAGCGAGGAGCCAGGTTGGAGAAATCGTTTGAGGGTGAGACGACATTAGCTCCGATATTCACGTTAAGTGTAGCGACGAGAAGAGCGATCAGGGCAAGAAAGGCGACGAACGGTTGATGAAATTTGCCCAAGAGAGTGATCGGCGACCAGATTGGTTCCCCAAATATGGCGACCGAAGCCGAGGTGCAGGCGATGCCAATGAACGAGTAGAGAGTCATGGCGACCGGCAGACCAAGGGACTGTCCAAGGATCTGCGCATCCTGATTCTTTGCATACCGCGTGAAGTCTGGAATATTGAGGGAGAGCGTAGCCCAATATCCAACCATTGCAGTAAGGGAAGGGAAGAAGAATTTCAGGAAATCACCCGTCGAGTGAAACTTGCTCGGTGCAGAGAGCATGGGACCAAAGCCACCCGCCTTGTGCCACATCCAGAAGAGGAGTGTGAGGGACATGATGACCATGAAAGGGGCGGAGAAACTTTGCAGAATGCGGATCGATTCAACCCCGTTCCAGACAACGAACATATTCAGCAACCAGAAAGAAAGAAAACAGGCCCAGAGCACGCCGGCATGACTTGCAGTCTGCGGCCAGAGCACGTTAAGCATGGCAAAGATCGCCTGTCCACCAAGCCACGATTGGATGCCGAACCATCCACAGGCCACAAGCGCACGGAGGATAGCGGGTATATTTGCGCCTCGTGTGCCGAACGACGCGCGCACGAATACCGGGAATGGAATGCCGTATTTCGAGCCTGCGTGTGCATTGAGGAGCATTGGCAGCAGCACGATCAAGTTACCCAATAAGATAGTGCCAATAGCCTGCTTCCAGTTCATGCCGCCTGCAATTAGCGACGAAGCAAGCATGTACGTCGTCACTTCCATCGACATGGAGAACCAGAGCGCGATGTAGTTGTACGTGGTCCATGTGCGACGCTGGGGAGGAGTCGGCGCAAGGTCTTCGTTGAAGAATCGAGCGTCGTGCACTGTGTCGCTGGCAGTGTAGGGTGCCCTGCAGTCGGTTGTGAGCGGCATCATCGCCAGGCTCCTCCACGCGCTTCTCGGCGCACGTACTCTCCACGACCGGCGGAGCCAAGGTATCTGCCGTTGTCGACAACGAGTTCGCCGCGCGAGAAGACCTTGCGGGCGTTCCCTTTTACCTTCCAACCTTCGAACATGGAGAAGTCGCAACGCATGTTATGAGTTGTGGCAGAGATAAGGTGCTCCGCTTCGGGATCCCAGAGTACGACGTCAGCATCAGAGCCTTTGGCGAGTACACCTTTCTTGGGATACATTCCAAAGATTCGCGCTGGTGCGGTCGATGTGATCTCGACAAAGCGCTCCAGGCCGATCTTTCCCGCATTTACGCCGAAGTGGTAGAGAAGCTGCAAGCGGTTCTCCACGCCTGGGCCGCCATTAGGGATCTTGGTAAAGTCGTCTTTGCCCAGTTGTTTTTGATCGGCGAAACAAAAAGGGCAATGATCGGTTGACACGATCTGCAGGTGATCATGTACGAGCCCATTCCAGAGTGCGGGCTGATTTTTCTTCTCGCGCAATGGGGGGGTAAAGACGTACTTCGCCTCCTCGAAGCTCTCACCGGGCATATGCTCTTCGAGCGAAAGAAGAAGGTATTGCGGGCAAGTCTCGGCAAAGGCTGGAAGGCCACGGTCGCGTGCCTCGCGAACCTGGTTGAGCGCATCTTCACTGGAGAGATGGACGATATAGACCGGAACCCCAGCCATTTCGGCGAGTGCAATGGAACGATGAACGGCTTCAGCCTCCGCTTTCGTGGGTCGAGTGAGGGCATGATAGATCGGGGCAGTCTTGCCTTCAGCTAAGGCCTGTTGCACGATGACATCGATCGCTGAGCCATTCTCGGCATGCATGCAGATAAGTGCGCCGTTCTTTGCGGTCTGCCGTAACGCCTTGAAGATGGTGCCGTCATCGACCATGAGGACATTGGGGTAAGCCATGAAAAGTTTGAAGCTGGTGACGCCTTCGCGCACCATGTCATCCATGTCATTCATGCCTTGCTTGCCGTTGTCAGAGCCCAGGTCGGTAACGATCATGTGCAGGCCGTAGTCAATACAGGCTTTGCCGGCAGCCTTGGCGCGCCAGATATCGAGTGCATCGCGCATGCGAGTTCCTCGTGCCTGGATCGCAAAGTCGATGATCGTGGTGGTGCCGCCGATGGCTGCCGCACGCGTACCCGTGAGGAAGTCATCGGCGGAGACTGTGCCTCCGAATGGCATATCCATATGGGTGTGTGCATCAATGCCTCCTGGGAGAACGAGCAATCCCTCTGCATCGACAACTTCATGGCTAGCTGGGTCGAGGCGAGATTGAATATCGCTTATCTTGCCTTTCTCGATAAGAAGATCGGCTTTCTGAATGCCATCGGCATTGACGACGGTTCCGTTCTGAATCAGGGTTCCCATTTGACTCCGCAGTTTAGACGTGTATGGATGTGCGGTTGGCCCATGTCTCGGGTGCCAGGCCGGTGTCGACGCGCTCCATGGTTATGCAGTTCTCGACCGGGCAGACGAGCGAACAGAGATTGCAGCCTACGCAGTGATGTTCGTCGACTCGCGGAATACGTTCGAGCGGAGTCACGGAGTTGTTTGCTCCGAGACCACCGACATCGAGCTTTGGGATAGGAGTTGTAGAGATGCGGCGGCTCGATTCAGCGGCAACCATCGCAGGTGTACGAGTGGTATCGGCGATGGGAGAAGTGCGGTCGAGGTGGATGCACTGGTGTGCTCCGTCCCAGCAAGCTGTATAGCAGAGTTCGCAACCAATACAGAGATCTTCGTGAATATGAGCGACGATCTTGAAATTGAGATTGAGGTCTTTCCACTCGCGAACCTTCGGGATGGACAGGCCGCGAAAGTCGCTGATCGTGCTGTAGCCCTTGGATTTCATCCACTCAAGCATGCCATCCTGCATGTCTTCTACGATTCGGTAGCCGTAGTGCATGACGGCAGTGCAAACCTGTACCGTGCCGCTGCCCAAAAGAATAAACTCAACCGCATCGTGCCATGAACCGATGCCGCCGATGCCCGACAGCGGAAGCGTAGACCCAGGGTCGGACATGACCTGGTGGACCATATTGAGTGCGATGGGTTTCACGGCTGGGCCACAATAGCCGCCGTGAGAGCTCAGACCGTCGACGTTTGGTCTGGGCTCGAGTGTATCGAGATCGATACCGGTAATGGAGTTAATCGTATTGATCGCGGAAAGAGCATCGGCCCCGGCACGTTTGGCTGCACGAGCGGTTGCGCGGATGTCGGTGATGTTGGGCGTGAGCTTTACGATAACGGGCGTACGCGCTTTCTCTTTAGCCCATCCAGTAATTCGTTCCGTATACTCGGGCACCTGACCCACAGCGGAGCCCATGCCACGTTCGCTCATTCCATGCGGGCAACCGAAGTTAAGCTCAAGCCCATCAGCGCCTGCATCTTCGGCGCGTTGAACGATGTCGTGCCACGCTTCGCGGCGGCTTTCGACCATTAGTGAGGCGATGATTACGTGCTTTGGATAGCGGCGCTTGACCTCGGCGATCTCCTGCAGGTTGACCTCGATGGGACGGTCAGAGATCAGTTCGATGTTATTGAGACCCATCATGCGGCGACCGTCCCAGTCGATGGAGGAGTAGCGAGAGCTGACATTAGTGATAGGTTCGCCAATGGTCTTCCATACCGCGCCTCCCCATCCGACGTCGAACGCGCGCATGACCTGCTCTCCACAGTTCGCGGGAGGCGCAGAGGCCAGCCAGAATGGGTTTGGACACTTGATCCCACAGAACGTGGTTTCGAGAGTGGGATTGGGAGATGGATTAGCTGGCATGGTTTACCCCCAGCCAGGCTGCGATGCTAATGCCCGCACGTTTGCCATCGGCGACCGCATCGACGACCTCGCGCCCGCCGTTGGTACAGTCACCTCCCGCAAAGAACTTGGGATTCGATGTTTGTCCGGTAGCTTGGTCAATCAGGATTCGCCCGTCCTCTAGCCCAATCGTTGCAGCGTACCCGTATCCTTTGAGAAATTCTGTATGCGTCTCCTGTCCGATAGCGAGGATGATGAGGTCAACGGAAAGAAGGAACTCAGAACCCTCCTGGGGGACAAGCGAATCGCCATCCGAAGCGATAAGTTTTGCTAGCTTTATTGCCTGCACCTTCTGCTCACCCTGCACTGCGACGGGTTGTACGTGCCAAAGAAACCTCACGCCTTCTTTTTGTGCGTGTTCATATTCAAAGTCAAACGCGGACATTCTTTCAGGACCCCGACGGTACACCATGTAGACTTCGGCTGCGCCTAATCGAATTGCCGCATTGGCAGCGTCGATTGCGGTGTTTCCAGCACCGATGACTGCTACTCGCTGCGGGACGGCGAGGAGGGTTCCGGATTTATAGCCGCGAATGAAATCGAGCGCGTTTGTGACTCCATCCAATTGTTCCCCCACAATGCCGAGTTTATGAATCGCGCCGAGTCCCAGCCCAAGGAAGATTGCATCGTAGGATGGTTCAAGCTCCGAGAGTTCTGTCACATCGATGCGGGTATTGAAATGGAATTCGACTCCGAGCTGCGAGAGCATGTCTATCTCGCGAAGGCTCTCGATGAGCGGAAGTTTGTATTCAGCGACGCCGTAAGTGTTCAGGCCGCCGGGGAGAGGACCTGCTTCGAAGATGACTGCGCGGACGCCTCGGCGCCGAAGTTCGGCGGCGCAAGCCAGCGATGCTGGGCCTGCTCCAATAAGCGCGGCTCGATGCCCGGTGTCGGCTGCGGGAACAAAGGGAAGAGGTGCTCCGCTCTCATACAACGAGTCCATAGCAAATCGCTGGAGACGTGCGATCTCGATAGGCTGCTTATTGTAACGATGCAGGACGCACGCCCCTTCGCAAAGAACATCGACCGGACAAACACGCGAACAGCTTGCACCTAGAATATTTGCATCGAGAATGGTACGCGCAGAGCCAGAAAGATTGCCGCTGGCGATCTTCTTGATGAAGGCAGGCACATCAATGTGCGTTGGGCAGGCCGCGGTACAAGGTGCATCGAAGCAATACAGGCATCGATTGGACTCGGCCAGAGCGGCCTGCCGATTGAACGGCGGGTGAAGGTCTGCAAACCGGGCCGCAATCTCGGGATTGGTGACGACCTGTTGCGAAAACGGGACTGGATCATTCATCAGGTTGAAACTCTCCTCCTGCAGAGATAGGAAAGTAAAGCTCCGTTAACTGGACATCACAACGGAATTGCAATGGCCTTGATTCCACGAACCTTCCAGTAACGCGCCTGTGTGATGACAGGAGAGATCATTATGCATCATTCAGAAGGAATGTGAAGTGATTTCCGAAGCTCCGCCTCCCTAAGCGGCTTGACCATCGTTGATCCAGTTCATGGTTTTCAGGGCCAGTCTATGGAAGGCTTGAACGGCAAGCTCGATATGCTCTTTCTTTGTGTCTTCGGCTCGATTGTGGCTCAGGCCGGCGAGTGACTGCGTAAACATCATTACGGTCGGAATACCAGCCCTGGAAACCTCTGCGGCATCATGCAGGGGGCCAGATGGAAGCCGGTGGGTGTTGAACGTAGTTTCGCGGATAGCCTCATCGCAAAGCTCGATAAGGGCGGGGTGGAATGGTACCGGCTCAATACTCCAGATTCGTGACCACGTAACGCTGCAGCTCTCCTCGGCGGCGAACCGTTCACTTACAGTAGTTGCCTCTTCGAACATCTGAGCTAGAACCGCGGCATCAAGGTCGCGCATGTCGAGTGTCGTTTCACAACGGCCAACGACGGCCGTTACGATCCCGGGGAAGGTCTTAACGCTGCCCATGGTTGCGACGGAATCCGGATGTTTGCCCACAATCCGACGGATTTCGAGTGCAAGTTTTGCCGCTGCGGCAAGTGCGTCACGACGTACTGCCATTGGGGTAGATCCGGAGTGCGCCTCCTGGCCTAGAAAAGTTATAGCGTGGCGCTCTACACCTTTTGTGCCGAGAACTACACCAAGGGGAAGCTGAAGGTCTTCGAGAACCGGACCCTGCTCGATGTGTAGTTCGAGATAGGCTGCTGCATCAGCCTGCTCTTTGCGGGCGTCTCCTATCTGATCGATATCGAAGCCACACTCTCGTAAAGCGTCTTCGAGACGTGTGCCATCGCGGTCTGTGCGGCCACGATCGGCTGCGATGGTATGGGTGCCGGCAAATGCGGACGACCCGAAGAGGCTGCGCCCGAATCGCGCACCCTCTTCGTCAGCCCAATCGACGAGGCGTATCGTAACCGGGGGCACACCCGCGAAGTCTTCGGCGATACTGCGCAGCACCTCAAGGCTTGTTAACACTCCTAGGCATCCATCTAGCCAGCCGCCGTTGGGCACGGAATCGAGATGTCCGCCGAGGAGAAGGGCCTTCTCGGAGCGCCCCCTCAGCGTAACCCAGAGGTTGCCGGCCGCATCGTAGTGACGTTCTACGGGAAGACCATCCAGCCTCGACTCGAACCATGCCTGTGCCTTGAGCCATGTCGGGGTCCATGCCACGCGTTGGGCCCCATTAACGTCGGAGGTGAGTCTACGAAGCTCTTCCAGGTCGGCGACGACTCTCTTCGGATCTAGCGGCATCAGGCCTGCCTTTCTTTTGATGACGTTTAACCTGCTTGACCTTCTAACGACTAAGGTCGGAATATCAGGCATGGTACAGGTTTTTGTCTCAAACCGGGTCGTCCTTCCTGAAGGCGTGATGCCGGCTGCAATAACCGTGGAAAGCGGCCGCATTACGGCTGTAACATCTCCCGATGAAGTTCCCGAATCGGCTGATGTCCACAGTTTTGGCGATCTCGTTCTCATGCCCGGATTGGTCGATATTCACGTCCACGTCAATGAACCGGGGCGCTCCGAGTGGGAGGGCTTTGAGACCGCAACTCGTGCTGCTGCTGCTGGAGGAATAACCACGCTCGTCGACATGCCGCTTAACTGCCTCCCTGAAACGACGACAGTGACTGCGCTTGAGATCAAACGCGCAGCAGCCAGGGGGAAGTGTCACGTTGACTGGGCTGCATGGGGTGGATTGACTGACGACAACCAGGAACACCTTCTGTCGCTTGCGCGGGCTGGCGTACGCGGATATAAGTGCTTCCTGGTCGATCCTGGAATCGAGGGCCTTACAAGACTCAGTGAAACCGGACTGGAGCGGGCGGCTCCAGCACTTGCGCGAATGGGTTTGCCTCTGCTGGTCCACGCGGAACTGCCTGGGCCACTCGAAGCCGCGGCTGCTACAGTAGCCGGAGCGGATTGGAGACAATATGAGACCTATCTCAGATCCCGCCCTGACGAGGCAGAGATCAACGCGATCCGTCTGCTCATCCGTCTGTGTCGAGAACATCGCTTTCGCGTGCATATCGTTCATCTGGCCACGGGTCTGGCCCTCCAGGAGTTGGACGCTGCCCGTCGAGATGGGCTTCCGATCACGGTCGAGACCTGTCCCCATTATCTGCACTTTGCCGCGGAAGACATTCCCTCATCGGCAACCCTGCTGAAATGTGCTCCTCCGATCCGCTCCCGTGGGAATCGCGAGGAACTTTGGAATGGCTTGAGGCGCGGTATTATCGACCTGATCGCCACCGATCATTCGCCCTGCCCACCGGCGATGAAGCGTCTGCAGGATGGAGACTTCCGCACGGCGTGGGGCGGAATTGCCAGCTTGTCCCTCGCGGCTTCGATCATCTGGACTGCGATGAAAGCTCGCGAGATTCCACTGAGCGAACTTTCTCGGTGGATGGCTGGATCACCGGCCGTAGTGGCCGGCTTGTCGGAGCGCAAGGGTTCCCTGGCCGTAGGGATGGACGCGGACTTCGCGGTATTTGATCCAGAAGCGAGTTTTCGAGTGACGACAGAGATACTTCATTATCGGCATCCTGTCTCCCCATATTTGGGGGAGCACCTCTTCGGCGTCGTACGACAGACGTTTTTGCGGGGGGATAAAGTTTATGGTGAGGAGGGTTTTATAGGATCGCCAAAGGGGGTAGAAGTGAAGCTTGGGATGTAGGCTATGGAAGCAGATTTATAGCGACTAAGCTCTACGTTCTTGATATGCTACGCGGATTCCCGGTCGGCGCTAATCTGTTGCTGGAAGGATTTTGTGAGTCAACGCGTTGTTGGAGTTTCCGTTCCTCGTAAGGAAGGTGCAGCTAAAGTCACCGGTACGGCGAAGTACGTCGACGACATGGTATTTCCGGGAATGCTGTACGGCGCAACCGTGCGAAGCACGATCGCTCGCGGCAAAATTCTGGATATTCACCTCCCGGATGACTTTCCGTGGCATGAGTTTGTAATCGTCTCGGCAAGAGATATTCCAGGCAGGAATATCGTCTCTCTTATCCTTGACGACCAGCCCTGTCTCGCTGACCGTGCAATCAATCATTCAGAGGAGCCGATTCTTCTTCTCGCTCACCCCGATCGTCACCTTCTTTCGACCGCTGTCGCGGCGGTTCAAATCACCTACGATTGCCTACCGTCGATTCACTCCATAGAAGAGAGTGAGCTGAGGCAGGAGATCATCTGGGGTACCGATAACACCTTCAAAACCTACACGATCGATAAGGGCAATGTGGATGAGGTCTGGAAAGACGCGGCTTGGATTGTTGAAGGGGAGTATTCGACCGGCGCCCAGGAGCAGCTCTATATCGAGAACAACGGTGTCATCGCCCAATATAGCGAAGCTGAAGGGTGCACCGTTTGGGGGTCGATGCAATGTCCCTTTTACGTGCACAAAGCCCTGATGGCTCTTATGGGGTTGCCGGAAGACAAGGTTCGCGTCATTCAAACAGAGACAGGCGGAGCCTTTGGCGGCAAAGAGGAATATCCCTCGATGATCGCGGGCCATGCCGTGCTCCTGGCAAAGAAAGCCGGTCATCCAGTCAAGCTGATTTATGACCGGATGGAGGATATGGCGGCTACAACCAAACGTCATCCCTCGCGCACTCGCCACCGGACTGCCGTTGACAAGGACGGCAAGCTGCTGGGATCCGAGATTGACTTCGTTATCGATGGTGGCGCCTATGCCACACTCTCTTCCGTTGTCCTCTCACGCGGCACCATTCACGCGGGAGGCCCATATTGCTGGCCGAGTATCCGTATCCACGCCAAGGCTGTCGCAACAAATACCCCGCCGCATGGAGCGTTCCGTGGTTTTGGCGCCCCACAAAGCCTCTTTGCTCTGGAGCGCCATATGGACCGTGTGGCGCGAACCATCGGCCTGCCGCCTGACGAATTCCGTCGCCGCAACCTTCTGAAGCAGGGAGAGACGACAGCGACACAGCAGGAGATTCGTGAGCCGATTGATCTGCAGCATTTGCTTGACCGTGCCCTTAAGCTCTCTGATTACCACTCGAAGGTGAAGATTTTCGCTGAGAAGAATCCTAAAGAAAGAAAGAAAAAGGGAATCGGAATTGCCGCATTTATGCATGGGGCAGGTTTCACAGGATCGGGCGAACGATATCTGAATGCACTGGTCGGCGTCGAGGCCACGGTGCAGGGGGACGTTCGCGTAATGGTATCGAGTACAGAGTTCGGCCAGGGTACCAATACGATTCTTTGCCAGATTGCTGCGGAGACTCTTGGTCTTGAGTATTCCGACGTGCAAATGGCGCCGATTGATACCACCAGTGTTCCCAACAGCGGACCAACGGTCGCCTCACGCACCGCCATGATTGTGGGCAAACTTGTTCAATCAGCCGCACTGGGGCTCCTGCAAACACTTACGGCTGCCGGACTCCTTGGCGAGCCGGTCGATAGGGACGTCTTTCGGGAAGCATGCAGAATTTACGTGCAACAATTCGGTGCGCTGAAATCGTATAGCCGTTATCAGGCCCCGCCGAATATCTTTTGGGACGATACGAAGTATCAGGGCGAAGCTTACCCCGCTTTTGGCTGGGCGATCTACGTCGCTGAAGTGACAGTCGATACGGCGACCTATAGCGTAACCGTCGATGATTTCGTCGCTTTACAGGAGGTTGGTAAGGTCCTGCATCCCATCCTTGCCGCCGGACAGATCGAGGGAGGAGTTGCACAGGGAATCGGATACGCTCTCTATGAGAAAGTCGTTTGGAAACAGGGGCGGATGGTTAACAACCAAATGACCAACTACATCATGCCCACTTCCCAGGATATTCCCCCAATTCGCGTCTATTTTGAGGAGATCCCATATCCGTACGGTCCATACGGAGCGAAAGGCATCGGGGAGTTGCCGATGGATGGACCCGCTCCGGCCATTGTGAATGCCATCGTGAATGCCACCGGGAGAGACTTTTACTCGATACCCCTGCTGCCAGAAGATATCTTCGCCACCCTGACTGAAGCCCGACACGAGATCGCCGAGGAGGTGCTTGCGTGAACACGGCCCTCAATGCTTCCAAAACAAACGTTCATTTCAGAGTTAATGGAGAGCCGCGCAATGTGATGGTCTATCCCATGCAACGCCTTCTGGATGTACTTCGTTGCGAACTCGGTTTAACCGGAACGAAGGAAGGCTGTGGCGAAGGAGAATGCGGATCATGCTCCGTGCTGCTGAACGGCGATCTGGTCAACAGTTGCCTCATTCCGATCGCTCAGGCGGCAGGCGCAGAGATTTTTACCATTGAAGGTCTTGCTACGAAGGCTATGCATCCCGTCCAGCGCGCGTTTCTCGAGTGTGGCGGAGCGCAGTGCGGTATTTGTACACCCGGAATGATTGTCGCTACGGTGAGCCTCCTACGTACCAATTCACATCCTTCGATAGAACAGATTCGCGAAGGTCTCAACGGAAATCTCTGCCGTTGTACGGGCTACACCCGCATCTTCGATTCCGTAAGGACTGCGGCGGAAACAATGACGGATGAAGACCGGGACGAACTTTACGCTTTGACGGAGAAGAAGAGGTGAGATCGATCCCCTCAAATTTCGAGGTCGTCGCTCCATCGTCTCTCGCTTCGGCGCTTGAAGTGATGGCGCGTTCGCCCGGAGAGTGGACCCCATTGGCAGGCGGCACCGAGCTAATGGTGCAGTATGGTGCGGGAAGGCTTGCCGCTCACAGGTTCGTCAATATTTGGGGCTTTCCTGAGTTGCGTGAAATCAGACAATATGGAGCCGAGTTGCACGTGGGAGCCGGGTGCACCTACACCGATTTGCGGCGAAATCCAACCGTGCTAAGCGAGTTTCCGCTGCTTAGCACGGCAGCATCGTGGACCGGTAGCATCGCCAATCAGAATCGGGGGACACTGGGCGGTAACATCGTGAATGCATCTCCCGCAGCGGACTCTCTTCCAGCCCTGCTGGTCTATGAAGCCGAACTTGTTCTCATCTCTGCAGTGGGAGAACGGCGCATACCCTACACGGATTTTCATATCGGATACAAGCAGACGCGTTTAAGGCCGGATGAGTTGATCCGCGCTATCGTGCTTCCGCGCTGTTATTCCGATTACATGAGCCGCACTCAGAAGGTTGGCCCGCGAAATGCGCAGGCGATCTCGAAACTCTGCATGGCAGCATTGGCGAAGATCAAGGAAGACAGGGTTGAAGATATACGGATCGCAATGGGCAGCATGGCTCCGATTCCACTCCGCTTGAGGAAGACCGAGGCGGTTTTGATGAACAATCGTTGGTCGCTGCAGACATTCCGTGCGGCCCGTCTCGCGCTTGAGTCAGAGGTCTCTCCTATCGATGACATCCGCTCTACGCGAACGTATCGCATCGCGGTCGCGGGTAATTTATTGGAAGAATTCCTTCTGCATCTTTTCTCGCAATTTCCAGTTCCATCCAGTAGAAATTTCGTACTGGAACGATGGAATTCACTTCCGTTTGAAGCTGCTGTAGCCGATCTGCTCTCCTGCTGTGGTTCGCGAGCCTGGGCGGAGCAAGTAGTGTCACTGCGTCCATACGCTACTAGCGAGGATCTCTCGGGTGCTGCGAAAACTGTGTGGCAAAATCTCGATCCGGAGCATTGGATGGAGGCTTTTCAAAGCCATCCACGCATTGGTGAACGTCACGCCGAACGCCCGACCACGGACGTCTCCGCGGCATGGTCGGCAACCGAGCAGCGTGCAGTTCAGCAGGCCGACGTGGAGATCAAGCACGCCATCGCCGAGGGAAACCGTCGCTATGAAACGCGGTTCGGCCGAATCTTCATCATTTGTGCCGGTGAGAAGACTCCGTCCAAGATACTTTCAGAGCTCGAGCGCCGCATGACGAACGACGATGAGACCGAGATGAAGGAGTCGGCTGCACAGCAGGAACAGATTCTCGAGCTTCGTTTGAAAAGATGGCTCTC
The DNA here is from genome assembly GCF_004217555.1 of Edaphobacter modestus. Lineage (GTDB taxonomy): Bacteria > Acidobacteriota > Terriglobia > Terriglobales > Acidobacteriaceae > Edaphobacter > Edaphobacter modestus. The sequence goes on from NZ_SHKW01000001.1 coordinate 379,183, forward strand.
CTTCCAGGAGGGAGCTTGAGCGGAATCTCAACCCATATTCTTGATACGTCGCTCGGCAGGCCGGCGACCTCGATCGAGGTGACGCTTCATCGTAAAACAGACGATGGCACCTGGCAGCAACTTGGCTTGCAGCAAACGGATAATGACGGGCGTTGTAGGGAGATGCTTCCGGAAAACATTTCACTGGACCCCGGTGAATATCGTCTTCACTTTGAGACCGCGCCATATCATTGCGCGCAGGGAGTTACGGCCCTCTACCCCTTCATTGAAATACCATTTATGGTCCGCGAGGGTGATGCGCATCTTCACATTCCTCTGTTGCTGACGGCAAACGGTTACACCACCTACAGGGGGTCATAGAAAGAAGATGGTTCGACTGGCAGAAAATACCTACGGCAAGTGCCAGGTGCGCGTCGTCCGTGTGAAGCGGGACAACCCGATGCACTCATTCCAGGAGTGGTCTGTAGAGATTCTACTCACGGGCGAGTTTGGAGAATGCTTCACCACCGGAGACAATTCTCGTATCCTGGCGACCGACACGATGAAGAACACTGTATATTCGCTCGCGCGCGATACAAAGGCCGAATCGATTGAAGACTTCGCGTTCGAGCTTTCGGATTATCTCATTCGTAACAATCCGCAGGTCAGAGAAGCCACAATCTCCATTGTCAGCGTACCCTGGACCCATATCCATGTTGATGGAACAACTTTCCCATCCGCGTTCCAGCAGACGAGTGGCGAACTACAGACCACTACGGTGAGTTACGCACGTGGCGAAGAGGTAGCCGTGACCTCAGGGCTCAAGAATCTTGTTGTTATGAAGACGGCGAATTCGGGATTCGAAGGGTTTATTCGCGATTCACACACGACACTTCCGGAGACTGCCGATAGGCTTTTGGGTACTGCAGTCCGTGCGCAGTGGAAGTACAGCTCATCCTCTCTCGATTTCGACCGACTGCGTGGCTTCGCACGCAACACCCTGCTCAAGACATTCGCCGAACACGAGAGCAGATCAGTTCAGCACACACTTTATGCTATGGGGAACGCGCTCCTTGAAGGCGCCCCAGAAGTAGAAGACATCGAAATCACGATGCCGAATAAGCACTGTCTTCTTGTTGATCTCTCCCGCTTCGGAAAGACCAACCCAAACGAGATCTTCGTCCCAACCGATGAACCGTATGGCTATATCGAAGCAAGGTTATGCAGGGGGAACTGAGTTCGTGATGCTCTCCGCCAGAAGGGAAAGAATCGATATTGCAGCGCACATAATCGAACGTTGTCGCACTCTTGCACGTATTACAGATGTTCCAGGAAACACCACTCGTACATTCCTGTCGCCCGCAATGCGAACATGCATGAACACAGTGAAGGGCTGGATGGAGAACGCGGGAATGTCTGTCTCGGTCGATGCGGTCGGGAACCTTCGCGGACTTTACAGCGGAGCCGGCACAGATGCTCCGCGGCTCATCCTAGGGTCCCACCTCGACACCGTTCCTAATGCCGGCGCATTCGACGGTGTACTCGGAGTCCTGCTATCGCTCGCGTTGATAGAATCTTTAGGTGGCCGAAGGCTCTCCTTCGCGCTGGAATTGGTCGGTTTCTCTGAGGAAGAAGGAATCAGGTTTGGAATACCATTCATTGGTAGTCGGGCTCTAGCAGGACGTATCGACGAGAGCCTTCTTCTTCGAAAAGACAAGAGCGGTGTCTCCGTGCGCGAGGCTATGAGAGGTTTCGGCCTGGATGTTGAAGCCGTTGAAGCTGCTGCCCTCGATCAATCCGCGATTGCATATCTCGAGTTCCATATCGAGCAGGGTCCTGTCCTCGAAAGTTTAGACATGCCTCTTGCCGTGGTGGACACAATTGTGGGCCAGACACGCGGCGAGATGGTCTTTACTGGCGCTACAAACCATGCTGGAACTACTCCAATGCATCTTCGCCACGACCCCGTCGCAGCAGCAGCGCAGTGGATTTGTCGTGTGGAAGAGATTGCCCGTTCAACCAGGGATCTGGTTGCCACTGTAGGGAGAGTTGAAACCCTTCCCGGTGCTGGAAACGTCATCGCAGGTGAAGCTCGGGCAAGTCTCGACATTCGTCATGCTAATGATGAAGTTCGCATTAACGCTCTCGAAACATTGGTTGACCAGGCCGACTTTGCTGCTCGACAGCGAGGACTCCAATGCCACTGGCGTGCACAAATGCATCAACCAGCTATTCAAATGGATACACGGCTTTCGCAGATTGTCTGTGACGCAATAAGAAGTACAGGGGTTGAGCCTCTTCGGATGAGCAGCGGAGCTGGCCACGATGCCATGGTGATGGCCGAGCGTCTCCCTTCTGCCATGGTATTTCTCCGCAGTCTAGGAGGGATCAGTCACCATCCCGACGAGACAGTGCGGCACGAAGACGTCGCGAAAGCGGTCGATGCAGGTCTAGAATTTCTACGCAGATTCGACGAGGCAATCATCAAAGCACATGCATAATCTTGGCCAGACACGAAGCAGCTACCACCGGACGCACCTTCTGCAGACGCCCGATACTTTTGTGCGCTCTGCATTCCCAGGCATAAACAATGCAGTCGCAATCATTCACGCTGCACCTCAAATGGGAGCAGCATTCACACAGTACACCGTTGAATTTGAGACTGACGGTGTGCTCTGTCATTCCTCTATGCAGAGATTTTTGTATCTACTCGAAGGTTCCCTTGAGATCCGTCTGGATGGATCGACACAATCGCTACAGCCCGGAGGATACGCTTACCTTCCTGAGGGCCTGCGACATGAGTTTGTTGCGAGCGTACGCAGCAGGGCAGCAGTCATCGAAAAACACTATGAGGCAACTCACGGAATCCAGACCGGTGCTGCCATCTTCGGACATGTAGATGATGTCGTGTCCAATCTCCTGGGTGATGATGACGATCTCCGCGTGCAACTCCTGATACCAGATGAGCCTGGCTACGATTGCGCGGTCAACGTGATGCATTACCAGCCTGGAGCGTCTCTCGCGATGGTTGAAATCCATATTATGGAACATGGTCTTCTAATGCTTGAGGGACAAGGAATTTATCGGCTGGGGGATTCATGGTACCCGGTGCAGTCGGGTGACTTTATCTGGATGGCCCCCTACTGCCCGCAGTGGTTTGGTGCCCTGGGCAAGAAGCCGGCAAAATATCTCATCTATAAAAACACCAACCGCCACCCGATAGCGGGTGTATAAGCCTATGCAGATTCAGATCGATCCAACGCGGCTGCAGTCCGAGATTGAAATGCTTGCAACCATCTCTGAAGCTGAACCGCCCGCTGTAACCCGTATCGTCTATAGCGATGTCGACCGCCGTGCCCGGAGCTGGTTCATTGGGCTGTGCGAGGCGGCAGGCTTGCACAGCCGAATCGATGCCATTGGAGATATTTTCGTTCGTCTGGAAGGTGCCGAACCCGATCTCCCTGCAATCGGAACAGGATCGCATATTGACGCGATTCCGTTTGCGGGAAGCTACGATGGAACGGTGGGTGTGTTGGGTGGCCTCGAAGCGATTCGAGCAATCAAAGAGAGTGGGCTGCATCTGAGGCGATCGATAGAGTTACTCCTCTTTACTGCGGAAGAACCCACGCGGTTCGGTATCGGATGCTTTGGAAGTAGACTTTTGACGGGAGTCCTCGACTCCACTGCTGATGACAACCTTAGAGATTCTGAGGGATTAACACTTGCCCAGCTTCGCCAGCAGGCCGGCTATATCGGATCGCTTGAAAGTGTTCGTCTGCCAAGGGATTACTATGCTGCCTTCGTTGAATTGCATATCGAACAGGGGCCGCTACTCGAGCGGGAACGAGTCTCCATCGGGATTGTCACCAACATTGCCGCACCCGCAGGTCTACGGATAAGTATCGAAGGCGAGGGCGGCCATGCCGGGGCGGTGCTGATGCCAGATCGTAGAGATGCTTTTTGTGCTGCTGCTGAGATCGTACTCGCCGTCGAGAAGAGTGCTCGAGGAACAGGGGCAATCGATACCTGTGGAACGGTCGGCAAGTGTCAGATCCATCCTGGAGCAGTAAACAGTATCCCGAGCAAAGTCTTACTCGAGGTCGACATTCGCGATACTGATGAGCAGCGCAGAAACAGGGTTCTGGAAGAAGTCAAGGATGCCTGCGCTCGGATAGCATCAGCTCGCGGCGTCATCATCCGTCTCGAGCTGGTAAACGCGGATTCCCCTGCACACTCGTCTGCCGGGATCATCGATGCAATCGTAGAAGCGACAGAGGCGCTCGGTCTTTCGTATAAGAAAATGGTGAGCCGGGCTTATCACGATTCGTTGTTTATGGCTCGCATTGCCCCTATGTCGATGATCTTCATCCCTTGCCGTGGCGGAGTGAGTCATCGTCCTGACGAATTTGCCGCGCCAGAGGATATTGCGAACGGCACCAGGGTTCTTGCACACACACTGGCGCATCTCGCAAGCCAGTAGCGAAGACTCCCTACGAAGATCGTTTCATAGAATCAGTCTTTGCCGAAGACGGTGCGCACGCGAATCTTCCTCACAATTTGAAGAGTGCATACCTGTAGAGGTATCAGGGGAGGCGAGTGAAGCAAAGCCGATAGGTCTGACCGCTTTTGATGGCGAGCTTTCTTCGAATAGGCCATAAGGCCTAGGAGAAGGTGGAGGCATTTGCCTGTAGCCGGTACATTCGCCAAAAGCTAAAGTGCCTTACGGTATCGCGACTGTAAAGCATTGAGCCAAAAGCGAAAGCTGACGGTGGTATTGGTACGAGGATTTCGTCTACAAACAAAAATAGACAATATCTCTCACCACACATGTCATGCCGCCATCGTGTTGACAGACGGAATAGGGGTATACGAGATGAGATTTTTGAGAATTACGGAACGAGGAAGCGAAAGACCGCGGAGGATTTCAAATCGTCTTTGCTTCGCTGTTTTCCTCCTCTGCACAGCTTCGGGTGCGTTGAACTCACAAATGAAGGCCAGGCCTTCGCTATGTTCAAACGTTCCACATAGTGATCATCCGAGTAAATTGCTGTCAAACGGGAGTCTCGACGTTCTGGTTTTTCTCCCTGACGCGAAGGATGGATATTATCGTTCCACGCGATTTGACTGGTCTGGGGTGGTGGGATGCGCGTCGTTGAACGGTCATCGATTCTTTGGAGAGTGGTTCAACGATTACGATCCGCTCAAGAATGATTCGATCACAGGACCTGTTGAGGAGTTTCGCACGGATGGTGGTCCTATCGGGCGAACAGGCCCGAAGGGCACATTCTTTGTGCCGCAAGGTGCGATCGGGTATGACGACGCGAAGCCTGGCGATCCTTTCCTGAAGCCTGGCGTCGGGGTTCTGCGAAAGGTGGACAATGCCCCTTACCAGTTTGGGTTTCCTTATCCCATCGTTGATACCGGCAAGTGGACCGTCAGGGCTAAGAGACATTCCATTCTGTTTCGCCAGGTTCTCCGCGGACCCAACGGCTACGCGTACGTGTATGAAAAGGAATTGAAGCTCGACAAGAAGAATTCTGTGATGACTCTCGAGCATCGTCTGAAGAATATTGGGCAGAAGACGATCGACACCAACGTCTACGACCATGATTTCTTCATGCTTGATGGCAAGCCGGTCGGCCCTGGAATGGTGGTTCACTTTGCCTTCGAGCCGAAGCCGGTCGACCCTCTGGGAGAAGCAGCCAGAATCGAAGGCAAGGACCTGAAATTCGTCGACTGGCTGGGGCCGCACAAAGGTGTCTCCGGTTATCTGACAGGCTATTCCGACAAGGCTTCGGACTACGATTTTACAGTTGAGGATACGGATACAAAGGTAGCGGTGAGGCAAACGTCCGACAGGCCTCTCTCACGCCTCTATTTCTGGTCGACTCGATCAACGATATGCCCTGAAGGTTACATCCACCTTAGTATCCCCCCTCAAAAGACAGGCCGGTGGAAGATTCGTTATCAGTTCACTGCGCCATGACGGAATTGGCATCAATCAACGTCTGTCCGAATCAATCGAAACCTGCGAAGAAGGGGAAAGATGTCAACGACTACGAGGCGTCATTTCATCCAGAACTCAGCGATCCTCGCCCTTGGCGCGCACTCGTGGTCAGCGCAGACGAAACTACGAAGACAGAATAGCCTTTTGCTTGTCGGTACCATGACAGCCGCTCCAAGTACGAGCCGGGGCATCTATGCCTATGACTTCGATGCTGCAACAGGCGAACTAAAGCAGATCGGTCTGGCTGCAGAAACAGAGAGCCCCACTTTCCTTGCCGTCTCGCCGGCTGAGACGGCTGTCTATTCAGTGAATGAGGTCAGGCAGTTCCATGACCATCCCACGGGCTCTATATCTGGTTTTAGTCTCAACCGGAAGATCGCCGCAATGACGCCGGTGAACCAGGTCACCTCGATGGGAGGAGGTCCCACCCATATCGCTATGGATAAGACCGGGCGTTGTGTCTTTGTTGCCAATTATGGTGGCGGCAGCGTCGCCTCTTTTCTCGTGGACAGGGATGGAAACCTGAGCGAAGCTGTTTCGTTCTTCCAGTACACGGCTGACACTGCGAAACATGAAAGAAGGCCGCATGCACATCGTGTGACTGTGTCGCCGGATAATCGTTTTCTGCTGGTAAACGATCTGGGGCTCGATGTGATTCACATCTATCGTTTGGACGCGGCTACGGCGAAGCTGACTCCGCATGACCCTCCTCTATGGCGGGCTTCCCCAGGGTATGGTCCCAGAGCCCTGCAATTTCATCCGAATGGAAAGTGGGTTTACTGCGTCAACGAGTTGAAGCCGACCGTGAATCTTCTGGGGTGGGATAGTTCGCAAGGTACTCTGACGACCTTGCAGGATGTCTCTCTGGTGCCGGAGGGCTACCAGGGTAAAGCTGCGCCGGCAGATATCGTCTTCGATAAAAGCACACGTTTTGCCTATGTCGCCAGTCGGCTGGATGATTTTATGGCAACCTTCGCGGTTTCTCCCGAGACCGGCAGATTGACATTCCTGGAGAAAACAACGTGTGGAGGTCAGAGACCGCGCCATCTTACACTCGACCCGAGCGGGCGCTGGCTGCTGGTGGCCAACCAGGATTCCAACAATATAGCCGTGTTTGCGAGGAGTGAAAAGACCGGCCATCTCGCAGAAACGGGTAAGTCCCTTCCACTGGACAGGCCGATGTGCCTGATCTTCATCTAAGGGCTTCCGTTTTTCCGTTCGATATTCGTATTAGTCGTGCCATATTGTCCCTTTTCAATTAAATAGGGGGCCGATCCCCTATGCAATTTTGTATAGTAAGGGCAACTCCAGTCAGACATACAGGTTTGAGCCTGTTGTTCCATGGGAATGTCCTGCCTGAAGACCTTGGTGACTGAACCGTGTGTTCGTTTTATCGGTAAAGGTTTCGTTAGAACGGGAGCCGAGTCGCCGTGGGAGTGAGGGATGTTGGGTCGTTGGATGCGAGTTCGGTACTTTTTGGCCTTCTGGTTGTTTGTGTTGAGTGGAGTCGCATTCCTTGACCGAACCAACATCTCAATCGCGGGCCTGCAGATCAGCATGGAATATGGCCTTGGAAATCAGCGCCTCGGTTGGATCTTCAGCGCCTTTCTGATTGGATATGCAGGTTTTCAGCTTCCTGCGGGCTGGTTATCGGCTCGATTCGGGCCACGTCGCGTCCTGACATTTGGAGTCATATCTTGGGGAGTGGCAACAGTTTTGACGGCGCTGCTTCCTACAGACGTCCGGTATGCAGTGTCGCTTTTGATTGGGATCCGCTTTGCCCTCGGCGCGGGAGAAAGTGTGATCTATCCCGCGGCGAATCAATTCGTTGCGCGCTGGGTCCCAATGCAGGAACGGGGCTTCATCAATGGGCTCATCTTCGCAGGTGTAGGAGCGGGAAGTGGGCTCACACCTCCTATGCTGACCTGGCTGATCACGCATCACGGCTGGCGGGCGGCATTTTGGTTCAGCGCCCTCGTTGGCTTCGCCGTCGGTGCCGTTTGGTGGCTGCTGGCGCGTGACACCCCAGAAGAGCATCCCGGAATGACGCCGGAAGAACTAAAAGAGATACGCGATGGCCTGTATTTCGGGGCGACGGCACCGGCTTCGCCATCTTCGCCGTCGGAGACACGATCTTCGGGGACCGCCATCTCGTGGCGAGCGATCTTCCATCGTCGGGATCTGCCGGCGCTGATGGTGGGATACTTCAGCTTCGGCTATGTGGCCTGGATCTATTTCAGCTGGTTCTTCCTGTACATGGCGCAGGTTCGCGGATTCGATCTCAAGTCGAGCGCACAGTTCGCAATGCTTCCGTTTCTGTCCATGACGGTATGTTGCCTGGTTGGGGGAGCGCTCAGCGATCACCTGACAGGAAAATATGGCCTTCGCGTAGGAAGATGTGGTCTGGCCGCGGTTGCACTGGTGCTAACCGCCGTGTTTCTTGTGCTGGGATCCCAGGTTCACAGTCCGCAGCTTGCCGGCGTAATCCTCGCTGGCGGAGCTGGGGCACTTTACCTGTCGCAAAGCTCGTTCTGGTCAGTCTCGGTGGATATCGCGGGCCGAAGCTCGGGCGTCTTTTCGAGCATGGTTAACATGGGAGGTCAGATCGGCGGAGCTGTCACCGCTTCTCTTACTCCTTGGATTGCCCAACGGTATGGCTGGACGACGTCGTTCTCGTTTTCGGCCGTCCTGGCCATTATAGGGGCCATCTGCTGGCTGACGGTTCACCCCGAACATCCGCTCGACGAACACTTTACGGCGGCATAACCTTTTTGTTGCGATTATGATGGAATTGTGATGCCCCAATAAGTAAGACTGTGTCGTGCCTTCCCCATTCCGTGAAAGTGTGCCCCAAATCGGTGGCGAAGATAGCTTTCGGATTGCGCTGCCGTCTTTCACCTGCTCTGACTGCATGCCTCGGCATTTCAACACTGCTTTGTTGTAGCGCAATCGCGCAGGAACAGAACCAACCGACATCTTCCCACAAAACGAAATATCTTACCGAAAATGCATCCAGCGGCCCCTTGAGCAGCGTCCCATCGTGGTTTCGCGGCTCGACAGGCTCTGCGGAGCAGACTCACTTCAAGGTTGACGGAGGGCGCCCGGAGATCGTCATCCTCTTTGACAAAGACAGTGCCTACGACCCGACGGGAAGCGAAGTCAGGTACCGCCTGGTCGGCTATGATTCTGAATGGAAAAATACCCGTTTTCACGCTGCACATTACAGCCAGCTCACTCCCGGTAGCTATCGTTTCGAGGTACAGGAACGGAAGGATGGAAGCGACGAGTGGCTCTCTCATGCAGTCACTCTGTCCGTCGGGGAACGGACCGAAATCTACCAGACATGGTATTTCTACCTCGCCCTGATGCTGCTCGCAATCGTGCTCCCCGCATATCTCTATCGTCGCCGGGTGCAGATAATGAAGGGCCATATCGGCATCGTCCTTGAGGAGCGCAATCGGATCGCGCGTGAATGTCATGACACTCTCATGGCGGGCTTTGCTGCGATCTCCTGGCAACTCGAAGCCACGGCGAAGCTCTTTCACGACGGCGATCTGACTTCGACCCCGGCAGCCAAATCCTGTGAGCTTGCTCGGAGCATGGTCTCTCACTGCCAGGCAGAGGCGCGGCGCATTATCTGGGATCTGCGCGATACCGACGAGATGACCAATGTGCTCTCCCAGGCTCTGGCGCGAACGCTCGCCGCAAATCATCTTCGTGAATCGATTGAGACCGTTCTCGATGTTGAAGGCGACGAACTGCCCCTGCCTCCCGGCTGCGTGCACCATCTCGTCTGCATTGGGCAGGAGGCGATTACGAACGCCATCCGGCATGCCGACCCGACGAATATCATGGTTCACCTGAAATACGAGTCCGACGCGCTTAGCCTCTCCATACGCGACGATGGCCGCGGCTTTCAGTCGTCGGATCGCTCTGCCTCCCGACATGGCCATTTCGGAATTCCCGTTATGGAAGAGCGTACGCGTAAACTAGGTGGTACATTCCGTCTGCAGACAGAGATCGGGAACGGCACGGAAGTCTCCGTGAGGGTTCCGTTTAATGCGATGCAGATGCCCATCAATCAGGAACATCACGTCATACGGTGGATCGGTATATGAAACAGATACGCGTTCTCCTCATCGAAGATCACTTTCTTGCCCGAATGGCTCTTCATTCTGTCCTCTCAGGGCATTCGCAGATCCGAATTATCGGCGAAGCAAGTGATGGAGAGGCGGGAATTGCGATGTACCGCCAGCACCGGCCCGATGTGGTCGTCCTCGATCTTCGCTTGCCGCGGGTCAGCGGTTTCGAAGTCATCATCGAGCTTCGCAAGGAATTTCCCGGCGCGCGGATCGTCGTTCTCTCGAACTACCGGGGCAGCGAGGACATCTACCGCGCTGTGCGAAGTGGGGCGATGGCGTATCTGACCAAAGATGCCAGTGGGGAAGAGCTCCTGAATGCGATTCAGAATGTGGATCGAGGCCTGCGCTATCTTCCTCATGTGGCGCTGGATCGTCTCGCCGAGCGCATGCCGTCGGTGGAGCTCACCCCAAGAGAATCGGAGGTGCTGGCCTGCATCACTCAGGGGCGCAGCAACCGAGAGATTGCGGAAGAGTTGCGCATCGCCGAAAAGACAGTCAGAATTCACGTAAGCTCAGTTCTTGATAAAATGGGTGCTCGCGACCGCACACAGGCAACCATATACGCTTTGCAACGGGGCCTGATTCATCTTGATTAACTTCTGATCCACTACGGGATAAGTGGAAACTGTTCAGCGATCAATTTCCTTCTGCGAAGAAATTTGCTCGGGATTCGTCGTGTCAGTCTGGCCGGGCGGATAGGTCATTCGCCTTAAAGGCGGACACGTCAACTGCCTGATGACAGTTGTCTCGAACAGGAGTGAAATGATCTCACTCGATAAATTCAGATTCGGCACTAACAGCGGTGTCGGTTCTGTATGGACTGTTCGCAGATACCAACGCTACAGTCGCTATCCGGATAATAGGAGTTCATTGTGAAAAGAGCATTATTCTGTTGTTTGGCTCTATTGGTCGCTCCATTGGCCCTCATGGCGCAGGTCGCAAATAACACATCGTTGGTGGGAACGGTTACCGACCCGACCTCTGGAGTAATCGCAGGCGCTCACATCGTGGGTGTAAACCGAGACACAAAGGTCTCCTATTCAGGCGATACCAACGGTGAGGGGTATTACTCCATCCCGTTCGTGGCGCCGGGCACGTATGACATCTCGGTTGAAAAAACCGGCTTTAAGAAGATCACTGCCTCGGGCGTAATCGTTCAGCTCAACATGGCGGCCCGAACCGACATCTCCCTTAACGTGGGCTCAGAAACGACGGAGATTACGGTATCGGCTGCAACCCCGGCTCTATCCACCGACGACGCGCTCATTGGCGATACGATCAGCACACACCTGGTTACGAACCTTCCTATGAACACTCGCCGTGTGATGGATCTCGCAACCACCGCGTCAAACGTTATCCAGGGCCCGAAGACATCTTTCAGTGGCATTCCCCCAGGCGCGAATTACATCGGCGCAGGTACCCGCGAGGTCACAAACTCGTTGACGTTGGACGGAATCACGATCATGAACTCGCTGATCTCCAACTCGCCTGTGACGCCCAACCCGGATGCCATCTCGGCAGTTCAGGTGCAGAGCGGTAACTACACCGCACAGTACGGTGCCTACATGGGCATTCATATCAACTCGGACACCAAGGCTGGAACGAACACACTCCACGGCACTGCCTATGACTACATTCAGAACGATGCCCTCAACGCCAGGCCGTGGCTTGCCATGCCGGGATCTCGTGTCCCCAAGATGCGCTTCAATCAGTTCGGTGGCGTTCTCAGTGGTCCGGTTGTGATCCCCTTTCTCTACAATGGCCGTGACAAGACATTCTTCACGGCGTCATACGAGGGCCTGAGATCGTATACGCAGACTCTTACCAACAATATTGGTACGGTTCCGACACTACGCATGCGCTCGGGAGACTTCTCGGAGTTGCTGCCGGGCACCCAGCTCTATGATCCGACGAACCGTACCACGCCTTATCTGAACAACCAGCTTCCGGTGTCTTCGGTTGCCGCTCAGCTGATGCAGTATTACCCGTTACCGACGAACCCAGGGATTACAAATAACTTCAATCAAGCCCTTCCCTTGAACTTGGTGCAGAACCAGACCCTTGATCGCGTCGATCATAATATCGGTCAGAATATTCGCCTCTTTGGTCGGTTTCTCTGGCAAAATCTGACGTTCGAGAGCGGGAGTCCGGTGCCGACCTCAAGCGTGTATTCGCCGACGATGGACCGCAATGGCGTCATCGGTTACACCCACATCATCACGCCTAACTTCATCAATGACTTCCGCTTCGGATTCAACGTCCTTACAAGCAATGTCAACAACGGGTTCGCCCAGAACGGTATAGCGGGCGCGGGATCCGCGCTTGGAATCCCGGGCTTTACGGCAGACGTGGACAACAACAACCCTGGAATCCCGACCTTTGTTATTCCGGGCTATATCGGCCTCGGCCAAGCTGGCAGCAACTGGAAGCAGGACGACCGCACCTTGCACGGGTACGATCAGATCTCCTGGACCAAAGGCAAGCACAACATCATGGCCGGTGCCGATATCCGCCGCATGACCATCGGTCGCGCAGCGCAGAACGATCCTCGCGGAAACTTCACCTTCAATGGTGAGTACACGAGCCAATGTATAACGCCGGCGACTGGCACCAACCCTTGCACCAACACCACACCCCAGAACGCCTTCGCTGATTTCGTTGTTGGACGTGCGTCAGTTGTGACAACACCGATCTTCCAGGTCAAAGGTTCCGTTGGAAGTTGGCGCAACGGCTACTTTGTACAGGACAACTGGCAGGTTACCCAGAAGCTGACACTGCTGTACGGTATCCGCTATGAGCAGCCGACGATACCTTACTCGTTGAACGGGAACGCCCGTATTCTGAATCCCGACTTCACCGCCTTGATTCCGGCAACCAACGCAACAAGCGGTGCCACATTTACGCCGACGCCTGGATTCCAGTTCACTGGTCCTAATAATAATCTGTGGGCGCCACGCCTTGGGTTCGCTTATCGCGCAACGGAGAAGATCGTCGTTCGCGGAGGCGGAGGTATCTATTACAACCCGAACCACCTCAACGCTTTCACGTTGGCCAGTGGAAACTACCCGCTCGCAAACTCCTCTGTCTATAACGCGAATCCATATTTCTCCACCAATACCTATTCCAACCCCAGTGGTGGCACTAGCGCCCCTGTTCCCTGTGTTCCAGGTACCATCGGCTGCTATACCTCCGTTTTCACGGATGCGCCTAAGCTGCCTACACCCCGCATGTACCAGTGGAACGTCGATACGGGTGTTGAGCTGTGGAAAGATGCAGCCTTTGAATTGCAGTACCTTGGCTCCAAATCTGTTCATCTGGACTTCTCGCTCCAGCCGAATCAGCCGTTGCCGGGCCCTGGAGTAGTCAATGCGCGTCGCCCCTATCAGGGCTTTGGCGCAATCCGCGAGATCTATAACGGCGGCTACGCGACCTACAATGGGCTCACTGCGATCCTGCGTCAGCGCATGAGTCGTGGTCTCAGCATGAACCTGTCTTACACCTGGGCGCACACCATGGATACATCCAATGACTCTAACGGCGGTGGATACCTGATGAACCCGTATAACATAAGGGCCGACTACGGCAATTCGAACTGGGACATCCGCCATCGCTTTGTAGCGACGGTGCTCTACCAGTTGCCGGAGTTTTCGAATCGCAGCTTTGCATTCCGTACGCTGGCTGGAGGATGGCAGGCAAACACGATCATCACGCTGCAAACCGGTATGCCGTTCAATGTCGGCCTTTCGGGCGACGTTGCCAACACCGGCACCAGTGGAATTCAGCGTCCAAACTTCGTGAAGACGGGATCGAACACCTGTACAGCTGGTTTTGTTGTTCGCAATGGTACATCAGCAAGCTGTATCGACAGTTCGGCTTACGCAGTGCCCGCGAATTACACCTACGGCAATCTGCATCGCAACGATCAGAGTGGTCCGGGACGTGAATTGGTGAACTTCTCGATGTTCAAGAACTTCCCAATTTACGAGCGCTTGACCTTCCAGTTCCGGGCAGAGGCGTTCAACCTCTTCAATCACGCGAATCCGAGCAACCCGAACTCTACTGGTAACCCACAACTCGGCACAGCCAACTTCGGCACCATCACCAGCACGCAGACGGATCCGCGTGTCCTGCAGCTGGTTGGCAAGATCAACTTCTAACTCTTCAAAACCGAAAGCCGCCGGATCTCGATCCGGCGGCTTTTTTCGTCTCACTCAAGTAGCATGTCTTTAGTTCTAGGAGTGAAAATGAGTTCCATGCCTTCGTCGTTGTTTCTGCGCCTCCGTACGGTCGCGACTGTCGCTGTCGTCTGCACTACGGTTCTGACCATCACTCATATCGTCCGTGCGGACGCTCCAAAAACGGCTGCCGACTATGCGGCTGACCCCGCCGGAATGCTGGAAGCCTATCGTCACGTGGAAGCAGCCTCGGTCTCCGACGCGATCGAGCAGAGCCTTCACGTAAAAACGTATATGTCTCATCGCATGCAGTCCATCTTTCCTGCAAAATTCGCCGGTACAGCCCTGACGGTCCGGCTCGTGAAGGAAGAGAATCACGACCCCAACGCGCTTGGTGGAATGTTGAGTGCGATTGACTCCGGCGGTCCCGGCTCTGTCTACGTCATGAAGATCGATGACGGCGCAGACATCGCCGGTATGGGGGGCTTGATGGGAACGGCGATGTTTGCCCGAGGATTCGCAGGAGCAGTCGTCGATGGCGGCGTGCGCGACTTACCTCAGCTCAAGAAGCTTGGCTTTCCGGTTTACGCTCTGGGACCAGTCCCGTCGACCTCTGTGGGCCATTACAGGTTCGGTGGCGTCAATATCCCAATCGATTGCGATGGCGTCAAGGTCAACCCCAAGGACATCATCGTCGCCGATCAGGATGGCGTCGTTGTGGTTCCTCGCGATCACGCGGCGGATATTCTCGTTCTCGCACAGAAGTTGGATAACAGCGAGCACTCCATGTATCCCTTCATCGAAAAGTTTCACTCGATCGTAGAGGCTGTTAAGCAATTCGGAAGAATCTAGGCTCTATTTCCGAACCGTTCCCGGTCTTTTGCTCGGCGGCGCGATCTCAGGTGCATGAGATCGCGCAGATCGCCACCGGCATATAACTCTTGATTACTCCACGATCGGTGGCCAGGACGCCAACCGAAGCTGGTAATGATCAATTTGGAGTAAAGTACTTCTTCTAACGCATTTCATCTTCAGGCGGGAGGGAGAGACGATTCTACGGCATTTGACGTAGCTTCGGATTCGTCTCTTGCCCTATGACAAGTGGCTTCGATTGAGGTCAGATGGTCATACCTCATATTTATTTAGAAAACCCACTTCAGGGATGCAATGAAAGGAAGGTTCTTGATGTCCACTCCACCTGATTCTGGCATTCTGACGCGGCGCAGTTTTCTTCAATGGTCGCAATCGATGCTTGCCATGCTCGGCGTTGCGCCACTGGTTAGCTCTTCCGCGGAAGCGTTTGCCGCACCTGCATCCTCGGATGCCTCCGCCGCCACTGACTACTACGCCAAACTCGGCGTCAAGAAGATGATCAATGCGGCGGGGACCTACACCATGTTCACCGCCGCCGTGATGCCTCCTCAGGTGCAACGCGCGGTTGCCGAGGCTGCCAAGCATCCAGTGCATCTGAAAGAGCTCCAGACGCGTGCCGGAGAGTATGTGGCACAAAAGCTTCGCTGCGAAGGAGCGGTGGTCACCTGCGGGGCCTCCTCTGCGCTTACCCTCGCTACTGCGGCCTGTATCGCCTCCGCAAACAATGCAACGGCCGAAGACATCCCCCAGAAGGTCGGCTCCATGAAGAATGAGGTCGTCGTACAGAAAGCGCATCGTTACGGTTACGATCATGCGATCTTTCTGTGCGGCGCCAAGATTGTGGAGGTCGAGACGCTTGAAGACTACAAGCGAGCCTTCAATGAAAAAACAATCATGACCAACTTCTTCAACTCGGCTGGAGCGGGAGAGATCGGCCACGAACAGTGGCTGCAGGTGGCCCACGAACATAATGTCCCCTGTCACATTGATGCTGCTGCAGACATGCCGCCCATCTCCAATCTGTGGAAATACACCGGCATGGGGTTCGATCTGGTCTGCTTCTCGGGAGGCAAGGGAATTCGCGGACCCCAGAACGCGGGTCTGCTTCTAGGCAAAAAGCATCTCACCGATCTCGCGCACGCGAGCAACAATCCCAACGAAGGGGTTGGCCGCGGTATGAAGGTTGCGAAGGAGCAGATCGTCGGGATGGTTGCCGCAATCGACTGGCTCATCGAGCAATCCGACGAGACGATGGCGAAAGAGTTTACCCGTCGCGCCGACGTCATCAGCCAAATCGTCAAAGATATTCCCACGATGAAGACTAGTATCTTCACGCCAGAGGTGGCGAACCATGTCCCTCATCTCATTCTGACTTACGACCCGGCGGTCGTCGGCCTTACGCCAAATGAGGTACAACAGCGCCTCCGTTCCCTCGATCCCACGATTGAGCTCAATCCTTCCACAGGAAGCCCTCACGCGGGCAATGGCATGCCTGCGTGCCCCAATTCGCTCGTAGTTGGTACCTGGATGCTTCTGCCAGGAGAACCTGAGATCGTCGGCCGTCAGATTCGTGCCGTCCTGAAACAGGGTGAGGCATAAGCGTTTCACGCAACAACAGCTAGTTTTCAACTAACAGGAGGAGTCAGATTATGGAGCAGCAGTCGAGAAGAGGTCTTCTTAAAAATGCAGCAAAGGCAGCAGTCATAGCAACTGGCGGAGCCGTGGCAGCCAAGAGCGCCTCCGGTCAGGTTACAGGCAAGCTTGAAAAGAAGTCGTACCCGGCGCAGCCAGCTACACCGGCAACCGGAAAGGCCCCACTGTTTTCAGGTGCAGTCTCTTACGGCAACTTGCTCTTTCTCGCCGGTGTAGGAGCCCACTTCCAGGGCACGATCGAGCAGCACACCCAGCACGTTCTCGAGGAGTTGGAGAAAAAGCTTGTCAGCGCCGGTTCCTCGATGGAAAAGGTGCTCAAGGTGAATGTTTACCTGAACGATCTAAAGGACTACGACGCGATGAACAAAGTCTATGCCACCGGAAAGTGGGGCAGCATTCCTCCGGTCAGAACCACCATCTCTCCGGCGGCGGGAATTCCCGGCAACTCACTGGTTGAGATCGATATGATCGCCTACATCTAGGCATGTCATGGATGCAATGGGCCGTGCCTCCCCAGCCGCCCATTGCAAATCCCTCTTCTTTTGTCATAGTTATCTCCATCAACTCCAGGCTCCAGGAGGGTCGAAACATGTCGCCACTTCGCAACGGTAAATGGTCTCGTCGAGAGGTTCTCAAGCAATCAGGAATTCTTTCGGCTCTTGGCGCTGCTTCTGCATCTCCTCTTGCTGCCAGTGCGGCTGGGCTTGCGGATCAACCGCGCCCGAAGCATACGCTCGTAAAAGACGGCGACATACGCGACAACCTGTTTACTCGGATTGGGGTCCGTCCCATGATCAACGGGCGCGGAACCTTTACGATCATTAGCGGCTCATGCTCACTGCCCGAGGTTAAGCAGGCTATGTACGACGCCTCCTTCTACTTCGTTCAGCTGGACGAGATGATGAACGGCATCGGGGCGCAGCTCGCCGAGTTGACCGGTGCCGAGTGGGGAATTACGACAACCGGCTGCGCAGCGGCAATCTGTCTCGCCACCGTCGCATGTATCGCAGGCGCCGATGTCGAGCTTTGCCAGGCGCTGCCTTACAAGAAGAAGAAGGATCAGGTCATCATCCCCAGGCATTCGCGCAACCCCTACGACATTGGCGTGCGCATGTGCGGAGTAGAGATCGTCGAAGTTGATTCTCCGGAAGAGTTTCGAGCCAAGCTCTCCGACCGTACTGCCATGGTCTATATCCTCTCCGGGCCCGACTCTACCTCCGGTCCTATGAGTATTAGCGTCCTCTGCGCCATCGCGAATGAAAAGAACGTCCCTGTCTTCGTCGATGCTGCGGCAGAAGAGCCCAACAAGCCCAATATCCATTTGGCGGCTGGAGCTTCCCTTGTCGGTTACTCCGGCGGCAAGTGCATGCGCGGACCCCAGTCCTCCGGCATGATGATCGGAAAAAAGGATCTCTGCAAGGCAGCCTACTATCAGGCAGCACCACATCACTGTTACGGCCGCGCCTTGAAGTGCAGCAAGGAAGAGGCCATGGGGCTGCTGGCTGCGGTGCGTCAATGGTACAAACGCGATCACGCAGCGGAACAGGCGCAGTGGACAAGCTGGATGCAGCACATTGCAGGCCGTCTCAAGGGAATTCCTTCTTTGACGACGGAGATCATCCCCGCGCCGGTCGATCTCTCCAACCGCTGCCCGAGCCTTCGTATCCACTGGGATGCCGAAAAGGTTGGTATTACCGGGACCGAGTTGGCAGCTCTTCTCGACGCCGGCACCCCTCGAATCGTTCTTGTAGGCCCCCAGGGCCGCCGTCCGGAGATGATGCAGAGCTCAATCGGAGTCATGTCTTACATGATGGAGGCTGGAGAAGAAAAAATCATCGCAGATGCTCTTTATGCGGCGCTCACCAAACCCGGAAGCCACCCCAACCCTGTCCTGCCTACAGGAGCGCCAGCCAGTATCCAGGGAAGCTGGGCTGTGACGATCCAATATATCCGTGGTACCGGTGAGCAGAAATTCGTTCTCGAGCAGAAGGGAAACGACATCACCGGCGAGCATCATGGCGAGATCTACAACGCGAAGTTCCAGGGCGTGGTTCATGGAGATCAAATTGAGCTCCATAGCGTGATGCCGGTCGAAGGCAATCCTTTTCCGTGCAACTTCAAGGGAACAGTCCAGGGCAACAGTATGTCTGGCACGGTCACCATGGGCGAGTATGGAGAGGCCAAATGGAGCGCGGTACGCGCCTGATCGCCTAGGCTATTTGGCCTACTTTGATCCTGAACCACAGGGCCGATGACGTCCTCGGCCTTTCATTCGAAAATATAACTGTAATCAATCGATTGTCCTGTGTTCAAGAAGTGTCGCGAGGTTAGATGATGAAGTTCGAAAAGCGCCCTCTGTCGTTCTGCTCGGTGCTGTGTACCTGCTTCTTTCTCCTTGGCGTAAGCCAGGCGCAACAGTCCCAGCCTGCGGGGCAGGGGCAACCAGCAGCACCTCCCCGACGTGGTTTTGTGGATGCGCCGAACACTCTACCTTACGATCTGCTTCTGACCCATGGTCATGTCATCGACGCGAAGAACCACGTCGACAAGGTTACCGACGTAGCCATCAAAGACGGACTGATCGCCAGGGTTGGCGACAATCTCAATTCGAAGGATGCCGCCAAAACCATCGATGTAACCGGCTATTACGTAACGCCTGGTCTCATCGACCTTCATATGCACGTATACGCTACCCCGGGCGAGAAGAACTCCTACGCCGGCGACAACTCCATCTGGCCCGATGGATTCACCTTCCGCAACGGTGTAACGACTGGCGTGGATGCGGGAAGCTCAGGCTGGCGAAATTTTCCGGATTTCAAAGAGCACGTGATCGATCGTTCGGAAACTCGCGTACTCGCCATGCTGAACATTGTAGGTGCCGGCATGAGGCCCAATGGAATCGAGCAGAATCTTGATGACATGGACGGCGCAGCTACAGGTCAGATGGCGCTCAAGTATCCCGGGGTTATCGTAGGCGTTAAGAGCGCGCACTTCACAGGTCCCGAGTGGAAGCCTTATGACGAGGCCGTGAAGGCAGGGAACATCGCCGATATTCCTGTCATGATTGACTACGGTTCCCGGCGGATTGAGCGGCCCCTTTACGATCTGCTAGCCACGCATCTTCGCAAGGGCGATATCTACACGCACGCATTTTCCGGTCACCGTGGCGAGCAGGATTCAACCACGCTCAAGGCCAGCGCGGCGATGCTGATCGGGCGCAAGCGTGGTATCTATTTCGACGCCGGCACCGGCGGCGGAAGCTTTGCCTGGTCGGTGGCGATCCCCCTGTTGCAGAACGGCTTTCCTCCAGACTCTTTATCGACCGACCTGCACATTGACAGCATGAACTCCGGAACCAAGGATATGCTCAACGTCGCCGACAAATTTCTCGCGATGGGACAGAGTCTCCAAACCGTCATCCAGGAGGTCACCTGGAATCCCGCACAGGAGATTCGTCAGCCCCAACTCGGGAACCTGTCCGTTGGATCGCCCGCGGATGTAGCTGTACTGAGTGAAGAACAGGGAAAGTTTGGCTTTGCCGACATGTACAACACCAAGCTGATGGGAGACACCAAGTTGATCTGCCAGCTTACCGTGCGCTCAGGAAAGATTGTCTATGACCTGAACGGCATTTCGATGGATATGTGGAATGAGCCGGCTTCCAGCGATCCCAAGTTATCGCCCCACTGGACGACCTTCCGTCTTCGTTCCTTTGGAACCGCGCGGCCGCCGGTGCAGGCGCCTGCAACTAAGAAATAGAGCCGTTCAGAAACAAATGCAGGTTGATGGACCTGTTTGGAGTCGAAGATGAAATATAAGTCCACTCGGTCTTTCAGGGCTGTCTTAGCAGGCCTCTTCGCTCTGTTCCTTTTGAGTCCCCTCCTGCATGCCGCCAATCCGGCGGTTACTGTCAACTGGCAGACCTTGAAGACCCTCACCTCTGCAGCCACTGCACAAAAATCACCCGCATTTGCTCTGCAGGGAAAACAGGTCAGTATTCCTGGCTTCATGGTGCCACTCGAAGATGAGGACAACGAGGTTACAGAGTTCCTGCTTGTTCCCTATGCCGGCGCCTGCATCCATACGCCTCCTCCACCGCCTAATCAGATGGTGTACGTAAAAATGGACCATAACGCAAAGGTAAAGATGTCCTTTGTCGATCCCATTGTGGTCACTGGTCAACTGAAGATCTCGACCATCGTAAGCCCTTATGGCGATGTCTCCTACACGCTCACGGGTGACGACGTGAAGCCATATGGGGGGCCATAGATGTTCTCTGCTGTCGTCATGCAAGACGTCTCGTTCGGCTATGAGGCGCACGCTCCGATCATGCAAGTGAAGGAGTTCAATATTGAAAAAGGGAAGCGGGTCTTTCTTCACGGTTCGAGCGGCAGCGGGAAGACAACGCTGCTTGGACTGATTGCAGGGGTCCTTCTCCCGCAACATGGAACCTGCGAAGTTCTGGGCAAAGAGCTTACGCACCTCTCCCTTTCCGCAAGGGACCGGCATCGAGGCTCCGAGATGGGGTATATCTTCCAGAGCTTCAATCTCATCCCGTATCTCTCTGTCAAGGAGAACATCGAGCTGCCCTGCCGGGTGCATGCTAAGCGCCTCAAGAGAATTGCCGCTCCAACCCTCGGTGACGAGGTCCGGAGAATTGCCGAGCGCCTCGATCTCCATCATTACCTCGATCGTGGAGTTACAAAGCTCAGTACCGGCCAGCAGCAAAGGGTTGCCATTGCAAGGGCAGTGATCGGGCGTCCTCGTCTGGTAATCGCCGACGAGCCTACCTCCTCGCTCGATAGCGACCGGCAGGAGGCCTTCCTCCAGCTCCTTCTCGAAGTCTGCGATGAAGCCCGGGCCACCCTCATCTTTGTCAGCCACGATCGCTCGCTGATGTCTCACTTCGACGAGCGAATTTCCATCGCTGAGATTAATCAGGTACGGTCATGACTCTTCTTCTGCTGGCCTATAAATCGCTGAAGAGCAGGGCTGTCACTACCAGTCTGACAATATTCTCCATCGCTCTTAGCGTCATGCTGCTCGTGGGGGTCGACCGCGTGCGGCAGGGAACCCAGGCAGGCTTTTCCGGCACCCTCAGTCAAACCGATCTCGTCGTTGGAGCACGTGGCGGTTCTCTGCCGCTTTTGCTTTACTCCGTCTTTCACATCGGGACGGGAACCAACGACATCTCTTACGCTTCTTACCAACACTTCCGCGATCATCCCGCCGTGCAATGGACCATTCCCATATCGCTTGGCGACAGTCATCACGGCTTCCGTGTAGTCGCCACAGACGATAATTTCTACGAACATTACCGCTTCCGCCGTGATCATTCCATCCAGTTCGCCAGCGGCATTCGTCCCGAGGGCATCTTCGACGCGGTTCTGGGAAGTGAAGTTGCCGCCAGTCTCCACTACGAACTTGGGCAGAAAATTGTCCTCAGCCACGGCCTCGAAAGAACAAGCCTGCAGAATCATGAAGACAAGCCTTTCACTGTAGTGGGGATTCTCGCGCGAACTTCCACTCCGGTCGACCGGGCGATCTACATCACCCTTTACGGCGATGAGGCGATGCACATCGACTGGAAAGACGGGACAGCTCCTGCACCAGGTGAAGAGATTCCGGCCTCCAAAATACGGAAAGAAGATCTTCACATCGACCAGATCAGCGCGTTCCTTCTGAGAACAAAGTCGCGTGTCAGCACTCTTCTCTTGCAGCGGGAGATCAATACGTACAAAGGCGAGCCACTGACCGCGATCATCCCTGCATATACGCTGCAGGACTTATGGAGTGTCCTTGGATATGCGGATGTAGCTCTCTCGATTGTGAGCGCATCCGTTCTCGTCGTGGGTTTGCTTGCCATGTTGATTGCCCTTTACACAGCTCTGAACGAGCGCAGAAGAGAAGTAGCGGTGCTGCGTGCCATCGGCCTTCATGCACGTCAGATTTTCACGCTTTTCGTGATGGAGTCTGCCCTTATCAGCGCTGCAGGAACCGCAGTCGGCCTCACTGCGATCTATCTTCTGCTCTGGCTCTTTCATACCCCGGTTGAAACCCGTTTTGGCATCCCCCTCGCCATGGTCGGTGTATCGCAGCGGGTCATTCTTTATTCATTTGGTGTCATCTTCGCGGGAGTTCTGCTGGGTTGTATTCCTGCAATGAGGGCATATCGCAACGGTCTTATTGACGGTTTGAATGCTCATTAGACAGACGCAGTAAACAAGAGTAACGGCCCGCCTGGCAGGAAACACGCGGCTGGTTCCTCGTAGTTTTTATTTCGATGAAGGATATGCGGCTCAACCCGAGTCGATGCAGGGAGTGAATGATGTTGCAACGTTGGATGCGAGTACGATATTTTTTGGCGTTTTGGTTGTTTGTGTTGAGCGGAGTCGCCTTTCTTGATCGAACCAATATCTCGATCGCCGGCCTCCAGATCAGCACCGAATATGGTCTGGGAAACCAGCGTCTGGGCTGGATCTTCAGCGCGTTCCTGATTGGCTACGCTGGCTTCCAGCTACCAGCAGGATGGTTGTCGGCGCGCTTCGGGCCGCGCCGCGTCTTGACCTTAGGAGTGATGTCCTGGGGTGTAGCCACGGTTCTGACGGCGCTCCTGCCTACCAAAATTCCCTACGCAGTCGTCCTCCTGATTGGCATTCGTTTTGTCCTTGGTGCTGGAGAGTCAGTGATCTATCCCGCGGCAAATCAGTTCGTCGCGCGTTGGGTTCCCGTGCAGGAGAGAGGTTTCATCAATGGTCTTATCTTCGCTGGCGTGGGGGCGGGCAGTGGCCTGACACCACCAATGCTGACGTGGCTCATCACGCATCATGGCTGGCGTGCCGCCTTCTGGTTCAGCGCCATCGTCGGCTTCATCGTGGGAGCAATCTGGTGGAAGACCTCCCGTGATACTCCCGAGGAGCATCCCGCCATGACGGCCGAAGAGCTGGTTGAAATCCGTGATGGTCTCTCGTTTGGAACGCCGCCGGTGCAGGAAACGAAGTCTTCCAAAACCAAGATTTCCTGGCGAGCGATCTTCCACCGCCGCGATCTTCCTGCACTGATGATCGGATACTTCAGTTTCGGTTACGTGGCATGGATCTTCTTCAGCTGGTTCTTTCTGTACATGGCCCAGGTTCGCGGCTTCGATCTGAAGTCGAGCGCGCGATACGCGATGCTTCCGTTTCTCTCCATGACCTTCTTCTGTCTCCTTGGAGGCATGTTGAGCGACCGTCTGACAGCAAGATATGGTCTGCGTGTGGGCCGATGCTGGCTGGCCTCCGTGGCCCTTGTTCTCACCGCCGTCTTTCTCGTCCTCGGATCCCAGGTCCACAGCCCACAGCTTGCGGGGCTGATCCTTGCAGGCGGTGCCGGAGCACTCTATCTCTCACAGAGTTCCTTCTGGTCAGTCTCCGTAGACATCGCCGGAGGAAGCTCAGGCGTATTCTCGAGCATGGTAAACACCGGCGGCCAGCTCGGCGGAGCCGTGACTGCTTCGCTCACACCCTGGATTGCGCAACGTTACGGCTGGACGACTTCTTTCGCAATCGCCTCTATCCTGGCCGTTATCGGGGCAATCTGCTGGACGACCGTCCACCCAGAGCGCCCGCTCCTCAGTGAAACCGTTGTCGAGGAACATGTCTTTGCAAAATAGGCCATAAGTCCCAGAAAAGAAATATGTCATTTGCCTGTAGTCAATCGACGTGGATGGAACCTATGATTCCACCACGTCCTGCGAATAAGATTTTTTTACCGGATTGTCTTCGTATTCGGTATGCCAGGTTCACCAGCGTGTGAATTCTGGCCGCTAAATGCCGTAGCTCTGCCGATTTACGGCGCCCTGCAGAATTCTTTCTCGATAATTCCGGAAGTTTCGGTTCTTTGATGTCGTAACCATTCCACCAAGCTTGCTAAGGGAGAAAGCAATGGAGATAAATTCTCGACGCACCTTCTTTGGAAAGTTCGCAGCCCTGGCAGCAGTCGTCACCGGAGCGCCGAAACTCTTCGCCCAACAGCCCTCCAACACTCCAACTCCGTCCGAGCCGGGCGGCGATCGTCCCCGCCCCCGCGCAAATCATACGCACAATGGTATTTATTATTTCTCTGGAACCGGATCGAATGACGGCTATCCTAAAGATGACCATGTAAAGGTTACAGATCCATTTGAGAAACACGTTACTCGCACCATGGATGCCCTGAAAAAATCGGTCGAGAGTGCTGGCTGCACCATGGACAGCATCATGAACATGCAGGTCTTCTTTTGCCTTCCTCTTGCAGATGGAGTTCCCCCGTTGACCGGCAAGGCGCGTTTTGATGCCTATCAGGCCCACTATCAGGCATTGAATAAAATATATGGAACATACTTCAGCCCCGGTAAAGCTCCATCGCGGTCCTGCATGGCGCTCGACTGGATCCCCGGTGATTCTCTGATTGAAGTCGTCGGCAGCGCCATGGTTGTCAATCCGCCCGCCCCTTCGTCGAACTAGTTATCAATGGATAGGAGTTACACATGATCTTGAAGTCCGGTTGGAATCGTCGTTCTTTTTTATCTGTACTTGGTGCTGCAACAGGCAGCCTGTTTGCGCCGCGTGCGGCTATCGCCGAGAAGAAGGAAAAAGACGAGAAGCATGGCATCGACGGCCATCCCATCGTTCCCATCAAGAGCGGTCTGGGATCGACGGGCGATGTCTATAAAGAACTGGGCGTGACGCCGCTGGTGAACATCGTCGGCACCGTCACCGTCATCGGCGGCTCGGTGATGAAGCCGGAAGTGATGGAGCTGATGCGCCAGGGCAACCAGCACTTTGTGTTGATCAACGAGCTCGAGGTCGCCGCCGGACGCTATATCGAAAAGCTCTGCAAGACCCCTCCCGGCTACACCGGCTTGGTGACAGGCGGCGTGGCTGCAGGCATCGTGGTGGGTTATGCCGGCATGTTGACTGAGGACCTGGAGCCGCGGCTGAAGGCGTGCCCCGATCTGACGGGCTTCCCGAAGACCGAGGTCATCATCCAGAAGGCCCATCGCAACAACTTCGACCACCAGGTTCGCCAGACGGGCGTTACGCTCGTTGAGGTGGAGACGAAGGAGCAGATGATCAACGCCATCAACCCGAAGACGCTGGCGATGCACTACATCAACATCCAGTCCGATCGCGGTCAGGTAAGTGGGCGCGAGATGATCGAGATCGCCACGAAGGCCAACATCTACACCTTCAACGACGCCTCGGCCGACGTTCCGCCGAAGGAGCGCCTGTGGGAGTACCCGGCGCAGGGCTGGGACTTCGTAGCCTTCTCGGGCGGCAAGGACATCTGCGGGCCGCAGGCCTCGGGCATCCTGATCGGCAAGGAGAAGCTGATCCGCTGGGCGCAGATGAACATGAGCCCGCAGGAAGACCGCATCGGTCGCTCGAGCAAGGTGGGCAAGGAGACGATCTTCGCTCTGCTGAAGGCGCTGGAGCTCTTCGTCAACCAGGACTACGACGCAGTCATCAAGAGCTACGACGAGCGCGCCGAGGTGATCTCGAAGGCAATTGCGAAGTTCGGCGTGACGGCCCTGCCGCGCGAGTTCGAGCCGCAGGCGCTGGGCAACGTGACGCCGCACTATAGCTGGCAGATCGATCAGACGAAACTGAAGATCACCTCGCAGGAGGTAATACACCAGCTTGCTGAGACGAAGCCTGTTGGCATCGGTAGCCTGAATGCCGACGCCGGCGGTATGCGCGGACGCAACCCCGACGCTCCCGCGAATCAGCCTGAGCATCACCACCGTCAGCAGGACCCCACGAAGTTTGGTTTTGCGATGTGGCAGCTGAAGGAGGGCGAGGACAAGTACATCGCCGACCGGCTGGTAGAGATCTTCAGCGCAGCGCCAAAGGCCTGACAACTCAGGTGCGGGGCCTCCTTTCTGCGGTCGGAAATTGAGGTCCCGTGCTATCTGAATTAACATGTGGTTAAAGATTGAGGAGATTCATGTCCCATTCGTTTTCCAGAGTTACGCGATCCATCGCCTCCTGTTGTGCGGTGTTATCGCTTGCCGCAGCCTCCGTCCATGCCTTCGCTCAGGCACCTAACCTGGCCTACGATCTCATCCTTCAGAACGGCCACGTCATCGACGACAAGAACCACGTCGACTCGGTGATGGACGTCGCCATCAAAGACGGAAAGATCGCTAAGGTCGCGCCCCACATCGCGACATCCGACGCGCTCAAGACCATCAACGTCAAGGGCCTCTACGTTACCCCCGGCCTCATCGACATCCACGTTCACGTTTATAGCGGAACGGGCGAACGTGGCTCCTACGCAGGGGACAACAGCGTTCCCCCGGATGGCTTTACCTTCCGCGTCGGCGTCACCACCGTCGTCGATGCCGGCTGCTCCGGCTGGAAGAACTTCGAGGACTTCAAGCAGCGCATCATCGACCGTTCGAAGACGCGTGTGCTCGCCATGCTCAATATCGTTGGCTCTGGAATGCGTGGCGACAAGTACGAGCAAAACCTCGCCGATATGGATGGCGAGGCCACGGCAAAGATGGCCCTCAAGTATCCGGATACGATCGTCGGTATCAAGACAGCCCACTTCGCCGGCCCTGAGTGGAAGCCTGTCGAGCAGGCCGTCATCGCCGGAACCAAAGCCAATATCCCCGTCATGGTCGACTTTGGCGTCGACCGGCCCACCCGCCCGCTCTACGACCTGCTGAACAAGAAACTGCGCCCCGGGGACATCTACACCCACATGTACTCCGGTCTGCGCCAGGAGCAGGACCCCGTCACCAAGGGACCCAGCAAGGCCTTCATCGACGGCCGCAAGCGTGGCATCTTCTTTGACGCCGGCACTGGCGGCGGCAGCTTCAAGTTCTCGCTCGCCGTTCCCATGGTGAAGGATGGCTTCATCCCCGACTCCCTCTCGACCGACCTGCACATCGGCAGCATGAACGGCGCCACCAAGGACGAGCTCAACGTCGCGAGCAAGATGATGGCAGTCGGGATCACGCTGCAGCAGGCCGTCGCCGAGATGACCTCTCACCCGGCCCATGAGATCAAACGTGAAGACCTGGGTAACCTCTCTGTAGGCTCCGTAGCGGACGTCGCTGTCCTGCGTCTGGAGCAGGGGCAGTTCGGCTTCACCGATATGGTGAATGGCCGTCTCGATGGAACAAAGAAGCTCGTAGACGAAGTCACGATCAAGGGTGGAAAGATCGTCTATGACCTGAATGGAATCGAAGCCCGCAAGTGGGACGCAGCTCCCGATCCAAACGACGCCTACGCTTCTCGTTGGACGACCTTCGCTCCTCGCAATCCAGACATGCACGGAACCAAGCCCAGCGTTCCTGCAGACAACAGCCGCCACTAGCCCGTAAATACTCGTAGAAACAGAAAGGCGCTCAGAGAGATCTGAGCGCCTTCTTCATTGCCGAACCTGGCGTTTACAGGAACACGATGCACTGCGGCCGCGATATCGGAAAGCTCTTGCCCTCATTGGCCAGTTTTCCCGTCTTGCTGTCGCGAGCGAAGACCGAAAGATTATCGGTAGCCTGATTGGCCACCAGCAGCCATTTTTCGGTAGGATCCAGCGCGATATGCCGCGGTGTCTTACCCCCGCACGACGTCCGCTCCATCAGAGTGAGCTTGCCGTCGGTTGGCGAAATCGAAAACGAAACCATAAAGTCATCGAGGCGGTTCGCGACATACACAAAGCGCCCGGCCTTATCGATCGCGATCTCCGAGGGAGCCGACGGCCCCGTGTGCCCGTCAGCCACCGTCGAGATCAACTGCGCCGTCGTAAACACGCCCTTCTGCGCGTTCCAGTCCAGCACATTCACCGAGGAGCTGACTTCATTCACGCAGTAAGCCCACTTGCCGTTCCGATGAAACTGCAAAGCGCGCGGTCCCGATCCCGGCTCCGCCTTCCAGGCCGGAGGGTCCTGCGGCGTAAGCTTTGCCGTCGAAGCATCCAGATGGTAGATATGAATCTCATCCAGCCCAAGATCGTTCACGAACAGATATTTATTGTCGGGCGAGACGGTGACGCGGTGCCCCCTCGGCCCGGTCTGCTGTGGCTTCGGCCCATGTCCGCTGTACTGGAAGAAAGAGACTGCATCGCTCAGCTTGCCCGTCTTGTCCACGGCAAAGGAGGCTGCACTCCCGCCCCCGTAATTCGCGGCAAACGCGCATCGTCCCGTATGATCCACGCTCACATGGCACGTTCCCGGGCCGCCCGCTGCAACCTCGTTGATCTTCGTCAGCTTCACCGCTTTGCGATCGACCGCGAAGCTCGAAACGGCGCCGCTCTTCTTGCCCTCGAACTCATCCAGCTCGTTTGCAGCAAACAGGACCCTTTTATCCGGCGACAAGGCAAGATAAGTAGGACTGTCCGCGTCAACCGCAAGCCCCGTCTGAGTCAACTCGCCAGTCGCGGAGTTGAAGCTGTATGCATAGATTCCCTTGCTGCCCTTCGTCGTCTGGGTTCCTACAAAAAGCGATCTTGATCCTGCTGATTCCGCAAACGAAGCCCACGGATGTGCTCCGAGAGTCGCCGCTGCAGAACCCTGAAGAAACCCACGCCTCGACATCCTCACCATGCCCTTTTCTATCTCCTTGTGCTGGAACAGCCAAGGCTAACTGTAGAGCACAACCAGGCTGCTTGGCGAATTCACCTGCGCCACGACGTCCCCCGCACTCAACCTTCCTGTACCGGGATCGAGCTCCGCTCGCTGGATCAAGCCCTTGTTGCGGCTCACCCCCATCACGCTTCTTCCATCCGGCGCGATCTCGATCGCGTGCAGCTCGCCCATCGCTGCAACCTGCAGCCCCAGCGGCCGGGAGATTCCATCCCCACGGCTGCCCATGCCCCACGCAGCCACCCCGCCGCCGCGCTGGCAAGCATAGAGGAACCTCCCCGAAGGAGGTACCGCCATCGTCCCCGGCCCCTCCATCGCTCCGGCGATCGAAAGATGCTGCGTCGGCTCCGAAACCCTTCCTGCGGTCGCGTCATACGGATGGCACGAGATCGCCTCGCCCTGCATCACGTACAGCCTCTCTCCCGCCGGATGCATCGCCACCTGCGACGCCCTGCATCCCGCGCTCAGTCCCGCCCGCGCATGCGCTCTAATCCCTTCGTCGCCCACGGAGAGTACATTCAGCCGGTCCGCTCCTCCGTCCACGCTTACGACGCGACCTGCGGTATCGAAGGCGACCATCCGAGGCTGCGCTTGGCTACTTCCACTCTCCCGCTCGACCCCAATCTCCTTCAGCATGCTCGACACCCTGCCGAGGCTGCCGTCTTCACCGATCGGCAGCACGTTATAGGCTCCGCCGCCGCTCACCGCCACCACCAGGTTGCGGCCATCCGGAGTCACCGCCGCATGCCGGGGCATCGTGGCCGAAAGCGCAAGTTCCCGCCGGTTGAGCAGCGTGAGTCTCCCATCCTGCCCGATAGCAAAGGCCTCAATCGTTCCAACCGGCAAGCCTTTATGCGAATCCACTTCATTCACGGCATACAAAAACCGTCTGCTCGGTGCCAAAGTCAGCGCGACCGGCCTGCTGCTCTCTACAACCTGCAGCTTCTCCCACCCTCGCCGAACCGCATACCCGTGAATCCCTTCCTCCGCGCCGTCTTTGGCTGCCACATAAGCAAACGAAGCTGTGCTCGGCTTTCCCTCGGCTGCCAACAGGGGAGAACCCAGGGCCGCGGAAGCCAACGACGAGTAACCCATCCACTGCACAAACTCTCTGCGGCTCCAGCGCGTACTCATCTTGGTCGTCCCCCTCGTTCGAGATCCTGAAAATCATCGCTGCCATCGCTCACAGAGCAACAATCCGGCCAATGCAGCTTTGCGATCATCGTATACCGCCCTACCCGGATCGCACCTATGTCAAATGCTCTAGATGGCCTGCGAATCCCTAGGCCTGCCCCCGGCACATTAGAATAAAAGCAGTGGCCTCGCAATCGGTTACGCCGCAGCCCCTTCGCTGTCCGCGAGTCCACATTCGTGTGTGCGTAGCCGGAAAGGCACTCTCTCGTGAAGGCACTTGTAAAAAGCCGCAGCGAACGCGGTCTCTGGTTAGAAGACGTTCCCGAGCCCGAAATCGGAATCAACGACGTCAAAATCCGCGTCCTCTACACTGGAATCTGCGGAACCGATCTCCATATCTACGACTGGGACGCCTGGGCTCGCTCCACCATCCGCCCCGGCCTCGTCATCGGCCACGAGTTCGTCGGTGAGGTCGTTCAATTCGGCTCCAACGTTACCGATCTTGCCGTCGGTCAGCTCGTCAGTGGAGAGGGCCATGTCGTCTGCGGCCGCTGCCGTAACTGCCTCGCCGGCCGCCGCCATCTCTGCGCCCACACCCTCGGCGTAGGCGTCAATCGCGATGGAGCCTTCGCCGAATACGTCGTCCTGCCCATGTCCAACATCTGGCAGCACGCCCCCGGCATCAAGCACGAGATCGCCGCCATCTTCGACCCTCTCGGCAACGCCGTGCACACCGCGCTCGCCTTTCCCATCCTCGGCGAAGACGTCCTTGTCACCGGAGCCGGCCCCATCGGCATCATGGCTGCAGCCGTCGCCCGCCACGCCGGCGCCCGTTTCGTCGTTATCTCCGACCCCAACCAGTACCGCCGCGATCTCGCCACCAAGGTCGGCGTCACCCTTGCTGTCGATCCCCGCGCCACCCCACTCAAACAAATTCAGCAGCAGCTCCACATGCAGGAAGGCTTCGACGTCGGCCTCGAAATGTCTGGCAATCCCGCCGCCTTCCGCGAGATGCTCAGCAATATGAGCCATGGCGCAAAGATCGCCATGCTCGGCATCCCCTCCGAAGACATCTCCATCGACTGGAACCAGGTCGTCTTCAACCAGCTCACCATCCGCGGCATCTATGGCCGTGAGATGTACGAGACCTGGTACAAGATGACCGTCATGCTCCAGAGCGGCCTCGACATCTCCGGCGTCATCACTCACCGCCTCAACTGGCGCGATTACGAGCAGGGCTTCGACGCCATGCGCGCCGGCAACTCCGGAAAGGTGATCCTCGACTGGCGCGATGTAGCATAGCGCCAGTCGAGAGCCGTTCTATACCTTCAGATTCTTGAGGTAGTTCGCATCGGTCTTCAGTGATTCCATGTAAGGCATGTCGAAGGCCTCCTGCTCGACGAAGATGTGCTTTAGCTTCTGCGTCTTCGCGGCTTGCTGGAATATCGGACGGTAGTCGATATCTCCCAGGCCAAGCTCCGTCACCTTCGCCTCGCCACCTCCGGCGGGCTTCAGCTTGAAGTCCTTCACATGCAGCATCGAAAATCGATTCGGATGGTCACGCATCAGATCCACCGGGTTATGCCCCGCGACCATCGCCCAGCCGCAATCCAGCTCCAGCGTCACCTTCGCCGGGTCGGTAAGCTTCAGCAGCTCTGTGTACGGAACCCCACCATCCAGTTGATCGAACTCGTGAATGTGATTGTGATAGCCAAAGGTGATGCCCGCAGCTTTTGTCTTCTCGCCCATCTCATTGAACTGCCCCGAAATCCAGCGCCAGTCTTCAATGGTCATCGCGCGCGGCTTGCCACCCTCGCCCGGAGTCGGGTCCTTCGGTCCGGGGCTTGAGCAGATCATGTATCCAACGCCCAGCTCCTTATTGAACGCAAGAATCTCGTCGAACTTCTTGCGAAGATCGCCAAAGGGATGGTGCGAGCTGACGCAGTGCAACTTCGCCTTCTGCATCGCCTGCTTCACCTCTGCCGCGCTCCGGTTGTAGAAGCCTGCGGCCTCCACCTCGGTAAAACCGGCGCTGGCGACCTCGGCCAGCGTGGCGTCATAGTCCTTTGCCAGTTGCTGCCGAACCGAGTAGAGCTGGATTCCCAGCGGAAGGTTAAGTGGAGTTGCATACGAGACAGTACTTCCCCAGGCTGCATAAGCAGCAGCGGCGGAAGCGCTGCCAAGAAATTTTCTTCGCGAGATCATCCAGGCTCCTTTTACGTGCAAAGGAATTATCTTCGAAAAATCGTCTGATGTCCTTTCGGTCGTAAAAATCCCGCTGCAATGGCATAACGTTATGTGCCGTGTGGCGTCTCCCGTTTCGATAACCACCAGTTCGCGCCCGCACACCATGCTGTCTCATCCGGCGAACGATCTCTTCGCAACGAACGGACCTCTCCCGCATGACCCTTGCTGAAGCAGATAGCCAATCTCCTCGCCATCGCCTCATCCCTCGCCCCCGCACATCCCACAAACTTCGCCCCGCATAAGAATCTCGCCGCATATCCCTCCACCAACCGTGTAACCAGCAGCATCCCTCCGTACCCCTCGTCCGGAGTCAGTGGAAACAGCAGTCTGCCGTCAACCCGCACAGCGTCCAGCCAAACGTCCAGAGGGTCCGTCGCCCCTGCATTCACATAAAGCACATCGCACATCGGCAACGGTCCTATCGTGCCCGACGCTGAATGTACTGTCACCCACGCCATCTCGCTCAGGTTCTCTGCTGCCTTCCACGCCAGATCGCTCTCGATCTCATACGCGTCCACTCGGCCCTCGCGGCCAGTCAACTGCGCCAGCATCGACGTGTAATACCCTGTACCCGCTCCAACATGCACGACGGTCTCTCTATGCTCCACACGCAATGCCGCGAAGCACAGCGCATGCAGGCTTGGTTGCCCATTGTTGATCGCTGCCTCTCCCTTAATCTGAACCAGAACATCCTGGTACAGCAGTACAGGATCGTCGACCAGCGTGCC
The DNA here is from genome assembly GCF_004217555.1 of Edaphobacter modestus. Taxonomy (GTDB): domain Bacteria; phylum Acidobacteriota; class Terriglobia; order Terriglobales; family Acidobacteriaceae; genus Edaphobacter; species Edaphobacter modestus. The sequence goes on from NZ_SHKW01000001.1 coordinate 412,734, forward strand.
TTCGCCCTCGCTCGCAAAGATCCGCCACGGCGGCGGGCCCAGAAACGTCTCGCGTGGCGTCCTCGCAAATACCCGCGCAATCTCGTCGTTTTCAGGAAGGCCCGCTTTTTTAGCCATCTGTCTCCCAAAGCTCAGTCCGTGCTCCGCGAGATCCATCTCTCGTCCTCTGGTGGATGAGACGCTTTCTCTCGACGCTATGGACCGGAATGCGGTCCGCTCCGCCCAAATTGAACTGGCTACGTCCAAAGCAGGCGGGTACAATCTCGACCAGTCCCTTTACCCAGTCTTTCGGCCCGTGCTTTTTGTCCAACACAAAGAACGATTTGCATGGATACGAGGTTAAATATGAGACTAGGAACACTTACTTTAGCGGGGTGTCTGCTTAGCAGCACCTTGGTTGCAGTTGCCGCCGACCGCAACTGGCAGACTGGAACCCTCACCGCGACCGAACGCCAGAAAATTCGTCAGGGAAGCACCATGACAACGAACAGCGACAGCTCCGCCAAGGATCGCGGCAATGGCAGCGACTACTCTCAGAACAGCACTACCACCAAGACCGATAACTACGAGAACTATCAGGTCTATACCATCCAGAGCGGAGACACGATCTACACCGCCAGCGAACATCTGCTCTTTCCATGGTCGAAACCGGCAGGTATCACCCTTGGAAAGCCGATGAAATTTGCCGTCGAAAAGGGATCGATGTACATCCTCGACGACGATGGAAAACAACATAAGGCGACCGTTACAGGAACCGCGTTGAAACAGTGATTTCCACAGTTTTTCTTGACACGCCTGATAATCTTAATTCAGAAGATGGACTGAGCCCGGCAACTTTGCCGGGCTCAGTCGCTTAACCCAGGTTATCCTGAGGTCCGGACCTAAGTGGTTTCGTTGGAAGATTTTGCACCGTTTTGACGGGGAGGGGCCTCTCACGACCTTCCCCAGAACAACGGGAGAGAGACGCAAATGCAGCACAGAATCCTCGGCACCACCATGCCTGTTCTTGAGTTCGCGCTGGATCACAAGGATGCCGTCATCTCCGAGGCCGGCGAGCTCTCCTGGATGAGCCAGTCCATCCAGATGTCCACCCACACCCAGCATGCCGGTGGCGGAGGGTTTCTTGGAGTGCTCAAGCGGGTCGCCGGCGGCGGCACCCTCTTCATGACCGAGTACCGCGCTTACGGGGCCCCTGGCACGGTGGCCTTTGCCACACGCGTCCCCGGCCACATCGTTCCCGTAGAGGTCGCGCAGGGACACGAGTACATGGTTCATCGCCACGGCTTCCTCTGCGCCACCGCGGGCATCGTCCTCGGAGTCGGCTTCCAGCAGTCACTCGGCGCTGGAATCTTCGGCGGCGACGGCTTCCTGCTCCAGAAGGTCTCCGGGCAGGGATTAGCCTGGCTCGAGCTCTCAGGAGAGGTCATCGTCAAGGACCTCGCACCGGGCGAGACCCTGCGCGTCCATCCTGGGCACGTTGGAGCCTTCCATGCCAACGTCTCGTTTCAGATTCAGCGCGTGCCCGGCATCCGCAACCTGATCTTCGGTGGTGATGGAATCTTTCTCGCCGCCCTCACAGGTCCCGGGCGCGTCTGGCTTCAGACCCTGCCCATCCAGCGCCTCGCCCATCAGCTTCAGGAGTACATGAAGGTCGAGCGCGTAGAGCGGAACACCGAATCTGGTGTCATCGGAGGGGTCATCGGCTCCGTCCTGAAAGGACTGTAGCGGAAGATCACTCAGGCCTTGTTCATGCAACCGTCGAGCGACCAGGCGTTGTACTGCCGCAGGAACAGCAGCACGGAGAAGACCAGCGCGTACACCAGCTGCGCTCCCGCGGCCGTCCAGTCCTGCACCAGTGCCGATCCGAAAGTCAGGACCAGCATGAGCAGAGAAGCCGCAATCAACGTCCAGCGTGTCTTCAGCCCGATCAACAGCAGCAGCCCGATCAGTCCTTCGATCGGAGGCAGCATCGCTCCAAAGGCGCGCACCATGGACTCAGGCAGAGGCGAATGCGCAAACTGCTCCGTGAGATGTGTTGCGAATCCCTGCGACCCTGCGAGCAGGCGACTGACGCCATGCATCAACAGGTTCGTTCCCGCTACCGCTCTCAGCAGAGCGTAAGCGATCTTCTCATCGCTCTTCGACGTGTTGAACTGCATTCTTCCTCCTGATGATTCGACGCTCGATCCATGCTTCAGTTACAACCGTTATTCTTGGAAGATGGTTCCGAACTCCAACGAGCTCTTCCTGCACCTCTCGAATGTAAACGTAGCCCGCGGCGAAAACGTCGTCCTTCACGATATCAATCTCTCGGTCAACGCCGGCGAACATATCGCCATCCTCGGCCCGAACGGCTGCGGCAAATCGACCCTCATCAAGACCATCACCTGCGAATGCTACCCCATCGTCCAGCCGGAGACACAGGTCAGCATCTTCGGTCGCGCGCGCTGGGACCTCACCGAGCTGAAGAAACGCCTCGGCGTCGTCTCCGCCGAGCTACCGGGCAAACAAACCCTCACCACCTCGGGCCGCGACGCCGTTCTCACCGGCTTCTTCTCGAGCTCGACGCTCTGGCCCAATCTCACCGTCACCGACGAGATGCGAGAGCGAGCCGACCAAGTCCTCACGCTGATCGACGCGGAGCAACTCCGCGACAAGCTCGTCGGCCACATGTCCGCCGGGCAGCAGCGACGCATCATGATCGGCCGCGCGCTGGTCGCCTCGTCCCAGATGCTGCTGCTCGACGAGCCGTCGAACGCGCTCGATATCGCCGCTCAGCAGGAGCTTCGAAATCTTCTACGCCGTCTCGCGCAGCAGGGAACTGGAATTCTGCTCATCACGCACCAGGTCTCGGACATCATCCCCGAGATCGACCGCATCCTGATGATGAAGGACGGACGCATCCTCGCCGACGGTTCCAAAACGGAGCTGTTGACCGCGCGCTCCCTGAGCGATCTCTTCCGCACCGAGGTTCATCTCACCGAGAAAGACGGCTTCCATCACGCATGGTGATTCTGCTCAGTGACCATAACTCTCGGCATGTTCGGGAACCTTTCCCCGGAAGAGCCAAGACACGGTCACGGCGTAGATAAGAGCCAGCAGAATCCCGAAGGTCCACCAGATGAGACCTACGCGGACCGCGTGCGGCCCGGCAAGTGCTCGATCGATGGTAATGTTGCGTCCGGCCTTCCCCACGCTAGGCAACACGACTGGGTAAAGTCCCGCGGCGGCTCCTGCCAGCATAGCGGCCAGGTAAGTGCAGGAGCCGAGGAAGGCCCTCCACTCCCAGCGTCGTGCCAACGAGACGGCAATCATGATCAAACCGACCACCACCATCGTGGGAGCCAGCCACACAGCCCAATGCTCCTTACAGCGCTCAAGTGAACAGGCCGTGCAATCACCGTGGCCGGAACGCTTACAAGCGTGACAAGCGCGACTACCGGCAAAAGACGCTTCGCCATTGCAGTGGCTCTGATGTTGAGATCGCCTGCGGTCTTCAAGGAAAGATACAGAAGACCGTGCAGCGCCAGGGCCAGCAGCGCAAGCATGCCGCCCAGAACGGTGTACCAGTCCAGAATCCCGGGATTAGGGCCAGGTCGCCAGTTCGTCCAGAGCGGCAGGAAGAAATAGCATCCGCGCCCAGAGGAACTCCGCGGACCACATTCGCCAGCGCCGCTCCAAAGAACATCGCGAGCACGGCGCTCGATAAAAAGAATGTCGCATCAAAAAGCTCTGAAAGACCTTGTCGTGAGTGTGTGCTCTCAACTCAATGCTCAGCCCGCGTACCATCAGCAGCCATAGCACGATCGTCAACGGAAGATAGAACCCGCTGAAGGATGACGCATACAGTAGGGGAAAGGCGAAGAAGAGCGTTCCTCCTCCCGCGATCAGCCACCTCGTTACCGTCCCACACCGGTCCGATCGCGTGCATGATCTTACGCCCCCGACATGTTGTGCGCGTACTGCAACCATGTCCAGGGATTCATCAGCAATCCCCAGAAGCTGGTCACCGCATAGGTGCCGTTCGACAGGCGCTCGTAGGCAACAGGATGCTGCATCCATGCGTCTGTGACGATGATAAAGAAGCCGGAGATCCACGATCCGAGGAACACCATGAAAGCAGCGAACAGGTGAAGGCCGCGTGAGATTCGTTTTTCGCCGAATAAAAGCAATCCCAGGAACGCAGATTCGAGGAAGAAGGAGAAGACATCTTCCATGGCGAGTGGCTGGCCGATCACCCCCCGGTACGGCGTGAAAACTCCGACCAGTTGGTGCCGAACTGAAACTTCATCGGTATGCCGGTAACGACTCCGAGAACGAAGTTGACGGCAAAGATGCTCGCCCAGAAACGCGACGCTACATCTATCGCTCTCGCATGTCTGGATCATTGGTGCGAAGAGCAATCGTCTTCATGACGAAGATCAGCAGGGCAAGGCCCATTGTCAGCTGAGGAAAGAGGTAGTAGGTGATCGTAAACGCAAAGTGGATACGATGAAGCGTGAGTGCATCCATCCAGGGCTACTCCTTGCTGCTCGACACCAGTATGAACTCTTCTCGCGCCGCCACGCAGGGAAACATGAGAGACAAGACGATTACCGAAGCAGAAAGTGCAGCCTTGGACGATGATCGTCCGAACGAAGCTTACTTGCCGGTATTCGATGCAATAGAACCCGCCTGAAGCTTGACCAACTCAGGCTGAGGGAACCTGCTTGGTCCGAGGACGGCGATCCTTGGAATTGGCCCACGCGCCATCGCAACCTCATCGCAGGCGTAGAGACGAGGGCAGGTCTGGCAGTCCTTATAGATCTTGTCCGGAAGGAGAGTGCGATCGACCACGCGAAAGCCGAAGTGAAAAAAGAAGTCCGGGATGCGTGTGAACAAGCTTACGCAGGTTACGCTCTGATCTTCAGCCTCTGCGAGAAGGGCGCGAAGAAGTTTTCCCCCCGCGCCTTGTCCCTTGGCCTCGGGCTTGACCACGATGGAGCGGACTTCGGCCAGATGCGGTCCGTAGAGATGCAACGCGCCGCAGCCCAGGAAGACGCCGCTCTCGCTCTCGGCGACGGTGAAGTCGCGCACGTTCTCACAGATCTCAGCGTAGTTCCGGCGCAGCAGCGTTCCATCGCCGGAGAGGGAGTTGACCAGCTCGAAGATGTTCACCGCATCCGGAAGCTTCGCCTTGCGCACGGTCGCCCCACCCACGCGCGGCCGCGAGGAAGAAGTCGATTCGCTTACAGGCATCAGGGACGAGTTAGACAAGGGCAGCGGACTCCAAGCCAAGTTTCGCAGACTTTTTGGATGCAAGCGAGGCCGTATCGGACGCAATTCGCCGAGAGGCATCAGCGACGGCATCCCTTACTCGATGGGTCGCCGTGCCTCCGATGACATCGTGGCAGTCGAGCGTAGCCTTCAGAGAAATGGCGTCGAAGAAGTCTGCGCCGAACTCCTCGCCAAAGCCGCGCAGTTCTTCGAGCGTGAGCTGATTCAGTTCGCGCCCGGTCTCAAGGCCCAGACGAACTGCCTGTCCGATCTTCTCGTGCGCCTTGCGGAAGGGAACTCCCTTGTAGGTGAGATAGGTGGCGGCCGCCATCGCATTCAGATATCCCTTCTCGGCGGCAGCCTTCATCGCTTCGGTGCGGAAGCGCAGCGCACGCGTAAAGCCGGGCAACAAGGCAAGTATTCCGAGGACGGTATCGGCGGCGTCGAAGACGGGCTCCTGGCCCTCCTGCAGGTCTTTGTTGTAGGCGAGCGGAAGTCCCTTCACGATGGTCGCCAGGGTCAGCGCTGCTCCCTGCAGGCGACCTGCCTTGCCGCGGATGAGCTCGGTAAGATCGGGGTTCTTCTTTTGCGGCATCGCGCTCGACCCGGTGGAGAAGCGCTCCGGCAGATCGAGGAAGCCGAACTCGGCGGTTGAGTACAGGGTCAGCTCCTCCGCGAATCGAGAGATATGCAGACCAAGGGTCGAGAGTGCCTGCGTGAACTCGAGTGCGAAGTCGCGGTCGCTGGTGGCGTCCATGCTGTTCGGTGTGGGACCGTCGAATCCTAAAGCCTCCGCTGCGATGGTGCGGTCGAGCGCCAGAGTTGCGCCTGCGATTGCTCCGGAGCCGAGCGGGCAGAGGTTCAGACGGTTGCGGCAGTCCACCAGGCGAGTGAAGTCGCGTTCGAGCATGGCGACATAAGCCAGCAACCAGTGCGCGATCAGCACGGGTTCGGCGCGCTGCAGGTGCGTGTATGAGGGCATGACCGAATCGCTTGCGGAACGGGCCTGTTCGACCAGGGCCTCACGCCAGGCAAGGAGCCCATCCAGTGTCTGGTCGATTGCATCGCGGACGAAGAGGCGCATATCGGTGGCGATCTGCTCGTTGCGGCTGCGCCCCGTGTGCAGCTTCAGAGCGAGATCCCCGATGAGCTTGGTCAACTGCAGCTCGACGAAGTGATGAATGTCCTCAGCTTGCGGATTCAGCGCGACGATGCCTGCGAGATTAGCCTCCAGCGAGGCTTGCGCGGACTCCGCAGGAGTAAGCTTCGTGACTTCTTCGACAGAAAGGGGAATGACGCGGTCCAGGCCGTCGAGCATCTTCGAAAGCTCGGTGTCGGTAAGAATTCCCGCTGCAGCGATAGCACGGGCGTGCGCCTTCGACGCGGCTACTTCCTGGGGAAGCAGCCGCACATCGAAGGGGAACGAACGTTGCCAGGACTCGAACGCGGGATCGAGCGGTTCGCGGAATCGCCCTGACCACATCTTGCTCACTTTGCGAGCTCCTTTTCCTTGTGCTTGCCGAGCACCGCGGCACGGACGCGGGCAGGAAGGCCGAGGATCTTGATGAAGCCGGCAGCGTCCTTCTGGTCGTAGCTCTCGCCCATGGTGAACGAGGAGAGATCGGCCGAGTAGAGTGAGACCTCGCTCGAACGGCTGACGACGGAGATGTTGCCCTTGTAGAGCGCAAGTTTGACCGAACCTGTCACACCCGCCTCTGCCGTCGTGAAGAACGAATCAAGCGCCTCACGCAAAGGAGTAAACCAGAGACCGAAGTAAACCAGCTCGGCGTACTTGAGAGCGAGCGATTCCTTGAAGTGGGCGGTCTCGCGGTCCAGCGTGAGCGCTTCGAGCTGTCGCAGGGCTTCGAGGATCAGCGTACCGCCGGGAGTCTCGTACGCTCCGCGCGACTTCATGCCGACGAAGCGATTCTCGACGATGTCGATACGCCCGATGGCGTTGCGTCCGCCGATCTCATTCAGCAGTTCGACCATCTGTACCGGGGGAAGCTTCTGGCCGTCGACCGAGATGGGCGTTCCTGCCTCAAAGCCGATCTCGACGAACTCCTCGCGATCGGGAGCGTCCTGCGGCGAATTGCTCATGCGCCAGGTGGTGGGATCGACCGGCTTGTCGGTGCCTTCAAGCTCACCGCCCTCGTGCGAGACGTGCCACAGGTTGCGGTCGCGGGAGTGGATCTTGGTGCGGCTCGCCTCGACGGGGATGCCATGAGCTTCCGCGTAATCCAGGCAATCTTCACGGGACTTGAGGGTCCACTCGCGCCAGGGAGCGATCACCTTGAGCTGTGGAGCCAGAGCCTGAAAGGCGTGCTCGAAGCGGACCTGGTCGTTGCCCTTACCGGTGCAGCCGTGAGCCAGGGCCGTTGCGCCTTCGGCCAGCGCGACCTCGACCTGGTGCTTCGCGATGATGGGACGCGCGATGGAGGTGCCGAGCAGATACTTGTGCTCGTAGACCGCGCCTGCACGGACGGTAGGGAAGACATACTCCTGGAGGAACTCCTCGCGAAGGTCCTTGACGATCACCTTTTTCGCTCCGGTTTTATATGCCTTTTCGACAACGGCGTCGATGTCTTCACCCTGTCCCACGTCAGCCACGAAGGCGATTACGTCGTAGCCATAGTTTTCGTTCAGCCACGGAATGATGATCGAGGTATCGAGTCCACCGGAGTATGCGAGAACAACCTTTTCTGCCATGTCGAGATCCTTTTCTCAAAAAATGTTGGGTGACTTAGACCAGTGAGGGCCGCTTGCGAGCCTGGGTTCCACGACCGCGGCTGCTGGAGATACGCTTGGCTCCGCCGAGCAGCATCAGCAGAAGAGCCTTCTGGGCGTGCATGCGGTTCTCGGCCTGATCGAAGACGATCGACTGCGGGCCGTCGAGTACAGAGTCCGTAACCTCAGCGTTGCGGTGCGCGGGAAGGCAATGCATGAAGACTGCGTCCTGCTGGGCGTTGGCCATCAGCGTTTCGTTGACCTGATAGGGCTTGAAGATCGGAGCGCGCTTGGTTGCCTCGTGCTCGAAGCCCATGCTTGTGCAGACGTCGGTGTAGACGGCATCGGCGCCGGTAACGGCCTTCACCGGATCGTGAAGCAGGGTGATGCTGCCGCCGGTCGATTCGGCGATCTCGATCGCCTTGTGAATGATCTCCAGCTTCGGAGCAAAGCCCTTCGGCGTTGCAATGCTGCAATGTGCGCCAAGCTGCGCGGCCGCGAGCATCAACGAATGGCACACGTTGTTGCCGTCGCCCACGTAGGCAAAACGAAGTCCCTCCGCCGAGCCGAAGCGTTCTTCGAGCGTCAGAAAGTCTGCGATCGCTTGGCAGGGGTGCTCCAGGTCCGAGAGCGCATTGATGACCGGAACCTTCGAGCAGGCAGCCATCTCCGTGATGGTCTCGTGGGAATACGTTCGCAGAACGATCACGTTCATCCATCGCTCGAGATTGCGCGCCATATCGGCAAGAGATTCCCGCTCGCCCAGAGGAGACTGTGTCTGATCGACGAAGATCGCGTTTCCGCCGAGAGTGTTGATCGCCGTCTCGAAGGTGAGCCGTGTGCGCAGCGAAGCCTTCTCAAAGAACATCACCATCTGCTTCGCGTCCAGCGCATGACGGAAGTCTTCCGGATGATTCTTGACGGCGTGTGCCAGTTCCATGATTGCCGCCATCTCTTCCACGGTCAGGTCGCTGATCGAACAGAGATCGCGTCCGCACAGCCGCTTGGCCGCCTCATTGAAGGCTGTATCGGACTGGATTCCGAGGGTCGCAGTCGGCTTGCGCGATGTGTTTTCTGCTCCGGGAGTATCTGGCTTGGTGTTCATAACCACTGTTTTGCTACCCATGTGCCTTTTCTCCAGCCGGCGTCGCGCCGGCAAGTTCCGTGTTCGCCTTCAGAATCTCGTTGAGCGCGTCGATCGTCATCTCGACGTGCTTGTTCTCGAGGATATAGGGGGGAAGAAAGCGAAGCACTGTTTCGCTGGTCCTGTTGATAATGATGTGCCGCTCCATCATCTGCGCGGCTACCTGTTTCGCAAGCTCTGCCGAGGTCAACTCAACTCCCAGCATCAGTCCCATGCCGCGTATCTCGGCGATGCAGTCATGTTGCTCTTTCAGGGCGTTCAGCTTGGCCTTGAAGAATCCGCCTACCTCTTCGATGTGTGCGAGCATATTCTCGCGTTGCATGGTATCGATGACCGCAATCGCCACGGCGCAGGCCAGCGGACCTCCGCCAAAGGTCGTGCCGTGCATGCCTGGAGTGAAAGCCGAAGCCGCGCGCTCCGTGCAGAGCATCGCTCCCATCGGAATACCTCCGGCAATCGGCTTGGCCAGAGTCGTCACATCCGGCTGAATTCCGTAATGCTGGTAGGCAAACCATTTGCCCGTACGGCCCAGGCCGCTCTGAATCTCATCGGCCAGCAGCAGGGCACCGGTCGAATCGCACAGCTCACGGGCCGCGGCGAAGAACTGCGGAGAAACGGGATGAATGCCGCCTTCGCCCTGAACCGGCTCGATGCAGATACCGCAGACATCTTCAGAGAACTTAGCGCGAAGGTCGGCGACGTCGTTGAAGCGCACAAACTCCACATCTCCCATCACCGGGGCGAATGGAAGACGATATTTGTCCTTGTGGGTCGTCGCCACCGAGCCCATGGTACGACCATGGAAGCTGTGCCCCATCGCAAGAAATTTCGTTCCGATGTGCTTTCCGCTCTCGCGGGCTTTCGTCGCATAAGCACGCGCCAGCTTGAGGGCGGCCTCCCATGCTTCCGTTCCGCTGTTGCACAGGAAGACCCGGTCCATGCCGCTTATCTCGGTCAGGCGCAGCGCAAGGTTCGCTGTACCCTCGTGAAAGAAGAGGTTCGAGGTGTGGAGCAGCCGCGTGCTCTGGTGAGCAATCGCCTGTTCGATCGCCGGATGTCCGTAGCCCAGGGCAGAGACTCCGATGCCGCTCAACAGATCGAGAAACTGGGTTCCGTTGTCATCCTGCAGAAAGACTCCTTTGCCGCTGACAAACAGGTAGGGATTTCGCTCATACGTGTTCAGCAGCAGCTTGCTCTCCGCAGCCTGAATCGATGCAAGTTTCATGCGACCATGACCTCCGTTCCGTCGTTGACTCGAGTTGAGCAGAGATCCGGCAGAAATACCGCGGACTCCGCAGGCAGGATGCGCACACGCTTAACGCCATGTAACAGCGCCTCGCGGCATGCATTCAGCTTGGGCAGCATGCCACCGGAGATCACCTGCTGCTTTTCGAGCGCAGGAATCTCTCCAAGAGTCAGCCAGCGCATCACGCTGCCATCGGCGCCCTTCACCCCCGGCACATCGGTCAGAAAGACCAGCGCGTCGGCCTTAGTCGAAATCGCACAGGCTGCTGCCATCTCGTCCGCATTGATATTGTAGTACTCGCCATCGAAGCCGAGCGCGATCGAGGAGATCACGGGAACAGCGCCCATGGTCCAGATGGCCTCGAGCCAGCGCGAGTCCGCCGAGGCAATCTCGCCGACAAAGCCGAGATCGGGATTAGTCTTCTTCTTGCGAGCCCGGAAGACGTGGCCGTCGCCCCCGGATAGACCCACTGCGGACTGCCCGTGCGTGCCCAGCGACGCAACCAGCGATTTGTTGACGCGCCCGGCCAGCACCATTATCGCTGCATCTCTTGTCTCTGCGTCGGTAACGCGCAGGCCCGAGATGAACTCGCTCTTCTTTCCAAGCTGCGCAAGTGTGCGCGTCAGCTGCACGCCGCCGCCGTGGACCACCGCCACCTGGTTGCCATCGGCCACCAGGTCGGCAATCGCTTTGCCGCAGGCGTGCAGCAACTTGGGATTTTCAAGGCCCGCACCGCCCAGTTTTACGACGAATCTCACAGCAAGCCCTCCTCTTCCTTCCAACCGCACATCACATTCATGTTCTGCACCGCCTGCCCCGCGGCTCCCTTCAACAGGTTGTCCAGGCATGAGACGACAACCAGCCGCTTTCCGTCTTCTGCCAGCGCAAAACCCAGATCGCAGAAGTTCGTGCGGACAACATGCTGAATCTGGGGAAGCTGCGGTGTGGCATGGAGCCGCACCAGTGGGCTTCCCTGGTAAAACTCGCGAAACAGATGTTCAATCTCTGCTGGCTTCATCGCGTGCTTCAGGCGAAGGTAGATCGTCGACAGAATGCCACGCGGAATCGGTAGCAGGTGCGGCGTGAACTGGATCTGGTCCGCTGTCAGGCAAAGCTGCTCCAGCAACTCTCCCGTGTGCCGATGTCCGAAGACCGAATAGGCGGACAGGTTATCGGCCGCATACATGAAGTGCGTCTTCGACGTGGGAGCCTTACCCGCACCGCTCACACCCGACTTCGCATCGCAGATGATTCCGCAGTCGAGATCGACGATTCCAGCCCTTACCAGCGGGCGTAATGCGAGAATCACCGAGGTCGAATAGCACCCCGGATTCGCTACCAGGCGCGCTGTGCGAATCTCATCGCGGTGCAGCTCGGGACAGCCATAGACAGCTTCGTCCTGCAGTTTGGCTGCCAGCGCCGGATTCGCATCGTGCAGTTTATAGACGGCGCGATTGCTCTCGTCCTGCAATCTCCAGGCACCGCTGAGGTCGACCACGCGAATGCCGCGCTCGATCGCCTCCGGAGCCCACTCGCGCGATTGCTCATGCGGAAGCGCGAGGAAGAGAATCTCGGTTCCGGCTTCGGAGAGGCGGTCCCAGTGAAAGGGCTCAACCAGATGCGTGGCCTTCGTGCCGATCATCGCCAACTGCGGGTGGATCGACTCAATGGTCGTGGCGGTGTCGGCGGCGGTTTCTCTTGCCCTTCCAAGAAAAATTGGTGCAGATCCATCCATGCCGGGGTGGCGAAGCAGCAGGCGGGCAAGCTCGCCACCCGCATATCCGCTCACGCCAGCGACGGCCACCCTTGGCGCGCGCGACGGTGCGCTGCCTGCTTTTGCAGTTGTGCTCATCTCTTTCGTCTTTTCGATTGTGTCCAGATTAGCCAATGTAGTCTTCGATCCGAGTTTTTAGTTGAGTTGCCCGATCCGCATCGGGACAGATGATCAGAACGGTGTCGTCTCCTGCGATCGTGCCGACCACTTCAGGCCAGTCTTCGTAGTCCATACCTGCGGCGATAGGTTGTGCGCCACCGGTCGTTGTAATCACCACCAGCAGATTCGCCGCCTGTCGCACCTCAAGGCCAAAGCCCTGCAACACTTCGCGAATGCCGGGAAGAGAATCCTCATCCGCCTCCGCTCCATTCGAAAGCGAGTAACCGTCTGGTCCTTTGGACAATCTCAACTCGTGAATGTCACGAGAGAGCGTTGCTTGTGTAACATGGAAACCACGCCCTGCAAGTTTTCTCCGTAGCTCATCCTGACTGGCGATCGAGGACTTCGCCAGCAACTCACGAATTACGGTATGACGTTGTTGTTTCATCTTTGTTTCAGCGCCGTTTCTGCCACGGTCTGAGTAGAAAACCTCCGGGCTATGCATAAATATACATTCTGATGTATATTTATGCAAGAACGTTCCCCGTGGAGCGTTACCCATACCTTGACGGAAAGGTTATCCGGTGAATTCGTCATTCATCGGACGTATAGTTAATTATGGAAAGCTTTCGCGCACTCGTCCCTGCCTCTGCGCCCGCGCCCTCGTCTGGAAGCGTGAGCTTCAAACCGTCTCCGGCGGCCTCTTTGATTGATGAACGCTTCGACCATGATTCCTGCGGAGTCGGCTTCGTCGCATCGGTCGACGCAGTGGCATCCAATGGGATTCTTGCGCAGGCGCTTACCGCGCTGGCTCGGCTGGCGCACCGCGGCGCTACCGCTGCCGACGGCAAGAGCAGCGACGGAGTCGGCGTACTTGCCGCGATTCCGCGCGACCTCCTGGTTCGTTCCGAAAAGCTTTCGATTCCCGATGGCAAACTGCTTGGTGTAGGGATGGTCTTCATCCCGCAGGATGAGACCCGCGCAGAGGCTCTTATCGAACGGGCTCTGCTTTCGCACGACTTTAAGGTGCTTTGTTGGCGCGACGTTCCGGTGCGGACCGAATACCTCGGCTCGATGGCGCTTTCGACCATGCCAAAGATTCGTCAGGTGTTGGTGATTGACGGCGACCACGCCGAGGCATCCACCATGGAGCGACGCCTGTACCTTGCGCGGAAGCAGTTTGAGCGCTCTCACGAGAACGGCGACGTCAACGGCTATATCTGTTCCATGTCGGCCCAGACGATCGTCTATAAGGCGATGTGTACCGGCCACGACCTGGCGCTCTTTTATCCCGATCTCGCCTCTCACGAATTCGTAACTCCCTTCGCCATCTTCCACCAGCGTTACGCGACCAACACCCTTCCCACCTGGCATCGCGCTCAGCCCGGCCGCACCCTTGGTCACAATGGAGAGATCAACACCGTATGGGGCAACCGCGCCCGTATGGCGGCCCGCGACTCTACGCTTCCGGTGGAGTGCAAGCCTGTTCTGACCCAGGGAGGAACCGATTCGACCAGTCTCGACGAGGCCGTCGAGCTGATCTCGCAAAACGGTCGCACCCTCGCCGAGGCGATGCGAATGTTGATGCCTCCCGCCGCGGCATCCGGTCACACTTCCTCCTTCCTCCGGTATCACTCTGACTGCACCGAACCCTGGGACGGTCCGGCAGCCATCGCGTTTTCGAACGGACGACTCGTGGGAGCCGTGCTCGATCGCAACGGTCTCAGGCCCTGCCGTTTCGCCATAACGAAAGACGGTCTGGTGGTTGCCGGATCGGAGATCGGTCTGGTCGATCTGGATCCGAATGAGGTTACTCACAGTGGTCGTCTCGGACCGGGCCAGATGCTGGTGGTCGATCTCGAGAAGCACAAGGTCTACGAAGATGAGGAACTCCTCGCGATTTTCGACGCCGATCCGATCTATGCGAAGCTGCTCGAAAATGCTCCTCTCGTCCCGGCACCGGTCTCATCAACCGATCCTGCGATGCTCATGCCTTTGCAGAGAGGCTTCGGATATACACGCGAAGACGTTCGGATGATCCTGCAGCCCATGGCGGCCGAGGGCAAAGATGCAGTCTGGTCGATGGGCGACGATACGCCGCTGGCTTTCCTTGCGCGTACGCCACGCCCGGTGTACGCCTACTTCCGGCAGCGCTTCGCCCAGGTAACCAATCCCGCAATCGATCCTCTGCGCGAGTCCTGCGTCGTCTCGCTGCATACGCGCCTGGGCCCCTGGCCTCACATGCTCGACAAGGATTCTCCTCTTCCGGGAGTTTCCATGTCCTCTCCGTTCCTCTCGCTGGGACAGGTTCAGGCTCTCCGTCTGGGGCAGTATCCCCATGCCGCAGAGCTGCACTTTGCCGAGTTGTCCTGTGTCTTTTCCTCCAATGTCACGCTGGTTCAGGCGCTCGACGATCTGAGCAATCGGGCGATTGAGCTGGTTCGCAATGGCGCGCGCCTGCTGCTGCTCACCGACCGCAATGCCAGCTCTGACGCTCTGCCCGTTCCCATGGCAATGGCTACCGGATCCGTTCATCAGGCTCTTGTCGCCGCCGGGCTGCGAACCCTGACCGGCATTGCGGTAGAGGCCGGCGATTGCCGCGACATCCATCACGTCGCGGTGCTGATCGGCTATGGTGCGGGAGCCGTCTGTCCATGGCTGGCGCTTGAGACCGGTCGTGCGCTCGCGCCTGCCGGCACCGATCCCGAAGTCGCAGAGAAGAAGATGCTCAAGGCTCTGGATGCGGGGCTGGCCAAGGTAATGTCGAAGATGGGAATCTCGGTTGTGGACAGCTACCGCAGCGCCCGCCAGTTCGACATTCTTGGATTGCACTCGAGCGTCGTCGACCGTTGTTTCCCCAATACTCCCGCTCCTTTGTCGGGAATCGGATTTGCCGAGGTCGAGCGCCAGATTCGCCAGACCTGGCAACCTGCGGACGCCAATGCTGTTCCATCGGCCGATCTTCCCGACTATGGTTGGGTGCGTTTCCGCAAGGCGGATCTGGCCGAGCCTCACGCCTGGCAGCCCCCCACGGTGAAGGCGCTGCAATCGGTTGTGGGAAGTGCGCGGAATGTGCCGCAGCCCACCGATCCGGCGGCCGCGTTCGCGATCTTCACCAAGGACGTGATTGCTCGCGATCCGGCAGTGCTGCGCGATCTGCTGGAGATTCGGCCCGCAGGAGCGGAGCTTCCTTTGTCCGAGGTTGAGAGCCCTTCGAGCATCACCAAGCGCTTTGTCGCGAGCGCGATGTCGCTCGGCTCGCTCAGCCCGGAGGCCCACCAGACCATCACCGCCGCAATGAACATGCTGGGCGCGCGGTCGAATACAGGCGAAGGCGGCGAAGACTCTTCCGTCTACCGTGTTCACCCCGTGGATTCGGAGACGCTTCCTGGATCCGGTGGAGCCAGCACTGCGATGTACGCTCAGGGCGGCGTCGCCGTTGCGGAGCCTGTTGTCTCGGCTCCCGCCGTCCATGTCTCTCTGAACAACAAGATCAAGCAGATCGCTTCGGGCCGCTTCGGTGTAACAGCCGAATACCTCGCGCACGCAGAGGAGATCGAGATCAAGGTGGCGCAGGGAGCGAAGCCCGGCGAGGGCGGACAGCTTCCCGGCCACAAGGTGAGCGGCCTGATTGCGCGGCTGCGTCATGCGCAGCCCGGAGTTTCACTGATCTCGCCGCCGCCGCACCACGATATCTATTCGATTGAGGACCTGGCGCAGCTGATCTATGACCTGAAGCGCGTGAATCCAAAGGCCGCGGTTGGCGTGAAGCTGGTCTCGGGCTGCGGCGTCGGAACGGTTGCTGCAGGTGTAGCGAAGGCTTACGCGGATTACGTGGTGATCGCTGGAAATACGGGTGGAACCGGTGCTGCCGCGCTCTCGAGCATCAAGTACGCGGGCAATCCATGGGAGCTTGGATTGGCCGAAGCGCAGCAGGTTCTGATGCAGAACGGCATGCGTGGCCGCGTTCGTCTGCGAACCGATGGCGGACTGGCCACGGCGCGCGACGTTCTGATCGCCGCGCTGCTTGGAGCCGATGAGTATGCCTTCGGAACGGCAGTGCTGGTGGTTCTGGGTTGCGATATGGCGCGTCAGTGTCACCTGAACACCTGTCCCACCGGCATTGCGACCCAGAAGCCGGAGCTGCGGGCGAAGTTCCGCGGCAAACCGGAACATGTGGTGCGGTTCTTCGAAGAGCTGTCGTCGGATCTTCAGCATCTTCTGGCCCGCTACGGTCTGCCTTCGCTGGAGGCAGCGGTGGGACGCTCGGACCTGCTGGAACAGGTTCGATTCGACGGCAATCTGGACCTGGCGCCGATGCTCGCGCAGGTCACCGAGGGACCGCGGCGATGGATGGGCGGAAGGAACGACCAGCCGCTGCCTGCGCCTCCGATCGACGAGCAGTGGATTGCTCCCGCACTCGAGGCGGTCGAGGCAGGGAAGCCTTATGTCATCGAATCGCGGATTGCCAACTGCGATCGCGCTGTGGGCTCGCGTCTGGCTGGAGAGCTGGCGCTTCGCCGTGCGCAGGGAGACCTGCACGCGGACGTGACCTTCGATCTGCATGGAACGGCGGGACAATCGTTCGGCGCGTTTGCTGTCGACGGTATGAAGCTGGTCCTGGATGGTCAGGCGAACGACTTCGTCGGCAAGGGACTTTCGGGAGGCGAGATTATCATTCGGCCTCGCGGGCTTGCGGCGAAGGACAGCGGACAGCATGTGATTCTGGGCAACGTGGCTCTGTATGGTGCGACCTCGGGCAAGCTGTTCGCCGCCGGTCGCGCCGGGGAGCGGTTCGCGGTTCGGAACTCCGGTGCGGTTGCTGTGGTCGAAGGTGTCGGCGACCACGGATGCGAGTACATGACCGGCGGAACGGTTGTGGTTCTCGGAAAGACGGGGATGAACTTCGGCGCGGGAATGACCGGCGGACTGGCCTGGATCTACGATCGGGACGGACACTTCATCTCCGACGCGAGATTCCATCTGGATTTCATTGATCCACAAGCGTTTGATGCGGTCGAGCCGGAGGCTCAGGAGAGCCTGCGAGCGTTGATCGAGGAGCACGTGTCGGTCTCAGACAGCAGTCTGGCCAAGTGGATGCTCTCGGACTGGGCGACAGAGTCCAAAGCTTTTGTTCGGCTGAACCTGAAGCCGCAGGCCTAAACCAACCCGAGACAAGGGGGACCCCCTCCCCCTTGTTTTCTGTAAATTCTTTGTTTTCAATGGAATAAGCGAATTTGTTCGCGTAAAATATTGAAAACAGGGAATTTAATAGTAAAAATATTGATTAAAAAAGACTTAGCCGAAGTCCTGAACGGCTCCGGTCCCACCTCTTTCGATCTCTTTTTATTCTAGCAAGCTGGCTGAAACTAATCGGCAGTTCTATGTCATCCATTTTCTGGTATTTACAGGATTTATGGGTTGACAGCTTTCCTGTGCAAGCGCTGTTTCGGATAGGTGCGTCCGGGGGATGGGTGTGTTCTTCCAAATTCAGGATTGGCAAAGCGAAGCCGTTTCATTAGAGTTGGCGAGGACCGGATACTTCCGGCCGACGGCGGATGGGTGGGCGATGGAGGAAGCTGCGTGACGGAGTCAGAGAAGACCCAGGCGACCGGTCCAGGCAGCGAGAAGTACCAGAGGATCCTGGATGCGGCGGTGGAGGTGATTGCGGAGCGAGGATATTTCAACTCGCCGGTGAGCGCGATCGCGAAGCGGGCCGGTGTGGCGGATGGAACCGTCTATCTCTACTTCAAGAGCAAGGACGAGGTTCTGAGGACCGCGATCGATACGACCTTCGCGCGGTTTTACCAGCAGGTGGAAGAGAGGTTCCGGACGCTGCAAGGGCCCCGGGAGCAGCTGGAGTACATCGCCGAGGTGCACCTGGAGAGCCACCGGGTGAACCGGAGCATGGCGGTGCTGATGCAGACGGAGATGCGTCAGAGCGCGAAGTTCATCGCCGAGTTTTCTCATCATCACCTGGTGAAGTACATCCAGATTGTTCGCGAGGTAATTCGGCGAGGCCAGCAGGAGGGGCTCTTCCGGAGAGATGTCTCCGATGGGATTGTGGCGCACTGCATGTTCGGTGCGATTGATGAGCTGTTGAGCTCGGCGGTGTTCACGGGCCGGACTTATGAGGCAAAGGCTACGGCGCGCCAGGTGATGGACGTGCTTTTGAATGGAATTGGAACCCGCAGGTAGATCCGGACTGTTATGGCCTGGAGACGTCTTACAGGAAGGAAACGCAATCGTGGTAGAGAAAAGAGCTGAGAATGTTTGATCTGCGAACGGTGAACGATGTTCTGGTGCGGGCTGCGGGGCGTGGCGACCGTACGGTTCTTATGGGGCAAGAGGGGACCGGGAGCTGGTCTCCGATCTCGTCAGTGGAGCTGTATGGTCGGGTTCGGGCGCTGGCCGACGTGCTTCGCGAATGGGGCGTCGGCAAGGGCGACCGGGTGGCGCTGCTGGCGGAGAATCGGTGGGAGTGGCCGGTGACGGACTTCGCGGTTCTGGCAATCGGAGGGGTGGATGTTCCGCTGTATCCGACGCTGACGCCGGAGCAGATCGGGTATATGGTGCGGGATTCGGGCGCGAAGGTGGCCGTCGTTTCGACGGCCGAGCAGTATGAAAAGATCCGGAAGGCGGGCGAGCTTCCTGAGCTGAAACATGTGGTGGTGATGGATGCGGGAAGCTACGAGGGTGCGGAGAGTTTTGCAGATCTGATACGGGAAGCGGGCGAGAAGCAGCAGAGGAACGCAGAGTTCGATGTGCTGTTGAAGACGGCCCGTCCGGAGGACCTGGCGACGATTATCTACACGTCCGGGACGACGGGCGAGTCGAAGGGCGTGATGCTGACGCATGGAAATCTTGCGAGCAACCTGAATTACTCCACCGGATCGCTGGGGCTGGGGGATACGGATACGGGAATCTCGTTTCTTCCCCTGTCGCACGTAACGGCACGGCATCTGGACTATGCGCTGATGTGTCACGGGACGAAGCTGGCGTACTGCGCCAAGTTCGACCAGCTGCCGCAGGCGATGAAGACGGTGCGGCCAACGATCGTCGTGGCGGTGCCGAGGGTGTATGAGAAGATCCGGCAGGCGGTGGAGAGTAAGTCCGGGGCCTCGCCCTTGAAGCATCGAATTCTCCAATGGGCTCTGGGTACGGGCAAGGTGCACAGGGCAGAGATTCTGGAGGGCAGAAGGCCCGGCGGATTGGGGTGGAAGCTTGCGAACAAGCTGGTCTTCGGAAAGATTGCTGAGGCGTTTGGCGGGAGGGTGCGGATCTTCATCTCCGGTGGAGCACCGCTTGGAATGGATACGGCAGGATGGTTCGCAGATGCGGGGATTGTGATTCTGGAGGGGTATGGGTTAACGGAGACCTCCCCTGTGATCGCGCTGAACTATCGGGGAGCCTACAGGATGGGAACCGTGGGCAAGCCTCTTGAAAATGTGCAGTGTCGTCTTGCCGAGGATGGTGAGCTGGAGGTGAAGGGGCCTTCGATCTTCGTTGGGTATTGGAAGAAGGAGAAAGAGACGCGCGAGGTCTTTACGGAGGATGGCTGGTTCAAGACGGGCGATATCGGGAACCTCGATGCGGATGGTTTCCTTTCGATTACCGACCGTAAGAAAGAGTTGCTGAAGACGAGTGGAGGAAAGTTGATCGCTCCGCAGCCTATTGAGAACAAGCTGAAGGCAAATACCCTGGTGGGGCATGCGGCGATGGTGGGGGATAAGCACAAGTTTGCGTGCGTGCTGATTTCACCGAACCTGACGGCGCTGAAGGGGTGGGCGAAGGGGCAGGGAGTCGCTATTGAGGACCCGGCGACCCTGGTGAAGGATCAGAAGGTGAGGAAGGCTTACCAGGAGATTGTGGACCGGGTGAACCGGGAACTGGCGAACTTCGAGAGCATCAAGCGGATGTACGTGGTTCCGGAGGAGTGGAGCGTCGAGACGGAGGAACTGACCCCCAGCCTGAAGCTGAAGCGGCGCGTGGTGGAGAAGAAGTATGCGAGGGAGATTGCGGAGTTCTACGCGGACGAAGCTACCTCGAAGAAGTGACGTTGGCTCAATTTGGTCTAGTGTCCTGCTGGACGTTGTGGATAGATCAGAGAGAGTACAAAGCGAAGCGTGGTGGATGGGGCATTATCGGGGCGCTTGGCGTTGCAGTAGTACTGGAAGCCTGACGTCATGGGCTGGCGGTTGAAGACGAGGGTGCGGCTTGATGCCTCCACCGACGGGAACAGGCCATTTTTGCCAGTCGGATGCGGTCTAATTGGCGGTGATGAGGTCTGTTCCTGGATGTCGCCGGTGCCGCCGACTTTGGTCTCCGCGGCATGCTGGATTTGGACTGTGGTTTAGCATCGGACGTGCTGTCGAGCAATCTTACGCTAAGAAATTGCTACGGAGGGCAAGATGAGGGGAGCGGTTCGACTGCTGAGCGTGGTTTGGCTGGCGGCATCGATGGGGATGTGCCAGACGGTTTCGACGACGACGCCGGTGGGGCCGCCAAATTGTCTGGTGGCTGACGGGAGCAGGGCGGCGACTTTGACTCCGGCGAAACGGCCGACGGCGGAGCAGATTCAGGCGACGGCGGAGGCTGCAGCGGCGGACCCGACGGTGCTGGTAGCGGCGGAGCCGATTGGAAACTTCGGAGTCGAGCGATATCGACTGGCGGATTATGCGGAGTGCGTTGGGGGCGGAGGGTGCTACTGGGCCGACCTGGATGCGCAGACAAGGAGAGCCGAGGCAGTGCTGGACCGCGTGATCGCGTTGAAGAAGGCGGGAGAGAAGCTGGCGGTGGTACTGGATATCGACGAGACGTCGATGTCGGGATTCTGCGAGATACGCCGCGAGGACTACGGGTTTCTGATTGAGCCGATGAACCGGTGGCTGATGACGCCGGAGGCCGCGGTTCCGATTCCGGGGACGGTGCATCTGTTCAACAAGGCACGCTCGGCAGGATTGGAGGTGTTTTTCATCACGGGGCGGTGGGATGAGCTTCGAGAGGCGACGGCGAAGAATCTCGAGCTTTCAGGCTTCAAGGGATGGAAGGGGCTGGCGCTGCGCGTGGGCCCGCAGAAACAGATGGCGACGGTGGAGTATAAGGGCCAGGAGCGGCAGAAGATCGTGGATGCGGGGTACCGCATCGTATTGAACATGGGGGATCAGTGGAGCGATCTGAACGGAGTGGCGAAGGGCGAGACAAGTGTCAAGCTTCCGAATCCGTTTTATTATCTGCCGTGATCGTGGAGGTGGAACGATGGAGTCTGTAGACCCCAAGGAGGCAGAAGAGGCGAAGAGCCTGCTTCGAAGGGCCATATTCGAGGAGCGGCGATTTCTGAATCCTCTGCCGACGTCGGTGGGTGGGTGGGAGACGATGCGGAAGGCGCTTCCTCTTTACCTCAACAACAAGGAAGAGAAGTCTCCGCGCAGGCCGCTGGGGCCGTTCCGCACGGATGCGGGTGTGTACGCCACTCCGCCGGCAAGCGGTCTGCGGCTGACGTGGATGGGACATTCCTCGACGCTGGTGGAGATGGATGGGATGCGGGTGCTGCTGGACCCGGTGTGGGATGAGCGTGCCTCTCCGCTGCGGTGGGCGGGGCCAAAGCGGTTCTTTGCCGCTCCGCTGAAGCTGAAAGAGATGCCTTCGCTGGATGTGGTAGTGGTCTCGCACGACCACTACGATCATCTTGGGGAATCGACGATCAGGACTCTGGCGGGCATGGCGGCGATGCGGGAGACGGAGTGGGTGACCGCGCTGGGAGTAGGCGAGATTCTGGAAGAGTACGGCGTGAAGCGCCGGAGGATTACGGAGCTCGACTGGACGGAGAGCCTAGGTGATGCGTCACTCAGCATTACGGCACTTCCATCACGGCATTTTTCGGGACGCAGCATGTTCAACCGCTTTGGGACACTGTGGTCGTCGTTCGCGCTGAAGGGACCGGTCCACAACGTTTACTATGGGGCCGATTCGGGCTGGTGGCCGGGGTTTGCGGAGATTGGAAGCGTGTATGGCCCGTTCGATGTGACGATGCTCGAGATCGGCGCCTATAACGAGCTGTGGAAGGACATTCACCTGGGGCCGGAGGGTGCGGTTCAGGCGTTCGAGGCGCTGGGCGGAAAAGGACTGTTGATGCCGATTCACTGGGGACTGTTCGACCTGGCGCTTCATGGGTGGAAGCAGCCGATCGAACAGGTGTGCGAGATCGCCGATGAGAAGGGGATTGCCTTGTGGGTTCCTCAGCCGGGGCTTCCCACGGAGGTGGTTCGAGATACGGCGGTGCGGTCGGAGTGGTGGCGATGAAAGCTGCGGTATGATGCTGCCGTCATAGAAAAGGAGATGCGATGCGTGTTGGAATGTTGACGGGTGGAGGGGATTGCCCGGGATTGAACGCCGTGATTCGTGCGGTGGTGCGAAAGGGCATTCTTCACCATGGGGACGAGTTTGTTGGGTTCATGGAGGGATGGCGCGGGGTTCTGGACAATGTGACGATGCCGCTGACGCTTGAGACGACTTCGGGGATTCTGCAGAAGGGCGGAACGATTCTGCGCTCGTCGCGAACGAATGTGAAGAAGATTCCGGGTGGGTTCGAGAAGTGCCTGGAGGTGATCGCGAGCAACAAGCTGGATGCGCTGATTGCCCTTGGCGGGGATGATACGCAGTCGATCTCGCTGGAGCTGAGCGAGCGTGGCGTGAAGTGCGTCGGGGTTCCGAAGACGATTGACAACGACCTGAGCGGAACCGATGTCTGCTTCGGGTTCGATACGGCGGTGACCATCGCGACGGAGGCGGTGGACCGGCTGCACTCGACTGCGGAGGCGCATAATCGCGTGCTGGTGGTGGAGGTGATGGGGCGCGATGCGGGATGGATCGCGATTACGGCCGGAATCGCGGGCGGAGCGGACGCGATTCTTGTGCCGGAGGTCCCAATAGATATCGACGAGGTGTGCCGGCTGGTGACCTATCGGCGGGAGCATGGAAAGAAGTTTTCGATTGTCGTGGTGGCGGAGGGAGCGCAGCTTCCCGAGGCGGGACAGGCCACTCACGGGACGGCGGTGGACGCGTTCGGGCATGCGCGGCTGAGCGGCATTGGGCAGGCGCTGGCCGAGGAGATCGAGAAGCGCACCAAATACGAGACCCGCAGCGTGAACCTGGGGCATACGCAGCGGGGAGGCACGCCGACGGCCTACGACCGTATGCTGGCGACGCGGTATGGTGTGGCGGCGATCGACCTGGTTCATGCGGGCAAATTCGGGCGGCTGGTGGTGCTGAAGGGGACGCAGATCTCGGATATTCCTCTGGCCGATGCGATTGCCAAGACACGGACGGTAACTGATGATCTGCTGGAGGTCATGAAGAGTCTTCAGCCTCCGGCGAAAGCTGTTTAGTGATGAGTTATCAGTTATTTAGTAGGCAATAGCTGAGAATTTGATTGAAAGGACGGAGGAATAGGAATACAAAGAGTGTGCCGAGATAAGCCGGGCTGTTCTTGTTTCGTGGGTTTTCTTTCGGGAGTTGTGGAGGTATCGTCCGATGGCACAGGTCCAGATAGCACCGCGTGAGGTGATGGATATCCGGCAGGCGTCGGAGTATCTCGGTATCAGCGGAGACACGTTGTATCGCTACGCTTCGGAGGGCTTCATTCCGGCATTCAAGCTGGGGAACCGGTGGCGGTTCAAAAAGACGCTGCTGGACGCCTGGATGGATGAGAAGAGCGGGGTGAAGCCCCAGGTACCGGTGGTGGTAGCTCCGAAGGAGAAGAAGCCGGCGGGCCGGGCTCGCTGATTTCTTCCCTATCTTCCTGACGCCTACGGGATTGTTGAGGAATCCAATGCTTCCATGAAAGAGATTGTTCGCTGCAGCTGGGCGCAGAACGATACGCTGATGCAGGCGTATCACGATGAAGAATGGGGCGTACCCGAACAGGACAGCCGAGCATTGTGGGAGAAGCTGATGCTCGACGGCTTCCAGGCGGGACTGTCGTGGATCACAGTCCTGCGCAAGCGCCCGGCATTCCGCAAGGCCTTCCATAACTTTGACCCCGAGAAGGTGGCGCGGATGAAGGAAGCGGATGTAAAGCGCCTGCTGGAAGACCCGGGAATCATCCGTTCGCGGGCAAAGATCGAGGCGACGATCGGCGGAGCCAGGGCTTACCTGAAGATGCGCGACGAAGGCGAGGACTTCTCGAAATTTGTGTGGGGAATGGCTGGGGGTAAGCCGATTCGTAACACCACAGGCGAGGTTCCGGCGAAGACGGAGTTTTCCGAGGAGATGTCGAAGGCGCTCAAGAAGCGCGGATTCAAATTTGTTGGACCTGTGATCGTCTATGCCTGGCTACAGGCTACGGGCGTGGTGGACGATCACGCGCCGACCTGCTTTCGGCGAAAGAAAAAATAACGATCTCCAGGCGCCTCGCGCTAGGCGGGCCGAAGGGTGTGGATGGTGAGCTCGGGAGCGCAGTCGAAACGGAAGGGGAGCCCGACAGTACCGATTCCGCGGTTGACGTAGAGCTGCATGTTACCGAACTGGAAGCGGCCCATGACGTACTTCTGTCCCATGGGCGGCAGGATCAGCGGGCCATAAAAGGGAACCCGTACCTGTCCGCCGTGGGAGTGGCCGGAGAGCATCAGATCCACGAGATTTCCGCGCGGGTGCTTGACGACATGATCGGCATAGTCGGGTTCGTGGATCATGAGGATCAACGGGCCGTCGGGGTTCTCCGGGATGGTCAGATCGAGGTCGGGCCGGCGGGTTCCGGCGTCGTCGGAACCGCAAAGCCAGAAGCGAGAGCTGCCCCGCTCGATGGGGATGTGCTCATTGACGAGAACAGGGATTTTGAACGATCGCAGTGCGCCGATGACGAGCGGAGCGCCGACCCCGACGTCGTGGTTGCCGAGAATGGTATAGACCTGAGGGCATTGGAGCGTGCTGAGAATCTCGGCGCAGCGGTAGGCAGCATGATGGCTGCTGATGAAGGTGAGGGAGCCCCGGGTAACGAAGTCTCCGGTGACGAGGACGAGGTCGGGTGCGAGGCGGTTGACGCGCTTGACGACATGTTCAAGAAAGAAGGGCTCGGTGAACTCGTCGAGGTGGATATCGGAGATCTGAACGATACGGAAACCGTCGAAGACAGAGGGAAGATTGCGGATGGGGACGGGGTTTTCGACGAGGTCGATCTCGTGTCGCGCGATCGCGCCTGCGTAGACGGCAAGGCCAGCGGCGGTGAGGCCGGAGCCAAGAATGAACTTGCGACGGGTAATAGCAGGCGGCGAGGATTCGCGTAAGCCAACGGGCATAGCTCATGATAACGGTTCGAGGAGACTGGAGACTACGTTGTGAGGCCCCTGGTTGAGTAGAATCAAAAGGATGAACTTTAAGACGCGGAAGAAGCGAGCGGCCCTGGCGGCCAAAACTGCCGGGGTGGATGGCTTGCTGGTAACCAACCTGCCGGACGTTCGCTATCTATGCGGCTTTACCGGATCGAACGCAGCTCTGGTGTTGACCGGCGGAAGAGCCGTTCTTTTTACCGATGGGCGATACACGGCCCAGGCTAAGGCGGAGGCGGCGGGAACGCGGGTTGTGATTGCGAACAAGCCTGCGGTGATGGCGGCCTGTGAATGGATGATCGAGGCCGGAGTGAAGCGTTGCGGCTTTGATGCGACCCAGACGACGGTTGCCGCACTGGAGTCGATGCGCAAGGCTGTGCCGGCGAAGTTGAGACGCGCGATGTTCGCACCGGTCGATCCCCTGGTTGCGAAGCTGCGGCAGGTGAAGGATGCGGACGAGATTGCGAAGATACGCACAGCGGCGAAGCTGGGCTGCGAACTGTTCGACGGAATGCTTGGCTACCTCAGACCTGGATTGTCTGAGATAGAGGTGGCAGCGACGCTCGAATATGAGGCACGAAAGGCGGGCGCCGAAGCGATGTCCTTCGAGACCATCGTGGCCAGCGGCGAGCGCAGCGCGCTTCCTCATGGGCGGGCGAGCAGTGCAAGGCTGCCGAAGCGGGGCTTTGTCACGATGGATTTTGGCGTGGTGCTGGACGGATATATGAGCGATATGACCCGCACCGTTCACCTTGGGCGCGGGCAACGGGAAGAGCGAGACGTGTATGATGCGGTTCTGGAAGCGCAGGAGGCTGCGGTTGCCGCCGTCGCTCCAGGTGTGACGGCGGGCGAGGTCGATGAGGCGGCGCGAAGCGTTCTTCGTCGGGCCGGACTCGACGGATGGTTTACCCACTCGACGGGTCATGGCGTGGGGCTGGAGATCCACGAAGGTCCCAGGCTTGCTGCAAAGCAGACGCAGAGGCTCGAGGCTGGGATGGTGATTACGATCGAACCGGGAGTCTATATGCCGGGACGGTTCGGTCTGAGGATCGAAGACATGGTTCTGGTAACCGCCGGTGGATACGAGGTTCTGACGCCGAGCGTAAAAGCCTGGGTCGAGCTATAAACAACGATAGAAGTGCCGCAACAGGCACGGGAGAGATGATGGACGGAACAAAGATGCAGGAGCTTCGCGAGCTGGTCGAATTTCTGAAGGCGAACGAGATCGCAGAATTCGACATGGAACAGGCGGACCTGAAGGTACGGATCAAGTTCGCGGGAGAGCCCGCCCCGGCAGCAGTTTCCGGAGGGATTGACCTGGCCCAGTTGAGCCGGCTTATCGGTTCGGCTCCTGCGAGCCAGGCGCCGCTGGCCCCGGTTGCTTCCGGGAGTTCTGCAGCGACGACTGCTGCTGCACCTGCTGCTGAAGCAACGGAGAAGCTGCACGAGGTGAAGTCGCCCATCGTGGGGACTTTTTATGAGTCGCCTGCTCCTGGCGCGTCGGCGTTCGTTCAGGTGGGGGACAAGGTGGAGGTGGGACAGGTACTTTGCATCGTGGAGGCGATGAAGCTGATGAACGAGATTGAGTCGGACATCGCCGGCGAGGTCGTCAGAAGAATCGCCTCGAGCGGGCAGCCGGTGGAGTACGGCCAGCCGCTGTTTGAGATCCGGCCGCGATAGAGAGTTTCGTATCGAGGATAAGGCATAGCAGCCGCGAGCAAACTACTGAGATTCTTCGCCTGCGGCTCAGAGTGACGGGTTGTTGAGTTCGCAATGACGGTTTGTTGAGTCGCAGTGACGGATCTTTGTGACAGTTCATTGCGTTTGCAAGGACGGTTTTGAGTTTGGAATGACGGCCCTCTCCAGAAGGGGTTCAAGGTTCGACGGAAGGCATCTGCATTTATGTTTCGGAAGGTACTGATTGCAAATCGTGGGGAGATCGCGCTGCGCGTGATCAGCGCGTGCAAGGAGCTTGGCATCCGCACGGTTGCGGTATACAGCGAGGCGGACAGGAACTCGCTGCATGTGAAGTTTGCGGATGAAGCGATCTGCATTGGACCGCCGCGGTCGGCGGAGAGCTATCTGAATGTACCGGCGGTGATCTCGGCTGCCGAGATTACGGACGTGGATGCGATTCATCCCGGCTATGGGCTGTTGAGCGAGAACGCCAACTTTGCGGAGGTGTGCCGCGCCTCGAATATCAAGTTTATCGGGCCTCCGCCGGAGGTGACGCGCATGATGGGCGAGAAGTCGACGGCGCGGCAGACGATGAAGAAGGCGAAGGTCCCGATTCTACCCGGTTCGGACGGCGTGATCGCGAATGAGGGCGAGGCGCTGGAGTGGGCAAAGAGCGTTGGCTACCCAGTGATCTTAAAGGCAGTAGCGGGTGGCGGCGGTAAAGGAATGCGAATTTGTCGAAACGCAGAGGAGCTTCCGAAGTTTTACGAACAGGCCACGCAGGAGGCGATGAATTCCTTCGGCAACGGCGATATGTACATGGAGAAGTTCATCGAGCGCCCGCGCCACATCGAGTTCCAGGTGCTGGCCGACGAGCATGGCAATGTGATGAGCCTGGGTGAGCGCGAGTGCTCGATCCAGCGGCGGCATCAGAAGCTGATTGAAGAGGCGCCGAGCCTGATGGTGACTCCAAAGCTGCGCGAGGAGCTGGGTAAGACGATCAAGCGCTCGCTCGAGAACATCGGCTATTGGAATGCGGGAACGATTGAGTTTCTGATGGACGAGGACGGCAAGATCTACTTCATCGAGATGAACACGCGCATCCAGGTGGAGCACTGCGTTACGGAGATGGTGACGGGTGTGGATCTGGTGAAGGCGCAGTTGAGGATCGCGGCGGGGGAGAAGCTGAACGCCATCGTGCCGGGGCCGGTGGAGATTCGCGGCCATGCGATCGAGTGCCGCATCAACGCCGAGCACCCGGAGAAGTTTACGCCGAGCGCTGGAAGGATTACGGCGTTCAATGTTCCTGGGGGGAACGGGGTGCGGGTGGATACGGCGCAGTATGCCGAAGGCGTTGTGCCACCTTATTATGACTCGATGATCGCGAAGCTGATCTGCCACGGGAAGGATCGCGAAGAGGCGATGAACAAGATGCAGCGCGCTCTGAGCCAGTTTGTGGTGCAGGGAATCCATACGACGATTCCGCTGCATCAGCGTATCTTTGCGGATGAAGAGTTTCGGGCCGGCAAGTTCGATACGAAGTTCATGGAGCGCTTTCTGGAGCGCCAGAAGGACGCGCAGGGCTAAACGGAGGAGAGTCGTGAGGCGAGCGGTAAGACTGGCGGCGATGATGCTGTTGGGGACGCTGATCGCCTCTGCCCAGCTTCCGGTGGGGCAGCCTCCAAAGGCTCGGCCTGAGCCTTCGCCGCTGGAGCCTATCGCATGGATGACGGGCCACTGGGTTGCCGAGGCGAAGTCACCTGGCACGGACAGGGTTTCGAAGATCGATACTCGCTATACGCCGCAGATGAATGGGCGCACGATGTCTTTGGAGACCAGCTTCGATGGGGTTCTGGTTTATGAAGGCATGTTTGCCTACGATCCGGCGCAAAAGGCGATTGCATTCTGGTATGTGACTCCAGAGGGGGAGTCGATCCGTGGGACCGTCGATCCGCAACCGAACGGCGACCAGCTCTATGATTTTCAGATGACGCTGGCCAACGGCGTCAGCCTGCACTTTCGCACCGAGGTCCATCGCGTGGACCCTGACCATTACGTGTGGACGCTCTTTACCAACTCTGAAGGAACGAAGTGGGACAAACTGATCGAGGTCAATTACCACCGCGCACCCTGAGGCTGCCTCGCCTCTATCCCATTGTGGACGCGGAGACGCTGACGAGCCGGGGTGTTGCGTTGCGCAGGTTTGTCGAAGAGCTGCGCGACGGCGGGGTAACGCTGGTGCAGTATCGCGACAAGGTGGGGGGCGAAGAAGAGATTCTGCGTCACGCGAGGACGATTTCCGATATCTTTCAGGGCAGAAAAGCCACCCTGGTGATGAACGACTCTCCTCGACTGGCGGGGCTCGTGGGTTGGAATGCAGTTCATGTGGGACAGGGGGATGTCGCTCTCGGCGAGGCCCGCGCCGCTGTGCCGGGAGACGCGATTGTAGGGTGCTCGACGCATACGGAGGAGCAGGTGAGGATCGCCGACGCCGCCGGTGCGGACTACATCGCCATTGGTCCGGTCTTTGCTACCTCCTCGAAGCGAAACCCGGATCCGGTGGTGGGATTGGATGGGGTACGCCGAGCCCGGTCGCTCACGCAGCGGCCCCTGGTTGCGATCGGCGGGATTACGCTGGAGAACGCGGCCAGCGTGATTGAGGCCGGGGCCGATAGTGTCGCGGTGATCGGAGCCCTTCTTGAGCCCGGGGAGGCTGCCGGGATGCTGGTGCGGAGGTTCCTGAGCGCGATGCCGCCGGTCGGGCCTTGATTTCGACTCGTTGGGATTCGGACGCGATTTGCTATTCTTCGGCTGGAGCGGAATCGGCACAGGAGAGCAGGAACGATGGGCCTCAGCGCGGAGAAGGTAGTCGAGGGAACAGTAACGGTCGTGATTCCGGTCTACAACGGGGAGAGATTTATTCGCAGGGCTGTCGACAGCATCCTGAGGCAGACCTACCCGGTTACCCAGATCATCGTGGTAGATGATGGATCGAAGGACGCTACGCGGCAGATTGTCGAGACCGAGTATCGCGATCAGGTGACGCTGCTTCGTCAGCAGAATGGTGGCCCGGCAAAGGCGAGGAATGCGGGGCTCGGAATCGCGACCGGAGAGTTTATTGCCTTTCTCGATGCCGACGACTGGTGGGAGCCGGAGAAGATCTCGACACAGGTTAACGTGCTGCGACAGCATCCGGATGCTGTGGGGAACTACACCGGCTTGCGCGTGATGAGCGATGAGGGGGAGCACCTGATCGACCTGAAGCCGGTGGATCACACTACCCTGTGGCCCACGCTGCGCTGGTGCAATCCAGGGGTGCCGCCCTCGTCGGTGCTGCTGCGCAGTTCTGCACTCGAAGAGCTGGGAGGGGGCTTCAACGAGCGGCAACTGGGGAGCGAAGACTGGAACCTGTGGTTCCGCCTCATTACCAAGGGGCACTTCTGTGTGTGTCCTGAGCCTTTGACGGACTATCGCTCGAGCGCGGGCGGGCTGAGCGGCGATGCGAACCACATGTACAAAGACTTTATGAAGATGCTGGACGATACGTTGCTGGCGGACATGACCGGGTTGCGTCGGTCGTTGTGGAGGCGCCGGATTATCAGCTACCAGGCGTTCAAGGCGTGTCTGACGGCCCGAGCGGCGGGCGACAAGACCACTGAGCGGGCATACATGAAGAGGTCGGTGCTCGAATGGCCATCGCCGTTCTGGGCTCCGGAACGCTTTCGTTTCTTCGCGGTGACGCTGATGCGGACCTAGCTGCGAGATGTTGCGAGACTTTCTGCGTCATTTGGGATAGAACAGACAGCAACGTGAAGACTTCTGAGAAGCAACCTGACGGGACCTCCGCGCCGCAACCGCAGTTTGTGCAGGGGATGGGGCTGTTTTCCGCGACGGCAATTGTGATGGGCTCGATGATTGGATCGGGTATCTTCATCGTTCCTGCGGATATGTCGCGTCTTCTGGGCTCGCCGGCTCTGTTGATTGCCGCGTGGCTGGTGACTGCGGTGATGACCATCATCGGCGCGTTGAGCTATGGCGAGCTGGCGGCGATGATGCCGAAGGCCGGTGGACAGTATGTCTATCTGCGTGAGTCGCTGGGGCCGCTGTGGGGATTTCTTTATGGATGGACGCTGTTTCTTGTGATCCAGACGGGAACGATCGCCGCGGTGGGCGTTGCGTTTGGAAAATTTCTGGGCGTCTTCTTTCCGTCGATCAACACCAGCCACTGGCTATGGCACATCGGGCACGTTCCGGCGTGGCATGTGGGGCCAATGATCCTCGGCAACATGGACCTGGGCGTGAACACCGCCAACCTCGTTGCCATCGTGATCATCATCCTGCTGACCTTTCTGAACACCAAGGGTGTGAAGATGGGTGCTGCGGTGCAGAATCTCTTTACCTCGGCGAAGGTACTGGCGCTGGCTGCGGTGGTTCTGGTGGGTTTGATCGTGCGCGATTCTACGGCAATTGGTGCCAACTTCGGCGAGGGCTGGCGGAATTTCTGGGCAGGCGCCGGATGGCATTCACTCCACGCCTCGCAGCTGGGTGGAAGCGAGTACGTGGGGGTACTGACGATCCTGGCGATCGTTCAGGTCGGCTCGCTGTTTAGCGCCGATGCGTGGAACAACGTGACATTTACGGCGGGTGAGATTCGCAACCCGAAGCGCAACCTTCCGCTCTCTCTGGCGGTAGGGACGGGAGTGGTTCTGCTTCTCTATGTGCTTTGCAACTTCGTCTTTCTGAATGTGCTTCCTCTGTTGGGCGATCCGCACGCGGCAACGATTACGGGGCGGGGAATCCAGTACGCGACCGAGGATCGTGTCGCGACGGCCGTGATGGAGCGCACGTTTGCCGGATACGGGGCGAAGCTGATGGCAGCCGCAATTCTGATTTCGACCTTCGGCTGCGCGAATGGGATGTTGCTGGCAGGAGCGCGTGTGTACTACGCGATGAGCCGGGACGGCCTGTTCTTCAAGTCTGTCGGCAAGCTGAACGAGCGGTCGAAGACGCCGGTCAATTCGCTGTGGGTGCAGTGCGCCTGGACCTGCCTGCTGTGCCTCTCCGGCAGCTATGGGCAACTGCTGGACTATGTGATCTTTGCGGTGCTGATCTTCTATATTCTTACGATTGTGGGTTTGTTTGTGCTGCGTCGGAGCAGACCGGATGCGCCGCGTCCCTATCGGGCCTTCGGGTATCCGGTGCTGCCGGGGCTTTATATCATCATAGCTGCGTGGATTTGTCTTGTACTATTGCGTTACAAACCTCAATATACCTGGCCGGGGTTGATCATCGTTCTGCTCGGTGTTCCGGTGTATCTGGTATGGAGGCGGCAGGGCGCTGCGGTGGACGCGGAAGCCGCTGAGTTACGAACGACCGGGACGTAAAAGAAGGAGAACCGAAGAACGATTATGTCGATGCTGTTCGCAAAAAAGTCGATGGATGTACTGCTGACTGAGTCCCAGGCCGAGGGCGAGGATACGCTGGAGCGCGCCCTGGGCCCGTTTCAGCTAACGGCGCTCGGTGTGGGAGCGGTGATCGGTGCGGGAATCTTTGTGCTTGCCGGTCTTGGCGCTCACTATGCAGGTCCTGGGTTGATGCTCTCGTTTGTGCTGAGCGGCCTGGGATGCGCCTTCGCCGGTCTCTGTTATGCGGAGTTCGCGGCGATGATTCCGCTGGCGGGATCGGCTTATACGTATGCTTACGCGACCCTGGGCGAGCTGATCGCCTGGATCATCGGCTGGGATCTTACGCTTGAGTACGCGATGGGCGCGAGCACGGTGAGCTCGGGCTGGTCGAATAACTTTGTCGAACTGATGGACGTGTTTCACGTCAAATTTCCGCTCTGGCTGGCCTACGATCACTGGACCGGGCTGCGCAAGGCGATGGAGCATGTGGCGCGGCAGGTGATGACGACAGACTTCGGATCGCTCACGCCGGGCTCGCAGGAGTACATCAAACAGATGGGCGAGCTGCTGGCGGCGCCGAGCGCGGATATGGCGGCTCGCGCTCATGCGGTGCTTGGAGCTCCGGTGCTGTTTGGCCACGAGATTGGTTTCAATCTTCCGGCGTTGCTGATTGCGTTGGTCATCACAACGGTTCTGGCAATCGGAATCAAGGAGTCGGCGAAGTTCAACACCACGATCGTTGTGGTCAAGGTAGCGGTGGTGCTGTTTGTGCTGGGCCTGGGCGCGAAGTATGTGCACCCGGGCAACTGGGGTCACGACTGGCATTCGTTCGCTCCTTACGGCCTGAGTGGCATTGGCGCGGGGGCCGCGTACATCTTCTTTGCGTATATCGGCTTCGATGCAGTCTCGACGACGGCGCAGGAAGCAAAGAACCCGCAGCGCGATCTTCCGATCGGAATGATCGCTTCACTGTCCGTCTGCACGATACTTTATATTGGCGTTGCGGCGGTGCTGACGGGAATGGTTCCCTGGCAGTCGGTGAACATTGAGGCTCCGATCGCGCGTGCCTTCCTGGACCGAGACCTGACGTGGGCGAGTGACATCATCGTCGTCGGCGCGCTGGCGGGTTTGACGAGCGTGATGTTGGTGATGTTGCTGGGACAGACGCGCGTTCTGTATGCGATGGCCAGCGATGGGCTGCTGCCGAAGAAGTTTTTTGCCGAGGTGCATCCCCGGTTCCGCACGCCGTTCAAGAACACATTTCTGGTTGGGACACTGGCCGGAATTGTGGGTTCGGTGACTCCCATCGACGATATCGGCAAGATGGTGAATATCGGCACCCTGCTGGCATTCGTCATCGTCTGCATCGCGATCATGGTGCTGCGCCGGACTGAACCGGACAAGCCAAGACCGTTCCGCACGCCGTGGGTTCCATTCGTGCCGGTCATGGGAATCCTCTTCAACGGCTACATGATGATCAAGCTAGGCTGGCTGAACTGGGCTCGGCTGATCGTGTGGCTGGCAATCGGCCTGGTGGTGTACTTCACCTATAGCGTGAAGCACAGCAAGGTTCGAGAGCGGCTGAGGAGCGCGGTAAAGATAAAGGGCTAATTTCTATATATTTGACAACATCTTGATCCTATTGGGTTAATTGGTGCCTGTCTTTGCAAGTCGAATTGCGACTGTTTATTCCTCCAAAGAAAGATCCCCGGTCCGGTGCCGGGGATCTTTCTTTGTGCATGAAACCGAGTATGGCTCGTGTGCGCCAGCGGAGGGAGAGCGTAGCGTGCGTGAGCCTCCAGTGGTCGATGGTTCCGCTAAGGCGCCTGATGATCCGGCGGGGGGGCCGGTGATGGGGTTGCAGGCGCGGGGGTGGGGGAGGTCGACGCCGGCGGAGGGTCAGCTACGGCCGGTGCGGGCGTGGGAGGCGGAGCGACGGCGGCGGGTGGCGGAGGGACTCGCTGGATCTGGATTGGCATGGTGACCATGTTTGCGGCTTCCGGCTCATCGCGGAGCTTGAGGTAAAAGCCTGACTTCGGGGGACGCGGAACGGAGAGGGAACCACCGACGAAGCCTTCCGGAACCGCAACGGGGTTGGTGAAGCCGGAATCGGGCGCTACGGAATCAACCAGATAGAGATCGGACCCGTTGAGGGTGCAGGCAGCGGCCGGGTCGCTGGGGCAATGGATGTCCTGAAGGGTCGGGAGACGCACGAGGGTTGCCAGTGAAATCCAGTCTCCGGCAGTTCCGTCGGGGGCGACGGCGCGCAGACGCACTGGGCCGAAGGCGGAGGTTCCAAAGGTCTTGAGCGGATCGAAGGTTCCGAGCAGCGTGTGGGAGTTCTGGAGGACAAGACCGGAGGAGACGGTCAGGTTAGCGTTGAGACTTTCGTCAGCGTTGGCAATCTCGATCTTCCCGTCACGCGGGAAAGGTGAGGAGGAGTGCAGCGAGAAGGTAAGTTTCTGGGTGACGGGCAGGTCCTCGGGGTTCGCGAGGTGAATGGGCGAGGACGAGGGCTGGGAGATGCTGCGATTGAGGAGGGTTACAGAGGGTCTGGGGGCGTCTACTGTGATGGGGAGGCTGAGGGTACGGCCATCCCGCAGGGAGACGTGGGCGGTGAGATGATCGCCGGAATGAACGTCCGGGGTCTGGGTAGACTCGGGAAGGGAGAGGGTAAGGCGCTGGCCGTGTTGGGTGGCGCCGACCTGAGCTGGAACGAGGGCAGGGTCGCCTATAGGAGTAAACACGAGGTTGTTCAGGGTGAGCTTGCGTACCTGATCGAGGTTGGTCCCGGTAAGCGTGGCGGCGGTATCGCCGGCGTGGAAGGTAAGGGCGTCGAGCCGGGCCGGCTCGGAGTAGGTCTGGGCAGTGACGGCGGCTGTTTGGGTGCCGCCATACTGGTGGACGTCGAGGTGGATGTTGCCGGGGTCGACGGATTTCAGAGAGAGCGTAACGTCGACGACGTTGGGCTTATCGGAGTGCTTCCACTGGGCCTCTGCCTCACGGCCGGTTCCTCGCTCGAAGGTGATGGAGTCGATACAAGCGGTGCCGGTGGAGGTGAGGGTGAGGGGGTTATCGCGACCGGCGATCAAAACCGAATCGGTGGCGAGTTTCCAGTTGGCTCCTGGTATGTCCTGGAGGGGAAGTGTGGGACCGGTGAA
This sequence comes from Edaphobacter modestus, assembly GCF_004217555.1. Taxonomy (GTDB): domain Bacteria; phylum Acidobacteriota; class Terriglobia; order Terriglobales; family Acidobacteriaceae; genus Edaphobacter; species Edaphobacter modestus. Next base: position 448,548 of record NZ_SHKW01000001.1, read on the forward strand.
AGGGTCGAATCCCCAGAAGCCGGTGATGGTCCCGGTGACGGGAGTTTTGGGGGCTCCGGGATCGGTGGGCTGCTTCGGGCCTGAAGAAGTAGTGTCTGCCTGTTTTTTGGAGTTGCCGTCATCCCCGGATGGCATCGGAAGCGGCTTGCGCTCAGGCTGCAAGTTGACGACGAGGCCGCCCTTGAAGGGATCGGCTGTGAGCGGGATGTCGGGACGTGGTGCTCCACCATTCACATGCAGGACGAGGTCGTGAGCGAAACCCGTAGAGAAGACGAGGGGAGCACCCTCAACTGGCAGAGTCACTGCGGGCTGAAGCAGGCAGGTAACGTGTTTCGCGTTGGAGGCGCGAAGCGGGGGCGGAACGGCGTTCTGGATGGAAGGAAGACCGATGACGATGACTGATTTGGGATTGTGGAAGGACGGCGGAGTATTGAGGCGCAGGTTCATCTGCTCTGCCTGGGGGAAGGCGATGGCGGGGATGTACTGGTACTGTGCTGTGTGCAGGTTGCTCGTGAGACGGACGAGATCGACGACGGCGCCGACGTAGGCGGAGTAGATTCCGCCGCCCGCCATGGTGGTGTAGGAGGCGGCGTTGATAAAGTCGGAGGCAGAGCCGTTGGTGAGAAGTGAGGCGACTGTCTGGCCGTGCCCGTCGTCGAGCAGGGTCTGGGTTCCGGTCTGGGTGAGGCAGTTGTACTGCTGGTCGGCGGGACGGCTGAAACAGTCCTGATTGGGCTTGAGGTTAAGGGTGCGGGCCAGCAGGGTGGAGTGCTCCTGAAGGGCCTTGGGGTCGCCAGGAGGGACCTGTTTGATGGAGTCAAGGTACTTCTCGATGCGGGCCTCTTCGAAGCCGGCCTCCGATAAATCCTGAGACGCGCGGACGAAGATTCCCGGCCGTCCCTGGACGGCGGAGCGGAGGGTGGCGAAGTCGCCGCCAGTCTCGGGGGCTAGGAACAGGAGGGCCTGCTGGGCGTCGTCGGGAACGGTAATCGTAACGCCCTCTTCGCGGACCTTTTTGTTCCAGGTCTCGAACTTGAAGAACCATTTATCGGGGGGCGGATTGGTGGTGCCGCGAAGGAAGGCCGCAACGAGCAGATAGTGGGCCGACTGAGTGCGGGGCAGATCGGCGAAGAGCCACAGTTTGTCGCCCGGCTTCAGGTTGGGAACAGCGGCGATGGGGAGCGTTTTATCTCCGCGGGTCACGCGAACGTCGACGCGCGGGCCTGCGAGATCGAAACGTGCGGCTGCCTGAGCATAAGAGAGCTGGCAGCAGAGAAGGACACTCAAGAGCCCGATAGCGGCGGCGCGCAGTCCACCGGAAAGCATTGCCATGGTTCCATTTTAGACGGGTGAGACCCCCAAACCGGATGCACGCCCGGCGGAACGGCGTATGTGCTCTATTGGTTACGGTTGCGAGTGGAGGGGTGATCGCTGGCGATGACGCCGTCGCGGATGGTGACGATGCGATGGGCATATTCGGCGATGTCGGGCTCGTGGGTGACGAGGACGATGGTGTTTCCCTTGGAGTGGAGATCGTCGAAGAGGGCCATGATCTCATCACCGGTCTTGGAGTCGAGGTTTCCGGTGGGCTCATCGGCAAGGATGATGGAGGGGTTGTTGACGAGGGCGCGGGCGATGGCGACGCGCTGGCGCTGACCGCCGGATAGCTCATTGGGCTTGTGCATCATGCGTGTGCCGAGGTTGACGCTCTCGAGAGTGGCCTTGGCGCGTTGGGTGCGCTCGGCTGCGGGCGTGCCGTTGTAGATCAGCGGCAGCTCGACATTATGGAGCGCGGTGGCGCGGGCGAGCAGGTTGAAGGTCTGGAAGACGAAGCCGATCTCCTTATTGCGAATGCGGGCGAGCTCGTCGTCGTTGAGTTCGGAGACGTCGTGTCCGTTGAGCCAGTACTTGCCCTGCGAGGGAGAGTCGAGGCAGCCGATCAGATTCATCAGCGTGGATTTGCCGGAGCCGGAAGGGCCCATGATGGCGACGTACTCGTTATGACGGATACGGAGGTTGACGCCGCGCAGGGCGTGGACCTCCTGATCTCCCATCTCGTAGGTCTTCCAGAGATTATCGGTGACGATGATGTCGCCGGGACGGGGCCCGGCGGCATTGATGAGGGTTGTTTCGACTGCGGTTTCGGTAGCCATCCGGTTCTCCGGGTTCTGCGTTCCCGGGCCAATCTGATTTGCCCGGGGCGATGCTGTGGTCCTAAGGATAGTACGTTTCCCACGGTGATACGTATGCGGTGGCCGTAAGGTTCCGTGGGAGACTATGCGGATCTGTTCCGGTGGCCGAGGGCGTCAGGACTTCTCTGTGGAAGTCTCAGGCGTGTTATCCCTTTTGACGATCGTACCGCTCTTGAGGGTGCGAAGAGTTTTGTAGCGGCCAGTGACGAGCTCATCTCCCTGCTTGAGGCCGCCCAACACCTCGATCTCTGTGGCGCCAGTGACGCCGGTGGAGATAGGTACGAAGACGGCGCGGAGTTTCTTGCGATCGTTCCGGAGAACATAGACCCCCTGTACGGTCTGTGCTTTTCCGGCGGGAGGTGCGGTGCTGGCCGCGACGCCGCTGGCTCCCGGAGCCTTGCCATTATTCTGCTCAAATGCTTTTTCGGTGGCGGGATTGCGCTGGACGAGTGCCTGGATCGGAATGGTGAGGGCGTCGGCGCGATGGGCGGTGGTGATTTTAGCGGTCGCGGAGAGGCCGGGCCGGAGGTCTTCGGAGGGGGCCTCAAGGGTAACGACGACCTTGAAGTCCTTGGCCTCTTCGGTTCCTGTGGTGCTCTGGCTGGTAGCGATACCGGTGGTGCGGAGCAGAGCTTGATCGCCGACCTGGGTGACCTTGCCCTTGAAGACGCGGCCGGGAAGGGCGTCGATGGTGACGTCGGCGGGCTGATCGAGGGCGACATTGACGATGTCGGTCTCGTCGACTTTGACCTCTGCGGTGATCACGGACATGTCGGCGAGTGTCATGAGGGTGGAGCCCTCGGCGTTCTGGATGCCGAGTACGACGGTTTCACCTTCACGGACGGGGACGTTGGTGACGAGCGCTTCGAAGGGAGCGCGGCTCTGGGTGAGTCCGAGGGAATAATTGCTTCCACGCAGGGTGGCGACTGCCTGGTCGACATGACCTCGGGCAGAGGCTGTCTGCGCCTTTGCCTGGGCGACGGCTGCCTGACGCTGCTGCAGGGTTGCGGCAGAGACGTCGAATGCGGCTTTTTTGGCGTCGAAGTCCTGCTTGGCGATGAGCTTGGCCTCGTACAGGGCTTTGGCGCGCTCGTAGTCGAAGCGTTTCTGCTCGAGATCGGCCTTAGCCTGAACGACGTTGGCTTCGGCGGTATGCTCGGCGGCGGCGAAGGATTCGACGTCGGTCCTGGAGGCGGCTATGGTCGCGTTCTGGGCCTGGACGGCAGAGGCGGGCTGTTCGCTTTCGACGGTAGCGACGAGCTGGCCCGCCTTTACGCGGTCACCCTCCTTGACATAAAGGTGAGTGATGCGGCCAAAGGCAGTGGCGCCGACGTTGACGTAGGTCTTGGGCTTGATCTGGCCGGTGCCGTTTACGATGGAGACGAGGTCCTGCCGCACGGCGTGTCCGGTGGCGACCTTGGTCACGGCTCCCTGGCTGTGCAGAATGCTGCCGATAACAATTCCTGCGAAGACCAGGACAGCGACCGCGATCAGGACAATCTTTTTGAGGCTCATTTTGAGTTCTCTGCGTTTCCGGTATACCGGGTTGCGTTTTGGATTTGACGTTCTGTCATCAGATACGCGGTTTGGGGTGGTCTCGTTCCCGACTTCCTTCGGTCTTTGTCGTTTGCTTTCATGGTTTCCCATTGAGCCGGAATGGGGCAGGCAACGTCCAAACAGAGATGTCTTTTGTGGGCCTGATGATATCAGGGTCCCGAGTGTGGTTCCACAGCTTGTAACCGGGGTGCCACCCGCACTACAATACTGGTTGGTATCAGGAGCATTCTCAGCACTATGAAAACCTCTCGGCACTTGGCTCTGAGTACGGCCTTCCTTTCTCTTGCGATGGTTGGAGCCTGGATTCCGTCGGCGCAGGCGCAGACGGACGTGAAGCAGGGAACCCCGGTTGAGGAGAAGCCCGATCCACTGAAACGTCAGCCCACCGACAAGGAAAAATTCGCGCAACAGAGGGCGCTGCGGCAGGAGTTGAAGGGCGTTTACAAGAAGTGGCTGGACGAGGATGTTCGCTGGATCATCACCGACCAAGAGATGCAGGCGTTCAAGCATCTGAGCAACGACGAGGAGCGCGACAGCTTCATCGAGCAGTTCTGGCTGCGACGCAATCCGAATCCGGACTCTCCGGATAATGAGTATCGCGACGAACACTATCGTCGCATCGCGTATGCGAATGAGCATTTCGCTGCCGGCAAGCCGGGCTGGAAGACGGATCGCGGCCATATCTATATTGCCTTCGGTAAGGCGGACTCGATCGATTCGCACCCGAGCGGTGGCAACTATCAGAGGCCGATGGAAGAGGGCGGCGGAAACACATCGACCTATCCGTTCGAGACGTGGCATTACCGTTATCTGCAGGGCGTCGGCGACAACATCGACATTGAATTTGTAGATACGTGCATGTGCGGCGACTATCACATGACGATCGACCGCTCGGAGAAAGATGCTCTGAAGTATGTTCCGGGTGCGGGCGCGACGATGTATGAGCAGATGGGCCAGGCATCGAAGGCTGACCGCTTCTCCGGTGGTGGGCTCGAGCAGCTCGGTACCGGGCCGATGTCGACGATGAATCAGAGCAAGCAGTTCGATCGTCTGAACACCTACGCCAAGCTGATGGCTGCTCCGGAGATCAAGTTCAAGGATCTGGAAGCGTACATGGTCAGCTCGAAGATTCTGACCGGGCCTCCCTTCCTGTTCGATGTCCGCACGGACTACGTGAAGGTGACCAGCGACACGATCCTGGTGCCGATCACGCTCCAGATTCGCAATAAGGACATCACCTTTCAGAACAAGGACGGGGTTGCGACAGGAACAGTGAATATTTTGGGCCGAGTCTCGAACCTGAATCACCGGATCATCCAGTCCTTCGAAGAAACGGTGACAGTCCAGGTTCCGAGCGAGCTGCTGGGCCGCACGCAGAACAATGCTTCTGTTTATTGGAAGTCGATTCCGTTGCGTCCGGGGCTGTACAAGGTCGATATCGTTATCAAGGACGTCAATAATCCGGACCACATCGGACGTTGGCAGCGCAGCGTCAACGCTCCGAAGTATGACGACGATCGGCTTGCGGCCTCATCGTTGATTCTTGCTGACCAGATGGAACGGGTGCCGTCGAAGGATATTGGCGCCGGGAACTTCGTCATTGGTAATACACGGATTCGTCCTCGGGTCTCTTCGGGCGGAACCCAGCCTGTGACCTTCCACCGAAACCAGAACTTGAACTTCTGGATGCAGGTGTATAACCTCGGTATCGACGAAAAGAGCAAGCAAAACGGAGCGAAGATCGAGTACCAGCTAACGAACACGACGACCAAGCAGGTTCTTCTGAATGCGGAGGAGCTGACCTCGAAGACCAATCCGAATTCGGACCAGGTGACGTTGGAACGGTCGCTGCCTTTGGCGAGCCTGGAACCTGGGAAGTACGAGATCACCATCAAGGTTGACGATGGGATTTCCAAGCAGCAGATCGCAGAATCTGCGCCGTTTGTTGTGGATTGATTCACTTTTGCATTTGACTTTCAGGTGTGCGGGCATGAGGCGACACGGTTGCGCGGATCAGAGTTGGCGTAACCGGTCCGAAGCGCTACCACTTCAAGTAATTTCCCGGTTTTCAAGGGATCGATTCTTTTGGAGCAGTCGTCGACGCCCAGGTGCCAAAGACTGTGCAACGTAATTATGTGAATGTCGCGATGCTGACGGTGATCATGCTGACGGCATCTCTGCGCGGATGGGCCGCTCCACCTGCGGCAGTTTCGGGCGTGGTGCGGGATGCGCAAGGCGTGGTCCAGATGGGCGCGCTGGTACAGGTGACGGGGGTCAACTCGACCCTGGTGGGAACCGCATTCACCGATCTTCACGGCCGCTACCTGATCGCAAATATTCTTCCCGGAAAATATGAGGTTCGCGCTTCGGCGGCGCTCTTTGTACCGGCTATGCACGGCAATTTACAGCTTGCTCCTGGTGCGCGAGCAATCGTGAACCTGACCATGAACGCGATCTTCGATGCGGCGGCATGGCTGCCGGCGGAGAGGCGCAAGGCGGACGAGCCGAAGGACGACTGGACCTGGACGCTGCGATCTGTGGCGAACAGACCGATTCTCCGCGTCTTCGACGACAACGGGGATGTAATGATGGTTTCCTCGAGCGCGACCGAACATGCGAGGCCCGCCGATAAGGCGCGCGCGGGGGTCTCGTCGGGCAACGGGGGCTTCGGAAACGGGGGGATTCACAACGTATTCCAGCTGGATCGTTCGATGCCGGACGGATCAGATGTAGAGATTCGAGCGGACCTGGGAGCACAGACGGGACCGTATCTGCGCGCTCCCTCCACTTCGCTGCAAGCGGGATACCAGCGACGGCTTGGGTTTTCGGGGGCGGGACGTATTGTCACGAGCTATCAGTCTCATCCGGAGATGGTGGGGACTGGCGGCGCAACGGGTCTCGAGGCGCTTCAGCTGGCATCTTCGCAGAAGACTACGCTCGGCGATTCGGTCGATCTCGAGCTGGGGGGAACCGTCTACGTCCTGCGGAGCGCGGGGTATGCAATGGCTTCGCGACCTTTTCTGAAGATTACGGCGCATCCGACGTCCCAGTGGAGTGCCGGATATCGGATGGCAACCTCGCGGGATCTGCAGTCGTTCAATGGGCTGGATACGGTAGAGCTGGAACTGCCGGTTGGGGTGATGGAGCGGGGCCGGATGAAGACGGAGAGCGGCCTTCACCAGGAGCTTTCGCTTGCACGCAAAGCTGGACGCGGGATGGTTCAGGTTTCTTACTACAAAGACAATCTGAAGCGGGTGATGCTGGCGGGCGGCGGCGAATTGGGGGTGGCTGATCTAGCCGCGGCTGCGGCTCCGGATTCGACCGCAAACGGCATTGTTGCCGATACTGCGACGGAATCCTTCAGAATGCTGGGCGCCGGTTACCGGTCGCAGGGTATCAATCTGCTGATGACGGAGCCGATTACGCCTGGACTGTGGGTGGCGGTCGAGTACAGCACGGGCAACGCGATGGCGGCTCCGGGTGACAAGCAGCCTATGCATCTGAGTACGGTGTCTACAGAGCTGAAATCGAGGGCGGGGCAGTCGGCAACGGTTGCTCTGAAGGGCCGCCTGATCCACAGCGGGACGCAGGTGCGGGCGTCGTATCGCTGGCAGCCGGAGACGCTGGTGACGGCGGTCAATTCTTTCGCTGCCTTCAGCGATCAGGCCTATCTGAGCTTCTTAATCCGACAGCCGATACGGTGTGGAAAGGTTCTCCCGAGCGGACTGGAGGCGACGGTGGATATCACGAACCTGCTGGAGCAGGGATATCGCCCAGTGCTTTCGCAGGACGGGCGCACGCTTTTCCTGGCGCAGACTCCGCGGATGATTCAAGCGGGTCTGGCGTTCAATTTCTAAAAACCGCTTCGTTTCTCTGCGGTTCTCTTCCATCCATGCTCTGCCACTTGCGAAGAGCCGAGCCCGTATTCTCAAAACATAGCGACTCAGGAACTGCGCGGCCTCGACGTTAGTCGGATGGTGCGGACTCTGTGCTGCCTGCCGGAGGTGTTTCCCGTGTTGAGCGCATGAGGAAGAGCAGCAGAAGGCCGAGGACGATCCAAAGGACTCCCAACAGCTGCGCAGTGTGATTGAGGTTGAGCCAGATAAAGCCGCTCACGAGCAATCCAAGGAGCGGAGCCGTGGTTGCGAGTGGTACCTGTCGTCCGGGGCGACGGCGATAGTGGACGAGGGCTGCGGCGTTGACGCCCATGAAGGCGATGAATGCGCCGAAGTTAAGCAGCTCGGCTCCACGCTCGTAGGTGAGGAGAAAGGCCCCGATCAAAGCGCAGGCACCGATGACAAGAACATTGTTGCGTGGAATGCCGGTGCGGGGAGCTACCGCGGAGAAGAAGCGGCGAGGGAGCGATCCTCCCTGTGCCATGCCGTAGAGCAGGCGTGCGGCGCCAAATTGAGCCGCAATGCCGGAGCCGAGGTTGGCGATGAGCAGGGTGGCATTGAGGAGATGGAAGAGGAGACGGCCGCCAATACGCTCTGCGACGTGGACGTAGGCAGTGTCGACGATGGTGGCGGGGAAGGGCGAGCGGAAGGGCCAGGAGAGTTGGGCGACGTAGACCTCGACTGCGGAGAGCAGGCCAATGACAAGGCAGGTGAGGACGGTGGCGAGCATGATGTTGCGTTCAGGATTCTCGACCTCCTCGCTCATGGTGGAGATGCCATCGAAGCCTATGTAGGTGAGAACGGCGATGGAGGTTCCGCGGAAGAGACGCGATGCGGAGAAAGTAGCGGGATCGTAAAAGGGGCGCAGCCACTCGCCGCCCACGGGACGAGCGATGAAGGCGAGATAGCGGACGGCATAGGCGAGAAAGACGGCGACGACGAGACTCATGCCGATCGCGAGAAGGCCGTTTACCGTGCCGGAGGTTCGGACTCCCCGCAGGTTGAGTGCGGTGAAGAGAACAGCGAAGGCAATGGCCCATGCGGCGTAGGGAACCTGAGGCAGGATGTTGCGTGCTGCCGCGCTGCACCAGATGACACAGATGATCGGGTTGAGGATGTAGTCCATGAGCATGGACCAGCCGACGATGTAGCCGAGTGTGGGGTGAAGCTCGCGACCGACGTAGGTGTAGGCGGAGCCCGCGCTGGGATAGACGCGGGCCATGCGACCATAGCTGACGGCGGTGAAAAGCATAGCCACCATGGCGATGAGGATGGCTGAGACGACGTGTCCTCTGGCGACGTTGCTGACGACGCCAAAGATGCCCATGGGAGCCGTGGGCTGAATAATGACGATGCCGTAGACGACGAGATGCCAGAGCTTGAGGGAACGGCGCAGACCGGCAGATGCCGAGGTTTCAGGATCGCTGGGCAGGAAATTCAGAACAGGTGCCTTTCGGTGGTGAGTTTCAGCCGGCGGCGTGACTGTGCCACTCTTTGATCGATTACGAAGCAGATCAGCTTTCGCGCGATGGACGTGTTTCTTTTTGAGCTAACGAGAAGGATGTTTTGCGCTGGCAAGAACGAGGGTCCCGAAGTGTTCGGGGACATGAAAGCTCTTGCTCATGGACGGCTGCCAGGAGAGATAATGCCGGCCTTCCGTGGGACCCTGGCAGCGAAAGAGATTGATGCGAAAGGTCGTACCGGAGGCGACGGAGCTGGCGCCGAGTGAGGCGAAGGGAATTCGCATGGCTCCATACCATATTTTGCGATCGCGATCGATCCGTGCGCTGACCTTAATGCCGGAGTTCCACTTCCACGCGTCTTTATCCCCCTGTTTGGCGAGGTCGATGTCGAGGTCGACCCATTCGCCCTGAGGAGACATCTCGAATTCCTTGTACTGGCGGATGTTTTTAAAGTCGGAACCGATGAATGCCTCGGCAACGTCCCAGTTCCAAAGCTGGTTGGTCTCAGTGGCGGTTTGGGGCGAGGGCTTGAGGTTGAGCTGTTCGTACGGTGAGATGAAGAGCAGATAGAGGCTGTCCTTCGTCCAGCGCGAGCGAACTTCGGTGCGATGGGAGGGAACAGGGTTCCCGAAGGTATCGCCGGTGATGAAGACGGGCCTGGTCTGCTGCCAGAAGGACGCGGAGGGATCTGTGGTGAGGGGGACGTCGCGGTCAGCTTCCGTGGCGGTTATGGTGGATGAATCCGGTTGCGACGGGATGGTCTGCGCAGAGGCCATGGTTACGAAGAAGGCAAAGGCGAGCGAGAGTTGCAGATGGGAGAGGCGTGGCATGCCATCCATCTTCTCATCCCCGGAACTGGCTCCAAACCATTATAGGAGAGGATATGGTGAGAATCCAGGCGAGCGGGTGCTCGAAGGGGATATCGCATGCGCGGCGCTCGGCGAGAACGATGAGCGCGGAGATCCAGATGACAATCCAGGGGAGGGCCATGATCTTCGCCACAATCCTCGGATTGGGCTGATCTTCTTGATGCATGAGGTAAAACGTACCAAGACAAGGCTCTGTTAGCTACATTCCCAAAGTATGGGTTCTGACCGATACCTTGGTGCGGTGAGGTCGGGACGGGAAAGAGTGCAGCTGCTTCGAGAGCAGGTTCGTCAAATCGACGGGCATCCGTGTAGCCTTGGGGTGTTATGACGGACTACCTGCCGATAGAGAACTACGGTGTGATTGGGGATTTGAGGACGCTCGCTCTGGTCAGCACGACTGGGTCGATCGATTTTTTTTGTTTTCCCCGGTTTGATTCGCCGAGCCTGTTCGCTGCACTTCTGGATCCGCAGAAGGGTGGCTTCTTCTGCATTCAGGCGGACCTGAAGCGTAGCGGTACCAAGCAACTGTATCTGCCGGACACGAATATTCTGCTGACGCGGTTTCTTTCCGACGACGGTATCGCGGAGACCACGGACTTTATGCCGATTCTCGCGGGAGGGAATCGAGGGCGCATCATTCGCCGTGTGACCGTGATCCAGGGCGATATCAATTTCAAGCTAGAGTGCCATCCACGCTTTGATTATGCCCGGGCTTCGCACACCACGGAACGAGATGGCAACTCAATTGTTTTTAAACCTGAGGATGGGCACCCGCCCTTCGTTTTGCAGGCGACGATACAGCTTGAGATGTCGGAAGAGGGAGTGGTGCAGACATTCCGCCTGAAGGCGGGGGAGATCGCCTGGTTTGTCTTCACCGAGGATTGTGCTGAGGCTCGAAAGACTCTTGTGGTGAGCGAACTGGAAGAGGATTTGGAAAAGACCTCGCAGTTCTGGCGAGATTGGATTGCGAAATCGAACTACACGGGCCGATGGAGAGAGATGGTGAATCGGTCGGCCTTGGTGCTGAAGCTTTTGACCGATCGCGAGCACGGGTCGATTGTGGCGGCACCGACCTTCGGCCTGCCAGAACGGATTGGCGGCGGAAGAAACTGGGATTATCGGTACACCTGGCTGCGTGATTCGTCATTCACGTTGTACGCCATGATGCGGCTAGGCTTCTTTGAGGAAGCGGCACAGTTTCAGAAGTGGATTCATGACCGCCTGAACTACGATGCGTCGCAAGGTCCGTTGCAGGTTTTGTACGCGACGGATGGATCTCAGGAGACTCCCGAGATTGTTCTGGATCATCTGCGCGGATATATGGATTCGAAGCCGGTCCGGATAGGAAACGCTGCCTGGAAGCAGCTGCAGCTGGATATCTATGGTGAATTACTGGATTCGGTCTATCTGGCAGCGAAGTACGGAGATGGTCTCAGCATAGACGACTGGGAGAATATCAAGCGGATTCTGAGATGGCTGGCCGAGAACTGGAATCGCGAGGACGAGGGAATATGGGAGGTTCGCGGCGGCCGCAAGCATTTCCTGCATTCCCGGCTTATGTGCTGGGTTGCGTTCGACCGAGCAATTCGCCTGGGAGCGAAGCGATCCTTGTCGGGTCCCTATGGATGGATGGAAGATGCCAGAGACGCGATTACACAAGACATTCATGCGAACTTCTGGGACGAGGATCTGCAGTCCTTCGTGCAGTACAAGGGATCAAAGACGCTGGATGCTTCGATTTTGTTGATGCCACTGGTCCGGTTTATAAGTCCTTCGGATCCGAGATGGCTTTCCACACTGGCTGCAATAGAACGCGAATTGACCGTGGATACGCTGGTGTATCGCTATCGTGATGTTGAGGGTTTCGATGGACTGACGGGAGATGAGGGTAGTTTTACCGCGTGCTGCTTCTGGTTTATCGAAGCACTGGCCCGGTCGCATCAGACAGCGAAGGCACGGCTGCTGTTTGAAAAGATGCTGGGGTACGCGAATCATGTGGGGTTATACGCCGAGGAGCTTGGAGCGAGCGGCCAGCATCTTGGTAACTTTCCGCAGGCATTGACACACCTGGCTCTGATCAGCGCGGCGACCTATCTGGACCGGGCGTTATCGGGTACGGAACCAGAGGCGTGGCGCTGAGGATTGCTCGCCGATCATGCTCGTTCCGGTTACCTGTAAGAGTTCACGGAGGAATGTGCTGTTCGGCCTGTCGATCCTCTGGATTATCAGTGGCCCCAGGCTTCTCGGTAATATGAAGAGTATGGATAAGAAGAAACTTGGCAATTCGGACCTGGAGCTTACAGCTATCGGGTTCGGCGCATGGGCAATCGGCGGTGGGGACTGGCAGTTCGCGTGGGGACCACAGGATGACAACGATTCGATCTCGGCGATCCATAAGGCGCTCGACCTTGGAATCAACTGGATCGATACGGCTGCTGTGTATGGTCTGGGCCACTCGGAAGAGGTTGTGGCTCGCGCACTGAAGTCGAGTTCGCATAAACCCTATGTCTTCACCAAGTGCGGGCTGGTGTGGGATGAGAAGCGGGAAGTGTCCAACGATCTGAAGAAGATTCGCAGCGAAGCGGAGAACAGTCTTCGTCGTCTTCAGGTGGAATCGATCGATCTTTACCAGATGCATTGGCCCAAGCCCGACGAAGAGATCGAAGAGGCCTGGGGGGTGATGGCGGATCTCCAGAAGGAGGGGAAGGTTCGCTGGATTGGTGTCTCGAATTTCAGTGTGAGCCAGATGGAGCGTGCGCTCAAGATTGCTCCCATCACTTCGAATCAGCCACCGTACTCCATGCTGAATCGCGCGATCGAGGCGGAGATTCTTCCGTTCTGCGAGAAAAATAATATCGGCACCATCAGCTATGCTCCCATGCATTCGGGGTTGTTGACCGGGGCGATGACGAAGGAGCGTGTAGCGAACTTCCCACAAGATGACTTCCGTCGCAATGCCAAAAACTACCAGGAGCCGCTGCTGTCGCGGAACCTCGCCGTAGCCGAATTTATCGGCGCGATTGGGAAGCGTCACGGCGTGAGCGCGGGAGTTGTGGCGATCGCATGGGTGCTGCATCACTCTGCGATTACAGGCGCTATTGTGGGGGGACGCAGCGCAAAGCAGGTGGAAGGCGTTATTCCGGCGGCAACTTTTCGATTGCCGGATGAGGAGTTTTTAGAGATCAAGGCCTATCTGGCGGAGCATGTGGCATAAGGGGTGATTCCAGAACACGCTGAAGGAAGTCCCAGCTCTGGACGGAGGTGGGACTTCCGCAGCGACAAGAGTTTGTTGGTCTGAGAGTCAAACGCTGGCACGTGTGTTCAGGTTGCAGCCTCCCCGAGAGGATTGTCGTTTTGTAACCAAGCCACCTGCTCGAAAGAATCGCCGTATTGTCCGAGTGCCGGTTTTCAGAGTCGATATGTCTTTACGGTGCGAGGATTGTTCCGGTGCATTCGCCGAAGCCGATTCTCGGCAGGCCTTGTTTCTGCGCACCGGCACGGAAGGTGATCCGGTCGCCGTCTTCGAGGAAGGTTCGTAGCTCTCCGGTGGGCAGGCGAATAGGCTCGGGGTTGTGCTTCTTTTCTAGCAGGCAACCCTCGGAGCCTGGGCCGGGACCGGAGACGGTGCCGGTGGCGAGCAGATCGCCTGGGCGCAGATTGCAGCCGTTGCTGGCATGGTGGGTGAGGAGTTGGGCGATCGTCCAGTAGAGATCGCGCAGGTTGCCCTGGCTGAGCAGCATAGGCGCTCGATCGTTCTGGCGCATCTGAGCGGACTCGATATAGACCTCGAGCGTAAGGTCGATACTGTCACGATCTGAGGACGGGGAGGAGAGGTAGGGGAGAGGCGCGGGGTCGCCGGCGGGGCGCGCAAGGGCGGGAACGCGGTAGGGAGCAAGCGCCTCCAGGGGAACGATCCACGGAGAGACGGTGGTCGCGAAGCTCTTGGAGAGGAAGGGGCCGAGAGGCTGATACTCCCAAGCCTGGATATCGCGCGCAGACCAGTCGTTCATGAGGGAAAGTCCGAAGATATGTTGTTCGGCCTCGGCGATGGGGATGCTCTGGCCGAGGCGATTGCCTTGGCCAACAAAGATGCCGACCTCTAGCTCGTAGTCGAGGGACTGAGTGGGTCCGAAGGCTGGCGAGGCAGCGGTTGGGGACTTGATCTGTCCCCACGGTCTGTGGATGTTCTCGCCGCTGATAACGATGGAGGACGCGCGGCCGTGATAGCCGATGGGGACGTACTTGTAGTTTGGCAACAGCGGGTTCTCGGGGCGGAAGAGGAGACCGACGCGGGTGGCGTGATGGATGGAGGCGTAGAAGTCGGTATAGTCGCCGATCTGCGCGGGGAGCTGCATCGCGGCCTCACGCATGGGGATGAGGTGCGGTTCTACGCTGTCTCTTCTGGGTTGTCCGGCGTCGAGCAGGGCGGTGATTTGATGGCGTAGAGCAGACCATGCGGTTGGGCCAAACGACATCAACGGGTTGAGCAGGTCTGCGCGGCAGGCGGCGATGGTCTCCTGGGGGAGCGGCAAGAGCAGGCCGTGCTCGGCACAGGCGCGAAGATCGAGGATCTGGTCGCCGATAGCGATGCCGATGCGCGTCTTCTCCTGATGGCGAAAGACGCCATAGGGCAGGTTGTGGATGGAGAAGTCCGATGCCGGATCGTTGGCGGATGCGACCCAACTCTCTTTTACGGCAGCCATCCGAGCGCCTCCAGATCGTGGATTGGCTCCTCAAAGGAACAGGAGCCAAAGCTGATTGCGAACTCTTTGCGCACGGTGCGAAGTTGCGCGGAGGTCCAGTGGAACGATCTCCAGGCGATGGCTTCTGGGGAGATGGAAAAAGCTTCGGGGTGCTCTTCGTTGAGCAGTTGGTTTGCTTCGTCCAGAGTGCCGCCGAGATAGAGCAGGGTTGCGGCGAGAAAGAGGTTGACGAAGCCGTGCATGGTGCCAATGGGGCTATCGGGCGCGTAGGTGAAGGGATAACGGGAGCGGATGGGGTGGTGCAGCCCTGCGGTGGCCTTGAATGGAATGCGACGGTGGGCAAGGGCCTTCAGCATGTTGGCGATTGCTTCGGATGGAGGGAATGCCTCGGCGACCAGGCCTCCTGTGCGCAGTTTGACGCGCGCGGCCGTGGCTGCGATAGCGTCGAGCGCCTGTGGTTCCGCGGAGGAGATGGGTAGTTCGAAGTACGTGGTGATGCCAGCGGGTATCAGCTTTGTGATGCGCTCGATCTCGGAGGGGGAGTGTGCTTTTGCTTCGATGGACTCGATTGGAACGCCATCGTCGAGGAGATGCCGCAGGTTTGGCCAACTCGCAGCCGGTAAGGCGATGATGCTGAGTCTCAGGTTACAGATGGAATCATCGGCGACCGCCCAGAGTTCGTGCAGGCGATCCAGATCGACG
Organism: Edaphobacter modestus; assembly: GCF_004217555.1. Taxonomy (GTDB): domain Bacteria; phylum Acidobacteriota; class Terriglobia; order Terriglobales; family Acidobacteriaceae; genus Edaphobacter; species Edaphobacter modestus. The sequence goes on from NZ_SHKW01000001.1 coordinate 463,930, forward strand.
ACGAAGCGCCCCAGGACACCCGAGTGTTTGCTTCGGCTGTAGCCGAGGTAGTTGCGCACGGCGGAGCGCATGTTGAGCGCGGCCGGCGGGTACAGGCCGGCGTAGTCGATGAGGCCGGCGAGCAGGTGGTCGATGGCGCTAGTCTGTTCGCTCATTTGCTCGTTGACTTAGGCATCGCGTCGGACGCGAGGCCGGGATTGAAACGTCTTTTGAGGCCCTGCCAGCATTCGTAGTACTCGTGCTGCAGGATCTTGGTGTTCATGGCGAACTCGGTGGGACGTACGACGAGCTGCGTTTCAAACATGAAGGCAAGCGTGTTGTCGAGGTACTGCGGCTTCAATTCGGCGGAGGTGGCGCGCTCGAAGGTCTCGGCATCCGGCCCATGCCCCGCCATGCAGTTGTGCAGGCTGGCGCCGCCGGGGACAAATCCTTCGGCCTTGGCATCGTAGGCACCGAAGACCAGGCCCATGAACTCGTTCATCAGGTTGCGGTGAAACCACGGCGGGCGGAAGGTGTGTTCGGCGACCAGCCAGCGTGGCGGGAAGATGGCGAAGTCACAGTTTGCCGTGCCGGGAATGACCGATGGCGAACTCAGGACGGTGTAGATCGACGGGTCGGGATGATCGAACGAAACGGTGTTGATGCAGTTGAACAGTGCCAGGTCGTACTTGTACGGAGCGTAGTTGCCGTGCCATGCGACGACGTCGAGCGGCGAGTGGTCGATATGTGCGGACCAGAGGCGCCCGAGGAACTTGGCGGTGATGTGAAACTCGCCTTCGCGATCGTCATAGGCCGCTACAGGAGCCTTGAAGTCACGTGGATTGGACAATCCATTTGCCCCGATGGGTCCGAGTTCGGGCAGGCGGAAGGGCTGGCCATAGTTTTCGCAGATGTAGCCGCGTACCTGGTTATCTATCAGCGCGACGCGAATTTTCACGCCACGTGGAATGACGCAGATTTCGCCGGGCGCGGCTTCCAGGATGCCAAGCTCAGTGTGAAGGCGAAGTGCGCCCAGTTGCGGAACGATCAGGAGCTCTCCATCGGCGCTATAGAAAAAGCGGTCGCTCATCGAGGTATTGGCTGCGTAGAGATGGATGGCTACGCCGGTCTGCATGGCCGGGTCGCCGTTGCCGCCGAGGGTTGTGATGCCGTCGACGAAGTCAGTCGCTTCTTCAGGCAGCGGCAGCGGATTCCAGCGTAACTGATTGGGCGTCGTGGGAACTTCGGTAAACGGACCGCTGCGGATCAGGCGCGAGGGAATCTCCTGATAAGGATGGTGAGTTACTGATGGGCGGATGCGATAGGTCCATGTACGGCGATTCACGGCGCGAGGCGCGGTAAAGGGTGTTCCGCTGAATTGCTCGGTATAGAGGCCCAGGGGATGTTTCTGAGGAGCGTTCTGGCCGGAGGGCAGCGCTCCGGCAACGGCCTCGGTGGCAAATTCGTTGCCGAAGCCGGATTGATACTGGGTTTCAACGGTCTGGGTTTCAACGGGTTGAGTTACAACGGTCTGAGTTTCAACGGACATGGATGATCCCTTTCACGGGCGGCCGCGTTATGGCTCGCCTCCCTGTCTGGTGCTTCTTCTCGTTACATATTGCCGCGTGCCTGTTGCTCTCGTTCGATGGCCTCGAAGAGCGCTTTGAAGTTGCCTTTGCCGAAGCTGCGGCTTCCTTTACGCTGAATGATCTCGAAGAACAGCGTGGGACGGTCTTCGACGGGACGGGTAAAGATCTGCAGCATGTATCCTTCGTCGTCGCGATCGACCAGAATGCCGAGTCGTTCGAGTTCTTCGACAGGCTCGTCGATCTTTCCTACGCGTGCCTGCAATTCGGAGTAATAGCTGTGCGGGACGCGAAGAAATTCAATGCCCTGTTCCTGCAGTTTGTTGACGGTATGCACGATGTTATTGGTGGCCATGGCGATGTGCTGCACGCCGGGGCCGGCGTGGAAGTCGAGATATTCTTCGATCTGTGACCGGCGTTTGCCCTCGGCTGGCTCGTTGATGGGGAACTTGACGTACCCGTTGCCATTGGCCATCACCTTGGACATCAGCGCGGAGTATTCGGTCGAGATGTCCTTGTCGTCGAAGTGCTGATAGAGCGAGAAGCCCATCACTTTGGCGTAGAAGTCGACCCATGTGTCCATCTCGTGCCAGCCGACGTTGCCGACCATGTGATCGATGTGCAGAAGGCCGACGGGACGGACGATGGGATCGTCTTCGATGGCGCGAAAACCAGGAAGGAACGGCCCACTATAAGCACGGCGCTCGACGAAGGTGTGAATGGTGTCGCCATAGGTGCGAATGCTGGACAGCACTGCGTGGCCGCGCTCATCGGAGAGCGTGTATGGCTCGGCGATGCTGATGGCTCCGCGGTCGACCGTCTCCTGCCAGGCGTTACGGGCATCGTCCACCCAGAGGGCAATCCTGTGGACGGCGTCACCATGGCGGTGAACGTGGTCGGCAATCGGATTGCCGCTTCGCAGGGGCGTGGTTAAGACGAAGCGAATCTTGCCCTGCTGAACCACGTACGAAGTTCGGTCTCGCTGACCGGTCTCAGGGCCGGCGTAGGAGACGAGCGACATGCCGAAGGCGGCGCGGTAGAAGTAGGCTGCCTGACGAGCGTTGCCGACGTAGAACTCAACGTGGTCAATTCCCTTGAGCGGAAGAAAGTCGGTGCTGGTCTTAGCGCTTGGGCGTGTGGGCTCAGAAGCGATGCTTGCGGTACGCATAGAGATTCCCCTTTCTGCCGAAGGGCAGGCTCTACTCCGGCAACAAGCAGAATAGGCCTACTGTGCGTAACAGGGAATGGGCGCTTTGAAGAAAAAGACCGGGGGTACTCACAAAGCCTGAGCATCGCTGGGATAGAGGTCCCGAACTCGCCTTTATTTATCAGTCACTTGCCTGCCGCTTGAGTCTGGTTGACTCGATCAATAGAAGCCGGGCTATTGATACCCAGATCAGGACACCTTCCACTTGGTTGAAAGCATGGCAAGCTTCTCGTCCATGCTGGGCTGTGACGGGGTCTGAGGGCCGGGCTGCTTCGGGCGGCGCTGATTATTTTGAGCTGGGCCCATGAGGGCCTTCATCGAAAGGGCAATGCGTTTGGTTTTGACATCAGCGCTGAGGACCTTGACCTTGACGATCTGGCCCGCTTTAACGGCCTCCGACGGGTCCTTGATGAAGCGGTTGGAGAGTTCGCTGATATGGACGAGGCCGTCCTGATGCACGCCGATGTCGACAAAGGCTCCGAACTTGGTGACGTTGGTGACGATGCCCTCAAGAATCATGTCGGGCTGGACGTCGCTGAACTCGCGGACTGCCTCGGAGAAGCTAGGGGCGACAAACTGATCCCGTGGATCGCGACCGGGCTTGCGGAGCTCTTCAAGAATGTCCGCGACGGTAAAGCTGCCGGCGGAGAGCTGTTTTGCGTTGATCGTGGTGAGAAGCTGCGGACTCTGGATGAGCATATCGATGGGAGTGTTGAGTGTCTGAGCGATCTGCTCGACCACTGGATAGGACTCGGGATGGACGGCGGTGCGGTCGAGAGGGTTCTCCCCGTCGCGAATCCGAAGGAAGCCGGCCGCCTGCTCGAAGGTCTTAGCGCCGATGCCGGGAACTTTGTTGAGCTGTGCGCGGGAGCGGAACTTTCCGTGCTCATCGCGGTAGGCAACGATGTTGAGCGCGGTGCGTTCGGTAACACCGGCGACGTAACGGAGCAGTGTCCAGGAGGAAGTATTGAGATCAACGCCGACGCGATTGACGCAGCTCTCGATGACAGTCTCGAGGGACTGCTGGAGCTGGCGTTGATCGACGTCGTGTTGATACTGACCGACGCCGATGGATTTGGGATCGACCTTGACCAGCTCGGAGAGGGGATCCTGAAGACGCCGCGCGATGGAGATGGCGCCGCGGACGGTGAGGTCGAGGTCGGGAAACTCCTGACGAGCGATATCGGAGGCGGAATAGATGCTGGCTCCGGATTCGGAGACGGTGACCGAGAAGAGGTTGTTGAGCTGATGCTCGCGGAGAAACTCGCGGACGAAGGCGTCGGTCTCGCGAGAGGCCGTTCCGTTGCCGATGGCGATAGCCCGGACATTGTGCTTCGCGATCAGAGCGGCGAGTGTAGCTCCCGCTCCTGAGGCTGCATTTTTGGAGGTATGGAGGTAGAGGACATCGTTGGCGAGGAACTTGCCGGTTTCGTCGACGACGGCGATCTTGCAGCCGGTGCGCAGGCCGGGGTCGATTCCGAGAACAGAGATTGGACCTGCGGGCGCAGCCAGCAGAAGATTCTGGAGGTTGTCGCGAAAGACCTGAATGGCGTCGGTGTCGGATCGCTTTTTGAGCTCGAGGCGTAACTCGCCCTGAATCGAGGGATTCAAAAGACGCTTCCATGAATCGTCGATAGCCAGTTCGAGGTGCGGGGTCCAGTCTCCTGACCCGCGAAGGACGCGAGCGCGAAGCTGGGACGTGGCGCGAAGGGGCTCGAGTTCAATGAGGAAGTAGAGGACAGACTCGGTCTCCCCGCGGCGGATGGCAAGCATCCTATGCGACGGGATGGTCTTCACAGGCTCGCGGTAGTCGTAATACATCTTGAACTTTTCCTGTTCATCGACGGCATCGAAGGACTTTTTGCTGACGATGATGCCCTCATCAAACATGAGCTGGCGCAAGGCCTTGCGGAGATCGGCGTTCTCGCTGATGGTCTCGGCCACAATGTGGCGGGCGCCCTCGAGGGCGTCCTCGGCGGAAGCTACCTCCTTTTCGGGATTGATGAATGTGGCTGCGAATTCTGCTAGCGACTGGCCTGTAGACTGCTGAGCCCAGAGGTAGTCGGAGAGGGGCTCGAGGCCGCGGTCGCGCGCGATGGTGGCCTTGGTCCGGCGCTTGGGGCGGTAAGGCAGGTAGAGGTCTTCGAGTTCGGACTTGTCGAGGGTCGCCTCGATGCGGGCCTTAAGTTCGTCGGTGAGCTTGCCCTGTTCGAGGATCGAGGCGAGGATGGTCTCGCGGCGGCTGACAAGGTCTTGAAAGTATCCGACCTTCTCTTCGATGTCGCGGATCTGCACCTCGTCGAGGTTGCCGGTGGCTTCCTTGCGGTAGCGCGCGATGAAGGGGACGGTGCCACCTTCGCTGAGCAGCCCGATGACGGCGGTGAGACCGTGAAGCGGAAGGTTAAGAGACTGAGCGATGTGCAGGAGAATTTCAGGGGAGAGAGTCTTCGCGTCGGCCATGATTGCTCTTTGTATCGTAGCGGCAAAGAGTCTGGAAAAATGGGTCTTCGATCAGAATCAGATTTCCATATACACGGCTCGTGGATGCCCTCGTACAAGAAGTCTGGCAGGTGCCACGAACCACACGATATGGAGGAGCCAGGGTACGATCTGAGTTGCGCGGGCGAACGATTGCGGATGGCAATCAACCAGCGCACAACTGACGAAAGCGGCTCTGTCAGTCTCCCTGGTCCGATTTTCGAAGATGAAGTGTATGGAGCAAACAACTGAACCGATATCGGCTTGAATTGAGGAGTTAGATGGTGGACGCGGAAGGAATCGAACCTTCAACCTGTCGATTAAGAGTCGAATGCTCTGCCAGTTGAGCTACGCGTCCAGGCTTACCATTTCCTCGAAGAGAGGAGCATCGTTTGAGAGCCGTTTCGGCTGCGATCAATCGACTTATTTAAGATAACACAGCCTGCAGGATTATGGGTGTCCTGCAGGCCGTTCTTCAGCCAACAAAGTCAACGTTGGCACGATGCGGAATAATGCCGCGATCATACCCCATCTCGAGAAGCTTGCGGATGGCTTCACGACCGTCGTCCCCGTAGTTGAGGGTGCGCTCGTTAACGTACATGCCGACAAAGCGATTGGCGAGCGTGGGATCGAGATCGCGCGCGAACTGCATCGCGTAGGCAAGAGCCTCTTCCCTGTGGTCGAGCGCGTGCTGAATACTGTCGCGCAGGGCATTGGTGGTGATTTGCATGGTCTCCTGCCCGAGGGAGCGACGGATGGCATTGCCTCCAAGCGGAAGGGGAAGGCCGGTCTGTTCGCGCCACCACTGGCCCAGATCGAGGAGCTTGACCAGACCGTCGTTGGCATAGGTAAGCTGGCCTTCGTGGATGATGAGGCCGGCGTCAAACTCTCCTGCATTGACCGACGAAATGATCTTGTCGAAGGGAACCACGGAGTACTGGATATCCGGGGCGAAGAGGCGGAGAGCAAGGAACGCGGTGGTGAGGGTACCGGGAACGGCGATACGCGTCTTCTTTGCCTCTGCAAGATTGATCTTGGGATTGGCCACGATCATGGGACCGTAGCCTTCTCCGACGCTGCCTCCGCAGGCCATCAAGGTGTAGTTGTCCTGAAGGTACGGATAGGCATGGAAAGAGATGGCCGTGACATCGTAGAAGGCTTCATTGATGGCCTTGTGATTGAGGGTTTCAATGTCGGTCAGCACGTGGGAGAACTTATAGCCCGGGACGCGAACCTTGTTGGTGGCGAGCCCGTAAAACATAAAGGCGTCGTCTGAGTCGGGGCTGTGGGCGATGCTGATCTCTTGAACTGCGGTCTGCGGGGCGGTCATGATGCGGTATTCCTCTGGGAGTGATGGGACAAGGGGAAGGAAGCGCCAGGGTGGCGATTCTGGAGAGGATCGGGGCGAAGCGTCAGGCTCGGCGCCAGCTTTCAATGGATGCGGCGAGTCCTGCGGCAGCAGCGATCTTTACGATCTCGCCGGGAACGAAGGGAGCGATCGACATGATCCAAACGCCGGCGGCGCTGAGATGGAGGACGTGGGCGATCCAAAGCGAGCCGCAGACGAAGAGCAGGAGAGTCGCGAGAGTTCCGGCGCTGGCGGCGCGAAGATACAGCGACTTCAGAGGAAGGGAGCGGAAGGCCCAGCCGGCTGCTGCTGCTACGAATGGATAGGAGAGAAGATATCCGCCCGTGGCTCCGAAGAGCTGGATAAGACCACCGGTGGCGTGGGGATTAAAGACTGGAAGACCGATGGCTCCTTCCGCGAGATAAAGAGCCATGGCAGAGAAGCCGGCCACGGGACCAAGCATGAGCCCAACGAGAAGAACACCGAAGTTCTGGAGGGTAAGGGGAACAGGAGTGAAGGGAAGAGGGATGGAGACGTGTGCGCAGGCCGCAACAAAGACAGTTGCGGCGAAGACGATCGCGATGCGTGCGGGGATCGACTCTGCGAGGGACCTGGACGACGGATGTGTCAGGCCGGTTGAGTTGGGTAGGGTGGATTGCATGAAGAAATTTTCCTTTCGCACTAGAAGCGCTGGGACGAAGCTGCCCGTGTACCGCCAACTACACGGAGAGGACGAGGCGCAGCCCCATGTGCCGGACTGATATGGGCCTGGCCATGAGACTCAGAAGATTCAGGGGACCGATGGACGATTCTAGGGAGATTTGATCTTCGGGATGAGTTCGGATCGCCGGCCGATTCGGAACCGGAAGCCGAGTCCTTCCTCGCTGTAACGGACTGGATGGTTTGATGCGAGACCAGGCGCGAGGAGCGCGGAGTGCCATACTCGGCTGCTGCATAGAGGTGTTCGGTGAAGCTGGGCTCGGGAGGGGGCGTGGGCCTGCGATCGCGATGCGAGGAGCGGATACGGTAAAGGATGGCAAAAGCCGCCCCGAGAAGAACAACGAACGATGCGATCGAGATGATGAAGAGAATATCCACTTCGAGAAGGATACCAAGCGCTACAGGGTTCGTGCATTTTTTCGTCTCCGCGAAAGCGGCGACGGAGGAACACAACGACTGATTTTCGATGAAGGCAGTACGAACTAGGTACACCACAAGGAGATGGCTGTTTTCCACTTGACGGTGCTCCTCCTGAAAATTTGTACTTAAAATAGCAATGGCGGCTACCAGCACACACGGCGCATCAGTAGGAGGTCATGGTTCGCTGGTTCGTGTATTTTTTATCGTAGCTGGCGGGTGGAGGCGTTGGGCAACTGTGGCTGCGGCTGTGTTGGCGCTTGGGCTTGCCTACCATGTTGTGTTCGGACAAAACGGGCTGACTGCATACGAACGGAAGAACCGGGATGCCCGTATGTTGGATACCCAGTTGAGGAGCCTTGAGCATGAGAACGAACTGCTCAAGGGGCATATCGGCCGGTTGAAAGACGATCCGAACGCGATCGAACACCAGGCACGCGAGGAGCTTCACTACACGCGACCGGGCGAGGTAATCTACACGCTTCCTGTGGCTCCAGGGAATTCAGCACCACCTGCCCGATAGAGGCAGCCGCTCTCTATCGCGAGAGTGTTTAATTCAGTGCTCTCCTACCGTTGTTTGACACCAGATAATCACGGCCCTATCATTCGTGTTATCAGCCTATGACTTATCTCAGTCACAGAATCATGGCGCGTCTGTTTTGCCCCGTTCCGGATTCCCTCAGCTCCAGCTGTTTCTGTTGTCGCTGATCCCTGGAATATTCTTTCCCCAAAAATCTCTGAACGGCCATTCCAATCAACTTGCCGCTCTGTATCGAAGGCTGGACCTCTCACTGTTCCGCAGGATTGCCCTCGTAGACCAGGTTCGATTGGAGCTTCGTGCGGAAGCCTTCAAATACATTACGAATACGCCAAATTTCCCTCGGGCAATTTGAATTTCACGTCATCCTCAACGTTTGCCTCGATCACGAGTAGGCGCGATAACGCAAGACAACTGCAGTTCGCTGGAAAAATCTACTGGTAGGAGTGTTTGGGATGTCTGAAACGATACAAAGTCGCCGGTCCTTTTTCAAGGGAACCATGGCGGCAGCCGTGGCCGCAGCGGTTCCTGCATCGGCAGAGGCGCAAAAGAAGGGAGCCGCCCCCTCATCGGCGAAGAAACCGAACATTATTCTTTATCTGGCTGATCAGTTTCGCGCGGACTTCGTGGGGGCGAATGGCCGTAACGCTTCGACGCGGACGCCGAACATCGATGCGCTTGCTTCGAGGGGGAAGAACTTCACGCACGCCGTGACGAATCAGCCGGTATGTGCCCCAGCCCGGTCTGTGCTTCTAACGAGCCGGTATGCGACCGAGACCGGCGTATGGCACAACGGCCTGGTACTGGATAAGTCGCTTCCTACGCTTGCCAGCGAGCTGAGAAAGGCTGGCTACACATCGAATCTGATCGGAAAGTGGCACCTGGCGCTCGGAAATCCCAAGGCAGGTGGCGATCCGGGTCCAGTTAAGGCGGAAGATCGTGGAGGCTTCCTGGACCTTTGGGAAGGCGCGAACGCGCTTGAACATACGACGCATCCGTATGAAGGTACGATCTGGGATCAGAACAATCAGCCGATCTCGTTCAAAGATCAGTATCGTGTCGATTTTCTTACGGACCGTGCGGAGCGTTTTCTTCGTCAGAAACAGGAGAAGCCCTTTTTCCTGTTCATCTCCCAGCTGGAACCTCATCAACAGAATGATATGCAGAGACCTGTCGCCCCTAAGGGCGCGGCTGCACGATTTGCCAATTCGACCGCTCCCGAAGATCTGCGTGCGCTGCCGGGTACATGGCAGGATCAACTGCCGGACTATTACGGCTGCATCGAGGCTATCGATTCGTCGGTGGGGCGAATTCGCCGGATCCTCGAAGAAGAAAATCTTGCGGACAATACGATCTTCGTGTTTTTCAGCGATCATGGCTGCCACTTCATGACGCGAAATCAGGAGTACAAGCGGAGCACGCATAACAGCTCGATCCGCGTTCCGCTGATCATCGACGGCCCGGGGTTTCATGGAACGCAGCAGATTCCTGAGCTGGTTGGATTGGTTGACCTCGCACCGACCCTGATGGAAGCAGCCGGGATTCCGGCGCCTTCTACATGGAAGGGGCACAGCTTCCTTCCCCTGGTGAACGATTTTGAAGCCAGGCAGAAGTGGCCGAATCAGCAACTCATCCAGATCAGCGAGTCAATGACGGGGCGAGCAATCCGGACGCCCGATTGGACTTACTGCGTCGCCGATCTCTCTGGTAGTACGAAGGAACCAGCCGCTACGACTTATCACGAGTATCAGTTCTACGATCAACGCGCGGACCCGCATGAACTGGTGAATCTCGCGGGGCGCAAAGAGTATCGTGCGAAGGCGGATGAGCTACGGGAGCAGTTGAAAAAGTTGCTGGCGGCTGCTGGTGAAACCGAGCCTGAGATCGTGCCGGCCAAGTTGTATCCCTAATTAGTGGAATCGAAAGATAGAGCCGTGAGGGACTTGGACTGACGGCTCTCTTTCTGAAGCCTACTTCTTATATTCGTAGGGTTTTGTATTCACGGATTGGTTGTAACGGATATTGGTATAAGTCGCGGTTTGATAGTCGCCTGATGGCGTAAAGAACTGTTGCTTCAGCGAAATATCGCGGTTGGTGTCGACCCAGATGACGATGTGACTAAACATATTGCGCACGTCGGGGTCTTTGGAAACAAGATCGAGCTTGGTGGTCGGCACGGTAGCACTGCCATCGGAGAGTGGTTCGACGCCGAGATCCGTTATAGTCCAGGCCTTTGCGAGCTCGGAACCGCTGCCACCGAAGCCTAACGTGAGAAAGCTTTCGACTTGCGCCTTATTCTTGCCGGAGGCGAGAATCTTGAGTTCCTTTGTTCCCGGATCGAATAGGGCGACTTTGCCGTCCTTATAGGAAACGAACTTGGCAGCTGGTGGGAGAACTTTTGCTCCCATTTCAAGCTTGTTGTTGTTTTTCTTGAAGTAGATGCTGCCTTGCTGCGTCGTGGTTTCTTTCACGACGAGCTCATAAAAGTCTCTGCGGAAGTCGGCTTCGGCCGACTTGAAACGGGCGCTCGCGGCATCCATCTGACGGATCGCCTGGTCGAGTTCGCCAGGTTTTACCTGAGCGGGCAGAGTGAGTGGAAGTGCGAATAAGACGAGAGCGGCCAGTCGACATGTGGTCATGCGGGATAGATTCTCCGAGAAATTAGATGCACATCGTTGAGCCGCGTGCCCGTATGAGAAGCACATGCGTCTTCTTTTTGAGCTGCGTGGAAGGTCAGCGGGTAATCCAGGCATTGTAAGCAATGATATGACCCTCGGCGTCGCGGACAGGCTCGTAGTGCTCGAGAGTAACTTCGCCGGCGATGGGCTCAATCACACGGAGGATAGCGGAACGAATGGCGGCGTCACTGTCGTCTCCAGCGATGTAATGGTGGATCTCGTCGGCGCGAATCTGGTAGAGGAAACGGCTGGCATCGCCGACGTTTCCGGCCTCTTTAATGAGAACCTCCGAGGAATGAAGAGCGACGGTTTCGACAGGGCGGTCTTTGAAGTCGATGAATCGCGGTCCGAGGAAGAGAAAGAGAAGGATCAGCGTCACCATGACGTCGTAATGAAGACTGCCACGTTCATAGGTCCACCAGAAATAGGAGCGAAGAGTCTTGAGCATTGGCTATCTGTGCTCCTGAAGGGTACCGTCTGACGGAAATCTCAGGTGTAAAAACATCAAACTCTCTCCTGCTTTGAGATGACAGTCTGGCCATTCATGTAGGGAATGAGAGCGGCTGGGACGCGAACGGAGCCATCGGCCTGCTGGTAATTTTCGAGGATTGCGAGATAGGTGCGTCCAACGGCAAGGCCAGAGCCGTTGAGGGTGTGCAGGTATTCGGACTTTTTGGCCCCGGCAGGACGAACGCGAATGTTGGCACGGCGGGCCTGAAAGTCGGTGAAGTTGGAGCAGGAGCTGATCTCCCGGTATAGACCCTGGCCGGGAAGCCATACTTCGAGGTCGTAGGTTTTGGAGGAGGCAAACCCCATGTCGCCGGTGGAAAGAAGCATACGACGATAGGGAAGCTCGAGACGTTCGAGGACTGTCTCGGCGTGGCGGGTAAGGGTCTCGTGCTCCCCCTTTGATTTGTCAGGCGTGGTGAATTTGACAAGCTCAACTTTCTGAAACTGGTGCTGGCGAATCATGCCTCGCACGTCTTTGCCGTAGCTGCCGGCTTCGCTGCGAAAGCAGGGGGTATAGGCGCAGAAGGAGACGGGGAGCTGGGATTCGTCGAGTGTTTCATCGCGGAGGAGATTCGTGACGGGGACCTCGGCGGTAGGGATGAGCCAGTGGTCGCCGTCCTGAAGCTCGCCCGAAATATAGGGACCCTTGTCGTCGCAGTGGAAGAGGTCTTCCGCGAACTTCGGAAGCTGGCCGGTTCCGAACAAGGAACGGGAGTTGACCATGTACGGGGGGAGAACCTCGGTGTAACCGTGCTCGCGGGTGTGAAGGTCGAGCATGAAGTTGGCGAGAGCGCGCTCCAGGCGGGCACCAGCACCATAGTGGACGACGAAGCGGGATCCAGAGATCTTGGCGGCGCGGTTGAAGTCGAGGATGTTGAGCGCTTCGCCGATCTCCCAATGAGGCTTGGGTGTGAAGTCGAAGGATGGCTTCGTGCCCCAGACCTTTTCTTCGCGATTGGCGTGTTCGTCGGCGCCGACAGGAACTTCATCTTGCGGAAGGTTAGGGATGGTCTGGAGAATGGCCTGGAGGCGTTCATCGGCGGCGGTGGCGCGACCTTCGAGGGCGTCGACCTCGGCTTTGAGAGAGCGGGTTTCGTCGGTCTGCACAGAGGCATCGGCCCCGGATTTGCGGAGGCGGGCTATCTCTTCGGTGAGCTTGTTGCGCCGTGCCTTGAGAGTCTCGACCTGGGTGATGGCATCGCGGCGTTCGCGGTCGATGGCAGCGAAGTCGCCGAGGGCAACAGCAGGATCCATGCCCCGGGCGCGCAGTTTTTCTTCAACGACGGGCAGATTGGCCCGGACGAATGCGAGATCGATCATTTGTTATCTATTTTAGCTTCTTCAGGAGAGGGAGTTGCCCGCTCGATTTTGAAGGGAATGCAGTTACTCTAAAAGAATGCGTACCATTGCCTCCATTCTCCTTATTTTTGCTCTTGTCATGCCGGGTTCTATTCCTGCGCGTGCCGATGCCTATCATGCAACTCCGAAGCTGGTTGTGATTCTCGTGATCGACCAGTTCCGTGGGGACTATCTGGACCGCTACCGCGACGATTTCAAGACCCCGAACGGGTTCAATCTGTTCCTGAAAAAAGGCGTGCATTTTACGGATTGCTATTACGACTACGCCAACCTGGTGACGGCGGCGGGGCATTCCACGATCGGAACGGGAAGCTACACGGACGGCCACAGAGTTCCGATCAATGAGTGGTGGGAGCCAGGGCCGGATGGGAGGCTGCGGCTGGTGAGCTCAGTGAGCGATGATCGGTACAAATTGGTGGGCATGCCCGCAGGGGAAGCAACATCGCCAGGGGCTTCTCCACACCGGGAGGCGGCGTCCACGGTGGGCGATGAGCTGGTGTTGGCCACCCAGGGACGGGCGAAGGTATTTGGTGTTTCGTTCAAGGACCGGGCGGCGATTTTGACCTCCGGCCATGCGTCGAAGGGCGCGTTCTGGACCGATCACGATTCGGGCGCATTCATAACGTCGAGCTACTGGATGCCGGAGCTACCGGCATGGGCGAAGGCATTCAACGCGAGCGATGAGAGAGCAAAGGCCCGGCAGGCCGCGGGAATACCGACGGGCAACTTCTACGAAGAGGTGGGACAGACGCCAGCGGCGGTACAGTACATGATGGACTTCACGAAGGAACTGGTGAAGAGCGAGAACCTCGGGAAGAACGGTGTCACGGACATGCTGACGGTGTCGATCAGCAATACGGACATCCTGGGCCACAAGGTTGGACCAGATTCGCCGAAGCAGCGGGAGATGATTGACGCAGTCGACGTTTCCCTGAACGACTTCTTTACGTTCCTGGACAAGCAGGTTGGACTCCAGAACGTGATTGTAGCGATGTCGGGGGACCATGGTGTGGCTCCAACCATGCAGGCGGCAAATGATGCACAGATGCCGTCGGTGGCGGTGAAGAGCGCAGCGGTTTTGAAAGGTCTGGAGGCGGAGCTCGAAAAGAAATGGTCGGTGAAAAAAGGCGACAAGTATGTGGTCGGAGGGGAGTATCCGTACATTCAGCTGAACCAGAAGGCGTTCGAAGCTGCTCACGTGACCGAACTTGAGGCTGAGACCGCGGCGGGCGAGATGCTCGAAAGATTAGTGGAGGAGGATGGCGGAGACCTGACGGTGAAGCGATCAAAGAGAGCCACGCCGACTGGCCGTGAGGCCGATCCGTTGAGTTTGGGCGCGGTATATCCGGTCGCGAAGATGCGGTCTGGAGAGATTCCGGATACGGAGCTCGGGCGGAGGCTCCTACACAGCTATTCGCCTTACGTGGGCTGGGCGATCTTTGTGAACTTCGATGCTTTTCAGTTTCCGGGCGGCGAGCTGGGAGCAACCCATTATTCCTCGTTCGCTTACGACCGCCATGTGCCGTTGGATTTTTACGGTTCGATGTTTATTCCCGGTACCTATCACGATCGCGTGGCACCGGTGGATATAGCGGCGACCGTTGCATCGATTCTCCGTGTGAATCAGCCTTCCAGCAGCGAAGGACGCGTGCTTACCCAGGTGATGAGGCCGGATACCGGGAATAGCGTGGCCGTGCGCGATATCGAGCATGGAAAGACGCAGAAGGGAACATCCCGGTGAGCTCTCATGGGCCAGACATGACGGTGAACGTGGCGGGGGTAGAGCTGCGTTCACCCGTGATTGCGGCCAGCGGTACGTTCGGATATGGGGTGGAGTTCGAGGAAATTGTCTCCCTCGACCGCATTGGTGCGTTTGTGACCAAGGGGCTTTCGAAGGAGCCGATGCAGGGGAATCCGACGCCGAGGATTATTGAGACGGCGGCTGGGATGATCAACGCGATTGGGCTGCAGAATATGGGCGTGCGGCCTTTCGTGGAGGAGAAGCTGCCGAAGCTGCGCCAAATGAAGGGCGCCGTGGTGATTGCGAATATCTTTGGATATACCGTAGAAGACTGCCTCGACGTGATCCGGGTACTGAACGATGCCGAGGGGATCACCATGTATGAGCTGAATGCAAGCTGCCCGAACACGAGTCACGGGGGAATGGTCTTTGGGACCGATCCGGGGCTGCTGAGGGAGCTGGTTTCAAGGACCAAGGAGGCAGCTAAGAGGCCGCTAATGGTGAAGCTGTCGCCGAATGTGACCAGCATCGGGCAAATGGCAAAGGTGGCGGAGGAAGCGGGTGCAGATGCGGTCTCGCTGGTGAATACGTTTGTGTCGCTGGCGATCGATTTGGAGACGAAGCGGCCGAGGATAGCGAACGTGACGGGAGGCTTGTCGGGGCCGGCGATCAAGCCGATTGCAGTGAGGATGGTGTATGAGGTAGCCGAGGCAGTGAAGATTCCTGTGGTGGGGATGGGGGGAATCGTACGGGCCGAGGATGCGGTGGAGTTCATGATGGCCGGCGCGACGGCGGTGCAGGTGGGTACGGCTAGCTATGCCGATCCGCGAGCCGTGGAGAATATTGCGAACGGGATGAAGAAATGGTGCGCTTCGCACCAGGTGGAGCGGGTGTGTTCGCTGACAGGTTCGGTGGTCCTATAAGTCGACCAGGTGGAGGCGGATAGCGAGAGGACATAAAATAATGATTGATGACCTCACATAGTGCTCCTTCCGCTGTCTCTGTCGATCTTCGTCCTGTCCGCCGCGCTCTTTTGTCTGTTACCGATAAGACCGGCCTTGTCGAGTTTGCCCGTGCGCTGGCCGAGCATGGTGTGGAGCTGGTTTCGACTGGCGGAACCGCGAAGGCGCTGCGCGATGCGGGTCTGGGTGTCAAAGACATCAGCGAGTTGACCGGATTTCCGGAGATGCTGGATGGTCGGGTCAAGACGTTGCACCCTAAGGTACATGGCGGCATTTTGCACATGCGCGGAAATGCGGAACATGTTGCGGCCGTAAAGTCGCATGGGATTGAGCCGATCGATATGGTCGTGGTCAACCTGTACGCCTTCGAGAAGACCGCAAGCAAACCAGGGGTGGCCTTTGCCGATGTGATCGAGAATATCGATATCGGCGGTCCGTCGATGGTGCGATCGGCGGCTAAGAATTTCGAGGATGTGGCGATCGTAACCTCCACAGAGGATTACGGTGGGCTGGCCGAGGAGCTTGCAAGTAATAAGGGGAGCTTGACCCGGGCGACTCGATGGCGCCTGGCGAAAAGGGCGTTTGGGGTGACGGCTGCCTACGATGCGGGAATCGCGACCGCACTTGAGAGCATCGAGGTTCCGTCGGGACCAGCTAAATTTTCCGGGGAGCTGCCACAGACCCTGCGAGTCATCGATCCGTTGACGCAGACGTTGCGGTATGGAGAGAATCCACATCAACGGGCGGGCCTTTACATCGATGGAAGCGGAAGGGGAGTTGCGGCCGTTCAACAGCTTCAGGGCAAGGAGCTGAGCTACAACAACCTTGTGGACCTGGATGCGTGCTGGGAACTGGTGAGCGAGTTCGATGCGGCGACCGAAGCTGCGGTGGCCATCATCAAACATACAAATCCCTGTGGCGCATCGACTGGAAAGACTGTGTTGGAAGCTTATCGACGTGCCCTTGAGGCAGATCCGGTTTCGGCATTCGGTGGTGTGATCGGAGTGAATCGAGAGGTGGACGGAGAGGCAGCGGACGAGATTGCGAAATTATTTGTTGAAGCGATCGTAGCTCCGAGTTTTACGAACGAGGCGTTAGAGCGATTCGCGGCAAAGAAGAATCTAAGGCTGGTAAAGATTGTTCCGGCTGATACGGCCCGGGTGATCAAGCAGGTTTCAGGCGGGTTCCTGGTGCAGGACGCCGACCGTTTGCGGGTGACCGAAGCGGAGTTGAAGATCGTGACTCAGCGGTCTCCTACGGCAGAGGAGATGCGTGCCCTTCTGTTTGCCTGGAAGGTTTGCAAGCACGTGAAGTCCAATGCCATCGTGTATGCCCGATATTCCGAGGGGCATGGCCAGACAGTAGGGATTGGCGCCGGACAGATGAGTCGTGTGGATGCCGCGAAGTTCGGAGCCATGAAGGCTGTCCTGCCGCTGAAGGGAACCGTCGCAGCCTCGGACGCCTTCTTCCCGTTTCCCGATGGACTGGAAACTATTGCAGCAGCGGGGGCTACGGCGGTGATACAGCCTGGAGGATCGGTAAAGGACGCGGACGTAATCGCCGCCGCCGACCGGCTGGGCGTGGCTATGGCTCTGACGGGGGTCCGTCATTTCCGGCACGGATGAGGAAAAGGCGAATATAATCACGGCCATGCTGGGCCGTGACCTCATCAACGGCTGTTTGCAGCCAATCAGCCATAGCGGTCGTCTAAATGGAGTGTGTTGGTCCCGTTCTAGCGTGATTTGGATATGCTTTTCATCTTCAGGTGGCACAGGAACTTATTGATGACAAAACCGTTTGTACGTGCCTCCGCCCTGCGGTTGCTTTCCGCAGCAGCCATACTGGCTTCCGTTTCTCCAATGACGGCCCAGACTGCTGCACCCGCCGCAGCGCCGAATCAGAATTCGGACCGTGCTTCTGCCTACTATCACTATGGGCTCGCCCATATGTACGAGGATATGGCGGTGAGTGCCGGCAGACCGGACTATGCTACTCAAGCCATTGAAGAATATAAGCTTGCGATGGATGCCGATCCGAATTCAGCGACGCTCCAGGATGGCTTGGCGGAGTTGTATTTCAAGCTCGGGCGAATTCGCGAGGCAGTTACCTCAGCCCAGGATCAGGTCAAGAAGAGCCCGAACGACGTGTCGGCCCATGAGCTGCTGGGCAAGGTTTATCTCCGATCACTAGGGGATATGCAAGGGCAGCAGTCTGGCCAAATGTTGAAGCTGGCGATTGCGGAGTACGAAAAACTTGCTGAACTGAAGCCGAAGGACGTAGAGACACGCCTGCTGCTAGGGCAGTTGTACGGTCTGAACCACGATTCGGCGAAGGCGGAGGCAGAGTTTAAGGCTGCTCAGAATATCGATGGTGACTCTGAAGAGGTGGTGTTGAATCTGTACCGCCTGTACACAGAACAGGGCGACTATTCTCGTGCCGTTGATGTGCTTAAATCGATCCCGGTTGACGATCGAAGTGCGAGGATCGACTTCGCCCTGGGTGCTACCTATGACCAGCTGAAGAAGCCTAAAGAGGCGATTGACTCGTACCGAAGGGCTCTCGACGATGATCCGGATAACGTCGACAGCGAGCGCGGCCTGGCAAACGCGCTGCTTCGTGATAGTCAGTTGGACGAGGCATTGAAGATATTCACCAATGTCGTTGCGGCGGAACCGCAGGATGCCCAGTCTCAGATAAAAATTGCGGATATTCAGCGGCAGCAGGGGCACTATGACCAGGCTCTGGCGACCCTTGATAAGGCCAAGCCTCTGGCCCAGGATAATCTCGAACTGAACTACAACCAGGCGCTGGTCTATGACTCACTGGGAAGGTACGATGACGCGATTCGGACACTGAAAGCTCTCGTGGACCAGAGCTCGCACCCAGATGGTGCTTACACTGACCAGGAAAAAAGCAACAGGGCCATCTTTCTTGATCGGATAGCAATTATCTATCGCGAACAGAACAAAACCGATGAAGCGGTAGCAGCCTATAAGCAGATGATACCGCTGGGCGGTGATTTCACGAAGAACGGGTATCAGGGGCAGGTAGATGCCTACCGGGATGCACATCAGTGGAAGGAAGCCACCGCCGCAGCAGCGGAAGCCGCGAAGAGTCTTCCGAAAGATCAATCTGTTCAGCTGATGTATGCTGGCCAACTGGCCGACACCGGCAAGGTAGAGGAGGGAATTGCGCTCGCCAAGTCCCAGATCTCCGAGGCCGGTAACCAGAAAGACGATCGCGAGGCTCATCTCGGACTGGCGAACGTTTATGTACGTCTCAGACGCTGGGCGGATGCGAATAAGGAGTTAAGCGCGGGCGAGGCGCTTTCAAATACGCCTGCCGAGAAACTCTATGTCTATTTCATGCGTGGAATCCTGGCCGACAGGCAGAAGCAATATGATGAGGCGGAAAGCCAGTTTCGCAAGGCGCTGGCGATCGATCCGCAGAACGCAACGATTCTTAACTACCTCGGTTATATGCTTGCCGATCGTGGTGTGCGGTTGAGCGAGGCCCTGGTAATGATTCGTAAGGCGGTTGAGCTGGATCCGCAGAACTATGCGTATTTGGATTCCCTCGGCTGGGCATATTACAAGACAGGTCAATATGCGCTGGCGGAAGAAAATATTCGGAAAGCCAATGAGCGAAACAGTGGAGATCCCACCATCCATGATCATCTTGGCGAGATCTACGAGCGAACAGGAAAACTAAAACTGGCTGTTGAACAGTGGGAGCGCTCCCTGACCGAGTATGCGCGCTCGCTTCCAGCAGATGCAGACTCCGAAGATGTAGCGAAGGTGCAGCACAAGCTCGACAATGCAAGAGTGAAGTTGTCGAGACTAAACACGAACTCAGTAAAATAGGAAATCGTCAGGACAGGCGTGCCACTCAGGCGGGGTGGCGTGCCTGTTTGTGTTTAACCTGTTGTGCTAAATACGACAAGGGAATTCTGTACACTCAGAGTGGTATGGCGAACGATCTCAAGGATTGTGCGGTGGCTGGAGGTACTCTCGATCCTCTCACGGCGCGGATCTATCCAGCACCTGAGCGTCCGTCGAGAACGGCCTTTCAGAGGGATCGCGAACGCGTGGTCCAATCACGGGCGTTTCGCAGGCTGGCTGGAAAGACGCAGGTGTTTACCAGCCGATCGTCTGATCATTTTCGCAGCCGTTTGACCCATACGATTGAGGTGGCAGAGATTGCGCGCGCCGCGGCAGTTACGTTGGGCCTGAACGAGGATCTTGTCGAAACGCTGGCGCTGGTGCACGATATCGGGCATCCTCCCTTTGGTCACGCTGGAGAGCGCGCCCTGGACCAATGTTTGCGCAGACATGGCCTGATCTTTGACCATAATCTACACGCTCTGCGCATTGTGGAGCACTTCGAGCAGCGTTATGCCGCTCATCGCGGGTTGAACCTTACGCTAGGCGTCCGGGAAGGAATCATCAAGCACTCCCGCGATTACAGTGCGGCCGGGCATCCTGAGCTCGCGCAGTATTTTCTGGACGAGAAGCCTCCTCTTGAAGCGCAACTCATCGATCTGGCGGACGAGATAGCATATCTGACGGCGGACCTGGATGATGGCGTCGAATCCGGTCTACTCGAGATCAGGCATATTCGCGAGAATGTCACGATTCTCGGTCGCTGCTATCAAGTGGTAGAAGAGCGTCATCCGGGTGTTGAGGAGAAGTATCTTTTTCACGAAGCCCTTCAGTTCATGCAGAACTTCCTGACGGATGATCTAATAGCAACGACACTTGCCAATGTCCAGGCAATTGGGGCTGCATCGCTTGAAGAGATTCGGAGATATCCAAAGCGGCTGGCGGTTTTTTCCGCGCAAGCGGAATCGGAGCGGCTGGAGGAAAAGCGTTACCTCTACGACACGCTATACACCTGTGATTCTCTGGAACGGGAACACGACAAGGCCGAGCAGGTCGTAACAGCGCTTTTCGAGTTCTGGATGCGGGATCCGGAAGAGCTTCCGCGGGGCCACTTTCACGATATAGAGACGGAAGGTCTGGCTCGAGTGGTGGCAGATTATATTGCCGGAATGACGGACAGCTTCATCCTGGAGCAGTATGCACAGGTAAAACGTGCTGTGCGACGCTGACTTCGTGCGTTCTTCGTCTTCTGCCCTAGAGCGGGAGTAGAATTTCTACTCTATGCAGTTTCAGGCAGCGAACATTACGGCGCTGATCGTTGCGGCCAGCTTCGCGGGCGGCCTGAACATCTATGCTACTGTCCTGACGCTTGGCGTTCTCGCACGGACTCACTGGGTGGCACTCCCTCCGGGCCTGGAGGGGATAGGCGCCACATGGGTGATCGTGACATGCGGCATTTTGTTTGTGGTGGAGTTTTTTGCAGACAAGGTTCCCGGATTCGACGTGATCTGGAACGGCCTTCAAACCGTGGTCAGGATTCCGGTCGCGGGTTTGGTTGCCTACCATGCCAGTGCGCAATTATCGCCGTCGATGCAGATCCTCGCGACGGCTATCGGGGCCGGAATTGCGTTAGCCTCCCACAGCTCAAAGACGCTTGTACGCACTGCTGTTACACCTAGCCCTGAGCCGATCTCCAACATCGCCTTGAGTTCTACCGAAGATGTATTGGCCATCGGGATCACGTGGTTCGCAACGAGCCATCCATTTATCGCTGGGGGGATGGCGATTTGCCTGTTACTGGCAGGATTCTTTATGGCAAGGGCATTGCTGAAAGCGGTTCAAAAGCCACTGAAAAAGATCTTCCGAGCAGATCCCCAAGCGGAAAGCAGCGCTAAACACGGGCCTTAGAATAGAGATAATTTTATGGCTGTACTGGCCTTGGAACGTTCAAGGAGAAGAGCTTGGCGGGATCAAGGTACTCCCCCTGCCAGCGGACGCTGAGGTGCAGATGCGGACCGGTTGCTCGACCGGTTTCGCCGCTGAGCGCAATCATCTGTCCACGTCTTACCAGCTCTCCTTCTCTGACTTTGAATTCCGACAGATGCATGTAGATAGTCATGAGACCCAGACCATGATCGAGAATGACGCAATTGCCCTCGTAAAAGAGAGGTCTTGCGAGCAAGACGCGTGCGGAGTTGGCAGCTCTGACAGGTGTGCCAACTTTCGCCCGGTAATCGAGACCACGATGAACGCTTACCAGCGATCCGTTGAAGATACGCCGTGTACCAAAAGAGTCGGTGCGAGGTGCAGACTTCAAGGGCGGGGAAAAGCTCCCAGTCCAAAGCGGGCTGTTGGCAGAGCGCGCGAAGATCCTGCGCTTGACCTGCTGATCTGCCACTATGATCTTTTGCTCCTGCTCACTGGGCTCCACAAATTTCTGCGGTACGGTGAGTGGAATTTCTTTGTAGGGCGCGGGAGCGACATCGATGGTACGACGAATCGTCTTTGTGCCGCTCTGTTGAATTAGCTCAATCGTAAGCTCATAGCTACCCGACTTCGCCCCGACGTCCACTCCTGCAAGGGAGTACCAGGAGTCGGGATCTTTTGGCTCCTGAAAGAAGCTCAGTTCATGACCTTGCCAGGTTCCGGTAACTCCTGTGAGCGACGGCGAGTTGACCCGAAACAGGCACGGTGAACCGGTAAACAGAATATCTGGTGTCCAAGCGATGGAGGTGGCTGGTTGTGCCCGGATGGATGGAATCAAAAAGGCTACAAGAACAAGTGGCAGCACTATCCGAACGAGATTCCTCATGGCTAGGAGCATAACCCTGGCCATGATACGTGCGCTTGAACTGTGCTGCGATCAGCTCTGAATCATCTTTCGATCTGTTAGCTTATGGAGGTTCGACGCAACCATTGCTCCAGAAAACTGGTGAGTTCCTGAGGTGGCTTAAGCCAGGACGTCGCTGCGGTCTCACGGTATTCGTTTCGGACCAGAATCGAGAGTCCCCGCTGTGCCAGCTTACGGAATCCATCTTCATCTGTGAGGTCGTCACCCAGAAAAGCGACCGGCACGGAGAGATCCAGATCTCTGAGGACGGCTCCGACCGCATCACCTTTGTCGGGTCGGGTCACGCGCAGCTCGATGCCACCCTCGAAGTGTAAAAGCTTGAGGCCTTTAGGCTCTGCAAGAGGGGCCCAACCCTGCAGCGTGCTGGAGCGGATCTCTTGTATCTGGTCTTCGGACATTCCGCGCCAGTGAACCGCGACTCCCCCCGGTTTAACCTCGGCAAGGGCAGACATACCCTGGGAGTGCAACCATTCCTCAGCTCGTTGGAGAGCGTGAGTGAGGCTGGGATCAATAGGAACTTGCTCGCGCGTTCCGTTGGGTAGGAGATGGTCGAGGCCGTGCGCTCCCCAGATCTCAATCCCAGCTAAGGGTTGGAGAAGAGCTTGTACTTCCTCGACCGGACGCCCGGTGATCACGATAACCGCGGTTCTACCGGTTTGCTGGATAGCCCCTAGTAATGGCAGGATCCCGGGGTAAGGATAAGCCCGATCACGCTCGACGTGAAAGGGGGCCAGGGTGCCATCGTAGTCCAGTAGCAAAACCGAAGCTGGTGCTCCCGGAAGCTTGTTGAGAAAGTCTGTCCTAGCGTTGATCTGCGAGCTCTCTGGCATTTCAAAATCTCCCCATAGTTCGCTGAATATTAGCGCTTCAGTCGAAGCTCGCAGAGTTCTCCGATGAGAGAAGCTGCCCACCAATAGATATTGTGTTCCTTGACCATTTTGCGCATTCTTCGCATGCGGTCGACGATCTCGGTGACGTCCATCTCCAAGGCACGAGCAATCGCTTGCCCCGTTCCCTGAATGTCATACGGATTTACGATAAGCGCGTCGCGCAACTCCCTTGCCGCGCCGGTGAATCTGCTGAGAATCAAGACTCCCCGATCATCGCTGCGTGCTGCTACGTATTCCTTCGCGACCAGATTCATGCCGTCGTGAAGGGACGTGACCATGCAAACGTGTGCCGCTCGATAGTAGCGTCGCACTTCTTTATGGGAGTGCTGGCGGTTGAGAAAAACGATGGGTCTCCACTTACCTCGTTTGAAGCGGTCGTTGATGCGGGTGGCCTCAGACTCCACTTCTCTCTGAAACTCGGCATACCGCGGAATATTGCTGCGTGTGGGAGCACCGATCTGGATAAAGGTAAATTTCCCTTGATACCGAGGATGGCGTTCAAGAAACGACTCTACGGCCTGGAAGCGCTCGATAATTCCTTTCGTGTAGTCGACGCGATCGACGCCGACGCCGAGAAAGGTGGCATCGATTCCCAACTCTCCGATTATGGCGCTACGTTCCTCTTCGAAGGAATGATCGAGGGGGAGACCGGAGGAGTCCTCGGTTAGCTCCACACTGATTGGGAAGGGAAGCACGGAAGACCAGTGGTCGTTCCGTTTCACGGAGAAGTGTTCCCAATCGACTCGTGCCTCAAGAACACGATCGACGGTGCTGAGGAAATTATTGCAATGCGCCTGCACATGGAACCCAATGAGATCCGCTCCTAGCAATCCATCCAGAAGCTCCCGCTGCCAGGGGCAGATACTGAAGGACTCCGGATTCGGCCAGGGAATGTGCCAGAAGATGGCAACCCTGGCGTGGGGGATACGATCTTTGATCATTCTGGGCAGGAGCGCAAAATGATAATCCTGAATCAGAACTACCGGATCCCGCTCGCCCGCCATCTCCTCGACCAGAGCATCGGCAAATCTCTCGTTAACGGCGTTGTAGAACTCCCAGTCAGATGCCCTGAAAGTGGGGCGAGTGTGCGCCATGTGACAGAGAGGCCAGAGGCCCTCATTGGCGAAGCCATAGTAATAGCCTTCTTCTTCTGCAGCGCTGAGCCACACTCGACGAAGTGTGTACTTGGGGTCATCCGGCGGGACTTGCAACCGATCGTGATTATCTACGGTTTCTGCATCGGCGCTGCCGCTCCCCTGAGCGACCCAGGTACCGTTGCAGGCGCAGAGGATCGGTTCGATCGCCGTGACCAAGCCGCTGGCAGGAACTGTCACGGTGATCGTGTTGCCCTGCCAGTTGTGGACGTACGGTTCGCGATTGGAGACGACGAAGAGGCTGCTACCATCCAGTTTGCTGCGAACATGTTCTGCCAGCCTCTGTGCTGTCCAGAGAGATTCGTTGGTATTACGTAACCGGGCTTCGATCTCTGCGGCAGCTCGTGCTCGCTGCATACTCTCCGCCAAAGGAGCCATTTCGCGAGCCAAAGGGAGAAGAAAATCGAGATCCTTGGACGGCGGTTGAACCACCTGTCTTCCAGTCCGGAGGGTCTTCATCCATTGAGCCGCGCGAGCGATAGGCCCGGCAACGCTCCAGCGAACGATGAGCAGGGTAATTGCGACGATGACAAGAACCTGGCCGGCGATACGAATGAAGACGCGGCCCCAGACGCGGAAGATTTCCGTGCGAATGTAGCCGGTTTCATAGACGATGACAATTCCGCCGATGATGCTTTTGTCTGGTGCGTGCAATGGCGCAGCTAGGAGGTACACCCGCCTGAAACGCAATCGTGTAAACCGTGTCTCAGGACGATCGTGCGAGAGCGCACTCGAAAGCGCTTCCGGGGCCCCGGATAGCAAGGACCCGAGCTCACGTGTCATTACCAGCGTGGATCCATCATGATCGTAGATTCCAATTCCCAGCAAATGGTCGCGGTTGCTAAATCGCCGCACCAGTTGTTCGAGTTTACCGGTATCTCCGCTTGCGAGATACAGCTCGGCATTGCTGGCAAGACTTTCCCCAAAAGTTTCCGCCTTATATTGAAGATCGCGCCGGAGGGCCTCTTTGTCATCCTGCACATCGGACCAGGACGAGGCGAGAGACACCAGGGTGACTCCCAGGATCAGCGCTATGATCAGTCGCAAACTTAAAATTCGCATAGGCTCGTAGATGCATGCTTCTAAAAAAGCAGCAAAAGATTAGTTTAAACGTAGATGCCGGTTGTAGTTGATTTATGACCGGATCGAGAGCTAAATTGCTGATTCACAGTAACGGATCTCGATCCGAGTGTCCGAGATCGCGTTCCGGAGCAATGCGATCTCGAATGAGTTGCTTGAGTTCCTTCATTTCGGGAAAGCGTTTCTGTTGCGCGCGAGACCAGACGATGTCTTCCCCGACCCTCACTTCAAAGATGCCGCCCGTTCCCGGTTGGAGGCAGACTTCGCGTACTTCATCCTGAAAGGTAGTGAGCAACTCCTGCGCAGTCCAGGCCGCACGAAGGAGCCACCGACATTGGGTGCAATATTCGATCTCGATACGTGCGCGACTGGTATTCATTCTCTCAAGTCTATCTTGTACCTTCCGCTACGCGCGATTTCGACGGACAGCCGTTTCCGCGAAATGTGAGCATCAAAGGTAGAGCGCGTTATGGCCCGGAAGTGCTGAAACGTCCTGTCGTTCGCCTCCGGGTATATGGGGCTTGGAAGTGTTGATAGGTTGGTATCTCTCGTGGCTCGAGCCGATCTTGGGTAATGGTCGCCGATCCGACAATAGTGGGTCCTTCGACGTTCATTCATGTGGGGCATGCCCTGGTTTACCTGTTATCCGTTCTGCCAGAATCTCCGGTTCGAGCTCGGTTGTGTAGAACAAGGGAACGGGGTTCCGTTGTGACACGCTATCCCAGCTTTCATGAGAACACTTCCGATGGATGGAATATCGTTCCGTCCCAGTTGCTCAACAAAATCGGAAATCGGGTGCTCTGCGGTTCTCAGAACGTCAAGAATGCTCTTGTGGCCGATGCGAGACATCACGAGCCAGGGAGACGATCCGATGATCTGCTCCGCTACTTTTTGTTGGCCAGCTTCTTCTGGGCTTCCAGGAAGCGGCGAACACGGTCAAGCGATCGCGCCTTCCCAAAGACCACCATACTCTCGAGCAAGGGAGGGGACATGGTGCTCCCGGTGATAATTGCGCGGAGCAACATGAAGTTCTCTTTGACCGACCAGGATCTATCCTGGCCGAGCGTTTTCAACGCGAGTTCCAAGGAATCGTGTGTCCAGTCGGTAGCCTCGAGAGTAGCGAGCTGATCCTGCGCAAAGGCAAGCGTTTCTTCCAAGTTTCGCTTTTTGGGAAGAAAGACATCCTGGGATGGACTTACGTTATCAGAGAAGAAGAAGCTGGTCAGATCACCAAACTGAGTGAGAGTTTCAATTCGAGTCTGCATGAGAGCCGAAATCTGGCCCAGGTAGTCGTCGCCGAAGAGACGAGTCCGAACGGCTGTGAAGAAGGCCTCCGGCGTGAGCTTACGAAGATACTCTCCGTTGAGCCATTTAAGCTTGGTCAGGTCGAAGACTGGGCCCCCGAGACGGATATTGGTAAACACAAAGTGCTCGACCATCTCCGGAAGCGTGAATTGCTCGGTCCCGTTGTTAATGTCTGCAGGCATGCCGCCGCCCATCAATCCCAGAAAGTTAGTAATCGCCTCGGGGAGATACCCGCTGTCACGGTAGTAGATGAGCGAAACGGGATTCTTGCGCTTGGATATTTTGGACTTGTCCAGATTTCGCAGGAGAGGCATGTGCCAGAAGCGCGGGACTTGCCACCCGAATGCGCGGTACAGCAATACATGCTTCGGCGTAGAGGAGATCCACTCCTCGGCGCGGATAACGTCCGTAATCTGCATGAGGTGATCGTCGACGACATTGGCGAGGTG
Organism: Edaphobacter modestus; assembly: GCF_004217555.1. Taxonomy (GTDB): domain Bacteria; phylum Acidobacteriota; class Terriglobia; order Terriglobales; family Acidobacteriaceae; genus Edaphobacter; species Edaphobacter modestus. The sequence continues at coordinate 491,063 of NZ_SHKW01000001.1, forward strand.
ATAAGTGGGGAAGCCGTCAGACTTCAAAAGAACCTGATCGTCGACATTATTGTGTTCGAAGGTGATGTTCCCGCGGAGCTCATCTCGAAAAGTGGTAGCGGATGTCAGGTCAGTTCCACGAGGCGGAACAGCGAGACGTATGGTGGACAACTTGCCATTTGCAAGATTTTGTTGAATTTGTTCGGGGGTAAGGTGACGGCATGTTCCGGGGTACCGGGGAGGTAATTTAGCTGCAATCTGCTGCCTGCGCACCTCTTCCAATTCATCAGGGCTGCAGAAGCAACGGTAGGCAGTGCCATTCTCAAGTAGAATCTCGGCGTGATTTCGATAAATCTCGGTACGTTCGGATTGGCGGTAGGGGCCAAAAGGACCACCGACATCAGGACCCTCATCCCATGTGAGCCCAAGCCATCGAAGAGAATCGAAGATCATCTGTTCGGACGTTGGGACGAAGCGCGCACGGTCTGTGTCCTCGATGCGGAGGATAAATTTTCCCGATCGCTGACGAGCGTAAATGTAATTGAGAAGCCCGATATAGGCGGTACCCACGTGGGGGTCGCCGGTAGGCGAGGGGGCTATACGGACGCGGATGGGAGTTTCTGTCGCGATACTGGTCATAATGAAGGTCGAGCTTAATGCTAGCAGAGGACACGAAGATGGTCTGCGAGTGTAACAAAATCAAAGGGAGCGGTAAGTTCCGCTCCCTTTGAGATAGATAGTTTCCTCATGCATTTCCAGCCTAGCCCGCTCCGTGCGACGGTTATGAATATTCGCCGTAGAGCGTGATGGTCAAGATAGAGTCCTGGAACCGGTACGAACGTGCGAGCTGGAATGTCGATGTTTTCTTGTGGATTTCATAATGGGTTCCGGTGACGACAGTAGGAACTGAGAGCAGGCAGGCTGCACTTAGAGCGGGAATCTTAGACTTCCACGCACCGGCGAGAATATTTGCTATTTCGCCGAGTCCATCGAGAACCGTGTCATCGACCGTAGAAACTTCCATACCCATCATGCAGGCGGTAATCTGTTTTGCCCCGGCTTCATTCACTACCACAGTGAAGACACCGCTGAGCGCGCCCGCCAGGCCGATGACTGCTGTAAGCGTAACGGGGATATTGGATGGCGGGACCGGAGTTTCAGAGATATTGACCGGAACACCCATCATCAAACCAAGTACCTCTTCAACGGTCTTGTCCAGGACCGCAGTATCAGTGACAGCCGTGACGAGGTCACTTGCTGCGTTGGCGTCGACGGGCGGAACGGTTAACTGGACCATAAGAACTCGAGATCTCCTTCGGCGTATGGATGCTCTATCGGCACCGGCTCGCGAAAGATTAGGCCCCATTGGAGACGCATGGACGATGGTGAAGGACCCAAACACCCAAAGACTTTGATACGCCCAATGTAGGATGACTTGTAGTGCGGATTTTTGTCCTGAAGGTTCTCAGATAAATGACCTGATTTGCTTTTGTCGGTTTGGCGTGTTACCAAAACTATGCCGACGAAGGTGACCAGTATTAGAGATATATCAAGCGGTGAATCATTGCCGCTCCAGGGTTTTGGGACGGAATTGAATCAGCGGCTTCGTTCAAGAAGGCAATAACCGTGTTGTGCTCGATTGGCGAGCGCTTGTTTCAAATAAGGATTTCTAATATCGACAGCAGGGAGAGAGCATCGCAAATGGATACGTCGAACGCCGAGTTTTTGAAGTCCGTTCCTCCAGTCAATGCAGAGGCGAAGAGGAGCTCTTTCAAGAGTTTCATCGCTTGCCTATTCGCAATGGTCCTCATTGTCGCATCCAGCACGGATCTCACGGGACAGCAGAAGCCCAAGGTGCCGGGAAACGACTGGATCCAGCTCTTTAATGGTTCAGACCTTACGGGTTGGACAAAGATTGGCGCCGAGAGTTGGACCGTGGAAGGGGATGGCCTGTTGCATGGTCGTGGACTGACCAAAGCTTATGGCTATCTTGAGACGGAGAAGGACTATAAGGATTTTCAATTGTCGCTTCGTTTCAAGTGCGTAGGCGACGGCAATAGCGGCGTTTTCTTCCATACGGGGTTCAAGCCGAATTCGGTGGATACTACGCAGGGGATGCAGTTCGAGATCGATTGCACGATGATGCACCATACGGGCGGCGTCTATGGCGAAGATGGCCGTGGTTGGGTGGTATGGCCTTCCCCTGAGAATGAAGGAGTGGTACGGAAGGGCGAGTGGAACGATTACTTTGTCGAAGTGATTGGGAATCGGTATCGCTCCAGGTTGAATGGTGTGCCGATGGTCGATTTCACTGATCCAAAGCCAAGTGCTCCGGATGGAAAGATCGCTCTCCAACTTCATGCGGGCGGCGCTGGCAACATGCAGTTCAAAGATATTTGGATTCGGGACCTTTCAACTCGCTGAGACTCTCTGTTGCACCATAGGAACCACCTAAGCTTGCGGCAGACCTGGTTCTGTTACTGGGATGCGCCAGATTTAGATAGAGGAGCAGACCGTGGCGCGGTTTGCAGTAAAGGCAGGTATGGCGAAAGCGCAAACTGTGCTAAAGGTTAGCCGAAGTCTCTTCTCGGTCTGTTTTGGTTTACTGACGGTAATCTCGCCATGTTGTGTGCATGCACAGCACACGACATGGCGAGATTACGGCGGTTCGTCTGACGGCTCGCAGTATTCTGGGCTGCGTCAGATCAATCGAACGAATGTTCGAAAGCTGCAGCGCGCCTGGACCTTTGAAACAGGAGACGAACGCGGCTATGCATTCAATCCCATCGTCATTGGCGACGTGATGTATGTCCTCGCTCGCAACAACTCGGTGGTTGCCCTGGATGCGACTAGCGGCCGAGAGATATGGTCACACAGTTTTGACGCTAAGACCTCGCTCATCACGAATCGCAGCATTAACTATTGGGAGAGTGAAGACAAGAAGGATCAGCGACTGATTTTAGCGGTAGACAACGCTTTGCAGGAACTGGATGCGAGAACGGGTAAGCCAATTGCAAGTTTTGGCACTACAGGTCGCGTAGACTTGCGTGAGGGGCTTGGGCGTGATCCAAAGAAGCTTACCTTGGTTCAGTCCTATAATCCCGGGCGCGTTTTCCATGACCTGCTCATCCTTGGCTCTGCGACGAATGAGGAGTATGAATCGGGGCCCGGTGATATTCGTGCGTACAACATCCTCACCGGTCATCTGGAATGGACCTTCCATACTATTCCTCATCCTGGTGAGGTTGGCTATGAGACATGGCCAAAAGACGCATGGAAGTCCGTAGGCGGAGCGAATGCATGGAGCGGCATGGCCCTGGATGAGAAACGCGGGATGATCTTTGTTCCCACGGCCAGTCCCAAGTACAACTTTTACGGAGCGAATCGCAAAGGGGCAAATCTCTTTGGAGATTGCCTTCTTGCGTTGGATGCGAGGACTGGAAAACTCATCTGGTATTACCAGACAGTTCATCACGATATCTGGGACTATGACAATGCGACGACGCCGATGCTCCTGACGGTGCGGCACGACGGCAAGATGGTTGACGTTGTGGCGCAGGCCAGTAAGGTGGGCTTTATATGGGTCTTCGAGCGCGAAACGGGAAAACCACTTTGGCCTGTAGAGGAGCGGCGCGTACCCAAGTCGGACATGCCGGGTGAGGAGACCTCGCCCACACAGCCCTTTCCCTCGAAGCCGCCGGCGTTTGCTCGCCAGACGTTCACAGAGAAAGATCTCAGTCCATTTCTTGAACCAGCGGAGCGAGAGCAACTGCGACTCCAGATAAAGGGTGCCCGGAATCAAGGTCTATTCACACCGCCAGGGCTTGAGAACACGGTCGAGATGCCGGGCAACAATGGCGGTGCAAACTTCGGCGGAGCGGCCATCGATCCTGAAAAGGGATATCTCTACGTCGTGTCGAAGGATTTGCCATCGATGCTAAAGCTAACGCTGGCCGCGGAACCACTGAAGACTGGCTCTCCCGAGGTGCGAGGCCGCGCATTATTTGAGGCGAACTGCAGCTTGTGCCACGGAAGCAACAGAGAAGGGAAGCCTCCGGCAATTCCTTCCCTACTCGATATAAGGTCGCGAATGGACGAGAAGGAGATTGAAGATGCGGTGCGCTATGGCAAGGGCCCGATGCCATCATTTGCGCGACTCTCCAGCAGTGATGTGACCACGTTGATCGCGTACCTGACACGTCCAGACCTGGCTCCCAGTGTTCCGGCAACGAACGGCCAAAAGACAAGAGTTGATGCAGGCGATCCAACCGCTGCGCATTATCGAAGCGGATTCGGCTTCATGTTTGCGGAGAGCGGTCTACCCGTGATAGCTCCCCCATGGACAACCCTGACTGGGTATGACCTGAACACAGGAACTATTCGGTGGCAGATGCCGTTGGGAGAGGTTCCTGAAATGGCGGCACAGGGCTATACCAGGACCGGATCCCATTTTCCTAAAGTGAATCCTATTGTTACGGCGGGCGGGCTTATCTTTACAGGTTCGCGCGACCGGAAGGTGCGCGCATTGGATTCCAGCACCGGTAAGGTGCTATGGGAGACTGAACTTGGCTCCGGGCTGGAGGGCATGCCTGCAATTTACGAGATCAACGGTCGAGAGTATGTGGTCTTCTGCGCCGCAGCACGCTCTACCACGCATACGCATGCCGTTGTGGGACATCCGGCTTCGCAGGAGCCCATTCACGGTGCCTATGTTGCATTTGCGTTGCCTGATGGAAGAGTCAAAAACTGATATTTCTGGCAGGAAAATCTAAAGCCTGCGATGGGCATCTAGAGCTGTCAGAAATTCTGAGTGCTGCAATGGATGCAGCGCTCCGCGGCAACAGGGTGAGTTCAGCATCGCTAAAAACTATCTGCGTCGATCCGATAAGGCGTGGCAGGATGTTGTTCTCAATAGCCTGCCGCGTTGCGATCCGAAACACGCCATTGTCAAACCCATCTGATTCAGTTTGCAGCTGGCATTCCAGAGCGGAACGCCATGCCAGGGTTTTATGGTTACCCGATCGGAAATAATAGAGAATAGAGGTGAAACTATAAGAGCGCCAACTCAGGAGCATAGCTGGCGCTTGTTTTGAGAGCGCAATACTGAAGAGGAATTAGAAGCGATGAAACTTGCATTACTTGGCTATGGATTTATGGGCGGCGCTCACCTTGCAGCAATTCAGAGAATCGATGGAGTTACGGTGAAATCGGTCTCGTCGCGTACCCGGCCATCAAACCCGGGACCTACACGAGGCAACCTGAACCTTAAAAGTGGTCCCCTGCCAGGAGATGTTGTCTGGCATCCGGATTGGCGCGAGATTCTGAAAGACCCAGAGATCGATGCCGTGGATGTGTGTCTTCCGACCGACTTGCACAAGGAGGTAGTACTCGCCGCGCTTTCCGCGGGCAAGCATGTTTTCTGCGAGAAACCCATGGCGATTCACTCCGAGGACTGCGACGTGATTCTCGCTGCAGCTGAAGTGAGTGGCCATATTTTTATGGTAGGTCAGGTACTGCGATTTATGTACCCATATCGCTATGCCGCAGACTTTATCAAAGAGGTGGGTCATGATGCAGTGAGCCGTTGCGTTCTACGGCGCAGAACCGGTTATCCTGACTGGGGTGGCTGGCTTGGTAAGGAGGAACGGAGCGGTGGAGCAATCTTAGATCTCCTTAGCCACGATCTCGACCAGGCTCTTAGCCTCTTCGGAGCACCGAAATGGGTAAGAGCCGTAAGTCAAGGCCCTGTCGACACTATGAAGGCAACCCTGCAGTATGAGGACGGTTTCGTTGTGCAGGTGGAAGGTGGGTGGTTCGTCCCGGATGTTCCGTTCTCTGCAAGCTTTGAGATAGAGGCAGGCGGCAGGTCGTTGTCATTCCGGGATGGTGCACTTCGTCGCAGAGATGAAAATGGGACGGACCATCTGGTGGAGATTCCAGAACAAGATCCGTACTTCGACGAGATCTTCTACTTCATCGACTGTTGCCGACGGAATGTCTTACCGGCGATTTGCCTCCCTACGGAGTCAGCTGCTGCGGTTCGGCTTTCAAATTTACTCAAGGCATCACGTGATGCGAACGGAAAGGAAATTGCATGGAAAATGTAGAACCGATGGAGATCGGACTGGTCTTCTGGGCCGAGGAGAGTGCTGGGGCGACGCTGCAGCAACTGCGGTCGTTTGGCCTGCAATCGGGCCAACTGGGCGTGCCTCCGACTCTCGATTGTGGCAAGGTGCTTGATGACTGGAAGTCTGAACTTGCAATATCGGGCGTTAACGTCACGGGCGCGGTCTGCTCCTATGCTGGCGAAGATTATTCCACTTTAGCCCGGGTACACGAATCGGTCGGCTTCACCACTTCGTTGTATCGTGCGGAACGTATTGCAAGAACGCGCGAGATTGCGGCGTTCGCACATGCCTTGGGCATCTACGCGGTTTCATGCCATATTGGCTTTATCCCCGCTGACCCACAGGAAGTCCTCTACGCGGAACTTGTCGAGCTTACTCGCGTTCTTTGTGATGCGTGTGCTGAGCACAAACAGAACTTCGTCCTCGAGACCGGGCAGGAAGCAGCGACGGTACTGCTGAGTTTTATCGCAGATGTGAGCCGTACCAATCTAAAGGTAAACTTCGATCCTGCGAACATGATTCTCTATGGATCCGGCGATCCCACTGAGGCACTCGCGCTATTGCAGGAACATGTTCTTTCCGTCCATTGCAAGGATGGTCAATCACCCGTGCCTGGTTCTGGCCTGCTTGGTTCAGAGTGCGCTCTTGGAGATGGCGAGGTCGACTTCCCCGCGTTTTTAGGGCAACTGAAACGGATGGGATATACCGGTTCACTTGCCATCGAAAGAGAAGAACCCAATCTGCAACAAAAGTTGAAAGATATCCAAACGGCTATCGGTCGATTGAAGGAGTGGAAGGCTGACGCTGGGCTTTACGTCAGCTCATAGACGCCGCAACGAGCGAGGGGCGTTCATCCTTTTAGGTAGCCGGAGGCACTGGAGATCCTTATGGATATAACCCCCGTCGCAAGTCATCCTAGTGAAGGACGAACGACCAGAGCGTATCACCAGACGCACAGATAACGTACTGATGACCGTCGAGTTCGAATGTCTGCGGTGCATTGGTGATCTGTCCGATGCGTGCGTTCCAGATAGACCTTCCGTCCATGGCATCGTAGGCCACTAAATTGTTTGAGCCATCTCCGGAGAAAAGAAGACCACCGGCGGTGGTCAGCAGACCGCCACCTCCGATGTTGCTGCTATAGAAACGGTGCCTCCAGCGTGCCTTACCTGTTCTGTAATCGATTGCCGTCAGATAGCTGCCAACTGTACCGACCGGTACCTCTTCCTTCCCACCCAGGCCCATAGAGCCACGAGGGTCGGGATCCGTCAAATACAAAAGCGCAAAAGTGTCGGTTTCGTAGGCGTATAACAAATTGGTGAGTGGCGAAAAGGCGACTGGCTGCCAGTTGATGGTTCCGCTCGAATTAGGAGAACCGAGCGATCCCGCTATCGTGGCGTCCTTAGCAGGATCATGCTGGGGTCCACCGGCAGGCGTCAGACCCTTCGCCCAGTTTGTAGTGAGACCATACCTGCTGGTAACCAGGTGTTCGCCAGTGACACGATCCAGCGTGAAGTAATACCCATTGCGCGCGGCGGTCGCCACCAGTTTGCGCATTTTGCCTTTGAACATCCCATCAAAAAGTACGGGTGTCTGCGCCGAGTCGTAATCATGCATGTCATGCGGCGAGGTTTGGAAATACCATGCCATCTTGCCAGTGTCCACATTGAGCGCAATCAGCGTGCAGGTAAACAGGTTGTCCTTGTCGCCACGAATGCCGGTGGTGTAGGCAGGTGTTGGATTGCCAGTGCCAAAGATATAGAGGTGTGTCTCGGGATCATAAGCACCGGTGATCCAGGTTTGCGCACCGCCATGTTGGGCAGCGTCCAGACTGGCCCATGTATCAGCCCCAGGATCGTCTTTTTTCATTGGTACTGTGTAGAACTTCCACTGTAACTCGCCGGTTTCTGCGTCGTAAGATTGCAGGAAGCCAGGTGAATCAATGTCATTTCCGACTCCGACCAACACATGGTTGCCTATGACAATTGGCGCAGGCGTAGCGAAATAGCCTTGATCCACGCTGGCAATCATCCGGTGCCAGCGTTCCTTACCAGTTTTCGCGTCCAGTGAGACCAGGTAGTCATCGGGCGTCTCCATGTAGAGATAGTTGTTCCACATGCCAAATCCGCGATTTCCGATGTGTGTTCCGCCCTTGGTCTTCCAGAAATAGTGCCACAGCTGGTGTCCGTCGCGCGCATCCAGAGCCCACGCGTTATCAGGCATGGTGACGTACAGAGTTTCATCCACAGCTAAAACAGAACCTTTGATCGAGCCAGAGCGAATATTAATATTTCCAGGTCCCTCGCCGCCGATGGTGAGATTCACAGGGGCGTTACTGGTGTTATCAACGGATCCGAGCGCACCATCTCCTGGTGTGAGTTTAGAAAACCATGCCAAACCAAGATTTTTGACAGTCTGGCGATTTACTGCCGTCAGCGCGCTATAACGCTTGCCACTGTAGTCGCCGTTATACGTTGGCCAGGAGTTCGCTAAAGGCTTTAACAGATCTTGCGGTGAAACGCCGACACCCTGCGCAAACGACGTGGCCGACACCAGAAAAAGGGAAGTGATAGAGAGTATTTGTTGTCTAATTTTCACTTCAAAGTCACCAGGTATGCAGTTATGTCGTGAACGTTCTCATCTGTGTACGTCGGCAGCATGTCCCGGTGCTTCTGTAAGGGATCATGCACAACAACGTGCGGAGTTGGACCGTCGCGTCGATAACTGCGTTCTGTGCCATCGCTCAGGCGAAGCGTCACCAGAAAGTCATCGATGTGAACCAGGCTTCCCGACGCCGGTTGGCCTGGTTTCGTGGTCACCTCTGCGGTTGCTTTCGTTGCCGCACTGTTTCGACCAGTTAATGGACCTCCTGCAAGCCACCGCGCCTGCAAGGTCTTCGGCTCAGGAAAGCGACTTGCAATACCTTTCAAATCGTCCGTGGTGGAGTGACACGTGTTGCAGTGTGCCGCGAAGTAGTTACTTCCGCGGCCAGGATCGCCGACCACAATATCCAACGGCTTTTCTTCGCCTGGCGGTTTGCCCTGACTGCCGATGGCGCCGATCATGCTACGCAGGTATGCTGCCACAGCTCCTGCATCCTGATCACTAAGACCGATATTGGGCATTCCCTGCGCCTGACGCGCTCCTTGAATGATCGGGACGATCATTTCTCCGTGCTCATCGCTAAGCGCTGCCTGCGAACGGAGAAGGTTGGGGCCGCCCATGTCGCCCCCGCGCAGGTCCGCTCCGTGGCAGGCCTGGCAATTAATTCCATAGAGTGTCTTACCGTGCGCCACTGTCGCAGGATCTTCGGTTGCACGTGGCTGGCCGGAATTGAACGAACCAGGTGCCTGTCCAGCCATTGCTACAAGCGTCACTGGAGAGTCCCAACATACAACAGCCAGGGCAGTGCCCAGAAATGCTGTACCTATGGCAAGAAAACGGAATCGGATATTGATCATAGCTTAATGCAGCAAGGCACAGCGAAACACGCCAGTCTTTTCGAGTTTGTCGATTTTCGTACGTAAACTGCAATTCCCACGACCGCGACATGCGCGAAGTAGTGAAAGCGCGTTCACGTCAACGGGAACTGATTGAATTTTTACTACACGCTGGAATGTCTGTACAGGTCTACCGCTCTAAGGGCAATTTGGGGTGCAGCGTGACCCTCCAATCCGCTAGCGGTGTATGGGTGCTGATTTTCTTCGTTTGCGGCTTTGATCCTGTGTATCGAAGCGAGCTGCGGTGCGGTTACCGTCTTGCTCGCGGTGATTTTGGTCCCCAGTTTCCATAATGATGGAATTTTCTCGGGAGTACTCTCAATAGACGCTGTATGGTCGGAAACGCCGGTGCCCCCCGCATTCAGACCATCTACCGTAACAGAGTTGCAAAACCAGAGTGGCCGTTGGCAGGTTTCGTTCGAGCCAGAGTGGGGCAACACACGGAGAATGTGGCTTCAAAAGGCTGGTCGACTGGACGAAACATCCTGAGTAGGAAATTCAACACTATTCCGGCACAGCGATCTACAGAAAAACTTAAAACTTGAATCTGCGTCGAAATCAGCACTCGATGCTACTGAATTCGGGTGGAGGCGGGTTCTCACTCACCTCCACCGGTTCTGGGGACACAGGATAAGCTACTGTTCGATGAACACTGTTTTCTCGCGCTCGAGGCCATCTTGCGCTAAAGCATTTCCTCTTTGTACAACGATTGTCCTTGAGGTTTTATCTGCCCCACATCTCTTTCCACCTCGCTGCCCCGGTCCCATTCTGAGAAAGGTGTCCTAATTTGAAGATCCCTTTATCAATGTAGTCGACCTGTTTCGGCTGATTGTCCGAATCAGAACATCCTCATGGGCTATCGGACCGCGAAATTCGACAGTCTATCCACCAGGAACCAGCAGGTCACATTCAATTTTCATGATTTACGTCACGCCGGAGGGCGTACAGCAAGAGGGATGACGGTTGCGACGAGAACGATCAGAGCGAGAGCATGGAGGCCGCTGCTATAGTTGCCGCTTGTCTGACGCATGTGAGTCGGACGACGGATTCTGGGCGTCGAGTGGGGTATTCCTGGGTTGAGGCTCTAGCTCGTTGACTAGGGAGTGGTCCTTCGAGTGGATGCCTCCTGTGCGGCCGCAGCACGCGAGGCTTTCAACCAACTTATGCAACGGCAGCTCCTCTCTCTTCAGAGGTCCGGAGCAGTGCGTCTTGCACTACTCCGGGGTTGCTGCTCATCATATGCTCTCGATTTACTTCTCCGGCGTGACAACAACTTCGCTCTTGCTGATCTTCGCCAGAAACTCCTCGCCGGTGCCGAGGTGTTCGTCAACCAGGCGCGACGGCGTGTGCGACAGCCACTCGCCCAGCGAGATGTCCTGGTACTCGGCGGTCGGGAAGACCTCGAGGAACACCAGGTCGTCGTCGCCGATGTTCTCCACATAGTGCGGCATCGACTGATCGACGTAGCCCACATCGCCCGGGTGGAAGTCCATCGTGCGCGCACGTCCAGCCGCCGCATAGACGCACATGCGGGCCGTACCCTTCACGAAGTACTGCCACTCGTCCGCGTTCGGGTGCCAGTGCAGCTCACGCAATCCGCCCGGCTTCAGCGTCACGATCGCTGCAGCGATGCCGGTGATGGGGAAGTTGTGGACGTCCACGATCTTCACGCTGCCGCCCGCGGTCACCTTGGTCGGCTTCATCGTGGACGCGTAGAAGGCATACGTGTCGGGCACCGGTCCGGTAACCGCATACACCTGCTTCTTCTCCTCGGCCAGAGAACGCGGAAGCTCGGTCGGGAAGATGAACTTCTCCTTGGGCACGTTCTTGAACACCGACGCGTCGACGCCGAAGTTCTTCGCCAGAATTTCCTTGGGTGTGTGGTGCAGCCACTCGGTCAGCAGGAAGGTCTCGTACTCGCTGAAGTTGCCATCGTCGAACACCAGCAGGAACTGACAGCCATCCTCGCCCAGGCCCTGGATCGAGTGCGGTACGCCACCCGGGAACAGCCAGAGATCTCCTTCCTTCACGTCCTCAACGAACGCACGGCCCTTCTGGTCCACCGCCGTGACACGCGCGCTGCCGGCCGTCATGTACGCCCACTCCGAGCCCACGTGCCAGTGCAACTCGCGAACGCCGCCCCCGATCAGACGCATCTCCACGCCGGCCATCTTCTTCGACAGCGGGAAGTCACGGATCGTCACCTGACGCGTCCAGCCGCCCGCTTCAATGCGCTTGCGGGCAAATCCCATCGGGTACTTGAACGGAGGCTGTCCACCCGCATCGGTGGTCGGCGGAAACATCGAATCCGGCTCCTGAGCCTCCAGGCTCGGGTTCTTCGGGCCCCGCTCCTGCTCGTTAACGCCGGTGTGCGTGTCGCCGCTCAGATCCCTCGTCTGCTGCGCCGCAGCGACGATCGGCAGGCTGGCTGCCGCTACCAGAGCCGCCGAGGTCTTGCCGAGAAACGATCTCCGGCTGACGCCGTCCTTGCTCATTTTATCGTTTTGTTCTGTCATGCTTGTACCTTCCTTTGTTTGTTTGGATCCATTTGCAATGGATACTTTGTGACCCGCGCACATACTGTCCGAGGGTCCGTCGAAGTAACGATTCACAAATCGCTGCGCCTGCGACGCATCTTCGATGCATCAATGCCGTTTTGGTCGCATGAACACTGCTCTCCGAGACGGAGAAGCTCGAAGGCTGCAAGCCCTGAGTTGACCTTAGGGCTCAACTCACTCCAGATCCCTATGGTCTCCACTCCATCCGTGCGCCATGTGCTTTGCTGCTCTCTAAGCCTTCTTACCTCGCTTCCGCCGGTGGCCTGATCAGAAGAGGCAGGATGGTCGAGAGCGCCATGATGCCGGCGATCATGTGCAAGCCTGTGGTGTAGTTCCCCGTGGCCTGGCGCATATGCGCGATCAGCAGCGGTCCGAAGGCGCTGGCGAACCCCCATGCAGTCAGGATGAGTCCATAAATCGACCCAATGTTGGCTGGGCCGAAGTAGTCCGCCGCGAACGCCGGCAAGGTGCCGAAGCCGCCGCCATAACACATCAGGATGATGAAGCTGACCAAAGTCACTATGCCGGCCGTATGCAGGCTGGGAATAAACCAGAACAGGCCAATCTGCAGAAGGAACATGACCACGAAGGTCGCACGCCGACCCAGCAGGTCAGAGGCCCAGGCCCAGAAGACACGGCCGAGCGCATTGCCGATGGCCACGATGCCTACCATGCCGGCCGCGACGATTGCGGTGGTCTTCGCAAACTCCTGGAACATCGGAGACTCCTGCGAGATGATCGAGATACCGGCCGAGGTGTTCAGGAACAGCAGCAGCCACAACGCCCACCACTGCCAGGTCTTCAACGCCTGGCCCAGGGTATAGGACGTAACCGTCCCCGTTACATTCTGCGTCTGGACCGGTGCCCAGCCGGCTGGCGCCCATCCCTCGGGCGGATTCTGCATGAAGAAGCCGGTCGCCACGGTGAGGAGCAAGAAGGCGATGCCGAGATAGGCAAAGGTATGCAGTACGCCGACGGTCTGGATCAGGTGAGTGGCCAACGGAGCGGTGATCAGAGCGCCGAAGCCAAAGCCTCCGACCGCAATGCCCGTCATCAGGCCGCGGCGGTCGGGAAACCACTTCACCAACACATAGATGGGCACGATATAGGCGAAGCCAAGCCCCGTCCCACCGATCACGCCATAGCTGAGATAGAGCCACCACAGGCCGATGCTCGAGAAGCTGGCCAGAATCAAACCGCCGCCGTACAGCACGCCACCGGTGATGGCAACGACGCGCGGGCCGACCCGCTTCGACCAGAGGCCACCAAAGAACGACGCGAACCCGACGACCATGATCGCAATGGTGAAGGTCAGGGTAATCTGCGAGATGCTCCAATGAAACTGCTTGGCCAGCGGTACACGGAACACGCTCCATGCATAGACAGCTCCCAAGGCAACTTGCATCAGGATTCCAGCAACGGCAATCCACCAACGATTGTAGTCATTGTTGTCGGGCATGGTTGGTTTGTTTTGTTCCCTTTCTATTTTTGTGTTGTTGAAGTTTCAGATTGCTTGTCGACGCGGAAGCGATAGGTGAGAGAGAAGTAGCCGATCGTTTCCGCGGCGCCGTGCTTGTTGTCGACGAGTACTTCGCCGGGAAACAGATGGCCCACACCGATGTTCGCCACAATGTGATCGTGGTAAACGTACTTTGCGGAAGCATCAAATTCTTGCCCGAGGCTGGTAGTGGCGAAGCCGCCGGTGGGCGGTTTGAGGGTGACCGAGCCCGAGCTGGAGTAGATGGAGTCGTTCTTCTGGGCGAGATTCAGAAAACCTCCCTGGAACAACATGGTGAAGTTCTTGCTGGGTCCGAGATCGAGGTTGATGCGTTCCTGGCGAATGTTCTGATAACCGAAAAGATCGACGAGTCCGAAGGCGTTGTGATTGGACGGATAGGACTGATCGTAGGTCGCGATGACGTTGGAGTTGGCATTGTTGTTGCCTGTGGCGTAGTCGAATTCGCCACCGATGCGCGGTGTCCAGGGCACTTTCGCGAGCGTGTAGGAGAGTTTATCGAAGGTTTGCCCTGCATGGATTGAGTTGTTGGAGTAACTGCCGCGCTGCAGCGAGGCGTTGGCTTCGTAGGCGAAGTGGGCAGGCAGTGCGCCTTCAATTTCGGCTCCGAAGGTTGTTTCGATCTCGTTGCCCTTGATGCCCTGGTTGCTGGTAACGCCGCGCGCAGTATGAACGAGGACGTAAGGGGAGAGATGCACCTTCGGAATCCATGTGGTGATGGAGCCGTAGGCGCCGTGGAAGTTTAGGCCGGCACCGTGCTTGTCGAGCGATGTGGGATGCACGGCGACGACGGAGGTGGAGAAAAGGTCTATACGGTTCTTGTCGCCGATGCGCGCGTCGAAGCCGTCCCAGGTGCGGCTATTGTTGGTCCAGTCGCTGATACCGATGATGCGCTCACTACCGAACTTCAACTCCTGGCGGCCGGCGATGATCTCGATAGGCACGCCGCCCGGACGTTCGTGAAAATCTAGATAGCCCTGGCGAAGGTCGAAGGCGTCACGCATGTTGGCGGCGACGACGTGCGTGGGCAGCCCGAGCGCGTGCGTATCCATGAACTGGAGATAGCCGGTAAGAAAGCTGGTCGGCCTGACTTCTACCGCTCCATAGGCGCGAGTGAGCTCGTAGATGCGATCTCCGTTCTGGGTGTAGTTGAAGGAGGTTTGGCCCTCCGTGCGGCCGCGAAGCTCCATGCTGAGCGTCATCCAGGAAGGCAGATCGTTCCATTGAAGAGATTCAACCTTGCCGCGTTTTTGGGGATAGTCGGAGTAGAGAGTTTCCTGTGCGATGGCGTGAATAGAGGAAAAGGCGACGATTGCGGCGAGGGCGATCAGGGTGATTCGAGTGTTCGAGGGGGGACGATTACGAAACGATTTGAATCTCACTACTGTTCTCCGATAGAACTGCTAACAGGCTTTGCCAGCCATAGGATTTGCGAAGGTATCCGTGTTGTCTTCGTCGCTGAGGTCCAGGCAGGCGAAGTCCTTTTCGATGGCGACTTCGAGAACCGTACCTTCCGCGACAGGGAGTGATGCGTAAATGCCGACCTGGTGTTCGCCGCTCCAGCTCACGAGTTGGTCCTGAGATAGGCTCACGACGATCTGCTGTGAAGCGAGCACGACGTGCACTGGCTGGTTGTGTGAACCGATTCCGAGGACATAACCCAGACTTGCTGGGGGATCGGCGGGAAAAAGCACGCTTTCCTGGATGCGTTTGCCTGCCTGCAGGGAGGTGAGTTCCGAGCGAGTCACGCGCAGGCGCAGTGAATTTCCTTTCAGTCTAAGTTTCATGAGTTGGCCTCCGGGTTATGTAGGTGGGTAATGCGATCGATCCCGTGGTAGACGTTGAATCGCCGGTCGCGCAGAAAGCCGATGAGGGTGATATCGAATTCCTGAGCGACTTTTACGGCCAGGCTGGAGGGCGCGCCGACCGCGGCCACCATAGGAATGCCGGCCATTGCGGACTTCTGCAGCAGTTCGAAGCTGACGCGACCGGAGAGCATCAAGACCTTGTCGTACAAGGGAATGGTGTCAGCAAGAAACTGGTTGCCTAGAAGCTTGTCTACGGCGTTGTGGCGGCCGACGTCTTCGCGCGAAAGTATAAGCTGGCCCTCTGGAGTGAAAAGCGCTGCGCCGTGCAGACCGCCGGTCGCAGCAAAGACCTGCTGGGAGTTGCGAAGCAGGCCTGGCAAAGCATAGAGCGTTTCGGCGGAGAGGGAGAGGTCGTTGCGGCGACGGGGTGGACAGACCGAACGGAGGGCCAACAGGGAAGCCTTACCGCAGATACCGCAGCTCGATGTGGTGTAAAAATTGCGCTCCAGTGTCGCGGCACGGAATTCGACGCCGGGCTCGATTTCGACGCGAACGATGTTGCCGGGGATTGTGTGTTGCAGTGCGCCGGGAGAGGAGTTGTTGGGTGGGGCTGTGCCGGGAGAGGAGTTGTTGGGTGGGGCTGTGCCGGCGGCTTTGTCGATGTGCACGATCTGTGTGCTGTCTTCAAGCACGCCTTCGGTAAGGAGAAATCCGGCTGCTAGCTCTTCGTCGTGGCCTGGGGTGCGCATGGTGACGGTGATGGATTTCGTGCGCCGGGCATCGGAGGGACCGAACGTGAGTTGTATTTCAAGCGGCTCTTCCACCGCTAGAAGATCTGCGACTGTCTCGGAGGCTGCGCGATCTATGCGAGAAATCGTGACCGGGGAGGCGGAACCTGGATGGGACTCGGGATAGTCGTGAAGTGGCTTTTTGGCATCCATCGAGTTCGTTTCAAAAGCCGTTTGCGCCACGAGCATCCCTTCGAAAACCATCTGGTAATCGGAATATTTAAAAATCCAATTACGAATGCAAAACTACATCTTCCATTTGAATATCCGTCCTAGCGATGTGCAATCGAGCAGCCAAAGGGCGGATGGCGAATGTTGAGTCTTTTCAGCAATAGGTCAGCACTTGGTGTTTCGCTCCGTGACTGAAGGTCGACAGTGTTGTCAGTATTTCGACTCGGTTCATTATGATGAGGCGAAAGGCCCTTAGGGAGCAGGATTCAACGCAACGAGAAATTTTTGTGGAGGAATTGAAAAAAACGAGGAGAAATTCAAAAGTCCGCACTAGAGAAACGAGCGCAGACTTAATTACGAAACACCGTATCCCGGTCTCCGGTGATGCTGATCTAGAAAAGTTTGCGGTTGAGGGTTCGAATGCAAGAGACGATGAGTGAAGTACTTCCGCCGTCGATGAAGGTAGAGTCTGGCGAAACAGTTCATCTGAGGATTGATGGACGAGAGGTAGAAGCCCAACCATCGGATTTGTTACTCGAGGCAGTACTGCGGGAAAAGGATATTCCGCATGTTTGCTATCACTCTGCGCTGATGGGACCGATTCAGACCTGCGACACCTGCATGGTAGAGGTGGATGGGAAGCTGGTCCGCTCCTGCGGGATGAAGGTTACACCAGGTATGGATGTCGTAACGGAGTCGAAGCGGGCAGTGGATGCACGCGCCGAGGCCTTCGACGTGATCCTGGGCAATCACATGCTCTACTGCACGGTTTGCGACAACAACAACGAAAACTGCACTGTACACAATACGGCGCTCGCGATGAAGGTGGAGCACCAGGAACATGAGTTTAAGGCGAAGCCGTATCCGGTGGACATGTCCAACCCGTTCTACCGTTACGATCCGAGTCAATGCATTCTGTGCGGGCGCTGCGTGCAGGCTTGCCAGACTGTGCAGGTAAACGAGACGCTGAGCATCGGATGGGAGTTGGAAAGGCCGCGGGTGCTGTGGGACGGCGGGATGCAGATTGGCGGATCGAGCTGTGTCTCCTGCGGACACTGCATTACGGTTTGCCCGTGCAACGCACTGATGGAGAAGTCGATGCTGGGCGAGGCGGGTTATCTGACCTCGACACCGCAAGAGTCACTGGACAAGATGATTGAAGTCATCAAGGCCATTGAGCCTGAAATGGGCTATGGCGCCGTGATGCAGGTATCGCAGGTTGAGGCGACGATGCGCGAAGAACGCATCAAGAAGACGAAGACCGTCTGTACCTATTGCGGCGTGGGTTGCTCGTACGATGTGTGGACCAAGGACCGCAAGATCCTGAAGATCGAGCCGCTGCATGGCGATGCCAATGCGATTTCTACCTGCGTGAAAGGCAAGTTCGGCTGGGACTATGTGAACCACAAGGATCGCCTGCGGAAGCCGCTGATCCGTGAAGGAAGCGGGTTTCGCGAAGCAGAGTGGGAGGAGGCGCTCACGCTTGTCGCGCGCCGACTGGGCGAGATCAAGAAGGAGTCCGGCCCCGATTCGATCGGCGTGGTGGTCTCTTCAAAGACCACCAACGAAGATGGCTACCTGATGCAGAAGCTGGCCCGCGCTGTGATCGGGACCAACAACGTGGACAACTGCTCACGCTACTGCCAGTCACCAGCCACGGCAGGGTTGTTCAGGACGGTCGGTTATGGCGGTGACTCAGGATCGATTGAAGATATTGCTCAGTCGAAGCTGGTACTGATCGTCGGCAGCAATACGGCGGAGAGCCACCCGGTGCTTGCGACACGGGTGAAGCGGGCGCACAAGCTCTTTGGCCAGCGGCTGATCGTAGCCGACCCGCGTGAACATGAGATGGCGACCCGTGCCGACATCCACTTTCGGCCGAAGCCGGGATCCGATCTGGTCTGGCTCTGCGCGTTCAGCCGCTATATGTTCGATCACGGCTATGCGAAGACGGACTTCATCGCGCAGCACGTCAACTACGTGGAGGAGTATCGCAAGAGCCTCGAGCCGTTCACGATGGAGTTTGCGGCGAAGCAATGTAATGTGCCGATCGAAACTCTGACAGCAGTGGCCGAAGAGATTGCCCACGCGGAGACGATGTGTGTGCTATGGGCCATGGGGATCACGCAGCATGTGATGGGGTCGGACTCTTCGACCGCTATCAGCAATTTGCTGTTGACCACAGGGAACTATATGAGACCCGGTTGCGGCGCTTATCCGCTGCGCGGCCATAACAATGTTCAAGGCGCCAGCGATATGGGGGCGATGCCGAACAACTTCCCAGGGTATCAACCAGTTACGAACGACGAGGTACGCAGTAAGTTCGAGAAGACCTGGAGCGTCACCTTGCCCGCGAAGGTCGGCCTGGACAACCACCAGATGGTGGATGGAGTCTATGATGGCACGCTGCGGGCGATGTATCTGGCCGGGGAAGACATGATCTCGGCGGACTCGAATGCGAACCATGTCGCGGGCGCTTTTGAGAAGTTGGACTTCTTCGTGGTGCAGGACATCTTCTTCACGGAGACGTGCCGCTATGCCGATGTGGTTCTGCCTGGGGCGCCGGCGCTTGAAAAAGATGGGACCTTCACCAGCACAGAGCGGAGGATCCAGAGGCTGTATCAGGCCCTGCCAGAATTGGGCGATGCGCGGGCTGACTGGAAGATTACGCAGGACATCGCCAACCGCATGGGCGGCAATTGGAACTACACTCATCCCTCAGAGATCATGGCCGAGATGGCCTCGCTGACTCCGCTCTATGCGGGTGCCAGTTTCGAACGGCTGGAGAACTACAACACGCTCCAGTGGCCCGTTCATCCGGACGGCACGGATGAGCCGATTCTCTATGTGAATGGGTTCAACTTTGCGGACAAGAAAGCGCGGTTCTTTCCGCTCCAGTTTCGCGAACCGAGCGATGAGCCCTCGGTTGAGTTCGATCTGTTTCTGAATAACGGGCGGCAGCTGGAGCACTTTCATGAAGGCAATATGACGCACCGCGTTGCCGGGATTCATGAGGAGACTCCGGAGCGGTATGTCGAAGTATCGGAAGAGCTTGCCCAGGAGCGCCAGATCGAGTCGGGCCAGTGGGTGAGGCTGACCAGCCGGTACGGGTCGCTGAGGATCAAGGTATTGGTGACGGCCCGCGTTGTCGGCAAGCAGGTTTATCTTCCGTTGGCTTCGGAAGAGGGGCCGGTCAATGTTCTTACTGGGTCCCATACCGACTCGGCTACGGATACTCCGGCGTACAAGGAAACTGTCGTAAAGATGCAGGTGCTTCCAGAGAGGGGAAGCAATCCGCTGAAGCCGCTGAACTTCCGCTACTCCGGCAAGCCTACGCCCCAAATGGGCGTGGAGGTAGAGCGCAAGTGGAAGCGAGCAGATTACCGGGCACCTGGCTCTGCCGGACTGGTACAAATACAAGTCCGCTCGACGCGTTGAGCAAGAAACTAAGGAAAGGGAATTCACGATGGCGGTTGCAGTCGATTTTCGGAGGTTTGAACCTGCGGACTCCCGCGATGATTTGCTGCGGAAAGTGAAAGCGGCGCCCGCGGAACACGCGGAGGCGATCCTGGCAGCCTACGAGGTGCTGGAGAAGCTACACGAGAAAGATGTTCTCAGTACGGTCAATGGCCTACTCGGAGCGAAGGACATGGTCGTGGACCGCCTGGCAGATGTAGTGAGTTCTGCGGAAATGGTCAACCTTCTGCGGCTAGCCTTGCTGGCAGGAAATCTGGTGAAGCACATCAACCCGGACGATCTACATGACGTCCTGGAAGAAGCGGCTGGTAAGCCTCCGAGCTTCTTTGAGATCGTCCGGCGAATGATTTCGAAGGATGCGCGACGTGCGCTGGGCGCCTTCGGTGCGGTACTAAATATCTTCGGGGCAGCGCTGGGAAGGAAGAACGGTCCAGCTTAGAGCAGCCTAGAGTGAGCGGCGGAAGTGGCCAGGAGTGACGCCGACATAGCGGCGAAAGACTGTTGTGAACTGGCTTTGGTCCTGAAAGCCGCAGCGCTGCGCGATCTCCAGAAGAGTGAACTCTTTTTGTTTCAGTAGCGTATAAGCGCGCTCGATGCGCATTTGGACCATGTACTTATGTGGTGTCATGCCCATGGATTGCCGAAAAAGGGCAATCAGGTAGTTAGGGCTGATCTCCGCCACACGCGCAAGCTCTTCGAGCGTTATGGATTCATCCAGGTGTTGTTCAATGTAAGCCAGAACCCGCCGCTCGCGGCTGGGCCCCATACCTCCTCGTATGGAGGCAGTGGCGGGAATCCGATTGCTATAGGAACGGACGAGATGGGTCGCCGTCAGAGCGGCCACCGATTGCGTGAACATCGTCGAAAGATGACCGTCCAGGCTTTCGCGATGGAGAGTCTTTGCCAGTTCGATGAGTAAAGGATCACGCACCAACAAGGAAGGGATGAGGCTCACTTGCACTCTGGCAGGAGCTTCTTCCACCATATTTTGGAAAAACACCTCATTGAGGTAAAGGTGGATCAAGGTCGCAGGGCGGTCGAAGTGTATGACATGAGGAATGCCTGGAGGAACGATCCAGACTATATCACCGTTCATCTCCCGACGTTCGATGTTGCCATACGTGCCCTGCCATTCACCGCGCACCTGCGCAGGGCTCAGGGCAACCGTGATCTGGGTGCAGTCGTGAATGTGACGCTCCCAAATGGAGCGATGCTGCTCCGCGGTGTAGAGGCTGTAGTCGGCATAGTCCTGCGAGACGTATTCACTCGGGGGACCCGGTTTCAAACCAACTAAAAACTGCTTGTGCCCGATCGTATGGGCAGAGTTTTGTTGGGGTAAGTTTGGCATAGTAACGCACACTCGACCACTAGATAATTTTAGCCCATTATCGCCATCGATAGGCTGGGCCACCTGCTGCTGACCGTGACCCCGACCGACCGGAGCGAGCGCGCGCAGGTGGAAACTCTGGCGCAACAGATGCAACAGGTGCCGTTGCCGTTCGTGTCCAACGCAGCGATAAGACTTGCTGGTGTGCCTTTGGTGTTTGGCGAATCATCGGAGGAGGTTATGTTTTTCCATGGATCGTCATCAGACCCAGAGCGAGGGTAATGGTGCCAAGAATACCCTCCGCCACACCTATCGTTCCTGACTGGACGAGACCGGAGCGCCGATGAAGGTGCAACTGGAACTCATGCGTTATGCTTCGATCCGATCGCCTTCTTCCACATCGACCTGGCCGAGGTGATGACCGCCGAGGGCAAGCTCTAGCGCACTTGTCCGACTTCATCGCAGCCTACAACTTCGCCAGACGACGTAAGATACTACGCGGCCTCACACCCTACGAAGCCATCTGTAACCTCTGGACCCAAAAACCCACCAGATTTACACTCAACCCCATCGATCAAATGCCGGGACTAAACACACCTCCAACTTGCCGAACTGATGATCGGTTACAGTCATCAAGCGGACCTGCCCAAGCGGCGGAATGATTGCCCGGATCGTGTTGCGGTGGGAGTCCGCTGCTTCTTCGCTGGGGAGATACCGTGCGTAGATCGAATACTGCAACATCATAAATCCATCTTTGAGCAGGCCTTTGCGAAAGCGTGTAGTTGCGCTTGTTCTCCGGTGTCTCTCTACCGGCAGGTCGAACATGGCTATGAGCCACAATGATCGATACGCTGAAAGAAGCTGTCCTTTCATGGCAATCCACGACCGCATCCGTAAAGTAATTCCTGGCCAGCAGCAACAGCAGCCCTCACTTCGTCAGCTTCCACTCGACGAACTCCTCGCCTCATGGTGACTTCCTCCACACGGGGGATGAGGCGATTCGGTATCTCAGGATCGCGAGCATCCCCTGCAATGCACTTTGCCAGCGAATTTACTGTGCGCAAGACGATATCGAACAGAGATCGTTTTTCGCTATCGAGGAGATAGCGCGAAGTTGTTGCGCCAATCATCCAGCTCTTCGTCTTTGAGGCGAACGGCCATTCTGCATCAGATGCCGCTCTATCTCCTTCGCAAATGCGCTCTTTATCACCGCTTAGAGGATGGAATTAGGACATGGCTTCTTCCACCTCAGCCAGCGACGCGGCTTCAAATCCAACCGCAAAGAGGTAAAGAAGAGCGCCAAGGAAAATGAAGACCCCAGCCAAGTCAAAGAGAACATAAATACATTGCGGGAGGAGATGAAAGCTGCAGACGCCAAGACCTTGGGGAGTACTTCGCGGGTCTTGATCCTTATACTCAAAAGGTGCGCCGCCGCTGGATCGCGCGCAAGATGTTCGAGCAGGAGTTCGACAGAATCTGGGAGGCGCAACAGCCACATTATTCCACGATCCTCACCCAAGAGCTGCGCGAGAAGATGTGGCAACTACTCTTTTTGAGCGGCCCATCGCCAAACAAGAACACCTCATCGGGAGATGCGAGTTAGAGCCAGGCAAGCGTCGTGCCCCAGGGGCTTTACTGGCGGCGGCGCAGCGCTTCCGCATCCTGCAGAGATCAACGATCTGCATCTCAGCCGACCTGGCAGTCTGCACTCCATCGACTTGACCCCGGAGCAACGCGAGACCTTATACCAACTGCTCGACCGCAGACGATCCGAAAACTACTCGGCATCCCCGACGAGCTTCAGATTAACCTAGAGCGGGCCGACAAATCCATGCGCGGCAACTTCACGCAGCAGCACATGCTTGACGTCTTCGGCCATCGATGGGAAACCCATCCCGATCCGTACGAAAAGCGTTATGCGTTTTGGATTAAGGAGAGGCAGGTCGCTCTGACGTCCGTGAAGCCGCCTTGCGAGTAGACTTCAGACGACATGACAAAGAAAACCGTTCGGCCTCTAAAACCCCTTCGCGAATTCAACTACTTATTGGCGGCAGAGGAGCTTGAAGGTCTCCATATCAACGTAAGCCGTGACCTCGAAAAGCAGACACAGCTTGGCTCGATGAGAGGGCATAGAGCGCATGAACGATCCCTTTCGGTCCTCACGGTCATGTTACGGTTCGCTTGGAACTCCTATGAAGCCGTAGGGTATATCACTGCGGATACACCGCCCGATCCGAATCGCAAGGACGTGCTCCCTGGAATCTCTACCAGTTGAATCTGGAGATCTCTCGTAAATTGAATCGAGGGAGCAGAGATGAAGAAGAGCCGTTATACGGAAGAGCAGATCATCGGGATACTGAAGCAGCATGAAGCTGGGGTGAAGACGGCGGAGTTATGCCGTGAGCATGGGATCAGCGCGGCGACGTTCTACGGCTGGAAGCAGAAGTTCGGCGGGATGGACGTAAGCGAGGCGCAGCGGCAGAAGGCGATGGAGGACGAGAACCGCCGGCCTGAGAACGTGGCTCGGACAACGGCCCGGAGTTCACCTCGCTGCGCATGATCGGCTGGGCAGAAGACTGGAAGGTCGGGCTAGTTCACATCCAGCCGGGCCGCCCGATGCAGAACGGCCACGTCGATCGCTTCCACGGCAGGCTGCGCGACGAGTGCCTCAACGCAAGCTGGTTCCGCACGCTGAACGACGTCCGGTGTACCCTGGCAACCTGGCCGCGAGGAGTACAATGGCGAGCACCCCACAACTCGCTGGACTACCGCACCCCAACGAGTTCCGCACCTACCTCGAAGGGAGAGGGGCCATGGACCCTCTCCCTTCGCAAACACCAACCATCAACGCAACGGAGACTCCAGTTATGAATGGGTGAGAGAAAGGGAGCAGGTCACAAGCCGAATTACGTCATCGTAATACCTCCCATCAATCGGCAATTGCTCGATCTCTTATTCAGTTTGGTTTACATGATGGATGACCTCATACGCGCTCGCTGGCTTACCACCGGGCGGGTTGGCGCGATTTAGTGGAGGAGAGGAATACGATTAAGGCCGAGTTTGGGAGCGATCTGGAATGGGAAGATTTCCTCGAACAGTTGGATGTACAGGACACATGGTGGAGAGGTTCCAAAACACTGAGGAGGAACAAAGCGATCCGACGCTCGTCGATTACTGGAAGACGCCCTTCAAACTGGCGAAAAGAGAAAGCAATGCAAAGGCTTTCTTCAGTTCCTCGAGAAATCGATCAATCGGGAGGTGTCAGCGCAAGCCCATCTAACCTTCGCTAGCTTTCAAAAAGTATCAGGCTTCCTGGTCGCTGATTTGCTCGGCGATGCAGTTACGGTGGAGAAACGCAAAAGGGCCATGCAGTCATTTGCATTTCCACCAGGTGTCGCGGACGGCGATTTTTTCTTAGCAGTCGCAATAGAGATTGATACTTACCTGCGGCTCGGCAATCATCCAGCAATCGACTATCTGTGGGTGATCTTCTCGGAGCATGTCGTTGAAGCGCGTGAGATGTACGAGCTTCGCTATCAGAATCGCACTAGGTAGCGGTATAGCACTCGCAATCACGAGGAACTGGTCTCGATGAACTTGGTATAATAGCTACAGCGCCGGGATGGCGGAACTGGCAGACGCAGCGGACTCAAAATCCGTCGGAAGCAATTCCATGGGGGTTCGACCCCCCCTCCCGGCACCAAACATAAAGCATTTATTTTGAATGGCTTATTGGACAGTTGGCGTCTCCTGCTTTTCGCCGTAATGGTCGGCTTCTGGGCTGGGGGGCCGAACGGGGGCTTAGAGTCTTTTCCGTACGCTCCCGTACGATCAATTCAACCGCTGCGCGTTGGTCAGCGCTACTGACAATGGCGTAACGGCGAAACATCGAGGGTGTCTTCCACCCGCCCATCGCCATTATGACCGACTCCGGTACCCCGGCGCGGCGCGCGGCCTTGGCGGCTGACCGTCGAAAGTCGTGGGGGATCAGCCCAACATACTTGCGTACACCGCTGCATTCGCACTTCGTCCCGGTCAGCGTAACGCCGCACTTCCTGCACTCCCAGCGGCCCGTTCCGGCACGTACACATAGGTTTCTCCACGCACCCCGAAAGTCCTTGATCGGCTCGTCACCTTCGCGGGTGAACACGGAATCATTAGGCTTCTTCTTCGCAACCGCAGCCCGAAGCAGTTCTTCCACCTCTGGCGTCATCATGACTTCGCGGCCTTCGCCATTCTTCGTTGTTCCAGGGTCAAGGCGTATCGTGCGCGCGTACAGGTCCACTTGTCGCACTTGTAGGCCGAGCATTTCTCCGCGTCGCCATCCGTAGGTGTAAGCCACCTCGAGAAGGGCGCGCATCCACAACCCATCCAAGTGTGCTTCGGCAGCCATGCGCGCAAACTCGTCCTGCTCTACAAAGCCTTGCCGCGCGTTATTCTCCTTGAACATTTGGATGTAGGGAACCGAATACACCTTCGGAGGTGTGCTGCGCTTTTCTTTGTAGGATTGACGTGACAAATTCTTTTTTTTCGCTATTAATGAAGATATGAGCGATCAAAGATTTCTTGGGGAGTTTGAATTAATGATTCTCCTCGCGATTATTCGATTGGAAAACGCCACCTATGGCGTCCCGATGGCCAGAGAATTATCCGAAGTACGTGACCGCAATGTATCGCTCGGCAGCGTTTACGCTGCGCTGGACCGGCTGGAGATTAAGGGATTCGTGAAGTCGACGCTGGGTGAGTCCACTCCCGAACGCGGTGGACGAGCAAAGCGCTACTTCTCCGTGACCCCGGGCGGCATTCGCGCCCTCCATGAGACGCGTCACGTTCTGAGTGGACTTTGGAAATCTTTGCCTCCCATCAAAGGAGGACTCGCGTGAGACAGATGAGATCTGTGCTGCTTGCTCTGTGGCTGCTTGACCATATGGAGTCTGCGAAGAAGCGAGGCAATCTCTCCGGAGATCTGTTAGAAGAGCTGGAAGGTGGACGCTCGGCGAAGTGGTTCTGGTGCCAGGTGTCCGCAGCTATTCTGATCAACATCTTCCGGAAGGTGAATCGTTGCGCAACGCTGTTGGCCTTCGCAGCGGGATGGAGTGCGCTTTTTCCATTGTGGAGAGATATCTGTGTCGGAGGTCTCACCTACTCACTGGATCGCCTTGGGGTTCTCGCGTGGCCCTGGTCATCGATACTACCGATCATTTACGGCGTTCTGCCAGCGGTCTTGTTTGTCTGGTTGGGGTTCGCGACCCACACAGCATTGTCCGGACTATCGAACACACACACAGCGCACGAGCAATGCTTCGCTCTCTCCACAGGAACGGCAATGATCTTTGCCGCGAGCTTTGCCGTGCTTCGCCAACTTGGGCATCCACAGATCGTCATCGGAGATCTCACGCGAACAGATTTCTTTCTCATCGATCACCTCTACTTCATTAGTGTTCCGATCGCATCGAGTCTTTGGATCGCCCTGTGGATAAGCGTAGCTATCAAGATCAAGTTCTCCCACCGAGGTCTGCACCGGATAAGTAAAGATGAAAGAACAGTCAAACGGCGTACCTGAAACCTGATTGCTCAATAGGCTCTTCCACAGCCGAGGGGTTTTGTAGGACAGGTACGCGGCGTATCTCATCATGGCCAGGAGACTGATCTCCACCAAAAGGCCGGATACATTGACGCAGACATTCCTTCATCCATAAACTTTTCCCTTGCATTCAGACGGCGGACCATACATTTGAGCAAGTACACCTGGCCAGAAGGGTTCGGGCGTCGAACTTGGTGAAAATCCCGTTTTTGGGGAAACTGGCGGAATACGCCGGGATGAGTAATTTTCCGCTGGGAGAGTTCTCGGCTCCTCAAGGAGGCTCGCTTTTCTGTTTCTCTAGCAACTGTTCGCAGTAGACAAAACAATCCAACGATGTGGAACCGCACGGACATTTTGTGTAGCGACATGGATGGTTTGTAGGCAGTCATTCCGGATAGATTGAATGGGGAGCGACCGGGTGTGTTCGTGGAATCGCTGTCGCTCTCAGAAATCAGCAGTTGAGTAACAAATAGGGATCTTCGTCTCATGGCAAAGACTATATCGATCATCGGCGCATCGGGATCTGTGGGCTCGACGCTCGCAGCGCAAATTCTAAGAAGCAAACTCTTGGGTCGAGGCGATCGGTTACAACTCGTAGCCCACGGCGTATCCTCCAGCTCGTCAAAGTTACTTGCTACTCGAATCGACCTTATGGATGCTTTCGATGACGACTCGGTTGATATAGAGCTTGTTGCCAACATCCAAGACACCGAAGGCGACATTGTTGTGATGTGTGCGGGTGCTGGACTTGGCGGGAATCTTAAGGACCGCCGCGATCTGGGGAAATTCAACCTTCCCGTATTCGAGGAGATTGCGAAATTGTGCGCGGAGGTGGTTCCAAGTTCAACCTTCATCATCGTGAGCAATCCTGTTGAGCTTGCGGTCGAGATCTTTGCTGAGAAGCTGGGCCGAGAAAGGGTCATCGGGATGGGAGCCGAACAGGACTCTCTACGTTTTGCCAGGGCCATAGCCCACGATCTTGGACTTAGCAGGCATGAGGTCTTCGCTTCTGTCCTGGGAGAGCATGGCCAGGCGATGGTGCCGCTATGGAGCAGTGTAAAGGTGGAGACAAATGACCCCACCATCGTGAACTCACTTGCGGCATTGATCGAGCGGAGCAAGGAAGTACCTCTTGCGCAACGAGCTGCCAAATTAAAATCCGTTGTTTTTGAACTGCTGCAAGGCGAACAGATCGAGGAAGCGTATGAAGTAACCCGTCGCGCGCTTCCCGACGCCCGTATCTTTGCGCAGCCGCTGATTACGGGGCACGCTATACACTCCACGCCAAATGCCACAGCGAATGCGACTTTGCGATTCTTGTCGGCGACTTTAGGAACCGATGCCCGCCCCCTTCACGGCCAAGTAGTCTTGGTCGGCGAGTTGGCATCCATACGTGGCGTCTGCGGGGTCCCGCTGACCGTCAAACGTGACGGATGGGAACTTGGAACATTAAGCATATCCTCTGAAGAACAACTTTCGCAGATTCGGCTCTCTGCTGCGTCAATCGCAAACTATCTCATGGCTGTGAGGTGTTAGAGCCGTTTATGGTTCTGGATAGAGACTCGATAAATTGGCGTTGTTTCCGAAAACCCCGTTTTCGTGCACCTCAGTATCAGTGAACGAATCTGCGACGAAGTGCGCTGCTGACTTCAGTCATTTGGAGGGGCGCTTAGCACCGCTTATCTGTTGTAAGGCGCCTCCTGTATCCAATGGAAGCCCCGCTCTGTGAGGGGATAAGGAGATGGTGCGATTAGAGCTCTTCTTTGATGGTGATATCGGCCAACTGATGCCTTGATCGATAAAGAAAGGAGTATTACCAGAGCCGCGTATTTCAACACGAGAGCTGTTCTTCGTATGGATATGTTACTCAGTTCTGGTTCACGCAAGTCTGATGGTTGAGTTGGAGCGTTCAATACGAAAAATTGATAAAGACGTGACATATCCGGCAGGATCAGGAACGCGGACAGCAAGAGTAGATTGATTGAGGAGAGCTTTACTGGTACGTCATAACAAAAGTTCAGCATAACGACGTTCAGCATGACGATGAAAGCTAGGACGGATCCGAGCAAAGCAGTGCGTCGAAACAGAAGTAAGAACGCTGGGAGAAGCTCAGCACATCCTCCGAAAATCGTGTATGCCGTGGAAAATCCCATGAATCTCCACAGGAGTCCCATGGGGGAGGATCGCCCATAAGTTTCCGCCAGTTGAGCGTTTTGGAGAGGAATGAACTGTGTTGGAATGACCTTTGCAAATGCATAAGAGAGGAGCACGAAAGCAAGTGCGTACCGTGCCAACACTCGTAACCAGCCATGAAGACGAATGTAGTTTCCCCTTCGTCGATCCGAAATAGACCAAATGATACCTATCGCCACAGAAAGAATAAGAATGACGAGCTCGGCGATGTACGCACTAAAAGTATCGCCACTACCGGTGGGCTGCGAGGAAGCTGTCACTCCCGCCAGTTCGTAAACCAGTAGTCTCCACCAATAGGAGATCCAATTCACCAGCAGGCCTGTGCCTGGCAGAAATTCCAAAATGCGGGGCGCGTAGTAGAGGACGATGTAACAGAATGAGAAGCGAAAAAGAATACGTTCGATCACACTCCAAGATGTGTCATGTGATCCGGACGGGGGCGGCGGCTCGATGACCCCCTGCGCAGTAACAGTTTGATCTACTAATGGTTCGGTCAATTTATCCACCGCGTCTCCGTTTCCAGGTGAGTTTACCTTCTTTGGGGAGTTCGCCTGAAACGTCCCGTTTTGAAGGAAAGCCTGAATAGGGTGGAGGATAATGGGTCGAGACCGCTGATGAAAACGCCGGGAATATTAGCCTTTATGTTAATTTGTGCCTTGGGGCCTACCTTCAGTCTCTGTCAGGGACAGAAGGTGATTCCAGATCCTCTCCCCGAACTGAAGTATCCCCCGATTGCCAGAGCCGCTCGCGTTCAAGGTGACGTGGTAGTGAGCTTCCGACAGACATCGGAGGGTCGCACTGCGGATGTAAGGGCGATCGCAGGCCCTCCGATGTTGCAGGGTATCGCGGTTGAAAATGTGAAGGCCTGGCAGTTTGCTGCGACGGCGGAAGCAGCCGGGCAGGTTCATAAGGTCACATTTCACTTCCGACTTGATCCGCCAAATGATGGATACGATAGCCAGCCAATGACGAAGGTGGAATTGGATGGGGTCGGTGACGTTCGGGTGCTCTCGATCATTACGACGGGACTTGAGCGCTCAGAGTGTCCGTCTGCCGTTGATCGCGCATTGCCCTCCGCGGTGATAAGCGGCGATTTTGTAGAGGTGCACCGATGGAACGAAGTCGTGAGAGTTGGCGAGGACGGCTCGGTCGTCTGGGAACAGGGGAAAACTTCGCGGAGCGGGCGCATAAACCCCGCTGAAGCAAAATCGCTTCTGGAGCGGTTTCGTATTGAGGCTGTTTGGGCTTTGTGTGGTAACTACAACCAGGCCGGACTGATGGATGGCGATGGGAGTTCGATCAAGTTGCGCCTCGGCGGGCGGGAGAAGAGCGTAGGCGAATATGGCGATGTCGCGCCGCCGATCTTTAGGGAGGTTGAACTCGCTGTCGACGCAGCCGCCAATACGCACCAATGGCGGCACGGCGATCCCAGCACCGAGAGCATCGTAGAGATCACCTTCGAGTATCTGCCCAAACCAGGCAAGACAAAGCTCATGGACGCGGCGCATCGCGGAGACAAGGCGGGTGTCCGGGCCGCATTCGGGGCGGGCGATAAGCTGACTGATGTTGACGCGAGCGGCTGGACACCCCTGATGTATGCCGCTAGTTCGTATGGCGGTTCGGTAGTGAGCGAAATGCTCAAAGCAGGTGCAGAGGTGAACGCGCGGTCAAAGCGGGGCGAGACAGCGCTGATGGCTTCGGCTGTTACGGGCATGGCGGATGAGGACCTTCTGGACGCAGGGGCGGACGTAAATGCGGTCAACGATGTTGGGATGACCGCGCTTATGCTGCTAGTCCAGCGCGGGGAGCCACAAGAAATTACGGCTTTGCTAAAGGCTGGTGCCGATGCCCTAAAGAAGGATGCGGCGGGGCGGACAGCCTTGGATTATTTAAATGCGGCGAACTGCGGACGCCCAATCGTGCAGGAGAAAGATCCTCAGTGGACGACTGTAGGGTATTCGAGATGCAACGCCTTGAGTGATGACAATTATCAGGAGTCAAAGCAACTGCTGACTAATGCAGGCGCAAGGGCAACACGGGTTTCGACGCCAAAAAGGCCGTAGATAAGTTTTGAACTTTCCGAAAACCCCGTTTTGCGGGATGTTCGTCTTGGGATCACCACACCAAAAGTAAAAAATCGTACGTTTAGGTTTGTTGCGAAAACCTATCGCCTTTAGGAAGCCAATCGCAATACCTTTATGCAATGCAAAATACGGGGCTTTTCTGAAATTGGAGCATCGTTGCAATAATCTTCGTCTGCGCAACGCCTACGACCGTCGCGCTTTCGAGTTGCAGGATCACATGCGTCGGTTGGTCGCGCTCGGAGCGCGGTAACGAGATTCCTCGACGCTGGAGCGTTTCGTTACCTTCTCGCATCTCAATTGCGGAGTCGTAAGATTTAACGTCAGCATGCAATCACCTTATTCCTCATAGGTGGCGCCTAGGCTCAAGTCCAAATATTTTCTGAGCGAGTGCGAGGAATGTCTTGGCGGCAGGATTCTTCAGCTCGACTCTGGTCCCTACGTCGATAGAGGTCCAGCTATCGGATTGGATGGGTCTATAGACCACTCCGGGAACATTGAGATGGGAGGTACAGGCTGGGGCTATCGAGATCCCCATTCCGACACTGACGAGACTAACGACAGTGGCCCATTGTGGGGCTTCCTGAACGATGTTGGGTCGAAAGCCATGCGCTAAACACAAGCCTAATATGCGTTCAAACTGCAGGCGGGCAATGCCAGGTGAAAAGAGCACGATTCTCTCTTCCTTGAGCATCTCAGGGCGCAGGGTTTTCTTGACCGATAGAGGGTGATCCTGTGGCAGGATGGCAACGAAAGGCTCCCGCATTAATGTTCGGATCGTGAGTCCTTCGGTGGGTTCGCCATCCCGGAGGATGCTGATATCCAGCGTGCCGTCGAGCAACTGTGTAATCTGCTCGTTTGCATGCAATTCCCGGAGTTGCAAATCAACATTTGGATATCCGCTTCTATAGCGCTCAATCACAGTTGACGCCTTGCTGAACATGACCGAGCCACTGAAGCCGACGATGAGATTGCCTTCCTCACCGCGACCGATACGCTGCGCCGTTTCAATGGTGTCCTTCAGATTGTCTCGAAGTAGTTCCGCACGCCTTTGGAAGAACTCTCCCACTGGCGTAATCGTCACCCCACGCGCATGCCGCTCGAACAATGCGTGTCCAAGGGTTCCTTCCAACTGCTTGATTTGCTGACTGAGATTCGGCTGTGCGATCCCTAGCCGGTCAGCCGCACGGCCGAAGTGCAGGGTCTCAGCTAACGCAAGGAAATTGCGGATATCCCGCAGTTCGAGCTCTCGACGCCTCATATGTACAACATATCATAAATCTAGTAATTCATATTGGACGCATATGCTCCCTTCTCGTACTCTCAACTCAGGAGAAGATGATGGCGGTTTTAGGTGCGAAGGATTCCTACTGTTATGTGTGTGGTCCTGACAACAAATTCGGGCTGCGTGTTCCATTCGAGCAGGACGGGGCGGAGAGCAGCTGCGCGCGCTATGTCGCACGCCCCGAACATGGTGGTTGGAATGGAGTACTGCACGGTGGCGTAACGTTTTCGCTGATGGATGAGGCCCTTGGATGGGCGCTCTTCTTCCAGCAGAAGCCTGCCGTCACGGCCAAGATCAGGACGAGGTTCACGAAACCAGTGCCAATCGGGGCTGCACTGCTCATTCGCGCATGGGTCATTCGAGAGCGTAGCCGCATTGTGGAAGCAAAAGCAGAGGTTCGATCCGATGATGGCGAAATGCTCTTCGCCGAGGCAGAGGCCACCATGTTCCGCATCCCCGCTGCACCTGCAATCCAAAACCATTCAGAAGAAGAGGCCATCGCATAATGAGCGAGAAGTTGAAAGTTGTCTTCTTGGACCGGTTCGCAATCCGAGCTCAACTTCGGTCGCTCCGGTTTCCACACGACTGGTTTGAATACCCGACGACGTCACCGGAACAGGTCATCGAACGGCTGCAGGGTGCAACGATTGCAATCACCAATCGGGTCCACTTCGACGCCGACATTCTCAAGCAGCTTCCCGATCTTCGACTCATCGCCATGTCCGCAACCGGCTACGAGTGTATTGATATTTCTGTCTGCAGGGATGCCGGCGTGACGGTTACGAACCTCCGGGACTGGTCGAGCACATTCGTCGCCGAACATGCGTTCGCGATGATGCTTGGCGTGAGACGACAACTGCTCGTGTATCGAGAGCTTCTGGCTCAGGGCGAGTGGCAGCGCTCGCACTTCTACGGTGTGCTGAAAGAGCCTCTTCCGAGCGACCTGTACGGTTGCAATCTTGGAATTATTGGGTATGGTGCTCTCGGAGAACGGATTGCGCACCTGGGATCTGCATTTGGAATGAACGTGATGATTGCTGACAGAAAAGGTGCAGCTCCCCGCGAGAGACGAGTCGCGTTTCGCGAAGTGGTCGAGACCTCTGACGTGCTCTGCATCACCTGCCCATTCAATGAAGAGACGAGAAATCTGATTGGGCGGGACGAGATCGCTATGATGAAGCCAACCGCTACCCTGATCAATACCGCACGAGGCGGCATCGTCGATGAACAGGCGCTTGCCGACGCTCTTCGAGAAGGACGGATCGGAGGAGCGGGAGTCGATGTACTCGCCCAGGAGCCGCCTCGGAACGGCAATCCGCTTCTGGACCTATCGCTACCGAACCTCATTGTCACTCCGCATATGGCCTTTGCCAGCCATCATGCGTTGAACGTTCTTGCAGAACAGTTGATGAGCAATATCGAATCCTTTGTGGCAGGACACCCGAAGAATGTGGTTTCGTAAATCGAGGAGAGAATGATGAAGATATCGATGTACCAGGTGGATGCGTTTACCGACCGGGTCTTCGGTGGAAACCCGGCAGCCGTGTGTCCTCTCGATAAGTGGCTCTCCGACGATGTGATGCTCTCGATCGCAGCGGAGAATAACCTGGCGGAGATCGAGCAACTTCTTCACGAGAAATAGCCTTCACCATTGCCGAATAGCAAAATTGTACTGAGAACGCTCTTGCGTTTATCACTAGGCTGTCTAGATCCCTGAACACTTAGCTGAGCTTCCATTAAAGTCGGGTTTTGAGTAAGTTCACCGGGCCAAGAGGTTCGGGACCTTGAACTTGGTCAAAATGTATGGTCCGCCGTCTGAATGCAAGGGAAAAGTTTATGGATGAAGGAATGTCTGCGTCAATGTATCCGGCCTTTTGGTGGAGATCAGTCTCCTGGCCATGATGAGATACGCCGCGTACCTGTCCTACAAAACCCCTCGGCTGTGGAAGAGCCTATTGAGCAATCAGGTTTCAGGTACGCCGTTTGACTGTTCTTTCATCTTTACTTATCCGGTGCAGACCTCGGTGGGAGAACTTGATCTTGATAGCTACGCTTAGCTAGGCCGCGACTGGCTCTTGAACTGCCCGATAGTCCTGGCCGCTTGACAGCACGGCCCAAGCGATCCTTGCCAGTTTGTTTGCCGTGGCGACGATGAGCACGTTGCGTGGCGCTCTGGCTTCAAGAGCGGTCATCCACGCGCCCATGGCGACGCGGTCTCGCTTCGATCGCAATACGACTGCGCGGGCTCCATGGATGAAGATCTTGCGCAGGTAGTTGTTACCGCGCTTGCTGATACCGAAGAGGCGGGCCTTACCACCGGTCGAGTGCTGTCGTGGCACAAGCCCAAGCCAGGAAGAAAACTCACGCCCCTTATGGAAGGCTGCGCCGTTACCGATCGCGGCTACGATCGCGGTTGCGACCAGCGGGCCAACGCCGGGGATCTGCCTGAGCCGCGTGCATGCCGCATCACTTGAGGCAATCAGCTCCACTTCCTGGTTCAGATCGACCACCCGCTGTTCAAGATCCTTCCACTCGTTCCAAAGTTGAGCCAGCAGGTTCCGCATACGCGGAGTGAGATCTTCCTCGGCGTTCTCGAGGATCTCGGGCATGCGCTCGCGCAGCCTGGCCGGGCTCTTTGCAAATACCAGACCCCGCTCCAGCAGGAAGGCCCGCAGCTGGTTGATGACTGAGGTTCTTCGCGCGATCAAACGATCGCGCACACGATGCAATGCCTGCAGATCCAGCTGGTCGTCCGTCTTGATCGGAACAAATCGCATGTTCTCCCGATCCACAGCCTCAGCAATGGCTTCCGCATCCAGGAAGTCGTTCTTGTTCGACTTCACGAATGGCTTCACGAACTGGGCCGGGATCAGCTTCACATCGTGGCCTTGTTCCCGTAAAAGTACGGCCCAGGAAGTGCGCCCCGGAACAGGCCTCCATCCCAATCAAAGAGGTCTGCAGGTTCGCGGTGAAGGCAATCAACTGCTTCTGGGTAAACTTCTTCTTCAGCAGCACCTTGCAGTTATCGCCAAGAGCCACCGGGTGAAAGGTCGTCTTGCCAAGGTCAATGCCTACGGAACGAATCTCCATGTCGATGATCCTCCTTCAATCTGCCTATAAGATCCTCATCGCCAGATTGAGGTTTAAGCGGCGGACCATCTCAGTAACCCCGTTTTACGCGCACTACAAAAAGTTAGTCCGCACAACGGCGTTTGTGGGTAACCACCGCTCATCAATGTATCCCACCGTTCATCAATGATGGCAACGCGGACTGGCTAATATGAAGTGCCTTAATTTCGGCGTTGTTGGGAATTATCCGTATGCCCAATCATATTGATGATCTGGCATCTCTTTATAAGGCTGATGCACTATATCGACCGCTGAGCCATTGGAAGGTAGAGCGCTTACAGAGTTCGCACTTCTATTTTGCCGCTGGCCCAGGATTTCACCCTGGCTGTGATGGAACGTGTCGTTGGCGCTTAGATCATCGGCGAAAACAAGCTCCATACTATTGGGTAATTTGCTCCAGGTCAGAAATTCAGGTGAGAGAAGAAATGGCCTTTAGGCCTGGACTCTCTTGCGACTGCGCACAAACGGCCCAAGGCTAAAGCGCGATCCTTGCCTGCCCCCGATTCCGTGGCCTAAAGCCACTGACGCAGAGCGCGCCACGAACGTTTGCATTGCGCTCTGCATCATAAATGGCCAACTCCCCAAGCATGTGGGCCAGCTTCGGAGTTGCCTCAAACAGCCGCCCCCTCGAAGCTAAGTATTGCTACCTCGAGTTGCCACTGCTCGCCGGAAACAGCGGCTGCAGTCCGGTTGTTTCTCCTCCGAAGACATGGCTTAGCGTATCTGGAGCCAATCCGTCTGTATGGCACAGGAAGCAACCTTTAGTCTTCTGTTGGTAAGTCTCCATCGTCGAGTTGGCGACGTTGGTCGCGCCTGCCTGTCCTCCTGGAGGCGCATTTCCGGCCGTCGTCCACGTAGCTCCAATCAGGAAGTAATCGGAGCGGATATCGCCCTTCGGCATGAGCGCGTTTACGCTGTTGTGAATTGAAATGAGGTTGCTGTTCGCCGCCGCGTTGTTGGGTCCCGCGCCCCATGCGTAGGTTCTCAAGGAGTCGCTGGGGCTGATCGTATACCCGCTCGCGGCGAGAATGTTCGCTTCTTTCGCCGTCATATGCACGACGTTAAACGGGCCTGTCGAATTGGTTGCTGAGAACCGCCAACTACCGGCTGTTCTCTGAGGGACAGGTACAGTGTTCCCATTCTTATCGGTATACGAGTACTTAGCATTGGGCGTGTCCCCGAAGTGCTCGAACGTAGCCCAGATCATCTCCGGATGGCCTTGGACGCTGCCCACAATATGCAAGCCGAGCAGCCCCAGTGTGGCCTTCCTCTGGTCTTTCAGAACCCACTTCTGTGGATTCGACCTGTCGTAAACCGGAATCATGGCCGTCGTCGTGATGTAGTCCTTTTTATTGAGCTCGGTGACCTCAATCCAGGAACTCTTCAATTCCATGGTGAGTGCCTGTGCGTCCGTAAAGCTTGGCTTTCCATTGGCGGCAGCATACTTCTGGATTGCGGCAAGCTCTGTCGGCGTTGTCGGAAATTGCGCGCCAGCGATGGCACCATTTTTAACTCCCGTCAGGAAGTAGGCGTAGACATCGTTTGTCATCGTCGAGTAGTAGACCAGGCCGTCTTTCTGCGTCTCCAAAACTCCGGAGCCTCCTGCTTGCCCCTGTTCCACGTCGATGATATTGCCGTTAGAGTCGACGAACACCGGTTTTCCGTCAACCATAAATTCCTCTGCCGTCCGCATCGTGTCCGATGGCACGGAATCGCTTCTGAGAGCTCCTGCCGACGGTAGCGCGATCGTATTGCCAGCTCTATCCTGAAACGCCAGCTTGTGGTTCGAGGTGATAAACGCCTTGCTCACTTCCACCAGATTGCCTGCGCTATTAACGACAATCTGCTTTCCTGAATGATCGACAGGTGGTTTCATCACTTCGAACAATTGGCCCGATTTGCCCTCGATGATCGGCAAATCATGGGGACCACCTTTGTCGGCCCGCAGCATCATCGAGTGAACAAACGAACCCTTGCCGTGCGGCAGAAACGTCCTTTTGCCGCTGCTATCAGGAGGAGAAACATCATAGAAAGCCGCCGAGTCAAAGATGCGTGACCCGCCCGATTCCGATGTCACCCAGAGGAACATTTGTTTTGCCCACGCATAGAAGTAGCACACGCTTCCCTCGGTAAAACCAACGCTGTTCGCGGGATTCACGACCCCGTTCACGACAGGCTTCCCCGATTGGAACCATTGGTCGAACGTCGTCGAAGCGAC
This sequence comes from Edaphobacter modestus, assembly GCF_004217555.1. Taxonomy (GTDB): domain Bacteria; phylum Acidobacteriota; class Terriglobia; order Terriglobales; family Acidobacteriaceae; genus Edaphobacter; species Edaphobacter modestus. Next base: position 528,805 of record NZ_SHKW01000001.1, read on the forward strand.
TGGGCAATTGGGAGCCGCGTCCTGAGGAATAGTCTGCGCCGGAAGCAAGGTTCCGGTCACCATCAGCGCAATCATGCAAAGGTATTTCATACTTGGTCTCCTGTTCTAAGGCAGAAACACATCTCGCACTGTGTGGGAGGCCGAATTTCTTCGCAATCCCGCACAGTGACAAATCGACTCCTTAACACACGCAGGAACACACGCAGGAACACACGCAGGAACACACGCAGGGCCCGATGCACGCGGGCCCTGCGTGGGTTGTTTGGCGATTATTTAAGCTGGCGCTCAGCTATTATTCAGGATTGTTTGCACCGTGAGTGTGGGGTAGGCCGAGTATAGATTGCTCTTTTCATTGTGAGCGCTAACCCACGCTCCGAAGGCCGCGACATTGTCTTTCACGGGCACGGGTGGGGGATCGTCCACAAAACCGAGCAGTCCGTCGAAGATATCGCCCATCTGATTGACGAAGTCTTGAATGTACTGGTCGAAAGTGCCGTCGTACTCGGTCAACACCCACAGAGTCTGTGATTTGAAGGTGGAGAACCCAGCCTCTGGAAGGAAACGGGCAAAATGTACTGTTCCTACAGCATTCAGTCCGTCATTGATTGCTTTGGAATTTTTCGGGTCGGCCAAATATAAAAAAATCTCCCAGTTCTTTCCTTTGGTGATGGGCAACCTCAAATTGAGGGGGCTTTGAACTTGGCCGTCTGAATCCCGCATGTGAGGAAGTTCTTCGGCATTGCTTGTGTGCAGGGCTTGAGGAACCATAGTTTTTTCGGACATGACGAATCTCCATTGTGCGTCAGTTTTGAATTGGGCAACGGATGCAGGCGGGAGGAAGGGGATCGGCAAAGGTATCCGGTTGTAGACATCCCGGAATTTCGTCTGGTTACACCGCTATTGTTTGTACCTGTCCCGTCTTCAAAAGTCCAATGACGACGGATCTGGGGGACCAGTCAAGCGGGTGGCCCACATCCAAAGCCCAGGGCGTCGACCGAATGGTGGCAGGCAACGCCAAGCGTCATTGCCGCATACTTTTGCGAGAGCTTCGAGAAGTGGCCAACATTGATATCGAACCGTGGGGTAGCAGGCCCGAAATTCCCCGGTTTCCCGACACAAAGTGGCCAACATTGATGTTCAAATTCAGGTGGTGACTGGCTGGAGGACGAAGTCGCTCACATCAAACGAGCGGGAGTTGATGTACTCGTTTCCATGCTTCAAGCGGACGAAGCCGCTGAGCTAGGTCTTTCAGCGGAGGCGTCGGTTTGTGAAGCAGCAGGAATTGTCTTCCGATCATTCCCTATTCCTGATCGAGAAACTCCGCCCTCGACCACCTCATTCGCGCGGTTTGTGGAGGACTTGAGGACTCAAGTCCATGCGGGGCGTAGCGTGGCCGTTCATTGCAGAGCCTCCATTGGGCGTTCTTCGTTGCTATTGGCCGCGCTGCTTACCGTAGAAGGGTTCGCCCCAGAGGATGCCTTTAGGCGCTTATCGATGGCACGAGGCTTACAGGTGCCTGATACCCCAGACCAAGTCCGCTGGGTCGAGCGGTTTGCCGCAACGCATCAGGCTCCCTGAAAGTCCGCCTTCCGGCAAGTTCGCCCCCGAAACTAAAAGTTTCTCAAATGCATGGTCCGCCGTCCGACTGCAAGGGTTCCTGAGGAGTCGAGTTTTCAAGGTGCGGTCCGACGGAGATTGAATTTCATGCCACCAGCGTGGGCTTCCTTGTCTTCAATCCCGGTGCGCAAGATAACCTCCACTCTCTGGCCATTGAAATTTACGGGGCCGCCGATCGTTGCCGGGGTTTTGGTTTTTAGGCACTCGATAATGAGAGTACTGTTGTTTTCCCACCTGAGATTAGCGCCATACGCTCCCTCATTGCGCTGTGCTCCATAGAGGTGTGCAACCAGCTTCTGTTCGGAGCCGTCCTTGCTGCCCAATTCGACTTCATAGCCGAATGATGTCGTAGCACCACCGTTCTCCTCGTAAAGAATTGCGGCGACCTGACCATTTGGCGACCATACCCGCGCAACCTCATCATGAGAAACGGTCGGCTTACAGCCTGTGATAAGCAGGGCGAGCGCCAAGGCCGGGAAACTGAGAGGTAAACGGTTCAATCGCATACCGCAATTATCGCCTCAGCAGCAATTCGGTCATCGTTCCCGCAAAGTCACGTTTGCGGCAACTTCCTTTCGCTAGTTTCCGCCAGAGGATGGTTCGAGCCCTATATTGTCGTTTACGGCAGAGACGAGACGCTGACGGCACCCCAAGTAGCGCTCCGTTGTCTCGACTGATCGATGCCCCAGGAGAAACTGGATCTGCTCCAGCTCGCCTCCCGCTGCATGGCAAAGACGAGCACAGGTTCGCCGAAGATCGTGCGGAGCCAACTTTCAATTCCAGCGAGCTTGGCTCGTTCCCGGACAACCCACCAGACAAGTTTTTCGCTTATCTTTTGACCCCACACGCTTCCAGTCCGACTCACACGACGAAAGATTACGCCTTCATCGATTTGAGCCGCTCGCAGCCACTCGTCAAGAACTTCCATGGCCCATCCAGGCACTGGGACGGTTCTTATGTGACCACCCTTTCCAAACAAGTTGACGATGGCCCAATGTTCATCCCGCTGCTGGAAATCGCTCATCTTCAAGCCAGTCAACTCCGCCCTCCGTAGTCCACAGCCAAGCAGAAGGGAAAGTATGGCGTGATCTCGCTTGTCTTTTGTCGAACCGCTGGAGGGTACTGCCAGGAGCCTTCTCCCCTGGTCAACCGTTAGCCAGTTTCCGAGTTTCATTCCGAGGCGTTTGGCCCCTTTGACTCTGCGGATGCCCGCCGCCAGGTCAGGGTTGAGGAGGCCATTGTCAGACGCCTCGTACGCAAGCCTTCGAACCGCCGCTAGGCGCAGATTAATTGTCGCGGGCGCGAGTCTACGACTTTCCAACTCGTACCGGTATCGCAGAACGACAGTTCGTCCGAAAGCAAGGCGAGGTTCTGAACAGTACCAACTAATGAAGTCCTCGATGGCATAGCCGTACGTGCGTTTTGAAGCTGCCGACCCCAGACTCTGCAGTACAGAGTTCTTGGAGTGATCGAGGTCGGGCAGACGCAGCGTGCTCTTGGTGGACCGGTGTCTCTTGCTCCGCTTCAGGCTCATGGATTGCGCCCTCCAGACCGCGCAATTCATAATCGAGCCTGGACTCGATTGAAGCGCGCGCATACTTGCCGCAAACCAGACTTCTGGGGACCTGTTCGAAAACAATAGCTCCTTTAGGCACAATTCGGACCGGCGGGCGCAGGAGTAAATATATAGTTGGTGGCATCAGTAGCCGCTAAAATTCTCCAATACGTGTGCTCATCGGTCTTGTCTGCTGTGTACACTCTGCTTCAGCCGAGGATCCATAAGCACGGCGTTGCCGTGTAGGGCACGCTTCACCGCGATGAGGCCATGATCGAATTTGCTCGACGCGCCGAGGGACTAAGAACTCAGAAGGTCGCAACATCTTCGACATGATGATTCAACGAAAATCCGGCGAGCATAGTCCGCTCTTTGGCCGTCCAACCTGACGCGGTAATCATTTCGGTTTGCGCTCTTCCTTCGCTGACTGCGCGTCTCTACTCATCTCTTTCACCAGCCGACGATCGGAACCACCACAACCATCTTGCCGCGCCAGTAGCCCAACACGCCGCGCTCGATCATCATGCGTGCGGTCTCGCGAGTTGCCTCCAAGCCATGTTCGTCGATAAATCGCAGCGCCGCGCTCTGCGTCTGAAAGCTCACAAAATCATCGGGGTGTCTGGCCACGTCTTCCCGCAGACTGTCGAGCATCCGCGCGTCACCGCTCTCCATTTCAACCGTGACTCGAGGCGTCCGAGCAAGGCGCGGCCAAGCCGTATTCACCGTCGCAATCGCCGCAACCGGACTTACGACCAGCAGCAAAATTAAGTTTGGCCAGAAAGCTCGCATCCCATCTATTGTTTCGTGCGCAACTCTACAGGCCATCACCAAAACGGGTCATCCCCGATTCCGAGAACTCCGCAATCGAATGCATGTCTACAATTTGAGGTGCCTAATCTTACAAGGCGATTCAGGTGCTGGCCATCTGAGCAGGTTCCCGACAGCATCGTGCGAGTTGGTCAGAATGCGATTTGCGTGTGATCGAAGCAGCAAGAGCAAGCACGAATTCGCCCTTCACCAATAAGAAGGAATCATCTCTCGGTTTTGCCTGAAAGGTCTTGCTGGCTCAGACGGTCGACGCAACACTTGCTTGCAGTCTAGCTGCAGGAGTTTGGAAACCCAAGGTCTTTCTGGGACGTTGATTCAAGCGCAGCGCGACCTGGTCGAGCTGCGCTTGCGAGATAGGGGCAAGGTTGGTTCCTCGGGGGAAGTATTGTCGCAATAATAGATTGGTGTTTTCATTGGTGCCGCGCTGCCAGGGACTCTGCGGATCGCAGAAGTACACTTTCACCTTGGTAGCCACTGTAAACTCCTTGTGCCTGGCCATCTCCAACCCGCGATCCCACGTCAGCGAACGCCGCAGGGTCGCCGGGAGTTTACGAACATGCCGGCTCAAGGCTTGAACGACCGCTTCAGTGTCTTTGCCCGGCACCTTGACCAGCATGGCAAAGCGTGAATGACGCTCCACTAAAGTCGCGATGTAACTGTTCTTTGCGCCGCTCAGCAGATCACCTTCCCAATGCCCAGGAACCGCTCGGTCTTCCACTTCCGCGGGCCTTTCACGGATCGAGACGGCATCGACGATCTGGCCGCGGGACTGTCCGCTGACCGTTGCATGGAGCGAGCGGCGCATGCGCCGCTTGCTCCGCAAGTGCTCCATCAGCTCTTGTTTCAGCACGCCCCGCGCCTGGATGAACAGGCTTCGGTAAATGGTCTCGTGGGACACGCGCATGCTCTCGTCGTCAGGATACTGTGTCTTCAGCCATCCGGAAATCTGCTCCGGCGACCAGTCCAACACCAGCTTACTCGCAACCATCTTCCGCAACTTGCGGTTGCTGGCCAGAAGACACCTCTTGGGTCGTAACCCCGACCCCCAGGCCTGGTTATCCGCATCGTGGGCGCGATAGGCGGCACGGCCGCCATGGCGCGTGACCTCCCGGCTCACTGTCGACGCCGCCCGACCGAGGCCGCTGGCTATCGTGCGGATCGATGAGCCGGAAGCCATTCCTCGCGAAATGTCCTCTCGCTCAGCCAAGGTGAGCGCTATGCGAGAGCGCTGGCGAGCGGCTGGAGCAATCCCTCCGCGAGGCAACAACACACAGCGAATGCAGTTATGGGGCTTGCCGTAGGCACGCCCAATCTCATGCAACGACTCCCCCGCCTTCCATCGGCTCCAAACATCAGCCTTCTCCGCGGGAGATAGTCTCGACTGCTTTCCTTCACTCATAAACACCATCCTCAATAGAAGAACTTCTACTAGATGGTGTTGCAGCGACCTATCGAATGCACCCTCCTTGTCGGTAGGTTCGACCTCGAAGTAGCCGACAACCCCGTTTTGCGAGAGTACGCGCAGGAGGTGATCCATCAAGGGAATTCACCGGGTTTGTGAACGGATTGAAGTGACACGTGAGGTCTTCTTGTTTCGATAATCGAGTTCCCAAAGACTATTGGCGAAGCATGGTTTAGTACCGACTTCCAAGTCAGTCTCGGTCGAAGCCGCTGAGATCAGAACATTCCCTTTGCTCGTGAACTCTAGGGCGCGGTACACCACGCTGCAATCGGCGGGTATTTGTTTCTTGAAGAGTGGGTATAGTTCGATTCTCCATTGCATATCATTGGTCAGGTCGAGGACGATCGGCGTCGTCTCATCCCAGTCACCTTGAGCCTCGATCGGTGACAGCAAAACCTTCTTGCCGTCTCTCGAGAAGGCGTCGATCTCGAATGAATTCTCTTGCGACCACCCGTCCTCGTCGGGCCTATCGTCTCGTTCCGCGACTTTGATCGTAGATACGTGACCGTCTTCGCCGCGCACATGCACTATCCAGGATGTCGTGCAGTGACGCGCAACGCCAGCCTGAGTAACCGAAGCCCTTATCTCAACTGCCGCAGAAAAGCCAGATTTGGAAGCCACCCACTTACCCATACCTCCTTGTGAGCGGGGATACTCACAAATGGACGTTCCTGCGTCGGCAAGCGGTCGGCTCTGTCGCGCAGAGAGGAGGCTTGGAATTCCTAGTGTGATAACGAGCAGTAATGATCTAAGCATTCAAGCACCCACTGCGGATGGTAAATGAGAACCGACCGAGTGAATATCCCGGAAAGTCTCGTTTTGACCAAGTTCGCGTTGGCGCGTCTCTGGGCCGGGTGAACTTGGCGAAAACCCCGTTTCTAGGGATATTTGCCGCACAAGATAAGAACAGTGTGAGATTTATATTCTAAAGTTCTAATTGACACACCACAAAAAGTAGGGCTAGCCTCCTAATTCATTCGGGATTCTTCGGCGGGGAAGTTCTGGAGAGACTGATTATGAACTTACTTGAAACGCAACACCCTCGTCTTCGTGCGGTTGGTTCTGCTATCTTCGGATGCTTCCTTGTCTTTGCAACCTGCGCTCTGAGCACCAGTTTGGGTCTGAAGCTTGTACAGGCGCAATCAACAGTTCCGGTCAGCCACGCCCCGAACGGATGGTTCATGGCCGGCTCTAAGCCAGCCAATTATCAAACTGGCGTAGACCAGGCTATGGTGGAAAATGGCCTGCCAAGCGCATTCCTGAAGTCGGCTGTATCGGCTACGGGTGGGTTTGGCACACTGATGCAAACGATCAGCGCAAATGACTATGCCGGAAAACGTGTTCGTTTACGCGCCTGGGTCCGCTCACAGGACGTTTCCGACTGGTCCGGTGTCTGGATGAGAGTCGACAAAGGGAGCACCTCAGTCGCTTTTGACAATATGCAGAATCGGCCGATTAAGGGCAACCAGACGTGGAAGACATGTGATGTTGTCCTCGATGTTCCCCAGGACGCGATCTCTATCTCGTTTGGCATTCTGCTTACAGGAACCGGCGAGGTCTGGATGAATGACGCGACCTTCGAGATAGTCGGCAATGAGGTGCCAACAACTGGTTCAGCGTCCAACCAAACGCGGCCCGCCAACCTCAAATTCACCGAATAGTATGCTCGCAGCGGTGGTGATGATGATTGTCACCACCGCGAGCCTGTCTCGCATCGCGCACTTGCTCACGAAAAGTGAAGGCTGGGCCATGGTGTCCGCCCCCATCAATAGCTGCTCTAGGGGCGAGTTTCTGTGATGCGTGCATCTGGAAGTCGGTTGGAGTATACCTATGCCCAAGTCATCCCGAAGGAACTGGGCGAAGACCACAGAACGTTACTGTGCGTCGAACTGCCCGAAAAGTCGGGTTACTGAGATGGTCCGCCGCTTAAACCTCAATCTGGCGATGAGGATCTTATAGGCAGATTGAAGGAGGATCATCGACATGGAGATTCGTTCCGTAGGCATTGACCTTGGCAAGACGACCTTTCACCCGGTGGCTCTTGGCGATAACTGCAAGGTGCTGCTGAAGAAGAAGTTTACCCAGAAGCAGTTGATTGCCTTCACCGCGAACCTGCAGACCTCTTTGATTGGGATGGAGGCCTGTTCCGGGGCGCACTTCCTGGGCCGTACTTTTACGGGAACAAGGCCACGATGTGAAGCTGATCCCGGCCCAGTTCGTGAAGCCATTCGTGAAGTCGAACAAGAACGACTTCCTGGATGCGGAAGCCATTGCTGAGGCTGTGGATCGGGAGAACATGCGATTTGTTCCGATCAAGACGGACGACCAGCTGGATCTGCAGGCATTGCATCGTGTGCGCGATCGTTTGATCGCGCGAAGAACCTCAGTCATCAACCAGCTGCGGGCCTTCCTGCTGGAGCGGGGTCTGGTATTTGCAAAGAGCCCGGCCAGGCTGCGCGAGCGCATGCCCGAGATCCTCGAGAACGCCGAGGAAGATCTCACTCCGCGTATGCGGAACCTGCTGGCTCAACTTTGGAACGAGTGGAAGGATCTTGAACAGCGGGTGGTCGATCTGAACCAGGAAGTGGAGCTGATTGCCTCAAGTGATGCGGCATGCACGCGGCTCAGGCAGATCCCCGGCGTTGGCCCGCTGGTCGCAACCGCGATCGTAGCCGCGATCGGTAACGGCGCAGCCTTCCATAAGGGGCGTGAGTTTTCTTCCTGGCTTGGGCTTGTGCCACGACAGCACTCGACCGGTGGTAAGGCCCGCCTCTTCGGTATCAGCAAGCGCGGTAACAACTACCTGCGCAAGATCTTCATCCATGGAGCCCGCGCAGTCGTATTGCGATCGAAGCGAGACCGCGTCGCCATGGGCGCGTGGATGACCGCTCTTGAAGCCAGAGCGCCACGCAACGTGCTCATCGTCGCCACGGCAAACAAACTGGCAAGGATCGCTTGGGCCGTGCTGTCAAGCGGCCAGGACTATCGGGCAGTTCAAGAGCCAGTCGCGGCCTAGCTAAGCGTAGCTATCAAGATCAAGTTCTCCCACCGAGGTCTGCACCGGATAAGTAAAGATGAAAGAACAGTCAAACGGCGTACCTGAAACCTGATTGCTCAATAGGCTCTTCCACAGCCGAGGGGTTTTGTAGGACAGGTACGCGGCGTATCTCATCATGGCCAGGAGACTGATCTCCACCAAAAGGCCGGATACATTGACGCAGACATTCCTTCATCCATAAACTTTTCCCTTGCATTCAGACGGCGGACCATACATTTCGGCAACTTCGCATTCTGGGTCCGCACCGCCCTCGAACTTGCCGGAAACCGGACTTCCCAGGCATTTCGGGGTTCCGGGTTGGCGGTAATTCGTCCGCGACGCGATCTAAGGGCCTTGATCATTTCTCGACGAGCGCTCGATTTCCGCGTTGATCACTGCTCCGATAAGCAACGCTAGCCCGGTCGCATAGAGCCAGACCAACAGAATCATCAATGCGCCCAATGACCCGTACGAGACGCTGTAATTATCAAAAAAATGCAGGTAGATACGGAATCCAAACGAAGCCGCCAGCCATATAAACCCACCAAATGCCGCTCCAGGCGTAAACCAATGCCAGCGACGGCGCTCTTTCAAGTCGGGACCGTAGCGATAAATCAACGAACACGATAGGGCAACGAAGAAGATAGCAGTCGGCCACTGAATAGCCCTCCAGACGAGGACGTCTAGCGAATTCAATCGAAGTGTTGCCCCTAACCAACCCACAAAGTGGCTACCCGCAAGCACCATAAACAAGGCCGTAAGAAGCAGAATTGAGGCTACTAGACTCAATACGAGTGCTATTGCGCGAGCTTTGAACCAGGGACGAGTCTCGCGGATATGAAACGCCGCATTCAGGAAGCAAATCATTGAACTTACGCAACTGGAGATACACCATAGGGCTGAAACTACGCCAAAAGTCAGTTTTCCTTGATTAGCGTGTGCCGCTATCTCGGTGGTTACTCCTCTCAAAAGTTGGAACGCAGTTGGTGGAAGAAAATCTGCGAAATAAGAAAGGAATTCGTTTTGAAGTTCGACACTGTGTGAGGCGAACAGGCCGAACAACGTCATCATCAAGAATATCAGCGGGAAAAGGGCGAATAAGAAATAGAAGGCGAGCTCGGCTGCCCGTCCAAAGACGTTATTTGCGTCGATTTCCTCGAAAACGGCTCGACCCAGTTGCCCAGGAGTCAGACCTCCGAGCTTCCATAAAGACCTGGCGGCAACGGAGGGCGGGCTTGTCATTGCTTGCACCGAACACCATATGCTCTTTTAAAGAGTCAGATGAGAAATTGTACCTTCTCAGCTGACGTTCGGGGCGTGTTGTGGGCAAGCCGGACATTACTCCGCAGCAGCAATCTCAACTTCGGACCCGTCGTGCTTGAAAACGGGGTTTTCGCCAAGTTCACCCGGCCCAAAGACGCGCCAACGCGAACTTGGTCAAAACCGGACTTTGTGGGCAGGTCGACCACCAGTAGCAGACACGGACTAGGCGCATTGACCGAACCATCAAAGTTGAAGAAACAGCGGTTACGTTGCTAAAGTTGCAAGCTACTACTGAGAGGTAAGCATTTCTTCACGACGGGCCCTCCAGCGGGTTACTAGTTCGCATGAAGCTTCGGGCCAACCGGGATAATGGAACTTGAATCCAGCGTTGAGAAGACGGCTGGGAACAACCTGGCGACTTTTGAGGATCAGTTCGGATTCTGTGCGCAGAAGAAAGGTGCCGAATTCGAGCATCCACCTTGCGGTGGGCAGACCGATGCGTGTGCACCGAACGCGGTCCGCCGATTCTAGCGGCAGCAAGCTCCGGCTACCATGCAGCCATACTTGTTCTCAACGGTGAGGTCAATTATGCTTGAGCACGGAGGCTTGAATGGCTCCAAGCACCACACCCTTGCAGCGCTTCACGCGAGTCAGTGGGTATCACCTGACGGAACGTGCGACTGCCCATCAAATCAAACTCATCGAAATCCCTGCGGCGGTTGAGGGAAACGTCACGGAAGGTACCCTGAAGACGCGACTAGGTTCCGCGGCCATACTGCTCCTGGTCACGCTGTACCTTTCGCTATCTGGTTGTCATCAGGGGACAAACCAAGACGTTGAGGCGAAGATCTCGTTCACTCAAGTGCCGCAATGGAATCCCGGAGATCAGAATCAGCAAGACATTATTGAAGGGACGGTGAGCGGGGCACGAGAAGGACAGCGGCTGGTCATCTATTCCAGGTCCGGGGGATTATGGTGGTTGCAGCCCTTGCTGACCGCTCCTTTTACGGCGATTTTGCCGGACCAGGTCTGGCGGAACGAAACACATCTCGGCACGGAATATGCAGTTCTGCTCGTAGATTCTTCCTTCCACCCAGCAGCAATCTTGAGTCAGCTGCCGGAGCGTGGACAGGGCATTGCCGCAGTCGCAGCTACCCGTGGGCAGGAGAAATCGTCATCCTATTTCGTCGATTTTAGCGGCTTCACGTGGCGGGTCCGGTGGAAACCGAGCGACCGCGGGGGCACCAGCAATCCCTACAATCCCAGCAATGTCTATACGGACCAGGCGGGGGCGCTTCATCTTCAGATTGTTCAGCGAGATCAGCATTGGACGTGCTCCGAGGTGAACCTGACGCGCAGCCTAGGGTATGGAACCTATTCCTTTACTGTCGAAGACATTTCCGGCCTGGAGCCGTCGGTCGTATTCGGGATGTTCACCTGGGATCATTCGACGGATCGAGAGAACCACCGTGAATTCGACATCAATATTAGCCGTTGGGGCGATCCCAACAGTAAGAATGCGGAGTTTGTCGTCCAGCCTCCGTTCGTGCCGGTCAACATTTCACGTTTTGTCGCGCCTCCCGGCAAGCTACAGCACACGGTTGAGTGGCGGCCTGGCAAGATCACAATGATGACCTCGCGAGTGTCTGGAGCGGCTGGGAACTCTGTGGTATCGCGGCGTGTATTTACATCCGAAGTTCCGACACCCGGTTCTGAATCAGTCCGGATGACCTTATATGTTTACTGGAACCCAAACGGCAAGTCGTCGAGCCTTCAGCATGGCGCCGAAGTGGTTGTGGATCGGTTTGAGTTCTTGCCGTAGCCCTTTGGAGGTCTCCGTCGTCCGATGGCCCATTGCCTCTCGTTTGCGTTGTTCCTGCTGTTATCCAGCTCGGTCTTGGCTGCGGTCGGGGACAAGATCATGCCCAGCCACAGCCACGACATTTGGGATGCAGGGGTAGGTTTTCCGGGCGGGTACGTCTACTCCATCACGCAAACCGCGGATGGATATCTCTGGATCGGCACCAGCAAAGGGCTGTTCCGGTATGACGGTCTGACTTTTGTGTCTATTCGCGCGAGCGGGTCTAATGCCGCGTTCCCAGTTTTGGGTCTAGTCACAGATTCGGCTGATCAGATGTGGGCTGCAGACGACCACACCCAGCTCTTCCGGTACACTGCCGGCCGCCTTGAGGGACCGTTGCCTGACAACGGCAGGCACCAGTCTGTAGCCGCTCCAACTAACAAAACCAGCGACGGATGGCTGCTGTTTGTCTCTACACTGCAGGGACTGATTGAGTACGAGCGAGGGACAGCTCGTGTCCTGCTGGATCCGAGCAATACTCCCAACTGGCCCACCGCAGTGGCTCAAACGGCGGACGGCACATTCTGGATTGGCACTCTCGAAATGGGTTTATTCCGCCTCGGCGTAACGCGGGGCGCCCAGGAAATTCAGCATGTCGCAGGCCTTGAACGTGCAAAGATCAACTGCCTCCTTCCGGTCGGGCCTTCGACATTGTTAATCGGCACAGACAAGGGACTCATGACCCTTCATAACGGCGAGTTAATTCAGAATGCGAATTCAGAGCTCGGCAATCTTGAGATCCTCACACTGGCGAGAGGGCAGAAAGGCGACGCGTGGATCGGCACCGACGGCAATCTTTTTAAAGTTCACGCGAAGGATATCCATCCTGACGGAAGAATCGATTCGTTGGATCACTTGGCCGTGCACGGGACGGTGACCGCACTCTTCGAAGACCGCGAAGGCAACCTGTGGATTGGCGGGCCTGAAATAATTGAGCGCTACCGCGACGGTGGGTTTACCACTTATTTGAGCTCAGAAGGCTTGCCCTCGAACAATTGCGGAGCGATTTACGTTGACCCTCAGGGACGCGTTTGGTTTGCACCCTGGGATGGCGGATTGTTCCAGCTTTCTCAGGGCAGGATCAAGCAGATTGAAGTCATGGGGCTGAAGGATGACACGGTTTATTCGATTGCGGGAGGCGCAGAAGATGAAGTGTGGGTGGCTCGGAAGTACGGCGGCGTTACTCGCTTCCGGCTTCAAGATGACGCCCTGCAGGCCTCTACCTACACCCGGCGAAGCGGACTCGCCCAGGACGCCGTTGATTCCATCTATCGAGCGGCGGATGGCACCGTTTGGGCCGGGACCCTTGATGAGGGCCTCAGCCGCTTCGACGGCGCCAAGTGGCGCACCTTCACGTCCAAAGACGGTCTACCTTCCAACAGAATTTCGGTGATCACCGGGGACGCTGCAGGAACTATCTTTGTAGGTACACCGGATGGTCTCGCTGTACTCAAGAATGACCATTGGGTCGTCTATACAACACACGACGGACTACCTCCGGGCCCAGTGGAAAGCCTGTTTCTCGATGACGCGAACACGCTTTGGATCGGTACTACAAAGGGCATTTCGTTCCTCCAGTCCGGCACGGTACACGTACCGATTGGGGCGCCGAACGCGCTATATGGAGAAATTCTCGGCATCGCTGAGAGTAACGGCTGGCTGTGGGTCACGACTCGCGATCACGTTGTGCGGGTGAGGTGTGCTGCTTTGCTGAAGCAATCGTTCGGGGAAGGCGATTACCGGGAGTTTGGAACTACGGAAGGCTTGCCGAGTGCCGAGGGTGTGAAACGCAGCCGGTCGGTTGTTAAAGACAATCGCGGCCGAATTTGGTTCTCGCTGAATCAAGGAATCTCAGTTCTGGAGCCGTCCGCGTTTGCGGCGCCCGCGTTTCCAGTGACGACTCGCCTGGACGGGATTCTTGTCGATGGAAGGCTTATCCCTTTTGCCAGCCAGATCCGTATTCCTCCTGGTCGGCACCGCTTGACGTTTCGGTACGCGGGCGTAAACGTGTCGAACCCCGACGGCGTGAGATATCGCTATCGGCTGGACAACGTTGATTCCGAATGGAGCGAGCCGACTGCGTTGCGGGAAATTGACTATACAAATATTCCTCCGGGCCGATACCGGTTTCAAGTGATGGCTCGTAATCCGGACGGTATCTGGAGCGGGAACGAAACCACGATGACCTTCGAAGTCGCGGCCGCGTATTGGCAGACCCGCTGGTTCCTTGTATCCTGCGTGGCCGCTTTAGCGATATTGCTCTGGTCCATCTTCCGACTGCGCGTCCGCAGCATCCACCAGCGTTCGGAGCAACTGGCCTTGGTTAACGCCAAATTGGAGGCGCAAATCGCAGAGCGAAAGCAGGCGGAGGAGGCGCTGCGGCAGGCGCAGACGGATCTCACACGCGCCAGCCGGGTGAGCAGCATGGGAGAGCTGACTGCCTCGCTAGCGCACGAAATCAATCAACCGATTGCCGCAGCCGTCACCGACGCCAATACTTGCTTGCGCTGGCTATCCCGCGCTCAACCCGATTTGGAGGAAGCACGCGCGGCTGCGTCAAGGATCGTACAAGACGGAAGACGTGCGGGTGACATCATCAACCGAGTCCGCCTGCTCTTCCAAAAGGGGACTCCGCAACGGGAGTTGGTCGATCTAAACGAGATTATTCGAGAGATGATCTTTCTCCTGCACAGCGAGGCAACTCAATTCGCCGTGTTCGTTCGGTCGGAACTCGCTGCAGACCTGCCTCAGGTCATGGTAGATCGCGTGCAACTGCAACAGGTGTTGATGAACCTCATGATGAACAGCATCGATGCGATGAAGGATATGGATGGGACGCGCGAACTCACCATCCAGTCGCAGCGCGGAGAGAATGGTCAGGTACTGATCTCGGTCAGCGATATCGGCGTGGGGCTTCCACCGCAGCAGGCGGACAAGATCTTTAATGCATTCTTTACCACCAAGACTCATGGAACGGGCATGGGACTGCGGATCAGCCGCTCCATTATTGAATCGCACGGGGGGCGCTTGTGGGCTGTCGACAATTCTCCGTGCGGCGCAAGATTTTGTTTCACATTACCCAGCAGCGACGAGGCCCCTGAGGAGCAACTCCAGAATCTAGACATTCCTCACGAGGCTCCCTGAGCACGACGCAGCCGCTTCCCCATCGAAAACCTGATAGTCCGCGCGGAATCTGTAGGGTTTTTTGCCAACTTCCGGATCGTCGGCTAACCGCACCTTACTCCCTTGAGCTCGAACCGGACATCGTCCTGACCGAACCGCAACCGCGGCACCGCACGCCTTCGGCGTGGATGATACTTTGCACACTAGGTGGCAGCATATCGCTCAGTCGGTCAGCACTCAGGTTCAATCGGCGATGCAGATCTTCCGGCTTCGCCGCTTGAACAGAAAACTTCTCGTTGAAGCGATTCAGAAACTCCGGCAGAAAGTCGTTGCCAGCCTGTATGTCGCAGACGTTATCGAGTCGCAGTTCCTTCACCAAGCGATCCTGCAGGGTGCGGTTCACGCGCTCGACGCGGCCCTTGGCCTGGCTCGAGTTGGCGCAGAGGATCTCGTAGTCGCCTTTGTCGTTCTTCCAGCTTTCCTGGGTTGCGATGTTGAGGATGACGTACTCATTGTTGTTTTGAGCGGTTTTGGCTTCTGCGTTCTGTCCGAGGCGGCCGATGAGGATGACTTTGTTGAACATGGTGTTTAGCTCCGTTTCTTTTGGTTTGTCCGCTGTCTGCGGTACATGCTTGCCCAACGGGTGTGCCGTCGCGACCCACTCCCTCGGCGACTGGACGGGATCTGCGGAAGGGGACCACAGCTTGCCTGGGGGCAGGAGTCCGCACCTCTTGAGAGGCGCGCAGCGGATTCTGGGAAGGAGAGCGTGCGTCCGAAGGGCGGGGGTGTCTTGAGCGCGGCACGCTGAACGCAGATAGAAAGGCAAACCGGAAGGGAGCCGCACTGTTCGACGGCTTTCCCTCATGACGCGAGTAGCAAAAGCCAGCTCAGAGTCCAAAGAGCCGTCACTGACGCGCAGGAAGGAAGAACATAAGGGAGAATCGCGACATCGATGCTCATCGCTCGGCCCATCTCCTCGCCTTCTCCATGGTTCTCCGGATGTAGGCAGCTCGCTTGGAAGGGCTGGGATCGCGGGAGAGGTAATCGTCTTCAAGGGCACATCCGATCCGGTCCTCGGTCATACCATTGGCAAAAGCGGCGACACAGAAAGCGATGTCGGCGGCGGCGGGGCGGTCCTGGTACTTGGTTGAGCTTCGGAATCGCTCAAGAGATAGGTTCGATAACCTCGGTCCCCTTCGGGGAGGGCTCTGTTGCATTAACCCGGACTGCTCAGGTTCGAAGCGGGCTGGGACGGTAGGATGAGTCATGTTCAAGCGTCGGCGCTTTCCGGTTGAGATCATCCTGCTTTGTGTTCGTTGGTACTGCAAATACGGAATCAGCTACCGGGACCTTGTGGAGATGATGCGGGAGCGCGGCGTGGAAGTAGCCCCCTCAACGATCCTGCGCTGAGTACATCGCTATGCACCTGAGCTGGAGAAGCGGGTGCGCTGGTATCAAGGCTATCGGGCCACGTCCTGGCGCGTCGACGAGACGTATGTGAAGGTTGGTGGCCGGTGGAAGTACTTGTTTCGGGCAGTCGACAAACATGGCCGACTGATCGACATCATGTTGGCAGATCGCCGCAACACTCGGGCAGCTTGTCGTTTCCTGGGCAAAGCATTGACGACCATGCGCCATTGGCCACCTTCATCAATCACTACCGACCAACTCGGCTCCTATCGGAAAGCGATCCTCCGGCTACAGCAGGAGGACAAGCTATCGGCAGACACAAAACATCGAACCTGCAAATACCTGAACAACATCATCGAAGCCGACCATGGCGCACTCAAGCGAGTCATTCGTCCTACCCGAGGCTTTCAAACGATTAAGACGGCGGCCGCTACGATCAAGGGCTTTGAAGTGATGAGTATGATCCGTCGAGGGCATTGCCTCACATGTAAGCCGCAGGTCAAAGATGAGATTCGCTTCGTAAACAAGCTCTTCGACACATTCCCTGTCGCAGCCTGAGAGAGAAAAGTAGCCAGACAAACTGCGGCCAGGCAAGTTAATGCAACAGAGCCATTCGCCTGATGGCCGCTCCCTTTATGCCGGTAGCCAAGACGACACGGTCAGAGAATGGGACGTTGCGACCGGACGTTAGCTACGAAGGCTGGGCTTGGATGCGCCAGTCCTTGGGCTCGCCGTGTCCAACGACCAGAAAACCTTAGTCGTCAGAACTGCCGATTCTCATCTTCGGGTGTACTCCACGTCGAACTTCCAGCTGCTGACCGACATTCAGAGTTCGAGCTTATACGCGGCCTGCACTTGCTCCGGTACTGGTCGTGTCAGCACGTTCTCTCTCCTCCACTCCGCGCTATGACTGCGGTCAAGAGAACAAACCGAAGAGGTTTGTCTTCTCTCGCCCGTTCTGCAGGGGCGGAGGAGTTTGGTCGCGCTACTCGTAGGCACGATTTGCGCCGGACTTGCGCTAAGCTCTGCCGGAAAGCAGGCGGAGACATCGAACAGATCAAATTTCTGCTTGGCCACTCTTCGATCCAGACGACCGAGAGGTATCTGGGGTCTGAGCAGGAGATTCAGTTTGCGGTGAATGACAATCTTGGATTGTGAGGATTCGGCTATGAGCTTCAGATAGGAGCTACAGCATGCCGGGAGACCAAAGGCAGAATTCTGGCGTGGCTTGTTGGTCCCATGATCGTGTGCTTTCAAGGGGACTCAGCAGGTTTTGAGCGGGTGAAACGCTGCCTTAACAGAGACACGTTCACAAACAAAAGCTGAGAAGAAATTCATCGAAATAGGTGTTGACCGGCGAGGGCTGTTGTGGTCTAGTCCTTCACACAGGCCTATCCCGACGCCCTGGGTCGCGACCGTGGTTTGCGCATTATGCTGAGTTGTTTCCCTTTATCCGGGAGAAATGTGTGAACTGCGATGCCGTTCGAGCTCTCACTGGTAGATCTGGTCTCACCCTATGTTTTGCAGGGCGACACCTTCGGTGCCTGGCACGCCGTGCTGGGTATCCTGCGCGTGGCAGAGCACGAGATTGCCGCGGATGAAAACGGCATCACGATCCGCGGCACGGTTGAATTCGAAGGCAACCTGACAGTTGATCCCAGCAACATGTCATTGGCTTTCAACAACACCGAGAACCATCCAGAAAATGACGCTTCCCGCCGCGATCCATGGATCGATGTGCGCGACGCCAGGCTCGATTTTCAACTGGTGGTGCCGCGGACTGCTTCGCAAAAAGTGTCAACGGCCGTAAATACCATTGGGGCGAACGCCGCGTTTGCTAATACGGCGAAGGTGCTGATCGCGTACGACACCATTCCAAACGATGCGCCGCCTTCAGACTATCCAACGACTGAATTCGTTCTGGACCTGTTGCTGACCAGCGTTGTGCTGCGACCGCCTTTCCTGCGCGGCGCCAAGCGCGAGGCGAGTGGCCAACTGGTCCCCGATCCGCAAAACGACAAGGTAAAGTTCACGCTGCCTCGGCTAAAGTTCCGGCTGGCGCAGGGATCTTCGAACACCGATCCGCTGAACGCGACACTGCTCTCTGCAGGAGCCAGCGGACTGGATGATCCGGGCGACATTGCTGTCGCTGAACTGATCAAGATGGACCCGCCCTATGCCTTTATCGGGCCATCGCAGATGGTGGGCTTTGGCTTTCGTTCGGGGACGCTGGATCTTTCCGACCAATCGACGCCACCTGACGTGCTGTCACAGTTTGGTTTTGACGAGTCGTGGACGGGCCTGTACCTACCGGAGATTCGGCTGTTCATCGCACCGCATGGCGCGCGCGACTTCGCCGTGGATGCGGGAGTGGAGAACCTGCTGATTGGCATCGGCGCATCGTCCGGCATTACTGGCGATTTTTCGCTGCAGGTGCTGGACCAGGGGGCGGGGCCGCTGAAGATGGGTGCCCGGTTTTATGACGGCGATCAGCGTGGGTACGGCATTGTTAAGACATCCGATACGACGGCAACCGTGCAGTTGCCAGCCCAGTCCCGGATAGTCGCCGATGTCGAAGGCGGCCGCACACCGATGACGGTCACCATCAAAGTGGGGGCGGATACGCCGGTGGCAGGCCGTGAAGCCGATGTCGATCTTTCGATCAACGCCACGCAGACTATCGTCATTGCCGCCGTGGACAGCAGCTCGCCCGTCCGCTCGGCCACCTTTACGATCACGGCCAGCCGGCGACCCGCACCAGTCTCGTTGCCTGGCACCACATCCCTGGGACCAACACCCGCAGCGCAGCTTACCGGGACCTCCACCGTTCAGGGAACGTCGCCCGTGCAGCAGCCGCGGCTGAGCATCGTTTCAGAGACCGCGAACAGCGTGACCGTGGGATTGAATGTGGCTCCCGGCAGGGCCGCACTGACGGCGTGGACACTGAACGGAGTAGCAGCCGGGACAAGCGCAACGCTGGTGGTTGACCTGCCCGCCGGCGGACCGGACGCAGGCATAACTGCGACGTTACCCGGCGAAAGTGGCGTGACGCAGTTCGAAAGTTTTTACCGTTTTGACAAGCCGCCGTATAGCGAAAACAATCGAGTTCTGACACCGCCGGAGATAGCAGCGTTTGCGCTGATCCCCGACAACACGCACTCCACCAAGGCGTCGGATGAGGGCACGACATCGAACTGGCTGGGCGGCAGTGACGTGCGCACGGCCCTGCTGCCGGTGCTACAGGGTCTGCCCGATAACACAGCCATTCAGATCGATGGCTTCGCCAGTTATGAAGGTCCGCCTCCGCCCGCGGTTGATCTGACCAAGCGGGCGTATAACGACGCTCTTGCAAGCCGCCGGGCTGCCGGGGTGCGCGCGATCATCGAGAGCCTGATCGCCGAACCGGCGAACAATCTGCAGGCTAAGAATTTCTCGCTGTCCGATGCGTCCAACATGACCAACTGGACGAACCAGGGCTTTCCTGCGGTGGAGACTCGTCGCATCTGGTGGAAGGCTGTGGCCAGTTGGCCGGCCGCGAACACGCCCGGATCGGTGTCCCTGGGCACGCTGCATCGCGACCCGCAAAGCAGTTCTACTACACCTGGAACGGTGCTGGATCCGCCACCTCCACCGAACGAGCAGCCTGCACCACCGCCGCGCTGGTTCCGGCAGATGGGCGCAAAGGTGCGCATCGTTCGCAACCAGTTTGTTGCGTGCGAGGTCACTGCCAAGATCGACATTCAGACGGCCGCGGAAGACCGGTTGCAGGCAGGCATGCCGAGTGGGAACTCCGGTACGCTGCCGCAGGGCCAGCCGTTGGGAGCGAATCCGGCGGACGGCTTGATTGATTTCCGCCTCGTGATTCAGATTGACGACGCGACGGACACCGTGTCCGTGATCGGCTACTACGGTGCGGACCCGGCGGATGTGGATGGGCTGTTCCTGTGGGGTACGCGGCCAGGTCAGCCACCCGCTGCGGACCCCGGTTTCGGCCTGAACTTCTTCGGCACCACTATCGTCTTTATGCCGCTGATCTCCGCGGGAGTGGGTGCGGTCGCCAACGATGGCGCCCTTGCAGAACTGGGCATGACGGCGGCGATGCTGGCGATCCCGGCAACGCTTGCAGGTCTTGCCGAGGTGGGCAGCAGTCCCGTCAAGCTCCTTTGCGAACGAGTGACATGGTTCGGTGGTGAAGTCCAGTTCCGCGTGAGGCCGTCGGGCGTGGAGGCGGTGATCCTGTTCGACATGGAAGCGGCCCTGAGCCTGGATGTTTCCATCGGCGGCAAGACGCTGCTGAAGATCGACCGCAGCGCACCGCTGGCGGTCCGCTACAAGGCCGTGGGTATACGCATCGGGGACGATCCGGATCAGCCGAAGTTCCAGTTTCGGCCTATTTTCGACGCTTCAAAGGGCTACACCATCGATGTTTCCAAACCCGGAGCCATCACGGTCGCCTCGCCACTGGACCAGATTCTGACGATTCTAGGGGCGCGCATTGCCCGCAACAATCCGCTGATCTTCGAGATCGATCTCGGCTTTGCCGTCGATCTTGGCGTTGTCACCATTGAACGTGCGCGGATCCGGATGCGCTTTGACCCGGTCAGCGCACCGGAGCTGACCGCCTTTGCGGCCAGCGTTGACATTCCGGGGGCGGTTTCCGGCCGGGGCTACCTGGAAATGAACGAACACGAGATCAAGGGTCAGATTGATCTCACGATCGTGCCTGTCCACATGCGTGTGGCGGCAGGCGTTGGCATTGCAGACATTAACGAAAATGGACGCAAAGCCACGGGCGTCATTATCTCGCTGGAGATCGAGTTCCCGGTGGCGATTCCACTGGGCACGTCGGGGTTGGGGATTTATGGCTTCCTTGGCCTGTTCGCCATGCATTACGCACGCAAGGAACCGCCACCGTCGTCAATGGCACCGGCCCTGGCGTGGCTGAAAGACATTGCGCACAGCAACCCAATCGACATCGCCGCGTGGACTCCGAAGATCGACAACTGGGCCTTCGGCGTTGGAGCCATCCTGGGT
Source organism: Edaphobacter modestus (assembly GCF_004217555.1). GTDB lineage: Bacteria > Acidobacteriota > Terriglobia > Terriglobales > Acidobacteriaceae > Edaphobacter > Edaphobacter modestus. The sequence goes on from NZ_SHKW01000001.1 coordinate 549,995, forward strand.
ACGATGGGCTCCAGCGTCATCTTCAACATGAAGGGCGTTCTTCTGCTGGAGCTGCCCGGTCCCCGGCTGCTGTTGATGATGAAGGCAAAGCTGCTGGCGGTTCTACCGGAATTGTCAGGGGAAGCCGAAGGAACGTTTCTGGCCGTCATCGACCTCGACATGGGCCGGGGCACGCTCACGATCGGACTTGCGGTCGAGTTCAGCATCAAGCCACTGCTGGAAATCCACATCCCTGTTGAGGCCTTCTTCAACTTCAACAACACCAAGGATTGGCACCTCTTTCTTGGCCGCTATACCGACCAGATTCACGCGAAGATCCTTGAGGTTTTCGAAGGCTCCGGGTACCTGATGCTCTCCGGCAAAGGCTTCGCGGCAGGGGACATTGAGAGCAGTTTGTTGATTGCTCCCATCACAGGGTTTGCCATCTCGGCAGGGTTGCACGTCTCGTTCGTCTGGGGCAGCAAGAGTGTGGGCCTCTACGCAGAGGTTGCGGCGGGCTTCGATGCAGTGATCGGCTTCGATCCCTTCCTGCTTGCCGGCAAGCTGTATCTCCGTGGCACACTGCACATCTTCATCATCGACATCAGTGCCTGGGCCGACTTGACGGTGGCCATTGGCGAGCTGCCTGACGGCTCGAAAGTATCGCAGATATCCGGCGACATCTGCGGCAAGGTTGAGTTCCTGTTCTTTGACGTTGAGGGCTGTGTCCATTTCCAACTGGGCGAAACGGCCGTACCGGATGCGCCTCCGCCACAGCTCTTCCAGTCACTGCGGCTGGTGAGCCGATCGCCTGCCCTGGCAGTCGGGACCGGCGTGGACAAGTCGATCGATGGCGGCATTGCCGAAGGCATCCTGTCCGAGACGGCGCCCGCCCCACCGCCTCCACCGCCTCCCCCCAGTGCCGTCGGCCAGCCCGCGCCGGCGTTTCCCATGAACCAGCGGCGTGTGCCGATCGATGCGATTCCACTGGCGATGCTTGCGATGCCGCCGATAACGTCGACTTCGAAGTACATCTTCCGCGGTGTGGAAGTGACGCAGACACCCGGAACGCCGGGCGCGCCCAGCGATGGATGGATCCAGAAGGGCGACGACGTCTTCCAGTACACGCTTACGAGCGCGGAACTGATTGGCGACCTGCTGGATGGGGCCACACCGGCTGTATGGTGGCCGCAGAAGGCTGGCGATTCGACCTCAGCCGCGCAACTGGGTCTGCTGAGCTGGGTACCGGATCCCACGCCGAAAGCCATTGAGCGCAGCCAGTTTCTCGACGATACGCTCACGGAAACCTGGGGCACCGTGTGCAATGTGGCAGCTCCGCCCACTTCAGTGCTGTTCACGTTTTTGCAGGAGGCGTTCGGGCCGTCACTCAACGGCTGGCGGCTTGATGGTGAGGCGTGGCCTGATCCGCCGGCAACCATCCGCTCCTCTCCGCCGGTTCTGCGGCTGATCGTCACTGAGCGGTGGAGGACCGGGATTGCCCAGGTGGACAGCCTGATCGGGGTGATTCCTGCCGTGGTGGAAGGTGCAACGGTGCGCTGCCTTCCTGCGAACCGGAATCCTCTTGGACCGCAACTGCGGCTGAACCCTGTCCTGGCTGCGCGGGGTTTGAAGCGGCCCGACGTCTTTGCACCAGAAGAGTTCACGCTGATCGACCTGGCGGGCCGCGCGAACAGCGGGCTTGAGATATCACGGTCGATGCTGACGAGGGTGGTCGTGCAGCCAACTCAGGCACCGGCGGTCAATGCAGAAAAGGCGTGTACGAGCCGAGTGCTGGCAGCGCCCGTGCTCGATTCACGTGACCTGCGCCCCTTTGGTGATCGAAACCGGCTGGACGAAGCCGGGGATGCTCGCAAGAAGCGTGGGTTCCGCAGCGGACCCTTCGATGATGCTGTCGTTTTCCAGACAGGTGCGGTAGAGACGACGACCTTCTACCTGTTCGTGCACCGCGAGATACTGGCCTCAAAGATCGTCGTGGTGGCAACCACGGATGCGAACGATACGGTGTTCGAGCAGATCGTGCTGGATGCGTCGTTCACCATGCCGTCCAATACGTTCCCCGCGCGCTGGACCGATGCCACCGGGCCGTGGGTCGATGAGGTCTTCCGCCTCGCGCAGCACCAAGCGGTGGTGCAGCCGCGCGGCTATATCGGTGTGCTGGTGACCATTAAGGGCAGCGCGAAGGCTGACCGCATCCAGATCGGGCTTCTGCGGCAGAAATCCGACTGGCACCGAAAGCATATGGTCAGGCCTTTCTATGTCGCTGCGGTGGAGGTGTTTACCCAGGTGGAGTTCCAGCGCTCGGACTATGACACCACGGAGCAGACTCACAAGCAGAACGTGCTGGAGGCGTCGCTGGCAGACAGCAGTTCAGGCCAAGCTTTGCTGAAGCCAGACACGGCCTACGCGGTCAAGGTGTCATACGACGCGCAGCGCGGCAAACGCCGGCCCGGGGAATCGGTGAAGGAGATTGTTTCCTTGCCTGGGAAGCACGAGACGTTCTGGTTCTTTACGGATAACGAGCCGCCTCGCCGCCTTGATCCGTGGATCATGTGCAGCACGCCGGAGGATGGTGAACACCACTACTTCGGTCATCTCCCGATCCACGTTGTGTTCAATAGTCCCGACATAGGCCGTATCTACGGTGCGTACGGAAAGCGCCTGCAGATTCGGTTACGGGCGGCTTCGTTCCGTCCACTGCCGAACACGCCTGAGGTTCCACATCCTTTTGTCCTTACAGCGGCCACACTCGTCCCTGTGATTGCAAGCGTGCTTTCGCCGTGGGAGGCCGTGATGGTGGACCAGCTCACCAAGTCCTGTGTTCCGGTGAGCGGGAACCGATTCCGCCACACCACGGCCACGGTGCCTATTCCACTTGAACCATTTACCGACTACGTGTTGGACATCGAGATGGTGGATACGGCTGCACCGGCTGAGACCCCGGGAACGGTCGTGTGGCGGACCGGCTTCAGCACAGGGCGTTTTGCCACTCTTGCGGCGTTTGCAGAGTCCTTCCAGTTCAACCGCGTGCTTCACCGCTTCTCCAAGCCGGGACTGTTGCAGGCGATCGCCGCTCAGCCGTGGGCGGGCAATCCCCAGGGCAACCAGCTGGACATGGCGATGATCACCGCCGGGCTGGAGCCGATGGGGGTGCCGGAAGCGCCGCGCGTCATCGTTTTCTGGGAGGCGGGCGTGCCCAATCCACAGCCAGCTGCGGTGCTGGTGGATTCTTCAGAACCCATGTGGCGCAGCCGGAAGATTCCGCGAAACATCACCGACCCGCAACCGCCGAACGCATCGAGGCAGGAGATGACTACAGTGACGTGGATGCAACTGGAAGAGAGCGGCAGCGCGATCACTACCAAGGTGATCCAGGCACCCGGTGGGCACGGCGCCTTGATCACGCTTGCACCCAACTCGCGCGGCCAGACACTGAAACTCGTGCTGCGCAGGATCGCCATGAAGGAGAGCTACCTGGATGGACCGACGGCAGCGGACGAGTTGCTCACCATTCTGGACACGAAGCTCGCACGCGCGCCGTGGGAGGAGGAAGACTGATGGCCTTTATCGTGAATGCGGCAAAGTTTCAGGCCGAAGGAGCCTTCCTTCAATGGCAGGTGGTTGCCCGTCGACTGGGCATGCTGGACACGGTTTTTCAACGCAAGCTGCCTTCCGTGTTGCAGCTTCGCTGGACGCTGAAACCTGAGCTGGGATTGCCGACGGAGCCGTTCATCGTCTGGCGAAGGAACCGGAAGAACAACCAGCCGAAGCCTATTCAGGCCGACATTAACTCCTCCATGTTGTTTGGCCTTGGGCAAATCGCCGATCTACAGGGTTCGTACACGCACGTTACGCTGAACGGCTCCGGCGGGGGAGGAGCGGTGTATGGATTTGTCGGTAGCTCATGGCCGAATTCTGTTGTCGCTATAGCCGTTCTGCCACCCGGTGCAAATCAGACCGTCACCCTCACCGCCTCCTCCATGGAAGGGCTGATGCTTTCGAGTGCCATCACGATCAACTCCATCGTGGGTGTTCGGGCGGACGATCTTTCCGCAGCCTCGGGTTGGGAGAAGTTTGAACTGGTGGGTCTGCCGGTAAGGAAGGCTGAGTGGGCGGGGCAGGGAATTGGTTTGCACGGCACCGACCAGGGAATGGTCAGCGCTCCGACGAATGCCGTTGCAGCGGCGGGACAGCGACTGGAACGCGGTGCGCCACCGATCGGCTGGGCCTCGCTGATTGAGGCCGGGCTACCCGCACCGGCATGGATTCCCACGGCAACACCGTCCCTGCTCATCGACCTCCAAAAAGGGGTTCTGCAAGATCTGCGCACCATCGCGGGTCTTCCACCGGTGAGCCAGCCGGCCGCCACAATCTCAAAGGACGTGCCAGGACCGGAAAACTCTGCCGGGGAACAGATGTCGCAGCCTGGTGTTCCGTCTAACATTTCGCCACTGGGGATGACCTACATCGTGGCTTCAACGGATTGTTACAACAGCTTGGCTCTTGGCTTCGGAACAGCCTACCCGCTTGTTGTCGATCCGAATCGGCAGACGGCACTCGACTTCGATTACATGGTGACGGCGCGCTATGAGAAGGGGCCGCTGGCCGTTGGTGCCGCGGTGGAATATGCAGCGCTGGTGCCGTCGCCGCAGCAGGCCATTGCTCCTCCCATCCCGGCAGCGATGGCGCAGCAGTTGATGGGCAACATGCGTCCTGCGTTCGCAGATGGCGCATGGCGCGCTTCCGTCCGCACGTCGTGGGACCGTCCTGTACCCATCCCGTTGTTTCGACCGCGTTCCTTCGCGTTCGCCAGAACCGGCATCGCACCCGTTGCCGCACCAGCACTGTTGATGAACAAACGGTCCGACGGCTCGCCGCTCCCGATCGCGGTGAACTACTTCACCAGTTCGCTCGATCCGGAACCAAATCGGCTGAGCGCTGTTGACCGTGAGATCCCCATTCCGAACAATCCTGGCAATCGCACCATGAAGTATTCCGCCGCGAACCAGGACATCTACGGCCAGTACAGTAAATGGGTTTCGGTCAACTCCGTTATTGAGCAGCCTCGTGTCGATGACGTGCGCATCGTCTCCGCCGAGTTCCGGTATCTGTCGGTGCCAACGCCTCCGCTGTCTGCCTGCACCGCGAATCTTGTGTTGGAATTCCTGTGGGACTGGAGGGTGCGCAGCCCACTCTCGATCAGCTTCCGTGGTCGCCTGCATACGGCCGACTATCACGGTCAGCCACCGCCGGACACCACGCTGCCGAACGGCCTGCAGATCAGTCTGGCGGCTGCCCCTGCGACTACCTTTACGCTGCGGTTCGATGTGCTTGCTGCCAATGGCGCACCCACGGGAGCGTGGCCCGGCTATGTCCCGGCTACCGGCTGCATCGCGCTGAATCCTGCGGGTGATCAGCAGGTTGCTTTCGGCGCGGCACAGGGTGGCGAGGCGCGCCGCTATCGCGTCACAATTCCGGGCTTCACGCTAGATTTCGCAAGCAAGGGTCACCTGAATCTTGCGCTGTGGGCGGAGGGTGTGGAGGCCATTGCCCCGCAGCGCGTAGGTCCGTGGAGCAAGGAACCCAGCGTCATTTCGACCTCTGATCCGCGGCCACCCCTGATCGTGCCGGACATCGTTTCGCTTTCAAGCCTGCCGGATGCCGCTGGTGAGTCGCACGCAGTCTTGAAGTGGGCCGGATCGCCCGGGGCGGACGGCTACTTCATCTACGAGACCACCGAAACCAAGCTACTAAAGGCTGCCGGCGAGACCGAACCCGATCCATCCAAGACGCTGAGCCAGCGCTTGACGAGGCTGCTGCAGATCTTCGACGCGCAGCCCGCGAATCGACGTAGGGAGTTCACCCGCCGGAATAGTCGGTTGCTCAAGACCACTTCCGCCGACGTGACGCTGCCGCGCGGTTCCACGGCCATCCATCTTTATCTTGTCCTGGGCGTAAGCGCGGGCCAAGTCGAAGCCAAGTGGCCGACATCATCGACTGCCCTATATGCCTTTGCGGTTCCCCGTGTGCCGAAGCCGGGCGCGCCTACGATCGAGGTGGTGAGCAAGCTGGATAACACCGTGATTCCGCCGGTGTACCGAACCAGCATCCGCCTTGAAACTCGAAAGGGTCCACGCGTTCGCCGCATCGACCTGCACCGTGTGCGCGTGGACGATGCTGCGAAAGAGATCGACACCATGGGACCCCCGGTGCTCACGCTGGACACACTGACGCCGGGGTGGGATGTGACCCAGGTGGCAGACCCTCTTGGGTCGCACATTGTGACGGCCAGAGGCAAAGATACGCCGACGGGATCGTGGAAGCGGGTGTGGTATCGGGCGGCCGCATGGTCGGACGACGACCTGCTGCGGGGAACGCTGTCTGCACGGTCCCCTTCCAGCACGGTAGCGTGGGCTGTCGTTCCGCCGGCGACGCCGCCGGATCTTTCCGCCATCGTGATGGAATGGCCCGGCACAGCGGCTGGGGACGTATTGTTGAAATGGAGCAGCGCCGCGCCCCTGCCAAAGACCCCGCTTGGTCCACATACCCTCTCCGTCCGTGCCCGCCGCGTGGGTAGCGGACAGGATGAGTTGCCACTTATTTCGTTTGAAGGGCCGTTGCCTGACCTTGGAACCGTGCAGCCCGCGACTGGGTCCGGTGCCTGGCGCGTGGACGCGACCAAGCCTGCCCAGTACCGTGCCATCATTCGCCGGGCGGACGTCGCCGATGCCGTAGAGATCAGCGTTCGTGTCACCGACCCCATTGGTCGATCGTCGGAGGCACTGGCTACCATTGGGCCGGGCAGCATCCTTCCGGACCCGGTGCTGGATACCTTCCAGCTTGTGAAGAGCGTGGTTCCTGCCGGTGTGCAGCTGAACTGGCACAGCAGCACGCCCATCGATCCCGGCCTGTACACCTTGCGCATCACGGTAAACCGGCCAGCGATCAAGATCGGCAATTTTCCAATCAGGCAGTTGCCCATCTCGATCCAGATGGGCCTTTCAGACGTGCCGCTCGACGAACCAGGGCCAGTGCCTGCCGGGATCGATTCGCTTCGCGCACGCCGCATGCCGGGTCCGGGGCCGAACTTTGCCTACTACGCGTTTGTCCGGGTCGCGTTCACCCAGATCATTGTCCGCCTCACGTCTCCTGACGGGCGCGTGGCACAACATATCGAGCTACCGAGCTAAGCCATGGCCACGCTACCCATCACGGTTCTCACACCGAATGCAGTGCAGCAGAGTCTGCAGAACAATGGCTTGTCTGCGCTGGGACTCACTACCGTTGAACTCGGCACCCGCTGGGCAGATGCGACGCCCAACGCAGGAGATTTCGACAGCGCGGCACTGACGCTGGCCATTGCCGGCACGGTACGGGCACCGTTTCTGGGCATACGGCAGAACGGATTCCACGACGCCTCGTCGACCCTTGCCGCAGCCGTCGGCGCCAACGACACGACGCTTACCCTTGCCCCAGGAACAGGCACCGGCTTCCCCACGCCGGTTGCTCCCGGGCGCATCCTGCTTACGCTGGCGAACAGCTCCGGAAGCAAGATTGAAACGCTGGAATGTACCGCGCGTGCCGCCGATAGCCTAACGGTGGTGCGTGGCGCGCAGGGTACAAGCAAACAGGCCTTCGCGGCGGGCGACATGGTGACGCTTCGGCTGACTCCCGCAGAGCGCATCAGCGAGTTCTACGAGGTGGATGGTACACCGCTCAACGTGAATGCCACCATCTTTCGCTTCCATCCCCAGGCTTACCAGCGGCTGCAGACCATCTGCGCCCGGCGCTATGCCGCGGCGGGTCAGCCGTTGACGCTTCCGTTGCCAAGCTCGTTAGTCATTCGAAGCGCGGAAGGCTTTCGTTCGGCGCGCTGGTACAGGCCCGATGACGCACTGGACGATGTCACCGGCACCCTGTCGTTTCATGATCGGCGTGGCTTCATTCTGGATCCGGTCTACGTGGCCGGTCTGTTTGCTGACCTGCTGAGCCCCACAAGCCTGCCCGGACTGGTGCCCTCTTCAGTCACGGCCGCCGCCAACGGACCCGGAGGCGTGCAGTCGATCGCTGGCCTTGCAGCGGCGGGTACGATCGTCCACCTCATCGATCCTCATGGAAACCCTATGCGGATCGCGACGCCCGGGGCCGGCCTGATTACCGACGATGGAGCGGCTGTGCTCACAGGCAATATCACGGGCAACCTGATTACCCTGGCTGCAGGCAATCGGATTGCGCCCAACGCGCTTCCCCCAGTCACCCCGCTTCGTATCGGATTTGCAACCAACGGAACGATGAGCGCTTCGCCACTATTGCCGCCGCCTCTGGCCGCGGGAACGATTCCCCGGCTCTTTTACCGTGTGATGGTAGTGGACCAAAACTGGTACCTACTTGGCAACCGGTCTGCAGCAGCAGTGCTGGGCGTCCCGGCAGACGATCAGCGCATTCCACCGGAATTGCTGCCAATCGTGCGTGACATGGTTGATATCGACTATCTAGCTGACGGGCCTGATACGCTCGGCGAAGCCACTCGCATCCTGAACCGTCCGCTGCAAAGCATGATCGTAGCGGTCTCCCCGAACATCGACCAAAGCCTTCTGACGCCCGCCGGCCCCGGAGCGCCTGCGCACTGGCCTGCCCTTCCCCCGCCCAACACGAGCGCAGGCTTTCCGAACCCTCCAATAAAGCTTTCGGCCGCCAATGTCACAGCGTCTTTCGTCGGCCAGGATGTTGTCGTGACAGTCGCCGCCGGAGCCGCGCCCGACGGTGCAACGGTTCGCGTGTTCCCGCAGGTGTTTGTGGAAATTGCCTCAATCAATGGCGCGGAACCGTCGTTTCTTCGTGGCGATGGTGGTGCAGGCATCGTGAGCGGAGCCAACCCGGTGAACATCTTTCTGGCGAACCCCTTCCACCTAGGTTCGGCTGCAGCCGTTCCGAATCCGGCAGTGCTTACGATGGACATCGTGGTGGCACCAAGGCTGGGGCAGCGACGCCTGACTGCCGCAGTAGCGGTGAAGGTGGCGGCAGGACCTGCCGTTGTGCCCACTAGTCCCTTCTTCGGTGCCGCCGCTGGCAACATTATGGGCATCTTGCCGGTCATTGTTCAAGGTGTGGCGGAGTCGCCGCTGTTCGGCATTCCCAACACCGTCTCGCCGCCAGCCGCGCCGCCGGGAAACCTGCTGGAGCTGGTGCTGAGCCTTGCCTCAGAGCCGTCTCCGCGCAAGGCTCCGCGCCTGCCCACCATGGCCCGGCTGGAAACAGTAGCAGCAACCGGCACAACCTTACCTGCACCCGATACATCCATCGCCTGGCAGGCGGTTTTGAGCGGTGCGCGCTGGGCGGCAGAGTCGCGTTCAGCCCTGCACGCGCAGGGCAACCCGGGGAACCCGGCCGGGCCGGATGTGCATGCGCCTGGGGTAGCCACCACGGGTGCCCTTGGTTACGACCTTGCGCTGCATGCCCTGAAGCGCGCGCAACCGCTGATCCCGCTGCCTGCTTCGAACGCTGGCACTGTGCTGGGGTGGGTAGCTTTCTCGTCGGGAGATAACTTCGACATTCCCGTGGACACAGCTGCTGCTAATACCGGCACCGGCGTCCTGCTGGAAAGCATCGCCGTGGGCTGCGAGACGCCTTGGCTATCCAGCTTTGACACGCCGCCTGCAAACCTTACCGTGAACCAGATGATTCAGAATGCCGCGGGCCTGATGAACGTGGGCGCACCGGCGATCACCGTCAACATCAACAATGAGAATCGCCTGCAGCGTGAGGTGCGCCGCGAGTTCTTCGCAGCCAAGCAAGGCTTTCGCGACGCGCAATGGTCGCTGCGCCGCGCGTTTGCCGAGGCGCGGGAACTCGTCTACATCGAGTCTCCCCAGTTTGCGCGCACGGCTCGCCCGAGTGGTGCCCCGCAACCGTACGAAGTCGACCTTGTGGCTGAACTGGCTGCCCGGCTGAGTGCTCATCCGAACCTGCGAGTCATCGTCTGCACGCCGCGCCTGTCTGACTTCGCGGATAACTTCCGAAGTTTTCATCGGCAACACTACGCGGCACGGCTGGAGGCCTTCAACAACCTGCAGGCCGTTGCGAAAGATCGTGTTCTGCTGTTCCATCCGGTCGGTTTTCCCGGTCGCACGGCGTACATCCGCACGACCTCGGTGATCGTCGACGACGTGTGGTGCCTGACCGGCGCAACACACTTCCGCCGTCGCGGCATGACCTTCGACGGCAGCGCTGCCATTGCCTCATTCGATCGCCAGATTACCGACGGCTATTCCACTAAGGTCCGAAACTTTCGCCGATCCCTGATGGCTGCAAAGATGAATGTCCCCGCACCTGCGCCGGGGCAGCCTCTGAATGGCGAGTGGGTTCGTCTCGGCAATCCCACCTCAGCCTTCGATGTAGTGAACGACCTACTGCAGCAGGGTGGCTTCGGCCGCATCCAGAGCCTCTGGCCCGGACCGACTGACAACACTGTGCTGGCCGCTCAGCCAGAGGTCGCCGATCCCGACGGCTCCAATGGTGTCACGCTGTTCAACACCCTGGCCGGAATGCTTGCAGAAGCTGGAACCTAGTACAGCATGGTCTTTGTGGCGGTGGAATTGTCAGGCAATGTCAGTCAGGTTGAGAGGCCTTGAAGTGTAGCTTGGCAAATTATCTGGCACTTCCGTGCTAATTATTTGGCACACAAGGCTGTAGCTTTGATCGCTATTTGGCGTAATGTTTGAGCGTTATATGACGCTTCTGCTGGGCTCGACTAACAACATTCGGCAGGACGAACACTCGTTAGCGACAGGCCAGAGATGCTATATGCGCAGCTAAGTGTTTGACTCTTCATGCCATCTGCAGTCTCATGGCTTAACATCTCCCAGGCAACTGTCACAACGAATCTCCGAAAACTACGCCAAATAGCTCTGAAAAACTACGCCAAATAATTCTGAAAGTGACACGCTTCGGCTTCATGGAATCCGTTTCGCCTAGGCTTTTGGGGGTAACCCAGCAACGCTGACAACCGAGACCTGTGCTGTGGACTAGCTCATGAAAAAGTGTGCTGTAGTAGTGCGGAGCATCGACAAAGCGATTCCGGGCGGGCATGTGTACAGAGTCCGTGCGCGGGACGTAGTAAGCGCGCATCTCCGATTTACTCGTCAGATGAAGAGTGGGCCGATTCTCCCAGCCGGCAACTAGAGCTTCGCAGGCCTCGTCCTGCTCAACCGCATTCGGTGTCGTCGTCGGCTTCTCGATCTGCGGAACGGTCAAGCCGTCGCATTGCTCGACGTTGAAAACGGTGTGATAGGTCAACACAAACGGCGGTCGGCGGTCCTCATCCTCGGCGGTGTTTTCGTCCTTTGTTTTGCGGCTGTGGAGTTGCTTATAGAAAACGATCTGTGTACCCTTCTCACCTTTGCGAACTGTGCCGTTTAGCTCCTTCGCCTGATTGAACGTTATCCAGAAGGGCGAGCTGTAGCTGCTCGACCAAAGAAGCATGATGTTGATACCTCTGTATGGCCTTCCGGTTCTGAAATTGCGCGGGAATGGGCCTCCGGTGAAGTGCGGAGACTTCCACGGTTTCTCCCACGGAATGACGCCAGCTTTGAGACTGGCAATAATGCGGTCGGTCACAGTCTGATAGAGGTTGAATTTCGGCGCTGTCTTCTTCGTGGCTTTGCTGCTCATGGGTGGGCTCCTCAGCTTTCGCTTTTGAATGGTTCGGCTGTGGCTGTTCTCACAGACACGCCTTGGCCCTGGCCCAAGCCAGCGGGGGGTAGCAAGTGCAAGGGGAGCGGGTATCTCCCACCCTTGAAGTGGAGCTGCAGGCGGAACGGAAAGGGCGAAGCGAAGCGGAGGTCTGCACGGAACGAAGCTCGAGGATCTTCACCCGCGAGCGAAGTGGAGGAAGATTGGGGAAACCCCTTGCACGCGTGAGCGGGGCAGAGCCCCTTAGCAGCTTTGGCTGTTGCTGTTGCTTTGCCTGCTATATATCTGAAGTGAGGTGCGGATGAGAGAGATAAAGGTCTATTTGGCTGGAGGATTTCATTCGGGATGGCAGGACCTGGTCAAAGCACGAACTTCCAACCTCAGCTTCTTTGACCCGAGAGAGCACAAGATTGATGCTGCGGATCTGTACACCGCTTGGGATCTGAACGCCATTCGTGAAAGCGATTGGGTGTTTGCCTATTTGGAAAAGAGCAATCCCGGTGGCTACGCACTCGCTCTCGAAATAGGGTTCGGGAAAGCCTTGGAAAAGAGAATCCTGTTGATTGATGAGAGGTCCATAGATAGCGATATGGAGGCTAGACGGTTGGCAATGCTGCACATCTGTGCTGATGCGTGCTTCCATACTCTGGAGGCGGGAATTGCCTTCCTTCGAGAAGAAACACGAACGATGGATTCTCTCCCTAAGGATTCGGGTTCATAAGCCGTTAGCCCCGTACTTGCGAAGCGCTCGCATCAGAGGTTCGAATTAGAGAGTGCCCCACGATGTCTACATGGCTTTCCTTGAGAAGTGCTTCCCATCCTTTGCGGGTGCCGATGTCTGAACGCGATAGCAGCCCCAATTCCTCTTCTTGGGCCGAAAGCTGAGCAAATTCCGCATAGCGAGGATGGAGTGGATCGAGAAAGGATTCTTTCCGGTGAAGTATGGGGGGGGTTCTGAGTTGCTGAAATTCTTGATCCCGTAGGAGGCGGTGGGGAGGTAAACACGCACGCTGTAAGCGAGCTCTGGGTGAGCGATATCTTCGAAGTCTGGATATCGGAGGAAGGAAAGCTTCTTACCATCCAGGCTGATCTTGATGAGATCGTATTCTACGTCTCCGACGATCTGCCGGGCGGTGAGGATCATAAGCCGCAAAAGGGGCGGGAGCTGTGCTTCCGCCGTTTTATGGATGTAGAGCGAATCGGGCAGCTTCTTCCCTACGATTGCCTGTTTGCATTGTTGCTGAATGATTCCGGGTTTCCCAAGTTCGAACAGAAAGTCGGTGCCGGCTTGGATTGAAGTTTTGTAGCTGGGCCACAGCATTTTTATGTCAGCTTGGATCTCATCGGGGAGCATACGGATAGGCGGCGGGGTCAACCCTTGGAGCCGCAGCATAGCTATATAGGTTAGGAAGTTCACCCGCTTCTCTTCACGAGCGGAGGCGAGCGCGTCCGCGTTCAGTAGCGTAGAAGCAATTCTCTCTACTCGCTGCGCTGAACCATACCGTTCGATCAGACGCGTCAGCGGCTTGAATTCTACCCCTAGCGGCGGCCGCCCGAGCGTTCTAGTCAGCGCAAGATATCGTTGCGCAGTGCGATCTTTGGAGAATTCGATTCGTACTGTCTCTCGAAAGCTGATGGGACGATAGAGCGACAATTGAGCCAGATAGTCGGACTCAGTTTGCGAATCTTTGAAAATATAGGCTATTCCAAGACTGGCCATGTGGGGCTGGTGACCCAAAACGGCCCGCAAGTAGTCTTTGAACTCCTGTTGCGTATATAGCTTCTGGAAAGAACCTACCTTGGTGAGAACCCCGTCAGCGAATTCGGGGGCATCTCCCAAACTTTGATCCACGCGGACAGCCACAACGAGTAACGACGATAGAAACTAGAAGCCATCAATATGTACGCAGTCATGGGAATCACAAGGAATGTAGGCGGTGCCGTTGCGCGCACGCTTCTTGCAAAGGGCGAGAAGGTTCGAGGAATCGTAAGGGGAAAGCGGCAGAGTGGCAGAAGAAAGGTGCGGAGTTCTTCAAAGCCGAGTATAACGACGTGGATGCGCTTACGGCAGCGTTCACCGGCGTCGCTGGCGTCTTCGTAATGGTTCCTGCAAACTTCGCGCCGGCACCGGCTTTGCCGAGACCAAGGTGACGTTGAAGGTCCTGCATGAGGCACTATCAAGAGCTCTGCCGTCGAAGGTGGTTTATCTGTCATCCATAGGAGCGGAACAGGCCAGCGGATTGGGTTTTGACCACGAGTTCTCATCTCCTCGAAGAGACGCTGGGCGATCTTCCGTTCTCCTATGCGTTTCTTCGCGCCGGCTGGTTCTTTGAGAACTCGGCCGGTGATTTAGCGAGCGCGGAATGAAGACAAGATCAAGTTTCAGCTCCATCCGCTTGACCGGAAGTTTCCTCTGGTTGCGACCGCGGACATCGGCAAGGTGGGTGCAGAGACGCTCACTCAGGGCTGGACCGGAATCCGCCATATCGAAGTTGCGGGCCCGGAGGGTTACAGTCCCGTCGACATAGCAGATGCCTTCGCTGAGGCTGTTGGGCGCCCTGTCGAGGCGATCGCCGTTCCCAGGGCGGAATGGGAGACGCTATAGGTTTCACAGGGGATGCCGGAGGGACGGACGGCGCATCGAAGCGTTCAGAGCCATTTTCGATCTTTGGTATGGCGAGGTTCGAATTGGCGAGTTTTCCCTCGAACACAATTTGAGTCATTCGCATCTGTTAAGCACGGGACAAATGAGATCCGTCCCGTGCTTAGATTGATGAGTGCGCTTGCCCGATTAGTTGACAGTAAGAGCGATTGGGATGCTGTGTGCAATATTTCCTGACGCAGCATTGATCATGATGTTTGTAGTCACGGGTGCAGCCGGTGGTGCAACGCTCTGATCTTTACTGGATGTGGAATCACACCCGATCACTGCAGTTGACAAGAATGCTAAGACGAGCGCCAGGCTCAGGCCCCGCAGGATTGTGGATCGCTGCCGAACTTCAAAGAAAGCAAACATGCCGAGAGGGCAGATGAACGCAAAAGTCAATCCGGTTGGCGGATGAACAGAGCGTGCAGATGCACTCGCTGCGGTAGACGCTGCGGAAATGGATACTGTGACATTGGTCGTTGAGGAACCGGCAAGATTTACCGTTGCTGGAGCTAACGTGCAACTGTCGCCGCTTGGAAGTCCGGAGCAGGAAAACGACGCAGGAGTGTTAAAGTCGTTTTGTGGGGTAAGTGAGATGCTCAACGTGCCGGCTTGTCCATTTTTTACTGTCAAAGACGAGACATTAGACTTCAGAGCAAAGTCTGGGTTGCCCACGGGTGGGCTGGCAACGCCGATTGATCCAAACAGACCACCTTTGGTTCCGTTGATGCCAGCCGAGAAGAATAACGTATTAGGATCGCCGACATTCTTCGCTCCAAATACGATCTCCCACAAGCCACTATTTACAATGACATTGCCCTTCGCATCCTGCAGTGATCCTTTTGAAGCGAAGCTGTTTGGATCAAATGCATTGATCACGCCATCGCCAAAGTTGGCGACGAGAAGATCGCCACTAAAGCTGCCAAATCCCGATGGCGCGATCGCAACACCCCACGGAGCATTCAAATTTCCGGCACTGATCGCTCGTTTAACGAGATTGCCATTCGCGTCAAAAATGTCGACAAAGCCCAGCCCAGCCCCCAGAACACGTTTGCCTGTGGCGGGATCGACCTGCGTATACGCTACATACACATTGCCCTGAAGAACGTGCACGGAGAAGGGCGAAAAACCCGCCGGTAAGGAAGGATCGGAGAAACTGCCAGCAAGATGGGTCGGCGAGAAATTCTTATCGAACACATCAATGCTGCCACCAGGAATCTGATTAGCAGCAAGCAAAAATGTACCCGTCGTGTTGGTGTCGATGGCGATGCCGGTGTACACCGCCTTTGTGGCAGAGTTATTCACCACGGTAATAGCCTGGGTTGTCGTGGAATTCCAGGCCGCAATAGTGCCATCAAGTGTGCCAAAGATAAACTGCGCGGCAGCGCTATTAGGAATCTGGAACACGGTAGTATCTGCATTGAAGACCACTCCTGTCGGCATACCATGCGCCGCGGTTGCACTGGCGGCAGGAACAGTCACAGTGAACTGTGGATTCCCTTGAGCGTCGTCCACTAGGGAGAGACCACTGCCCGGCGAATCGATCCAGAATGCCTTGCCGATAGCGATACCCCAGGGGTTGATAAGATTTGGGTCGGTCTTACTTGCATCCACGGAGCCATCCGAGACAATGTTCGTTTGTGTGTATGAACTTGTTTGTGCGGTGGAGACTAGAGGAGAGAATGCAGTAATCGCAGCAAGCAATAGGCTTCCTGCGATGTTTGCATATGACTTCTCTTTTGATGAGGGCGGCATGGGTTGATTCTGCTGACTTTCACTATAGTTTGAATTCTGCAAGGCACTGCGGTACGTCATAGACGCTCCTGAAAATTGCTTGTGAAGGAATTTGGGAATACCTTGGCAGATCGGCAAAGGTATTCCCGTCTCAATAACACGGTGGTACGTAATTTATTCCGATTGATAAAGTAGAAAGGAACACCTGGGACCGTCTGGGTATATAGCTTCTAGCTTCGACTGTCACACTCACCTCACAATGCAAGAATTGCGATTCAGTTATCAGGCTTCAAATCACTCAGGGCGCATCCGCCCTCAGGTTGCCGCTCGGCAGGGCGATACCTTGAAGAGGTGATGGTCTTGGTGATTCGGAGGTAGCGCGCGAGGTCGATGCTTATCAATGAGCAATTTCGTGGGAGACTACGGTAGACCCGTTAATGGCGTCGGACACCACAACCAATGTGTTACCAGCCTTGTGGCCACCTTCTGTAGCTGCAAACAGCAGCTGAGAGCCAGCCGCAAGTTTTAAATCAAGCGAATCACCTTTCTCAAGACCGATCAGACGGTCATCCGCTCGCAAATGAAGAGTTTGTATGCCATCGTTACGGATAGAGAAGTGGATCATTTTGTATTTTTGTTCCGTGGATTGTTGGATTGGGGAAGTTATCTTGCTCTGAGCGTAACCGCGAGTCAGGAAGAAGAAGATCGATAATGCAATTACAGAACTAAGAAGACGTAAAGCTTTCATTTGTTGTCAGCCTCTTTGTTTGGACACTTCTATCAACCAAAACACCAATTGAGCGTCCTTATTCCATATCTATAGAGAGAGGTAATGGGTGAAGCCCAGGAACGTGAAGTTCTCTGTTTTCCTTTCTCCACACAGCTTCCGGTCGCGAGCGGCGAACCGCCCGAACTCGATCAGCCTAAGTCTCGTCCGGATGTAATTCCAAGCCGAACTTCGCCAGCCGTTCCCGGAACTCTTTCAGGAAGCGCTCGGCATCCGTCCGATGCTGAAAGCCCACGACAAGATCGTCAGTGTAGCGAAGACGACTACATCGCCACTCGCCACTTTCCTGCGCCAGACATCAGTCCATAGATCGAAGACGTAGTGCAGGTACACGTTGGCGATTATCAGGCGGATGGGCCGCAAGACCCCCTCGGCCAACCAACGACATGCGGACGGGATCAGCAGACTGGGGTGGCCTTGCACTACTAGTTGGTTACTGTGGAGGTAAATCCCTTGGGCTCGCCCCTTTAGTTGCTCGCAGGATACCCTCTCGGAGGGTAGTCGGGGCGGAATAAAGAGGCCGCGATCGATGTAGGAGGTGGGATAATTCCTCTTCCGCCTCGACCACTTGCCTGCAGGCTTCACATATTTCTAGGTGGGCGCGAAATTCGATGGCCCGTGAAATACATAGCGACTTGTCGAGATAAAGCAGAATATTCTCGCGACAATCACCGCAGTCCTTCATTTCGTACTTTCCCCACAGAGGCTTCGGACCTCGTGCACGTAAGGAGTATGCGAAGCTTCGAACGTGCTCTTGCCAGCCGCGACATGACTGTCCCGACCGGACAGTCCAAGACGCCAGCAATTTCATCATACGATAATTCTTCAAATTCCCGCAGCAAAATGATCTCGCGAAATTTCACGGACAGCGCTTGGATCGCCGCCTGTATTTGCTCTTTCTCCATCTTGCTCACAAGGGCATGGTAGGAGTCTTTCGAGGGCTCCGCAATGTCTCTAACCGAACCATCTCCCTCGTCGGTCCACGCGATCACGGGAGCAGTTCGCCGTTTTCTGAGACGGTTGAGCCATGCGTTGCGCAAAATCGTAAAAAACCAGCCCTTTACGTTACTTTCCGATCGAAGCCGGTTCATCGCCGGAATCGCGCGGACGTAAGTCTCCTGTACCAGGTCCTCAGCTTCCGCATGGTTGTGAGTCAGGACCATCGCGTAACTGTACAAACCATCTAAATATTCGAGGCCTATCGCAGCTGAGACATGGGGTTCATAAGGCATAAATCTGCGTTTCCTATGCAAATGCAACTAACGTTGCACCGCTGATGATGAGGCGTACGTACTGCAGTTGCCGAGTTCCCAGTTATGGCTTTTTACAGGTAAATAAACTCTTCTCGAGAATTGCTTGAGAGCGATCTAGAGTTACACATCTGTTCGCTCGGAAAATCAGCGAATTCGACAACAACTTCGAATGAGACTGCAGCTGTTTTGGACCATTGTCACCGGCTTACAACCTTTTATTGAACTCATAACCCCAAACTCTTCTACAAGCAGATCGCGATCATTCGGATGAACACATTCAGAAAGCCAAATCGAACCATCCTGACTGTAGAGCTCTCTGAGGAAACTCCATATTCATTGCGCTTTCTCCTTGCACTTTAGACTCCGCAGAAAGACCGGAAGATCGATCATCTAAATTGCTACAAATTTTTATCAGGAAGTTCGCCAAGTACGGTTGGAGTTGAGCCGATACGCTTATCTCGCGGCGTTTCTAACGGCATACTGCAGGCCTGCCATTCTTGAACGCCGCCGTTCAGAATACCGATATCACCGACGTGGTCCCGCAACAACATACTCGCCGCGATCGTCGCGCGATATTCCTCTTGGCAGTAAACAAGAATTGGCTGAGAGCGCGTGAGCGACACTGTGTGTCCGCTTACGCTTAATTCAAGCAATGGCATGGAGATTGCGCCAGGCAGGTGTCCTTGCAACCATTCGGCCCAGCTGCGAACATCGATAAGTTGCGGCGAGAGATTTGCGCGTAGAGTGTGGCAGACATCCTCACACCGATATATGGGCATGCTCGTAAGCTCTAACCCATGCTGTTGCCATTGTTGCTTGTTGGCAACGGTATAATCAACCACATTTTCAAGACCAACTCTTGCCAAACGGCTGTGTGCTTCTTGCGCACAATTGGCATTTTCGACAACGAGCAGAATTCTTTCCGAGGATCTGATCAGGATGGCTGCCCAGCTGGCAAGTGATCCCATCAGGCCAATCTGCATGGAGCCGGGAATATGGAACGAGGCGAATTCTTCTGTTGGTCGCGTATCTAAAATAAGAATGCCTCGGCGCTTTTCCTGTCCGAGTTGTGCTGCCGTTAGCTGCTGAAGTTGTGACGATTCTGACAAATGAACCACCCCTCTTCCTAGATATGCGTGCCAGATCGCATATTCCGATCATCGTCATCGTCAAATTTTTACTTGTTTGCCACCGCCTGCTGCGGCACAGTTCCTGACCTCTTGAGAAAAGTTTCAACCTTGTGCCGTTCGTGCTCACTTTCCGGCGTGGCTGCCTCACGTTGGTTCCACGTAGACCACACATCGGCGCTTTTCGAATACCATCTGCGCGACTCGGCTTCAGCCGTAAGTCGTTCTGCCGAAGGAAGTTTGCGGTCCATGGCGATGTGATGCTGTACGGCCCCGTCGCTTTCAAAGCAGAAGCCCAGATCACGCAGAACCAGTAAACTGGGCGATGTTACATTGAACTTATCCAGAAAAGGCAACGCTGCATTCGCATATTGCCGCGCCTTTGTGAGACCTTTCACGGCAAGTTCTGCATCACTCAGCTTGCAATACGACCTCATAAGGTGAAGAAGTCCATGTGGACTTGTTTCTGCCAATTCCTGTCTGACCAGATTTGCTTCCTGCAGGAGGCGTAACCGTTCCGGGCCGTCCTCTTCCTTGACAAGTACCTCGGCCAGTGCCTCATTCTGTATTGCAAGCCAGTGTCGTGCCCCAGACCCGTAGAGCGGAGACAATTGCTTCGTGAGACCAATCGATTTCCGATACCAGATGCTCGCGATATGGGGATTGCTTTGGCGGAAGGCATCGCCCATCGACGTATACGCACGAGCTAGATCGAACTGTGCCTGGGCATTTTTGCTGTCAACTCCAACGAGCATCTGGGCGATCGCGAGAGCTTTCCGGGCGTAGACTTGCGCCTGCGACGAATCACTTACATTCAGAGCATCTCTTCCTGCTAGGGGGAGAATGAGGTCCTCGTATGCAAGAAAGAGCGCTCGCCGGGCCGGTAGAGAGGCGGGAAATCTTTGAACCAGCGCCTCGGCGAGAGCAACCCCCTTTCGATTGTTCTCGAGGGCTTCCGATTGTTTGCCAAGCTCATTGAGTGTGCTTCCCTTACCAAGGTAGAACCCGATTAGCATTCGATCATGATCTTCAACGCCAATTGGACTATTTCCAAAGACCTGGAATGCCATAGAGTAGTTCTCAAGTGCTTTATCTGGGTTAAGGCCGCCTAGACTCACATCGCCGATTCCGGCATAACTCGTCGCCAGCAGGCGTTTACGAATCGGCTCGTCAGGCTTCTGCCGCCAGAAATTCCGTGCCCAGGTAAGCGCCTGCTGATAATTGTCGTTTGATTCATGCAGGTTCCCGAGAAATAACTCGATACCACCCAGCCGTTGATAGGTTTCAATTACAGCTTGAGTACTCTCGTCTCCGGGCATGTGGGCGTGTGCTTCGATGGCCGTCCGCGAAGCTTCACGATAGGTAGTGACAGCCGTATCAGAGTTACCTAGATTAGCGACCAGAGGCGAGCCTTCCAAGTCGCCGACACGCACATAGGCTTTCGACAATTCAAGCAATAGTCGAGGATCGTTCCCGATGGTCTGACGCAATTCGCCAAGATAGCTGAGAGCGCTCCGAAAAAGCGCTGCCTGCGTCTCGGTGGAGGCCGACGAGTGCTGAAGCTTATCTGCCATGTCCGAAATCGCTGAATCGGCAAGCGTTCGAACTTCTTTCACCCGGCGATCGTCGGAGCGGGATTGTTTCAAGTAGAGAAGAAGGAGGCAACTAAGAGCTATAGCGATTGTGCATGCTGTAAGTGCAGCTACCCTATGCCGCTGCACAAATTTGCTCAACACGTAGGTTGGGGTTATTGTTCTGGCTGAGATTGGCTTTCCAGTCAGATACCGAAGCAGGTCCTCATCAAGGTGCTGGACCGAAAGATAGCGTTGGGACGGATCGAGATCCGTTGCCTTCAGAACGATCCTGTCCAGGTCTCCTGACAGCTCCTTTCTCGCCGAGCTCGACATCCCTGGAGCTGAGCTTGGTTTCTTGCCATTCTGTTCAGAAACGACTCGATCCGCTGCGACAGCCGAAAGATTGCTCAGCGTGTAGGGACGTGAACCGGTCAGTAGCTCAAATAGCAATACTCCGAGAGAATAAATATCGGTTGCTGTTGTGAGATGCTTCCCCTGTATCTGCTCCGGACTTGCGTAGTCGGGAGTCATCCTTCTTAAGCTGGTTGCCGTTGGGGAGCTATCACTCAGAACTAACTCTGGCGCCAGGGGCGTTGAAATTCCAAAGTCAATGAGCTTGACCATCCCGTCTGGTGTCACCATCACGTTGCTCGGTTTTATGTCACGATGGATGATCAGCTTTTGATGCGCGTAATGAACTGCGGAACATACTGACCGAAACAGCTCAATGCGCTGCCGGATGGACAAGCCGCGACTTTTACTTGCAAGAGTGATTGGCTGACCTTCCACATACTCCATCACAATGAATGGACGGCCATCCTGGGTCTCGCCCCCGTCAAGAATAGTACCGATGCATGGATGGTTCAGAGTCGCTAGAATCTGACGCTCCCTGCGAAACCGGTGAACCAGCTCTGGCGAGTCGTTCGCCTTGCGAATCATCTTGATGGCTACTACCTGGAAATAGTGATCGTCCGATCGGACGGCCAGGTAGACAATTCCCATCCCTCCGCTGTCTAACTCGCGTACCAAATGATAGGGGCCTAGCTGTAAACCAGTCTCCGAAAGATCCGACATCTGCCCTGCGTTTTTGAGATCGTCTGCTATAAGAGAGCGGAGCACCCTCTCGGCGTCATCGTCGTTTTCAAGAAGCGACTCTATCTCGGAAAGCAGCTCCTTATCGTTCTCGCAAGCCATCTCCACGTATTGCTTCCGCTCGGCCGGTGGGCGCTCGAGCGCGCTCTGAAAGATCTCTTCGATCAGACTCCAACGATCACTTTTCATCTTGGCTCTTGCCCGGACTGCGCGACATTTCACGGCGCATCCACGCTTGTCCAAGACGGAGGTCGCGACCGACAGTTGCTACTGAAATCTCCAAAACTAGACCAATCTCTTCCGTACTCATGCCGCCAAAAAACTTGAGCTCAATCGCTCGGCTCTTCCTTTCATCGATTTCTGCCAATCTTCGGAGTGCGTCATCGAGCACAACGACGTCCGGTGCGCGCTGATCGGCGATATCCATTCCCGTTTGCAAGGTAACCCTTACACCGCCTCCTCGCTTCTGTGCAAGACGTTTTCTGGCATGCTCGATTAGCACACGTCTCATGGTGTTAGCGGCGATTGCATAAAAGTGCGCACGGTTTTCGGCATGCAATTTTGTCTGATCGGCCAGCCGGAGATAGGCTTCGTGAACCAAGGCGGTCGGTTCAAGAGTGTGCTCTCCATATTCGCGTCTTAGTCGTGCTCTGGCCAAGCGAAGCAAATCGTCATAAATAATCGGGGTGAGTTGTTCTAGGGCCGAATGGTCCCCCTGACTCCAGCGAAGGAGGAGGCTCGTTACAGCGTTCGGACCTTCAAGCATCGGATTGACGGGATCGCCATTTGACATCCGAAAATATCGCTTTCTCCCCTGACATCATTTTACCGAAGATAAATTGACGGTAAGAGCCCTTCGGCTCTCTGCTCCCAGAATTGTTCGTAAGGAAACAAACAACTTTGGCGATCGACCGACATGCCTCCACAAATCATCGCGTCCGCATCGCCGCGCTGGATAATGCGGAAGGCTTCTCCTATCCCGTGCGCCCCCGTCGTACACGCGGTTGCGCAGGTTAGATTCGGTCCCTTTGCGCCATAACGGATAGAAACCTGGCCGCCGGCCGCAAGGTTGACGATGGAGGCCGTGATGAAGAAGGGGGAGACCCGCGAAGGCCCTTGCGTCATCAGCTTGGTGTGCTCTCTCTCGATGACTTCAAAAGCGCCGATGCCGCTGCCAATACAGACCCCTACGTGCCCGGCATTCTTCTCCGTAATCCGGAGCCTCGCTTCCTCCATCGCGAATTGAGCGGCAGCCATCGCCAGATGAATGAAACGGCCTGTTTTCTTGGCATCCTTGCGCTCGACAAACTCTTCGGGAGAGAAGTCCTTGACCTCGCCCGCGAATCGACAACTGAAGTCGTCCGTAGGAAACAGTGTGATAGGAGCGATACCGGAGACCCCATTTTGAATCGCAAGCCACGTCTGTTCTGTCCCAATCCCCACTGGGCTAACCAGCCCAATGCCGGTAACAACAACGGAGCGGAGCGTCTTTACCATTTCTATTCTAGCCATTCATCCTCTACCTTGAGTAGATCAGCCGCGTCCAACCGGTCCATGAGAGCACTTTTTTTGCAGGGGGCGAGCGTCTGTTGGTTCTTTGTGACAATCTTCCTTAGTGACCGCCTGCCGGGGCTCCTCCGGCCTTGAATTTACGGATGAGGAATGCAAGAGGAAACATGCATACCGTAACCCATCCTATGACGCGGAAGCAGTCCATGAAGGCGAGAAACAAACTCTGGCGGAGGAGCTGCTGATAGACGACGCCGAGTGCAGCCGGACACCCGCATCCGCACTCGTAAATCCATGTTGCATCAGGTAACCAATGATCGTATTGGTGCTTTGCTGAAGGCCCTGAGAGCTGCTTCCGAGGTGAGACCCAAGGACCATCTGATGGAAGTTCGCCCCGTCTCTCTGCCGCAGTCGTGATGAAGGCAATTCCAAAGCTCCCGCGCCAATTGCGGAAGAGATTCGTCAAGCTTGATGCCTTGTTGTTCTGGTCAGGACGCAATTGCGAATAGGCAACAACGTTCACCGGGACGAGAAAGAAGCCATACCCCAGACCTTGCAAGGCTCGCTCCCAGAGATAATGCCCCCCCATTGGTATCAAGGTTCATGTCGCTGTAGACAAACATGGCCAATGCAATGAACGACAGGCTCACATAAAGAAGCGTCTTTGCTGAAACGAGATGTCGCTGGAGCAGTTGTGCAGAGATAGGCGCAAGGATTGTGATCACCAAGGCCCCCGGTCCAAGCACAAGCCCTGCGTCGATGGCCCGATATCCATAGAGCGCGTGCAACATCTGGGGAATAAGCGTGGTAGTTCCGAAGAGTCCTATGCCGAATACGAAGAAGAGCACGCTGGCGATTGCGAAGTTGCGCCGAACAGGGCTACGAGGCGCTCGTCAACAACTACATTCCCAATGAGCTCGCCGCACCCCTCCCTGGCAATCCACTCGATCCCAACTCGTTGCGCTTCCAGCAGCTCAAATCCGAGGCCGCGCACCTCATCTACCGCGACCTCATCAAGAACGAGTCAGACTCCACATGGCGGACCGGCAGTGGCCTGCGCCACCTACTCGGCTATGGAGGGCAATTCTGACGAATCGTCCGAACCGCCAAAAACTCAAGAGAGACGCGCATTCCGCGCGCCTCCCTTTTCTTTCTGTTCAACATCGACGCCTTTTGTACCCAGACTCCGGATGCTCGCAAATTCACGAAGCCTAATGACGTCTTTGGAGTCCCGAGTCCGTGGTCCGCGAGCCGGAAGTTGCAGGACTTCTTCTCATTTGTTGTAAATCATTTTAGTGAGCAAGGGAGTGTGTCGCGAGAGCATGCAAAGTTGTGGGGTGCTCAAGCTGAGGCAGGTAACGGAGACAGATGCTTGATGGGCCGAAATCCTTGGTGCCAGTGACGAAATGCATCTTCCAAGGTGCCGTTCAGTACATGAATGCGAACCTCGAGGAAGCTCTGAACGGTGCGGCGATTCCATCGTATCTGCTGCTTCTTCACCATTCGCTTGGCAACGATCTCGTTGACTGCAGACTCTACGAAGCCGGTTGAAATTCGCTGTCCGGCTCGGTAGCGCTTACCGTAGTTAGGCATGGAATCGGCGTTCAATTCCAAGTAGCGGATCATATCCAACAGCGCGTGCTGCAACTTCTTCAACGCTGATATGTGGTCGAAACACCGAGCTGCTGCCCACTGCCTAAGATGCACCAAGCCGATCAGTCCCTGTTGGAAATAACCATTCCAAAACTGCCACTTCGCGCGATTGAGCTCGGCCAATGCGTGGCTGCGAATCCCATGATCCGCTACTGCGTTCACACCTTTCGCGAACTGCTGCAGGTTCGTAAACTTCATAGCAATGTGGAACCAATCCAGCACATGCTCTGCGTGTGGCGCAACCTGCCGGTGAATGGCTCGTAACCCAGCATCGCCATCGGTCAGAACCGTCATCGATGTGCTTTCACTGGCTCCGCACTTCCGCAGTGCGAGGCCGACTGCATTCATGGCCCCGGCACCTCCGTTGCGTACGAAGGCAAAGCGTGTAGCACGCCCTTCGCTAGTCAGCACCTTACCGGCAATGACTTCAAAGTTCCGCTCCGGTCGCTGATGTCGATTTCTCACGTACCCCCCATCCAAACCCACGACCAATCCACCGGGTGCGGTTGTCGAAGAGGCCGAGAAGACCTCTGCCGTCTTTTGAAGCCGTCTGCCTACCTTCATTGTCCGGTTGCGCACCGTGCCGGCCGTTGTCTGCGCAGGCAACGGCAACAACTCGCCGAGAAAGGCGGCAACCTTGCCAAACGGTAGCAACGCAGCCATCTTGGCGGTGAGATACCGCAACTCTGGAGTGATGGGATTCTTATTGGTGAAAAGCGAAGAGAAGGTACGCGCCTGCGCTTCTGAACAGGAACATGCATGCAATCGCCGGATGCGCATGTCAACATTGCCGTATACGGAGCGAAGAGTGGATTGATAATAGCCCTTGGTTCGAAATGCCTTCCCGCATCCGGAGCACAATCGAATGCTGACGCAATGCTCGCGCCCCAATTGGCGAAGATTTGCGTCAACCTACGAGCACCTCCTGCTGGGCAACCAGCGCCTCTACCAACTCCGTTTGCTTTTTTAGCCGAATCGTAAGACGCGAACTCTCGGGCAAGCTTCTGCGCGCGAGCGCGGTATTCCGTCTTCGCGAGGATCTGGTCGACCGCATCGCGTATCTGCTCAGGCTTTGGCGTATCGGTGGCGAGATCGATGCCCGTCCTCATCCAGGTAACACCAGCAGCGACCTCCGGTTTGTCCTCGCTGTTGCTCACTACTACCATGGGCACACCAAGGCTGAGCGTTTGTATCACGGTTCCGTAGCTACCGAAGGCGATCAGCACATCCACATCGGGTAGGATCTGGCCGAAGTTGATTTGCTCGAAATGTCTGCAAGTGGCGTCGTCAAGTGATGAAGCGGGAAACGATTTTGCGCGATCATGGAATGGGGTGGTGGTCTATCATGCAATGGCTACAGTTTAGGAATTAACAACACGCTTGGCTCTACGACCTGCGATCCTCCCAGTCTACCCACTCAACGGGATAGGTCGAGAGTAGGTGGTCACCGCTTCACCGATGGTTGCGAGAAGGTCTGCTCGCCGAAGCGAGTGAAGAGCCAAAGCGCTTCAGTTTGTCCTTGACGGATCCTTTCAGCAAAACACAACTTGATACTGGCGGCGTGTAGGGTATCGTCGAGCTCGCAGAGTGCATCGGCGGCGGTGACATCGACTCTGGTGACCCGGCTCTGCCGCGACCACGACCCAGTGGACCCGGCGTCGGTGAGCTCGCAACGGCATCCAGCACGCGTTCGTGGAATAGATCGGCGTTCGCGAAGAACAGCGGTGCATCCCAACGGAACAACATGCGGCCAGGAATCAAGCGCGGCTCCGGATACCGGGTGATGTCGTGATAGCCCTTAACACGCTCGACACGGCCGAGCACGGCCGCTTCCTCATTGTTCGTTTGCGACGCCCTTGAGGCCCTCGGACGCGAGGCGTCGCAAAAGGCGGCCAGCACTGGCAGCCAAGTCCCCAGGTAGCTCCCCTGAGACGGGCTCGCTAGCTCGCACCACCTGTGTATGGACCACGCGGTCGGTCCCAGTGATCTGAAACTCCACAGCCCCGATGAGTCGCGTCCCCCCCGCGGACTCCAGATCCCAGACTAGGAGTGTCGCGGCTAGCGCGGGAGCGCGGCCGGCATCGACAAGGCGCATGTCCGGACTGGCCGCCACTTCGATGCGCAGTGCCGTGTCCAGATACCTGTCAGGAGCGGACGACCATCGCCAGACAGAGTCCTCGGCTATCTCACCATTCGGTTGCTGATGCAGTATACGGCGGCCGATGTGTCCGCGTGCTTGGGTATCGAGCAGCCGGACAGCAGCGGCATTGGCCGCTTTGCTCACTTGCCTCGCTGGCTCGGGCGGTTGCGGCTCGAGCAGTTGCGGCTCGATCATGCGGGTGGGTGTCGTTTTGGGGCGCCGAAGATGACAGGCGACTGCGCCCAGGCAGACGACAGTGAGAAGGAGACAGCACACTAGTCGGGGCACCTGAATCATCAGCGTGTCACCTTAGTTGGCCGTAGACCATAAACCACCGACTCGGGTTGTTCCTGGAGCAGCCGCGCAAGTTCGCGCATCTCTTCGAGCGAATCCCGGATGGCAGGCATAGAACGTCGGAGATCGTCCGACGCAAGCTTGGAATTCTCCGACGCGTCGCGAGCTGCCTGGTTCACGGCCGGAAAGTCTGCTTCCTTAATCGCAGTGCGAGCCTCTTCAGAGAACTTGACCAAAGCCCCCTGGGTGCCGATTACCCCATCCATCTCGGACCTCATCTGCTCGATCTGCGTAGTTGTCGTTGCAAAAAACTTCCGCGAGTCGGCGCTGAGCGCTGGCAGGTTGCTCTCCTGCACAATGCGCTCTACATTGGTGAAGAATCGGTCACTTCGGTCGAGGCTATCGGGAACCCTGGAAACAATATCCCTGAGAGTTTGCAGGGTCGCTTCCGTGCGATCCAAAATCGCAGGCAGCCGATCCTGCACAGATGCAACCATCGAGGGCATCGACGGCACGTACGGCCGATTCGGTGTGAACCCAAGGTCCATCGATTTGGGGGGATTCTGTGGCACATCGAGCAGCAGGTACGCCTCCCCTGTCACCGGGTTGCCCACGATCCGGGCCCGAAGGCGGGGAAAGGTGCCTCCAATATCGGTAATCTGCCGGATCCCTTTGACATCTAGGCCAACAGTATTGAGGCGATCGAGAAACACCTCGAAGTTGATTTCGACGATGGTCCCGCGTGGGTCCACACGTAAACCTGTGATCTGGCCCATGGGCACGCCCCTGAACAGTACCGGGCTCGAGACATCCAGGCCACTGACGTTCTCGGTTGTGTAGGTGACCATGCCGATCACGTCACGGCTCCTAAGCCGTTGAATGAAGAGCACAGCCGTGGCCAGGACGACAACCACTGAGACAACGATGAAGAAGCCCAGACGCGCATAACTTTTCTCGACGGCCATTCGGTTACCCTCCTCGATTTGCGAACACGCCAGACGACGACCGCGTGAAGAAATCATGGACCAACGGAATCTCCGATTCATCCCGCAGTTTACGCGGGTCTCCCCGTGCCACAATCCCTTTCGCGGCCTTGTCCAGCACGATACAGTTGTCAGCCACGAGAAAGATGCTCGCCAGCTCGTGGGTCACCATGATGACCGTGATCCCCAGATCGCGGCTAAGCGTAAGGATGAGTTGATCGAGCTCGACCGCCGAGATTGGGTCGAGTCCGGCGGACGGCTCGTCGAAGAACAGCAGATCGGCTTCGAGCATCAGGGCGCGGGCAATGCCGGCGCGCTTTTTCATGCCACCCGAGATCTCGCCGGGAAGATGCTCGGCGAACGCACCAAGCCCGACGAGGTCGAGCTTCGCGTGGACGAGCTCACGCGCTGTCGCGCCGCGTATCGGGGTCCATGTGGTCAAGGGGAGCGCGAGGTTCTCCGCGAGCGTCATGGAGCTGAACAGCGCGCCCGACTGAAAGAGCACTCCGAATGGCGGCACGCCCTCGTAGCGGCTCGGCTCTCCAACGCCGTCGATATCGATTTGTCCGGCCTGGGGCTGCTCAAGCCCGATCAGATGTCGTAGCAGCGAGCTCTTGCCGCACCCTGATCCGCCGAGGATAGCGAAGATCGTTCCGCGCTCCACCTGGAACGTGGTGTGCTCCATGAGCACATGTGTCCCCCAACCGATGCGCAGATCGTCGACGGTGATGTGCGGCCTTGGTAGCGGCATGTTCAGATTCCCATGAGTGCGAAGAATAACGTAAAAACTGCGCTGATCACAATCACGCTGAAGATGGCCAGCACCACGGCGGTCGTCGTCCGGGCGCCGACTGCGGCGGCGCCTCCTCTCGTGAGCAGCCCCTGGCCACACGCGATCAACCCGATCGCGAGCGCTAGAAACGGAACTTTGATGAGACCCGTGAGCAGATGACTGGCGGTGATCGCCTTCGCAGTCGCCTGAATATAAGCGTGGGGTGTCATGTTCGTCATAACGATGGTGGCCACCAGGCCTCCGATGAGGGCCAGCACATCGCCAACCCAGGTCAAGAGCGGCACGGTGACGACGAGCGCGAGACAGCGGGGCAGGACCAACCATCTCACCGGGTCGAACCCCATGGATCGCAAAGCGTCGATCTCCTCCGACACCTTCATCGTGGCGATCTCCGACGCGAGACCAGCGCCTGATCGCCCGGCAACGACGATTGCGGTGACCAGCGGTCCGAGTTCTCGGAAATGGGCGACCACTACAAGTTCGGGGACATAGGTGACCGCACCGAAGCGCCCAAGTTGCGAGATGCCGAGAAGGCCGATGATGATGCCGACCAGCAGGTTGGCGGCGCTCGTGACCGGCAGCGCGTCTGCGCCGATCTCTTGAAACAGCCTCGGCAACGAACGCCAATCGACCGAGCTCGGTGCGGCGGCCGCTCTCGGAACTGCGACGGCACAGCGACCGATGAAATCAAGTGCGTCGGTTGTCTTTCCAGGCAGCCGAGCCCCAAATGCGCCGATCAGCGTCAGCGGATTCATCGTTCGTGTCTGAGGCGCTGGGAGGACAACCCGGCGTTCGCGATAAAGCGCGATCAAGCGGGCCGCTTCGGGTTTATGGCCTTCAACCACCGAGGCGTGCCGCCCATCCGCGTCCAGCCGATCGAGAAGCCGTGCCAGCAAAACTGCGCCCGTGCCGTCGATTCGATCGAGCTGCGCAAGGTCGACATCGACTGCGTAACATCCATTCAGGTCGGCCTCAGCGTTCTTGACTGCCTGCGTCACCGCCGTCACATGGGCCAAGTCAAACGGACCGGTAGGTGCTAGAGTCGCGTGGTCTCCTTCCCGGTCAACTCGAAGGGCAACACTCATTGCGCAAATCTCCCGAGTTCAGTTGGCCAGGGTAAAGCTTCCAGAGCCCGAAACCAGAGAGCATGCAGTACTTCGAGTTATATTTAGACGCGAAACGCCGGACTCTTCGAGCAACGATATGCTCGCGCAGCATAGCAATACCGACCGTTTGTCCTGCCTTGCATTCGTATTGAACGATGCGCAACTTAGGCCACCTGAAGATTCGGCAATGTCTGATACGGCTTTCAAAATATTGCTCGCAAAAGATTAAGACCGTGTATCCAATTCTTGGCACTATCGGTTGCGTATTATACTGCAAGATTTGCCAAACCAGCAAAGATCTCGCAATATTCAGGATCCATGTTCCGCCCGCACTCCAGATACCGCAGGGGATGCGGGTGTTACGCACCCCGTTAATTTCCTAGCGCTCGACGATGTATGGGACCTCCGCCGTCTCCCGCGTCACACATACACCACATAAAATTGTGGCTTCGCAATCAGGAGCTATGATTTTTTGTTGAGGTCGTCGTCCTTGTAGTACTTAGTACCCTGCAGCGTCAACTGGAGAGCGAGACCATTCTTAGTAATCTGGTAGACCCAAACACCCGGGGAGACCTCTACCGCTCCAGAGTACGCTGCGCCCGACGTGCCCGCCTTGGCCGCAGCGTCGGTTTGCGCGGAACCCGACCAGCCAGAATCCAGGAATTGGGCCAACGCTTTATCGTTTGCGAACACGAAGATCACCCGATAGTCCTTCACTCCCACACCCAGACCGCCGCCTGCCGAAACCATCTTCATGAAGATTTCCTGCTTGGTATTGGAGTTGACGGCAACTCCCGAGCCACGTGCCGTGCTCACCAGCAAGAGGTTCGTCCCCATGTTATTGAAAACGGCATATCCGGCAGCTTTTTGGATAGCGGGCTGAGCTGTGGGTTGCAGTTTGTACAATTCCTGCAGAGTTTGATCAGCCATCTTGCGAGTCTTTTCTCGTTTTTGATCGGGTGAGTCACCGGCACTTGCCAAACCGGTAGCAAACAGGATCACTGCAAGGGTTGAAGCGATCATTCGGAATCTCATAGATGCCTCCTTATCCTTCTGGAGTTGATTGCAGAGCACGTCACAACGTCAGGTCTGCCAGTAACCATTCCGATTAGCAGAACACGTTGGAATGCGTTTTCCCACTGGCAGAATTACCAGTGGTTTGCGCACGACGTGCGCCGCGCTCAGCTCAAGGCGCGAGCGGGGCTAACTGCAGATCAGGACGTCTCAAATGACAACGCGTGCATTGCGATAGATTCTCACGTGAGTTCGATTCTTTCCGCAGTGCACAACGCCAGTGGAGCTTACGGCCGGTGCAGCGTCTTCCAGGTGAAGTCGTAACGGAACCCGAGAGCCGCTGCGTTGTAACCTCCCTTCCCTAGGGCGTCGGTGGTGTCTCCCAGCCTCGATTCAATAAACGCGTAGCCAGATGGCGAGATGTGCCATTCAGCACCGAGGATTGCATATCTGGTCTTGAAGTCCGGGCTAATGAGGGGATTCACGTCGAAGGGAATGTAGTCATCAAAGCCAAGGACTGCTGAAAACTTTCCGAAGTTCAACCTGGAATACAGCTCAACTCCGTTCGCGGAAAATCCGGCCGCTAATTGGTTCGGTCCGCCTGTGGGGTCGGGAACGAACGCCAGGTCGCCTCTGACCTGCCGGACCCAGTCTGCTCCCCATTCAAGGTGCCGCCAGGTGCCTTTGCCTCCAAAGGCCCAGTAATCCGTGCCTCCATGGAGCACCGTCGTCGTAAGAACGTGATCGAAATAGGTCTTGGTGTAGGCGCCGCCGATCTGCAGTCCCGGAAGCACTTTGGCTTGGAAATTGAAGCCGAAGCCGTTGAAGGCCTGCGGGGTGTTCGCGGTGCGCAACTGCCCCTGCGCTCCGAAGTCGAAGATCTTGGCGAAGTTGAGATGATAGAGAATCGTCTGGTCGGCACGGGCGGTACCTGATTGCCCCCCGTCAGTGCCGGCAACATAAGTGGCGGTAGACTGACCGCCGAAGACGTTGAAGCGATCCGTCGTGTAACTCGCTATGTCGTAGTGGGTGGAAAGCTGCTTGCCATAAGAGAGACGCCCAAATTTGCCGAGATCGACGCCAACAAAACCAAGGCGGGCGCCGAAGACGGGTTGAGTCGCTGTCTGCACTTCGCCGAAGCCAGACGCCGTGGTTGCGCCGACATTGAGCGAGGTTTCGCTCTGAACGAGGTTCACCCCCCATTCCGTGGTGCCAATTACCTTAACTGGTCCAAACGTTGTGAAATTAATGCCGACGCGGGTGGCATCGTCTTGTACTTCCGCTGGTCCGTTGGCTGGAATAGAGATGATGGTGCGAAGACTCCCATAGGGCTGGAAACCGCCTGTGTAGTCCACCGTCGGGTTGATCCCCGTTGTGGTGGTGGCCATCTGGGATTTTTCGTCTTCGGACTGAACCAGGGCCGCAGCGGTGGGCGCCGGTGCAGGGCTGGGCGCCGGTGCAGCGGCGCGGGAAGTACTTCCAGTCGCAAAGTCACCTCCGCAACCTTCCGACACCCAAACCCCCTGGTCGTCGTAGCCCCAGTTTCTGCCCAGGAGGCAGGCGGCCTCACCCGTTGGTCGCAACATCACGATGCCCGCACGCGTGTCGGCCGAGCATTGTTGTCGTTCTTTGCCTTTGGAAACGCAGCTTACAATGGACGAAACCGACGCCTCCACAAAGCTCTGTTGAGCATTTAGAACTGCAGCACACTCCAGGGCCATGGCTGCAGACACGAAGCATCTTCTTAGTTTCATGTTCCCTCCTTCGACGCGCCTGAGCCGTCATATCTGACCGGACCTGAGGCTTTCCAGAAAGGAGGCCAACCGTTTGCATGCGTGAGCTATGTCTGTGGAGAGGAGATATATGTCTGCAAGAGAGACACTCACGCCTTCCCATGAATGAAATTTAGGGGGATCCAGGGCCCGTGTCCGCACCTACCTTTTCCGCTCAACCATGTAAGACCGAAAGGCCTTCCAGTAGAAACCTAAGGTTCGGAGACCGTTGCGCGGTATGGTAAGGTGGGGACTACCTGCTTGTCCACTGGCAAACTAACAGTCTCACCGGAGCAGGAAGACGTAAGCGAAGCAGTTCAGCCTGTTTCATGTAGGCGCAATCTTTCCTCAGGGAACTACTTCGGTAAGTTCGGAGCTGTGTTGAACTTCAGAGTATGTTGCGGACAAACCGCCTAATCAGAAAATAATGGCATTTCACATATGGAATAAGATTTTACCAAGCGAACAGTTAATCTTGACAGCTACCCCTTCCGACTCATAGAGTTCGCCGTCTTCTGAAACGCGAGAACAGCTTCCGTTCTTAGTTGACAAGCTTCCTCGGTCATCGCCCTTCAGGACAGGTTTGCAGTGCAAGCCTATGTGCCAAATCGTCTTAGTCACTCATTGAGGACTAACTCTCCTTCTTGGTCTGTACCTCATATTCTGTCCCATAGACACGATATGGACGCTTTTGGCAGCCGATTTTTTCACTGTTGGTCATCTTGACGGCCGGCCAACGATCCTGTTGGGCTTTGACGACAGAGAGCGCGTGCCTGAGCCGTTTGTTCTCAACAATGGCAGCAGGACTGACGCGTTGATCCCTTGTTGAACACGCGATAGGGAAGTAGATGACCTTGCCATCGGATCTCCAGGGGCTTATCGGAGAAGTCGTAGACTTCGACATATCGGCCAGCCAGCCCCTTTGAAAGCTCAGTCTGTTCCAGGATGATCTGCTTTCTGTCATAGTGGAACGTCAGTTGTGCGCCAACATAACGTTGTTCGCGACGGCACAGGATGTCACTCAACCGATTCGCTGCGATCTGTATGGGCGATGCAGATCATTAGGATTTGCGGGAGCAATCGCAAACCGTTCATTGAAGCGCTTTATGAACTCTGGAAGAAACGCATTGCCGGCAGCGATATTACTGATTCCAGCCAGTCGCAGTTCTTTTACAAGCCGATCCTGCAATGTGCGATCACGCATTCCACTCGGCCTTTAGCTTGGCTGGGGTTGACGCAAAGGATCTCGATGTTCAGCTCCGCCAGGGCACGCCCGAACTGGGTCATGCCAGGACCACCTTTTGCGTCTCTATTTACGCGAAACACTGTATGCTTGTCGGAATAGAAAAGCGACTGGAGCTCCATGCGCCACAAGGTATCCGCGCAAAGCTTCAAAGTAGGATTCGGTGCTTTCACTGAGAACAAACTGCAGCTGCATCAGACGGCTTGTAACATCGTCGATGAAGACCAGCAGGGCAAACAGGGTTCACCCCGATCCTCAAACCAGCGGTGCTCACTCCCATCGATCTGGATCAGCTCTCCGAGGCGCTTCCGGCGCAAACGGGGTTGGTGGAAGACACGACGTTGCTTTCGTGAGGTCCATAGCCCAGCCTCTATCATCCATTTCCGAAGCGTTTCTCGGGAGAGCTGGATCTCATGACGTTCCGGTAAAGCTTCAGCAGCCAATGTAGGGCCGAAGTCGCGATAGTTTTGTCGGACCAACTCTGTGGCATATGTCTGCAATCCAGGTTTGAGCTGATAGTTCGATTCCTTACCACGCGCACGATGGATGAGCGCAGGCCCGCCACCATCTTTGTATCGGCTCAGCAAGCGCTGAATTTGACGAACACTTAAATCCAAGAGCAGTGATGCTGAATCTGATGTAAGCCGACCAGCAACGCATGGTTTGCTCGGGGTACTTGGCATAGCTCCCTCACGATGGCGGAGAACTTCCAGTAGGCGCCATACACCATCCTGGGCGAGTCTCGCAGTTTACGAGAGTAATTCAAGTCGGATTATCAAAGATCAATCAAGAAACGCCTTCTACCATTTAAGCCCGCAGCCGTTGATGGATTTGAGGAGCGAAGCGCACGAAAACCGGGTTTTGGACAACTTCGTTCCGCAGTTTTCCGTCAATCAGACTTTGCAGGCTAAAGGGCTTATCATTCACTAAGAAAAACGAGACGTGTCACTCCATTCCGAGCAAGGTCTATTTCTCGCGAATCTTGAGGCGGGGTGAGCAGGCGTCTGAAAATGGACTGACCAGGAACGTGCCCGCGATTCCAGAGACAAGGATGCTTCCATCGGAGTTGAAATGGGCGGTGCGGAACTCTTCTTGTGGAAGATCATTGAGCCTTCTCCAGCTTTGGCCACTGTCGTCGCTTGTGTACACGCCAGTGAGCGAGGTTACAACCTCTCGCTTCGGCTTGGACGGGTCAATCTCTATGCTGTAGGCCCGAAGGTTGGAACCTACCTCATCTGTCGTTCTATGCAAAAGAAAGCTCGCTTTCGTTACTCTTCTTACGGTGCCTGGGCCTGAAGGCATATAGACTCCCCAACAGGCCGCCAGATGAAGGCCTCCCACAACACTCATTCCATGTATGGCTGAGTCTGGGCCCACTCCATCAATGCGACTCCAGTTCATTCTATGGAGGTTGAGAAGGTAGACCTGATCACCGGTTCCTACATAGAGGTAGTCTGGATCCAGTTTTTTGGGATCATCAAACTGCATGGAGAGAATATCCATTTCGGTTGGGAGACGAGGGAGAGGCCGATCTTCGATCCAGGAGCCATCCTCGTCTTTGTGGTATCTGAGGATCTGGGGGTCGAGGTCAAAGTAGCCATAACCGACAATGAGATGTTTTCCGTCGGCCGTCATTTCGACGGCGTTTGCCCTTACCGGATCACCTCCCTTTTTCGGAATGGGCAACTTGGGAGGCGTATAAGGAACCCGAGGACCCGCAATAGCTTTTACCAAAGTCTCGGATGGACTCGATTGAGGAAAAACCTGAAAGGCTCCCAATTGCGTTGTGATCACAAAGTAGTTTCCACCCGGAGACACAATCAGACCATTTCGCAGCCCTTCGCCTATCTTCGCGTTGAAGTATCTGGAATCGATTCGTGCGACTTGAGTCCACGTCGCGCCACCATCAGTCGATTTCGATATGTACATGGCTTGATCCTGGAACGGAACAGCGCTGCTCAGGTCCGCAGTAAGACCCCATATAACGTCAGCATCTTTTGCGCCGGCACCGGGGTCTCTGGCTATGGTTTCAATAAAATCACTGGCGAACTGGTGACTTCCGGGAAGGCTGGTTATTCGATGAACACGACAGCTGTCCAAATCGTTTCTCGCATCGCTATCGCTGCCATCCAATGACGATGGCGATCTGGTGCCGACGGCATGATTCGGTGCGGCAGTTTGAGGTTGTGGAATCTGTCCCCACCCCATAACGGGAACGAGCATCAACAGGGATAAACTTCTCGAACTGAGAGCGATCCGATATGTGCGTGTGAGTGCCATAACCAGAACACCTTCAATGTGCTCCAACCCACACCTCAAATCTACTGCAAGATGCGATCTTCTAAGCGTATTTGAGGATCAAGTTAATACGTCATAGGCCGAATCAGGCTTGGATCTTTTCGAACACAGGCACGGTCCGCATTGTGGCGTAGTGACTGTAACTTCCTGCAAGCCGACGAATGAGATGGTCCGCCGCTTGATTCACCTGCGCTGTGGGGTCATCCTTATGCCTGATTCTGTATTTACATCAATACAGCTGGTGGACTAGATGTCTATTTATAGAGATGGCGCTTTCACAGTCGTTCTGAGCACGTGAGCATGAGGCTTGCCGCCTCTCTATCTCCTTTGTTCTCCGTCATCTGTACCAGTGCAAGCCCTTGGAGACCGGACCGCATCTCATCGTTTGTAACCGGAGATACTATGCGGATCACTCGTTCTATCCTGTCGCTAGCCCTTATCCTCGCCTTCATTGGCACCCGATCTGCGATGTCCCAAACTTCTCCTTCGACCTCTACCGCCGCAGCGCAGCCCGTACCGATCAACGGCTACCAGCCCACCTGGTGGAAAGAAGCCGTCGTCTATCAGATCTATCCGCGCTCCTTCAACGACTCCAACGGCGATGGCATCGGCGACCTCAAAGGCATCACCAGCAAGCTCGACTACCTCCAGAATCTCGGCGTCTCCGTCGTCTGGCTCAGCCCGCACTTCGACTCCCCCAATGCCGACAACGGCTACGACATCCGCGACTACCGCAAGGTCATGGCCGAGTTTGGCACTATGGCAGACTTCGATACGCTCCTCGCCAGCATCAAGCAGCGCCACATGCGTCTCATCATCGACCTTGTCGTCAACCATACCTCCGACGAGCACCATTGGTTCGTTGAGAGCCGCAGCTCCAAAGACAACCCTTATCGCGACTACTACATCTGGCGTCCCGGCAAGCCCAACCCCGCCAGCCCCACCGGCTTCGATCCGCCCAACAACTACCCGTCCTTCTTCTCCGGTTCCGCCTGGCAGTTTGACCCGACGACAAAGGAGTACTACCTCCACTACTTCGCCGTAAAACAGCCCGACCTCAACTGGGACAACCCTAAGGTTCGCACCGAGGTCTTCGATCTCATGAAGTTCTGGCTCGATAAAGGCGTCGACGGCTTCCGCATGGATGTCATCCCGCTCATCTCCAAGCGTGCCGGCCTACGCGACCTCACTCCCGACGAACTTCAACATGCACATCTGGTCTACGCCAACGGCCCCCACATGAACGAGTACCTCCAGCAGATGAACCGCGAGGTTCTCTCGAAGTACGACGTCATGACCGTCGGCGAAGCCCTCGGCATCTCGCTCCAGCAGACCCCGATGCTGGTCGACGACCGCCGCCACGAGCTCGACATGATTTTCAACTTCGACGCTGTACGCGTAAACCGCGACGGCCGCCAGTGGAATGACTGGGCTCTGCCCCAGCTCAAGGCCATCTACGCCGCTCACGCCCGCGAACTCGATACTCATAGCTGGGACACCGTCTTCCTCGCCAACCACGACAACCCGCGCCTGGTCTCGAGCTTCGGCGATGATTCGGCCGCCTTCCGCGTTCCCTCTGCCAAGCTGCTCGCGACTATGCTCCTCACCCTTCGCGGCACTGTCTTCCTCTACCAGGGCGATGAGCTCGGAATGACCAACTATCCTTTCCGCACCATGGCCGACTTCGACGACATTGAGGCAAAGAACGGCTACAAGGCCGATGTCCTCACCGGCCACACCAGCGAAGAGGCCTACCTTGCCAACCTCCGCCACATGAGCCGCGATAACGCCCGTACGCCTATGCAGTGGGACGCCACCTCGCAGGCAGGCTTCACCACCGGCCCCAGATCATGGCTCGCCGTCAACCCGAATTACACTCAGATAAACGCCGCCAGCGAGATCAAAGACCGCGACTCTATATACAGCTACACCGCGCGACTCATAGCGCTGCGCAGCAAGACACACGCTCTCGTCTACGGCGACTACAAAGATCTCGATCCCGAGAACCCCAAAATCTACGCCTACACCCGTACCCTTGGAGCCGACCGCTACCTCGTCGTCCTCAATTTCGGGAAAGACCCCATCGCTTACACCATCCCCGGCGACATCAAACCGAAGCATCTTCTCATGACGAACCAAGGTAGCACCGAGATCAACATCTCCACGCTGAACCTGAAGCCGTGGGAGGCACGCATCTACATTTACTGAGGGAGTGGCTAGAGTGGTCACCTTCAACGCATTTGGAAGCTCAGCGGTACACTCGTCGACTCTCTGGAGCCGAATTAAGTCGCGGGCCCAAGATCGACGTACCATATTCCTAGGGAGTCGAAGACCGATGTCTATCTCAGAAACTAATCCGCCAAGAAAGCACGCATACACAGATCCCAGAGCACCGCAGCTACCAGAGCCGACTTATGCGGAGCGAGTTCGCACCATGGTTTCCCTCAGCACAATTGCGACTCTCTCAACCGTCTCGCGAAAGCGCTCTGGATATCCGTTCGGCTCTCTCATGCCCTATGCGATCGATGGGAGCGGACGGCCGATCTTTCTGATCAGCAACATGGCGATGCATACCCAGAACCTTCAGGCTGACACGCGGGCGAGTCTCTTTGTAGGACAAGCGGGCGATGGCGATCCTCTCGGCACCGCGCGCGCAACGCTCGTCGGCGACGTGCTTCCGATACCGGACGAAGAAGTCGGCGAAGCTCGTGAGCACTACCTCTCACGGCACGAAAACAGCCGTTCCTGGGTGGACTTTAAAGATTTCGGCTTCTTCTGCCTGCAGCCCCTCGACATCTACTATGTCGGCGGCTTCGGTGTGATGGGCTGGGTGACTGCCGAAGACTACCAGGTTGCCAAGGTTGATCCTCTTGCAGAGGCGGCTCCAAGGATCCTTGGACACATGAACGCGGAACACGTCCCTGCGATGATTGTGCTGGCCAGAGTTCATGCCGGCCTCGACGCAACTGAGGTAACGATGACCGCAGTAGATCGCCTCGGATTCCATCTTCGGCTTAAGACCTCGGAAGGGATGAAGGGGAAGCGCATCAACTTCCTTCGCGAAGTCCTGAGCGCGAACGAAACCCGCACCGTTCTCGTCGAGATGGTTCGTGCCGCTGAAGCAAAAACTTGAGGCGCTTTCGAGAGGATCAGTGACGAGAAGCGCGTTTGAACGAGCCGCTGGCGCGGCGGATGCTGCAGTTTTGGCCTCCTGAGCGGTAGTCGGGTTTAGGGTGTGGGTCACAAGGAGGTTTCCCTGTGACCCATCTTCGCCAGAGGATGCTGGATGAGCTCCAGCGTCGCAACTACTCTCCGAACACCGTGCGGTCCTACATCCATGCAGTGGAGGAGTTCGCCAAGTACTTCCACCGGTCGCCGGATCAGTTGGGGCAGGACCACGTACGCGACTATCAGGTTCACCTGTTCCGTGATCGCAAGCTCTCACCACGCACCATCGAAGGGCGGGCTGCCGCGCTGCGGTTCCTATTCGTCAAGACACTCCGGCGACCCTACTTGCCCGACGCGATTCCGCTCCCGAAGCATCACAAGCGCCTGCCTACGGTACTCAGTCAGGAGGAAGTGGCGCGACTGATCGACTCCACCGGCAACCGGATGCATCGCGCCATGGTCATGACGCTGTATGCGACCGGAGTTCGCCGGGCCGAGCTGTGTCGCCTGAAGGTGGCCGATATCGACAGCGAACGCATGATGCTTCACGTCCAGCAGGGCAAGGGCGGTCGCGACCGGGACGTCCCCTTGAGCCCTAAGCTGCTGGAGACGTTGCGCGAGTACTGGCGCTGCCGCGCTCAATTGGAGTGGCCGGCTTGGTTTGTACCAGTGACTAAGAGACACACTGGAACGAGGAGAGCCTATGTCCCGAGGCAAGAGGTATCGGGAGGAGCAGGGAGTGAACCTGCTGCGACAGATCGAAGTGGCTGTGGCGAACGGGAAGACGACAGCGCAGGCGTGCAAGGAAGCGGAGATTGTGGAGCAGACGTACTTCCGTTGGCGCAAGGAGTATGGCGGTCTGCAGGTGGATCAGGCGAAGCGGCTGAAGGAGCTTGAGCATGAGAACGCGAAGCTGAAGCGGTTGGTTGCTGAGTTGAGCTTGGACAAGCTGGTGTTGAAGGACATCGCCTCGGGAAACTTCTA
Organism: Edaphobacter modestus; assembly: GCF_004217555.1. GTDB lineage: Bacteria > Acidobacteriota > Terriglobia > Terriglobales > Acidobacteriaceae > Edaphobacter > Edaphobacter modestus. Next base: position 590,854 of record NZ_SHKW01000001.1, read on the forward strand.
AGCCCTGAGCGACGGCGTTGTGCGGTCAGCCATGCCTGCGAGCATGGAGTCAGTGAGCGGCATGCGTGCCTTCTGTTGGGGCAACCCAGGGGCACGCAGCGCTACCGGCCGACACAGCGTGAAGACGAAGATGCTCTGACTCAGGCCATCGTTACACTTGCCAGCCAGTATGGCCGCTATGGGTATCGGATCACGGCGCTGCTCCAGAGAGCCGGTTGGAAGGTGGGCAACCTGAAAAGGCGCCTTGAAATGTCACTATTTTGTGCTGGTACAAATCACTGATGTCTTAGCATAAAATTAACGATGTTTCTCACACTACTAGCCCCAAGGGGAAACAGGTTAGTGCTCCCAAAAGAGAACCCGCGGGAAGACTGCCCCAATTAAGTGACCTTTTTTATAGCGCCGGCTGAAGTTTCCTGTTGTCATGGCATCCGATGATGTTTTTTGCCTGTGCTCGAAACCTGGAAAGCGATATGGCTTATGCGCAAGTACCAGCAGCCATCTCGAGAAACGTACGGCATGTTACGGAAATGAGCAGGCAATTGAGGTCGGAATCGGTGAAACTCTCATGCGAAGTCATTCTTCGTCTTGAGTGTTTACATGAGCAGTGTTAAAAAGAGCCTTTCGACTGATGCAGTCGGCCAGCAAATCGTTTACTGATGATGAGTACGCTTATGCCCAATTTCGCAGGTACATGGACCAGACGAAGAGTGATTCAGACGGCAGCGTCACTGACTATTGCCACGGGTTGTGAGGGAATTGTAAAAGCCGCTGCAGGTCCGGAGATATCTCTGGTGGTGGACCGGGCTGGCATCGTTGCAGATGCGCCTGAGGTGCTTTGGGCTGCGAAGGAACTGGAGGCGGCGCTTACCGGGCGTGGCGTGAATGTCCTTCGCTGCAATTCTTTGTCACAGGTCACTGCAGGGGGCGTGTGTATTTTCGTGGCCGATGCGTCGCAACCGGTTGTCAGTTCGATCTTCCGTAGCGCAGGACTCAAACTTGAAGATTCTCCGGAGGCGGTGGGTCTTGCGCGTGGGACTGTGGGCGGGAAGACTATTGTGGCCATCACCGGCAGCGACGCTCGCGGCATGATGTACTCCCTGCTGGAACTCACGGACCGTTCGGCTTTAGAGGCGGACCCGATCACAGGTGTCAGAGATGGAAAGAGCGTAGTGGAGCGACCCGCGAATAGGGTTCGAAGCATGATGAGGCTGTTTACCAGCGATGTTGAAGACAAGCCATGGTACAACGACCGCGAGATGTGGCCACAGTACTTAACGATGCTGGCCAAGCAAAGATTCAACCGCTTCAATCTTGCCTTCGGCATCGGCTACGACTTTATCCGGCAGGTGACGGACTCTTACCTGCTCTTCAGCTATCCATTTTTATTGAAGGTGCCGGGCTACGACGTGAAGGCGACGCCGCTGCCGGATAGTGAGCGGGATGCGAACCTGGTGATGCTGAAGTTCATTGCGAAAGAGACTGTTGCGCGGGGGATCGATTTCTTTGTAGGACTCTGGATGCACGGATATGAATGGATCGATAGTCCGCATGCGAACTATGTAATCGACGGTATTACGAAGGAGAATCACGGGCCGTACTGCCGCGATGCGGTACGCATGCTGCTACAAGAGATACCAGAGATCAGCGGCGTCACCTTTCGCATCCATGGAGAGAGCGGCGTGACGGAGGGCAGCTACGAGTTCTGGAGACAGGTCTTCGAGGGCGTGGCGACCTGCGGCCGCACGGTCGTTATCGATATGCACACTAAAGGCATGGACGAGAAAACGGAGAAGCTTGCCCTTGCCACCGGCATGCCGGTCCAAATGTCTCCCAAGTATTGGGGAGAGCACATGGGCATGCCGTATCACCAGTCGGATATTCGTGTGATGGAGCAGCCGCGTCCAGGGGCGGAGAACAATACCGGCCTCATGAAGTTCAGCACTGGTACGCGGTCCTTCCTCCGCTACGGCTACGGCGACCTGTTGCGAGAGGACCGCAAGTGGAAGGTGGTGCACCGCATCTGGCCGGGATCGCAAAGGATCCTTATCTGGGGAGACCCGGTGTCGGCGGCGGCATACTCGCGGGCCTTTAGCTTCTGCGGAAGTGATGGTGTAGAAGTGATGGAGATGCTTTCATTCAAAGGGCGGCGGGGATCGGGGATCGCTGGTAACCGTACCGCATATGCGGACAGATCATTGGCTCCGCGGTGGGATTGGCAGAAGTACGCGTACACGACCCGGGTGTGGGGTCGCATGCTATACAACCCTGAAACGGAGCAGGAAGTTTTCTTGCGCGGTCTCCGGAAAGACTTCGGCCTGGCAGCGGAGGATGTGTATGCAGCGCTTTCACAGACGAGCCGCATTTTGCCGACTGTACTCACTGCCTATGCTCCCTCTGCCGGCAACAATACCTATTGGCCTGAGCTTTACACCAACGAGACGTACGTTGACGCGGCTCATGTCGGCCCGTATGGCGACAGCCCGAAGCCTGTCCTCTTTCATACCGCCAGCACCTTCGATCCACCGATGTTTTCACGGATGTCGGAGCACGCGGACGAGCTGATGGGCGGAGAGAGGAGCGGAAGATATTCCCCGATCGAGGTGGCAGCGTGGCTTGAGGAGTATGCAGACGGAGCCTCGAAGGCGTGGGTGGCCGCGGAAACAAAGATCGTCAAGAAGCAGTGGCCGGAGTACCGGGGGATGGCTATCGATGTGGCAATACTCATTGACCTAGGTAGGTTTTACGCCACACGCTTCCGGAGCGGCGTGCTGTTCGCCGTGTACGAAAGAACGAAAGATCGGCGTGCGCTCGAGCGGTCCATTGCTCTTTACAAGAGCTCTCGTGCAACGTGGGCCGGGCTGGCGGAGAGGGCAAGAGACGTTTACGTGGCAGATGTGACGGTGGGCGAACAGCCGTATCAGCGGGGGCATTGGCTCGATCGTCTTCCAGCGATGGACAAAGACATCACGTTAGTAGAGGGCATGCTAGCTGGAGCGCATACCGGCTCGGACACCAATGTTACAAATGCGATTGCGGCCGCATTGGGCAAGACGGCGCGTCGACCGTTGCGCGCACGTCATACTCCAGCTGCGGCCTTCCGGGCAGGTGCGCCACTGGCGATCTCGCTGACGGTGGAAGACGCGGGAGGTGTGACGCTGCACTACCGGCATGTCGACCAGGCCGAGCGCTACACCGTAGAGCCCATGACCCGCAGTGGCGGAAAGTTTCAGCTAGAAATCCCTGCGGCGTACACCGCTGCCGAATATCCGCTGCAATACTTCTTCACGGTCAAACATGGCGGCGGAGGAGTTGGTCTCTATCCAGGATTCGATGAGTCTCGCATGAGGCAGCCATATTTTGTCGTACGGCGTGGCTGAGACAACCAAGTCCCTTCACGAATACTCGATGAGCGATAGCTTTTGATGTCAGTTGCCCAGGCATCACTGGGACCTTGCGTAGTACTGGTTAGGTGCGCCGGGGGTCGGATGCTTGCTGACGACCTGCGCTCCGCTGGCATGTGGCTGGGACAGCGCATGGGTGAGCGTAATGCCGCTGCCGGAGACCTGTGCGCCGGCAGCGTGAGCAAACTTGAGCGGTTCAGACACGGTGATGGAGGCGCCTCTCCGGTTGAAAGTCGTGGACGCGATCACGGCCGTCTCATGGTTCGCTTCGTTATCGACGGTGATGGTTTGGCCAGAGTGAAAGCCCACCGGACTGGCGATAGGGATAACGGTTGCGCCTGCTGCGGTCGCCATGCCGGCGGTGGTCGCGCCTCCTGTGCCAACCGATTGAATCACGGCGGTCTCGCTGCCTGCGCCGGTATCGGCGGTAATCGACTGGCCAGCGGCGAAGTCTGCCACGCTGGCAACCTTAATATTGATGGCGTTCGCAGAGGAGTCAGCCGAAAGGGTGGTGGCGGGCTGCAAGAGGAAGTCGGCACAGTTGCTGTCGGTATCAGCGCCTTCGGGGAAGCGGCCCGCGCTTCTGTTCGTCATGATGACGGCTGCGGCGGGACCGAAGCCGCCTGCAGGACCGGGCGAGGGCACCTGGCAGCCCATCTCTCCGGCACCGGAGATGGCCTGGTAGCCCTCGGAAGCCCAGGGGTCGACGAGGCCACCGTAATTGAGACTGTCGACGACGAGACCGGCAGCATCGCGCAGCACCATGTTTCCAGCATTGAGTACGGGTGGGCGATTGGTGAAGCTGCTGGCGCTGATGGAGAAAAGCGCGGGACCACCGAACCACTGGTTGGGCGCGGGAGTTCCCTGATAGCCCGCGGTTGTGACAGTGGCGTCTCGTACGACCGTGTCGATTGCGTGATTTCTGGATAAGGGTTTATCGAGGGTGATACCGGTGCCAAGCGGCTGCACGGGCTCGTTGCTCGAATGGGGATGCGTTGTCGCCGGCAGGAAACTAATTCCAGTTCCTCGATTGCTGAAGGGAAGATTGGCGGCATGGCTGAAACGTAGCGGGGAGGCCATGTCCAGACCAGTGCCGGGAGCTACGACTAGCTCGGCGTTGACGTGCGACTGGTCGAGAGCCGGAGTGACGTCGATGCCGGTACCGTTCGGACCCGGGGAACCGACGGTGGTGATGGTCACGGTCTGATGTTTGGCGGGAGTGCCAACGGTGATCTTGTCGCCCGCAGAAAAACCGCTGACGCTGCGGACTTTGATATTGGTCGCGCCGAGATTCGCCGTTGCCGCGAGGTTTGTACGGTTGGCCGGCGTGCCAACCCGCGTGACTTTGACGGTCTCGATACCATGGCCGACGCTGTCGATGTCCAGCCTGAAGCTGTCACCGACGGAGATGCCCGCGATGGATGTTACCTGGAGGCTGGTTGCGCCAGCAGGAGTGTCCACTGCGAGGAAGGCCTGGGTGCCAGGCTTTCCAACTGTAGTGACTGTGGCCACCTCGTACTGCTCAGTGGCTTTCGCCACGGTGGGGTAGGTAGCTCCGTATCCGAGGGCGATCTTTTCCCCGACCACAAAGCCGGAAGTGCTTGTCACAGGCACATTCGTCGAATCCACCGGGACCGTGATGACCGGACCGTCGGGGAGGGGCTGCCAGAGGGTTGTACCGGTGTTGGCTGCCGTCCCGACTCTGGTGATGTTGCGGGTCTCCATGCCGGAGCCGGTGCCGATGGTGACTGCATCGCCAACCGACATGCCGGTGGTACTACGAACGTTGATGGTTGTATCTCCGGCGTGGGCGGGAACTGCCAGACCGGAGTTGGAGAGGCCGAGCAGATAAAAGCCGTGCGCCGCAAGCTTGGTGCCGGCGGGGACCTTCACCGAGGAGAAGACAGGCTGTTGGGTTGGATGGACGATCAGCGTCCAGTTGGAGATGTCGATGGCGCTGGAGCCGGGGTTATAGAGCTCGATGAAGGAATCAGTGGTATTGGCGGAACTGGAGCCGATGCGAAACTCGTTGATCTTAATCGGGCTGACATTGCGCACCTTCGCGGCCATTGTCTCGGAATGCGTGGTTGCGCTCTTCGAGTCGGTCCATGAGGCGTTGCCGACCAGGTCACCGTTGAACGCAGTCGGCCCCGAGGTGACCTTGAATGTGGCACTCACGCTCGCGCCTGGTGCGACCGGCTCGGGCAATGTCTTCGATGAATCGCGAGTCCCTGCAACAACGGATGTCCACTTCTTATCGGGTAAGGCGATGCTCAACCGAACACCTGTGGCGGGCGCGTCCGTTGTATTGGTGAATGTGACGGTGGTGTCCTGCGAGGAGCCGGGAAAGAAGGTCTGGAGGCCCGGTGACGCGGAGGTTGCCGACGCAGGCGCAAGAGTAAGCCGCGGCAGGTCATAGTGTGCGGCGACCACGTTGGCCTGCACCATCTGGTCGGTGGCGTCGCTCGGGAAGGTACCTGCGGCCGTCATTGCCCCTTCATAGAAAGTGCCCTGGGAACTGACGCTGTTATCGCCGCCGTTTCCCAGAAGGATGGCACCTTGTTTACGCATCGGATCGTAGGTGGCATCAACGCGCGGTCCATCGAACATCACCGACAAAGTGCCTCGCTTTGCGTCGCCACCCATGGAGGTCCAGTGATGCGGTTCGCCCTTGGCGATAGCGGTCACGAACCGCCATGTGACGGTCGGCAGCTTTGTGCAGGTTTTGGAGTCATCTGAGTTGACGCAGCCTACGAGATTGTTCTCCTGGTCGGTCATGATCCACGGGCCTGGTGCGATTCCGTGAAACCAGCCGGTGGAATTGCCGTAATAGGTGGTCTCCATGGTGCCATTGTCATCGTCGCGGCTGTCGATCTCAGCGTTGCCGTAGTCAAAGCAGCAGCCGCTGTTGAAGTGCAGCCCATTGATGACCCAGTATTGTCCTTCGGCCTGGTCGTCTACGGCGGTCCCCTTCACGTCGTTCTGACGGATGCCCATGCCCGGCATGATAAAGACGCCATAGACCTTGTGGCCCATGACTGTTACCGGCGCCATGTCGGCGATAGGTAGATTGTTAAAGCCGCCCATAGCCGGACCGCTGAAGCCACCGCGGGGGGCTTGAACGAGATCGTTGTGCTTCGGCGATTGATCGTAGATCGTCGTGATCCAGCAGTAGGTGTTGGCACAGAACGTATCTTGCGCGGCAGCGTCGGCGTATCCGCCCGCATCGGGTAAAGGAGACGCGACAGGCTGGACGACGCCGATGTTCAGCGTCTTACCGTCTGACTGGCGCAGGACCTGATAGACTGGGCCATTGTACGACGCATAAAGAGCGCGCGTAGTGCTGTGAGCTGCCACGCAAGGGTCCCCGGCAACAGCATAAATATCACACGGGCCCTGTGGTCTTGAAGGAGCAGCACCGGCGGCGGACTGCTGTGCCGCCAGAGATGTGCCGCCCATAGGCACTAGCGACAGCGCGAACATTGCTATAAAAAAATTTCTCATCTTCATGCAGTCCTGCCTATTGAACTGATTTGATCCAGCCTCGAAAGTGTAGTGGATTAAGGGGCGGTGAAGTGACCTCCTTTGGGCATATTTCCGAGCTTCCATGAAACTGCCAGAAATTGCGTGTCCACCGACGCTGCGTGCGCTGTAGATCATTCACTGTATCTGGCCCCTTCCGACATCGGGAAGGCAAGTCGTCAACGCATGGATGTAGTCATCACCCATAGGTAATCTCATTTTGCCCGGAGATTGATTTGTTGCATGGCGGTCTAGACTGCCATGCAACATAGATGGAGCTTCGCTTCGCGAATTCTGGATTGCTGTCTCCAAGAAAAGCAACGGCACCGACCGCAGCTATGTCGAAGTCCCTACCAGAGCCGAGAACAAGCGGAGCTGCAGGACGGTTCGGGACCGGAACGATGACTTCGGCCATGTCTTTGTGGACCCGGGCATCGGCAGTTGGGAAAACGGTTTGGATTTCAAGCAGGCACCTCGCGGCGAGGGTCATGGTCTCTCCAGGGATTGGAATTGGCCGAGAGCCTCGGCCGGGGTGTTTATTACAAGTAAAAATTGAAGAGCGCGGCACCCGCCCGATCTCGCAAATCGTCAGTTGCTGAGAGGAGTTGATATGGAATGCCATATGGTGGAAGGTCCCACCTTGCGCTCGGTTCCTGCATGCAGAGCTCACCAGAGCTTCTATGCTTGCAGCGTGTACGAAAGCGCCGATTCCCGCGTGGCCGACGGTCGGAAGGAGGGCAGGATTAGTAATAGAAAGTCGGCGTTTCTTGACCGAGTACGATGCGAACCGCAATCGGTCAAGAAATCCTTACTGGTTTCCTGAAGAACTAACAAAACCAACCAATGGGGTCATCAGGATGATCCACAACGAGCATGCGAAATGGATAGAGAGTCATCGAGAGCGACGTACGTGCATCCGTGCACTTACGTCGTCAATTCCAGGGCGATTTGTTTGGTGTCGCGATCGATCGTAACGATTTTGAAGTCTCGCATCTGACCGACGTGAAGTGGCTCAACCTGCGCGTTCGAAGCTTTCGTCTCACCCTTCCATCGAGCGTTCAGCATGGAGCTCAATGCTGAGAGATCGAGCTTCGCTTCGCTTTGACTCGATGCCGCCGATTCGGTCTTTACTTTTACCGCGCAGTGAGCGCGAATGCCTTCGCCGAGTTCCACGATAACGTTGTCCGCTGTCTGCTCGATCAGACGCCCCGATACGACGTCACCGACGGAATGCTCCTCGAGATATTCATCCAGGTCGGTAGGAATCAACTGCTTCATGCTCAGCTTGATCTGGCGCTTTTCGATATCGATAGCGAGGACCTGGGCCTTGACGATCTGTCCTGTCTTCAGCACATCCTGCGGGTGATTGATGCGTTTTTCGGCGCTGATCTCGCTGATGTGGACCAGGCCCTCAATACCCTCCGCCAGTTGCACGAACGCGCCGAACTTTGTCAGTCGCGCGACCGGGCCCTCGATAACAGAACCTGCGGGAAACTTCTGTGGCACCACAGCCCATGGATCGCCAAGCGCCTGCTTGAGCCCCAGAGAGAGACGGCGCTCGGCCGGGTTGATCGAGAGGATGACGGCCTCAACGGTGTCTTCGAGCTTGAGGAGATCGCCGGGCTTTCGCACCTTGTTGACCCATGACATCTCGGAGACGTGAATCAGGCCCTCAATCCCCGGCTCGACTTCGATGAACGCGCCGAAGTCCGTAAGACGTTTTACAGTGCCGCTAACACGCTGACCCAACTGATATTTATCTGCAGCAGAGTCCCACGGCTCCGGTTGCAGCTGCTTGAGTCCAATCGAAATGCGCCTGTTGTCGGCATCTACCTTCAAAATCTTGACCTGTAGCTGCTGACCAACGGTGAGAACTTCCTCGGGATTATTGACGCGACTCCAGGCGATATCGCTGACATGCAGCAGGCCATCCACTCCGCCAAGATCGACAAAGGCGCCATAGCTGGTAAGGCTTCGGACCTGACCACTGACGATATCTCCCTCGCTCACCTCGGAATATCGCTTCTGCTCAAGCTGGCGGGTCTGTTCCTCGAGGATGACGCGGCGGTCGACGACGACGTCCTCGTCGGCGGCATCGAGTTTGACGATGCGGCAGGTGATCTCCTGGCCAACCAGCTTCTCCAACTCAGCGGCATCGCGGGTTCCACTGCGAGATGCAGGCATAAAGGCACGGACGCCCAGGTCGACCGTGAGACCACCCTTGACGACGCCAGTCGCTGTTCCCACGACAGCGGTTTTTTGCGCAAAGGCCTCTTCGAGTGATGACCAGTCCGTCGGTTGTGCAATCTTCAGACGCGAGAGCGCATAGTAGCCCTCTTCGTTGCGTCCCTTTACCGAGACAGGAAATCTGTCTCCGATCGTGATCCCTTCGGCATTGTTCTCAAACGCCCCTCGAGAGAGAACACCCTCGACTTTGAAACCGATATCCAGGAACACTGAGTCTGACGAGATCGACACGACGATGCCTTCCTTCTGTGCGGCCTCTGTCTTCGATCGATCGGCATGAGTCTTTTCAAACTGTGAAAGGAGTGAGCCGAACGATTCTGTGGAATCATCGATGGCCTCGGGTGTATTGGGAGAGTCGGAAATGGTGTTTGGAGTGCCTTCGTTTGCCATAACAGTATCTATATTGTAGTCACGACCGGATCTATGGCGATTTTTAGAGGGTAATGCAGCAAATATCGGATCAAGACATCTACTGGGCGCCTCTCTAGGAAAACTAACAAGCTTGCGCGGGTGCGACGATTTGGCCCCTGTAGCCGCATTGACGGCGCCAGAAGCGTTGTGTTCCGATCGACTCAGTGAGTCGAAAGCCAGCACTTCCGGTGGATGCGATTCTGCCGGAGATTCTCACGTCCCTGCAGCATACGCCCAACCTCGTCATCGAAGCGCCGCCGGGAACGGGGAAGACCACTCGTGTTCCACCGGCCATTCTCGGTCTCGTCAGCGGCGAAGTCATCGTGCTCGAGCCACGCAGAATCGCCGCACGCATGGCGGCACGAAGGGTCGCGTGGGAGCTGGGCGAAGAGGTCGGCGGGACGGTTGGCTACCAGGTCCGTTTCGAAGAGAGAATCGGGCCGCGCACGCGACTGCGGTTTGTCACGGAGGGTATTCTGACCCGCCGGCTGCTGACCGATCCAACCCTCAAGGGCATCGACGCGGTCGTCCTCGACGAGTTCCACGAGCGTCACCTGGACAGCGATCTTGCGCTGGCACTCCTGAAGCGTCTCCAGCGCGCCCGGGCGGAGATACGCATCGTTGTGATGTCGGCCACGCTCGATGCGGCGCCGATTGCTCGATACCTTGGAAATTGTCCGGTCCTTCGAGCGGAGGGAAAGCTGTTTGAGTTGTCGGTCAGGCACCTGCCTTACTCCCCTGAGCCGCTTCATGTTCAAACGAGGAAGGCTGTCGAATTGCTGAATACCGGACAGCACTCCGGCAGTATCCTCGCTTTCCTTCCTGGCATCGCCGAGATCCGGCGAACGATGCGCGAGTGCGAAACGATCGCTCGTCAGACTGGTCTGCTTGTTCTGCCCCTGCATGGGGATCTTTCACCTGCCGAGCAGGATCGCGCTGTGTTGCCGTCTGGAGAAAGAAAACTCATCCTCGCGACGAATGTTGCTGAAAGCTCTGTGACTGTCGAAGGAGTGACCGCCGTCATCGATAGCGGTCTGGCGCGCATCGCAACCTACTCGCCCTGGACTGGACTGCCGACGCTGCAGGTCGGCCGGATCAGCAAGGCGTCCGCAACGCAACGAGCCGGAAGAGCGGGCCGCACCGGACCCGGCCAGGTGATGCGCCTCTATTCCGAAGAAGATTATTTGCTGCGACCGGAGCACGACACTCCTGAGATCGCACGCGCCGATCTCTCGCAGCTTTTACTCAGCATTCGGGCGATGAAGATCGCGCATCTTGATGATCTGGATTGGCTGGAGGCTCCACCCACGGAGAACGTTGCGAGCGCTGCGTTGCTGCTCGATCGCATTGGAGCAAACGGTGGCGCAAATGGAGAGATGGAGCAGCGCCTCGCACGGTTTCCTTTGCCTGCCCGCCTGTCCCGCATCCTGGTCGAAGCGTTGGATCGAGGCGTCGGAGAGGATGGATGTCTGGCCGCGGCAATGCTCGGCCTGGGAGCGCGCAGTGAGAAGAACGATCTGCTTGCTGCCATGGACCTGCCTCAGGATTATCGTTCCCGTCAGCACACGGAACAGCTGCTCAGGATAGCTCGACCACCGAAGCAAACTCGCCATGATGACGAGGCGCTGCTGCTCTCCGTGCTGGCCGGCTTTCCTGACCGTGTGGCCCGCCGGCGAATTGGCAATCAGGTGCTGCTATCGACAGGTATCTCGGCCGAGGTGGCCGGCGAGACGCCGCCCTATGAGTTCATGCTCGCCATCGATGCGGAGGATCGCCAGGAGAATCCCCTGCCGCTCATTCGCATGACCGCGAGAATCGAGCCGGAGTGGCTGCTCGACCTCTTCCCGGATCGCATTCAGGAAAAGTCGAGCGTGGTCTGGAATCGCAGTGCGGAGCGGGTCGAGAAAGTAAGCGCTTTGCATTACGACAAGCTGGTCATTGACGAGTCACGAGGCGCCGCGCCGGAGGCAGAAGCGGCCGACCTGCTCGCTCAGAAGGCACTCGATGTGGGCATAGACCACTTTGTAGATAAGGAGACTCTGGAACATTTTCTGGCCAGATTGACCTTCGCGGGATTCGAGCCGCCAGACATCCCCCAGACGCTGCGTGACCTGTGCCTGGGCCTCCAAAGCTTCAGCGACCTGAGAGACGCCGCTAAGAACATCATCCCAGTCATCGAGCAAAAGCTGAACGCCAGATTGCTCAATCAAATTGCACCTCTCGTCATCCGCCTGAAAAATGGACGTCAGACGAAGGTTCATTACGAGGAGGGCAGACCACCCTGGATTTCATCCCGCCTACAGGATTTCTTTGGGATGCAGGAGACACCCCGGATCGGTCCGGACAAAACGCCGCTCGTTATCCATCTCCTGGCTCCAAATCATCGCGCGGTACAAACGACGACAGACCTTGCTGGATTCTGGAACCGCCTCTATCCGCAGGTTCGACGGGAGCTGATGCGGCGCTATCCGAGGCACGCGTGGCCAGAGATGCCTCAGGTACCGCAAGACCCTAAGAACAAATAGATCAACAGAAGCCCGTTTGAACGAAGCCGCTGGCGCGGCGGAGGCTAGCGTGCGATACTCCCCCGCAAACGCCAGCGATTCCCTTCAAACGGCTCTACCCTAACTGCCCGACCGGTGATCCCGGCGACAGCAGGGCTCTGCGTGCTGGGCAGTCAAGATAGAGTCCTAACGTTTGTCATGATCGAAGATACAGGATTCTAGCGCCGTTTCCGCAGAACCCATGTCGTCATACAACGATAATCCTGGACGATTGTCGTCTTGAGTGGATCTGTAAGTACGGCGTTCATCTTCTCGGTGTATTTCAGGAGTATCTCTTCATCTACTAAAAACCACTCAGATCCGTCCCCTATTACGTATGTATTGCCTTTTACCCGCTTGAAGTTCATTCCAATCCTCGAACCTAGGCGGCAGAAGAGCATACCGCCCGGCTTCAGGACGCGCCATAACTCGGACAACATCGTTCTGAAGTGGTCCTCGTCCCGCGCGAAATGAAGTACGGAGTTGCAGATCACCACATCGACGAAGGCGTCCGGGAATGGCATTCGCTCGATGAGTCCAACCTGAAAATTCTCTGCTGGGAGTTCGGTTTCTAGAGAACGAGACAGCTGCTGAACGTGCTTTACCCCCGCCTCATCTGTATCGAGTGCGAAGACCTCGCAGCCTTCTCTGAGCAGATGCACCAGATTGCGGCCATATCCGCATCCAGCATCAAGCACACGCATTCCACTACCAATGTTTCCCCGAAGGATTTGGTCAAAAACATAGATATCGATCTGTCCAAATTGATCCTGAACGTTTAACGCCATGCAGTAACCATACCAACCCAGCATGTCTTTCTGCCGTGTGGATTCATCACTCATCACAAGCCGACTAATGAGATGGTCCGCCGCTGCCCTCAGTAAGAACAAGAGGATGGGGAGGGGAGCTTCGGACACGAGGATCTCGAAATGCAGATACATTCGGTTGACATTGACCTAGGAGCTTGTTGAAATAGCTAGAGCTGACTCCTTTACTGATGAGGTTTTGGGTTGATGCAGGGGAGTTGGGTTGTTTATGACGGCTGGCTGGCGGATTCTGCGGCATGTTTTCTTGCCGGGTTGAAGACTCAACCGGCCTTCAGGCGCACTGCTGCTGTGGGTCCTGCTGAGTATGGCTTTGGATGAGCCTTGGCAGACGCAGCAGGTTATGTGCGGCGCAGCTGAAGACGAAGATCCAGTCGACCTTGGCGAGTCCTCGCACCTTCAGCTGGTCGAGCGGACCGGTCTGCTTCAACCAGCCAAATGTCTTCTCCACGAGCCAGCGGCGGCTGAGGCTGAGCGCATAGCCGGCGTGCCGGGTGGTCCTGCCATCGAGGTTCGAGCGGCGTCCCTTGTCGTTCTTCTGCACATGTGCGGTGACGTTGAGGGCGCGGGCTCCGGCGATGAAGTCCTTCGCGTCGTAGGCCTTGTCGGCACCAACCGTGATGCGCCGCGAGCTGTTCTTCTGCCGCTCGTCGAGCATCAGCAGGGCGGCGTCGCGCTCGGCATGGCCGTCGGCCTGGGTCGCCATCGCGGCGGCGATCAGGCCGTTGCGGTTCTCCACCAGCGCATGGCCCAGGTACGCGAGCTTCGACTCCTTGCCATAGCTCTTCTTGTAGAGCCGCGCCTCCGGATCGGTAGTCGATTGATGGGTCTCGTTCGACCTCTTCTGCCCACGGAAGTTAGTGCCGTCGCCATCATCGGAGCCATCCTTCGGCCGGAAGCTCTTCTGCGATGCCCAGGCCTGGATCAGCGTGCCGTCCACGGTGAAGTGCTCGTCACTCATGAAGCGCTTCGCCAGCACGTTCACCTCGGCGAAGAACCGCTGCGCCACGTCCGACGTCAGCAGCCGGTCGCGGTTCTTGGAAAACACGGCATGGTTCCACACCGCGTCGTCCATGCCCAGGCCGACGAACCAGCGGAACAGCAGGTTGTAGTTCAGCTGCTCGACTAACTGGCGCTCCGAACGCACCGAATAAAACGCCTGCAACAACAGCGCCCGCAGCACATACTCGGGCGCAATCGAAGGACGGCCTGATGCCGAATATAGCGCATCGAAATCCTCGTTCAGCGACACCAGAACTGCATCCGTCAACTTGCGAATCTCGCGCAAAGGATGATCCTGTGGAACCCGCTGCTCCAACGTCACACAACTGAACATCTCACCCTGAACCCGCTCGTCGCCACGCATACAACAGAGACGGACCAACACCCAGATCAGACGAAGCCAGAACCTATTTCAACAAGCTCCTAGGCAAGACTACGTTTCATCTCGTGGTGCTCGGCGCGTCAGGATTAGGACGCGAAGCGGCTACATAATCGAGCGAGTCGGTCAATGCGAACCACGAGGTTGTGTGCGCTCCAGGCTCGATGCGGTTTCCTGAGTATGTTCCTTCAGCCCTGGAGTAGAATGGCGGGTTCATTTCCGCGGCGCTTATTCTGGGCTGCGCGGCGTTATCGAAAACGCCACAAACAGCGGGAATCCAGCCGTAGTGAACAATGTCATCGATTCACATGCTTACGGGATCTTTAGCGAATCTCTGGGTAAAGCAGTCGCTGCACGTATCCACTTGATCGGCTCAGAATAGCTTTCGTTGACGAGAGCCTGCCGCTTTAGAGTAGACCGTTAGCTGAAAATTGTTTAGGTTTCGGCGTTGGCTTGCTCCTCGGCAGCCAGATCGCAACCTGGGTACTGTGCCTCGGATATGTCTACGGGGATGCTCGGCGGCGCGCCATGCGGTCGGTGCTTTGGGTGCTGGTTGCAGCCTTGTTTCCTAACCTGCTGGGATTTCTTCGAGACCGCCTCCGTCACCGTATGCCGTCCTACAAGTACCTCACTCAAAACCTCGATACGCTTCAAATCGCGGGTGCTCATCCTGATCAGGCCCATCCCTTGAACATGACTAATGAGCGGGGACCGGACATTTCTACTTTGCGCGTACAACGTCTGTTGCTGCAAAGTTCATTTGTCCGTATCTCTGCAAAGTAGAAATGTCCGTAGTCGTCGTGCGGTGCGTAATGTGGAAATCGACGTTGTGTGTCGATTTCCAAGGACTGTGGGAAGAGTGGGACAGTTTCATCGTTCCACGCTTTCCATCAGGCCGTCATTTCCACCGCTTCAGATTTTCGTTCGCGTTTTCGATAATTGATCTTCTCACTGTTGGTCTTTACCTTTGGGACATACTTTATATCCTGCTGGGCCTTGATGAGCGCGAGTGCATGTCCGAGCCGCTTGTTCTCAACGATAGCGGTGTGGCTGACTCGCTGGTCCTTGTCGAACACCCGGTAGGGAAGCACCTGTCCCTTCCAGCGCACTTCCAGTCTTCCATCCGTGAAGTCATAAAGATCCACGTACTGGCCGCTTAGTTCTTCAGACGCAGGACTGCGCTCGAGGATGAGCTGCTTGCGGTCGTAGGCGAGAGTCAGCTGCTGACCGACATGACGCTGTTCGCGATGGCACAGGATAACGTTGCACTCACAGCATCCCATTGCACGGGTGGCAGCATAACGCTGCACTGGGTGGCAGAATTGATTGTATTCAGCAGCCCGCTCTGTGACTGCCTTCGGGGTCGTCCTATGAAAAGCGAACAGCGGGCCGCTCTTCTGGCAGCTAACCGAGAGACGGTCTATGCGGCTGGGTTGTGTGGTCCCGGTCGATGGGAACCACACTCGGCATTGCGGTCCGGTCTTTTAGGATTCGTAATGGTTACGAATTCCGTCAAGCAAAGAATCGTAGCCTGACTACTATTATCTTCAATCCCTACGGCTTCGAGCTTCTTGATGTTCTAAAACGCCTGCACTCCGCCGACCAGATCCGCACCAAGACGAGCGGCTTCGTGCAAACCTGGGAGGAAAAGGCATACAGCCACTACAACAGGTTCGAGCAGGGCATACTGTGCACGCTCGCGTATGCCCACACGCTGGTCGACGAAACTAAAATCTTTTTCAAGTAATCGGCCTCCCGGTGGGTATTACCCCCTATGGCTGACCTACTGCAATCGCGCCGCGAGGGAGTGAACATCTCCTCGGAGCTCCCTCCGGTGCCCTTCATCCTGCTCAAGAAAGCTCTCCCCAAGAACCACATCGTCGTCGGCGATGAGGCTGGACAGATACGCTTCCTCGCGCATCAGGTCGGTGCGAAGCCGGAGTTCGTCGAGCGCGTCACCGATGACCTGCTCGCCGGGTTCGAGGGCAAACTCTACGTCGTCAGCACCAAGTACAAGGTCGATCTCTCGCCGGAGCTTCGCGCTCGCACAGGGATGTGGTCTACGGAGCCGATCGTCAAAGGCAGTGCCGCGATCAACACCATCGTCAAACATACGCTTACTCTGCTCGCCGGTAAAGAGAAGGCGCTCAAGCGCGTCGTTCTCGACCGCGTGGGTGACATGCTCACCAAGGGCAAGACCGACGACGTCCCCGGCCTGATCTGGGCTGCTGTGTGGCATCTCAGCGCCGACCTTCCCCCCAAGCCAATTTGACCATGATCCATGGGAGTCCTCCGTCGACTGGCTCGACATGGAGACGATTCCCGAGTGCGTCTGCACATGCTGCATAAGAAGCTGGTGGGCTACGCGACGATCGTGGGCTTCGGTGAAGAGGCCGCGAGCAAGATCGGAATCAAGCCTTCACAGCAGCAACACTTCAAGGGACTCACGCTCGATCTCGGTCGTGTGTATCGCTCGATCTCAGTGCTCTCGCGCGGGAAGCAGGGCCGCATGTTGCCGTACGTGTGTGCCATGCAGATCGCAAGCATATGGTCCTAGAAATCTCAAATCAATAATTCAGGTCGAGCCCGATCGGTGGGTATTAGGTTTTGTGGCCGCGCTGCACAAGCCACAAGAAACACCACCTTTCGGAGTTCTCACTGTGAAACTTGACGACGAAGTAAAAGTAAAGTCCACCCTCGCCTCCACCTCTAACGCCGACTATGAAACGGACGACTGCGCTGTAGACTTCGGCGACGAAGATGCCCTTGCCCGCACTGGCCTGCAGAAGATCATGCCAGCAGACAAGAACGGCACCTACGTCCGCGCTGCTGTTCTGACCGATGTATGTAAGGTCCGGACGGCGTGGATGCACTTCATTCAGGTTAGCGACAAGAAGTCAGCCTACCGCTGCCTCTCTGTGCGCGATAAGCGTGGCAACATCACCACGCAGGGTCCTTGCTGCGCGAAGCTGAACGGCGACGACGACCAGCGTGCCCAGCTCAACTTCGCTGTGCTTGCTATCAAGTACAAGAACGCTGATCCTGGCACCGGCAAGTACAAGAAGCAGGCCGACGGCAGCGCACCTCCCATCCTCTGGGAAGTCGGCTGGATCAAGCTGTCGCAGGCTGGCTTTAAGGCTGTGTCCGATCTGGTCATGGAGGGCGAAGAGGCATACAGCTTCGACTTCGCGATCAGCTACCGCGACAACGGTATGCTGGCTCCGTATGTGAATGGACGACCGTATCCTTTCGTTCACGCTTCTTCGCCCAATACTGCCTCCTACCCTCCGCCATCTTCAACTTGTTTTCAGCTGTGATCTGTTTGCCTTTGAAAGCACTCGGTTTGCCTTTGTTGGCTTCACTGATCTTGCGACAGTGCTCTTCAGACCGGATTCTACCTGTGAGTGCTTTGGATACTTTCTCACCGAAACCCGCCGGTTTTGGTCTCACCTTCTTCGCCGCCGAGAGTTTCTCACGGTGCTCCGGCGTCAGAGTGCGGCCCTTCAACCGCGACGGCTGACCAATTCTCTTGGCGACTGATTTCGCGATCTGCTCAGGGGTTTGCCTTCTTCCACGTAAAGCCTGCGCTATCTTCTGCTTTTGTTCCTCAGACATGGGGATCCCTTTCCGCGATGACGGAGGGTGCCCATGCTCCTTGGGGTGACGGATATTGTATCCCCACCTGCGGTCCATGCTGTTGGCCAAGGTGACGTGCGCCGTTTCACGTTCAATCAGCGCCTCTGGGGGGCAGTACTCAAGTATCTCCACCGCGAACGCTTCGCCGCCATACTTCAACCAGTCGGCCTGGAGCAAAGGGTTGTCATGTGCGCCTCTTCGTAAGCGTGCGAAGTGTTGGGCTATCCTCTTCCGCAGCCACTTGCTGCTGCCGATGTACTTTCTTTCTGGGCTTCGCTGCGTGTTGGTGATGCAGTAGATGCCGGTAGCGCGGTCACACCCTGGGATCAACATTCCGAAGGTCTCCTTGGAGAGGAGCTTCAGAAGTCGGATTTCATTGATTTGCTAAGCCATGATCGGGATGGAGGAGGGCGACTGAAACACGCTGAGGGGCAGAGCTAACGGCGCACAAATGGAGCGTTGCAGGCCAACCTCCTTTATCACCAGTTGGGCACTGGCGGTCTCCGCAGTTACGGGTGGCGGATTTGTAGCCGTGTATGGCCTCCGTCGGCTGTGGCGTGACGTAGTAGTCCGAAGCTGGCAGGACGATGTCAGTCAGGTCTCGGACGCAAAAGTGGTCGACTATACGTTTTGCTTGTCGGAGCAGTCGTAGCAAAGACGACACAAGAGCGGTTCTTCGAGCGATTAATCCGCCCGTCGTGATTCACTGACAGTCCGACTAGGGTACAGCCCAACCCTACGTCCGACACCTGGCGAATGAATGTCGCAATAGAGTCGCTTTCTGAGTTACACATAATGACGAAGCTCAAAAAGTCTATCCGGACGCCTCGGCCCGCTCGAACGCGCAAGCAGTCCCGCGGGCAACAGGTAGGCTACCTGCGCGTCAGCTCCCTGGATCAAAACGAGGTTCGCCAGCTCGAAGGGGCTGGCCCTGGACAAAACCTTCACCGACAAAGCCTCCGGCAAGGATGTAAAGCGGCCCCAACTGGAGGCCTTGCAGAGCTTCGTCCGCCAAGGCGATACAGTGTTTTGTCACTCGAGGTTCCCGGCTGGCCGGGAACCTCGATGACTTGCGGAGAATAGTGCTGGATCTGACGGAGCGGGGCGTCCACATCGTCTTTGTGAAGGAGAACCTGACCCTCACCGGCGAGGATTCGCCCATGTCGAATCTGTTGCTGAGTGTCATGGGGGCGTTTGCTCAGTTCGAGAGAGAGCTGATCCGCGAGCGTCAGCGTGAGGGAATTGCGATCGCAGGAAGTACCGCGGCAGGAAGCCGTCTCTGACACCCGCGCGGGCGGCCGAGTTGAGACGGCGAGTTGCCGATGGTCTCACCCACCGCTTTTACCCACCGGCGTTATGCGCCAGCCATTCGGTAGGTCCGAGCCATCAGCAAAATGCTTAGGAAGCCTCTTGGTCTGTTCCCCGGGAGGATGATCCTTCACCGAGGAGGAGGCTGGCACCTGACCAGAGACTGTGCCGATTGCGGATGACATCACAAACAAGAACGTACACGCTGTAAACGAAGAAAACCGCAACCTAATAGACATCGAACGCCCAATTCATTTCTCTGTTGAAGGTCTAGGGCGCTCAATCCGCAGTTCATTTTCTGCAGAGGCGCCTAGTGTCACACTGACATTCGGCATCGTGGCGCAATATAACACGCTGCTGCAACTGGGTGATAAAAGGCAGACTCAACTGTTGCGCGCCTTCGTAACTGGCAGGACAATGTTCATCAAGCAGTTGCTCTAGATTAGCCGAGGGCTGAGAAGGGCGAACGGATAAAGACGCCAGCACGCATCCGCATCGAGTTCCTCGCAGGATCAGTCTCTGAACGCTTTCGGACGATGAAGACGGCCGCCGCTTACGATTAAGGGCTTTGAAGTGACGCGGATGATACACCGAGGCCAATGCCTCACGTGCAAGCCGCACATGAGGGACGAGGTCCACTTCTTCAACAAGCTGTTCGATGTCTTTGAGATTGCCGCCTAAAGCATCACCAGAGCAAAGCTGAACTGCGCCCCAGCAAGTTATCCAACAGTGCCGATTCCATGAGGAGCACAGCGCCGTGAAGACCAGAAATATCTTTCTCAACATTTTCCGAACAACTCCAGTTCCTTCTGCCAAGCATCCTTCCATCCGGACGCTGTGGCTGTTGACCAATGTGGCTATGAGGTTCGTGGAGACGCCGCGAACCTCACGGCGTCCCCGAGTAGTTTAGAAAAGCAGCTTCAATCCAAATTCAATCTGCCGGGGCGAGTTGCCCGCGAAGTGATTTCTCCAAATGACGTCGACGTGACCGGAACGTTCGGAGATCCAAATTGCAGGTAATTGAAGGCATTGAATGCCTCCGAGCGAAACTGCATCAGGAAACCTTCCACAGGAGTGAACTGCTTGAAGATGGAAGGGTCTGTGTTGACCGTTCCGGCGAGCTCGCAGGTAGCTGATGTAAGCCGGGTATTGCCCAGCGTGTATGCCGCAGGTTGACTGAACGCAGTCGTATCGAAGTAACGATTCAGCCTGCTGAGGGATTATAGGAATCGTGATGATTGTCTCCATCATCCATGGCTTTCGACCACACGTAGGAAGCCATCACCTGCAGCCGTTCGTGAATCGCCGATTGAAGCGAACTGAAGCGAGTCGAACTCCGCTGTTCCGTCGTCCAAATTGATGGGAGTTACACTCGTGAACTGGGGATAGGGCCTTAAGGGCTGCATCCAGGAGATGGTTGGAGCGGCAAGGCTTCCCGATTTCACCAACCCATAGAAAGGATTGGGCACGAGCTGATTCAGCTGTGATCCGAGGGCCAGGTCACTGGTCGAGGTTGATTCCAGTGTTGTAAGACAGGTCGAGTTTATGAGTACGGTTTGCCCGCATATCCGATCTCGAAGGTCGTGTCCAGCCGCAGCGAACGCTGGAAATTCAGGTTGTATTGCATGAAATGGGGGTAACGGTGTGTGGGAGTTCGCCGTTCACCGGCCTCCCCACTGCCGTAAGAAGTCCCTGAGAGGCTCCCGGGATTGGCTGAAACACTTGCGGGAACGGATTGGAAAGATTGTCATATGGTGTGAATCCATCCAGACTTACCACCCACGACAGGAAACAGTGTTCCCTGATTCCGCCCCTCTTTCGGTGTTCCAGCTCGATCAATTGATAGTGCTTCGCCAATTGCTCGAATGTCTCGGGTAGAGCCTCGGGACGTGAGGTGCTGTAGTTGATGTCGAGGCTCAGTGTGGAGACAGCCTTCCATGCTGCTGTTTCCGTGGGTACTGGTCATCGTGGCTAGTGCGAACGTACGATTAGCCTTTCATAACCTACACGATAGTCGTCCGGGACCTATACATAGCGAAGGGGCTGTAGGTCATCTGCACTGCCGGATAACCGCATGACCCCATCATTAGGGGATGGGTCCATGAGACACAGCAACGATCTATTTTTAATATTCTTGTGGCATTTCCTTAATCATCGATGACTATTTGTTTGATTGGGTGTTTTCTTCGCAGTCAACGCTCCTGAGAAGGCCTGTATTGATTGGCTAATAGAAAAGGGATTCGTCTACTTCTATTCGTCTTTAGAAATCTTCGCCGGTATAGCAGCGAAATACATCGATTCAACTGGTCCAAAGCCATTGCCTATGAAAATTCTGGTTGTCGAAGATGAGGTTAAAACGGCCAAGTTCCTCAAGAAAGGGCTTAATGAAGCGGGCTTCGTCGTCGATGTCGCCAAAGATGGCCTCGAAGGTCTCCACCTGGCCAGGGAGGTTGAGTTCGATCTGGTCATTCTGGATGTCATGCTGCCCAGCCTGGATGGCTGGCAGGTGCTTGCCCAGCTGCGTGAGTCGGACCGACGGTCCCTTATCATGTTGCTGACCGCCCGAGATTCGATACGGGAGCGTGTGCAGGGATTGGAACTCGGCGCCGACGATTATCTGGTAAAGCCGTTTGCCTTCTCAGAATTGCTGGCGCGCGTTCGCTCGCTGTTGCGCCGCGGGCCGGTTCGAGTCCAGGAAAGTATCCGCATGGCTGACCTGGAAATTGATCTGTTGCGCCAGCGCGCGACGAGAGCTGGCCAGCGGCTGGACCTGACTTCCAAGGAGTTCCTTCTCCTGACACTGCTGGCCCGGCGGGCAGGTGAGGTGCTGTCCCGTACTTTGATTGCAGAAGCGGTCTGGGACATGAACTTTGACAGCGACACCAACGTGGTGGACGTAAATGTGAGGCGGCTGCGCGCCAAAGTAGATGAACCATTTCCGCTGAAGTTGATCCATACCATACGGGGCGCGGGCTATGTCATGGAATGTGACTAGGAATCTCTCGCTGCCTGGAAAGTGGTGGGGCACTCTGGCCGTCCGGTTGACAGCGGGGTATGCGATCTCCGGTCTGCTCACGGTGTTCTTTGCTACTGCGAGTCTATATGTGGTGCTGGTTTCAGAGCTTGAGCGAAGCACAGACCTGTTCATTGCGGATAAGGTCAATGTGCTTCGCACCATGCTGCGGGATCGGCCAAACGACATAGATGCCCTGCGGGAAGAGGTCGAACTGGAATCGGCGGCGCGGCGCTATGAACAGTTTTATATTCGCCTGCTAGACGAACAAGAAAATCAGTTGATGGTGACGCCGAGAATGGCGGAACAACTGGACCTGCCGCAATTCATCGCGCTGGCTCATAAGCGTTCGGACCACGCCATTGCGATGAAAGGGCTGCGAGGACAGGCCTTTCGCGTGACGAGTGCAGAAGTGCCCGTGAATTCATCCCCGGCCCATACGGACACCATCCAGATTGCGGTGGATGTCTCGCAGGAAGAAGAATTGCTGGCGCGCTATCAGCGCTGGTTTGGAGCAATTATGCTGGGGGCATTTGTGATCTTCCCGGTGGCGGGATACCAGATTGCGCGCCGCGGCATTCGTCCCGTGGAAGACATGGCGACTACGGCACGGCATATTAGCTCTACCAATTTGCGCGAGCGCATTCTGGCGGAAGGGTATCCCGTTGAGCTGGCTTCACTGGCCGACACCTTCAATAAAATGCTGGATCGGTTGGAGGAATCCTTCGAGCGGATTTCGAGATTTTCCGCCGATATTGCACATGACCTGCGCACGCCGGTGAATAACATCCGCGGGGAGGCCGAGGTGGCTCTGGCACGGGCCCGAACGGTCGATGAGTACCGCGATGTGCTTGAGTCCTGCCTGGAAGAAGCGGTGCGTTTATCCGACCTCATCGGCGCCCTCCTATTCCTGGCCCGCGCTGAAAGCCCGTTGGCCCATCCGCATCGTGTGCCGGTGGATGTTGGCGAATTGCTGGGCGGCGTGCGCGAATACTACGAAGCTGCGGCTGTGGAGGGCGGCATTTCGCTCACCACGGCTTTGACTGTCGAACCGGTATTCGCCAAGTTAGATCGCACACTCATACAACGGGCTGTGGGGAATCTAATTGCAAATGCCGTGGCTCATACTCCACCGGGCGGCGCGGTGGTGCTGAGGGCCAATGCGGACGCCACAACGATTCGCATCGAAGTCTCCGACACCGGGGAGGGCATTCCCCAAGATGCGCTGCCGAAGGTGTTTGACCGCTTTTACCGCGTCGATAAATCACGGTCCCAGGCGTCAGGAGGTACTGGCCTCGGGCTGTCGATCGTGCAGAGCATCATGGTGCTCCACGGCGGCCGCGTGGAGATTGCTAGTGAACCGGGCCATGGCACATGCGTGACTCTGCACATACCTGCCGCGTAGAGGGGGTAAACGGACTGTCGCAGAACAACCGGGATTTCGATCGCAGAGGCTCATCCGGCGAGGGATTGCCGGCGGCGATAGAATAGAATCTGCTTTTCTCCGTTGGGGCGTTCTCGGATCCTCTCAAGCGTTGCACTCTTCTCGATGAGAGACCACGTCTCCTGCGAATGGAGAATGTGGCCGTCCTCATGCTCCTCGATAGTGAAGACCAGGCTTGAGCCTCTACGGATAACGGATAACCCTGGTGTGGAATTCGTCTCCGTCCGCTCCTGTTGATACCGAGACTTCTCCATCGATCGTGTATTTCTGCACTGCGCGCCTGGAGCGCGGCGAAGCATGTACAATCGATGTTTCAACCACAAGCTCAGCACCGTGATGCTCGATATGCAGTGTTACATCGCCGGTGCGTTTCGGCTGGCACCGATCATTGTCCTGCTCCCACAGACCCGAGAAATCCGGCGTTGCCTGAGGCCGTGCCACGGCCGTGACTACCGTGAGCAGGAACAGGATGAAGCAGATCCGCAGCGAACGATGCATCCACTTTCTTCTGCTTTTCATTTGCGACTCATGCTCAATCCTTGCAGCAACCGCCTCTCCGCGGCTGCTGCAAGGGATCTGCTAACGAACATCAGAACGCCACCCGCAGAGCGAACTGAATCTCCCGTGGAGTTCCAGACCCGACCGGGCTCACGGGGGTTGTGGTGTTCACTGTCTGGATGACGCTGCCGAAGCCGGGAACGCCGAAGATGGACTGCGGCAGCCCGTACTGCGGATGGTTGAAGATATTGAAGAACTCAGAGCGGAACTCGAGATGCGCCCGCTCCGAAAGAGAAATAGATTTGGCAAGACCGAGATCGATCTGCCATACCCCGGGGCCGCGCACGAGGTTTCTTGGCGCGTTACCGAACGTTCCGGGAGCGGGTACGGCGAATGCCGCCGGATTAATCCACTGGGCGACGCTCTTTCCTCCGGGTGGAGTCAGGGAGACGCCGGGTACGAGATCGGGTCTCTGATCTGTGCTGTTGCCATCCGGGACACTTGCTGAAGAGCGATTCACCAGCACATTGACGGGGAAACCGGTGTGAGCCTGGGTAGTTGAAGTCAGCTCCCACGAGCCAGCGATGGCCCTGAGAACGCCCGGCTGGTTCAGATGTGGCTTATGGGCGCCGAATGGCAACTCATAAATTGCATTGGCATTCAGAACATGACGCGCATCCCAGATGCCGCTGGCGCGCTCACACGACGAGCATGCCACGTTTTGAGGGACCAGCGAGTCACCATCGCCACTGCCGTTGGAGCCGTCATCGATTTCATGCGACCACATGTAATTGGCCGCGAACAGGAATCCGCGCGAAAAGGATCGCTTTACAGCCGCCGAGAATCCCTGGTAGCTGCTGGTGTCTTTGTTGCCGCGCCAACTCACCTGGCCGAAATTCGGATAGGGACGAGTTCCTGTAGCTGCATCGACAACGTTGACTGCAGAGAGAGTCAGGAGGTTCACACCGTGACTTCCAACGTATGAGAGCGTACCCACGAACTCTGCAGGAAGCGTATGTTGCACTGAGAGTCCCCATTGCTCTACGTAGGTGTCCTTGCGCTGCCGGTCGTCAGCGCGGGGCGAGACGATTCCGGCGGTATCGGATAGGAACGGGGTGATGGGATAGCTGAGATTCGGGATGGTCTTGTTCGACAATGAGTATGCGTAGACTTCGTTGCTGATGGGAAGGTTCTGGTCGTCGAGCTGTCCGTCTTCGTGATAGATTCCGAATCCGGCACGAATCAACGTCGTTCCGTTCTTTCCCGGCGTCCACGCGAATGCGACCCGTGGATCGATATCGCCATAGTTGGGCTGACCGAAGCTGGCACCAACGCCGCAGAATCCCTGTGGACCGCATGTAGCGAAGTCGAACGGATTTGCCCGTCCCAGCACCTCGTGAAAGATGTTGAAGAAGCTGTAGCGCACGCCGAGGTTCAGGTTGAAGTTGGACGTCCATTTGAATTCGTCCTGAATGTAGCCGTAGAACTGGGTCTTACGCAGACCGTTGACAGGCAGAGTGCCATTTAGCGTAGCTGAACTTACGCTGTTGGTATCGAAGGCATCCGTTGAAGCGTAAGTGATGGTTCCACTCTCGGTGTTTCCCTGATTCAACTGAATACGCCGGATCTCCACCCCGGCCTTCAAGGTATGCCTTCTCTCGATCCACGTCAGATTGTCGATCCATGAAAAGGAGTTGCCAACGCCTGTGCTGATGCGGTTATTGTTCAGCGTGGTAAATCCGGAGACCGACACTGCATAAGGACTGCCGGTGCGATTGATGTCGTAGGTATTGGCTGTGCCGCGGTTGAAGCCGGCCTTGAACTCATTCACCAGATTGGGATTGAAGATGTGAAGCAACTCGATGGCTCCGTTCACCGGCGCCGATGTGAGCTGCTGCAGATCTCCAAGATAATTGCCCGAGCTTGCCAGCGGCTGCGTGTTAACCGCCCGGTCAAAGTTGAAGCGCACATAGGCTGTGGTTTTTTCCGAGAAGCGCTGATCGAGCCGCACCATGGCCGAGTTCTCGTTCACCACCTGCGTGCCTTCGCTGACAAACTGATCTGTGTCGGGGTAGCTGGTGGGCGCCTGGCCAAGCGGATAGCCATTCACGATCGGCTCCAGTTCGGGCGAATCTGCAAGGACTTTGGCGCGGAATGCACGGCTTGGCACGTAGCCGCTGAGGGGAAATCCCCAGCGTTGCCGGTACCCCTCATAGGACAGGAAGAAAAACGTCCTGTCGGGCCGGATGGGACCGCCCAGCGCCCCGCCGAACTGGTTGAGGCGCAAGGGCTGCTGCGGTGTCGTCGCGACTGGCACGGGCTGCTGAGCGTCAAAGGCATTGTTGCGTAAAAACTCGAAGGCATTTCCATGCCACCGATTGGTGCCCGCTGTAGAGGTGACGGCCAATTGCGGCCCTCCCGTACCGGCAGCTTCGGCGGTGCCCAGCATCGAGTCGATACGAAACTCCTGGATTGTGTCCAATGGGATGGAAAGCCGTACGTAGGGCTGCTGAGCCTGATTGATAATGTTGGTCGCATCGACTCCGTCGAGCGTAAAGTTGTCGTCATCACGGCCTCGTCCCACGAAGCGAATCGAGCGCTGGTTGCTGCCCCCGGTATCGACAGCGCCAGGCACCAGCGCAGTCAGGGTCGCCCAGTTGCGGCCATTGAGCGGCAGTTTATCCGCCTGGACTTTCTCTATGCGCGCTCCCAGCGCGTCAGAGCTTCTGTCGATCTGCTCTGAGCTGGTGGAAACCTGCACTCGCTCCTCGCGTCCCGCCACCCGCAGCGTTGCGTTGAGAGTGCGCGTTTGCCCGATCACCTGCTTCACCTCGACGAATGTCAGCGGCTTGAAGTCGGGATGATCGAAGGTGATTGTATAAATGCCCACCGGCAGCTCGGGGATGTCGTAGCTTCCATTGGAGGAAGATACGGTCTCGCGCCGAAGTTGCGTTGCATTCTGCACGGCTGTGATGTGCGTATGGGGCAGCAACTGGCCTTCAGAATCCGTAACGATGCCCGTCAAACCACTTCGATCGACCTGCGCGAAGCATGATGGGGCAAGAAAGAAGACAACATTGAATGCGATCAGTACGAAAAAGCTCCGAAGCTCAAAATGTCTTCCGGCGCACGGAAGATCACGCTTCACACTACGATGCATACGGCCTCTCAACGGGGGAAATCGGGTGCTCAAGCGGGGAGTGAATCAGGGGAGTATCGTGGCGCTACTTGCCACAGCGGTTGTCTTGCCGGTTCTGGCTCTATCGGGAATAGCTAAAGTGACAAATCTGTAATTAATGAGAAATCATTAATCGTTATAGGCACGTGACACCGATATTAAGGCTGTATCAAAACCAGCCTCCTCGACGATTCCGTTGAGCCCACGAGGTGTCATTGCTGATTTTTACCCAGCCAGCTTAAACCCGATGACTGTGAACGGAGCCGCTGCCGCCGGCCATTCGATCGCGGGAGAATAACAAGGACGGGAAAGAGCTGTTGCCTGGGGCCGTGCCCGAGCCGCGGCCCGCTCAGGGCAAGATGACAAATCTGTAATCTCACTGTCATGCCGCTGTGCGGCACTCCTTTTTATCTTCGCTTCTATACGAAGTCCATGGGCCGCTGCACACTGTCTGCAAGATCTGTAACCGCGGTGCGCAGCCGGCTGCTGATTCTACTTGCACTCCCCAACTGTCGCTCGGCCGATTCCGGCTGCGTGATGAAAAGCCTCTAGGAGAAGAACGGTATATGCCCCGAAAGACGTCTCGAAACTCCCCCCGAACCAATTCTCGGTTCGACCGTCTGCGTCCGCTCGCCGGCCTGTTAGCGACGATGCTGAGCGCTCCAACGCTCTTTGGTCAATCCCAACAGTTTCCGACCTACTCCACTGGCCCGCAATCGAATGGATCGTGGGTGGTCAGCAGTGGCCAGATCATCACGCCAGCCGGGAAGCAAGTCGATCTCGGGATCCGGGTCCGCGCGAAAGCTCTCGCGTTGAATCCGAATAAGCATAATCACACCGCTGCCGTTCTCACTATGGGAGCGTCACAGGCTGTCGAAATCATCGACACCAAAACCGGCGATGTGCTGCAGAACTACATTCCGTTCGGACAGGATTCGAGCGGCAGCTATAGCGGCATCACTTATTCGCCGGACGGCAAGTACCTCGTTTTCAGTCAGGACAGCAGCAACGTTACAATTGCCAATGTTTCTCAAGAAGGCCTGCTGCAGGACAACGCCCAGGTCAAGGTGCCGGCGAACAATTCCTTCATCGAATGTTTTGCGAACAGCCCTGCGGGCGATGGTGTCCCCTGCGGCAAGTTCTGGACCGGAGGCACCTCCTATCCTGGCGGCGTCGCAGTCTCGCTGGATAGCAAGACTGCTTATGCCCTGCTGAACCAGAACAATACTCTTACCAAGATCGACCTGACCGCGCCAACTCCAACGCAGGGTGAGCAGATCCGCGTCGGCAACGCACCGCACAGCATCGTGATCTCAAGCGACGGAAATACCGCCTACATCAGCAACGAGGGTGGACGGGCCGCTACGGAAGGTGACTTCCAGATTTACTCGGCCGGTACTGAAGTCGTCGCCGACCCGCAGGTGGGCGCTGCGATTACGGGTACTGTTTCAGTGGTGAATCTGAACACGATGAAGGTCACCGCTACGATCCAGACCGGTCTACACCCGACTGGAATGGCGTTTTATGGAAAGGACCTGCTGGTCGCCAATACCTATAGCGACACCATTTCGGTGGTCGATATGAACACCAATCAAGTGGACCGCACGATCGATCTCGGACTGCCGATTAAGCTGCCCGGCAGAAAGAACTCGATCTATGGCGCCGCTCCTAACTCAATTGCGGTCGACGCTAAGAACGGCATTGCGTATGTCGCGCTTTATAATGCCAACGCGATCGGCGTGATCAACCTTGCCCGCGGCGTCAATCCCGTCATGGGGATGATTCCAGTGGCCTACGCTCCGAGCTCGGTGGTACTGGACGAAGCTCAGAAGGTGCTCGTTGTTGCCAATGACAAGGGCATCGGCGCGCGCAATTCGTTCGAGACCGACTTTGGGGTTACCGACTACAACACTCACCAGGACAACGGTACCGTCAGCATCGTTCCCGTGCCGAATAATCAGAAGCTGGAGGCGATGACGAAGAAGGTCTTCGAGAACAACCACTGGGATCTGACAGAAAACATCAAGGCAGCCTCTGGCGGCAGCCAGGATGTCACGCCGGTGGCAATCCCGAAGAAGATCGGCGATCCCTCGCTGATCAAGCACGTCTTCCTAATTATTCGTGAAAACCGCACCTACGATCAGGTTCTGGGTGATGTAGCCGCAGGCGATGGCGACCGTACGCTGGCAGTATTTGGCGCCAAGGATACGCCGAACGCGCATGCACTGGTGAAGCGCTTCCCGCTCTTCGATAACTTCTATGATCCGAGCCGCCAGTCGGCCGATGGTCACCAGTGGATTACCGAGGGCATGGCGCCTTACTCTGACGATATCCAATCGCCAGACTGGGTCCGCAGCTATC
Source organism: Edaphobacter modestus (assembly GCF_004217555.1). Classification (GTDB taxonomy): domain Bacteria; phylum Acidobacteriota; class Terriglobia; order Terriglobales; family Acidobacteriaceae; genus Edaphobacter; species Edaphobacter modestus. Next base: position 620,624 of record NZ_SHKW01000001.1, read on the forward strand.
CAGGCGGCAGCGCCGGCGATGCACTTGCGTATCAGAACAAGGGCTTCCTATTCTCCGAAGCAGCGGCCAAGGGTCTGCCTGTAAAGATCTACGGTGAATATGTCGAGAACGATACGTACAAGCAGCCGAACGGATCAACCAGCGAACCAAGCTGGAGCCAGTTCTACGCTGACTCACAGAAATTCGAAGCTGGACTTGAGAAGACGCTGTTCTACGGCAACACGATCCAAGCGTACTCCTCGCTTCCGGCTGTAGCCGACCACCTGGTCACAAACTTCCCGCTCTTTGACCTGGGCATCCCCGACCAGTTCCGCGCAGACGTGTGGCTGCAGGACTTCAAGAAGGACGAGGCTGCCGGTACCGTACCTGCGCTAAGCATTCTCTGGGTCATGTGCGACCACACCGGTGGTCCACCGACTGCGGATGCGGAACAGGCCGATAACGACCTGGCCATCGGACGCATTGTCGACTACGTCAGCCACAGCAAGGTGTGGGACTCGTCAGCGATCTTCGTCGAAGAGGACGACGCGCAGAACGGCGTCGACCACGTCGATGGTCACCGCAGCCCCGGCTACGTCATTAGCCCCTTCACGATACAGAATGGGCCCACCGATCATACCTACTACACTCAGGTCAACATGACCCGGACAATCGAGCAGATCCTCGGCCTGCCGCCCATGAACCAGTTCGACCTCGTGGCGTCCCCAATGAGGACTGCTTTTGTCGAAGGTGAGGCTTCGCCGGAGAACTTCAAACCCTGGACTCATGAACCGAACCAGGTTCCGCTGGACCAGGGCGTTACAACGAGTACAGCCAGCAATACAACGGACAGCACTTCGGTCAAGGCGCTGAGGGTGGCATGGATGAAAAAGAAGGAACACATCTTCGCCGGCAAGCTGACCAAACCTGATGCCGAAGATCCGGACACGGTCAATCACTTGAACTGGTATCAATCCACCGGGTTCAAGCGGCCCTACCCCGGCGAGAAGACGGTCCGTCCACCAAGTGACTTCAACAGGCCGGCGCCTACCAAGGCTGATGTAGACGACTAAAACCTGCTATAACTTCGAAAGCCCTCTCACCGATGACCGGGTGAGAGGGCTTTGTTCATCCTTTCAGAACAAACTCTCATCTGTCTTCTCTTCAACGGATCCTCGACGCGACTTGAGCATCCATGATGTCACGAGATAGACTCAATCCCGATACTTCAAGGTCACTTGGGTCGGACCTGTACGCTATGCTCGAGAGTGGAGGATTCATGAATACAAGCGATATCGTTCTCGCGATCGATGCTGAGATCACGCAGTTGCAGAAGGTGAAGGCACTCTTGACGGATCCCGACCTCACCACGAAACGAAAGCCCAGCCGTCCAGTCGGTGTGGCCGCGCCCAACAAGGCAACTAGCTTCAATCCAGTGGAATTTGCGAAGAAATCCAAACGACGCACTATGAGCGCGGAAGGCCGTGCAAAGATCGCCGCAGCACAAAAGGCTCGTTGGGAAAAATCCAAGAGAGTCGCAAAAACGCTGCACACAAGGTTGCTTCAAAAACCAGCTAAGAAGGCAGTGACGGCTAAGGCGGTCGATCGGAAGACTGCTCAAGTGAAGAAAGCCCGCACCGTGAGAAAGTCTAAGCAATCAAAGGCAGAGGCCTCCGTTACTCCGGCGTCGTAGTTGAAAAGGAATCCCTCTCTAGCCCGACCTTTCTAGCCAAACGGGATATATTCCGGTTTGACCGTCACCCTCTCAGAATTCCGAAGTCCAAAATTCCGCCCGCAGTGTTGGGTGAGTGACTCGGCGATTTGTCGCCAACTGTAGGTTGGACGAGGGACGCACTCAGTTCACCGGCTGCAGTAGGCCATAGCTGCTGGATTTCGGTGCTCGTTTAGAAGACCTGAAGTGGATCATTGCGAAATGGGGCGTGAGTGAGCACAACCGCGAGTTTAGGGAAGTGCCGAGAATTTTGCAGAGGAAATCAAAGTGCGTCCTGAACTCGAAGCTGACGAACTGCAGCGCGAGGGCTGGTCATGTTGATGCATCGCCCGTCGACACAGGTCTCGCCGGACGAGATGACATGTGATTCACGTACTGAACCTGATCTGTCCTCCGGCGAAAAACGGATGACATGCCAGTACGCATCGAGCAACACTATTACGAGTAAGAATGAGCTTGAACCGAATTTGTCGTCTTCCAGGCATCTTGATGGGTCCCTTCACACAACACTCGTTCCGGTTATGGCGTCTTCGTTCCAGCCCATCCACCGCCCAGGGATTTGATCAGAACTACCGAAGCAGTCATCCGCTGCCCGGCAATCTGGGACGAGGTTCTCTCATTCGACAAGACACTTTGCTGGGCTACTACAACATCCAGATAACTGACGAGTCCAGCTTTATAACGCTGTATTGCGATCTGCTCCGCTCTTGCGGCATCTGCTACGGCCAAAGTCTGCAAGCGTGACTGGCTCGACAAGTAGCGGAGCGCCGACAATTGGTCCTCAACTTCCTGGTAAGAAACCAGTACCGTCTTCTCATATTGCGCGAGTGACTCTCGATAGGTCGCTTGTGCCTGATCGACTCCTGCACGCAACCTTCCCGCTGTAAATATCGGAGCTGTTGCAGACGCGCCGAGCGATGCAATCGTGTTTTGCCAATTCAGCAGACTGACCGCATTGCCGCTTTCATAGCCCATCAGGCCGGTCAACGAGATCTGCGGAAAGTATGCAGCCTGGGCAATGCCAATCCGGGCGGTCGCGGCAGCGACATTCCTGTCGGCCTCGGAGATGTCCGGTCTCCTCGTGAGCAGATCTGCCGGCAGCCCTACCGGAATCTCCGGAGGAAGAGGATTATCCGGCAACTTTGGGATAGACAGACTCTCCACCGTTCGGCCCAGCATCACAGCAAGGGCATGTTCCAGCTGTGCGCGCTGTATTTGAAGTGCCTGTTCGTCGGCACCAGTCTGGTCGAGCAGCGTCTTGGCCTGCGCTACTTCCAGGTCGCTACTCAGTCCATGTTGGAATCGGCTCGTGGTCAGATCGAATCCTTGTTGCAGATCCGATAGAGTGCGATCGAGAATCCCCAGTTCCTGATCGGTCTCACGAAGATTGTAGTAATCGATCGCCGTGGTTGCCTCCGTTGCCAAGCGAACAAATTTCAGATCGGCCTCTGATGCCTGTTGTGTTGCATGGGCGGCCTGAAGGGATCGTCTCAGCCGTCCGAATGCATCGATTTCATAGCTGGCAACCATGGGCAGCACGACATCGTTATAGGTTGCGGCCTGACCAGCAGTGTTCCCGTTATTCGGCCGGTTCTGGGCCTCACGGGTTCGTGAAACTCCTTGTGCCACTCCTATCGTAGGGAAAAGATAGGAACGCGCAGAGGCGGTGAGGGCGGTAGCTTGGTCAACGTGAGTGATGGCGATCTTGATATCTTGATTCGCGGTATCTGTCTGACTCTCCAGATCGTCGAGCTCCGGGTCGTGAAAGACCTTCCACCAATCGCTGTGGGAGATAACGTTCGTTTCGGCACCGGTAGAGATCGGTCCATCGTTCCCATTGAACGATGGCGCCACGGGCACCGATGGTGCGCGATAGTTAGGTCCCACCATACATCCAGAGACCACGACGCTCAACGTTCCGATCGCTATGAACGAGATCAAGCGGGAGCCACGCATGCATCGATGCTGTTCTAGATTCCCCATGATGTCTCCTTAGCTCTTGTCGCCGTTGGAGGCTGGATGGATGGTGACCTGCATCCCGTTCACCAGATAATCGGGTGGGCTGGCTACAATTTGGTCGCTTTCGGTAATACCGTTCGTAACTTCGATGGTATTGCCGAAGTCGCGTCCTAAAGTAACCTTATGCAGCGCAATCTGATTCTTTGCGTTGACCACTGCGATCTGCGGCCCTGCAGCCTGAAAAAGAACGGACCCCACCGCCACGACCAGGTGCTTGACAGGAGCGTTGAGATGGACGTGGACCTCCGCATATGCCCCCGGTAGTAACTTGCCGGATGGGTTCGGTACGTCAATCTCGGTGAGCAGCGTGTGAGAGTCAGCAGTGATCGAATGGCTTGTCCTGGTGACCGTTCCCTCGAATTGCTGGCCAGGCAGCGCGACAAGCTCCAACGTTGCCTTGAGGCCGTCTGAGATCTGATCGCTGTAGCTCTCGGGTACAGGCACGAAGACACGCATGACATTGATCTTCGAGATGCGGAATAACTCAGCCCCCATGCCACTGTTACCCGCGTTGATCAGATCGCCAATGTCTGTGCGGCGCTGGGTGATGATACCGTCAAACGGGGCAACAACTTTTTCGAAGCCCTGCAATTGCTCCAGACGATTGACGTTGGCAATTGCCGCCTGGACGCCGGCTTTCTGAGCGTCCAGGTTTTGATTATTCTGGTCCACCTCCTGCTGTGCGACCGCGTTTGTAGGAATCAGCTCCTGATACCGCTTAGCGGTGATGCCAGCCAGCACAAGGTTCGCCTGCGTCTGACTTAGGGCAGCTCGAGCCTGGTTCAGTTCCTGATCGACCTCGGGCGATTCGATCTGCGCCAGCAATTCTCCCTGGTGCACGTGCGTCCCGATATCCGCATACCAGTGGGCAACGTACCCACTGGTGCGGGCGTAGACGGGAGAATCGGAAAATCCCTGGAGCGTTGAGGGCAGGGTGATCTCACTATCTGGCGCACCTTGTTGCGCTTGGGTGAGAGTCACCGGTTCAGTATCGAGTGCGTTTGTACCCGCGGCAAGTTTCTTACTGTCCTGAGCGCGCAGGAAGAAAGTCGCGGCTCCGAAGATGCAAAGGACCACCGGTATGAGAAGAAACCATTTGATTCCCCCTCGGCTGTTTTCTGATTGTGCTTTCTGCAGTTGATTTGTCATAGAACCCTCATGCTTCATGACGAGCCTCAGAAGCAGGCAAGCCTGGATTGTCGTTTCGCCGGACAACTGCGAAGACGATTGGGACAAAGAAGAGAGTGGCGACCGTAGCGAAGAGGAGCCCGCCGATCACTGCGCGGCCTAACGGAGCATTTTGCTCACCGCCATCTCCGAGACCAAGCGCCATGGGGATCATGCCGATAATCATCGCCATTGCAGTCATCATGACAGGCCGTAGGCGCGTGGCACCGGCCTCCAGTGCGGCACGGAATGAATCGCGATTCTCGGCAAAGTGTTCATTCGCGAACGTGATGACCAGTACGCTGTTCGAGGTCGCCACGCCGATGCTCATGATCGTTCCCATCAGTGCAGGGACACTGAGAGATGTCCCAGTCAAGAAGAGAATCCAGCAGATTCCGGCCAACGCACCGGGCAATGCAGTAATGATGATGAAGGCTTCTGTCCATGACTGAAAGTTGACAACTAACAGGAAGTAGACCAGGGCTATGGCGAAAGCAAGCCCAGCGAACAGTCCGATGAACGAGGAGTGCATGGTAGCCACCTGTCCACGGGTGACTAGAGTGCTGCCTCTGGGAAGATGCTTCTCGGCCTCCGCGGTGATCCGCCGCACGTCCTTTGCTACTCCCCCAAGGTCACGCCCCTGAGTGCTCGCGTAGATATCGATGACGGGTTGAACGTTGTAGTGGCTTGCGACAGCTGGTTCGCTTTGACGAGTCATGCTGGCCAGATTCTCAAATAATTGCGGCGAACTCTCTTTTGGTGAGTTAACCGGTATCGTGCGCAAGGTATCGAGCGAGTTGATCTTGTATTGAGGTGTCTGGACGGCAATGCTGTACGAGACACCGTTCGCCGGATTGAGCCAAAAATTCGGCTGCGTCTGGAAGCTTGAACTCAGGGACACGAGGACGTTGCTGGCAACATCTTGCTCCGTGAGTCCAACCTGCTGGATACGAACCCGGTCCACATCGAACTGCAATCTCGGTTGATCCAGCAGTTGTTGAATATGCACATCAACCGCTCCAGGGATGGCGCGCATCTGCTCGGCGATCTGAGAGGCAATGGCGAAGTTAGCCGTCACATCCTTTCCAACAATCTGAATATCGAGAGGAGCCGGCACACCGAAGTTCAAGGTCTGTGCGACGATATCGGCCGGTTCAAAGAAGAACGATGTCCCCGGAAACCGCTTAGGTAGTTCCTCTCTCAGACGTGCGACATAGTCCGCTGTGGGATGATGATTCGGCTGAAGTGAACCCAGGATCTCTGCGTCTGCATTTCCGATCGTTCCACTATTGCTGTAGGAGAGATTGATCCCGCTCGTCGGCAGGCCAATATTGTCAAGGATCCCACCGACTTCACTCGTGGGTATCTGGGTTCGGATGTATCGATCTACTTCATCCACCAGACGGGCCGTTTCCTCGATACGCGTCCCAGTCTTGGCCCGGAGATGTAGACGAAATTGTCCAGCATCGACCGCGGGAAAGAAGTCCTGACCGAGGAAAGGTATCAACGCGAGGCTGGATAGACAGAAGACCAGGAAGAGACTGAGAAAGATCCTGCGGTGATCCAAGCACTGTTGCAACAAACGACTGTACCTGGCCTGAAAGGACTCGAACGCATGTTCGAAACGCTCATGGATGCGAGCGAATCGCCCAATCCGCTTGCCCACACCCAGCTGACGATGCTGTTCAAGCTCCTTAGGCAGCAAAAACATAACCAACGTAGGAACGATGGTGCGGGAGAAGAAATAGGAGGCGAAGAGCGCGAACACAACCGCCTCGGCAAGCGGTACGAAGAGGTAGCGTGCTACACCCGAGAGGAAGAACATAGGGACGAAAACGATGCTGATACATACCGTAGAGACAAAGGCAGGGACTGCAATCTCCTGAGCGCCATCGAGGATGGCTTGCCGTAGATCCTTGCCCATTGCAACATTTCGCTGCATGTTTTCGATCTCTACGGTTGCATCATCCACCAAGACGCCGACCGCCAGAGCCAGCCCTCCTAGTGTCATGATGTTGATACTTTCTCCCAATGCACTCAGTATCAGCAGGGACGTAAGGATCGAAAGCGGGATGGAGACGCAGATGATGAGAGTGCTTCTCCAGCTTCCGAGAAACACCAGGATCATGATCGACGTGAGCGTAGCTGCAATGAGGCCTTCACGCACGACTCCATTCAATGATGCCCGTACGAAGACCGACTGATCCGACAACGGGTGCATCTGTAACTCAGGTGGGAGCGTTGCTGCGATACGAGGAAGTGCAGCGCGAATCCCGGCGACGATGGCGAGTGTCGAGGCATTGCCGGCCTTCTCGATTGTAAGCAGAACACCGCGTTGCCCGTCCTGACGTACGATGTTCTGCTGGACAGCAAAGCCGTCTCGGATATGCGAGACGTCATGCATAAAGATGGTGCCACCGTTGACCGTCTTTATCGGAAGGTTGTTAAGCTGCTGTACCGTGACCGGCGTGCCGTTCAGACCGATGTTGTATTCGGTCTTTCCGATCTTCGCCGTTCCTGAGGGCAAAATGACATTCTGCTCGTTGATCGCATTGACAACGTCCATCGGGGAAAGTCCCTTCGATTGCAACTGGGACGAATCGATGTCCACCATGATCTGGCGAACCTTGCCGCCGTACGGAATCGGAACTGCGGCACCCGGAATCGTCGAAAGCTGAGGCCGGATGAAGTTCGTCCCGTAATCGTTCAGCTGTTGCTCCGAAAGTCCTTTCCCGCTGAGACCCACCTGGAGAATTGGTACCGTCGATGCGCTATAGCGAATCACAAGAGGCGGGGTAATCCCGCTTGGAAGCTGTTTGAGTGTTGCCTCTGCTTCCGCATTCACCTCTGCGATGGTTCCATCCACATTCGCCTGAGGTTGGAGAAAGACCTTGATGACGGAAACGCCATTCAGGGACTGCGACTCGATATGGTCGATGTTGCCGACGGTCGTCGTCAGAGCGCGTTCATAGATCGAGGTGACGCGTGTCTCCATCTCGGACGGAACAAGACCGGTATAGGTCCAGATAATGCTGACCACCGGGATGTTGATCTCCGGAAAGATATCGACGGGAGTGCGCAGCAGCATCACTGGCCCGGCAAGAAACAGCAGAAGCGAGAGCACCACAAAGGTGTACGGTCTGTTGAGTGCGAGTCTAACGATCCACATAGCCGTCCTCGAAAGCATTGGGTAAGTCCGGCAATGTATCAGCCACATTGCGAACCACAATCTGCTTGAGAACAACTCTACGAATCCTGGGCTTCTGTCGATACGCCAAACTAGGCGTAGAGAAAGTAACTCATTCGGGTGTATTGAGGGCTAATTGAGGTGAATGATGCCACGGCGCAGAGCAATGGTTACGGCCTCGGTGCGATCGTTCACACCAAGCTTCATCAGGATGCTTTTTACGTGCATCTTGACTGTATCTTCCGCGATGGAGAGCGCTGTACCGATCTCCTTGTTTCGCTTGCCCATGGCAACTTCTTTCAGCACGTCCAATTCGCGCTGAGTGAGCTTCTCCGAGGCCAGATGATCGGCCAGCTTCGCTGCTATGGCGGCTGGAACATGCTGCTTGCCGGCATGGACAGCCCGGATTGCGTTAAGGAGTTCCTCGCGGACCATGCCTTTCACCACATAGCCTCTTGCGCCCGCAGCGAGGGCACGTTCGATATCTACGTCCCCTTCAAAGGAGGTGAGAACGATGGTGCGGGCAGTGGGGGATAGCTTGAGAATACTACGGATGAGATCAAATCCCGTGGTATCGCGAAGACGAAGGTCGACCAGCGTTACATCCGGATTGAGGTCCCGAAACATGCTGAGGCCCTCCGCGCCGGAACCAGCCCCGCCGACTATTTCCATGTCTGGCTGCATCGTCATAATACTGATCAGACCGTCGCGGACGATCGGATGATCGTCAATGCAAAGGATTCGGATTGGTGGGGCTTTTGTCATCTCTGCTAATTCTATGGTTTACGGTTAAATCGCGACCAACCTGATTTGAGCCGGGCCCAGATACCGATGTCCCCTTTATGGTCGACATAGGCCATGCGCCCAGGAACGAGGAGCCGAACCTCTGTGCCGTGGCGGCTCGATTCAATAGTAAGTGAAGCTGTGATCCTGGCGGCGCGCTCGCGCATGCCCGTAAGTCCGAAATGCCCGGGCACGCCCGATTCGAGGATCGTCGAGCTGATCCCCAGCCCTTCATCCTTGATGATTGCCAGGAAACCGCCGAGCGTGTAGCTCAAGCGTACATCAATGCGGCCATGTGAATGCTGCAGGGCATTTCGCAAGGCTTCGCACATTATCTGGACGATCTCTTCGCCCATACCGGCACGGAGCTGAAACTCTTCCCCATCGGTGCTGTACCGAATGGCTCGATGCTTGTCTCCCGGCAAATGAGTAACGGCAAGCTTGAGGGAACGGAGCAAATCCTGCTGGGAGAACGTGGTTGCTCGCAGAGTTGTAAGTGCTCCGCGGCCCTGTGCTAGTGCTGATTCGGAAAGCTGAAGGGCGCGGCCAAGTATCGGCTTTCCAGCAGCTTCGGGGGGTGTCAACTCGTCGGCAAGCTCAAGCTGCAAGCTGATCCCCATCACATCTTGCAGCAGGTTGTCATGAAGATCCTGGGCGACCCGGACGCGATCGCCCAACCGCTCTTCGAACCGTAGCCGGAGCCTATTGGCTACAGAACGAATCCTGTAGCGGACCACAAGGATCACCGTCAGCAAAAGTGACGCGATACAAAGCGCAACAAACCACCTCGTCTGATAAAACGCAGGTAGCACAGTGAAGTCCAATGCGGCGGGCTCAGTACTCCACAACCCATCGTCGTTCGCGGCCATCACTTCAAAACGATACTTGCCCGGACGCAAGTTCGTGTATGTTGCAAACCGCCTTGTGGATGCCGAGTGCCACTGAGAATCGAAGTTCAGGAGGCGATAGCGAAATGTCACCTTACGGGGATCTTTGAAACTGAGACCCGTATAGCCGATCTCGATGCGGTGAGTCAATGGAGGCAGAGTCATCCCCTTTACAGCGTCTATGTTCGCATCATCAGCCGAGATCTGAACAATGTGCACGAAAGGAGGGACAGGGTTTTTGCGGATGTCCGCAGGATTGATGCTGGCCAGACCTTCCGACGTCGTGAGCCAGATACGGCCATCGGGCAGAACCACAACGGGCGTATTGCCGTGCAAATCAGGGTTGCTGTGAAGACCATCCCCATCGTCATAAAAATCACACGGAACAAGAAACTTTGGATCGGTCGCGGCACGCGAGAGATCTCTGACGGCAACAGAGGCGACGCCAATGTTATAGCCGAGCCAAAGCCGATCGCCTGGGCCTTGCACTGCCCATAGGACGCGGTTTCCAGGAAGCCCGTTTTTTCTGGACCAGGAGACAAATCTATGTCCGTTGTAAAACGCGAGCCCTCGTTCTGAAGCTATCCAGACAGTGCCATTGTCGTTGACAGAGATGGAGTGAGGCAAGCCTCCGATAAGGTGATCCGACGAGACAAACGTGCGGAAGATGGCTCCGTTGTAGAGAACGATCTCTCCGGTATTCAGCCCGAACCAAACGTCTCCGCGCGCATCTGCCTGAATGACCGAAACCGCATTTCGCAGCTCAGGAATGCTGACTTTGGCGGCTACATGCCCTGGCTGCCAGCGAAAGAGTCCTCTCTGCTGGTCGTAGAACCAAACCTCACCAGTGGAAGATTGTGCAATGGTTGTGATTCGTGCTGCATGGATACCGAGTTGAGCGATCTGAGTGCGGCCATCCTTCACGATGGTGAGGCCTCGAGGCGTAGCCGCGAACAGAGTGCCGTCGGCTCCCGCTGCAAGAGAGAGGATGCTTCCGTGCAGCAAGCTCTCCGCGCCTGTAGCTGTCACTCTATTGAGACCGGCGGCCGATCCGGCAAAGACCTCGTTTCCGACAGATGCAAGCGAATCTATGTCGTCACTCAAGAGACCTGTGCGCCGAGTCATCGTGGAGAACTTATCGTTGCGAACCCGGTTGAGGCCGTTCTGTGTACCGATCCAGAGATTGTGTTCTCGATCTTCAAAGAGGCCCCACACGGAATCACTGGATAGGCCATCGGTGACGGAGATTTGTTCAAATTCAGGGAGAGCCTCACCCGAATGGCTATGAATATGAAAGACCCCGCTCTCCCTGGTTGCTATCCACTGGCTGCCATCGCTGTCCGGTAAGACACTGCGAATTTGATCCAGGGTGAGATGTGCTCTGGCAAGGACTGACGGGGAAACGGTGAGGCCAGCTTCCCAATCACATGGTCCCGAAAGATCCTTTGCCAGCGGCATCGATAGAGAGGGGTGGGGATCTGAACCGGGAGCCGAAACCGACCCAAATTGACATGTAAGCGCAACTTGCATTGTTGCGGGCGAGATGCGAAAGACCCTATTCGATGCCTCTACATCGATCAAGGAATCAGCCCGTTCCCGGATCGACGAGATGGGCAGGTTGAGCGTGATACTCTTCATCGCGCTGCCGTTGATGCGGACGAGCATCCCGCTCTCCGTGCCCGCCCACAGGGCACCGTCTCGACTCGCCCCGAGGGCACGGACTCTACCGAACGCCATGCCTCCATTGCTAAGAAGCGGGACCTGCAAAAATTGAATGCCATCGAAACGGATGAGACCATCGGCGGTGCCCAGCCAGAGGAAGCCATCTCTGGTTTGGGCGACGGCATAGACGGTTGTGGACGGCAGACCATCACGGTGGCCCCATTGCGTGAGGGAATACTGGATGACTCGCTGTTTCGGAGCTAATCCAGCCGATGTTCGTTCCTTTGAACATAAGAGAACGCAAACGTAAACGAAGATGCGAACTGGGCGGCATAGCTGCACACAGTCATTCTATTCGGCGCGTAAGGCAACATCTGCTTCGTATTCGGCGCGAGGTTTGGAGTGTGAGAAATGTAGCAGCTTCACTCTCACTCTATGAATGCCTTGATATGCCGATTACCAATTAGTGCTGCTCATGAATTACCCCGGGAGGAATGCCGGCATGATTTTGACTGTCAAATCGGAGACATACAGGTTCAGCCCGTAAAGGAGCGAGACGATTCCGGCGGTATCATTTCTCCTGAGATGACCAGCGTAGGTAGCCACTGCCGAATCGGCTGGGCAGTAAGCGTCACTATCATTGAGTGATATGGCGATTTATCCCACAGTTGATCTACGTTCTTTCAGTTGTTGATAACAGGCCAACGCGCTCATTGAGGAGGTTCCCTGCAGTGGCGTCTATCAAAGAACCGGCCCGACTCCTGAATTGTTTGAATGTTAGTCATCGAGGAGCACGTGGTGTTGCATAAGCTGAACTCAGCGGTGAAGCTGATTCAGAGAACAACCACGGAGGCTCCTCGATGACGACTATGAACTATATCGGATTGGAAGTTCACAAGAAGACGATCAGCTACTGCGTGAAGGACGTGAGTGGCCGGATACAGCAAGAAGGCAAGGTCGGGTCAACCCGACGCGAGCTGGATTGTTGGATGAAGACTCTGCCCCAGCCGTGCACCGTTGCGATGGAGGCGACGATTTTCAGCGGCTGGATCTACGATCACCTGCTGCCGCATGGCACCCAGATCAAGGTGGCACATCCATTGATGCTGCGCGCGATTGCTGCAGCCAAGAAGAAGAACGACCAGATCGATGCCAGCAAGATCGCCGACTGCCTGAGATGCAACTTCCTCCCGGAGTGCCACATGATGCCCGCAGAGATACGGGATCGAAGACGCACCTTGAGGTACCGGCATCTGCTGGTGCGGCAGATGGTGCAGATGAAGAACCTTGTCTCAGGACTGCTGATGGAGACAGGTGTGGAATACAACAAGCAACGGCTGCACAAGGTGAGTTACTTCCGGGAATTGCTCTCCGCGAGCAAGGAGGTTACTCCGAGCATACGGCCGCTGTTGAAGCTCAGCCGGGAGACGATCGAGCGCTGTCAAAAGACCGAGTACGCCCTGGTCAACTCTCTCCAGCGCGATCCGGTGTTGGCCGACCGGATCAAACGACTCCGAACGGTTCCTGGCGTGGGTCCGATCACTGCACTGACGTGGGCTCTGGAAATCGGGGATGTCTCACGCTTCCGCTCGATCAAGCAGGCCATCAGCTACTGCGGCCTCTGCGGAGATGAACGGAGCTCGGCCGACAAGGTGATGCGTATGCCGCTGTCGAAGCAGCGTAACAAGCATATTCAGCGTGCTTTGGTAGAGGCTGCGAAGCTGGCGCCGAGACAGAGCCACGAACTGGCTGTGATTTATGACCAGGAAAGACAAAAAGGAAATAGCAATCGGGCGACACTTGCCGTAGCGCGGAAGATGGTCGCGTATTTGCTTGCCGTGGATCGGCAACAGAGAGACTTCGTGCCTGCGGAAGAAACGCAGGACTTCGGCAGCATAAAATACTGCCGAAATCAACAGGATGAACAAAATGCGCAACCTGCCAGGTCCTGCATGTTGCCGACTGAGCGAAGGAGATCACACTCCCGAGGCTCTCTACGAATTGTTTCGGGACTGGCAGAGAACACAAACTCAATCCTCTGTGACGGCTCTTCGGAGCTGGGATGCAGCCGGGAAGTACGACGGGGTGGGGTGGCATACCTTCCGCCATACCTACCGGTCGTGGCTGGACGACACCGGAGCGCCTGTCGTGGCGCAGCAGAGGTGTTGCGCCACGCCCAGGTCGCGACCACGATGAACATTTACGGGAACGCTTTGATGGGCGCCAAGCGTGAGGCGAACAGCAAGGTGGTCAGGATGGCACTGAGGAGCGCATAACCGTGAAAAGGACCCTGTAAACACAATAAAACCCACCGCGCGTTTTGAGGTCGCTGACTGGGTGGGTTATTCTGGGTGGCCTTTCGGCTAAATGGTTGCGGGGGTAGGATTTGAACCTACGACCTTTGGGTTATGAGCCCAACGAGCTACCGGGCTGCTCCACCCCGCTTCTCAAATATAACGCTCCTGTCACATAGGGTCAACTCGTGCGAATGCCTGTCCATTGCTTTGCCAAGTTGATTGCTGCTGAAGCGTAACTTTTTTTGCTGGAATACGTTTTATGAATTGTTGATGTTTCGTTGGAGGAAGTATGAGGCAGGACAGGCACTGGTTGAGAGGACTAGGCGGTGTGGTGCTCGTTGCGGGTTTGGTAACGACTGGCTTTGCGCAGGATAAGCCAGTGTCAGATGCTCAGATTGAGGCCAATGTTTTAAAGTCCCTGGCCAGCGCTCCCGAGTTGGCCGATCAGGCGATTGGTTCGACGACTGTCTACGGCACCGTGACTCTAAGTGGATCAGTAGAGTCGGAAGCGTTGCGGGATAAAGCCGAGCAGTTGGTGGCCAATACCGCCGGAGTCAAGAAGGTTGTTGATGAGTTGACCATCGGAACGCCTGCTCCGGTCCCAACGGGGGGGGCGCAGCCTGCCGAAGCGACCGTAGATCAGACGGAGCAGGGAACACCCCCGCCTCCACCATCGGCTGGCTCAGCCGATTCTAGCGTCTATCAGCCCTCTTATCCTCCTCAGGCTCAGTCGGCTCCCGCACCAGCCACCCCCCAAGGCCCTCCGGCTCCGATTGAGCGTTCCCAGGAGCAGGGTGGTTATCCTCCCTATTCACAGCCGCCTTCGCAGACCGCGCCTGGTTATCCGACTGTTCCTCGCCAGCCTTATAGGGTGCAACAACAGGCGGATCGATCAGTCATTGTTCCTGTAGGAACGATGATTCGCGTGAGAATCAATCAGGCGATGGATAGTCGTCATACGCAACCGGGAGCTCCCTTTGAGGGTGTTGTTCTTAACGATGTGTTGGTAGAAGGCATGGTTGCGATTCCACGAGGAGCAGCAGTCCAGGGACATGTATCCGACACACAGCCTGGAGGCGACCTGCGAGGACGTGGCGGAATCGCCCTTGAGCTGTCTCAGGTGAGCCTGGAGGGCCATCCCTATCCTCTGGTTACGGAGTCGTGGTCGCACCAGGGGTACGACAAGACAGGTCAGACCGTAGGAACGACTGTCGGGCTTGGAGCTGCCGGTGCAACCATAGGAGCGATCGCCGGTGGTGGTCCCGGAGCTCTCTTGGGAGCAGGAATTGGCGCCATTGCTGGCCTCGGCCTCTCTTCCGCCTCGCATCAGGGCGAAGCGGCGGTTCCGTCCGAGGCAATTTTGTCGTTCCGATTGGCTCAACAGAGCGCCCTGATGACAGTCTCACAGGCTGAACTCGACAGGCTAGGAGCCGGCCTGCCCCCACCTCCAGCGGGTGCGCAGTCGATGAGGCGGCGGTACTATCCACCACCACCGCCACCCAATTACTATGGGCCGGCTTATTACCCGTACACGTATCCTTACTACCGCAACTACCGCTAAGATTTTCAAAAGAGACAGGCCCAGAAATCGTGTGCCTGTCTCTTTTTGCCTTTTGTGGTAGCCATCTGGAATCATTACAATTGGCACTCGTCCATGGGGAGATCAGAAATCCAGTCTCCCCGTGATTTATACTTATAGCTTGCCCTGCATCCAGTGCGGCTCCGTGAATGGTGCATGCTCTGGCTTCGCAAATTCCGGGCGTCCGCACATCCGTATCTGACGGTGGCGTTTTAAAGTGAAGGTCTTCAGTCAAGCATGATTCGTATTCTGCAAAAGGACAACCGCATTACGAAGATTCTCTTTGCTGTCATCATCGGTTTTGCAGTCGTCACCATGGTGATCACGCTCGTTCCCGGTATCTTTGACAACTCTTCGGTGAACGATGCAAATGCTTTCGCCACGGTACGAGAGCCGGGGTTGCTGGGAAAGCTCGGCATCGACAGCTCCACCGTAAAAATGACGGAAGTCAATCAGCTTGCTTCCCGGCAGTTGCAGCAGCAGCATCTGCCGGAGTTTCTGCTGCCTTATATGTCGCAGCGGGCGGGCCAGATTCTGGTCCAACGACAGATCCTGAAACATGAGGCCGATCGCCTCAATCTGCAGGCCAGCGATGAAGATTTGCGCCGTGAGTTGGAAACCGGACCATTCGCGCAGTATCTGTTCCCGGCCGGCAAGTACATCGGCGACGACGCCTACATGAACTTTGTTCAGAACTTCTTCCAGGTGAGTCGCGCTGATTTCGAATCACAGATCAAGAGCGACATGGAGTTGCAGCGGCTGCAGGCTCTCATCACAGGTGGGGTAAGCGTCTCCGATAAGGCGGTTCGCGAGGCTTACAAAGCCCAGGGCACAAAAGCTAAGTTCGACTATGCAGTCATCTCGGCAGATGACCTGCGCAAGACAATCAACCCATCTGACGCCGATCTTGAGAAGTTCTTTAAGGACAATCAGGCTCGCTACGCAACCGCCATTCCTGAGACCCGAAAGATTCAGTACGTATCCTTCGATGCCTCCAATCTGCCCGGAGGCAAGCCTCAGATCTCTGACTCTGAGGTGCAGACCTACTACAACCAGCATCAGGCGCAGTTCCAGGTGAAGGAGCAGGTGAAGGTACGCCACATCCTGATCGCGGTTCCCTCCGGAGCCGATAGTAAGACCGACGCGGCGGCAAAGGCCAAGGCCGACGATCTGTTGAAGCAGATCAAGGGCGGAGCAAACTTTGCCGATCTGGCCAGCAAGAACTCCGACGACCCGGGCAGCAAGCCCCAGGGCGGTGAGTTGGGCTGGCTCGACCGCGGCCGCACAGTTCCCGAATTTGACAAGGTGGCCTTCACGCTTGCGCCGGGACAGACCTCCGACGTAGTCAAGACGCAATTCGGCTATCACATCCTGCAGGTTGAAGAGAAAAAGACCGCTCACCTGCGGCCGCTCACCGAAGTAAAGGCGGAGATCGTTCCCATCCTTGAACAGCAGCGTGTCGGAGCTGCCGAGCAGACCTACGCCTCACAGCTTGCTGCAGATGCGAAGAAGAACGGCCTGGAGAAAGCTGCTGCATCACGTGGTCTGCACGCCGTTGCCACAGACTACGTCGCCAAGGATGGTGTGATCGCCGGACTTTCGGATGCCTCGGCTCTCCTTACCCAGGCTTTCTCTGTAGTCAAGGGTGCGGATCCGGCATCGGTCTCGACCGGAGACGGATTTGCGGTCTTTCAGGTGACGGATATCAAGGCTGCCCATGCCCCGGCCTTTGCCGAGTACAAGACACACATCCTCGACGACTATCGCGAGCAGCAGGTGCCGCTTCTTCTGAACACGCAGCTCGCCAAGCTTGATGATCGCGCGAAGGTTCTCAACGATCTCAAAAAGGCAGCGGACGAGATGAAGATACCGGTAAAGACGAGCGATCTGGTCGCGCGCGACACACAGGTTCCCGAGATCGGTTCCATGGCAGGACCCGCCTCAGTCGCCTTCACCCTGAACAAAGGCGGAATCTCAGCACCGATTAACCTCGGACGGGCAGGCGTCGTGCTCGCAGTGACTGATAAGCAGGAGCCGACTGCCGAGGACATTGCCAAAAACTTCGATCAGACTCGCGAGCAGCTGGTCAATTCGCAGCGCGAGGAACTCTTCCGCGTTTATGTGGGGAATCTGACCAAGAAGTATGAGGATGCCGGCGCGATCCGGTATTCGAAGCGTCAGGCCGCGGCGCCTTCATTGCCCGCCGGCAACTGAATCCCTCCGCAAGCTTGAACCCACCTACAGGGCCTGTTCCTCCAATGGACGGGCCCTTGATTTTTGGCATCAGACGAGTCAAACGACCGGCGATTGCCGGCCTCCTCCTATAGTAGAGAAGGGCATCAATCACAAAAGGGGTTGCGATGAGTGGTGAGGTGATCAATGAGCAGCGATTGTCCGGGGTCCTGTTGCATGTAACGTCGCTGCCTTCCTACGGTGGTATAGGAGACTTCGGCCCAGCCGCGTATGCATTTGTAGACTTTCTGGTCCAGGCCAAACAGCGGCTCTGGCAGGTGCTCCCGCTCAGTCCCACCGGATATGGAAGCTCCCCTTATTCAGCGCTCTCGGCCTTCGCGGGCAATCCGCTGCTCATCAGTCTGGAGAAGCTGGCAGAGGATGGCTGGCTTTCCCGGGAGCGTATTGCTGGTCTGGCAGGCCACGACGGTGCGGTGGACTTCGACCGAGCCGTTCTTGAAAAGATCCCCCTGATTGTGGAGGCAGCAGATAACTTTCTCCAGCATGCTCCAGAACAGGCCAGGGAGAGATTTCAGCAGTTTTCCCAGCGCAACATCTCCTGGCTTGCCGACTATGCCATGTTTAGCGTTCTCCGACGCAGGTTTGACTTTGCCGCCTGGAATCATTGGCCGGAGGAGTTCGCCCATCGTCGAGACGACGCGATGAGCGAAACACTGAATACCTATGGTCACCAGTTGGCTATCGAACAGGTCATTCAATTCTTCTTCGACGAACAATGGTGTGCGTTAAGAAAGTACTGCGCAGAACGAGAGATTCGTATCCTGGGCGACGTGGCCATCTTCGTCAGCTACGACAGTGCTGACGTATGGACCAATCCTGAGGTCTTTGACCTCGATGACGAGCTCAGGCCCTTGCGAGTCTCGGGCGTACCGCCTGATTATTTCTCCGTGACCGGTCAGCGCTGGGGCAATCCACTCTATAAATGGCAGGCGCTTGCCGAACGCAGCTTCGATTGGTGGGTGGCACGAATTCGCCGCTCGCTCACCCTCTACGACATGATCCGGCTCGATCACTTCCGAGGGTTTGAGGCTTGTTGGTCGATTCCGGCCGAAGAAGAAACCGCGGTCAACGGTGTCTGGGTTAAAGCTCCGGGCGTCGAGCTTTTTAAGCACTTGAAGAACGTCTTCGGCGAGCTCCCATTTATCGCCGAAGACCTGGGGCTGATCACCCCGGAGGTCGATGAACTGCGAGAACAGTTCCAGATGCCGGGAATGCGGGTACTTCAGTTCGGCTTTTCCGATCGAGGCAGTCACCTGCATCTGCCCCACAGCTTCGTGCCCAATACCGTTGTCTACACGGGCACCCACGACAACAACACGACTCTTGGATGGTGGACGGACGACATAAGCGAGCTCGAGCGCAGGCATCTTCAAACCTACCTTCAGCCCATACGTCACGATGGAGATGTCGTCTGGGCGCTTATGCGTGCCGCCGCTCGCTCGGTGGCGAACATCTGTATCTTTCCCCTTCAAGACGTCTTGCACCTTGGAAGCGAGGCGCGGATGAACATCCCGTCAGCTTCCAATGGAAACTGGTCATGGAGATACCAATCGGATGCGCTTCATCCGGACTTTGCAGTCCAATTAGCAGATCTGATGGAGATGACGGATCGAGACGGGTACGTTCCCCCAAAGCCCGAGCCTGTCCCGATCGTCAGCCATACGGCAGAGGCCGCCCAGAACGTTTAGACTGAGAACGTAATCTCAAACTCAGGAGCATCCATGCCTCTCTCTGGCGAAGCCATCCGTACCATGAACTACGTTGACGATATCTCGGTGACGCTGCGGCGCATCCTCGCGGTCCTGCCTTCACTGACCGAGGAAGAGCGGCAGCGGGTAGCCGATCACATCAAGCGTGCCGATCCCAGCTACGACTCCGTACTCGCAGCGGTGCAAGGAAAGAAATGACCGAAAAAGCCGGTCCGCAATCCGGCCACCCGATCCGGATCGTAGCCGTGATCGGAGCAGGGCAGGCGGGCCGGACCTTTGCCATGGCCTGCGCGGCCGCCGGCTTCTACGTTGTCCTCGAAGACGTCATGCCCTCCAACCTCCGAAAAGCAGAGATCGAATACTCCGATCTCAGTCTGCGCGGAGGCTACGGCGCTCTTGAACTTGCCTCCACCGTCGAAGAGGCCGTACGAGAAGCCGACATAGTGATCGACTTTGTTCCGGACGAGCTGGAGTCGAAGCTCGAGATCTTCAGCATGATCGACCGGATGGCACCTCCGAAGACAATCCTCTGCACACCCAGCCTGGCACTGAGCATTACCGACCTTGCCTCTTGCGTCTATCGGCCCGATCGCTGCGTTGCAGTCCGGGGAGAGCTTGTGAAGCAAGGCACGGTACAGGTTCTCCATCCCCCGGGGATTGATCCCGCCATTCTCCATTCCATCCAGGTTTTTCTGCGATCTTTGGGGGTTTCGCCACTCCCCATGCTGGATCCCGATATTTCAGTCCTTACTAAGAACCTGGCTTAGAGAGATTTACCCCTCCGTGGCCGGTGACAGGCCCTTTTCGGGTCTTTCGTCACAATGGGAACTCTTTTCTATCAATTTACGTATCGGAAGAGAGATATCTTAGGTCAAAGTATCGTCATGCGCGCTCTTCTGGACATCTTCGCCCAGGTCTTTCGCTCCATCGGGGCCAATAAGCTGCGCTCCTTCCTGACCATGTTCGGGATTGCCTGGGGAGTGGCGTCCCTCCTTCTGCTTATCGGTCTGGGGGAAGGCTTCCGCTCCGGCCAACGCCGAGGGCTGGCACAGCTCGGTCAGGATGTCATCATGACCTGGGGCGGGACGATCCCCGCGATGCCAAATCAGCACACCGGCATGAGGCCGTACAAGCTGACGGTGGCAGATGCCGAGGCGATTCGTAGCCAGGCCCAGCACGTGCGAAATGTGACCGCCTTTATTAATCGGGGCGACCTGAAGCAGGTGAGCGAATTTTCAAGCTCCGGCGGCTCCGTCATGGGAGTCCAGGCAAATTACCCGGAGATCCGAAATATCCCGGTTGACCAGGGCCGCTTCCTGAACTCCGATGACGTCGCCCAGCGTAGAAGGGTCGTTGTCCTTGGACAGAAGAACAACAAGTTGCTCTTTCCGGGAAGGCCTTCGCTGGCCGCCTTCATTACAATCAACGGAGCCAGGTTTCAGGTGATCGGTGTTGCCCAGAAGATCGGTCGCGGCAACAACGATGGGGACAATCAGCGTCTCTACATTCCACTGTCAACGATGCTTGAGCTGTTTCCTATGACCGGGGAGAATATTCCGCAGGACTCGGTCAGCTCCATTCAATACCAGCCGTCCACTCCTGATTTGAACGAGACCGCGAAGGCTGAGGTTCATCGCGTGATCGCGGAGAGGCACGGCTTCGATGCCAGTGTTAAAGATGCCTTCGAAGAGTGGGACACCATCAAGTCCGAGCGAACCGTTGGGCTGATCTTTACCGCGATGGACGTCTTTCTCGGCGGTGTAGGAATCGTCACGCTCGCTCTGGGAGCGGTCGGGATCATCAACATCATGCTGGTTACGGTCACGGAGCGGACCAAGGAAATAGGGCTTCGCAAGGCGCTGGGCGCGACCAACCGCAGCATTCTCACGCAGTTTTTTCTTGAGGGTCTGATGCTGACCGGCCTGAGCGGGATGATCGGAATTGTAGGAGCTGGAACTCTGATGTTCCTGCTCGGCAAGGCAATGGGAAACAATCAGATGGGCTTCGATCCTCCGCGACTGGTACCCTGGTCCGCGGCGATGGCGATGGGAACCCTGGTCCTGTGCGGGGTTGTCGCCGGGCTTTACCCTGCAAGCAAAGCCGCCGCGCTCGAACCCGTCGAAGCGCTGCGCAAGGAGTAGCTCGATGTTCAAAGACATCTTCCTGCAGGCGATGGAGGCCATGCGGTTCAACGGCCGGCGTACCACGATCACCATCGTCGGCATGGCGTGGGGGATTGCAACCGTCGTTCTCCTGCTCGCCTATGGGGCGGGCTTCGGCCGCGCCTTCGAGGCGATCTTTGCGCAGTGGGGAACCCACATGATCGGTGTCTTTCCCGGAACCACCAGCGAGCAGGCCGGAGGAGCGAAAGCCGGTATCAAGGTGCGGTTCAAACAGGACGATGTGGAGCGCATCCAGGAGACCGTGCCAGGGATCCTCCACGTCTCGCCGATGCTTTGGAAACAGGTACCGGTGCAGAACGACCTGCACACCTACACGTGGGAGGTCGATGGAGTCACGCCTGAGCTCTCCGACATCATGAACATGCAGATCGACGAGGGCAGATTCATCTCCGCGGCTGACATGCAGCAGCGCAATCATGTCGCCGTCATCGGGGCGGAGGCGAAGACGAAGCTGTTTTCGGGCATATTTCCGCTTGGACAGAAGATCCGGATCAATGGCATCAACTTCGAGGTGATCGGCGTTCTGAAGCCCAAGATGCAGGAGGGCGACGACAATATCAACCGGGTCAGCTATATTCCGTTTCCCACGATGGGCGACATCAAGGACACCAAATATCTCGACGGGATCTGGATGAACTATCACGGGGATCATATGGCGGTGGAGCGTGCCTTGCGCAACCAGATGGGAGCGGCGCATGGATTTCGTCCCACGGACAAGAACGCGATGTGGGTGGCGAATATCATGTCGCAACTGGCGCAGTTCCGCATTATCTCGCTCGGGTTGCAGGCTCTGCTGCTGTTCATCGGTGTGCTGACGCTTGGCATCGCAGGCATCGGGCTGATGAACATCATGCTGGTGAGTGTGCAGCAGCGGACGCGCGAGATCGGCGTCGAGAAGGCGCTCGGCGCTCGCAAGCGGCATATTCTCTTCCAATTTCTGGCTGAAGCCCTGGTCATCACAGGCGTCGGCGGACTCGGCGGCATCCTGCTCGCCTTTGCCGTGAGCAAGGTGGTAGGCGGAATTACCTTCTACAGCGCCATCGCCACCAACGCGAGTGGGGCGGATATCTACCTGCTGATCTCGCCTAACATTGTGATTGTGGCGACCACGGTACTCGTCCTGGTGGGTATCGTCAGCGGGATGATCCCGGCGATCCAGGCGGCGAACCTCGATCCTATCGAAGCGTTACGGTACGAGTAGCCACCCATAACTTATCGCGCAAAATCTTCGAACGAAACGACTTAGATCGGTACCCCGTCGTCCCTGCGAGGAGTGCCTCGGCTGCTGGGTACTCGTGGTTTGCTCAAATTAAGTATAGCGGGTGTGCGGCACCGAATCGGCACATGTATGTCTTTGATCTGGAGTCATTTAGGTGCAGACAGGGCTTGACAATGGGGAAAGACTGGAATCTTCTTCGGGGAAGAGGTGCAACGAGGCGTGGCGGGGATTCAGGGAAATAGCGGACAGGTGCGCGAGAGCGTTATCTCTTTCCTGCTGACTGTCGCGAGCAGGAGCCTGTTGCTTCGCGACAGATTGAACGGGCGAATGGCGGAACGGCTCAAGGGATTTCCATTCGAAGAGGAGAGGCTCTCGCTAAAGAGCGAGGGCAGGTGGATCTCCGCCGTTCATGTTAGAGCCGGCGCGAACGCTCCCACGTTTCTGATCTGTCATGGCATCGGTGAGCGGGTCGAATACTGGAGCGATGTTCAACTCCTGCTGCGAGAGATGGGGATCTCCTCGCTGGTCTTCAACTACACGGGGTTCGGCGCAAGCAGGGGCAGGGCACGCCCGGCACATTGCGAGCAGGATGCCATCGCTGCCTGCGCGGAACTTGTCCGCCGCGGCGCAGGAGCTATCTTTCTCCTTGGATTCTCGCTTGGGACAGGAGTGGCCGTCGCCATTGCGGAGCGTGTGCGCGTTGAAGGAGTCATCCTGTGCGAAGGGTTTTCTTCGCTACGAGAGGCTGCAACGGAGGCGGGACTGCCGGGATGGCTGACCTCGGTGGCGGCGGATCTCTGGTCGACAGAAAAGACAGTATGCCATCTCAAGGTCCCGGTGCTGGTGGTTCACAGCGATGGCGACCGGCTCTTTCCGCTTTCGATGGCCGAGCGGCTCGTGAAGGCCTGCGGCGACCGGGGAGAGGCGATCATCGTGAATGGACTGGAACATAACGCACCGATCTTCGGTGCTTCCGAGGCCTACTGGGGGCCAGTCGCAGAGTGGGCAAAGAGGCTGGCCGGACCAGAGGCGGCCGTACGGGGTTCTGAAGACGAGGGCGGGGCGGCTAGTCCGCGCTGAGTGGCTCGAGGGGAGCATCGACGCCGGTGCCTGTGCCAAGCTCCTGATCCTTGTACTGGAGCTGGTAGAGCTTCCAGTAGAGACCCCGCTGGGTGAGAAGCTCCTGATGGGTTCCTTGTTCGCGCAGCTGTCCTTTGTGCATGACCAGAATCGTGTCCGCACGCTGGATGGTGGAGAGACGGTGCGCGATGAGGATGGAGGTGCGTCCGGTGATCATGCGCGAGAGGGCCACGCGGACACGAAGCTCGGTGTCGGTGTCGACGGAGCTGGTGGCCTCGTCCAGGATGAGAATGCGTGGCGCGTGCGCAAGCGCACGGGCGAAGCTGATGAGCTGCTTCTGGCCGGTGGAAAGAGTGGCTCCGCGCTCCTGCACAGGCTCCTTGAACTTGAGCGGAAGCGAGCGAATGAAGTCGCCCACATTGACCTCGTCGCAGGCCTCTTCCAGTGCTTTGTCGGTAATCCATGTAGACCCGAGGCGGACATTATCGGCGATGGTTCCCGTGAAGAGAAAGGGGTCCTGCAGGACGACGCCGAACCGACGGCGGAGGGTGGTGAGGTCCTGCTGGCGCGCGTCGACGCCGTCGACAAGGATCTCGCCGCGCTGAATGTCGTAGAACCGCATCATCAGGCCGGTAATGGTGGTCTTTCCGGCGCCAGTGTGGCCGACGATAGCGGCAGTCTCATCGGGCTCGATCGTGAAGCTGACATCGCGAAGGATCCACTCGATGTCGGCGAAGGACCCGAGCTCTTCGGGAGTAGCGGCCTGAATGCGGGCTATCTGATGCTCATCGAGGTTCTGGTAGGTGAACCAGACGTTGCGAAACTCCACGCGGCCGGAGTTATCGCCGGGCGTGGGATGCGCGGGGGAGACGATCTCGGAGCTGGTGTCGAGGAGCTTGAAGACGCGCTCGGCTGCGGCCATGGCTGCCTGAAGGATGTTGTATTTGTCGCTGAGGTCCTGAATGGGACGGAAGAAGCGCTGTGCGTACTGGATGAACGCGATGAGAATGCCCAGGGTGACGGTGCCGAAGAGACTCCAGTGCGCGGGGCCGCCTGCAGCCGGGAGGTAGAGGTGATCGGACAGCCAGGTGTAAGTGTGGGTGTGAAGGACGCTGATTCCACCCCGCCATATCACAAGGGCGATGGCGGTAGAGCTGAGGAACTCGACGATGGGGTAGTAGAGTGCGTAGGCGAAGATGGCGTCGCTCCACGCTTTCTTGTTTTCGGCGTTGACAGAGGAGAAGTCGTCGAAGGCGCGGCGCTCGCGGTTGAAGAGCTGCACGATGGCCATACCGGAGACGTACTCCTGGGTAAATGTATTGATTCGCGCTGTAGCGGAGCGCTGGCGGCGGTAGCTGTCGCGGACGTGCTTGCGGAAGATCTTCGTTACATACAGGATGGCCGGGATGACGGAGATGGTGAGCAGTGCCAGCGGCCAGCTCATGCGCAGCATGATGATGACGATGAAGGCGAGGACGAAGACGTCTTCGAAGATGGCGAGGACGCCCGAGGTGAACATCTCGTTGAGGGCATCGACGTCGGAGGTGACGCGGGTGACGAGCCGGCCCACGGGATTGTGGTCAAAGAATGCGGGCGACATGCGCTGCAGGTGACGGAAGATCTGGCTGCGCAGGTCGAACATGATCTTCTGCCCGGTCCACTGCATCAGGTAGGTCTGCACGAACTCGAGGCCGAAGGTGATCACCAGAGCTCCCAGGTAGATCATGGCGAGTTGGGTAATGCCGGTGATGGCGGAGGGATCGAGGTGACGCGCGAGCCAGGAGAGCTGCGCCGGCGGCGTGTCTGTCATGTACGTGTCGACCGCGACCTTCACCAGGTAGGGTCCCATGACATCCGTAGCAGCCTTGATGAGGATGGCGATAGCAGAGAGGATGACCTGGAGCTTATAAGGGCGGAGATAGGTGAGCAGCCTCCGCATCAGGCGACCGTCGTAGACCTTGCCTACGACTTCGTCGTCTTGCGCGGGCTTTTTTGCAGGCTCTTTCGATGCGCTGCCGGGAGTCTTCTGATCGGCCATCTAGATACATTCTAGATGCTTAGCAAGGGGGTGGGATGCGAAAGTATGGGCTACGGCCTTGTTACGGTTTCAACCTGGGTGACGCCGCGCACGGCTCCCTGGTCGGGAAGCTGCGCAAAGACGATCAGGCGCATTTGATCGGGAGCGGCATCCGAAGGTGCACTGATCTTGAAGGGAACCGGGCCTCGGCCGAGATCCTGCAATTTACCGATGCGTTGAAAGGAGCGGGCGACGCTGACGTGGTTGAGTTGTTTGCCGCCGTTTTCGCCGGCTTTGACCTCGGAGAAGGCCGAAGGATCGACAAGCACGGCGTAGAGATCGCCACGCGGGAGCGTGGAGCCGCTGACAATGGCCGAGACTGAACTGGATACCTGCCTGCCCACGATGGCAGGAGCGGAGAGAGACAGCTCGATCTTAGGTGCCTGGACCGCCTGCCGGATGGCGGAGAGAGCCTTTGAGGAGTCGCTGCCCAGAAACTGAGACTGGCCATCGACGACCATCTGCGGGGTGTAGGGATCGTCGAAGTTGAGACGGGGAGCGTAAAAGTTCTGCCGCTGGGTGAACTGAGAGGAAGAGAAACGGTCGCGCCATCCCTGCCGGTCCCAGTAGTCGACGTGCTCCTCAAGAACGATGATGTTGGCGCTGGTGACGGGTTGCTCTTTTTGAAGCACGGCGAGGAGCTTGTCGGCGGGTGGACAGCTGGAGCAACCTTCGGAGGTAAAGAGCTCTACCAGCACCGGGGTACGTGTGGCCGACGCCTGTGGAAAGGCGGGAAAGGGAAGCGCGAGAAGAAGAACGGCGATCGAGCAAAACCGGATTGGGGTCACGGTGGGTCCTTTTTCGAGAAAACCGCACGGGCGGAATTCTACGCTGTTGGATGGAGGCGCGATATCTTCGGTCACAATGAAGCAGGGACCGAAGAAAGCGTCATGTGGATCGGACGGGGCGGAGATTTGCTATGCTCGGCGTACATTCGTTCGCTGAGGCCGAGGGAAGATGCTGCTCGAGTTACGTGCGGAAAACTATGCTGTGATCGACCGGGCTGTCGCCAGCTTCGGGCCGGGGCTGAACCTGATGACGGGCGAGACCGGAGCGGGTAAGTCGATTCTGATCGACGCGCTGCAGATGCTGCTGGGCGGAAAGGCCTCCTCGGACGTGGTGCGGCATGGGGAAGAGAAGGCCATTGTCTCGTGCATCTTCGAGATGACGCGGGGGGCCGGGGCGGTTCTCGAGACCAATGGGATCGATCCAGAAGGAGATGAGGTTCTTATTCGCCGTGAGATTGGAGCGAACGGCAAGGGACGGGTCTTCATTAACAACCAACCGGCGACGGTGGCCGTGCTGAAGCAGCTTGCTCCGGAGCTGGCGCTGGTTCACTCGCAGGGCGAGACGATGGGAGCCTTCGACCAGGCACAGCAGAGGGCGCTGCTCGACCGCTTCGGAGAGATTTCGACGGACACGGTAGCCGAAGCTTACGCTACGTGGCGGCAGACGACAGCGAGGCTTGCGGAACTGGAGGCTGATGAGCAGGATCGCCTGCGTATGGCAGACCTTTGGCGATTTCAGACGAAGGAGATCGCACAGGCAGGACTGACGGCGGAGGATGAGGATACACAGCTCGAGGGAGAGAAGCGCGTCCTGGCGAACTCTGAACGGGTGTATACGGCGGCGATGAGCGCGCATGAGCTGCTGTATGAGAGCGAGAACTCCGCGGAGACGACGCTGGGCGCCGCGTTGAAGCATGTGGAGGATCTGGCGCGGTTCGATGCGCGGTTTCAGGCTGCGGCGCAACAGCTGGGGACGGCAAAGGCGACGGTCGAGGATGTGGACGCCGAGGTAAGAGAGTTCGCGGAGAACATGAACGCGGCGCCGGGGCGGCTCGAGGAGATTGAGGATCGCCTGGCAGCGCTGGACCGGCTGAAACGGAAGTACGGCCAGACACTGGCTGAGGTCATGGCGTTTGGAGACGAGGCTGCGCGGAAGCTGGCTGAGGTCGATAACCGCGAGGCCCTGCTGGAAGAGCTGGAGGCAAAACAGGAGAGGGATGCGGCGGCTTATCGCGAATCGGCGAGCAAGGTGACGGCCGCACGGCGGGACGCGGCAAAGCGTCTTGAGAAGCTGGCAGTGGGGCAGATTAACGATCTGGCGATGAGTACGAGATTTGAAGTCAGGGTGAGTCCGGAGGAGACGCAGACGGGCTGGACGTCGCATGGATGGGACCAGGTGGAGTACCGGATTGCAACCAATGCAGGTGAGCCGTTGAAGCCGCTCGATGAGATCGCTTCAGGGGGCGAGATGTCGCGGGTGATGCTTGCGTTGAAGGTAACGGTCGAGGAGGGAGTGCAGGGTGGTGGAAAGAAGAAGAAGGCACCGTTGCCGCGGACCCTGGTCTTCGATGAGATCGATATCGGGATCGGCGGCCGGGCCGCCGAGGCCGTAGGCAGAAAGCTGAAGACGCTGTCGCGTGGGCAGCAGGTGTTGTGCATCACTCACCTGCCGCAGATTGCGGCGTTTGCGGACCAGCATTTTCTGATCGAAAAGACGGAGAAACGTGGACGGACACAGACGGAGATCCGGAAGATGGATGACGCGGAGCGCGCGCAGGAGATCGCCCGGATGCTGAGTGGAGAGAAGCTGACGGAGACGAGCCTGAAACATGCCGAACATCTGTTGGAGATGAGCCGCTGATAGCAGGATCCTGTCCGCTTCACACATCTCTCCACGATGGAAAGGCATCCGAAATAGGCATTGACTGGCCCTCCGGAGGGGCCTAGCGATGGCCAATACTCCCCAGAAATGTGCAAAGCAGGGTTGTAGCTGTATGGCACAGCCCGGCAGCAAATACTGCTCGACTCAATGCGAGGATTCGCGCAAGTTCATGACGCTGAGGTGCAACTGCGGACATCCTGATTGCGCGGGCTAGCTTTGGAGTCGGATGTATTGAAAACAAACTATTTAGGTTCGTCCGGCTAACGGGTTGCGCGGGTGGACGACTGGCTCGGGGCTTGCCGTGGGGGTGTTGTTTGTGCACCAGATGTGGTTCACCTCAAGGCATCTTTCCCGCATGAACGGGGTATACTCATCAAGTGACCACTACCATCCTCGATCCAGTTGCTGTAACCGAGAACGGCTCTTCCACGACAACCAAGCGCGTCCTTCTTCTCAAGCCCCGGGGCTTCTGCGCGGGAGTTGTGCGCGCAATCGATATCGTGCGGATTGCGCTGGAGACGTTTGGCGCACCGATCTACGTCCGTAAGGAGATCGTGCACAACAGTTACGTGGTCAACGATCTGGCGAAGAAGGGTGCGATCTTCGTCAATGAGCTCGATGAGGTTCCGGAAGGTGCACGGGTGATTTATTCGGCCCATGGCGTTTCTCCCGCAGTACGCCAGAGAGCGAAGGACCGCGGACTGAAGGTCGTCGACGCGACCTGCCCACTGGTGACCAAGGTGCACGTCGAGGCGATCAAGTTTGCCAGGCAGGGGTATTCGCTGGTGCTGGTGGGGCATCGGGATCACGAAGAGGTCGAGGGAACGCAGGGTGAGGCTCCCGAGGTAACGCAGGTAGTCTCGACGGTGGAAGAGGTCGAGGCGCTGGTGGTCCCGGATCCGAACAAGGTAGCCTATCTGACCCAGACGACGCTCTCGCTCGATGAAGCGAAGTACATGATTGACGCCCTGAAGAAGAAGTTTCCGAATATCGTGGGTCCGCATGCGCAGGACATCTGCTACGCGACGGAGAATCGTCAGACGGCGGTGAAGAACGTAGCCCACGGGGCGGATGTAGTCCTGGTGGTGGGTTCAAGAAACAGTTCGAACTCCAACCGCCTGGTGGAGGTCTCGCAGAACCTGGGGACAAACTCTTACCTTATTGATAAGGCCGAAGATATACAGCCGGAATGGCTCGAAGATGCCAAGACTGTCGCCGTAACCGCCGGAGCGTCAGCGCCGGAGGTACTGGTTCAGGAGGTTGTTGGTTATCTGCAGACGAGAGGCTACGGCTCCGTTGACGAGGTTGAGGTGATGCCCGAGAATGTGCGCTTTGGTCTTCCGCCTGAGATCGTTCAGGCGATTGCCTCCGCACCTCAGCCTGCACAGTAGGCGGAGGCCTGGAAGCAGCCGTTCCTCCCCGCTTCAACGGTTTCAGAGAGTCACAGATGATCAAAAGTTCCGATAACCCGCAGACGCCGAACCAGCCGCTGCAACCGCGGTTCGGCAGGCTGGACCTTGGCCTCGACCAGGTTTTGGATGGCATTCGTCGCGCCACGGACTGGCTGCTGGGTCAACAACACGAAGATGGCTATTGGTGTGGAGAGCTCGAAGCCGATGTGATGCTTGAGGCCGACTACATCTTTATGCACACGCTGCTTGGAACGGGCGAGCCCGGCAAAATGCAGCGAGCGCTGAACGAGATTTTGCGTCACCAGAACGAGGACGGAGGATGGAGTCTCTATCCCGGCGGTCCCTCGAATATCAACTATGGTGTGAAGTCTTACCTTGCCCTGAAGCTGATGGGATGGTCGAAGGATCATCCGGTTCTGGTAAAGGCTCGCGAGTGGGTTCTGGCCAACGGCGGCGTAGTGGAGTGCAACACCTTCACGAAGATCTACCTCTGTGCGCTTGGTCAGTACGATTACGACGCGGTTCCGGCTGTCCCGCCGGAGATCGTTCTGTTCCCGAACTGGTTTTACTTCAATCTCTACGAGATCTCTTCCTGGTCGCGGGGAATCCTGGTTCCACTGTCGATCATTTACGCGAAGAAACCTTTCAAGAAGCTGGCGCCGGAGCAGGGAATCGAAGAGCTTTTCGCTGGCGGCCGCCAGAATGCGAATCTCCATCTCCGCTGGGACAAGAAGAATCCAGTGAGCTGGAGGAACTTCTTCCTGTTGACCGACAGGATGGTGCACTGGTTCGAGCGCGTACATATCCGCCCGCTGCGCACGATGGCGATTCGCCACGCCAAGGAGTGGATGCTGGAGCGTTTCGAGAAGTCCGATGGCCTGGGCGCAATCTATCCCGCCATGCTGAATTCCATCGTTGCTCTGCGATGCCTGGATTACTCCTTCGACGACCCGCAGATGATCCGCGCGATGGATGAGTTCGAAAAGCTGGGGATCGATTGTCCTGAGGGCACAGTGGAATATCCCACGCCAACCTTCCGGATGCAGCCGTGCTTCCCGCCCGTTTGGGATACCGCGCAGGCGATCTACGCGCTTGGCGAGGCCGGGGTCCAGCGTGACGATCCACGGCTCCTCAAGGCCGCGGACTGGATTCTGTCGAAAGAGGTTCGAACCAAGGGAGACTGGGCCGAAAAGGTCAAGAATGTTGAGCCTGGAGGGTGGTACTTCGAGTTCAACAATGAGTTTTACCCGGATGTAGATGATACAGGCCAGGTTCTGCTTGCCCTGAGCTGCGTCGACAATCCTCGCGAGCGCTACCACTATGAAGTCTGCCAGAGAGCCTTGAACTGGATCTGGGCGATGCAGTGCAGGAACGGTGGATGGGCCAGCTTCGATAAAGACAACACCAAGATGATCTTCCAGTACATTCCCTTCGCCGACCATAATGCGATGCTCGACCCACCGACGGTCGATATTACGGGTCGCATGCTGGAGATGCTGGCGCAGTACGGATTTACCCGCAAGGATCCGAGAGTCGAAAAGGCAATCCAGTTCATCCTTAAAGATCAGGAGCCTGATGGAAGCTGGTTCGGCCGCTGGGGCGTCAATTACCTGTACGGCACGTTCCTTGTGCTGCGTGGCCTGGAGGCCATGGGCATGTGGAACCACGAGCCTGCCATCCAGCAGGCAGCCGAGTGGATTCGCATGGTGCAGAATACCGACGGAGGCTGGGGAGAGACCTGTGGAACCTACGATGACCCAAATCAACGGGGAATCGGGCCGAGTACACCCTCGCAGACGGCATGGGCGATTCTCGGCCTGCTGGCCGCAGGCGACACGCGCTCGGATTCGGTAGCCAAGGGAGTTCGCTGGCTGATTGAACGGCAGCATGAGGATGGAAGCTGGGATGAGTTGGTTCCGGGAAGAAATGGAGAGAGCTACTACACGGGAACAGGATTTCCCCGTGTGTTCTATCTGGGATATCACCTGTACAAGCAGTATTTCCCGCTGCTGGCTTTGACGACGTATCAACGCGCGATGACGCGCGAGGCGGCCGAATAGGCTCGCTGGACTACAGATTTGTTTTGGGAGGAAGCCCCGAATGGCCGTACCAATTTCGCAGGCCTGGACTGTTGCAACGTATGTCTTGAAGCAAAAGCTCAAAGGACAGAAGAGATATCCTCTGGTGCTGATGCTGGAGCCCTTGTTCCGCTGCAACCTGGCATGTGCGGGTTGCGGAAAGATTCAGTATCCGGCACACATTCTGAAATCGGAGCTGAGCCCGGAGGAGTGCTTCAGGGCAGTTGAAGAGTGCGGAACGCCGATGGTTTCGATTCCTGGTGGTGAGCCGCTCCTGCACCCGCAGATGCCGGAGATCGTCGCCGGTCTGGTTGCACGGAAGAAGTACGTCTATATGTGCACCAATGCGCTTCTGTTGAAGGAGAAGCTGCATCTGTTCAAACCGTCAAAGTATCTCTCGTTTTCTGTCCACGTGGACGGCGAGAAGGAGCATCACGACTTTTCGGTGTGCCGCGAGGGCGGCCACGATATCGCGATGGAGGGAATCCGCGCAGCAGTGGCTGCAGGCTTCCGCGTTACGACCAACACGACACTGTTCGACGGTGCCGACCCCAACAGCGTGCGCCGGCACTTCGATCAGTTGATGGAAGCTGGCGTCGAGAGCATGATGGTCTCGCCCGGCTACACCTATGACAAGGCCCCCGACCAGAACCACTTCCTCGGAAAGGCCAAGTCGCGCAAGCTCTTTCGCGCCATTCTGTCGAACCGGAAGAAAGCGTGGGAGTTCAACACCCACCCTCTCTTCGCCGAGTTCCTGATGGGCAAGCAGAACTTCGAGTGCACTCCCTGGGGAATGCCAACGTTCTCCATCTTTGGTTGGCAGAAGCCCTGCTATCTTCTTCAGGACGGCTACGCCGACTCTTTCACGGAGCTGATGGAGACGACCAACTGGGACAACTACGG
This sequence comes from Edaphobacter modestus, assembly GCF_004217555.1. Classification (GTDB taxonomy): domain Bacteria; phylum Acidobacteriota; class Terriglobia; order Terriglobales; family Acidobacteriaceae; genus Edaphobacter; species Edaphobacter modestus. Next base: position 653,500 of record NZ_SHKW01000001.1, read on the forward strand.
CGCCAAGAGCGGGAACCCGCAATGCGCCAACTGCATGGTTCACTCGGGTCACGAGGCCTCGGCGGTCGATTACAACTTCGGCTCGCTGAAGGGTTTTCTCCTCACGGCAAAGAAGTACATGTCCCCCTCGCTCTACCCGGATGTCGAAGCTGAAAAGCTGCTGAACGAGTGGAAGCCAGCTCACGCTATGCCGCTGGTCCAGATCGAGAGTGCGACGAACAATCAACTTGAGCCGGTCTCGGGAGATTAGGTGCGATGGCGACAGAGCAGCAGGAACATCTGAAGATCGAGCAGCTTCGTCAGCAGAGCGCCGACGAGATTGAAACTATCGCCGGACGCGAGAAGGAAAATCTCGAGGGCTGGATTCCGGATCTGGCGACGGATGCGGAGATCCGAGAAGCTCTGGAGAAAGCCTTCGACTATCGCGGTGACGTGACCATCACGCGCAAGGATGGAACAAAGGTAGAGGGCTATCTCTTCGACCGTCGCTCCGGGTCATCTCTCGCGGATTCCTTCGTCAGGTTGATTCCAACCGGCGACAAGACGAAGGTCAATGTGAGCTATGGCGACATTGCCGCGCTGGCATTCACAGGACGCGACACGGCGGCGGGCAAGACCTTCGAGGCCTGGGTCAAGAAGTACTGGGAGAAGAAGGCAGCCGGGGAGAAAAATATCCAGATTGAGCCGGAGAAGCTGGACTAAGGCCCTCCGAACCTCACAGCTTCGGAGGCGTCGCCCGGGCGACCGGGGAAAGATGACACGTGCGCGTATTCATCACGGGAGCGACAGGCTTTGTAGGATCCCATGTGGCCCAGAAGTATGCGGCCGAGGGTGCACAGCTTTGTCTTCTGACACGTAAGACCAGCAGACTTGAGGGGCTGGAAGGTTTGGACGCAGACATTGTCACCGGCGACCTGCGGCAGCCAGAGGGCCTTCGCAGCGCGTTGACCGGATGCGATGCCCTGGTGCATGTAGCCGCTGATTACAGGCTGTGGGTGCGTGACCCGAAGGAGATGTACGCCGCGAACGTCGATGGCACCCGCGAGCTGTTACGGCTGGCCCGCGAGGTTGGCGTTGCACGTGTGGTCTATACGTCGAGCGTGGCGACGATGGGATTCAAGTCCGACGGCACGGTCGTGGATGAAGACACGCCTGTCTCGCTGGCGGACATGATCGGGCACTATAAGCGATCGAAGTTTCTGGGGGAGCAGGAGGCAATCAGGGCCGCTGTCGCGGGGCAGCATGTCATGATCCTGAATCCCACGACGCCCATAGGACCGGGAGATGCGAAGCCCACGCCGACGGGAAGAATTATCGTCGACTTTCTGAACCGGAGATTTCCGGCATACGTAGATACGGGCCTGAACCTGGTCGATGTGGGTGAGGTTGCACGCATGCATGTCGTCGCACTGGATCGCGGAACTCCTGGCGAGCGATACATTCTTGGCGGAGAGAATCTTACGCTGAAACAGATTCTCGATCGCATGTCGGCGATCACGGGATTGCCTTCCCCGACAAAGAAAGTACCTCATGCGGTGGCGATGGGCTTCGCGTTCTTCGACGAGATGATCACTGGAAGACTGCTGAAAAAAGAACCTCGCGCGACGGTCGAGGCCGTGCGGATGGGAAAGAAGATGATGTTTGCGTCTTCAGCCAGGGCGGAGCGGGAACTCGGATTCAAGGTGCTGCCAATCTACAATGCCCTGCGTTCGGCGATCGACTGGTTCGTAATGCATGGGTATGCTCATAGCTTCGATGGACCGAAGCTATGAGAGTGGGTATTATCGCTGCGCTTCCGGGTGAACTGAAGCCGCTGGTCCGAAACTGGGAGCGATACCGCTCCGGGGTGAAAGGGTTGTCGGTGTGGAGAACCACTCGCGAAGAGGATGAGCTGATCGCGGTCTGCGGCGGCATGGGCGCCAACGCAGCTCTACGCGCCTTTACGGCAGCGGAGTTTCTGGGCGCGCTTGATCTTGTTCTCTCGGTTGGATGGGCTGGAGCGTTGGCGCCGGAGATGAAGACCGGTGACTGTTACATTCCATCCGAGGTCATCGATGCACAGACAGGCGAACGCTTTCTGCTGACTGAGGGCAAGCGGAAGCTGCGATTGGTGACGACGCCACGTGTTGCAGATACGGAGGAGAAACGGCGGCTGAGTGAGAGCTATGGCGCTGCGCTTGTAGACATGGAGGCAGCAACTGTGGCTCGGCTGGCACAGATCCGGGGCGTGCCGTTCTGTTGCTTCAAGGCAGTCTCTGACGCTCCGGACGCGAAGTTGCCGGACCTGAATGGAGTTATTGATACGCAGGGGCAGATGCAGATGCTGCCGTTCCTTGCATACGTTGCGGTAAGGCCGGGATTCTGGGGTTCGCTGCTGGAACTGGGGAAGAACAGCTCGGTCGCGGCTCGTGCGATCGCTGAAAACGTGAATCGATTTTTAATGGAAAAAGATGTCGAACGAACGAACCAGACGGGAGCGGTTTAGATCAGTGAGTGGCGAGATAGAAGTTCCGAAGACGATGCGAGCCGCGGTCTATCGTGGCGTCAATGACGTGCGTGTTGAGACCGTTCCGGTCCCGGAGATCGGTCCGGGAGAAGTTCTGGTGAAAATCCACACCTGCGGAATCTGCGGGACGGACCTGAAGAAGATTCATACCGGGTCGCACTCGGCCCCTCGGATCTTCGGTCACGAGATGGCAGGCACCGTTGTTGCCGTGGGCGCGGGTGTAACGGACTTCGTGCCTGGCGACCGGGTGATGGCGTATCACCACATTCCCTGTGGCGAGTGCTTCTACTGCCGCAAACAGACCTTCGCCCAGTGCGAGACCTACAAGAAGGTCGGCTGCACGGCAGGCTTTGCGCCTTCTGGCGGCGGCTTCGCGGAGTACATTCGCGTGATGGACTGGATCGTGCGTCGGGGGCTCGTGAAGGTTCCTGACGGCATCCCGTTCGAGCAGGCAGCGTTTATCGAACCGACAAACACCTGTTACAAGGCGGTCGACATGCTTGCGCTGCAGCCGGACGAGACCGTGCTGGTGATCGGGCAGGGGCCTATTGGTGTTCTGCTGGCGGCGCTGGCGCGCAGAACGGGAGCAACAGTGTTGACGAGCGATCTCTATCCCGAACGTCATGCCGTTGCGGCGAAGTTCGGCCTCGACCATCCACTGGATGCCTGCGGCGATGTCGTTGCCGCAGCGAAAGCAGCCACAGAAGGCAGAGGCGCGGATGTGGCGCTGGTAGCCGTCGGAGGAAATGCGCTGATTCAGGTAGCGATGGATGCGATCCGTCCCGGTGGCCGCGTGATGCTGTTTGCAGCGACTCAGCATGGTGAGGCGCCGTTTGATCCTGCAGCAGTGTGCATGGACGAGAAGACGCTGATGGGTTCCTACAGTGCGTCCGTAGCGATCCAGGATGAGGTGACGCAGCTAGTTCTCGAGGGCTACCTCGCAGGTTTCGACCTGACCCAGTTGATCTCGCATCGCTTCTCCATTGAGGATGCAGTTGCGGCGATAGAGCTGGCCTCGAATCCGCAGCCTGATTCGATGAAGATTGTGATTCAGCCGGGCTCGTAATCGGCGCGGCTGAATCAGCGTGCTTCAGTCCCGATTGCGCTTCTTGATCTCCACGTTCAGCCGCTTGATCTTCTGGTTCAGCGTCGAGAGCGGGATGCGGAAGTATTCAGCGGCCTCGGTCTGATTCCAGTGGCAGCGCTCGAGGCGGTCGGCGATGATGCGGCGCTCGATCTCTTCCATCAGATCGAAGAGCGAGGCGTTCGGCTGCTGCTCAAGCAGGGTGGCCGAGTAGGTGTTGCCGGTAAGCTGCGCGGGAAGGAGCTCGGGATGAATGACCTTGCCGGTGGAGAGAACGACTCCGCGCTCCATTGCGTTTTCAAGCTCGCGCACATTTCCGGGCCACTCATAGTCCATCAGGATGCGCATGGCTTCGGGAGAGAGCGTGCGCTCCTCCATACCGTTCTCCGCTGCGTAGAACTTGAGGAAGTGCGAGGTGAGCAGAGGAACGTCCTCGCGCCGTGAGCGTAACGGGGGAAGCTCGAGTGTGATGACATTGAGCCGGTAGAAGAGATCTTCTCGGAAGCGTCCTGCTCGCGCGGCGTCCTGCAGATTGACGTTTGTCGCCGCGATGATGCGGACGTCGACCTGAATCTCCTGCGTTCCGCCAAGATGCATGAAGCGCCGGTCCTGCAGGACGCGCAGGATCTTGGCCTGCATGTCCATGGTCATGGTGCCTATCTCGTCGAGGAAGAGCGTGCCGCCATTGGCGACCTCGAAAAGCCCTTTCTTCGCGGAGACGGCAGAGGTGAAGGCTCCCTTGACATGGCCGAACAGCGTGGACTCGAGCAGATCAGAAGGAACAGCCCCGGTGTTGACCGGCACGAACGGGCGCTCGCGGCGTGGCGAGTTGGCGTGAATGGCTTTGGCGATCAGCTCTTTGCCGGTTCCACTTTCGCCCTGAATGAGCACGGTCGATCGGCTCGGAGCGATCTGTGCGACCAGATCGAAGAGCTTCAGCATCGGCTCGCTCTTGCCGACGATATGTTCGAAGTTATAGCGCTGCTTGAGCGTGCGCTTGAGCTGAACGACTTCCTCTTCGGCGCGGTGACGCGCAATCGCAGTGCGGATGTCGGCCAGCAGCTTTTCGTTGTCCCACGGCTTCTGGACGAAGTTTTCGGCGCCGGAACGAATCGCATCGACCACGTTGCCCATGGTTCCGAAGGCCGTGATCATGATGACGGGAAGCGTGGGATACATCTCCACAATGCGCGGAAGAAGGTCCATACCGCTCTCGCCGGGCAAAGCGAGGTCCAGCAGCAGCAGGTCGAACTGGTTGCGCGCAAGCTGTTCCATCCCAGAGACGCCCTCGGTCGCAAGCGAGACCGAGAATCCCTCAAGGGTCAACATGGTCTCGAGCGATTCACGAATCGCCGCTTCGTCGTCGATGATAAGAATACGGGGGCTTCCCGCGATATGGTCTGCAGTCCGATGAGTCGCGGACTCGGCGGCAGCATCTGTGCTGATGTCAGGCATGAATCGTCTTCCTATCGGGATCCTGCGCTATCTCAGGAGAGACCAGGGGCCGGGGGGCTGAGACAGGGAATTCAAGTTGGAAGGCGGTGCCCACACCGATCTCGCTTTCAACGTGAATCTTTCCGGCATGCTCCTGCATGATTCCGTAGGTTACAGCCAATCCCAGTCCGGTCCCTTTATGCCCACCTTCCTGCGGCTTTGTCTTCGTGGTGAAAAAGGGATCGTAGATGCGATGCAAATGCTCGCGTTCAATGCCGGCCCCGGTGTCTTGAATGCGGACCAGCACTCGACCCGCACCCCGGAAGGTGGCGATACGAAGTGTGGCATTAGGTCGTCCGAACATCGCGTCCTTCCCGTTGAGCATGAGGTTGAGAATCACCTGCTGGAGCTTACCGCGATTTCCATGGACGGGCGGAAGCTGAGGATCGAAGTTTGTCTCAACGCGAATTTGAGCGGTCTTGAGCTGATGCTCAAGCAGAACCAGTGTATCCCTCAGAAGGTCGTTGAGATCGACGCTGGCGAATTCACTTCCGCTGGTGCGCGAGAAATTAAGGAGGCCATTGACGATTTCAGAGGCACGGAACGTCTGTTGGGTGATCTTTTCAAGCACTGGAGCCAGGCGCTCGTCGTCGCGCATGTGCTTGGAGAGCATCTGCGCATAGCTGGAGATGACGGCCAGCGGCGTGTTGACCTCGTGGGCGACGCCGGCTGCCAACAGCCCAATGGAGGAGAGCTTCTCCGACTGAGTGAGTTGCGCTTCCATCTGGATACGGTCGGTAATGTCATCGACCAGGATGATGCGGCCGATCGTAATGAAGTTGCGCGTCACCAGCGGTGCGATGGCGATGTTGGCCACGCGCGATTCGCCCGAAGGAAGGGCGAGGCGGAATTTGTACAAGGTATGGGTACCCTGTTCCTCGCGGATGGCGTTGAAGCGCGTGACGAAGTCGGCAGGGAAGAGCTCGGAGATGGGCTGACGCAGTGCGCTGGCTCGCGGCCGCGCGAACAGGACCTCCATCTGCGCGTTCCAGCTTTCGACACGGTCATCGAGGTCGACGGCGAGGATCCCGATGTTGATTGATTCGACGATGTTCTCGTTGAATTCTTTAAGCCGCTCGAAATCGGTGATCTTCTGTTCGAGCCTGCGGTAAAGTTGCGCGTTCTGAATGGCGATGCCGATGTAGCCGGCCAGCGACTCGAGCACCTCCATCTCCTCGCTGGAGAGGAAGTCTCCGTCGTTGGTGCGGCCAAGCCCGATGATGGCGACCGTGCGGGTGCCGGAGCCCTCACGGTTGGCAACAAGACAGGGAACGTAGTAGTTCAGATCGAGCCGCGCAGCGGTCAGCCGCTGCATCTCCGGCAGGCGAAGCACCTGCTGGGGATTCTCGAGGAAGAGATGGTTATTGGCCTCAGGCTGGTCAAAGTCGAGAAAGCCGACGTCGATCGATTTGAGCTCGGCCGGCGAAAGATTGGTGAGGCCATGCGAGGCCGCCAGCTCGAACCGAGGTGCGGGGTGAGGTATGTCGGTCTCTGCAGCCAGGAAGACCGCGACGCGGGTGACAAGCAGCGCCTGAGGAAGCTGCTCCACGATGGAGTCGAGCAGAGCCCGGAGGTCGGTCTGCGAGTTGAGACCACGGCCGAACTCAACCAGAGTCTCGCGGTAATCAAAGCGCCTCTGGTCGAACATCTTGTCAACGCGTCCCTGGATGGCTCGCTTCAGCGGATCGAAGATGAGGCCAGTGACGACGATGGCTACCAAGAGTCCCCATGTTCGAAGGCTCGGTAGCCGGGCGTGTACCATCTCAGCCGTTACAGCGACCACGGCAAAGTAAAGACCAACCAGCGCCCCCGTGGCGAGAGTGTAGGTAACTCCCCGCTTGAAGATCAGATCGACGTCCATCAATCGATAGCGGACGATGGCCCAGCTGAACGTGAGCGGGAGAAAGACGAGAGAGAGGCCTGCCAGCTTGGTGAGAAGGCTGGGTACATGAATATCTGCCAGATACGGGATCGCGTAGATCAGCGTAAAGGGAGCAATGGCCAGAAGCGTACCGCGGGTAAGCCACTTGAGCTGCTGGCGTTCGAGCGCAGATTCCGCCCCGCGGTAACGTACTTGAAAGACCACAGCCGCAGTCACATAGTAAATAGCCAGATAGGCGACCGAGATCTGGTCGAGACGGTGACGAAGTTCCCCGGTCGCCGACCAGTACAGAATGGCCCAGCATTGCAGGCCGATGAGAAAGATTCCTGGAAGGTAGAGCGCTGCACAGAGGATTCGTCTGCGCAATCTGCTTGCGGGCTGTTTGTAGTCGTCGGAAAAATTGACTGCGAAGTGCAGGAACAGGGCAGGCTGCAGTGCTCCCGCAGCGATGTTGCCCCAGTAGATGATCCAGTCGAAGGTATCCAGCTCCGTCGTGTACTTGAACGAGTACAGCACGAACGAGACCAGACAGAAGACATAGAAGTGGGTCGACTTCGGGGCCGTCCAGCGCCGAAAGAGGACATAAAGGCCAATGCTGAGGTAGACGAGCGCAATAAACCGGAGGCCCTGATTGATGGACACGTCGGTAGGAACAAGGATGACCTGAATGTCGAGCTTGGCTGTATTGTTCAGGTTGGAGGCGTGGGCTCCAGGACGAAGAATCGAATAGGTCGCGTGTCCCCAGATGCCGCTGCGGAACATCTGACGGATCAGGGCAGATGTGCGGGCGACGGGATGCTCGTTGACTCCCACCAGGACATCCCCGGTGCGGACGCCGGCTCGGTCTCCTGGTGACCCGGCAGGAACGTATTGGGCCCGCAGCCCGCCCGTCGTCTCGATCCAGCTGATTCCATCGGTGGGAACTTCATAGCCGTTCTCGCGCTGCAGGTTGATGACCGCGAGGACGCAGGCCGCCAGCGTCGCGATGGCAAGGGCGACAGCCAGAATGCGCGTTTGGGCGGCGTCTTTCATGGGGCCTTTAAAAGAAAGTCAGAGCACATCGGATGCCAAACCTACTGCACAGGAATGGCGAGGGTTTGCATAGTTGTCGAGCTCCCTCTCTATGGAAAATCATAACCCGTTTTGGAATTTAGAGATAGATGCGTTTCCTGCACGTTCTGTTACCAACGCGAAAATCTTACGTTTTTCCAGATGAGTAAGGAGAGTGCCACATTTATGTGGCAGTGTAAAATTTACAATCCTGTAACATGGATTTAGGTGGGATGATTCAGAAGATGCCGCAGGAATGTAATAACCGGATTGCAATGGAGGAGGGCTACGTCTCGGTTGGCGGGGCGAAGCTCCACTATCATCGTTCTGGCTCAGGCCGGCCTCTTCTTTTACTGCATGGGTTGGTAGGCTCCGCAAAAAACTGGCGGCAGAACATTCAGTTTCTGGCTCAGCATGCAAATGTCTACGCGGTGGACCTTCTCAACATGGGCGAGTCGGAACGGGTGCGCGGTCTCGATGCAAGTCTGGAAGCGACAGCCGATCGTGTGGCGTCATGCATGGATGCGTTTGGCCTGGATGTGGCAGATATCGCCGGACACTCGCACGGAGGCGCAGTCGCCATGATGCTTGCAGCACGCCATCCTTCGCGCGTGCGCAGCCTTATGCTGTTTGCTCCGGCCAATCCCTTCTGCGACCTGGGGCGGCAACTCATTGCGTTTTACCAGACGAGTGCAGGCATGTGGCTAGCCCGGCAGATTCCATGGCTGCCCCGGCGACTGAAGGCAACGGCGCTCAGCCGCATGTACGGAAACCCCGCACGGGTGGCTGATGACGCCCTCGATGGCTATACGGCCGGACTCCATGTTCCGGGTACCATCGATCATGTGCTCAGCATCGTTCGTGGATGGTCCGCGGATATGCGTCATCTCCGCGATGCGCTCTCGAGCCTGGCGGAGAAGCCGACATTGCTGATCTGGGGGGACCGGGATCGTACGGTTGGCCTGCGGTCGGCCGAGCAGTTGCAGCGCCTGTTGCGGCAGTCCAGCCTGGTCGTGCTTCCGGGAGTAGGGCATATTCCCTTCGAAGAGATGCCCGACGCCTGCAACGGTGCGATGCGGGACTGGCTGTCCGGTTCGCTGCCCCGAAACTAGAGAGTCTCTTCCAGACGGAAGGTCCGTTTCAGCCAGGATCGCAGGGCTTCCTGCATCTGGCTAAGCTTGGGTCCAGGTGCAGCGGGTGTTCCTTGAAAGAAGTGCTCCGCGCCTTCGATCCATGCGATCTCCTTCGGATCGGCAGCCTGTTCCAGCATCGGCGCTACAAGACTCTTCGGGCCAAATTGATCTTCCGTTCCGCTCACGAAGAACTTCGGTTGGGCGCAGTGCGCCAGGAACTCATAGGTGTAGCTGCGACCTTCGGCGCGATAAGGAACTCCCAGCCCGATAAGACCCTTTACGCGCGGATCTCCGCAGCCTGCGTGCAGTCCGATGAAGGATCCAAAGGAAAATCCGGCCAGGAGTACGGGAAGGCCAAGCGTTGCTTCCATCCAGTCGAGTGCGGCCTTTGCATCGTCGATCTCCCCTCGGCCGTGATTGTGGCTGCCTTCACTCAATCCCACGCCGCGAAAGTTGAACCTCAGCACAGGCAACCCAAGTCCGGAGAAGACCTTCATCGCGTGATAGACAACCTTGTTGTGCATGGTGCCTCCGCCGAGCGGATGCGGATGCAGGACGAGCGCGGCGTAGGGAGCATCGTCGCGGCCGCCGTTCAGTACCGCTTCCAGTTTGCCGGCCGGGCCACGAAGATCGTCGATGGACCGGATGACCGGCCCTTGGAGAGAGGATGTTTCGTTCGTCATCGTCTTCCAGTGTATCGATCGGACTCAAGACGTATGCGATCCGTCCCTGTTGTGGTACCCCTGAATCGAGGAAGGCCGGTGTCGTATGCTTGAAAATATATGCCAGTCGATCCTATTCAGCTTACCCGGCAGCTTGTCGATATTGAATCCACGACGTATCACGAAGGTCCGGCGGGAGTTTTTCTTCATCAGTATCTTGAAAACGAGCGCTACGCGGTGGAGCGCATGCCTGTCTCTCAGCCGGATCGCATCCTTACTCCTGGCGCCGGGGACGGAGAGCGGTTTAATGTTTACGCAGCGCTGCCCGGCGTGACGCCTGACGTCGTTCTTTCGACACACATGGACACGGTACCGCCCTTTTTCGGTTCTAAAGAGGACGATGAGTTTCTGTACGGACGGGGGAGCTGCGACGCCAAGGGGATCATCGCCGCCCAGGTCGCAGCCGCGGATCGTCTTCGCGAGGCCGGCGTAAAGGTCGGACTCCTGTTTCTTGTGGGCGAGGAACGCGACTCGGCGGGAGCGAAAGAGGCAAACCTTCATCCCAGGGGATCGAAGTTCCTGATCAACGGAGAGCCGACGGACAACCGCCTGGCACTGGCCTCCAAAGGTGCCCTGCGCGTGGAGCTTCGAGCGAAGGGAAGGATGGCTCATTCGGCGTATCCCGAGCTCGGGGAATCTGCTATCGACAAGCTGATCGAGGCACTGCACGATGTGCTCGCCATGCCTCTTCCCGTCGAGCCGGAGATTGGCCCCTCCACCCTGAACATCGGTCTGATCGAGGGTGGACGCGCGCCCAACGTCATTGCGGACAAGGCTGAGGCTCACATTCTCATCCGGCTGGTAGGGCCGTCCGAGGAGATCCGGCAGAGCATCCTGAAGACGGTAGGAGACCGCGCGGAGGTGTCGTTCTCGCTCGATCTGCCTTTTGTGAGAATGCGCAAGGTCGGAGACCTGCCGACGATGGTGGCGAAGTTCACCACCGACATTCCTTCGCTGACCGAGTGGGGAGAGCCCTTTCTGCTGGGGCCGGGGTCGATTCACGTCGCACATACGCCGGACGAGAAGATCGCGAAGAAAGAGCTGCTCGAAGCGGTGGACCTTTACTACAACCTTGCGACGAGCCTCGTAGGCTAACGGAGAACCAATCGAGGTGCGTCCCGGAATTAGAGACGCGTTTTCCTCACTCTCGGCGGGCTTAACATAGAAGCATGGCCGCCGAGTTTACCCATCTTCACCTGCACACCGATTACTCCCTGCTCGACGGCGCCTGTGACGTCGATAAGCTTGCCGGGCACCTGAGCAAGATCGGCCAGAAGGCTGCCGCCATGACCGATCATGGCAATATCTATGGCGCGGTCCACTTCTTCGACGCCATGAAGAAGAAGGACATCAAGCCGATTCTGGGCTGCGAGCTCTACCTGTCGGAGACCGAAAATCACCGCGAGATGTCTGGTGGCTACAAGCACTTCCTGGTTCTGGCCGAAAACGAAGAAGGATATCGCAATCTTGTTCGACTCACCAGCGAGGCAGCGCTCCATGGCTTTTATCGCAAGCCGCGCGTCTCGAAGGAATTTCTCTCCAGACATACGAAGGGCCTGATCGCCTTCTCCGGCTGCCTTGCCGGTGAGTTGAACCAGCACCTGATGGCCGGCAAGTACGACGAGGCCAAGCGCACGGCGGGCGTCTTCGAAGACATGTTCGGGAAAGGCAACTTCTTTCTCGAGGTGCAGGACCATGGCCTTGAGCCAGACAAGGCGGTCCGCGAAGCTCTGTACCGCATGGAGAAGGAGATCAACATCCCGTTGATCGCGACCAACGACAGCCACTATGTCGCGAGCGACGACTCCCGCGCCCACGAGATCCTGCTATGCGTGCAGACCGCGGGAAGCATGAACGATCCCAACCGCTTCAAGTTCGACACGCAGGAGTTCTACATCAAGTCTGCTGAAGAGATGCATCGCCTCTTCGCCGACAATCCCGAGGTCTGCACGCGAACGATGCAGTTTATCGATCGCTGCAACCTGAAGCTTAGCAAGGTTGACGATCCCTTCCCGGAGTTTCCGGTTCCCGACGGCCATACCCTCGACAGCTACTTCGAGCAGGTGTGTCGCGAGGGCCTGCGCAAGCGGCTGGACACAGCCGTCGCGCACCTGCGTGAGCGCGGGCTTCTCCGCAAGACGACCACCGAGTATGAAGAGCGTCTGAACCGCGAGCTGGACTGCATCAAGCAGATGAAGTTTCCCGGCTATTTCATGATCGTATGGGACTTTATCCGTTACGCGAAGGAGCAGGGAATCCCCGTCGGTCCCGGCCGTGGATCGGCGGCTGGATCACTGGTCGCCTACGTGATGGAGATCACCGACATCGACCCGCTTCAGAACGAACTGCTCTTCGAGCGCTTCCTCAATCCCGAACGCGTATCCATGCCCGATATCGACATCGACTTCTGCATGAACCGTCGCGGTGAGGTGATCGAGTACGTCAAGCGCAAGTATGGAAACGATCAGGTCGCGCAGATCATCACCTTCAACACCATGGCGGCAAAGGCCGCGATCAAGGACGTTGGTCGCGCGCTCGAGATACCGTACGGCGAGGTCGACCGAATCGCGAAGATGATCCCGGCGACGATCGGCATCACGATTGACGCTGCCCTGAAGGACAATGGCCCCCTTGCGACCGCCTACGACAGCGACCCGAAGATCAAGGAGCTGATCGACACGGCGATGCGTCTCGAAGGGCTGGTTCGCGGGGCAGGCGTACATGCCGCCGGTGTCGTCATCGCTCCGAAGCCTCTTACTGAGCTTGTTCCTGTCACTCGAACTAAGGACGAGGCCACGGTCACGGCGTACGACATGAAGGCTGTCGAGAAGATGGGCCTGCTCAAGATGGACTTCCTTGGGCTGACCACTCTGACCGTAATCGACGATTGCCTGAAGCTGATCAAGCAGACAGCCGGCGAAGACATCGATATGGCCAAGATTCCGCTCGACGATGAGAAGACGTACGAACAGGTCTTTCACCGCGCGCTGACTTCAGGAGTCTTCCAGTTTGAATCTGGCGGCATGCGCGACGTGCTCCGCCGTTACAAGCCCAGTACGGTCGAAGATCTTACCGCCCTCAACGCGCTCTATCGGCCGGGCCCGATCCAGGGCGGCATGATCGACGACTTCATCGAGCGCAAATGGGGGCGTCGCGCCGTCGAGTACATGTTCCCGGAGCTGGAACCGATTCTGCGCGAGACCCTGGGTGTTATCGTCTACCAGGAGCAGGTCATGCAGATCAGCTCCGCTATCGGCGGCTACTCGCTCGGCGGCGCCGATCTTCTGCGTCGCGCCATGGGCAAGAAAAATCCCGAAGAGATGGCCAAACAGCGCGACACCTTCATGGCAGGAGCTGCCACGCTGAAGTTCGATAAGAGCAAGGCCGGCGCACTCTTTGACCTGATGGAGCAGTTCGCCGGATACGGCTTCAACAAGTCGCACTCCGCTGCCTATGCGTTGCTGGCGTATCACACGGCATGGCTCAAGACTCACTATCCAGTCGAATTCATGGCGGCGCTGCTCACCAGCGAAACCTCGAAGCCTGAAAATGTCGTGAAGTACATCGGCGAATGCCGGGAGATCAACATCCCCGTTGTACCGCCCAATGTTCAGGCGTCTGACGCCAATTTCACTCCAGTTAAGACGGAGCAGGGCACCGCTATTGGATTCGGTCTTGCAGCGATTAAGAACGTCGGTCACAACGCCATCGAGTCGATCATTGCCGCGCGCACAGACCTGCGCAAAGAGGGCAAACAGGGCTTCGCCAGCCTGTGGGAGTTCTGCGAAAAGGTCGACCTGAGCCGATTGAACAAGCGCGTGCTCGAGTCGCTCATCAAGGCCGGTGCGATGGACAACTTCGGGGCTCGCGCACAGACGACCGCTGCTCTCGACAAGGCCATGGAGCAGGCCCAGAAGGCTCAGCGCGATGCTGCAGCAGGTCAGCACGGCCTGTTCGGAATCTTCGACGCTGATCCCTCTGCCGGGGCATCGAACGATCACGCCTTGCCCGGCGTTCCTGAGTGGGACGAGCATACGCGCCTTCAGAACGAGAAGGAGGTGCTCGGCTTCTTCGTCTCCGGTCATCCCATGGACAAGTACCGTGAGAAGCTGCGCAACATCAAAGTCGTCGATACCGCGACGGCGTGCGAGATGAAGCCCGAGCCGCAGGTCTTCCGCCGCGGACGCGACGAGCAGCCGCAGAACGAGATTCAGATCGCGGGCGTCATCACTGGATTGAAGGTCGCCAAATCCAAGCGGTCCGGGGAGCTTTACGCCCAGGCGACGCTTGAAGACACGACCGGCAAGATTGAGCTGATCGCCTTCCCGCAGTCCTACGAGAAGCTGGCGGAGAAGCTCAAGATCGAAGTCCCGGTGCTGGTGCGCGGCGTTCTCCGGGGAGAAGAAGACTCGGCGCCAAAGCTGGCACTCTCCAACATTCAGGCATTAGAGGACGTCAAGATCAAGCTGCCTGAGGCTCTGCGGATCAAGGTTCCCCTGCATAATCCTGATGCTGCGCTGCTGGAAAAACTGCACGCCATTCTGGTCGGTGCTCCGGGACGGGGGAAGCTGTTGCTCGATCTCGAGGAACCAGGTGAGTTCTGCGCCGTACTGGAGCCGCAGGGCGTCATGGTCGCCGCGGACCGACTCTTCATCGATCGCGTCGAAGAGATCGTGGGGCAGGGCGGCGTCCGCGTCATCGAATAACCTCGGAATCTGAAAAAAACAATTAGTGCTTTCGTCGGATCATCTCCACATGTACTTTGTGGAGATGATCCCCTTCAGAACTCTGCCTGCTTTTCTCAGTGCTGTCCTGCTTCTGACTGGTATGAGTGCGAACGCGGAATTTCAACGTTCGCGGTTGGATACTCTCAGCGAAACCTTCTGGAAGTGGCGCGCTACTGAGCAGCCGTTTACCAACGACGATATTCCGAGGATCGAGCGTTCCAGTGACTTTGTCGTTGACTGGTCGCCTGATGCGGTCAGGACATACCACCGGCAGATCGAAGAGTTTGAAAAGCAGTGGCGCGCGCTCGATACAGCGGGTGCCTCCGTCGGCGATCAGGCCGACTACCGTCTGCTGGGTTCAGCGATCGCCCGGGTCTATTGGGAACTCGATGGGATGCCCATGTGGCGCGAGAATCCGGATTTCTATCTGCAGCAGAGTCTCGGAAGCGTCTATGCGCTCCTTCTTCCTCCCGCACCCTTCGCGGCGGAACGTCAGAGTCAACTGCTGGCGCGTCTTGAGAGGATCCCCGCAACTCTGGTTGTGGCACGCGAGAATCTTACGGATATGCGCGGTCCCTATGTTCGCGTGACGAAGAGTTCCCTCGAGGGAATCGAAGGGCGGCTCGATCGGTATGAAGCGGCCATGCTTCCGGAGCTCTCAGAGGCCAACCGTGCGCGTTTCCGCAAGGACCTTACCACCGCCAAGGAAGCCCTGGTAAGCTACCGTTCCTGGATCGACAGCAAGGCGGCTGGCTTGCCTGAGAAGACTGCGGTCGGACGGGAAGGCTACCTTTACTTCCTGCGAAACGTGGCGTTGCTGTCCTACACGCCGGAGCAGATGCTTGCCATGGGAAGGCAGGAGTGGGAGCGCTCCGTAGCCTTTGAAAGTTTTGCCCGGGCCGCGAATACGGGCAGGCCGAAGTTGCCGGTATTTCCCACCGTCGCCGCGCAGGTCGAGAGCGCCGACAAGGCAGAGCTTGCAATACGAGAGTATCTCGTCAGCCACGGAATCCTGTCGGTGCCGCCCGAGATCAAGCATTACCGTGACCGGCCTCTTCCAGCTTACGTAGCGCCGTTCAGCTTCCTTGGAGTAACCGATGATCTGACCGGACCTTCACGCCTCGATCAGGACAGCTCCAGTTACAAGAGCGATCCCACCAAGGTAAAGGGATTCTTCAGCGTCATCACTGCCATGGACACGCGCCCATTGATGGTCCACGAAGGCATTCCCGGCCACTACTTCCAGATGGCGTGGAGCTGGCATCATCCCGATCCGATCCGGCGGCATTATTACGACTCCGAGTCCAACGAGGGAATCGGCTTCTATGCAGAGGAGATGATGCTTGAAGCCGGTCTCTTCGACGATGCTCCGCTGATGAAGGAGAGCATTTACAGCATGATGCGCCTGCGGGCGCTGAGGACCGAGGTGGATATCCGGCTGGCGCTGGGCACGTTTACTCTTGAGCAGGCAGCGGATTATCTTGCTTCAACGGTGCCGATGGATATGCCCACGGCACGCAGCGAGGCAGCGATGTTCGCCTCAACGCCGGGACAGGCCATCACCTACCAGATTGGCAAACTCGATATCATCCGGATGCTTAGCGACGCGCGGCACAAGGAAGGCGATTCGTTCAGGCTTCAACGCTTCCATGACTTCGTCTGGCTGAACGGGAACGTTCCCTTCGCCTTACAGCGCTGGGAGTTGTTGGGCGATGTAAGCGAGGTCCCGGCGATTCCGGCGTCGTTTGCCTGGACGTCGCACTGAAACCGTCGGTCGCGTGCGTACCGTTAGAACCGAAGCACGGGACCGATTTGCACCCCCCAGTTGGTGGAGTTGCTGTAGTTGTCGTGGGAGAGAAAGGAGAGCCTGGGAGGCGTTCCAATCCCGTCCGGATCGCGCTCGGTGGTCTTGTAACGAATCAGCATCTGTACCGCACTTGCGCGCAATCCAAAGTGATTCGAGAGACGAAGATCGCCGGAGAGCGTCGCGGCCGCGGCAAAATTGTAGTTCCGTTTCAGCGACGAAGGGTCCGTTCCGGTTCTCGAGTAACTTGCAAAGCCGGGAGAAAGCCCAACCTTGACCGCATACCTCTTAGTTGAGTAGCCAGAACGGAATCCGAACGTTGCCGTCGTCAGTGACCCCCCAACACTGAGCGAGGAGACGGGGCTCGCCTGCGGATAGATGGAGACGTCGCTGACAAAATCGAGATAGCGACTCAGGCGCAGACCGAACTCCAGGCCCGCCCCTGTCGCCGCCTGGCGGCAGTTCATGCATGTGGTGTGATTGGTCTCCACGTTGAGAGATGAGTAGTGCAGGCTCAGGTCAAAGTGCTCGACCGGCTCCTCGGAGAGGAGACGTTGGAAGCGCACTTGAACCGGCGATTGATACTCGCTGGGATGTTCGTAGTCCCGATACCAGGGATAGCGCCCACGAAGCATGTTTGCTAGTGATCTCGGTGGATTGAGAGAGGCGCGGACTACTTTAATTCCAAAGTTATTCGGGTGTCGCCGCACCAGGGGATCCGAGATGTAACGATCGATCGTATCTTCGCCGATCAGCCATAGTGTCCCGACGACGGGAGTGATGATGAAGTCCACCCAGCCGGTGTTATTGGTGTAGGTCGTGCCAGGATTTTCGCAGTAGTCCGGCGTCCCAGGTTTCTTGTTGCAGCGGATCGGATAGGTGAAGCCTCCCTGGTTGAAGATCGCGGTCTCCCCAAGCGGTCCGATCTCCCACTGTGTCGAATAAACAGTATTCCAGAGAAAAGCGCGAAAGCGGCTTCGCCAGTATTCTCGAGAACGCGAGATCTCCTGGGTACGGCCGCGGGGATCATTTTGAACCTCGATATATCCGGAGATCGCCCCCTGCATCGGATGCCCGATGTAGTTCACTTTGATGCTGTCGCCATCGTTCCAGCGACCCATATTGAACTGCTGGGCCGAAGCCCAGTAATTGGACCAGAAGGGGCTGTTGAGCAGGATGTGACGATCGTTCTGATCGGCCGTCATGATCCGGGTTGCATGCTGCAGCAGCTCGAACGAGAAGGACTGCAGAAGCAGGCCCTTCCAGTGAAACGGCTCCGCAGCCTCAGGATGTCTCGTCGTCCGGCCCCCAAGTGCCACAACATCAAATTCGTCTACCGGCGCGCGGAGGGGACGCGAATGGAAGGCGGGGTTGAAGATCGGGTCCTGCGGGCGCACCGGTTGAGGACCATCCACCAGCTCTGTGACGGACGGCAAGTCATCGCTGCCACGAACCATTGGGGCTTCCTGCGCGAGACCAAAACAGCTCAGAAGAAAGAGAACTCCTACCGTACACGGGCGACACATGAATTTGCTTTCAGCTCTGGCCGACTTTGCGGTTCCTTGACGGAATTGGCTCGCCGATCCGGAGTAAGTGTTATGAAATTTATCTCGAGGCGAACTCGCGTGAAGGCCATACCTCTTCGTCATCTGAACGACCCTCGAGATTCAGGCTATGACAGAGCAGAAAAAGGCCCGTTCTCTGCAGGGTGTGCATCCAACTCTATCTAGGATGCCGGTAGACATCTATCCGCTGTCCCTCGAGAGTAAACAAGGCAGCGCCCTCACACCGTGTTCGCATACAATCGAACGAGAAGCAGGATTAGCCTCAATATGGCCGAAAAAGAAGCAAGCAGAATAATGCATGGCAACTCAGCCGTTCCGCCCGTTCCAGAAGCATGGATCAGGACAGAGCTGGCTAGAAATCCGCAGCGTCCTTATCCTATGGACTTCATTCAGGCAATTTTCACGGATTTCACCGAGATTCACGGCGATCGCTCCTTTGGAGACGACCAGGCCATGTCTGCCGGTATGGCGTGGTTTCACGGTGAGCCGGTCATGGTCATCGGAAATCTGAAAGGCCGCACACTCAAGGAGCGGGTCGCGCGCAAATTCGGCTCTCCCGATCCCGAAGGATACCGCAAGGCCCTGCGTGCGATGAAGATCGCCGAGAAGTTTTCACGCCCTGTCTTCACCTTTATCGACCTCGCCGGAGCCTATCCCGGAATCGGTGCCGAGGAGCGCGGACAAGGCGAGGCTATCGCCCGCAATCTCCTCGAGATGTCCCGGCTGCGAGTTCCAACCATCGCCACCATTACAGGGGAAGGAGGATCGGGCGGTGCCTTGGCTCTGGCCGTCGCAGATCGCGTGCTGATGCTCGAGAACGCCATTTATTCGGTCATCTCCCCAGAGGCGTGCGCCTCCATCATGTGGAAGGACGCTAACCGAAAACAGCAGGCTGCCGCAGCACTGAAGTACGGGGCTGTCGATGCCCAACGTCTCGGCTGCGTCGACGAGGTTCTCGCCGAACCGGAAGGGGGCAGCCAGAACGATCCTGCAGCAGCCTTTGCCGCGGTCAACGAAAGGCTGCGGTTCCATCTTGACAGCCTCCGCGGGCTCTCTCTCGATCAACTTCTGGAGCAGCGTTACCGGAAGTTTCGTAACATCGCGCAGTTTTATACCAGCGAATCCGCCGAGGTTGATGCAGTGGCCTCTACCACCGCATAGCGGCTCAACGCACGGAGCAGATCTGTTGTCGTCCCTCTCCGATCCAACGACTCCACCCCGGCGTGCCGGGAGAACCCTCCAGCTGGCGCGCTTCGCAACAGCCTTCGCGTGGTCTGTCTCATCGCGCGTGCTCTCCGCCAGCTCTGCCCGTGGCATCACAAACCGCTTCAACATGGACGCATGGCAGCCCTTGCTGAGCGCCTTGTTTCTTTTGTTCCTGCTCGCGGTCGGATTTCGTTTCTTGGAGATCATCGCGAGACGGCCGGCATCGAGCCGCTCCGTGCTCGGTCTCCCCCAACGGTCCACCTCGGGTAGGGAATGGCTGATCGGCGCAGCCCTGGGATGGGGAATGGTGATCCTCGCAGTGATGCCCATGGTCCTCGCGGGAGGTCTGCACATCAGCTTCTGGACCGAACCCGGCACGATGCGCCTGATCGCAATCAATCTGCTGACCATCGCCGCGCAGACCCTGGCCGTCGAGGTCATCTTTCGCGGCTACGCCTTTCGTTGCCTGATCGAGGTCATCGGTCCTGTCGGCGCGACTCTGGGCATGTCGATTATCTTTGCCTTTGCCCAGGTGCTCATCAACGGAGCCACCTCCACCGGCATCTTTATTGCCGTCTTGATGGGGATACTCTTTTCGGTAGCCTGGCTCCGCACCCATGCTCTCTGGCTGGCCTGGGGAATGCACTTTGCCTGGACCGCCAGTATGGGGATGCTCTTTGGCCTTCCGGTCAGTGGAAAGATCGACTCCTCGGTTCTGGTCCAAACGATCGCCTCCGGACGCCGTTGGCTCACAGGAGGCGATTACGGCCCCGAGGGAGCTCGATTTACCGCTCTTGCGTTGTTGGCCGGTCTCATTGTGCTGGTACGAGTTACCCGCGAATACGCGTGGAATTACACCCATACCCCCATCGTCGCCGGGGGGTATGCGATGGAAGCACAGCCGCCCGCAGCCCACGTTGCGATGGAACAGTCACAGCAGAGCCAGCCCCCTGCTTTGGTTCAGATTCTTCCCAGCGCCCCACAGGGCCGGTCGGCTGGCGATCCGCCTGAAGTCTGACGATTTCCAGCCAGATTGTAAATTTCCTGCCTTCCACCGTTTAACGGGGAAACCATATCTTCACTCCCCTTGTCAAAAGGGAAGAGAAGGCGCAAGCTTGTCTGTATCTCCGAGGTGCTTCGATGGCGATCCGAACGCACAGATGGGCACTCTTTGCAGGGTTCTTCGTACTCTCGGCGCAGGTTGTCTACTCACAGGTCTTTGTTGTGGGCGAGAAGACCGCCACGGCCGATATCTCTACCTCCTTCACTCCCACCAATCTCCCGTTGTCTAAAGAGAAGCTCAACGAACGTGGCCGCCGCGATCTGGTCCGCAATCTTGCGGCGGAGCAGGGCTTTGCCCATCGGCCCTTGCCCATCGGTGTTATTACCTTGACGGCCAACGGCGATCTTTCCCCCGGCGCCGACAAATATCGGGAGATGATCTATCGTAAGGGGCAGGCCGCTGCTCCCGGGGATCGCGTCGTCGTCACGGCCCTCAACATCAAGGGCGACCAGATCGTGGTCGATCTGAACGGTGGCCCCTATGCCAAGCATCGCTTTCTGAGCCATATTCAACTCAACAACAATAATGTTGTGGCCAATAATGGAGAGCAGCCCATGGGCTCCCGGATTACGCTCGTCTTTCCCGGCGGCATCCCTGATGTCTCCGCTCCGGAGGTGAAGGCTCTGCTTGAGCCTGTCGTCGACTTCGGGGTTAAGTCGGGCAATCAGGCCTATGCCGATACGCTGCCGCCAAAGCTCCGAAACGCCATCGCCGCCCACGAGGTTCTCGTCGGCATGAACCATCGCATGGTTCTCGCCGCGCTGGGTGCGCCGGAACGCAAAGTCCGGGAACAGGACAGTGGAGATCCCAACGGCGCGCGCTACGAGGAGTGGATCTACGGCCACGTTCCCCAGACGGTGCGTTTCGTTCGCTTTCATGGGGATCGGGTAGCCACGGTCCAGATTGCCGTACTCGGCAAGCCGATCGAGATCCACGACCAGAACGAGCTTGAAGAAGGCGAGATGCCGAGCAACACCCGCCAGGTTGCGATGGGAGATCGCGTCCCCAGCAAGGATGAGGAAGATGCTTCCGCCGCCGCCCCACCGCCACCATCGCTGCGGCTTCCGGGAGAGGCCGCGCCTGCAAATGCACAGGGCAAGGTTCAGTACCCAACCGATAAAGACGCTGGCCGCAAGGCCGACCGGCAACCTATCCCCGCCGCGCCCGGATCTCCTGCCGATCCTGCGTCCCAATCCATGCCGCCTTCGCAAACGCGACAGCCAAATTCGCAACAACCGAATCGGCCTCAAGATATCGGCAGGCCACAGACTCCGGGTACAGGCACGACCCCATAGCCATGAAACCTGCGACGATGTAAAATCATTCAAGCCACAACCGCAGTTCTTCTCCTTCGATTTCTACCGAGGCATCGCCCGGACAATCCTGAGAAGTTCCGGATGTCTTTGATGCTCCATGTTTAGCAGGAGAGCATCGGTCATCCCGCGCGCGAGCCGAAACATTCGTACCAGGGAGAGCAAGATTATGGCAAAGATTGCCAAGACCGGCGACCGTAAGAAGGTCATGGACACCAACAAGAGCACCGATTGCCCGAAGTGCTCCAAACCGACCCGCATCGTGAAGCGCGTCAAGGATCGTGAGCGCGGCACCCCGGGCGGAGTCTATATCTCCTGCTCGGTCTGCGAGTTCTTCGAAAAACTCTAGGCCTCTGAAAGAGGAAAGGCCGGAAAAGGGCCCCTTTACGGGGGCTCTTTTTTATGCCAGGAACTCCCGGACCTGTTCGCTAAGTCTATTACTGACACGAAGGTACCAAACTGCACAAAAAATAACCGAGACTTCACTTGACGACCGTCTCTCTACACGGGCAGACTCTAATCCGGAAAGTAGGGAATAAGTCCTATATGAGTACCATCGGCACCACTGTATCTAAATCTTCTGCCCGAAATTTCGCCTCCCTCCCACACTTCGACCGGCCAACATACCTGATGTGCCCACCCGAGTGGTATGACATCAACTATGTTATTAACCCGTGGATGGCCGGCAATCTGCATCGCCCTTCGCGAGACCTTGCATTTACCCAATGGAAGGAATTGCACAGCCAGCTCCAGCGCGTCGCCGATATACGCCTCATCCACGGCCAGCAGGGCTTGCCGGACATGGTCTTCGTCGGCCATGCGGCGGTTGTCCAGCATGGTATCGTCGCGCTCTCCAGCTTCGCCCATCCTCAGCGCCAGACGGAAGAGCGGCATCTTCGCCGCTGGTTCGAAACAGCCGGATTCCTGCTCTGGGAGACTCCTCGGGAGACCGCGTTCGAGGGGGAAGGAGATGCGCTCTTTAACGCAGCCGGCGATCATCTCTGGGCGGCTCACGGGGTTCGCACCTGCCTGCAGAGTCATCGTCACATCGCCGATGCGTGGCACACCGAGGTTAGCTCGCTTCATCTCATCGATCCGCGCTTTTATCATCTCGATACCTGCTTCGCTCCCCTTGCGGGCGGCCATCTGCTGTACTTCCCGGGAGCCTTCGACAAGCCCTCTCTGGCTCGAATCGAAGCTGCCTACACACCGAAGATGCGTATCGCCGTAACCGAAGCCGAGGCCACCCATTTTGCCTGCAATGTCATCAATGTCGGGCAGGAGATCATCCTGGGACAGACCGGAAGCGATCTCGGCGGAAGACTCGAAGCTCTGGGTTACAACGTGGCAGAGGTGAACCTGAGCGAGTTCATCCGTGGTGGAGGCTCAGCTAAGGCGCTCGCCCTTCGCCTCAGCGATACGCGCGTAACGCACCAGGCACGAGGCTGAACGTGTCAAGTCCCTGGATGAGGTAAGCGAAACAAATCAGGGAACATACTGGCTGCCTTTTAGTTTTGCTCAGGTTGCTAGAATAGAGATAGCCAGACCCTGCGATACAAGTCTTCAACGCTTACGATCGAAGTACCAGGTCAAGTTCTTATCTATCAAGATTTTGCGCAATAACGGTAGATAGGGCACGCCCTGAGGATCGCCGCTAAAGCGGAAGCTTCTGCGTCGCCGCGATCTCATCCAAAATGAGCCGTGCCGCTGCCGCCGGGTCAGAGGCTCGCGTAATAGGACGTCCCACAACCAGCATCGAGGCCCCCAGCAGGATTGCTTCACCGGGAGTGGCCACTCGCCGCTGATCGTCGACCGTAGCTCCGGCTGGACGGATGCCAGGAATCACCAGAATCGCATCCGGACCCATTTGGTGCCGCATGGAACTGACCTCCTCGGCAGAGCACACCATTCCATCGATCCCGGAATCCCTCGCGAGCCGGGCGAGGCGTAGCGCCTGATCCGCCGGAGAGCATGAGACTCCCACGGAAGCCAGCTCCGTGTGATCCATGCTGGTGAGAACGGTCACAGCCAGCAGCCTCGGAGAGCCGGGCGCCTGGGCCGCCTCGGCCGCGGCCCGCAACATGGCTCCGCCGCCAAACCCGTGAACCGTGAGCAACTCCGCCCCCGCACTGGTCGCCGACCGCACTGCTCCCGCAACGGTGTTCGGAATGTCGTGCAGCTTGAGATCGAGAAAGATGCTGTATCCGCGCAGCCGCAGTGTCTCGACGAGAGAGTTTCCGGCCGCATAGTAGAGCTCCATGCCGACCTTGAGCCAGCGGCAGCTGCCTTCCAGCCGATCGACCAGCTCCAGCGCCGCGCGGGCATCGGGAACGTCCAAGGCTACCGCGAGCCGGTCCTTGGGAGAGAGGTTTTCTTCGGAGAGATTCTTCACAGCTTCAGTCTAGCGGATGCTCTATCAGACCGGAGCTCACTTCCTGAAGCTGTGAAAGAGGGGCGGCACGGAACTATAGCCCCTGCCCGACCGCAATAGGAACATGAAGCTGCGCGATCAACTGCCTGGCCATCTCTGGATCACCGGGCAGAAGCTTCTCGAGCTTGACCTTCGCCAGCCCTGAAATGCCGACAGCCTTGGCTGCGCCGTAAGAGAGGTCGACGATCCGGTCGTCGGGCATGGGGCCCCGATCGTTGACTCGGACAAAGACGGACTTGCGATTCTTCAGGTTGGTAACACGCAGCCAGGTTCCCAGGGGAAGGCTGCGGTGAGCGCAGGTGAGTCCGTTCATGTCGTACGATTCGCCGTTAGCAGTCTGCTTGCCCTGGAAGTATCGTCCATACCAGGATGCCGTTCCGATCTGGTACCAGCGACGCGGCTTGGTATGCTGCTGCTGCGCGGGGTTCGCGGGGTTAGTGTCGGAACCCGTGGCAGGTGCAGTCGCATCGCTTGCTGACGCTGTCATTCCCAGCGCGACGAGCAGTGTTGCGATGGCAACTCCACGTCTGGTGGGAACTGTTTTGTCCCCCATATTCGTAGAAATGATCTTCATGCCACCTCCTGTTAACATTGTCCTGTTCTGAAAACGCTAAGTCAAACAACAGTATGGAGTTACGACGCAAAACGGCTTGCCAATCACAGATCGTATGTGCTAAAGAGGATCGTGGTTCGAAGCACCGATATTCGGCCCAAAATCTGCTGATTTCCCCAGTATTTTGGCCCTTCGAAGACAAATGGACCTATTCCTGCTAATTTTGCGAAAAGTTAGAAAAAGCCACTTTTTCCCAAAGTCTGGTTCAGAAGGAGTCCCGAAACCTTAGATGCAGACTGTACTCTCCATAGCCGGCTTTGATCCATCCTCGGGGGCTGGAATTACAGCGGACCTGATGGTCTTCGCCGCGCATGGACTCTTCGGGACCTCTGCGATCACCAACCTCACGGTCCAGTCCACCGTTGGAGTTCGTCGCAGCGAACCGATCTCTCCCGAGACGCTGCGGGATACGCTCGATTGCCTCCTCTCCGACCTTCCGCCCTCTGGGGTGAAGCTTGGAATGCTGGGTACAAGCGGGATCGTGGAGGTGGTCCGGGACTATCTGGAAAGGCTGCGGAGGTTGTCACCCGGCGTCCCGATTGTCCTGGACCCTGTGATCCGTTCCAGCTCAGGCAGGGAACTACTGGCTCCGGAAGGGGTATCTCTTCTGCGCGAGAGCCTGCTTCCACTTGTGAATTGGATCACGCCCAATCTGGATGAGCTTCAAGTCCTGTCCGGAGTTCCGATCTCGATTCCGGAAGATATGGTTTTCGCCGCCCGAAGACTCGCCGCGGATCTCCCTTCGCTCAACCTGCTGGCAACCGGAGGTCATCTTGAGCAACCGGACGATCTGCTGCTGACCCCTGGTGGCCTTCCTCGGTGGATACAGGGAAGGCGAATTGAAAGCAGATCGACGCACGGAACCGGCTGCGCATTTTCGAGCGCCCTGTTGAGCCGTCTCGTACAAGGGGACGGTCCGATGGATGCAGCGAGCCGCGCCAAAGAATACGTCACGGAAGCAATCCAACGTGCGGCTCCGCTCGGGTATGGAAATGGTCCGTTGAATCACCTTTGGCCTCTTCGTTAGGGCGTGGTACGACCCCTAACATGAAGGGAATCTGAGCCGATAGAAAGGTATCGGAGGATTTAAATGCCAGTATCTCAAAACCACGGAGCGAGCCCGGTTCTAGCAGAGTATGGGATGGCTCTTCAAGTTCTGGGTGACGCCGCCCACCACCTCGTTAGCTGCAGTGCGTATTCCGACGAACGGGGTGGCGATGCAGCCGAGAATGAAGCCATTCGAATTCTCCTGAAAAGAAGTCGAGAAGTCTTCGAAGAATATGCCAAGGTTCTCGGCTGGCCTGCTTCCGGCGCACCATGGTTGACCGGTCAAACAGCCCGTGGCATCGGATCGGCCCTGGTTCGACATAACTCCTGCTAACCTTGAGGAGTTATGTCGCTCACGCTCATTTTGAATGGTCAGGTCCGTGCTTTTCCTGCGCTATCGGACTCTTCCAGCCTCGAAGACCTCGTTACGGAACTCGGGCTGAAAGGGGATCGGGTGGCGGTGGAACATAATGGGGAGATCGCATCCCGAACGGCATGGGCCGACACATCCCTGGCCGAAAACGACAGGTTGGAGATCGTTCATTTTGTCGGTGGCGGCCTAGATCAGGCTTTAAATCCGTCAGTTTTCAAGAATAACTAAGACATTACTTTAATGATGCGATTGGACTTTCGTTACTTCGGTGAGCAGAGCTTCCCACCTGTCGCCGTAGTCGTTCCATCCCCCCAAAGACTTCACCCTCCTCAATGCTGCTTCGCTCAGTCGATGGCGAAGCTCGGGGTCCTCGGCTATCTGCTGCATACGCAGGGTCAGTGCCTGGGAATCGCGGATGGGAACGATATAACCCTCCACCTCGTCGGTAAACAGATCTTCGGAGCCGGTGTTCGTCGAAGCGATGACGGGGCAGCCACAAGCCATCGCCTGACCTTGAACCAGGGCTAAACCTTCCTCAACGCTGGGAAGCACCATGACGTGGCTGGTGCTCATCAGTTCAATCATGCGGTCTTGGGATACTGAGCCGAGAAACTCCACATTCTCCTGCGGCAACCGTGAGAGCACAGCCTCGAGATCAGGCCGAATCGCGCCCGCGACGCGGAGTCGCTTTGCCGGGTGCCGAAGCGCGGCAAACGCTTCGAGGAGGTAGGGAACACCTTTACGGAGGCTGACACCACCGGCGAAGAGGACCTCGAATCGACCGTCAGGAGGCTCTCCGACGGGGTGAAATCGCTCCAGACGCACGCCATAAGGGACCTTTCGAAGCTTTTCGGCGGGCACTCCCATCTCGAGGAAGGAACGGGCCGCGAAGCCTGATGGAACCGTGATCAGATCCGCAGTCTCGTAAATCATCTCTTCTCGCCGCGTGTCTCGTTCATCGGTAACAGGCAGATCGACACCCCAACGGCGATACTCTTCGCTGACGATCCTTTCCTGATAGCGCTGATGGGACGACCCACGATCGCAGATAAAAACTCCACCTGTCCTCTGTACCTGGCGCCCGGTCTTGAGACCGGCGCCCGAGATGGCGATGAAGGCATCACAGGGTGGAATTCGCCGCAGCATCCATTCGTCGAAGGCGAGAGCGTTGGCGTACCCAAGGTGATCGAGGACCCATTGACCACCGATGCGGTACCTCTGCAGAAGAAACTCCGGAGTATGCAGCCATGGGAAGGTTTTGACTCGGGACGGCGGCAGTCCTTCTCGCTGCAGCCTGCGCCACGGGAAGGTGGAATAGATTACCTCGAGGTGTCCGCGACGCTCCAACTCGCGGGCCAGCTCGAAGTGATGAAAGACGCCGAAGACAGCTTGAACAATTCTCATGAGGAAGTGGGGAGAGCCTTGCCTCGATAGTAACAAAGTGTGAGATTACCGACTGGATGCCATTTTCGCTGTAAGTTACAGGGAGCAAAGAGTTTTTGCTTCACAGGGATGTTGGTCTCTGGTAAAAGTTAGAGCGCTAAACTGTTCGCCTTTTATTTCTGCCGAGGTTACGTGAAACGCATCCCATCACTGGACGGCCTCCGCGCCGTTTCCATCCTCTTTGTGATTGCCGGACACGCCTGATGGAATTACCCGATATCGGTATTTCATCATCTGGCCTATTTCGGGGTGAAGATCTTCTTCGTCATCTCCGGATATTTGATTACAGGCATTCTCGTCAAAGAGATTTCGGCATCGGGTACCGTTGACCTTCGCCGATTTTACTGGCGCCGAATCTGGCTGCTTATGCCGGCATTTTACGTATACCTTTTCGTGCTCTTTGCGATGACCCTGCTCGGCCTACTTCCTCTTCGGGGAAGAGATTTTGCGTCCTCAGCCCTTTACATCATGAACTATTACCCGGGCGGGGGACCGTGGTCAGTCGGGCATTTCTGGTCGCTCGCAGTGGAGGAACAGTTCTACTTTGTCTGGCCGGTAAGCATCTTCTTTTTCGGGATCGCACAATCGAGAAAGGCTCTGTACTGGATCATTCTTGCGGCACCGCTACCTCGAATTAAGAACCGTCTACGGGACGATGTTTCCGACAGCTTGTGACGCCATCGCAGGGTAAACCTAGTCGACGCTTCTCCTACAGCAGGATTCGTGGCGACTCGACTTTTGCAGCAGTTCTCGACTCGGTCCAATCGCTAGTTGAGTAGGATTCACCTCCTTCTCGGTATTTGAAGACTGCCCGAGAAGGCGAACACTCGCCTTCAGTTTGAGGTAAATGCTACTTCACAGGTGGACCTCTGAGTCGGCTGAATGCCACATGTTCAGCAGGAAAAACCGATTCATTCGATCAACGGTTAAGGCGTAGCCGTTTTAAAAGGAACGACCGCCCGAACACTCGTTCCGACGCCAACCGTAGAGTCGATTGTAAATACACCACCCAACAGGTATATCCTCTCCCGCATACTGATCAGGCCCAGCCCTGCCGCCCTCTTCGATTCTTCGACGTTGAACCCAGAGCCATCATCCCGAACGCTGAGACTGAGTCCCTCAACTGTACCGGTCATCTCCACCTGTACCGTTCTTGCGCCACTGTGTTTTGCCACATTACGGAGGGACTCCTGGACGATTCGAAGAAACGTAAGAGCTATATCGTTCGCTAACGACCTGGGAATGTTCGAGCATGCGCACGTCACCTTGATTGGGAACTCTTCAGAGAACTCCCGGCACAGTTTTGTGATTGCGACCGTCAGGCCCAGGTATTCCAATTCGGAAGAATGAAGTTGATGCGACAGACGTCCGACGTGAATGCCTATCTCTGTCAGCTTGTCGCTGAATATCTTAATCGCAGATTTGTTTGACCCCGATTCTGACCCAGGCGAAGTCGAAGCTCTTTGCATCTGGATGCCCAGTAACGCTATCTCCTGACCTATACCGTCATGGAGTTCGCGAGCGATGCGGCCACGCTCCTCTTCTTGTGCAACCATCAGACGCCGACACAGTTCACGTTTGGCTATCTCCTCTTCCTTTCGGTCATGAATATCGAGACAACATCCAATGTATCCAGCAAATGTACCGTCGGGCAGGAATCGGGGGGAGCCAGTATCACTTATCCAGTGATACTCGCCATCATGTCGCCGCAACCGGTACTCCACAGAGAAGGGCGCCCGATTATCGAAGGCTTCGATGTAAAGCTTCATGCACCTCTGGAGATCGTCCGGGTGCACACCAGTTGCCCATCCGTTACCTAACTCTTCCTCGATCGATCTCCCAGTGAAAGCTAACCACCCGCGATTGAAGTCAGTGCAGAGCTTGTCGACATCCGCCATCCACATCATGATTGGAGCACCATCGGCCATAGACCGAAAGCGTTCCTCACTTTCTCGGAGCATCTGTTCGTAAAATCGTATTTCAGTTACGTCGGGTAGCGTTCCCACGACAGAAAGAGATTTGTTATGAGAGTCATACCTGGGTCGTCCTGACTCTACTACGATCCGCTCCTCTCCATTGGGCCGTACGATCCAAGGCTCTTCGCTGGAGGGTTGGTTCGCTTCCGAGATTGTTCTCATTTTTGCAATGTATTGCAGATCGTCACCGGAGTCTGTCAGACGGCCTATTGGAACAGGCTTTTCTATAGACAAACCCAGAATGCAGCACATTTCATCGGACCATCGTGCCTTTTCTTGAGTAAGGGCACATATCCAACTACCGCATTGAGCGATGGTTGGAACTTCACGAAGCCGAGCTTCGCTCTCATTCAAGTATCGCCTGGTCGCTCTCTTCTTCGCTCGTTGCGTCAAGAGGATGATCGGCAATATTTGCACGAGCAGCGGAATTCCGCCAAAGATGCCAAAGATATAGAGATCGTACGCCTCAGTAGGTGTAGGCTGGCGGTTCAGCACTATGCTCCTGGCGGGTAGATTACGAGACTTGATATACCAACGTTCCAGCACTCGCCGATCAAACAAATAATAGATCTTTTGCTGGAAGCGAGGGTTTGGAAACAGTGTGGTCTTCAGGTATTCGACATATGGTTCGATCCGGTGCATCGTCTGCCTTTCAATCACATCGCGGGTCTCATGATCAACGAGGGGGACGGCAGCTGACGATGGTCCTAACTCATTGAGGAACAAGACACGCCGATTATCCGGCGAGTCTGCGATCGCTGCCGACTGCCAAAGTAGGCAGGAAGCGAATAAAAGCGCAGCGCGGCGGAGCCGGGAAGGGCTTACATATCGCGAAAACAACTTGTTGATATCCATACACGTTAGCGGTCTCCGTTGGCCTGGTACGTCGCCCATGAATCTTTAGGGAACTCCACGGTGTGCCGGGTGCGTCTGGGGGATATTCCGGTTCATCAACCTCGGAGGCTGATTCCACAAAACACTACGGTGGGCGCTGATTGTTTCACAACAAGACAATGTAATCAAATTTGAGAGACCCTGATTGCGTCAAGAAACCAGGACGCATTGGATCTCACAATTAACTTTTGCTAGGTTAGTTACGGTGTCAACCTATCAAATGTTTCCTTGATCGCAGTGTCCAGGTAAGTTTGGATCGTTACAGCAAAGATCAATATTCCGAATTCTGAATCAAGATGATAAAATCTTTGCTGATAATGTTTGGGATTTCTACTAGAGCGCGGTTTGATCTCCTGACTTCGCAACAGCCAGCAGCGTGCTACCAGCGTCGTCGGGTGAAGCAAACATGTTGATCGAAGGTTTCTCTGATTTGCGACATGCAACAAGTGGAATGATCAGCGCCAGAAGCATAAACCGGATCGTCAGCGAAACTCGGTAGGTCTTGAGCAACATCCCATCCTCCAAAACTTCGACTACGCGGCCCTTTTAACCCTGGTCACTAGAGGTGATTTGTTCTCTACCTGCGACCGCCCCAGCCGCCTCCACAACCGCGGCTTGCCGAACCACGAGCACTAGCCTCGCGGGGTTTGCTCCCGGTGTTCTTGTATACATTCCCGTTTGCCGCAGCATACTTGTTGCCATTTGCGGTTTGTCTCGCAGCACCACTATTGCCGTACGCTCCAGTCGCGGCAACGCCTCTGCCGCCCGCCGAAGTCTGTACTGA
The DNA here is from genome assembly GCF_004217555.1 of Edaphobacter modestus. Taxonomy (GTDB): domain Bacteria; phylum Acidobacteriota; class Terriglobia; order Terriglobales; family Acidobacteriaceae; genus Edaphobacter; species Edaphobacter modestus. Next base: position 684,610 of record NZ_SHKW01000001.1, read on the forward strand.
TCCCACCGAGCCTTGCGCTGTAGTTTGGTGCTGGGTGTACGCGGTATTCCCATTCTTTGATACAACCGAGCTCCCGTAGCTCCCATAGGCGTTGGAGGCCTGATGCGTGGCAGCATAACCCGTAGCTGTAACCCCAGCTGTTATTGCTCATCGCGACGCCTACTGCATACCAACACCAAATGCAAGCACTGCGGTCGTCACCACGTATCCCGGCGTTACAACCGGAGCGCTGTAGACAACCGTTGGGTTGTATTGCGGAACATAGACCACCTGTGGGTTGGTAGACTAAATCACAATTACTTGCGGCGATTGCTGCACAACCGTGATCTGCGAACCCGATTTCAGATTGCCGGCAGCCTGGGCTTTGCTACGAAGCGCCTGAAGCGCGGACATAATGTCAGTCGGCTGGGTATGGTAGGCCTCTCCTAATGCAGAGGTCCAGCTCAAATTCTTCGCCAGATTGTCGAGGACTGAAGAACTGAGTGAGCGCCTTCACGCTCGGATCCCGTTGCGCATCAATGGCCTTCGCCAATGCGGTGCCGGTGAGACCCTTGTTCTGTTGAAGCCAATCGGATGCGGCAACTACTTGGTCCGGAAAAGTCGCGGCTCAAAAAATCTGGGCAACTAGTGCGTCTGGATATAGCGCTATTAGCGCCACTAGTTGTTGCAAGCTGTCCGTTGAAAGAGGCGCACCCTGCCCCGAATATCCGGTTGATCGATCCCGTGGGTGCAGGTTGTTGGCCAACGATTTCTGATGGCACAGCCGTGAACACCAGCAGAAAAGATAACACCGCCGACATTAGCCTGTTTCGTGAAACTTCTAATCATCGTCTTCTCTCCATCCGATGCTGCCTCAGTGCTCAAACGGGAAGATGCGCTTCCAATCGTTTTTATGCTGACCACAGCCCAGGCATTTTTGAAGTGATTCGGAGACGTGCCGACGTGAGTGTCCGGAAGTCCTGTTGCAGGATCATAGGCGTATTCGCGCTTCGCTTCGTCGTGTAGAACGAGCATCATTTCCACACTCATCCCGGCGAGTAGTGGCGATGGACTTGTGGCTCCAATATCTTGGATGAGGCCCAGCCGGGCCGCCTGCCGGAACGAATGGCCCTTAGGCTGCCAGAGTGCAACCGGCCGGGGATTTCTGCGTGCCACGGCGTAAGGACAACAAAGCGATCTGCGTAGCTGATGTAAACACGCAGGAACAGCCCCAAAATCAACTGGCATCCTTCGTGGCGGACTCGAGAGTCAGCTCTGGACTTCTGCTTGTGTAGTGCATCGGGGTCTGTGCCTGCGATCTATCTCCCGATGCAAGTTCATTACTGGAATTCTGAGATTTGTAGCGCGACGATCAAAGTGACTATTTTGTGGTGGGAAGAAAACAGGCAACGGCAACCGCAGGTCCGAGTATGGCAACAGCGAGAGTGAACTCAGTTTCAGTGAGAACAACAAGGCAAAACGCCTCTTCCTGAATAGAAGAGGCGTTTCGGTTGAACTACTGCTTAGGTTATGAGGCGAGTTGAGGTAGCCCTACTTAGAAGGATAGTTTCAAAGCGAGCTCGATCTGACGTTCAGTGGAGAGCGTGCCTGTGATCTGACCGAAGGTGGCGGACGAGATGTCGTTCTGTGGCGCCGCCAGGCTTACCGTGTTGAGGACGTTATAGAAGTTGGCGCGGAACTCGAGCTTCGTCTCTCGATAGAAGCTGAAGGCCTTGCTCAGGTTTGCGTCAACGTTCTTAAACCCAGGAGAGCGTTCCGAACCGACGGAGGCGGTGCCGAAACCCGTTGTACTTTCCTGCCCGTAGGCGCAGACACCATTGTCTATATCGATGCCGCACGCGGTCGCGGAGGGGTCGGTGCCGTACCATTGATCTATGGAACGATTCCGCACAACCAGCTTACGATAGTGATTGCCGCGGTTCGCACGCTGGTTGACTCTGTAGTTTCCTGGTGAGCTTACTGTGAAAGGGAAGCCTGAATGAAGGTTGGCGATTGTGCCGACCTTCCATCCGCCTACGATGGTATCGAGGAAGCGGTTCATGTTTGCACCCACCATGCGACCTCGGCCAAAGGGAAGGTCATAGTATCCGGCGAAGGTGAAGATATTGGTCGCGTCAAAGAAGGCCGGTCCATAGTCTCCGGAACCGTTGTAGGCGTCCTGCCAGTAGGCACTCTGCGAGGAGCCAGTTCCTCCATAGTAGCCGAGGTTATTGGTGAGGCCCTTGCTCCAGGTGTAGTTTGTGAGGAACTCGAAGCCGTGATTGAAGCGACGACGACCCGTTATCTGGAGTGCATTGTAGTTCATCATCGACCTGGATTCGGTGTAGCTGATCTGTGAGATCTGTGAGATCTGCGGGTTCGGCGAGGTCACCGAGAACGGCGGGAGTTGCGAAAGGGTAGTGATGGGTAAGGGGCAGGTTGGGCAGCGCCTCTGGTTGCCCTCGCGCGGATCCACGAGGTGGTTTCCGCTCTGGCCGAGGTAGGCGATGACGAGTGAGGTGTTGTTGTCGAGCTGCGTCTCAGTGGTGAGGTTGAACTGCTGTATAAGCGCGGGTCTCAGGTTCGGATCCCAGGCGCGAACATTTCCGGACCAGATAGTGCTTGCGGTGGGAAGGGGGTAGCCGTTCTGTGTCTGGAAGTAGGGGTTATTTCCGCTCTGCTGACCTGAGGAGTTGCTGAAGAAGGGAGGGTTAAGGGTGAGGCGAAGGTTGGCTCCGGTGCCTTCGAGGAAGTTGGTCATGCCATATCCGCCGCGTATGACGAACCTTCCATTGAACTTTTCAGGCGAGTAGGCGAAGCCGACGCGTGGCATCCAGCCATTCCAGAAGCTGTTATAGAGAGCGAGATTGGCGCCGTTCTGGCCGGCGATCGTGATTACCCCGGTGTTGATGTTGAGGTTTGACTGTTTGTTGTGGGATTCGTAGAGGCCCTGGTCCCATTCCCAGCGCATGCCGAGGTTAAGGGTGAGGTTGGGCGTTACCTTCCAATCGTCCTGGAAGAAGAGGGCGTCGCGCCACTGCCGCTGTCCCCATTTCGAGACGTAGGAGCCCTGCCCGAAGGCAGAGGACTGGTTCTGGAGGAAATCAGCCCATGCGTCGCTTGTGCCTGTTTGACCAGCGGTAAAGGTGCCGTTGTAGTCGAAGTGGCCGAGCACACCGTCGTTGCCGGAGTAGTTGCGGTTGGATTGATAGCGAATGGCGGTTATACCGAACTTGAGGGTGTGGCGGCCCCGCTGCCAGTTGACGTTGTCGCCGTAGGTGAAGGCGTTGGTGAGACTGTCATTCTGGACGCCATTCCCGCCGAAGGCGGTGGGGCCGCCGGAGGGACTGCCGAGGGAATAGCCGCTGATATTGAACGCGGAGAGACCGGGAGCGATCTGTGTCCCGGGGATACCAGCTGCATTGTTACCGGTGAGCCCAAGCAACCCGGCGGGATCGGAGACAAGATTGGTGAAGCGGCCACGGCTGAATCCGGCACGCGCCTCGTTGACCACACGAGTGGAGATGACATGTGTCCAGTTGATAGAAAACCCGGTATAGGGACTGATGTTTGCCTGACCAAGTGCTGTTGGAATCGAGACCCTGCTTGGGCCATCGTTTTCGCGTCCGATAGTGAATCGGCCGGAGAGATTGTCTCTATCGGTGAGCTTGCCGTCGACCTTGATATCGCCCTGATTGTTGTTCGTTGCACTCGCGATGGTTCCGACGTGGTTGTTGGTGAGGCTGGTTGTAGCGACATTGGGGAGCGGATAGATCTCCGGGTGAGCGAAGAGATATAGGGCAACCGGGTTGGTAACCGGAACGGTTTGCCCAAGGTTTGGAGCGAAGCCGTTACGCATGGCTGCTGATGCCACACTGTCAAACTGAGTGCTGCTGGTATGCTGGCGCGCTCCCTGATAGTCCACGAAGAAGAAGAGACGATCATGGATGACGGGTCCACCAAAGGTGCCGCCGAAGATGTTGCGGTTGAGCGAGGGTACAGGTCCGATAGCCGACTTGTCAGGAGTGTGCTTGTTCGTCCAGCTGTTGGCGTTCAGGTTGGTGTTTTCGAGGAACCAGAAGGCGTTGCCGTGGAAGTTGTTGGTTCCGCTCTTGGTGACCATGACGACCTGGCCGCCGTTGGCGTTGCCGTACTCGGCTGTGGCATTGCCGCTGATGATGCGGAGTTCGCCGATGGCGTCTACGTTGGGACTGTAGTTGATGTAGTTGTCGATCGCGTCATTGATGTCGACACCATCGAAAGTGTAGTTGTTGGTCTGCTCACGGTTGCCGTTGATGAAGAAGCCGCTGTTGTAGGTGGGACGTCCGACATTATTCGCGTTCGCAGGCGTGGTCGCGACAGCGCCGGCAGCGAGGGTCGTGAGCGAGGAAAAGTTACGCGCCTGCAACGGGAGTTCGGTCGCCACCGCTGCAGTGATGGAGGTGCCGGTACTCGGATTCTCCGTGTTGAGGATGGGAGCGGCGGTGGTGACGACAACGTCTTCAGTCACCGAGCCGACCTTGAGCTTGGCATCCACTTTGGCTTCCTGGCCAACTTCGAGGCCGAACGGACCGACCGACGCGGGGCCGAAGCCCTGGGCTTCTATAGAGAGCTTGTAGTGGCCGATCTGGAGAAAACGAAGGACGTAGACACCATCGGAATTCGTTGTCGTGGAAGTCTCAACACCTGTGTCGACGTTGGTTGCGGTGACTTTGGCTGCGGCTATTGCGGCTCCACTAGCGTCGGTGACGGTACCGGTGACGGAGCCGGTTATTGTCTGTCCCATGGCGATAGAGCAGCTCACGAGAAGAGCGAAGAGACTGCAGAGCAAAATACGTAATCTCATCGGTGGACCTCCCCTTTAGTTTGTCGTGCGGGGCCCGGTGCTTTCGGCTGCATCTTCGCGATCCTACTGATGAGAATTCTGATGAGGATTGCCCTTGTGCGCCTTTTATTTGATCTCCTAGGAATGCAAAAGTTCGGCTATTGTATAGACAACATATTCATTTTGCAAGCATCAAAATAATGCATCAATTTTTCCAATGGGTTGGAGCAGGCCTACCAGCTAAAGCCGCATGACGGCACGTCATGCGCTGCATAGGGTTTGAAGACCAGCGGCTATGCGTTCAGCCAGAAACGGCGCGGGACGTTTGTGACTTGGCCGAAGCTGGAAGAGAACATCATGCACGTGATGGGTTTCACGGGGGATATGAAACATCGCGAAAAGTCCCGAGTTCGCGAGTCCTGGAGCAGTTGGTAATAAAAGCGACGAAAGATCTGGCGCGCGAGCTTATCCTGTCTTCTCACCGTGGTCGCGACGATCCTGATCGGAAAAAAAGATGTGGACCGGTCTTGTTGTTTCGTGCGTCAACAGTCTCATCGTCTGTGTGATCGGGATGCATACGGCGCAGTATGGGTTATTTCCGCGTCGCCCACAGTATTTCGGAGAATACTCCACCTCGGAATCTGTTATCCAGATGAGATGACTACCTTCTTTCAGGTTTCCACTCGTCAACTCATGCTCTTACACTTCCAGACGCCAAATCGTGCAGACGGGCCATATCTTTAGGGATAACTTGCCATCTACGAATCAAATGCTGCGCAGGCAGTTAGCTCGTCAGGATGAAGCGTCGTGTACTTCGTAATTCCGACCATCGTGAAGACCTTCTGAAAATGCGGCTTCAAGCCGAACGTCTGAATAGCCTGGCTACTCTTGCTGGCGGCAATCATCATCTGAATGATCAGCGCTATACCGCTGGAGTTGAGATATTCCACACCAGAAAAATCAAGCAAAATACGCTTAGCCGTATCAGGTAGTCCCTGATATGTGCCTAAAACGGCGGCTTTTGACGCGCTGGTGATATCACCTGCAAACCGAAGCACAGTGATAGGCAGTCCGGATTCGCGCTGAAATTCTTCCATCTTTACCTGGGTTACTTTCTCTTGCATCTTTCTCCCCTCCCTGACATCGATCTAATGTTTGGACGGATGAAGGCGTATTACCATCCGTGCATAGCTGCCTTGCGGAGGTGAACTCACCCATTCCACTTCATCGACCAATGACTCAATCAGAAACATTCCCATGCCGCGTGCTGCCTCCAGTTCATGCATTTTCTTATCGATATCGGGAACGGCGGCATGGCCTAGTGGTACCTGTAGTCCTGAGCCAGTATCGAGAACCTTTACTTCGAGCGAATCCGGGCTCATCGAAAGTATTACTCCAACCAACTGTGTTTCGTCGAACTTGTTGCCATGCTCCATGGCATTGATGCATGCTTCTGCGATGGCGGTCTTCAAGTCTTCTATGCGTTCTTCCCCGAAACCCATTAAGTGAGCGACGCTGGCCGCGGTATTCATGGCAATTTTTTCAAAGCCGAGACGGGATGGGAGTCGGAGTTCGATGCTGCTTCTGTATTCATCCATCAGCGACGATCTCCATTATGGGTTCGGAACAAAACCAGCGCGGTCATATCGTCGGATTGGTCATGTCCGTCTGAGAATTCCTCCAATGTACGCCAGAGGGATCTCAGCGTTTGCTCTGCGTCTGTCTCACTGCAGGCGAGAAATGTTTCCAGCAGACGGGATTCTCCAAACTCTTCTTCGCCACAGAAGATCTCAGTGATGCCGTCAGTGTAGACCAGAAGCCTCGTTCCAGGATTCAACGAAAGCGTCTCGGTGACATAATTTGAAAAAGGAAGCATGCCGATAGGAGTACCCGAGGCTGCAATCTTGTAAACAGACCCGTCTCGAACAAGAAATGCTGGATTGTGCCCGGCATTCAGCATTTCCAGGGTGTGAGTCGAAGGACTGAGACGAAGGAGAATCGCTGTCACATAACGCCTTCGAGCCTCTAGTCCCTCGCCGTAGTGAAGCAGATTCATGCGCGTAGCTATCTCGTGAAGACTCAGCTCCGCGTGAACCATGGCGCGGAATGCGGAGCGGAACGAAGCCCCAACTAAAGCTGATGCAAGGCCTTTCCCTGCAACATCTGCGACAACAAGCACGACGTCACCGCTGGGCATGGGGACGATGTCGAAATAGTCTCCTCCGACCTCGTAACAGGTAACTGAATGAGCAGCGAGGTGGTAACCCAGAATTTCAGGCATATCCTGAGGAGTTAAACCAAGCTGAACCTGACGTGCCGCGGCGAGGTCGCTCTCGACACGCTGCCACTGAAGAGCCCGTTGGTGAAATCGCGCATTTTCGATCGCCACAGCTGCCTGCAATGCGAGTGATTCAAGAAAGTCCGTCTCGTCGAGATCGAGAATGCGACCGCCCGGCACGAGAACAACCAACTCAGTAAAAAGCATGCCGCTCTTGTTTCGCAGTGGAAAGCGGAGCAGCGATTGAGCATCCTTTGTTGAGGTAATGCGGCCCGCCCGGATCGATTCCTGTAGTGTGGACGACACATCACCATAGTTCTGAGGAAATTCTGTAAAGAAAGCGCCGGTAAGCTCCAACTCGCGAACAACGATCTGCAAAGCAATATCAAGAACCTCATCCAAATCGATGGTCGAGTGAAGTTGCCGGCTAGCCTCCAAAAGAGCCTGCAAGCGAATGACTTGTTGCTGTGCCAGGATTGCTTCACTGATTTCCATCGCGTCCCCTTAAGGAGGTGAAGACGGTGTGTGCAAGAGTATATGCCACATCTGCTCGACTTTGGTCCGCAAGTGGCTTGCTGGCAAATCTTCAAGGTCTGATGGTTCCGAACGAAACATAGTTTGAATGAGGGGTTATCAAAGGTTTTTACAGTCCGGCATGGTCTGATAGGGAAAATCTCATACGCTTCCTGAACGGGTGCAAACAGGGCATCATTGCGTTTCTTACTCTCTCGGACAAAGATAGGGGGTGTGAAATGGGGGGCGATATCTCTAATGGGTTCTTCCTGATAGTTAGTGATCGTAACGCTGTGCTGAAAGGATAAAGGGTGCGATGATGAACACACATCGCAGAAAGCCCGAACCTTTCCAACCTCGCCCCAGATAGACTTATTTTCCCTCGCGCAATGCAGTTTTCTGCATAATTTCAAACCGAAGTCAAATAATGAGCTGACAAAACCTCAGAGAGTTCGGTTAGCAACGTGCATATATCTCTCTCAGACCATCCAGGCCAGCTCAGCTATATGAAATATGCGCAGCGCATTCAGCGCCGCCGAAGTCATCCGCCTAACGGAGAATATCGATGCGAATGTTTCGCTTCTTTTTTGCACTCGCCCTGATCTGTGGACTCTCTAGCGCCGCTAAAGCCGACCAAGCGGACTTTCGCCTGGTTATTCTGGATCCCGATTACATTACACATCCAATCTTTTCTACGCCTTACGAATTCTCGTTCGCACCGTGCGTCGATGGCCAGTTGCCGACGAATGTTGTCAGCTCGTATCAGGGCTGTTTCTCGGGGGTGAATCGGACCGGGAACGATTGGGTAGGTGTCGAGATGGTCGTAAGCAACACAGACGATCTCGGAAGCCAGCCTGCATCGTGCGCACTCGATGGTAGTGAAGATATATATTCCGCGACAAATTGCGGCCTCTCGCTCGATGAATCGCGCTATATCCTCAACTTTTCGATAGGAAATATCCCCAATAACGGGACCTTTGTAATCGCAGAAGACGGGGTTGACCCCTCCTTGTTTCCGACCGTGTCTCTTGTTGCGATTACTTCACCTGTCCCGGAGCCGTCTTCGCTTCTATTTCTATCGACTGGTTTCTTCTGTGCTGTGCTTTTCTTGCTCTGGCGAAACAGCTTCCTCACGCGTCTCTCTAACCTTTAGAATTATTACCGTCTGGTCCCCAACATTGCCCATGCTCAGCGGAGAGGACTTGCGCAGCACAGCGTAAGTTTCTCTCCCTTTGCTCGATTGCTCGGTTTCGAGTAGAACGAAGAGCTACAATTCTCTCCCTCGAAGTCAGCGGCATTTTTTCGGGTTCTGTCCCTTCCTGAACGTCGTCGAATGCTGTTTTTATTGTGTGCCGCTGATATTCACTGAATCTGTCGCAGAAAGAGCATTCTATGCATCGTGCCGGCCTGACGTTTCTGCTGCTGTGCTCTACCCTGTATTGCACGCAATCTCAAACCGCCCCTGCCGAAATTATCAATGGTCATTCCGCGCCGGGAGAAACCATCGTTCAAGTCAAGTTGGGAGAATCGTCGGTAGAACTTGCCGGTCCTTGGAAGTTTCGCATCGGAGACGATATGGCTTGGGCTCAAGTTGATTTCGACGATTCAAACTGGGATTCGATGGATCTTACTCCGCCTCCAGGATCTGCAGATGCGACCCTTGGAATCAGTGGATATATACCTGGATGGACCGCCCGTGGCTACGCTGGTCACTCGGGCTTCGCCTGGTACAGGCTGAAGATCGATATAACAGGTGCAAACCGTAGACCTGCGATAAAGATGCCAGCAATGGCCGATGATGCGTATCAGGTCTTCGTGAACGGACAGCAAATTGGCGAAATGGGAAAATTCGTCGGAAACCGCGTGACGGCATATAGTTCGCTGCCTCAATCGTTTCGCCTGCCAAAAGGAGTTGGTGATGGAAAAGCATCCATAGCAATACGTATGTGGATGGACAGCGCCACGCCGTTTAATAGTCCCGATGCAGGTGGTCTTCATGGGCCTCCCGTACTCGGATATGCAACAGTGATGGAGGCGCTGGTTCGATTGGACTACGACGATATTGCCCATGACATTGGAATAGGCTTTCTTGAAGCACTGATTTTGATCATGGCACTCGTGATGGCCCTGGCCCTGTTCTGGCTGGACCGCAAGGAAAGTGCCTATCTCTGGCTGGCTTTGGTGTGCTTGGTCACGCTCGTGCGCAACTCCATTGTGCTTTTTGTAAACTTTACTCCCCTGATGGGCCAGACATTGGCGGTCATTCTTACGGATGTAATTCTTGCTCCAGTTCGAATTGGCCTGTGGGTATTGTTTTGGGGATATTGGTTCCGCCTACGTCGCATCGGCATTCTGCACCGCCTTGTGTGGCCACTGGTCGTCACGCTCATGATAGGGACCGCTATGCTACGTCCCCCTTTATATGGCCTGATTATTCCAGTCCATGATGCAAATTACATTGCGCCACTGCTACTCATCGTCAAACTTGCACTGGGCGTCTTGTTATTTGTGGTTGCATTCCGCGGATTTGCGAGACATATAGCGGGGGGGTGGTTTGTCGCTATCGCCGTCTTGCTTGTAGTCGCCGCGAACTACCAGAGAGAATTGCGCCTCATTCATGTAAAAGTATCATTTTTGTTCCTGGGATTTCTTATTCAGCTTGGAACCGTGGCAACCATACTTTCTCTCCTCGTCATCACGGCCTTACTATTGCGGAGATTCGTGCACTCGCAACGTTTGAAAGAACAATGGAAGATGGAGATTCAGCAGGCACGTCATGTTCAGGAGGTCTTGATTCCGCAAAAGCTGCCTCAGGTAAAAGGCCTTCACATTGAGAGTGAATATCATCCGGCGCGTGAAGTTGGAGGGGACTTCTTTCAGATTCTACCGAACGAGGAAGAAGGAACCGTATTGATCGTTGTAGGAGATGTTACGGGAAAAGGGCTACAGGCCGGGATGCTGGTTGCTTTGATCGTTGGGGCGATTCGCGCAGCCGTGCAACATAGCTCAAATCCGCTAGAGATTCTTCGTGAGATTAACGAGCAGTTGTGCGAACGCCAACACGCCAGCGCAACCTGTTTAATCCTGCGAATTGATCCAGACGGGAAGGTGATTCTAGCCAATGCCGGCCAACAGCCCCCTTACCTTAACGGGATAGAGCTTGAGATGGAGGGCGCTTTGCCAGTAGGCACTATTTCTGATCCGGAGTTTTCAACTGCAGTACTCACCTTAGAGCAAAATGATTCTCTGATCCTGATGTCGGATGGTGTCGTCGAAGCTCAGAACCACCAAGGCATATTGTTTGGTTTTGAAAGAGTCAATGAAATGCTGCGACAGCGGGCTAGTCCGAGAGAGATTGCGCAGGCAGCGAAGGAGTTTGGCCAGGAGGATGACATTCTGGTGCTTCAGGTGAGAAGAGAAGCGACGCAGAGTGTGCGATTACATTTGGAGCCGCAATTTACAATGCAGTAACTATTCGGTATTTCCACCCCAAACCCCGTGTATCTTCTTATCCGCCACGGTTATCGGTGGTAAGTTCGTTGGTCGGTGCGGCTATTTAGGGACCATACCTCCCCAACCGGACCACGTCGACGGGTTCAGAACGCGCGATCGAACAGTTGCACGAATTTTGACATTGTCCCCGAGCGTTGCCTTGAGTTTTTCGAGCAAAGGCTTGAGTGTTGCGGCTTTTTCAGGTTCGGCTCGTCCTTGAGATCTTCGCTGCTCGCTGAGGTCTTGTTGACAGCCCTTGAAATCAATATCGAATCTAGGTAAACATGCCTCTCGAAACCGCAGGATTTCCAGCCACGGAGAGTCTTGCCAACGCCAGGCGAATGCCAAAGGCCGTACGCCATAGTCGGTAGTACGGCCTTTCCTGCCTAATTCGAGTATCGCTCTAAGCCAATAGACCTAGTTTCCCTGCATCTGCATCTGATGCACCTTATAGCCGTTCTCGATACTGAGGCGTCTTATAACTGTAAGCCCGTCACTGCCAAGTAGAAACGTGGTGCCTGTTTCATCGTTAGTCACCCGATGTTTCACGTTCTTGACTGTAGCGAGTTGAGTCGGGTCAGACCCGGCGACATCGATCACCTGGTAGTCCCGTGCATCTGCAGGGACGTACGTGTGGGCTATGCTCGTGACGAGGAGACCGCTCTCCGGCAAGATCTCAGCCGGATCAAGATCTGTCACGGTCGAGATCATCCGAAGCACAGGCCTCTTGGTCTTGCGTAGATCGAGCACGGCTTCCTTCTGGCTGTCACGAAAATATACAAGTTCAGCATGTTCGCCGAGAGGACGAACGAAATCAAAAGCGCTGTCTGTTGCCAAGAGCGTGCTCACTACCAGCTTGATGCGAGCCGGATCCGTAACATCAAAGACTGATAGACGAGCGCCCTGTTGCTGCTCGACATAGAGATACGTGCTTCCTGTATTGTCCGAGTGAAGGAAGAGTGAGTTGCCCGGTGTCTGAGCCTGTTCCGGAAGATCGCGAGATTCCATGACTACCAGTTCCTTCGACCTCGAGTGGGTCTCCGCCTCTGCTGGCGATGTGGGTAGAATTGGTGTCATGACAACTAAGCCAAGTGCGAGTGCGGATTTGACGATGTTGTTCATGGTGTTTCTCCTTTCGAAATCCAGTTTGATTCCACAAAGGCGGACATGTCCAAGTAGTAAAAGTGATCCCGTATAAGCAAGGAACTCTTCGAATCGATATCAGAACCCTGCTTATATGGCACAAGAATTTGTGAAGTACTCTCCAGCAATTCTGGACTCCAATGAGCGGCGAATGCAGCAAGGGCTTTGTGATGTTGACCATCTGCACACAGCTTACAGTCTTCCCGTAATCCGTTCCCGGCTTCGAATCAATCACCTCACGGATTCTGTTTGACAGTGTTCACTACAGCAAGGCTTTGCAACTCTCCGAAAAGCGTTTTGCTAAACGTTGTTCGCACTGTCGCCGCCTGTTACGTCATAGGTAGCTCCTGAGACCATGCGCGCCGCGTCAGACGCTAGGAACACAACGACCGGCGCCATCTCTGCCGGATCGATCCACGGCACGCCCAGAATCGATTTGTTCTGCAGCACCTTACGAGCCGCTTCTTCGTCCACTGCCTTGTCGCCCGTTGGCGTGCGTCCCGCCACCTGCAGAGCTTGCTCGTACCGTTCCTCATGGCGTGTCAGCGGGGTATCAATGAGTCCTGGCACAAGGCAGTTCACCGTGACGCCATGCCTGCCCAATTCCATCGCCGCAGATTTCATCAAGCCGATGATGCCCCACTTTGAAGCCGAATAAGCGGAGCCGTTCAGCGTGCCGTGTCTTCCCTGGGTTGATGTGGTCATGATGATCCGGCCGTGTTCCTGCTGAACCATATACGGGGCGAAGGCGCGCACGGCGTTTGCGGTGCCCGTTAGATTGACGTCAATTTGGATGTGCCAATCGGCATCTTCCATCTGGAGCAACGGACGGAACGCCTGAATACCAGCATTGGCAAACAGGATGTCAATATGTCCAAACTCCACGTTGATCTTCTCTGCGGCTCTGCGCAGTGCGGGAAGGTCGCGCTGGTCCAGCACCAAGCTCCTCCACTCGACGCCTTCGCTCTTAACCATTTCACCGGTCTGATCGAGTTCGGCACGAGTAGCAGGTTCCACTCCCGAACGCGGATCGACAACGGCACAGATGTCGATTCCAACCACGTGCGCACCACAATGCGCCAGAGCCACCGCCGCTGAACGGCCAATCCCGCGTGCCGCTCCGGTTACTACAGCGACTCTGCCATTGAGAATGCGTCCCCAAGGCTCTGTCTTCGCCTGTGTCATTTGACCCTCCGAGTTTCTCGTGAGTGAAAGCGCGCTCAGCGCCGCTGATCCGGTTGCCAGGAAGGTCCTGCGCGATAAGGTTCCCTTTGCTGGCTGTTGCTCTCCATTTCCTTGCATAAGCGCCTCCACTGTCTTATTGACAGTTTGGGAGAATGGAAGGCCACCGAGCTTTCTCAAAGAGTGCAAAATTTTGGATTCTTCAGGTGTTCTTCTGTCGGCATGCACGAGTCGGCATGCACGAACAGTTACGACGAGACAGAAGCTGTCACCGAGAAGCGGTGAGTGAAGAGCGGAAACGTCCCGGCGTCATCCCTACCAGCTTGCGAAAGGTCGTGATGAACTGGCTCTGGCTGGAGAAGCCACACTGCATCGAAATCTCTATGAGCGGCACTCCGTCTTTCTTCAGCAGTTCCTGAGCGTAGGCAATGCGGCGATGGTTCACGTACTGATGTGGAGTGAATCCGGTTGACTCACGAAAGAGTACGGCGAAGTGCTGCGGGCTTAGTCCAACTACGTCTGCAAGAGATTGAATCGAGAGATCGCGTTCCAGGTCAGCTTCGATGTACTCCCGCACGCGACGTTCGCGGGCGGGTCCCAAGCCTCCTGTCGCATAAGCTGCCTCGTTTTTTCGTACGGCGTAGGCACGCAACAGGCGCACGCAGAGTGTCGTGACCGCTGCACTTGCTACAGCGGCATTCAGATGCCCCTTCTCGGACTCCAGGTAAAGCAAACGAGCGAGTTCCTCGATGAGTAGATCTCGAACCAGATACGTGGGTTGAAGTTCCAAGGAGTCTTGCTGCAAGACGTCCAGGGCAAGCCGCCGGAGAAATTCTCCGCGGATGTAGATGTGTATTAGTGCTGCTCGCCGCTGCCAGAGTGTCTTGTGCGGAACGTGCGCAGGAATCACAGTGACTGCGTTTCCGATAAACTCCTTGCTTTGGCGGAGCTTTCCCGTTGCACGCCATTCAGCATGCATATGCGCCGGCTCAAGCCCCACGGTCACCTGCACGCAGTCGTGCACATGCTCGTGCCACGTACTGCGCGGCTGTTTGGCCGCATAGACACTGAAGCCTTCTCCTTCAAACCAGAAGTGATCGTCGGGTAGCGGGTCATTCGCTCCCACTAGAATCATCCGCTCCTGTGATGGCTCTGTCACGCGTTCAGCTCGCTCCTAGGTCGCCGAAGTTTATCCAATCTAAAGAATCCAAAAAGTGCCGGAAGAACCAAAGATACATAATAAGTCCACGAGAGCCAGACTGTAGCTGAGGTTGGCCGACCAACGACTGCACCTCGCGCGAAAGGAGAAACATATGAATACCGCAATTTCCGCAAAGGTGATCCCGACTGCTGTTCTCACGCAGGATGCCGAGATCTTTGAGTACAGTAAAGCCGCCGACCCAATCTCTTCCGGAGCGACGCCACGCATCCCGGTTAAGACGTTCTCATCCGAACTCTATGCTACTGGTGCCACACGTGTTGTGCCACTCGATCTGAGCAAGGAGTTGAAAACTGACTATCCCGTGACAGGTCCAAGCGTGATCGCAAGCTTCGTTCGCATCAAGGCCGGTGAATCGATCGCAACTTCAGTTGATGCCACCAGCGAGTTTTTTTACGTCATCAAGGGGAAGGGCCACACCGAGACCGAGAAGGGAGCCATTGAGTGGAACGAAGGCGACATCTTTACGTTGCCCGGCATGGCTGCCGTGCATCATGCCGACGAGGACACCGCCTTTTACATGGTGGACGACTCGCCACTGCTGGCCTATCTGGGCGTGGAGAAGTCAAAGGACCGTTTTCAGCCGACACTGTACACGCGTGCCATGATCATGACTGAGTTGGAGAAGGCCAAGAATGATCCCAACGCAGGCAAGCGCAGCCGTGTGAGCGTGCTGCTGGCAAACAAGAACTTCGACCAGACGCTGACCATCACGCATACGCTGTGGTCTATGTTTGGCATCGTGCCTCCTGGAACACGGCAGCTTCCGCATCGTCATCAGTCCGTCGCGCTCGATTTCGCAGTCGAAGCGAAGCCTGGGGTATACACCCTGATTGGGCCGGAACTGAATGCGGACGGCTCCATCAAGGACGCTATCCGCGTGGACTGGGTGAAGGGTGCTGCGTTCGTAACGCCAGCCGGCTACTGGCATGAGCACGTCAACGAGTCTGGTGCGGATGCCTACGTGATGCCCATTCAGGATGCCGGTTTGCACTCCTACCTGCGCACCCTGGACATCCAGTTCTATCTCGAAGACTAACGCTGTTTAAGGCCTCCTGCTGTAGCCCATCTCTCGGCCTACAGCTTTTCTTTGCGCATCCTCGGAGTCGTCCATCTCTGAACTCATCCTCTGTAAAACCTCGGAACTGCCTGCGCCTGGCAAAGCAGGCGGGATCGAGAGCGGCGGTCACGCGTTCTGTATCGCTAACGCCAACGGAACGATCGCTGTGCTTGACGACACATGCATCGACAAGGCTGCCTCATTGGCAAACGGCAAGTGTGCTCGGGACGCATCGTTTGTCCGCGTCATGGCTGGACCTTCGATCGTACTGGAGTAGGTGGTCCGTAATAGCAGACGACAAAGCGGATTTTGCTCCGCAAGGCTTCGCTCGAACTTTGTTTGCGCGCGTCCTTCGACAGGCCAGGACAGGTGCCCGCGCCGATCGGTATTGGTATGTCGGCTTCTCCGGCACCTCCGCCCTGGATACCAGGTTCAACCCCGCGACGGTCCCACGACGGGAGTCATCACCGTCGCCCCCAACGGTAACAATTCCCCCACGCTGTACGGCTGTTCGATGATCGACGAGGGTGCTGGGCTCAGCGGCGCGATCCTTCATGGGCGGCGTGGCTGACGCCGCGTCGTCCAGTCTGACGCTGGTGGGCAAGATCAGCAGTTCCGGTAGCCTCGACGCCATCTCGCGGACACCATGCGGTGACGGGCAGTTCGACCTGACGATGGTCCTTCCCGCTCATTTAGGCGTAAGTAACGCAACTCATTGAAACCAAAGCCACAGGTCGCACTGTGCACCACGGATTACGGTATTGGAAATGCTGTTATTTGCCCCTTGTTGGACCTCGGATCGATCTTGACAATCGAGTCCCGGTACCGATTCATCAATCGCGGGATCTGATTTTGGGTTGCGGTGAACTTTAGGGCATACGGAAAGCCCAGGCGCAGTTCAATATCAGAGCAAGTTGACTGTCATGTCCATCGATTGAGACGAAGCGTTTCTCATTACTAATCAGAAATTTAACTTGAAATAGAGTCCTGGAAGCCAGCATCGGAACGCTGAGCTCGTCAGCAGAGGACTTATCGTTGATAGACTCCCTTCAGCAAATCTTCCGAGAGAATCTCCATGCTCCTCCGCCATAGCGTCGATGGTGTCACCTATAACTTTGACAATCTCAAAGACCTGCTCGCGAAGGCCACCGCTGTTCGCTCCGGAGACGAACTCGCAGGCATTAGCGCTCGCAGTTCTGTAGAGCAAGTTGCAGCTCGGATGACCCTCGCTGATCTGCCTCTCGGCGCGTTTTTGGAAGAACCCTTAATTCCTTATGAAATCGATGAGGTTACTCGTCTTATCTTCGATACGCATAATGCATCCGCCTTTGCACCCGTGGCTAATCTCACCGTAGGTGAGTTCCGCAACTTATTACTCTCCAACGAGGTCACCCCAGAATCCCTGAAATCTCTCGCTGCGGGTCTAATACCCGAGATGGCAGCAGCCGTCTGTAAGCTCATGCGCGTGCAGGATCTTATTGCCATCTCTCGCAAGATTCGTGTCGTTACACGTTTTCGTACAACGGTAGGCATGCAGGGTCGCCTTTCAACACGGCTGCAGCCTAATCACCCGACCGACGATCCTATTGGTATCGCTGCTGCGATCGTGGATGGTCTACTTCTGGGGTCAGGCGACGCCGTGATAGGAGTCAATCCTGCCGCTGATAACGTCGCCAGCACGGTAAAGCTCCTTCGACTGATCGACTCGATTCGGCAACACTACTCTATTCTGACTCAAAGTTGTGTTCTTGCTCACCTCACCACTCAGCTTGCGGCACTTGAACAAGGTGCGCCCGTGGATCTTGTGTTCCAGTCCATCGCTGGAACGGAGCGAGCCAACACCTCCTTTGGCATCAACTTGGCTCTCCTCACTGAGGCGAACCAAGCTGCATCCGAACTTCGTCGCGGTGAAGTTGGTAAGAATGTCATGTACTTCGAAACGGGTCAGGGCAGCGCGCTTTCGGCGAATGTTCATCACGGCGTCGATCAGCAGACCTGCGAGGCTCGCGCCTATGGAGTTGCACGTCACTTCGCCCCGATGCTCCTCAACACGGTCGTTGGCTTTATCGGTCCGGAGTATCTTTACAATGGCAAACAGATCCTTCGAGCCGGGCTCGAGGATCATTTCTGTGGCAAGCTCCTTGGCCTGCCGATGGGCTGCGATGTCTGCTACACCAACCATGCAGAAGCCGATCAGGACGATATGGATTCACTCTTGACCCTTCTTGGTGCGGCTGGTGTCAACTACATCATGGGAGTTCCCGGAGCTGACGACATCATGCTTCAGTATCAAAGCACTTCCTTTCACGATGCCCTTTACCTTCGCTCCACGCTCGGTCTTCGCCCTTCGCCCGAGTTTGAAGTGTGGCTCGCAAGCGATATGCCCCGCCAACTCTCTCAGCCACTTCAACCGAACCTACTCGGAGGACAATGACGAACGCGATGTCTCGCCTTATCAAAACCCCTCGCTCGAGTTTGCGTGAGCTGACTCCCGCCCGTGTTTCACTGCACACTACAGGCGACAGTATTGCCACGGATGAGGTACTCAACTTCGAACTGGCCCACGCACAGGCACGGGACGCTGTCCATGCCGTGCTTCATCTACCCTCATTCGCGCAGCGTCTTCTCGCCGAACTTCCAATCCTTGGCCAAGCCTCAATTGCAGTCCTCCAGGTGCGAAGTAACGCATCCGATCGCGCCGCTTATCTTCGTCAGCCGAATCTCGGCCGCACTCTCCACCCCGACTCCGTCGCGCTGCTTCGCCCAGCCTCCTGCGAATTGGCCATTACCATCGCCGACGGACTCTCCGCTTTGGCCATTGAGCGTAATGCCATTCCCGTGCTCGCCCTTCTGCTCCCTAAACTGCTCGCGGATGCCTGGACCATCGCTCCCATCACGCTCGTTCAACAGGGAAGAGTTGGCATCTCCGATTCGATTGGTTCTCATCTTGGAGCAAGTTTGAGCGTGATCCTGATCGGCGAGAGGCCGGGACTCTCCTCTCCCGATAGCATGGGTGCATATCTGACATGGTCTCCCCACCCGGACCGCACAGATGCTGATCGCAATTGCCTTTCCAATATCCGGAGCGGCGGTCTCTCACCGGAAGCTGCTGCGGATCGCCTCTTTTGGTATCTCAAGCTTGCGCGCTTAATGCGGCAAACCGGCACTTCGCTGAAAGAAGGCTCCCCCGAACTAAACCTTGTGGCTGGGACTGTCTAGATGTGGTAACTCAAGAGGTTATTGTCATCGAGAGCTGCCCTGGTGATGGGCGGTAGTTGATTGAGGCTGGCGTGAGGCCGGTGCCAGTTGTACTGGTGGGTCCAGGCGGGGATGCTAGGCTCTTTGCTTCGCCGCGATGTCCATCCCAACTGCCCCGAGACAAACGTGAACGGCACATACTGTGCGAAGACACTCATGGTGTGCAAACCTGCTGGAGCCACGCTTGCATCACGCGCGCTCTGGAAGTAAAGCTCGCACCAGAGTTGCTCTGGAAGATGTCCAGCGCGAGCTGCGGCATAACTTGCCTTCCACTCATGCTTCGTCAGCGGAGCGTTGATCTGCCGTAGTGGTGCGGCTCCAGAATTCCCGGCCGGGCAGTGAAGTTCGGCAGCTCCCGGAGCAATACGTTCAGCTTCACCGTACATCCCCTATGGGCACTGAATGCACTCTCCCTGCCCAGGCTGGATCTGCAAACGCATCCAGCATGCTTAGTGTGCGGATTGGATCTGCGTTCGAGACGATAACCGGAGCGGTGATGTGTTCTCCGCTTTCGAGCAGTACGCCTTCTTCGGGCAAAATGCGCGTCACGTTTACGTCCGCTTCTACAACCGCTTCGGCCTCGCGGGCGGCATCGCAGAAGTAGTCTACGGATTGGGCTACGTTCAGCGTGCGTTGATAAAAGCTGCGAAGCTGGCGCCAAGACAGAGTCACGAATTAGCTGTGATCTATGACAAGGAGAAGCAGAAATGGTAATCGGGCAACACTGGGTAGCTCGGAAGATGGTTGCATACCTGTTTGGCCGTGGATCGGCAACAGCGAGACTTCGTGCCTGCTGAAGAATGCAGGACTGCGGCAGCATAAATACTTCCGAAAGAAACAGTATGAACAAAATGAGCAGACTGCCAGATCCTGCCGGACCACATTCACATGCTGATGAGTGTGCCTCCGCAGTTGGCTCCGGCGAAGCTGGTGCAATATCTGAAGGGGCGTTCAAGCCGGATGTTGCAAGACGAGTTTCCGCAGTTGAAGAAGCGGTACTGGGCCAGCCTCTGTGGGCGCGGGGTACCTCTGCGCAAGCGTGGGTGCGGTGGACGAGGACACCATCCGACGGTACATCGAAAACCAGCAGTGGGACGATCCGGGAGAGAACTTCTGGATCACCGCGCCCACCGAGCCATAAGCCGGCTCTTAGCCGGGCACCTTACAGGCGGCTTTAGCCGCAATCCAACCTACCGGCTTCAGCCGGTAGTCGTTTAGAACATTGTGGATAGGACGACTTGCACACTCTCCCGAGCTTGTGTCCGGGACATCCGTGCCCCGCTTGACAGATGACTTACATGGAGGTCGGCAAGCCGGAAGTTATCCGGTCCTAGCGATTTACTGCCGAGTAGCCGTCATTCGAGATCGCCCTCTCCGAGCTTTTATCTGGGCCTCGGAAGAAAGAACGAACAGGTCTAGCGTGATCCGCGCTGAAGACGATGGCGTTCTGCGAGGCTCCGAAGACGACGGAGCAGCCGAAGTTCCGTTCGAGAGCTTTTACATATTCCGTTCAACAATTCGCCTAAAGAAGCCTTCGATAGCATCTCCCCGAGCAGACGGGCAGTGTTGGCGATGCCACTCTCGTCTTCCACTCAAGAGACTAATCAGCGAGGCGAAAGGCTGATACCTGCGGACATTGCTCCTTCGCAGAACGTCGATGGTTCTAAGCGAATACAGTGTGAGCGCACGAAACCGGGGACCTCAGCTGAACGAATTTGTCCTTGCGCCTGGTGGCTAATATCGAACCGGGAAGTCCGCAGCGCATTCGTAATTGAGGGCCAACAAGACAAATTTCGCGCAGCTCGTGCTTACTCCATGAACGGAAAAGCACATTCCGCATTGAACAATAAACGGGGATGCGCGCTGTCCGTGAGCCCTGTCAACGAGTTCTCACACTTTTTCGTAGCTCAAAAAACGAACTGTAGGGACGTGGAGATTGTCCGCGGAGAGCCAAAGTGAGCAAGGTTGCTACTCGCGTTCGTTCCCGTGATGTCACCCGCGGAGATCGTGGAGTAGTAGTGAACGTCCGTTAGGTTGTTGGTTGTGAACCGCAACGTCGCCAGCTTCGTGAAGATCATATGCGAGTAACGGAAGCCCAAATCATAGATATTGTAGCCCCCGGTTGAGTATAGGTTTTCGTCATCCTGCGGACGGCGGCCCACGAATTGCCAATCGCCAGTCACACTCAAATTTGCAACACCGGGCACACGGTACTCGCTGTAGAAATTGGATTTATATCCTGGAATACCAACGAAGCGCTTACCGTTGGTGGCGGCGATTCCTGTGTCGTTCAACCGCGCATTCAGCGCAGTAAAGCCGCCGTCCACGAGCAAACGATGAAACAGAGTGCCTTGCACTGAGATCTCCGCGCCGTAGTTCACCTGCTGGCCGGTAATCTCAAAGATGTTCTGCGTTGCATTCAAAGCAACGGTGTTAGCGAATGGGCGTTGAATACGGAACAGAGCCGTTGTGACGTCGATAGTCCGCGATGCTGTCTTGAAACCTATCTCCCATTCCTTGCTCCGGTACGGAGCAAGTGCCTGGTTGGCGTTCACCAGGTTCGTGCTCCCTGGAGCGATGTCTCCCTGCTGCAAGCTGCTAGCGTAGGTTGCATAAGCCGTCATCCAATTCCGCGGTTTGTACATGACACTTGCCGAGGGGCTGATTCCGTTCTTGTTCGATCCGCTCGTGCGGGTAGTGGCAGAGTTATTGTCGACGCCGATCCAATCCTGACTAGCTGCCAGACGCACAGCAAAGCCTTTTGGAAAGTAGATGAGATCGCCAAGATTGAAGCCCTGCTGGTGAACGACTGCCGATTCGTAGAGGCCGCGATTCTGAGGCAGGCCACCGGCGGGCGGCGCGAAGACGCGGGGAGCCGCCACATTTGCCGTTCCGAGCAGAACACTAGCAGCTGACGGCGTGGTGTAGGCGTACTGGTTGAACCGGTAGCCCTCGCTGGCAGCGACGACATCCTGCCTGATGCCCCACTTTGAAATCTCACCGGTGATGTAGCCGAGGTCGCTCTCTACGCCGAAGCGGGGAGCGAAGCCGGTGGCAAGCGACGACTGATAGTTGCCAACGTTGTCTGTAAGGGTGTTGACCGGAGTATCCATGAAGCGGTCAAGCCGTTGCGCCAGACCTCCGGCCATCGCATGCCAGTTTGGGGAGAAGTCGTGAAGCAAGCGGACGCTTGTGCTCTGCGTGGTGAGATTGACACCAGCATAAGCCTGTCCGAAGCCGAGACGAGTTGGATCGGGTGCGGAGGGTAGCAGCAGTGTACGTTTGGGGCGCTGGGCGGTCGATGTCGTATCAGTCGGATCCTGACCGTAACTGAACCAACCGGGATAGCCACGCTGAACGATGTCATACACGCTGTAGTGAGCGTCGATCGTCGTATGTTCTGTTGGCCTGAGGTCAAAGGCAAACTCGCCCAGCCGGCGGCGAAGGCGGCTCTGCTCTACAAACGCGGTGCCATCGCCAAAGAGCAAATTAGAGCGATACCCAAAGATCTTGTGCGAACCAAGACGACCCCCAGCATCGCCGTAGATCGTGCCGATAGAGCTGCTGTCATGCTCGAGATAGAGATTGGCCGTGCGCTCTTCGGTCGGACGCTTGAGAACGAAGTCGAACATGCCCGAAGGATTGGCCGGCCCGTACATGGCAGCTCCGAGGCCATTTTCAACCTGCAATCCCTCATACTGCTCCATGGAGTTCGCGCCTGTGATCGCGATGGCCATGCCGTCCATGCGGGTATTCTGCGCGATGCTTCCCTGAATGCCTCGTGTGGAAGGTCGCAGAATCTCCGAACCCTGCTGCTCGGTGAAGGACACTAAGGGCAAGAACATGATAGCGTCCCGTAAACTCTTGACCTGAGTGTTCGTGATCTGCTCGGCTGGCATCACCGTGATCGTGTAGGGCTGATTTACGATCGGCGAAGACCCCAAGATACCCTGATTGACTTTGCTCACGAAATAGGCGTTTTCTGCTTTACCCGACAGACCGGCGTCGACCGTGATGGACGTATCTGCACCGGCCAAGACCAATGCGAAATCCTGTGTGACGTTCTGCCCAGCTAAGACTGTTAGGGACGGAATCGTAAACGTTGCAAATCCAGCCTTATGGGCTTCCAGTTTGTAGCTGCCTGTAGCAACCGATAGGAACGTGTATTGACCCGCTTGATTGGTGACCGTCTGCAGGATAGGGCGAGTTTGTGGACTTTGGAGTGTAACCACTACATTGCTCACCACAGATTGATCGGGGTCCGTAATCGTTCCGCTTATCTGGGCCGACTGCGCGAAGGCTTGAAGCGAAACAAGCATGAAAAGCCCCGCACATAGCGAAATACACAAGCGTAAGTTCCGACAGACAGAAAGATGGACAGGGGCGTGGCGAGACATTGAACTCCCGAGACTGGCTGTTCTCCGGTCTCGACGTATGCAGGCAAGACCGCTTGGAGAAGGTATTTGGTGATGGATAGTTAGGGGTAGCTAAGCAGCTCAGATCTGCTGTGAGCCGCCGTCACGTTCGCATACACATTAAAAAAGCAACAATACTTCCAATATTCGAATTTATACGAATAGAACCATATAGGGCAAATCAACTTGTTCGCTCTTCCATTCGCTCTCTCGCTTATCGTTTGGCGCGCCTCCGCCGCCCGGAAGCAGGGAAGCGGAGCCCCTCGCCTCACTCCCGGTCTTGGCTTTGCTGCCGAATAGGGTCCTCGACCTCGGTCCAGTCGCCCCACAACTCGACTGTGATCAGGAAAGCGGTCAACGTGGTCGACCACGAAAACAGCGCTCTGTTGGTGTCGGATGGAGGGTAAGGATCGACCAGTCAGCGTATGAGAGTAATTCGTAAGGGGCCACCTTAGCCAAATAAGTCGTGGTGAACAGAGCCAGTCACTCATTCTGGGCATTCCGCTGGATTGTTTGAATGTTAGGTCATTGAGGAGCACAGAGAACGACCACGGAGGCTCCTCGGGACATATCGGAACTGGATGTACAAGAAGACGATCAGCTACTGCGTGAAGGACGTGAGTGGCCGAGTGCAGCGGCCGGACCTTACTGGGAGCCCGCAAATACGGAGGCCTGAGATATTGAGAAGTGCAGCAATATGTGGCCACGTCGGAAAGCACGTGATACGGTTTTTTGATCAGAAAGAGGGAAATGGCGAAGCTTGACGAGACCACGAGAAAACACGGTCACGCTGTAAGTCCCTGACTTTAAAGTAGTTTACTGATTATGGAGGATTTAACTGGGATTAGGGGAGACAGGGATTCGTATTCATTGTGTAAGTCTGTGCATAATATAGACATAACTTTTTCTCCTCTTAGGAGATACCCTCAAATCTACCCACAATTCAAGGGGTCGAACCGGTCCTTGGGCTAGTGAACACGTTGGAATCCATCGCAGTAAGCCGGGAGCCATAAAGCTCTCGGCTTTTCTTTGTATGCCTGACATTTTGTAACCACGATAGTGTCTTTACATCACTGTGATTCTCACCAGAGATGATCCTATGGCGGCAAGGGCAATCTCGAGGAGGCTATGTCAAGTGCTTTTTTTTGCCCCGGTTTTGAGGCAATTTCCGAGAAGGATGATAAGCATTGGAACACATGGGAAAGATTGGAAACTTTTTTCGACTCTTCGTCGACTCCGAATACCTCCGCTAAAAATGGTCTACGGTATCGTGTCTCCATGGATTGAGTACGGGAGCGTACGAGGGAGATCGACATGAGCGTCCAACGTTTAAGTTTTATACGCCTACAAGATGTGCAGCGCGCCGGGTGCCGTACAGTAAATCGACAATTTACGCGATGGTGGCCAACGGCCTTTTTCCAGTTCCGCACCGCCTCGGGGCTCGTGCGGTCGGCTGGTTAGTGCGAGGTCGACTTGTGGTGCGAAGCCCGCGCGGCAGCCGAGCCTGCGGTGCCCGCCGCGCCACGTCCTATCGCGCAGGCAAGGAGTGGTCAATGACCGCCGCTGCCCTTGCGGAGCATCTGCACGCTCGCCCGGTCGGGCGGGGTAAGTGGGTGGCGCGGTGTCCTGCACACGATGATCGATGTGCATAACTGTCTCTCCGCGAGGCGGGCGGTAAGGTATTGCTTCACTGCTTCGCAGGATGCGAAGCGCTGGCCGTAGTCACGCCGCGGGACTGAAGCTGCGGGATCTCTTTTTCGGGCCGCCGCCGACCTCAGCCCAACTTCGGGAGATGGCAACGGAGCGGCAGGCGCGAGAGTTGTAGGAGCGGGCCGAACGATTGGCCCGACGTGCAATCGGTGACCGCATCCGGTCGCTTGATGAGATCGCCGAAGAACTCGTCTCGCGCCTCGAGTCAGCACCCGATGCGGATACTCTCGCCAAACTTTTTCATTCTGCGGTCGAACAGATTCGGATGGCAGAATTCACGGTGAGACCATGAATGACCCGGCGAAGCTCGTGGACTTCTTAATCTCATCGCCGAACTCTTACGCGAATGCGACAGTGTCCGAAATCGAAGCGCATCTCAACAACTGGCCGATGCCGGAGCCGCTCCGGGCCGATCTACCTGCAGTTCCGGGATTCGACTTAAAGTTATTGCCCAATGCGCTTCGTCCGCTCGTAGAGGACGTGACAGAGCGAATGCAAACACCGCTGGATTTCGCCGCCGTCGTGTCCGTTCTGTCGTTAGCTGGGTCACGAATCGCAGAGGGCTGATACAGCCCAAGGAGAACGATGAGAGTTGGATGGTCGTTCCGAATCTGTGGGGAGGTATCGTTGCGGCTCCGGGGTTGGCTTAAATCGCCTGTCATCCAAGCGGTCACGAAGCCTTTGACGATGATTGATGGCCTGTGGCGAACTGAACATGAGAGCGGCGTCGCAAACTTTAGAGCCGAGAAGGAGGAGCAAGAACTGAGGGAAGACGCGTGGAAGCAGCTATACACGGCTGCCGTGAAAAAGGGCAGCGAACCACCGATCCGACCGGATGACCCGCTCGCTGAACCGACTGAGACGACTCATCACGCAAGACTCGACACCCGAGAAGCTACATGAGATTTTACGCGACAACCCTGCAGGTGTGCTCGTGATCCGAGACGAGCTTTCTGGCTGGTTCGCATCGCTTGAGAAGCAAGGTCGTGAAGGAGAACGGGAGTTTTTCTCATCAGCATGGAACGGCGACACTGGCTACACAATTGACCGAATAAGTCGCGGCAGCATTCACGTCCCCGCCTGCTGTGTCTCCATCTTAGGTGGCATCCCACCCGCCCGCCTCCGGGCGTATCTCTCCGATGTATTGAAGGACGGCCCCAGCAACGATGGATTAATGCAGCGCTTCCAGCTTCTTGTGTACCCAGATGCTCCTGGGGAATGGAAGTACGTCGACAGACCACCGAACCATCGCGCCATCGATAGGGTCACACACGCCTTCCGCCGAATCGTGGAACTGGATTGCGAGTGCCCGCTGATCTTGAAATTCACACCTGATGCGCAAGAGCTCTTTCAGGAGTGGATGGGCCTCCTTGAGTGTCGGGTCCGGGCGGACGATCTATCGCCCGCTATGCAGGCTCATTTGGCGAAATTCCGAGTTTGATGCCGTCATTGGCGCTCCTGTTTTCGCTCGCGGACGGCGAACTCGAAGCTGTCGATCTACATCATGCCCGACTCGCAGCCGCATGGTGCAAATATCTGGAAGATCATGCGCAACGCATCTACGCCTCGCGAATAGCCCCCGAGCAGTTTGCCGCATCGACGCTATCGCGCAAACTTGCGGGCGGCTGGAAGGGCAGCGAAGGCTCCTTCGCCCTGCGGGATGTGTACCGTAACTGCTGGACAGGACTTGGCACGCCGGAAGAGACCCGAGCAGCACTTCGATTACTAGAAGAGGCTGGGTGGGTACGGCGGGACGCGAACGAGCCGGGGCCGGGCCGACCTGCAGAGAACTACACGATCAATCCGAGACTGCAGGA
Organism: Edaphobacter modestus; assembly: GCF_004217555.1. Classification (GTDB taxonomy): domain Bacteria; phylum Acidobacteriota; class Terriglobia; order Terriglobales; family Acidobacteriaceae; genus Edaphobacter; species Edaphobacter modestus. Next base: position 711,501 of record NZ_SHKW01000001.1, read on the forward strand.
GGTGACCGATGGAAAGCATCGACTATTGGCGAAACTGGACTCCCGGCAAGAAAATAATAGAAGAACACCCTCAGACCGGACTGACAAACCGCCAAAGTCATTAACAGCCTCTAGGAGCTTGTTGAAATAGCTAGAGCTGACTCCTTTACTGATGAGGTTTTGGGTTGATGCAGGGGAGTTGGGTTGTTTATGACGGCTGGCTGGCGGATTCTGCGGCATGTTTTCTTGCCGGGTTGAAGACTCAACCGGCCTTCAGGCGCACTGCTGCTGTGGGTCCTGCTGAGTATGGCTTTGGATGAGCCTTGGCAGACGCAGCAGGTTATGTGCGGCGCAGCTGAAGACGAAGATCCAGTCGACCTTGGCGAGTCCTCGCACCTTCAGCTGGTCGAGCGGACCGGTCTGCTTCAACCAGCCAAATGTCTTCTCCACGAGCCAGCGGCGGCTGAGGCTGAGCGCATAGCCGGCGTGCCGGGTGGTCCTGCCATCGAGGTTCGAGCGGCGTCCCTTGTCGTTCTTCTGCACATGTGCGGTGACGTTGAGGGCGCGGGCTCCGGCGATGAAGTCCTTCGCGTCGTAGGCCTTGTCGGCACCAACCGTGATGCGCCGCGAGCTGTTCTTCTGCCGCTCGTCGAGCATCAGCAGGGCGGCGTCGCGCTCGGCATGGCCGTCGGCCTGGGTCGCCATCGCGGCGGCGATCAGGCCGTTGCGGTTCTCCACCAGCGCATGGCCCAGGTACGCGAGCTTCGACTCCTTGCCATAGCTCTTCTTGTAGAGCCGCGCCTCCGGATCGGTAGTCGATTGATGGGTCTCGTTCGACCTCTTCTGCCCACGGAAGTTAGTGCCGTCGCCATCATCGGAGCCATCCTTCGGCCGGAAGCTCTTCTGCGATGCCCAGGCCTGGATCAGCGTGCCGTCCACGGTGAAGTGCTCGTCACTCATGAAGCGCTTCGCCAGCACGTTCACCTCGGCGAAGAACCGCTGCGCCACGTCCGACGTCAGCAGCCGGTCGCGGTTCTTGGAAAACACGGCATGGTTCCACACCGCGTCGTCCATGCCCAGGCCGACGAACCAGCGGAACAGCAGGTTGTAGTTCAGCTGCTCGACTAACTGGCGCTCCGAACGCACCGAATAAAACGCCTGCAACAACAGCGCCCGCAGCACATACTCGGGCGCAATCGAAGGACGGCCTGATGCCGAATATAGCGCATCGAAATCCTCGTTCAGCGACACCAGAACTGCATCCGTCAACTTGCGAATCTCGCGCAAAGGATGATCCTGTGGAACCCGCTGCTCCAACGTCACACAACTGAACATCTCACCCTGAACCCGCTCGTCGCCACGCATACAACAGAGACGGACCAACACCCAGATCAGACGAAGCCAGAACCTATTTCAACAAGCTCCTAGAAGACATCTCCTCTTCGCAACTCGTTACCGGGAACTGCTTAGAAATGCTTTTCTGCTTTTGAACAAGACTGCCAGCATAGTTCACGTTTTCATCGGGCTCCATCGAAGGAACTCTTCGTTTCCTACTCACGACTCGGCATCTAGCCGTTAAGTTGACGATGCCGGAAAAACTTCTGTCGTTTCCCGTCGAAATGTCGATAAGTGGTCTCCGGCGAATTCAATCGACCTCGAAGTATGGCCTCTCTTATGTGGCAGTGTAATTCAGCAGAGCCGCTCGCTTGGCCCTACGCTGTGGAGTGAGGGAAAGTGCGGTCGAGTTCATCGGGCCTCCGTGATTGTCTGATATCGGAGCGTGTCGGAGACTTTGCCTTTTGCTGCTGCGGGAGCACTCCGATGACGGTCACTGTTTTCCCATAGAGAAGAGACGTCCGTAGCCGTCGTTGTTGGAGACAAGGCATAGCGACCCTCAGTTCCGGTTATCTCCAGAAAATGCGCGCTGGCTGTAGCCGTCAGCTTGCCTTGGGCTATTATGTCGGCGTCTTTGTGAGTGAATCCGTTCTTCTCTACCGTTTGATTGAATTGCCTCATAGACTCGTTGTTGCCTGAGTTGAGCTTGATGGTGACTAGGCCGGTGTTGAGATCTACATCGACCGCATTCACCCCTGGAATACCTTTCATCGAAACACGAATGGCGTGAGCACAAGGAGCGCAGTCCATGCCGAAGACAACGAGGTTGACATGTTCATATTCAGCATGAGCGGCGAGCGAAGGGGTTGCGAGAAGTCCCGCAATAATGATTTTTTTTCATGATCGTTGCTTTCAATGGGGAACTGGTATGTATGGCGAATCAAACGTGTTCCCGACCGTAGATCGAGTCCGACGCATCACGAAGAATGGGAGCCTCTACTCCGCCAGAGATGGCGACATTCTTGAAGATCGCCGAGCACTGATGGTCCGAGCCACACGGTCGTAGTTTACTGTTCGGAAGGATGGCTCCGCCAGTCAAGACGTTTCCGGTGTGCTCTCCCGTGCGTTCAGCGAAGCCTCGATAATCCCATTGGTCATATCCGTGACGGAGCTTCGCCGGACGATAGCCATAGACCCCGCTCCCAGGAGATGGTGTCGGGGACGCCTGTCGTTGGAAGCTTCCGCAACTCTGACCTTAGAACCAGTTCGCTTCCCCCGCAGATTCCCAGTTTTGCCAAGGTTGCATCGAAATCCCTGAACAACGTTCATCTGAACCCCATCCGGAATTTGAGCACAGCGTGACACCTGAAGGGCAAACGCGACTACATCGTCGAGACCATCCAGCAACGGGAAGGTCGGTGTCCTGGCCGACCTTGAGGAAAAGGGCCGCCGTATCCGGCGATGGCCATCCCGATCTGGGTGAAGCAGGGCATCAACGCCTGGATGACTGGCATCGAAGACGGGTGGTTGCTGCGGTCGGTCTCGAAGAGTGGGAAGCTCGACCGTGACACGTAAAGCAACTGGGCGGTCTGGTCGGTAGTTGAACAATCCATGTCCTGATTTGAAACGACTGGAATTCCCGGCTGGTCTTCATTTTGTCTTAATGTTTAATGTTGTATCGTGTTTCGATAACGAGGCACGATATTGCAGAACGTTTCAGATAACCGCGATCTCTACTCCGGCATGATTCGTCTGCACATCCTTCATCATGCAGAGCACGATGCTATTTTCGGAGCAGGGATGGCGGAAGAGCTTGCCCGCCATGGATACAAGATCAGCCCTGGAACTCTCTATCCAATCCTTCATGGTTTGGAGAAGCGTGGATACCTGAAATCGGAGGAAGAACGATCTGGCAGGAGCGTTCGCCGCCTCTACAAGATCACGGCCTCCGGTCGCCGAGCGCTCAAAACGTCAAAGCTCCGAGTTCGCGAGCTTTTTGGAGAGCTCATTGAAGGAAAATAGTCCATTCTTTTGAGATGTTCGCTCGATGCGAGCGGCCGGTGTTGGATGCTTCTTCCTGGTCGGCGCGGTGACTATCGTTTTGGCTCAGTCTCCATCCGTCGCTCCTGGCGCTCCCTCCGAGCTCACGATTGCTCAAGTCGTTCAGGATGCACAGCAGAACTATCCCTCCATCCATGTCTCCGAGCAGGAACTCAATGCTGCCGTGGCAAACATTCGGTTGGCAAGAACTTCTTACCTGCCACGCCTTGATGGCATTGTGGCGGTAAACAGGGCGACCCGGAACAACGTTTTCGGTATGTTACTTCCCCAAAACATTCTGCCAGGCATCTCCGGGCCGGTGATCGGGAGCAACGATGCAGGGTCCGTTTGGGGGAGTGCAACGGGGCTCTTGTTCAATTGGCAGCCGTTCGATTTTGGTTTGCGTCATGCCAAGGTAGAGTCGGCGGCTGCAGCGCGTGATCGGGCAAATGCATTCGTACAGAGAAGCCAACTTGAGGTCTCAAGTGCCGCGGCAGACGCGTTTCTAACCGTGGTGGCAGCCGGTCAGGCTCGGAAAGCGGCTCAGGTCGCGGTCGATAACTGGGAGACTCTAAGGCGAAGTATCCATGCGCTGAGGACTGCCGAACTGCGGCCCGGCGCTGACGAATCCCGCATCGACGCGGAAAAGGCGGCCGCCAGCACTCAACTCGCTCTGGCAACAGAAGCGGTTGAAATGGGAGAGGCGACCCTTTCGAAGTTTCTGTCCAAGCCCGGCGATGTATTGAAGCCGTTCAACCACGCCCATTTCCTTGGAGATGTCCCTTTGGGACTCGAGGATGGCGGGAACTTTCATCCCGAGAGTACCCCCGCCATGCTGGAGCAACATGCTGTCGTATCTCAGTCGGCTTCGGAGCTTCGGGCAACAGATCGTAGCTGGGTCCCACAATTCAATCTGGAGGCGGCAGGTTACGGTCGAGGCTCCGGCGCAGAGACAAATGGTCAACGGTTGAGCGGTGCAAACGGCCTCGCTCCTACGGTAGGGAACTACGCCGTCGGTCTGAACATCACGTTTGGCTTTCTCGACTTTGCCAGCATTCACGCTCGCGAAGCCTCCCAGTCTGCCACTCTGAAAGCGGAGCAAGCGCGCGAGACACTGGTCGGTCGACAACTTCAAGAGCAGTACGGTCAGGCGCTTGCCGCTTTACACGCCATGCGCAGCGTTGCAAAGAATACCCCGATTCAGGTAGTAGCCGCCCGGACCGCTCTCTCCCAGGCCACAGCTCGGTACAAAGCCGGTCTCACTTCGATTGATGATGTGGCACAGGCACAACGGCTAGTCGTGCAGGCTGAGATGGATGACTCGATTGCGCGCCTCAACGTCTGGCGTGTGTTCCTTCAATTGCAATCTGTACGTGGCGATTTGCAGCCCTTCCTTCAGGCAGCTCAGTAGTCCAGGTGATTAATTGACATGCGCTTAGTCCTCGCAGCTCTGGGTCGTCCCCTCACCGTGATCGTGGCGTTGATCGCAATTGTCGTCGGCTTCTTCATGGCGATCGGACGGATGCGTATGGATATCTTTCCCGAGGTGGGAAATCCTGTGATCTACGTTGCGCAGCCGTATGGCGGGATGACGCCTGCCCAGATGGAAGGCTTCCTTACCTACTATTACGAGTACCACTTTCTGTACATCACAGGCATTCAAGCCGTAGACAGCAAGAGTGTGCAGGGCGCAGCCCTCATGAAGCTCACCTTTCGGGAAGGCACGAACATGCAACAGGCGATGGCCGAGACGGTTGGCTACGTCAATCGCGCTCGCGCCTTCATGCCGCCCGGTACAGTGCCGCCATTCATCACGCGCTTCGATCCTGGAAGCGTTGCGGTTGGCCTCCTGCTGTTCACAAGCAATAGCCACACGCAAGGGGAGCTCCAGAACATCGCTCTGAATCAGGTGCGCCCTCTGTTCGCAACGCTTACAGGAGTATCCGCGCCTCCTCCATTTGGCGGCAATCAGCGCACGATTGTGGTAACGCTCGATCCTGACAAGCTGAAGCAATATGGGGTATCTCCTGAGCAGGCGATTGCGGCAGTGACCAGCGGCACGGTTGTGTCGCCCTCCGGCAATCTTTATGACGGAACACTGAATCGAATCGTTCGGACGAACTCCACGCTCGGACCAGAGCTGAACGATTTGATGGCGGCGCCCATTCATCCCCGCTCTGGAGCCAATATCTATCTCCGCGATATCGGAAGCATCGAGAATGGAACGGACATCGTTACGGCGTACGCTCATGTCGATGGCCGTCGCACCGTCTACATCCCGGTCACGAAGCGTTCCGACGCATCGACCCTGGCCGTGATCAAAGCCGTTAAAGCAGCCCTCCCCAGCTTCAAAAAGGTCATGCCGGATGACGTCGATGTACAGCTCGCCTTTGATCAGTCTGGCTATGTTTCAAACGCAATCAACGGGCTCGTCAGGGAAGCAGCTCTCGGCGCAATTCTGACCGGATTGGTCGTTCTGTTGTTCCTGAGAGATTGGCGGGGGGCGCTAATCGTCGTGGCAAACATTCCCTTTGCTTTGTTTGCCGCCGTGCTCCTTCTGTGGGCGACGGGCCAGACGATCAACATCATGACCCTCGGTGGACTGGCATTGGCGGTCGGCGTACTGGTGGATGAGGCGACCGTCGAAGTCGAAAATATCCATACGCAGCTACTCCCGGGTGTCTCCCGGGCCAAAGCCGTTCTTGAGGCTTGCCGGCGAACTGTAATAGCCCGTCTGCTATCAATGCTCTGCGTTCTAGCGGTGTTTGTTCCATCGTTCTTCATGAACGGTGTGGGCCGACAGCTCTTTGTCCCACTTTCTCTCGCCGTTGGCTTCGCAATGATCGCCTCCTACTTCCTATCGAGCAGCTTGGTCCCAGTCTTCGCAACGTGGATCATGAAGGAGGCGCACAAGGGAGAAGAGAAGGAAGGCAGCTTTGGAAAGCTGAGAACTCACTACGAGCGTTATCTTGGCTTTGTGCTGAATCGTCGGTGGCCCGTCATTCTCGGCTACTTTGCGGTAACGACCCTTATTCTCGTCCTGGTTGCGCCTCGTATTGGGAATGAAATCTTCCCTGATTCGAACGGACCTGTCCTGCGGATAAGACTCAAAGCACCTATCGGAACCAGAATTGAAGAGACCGAGCCGATGGTGATGCAAGCCTTAGAGCTGATCCGGAAGACGGTGGGCAAAGACAATGTCGAGATCACCTCTGACTACGTCGGCGTTCAGCCCTCGAGCTATCCGGTCAACCTCATTCATCTCTTCACCAGTGGTCCGGAAGAGGCTTTGGTGCAAGTCCAGCTCCGACCGGGTCATCCGGACGACGAACGATTGCGAGAGGATCTTCGCGCTGCGTTCCGCAAGGAGATGCCGAAGCTGACGATGGCATTCGAAGCAGGTGACATCGTTTCGCAGGTTATGAGTTTCGGGTCGCCGACGCCAATCCAGATCGATGTGCAAGGGGTAGATATCGATCAGGACTACACCTATCTTGCGAAGGTCGAAGCTGGGCTCCGCAAGCTCGACTTCCTGCGGGATATCTCCATTGTTCAGCCGCATCTTTATCCGACTGTCGAGGTGAACGTGAATCGCGACTATGCCGGTCAGTTCGGTCTCACGATGGCCGATGTGACGAACTCACTGACGCCCGCGACCGGTTCCTCTCGATTCACGGCTCCGAACTACTGGCGCGATCCAAAGACTGGCAACGCATTCCAGATTCAGGTGCAACTACCTTCGAACCGCATGCAGGGTCTCGGCGCGCTTTCAACGCTCCCGCTGATGCGCGAAGGTCAGGGCCAGCCGCAACTCGATCAGGTCGCCAAATTGGAGTACGGGACCATGCCGGAGATGATCGAACGTCTGAGTGGCCAACGGATCGTGAGTGCGACGGCAAACCTGCATGGGATGCCGCTCGGTGACGCTCAGAAGCGCATCGCCGAAGTACTGAAGAATCTGCCTGCGGCTCCGAAGGGTTCGGCGGTGGCGGTGCGTGGCCAGATACCCGCCCTTGAGGAGACGATCTCCGGTCTTCGCACCGGGCTCCTTCTTACTGTCGCAGCAATCTTCCTGCTGTTGATGGCGAACTTCCAGTCTCTCCGGTTGCCGCTGGCGATTCTCTCGACCATTCCTGGCGTACTCTGCGGGGTTGTTTTGATGCTGCTCATCACAGGGACTACACTCAACATTCAGTCCTTCATGGGAGCGATCATGGCGGTGGGCATCTCCGTCGCCAACTCGATTCTTCTTGTCAGCTTCGCAGAACAGGCCAGACACGAAAATCAGGATGTAGCTGCCGCTACCCGGTCTGGAGCGACCAGCCGTATACGGGCCATCCTGATGACCGCCACAGCCATGATCTGCGGGATGATACCGATGGCAATCGGCTTCGGAGAGGGAAGCGCGCAATCGGCTCCTCTCGGTCGCGCTGTGATCGGCGGCCTCATTGTTTCCACACTGACGACCCTAACCATTCTTCCGGTCGTCTATGCGCTGCTTCAAAGCAGAGCATCCACCACGTCGAATTCCCTCAATCCTGAAGATCCTTCGAGTCGATACTATGTCCATCCATAAACGTGTCTATCTTCTATTGCCCGTCGTTTGCTGCTGGCCTGCCTTCTGTCAATCTCCAGGGCATGTGGAGATGACGAAGGTGGAAAGCCGTTCCTCGGCTCACACTGTCCCCCTGACTGCGGAACTTACCCCCTTTCTCCAAACAGATATCGAAGCTCGTTTGCCTGGCTATGTCGAAAAGGTGTTCGTTGATCGAGGCTCCCTGGTCCATAGAGGACAGTTGCTGGTCCAGCTCTCCGCGCCAGAGATCAACGCTCAGAGAGCGGCTTCAGAGGCGAATCTCCATCAGGCGGAAGCTGAGGTCGCCCAGGCAGAGGCTCAAGCTGCCGGTGCGGAAAGCACGTCAGCTAAGATGCAAGAGGCAGCCAAGACTCCCGGAGCCATCGCTGGTAACGAGCTGCTGCAGGCCGAAAAGCAAAGAGATGCGTCGCAGGCACTGGTTGATAGTCGAAAAGCCGCGATGAAGACCGCGAAGGAACGCCTCCAGATGAGCCAGGCGATGGAACGGAGGGGCTGAGTGACCCGCTGCTAGTGGGGGCCGCTTTCGCCTCGGATAGAGATACGAGAAGCAAGCAGATGGCAGCGGCATTGCGAACAATCCGTGAATGCATCAGTCACCATTCTGAAAGCTCAGCTTTGATGAATTGCTTGACTCCCTCTGGACCTGTAATCCGGAGAATCATTGGACCAGCGCTGTCTGCGACGTAGATATCTTTCTCCTCCGGAGAGGAAGACGGGTCTGCATAACTTGTGAGAGCGTTAATCGCCGTTTGAGCCACGTTATCGATAGGTGTAGGCCTTGCCATCTCCCGGATCTCTTCGTCCATTGAGATCACTGGCTGTCCAAGTCTTTCTGCAATGTACTGATTAATCTTCACGACCGTTGAAACTTCCCGTTCCGTCAACAACAGAATCTGAAGCATGAGGGGCTCCCGCGAAGCTGGTGCAATATCTGAAGGGGCGTTCAAGCCGGATGTTGCAAGACGAGTTTCCGCAGTTGAAGAAGCGGCACTGGGGACAGCATCTGTTGCTTCAGCCCGGCAAAGCAACATCATAAAAACTGCCAGAAAGTCCGATAACGGTAATTACGTATAGTGACGTTGTAGGAGCAAAGCGATAATGTCGTAGCTCTGCAAAGCCAAAGTGTCGCTGCCCCATCCTGAGTTCAGGGTTGGAGGCGACAGATTGGGCTGGGTGCAGATGAGCAGACAGGATTTGCAGCGGATTGAGGTCTTGACCGAGGTGCTGGCGGGCCGGCGTACGACGGTGTCGGCGGCGGGCGTGCTGGGTGTGAGCTTGAGGCAGGCCCAGCGCTTGCTGGCCAGGTATCGAGCTGGTGGTGGTGGAGCGATGATCCATCGGTCTCGCGGTCGGCCCGCGTCCAACCGCTTAGGTCCAGGCGTTCAGGAATATGTGCTGGAGTTGGTCCGGCAGAACTTCCGCGACTTTGGTCCAACGCTTGCTGCCGAGGCCCTACTCGAGCGACATGGCGTTGAGGTCTCGCGTGAGACGCTGCGCAAGTGGATGGTCGCCGACGGTCTATGGCTGTCGCGCAAGCAGCGCCGAAGCTTTCACCAGCCGCGGCTGAGACGTGAGTCCTATGGCGAGTTGATCCAGATCGACGGCAGTGATCACCGATGGTTCGAGCAGCGCGGCGAGCCCTGCACGCTGCTGGTCTTCATCGATGACGCAACCAGCAAGCTGATGCAGCTACGCTTTGTGCCCAGCGAGAGCACGGACTCCTACTTCAGTGCTTTGCAGGGCTATTTGAACGATCACGGCTGCCCTGTCGCTTTTTACTCGGACAAGCACACTGTCTTCCGCGTGAACCGACCAGACGCGATGGGAGGATCCGGGATGACGCAGTTCGGTCGTGCGCTGGCAGAGCTCAACATTGAGATCCTCTGCGCTAACTCCAGCCAGGCGAAGGGCCGGGTTGAGCGGGCTAACCGCACTCTTCAGGACCGGCTAGTCAAGGAACTGCGACTAGCCGGCATTTGCGATATGGCAGCTGGCAACCTCTTCCTTCCGTCGTTCGTCGAGCACTTCAACGAACGCTTCGCCTTGCCTGCACAGAAGACTGAGAACCTTCACCGTGCACTGCATGTCAAAGCGACTCAACTCACCGATATCTTGTGCCATCGTGAGCAGCGGCACGTCAGTCAGCAGCTCACGATGGCTTACGATCGCAAGCAGATCATCCTAGAACGTAGCGAGATATCGGAGAAGCTGGCGGGGCAGTATGTCGAGATCTATGACTTCATCGACCAGCCCCTGGAGGTTCGATGGAAAGGTCACCTACTTCCCTATCGCGTCTTCAGCAAAGACCAGCGCGTAAGCCACACCGCTGTCGTAGAGAACAAACGCCTCGGCCACGCACTCGCAACGGTGAAAGCGCAGCAGGACATCAAGCATGTACCGAAGGTGATGACTAACAGCGCAAAGGGCGGATACAAGAAGAACCCTCGTCGGCTTTACGGGCCGGATTACAAACCGAAAATCGCGGCGGCGCCCGCGGTGGAAATGACGGCCTGATGGAAAGCATGGAAGACCGACGATGAAGCTGTCGGTCTCCCACCCTTCCCACAGTCCTTGGAAATCACCAAGTGCGGTGATTTCACACATTCCCACCGCACGACGACGACTACGCATTATGATGACAATCTAGCTTTGCAGAAACGACGACGCTTTAGCTTTGCAGCAACAGACGTTGTAGGAGCAAAGCGATCTGAATGCAAGGGAAAAGTTTATGGATGAAGGAATGTCTGCGTCAATGTATCCGGCCTTTTGGTGGAGATTGAGTCTCCTGACCATGATGAGATACGCCGCGTAGCTTGCGGCGAACTGCACCGGCGAGCCCCAGCATGCCGGTCGATAGCATGAGCAGAGAAGATGGCTCCGGTATTGGTGATGTGATTTCCAAAGTGAAGTCCGAGGAGAAAGTATTCACGCCGAGATTCGTGAGGCTGAATGTACCAAGAGAGAATGTAGGGACAGCCTCGGAGCCGGTATAGAGCTGCGGACCTGCCTGATTGATTATACTTCCGTCGCTAATGCAAGTAGGGTCGCCTGTGGTGATGCATAGGCCGCCAAAATTCGATTCGGTGAAGAAAGATATGAAGTAATTTTCCGGTGTGCCGTTCACATCGACGGCAACATTATTCATAGTGAATAGGAAGAGGTCAACGTTCTGATCTGGTGTGGGGCTGGAAGGAAGTGAGAAGGTAATGACGTTTGTGCCATCAGTTAATTTGAAGTTATCGATGGGACTAGCGAAGGATACCGCGGCTGTCGAGCAACTAAAGGCGGTCACCAGCAGAAGAGTGCGTAATTTCATTGATGCCTCCTGGATAGATCCATTCAGAAGTGAGCCGAGATCTCCCGGCGTGCGAAATCAGGAGAGTTAAGTCAATGTAGGTGCAATTCCATTGCCACCGTTAGCTTATTTTTTTCAATGAGATACGGGGTTGGAAGCAACTATGTTTGCATGATCTTTCCCACAAAGAACGAACGGTTTCCACATTGGCGCCTTTTTGGCAGAAGACGAGAAGACCGTCCCGAGGGTCTTATGCGCAACACGGACTGACGTGTTCCCTCACCGCCTCTGGGCACGCCATTTACGACGAAGCCAAAGGACCAAGTGAAAGTGCAATTATGTATAGTCACTGGGCAACATAATGAATACCCAACCAGAGGGTTCCCATGATCACGACCCCGTGACCTTGATCGGTTGACTTCACGCTGTTGCCGATGATCGGACCAATAATGGCGATAATACCGGCGATCGCTGCAATCACCGGCACCTGAGTGGTGAATAGAGCGAGCAGTCCAGCCAGTCTCGGAACACCAGACATAAGCAGGTGGATCAAGGCCTGAGTTGCCGCTTCGTCCAGTTCTGCATGCCAGCCAAGGATCACATCGTCGACATGCGCCTTGCCACCTTTCTGGATGGCCACGATAGCTTCGACGATTTTGCTGGACTTTGGGTCTGCCCAAAGGTTGGCCAAATCGAAGTTGCTCAAATGTATGGTCCGCCGTCTGAATGCAAGGGAAAAGTTTATGGATGAAGGAATGTCTGCGTCAATGTATCCGGCCTTTTGGTGGAGATCAGTCTCCTGGCCATGATGAGATACGCCGCGTACCTGTCCTACAAAACCCCTCGGCTGTGGAAGAGCCTATTGAGCAATCAGGTTTCAGGTACGCCGTTTGACTGTTCTTTCATCTTTACTTATCCGGTGCAGACCTCGGTGGGAGAACTTGATCTTGATAGCTACGCTTAGCTAGGCCGCGACTGGCTCTTGAACTGCCCGATAGTCCTGGCCGCTTGACAGCACGGCCCAAGCGATCCTTGCCAGTTTGTTTGCCGTGGCGACGATGAGCACGTTGCGTGGCGCTCTGGCTTCAAGAGCGGTCATCCACGCGCCCATGGCGACGCGGTCTCGCTTCGATCGCAATACGACTGCGCGGGCTCCATGGATGAAGATCTTGCGCAGGTAGTTGTTACCGCGCTTGCTGATACGTGTAGCTTTCGGAATTATTTGGCGTAGTGTTTCGGAATTATATGGCGTAATGTCTTTGACATGCGAGAACTTGGCGAAGTGCCTGAGGAAACTCGGGAGCTTGCGATGTCACGGTTTCGGTTGATTCAGCCACATCTCGAGAAGAATCAGCCCCTGCAAACCGTAGCAGCTGACGGAAAGGTACCGTTCCGGACTGCGCAGCGGTGGGTGAGCCAATACCGCAAATTCGGATTGATAGCGCTTGTACGCAAGACAAGGGCTGACCTTGGTGCCCGCAGGGTGATCTCGCCGAAACTTAAGGCAGCCATAGAAGCGCTCGCCTTGAAGAGTCCTCCTCTACCGGTCCGGTCAATCTGGCGACAGATTCGGCAATTTGCGGAGACAATCGGTGAGCCCCCACCTCGCTACGGACTCGTTTACGATCTCATCCGTGAAATCCCAGTTGGACTGCTTACCCTCGCCCACCGTGGAGGAAAGACGTACAGCGAAAAATTCGACCTGGTTCACCGACGGGAAGCGCCGCGACCAAACGCTATCTGGCAAGCCGATCATGCACAATTGGGGATCCGCCTGGTAAGAGAGGCTGGTCAGATCGCCAAGCCCTGGTTGACCGTCGTCATCGATGACTATAGTCGGGCTGTTGCTGGATACTTCCTCGGCTTTGATTCTCCCTCCTCGACACGAACCGCTCTCGCCCTTCGACAAGCGATCTGGCGAAAGGGCCATCCACATTGGCAGGTATGCGGCATCCCCGATGTGCTTTATACGGACAATGGCTCGGACTTCAAATCAAAGCACATCGAGCAGGTCGCTGTCGATCTCAAGATCCAGCTCGTGTTCTCAACACCAGGGAAGCCGCAAGGGCGTGGCCGCATCGAGCGCTTCTTCCGAACCGTCAACGAAATGTTTCTTTGCGAGCTTGACGGATTCGGAAAGAAAAGGCGACGCAAACCAAACCTCTCCATTGAGCAACTTGACGAACTCTTCCGGATATTCCTTTTTGAGACCTACCATCGACAACCCAGCACTGCTGCAAGGACGGCTCCCTCGGTGCGCTGGGAGGAAGGTGGATTTCTGCCTCGCATGCCCGAGTCTCTCGAACAGCTTGATTTGCTGCTCATGCAAGCGGTGAGCGCTCGGAAGGTGCGTCGCGATGGCATTTACCTTCACGGTCTGCGGTATCTTTCCTTGGTTCTGGCCGCGTACGTGGGTGAAGATGTGACCGTTCGGTACGATCCCCGTGACATGGGAGAGATTCGTGTTTTCTACAAGGATCGCTTTCTTTGTTCTGCGGTTTCCGCGGAGCTGGCAGGAGAGACCATTTCTCTCCGAGACATCACTCGAGCGCGCGACCAGCGTCGTCGCGAACTCAAAACGATCCTCCACGATCGGCAACGGGTCGTCGATTCGCTTCTGCAATTAAAAAAAGGGACGAGTTCTGAGGAGATCCATGCAAAAGCAGCCGCCGCACCCCCATCCAAAGTCCGCATCAAAAGGTACCGCAACGAGTGACGGCGTATTCGTCGAGACCATTGAACACCGCAGATTTGTCGAATTTTGCGATGCATGCCGCAATTTTCGCTACATCGGTCTGTGCTACGGGCCCCCAGGTATTGGCAAAACTCTCTCTGCTGTTCGCTACAGTCGCGCGGATCAAATTCAACCAAGAGATGCGTGGACAAATGAAGTGAAAGACAATCGTCCAACAGTGCTCTACACGACCTCTGTGGTCAATACCCCCTCCAGGGTCGCCATCGACATCTCGATGGCGAAAGAGCGAGTCAGAAACATCCTCCTGGATCCAATCCTGCAAGAAGCCAGGATTGTTCTTGACGAGATCAGACTCAAAGACGAGAAAAGACGAAGGGACATCATAGACAAACCGGGTTGCTCTCCGGAGAACCTCCTGCAGTCGATCCCACCTACTTTGAGACATACAAGCACTATCAAGCGAGACAGCGAGCGGTCTCGGACCCGACAACTTTGATCCTGGTGGATGAGGCTGATCGCCTCCACATGAATAGTCTCGAACAGATGCGATCGATCTTCGATCAGGGTACCGCCGGTGGTGCTGATCGGCATGCCGGGCATCGAAAAGCGTATCGCCCGCTTTCCTCAGTTCTATTCCCGCATCGGATTCGTCCACGAATTTCGGCCTCTGGATGCAAACCAGGTCCAGGAACTCCTTGCGCGGTGCTGGGCGCCGGCGGGTATCAAGCTCCCTGATGGGCCGCTCTCCCCAGAAGTTGTCGCAAGCCTCATACGCATGACCGGAGGAAACTTCAGGCTGCTGACCCGACTTCTAACGCAGATCGAACGAGTTCTCAGTGTGAATGACCTTCACCATGTCTCTGTCGAGGTCGTTGAAGCGGCACGGGACAGTCTGGTGATCGGGACAAACTGACCGAGCGTACGCCAATTATTCCCGAAACACACGCCAAATAATTCCGAAACTCGGCGCCATTTAAAGCTGAAAGCTACACGCATGGTGTCCATCTCTTTCGACGTGGCTATACAAACCTCATAGACCCCGCGACGACTAAGCGCCCGCTTCCGCAATACCCCAGCCAGATCGACACCAAGTACAACGAGGGCATGTCGAGCTTCAATTCATTGGTCGCAGGCGTGAATCGGCGGTTTCACAATGGTCTCTTCCTCGGAGGTAACTACATGTATTCTCATGCCCTGAACGACGGATCAGTCGGTGCGGGCGATGGCGATGCTGCACAGAACCTCGCATGTTTTCGCTGCGACTATGCGAGCAGTGACTTCGATTCTCGACACAGCGGTACCTTCAGCGTCGTCTATGAACTGCCATTTGGCCGTGGACGACGATACCTCAATAGGAGCATTGGAGTTGATTTGCTCACTGGCGGATGGTCTGTGAATACGTTGCTGAGCGCCCGAGCGGGTCTACCTGTCAACGTCACTCTCAGCCGCAGCAGCAACGAGTTACCTGATGGCAATAACTCCGGGCAGAGGCCAGATCGAGTCTCCGGGGTCCCACTTTACCTCGGAAGCCGAAGCATCTCACATTGGATCAATCCGGCCGCATTTTCATTACCGGTAGTCGGAACCTGGGGAAATGCTGGACGCAACCTCCTCACAGGACCTCCTTTGTGGCAAAATGATTCTGCAATTGAGAAGAACTTTCGTATCACGGATCGTGACAACGTGATCTTCCGCGCTGAAGCGTTCAATATCTTCAATCGAGCACAATACGGCCAGCCGTCTTCTTCTCTTAGCGTCACAACGACACCCTGCACAAATAAGACACAGAACTGTGTTATTCGCACTCTTACGGTACCCTCGAGCTTCGGGAAGATTACCTCTACCGTAAATAACGCCGGGCTCGTCGGGACAGGGACGCCGCGAGTTCTGGAGTTTTCCCTCCGCATCACATACTAAAGAAAACAATAAAATCCAGGAAGTTACGCGCACTGGGTTCCTGTGAACTCGCAGCTTACAGAAACAAAGACCCTGGAATTGTGCTGGCGATACCCGCCGCCCAACAGACGACCAAAAGGTCGCTAGCTGAATTGATAGATTCGGCCATGTGTGACTCCATTTTCAGGCCGGAGGATATAAGCACACGTCATCGGCGTAAGAGTCAGCGAAACCATGGAGATCGCAATCGAAACCGCTAGAGTGACGGCAAATTCGCGATAAAGCTGGCCTGGAATTCGTCCCATAAACAGAATGGGAATAAACACCGCAATGAGCCAAAGCCCCATAGATAACACTGGCGGCCCAGTTTCTTCCGAACCCTTTCATGGCAGCTTCCATCGGGGGCACGCCCAACTCCATCACGCGAACGACATTTTCCATGACGACGATGGCGTCGTCGACTACGAACCCTGTGGAGATGGCGAGTGCCATGATCGATAAATTGTCTAGGTGTAACCGCAAAAGATACACCGAGGTTCGCGTGACACCATCAGTCAACAGAAGACCAGCTATCCGGGCGCTATCGGATCAGGGACGAGTTGCCGACAAACCAGGAGGAAAGTGACGAGATGTCTGGTTCGGCGTGGTCTCCGTGTTGCAATGATGTATACCGGTGGGAAACCGCAACGCACGAATAAATCTATTCCGGGGACAAAACGGGTTGGATCGCCAGCACGCGGTCAGCTGAGTTTCTGTCTAACGCTCTCAAGAATCTCGTCCGACACTGATTCCACAAACCAGCTGGAAGGTTTATACCTTCGATTCAGTTCGAAAAATAGGAGGGGGTCGACGAATCGGCCCCCTCCCAAGTCTCAACCCGCACGTTCTGGGCTAAGAGTGATTACTGCGCTGATGCTGGCTGGAAGGCAGCAGAGTTGCGTTTCCAGAGGGGATAATTGGTGTGCATCGCATTACGCCACAGGATGCTGTTGAGCTTCTCCGTGGGGACATCATCAGGCCCCCGCCAATCCATCTTCTTGGAGGTGATGGCGTCAGCCTTGTCTTGTCCCTTGAGGGCGTTCAACTGCGGATTCAGCTCATAGATCGACTGCTGCGGCTCCACGGCAGTGTAAGGAGTAGCATCGGGCGTTTGCTGAAAGCTGTGTCGGATATCGTTTGCGATGAAGTCGAAGATCGTCATGGAAGGTAGGCCGAGGATGAGTTCGATGGTCTTCACCATGCTTACCTGCGAGTAGAAGGTCGAGTCGATGGAACCGCGCCGGGTGTACGGACTCACGGCAAGGGCGACGGTGCGATGACCGTCCACGTGGTCGAGACCATCTTGTGCATCATCTTCAACGATCAGGATTAGGGTCGACTTCCAAAACTTCGAGTGCGAGACGGCTTCGACGATCTGACCCACAGCCATATCGTTATCTGCCAGCATTGCCTTGGGGGTCGAGAAGCCGGGGGTCGTGCCCGCGGTGTGATCGGAGGGCAACTGCACCATCACCAGGTTCGGCATGCTGCCCGCCGCCTCCCACTGCTTCAGATGACGAGTGAAGATGCGCGCGCGAACTACGTCAGGCACATTGAGGCTATAGGCCGGGTAGTCCTTGATGAGATATTGATTTAATTTCGCGATCGGCGCCTTAGTGGAGAAGGTTGCGGCGAAGTCTCTCCCCCGCTTGTACTGCTGCAGCAGACTGGCACGCTGATCTCCCTTCGCGCCCCCGATCTCACCCACATATTCTCCGAGGTCGGCGAAAGTCTTGTGATTGGCGATCGCGTAGTCCCAGAGGAAACCGGATCCGGCAATGGCAAGGGGGTCATCGCCATTCTTTGGATAGCTGCGGCCGTTGTATCCCGGCCAATAGCTATAGTCGGTCTCCGCGGCCTGTGTAAGCCATTGATGGCCATCCGCGCTGTTGCCGCCGTTCGCAAAGAGGTTGTCGAGCAGCACGAAGTCGCGTGCCAGCTTACGCTGATTTGGCACGACCTCGTCGCCGTACACGTTCAGTGACGGATCGCCATTTCCCTTGCCGAGCGAACCAAAGTACTGATCGTAGCTACGATTTTCCTTAACCACGTAGATCACATGGTCGATGAGCGATGGCTCGCCGGCCCTTGCGGGAACAGGCTGCGGAGCAGCATGGGGATTCGGCTTTTGTGCCTCCTGGGGAGACGGAGCATCCCCCGCCAGTCGTAGATGATTGTTCTCAGCAACGGCAATGGAATAGCGCATCAGCTCATCCGCATCTGGAACAGAAATAATATGAACCGTGCCACGATAGGCATGGACATAGCGGCGGTGCATATTCAACCCGGGTATCATGCCGTCGCGCTTTTCCCTGGCCAGAAGATTCGGGCTATTCCACCCTGAACCCACGCCCAACAAGGTTGCCACCGCAATCGACTTGCCATCCGGGCTCACGACCACATTATCTGGATACCAGCCCGTGGGGATCATTCCCACTACCTGCGAACGACGTGCGGCGACGTCGACCACCGCGACGGCGTTGATTCCGGCGCAGGCAACATAGAGTCGCCTATGGTCCGGAGAGATCGCCACCGACTCTGGCGAAATTCCTGCGACCTTCCGGTTGAAGGGCTGCAGCGAAACGGTCTCCACAACCTTATTCGATGTCGTATCGATGATAGAGACAGTGTCAGAGTTACTGTTGGCTACATAGAGACGGTGCTGCTTTTCATCCCATGCGAGCCCGGAGGGATGCAGTCCGACCGCGACGGTGTCCGTTACCTGACCAGAGAGCAGATCGATGCGGACGACCGTCCCGCTCGAGGCGACACCCCGGTCATCCACCAGGGCCTGATCGGCGCCCGGTTGCGGACCAGTGGCAGCAGTGGTCTCTCCCGCATGGGCAAAGCGGCCGCCCCAGTTGCTGACGTAGGCAACAGAGCTGTCCGTATTGACAACCGCGCCGAAGGGAGCGATGCCGGTCTTCACGGTGCGATTTTCTTTGGTATCGATATCGAGAATCGCGGCCTGATCATCGAATGTGAGCGCTACCACAGCGAGACGCTGGCCGTTCGAGTTCTTTGCCGAGCCGACGCTGACCGCGCCGATTTGATGGCTTCCCAAGTGATCTGCGATCATCGTATTGCTCTTGCCGAGCAGAACAAGCTGACCGGCGGAACCTTGTCCCTTGCCATTGCCGGTGAGGCCGCTCATGAGTGGAGCGTGGGCCACTGGATCGTAGATCAGTCCCTGCATGCCGACCGCAGACGAGCTAGAGCGCACATCTACCATGCGGTTCGTGTTCAGATCGATCTGATAGATTTGGGAACCGTTCTGACTCAGCGTCGCGGTATAGATGGATCTTCCATCTTCCCCGAAAGCCACACCATAGACACGGCTGTCAAAGATGCTCTGCAGGCCGGCAGGGCTGATGGCCTGACGGCTAGGAATGACTCCAGGATCGACGACTGAAGCTGTTGGCGGAGCCGCACCGGCCGGCTTGGCCTCGTCTTCTCCTACAGCTCCCAATTTGGGCTCCTTGGAAGTTCCGGGCGTTTGCGCTTGCACATCGAGGGTCACAAGACAGACAGGAAAGAAAAAAACAGCCATGGCGCACGATAAGAGGCGCCTGGATCGAGCGTTCATCGAAACATCTCCTGGGAAGGGGGCTGGAGCGAATTAAAGGTAAGCCATTCCTTGGTTTGGAGTCGCTCCTCCACGAGGATAAATTCTGGGTACGAAGACCAGCATGAAAAAAGCTGCGCCCGGAGAAGACCTCCTAATCGGAGATTTAGTATCGGAGAAGCGGTCTGAACAGCAGTATCGAAACCCAGTGATTCCCACAACTTGCTCTAAGTGTGGCACCGCAAGGTTCGGATCGAAGGCAATGCAGGCGGCTCTTCGCCGACTTCGATCCGAACCTTGCGATAAGGACTAGTTATTGACGTGATAGACGAGCAGGCCGGAGCCGTCGATCGTGGTCTTCGGGTGGATGACGTACAGCTGGTGCACCGAAGGCACGTAGGTCGAGGTCTTGCCGCCGTTGGTCGGGATGTTGGCCATCTCAGTGTATGTGTCCGGAGTGTCCTGATGGAAGATGCTTAGACCCTGGCTGCCGCTGACGTAGAGCCGCTTCATGATCGGATCGAAGTTCATGTCGTCGTTCACATCAATGACCGACATCTGCGTGATCTTCTTGCCATCCTCGTCGAACACATAGAGGGTTCCAGGCGCGCGGCCGGCCACGAAGACGCGCTTGCTTTTCGAATCGACGATCAGCGACGTGTTGCGGTTCATGCCATCCACGGTGAAGGTCTTGATCATTTGCTTGGTGTTCAGATCGAAGATGCCCACCTCGTGGTGGTCGCGCATGTTCACAAACAGACGGTGAGTGTTGTTGTCGATGCCCATCGCCTCGACGTTGTTGGTCGGGATGTCGATGTCCCCGATCAGCTTGTTCTGGTCGACCGAGTAGATCGAGACCTTCGAGGTCTCCAGCTTGGCCGAGATGCCGCCATTGCCGATGTAGTACAGGCGGTTCGCCGCGTCATAGTAGGCCGCGTCCGGCGAGTCGCCCTTGCCTGTCGCAGAGCCATCGATCAACTGAATCCGGTCGATGCGGTGATAGTCCTCGCCCGAAACCACGTCCAGAGCCGAATCGCCGCCGTCGGCCACCAGCAGCTCGTCCTTCTCCGGAACAAACGCCAGTGAGTGCGGCGTCTTGTAGCCGGACAGGCTCTGGAGATGCTCGCCGGTCTTCAGATCGAACATCTCGACGCTGTGGTTCACCTCGGCCGAAACAAACAGGTGGCCGCGCTTCAGGTCGACCGCAAAGTGATCGAAATCACCCTTCTCGACGCTGGGCACTGCAATGTTGCGGATGAGCGTCACCGGCTGGTGCGGAAGCTTGTCGGCGGCAAACGACGACTGCGAGGAGAGCGCCAGCGAGCCAAGCAGAAGTGCGGAGGAGAATTGAAAAGCAGACTTCATTGGAAAACCATTTCCTTTCATATTGCGTGTTGCGGTTGTGGCTGCGTACATCCTAGCGGCCAAAGCTTAAGTCTCCCTGAGTAAGTAACTCCGAGAGGAACATATCAAAGAGTGGGCGCTCCTTTGCTGCATCCGGGAGCGCCCACCAAGTTAGAAGTTCAGGCGTGCCGCGAACTGCAGCTCACGATTCGTGCCGGTACCAGTGGTACCCGAGTTCAGCACTGAGGTGATCGTACCGAAGCTGGACGCAGAGCTGAAGTTGGCGCTTGGAAGGCCCCATTGCGGCCGGTTGAAGATGTTGAAGGCCTCCGCCCGCAGGTTCAGCGTGTACTTCTCCACCAGGTGGAGGTTCTTGCTCAGCGCCATGTCATCCTGCCACTCATTCGGTCCCAGCGCAGCATTCTTCGGCGTGTTGCCCCAGGTTCCGTTGGCCGGCGTCGTGAAGGCCGCCAGGTTCAACCAGTTCTGCGGCGTGCGGTTCTTGGGATAGATGCTCACCCCGGGAACACGATCCGGACGCTGGGAGGAGTTATTCTGATCCGGCATCGCGGACGCCGTACGGTTGATGGTGATGTTGATCGGAAGGCCCGAGCGAGCTATCAACATGTTGCTGATCTGCCACCCACCAAGGAACTGGTTCACGATGCCATTGTTGTTGAGAAAGCGACGGCCCTCGCCGAACGGAAGCTGATACACCAGGGTGCTGCTGGCCGACTGGCGCACATCGTCGTCGCTATTGGAGCGCTCGCAGCGGTAGCAGGCCACGTTCTCCGGGTAGTCCGCCTCGCCCGCGCCCACCGAGCCGTCGTTGATTGCGTGCGACCACATGTAGTTGATCGCGAAGAACACACCATGATCCATGTTGCGGGTCAGGTTCAGCTGCATCGCATTGAAGGTCGACGCACCCTCCATGTACTTGGTGTCGATCTGCGTGGTGTAGTACGGCGCCAGCGGACGGAGGGTCGTCGCCGGGTTGACCACGTTGGTCCAGCCGCGACGGAACAGGTGCGTTCCCTTCGCGCCCACATAGCTCACCGTGCCTACAAACTTCTCCGGGAGCTGCTGCTGAACCGAGAGCGAGTAGTTCTGCACATACGAGTCAGGATGGTTGCGCACCTGCGACCGCGGCGAGCTCGCCAGACCCGTCAGCGGCAGCAGCGCCGGGCTCACCGGATAGCTGCCAGACTGAAATAGGTTGATCGCCGGCTGGTCATTGACGACCGGGCTGTCCTGGTCGCCCAGCTGATCCTCACCATGGAACATGCCGTATCCGGCGCGCACCACCGTGTAGTTCTTCAGCATATCCGGAGCCCAGACCAGCGAGAAACGCGGATCGAAGTCACGATAGTTGGGGAAGGTGAACTGCGAGCCCTGCTTGCACAGACCAGGATTGTTCGGTCCATACGAGACGGTTCCCATGCAACTGGCGATGTCGAACGGATAGGCCTTGCTGTTGACCTCGTAGAACGGTCCAAAGAAGTTGTAGCGCAGGCCCGAGTTCAGCGTCAGGTTCGGGCGCAGTTTCCACTCATCTTGAATGTAACCGAAGTAGTCCGTCTTGCGCAGGCCCTTGTCCGGAAGCGCAGCCGCGTACACATAGCTGCTGTAGGTATTGGTGAGCAGCGATTGGTAGTTCGTGAAGGTCATCGTTGAGTCTTCACTGTTTTGCTCGTTGTAGTCGATGCGCTTGATCTCGACGCCGGCCTTCACGGTGTGCGCTTGGTGCGACCAGGTCAGGTCGTCACGACCGTCCCAGCTCGTCGACGCCTGCTTCTTGCCGAGATTGTCATACTGCTCCGAAAAGGAAGGAGCGATGATCGAGGTCGTCAGCGGGCTCGTCGGAGCGACAACGTAGAGATTGCGGTTGAAGCCGAATCGGACCTCGTTGCTCAACGTCGCGCTGAACAGGTGCAGATACTCGCCCATGCCGTTCTGCAGCCGCGGCTGCACAATCGTCGCATACTGCAGACTGCCCAATGGGGTGGCCGAGTTGCCGTTGTCAATATTGTAACGAGCATAGAACGTATTGTTGTCGTTCATGCGGTGATCGATGCGCAGGAAGCCAGCATCCTCGGTCGCCGGGCTGGACACGCTGCCGGTCCAGATGCCGTCCACCGGAACCCCGTTCACCAGCGCGCTCTTCGGGTCTGCCGAGGTCGCCACTGGAAACGCGTTCATGAACGGCTGCAGCACCGACGGCACCATCGCCTTGAAGGCGGCGGTCGGCACATAGCCCACCTGCACGCTGCCCAGGCTCTGGCGAAAGCCCTCATACGACGCAAAGAAGAATGTCTTATCCTTATTGATCGGTCCGCCCAGTGTGCCGCCAAACTGATTCAGTTTGAACGGAGCCTGCGGAGCCGGTGCCCTGTTGAGAACCGGACGCGCATCGAAGGCGCTGTTGCGCAGATACTCGAACACGCTGCCGTGCAGGTTGTTGGTGCCCGTCTTTGAGACGATGTTCACCTGGCCACCGGCGCTTCCGCCGTTCTCCGCCGTATACATCGCCGACGAGACCGAGAACTCCTGAACCGCCTCGGTCGAGACCTGCAGGCGCAGCGCCGACTTCGGCGCTTGGTTATTAATGCCGGTCATGTCGTTGCCGTCCAGCCGATAGTTGGCGTCATCCATGCCCTGGCCGGCGAAGCGAATGCTGCTTTGTCCACCCGTGCCCAGGTTGATCGCGCCCGGAGTCAGTGTCTCCAGCGTCGACCAGTTCCTTCCGTTGATCGGCACCTCGCTCACCTGCACGGGCTGCACCGAGCCGCCAAAGGTTGCGGTGGTCTCATCGAGCGCCGGGCTGGCCGTGACGCTGACCGACTGCGCCTCCGCGCCGACATTCAGCGTCACGTTCAGTGTGCGCGTCCGTCCCGCAGTCTGCAGCACCGACTGAACAACCGTTTCTTCAAAACCGTCCTTGTCAAACGTGACCGTATAGGTTCCCGGAGGAAGCGAGGGAACCGTGTAGAGACCATCGCGGTTCGTCACGACCTCGCGGCGGAGTCCGGTGTCTCCCTGCGTGACCACGACCTTGCTTCCACTGACCACGGCGCCCGTAGCGTCCTTCACGGTTCCGTCGATCTCCGTGCGATCGATCTGGGCCATCGCGAAGGAGGGGATTAAAAGTGCGGCTAGGGTCAGTAGTTGTAACGATGACTTAGGCTTCATTGTATTCATCAGGCTCGCAAAACGGATTTGGTTAGGATCAACAGCATCCTTGCGGCGCCCTGCTCCCAAGACCGATTACAAGCGAGCAACCTGATGACTACCTTATGCCGAAGCCGGTGTAACCGTGAATTAACAGATACGAAATAGTCTATTCGTACGAGGCCCCATGCGCGTACTGGTAGTGGAGGACGATCAGCGCGTCGCACGGCTGGTCGAACGCAGTCTCATCGAAGATGGTCATGCCGTCGTGGTCGCGCACGACGGTGCCGAAGGCCTCGATCTGGCGCGCGTCGATAGCTTCGATGCCCTCGTCCTCGACGTTATGCTGCCCACGATGGATGGCTTCGCCCTCCTTAAAACGCTGCGCTCCGAGCGCCGCGCCATGCCGGTTCTGATGCTCACGGCGCGTGATACATGGCAGGACACAGTGAACGGCCTTAACCTTGGGGCAGACGACTATCTGACCAAGCCCTTTCACTTAAATGTGTTTCTTGCCCGTATACGAGCTATCTCCCGCCGCGGCCAAGTCCCGCAAGTCATAAATCTTGAAGTCGGCGGCTTCACCCTCAATCGCGCTACACACCAATTGGACTACGACGGGCGTGTAATTCTTCTGACACATAAGGAATACATCCTTTTGGAACTTCTGATGCGTCGCGCTGGCCAGGTTGTTCTCCGTAGCCAACTTATTGAGGCGGCTTGGGGTTTCAACTCAGATGTTGGAGACAATAGTCTTGACGTATGCATTTCAAGCCTGCGCAACAAGCTAAACGTGCCCGAGCATCCTCGGCTCATTCTCACCATTCGTGGCAGCGGGTACATGATGCGCGCCGAAGCATGAGCGTGTCGCGTCGTTCGATACGCGTTCAGCTGACCCAATGGTATGCTCTTGTCGTGCTGGTGGCCCTGTGCCTATTTGGGGTGGTCAGCTACGTTGCATTGCGTCAGGCCATGGCAGCTTCAAAAAGCGATACCCTGCTGCGGCGCGAGGGGCGCATCTTTACCTATCTTCGTGAACTCAATGCAAATCAAGATCCAGGGCGATGGCTACTGCAGCTTGGAGATTATGCAACGGCCGCTCCTGAAGGCGAACTTATTCAGGTCTACAGCGCGGAAGGCGAGAGGCTCTATCCGCAATCGAGCACGCCTGCGCCGAAAATCAGTTGGCCCTCTAAGAGAGACTGCACGGCGCCATGCTTTGGTGAGGCTCTGGTCAACCAACATCCGGTGCGAACGATGCGCCACGATCACGTCATCGCCGGCCAAACGGTGCGTGTCTGCATGGCCGGATCGATGGTCGAACACCTCGACATCCTCCACCATTTCCGCAGTGCCCTTCTTTGGTGTCTGCCGCTG
The DNA here is from genome assembly GCF_004217555.1 of Edaphobacter modestus. Classification (GTDB taxonomy): domain Bacteria; phylum Acidobacteriota; class Terriglobia; order Terriglobales; family Acidobacteriaceae; genus Edaphobacter; species Edaphobacter modestus. Next base: position 736,831 of record NZ_SHKW01000001.1, read on the forward strand.
GTTCTGATCCTCTCGGGCTTAGGAGGGTACCTGCTCAGCGCACGAGCTCTCAAGCCGGTCGATCGCATGACCAAAACGGCCGTCGAAATCGGGATTAGCAATCTGTCGAATCGTATTCCGGTCGAAAATAGCGGCGACGAAGTTCAGCGCCTCGCCGAAGCCTGGAATGATTTGCTGTCACGGCTTGAAGACGCAGTCGAGCGGCAGCGCCAGTTCACGAGCGATGCCTCACATGACCTTCGGACCTCGATTGCAGTGATTCTCGCTACAGGCCAACTCACGCTCCGGCATCAAAGGACGGAAGAGGAGTATCGCGAAGCCATCGCAACGATGGTCTCCGAGTGTGATTCCACTTCGCATTTACTCGAAGATCTCTTACTGCTGGCGCGTGGCGATGCACTTCCTGCGAAGACTGACCATCGTCCCGTGAACTTGAGCGCTCTGGTGAGCGAAGTGTCTCAACGTGCCTCGAGCCTAGCTGCGGCTAACGGTCAGCGGATCGACGTGGACACAACTGTCGAGCCCATCGTAATTTTCGGCGATGATAAGTTACTGCCGCGGTTGCTTTCTATTCTGATCGACAATGCAGTCAAATATACGCCGGCAGGGGGATCGATTCACGTCTCTCTTCAACGATGCGGGGATGGATTAGCCCACCTGAAAGTGCAAGACACAGGTATCGGCATATCTCCCGAGTTGCTACCGAAGATCTTCGACCGCTTTTATCGGGCAGACCCGGTACGCAACCGAAACCCTGGCGGATTCGGTCTCGGCCTCGCCATTGCGAAATCCGTCGCGGCCGCGCACTCCGCTGAAATCAGCGTAAGCAGTGTTCTCAATAGGGGGTCTACTTTCGTCGTGAAGTTTCCCGAATGCCTGGCGATCGCTTTGTCCGATTCCGAAAACATGGCTCTCACGAAGGGTCACTAGGGCACGGACGGCAGTCCCAGATGCGCTCTGGTCTCGGCCCGAGCCGCGGCGAGGTCTTTGTTAAAACGTGAATTGGCCATCATGGAGCCAAAGATTGCGTAAGCCATCCTGCGGCTCGCCTCTGTATCGCTTGGATAGTGCACTCCACAAACAACACGGTTGTGCGCATAGTCATTAGCCCGCTCCAGAATTCTCTCACGCTTCTCTGGAACAATCTGCGCCATTGTGAACGCCAGCAGATAGCCGCTCACGGAATGCCCGCTCGGATACGAGAACTCCTTGTCCGTTTTGCAAACCGGATGCAGGCTGCCGTCGTAGTTATATGGACGCAACCGCTTATAAATTCCTTTCAGCGGTTCACTCATCACGGCTTCGTCGTTATGCACGTGAGCCGACAATGCTGCAGTCAAGGGCAAGTCGTCCTTTGTGAACTTTGGCCCGATCACTTTTGCGAAGATGAATAAATCTTCCTCGCGATCGTCGGCCTGGGCCGCTGCGATCTGTTCAGGAGTCCGGGTCTGCTCCACGCGATGGACGTAGGCAAGTTCTTCCTTGGCTGTGGCGGAATCCTGCGCGGGCGGCAATGGCAGAATCAGGGATAGATCGAATGCGGATGGGTCAACAAAGTAGGGCGTGCGCTTTGCCCCGAGCATGCCCGGCGCCTCTGTGGCCGGCGGCTGGTCAAGAGACTGTGCAAGCAGAGTGCTCGAGGTCAATAGAACGATGGCTACAAGGGTTGTTTTCACTCTCATTATCGTCTTAGTGTACGGGTTTGATAGCGGCTACCTATCGAGACCTGCCCTTCGGCGGTGGGTGAAGGCAGGCTCCGTCAGGATTTTGTTTTATCGCTTCAATGTTTTTCTGATTCGATTATTAGCCTTGCGCGAGCGTATTCGTGATATTTCGTTGTTGTCGGACACTAATAGACCGTTACCCCAAAAAAAGGGAGCAAGAAGATCAGAAGCACAGACTAGAACACGGACAATTCCGGCTAGGTCCTTACAATGTAAACTCCGCCGCCTGACGGCTCGAGAAATTGAGATAAGCCTCTCCCTAACTACGATTGCGGACCCAATCTGTCTAGACGTGTTCATCCACCGCTTACGATCCTCCACCACAGGGCCGGCCCAATTGATTAATCCACCCGAAGGTGATCAAAACAATTCCCAAAGGCACTTGCTGAAACAGACCGCACGTATCAGGAGGGGTGAGCATCTAGAGCGGCTGACCACCAGAGTGTCTAGGCGGTGATGAACACGTACCGATCAAAGCTACAGATAGTAAGGGATCATCAAATGCCCGGCATAGTGTACGGTCCCCCGCTTACCCGGAGGACCGTGTCCAGCTGGTAACAAAATTACTTCACAGGAGCGATGGCGTCCTTAGCTGCCTTGGCGACGCGAAACTTCACCGCCGTTTTCGCCTTGATCTTGATCGACTCCCCCGTCTGAGGATTGCGGCCGATTCGAGCCGCACGCTGAGCCTTGACCAGTTTTCCAAGTCCGGGAATGGTGAACTCGCCATTCTTCTTGGTTTCCTGAAGCGCCGTCGCGGCCAGAAGATCAAAGATGGCCGTAGACTGCTTCGTCGTCCACTCCAATTTTTCTGCGACAAACCGGACAAGCTCTGCCTTTGTCATCTTTTTTGCCGCCGTTGTCTTTTTCGCAGGAACCGCAACGGTCTTCGTAGCCACTGGTGTAGCAGTCTTCTTTACTGGAGCCTTCTTCGTTGCCATGTAACCCTCATTTCAATGTTCGGTGATTAGGAGCGTTTCGTCGTTTACTTCTTTGTAGAGATTCTCTTCGCCGGAATAGAAGGGACTTCTTTCGGAGGTGATAGGTGAGCCAAGACTGACGCACCGAGTTCACGCGTCTCTTCGGTAGTAAGCATGCTGGGAGATTTGGCTGCTTTGGCGGCGAGCTTCTTGATCTTGGGAGATGTGATTGCTGCAGGAGCTTTAGGCATTGCACCATTCTACGTGGTCTAGCCGTCCATCCTGGATACACGAGCTTCGGAAAAAATCTAAACCTTGATTGCAAGAAATTGATGAGTGGTTTGCGCTTATCGGGCCCGGCCCGATGTTATTTCAGTCAGCCGAACACGCTCTGCCCCAAGCAGAGAGCGCAGAACGTAGCCCAAGAAGGGTGTACATCAATTGGCTAATCAAAATCAGGTGGCCAAGGGCAGCAAAGCCAGCCCTATTTTGGCCTTCTCCAGTTCGGCTACGGGTTCTGTGGACGCGTAGCCCGGAAATCCATGATCGGTGAAACCCGCAGTGTGCATGAGCTTCGCGCCGGTCGGCTCTTCTGCGCAGGACGAAGTTGCTCAAATGTATGGTCCGCCGTCCGACTGCAAGAGAAAAGTGGTTGGATGAAGAGAGTCTGCGTTAATGTATCCGGCCTGTTTATGGAGAATAAGATCTCCTGGCACATGATGAGATACGCCGCGTGTCTGCCCTGTGCACTGTTCGTACGCAATCCAAACTGCTGTGTAACAGGCTCCATAAGCCCATACCTGTAGATCAGTGCGTTCGGTGCGGAGAGTATCGGCGCGAAGGTTGGTCTCTTGCCGTTGCAGTTCACGAAAACGGGGTTACTGAGATGGTCCGCCGCTTAAACCTCAATCTGGCGATGAGGATCTTATAGGCAGATTGAAGGAGGATCATCGACATGGAGATTCGTTCCGTAGGCATTGACCTTGGCAAGACGACCTTTCACCTGGTGGCTCTTGGCGATAACTGCAAGGTGCTGCTGAAGAAGAAGTTTACCCAGAAGCAGTTGATTGCCTTCACCGCGAACCTGCAGACCTCTTTGATTGGGATGGAGGCCTGTTCCGGGGCGCACTTCCTGGGCCGTACTTTACGAGAACAAGGCCACGATGTGAAGCTGATCCCGGCCCAGTTCGTGAAGCCATTCGTGAAGTCGAACAAGAACGACTTCCTGGATGCGGAAGCCATTGCTGAGGCTGTGGATCGGGAGAACATGCGATTTGTTCCGATCAAGACGGACGACCAGCTGGATCTGCAGGCATTGCATCGTGTGCGCGATCGTTTGATCGCGCGAAGAACCTCAGTCATCAACCAGCTGCGGGCCTTCCTGCTGGAGCGGGGTCTGGTATTTGCAAAGAGCCCGGCCAGGCTGCGCGAGCGCATGCCCGAGATCCTCGAGAACGCCGAGGAAGATCTCACTCCGCGTATGCGGAACCTGCTGGCTCAACTTTGGAACGAGTGGAAGGATCTTGAACAGCGGGTGGTCGATCTGAACCAGGAAGTGGAGCTGATTGCCTCAAGTGATGCGGCATGCACGCGGCTCAGGCAGATCCCCGGCGTTGGCCCGCTGGTCGCAACCGCGATCGTAGCCGCGATCGGTAACGGCGCAGCCTTCCATAAGGGGCGTGAGTTTTCTTCCTGGCTTGGGCTTGTGCCACGACAGCACTCGACCGGTGGTAAGGCCCGCCTCTTCGGTATCAGCAAGCGCGGTAACAACTACCTGCGCAAGATCTTCATCCATGGAGCCCGCGCAGTCGTATTGCGATCGAAGCGAGACCGCGTCGCCATGGGCGCGTGGATGACCGCTCTTGAAGCCAGAGCGCCACGCAACGTGCTCATCGTCGCCACGGCAAACAAACTGGCAAGGATCGCTTGGGCCGTGCTGTCAAGCGGCCAGGACTATCGGGCAGTTCAAGAGCCAGTCGCGGCCTAGCTAAGCGTAGCTATCAAGATCAAGTTCTCCCACCGAGGTCTGCACCGGATAAGTAAAGATGAAAGAACAGTCAAACGGCGTACCTGAAACCTGATTGCTCAATAGGCTCTTCCACAGCCGAGGGGTTTTGTAGGACAGGTACGCGGCGTATCTCATCATGGCCAGGAGACTGATCTCCACCAAAAGGCCGGATACATTGACGCAGACATTCCTTCATCCATAAACTTTTCCCTTGCATTCAGACGGCGGACCATACATTTCGGCAATTTCCCTTTCGGGAGTCGAACTTGCCGCAAAGGCGACTTTACGGGAGGTTCGGATCAATTTTCCGGATAGCCGGTTATACGGCCACTAGGCTTCCTGCGATGTAAACTCCGGTGTGTACAGCTACTGAGCGTTGGTTAAATTGCGCGATTCTGACGAAGCGCAAGCCACTCCGAAGGCGTCATTCCAAGACGTTGAGTGAAGACTCGAGTCAGAGCTGTAGCGTTCGTGTATCCCACAGCGGGTGCGATGAGTTTCAGCGATTCACCTTTGCGCAACATTGTTTGGGCAATTCCTAGACGCCAATTTGTCAAATAATCAAAGGGTGTAGCGCCGACGACCTGCCGAAAGTGGGCGGCGAAGCGGGCGCGCGACATGCCAGCGAATTGAGCTAACTGCTCCAAAGACCAGGCCGTTTCAGGCCGTTTATGCATGACCTCGATTGCCTTGGTCAAGCGAGAGTCACTGAGTCCCATCAGAATACCGCCGTTGATAACGTGCGTATTCATGGCTGATCGCAAGAGAAGCACCAGGAAATACTCGGCCAGTCGATCCACAGCAGCCTGGCGGCCCGGAAGTTCTGAAAATGCTTCCGAGAAAAAAAGCTGAAGGGTTGGCGCAAGTTCGGGAAGAGTATCAAGCGGAAGCACTAATAGTTCCGGGAACGAACTGATAAGAGGGTTCAGCATTCCGGCGCCGAATTCAATTGTGGCGCATACAATCTCGGCGCCCTCTTCCTCTGAGGTTTGAAAGCGATGGCGACGAGGTCGCGGATAAAACAGGATGCTCGGCGTATCGATGACCATCACACGAGTGTTCGGCTGAATGATCTTCAGGCTCCCTGTTTTAAGTACATGGAGATGGCCGGCTTGGTCGGTTTCGTGGTCGCCGGAACTACCGCATAGCCGTCCCGAGTAAAAAACACGAGCGGAAAGAGAGAACCTTTCGAAAAAGGGTGCGAGTCGATCCATTTGAGACTCAAAGATATCCTAACGCGACTCCTCGTGACAATGCGTATCCACTTTTTTGCCATGATCTATCTGTGCAGTGCAGAAGCGCTGCCACCGATTGGAGAAGATTATGCCCCGCATTGCTCCCGTTGCCGCATCAAACGCCGACGCCAAAGTTGCTTCCACGCTTGCCCAGGTGAAAGCGAATCTCGGTAAGGTCCCGAATGCTCTTGCTACATTAGCGAACGCTCCCGTCGCCCTTGATGGATACCTATCGCTGTCGAAAGCGCTTTCGCGCGGCCGCCTAACACCTCGCCAACGCGAAGTTCTAGCCCTTGCGATCGCACAGGCGAACGAGTGCCAGTACTGCCTTTCCATCCACACGGCCTCCTCAAAGGCTGTTGGTCTCAACCCAACGGACACTCTCAAAGCACGCGCCGGAAACAGCGATGATCCCTTCGAGCGTGCTTTGGCATCTTTCGCGAAAAAGGTGGTTCAACAGCGCGGTCTCGTCTCGGACCAGGGCGTCGCTACCGCACGCGAGGCTGGAATTGATGACGGCTTGATGTTGGAAGTTGTTGCCAATGTCGCTCTGCACACTTTGACCAACTATTCCAATCGTCTTGTCGATACTGAGATCGACTTCCCTGTCGTGCAGGTCAACCTCTAAGACAATTTCACAGCTAAGGAGAAATAGTCATGTCTACGCAATCCATATCGGCTGCGAATCTAGTGGGCAAGTTGTTGCCTAAAGTTACTGGAGTAAAGCGTGTTTATCTCTGGGCCGCTAACCTTAACTGTATTGGTATGGGTATGCTGCGCTTTGGGCTTGTGATCGTTTTACTGTGGATCGGTGGTCTCAAATTTGCGAGCTATGAAGCCGATAGCATCGTACCCTTAGTTGCCAACAGCCCACTTGTGAGTTTCCTCTATCACCATCGTGCGCCCGAGTATCGGAAGTATATGAACAAAGAGGGTGAAGCCATCCGAGGTCATCAGCAGTGGCATGAATCGAATGGCACCTATCCAGTCTCCTATGGACTAGGCGCCATCGTCATCATCCTGGGGCTACTCATTGCTTTTCACCCGTTATTTCCTCAGGTCGCCGCAGTTGGTAGCTTTTTGCTTATTGGCATGTCTTGCGTGACCCTGTCGTTCCTGTTCACAACACCCGAGGCATGGGTACCTGCGCTGGACGATGCACATCACGGTTTTCCATATCTCTCTGGTGTCGGCAGGCTCATCATCAAAGACTGCATCATGTTAGGCGCGGCCATTGTCACGATGGCGGACTCGGCGAGAGCGTACCTCAACCTGGCGCGTAATCACACACGCTAGAACTTAGGATGAGATCTCCGTAGTTTTGTACAAACGATCGGAGATCATCAAGAACGCATCGTCCTCCAGCTCCGGTGCGATATAGGAGAACTGGCCCATGAGGGTCTCTGCTTCGTACAAATTGAAACGTTGCATACTTATGGGGGGTACGGGCATATGTACCTTCAGCTGCGAACTGAGAGGGCATGGAATCGTGCCTGTTTTCCGCAGGTATGTAGTTGAGGCACGAGGAGATTATGGTGAGAGAGACAACGAGTACAGGCAGGCGGCTTCCCAGCCGTCGCCAGTTCGTCCAGGGGTTAGCTGCTGGGGGAGTGATCGCCGGTCTGGAATGGGGGGGATTTCCTGCGTTTGGCGAGGCTGGGCAGAAGCCTGAGCATCGGTCGCCCGCGATGCTCACAGGGAACCACTTTGAGTTGTCCGTCGACCGCTTGCCGGTGAACTTCACGGGCAAGAACTCGACGGCGGTTGCGGTCAATGGGTCCGTACCTGGGCCGACGCTGCGCTGGCGCGAAGGCGAGGTGGTCACCGTTGCGGTCACCAACCGCTTGAAGACGCCGACCTCGATCCATTGGCACGGCATGCGGATACCGGCAGAGATGGACGGTGTCCCGGGGCTGAGCTTTGCCGGGATCGCTCCTGGCGAGCGGTTCGTCTACCGTATTCCGGTAGTGCAGAGCGGGACCTACTGGTACCACAGCCACAGCGGCGGCCAGGAACAGCAGGGGATGACCGGTGCGCTGATTGTCGAGCGCAAGGAAAAGGATCCGATCGAATTCGATCGGGAGTATGTGGTGATGCTGACCGACTGGACGGATACTGATCCGGAGACGGTCCTGAGCAATCTGAAGCAGAACAGCGACTACTACAACTACCGGCAGCGTACGGCCGGCACCTTCTTCTCCGATGTGAAGAAGAACGGTCTGCGGCCGACCTTATCCGAGCGATTGATGTGGGGGCGGATGAATATGACGCCGACCGACATCCTCGACGTGTCAGGTTCCACCTATACCTATCTGCTGAATGGCAATACGCCGAAGGCGAATTGGACGGCGCTGTTTAAGTCCGGCGAACGGGTGCGGCTGCGCTTCATCAATGCCTCGGCGATGACCTTCTTCGATGTACGCATTCCCAATCTTCCGATGACGGTGGTGCAGTCGGACGGCAACGATGTGGAGCCAGTGACGGTGGATGAGTTTCGCATCGGTCTCGCGGAGACGTACGACGTGATCGTTGAGCCGCAGGACAACACGGCGTACACGATCTTTGCGCAGGCACAGGATCGTACTGGCTATGCGCGCGCGACCCTAGCTCCGCGCCTGGACATGACGGCGGAGGTTCCGCCGATGGATCCTCGGCCTGTACGCACGATGCAGGCCATGGGCATGACCATGGCCGGGATGAAGATGTCGGGTATGAAAAGCATATCTGGCATGAAGGGCATGGATATGGCAGGTATGGATAAGTCCGACATGAAGGGCATGAACATGTCAGTCACGAAGGACACGAATAAGTCCGGGATGAAAGGCATGGATATGTCCGGGATGAAGGGCATGGATACGCCGAACATGCTGATGGGCGATCCGACGGGCGCCACTCCCTTCCCGCAGCCCGGACCGCATACCGATCCCGCTGCCCAACGGTTCGTACAAGGAGACCAGGTTTGAACCGTCCAAACCGGTGAATCTACACATTGGTCCGGAGGAGGTCGAGGTTTCAAAGCATGTGATGGCGCGATACAACGATCCTGGGGATGGCCTGAATGGCAATGGACGACGGGTACTGACCTACGCCGATTTACGCACACGCTATCGCGGGGTGGATGGTCGCCCGCCGAGTCGCGAGGTCGAGTTGCATCTGACCGGCAACATGGAACGGTACATCTGGGGCTTCAACGGCAAGAAATTTTCGGAGGCGAAGCCGATCGAGTTGAAGCTGGGCGAGCGCGTGCGCATCGTCCTGATCAACGACACGATGATGGACCATCCGATTCACCTGCATGGGTTATGGAGTGAGTTGGAAAATGGGCATGGCGAGTTCAATCCCTATAAGCACACCGTCATCGTCAAGCCGTCGGAACGGGTGAGTTACCTGGTGAGCGCGGATACGCCCGGGCGGTGGGCCTTCCACTGCCACTTGATGTATCACATGGAGTCCGGGATGTTCAGAACGGTGGTGGTGTCATGAGCACCTACACCAACCTCCGTTCCCGGTTTGTTCTTCCTGGGTGTGCGTGGACTGTCTTCGGCCCTGATGGCCTCGCTGGGCATAGCAAGTGCGCGTGCACAAACCGCAGCCGCAACGGCAAATGAACCTCTCGTCGCGCAGGTTGCGGGTCCGCAGTTGCCTGAGGCGCCCGAGCCTGCTGGTCTGAAGTCGCCCGGGGCTCTGGCCTGGAAGCCGCCGGTGAGGGACAACCGGATCTACATGCATGTGCTGTTCAATCAACTTGAAGTCCGCACCAGTGGCTCCGGAAGTGCGTTGCGCTGGGACGGTGAGGGCTGGGTCGGTACGGATATGAACCGCTTGTGGGTGAAGTCCGAAGGGTTCGTCAACGACAGCACGGCGAGCGATGGCGATCACGAGGTGCTGTATGATCGGCCGCTTCCGCGCATGCGCTACTTTGATGCGCAGGTGGGCGTCCGAGAGGATCTGGATTCGGGGCCGAACCGCACCTGGGGGGCAGTAGGAATCCAGGGACTGGCACCCAACTTCTTCGAGTTTTCGCCCACGTTCTACTTCCGCGACAGCTGTAACGTGGCTGGACGATTGGAAGGCTCTTACGATCTTAGGGTCACGCAACGACTGGTGGTGCAGCCTCAGGCGGAGTTGAACTTCTACAGCAAGAGCGATCCCAAGCGCCGTACGGGATCGGGTCTTTCCGATCTGGATGCAGGGGTACGCCTCCGCTATGTGATCAGCCGGAAGTTCGCTCCCTACGTTGGGTTCGCTTACACCGGAAAGTACGGCGCCGCGGCGAGCTTCGCGCGTCAGGCAGGAGAGGCCGTGGACAGTCCGACGTTCGTCTTCGGAGTTCGCGTCTGGCGTTAAAGCGCCTCAAAAACAATCGCCTCTTCCTTTGAATACATATAGGGGGTATGGGCATCAGATAGGAAGAGGAGAGGAGAACCATCATGCAAGACACGCTCAAGTTATCGATTGAAGGAATGCATTGCGGAGCCTGTGTGCGCCGAGTAACCACTGCGCTGCAGGCCGTCCCCGGAGTTCAGGTTGGGGCCGTGGAGGTGGGCTCGGCGAAGCTGACGTTCAATCCCGAAGAGGCAACTGCTCAGGAGATTGTCGCCGCGGTCGACGGCATCGGCTTCCCTGCGCGCATTGAGCAATAAGCAGTCATCACGGAGATTTAGCATGGCCAGCTTTTTGAAAACAGCGGAGGCAGCGGTGGGAGCGGTAGGTACCGCTGCCCTGCCTTCGGTCCCCACGGAACGCGTCACCATCCCGGTCACCGGAATGACCTGCGCCGCCTGCCAATCCTTCATTCAGCGAACGCTTGCGGAGCATACCGGCGTGCAGGACGCTACGGTCAATCTAATGCTGAATAATGCGACGATAACGTTCGATCCGAAGGCGACGTCCACGTCCGCGTTGGTCGAGAGTATCCGCCACACCGGCTATGGTGCGGAGATGCCGGCGCTCGATGAATCGGTGCTGGAGGCGCAGGAAAAGCACGATGAGGAGCAGCTGCACGAGTACAAGCAGTTGCGACTAAAGGCGGCGGTGAGCCTGGTCGCCGGCAGCGTGGCCATGGTGCTCTCCATGCCGTTGATGAGGATGGACAGCGCTGAAGGCATGGAGCGGATGAGGGATCCGCTGATGAGCTGGAACATGCGCGTGCTCGATCCTGTGCTGCGCAAAGTGCTGCCGTGGATGTATGAGGTAAGCGATAACGCGATTCGCTGGTTCCTGTTCGCTCTCGCGGCGTTCATCATCGGTTGGGCAGGACGTCGCTTTTACGTCAAGGCGTGGTCTGCTCTTCTGCACAAGACGGCGGACATGAACACCCTTGTCGCTCTGGGCACGGGCGCCGCATTTCCCTACTCGGCGGCAAGCACGATTGCGCCTGGATTCTTTGTGGCGCATGGCATCGCTCCCGACGTTTATTTCGAAGCGGGGATGTTGATCATCGGTCTGGTGCTGATCGGCAACACACTGGAGAGCCGGGCGAAGGGACAGACAGCAGCCGCTCTGCGCAAGCTGGTACAACTGCAACCGAAAACCGCGACGGTTTTGCGGGACGGCGTCGAGAGCAAGGTATCGCTGGAATCGATCGGCGAGGGTGATGTCATTCTGGTGCGCCCTGGCGAACGCATTCCGACGGATGGAGAGGTTGTCTCGGGCAAGAGCAGCGTGGATGAGTCGATGCTCACAGGTGAGTCGTTGCCGATCGAGAAGGCGACGCGCGACCGGGTAATGGGAGGCACGCTCAACCAGCACGGATCGTTGCAGTATCGAGCGACGTCGCTCGGAGCCGGAAGCACGCTGGCGCAGATTGTGCGGCTGTTGCGTGACGCACAGGGGTCTCGCGCTCCAATTCAACGCATCGCGGATCGTATCAGCGCAATCTTTGTGCCCACGGTGCTGGGAATTGCCATCGTTACATTCTTCGTGTGGAGGCACTTCGCTCCGGATGTCGGCGTCATGCAGGCCTTCGCAGCCGCGGTCACAGTACTCGTGATCGCCTGTCCCTGCGCCATGGGCTTGGCCGTTCCCACGGCAGTCATGGTCGCGACGGGACGGGGAGCCACCTTCGGCATTCTCATCAAGGGCGGCGAAGCCTTACAGCGACTAGAGAAGATTGACACCATCGTGCTCGACAAGACCGGAACGATCACCGCTGGCCGTCCCCAGGTCACTGACGTTCTACTTGCCGGGTCAGAAAGCAACAGCGCCGCTGAAGACCAGATGATCCGGATCGCGGCGGCCCTCGAGCGAGCGAGCGAGCATCCTCTCGCGGAAGCTGTGGTTCGCTACGCCCATGAGCGCGGACTGAGCCTCACGCAACCGGAGGCGTTCGAGTCACTGACCGGCCTTGGCGTCGTAGGTATGATCAACGGCGACGTAACCCTGATTGGCAACGCCGCACTGATGCGGAAATACAGTATTGCCTCGGAGGCTTTGCAGGCGGCGGCACTACGTTTGTCCGAAGCAGGCAAGACACCGCTCTGGATTGCCGTCAACGGCGCGTTGGAGGGCATGATTGCAGTGGCTGATACGGTCAAACCAACTTCCGTTCAGGCCATTCGGCAGATGCATGCAGAAGGGCTTCGCGTGGTCATGCTGACCGGTGACAATGACCGCACCGCGGGTGCTATCGCTCGCATGGTCGGGGTCGACGAGGTGGTTGCCGGAGTGCTTCCCGCGGGCAAGGTCGATTCCGTCAAGCGTCTGCAGGCAGAGGGCCATGTCGTTGCCATGGTGGGCGATGGAGTCAACGATGCTCCCGCGCTGGCGCAGGCCGATGTTGGTCTGACGATGGCCAATGGAGCAGACATTGCGATGGAAGCCGGCGACGTGACGCTGATGCGGAACGATCTTATCGGGGTTCCCATGTCCATCGCACTGTCACGCGGTACCATGCGGGTGATGCGGCAGAATTTGTTCTGGGCGTTCGTCTATAACGTAATAGGGATCCCGCTTGCGGCTGGCGCACTGTATCCGGTCTTTGGCTTGCTGCTGAGTCCGGTGCTGGCAAGCGCCGCGATGGCGCTCAGCTCCTTCAGTGTTGTGATGAACAGCTTGCGGCTACATCGTCTGAAGCTTACATAAGGAATGAATATGGCTACGAAAAGAACGTCTCAGAAAAGTATCTCAGCCACAAGCGGCAGTGTCTCGTGCAAGGTTGATTCCTCAGGACGCAAAGCTATCGGCGTGGACGCCGAGATTAAGGCGTCGAACCTACGGCGGCTAGGCCGGATTGAAGGCCAGATTCGCGGAATCCAGCGCATGATTGAGGATGATCGCTACTGCGCGGACATTCTCACTCAGATTTCGTCGGCACAGGAGGCGCTGCGGGCCGTCGCTCGAGCTCTCATGCGGAACCATCTCGCTCATTGCGCGACCCACGCGATCCGCACCGGGTCTGACGAAGAGCGGCACGCAATGTACGACGAACTGCTGGACATCATCTACAAGAACGCCCGCTAACAATCGCGCTGATTCGCAAAGACCCCGAATGGCCTCTTCCAGGAACTCGCATGGAAGTGCTGGTGAATTTTTGTCTCACGGTAGACCCATATGCAAACAGTAATGAAGAGGAATACTGCAAAATTTGTGGCTGAGGCTCTGGTCGTCATCTATATGGGGAGCGTCGCGTATGCAGCCCATATCTCAGGCATCTATCTCCTGCTTTTTCCTGAACTCGCAGCCTTATCGCATGATGTAATCACGCGCCCTCGCGGGAAATGGGCGAGCCAGCCGTGGCGGATGATTCTGACGCCGACGCTGACCGCAACTCTTGGTCTCTTCGTTTCGCGACATGTCAGCTATGGTGCGATTGCCCTTGCCGCGGTTGCACTGGGGAGCCTGCTCGTCATCAAGCTACTCCGATCGGCCATTGCGCCAGCAATTTCTGCGGGTGTGCTGCCGATCGTGCTGGATGAAAGGAGCTGGGTTTATCCGGCTGCGATTTTCGGCGGGCTTGTGGGTCTGGTTGCGCTCCTGTTGTTGTGGCGACGGTACGGCCCTCGCATGGATTATCCATCGACCAACGAGGCGCAGCACTCCAGGCTGGTCGATGCCCTTGAAACCGAGTCCCATGATCGCTTCTGGGTAATTGCTCTTCTCGCATTCGTATTGGTGCTCGGATTATTTGCCGAACACACCGGCCTTCGCTTTCTGCTTTTTCCGCCGCTCGTTGTGATGGCATATGAGGTCTTTGGACATCCCGAGGTCCCCGGCTGGATGGCGCGTCCTGCTTTGTTTCCTCTTGTCTGTTTTCTGACCGGATCCATCGGACTCTTCGCGCGCCTCACTCTTCATGCCACCTTCAGCGGTGTTGCGCTGACCATGATCTGCTCGGTTGGGATTCTGCGAGCGTTCAAGGTGCATATGCCTCCCGCACTGGCGATCGGCATATTGGCATTCTTGATCAAGACCCCCAACTTCTGGTATCCGATATCCGTGGGCTTGGGTACGGTTGCATTAGTGGTGTGCTTTTGGGTACATAGATACCTTCAGTCCCATCTTCGGAGAAACCCAACATCGGAATCCGGATACCCTCACCGGAACCCACTTCGATTTGATCATTGATTATTTGCCGTAAATTTCACGGGACGGCATCGGCTTGCAACTGCGGTGAACGGCTCTGTCCCCGGACCCACACTGCGATTGCGGTAGGGCGACACCGTCACGCTGTTGGTCACGAACCGTTTGAAGACGATGTCGTCCATCCATTGGCGCGCGATCCCTTTGCCTGGCAACATGGAGTGACATTCAGAGATAAGTGGGGGCGTTCTTCAACGCTATTTGGCGCGGCGTAGGGCGTCTTCACAGGGGTCCGGACGGCGAAAAGACTTGTCCGAGAAGCCGGTTTTACGGCAACTTGATCATCTCCCGGTGTTCGTGATCCGGAGCAACGTGCGCATGCGAGGTGAGAAATCTTCAACTTCACTCTGCGCTATGACGGAAGCGCTCGCTGCGCTTCCGCGGAATGCCGCCGCTTGCTTGACCTAATAAAATCGCGTATGAATTGGGCCGATCATTCAAAGCAGAGATTGTTTTCATCACCGCAACTCTTGTCTGAGGCGACACGCTGCCGGAACCGTTCATAACGCGCGATACCGTTGCCGTGGAAACACCCGCAAACTTGGCAATATCTTTGATCGTGACGTGGATACCTGCTTCCACGGTCGAGTCTGGTCTGCGAACTACTCGGCCAGCGCGCGGTGGACAAACGAAACCGCGATCGACCCTTCACCGACTGCCGATGCGACGCGTTTGACGCTGCCGCACCGAACGTCACCCACGGCGAACACGCCCGGAAGCGAGGTTTCGAGCAGATGCGGTGAGCGTTCGAGCGGCCATCGGGCAGCGGCGAGATCTTCCTTCGTCAGGTCCCATCCGGTCTTGATGAAACCTTTCGCATCGAGCGCGACACGGCCATTCAGCCAACCAGTGTTCGCGTCGGCCCCCGTCATCAGGAATACGTGCTTAAGATCCTGACTCGTTACCGCGCCCGTGCCGTCGCGCCACCGCACACGCTCAAGATGTTCGGTTCCCTCAAAAGCCACGATCTCGGTTCTTGTCTTGATCTGGATTGTTGGGGTCTCCTCGATGCGTCGAATCAGGTATCGCGACATGCTCGCCGAAAGACTGCTGGAGCGGACGAGCAGATGAACGTGTCTCGCCGTCTGCGCCAGAAACACCGCGGCCTGGCCGGCCGAGTTCGCTCCGCCTACGACTATGACTTCATCGCCGTCGCAGAGCTGCGCCTCCATGAAAGTCGCGTTGTAGTAGACACCCGCACCTTCGAACTGACCGAGATTCGCGAGCGACGGCCTATGGTATCGAGCCCCAGTGGCAATGACCACTGTGCGAGCCGGGATGGTCACGCTGTCGTCGAGTCTCACGCCGTAGGCGTTGTGTTCGCAGACCAACTCCGCGGCGCCTTTCGCGATCATGACCTCGGCGCCAAACTTCTGTGCCTGGGCGTAGGCGCGTCCGGCCAGCTCTCGCCCTGAAATCCCCGTTGGAAATCCAAGGTAGTTCTCGATTCTCGAGCTCGAGCCCGCTTGTCCTCCAGGCGAGCTCGCCTCGATAACCAGCACATCGAGTCCCTCGGAAGCCGCGTAAACGGCGGCCGCAAGACCCGCCGGTCCGCCGCCGACGATGACGACATCGCGCCGGTGGGTGTGATCGATCCCCTTATTGAAGCCGAGACTGTCGGCGATCTCCTGATTGCTGGGATTCTTCAGCACCGCCTCGCCGCGGCAGATCACGACAGGTATCTCCGCCGGCTCCACGTGAAAGCGATCGAGCAATTGCCGTACATCGGCGTCCCGGTCAAGATCGAGGTACTTGAAGGGGTGGCCATTGCGCGTTAGGAATTGTTTAATTCGTAGCGTTGCCCCGGATCCGACGGAGCCGATTAGCAGCACGTCGCCAATCCCATGCGCAACCACCGCGACCCGTCGATGGATCAACGCTCTCATCAGCACTTCGCTGATTTCGGCGTCGGTTTGAATGAGGGCGTGCATCTGGTCACGTGTCAGTTGGACGACTTCGCCAGAGTCACTCACACGGAGGCGCATCTGCGCGGGGCGACCGAGGATCATACTGATGTCACCGGTGAACTGAGCCGGCCCGACAATCGCGACCAAAATCTCGTCCAGTGCCGATGGGCGAATGACCTCGATCTCACCAGCCTTCAGTACAAAGAACGGCACGTTGGTTTGGCCGCTGTCGATCAACACTTCGCCGCGGGTGATTGGACGAATCACTCCGTGCGAAGCAATCCGTGCAATCTGCGCGGAACTCAACACCGGAAACATGAGCGCTGCATTCGCGGCGCTTGAGAGCAGCGTCGAGCGTGGGGTCTCGGTCACACGCAACTCGCTTTGGACAGCGCATCCAGCAAACGCACCTTCTGGCCGTCGAAGGAAATGTCGGCAAGCTGCTTCAGGAATTCGAAAAACTGCGTCGTGTGGACGATGGAGTATAGGATTGAAGATTCTTTGATCAGTTTCTCCTGAGCAATTTTCGCCTGGAAGTAGCCGCTTTCGGACAGGCGCTCCGTTCCCACGACTGAAAGAGCAACGTGATGTCTTACCCCAACGGCCGCTTCCTGTGCGAGCAGATTGCGGGTTGAGGACTCGAAGAACTTCATCACGGCCGCGTCTCCGAAGGAGGGAGAGTTCGATACGTCAACCACTCTTGTCATCTGTCGCCTCTTTGAATACTTAGCTTGGTGACTCCGCCGATCGCCGCCCGTCAGACTGACGCGTGCGGTAGTCGGCCACGAAGAACCCGTTGATGTCGGCGTACGAGACCAAGCTCGCGAAGCCTGCGAAACTTCCCTCCGACTTCAACTTCTGCGCTGCGCGCGTGAAACCGGTCCATGCAGCAAGAGCCAACGCGCCGCCGACACTGATGCGTCGCACGCCGAGCGCCGCTATGTCGGCGACGCTCAAGCCACTCTCCTGAACCACCAGGACGTTGATCGGCTTCGGCCGAACCGCGTCAACGAGCGCTTTGATCGCCGTGGGATCGTGGGGTCCGGGTGCAAATAGCACGTCCGCCCCCGCCTCAGCGAATGCCTGCAGACGCCGGACCGACTCGCGAAGCGCATCATGATGGCCGACAAGGAAACATTCTGCCCTAGCCGTCAGCAGGACGTCGGCACGGGACTGATCGATCGCCTCGCGCGCAGCGCGCACACGCTCGACGGCGAGCGGCAGCTCGTAAAGCGGTGACGATGGATCACCGGTTGCATCCTCGATCGACAGGCCCGCGACGCCGGTCGCGATGCAGCGCGTGACATTATCGGCCACATCTTGCGGTGACGCTCCGTAGCCAGACGCGAAGTCCGCATTGACTGGAACATCGACCGCGCCCGCGATATCGGCTATGTATGCCAGGTTGCGCTCACAAGTGAGCGCACCTTCGGAGTCAGGCAGCCCCTGCGAGAACGCAAAGCCCGCGCTGGTCGTCGCCAGCGCGGGGAATCCGAGCTGCTGCAAGTACCGTGCAGAGCCGACGTCCCACGGATTCGGAATCACGAAACAGCCTGCCTCGTGCAGAGCGCGAAACGCCCGCCGCCGGGCTCTGAAGTTCTCTAGCGATCCCCGGCCTCCCGTTCCGAAACGGTGCGTTGTCATCGGTTGTTCGAACGTGTCCATCGCATGCTCCAATCGCTTGACTGAATCGATCCGATTCGCCAAGAGCTAGGTCAAGAGCTGTCGAAGCTTGCCCTTCGTCATCTTTCTTCATCGAGCATCTTCTGGTCGCGATCAGTAATGGCGCGCCCTCGGCAATGAAAAGTCGGGCTGTAGCAAGACCGATGCCACTGTTACCACCGGTAATAAGTGCCGCCTCCTTTTTGCAGGACCATCATAGATGAAGGGTGCAAGAATAATCATGCGCTATCCCGCACATTCAAAAGAAGCACGACTCAGTTTTTCTCCTAAATGCTTGGTGCGCATCGAATAAACCAACGAATTGCACAGCATCGTGTCACAAAACGCCAGGCTGTTCGGTCTAAGCGAGTACGACCGGCACATGTGAAAACACCGTTCGCAAATGAAGGGAGCAAAATCATGAAAATCGTAGTGATCGGCGGTACTGGACTCATCGGATCAAAGCTTGTCAACAAGCTTCGTGAGCACGGGCACAAAGCGGTAGCGGCATCACCGAATTCGGGTGTCAACTCTCTCACAGGCAAGGGGCTGGCCGAAGTGCTGAAAGGTGCCTCTGTAGTCGTTGACGTATCAAACTCTCCCTCTTGGGAGGACGCAGCAGTGCTGAAGTTCTTTGAGACATCAACCCGTAACCTCCTCACCTATGAAGCGGCCGCAGGGGTAGGACATCACGTTGCATTATCGGTTGTGGGAACCGACCAGATGTCCGAAAGCGGCTACTTCCGGGCAAAGATTGCTCAGGAGAAACTGATCAGAGAATCTTCTATCCCCTACTCCGTCGTGCGTGCGACGCAGTTCTTCGAGTTCCTCAAGGGCCTTGCCGACATTTCGTTCGATGGCAAAAAGGTGCGACTGCCATCTGTGCTTTTCCAGCCGATGGCCGCCGACGATGTCGCAAGTGCCGTAGGGAGAGTTGCAGTAGGTCAGCCGGTAAACGGCATCGTCGAAATTGGAGGCCCCGAACAGTTTCGAATCGATGAACTAGTCCGACGGCGCTTGGCCCCACTCAAAGATGCCCGCGAAGTCATCGCCGACCCAAATGCACTTTACTCTGGGGCGAAACTCAGCGAGAGAACGCTGGTTCCGGGTAATAACGCACGACTCGGCGAGACCCGTTTCGAAACCTGGCTCACTCAGCCTGCAGCACAAATTCCGAGTGCGCCTCAGCAGAAAAAAGCTAGCTGATACCGCCACCGGGCACCACTGGTGAGCGGGATACGTGAAAGTACACCGGCCGCCAAACGTCGCTACACACGACGAGATTGCTTAACTTGCCTTCAGTTTGTATGAGTCAGGCGGGCCGGAGTTGGCCGCGACATCGAGGATTGGTTGCGCGCCGAACAGCAACTCGTGCGGCACTACGCGTAACGGCGAAGTACCGACCAATACACACGACGCATGGAATGACGTCGCTCAAATGAAAGGTTATTTTATGACGTTCACAAAACTGATTTTGGCGCTGGCATGTCTCATGTCCGGCACGCTGTTAGCGCAAGAGGCTAAGGTAACGGAGCTCATGTCGAAAGACCTGAGCTTTCCTGGTAAAGAGGGTCTGATGATCACCGTCGAGTATCCGCCGGGCGGTAAGGATCCAATCCATCGCCACAATGCATATGAGTTTATTTATGTGCTGGAAGGCTCGATCGTGATGCAGGTGAGAGGCGGAAAGGAAACGACTCTGACACCTGGTCAGGCCTTCTATGAAGGCCCGGATGATGTCCACGTCATTGGGCGAAACGCAAGCCAAACCAAACCGGCGAAATTCGTCGTGTTCTTCGTGAAGGACAAAGGCGCTCCGATACTGGTACCCACCAAGTAAAACCACAAACTGCGAGTAGTTCTGTTTAACAAAATTCAAGAAGATTCAGTGAAGAAATCGGACAAGCTGATCAAGGGATCGAAGGCCCCACGGTCTTACGGTTGCGCACCAGGATGAAGTCAACGCCGACCTACTGAAAATTCTGAAGTCAGTTCAAATGGTTAGCAGGGCAGCCTAAATCTTCCCTTTGCGGCAGGTCGCGATACCTTCACAGGCTGCCGCGGTTGAGATCAAAATCTGGTGCCTGGTTACGGTTTCAACCATTCGCTGGATCAATACCCTCGCTCAACTGGCCTTGAGCCGGAGCCTTCGTGCTCAGGTTGATGCTGCCCGGCCTCACCTTGCAGCCACCATAGTCAGTAAGCAATAACCGAGTCTTCCTAAGCGGCTACCGCGCTGTTGTCTGGATAGCGACCGGTTTTCGCTGCTTTGGGTGCTCACTTCGTGATTACTCATTGAATCTGGCATATTGTCGTCTGAAGAACGGGTTTAAGTACCGATAAACGCCGCAGCATCCACGGATGCCGTGGAATCGGTTCACCACTTGGGACGATTCACATGAGCGATAAGTCGGCTTATCGGACAACTGGCATCCCGTAGTCCCTAAAAACATTAGTGTTCTATCGTGACTGACGTGGGACGGGAGTGGGAGGGGCGCGGCTCTGTGTGGCAGTTACGATAGAACCGTTTGAAGTGAGCCGGTGGGGTGGTGGATGCGGTGGGTTGCTATGGGATTTCAATCAGGCGGGATCGGTCGTGGGGTTGAGGTGTGGACGTTTTGTGGCAGGCGCCTAGGCGTTTGGATGGGCTTGAGGTTGGGAGCGCAGAGCTGGGCGTGAGGGGTGCGGGCATGACTGCGGGTCGAAGCTGGTGAAGAAGGCGCAGCAGAGTGTTGCGTGCGGGACCACGCATGCGCGGAAGGGTCGGGATGGAGTTGCAGCAGGTCATCGGGCAGCACTTCTCAGTGCAGGTTCAGGAGCTGTCGAGCGCATACGCCGGTTGCCTGATGGGTATCAGAGCGTAGCGCAGATCTTGAGCCGTGATGCGTTCCACCACCATCATGGGACCGGAGCAGAGGGGACACGGCGGCTGGCTGGCAGCAGTGGCGGGGCCGATCGAGGCATGGTTGCATGCCGAACAGCGAGCGGCAGCGTTGGAGCGAAGCCGCGCGGCGGCGGTTGGCGAAGAGGCTGAAGTGGCGGATGCGGACCAGGCCTTTGGGCAGGACATGGATCAGAAAGCGGCGCAGGAACTCATCGGCGGGAACGGTCATGACCTTGTTCTTGCCGCCGTGGGCATAGTCTCGCCAGCGGAAGGAGACGCGATGGTTCTCGCAAGCCACGAGGCGATGGTTGGAGATGGCGACGCGATGGGTATATCGGGCCAGATAGTTGAGAACATTTTCAGCACCGCCGAAGGGCGGCTTGGCGTAGACGACCCAGTCCTTTCGGCCGAGTTGCCAGAGTAAGTGGCTGAAGCTGCCAGGGGAGGCAAGCTGCTGCAGTGAGTTGTGGAACTGAAGTCTGTCCTGTTGGAACAACTCACGGAGTTCGTCGCAGAACTTGTCGCGGAAGATTTTGCTGAGTGCCTTGACGGGCAGGAAGAAACGCCGCGAGGAATCTATCCATCTGGAACCATCGGGGGCAAGGCATCCAGCGGGAACGATGTAGTGGACATGGGGATGATGCTGGAGGTTCTGCCCCCAGGTATGGAGCACGCCGAGGAACCCTATGTCCGCGCCGAGGTGTTCGGGGTCGCGGGCAAGTTCGAGCAGCGACGCGGCACTGGTGCGGAAGAGCAGATTATAGAGCAGACGCTTGTTCTGCAGGATGAGAGCGGAGAGCTCGTGGGGCAGGGTGAAGACGATGTGGAAGTAAGGCACGGGCAACAGCTCGGAGGAACGCGCGGCCAGCCACCTGGCACGCGCGTTGCCCTGGCACCTGGGACAGTGCCGGTCGCGGCATGAGTTGTAAGAAATGGCCTGATGGCCACAGCGGACGTCCTGATCAAGATGACCACCCAATGCCGCAGTGCGGCAACGGACGATGGCATCGAGCACCTTGCGATGCGGCCATGCAAGGTGCGATCCGTACTTCTCCCAAAACTGTTGCCCGCTGTGCGGACGATGTCGGCCACCTCGAGGGTGGGCCGACTCATCGCTTCCTGCGCCTCCCGTCTCTGTTGGTCTCAACCGAAGCTGTGATCGCGAGTGTGTCGAGCGGGTTGGGGACCGCATCCATATGCCGCCGGGAGAGGTGCAGATAGACGGTGGTGTGATCGAGCGAGGCATGGCCGAGCAGCACCTGGATGGTGCGCAGGTCCGCTCCTGCTTCAAGCAGGTGGGTCGCATAGCTGTGGCGCAGGGTGTGCGGGGAGATGTGCTTCTCGATCCCGGCAGCCCGTGCCGCGCTCTGACAGGCGAACCAGGCCACCTTGTCGGTGATGGGCACATCGGCTCGCCAGCCATCGACCAGACCCGGAAACAGAAAGGTCTTCGGCTTCATCCATCGCCAGTAGCCGCGCAGCTCTTCGAGCAGGGCGGGACTAAGCGGTACATCGCGGTCGCGCCTGCCCTTGCCCTGACGCACATGAACCACCATGTGCTTGCTGTCGATGTCCGAGGTCTTCAACTGGCATAGCTCGGTCCGGCGAACTCCGGTCGAGTACAACGTCATCAGCATGGTGCGATGCAGCCGGTTGGCGGAGGCGGCCAGCAACCCGCCGACCTCCTCCCGGCTGAGCACGGTCGGGAGCTTCTCCGGCAAGCGGGGGAACGGCAGGTGCTCCAGCATGTGATGTCGCTTGAGCGTCTTGACGTAGAAGAACCGCAGCGCGGCCACTCGCTGCGCCACCGTCTTCGCAGCCAGCTTCCGCTCACGAAACAGGTAGAGCTGGTAGTCCCGGATATGCTCCGCACCAAGCCGGTCGGGAGTACGATGAAAGTGTTCGGCAAACTGCTTGACCGCAAACAAGTAGGCTTTTGCGGTTCCAGGGGAATAGTTGCGGCGCTCGAGTTCTTCGAGCATCCGGTCTCTGAGCTGAGTCATAAGAAGTACCTCCTATGACTCAGATCATGCCGCCGCTCCAAGCCCTCCTTCCATCGCCACAAATGCAGCATCCGCCACGCCAGCGGCTTAGTTCAAACGGGGTTATCGCCAAGTTCACCCGGCCCAGAGACGCGCCAACGCGAACTTGGTCAAAACCCGACTTTTCAGCCAAGACTTACACTAGCAGTGTAGATGACCAGATTCTCCCTATTGGCCTTGCCGCTTCTTCTCTGTTTAGTGCCGCTTGCAATAACTTTGACTGCATGGCAATTCGAACGTCGCCTGACGCCTCCTTTGCCCAGTTTCAGAATTCTTTGTTTTCGTTGCGGCATTGTGCTTAGCATTTTTAGCTTGCTGGTGACGATGAGTTGCTGGGTAGACCCTTTTCCTCTGGTCCATACACCTGACGGCGGCTACTCTATCGCATGGCTTGATTTGGCATGGAAAGTCGCATTCAGCACAGCATCGCTCAGCATCATCCTCGCCCTGTTCGGTAGAAGTTGGCCGAGGATATTGCTTATCGTGAGCGGCGCTTTATTATTGCTTCTGGCGTTCGGGGCACTCCTTCAGAATGGAGTGTGAAATCGACCAGAATAGAATGTGAACCGTCTCCGATGACACTCCTCTTCTGCCCGAAAAACGAGGTTTTCGGAAACTTCCCCTGGAACGCGCCACCAACTTAGACGCTGGCTAGTCGCAACAACTGAGCCCCGGCATTCCACCGCTGTTTGCCCCACGTGAATTTGCCGGCCCGAAAACGAATCTTCGCATTGTCCAAAGACTTTACCTCGATATAGCGCGCTAATCCTCCTCTCGGTTTCTTGCTGATTGCCGATCAATATAAGCAGCTAGAACCAGCTGAACCACCGTGTTTCCTAGTGATGTGAGCGCGGGATTTTCGGACGCGCCGCAAAC
Organism: Edaphobacter modestus; assembly: GCF_004217555.1. GTDB lineage: Bacteria > Acidobacteriota > Terriglobia > Terriglobales > Acidobacteriaceae > Edaphobacter > Edaphobacter modestus. The sequence continues at coordinate 760,669 of NZ_SHKW01000001.1, forward strand.
CTCAACTCGTGTCCGTTTAACCTACTGCACCGCGTTATTGCACTTTGCACACGATTATGTGGCTCTCGTGGATGGATAACAGAACGCTCTTTGCGTGTCAGACTCTGCTGACGATGGTTTACTCGATCGTCTTTCTGGGAATGAGGCGGATGTATCGTCATCTGCCTGGCACCGGGTCGTTCGCGCTGGGATTTTTTTCGGGCTTTCTGGGGTGCATCCTGATTGTTCTACGAGGCGGCGTGCCGAATTCTGTCGCTGTCGTTGTTGAGCATTCCCTGATCTTCTCGGCGTTTGTGCTGTTCTATCGCGGGATACTGCTTTTCTTTCGTAGTCCACGGACGACTCGCTTCCTTTCTATCATGTGCGTTGTCGCCCTTTTGCTGCTGACGTACTTCAGCGCGGTGGAGGACCGGGTTGCTACGCGGATCGTCATCGTGTCGTTCGTGCTGTTGGTTTCGCGCGGGCTGATTGCGGTGGAGTTGTTCCGCCAAGCCAGACAGCGGTCGATCCTGAATGTCTTCGCGGCGCTGATGGCAGCCTACGCGTTATTCGGTCCGGTCCGGGCGATCGCGACTTTTCTGCATGGCCCTCCGTACGATTTCATGCAGACCAGCCGATTTCAGACACCGTCGCTGGTGGTTAACCTTCTGTTCATCTGCATTATCGGGTTGTTCTTTCTGCTGATGCTGAGCAGTGAACTGGTAGCGATTGTTGAGGCGCAGTCCTTGTATGACCACGTCTCGGGTGCGCTGAACAGGCGAGGAATTGATCAGCGGCTTGCACTTGAGCTGGTTCGTGCGGAGCGAAACGGTTATGGGCTTGCTGTGGCGCTGATCGACATCGACCACTTCAAACAGATTAACGACACGGCGGGCCATGCTGCAGGAGATGCTGCGCTGAAGCAGGTTGTTGAGGTCATCTCCTCGCGGCTTCGCTCGTATGATTTTTTCGGGCGCTACGGAGGCGACGAGTTCCTGTTGGTGTTTTCGCAGACTTCCTGCGAAGACGCGCTGCGAATTGCGGAACGGATAGGACATGCGGTGAGTGGGCTTGCGGTTTCGAGATTCGAGCTTCCGATTACGCTGAGCATCGGGCTCACCTTTGCCAGGCCGTGCGAGACCGCGGTGTCGATGCTTGCGCGGGCGGACATGGCTCTCTACAACGCGAAACGGGCTGGACGAAACTGCATCAGGGTGCTTCTGGCGTCTGTCGAAGACGCTTCAAAGGACGGTGTGCATGTTCATGTCGGCGAGGCGATTACTTCGTGAGGGCTCCGCGCTTATCGACGTGGATTTGGGGGTATCAAAGCGCTCTGCTAGGCGCTTCCATCTTAGACATGGACCTGCACGTTGCAAAGGGATCTTGCATCGGTATCGTGAATCGGCTGATCGGAAACTTACGGTGACGGCTTGACCGTCTGACTACCGGAAAACGGGGTTTGCGGAAGAGTCAGGGGCGAACTTGCCGCAAAGCTGACTTCGCAGGCACTACGAATTCATGTGAGCGCGCTGAACCGGTTTGCTCAGGACGCGATTCGCGATTCTGTCTGGTAATGAGGGCAGACCGGATTCTACACATCGTTTCCGAGATGAAAGATCGGCTCGACGCCGGTTGCCCGCGTCAGCAGTGCGCGCTCCTCATGCTGTTCGAGAGGCTTGTAGTGCTGGGCCACGTCCATCGCCAAGCGGAAATATCTCTCTTCCCCGGGAGGCAACGCAGCTGTGACTGGATGCCCCAGCGTCCAGCGCAACCCCAGCGAAGCTTCGTCAGGGAAAGCTGCAGGCTGATACCAGCATTTTGGTTCGGGATGGCTCTTCTTCTGGTCGGCAGGCCATACCGTCTTTGCCATCGCCTTCAGTGCCAGGATGCCCATACCCTTTTCCTGTGCGCGCTTCAGAATCTGGGGGCCGAAGTTCGCCTGCGAGAAGAGCACAAAGTTTACTGGGAAAAGCACGGTATCGAAGTTGTAGCGGTCCATCGCTGCCAATGCTGTCTCCGCCGAGTGCACCGAGAAGCCGATGTAGCGAATCTTGCCTTCCTTTTTCGCAGCTTCCATCGTCTCCATTGCGCCGCCGGGACGCATGACTTCGTCCAAGTCGGTCATCTTGGTTAGTGCATGGAACTGATATAGATCGACGTGGTCCGTCTTCAGCTGCCGCAGCGATTCCTCCAGTTGCTTGCGCGACTCATGCTTCGTTCGCCCTTCAGTCTTGCAGGCGAGGAAGCAATTCTTGCGATAGGGCGCAAGGGCCGGACCCAGACGTTCCTGCGCGTTGCCATAACTGGGCGCAACGTCAAAATAGTTCACGCCGCGGTCCACCGCCTCCGCCACAATATTGCGCGAGTGACCGGTATCCTCGTTCATTACCACGACGCCGCCAAAGCCAATCATCGAGAGATGCTCTCCCGTCTTGCCTAGAGGTCGTCGCGCAATCGAATTGGTGGGTGTCGCCGCGGCAGAAAGTTTGGCGCTGGCGGCGGCAGCAGCTGTAAATGCGCCCTGCTTCAAAAAGTTACGGCGTTCCATATGCAGACCTCGTCAAAGAAGTAGCTTACGGTCGAAGCCGACTTGCTAAAGGCATTTTCTCTGAATCGGGGGCAAATGCGCAATTAAATAGCTCCGTAGCCAGTCAGTTTGGATCTGACGGGAGAATTTACAGATAAGGATACTTTCGGACACAAACGTATCACTGCGGTTTGGGCTCTGTTGCATTAGCGGGGGTGTCGTAGTCTGGAGTGGTTCGCCGAGGAGCCTTGTTCATGTTCAAGCGCCGTCGTTTTCCTGTGGATATCATCCTGGTGTGCGTTCGCTGGTACTGCAAGTATGGGAGAGGCTACCGGGATCTGGCGGAGATGATGCAGGAACGCGGCGTAGACGTGAATCCATCCACGATCATGCGCTGGGTTCATCGCTACGCGCCTGAGCTTGAGAAGCGGGTCCGCTGGTACCAGGGGTACCGTGCGACCTCGTGGCGAGTGGACGAGACGTATGTGAAGGTCGGTGGCCACTGGAAGTACCTGTTCCGGGGCCGTCGACAAGCATGGCCGGTTGATCGATTTCATGTTGATAGATCGGCGAAATACCCGTGCGGCCCATCATTTCCTGGGAAAAGCGCTGACGACAATGCGCCACTGGTCGCCGTCCTCCATCACCACGGACCAACTCGGGTCTTATCCAAAAGCCATTAGCCGGCTACAACGAGAAGGCAAGCTATCAAGCAATACAAAGCATCGCACGTGCAAGTATCTGAACAACATCATTGAAGCGGACCACGGCGCACTGAAGCGATTCATTCGCCCCACGCGAGGCTTTCATACAATGAAGACGGCCGCCGCTACGATGAAGTGGTTCGAGGTGATGCGGATGATCCGCCGAGGACATTGCCTTACGTGTAAGCCGCATGTCAAAGACGAGGTGCGCTTCGTAAACAAGCTGTTCGACATCTTCGTTATCGCTGCCTGATGTAAACCGCGCAACGGACGAACTGCGACCAACAGAGTTAATGCAACAGAGCCCCATCTTCTCTCTCAGATGTACGCTGCTTTTGTTTGACATCCAATTATGGCTGCGGATATCGTCACAGTTCTTGCATTCCCGAGTTGCTTTTTTCCACAATTCCCTCCTCTTTTATCAAATCTTTAAGGCGTTGCAACGTCAGCGTTAACTCCGCACAGTTAGACTTCTCGCATACAACGACTGTACTTCTACGCCTTCGCTTTTCCGCGCTTCATCGCCCTAATGCTGGCGATTCGCGTAAGCGCTTCCCCATCGCCAGATCGTTTTCCAGCCCGAAAGGCAATTCATGTCTCTGAAGACTGTGCTATTGATGCTCCTTCTCTTTGCGGGAGTTGGTTTGAGTGGAACAATCTCGTACGGCCAGCTTGGCTCTGGTGGAATCACTGGAACGGCCCGGGATCGATCCGGCGCTACCGTATCCGATGCCTCGATCTCGCTTGAAAACGTAGCGACCGGCGTCCGGTCATCGGCAACGACCAATGCAAGTGGCCTCTATGTCTTCGGTTCTGTACCCGCAGGAAAATATACCGTTCGCGCGGAGCATGCCGGCTTTGAACCCTACCTGGTGACTGACGTCGATGTCCACATTCAGCAAGTACAGACCGTTGACATTGAATTCGCTACGGGGAATGTAAGGCAAGAGGTCATGGTGAGCGCAGCAGCGCCGCTGCTTCAGACCGAAGATGGATCGATCGGCCAGACGATCGGAACCGAGATACTCAACGACGTTCCGCTAAACGGACGCAACTGGCTTTCTCTCGGCCAGCTTTCCGCCGGCGTCGCGATGCCCAGCACAAGCGCTCCCGGCATTGCAGGATCTCCGAGCGGTGGAACCGCTGCCAACACGTTTTACTCGGTGAACGGCGCCAACTTGTGGCAGAACGACGTTCGCTTGAACGGTATCAACAATAACATTGAAGTCTTCGGCGGCGGTTACGCCGGCAGCAATGCAACGGTCAACCCTCCACCGGATGCCATCCAGGAGTTCCGACTGCAGAACGGAAACTACAACGCAGAGTTTGGCCACTCGACTGGAGCGGTCGTCGATGCTGTGACCAAGTCAGGAACCAACGCACTGCATGGCGACTTGTGGGAGTATTTCCGCAACGAAGCACTCGACTCGAACGACTACTTTTCGAAGCTGAATGGCACCCGCAAGGGAACTTATCGGCAAAATCAGTTTGGTGGAACTATCGGCGGCCCCGTGATGATTCCGAAGGTCTATGACGGAAGAAACAAGACCTTCTTTTTCTTCGACTATCAGGGAACCAAGGTGGCAACGCCGGCGGCGGCGACCAGCACAGTTCCGACGGTGGGCATGAAACAGAGCGGTTTCAGCAACCTGCAGGACCTGATCACGATGAACAGCGGAACCCATACTGACGGGCTTGGACGAATCTTCCGCAATGGCACGATTCTTGACCCGGCGACAACGCGCCCAGTAGCCGCGCACGCCGTCGATCCCATCTCCGGCTTGCAGAATGCGACCTCCTCGACTATCTATGTTCGTGATCCATTCCTCGCTGCAGGTTCTAGCGCAGGCATTGTCGACTTTACCGGCAGGATCAGCCAACTCAATATTCTTCCCCAAAGCAGAATCGATCCCAACGCTGTCAAACTGTTGAACCTCTATCCCGATCCAACTAATACAACCGTCTTTTCGAACAACTACTACATCAACCCAAAGCAGACTTCGGATGTTAAACAATACGATATCCGCATCGACGAGAACTTCCGAGAAAAGGATTCCCTCTTCGTCGTCTTCGATAAGAGCTACTTTGACGTCGTGACTCCGGGCAGGCTTGCTGGACCCGCGATTGGGCAGTCAGGAGCGCAGGACCAGCACTTTCCCGCCTACATGATCTCGTCGGGTTATATTCATACTGTTACTCCCAACCTGCTTAACGAGTTGCACGTCGGCTTCGGACACAGTAACAAGCTGCAGATTCCCTTCGACGCCAACCAGATGGGTATCCCCGAACAGTACGGCATCCAGGGGATTCCCCAGGTAGCAAATAACGGTGGTCTTACTCCAATCTCCATTGGCGGACTTACCGGTATTGGTGAAAGCGGCTTCCGTCCGACCATCCAAACTGTTTACGACACCGAGATTACCGAGAATGTGACCCGGATCTTCCAGAAGCACAATATGCGCGGTGGCGTGCAGGTGGATGATATCTACGGGAGTATTGTGCAGCCGAGCAACTCGCGTGGCTCGTTCACCTTCAGCGGTCAGTTCTCCGACATCCCCAACAAGAGTGCAGGGCTGAATGGTCTTGCCGATATGCTTCTGTCTCCTATTCCCTCGACAGTACGAGGAGGAACCGACAATGTAGGCGGAATCACCAGTTACGGTGGCAACGCATTTGCGGGAAGCAACTATCAGAGACGGTTCATCGGGGCCTATTTCCAGGATAACTGGAAGGTCACGTCCAAGCTTACTCTGAATCTTGGACTCAGATGGGACTTCTTCACGCCCTACGGAGACACAGCTGGACGTCAGGCAAACTTTATCCCGGCTGGTGGAAATGGGCCGACGGGCACTTATTACATCGCCAACGACGGCTGCAAGGTTGGCCGTTCTCCCACCTTCGATGCTCTTCTAAAGTCGAACAACATCAATATCGTTTGCGATTCCGGAATAAGGACCGGGAACGCACAGAAGACCAACTTTGCGCCCCGGCTAGGCTTTGCCTATCGGGCATCCAGTTCATTGGCCTTTCGCGGCGGCTATGGTATTACCTACGGCGCACTGGCTAATCTCGGTTATAACGGGACGCTCGGAACAAACTATCCTTTCGTCTATTCAATCAGCAACTCAGCTCCAAACTCTCAGTCGCCGCTGCTGCTTCCTAATGGGCAGACTGCCACAATGGAGAATACGTTCGCTGTACTGAATCTCGCAGATCCTACCCAGGTGAATGGAGCCGGTATCGCTCTCTATGGCCGCCAGTGGAACTATCAGACTCCGTATGTGCAGACCTTCAACCTGGCCTTGCAGAATCAGTTCACCCAGCACGATTCGGTTGAGATCGGTTATGTTGGCACAGTAGGGCGACATCTGGATATCTTGGGCGCGACGAATCAGCCGAGCCAGATTCAGCCTCCCGGGACAAGCTTCCTCAACTACATTCCTTTCCCCGCGTTTTCTCGGGGTTCCATCTACGAGACCACGAACGCGATGAGCTCCTATAACTCGATGCAACTCACCTATGAGCACCAGACCAGTTTTGGGCTAGGGGTGCTCGCAAACTACACCTACAGCAAGTGTCTGACAAATCAGCGGTCGCCACAGAACGCCGCCGTTCCTGGATATCGTGCGCAAACGTTACCGGGCTTCGGAATCAATGGCGATTACGGCCTTTGCGATGCCGATTCGACTCACGTCACGCACTTCTCGGGCACCTATAAGATTCCTGTGGGGCGCGGGATGCTTGTAGGCAATAGTATGAATCGCGCCCTCGATGCTGTTATCGGCGGTTGGCAGACGAACTGGATTTATACCTACCAGACTGGCCAGCCCTTCACGATCTCTTGCCCCACCTCAACGACTGCTTTCTTTGGCTGTTTTGCAAACGTGGTGCAGGGACAGGATATCTACGCCGGCCCTCACAACCGCACGCAGTGGTTGAACCCCTCCGCTTTCTCCAATCCCGCGCCGGCGACATCGAGTCAGGCAAGTTTTGCTGTTCTAGGCAGTAGTCCGGGACAGGCCAGGGGGCCTCGATACAATAACCTGGATGCGTCGATCTTCAAGAACTTCACGATGACAGAACGCTGGCGGTTTCAGCTTCGCCTTGAAAGCTTCAACGCTCTGAACCTGGCGCAGTTTGCCCAGCCTATGAACCTGAACTTTAATAACCCCACGCAATTTAGTTCGATCACCGGCCTGCGTGGAAATGCACGCAAAGTGCAGGTGGCTGCCAAGATCTTCTTCTAGCCGGAAACCGGCGCTCACAAAATCTGCTCGCCGGTTGAGTGGCCCAAGTGGCTGTTCAATCGGCTTTCTTCATCCGCTACACGGATGACATCGTTCTCGGCTCCAGTTGCACTCAGACAAGTCTCTCATCTGCGGGAATCATCTTCCGCCTGCCCACATGATACCCAACGGGCAAAATGAGCTCATTTGCGCTGTGTAGACAAATACAGTCCTCCCAAGCCGGTGGCCAAAGCCCCCTGCCGAGACCATTACTCCTCAGAAATGCGCTTCGGGGCATTTACTTCTGGACTGTCTACCATCCGGAAACAATCCAAACGCTGGTGACTTGTTTTTTCACTTTGTAGTGCACGTAAAACGGGGTTTTCACCAAGTTCGACGCCCGAACCTTCTAGCCAGGTGAACTTGGTCAAAATGTATGGTCCGCCGTCTGAATGCAAGGGAAAAGTTTATGGATGAAGGAATGTCTGCGTCAATGTATCCGGCCTTTTGGTGGAGATCAGTCTCCTGGCCATGATGAGATACGCCGCGTACCTGTCCTACAAAACCCCTCGGCTGTGGAAGAGCCTATTGAGCAATCAGGTTTCAGGTACGCCGTTTGACTGTTCTTTCATCTTTACTTATCCGGTGCAGACCTCGGTGGGAGAACTTGATCTTGATAGCTACGCTTAGCTAGGCCGCGACTGGCTCTTGAACTGCCCGATAGTCCTGGCCGCTTGACAGCACGGCCCAAGCGATCCTTGCCAGTTTGTTTGCCGTGGCGACGATGAGCACGTTGCGTGGCGCTCTGGCTTCAAGAGCGGTCATCCACGCGCCCATGGCGACGCGGTCTCGCTTCGATCGCAATACGACTGCGCGGGCTCCATGGATGAAGATCTTGCGCAGGTAGTTGTTACCGCGCTTGCTGATACCGAAGAGGCGGGCCTTACCACCGGTCGAGTGCTGTCGTGGCACAAGCCCAAGCCAGGAAGAAAACTCACGCCCCTTATGGAAGGCTGCGCCGTTACCGATCGCGGCTACGATCGCGGTTGCGACCAGCGGGCCAACGCCGGGGATCTGCCTGAGCCGCGTGCATGCCGCATCACTTGAGGCAATCAGCTCCACTTCCTGGTTCAGATCGACCACCCGCTGTTCAAGATCCTTCCACTCGTTCCAAAGTTGAGCCAGCAGGTTCCGCATACGCGGAGTGAGATCTTCCTCGGCGTTCTCGAGGATCTCGGGCATGCGCTCGCGCAGCCTGGCCGGGCTCTTTGCAAATACCAGACCCCGCTCCAGCAGGAAGGCCCGCAGCTGGTTGATGACTGAGGTTCTTCGCGCGATCAAACGATCGCGCACACGATGCAATGCCTGCAGATCCAGCTGGTCGTCCGTCTTGATCGGAACAAATCGCATGTTCTCCCGATCCACAGCCTCAGCAATGGCTTCCGCATCCAGGAAGTCGTTCTTGTTCGACTTCACGAATGGCTTCACGAACTGGGCCGGGATCAGCTTCACATCGTGGCCTTGTTCTCGTAAAGTACGGCCCAGGAAGTGCGCCCCGGAACAGGCCTCCATCCCAATCAAAGAGGTCTGCAGGTTCGCGGTGAAGGCAATCAACTGCTTCTGGGTAAACTTCTTCTTCAGCAGCACCTTGCAGTTATCGCCAAGAGCCACCAGGTGAAAGGTCGTCTTGCCAAGGTCAATGCCTACGGAACGAATCTCCATGTCGATGATCCTCCTTCAATCTGCCTATAAGATCCTCATCGCCAGATTGAGGTTTAAGCGGCGGACCATCTCAGTAACCCGACTTTTCGGGCACAACGAGATTACTTCCGGTTTGCCGTGATTCCCCACAAATGGGGAGGTAGGGTCTCAGACAGTTGGCGATAACTCCCGGATAGCTAGTGATCCGATCGCTACATAGAGGATGACGGTTGTTGTTTCCGAACGCTTCCAAAAGGACCGGAGAAAAATAGCTACTCCAGCGCCAACGAGCAGGAATGTCGAGCCGATGACTTTAGCGATAGCGATCCCTTTGTGGGGCTCATCGTTGGGTGGAACAATGGCCAGGACAATCGTCAGCACTGTCGTTATTAGGCCCACCGAAGCAAGGACAACGGCCACAGGCTTCCCTCCCGGAAGCCGCGTCGCTCCGTGCGGAACGGGCTCGCGTTGCAGTCGTATCATCGCGAGGAATAGGAATACGAACGGGATAAAGTAAGTGATGATGGACATGCTGACGAGCAGGTCGTACGCGCTTTGCACACTGCTGCCAGTCTGGCTGAGCAACGCGCAGAGCATTCCCGCGAAACCATAGAAAATAACCGCGATCCACGGTGTGCCCCACTTTGCATGAACGCGTCCAAAGGCCTGGGGCAGGTAGCGATCAATTCCAGCCACAAACGGCAGCCGCGAGGTCGATGAAAGAAAGGAAGCTGCTCCTCCGATGCTGTTTAGAGTGATGAGAAGCGCGATTACCACGACGATCCACGAAACACCGAGCCGTGCGCACATTAGTTGAATGGCACTTGGGAAACCGCCCACTCCGCTAATTTCCGTGCTCGGCAACGCGACAAGCAGCGCGATCGTTCCGGCGATGTAACTGGAAGCAAGAATTATCCCCGAGACTATCAGTGCACGGGGAATGGTGCGGCGGGCGTTCTTGATCTCCTCGCTCATGAAGGAGCCCGTCTCGCAGCCACCAAATGCGAAGAAAATTGTCGACCAGAAGATCGCATTTTTTAGATCGGCGTGGGGAGTCATGCTCATTGCGGTGAACTTAGTAGCGGACCCAAACCGGAAAATGCTAATGCCCGCGAGCACCAGCAGAATGATGATCGGAACCCAGCTGCCAAATGCGCCAAGGCTGATTAGCCATTTTCCGAACTTCAGCCCACGGACGTTGAGCATTGTAATGAGCGCGAGACACCCCAGTGCGAACAAGAGGTAGTAGATGCCACTACTACTAAGCCTCTGGCCGTGCGGAAAGGCGAACAGCAGGCTGCCCGCGCCGAAGTAGAGCACCGCAGGGAAATACGGAAGATTACTCATCCAATAGGTCCAAGCAACGAGGAAACCGGGGAAGTCACCGAACGCGCGCTGAGTCCAGACGTAGAGGCCGCCTTCCTGCGGATAGCGCGCCGAGAGCTCGAGCACACTTGCAGCGAGGGGAACGAAAAAGAAAAGACATGCGAAAATCCAGACCAGGATCGTGCTGGGACCGGCTGCTGCAGCTGTTGCTATCCAACGCAGGCTCAATCCGCCCGCAATGTAGAAGAGAGTCAGATCGAAGAAGCCCAACTCGCGTTTGAGTAGTTGCTTCTCGCTCGAGTCGGGGTTGGTCATCGGGCGCCATCCAGATCACGCAACACTGCCATCGCAGCATTTCGCCCATTTATCCCGATGACACTGCCGCCGGGGTACGTGCAGGCACCGCACAAATAGACGCCCTTCATCGGAGTTCTCGCTGTGAGGCGGTTGCTCCACATGTAGGCGGGGAGGCACTCGCCCTGGAATATATGTCCACCGGTAAGACCGACCTTCTGCTCGATGTCCGGAGGTCCGAGCACCTGCGCATCGACAACGGCCTCTTGCAGATTACTGCAGAAACGGCCGATTGAACCCAATGCCAAGGTCTTTGCTTCGCCGCGATGTCCATCCCAACTGCCCGATGTAAACGTGTACGGCACATATTGTGCGAAGACACTCATGGTGTGCAAACCTGCTGGAGCCACGCTTGCATCATGCGCGCTCTGGAAGTAAAGCTCGCACCAGAGTTGTTCCGGAAGGTGTCCAGCGCGAGCTGCGGCATAACTTGCCTTCCACTCAGTCTTCGTCAGCGGAGCGTTGATCTGGCCGTAGTGGTGCGGTTCCAGAATTCCCGGCCGGGAAGTGAAGTTCGGCAACTCGCGGAGCAATACGTTCAGCTTCACCGTGCATCCCTCGATGGGCACTGAGCGCACTCTCTCAGCCCAGGCTGAATCTGCAAACGCATCCAGCATGCTCAGTGTGCGGATTGGATCTGCGTTCGAGACGATAACCGGAGCGGTGATGTGCTCTCCGCTTTCGAGCAGTACGCCTTCTTCGGGCAGAATGCGCGTCACGTTTACGCCCGCAGCCACAACCGCTCCGGCCTCGCGGGCGGCATCGCAGAAGTAGAAGGACACCATTCCCATGCCCCCCTTCACATAGCCCCACATACCCGGCATACCGCCAAGTCGGCCTGATGAGTGATGGAAGCGAATGGAGGCCGTTCCAGCGTCAAAGGGACTTGCGTTCGTGCCGATCACTCCTTGGCCGAGGTAGGCAGACTGCAACCGTTCGTCGATAAGATAGCGCTCGACGAACTCTGCCATCGACCAGTTGAAAAGAAGACTGGACGCTTCGGTGTCGCCTGCGAGAAGATCCTCGAGTCGCTCTTGCGTGGGCGCATCGCCTATCCATAAGTCTTTTGAGTCGGCGTGTGGGTCGTCGGCAAAAAAAACACTCGCAGGCCGAAGTGTATCTCGCAATCTGCGGATCACGTCGTTCATCGCGCGCCAGCCTTCGACATCTCTGGACGAGAAGCGGCGAACCTCCTCTTCGCATCGAGTGTCATCGTCCCAAAGTTGGATGCTGCTCCCGTCCAGGAAGGGCACAAAAAGGCCGTTTACAGCCGGCGTCCAATCAAAGCCGCGGCTCGGCAGTCCGAGTTCCTTGATCACGAGCGGATGCAGCAGTCCGGCAAGATATGCGCAGGGCGACATCCGGACACCAGGAAACGGCTCTTCGATCGTACAGGCCCCGCCGACTCGTTCGCGGCTTTCTAGCACGAGCACCTGTTGACCCGCTCGTGCCAGGTAAGTGGCACATGCCAACCCGTTGTGACCTGCCCCGATCACGATCACATCCCAGCGACGCGCGGCAATTTCCTTGAGTGGCGCCGGCAGCCCGACCTTGCCCAAGATGGCTGCCGTCGCGGACATAATGGCAGTATCTACGCCCAGCTTCAGATAGCAAAGAAGAAAACGATGGAAATGGAGCCGGGTAAAGATCTGAATTGTCCGCCATCCGGAAGTAATCCGGTCGCAGATGTTCATTTTTCGGATTGCCCGTGATGCGCCCGCAAACCCAAAATCTGGAGCCCTTCACGAGGGCTCGATGTGAGCATCGGCGATTTGGCGTCAACTTCGGGTCGCTTCAGAATACGGATCATAGAGTACGGTTCGTAGCAGCGCTTGCCGAAAATAAAGAACTTGCTGTGCCGCCCCCTTGTACTTCCATGTGGCGAAGCGCCTACTGTAAGTCATTGAACTTATTGATGCACGAACTCCTAAACGTGCTTTAATGTCCGTATTCTGACGGGACCCCTTCATCAAAACGATGTCCTTTCGGCTTGAATACGACACTGGTGGTGGCTGAAGAGGGGGAAGGAACGTCGGCTATGACGTCTTAGCAGTTGAATTCGAGAGCATGCAAAGTTGTGGGGTGGGGGATAAGCTGGCGGGATGAAATGGACCATGAAGCTGGTTGTTGAGGTAGTACCAGGTGAAGCCATCGAGCATGAGATTGCCACAATCGAGGCTCGGACGAAATTTCCCCTGCCACGGTGGGGTTGACGATTGATGAGGGGAAATTGATTCTGGAAAGTCTGCAGAAGCAAATTGTCACGGCGCAGGTTAAACAGTTCGCTCATGTGGATGAGCCGACAGATGATAACCCCGCAAGATGAGAAATGATTTGGGGCCGAGCCAAACTGCACGATCAGTGCAGGGCACTGATCGCCGGCAGATTGCTTGGATCAACCAACGGCACATCACTGAAGACGCGATCTATGAGGCCATCACGACAGTCATCAACGCCTACAACAATTTCGCTCTTCCCCGCCTGTGGGGCTCAGGCAAGCGTGCTTCTGCGGATGGCACGCGATGGGACCTGTACGAACAAAAATCTTCTCTCCGAATACCACATCCGTTACGGAAGCTATGGCGGCATATATCCTCGATGGGCTGCTCAAGAACAAAAGCGATATCCAACCTGACGCATATCGATTCGCTCTTCGGCAAGACTATCAACTGGACTCTGATCGAAACGCACTTTCCCGACATGCTCCGTGTGGTGTTGTCGATCAAAGCAGGAAGAATCAGCTCCTCCATCCTGCGCCGGCTCGGCACCTATAGCCGTAAGAACCGTCTCTACCAGGCATTCTGGTCGGCCCAGGCGTGTATCAGATCAACCATATGACGGGAACGATTCCCAACTACAAAGAGGAACCACTCAATCAAATCTATACGTAGGAGAGAAATCAATGGGGCCGACAACCTGCTGTTTACGACCGAGCCATTTGTCGATTCTTTCGGGATCAATTTTCTTGTAAATGAGGGGGCGGTTCTCGCTTTAGCGCACGATAACGTTGGTTACAAGATAATTGGCTGCTTTCAAGGTAGCTGCTCCGATATCAACTGTATCTTCAACCGAGGAGTTCTCGAGGTGTCGTCAACGGTTCCAGAACCTTCTTCCCTGTTACTGCTGGCATCAGGCCTTGTTCTGTTGGGAACGAAAATTAGGCGGAACATCCACACCTTCTGAAGAGGAGGATCACCAGCCATCACGACGCACGGTTGACTTTGCATCTCTGAGCGCAATCGCAACAGAGCTTGCGCCGGAAACTCTCTGGCGTAGAGACAGGCATAGAGTTCAGCAGGCTTGGTCACCGGCGACCTGCCCATGCGCTCTGACTACGCCATGTCGCCTGGTGCTCTCTCTGCGGCGGCTTCTTCATCGAAACGACCTTCGAAGCCTCCGTGAACCGCTGTCTCTGAACTTCGGCTTGAAGCTCGATGCCGGTAAAGACAGTTCTCTCGTCCGTGCGGGCATATGAAGATTCCAACCGCAGCACCAGCCCCGCACTGCTCCTAGCTACAGCTCCTTGCGAGAGCAAAACACTGGCTTGTGTGCGTTCCGCAGCCGATAGCGAAACCATGTTGATAGTTCGATCCGGCAGGTATGCGTCGGTGCAATGCTTCCCATATACCAGCGAACGCACACCAGGATGATATCCACAGGGAAACGACGGCGCTTGAACATGAACAAGGCTCCTCGGCGAACCACTCCAGACTACGACACCCCCGTTAACGCAACAGAGACCTTTCAGGTCGGCTTGCGTTGGGGACTCTGAGGGCAGCCATTTCAGGGTGGATGTGTACCAGGACACGGTGGCAGGCGATACATTTCGCAGGAATTTGCGTACAGGAATAAAAGCGTCAAAACGGCTCATTGGTCATCTCCAGGTGTGTTCCCTTTTTGGAGAGCCGTTTCTCGTATAATATTGATTAGGCCGCAGGATGCGGAGAGATGGCCGAGTGGCTGAAGGCGCACGCTTGGAAAGCGTGTATACCGCAAGGTATCCAGGGTTCGAATCCCTGTCTCTCCGCCACATTCGTGCGTAAATCCCCTAAAATCAACTAAATACAACAAGAATAACGGCTTAGCTGTTAGCCCTGTTGTCTATACAGTCTCGTCAAACCACGCCATTTCCGTCTTTTCTGATGGAAATTCGTACCACAGCAGAAAAACCGTACCACGGCAAATCAGTGTATTTCTGGCCTTCCTTCTCTTCCTTCCATTCCTAGGTATGAGCGCACGCGCTCAGAACACGATCACAGTGGTGGGGACCTTTGTGCAGGCTGGGAAAACCCCTCCGGCCGACGCCGTCGCAGAGGTGAAGTTGTTCCAGTCGGTTTCAAGCAAGTTCCCGATGAAGGAGAAGACGTGGAAGTGGGTGGTCATTGTCGATGACACGATGTGGCAGCAGTTGATGATCAAGTTGGGCTTTGACCCGAACACCCCTCTTCAGTATTACGGTCAGACAGACATCGACCATCAAGTCACCTTCATTCGCGGCTGGGCTCTGATCCACCCGGAACTGTTCAATCAGGTTCCAGAGCACATCATTGCCCATGAGATGGCTCACGTCTTCCTTCATAGCCGGGATGAGAAGCTCGTAGATGACCAGGCGCTCACATGGATCAAGGCCGCGCGGAAAGAGAAAGCCGCGGTCCAGATGGCGGGGGTGCGATGAAGATCGCTATCGGATGTGCCCTTGTGTTCGGCGCCCTGCTCGCGCTGTCGGTCGCCTGCGGCAGGTGGCTTGCTCGGATCAGTGAGGAGTTCGAGGAGGCTGAAAACCACGAGAACGAATAGACAGCAAGACCCCGGCTTTCACGCCGGGGTCTTACGTTTGGACATGTGGACGTCGCTATTGAAAGACGCGTTGTGTCGGACGCCTCAGCTGCTCGGAACCTCAGTCGAACTTCCAGTAGTAGGAAGAACGGTAGATTGTTCGAGAATCGAATGCTGTCCACGTCCTGGCCTCCCACATATCGACTCCTCCCGAGAACTTAGAACGATCGTTGAGCCTGCCGTACACATCTGCGCTTATGTAGACATAGCTCTCCGGCAGCGCGGCCATCTTCGCGGCATGGTTTGCCGCCCGGCCGACCCAGACTAAATCTTTTGCGCCACGGACTCCGGAGTTGGCTACGAAGAGAGAGCTGGTGTCGATGCCGATGGCTTGCACGACAGGATACGGATCATCTGCATACTGGGCAATCTTGGCAGGATTGATGATGTCACGTGAAGCGAATCGGATTTTCATTGCAGCCCGAACTGCGTCGCTGTTCTTCGAATTACCTAAGAACACGGCCATGATTCGGTCTCCGTCATAGGCTGTGATCGTGCCACCTTCCCCCCTGATTATCTTTGCCGCGCAGTGCAGGAATGCCTTATACGATTCCGCACTTCGTTGGGACGTGCTGTGGTCGACCATCTTCGTTGAATCAGCCATGTCGGCATACAGAACGGTCCCTGTCAGCTTCACCGCGTCGTTGGTCAGCTTCACTGTGTCCGCGTCGGGCACCACAGTCCCGTCTCTGATCGTCCAGCTCGACTTGAAAATACCTTGTACAGCCTCTTCCAATTCCGACTTCAAACTCACGTCTATCCTCTCTCATCTGGGTCCCATACTATTCATATAGTCTCGCATCTGGTTGCACGCTGGCCCCATCGCTCCGGCGACCCGTTGAGCATTCGCCATGTCGTCTTTGTTGAGCTTGTAGCCTACCGGAGTGACGCCTGCGAAATCGGACGGAAGACGCACGTCAACATCCCAAGGCTCGACTAGGAAAGTCCGGGGCAGCCCCAACCTTCCGATGAACAGACCAAGCTCGAAGATTACGTTGTCGCGGGCGACTGGGACGTCGTGCTCTCCTCGAGAAGTCACTGTATCGTCTGGCTGAACGATCGCAAGCGCAAAGTCGCTTTGATCTACTGCTTGTTCAAGGGCCGGAATAGTGTAGGTCGATGCTTTGAAGACTCCGTCGGTCCAGACGTTCACGTTGAACGGGTCTCGCGCGAACGCGTTTTGAATGGCTCGCGCAATGGGCAGAGCTTCGACAGAAGAGATAATGAACACCTGAAGTCGATCTCTTGTGGTCGTCACAAGAGAATTCCGCTGTTCTAGGCGCCTGGCAAGCTCCTTGGCAATCACTTTGCAAATGCCAGGGTGCTCTGAAGTCAGCTTTGAGAACTGCGGTTCGGTAATCTCAAGAACTACGGACTCCTCTGATGCAGTGACGCTGGCCGAACGTCTTTGTGTAGGTGAGATTGCAGACATCTCTCCCACGCTGTCGCCAGCACTTCGCTGAGCAACGACACGGCCATTTACGATGATGTTGAATCGTCCGGCAATGATCAGAAACAAGCTGTTAGTTGTGGTACCCTGCTCGATTATTGAATTGCCGACCGCTATACCTATTGGACGGATCTCGCTGAGTTTCTCCGCGAGGGCCGCGTCCCCTGTCACCATCCTCTGATCGCGTAGAGCCTCAAGCAGGAGTCGCTTCCCGTCGGCGCCCACAAACCTATCCACTAGCATCCTCGATCCTCCAGAATCACCCATAGTCTATGGCGTTTCACATATGGTACTAGCCGTGATATCGGTGATGCGCTTATTCCCGAGCCTGACCACTAAGACGTTGATCTCGAGTTTGGGACGAGGTAAATGATGAGCCAAGCGTCGTTCATGATTTAGTTTCCCTGTGTAGCACCACTACCTTCCCCGAAGAACACGTCCAGAGAAGCAGCAGCAAGTACGCGCTACGCGGCGTTATTGGAAACCGCAACCAGTGAAGCGTGCATATCGGAGGCAGTCGATGTCACAATTGTTTGAATGTGCGGCCGCTACTACCGACGTTCCGATAAACAGAAGATCGCCGAGGCTTACGGCGGCGGCCAGGAGCCGCCGCCTACTTCTTCCCTCAAGATGGAATGACTAAATGCCGCTTGACCTTTCGCTGTATGAGCAGCTAGCGGGCGCAGTGGCTACACTCTCGGCTCACAGGTTATTCACGCTCACTCCCAAAGCCCTTATCGCTATTGAACCACTGTTCTTGAGTTGTCGTCTCGGGGCTGCTCGACGGTTTTTGAAATTCTCCAGTCTGAGGGTTTCTAGCGGCTTCGCTGGGGGTTTCGTTTCCGTTTTGCGGCCCTCCCAACCAATCAGAACCCTGCGCCTTGTCGGCAGGAATTTGAGCACCGTTCTGCGGCCCTCCGAGCCAGTCAGAACCTTCCTTTGGATTCTTAGCATTTTCGGCGTTGTACTCCGGTGGGTCTTCGATTGTAGACCAAGGCGGTACCCTGTCTACCGAGTTGGAAGGAGTGGTTTCGCCGGAGGTTACTTGCCCATTTCCGCCATTGCCACCGTTACCGGGGATTTCATTTCCGTTTTGCGGCCCTCCCAGCCAATCAGAACTCTCCTTTGGGTTGTTGGAAGTAGCGGCTTCTCCGCTACGCTGCTCATTCCATTTAAGCTGGCCACGATCTTCTTGCGTTATCGTCTCGGGGCCGCTATCCGAGTTGGAAGGAACTCGATGCGATCGTGAGTTGTCTGAGGAGGTCGCAACCGCGTTTGAAGGATCGGCTTCGATGGCATAGCTACCTCCTATCTGATCGGCACCGAAGCCGTTCTTAACGTTATCGTCTGCGATCTGGGCACTCTTAGTACCTCCGGCTAAGCCATCGGTTGAGTTCTGGGCGGCAGGATTCTTAGCATTTTCAGACATGACGGATCTCCTCTGTTGCGTCAGTATGGATTGGGCAACGATGCAGGCGGGAGGAAGGTGATCTAGGCGATGCTATCCGGGTGCAGGCTTCCCGGAATTCGGTCTCGTCAGGTGCATCTATCATGCACAGCGTCACTATACCTTAATTCTGGAAACACCCCGGTGGTTACGTGGGCCGAGAAGCAATGGCAACGTCGTCCAGTTCCAAGGTTTCCATCTCATTCGCAATCACAGACCGTTCATATCACGGACCCAGTGCATTGAGACGAATCCCGCACTGACGAAGCGACTACTGACCAGTGGGCGAAAACAACCTCGAACGTCGCCCGTTAGCAGCCGCCTTCGCAGTTACGGCAACCAGCTGCTCGTGCATGAGACTGTCCGTTTGCTCCAGCTCCATGATCGGGCGAAACCCATTTTCATGAAAGCAGCATTGCTTCGCCCAATCCTGCCTGTCCTTCCCAACCACCACCCAAAAGGAAAGGCCCGGGATGGCGAAGTCATAAATGGTCGTTAGGTCATGGCGCGTGCGCCTTACGCCGTGGCTGAGTTGTGTAAGGTTCGACCTGTAGCGCAAGAACAAGTGAATGGAGACGTCTTTCGGAAACTGTGACTTCTGGAGTAAGTAGTTCCGAAACTGTTGATCGTATGGGCCAAGGGAGTACTGGTTGCCAATGAGGAACTGCCCTCGCCAGACCATGGATGCTGCGAAGTACTCGATACACTCATGTCGAATGTCAGCCACACGCGCTGCATAGAAGGCTGAAACCCCTTCCATGATGTCGTGACGAGCAACACCTGCGTTGATGAAAGACTGCACGAGGGGGAAAGTCACGTTGTTGTCTTGAAGGCACGCATGCGCCACCCACTTCTCTCCGAGCATGCTGAAGCGATCGTTCTCACAGACGCTACATAGCAATGGTTGCGTGTCTTGCGCAGAGGACTGCACCACACCCATGGCGGATAAGTGTACGGGATTCGGATTTGCTGCGGTCGGCGTTCGCAGTCGCTTGAACACAAACTTCGGAAGGCGAACGTGAGACTCACACAGATTTCCGAACGTACCGCAGAGCGCGCAGTGGCCTTGAATGGGCATTTGATAGCAACTTAGCAGATCTCCGGCAAACTGTTCTTAGCGCTAACGGAAGTGGCCTATTCTTTCAGCCACCGTGTTGTTAGTCATTCCGTTCACTGAGCCATAGCTCAATAGCATTCCTCGGTCTCCGCAATCGACGAAAATCCTATTCATCTTTGTGTCCGGCGAAGACAAGGGAGCGTGTGAGATTTCGCATGTCGTGGCCCCTCGGTCAATGAGAGAGGTGAGGGCGTCCATTACCGAAGGTAAGCCATCTGACTCATGTAGCCAATTCCGGTCAGCGTAAACCAACTTATTCTTCTCGAATTCCAAGGTGAAGAGTCGCTTGGCCAGTACATCCACCGCTGTCACTTGGCCGTCTGAATCGTGACTATTGAAGATCATGCCGGAGGCTTCGATGGTTTGTTTTGCCGCCACCCTATCCATACCGAGCCAGACTGTTGCAGAGCCGAGTTGTAATGAAACGCGGTGCTCGGGTTGAGCAAAGGCAGTAGAAGTACACAAGGCGAACAGAAACACGAGACTTTTCATTTGCTGATTATCCTTTGCGCGTATTCTATCGCCCGGAATCTGAAGGGTGGCGATCGTAATCAGACCATTAAACAGGGCCTGACCATGCTCGTAACACCAATGCAATATCAAATCCATGGTGGACTCAGGCTATCACCGGCTATTTAGAAGCTCAGCGGAGTTGTTCCTGACATTGCCTACATCTTTGCTGACCTCGAACGCTTCCATCTCATCAGCCGGGAACGGTCTCAGAAGATCGATGGGCGGCTGGTGAGTCTCTTCTCGATCGAGCCAACGGTTGAAATCGCCCTCATGCAGTATGACCGGCATTCGGTTGTGGATTGTCATCAATTCGTTGGCATCCGTTGTGATGATCGAATAGGTCTGCAGCCAGCTTCCATCGGCAGGATTCTTCCATGCATCCCACAAGCCAGCAAAAGCCATCGGCTTTCCGTTGGCCAGGTCGAAGGCGAATGGGCGCTTATTCTTCGGATCATCGTGCGTCCACTCGTAGAACCCGGACGCCGGGACCAAGCAGCGGCGTTTCTTGAAAGGCTGAGCCCACCAACCCTTCGTTACAGCCTCGGCACGGGCGTTGATGGTGGATTTACCCTTCAGGTCCGCTAGGGACTTGGTGCTGAACGGGACCAAGCCCCAACGCAATTGGACAAGCTCGCGCTCCCCGGTGTCGCGGTTGGCACGGATGATCGGCTGCATGGTCTGAGGAGCGACGTTGTAGTCCCAAGGCGGCAGGGGAAAGTCGCCGACCTGCTTCACGTGGAAGGCCTCGGCGATCTTTTGTTTGTCGGAGCGTCGGTAGTAGCGGCCACACATTGTCTAAGCCATTTGCAGCTCAACGATCAAAGTGACCACGACAGCAGTGTCGGAGAAACGAAACATCTTGCTTCCGACTACATGCGGAGTCACCTCATCCTTGAGAAGGATGTCGCCGACGGAAGGAATGATCGCGGCGTCAGCCGTTGTCAGTTCTCCAGGAAGCATTACGCCGAGACCGTTACCCCAGTCCACTTCGATTACCAATTTCATAACACCTCCAATATCAGCAGCATACACTTAGGGAGGCCGCCTGAGCCTAATCCTCTGCCAATGTTTCGTTGATGGTTGCGGTAGCTTCCTTCCATCCGGATTCGGTAGCTTTGGAGAACTCATCCAATGCATTCGCGGCTGCCGCCGAAACGCCTTTGCTCTTGAGGTACTTCTTCAGAATGGCGATCTCTCCGTTGATGTGATCAATGATCGAGTGATGGACCGCGGCGATGTGTTCGCGGACCTCTTCGACGTCGATCTTCGGCTTTTCCGGTTCTTTGGGCTTGCGCGGCTGCCGTTCAACGAAATTGAGATCCTCGACGCGCACGCGGAACCGCTCAAGGTTCGTGCCGGGCAACTCCAGATCTACTGCTTGCCCATTGTCGTAAACCTTGGTGATCCTCAGTTCGCTCTTACCAGTTCCCACTGTGACGATATCGCCAACAACCGGAGCGTCCTGGTGCGTTTGCCCCTCGGCCTTCGGTTTCTCTGCAAGCGCTTCGGCCAGACGTGCGCTTACGTCGATCGGCTCGGCCTTCTTCGGTGGTTTCCGTTTCGTAGCCATTTATTCGTTACCTGGTCCTCCGAACTTGTGCTTGATCTCATCGATCGCCCAGAATCCGGGAAAGGTGACTGTCTCGCCGGCGCGCAGTCTCGCAAGGATTACATTTGCCTCTTCCGACGGAATTACCTTGGCGAAGTCTTCCGCGTAAGTGCCAATGTTCGTAGACCACCATTTGTGTGTAGTGTACCCGTCACTCGCGACGAACGTGATGGTTTCAAGGTGCCCTTTGAACTCTCCCTCGGGCAGGAGATTGGGTATGGCTGTGAGGGTGAACGGTTCGGCCATGGGGAAAGCGTAGCAGAGCCGCGATCCCTTAGCGCTTGCTTGGTTTGTATCGGTAGAACCTCGCGTCGCAATCCATACAGCGAAAAGGGCGAATGGAGATCAGCGCCAGAAGTTGAACAAATCCCCTGAATCGCGAACGTCGAACGTCCTGTCCACTACATGCTGGACACCTCATCCCCCCAGGCAGAAAGCGCTACACGAACCGCATAACCGTGATGACCGAATACGATTGATCTGCGTTAGTGTAGAATCCCATCCACCATGCAAAAACTTGCGCTCGTCATTTGCCTATTGATGCATTCATTTGTCTTGGTCGCACAACAACAGGTTAAAGAAACCACGATTGCGGAGTTCGATGCAGCTCTTCAGCGGCTCGTCGCTCAAGAAGCACAGTGGCATAAAGTCATTGATGCCGTAAACATTGAGCAGGTGCCTGTAGATTACGCTATCGGAAAAACGATTTGCGGAGAATAAGGACCTCATAAACTCGGATATGAAAATGAGTGGGCTCTGGGCTGGCCGTGTACTCCGTGAACATAGCTATTTCGCCGAGGTCAATTTCCTATCCAGTGTTCAAGATCTACAAGCTCAGATACAGCTCTTCGTTGCTCTTTTGCTTCAATATAATATTAGCGATAAGGTGGCTCAGGATAAGGTACTCAGATGGACAGATTCCATGACCAGCTTAGCCAACGGACCTATTCAAGACATCTGGCAAACTTCGTATCAATATTCGACTCATCGAGCACTGTTGATCGATAAAAGATGCGCTCCCCCTCCGCCTACACACACCGGGATCGAATGATCGTGGAATGCTTCGGCGATCTTCTGCTTCTCACTTCGTCTGTAGTAGCATCCGCACATATAAACTCCACCGTAAGACCGGGTACATCTTGTCTCCTTAAAGAGAAGAGGCCCAGGTCATCACGACCTGAGCCTCGATTTTGGTTATGGGTGCGTCAGCTAGTTTGTAATTTCAGCTCGCGCCGAACTTAGTAATGGCCGTCGTGGGATCGCCCGTGTCATCGACGATGAATCCCGCAGTGCCAGAACCGTACCTGCTATCGGTTCCCGAGGCTGACGTGCCAGCGGTGAGATCTTTGCACGTCAGAGTCGATCCCACTGCGGACAGCTCAAATGTATGACCAGCGGCGGTCCCTGGGCAGCCGGTCACTGGAGTAGTGGTTCCGTTGCCAGTATCGAGGACATAGGAGGCAGTCACGCCGGGAAGGAAACAGTAGCCGTTGCCATAGACATCCATCCGAACGCAGACACCTATGATCCCGACATTCCAACCACTGTCCGCTGCGTACACCATACGCGCTGATTGGTCGTCTGGCAGAGACACACCGGACAGGATGCCGAACCCTTTACCTCCCGCACTCGAGGACTGAGCGCCACGACTCGTCACTTGCACGCCCGTATATCCGTCCACCGTCGATGACGCCCATGGTGAAGCGATCGGGTTCTGGACGGTGTCGAAGCATGTGGTATAGGTGCCGGTGATTCCCGCGCATGTTGACGCCGTCGGAGCATTTGCGAGGGCCTGAGTGCCACCTCCACCAGCACTAATCGCTGATTGTGTGAGGAGCACCGCGCCAAGAGTGAGAGCAGAGAGGATCTGGTTCATTACTTCGCTCCTATATTGAGGGTCATCACGCCCGGGGTGATCGAACTGCCTGTGACGTTGCAGACACGCCAGTTGAGCGTGTCGGCCGTCGGCCAAGCGACGAAGGTGAGACCTCCGGTCGATCCCCATCCTGTGACTCCGGACGCATCGGAGGCGAATGCCGTCGGGAAAGTCGTGGTTGTCGTTACTCCCGTCATCGTGACGGTCCCTGCGGTTGTGCAGGAGTTGGCCGCTATAGCTGAGGTCGGCATCACGACCTGTACGTCCGGGATAACGGCAGGCGTGCTGGGAATACCGAAATTGAGAATGGCAGCATTCGATGTTCCTGCGTTGGTTACCGTAGGAGTCGCGCCTGGAGAGAGCGGGGTCACAGTTCCCACTGTGATGGTAGCCGCCGTACCTGCTGCTCCGGTCGCACCAGTAGCGCCAGTAGCTCCGGGGTTGCCAGTCGCACCAGTAGCGCCCGTTGCACCTGCGGGGATACCGAAGTTGAAGACCGCCGCAGAGCTTGTACCCGCATTGACGATAGTCGGTGTAGCACCCGGAGAGAGAGGAGTAACCGTTCCGACCGCGATAGTAGCCGCTGCTCCACCGCCACCTGTCGCCCATGTGCAGACGGACTGGTTGACACCGTTGACGGTTCCGGGTGTAGCGCACGAGAGGGACTGACCGGATGCCGGCGCTGCTGATGGCAACTGGAGTACGTAGGCCGGGGTGCCCGAAGCGGGTCCGGCGAAACCTACATAACTCGTGGGCCAACCAGTCGTGGATATAGTTCCCGTACCTATACCGAGCAGGTTAACTCCCTGTGTGGTTCCGGATGTGGTGATCTGAGGCGTGGTGACAGATGTCGAAGCCCGGAGACTGCCTGTGACGTCTAACTTGAACCCGGAGTCTACAGTGTTTCCGATAGATACGTTTCCGCTACCAAAGATGGTCTGGATGGGAGCGGTGCCACCAAAGGAGAACTGGAGTTGGTTTGCGACAGATCCGGTGCCAGCCCATTTGAAACCTACGTAGGCTGAGTTTCTGGTGGTTGTGATGTCCTTTCCGGTGTAGAGGTAGGTGGTATCACCCGCGGCCATATTGGGGGATACAGCCTTCATGGGAATCATTGTTGCCGCCGCAGGTTCGTTATTGATAACCGAAAATCCTGGAGCAGCAGCGGTGACAGCGGTATTAGTCGCTTTGACTACTGTCGGGTTAGGGTAAGTTCCCGCGAGGTCGCCACCGGCCGTACTGGATGTAGTAGTCGGAAGTCCAAAGTCGAGCACTGCAGCCGAAGTCGTCCCTGAATTGGCGACTGTCGGAGTAGCTCCCGGAGATAGCGGAGTTACAGTGCCGATCGCAATAGTAGCCGCCGCTCCGGCCGAGCCGGTCGCGCCTGTGTTGCCTGTTGCGCCAGGGGTGCCGGTTGCGCCAGTTGCGCCTGTAGCTCCCTGTGCGCCTGCCTGCGCTAACAATTGCCACTTTGTTGCATCGGTTCCAGGCGTGACGTTCGTGCTTGCCGTAACTGCGATGTAGGACGAGCCCAGATATGCGACGGCATCGAAGTCTGCGTATGTTGTGGTGCTGCTCCAGGTACCGCGCCAGTTGGTTGAGCCGCCTGACGGACCTTGCGGGCCAGTTGCGCCTGTCGCACCTGTAAGCCCCTGCTCGCCTGTCGCTCCGGTTGGTCCCGGGTTGCCTTGTGGACCAGCTGCCCCGGTGTCGCCTTTGATCCCCTGAATACCTTGCGGAATGGTGAAGTTGAGGACAGCCGCGGATGAAGTACCGCCATTCACGATCGACGCCGATGTCCCAGCCGCACCTGTAATGACAGTACCGACTGAGATGGTAGCAGCCGTGCCAGGGTCTCCCTTTGGACCTTGTGTACCGGTTCCGCTCGAGGATGCCGTGCAGGTGTTCGTGGCAGGGCTCCAAGCGTTGCCCGGGGTCGAGCATCCAGTGAGACCAGCAACTGCAGCCTGCATCGTAGCCGCAGTGACAGTTCCCCCGCTCCCGCCAGTGACGAGCACCTGAGTACCAGCTACGCACATGTAGAGTTGTCCGTCGTTGGCGTTCCTAATATAAAAACTAGGCGCAACGCATGTACTCGGAGGAGCCGCGGTGCCATAGCTTACCTGGATCGGTTCGACGTTGGTTGTCTTGGCCGGTGGAGCATATGCGTCAAGCGCCCATGTGGATCCGGTGATAGCAGGTACGGTAGACATAACTATCGCTCGATGTGTGGCGGAATCCGTGATCTGGATCGAATAGCTGATGTTGGCCGGTGTCGTGGTTTGAGCGTCCGGGACCTCGCAGGTGCCCGTAACCGCGCCGTTCTCGATCGAGCAGGAGAACGCTTGCGATGAGTTGAGCGCGCCGTTGCCTACGAACGGGATAGGAGCACCCGCCGCATTCACAGGTGTGAAAGTCACGGTGCCGGCAGCGACAGTCGAGCCTCCCATACGGATCGAGGTCGCGGTTATGGTCGTCATTTGGGCATGCGCACACACGGAGAGGCATACGAGCGCCGCGGCTGCTTTGAGCAGTCTTTTCATTGTTGCTCCTGGGTTTGGGGAGAAAGTTAGAGGTTGATCGAGGTTTTAGACGTTTTGTGGCTGTACGGAGCCGAGTAACGCAGTTGGGTTTCGGCCTTCTCTTTTAGCCTCTGCTGAAGTAGCGTGTTGAATGCAGCTAGGTCGGTATCTACCAATGCGGCCTCGTCATCGCGCAGTTGCACACAAATATGAAGGTCAGGGGTCCGCTTGTAATTGCCGAGTAGCTCCTCGCGCGAGAGGGTAGATTTCCAAGCTTGAAACTGCTCTTCGGTGATCGTCCCGGCCTTCCGCATCGCGGGGTAGTGGATGGTTACGTCCGTGCAGAGCTTGGCGTGTACCTCGACTACCTTCCGTTCTCCCGAGGGATACGTCGAATAGCCGCACATGGTACCGTCTTTCTCGATGTGCGGGCAGACGATGTTCCCGTCCGCGTCAACATGGCCGGACTTATGCGCCATCTCTTCAGAGATGACACCGGGACATTGCGGTTTCATGCAGTGATGTAGATTTGGATGAGTGTGGACGTTACCGCGTGGAGAGTGGAAGCATGCGTGGTCGTGAGATTCTAGAAGTGACTTAGGCACTCGGAGTCACCGCCTTCTTAGTTATTTTCCCCGTGGTCGCGTCGAAGGTGTAATTACTTATCCCGTCAGCAATCAAAGTGTTGTATGTGTCCGCGGTAATGCCGACCGGTTCAGCCAGCACCTTCGGTGTGCCATCAGCGTTCTTCAAACTGACAACATTGACGAGCGGAACAATGGTAGCCGTCGGATAGCACGCAGCATGGTAGATGTTTCCGCCTGAATCGTGTTCTAAGAAATAAATCATGGTCTAAATCCACCTGTAAAAACATGTAGTTCCGGCCGCCACACTCGGCTCGTAAAACGCGCTCCCTGGGGTGATTATTTGGTCGTTACCGACTCCAGTGTTGCAACGCACCTCAAACCCGCCAGTATAGGGAGTAGTTACGTGAAGGGGCTCGAATAATGTCGTTTCCGTCTCGTACTCATTCCCGGATGAGTCTGTCTCAACGTTCCAGAAGATAGCTGGATACGTTGTGTCAGGAACTACCATCGGAATGACGCCGGGGGTCGTCGAAACGTCTGCAAGTCCTCCGCTGATGCCACCGGGTGCTGAGACGAAAACACTGCCGGAAGTCGGTAGAACGGCCGAATTACCTAGTCCGTGAACGATGTAACCTTCCGAGTCGATGATGCCATACCCGTTGAGGGTTAGCATGTTGATTGGAGTACCGTCCCCAAACGCCAGGTTGCCATTATTGTCGATGGTCATTACTACCGCATTTGCTGTGTCGTCGTGAATTATGATGGGCATTAGAATATCGAATATCCAACTGTTTGAACGCCACTGGAAAAGAAGGGGCTTATTGTGAAGGTGGTTTTAGTGCTATCGAATGCGGTAATGACTGCGTTGCCGTTTATTGCACCGAACCCAGCACTCTGAGGGCAACCAACGTCCACAGAGGCTCCCCCATTTACATTTACCGACCCGGTAACTCGTGGCATAGCATCCGGCCTAGCTATACTTTGAGCTAAGAATGACCCGTCGAGCAGAGCCCGCCCTTGAAATGACAACGGACTATTGGGAGTTGCGGGTCCGAACTCCGTGTTTCCGGAGTTATCGAACTGCAACCTTTGCGTTGCTACGCTTGCGTCATTGAGCTGGAAAGGCATTTGTCACCAGATGTTGTAGTTATTAGTAACGTCAAATCCATTAGGGTTCGGGAAGGTTACAGCAGAATTAGTCACAGCACTTGGAGTAACAGTAGAAGACACAGCAGGCGGAGCAGCAACGGATACGTTGACTGACGCAGAACCGCCCGCGGGAACAACCAATGAGCCAAAGTATGCTGCGGGGCAGCCAGGGCGAAGTGACCCATCGGGAAACCTCGCATTGGTATCAAGTACCGCGGCTCCTAGTACGGCTATCTGCTGCCCTTGTACCGGCAGTGCTCCAAGTCCAAGCTGACCGGCGTTATCTATATAGAACAAGATCCTGCCGGCCGTTAAATCACTTATTTGAAATGCCATATCAAATCGCCTGTATGGAGTAAGTACGGTTCCCTGTGTTGAGGATGACCTTGAACCCGGTAGGAACGACGTTGGCTATTACCTGAGCAGGCACTCCACCTACGTTGTTAGTATCGTTCGACGTGTTCTGTCCGGTGACGTCCGCACCCCACTGTGAAGCGGCTACGTAGTCCTGTGCGGAGACGTTGCTATAAAACTCAAGAGACGTGCCAAGCTCATACATGGCCAACGATGCGTAGAAGACACCATCAGGGCATAGCCAATCGTAGGTGTAGGTTTGTGGACCAACTAACCCGCCATTCGATAGGAAGTCAAAGTTAGTGATGTAACCAGAAACACCAGGAATGATGTTTGGGGCATACTGTGAGCCGTACATAATGCGATGATAGACACCCTGCGTGCCTGGTGTTTGCTGAAAGCCTGTAAATCTAATTCTATATTTCTGCCCCGGCACTACATTGAATGCCGGGGAAACTGCTGAACCGCTAGCCGAGATTGATACCCCACCTGCGGGGTTGTAAACGATTCCACCGAGCCACGATGGATCTGACGTCCAACCATCTATGTTGCCGAGAAGAAAATCTCCGTTTGCGACTAGATTGGCGCTCGTCCCTGAGTAGACAATAGGCTGATCCGCGGTTACGTCTGAGCCCCACTGAGCAGATGCACTGTAGTCCTGCACTACAACATGACTAAATACAAGTTGTGCTGTGCCCAGTTGATAGAGTGCGATTGTTGCGTAATGGGTACCCTGTGGACATGTCCAATCATAGGTGTAAGTAGTAAATGGATTGTTCATGTTGCCAGCAGAAAGGAAGTCCTGGTATCCCTGATATCCGACAACAGGTAAATCAGAGATATTAGGGACGTAGGTAGATCCCCAGAAAATGCGATGATAGATGACTCGTGTTCCATCAACCGCCACAGCACCTGTGATTGTTATTCTGTATTTATTACCAGGTTGCACGGCGAAGGTGGGAGAGAAAGCAGAGGAGTTACCAGGGACAAGCATGCCTCCGTTTCCACCGCTATAAACTGCTCCGGCAACTGACCATCCATCTAAGTTTCCAAGGATGAAGTCCCCGTTGGGCACTAGATTGGCTCCTATCCCTGTATAGACGAGGGGTGCGATCGTCCCGAGGAACGAAGGTGTACCGTTGGCCGCGTAGTTATCGATCTCGAGCCAGCCAGACGACACTCCACTCGCGCGCGTCGAGCGAATCCTGACATCGTACGTACCACCTGAGACGATACCGGTGATAAGTGCGATGTTGATAGAGATATCAACGGAGGAAGATGCACGCCATCCCGCATCGCCAGAACCGGACACACGATATTGCACATCGATCTGGGTCACCTGAGAATCTTGGGGAGTGTCCCACGTGGCCTCGATTACCGGAGTCACTGATCCATCGGCTCCAACGATTGCGAACGCCGGTCCGGAGTTTAACTGCATGTTGTTCGGTGGAGGCGGTACCGCGGGAGCCTGACCTGGAGGAACCGCCTGAACGTCATATGCGGTCAGTTCATCTTCCGGATTCCACTCATAGACCGAAGCATTAGTCTCGTTCACAGCAAAGCTAACGCGGATCTCCGGTGCTCCTCCGTCCTGGACATCATCGACCCTGAAGGTCACGCCGTTTACTTCAAGCAGCTTGTTGGTCCAGCTTAGCGCCGGCGATGAGAAGTTCATCACATCCGTCGGCTGCATCCCGAAAGCCGCGAGGCCCATCTCTAGCGTCCCGGTTCCCTGAAACCGATTGCGCAATAGCATGATCTTCGCTACCCGTTGCCATTGAGCGATGGACAATACAGTCTGCTGAGACACCTCTAGTGGATGGGCGAAACCTCCATCAGCCAGCAACCATTCATCTTCCGGGAATCCATGCAAAGCGTCGCAGGCATACTCCGGCGCATTGGTAGCTGTAAATGCGTACGGGAAGTTGTTCTGTATCTGCCCTTCGTAAAAACCGTTACTGTCGTAGAGATTGCCAGCTACCGAGTACGGGAAGTTAGGTGCAACATAGGTGCCTTGCACGCGGTTAACTAGATCTCGGACGCTTCGATATGGCTGCCAGGAGAACTTACTGGTCAGACTACTCTCATCGAAATTGAAGGATGCCCCTTGGAAGTATGCAGGCCACAGGTACCACTCGCCGCCGATAAGAGACAGTCTTCCAGCAGCCCCAGGCAGCATCGTCTGCAGGACATCGCCGGGGCCAGTCGCGGTATCGTAGTGGTAATTCAGCGTATAGCGTGCTTCCGATGTTCCCGGGATAGCGGCAAGTGGGACCTGTTCATCACAAACGTTTGCTGCTGCAATCAACTGGAGCTGGTTGACGGTGTTGCTGCCGAGTCCAAACTGCGTATCTGTGATCACATCAGCGACACACAGCGCCCAGTTGTTACTGAAGCCGGTAGTCCCTGTGCGCGGGTCCCAGATGTTGTTCTTACCGCGGACGGTAAATTTGATCTCTGGTTCGCCTGGAAACAGGGTGCTATCGAACTCAACCTTCAGATAAACGTAGGTGCATCCACCAAGCCATGGGGAATTGCCGTTACCATCTGCGCTCCACACCGGGTCGTTAGCAGTTAATCCGCTGATAACATCACCGGGCAGTTGATCGCCCCAACGACATTCGCAGTAAACTTTTCCGCCGAAATCGTACTGGACGCCGTTCGGTCCGGTGTGGGATCCGCTGGCCGCGGTTCCGCCGAAGTTTACGCCGTTGCGAGTGGTGTTTCCGACTCCGGGAGCGAAGAACACCTGACGGCCGTCGAGATACAGGTTTACGATGCTGTCACATTCGTGGCCAGCAATGACGATCACGTAATTCATCTGATCGTGGTGACTACCTGTCGTAGACCGGTAGATCATGACGCCACCGACACGCTGTTCACCATAGATGACAGCGCGGTTGGCCGCTGGCTGGCGAGTAGTAATCGCCATGCCACGATTGGTGGTCAACGCACTAGCGATCGCACCGGCCTCCATGGAAATGCCGCCGATTACGAGCGTCGCCATCAATTTGTCAAAGATTGGAGATGCGATTAATGCGGGATCAAAAAACGCAGCGACACCTAGACCTGCTGCACCTGCTAGTTCCGCAGCTCCCATTACTGCTTTAGACATTTAGATACTCCACGCTCGAACAATGTTCGTAATTGGCAGTTGGACGATTCCGTTCTCTCCGACACTAACCACATGACGGCCGTTCAGGTGAACGACACCCGCGATGAGGTTCCCTCCGTTGTCGATAACAACAAGGTCACCGCGCTTCGCCATCAACGGATGCGTGTGTTCGGCGAGCCCGTGCTTATTAGCGCAGTATGTCGCAGCATCAGCGATAGTAGAACCGCCTGTGATCTTCTTGATTATTCGTAACGCGCCCAACTCGGTCGTGTACTTGCCGCGGAAATTTTCCGCGATGTCGGTGCCTGTGATGGCCAAGATCGCATCCGCGACAAAGAGAGCACAGTCGTTAGTACCCCAGGCGAACGGAGAGGTAGCCCGTTCAACCAGGAAATTGTGAAAGGCGCGTGTGTGCCAATGCTGCTTCTTATTGAGTGCCATAGGTCAAGACCCCCAGATCAACGCTTGATCGTTGAGGACTTCTACCCAGGAAAATCCTGAATCCGTTGGGTATTGAATCCGTTGATCGGCGGACGTATAACGTCGGTTGCTGGCGCGGGAGAGATCGATCATGCGGTTCTCGAGAGCCAGAGTGATCGTGATCGAATCAGGACCGACACTCACTGACGGCTGATCCATCGTCCCGCTGAAGATCTGATAGGGTGTTCCAATTACATTTCCTGCCTGATTCATCAGACCGAACCAGATAATAGCTTGTGCGCCCGGTTGCACGTCAACGAGTGACTCCTCCAATAAAACGGGGTCGATACCGGATAGCGTTAGCGTCGTGCCGTATGCTTCGACGTTGGTCCCTTCCTGAATCGTTCCGACCTGTGCGAAGGAACCGACTCCCACGAAGAGTTGTCCATCTACCGTGAGGTTGCCTACACCAGACCAGACACGCTGAACGCTCGTCTTGAATGCTAGTTCAGCAATGAAGAACGGGATGATGGTTCCAGTCTGCAAAGCCGAATACATTGATGGATCGATCTGACGAGGCATTAGCGGTACTCCGTTATGGAAAATGACAGGTGTGTCAACTTTGTGTAATCCGTACTCCACGTGACGGTGTTTTTAGCGAGTCGGAATAGACCGAGTGCATTACTGGTAGTAATGGCACCACCCGGAACCTCGCGAAGTGAAGGCCATACGTTGATAACGGCTTTGCCATTCGCATCGCTGTTCACTGGATCTAGAACTGTATGCATCCTGAATCCCACCTGGATAATGTCTCCGGGTAGCAGAAGATTGATCTGCGATGGCACCCATCCTAGTGTCGGTAGAGAGGTAGAACCGGCTGAAACCGGAGTAGAAGAGTCGACCGCGGGAGCGCCCTGTGGGTTTCCTTGAGGCGTCGGTATTAGAGGGTCACCAATCTGAAAGGCGTTCTGCATACCCTGCAGTTGTTGCAGCGCGGCTCGCCACGGTGCTGCCTGCGCTCGTGTCATCGGTGGAAGCGTGCAGGTACCAGACCACATATCGGCCCCAGGCCAGCGCTGGACCTGAACCTGACCAGTGAAAACGCTCGTGACCGTAGCGACTGCTGTAGTGGCAGACCAATCGATAGACTGGAGACCAGGTGTCAGGGGCAGGCTGACCACCTCTACGGTGTTTCCGTTCAAACTTATGATTGAGATGGGCATGGTTTATCGAACAGTAGAAGGTCGTCGTTTGGTGCGTTCATTCATGGCATGCACTGAACCGGCCATGATTTGAGGAGCGGCCTGCTGGATAGCACGGTTCACGGCTACCTGTACCTGTGCGGGATCTGTCGCACCGCGCGCGTCAATATTGAAGGTATGGCCAGCGGATGTAGGAAGTACCGATGACAGCTTATGATTCGGGATTATCGTTCCGCTCGTGCCGGGGTTAAATAACTCCGGTCCTGCCTCACCTACGATCGCGGGTCCGTTGATAGGCCCACCAGATGCTAGAAAGGGAATCGTGTCCGTCAGAACGGACGATATGGTGTCCATACCGCCGCCCCCCTGGTCATTACTACCGGAGCTGGACGAGGAACCACCGAAGAGCTTTCCTAGCATGCCACCCGCAGCCGATACAGCGCCCGATACCTTATCAGCGATTCGCACATACATCGGGTTCTCTTGTGTTCCGAGCTTGGCCGATGAGCCGAAGCCGAGAGCACCGAGAGCAGAACCTTCCAAGTGTGTGAGTCCAGCACCCGCAACAGACCGGAACACACCGGCACCGAAGTTGCCGAAGTTTGTGCGCTGCCCAGACAGACCGGCAACGAGCTGTTGGTTGAGCCCACCGAGAATACTTTCGGTGATGTTCCTCATCTGACTGGCAGCATCTTTCGAAGCGAGCACAAAATCATCCAGAGCGTCCTTCGCGCCCACCAGAGCCGACGATGCTTGAGGGTTTGCCTGTACGTTGTCCTGCGCAACCTGAATCGTCCGGCTCGCATTCAAGCTATCCATCTGGTTCTGATTGCGCTGTAGGGCAGCCTGCCGCGCCTCGTCGTTGTCGCCGTAGCGTTTATCGGTGGTGATTCCCTGCCGCTGAGCCTGAAGTTGCGCGATCGCATCGTTGTATTGCGACGTGTGCAGGTTCACCATCGCCTGAGCAGCATCCAGCTTCGTCATATTGCCGGTAGCAGCTTGCATCTGGATCGACGACTCGGCCTGCGCATCCGAGAACTGCTTTTGCAGGTCGATGGCTTCACGTAGTGCCTGGATACGCTCGTTTGACGCTTTACCTGCCGCGGTCAGGCTGGTATTGTCAGCGGTCGACAACCCATTGGTCTTATAGAACTCGTCTAAGTACTGAGTCGAGAATTGGGCCATGTTGCGCTCCAACTCCTGAGCTTTATTCCAGAGTTCCTGATCAATCTCAAGTTGCTTGCGAAATTCATCAGCTTGCTTTTTGGCTGCTGCGCTGTTGACTTCAGCTTGCTGATTCTTCGGTACGAGTGCTGCATTCCGGTTCTTCTCGGCCTGAGAAGCCTGCTGATCATTCAGCACATCCAAGAAGCCGGTAAGAATTGCTTTGTTGGCTGTCTGATCGCCAGCCATGTCCTGAGTGCTTTCGTCGGTCGCATACTCAGGATGATTACGGATGAAGAGTTGGTTCTGAGCGTATTTTCGGTAGTACTCCTGCTTGTCAGCAAGGTTCTTCTGCGCTTGCGCGGCACCGGGGGTGCCTACAGCTTGCCGATTCAGGTATGCAAGATGCTGAATCTCGTTCATGCCGTAGCTGACTGATCCCGACACGGAGCCGGTTCCGGCCTGTCCGGTGAGTAGCCCTGCCAATCCGGTTAATTTGTTCTGAGACAGCAGCTCCTTAACTTTGTTCGCATCCTGCTCGAGGGACTTGGCTAATTCGTCAGCCTTTATGCGCGTCTCGTCGAGTTGGATCGCGAGATTATTTTGAGTCTTCCCCTGGAGCTTGTCGATGTGGTTCTGTAATTGGTCGTTGGTCAGCTTGAGAGCGTCAGTTGCAGCCTGAGAAGAGAGATGGAGAGAGTTGAATCCTTGCCCGATAGCCTTAGGCATATCGTTGGCTTTCTTGACGAACTCAGCTACTTCTGTACCCAACTTGAGAAACATCTCCCCCAGCATGACTGCACCCACAACCGGAAATGCTGCCTTCAGCACTCCAGATAGGACCTGCGACTGCGATATAAGCCGCTCGATGGCACGGATGTTTGCGCTCATCGGATTTTCTAGTAGTCGGATCGAAGCGCTGGCCGCCTGCATGGAGCTGACCGTTGAATGGCCGGCAGTACGGGCCTTACCCGCGAAGCTGTCCAATTGGCGCTGCGCCTCAGTCATCGCTTGGCTATATGTAGCCTTGTCGACGCTTAGAACGACTTGAACATTTCCAGCTGGCATCATTTTCCTTTCTTCGCGGCCGCGGTGACTTCCTCGGCCAGTGTGTCCGCGATGGTTTGTGCTACTTGTTCGGCTGTGGCTTCGAACGCGGGACGGATGAAGGGATGAGGATCGACATCGCCGACCGCGCTCCCCGGTCCTTTTGTCTTACCGGCATTGCGGCCTGACTTGATAACCGTGGATCTACCGCCCGTTACCATCCGGTGGCCATATTCGACCCAATTTGCCGCGTGGCGCGTCAGCTTTCCGGGTCCTACGATGGCTGCGATGTTGCCCTGATCACTACGGGTCATCGTCACGCTAATATCGTTGGCCAATGCCCCTGGTGGCAGAGTGCCGCCGCCAGTCTCATTCACCGGTGCTCGTTCTTCAATCGCAGCGACTTCTATGGCAGCACCCGCACGGAGTGCCGTCCGGATAGCCGCATCGGCCGCCTTCGTGCTGAGATTCTCGAGCATGGCCTTCGTTTCGGACAGACCTTTGATGTCGATGCTTATTCCGTCAGGCATTCGGTGCTTGTCCTCTCGCCATTGCGCCAAGGATCGCGTCTAGCTTCAGAGCGAGATCTATGCGCTTCTTTTTCGTCATGCGTACTGGCTTGTTCGGCGTAGATTTACGTGCTCTGCGCCGCCACTGTGAGGGCATGAAGTCGTATGGTGTCGTCGGTTCCTTAGTCGCTCTGAAACCTGTGTTCGCAACCCACGATGTGAGCTGGCCAAGCAGTAACTCATTCGACTCGGTTTTGTACTTGTGGCGTTTCAGCAATGCATCGAATTGCCGGGGTGTTAGAGCATAAAACTCTTCCGCGGTGAGTCCGAGATCGTAGCGTGCTACTGACCAGAAATGCAGCCATTTATCGGCCGGGGCTACTCCGGCTGCTTGGGGTTTGCTTTTTCCTGCTTATCCTCATCCGACGGATCGGCAAGAGAGGCAGAATAGGCCTTCAGGATGCCGTCAAAGATGTTTCCGAGGTTAGGGATGGTAACGAGGCCAGCTACCTCAAGCGGTGTGATATCTGGTTGGTGCATAATAAGCGCCGCGTATAGCAATGGCACTATCTGGTCTGCGTCCAGGTTCCGTAGATCAAGAGACTGAAGCAGGTTGCATTCGATACCTGCCACGCGTAGACGAGCCTTTGCGATGGCCATTGCGCCGAAGGTGAAGCACATGAAATATGTCTCTCCTCCGAGCTTGATTTCAATTTGCGGAAGAGTAGGGTCGATACCGGGAACACCGGCTACTGCTACTTTGGTCTTTTTCAACGAATTCTCCGGTTTGAACCGCCCTTTTGTTAATGGAGTGGACGGTCAGTTCGTCTCCTATGTCGATTAGCTACCCGCGGTGACGGTTACGCTGTTGATGTCAAGGGTGAAGGAGCACTGCGACACCTTGGTCTGCGAGATGTCGAACCCACCAGCCTCAGTCACAATCGCCGAGATAGCGTAGCTGTTCCCCTGCGTGGTCTGACCCGCGAGAGCATTGACGGGCAACTGCAGAACGAAGTCGTAAGCGACTCCGGACTTTGCGGCCGCGAGCAGCGCAACCTGACCCGGGTCGTTTGCGATGTTGTTGTAGGTGCCAGACAGCGTACCGTAGTCGAACAGCGTACCCAGCTTCTGGGTGATTTGGCCCGAGTCAAAGTTCGTGTTATTGGTCGTCGAAGTCTTCCAGCCGTCAAACTTGAAATCGTTCAGCTCGCCGATGTGAGTGGGCGTTGCCGCGGGGGTGACACCGGTGGGACCGAGGATGCTGAGGGTAGTGCCGGCGCCGAGTACGACTGCCTTACTGGGAACAGGGACAAAGGGAGTGACTGCCATGGATTATTGCTCCTTACTGAAATTGGAAAAAATGTAAAACTCGGCACTGGCCGGGTACTGCAACACTTCATGATCAAAGTCGTCGATGGTCTGAAGGAAGCTGATGAATACTCCGTTCTGGCTGTATTGACTGAGCGCGCCGATCACCGCTGTGCGCAGTGTGACCGCATCGCCGTACGAATTACCCCAGCAGCTCACCTCCACTCGGCTACGCTGTGTGCCATATGTGTCTACGGTTGCCTTCGAGCTACCACCGACAAACCGATAGGTGATCGCTGGCATCGGTGAGTCAGTCGGAACGACCAGAGGATATACGCGAGTCCCGCAGATAGCCTGGATCGCCGGATTGCTGGAGAGAGCCGCGGCAAAGACTTGTTCGATCATTCGGCTCCGTTCAGCTCGTAGACGAAAAGGACAAGTTCCTTATTCGCTTGTTTGGTGTTAACCACAGCCTGGATCTCATAGACGTGAGTGATATTCGTGGTCGGTTCGGTGTAGACGACACGCTGATTAGGTGCGATCGCTACAGATGGCGTCCAGCGCATCTCCAAACGGTGCGTGACCTTCGAGACGAACTCTGCGGTTGCGTAGACCAGCTGCGAGTTCTGCACGTCGATTGAGGCCCAGCACTCGTAGACCGTATTCCAGGTCTGTAAGGGCTGACCAAATGCATCCTGATCGGTTGAGGGTGCTTGGACGGATATCCGTCTGTTCAATTTACCCGCTAGCATCAGTAACCACCGGCGAAGGTAAAACTGTCGAATTTTACGGTGTCTAACAGGCTCTTGATACCGAGAGGAATCTCCTTCAGGCTGAGTTCGCTGACGGTTTCACGATGTTCATAGAGGTGACCGACCATGAGAAGCATTGCCGCCATGACAGCGCGCGGACAATTGTTGGTAGCCACTCCATCGCCGTATGATCCTGCGGTGTAGGTGACCTGCACAGATCCGGGGAGATAAAGTTGGGTTGTAGGCCACGTCAGAGAAGGCATGGGAACGATCCTGGCCGGTTCTGAGGTCAGGTCGACGTAATAGGTGGATGGATCGAGCGTCTGCACCGTGTTCGTAAGGTCCCGGTATGCGATCGATTCGACGCTAACGGTTCCTGGCCGTGGTAAACGGATGCACAAAGGGTCCCAATATGCCGAATAGTAAGGCCAGCCATGCATTTGAGCCGGTGGAATGGTGCCGTTGTTGTACGTAAATAGTGGAAATGCATCCAAGCTAAGAACGATCGTCTGCTCAAAGAATGCGCGCCGACTATAGACCTCACAGAACTCGCGAGCCGCGCCGATGAGGCCCATAATCAGCAAATCATCGGTGTCAAAGTCCACACGGAGATGTGCCTTCGCCTGGTCCAGTGTTACGGGCTCGGCTACCGGTGGTACTGTGACCTTGAATGAAAGCATCTCTAGCGTCTACCTCGTCGTTCTCTTCTGCTTGTTGGCTTGACTGCGGTTTCTTTTGGCAAAACTACGGTAGGTTTGGCAATTCCGTGATGGATCAAAGTCTGCGCACGCGAATCATTCATCTCCGCAGTGCAATCAGCGTGATATATACGGACGCCAGGATCGGAGAAGTCGCGGATGAAGGTAATCAGCATTGGGGAAAGGGTGGGGCGATTTACGGCTCGCCCTTGGCCGGTTAGTTAGGACGCTGCAGCCTGCGACAACGCTACGATCGGGTGAGTTCCGGCATCCGTGCTGATACCACCGATGCGGCTATAGCCGATGAATCCGACCTCGAGGGTGTCAGCATAGCGCTCGTTCAAACGAAGGATCGACAAATCGCCGTCAGTCCTGAAAAGATAGCCGGCGTCGAATGCTCCGAAGAGAACCGTGCCAACAGCCGAAGCCGCGATGTTGGGCAGCGCCTGATTGAGGACAACCGGACGGCCGAGCAACATATCGAATGCTCCCGAGTTTGGCGACGGGGTGTAGAGCGGACGCCCGAAGGAATCCTTTACACCGAGCAGGTACGCGCGAGTCTGGCTGTTAAACATCCAGGTGGCATTGCTGATGTACGCAGGGTCGAGCGCACCATACATGGCCACAATATCGTCATAATCGATGCTGTTGCTGCCATTCGCACCGGAGACCGCAGTGTTTCCCTTAGCCGTTACAGCAGCATTCGCGGAGGTGATCAGAGAGGCTACGTTGGAACCGTTGCCATTTGTAATCATAGCCTCGAGCCCTCGGCCATAGCGCTGGCCGAAAGCCTGACGAACCCAGCTATCGACGTCGAAGTAGCTATCCTGAAGCTCCTGGATGCTTACCTTGATAACGCCGGTAGTGACCGTGTCTGTGGAAAGTATCTTCGAGGCGAACGCCGGATCAACTTCGGTTACTGCGGTAGCCTCGCCCAACACAGTCAGGTTGTTGCCCGTATCGTTGCTGAGTGCAATCTTCAGCGGCTGCCCGCCAGTCGTGCGCTTCTGTCCCACAAGCAATGAAACAGGTCCGAACGCCTTCAGGGCCTCAGTGAGAACTCCGTGATACAGCTGCGGTACCAGGGCTCCGCCGTTAGCACCAGTCGTTCCGGTCGTAACGTCGCGGTTTTCACGGACAAACTCACGCAGTTCGGCATCCACACCCGAGTGACCACGAGTGATGTACTGAGCGAACGCACGCTTTTCCTTCGCGCTACGCTCTTCAACCTGGGTGGATTCGATGGCCTGACCCGGCTGTGCGCGGTTTGGACGCGGCGCGCTACGCTGCTCGGCTTCAAACTTCTCAACCGCTTCGAGGCGCTGAATGTCGGAATCGAGGATTGCGACGTCGGCGTTCATTGCGTCAAACTGAGCCCGCTTCTCGGTGTCAAAGTTAACTGCCGCGATTGCTGCGATTGCATCCCAGCTCATTCTTATTACGCCTTTACCGGAGCCGTCGAGGGCTGAACGTTCAAGATGCCAACAACAGCCGTGATCAGGCTATTGATGTAATCGGAGGTAGCCGTGATGCCAAGCTGCGATAGAAGAGATGTCACTGCCGATCCGGCTAGACTGAGGACTTCAGCCGCCTTCAGCACGCCGGTACCTGACGCAGCGCCAGACGCTGCATACTTCTGCTCAACCATGAGGACTGCATTCTGAATCAGGGTCGTTACATCGAGAGCAGCCGAGGTTCCGGCCGCAATCGCCGCTGCCTGGGCGGGAAACAGCATCTCTGCAAGCTTGGCGACAGGTGGCGCATACTTGAGGATGTCAGCGTAGACGACCTTCTCTTCCTTCTCGATCCATTTGAAGATCGTTACAAAAACATTGCTCATGACGGGTGTCTCCTCAGCTGCCGATGGTGTGGGAATGTCTTGTGTTACTTGAATTGCCGGAGTTGTCACGGCAGGATGTGTGGGAATAGATTCTTTCTTGCCCAGCCATTTAAGGGGGTTAAATTCCAAAATCATTAGGCATCCTTCTGGACGAAGGCAAGAGCAGCCTTGAGGAGTGCCACGACGATAACCGCGGTCTTAGCTCCAACCGGAATAGCCAGATAGGCGGTAACTAGAGCAATTGCTAGGCTCAATAGTCCCTGCGTGGTGGTCTTCCAATTCGCGGTGATCTTACTTGTGTCGATCGTCATCTATTACTCCGAGAGAGCAGATCACCGCCCTTCTGCCTTACTGCTACTGCATGTCTTTGGTTGCCTCGGGATCTACCCACCCCGGTAAATTTCTACCAGGGTCTAGGGATCAGAGACGTTGCGGTTTTGAGAGGAGGAGTCCGGTCCGGGTCAATCGAAGGGAGTGGACGATACGGCCACGGACCAGAGGGGGAAAGTTATGCGGTTTCGAGCGTTGGTCCACTTGCAGCGAATTTAGCTGCTGCCCAGATCAGTGCTTTATATTCACTCACGTGAGTCTCAGCGCTAGCAGGGGCCCTGAATGTGATACCGGGCAGCTCGTAACTAGCTAAGGGTTCGGCAAGCCGCGCTTGCTCGTTGCGTGCATCGATCGATTCTGCAATCGATAGATCTCGGACGCTAACTCCGTAGTCAACCCAAGCTAGAGAACATTGATCTATGCCGCGTAGGGCGTGCTTAAATTTCAGGTGAAATCCGCGTGTGACGTTCAATACTCGAAAATTTGAGGACAATAGAGACTCCGGGGGCCGGGGTTACTGCTGTTAGACCTAGCCTATTGGCGCTAGGAACCAATATCATCGGGGACATGTGGCTTATACCGCGTGATACAGCTCTATGCAAGATATTTTTTGAGAAGCAGGACCTAATGCTTCTAGGTCCTACTTTCTAGTCAAAGCTGATATATCAGACAGACACAAGTTTTTTCTTCTTAGATTTAGGACTGACTGTGCGCGCGGTGCTCTTAGTCCTAGTTACCGCACTGGCAAAAACCTTCCTCATGCGCGTGTCGTCTGCATGGCGGTAACACTCACTATCACGGTTTAGGGTCGAGAGCCGCGTAGAGCAGCCCTGTCGCTTACAGACCCTGCCGGCGCGCTTTTGACGGGCCACGCAGCTCTTACAGAGGATGGATTCGTAGTTCGAGACGAGATTATTGCATGACGCACACAGACCGAGCTTCACAGCGCCTCCTGAAGTGTCTTGTGGAGCCAGCAAAGGCCTTTGCCTGTCACCTTCGTGGTCCAGTAGGTTATTGGCTCGCCGTTGGAGCCGGGGCGCGTTCCAAGCTTCACTTGAAAATAATTTGCGTCAAGAAATCGTTGATAAGGTTGATTGTCGAACTGAAGAATTTTCATCGCCCTAAGCTTCGCGAATAGCTTCTTCTGACCCCAACGAAGCAGCTTTGCAGCTTCAGCCACGCTCAATAGGTTCGTTGAATCCGTTACCTTGTTGATGAACTCAAGTTTCGGCGCGGCAAGCTGCAGTTGCTCGTCCTTCTGAACCACAGCGGTTTCGAGCTTCTTCACCTCTGCTTGGAGATAGAGATTCTTTTCGCACTGCTTCAGGATCAACTGCTGGAGAACCGAGGAGTCGTTCAAGTCCGGCAGAACCGGCTGGACAGGCAAATCCGACTTCGCCTTGAAGTAGACATTCACGAGCTGGCGCTGTACCTGCCAAGCCCGGTCGTCATTAAGGCTCTTTGCGAGTAGTAGGTAACCGCTCTCGCTGAGCAAGATTACATTAGGGTTCCCTAACTGAGAAATGGCATCGGGGACTACGGTACGAACTTCGTTCCGTGTACTGTTGATGTAGTCCTCCCCTTCTATGAACCGATAACGGTTCTCTATGAAGTTGCGCTTTGCGGTTCCTTCTGGACGCCCATGCACATCATCGATCATCGCGAGGGTTACCATGCGCTGCCCATTAATCTCGAGGACGGATACACTCGTGCTGCCAATCTTGACTATCTCGCTCACTTACCACCGCCTTGAGCGATCTCGTTGATCAGGTCCATCAAAATGATCCCTGCGTCGGTATTGAATGGGCCCGTCGTGTTTTGTAGATGTAACTGGGCGTTGCTCAAGAAAATTGCAGCCTGCATTCTGGTGCTCGGCATCTGTTTGTCATAAAATCTGAAATCGCTCCAACGTCCAACCATAAGTACTTACTCCCATTTCTCCCCTTTGCTAATTGCAGGTATACGAATCTTGTGGCGCGTGTCCACTTAAAATTACTAAGTTGTATTGTTTTTACTCGGCTTACTTTTCAGCCCAGTTATAAATGGTCCTATACCGCGGTTCTTGGGCTTAAACACAAAAGCCTCTCGGTTAGGAGAGACTCTTGTCTGAGGGAACTTAAGTCGGAGTTAGGATGACGAGAGAAGCTCAACCTCAAGTTCTATACTAACATGGCTAGCTATGTAGCACAATACATATATAACTCACATCGCCAATAAGATTGCGGTCATCTATATCAACACGCATTTAAACTTGCTCTCCCCTTTTAGTTATGAGATAAGAGGTTTGTTGGAGTTAGGAAATTCCAACATAACAAGTAGCGTCACCTTTAAACCTATTGTCGCGATGACAAGAGAAAACAAGGAGCGCGACCTTTAGCTATCGTCGTGATGACAAGAGCGAAGGAGTCCGGGTCGGTTGATACCGGGCAAGGGGCCGAAAGGCCCCGCGAGCATGACAAATAGGCGGATGTAGATCGGCGAGTACGCCGGGGCATGAACTAGATTCATGCTGGATTGGAAATAGCCCGATAAACGCTAATTTCCATGACGTTGTGAAACGTTCACCGCAGTCGAGCAACTCGTAAAAGTGTAATGGCCGCGTAACAACGATGCGTAACTCGCAGACTTTTGCGGGATCTTTGAGCGGAATCAGCTCAGAGGCACGACGGGGAAGATTCCGGAAGGCATCAGCGGTCAGAATCACAAGCGCTCGCTCAACCTCTACCGGACAGGAGT
Source organism: Edaphobacter modestus (assembly GCF_004217555.1). Lineage (GTDB taxonomy): Bacteria > Acidobacteriota > Terriglobia > Terriglobales > Acidobacteriaceae > Edaphobacter > Edaphobacter modestus. The sequence goes on from NZ_SHKW01000001.1 coordinate 804,067, forward strand.
TTTCTTATCTTGTTTGCATGAATTTGTTGTTTTTTGCTTGAGTTTTCGAGCAAAGGACAGACAAAATCTATCTTATTTAACTGGTGACTGAGGAAAGCAGATTGAAAGCTGATTGCAGTTCGAAGATTGAAAGTTGAGCTTATGAAATCAAAAATAGAAACAGAATAAGAATGTCCCCTTTTGGCAGCTCGCCTGACAAAAGAAGCCCCTCCGGCTCTAGGAGAAAGGTTGAGCCGTCAACAAATGAGCTAGGCAATCCTAAGCATCCTGAACCGCGGCATCATAGGGACCTTTTTTTAGCTCAAAACCGGAATGAATAGCTTATTTGGCTACAAATTAGTACCGCGGTTTCAATGACATTCCCTGCGGGGCTTATTTTCCAGCAAGCTGGAAAATAGGACAATTTTAGATTGATTTGATTTGAGGAAACACTGATGAACAGCAAGCATCGGAAACAGAGGAAGAAGATGGAGATGCCACTTTCATGGATCAACATCCAAGGTCACATAGCAAAGGAGTCAAAACGACACGCTGACATGAAGAAAAAGATGAAGTCTACGGCGCTAAAGACGAATGAGGATCTGCTCAAAACCGTTGTGGTCGTGAAGACAAACAAAGTCTCACCAGGCACACCTATGAGCGATCTTGAGAGATCTGCGCGGTTATTTCTGCTCGGCAGTTAGGAACTAGATTTCCACAGAAATATTCGAAGTAGCATGTAGACAGGAAAGAAATAAGGGCACGGAAACTACACCCATAACCGACCCGGCATCACCCGAGCACTTATGAATGACCATCTCGAAAGAAGAACTGACAGTATCAAGGCTTACTACCTGGCCGCGGCTGCTCACGCCGAACGAGCTAGCTGATCTCTTATCTTTGAGCGTCAAGACGCTTTATAGCAGAGCTAAGGCCGGTACCATCCCGGTTGTCAGAATCGGTTCATCGATAAGATTCGATCCCAAAAAGATCTCCTTATGGATCGAGGAGCATGCCGCGTGATTAACGCCACGCGATCGCGTTCACTCGATCCTGGACCTCTTTGCCCTCTGCCGGCCGCAGGTACCGCATGACACTCTCGATGTCGCTGTGACCCGATAACTTCATCACGGTTCTCAGATCCATTCCGTTTCTGAGTAATTTGGTTATGAAACTGGCGCGGAATTTGTGGAGGAACCAACGCTCACAGACCTTTTGGTTTCGGCATGTGGCGCACTCTCCACAATTGAGTCCAGCGTCACGTGCTAGAAACTTCAATTTGCGCAGGAGGTGACCGTCCGGGATGTTATCGGCTCCGTTCTTTCGGCCAAAGATGAGAGTGTGCTTAGGGTGGGTCGCTTGCCTGCTCTGCCGGTAATGAGTGAGCCTATCGAGTAGCTGTTTCGAGATCGGAATCTCCCTCTCTTCGGCGTCCTTAACTGCGAACGACCACCGCGGTTTTGACCTGACCATCAATGTTGAATGCGCAACACTGATGTCGATCCACTCGACGTGCGAAGCTTCCTGTTCTCGTAAGCCAGTCTGCAGCAGGACGTCGAATAGCAGCTGGTCGTACTCCTCTGTGAGGGACGCGAAGAACTTAGTTAGCTGATCGGGTTCATAGACCTCCGGTAAGGTCTTCTCGTATCGCGGTTTTTGACCGGCAAGGTCCTTTATTTCCTCCGCGGTGAACTTCGCAAATTTGAGGAATGCGCGGTAATGGCCATGCCTGTTGGAGATAGTCCGAGCCGAGCGTCCGGATCTTCGCATTGATGCGTGAAACTTCACAGTGTCAGAGTGATCAAGTTCGTCGAGGTATGTCTTTGTGACAGCGTTCGTGAACTCTTCCATTGACCGCCCATACAACTCAGCAGCCTCGAGGGATCCACGATCCTTCGCCGCCTGGACGAACTCGGATACCTCGGAGCGTATCGTCCTCCGAGTCTGATCAATGACTACCTGGACTCCCGCTTCCTTTGCTTGAGCGACCGCAGCCGATCTCTGTTGCGCCAGCTTAAGTGCAGCCAAGGCTTCGGACGGTCCGCCTTCAATTCTCTTCCAGACCGTCTTCTTTCCCTCAAAGCTTCGCAGCTCGTAGGAGCCGACTGGATATGAGACTTCGATGTCGCCAACCTTGACGGTGTTGGGCTTTACCCTACCGTTCGGGCTCATCGCTGCCGGGTAGCGTTTCCATCCATCCGGGGTTTTTACTCTACGGTGCAGCGTGACTGCCTTATTTGCCATTGACCGTGGTGTTCCTCCTATGGGAGAATCGTACCACGGTCGTAACATGCGGCTAAATACACTGTATTTATTGGAGCTTTAGACTATATGACGATAATCCCTGTCTCTCCGCCATGACATCACGCAAACCCTCTAAAATCAGATAAATACATAAAGAACAAAGGCTTAGCTGTATTCCATCTTTTCCGTGGAGTACGGCTATTCCGCCCTTTTAGCTGTAAAGCGGCCAAAATTGATATCATGCGGATTTGCAATATCACGGAAATCCCCATGTAAGTCGAAGTTTCAGAGCAGGTCTAACGGTCAGTTTTCTGCTGCCCTTCTGCTCCTCTGTTCCCTGCTTCGGGTCAACTGCCCAACCCTGCTCCCATCCCCTAGGTCTGCCTCAACCCTGGTAACTCTCTGCGCCACGAGCTGACTAAGTTCCAGGTACCGGCCAAGTGGACCTCGTCATTGCTTGCGACGAGGACGCCTGGACGACCTGATGGCCCTGGAGAATCACGCCGATCGCGGAGCCTGATTTTTGGTGCAAACGAACCCGGACAACCACTCGACGCCGCCCTAAGCGGGACTTCCCTGCTCGTCAAGGGTGACAGGGCAATGACCGCCGAGCATTTGGTCGCGCATGAGGTAGCCCACATCTACCGCTGAAGGCGTGCGGTGGCGCAGACGCGGTTCGATCAGGACGTTGCCGGAGTCAGGTCGCTGGAAAGTAAGGTGCGGTTTACCGACCAGCCGGAGTTAAAAGTGTCGTTCTCATTGACGATGGCGACGGGCGTGGATGATGTCACCGACCAACTGTTGGTGGATGTGTTTCTGGGAGTCGCAGGAGAAGGCTCCGTCGCAAATCATTCTGGATCTGGACGCACACCGACATGCCGCTCTGCGGCAAGCAGGAAGGGCGCTTCATTCAGTACTACGGCCACCACTGCTACCTCTGCTGATATCTTCTGCGGCGATCACCTGCTGTGCGCGCGCTTGCGCAGCTCCAATATCGACGCCAGCGCCGGCAGCCCGGAAGAATGCAGAGGGTCGTAACTCAGATCCGGGTGCGCTGGCCCAAGATGCAGATCATCCTGCGCGGTAACGAACTTGCAGACCACGCGTTCGAATGACATCGCCTTGAAAGGGCGGCGTCATCATCATGCCGAAGCCTTACTCGGAAAAAAGCTACAGGGATGAAACCCAGGATTAGCCGGCAGTCTGATCGTCGCCTGCTATCCTAAGAAGACTGATGCCCTCACATAGCACCCCGCCAGCAACACCTGCAAAGTCCGCAACAACTCACACTGCCGAAGCTGGCCACAAGGCAACCTCCGCCGCTCTGGCCTTAGGAGCCCTTGGCGTGGTTTTCGGCGACATCGGAACCAGCCCGCTCTACACGCTGAAAGAGTGCATGACCACTGCCGGGGGGGCCAAGGCGGGGGTAGAGGATCTGTTTGGGATTCTTTCATTGATGTTCTGGGCGCTCGTCATGGTGGTCACGGTCAAGTATCTGATCTTCGTAATGCGTGCCGAAAACCAGGGCGAGGGCGGGATCTTTGCATTGCTGGCCATTGTTCCGGAGCGATTTCGCGCAACGGCTGCGCGCAACGGCAGAGTAACCGGGATGGCCCTGCTGGCGGTGATCGGCGCTGCGCTTTTGTATGGCGATGGCGTGATCACACCGGCGATTTCAGTTCTCAGTGCAGTTGAGGGCCTCGCAATCGCAAGCCCGCGGCTTTCGCCGATCGTCGTGCCCTTAACTTGCGCCATTCTCGTCGCTCTGTTTTCGATTCAACGGCGCGGCACGGGTGACATCGGCAAACTCTTCGGTCCCATCATGGTGATTTGGTTTGCGACATTGGCCAGCCTCGGAATATTTCACATCAGCCGCCATCCGGAAATCCTCGCTGCCCTCTCGCCACACCATGGGCTGGCATTCTTTCACCGTCATGGACTCCGCGGCGCCCTGATCCTCGGCTCCGTCGTATTAGTGGTGACCGGCGGAGAGGCCCTGTACGCGGACATGGGACACTTCGGGATCCGGCCGATTCGCCTGTCATGGACAGCTTTTGTCTTGCCCTCCCTGGTATTGGGCTATCTCGGACAGGGCGCACTTCTCCTCGCCAACCCGAAAGCGATCGAGAATCCCTTTTTCGCAATGGTGCCGGCAGGTCTTCCGACTTATTTACTGGTTCTGCTGTCCAGCGCGGCAACCGTGATTGCTTCGCAGGCGCTCATCTCGGGGGCTTTCTCCCTGACCCGGCAAGCGATGCTGCTGGGTTACCTTCCGCGAGTCACCGTCAAGCACACTGCGTTTGACACCGAGGGCCAGATCTACGTTCCCGAGGTCAACTGGCTGCTGGCCATTGGGTGCATCCTGCTCGTGCTGACGTTTCGTGAGTCGGTCAAACTGGCAGCCGCCTACGGAATCGCCGTCACCGGGACGATGGCCATCACGTCGGTTCTCTATTACATCGTTGCACGGTACACGTGGCGGTGGAGCGCGTGGAAATCCGGCGCGATTCTCGCGATTTTCTTGAGTTTCGACATTCCGTTTCTGGTCGCGAACCTCTTCAAATTCTTTGATGGCGGATATGTTCCTATGCTGATCGGCGCTACGCTGATTGCGGCTATGCTGATCTGGAGCCGCGGCCGAACCGCTCTGATGGACCAATACTCGCAACGGTACTCGACCTTCGAGAACGCCAAGCCCCTCATTCATCGGTTCCTGTCTTTGCGGGTACCGGGCAGCGCCGTGTTCCTTGCCCCCGACGCCGATCACGTCCCTCCAGTCCTGATGCATCACATCGAGCGCAGTCGTGCACTGCACGAAACAGTCGTCTTGCTCACCGTCAAAAAAGAGACATTGCCGGTAGTGCCAGAGGACTCGCGGTTCATGGTCGAAGTACTTGGAGAAGGCTTCTATAAGCTCTTCGTTTCGTTCGGCTACATGGAGAACCCGCTGCTCCTCCCGGTGCTGCAAAATCTGACTCACACGGGGCAAATCCCCTTCAAGTTTGAGGACGCGACGTACTACATCGGACACGAAACGATCATCGCGAAGAAAGGCGGCGTTCATCGAGTGCCCGAAGCGATCTTCTCCTATCTCAACCGCAATGCGGCTCATGAAGAGCGGCGCTACGGAATGCCGATGCAACAGGTAGTCGAGATCGGCACACAGATCTATTTGTGAAGCTTGGGCCCGCCGAAGCAAGTTTTTGAAACTTGTAGCTCGAAGACAATCCGGTTGTTATCGACAAATGCCAATGCCGCCGCAATGTCTGAAGGCTGCATCGCGGGTTGATATATCCGGATCTGGTTTAAAATTCCTGCTGGTCTAAAGCTCCACTAATGCACCTGGGACGGAGAGACGTAGTTTGCTGCTGGTGAAACTTCAGCATCCCGGTTGTTGCCTTGCCGGTCAGCCAGTACGCTAGAGAGCGTGTTTTGAATGGTATACCAGTCGTTCGCAATTGCGGAGCTGTAGAACGCATTTCCGGTTGCGATTGCGTGCGCTGCGGTCGAGGCCCCGTAAGGATCTGCTGCCTGTGCATAGGCTTTACGAGATGGCCTTAGCGACGAAGCGCCAGCCATGACGCCAGCGCTAGAGAGGGCAATAAGGGTTCTGCGGTCCATGCGTTTGTACCCCAGATCTGGATAGAAGCCCAAAAACTGAGATGCCTGGAGGTGATGGTCTGTAGCCTCACCACGATGCTAAAAGAAGAGGACCATGCAGTTACGACCGACCCTCGCCGACAACTGGGGAAGCGATCGAGCGCATCGCCGCCCTATACGCCATCGAAGCCAAGATCCGCTGCAGCACGCCGGAGGTCCGGATGACCATCCGACAGGCTCGGGCAAGACCACTGCTCGACAGCCTGCACACCTGGCTCGAAGTCAGCCTCGCGAAGCTCTCCCGCAAGTCCGACACGGCTGCGGCGATCCGCTACGCCCTCTCGCGCTGGCGGGCCCTCACACGCTACGTCGACGATGGCCAACTCGAGATCGACAACAACGCCGCCGAACGCGCGTTGCGCGTCGTCGCCTTGGGACGCAAGAACTATCTTTTCGCCGGATCCAACGCCGGGGGAGAACGCGCCGCCGCCATCTACTCGCTGCTCGGCTCAGCCAAGCTCAACGGCCTCGATCCGGAGATCTATCTCTACCACGTGCTCGAACACATCGCCGACCATCCCATCACACGGATCGCTGAGTTGTTGCCATGGAACGTCACCATCAACACGCCTACGATCACGCCTCAAGCATAAATAGGTGTCCACCTAAATTAGGTGGACACCTATACAGACACTCATGCGAACACGGGGTCTTTGGAGCAATTGGACGGAAAGTCCGAAGAGCTATTCAAAAGCGCCGAGCGGACGGAGAAGATCGCTGGACTGGAGTGCGAGAGGCTGAAGTTCATGGGAGGTCGAAGACATGATGCTTTCCTTTTCCAGGTTTGAGGCGAGAGATACAGCCTCGCCGCTGCACGGGGAGGTGTGCAGCGACGAGGCAGGTCTGGCGTGGACTACGCGCTGACGGTGTCAGGGACGCACCCCTCGATGAGGCTGAGCAGTTCGGCTTCGAGGTCGTAACTGGCGAACTCGAGCGAGAGCTGCTGGGCGCGCTCACGGTAACCAGGCTGCGTGAAGATCTCGTCGACGGCGTGCTTGATGGCCTCAGGGGTCGCCTGGTTGGCGCGCAGATCGATTCCTGCGCCGGACCACTGGACGTGAGCAGAGACCTCTTCCTTATCTTCGGTAAGACCGGCGGAGATGATCGGAATGCCGTGGGAGATCGCCATGTTTACGGTGCCGTAGCCACCATTGGTGATGAGGAGGTCGATCTCCGGCATGATCCGCGCGTAGGGCAGGAATGAGGCGATGCGGGCGTTGGAGGGGATGGCAACAGGAATGGAATCGACTGGCTGCCCGCCGGTGGTAACGATGATGGTCACGTCTTCCCTGCCACCGAGCGCGACGAGCACGGGGGCGATGACCTGGCTTAAGTCGCGGTTGGCAATGGTGCCCTGCGTCACCAGGACGAGGCGCTTGGTGGGGTCGATCTGCTGCCACCAATCGGGCAGCTTGGGCTGGCCAGCTGGCGTGGGCAGAGCACCGATGTATCGTACCTTCGAGTTGGAGTCCGGATACTCGAAGCTCTCGATGCCGGGGTGCAGGTAGAGGTCGGGTAACTCGGTCATGGCTTCGAGGATGGGACATGGAAGCGCGGGGTAACCAAGGCTGGCGAGGGCAGCGTTGACGGCCTGTTGCGCGGGCTGAAGCATGAAGTGCTCGCGGAGTTGCAGCTCTGCTTCGCGTTGTTCCGCAGTCTCGTCGGGGCGCATCGGAATGTTCTTCCCGCTGCCGATATTGACGACGGAGACGCCGAGGTGCGCGATGGCAGGGCGCTTGTCGCGAGGGCCGATGAGCATGGGGAGCGTGCCCCAGTAGATAGAGTCAGCAAGGATGAGATCGGCTTGGAAGTCGTAAAGGGCCATCTTGAGGCTGGCGGACTGGGCGGCGATGTTGCGGGCAAAGAAGTGGACGAGATCGTAACCGGTCATCTCTATACCGGGCGACTTCTGCATACGCTCGGGGTAGTTGTCGAAGTAATAGCCTGCTGAGGTTTGAGCGTTGGGAATCTCTAATAGGAAGCGATGACCGGCGCCCTCGACAGCGGGACGCAGGTCTTCGTTGACCTGCATGGCGACCTCGTGGCCGGACTCCACTAATAGCGAGGCGATGGACAGAAGTGGATTGAGGTGTCCGGGCGCCGGTGTAGAAGCAATAAGAATTTTCATAAAGCCTTTCGTCGGTTAGTGGGAGAAATTGAAGCAGGTTTCTAGAGACGCAGAGTCAGCAATACAAGCGGGCCCGGACGACGAGAGGGAAACAAACAACAACTGACTCATATCCGAGTCCTATTCACATTGGGAGAGTCATTTGTCATGGGAATAGCCTTCGGTCCATTGCGCTCGCGAATAAACTCCTCTGCGAAGATGAAACGTTTTTGAGTCTTGATCCGCGGGATGCCTGTCACTGTTTTTATTCCCGGCGCAAATAGATAGCTTCGACGTGTTTTCGAAATCTGATTCAGCTACCGCCAGGCGCATTTCCCCCGTGCGTACCGGTACGCTGGATAAATCGTACCGTCCCTAATCCATCATTGAGCTGCCACGTCGGACCTGCAATGACAGATCCCTCCTGATTGAGGAGCTTGACATCCGGGGCCTTCAATGCCCAACTGCCATTGACGCAGCCGTAAACTTGATCTCCACTTCCAACGGCCCGTAGCAGAAGTCTGGAGTGAGGAGGTACATCGATCGACTCTTTCGCCGATTGGGCGATACAGTCTTGCGCCATAGACGCAACGGCGAGGGCCAATGCGATCATCCCCAATCGCATGGCATAAATAGACAGAGTCCTGCCGGCTGTTTTTCGACCATTCCCGATGACTCGAGAGGGGTTGATATTTCTTAGACTCTGCGGAGCTGGCGTGAGAAGTATATCGAGTAATACGTCAAAAAACATGGTTACACCGTCCGGCCAGCAAGCGTTTGAGTGGAGAACGCGGCTGGCCTCTTGAAACCAGAACACCGTCACAACTGGTTTATTCCGCGATGCGCCGGAATATTTCTAAATCGTCACACCTTCCTCTCGTGAGCATCGTTAAGTCGCCCAGTACCCGCTTCGCAGGATGCTGTTCGCATAGCGCTCACGAAAGTCCGGTTAGTGATTCTGTGCCTTAGCGGAGGGGAGGATTCGCTACAGGGGTTTTAAGCCCGAACCAGCGGAATTTATCCGGCGACTGAAAACTAGCAAATCTTCGGGTGCAACAACGCGTCACATGGACGGTCGTTTGTGTGACATCTCAATGAAGAATCGAAAGAAGCCGAAAACTAGCCACATTGTCCGTCACTTTATCAAAGCTCCACAAACGATAGTACGGAGTGACGGTCAACATCGCAGTTGGATCAATTTCGCTGGTTTGGGCTTAGACCCCCACGAGGCCATCGACCGGATCGCGCGAAGTTCACCCGGCCCGGAGAACCCGGATGCCCAATGCTCTGGGCAACCGGGTCCTCCCGCAGTCGGTAGGTCAGGCGGAGTGACCACCAGTCGTCACTCCGCCTCCCGCCCACCACAGCACGGATACCCCTGGACCTAGTTACAGGGGTATACCAGCCTCCACTCGCCTTTGCCCTCAATATTGGCAAGTGCATATACGTTGTTCCCATTCGCTGTGAGTTGGACCGGTGAGGCAAATGTAATTGGGAACTCGGAGTCCACGAACCAGGCACTCTGCTGGTTCCCGAAGCCATCGAATTTCGCGAACCCGGGGTTACCGTTGCCGTCTTGAATACTGACCACCATGTTTCCATTGGCGCAAGCGGCGGAATGGGGCGTGTTTTCGGTGAAGCCCCCCATGCGAGCCCAGCCGTTCCAAGCAGAGGCGCCGAGCGTTTGGTGGGTCATCCAGAGCTGATTGTCCGTACCTTGCGCCGTGACAGTAAGTTGATTCGTGGCATTATTCATCGAAACGCCGGGTGCATTATTCGCCAATCCACCGCTGATGTTGTCGGCATTGGCCCAGCTACCGGTTTGGCCGTCAAACCAGGTGCCCCACACCCGCAGGTCGTTCCCCAACCCGCGGTACACCAGGTACAGGTTGTTTGAATTTGTGCCCATCTGCGCGACGGACACGGGCAGATTCGTGAAATTGCCCGGAACGGCGGTCCATGTTCCCGAATTGTGGCCGTCACCGAAGACCTGTGTGTACCAGATGTCACCGTTATCCCCGGTATGGAAGACCATGAAGCTGTCGGACCCAAAGGGAGCTACCGTCGGGCTCTGAAAGGTCACTGTCCCACCAATCGTGAAGGGGGTGCGGTTATCGAGCGACATCCACACTTGATTGTTCGTCGCTCCCCTCCACACCGAAAGCAGATGTCCAGCGTTTCTGGCTTCGCTGTAGACGCCTTGCAAAAAGAGATTCCCATTCACACTTTCGGGAGTATATGCCCCCCCCTGCCCCGTCTGGCCCACCAGTATTTGGGCGAACCCCGGTGTGGCCGTTGCCACAACCGCGAGGGCCATGAGGAATACGACGGTAGACGACTTCAAACTGATATTAAAACATTGACGCAGCTTCATATATCTCCAATGGAAAAAGTTTGCATCTGAGTGGGCTTTTACTTCTCTTCGAGAAAACCACTTGACCTAGAGTTGGGCAATCCAGCGTATTTTTTTATAAAGCCCCTGCGCTACCGGGCTTGGTTTGACGGAACGGATCAAATAGAAGCATCGAGCCCTGGCCATGCAGGGGAGAACGGAGTTCTTGGCTCAGCAAAGTCCTAAAGTCTGGAAGGCAGATACTTCAAGTCGAAACGAAGTACAGGCCAAGTGTGGACTGGATCGGAACTTCCGGGGAAGGCCTCAGAGGGCGGATTTTACCCCTGCGGCGGTTGGGGGAAGCGGAGTGACCACCGTCATCCTCCGCTGCCCGCCTGCCACAGCACGGATACACCTGGACCTAGTTACAGGCGTATATCAGCCTCCAGTTGCCTCCGTTAGCAAGATTGGCGAGTGCATATACGTTGTTCCCGTTCGCTGTGAGTTGAATCCCTGAGACAAAATTAAATGGGTGATCGGTCTCCGCGACCCAGCCACTCTGCTGGTTCCCGAAGCCATCGAATTTCGCAAACGCGGGGTTACCATTGCCGGTTACAACACTGACCACCATGTTCCCATTGGCGCAAGCGGCGGAATGGGGCGTGTTTCCGGTAAACTCGCCCTTGGGAAGCCAGCTGTTCCAACCAGAGGCGCCGAGCGTTTGGTGGGTCATCCACAGCTGATTGTCCGTACCTTGCACCGTGACAGTAAGTTGATTCGTGGCATTATTCATCGAAACGCCGGGTGCATTATTCGCCGATCCCCCGCTGATGTTTTCGGCATTGGCCCAGCTACCGGTTTGGCCGTCAAACCAGGTGCCCCACACCCGCAGGTCGTTCCCCAACCCGCGGTACACCAGGTATAGGTTGTTTGAATTGGGGCCCATCTGCGCGACGGACACGGGCAGATTCGTGAAGTTGCCCGGAACGGCGGTCCATGCGCCCGAATTGTGGCCGTCACCGAAGACCTGTGTGTACCAGATGTCACCGTTATCCCCGGTATGGAAGACCATGAAGCTGTCGTTCCCAAAGGGAGCCACCGTCGGGCTCTGAAAGGTCACTGTCCCACCAATCGTGAAGGGGGTGTGGTTATCGAGCGACATCCACACTTGATTGTTCGTCTCTCCCCTCCACACCGAAAGCAGATGTCCAGCATTTCTGGCTTCGCTGTAGAGGCCTTGCAACTTGAGGGGGATCGCGCCGCCCACCTGTTCACCAGTCCACGCGTCCGCGGTGCCCACCACTATTTGGGCGAACCCCTGTGTAGCCGTTGCCACAACCACGAGGGCCGTAAGGAATACGACTACAGACAACTTATTCAAATATTGACGCAGCTTCATATCTCCAATGGATAAAAAGTTTGTATCTAAGTGGGCTTTTGACTTCTCTTCGAGAAGACCACTTGACCTAGAGTTGGGCAATCCGGCGTATTTTTATAAAGCCCCAGCGCTACCGGGCTTTGTTTGACGGAACGGATCAATAGAAGCATCGAACCCTGGCCATGCAGGGGAGAGCGAAGTTCTTGGCTCAGCAAAGTCCTAAAGTCTGGAAGGCAGATACTTCAAGTACAAACGAAGTACAGGCTAGGCGGAGTGACCCCGTCGTCACTCCGCTGCCCTCCTGCCACAGCACAGATACATCTGGACTATTGACAGTCGTAGATCTGCTGCCAAAAGCCCTGTTGTTGGGTGCCCCCATCGAAAGTACGACTCATGAGTGAGTACAGGGTGTTCCCGTTCGCTGTGAGTTGAACCGGCGAGGAAGTGCTCAGAAGGGTGTCCACGCTCCAGCCACTCTGCTGGCTCCCGAAGCCATCGAATTTCGCGAACTCGGGGTTACCGTTGCCGTTTAGAATACTGACCACCATGTTCCCATTGGCGCAAGCGGCGGAATGGGGCGTGTTTTCGGTGAAGGCGCCCTTGGGAAGCCAGCTGTTCCAACCAGAGGCGCCGAGCGTTTGGTGGGTCATCCAGAGCTGATTGTCCGTACCTTGCACTGTGACAGTAAGTTGATTCGTGGCATTATTCATCGAAACGCCGGGTGCATTATTCGCCGATCCACCGCTGATGTTTTCGGCTTTGGCCCAAGTGTTGGTAGTAAAGTTATACCAAGTGCCCCACACCCGCAGGTCGTTCCCCAACCCGCGGTACACCAGGTACAGGTTGTTTGAATTGGGGCCCATCTGCGCGACGGACACGGGCAGATTCGTGAAGTTGCCCGGAACGGCGGTCCATGTGCCCGAATTGGCGCCGTCACCGAAGACCGGTGTGTACCAGATCTCACCGTTATCTCCGGTATGGAAGACCATGAAGCCGTCCTCCCCCCAAGGAGCCACCGTCGGGCTCTGAAAGGTCACTGTCCCACCAATCGTGAAGGGGCGGCCGTTATTGAGCGACATCCACACTTGATTGTTAGTCGCTCCCCTCCACACTGAAAGCAGACCTCCACCGTTTCTGGCTTCGCTGTAGGTGCCTTGCAAAAGGAGGGTGCCGCCCACAACTTCTGCATTAAAGGATGACGCCTCGCCCGGCAGTTGGGCGAACGACTGTGTGGCCGTTGCTACAACCGCAAGGGCCGTGAGGATTACGGCGGCGGAAAATTTTAAATATTGACCCAACTTCATATATCTCCAAGGAAAAAGCTTGTATCTAAGTGGGCTTTTACTTCTCTTCGAGAAAACCACTTAGTTGACAATAGAACAGTCCACCTAAGGTTTTGATAAAGGCCTGCCCTACGGGCTGCCCGGACAAGGATGTTTCTATTGCACCAGAACCTTCGGCCTCATCTCGAACGGCTTCCCCGCAGATGAGACGGTACATGCGAAACTTAAGCGTGGGAATGTCGGCCATAAAGAAAGTATGCATTCTGTTGATGAGTCTCGCTTCGGCTCTGGGAGCTGCCGCTCAGAAGGTACCTGAGGACCAAGCTTCGATATCCGGCAGGGTCGTGGACGTCTCCGGTAGCCCCTATTCCGCACAGGTTCGGATATTCCAGATCGTTATACGTGAGGGGTTTGCTTATCTGTATCCGATGTGCGTGACAAATACGGATCAGCAAGGCGGGTTCGAGTGTCCGAAACTTCAAGCAGGAAAATTCATTGTTCAGGTTCTGTCTCTGCGGCGGTGGGGAAAACAGACACAGAAGGCACAAGATGCCGCAGCGGGAACGATCCCAAAAACAATCTTCTATCCCGGTGTAACGGATCTCGAACAAGCAACACCGATCTCTTTGCGAAGCAACGAAGTTGGATGGGCTGAAGTACGCGTCGCCGATTCGCCAGGGGTTGAAGTCACAGGCACGCTCACCGATCATGGGCCGGGTGCATTTTTAATACTGAAAGCAGAGTCGGGGGGCCTGACTCTGAATATAGGTATCAACCCCCAATACGACAGCAATACAGGCCGGTTCGTCATATCGAATGTTCCTGCAGGCCATTATCAACTGACAGCGAATTGGTTCGTAAGCCAGGGAGAGCGACATACGACGCTGCCGTTTGTGGTGGACGCTACGCCGGTGGATAATCTCCTCCTCTCACCTACGCCCAATGTGGAGATAAGCGGTCAACTCCCTACTCTTCCATTGGGTGTAACCATATCGCAACTATTGCTCACGAGTACGGACGATTCGACCCGCAATCGCAATACAGCGGTGAAAGATGGAGCGTTCAATTTTGGTTCGGTACCTGCGGGAGAGTACATCTTGAGCTTTCCGCTTGGTCAACAGGTTTACGTGGATGCGGTTTCTGTGGGGGGGAAAAGCGTCGGCGGTTCGAGATTCTCAGTTGCACCGGGGCAAGGCACACTGAATTTAGAACTGGAAGTCAAGTGGCCGAGCATACCGATTCGTGGTTCTGTGAAGGAATGGGAGGGATCTGCTGTAAGTGCCGAGGTGATTGCACAAGCTGAAGATTCGGGTGAGATTTACAAAGTGACAACGGATAAGCAGAGGAATTTCTCGTTTGCTGGGGTCAAGCGTGGTGAGTATCGCTTGTTTTCATGGCCTGGGGTCAATACGATCGAATATCGAAATCCCCTCGTCTTGAGAAAATACAACAGTGACAGCACTGAGGTTTGGGTGGACCAAGACGGCATCGGTAGTGCGATTGAACTTTCACCTATCGAAAAGGAACGTTGACGAACTGGCCAGACAAGGTCCGGGGAGTCAGAGAATCCCGAGCCGCTATCGCTGCACAACTGGGAGTCGGCGAAACAACCGTGTATCGAATCCTCCCCTCCGCTAAGGCACAAAATTACTAACCGGACTTTCTGTCCAATTGTTCCAAAGACCCCAACACCGACACACTCATGAGAACGGTCCAGACCATGCGCTTACTCTGGGCAAAACCCATGATGGGTTTCCGTATCGCGTCTTCAGCAAAGACCAGCGCGTCAGTCACACGGCCATCGTCGAAAACAAGCGGTTGAGACATGCACTCGCTACTGTGAAGGCGCACCAGGATATCAAGCGATTGCCTGAGATCATGACTAATAGTGACAAAATCGGATACAAGAAGCGCCCGCGCCAACTCTATGGACCAGACTACGAAACAGAACTCGCCGCGGCGCCCGCGAGTCATCAGAAGGATCTATACTGACATTTCTATCCGGCGCGCATAGAGACATTCCTATCGGGCGCCAACATGAATTGTAGGCGCAAAGTAGAAGTGTCCGGTTTCTGCAAAGTTGAA
Organism: Edaphobacter modestus; assembly: GCF_004217555.1. Classification (GTDB taxonomy): domain Bacteria; phylum Acidobacteriota; class Terriglobia; order Terriglobales; family Acidobacteriaceae; genus Edaphobacter; species Edaphobacter modestus. The sequence goes on from NZ_SHKW01000001.1 coordinate 819,135, forward strand.
ATGTCCAAACTACCCTTCCGACAGATGGCGGAGGCGGAGATTGGATCTTTTCAGCATGAGTGGACACGAACTGCGACGCATAGAAGTCCTTTCCGAAGTTCTGGCAAGACGACGCACTGAGATCTCGGCGGCAGCGATCCTGGGGCTCAGCACTCGACAGACACGCCGGCTTGTTGTGGCTTACCGCGCTAGCGGCGGAGCAAGCCTCATCCACAAGGGCCGGGGCCGCCCGTCGAATAACAGATTGCTGGAAGGCATTCGAGAGTACGCGGTCGAACTGATGAGGTCCAAATACGCTGATTTCGGTCCCTCCCTCGCTGCAGAGATGCTGTTGACCAAGCACGACGTGAAGGTCTCCCGAGAGACATTGCGGAAGTGGATGATGGCCGACGGGCTGTGGATTTCCCGCAGACAGCGCCGCAGCTTCCATCAGCCTCGATTGCGCCGTGAGGCCTTCGGAGAGCTGATCCAGATTGACGGCAGCGACCATCGTTGGTTTGAGAACCGGGGTGATGCCTGCACCTTGCTTGTCTTCATCGACGACGCGACCAGTCGACTGGTGCAGCTTCGATTTGTACTGAGCGAGAGCACGGACAGCTATCTCAGTGCGGTACACTCCTACGTCGTCGCCTTTGGATGCCCAGTCGCTTTCTATTCGGATAAGCACACCGTTTTCCGGATAAACCGGTCCAACGCTCCAGGCGGCACCGGCATGACTCAGTTCGGTCGTGCCCTTGCCGAACTGAACATCGAGATCATCTGCGCCAACTCAAGCCAGGCCAAGGGCCGCGTCGAACGCGTGAACCGTACGCTTCAGGATCGCCTTGTCAAAGAACTCAGACTCGCGAACATCTCTGACATGGACGCTGGTAACGCCTTTTTGCCGAGCTTCATGGTCACCCACAACGAGCGGGTTTTCCGTCACGCCTGTCCGCTCCGACGACATGCACCGGCCTCTCTCAGTCCCGGAAGACAAGCTCACTGATATCCTGTGCCATCGCGAGCAGCGTTACGTCGGCAGCCAATTGACTTTGTCGTACGACCGTAAGCGGATCATCCTGGAACGAAACGCTACGTCCGAGGAGCTGCGCGGCAAGTACGTGGACGTGTACGACTTCCCAGATGGCCGCTTGGAGGTGCGTTCGAAGGGCATCCTTCCCTACAGCGTCTTCAGCAAGGATCAGAGGGTCAGCCACACGGCGATCGTCGAGAACAAGCGCCTAGGGGACACACACTGGCTCTGATCAAGGCACAACAGAACAGCCATTTCGAAGCAAAGGTGAAGACCAACAGCGAGAAGGGCGAGTATCAGAAACGCGGGCGGCAGATCTACGGGCCTGATTATGTTCCCAAAATCCCCGCCAAGTCAGTAGTGGTGGCTGAGCCGACCACCAAGAAAGCGTAACGTCCAACCGCGCCTTTTGGGAACGAGTCCCGCCTTCGCTTCGTCACTTCTCAACTAGCCCTGAATCGGTGTGAATGACGCTCTAGACTTCAGCCATGCGATTCCGTTGGTTCGACTGGTTCAAAGCTCCGAAGACGGTGCGTTTGGCTCACCAGCAATCCGACTACGTACGGGCTCATAGACACTGCATGGAGAACCGCGTTGAGGTGGAAGCTAGCGCTCTTTGTGGTTGCTTCTACTGCATGTCCATCTACCCACCCTCTGAGATAGTTGACTGGATCGACGATAAAGAAGCGTTGACAGCGGACTGTCCACGGTGCGGTATTGACGCAGTAATTGGCTCTGCATCCGGGTTCCCAATCACATCAGAGTTCTTGAACCTCATGAATGAGCATTGGTTTGAGGGCCATCGCTCCAGCGACCGAGTCTGAAGTCCACCCTGCTGGTAACGAGAAGTCGTTTGCGTTGACATGGACGATAAACGGGCTTACTGAGATGGTCCGCCGCTTGATCTTCCCCGGAAGATCTTGTAGGCAGATTCAAGGAGGATCATGGACATGCAGATTCGATCGGTTGGTATTGACCTTGGCAAGACGACCTTTCACCTGGTGGCCCTTGGTGATAACGGCAAGGTGCTGCTGAAGAAGAAGTTTACCCAGAAGCAGTTGATTGCCCCTTCACCGCGAACCTGCAGACCTGCTTGATCGGGATGGAAGCATGTTCGGGGTCGCACTTCCTCGGCCGTGCTTTACGGGAACAAGGCCATGATGTGAAGTTGATTCCAGCCCAGTTCGTGAAGCCGTTTGTGAAGTCGAACAAGAACGATTTCATCGACGCTGAAGCGATTGCTGAGGCCGTGGATCGCGAGAACATGCGCTTCGTGCCGATCAAGACAGATGATCAGCTCGACCTGCAAGCTCTCCATCGCGTGCGTGACCGGCTCATGGCGCGAAGAACTGCTCTGATCAACCAGATTCGTGCGTTTCTTCTGGAGCGGGGCATCGTGTTCGCCAAGAGCCCGATTCGGCTGAGGGAAGCTCTACCTGAGGTGCTTGAGAACGCCAACCAGAACCTCACCCCGAGGATGCGGAACCTGGTTGCCATGCTGTGGAGCGAGTGGAAGGACCTGGAGCTTCAGATCGTGCAGATGAACGACGAAGTGGAACGAATCGCTTCGAGCGATGAAGCGTGTCGGAGACTGCGGCAGATTCCTGGTATCGGACCGCTGGTTGCAACCGCGATCGTGGCCTCCATCGGTAACGGCGCAGCCTTCCGCAAGGGACGAGAGTTCGCAGCCTGGATGGGGCTGCTCCGAAGCAGCATTCGACCGGTGGCAAGGTGAGGCTGTATGGAATCAGCAAGCGCGGTAACTGTTACCTGCGCAAGATCCTGATTCATGGAGCACGCGCGATCGTATTGCGATCCAAGCGGGATCGAATCGCGATGGGCCCCTGGATGACCTCGCTTGAGACCAGGGCGCCACGAAACGTATTGATCGTGGCAACAGCACACAAACTGGCGCGGATCGCGTGGGCAGTGCTCTCGACGGGCCAGGACTATCGCGCAGTACCCGAGGCACTGACAGTGTAAGCAGGCTTAGCCACCAGCAACATCAAGTTCTCCCCACCGAGGTCTGCACCGGATAAGTGAAGATGAAAGAACAGTTAAAACGGCGCACCTGAAACCTGCTTGCCGAAATGGCCAATACGAGGCCGGCGTGTTTTCAAAGGACAGGTACGCGGCGTATCTCATCAAGGCCAGGAGAAAACTTTCCACCTAAAGGCCGAATACATTGACGCAGACTTTCCTTCATTCGAAACTTTTCCCTTGCATTCACACGGCGGACCATACATTCGGCAACTTCGCATTCTGGGGTCCGCACGCCCCTCGAACTTGCCGGAAACTCGATCAATTTCCCGAAAAGCCGGTCATTCGGCCACTTGCCGAAGACATAGATCGATTCGAATAGCTCGATGAGTGACTCGCCCTGTTATCTCTAGTTGAGACCAGGATTAGTCAATATAAGGCATAAGGCGACTTATCGTTACTTAATCAAGATGTGACATATCGAGCCTTAATACTTCCTGCGATGACGTTATGTATATTGAGGAGCGCACAAACAAAGGAGCTCCATTGAAGCGCATTCTGCCCCTGCTCATCTTTTCGACGACGAGGTGTCGTGAAGTATCGACATACTCAAATTTCCTTTTCCAAGGAGTCTGCCAGAAGTGCGATCCTGCGCGAGAGAAGGAGAAACGACTCTATCTGCGGCGAGAACTGGCCCTGGGTCTTCGGCGAGGCCTTCCATGCCGCTTGTTCGAGTTGGGAATAGGCCTTTGACAAGTCCTGCTTTTGGGTCGATTCATTCCCTTCCGTTCGATCGGCCATTCCTTCCAGGGCCTTGGCCAAGCGGTTGTCGAACTCCTCCTGCGCCGGCTGGATTGCTTCCGGTAACTCGAAACCGGGTAGCCGAGCACGGTACTTCCACAAGACGAGGCGGTTGATGAAGATCATACGCAAATTCGGTTGCCAATCCCGAATACGCTTACGCGATATTAGATCCTGCTCGCGGCAAGGCCCAAATTCGAGAAGAACAGCGTCCGCCAGCCCCCTTACCTTGTCAAAATTGCTGTTGATTTCTTCGCGAAGCGAATAGCTTCGTTCTAGGGCCACTCTCAAGTCCTTTGAGACTGGTTCTCTTGCAAATCGCGCTAACGATCGGAGATTGGAGATGAACGTTTTCTTCATCTGAACGCCAGCTGGCGAACCCCACAATTGATCGAACACAAGCCACATCATTAATAAACCGAGTAGAATGCCAATCACGCGGTCCCTTGCTGGTATGAGGGAAGTCTGGACTTGGAACTCACTCAGGTTGATGAGATAAAAGGCAATTGCAACCTGGACTCCGAAGTACGAAAGACGTGGACTCGAGGTTGCAAACCATGAAACGATAATCGTGACGGAGATGAAAAGGAGTGTGAAACCAGCGATGGAGTCGAGAGCAGGCAAGATAAATACTTGTGCTCCAATGCCCATCACGATTCCTCCTGCGATAGCGCCCGCAATACGCAAAGCCTGTTTTTGGCGGGACGAACCGATCGTGGAGAGGGCGGTGAGAAAACACGTTGTAATCGTGGTGTTGATGCCGGGCCAGGCTTTGGCATTGTAGAAGAGATAGCACAGGCTGGCTGCAAGACAGCCCTTCAGGCCAAACTTGATGTGTTCGGGATTGGAAAACGCATCAGGAAGAAAAAAGCCCACCGCTGGGTCACTCCCCGTGGGTGGAGTGTAGGCAGTCAGTGGACGCTGTCCCGCGAACACTTCATCGATCGATGAGACCGTCTTTTCCATTTCCACTAAAAGAGGAAGAGCTGCCGATGGCTCGCTTACGGGCTCGAAGTGGCTCAGGACTACGCCATGCAACAACTCGGAACGAATCGCTCTAATGTTCGATGCTAAGTTGCGGATGCGGTTCTTGTCGTAGTCCGACAATTCAAAAGTGGAAAGTGTCATACTGGCGGCAATATCTACAAGTCTCGCTACGAGCGCGATCACAGCACCGATCTGCTCGCGGTATTGTGGCGAGTAGCTTGAACGTCGTAACAGCCGTCGAGGTCCGGAAGTTCCCACCATGGCTAATCGGGTGACTTCACGGATTGTCTTATTGTCCCCGCAAGCGCCCGCAGCATACGAATCAAGCAGGTCCGCAGCGGCACTCAAACGCTCGGCAAGCGGCTGAAGAACAACATCACCGGGCCTCAATGCTGCAAACGCCAGCTCGATCAGGACCGTGATAACGCTTGCGAGAGAGATTGTCGCAAAAGCCCAAAGGGTTTGTTCCACTTTTCGTTCGGTCGGAATCTGCTGGTCCCAGGCCGGAATTGTAACGATGAGCAAATAACCGAAACGCACGGCGGCGGAGTAATTTGTCATTGCGCTGAGCGCAAAGAACATCGCGAACAAGGTCCCAATTACCCAGAGTAATCGCAGATTCGGGTCCTGCAGAAAGAACATCGCTCCCAGCAAGATGTACAGAGCTGATAGGGCGAAGGCAATGATGATGGTCTTGACGGCTCTTACAGTGGTATCGGGATTCTCTCGCGAAATAGTAAGTGCGTAGAGTGCGCCGTACGCACCGTATGGAATGCGGAACGTCATGGTGATGATCATGACCAGGGTGGCCGCGATTGTCATCCTCGCGACGAGGGCAGCCCGCCCCGGATACGGCGCAAGTTCCTCTTTTAGAAAATCCCTTACCCACGTCAGCGGACGAGATGGCTGAGGCATGCTTTGGGCGATGGTTGCCATTCTCAATTGCCCCGAATTGTGATCACGGCAGACTCGCCGCTTCGAAACAGGTCAGGCGTCGGATTCTCGACGCGTACCCGAACCGGGAATCGCGACGCCAAATGCACCCAGTTCAGTGTTCGCTGCACATCCGGTAGGCCGGGTTGCAAATGGCCAATCACATCAGGATCCGGGGTCACGCCAAACCCGACGCTATCCACAACTCCAGCAAAGCGCAGGTTTGGCTTCGACATTACGTAGACATCAGCCTTCATTCCTGGTGCGATCCGTTTGAGCTGGCCTTCCCGGAAATTGCCAATTGCCCACCAGATGCGGGCGTCAATGAGCGTGAACATTTGCTCTCCGACGTGAGCATAAGCGCCCTCTGAAATTGTGAGGTTAGTCACACGGGCATCGAACGGCGCGTAGACGCGGCAGTTGTCCAGGTCGTAGCGGGCCTTCTTCCCCGCAGCCGCTCTTGCTCCACGCTGGTTGATTAACGGTTCAAGAGTTGTAACAGCATGCCCGGCTTGTTCGTGCTGTGCCGTCGCTGAGTTCAAATCTGCCTTAGCCAACGCCAGCCGAGACTCAGCCTGCTTGAGAGCTTCTTCTTGTGTGGTTTCGGAAGTCCTGGCCTTATCCACCTCGTCCACCGTCACGAACTGTTGTGTAAGCAGCGGCTCAAGACGATGCAGATTGTTGTTCGCGTAGGTCCACTCGGCGCGTGCCCTGGTGACCCCCTGCTCAGCGTTAGCCACTGCGGCTTCCGAACTGTGGATGTTCGCCTGTGCGACCGAAACCCCGCTGACCAACGCGGCTATTTTCCGTTGCTCGTCCGCGATCTGCCCTTCCAGAGTGGACTGCTGAGAGGTCGCGGTTTCGAGAGCAAATTGATAGGGGCGTTCATCTATCTCGTATAGCAGTTCACCTTTTTTCACGAATTGGTTGTCGTGCACATTCAGCCGGATGAGAGGGCCTTCAACTTGTGGCGCTATCCCGATGAAATTGGCAAATACTTCGGCGTCCTCAGTTCGTGGATATTGGTTCACATGATAAAACACGACGAGCCCAAGGATTACTGCACCTGACAAGAACACGATACTGATCCAGCGGCCGAGAAGTTGGCGGCGTCGCGTTTTCTTATTTATCTCCATACTCACTGCTCCTTGTTCAGCGGAACATAGCGAACCACAACGCGAAGGCAAAGATGGCCGTGAGACTCGGATATACGAGAACCGGCCAAACGATCTCAACGTAACGGCTCAACAGCGCTCGCGAGACGGCCGTAAGCAAACTGGCCACTACTAGGCACACGAGCCACGCGGGAAAGAACGAACCCAGGATGTCGAACGAAGGAGCTCTTCCGCAACCCGTCATCAATAGCAAGGCGGGTACGAACACTCCTTGCACAGATCTAGGCGTCCCGTTCATGGCCGGGGTCTCCCGGCGACGCGAATTGAATCCCCTGTTCTGAACGCTAGCTCCGCGAATGCAGTCAGCACTTGAGTGCGTGCCAAGACATCTGCGGACCGAGCTTGTGCCAAAGCACGCTGAGCCGCGGTAACATCCAACAAGTTCCGAACGCCATAGCCGTACGATTGCAGGACGGCGTTGTAGGACTGAGAAGAAGCCTGGAGCAGTGCGACTGCGGATTGGCGCTGCCGAAAAGCGGTGTTCAGATTCGAGTAAGCCGTCCAGACCTGGTCCGCGATCTGGTTGCGCTTGACGTTCGCTCGCGCTTCTGCCGCGTGAACGTCGGCCTGCGCTTGGGCCAGGCGGTTTTTGCGCGCGCCTCCATCAAAGACAGTCCATTGAAGATTGAAGCGCAATTCGCCGACCAGATCAGCAGTGTGAGACCAGGGATATGGGAACTGTGAGCCGTAGAGTGATGGGATGGCCGGGGTGACATTCAGGGTTAATGCAGGGTAATATGCTGCACGCGCTTCTTGGACTCGTGCATTTTCGGATCGGATCTCGGCCACCTGTTGCATAAGATCAGGACGTTGCTCGAGAGCCCGGTTGATGACTTGGTCGACCGTATCGCCTATCGTCTCGCGGCTGGGTATCTGATCCAGCGATTGGACCTGGATCACCGCGGTCGCGGAGGTCCCTACTGCGGTTGCGAGATCGCCCCGACCAATCTCCTCAGCGCCAAGGATCGCTTGCAGATCATATTCAGCCTGGGCGGTGGCGCTCCGCGCTTCGAGGACGTCTGGCAGAGTAGCGAGGCCATGGGCCAAACGTTGTTCGGCTGCTCGTTGCACTGCTTGTGCATTTGACAGACTTGCTCGTGCGGCATCCTCCTGCCCCATCGAACTCAATAATCGGTAGTAGGCTTGTTGTACCTGGTAGATAACTTGGCGATGAGTATCATTGAAAACGAAATTAGCTGCCAGAAGCTGCGCCTTCGCAGCGTTGATTCGACCCGTGCGGGCCCCGAAGTCAAAGAGGGTGTAATTGAGGTCCAACTCCACCTGGAAGGTCTGGATAACCTGGCTGTAGAAGCGATCGCTAAATAAGACCTGCTGCCGGGTGGTCTGTGAAACTGCAACAGCTGCGAGGATAGGAAACAACTCACTGCGTGCTACGCCTAGGGCAGCGGCTTGAGCGCGGGCGCGTTCCCAAGAATCACGAGTGGCAGGATTGTGTGCTTCTGCCATATCAATGAGCTCCGGCAACGAATACGTTTTGGCAGAATCGATGGTGAATCTCGAATCAGGAATATCTCGAAGATCTGTTTCGATGTTGCGTTCAGCAGGCGAATGCCACGGACGATCACTCGATAAGGGTGCACTCTGTGCTAGTGCACAGTTGGCGCAGTGTAGAACAACGAGCAAAGTTGCGGCTAGCGAAGTTGAATGTAATCCGTGGACCTGCACATTCCTCCTCCCTAATTTGGGTAAGGCACGCGGAGCAGTGTGCCCGAAGTGGAAGGCAAAACGTAGCGAAACCCGAAATAGGTCATGCTGAGATGCGCATTCTTGGGGTCGCCTGGTCCTACATACCAAGGCGCGCGAGTCAGATAGGAATACTGCGTGTACGCCTCCAGCGCTCCGTGTACCTTGGATTTTGCAAGAACGTATGCAACCAATCGAAGGCCACCTCCTGAATGGTCCGGTTGTTTGTATTGGGAGACCCAGGACCGCCATACCCGATGATGATTCCCGGATCTGCTTGATTCGTGGGGTCGGGGAAAAATTTTCGTGAGTAATAGTCCGCGCTGTAATAAACGGCAAAACTATCCACTCAAGGCCTGCATAACCTGCACCGGCATGCAGCATTGAGAGACTAATATCCTTGCCGGCAGGCATGGTCTGCCTCTCCGGATAGATGAACAATACGTCACTTGGCACCCTTGATCTATTACATGTTTATGTCAAGCATGATGTTGATGATTTTCGGGGAATTTCAGGAGTTTGGAGCCGCCTATTATCACTCAGCGGTGAACTATACAACGCTCGGCTATGGTGATGTGATCATGTCGCCTTCATGGAAATTGCTGGGACCACTCGAGGCAGCAGATGGATCGCTGATGTTTGGGGTGTCCACCGCGATGATTTTTACCGTCATTCTGCGTTTGATTCAGACTCGATTTGCGGATCTCAGAGACTAAGTAATCGTTGGCGTAGGTGGAAGTCCAAACATCTCATTGCCCACCTATTTCAAAATACGTGCTGACAAATTTGCTCGGATTTGTCGCGATAAGGAATGCAGAGCAAGGAAGGGCTGCGTTTGAGTTGGTTGTGCAGCTCAGGAATGAAATGTTACCGATATTGCGCAGCATCTGAATGATTCCTACAAGGAACATGTAATTTATTCGGACCACTCACGGTTGCTAGTATCACTCAGTCGAAGAGCTGACATCATCCAGGAGTCTAAGTAATGAGGTATGTATCCGTGGTTAAGGAAGAAACTCAAGCCCCAGATCGTTTAACCGAGACTATCGTCGACAAACTAAACAATCCTTCCACCTCCTCAGATTTCGACTTCCACGAAGGAGTGAATCAAGTTTTGGTAGACGTTGGAATGTCAGCAGCAGACAGCGGCGGGCAACTAACTTTCTATGGCCAAGATCCCATTGTTCCTAGCCGGATCCGGTTTGCAACGATGGCAGGCATAGGCCTTGCTGCCAAAACCATTGCGGCCGCGGCGGTGTGGAGAGACCGAACCGGACAGGGCCAGGACATTCATGTCGACGTTCGCAAAGCCTTTCGACGCTTCGGCGGCTTCTTCGAAGGGATCTGGGAGACCGTGAACGGGCGCTCTCCCGCGATGGGTTTCTTCGACAATAATCCCTTCTTTAAATTTCCACTCTTCCGTGAAACACGCGATGGCCGGCATGTCGTGACTCTGAACTTCTACCCTAAGCTGCATCAACGTGCACTCAACTTCTTCCGATGCAGCGACAGCGTCGAATCACTCGAGAATTCCATTCTGCAGTGGCGTGCAGATGACTTGGAGGCGGCTGCTGCCGAAGAGGGATTAGTCCTTGCCAAAGTTCGTACGTTTGAAGAGTTGCGCGAGGAGTTGCAGTACACCGAAGTGCTCGCAGGGATGCCCCTAATTTCCGTCGAGAAGATCGGTGAAAGCGAGCCCATTCCTTTCAAGCCAGACGCCAAATCTCCACTCGACGGAATTCGAGCCCTCGGAATGGGTCATGTGATTGCTGGCGCGGCAATTGGGCGAGACCTAGCCTTCTATGGTGCCGACGTCCTGAATATCTGGAGGCCCAACGACACCGAAGTTGAGGCCTTCTTTTGGGACGTTCAGGTTGGCATGCGCTCTACCATTCTGGATTCCTCTAAAGAGGATCGCGCCAAGTTCGATGCGTTACTCAAGGATGCCGACATCTTCTTCGCAAACAAGCGCCCTGGCTATTTGAATTCCCACGGACTGGATGCGGAAGAGTTATGTGCAAAAAAGCCCGGACTGATCCACGCCACCGTCGTTCTTCACGGAGAAAAGGGGCCGTGGTCGAATCGACCGGGGTTTGATGAGATTGGTGCAACGGTGTCGGGTCTCTTTGCCCTCGAAGGGTCGCTCACCAGCCCGAAGCAGCCGCCCATTGTACCCATCTGCGACAACGTTGTGGGTTGGCTCGGCACTGTGGGCGTTCTCGCAGCGCTGCGCAGGCGAGCCGTGGAGGGAGGAAGCTACAAGGTCGTTGTCTCGCTCACTCGCACTGTGCTCTGGCAGCTCTCGCTCGGCATCTTCGACAGGGCCTACGCTCATACGACGGCCGGCTCCTCTGAAGAGCACACAAATGTGGCCCCGGATCTGTTCACCGCTGAGACTCCGCTCGGCACGTACCAGGGGCTCGACGAGCAGGTCTATCTGTCCAAGTCTCCTGGGTCGTATCGGACCGTGATCGTTCCGCGAGGAGCGAACAAACCTGAGTGGCTGAGTTGATTCGGATATTTGTATCCCATTTCGAACTGTCAGCAGCTCAGATTTGACAACAGCGCGCTTAGGCGATGGTCGGCGGTTAAGGGAACGAATCGTTGGGTTCCTGGCAACCGGCCTGGGTTTAGTTGAACGGGCATTGATTGCACTTTGAAGAAGAGAGAACAACATGAATTCCGGAAAACTCTACATTCTCCAGTTCCGACCAGGCGGCGAAATCATCGAGATGGATCCCGATGGTAGCAATCGCCGCACTCTGCTTGGGAATCTGCTCGACAACGTAGACGGAATCGTTATCGACAAGAGGACCAAGACGTTGTACTGGACAAACATGGGACCGGCAATGGGTCCACGTGAAGGTGATTTTTTTCAGGCTGACGGTTCGATCGAGTGCATCGGGCTAAACGGCGCCAATCGTCGTATGTTGGTCGGTCATGGTCTCACGGTGACGCCCAAGCAGGTAGCCGCCGACTTCGGCGCGGGATTCTTGTATTGGTGTGATCGCGAGGCCATGCGCGTGATGCGCTCGAACTTCGACGGTTCGAACGTGACTGTTCTTGTTCGCAACGGTGTGTTCCCTGCCGATTCGCAGGATGTTATGCGTCACTGCGTCGGCATTGCCGTTGATCCGGTGAACCGCTATATCTACTGGACGCAAAAGGGGCCACCGGATGGTGGCAAGGGGCGCATCTTCCGAGCCGGGCTTGAAATTCCGGCGAATCAGCAGCCCGAGAACCGCACGGATATCGAACTGCTGATCGATCACTTGCCTGAGCCGATCGATCTCGAACTCGACACCAAAAATAACCTTCTCTACTGGACTGACCGAGGCAATCTCGATGGCGGCAACTCGCTAAACCGTGCCCGTATCGGTACCAAGCAACTGGAAAACCACGAAGTACTCGCGACTGGACTGCAGGAAGGTATTGGACTTGCCATCGATCACGCCAATCAGCGTGCGTTTACGACAGAACTCGGTGGAGAAGTTCGCGTAGCCCCGCTCGAAGCCAAAGCGCAATTCACCACGATCGCAAAGTTAGGGATTCTAACTGGAATTGCCTACGTTGCGTAAGCGGCGAGGCTCGTCTTCCTGGTCTTCTAAACCGCGACCTTCGAGCCGGGATGGAATCCGGATGAAGCACGCGTATTGAACGTCCAATCGAGGAGAATATGAAAAATGATCTCAATGTAAGAACAGTCGGTATCGTGGGTTGTGGGCTGATCGGGATGAGCTGGGCGGCTTACTATCTCGCGAAAGGATTTGCGGTGCGCGCAACCGATCCCGTGGCCAACGCCGAGGAGAAGTTGCGCGCGTATATCGATAGCGCATGGACGCTGTTGGAGGAAATGGGTCTTGAGCCAGGCGCCGATAAGAACAACCTGAGGTTTTCCACGAATCTGAAGGAGTCTCTGAGAGGCGTCGACTTTGTCCAGGAAAACGGTCCAGAGCGGGTAGATCTCAAGCTCAAGCTCTTCAAAGACATTTCTGACGCTGTTGGCCCCGATGTCATCATTGCGAGTAGTTCTTCGGGCATTCCTGTTTCGGATTTCCAAACTGAGGCGACCAACCCGGCGCGTATCCTGCTTGGGCATCCTTTCAACCCACCACACGTCGTCCCGCTGGTCGAAGTCGTCGGAGGCAAGCTAACATCCGCTGAGAACGTTACACGTGCTGTCAAATTCTATGCACAGATCGGCAAGAAGCCGATTCGCATGAAGAAGGAAATGAAAGGTCATATCGCGAACCGCATTCAGGCCGCGGTGTTCCGTGAGGTGCTCTATTTGCTGGATCAAGATGCGGCCAGCCTGGCCGACATCGACATCGCTATGGCACACGGTCCTGGGCTGCGATGGGCCATCCTCGGCCAGTTCATGAACGCGAATCTGGGCGGTGGAGACGCGGGAATCAAACATCTCCTCGAGCATCTCGGTCCAGCGATGGAAGGTTGGTGGGCGGATCTCGGTCGCATCGAGCACGTAACTCCGCAGATGGCTGAGAAGGCCGAAGCTGGAATCAATGAGATTCTCAAGGTACACACGGCCAACGACATTGCAGCGGCGCGTGACAATGTATTGTTGCAGACACTCAAGGCAAAGGTTGCAGACAAAAGGCTGCCGTACTGAGTACTCATCTCATTCCACAAGTGGGAAGACCTTGAGCCAAGTACAGCCATCGCAGCTCGAACCTGGGCTGCGATGGCCGGATCGCTCTGCAACTGATATGACCGATGTTGTTCCGTCAACTCAAAGCAAGTTCGGTGGACCTACGCCCACTCAGGGAGAGGCAATTCAAGCGGCACCAATCTGCCGGACGTCCTTCCCCTCTAGCAGGTTCGCATGTACGATCGCGCTCTGCCTCGCGTTAGCAGGGATCATCGCTGATCCGACAACGTGTCATGCGCAGTCGCCGTCGGCCAGTACCCGTGCCACGTCCGAGAATGCAATGACGCCTGATGTGCATGCGGCTCAGAACGATATCGCCAACCCAACTTATGACAATGATCCGATCGAAGAGAAAACTACGCCTTCCCGCGCGAATGCAACTGACTCTTGGGGTCCAGTTCCAACAAAAAAAGCTTCTGTTGCTAATTTGGCACCCTACCTCCTGCCATACTTCAACAACGGACCCGTGTTCGGGCTGCCAGGAACCGACTCGAGAGATTTCCGCTATCGCACTCAATTGAGTGGTGATTGGGGCGGGCTGCGAACAGATCTAGCTCGTTATGGATTTTTCTTTGATCTTTTCTCAACGAGTGCATATCAAGACGTAGCGTCAGGTGGTCTCAAAACCGGAAGCGCCTTCATAGAAAACACCCAGCTCTCGATCAATGTGGATACCGGGCGCGCGGGACTCTGGCCGGGCGGCGTATTCCACATCACCTTGGAAGCCAGGAATGGAAGCTCTTCACCGCAGAATACTTTTACCGTGGGCTCCATCGTGCCTCAGTACACCGGGCTGGCCTTCCCAGGTCCCTTCTTCGTCCATGATGTCCTCCCCACGGAGTATTTCCTATTTCAGTCTCTGACGCCGAAATTCTCCGTCATCTTGGGAAAGGTCAACGTGCTCACCCACGCCGACCAGACCTTTTTCGGCAACAGCTACAAGTACGACTTCGCCAACCTAAACTTCAACAAGAATCCGATGGCCCTCAATTTTTACAACACCACTTCGTTGGCAGCGATTGGGGTGTGGACGCCGTCAAAATGGCTAACCACTGCTGCCGGCGTGTTCGATCCCAATAGCCAGGCGGATAATTTGGCCACGAATGCCTTCGATCGGGTAAACATCTATGGCATCACAATCTTTTCATACAAGATCCGCAACTTATCGGGCAAATCCTGGGGGCAGGCCAACTGGACGAACAAGCCGAAAATCGATTTGACGTCACCATTTGGGCAGTTGTCGCCGTCGGAAGTTCCGCAGGCTGTCGGAGTTCTGTTGGGGACTCCTTCAGCTCAGGCTTTGCCCATCAACTATAAGGGTAAGAGTTGGGTCACGATCGGAAACTTTTCGCAGTATCTCTTTGTGAAAGATCAGCCTGCGGCGGTCGCTGAGAAACTCGGGAGCGGCCAGGAGCTCAGAGGAATTGGTCTGTTCGGACGCATCGGATATGCCCCAGAGCACACCAACCCTATCACGCGTGATGCGAGCGTAGCGTTGTTTGCCTATGGCCTCTCTGATCACAGGCCCAATGACAGTTTTGGATTGGGAATCTATCACAATGGAATCAGTCAGCCTTTGAAAAATGACTTCAAGCGGCTCACCGGAGCCGCAGCCACTGTGAAAAACGAGAATGGGCTCGAGGTCTCCTACGATTTCGCGATCACTCCGGCGATCAGGCTGATTCCAAGTTATCAGCACATCTGGAACCCTATGACCGCCGGGGTGGCAAAGAATGAACACGGCGCGGACGTATTTCTTCTTCGCTCGAGTTTGATATGGTGAGAGAAGATCGTTCGGTCGGGAGTTGTATCTACTGCGCAGAGAGGATCAAATGCTGAAACAATCTCCAACATTTTCGACAATTCGTACACCTTCCTCCTATCCGGCATCGCACAAGCGTTACCTTCTAGTCGAGCGTGAGAGCGCAAAGGCCGAGACCTGACCGACGGGAATGCCACGCGACGCTCCTGTGACGAGCGCTGTCTTGTTTTCGAGGGTGCCATTTCCTGTAGCCGGAATCTAGAAATCTCAAGGTCAGGCAGTGATTTTGCGTAACCGCGTGATGGCTTCCCTGCTCAGCAGCCACATTTGTTGGAACGGTCGCTCTAACGAGGCCCAATTTAAGGGCTCTGTTGCATTAACTGGCGCACACGCGACTCGCCCTTACAGATGCTGCAGATCAGGCAGCAACATCGAACAGCTTGTTGATGAATTTAATTTCGCCAGCGACCTTGGGCTTGCATCATTGGAAACTTCGACGATCCCGGAACAGCCCGACGCGTCACCCAGGCCCGATTACCTGTCGTTGGGTTCGGAGGCGGATATGGGTGGTATGTGGCAGGATCGTCCATTCCATACTTTTACACAAATAACAAAGCAATCGCGACGCTCACGGCAGATCACTTGCTCGATCGAGGGTTCAAGCATTTCGCCTACTGCGGCTACGCAACAAGTCCGATCAATGGCTGATCGCAGGAGCGCCAGGATGCGTTCGAGAGCTACCTACGGAAGGTGCAACGTCCTGCGCTATTTTCAATCGCTTCCCTCGCTCAAACAATAACTGGGCCACTCTGCAGCGTTCCCTGGGAGGGTGGCTGAAGAAACTCCCGAAACCGCTCGGTGTCATGGCGGCGAACGACAACCGTGGGCGACAGGTGCTTGAAGCATGCCGCGCATATGACATAGCGGTTCCCGACGAGGTTGCGGTCGTGGGTGTCGATAACGATGAACTCTTGTGTCGCTTGAGCAGCCCGCCCCTCAGCAGTGTGGAGCAAGGTGCCAAAGGAATAGGCTACGCCGCGGCAGCGCTGCTCGACCAAATGATACAGGGCCACAATTCCCGGAAGCGTCAATATGTCTCCGACCCTACAACCGTTGTGACGCGGCAGTCGACGGATATATTGGCGATAGACGATCCAAAAGTTGCCCAGGCAATGGCATTCATCCGTGACCACTCGTCGGAGGGGATCAAGGTCCCGCAGGTCGTTAACGCTGTTGCCATCTCTCGTTCCGGGTTGGAGACCCGCTTTGCATGAGCTCTCGGCTATTCTATTCACACCGCAATAGGCCACACCAAGCTCGAACGTGTGAGGCGGCTAGTGACGGAAACGGACATGCCGCTGAAACAAATTGCTTCGGAGAGTGGTTTCAGATCGGTCCAGCATATGACCACTCTTTTCGTAAAATCATTTGGTCAAACACCAGGCATGTATCGCCGCACCTCAACGATTTGAAGACCTCTCATGGAACGGAGCACGTCGTGTTGTTTCGCAACAACTCCAAACATTCGTCTCGACATGTGTTACGGAATTCTATAAATCGATGACTTGATTAGATAAACAACAGCAATTGAACCAGGCTGGCGGTGCTGAGTACTCTGGATTGTGATTGCGCGGAAGGCACGTTTGTTTTTCGATGGATATGAGATCGAGCAATATTGGTTATAAGTACGCCACTTTGAACCAGCACATCTCGAGTGCAGGCGGCTTCGTCAAGTTATATTGAGAAATGACTGTGAACAATCAATTTGCATGCTATCCAAGTTTGCGCGACCGATCTGTCCTCATTACCGGAGGTGCTTCTGGGATCGGGGCGGCCATGGTTGAAGAGTTTGCGCTCCAAGGGGCCAAAGTATCCTTTCTGGATGTGGCGACGGAACCAGCACAGGACCTGATTCGGAGCTTGGAGGGGCGATCTGCCCACGAGCCTCTCTTTGTGCGATGTGACATTACGGATATATGCGCTCTAAAATCAGCAATTCGGCTAGTCGAGGATCGTTTGGGGACGGTTCGGGTTCTTGTAAATAACGCTGCGAATGACGACAGGCATGACGTGAACGAGGTGACACCAGAGTACTGGGATAACCGGATGAACGTGAATCTCCGCCATCACTTCTTCACAATCCAAGCACTCAGCCCTAGCATGAGCTCAGTTGGCGGAGGTTCGGTTATCAATATGAGTTCAATTGCATGGATGATTCCGTCGACTGGCCTGCCGGCCTATGTAACCGCAAAAGCTGCCATTGTTGGGCTAACTCGCGCAATGGCCCATGAACTCGGATCTTCGAATATTCGAGTGAACAGCGTCTTGCCCGGTGCGGTTTTAACCGAACGTCAAAGGCGGCTTTGGTGGACCCCGGAGTATGAAGCGGAAATCATGGAGAGACAAGCATTGAATGCAAGCCTGCTTCCTAGCGACGTCGCACGAATGGTCTTGTTCCTTGCCGCGGATGACAGTTCGGCAATCACAAATCAGAGTTTCATCGTCGATAGTGGTTGGGTCTAAGTTCGGGCCGCACCGCGAATATGTCTTGGGCTCCCGAAGCAGCGGCCGCGACGTTGCGGCAAATCATGGAGGACATACAATGACTGCGCGATGCTCGCAGCACCAGCAACGGTTGTTTGCTTCAGGTCAAGCTACAACCATGACTCTCTTCTCTACTGCCACCATCAATTGCATATAGATTACGGCTTCATGCAGTTGATCAAGCACGTTTGACTAAGAGCAGATGTAACAGCGGTTCAGGACGCACAAAATGCTAGCAAACAAGACAACTATAGCGCTCTCTACGGTCGCACTTTTAGCAGGCATTATTGGGGGTCCCTCGACGCCTATTGCCGCCGCTCGCACACCTTCCACATCAAAAGATTCCATCCAGGATTGGCCAAGCTATGGAGGACAGCCTGCAAATGACCATTACTCGCCACTAAAGCAAGTCAACAAGAGCAACGTTTCGAAGCTCAAGGTTGCCTGGACCTACGATACCGGCGAAGACGGTGGCATGGAGACCAACCCACTGGTGGTCGGAAAGGTACTCTACTCCTACACTCCATCCCAAAAAGTGATCGCGTTAGATTCAGCAACCGGAAAACTCTTGTGGAGGTTCGATTCCGGGATTACTGCCGAACAGCCCACTCGCGGACTCTCATATTGGACCGATGGGAAGCAGGGCCGACTGTTCGCCGGGATCATGAATTATCTTTATGCGCTTGACCCGAAGACAGGAAAACCAATTGCCGATTTTGGGGAAGCCGGTCGCATCGATTTACGAAAGGGTCTTCGCGGCGACTACCATCTCCAGTCGATCGCGTTGACCACACCCGGAATTATCTATAAGGACCTGATCATTGTTGGTGGTGAGATGCCGGAGACCCTGCCGGCGGCGCCGGGTGACATTCGTGCCTACGACGTCCATACTGGCGCGACTCGATGGACGTTCCACACGATCCCGCATCCGGGCGAGTTTGGATACGAAACCTGGCCTGCAGACGCCTGGCAACATTCGGGCGCTGCCAACAACTGGTCGGGAATGAGCCTCGATATCGAAAGAGGAATCGTCTACGTTCCTACCGGGTCGACAGCATTTGATTTCTACGGAGGCGATCGACTCGGTAACAACCTGTTCGCCAACACGCTGTTGGCGCTCGATGTCAACACGGGCAAAAGGATATGGCATTTTCAGGGCGTTCATCATGACATTTGGGATAGAGACTTTCCTTCTGCTCCGTCGCTAGTGACTATTCGTCACAACGGAAAGAACATCGATGCAATAGCCCAAACGACAAAGCAGGGATTTCTCTACCTCTTCGACCGCTCTACAGGCGCGCCTCTGTTTCCGATCGAGGAACGGAAGTATCCAGCGAGTACGGTACCGGGAGAAATAGCTTCGCCGACACAACCTCATCCGTTGAAGCCGGAGCCATACGCACGCCAGATTCTGACGGAGGATATGCTGACGAACCGTACACCCGAGGCTCATGCTTGGGCAGTTCAGCAATTTCGGACATTCCGTAGCGAAGGTCAATTTGTGCCCTTCGGCCTCAATAAGCAGACTGTCATTTTTCCCGGCTTCGACGGTGGTGCCGAGTGGGGTGGTCCCGCAGTAGACGTTAAGACCGGGGTCATCTACATCAACGCCAACGAGATGGCCTGGACAGGAGGCCTCCAGCAAAATGACACTGCAAGGAGCCCGGGTGAAGCAATCTACCGCAGCCAATGCAGCGTCTGTCATGGAGCAGACCGAAGCGGTTCGCCTCCGGGATTCCCGTCTCTTGTTGAAATAGAAAAACGTCTCTCAGACGACCAGATCAAATCCGTCGTCCATCACGGCAAGGGCAGGATGCCCACCTTCCCGAACCTGAGCGATTCGCAACTCGACCAGTTGTTAGCGTTTTTGAAAAACCCGACAGCCACACCCGATGACCCTTCAGGCGACAAAAAGGAGATGGAATCTCTTGCCGCGGCTTCCACAGAATCAGATGCACTCGGCGGAAAGGTCTACCAACAACGATGTGCGATCTGCCACGGGGACAAACGCGAAGGTAACCCTCCATCATTCCCCATGCTCATCGGAGTTGGCGGACGGCTTTCGCGACAGCAAATCGTAAATGTCATCCATCAGGGTCGAGGCAGAATGCCGGGATTCTCAAATCTTGGATCCGACAATCTGAACGCCCTTCTCCGCTTCCTCGGTGCGCTCGACATTAACGCGCCGATACACAAGGCCGGTCCACAATACAGCTTTACTGGCTATCGGAAGTTCCTCGACCCCGATCATTATCCAGCGATTGCTCCTCCCTGGGGAACGTTGAACGCGATTGATCTGAATACAGGTGAATATCTTTGGAAGGTCCCTCTAGGCGAGTATCCGGACCTGGCCGCCAAAGGAATGAAGAACACCGGATCGGAAAACTATGGAGGGCCGATTGTTACCGCCGGCGGCGTTGTGTTCATCGGCGCCAGCCTCTACGACTACAAGTTTCATGCGTTCGACGCCAGTTCAGGCAAGCTGTTATGGGAAACGAAACTTCCATATGCGGGTAGAGCTACTCCTGCAACTTACATGGTCGATGGTAAGCAATTCGTCGTTGTCGCCACAGGCGGAGGGCGTTACCAGATCGCGCCGGCTAGGGGTGTCTACGTCGCATTCGCATTACCCTAACGCAGCACACCGTCCTGCTCACTCATTTTGAGGATCAATGACCCCAGTAAGGAAGCTGAAGGAGAAAGGAACCAAATATGATTACGCCGATTACCCGTAGAACATTCATGCGTGCAGGCGCCGCCAACTTTGTGGGCGTCACCATTGCCAATTCGCTCACGTCCCCTCTATGGGCCGAGCCGCTTGTGACTTATCCGGGAATCCAACTCTACACTATCGACAAAGAGCTCAAAGCCGACGTCGACGGAACACTGAAGACCATTCACACAATTGGCTATAACGAAGTAGAAGGGGCTGGTTTTGCGGGACTGTCTGCAAAGCAGTTTCGAGTGGCTCTAGATA
Organism: Edaphobacter modestus; assembly: GCF_004217555.1. Taxonomy (GTDB): domain Bacteria; phylum Acidobacteriota; class Terriglobia; order Terriglobales; family Acidobacteriaceae; genus Edaphobacter; species Edaphobacter modestus. The sequence goes on from NZ_SHKW01000001.1 coordinate 839,679, forward strand.
ACGCAGGCCTAAAGTGCAACAGCACTCACTTCTTCAATTTTGGCGATGGCAATCCATCCGTCATTTTCGATCAGGCAAACACCCTGGGAGTTCGATATGTGGTCAGCTCGTTCCTCGGAAAGTTCGGTAACGGAACGGGGGGGCGAGGCAGGTCCAGAAGAATACAAGGCGATGGCGGAGTTCTTCAACCAACTGGGCACGTCCGCAAAGAAGACTGGCCTTCAGCTTGCTTATCACAACCACAATACTGAGTTCAAAGATCTGGGCCAAGGAAAGGGCTCTGTTGCATTAACTAGGGCCGTGTATGGTGAGAGGTGAGTCGAGGAGTGCAGCAGATGTCCATCTTCAAGCGCCTCCGATTTCCGGTCGAAATCATCCTGGTATGCGTACGGTGGTATTGCAAGTACGGCATCACATATCGCGATCTTTCGGAGATGATGCAAGAGCGCGGAGTTGAGGTCGACGCCTCGACAATCTTCCGGTGGATGCAGCGTTACGCGCCTGAGCTCGAAAAGCGCATCCGTTGGTATCAAGGCTACCGCTCGAGCTCCTGGCGGGTGGACGAAACATATGTCAAGGTCGGTGGAGAGTGGAAGTACTTGTTCCGCCGTCGACAAGCATGGCCGGTTGATCGACTTCATGCTGCTGGACCGCCGTAACACGTGCGCGGCACACCGCTTCCTGGGCCAGGCACTGAAGACGATGCGCAACTGGCCGCCGCATTCGATCACAACCGATAAGCTGGGCTCCTATCCCAAGGCGATTGGCGCGCTGCAGCACGAAGGCAAGTTGCCACAGGACACGAAGCACCGCACGTCGAAATATCTAAACAACATCATTGAGGCAGATCACGGTGGTCTCAAGCGGGTGATCCGTCCCACCCGCGGTTTTCAGACGATGAGAACAGCGTCTGCCACCATCAAGGGATTTGAAGTCATGCGTATGATCCGCCGTCGCCATTGCCTCCTCTGCAAGCCCAAGGTCGCTGGCAAAATTAAATTCATCAACAAGCTGTTCGATGTTGCTGCCTGATCTGCAGCATCTGTAAGGGCGAGTCGCGTGTGCGCCAGTTAATGCAACAGAGCCCCATCTGGAGCGAATATACGTTCCTCCGGCCTTTTCGGACGAAAGCCGTGGATGCATTGGCAGGCACGCTGCTCAGTTTATTCCGGTTCATCTCGCGCAGTAGTTCCACGGCCTCTATAATGCTCCTCGCAGCCGGAACTGCTTGAAATTGAAAAGTCTCGAGCAGCTCAGGGCTATATCTCCGAAGCTGAGGGTAGTGCTCGTCGATCCGAGAAAGTGCACTGAAGTCTTCATCACGTGGGGCCCCGGCGCAGGCAGGCCTATCGTGCTCATCTTTTCATCCCTTTCAGGCCGCCTTGCGGAAGTGAGAAACATTCGCCAAAGCGGAATGCCTCCAGAGCGCCGTTTCTTGACAGCCGTGTTCGGTAACCCCTATAGTTCCACCTGCGGTAACGTACACGGTTATATTCCAGTCTGCGCTTGCTTTCTTCCGGAAGCGAACGCAACTCTACTTCTGGCTCTTTCCGAGGCCTTTGCATGTTGCAGGATCAGATTTCCAACCAACAGACGACCGCATCCGCCCTCTTTCCGCCGGGACAACTGAAACTTCCCTCAGCCCCGTCCTCCGAGCAGGGAGAAGTCAAGGCGTGGAGCGAGTCGGTCGATATGATCACCTACGTACCGGCGGAGCCGGACACGAATCCGCTGTTTCTGGAGAAGCGCGTCTACCAGGGCAGCAGTGGCCGCGTGTATCCGCTGCCAGTGATCGATTCAATCGATACAGAGCCACAGTCGCGCTCCTGGCAGGCGGTTCACATCGAGAACGAGTTCCTGCGTTTGATGGTTATGCCGGAGATCGGTGGACGCATTCACATTGGACTGGACAAGCGAACAGGCTACGACTTCTTCTATCGTCAGAACGTCATCAAACCTGCGCTCGTGGGTCTCACGGGTCCGTGGATATCCGGCGGCGTGGAGTTCAACTGGCCCCAGCACCACCGGCCCGCCACATTTATGCCCGTTGAAGTTTCAATCGAGCGCTCGCCGGACGGCGCCGTCACAGTTTGGTGCAGCGATCACGACCCGATGGCACGCATGAAAGGCATGCACGGCGTCTGCCTTTATCCCGGTAAAGCGTACGTGGAGGTCAAGGTCAGGCTATACAACCGCACAACGGATACGCAGACCTTTCTCTGGTGGGCGAACGTCGCCACCCGTGTTCACGAGAAGTATCAATCGTTCTTCCCGCATGACGTGCGTTTCGCCGCCGATCATGCCAAGCGCGCTGTTACGGAGTATCCGCTGAGCCAGGACCTTTACTATGGCGTGGATTACGGCGAGCGTGTGCGGACGGGCGTGCCCTCACATGAGCTTCCTTCGCGCTTTGTGCCCGACGGCTCCTACTCGGCGAACGATCTGGGCTGGTATGCCAACATTCCAGTGCCGACCAGCTACATGATCGTCGGCTCCCGCGACGACTTCTTCGGCGGGTACGATCACGCAGCCGACGCCGGCATTGTAGCAGTCGCCAACCACCACATCTCTCCCGGGAAAAAGCAGTGGACGTGGGGTAACCACGACTTCGGCTATGCATGGGACCGCTGTCTGACGGACAGCGATGGACCGTATGTCGAACTGATGTCGGGGGTTTATACCGATAATCAGCCAGACTTCAGCTTTCTGGCGCCCGGCGAGACGAAAACCTTCAGCCAGTTCTGGTATCCGGTCAGCACCATAGGGCCTCCGGACCTTGCCAATCTGAATGGCGCGCTCCGCCTCGAAACGGATGCCGGGAACGTCACAATTCATGTTCAGGTTACTTCCGATCGTCCCGACGCTACAGTGGCGCTATTCCGTAACGGTGTCGAAGCTGCACGCTGGACGGACGAGCTTTCCCCGAAGGAAGCCCGTCATTACCTCATGCCTGTATCCGATTCCACGGAGGCACTGGAAGTCCGGGTTTCGCAGGGAGACAACGTCTTGCTGCGCTATGCTCCTGCGGAAATTGTGCCGGTCGAGAAGCCCGATGTAGCCACCGAGCCTCCGTTACCTGAGGACGTCGTCAGCAGCGATGAGTTGTACCTCAACGGTCTTCATCTGGAGCAGTATCGGCATCCCACCCGCGCCGCGGAGCCGTACTGGCTGGAGGCGGTGCGTCGCGATCCGGGCGACAGCCGCTCCAATCACGCGCTCGGCCGGTCCCACATGCGCCGCGGTGAATTCGCAGTAGCGGAGCGGTATCTGCGCACGGCGATTGCGCGCCTGACCAGGCGCAACCCAAACCCGAGCGACGGCGAGCCGCACTACAACTTCGGTCTCACTTTGCAGTTCCTGGGCCGAACTGCCGACGCCTATGACACCTTCTACAAATGCACATGGAACGCGGCGTGGCGCGGCCCTGGATATCACCGGCTTGCGGAGATCGACTGCACCCGGAAGGAGTGGGCAAAGGCTCTCGATCATCTTGACCGCTCTTTGTCGGCGGAAGCGGACAATCTTAATGCCCTCAACCTGAAGGCCATCGTTCTGCGTCGCCTGGAGCGTACAGATGAAGCCGCAAGCCTCATTGCCCAGATCCGGTCGCTCGATCCTCTGGACGTAACTAGCCGCTTCCTGGAATCCGGTAACGTGGCAGGAGACGCACCGCAGCAGATCGACCTCGCCTTCGACTTCATGCGCGCGGGCCTGTTAGAAGAGGCATTGGAGGTACTGCGCGCCGAACGTCCTGGCAACAATGACGGCGGCGCCACTATTCGTCTGTATGCCACGGCCGATGTACTGCAGCAGCTCTGCCGCGACGCGGAGGCTGCTGTGTCGCGTCAGCAGGCTGCGGCGGCCGATCCGGCATATGTCTTTCCGAGCCGCCTGGAAGAGATGCTTCTGCTGGAGCGAGCCATCCGTGCGAATCCGGTGGACGCACACGCACACTACTATCTGGGCAACCTACTCTATGACCGCCGGCGCTACGATGAGGCGATCGCGCAATGGGATCGCGCGGCCGCGCTTGATCCTAAGTTCCCGATCACGTGGCGAAATCTGGGGTTCGCGCGCTTCAATGTGCTACACGATGCGAAGGGAGCGGCAGCCGCGTTTGCCCACGCACGCGAGCTTGCACCGAACGATGCGCGTATCGCTTACGAGCAGGATCAGTTGCTGAAGCGCGTTGGCACTCCTTTGGAAGAACGCCTGAAGAACCTAACGGCGCACATGGACTTGGTGGAGCAGCGCGACGATCTCTCCGTCGAGTTCGCTTCCCTGCTCAATAGCACGGGACAACCCGAGCGGGCACTGGATCTGTTGCTGGATCGCAGCTTTGGCCCGTGGGAGGGCGGAGAGGGCCAGGTGTTGGCGCAGTATGTCCGTGCCAACATTCTGCTTGCGCAACAGGCACTCGCACAGGGCCACGCAACGGCTGCGGTCGAGCTTCTGCAGAAGGCGGGTAACCCGCCGGAGAATCTCAACGAAGCCAAGCACCTGTTGATGAATCTCAGCATGATCGACTACTGGATGGGCGCTGCGCTCACCGCAGAAGGCGACCGTGACCGCGCCATCGGGCACTGGGAGCGTGGTGCCCGCCAGAAGAGCGACTTCCAGCAGATGCAGGTACAGCCTATCTCAGAGACCACCTACTGGAGCGCCATGGCGCAGCGTGCTCTTGGCCGTGAGATGGAAGCAGCCGAGCTCTTCCGTGCCATTGACGCCTATGCCTGCAAACTGGAAGCAGACATAGCGAAGATCGACTACTTTGCAACATCGTTGCCCGCCATGCTGCTCTTCCACGAAGACCTGAAGGAGCGCCAGGATATCACAGCACGATTCCTGCACGCACAGGCTCAGCTTGGACTTGGCAACAAGGACAAGGCAAAGCGGCTGCTGAGCGAGGTGCTTTCGATGGACCACAGCCACATCGGCGGGATTGATCTTCTCACCACTATTTCCAGAGACGAAAGCTGACCCATGCAAGGGCCACCCATCACCACGATGAACTCCTCGTTCGTATCCGCGGAACGCAGCGCCTATGCCTGGGGCATCGCATTTGTCGCCGCTCTCGGGGGCCTTCTCTTTGGCTATGACTGGGTGGTGATCGGCGGTGCGCGTGAGTTCTACGAGACATATTTCCACCTCATCTCGCCTGCCCTGATTGGCTGGGTAAACAGTTGCGCACTTGTCGGGTGCCTTGTCGGTTCACTGGCCGCAGGCTACCTGGCCGAGCGCTTCGGCCGCCGACCGGTTCTGCTGGCGTCGGCTATTCTGTTCGCAGCCTCCTCCGGACTTACCGGATGGTCATACTCGCTGATCGCGTTTATCATGTGGCGCATTGTCGGTGGCGTCGCAATCGGACTTGCCTCCAACGTCTCGCCGCTGTACATCGCGGAGATCAGCCCGGCGGATCTCCGCGGGCGGCTGGTAAGCCTAAATCAGTTTGCTATTGTTGTCGGTATCCTGCTGGCGCAGATTGTGAACTGGCTAATCGCTCGGCCGGTTCCCGCAGGTTTGACTCCAGAACAACTGCTTTCCACTTGGAATGTGCAGTACGGATGGCGATGGATGTTTACTGCCGTGGTGGCGCCGGCACTCATCTTCACAGTGGCTTCTTTCTACATCCCAGAGAGTCCGCGCTGGTTGCTCACGCGCGCCCGCAGGCAGGAGGCGAGCAGCGTGCTCACGAAGATCGGTGGCGCCTTCTATGCGCATGCGGAGATTGCCAATATCGAATCGACGATCGCCGAAGAGTGTGCCTTGGCCCAGTCAAGCTGGGCGGAGCTGCTGCGCCGTCCTGTCCGGCGCATTGTTCTCATTGGCATCGCCCTGGCTGTGCTGCAGCAGTGGACCGGTATCAACGTGCTGTTCAACTATGCCTCGGACGTATACCGCAGCGCCGGGTACGGCGCCAATGACATTCTGCTTAATATTGTGATCACGGGCGGCATCAATCTGATCTTTACGATATTTGCAATGCTGCTGGTGGACCGGCTTGGTCGCCGCTGGCTGATGCTTCTTGGATGCATCGGCATTGGCGTGTCTCATCTGCTCTGCGCTTTGGCGTACGCTGAACACTGGAAGGGCGCAGCGATACTGGTGCTCACGTTAAGCGCGATTGCTTGTTATGCACTGACGCTGGCTCCTGTCACGTGGGTGCTGATTGCGGAGATCTTCCCGAACAGGGTACGTTCTCAGGCGGTCTCGGTGGCGGTCAGCGCCCTATGGCTGGCATCGTTCGCATTGACGTATACCTTCCCCATGCTCAACCAGGCGTTGGGCACCGGTGGAATCTTCCGTACATACGGAGTCATTTGCCTGCTGGGCTGGGCGCTTGTTTTCTACTTCGTTCCGGAAACAAAAGGGCGCAGTTTGGAGGATATTACGCAACTGATGGCCCGGCGGTAGAAGAGCGCAACCGTCGGAACAAAGTAGAGGGCAAACGCAAAGCAGAATACCAAAGCCCCCGGGGGCCTTTCCTTCCACCTGTGAAGCTTTTCAGTGCGCGCCGCTGCAGTGTCCACGGGGACGTTGCAGATGGCCATCTAATGAGTGAGACAATGTGTTGCAACGATTCATCCAGGTATAGCTATGTCGGATACGAAGGGATCTTCTGGGATCAAGGAAATTGCGCGCGCGTTGAATGTGTCAATTGGGACGGTCGACCGGGCGCTGCATGGGCGTGCCGGCGTCAGCGAAAAGACAAAGACGCGCGTCTTGCAGATGGCCGAACGCATCGGCTATAAGCCGAATCTCGCGGCACAGGCGTTGAAGCTGAATCGAAAACTTTCGATTGCGGCGATTCTTCCCAAACATATCTCCCACTTCTTCGATCCCGTGCGCGCGGGGATTTGTGCGGCGGCAGCGGCAACAGTTGGCATGCAGGTGTCACTGGAGTTTCATGAATACCCGCGTCTCGGCGTGGGGGATGTGGACGCCTTCAAACGCGCAACGGAGCGGCATTATGACGGCATCATCTTCCTGCCGGGCGATACGCGTAAATTCGATTCGCTGATCCGGACACTGTCGCGCAATGGGACCGCAATGATGTGCGTGGGCAGCGATGCCCCGAACACAGACCGCATGGGCTCCGTGGCCGCACATGCCTATGTCAGCGGCGCCATTGCGGCCGAGTTGCTGGCGATGAAGCTACCGCAGAGATCCACGGTCGCTGTTTTCAGCGGTGATCTGTTCACCATGGACCACGCCGAAAAGTTGCGTGGCTTTGCTGCCACGCTGGCAGTGCAGGCTCCCCACCTGATGCTTCTGCCCGCGCTAGAAAGTCACGAGCAGCCGAAGCAGGCGTATCAGCAGGCGCTTGCGCTGATGAAGGGCAAGGACCGCCCACAGGGGCTATATCTAAGTACGGCGAACAGCATGCCTGTGCTGAAGGCGCTGGATGAGCTGAGCCTCCTGGGCAAGGTCCAGATCGTCACGACCGATCTCTTTCAGGAGCTGATACCGCTCATCGAATTTGGGAAGGTGATGGCGACGCTTTATCAGCGGCCCTATACGCAGGGTAAGGTCGCCTTCGAGACGCTGATGCGGCATCTGCGAGGCGATGATAAGTCGCATCCGTCAATACGGCTTGCACCGCATGTCATCTTCCGCAGCAATTTGCCTCTTTTCTCCAGTCAGATCATCGATACAGACGAAGAGGAGGAGGTAGAGACAAAGATGCCCAAAGGATAGGGCAATCTGGTCCTCATTCGCACGATGCTTTCCAGTCGCCACTATATTCTGCAATCTGAAGAACTCGCCGTAGAGGTCCGCCCAGACGAAGGCGGACGAATCTCGTCCCTGAGAAGCCTCTTTTCTGGGCTTGAATTTCTTACGCAGTCACAGCGCCACGGCTCCTTTGCCGATCCGTCCATGGATGCCATGTTTCGCAATGGCCCGTGCGCTGGCATTGAGGAATGCCTGCCTACGGTTGCGCCGTGCAGCGCGGACACCGAAGGCGGCCCAGTACCCGATCACGGCGACTTCTGGCAGCTTGCCTGGAACGTCTCGGAGGCAAACGGACAGTCACTCTCCATGTGGGCTGGCGGTTTCAGCCGTCCATTCCGATTCGAGAAGACCCTGACTGTCGACCGGAGCGTCCTGCGCGTCGCATACTCGGTCAAGAACATCGGTTACAGCCCGCAGTCGTTCCTGTATGCCTGCCACCCGCTTTTTGCGGTAGAGGCAGGCGACCGCATCGTGCTTCCAGAGGAGATTCGCTCGCTGCGGCTGGACTATTCGCGGAACGACAGACTTGGTAAGCGTGGCGACATCGTCCTGTGGCCGGTAACACATACCTCGGTGCTGCTGGACAGAACGACAGGTGACGGCGCCGGCACGGCAGATATGTTCTACACAGGCCGCCTGAGTAACGGCGCGTGCAGCATCCACCGCGCTGCAATGGGCGAAAAGCTGGACGTGGTCTTCAATACGGATACGCTTCCCTACCTTGGCGTTTGGCTCTGCTATGGCGGCTGGCCCGAGGATGCGTCAACGTATCAGCAATATGCGGTCGCCCTGGAGCCGACTACATCGCCTCACAACAGGCTGACCGAAGCACAGCAGGCAGGTGCGGCCATCAACCTTGCTGCAGGTGCCGCTTACAATTTCTCCGTCTCGTTCCGCATCGGCCGATCCTGACGCACGCCTGGGTTATAGATGCAATGTCAATCCCTCCAACGCGAATGAGAGGCCGCCGCAATGGCGGCCTCTTCTTTTGGTTAGTGCGTTTCGGTGGACGTGATGCTTCCTACGTCAGCACCGTTGTTGGCGGAGAAGACAGCGTTGACGCGGAAGGTGCTGTCCGTACGGCAGAACGGCGAAAAGACGATCGGCAGCTCGATCTTCCGTGTCGCGCCCGCCGGGATGTTCCCGATGGGTAGCGGCGTCGGCAACACTGCCGCTGCCTTGCAGCCGTAGTTTGCAGAAACCGGCGCAAGTGAGAAGCTGTTGATGCGCGCGTTCTTTGCAGCTGCTCCGCCGGTGTTAATGAAGGAAAACTGCCAGACGCGGAGAAGATCCCGCCCTGTCTTCTTCGTGATGGCAGCTTGCAGGCTCGACATCCCCACCACCGGAGCGACGGTGATGCTGTCGAGACCGGGAGCGTATCCGCCGGGATTAGGATTTGCGATGATGATCTTGTTCGCTCCAGCATTGAGCTGCACCGTCAGCAGAACCGGAACCGGCGAATCGAAGGTGCTGCCGTTGACGTCGAGCTGTGTTGCCGGGCCATCATTCACCGAGACGAAGAACGTACGCAGACCGCTGGTGGTGTAGTCGATATCGAGCTGGTAAGTGCCGGTCTGCGCAACGGTGACGTTACGGAAAGTCACCGCATTCTGACTGCCGTCACCATAGTTGCCCACATAGGCTCCGCCGGAGCAGAAGTTACATCCTCCGACGCTGGCGCTTCCGCTGAGTTCGGCCGCCTCTGCCTCATAGGTCGTGAAATCAGGCTCAATGGCGGTCCCGTCGCCAGCTATCGCAATGCGGTCGAGGTCGGCGGCATAGGTTCCGGGATTGCCGAAGGTGATGACATTATTGCCCGTCTGCAACGTAACCGGGACCGTAGTGGACTGCGGAAGGTTGAAGCTGCCGCCGCCCAGGTTCAGTGTTGCAGCCGGAGCGCCGTTGATGGAGTATGTCAGAGCGCGCGGTCCCTGCGTCATCGCATCTACCTGCATACGATAGGTGCCGGCCTTTGCCACATACACGCTGTTGAAGGATGCGGTGTTCGTCGTGGACGAAGCCCCCAGGTAGCTGACCTTCGCTCCCCCGGAGCACGCCGTGCACTGCGAGACGTACGGCGTGCCAACAAGCACAGCGGATTCCGCCTCGTAGCTCTGCGCCACGGGTGCGCTTACAACGCCCGACGGCGTCACCTTCAGCAGACGCGAGCCGTGGCCGAGGATTGTCGTCGTAAACTGCGTCGGAAAGGCGCCCAGGTTGATACGATTCCATACATCACGAACGGCGATTACATTTTGGAAGCCGAGGTCGCTCCAGCGGACCGTCACCCTGCCGGGCAGGCCATTCAGATTATAGAGACCGACATAGACGCTGCCGTCCACCTGCTTCGAGATCCAGACAGGCTGCGCTCCACCGGTCAATTGCGTGGCTGGACGGCCGGATTGGTCGACCGCGAGCAGCTCATCGTTCGTCAACGCGGTCTTCGCGAAATCATCGAGTCGAGTAAGGTCACCACCAAGATAAAGCGGTGAGTTTGCCATGGCCCAGATGGTAATCGCACTTTGCTTCTCGTCGTCAGACAAGCCGTCGAGCGCACCATCCCCTACGTCGAGCGTGTCCATGTCATTCCATCCAAGTGTCTTGCTCGTCTCATCCTGCCAGCCAACGTCGTCGTACTCACGCAGAACGACGCGAGGCCAGTTCGTCAGTGTGGCGCAACGTCCTTCACACTCGACGTCGTCATCGATGCGTCGTGCATTGGAAAACTGCTGCCAGACAGAGGCGTAATCCTGCGAGAGCTGCCATGATACCGTCAGCCAGATGGGGCGGCCGGTCTTCGCAATGGCTTTGGACCACGCCTCTACATCAGCACGATTGTCGATAGAGAGATCGTTCGAATAAGAGCCGGGCGTCACCGCATCTAGCTTGATGAAATCAAAGCCCCACTCTGAGAACAGGGCTACAACGGAATCGATATACTCCTGCGCACCTGGCTTTGTGAAGTCGATCTTGTCGTGGTACGGATACGGTGGATTGCCGCCGAAGGCATTGCCGCGGGCGAGCGGAGTGACCACAATATCCTGGGTGTGATACTGCGTGCCCACGATGGGATAGTTGCCGTCGACGGCAGGCTGCTCAATGCCGGGGATCCAGTAAATGCCGGCCTTTTGGCCGTTGGCGTGAATGTGAGCAACAAGCGCCTTGATGTCAGGGAACGTAGCCGCATTGGGAATGGGCCGCCCATTCTGGTCGAAGCTTCCCTGCCAACCGGAATCGAGATTGATATAGACGAAGCCATGCTCTTGCAGGCCTGATGCCTTAAGGGCATCCGACTGCGTGATCATGTTGGCCTGTGTTAGGAAGTTGCCGTTAATGGTTTGCTCGCTGAAGCTGCTCCAGCCGAGATAGGGCTTCTCGCCGGCGCCATTCACCTGAGCACCGGCAGAAGGCATAAGAAGGACAACTCCGACGAAGAGGGCTGAGATAGAAAGGACATAACGTTTCATGCGAATCCTCTGGGACTGCTGATATCGAGCGCCGCAGACGGGAGGAAAATACCCAGATCGACGTATGAAAGGGGAACAAGCGCGTAGCGTCCTTGGCGTGTGTGGATGTCCTGTCACCAAATGTGGCTTCCATACAACCGTGTACGAACACGATTTGTCAAATGAATATTACTCGGTGCTTCTCTTGTAAAATACTGACGCAGATAAGAGTTGCCGATCATAGGCACTTGTAGTTATTGTGTACGTTACCGCATCTATCACCCGAGACCAGTGCAACAAGCTGCTTCAGGAGTACACCTTCAATGCGCCGCAGAATCGCACAGCATCTTCATTCTTCCGCATGTCTTCCATTCTTCTTTGCTGCAACTGCTGTGGCACAGAGCGCACCAACAGCGATCCACGTCGATGAGTCCGCTCACGTATTTCGTATCGATGCCGACGACACGACCTACGAGTTTGGCGTCAACGAGCACCAGCGTCTTCAGACTCTCTATTGGGGCGAACGGATCTCGGCGAAGGACCACGCTGCATCCGCAAAGGAATCTCTGGGGGCGGCTGCTTTCGACGCTCCGTTGAACACCACGCCTCAGGAGTTCGTTGGATGGGGCGGCGGTCTGTACGTCGAACCCGACCTGAAGATCACGTTTCCAGACGGCAATCGCGATCTGGACCTGAGGTATGTCAGCAACAATCTGCGAGACGGCGTCCTTTCTGTACGTATGAAAGACATTTCTCTGCCTGTGACGGTGACGCTGGAGTACAAGGTCGATGAAGAAACCGGCATCGTGGCTCGCCGAGCCATAGTGGAGAACCACACAGGCAAACCATTTGTCGTGGAGTCCGCAAGTTCCGGAACCTGGAACCTGCCCCGAGGCGCAGACTATGTGGTGCGATATCTTTCAGGCCGCTGGGCAGGTGAATGGACGGTGAACGAGCAGAAGATACAGCCGGGAAAGACTATCCTAGAGAGTCGGCGGGGCACCACCGGTGCGCAGAACAATCCGTGGTTCTCAATCCGTACGCAGGAGGCCACGGAGGACGAAGGCGATGTCTGGTTCGGCGGCCTGGCGTGGAGCGGATCGTGGCAGATCGCGGTTGAGCTTGATACCGTACAGCAGGTCCGTGTCACGGGGGGCTTCAACCCGTTCGACTTTGGATATCAACTGAAGCCCGGAACAACACTCGAGACACCCTGGTTCTATGCAGGACACACATCGCACGGCCTGGGCGATGCATCGCGCAAGATGCATCGGCTCGAACTGCATTCCCTGTTGCCGCATGCGCCTCAACCGAAGCTCCGGCCCGTTCTCTACAACTCATGGGAGGCGACTGAGTTCAAGGTCAATGAAGCCGGCCAGATGGCGTTGACTGAGAAAGCAGCGTCGCTCGGCGTTGAGCGCTTCGTCATGGACGATGGCTGGTTCGGAGCCCGCAATAACGATCACGCCGGACTCGGCGACTGGACGGTGAATCCCCAGAAGTTTCCGCACGGCCTGAAGCCGCTGATCGATAAGGTGCACTCCCTCAACATGGACTTCGGCTTGTGGGTGGAACCGGAGATGGTGAATCCCGACAGCGATCTTTATCGCAAGCATCCGGACTGGGTCCTTAACTTCGAAGGACGGCCTCGTACGGAAGGCCGTAACCAGCTTGTCCTGAACCTTGCTCGCGAAGACGTGCGCCAGTACGTGTTCTTATTTCTGGATAAGTTACTCACCGAAAATAACATTGCGTTCCTTAAGTGGGATTACAACCGCAACTGGTCCGAGCCGGGCTGGCCAGCGGTGGCACCGGATGCGCAGAAGAACGTCTATGTCGAGTTCACCAGCAACTTCTATGGCATTCTGCGCGAACTTCGCCTCAAGCACCCTAATGTTGAGATCGAATCCTGCTCCGGTGGAGGCAGCCGCGTCGATCTTGGAGTGATTCCACTGACCGATGAGGTCTGGCCCTCGGACAACACGGACGCCTTCGATCGTTTGCGGATTCAGCACGGTTTCACGCAGGCCTACGCGCCGGGGATTATGATGGCCTGGGTGACCGACTCGCCGACATGGGTGAACCAGCGCACGCTATCGCTGGAGTACCGTTTCCTTTCCTCGATGCAAGGCTCGCTGGGCATTGGAGCAGACCTGACGAAGTTCACGCCCGACGAGATGGAGACGGCGCGGAAGATGGTAGCCGCTTACAAAGCGATCCGCGAAACCATGCAGCGTGGAGACCTGTACCGGCTGGTACCTCCCACGAACGGCAGCGAAGTCTCCGTCACAGAATCCGTTGCACCAGACAAGCATCAGGCAGTGCTGTTCTCTTTCCTGCACTCCAGCACCGAGCTGTACCCGTTCCCACGTATCCATCTGCGCGGCCTTGATCCTGAAAGGACCTATACGCTGCGCTCGATCTACGGCAAAGTGAGCAACGACACGCCCACCTCTGCTAGCGGCTCCTACTGGATGCACAAGGGCATTGATGTGAACCTGCGGGGCGACTTCCAGGCAGCGGCCTTCGTGTTGCAAGGAGAGTCCCGTTGAGTACACGACGTGAATTTCTCGCCAGCGCTGCATTGATTGCTTTAGCGTCCAATGTGCCCCTGGACGCCTCCGAAGCCAGTCAGACTGCCGGTGAGACGGATATCTGGTTCGCGCAGGAAGCGGAGCACTGGCTTGAGGCGCTTCCTCTGGGCAATGGTAATCAGGGTGCCATGATCTACGGCGGAGTCGAAAACGAACGACTTGCCTTGTCCGACTCCACAGCATGGTCTGGAGCTCCCGGCGCGCACGAAGTCAATCCGCAAGCGCGAGAACACCTTGGCGAGATACGGAAGCTCATCTTCGACGGGAAGTATGCCGAAGCGACGCAGGCTAGCCGAAAGTATCTACCCGGACGCGGCAGGAATTTCGGCACGAATCTTCCGCTTCCAGACCTGCTCATTCAGTTCGACAGCCTACCCGCTCCAATCACTGACTACAGGCGCTCACTGGACTTGGATACAGCCGTTGCGGGCGTGTCATTTGAGGCAGATGGACGGAAGCACGTGCGGGAAGCGTTTGCCTCGCATGCCCACAAAGTGCTCGTGTATCGCATCGCACACCCCGCATCGTTCCGCGTGAGCTTTGCGCAGTCGCCGTTGCCAACGACCATACGAGCGGAAAAGAACAGCTTGCTTCTCCATGGACGCGCTGTCGAATCGAAGCATAGCGACGGCAAATCTGGCGTCGAATTTGAAATTCAGGTAGAGGTGATCAAGCAGGGCGGTCATCTAAAGGCAAACGGTCAGACCATCACGATCACGGGTTCGTCGTCCGCAACGATCCTCATTGCAATCGCGACCTCCTTCCACGGCAACAATCCCGCCACTGCCTGCCAGCGGTCGCTTGCGGCAGCACGGTCAGCTTATTATCAGAAGCTGAAGAGTACGCATATCGCCGACTACGCTCCCTTGTTCCACCGGCTTTCGCTGAAACTCGGCAACGACTCACGGCGGGATACACCGACGGATCTTCGCCGGCAGGCAGTTTCGAAAGGCGCAAGCGATCCCGGTCTCCATGCGCTGTTCTTTCAGTACGGACGCTATCTCACCATTGCGGGATCTCGAGCAGACTCTGCTCTGCCGCTGGCATTACAGGGAATTTGGAATGACGGTCTTGCGGCCGCAATGGGCTGGACGGACGACTTCCACCTGGATATCAATACAGAACAAAACTACTGGGCTGCAGAGGTCTGTAACCTCTCCGAATGTCAGCTTCCGCTCTTTCGATTTCTGGAATCGCTTCGGATTGCTGGCCAACGCACCGCAACCGAGATGTATGGAGCGAAGGGGTGGGTGGTGCACACCGTCACCAATCCCTGGGGTTACACAGCGCCGGGCGATGTCGGCTGGGGCATCTTTCCTACGGCAGGAATATGGATTTCGCTTCAGCTATGGGATCACTACGTCTTCACAAAAGACACGCGATTCCTACAGAACACTGCCTTTCCAGTCCTGCACGACGCAGCAGAGTTCTTCCTGTCGTACATGGTGACAGAGCCGAGCCACAACTGGCTGGTTACCGGGCCTTCCGAATCGCCTGAGAATGCCTTTCTCGATCCCCATGGTGGCAACGCGAGTGACAGCATGATGCCAACCATTGATCGTGTCATGCTCTTTGCCCTGTTCTCTATCTGTGAGCGTGCGTGCTCCGACCTGAAGATGGAGACTGCCTTTGCTGAACAAGTCAAACAGGCAAGAGCCAAACTTCCACCTTTGCAGGTGGGGCAATATGGCCAGCTGCAGGAGTGGCTGTTTGATTTTGAAGACGCATATCCAAATCATCGGCATACGTCGCATCTCACCGCGCTGTATCCAGAGTCGCAAGTGGACGTCCGCAATACGCCCGCGCTCGCGCACGCCGCCGAAGTGACCATCGAGCGCAGGACCAGTGCCAAGGATTGGGAGCAGACGGAGTGGGGCCGCGTGAACTTCATGGCATTCTATGCACGCCTGCTCAAGGGAGACCAGGCTCTGCGCTATCTCAACGATCTGCTGACAAAGGCTACTGGTGATAATCTGCTAACGTTTTCGCAGGGCGGTGTTGCCGGTGCAGAAGACAACATCTTCGCCATCGATGGCAACACGGCCGGTTCAGCGGCCATTGCCGAGATGCTGTTGCAGTCGCAGCGCGGCGAAGTCGAGTTGTTGCCCGCCCTGCCGAAGGCTTGGCCAGATGGAGAGGTGTGTGGCCTGTGCGCCAGAGTCGGTCACACCGTGGACATCACGTGGCGGAACGGAACGCTTGTCTTCGCGGCAGTACACAGCCGCTTCGGTGGAATGCTGCCAGTACGTTACGGAGAGACTGTAAAGCAGTTCAACATGGCTGCGGGGTCGACGCTACGCCTACGCGCCGACATGCTGCAATAAGGAAACAGGACATAAATCGTCCGCCCTTGCGCTTACGTTCTCGCCGCTCATCGCAGTTGCACAAGTGCATGGTTCTCCAAAGACCATCACGGAGAAGATTGAGTAGACGTGGGGACCGGCCGAAATCACCCGATCCGCACCTTCTAAGTTTCAGATTCACCTGCCTGGTATGAACCGGACAGCAGCTCCGCCTCCAGGTGCAAGCTTGATGTTAAGTGATGAGGTTGCCGTTACCGAAATCTTGCGGATGTTTACCTGCTTCGGCTGTGTCGCCGCATTGGACCCATCCTCATACACTTCAGCCGTAAAGTTGCCGCTGCCCAAAAACGTCAACGGTATATTCAGGTCGCGTGGTGTCCAGTTCGTCATGCTGCCCAGATACCATTCCTTGCCATGCCGTCGAACAACGGTAGAGTACTCGCCCACCTCACCTCCCACAACGTGCGTCTCATCCCAGGTTGTAGGAACGTCCTTCAAAAACTGGAATGCTGCGGCAGCTTCTCCTGCATAATTCTGGGGGCTGTCGGACACCATTGGGACCGGGTTTTCATACACGACATACAGTGCGAGCTGTTGCGCACGCGTGCCCATCACTTGCGGAGACGCATTTCGGGCAACAAAACTGTCCTCCGTCTGGTTATCGAAGGCTCCAGCCGTATAGTCCATAGAACCGACCAATGAGCGCGTCCAGGCGAATACTGCACGATCCACTGGGCTATCACGACGACCGACCTTATTGTTTTCAAGTCCGAGAACAGATTCGTAGCTCATGACGTTCGGATACGTTCGCATGATTCCCCATGGTGTGTGGCAGCCATGAAAGTCCACCATCAGATGATGTTCTGCGGCGTAACGTCCCACGTCGTAGAAGAACTGGATGCCTTCCTGATCGTCGCGGTTAATGAAGTCGATCTTAAGACCGGCAACTCCCCATTTCTCATACAGTGGGAACGCTTCCTTCATCTGCGCCATGACCGAAGTGGAGTAGAGCCAGATCCAGACCTTTACGTTTTTTGTGGCAGCGTACTTCACAAGCTCCGGTATATCGACTTTGCCATTCATCTTAGTGATGTCGCCCGAGTACCATCCCGCATCCAGAAAGAAGTAAGGAAAGCCAGACTTCGCGGCGAAGTCGACATAGTACTTCATCGTTTCCGTGGTGAACTGCTTGTTCCCGGAGTCGCCGTTCTGGTTGACGTTATCGACCCACCAGTTCCATGAGGCCTTGCCTGGCTTGATCCAGTTCGTGTCGTGGACGCGGTTCCCCGGGTTCAGATCTGTTTGCAGATTGCTCTCGATCAATGCACCGGGAGTGTCGGCGACACCAAGAACACGCCACGCAGAGTGATGCGGCAGGGTTCCTGTCACGGCATAATAAGGGTCGTCCCACCGGGGCGATAGTTTTACACGAAACATATGGCCGGCCCAACTACCGGTCGGGTTGGTCACATAGGCAGAGCTGTTTCCCTCTAGATCGGCCTCCATCAGTGACATCCATGCACCACCGGGCTGGTGCAGAAGCGTTGGCAGGCCAATTAAAAACTTGCTAGAGACGCCTCCCTGATTGCTCAAGGCGGAAAGGTTGTAGCGGACGTACTCGCTCTCATAGCTGGAGCGATAGTTGGGGAGTGCCAGCACCCATGCCGTATCGTCCTGGCTGAAGCGGAACTCTGTCTCTTCATCGCGCAAATGGAGATCCGAGCTGCCCCCCTGCACTGGAAGCAGGTAACGGAATGCGACACCACTGTTATAGGCTCGTGCTTCCACCGTCAGCCCACGACCGCGGCTATCGGAAGCTTCCTGCACTGTAAGTGACATGCTGTTGTATGCGTCGTGAACGTGACTTACCTTGGAAAACAGGAGCGGATAGTCATCGGTGCCGCTTGATTCCTTGGTGTCTCTGATCTTGACGTTCTCTCCAAGCGGCATCTTGTCGTCCAGGTCAAGCCCCAACGCGGATGCATCGATAATCGGCTTACCGTGGTAGGTAACGGCATACTGCAAACGGCCGCTTCCCTCGGTCGACATCGGACCAGAGGAATCCAGCGAAAACGTCATGACGAGTTTCCCATCCGGCGACTTCAAACTGTTTGCCTGACCATACAAGAGGTTAGTTGCGACCAAGACAAGTGAGCCGGCACGTATCAAATGCTTCATCATCGCTTTCCTTTTCTGCTGCGTTATTTGAAGTGAGTAGTTTCTGTTTGTCTTTCTTCTCGAAGATGCATGGCTGAACTTCCAAAACATTGCACGTTTCGCGATGCGCGAATGATTAAGTTGTCATCCAGGCCACAATCTGCCGGAGATCTGTCTGACTGGTCGCGGTGGTTCCCGCCGGCATACCGGAACCGATAGCTACTGCTCCTTGCCCGTTCTCCGCAAGAGCAAGAAACGATTTGCGCCCCGATCCCGGCAGTCGCTTCAGATTGAGCCAGGCGTAGTAGGCGCCCATATCAGCGTCGATGAGAGCGCCTTCAGCGTCGAGTGCCTCCCGCTGTGCGGAGTCATCCAGAAAATCTACTGTTCGCGAACGTGGCGCGAAGCGCGCCAGCAGCGTCGCCGGCTGGGCTCTCCGAAGAGCTTCGCGTGTCGACCACTGCACAAACGAGGTGCTCAGGTTCTGCGTCCCTGAGCCGTCGCAGAGTACTCGGACCGCGAAATTGCGCATCACTTCGTCCTGCCCAGCGAGGAAACCACTCAGATCAGCAGGCTTAAGCGCCATCATGTAAGAGCGGATATTCTCCGGACCCATGTCTTCTCGGCTCATCATCTTCTTGACGGATTCCGCCAAAGACTCTCGTACCGGGCGAAGCTCATCGTACGAGAGACGCGCGTACGGCCTGCCGTCGATTTCTGCGGTCGAGGCTCCATCAAGAAACCAGCAGTTGTATCTTCCATCTGTACGCAACGCTCGCTGCTCCAGCACCGACACCGCTTCGCTAACCAGATCGGCCTCGGGAACGTTGGCGAAGTAAGTGCCAAGCCTTCGCAACTTCTCGAACACCGGTGTCGTTTGCTTTCGGGCTCCCTGACCTATCAGCACAATGACGAGACGATCCGAAGACGATGCGCATTGTTCGCGGACAGAAGTGAGGATGGTTCCGTAGGCTTCACCGGATTTACGAAATTGATCCATCGCATGTGCCTCCCACAGGTACGCCGTGAACTCCTGCAGGAATGCTTCCGGAGCAATCCACGCATTCTTCATGAGTTTTTCCGGAACCGGAAGTTCTCGAAAACCTGTAAGGATACGTTGCGTCTCCTCGCTGCGGGATACCGAAAGGAATCGCAGTTGTTCTTCGAGCTCGCGACGCTCCGCAGGAAACTTCCAGTCATAGCCACGTACCTGCGAAAGCAGAAAAGCGGCAAGCACTGGAGGCAGTTCTTGTAGCATTCTCGAATATTGGGACGCCAGTCCTGCTGCCTGCGGTGGAAGGTCTCTGGGACCGAAGAGAGTGGCTGCTTCGCGACTCATAACACCTCAACCAAGGGACGTCCTTGCGCAAACCGTGCATCGCACGCCAGCATCTTTGCGACAGTGGGCACCAGGTCAATGGACTCTACCGGACGGTCAACCGTAGTGTTCTCCCGGATGCCCGGCCCCATCGCAAGCAGCCAGGTTGTGCGGCACAACGCGTCTCCGCTGCGATGATGCTGAAAACCGTTCCCGCTCGGATCATCATCGGCATCCCGGCCGAAATCCGGAAGGATAAAGAAATTTGTCTGCCCCTTGTATTCCGGCTCCTGGTCCATGGCGCGCACAAGCTCCGCACAAATGCGGTCCGTTCTTTGAATAGCGTCTGTATAGAGCGAAAACGCGCCGGCGTGCGCGATATCAATGTCGTGCAGCGTAATCCAGATAAGACTCGGTGCCTTCGAGCGCATCAGGTGAAGCGCGATATACAGTGACAGTTCGTCGGGGCTCGACACACTCTGCGCGTGTGCCTTGAAATCGCTCATGGAGATTTGCAGAAGATCCCGTATGGCTTCGTCCTGCCGCGCTGTCGAGGCGTAAACACCGGCGCCCACAGGCCCTTCATGACTATCGCGCAGCAGGCTTTCAAACGGACGCTCCGAACCTCCGCTCACACCCGCCAACAGGGCTTTTGGCAGTACGACCGTGGCTCCCTTTCCACGTCCGTATGCCGGGTGCCCGCTTTCACCAATGGAGGTGAATCCATTGCTTGGGGCGATAACCCAAACGTCGGAGGCCTGCCGCCGTCGATCCTGCCGGAAGTATTCGAAAATGGTGGGGTTTTCAGGACGGATGGACTGGAAGTTATTGAAGCTCTCATAACATCCGGTGGCAAGGCTGGCGTTCGCAACATAGTGTCCAAGGATGCCGCGATTGACTACCTGCGTATAGAAGGTGGCGCGCGGAATCAGCTCCATCAGAATCCGCGGAATGTATCGTTGGCCTTCGGGGGCAAAGGTCTCCTGATCGCGCGCGCCTCCCCCAAACGTCACGATAATTGTCTTTTGTCCGTATTCACGTCGCAACGCGGATGCCCGTCTTGCACCAATGAGCAGGCCGGCTCCCGCGCCTGTCATGTCGCGTAGAAATCGGCGTCTGCTCACAGACTGCTGAGCAATTTGTGTAAGGAAGTCCGAACCTGACGGGATCTCAAACATAGTGTATTGCGATGTAGCGAAAGGAAGAGGACAGGGCGCAGTGACGGCGCCCTGTCCTGATTGGGAGGTTATGCTGCCTAGAAGTAGTACTTCGCGGCAAGCTGGATAAACCGTGCATCCGGCGTGTTCGCACCGAAGTTCTTCGGGCCCTGGATCTGACCGCCAGACGCAGGATCGTTGTTCTGGACGCTGGGGTTACCCCAGGTCGGATGGTTGAAGACGTTGAAGATGTCCGCTCGAAACTGCACGGTCTGCTCATGCCAGACCGGGAAGTTCTTGAAGAGCGAGACATCATTTCGCCAGTAGCCTGGACCGTAGACGAGATTCTGCTTACCGCCAAGGAACTGCGCCACCAGGCTCGGATCGGTCACACCAGAGGCATAACGGCAGCCGTTGCCCGGTGCAACACCCGGAGCGCAGATTAGGTTGCCCGGATCCAGTTGTCCCATTGGTTCGGCGAAAGCGCACGGGTTATACCAGTGATCCCGCGTCTTCACCTGTGTGGGGCAGCCCGTCTTGGTCCCCGGAAGGTTGATCTCTCCGGGACGGAATGGATCGGTCACCAGCACCGGCCGCGCACTGGCGCCCGCGACGTTAGCCGTCGTCGTGCTCATGCCAAACGGTGTGCCGCTCTGCGCTGTGAACGTATTGCTGATCTCCCACCCACCAACAGCGAAATCCAGAGCGCGGTTATTCTTGAGGAATCTTCGCCCACGTCCCCACGGAAGCTCGTAATGACCGTTGAAGGTGATACGGTTTCGCACGTCATAGGACGAATTGGTGTACTCGGAATTGGGCCCGCCAAGCATGTAGTAGGCACGCGTTCCGACTGCCGTCGATAAGCCGCCCGACGAACTGCTGTTATCCATCGCATGGGCCCAGGTATATGTGGCCAGGAAGTTCAAGCCGCTGGAGAAGCGCTTCTCCAGCTTGGCCTGTAGCGAATTGTAGCTGCTGTAACCGGTATAGACCGTCGCACCGATTCCGCCCAGGGTCGGGAACGGAAGCAGAGGCTGCGTGTTCAGGCCATTGCGGTACAGCGCAACGGCTGAGTTCTGCGCAAAATACGTCGTCAGGTGACGCGTCTCATTGCCCACGTATGCGATCGAGCTGACTAGATTATTGCTCAATGCGTACTGCATCGAGAAGCTGTAGTTCTCGGTATACGGAGTCTGGATGTGCGCGTCCGTAGAGTGGAAGCCTGGATACGAGGTAGCCGCAGTGACAGGCGTCAGCGTCGGCAGACCGCTCGCCAGCGTGTACGGGAACGAAGTCGAGCAGTTGCCCACATCGCAGGTCTGTTCAGGGAAGTTCTGGGAAAGGCTGAAGGGATAGTTGGCACCGAGATTACCGTTGCCGTTGCTCTCCAGTCCGCCGTAGAAGATTCCGATTCCGCCGCGGAATACCGTCTTCTCGTTTGCCTGATATGAGAAGCCAACGCGCGGTGCGAAGTTCGTCTTCTGCGACGTCACCAGACGGTTGTTGTCCACGTACTGCAGTTGAACGTTGCTCGCCGCGAGCGTGTCGACAAAATTCGGAGCCAGGGCGGTACTCTTCAGTGAAGAAGGGAGTTGGAAAGCGCCGCTTCCAGTTCCCTGGCCCACCGGTCCGGTGACGAGGAAGTTTGCCTGCCGGTCACGCGATTCCGCCAAAGGCTGATAGAAATCCCAGCGCAGGCCGATGTTGAGCGTCAGTTTCGACGTGAGACGCCAGTCATCCTGCGCGTAGGCTGAGTTGTACCACTGCTGATCGTGAATTCCCGGAGCATTGGTGATGTAGGCATTTGCCACACGTCCGGTAAGGAAGTCCGCAACGCCTGAGCTCAACGAAGTTCCAGGAATCTTCGTGTAATGTCCGTTGAAGGTGAAGTTTCCACGTGGGCTGTCAGCATAAGTGTAGTAAAAGCGGACGTTCTGAAAGGCCACACCATACTTGATGGAGTGCTTCCCCTTGCTGAACGTGAGATTGTCTAGAATTTGGTAGACGTTCTGCGATTCACGCGAAGTACCCGTCGAACCGAACTGTGAAATCCCCACCGAACCGCCGATCTGCACCAGTGGCAAACCGCAGAACCCAGGTACGCAGGGGACATTCCCAAAACCGAGCGATCCGGCGATGCTTCCGTTAAAACCGTTGGGCGTTTCGAAGTTGAAGACGCCCCAGTTATAGCCAAAGCGGAACTCGTTCACGATCGACGGACTAAAGGTGTGGGTGTACGACCCCATACCGTTCTCAGCGAGATTGCTTTGGATGTAGCCACCATAGCCGCTACCATCCAGTACCGGTCCCAGCGGAAGAGCGCTCTTCACAATCTGGTGCACATAGCTGAAGCGCCCGTATATCAGATCTTTAGGGCTGATGTTCCAGTCCACGCGATGATCGAACTGCGTTGTGCTGTCGATGCGGGGAACATTCAAAACATAGTTGTTGACTAGCGTGTTACCGCGGTTGGGAAGGGGATACATGTTTAGAATGTTCTGCGCATTTGCGTCGATATCGGCAGCGCACATGACGTTCTCTGCCCGTCCGCACGGCGCACCCAGCGCAACCGTTCCATTGGTGTTCGGCTGCTTCAGGTGAATGGCCTGGCTGAAACCGCTGATTGCCGGGTTCAATAGCTCCGAAAAATTTCCCTGGCGCTCCAGGACAGAAGGAACGCTGAGATTATTTACGTTTGCGTTGCTGATCCGGTTTGCCTCCACGTCGCCGAAGTAGAACAACTTGTCCTTCAGGATGGGGAAACCGATGGTTGCCCCGAACTGGTTCTGATGAAAACGAGGAACGGTAAGAGCATTCCAGTCCCTCGCATTCATCTTGTCGCTGCGGTAGTACTCCCACAGATTCCCATGAATCCGGTTCGTACCCGACTTAATGCTCGCATTCATCACGGCACCAGCCGAGTGGCCGAACTCCGCCGAGTAATTGCTGGTCTGGATATTGAACTCGGCCAACGCATCCGGTGGTGGCCGCTGCACGAAAGTGGAACCGTTCAGGAAGTCCACCAGGTTGGTGTTGTTATCCACGCCGTCGAGAACGAAGTTGTTCTGCGTAGCGCGCTGCCCGTTGGCGATGAAGTCGCCTTTAGCAGATCCACGGGTGTTGCCGAGCGAGGGCGTAACACCGTTGGTTAGCTGCGCAATGAAGACCCAGTTACGACCGTTGAGTGGAGTCTCATTGATCGTTTTGGCTTCGACGACCTGCCCAATAGCTCCGGTCTGTGTCTCGAGCAGCGGCGGTGCCGTGGAGACGGTGACCGTCTCGGATGTCCCGCCCGGCTTCAGGGAGAGGTTAACGCTCAGACGCGCCTGGATGTTCACCTTCAGGTTTTCTTGAGTGGTCGCGGCAAAGCCAGACGCCGTTGCGCTCACTTTATAGCTGCCGATCTTCACCGGCTGGAAGGTGTAAATACCACTTGAGTTGGTTGTCTGTTGAAGCACAAGACCGGTTTCTATTGATGTCAGAGTGACCGTAGCTCCCGGGATAACTCCCCCGGAGGGGTCCATAACAATGCCGGTGACAGCCCCTTGGTCTACCTGCGCAAGGAGACGTCCAACTGGGAACATACACAGGAATAACGCGAGTAGGAGTCCGAAAAGTCTTGCTCCTGCCCTGCCGCTATCCAGATATTGCAACTTTTGCATGGTGGCCTCTTCTTTGATCGCGCGTGAATACACGTGTGATAGAGCGTTGATTTCGCGAACCGGCATAACGTATACGTACACGGTTATGAATGTCAACATGATTTTTTTACCCAGAACTATTGGGCTTATCGCTTTAGTTTTTTTATCGTGTACGAACACGTATTCAACGATTTTCAGACTATTTGTCTGATCGGCTTGGGCATCTAGGCTTTTTGCTTGCTAAATTCTCATTTCAGATGCACAAGTCCTGGGACTATTCGATCCCTCGAATGCTAAAAAAAGTGCCATCCTGGCTCGATGCACTCGACTCATGGCCATATTGCTTGTAGCCATGCTCTTCATTGGGGTGTCGATGGTGGTCAAGATGGGACCCTATCATTGGTTGCTTGCGGTTCATCGGCCTCTGGGGATTCTGATTCTGATCCTGGCGGCGATTCGACTCGTCACGCGGTTACTCACCAGGGCGCCGGAGTTGCCGCCAAGCATGTCGCAATCGGAGGTCAAAGTCTCTGAGTTCCTGCTCTGTACCTTGTTTATCCATTGGTAGGCTGGGCCATGTTGTCGGCGGGGGCACTTTCCGATCGTCATGTTCGGGACATTTCATCTCCCTCCGATTCTTCCCGCCAACCCGGAGGTCTTTGCCGTGTTGCGCCAGACCCACACGATTCTCGCTTATCTCTTCTTCACCTTTCTTGCTCACATGGGCGCAGTGCTGTTCCATACCCGGGTGCTTCGCGACGGCATTCTGAGCCGCATGCTCCCATGGAGCGTACATGACCCGAAGGGTCAAGTTTGAACAGAAACCGCTGGAGCGATGTAGGGAACTTCGCGGGTTCAAAGAAAAGACGACGCCAGCCGGAATTAAATTGCGGTGGAAGAGCTGAGCTCTTCCACCCTCGTTGTTTGAGAAGTGGCCACTCCCTATGGTGCCTTCTTCTCAACTCGCAATGTCAGAAGTTCCCACCCATCCAAATGGACCTCATTTCCGACGGGCTCAAGTTTTTCCTCCGCCAGATTACTCCTCCAACTCTGGACAGCTTGCGATGCTGCCCACGTTAGCTTCGCACTTCGAGGTTGACCGGAGGACTCAAACAGCCGAACGATCCATGCCTTTCGGTCTTCGCTTGGCTTGAGAGTAATTGCGATGACTTCGGCAGGTTCGATACGGAGAAGTGATTCGGATTCCTGGCTTACAGAATCGGACGGACGCGAGAGAAGTGGTTCGGACAACGCAATCGCCAAACGGCTTGCAGCGGAAGCATCATGTTTGCGATGGGGCCGGAGGGCATACCGGAAGGTCGTCGGCCCTTCCTGGTAGGCGAGGTAGTTGGTACCCCAGTGATTGTTCATCACCCACGAGTAAAACGTCTGAGTTTCATCGATGTGCTTGCGCCACACGCTTGGATCTCTTTGTGACCCGAGCATGGTCGCACTGATCTCACCAATCTCCACCAAGGGGGCATCCTGAGTGATCCAGGTGACTCCGAGGCTTTCATTGGACACATCAACCCAGCGGCCCACCGGTAACCAATTCTTACAGGAGCCGGGAAGCTGGTCGGCCTCCGGCCGCATGTTGCCGAGTGGAATATCGAGGGTCATCTTCCCATCTGGCACTGCAAATGGGAAAGCGAATTGGATGCTCTCCTTCGATCCGCGCTGGGCGAATTCATCGCCAGGGCCGCCAACGCCGGGATGGGGATTGAGTGGCGCGCGGAGTTTGTCTACGGTATTCGCTACCTCCACATAATCCGCACCCGCGCTCAGTCGAATTCGTCGAACCAGGGATTTGCAGCCTAGTGCTGAAGACTCGATGCGAATCAATACAAGCAGCGGTCCCTGTTCTTCGACAACGATGGTCGCGGTACTACTGGATTGCAGGTGGTCTACATCCTTACCTTGAAGAAACAGAAACTGGTTCAGTCTGTGTTTGCGATTGTCTGCCAGGTTTTGCTGCTCACCGTGAAGACGCAGCGCAGAGACATCCCCCGTGGATGGATCGATCGATAACTCCAGGACGCCATTAGAGAGACGGTGATCTTTGTACGATACCGGGGTATTTGGCGCGAGCGCCTTGTTTGGTGAGATACGGTAGCTTGCAGCAGCGAAAGCAGGAACATCTTTTATCTGCACAGCGAGTTCGCCTGTGCTGAGCCGTTGCGACGGCACCGGCTTTCCGCGACTGTCCGTTACGCGATCGCCGGCACTGGAAAGCTCATGCGAAAGATAGACGATCTCCGTCCGGCTCCACGACGAGGGATTGTGAACCTCAATCGCATTGGCACTCGACTCGGTAGCCTGAGCTCCGCCAGCTTGGGCGAGAAGGTCCTTCGACAACTTGTCCGCGTCTACAGCAAAAGCCCGTTTTACGTCCCACTGCTTCTTCACAAAAGGATTTTCCGAGTCAGAGACGCTGTTCCATGCACCCCAGGTGTGTTCGGAGTACAGAAGAACATCTCGCCACGCCTCGGCATAAGAGGAAGGATTGTAAGCATTGATTTTGCCAAGTGCGGTCAACGCCGCGGCCTCGTTGATCCTGTCGGCAGCATTGCGACTCATTGCCGTTTC
This sequence comes from Edaphobacter modestus, assembly GCF_004217555.1. GTDB lineage: Bacteria > Acidobacteriota > Terriglobia > Terriglobales > Acidobacteriaceae > Edaphobacter > Edaphobacter modestus. The sequence continues at coordinate 866,615 of NZ_SHKW01000001.1, forward strand.
AAGTGCAGAGGAGCCGGCTCCATCCTCCCAGTAAGGAGTGAGATCACCACGATATTGCGGCAACTGATTGCCGTACCGCTTTTCGAAGGCGGAAAAAGCTGTGCTGGTCGAAGCGATGGAGAAGCGGGGCCACTCGTATTTCTGGTTCCAGTCGCGGATCCAGTCACTCAACTCTGGATCGGGTTCGGCATTGTCGCCGTGGCCAGACCAGCGAATGTACGAGATGTCATAGGGGAAGTGAACTTCATCCATGCGGTCCTGATACTTGGAGACCAGTTCATCACCGAGCTTCATGACGTGCGACAGCGCATATCCTGTCCATGGAATCCAGAACAAGAGCTTTTCTTTGCCCGAGGGTGAGACCCACCAGAATGGCTTGTCCTGCCATGTCACCATGAAAGTGCCAATACGGTCAAAATAGTTAGGCGCCGCGGAGAAATACCGGATGCCCGCCTGGGACATTGCTGTCACCGTTCCCCAGGAGAATCCCGGGACGTCGCTCATCATGGCGGAGTCAACCTTAGCCCCGCAGGTGTTGCCCAGTTCTCCCGAGTAGCGAAACAGCTGCAGCAGTTCCTCTGGACGGCAGAGGCCGGTGAGTTCGTTGGCATAGGAGCCATTGATTCCCATCCACCCCTTCTGAACGGCTTCTATGAGGGCGCGGCGCGCAGATTCGTCGCTTCGTCGCATGTAGAGATCAGCTCCCCACAACACCTCCAGGTTCCAGACGAAGCGCGACCCCTCCGGATAGTCTGCCGTCTTCCGGGCCAGTTCTATACCTCGTGTGATATTGCGAATTTGCTTCTGTTCGACATCCGCTTGGAGATCGGTATAGCCCAGGTCGTGATGGGAATGCGGCAATACATAGACCAGCATCTTCCGCACCGGCTTCAGTTCAACCTGGTCGGTGAATGCCTTGCCGTTGATCTCAACCGTCACAGTGGACTGTTTGGGTTGATTGACCGGCTTGAGGTAAATATCGAAGGTATGCGATCCCGTCTTGACGTTGCGCCGATCGACCTCAATGCCATCCAGCTTTGTGACTGCTTCACCCGATAGAGCCGTATCTTCGAGGTGGATTTCGAGTGGTTGATAGACCTGACCATTTTTCCGAGCGAGCGCTCGAATCGGGGTCGCCAATCGTGCTTTGGCTTTGCTCTCCCCTTGGTTGCTCTGGCCGGCGAGATTGCGGGTCCATAGCATTCCCCCTGCGGCCATCGACAAACTCTTCAACAGATCTCTGCGCTTCATCTCTTCACCTTGCGTCGGATGCCTGAATTGTTATGTGTCAAATTACCCTGGAGAGGTCCTCGACTCTATCGAGGGCCTCTCCAGGGTTAGTGACTAGAAGACCAGTTTCACTGCGAACTGTACCTGGTGTCCCGGCCGGCTCTGTTGCATTAACTGGCGCACACGCGACTCGCCCTTACAGATGCTACAGATCAGGCAGCAACATCGAACAGCTTGTTGATGAATTTAATTTCGCCGGCGACCTTGGGCTTGCAGAGGATGCAATGACGGCGGCGGATCATACGCATGACTTCAAATCCCTTGATGGTGGCCGACGCTGTTCTCATCGTCTGAAAACCGCGGGTGCGACGGATCACCCGCTTGAGACCACCGTGATCTGCCTCAATGATGTTGTTTAGATATTTCGACCTGCGGTACTTCGTGTCCGGTGGCAACTTGCCTTCGTGCCGCAGCGGGAAAGGGGAAGGAGAGGTGGGTCTCGGTTGGAACGACTCCGTGGCTTGCGGCGAATGTGCTTCCACCGGCTATACGGTAGTTCCGGAGACGGCGTCCTGACCTGCGTGTTCAGTTCTTGGATGGACCGCCCAACGACATTGAAGAACGTCTGAAGCCGAACAAGCTGGATGTGGGTGCTGGTCTCTCGCGCTTCATCTGACATACGCGCTCCGCGGTTCGTTATTTGATAGAAGTCCAGATTCACCACCGGATCGCTAAACGCTCTTGTCGCTACTAACGCCTTTTGAGGTTCAGTCATTGCTAAATCGCCTGTGCACTCTTTGACTCCTGGCCTCGAACGCGACGGCCAAACTAGCTTGTGCATATCAACGGCTCGGAGGCCGTTTGTATGCGCAAAAGCATAGGAAACCGCCCTGCCGCAAGATCGTCTTGCGGCTTCCGGATCTGGATCACACGAAATCTGCTGTTCTCAACAGCCTCAGTTCTCCTTGTTCTCGGCGAAACTACAAGTTCGCGATGGAGCAATTCATCACCTGGTACTGTTCCGAACCTCGCCTTGCCCTGAATCGGGCCGTCGTTTTGCGATTTCGTCTTTACCTGGAATCTCTTGGATTGGCTGCAGGAACAATTAACCAACGGCTTGCGGCGGTGAGGCGGCTGGCCTATGAGGCTGCAGATTCCGGCCTGCTCAGTCCGGAGCTCGCTGCAGGCATTCGTCGGATCAAAGGCGTAAAACAGTTGGGCGCGCGTGCCGGAAACTGGCTGACTCGGGATCAAGCCCGAGCACTGTTAGAAATAGCCGATGGGGAGGACCTACGATCCATTCGTGATCTCGCGATGATTTCAGTGCTGCTGGGTTGTGGATTGCGACGTGCGGAGCTGTCAGCTCTCGAAGTTGATGATCTGCAGATAAGGCAGGGACACTGGGCGATCGTCGATCTGGTTGGCAAAGGCGGCCATATTCGGACTGTGCCAATGCCCCTTTGGGTGAAAGCAGCCATCGATCGCTGGATATCTGCAGCTAATGTTAAAGCGGGCAGGATCTTCCGGGTGGTCAGCCGTCACGGAACTTCATGGGGCAAGGGAATATCCGAATACGTCATCTGGTACGTCGTGCGAGGATGTGCCGAACGGATGCAACTGGATCATCTCGCTCCGCATGACCTCCGCCGAATCTGTGCTAAGCTCAGCCACGCAAGTGGTGGAGAACTGGAGCAGATTCAATTCCTCCTAGGGCATGTCTCGGTACTGACTACTGAGCGGTACCTCGGCTGCAAGCAGAACTTGGAAGAACCCGTCAATGATCGTTTCGGATGTCTCTTCGCTCCCGGGACCGTCGATTTACGCTAAGCCCTGTTGTCAGGAGTTGAGATTCGACCTCGGAGAATCGCTGGACATTGGCCGTAGTCAGGGGAGCTCTCAACAGATTAATCGGAGAAATCCAGCAAGACCTTTTCCTGTCCTGCCTCACCATCGGCGAGGCTTACTGCCTCTTGGAAGTCTTTAACTGAATACCGCAAACTCGCTGGCGGCGTAAGTGCTCCCTTCGATAACATGGTGAGAAGAACGCTCGTCGCTGCCCGCACTTCGGCGAGCGGCTGGGAAGGCACCCAACGCGGAAGCCACCAGCCGCGAATCGTCGCTGTCGAATAAATCAACCGCGGAGCAAAGAGCGGCATGATGAATTTCGCGGGATCCGTCTGCCGATGACTGGAAAGGGCTCCATACACAAGCATGGTTCCCGCGGGAGCGAGGTTGCGGGCAATCTCGGCGCCAAGGTCTCCGGCAACGCAGTCAATCGCTCGTTCAACGCCCTTGCCCGCGGTCAATTCCTGCAGGCGTGACCTGAGATCCTCGTCGGCTGTGCAGATGACCTCATCGCCTCCGAGGTTGCGTATGATTGACTCCTGCTCGCGCCGCCGGATGACGTTGATTGTCTTGAATCGATACTGCTGCGCCAGTTGAAGCACGAACTTCCCCACGCTGGATGCAGCCGCCGTCTGCAGAAGCCAGTCGCCCTCCTTGAGGGTGTGAGTTGATATGGTCAATGCCCATGCCGTCAAAGGATTGATGTAGGAAGCGGCGGCGGCCGAATCGTCTAGGCCGTCTGGAACGGGCACGAGTCTGTCCGCTGGGCACACGATCTGCTCGCGCCAGGTGTTCCATGTGTTAACAAAAACTACGCGCGTTCCAGCCATCGGACCTTGCACGCCCGGACCTACGGCCTCCACAATCCCCACCCCTTCAATGCCCGGGCTGGCCGGCAACTCCGGCTGATAGCCATAGCGCCCGCGCACCATGTGCAGGTCGGATGCGTTGATCGGGCTCAGCAGCACTCGGACGAGCGCTTCGCCGGGGGCCAAAGGCGGAGTGGGGATCTCTGCCAGTTCCAATACGCTCTTCGGTTCACCGGTCTCGCGAAAGATCAATGCCTTCATCTAGTACCTCCTGGCTCTTCAGGCGATGGCTGATTCGGCCGAATGTTCTGGTTCTTCGGGAATAAGAATCGGAGTTGGCGATGGAGGAGAACATCTCCGTCGAAGCTGAGAAATGCTGCACCCAATTCGCTGAACGACACATTCCGCAGCGTCATTTGCCATATACTCCTTCATCTCCGGGGAGGATTTTTGTGTACGGAGGAGTCTCATGTCAAGGGCGGATAAAGGGGAACCAGTGTGGCATCTCGCTGCGACCACCGGTGAGGTTGAGCAGGTTTTGTGGTGAACCCCCATTTTCCTTGGAACAGTGGTATCAGAGAATGCTCACCACTCTCTGTCCTAAAAACCCTAAATTTTACTACCCTTCCCGGGATTGTCAAAATGAGGCAAAATCGCCGTGTCACTCACAGAGATGGAACTCGATGAGTGTAAGGACCTGTTGGCAACAACTGAGATTCAGTTGCCCTTCCGGGTTGGATGTTCTCATATCCTTTCAGTACCCGACTATGGGCTCTCTCCCGTCACTGTCCGCAAGCTTCCCGGGAGGTGTTCTCCGTCGAGCGGAAGATGACTCATTTCGCCGATCGAGAGGATGGTGCGATGCTCATCGAGCAAGATCATTGTTGGCCATTGTGATATCTGGAACCGGTTTTGCAATAGATCTCTGTCAAATCGAGCCTGTTGCCATTGAATCCCCATCGTGCGGATGACCCGTTCAGGTTTTTCGGGCGTCTCGTCTCCGTTCATCCCCAGAATCTCGAACCCTTTGCCATGGAACTCTGCATATACCTTCTTCAACACTGGAAGGTCCTCCATACAGGGGACGCACCATGTTGCCCAGAAGTCCAACAGAATAAATCTCCCCTTCAAATCGGAGAGATGGCGCCTCGTACCCCCGGAATCCGTAAACTCAAAATCCGGCAATACCGAGCCGATTGAAAGATGGATGCGATGATCGGCGGTGCGTGGCACCGCGCGCAATACAAATCGATTGTTTTTCAGATCGACGGACTGCATCTGCAGTGTGAGGTCTCCCGCTTCGAACACCGCCGCGCTTCCCCGTGCGCGCAAGGTTTCTCCGCTGCCCGGAGTCAGGTCGAACTTTCCGTCGCCGTTGATATCCAGCCATTCGACTCCACTTGTCAGCCGGATTCCCTGCGCCCTGAAGTCATATTCGAGCCGAACCTGCAACGTGCGCTTGGGAAGCTGGGCATATGGACCTATCGGAATGGTGTGAAGATTGACTTCTCCCGACCGGGCAAACCGACTGACAACGCGTTCGTGGAGAGCTTCAATGGGACCTTCCGCTCAGAGTGCCTCGACACCCACTGGTTCCTGGATCTGAAAGAGGCAAGGAAGCTTGATGGGCCCCGGTAATTCTGAGCCAAAGCAGATGTTAGTTTCCGCTAAATTTAGCCTGAGAAGGCGGAGGGATTTGGATGCGGAAGAAGCGATTCAGTGTGGAGCAGATGATCGGAGTATTGAAGCAGGCGGAGGTTGGAGTGCCTGTAGCGGAGGTGATCCGCAAGGCAGGGATCAGCGAGCAGACGTTCTACCGCTGGAAGGCGAAGTATGCCGGTCTGGAAGTGGACCAGGTCCGTCAAATGGCTCAGCTGCAGGAAGAGAACCTGCGGCTGAAGCAGCTGGTGGCGGAACTGACGCTGGATAAGACGATGCTGCAGGATGTTCTCTCAAAAAAATGGTGAAGCCTTCGCGGCGTGGACCGATGGTGGAGCGTCTGGTGGAAAGCTATCTGGTGAGCGAGCGGCATGCCTGCCGTGTTCTGTGGGTTCCAAGAGCGACCTACCGCTATCGAAGCTGCCTCGATCCACGAACTGAGCTGCGGATGCGTATCCGCGAGATCGCTCAGGCAAGAGTGCGCTATGGATACCGTAAGATCCGCGTACTGTTGAACCGCGAAGGCTGGGAAGTGGGTAAGTATGTGGTGTATCGGTTGTACGTGGAAGAAGGCCTGACTCTGAAGCGGATGAAGCCAGCCGGCAAGCGCAAAGCAGCGCGACATCGCGAAGAACGGTTGAAGGCAACCGGCCCGGATCAGGCCTGGAGTATGGACTTCGTAGCCGACCAGCTGCAGGATGGCACAAAGTTCCGCTCGTTGACCATCGTCGATGTCTATACCAGAGAGGCGGTGGCAATCGAAGCTGGACAAAGCTTGAAAGGAGACGATGTGGTACGAGTGTTGAATCGAGTGAAGCTCGAACGCGCCGTTCCAAAGGTGCTGTTCTGTGACAACGGCAGTGAGTTCACCGGCCAGGCGATGGACCTATGGACCTATCGGAATGGTGTGAAGATTGACTTCTCCCGACCGGGCAAACCGACTGACAACGCGTTCGTGGAGAGCTTCAATGGGACCTTCCGCTCAGAGTGCCTCGACACCCACTGGTTCCTGGATCTGAAAGAGGCAAGGAAGCTCATCGAAGCCTGGAGGCGGGAATATAATGAGAGCCGTCCTCACGCATCTCTCGATGACAGGACACCAAGCGAGTTCGCCAGCCAGATCGCGGCTAGCCGCGATCTGGCTGCAACCTAAACCGGCCGCGACTAACTCTAGGCTTGGTACAGAAAAACTAGGCCCTTCATAAAACGCGCTACACTAACTCCTCACTGGTACAAAACATCGGGCAGGCCACCTCAATCTACCTTCTCGTCGCTATGAGTCTCTTCGACGTCGAACTCTCCAATCTCGCGATCACGGAAGAAGACCTTCTAGAAATGCTCCTGGGTTCATCAGCAGCTCGGAAATTGAGCGATGAGCTGGATCCGAGCATAGAGCTTCGCAACAGGCTCGAACAATCCCGCAAAGATTCTCTCAATAATCAAGTTCTTCTTCTCTTTAGGGTTGTCCGGAAGGGATGTTTCTCTTATCCGATAGTGTTGCCGCGAGAGCGGAGACAGCTCTGAGTCGAGCAGGAATTTGACACTATGATCGCTTCTCTCCTATTCTCCTATGCACGATAGGAGAGAGGCGTTATGGGAAAATCTGTCGATTTACTCCAGGGAACTCTCGAGATTCTCATCCTCAAATCGAGTTCTCTTGGTCCGCAGCATGGCTACGGTATCCTCCTGCGCATCCAGCAGATCTCTCAGGGACGCCTCGAAATCCCTCAAGGCTCGTTCTATGTCGCTCTCTATCGCATGGAGCACAAGGGCCTTATTGAAGGTGAATGGGGCGAGTCAGAAAACAACCGCCGCGCCAAGTTCTATAAACTCACCGCAGCCGGCCGCAAACAACTCAAGCACGAGATCAATAAGTGGACTGAGATGACCGGCGTCGTCGGCTCTATCCTCAACGCCACTTCGGAGGCTCTATGAGTTTCACTGCCACTCTTCGCAGCTGGTGGCGCGCCCTCATCCATCGCAGTCAAACCGACCGCGATGTCGCCGACGAGCTTCGTTTCCACATCGAGCAGCGCACGCAGCACCTCATCGACTCAGGCATCTCTCCGGCGGATGCGATCCGCCAGGCACAGATGGAGATGGGTCGACCCGACGTCCAGAAGGAAATCTACCGCTCTGCCATCGGCCTACGCCCACTTTATGAAATAGGCGGCGATCTCCGCGGCGCGATCCGATCTCTCCATCGCTGTCCTTTCGTCTCCATTGCCGCTGTTGTTTCCCTCGCCCTCGGTATCGGAGCCACCTCCGCAATGTTCAACGTCATCTACTCTACGGTCCTCAATCCCTTTCCGTACCGCGATACGGACCGCATCGTGAATCCGTCGCTCATCGACGAAAAGCAGCCGCTGCTCCCTACCTGGTTCGCTCTTGAACCTACCCAGTACGACGAGTTCCTTAAGGCAAGGTCGATCGATAGCGTCCTCGGTTTCCTGCTTCGCCCACGGACCGACACCGGGAGCGACTACCCCGAAGACGTCAGCGTTGACTTTGTTACGCCCAACATGAACGACTTCCTTGGCATCTCGGCCTCGGACCCGCGCTGCGCTTTTCGCGGCCCGGAATCGCGCAGATGATACAGTCGCGTACCCGCACGTTCACCCAATCGAGCGGTCGCTCGCTCAACCTCCTCATCACCGCGCAGATCACGCTCACGTGCATCCTGCTAAGTGTTGCCGCCGCCGCCTTCGCGGGTTTCCGCCATCTGACCTCGATGAAGCTCGGCTACGATCCTCACAACGTCGGTTTTATTGGACTTCCGCTCAAGCCCAACCCCACGAAGAACCATCAGGCCTACGCCCGTTACATCGAGCAGCTCACCAATACCGTCGCCTCCGTTCAAGGAGTCATATCGGTCGGCATCCTCTCCAGCGGCATCCCGCCTTCGCAGCCCTTCGGCGGCCTCGGACTCCCCGCATCCTTTGACATCTTCGGCCAGAAACCGTCTGAGCCTCTGCACGCTCTCGTCCAGCTCGTTAGCCCCGCATACTTCGACACCCTCAGAATTTCACTTCTTCAGGGACGCCTTTGGACCCCCGACGAAAATCGCCGCGGAGATTTCGTCGCCGTCGTTAACCAGACCTTCGTCGATCGCTATATGACCGGCCGAGCGGTCCTCGGCCAGCAGGTCCGCACCGACGCCCTCAAAAACGATGGCCGGCCCGCGAGCATCACCTCGCCTGAAAGCGACGGCTGGCGTCAGATCATCGGTGTCGTCGCCGACTCGCGCAACGATGGCCTCGAGCGGCCGGCCGCCCCCGGCGATCTACGTCCCTCACACCGCCTTCATGTGGAATCATGCACAGATCTTCTTCCGCTCGACCACCGCACCACAAAGCCTTGAGCGTCCTCTGCGCCTCGCCCTGCATAAGCTCAACTCCGAACAGGGAATCTCCGGCAACGAGGTTCGTACTCTCGACGATGCGCTCAGTATTCAAACCGTTTGGGTACAGCAGCACATGTTCTCCGTTCTTTGTAGTTTCTTCGGAGGTCTTGCTCTCGCTCTCTCCCTCTTCGGCATCACAAGCACCATTCTGTTCACCGCAGAACAACGAAAGAATGAGCTTGGAATACGTCTCGCTCTTGGTGCTCCCCGCAGCCACATCGTGTGGACCGTCATGCAGACTTTGTTGCCCACCATCACCGCCGCGGTGTTGCTCGGAGTGGCCTTGAATCTCGGGTTCCGAAACATCCTCAAACACTGGATGCCCGCTGGCGCGAACTCGTTCTGGATACCTGCCTGGGTAACCGTTCTTCTCATACTGCCCTCAGCCATCGCTTGCTTGATTCCAGCAGTGCGAGCCGCCTATACCGATCCGCTTGAAACGCTCCGCAATGATTGAAGTTAATAATGTCTAAGTTACGAGAAGAGCCTATGTCGCGACGAGCCCGCGCAGATAGGATGGCCTCCCTACTGCGTGGGGGTCGTCGCCATTCGATTCGTAGCGCGATCCCACATGGCTTCAAAGCGAGTTTCGAACCGCGCTGCCAGTGTCTTATCTACTTCGTAATGCACATCATTGTCCTGGCGCTTGAGGCCAGTTGGCCGACCCTGTACGCAGTAGAGCGCCGTCGATGACATAGCTCTTGAAGCGCATCAGGTCCTGCGAAGCTTTCACACGGACCTCGACCCCACCCGCCAGCAGCGTTGGCGTGGTGGAAGAGCCGCGCTGGTTCTCCTGCATTGATTCTCTCGAATCACGGTAGACACGCACCCGTACTCCAGAGCGCGCCAAGCCAACCAGTTCCGCGGCCAGCTCACGATCCGTGAAGCTGTACATCGCCACATCGACAGAGACCTTCGCCGTCCTGAGCGTCTCTATCTCACTTCGTTCCAGGTTCGACTCCGGCGCATAGAGAACGACTGCATGGGCTGTTGGGGCGCAGAGAGTGGAACTACTTTGACCCGCCGCCGAGATCCCGGTGATGGCGGGAAGAAGAAGCACCAGACAGACGAAATATTCGCCGAACAGACTTTGAAGACAGCATGATCGCAAGTCTACGGACTCACAGAAGGTTCTCAGCCGATTCTTCAGCTTTAACCAGTCTCGGCGTGCCAAAACGGACATCACTCTTCGCCTTCGCCTCATTCCAAAACACCCCACAGACCTAAGACCAAGGCCACGACCAGAAAGGGAGGAAGGCTCCTCCCAGCATAGCCGGCTATGGAACCACCGTCTTACTTTCCGGATTGCCGACCATCCAGACGCGATCCATCGGTACACCGCGCCTAGAGGTGTGAGCGTATGCTTCCTTGGTGCAAACAATTGGCGACAAGTACTTGCTGGGCACTGGACGAAGCGACCACGACCGGCTGAGGGTGATCAGTGAAATTCACGATGGCCGGACGCGCGAATTGTTGCTGCGCGCCGGACTCGCATCGGAGCATCGCTTCGTGGAGTTCGGATGCGGACTCGGCTACGTCACGCGTTGGGCGGCCAGCCTGGGAGCGAATGCCACCGGAATCGATCTGAACGAAGACAACCTTGCGGTAGCTGCCCAGTTGGCACAAGAGGTAGGCCTGAAGAATGCGCGGTTCGTTTCTGCCAACATCTACGAGTCCGGACTTGAGCCCGAGAGCGTGGACGTGGCGTATTCGCGGTGGCTGATGGTCCATCTGAACAAGCCGGTTGAGGCGATGCGCGCCATCCACGCGGCGTTGAAGCCGGGCGGCGTCATGGTTTGCGAGGAAGCGGACGTGAGCGCGGTTTACACGGAGCCAAGCTCAGCCGCTTATACCGAACTACGCGATATCTGCATGGAAGGAGCCCGCAACCGCGGAGTGGATTACTCGGGCGGTCGCCGTATCCATTTGTGGGCCAAGGAGGCGGACTTTGAGCTTGTACACGGGGATGCTTATCACCCGCACTACCTAACCGGCAAACACAAGGGATTCTGGAACTGGACGCTGCACGCAGTGGGTCTGGGGATGGTGCGAGAAGGAAGCTTGTCGGGAGCCCGCCTGGAAGAACTGGTGGCGGGAATGGCCGAGGCGGACGCTTCACCAACCACCTTGGTTGCGCATTGCCGGATGCATCAGTTGATCGCGAGGAAGCCGGAATCGAAGGCCTGACACCCATTCACTCGAATCGTCGCAAAGGGATTACCGATTCTGGGCGTCTGACATCGGTGCCTTAGTCGCCCCGGATGGCACTCTCGTACGTCTCATCCAGAACTAACCCCCTCGAATAAAGAAAAATATCCCCTCTGGACACCCCTAAAGAGAAAAGAAAAAGCTTGTAAAGCCAGAGAGAATCTCTGCGGCCTATTCCTGCCCCGCAATGCTCTCCCTATGTAACGAGTGCGGATCAATGAAAGTCATGCGACCGCGCATCAATCTCGCTGAGTTTCAGCACGCAAACGGCTGACGCCTTCACCGAGATAACGCCGTCCTGATTCTGGAGCGTGCCTTCGACCCGTAGGATCTTCCCGCGCGTCACTGCCACCCTGTTCCGCTCGTACAATTGGGGATTGATGATCGCATTGGAGATTCCTGTCTCATCCTCCAAACTGAGGAAGATAAAGCCACTGGCCGTACCGGGCCGTTGGCGGACGATAACCACTCCAGCGATGCGTGTGTAGATGCCGTCCGGCATTGCTCTCAGATTGCCAGCCGGGATAACGCCGGTTCGGTCCATATCTGCACGGTGATAGGCCATGAGGTGCGGCCCCATCGTTAGTCCTGTGCCACCGAAGTCAGCGACCAAACGTTCTTCTGTCGTCATCGGCAGCAGCGGTGCTGAGTTCTCCAGTTCATGCTCATCTGGAATCCCCACGAAGAGTGGACCGATACCCTGCCCTGCCCGTTCCGCACGCCAAAGCGCGGTGCGCCGGTGATGTTTCTCTCCTGTCCAATTGAACGCTCCGATCTCGGCCAACAAACCTAACTCTGTCCTATGTATTGAAGGCACGCGACGCTGAAGATCGTACTCAGACCCGAATGGCCCGTCCACATGCCGTGATTCTGCAATCGCATCTCCTATCTCTCGCCGCAAGCCTCGCACGTATTTGAAGCCCACTCTGACGGCGAACGGACCTGTGTATCTGCCACGGTCTGCTTCTCTAAGGACTTCCAGGGTGCAGAAATATTCCGAGTGTTGAACATCAATGGGCAGACCTTTCAGCCCGTGACGCTTCGCGTCGTTGAGGATCGTCGCCGCAGAGTAGAATCCCATCGGCTGATTGTTGAGTAGCGCACAGGTGTACGCGGCGATGTAGTGAAATCTGGTGTAGGCACTTGAATACGCAATCGAAGCAAAGCTGTGTGCATGCGACTCCGGGAACATGAACTCTTTGACTGTCGAGAGCACCCGCATAATCTCCACCTGCACCTCCGGTCGGATTCCATTTGCGGTCATGCCTTCGTGGAGTCGCGCCGTCATTCCGGCGATGATCGCCTGAGAGCGCTTTCCGCCCATCGCTTTGCGCAGCTCTTCCGCTTCTCCACCTGTGAGGTTTGCGGCCACCATGCCTATCTTCATCACCTGCTCTTGAAAGAGAGGCACGCCGAGCGTTCGACGAAGAAACGGCTCGAATGATGGGTGCAGGTAAGTGACTGGCTCTCTACCGAGCCTGCGTGCGATGTAGGGGTTTACGAACTTTCCCGTTACCGGTCCAGGACGAATGATTGCCACCTGCATCGACAGATCGGCAAAACACTTCGGCATAGTTCGCGGGAGCGCGGACATCTGGGCGCGGCTCTCAATCTGAAACAGCCCAACGGTGTCGGCCAACTGAATGCTTTCGTAAACGGCAGCATCCTGCGGAAGCTGTGCGTAGTCAAGCGGCACGCCATAATATTGCGGCACCAGATACGCAGTATCCTTGAGAACGGCCAACATCCCCAAGCCCAGAAGATCAACCTTGATGATCTTCATATCGGAACAATCGTCTTTGTCCCATTGCACGACCGTTCGCCCGGCCATCGACGCCCGCTCAATTGGAACAACGGAATCGAGGTGTCCCTGGCAGATGACCATGCCGCCCGAGTGCTGGCTGAGATTGCGCGGCAGGTTCTGCATCCGCCCGCACATCTGCAGATACTTCATGATGCGAGCGTTCCGCATGTCGAATCCGGCAGCTTTGAAAGTGTTCACCAGGCCGTCACTCGGTCCCTTCCACTCCCATGCACTGACCAATCCCGCGAGCCGTCCTGCGGTCTTTTTATCGAATCCAAGCGCCTTACCTGCCTCGCGGGATGCCGAGCGGCTCCGATACGTGGTGACATTCGCAGTGATGGCCGCACCCAGTTCTCCATATCGCTGATACACATATTGAATCGCCCGCTCGCGGTCTGTCTCACTGGGCAAGTCTAGGTCGATGTCCGGCCACTCGCCGCGCTCCTCCGAGAGAAACCGCTCAAACAGGAGGTTCAAGCCAACGGAATCAACGATGGTGATTTCGAGCGCGTAGCAGACGACGCTATTCGCGGCGGAGCCGCGGCCTTGAACCAGAATGCCGTTGTCTTTGCAGAAATGAACGATATCCCAAACGATGAGAAAGTATCCCGCGAGCCCCAATCGCTCAATCAGCCGCAGCTCCCGCTCCGCCTGCTGTGTTGCTTTGGCATTTAGGCCCGGGTCATTCTTCGGGAGATAGCGCCGGCGTATACCTTCCTCCACGCGCTTGCGGAGAAACGAGTCCATCGTCTCCGCGTCCGATACGGGGTACGCTGGGAACTCGTAGCCCAGACCGGTCATCTCGAATTGCAGACGGGACGACAGCTCTCGTGTATTGGAGATGGCATCCGGGTAGTCATAGAAAAGCTCCCGCATCTCACGCGCAGAGCGCAGATAGCGCTCCGTGTTCCTCGTCAGAAGCCGTCCCGCAGTATCGAGTGTCGTTTTGTGGCGAATACAGGTGAACACATCGAGAACTTCGCGCTCATACTCCGTTGCGTAGTTCACTCCTCCCGTAGCAAGCAGAGGCAGATTCAGGGACCGCGCGATGCGGATGGCTGTCCGGTTGCGATGCTCCTCTTCTCGGTCGAAGTGGCGCTGAATTTCGACGTAGACGTTCCGTAGACCAAAAAGTTCTATCAGCCGCTCGACGGCCTTCTGCGCTGCTTCGTATCCCCCCCGTGCCAACGCAGCAGCCAGCGGCCCCTCACTGCCGCCGGTCAGACACACCAAACCCTTGCCGTACTCCTCAAAGTCGCTGACAAGCGCTGCACCTTCGGCCTTCTTGCTCTCGCGCAACTTGAAACGGGTGATAAGACGGCAGAGGTTTTGATAGCCGGTGCGTGACTGCGCCAGCAGTGGTAACCGCGCAGGTTCGATGGGATGCTGATGTGGCAAGTACGCAGCGGGCCGCAACCGCTGCCCCAAGTCGCTCACGGCGATCTCCGCGCCGATGTGCGCCCGCACACCTAGCTTCTGTCCCTCCAGGTGAAGGCGTGGCGCACCGTATAAGCCGTTGCGATCTAGCAGCGCTATAGCTGGCATCTCCAGATCGGCTGCACGCTGAACCAGGAACTCAGGCAGGGACGCTCCCTCTAGAAAGCTGAAAGCAGAGCGAGCGTGCAGTTCGACGTACTCAGTCATACGTCCCCTGTACATACCAGCATCGAGAGCGCGAATCGAATGCAAGCCGGCACACACGCTCCGCTGTGTCGCTGGCGAGCCGAACATCCCACTCCTCCCGACACCAGTTGGCCTCCGACCACCACTGCCCGCTGACGCGCCACGGCCCGGCTATCTCGCGGACGGCATACCTCTGCCCTTCCCAAAAGACCCGCGTTGGCGCGTTGCCGGTGAGCATAACCCCGACAGTCTGAGGCGGACGGCAGACGCGAAGAGCCGTTGGCACCGATACAGATGGTCTCGCACTCTTCGCAGGTGATGGAGGAGCGAATGGGATCATGCGGAAGGCATTCGGTCGATGATCGTCTTTCAGCTCGACCGAACCGACGCGCTCCTCACCGAGCAGCTTCCGCAGACGCGCAAGCAACACCTCCAGTCTCCCCGGCTCTGGCGACTGTGGGAGAAACAGACCGTGCTGCGCGCGATAGGGTGCAGCAGATTGTGCGTGCAACTCCAGGCTGACAATCGTGGCGCTTGGTGGATGTGTCTCTAGGTCAAGTTGCAGCAGTTTTAGTAGCGTCGGCGTGTCCTCCAGAGGCAACGCCGGCCGGACAACCCGCTCATGCTTCTTGCCCCCTTCGAGGTTGAGCACAACGCGCAGCGACGCAATCGCACGCGCCTTCGACTTTACCCGGTCCAACAATGTATCCGTCATGCGAGAGAGCAGAAACAATAACGGCTCCAGCATCTCTACGGGAAAGTCCAGCTCCATACGTTCGACCAGACCGTCCTCGAAGCTCGGCTCAAGCGGAAACATCAGATGCGGCCACTCTCCGAGCGCGAGGGAATGGAGTCTCTTTCCTGCTTGCCCGATGCGAGCAATCAGATCGGTCTCAGAGAGTTCGGCCAGTTGTCCGCAGGTGCGAATACCCCACGAGTGAAACCTATCCTCATGCTCCGCCGCGAGGTTCAATACATGCAGAGGAAGATCCCGCATCGCATTCGCCTCATAGCCAGGTGGCACTACGGATACGCCGGTTCTGCCCAACGCGAGACACAGGGCAGCATCAAAGTTTTGTGCGACAGCAATATTGGCAAGGAAGCCCGCCGACATGATGCGTTGACGCAACTTGCTGGCGAGTTGTGGGGCGTCGCCAAAAAGGCTATTCATGCCCTGTATGTCTAGCGCGTAGGTGCCGGGATGCGCCTGGACGTGCTCGATGCGCGGGGAAAAAATGCACGCGACGGTGTGAAGAAGCGTATTTGCGGAACCTTCGTCCTCTCGTGTACGAGGGACAGAGACGACTTCAGGAAAAGACTCCGCTTGCAGGCGGGTCATGCCGACTTCAACACCGAGCGATCGAGCCGCTTTATTCGCGGCAAAGACTGCATCTGCTGGTGGCTCACCGTCAATCAGCACAAATGGTCGCTTTCGCAGTTCCGGGCGCTGTTGTGCGGCCACTTGGGCAGCAAAGTTCGGGGGATGGAGAACGGCGTACATCACCGCACCCGCGTCCACAGAGTTTCGGCGCGCCATTCGGCCCGCGTGGGTGGTTTCTTACGAAGGAACGGAGAGCTTTCGTTACGATTGCGCTCTCGTACTAAGGCGTATTGCTGGCGCTCGAAGAGGGCCGTCTCGCCGTTGTCGCTGAAGGGATGAATGTTGGCCGGTTCACAGCGCAGAGCGAGTGCCGCGCAACTGCTGGCGCATGGAGCTTGGCTGAGAACGATGAGAGCACTGCGGGCCTGCTCCGCTGCGAGTCGCAAGCGATACCACGTCGCCAGTGGAATCCGCATCGTGTGTTGTGGGAGCACATCGCTCATATCGAGCACGATGGCGGCGAAGCCTCCAGCCTGAAGCAGCAAATCGGTTGCCTTCAGCGCTTGCTCCAGCCGCGGCCACGGCTTGTCTGTAACGCGCTGCTTGCTCTCTGCTGACATGCGGAGCCATAGCAGCCGTTTCAAAACGATGTTCGCCGCAGCTGCGGATTCAGGCGAAAGCGCGTCGCTCACATCGACCCACGCGCAAGCCACACCCGACTGCGTAATGGCGGCGATGGCAGAAAGTCCGAAGGATGTCTTGCCCGTCGATGCCGCACCCACAATTTCGGTGATGCTCCCGCGCGGAACGCCACCACCCAGCACTCCGTCCACTTCGCCGATTCCGGTTGAGAAGAGTTCTGGAGCCTGCTTGATCTTGAGCGTGAGAGCGGCAGGCACACGGTTTGCGAGTGTGGTTTCGATCTGGAGACGGATTGAAGCGGTCGAGGGCATGGCACAATGTTCGCCCTATCTTCGCCTACCTGTGCCCATGCCTGTCAACCGAGACTTGACCCTTTTCTTGTGCAGAACCCGATAAGTGATTGTTAACAATCTGCTTGTTCGTCGCAATCGATCCCCTTATCTCTGGATAACACGTTGGAATCCGGTCTTCTCTGGCGTCTGAGCAAAAGAGAAATATCCCCTCCGGACACCCCTAAAGAGAAAAAGAAAAGCTTGCAAAGCGAAGAGAGAATCTCTGCGGCCCTTTCCCGCCCGCAACGCCCACCCGAAGAACAAAGCATCTTTCTGCGCTCCGCGCAAAGCAAGGAAACCAAGCCTTCCTGAGGGATGAGTGTACCGGGACATCCGTTACACATTGGACCGGGGACATCCGTTACAAGTCCCTTGCGGAGTTGAGGGCATGAATTGAGGTTGTGGCTGGTCTTTGCTGTTGCTCCTAAACACCTAACCCGTCGTCGAGGCCGTGGTAATGTGGGAATCCTGAAGGGATTTCCAAAGAGTGTGGGAAGGGTTCTATAAAAGGGGATGTCAAGACAAAAATACTTCTTTCTATCCGCAAGGAGGATTTGGTTTTCTGACATCCAGCCCCTCGCTTGCAGCGTTTGAGACTCGATGCCTGGAGCGTAGCTCGGCTTTGACTTCGGGGAGATTGTCGGATCCATTAATCTCTTGCGTTCTTCCGTTCGGCTTCTTCGCGCCTGTGAGCAGTTGGGCAGTTTGCCAACCATGGTTCTATCTGAGACTCAAGGCCTATTGCTTTTGTTGAGTTGTGCGAGGGGGCATACAGTGGGAAGTGAGACTGTTTCGCCTAGACCTTTCCGGGATACTCACCCTCGAACCCAAGCGCTCGGTGACCGGCGGATTACACAGATATATCCGTTCTCCGATGGTGCTGAGCGCTCAAGCTGCTTGTGGTTTCAAATGCTCTGGGTTGAACGCTTCTCCTTTCTTCCAGATCTTCAGCGTGATGGCGGCGATCTTACGCGCTAGCGTCAGCCGCGCCATCTCTGGCTGCATTCCTTTATTCAAGAGTCCAAGGTAGAACTGCTGAAAGACCCCGCTGCCAACGCTGGCCGTGGTCGCGGCACCCTTGAACAAGTTCTTCAGCTCATGGTTATGGTTCCAGTTCAATCCGCGCATCAATACCGGCCTCTTTCTGCGTTCCACCTGCCCGTTGACCACGCAATATTCGCCGCTGTCGCGAGTCTCCAGCGCTAGTCCGCAGTAAGCCCAGAACTGGCGTTTGCTGCGGAAACGGTGGGGTGTTTTCACTCGTCCGATCAACACGGCCGTGCGCAGTGGCCCCAGGAAGGGTACCGACTGCAACCATTTCGCCGCCGGGTGTTTGCGACACGCAACGATCAGCTCGTGTCGCACCTGACGGCGTAGTTTCTGTAAGCCATCCAACTCCTGATACAGGTACTCCGCGCGCCTCCGTGGGCCATCCTGGTCCAACTCTTTCAGGTAATCATCATGGTGCCGTTTTCCGTACAGCTTCCTGCCAGTACAGACGACCGCCTGGCTGCGAAACACGGCTTGAGCCGCATCATGGTTCGCGTCGTGTCGTCGGTCAGCATCGCGTAGGCGCGTGCCAGATGCTGCACCTCCAGCGCACTGTTCTCCCCGTGATAAAACGGAGACAACATCCCCGCCCACAATAACTCGGCCAGTTTGCGCGCATCGATCGCATCGCTCTTTCTTCCCGACTTCAAGAGCGCGTTCTTGCGTGGATTGCACACCACTAACTTCTTCACCCGTTGCACCAGGAGATCGTAGAGCCACGCCGAATGCGTTCCTTCTTCCAAGGTGACATGCAAGCTACCCTGTATTCCACTCACACAATCCAGAATTGCAGAGGCCTGCGTGGGGATCACCGACTGCATGACCAACCGCCCACTCTGATCCACAACGGCCACCGAGATCGTGTCCCGGTGGACATCCCCATTTCGCGGGAACAACGCTGGAGTAAAGTCGAGTAAATGGGCGCTGATGCGGACCGCAAGCTACAAAATACAATGTGCCGGAAAATAGTCAGCAATGGGGGCGAGATGCCTGAAGTGGTGACGTGGGGTGTGATCGGCGGAGGCGATTCAGCAAGTCGCTTTGCGGCCGGACTCAGGCATGTGACTGGAGCAAAGCTCACCTGTACATGGACACGTAAGCGGGAGGTGGCCGAGGTTTTTGCGGCGCACTTCGGTGGGGCGACCACTCGCACACTCGAGCAAATGTTGAGCGGTCCTATCGACGCCGTGTACATTGCCACTCACCCCGACAGTCATCATGCCTACGCCTTAGCGGCACTCGCAGCCGGGAAGCATGTGCTCTGCGAGAAGCCGTCCATGCTGAATGGACAACAGTTGGAGGAGGTGTTGGTCGCCGCGAGCGTACGGGGCCTGCTCTTCATGGAGGCAATGAAGCCTCCATTCTTCCCTCTTTACCGCAGGCTCCTGAAACATCTTGAGCAGGATCCCATCGGACAAGTTGCCTTCGTCCGTGCAGGGTCCTCCATCGCCAATATTTCGCTGAACCATCCGATCTACAACTTGGATGTGGGTGGTGGTAGCCTCCTTGGCATTGGCCCCTACGAAGCCTTCCTCGCGCTCGACTGGCTCGGCCCTGTAGAACGAGTCCAGACCTTCGGCCAAATAGGCCCAACGGGCATCGACACGTTTGCCGCACTGCAAACCAGGCACCTCAACGGGATGGCCCAGCTTTATTGCGGTCTTGGGCTCCACGGTGAGGGCGACGCTTTACTCGCCGGGCCACTAGGAAATGTCGCAATCCCGAGCAAGTGGTGGAACCCTGTCCATGCGACCATCCGGTACATCGATGGACGCACAGTAGAACTTGACGAGCCCTTTGAATCCACCGGGTTCAATTATGAAGTAAATCACTTCTGCGATCTCCTCCGCAGCAGCTGCACAGAGAGCCCAATCATCACACACGACATGTCGCGCCAGATGATGAGCATCCTCGACCATGCCCGAGTCGCGATCGGTCTCGTGTACCCCCAGGAGCTCTAGGAGGGCTCGTCCTCCTCGGAAGTCCGCGCTCGAACCCGTGGATGGCGCCCTTCAGCGACCAGATGAGCTTCCGGTTTTCCTACGACAAGGCCTCCTCGCAGGAGATCATCCTTAACGTTCATCCGGGACCGCACGAAAAATATCAATATGCGCCGACCGCCCTGGGATGGGCCACCGGCCAGTCCTACGCCATCCTCGCAATGGTTCGGAATCCCGACCAGGACGGTAACATCCTTCTTCTGAGCGGAGCCAACGCCGAAGGAATCGAGGCCGCGGGAAAACTCGTAACCGACCTGCCCGCCTGACCGCAGCTTTCAAAACCTGCGGCATCACCCCCGGAAGACCGGTACGCCACTTCGAGCTTCCGCTGCGATTGAATATGATGGCCGGCTCTCCAACGAACGTCAACGTCGAAGCCTGTCATGTTCTACCGGAGACAGACGGGCACTAGTTGTCAGTTCTAGTTGCAGGTGCCAATTGCTGTTCGCTATTGAAAAAGTGTCATTACCCGCGAAGCCTCGAGAGGGCGAAGTCGACAATCTTGCATTTCGCCCGTCCCACCAGGTACCCCCTGGTGGGACCATAAACCGTTTATTTTGTGTAATTTAAACGAACTTGTTTCGCTAAAATATTATAAACAAAAGCTTTATGGGTAAAAATATTGAAATCAAACGAGTTAGGCCGGATGGGTATCTCCCCGGCTTTGCTTCTACCGTTTTTAGTCTAGCAGTGTGGAGGAAACTAATCGGCACTTATATGTTGTTTAGTTTGTGTCGGTTAGGTCGGTTTTGGACTTGACAAGATTCCGAGGACGGATTTGGATTTGACAGGCAGCTGCACCAGCGCGGCGTTTGCCTGCTGCGCATACTGATCGGTGTAACTCGGCAGGCCAAGGTCGCTTGGACTGTACTTGTCGTATCCGGGATAGTAGCAGCAGTGCGTCTTGTAGTTCGTGCCTCCGAACGTCACATCGATATTTGTGTGCTCGTTGAAGACGTGATCCCATCCCATCGCCGGAACATTGATCCAGCGAGGCCCCTGCTGCTGTCCAACGTTGCCCACCGTCCATTCGTTCTGGCCCTTGGTGTAGTTGCCCGGGTATAGCGGACGAAGAAGTTGTCCTTCGATGTGAACTTGTAGTCCACGCGCCCCGTGTAGTCGCGATAGGTCTGCGGAGTTATCTGCGTGTAGGCGAAGTTGCTGCCGAGTGGATTGTTCTGCGTGGGAACCGGCTGAAGACTGTTGTAAAGCTGCACCATCGCGCTGTTGGTCAAACGGCTTGCGGGGATGACATTGCCGCAGAACGGTCGGCGGCGCGGAATGCCGTTCCCGTCGATCACCACGGAGAACGGTCGACGCAGGCAAGACCTGCTCAACTTACTCGGCATGCTGGAAGGTCAACTGGAAAAGCTGAACGATGCGGTAACGCAGGTGGCCGGGAACTATCCCGATGTGCAATTGCTGTTGAGCCAGCCAGGAGTAGGCGCCGTTACTGCACTCGCCTTCGTGCTGACAGTCGGAGATGTTCGCCGCTTCCCGCGTGGCAAGCAGGTCGCCAGCTACCTTGGATTAATCCCTCGCGAGTACTCATCTGGAGGTAAACAGCGGATGGGCGGAATCCGCAAGCAGGGCAACCGGCTATTGCGATTCCTCCTGGTCGAAGCTGCGAACATAGCTGTCCGTTTTGATCCTGTGTTTCGCAAGGAATATCTATACCGTTGCCATCAGAAACACTTCACCGTGGCCAAGGTGGCGGCAGCACGCAAGCTGGCGATACGGATGTACTGGATACGTCGCACCCAGACACCGTATCCACAAGTTCTCTCATCGAGGGCAGCCTGAAATGTATTCTGGTCAGCGAAAGCCAGACCGTGAGGCTGAGTAGGCGCTCTCGCACCCAGCATAGGCTGGGTGTCCGAATAGAGGAATCATGGCCGCAGTTCGTGGCCGTATTGATGGTTGGTGGAGACAATTCCACCGGAAAGTGACTCGAATAGGATCCGCTCGAACCCTGGTCTCTAAACCCTTCGCTTCGGGCGTTGCTCAGGCAGCGGAAAGGATATCTTTGCCCTTGACACCGCGTTCGCCCCTATTGACGTATCCATTGGCGCAGACTTGTCTTCTCGCTCCTTGCTTTCCCTTGCAGTCGGGCGGCGGACCATACAATATCAGGACTAATTTTATCGCTGTGTCTTGAGGGTACGCTCACGTCTGAGTTCATGAGAGGAAACTGACAATGTGCTTGCGGAGCAACTCACCCGCCTGCTGGCCATCTCCTTGTTCCAACGCATCGATGATGCCCCAGTGGGCTTCCTGGACGGCGATCAGATCGACCTCGCCTTTTGAAAGGCGCAATTGGACGCGCACTTCAAAGGCAAGAGAATCCCAAGTCCGGGCCAGAATCCGGTTTGAGGCTCCCTCCACGATCAGGCGATGAAAGTGGATGTCATGGCGCGCGTATGCCGCAATGTCCTTTTTTCGGGCTGCGTCACGGATGGCCGCCGCCGGCTTCTTCAAGTTACCTACTGAGCCCTTGAAGCGAGGAGCGGCAAGTTGTCCTGCCATCTCCTCGAGAGCGGCGCGCACCATATATGCCTCTCGCATATCCTGCGGTGTCACCTCTCGCACTCGGCTTCCCTTGTAGGGTTCTGTCACAACAAGTTCGAGCGCCTCGAGTTCGCACAGAGCCTCGCGCACCGGCCCCTGGCTGGTATGCAACTCATGGGCGATCTGCAGTTCAACGAGGCGCGATCCAGGAGGAAGATCCCCGTTCATAATCCTCCGCAGAAGGTCCCGTTTGACCTGCTCGGCCATTGATTGATGCTGGACTGAGTGTTGCTTCGTCGTCGCCATTTCCTAAAATTATAAATAAT
The DNA here is from genome assembly GCF_004217555.1 of Edaphobacter modestus. Lineage (GTDB taxonomy): Bacteria > Acidobacteriota > Terriglobia > Terriglobales > Acidobacteriaceae > Edaphobacter > Edaphobacter modestus. Next base: position 889,375 of record NZ_SHKW01000001.1, read on the forward strand.
CTGCGACCAAAGTCACCTATAGATAATCTATAAGAATGCAGGCCCTGAAATCCGCTACGAGGCCTCTCGGCTGGCACCATTTGGTGACAGTATTTGAAACCTTCTAAGCGAGTTTCTCTCGATCGAGTAGGTCGATGTAGAACAACGCTTCCAAGCGCAAGAGCGAGACGCTTCTGTACGAGCACATCTCCTTTTGCACAACGTTGAAGCGCTACCTTCGTTCCCCAGGGGATGGGGCAGTAGTCCTTTTGGCAGAAAGATTTTGGTATGTGGATTGTTCGACTGGCGCTGAATCGCCCCTATACGTTCATCGTTGCTTCCATCCTGATTCTCCTTCTGGGGCTGTCGTCGATTGCGACGATGCCGACCGATATCTTTCCTGCCATCGACATCCCCGTCATCACCGTTGTCTACGATTACCGTGGCCTGCAAGCCCAGGAGATGGAGCAACGCATCACAACGTTCAGCGAGTTCATCATGTCGACGGTGAACGACGTGAAATCGATTGACTCGCAGACCGTTCGCGGCTACGCCGTACTGATGATTTATTTTCAGCCCCAGGTGCGGATTGATGCCGCGATGGCGCAGGTGGGTGCAGCCACACAATCGATTCGCTTTCGCTTTCCTGCAGGAGTAAATCCGCCCTGGGTGCTGCGCTTTAGCGCCTCCACCGTGCCGATTTATCAGTTAGCACTCTCCAGCGATACGCTGTCGCAATCCGAGTTGTACGACTATGGCATCTTTCGCATACGGCAGAGGATATCGACAATTCCGGGAACGTTGCTCTCGGCCCCGCATGGAGGAGTTGTCCGCCAGATTATGGTGGACCTGAATCAGCAAGCGCTGCTGGCAAAAGGGCTGTCGCCGATTGATATTGAAAGCGCCATCACCGCGCAGGATGTAACGATGCCCACGGGCACGATCAAAATTGGTGGGCGCGAGTATGGGTCAAGCCTGAACAACAGCCCCGTCGACGCACTGGCGCTGAACGATGTGCCCGTCAAAGTGGTGAATAATTCCGTGGTCTTCATGCGTGATGTGGCGCATGTGAGAGATGGTTGGATGGTGCAGCAGAACATCGTGCGCGCAAACGGCAAGCCATCCGTGCTGACCCCCATCTTCAAAACCGGCTCTGTCTCCACGCTGACGATCATCAACGAAATCAAGAATAAGGTTCTTCCTATCGTTCAAGCGGCTGCGCCGAAGGGCATGAAGATCCAGGGCCTCTTCGATCAATCCGTCTTCGTTCGCGCCGCCATCGAGGGCGTACTGCGCGAGGGAGCGATCGCTTCGTGCCTCACGGCCCTGATGATCCTGATCTTCCTGGGTAGTTGGCGCAGTACTCTCATTATTGCAATCTCGATCCCACTCTCCATCTTGAGCTCCATCATCGTCCTGAACGCACTGGGACAGACGCTGAATACCATGACATTGGGTGGTCTGGCGTTGGCGATTGGTATTTTGGTGGACGACGCCACGGTTACGATCGAAAACATTCACCGGCACATGGGCACGCAGTCTCTCTACGATGCTGTGTTGCACGGAGCGGCGGAGATTGCGACGCCGACCTTCGTCTCCACGCTGACGATCTGCATTGTCTTCGTCTCGGTGGTCTTTCTTACGGGGCCTGCGAAGTATCTTTTTACGCCGATGGCGATGGCCGTGGTCTTTGCCATGATCGCTTCATACATCCTCTCCCGCACTCTGGTGCCGACGCTGGTCAAATACTTTCTTGCCAGTGAGAATCACTCTTCAGCGGACGAGCCGCACCGAACGGCAGCGGGCAAGCAGTCTTCATGGTTCGAACGTTTCACCAATCGGTTCAACGCGGGCTATCTGAAGGTGCAGGAGTACTACACCCGCCTGCTTCATAGCTTCCTCGAAAATCACAGGACCGCTCTCATCGCCTGTGCCGGCGTGATGGCGACCGCATTTCTTTTGTTGCCCTTTATCGGGCGTGACTTCTTTCCCGCCGTCGATACGGGTCAATTCCGATTGCATGTGCGTACCATGCCGGGAACCCGTATCGAGCAGACGGCTGTCCTCTTCAGTCAGGTGGAGCAGAACATCCGTCAGGTGGTTCCAGCCAATCAACTGAACCTGGTTCTCGATGATATCGGCCTTCCCCAGGATCCCATCGACTTCACCTTTGGCTTTACTCCCAACATCGGTGCCTTCGACGGAGAGATCCTCGTATCGTTGAATCAGAACCATGCTCCCACGGAGGCGTACATCGAGGCATTGCGCCGGGAGTTGCCGAAGAAATTCCCGGCCATGACCTTCTACTTCGAGCCTGCGGACATGGTGACGCAGATTCTCGACTTCGGCCTCTCCGCACCGATCGACGTTGAGGTCCAGGGAACCGATGCCGGCAACTTCGACGTCGCCCGTTCTCTACGTTCCAAAATCGCAGCCATACCCGGCGCGGTGGATGTTCACCTGCAACAGGTGATGGACAGTCCTAATCTGAAGATCGACGTGGATCGGACGCGGGCGGCGCAGTTCGGGTTGACCCAGCAGGATGTAGCCAATAATTTGTTCGTCTCCATGGCCTCCGGCTACGCGGTCGCACCCAACTTCTGGGTCGATCCGAAGATGAACCTCACCTATACGGTTACGGCGCAGACGCCACAGTACCGTCTGGATTCGATCAACGCCTTGAAGAATACGCCGATCCCCATCAAGACGCTGCCCAACCAGACAGAGATGCTCGGCAACCTGGCCACGATCACGCCTTCGTACGAGCCGGTAGTGATCAATCATCACAATGTGCAAAGAGCCTACGACGTACTCCTCAATACCCAGGCTACCGATCTTGGCTCCATCGAGAAGAAGGTGCAGCGGGTCGTAGAGGACGCGCAGAAAAAACTTCCTCCGGGAAACGTAATCGAGATCCGAGGCCAGGTGGAGAGTATGAATGAGGCCTTCACACGCCTCGGCATCGGGTTGGCTTTCGCTGCAATGCTGGTGTATCTGCTGATGGTGGTCAATTACCAGAGCTGGCTCGATCCGTTCATCATTATCTGTGCGCTTCCAGGAGCCTTCTGTGGCATCGTGTGGGCGCTCTTTCTCACCCAGACAACCTTCAACGTGCCCAGTCTCATGGGTGCCATCATGTCCATCGGAGTTGCGACTGCAAACTCCATTCTGCTGGTGACATTTGCCAAGCAACAGAGTGAGGCCGGCTACTCCGCCTATGATGCTGCGGTCTCCGCAGGTGCCACCCGACTGCGCCCCATCATCATGACGGCCTTTGCCATGATCGTCGGCATGCTGCCGATGGCCCTGGGGATGGGCGAGGGTGGAGAGCAAAATGCTCCTCTGGCTCGTGCCGTCATTGGCGGTCTTTCGATGGCCACCTTCGCAACGCTGTTCTTCGTTCCACTGATGTACAGCCTCGTCCACGGAAACCGCAAAAATCAGCAACAGGAGAACGCATAATGACTCCAACAAATAGCACACTGGTTGAGTCTGAAGTTTCGACTCCCTCTCGCACGAAGACCATCCGAGTCGTCGCTGGAGTCGTGGTGATGATTTTCTTGCTGGCAATCGGCATCGTGCCGCGTGTCATTAGAAACCGGGAAGCGCAGGATGTGGTTCATGCCAGTACCGTCCTTCTTCCCGAAGTAATCGTGGTGCAACCTCACCAGGCACCGGCCCATACCTCGCTATCCTTGCCGGGAAGTCTCGAGCCTATGTACACCGCCTCGGTCTATGCGCGCACCAATGGATACATCGAGAAGCGCTTCGTCGATATCGGAGCGCATGTGAAGGCGGGCCAGATTCTGGCGCTCATCTCGACGCCTGAGATCGATCAGCAGTTGAATCAGGCCCGCGCAAATGTTCAAGAGGCTGCGGCCGCAGTGGAACAATCCAAGGCTGCCCTGCAGCAGGCCCAGGCCAATCTCGACCTGGCACGCATAACAAGGGATCGCTACGCGCCCCTCATTAAAACGCATGCGGTGACGCAGCAGTCGGTGGACGATACCGAGCAGGCATTCAACGCGCGCAACGCGGATGTCTCGGCCGCAGCAGCCAATATCGCCGTTACGCAGGCAAGGCTGAGCGCGGAAAAGGCGAACGTTGAACGGCTGGTGCAGCTGCAGGGATTTGAACGCGTCGTGGCGCCCTTTGAAGGAGTCATTACTGCGCGAAATGTGGAACAGGGCGACCTGGTGAATGATGGCAGCGGCAATGGCAGCAAGAGCCTCTTCAGCATTGCGCAAAGCGATGTTCTACGGGTCCAGGTGGAGGTGCCACAGTCTGCCGCACTCGGAATCAAAGACGGTCAGCAGGCGACTGTGACTGTGGAGGAGAGGCCAGGTCATCCGTACACGGCTATTGTGTCGCGTAGCGCGGCGTCGGTGGATCTGGCAGCCCGCACGATGCTGACAGAGGTCCAGGTGGATAACCACGACGGATCCCTGTTGCCCGGTATGTACGGGCAGGTTAAGTTTGACCTGGCGCAAAGCCAGCCATCTCTGGTTATCCCCTCAACCGCCCTGGTGATCGATAAGAATGGCACGCATGTGGTCACGGTCACCTCGGATGACACGGTGCACTTTATTCCGGTCGACATCGGTCAGGATATGGGAGCCCAGGTTGAAATATCACAAGGACTCCGTGGCGGAGAACGGCTGGTGAGCAATCCAAGTGATCTGCTAAGTAACGGGCAGAAGGTCTTCGTTGTTCAGTAAGGCAACGATGCGCTTCGAGTGCCATTTAAAAATTAGGGAGCGGCATAGTGAATAGACTCTTTCCCACCTCCGGCAGCGTGGCAGTGCTGCTGCTCGCTGGCTGCATGGTGGGCCCGCAATACAAACGGCCCGCCGCCATCACCACACCTTCCTTCAAGGAAGAAGCTCCTGTTACCCAGGCAGAAGGAAGCGACGGATGGAAGCCCGGACAGCCCAGTGACCAGAAGCTGAAAGGTGACTGGTGGCTCATGTACCAGGACCGGCAACTGAGTACTCTCGAAGAGCAGGTCAATTCCGCGAACCAGACGCTGAAGGCGGCGGAGGCAAACTTCCGGGCCGCGCGGGCCGCCATAGGCTATGCGCGCGCGAATGAGGCGCCCACGATTGGCGTGGCACCTGGCGTGGGCTCCGTGCGCGAATCAGCCAATCAACCCTACTTTCTCACCAGCCTCGCCAACAATGGCAGCGGCAACTTCGTCCTGCCCTTTGACATGAACTATGAAGTTGATCTTTGGGGGCGCATCCGCCGCGGCGTAACCGCTGCCAGAGAGCAGGCGCAGGCGAGCGCCGCCGATATCGAGAGCGTGCGGCTGAGCTTGCATGCGGAACTGGCCACGGACTACTTCGGTTTGCGCAGTGCGGATAGTCAGAAAAAACTTCTGGACGATACGATCAAGGCCTACCAGGACGCATTGCAGCTTACTCAGCAGCGCTTTAACGGAGGTCTCGCGTTGCGCTCCGACGTAACTCAGGCAGAGTCGCAGTTGGATCAGGCGATGGTGCAGCGCAGCGATATTGAAGTGCAGCGCGCCCAGTTCGAGCACGCCATCGCTGTGCTGATCGGTAAACCGCCCGCGGCACTTACCATTGCGCCCATCCCGCTCGATCTGGAGACGCCGCAAATGCCGGCGATCCCGGGGCTGCTGCCTTCCGAATTGCTGGAGCGGCGGCCGGATATAGCGGCTGACGAACGCCGCATGGCCGCTGCAAATGAGCAGATCGGCATTGCGCAAGCGGCGTACTATCCATCCCTTTCGCTCAGCGCCCTCGTCGGCATGCAGGGAACCTCCGCGTTGAACTGGTTTACCTGGCCAAGTCGCTTCTGGGCAGTGGGATCTACTTTCTCAGAAACCCTCTTCGACGCTGGCCGGCGCCGGTCCACAACTGAAAGTGCACGCGCTGGCTATGACGCGACGGTCGCCACCTACCGTCAGACGACGCTCAGTGCATTCCAGCAGGTAGAAGACAACCTGTCGGCACTGCGTGTTCTGCAGGGAGAGGCGGAGCTGCAATATCACGCAACGGATGCAGCGATCCAGTCCTTACAAACCTTTAACCAGCGCTATGAAGCCGGATTGGACCTTTACCTGGAAGTGATTACATCCCAGACCACAGTACTTACTGATCAGCGCAATGACATCGACATTAGGCGCAGACAACTTGACGCGAGTGTTCTCTTGATCAAGGCGCTTGGAGGAGGCTGGGATATCCAGAAATCGCCAAAGCTGTAGAGGTCGAAAGACTGGTACGCAATCGTGTCGTTGCAATTTGACGCAATGACGCTCGTGAATGGGTATGGTTTCAAGCGTGAGCAGATGATGACGGATTAGTCCCCAGATGGGATGAGCAGGTCTTTGGGATCGGAGAGAGAGATGGGTTGAGAGCCTGCAACCTACATCCCATTCCCGTCCCGAGCCAAGAAGCGCGAGGCGACCGGACCTATGCGTCTATCTTTGGCGCACCCAGGCACACTTATTTGCGCTGACCACCGGCCCCCTCTGCTTTCTCCGCTATTTCCGGTCGTGTGTACCTGTTAGCCTTCGATGGATTTACTAAATCCATTTGTTTTCAATAAATAAGGAACCGTTAGAACTCTCGCTAACGTTGCTCCCCGATCCGAGTTCGATTACTGTATTCCAGACCTAAGAGGCTAACGGCAGTCCTCCTGGAAGGACGATGACTGATTTCGACTGGAAGCAGAATGGTAGAAACATTTTTGGGGGGAGCAGTCCGCGTGTGGGCTGTGGTCCTTCTATGCGGATCGCTTCTTTATCTCTCTGCGGTGGGGCAGCAGGCACGACCGGCGAAGGGTGGATCGGCCCTGTATCTTCAACCATCGGATGGGCGAAGGATCACGTCCCCGCCATCGTGGAGGCGTGGTATCCGGGGAGTTTGGCGGGCAGGCTTACGATTACTTTTCCCGCAGCGTGGGAGAGCTGCCGGCGTTCTATAACTCGGACCCGTCGCGGATGGAGAAGTAGGTCGATAGCGATGGGAAGCCGCTGTTCCCGTTCGGGTTTTGGCCTGAGCTATATGAGCTTCCGCTATGAGCACCTTGTGGCAGCGGCTCCGGCGGTCGGGAGGAAGGGAAACATTAAGGTGACTGTGGATGTTACGAATATGGGAGGCCGAAGGAGATGAGGTTGTCCAGATGTATGTCCACGAGAATGTCAGCAGCGTAGAGACGCCACGGAGGTCGCTGGCGGGATTTTCACGGATTCATCTGAAGCCCGGCGAGACGAAGAAGGTGACCTTCGATCTTCCGCGGGGCCAGCTTGCGGTGTGGAACGCAGAGCGGTGGGCCGTGGAGCCGGGAACGTATACGATTTGGGCGTGCGGAACTTCGCTGGCCTCGCTGAGCGCGCAGTTTGTCCTGAAGCCTTGAGAGGGAGAGACGGGGGGGAACAACATGCAGAAGGGATGGATGACGACATGCTTTGCCGGGGCGGCGCTGCTGGTGCTCCACGTGGCGCAGGCGGCCGAGCCGAAGGCTCCGGTGGATTATGTGCGGCCCAATATCGGGAGCATCGGACAACTGCTTACGCCGACGATCCCTTATGTGCAGTATCCGTATGGCATGGCGAGGCTGGCCCCAGTGACGACCCCCGGCATCACGGACCGTTATCTGGCCGACAAGATCTATGGCTTTCCCGCCGGCCCGGCGATGCTGATGGTCTCGACGGGGGCAGCGGATACACATGCGAAGAGCTACGCATCGGAGTTCGATCATGACTTCGAGACGGCCACTCCTTACTACTATGCGGTGAACCTCGATACGTGGAACGCGAAGGCGGAGCTGACGGCGGGGGAGAAGAGCGCGTACTACCGGTTCACGTTCCCGGCCGGACCGCACTCGCACGTTGTGTTGAGCCTTCGGGATAACGCGGAGATTACTATAGCGGGCGACCGCGTGGTGGGGGGAAGCGAGCGGATCCATGGATCGATCGCCAGCACTTCGGACGCGGGGGGACAAAACGCACATGGAGGGTCGGCCCGGAGCCCTGCGTCCCGGAGACGTTCGAGGATCGTAGAGTCCCCTGTACGCTTTCTCGTGTTTATTGACGACGCAACCAGCAGACTGATGCAGCTGCGCTTTTTGTGCCTAGCGAGAGCACAGAGAGCTACGTTGAAATATTGGACCCAGGAACAGCGCGTCATCCACACCGCTATCGTGGAAAACAAGCGCCTAGGCCATGCACTCTCTCCATCCTCAAAACGCAGCAGGATCTCAGAGGCGATTTGAAAGTTATGACCAATAGCGAAAAGATCCTCTATAAAAAGCGAAAAAACAGTTTTTGGTCCGGTCGGAACAACCAATGAGCTTGCCAACGGAGCGAACAGTCGTGGAACTGCAAACTGATGAAACGCGTGGAACGGAGGACGGAATCGGCGTCGGTTGAGCGTAACTTCTGGTTGCTGACAATCCACGAAGTCCTTTTGGGTCTCGAACCTCAGGCCAACCTAATATTTCAGGCATGCGTTTTGGCGCGCAGATTGCTTTACATAGTCTATGTAGCGCTCATGAGTGGATGATCCTGTGAACCCTAAACTCACATTAGCAATAAGCCATCATAAAGCTGGAACCTTTGTCCAAGCGGCCACGTTATACCGAGAACTTCTGGTTGCGGAACCACACAATGCTGACGCACTTCATCTTCTTGGCGTCCTGATGCATCAGATTGGACAGTCGAAGGTTGCGACTGAACTTATCGGCTACGCGATACAGATCAACTCCCAATATGCCCCCTACCATAACAACCTGGGCAATGCTCTCCACGCGATAGGAGATATAGCGGGCGCGAGGCGGAGCTTCGAACGATCCATCACTCTTGATTCCCGTACATCAAGCACCTATGTGAATCTGGGTAACCTTGAAAATTCGCAGGAAGACTGGGGCGCGGCGAAAAAAAACTTTCAAGCGGCACTTCGCTATTCTCCAGCAAGTTTCGACGCTCTCTTCGGGCTTGCTAATCTCATGATGGCGAAAGACGAGACTGCAGCGGCGATCAGATGGTACAAAAAAGCTGTCTCCGGTGAGCCCCACTCTATTGCCGCCCTCAATGCCCTTGGGAATGCTCTGCTCTCGTCTGGCGACCAAGAGGGCGCGAAGACCAACTATCTAGCTGCCGCAGAATGCGCTCCATCACATCCAGACGCGCATATCAATTTGGGCAATGTTTATATGGCACAACAGCAGTTCGATCTCGCCATTCGCTCCTATGAGCGAGCCGTTCATTGCGCGCCGTCAGACCGCGATGCAATCACGCTTCTGGGACTTGCTCATCTGAAAAGGGAGGACGCGGAGGAGGCTATGAATGCGTTTTCCCGTGCCCTACGTCTCGATCCTGGACATGCCCGTACTCACTTGTTTCTCGGTCATGCTCTCATCAAGGGTAAACATTTCCTGCAAAGTATTCAGTGTTTCGAGGAGACTATTCGCTTAGAGCCGACATGCGACGAAGCACACAATGGTTTAGGAGCCGCCTACGAAGGCCTTGGAGAATATATCAAAGCCTCGGCCGCATTTGCCGCTGCCCACTCCCTCCGGCCTAGCTCAGTGGACTATCTCGTGAATATTGGCCTCAATATATTGAGGAGAAAAGATAAAGGCGGGGTCGAATTCCTCGACAGAGCCATTAAGCTCGATCCAGACCATATCGATGCTCATGTGGCCCGCGCTGTGATTTTGTTAAGCGAGGGCGACTACGAACTTGGATGGCCCGAATTCGAATGGCGCTGGCGTTTGCCGGAGTTTTCAGCGCGCGTCCGGCCCTTTACTCAACCTTTGTGGGAAGGACAATCCCTGGACCGGCGAGTAATCCTTCTTCATGCCGAACAGGGTTATGGCGATACGATCCAATTTGTCCGCTATGTCAAGGATATCGTGCGGCTAGGAGGGGTAATTGTCCTCGAAGTCCAATCGCTCCTCTATCGTCTTCTAAAGCAAATCCCAGGAGTTCAGGCATGCCTTCGTCAAGGAATTGATCCCCTCCCTAATTTTGATTTGCACTGTCCCCTCATGTCACTCCCAAATGTGCTCGGCACCAGACTGGATTCGATTCCTCCTCCTGTAGAACTAACAGCAGTTGCAAAGGATGAAATCTTCCTGAAACCCTTTCAGCGACTCGAGGCGCTGAAAGTAGGAATCGTATGGGCAGGCAATCCAAAGCACACACGAGATACATTTCGCTCCATACCTTTTCAGATGCTTTTGCCGTTCCGTGAACTATCCGGAGTGACATTCGTTTCACTTCAGAAGGATGTTCCGAATTGCGACGTCATTGCAGCCTCAACCTTTCCCATGCAGCGCCCCCTGTTGTCTTGTGAAGATTTCCTGGATACCGCGAGAGTAATTGACACCTTGGATCTTGTCATCGGCGTGGATACCTCGGTGGCCCACCTTGCGGCCTCGATGGGTAAACCCGTGTGGCTTATGCTACCTGAATCTGCGGATTGGCGGTGGGGGCTAGAAGGTGAAGGGACACCATGGTATCCAACGATGCGGCTCTTCCGACAAACAGCCAAAGATGGATGGGCGGATCTTGTCAATCGTGTCCTCACAGACCTGGCAAAGATCTCGAGAACGCTACACCCGCCAGTCTAATCATCTCGAGCAGTCGCTCATTACTGCGTGAGCAGATGTTAACCATCGTGCCCTGCCTTCCCCCTATTGGGAAGTTGCAGGTTTTTTCAACACATCCTCAGCAGCGGCCTTGCTTCCACCAAATGCGTCCTACATTGAGAGCCCGCCAGGGCACACATCAACATGAAACAGGACGCAACCACCCCCAGCTGAATGGATGTGAGACCAAGTTCCGTTCGCAGCAGTGGGAAGATCGAAAAGATGGCCTGGCGATCCGCATAATTGAGAAAACAGACGATCCACAACAGTGCGACGAGAAACCCGGGATAAAAGCGTTGCATTTCAATCTCCGGTCGCAGACACTGCTCTGAATGGATTTGGACTGCTTGCACATGCTAATTTTCATATTGCACAACAGTCAAAATTTCTCCGATCGACTCATGCACAGACTGGATTGCCAATGATCAGCCGAAACAAACGTGTCTCTATCGCCGTGGTTCTTGGCATCGGCATCCTCGTTAACTATTTCGACCGGGTCAATCTATCCGTCGCTCACGACGCCCTGCAAAGTGCCTTCGGAATCTCCGACATCGTATTCGGATACCTGCTGGGAGCCTATAGCTGGACATACGCAATGATGCAATTGCCGAGCGGCTCCCTGCTCGATCGTTTCGGAGTTCGGCGCATCATGCTCGTATCGATCCTCTTGTGGGCAATTGCCTCCGGACTTGCAGCCGTGGCGCCTACGATTCTGTTTCTCTTCGCTGCACGGTTTCTGCTCGGTATTGGCGAAGCCCCTACCTTCCCTGCCTGCGCCAAGGCGATCGGCTTATGGTTCCCACCAAATGAGCGCGGAGTTCCGACGGCTACGTTTGATGCCGCAGCGAAACTCTCAATCGGGCTTGGCACTCCCATCCTGGGGCTTATTCTCCTCCGATTCGGAATGCGCGCTAACTTCGCCGCAACAGCGATTCTCAGCATCCTTTATGCACTTTTATTTGCCTTCACGTATCGCGATCCCGCAGTACGTCAGAACATCGATCCCGCGGAAAACAAAAATGCCGACACCGGGCGTCTGCGATTATCCGATCTCTTACGACAGCGAAAAATTTTAGGGGCTGCACTAGGTTCCGGCGCCTACAACTACTGTTTTTACCTGCTTTTGACTTGGATGCCTTTCTACCTCCAGAAAGGTCTCAAAATGACAAGTCGACAAGCAGTCTTGTGGTCCGCAGTGCCTTGGCTTGTGGCGGCATTTTTTGGGTTTGCCGTAGGTGGCATGCTGACAGACTCGCTCATTCGACGAGGCCACGATGCCGGCACAGTTCGCAAAACCATACTTCTTATAGGAACGGGCATGGGCCTTTTCGTTCTCGCTCCCGCCTTTCTACGCCAGCCTCAAATTGTCCTCGTATGCCTGAGCCTGGCACTCAGCGGGCTCGCGGCCGCGTCACCCATCCTATGGACTCTGCCTTCCCTTCTGGCGCCGCCAGCAAGCACGGGGCGCGTCGGAGCTATTATGAACCAGTCCAATCAGCTGGCTGCAATCGTGGCACCCGTGGCGACAGGCTACATCACCACCGGAACTCATTCCTTTGACGCCGCATTTTTTGTCGCAGGCATCATTCTTTTGATCGGCATTGCAAGCTACGTGTTCTTGCTTGGCCGGATCGAACAGATCCCCTTCGCTCTCGCTAAAGATCAATTGGCTGCATAGCGCTCGTCACAGCGCTGGCCGACGTTTTGGGGAGGGCGCGTGTTGCCCCTGTTGAGATCCCACCATCAACAAGCAGAGTTTGCCCTGTTACATATCTGCTCTCCTCAGATGCCAGAAATACGACAGGACCCTCCAGATCGTCAGGCCGTCCAGGTCGCTTAACTGGAATGCGATCGCAGAGATACTCAACCCATTCCTTGCTTTCATACATAATTTTGTTCTGTTCTGTTCTGAACCATCCTGGCGCGAGACAGTTTACTGTGATCCCATGAACTCCCCAATCATCCGCAAGACTCATCGTCAACTGGCGAATCCCTCCACGGCTCGCACCGTAAGGGCCGAGACCGGCGTATCCTGCCACAGAAGTCACAGAACCCACATTGATAATGCGTCCATAACCGCGCTTGATCATACCTTTCGCCACTGCTTGCGCCACGAAAAAAGATCCGCGCAGATTTGTGTCCAGGATCCGGTTCCAGTCCTCCCAGGAGACCTCTATGGCAGGCTTTCGAATGTTCATCCCCGCATTATTCACAAGGATGTCGATCGAACCGAATGCTGATTCGGCTTCTGCGACAGCTGAACGAATCGACTCTTCGCTGCAGACATCGAGCGCCACCGAGACACAACGGCGACCTAGCTCGGTAATCTCTCTCTCGAACTCTGCTAAGGCGCTCTGCTGGCGACTTGTCAGAATTAGATCGGCGCCAGCGCGAGCAAGCGCGCGAGCAAAATGCTGGCCGAGCCCCCGGCTCGTCCCCGTCACCATAGCAACCCTGCCGCTAAGATTGAAAAACGGGAAGGATGGCGGCTGCGTGGAATTCGCTAATTCTTCTCTCACTAGTCTCCATTCCCCACATTCGGAGTAAGAATGACCTTGATCAAATTTGCTTCCTTTCGGTAAAGCCGCTCAAATGCTGCTGCTCCGTTGGAGAGTGGTTCGACTGCGGATATCAGCGAGCTCACATCGATCTGTTTCGAGGCCAGAAGCTCGATAGCCCGAGGATATTCTCCCGCAGAGGCTGCCGATCCCTGCAGTCTGATTTGTCTCGTCACTACTGCTTGCAGCGGCAACTCGACATTAGGATCGATATTTCCAACCAGGGTAACGGTCCCGCCTTTGCGTACCGCATTGATCGCCGTTTTCACAGTCGCTCCGAAGCCGACTGCCTCGAAGACATGATCGACTCCCTGCGCATAATGCTGAAATACGATCCCCGAGACATCTGAGTTTGTGTCATCAGTACCCAGATGGATCGGGGTATGCGCACCCACCTTTCCAGCGGCGTCAACTCTGCTCTTATCCGGATCCACCACAAAGATGTGTGAAGCGCCCTCTACGCGTAACGCCTGCACAATCAATGTTCCGATCATTCCGGCACCAAGTACCAGCGCTGTTTCTCCGCGTCGGAACTTCGATATAGAAACCGCATGCAGCGCAACGGAAACAGCTTCGATCATTGCAGCCTCGGTAAACGATAACTCCGAAGGCAAACGATGAAGTACCCTGGCAGGAATTGCCAGGTACTCTGCAAATGCGCCGTTCCGACGATAGTCCTTGCAGGAGACACCAAACACCTGGCGGTTGTCACATAGGTTGATCTCGCCGCGACGACAATATGGGCAGCTTCCACAATAGAGAGTCGAATCGAAGGTAACCCGTTCTCCAACCCCCCAATCTGTGACCCCTGAGCCCACCTTTGCGATCACGCCTGCCGCTTCGTGTCCCATGATGAGGGGCGGTATCCGCCGCCCGGAGGAGCCGTCATAGCCATGGACATCGCTTCCACAAATGCCACATGCTTCAACCTGAAGCAATATCTCATCAGGCGCTAACTCAGGCAATGGCGCTTCGACCAGTTCGAGCTCTCGATACTCCGATAACAATAAGGCTTTCATGGCTATCACTTTACACGAATGCACGCCATCGTTGTCCTGTTGTCTCCTGCCAACAATTCACTGTCACCTTGTTGCGATATTGTCATCGAAATGTCGCGACTTTGCGTAATCCCTGGCCCCCAAAGAGTTTGACATTGCCGAGATAGATGCGTGACAATTCGCGCCCTTCGGCTTCCTATACTCAGCCCTGTATTGAGTTGAAAGTATCAATCAGTAGACGATCACGGCTGTATCTATTGGAGGAATCTTCGTGCGACGGCGATATCGCAAAAGAGATCGATGGCCTCTGGCCCTGATGGGAATCCTGGTCACACTTACCTGCCGCCTGAACGCGCAGAGTGTACCGCCCACGCAAGACCTTGAATCCCACGCAGGACATGTTCCGGTGATCTCAGGAGGAGCGGCTTACATACACAATGTGAACGGTGGGGTGACTTCACTTATCCCTCAAATCAACCCAGTCCTTCTGGTGCCCTTTGGATCACATGTGCTGCTGCAATCGCGTACCGACTTCACAGGTTTCTTTCAGCGGGAGAATCAAACGTCCGGCCCATTTAAGGGGAAGGTGTTCAAAACCGTTGACTACGCGCAGCTTGACTGGTTCGCAAATACCCACATCATGGTCAGCGCCGGTAAGTATCTGCTTCCGTTCGGGATGTACAACGAACGTCTCGTGCCTATATGGATTCGTAATCTGGCTGATTCCCCGATTACGGCTTCAATAGGTACCCGCAATAGCGGCGCCGGTGACGGGTTCATGTTGCGGGGCGTTGCGACTCAGCATCAGTCGTTCTCTATCCAGTACTCCGCCTACTTCTCTGCACGCAGCGACATCAATCAACTCGAGGCAGCGCGAACAGCAGGCGGCGATACAAGCATCTTTCTCAACGGTCCCCGGCTTGAGGTAGGCGTCTCTTACCAGCGCTTCCTGCAACAACGCAATATCAATAGCGTTGCTACCTATATCTCATGGCAACCGCGCACAGTCCCACTGGATCTGAAAGCTGAAGGAGATTTCAGCTACAACGGTCGAGGTTATTGGATAGAAAGTGCGTACCGACCTCAACAGCTGCCCATCCCGGTCATAACACGCAAGCTTCAGCTTGTGGGTCGTATGCAACAATTCTTTCCCTTGCATGGCGGCGGTAATAGCTTGCCGACTGTGGATACAAACAGAGTTGACTTCGGGCTCAACTATTACTTTCGCGATGACATTCGCATCGTCTCCAGCTACGGGCGCAGCTTCAGCCCTCAGGGTAACGCCAACGTTTGGAACATAGGTGCAACCTACAGATTTCTGTTTCCACTCTGGCCAGCGAGGAAGAAATGAATCGTCGATTCTTGAGCGTCATGCTTTGCTCGTGGGTGCTGCTTATCGTCTCAATCGCATTAGCGGCACAGGAGCAAAAAACGGACAAACCCACCGCAACCGTACAGCAGCAGACTCGTCCACTTAAAACCGGCGAACAGGTCTACAACGATAACTGCGTTCGCTGTCATACACCGCCAATGGTCCTTTCGCCCCGCATTACCGGAACCATCGTTATGCACATGCGTTCGCGTGCCCGTCTTTCTCGTAAAGACGAAGAGCTTCTCCTCAAATTCTTCGCACCATAGCACCCGCAATTCGCCCTTATCTAGACCATATTGGAGGATGTTCGAGTGAACCTGATTTCCCGCACTCTGACTGCATTACTACTCATCACGATGCAGGCGGCACCTGCGATCCGGGCACAGCAACCGGACCGCACAATTGAGATTCACGCCCACAGGTTCAGCTTCGAACCTTCTGAAATAACACTGAAACAAGACGAAGTCGTTCAACTACGGCTGGTCTCTGACGATGTCACCCATGCCCTCCTCGTTCCGGGCCTCAATATCAACCAGGAGATCAAGAAGGGCAAACCTACTGACATCATTGTGAAGCCCACCACTGCTGGCGACTTTCGCGGACAATGCGGTCGCTTTTGTGGAGGCGGGCATGGCTCCATGCTCTTTGTGGTTCATGTAAAGGAGTAGCTCATGCGGGGGAAACCCATTACAATCGCTGGCACGATGATCTCGATCGCTCTTACCGCATGTCGCGCCACGCCGCCAACCCACGTCGAAACGACCGTGATCGATTGGACAAAACACAACATTACCGTAAGGGGAAAAACCGATCGAAATCCGATTCCAGCAACACCGGAAAAGATAGAGAGCGGAAAACAGACCTTTGGCTTTTACTGCGTCGTCTGTCACGGGCGAGACGGACAGAACACCGGCGTTCCCTTCGCAAAGGCGCTCTCTCCACCTATTCCCTCGCTGGCATCTTCCGAGATCCAGAGTTACACCGACGGTCAACTCAAATGGGTCATCGAGAACGGTATAGCACCGTCGGGAATGCCGGCATCCAAAGGCATTCTGAGCGAAGACGACATGTGGACCATCGTCCTTTTCCTTCGCCATCTTCCGCCCGCCGGCAGTCTCGGTGAGCCTCGCGCCTACACAGGCGATGAATATGAAAAATAAACGGAGCGATCGATGACGACGGTAGCACACCCGGTAAATACAAGCTCATTAGCGCCCTCGCCTGCAGATTCGTTTCTGTCAAATATAGTGCTACCACATCGGTCAACTTATTTCCCTCTCGGCTTTCCCCTCGAAGTGATGACGAATTTTCCGGAGGTCCTCGCAGCCTCGGCGAAGAGTTGGAATGTGTTCCAGCACCGATTCGATATGGCCCCGCTTCAACTGAAGCTTTCCGTTACCTCAAACCCCAATAAAGTTTCTACTCTTCCCGAGGCTCCTCTTTGTAGAGCTCAAGACCATCTCCTTACCCATATCGCCGACCAATACAACTTCGTCAGTTGCGATCTGAACACTGGTTTGGCATTTGGCTGGATAACGGAACAGACGGCCCAATCAAGCCTTTACCTGCGTTATCACATTCTTGAGGCCGCCGCCCTATCCATGTTGGCAGCCTGTAGAGTTACCGCTCTTCACGCGGCATGCGTCAGTATCAATGGATCTGGCATGCTTCTTTGCGGAGACTCCGGAGCCGGAAAGTCTTCTCTCGCCTTTGCGGGAGCAAAATCAGGCTGGACATTTACCAGTGACGATGCCAGCTACCTGTTACAGAACCGTACTCACAATGTAGTAGTAGGAAACTGTTATCAGTTCCGCCTACGTGATTCAGGAGCACAGCTCTTCCCCGAACTCCATGGGCGTCCGATCACACCTCGTGCCATAGGAAAACCATCAATCGAGATTCCCGCCCAGGAGCTTTCCGGAATAACTACAGCAGAGTCAACGACCGTAAAGGCCATCATCTTTCTCAATCGCAGCCCGACAGCAAAACCAGAGTTGCTTCCATTTCCGAAAGAAAGCGCTCGCTCCTGGCTTCATCAAGGTCCATTCCCTCACACGGCCTCGAACCGTCAACAGCTTGCCGCGATCGACGGTTTGCTTAAGCTACCGGTCTATGAACTGCGATACACCCGGCTCGAGCACGCTATCGATCGACTCAATCAGCTCGCACAGATCGGAACCTAGCCATGGAGATGCGAACGCTGAATATTCCTCCTCACGTCGCGGCACTGCTGGATGCCTTGCAACTGCAGGAGCGTAAGATGCAGCCTCTTCGTGAGCTGGAGGAGGATCAGTGGCGCGACCTTCTCGAATTTTGTGATACATCCCACCTTACTCTCTCTCTCGCGCAGCTTCCCAGGGTGGAGATGCCGCAATGGGTCGCCGAGCGACTCGAATGTAATCTGGCGGACAACGCCGTGCGGTATAAGAAAATACAATCGGTTTACCTTGAGGCTGCCACCGCGCTCCATCATGCGGGAGTGGAACACATCGTAATCAAGGGATTTACTCAGTCGCCCGATTACGTTGTCAGGCCCGAATACAGGTCCCAGTCCGATCTCGATCTCTACTGCCCGCCCATTCAGATTGCAACGGCAAGTGCCGCTCTGAAACAGATCGGTTATACCTCTGACGAAAGCTTGAGCATTGCTGCTGCCGATCACGAGTACGCCCTCGTGCGTCCGGGCAGCTGGCACTGGAAGGGAAATTTCTACGATCCAGATATCCCCATAGGCATCGAGCTCCATTTCTGCCTTTGGAATCCGCGCGTCTCCAGAATTGATCTGCCGGAGACCGAAGCTTTCTGGGAGCGACGCGTGGTACGCCAGCTGGATGGGTTCTCTTTTCCCAGCCTCAGCAGCGAGGATCACTTAGGCTATCTCGCTCTTCACATCCTCAGGAATCTTTTCCTCCGCGATTGGATCGTCCATCACGTCTACGAACTTGCGGCCTTCCTGCACTCGCATGCAGACGATGATGCCTTCTGGTGTAGCTGGAACACTTTGCATTCGCCTGCGCTTCGATCGTTGGAATTGATCGCCTTCTACCATGCGCGGGCGTGGTTCCGGTGTCGGCTTCATCCATCGGTCGAACAAGAGCTCAATCATCTGCCTTTCGCGCAGCTAACTTGGCTCGAACGCTTCTCGGGTTCCGCGCTCGAGAATATGTTTCATCAGAACAAAGATTCCCTATGGCTTCATCTCAGCCTGCTCATCTCCCGCAGAGAGAAATGGAAGATATTCAAGAGAACTCTGGTTCCTCCGCGCATCGCGTCGCCTCACGCCAAAGTTGTCCGAGTACGGAATAAGCGGTTCGTTGCTTCGACCGCCTCCCAGTTTTGCCAATACCTTAATTACCTCGTCGCACGCTCTGTCTCTCATGGTGCTGCAAGCATTGCTACTCTCTCCCGTGGTCTCGCGTGGAAGATCTCCCGACACCGCTTATCCTCGACCTATCGGCTTTTCCTGTTGGCGTCTTTCTTCTTTTGACCGTTGGCCCATGATTGCCTTGATCGCTTTATTCATTGCAACGCATTTTGCGAATCTGCGGTCGTCGCCCAGTCTAATGGAATCCCCTGCTGTAGCCGGATAGCCCTAACATGCAGCTGCATGTTTCTGGCCTCTAGAAGCCTCCGCTCCTCAGTCAGCAATCATGTCCAACTACAAAAAATAGGCTGGGCCGCGCAACATGCGGAACCCAGCCTCTCTGTTATTCGGCTATATAGGGAGTCAGTCTAGTGATTGCCGCCCTGCGGTGATCCGCCCTGTGGTGATCCGCCGCCCCCGGGGCCGCCACGACGTCCACTACGGCGCCGCCTGCTTCCAGGACGACGTTGACCTGAGGGACTCCCTTGTTCTCCCTGACGCGGCGCTCCCTGCGGAACTGCATCGGAGACATTGAGATTGGCCTCACCATCGCCCTCATCCTCACCGTCTTCGAAATCGTCCTCATCATCGGGGCTGACAGGCTCTTCGAGAGCCGCCTGTTCACTTCGCCCATGTCCCTCTGCTCCTCCGTTCGGGGCAGCAGGCTCAGGCAATCCGAGTTTGGCTCGCTGCTCCCGCAGTACAGCCTTCCGCGAAAGCTTTATGCGATTTCCCTCGATGGCGAGAACCTTCACAAGAATCTGATCTCCGTCGCGCAGCTCATCCTTCACGTCCTTTACGCGATGCTCTGCGATCTCGGAGACGTGCAGCAGGCCGTCCGTTCCTGGGAATATCTCGACAAACGCGCCGAACTCAGCCAAACGGACCACCTTGCCCAGGTATGTCTTGCCAACTTCAGGCACGGCAGTCAGATCGCTAATCATCTGGATGGCACGCTCCAGTCCATCGGCATCGCTCGATGCTACATTCACGCGACCCGAATCATCGACGTCGATCTTCACTCCGGTTGCCTCGATGATTCCGCGAATCACCTTGCCTCCCGGTCCGATCAGGTCACGAATCTTGTCCGTTGGAATCTGCATCGTGTGGATGCGAGGTGCGAACTTGGACTTCTCCTGGTTGGCGCCGGCGATGACTCCGTCCATCTTGTCCAGCAGGAAGAGGCGGCCGCGACGCGCCTGTTCCAGGGCCTCACGCATAATCTGCGGCGTGATTCCCATAATTTTGATGTCCATCTGTAGCGCCGTAATGCCGTTGCGGGTTCCGGCCACCTTGAAGTCCATATCGCCATAGTGATCCTCGGCGCCGGCAATATCCGTCAGAACGGCATACTTGTCGCCTTCCTTTACCAGGCCCATCGCCACCCCAGCCACTGATCCCTTCAGCGGGATACCAGCCTGCATCAGCGAAAGCGACGCACCGCAGACCGTTGCCATTGAAGAAGACCCGTTGGACTCGAGAATGTCCGAGACCACGCGCAATGTGTAAGGCGACTGCTCCTCGTTCGGCAACACCGCCTCGATCGCGCGCGAAGCCAGCGCACCGTGACCGATCTCGCGGCGGCCGACGCCTGTCATCCTGCCTACCTCACCCACAGAAAACGGAGGGAAGTTGTAGTGCAGCATGAAGCGCTTCTTGATCTCGCCTTCGTAGCTCTCCAGTCGCTGCGCGTCGTCCGTCGTTCCCAGCGTCGCCGAAACCAGTGCCTGCGTCTCGCCGCGCGTAAACAGCGCCGAGCCATGAACTCGGGGAAGAACGCCGACCTCAATCGAGATCTCGCGGATCTCATCGAACGCGCGATGATCGGGACGAATCCGGTCGTTCAGCACCTGCTCGCGGAAGATGTTCTCGCGCAGCAGTTCGTAATATTTGCTCAGCTTCTTGGCCGCGTCAGCATCGCCTTCGGGGAGCTCCCGCTTCAGCTCGTCCTTCAGCTCCTTGACCTTGGCATAGCTGTCGAACTTCGGGTACTTCTTCGTATCGAGCGCATCCGCAAGACGGGCACCGATCTTCGCCTTCAAGGCGCTCAGATATTCGCTGTCGACCTCGACTGCGGTAACCGGACGCTTCTGCTTGCCCGCGCGCGATACCAGGTCCTCAATCGCAGCGCAGATCTTCTTGATCTCGCCATGCGCAAACTCGATCGCATCCACAACGCGCTCTTCCGGAATCTCCTTCGCGCCGGACTCGATCATCACGATGCCGTCCTTGGTGCCGACGACCATGATGTTCAGCGTGCTCTTCTCACGCTCGGCATAAGTCGGGTTCACAATGAACTGGTCGTCGACGATTCCGATGCGGACTGCGCCCACCGGGCCGTGAAATGGAACGTCGCTCAGCGCAAGCGCACAGCTCGCGCCATTGATCCCAAGCACATCCGTATCATTTTCCTTATCCGCGGAGTAGACGAATGCAACTACCTGCGTCTCGTTGCGGAAGGCTTCAGGAAACAACGGGCGAATCGGACGATCGATCTGACGGCTGGTCAGGATCTCCTTCTCGCTCGGACGTCCTTCGCGCTTGATGAACCCACCTGGAATGCGTCCACCGGCATACGTAAACTCACGGTATTCCACCGTCAACGGGAAGAAGTCGATGCCTTCTTTCGGATCGGGAGCGGCGACAGCAGTCGCCAGCACCACGTTATCTCCGCTCGACGTCAGCGCGGCGCCGGAGGCCTGCTTGGCCATGCGTCCCGTCTCAAATTTGATTTGCTTGCCGCCGGCAAGCTCTACAATCACGTCCTGCTTCATAGTCTGTCTCTCTTTTCTCTCGTCTATCAATCGTTGGGACTTGGTTTCGCGTCATTCCGCTTCCGCGGGCGCGAAAAAGCGCAGCTCACCGGCGGTTTTCTATGCCGTCAGCGGGCTGCACTTTCTGTGATGATTCAGGGGATGGTTCCGCCCGGCTGGCTCGAATCGTCCAGCTTTCATGGCAATTGAATCGCTTGCCACGAGTGTCATCCTTACCGGCTCCCGCCGCAAGAGCCTCTAGGCTCCTGCACGAAACGTGCCGCCGGAATAAAACGGGCCGAGCATGCTTCCATGGTTTGAATGATGTCTCCGGGGATGCGGTTACTTGCGGATACCCAGTTTACCGATCACATCACGATAGCGGTCGGCATCGCACTTCTTCAGATAATCCAGCAGGCGACGGCGCTTACTCACGAGCATCAATAGCCCGCGGCGCGATCCGTGATCCTTCTTGTGAGTCTTGAAGTGCTCAGTCAGCTCTCCGATGCGCTCGCTCAGAATCGCGATCTGAACCTCGGGGCTACCCGTATCGGAATCGTGGGTGCGAAATTTCGCAATAATGTCTGTCTTCTTAGCAGGTGCTAGCACAGCTTTCGTATACTCCTGATTCTTCTAATCACTCTTAGTGTCCCAACAAGGATAGCATTGCAATCCCGGAGGGGCAATTGAGGCCATAACTAAAGTGATTCATGGCCCCGATTTTTCCCACGATCCCCAATGCGGACAGCGGACTTCAACGTCCCTTTTCACCTTCCGCATATCCACGCATCTCGCCCAGCCACCGAGAAAATCTCAGAACCTGCCCTCGCTCTCCCCACATCAGACGCCAGAAGTCCTTTGCTTCCACGGTTTCGGCTTTCTTCCCCGAATATGTCTCCAGTCGCCACCGCAGATAGGGGCTACGCCATGGCCGAAGCCGATAGCCCTGGGTCGCACTCCATAGAAACCGTATTCCCTCCACCATCTCTCCAGTGTACCTTTGGTGCTGCTGCGAAAAGAATCCCTCCCGATGAACCCCACCCTCCGCCGCCTGGAAGACGAATTCTCCCGCTCACTTCGTGGGCTCACCGCCCCACAGACACAACTTCACCCACACCGCAATCCGGCCCGCTGGAACATCTGCCAGATCACCCAGCATCTTCTCCTTACCTACTCTTCCACAACATCCGCCATCGAAGCCCGCATGGCGAAAGGCACCCCCACTCGCTCGCGAGCGACTCTCTCCCAGCTCATCGCCCAGCTCTTTGTCATTCGCCTCGGGCTTCTTCCCAGCCGGCGCGAAGCTCCTCCCGCCGTCACGCCCTCAGCCAATCCTGCCCATCCGCACCCGGACGGAGACGCCCTCATCTCCGCATTCAGCACGGCTCTCGCCACCATGGAGGAGCTGCTGGAGCGAGCCGAAGGTCACTTCACCTCCACGCCCTGCCTGTCCCACTTCGCTCTCGGTCCCCTCAACATCGCCCAATGGAGACGCTTTCATCTTGTCCACGGACGACACCATATCCGTCAAATCACCGCCATCCGCCGGGAGTACCGCCTCTAGGAGCTTGTTGAAATAGGTTCTGGCTTCGTCTGATCTGGGTGTTGGTCCGTCTCTGTTGTATGCGTGGCGACGAGCGGGTTCAGGGTGAGATGTTCAGTTGTGTGACGTTGGAGCAGCGGGTTCCACAGGATCATCCTTTGCGCGAGATTCGCAAGTTGACGGATGCAGTTCTGGTGTCGCTGAACGAGGATTTCGATGCGCTATATTCGGCATCAGGCCGTCCTTCGATTGCGCCCGAGTATGTGCTGCGGGCGCTGTTGTTGCAGGCGTTTTATTCGGTGCGTTCGGAGCGCCAGTTAGTCGAGCAGCTGAACTACAACCTGCTGTTCCGCTGGTTCGTCGGCCTGGGCATGGACGACGCGGTGTGGAACCATGCCGTGTTTTCCAAGAACCGCGACCGGCTGCTGACGTCGGACGTGGCGCAGCGGTTCTTCGCCGAGGTGAACGTGCTGGCGAAGCGCTTCATGAGTGACGAGCACTTCACCGTGGACGGCACGCTGATCCAGGCCTGGGCATCGCAGAAGAGCTTCCGGCCGAAGGATGGCTCCGATGATGGCGACGGCACTAACTTCCGTGGGCAGAAGAGGTCGAACGAGACCCATCAATCGACTACCGATCCGGAGGCGCGGCTCTACAAGAAGAGCTATGGCAAGGAGTCGAAGCTCGCGTACCTGGGCCATGCGCTGGTGGAGAACCGCAACGGCCTGATCGCCGCCGCGATGGCGACCCAGGCCGACGGCCATGCCGAGCGCGACGCCGCCCTGCTGATGCTCGACGAGCGGCAGAAGAACAGCTCGCGGCGCATCACGGTTGGTGCCGACAAGGCCTACGACGCGAAGGACTTCATCGCCGGAGCCCGCGCCCTCAACGTCACCGCACATGTGCAGAAGAACGACAAGGGACGCCGCTCGAACCTCGATGGCAGGACCACCCGGCACGCCGGCTATGCGCTCAGCCTCAGCCGCCGCTGGCTCGTGGAGAAGACATTTGGCTGGTTGAAGCAGACCGGTCCGCTCGACCAGCTGAAGGTGCGAGGACTCGCCAAGGTCGACTGGATCTTCGTCTTCAGCTGCGCCGCACATAACCTGCTGCGTCTGCCAAGGCTCATCCAAAGCCATACTCAGCAGGACCCACAGCAGCAGTGCGCCTGAAGGCCGGTTGAGTCTTCAACCCGGCAAGAAAACATGCCGCAGAATCCGCCAGCCAGCCGTCATAAACAACCCAACTCCCCTGCATCAACCCAAAACCTCATCAGTAAAGGAGTCAGCTCTAGCTATTTCAACAAGCTCCTAGACCTCTTGCGCTTCGTCCAGCTCTTCCTCCACTCGAACAAATCGCCGGATATACTTCAGCGGTTCTTCCGCCACCGCCATCTCGCGCAGGTGATAGCGCCACACGTCTTCACGCGCACTGCGGCGGGTATATGCCTTGCGAGTCACCACCCGCACGCTTCCATCCGCCATCGCCCGCGAAAACGTCTGCGTAGGAACCTGGAAGGTCATCAGTTCACCGGCCTTCCAGAAGTTTGAGGCGAACTCATGAGAAAACAGCAGTGCGTAATATCGTCTCTCCGAGGCCAATGTTTCGAGCGCCTCTTGTGCGCTCGTCCATGCGCGTCCCATACGCGCCACGTACCACTTTTTGAAGGGAAACCCATTCGCGTGCGCCTGGCCCACAAGCACCTGAAGCAGCTCAAACCGTGTCATATTAGCCCTTCCCTCTCGGCATTAGAAGTAGTGGCAGCCCCGGTCTTTCATGCGGCAACGTTATAGTCTACGGACATAAGCGTCTAAATAGCAGATGTGGTGTTATACAGGTTTCTAAAGAATCCAGAATGCAGACAAACCGCACCTTGCCTTCGACGACCTTCCGCTTGCCCCACCAACCATCCTGCACCCTTCTTCTCGGCGTCCTTCTTTTTCTCTCTCTCTTTATACCCGCTCTCCCGGCACATGCGCAGTCCACGAATCCCCACACCGATCCCATCAATCTCTCACCCGAAGTACGCGAAGCCCACGTCCTCTTCTATAACCTCGACTACGATGGCGCCCTCGTCCGCTTCGAGGCCATCCAGCGCGCCCATCCACAGAATCCGATGGCGATGAACTACATCCTCATGACCCTCATCTTTCGTGAGCTCTATCATCAGGACCTGCTCGACACCACCTACTACGCCCACGATTCCTTCCTGTCCTCCAAACGCGATGTCCCCGTTCCTCAGGCCACGCGCGACCGCATCGAGCAGCTCACCGACTCCGCCATCGCACTCTGCGATCAGCAGATCAAAGCCAACCCCAATAACGCTCATGCCTGGTTCGCTCGTGGCTACGCGCGCGGCATGCACGCCGCCTTCATCACCCTGGTCGATCACAGCTACGTCGGCGCGGCACGTCAGGGTCTTGCCTCCCGCAACGACAGCGAACAGGCCCTCCGCATCGATCCCGGCTACGCCGACGCCAAGATGGCCGTCGGCATCCAGCAGTTTGCCGTCGCCTCCCTTCCCCGAATCCTCCGCATCATGATCGGAATCACCGGCGTCACCGGCAACAAGGAGAAGGGCCTCGACCTCCTCCGCCAGTGCGCCGCCCAGGGCGTCGTCAACCGCGTAGAGTGCCGCACCGCCCTCTCCCTCTTCCTGCGCCACGACGCCCGCTATCCCGAAGCCCTCGCCGTCCAGCACGGCCTCGCGCAGGAGTTCCCCCGCGACTACCTCTTCCGCCTCGAAGAGGCCAACCTCACCAAAGACAAGGGCGACGGCCCCGGAGCCATCGCCGCCTACGAGCGCCTCCTTACAGACGCCCGCAAACCAGGCTTCTTCATCGATCCCCGCCTGCAGATGACCTACTTCGGCCTCGCAGACACCCAGCGCGGCCAGAACCAGATCTCCGCCGCCGCACAAAACTACCTCAACGCCGCCGCCCAGCCAAAATGCAGCGAATGGCTCAAGCGCCGCGCCCAGCTCAACGCCGGTGAAATGTTCGATCTCCTCCACCAGCGCGACAAGGCCATCCAGATGTACAAAGAGGCCGCCGCCGGAGGAGGAGACCAATCCCAGGCTGACATGGCCCGCAAGTACCTCAAAACCCCCTATACCGGAAGCTGAGCCGCCTCGCCTGTATCAAGTTCCGCCTCCAGCCTTCAGATCACCTCATCCCACCAGCGGAACCCCACCCCCTCCGCATCCGTATCTCCTTGTGTAAAAATGTTGTTCTCCTGGAGAACCTCCCATGTTCTGTACTCGTTGTGGATCGAAGCTGGAACCGACCTCCCGTTTCTGCTCCTCCTGCGGAGCCCCCATAGGCACGGGCGCGGCATCGTATCCACCCCCGCCACCTCCCATCGCCGGTAGCCCGCTCTTCCGCCCTCGCAACAACCGCATGATCGCCGGTGTCTGCGCTGCCTTTGCCCAGCGTTACGGCTGGGACGTCACCGTCGTCCGCATCATCACGGCCCTCGTCTGCCTAAGCGGCGCCGGCGCACTCGCCTACCTCATCGCGTGGATCATCATCCCCGAAGAGCCCTACACCCTGCCCTACAACAACATCTGAGAAATGTCGGCATAATAACGAGAAGACAGAACTCAGAGGAAGCAAAATACTTCTCACCAGCACTCGTCCCACAAACATTGCTTCGGATGGAACCCGTGTCATCCTGAGCGGAGTCTGACGCGTTCTTTGCGTCAGGCGAAGTCGAAGGATCTGCCGCTGCTGCAAGAAACAAGCCGCAGAGACTCACGCCCATAATTTGCGTCAGACACTGAAAGAAAGAGCACTCTCGTTTTGAAGACCAAAAAGGCATTGAACAAGATAAGCGCAGCAACCGTCGCCGCCCGACCCTTTGTCTATCGCAACCGCATCCTGCACTGTGATGGAGTCAGCCTGGCCACTCTCGCCGAAGACCACGGCACTCCCCTCTACGTCTACTCCTCCAGCCAGATCTCCCAACGCTTCCAGCTCTTTCAGCAGGCCTTCGCCTCGCGTCCTCACACCGTCTGCTACGCCGTCAAAGCCAACTCTTCGCTCGCCATCCTTCGTCTTCTCGCCCGTCAGGGTGCAGGGTTCGACATCGTCTCCGGCGGTGAGCTCGAGCGTATCCGTCGCGTCCACAAACCTGCGCTCAAGAAAGTCGTCTTCTCCGGCGTAGGCAAGCAGGCCTGGGAGATCGACGCCGCCCTCAAAGCCGACATCCTCCAGTTCAACGTCGAGTCCGAGATGGAGCTCGATCTTCTCGCCGCCCGCGCACAGGCCCTGGGCATCCGCGCCCGCTTCGCCCTCCGCGTCAACCCCGACGTCTTCGCCGAAACCCATCCCTACATCTCCACCGGTCTCAGCGAACACAAGTTCGGCATCGATATCAAATCCGCCCGCGCCATCTATCGCCGCGCCGCAAAATCCAAATGGCTCGAGCCCTACGGCGTCAGCGTTCACATCGGCTCTCAAATCCGTAAGGTCGATCCCTTTGCCGCCGCACTCGCCCGCGTCACAGCCCTCGTTGCCCAGCTACGTCACGACGGCCACGATATCCGCACCATCGACGCTGGCGGAGGCCTCGGCATCGACTACAGCGACGCCCCCTTCGACGCCGCCCACCAGGTCGACCGCTACGCCACAGCTCTCACCAAAGGCCTCGCCGACGACCGCGCCCATCTCCTTCTCGAACCCGGCCGTTTCATCGTCGCCCAGGCCGGAGCGCTGCTCACCCGCGTCCTCGTCGTCAAAAAGAACGGCTCGAAAACCTTCGTCATCACCGACGCCGCAATGAACGATCTCATCCGCCCTGCGCTCTATCACGCTCACCACGAGATCATCCCTGTCCGCCAACCCACGGGAAAGGCCGCGAACATCACCGCCGACATCGTAGGTCCCGTCTGCGAATCCGGCGACTTCTTCGCCCGCGATCGCGCCATCGCCAACGTCAAGCCCGGCGATCTCGTCGCCCTGCTCGACGCCGGAGCCTATGGAATGACCCAGGCCTCCAACTACAACTCCAGGCCGCGCCCCGCAGAGGTCCTCGTCGAAGACACGAAGGTCACCCTCGCCCGTCGGCGCGAAACCATACGCGATCTCCTCGCCCCCGAAGTTCTATAACCCGCGCCCGACTGCGTGGGATGCCGGCGTACCCTCCTGTCTGCATAACCTTATCTGCGCAGAATCTGCATATAATCTCTGTCCTGCCATTGAACGAGGAGGCAACAGAATCTGCGCAGAATTTGTGGATACGCTCATCCACGAGGAACTTGGTCGGGTGAAAGAAAGTGTCATCCTGAGCGGAGTGCAGCGAAGTCGAAGGATCTGCGGTTCCAACTGTGATCTTGGCAGAAATTTCCAGCCGGGTACCCATCTCGCAGCAATGCGCGCTGGGTGCCCCATTCATGCGGTCCCATGGCATGAGTGGGATTATCGAGCGAAGCTCGACCGCTTCCGTCACACTCCATAGAGATCCAGGGCAAGCCCCTAGAGATAGAAATCTCCGCACACCGGAAAAATCAGGATCCGACGCATACAGAGATCTCGAAGTTCAAAGGCGGAAATAGGGTCGAGCGCTGGGCAAGCTCCGACGAACTCGGCCTCCTCAAAAAACTGGCTATCTTCAGACACCAACTGCAAGGTTCATTCGTTGGAGTAGGATTTAGGCAACCAATTACTGCGCAGAGGGAATCGTCTCTGGAACAAAGTTAGTGACAATTCGGATGTATGGGCCACGGGCCACGATGTGAAATGACATTTCTATCGAATGCCTGGAGAGCCACATGAACACTACGCAGACATTGACCGCCGGACGATGGGTGGATAAGACAGCCGATCGTTGGTTTTACGCCGGCATGGCCGTCGTTTTTATCCTCATTTCAATCGCGTCGTTCGCTCCTTCGATTGTGAATCCTGAAAATCGACTGGGGCCTCTTACATGGCTGGTGGCCGCACACGGCATCGTTTTCTTCGCGTGGCTTCTGATATTTCTCGTGCAGAGCCTCCTGATACAGACAGGAAGAGTTGCCATCCACCGCCGCCTTGGAACCGCATCCATGTTTCTTGCGGCCGGTATAGTTGTGTTGGGCTATGTGACCACCATCGTGATGGCACGCCGAGGCTTTGACCTCAGCGGCGACCTCGGCGCTAAGTCGAACCCGCTTGGAATTGCGGGCCAGACAATCTTCCCCCTGGGGAATCTCTTCGAATTTGGAATACTCGTAGCCGCCGGATACTGGTACCGGCGTCAGTCAGACATTCACAAGCGGCTCATGTTGTTCGCCATCGTCGTACTGATGCCGGCTCCGTTCGCGCACTTTATCGGTCACAGTCCTCTGCTCCGCACTCACCCAGCGGCCGCAATCCTTCCCATAGCGCTCTCCCTTGCCGCCAGTGGTATTTACGACCTCATCAGGTTCCGGAGGATTCATCCCGTTTCCCTCTGGGTAGGAATTGCGCTCTTTGCAATCGGTAACCTCTCCGCGTTCGTGATCGGCCCGAGCGCGGCTTGGCGCCGTTTCGCAGAATGGCTGATCAGCTGAAGGCACTTTCTTCTCTGCACAGCTCACCCCTATCGAGTCAGTTCCTGGAAGAGCCCCGATCTATCTCGCACCCGTGATTGCCTCACGCACAGCAGCAAGTGGAGCATTCGAATGGAACTCGATTCCCGCCTCCCCTTGCTTCACCCCAAGTTGTTTCCACAGATCGGGCAGGTCCACCTCTACCGGCTCCTTGCTCCACTTCGCATACATCTCCGTCAGCACATGGCTCCCGGTTGCACGATCTCCAATCGAAAGGGCTCGTTCCATCGGCCAATCCTTATCGATACTGCCTCCCTCCGCCACGATGGCTCGCAGAGCATCCTGCAATCCCTTCCGGTTCTTTGTCTCCTTGCGAATCGACACATCCGCAACCAGGCAGAACAGCGCCCCGCCCCAGTAGGTGCGTCCCCAGGTGTGGGTTCTATCCAGCCCAAGATCACCTTCGCGCGGCTGCCCCTTCGGCATTCCCTCCATCATGTCCTGCCATATCTTCTTCGCCGGTAGCTGCCCCGCCTGCACTCGCGCGATGGGCTCAATGTAGGTCGCCAGCCCTTCCTCCATCCAGTGCTGGTTATCCGGAAGGTTTGGAAAGGCCATATGCGTAAGTTCATGGGTCATCGTCCAGTCCTCGACCAGCTCGCGTTTGGTCGTGTGCTGCCCCAGTCGTATCCGGGTAAGCCCGGGAAATCCACGCATATCTCCCCACGTCGTACCTTGCAGAATGCGCTCACTCCCCGCAACCGGCACCACAAGCACGCGAGCGCGCTCCACCGAAAAACGCCCGTAGTACACCGTCACGGCATGCACCGCCTCGTGAATCCAGTTCAAAACCTCTGCTCGATCCAGATCGAGGTCTCCAGATGCGAAGTCCACCTGGATCCTCGCACCGCCTTCCTCAATCTGTTGGGAGAAAACCACGGGCTGGCCTCCAGGCCATTGGGCGCCTCTAGATAGGTTCGAGGTGCCTACCGCCATGCACAGAACGAACGTCCCCAACGCGATCCTCAACCAGCCACCCCTGTTCGTTCGCATCGCCTCCGCCGCCTTTCACCCTCGGTGGTTCGATGGCAAAAATAGGGACGCGGCCACGCCTGTCAACCCCTGCCCCATCTAACCACCTCCAATTCAATCATTTACATCTGCCGATTCCCTCCTCCCCGATTGGTATAATGAAACAGACGAACGGAAGAATCCGGGCACATCTCCTTTCGATGGCGGTCAGGGTCGGAGGTACCAGGCTAACTCCTTTCGATCTAATACTTTGCGCAAATATCACGGGGGGAGTGGTAGCACCCTCCCATGCTAAAATCGCAAGGTCGCAATACCTGCCACCCCGCAGGCGAAACATATCAAACTGAGGTTGTACATGTCCGGCCACTCTAAATGGGCGACAATTAAGCACAAGAAGGGCGCCCTCGACGCCAAGCGTGGAAAGATCTTCACCCGCCTGATCAAGGAAATCACCATCGCCGCCAAGCTCGGCGGAGGTGACGCGGACGGAAACCCCCGCCTGCGCGGCGCGGTTGCTGCGGCCAAGGCCGAGAACATGCCGTCGGAGAACATCAAGCGCGCCATCCAGCGCGGCACCGGCGAGCTCGAAGGCGTCTCCTACGAGGAGATCACCTACGAGGGCTACGGCCCCGGAGGCGTCGCCGTCATCGTCGACGTGCTCACCGACAATAAAAACCGGGCTGTCAGCGAAATCCGCCACGCCTTCTCCAAGAACGGCGGAAACCTCGGCGCCGAAGGCGCCGTCGCCTGGATGTTCACCACCAAGGGCGTCCTCACCGTTCCCAAAGCCGCTGCCTCCGAGGAGAAGCTCACAGAGATCGTTCTCGAGGCCGGAGCGGAAGACCTCTCCGACCAGGGTGAATCCTGGGAGATCCTCACCGATCCCAAGGACTTCGAGGCTGTCACCAACGCCCTGAAAACCGCCGGATTGACCCCCGAGACTGCCGAGGTCACAAAGATCGCCTCGACTTACACCAAGCTCGAAGGATCTCAGGCAAACTCCATGATCCGGCTCCTCGAAACTCTCGAAGACCTCGACGATACCCAGAACGTCTACTCGAACTTCGATATGGACGAGGCTCCAGTAGCCAGCTAACCTACGCGGTCACCCTGTTCCAAAGGCCGCCAGTGACTGGCGGCCTTTCTTCTGCATCTGCAACACCAACTTTGAACGGAGCCCTACGGAGTGATCAGGATCATTCGACGCATTTCAGCCCTCTGCACTCTGCCTCTTGCCGCCCTGCTCTCCGCATCTCCCGCTCACTCGCAGGCTGCGCCAGCCTCGCCAACGCCGTTCACCGCCACGCATCGCCCTTTGGAGTTCGGCGCTCTTGCCCAGGGTGGCCTAGGCGTTACCGACGACCGTAGCGACTTCAAGTTCTTCATGCTCGGCGGACAGGCCGGCAAGGTCCTTACACCAGACGTGGGGCCCGGCCTTCTGCACGGCAACTTCGAGTACGGCATTCAGATCTTCCCATTCTGGCAGTCGTACACGCCGCAGATCGACCGCCGAACCTGCACCGCTCCGGGAGCATGCTCCGCGCCCTACAAGACGGGAGGAACCTATACCGGAATCTCCATCACTCCCATCTTGCTCCGCTGGAACTTTACCGGCTCCAGACATCGCAAGATCACGCCCTGGGTCCAAGGTGGCGGCGGACTGATCTGGACGAATCACAAATATCCTGGCTTCGGCGGACCACCGTACAACGAGATCACCAACGGCCCGGCCGCCAATACCAGTGTCTGGAACTTCACCCCGCAGTTCGGCGTAGGACTCCACTACTTCCTCCAGCCGCGACGGTCGCTTGATTTTGGCGCCAACGCCGTCCACATCTCCTCGGCCTCTCTTGGAGACAAGAACCCCGGCGTCAACGCGAGCATACAATTCTCTGTCGGCTACACCTGGTGGAAGTAACACCGGCGAGTCTTCAGACTCCAGGTCTTGAATCATGAACTCCGAAGCAATCATCGAGTGCGTTCCCAATTTCTCCGAAGGAACAGATCTCTCCAAAGTCAGCCGTATCGTTCAGGCCATGCAGGTTCCGAGCGTCAGTCTCCTGGACTGGTCGCTCGATCTTGCCCATAACCGATCTGTCGTCACCATCGCCGGGCCTGCCGAGGCCGTGGTCGAATCAGCCATTCGCGGCGCGGGCAAAGCCGCGGAGATTGTCGATCTTACCCGCCAGAACGGCGTTCATCCTCGCATCGGAGCGGCTGACGTGATCCCCTTCATCCCCGTAAGCGGAGCGTCGCTGGCTGAATGCGCTCTACTGGCTCGTCAGGCCGGTGTTAGCCTTTGGCGCCGCTACGGTATCCCGGTCTACTTCTACGGTGCCTCGGCGGCCCGGCCCGACCGTGTGCAGCTTGAGGATGTTCGCCGAGGTCAGTTCGAAGGCCTTCGTGATGCCGTTCGCCGCGAAGCCGCGCGCCGGCCCGACATCGGCGGCCCGGACCTGCACGAGACCGCGGGCGCCTCTGCTGTGGGAGCCCGCAGCTTCCTGGTCGCCTATAACGTTCATCTGCGTCAGCCCGATATCACAACAGCTCGCGCCATGGCGCGCGACATCCGCGCCTCCAATGGGGGGCTGCACGGTGTCAAAGCCCTTGGCGTCATCGCCAATGATCGTGCCCAGGTCAGCATGAATATTACCGATCACGTTGCCACCCCGATGACAAAGGTTTATGCCCGCCTCAAAGAGCTTGCGCTTCGCTATGGAGCTGAGCTCGACGATAGCGAGTTGATTGGTTTGATTCCCGAGGCTGCTTACGAAAAAGATGCCGAGTGGATCGCGAAGATCCCCAACTTTGATCCAGCCCTCAAGGTTGTGGAGCGTCGGCTCAAGAATCCGCTCGAATGGCCGGTCGCCGGAAGCACGGTGGGCGGATCTGGTCGCCTGTGACGGGAAACAGAGCGGCATGTTAGGCTAGCGGACCTTTTTGGTCTTGCTACGTCAAAAGTGGAAGATAAGGACGCTTGCTTCATGTCGTCAATCAAGAAACAATAGAAAGTGGTCCGGACCGAAAGCCTGGACTTCTGGCTTGCCTAAGGAGTCAATCTCTTGCAGATGTTAAAATCCTTCCTCCCTCTCTCCCTCTTCGCCTGTTCGGCTGCCCTATGCTCGGCAGCCCAGCTCTCGAGTGATGCGAAGTCGGCGATTCCTCGCGATGTTCAGCAGATTATCTCCGTTGACTATCGTGCGATGCAGAACTCGTCCGCAGCAATGGAGCTTAAGGATCGCGTTCTTCCTCCTGAACTCAAGCGATTGGAACGGGCGCTCAAGACCTCGGGCCTGAAGGTGGATGATGACGCCGATGTCCTCACCTTCGCAGCCTTCCGGGAGAATGCGGCCTCCCAGGGGTCTCACATCATTGGAGTAGCCCAGGGGCAGTTCCATACCCGCGAAATCATGGCGAATTTTGCGAAGAATAAGGTAAAGCCCACCACCCTGCGGAACAACAGCATCTATCCCATGGGCTCAAATGGAATGAGTGTGGCATTTCTAAACCAGACCACGATGGTGTTTGGCGATCACACATCGCTCCAGGCGGCACTCGACGCTCGCGACGGGGTCGCCCCGAATTTTCTCCAGAACAGCGACATGGCAAACGAGATGCTATCGGTCGAACAGCGTGCCGTGTGGAGTCTGCTCGATCAAAAGGGCACCCAGACCATGATGCGATCCGTTCTGGGGGACGCGTCGCAGCTGGCCGACTACGACACGGTCCGCACCCGTATGAAGAGCTCGCGCTATACGATGGATTTTCAGAACGGCGTCAAGTTCGATATGGCTGTGGTGATGAGCGATACGATGACCGCCGCGACCTGCGCGACTCTGCTGAAGGGTGTTTCCCTGCTCAAAAAGACTCAGGGCAACCCTCTTGAGAAGAGCGCGCTGGATCAGACCACGATCGATTCAAGTGCCGGCACGCTGACTGTCTCCTACTCTTCTTCCGACAGTCAGTTTGCGTCGCTTCTCACGTCACCGCTCTTTCAATCGGTCGTCCGATAGGTCGATAAAACAAGCCGGTAATCAAACAAGAAGGGTGCCTGCAAAGGGCACCCTTTCATTATGTTTATTCAGACACAGGCAGTTCGCAGAGCTTCCCTCTCGAGATACCCTGGAACAACAACATTTGGCTAGAAGACCATCTCTACGCCAAACACGTGCCCCTCGAAGCTGTAAAACCGTCGAAAACTATCCTCCGTCCGTTGAACGTTTCCGGGGCCTTGCAGCGTTGAGATCAACGGCGGAGAGATTGCGCTTGCGGCCTGTTCGGGGCCCAGCTTGCTCTTCCATCCACCGGCGATCATATTGCAGAGTTCTCCGATCGCATCTTCTACCATGGACTCGGCCGCCTCTGATGTAACTCCAAGCAAGGCCTCTGCGGTGACCTGTGCGACCGAGCGGCTCGCAAAAAGCATGCACTCTCCGCGAATCGCTCCCGAGAACAGAATCTGGGCCGAGATGGAATGATCGACGGCCGGTGTCTCTTCAACGGGAGTGCAGTTTCGCTCCAGCATCGATTCGAAGACCTCGGAGACCGCAGAATCGAGTCGACCCGCCCATTCACTGTACTGAGCCTTCCATGCTGTCACGGCTAAGCAGCCTCGAGCAATGGCAACACCCGTGCTTTCACCTGCTCGGCGGTGAAGGGCTTGCAGATGTATCCCTGCGCTCCTGCCGCAATCGCCCGAAGGACGAACGGCTCGCTTCCCTCTGTTGTAATCATGACAACAGGAACACCGACGGCAAGCTGTTGATCCCGCCTGGCCTCGAGAAACTGCAAACCATCCATAACCGGCATATTGATATCGCTGATGATCAATCCAATCTTCAACGGGCTGGCAACATCTCCGCGCAGAACCTCCAACGCCTCTTCTCCGTTGGAAGCCTGCACAACCTCGGTGAAATCAAGACCGGATTGCCTCAAAGCCCGCTCAATCACCTTTCGCATCACCGCTGAATCATCAATAATTAGCGCTCGCACCTAGCCTCCACAATCATTGTTGCTTTGACTTTTATCGGCCTGGAGGAAGAATGCTTGAGCGCGAGCCAGCTTAGGTCTCTCTAACCTTGCGTCTCCCTACTTTGGCATCGAACCTGCTTCATCACTCAGCATGGACAGCGGACTTTATGCGGCATACACGGGGCTGATGGGGCGAACACAGGCTCTCGACACCGCCGCAAACAATCTCTCAAACGCTGGAACGAGTGGATTTCGCGCGCAACGCGATTTCTTTCGCGGAGTTCTGGTCGACAGCCTCCGCCCCGGCTCTCCGGCCGACTCGCAGGTCGGCCGCACGGTCAACAACTTCGGCATTCTCGGTGGAGACGCTCTGGACCTTGGACAGGGACAGCTTGCAACGACCGGGAACCCACTTGATCTGGCGATACAGGGCAATGGATTCTTCGCTATTCAAACTGCACAGGGAATACGTTATACCCGTGACGGTGCCTTCCGCCGCTCCCCCGCCGGTGTCCTTGAAACCAGCACCGGCGAGCCAGTCCTGGACGCCAAACTGCAGCCGATCACAATCCCTACCGGATCCGTTCATATCTCTCCGGATGGAAGCGTGTCTGTCTCGACTCCACAAGGAAGCGCCATTGCCGGGCGGATCGCGATCTTTGATTTCACGAACCGATATGCCCTGACTGCTGAAGGTGCCAGCCGCTTTACCGCGAACGGAGAAAAACCAATCGCGGCGGAAGGAGACATCGAGCAGGGTGCGATCGAAGGAGCAAACCAGGACGCCATTCATGGCTCGATGCAGTTAGTTCTCGTCCAACGTCAGGCAGAAATGATGCAAAAGGCGCTTAGCGTCTTCAACAACGAATTTGACAAGACCGCGACCGAAGAACTGCCGCGCGTCTGAAATCCACCAAGGAGCGCCTTATGATTCGAGCACTTTATACAGCAGCCAGCGGCATGAGTGCACAGCAATCCAATCTGGATACTGTGGCGAACAATCTTGCCAACTCGGCGACAGCCGGATTTCGCCGCCGTCGCCTCCAGTTTGAAGACATGATCTACCAGAACATGATTACCCCAGGGTCTCCCCAGACCCAGCAGACAACGTCAGCAGGTCTCCAGATCGGTCTCGGAACCCGTTCGGCTGCGACCGAGGTGATTATGACCCAGGGAGACTATAACCAGACCTCGAATACCTACGATCTCGCCATTCAGGGAAGTGGATTCTTCCAGATCTCGCGACCAGATGGCACGATCGCCTACACGCGTGCTGGAAACTTCCACCCGACCAATCAGGGTGTTCTGGTCACCACCGACGGAGATCCTGTGCTGCCTTCCATCACGATCCCCTCGAACGCCAAAGACGTCATGATCTCGCAGTATGGCGTCGTATCCGCAACGATACCCGGACAGGCGACTCCAGCGCAGCTTGGAACCATACAGCTGGCAAACTTCGCGAACCCCGGGGGGCTTCAATCTATCGGTGGCAATCTCTTTCTTCAGTCTGACGCCTCCGGAGTTCCCATCACTGACACACCGGGGGGAAACACCGGAATGGGAACACTGCAGCAGGGGTATCTGGAAGGCTCCAATGTGGATGTCGTCGCCGAGTTCGTGCAGATGATTCTTGCCCAGCGCGCCTATGAGAGCAACTCAAAGGTCGTGCATGTAGCCGATGACATGTACTCGCAGATCAATGGCCTGGTTCGTTAGGAATTACCATGACGCTACTGTCCATATCTAAATCTAAAATCTATCCGCTCATTGCCCTTGCCGTGGCGGGAAGCTTGCCTGGCTTTGCAATGGAGCCGGTCTGCCTGCGAAGTCCGGCCCTGGTCGTCCAGGCTATCGAATCCGGTGCGACCTCAACGATGCTGGCGCATGCGGACGGTTACAGGATCGCTAGCGTGCGCTGGGACCCTTTGCTGAACCGCCGCTGGGCAGTCATTGCCAGCTGCAATCATCCAGACCGCCCATCTATCGCCATGTTGCTGTCTGAGGCGAAGTCGCAGAATGCATTCGCTTCTCTCAGCGCTAGCCCCGTGTCCCCGCCGTTGCCGACACCCTTTCCGGTTGTTCATGCCGGCGATCTTGTCCAACTGGTGGGCCAGGAAAATAATCTTCGAATTGAGGTAT
Organism: Edaphobacter modestus; assembly: GCF_004217555.1. Taxonomy (GTDB): domain Bacteria; phylum Acidobacteriota; class Terriglobia; order Terriglobales; family Acidobacteriaceae; genus Edaphobacter; species Edaphobacter modestus. Next base: position 927,212 of record NZ_SHKW01000001.1, read on the forward strand.
CTGGTCGGGCCATGGAGGCCGGATCTGCCGGAAGCATCGTGCATGTACGAGTGGTCACCTCAGGTTTCGAGGCTGAACGCGAGCGGATGTTCTCAGGAATTGTGCGTGGGGCAGGTCGAGTGGAGATTCACCCATGAGAAGATGGCCTTTCTTGTCGGAAGAAAAACAACGGAGCGCGAGCTACCAGCGCCTCTCTCTTCGCGTATTGTCTATCCTTCTGGAGTTCACGTTTCTCTGGGCACCTACATTGAACGGACATGCGCAGGACATTAAGAAACTGATACGTCCTAATACCAATGTTGCAGAGACGTCGCTCGACTCGTATCTGCAGCGCGTACGGGCGGAGAACTCGATCTCGCAGGCAGCGCCAGGTTCGATCTGGGTCGATAGTGGAAGATTGACCCGAATGATGACAGATGTCCGGGCAATGCGGCCGCATGACCTGATCTCCGTTGTGGTCTCTGAGAGTCTGGCAGCATCAACGGACGGGACGGTAAAGAATTCACGGGCCTCGAATGCCAGCTCACAGGTATCGGCTCTCTTCGGGATGCTGCATGCCGGCAACGCACTGCAGAATCTCGTGGACCAAACCTCCTCTGCAGGACTGAACGCACAGGGCACGAGTGCAACGAACTCCAGCCTGAGTACGATTCTTGGCGGTCAGGTCATCGAAGTGCTTCCGAATGGGATGCTTGTCATCGAAGCCGCACGACAGGTTGAGTTCAGCCAGCAGACCCAGACGATCGTGCTTCATGGCATCGTTCGCCCGGAGGACATCTCGCAACAGAACAGGATCCTCTCTACGGCGATCTCCAGCCTCGAACTCCAGGTTCGCGGCAAGGGAATCATCAACGACTACACACATCGACCTAACGCACTGGTCAGGCTGCTGCAGTGGGCACTGATCTTTTAGATTCAGGAGCAGGATCAAGATGATGGCTTCAGGGACCTTTTGGAAGAAAGCAGTGCGGATCCGTCGATGTGGGATATATGCCTGGTGTGTGATCTTCCTATTCCCGTTGCATCTTGTCGCTATTGAGGCGGGAGCCAGCCAGAAGCTGGCGCGCATCAAGGATATCGCGACAATTGAAGGCATACGTGACAACCAGTTGGTTGGATACGGAATCGTCGTGGGCCTACAGGGTACTGGAGATAGTCAGCAGACAACCTTTCCGACGCAGACACTGGCATCCACACTATTGCGCATGGGCGTGAGTGTTCCTGCCGGAGCGATTCGAGTACAGAATCTTGCTGCCGTATTTGTTTCTGCTACGCTTCCCCCATTTGCTCGTTCGGGGACAAAGCTGGATATCACGGTCTCTTCCGCCGGCGACGCACGCAGCCTCGAAGGCGGTCTTCTGCTTATGACGCCGCTCTATGGAGCGGATGGCAAGATTTACGCGCAGGCACAAGGTCCTCTCGCCGTAGGCGGATATTCCGTCAGCGTAAACGGCAATGTGAAACAGGTAAATCATCCGAATACAGCAAGGGTTCCATCTGGTGCGATCGTTGAGCGAGCGGTTCCGCTCGATCTTGATGGGAAAAGCGAGTTTTCTCTACTTCTGAATGACGCCGATTTTCGAAGCGCAGAATCGGTAGCAAGCGCTATCAATCACACCTTGGACAGGGTAGCTGCTCACACTGTCGATAGTCGCAGGATTCTTCTGACAGCCAAGCCTGGGGAGGAGATACCTGCATTTCTTGCAGAGGTCGAATCGATCGATGTCCCAATTTATCCCAGAGCGAAGGTGATCGTGAATGAGCGTACTGGAACTGTTGTGATTGGAGGAACTGTTGTTCTACAACCGGTATCCATTCTGCACGGTGGATTAGCTGTGAATGTCGTAAGTGAGTTTCAGGTCTCGCAACCGAACGCCTTTGGCGGTGGAGATACAAAGGTTGTTCGCCAGACAAGTGTCGACGCACTGGATAAACCGGTAAACCGCATCGAGTTGAAGCAAGGTGCTACCGTGGACGATCTGGTTCGCAGCCTTCAGACCATCGGCGCATCCGCCCGTGACGTGATCTCCATCCTTCAGGCGATGAAATCCGCCGGAGCCTTGGAAGCAGAGATTGAGGTCTTATGATGAACATCTCAGAGGTTACGACGCGAAGCTCCGAACAGGATCCGCGTACGCGCGCGAAGTTAGCCGACGCTGCTCAGCAGTTCGAAGGCATGATGTTGCAGGAGATGTTGAAGCCGCTTGGTCCGAAGGAAGATAGTTGGGGCGGAGAGGAAAGCTCCGACAGTGGATCAGACACCATCAGGAGCTTTGGAATCGAAGCTGTAGCGACCGCGATCTCCAAGAGCGGAGGGCTTGGTATAGCCCGTCAGGTCATTCAGCAAGTAACCGCTGAGCATGAGAAGACCGGCTCTCGAAGCACAGAAAGCGGCGATACTTCCCATGTTCCGGCGCAAATAGACTGAATGGCCGGGCTGCAAAGATCCACTCTTGCAGCCCGGAAACCGAAATGACTACTCGCCGTAGTAGTCAAGGCCGAGGTGAGTGATCAGGCTTTCGCCCATAATGTGGCGGAGAGTGTTCTTGAGCTTCATATTCTGGATAAAGAGATCGTGCTCTGGATACACTCCAGGCGCAGAGTCCGGATCCTTGAAATAAAAGCTGAGCCACTCCTGGATGCCGAGCCCCCGAAGCGAAGGTGTGCGCGCTGCAAGGTCCATGAAGAGGATGAGATCAAGCGCCAGCGGCGCCGCGAGGATCGAGTCCCGGCAAAGAAAATCGACTTTGAGCTGCATCGGATAACCGAGCCAGCCGAAGATATCGATATTGTCCCAACCTTCCTTGTTATCACCACGCGGTGGGTAGTAGTTGATGCGAACCTTGTGATAGAGGTCCTTGTAAAGTTCGGGATGAAGCTCAGGCTGAAAGATGTGTTCGAGGACGCCGAGTTTTGAAACCTCTTTGGTCTTGAATGATTCGGGATCATCCAGTACTTCTCCATCGCGATTGCCAAGGATGTTCGTCGAGTACCATCCGGCGACGCCAAGGTTGCGGACCTTGAATGCGGGCGCAAGCACGGTCTTGATGAACGTCTGACCGGTCTTGAAGTCCTTGCCACAAATCGGTGCGTTCATCTTCTTCGACAGCTCCTGCAGAGCCGGGATATCGACCGTCAGATTTGGAGCACCGTTGGCGAAGGGGATTCCCTCCTTGAGCGCAGCCCATGCGTAGAGCATCGAGGGAGTGATCGCGGGATCATCTTCAACGAGGCCTTTTTCGAAGGCCGCGAGAGTCTGGTGTACCGGGGCCTGCTCCATATAGATTTCGGTGGAACCGCACCAGATCATCACCTGGCGATCGGTCCTGGTCTTGAACTCGGCAATGTCGTTGCGAATCTGGTTGGCGAGATCGCATTTATTCTTTCCGGTCTTGACCGTCTTGCCTTCGAGCCGCTTCACATAGTGCTGATTGAACGCCGCAGGCAGAGGTTCGATGGATTCAAGAAAAGGTCGAATCTGTTGCAACTGATCGTTGTCGAGCACCTGGGCGGTCTTTGCGGCGTCATAGAGGTTGCCGCCAAAGATATCCCATCCGGTAAAGACGAGATCATCGAGTGAAGCGAGCGGAACGAAATCTTTAATCAGCGGGCTACGGGCTTCAGTTCGCTTACCGAGACGGATCGTTCCCATCTGAGAAGTGGATCCAATGGGGAGAGCGAGACCGCGTCGGATGGCCTCGACGCCGGCAATCAGAGTCGTCGCAACGGCTCCCATCCCGGGGATCATGACACCTAATTTTCCTTGAGCTGGCGTAATGCTGGCTGCCGCTTCGGTGACTGCGGCGTTGGGTGTAGACATTGCGTGACAGTACCCTTCTTTTGTTGCGATTTTCCGTGCGCGCGCGGAAGGGTTAGTATCGCTCACCGGAGACGATGCTGCAAATAAAAGCCAGTGTTTATAGGCCTTTAGCGGTAACTGAGCTTTCGGCGTCTAGCGCAAAAATCAGGCCTTACAGGAACCTTCAAGCGGCCTCGCTGCGTATGCGATTTCGCCAATGAGTCCAGACAAACCAGACAATGCCGAGGAGCAGAACCGCTTCTACCGCAAAGTGGAATCGATGAAAGATCTCCTTGAACCGAGGATCCGAATCCCAGCGATCGCCAAGCTTCATGCCAACATAAGCCAGCACATAGCACCAGGGCCAGGAACCGATGAATGTATAGGCGTGGAATCGAAGTTGCGGCATACGTGCAATGCCAGCAGGCAGGGCGATAAAAGTGCGAACGACGGGAAGGAGGCGCGCAATCAGGACCGTGATCCCCCCGAACCGTTGGAAAAAATGCTCGGTACGGTCGAGGTCATGACGACCGAGTAGGACGTACCGTCCGAAACGCTCGATAGCAGGCCTGCCACCGATTGCGCCTAGCCAATAGGCCGGAATCGAGCCGAGGTTACAACCGATCGCGCCAGCTGTAGCAACCCAGAAGAGCTTGAGTTGTCCGGTATGCACAAGATATCCGGCAAACGGCATGATGATCTCGGACGGCAATGGAATACAGGCGGATTCAATGCCCATGAGCAATGCAATGCCGGCGTAACCTCCGGCGGAAATGACGGAAATAATGAATCCTGCAAGAATGGTGAGGATCTTCTCAGACATGCAGTCGCAGTATAGCGGGTCGATGCGCAGGTCTGTACGCTAATATGAAGAGAAACGTCATCCTGTCACAGACTATTATTTACGAAAGCTGACTGAACGAACGGGCCTGAACTATTGAAACGCGAGATCGAACTCGATTTTGTGCGCGGTATCGCCATCCTCATGGTGCTTGACTTCCACTCGCCCAAAGGCATCCTTTTTTATCCGTTCAGGTTATTGGGGTTTCAGCACTTTGGCTGGGCAGGTGTCGATATCTTCTTCGTCCTGAGCGGCTTTCTCGTGGGCGGCCTCCTTATCAAGGAGTGGAAGCTTAAGGGACGCATCAACAGCAAGGTCTTCCTGATTCGGCGCGGCTTCAAGATATGGCCCCAATACTATCTGTTCATTGTGCTGATGCTGCTGACGGGACATCGGTCTCTGCAACAGCTATGGGGCAATCTGCTGAACGTTCAAAATTATGTGGGCGGCGTTGCACATACATGGAGTCTGGCTGTCGAAGAGCACGCCTACATAATCTTGGTTCTGCTGCTGGCAGTCGCAGCGATTCTCAAGGTAAGGATGAAGATGTTTTTCTTCTTCCTGATAGGGATGACCCTCAGCGTCATTGTGCTGCGAGCGATACTTGCGGCACATGGCCATAACGTGTTTTCCGAAACGCATACACGAATTGATGGAATTCTCGAAGGCGTGCTGCTCGCAACTCTCTACCACTATGCGCCTGAGACCTTTCGCCGCCTGCAACGACCGCGATGGTTGTGGTTATCCATTATTGTGGCCGCGATTATTTATTTCCGCCTGAATCTTCACTCGCCCATTGCTACTTCTCTTACCTTCGACTGCGCAAACGCAATGGGGATTGCCGTTCTAATGTTGTTCTACAGGCGCCGCGAAGGAAAAAAGCGGCCTGCCCTCTACCGATTTGTGGCATGGATAGGACTCTATTCCTATGGAATCTATCTGTGGCATGTATCTGTCGTTGAGCCGGCGGTGAAGGTATCGACGCACCTGCCTCATTGGTTTGCCGCGGTCTGGATCGCGGTGGCTCCGTCTATTTTGGGTGTAATTGTCGGAATCTTCTTTACGAAGATCGTAGAGTTCCCGGCCTTGGCCTTGAGGGACAAATTGTTCCCTCGGCCAATCGATTCTGCGGTTGGGGTTCCGGCCGAGATCGAAGCGGTGTCAAAATGACTTGCCTGCCAGAGTGCTCTATCATGACTGCATAGGTTTACGACGCGATGAGTTGACTGCGAGCCACAATTCATCGCAGCAGGCGATCAACGAAACACGGTATTAGGAGAATTTGCTCATGTCAGACACTGTTGTCGCTCCGGTTGCTACAGGGGATGTACCTGCAAGATCGCGCCCGGCAACCAGCTACGGAGCTCAACCACATGATCCCTCCAAGCCCCCGGTAAAAAGACAGATCGTCTGCTTCAGCTTCTTCAAAATCATGCCTGAGTGGCGCAGACTTCCGGCCGAAGAGAAGATTGCGCACAAAGCAGCTTTCATGGACGTTCTGGAGAAATGGAACAAGCCCGGCGAGTTTTTGTCGATGACCTATTCAACGGTCGGCACGCGCGGGGATGTGGACATTGCGTCTGGTCGATCGGATATGCTGTGGATGAACTGAACCGGATGCGCAGTGAGTTGATGGCCTCTCCCCTAGATGGATACCTGACAACTCCACATAACTTCCTCGCAATACGAAGAGATCGCAATATCAGATCGATCGACCTGACGAAAGCGAAGGCGAAGGGCGCGGTGCGATCCGCGCTGGGGGGCAGAAGTACATCTTCATCTATCCCTTCTGGAAGACACGTTCCTGGTATCTGCTTCCCGCCGATGAACGGAAACGGTTGATGGACGAACACATTCGTATAGGGCTGAGCTATCCACGGGTGAAGCTGAATACAACCTACTCCTTCGGAATCGACGACCAGGAATTCGTAGTCGCATTCGAGACGAACTTCCCTGAGGATTTCCTGGATCTGGTGCAACAGCTTCGTGAGACCGAGATCAGCATGTATACCCTGCAGGACACGCCCATCTTCAGCTGTGTTCGCGTGTCCCCAGCAGAGATGTTGGATCACATCGGATAAGAATGCCGCAAGCGAAAGCAGCAGCTATCAATCGTGCCAGGAAGAAGCCTGTCTGGAACCCTTTGAATCCAAAGCGGGTTGCAGCCATTCTGGACATACTTGCGAAGACCTATCCTGGCGTTGTCTGTGCATTGAATCATCGCAATGCATGGGAACTTACGGTTGCGACGATCCTCTCGGCGCAATGCACAGACGTCCGGGTGAACCTCGTAACCCCGGCTCTTTTCAAAGCCTTTCCTACACCAAAGACCATGGCAGCTGCTTCCCTTCCGGAGATCGAAGAGCTGATCCGCTCCACAGGTTTTTTTCGCAATAAGGCGAAATCGATTCAAGGGGCTGCTCGCATAGTCGCTGAAGAGTTCGGAGGTAAGGTCCCCCAAGCGATGGAAGAGATTCTTCGCTTGCCTGGCGTAGCCCGCAAGACGGCAAACGTCGTTCTGGGGTCCTGGTATGGGATCGCATCAGGCGTGGTCGTCGATACCCATGTGATGCGTCTATCGCGCCGCCTTGAGCTGACGGATCACACATCGCCTGAGAAGATCGAACGTGACCTGGTGAAGATCCTTCCACCCGACCGCTGGATCAACTTCTCACATGAATTGATCCACCATGGAAGACAGGTCTGCCTGGCGAGAAAGCCGCGATGCGTGGACTGTACTCTCGAGAAACTCTGCAACTCTTCAGATAAAACGTGGAGCTCGCACACTCTTTGACAACCCTGTTAAGCCGTTCGCTTCGGCAGGAAATCCCAGATCTGAGCTGTCTGCGTCATGTTGATCTTCTTCCAAAATAGCGAACAATTGCTTGAGCGAGAGCAGGAATAGTCGACTCATCCGCTTCAACGGTCGGCTCCAGCCCCAAATCACGTATAGCCTGGGACGTGATAGGGCCGATGGAAGCGAGCCCAATACCTATGGGCAAAGCGATTCTCGCCGCATCGAGAAGAGTTTTGAGATTGCGGGCAGTAGATGCGCTGGTGAAGGTGATGACATCAGGATAGTCCACCGGCGAGCCGAACAGCTCCCGAAGTCGAGGAATCGATTCTTCAGGAATACGGTTGCGGTATGCGTCAACGACTGTGAGCCGTGTTCCTGCGCGAAGCAGCGTTGCGGGAAGTACGTCTCGGGCTTCTGCAGCGCGGATCAAGAGGACGCTTGCCCCTTTAGCGTGTGGCGCGAGCGATTCAGCGAGTGACTCGGCTATATAGCGCGGGGGGAGAAGCGAAACTCTCATCCCAATCTTCTCAACGGCCCGGGCGGTAGCTGGTCCTATCACGGCGATCTTCTTAGGTACGCTCTCCGACTTGCGGCGTTCACCGAAGACCTCCACGGCGTGCACACTGGTGAAGACCACCCAGTCGAAGTCATCGAGGTGAGCCAGGGCCTCATCCAGAGCCATAAAGGACTCGGGAGGAACAATCTCAATCGTAGGAATGGATAAGATTACCGCACCGTCGTTCTGGAGCAAGGTCGCCAATTCCGACGCACGACCTGGTGTGCGTGTGATGAGTATGCGACGCCTAGTGAGAGCTGAGATCTCGTCCACACTCCTATTGTATGTGCGAGTCTTCAGGACACCTGTGCGATGGTAGAGTCGTCACGATCTGCCAGATAGGGCTGTTCTCTATGGAGAACGAGATGATTGAGAGCGGCTGGTCCATCATGCGTCGGCAGCAAAATACGAAAGATCGTGCCACCGCGAGCCCCAAGCGTCGCCTGACGCGAACGAACATGAATGCTCCCCTGGTGCTTGGTAATGATCTCGCGCGAGATCCATAGGCCAAGCCCGGTTCCGGTTATCCCCTTCGTCGAGAAAAAAGCCTCGAAGATGTGATCACGGACGCTCGGCTCCATGCCTATGCCATTATCGGCGATTGAAAGACTGACCCCGCGACGATCGTGTTTCCAGTCGCGAGTGGGACGGCTGCGAATCGTAATTCGACCTCCCTGCCCGACCGCATCAATCGCATTGCCAATGAGATTGGCAAGGACCTGGCGGAGTTCCCCGTCATGGGCTAAGAGTGTGGGTTCAGCGCGCAGATCACGAACAATCTGAATGTCCAGCTGCCGGAAACGAGGCTCGAGAAGTGCGAGCACGGTTTCAATGAGTTCGTGGAGATCCACATCAGTCGGCTTGGTGGAAGCACGATAGAAGCGCAGGGTCTGGACGGTGATCTGGCTGACGCGGTTCAGTTCCTTCTGCGCAAGGTCAAGATATTGGCGAGCATCCTCGGGAAGGTTGGTTTGCGCAACAAGATACAGACAGTTGGTCACAGCCTCCAGCGGATTATTGATTTCATGAGAGATGGAAGCGGCAAGCCTTCCAGCCACAGCGAGCTTTTCGGTGCGACGAATGACCTCCTCGCTCTTCTTCTGGAGCGACAGGTCGGCGACAAAGATTGCTACCTGGCGATCTCCATTGACCGATTCGGAGTCAAGAAAGGACATTCCTATGAGCGCGTCGACCGACTGGCCATCGAGACGGGAACAAGATATCTCGAATGGCTCGGAATCGACAGAGCTCGTTATAAGGCTCTCCAGGTGTTCAGCCAGGACAGGAGAGATGTTTGTAAGGGTAAAGGCGCCGGTGAGGAGATCGCTACCGCTATAGCCAAGGAGTCGTTCAACTGCACGATTCGCATAGTGAATCTTTCCGAAAGGATCACTGATCAGAAGCCCAAGAGGAAGCGCTTCGACGAGAGAGCGGAATCGGGCCTCACTGGCCTTGAGTGCGCGCTCTGCGGCAAGACGGTTTCTTCGAGTTACCGCCTCGTTCCGTTCACGCTGGATCGCAGGAACGAGCCTTGCGAGATTTTGCTTGGAGACGTAGTCGTGTGCTCCGGAGCGCATGGCATCGACTGCTGTCTCTTCGGAGACAGCTCCGGAAAACATGATGAACGGAATATCGAGTCCAGTGGAGTGGAGCAGCTTGAGAGCGGCAGGGCCGCTGAAGCTTGGGAGGTTATAGTCGGCCAGGATGACGTCAGGGAGCGCGTCCTCCTCCAACCGGCGCAGCATATCCGATGCGGTCTCGACCCGAACCATCTGAGGCATAAAGCCATTACGGCGGAGGTGACGCTCCAGAAGAAATGCATCGTCCGGATTATCTTCGACGAGCAGAACCCGAAGTCGATTCGATTCTAAGTTTGCGGCGGACATTCGTTAAGTACCAGCCAGTACATGCCAAGCTGCCGGGTTGCCTCTGCAAAATCATTGAAGCTGACCGGCTTGCGAATGTAACTGTTGACACCAAGTTGATAGGAACGCACGACATCGCGTTCCTCGTCGGACGAGGTAAGAACGACCACAGGAAGAAGCCGCGTCGTCTCCCCGGAACGTATTCGGCGGAGTACTTCAAGCCCATCGATCTTTGGCAGCTTCAGGTCGAGCAGGATCACCTGGGGTGTAATCGCGTTTTCGCCAAAGAGCAGATTAATCGCCTCTTCGCCGTCGTGCGCCACACGAACATCATTTGCAATATTCGACTTCTTCAGAGCTCGAATGGTAAGAAGCTCATGGTCGGGATCGTCTTCGACCAGAAGAATCAACTTCGTTGCATCCGTCATTTCGTTATCCTAACGTAAACCAGAAGGTGGCGCCATGATCGACAATACTGTCTGCCCAGATCGTGCCGTGGTGGCGGTGGACGATGCGTGCAACGGTCGCCAGACCTATTCCCGATCCTCGGAAATCTTTGTCACCGTGGAGGCGATTGAAAGCGTTGAAGAGCCTGTCGGCGTAAAACATGTCGAAACCAGCTCCATTGTCTCTAACAAACCATGCGGCCTTTTCCTTGTCCCATCCAAAGTCAACTCGGCTATCTGGGCGTTTGGAGCTGAACTTAACTGAGTTCCCAAAAAGATTTTCAAGGGCAACTCGCACGAGGCGGGAATCTCCGTCGGCCCTTAAACCTGGTTCGATACGAAAAACGATGTTCCGTTCCGGGTTCTCCTCAAGTAGAACCGCTGCAACGGACTCGGCGACTTGGCTCATATCAAATTGTTCGCGGCCTATTTCGGTACGAGTGATACGGGAGAGTTGAAGCAGAGCGTCGATGAGTTGCCCCATGCGCTGCACTCCATTGCGAACACGGCGAATATAGTCCCGTCCAGTCTCGTCAACGGCCTCCTGGTAGTCCTCTTCGAGCGCAAGGGAGAAGCCGTCGATGGTGCGAAGAGGCGCGCGTAGATCGTGAGACACGGAGTAGCTGAAGGCCTGAAGCTCATGATTGATCGTTTCAAGCTCCCGCGTTCGTTCCTTGACTCTCTGTTCGAGAGATGCGTTCAACGAGCGAACCTCATCGGCACGTCGCTCGGCCTCGTTGCGAGCCACCGCAAGGCGCTCCGCATCCACTTCGGCGGCGTACCGCATGGCGCGTTCCGTGGCAAAGTATCGAAACAGAAATGCGATAAAGAAGAAGTCGAGAGCACTTGCCAGAGCAACGATGTAGTGTGCTCGACGATTATCCTGGTCGACGATCACCGTACGGATTTCCAACAGGTGGCGTTCTTCAGACTCCATTCTGTCAGCAATGCGGCGAAGATGATCCATCTCCGTCTTGCCGGTTCCGCTTAACACGAGCGACCGAATGGTGTCGTGGTCACTACTCCTCCGAAGCTCGATTCCCTGTTGCAGCAAGCTAAGTCTTTGCTCAAGAACTGCTCTCATCTCCAAGAGTTGAACGGCCTGGTGCGGGCGGTCGGAGGTAAGAGAGGCAAAGTGATCGAGCTTGGAAGGAAGCTCGCGACGCGCTATCGTGTAAGGCTCCAGGTAACTTTCGTCTCCCGTAATCAAATAACCGCGATTGCCGGTTTCTGCATCCTTGACAGAGCTCATAATGCTCTCGACCTGATTGATCACCTGCCAGGTATGGGAAACGCGATACTCGCTATCGTGGAGCGATTGAATCGCGCGGAAGCCGAACCACGCGTTGAAGGCAACCACGACGGCGGCGAAGATAAGCAGAGATGGGATGAGTAAACGGCTGGGCCTAGATTTCATCGAGCTCATTCTAAGATGTCGAAACGAGCTGCCGCGTTGGAAGCCTCTGATTCAAATCGTCCAAATTTATTCAGGATTATGTCTAGGCTGGTGCGACCGGCGGCTTTTCTTAAGCGGAGGTGCCGCGCTGGGTGGATGAACTTTGCCGTTGCCAGTTCCATTCCCCAGGTGTTTTTGCCCGGGGATCTCCACAACAGCGCGCATCCAGTAATTGCCCTGCTCGTCGACCTCGATGCCATGAACCTCGCGCTCGAAGCCGGGAAACCGCTTGCCGAATGCCTCTGTGGCGAGGATCAGGCGGATAACCGGGCTGTCCTGCCCGCCGAGACGTTCTCCTGGCATGCACATGGGAATTCCAGGGGGGTAAGGGACGAGCATCACGGCTCCGATCCGCCCGTGCATCTGTGTGAAACGGATCTTTTCCGTCTCATTCCGAAGGAGCTTCTGATATGTCTGCGCGGGCGTGAGAACGGGGTCGAAGTCTTCATCACAGGCCTCACCGACGAGCGTGGGCAGATTAAGCTCGATCATTGCCGCGTGCATCTCGTCGGACAACTCTTTGAGAGTAACGTTGCGATAGCGATGAGGGTATTTTGCGACCAACTCGGGAAGAGCCTCTTCCAGCGGAGCTTCGCTATCGTAAAGACGCTTGAACTCGAAAAGATTTTCAAGCAGCGAACCCCATTTACCCTTCGACGTTCCTACGGAGAAGAGCACCAGCACGGTATAGTCGCCAGTACGAGCGATCTCGACGCGGCGAGAGTCAAGGAACTCCGTGAGAATAGCCGCCGGAATCCCCCACTCGCTTACCTGACCCTGAGCATTGACTCCCGGCATAAGTATGGTGACCTTCGTTGGGTCGAGCATGCAGTAGCCATCTGCGATGTCCTCGTCATTAAAGCCATGCCAATCCTCGCCGGGCTTCAACGTCCAGCAGGCCGGCGTTGAGCCGAGAAGTTCGTCCGGAGTTTCCTCAAAGACGTACTTCTCTCCGTTCGAAGGATCGGAGACCTGATCCGGCTGGAACAAACGGAAAAACCATCCGTCGCCACTGTCGGCAGCCCGCAGACGATGCGCGACCGAGCTCATCGCTTTCCGGAAGCTGATGGCATCCTGAATCGTCTCGTACATCAGCGTCGGTCCGGCCGGCTCATCCATCATCGCCGCCGCTACATCGAGTGACGCTATCAATGGATAGAACGGGGAGGTCGTACCATGCATCATGAACGATTCATTGAACTGATCGAATTCCAGTGGGGCACGCGGGCTGAGCTTGATGTGAACCATCGAGCCCATGGAAAACGCCGCGAGCATCTTATGCGTCGACTGCACCGAGAAAATCGTAGGACGATCCGTCATGTCATCCGGAACATCCATGGCGAACCTGCCGCGATAAATTTTGTGGAACTTCGCATAGGCATACCATGCCTCATCGAAGTGGACGCGGGGGACAGACTTCGAGAGCTCTTCTACAACGCGATTCACGTCGTAGCAAAGACCATCGTATGTGGAGTTAGTGACAACCGCGTAGGTGGGATTTTGGTTCTCAACTCCCTTGGTCAAGGGACTACGATCGATAAGCCCGCGGATAAACTCCGGGTTGAATCGCTTCAGTGGAACCAGACCAATCATGCCGTAGCCGTTGCGGGTGGGCTTCATATAGACCGGACGGGCACCCGTAACGGTTAGGGAATGGCAGATCGATTTGTGACAGTTTGCATCCGCAAGAACGATGTCGTCCTGTGCGATCACGCCATGGCCGATAATCTGGTTCGACGTGGACGAGCCACCGAGTACATAGAAGGTCCAGTCAGCTCCGAAGATGCGCGCCGCATTGCGCTCAGACTCGCCAGGAGGACCAATATGGTCCAGCCATGAGCCGAGCTGCGCGGTGGAGATACCGAGATCCGAGCGAAGGAGATTCTCGCCGAAAAAACGCTGAAACTCCATGCCTACAGGATGTTTTAAGTAAGCGACCCCGCCCATATGACCAGGTGCGTCCCAGGAGTACGCACCCTGATCGGTGTACTTCTTCAGCTCCCGGAAATACGGCGGCAATAGCTGCTCATGATAACGTTCGACGGCAAAGTCGACACGATTGGCGATAAAAGCCGGGGTATCGCCAAAGAGGTGAATATACTCATGGACCTGTTTGACGACCTCCAAAGGAAGTTCACTGACCAGAGTGCGATCGGCAATAAGGAAGATCGGAATCTTCTTGTTGCGATGCCGAACACCCCGCAAGATTTTGAGCGCCGCGCGCTCATCAAACTGACTTTCCCCTTCAAGATCCCAATCCAGAAGAATTGCCGAATACGAAGGATCGGAGGTTACGAGCGACAGGCCATCCTCGGGCGTGGAGGTCCGGATGACCTCATATCCCTCTACACGGATCGCACCGACCAGACGCTCCATCGCGCGATCAGAAACCGAGTCCGTTCCACCCACTTCACTCGCAATCAACAATACCCAACGACCTTCGTTCAATTCCACCTCGCAACTTCGACAATGACAATTAAGCAGTTTATAGGGATTCGGCACGCAAAACATCAACACCCGATGGATTGATCCGCCAGATGTAGCGTACCGCTAGATAACAGACGGAGTGAGAAGCTCCAGGGCTCCTCGCGATTTCAGATCGTCCGCGATTCTTTGGCCGAGAGATTCACTCTCGATGGAAGCAGGTGCCTCGGTATCAATTGCCACCATGGACTCCCCGTCCGGCGCAATCACCTGGGCGAAGACCCGCCAGCCTTCAAATGCAGGCAAACAATGAACCCCGACAGGAAGGGAGCATCCTCCGCCGAGCGCGTCCAGCACGATCCGCTCGACTTCTACGCAAAAACGAGTTTCACTGTGATCGAGCCCGGCGATCGCCTGAGCGACGAAAAGATCCCGGGCCTCATCGATGGGGTGCGAACCGCTACGGGTCTCAATCGCAAGCGCACCCTGACCTGGAGCAGGACACAGCTCCTCCGGCGAGAATCGCTGGTGAACCCATTCCGTGCGGCCAAGTCGATCCAGTCCGGCAGCGGCCAAGACCAGGGCGTCGCACTCACCTGCGGCAAGCTTCCTGAGGCGTGTGTCGATATTGCCTCGAACATCGACAAACGCAACATCGGGACGAAGTGACAACAACTGGGCCTTGCGACGAGGACTTGTTGTTCCAATGCTGCCGCCAAGTGGGAGAGTGTGCAGAGCCCAATAGGGTTCACAGACCCAGACATCGCGAGCATCGGCACGTTTCGGAATAGCAGTAAGGGTGAAGCGCGGGGATAGTCGCGTCGGCAGATCCTTGAGAGAGTGCACCGCAAGATCGATGCGTCCCTCTGCAAGCGCCTCTTCGATCTCTTTGATAAAGATTCCCTTGCCGTCAATCTCCGGAGGAGGCACGAAGTCGGAGCTTTGCATCCGGTCGCCTGTCGTGCGAATCACTTCAATCTCGGCGGAATGGCCGGTGGCGCGCAGAGCCTCGAGAACATGATTGGCCTGCCAGAGCGCGAGTTGGGAACCGCGGGAGCCGATGCGGATGGGGGTGAACATGACCTATTCAGAATACGGGATTTCAAGAGGGAATGTAGCGTATGAAAAAGAGGCGAGCAGTCTGCGCTCGCCTCCTTATGTTTCATGCCGATAGGGCCACGTCGTTTATCGGCGACCGCCTCCGCCGCCCATACCTCCGCGGAATCCGCCCGAAGCTGCGCCTCCGCGCATGTAGGCTCCTCCATAAGACCCACGGAATCCGCCATAACCTCCTGGATAGAAGCCACGACCATAGCGGCCATAAATGAAACCTCCACCCCCGATGTAGTAAGGCGAATAGAACCCATATCCGAATGGATTCCAGAACAGCCCGTCACCGGGAAGCCACGTGTAACCAAATGGTGCTCCGGCCCAGTACCATCCCGGGTAAAACCCGGTATTACCTGCGTATGCCTGGGCGAGACCGAGGTTCGCCTGTCCCAGATACTGAGAGCGAAGGCTGCTCCAGTTGTACAAATCGTCCGCCGCATGGTCCTTATCAAAATGTTGCGGCTTTGCAGTACCGTCGTTGAGAGCGATCTGGCGCCCGCCTTTAACCTTGATTGGCTCGATGTTGGTGTTCAGATTGGAGCCGGGATAGACATCCGCTTCACCGTCGAAGACACGGACGGACGAATTGCCGGCATCGAAGCCATAAAGCCCTTGCTTCACAAGGTGGGCCTGACCGTTCGGCACATCCACGAGGAAAAGATTCTGTTTATAGAGTTGATCGATCTCAATGTCGGCACGGCCCTGCACAAGCCGTACTTCTGTTTTTGTAAGAGCAGGCGAGATCATTTCGACGGTACTGTTTGATCCGACTCGAAGGAAAACGCCTGGTGTAAGAAGAATCTCCGCCTTCCCATTGGAAGTAGAGATTGATTGCCCTTGTGCGAGAGTGGTGTTGCCTACAGACTGGGAGGAAAGTTGCTGGCCGTTCAATGCGGCCTGCCCCTCGATATAGTTGAGTGTCCCTGGACCGGCTGGGTTCGCATTTTGCCCGTAGGAAGATGCGCTCAGAGTCGCCAGGATGAATACGAATGCTTTCAACCTTGGCATGTTTTCAACCTCTGAAAATTAGACGCGAGTCTAAACAAAAAGATACATCTCTAAGTACAGCGATAGCTTTGACATAGCTCGCTTTAGAAGCGCAACAACTTTAGAGATTCCGTGTTGATAACTGTGCACGGCGTAGCCACAATTTCTGCGGGTCGCGCCCCGATGTCAGGACGATAGACGCTCTTTCACCAGAGACATCGCTGTGCTTGCAACGGGCCACAAAGCCGTCACCGTCTCGGGGTCGGTCTCTTACTTCGCGTCCCCATTGATGGCCAGACAGAAATAGACCCACCGATCGTTGAAGAACATCCCGTCTGGAAACAGACCGCGTGAAAGCCCGAGACATCGATGCCGCCGCCTTTTATGAACGCGCTCGCCCCCAGCGCATAGGCAGGAGCCAGATTGCATCGCCAAGATTCAAGACTCTGCGAGACGGGCTTAGTCGGGGTCGTTGGTTCTAGATGTTTCGGGATTCTGTGCTGCTGCCCGCAGAGCGGTCAATTGAGGATGAAGAAGCTTTGCGGTGAGTGACCTTGTAAGCGACTCGACAGTCTCCCGTTGCTCAGGGGTCAACGACGCAAGCCGTTTGGCGGAACGTGCGAGTTCAGCTTCTCGAATCGCTTCGGCATTTTGTTGGAGGGCAACAATGGCGGGAACAGCCCCCCGCGACTGCATGCGTTGCTGGTATTTATCGACTTCCCTACTGATGATTGTCTCTGCCGCGGCGGCCTCCCGGCTGCGATCGGACAGGTTGGCGGCAGCGACCTGCTGGAGGTCGTCTATGTCGTAGACGAAGCAGCCCTCGACCTCGTTCATGCGCGGATCGACATCCCGTGGAACTGCGATATCGATAAAAAACATCGGTCGGTTGCGGCGACTCTGCAGAAAGTGCTGCCCATGCGATCTTCCGAAGAGTTTTTGCGGAGCTCCCGTCGAGGTAATCACGATATCGGCGCGAGCGGCCTGGTCATAAAGATCCTCGAAGGGAATCACCTGACCGCGGAACTGGGCAGCGATCTTCTCGGCGCGTTCGAGCGTACGATTCGCGACCAGAATGTTGGTTGCCCCCTGCTGAATAAGGTGTCGGGCAGCGAGTTCTGACATCTTCCCTGCACCGACCAGAAGCACAGTCTTGCCCTCAAGGGAACCGAAGATCTTGCGGGCCAGATCAACGGCAACCGAAGCGATCGACACCGAACTGGAACCGATCTGCGTCTCGGAACGAACCTTCTTTGCGACCGTGAAGGCGCGTTGCAGGAGACTGTCGAGTGAGCCGTTAACCGCGCCGACCTCGCGCGCCACGGTGTAGGACTCCTTCACCTGGCCAAGAATCTGCGGCTCTCCGACCACCATGGAATCAAGCGAACTTGCCACTCGAAACAGATGCCGAACGGCTTCACCCTCCCGGTACTCGTAAAGGTGCGGGGTTATCGACGAAGGCGGCACAGCGAAGTATTCGTGCAGAAATCCGAGCAGATTTCCCCCCGGGGACGAGCTCTCTTCCTGCAACGTAAGCAACTCCACTCGGTTGCAGGTGGAGAGGATCAGCCCCTCGCGAATACCGGGTTGATGAACCAGCGTGCGGGTCGCATCGGCGAGGCGGCCTGCGGGAATGGCAAGCCGTTCGCGCACCTCGATGGGGGCAGTCGTATGGTTGATACCGATCAGCACGAGATGTTGATTGCGGCTCATGGCGTCGTAAACCTGTGGACTGCGGAAAACTCGTTAGCCGACCACACGGCGAGAACTACCAGAAAGACAAATCCTGAGAGATAGATAGCACGCCGGCCTCGCAGGCCGGAGTGCCGCCGGATATAGATCATCGCAATATAAGCGAGCCACATCGCGAAAGAGAGCAGCACTTTGGGATCGAGAAAATACGAGGGACCAATCGTCTGCTGGGCGATCAGGGAACCGATCAGCAGGCCCGCGGTCATGCAGGGCAGTCCAAAGAGAAGGGATCGTAAGGCAATCTGATCGGTCGTCTCAAGCGGCGGCAGCCACGAAGCCTTTGAAGATGCATGCTTTGATTTGAGATCGCGCTCCTGGATGAGGTAGAGCACGGACGCGAGCAAAGAGAGCAGCAACGCCGCATAGGCTGCGAGCAAAAGTGCGATGTGCAGAAAGATCCAGCCGGTATGAAACTGGGGGAAAGGCGTGGATTCCTGACCGGGACGGAAAGCAGGGACCAAGCCGAGAAGAAAGCTGATCGGAAGAACGAAGACGCCGAGGGAGACCGTCCGGTAACGCCAGTAGACGATCAAAAACGCCGCCGCAAAAATCAACCCCAGCAGCGCCTGACTCTCGTGCGTATCGACTGGAAGACGATGATGGGCTGCAATCAGCATCTCGGCCAAAGAGACAAAATGAAAGAGCAGTCCGGCAACCGCTGCTGGAATCGCAATCTTGTTCCACCGCGGACGCTCGTAGAGTGCGGCCGGCAACACCGCGAGCGCGGCAACGCCGTAGAGAAGAACTGCGACTCTGAGCCAGAGGAGAGACATGGGTACGTTCACGGCGAGGTTGCGCCGAATCTCCAGTATACCGTGTGTGGAAAGGTGCCGGTAGCCAAGGTGCGGTATTCTGGCCATTCTTCAATGACACAGGAAACATCACACGCACTTAGCGGAGACCTGGCGACACTGTCGCCCGCGATGCGGCAGTATCGGACAGCAAAAGACGCCCACCCGGATACCCTGCTGTTCTTTCGCATGGGAGACTTTTATGAGCTCTTCTTCGAGGACGCAGTTGTCGCCGCCCGCGAGTTGCAACTCACCCTTACGGCCCGCGACAAGGCCAAAAGCGTTCCCATGTGCGGCGTTCCCTATCATGCTGCCGAAACCTATCTCCAACGGTTGTTGCGGAAAGGGTATCGGGTCGCCATCTGCGAACAGATGGAAGACCCGAAACAGGCCAAAGGAGTCGTTCGTCGCGAGGTAACCCGGGTCCTGACGCCGGGAACCGCCCTCGATCCCGCACTCGGGGCGGAGCAAAGCAACTATCTGGCGAGCGTTGTCGTAGCAGGATCGAATACCTCCATGGCCTGCGGGATCGCTCTGCTCGACCTTTCCACCGGCGAGTTTCGAGCCACCGAATTCTCAGGCCCCTCCGCATGGGCGCAGACGGCAGACGAGCTCGGTCGTGTAAGGCCGGTCGAGCTGCTTTATGGCGCAGGTCTACTCGGAGGCGTCAACCTTACGGGTGAAGCAGTCGAAGAGGGATTCGCAGGACTGGATGCCATTCGCACCAAAACGCCACTCGAGGAATGGGTCTTCACTGCGGACCATGCACTTCCTCTTCTGCGAAGCCATTTTCGTGTTGCCTCGCTGGACGGACTGGGTCTGGCAGGCCACGAAGCTGCGGGGATCGCGGCAGGCGCACTGCTGCATTACATGAGGGCCACCAAGCAGGGCGGCCTGGAGCACGTAGACGGTCTGCGCTTTTACGAGCGATCCTCCTGTCTTGAGCTGGATGGGGTCAGCGTCCGCAATCTCGAATTGGTAGAACCCCTGTTTTCAGGAGAAACCCAGCAGACGACCCTCTTCTACACCATGGACGCCTGCTGCACCCCCATGGGAAAGCGTCTCTTGCGCGCCACCCTGCTGAGACCTTCCAGCGATCTGGCAGAGATCGACGCGCGCCTTGAGGCTGTGGCTCAGGCCTCGGGCGATCTTCGCCGGCGTGAAGCCCTGCGCCAGGCGATGACCGGCGTTCTTGATCTGGAGCGCCTGCTGGGGCGTTTAGCGCTCGATTCGGCTGGCCCCAGGGAGGTGACCTCTCTGGCCGCTACCCTTCAATGTCTTCCTGGCCTTCTCGCTGCAACCCGGGAATTCGACGCATCGAAGTGGCGCAGATTGGCGGATGGTTTCGATTCACTGGAAGACCTTTATGAGTTGATCGCGACGACTATCGCGGAAGATCCGCCAGTCTCCCTTGCCGATGGCGGTGTCATCCGCCCCGGGATAAATGCTGAGCTCGACGAACTCCGGGAGTTGAGCCGAAGCGGACGTCAGGCGTTGGCCGCCATTGAGGAGCGTGAACGTCAGCGAACAGGGATCACATCGTTGAAGGTCCGGTTCAATAACGTATTTGGCTACTACATCGAGGTCACGAAAGCCAATGCCAAGGCAGTTCCCGGCGACTATGAGCGCAAGCAGACCCTGGTGAACGCGGAGCGCTTCACCACTCCTGAGCTGAAGGACTACGAGACAAAAATTCTCACCGCCCAGGAGCGCTCCGGCGAGATCGAGCGAAAGATTTTCAACGAGCTGCGGAGACAGCTTCTCGATGCTGCGGGAAGGATGCGCGAAACCGCCCGGCGCGTGGCCGAGATCGACCTTCTCGGCTGCTTTGCACACCTCTCCGCATTGCGTGGCTGGACTCGGCCGGTCGTCGAGGCAGGAGGCCAGCTGGAATTCATCGGGGCCCGTCACCCGGTCGTCGAACGCCGGCTGGAGGAGTCGGGAACAGGAAGGTTCGTTCCCAACTCCGTCCACCTGGACGCGGACGCCGGACCCTCGGTGTTGCTGATCACGGGACCAAACATGGGTGGTAAGAGCACCTACCTCCGGCAGGCCGCTCTCCTGGTCATCATGGCGCAATGCGGCTGCTTTGTTCCTGCGGAGCGTATGAGGCTCGGCCTCGTAGATCGCATCTACACACGTATAGGAGCCAGCGACAACGTGGCACGCGGTCGCTCAACCTTCATGGTCGAGATGACCGAGACTGCGGCCATTCTGAATTCGGCGACAAACCGTTCTCTCGTGCTGCTCGATGAGATGGGTCGTGGCACCGCAACCTACGATGGCCTTTCCCTGGCCTGGGCGACGGTCGAACATCTCCACAATCGCATCGGCGCGAGAACGCTTTTCGCTACTCATTATCACGAGCTCACCCTGCTCGCAGAGCGGCTCGAGCGGCTCAAGAATCTGCGGGTCACAGTAAAGGAGACAACCGGGGGCATCGTATTCCTTCATGCCGTCGAGGCTGGGCCGGCGAGCAAGAGCTACGGCATCGAGGTTGCGCGACTGGCTGGGCTTCCTGCAGGCGTAATCGCACGAGCCCGCGAGGTGCTGAAGCTCCATGAGCGAGCTGAAAGTCAGCAGGTGCGCGAGGCAGCAGCGGATCACGTTCCCGCGATGCAGATGACGATGTTCACGCCGCTCTCTCAGCGCATCGTGGATCGAATTGCAGAGGTCGATGTCGATGGACTGACACCGCGCGAGGCGCTGAATCTGCTCGCAGAACTGCAAAGGGAGCTGAAGGGATGAAGCCGAAGAGCCTTGTAGTAGCCGGGGTCATGAGTGGGACCTCGGCCGACGGAGTCGATGTCGCGTTGTGCAGAATTGCTCCTCAGACCGTGAAGGGCGAAACACCTCGCTTGAAGTTGCTCGGAGCGGCAGGGTTTTCCTATCCGAAGTCTCTGCGAAGCGCGGTGCTGTCGGCGATGGATGCAAAAGCGATCTCGGTTGCGGAGATGTCGAGGCTCAACTGGCGATTGGGCGAAGTCTACGCAAATGCCGTAGAGAGCGCCGCACAACAGTTCGGAGTAAAAGTTGGTCTTGTGGGCTGTCATGGCCAGACGATCTATCACCAGGGTGCACCTTCGAAGTACCTGGGCGGCGAGGTGCGTTGCACATGGCAGATCGGAGAGGCATCCGTCATCGCCGACAAGCTCCAGGTTCCGGTGGTCAGTGATTTTCGTCCGGCAGATCTGGCCGCCGGCGGGCAGGGAGCACCTCTGGTCCCTATGCTTGATTTCGTCCTGTTCCGCTCGCAAAAAACGAGCCGCGTATTGCAGAATCTCGGCGGCATCGCGAACATGACTGCGATTCCTGCAGGGGCTCGGATTTCGGACGTGCAGGCGTTCGATTCCGGCCCGTCGAACATGGTTATCGACGCATGTATGACACAGTTGTTTGCTAAACCCTTCGATCGCAACGGAACCATGGCGAAACGGGGTACGGTTATAAGGCAGGTGGTGGAACGATTGCTGCGCGAACCATATTTCTCTGCCCCTCCGCCCAAGAGCTGTGGTCGTGAGGAGTTCGGGGAGGCGTTCGTCGAGCGTTTCATTGCCCTGTGTCGCAAGGCCCACGCCAGCGAGGCGGATATCATCGCCACTGCGACAGCGCTCACGGCGGAGTCGGTTCTCGATGCCTATCGCAGGTTCGTCTGGCCCCACCTCGGTCAGAAGGCTCCCATGGCGCGAGCGGTCGAGTATGTCGTCGCGGGAGGAGGCGCAAAAAACGCGACTCTTATGGGAATGCTGCGAGACGGGCTTGAGCCGCTCGGAGTTCGCGTTCGTGCGACGGATGAGTTCGGGATCCCCGCACAGGCCAAGGAGGCCGCAGCGTTCGCGCTATTCGCCTGGCTTACCTGGAACGGACTTCCCGGAAATGTGCCGAGCGCGACCGGAGCTCGGCGAGAGGTCATTCTTGGCAAGGTGACACGCGGATGATCCGGTGTCTTTTCGCGTTGCATGCTCCAAGGCCCCGTCGATGGCGCTCGATGCTTTTCAGCCTGATCTTTCTCTCTGCGCTCGCTGGCTGTCATCGGTCGACCAATGATCCGCAGACGGTGGTCATGATTATCGAGAGCAGCCCGAACAATCTCGATGTGCGGCAAGGTACCGATGCACAGTCGGAGCGCGTTGGCGGCGTAATCTTCGATGCCCTCGTGAAGAAGGACGAGCATTACAATCTGCAGCCGTGGCTTGCCACGAGTTGGGAGCAGCCCGATCCTCTTACGCTGGTGATTCACCTGCGCGATGGTGTGCGGTTTCACGACGGGCGCCCTCTCGAGTCCGAAGACGTTGCCTGGACCATCCGCAGCATGATCGATGGCACGCTGATTACCGCTAAGGGCGGTGCGTTTGCCTCGGTCGATCGTGTCGAGGTTCGCGACCGGCTGACACTCGTCCTGCGGCTGAAGCATCCCGATGCAGGGCTGCTTTTCAATATGAGCGATGGCCTGTTTGGCGTCGTTCCTCGCGGATCCGGCCGCGACTTCGGGCTGCATCCAATTGGCTCGGGACCGTTCCGGTTTGTGAGCGCAGTGCAGGATAAAGAGGTCATCGTCGCTCGCAACCCGGACTACTGGGCTGGCGCTCCGAAGATCAACGGCGTTCGGTTCACGGTGGTCCCGGACGCGATTACCAGCGCGCTCGAACTGCGGAAGGGGTCGGCGGACCTTGCGAGCAATGTGCTGACCTTCGATATGATCCACACGCTCGAGAAGACTTCGAACCTGAAGATCGAGTCCGGACCCAGTTCGGTCGTGATCTACACGAACTTCAACGTCAACGATCCGGTGCTGCGGGACCGGCGGGTTCGGCAGGCCGTCGCCTTCGCGATGGATAGACAGGCGATCGTCGACTCGATCTGGCGCGGACAGGCAAGGCTCGCCGACACGATGCTTCCCGCGGGACACTGGGCAGCCGCGAGCGACAGCGAGATGGCACAGTATCCGCATGACGTAGAGCGCGCCGCGAAGCTGCTGGACGAGGCCGGCTTTCATCGTGGCCCGGATGGTATTCGTCTGCGGATCACGTTGAAGACCTCGACCGATGAGACGACACGGTTGATGGCAGCGGTGCTGCAACAGCAGCTTCGAGCTGCCGGGATTCGGCTCGATCTCCGCTCGGCGGAGTTTGGAACCTTCTATTCGGACGTGACTCGCGGCGCGTTTCAGATGTATGCGTTGCGGTGGATCGGATCGAATGAAGACCCTGACATCTTCCGCTACACCTATGGGTCGAGCGCATTTCCTCCGAAGGGGGCGAACCGGGGCCGTTACTCGAATCCTCGAGTCGATTCCCTGCTCGCCGCGGCTGCGGGTGAGATCGATCAGCAGAAGAGGCGAGCGGACTACGTCGAGGTTCAGAAGATCCTTGCTGCCGACCTGCCGGGAATTCCGCTCTGGTATCCGAACAACGAGGTGGTCCACACGAAGAGAGTCAAAGGTGTAAGGCCGCAGGGATCGGGGACATTCGACTACCTGCGAGAGATTACGGTGACGCAGTGATGAGGCTTTTGTAAAAGCTCGTTGCGAAAGACGAAATACTGGGATTCTTCGCTTCGCTCAGAATGACGGCCTATTGAGGCTATTCCATACCGAGCAATAAATGATCTGTGGTTGCCTCCCAGGGATTCGAACCCCGATTGATCGGTTCAGAGCCGACTGTCCTACCATTGAACGAGGAGGCAACAGATTCGTTGGAGTCGCAGAGATTCGCGTGCGTTGCACTGCTCACTCATGCTGACGTCCGACTCTTCTGAGTGTACGGCTTGAGGGCGAATCGGTCAAACCTCCACGATCTACAATGCCTGCATGGACAATGAGATCGGAGCTTTATTTCTGCGCTGTTCGAGTACGAAGCTCGAACAGATGACTGGCTTCCTTACAAGCTGCCTGAACAGACTCTCGGACGATCAGGTCTGGAAACGAGACGGTGCGCATGAGAACACTGTGGGCAACCTGATCCTGCATCTCTGCGGCAACATGCGGCAGTGGATCATGCATGGCGTCGGAGGCGCTGCCGATGTCCGGCTGCGCGACAAGGAGTTCAGCGCCGATGGAGGCATGACGGTCGCTGAATTGATCGCGCTCTTCGAGGAGACGGTGCGCGAGTCTCGGAGCGTGATCGACTCTCTTGCTCCGGAGAAGCTGGTGGAGAAGACGGTTCCTCAGGGGCGCGAGGTGACGAAGCTCGAGGCGATCTACCAGGTTGTGGGTCACGTGCAGCAGCATGTGGGGCAGATCATTCTGCTGACCAAGCAGATATGCAGGACGGATCTCGACCTGACGATGCCTCGACCGCGCTAGGGGCCCCTCCGCCTTGTTTTGCGTAAAATATTGATTCGGTTTGACTTACTACGGGTATATGCTTCTAAAATATTGATTTCAGATACTTTATTTCTAAAATATCTGAAATGTGGCGGTTAGGAGAATTTCCTCTCGTTTGGGTTTTGGGCTGCAGATGCAAAATACTGGGATTCCTCGCTTTGCTCGGAATTACGTACTTGTTGTTGTTCGCTCGGAATGATGTGGTTGTTGCTGATTGCTCGGGATGATGTGCTTGTTGATTGCCTCTTGTTGGTTAGAAGTGCGGTTGTTTTCGGAAAGACGAAAGCCCCGGAAGATGGCCGGGGCTTTCGTCTTTCATTCTCAGTATGAAGCGGATAATTCTCATTTCAGTATAGCGAAGCGGATGAAACTAACCGGCAGGTTTTATGGCTTTTATCTTCCCTGTTTTGAATAATTTATGATTGCAGTGGTCTTGACAGCCTATTCGACCTCGTTCTTGGCGCGGTACCCGTCGCGGGCGATAACGGAGTACTTGAGGGGTTTGTGTTTTTCATCCTGCATCTGCAGGGGATGGCCCTCGTTGTCGACCAGCTTGACCTCGACGCGGCGGTAGGAACCATCGTTCTTGCTGTTGGTAGGCCGGTAGGTAAGAACGTACTGGTTGCGGATGGAGTCGTTGATCTGCGAGAAGATGTCGGGAAGAGCCCCCTGAAACATGGGATTGAAGCTCATTCCGCCCGTCATTCGAGCGAAGGTCTTCATCTGGTTGTCTGCCTGAAGATAGTCCAGGCGTGTGATGGATCCCATGCCTCCACGCGCATCGGCCAACTCGCGGACCAGGGCTCCGGTTCCGATGGTGAAGATGGTGACGTTGGGAGTCGCTTTGACCTTGGCAAGAATCTTGTCGAGTGTGAGCTTCGAGAAGGTGTCGCGCCCGGTTCCGATGAGGATGATGTACTTGCGCCCTTCGATGCGGCTGACGCGGTCCAGCGTCTCGTAAAGAGCGTCGAAGACGTTGGTATCGGAGAAGCCCGGAATGATGAGAGAGGACAGGGCGCCTCCGACGATCTGCTTGTTGTTGGTGAAGTCGGTAAGGATGTGGGTGCGGAGGTCGTAGGTGATGACGGCGACGTAGTCCTCCGGCCGGAGGGTGTTGAAGAAGCTGAAGGAGGCGTTCTGCATGTCGCGGATGAAGTAGTAGCTGTTGGACGCGAATTCGAGAAGCATGACGGCAGTAATGGGAGTCTGGGCCATGCGGACGCTGCTGATGGTTTGAGGGACGCCGTCCTCGAGGACGAGGAAGTTGGGGGCTTTGAGGCCGGGGACGAACTGGTGGGTCTTGTCGAGGATGACGTTGACGTCCAGGTTGACGATGGGTACGTCGACCCGGAGGGAATAGACCTCGTTATTGGGATTTTTTACCTTGGGTGCGGGAGGAGCGACCGGGGCCGGCGGGGGCGCCTCTTCTTCCTTCTTCTTTTTGATGACGATGGGGCCGGAGTCGGTCTGGGGACCGGCGGAATCGTCGGCCGGCGGGGCCGGCGGAGGCGTCTGCTGCTGGGGTGTCTGCGCGAGCACGGTGGCAGGAACGGAACCGAGGCCGAAGAGGACAAGAAGAACAGGGGTCGCAAGACGAGTTCGCTGGAAAGGGATCATCATCTGCCAATGTACTCCGTCCCTTGGACGATGGAGCTACTTGTTGGACAACAGCTTTTGACCGCCTAAGACGTCCAATGGTTAGCATTAGACGAGGCCTCCCAAAGGAGAACGGCTCAGAGCGTGTTTCTGCGCTGGTATTGCGGCGGAGTACGCTCTAGTCTTGTAGACGTGATAAGCGAGCGAAAGACGCGAGGGCTGTTGCTGAGCCTGGTGGTATCGGGCGCCGTGGTGGCGTGCGGTCATGGGGCGGAAGCCCAGACGACTGGCTCGGCCGCGAGCGCGACGGCCATGGGAGCGGCCGCCCTGCCACCGACAGCGGCAGCGGCGATGGGGGGCTCGGGCGAGGCAAAGATCTTTCCCCTGGCACAGTTGAAGCGTGGCATGAAGGGCGTGGCCTACACGGTCTTCGAAGGCGTGAATCCGGAGCCAATGCAGATCGAGATCCTGGGTGTTTTGAAGGATTCTCTTGGGCCTGGGCGGGATATGATCCTGGCGCGGCTTTACGGAGCCAAGCCTGAGTTTACCGGTGTGGTTGCGGGAATGAGCGGAAGCCCGGTGTACATCGACGGCAGACTGGTGGGCGCGCTGAGCTACCGGATCGGGCAGTTCAGCAAGGAGCCGATTGCTGGCATCACGCCGATCGAACAGATGCTGGAGGTTCGGGACGACGAGGTTCGTCCGGCGGCGGCCCGAGGCACAAGGACGCGAGCCGAAGAGGCGAGTGCGACAGGTCTTCCCGCAGTGAATGCCGGTTCTGGCGTCGAGATGCAGGCGATGGAGACTCCGCTGGTCTTCAGCGGGTTCAGCCAGGAGGCCGTCGACCGGTTCGGGGATCGGTTCCGGGCGATGGGAATGACTCCTGTAGCCGGCCTGGGCAGCGCGGATGCGGACGCGGTACAACCGGAGCCGCTGGTGCCGGGTTCGGCGGTGAGCGCGGTGCTGGTGCGGGGCGATCTTTCGGTTGCGGGAACCTGCACGGTGACGTACGTGGACGCGACGCGACTGCTGGCCTGCGGGCATCCGATCACGCAGTATGGCCCGGTGGATATGCCGATGACGAAGGCGGCGGTGGTGACGACGCTTCCCTCTCCGCTGAATGCATTCAAGATCGTCAACACGACGGAGACGGTGGGAGCCTTCACGGAGGACCGTGCTTCGGCGATTATGGGGCGGTTCGGAACCAAGGCAAGGATGATTCCTGTGACCGTAGAGGTGGTGCAGCCTCCGGTGCCGGGCGCAACGGTCTCTGCAAAGCACAAGACGTTTCATTTCGAGGTGCTGGACAATCGCCAGCTGACTCCTTCCGCGATGCTGGTGTCGGTGTATCAGAGCCTGCAGAGCACGAACACGGCCACGGCGGAGATGAGCTACAGGATGAGCGGGGAGATCGGCGTACAGGGTCTTGCACCGGTGCGAATGTCGGGGATCGTTGCCCAGAATGAATTGAACCCCGCGGCGATCAATGCAGCGCTGTTCGTAAACGACCGCTTCAGCCGTGTGTATGGCAATCCCCAGGATCAGCCAGTGGTGACCGATCTGAAGCTGAAGGTGACGGGGATTCCGGAGCGCCGGACGGCGACGCTGGAGTCGGCGCGGCTGGGGGTGCTTGAGGCAAGTGCCGGCGATACCGTTGACGCGGAGGTCACGTTACGTCCGTACCAGGCAGAGTCGAGAATCATGCGGCTGAAGGTGAAGCTGCCTCCGAATCTGGCCTCGGGACGTCTGCGGGTTCTGGTAAGCGATGGCGCGACCGTAGACAGACTGCTGTCGCCAAGCGGCCCTTCGCGCCGCGCGGAGGGCCTGGCGGACGCGGTGGATCAGATGAACCGGCTGCATGGGAATGATCGCGTTTATGTTACTCTGCTGAGCCGAGAGGCACAGGCGGTGCTGGATGGAGAGACGCTTCCGGGAGTTCCTTTGTCGATGGCAAATGTACTTGGGCCCCTCAGGGATTCTCAGAGATTGAACCTGACCGGCGAGAGCGTGGTGGAAGCCGCGGCGGCGGAAACAGACTATGCGGTGAGCGGATCGCAGGTGCTGAATCTTACGATTCGATAGAAGCTAAATTTGGATATAGCTTGATTTAGATGTCATTGTACCGTCGGAGGAGTAGATGCCTTTCCCTCAAAGGGATGATGTAGCATCAAAATCACAAGCGCCGGGGGAGCCGAGCGCGAAAGGACACCTACTTCAAATGAGTGAGATCCATGGCTTGGCTGTGCACGCGGCCGGTGCGCAACTGCTGCCGTATAAATTCGATCCGGGTGAGATCAAGCCATACGAGGTTGAGATCAAGATCTCCCATTGTGGAGTCTGTCGAAGCGATATCAACCTGATCGACAATGATTGGGGAATCAGCAAGTATCCGTTTATCCCGGGGCACGAGATCGTGGGCACGGTTGTAGGAGTCGGTGCGCACGTCCGTAATCTTTCGCCGGGACAGCGTGTGGGCGTGGGGTGGCAGGCGGATAGCTGTGGGATGTGCGAGTGGTGCAGAAGGGGCGACGAACACCTCTGCGCGCAGGCACAGCCGACTTGCGTTGGCCGTAATGGCGGATTCGCCGATAAAGTGCGTGTTAACTCCCGGTTCGCGATCCCTCTTCCCGAGGGACTCGACAGCGAGAATGCGGCGCCGCTTTTATGCGCGGGAGTTACGGTGTACACGCCTTTACGGAATCTTGGCGCACGCCCTTCCTCGCGAGTGGGTGTGATCGGGATCGGAGGACTTGGACACCTGGGGATTCAGTTTGCGCGGGTCTTTGGCGCTGAAGTGACCGCATTTTCCACCTCCAAGGAGAAGGAGAGCGAGGCGAAGGATCTGGGTGCGCATGAGTTTGTGAATACGCGCGACACGGGTGCCCTGAAGAAGGTTACGGGCTCGTTCGATCTGCTGCTGTCGACGATCCATGCCGACCAGGACTGGTCGGCGTATGTGAATGCCCTGCGGCCGAATGGTGTCTTGTGCCTGGTGGGCGCTCCTCCTTCCGCGATTCAGTTGCAGGCTCCTCCCCTGATTGGAGGCCAACGAATGATCTGCGGCTCATCTTCGGGGAGCCCGAGGGACCTTCACGAGATGCTGGATGTGGCGGCGCGGCATGGGGTGAAGGCAATCACCGAGTCGTTTGCGATGGCGAAGGCCAATGATGCCGTTACCAAGGTGAAGAAGAATCAGGTTCGGTACAGGGTAGTGCTGGCGAACTAGTGCGCGGATGACGGTTGAATTTTGTAACGGGGCGGAGACCAGGGTCTCCGCCCTTCTTGCGTTCCGGTGCTTTAGACTCAGGTCACGATGATGCAACGGTATCTGGTTCTTGGATGTGTGGCGCCGGTGATGCTGGCGGGTGCGATGTGCGCGCAGGGCACGAAGCTGTGGACGGTAGATCGCTATGACACGATGGAGCGCGGCTCGACGGATGGCGTGGCTATCCGGAGCGATGGCCGGCTGGAGGCGGGCCCGGAGAAGTCCATGCTGTATGACACGGGCAAGAGCTATGTGTGGTCTCTGGCGAGCGATCGCGGAGGAAACAGATATCTGGGCCTGGGAGGAACCGCGGCCGGCACGGGCGTGGTGATGCGGGTGGCTCCCGATGGCAAGACGGTGAAGCTGCTCGAGACGAAGGAACTGGCGGTGCAGGCGCTGGCGGTGGCCCCGGATGGGTCGGTTTTTGCGGCGACCTCGCCGGATGGGAAGGTCTATCGGACTGCTGCCGGTGGAGGCGCGGGAACGGTGATCTTCGATCCTGCGACGACAGAGGAGAAGCCGAAGTATCTGTGGGATCTTGCGACAGGCAGAAATGGCGATGTCTATATCGCAGCGGGAGCGCCTGCGGTGGTGTATCGGGTTCCTGCGGGCGGAGGCAAGGCGGAGGTGTTGTTTGAGACGGCGGATCAGCATATCCGCTGCCTGATGATGGCCCCGGATGGGACTCTTTGGGCGGGTTCGGATGGCGCGGGCGTGATCTATCGGATCGATACGAAGGCTGCGGGGGCAAAGCCGTTTGCGGCGTATGCGGCTCCGAGGAGAGAGATCACTTCGCTGACGATGGATGAGGCCGGGAACGTCTATGCGGCAGGCGTGGGAGCGCGGGCGGCGATGCCACTGCCTCCGCTGCCGGTGACGGGGAATGTTGGAATCACGGTGACATTTGCGCAGCCGGGATCTTCGACGGCCGCGGGGGCGAACTCGCTGGTACCGGACGGAAGCGAGATCTATCGGATTGCAAAGGATGGAACCCCGGCACGTCTTCTCGCCATGAAGGACGATGTGGTGTACGCGCTCGCCTTCCGCAACGGGACGCTGTGGGCGGCGACGGGAAACCGTGGACGCGTCTATCGGGTGGATGTGGGGATGCCGGGAAGGTTCACCGATGTGGCTCACCTGGAAGCCGCGCAGGGCATGGCGTTTGCACCCGCGAGAGATGGCCTGCTGGTGGCAACCAGCAACAGCGGCAAGCTGTTCCAGCTGGGGGATGCGGCGGCGAAAGAGTCGGTGTACACGAGCGAAGTCTTCGATGCGCAGGGTTACTCGCAATGGGGACGGGTGGAGCGACGTGCCGACGGCGCTGCACAGAACTATGAGCTGTGGCTGCGCAGCGGCAATGTCGAGAGTCCCTTAATGGGCTGGAGCGATTGGGTGCGAGTGGGTGTGGATGGGGCAGGGACGGTTCCACCGGGCCGCTTCGCGCAGTGGAAGGTGGTTCTGCACCCTGGCACGCCGGCAGGGATTGATGCGGTCGGATTGAACTACCTGACGCGGAACGTCGCTCCGATACTGGATGAGATCGTGGTTCAACCGGGCGCCCGGATGGCGGCTGGTGGAGGTACGCCGGCAAGCACCACGGTGCAGGTGGCGTTTCCGCAACCGCCGGGCGCCGCTCCCGGAGTGAGCTTTCAGCCGGATGCAAACACGACTCCGTTGACGGCACAGAAGGATAAGGGCTCGGTAACGGCGCGTTGGCTGGCCCACGACGACAATGGCGATGACCTGGTGTTTGCGGTCTGGTATCGCGGGGTGGGCGAGCAGAACTGGCGCCTGCTGAAGGATAAGATCAGCGACCGTTTTTTCAGCTTCGACTCTTCCCTGCTGCCGGATGGCAGCTATGAGTTGAAGGTCGTGGGAAGCGATGCCCCGGTGCATGAGGATTCTGAAGCCTTAACCGGCGAGCGGGTGAGCCAGGTCTTCGTGGTGGATACGACGCCTCCGGTGCCTGGCGCGCTGACTGCGACTCTTGTCCCCGCGGCGGTAGGTACGGCGCCGAGGATTCATGCGGTTCTTGAGGCGCACGACGCGACCTCGCCGATCGCGCATGCGGAGTACTCGCTCGACGCGGGCCCATGGCAGTACCTGGAGCCTGTAGGGCAGGTCTCGGATTCCATGGCAGAACGTTATGACTTCACAGCGGAGATCCCCAAAACAACAACTCCAGTAGCCGATGCGAAGGAACATGTGATTGCAGTGCGGATCTATGACCGTTACGAAAACATGGCCGCGGTGAAGGCGGTGGTCCGGTGACAGAAGGGATTGCCGAACGGACGCAACGCGGCGTCGGCAGGCTCAACCTGTATCGCCCTGACTTTCTGCTGCTGGTTGTGGATCTGATGGGGGTCTGCGTGTTTGCCGTCGAGGGTGCGCTGGCAGCGATCCGGTCGAACCTCGATATTCTCGGCGTGCTGGTGATCTCGTTTGCGACAGCGCTGGGAGGAGGTATGATCCGCGATCTGATGATCGGGGCGATTCCGCCGAACAGCGTGCGTGACTGGAGATACCCGGCGACAGCGTTTCTGGGTGGCGGGGCGGTGTTTTTCTTTTACCAACTCTTTCAGCAGGTGCCCTTGCAACTGGTGATCACGCTGGATGCGGCCGGCCTGGCGTTGTGCGCGATCGCAGGCGCGGGTAAGGCGATGGAGTTCGGGATCAATCCTCTGTTGTCGGTTTTGATGGGAGCGGTGACAGGAGTGGGTGGAGGCACGATCCGGGATATTCTGCTGAACCGGGTGCCGGGAGTGCTCCAGAGCGATGTCTATGCGGCTGCGGCGCTGGCCGGTGCTTTGGTGGTGGTGATTGGACTGCGACTGAGGGTGCCCCGCTGGATGGTGATGACGTCAGGAGCGGTGGTCTGTTTTGTGCTGCGGATGATGGCGGTATGGATGCACTGGAATCTGCCAAAGGTGATGGTGCACTAGATCCGGGTGGGCTTCCGGGCGGTAATGTTCTAGCTTCACTCGAATACCCACTTGGCGATGACAAGGCCGTCGCGAAGAGGGGGCATCCAATGGTGAGGGGAAGTTCCCGCGCTTCGACAGACGCAGATCCTTCGACTTCGCTACGCTCAGGATGACACTGTTCTGACAGGGAGATTCGATGAGAGCGGTGCACTCTTTCTTCTGAAGATTCGTGGCAAAACTCATACACGGGTGTGACCTAGTAAGCTGGGTTCGATGCGATTTGAACTGTTTATTGCGGCGCGGTACCTGCGGGCGAAGCGGCGACAGGCTGTGGTGGGGGTAATCACGGCGATCTCAGTGATCGGAGTTGCGGCTGGTGTGGCGTCGCTGATTATCGCGCTTGCGATCACGAATGGAATGCGCCGCGATATGCAGGACAGGCTCCTGGGATCGACCGCGCACGTCGATCTGATGAGAGTGGCCGCTGATGGAATCCGCGAGTGGCGTCCGCTGTTGGATCGGCTGAGGAAGATACCGCACGTGACGGCTGCCGCTCCGGGACTGTATGGGCAGGTGTTGATCTCGCGAGGGGCGCGAAGTGGCGGTGGGTTGATCAAAGGTGTGATTCCGGCGGACGAGCGGACGGTGGGAGACCTGTTGCAGAAGGTGACGGAAGGGTCGGCGGCGGCGCTGGAGCCACAGGATGCTTCTGCGGCGGCAACCCACCTTAGTGACGAGAGAGTCGGCGCGAAGAGGGAGCACCCAATTCCTGGTGGAGCTGACACACCGGAACGCCCGGTGGCGGCACAAGCAGTGCCTCCGATTGTGATTGGGAAGGACCTCGCGGAGACGATCGGGGCGAAGGTGGGAGATACAGTCCTGGTGACGAGTCCGCAGGGCGAATTGACGCCACTGGGTCTGGTGCCGAAGTATCAACGCTGCCAGGTAGTGGGAATCTTCAGCTCCGGCTTTTACCAATACGATTCGAGCTACGCCTTCATGCGGCTCAAAGACACGCAGCGCCTGTTTTCAGAGCCAGACCTGATTTCGGTAATCAGCTTCAAGGTGGATGACCTGTACAGCGCCGACAGGATTGCAAGGGTGATTGAGCAGGAGGCAGGCAAGGGATTCCAGACGACGAACTGGATGGAGCAGAACCGGGAGCTGTTCCGCGCGCTGAAACTGGAACAGATGGTGACGTTTATCGTACTGGCGCTGATTGTGTGCGTCGCTGCGCTGAATATTCTGATCGCTTTGACCATGATGGTGATGGAGAAGACGCGCGATATCGCCGTGCTGATGAGCTTCGGGGTGACGGAGATGCAGGTGCGGAGAATCTTCCTGCTGCAGGGACTGCTGATCAGTGTGATTGGCACTGTGCTCGGCCTGATCCTGGGATATGGGTTGAGTTGGTTGGGCGGCCACTACCGATTTCCTCTCGATGCAGCGGTGTATTCGATCGACCACCTGCCATTTGCGCCACGGGTATGGGATGGGGTGATCGTGGGAGCGGTATCGCTGGGGGTGAGCTTACTCGCAACGTTGTATCCAAGTGGAAGCGCAGCAAAGGTGTTGCCGGCGGAGGCCCTGCGGTATGAGTGATGTGCGGATTAAGTATTGGAAGATCGCGCCTGAAGGTGTGTCGAAGCTGCGGGAGCTGGAACACTATCTCAATGTTGATTCGGGACTCGATCACACGTTGCTGGAGTTGGTGCGGCTGCGGGCTTCGCTGCTGAATGGGTGCAAATACTGCATTGAGGTGCACACGGCTCAGTTGCAGAAGATGAACGAGACTTCTGAGCGGATTGCTGTTGCGGAGTGGCGGAGTTCGCAGGCGTACACGAAACGGGAGCGGGCGGCGCTCTCATGGACCGAAGTTGTAACCAATATTCAGGATGGGCACGCACCGGACGTGGTCTATGAAGAGGTGCGGGCCGTATTCAGCGAGGTGGAGACAGTGGACCTGACGCTGACGATTTCGACGATCAATGCATGGAACCGCCTGGCGATTGCCCTGGGAGCCCATTCTGGACGCGAGGTGAGGAGTTGAGCGAAGGAAGAATGGAGGACAGCGGAGCTCACGGCAACCTGCAGCCTTTGCCGGTGGCCTCGGTCGGGCCGAGGGTTGTGCTGCGGGCGGAAGGCCTGACGAAGGTGTATCCGATGGTGTCGGGAGCAGCGCAGGGAGAGGTGGAGTTGTTTCGCGGTCTGGACCTGACGGTTTACGCCGGCGAGATGGTGGCAATTGTGGGGGAGAGCGGCGCGGGCAAGAGCACGCTGCTGCATCTGCTGGCCGCGCTGGATAAGCCGACGGCGGGGGAGGTGTTTTGTGCGGAGGCAAGATTAAGCCGTTTTACACCGAAGCAGGCGGCAGAGTTTCGGAATTGCGATGTAGGTTATGTATGGCAGTTCCACTACCTGCTGCCGGAGTTCACAGCCCTGGAGAATGTGGCTATGCCATTGCTGGCGCGAGGGATGGTAAGGGCGACGGCCTGCGATCGGGCGGCGTATTGGTTGGGCGAGGTAGGACTTGGGGCACGGGGACATCACCGGTCGGGCGAGCTGAGTGGTGGGGAGCAGCAGAGGGTGTCGCTGGCGCGCGCGCTGGTGACGGAGCCCAAGATTCTGCTGGCGGACGAGCCTACCGGCGACCTGGACACCAAAACGGGCGCAGCGGTATTCGATTTGATTCAGGGGCTGCACCGGGCTCATGGTCTGACCAGCGTTCTCGTGACGCATAATCTTGATTTTGCGGGGAGATGCGACAGGATGCTGCGTTTGAAGGGTGGGCGGCTCGAGGAGACGCAACGGCTTTAGAGCGGGGTATGAACCTCTTGACGGATACCGCACCAAAAGGACTTACGCCGTACCTCGGCAGTTATGAACCCCTTTTTCACATATTGCGTCGAATAGATATTGATGTAGTGTAAACAGTAACTTTTGCGAGATGGAACGGAAGTTGACGCGGAGACTACACTAGTACAAGTGGATGGATGCGCCGCTTAGAGCGGTAGCACCCAATGTGTTCTCTTGGCGGGCAGGTTGACGCAGGGAATGGTAGTGGTAATGGCGCCATCGACGGCTCCCAGGGCCGGAGGTGGGGGGCCGGGTTCGAAGGGGAGAACATGTTCGAACGCTACACGGAAAAGGCGCGGCGGGTAATCTTCTTTGCTCGCTACGAGGCAAGTCAATTCGGGTCACCTTATATTGAAACGGAACACCTGTTGCTGGGTCTGTTGCGAGAAGATAAGGCGCTGACGAACCGCTTCTTGCGGTCGCATGCGTCGGTGGAATCGATTCGCAAGCAGATTGAGCAACATACGACGATTCGAGAGAAGGTTTCGACCTCGGTGGACCTGCCGCTTTCGAACGAGTGCAAGCGGGTTCTGGCATACGCGGCGGAGGAGGCCGAACGGCTCTCGCACAAGCATATTGGAACCGAGCATCTCTTGCTGGGATTACTGCGCGAGGAGAAGTGCTTTGCTGCGGAGATTCTGACCGAGCGCGGCCTGCGGCTGCCGGCGATCCGCGAGGAGTTGCAGCGGACGACGCAGGAGAAGACCCCGTCGTCGCAGTCGAGCAAGAGCCAGCGAGGCGAGCAGAGCATGCTGGCGGAGTTCTCGCGTGATCTTACACAGTCGGCCATGGATCAGCAGCTCGATCCTCTGGTCGGACGCGACTCTGAAGTGGACCGTGTCATTCAGATTCTGTGCCGCAGGACGAAGAACAATCCGGTGCTGATCGGGGAGCCTGGCGTAGGCAAGACGGCCATCGTCGAAGGGCTGGCGCAGAAGATCGCAGACGGCGAGGTTCCGAGCTTCCTGGCGGATAAGCGCGTGCTGGCGCTCGACCTCTCACTGATCGTTGCGGGCACGAAGTATCGCGGACAGTTCGAAGAGCGACTGAAGACGATCATGAAGGAGCTGATGGAGAATCAGAACTCCATCGTGTTCATCGACGAGCTGCACACGCTGGTGGGAGCAGGATCGGCAGAGGGATCGCTGGATGCAGCGAACATCCTCAAGCCGGCGCTGAGCCGCGGCGAGATCCAGTGCATCGGTGCGACGACTCCGGGCGAGTATCGGAAGTCGATCGAGAAGGATCGTTCGCTGGAGCGCCGATTCCAGGCCGTGAAGGTCCCGCCTCCGAACGAAGAGGACGCGGTGAAGATCATCATGGGGATCAAGGACAAGTATGAGAAGTTTCATGCTGTCAGCTACACGGACGATGCGATTACGTTCTCGGTGTCGCACTCGAGCCGGTACATTCCTGACCGGTTCCTTCCGGATAAGGCGATCGATCTGATCGACGAAGCAGGAGCGCGGGTCAAACTGCGTCAGACTTCCCTTCCCGAAGAGCTGACCGAGGTCCAGAAGCGGATCAAATTCATCGTGCACCGCATGGAGAACGCGATTGCGAATCATGAGTTCGAGAAGGCACGGTTCTACTCGGACGAGGAGCGCAAGGAGCGTGAGAACCTGCGGGCGCTGCGGGACAAGTATCACCTGGACGATTCTTCGGCGGGCATTGTGACGCGCGAGGACATCGAGGATGTCGTTAGTCGATGGACGGGCGTTCCGGTGACGTCGCTGAAGGAAGAGGAGACGCAGCGTCTGCTTCGCGTCGAAGAAGAGCTTCACAAGCGCGTGATCTCGCAGGAGAAGGCGATCTCGGCGCTGGCGAGGGCAATTCGCAGGTCGCGTGCGGGCTTGAAGAATCCTGCGCGTCCGATTGGAAGCTTCCTGTTCCTTGGACCGACGGGCGTGGGCAAGACGGAGATGGCGCGCACGCTGGCGCAGTTCCTGTTTGGCTCGGAGAAGGCGCTGATCCGGTTCGATATGTCGGAGTTCATGGAGAAGCATTCCGTGAGCAAGCTGATCGGTTCGCCTCCGGGATACGTGGGATACGAAGAGGGCGGACAGCTGACGGAGCGCGTGAAGCGCAATCCGTACTGCGTGGTGCTGCTGGACGAGATCGAGAAGGCGCACCCGGATGTCTTCAACCTGCTGCTGCAGGTGTTTGAAGACGGACAGCTGACAGATGGCCTTGGCAACACGGTCGATTACAAGAACTGCATCATCATCATGACTTCGAACATTGGAGCGAAGCACCTGCAGAAGAGGCAGGGGCTGGGCTTCCAGAGCGAGAAGGAAGACATGGTGCTCGACAAGATGGAGGAGTTGGTAAAGGGCGAGGTCAAGCGCACCTTCAATCCAGAGTTCCTGAACCGTCTGGACGAGATCATCATCTTCACCTCGCTGAATGATCAGGACCTGATGCAGATCCTCGAACTCCTGGTGCAGCAGTTGAATGTGAACCTCGTGCACAAGGCGATTACGATCTCGGTGACCGACGAAGCCAAAAAGTGGATCATCGAGAAGACGGCATCGGACAGGACGTACGGTGCTCGGCCGCTGCGCAGGGCCCTGCAGAAGTACGTCGAGGATCCGCTATCGGAGGCGCTGATTGCGGGCGGAATCGCGCAGAGACCGGCGTTCCTCGAGGTCTACATGGAGAACAACCAGCTCTTCTATCGACCGATCGCGAACGATGGCGAAGAGAAGGTTGGAGGTTTCGCTCTGTCGGCCGTTTAGATCGTATCCAGAAAACAAATACGCCCCGGCCTCATGGCCGGGGCGTATTGTTTAATCGCCGTCCTGAAACTGAATCGAAGAGAGGTCTAATGGATCGTCGTGAGTTCACCACCTTGCTTCCGGCATTGCTTGCCGGGGTTGCCGCATTGCCAGGAAAAGCCGAAGGCGCAACGCTTCCCATGCTGGAATCAGGAGTCTTCAAGCCCGGACCGGTCTCGCATGGAGCCATTCCGAAGCGGGCTTCCCGACGTTATGCGATGGGGATGCTGAAGGCGGGGGATATCCGCCTGGAGATCCATGAAACGACCCAGGAGGTGGGAGCACCGCATGAGCCCATCGAGAGCCATCTGCATAGCGAGATATGGCTGGTTCGCGAAGGTACGGTGGAGCTGACGGTCAATGGGAAGGCCCAGCGACTCAATGCGGGAGAGATGGGACTTTGCGTGGCGGGGGACAAGCACTACATCCAAAACGTGGGAGACACGCCAGCGACCTACTTCGTGGTTACGGTGGGTCCCGCGGAGTAGGTCGCGCAGCTGCTTCCATCGGGGATGGAACTTAAACGAGGGCTTTTGCCGATTTCACGGCGCTGGTTACAGCACCGGAGACCGTATCGACGACATCGCTGGCCTGACCGCCAGCTTTGTCGACGAGATGGACGGCTTGGTTGCGGGCGCGCTTAACGGCGTCCTGCGCTTCCTCGCTGAACTGTTCTGCCTGAGATTTGAGATAGTCGCCAGCTTCCTGCAAATAGTCTCCTGCTTCTCCAATTCCCTTTCGCAGCTTCCTTCGCGTGCGTACCCCGGTCTGTGGAGCATAAAGAAGGGCAATCGCGGCTCCAGCGGAGACTCCGATCCCAAAAGCCAGCCAATAGTTTTTTGCACTCATGCGGGAGTTACCTCGGTGTAGTAGTTTGCTTATCGTCATTCAGACACTCTCCATCCCTAGGATTCGAGCATCCTGTCTTTGGTTGGCCTCCGCCGAGGCATTCCGCGCACGGCATGCCCTAAGTGGTTCTAACGAATGGGCTAATGGTCCAGGCCCGAGAGCTCCCTTGCTTTGACAAAGACCCGCGTGAACATTGCGCTATCCAAACGTCCCGTGTTGGTATTGCGCAAGGAGGGGTGGTAACTGCATAGCAGGTGCTTGCCGTTTGGCAACAGATAGTGTGCACCGTGAGCGAAGCGGAAGGCAGACTTCCTCTCGATGACGCGCTGGGAGAACAGATGGGCAATGTAACCGTCGAAGGCGATCTTGCCGAGACAGACGACGACCCGGAGCGACTTGAGCTGGCCGATCTCGGCAGCGAGGTGCGAACCGCAGTTGCGAATCTCCTGAGGAGTCGGCTTGTCGCCGGGCGGGGCGCAACGAACAACCGAGGCGATCCATGCGGTACGCAGCCGCAGACCGTCCTCGCGCGAAGTGGCGTGCGGCTGATTCGCGAATCCGGTCTCGTGAAGGATGGGGTACATGAAATGACCCGAACCATCTCCGGTGAAGGGCCGTCCGGTGCGGTTGGCCCCATGGGCTCCCGGAGCGAGGCCCAGGATAAGCACGCGGGCTCGCGGATCTCCGAAGCCGGGAACGGGTCTGGCCCAATAAACCTGGTCCTGATAGGCGCGCCGACGGGTCTCGCCGATGCCCTTGCAGTAGGTCCGAAGGCGTGTACAGCTCTCGCAGGAGATAATCGTTTGCTGGATGCGGAGCAGCGGTGGTGGAAGGGAAATTGGAGCAGTACGTCTCACTCAGTCCAATGATATTCCCTCGGCCGATGAACGCTGGACAGCATAAAGTTCATCCATTCCATAGAATCGTTAGCTGTAGTCACAGTTTGTTTAGGTGGTGCATTGGAAGACCCAAGATTGAGCCGAATGTATTTGAGGTTGGCAACCCAGCGTTTAGCGGAAATGGGAAGGCAATTGTGGAAGCAGGTAGTGCTTCGTTCCGGGGTCGTGACCATCGCCGCCGTCGTACTTGTGCTCATGGCTCTGGCGATCGGCTGGCGCGCACATACGAGAGGTCGTTTTGCAAGATTGAAGGCCGATTTCAAACGCTCTGACCGACCTCACGCTCCGCTTCCGCCACAGCCGGGAGGGCAGGACGCTCTGATGCTGGAGCGATCGGCCATTGAGGGTGGGACCGTGCCACAGTTTCTCTCCGCGACGCTTCTTCCGGGACGCGGGATGAATGTGCTTCAGATTACGGCGAGGCTGCCGAAGAAGGGCGTGGTAAAGCTGCTGGATTCGCCCGCGCTGGAAGAAGCTACGAAGCGAATGAACGGTACGGGAACAGATACGAACGGCAGGGAAAGTCTTGCCATGGGGGGAGCCATTGAGGCTCCGTGGGCTGGAGAGATCTTTGGCACTCCTTCAGGCGATAGCCTGGTGACGAGCTGGCGCGGAACAAATGTGAAGCTCCCAGCGGAACGTCGGGGAGGGACGAGCGTAGCCACCGGAGGACTGTTGCTCTCGAGAGCGGGAACCTCGGTAAAGACGAATGTCATGCCCGACGGCGGCGAGGCGGAGGCGGTTTACGAGGCAGGCGACTACGAGGGGGCCTGGCCCTCACGGATGCAGGTTAAATCCACCTTGCAGCTAAGCAGCCGTGCCCTGGAGATGAAGGTGGTTGCCACGAATACCGGCGACACACCGCAGCCGGTAGGAATTGGATGGAGACCCAGGTTCGCGCTGGTGAGCGACGACCGGGGACAGGTGACTCTTCGATTGCCGAGCGTGATGAAGGAAGAGATTCCCGATCGTCGCTCGGGCGCGCCCAGTGGTCGTTTGGTCTCGGTAGAAGGGACACCGGGTGACTTCAGCCCCCGAGCCGGAACAGCGCTCAAAAACCTTAGTTTGAATGACACTTTTGTTCACCTGCGGCAGATCTCCTTAGATTCTGGCCCTGTGGTGGAGCTCTGGGATGCTGCAAACGATTTTGGCCTCAGGATGACGATGCTGAGTCCCTCGATCAAGGCAGTGCATGTGGAGGCGCCCGCCGACCGGAAGTTCGTCCTGATAGAACCGCGATTCAACTATGACGACCCCTTCGGACACGAATGGTCCAAGGAGGAGAATACCGGCATGGTCACGGTTGAGCCGGGGAAATCGGTCCAATGGAGGATACGATTGGAGATCTATGGCCCTCCCGCAGCCGAAGATCGATATCGCTGATTTTGGACGGGAGGGCTGGGGCATGAGCGGAAGGACGGAGCTGGTTTGACCCTCTAGGACGATGCCTCGTACAGTAGTAGGAGGCGCGTGCCGCGTGGTCCTGAAAGCTGGATTAGCGACTGCGGCGCAATTTCACGTGACCCACATTGGAAGGCATGGACTTGACCCCGACAGAAACGACAGAGACGACCAACGCTGCCGAACAGCAGCCAGAGGCGGAGCAGACGCACGCCCACGATCATGAACACGACCATGACCATTCGCATCAGCATGGTCCCACGCTGAACCCGGAGCTGACGCGTGAGATTGAAGTCGAAGTAGCAGCCGATGAGGTTTCCAAGGTCTATAAGGGTGTCGTGAAGCGATACCAGAAGCTCGCTCGAATTCCCGGCTTCCGCGCGGGTAAGGTCCCGGAGTCGCTGGTGCGATCGAAGTTTGCCAAGGAGCTTCGGCAGGAGGTTCTCGAGAGCCTGGTTTCGGAGCGCTTCCGGAAGACGATCGACGAACAGAAGCTTCGCCCGATCTCGGAGCCACAGCTTCTGGATCTGCAGCTTCATGATGGCGAACCGTTGAAGTTCAAAGCTGCGTTCGAGGTTGCTCCTGAGTTTGGCGTTGAGGGCTACGACAGCGTGAAGATTGCGCGGCCCGAAGTTGCGCTGACGGAAGACGAGTACCAGGCAGAGCTGAGCCGCGTGCTGGACAGCCATGCAACCGTAGAGCCTGTCGAAGAGGATCGCGCTCTCGTTGATGGGGATTGGGCTGAGATCCAGTTCAAGGGCGAGGTAAAGGACCTGGCCCAGACCGTGACGGAAGATGGCGCGGAGAATACGACCAAGGGCGAGCCGATTGCGGGTGAAGACGTGCTGGTCGAAATCGGCGGAAAGAACACGCTGCCGGCATTTACAGAGGCATTGCGTGGAACCAAGCCCGGCCAGGAGATGAGCTTTGAGGTGACGTATCCTGCTGAGTTCGGCGAGCCAAAGCTGGCAGGCCAGACTGTCGGCTACGACGTTACGGTGAAGGCGATCAAGCATAAGACCTATCCCGAGCGCGACACGGAGTTCGCCAAGCAGCTTGGCAGCTACGAGAGTTGGGAGGACTTCGAGAAGCAGCTGCGCGAACATGCGGCAGACCGCAAGAAGGGCGCGCTCGAGAGCCAGGCTCGCGACCGTATGCTGGACGGACTGGTGCAGCGATTCCAGTTCCCTGTTCCCGAATCTTTCGTACAGCAGCAGGTGGATGCGCGCCTGGACCGTGGGCTCCGCGCCCTGGCACAGCAAGGAATGAGTGCCGAGGACATGCGTAAGCTGGACTTCGGAAGATTGCGTGCAGCGCAGCGGGATCAGGCTTTGAACGAGGTGAAAGCCTCGATGATCCTGGACAAGATCGGCGAAGCCGAACAGATCGCGGTGAGTGAAGAAGATCTGGAGCGCGAACTTCTGATGCTTTCGATCCAGTCGCGGGAACCCCTGGATACGCTTCGGGAGCGGTTAGCCAAGGACGGCGGCCTGGACAGGATTCGCGAACAGATGCGCCGCGAGAAGACTGCAAGCGTGCTTTACGAGAAGCTGGCCTCGTAGGGCGTAACAACGATCCTAACCGCAGGCTTCGAAAAGAAAGAGAGTGTTATGGGACTAGTACCGATGGTGATCGAGCAGACGAGCCGTGGCGAACGCGCCTACGACATCTATAGCCGTCTGCTGCGTGACAACATCATTTTCCTGGGAACTCCGATCGACGACAACATCGCGAATGTGATCATTGCGCAGATGTTGTTTTTGAGCGGCGAGGACCCTGAGAAGGACATTCAACTTTACATCAACTCGCCTGGCGGATCCATCACGGCAGGCCTGGCGATCTACGATACGATGCAGTACATCAAGAATGATGTGGTGACGTTCTGCATCGGCCAGGCGGCATCCATGGGCGCGTTTCTGCTGATGGCGGGCAAGAAGGGCAAGCGGTTTGCCCTGCCAAACTCGCGCATCCTGATCCACCAGCCGTCGATGGGCGGCCTGAGCG
Source organism: Edaphobacter modestus (assembly GCF_004217555.1). Lineage (GTDB taxonomy): Bacteria > Acidobacteriota > Terriglobia > Terriglobales > Acidobacteriaceae > Edaphobacter > Edaphobacter modestus. Next base: position 970,932 of record NZ_SHKW01000001.1, read on the forward strand.
GACAGGCGACGGATATCGACATTCACGCACGCGAGATCCTGCGTATCCGCGAGATTACCAATAAGCTGATGAGCGCCAGCACGGGCCAGACGCTGGAGAGAATCGAACGGGACGTGGAGCGGGACTTCATCATGACAGCTCCGCAGGCCAAGGAGTACGGCATCATCGATGACATTATCGATCGGCCCCGTACCTAGTGCGCGGGATGGAACCGGGAAGGCCTGGGCTTCGGCCCGGGCTTTTTTGTCCCCACGCGAGGTATTCAAAGGTCATTGAGACAGATACCTCTGCGGGACGCTTGCGGACCAAACGGGTGTAAACTTGTTAATAGCAGGTTGGCAGTACCGTAATACCAGGAGTCGTCGCACCTATGAAAACATCCCGGGGTTCAGAGGAATCGCTTCGCTGCTCGTTTTGCCATAAGTCGCAGGATGCTGTGGCTAAGCTGATCTCGTCACCATCGGACTACCCGCGGGCGTACATCTGCGACGAGTGTGTGGCGGTCTGCAACTCGATTCTCGAGGATGATCGTACCGAGGCACAGCCTGGGGCGGCTCCGGCCCATCTCCCCAAACCTCAAGAGGTCAAGGCATTCCTCGACGAGTATGTGATCGGGCAGGAAACAACCAAGAAGAAGCTGGCGGTCGCTGTTTACAACCACTACAAGCGAATCCAGATGAACAAGACTCGCGGCAATGACGTTGAGCTGGCGAAGTCGAACATTCTGCTGGTGGGTCCGACGGGGTCGGGAAAGACATTGCTGGCACACACGCTCGCGAAGATGCTGGACGTGCCGTTTGCAATCGTGGATGCCACGACGCTGACTGAGGCCGGTTACGTAGGCGAGGATGTGGAGAACATCATCCTGAAGCTGCTGCAGGCCGCAGACGGCGACGTAGCGCGAGCGCAGAGCGGCATCATCTACATCGATGAGATCGACAAGATCGGGCGCAAGGATGAGAATCCTTCGATCACTCGTGACGTCTCCGGCGAGGGTGTCCAGCAGGCGTTGCTGAAGATTCTGGAGGGTACGGTCGCCAACGTTCCGCCGCAGGGCGGACGCAAGCACCCCCATCAGGAGTTCACCGCTGTCGATACGACGAACATCCTTTTTATCTGCGGCGGCGCGTTTGTGGGACTGGAGAAGGTCATCGGCCGGCGAGTGGGTAAGAAGGCGCTGGGTTTCCGGGCCGTCGCCGATCCCGCCACGGCAGACGGCGACGTCATGCCGATCCGGGCACAGCGAGATTCAGAGCTGCTGCGTCAGGCAGAACCTCAGGACCTGCTGAAGTACGGCCTGATTCCAGAGTTTGTGGGCCGTCTCCCTGTGATGGGCATTCTGGACGAGCTGGACGAGGCTGCCCTGATAGAAATTCTTACGAAGCCACGCAACGCGATTCTCAAGCAGTATGCGAAGCTATTTGACTTCGAAGGCGTAAAGGTGACCTTCACCGAAGAGGCCGCCCGGGCGATTGCCCGCGAGGCTTTGCTGCGCAAAGTGGGTGCCCGCGGCTTGCGCATGATCATCGAGGAGCTGATGCTCGACCTGATGTATCACATTCCGGGAAACAAGAAGGTCAAGGAGATCGCGATCACCGATACCATGGTAAAGAATCGCGATCTGACAGTTCCGATGCTGCTTGAAAAGGCCGGCTGATCGCTACGCGGCTTGCTTTGATTTGGCGAGAATAGCGCCAGGGATTTCTCTGCTCTTCCAGCAGAGCTCGGGTCAGATCGAGTGATCTCGCTGGAGGAGCGATGGCACTACTTTCTCTGCTACTTTTTCGCTATCCACCTGCAGTACGACAAGCAGTACAATCCACCTGAACCCGGATGCGGGCTGCATCTTTGCATTCGTTCGGGCGTCTAATCGGGGAGAACATGAGCAACCCATCGAAAGAAACGTTAAGCGGCGGCACACAGAAACTTCCAATGATGCCGATCCGGGACATGGTCATCTTCCCTCACATGATGACGCCGTTTGTCGTCGGTCGCGAGTCGAGCGTGCGGGCCCTGGAAGAGGCTCTCTCGGGCGACCGAAAGATCTTCCTTGCAACTCAGCATGACGCATCGGTCGATGAGCCGAGCGCAGAGGATATCTTCGCCACCGGGACCATTGGCAACATCGTACAGAGCGTGAAGATGCCGGATGGCAATATTAAGGTCCTGGTCGAAGGGGTGGAACGGGCGCGCTCTATCGAAGTGAACGACACGGACGGCTTCTTCGTGGCTACAGTTCGCACGGGCCGTACCCAGCTGGAGATGACGCCGCAGGTCGAGCAGCAGATGCAGCGCGTTCACTCGCTCTTCGAGCAGTATGTGAAGCTGCAGCAATCCTTGAACTACGAGACGATGGCAGCGAGCGTCCGTCCGGACGAGCCAGCCAAGCTCGCCGACACAATCGCCGCAAATCTTCAGCTTCCTATTGAAGAGAAGCAGCAACTGCTGGAAGTATTTGACCCGGAACAGCGGCTGGCGCGTGTAGGCGATGTGCTCGACCTGGCGATCGAGAAGCTGAACATGGACCGAACGATCCAGTCGCGGGTGAAGCGCCAGATGGAGAAGGCGCAGAAGGAGTATTACCTCAACGAGAAGATCAAGGCGATCCAGAAGGAGCTTGGGCGCGGCGAGAAATCCGAGTTTGATGAGTTGAGGAAGAAGATCGAAGCGGCTGGAATGCCCAAGGATGTCCAGGAGAAATCGCTGCAGGAGTTGAAAAAGCTCGAAGCGATGCCACCGATGTCCGCCGAGTCTACTGTCTCGCGAAATTACCTCGATTGGCTGTTGGCTGTGCCATGGAAGAAGCGATCCAAGGAGATCCGCTCGATCGATCACGCCGAGACGATTCTCAACGAGGATCACTATGGGCTTGAGAAGATCAAGGACCGCATCCTCGAGTTTCTCGCGGTGCGGCAACTGGTGAAGAATCCCAAGGGATCGATACTTTGCTTTGTAGGGCCTCCAGGAGTCGGTAAGACTTCGCTTGGAATGTCGATTGCAAAAGCGACAGGCCGCAAATTCGTCCGCATGTCGCTGGGCGGTGTGCGAGACGAAGCCGAGATCCGTGGGCATCGTCGTACCTACATTGGCGCCCTTCCCGGGCAGATCATCCAGTCGATGAAGAAAGCGGGAACGAAAAATCCTGTCTTTATGCTGGATGAGATCGACAAAATGGCATCGGACTTCCGGGGAGATCCGGCCAGTGCCCTGCTTGAGGTGCTTGATCCTGAGCAAAATAGCTCATTTCAAGACCACTATCTCGATGTGGAGTATGACCTGTCGCAGGTGCTGTTTGTAGCAACCGCAAATGTGCTGCACACAATTCCCGGCCCGTTACAGGACCGCATGGAAATCTTGCGCCTGCACGGCTACACCGAGTTGGAGAAGCTGGAGATCGCCAAGCAGTATCTGGTGAAAAAGCAGCGGGAAGCGACCGGATTGACCGAGAAGCAGATCGTGTTCGAGGACGATGCGCTTCGGCTGCTTATTCGCGCTTATACCCGTGAGGCGGGCGTCAGAAACCTGGAGCGCGAGATTGGCAATGTCTGCCGCAAGGTAGCTCGTCGCGTGGTGAAGAATGGTCCGACCCATGAGGAGATCATCACGGTTGCGAATCTTCCCGATCTACTTGGAGTTGCGAAGTTCCGCGATTCTCAGGTCCATGAGAAGAGCGAGGTCGGGCTTGTCACGGGACTTGCATGGACGGAGATGGGCGGCACGATCCTGCAAACCGAGGTTCAGGTACTTGACGGCAAGGGCAAGCTCACGACGACCGGCCAGCTCGGGGATGTCATGCAGGAGTCCGCACAGGCCGCACTTAGTTACGTGCGCTCTCGCTCGCATCAGCTAGGCCTGAGCAAGGATTTCTACCGCAACGTCGATATCCACGTACACGTTCCAGAAGGAGCAATCCCGAAGGACGGCCCCTCGGCTGGCATTACCCTGGCAACAGGGCTGGCAAGCGCCCTGACGGGAATCAAGGTACGCCGCGATATCGCGATGACCGGGGAGATCACACTGCGCGGAAAGGTTCTGCCCATCGGCGGTCTCAAGGAGAAATTACTTGCCGCACATCGGGCAGGAATCTTCGAAGCGATTCTTCCGGATGAGAACAAGAGGGATCTTGCGGATCTTCCCGAGTTACTCAAGACCTCGATGAAGCTCCACTTTGTGCAGGACATGGACCAGGTGCTGCAGATCGCGTTGGAGGGAAAGCTTCCCGAACTGAAAGAAGAGCAGCCAGAAGCGCTATCACCCGTTCTGCCGGGTATCAAACTGCCGGAGCAGCCGGTGGCTCGACAGTAGCGTCATTCCGGTAGCTTCTTCCGAAGCCGGGCCTCCTCCGAGGCCCGGCTTTTTGCGTATGAATTAGACAGCGCGTTTTCCACTGATGAAATGCATAATGATCGACAAGATCGCGAACAACAGCAACAGGTGGATGAGGATGCCGGCAGTTTTGAAGACCAGGAAACTGGCGATCCAAACAACAAACAAGACCACAGCTAGGATGAGAAACATTGCAGATGCCTCTTTCTTGTCGCTTAAGCTATCTAGCGTCTGCAAAATAAGAGCTTGATCGCGCGAGAATCGTTGCTCTAGTGCCAGGGAGACAGAATATCCTTCTTGGACCCAAGAACTAAAAAAGGGCGCTCCATGAGCGCCCTTTCTGACTTACCAGCGTCGAGTTAGCAACCGCCCGCAATGGAAGGAATCAACATAATCTCGTCGCCATCCTGAAAGGCATAGGTTTCGCCACCCAGGAAGCGGATATCTTCGTCGTTGACGTAGATGTTGATAAAGCGGCGCAGCTTGCCATCGTCATCCTTGATCTGCGTCCCCAGTGCGGGGAAGGTCTGATCGATGTCGGAGAGAAGAGCCGGGAGATTCTCCGCGGTTGAATCGAACTGCTTGCGACCGTCCGTATGACGGGTAAAGGCGGTGGGAAGTGTTACCTTGATGGCCATAAATCAGTTTCCTCCTACTGTAACCAAGGCGGGCTCGGCGACGCCATCGAGCTCGCGAAGATAGGCATCGAAGTCCGCAAGACGTGGGCGGACCGCGCGCTCCTGTTGATAGTGACCGGCCAGCGCATCGGTGGTTTTGAGACCGTTTCCAGTAATGCAGCTGACCGTAATCTCGTCAGAGGAGATACGGCCATGCGCATAAAGACGCGCTGTAACGGCTGTGGTAACTCCACCTGCTGTTTCAGTAAAGATGCCTTCGGTCTCGGCGAGTTCCTGGATGCCAGAGACGATCTCGACGTCGGAGACGTCCTCAGCCCATCCACCAGTCTGCCGGATCATCTTTGCGGCTGCAGGTCCGTCGGCAGGGTTGCCAATGGCGAGCGATCGAGCGATGGTGTTGGGTCGCTGCGGCTCGATGTAGTCCCACCCCTGTTTGACCGCATGCGAGATGGGAGAGCAACCGGTGGCCTGTGCTCCGAAGAAGCGAACGGGCTTGTCTTCGACGAGGCCGAGATAGATGAGTTCCTGGAAGGCCTTGCGGATCTTGCGAATCAAGGAACCACCGGCCATGGGGACGACGACATTATCGGGCAGACGCCAGCCGAGCTGTTCGGCGATCTCGTAGCCGACGCTCTTGGAGCCCTCAGCATAGTAGGGCCGCAGATTTACATTGACGAAGCCCCAGTTGTATTCTTCGGCGATCTGGGTGCAGAGGCGGTTGACGTGATCGTAGTTGCCGTCGATACGCACCAGGCGGGCACCGTAGACCTGGGTGTTAAGAATCTTCGCCGGCTCAAGGTCGGCCGGAACGAGAATGCAGGCTTTCAGACCAAGACGAACCGCCTGAGCTGCTACGGAATTGGCAAGGTTTCCGGTCGAGGAGCAACCGACGGTGTCAAACCCGAAGCCCTGCGCGTTGGCAAGCGCAACCGAGACGACACGATCCTTGAAGGAGAGAGTCGGAAAGCATACGGCGTCATTCTTGATGTAGAGATGATTCGCTCCAATACGGCGGCCCAGATTCCTCGCCTTAACCAGCGGAGTGAATCCCACAGGAAGGTCGGGTTCAAAACCCTTTGGCAACGGCAGCAGAGTGGCATAACGCCAGATATTCGCTGGTCCCTTCGCGATGGCCTCACGAGTGAAGACGCCGCGTGCCGAGTCCAGATCGTAGATCACCTCAAGGGGAGCGAGGCAGTCGGGGCATGCGGAAAGCGGCTGGTTTCCGAATCGCTTGCCACACTCATTGCACTTTAGTTCGTAGGCCGTCGACGTACAGGAATAGCTCATTACGCTCTCTCCAATAGCGGAGGAGGGTAAAAGTCGTATGACGTCTCTCGTGGAATACTGCACATGTGCAAACACATGCAGATAGGCGGATTTGAAAATCGCGGGGCTACTGAACAAGGTTTCGCCCCGAATCTCATGTTCCCCGTTTCCAGGAGAGAGTTGACACCGGTCGCCTGAAATAATGGTTTCAGGCCGGTTGTCGTGGCGTCACAGGGCTCGTCCCTCAACCACTCTTCATGAAATTCGCGTCTGAGGCGGAATATCGATCCGAAACAGACTGAACATATCCTTTGTAACACAGGAGCAAACGTGCCGCAAGCAACCGGCTGTTTATCCTTGTTCCTGCAGAATATCGCGCACGCCACTGACAAATGCTGCGGGATCAAACTCTGTGCGCAGAATGTCGTCGGGGCAATTTGTAAGAATCGCAACTCGCCAGTTGCAAACGAACGCCACACGCTGACTGGGCTGCTCAGTTTTAATGCTGGAGCAGAGATCTTCTGCAGTCGCAACGCCAGTCTCGCCTTCCACATCGACAAGTACGAGATCGTAACTCCGGGACTGAAACATCCGGAGAGCTTCGGCGGTGTTCAACGTGGAGTCCACATCGAATCCGGAGATGCGAAGGATCTGGTCGCGCAAAGGTCGCAACATCTCTCGACTGCAGAGGTGAAGAATATAAGGTTTGGGGGATGTGGATTCCATCGAGTTGAGCCGCTATACCGGAAGGATAATTCTTCCATTGTTTCATTGAATCGATCGAAATTGCATCACCATTGCGGCCGTCACAGATTCAGGCCAGAATCTCGGCTTCGTCCTTGTCGGAGAGCACGACATCAGGCAGCACAGGAGTCGGAACCAGCAGGTCTTCCTTACGCATCACGAGGGTGGTCGCGTTCAAGGATGCCAGTTCGAAACCGTGACCATGCGTGATGGCGTCCGTGGGGCAGGCCTCGACACAGTAGCCGCAGAAGATGCAGCGGTTGTAGTCGATATTGTAGACCTTGGCGTAGCGCTCGGCGCTCGAGATACGCTTCTCTTCGGTATTCTCTGCCGCCTCGATGTAGATACAGTTGGAGGGACAGGCCGCGGCACATAGAAAGCAGGCGACGCATTTCTCCAGACCGTTTTCATCGCGCTGAAGCTGGTGCTTCCCGCGGAAGCGCTCCTGAAACTTCGCGCCGCGCATCGGCCCTTTGCCATCGGGATAGTTCTCGACTTCCGTCGGCTGGAACATCTCCTTCAGCGTGACACTCATTCCCTTGGCGATAGCGGCAGCGTTGCGAACGATGGACATAAGTCAAGTATAGCTTGGAGTCGGGAGCTCAGGCAGACGGGGCTCAGGAATCTTCCTTCTCTGGTTTGTGGAGTCTGCATCGTCAATTCGGGCGTGGCCGGATGACACTCTTCCCTGTCGTCACTTCCATTTCCCGATTAGGATTGCTGCATGGCCCCAAAACAACTCTCCCTCTTGCTCGCCGTTGCAATGCTTGTCGGGATCCGCCCTTTGGGCAGCCAGACGATGGCGGAACATGCCCACGTCAAGGCTGCTCCTCCACCCAGCTTCAAATTACCGTGGACGGCAAGACATCGACCGTTACTCTCACGGAGCTGGCAGCCATGCCTCAGAAAACCGTGAAGGTTCATAACGAGCACACGAAAAAAGACGAGGCTTATACAGGAGTGGCGCTGAGCGACCTTCTGGCGAGATCCGGCTTTGCCGTCGGACAACCGACCCATCGCAAGATGCTGCACAGCTATCTGGTTGCCGAAGGAACCGACAAGTATTGGGTGCTCTACTCGGCAACAGAGATCGAAGGCTCAGAGCACGAAGCCGATGTACTCGTTGCGACAGCGGTGGATGGTGGCTCACTGGGCGAGGATGGACAGCTCAAGCTTGTGGCCAGCGCCGACAAGAAGCCTCAGCGCTGGGTGAGGAACCTTTCGGCGATCCGGCTGGTGACGGTCAGCGAGTAGTAGACGGTCAGCGGGGCCTGGAGCGTGATATCGATTCGGCGCGCTCCAGGATGAGGGAGACCTGGTGATCGTTATGGTAGCCATCACGCTGGGCCCGGCGATGGCCGGCAGCCGCGATTCGTTCACGCGCAGCCGCATCCGGCAGATATCGGCGGATCTTCTCTGCCAATTCGTCAAAGCCGGTGAAGAAGACAGCCTCCTCTCCCTCTACGAACCGGTCCATATGGCCCTGTGATCGCTCGGCAAGCAAAAAGCCGCCACATCCTGCGATCTCGAAGCTCTTGTGGACAAACTCATCCTGATTCGAATGCGTGATGAAGCTCAGGTTGATCTTCGATCGCCAGATCGCCTCGCGATACTGATCCCGATAGAGCTCCCCCTCGCGATACAACTTCGAAAACTGCTCCAGCGTAAGTGCGCGTTGCCACCCACGCGGTGGTCCTGAGATCGCCACATTGAACTCTTCCGAGAGTTTCGCAAGAACGGCGCCCCGATCGTCGTAATGGGTGCCTGAAAAGGAGACGTCACGATTGCGATCGCGATCCGACCAGCCCTCGGGCGGAGGAAAGTGCATGGTGGGCTCGTAGGCCGTCTGAATTTTGATGACATCGCGGGCTCCGCGCGAGCGATAGTCCTCGATGTTTTTATCGCGCTGCACGACGTGGAGATCGTAGTGAGGGATGGCTTTCATGTAGAGCCTCCAGCCCGGATCGCGGCGTGGCCCGAACGGATTATCGATCATGTAGCTCACCGTGGTGATACCGAGTGAGCGCAGATGATCGAGTGTTCGAGGCTTCATCCATAACATTTTGTCGGCCCAGAGCAGACCGGGACGTTCACGCTCTGCCATCTGAATGATGTCTCGGTTCAAGCGATCTACATCCGGTCCCATGACCAGCCGGAAGACGATGCGGCGAACGGTAGGATTCGAAGGGGCATACGGAATCGAATTGAGAGAGAGAACCTGATGCCCAAGCCGTTCAAGGGCCCAGAGACGGTACAGCGCAGAGTCGTTCGGCGAAAGGCTCGCAGCGTAGAGAATCTTCATTCGGTTCAATTATCGACGATCTGGCGACTTTGTCGTCCTATTGGTTCCTTAACAAAGCGATCACCTGCTCTGCGTGGACAACACCGACAAGCTTGCGTTCCGTATCGAGCACCGGTAAAGAACGAAGATTGTACTTGTCGAAGAGTTCTGCAACCTTCCTGCCGCTCGCGTCCTGCTGGCAGGTGACGAGGTGTCCATGGGGCAGCTCGGCCAGCGATGCCACCGGCCCTGCCAGAAGGATATGAACAATAGGAACCAATGCATCTACCTGCTCCTCTTCATCGAGCAGGTAGATGTCCGTAATGAGCTCGATATCCCCTTCGAATTCGCGCAACGCGACGAGAACGTCTGCCACCGTGCCGGTTGCCGGAAGAGCGATATATTCGGTTGTCATACGGCCGGCAGCAGAGTCTTGAGAGAATTCGAGCAACTCCTCCACTTCCTGGCGCTCTTCCGGATCCATCTCCTCGAGGATGGCCTCTGATTTCTCCTCCGACAACTCCGCAAGAAGGTCGGCTGCGGCTCCCGGATCCATCTCCTCAACAATTCCCGCGACGTGCTCATCAGCCAAAGCCTGGACAAGGGACTTTTGCAGTCTGGGCTCGACCTCCTCCAGAGTCTCGGCGGCAATCTCCTCGTTGAGGCTTTCAAAGAGGGCCTGTCGTTCCGGTGGAGCGAGTTCCTCGAGGATGTCGGCGATATCCGAAGGGTGCATCTGGGAGAGCCGATCCTGATCTACCTTCAGGCGAACCCGACGCGCCGGATCGATAAGATCGACGAACTCCCACGGAATGACACTGGGACTGAAGCGGCAGGCCACCCGGTCCACCGCTCCAACAGGAAGCCCCTTGAGCAAACGACGAACGGCTCCGCGAAGGCCGACCTCGACCTCTACGATCCGCAGGGACAGTTGGGACTCAGGGGTGTGTTCCCAGTCCAGATTGACATCGTTGACCCGTACCACCTTGCGGCCATGGACGTCGATGATCTGCTGATCCAGAAGATCGCGCTCCAGCAGAACAAGTGCGGGGTCCTGGGGAGCCGGAACGAGCGAAGCGCCTGGAGCGAGGCGCAGGCCACCTGGAGATCGCTCGAGGTCCTTGACCGCTACCATCTCGCCTTGTACGCCGGAGCGGCCGCCGGAGAGCTTCAGGATGAACCCCAGCACACGTGAGGAATCGTCGCCAGGCAGCACGGCGAACTCGTGAACCCGGCCCAGGAGCGAGCCCTGCGTGCCCACGACAGTGCTGCCCACCAGCGCCGAAACCGTCGTCCGTTGATTGCCGTTACGGGTCATAGTTGCTCGCGCGAGATTACCAGACTTTACAGGCCTTCGCCTTCACCATCGGCTGGCCCGCCTTGCAGCCAAACGCCGTGGCAAACTCCGGCATGTTGGTGACAATTCCGTTGATCCGGGCAAAGCCCGGGGAGTGTGGATCGGTAGCGGCCTGCAGACGGCTGTTAGCCTCGCGAGTGTTCTCGCACGCCCACTGGGCGAAGCCGATGAAGAAACGCTGGTCAGGAGTGAAGCCGTCTACCGGCGCGAGGCGCTGAGCCTCGGTAGCTTTTTGCCATGCCATGTAGGCGATCAGTGTGCCGCCAAGATCGGCCACATCCTCTCCACTGGTGAGCTTGGAGTTGATGTGAATGTCATCCACCACAACATAATTCGCGAACTGGTCGCGCAGGCAGTTGATGCGATCTTCGAAGTTTTTTGCGTCCGTCTGGGTCCACCAGTCCTTCAGATTTCCTTCGGCGTCGAACTGGCGGCCCTCGTCGTCGAACCCGTGGGTGAGCTCGTGACCGATCGTCGAACCAGTGTCGCCATAGTTCGGAGCGTCGTCCATCTTCGGATCGTAAAGCGGAGGCTGCAGCACGCCCGCCGGGAAGTTCACATCGTTCATCTGCGAGTCGTAGTACGCGTTGACTGTGGGTGGGCTCATCTGCCATTCGTCGCGATCGACGGGCTTACCGACCTTCGCGAAGTTACGCGCCGTCTCGAAATCCGCTACGCGAAGGACATTGCCGAAGTAATCGCCGCGCTTGATCTCCAGCTTCGAGTAGTCGCGCCATTTATCGGGATAGCCAATCTTGTTGCGGATGGTGTGCAGCTTGCGCGTCGCCTCCCGCTTCGTTGCAGGGCTCATCCAGTCAAGATGATCGATCTCCGATTGCATGGCCTGCTCAATCTGATCGGCCATGAGCAGAGTCTTCTGCTTCGTCTGCGGCGAGAACGTTCGGGCGACGAACTCCTGACCAAGGGCCTCGCCAAGACCGTGGTCGACCTGGCGGACACAACGCTTCCAACGTGGAGGAAGCTGCTGAACCCCGCGAAGCTGGCGGCTGTAGAAGTCGAATGCAGCCTGCTCGAAGGGGGCAGAGAGCGATGGAGCAGCCGTCGTGACGACGTGAAACCGGAGATAGGCTTTCAAATTATCGATCGACTCCTCCGTGAGGACGTGATCGACGGCTTTCTGGAAGGCAGGCTGGGCGACGTTGAGAGTCGTGATGTTCTCCAGTCCCTGGGCACGAAGATAATCAGGCCACCTGACAACCGGGCTCTGGGCCTCCAGTTGCGCAACGGTCATCTTGTGGTACTGCTTGTAGGGGTCGCGGCGCTCGACTCGTGTCAGCGATGCACGCGCAAGCTCGGTCTCGATGCCGAGAATGGTCGCTGCATCCTTCCGGGCCTTCGCCGCAGGCTCTCCGGAAAGTGTAAGAATTCGCTGGACGTAAACGAGATAAGCCTTCCGAATCTCCTCGCTTTTAGGATCGGTCTTGAGGTAATAATCGCGGTCGGGCAGACTGAGGCCTCCCGCCGAGATCTCGGCTATGACAGAGCTCGAATCTCCCGGGTCCTGCGTGGAGCCGGCATCGAAGAAGAAAGTCCCGGGCACATGCCGGTTCAGCGGTCCCAGGTAAGCGATCAGCGCCTTACGGTCCCGGATGGGATCGATAGCATCCAGGGTGGGCCTGACGGGCGCGGCGCCGAGCTTGTCGATCGTGGCAGTATCCATGCAGGCCGCGAAATAGTCGCCGACCTTCTGCTGGGTCGGGGTGCGTGCCTCGGCCTTGGCGTCTGCCTCAAGAATGCCCCACAGGAACTGCTGATTCTCGTTCGCGAGCTTGGAATAGACGTCCCAGCGGGCCTGGTCGGCAGGAATCGGGTTATTCTTCATCCACCCGCCGCAGGAAAATTTGTAAAAGTCGGCGCAGGGGTCAACGCCGCGGTCCACGGACGCGAGGTCAAGGCTCGGGGAGTATGGCATGGCGGCCAGTGGCGCCGGCTGCGCGGGGTTTCCCTGCTGGGCAAGAGCGGCCGGCGCCAGCAGAAAACAGGCACAAACCGAGGTAATGAGATTCCGCATGCGAATGTCCTCGTCTTCGCATGTTAGCGCATGAGATTTGCCGATAGTACCTGGGTTGTGTTTAGTTAGAAAGTCCCGGACCGGCGGCCTTCCGGCACGGGCGGGAGCAAGGCGGAAGGAGCAAATCTTGACATTCGGGACGAGCACAAGCACACTGCCATCATCGCTGTTGTCTGCCGTTGACGACGGGCACACAAGAACTTCAAGGACAGCCTTGGCCGACTCAACGACAAGCCGCGTCAGTTACACTCTGGATTCCACTCTGGACAGTGTCAACAAAATTGAGCAGACGGCGGAACAGTATGCTCAACGCGCGGGCTTTGACGAGGACACGATTCCCTATATCGCAATGGCGGTCCGCGAGGCAGCGGTAAACGCAGTCTTGCACGGAAACGCTTACGATCTCAACAAGCACATCACTGCGTCTTTTGAAACCACATCAGAAGATCTGGTGATTCGCATCACGGACCAGGGGCCAGGACTCGATCCGAACACGCTGCCAGATCCCCTCGCTCCTGAAAATATTCTGCGAGGATCAGGTCGCGGCATCTTTCTGATTCGGTCTTTCATGGATGAGGTAAACTTTCGCCAGTTGCATCCCGGCACCGAGCTGACCCTCATCAAGCACCGCACACCCGCGAAGTCGGGGACCTAAGGAGAACACTAATCATGAGCATGAAAGTATCTACGCGCCAGGTGGACGGCGTCACTATCCTGGATCTGAGCGGCCGGATTACCCTCGGCGAAGGCAGCGTAACGATTCGCGATGCAGTCCGCGATCTACTGGCAAAGGGCCAGCAGAAGATTCTTCTGAACCTGGGCAACATCAATTACATCGACAGCTCGGGTATTGGCGAACTTGTGAGCGCATTCACTACGGTCAAAAACGCCGGCGGCGAACTGAAGCTGCTCAATTTGACCAAAAAGGTTCAAGATCTGCTCCAGATCACCAAGCTCTATACCGTCTTCGACGTACGCGATGACGAGGCCACCGCGATCTCTTCGTTCGGCAAGTAATTTCCGATTCCTCGGTAGCTCCAGCCTTTGACACCCAAAAGAAAGGCCGCCGCAGTTCGCGGCGGCCTTTCTTCGTGCCAAGGTTCATTCGGCTTGTTCCTACTTCGAGAAGTCGACCTTGGGCGCGACACTGTTCTCCGGATTCCCCCTGAAATACTCATCCCGGTAATGAAAGCCGGCCATACCGGCCCAGAGGCTATTGGGGAACTGCCGGACGTAGACATTGTAGTCCTCCAGTACCCTGTTGTACCGTTGCCGTTCCACAGCAATGCGATTCTCCGTCCCGGCCAGTTCGTCGTTCAGGCGCATGAACTGGTCATTCCCCTTCAGATTGGGATACTGCTCCTGCAGCCGGAAGAAGGGTCCCAGGGCGACGTCGAGCTTGCGGTTGGCGTCGATGGCGCCCGCCCGGTCCGAACCCGCCGCAAGCACGCCGGCACGCGCATTTGCAATGTTGGTGAGGATTGTCGATTCTTCAGCCACATAGCCCTTTACCGAGGCTACAAGGTTCGGAATGAGATCCAGTCGCCGCTGCTGGACCACATTGACCTGCGAATAAGCTTGGTTGATGGCTTCATTCTTCTGGACCAGCGTATTCTTTGTACTTACATAGCTTCCGCCTACAAAGAGCAGCAGAAGAAGAATGAGGCCGACAGCGCCCAAAACAATCCATAAAGGTTTCATCTCTCGAACAGTTCCCTTCCTTGAGCTTCGTTACGGGCCGAAGTGCTACCGGCTGTACTGTATCATTCCCGTGATATTGCTCTGCTGAACCACATTGCTGCATATCGCCGAAAAGGTTCGGTTTTCAGAAGTTAGCCCCTCCCCCGCCCGACCTTCCCCCGCCAAAACCTCCAAATCCGCCCCCATCGCCGCCGCCTCCACCCCATCCGTCGCGGTCGTCTCCTCCGCCCCGGTATCCGCCCCTTCCCGCGCCTCCCATGAGGTTTCCGAGAAGGAAGAAGATGAGCCCCATATTGCCGGTGCGGGCCAGGAAAAACAGCAACAGAAGGATTGCTCCTCCGCCCAGGAGAACCTGGGTCAGACTCAGAGGTGCAGGCTGTTCCCCAACCCCCTGCCGGTGATATTGATGAGCAGGCAGGGATAAAGTAACGCCGGCATCCTGCGCGATGATGCCTGCAAGCTGTCTGACGCCGAGGGGGACGGCGGTGTTGTAATCACCCCGGTTAGCCGCTGGAACCATGGAGCGGCCGATGTCTCCGACCTTGGCGTCGTTCAGGATGCCCTCAAGACCATACCCTACCTCGATGCGCCCCCGTCGAGGCGTCATCACAAGGACCATCAGAACACCCCGGTCTTCTTTGTTGCCGACGCCCCATTTGTCTTCCAACTCGGTAGCAAACTCCTCAATGGTCTGATCGTCATCGAGGGTCTTGATCGTTACCACGGCTATCTGTGCATGTGCCTGGCGATCCACCTGCCCACAGAGCGTCTCCATCTCCTGCTTCGTGGAGGGAGTGAGCACACCCGCAAAATCATTGATGTATCCGGTCGGCGCTGGGAGTGACTTTACCGACTCGCCGGCCAGAGCCATCGGCAGAACAAGCAGTAAAACAATCCCCAGCCATCGGGAGGCACGATTCATATGCTGCTCATTTTACGCCCAATGGATCTGAGGAACGACGCCAACGCCTCTGCGGTCTTTGTAGTGCGCACACTACGGCGCAGGGAGCGGGTTTTGCGTGGACGAGTTTTCCTGCTGGTGATGGTGTCCCGGCATTGGAATACCGCGGTCGTGCGCCATTTTGTCAGCAGCGATCATATGTTGACGAATCATCTGCGCTCCGTTATCCACCGCAGCCTTCAAATCGGAATCGTGGGTACTGCTTGCCTCCATGCGAAACTCTCTCAGGTCGGAGTGATGATCTTTGACCATGTAGACGATATATTCTTTGTCGAAATCTTCGCCAGAGAACGAACTCAGTTTCTCGTACGCAGCCTGTTGGTCCTTGTCCATCTTCCTGGGCAGGCGCGCACCAATTGAGTCCGCAAGCTGTGCGAGGTCTTCGTTCAGTTTGGTGTGGTCTTCGACCATCTTCTTTCCGAAGGCTTTGACATCCTCGCTTGCGCCCTTCTCGGCGGCAAGTTTGCCGAGTTCGACCTCAGCCAGTCCTCCCTGGACTGCCTTCCGCACAAACATCTTGTCTTTCATCTGTTGCGCCGTATCACCTGGTGCACCACTGGAGTCCTGCAGCGACGTCGGAGGAGGAACCGCATGGCCGGGTTGGTTCGACTGGTTCTGGGAGGCCGGAGGCGGCATCGTCGGATCAGTTTGCGCAAAAGCGGAAGACGCAAAGGCAACCATAGAGCATAAGACAAAGAAGGAAAGGACAGAACGCCTCATCACAGGCCTCCTCGGCGGACCATTGTAGCGCTGTATCGACCGCCTGTACGCACTCCTTGGATGGGTGCAAGGTGGCGAGCAAGGGTTGTCCGAAACTCTTCCTGGAACGCGATATCCTTTCAGAGCGATGGAAAAAACAACCGAACTTAGTGCCGCCCCGACGCGCTCCGAAACATTCTCTACCGGCTTGGCAGTCTCGGCGCCTGTGGCTCGTCGAGAGTCGACGCCCACAACCCTGCACGGCCAGACCCTTGAAGACGACTACCGTTGGATGCGCGACAAGGAATCGGCTGAAGTCATCCGATACCTGGAGGCTGAGAACGCCTATACCGCTGCGGCGATGAAGTCGACCGAGGACCTGCAGGTAAAGCTCTACGCAGAGATGCTCTCGCATATCAAGGAAACCGATCAGTCTGTTCCCTTCCGCGAACGAGGCTGGTACTACTACACGCGAACCGTGGAAGGAAGCCAATATCCGATTCACTGCCGTAAAAAGGCGGCGGCGGCGGGCGAGATCTACGACGCCACTCAGCCGGAAGCGGTCATCCTGGATGTGAACCAACTCGCGGAGGGCCAGGCCTTCATGGCCGTAGGTGGTTTGAGCGTAAGCCCCGACGGCGAAAAGCTCGCCTACTCGACTGACAATACCGGCTTCCGTCAGTACACCCTGCACATTCGCAACCTGACGACAGGCGAGGAATACCCGGACGCTGCGGAGCGGGTCGGCTCACTGGTGTGGGCTGAGGACTCTCGTACGCTCTTCTACACCACGGAAGATGCCGTCACCAAGCGACAGGACAAGCTCTTTCGGCACCGGCTCGGCGATGCCGCGAGCTACGATGCCGTGATCTATGCAGAACGGGACGAGCGCTTCAACCTCGCTGTAGGGAAGACCCGCGACGGCAAATACCTCATGCTGGAGGCCGGAAGCCACACCACTAACGAGTGCAGCTACCTTTCTGCCGACACTCCAGGTGGAGTCTTTCTCGTCATCGCACCGCGTCTGGATGACCAGGAGTACTATGTCGATCATCGCAACGGGCTCTTCTACATTCGGGTCAACGATACAGGAAGGAACTTCCGCGTCGTGACTGTGCCGGTGGATGGCGGGGGACGCGAAGAATGGAAGGAGTTCCTGCCGGAGGACAAGGAAGCTCCACTTGAGGATTTCGATGTATTCGACAGATTTTGCGTACTTTCCAAGCGCGAACAAGGATTGACATCTCTCTCCGTCTCCCGCTTTGTCGACGATGGAGTCCTCGAATCTCCGCAAAAGATTGCCTTTCCCGAGCCGACCTACACCGCCATGGGGCACGTCAATCGGGAGTTCTCGACGACGAAGTTCCGCTACAGCTACCAATCGCTCGTCTCGCCCGCTTCCGTCTACGAGTACGACATTGCCACCGGAGACTCGGAATTGCTCAAGGAGCAGGAGATCCCCGGTGGCTTCGATCGCGCTCACTACGCCTCCGAACGGCTCTGGGTCACGGCTCCTGACGGCGTGCGCGTTCCCGTCTCCCTCGTCTATCGCAGAGACCGCTTCCACAAGAACGGCTCCAACCCGCTCTATGTCTACGGATATGGATCTTACGGTTATCCTCTTCCGGTCGGCTTCAGCCCGGCACGGCTCTCGTTGCTGAATCGTGGGGTCGTACTTGCCTACGCGCATATTCGCGGCGGTGGCGATTTGGGTGATGCCTGGCATGACGCGGGCAAGATGATGGTGAAGCGCAATACCTTCACTGACTTCATCGCCGTGGTGGAAGCTGTCGTAGCCCAGGGCTATGGCGCGAACGATAAGGTGGCCATCGAAGGCGGAAGTGCCGGCGGTCTGCTGATGGGAGCGGTCGTGAATGAACGGCCCGATCTGTTCCGAGTCGTCCTGTCGCATGTGCCCTTCGTTGACGTCATGAACACCATGCTCGATGCCTCGCTGCCCCTGACGGTCGCGGAGTACGAGGAATGGGGAAATCCGAACGAGCCCGAGGCATTCGGATACATGCGTTCGTACTCTCCTTACGACAACCTGAAACCGGGCGACTACCCGGCGATCCTGGTCAAGACCAGCCTTAACGACTCGCAGGTGATGTACTGGGAGCCTGCGAAGTACGTCGCGAAGTTGAGGACTCTGAAGAAGAACGATACGCTGCTGCTGCTGCACATCAACATGGACGCGGGCCATGGAGGAGCATCCGGCCGCTACGACTACCTCAAGGAGATCGCATTCGATTATGCGTTTCTGCTAAGGGAGATGGGAGCGGAATTTTAAAAGTCCAACGGGAGCCGGGACGGCCACTAAACCTCGGTCGTCTCCGGTTCCTCAATCTTGTCCCCCTCACCGGGAGCAAGAAAGAGATTGGTCTCCAGGCCGTGCTGACGGGTGTAGAGGTCGTAGTAGCGGCCGCCCAGAGCGTAAAGCGACTCATGGGTTCCCCGTTCGACGACGTTCCCTGCCTCGATCACAAGAATCTGTTCGGCGCGGCGAATGGTCGAAAGTCGGTGCGCAATAACGAAGGTCGTTCTGCCCTTCATCAGGTGATTCAGTCCGTCCTGAATCATGGCTTCTGACTCCGAATCCAGAGAGCTGGTCGCCTCATCCAGGATCAGGATGCGGGGATCAGCCAGAATCGCTCGCGCAATCGAGAGCCGCTGGCGTTGACCGCCC
The DNA here is from genome assembly GCF_004217555.1 of Edaphobacter modestus. GTDB lineage: Bacteria > Acidobacteriota > Terriglobia > Terriglobales > Acidobacteriaceae > Edaphobacter > Edaphobacter modestus. The sequence goes on from NZ_SHKW01000001.1 coordinate 989,626, forward strand.
GAGAGCTTTACGCCGCGCTCGCCGACGATCGTCTCGTAGCCTTCGGGAAAGCGTTCCGCAAACTCGTCCACTCGAGCGATCCGGCAGGCCTCTTCGAATTGCCCCTTGGTTGCGGTCGGGTGCGAAAACAGGATGTTCTCTCGAATCGTTCCATCGAAGAGGAAGGTCTCCTGCAGCACGACGCCAAGCTGGCTGCGGTAACTCGCCAGGCGCACGGTTGCGAGATCGACGCCGTCCACCAGCACCTGGCCGCTGGTGGCAGTGTGGAAGGCGCAGACGAGAGAGATGATGGTAGATTTACCGGACCCGGACGAACCCACCAGCGCAGTAACGGTACCAGGGTGCGATTGAAAGCTTATGCCGTGCAGAACGGACTTGCCTGGATCGTAGGCAAAGGTCACATTGTCGAACGCCACCTCGCCACGCAACCCGCCTAGGTCGTGGATGCGGCCAGGCTCCACATCCTCTGTCTGTTCGGAAAGCAGTTCGGAGGTTCGGTCCAGGCCCGCTGCTGCTTCGGTAAGCTGTGTCCCGATAGAGACCAGCTGCACGATCGGAGCGATCATGAACGCGAGAAACATCACGTAGGTGACATAGCCGCCCGTCGTCAGCCTGGCGTCGACGACCTGGTGTGCTCCGAGGTACATAACGAGTGCCCCGACCACGCCCAGCACAACCGTCGAAGCCAGCGACATCAGCGACTGCGCGGTCAGAGACGAGATGACATTCGCGAGCAGCCGGTGAGCCCCCGCCGCGAAGACGCGCGCCTCGCTCTCTTCCGCGTGATATCCCTTGATGACGCGGACGCCGCCCAGCGATTCCGTAAGCCTGCCCGTAACCTCCGAGTTGATCTTCGAGCGCTCGCGGAAGATGGGCCGGATAGTTTTGAAGGCACGCTGGAGGATAAGGCCGAAGATCACCAGGATGATGAATGTGACGACGGTCATCTGCACGCTGAGGTGGATCAGGTAGCCGAATGCAAACAACGCCGTGAGCAGGCCACCAAGAAAGTCGATGATTCCTGTTCCGATCAGATTCCGCACGCCTTCGACGTCTGTCATGATGCGGGCAACCAGGGCTCCGGTCCGGTTCGCGTCATAAAAGGCGACGGGAAGGCGACCGATGTGCTGCTGCGCCTTGATCCGCAACTCTGCGATCAGGCGTTGCCCTTCCTTGGAAAGAAGTTGCGTGAGGGTATACGAGGTGATGCCCTGCACCGCGGTTGCGGTGACAACGACTCCAATGATGAGCGGCAACTGGCTGAGCAGATGCTGGCCCATCACGTTGTCGATGAGATACCGCGTCGACGCCGGCAAAACAAGGCCGCTGGCCCGGTTGATCACCATCAGCAGGAAGCTGCCGCCCAGCAACAGGCGCCGCGGCTTCATCAGCTGCCACATCTCGGGCAAAACGCGATTCAGGTTCGGTTTCTGCTTGGCTGGAGCGTCCGAACTCCCCGCCCCTCGGGAGGGACGGTCGGCAGCTTTCATTCCGGGAGCTCCGAAGCTCGAAGGTCCAATCGAAGGCATCTTATTGGAAGTGTACGCCTGCCGGAACATCGTGGCACGTCCCGGCAGGCGTCGTTGCGTCTAGCTTCGATTGACCCGGGCATTCACAAACGAGCGCACGCAGAACAAAACGTAAAGCAGACTGAGCAGCGACATGGCGGCTTTTTCGAGGACAGCGGGGGGATGTGGATAAACCGCTCCATGCGACATGCGCACCGCCTGAATATCGGCTGGGATAGTGCCCAGAAACGCCAGCAGGGCTACGGTGACCGAGATATGCATCCACAGCATCCGTTTTTTGGAATCGGCTGTATTCGCGAGAACGCCGAAGACAACGAAGAGCAGGCCTAAACCGGCCGGGATCAGCGCCGTAGGATGAGAACTTCCGGTCGAGACAAAACCAACCAGGGCCAACAGAATCAGCAATACTCCGAATGTGATGGTCAACTTCGCCATGGATACGCTCCTTTGAGATCACTCCAATCATAAAGAACGTCGACATTTTGCCAAATCATGCGCGAAGGGACTAAGCTGCTCGCCTGTTCGACCGTCCTGCGCTCTTCAACCCATGGAGACCACCAATGAGCGAGTTAGCAACCGCTGTCAGCGAAGTTCTGAAGAAAAAGCGACGGGACCTCTGGTCCACGAGCCCCGATACCTCCGTTTATCAGTGCATGGAAAAGATGGCGGAGAAAGAGGTAGGAGCCTTACTCGTCATGCAAGGCAGCGAGTTGGTCGGTGTGATCTCGGAACGAGATTATGCTCGCAAGGTCATCCTGCAAGGACGATCTTCCAAAGAGACCGCGGTTTCGGAGATCATGAGCGCCCCCGCTCTCTGCGTCTCCCTCGAACATACCGTCGGGGACTGCATGCAGATCATGACGAAGAATCGCATTCGCCATCTTCCGGTAAGAGTGGGTGGAAGAGTAACAGGCATTCTCTCTATCGGCGATCTGGTGAACTGGATCATCACCGAGCAGGAAGAGACGATCCGGCATCTTGAGGCATACATCTGTGGCCAGTAAATTCTCTCAAGAAAAACTAAACCGCTGCCGCTTTTTTGATCGCCTCCACCACGTCCGCTGGCTTCCAGTCGTTGGTTGGATACCAGGCGGCGATCTTACCGTCTTTCCCAATCACCACGGTTGAAAGAGAGTGGGTCAAGGTCTTGTCCTCGCCAGTGGTCAGGCCCACGTCGAAGAACTCGAGCATGGCATTGAGCTCCTTCTCCGGAGACACGGCAAAGTCCCAGTGCGCGAAACTTTCCTTCGTATACTTCCCCGTGTAGGCTCCGCCATAGCTGCGCAGCACAGCCGGAGTATCGTATGCGGGATCGAAGCTGATGCTGAGCAGATGCGTCTTTGCATAAAGCGTGCGATCCGTAGCCAGCGTTTGATCGATCTCCGCGAAGTTGCGACTCATAAGCGGACAGTAATCGGTGAACGGGCAACGTGTATAGATAAACGTCGCAACCAGAACCCTGCCATGAAACTGGCTCAGATGGATGGTGTGGCCGCTCTGGTTTGTGAGACGAAAGTCCGGAACAGCCTCTCCCACCTGGGGAATATGGTACTGCTTCGCCGGCTTGTAATCGGGCCGCGCCTGTGCAACAACAACAATATTGTCGAGCGCCGCATCGTGATACCCTCCCTCATCCTGCTTCACATGAAGGGTCGCGGTAATGGTGTCTCCGGGATGCAGCTCGCTTATAACGCTCGGGTCCTTGAGCTTGTAAGGCATGGTCATGGCTTCCATGAAGCCCGGAATGGCCTCGTGAGCAAGCGTTACATGGGTAGCATCCGTGCCGATGACCCTACCCCGAATCGGAAAGCTCTTCTCCTGACTTGTCAGGGCAGTGTCTTCCGATTTCGAAGATTGGCTCTTCCGGCAACCCGGCACCAACGTGGAGAGTAGAAGCAGAAGAGCGAAGAGACCGGGATGTTTCCAATTCACGAGGCAGACTCCTCTCCTGATGATACGTGGACCACGGCGACGCGTCCTGACGTGCTTGGAGCGCCACTTTTCCAGTAGGATTCGGCGTATAACCAGAGATAGATATGGGCGCTGTGCTCCAGGTAGATCTTCCCCAGCCGATCGCTGATGCACTCCAAAGCGGAGCAACTGTAGTGACAGCGAACCAGCGCGCAGCCCGCACCCTGCGTTATTCCTTCGATCAGCACAATCTGCAATTGGGTCTGAAAAGCTGGGAGACTGCCCCGATTCTTCCCTGGGACGCCTGGGTAGCCAGTCTATGGAGAAACCTGCTCGTCCACGGAAGAGCCTCGGAGTTGCTGTTAAACCGCTTCCAGGAGCACAAGCTGTGGCGCGATGTTCTTGCCACGGACACGGATCTGGCCGCAAGCCTGCAGTCGCTGGACTCCCTCGCGGAGATGGCCGCGAACGCCTGGCAATTGTTGGCCCGCCATCATGGCCGGGAGCGACTGCGGGGATCCTGGGGCAGTCCTGAGACAAAAGCCTTTCAGCGTTGGGCTGCTGAATTCGAGCGTCGTTGCCGCATGCAAAAGCTGTTACCCCGGGCAGCTCTCGAAGACGCCCTGCGAGCAGCCACCGAAGAGGGCCGCCTGCTCCACGCAAGGCCGATTGCCCTGGTCGGGTTCGATGAGATGACGCCTGCTCAACAGACTCTCGTCTCTGCAATCTCTTTATCGGGCGCGCGCATCGACACGCTTCCCATCACACAAGCTCCTTTACACAGATTCATCGCACGCGCCGAGGACGAAATCAGCGAGATCTTCGTGGCCGCACGTTGGGCCAAGAACCTTCTCCGCACAGATGTAAATACACGCATCGCTGTCATCGTTCCCAACCTCGAGAGCCGGCGCAGCGCGATCGATCGTGTCTTCCGAGAAGTGTTGGCTCCTGAGCTTGAAGACATTCAGACAGCAAACCATACAGGACCGTACGAATTCTCGCTCGGTGTTCCACTTTCGGAGACACCGCTGGTACGGGTTGCGCTCGATCTCGTCAGGTGGCCTATAACAGCTCTCCCGATAGAGCGAGTTAGCGCACTGCTCGTCTCACCCCTTTTCGCAATGGACGAGGGCGAACGCAGCGCACGTGCAGCCTTTGACGCGTTCGAGCTTCGACGAGCGAAGCTTCTGCGTCCGGAGATCTCGCTTCCATGGCTTATCAATTCCTTCCGTCGATCCCGTCATCGAATGCGTCCTTCGCGCCTGCTCGATGCGCTCGAAGCGTTGAACCGATCCGGCGCCAGCCAGACTCACGAGCTGCGTAGCCATGCGGCGTGGGCCGATCTTATCCGCAACCGCCTTCAGGCAGCGGGATGGGGTCGGGCCGAAGGCGAAGACAGCGCAGAGTTCCAGCTTCGCCAGAAGTGGGAGAGCACACTGGATGAGTTGACGGCTCTGGACTTTGATGGCGTCCCCATCTCCTTCGATCAGGCTCTGCGAGAGCTCGAACGCATGGCACAGCAGACCCTGTTTGCCCCCGCCTCTCATTACGCCCCGGTCCAGGTGATGGGCCCGCTTGAGGCAGCGGGCAATCGATTCGACGCAATCTGGTTTCTGGGTGCGGGCGATCTCGCATGGCCCATGAAGAGTGCGACCAATCCCCTCCTCCCATGGCCGCTCCAGCGAGACCTTGGCGTTCCTGGTGCCGACCCCGCCGTCGACGACATGCGTTCGAGACTTGTGACGGAACGAATCGGCCAAAGCGCTCCCTTTACCATCTTCAGCTACGCGGCCGAGGGTCCCGAAGGTGCACAACGGCCTTCGCCGCTTCTTCGAACCCTGCACCTGGAAACCATCGACGCACAGACGCTGTCGCCTCCCGAGCCACAGAGGCTGACGGTTGAACTCGAAGAGTTTTCCGATCGGAATCCTCCGCCTCCCCTCCCCGATCACGCTGTCCCTGGTGGAGCGGAAATCCTCAAATTGCAGGCCGCGTGCAGCTTTCGTGCGTTCGCAGAACGACGTCTTGGATCTGCCGAGCTCCGTGAGATCGACTTGGGTATGGATGCGGCGGAGCGAGGAAGCATTGTTCATCGAGCGCTCGAACATCTCTGGAAGCAGGTGCGCTCCCATGCGGCACTTAAGGCGATGCCTCAGAATGACCGCGAGAGATTGCTGGCCGATTCCATAGAGTACGGTCTCGAGCGCGCTGCTGCCGCGACTACAACACGCTGGGAGGAGGCCTACGTCGATCTGCAGCGGGCCAGACTGGCAGGGCTCCTCAATTCGTGGCTCGACATCGAACTCAATCGCGGACCATTTACTGTCAAGCTCAGCGAGGAAGAGTTCAGGGACGTGCGCATCGGCCCCTTGCGGTTGAATGTCCGTGTTGATCGTGTGGACGTCACCGAGAATGGCGAGGTCATCATCGACTACAAGACCGGAGGAGCAAAAGCGGCGCAGTGGCAGACGGAGCGTCCAGATGAGCCCCAGCTTCCTCTCTATGCTGTGCTCTCGACTGCGGCGCAGCCAGAGATGACGCTTGCCGATATCGCGTTTGCGCAGGTTCGAACCGGCAAAGACATGGCCTTCGAGAGCTTCACGCGCAAGATTACAGCCGGGAAAGAGGCTTCAAAGCGTCCTGAGTTCTCCCTCGAGGATCAACTCGTCCGGTGGCGAGGGATTCTTGAGAACCTTGCCTCCGAGTTTCACCATGGTCTCCCGCTGGTCGATCCCAAAAGCTATCCAACCACATGCGCTCACTGCGCGCAGCGAATCTTGTGCCGTCTGAACCCGGCAGCCTTCGATGAGGATTTTGATGAAGAAACAGGCATCGACTCTGGGAATGGGTGAGCTGTTCTCCTTTCCCTCTGAGCCAGAGAAGGCAACATCTTCCTCCACACAGCCACCCGACCTCGGGGAGCGCGAGCGTGCACTGGATGTCACCCGGTCCTGGATCGTCGAGGCCCCGGCAGGCTCCGGCAAGACCGGGCTGCTGATCCAGCGTTACCTCAAGCTGCTGGCATTGCCCGGAGTTGAGCAGCCCGAACAGGTGCTCGCGATCACCTTTACCGTCAAGGCCACTGGCGAAATTCGGGATCGCGTCCTCGAGCAGCTGGAACAAGCCGCCGGTCCCGACAGGACGCACCATGCCTTCGAGCGCGAGACTCGCGCGTTTGCACTGGCTGTGCTCGAGCGCGACCGCAGTCTTGGCTGGGGCCTTCTCGAACATCCGCGCCGGCTCAATGTTCGCACCATCGATTCCATCTGCTCCGAGATCGCACGCGGCCTGCCCATCCTCTCCGGGAATGGAGCGCTGTCCCCTGTCGAGGATGCGTCCTCTCTCTACCGGCTTGCCGCGGAACATACACTGATGCAGTTGGGCGGCGACGACACCGCACTCAGTGATGCTCTTCGCCTGGTCCTCTTGCACCGCGATGGAAATCTTTCGCAGGTGCGAGAGCTGCTGGCCGAGATGCTTGCCCTGCGCGATCAATGGGCGCGACTGGTTCCTCTCGGACACGAGATGCTGGAGGAAGAGTACCTGGACCACACGGTTCTGCCGCAGATTGAACGTACTCTGGCCGATGCAATCTGCAGAGAACTGTCGAAGCTTACACGCCTGATTCCTTCCCCTCTGCTGCACGATCTCGCGACGGTGGCGGCTGAGATGGGAGGAAATGAAGGTCACAATGGTCAGCCATCGCCCATCTCCATCTGTGCGGGCCTGTATCGTGCTCCGGGTGAGACAGAAGATGATCTCGCGCACTGGAAAGCTCTGGCCCATCTCTTGGTGAAACCATCCGGAGGCTGGCGCGCCGGCTTCAATCGAAATCACATCAACTTTGATATCGACAAGAGCCAGTCCAAGCGTTTGCGTGAAATCGTTCAACAATTTCAAGATCGGGACGACCTACTCAAAGCAATGGAGGGGGTAGCCGCACTGCCCCCGGCAAAGTATCCGCAGGACCAGTGGCGTGTGGCCAAAGCTCTCTTCCGGGTTCTTTATCGAGCATTGGCTGAGCTTCAGGTTGTCTTCGCGGAACGCGGGGAATGCGACTTCACCGAACCCGGCCTTCTGGCCCGCACAGCCCTCCGCAACGAAGGAGTGGCGCTCGAAACCACCATGGGAACCAGGCTTCAGCACATCCTCGTCGACGAAATGCAGGACACCTCGACGAGCCAGTATGAGCTGATTCAACTTCTCACGCAGGGCTGGGACGGACGAAGCCAGACCGTCTTTCTCGTCGGCGATCCGAAGCAATCCATTTATCTTTTTCGGCAAGCGCGTGTGGAACGTTTTATCCGCACCATGCAGCAGGGACATCTTGGAGACCTTGAACTCGGTTGCTGTCGCCTCACGACCAACTTCCGATCGCAGGGAGATCTTGTCCGTTCCTTCAACGACGATTTCAAGCTGCTGTTTCTCCCAGAGATCGACCAGGAAAACTCGCAGGAAGCGCCCTACGTCGCAGCCGAGCCCGTTCGCGGACCCTCCAGAGAATCAAGCAGCGTTGTCTGGCATACCCAGATCGTGCCTTCCGCTCCTTCCGCTGGGGAAAGAAGACGCCTTCATCGCAGGAGTGCGCGGCGAGAGGCGCTCGAAGTACGGAGAATCGTCGATCAGTGGAGGTCGAGGCCTCCCCACTCCGACCGTTCGGGGCCTGTCAGGATTGCCGTCCTCGTTCGCAATCGAGCCCACTTATCCGAGATCATCGCAGAGCTGAAACGGGAGCGCAGCACGCCGCCGATTCCGTTCCGGGCAGTCAAGATTGAGTCGCTCGATGAGCGGCCGGAGATCCTGGACCTCTTCGCCCTGACCCGCGCCCTTCTTCACCCTGCTGACCGCATCGCCTGGCTTGCTGTCTTGCGAGCTCCCTGGTGCGGCCTGGAACTCTCCGAGCTCCACCTTCTTACCGGCCAGGACGATCCCACACTGACCGACAAGACGATGGAAGAGCTCATCCTCCAGCGAGGCCAAGAGCTAAGCGAGGAGAGTTGTCAGCGTCTGGCGAGAATCTGGCCAGTCCTGCAGGCAGCTCTCAGCCAACACTCCCGCCTCTCCCTGGCCGAGTGGGTCGAACGAACATGGCGATCCCTTGGCGGAGATGCACCGCTGACACAGGAGCAGCGAACCAACGCCAGAACCTATTTCGAGTTGCTCGACCAAGTGGAAAGGCATGGCACCCTCGATCTCGCCCAGATCCGTCTCCGTCTCCAGTCTTTGTACGCCGAGCCCTCTGCGGCGACGGCAGGTGCCGTGGATTTGATGACCATTCATGGTGCCAAGGGCCTTGAATGGGATGTAGTGCTCGTTCCAGGGCTGGAGAGGAAGAGCCGCAATCATCGTAGCCGTCTCCTCTCGTGGAATGAGATGACCTCCTCGGATGAACACGCCGCACAGATACTGCTGGCACCCATCGCAGGCAAAGGGCGGGATTCCGAGGCCCTCAATTCATGGCTCAACCGTATCCAGCGATCGCGCGAAGATGCCGAATCCCGCCGTCTCTTTTACGTCGCCTGCACTCGCGCGCGCGAAGAGCTTCACCTGTTCGCATCACCAGAACAAAACAAGGATGGATCCATCCGCCAAACGGCCGGCAGCCTGCTTCAGGCAGCATGGGCGGCCGCAGAGCCGCACTTTGTCGATACCCAGCTCAGCTCCAGACCCTTGATCGCACCCGTCCTCGCCATGCCCCCTGCCGTCGAAAGTCTCGTCCTCCCAAGCCTCGCGGCAGAAGCTGAGGAGCCAAAGGCAGCCATCCTGCATCGACTTCCCTTGCAGTTCCATCCCTCCCCCCTCCTGCAGCCCACAAGCACCTTTGTGTTCGCGCCTAAGCCTGCTATCGCACAAAGATTCAGAAGACCGGAGGGTTCCTTCGAGGTTCGCGCATTCGGAACCGCGGTTCATCTCTTTCTCGAGACACTTTCGGCAGAGCTTTCTGCAGGATCGTCCACGCAGGACCTTCTGGAGAAGGTCGCCGGATGGTTACCTCGCATCGCAGCCGTCCTTCGCAGCTCCGGTCTTTCCCCTCAGGCCGTCGATCCACTTGCCGCGCGCGTACAAAAGGCTCTCAGGTCCACGTTGCAGGATCCCGAAGGTCTTTGGGTTTTGATGGCACGCAATGAGGCTTCCAGCGAACACGCCATCACCTCGTGGGAGCAAGAACGTTCGAGTGTGCGCATCGACCGGATCTTTCGTGCCGGTGCCGAACCGTTTGCTCCCGGTGACGACTATCTCTGGATCGTCGACTACAAGACGACGCACTACACCGGTACGGCGCGAGAGGAATTTCTGGCGCGAGAGCGTGAGCGATATGCCGGACAACTGACCGCCTATGCACGCACGATGCTGAATGCCATACCTGAGGCATCCATCCGCCTCGGACTGTACTACCCGATGCTTCCCGGCCTCACCTGGTGGACCGCAGAAGCGGAGTAACGAACGAAAACTCTATTGAGCCGGAGTTGCGTGGTGGCGAACGTCGGCTCCGCGAACCCAGAAGATGACGTCTTCCGCAATGTTGGTAGCGTGGTCGCCCACGCGCTCCAGGTTCCGCGCAATGATCAGGGCATTCAACGACTGCGGCGTCAGCTCAGGCTTATCTTTGATCAGCGTACTTAAAGCGTAATAGGCAGCGTCATTCATGTTGTCCACCTGATCATCCATCACGAAGACTGAATCCGCCAGATCCGCATCGCCCTCTATAAAAGCCTGTAGCGCCTTACGTACCATCGCCGAAGCAAGCTCGGCGAGCTTTGGAATATCGACCGGAAGATCGATGTTGGCAAACGCACCCATCTCCCGCACGCGTACCGCAATATTGACCGCCTGATCCCCTACACGCTCCAGATCGGCATTGATTCGAATCACAGAGAGGATGAAGCGAAGGTCGATCGCGGTGGGCTGCTCCATCGCCAGCAGATCGAGAGCCATCTGATCGATCTCACGCTCCAGACGATTGATAGCAGGTTCCGACCGCAGGACGAGTTCGCAGATGCTTAGGTCGCGAGTGCGATAGGCTTCGATGGACCGTTGGATCGCCTGCTCTGCCATTCCCGCCATGACCAGCAGCCGTTCCTTCAGCTCGTCCAGGCTCTGATGAAATTTCACTCGCATCAGCCGAACCTCCCGGTGATGTAATCCTCGGTTCGCTTATCGCGAGGATTGGTGAAAATCTTGTGTGTAGAGTCGAATTCGACCAGTTTTCCGTTCAGGAAGAATCCAGTATTCTCCGCGACACGTGCAGCCTGCTGCATATTGTGCGTCACGATCACAATCGTGTACTGCGTTTTAAGTTGGAAGATAAGGTCTTCGATCTTAGAAGTCGAGACAGGATCCAGTGCAGAGGCCGGCTCATCCATCAACAGCACCTCGGGATCGACTGCAAGCGCGCGAGCGATGCACATGCGCTGCTGCTGGCCTCCGGAGAGCGAGGCTCCGGATTTTTTCTTCAGATCGTCCTTGACCTCTTCCCAGAGAGCGGCCTGCTTGAGCGAGCGTTCCACTGTCTCATCCAGGACACGGCGATTGCGGAAGCCATTCAGCTTGAGGCCGCTGATCACGTTGTCGTAGATCGACATCGTCGGAAATGGATTCGGCCGCTGAAAGACCATGCCGACGCGGCGGCGAATCTCCACCGGAGATGCATCGCGATAGATATCGACATCTCCCATCTTCACAGTACCGGTGGCACGGGCAATAGGGTTGGTCTCGTGCATGCGATTCAGGCAGCGAACGAAGGTAGACTTTCCGCAGCCCGAAGGCCCAATGAGAGCGGTCGCATGGTTGGCCGGAATATGCAGGTTGATGTCCTGCAAGGTGTGCGTCGACCCATACCACGCGTTCAAATCTTCAACTAAGATACCGACTCCCACTAACTTCCTCCCTTGAGCATTCCGCGATTGGCGAAGATGCGGACAAGCGTCACCGAAACCATAATAAGAGCGATAAGCACCAGCGCACCCGCCCATGCCAGCCGGTGCCACTCATCGTATGGGGCGATGGCGTACACAAAGATCTGGAGCGGTAGCGCGGCAATCGGCTGGTTCAGGTTGAAGCTCCAGAACTGATTTCCGAATGCAGTAAACAGCAATGGCGCCGTCTCACCAGCGACCCGCGCAAAGGCCAGCATACAACCGGTGATAATACCCGGCGATGCGGTTCGCAGGCTGATGGAGATCGCCGTCCGCCACTTCGGCACGCCCAAACCCAGGGCCGCCTCTCGAACTGCGTGCGGAACCGTCGCCAGCATCTCTTCCGTCGTGCGGGTCACCGTCGGGATCATCATGATCGCCAGTGCAATGCCTCCGGCGAAAGCCGAATAGTGCTGCTGCGGTTTGACAACCAGCGAGTAGATCGCAATTCCCATCACGATGGACGGAACCCCGTTGAGAACGTCCGCGGTAAAGCGGATCGCGTTCCCCAGGAACCTTCCGCGGCCAAACTCCGAAAGATAAACCCCGGCTGCGATCCCGATCGGAATCCCCATCAGGCTGGCTAGCGCGAGGATGATTCCCGAACCCACAATGGCGTTGGCCATACCGCCGCCTTCTTCGCCCACCGGAGCCGGAATGCGCGTGAAAAAGGCGACGTTGAGCGACGAGGCTCCCTTGTAGACCAGATAGAAGAGGATCGCAGCCAGCGGTGCGAGCACAACAACGGTTGCCAGAATCGCGAGACCACTCACAACATAATCAGCGGCTTGACGTCTCGCCACATTGGCGCGCGAAGGCTTGCGGGGATCTCCGAGCGGCTGAGCCCCGATGGGTTGTGTGCTCATCAGGAGGTCCTCGTAGGTGCGCCGCGCGTAACGGCCCAGACCATCAGGCGGGCGATTGCGTTGACGACGATGGTGACGAGAAAGAGGGCAAGACCGATCTCGATAAGCGCACTGTAGTACAGATCGCCGGTGGCCTCGGAAAACTCATTCGCAACGACGCTGGCCAGCGTATATCCGGGAGCGAATAGACTCTTGCTGACAACCGGATGATTGCCGATCACCATCGTGACCGCCATCGTCTCACCCAAAGCGCGGCCGAGCCCCAGCATCACCGCGCCCACGATTCCGATTCGCGAATTCCGCAGAATGCCGATGCGAATCATCTCCCACCGCGTGGCTCCCAATGCCAGCACTGCTTCGCGCTGGCTGTTGGGAACTGCCGTCATGATGTCGCGTGTCAGCGACGAGATGATGGGCAAGATCATGATCGCGAGAATCATGCTCGCCGTAAGCAGACCCACTCCAAAGTTGGGGCCTTCAAAGAAACCCGTCCAACCCAGCGTCTTTACCAGAAAGGGGCCAAGCCTGTCCCGCATCAGGGGTACCAGCACGAAGACCGCCCACAGGCCATAAACCACGCTGGGAATCGCGGCCAGCAACTCACTGAGGAACGATATCGGAGCTCGCAGCGGACGAGGGCATAGCTCGGTGAGAAAGATGGCCACGCCAAGCGCCAGCGGCACGGCCATTGCCAATGCAAGCAACGAAGTCGCCAGCGTACCGTAGATAAATGGAAGAGCCCCGAAGTCTCCCGAGACCGGATCCCACGCCTCGCGTGTAAAGAACTTCCAGCCGAAGGCGACAAGGCTCAAATGCGAATTACGAATCAAGATCCAGAAGATAAACAGGACAATGACAAAGATGGTGCAGGCGCAGACCAGCATCAGCGTGGCAAAACTTGTATCTGCTATCCGTCCGCTGCCACGCGAGTTTAAAAAGCTACGGATTGCTGAGACCGGTTCCGACGAGGATGACAAGTTGCCTTCCGTCGCGGGAGCCGCAGGAATCGGAGCTCTAACGGGCGATGCGCCGTGTTCTCTTTGAATACTCATGCGACGGGAGAAAAATAATTCCTGCTAAGGACGTTCAGTGTGATTGTATCCGGTAAAACAGGCACGCCGCGCGAATCCCGATAGCAAAACACGCGCGGCGCGATTCCATTATTTGATCTGAGCAACCGTCTTGCGAACCATGTCCTGCACCTGCTTCGGCAACGAGGCATAACTCAAAGCTGAAGCCTCAGGCTCGCCGCGATCGAGCATCCAGTTCAAAAAGTCTTTCAGCGCTTTTGTCTTCGCTGCATCGGTGGAATGGATCGGAACCAGCAGCCACGTGAAGCTGGAGATCGGGTACGAAGCTGCTCCCTGCGCATTGGTGATCGATACGCGATAGTCAGCAGGCATCGATTTCGCTGCAGATGCAGCCGCCGCAGTCACGCCATCGGTCGAGGCCTTTACAAACTTGCCCGATGCGTTCTTCACCGAACCGAACGACATCTTGTTCTGCAACGCGTAGATCAGTTCCACGTAACCGAACGAATTCGGCGACTGGCGGACCATTCCAGCGACGCCCTCATTGCCCTTCTGCCCGATGCCGGTGGGCCATTTGACTGAAGCGTTCCTACCGACTTTGCTCAGCCAGTCAGGGCTGACCTTCGAGAGATAGTCTGTAAAAATAAAGGTCGTTCCGCTTCCTTCAGAGCGGTAGACGGGAAGAATCGCCTTATCCGGCAGGCTTACACCCGGATTATCTTTAGCGATACGGCCGTCATTCCACTTGGTGATCTTGCCGAGATAGATGTCGGCGATCACATCGCCCGAAAAGTTCAAATCTTTATTCACGCCGGGCAGGTTATACACGGGAACCACCGCGCCTAGAACAGTAGGAATGGCCATGACCTTGACCTTCGCCTGCGCGAGTTGCTCGTCGGTCATCGTGACATCCGACGCACCGAAGTCTACGATTCCGTCCGATACCTGGCGAATCCCGCCGCCCGAACCGATGGACTGGTAGTTGATCTTCACCGAAGGATGCTGCTGGTTATACTCGCTGAACCACTTCGAATAGATCGGATACGGAAACGTAGCTCCAGCCCCGTTCAAGTTCTGTGCGCCGGCTCCGATGGCCGCGAAAGCCAACACGCCTGCTGCAATGATGCTCTTTTTCACACTTCCCCCTCGCAAATAATATGCAGGCTGAACCCGCATACCTGCATTTAAGTGTGCGCGGGAATTGTTACGGCAAGGTTACATCGCAGTGAAACGACGAAAACAGGCTAGATAGCCCCACTCGAAGCTCTTGGCAGAGTGAAAATAAAGGTGCTTCCGGTACCAAGCTCGCTCTCCACCCGGATCGTTCCCCCCTGCGTCTCCACGACATGGCGGGCAATCGCCAATCCAAGCCCGGTTCCCCCTGACTCTCGCGACCGAGCTTTGTCCACCCGATAGAACCTCTCAAAGATCCTCGACTGGTGCTCGGAAGCGATTCCCTGACCGAAGTCCTGGACACGGAATTCTACCCCCTCGATCTCAGCCTTCACGCTGACGAGCACCCGGCTCGGCTCTTCCGGGCGTGGCTTCCCATACTTGATTGCATTTTCAATCAGATTGCTTAACACCTGAACGACCGCATCCTGATCCGCATAGACTTCACAGTCCGTCGCCTCCCCTATCCTAAGAACAGCCTCTTCATCCTGCACCATCCCGCTCATCGCCTGAACTGCATCGCGCACGAGCATATCGGCGCGAACCGCGGCCGGATGAAGCTCCTGCTCGGACGACTCAACCCTCGCCATCACCAGAAGATCCTCGGTCAGGCGATTCATACGCGTCGCGTTCTTATGGATCGTCGATAAAAACTCGCGAGCCTGAGGGCTCAGGCTGTCCTCATGGTCCAATAAGGTCTCTACGTATCCTGTAATCGAGGTCAGCGGCGTCCGCAGCTCATGGCTCACATTCGCGACAAACTCGCGCTGGGTCCGTTCCATCTGCTCGATCCGGGTAATGTCGTGGAGCACGGCGACAGCTCCGCCTCCCGGCATTGGCGAGGCAGCCACCTCGAAGATCCGGCCCGGCAAAAGCGAGGTAGACCGCCGCTCGCTCACCACACGTTGCTCCAGGGCAAGCCGCACGCACTCCAGCACTTCAGGGTCGCGAATGGTCTGCACCAGCGCGTGACCTATCCGGACGGAGCTCGAAAACGGCGTCCCCGGAATCAGTTTTTGCATTCGCTGATTCGTCCACTGGATGCGTCCCGCCACATCGACCGCAACGACGGCATCTTGCATGCTGTCGATCATCGCTTCCAGCTCCCGCCTGCTCTCGGCGGCGTTGGTCAGCATCTGTTCAACATGATTGGAAGAGTGCGAAATCGCCTGAGCCAGCCCCTCGAAGTCACTGAACCGCGGAGTCGGAACGACCACAGGACTCGTGCCGATGGCCGCCGCGGCAGTTTCGAAGTTTGCGAGGTCTCGCTGCGGCAGACGCGACGCCAGGACGGCAACGAACACGCCGCATCCCAGGACGACCAGCATTTTAACGAGCCATCCGTCGAGTCCCAGTAAAGCAACGAAGGCCAACGCGACCGTTATGCATAGAAAAAACGAGAAAAACAGACGACGCGTCACGGCTAACCCTCTTTAAGCCGGAATCTGCGCCGTCTTCGGGATTTCAAATCGGTATCCTGCACCGCGCATCGTCTTAAGAAAACGTGGCGTCTCAGCGTCCAGCTCGATCTTCTCCCGAATTCTACGCACATACACGTCGACCGAGCGCGGCGTTACGAATCGCGCATCGCCCCAGACCGCATCAAGCAAGTGGTCACGGCTGAAGACTCGTCCAGGATGCCGAGCAAGATAATCGAGAAGGCGAAACTCCGTCGCCGTCGTCGTCACCAGATCGCCACCGACACGAAGCTGCATCGCGCCGCCATCAATCTCAATATTCTCAAACTTCACCACGGACGGCGTGGTTGGCCGTTCAAACCGACGCAACACGGCCTTCACTCGCGCCACCAGCTCGCGCGTTCCGAAAGGCTTCGTGATGTAGTCGTCTGCCCCTAGATCAAGACCGTGTACCCGATCGCTCTCCGCCGCGCGCGCAGTCAGGAAGATGATCGGCACCACGCTCAACGTAGGATTCTGCCGCAGTCTGCGGCAAAGATCCAGGCCATCTCCACCCGGGACCATGATATCCAGAAGAAATAGAGCGGGGGGTTGACGCTCTGCATCGGGAAGTACCTGTCCTACAGCAAGATAGGGACGGACCGTGAATCCGGAACTTTCCAAGTGATATTGCACCAGCCGAGAGATATCGGCGTCATCTTCCAACAGAAAAATCGTCTGACTCAAAGGGATCGACCTCAACCGAATTACGCGACGTTTCCGTCTACAGCTTAGCGTAATAAGAGTTCCAGAATTGCTAACGTACGGTAAATCCTCGGTGACTGGTTTCGAGGGACCTGCGTACGTATACTGAGAAGGGCGTCTGCTAGACTTTCCCTCTCGTTCCAACAGAACAATGCTCGCCCTTGATGGAATGAATTTTATGGTGCAGAACCCCCACCTCGTTCTCTGTGTCGATGACGAACTGGTCGGACTCAAGGTCCGAAAGATTCTCCTTGAGCGGGCCGGCTACCAGGTCCTCACCGCCCTCGATGGCACAAGCGGACTTCGTCTCTTCGAGACAGAGCCGGTTGAAGCCGTTGTACTCGACTATTCCATGCCCGGAATGCATGGTGGTGAGGTCGCAGGACGTATGCGCCAGATCAAGCCCCAGGTTCCGATTCTTCTTCTCTCTGCGTATATTGGTCTCCCCTCAGAAGTTACCTCTCTGGTCGACCTATACATGACCAAGGGGGAAGGGGCTCCCATTCTGCTGCAAAAGCTTCAGAGCCTGCTGCGACAATCCGTAACGACGCAGTAACCGAGACAGGCCACCGACGACGTGAATCTTACCCAGTTCAATCGAATCCTGCGGCAGGTCTTTTTGCTTCCCGTCATCGCTCTGCTGATCACGGCTGGAGCACTGTACCTGCAGGTACGCGGAGCCAATGAGACCGTTCGGCTCATCCAGAAGGCCGACGCAAACATTGCGCAGGCTGCACAGGTCGCCAAACTCATCGCCGACGAAGAATCCGGCCTGCGTGGCTATGAAGCCACAGGAGATGATCGTTTTCTGGCGGATTTTCGCCAGGCCGAAGCCAACATCCCTGCGGAACTGGACAACCTCTCCTCGGCCGTTCGCCTAGACCCCGTGCAAAGGGACAATCTCCAGGATCTCCTCAACGAATATCAGAACTGGCATGACGCCTTCGCTCTTCCCATCATGGCCACCGTCCGGGCCGGAGGAAAGGCAAACGACGTCGATCTCAATCTCTATGGCAAGACGCTGATGAATAAGGTTCGGGAGGATCTCGGCGCCATTACAAAGCATGCCGAGGGCAGTCGATCCGTTCGCATCCGGGAGTGGCACCGCCAGGTCCTGAACATGGTGGAGGCTCTCATCGCCATCGCCCTTGGAATGGGCGTCCTCATCGGGCTCTTCACTCGCAGCAGGCTCAATGCTGTCTCCTCGGCCTATCGAACCTCCCTTGAGGTCCTCAGCCATCGCGCGGAGGAGATCTTCCAGTCAGAACAGCGTCTGCGCACCACCCTGGCCTCTATCGGAGACGGTGTGATCACCTGTGATTTCGAAGGTCGCATCCAGATGATGAACCCGGTGGCCGCCGAGCTTACGGGCTGGAGCCAGCAAGAAGCCTTCAACTGCCTGCTCGAAGACGTCTTCCGCATCGTCAACGAGAAGACCGGCGCAGTCGTCGAAACTCCGGTCGCCAAAGTCAAGCGCCTTGGTGGCGTTGTGGGCCTGGCCCATGACACTGCACTCATCCGTAAAGATGGAACACGGATTCTCATCGCCGACAGCGGCGCTCCGATCCCCGATCAGACGGGCGAGATCGTTGGCATCGTCCTTGTATTCCGCGATATCACGCTCGAACGCCGTACTCAGGAAACTCTTCTCGCCAACGAAAAGCTTGCCGTAGCCGGACGCCTCGCCGCCACCATCGCGCACGAGATCCATAACCCCCTCGACGCCGTATCGAACCTTCTCTACCTTTTACGAACCGGCGGCACCGAGGAGGAATCTCGGCAGTTCATTGACATGGCCGAAAGCGAGCTGGCTCGGGTTACACAGATCAGCCGCGCGATGCTGGGCCTCTATCGCGAGTCTCGCGCTCCCGTCCCTGTCGATCTCAAGAGCATCCTCGAAGACATTCTTCTTCTCATGGAGCACCGCTTTCACGAGCTCGGCGTCGGAATCCGTACCGATCTCCCCTCTCCGGTCGTCGTCGAAGCTTTTCCCGCGGAGCTCCGCCAGGTCTTTACCAACCTCATCACCAACGCGGCGGAAGCTGCCAGTCCCGGCGGGGAGATCCACGTTTCAGTCACCGGGGCTGGAGGACCTGGAGCCCTCGTGACCATCTCCGATAACGGCGCGGGGATCCCCGAAGTTGTCCGATCGCAGCTCTTCCGGCCCTTTTTCACAACCAAGGGGGAGCACGGGACCGGGCTCGGCCTGTGGGTCAGCCGCGGCATCGTCAGTAAACACGGTGGAAGGATTGAGATCGCCAGCGACACCAGTGCCGGCTCCCACGGCACCGTCGTCACCGTATCCCTGTCAGAAAAACCGGAGATCGCTACTGCAGCAGCTCTGCCGCAGCTTTAGAACGCTCCAAGCTCGGTCGCCACAACTCCCGCAGCTTCCCGGCAGTCTTCACGGCTAACGTCGTAGTGCGTCACAAAGCGGACACGATGCGGCCCGATCGCGCTCGCCAGCACGCCCTTCCGCTTCAACGCCGCGCAAAAGGCTGCCGCATCGGCCTCTCCGCGTAAGTCGAAGATTACGATGTTCGTCTCCACGGCATTCAGGTCGATCTCCGCGCTGGCCTGTTCCGCCACCGCCTCCGCCAGCAACCTCGCATTGGAATGATCGTCCGCAAGCCGCTTTGTCATATCCTTCAAGGCGATCAGGCCTGCCGCCGCAATCACTCCCGCTTGCCGCATTCCTCCACCCAGCGCCTTGCGGAAGATCCTCGCCCGTTCTATCGCCTTTGTCGAGCCCACCAGCATAGATCCCACCGGCGCTCCCAGTCCCTTCGACAGGCAGAACATCACCGTATCGAATCCCTCCGTCAACTCGGCCACGGTCAGATTCAGCGCGGTCGCGGCATTGAACACCCGCGCCCCGTCCAGGTGCACCGGCAGCCCTACTGCCTTCGCTCCACGCCAGATCTCCTTCAGCACTTCCAGCGGAGTAACCGTTCCGCCCGCCATATTGTGGCTATTCTCAAGACACACCAGCCCCGTGGGCTGACGGTAATAGATCTTCGGTCCGATCGCGTGGCGGATCTTTTCCCACGTCAAAATTCCACGCTCCCCTTCGACGGTGCGCGCCTGGCAGCCCGCAAAGGCGGCCATCATGGCCATCTCCCAGTCCAGCACGTGCGACCGCGATTCGCAGATGACCTCCTGCCCATGCTCCGTATGCAGACGGATCGCAATCTGGTTTCCCATCGTTCCCGTCGGGACAAAGATCGCAGCCTCCCTGCCAAAGACGGTTGCGGCCTCCTTCTCCAGCCGGTTCACCGTCGGGTCTTCGCCGTACACGTCATCCCCCACTTCAGCCTCGGCCATAGCCTTTCGCATCGCCTCTGTTGGTCGTGTCACGGTATCGCTGCGCAGATCGATCATGCTCTCTTTCTCTCCTGTCCTTTCACTCATGCTTCTAGGTCGTTGCGGGAGCCAGCAGACGGCTGAAGACCTCATTGGAGGCCAGCCGCCCTCGCGCCGTAAGCCAGACTCGATCGCCATGCCCTGCAAGAAACCCGGCCTCGCGAGCATCGCTCAAACCGGGCATCGTCCCGGCAACCATCGCTCGACCGAACTTCTCACGCAGGGAGCCGAGGTCTACGCCCTCGATCAGCCGGAGTCCAAGGAACAGCGACTCTTCGAAAGCCGCTTCCCTTCCTACCCATTCCGGCTCAGGTCTCTTTTCCTTATCCGCAAAGATAGCCAATGGCCCTTGTGCGGCGTCGCCCACGTAGACATCCAGGTCATCCACATTCTGAAATCGAACAGCGTCTTCCCCAGCTGCCAACATCGAATGCGCGTCGAGCCCGAAGCCGACATAGGGCAAGCGCCTCCAGTACTTCATGTTGTGCCGCGACGTATATCCCTCGCGCGCGAAGTTCGAGATCTCGTACTGCCGCATTCCGTTTCCATTCAGAATCTCGCAGCCAATCTCATACCACGCAGCCGTCTCGTCCTCTTCGGGAACACTCGCAGCGCCATACCTTCCTCCCCCGGAGAGTACTTCGCGTCCTAACCGCGACTCTTCATCAACCTCCAGCATGTATACGCTCGCATGGGTCACACCGCTGGCCAATGTGCGTTCCAGCGATTCTCTCCACGTCGCCTCCGTCTGATGCGGCAACCCGACAATGAGGTCCATGCCGATCTTTGGAACTCCCGCCGCTCGCAGCCGTTCAATCTCCGTCTCGCACATCGCTCCTGTATGCAGCCGGCCCACTGCCTTAGCCTCGTGATCCACGAACGACTGCACGCCCAGGCTGATGCGGTTCGTCCCCTGACGCAGAAGCTCCTCCAGCGTCTTGTCTGCGAGCTGTCCTGGCGCACACTCCAGCGTCACCTCGGCGCCGGCGGCAATCTCGAACCTATCGCGTATCGCCGAAAAGATGCGCTGAAACTGCTCTGCTGACAGCAGGCTCGGTGTCCCGCCTCCGAAGTACAGGGAGTCGGTCACGCTCTCCAACTGCGCTCCCAGGGCTTCCGCCGTTCGCCGCGCCTCGCGTATCTCTTCGCACAGCCGATCCACATAGGCATCCATCCGCGTGGCCCCGAATGCATCCGAAGCAAAGTTGCAGAAGCTGCACTTCGCCTTGCAGAACGGGATGGAAAGGTATAAGCCGACCGCGGGATTCACAGCGAGAATGCCTCGACCTCTATTGTTTCATGCGCGTCATGCAGGCGGGGCAAGAGGTACCGCATCCGCTTCATCCCAGGAGAAACGACCGAAGCTCGTCCCACAAAACACCCGGCACAACCTCAGCCTAGGATCGCCGAACCGGATCTTTATCGGACAATGCGCCGCGGTAAGGAAAGATCACCGAGAACACGGTGCCAGACTCGCCGGGCCTTTTGCTGCTCCGCACACTGATGCTTCCATGGTGTTTCTCGGCGATGCCTGCGCTCACCCAGAGTCCAAGGCCAGTCCCGGTAACCTCTTTCGTCGTAAAGAACGGGTCGTAGATGTGCTGCCTGGTCTCCGCGTCCATTCCGTACCCGTTGTCCGCCAGCGTAATCCGCACTCCACGGCTGCCGTCCCGCCAATCGCGCGCCGTACGAACCCGGATGCGCAGCTTCCCTCCCATCGGCATCGCATCCAGCGCATTCCCAATCAGGTTGGCAAGCAGTTGCCGGATCTCTCCCGCATAACAGATCAGGTGCGGTGCATCGACCTCTTCGCTCTCTACCGCAATGCTCGCCTGAGTGAATCTCCCCCGGTACAGGGATAGGACCGAATGCAGCAGATCCACGATATTGACGGATTCAGGAGAGCTTCTCTGCCTGCGGAACTGCAGCGTCTGGGCTGTGATGTGGGAGACTCGCATCAACTCCTGCTGCGCGGCCTCAATGTTGGCCCTCGTCGCCTCATCCGCCGATTGCGCGGCCAGATACAAAAGATTCGTGACCGCTTCAAGCGGATTATTGATCTCATGCGCGATCGAGGATGCAAGCCTCCCCACAATCGCGAGTTTCTCCGATTCGCGCAATGCGATCTCGGCCATCTTCATCTCTGTGATATCGGTGCACGATCCGATGAAGCCCAGGAACTCCTCCGATGCCCCGAATCTCGGTAAGCCATGATCGAGAACCCAGCGATAGACACCGTCCCTGCGCCGCAGGCGGTATTCCATCTGGAACGGCTCCTGCGTCTCGAAGTGTTCCGCATAAACCTTCAGACAGCGATCGAGATCGTCGGGATGGACGCCGGCCATCCACCCCTTTCCAAACTCCTGCTCCAGGGTGCACCCGCGAAACTCCAGCCATGGCTTATTGAACCAGGTGTACTGAGCATCGGTTCCGGACAGCCAGATCAGGACCGGCGCCGAGTTGGCAATCTGCTGGAAATGCACTTCATCTTCCGGCGCGCGCACGTCCACGCAAACCGGTAGTCCGCCCGTCTTCTCCGAGCTTTCACTCACAAAGGGAATCCTCGAGGCCCAATCTTGCTGAGTCAAAGTATCCTACTCCTCTCCCGATCCACCTCGCGGGCGAACAAGCCTTCCATGCCTCTCGTACCCGTCATGTATCTGACTGTATGCTGCCCTTGCCTGTTTACGCCGCGTCCAACGATTTACACTACTTTCTGGTGGACAAATAACTATGGTCTGGACCCTAGCCCTCGCCCTTCACTTCCTTCAGGAAGACGCCGCCTCCGTTCCTCCGGCCAACACAGCCAGCTCCAGCGCAATTGCCGAGATGATCCACAACAGCGGACCGGTCGCTTTCGCCGTGCTCGTTCTCCTTCTGCTGGCTAGCATCTTCTCCTGGACCATCATGCTCTCCAAATGGTCGGGTCTGGGCCGCGCCGACAAGCAGAGCAAGCGGTTCCTCCGCGCCTTCCGCAAGTCCAGCCGTCTCAGCGAAGTCGCCACTGTCGCCGAACAGTTCCGGCCCAGCCCGCTCGTCTCCGTCTTCAACGAGATCCACGACGAGTACCAGCGTCAGAACGGTGGCCGCGGGCTCCCACGCAACCCCATCGCGCTCGAACGCGCCGCCGCAACCGCGTCCAGCGAATCCCTCACCCTCATGGAGTCGCGCATGACCTGGCTTGCCACGATCGCCGCCATCGCACCCTTCATCGGTCTCTTCGGAACCGTCTGGGGAATCATCGATGCCTTCCACGGACTCGGCACCGCAGGCGCCGCCACTCTCCGCGCCGTAGCCCCCGGAATCTCTGAGGCCCTCATCACCACCGCCGCCGGCCTCGTCGTCGCTGTCCCCGCCGTCATCGGATACAACCAGCTCACCGCTCGCCTCCGTGAACAGGGTGCGCGCATGGACGACTTCGGTCGCGAGCTTCTCAACGCTATCGAGAACGCAGCCATGGTCACGCCGACGCAGCCGCCCCAGCCCCCGACCCCGACCTATGCCGCCGAAGAGCTGCCCCGCAGGAGGGCCTTTTAGCCATGGCATTCAGCGCAAAGGGACGCACCCAGACCGCACTCGCCGAGATCAACATCACGCCGCTCGTCGACGTCGTCCTCGTGCTCCTGCTCATCTTCATGCTCACCGCGCCCGTCCTGCAGTCCGGCATCGACGTCGCCATCCCGAAGACCCGTACCGTCAGCCAGGTCACCGAAGACCGCATGGTCGTCACGATCGACCGCGAGCAGAATGTCTTCCTGCAGGACAAGCCCGTCAACGTCAACGAGCTTCCCGCGCGCCTGCGCACCACCGGCAAAGGTGACCCGGCCAAGCGCGTCATCTATCTTCGCGCCGACGAGCGTGTCCCCTTCGGAGCCTTTGCCTCCGTCATGGACGCAGTCAAGCTGGCCGGCATCACCAACATCAGCATCGTCACTCGACCCATCGAAAATAAGTAGCACCATAAAACCTGACCGAAGAAGACATGGCAGATCTCACCTGGAATCCCGACGAGCAACTTGCAGACGACAACCTGCGCAAAAATTTCGTCGGCTCGCTCGTGCTCCATCTTGCCGTTGCCGCTCTCATCGGTGGACTCGCCTACTTCCACAATCGCGGTCATAACTGGGGAGAAAATGCCTCAACCGCAGGCGCGATCCAGGCCACGATGGTCGCCGCGCTTCCTTTGCCCCCCAAGCAGCGTGAGCTCGACACCGGCGTCCTCACCTCCGAAAATCCCAGTCCTGCGCCCCTCATCGCACCGGAAAAGACCGAGCCTCCGCCCGAGCCCCACGAAGTGACGATTCCGGAGAAGGCGAAGCCGCCCAAGGTCGCCGAGAAGCCCACGCCTGCGCCTCCCAAGCATCCGCAGCCCACGCCGCCCCAGCCCAACAAGGCCGCTACCGGCGAGACTGCGGGCATCCGCATCCCGCAGGCCACCCTCGAGCTCAAAAACGGCACCGCCTCCGCCATGGTGCAGGACCGTGCCTTCGGCAGCCGCTTCGCCTACTACGTCAACATCGTCAACCGCACCGTCGCGCAGAACTGGTACACCCAGGAGGCCGATCCTCGTGCCTCCGTCGGCAAAAGCGTAACTGTCCTGTTTGATATCGACCGCTCCGGAGCTCCATCCAACCCACGCCTCGAGACACGCAGCGGTTCTCCCTCCCTGGACCAGTCGGCCCTGCGTGCCGTGCAGCGAGTCGAAGGCTTCGGTCCCCTTCCCGCCGGAGACCACATCACCGTCGAATACACCTTCCATTACACCCAGCCCTGACGGCATAATCGTCCGTGTCCATCTTTCCCCGAATTGCCTCTTCTCTGCTCGTCCTGAGCCTGTCCGCGGCCGTTCTCCACGCGGAAACTAAAGTGCTCGTGTACACCCGCAACTACACCCCTGACGGCAAGGGCTACGTCCACGACAACATCGCCACCAGCGTCGAAGCCATCAAAAAGATGGGAGCTGAGAGCCACTTCAGCGTTGACTCTTCCGACTCGTCCGACGTATTCACCGATGCCAATCTGCGCCAATACGCCGCCCTCATCTTCGCCAACAGCAATAACGAAGCCTTCACCACCGATGACCAGCGTGCGGCGTTCAAGCGTTACATCCAATCCCACCACAGCTTCGTCGCCATCCATTCGGCCTCAGGCTCAGAGCGAGCGTGGCCCTACTACTGGCAGGTTGTAGGCGGAAAATTTACGGAGCACCCTCGTCTGCAAACCTTCACGATTCACGTAGCCGACCCTGCTTTTCCGGCCACACGAGGTTTGGCAACCGACTTCTCCTGGACCGATGAGTGCTACTTCACCGATCACCTCAGCCCTGGTATCCACCCTTTCCTGACCACCGATCGAACCAAACTCGCTGGCCTCGAAAAGATGCGCACCGAGCCGAACAGCTACCCAAATCCCTTGCCCCTCGCCTGGTTCCAGACCTTCGATAGCAGCCGCGAGGTCTACCTTGCCCTCGGCCACCGCAAAGAGGATTACGAGAATCCGATCCTTTACAACCTCATCCGGCGCAGTATCCTCTGGTCCATCCACAAGAAACAGGGCGACGCTAAACGATAGAAACTCATGGCTGTATAAAGATTGGTTCGCGTTTCGCACATCAAAAATAACCCTGTCCGCCCTCTTTGCGTCTACGATAAAAGAGATGATCTATCGTCAGGCTCGACCTTTGTCACAACTTCTTCTGCGTCCCGCCGGGCTCCTCCTCATAGCCTTCGCTCTGCTCTCCCTCCCCTCGGAGACTTTGCATGCCCAGGACTGGTTTAAGACCGAAACCTCCGCCGGCGTCTCCAACATCCGCATCGCGGTCGCCGACTTCAAACCCGTCGCCGCCGACGCGCAGACCACACCTCTCAAGCAGACCTTCGACACCACACTCTTCAACGATCTGACCAACGCCGGCATCTTCGACGTCGTATCGAAGAGTCTTCTGCCGCAGGCCTCCCCGGGAGCGCCCGGCGAGATCAACCTCGCCCAATGGTCCGTCGCACCCGCCAACGCTGCCATGATCGCCTTCGGAGCCTTCGGAACCTCCGGCGGCCTCATCACCGTCAACGGCTTTCTCTTCGACGCGAAGAACACCCAGTTCCCTCAAGTCCTCTCCAAGCAGTACAACGAAGAGGCCAACGATGAGATGGCCCGCCAGGTCGCCCATCGCTTCGCCGACGAGATCATCTTCCGCCTCGGCGGCGGCGTCCCCGGCATCGCCGAGACCAAGATCTACTACGTCAAGTTTGCCGGCGGAAATAAAGAGATCTGGGCAATGGACTACGACGGCGCCAATCAGCACGAGATCACCCATCTGGGCACCGTCTCCATCTCGCCTCGCGTCGCGCCCGACAACAGCCGCATAGCCTTCTCTTCGCTCGGTCGCGATGGCTTCCAGATCCGCATGTACTCGCTTCTGCTCAACCGAATGGTCAACTTCCCATCCGCCGGCGGAACCAACCTCTCACCCGCATGGTCTCCCAACGGGCACGACATCGCCTTCTCTTCCTCGCGTACCAGCGATCCTGAGATCTATATCACCGACTCCAACGGCGGATCCGTGCGCCGGGTCACCAGCTTCCGCGGACCCGACGTCTCGCCCGTCTTCAACCCCAAGACCGGATCGCAGATCGCATGGGTCAGCGGACGCACCCATCTGCCCCAGCTCTACGTCATGGATGCCGACGGCTCGGCCGTCACGCGCATGACCGACGGCGGTTATGCCACCTCGCCCTCGTGGTCGCCCAATGGCCAGTTCCTCGCCTTCGCCTGGGATCGCAAGTACGGCCCCGGAGCGCCCGGCGGGCAGGACATCTACGTGATGGAGGTCGCCACCAAGCGCTGGATTCAGGTCACCCATGAAATTGGCCGTTGCGACTTCCCCTCGTGGTCTCCCGATGGCCGCCACCTTGTCTTCGCCAACTCACCTGACGGTCGTGCCTCCAGCACACGAATCGTCAGCGTGCTGGCCGACGGCACCGGTCGCCGTAACCTGACCGGCGCAGGAGCCGACATGCCAAACTGGAGCTGGAAGTAGTTATGCAACTCTCCCCTGCGAGAAGTTCCACTCCTCGCAGATAACCTGAAACCTTAGTTCCATCTGGTTGAGAAAAAGAAAGAGCAGGAGAACCCTCCAATGAACGTATCGCCCGCAAATTACCGCAAGGCTCTGGTTATGGCTGCTATTGTGGCCGCCCTTTGCACAGTCACTGGCTGCCATAAGAAAGATAAGGCGGTTAACCCCGCTTCGCTCGGCCCCATGCCGACATCTTCCCCCGCGCCTACTGCCACCCTTACGGCCGATCCAGTTGCCATCGATGTCGGCCAGTCCGTTGTGCTGAACTGGCGTACCACCAACGCCACCTCCGTCACCATCGACGGCATCGGCGAGGTCCCCGTCAACGGCACCCAGACCGTCTCGCCCTCTACCTCGACCGATTTCCATCTCACCGCCAAGGGTGACGGTGGCACCGCCGACTCGAACGTCCGCGTAACCGTCCGAGTTCCCCAGGCGCCCTCCGCGCCCTCCGACAGTGGCGACATGGGCTCCGAGGCGGCATTCCACCAGAACGTCAAAGACATCTTCTTTGACTACGACAGCTACGATCTCCGCCCCGACGCACAGGGCTCGTCGCAGACCGCTGCCTCCTACCTCAACTCGCACCCCGCCATCAAGATCGTCATCGGCGGTTACTGCGACGAGCGCGGATCGGCTGAGTACAATCTGGCTCTCGGCGAAAACCGCGCCAATGCAGCCAAGACCGCGCTGGTCAACGCCGGCGTAGCCGCATCGCGCGTCCGCGTCATCAGCTACGGCAAAGAGAAGCAGTTCTGCACCGAGCAGAACGAGAGCTGCTGGCAGCAGAATCGCCGGGCCCAGTTCTCGCTCGATCGCTAATCAAGGCAAGGTCGCACAACCTACGGCCCTCGCGTCTGCCGCTCGCTTTCAGGCAGCGCGAGGGTCTAAATCATCGGCACGCTGAAACAAAGAAATACGAGGCACAAAAGCCGCCATGAACATCCCTATCCCCATCTTCAGACGTTCGGTCTCGATGGCCTGCGCCGTCCTCGGGGCGTCCCTTCTCCTTCCAACCGCTCCTGCCTTCGCCGTAAGCAAGGAGATCGTGCAGCTTCAGACCCAGGTCCAGCAGCTTCAGGACGCCATAGCCCGTCTCCAGCAGTCCAATGACGAGCGTATGGGCGTCATGAAGGATCTCGTCCAGCAGAGCGCGGACTCGGTCAACCGCATGTCCGTCAACATCGACGGTCTGCAGAAGCAGCTCCAAACCCGCCAGCAGGCGCAGGACTCGAAGCTTGACCAGGTCTCTGGCCAGATCCAGTCGCTCAATGATTCCCTCGATGAGGTAAAGGCCCGGTTCGCCCGCCTTGAAAAGCTCACCCAGGACATCCAGAGCCAGCAGCAGCAGATGAACTCGAACATGCCTCCCGCGACCGGCGGAATCCCCGCTGACAACGCCGCCCCGCCTGCCAATACGCCGCCGCCCGTCACGAGCCCCGCGCCGGTTCGCAGGGGAAAGCCCTCAGCCGGCACGCCCCTGTCAGAGGCGGCGCCGGCACCCGAGTCTCCCACCGCAACCGCCGCACCAGCCGCACCGCCAGTTGACGATCTCTACAAGACCGCCCTCGGCGATTACATGGGAGCAAAATATCAGCTCGCCTCTTCTGAGTTTGCCGACGTAGTCAAGTCCTATCCCGACCATCCCCTGGCCGGAAATGCCTCCTTCTACCAGGGCGAGATCGCCTATCGCGCCAGCCGCTACCAGGACGCCATCAAGGAATACGACCGCGTCATCGAGCAGTACGCCGACAGCAACAAGGTTCCCGTCTCCCACCTCCATAAGGGCCAGGCATTGATCGCCCTTAAGCAGAACGACGCCGGCATTCGAGAGCTTCGCGCCCTCATCCAGCGTTTTCCAAACTCTCCCGAAGCCATGCAGGCCCGCAGCAAGCTGAGCGGCATGGGTGTCACCGTCGTCCCCAAGCGTTAGATCTACTCTCGCAACACCCTTCCCCTTTTATCTTCTGCAATACCAAACCTTTCCCAGCCTATTCCGGTTCCAGCACTCCTGCTGATCCCCGCTGCCTATGCACTCTAGCAGTTGGCGGCCCACGGTTTGCAGGCCTCCCCATGGTTTGCATGGACCTGTAGACATGTAGACAGGCTGTCTACGGGCGTTACCCTGCCCGTAGCTGACAAAATGCTCCTTGTAGTCAGGCTGTTCACTAGGAGGGGAAGTATGAAGAAGGAAGAAAGAGAGGAAGACGGAAAAACTGAAGCTGCCAAAGTGAGGTCTCATCCCCGTGATGTCATTCCGACCAGTACGGTGCCACCCCATGAGGCATCATCCCGATCAGTGCGGTGTAACCCCGTGAGATGTCCTCCCCACCAGTGCGATGCCACGCCATGAGGTCTCATCCCGATCAGTGCGATATCACCCCCATGAGGTGTCATCCCGACCGGAGCGAAGCGGAGTGGAGGGATCTGCGTTCCTCCTCCCACAGATAAACACCATTCGTTTTCTCCTCCAACCGCCAAAACATCTTCCAAAACCGTCATTCTGAGCGAAGCGAAGAATCTAAGTATTTTTTGCGGAATGCCTGCCGAGTGCAAAACCAGAAAAACCTGTCAAGGCCATATCGCCCCTAAATGCCGATGATTCAGGAACATAAAATTGCCGATCAGTTTCGCCCCTGCTGTTAGCCTTAAAACATAAAGCAAGAAGAAAAAGACTTCCAGAACCATACCGCAGACTCAGACCTGTACCGAAGTACCAGGCTAAGTCTAATCTTTGGAAGATTTTGCAACATATCAGTATGGGGGAGGGTCAGTTCCGTATGCCTGCCATCACCCTCTCGACGTCACTTCGCTGAGTCTCGGTCAGCGGCAGCAGCGGAAGCCGAGGACGGCCGCCGAAGTATCCGTTCAGATCGCAGCCGAAGCGAACTCCCGGCACGCCCAGCTCCAACTCGACCTTCGCGATCGCCGGCGCAATCCGTGCCTGCTTCTCTTCGGCCAGAGGCTGGTCCTCATCCTTCCAGGCTGCATAAACCTCATAGCACGCCTGAGGAGCCGAAGCCGCAAACCCCGGCATGGCCCCCACAGCCCCGGAACGCAAGCCTGCGAGCATCCCAGCCGAGCTGGCGCAGACAACCTGGAAGCTGACCGTCTTCGACCGAGTCTTGATCGCAGGCTTAGGAGGAGCCGTCGCCAACGCCGCGCCGCCACCCAGGCTCTCAGCCGAAACAAACGTCGCCCCGCCGGCGGCCTCCTTCACCGCCAGCATGCGCCCGGTGACCGCGGCAAAGACCGTCGTCACCGTAACGTCCCGCCGGACCGAGGAGGTCCGCTCGCGTATCCTCTCGATCCGTCCGCCGGAAGCATCCTCATCCGCCAATCCAATCACGCCCGGATGCGCCGCAAGCTCGGCGATTGTCTCAACCGAAAGCGGAGCGGACGCGACGGAGTACAGGATCACCGGCACAGGCGAGCGATCGGCGATCGCCTGAAAGAAGGTCAGGGTCTCGCGATGCTGCTCCTCCCTCAGAAACGCCGGACGGTTCACCAGAATCGCATCGTATCCAACAGTCGCGGCGAACTCCGCCAGTTCCAGCGTTCCCGCCACGCTTCCGCGTGAGACGCCCGCAATCATCACCTTGGTCTCGCCAGCAGCACCCATCGCGGTCTGGAGCGCCTCGCGCCTCTCAGCGTCCGAGAGCATCGCCGCCTCGCCGGTCTCACTGAGAACGACCAGACCGGCCGCCGGTGTCCTCGAGTAGCGGTCCACATTGTGCTCGATCTTACGAAGATTCAGCCGGCCATCGGGATAGAAGGGTGTGGTCAGCGGAAGATGAAGGCCTTCAAGTAGCACTGATATAGTCCTTTCTCAACCGGCCAGCGTGCAGTTCCTGCAGACTGAAGACACTCAGCGTTCCGCGCTGCAAAGCCGAGATTCCCTCCGCAGCAGCGCGCGCTGCGGCCAGAGTGGTGATCGTAGGAATTCGAGCCTGCACCGCCGCTCGACGAATTGCCTTCTCGTCGAAGAACGTGTCCTGCCCGCGTGGAGTGTTGACGATCAACTGAATCCGATCGCCTTTGATCAGGTCCACAACGTTGGGCCTGCCCTCTTTGACCTTATAAACACGCTCTGGCTGCAGCCCGGCAGCCTCAAGCACTTCCGCGGTTCCATGCGTAGCCACAAGGTGGAAGCCCATCTCGACGAACTGCCGAGCGAGTGGCACTGCTCCTTTCTTGTCGTGATCATTCACGCTAAGAAAGACTGTTCCCTTCATTGGAAGCTGCTGTCCTGCGGCGATCTGAGCCTTGGCAAACGCTTCGCCGAAGTTGTCCGCAACTCCCATGACCTCACCGGTCGAACGCATCTCCGGTCCCAGCACCGGATCGACGCCCTGGAACTTGCCCCATGGAAAGACAGGAGATTTGACGAAGAAGTGCGAACCTGTTCCAAGGTCCTTTCCAGACACGACCTGCTCCGGCAGAAGCTGCTTGAGCTTTTGCCCTACCATGATCCGCGAAGCAATCTTCGCCAGCGGAATTCCAGTCGCCTTGGAGACATACGGAACCGTGCGCGACGCCCGAGGATTCACCTCGATCACGAAGACCGTGCCGCGCTGGATCGCAAACTGAATATTGACGAGACCGCGAACCTCGAGCGACATGGCAAGTTTGCGTGTGTAATCGCGAATCGTATTCAGAACTTCGGGAGCAATATCGACGGCTGGAAGCACGCAGGAAGAATCTCCGGAGTGAATGCCGGCCTCTTCGATGTGCTCCATGATGCCTGCAATTACCACGTCATCGCCATCGCATAGAGCATCGACATCGACCTCGGTCGCGTCCTCAAGGAAATGATCGATCAGCACCGGACGTTCCTGCGAGTATTCGATTGCAGTCGTCATGTAGCGGACCACTGCGGCATCGTCATACGCGATGACCATCGCCCGTCCGCCCAGAACGTAGGAGGGGCGCACCAGCACGGGGTAGCCTACACGATTTGCACCTGCAACCGCCTCTTCCACGTTGGTCGCCATCGCGCCCTGCGGCTGCGGAATCTCCAACTCTTCAATCAGCTTGCCGAAGCGCTTGCGATCCTCTGCCAGGTCGATGGATTCCGGCGACGTTCCGATGATCGGCACACCCGCCTTCTTGAGCGGAAGCGACAGGTTCAACGGCGTCTGCCCTCCGAACTGTACGATCATTCCGATCTCGGCACCGGACGATGCCTCATGTTCATAGACTGCAAGCACGTCCTCAAGCGTCAACGGCTCGAAGTAGAGCCGGTCGCTGGTATCGTAGTCGGTCGAGACAGTCTCCGGGTTGCAGTTGACCATGATGGTCTCGTAGCCGTCTTCGCGCAGAGCGAACGCGGCGTGGCAGCAACAGTAATCGAACTCGATTCCCTGCCCGATTCGATTTGGCCCGCTGCCAAGAATGAGAATCTTCTTCTTCGACGTCGGCGCAGCCTCGTCCTCCTCGTCGTAGCAGCTGTAGAGATAAGGCGTAAAGCTTTCGAACTCCGCGGCACAGGTATCGACGAGCTTATAGACCGGCTGGACGCCGAGTTTCTTGCGCAACGCACGTACCTTCGCAGTGCCTTCCGCGCCAGTCAAGCCCCAGACGGCAGCAAGCCGTTCGTCCGAGATACCCATTCGCTTGGCGGTGCGAAGCTGATCGGCTGTTACTTCATCGATGCCGACTCCCCCGATGGCCCTGATCTCATCGGTGATCTGCTTGATCTGATGCAGGAACCAGGGGTCCATCGTTGTCGCGCGCGCGACCTCGCGGATGGTCATACCCTTCTCGAAGGCGTAGCGGATGTAAGCGAGGCGCTCGGGATGCGGAGTAACCAGACGCTGCGTCAAGCGGCGCGGCTCGATGTCGTCGGCCGAGGCTTTTTTGCCGGTTTCGAGCGAACGCACAGCCTTCATCATCGCTTCCTTGAAGGTGCGTCCAATCGCCATCACTTCGCCGACCGATTTCATCTGCGGCCCCAGAGTCTCGTCGGCGCCAGGGAATTTTTCAAACTGCCATTTTGGAATCTTCACCACGACGTAGTCGATGGTGGGCTCGAAGCAGGCAGGCGTTGCCTTGGTGATGTCGTTCTGGATCTCATCGAGTGTGTACCCGACGGCGAGCCGTGCCGCGATCTTCGCAATTGGAAAGCCGGTAGCCTTCGAGGCCAGAGCGCTGGAACGTGAGACGCGCGGGTTCATCTCGATTACAGTCATGCGACCCGTGATCGGGTTGACGGCGAACTGCACATTGCTTCCGCCGGTCTCCACACCGATCTCGCGAATCACGCGGATCGCCGCGTCACGCATCACCTGATACTCGCGGTCGGTCAGGGTCTGCGCGGGTGCAACCGTAATCGAGTCACCGGTATGAACTCCCATCGGATCGAAGTTTTCGATCGAGCAGATGATGATGACGTTGTCCTTGAGGTCGCGCACCACCTCAAGCTCGTACTCCTTCCATCCAAGCACGCTTTCCTCAATCAGGCACTCGTGCACTGGGCTGAGGTCGAGACCGCGCGAGAGGATCTCGGTCATCTCTTCGCGGTTGTAGGCGATACCTCCGCCGGAGCCGCCGAGCGTGAAACTCGGACGGATAACAGCGGGAAAACCGATCTTTGCAGCGAACTCGAGTCCTGCGCTCACGGTGTTTACAAGCTGCGACTTCGGCATATCGAGGCCGATCTTATTCATCGCATCCTTGAACAGGAGACGATCCTCGGCTTTCTTGATTGCCTCAAGCTTCGCGCCGATCAACTCGACGCCGTACTTCTCGAGAAAGCCCGAGTCGGCGAGGTCGACTGCAAGATTCAGGGCCGTCTGTCCGCCAACGGTGGGAAGCACGGCGAACTTCCCCGAGCCTGCCGACATCATCTCCACTTCAATTCGGATGATCTCTTCAAGATAGGCGACGTTGAGCGGCTCGATGTACGTGCGGTCGGCGACCTCGGGATCGGTCATGATCGAGGCCGGATTCGAGTTGATCAGGACAACTTCATAACCTTCGGCCTTGAGCGCCTTGCACGCCTGTGTGCCGGAGTAGTCGAACTCCGCCGACTGGCCAATCACGATCGGCCCGGAGCCGATCACAAGGATCTTCGCGATGTCATTTCTGCGTGGCATCTCTACGTCTTTCTTGTTGCTGAAACCTGCTGGCGTTTCAAAGGGCGCTTCAATCTGCGCCCTTTGTTGTAATGCCCGAGATCAAGATTGCTACTTCTTCCACTCTTCCATCATCTTGCGGAAGTCTTTGAAGAGGTAGTGGGAGTCGTGAGGACCTGGACTGGCCTCGGGATGGTACTGGACGCTGAACATTGGATCGGTCTTGTGTTTCAGCCCGGCGAGCGTCTGGTCGTTGAGGTTGGTGTGAGTCTTCTCGACGTTATCGGGCAGCGAGTCCGGGTCGACGTTGAAGTTGTGATTCTGGGCGGTGATCTCAACCTTACCGGTCTGATGATTCATGATCGGATGGTTGCCGCCGTGATGACCGAACTTCAGCTTGTAGGTCTTGCCGCCGAGGGCGAGGCCGAAGATCTGGTGGCCGAGGCAGATTCCAAACATGGGCTTCTTGCCCTGCAGCTTCTGCACGTTCTTGATGGCGTAGTCGAGTGGCTCCGGGTCGCCAGGGCCGTTGGAGAAGAAGATGCCGTCGGGATTCATCGCCAGGACTTCGTCGGCAGGTGTTTTTGCCGGGACGACGGTGACGTTGATGTTCTCGCGCGCGAGCATGCGCAGGATGTTTTCCTTGATGCCGAAGTCGTAGGCGACGACGTGGAGGGCGTCACCATCCGCAGACGGCTTCAGAAGCGGATCGCCGGTCTGGTTCTTGGGCTCGGTCGCGTCCCACTTGTACGGTTCCTTTGTAGTGACAACGCTGGCCAGATCGGTGCCTTCCATCCTGGGGATGGAGCGGGCCTTGGCGACGAGGGCTTCCGCGTCGAGGTTGTCGCCGCTGGCGATGACGCCGCGCATCACTCCATTGGCACGGAGGTGGCGGACGATCGCGCGGGTGTCTACCTCGGCGATGACAGGAACGCCATAGCGTTCGAGGTACTCGTCAGCGACCTGGGTCGAGCGCCAGTTGGAGCTGACCGGCGAGAACTCGCGGGTGACGAGGCCTTCGATGTAAGGCTTCTTCGATTCGGCATCGTGCGGTGTGGTTCCGTAGTTGCCGATGTGTGGATTGGTAAGGACGACGATCTGCCCCGCGTAGGAGGGATCGGTAAAGATCTCCTGATAGCCGGTCAGGGATGTATTGAAGACCACTTCGCCGGAGCACTCCGCCCGTGCGCCAAAACTTTTGCCGCGAAAGATGCGCCCGTCTTCGAGCGCCAAGATTGCTTGCATTGCCTCTCCGAGGAGTGGATTTAATAGATTCTAACAGCTTCCTCGGGTGCTCTGCTCGGCCATGCCGCGGCGCCTGGTTGCGGTTTCAACAGGTGCATCCCCACCCGGCGTTAATTGCGCAAAATCTTCGAACAAAGAGAGATAGGTCCGGACCTCGATCGCTCGCGGTAGTCTTCGCGGCAAAAAAGGAGGGCCCGGAATGTTGCTCCGGGCCTTTCTGTCTTCTGAATTTATTTTATCGGGTGCGTCAAGGGGTGTGCTGTGGATTGGAACGCAGGTTGCGTTCCAATCCAATTAAGCGACGTGGGTTGTTTTGCTCACGGGATCGAGCAGGTCTTCGATGCGGATGGGGAGATTGCGCACGCGCACGCCGGTTGCATGATGAACGGCACCGGTGATCGCGGCAGCGATGCCTGCAAGGCCGATCTCGCCTACGCCGCGGGCGCCGAGCGCGTTGAGGTTGTAGTCCGGGTAGTCGAGGAAGGTGACGTCGATGTTGGGAGTGTCGGCGTTCACCGCGACGACATAGTCGGCAAGGTTGTTGTTGATCGGGGCACCCGTGCGGGGATCGTACATCGTCTCCTCGAAGAGGGCCATGCCGACACCCATCATGACCGCGCCTTCGATCTGGTTGCGGGCTGGGGGCGGGTTGAGGATGCGACCGGCATCGATGACGGTGACGACGCGGCTGACGCGGAGACGGGCGATCTCGGGCTGCCAGGTAACCTCGGCAAACTGCGCTCCGTAGGAGTGGAAGGAGAACTTCGGCTTACCGCCGAGAGTTCCATCGGATTTGCCCGTACCGGAGACGGCATTGATCTTCGCAGCGCGGAGGATCTCGCCCATGGGTACAGCTCCCTGAGCCTGCCCCTTGATGCGGACCATGCCGTCGGCCAGCTCGAGCTCATCCTGCTTTTTGCCTTTGAAGGGGGATCCCTCGGAGGTGGTCGCCACCTGGAGGAGAGACTTCGATGCCTTCTGTGCAGCTTCAAGGACGGATGGGGTCATGGAAGCGGTAACCCAGGAACCACCCGAGATTGGACCGGGAGGAAGGGACGAATCCCCGAGGACCACATCGATCTTGTTGAGAGGAAGTCCGGTCTCGTGGCTAACGACCTGGGCCATGACGGTGTAGGTTCCGCCGCCAATGTCCTGAGTCCCGCAGGCGATGCGAGCGGTACCGTCCTGGCGTAGCTCGACGGAGGCCTCGGTCTCAATGCGAGCGGCGATCCAGGAGCACGCGGCGACTCCCCAGCCGAGGGTGAGTCCATCCTGCTTCATGGAGCCGATGCCGGGGGTACGGCGCGACCAGCCGAACTTCTCCGCGCCGGTGGTGAGGCATTCTTTGAGGTGACGAGAGGAGAATGGAATCCCAAGGCTCTCATCCATCGTGGGCTCATTTTTGATGCGGAGTTCGACGGGATCCATCTTGAGCTGAATCGCGAGCTCATCCATGGCGGATTCGAGAGCGTAGAGTCCGGGGACGGCTCCAGGGCCACGCATGGCGGTGGGGTTGCCGACGTTGCGGCGGGCAAGACCACCGGTGACGAGCAGATTGGGTGTGCTGTAAATGAAGGGCGTGATCTCGCCGCAGCCCTCGTCGTAGTCGTCGAGGATGGAGGTGTGGTTGACGTAGTCCTGCTGGACTGCGGTGAGCTTGCCGTCAGGTGTAGCTGCAAGCTGGATGCGCTGATCGATGGCAGGACGGTGACCGACGCTCTGGAACATCATCTGGCGGCTGACGACGAGCTTGACCGGCCGCTTGAGGTTGCGCGCACATGCGGCTGCGAGCAGGCCGTGGGGCCAGGGCCAGAGCTTGCCACCGAAGCCGGAGCCTAGGAAGCGGGTGATGACCTGAACCTTCTCCGGTGGAACGCCGAGCATCGCAGCCATCACGTCACGATGGTTCACGACGGCCTGCGAGGTCTCGTAGAGGGTGAACTTATCGCCGTCATAAACCGCGACCGAGGCGTGAAGCTCGATGGGGTTATGAGTCTCCACCGGCATGGTGTAGACCTCGTTGACCTTGAACTTCGCGTCTTTGAGCGCTGCAGCCGTATCGCCGCGCTTGCTCTTCTCCTCGGGCTTCGGTGAGGTGAGCGCGCTGTTCAGAAGCTTTCCATCTACATTGTGTGTCTGCTTGTTGTAGGTGGTCTTCACGCATTCGGCGGCGGCACGAGCCTGCTCCACCGTCTGTGCGACGGCTACCGCGACGTACTGGCCGTGGTAGCGGATGGTGTCGTCCTCAAAGGGAGGACGCTTCTCGTCGACGATCATCGTGAAGCCGGCACTCGGTGGCGTGCGGTAGAGCTTGCCGATGTTTTGGCGATGATAGATGGCGATGACGCCGGGCATCTTCTCTGCTGTAGCAGTGTCGAGCCCCGTGAGGGTTCCGCTGGAGATGGTCGCGCACACCGGCCACGCGTAGACCATGCCCGGAAAGTGGTGGTCGGAGGCATACATCGCCGAACCCGAAACCTTGAGTGGGCCATCAACGCGAGGCGTTGCGACGCCAATCACCTTCGATTCCTTAATCTGATCCATAGTCCTTATCCTTAGGCGTTCTGGCTCGCCTGGGCCATCGCGTGAACGAGACACCGCTTTGCCAGCTCGACCTTGAAACCGTTCTGGCTCTGAGGCTTTGCGCCGTGCAAGGCAGCCTCTGCGGCGGCACGGAAGTTTGCGGGTGTGGCGGTTTTGCCGTGCAGTGACTTTTCCGCCTCGAGGGAGCGCCAGGGACGGGTTCCTACACCGCCCATCGCGACACGGATGAAGTCGACCTTGCCGCCGGACTGTTTCATGACGATGGCGGCAGAGGCCAGCGCGAACTCGTAGGAGGCACGGTCGCGCAGCTTGAGATAGTAACTCTTTGCCCCTGCGGGCAGTGCGGGAATCGTGACATGGGTGATGAGGTCGCCGGGCTCCAGAACCGTCTCGTTCTGAGGCGTTGTTCCAGGGAGGAGGTAAAAGTCGGCGATGGGAATAGCACGAGGACCCTTGGAGCCTTCAATATGAATCGTTGCCTCGAGTGCGGTGAGGGCGACGTTCTGATCGGAGGGGTTGGAGGCGATGCAGTGCTCGCTGGTGCCGAGGATGGCGAGCATGCGGTTGTATCCGCCAATGGCGGAGCAACCCGAACCGGGCTCGCGCTTGTTGCAGGCAGTGGTGGTGTCGCGGTAGTAGACGCAGCGTGTCTTCTGAAGAAGATTGCCTGCGGTCGTGGCCATGTTGCGAAGCTGCGGCGAGGCTCCAGCGAGCAGTGCCTCGGAGAGTACAGCGGATTGGGCCTTGACGGCAGCATGATTGGCGACATCGGAGTTGCGTGCGAGCGCGCCGATCTTCATTCCGCCATCGGGCGTGGACTCGATCTGGGTGAGAGGGAGAGAGTTGATGTCGATGAGTTGCCTGGGCGTCTCGACATTGAGCTTCATGTAGTCGACGAGATTGGTGCCTCCGGCGATGAAGCGGACGTCGGCACGATTTTGTGCCGTGTTCGAACGGGCCTGAGCCTTGACGGCCTCAGGAACGGTTCGGGGGGTAACGAGTTCAAAGAGTTCCATCGCTCTATTCCTTTTCTACGCAGATCGACGGACCGATTGCACGGCAGCGACGATGTTGGGGTAGGCTCCGCAGCGGCAGATGTTGCCACTCATGCCTTCTTTCACGTCTGTGTCGGCAGGCCCCCAGGGCTCCTTGACCATGGCGGAAGCGGACATGATCTGACCGGAGGTGCAGTAGCCGCACTGGAAACCGTCGTGAGCAACGAAGGCAGCCTGCATGGGATGAAGATGCTCGGGGGTGCCGAGTCCTTCGATGGTCGTGATCTCCGAGTTCTGATGCATAGCGGCGAAGGTCAGGCAGCTATTGACGCGACGACCATCGAGGTGCACGGTACAGGCTCCGCACTGTCCGTGATCGCAGCCCTTCTTGGTACCGGTGAGATGGAGGGTCTCGCGCAGCGTGTCGAGGAGTGTGGCGCGGGGATCGATCTGGACAGCGTGCGATTCTCCATTGACCTTGAGGGTCACGGGAATGGTTCCGGGGATCGCCGGCGCGGCGGTTGCGGTCTGTGCTGCGGGCTCTGCCGTCGCAGTCGCTGCAGCGAGCGGGGCGGCTGCGGTTGCGACTCCGGCAGCACC
Source organism: Edaphobacter modestus (assembly GCF_004217555.1). Taxonomy (GTDB): domain Bacteria; phylum Acidobacteriota; class Terriglobia; order Terriglobales; family Acidobacteriaceae; genus Edaphobacter; species Edaphobacter modestus. The sequence goes on from NZ_SHKW01000001.1 coordinate 1,029,112, forward strand.
CATCCGCGAGAGGAAGGAGCGGCGTGTAAGCCTGCCAAGGGATGTTGCGGTGTCCTTATCCTGTTTTTCGTCGATTGCCACGATTGGCATCCTCCTATACGTGGATCCTGCGGGGATAACGATTATATGCTTGACTGTTGAAATGTCATCGCGAGGCATGCAAAAGCAGCGTCGGCCACATGCAATGCGTGCGGCAACGACGCTGCAACAACGTGAACGTGTTGGCGTGGGCCCTGATCCTCGAGCTCACATGGAGAGACGTAGCTAGTAATTCGTGACGCAACAAACGGTTAGATGTGTGCTGCTACGAATCGGATGCTGGAATCTGCCAACCACCCGGAGGAGTGACGTTGGCTTGTACCTGGAGGGGAACATCGGTGGGTCCCCATGTATCGGGAGCATAGGGATAGACTGGCGTAGCCGCTTTGAGGATCGGATCGACGATCCGCCAGGCCTCTTCGACATAATCCTGGCGCGCGAAGAGGGTCGCGTCGCCAGCCATTGCATCCGTGAGGACGCGTTCGTAGGCTTCCATCTCTTCGGGACGTGGATGACGGCAGGCTTCGAGTTCGACCGGCAGGCGCGGGCTGTTTTCGTCTCCCGCAGTTATCGAGACAGCGAGGGCGATGGTCATTTCGGGCATGATGCGGAAGCGCATGTAGTTCTGCGGACCGGGATCGGTAAGATGCGTCTGCGGAGGGCGCCGGAGCCGCGCGATGACTTCGGTGCAGGTGGTGGGCAGATTCTTTCCTGCGCGGATGTAGAAGGGGACGTCATCCCACCGCCAGGATTTGATCTCGAGGCGCATGGCGGCGTAGGTCTCGACGGTGGAGTCTGGCGCAACGCCCTTCTCATCGTCATAGCCGATGAACTGACCTCGGACGAGATTGCAGGGCTCAATGGGAGGGATGGCTTTGAGGACCTTTACCTTCTCGTCGCGGATGGATTCGCTATCACGGCGCGCGGGACACTCCATGGCGAGATTGCACATGACCTGAAAGATGTGGTTTTCGATAACGTCGCGGATAGCGCCATTCTGATCGTAGAAGGCCCCGCGGCCCTGGATGCCGAAGTTCTCGGCCATGGTGATTTGCACGCTTTCGATGTAGTCGCGATGCCAGAGAGGCTCAAGGAAAGCGTTGGAGAATCGGAAGGAGACCATGTTGTGCACGGGTCCCTTGGCGAGGTAGTGGTCGATGCGGAAGATGGCGGACTCGGGGAACGCCGAGAGCAGCACGCGGTTCAGTTCCTGTGCGGATGCGAGATCGTGACCGAAGGGCTTCTCGACGATCATGCGGCCACCGCTGGAGCAGCCGGAGCTGACGAGTTGCTCGACTACTTTCTCGAAGAGAGAGGGCGGAATGGCGAGGTAGTGCGCAGGATGCCGGGCCGCGCCCAATTCCTTGCGGACGGCAGCGAAGGTTGCCGGATCCTCATAATCACCATCGACATAACGGAGCAGCGAGGAGAGTTTCTGCCAAGCGTCGTGGTCGACACCGCCGTGTTTCTCAAGCGAATCCTGCGCGCGCGCCTTGAGCTGATCGAGATTCCAGCCTGCCTTGGCGACTCCTATGACCGGTACGTTGAGGTGTCCTCGTTTGGTCATCGCCTGCAGGGCGGGAAAGATCTTCTTGTAGGCGAGATCTCCGGTGGCGCCGAAGAAGACGAGTGCATCGGAGGGAACGGCGGGCTGGACAGTGGGAGCTTGCGTGCTCAAAGAATCTCTCCTTGTAGCTTAGGGGTTACTTGGTGGCCGGCTTCTCGAGATGGCCGCCGAACTCGTAGCGCATGGCGGAGAGAAGCTTATCGGAGAAGCCGGCGAGACCGCGAGAGCTGAAACGCTCGTAGAGAGCCGTAGTGAGGACGGGAATCGGAACACCTTCGTCGATGCCCGCCTTGACCGTCCAGCGTCCTTCCCCGGAGTCGGAGACGCGTCCGCTGAATTTTGAGAGCTGGGGGTCTTCGGCCAGCGCGGAGGCGGTGAGGTCGAGCAGCCAGGAGGCGATGACGGAACCGCGACGCCAGACTTCGGTGACTGCAGGAAGATTGAAGTCGTACTGGTAGTGCTCAGGATCGCGCAGTGGCGTGGTCTCGGCGTCGATCTCTTCGGTGTGCTTGCCGATGTTGGCTCCCTTGAGAACGCCGAGCCCTTCTGCGTAGGCAGCCATCATGCCGTACTCGATTCCGTTGTGCACCATCTTGACGAAGTGGCCAGCGCCGTTGGCTCCGCAGTGGAGATAACCCTGCTCGGCGGTGCCACCTATATTGTCGAAACCAGGTGTACGGGGAACGTCGCCGGGACCGGGAGCGATGGCTTGAAAGATGGGATCGAGGTGCTGGACGACCTCATTCTCACCACCGATCATCATGCAGTAGCCACGCTCGAGGCCCCAGACTCCACCGCTTGTGCCGACATCGACATAATGGATGCCTTTGGGAGACAGGTCTTTGGAACGGCGGATGTCGTCGATGTAGTAGGAGTTGCCGCCATCGATGAGGATGTCGTTGGACTTGAGGTGAGGGACAAACTCGGCCAGAGAGTGATCGACGACCCCGGCGGGAATCATCAGCCAGATGGGACGAGGCGGAGTGAGTTTGCTCACAAGATCTTCGGCAGAGGAAGCGCCGGTAACGCCCTTCACCTTTGCGAGCTCAGCAACGGCATCAGCGGAACGATCGTAGACGACACATTCATGTCCGTGTGCAGCCAGCCTGCGAACCATGTTCGCACCCATTCTTCCAAGACCTACCATGCCAAGCTGCATCGGTTTCTCCTTTATTTTGAGCGTCCGCTAAGTTTGACCGGCGGATATCCCGATCAGTTACAGCAAAACTTCTGGAGATTCTTGTGGATAGGATGACCGATTGTGCGGAATCGTCGTATGGCTCTGGCCGTTTGCAAGCAACTGGGACCGAGACAGTATCTCCTATTTGAAGGATTTGTAAAAAAACAATGCGCCGATGCCGAAGGGCACCAGCGCATTGGGATGGAGAGGCGTTACTCGCCGAAGTTGACGGACTCGATCCCGAGGAACTCGGCGGCCTGGCCAAGCTCTTCTTCGATGCGGAGGAGCTGGTTGTACTTTGCGATGCGATCGGTACGGGATGCGGATCCCGTCTTGATCTGTCCGGCGCCGGTGGCAACCGCGAGGTCGGCGATAAAGACGTCCTCGGTCTCGCCGGAGCGGTGGCTGATGATGGAAGTGTATCCGTAGCGACGAGCGAGCTCGATTGCATCGAGCGTCTCGGATACGGTTCCTATCTGGTTCACCTTGATCAGGATGGAGTTCGCGATCTTCTGATCGATTCCCTGCTGCAACCGGCGGGTGTTGGTGACGAAGAGGTCGTCTCCGACAAGCTGCACCTTATCGCCAATGGCGGTGGTGAGGATCTGCCAGCCGTCCCAGTCGTCTTCGGCGAGGCCGTCTTCGATGGAGATGATGGGATAGCGCTCGGTCCACTGCTGCCAGAAGGCGGCCATCTCGGCGGAAGACAGCTCGCGCTTGTCAGACTTCTTGAAGACGTACTTTCCGGTCTCCTTGTTGTAGAACTCGCTGGAAGCGGGATCGAGGGCGATCGCGATGTCTTCTCCGGGCTGATAGCCGGCAAGCTGAATCGCCTCGAGGATGAGGTCGAGGGCCTCTTCGTTGGACTTCAGATTCGGGGCGAAGCCGCCCTCGTCGCCGACGGCGGTGTTATATCCCTTCTTCTTGAGAACGCTCTTCAGGGTATGGAAGGTTTCGGTTCCCCAGCGCAGGGCATCGGAGAAGGTCTCGGCGCCGACGGGCATGACCATGAACTCCTGAAAGTCGACGTTGGAGTCGGCATGGGAGCCGCCGTTGATGATGTTCATCATGGGCGTTGGGAGAATACAGGCATTGACGCCCCCGAGATAGCGGTAGAGCGGAAGCTTGAGGGCTTCGGCGGATGCGCGGGCGACCGCCATGGAGACAGCAAGGATGGCGTTGGCTCCGAGCTTGGATTTGTTTTCGGTGCCGTCAATCGCGATCATGGTCGCGTCGATGAGGCGCTGATTGGAGGCATCCATGCCGGTCAGCTCGGGAGAGAGGATGGATTCGACGTTTTCGACCGCCTTGAGAACGCCTTTGCCCAGGTAGTGCTCTTTATCGCCGTCACGCAACTCGACGGCCTCATGCTCGCCGGTAGAGGCTCCACTGGGAACTGCGGCGCGTCCGCGGGCTCCCCCGTCAAGAACGACGTCGGCTTCGACGGTGGGATTACCGCGGGAGTCGAGGATTTCGCGGGCGTGAATCGAGACGATCTCAGTCATGTTGCTCCTGTCGTTAGGTGATTCGAAGTTTTGGGGAATAATGCGGTGGGTGAGGCGCTCGTTAAGCTTCGGGCGGCGGTCTACGGAGATGCTCCGACCGCCAGCTAAACCGATTGTCTCCACGATCTTCGCGCCCGGGAACGTCACCTGTTGGATTTTAGCAAAGGGTTCTGTGCCCTGTCGGGACCGACGAACAAGAGGGTAAAACGATAGCCGATGGGTGCTCAGAGACGTAGTAGCAGGATCGATTCCCTTGAAGGGATTTTAGGAAAGCCGCTCTTTGAAGTCTTAAACTGAAATGAGGAAGGCATGTGCGAAGTGCCATGCCGTACCTGGAGGATGCTGGCCCATGAAGATTCGGATGATTCCTGCAGCTGCGCTCGTTGTCGCAACACTGCCACTGGCGGCGCAAACCGGACGGACAGGGGTTTCCAACCCGGAACCCGTCACGATCGACGCGGACAACGGAGATGCGGCAGCTTCGTCAGCCAAGAGTGAGACAGAGACGACTCGACGTCCCCTGACGCAGGCAAAGCCCTCGGCTGCAAAGCCTGAGACCGCGGGCGAGACCTACGGACCTTATGTCCCTTATAAAAACGCTGCCGTTGCACAGACGGCCGCCCCGGCTGCTGCGGTAGACGTGGACGCCCAGATCGTTACCAGCGTGCCGGAACGCGAAGGCGAGATCAACGAAGGCACTCTGTTACATGTCCGGATGCGTGAGCAGCTTTCGACGGCCACGACGGAACCGGGCGCAAAGTTCACCGCAGAAGTGATGGAAGCTATCACAAACCATGGACGGGTCATCATCCCGATCGGATCGGTTCTTGAAGGGCACGTCACGGCAGTTCATGCAGGCCGCCGCATCTCAGGCGTAGCCTCGCTGCACCTGGAGCCGGAGCATGTAACCCTGCCCGATGGAACGGTGTACCCCATTCATGCACAACTCATCGATACGACCCTGGGGAACTTCAATGTCGATCGCGAAGGAACGTTGAAGCGCCGGGATCGCGCGAAGGAGACCCTGGCGGTGGCGGCCCTGGCGACCGGCGGCGGAGCGGTGGCCGGAGCCATGCTCGGCGGAGGCGTTGGAGCCGTCGTGGGAGCCGGAGTAGGAGCTGGCGTAAGCACTGTGATGTGGTTGAAGCAGGAGCGTCAGGCGACGCTCGACCAAGGTTCACGGCTGGTGTTCAGCATGACGATGCCGCTGACGCTGAAGCAGGTGGACGCAGCCCAGGGAACGGCGATGAACACGGATGCGGGGACTGCCCTCAGAGCTGCCAGCGAATAAGAACTGCTGGAGCGGTTCAGAAGAGGAGCGGGCATCGCCTCGCTCCTCTTTGCTTTTGCAGATCTACTTTAGTCTCGAACCTGGGCGAGCAAGCGCTTCCAGTTCTTCTGATTGCGGCGGTAGCTCTTTTTGAGATCCTCGAGGATACGCTCGAAGTCGTTATGGCCGGAGAGCCGTTTCCAGGCCGGATTCTTCAAGAACCACGGATAGTTTTCGTTGCCCAGGTAGATCGCGCGGCGCAGCCAGTGCAGGGCCTCGCTCTCGTCGCCATCGACTGCAAAGTATGTAGCAAGGCGGTAGGCCATCTCGCTGTCGGCTTCGGCCGCGGCCAGGGTCTCGTCGATGATGAAGGTCGCGGCCTTCTCCCGATTGCCGAGCTGTACATAACAGAGCGCAATAGTCGGAAAGACGATCCGCAGGGATTGCTCGTCTCGGATCACGTTTTCGAGGGTCTCGATGGCGGCAGGCAGATCGCCGGTACGCATCTGCTGATAGCCGCGCGAGATGCGCAGCAGCGGTTGACGAGGCTCGAGGGTAAGCCCCTTCTCGATCTCTTCGTCGGCGAGCTCGAGCTGGTTCTGGTACTGGTACACGCGAGCCCGATGGTTGTAGATCATGGCCGCGTTCGAAGGGTTCATTCGCAACGAAGCGTTGAACTGCTCGAGCGCATCCTCGTACATGCCGTCGAGGCGGAGCGTGATTCCGGCCACCATACGGACGTTCCAGTCGTTGCCGGCAGTGTGGAGGAGATGTTCGATTCCATGGCGCGCGGATTCCTTTTCGCCACGGGAAAGAAGCATATAGACGCGATAGAGATTGGCCTCCACGGAGCCGGGGTCGAGCTGCAATGCGCGATCGAAGGCGCGGCGCGCTTCGAGGACATGCATCTGGCCGCCGAGACCGTGACGTGTGTACTGAAGGTGCGTGACTCCAAGACCGGACCAGGCGGGTGCGTAATTTTCGTTGGCCTTGATGACAGATTCGAAGAGCTCACGGGCGCGATCGAGATCGTCGCGGCTTCCGGTACGGGTCATGAAGGAGGAGAGAAGCGCGCGGGCCTGGAGGTACTCCTCGGAGAGATCTTCGGTGAGGGAGGGTGAGCGGTGATTCTCCTGTGTTCCACTGAATCCACCGACTCCCTGGAGCGTGCTGAAGACCTCATTGCATATCTCGGTCTGAACGCTGACCAGATCAAAAGAGGCGACGTTGATGGATCCACCGGCACGCACACTCTGTCGCGAGACGTCGAGCAGCTGCCAGTTGAGGTCGAAGCCTTTCTCGGAACGAAGAAAGTTTCCGGCAAGGACGAAATCCACGAGCAGCTTCTTTCCCACGCTGAGAGGATCGAGCTGCTGGGTGGGGATGGAGGTGAGCGAACTCGACGGACGAACGACGAGCGACGTTACGCGTGCCAGGCGGGTTGCGATGGCATCGGCGAGGGCGTAGCCGTACAGGGGCGCGACGTCGGCGGGACCGTAGTTGATGAACGGAAGCACGACGATGCTGTTGGTCTCCTTGCTGGCTGCCGAGGAGCCGGACTCGCGGAAGCGCTCGGCGAGCATCGAGAGAATGCCAGTGGTGCGCTTCTCCTCTTCGGGCGGCTCGAGCGCACGGCGGCCCTGCGAGTGAAGCGAAAGCGATTCGCCGCCGGGCATGAGGACGGTATCGAGCTGCATGGAACGCATGACGGTCTTGAGCGACTCGCGAATGTCTGCGGCAGACGCGAAACGCGCGGCAGGCTGTTTCTCGAGACAGCGCAGGATGACGCTTTCGAGTTCCACCGGGAGCGCGGGGTTGATCTCCCGCAGAGGCGGTGGATCCGCGAACTGGGTGGCGCGAATGGTCTGGAAGTCGGGGGCGTCGGGGCGATGAAACGGATGACGACCGGTGGAGAGCTCGTAGAGGATGAGTCCGAGGGCAAAGAGGTCGGACTGGACCGACGATTGTCCCGTGACGAACTGCTCCGGCGCCATGTAGGCGATGGTTCCACCCCGCGCGGTGTAGGTTGCGCCCAGTGGAGGAAGCGATCGAGGATCGGAGGGGCCTGAGGGGTCGAAGTCGGTCTTGTCGAGCGAGAGGCGACGGGCGAGACCGAAGTCGAGGATCTTGATAAGGCCGCCGTCTGTGAGCATAACGTTGGCCGGCTTCAGGTCGCGATGAAAGATGCCGAGCGAGTGTGCGGCTGAAAGGCCGTCGGCTATCTGGATTCCGGCGGAGAGGACGAGTTGGAGACTGGAAGCTCCCTCGGCGATGATCTTGTCGAGGGATTTGCCGGGAATGTACTGCATGACGATATACGCTTCTTCGGCGTCGCCGGATTCAGCGGGAGCCTCGCCGACGTCGTAGATGGCGCAGACGTTGGGGTGGTCGATGGCAGAGGCCAGGCGGGCCTCGCGAAGCTGGGTGGCACGCATCTGCTCGATGGTGAGGTTGCCGCGTTTGAGCAGCTTGATGACGACAGGGCGCTGGAGCAGGGTGTCGTTGGCCTGAAAGACAACGCCACTGCCACCCGCGCCGATCTTGCGGATAAACTCATACTGCCGGATGATGCGCCGCTTCATGTCTCCATTATTGCAAGCGAATGCGTGGGAAAGATGAGCATGGTTGAATTACGCGCCTGCGACTGGCACTCTATTCCCGGATCAGGACGGTAAGAGACTAAGGGCGCGGTGCGGAGCCCTTGCGCTCCCAGGGGCGGGGATTGACTGGATCGTCCTGCCATCGCTGACGGCGGCCCACAAGGTACATGACCGCGCCGAAGAGGAGCATGACCAGCCCCCAGTCGAGGTTGAGATTTACATCGAGCGAGCGTCCATAGATGGCCGAGTGACGAGTCACGAAGCCGTAACCAGTCATAATGCCGCCGAGGACGAGAAAGATAAGGCCGAGCGGAAGGCGGATGTCGAGTCCCATGGGTGCGTGCTCCTGCTACGAGGATACAGAGTTACAAAGGTAAGGCGAACGCAATGAGATCATGCGAAGACAAGATTGAGGATGATCAACATAGCGAGAACACCATAGGCCAGTGTGGAAGGCTTCTGATACCAGTTCAGGTGACTCTCCACTGGCCTGGGAGTCAACGAGTAGACGAGCCCTACCAGCTCGTGGTCTTCGCGCGGCCTGGTGACGAGGCTGACCGCGACTGTGATGATCAGGTTGACCGAGAAGGCAAAGATAGCCGTCCAGAAGTTTTGCGCCATGTCACTCGGATACCGATGGACGATAGTGATCCAGCCGCCGTGGATTCCAGGAGCCGTATCGGCAGGGATGGTGAGGCCGTGATGAATCAGGGCCGCCGCAGTTCCTGAAAGCAGACCGGTAAAGGCGGCGTGGCCCGTGGTGCGCTTCCAGAACATTCCCAGCAGGAAGGTGGCGAACAGGGGCGCGTTCACGAAGGAGAAGACCAGCTGCAGCGCGTCCATGATGTTGTTGAAGCTGGTGGCGGCATAAGCGGCCGCGATGGAGAGCAGGATACCGCCTACGGTCGCCATGCGGCCCATCCACAGATAGTGGGCGTCGGTAGCCTTTTTGTTGATGTAGGCCTGATAGATGTCGTAGGTCCAGACGGTGTTGAAGGCGGTCACATTCCCGGCCATGCCCGACATGAAACTGGCAAGCAGGGCGGTAAGACCGAGGCCAAGAATTCCTGTCGGGAAGTAGTGAAGCAGGAGGACAGGAATGGCGAGATCGTAGTTATAGACCGGCTGACCATTGCTATCGAGGACTGGCTGACCAGTGAGAGGGTTGGTCTTTTCCGGAACGATACCGTGAGGGTGGGAATCGTCCAGAACGGTCGGATTCTTCGAGGAAACAACAGCGGCAGCGGACGGAGAGGAGGAGCGAACGCCTGTGACGGGATTTCCAGAGGAGAGGACTTTCTGCTCGGGTGTCACCACCTTTGAAGTAATGCTGACGGCGATGAGTCCCGGGAGGATGACCAGGAACGGAAAGAACATCTTTGGAATGGCCGCGATGAGCGGTACACGGCGCGCGGAGACCTCGGAGTCCGCCGCCATGGCGCGCTGAATGACGAGAAAATCGGTACACCAGTACCCGAAGCTGAGCACAAAACCGAGCCCCATGGAGAGGCCGATCCATTCGACACCGAGGGTATTGGTGCTGGCATGGGCCATGCCCCGCCACGAATGCGTCATCGCAGCAGGTAAGGTGTGCTTGATTCCCTGCCATCCACCTACATTGCGGAGACCGATCCAGACCAGGGGAGCGAATCCGGCGACGATAAGAAAGAATTGCAGGACTTCGTTGTAGATGGCGCTGGTGAGGCCCCCGAGGAAGATGTAGGCAAGAACGATGATCGCGGAGAGGAAGACCGAGACGTGAAAGATGTACTGGTCGGGAATAATCCCGCGAAAGAGCCCGAGGGTCTGAATGAGCAGCGCCATGGCATACATCGAGATGCCGGAGGAGAGCACGGTCATCATGGCGAAGGAGAAGGCGTTTAGCGCGCGGGTCTTCTCATCGAAGCGCATGCGGAGATACTCCGGCACCGATCGGGCCTTGGATCCGTAATAGAAAGGCATCATGAAGATGCCGACGAAGACCATCGCCGGGATAGCACCGATCCAGTAAAAGTGGCTGGTGTTGATGCCATACTTCGCGCCCGAAGCCCCCATACCGATGACTTCCTGTGCACCCAGATTCGCCGAGATGAAGGCGAGGCCGCAGACCCAGGCCGGAATGGACCGTCCGGCGAGGAAGAAATCGTTCGACGTGCGCATGTAGCGCTTGAGGGCGAACCCGATCCCAAGGACGAAGACGAAATAGACCAGCATGATCAGCCAGTCAATAATGGACAGAGTCACTGTTTCCCTTTTGATTCCGCAAGCTTTGCTGTTGGGGTCACTCTAAATCGTTAACCTTTCCTCGTCTAGCGTATGGCAGGTCGGCCTCGAGTCATTCTTCGGGAACGGCACGATGGAATCGGGTGCCTTCCCTCGTCAGGCCCCGATATGAGAGCGAAACCCGCGATAACCAGAATTCTCGGAGACAGCCGGAAAACCCGAGAGCCGCCGGACGCATCGCAGTTAGAAAGTACAGTTTGCAACAATGTTTGAGTCCGCCGTGGAGCGGAACAAAAGTTGCCAAGTTTGAATGACACTTGTGTAGTTCTCTTTGCGGATCATTTTCTCCGTCTCAAATTTATTCCATGTGGGGAGAGTGTGATCCGTATGCACGCCTGCCGAGATTCTCCCCGGAGTTGTAGATGCTAACAAGGACAATTCTTCTCGTAGACGACAATGCCGTGCAAGCTGCGGCACGTCAGGCCATTTTGAAGCTAAATGGCTACTTCGTGATTACGGCACTGAACCCGACCTATGCTCTGGAACAGTTTCGTAGTGGTGAACTTCCGTCGGAAGTCCATCTTGTAATCACCGATCACATCATGCCCGGCATGAGCGGCAGTCAATTTGCCCGCGAAATTCGAAATTTGATGCCACAGATTCCAGTCCTGGTGATCAGCGGGTTGGAAGAGGCGGAAGGTGAGTACGAAGGACTCGATGTCGAGTTTCGGATGAAGCCGCTCCAACCAGAGCATTTGCTGGCCTGCGTGGAGCAAATGGCGGGCGCTGCTGTCATCGACGATTCCGCAGTACCGCTTGTGATTGCCGCACCCGCCTGAAGGCTGCGCGATAACCGCCATGTTCTCTTCTTTCATTGCTTGATCTGCCAAACGCTTGAGAGAATGCAGGAGAGGACTTCATGCGAACCCACCCCATGCCTGAGTTCGGGAGTTTTGCCCTGCTCCTGGCCCTTGCCCTGAGTACCTATACGCTGGTGTTTGGCGCAATCGCGCTCTGGCGCTCCCGATCAGCTACAGGTCTTACCGCTGGCGGCGACGGAGCCGGACGGCTGGGCGAAACGGCACGGCGGGCAGGCCTTGCGAGTTTTATTGCGTTGACCTGTGCGGCCTTTGCGCTGGTATGGGCCGCCTTTACGAACGATTATTCGGTCAGCTACATCCTGCACCACACCAACCGGGATCTAAGCACGGCCTATAAGTTTTCAGCCTTGTGGAGCGGCCAGGAGGGATCGCTTCTCCTCTGGGCGTGGCTGTTGAGCGCCTACGGGTTTGTCCTGCGGCTGCGGCACAAGGTGGATGTGCGGCTTTCGGCATATGCCTCGACCATCCTCGCCGGGGTACAGGTCTTCTTTCTTCTTCTGTTGAACTTTGCTGCTCCTCCCTTTGCCATTCAGCCGGGACCGGTCGCATTGGATGGTTTCGGACTGAATCCTCTGCTGCAGTATCCGGAGATGGTGATCCATCCGCCGATGCTGTACCTCGGCTATGTAGGGTTCTCGGTTCCGTTTGCCTTTGCGCTGGGCGCACTGATGATGCGGTATCCCGGCGAAAAATGGATCCATATCACGCGCCGCTGGACGATGGTGACGTGGATGTTCCTGACCTGCGGTATCTTTCTTGGGGCACACTGGGCGTACAGCGTTCTGGGCTGGGGCGGGTATTGGGGCTGGGATCCGGTTGAGAATGCCAGCCTGATGCCGTGGCTGACAGGGACGGCGTTTCTGCACTCGGTGATGATGCAGGAGAAGCGCGGGATGATGAAGACGTGGAACGTCTGGCTGATCTTCTCGACCTTCCTGCTGACGATCCTCGGAACCCTGCTTACGCGCTCGGGCATTGTGAGCAGCGTGCATGCCTTCGCGCAATCTTCCATCGGTGGCTGGTTCTATGGGTTTATCCTCGTGGTGTTCTCGGTCTGTTTGTTTACGTTCTTCAGGCAGAAGGATCATCTGAAGAGCGAGAACCGGCTGGAGTCTCTGGTCAGCCGCGAGTCGAGCTTCCTGTTCAACAATCTCATACTGCTGACGGCGTGCTTCACGGTCCTCTGGGGAACACTGTTCCCCGTTCTGAGCGAGTATGTGCAGGGTTCGAAGGTCACCGTCGGCGCGCCGTTCTACAACCGGGTCAACCTTCCTATTGGATTGTTCCTTCTCTTCCTCACAGGCATTGGTCCCCTGCTGGCCTGGCGTTCGACCTCGCTGCGTTCGATCCGGCGTAACTTCGTTCTGCCCTTGATCGCGATGGCCGTCACCTTTGTGGTGGTGATCGCCTGCGGTGTGCGTCCCTGGAGCGCAGGCGACGATATGCACGCGGAGCTCTTCTCGTTGATCACCTTCACGCTGGCCGCGGGTGTGATTACGGCAATCGGCGCGGAGTTTCTGCGCGGCGCCGGAGTTGTGCAGACCCAGACGGGAAAGAACCTGGCTGCTTCGACGGTACTGCTGGTACGCCGCAATACCCGGCGCTACGGCGGCTACATCGTTCATTTCGGCATCGTCGTGATGTTTATCGGGATTGCCGGCGGGGCATTCAATCAGTCGCGCGAGCAGGAGATGGGCTTCGGTGATTCGATGACGATGGGAGCCTACCGTCTGGTGTGCCAGAGCTTTACGCAGGATTCAAACCCGAACTACGACACCGAGTATGCCCTGCTGGATGTATTCAAGGGATCGAAGAAGATTACGCAGCTTGCTCCCGAGAGACGTTTCTACCATGCAAGCCAGACGAGCTCGACGATGGTAGCGCTGCGCTCGACGCTGGCCGAGGACCTGTACGTCATCTACGAGGGTAAGAATCCCGACACCGACAAGCCGATCATCAAGGTCTTCATCAATCCACTGATGAACTGGATCTGGATCGGAGTGCTGATCGTGGTCATGGGCACCTTCCTTGCGCTGGTGCCGAACCTGACACGCGTTCCCGCCCAGGCGAGAGTTGCGGTTCCCTTACCTGTGGGCGAGGCCGAGGTGAATCATGCTTAGGCTGATCACCCCCAGACGTTGGTGGCAGGGGGCGGCGATATGCCTGCTTGCCGTGATGATGCTGGGTGCGGCCGATTCGAGCTCGCGCTTCGGCAGGCTGGGTCACGAGATGATGTGCGTATGCGGCTGCGGGCAGATTCTGCTGGAGTGCAATCATGTGGGGTGCCCGGACTCGGACCGCATGATCGGAGAGCTGCGGCAGCAGATCGGCTCCGGAGGCACGGATACTTTGATCCTCAACTGGTTCGCGGCGAAGTACGGCCCTACGGTGCTGGCAGCTCCGATTCGCGGGGGCTTCGATAATGTCGCATGGATCGCCCCGATGGCCGTCTTTTTGCTTGCGACCGCCGGTACGGGGTTTCTGATAACGATATGGCGGAAGCGCAGCGCCGGGCGTCTGGTGTCCGCGGGAGGCCCCGACGATCTGAAGGCCACCGATGATGCCGTGCGGGCGCGTATCCGCCGGGAGACGGAGTACTGATGGGAGCTATTGCCGGAGTTGTTCTTGCTATTGCACTCTTCGCGTTCATCTTCTGGCCAGAACGGAATCCGTTCTTTCAGGCCGACAAGACCCGCGTTGACTATCTGCGCGAACGCAAGGATGTGATCTACGAAAACCTACGCGATCTGAACTTCGAATATCTGGCGGGCAAGTATCCTGAGCAGGACTACGAAGAGCAACGCTCTGCGCTCGAAGACGAAGCCGCCAAGGTAATCGCAGAGATGGATTTGCTTGAACAGAAGGGCATGAGTGCACGCGGCAGCCGTGCCTAGTTCCTCCGTCCGCGATTGTCTTCGTTTGACGTAGACTTGAAGTGTGACCTGCTCATCTTTCAGCCTTCGACGCCTGGCGGCAATTGCAGCCATGGCTGCAGCCTTCTCCGGTTTCGCCCTCGCCGAGTCCATCACCGGCACCGTTACCAATAAGACCAATAACAAGCCCGCGGCTGGGGACGATGTCGTGCTGATTCGCCTTGCCCAGGGTATGCAGGAGTCCACCAGGACCAAGACCGACGCGAAGGGACAGTTTACGTTGGAGCTTCCGGACGCCGGAGTGCACCTGATCCGCGTGACCCATGATAAGGCGAACTACTTTCGGCCAGCGCCTCCAGGAACGCAGTCGGTTGACGTAGAGGTCTACGACGCCGCAGCGAAGGTCGCGGGGATAAGTAGCGAGGCCGACGTCATGCGCATCCAGACCGATGAGAGCGGGAAGTCGCTGCGCGTGGTGGAGAACTTCTTCGTGAAGAACGATTCGACCCCACCGAAGACGCAGTTCGGCGATCGTCCCTTCGAGTTCTATCTTCCCGCGGGCGCGGTGGTCGAAGGCTCGGCGGCACTGGGACCGGGAGGGATGCCGGTACAGGCCTCGCCGATGCCCCTGAGCGACGCGAATCACTACACCTTCGTCTTCCCGATTCGCCCCGGCGAGACCCGCTTTCAGATCACGTATCGGCTTCCCTACGACGGAAGTCTGAAGCTTGCTCCGAAGCCCACGATGAACACCGACACGGTCGCCATCATGATGCCGAAGAGCATGAGCTTTCAGCCGGGACCGTCGGCGAGCTATACACCCGTGACCGAGGAGACGACGGCTCAGACCTATGTGGCGCGTAATGTGTCGCCATCCCAGCCCTTGGGATTCACGATCTCGGGAACCGGACAGCTTCCTCGCGATAGCGCGGCAACCCCGGCGGCAGAGGGTGGACAACCGGGATCCGCCGGCGCGCCACAGCAGGCTGGTACGGCGGCGACCGATACCCGCCCTGGAGGGGGACTGGGGAATCCGATTGACCCTGAAGGGACCAATGATCCGTGGTCGAAGTACAAGTGGTGGATTCTTGGCGGCTTAGGGCTGGCCATGGCAGCAGGCGCGGGCTTCATGTTGAAGAACAATCCGCAGAGCGCCGATGCCACAGTCGGCGTGCTGTCAGGGGGAATGAATGTTCCCACCGGTCCCGGTGCGTTGCTCACAAGTCTGAAGGAGGAGCTGTTTGCTGTCGAAACCGACAGGTTGGAGGGCAGGCTGGGCGAAGCAGAGTATGCTGAACAAAAGGCGGCGCTCGAGGTTGTGCTGAAGCGGGCGCTGTCACGCAGAGAACGGGCCGGGACGTCTAATACTCAAGAGGTAAAACCTCTGCGAGGGTGAGATGAATACCTTCAAAACGACGCTCCTTCTGGTACTACTGACCGTATTTCTGGTCTTCATCGGAGACCACTTCGGCGGACGGAACGGGATGGTATTGGCGTTTGTGCTGTCGGTTGCATTCAATTTCGGCACCTATTTCTTCTCCGACAAGCTGGCTCTTGCGATGTACCGCGCCCAACCGGCCACACGAGAAGAGTTACCGCGCGTGTACAACGTCGTAGAACGGCTGGCGGCGAAGCAGGGGCTCCCCATGCCCAAGGTTTACGTGATTCCAAGCGAGAGCCCGAATGCGTTTGCCACGGGTAGAAATCCAAAGCACGCCTCGGTCGCGGTAACGCACGGTATCCTGAATCTTCTGGACGATGAGGAGCTCGAAGGTGTGCTTGCGCATGAGCTGGGGCACGTCAAGAATCGCGACATCCTCACCAGCTCCATTGCGGCGACGCTGGCCGGCGCCATCACGATGGTGGCGCGTATGGGATACTTTGCGTCCCTCTTCGGAGGCTACGGCGGCCGCGACGACCGGGACCGCGGGGGCGGAGGCCTGACCGGCCTGCTCATGCTTATCCTGGCGCCGATTGCGGCGACTTTGATTCAGCTTGCGATCTCGCGTTCGCGCGAATACGAAGCAGATGCGACGGGGGCGAAAGAGACGGGAAATCCGTATGCACTGGCGCGCGCATTGCAAAAGCTTGACAACTATTCCCGGCGAATTCCCCTGCAGGCTTCGCCTACGACGGCGCACCTATTTATTGTTGCGCCGCTGCTGGGTAGTGGCGGATTCGCCAATCTGTTCTCCACGCATCCTCCGATCAAAGATCGGATACAACGCCTGATCGGGAGGGATCTGGTCTAGTGTTCGAACGAATTCTTCGGGCCTTGCGATTGCTGGCGATGACAGCCTGGGTTGGTGGGCTGGCCTTCTTTGCGTTTGTAGTGGCTCCGGTCGCCTTCGGCCGGCTGCCAAGCACACACGATGCTGGACTTGTGGTGGGAGGCTCTCTCTCGATCCTGCACTGGATCGGTCTCGTTGGCGGGGTCCTGTTCTGTCTCGCCACCGCGACCCTCTGGTTCCGTGCCGAGGTACCGGCGCGAGTCGGTTTCGCGATCGAGATGGTCCTGGCCGGAATCATGCTTGCGGTCACGGCGTATTCTCAGTTCCAGATTCTTCCTTCCATGGAACGGGATCGAATCGCGGCAGGTGGCGCTATCGAAACGGCCGACATCTCCTCCCCCGCGCGAATCGATTTCGAACGGCTGCACGTCTGGTCCGAGCGGCTTGAAGGGCTGGTCCTGCTCTGCGGGATAGGCGTGGTGCTGGTGCTGGCCCGCGAATCGCAATGGCCGGAGACAGGTAAAATTAGCAGGATATGAACCTTAGATTCATTGCGATGAGGGCCACCTGGCTCGAACGCTATCTTGTGGAAGACGGCGGACCCTTACGCTCCGCCAGGAACGGATAGACGATGTCATCGCTTTGGTTGAGCCTGACGCTGGGAGCAGCGGCAGGACTCGCGGACTATCTTGGAGGTCTGCTTCTTGTACGACGCTCCCCCTCAGCACGCGCGCTACGCTACTTTGTTGCGCTGGGAGCAGGGTTTATGCTCGCCGCGGCGGTGCTGGAGATGGTGCCGGAGGGCCTGGCCCTGAATCCTCGATGGGCGCCAATTCTGATTCTCGCCGGTTACTGTGGCGTGCATTTGCTCGAGCACACGCTGGTCCCCCACTTTCACTTTGGCGAGGAGACGCACCATCACGAATTTCTCTCGGCAAAGACAAGCTATTCGGTTCTGTTAGGACTTGCGGCACACACATTCTTCGACGGCATTGCGATCGGATCCGGCTTTGTGCTCTCCCATTGGCTGGGATGGGTCATCTTTATCGCGGTATTCCTGCATAAGCTGCCTGAAGGCTTCACGGTAGCCAGCGTCATGCTGGCAAGCGGCCGAGGAAAGCGTGCTGCACTCAATTCGGCGATGATTCTTGGCGCCATGACGCTGTTGGGGGTTTTCGTCATCAACCTGAAGCCCGGTTGGGTGCGGGCAGGATTGCCGCTGTCAGCAGGGGTGACCATCTATGTGGCCGCAACCGATCTCGTGCCGGAGGTGAACCGTGAACCTGGGATTCGGATGGCGCTGATCTTCTTCGCAGGGGTTGCGGTGTTCTTTTTGCTGAAGCTGTTGGCTCCGGCCTAATTTGCGGCCTGAACGATGAGGGTCACGGTGGCCGTGTGCTGAAGAGTCGTTCCGGCATTGCCCAAGGCGGTCCCGGTAACCGTGATCGTGTAAGACTTCGGTGGAACTGTGGTGTCACTTCCCGTTCGAATGCGGTCGCCGCAACCAGTAAAGAGCGGCAGTGACGAGAAGAGAAGAACTGCAATCAGTCTCGGGCGCGAGGATCCATATCGTCGGCCGGCCCACGGAAGAAAGACGAGAAAGAACCCTGCAAAGACCAGGCGATTCATCTCCCGCCCTACATGTGCGGTCTTTGGCGTTGCGATGGTCATGACGAAGGACCCTGAAGGCGTTCCGGGCGGAAGGCTGCCTGGATTGAACGAGGCCGTAGCGAGATCGGGTAAGCCTGACGCAGATAGAGTTACGGGACTGGAGATATTCCCGTTCGTATTGACGACCAGCGAAAAGTCGGCAGAGCCACCGGAGACAACCGTCTGCGTGGTCGCACTGCTCGGCGCCAGCGTGAAGTCGCCAGGTCCGACCTGCGGCGTATCGACGACAAAAAGTGCGGTAGGTGATGTACTCGACAGGAAGTTCGCATCGCCCGAATAGACTGCGCTGAGGCTGTGAGGACCAGCGGCAAGAGCCGAGGTTGCAAAGGTCAGATCGCCTGATCGGTTTGGGCTTGCCGCCGTGAGCAGGGTTGCGCCATCTGAGAGAAGGATGGTTCCCGTCGGAGTTACGGTGGTCGTCGTACTTACGTGAACGCTGAACTGAACAGGCTGACCGGCGTCGACGCTGCTGGCAGAGACGAGGGTCGCGGTGGCCACGTTCAGAGTTGTGATGGTGGCGGCCTTCGTAATCGTCAGGGTAGGCGCCGACGAGACAGTATAGTTCCCTGCTGCCGATCCCGTCAGCGCCACGCCAACGGGATAGACTCCAACCCCGGGATGTACTGGCAGATCGACCGAATAGGTCGCCGAAATGCTGGACTGATCGCGCGGAAGAACCCCGCTGAGGCTCCCCTGGAGCGACGGGAGATCGTCTCCATAACGAAGCGAGGCCGGCGCAACGATGGCCGTGACGGGAAGCTGGTTGACCATCAACGAGAAGGCAGTACTCTGCGCGGCACTGTGAGATGCATCGCCGCTGTAGGAAGCCGTAATGGTATGCTGACCGGCCTGCAGCACGGACATGTCGAACACCGCCGCGTTCGAAGAGAGCGGAACCACAACGCTGGCACCGGAGGTCCCGGCGTATTGATCGAAGAAGACGACACTACCCGTCGCCTCGGTCGATGAGGTGAGCGATGCCGTCAATTCTCCCGAGCCATAGGAGACCGTGCCGGCTCCAGACAGCGATATCTGAACCGGGATGGCCGATCCAAGGCCCGCAATGGTCTGGATCGTATCCCCGGAGAGCTGGCGAACCCTCTGGTTTCCTCTATCCGCAATGGTAACGAGGCCGGAAGAAGAGAGAGTTGTGGCGCGCGGGCTGTCCAGGGAGGCAGACACCGGCGCGCCGCCGTCACCGGAAAAGCCCTGCGTGCCATCTCCGGCCACTGTCGTGATCATGCCAGTCGTTCCGTCGATGCGGCGAATGCGATGATTTGCAGTGTCCGCAAGATAGATGTTCCCGTCCGAACCCACAGAGAGGCCCTGCGGAAGCGCCAGTCTCGCTGCGGCAGAAGAGCTCGAATCGCCCGCATAGCCGAAGACGCCGGTGCCGGCAAGGGTCGTAATGATGCCTGTCACAGCGTCGATGCGGCGAATGCGATGGTTGTTCGTGTCGGCCACGTAGAGATTGCCGCCGGTGTCTACTGCAATTCCCTGCGGTGAATCCAGCAGGGCGGACACGGCGCGGGCGTTATCGCCCTCGTATCCCTGAGCTCCTGCCCCCGCAACGGTTGTGATGACTCCCGTTCCGGCATCGATACGGCGGATGCGATGGCTGCCGGAATCAGCGATGTAGAGGTTGCTCTTTCCATCGAGGGCAAGCGCACCCGGACGATCGAGCAGCGCAGCGGCTGCCGGACCGTTGTCTCCTGCCGCGCCAGCCGTGGAACTACCTGCGATCGTGGTGATTATGCCGTTGATGAGATCAACCCTGCGAACGCGATGGTTGTGAGTGTCCGCGATGTAGAGGCCATGCGCGTCCACTGCCAGACCTTGCGGCGAATCGAGCAACGCAGAGATGGCCGCGGAGTTATCCCCGTCGTATCCCTGGGTTCCTGTTCCAGCTACTGCCGTGATGCCGCCCTCGCGGTCAACTTTGCGGATAACATGATTCGCCGTCTCGGCGATGTAGAGGTTGCCCTGGGAATCAAAAGCGATCGCCGAAGGCAACAGGAGCGGAACACTTGTTGCGAGAGTCTGTGCTTCAGCAGCTACAGACAACAGCATCATCAAGCAAAAAGACGCCCACAGACGAGACGTCAGGTGACGATGCTGTTGAAAGGTGCTCCAGAAAATCATGGCAGATACCGCAGAGAGTACACGAAGGTCTGAAGTCTTCGTATCCCCTGTGAGCGTCATTACGAACTTCGCCACGATGTGCCGTGCAGATCGTACCGCTGCGTTGTCCTGAAGCTATTCTTCGGCGACGGTGCGATTTCGAAGGCTACCCAGCTTCTCAATCGTGATCACCATCTCTTCTCCCGGTTTCAGCCAGCGCTGCGGCGTTCGCCCAAGACCGACTCCCTCGGGTGTGCCGGTGCTGATGACATCACCGACCTCGAGCGGCGTTGTACTGGAGATGTATTCAATCAGAGCGGGAATCTTGAAGATGAGATCGCGGGTATTCGCCGACTGCAGCGTCTCGCCGTCGATGGTGAGGGAGATATCGAGAGCGTGCGGATCGGCAACTTCGTCGGCAGTGACGACGGCCGGGCCAAGTGGACTAAAACTTGGGAAGGATTTGCCAAGGGTCCACTGCGAGGTCGCAAGCTGAATGTCACGCGCGCTGACGTCATTGACGATCGTGTACCCAGCGACGTACTGCTGCCAGTTGGAGGCTGCGATCTGGTAACCGGCCTTTCCGATGACGACCCCGAGCTCGGCCTCGTAATCAGGCTGGCTGCTGACCTTCGGCAGAATCACAGGCGCATCCGGGCCAACGACGGAGCTCGACAGCTTCATGAAGACAGTCGGTACCTTCTGCACCGCCATCTTCGATTCAGCGGCATGGCTGGCATAGTTGAGCCCTACAGCAAAGATGCGAGGCGGACGGAGGGGCGCGTGCAGCGTAACCTCGGAGAGAGCGACGCGTGGCGCCTTATCCAGTTTCGCTCGAACCTCGGCCAGCGCAAGGTTGCCACCTTCAAGAATGGCGAGAACACTTGGGTACGCGAGACCCGTAAGATCGACGATCTCGCTGTCGATCAACACGCCTGGCGTAGGCACATCGCGACTGAAAGCCACGGAAGGATTCTGGGTTGAAGAGTCTTTTCCTGAGAACGTAACGAACTTCATGCCTGCCCGCTCCATGCCTCGCCCTGCGGATACGCAAAGCGGTTGAGAGACTCTTCGCGAATCTCGATACTGTATCCCGCTTCGCTCGGCACTTGATAGTGACCGTTCCGAATATGAACCGGGGTGACAAAGTGTTCATGAAGATGGTCGACGAACTCGATGACCCTATCTTCCATGGTCGTGGAGACGGAGAGAAAGTCGAACATCGACAGATGCTGGACGTACTCGCAGAGCCCAACTCCGCCTGCGTGCGGACAGACGGGAGTGTTGAACTTCGCTGCCAGTAGAAGTATAGCGAGATTCTCGTTCACCCCGGCCACGCGACAGCTATCGAGCTGAACGACATCGAGCGCCTTCGCCTGGAGGAACTGTTTGAACATGACTCGATTGTGACAGTGCTCGCCGGTTGCGATGCGAACCGCGGGAACCTCATGGCGAATGCGCGCATGGCCGAGAATATCGTCGGGATTCGTCGGCTCCTCCATCCACCAGGGCTTCAGCTCTGCGAGTTGGCGGGTGCGATCGATGGCCTCAAGCACGCCCCACTTCTGATTGGCATCCACCATCAACTTATTCGTCCAGCCGATCTCTTCACGAACGATGCGGCCGCGTCGAAGATCCTCAGCCGGATCTCCGCCGACCTTCAATTTGAAGTGTGTCCAGCCCTCGGCAAGAGCTTCGTGGCAAAGGCGCCGAATCTTCTCTTCGGAGTAACCAAACCATCCCACCGAGGTGGTGTAGGCCGGGTAGCCTGTTTCTTTTAACCGGGCCAGGCGGTCTGCTTTGCCGCTGCGCGCCTGCTCGAGAATCTCCCTTGCTTCATCCGGCGAGAGGGCGTCATCGATGTAACGAAAATCGACCGCCTTGAGCAGATGGCGAGGTTCAAGGTCGGAGAGGAGCTGCCATAACGGCTTCTTCTCGACACGGGCGTAGAGATCCCAGACCGCATTGATGAGAGCGCCTGCGGCCAGATGAATCACACCCTTTTCTGGCCCCAGCCACCTGAACTGTGTATCTTCGGTCAGTTGGCGCGAGAAGGCGCAGAGGTCGTCGGTGATGGAACCGAGGGAACGATTGACCACGTAGCGCGACAGATACTTTGCCGCCTGAACCACGAGATCGGTGCCACGCCCAAGCGTAAACGTAAGGCCGTGGCCGGTCAGGCCGGCGTTGGTCTCGAGAACGCAATAAGCCGCCGAGTAGTCAGGATCCTTATTGACTGCGTCAGAGCCGATGTGCTCGCGTGAGGTGGGAAAGCGAAGATCGATGACGCGAAAACCGGTAATCAAAATCTCATTCAAGGCTCAGACCTTCCCTTCTTCGGAATATAAAGAGTACAGATCATAAAAGCGGTGTCTGCCGTTTATGCGGCAGTCCATCCGCCATCGATGGGGATAACGGCGCCGTTGATAAACTCCGCTTCTTTCGAGCAAAGAAAGCGGACAAGGGATGCAATGTCCTCAGGGGTTCCAAGCCTTCCGATCGGCTGGCGCGAAACCAGCTCGGCACGTACCTTTTCCTTCTCGTGCGCGTGGTACTTTTCGAGATAGCCTTCGACGAAGGGGGTCTGGACAGTACCTGGGGCGATGCAGTTGACGCGCAGCTCTTTCGGGTAGTCCACCGCAATCTGTCGTGTCATTGCCTGAACCGCACCTTTGCTGGCACAGTACGCGAATCGCTGTTTCACACCGACCGAGCCCGCTACGGAGCCTATATTGACGATGGATCCTCGTGCAGCCAGCAACAGCGGCAGAGCAGCCTTGGTGACAAGAAAGACACTGCTGACGTTCACCCGCATCACCCGCTCGAAGTCCTCTTCCAACGTGCGCGAGATATCGCCCACCAGGCCAATGCCTGCGTTATTCACAAGGATATCGAGAGAAGGAATCCCGGCGAAGGCGAGCGCGATCGAAGCCGAGTCGGTTACGTCCATCTTCACCGCACGCGAACCCGGAAGCTCGGCCGCCAGCGCCTCCGCCGCCGGAAGATGGATATCCGCAAGGATGATTTGCGCACCGGCGCGTGAAAGCTCCCGTGCCGTTGCAGCCCCGATGCCGCTGGCGCCGCCTGTGACGAGAGCTACCTTGTTTTCCAGGTAAAAGGATTCACTCATATATTGAAATACCGTTCCTCAGAAGCATACCTCGTTTCCAACGGATGGCCAATCCCGTCGGTCGCTCGGTGCCGCAACGCTTCTAGGAGCTTGTTGAAATAGCTAGAGCTGACTCCTTTACTGATGAGGTTTTGGGTTGATGCAGGGGAGTTGGGTTGTTTATGACGGCTGGCTGGCGGATTCTGCGGCATGTTTTCTTGCCGGGTTGAAGACTCAACCGGCCTTCAGGCGCACTGCTGCTGTGGGTCCTGCTGAGTATGGCTTTGGATGAGCCTTGGCAGACGCAGCAGGTTATGTGCGGCGCAGCTGAAGACGAAGATCCAGTCGACCTTGGCGAGTCCTCGCACCTTCAGCTGGTCGAGCGGACCGGTCTGCTTCAACCAGCCAAATGTCTTCTCCACGAGCCAGCGGCGGCTGAGGCTGAGCGCATAGCCGGCGTGCCGGGTGGTCCTGCCATCGAGGTTCGAGCGGCGTCCCTTGTCGTTCTTCTGCACATGTGCGGTGACGTTGAGGGCGCGGGCTCCGGCGATGAAGTCCTTCGCGTCGTAGGCCTTGTCGGCACCAACCGTGATGCGCCGCGAGCTGTTCTTCTGCCGCTCGTCGAGCATCAGCAGGGCGGCGTCGCGCTCGGCATGGCCGTCGGCCTGGGTCGCCATCGCGGCGGCGATCAGGCCGTTGCGGTTCTCCACCAGCGCATGGCCCAGGTACGCGAGCTTCGACTCCTTGCCATAGCTCTTCTTGTAGAGCCGCGCCTCCGGATCGGTAGTCGATTGATGGGTCTCGTTCGACCTCTTCTGCCCACGGAAGTTAGTGCCGTCGCCATCATCGGAGCCATCCTTCGGCCGGAAGCTCTTCTGCGATGCCCAGGCCTGGATCAGCGTGCCGTCCACGGTGAAGTGCTCGTCACTCATGAAGCGCTTCGCCAGCACGTTCACCTCGGCGAAGAACCGCTGCGCCACGTCCGACGTCAGCAGCCGGTCGCGGTTCTTGGAAAACACGGCATGGTTCCACACCGCGTCGTCCATGCCCAGGCCGACGAACCAGCGGAACAGCAGGTTGTAGTTCAGCTGCTCGACTAACTGGCGCTCCGAACGCACCGAATAAAACGCCTGCAACAACAGCGCCCGCAGCACATACTCGGGCGCAATCGAAGGACGGCCTGATGCCGAATATAGCGCATCGAAATCCTCGTTCAGCGACACCAGAACTGCATCCGTCAACTTGCGAATCTCGCGCAAAGGATGATCCTGTGGAACCCGCTGCTCCAACGTCACACAACTGAACATCTCACCCTGAACCCGCTCGTCGCCACGCATACAACAGAGACGGACCAACACCCAGATCAGACGAAGCCAGAACCTATTTCAACAAGCTCCTAAGTGACCCCGACCAGCCATGTTTTCGCGGGCAGGATTACGTCCGACGAAATACCTCTCCGTCCAGCAATAAGTCCGGATGGAAGATTCTTCAGCCTGCAGAACCAGAACGATCCGTGAAGGGAATTCGTCGTCTGCATGCCACAACGGTCTCCGATAGAGTTCTGCGTTTCCTATCTCGCCGAGGACTGATATCGTGTTCAGCATAGGTGAATTCGAAAAGGGATGACAGTCGACGGTCTTGTAGAGTGCGCCGGGAGCGCGCGGAGATCGACAAGGCCCATCGATTCCGAAACAACGATTTTTTGTGCGCTTTTTCTTCGTGGACCCGCTTTCATGCTGCATAACACAAGTTCAAACTTCGATGGCCTATGACCTCTAACGCATCGCATTCCACTCCTGCCCAGCCTGTCGGGATGAATTCCAAATACAACCGTTTTCTTCTTTTGGTGGCGGGACTTGGTGGCCTGCTGTACGGCGTAGACGTCGGCATTATCGGGGGAGCGCTACCTTACCTGGAAGCAACTTCCGGGCTGAATGCAGGCCAGCTCTCTATCATCGTAGCGGCGGTGCTGCTCGGCAGCGTCATCTCGACCCTCTTCGCCGGTCTTCTGGCCGACTGGATGGGCCGTCGGCCGCTGATGATGATCAGTGGGCTCACCTTCGTCCTCAGCATTCCCATGATCGCAGTCGCCCATGGCTATGGACCTCTCTTCTTTGGACGGCTCCTGCAGGGCATCAGTGGCGGACTCATCGGCGTCGTCGTTCCGCTGTACCTTGCCGAGTGTCTGCCGGCAAGCAATCGAGGCAAAGGCACTGCCGTCTTTCAATGGCTGCTGACCCTCGGCATCGTCTCCGCCGCGCTGATCGGGATTTACTACAGTTACCGCGTCGAAACCGTGACCCGGATCTCCGACGCCGCCACCGTCTTCGCCTTCAAGGACCAGGCCTGGCGGCGAATCTTCTGGGTGTCCCTCCCCCCGGGAGTCCTGTTTGTCCTCGGGAGTTTTTTTGTGGCCGAGTCGCCCCGATGGCTTTTCCTGCGCGGCCGCCGCGAGAAGGCGATGGCGTCATTACTTCGTTCGCGCGAGACGGAGCAGGCAGAGATCGAGATGAAGGAGATGGAGCGCATCGCTGCCGCGAAGGCATCTCCGCGCTCAGGCGAGGCCTTCAAGGATTCGCTTCTGCGGAGGAAGTACGTGATTCCCTTCCTTCTGGCATGCATCATCCTGTTCTGCAATACCGCGACGGGAATTAACTCGATCATCGGCTACAACACCGCCATTCTGCTGCAGAGTGGGCTCTCGGACCTGCATGCCCACTGGGGCTACGTGGTTTTCACCATCGTCAATTTCTTGATGACGATCGTCGGCATGACCCTGATCGATCGTAAGGGGCGCAAGTTCCTCTTCATCGTGGGGACCTCGGGCATCATCGTCTCCCTGGTTGGCGTAGGCCTGCTGTTTCTCGGCACGGAGAAGCTCAATCAGGACTGCCGCGACGCCGTACAAGCGATGGTGACTCCCGATCAGACTGTCAACCTTGCCTTTAATCCGGCCGAGGCAAGACATCTGCTCGACAACGCCGGCGGCAAAGCAGGCTCCATCGATAGTCAGCGCGCATCCCTGGCAGTCATCTACTCCTACGGAGACTTCACCGCAGCCACGAGCTTCGTCCGCTCTGACGATCCGAGCGCGGCGCCGATTCGGATCACGCGCGAGAGCGCTGTTCCCACAAACAGGGTCGAGGCGTTCTTCAAGAATCCTTTTGCCGATCTAGACGCGGCTCGCACAGCTCCACTCAAGATCGACCGCGCGCTCGTGGGCCGGGTTCCCGATTCACATCATGGCTGGCTGGTTGCCATCGGGCTGTATCTCTTCATGTCGTTCTATGCCATCGGTCCTGGCGTCGGCGTCTGGCTGGCTCTCTCAGAGCTCATGCCAACCCGAATCCGGTCCAATGGCATGAGCATTGCGCTGGTCATCAATCAGCTGGTCTCGACGACACTGGCAGGAATCTTCCTTCCCGTCGTCAGCAAGTATGGTTACTCGTTCATGTTCTTTCTCTTCGCAGGATTTACGGTGATCTACTTTATCGTGGCCGCTTTCTTTCTGCCGGAGACCAAGGGGAAGACTCTCGAAGAGATCGAGCAATACTTTGAGGGGAAGCGGACATAAATCCGCCGCAGCATCGAATCGTCAAAAATGAAAAAGTAGCTGTAGAAAGAGTTACATACAACCTCCCAGCCACAGATGTACTCTATGGGGAGTATATTGCTACCGAGATTTTCAGTACCCGGAGAGACTTCATGCGCGCTATGCAACGGAATCTGGCAACCACGTTTGCCTTGACCACTGTTCTCCTCCTGGGAGGATGCAAGAGTTCGACGCCCGCGGCCCCGGCCAATGACGCAGCATCACAGGCGGCCCCGGCCGCTCCCCCTCCCGCAGACCAGGCAGCATCGAATGCTGCAGCCCCGGCGGCCACTCCGGCCACTGCCCCAACCGCTGGACCAGCAGCAGCACCTGAGTCGGCGGCTGCACCAGCACCCGCCCCAGCCCCTGCACCTCCTGCGCCTGTTCGTGTCACTGCTCCAACGGGAGCACACGTCTCGGTGGTGATCTCACAGCAGCTAAGCGCAAAGAACAGCGATGTTGGCCAACCCTTCAGCGGCGAGTTGTCCGCGCCACTGACTTCCTCCAGCGGCAAGACGGTTCTGCCTAAAGGAACTCCAGTTGAAGGAACTGTGACAGCCGCAAAAGGCCGAGGCAAGTTCAAGGGTGAGGGCAATCTTGCCATCGAGGTCACCTCGATCGGCGGACACGCGGTAACGACCGACTCTTACCTTAAGACGGAGAAGGGCAAAGGCAAGCGGACCGCCGGCATGGTCGGTGGTGGTGCGGGTGCAGGCGCCCTGATCGGCGGCCTGGCTGGTGGCGGAAAGGGCGCGCTGATAGGCGGTCTGGTTGGCGCTGGAGCCGGAACGGCAGGTGCGGCAATGACCGGCAACAAGGACATTGTGATCCCAGCTGAGTCCGTGGTCGCGTTTACCCTGCAGGCTCCGCTCACCATAACTAGATAACTTCCTCTGTACATCGAGGCGTCCCTTCGCGGGGGCGCCTCTTTTTCGTTGGGTATCCCGCACAGCCCGGTCCCGATAGACTGGAACCATGCGGCTGAATCCTGTCTTTCTTCTCTCTGCTACCGATGCAGCTCACTTCCCCACCGAGTCGAAGACTCATGGCAGGCCCGAGGTCGCGTTCCTGGGGCGGTCCAACGTGGGCAAATCGTCGTTGATCAATGCGCTGCTGGGGTCCAAGGAGGCTCGTGTCTCCTCAACCCCGGGAAGAACGCGTGCGATCAACTTTTTTGCCCTGCATGAAGGTTCCGGGGGGAAGCAGAAGACTGTGCCCTCGATCATCTTTGCCGACCTTCCGGGGTACGGGTACGCGAAGATCTCGAAGTCGATCTCGGCGGAGTGGCCACAGTTCATCGAGCCCTATCTCGGGGAGCGGGAGACTCTGGCGCTCTGTGTCTGCCTGGTCGATACCAATATTCCACCGCAGGCGAGCGATGGACTGCTGATCAATTACCTTCAGCAGACGCAGCGGCCCTTTGTCGTCGTAGGGACGAAGGCGGATCGGCTTTCCAAAAACGTCCTGGCGAAGAATCTGGCGGCATTGAAAGAGGAGCATGGAGTGGAAGAGATTCTTCCTGTCTCGTCGAAGACCAGCGCGGGAATTCCCGCGCTGTGGCAGCGCATCCAGGCGGTCGCGGAGTAGGCCCTCCCCCTGAATTTTTTGCACAAAGTATTCATAAAATGAGGTTTATCGGTACCTGCTTCAACGACCCGTTTTTCGACCCAACCAGAATTTCTTCCAGAACTTCCTATTTTACGGAATGAGATGGAACTGATCGGCATTCGATAAATATCTGCATTTCATGCACTTATACAAGATTGCTGCTTGACAGCCTTCACTGCAGGGCCTCTTCTTCCACAGAAGAAAGCCAAAGGGAGCGTTCGGACGGACGCTGACGCTGAAGGATGCGGGGTGCTGATTCAAGCCACGTGCGTCGAAGCGTGTCTTCCGGCGGGATCAGTGCGAGGGCACGACGATCGAAGGTTCGGAGGTCCGTGGGGCTCTCGAAGGCGCAGGTGCGGAGTTGCCAGGAGCGGCTCTCGAGGAACGGAGCGAGGATGGATTCGCTGCTGCGGAAACCGGCCGGGAGCGAGCCGGGGTTCTCGGCAAAGGCGACGAGGTCCGCTCCCAAGGCCTGAAACCGGCAGGCAATTTCGGAGATCTTCGGATCGAGAGGAAGGAGGCTCGAGAAGAGCTGCGGTGCGAGACCGCGTGCGGCCGCCTCTTCGAGGCTCGCGAGAGGATCGGCGCTGAGGGCGACAGAGAGCGAGGCGCGTTTGCGGACCTCGTTCTTCATGGCGCGAATCGCCTCATCCAGCGTATGGACGACGAAGGCTACGGCTCCGGCGCGGACAATCTCACGGATGCGGCCTGGGGCGTTGTCGATTGAGAGAGAGACCGCACCGGCAATGTTGGCGGCGGCGGCGAGAGCTGCGCCATCCGGCGAGAGCCCAAGGGAGAGGATGAGGGCACCTCCCCAGTCGGGACGGAGTTGTAGCAGAGCGGTATAGGCACGAAGGATTTGGGACTGAACCGAGCCGGAAGAGCATACGAGGTCATTCGAAGAGAATCGTACCGCAGCCAGAGGCAAGAGGTCTTTGTCGAAAGATCCGGAGGATTGGGTTTCTACCTTCCACAGCTAAGCGAGGCCGGGGATGTTACAGCCTTTGTGGGCTTCGGAAAGAAATCTTTCTGGGTAGAAGGCAAACGATCGTTCCTTGGGCGTGGTTACGATTTTCATCACTTACGGTACTAAAGTTTGCCCCATCCCTGCCGATGAACTCACGTAGCTGGAGGAATGAATGAGCTACTCAAATGGAATTGGCGACAGGATGCAGGTTTCGAACCCGATCGCCCCTGCATCCGCTTCACAGACCCGTCCTGCCGAGGCAAAGACCGCCGAAGCACAGCCCGCCGGCCGCACCGGGACAGACGCCGCGACACTGAGCCCCACGGGCGAGTTGATCTCCCAGGCCCTCGGCGGATCGGATGTACGGTCCTCGAAGGTGGAGGCGCTGCAAAAGGCGATCGCCGATGGAAGTTATAACGTTTCGTCCTCCGATGTTGCCGGCAAGGTCATGGACTCGCTTCTGAAGTGACGCTGTGAGCACGACGGAGAAGACGATGTCCGGGATGCTGGAAGGAACGATCGAGGCGCTGTCGCGTTTCGATCTCGAGAGGATGCTTACGCTCGAAGAGCGAAGGATGCTGCTTGTGAGATCCGGGGTTCCGACCGGAGGAACGCAACGAAGGTGCTTCGAAGGCTTAGAAGGGGAGAGGAATACAAGAGATGGGAACACTGGCTTCCGCACTGGCGTTGGCGCAACAGGCCCTGATGGCAAATCAGACGGCACTCAATATCACCGCGAACAATGTTGCAAACCAGAACACTCCCGGATACACGCGGGAGGTTGCAACCTGGACGGAGAACGACAGCGTGACGATCGGCAACGTCTCCGTAGGCCAGGGAGCGAGCATCGGCGCGGCGGCCTCGCAGCGCGACCTCATTCTTGAGAAGAGGGTACAGCAGCAGACCCAGGTGCAGGCGCAGAGCCAGTCGCTTGAGGACGCTCTCAACCAGGTTCAGAGTATCTTCGGGCTCAGTTCAAGCTCGACCTCTGCCAGCTCGACGGCTCTGGGCACGGCTTTGAACGGTTTCTACAACGCGCTGTCGTCGCTCACGGCGAATCCGTCGGATTCGGCGACACGCCAGAAGGTTATTTCGGCGGCAAGCAACCTGGTGGGCGCCTTCAACTCCACGTCGAACCAGATGGCGGGCGTCGCCTCGGATCTGGACAAGCAGGTCTCGGGGTACGTCGACAATGTGAACGGCCTGCTTTCAACGATCGCGACCCTGAACCAGAAGATCTCAAACTCCAGCCCGAACAGCGACGCCGGCGTGCTCGAGGACCAGAGACAACAGGCGATCGCGCAGCTTTCGCAGTACATCGGTCTCGATCAGATCACCAACGAGAACAACCAGATTACCCTGACCACGACCAACGGCGCGGTGCTGGTGAGCGGCGCGCAATCCTACGCGATGAGCACGTCTCAGATCTCGGGACAGACCCACATCATGGCCGGGATTCCGCCGCAGGATGTGACGGCAGGATTAACGGGAGGCGCACTTGGCGGAGCCCTCGAGGCGAGAGACCAGCTGCTGCCCCAGTACCAGAGCTCGCTGGACGAGCTTGCCTATCAGATAGGAACCCAAGTCAACCAGGTCAATGCGCAGGGACTGGATGGAAATGGGAATCCGGGCGCGGCCATCTTTCAGCTTCCGGGCAGCGCAAATGGCGCAGCGGTCCTGATCGGGATGGCAACGACGGATCCGCAGTCGATCGCTGCGGCGGCGGTCGGCGAGGGCTCCACGGGAACCAGCAATGCCCTGCTGCTGGCCGGGCTGGCGAATGGAGCGACGGTCTCGGGCCAGACCCCGCTGGACTTTTTGACGAGCCTGATGGGACAGATCGGAAACGCCGCGGCCTCGGCTTCGTCGGACAACACCGTCCAACAGGCCACGTTGACCCAGTTGACGAGTCAGCGCAATTCGCTCTCCAGTGTCTCGCTCGATGAAGAAGCGGCCAACCTTACGCAATATCAACGGGCATATCAGGCCGCGGCCAAGATCTTTTCGATCACCGATGAGCTGATGGCGAGCGCGATCAACCTTGGTGTAACCACGTCCGTCTCGTAAGCGAAAGACAAGGGAGCGAAGACCATGAGAGCAGACCCTACTTACTTCAATAGCGTTGTCCAGTCACTCAACAACGCGATGAACAACTCGAACAATCTTGCTGCGGAGCTATCCAGTGGCCTGCGTGTTGGTTCTCTCTCCGACGACCCTGCCGCGGCCACACAGAGCCTGCGGCTGGATGGCACGATCGCAGGCATCGACACCTTCGTGCAGACGGCTTCGGGCGTTTCGTCGCGGCTGCAGATGACGGATTCTACTCTGGGCGAGGTTGTCTCGCAGGTGACCTCTGCGATCTCGCTTGCGGTGGGCGCGGCAAACGGCACACTCAACAGTGCGAATCTGGACTCGATCGCACAACAGGTCACGTCGATTCGCGATAACGTGCTTTCGCTGGCCAACAGCAGCTACCAGGGAAGCTTTCTGTTCTCGGGAAGCCAGGGAACGACGACGCCTTTCAGCCTCAATACGACGACGACACCCGCGACGACAAACTACCAAGGTGACAGCAACGTTCAGACGATCGTGACTCCGGGAGGCCAGAAGATTCAGATTAGCCTGCCGGGCTCGTCGATCTTCGGCTCGGGCAGCTCGGGGGTTCTGGGAGTTTTGAATCAGCTGGTGTCGGACCTTACGAGCGGGGCGCCCACGGCGAACATCTCGGCGGACAGCTCTGCGTTGACGGATGCGTTGAGTACGGTTTCGACGCAACGCAGCGTTCTAAACAACTCCTTGAGCACAATTCAGTCCACGAGCACCTATGCGCAGACGCAGGAGGCACAGTTGAAGGTGCAACAGGGTTCTCTGGTCGCATCCGATCCTGCAGCTGTGGCGACGGGGTTACAGGCGAGCCAGACGCAGTATCAGGCGCTGCTTAGCGTGATCACCGCGCTGCAGCAGGATAATCTGTTCAACCACCTGTCGTAATCGAACTCCCGGTTAGTGCTGGAGCTGCTCCAGGGCTTTGCGCGCCTGCTTGATCCTGAGACCGTCGGGATTCAGTTTGAGGTAAGCGTTGTACTCCGCGATGGCCTCCTCACGCTTCTCGAGCTTCTCGGCGACGTGAGCAAGAGCGAAGTGTGTCTCGGGGTCGGAGGGCAGAGACTTTACCGCATCCTGAGCGCGGAGATAGGCGGCGTTGAGATTGCCTGCATCCTCATAGAACTTGGATACCTTCAGGTCTTCCTCGGCTCGGTCTTCGTCGGTCTGGAGCTTTTCGACCTTGGGAAGTCGCCGCCGTCCCGAGGGTTTGGGACTGTCCGCTTTATCGTCGAGCGGGGGTTTGTCGGCGGAGGGAGTATTTGCAGGATCGTCGGAGCTGGAGGAGCTGGAGCCGCTGCTCGAGCTGCCGGGTTCAGAACCGGGCATGGGCGGAGCCGAGGTCGGGAATGGGAACTTATCGGCTGTGGAAGGTGGTTTTCCCGGCGCGGGAGCATCGGGCGGGTTCTGCTGCGGCTGCGTCTTCGGGGGGTCGGACTCGCCGGGGAACGGAAAGCGCTGCGCGGTGGGGGCCTCTTTTCCTGTAGAAGCGGCACAGGGATCGTTGCCGGGCTGAGGTTTGCCCTCGGAGCTGCCGGAGGCCTTATCGGTCTTTTGCGGACATGGAGCAGCGGGCAGGGGCGTCTGAGCGCACACGAGTGCGGTCATCGCGAAGAGGGCGATGAGCGGGAGGACGCGAATCGAAAGGCGGCTCATCATCGTTATTTATTTAGACTACGCGTCTCGACGGTTTGACGCCTGGGCGCGCAGGTTTGTTATATTCAGCATGGCCGGCTTGTAAAAAAAGACTTTTTTTGCTCCGCCGGACGCGTGTTCCTCTGCTTCAAAATCCACACATTCAGAATGAGTTCTCGATGATCCCTGGCCTGATGATTCGCTCTTCGTCCATCCACGCTGCCGGTTGCTACACGACGCGGCGCATTCGTAAGGGAAGCAAGGTGATTCGGTATGACGGGCCACGCTTCACCAAGGATGAGGCAGATGAGCGCTACAAGGATCGCTTTATCACGTACCTGTTCAGCACCGGAAACGGCGACGTGATCGACGGCTTCGGCACGGCGATGTTCATCAATCATTCCTGCGATCCGAACTGCGAGACCGAGCACATCGGGGATGAGATATGGATCATCGCGACTCGCGACGTCGCTCCGGGCGAGGAGCTGACCTACGAATACCATCTGCACGACAGTGATGACGACGACGCGGATTGCCACTGCGGGTCGGCCAAGTGCAGGGGAACCATGTTCAGCGAGGACGAGGTGAAGCGCCGGGCTCGCAAGGCTCGCCGCGCCGCAAAAGCCTGAGGCTCCTGCGGACGCTACAATAGCGAGATGCGGCTAAGCGCCGCCAGCGTTTATGGCATACCAGGTTTTAGCGAGAAAGTATCGTCCGCAGCGCTTCGCCGATGTCGCGGGGCAGGATCATGTGACCGTGACGCTGATGAATGCGCTCACGCAGGGTCGGATCGCCCACGGTTATATCTTCAGCGGACACCGAGGTATCGGAAAGACGACGATCGCCCGCATTCTGGCGATGGCGTTGAACTGCCGCACTATGATCGGCAGTGCTGAGCGGCCCACGGCCGAGCCCTGCGAGGTCTGCGAATCGTGCGTGGAGATTCGTGCGGGAAACGCCGTCGACGTGATCGAGATCGACGCCGCCACCAATCGCGGCATCGACGAGATTCGCGAGCTGCGCGATGCGGCGAGGTACCGGCCCGCACGCGACCGTTACAAGATTTATATCCTCGACGAGGCGCACCAGATTACCGACGCGGCCTTCAATGCCCTGCTTAAGACATTGGAAGAGCCGCCGGACCATATCGTCTTCATGATGGCCACGACGCAGCCGGAGGATATTCCGCAGACGGTGCGCTCGCGCTGCCAGCACTTCAGCTTTCACGCGGTGAAGCTGGTCGATATTCTTGCGCAGATCCGGGGGATCGCCGCGCAGGAGGGGGTTGACGCCGACGAAGGTGCCCTGGCGCTGCTCGCAGAGGCCGGGGATGGGTCGATGCGCGACGCTCTCTCCATCATGGATCAGGCGATCGCCAGCGCGCCTGTGGAAGATGGCCGACCGCGGCTCGACGCATCGCAGATTCGCGAGCTGATGGGGACGGTTGCGAATGCAGTCTTTGAGCGCGTGCTCGAGGGCATTCATGGCAACCGTAGCGCAGAGGTGATGACGATCGCCAATGACCTGCTGGATGCCGGTAACAGCCCGGCGCAGTTGGCACGGCAGTTCGTGCGCTATCTGCGCAACTGCGTGATCGCCAAGATCGCCGGCGTGGAGGCGGACGGCGGTTCAACGGAGCTGCTGCAGATCTCCGCCGATGAACAGCGCCGTGCGGGCCGGTCGGCGGCGTTGTTTACAGAGGAGGAGCTGACGCGGTTTCTCCAGGTGATGCTGCGCACCTTCGATGAGTTGGGATATCGCCAGGAGCAGCGGTTCCACTTCGAGCTCGGGCTTCTGAAGCTGGTTCATCTGCAGCGACTGCTGCCAGTGGAGGAGCTCTTGAGCCGCTTCCCGACGACGGGAGGTTCCGGCGGGGCGGAGTCGCCACGGCCACGTGCCTCGGCACCATCGACTCCTGTACCGCGCCCAGCTCCTGCCTTTGCTTCGCCTTCTTCTCCGCCGCCAGCTCCTTCGAAGCCTGCATTTTCTCCCTTTGCTGCTGATCGCAACCGGAAGACTTTCGACGAGCCAACTCCGATAGCGCCACGGACTCCCGCTCCGGCTCCGCCGCAAGCTTCCGCTCCGGTAGTGCCACAAACTCCCCCGGTCGAGCGCGAGGTCATGATTCAGCCCGAGCTGCCACCGCCTCCGGCTCCTGCGGTTTCTATCCTTGAGACTGATCCTGTTGCCGAGATTACTGCGATCGAAGTCGCTGCGGAGATGCTGGGAGCGGGGTCGGTTCCTGCTGCAATCCTCGAACCGGAGACTGCTCCTCCTGCGAAAACAATGGCGGAACCGCCCGCGGCCGGAAGCCGGTCAGCGGAGGATCTGCAGCGGCTGGCCATTGAAGCCTTATCGGCGGCCAGGAGCCAGGGATCCGCGGCGGATGCGCTCGCTGACGCTGAATGGACGGTCACCGGGGACGAGATCCGTGTGCAGACCGAGTTATCGAAGACGATGCTGCCCATGGTGATCAACGCGGACGCAGACCGGATCGTTCGCACGGCGCTACGCAGCTCGGGCGCGGGCCAGCTCAAGCTGGTACTTCTGCCGGGCGCGGCAAACGCCGCGGCCGCCAAAAAGCCGCGAGCGGCGAAGACGGGAAGCGCCCAGGCCAAGGCCATGGAACACCCCGTCGTGCAGCAGGCGCAGCGCCTGTTCAACGCCGAGATTCGCAACGTGATCGATCTTCGCGACAACGATTAGGAAGAAGGACTGGATATGGATTTCTCAGATCTCGGCAAGATGAAAGAGATGATGGGGCAGGCGCGCCAGATGCAGGAGCAGATGGAGCGCAAGCTCGCAGAGACAACGGTTGAAGCCACAAGCGGCGGCGGCGTGGTCTCGGTGAAGATGAACGGAAAAAAGGAAGTGCTGCGACTGAAGATCGATCCCACGGCCATCGGAAGTTCGGCAGGCGACCTGGAGCTTCTGGAAGACCTGATCATCGCCGCAGTCAACGAAGCCGGACGGCGCGCCGATGATGCCATGAAGGCCAATGTTGCGGGCATGATGGGCGGCTTGAACCTGCCGGGGCTCACCTAGTGGCGCGATTTGCCGAGCCGATGACGCGGCTGATCGATGAGCTGCGCAAGCTGCCGGGGATCGGGACGAAGAGCGCCCAGCGCCTGGCATTCCATGTGCTCCGGTCGTCGGCGGAGGACGCGGAGAAGCTCGCAGGCGCGATTCGAGAGCTGAAGGCGCATCTGCGGCTGTGTTCGATCTGCAACAACATCACCGACGTCGATCCGTGCAGCTATTGCACCAGTGCGGTACGCGATCAGCGGCTCATATGCGTATTGGAGGAACCGACCAACATTGCAACCATCGAGAAGACGCGGAGCTTTGCAGGCGTGTACCACGTGCTGCACGGAACACTGTCGCCGATTGGAGGCGTGGGACCGGAGCAGCTTCGCATTGCGAACCTGATGACTCGACTTCCGGAGGTCGATGAAGTGATTCTTGCGACCTCGCCCACAACCGAAGGCGAAGCGACGGCACGTTATCTGGTCGATGAGATTCGCCGCTCCAATACTCGCGTAAAAGTGACGCGGATTGCGACGGGTGTTCCCGCGGGCAGCGACATCGAATACGCGGATGAGGTGACGATGTCGCGCGCGCTTGAAGGACGGCGCGAGCTCTAGGCTTCCATTCAAACTAATTTTACTTTCAGGTGATATAAGCGCGATATGAATGGGACTCTTAGTCGTCGTGGTTTTCTTCGTCAAAGCTTTGCATTTAGTGCAATTGCCGGTCTTGGATTTGGTTCCCTGCCCTCGCTCGCCAAGCCTCATGAACAAGCGGAAGGATTGCAGTGGTTGATGGTCGGGGATTGGGGCTATGAGAACTTCACGGCCCAGAAGACCGTTGCCGAGGCTATGCAGGCTTACGTTCATGAGCATCGGCTGAAGCCCGACGCCCTGTTGATGCTTGGCGACAACTGGTACGGCGACTTGACGGGTGGAGTGGACTCTCCGCGCTGGAAGACGCAGTTTGAAGAGATGTACCCGCGCTCGAGCTTTGATTGCCCTGCCTACGGGGTGCTGGGAAATCACGACTATCAACGGATGCCGGAGAGTAAGGTCGAGGCCGAACTTGCTTACGCCAAGAAGAATGGAACGCGGTGGACGATGCCCTCGCGCTGGTACAGCTTTGAATTTCCCTCGGCCAAGCCGCTGGTGACGGTCATCGCGCTGGACAGCAACATGCCGCATCCCCAGGGAAACAAGGCCCCAGGTGTCAACTTCACTCTCACCCCGGAGGAGCAGGCCGAGCAGCTTCGCTGGTTGAAGACTGAGTTGGAGAAGCCGCGGCGCACGCCGTATCTCATCGTAATCGCGCACCATCCGATTTATTCGAATGGGCCGCATGGCGACCATAAGGTTCTGATCGCCGATTGGGAGCCTCTGCTGCGCGAGCACAAGGCTCATCTCTACCTTGCCGGGCACGACCACGATATGCAGCATCTGGAGTTCGATGGGCATCCCACCTCGTTCGTGATGTCAGGAGGCGGCGGCGCCGATCTCTACACCCTGAAGATCGACGAGGCGCAACGCGGACCCTATGCTGCGAAGGTTTACGGCTTCAGCCACCTTCAGATCGCTCCCGACAAGCTGACGCTGCTGCATATGGATCAGGCCGGCAAGGTGATTCATGGCTTTACGAAGACCCCGGAAGGCGCCGTCAGCATCTTGAGCTAGCTTCAGCGGAAAGGCACGACGGAGTCTCTTCAAAAAATGGAACAAGTAGGAATGGCAGCGAAGAAAATCGCTGCCATTCCTACTTTACATCTTGAGGTGCAGCGCGATCAGGTGTTTTGCAGGCCATCCCCCGTCATCTCGTACGGCTTTTGCAAGCCGAGTAGCTTGAGGATGGTGGGCGAGATATCGCGCAGGCTTCCGCCGGGACGAAGGATCGCGTGGTGGCTGGTGTCGCACTCGTCGGTAACGAGGATGAAGGGCACCGGGTTGGTTGTGTGAGCTGTATGGGGTCCGCCGGTCACAGGATCGATGAGCAACTCGGCGTTACCGTGATCGGCAGTGACCAGAAGAGCTCCGCAACGCTGCTTGACCGCCTGGAAGATGCGTCCTAGGTGTGTGTCGACGGTCTCCACGGCGCGAACGGTGGGCTCGATCCTGCCGGAGTGCCCAACCATGTCGGCGTTGGCGAAGTTGACGATGATGACGTCGAAGGCCGTGTCGTTGACGGCCTTGATGACGGCATCCGCGATCCCGGCAGCGGACATCTCCGGGGCGAGATCATACGTTGCCACCTTCTGCGATGGAATGAGAACGCGGTCCTCGCCGGGAAATGGCTTCTCGATGCCTCCGTTGAAGAAGTAGGTGACGTGGGCGTACTTTTCGGTCTCGGCGACGCGAAGGTTGCGCAGGTTGGCATCGGCCATGACGTTCGCGAGGAGATTGTCCATCGACTCAGATGGAATAACGACCGGGACGGTGAAGTTCTTGTCGTACTGCGTCATGCACACGTAGTGAATGTTGGAAGGAGCCTCGACGCGAGGGATCTCGAGATCGAGTTCGGAGGCTTTGGGCAGATCGCGGGCGTCGTTCGCGGCCAGGCCGCCGGGAAGGTCGCAGTTGCGGGCAAGTACACGTGTAATCTGGCGAACGCGGTCGGCGCGATAGTTGAAGCAGATGCAGACGTCGTTCGAGCGAATCGGTCCGATAGGAGTTCCATGCTGATTGACGACCGTGAAGGGCGGGATGAACTCGTCGGTGATCTCGTTGCTATAGAACTCACGGATCCGGGCCAGCGGATCGGTGCAGGTTCCTCCCTGGGGAGAGCCGGTGACGATCGCATCAAAGGCCTGGCGCTCTTTTTCCCAGCGAAGGTCGCGGTCCATGGCGTAGTAGCGGCCTGATACCGAAGCGATCTGGCCGACACCGATCTCGCGAATCTGCTGCTCGAGGGCTTCAAGATAACCAAGGCCGCTGGTGGGCATCGTGTCGCGACCATCTGTGAAGGCATGAACGAAGACGCGCGTGAGCTTGTGCCTGGCTGCGAGGCGCAGCAGCGCATAGAGGTGTCGCTGCTGCGAATGCACACCGCCATCGGAGACGAGACCAAGAAGATGCAGCGCGCGGTTGTCCTGGGCAGCGAGCGTGACAGCCTGAACAAGCGCGGGATTCTCAAAGAAGCTGCCATCGGCGATAGCCTCGTCGATCCGTGTGATGTCCATGCGGACGACGCGGCCGGCGCCGAGATTGAGATGGCCGACCTCTGAGTTACCCATCTGGCCATCGGGTAGACCGACGAATCGATCGCTGGCGTGAATCAGCGTATTGGGAAAGTCTTCCATCAGCCGGTCATAGTTCGGCTTGCGAGCCAGCGCGATTGCGTTGCCGTGAGTGTCGGGACGGTAGCCCCAACCGTCGAGAATCGTTAGGACGATAGGTTTGTTGGCCATTGCTGAGTGAAGGATAACAAGAGTTGGCCTGCATCGGGTGTGTCGCTCGAAACGCGGAAGAGACTACTCGAGATCGATCAGGACGTCGTCCCCTTCAACACGCAGGGGAAAGATCTCAACCCGCTCGTTTGGCGGAAACTCGGCCTTGCCGTTTTTTGCGTGAAAGGTCCACGAGTGCCACGGGCACACAACGCAGTCGCGCTCCACCCATCCCTGACCGAGTGGGCCGCGGCGATGAGGACACCAGTTGTCGAGAGCGGACAGTTCCCCTCCAACATTCGCCAGGCAGACCGCAATACCGTCTACCTCTGCCTCTGCGACAGCGCCGGGAGCAGGAGCCTCCGCGAGGCCGCACAGTCTAACCCACTTTGCCAATTCCTACTCCTTCCTTCTTCATGCTAACGGGTTCGGGAGAATCGCGATGAAATGCTAAAGTCATAACGGAACTGCCGATGCCTCACTCTGCTTCGAAACCCAAACAAAAACGACAGCGTGCAGAGACTGTGGAAGTAGCCTGGCTTCTGAAGGCGCTCGCCGCCATCTTTGTGGCCGCCGCCGTATGCACCTACCTGACGCTCTGCTTTCTCTTCTATCGGGCGCAGTGGCAGGTGGTGCTGCATCCGGTTCGCACTTCCGTTCAGGAATTAGCCCAGAGCTCTCTGATCCATTTCGCGCCGGGAGATTCGGGGCAGCCACAACTTACAGGTAAGTGGCTGGCTGCAGACGTGGATAGCCGCTATGGAGGACTCACCATCCTGTTCCTCTCCGCAGGCGACAGAACGGAAGCGGCCTTTGCGGAGACACAGACGGCCCTCCAGCGCGCAGGTCTCAATGTCTTTGCCTTTGACTATCGTGGCTACGGTCAGAGCGCAAACGTCCATCCGGATCAGCGCCGTATGACCGAAGACAGCGAGGCCGCCTGGAACTACCTGACGAACACCCGAAAGATTCGCGGGGAAGCGATCATCCCCTATGGCGTCGGCGTGGGGGCGTCGCTGGCGACAAGCCTGGCTATGACCCATGCGGAGATTCCCGGTATTATCCTCGATTCACCCTATGCCGATCTGGATGAGGTCGTTGGCCAGGATCCCCGCTTCCGGCTGCTGCCTACCAGTCTTCTGTTCCACGAAGACTTTCCGCTGACGGAGCCTCTGTCGCGGCTTCAAAAGCCAAAGCTTCTGATAGCACGCGATCATGGCACAACGGCCACCGCCTTTCGCACGGCGGCAGAGCCAAAGATTACGGTTTCGCTCGACGCGAGTTCCGACGGGCTCTTCCATGAGGCCGTCACCCGCTTTCTTGACCAATATGGAGTCGTGCCTTCTGCGGCACCCGGAGAGACAAAACTGCGCTGAACGGTTCCCGATTGCGCTAGGCTCGAAGGTATCCCCTGATAGGCGGAAACTATGTCTAAATCACTGAATAATCTGCAGCCGTGGGGCGCTTTTTTTCTCCGGCTGGTCCTCGGGGCCGCAATGGTCTATCACGGCTATGGCAAGGTAATCCCCGCAGGAGGATTTCATGGCGGAAATACCTTTGCTGCGATCGAACACCACAGCCGCTTTGTGGCTTCGCTGGGACTTCCATATTGGATGGGAACTGTCTCTGCGCTCGCGGAATTCTTCGGCGGGATCCTCATTCTTCTGGGACTCTTTACCCGGTTCGCTGCATTCCTCCTGGCCATCAACATGCTCGTCGCGGTCGTCATGGTCAACCGGCATCACGGATACGCCGGTTCCGAGTACTCCATGGCATTGATGGTGATCGCGCTTATGCTGCTTTTCTATGGAGCTGGGGTGTGCTCGCTGGACCGACGACTCGGTTTTGCCTGACAACCACCTGATTATAAAAGGCGAGAAGGCCCCCGATACACTGGAGGCCTCACATTGGGTGGGGGAGTTTGTTGCGGATAGGTGAAGCCGAAGCTGTGGGGACCGCTAACCTCGGCGTTTATGTGCTACATCCAATAAGACGCCAAGGGCAATGAAAAGTTGTGTGGGTTTCTTACATTTTTTTGAATATGCAACTGGAGGGTATTCTAAAAACGGGATACGCCAGAAGCGGGTAGCGAGGTTTAGCTAGCCCAGAATCCCGAGGAACCCGGAACGTTCGAGAGCTCCCCCAGGAAAGACAAGATCAAGGTTCCGGCTTCCAAGCGAATGTGCCGCCGCTTCTCCAAGGACTCTCCTAAAATCTGTGGTTACAGCAAGATCCCGGCCTTCGTTCAACCTTTCGTTATCCAGTCCAGGCCACTGACCATAGACCTTTCCACCTCTTACATCTCCCCCTAGAACGAACATCACATTCGCATGTCCGTGATCAGTTCCCCCGGTCCCGTTCTGGCGAGCGGTACGGCCAAACTCCGACATGGTAACTAAAGTGACATTACCAGCGTCGCCATCCATATCTTTCCAGAAGGCGGAGATGGAGTCGGAGAACTCGCGGAGCCGATTGGCAAGTTGTCCCTGGCTATTTCCCTGATTTTGATGGGTATCCCACCCTCCAATATCGGAAAACGCTGCCTCCACACCGAGGTTGGACTTCAAAAGCTGGGCGAGCTGCCGCAGGCTGTTGCCGAAGGAGGTTCCTGGGTAGGTCACCCCAGTCGCCGGCTGGTATTTTGAGGGGTCTGCCGCCCTAAGCATCTTGACGGCCTCGAAGGTCTCCCGGCCGGTGCCATGCAGGATGGAGTTTGAGCTGGAGTCGTACATGGCCTGAAAGGCATTGCTGATCGGCGAGGCCTGCTGGCCCTGACCTGCAATGGAAAAGTCCTTCAGGTGGTTCATTGCGATCGCCGGCACACGCCCCTCAAGCGTTCTGGGCAACTGAGCCCCGAGAGCCACGGCACGAAAGGGTGACGAAGCCCGATGGCGATCTTCTTCCTGCAGCGCCCGGTTGAGCCAGCCATCCGCAGTGACCTTCACTCCTGGCGTTCCACTCTCCATATAATCCTGCGCGTCGAAGTGGGAGCGGGTCATGTCAGGCGATCCAGCGGCATGCACCATCGCCAGATGGCGCTGATCATACAGCGGCTTGAGCGAAGCCAGGGCGGGATGCAGGCCGAAGAAGCCGTCCAGGTCCAGCACCTCCTGCTGGCGGATCGCGATGGAGGGGCGCATGGCGTAGTAGTTCTTTTCGCGGTAGGGCACGACAATATTCAATCCATCGGCCGCTCCCCGCTGAAACAGCACAATCAGCTTTTTATTGTTGGCCGCCGCTGTAGTTGCCTGTGCCATCACGCTGCGCGCAAGGAAGCTGGGGATAACGGAGGTTCCAACCAGCGCTAGTGCGCCGTCCTTCATGAAACCCCGTCTTGTGATGGATGGATTCGC
This sequence comes from Edaphobacter modestus, assembly GCF_004217555.1. Taxonomy (GTDB): domain Bacteria; phylum Acidobacteriota; class Terriglobia; order Terriglobales; family Acidobacteriaceae; genus Edaphobacter; species Edaphobacter modestus. The sequence goes on from NZ_SHKW01000001.1 coordinate 1,072,046, forward strand.
CATGAGACCTCTCGTGGAAGCAGTCAGTGCCGATTGCTAAAGTCCTTGTCTTAACAACTCCATCTCCGGGCGGATGTTTCGCCAGGCCCAACAATCTTCACACACATCCTGGATTCAAAATGCGGCGAGATCGGCAATTGCTTCATAGATGTCGTGGGACTGCGGAAGAATGACATCCTCGAGAAGAGGTTGATAGGCGACGAAGGTATCCATGGCAGCCACGCGACGCACGGGGGCATCGAGATCGTGGAAGAGCTCGTCGGCAATGCGCGCTGCGATCTCGGCACCATAGCCCCAGCTCATCATGTCCTCATGGGCGATGATGACGCGGCTGGTCTTGCGCACGCTCTCGGTGACGGTCTCCCAGTCGTAGGGGGCCAGGCTTCGCAGATCGATCAGTTCCACATCGATGCCTTTGTCACGATGAATCTTTTGTGCGGCCTGCAGCGCTCTCGGAACCACAGCGCCATAGGTCACGACCGTAATGTCTTTTCCTGGCCGCACGACATTCGCCTTTCCGAACGGAATCGTATAGTCCGGGCCGGGATAGATTGCCCTGCCGAAGGTCTCACGGTAGAGGCGCTTGTGCTCGAGAAACAGGACGGGATCGTCGCAGCGGATGGCGGTACGAAGAAGGCCCAGAGCGTCGAGTGCGTTCGAGGGCATCACAATGCGCACGCCGGGCGTGTGCGTGAAGATGCTCTCGCCTGACTGCGAATGATAGATGGAGCCGCCGGTGAGATACCCCCCTATGGGAACCCTCATCACGAGCGGGCAGCTGAAGCCGTCGTTCGATCTCCAGCGCAGGACGGCCATTTCGTTTCTCATCTGGTGCATCGCCGGCCAGATGTAGTCGAAGAACTGGATCTCGACGACGGGTTTTAGTCCGCGCACTGCCATACCGATGGCGCGGCCTACGATGTTTGCCTCAGCAAGTGGCGAGTTCCACACACGATCGTTGCCGAATTCGAGTTGCAAGCCGGAGGTCAGCTTGAAGACGCCTCCCTTCCCTTTCAGCTTGCCTTCTCGCAGCGGCTGATCGCGTGTGGCATCGGCGACATCCTCTCCGAAGACGACGATTCTGTCGTCGCGGCGCATCTCGTCCTTGAGGCAGAGATTGATCAGGTCAGCCATCGTACGTTCGTTCCGGTCGGCCGTGATCTCCGGCTGCCGCTCAAAACGCCGATCCATCGGTGTCAGGTTTTCGGAGTAGACGTGACGCAGGATGGTGTCGGGAGTGGGGAGCGTGGCCATGACAGCCTTATCCGCGGCGCGCTGCACCTCTTCATCGACCTGCCGTTCGAGACGATTGATCGCTTCGGCGTCCAGAATTCCCTCACGGAGAAGCCACATCTGCAAACGTGAGATCGGGTCGCGCAAGGCGTCCGCCTCAAGCTCTGCGACGGTGCGGTAGAGTCGCTCATCATCGCTCAGCGAGTGCGAATAGGGACGAATGACGTGTCCGTGCACCAGAGCGGGTCCCTTGCCTGCACGGCAATACCCCACGGCCTCAACCATCGCGTTGTAGCTGGCGATAGCGTCGGTGCCGTCAATTTCGGCGAAGTGGAAGTTCGGAAAGTTCGCCACCAGGTGCGAGATGTTTCCACCGGGAGTATTCGCCTCCACCGGCGTGGAGATGGCATAACCGTTGTCTTCCACGACGAACAGAACCGGCAGCTTGCCGTTACTCGCCGTATTCAATGCCTCCCAGAACTCACCCTGACTGGTTGAGCCCTCACCGATCGAGACATAGGTGACCTCATCGCCATGAAAGACGACGTCCTTGAACTGGCGATACTCTCCGTCGTGCTTTGCGGCCGCTTCAGGATGTTTGGCGAAATAGCGTCCCGCTTCGGCGCAACCGACGGCATGCAGGCACTGGGTCGCAGTCGAGGAAGACGGGCTGACGATGTGCAGCTTCGGACTGGACCAATGCGATGGCATCTGACGTCCTCCGCTTGCCGGATCGCTTGCTGCACCGACGGCCTGCAGGAACTGGTCCTCGACGGTATTGCCGAGAGCCAGGCAGATGGCGCGGTCGCGATAGTACGGAAAGAACCAGTCGTAGCCCGGCCGCATCGCCATACCTGCCGCCACCAGCAAAGCCTCGTGACCCGCACAGGAGATCTGGAAGAAGATTTTCTGCTGACGTTTGAGAACGATCTCGCGATCGTCTGTTCGCCGGGAAAGATACATCAGCCGATAGAATTCAACCAGCTGCCCCCGCGTAAGCGTGGTTCCGCTTACTGCACCAGCAGCCTTCTTCTTTTCGGCAACTCCACTTCCAGATTGACGGGCCATGCACTTTATCCTGGGCCAGCGCGAAACTCACGCTCCCGAAGAAGATTGTACCGGTTATGCAACCGAATTGAGTTGCACCGGGCACACAGGAATAAGCGAAACCAAGCCATGATGTCAACACTCTCTCACGCTGGACTCTAAAAAATTGAGTACCGGTATACGGGACCTGCGACACCTGCGTTGGCTGTGAGGGCAGGTCGATGGCGAGATCCTGAGTTTCGTCAGATCTCACCATCGACCTGGGTTGTTCTAGACAAACAGTGGAGCAAGAACCAGTGTGATGGTCGCCAGAAGTTTGATGAGCACGTGCAGGCTGGGGCCAGCGGTGTCCTTGAAGGGATCGCCCACCGTGTCGCCAACGACGGCTGCTTTGTGTGCCTCACTCTTCTTTCCGCCATACTGCCCCGTCTCGATAAACTTCTTCGCGTTATCCCAGGCGCCGCCGCCGTTGTTCATCAGCATGGCAAGGAGAACACCGGAGATCGTGCCCACCATCAACAGGCCGGCTACCGCCTCCGCTCCGGCAAGGTTAACGGCGTGACCGGCAATCGCCGGGACAGGAAGAATGGTTCCGGGGGCATAGACAGTCGTATTGGCGTGATAGCTGGGGCTGAGGTGCCGGAAGATCAGCCCGACCGCCACCGGCAATCCAACCGCGAGTAGACCTGGGACGACCATCTCACGCAGTGCGGCCCCGGTGACGATGTGGACGCAGCGACCGTAGTCCGGCTTCGATGTCCCCGCCATAATTCCCGGATTCTCACGGAACTGTGCCCTTACATCCTGAACGACCATCTGCGCAGTACGGCCCACAGCCTTGATGGCGAGCGAGCTGAACAGGTAGGTCAGCATCGCACCCAGCAGCGCGCCGACGAAGACAGGGACCTGAGCGAGATTGATATCGGTGAAGCTCCATCCTGCGGGCATATAGCCCCCTGCGCTCAAAACCTTATCGGTGACGATGGTCTTGATCTCCTCGAGATATGCGGAGAAGAGGAGGAACGCCGCCAGGGATGCCGACCCTATGGCGTATCCCTTGGTAAGCGCCTTGGTCGTGTTGCCCGCTGAGTCCAGCTTGTCGGTGCGCTCGCGAATCTCATGCGGCTGATGCGACATTTCAATGATGCCGCCGGCGTTGTCAGTGATAGGACCGAAGGTATCCATCGCGAGAATGTAGGCAGCACAGCTCAACATGCCCATCGTTGCGATGGCAGTGCCGTAGATGCCCTTCTCGTACTCGCTGATGCCGACGATGCCAGCCAGCCCGCGCACACCGAAGTAGTAACTGAGCAGAAGCGCGGCCGAGATGACAATGACGGGAACTGCCGGGGTCTCCATGCCCACGGCGATACCGCTGATGATGTTGGTTGCCGGTCCGGTCAGCGAAGCCTCGGCGATGGATTTTACCGGACGATAGATCGACTCTGTGTAGTACTCAGTGATCCACACAAAGAGGAATGCCGTCGCCAGACCGATAACACCGCAGCCCAGGAGCCAGAGAGGTTCGACCGCCGGTCCGTTCAGCATGGTGTATACCGCGCCCGCAAAGCCGAGCAGAGCCAGCCCCGACGTGAGATAGAAGCCGCGGTTGAGTGCGTGCATGGGATCTTCGTGCTCACTGCACTTCACCACAAAGACGCCGGCGATGCTGGCGATCAGGTTGACCGCGTGCACGATGAGGGGAAAGAGGATTCCCTTGATGCCGAAGACGGGATACAGGGCAGCGCCGAGGACCATCGCGCCCACGTTTTCGGCGGCAGTGGACTCGAACAGGTCGGCTCCACGGCCGGCACAATCGCCGACGTTGTCTCCAACGAGGTCCGCGATTACTGCGGGATTGCGGGGGTCGTCCTCCGGTATTCCGGCCTCCACCTTCCCTACCAGATCGGCGCCCACGTCCGCGGCCTTGGTATAGATGCCGCCTCCGAGCTGGGCGAAGAGCGCCACAAGGGACGCCCCAAAGCCGAAGCCCACCAGCTGGTACGGCACAGCCCTGGGATTTTCAAGACCACCGAAGAGGAGAAACAGTACTCCGATACCAAGTAGCGAGAGCGCAACAACCACCAGTCCCGTGACTGCGCCTCCGCGCAGTGCCATCTGCAGGGCCAGGTTCAGGCTCGTACGAGCCGCCGAGGCGGTGCGGATGTTGGCGCGGATGGAGCAGTACATCCCCGTGTATCCAGCGAGCGCAGAACAGATCGCTCCCGTCAGAAAGCTCACCACCGTCTTGACTGCGTAAGGCGCCGTTCGATCCGACATGTGATAGCCGATGAAGAGTACTACTGCCAGGATGATTGCAATCACGCCGATCGTCCGGTACTGGCGCTTCAAAAAGGCCTCGGCGCCCTCGCGGATGGCGTTTGAGATCACCTGCATGTCCGCGGTTCCGGCATCAGCAGCGATTACGGTGCGGGCCAGAGCTACGGCTGCGACCAGCGCAAGCATTCCTACCCCAAGCGCGATCCAGAGCCATATCCGCCCATCACTTGCATCTCCCGTCGCAGGTGTGTAAGGAACCTGCTCTTGAAACAAAATAGCCAAAAGGCTTACTGCATGCATGCAAAGGTCTCCTTGAATCAGCAATCTGCATCTTCAGCGGACTTTCCTGGGTTGGCTCCGCAGAGCGGCCAATTAGAGCATGCTGCCTCAAACAGGGTCAATGCAGGGCCTGATGCGTTCTTCAAACCCGAGCCTGCCTGATAAACCAAAGTAATAACACATTCTTTCGCGCCGACTACGCCGAGTTTCTTTTTTGCCGATCAGAAGATCAGCCCAAACGATCGAGGTGCTGTTCGTGCCCGCTTCTTTCCTTCGCCGTCTCCATCTCTGCGCATTGCTCGCGGCCGCGCCAGGACTCTTCTCTCAGTCGTCGCAGAGTACATCGGTAAATGCATCGGCGGATGCGATCGTTCCCAATCGGTATCTGGTGGTCTATCGGGACGGCATTGTGCCCTCCGATGCAGACGCCCGTGCTCAGGCGATTGGCGCACACTTGATGGAGCGGCACGCACGATTTGGTATCGCCGCCATTCAGACGCTTCAGCGTACCTCGCATCCCAGGCTGGCGGGCTCGTCCGCGCAAGCGGCGACCGAAGACGATGCAGCGGCCATGCGCCTTCTGGCTGCGCAGCCGGACGTGGAATTTGTGCTCCACGATCGGATCGTGACCGCGCACCATCTCCGCGTGCAGCCAGTAGCGGATTCCATCTTCTCGGTTGCGGTGGGTGCCTCCAGTTTCGACACCTACTACAACTCGCCGCAGGGATGGGCCGTGCGCCAGGTAGGCGGCTACGGCGGCAGCATCCCCGGAGGCCCGATCCACGGGCCCTGGGATACGACACGAGGCCAAGGCGTCCGCATCGCCATTCTGGACAGTGGCGTGGACGCCTCACACCCAGATATCGCGCCCAACCTCGCGTTGAATCTCTCGGACGTCAACCCGGCCGAGCTGCCCAGCGTGTGCGACAGCGGGTCGCCCCAGGATCAGGACGGGCATGGAACCTGGACCGCTTCCCTTGCTGCCGCAGCGCTGGGCCCCGGCAGCGGGAAGACCGTGGGAGTTGCGCCCGCAGCAACACTGCTCAACATCAAGGTGCTGGAACGGATGCCCGCGACAACCGGAACGAGCGATCAGGCTCGTTGCAATGCTGGAGAGGCGAGTGGCCTGCTGAGCTGGGTAATCCAGGGGATCGACGATGCGATTGCCAACCATGCCGACGTCATCTCCATGTCGCTTGGCACGATGCTCGATCTCTCGACTGGCGACGGAGCTGGAACGAAGACAGCATTTGACCGCATTACCTATGCGGCCGCTCAGGCAGGTGCGGTTCTTGTAGCGGCGTCTGGCAACGACGGGACCAACCTTACCAACCCTCGATATGTCGAGATTCCCGCACAGTCTCGCGGCGTGCTTGCCGTAGTCGCGTCAACCAATCCTGAATGCACGGAAAACATCAGTGCGGGATCGACCTGCGTGGCGGGCCCGTCTTCGCTCGCCTACTACAGCAACTATGGAGCGCCGCTCAATGCACTCGCGGCTCCAGGAGGAAGCTATCCTTCCGGTGGTGACATGGATGTCAGCGGGTGGGTGCGCGGAGCCTGCAGTTCCGGGCTTCCGGGCACGCTGTCGGGAATGCCTTCTGACTCCGCCCACAGCTTCGGATGCTTCAATCTCGGCCATGCTGCATACGTTCAGGCTATCGGGACCAGCGCTTCTGCTCCGCTGGTAGCCGGGGCCGCCGCCCTCTTGCGTGCCGCCCATCCGGACTGGCCCGCCGCCACCATCGTCGATACGCTGCGATCCACGGCCATACCGGGAACCTCGACTCTGCCGTTTCCACAGGTGAGCGTGGCTGCGTACTTTACGCAACCATAACCATAACGGCAGAATCAGCCTTTCATCCTGTCCTTGACGCTTCGGGCCAGTTTTTCAATCTCCTCGGCTCGTTTGCTTACATCGGCCGGCGAGAGTTGCTTTTCGTCCTGAAGCTGCTGTTTAAAGTCGTTCACCAGACCCACCAGCTTGTCGGTGTCCGACTCCAACCGCCTCTGACGCTCGTTATTCCGCGAGCGTGCCTGCTGCTCGGCTATGCGCGAGCCGAGAATATCCGGACCTGCCGATGGATCGCCACTCCCCATCGGCCCGGTTGCCCCCATCGGAGGGAAATTGGATCTGGAAGGGACCTGCTGAATTGGAGGCAGAGTACCGCCTTGCCTCTGGCCCTGCCCAGCTACCAGCGAACTTCCTAAGGCAACCAAAATCCACGTGCCGGTGAACCGTAGTCTCTTCATACGGCCTCCTCCTCTCGCCCTTCGCCAATTGCATCCAATCGTGAAGTTCCTGCATGCTGGAGGGACACAACTCCACTGCGAAAGCGAGATGCCAGTATCATGCTCCATCTGGCCACGGCCCTGCAAGGAACACCCCAGGAAGAACGTCTCTCCTACATCGTTTCCAACCAATGGCATCAGTATGTTGTTGTCTTTGTTCGCGATAAGGCGCCGCAACTTGTTGCTGTTCTTATTGTCGCCTTTATACTTCTGCGGCTCGTTCGGTTCTTCGTAACACGATTGCAGCGGCGGGCGGCGCAGCAGGTGGGCAACTTTCATCGCGCGGCGCAGATGCGCACAATGGCGTCAATCCTGCGAGCTACCTCCTTTGGAGTCATTGGTTTCCTGGCTTTCCTGCAGATTCTGACTCTCTTCGGCATCCCCTACGAACCGCTTCTGGCGTCCGCGGGAATTCTCGGTGTGGGCATCGGCCTGGGTGCACAGTCTATCTTCAAGGACATGCTGAACGGCATTTTTATTCTGTTGGAGGATCAGTACAACGTCGGCGAGGTGGTCGCCATTGCCGGTTTGAAGGGCACCGTCGAGGATCTCTCCCTGCGCAGCACGCGCCTTCGCGATGGAGACGGCACGCTCTACGTCATTCCCAACAGCCAGATTGCAACAGTTTCCAACCAGTCACGAGACTTCTCCGTCGCGCAGCTTTCGGTTTCAGTCGATGCGAGCGCCAATCCGGACCACGTTATGGATCTGCTTCGAAAGCTGGCGGACGGGGTTCGCGGAGACTCCGCCTTCAAAGATGTCGTCATATCCGACCCGGAGATTCTTGGAGTCAACGAAATTCGCGGCCGCGAGGTCATCTATCCCATCAATATCCGGGTTCGCGTGAATCAACGGGACGGCGTGTTGCGTGAGCTTCGCCGCCGCATCATCCTGGCTTTCGAAAAAGAAGGCATCCCGCTGGGCATCTCGTCGAACATGCTGGTGATGCAGCAGAAGGCTGATCCCACTGCACCTCCGGCAGCTCCGACACTCGGGGGGTAACATCAGCCCTTTTGCAATGTCGTCCAGAACGAAATCTGCGCGCGCGACAATCGAGTCACAGCGTCCTACAAAGTTCGAGTCAGGGATTCCATCAGTTCTTCGACTGTCTTTACTGGAGGCAGACACCCTCTTCCGGTGCAAACAACGGCTATGCTCTCCAACGATCCATCCTTGATGCCGGGCAGATGAGGGAGTGTCTCTGCTAGCGATGGAGGAAGCGAGCTGAGCTGCTCTCTTCGCAGACGAATGACACTCTTATTAGCCGCATAGGGCGAGCGCGCAGCCGTCTCGAGCTGGCGTGCCTGTGCGTCCTCGCCAAGGATAATGATCTGCGCCGGTCCCTTCACCATGCGCTGCAGCGCGAGACCATAACTGGCTGCGAAAAGGCCGAAGTGTTCCACGATTCCGGCAAAGGTCTCGAGCGTCTCGAGTGCCTTCGCAGTGTAGTCGTCACGGTCGTTGAGGGCTGCAAGGCGAAGCAGCAATGTAGCCGCAATGGAGTTTCCCGCCGGCGTGGGCGAATCCTGCAGTGGCTTCCTTCGTACGGTCAAAGCGCCTAGCTTCTGCTGGCCCGCGGCCGCCATCTCGGTGTCGAAGAAACCGCCACCAACGTTGTCATAAAAACGGGTAACGAGTGCTTCCGCGATGTTTTGGGCGGCGTCGTAATAACGCATCTCCCCAGTGGCCTCCCACGCATCGAGCGCGGCGTTGCCGAGGAAGGCATAGTCTTCGAGTGATCCCGCAACCCGCTGACCACCGACACCTTCTCCATAGGCGACGACGTGCGCCAGCCCGGTATCGTCCCACGCAGATGCAAGCACGCGGTCCAGAGACTTCAAGGCGAAGTCGCGAACCTCGGGCAGGTCGAGGATTCGCCCCCCTTCAAGATAGGCCGAGATGCACATCCCGTTCCAGCCGACGTACATCGTCTTGTCGATATATGGGATCGGCCTCTTCTGGCGCGCGGCATACATCTTCGTCTTTGCCGATGCGAGAAGATCTCTCGCCACGTCGAACCCGATGCCGTTTGCCCTGGCGATGTTCTCGAACGTCGTCCGGACATGCAGCACATTCTTCGCCGGGTTGTGGTGCATGTCCCCGATCTCGCCAATATCGTAAAACGCTCCGGCCATCGCGAACTCCTCAGGTGTGAGAACGGCTGCAGCCTCCTCGCGGGTCCAGGTGAAGTAGTCGCCATCGTCATCGAGCGAGAAATCTGCGTCCTGCGAGGAATAGAAGCCCCCGTGCTCACGGTCGCTCAGCCATTCGTCCATCCAGCGGATGATCTCTTTCGCTACACGTGCGCACTCTGGCTCGCCAAAGCTCTGGAAGGCATGGGCATAGTTCTTCAGCAGCTCGCTGTTGTCGTATGCCATCTTTTCAAAGTGGGGAACCACCCAGCGGTCATCGACCGAATACCGATGGAATCCTCCGGCCAGATGGTCGTAGATTCCTCCGCGAGACATCTTCTCGAGCGTCACCAGCGCCGCCGTCTTTGCCTGATCGGCTGTCTCTGGAGCGGCCAGCGAAGAACCTCGCGATGCGACGTCGAGCAGAAGATCGATGGCTCCGGAATGGGGGAACTTCGGTTGCGACCCGAAGCCTCCCGACCGCGCGTCGAACTGCTTCAACGCCGAATCGATCAGCTTGGCGACCAGCTCGGGCCCCGGATTACCGGCCCGGCCCATGAATGATTCACTATGCTCGATCGCGGCCATCACACTGACGGCGGAGTCGTCCACCTCTCCTCGCTTCTTCTGGAAGGCCTCTGCCATCGTCAGCAGAACGCGCGGGAGCCCGGGCCGGCCATGCCGATCCTCGGGTGGGAAGTAGGTTCCGCCGAAGAAGGGCTTCCCATCAGGAGTCAGGAAGGCGGTCAGAGGCCATCCTCCCTGTCCGCTTATAGCCGAGACAGCAGCCTGATAACGCGTATCGACATCGGGACGCTCGTCCCGGTCCACCTTCACGGCCACAAAATGTTCGTTGATGAGCTTTGCCGTCTCGGGATTCTCGTAGGACTCCCGATCCATGACATGACACCAGTGACACCACACGGCGCCGATATCCAGAAGGACCGGCTTGTCCTCGGCCCTGGCGCGGGCAAAGGCCTCCTCACCCCACTCGTGCCAGTTTACCGGCTGATGGATTGCGGATCGCAGGTAGGCGGAGGCTGCATTTGCAAGTGCGTTTTCCGACGGTGTCTTGTGTCCTTCACTCATACCTTCAGTGTAGTGCAGCGATGGCGATCAAATCTCTGGTGGCCCGCTCACTTCGTGTACAAACAAGAGAGCCCGGACATCGTCCGGGCTCTCGTACAAACGTCGCTCTCAGCTTACTGCGGAGGAGCGGCTGGAGCGGTCGACAGGGGCTGCGGCGTCTCCTGTGGCTTCGGCGCGGTAAGTCCGGGAATCGCCAGCGGATGGGTGATATTCCCCGTCGCGGCATCCACAATGTTGATGCCATACTTATCCAGCAGAGTGGAGAGAAGCTGCCCAAGCGCCACACGATCCTTTGCGTAGACCGCTGTCGCCGAGATCAGGTTGTTGGCGGCGATTGCCAGGTTCCTCTGCTGCTGCAGAACCAGCGCTGTTGTCGAAGCTCCAAGCTTGTATTTTTTCTGTTCCGCATCCAAACTCTGCACCGCGAAATCGCGCGAGGCCTGCGCCGCCTGCACCTGGGCGCGGTCGTTGGTCAAAGCGTATTGCCCGTTGATCACATTGATCCGTGTCTGCGTGTAGAGCTGCTGCAGCCGCATCTCCGACTGACGATATTCCATCTGCGAACGGGCCTGATCCGCCTGTGCGATGCGGTTGCGCAGCGGAATGTTGATGTTGACGCCTGCCCCCTTGTCCGGGTATTTGCCATTAAAGGTGTTACCCAAGACATCGCTGTAACCGCTTTGAGGAATGTTGCAAGGGATCGGGAGGCCAGTGTTGGGATCCGAACAGGTCACGACTGGATTTTGCTGACCACCCAGTGCCGACCCGCCGTAGAAAGCATACGCATTCACCGTCGGAAGCAGATTGTTCTTGAAGGCCTTGATCGTAATCTCGTTGTTCTTCATGTTCAGCGCGGCCTGTTCGATCTGCGGATTGTTCGCATAAGCCTGCCTTACCAGATCTTCAATAGGGGTATCTTCCTCAGGAAGACGGTCCAGGCTAATTCGATCGGTCGGAATCACTGGGGCGTTCGAGAGTTGGGGATCGTTCAGGTTGCGAGCGATCGCCTGTTTCATCAGAAGCTGCTGGTACTCAAGATTGGTCTGCGAAGCGACCAGGAGCTGTTTATCACTCGCCACGGCTGCATCGGAGTTCACTACATCCAGCGGAGCTAGGGTACCGATCTCAAGCTGCCTGCGATTGTCTGCCGTTAATTGTGTTGACTGCGCAAGTGCCCGTTCTTTTGCCTGCTCATCTTCATAAGCACTTACCAGGCCCCAGTAGATGTCCTCTACCTGGGTAACTGTAAACAACAACTGCTGGCGGAAGGCCGAGTCCGTAATACGACGGTCGTTCCTCGCCTGAAGCATGAGACGCCCGTTGAGTCCCGGACCGAAGCCCTGCAACAGATTCTGCGTGACTCTGGCCTGAAACAGGGAGTTCAGCTGCGGGCTGTAATTGGAACGAATACTGTTGGTTGTTGAACGTGAATTATTGAAGGTGAAGTTGAACGTCGTCCCACTTATAAATCCCTGCTGGTAACCGAAGTTATACGTGCCGGTATTCTGCTGCAGCGTATCGGTACCGGTGATAAAGGTCGTCGTCTGTTGAGTATTGGCGGCCTCATATTGCAGCTGTCCGGTCAACACAGGGTCCAGATTTATAGGGAGCGGACCGCCGCCGTTGGTGCTCAAAACGATACCTGTAGCACCCGCTGCTCCGCCGCCGACTGCGGTCGACGTGCCACCGGGGCCGCCGCCGCCCGTAACCGTCTGCGTCGTTCCGCCGATCGTTCCCTGCACCAGACCGGTGTTGACACCGCGAATGGTGCCGCCGGCTTTGGTCCGGAGAATATCGGTGTCGGCGATATCCAGATTGATTCTTGCGATCTCTATGTCGTAGTTGTTCTGGAGCGCCAGGGTGACCGCATCATTCAGGCTCAGGTAGATCTTGCCGTCGCGCACCAGCTGATCCAACTGGGGGGTATTTCCAAGGCGCGCCTGGGGAACGTTGGTCGCGGTGTAGGGTGCGATCGGGTTCCACAAGTGGCTCTTCGGCTTGGTATAGTCCACCTCCGTGTCCCTCAAAAAGAAAGGCTCGGTCGGCTTGGGCAGAGGAGCCTGTGGAAGGCCAGGTGTACCCGTTGTGTCCGTAACCACCGGCTGTTCTGGTGCAGGAGCGGTCGGGCTGGTCTGGGTCTGGGGCTGAGGATTTGTCTGCGGCTGTACGTTCGTCTGCTGCGCCACCAACGGCTGTGTAATCACGCTCATCAGCAGCAGTCCGATGCACGCTGCTGCCTGCATATCCCTTAGTCTCACGATGCGATCTCCAAGCTTCCCTTTGATTCTGACCGGGCACTCCCCCACTCGGGAGAGAGCTCACCGGGATACTTTCCCTTGTCAGCCCCATCACGACCGAGGACGGGGCGCGACCGTTCTTTTTACTTTCCAGTGTTTTACTAAAGACGCACAGTGCCTTGCTTAGGACTCTTTAAAGATGATGACCCGCTGGTTACTCCCTGCTGATGTGTTCGAGAAAAGGTACGACTGGGCACTGATACGCACACCGGCGCCATTTCGTTCCGGGGGCTGCCCGAAAAATTTCTGTTTCGTAGCCCGCTAAGTATAGCAACCTTCGTTTGTTAGTTGGCGTTAGAACCTTGCCCGGACCCGATCCCGTCCCATTTCCCGCACCCGCCGTGTTACCGTCCAATCTGTCCCATGCCTCACTGGAAGCTCACGATTGCCTACGATGGCACCCCCTATCACGGCTGGCAGATACAGCCTGGCCTGCCTACCGTTCAAGGCACTCTCGCTGTGGCACTGCACCATATTACCGGCGAACGGGTGCTCCCCCAGGGCTCCGGCCGCACCGATACTGGAGTTCACGCGCTGGCGCAGGTTGCGTCCTTCGTGCTGGAATCTCCCATTCCGGCAGGGAATCTGCAGCGCGCTCTCAACCATATCCTGCCTGCGAGTATCCGGATTCTATCCGTCGATTCCATCCCGCAGGAGTTTCACGCTCGCCACAGCGCACGGCGCAAGACCTATGAGTACCGTGTCTCTCCACAGCGGATCTGTCCCCCGACGCTGGCCCCGTTTGTCTGGAATTGCACCTGGCCTCTCGACCTTTCCGCCATGCAGCAGGCCGCTGGGAACGTTATCGGCACCCACGACTTCACCTCCTTTGCCGCCACAGATCCCGACCTGGCGGCTCGCGGTGGTGCGGAGGGGGAGGAATGCTCCTCCCTGCCCGCTGGGAGGACTGCGATTCGCACCATCTTTGCCTCCGATTGGAATCTCGAATCCGAATTGCTCATTTATCGTGTCACCGGCTCCGGCTTCCTTCACCACATGGTGCGTAATCTCGTTGGAACCTTCATCGACGTCGGGCGGGGACGCACTCCCGCTACCTCCCTTCCGGCTATCCTTGCTGCTCGATCCCGATCGGCCGCCGGCCCAACCGCTCCTCCCCAGGGACTCTTTCTTGTCACTGTCGATTACGGGCCCGGGGACGAATCGCGCTAACCTTCAAAGAACCAATGTCTGCCTCCGCCCATCAACGCATCTCCAATCTGGCAGCCCTTACCGCGGTGCATCGAGCCTTTCACTGGCTTCACCTGCACCAGCCGCAGGTTCGCCGCTGGCTCCTCGAGATGGTTCGAATCGCCGCCCCGCCCTTTGGAGAACAACCCCGGGCAGCCTGGTTTCTAGAGCGTTTCCGTTCGCTTGGGCTCGCGAATGTTCACCTGGACGACGAAGGCAATGCGCTGGCCGAGCTCGCGCCCGAGGGCGATTCCGACTCAGCCTCGCCGGTGATCCTGCTATCGGCGCATCTCGACACCGTATTTCCCGCAGGCACACCATGCGAGCCCATCGAGCGAACCGATAGTTCGCGTATCCACGGTCCAGGCGTCTGCGATAACGCGGCGGGGCTATCCGCGTTGCTGGCACTCGCCGCTGCCCTTCGTCATGCGCGCATCAATCCTCCGGCGACGATTCTGTTTGCCGCAAATGTCGGAGAGGAGGGCGAGGGCGACCTTCGCGGCATGCGTCATCTCTTCCAGCATGGCCCGTATCGCGGCCGCATAGCGGCAGCCATCGCTCTGGAGGGCAGCGGCACGGCTGTAGTGACCCGTGCACTCGGCAGCCTGCGCTTCCGTTTCACCGTTGCAGGCCCCGGCGGCCACTCGTGGTCCGATGCCGGAACACCCAACCCCATCCTTCTGCTTAGCCGCGCGCTGACCGCCATCTCCGACCTTCCGCTCCCTTCCGCTCCCCTTACCACTCTCAACGTCGGTTTCATCTCTGGGGGAACATCGGTCAACTCGATTCCCTCCTCCGCCAGCGCTCTTATCGAACTTCGCTCGAGCGAGGCCCACCCTCTCCATCAGGCTGCCGTCGAAATCCGCCGCCTCGCCGACGAGGCTGTCGCCCCCTTCGCATCGACACCCCATCCGCCAACCCTTCTGCTGGAACCCATCGGCGACCGCCCCGCCGCCGCCCTGTCCAACGATTCGTCTTTGATCTCGACCCTTCGCGCCGTCGACCGCCATCTCAACCTCAACACGGAGCTGCGCCTGGGATCGACCGATGCCAATCTTCCACTCTCGCTCGGAGTTCCCGCGCTTGCCATCGGAACCGGTGGAACCGGCGGCGGCATCCACACTCTCGAAGAGTGGTATGACCCGAATGGCCGGGAGATCGCCCTGCGTCGCATTCTTCTTCTTCTACTCGCGTCCACGCAGATTGCGCCGCAACTCGCGCTCGAATGGTCGGCTGCGGGATCCGACGCCGCCGTCCCGCGAGAGCCCTGAAGTCGTCGCGGCCTCCGCTATCTTTGAGATAGATCTGCACCTCTCAGGAGCCATTTGTCCCGACTCACTCCATCTGCGCTCGCGCACCTCTTGCTTCTCGCGGTCGTTGCCCTCTGGGGTTTCACCTTTGTGCTGGTAAAGGATGCCCTGCACGATGCCTCCCCCCTGCTCTTCAATCTGCTTCGCATGAGCCTGGCTGCAATGGCTCTGGCGATCATGAATCATCGCCAGCTCCGCAAGATCTCCCGCCGAACCGTCGCGGCCGGGGCGATCGTCGGCATCTTCCTTGCAGCCGGTTATCAGTTTCAGACCGCCGGGCTGGCCCGAACGACAGCGGCGAAGTCCGCCTTCATCACGGGTCTTGTCGTAGTCTTCGTTCCGCTTTTGACGGCGATCCCTGGGCTGCGTCCTCAATCGGCTCCCGCTCCGGGGATCGTTACCGTCCTCGGAGCGTTTCTTGCTTTCAGTGGGCTGCTGCTTCTCACCACCCCCACGGGAACAAGGTGGTCGAATCTCTTCAGCTCCATCGGCCCCGGGGATCTGCTGACTCTGTTGTGCGCAATCGCCTTTGCCGGACACCTGCTCGCACTGGCTCACACGTCGCCCCGTGTGCCCATTCCTCAGCTCGCAACGCTGCAGATCCTGGTCGCCGCCTTGATCATGGCGGTCACGCTGCCGTTCGGAGGCCCCGTTTCTCTCTCGATAACGCCCCGCCTGGTCGTTGCTGTCGTGATCACGGGTCTGTTCGCCACGGCGGCAGCCTTTACGATCCAAAGCTGGGCCCAGCAACATCTTCCCCCGGCACATACAGCTCTTCTGCTTACCCTGGAGCCTGTCTTCGCCTGGCTAACCTCATTCTTCTTTCTCGGCGAACGCCTCAGTTCCCGCTCCCTCACGGGGGCGCTCCTGATCCTGACTGGCATACTGCTCACAGAGCTTCTCCCTTCCCCCTCACCCATATCGGAACATCCGCTGTAGAAAGTGCACGAGCCCGGCGGTCCACAAGATCTGTCCTAATCTTGCCTATGTTGAGGAATACTTTTGCCTCCTCTTCGCGTCTAAACACGGAAGGAACTCGGCAGCGACGCAGCATCTCCCAAGCCTCCGGGGACTATACTTAACTCTTCGCCAGTTCCGCCCCTGGTGGGCGATAGGAAGCACACGAAAGAGGATCGATTTCTTGATGGATACACCGACAAGCAAATTCACGAGCTGGCTCGAGCGTATGCGCAGCCATCGTCTTACTACGACCTTCGCCCTCTTGGCCACACTGTCGGCCGGCATCCTCGTCGGCTCGGTGATCACCCACGGCGTCAGCGGCAAAGAGCAGGCCCCCAACACCTCGGACGTGAAGCCGCTGGTTATCCCCTCTGCGACCACCCTCTCCAATGGCTTCTCACAGATCGCCAAACAAGTGGGTCCTGCCGTCGTCAACATCAATACCGAGTCGCTTCCGAAGCAGTCTCAAACCCGCCGCGGCCGTCGTGGCACGCAGCGCGGTCCTGTTCCGGGAACTCCGGGAACCCCTGGAGATGATGACGATCAGCAGCCGGGCGACATGCAGGACTTCTTCAACCGCTTCTTCGGAAACCCGGGCGGTGGAGATGACGATGGTGATGGTCCGGCAGGTGGAGAGCGCCGCGCTCTCGGCTCGGGATTCATCGTCGATCCCAGCGGCTACATCATCACCAACAACCACGTGGTCGATAAAGCCGACAAGATTTTTGTCCGTCTCTCCACCGATCCGAATAATGGCCCGGACACAGAAGGACGGCCTGCCAAGGTAATCGGCGTCGATAAGGACACCGACATCGCCGTCATCAAGATCGAACCCGACAAGCCTCTGCCCACCATCAAACTTGGCAACTCCGACGGCGCCCAGGTTGGTGATTGGGTTCTCGCCGTTGGCAGCCCTTTCGGTCTCTCGCAGACTGTTTCGGCGGGCATTGTTTCAGCCAAGAACCGTGCTATTGACGAGGCTCCTGGACCGACTGGAGTTTCGCAGACGCAATTTCAGCGCTTCATCCAGACCGACGCGGCCATTAACCCCGGCAACTCCGGCGGCCCACTGGTCGACATGTCTGGACAAGTCGTTGGCATGAATACGGCGATCTACACTCAGTCGATGGGATCGCAGGGCGTCGGCTTCGCGATGCCGTCCAACATCATCGCCAATGTCTACAACATGCTGATTGGACCGGAACATAAGGTCGTCCGCGGCTCAATCGGCATCAGCTTCCAGTCCGCCATGAGCTCGGCGGTTGGACGCATGTACGGATTCAAGAACGGAATCATCGTCTCCACCGTTACGCCCAATGGCGGTGCCGCGAAGGCCGGCATCCAGCCCGGTGATGTCATCGTCTCGATCGAGGGACGTCCCATCAAGGATGGTGACGACCTGGTGAACGATATCTCCTCCCGCAAGGTTGGGAGCACCGTCAAGATCGGGTATCTCCGCAACGGAAAGCAGAGCACAGCGGACATCACGATTGGAGATCGCGCCAAGACCTATGCCGATCTCGCAGGGGACAATAACGACGACGACAATACTCCGCAGGAATCCGACGCCGGACAGAGCAAGCTCGGCATCACGGTTTCAACCATTCCGCCTTCGGTAGGCCAGAAGACCGGAATCAGCCACGGTGTTATCGTCACAACCGTCCGGCCTGGCTCGTTCGCCGACGAAATCGGTTTGGCCAAGGGAGCTATCATCACCGAGATCAACAAGAAACCGGTGACCGACGAAGCCTCGTACCGAGCTGTCGTCAATGCCTTGAAGTCGAAGGACGACGTGGTCTTCGTCATCCACTCCCCCTTCCGGAAGGACGGCGGAAGCACCTACGTCGGAGGAACCCTCCCGTAAGGAAACGGATAAAGCGCCTTGCGGGAGGTAGCTCCAGAAGCCGCCTCCCGCAAGAGAACCATAAGTTGACCCTACCTGCTTCCTGTACCGGGAAGCAGGTATATCTTTGGACAACCTTTTTCTTGCATCCTCCACTCCACCGGGATACCCTTAGATAAGAGTTCGGCAGAAACGAACGGCACTCTGCCCCACACTGTAGCGCGAGGTTTCTATTTCATGCGGCCAGGCCGACTCCTAAGCTCTGTTTTGCTTCTAGCAACTGCACTTACCCCCTGCGTGGCCAAGACCAAACGTCGCGCAACAACCAAGCCGGCAGCAAAACATCTCGGCCAGCGCTCGATCGACGACAGCCGCGCCACCCAGATTCAACAGGCCCTCGTGCATTCCGGCTACATGACCGAACCGAGTGGTCACTGGGATTCGGCTACAGAGAGCGCCATGCAGAAGTTTCAGGCCGACAATGGCTGGCAGACGAAGCTGATGCCCGACTCCCGCGCCATCATCAAGCTCGGCCTGGGGCCATCGCAAGCTGCTTCCCTTCCGGCGGCTGCAACAGTCTCCGCATCGCAGACGGTCGCTGAGAGCTCTGCCGATGCCAATCCTTCTCAACGGTAGAGTTTCCCGGTTATCGTTGGACCCCACCTCTCACTAAAAAGCAATCCCCTAAAATGAACTGCCCTCGCGAATGCGAGGGCAGCTTTCTATGCGGTCCGGCTCTACTGTTCGATGGTGAAAACGTAATCAAGCATGTCTTCACCATGGAGAGGCAGAGTGCCATGGTGGCCTTTTGTTCCTGTCTCCAGCCAGAAACGCAGCCAATAGCGATGGTGAACGCGGACCAGCTTCGAGGCAACCGGCTGCTTCTGTTCGAGCAGTGCGGTGATCTTTGCAGCCATGGCATCGGTCTCTCCGCAGGCCTCCTCCCTCAGTTCCACGCCGTTGTTTCCGAGCAGGGCGATACGACTCGCCAGATATTCTTCCGTCTTCATCAGGCCGCTTTCAACCTTCAGTCCAGTCATCTGCTCCAGCGCGAACGCAACCGTGGCGTCCAGCCGGTCTTCAAATCCCAGATAGAGGATTCGGGATCCGGCAACCCTGAGCGGTAAGGCGCCCCACTGTTCGACGAAGATCTTCGGGGCAACCAGTGCCATCTCACGTGGGGAGAAGCCATTGGCGTTCAACACAGGGCAGCTCCACTGCAGGCTGAGGCCGCGCGTAATCTTGTCTGCCTCTATACCGCACTCGGCCACCAGCACTTCACCGATGCGGCCGCCCTGTTGGCGCTGAACGTCGAGCGCATATTGCAGCTGTGGATGCGTGATCCATCCCTGCGCCAGCAGAAGTAAGCCGAGAGGCATCCGATGGTTGTGCTGCATCGACGCATTCGTCATTTGGCTTGCAGATTCGCGCCGTACCGCCGTTCTTACGATCTCTAGGACACATCGTCCGTTGCAGCCCCATTGATCCTCAAAGATCGGCCGCTTGCGGCTGCGCCACGGGGCCGTCCATGTTGTCGCACACTGTTGGCTTGCACAGGTTCGCGGCGGGATGGGGGCTAACCTGGGAACGCCGCTCGAAGTGCGATAGCTATCTTCATCCCAGGAGATTGGACTGCCAGGCTGTATGGAAGTCCCCATGGGATCCGCTTCCGTTCGCTTTAGAAAAAGCATCGTATGCTCTCCAGCCGCAGTTGCGGCGCCGCTACTTCCGTTACACGCAGAGCGAAGTTGCCGTTCATCACAACGACCTCTCCGCGTGCAACGATCCTGTCCCCTACTACCAGATCGACCGGTTCCGTCACATGGCGGTCGAGCTCGACTACAGTTCCCGGACCGAGTTCCAGTACTTCATGCAGTGCCATCTCTCGCGCACCGAACCGGAGTGTTGCATCCAGATCGATATCGCACAACAAGTCCATCTTCGACTCGCGTCCCGTATTCGCTGCCTCAATTCCTGCCTGTTCCATCTCGCTCTCCTGTTTAGTTCACACGTGCCTGCGCTACGGAGTGGAGCGACCCATTTGCCATCGCTCCCTGAATCAAACCTTCCAGCCTCGCTCCGCGATGTTCTCCGCTTCTCACAGGGCTTGCCTTGGCCATCGTCAGTCCGCCGACGACCAAGTCGGAGGTCTCGTGTCGCGCCACCGGTAGCCGAAGGACCATTCCGGGTTCAAGCGCAACGATGTCTTTGGCACGCAGACGAGCCGCAGGAAGCTGCAGCAGCACCTCCACCTTCGACTCAGCCAGCAGCTCTCGCATCCGGGCCGCCGACTCCTTCGATCTGCGCCGTGGCCGGTCGCCCTCCGCAATCAAACGACGCAGGATCGCATTCAACACGACCGCCGGCAGACAGAGGTTGACGACTCCCTGCACCTCGGGCATTCGTATCTCGAAGCTCACGCATAACGTCTTCTCGCCCAGGGTCATCGTTCGGGCTGCCTGCGCTTCAGTCTCGCGTTTTTCAAACGCGAACTCGAGACCCACCGCCTGCCAGGCCAGGGTCAGCTCCTGCACGATCATCTCGATGACCGCCCGCATGATGGCTTCTTCAATGTCGGTGGGCTCGCGCCGTGGCGCTGCGCGGCCGACACCGCCAAGCAGGACGTCCACTACCGGCGCTACCAGCGCCAGGTCCAGTTCGAGCAGTCCAACCGCTCCCAAGGGCTCCAGACGCAGGGAGCAGATGTAGGCCATCGCGGAGAGCCTCTCCAGAAATTCGCTGAAGGGAAGCTGCTCGCCCGCGACCAGCTTCACGCGAAACGGCATCCGAAGCCAGGCTCCCATGGAGTGCATCAGGTTCCTCGCAAACAGGTCGTTCACCGTAGTGATGGCTCGCAGCTGGTCGTTGCTGATCTGTCCGGCGCGGCTGAAGACATACTTCTCCGGCCCCTTGTCTACTTCAACCTTGGTCGACTTCGCCGATGCGTTTGCCGCTGCGGCAAACAGCGCGTCGATATCATCCTGTCCGAGATTCTTTTCCATCGTTCCTCTCCTTCATCCACCGCAGCCGAGGTTCCGGTCAGCGCTCCGTTGCGCGCCGTCTACGTTCTGTCTTTGAACTCTTCTCTGTACTGGCGGTCCGCAATCCGGCAAGCGAGCTTCGCAACCGCAGCACGGCCGAGGAGTGAATCTGAGATACGCGTGATTCCACGACTCCCAGCGTGAGACCGATCTCTTTCATCGTCAGCTCTTCGTAGTAGTAGAGCGTCAGCACCATGCGCTCCTTCTCCGGCAGTTCGTCGATCGCATCCGTCAGTCGCTGCTTCATCTCGCCCTTCAGGCAGCGAAATAACGGGTCTTCTTCGGGCGATCCTGGGATGTAGGCCAGTTCTTCGTCCCCCGAGTCCTCGGACCGCTCCATATGGAGGCTTCCGATCTCCAGCCCCTTCAGGTCTCCCAGCAGCTGCTGGTACTCGGCGAGGGTCAGCTTCATCTCCGAGGCGATCTCCTGCTCCGATGGAGCACGTCGCAACCGCTGCGTCACGGCGCGGATGGCCTCTTCAACAGCCCTGCCCTTGCGCCTCAGCTCACGCGGACTCCAGTCCAGTGTTCGCAGCGAATCGAGAATAGCGCCGCGTATCCGAAACTGTGCGTAGCTTTTAAACTGCACCTTCTTGGTGAGATCGAACTTTGAGAATGCATCGATCAAACCCACGACGCCCGCCGAAACCAGATCATCCAGATCGACATGCTGCGGCAGCCGCTCATGGATGCGGCGAGCGATATATCGAACCGTGGGGAGATGCTCCATCAACAGTAGATCCCGCTCGTTCGCGGACGCTGTTCCTACCGATTGATCTGAGCCCGCTGCGGGTTCTGTAAACAACTTACCTGCAGACATCTCGCCGGCCTCCTCATTTCCCTCTGCAAACCACTGCGGTCTGCCTGCACATGCTTCCGCCGCAACGTCGAGCGGTATGGTTCGTCCTGCGTTCATCCTTGCCTCCGTCCTTCAAACACCGACTCCAGTTGTTGCTGTTCCTGCCTGCTCTTAGCCGACCGTGCCTATGCTTCTGACCCTCACCTCTGGTGGAATCTCCACCGGCGAGAGGACGGTTACCTTGGGAAGAAAGGGCTCCAGCCAACGCCGCACGTGATAACGCGCCGGACTCGGACATAAGAGCACGGGGAGGGCCGATCCTGGCACGGTTCCGGTTAACCGCTTCACAGAATCCACAAGCCGCCGCAGGAAATCCGCAGGGAGTCCGGCGCTGCGGGAGCCGTCGCCGAGCAGCAGCCCTGCGCTCTGCGGGTCGAAGGTGTTGATAAGCTCGCTCTCGACTGCCTGTTCCAGCATTAGGACCTTGAGCCCGCCATCACTCTCGAGTAGTGGATGCACCAGCCCGCGACCAAGCGACTGGCGTGCGGCTTCAACCAGATGAACCAGGTTTTTCGACTGCTGTGCCGACTCCACAAGGGATTCGAGGATCGCTCCCAGGTCGCGGATCGACACCTGCTCGCGCAACAGCTGTTGCAGAACGCGCTGCACCTCGCCGAGAGACAAGAGCTTCGGAACCAGCTCCTCCACCAGCTTCGGATGGCTCTCATTCATGCTGTCCAGAAGACGCTTCACCTCCTGTCGTCCCAACAGCTCATGCGCATGGCGCCGAATCAGCTCTCCCATATGGGTTCCGATCACGGTCGTCTGGTCGACCACAGAGTAGCCTGACGCGAGCGCCTGTTCTTCCAGTCCCTGCTGGATCCACCGCGCATTCACACCGAAGGCAGGCTCCCTGGTCTCGACACCGGGAAGCGGCCGCGCCTTCGGATCCGCGTTCACAGCCAGCAGGCAGTTCTGCTCCGTCTGCCAGCGAGCGATCTCTACACCTCGCAGGCTCACAACATACTCGCGCGGCTTCAGGCGCAGATTGTCCGTGATGTGGACAGAGGGAACGATGAAGCCCAACTCCGTTGCCAGGTGCCGGCGGAGCGCGCGCACGCGGTTCAGCATCTGCCCGCCCTGTTTTTCGTCCACGAGGGAGATCAGCTGAAAGCCGATCTCCAGTGTCAGTTCGTCGATCTTCAACAGCGAAGCGAGGTTCTCTCCCGTTGCGGCCGCGGCGGCCTTTGCCTTGCCCGCAGGCATGGAATCCGCCTCGGCTCCCGCGGTCTGCGGCTGCGCCGCCGGCAGCTTCCGGGCGATCAGAGCTACACCCGCCGCCATTAACACGAACGCCAGCTTCGGCAAGCCGGGAATCAGGGCCAAAGCAATCAGGACGCCGCACGCGATCCACAACGTGTTCCGCCCCTTGAGCAACTGTGCTCCCAGCTCCTGGTCGAGAGCCCCCGAAGAAGAGGCTCGCGTCAACACCATGCCTCCGGCTACCGAGACCAGGAGACTCGGGATCATCGTCACCAGGCCATCGCCCACAGTGAGGATGGTGTACGTCTTCACCGCCGTCGCCAGGTCCGCGCCCTGCTGAATCACACCGATCAGCAGACCAGCGACAATATTGATCACCGTTATCAGGATCGTCGCCATCGAATCGCGTTGATTGAATCGCGCGGCGCCATCCATTGCGCCGTAGAACTCGGCTTCGCGCGCGATCGCCTGCCGCCGCTTGCGGGCCTGTTGCTCGTCGATGAGCCCGGCGTTCATATCCGCGTCGATCGCCATCTGCTTGCCCGGTAGAGCATCGAGCGTGAAGCGTGCCGTTACCTCGGCGGTCCTCACCGCGCCATGGCTTATCACGAGAAACTGGATCGCAATCAACGCGAGAAACAGGACGAAGCCGACGACGTAGTTGCCCCCGACGACAAACTGCCCGAACGCCTCGATCACCGAGCCCGCGGCCGCCGTGCCTTCATGGCCGTGCAGCAGAATTCTCCTGCTCGAGGCAAGATTCAGCGACAGCCGGAACAACGTCAGCAACAAAAGCAGCGTAGGAAATACCGAGAAGTCCACCGCCCGCCGCACCTGCACTGCCGTAAGAAACACGATCACCGATGCGGTAATCGAAGCGGCCAGCAGCAGATCCAGCACGAAGCTCGGAATGGGAATCAGCATCACAAAGACCACGCTGATCGCCGCCACCGGCAAAATAAACGCCTGCATCTTCGCGGGCGTCCAGCCACCCGCCGTCTTTACTGCGCTCACATCCCACCTCCCACTCCACGCATTCCCATGACCATCGCTGTCGGGTAGTTATTCCTTGTTTGTGCCGGAGGCGACTGGCGCTGCCTGCGCATCCGCTCTTCCACCTTCTGCCGGTACAGGTAAGCCAGAATTCCCGCCACGGCCGAGTACAGCTCGAATGGAATCGAATGACCCGGCTCGACCATCCTGTACAGACTCCTTGCCAGTGGAGGGTTTTCAATGATCGGAACTCCGGCCCACTTCGCCTCTTCGCGGATCTCCGCCGCGAACAGATCGCGCCCCTTGGCAAGCACCACCGGAGCCTGCATCGTCTCGAAGCTGAACTCGAGCGCAACCGCATAATGCGTCGGATTTGTAATCACGACGCTGGCGCGGGACATATCGGCCTTTACCTTGCGCCTGCGCATCGCGTGCTGGATCTGGCGGATCTTTCCCTTGATCTCCGGATTCCCCATCGAATCTCTCAGTTCTTCGCGGATCTCCTGCTTGCTCATCTTCAGCCGCTCGTTCCAGCTTCGCCATTCGATCGCGTAATCCAACGCCGACCACGCCAGCATCAGCCATGCAGCATCGAGGGCCAGCCCATACGCACTCGAAAAGGTCGTCGGCAGCCGAACCATGCTCATCGCCGGCATCGAGAGCATCGTCGCCTTCAGCGTGCTCCACCCCAGGGCCACCATGACCGTTGCAGGGACCAGCGATTTCACAAGCCGCATCGCCTGCCGCAGACTGAAGAGATTCTTGAGGTTCGACGCAGGATTCAGGCGCGAAAACTTCGGCTCAACTGCGCTCGCATAAATCTGCACCCCACCCGCTTGCGCCACACCTGCCATCAGCGCACAACCGAAGCTCGCGGTTAGCACCAGACCCACCGGCAGCAGAGCAGGCTGAATCATGTGACGCACCGCCTCGATCCATCCTCGTTCGCCACTCACCTCGCCAACTCCGGCCGACCGCAGGCTTTCGAGATACACCTTGCCCCAGCTTCCTTGGAATCCATGTGCCGTTGCACCCAGCATCAGCACGCCGCCCAGCATGGCCATCGCGGAGAGCAGCTCACGGCTGCGAACACCGTCGCCCTTCTCTCTGGCTTTTTTCTTCCGTTGCGGTGTCGCCTTCTCGGTTGCCTGTCCGCTCATGCCTTCGCGATCAACCTTCCCGCCGCATCCAGAAGCGCCGTAAAGTGGCCTTCAATCCAACCCGGCCACAACGCCAGGCTCCCCACCAACACGCCGAAGGAGACCAGCGTCTTCACAGGAATTCCAAGCACCATCGCCGGAAGCTGCGGAGCCATCCGGCTCACCAGGGCAATCGTGATCTCGACAACCAATGCCGCTGCGATCACCGGCGCAGCAAGCTGCAAGCCTGCAAGAAAGATCCCTCCCGCCATCCCCGCCACGGCCACGCCTGTCTTCGCCTGAATCATCGCGTGCCCCACTGGAACCGATCGAAAGCTGCTCACCATCGCGGCCAGCAAAGTTCGATCCAGTCCGGCTCCGATCAGAACCAGCAGGCCGAGCCAGTTCAACATCTGCCCCAGCACCGGGGTCTCGATCTTCGAGTTCGGGTCCAGCAGGTTCACAAGCGAAAAGCTGAACTGCATTCCCAGCAGAGTTCCGGCAAACATCAGGGCTTCATTGAGCATCATCAGAGCAAGTCCGAAGACAAGCCCGACGCCCAGCTCACCCAGCACCGCCATCATGTCCAGTGAGGACCTCGCATCCGGCACAGCACCAACAGCAGGCGCCAGCAACAGGGTCACTGCGAAGACAAAGCCCGCCTTGATGCGGGGAGCAATGGCAACGGAGGAAAAGAGCGGGGCGAACACCATCAGCCCACTCATCCGAATCATCACCAGCAGCGCGACCGTAAGGAACCGTGGCCAATCTACCGGAATCGTCTTTGTCAGTTCGTCCATCTCTATCCCAGATATCGGTGAAAGTCGTGAAACAGACGGATCGAGTACTCCACCATCCGGTGAATCATCCACGGCAGTGCAAGCATGGAGACGACGAATACCACCACCAGTCGCGGCACCGCAGTCAGCGTCTGCTCCTGCACACCGGTAAGCGTCTGCGCCAGGCTCACCAGCAGACTCACAAGGCAGGCGCTGATCAGCAGCGGCGCACTCAGCAACATCGCCTCCACAAGCAGCCTGCGCATCATTTCGACGGTCTGATCCGGTCCCATCCTGTTCCTCTCCACTTCAAAAACTCTTGATCAACTGGTCTGCCAGCAGGTTCCATCCATCGACCATCACGAACAGAAGAATCTTCAGCGGTGTCGAGATCACCACCGGCGGAAGCTGCATCATTCCGATCGACGTGGTTATGCTCGCCACCACCAGGTCCACCAGCAGGAACGGAAGAAAGAGCACCGCACCGATCTGAAACCCGGCCTTCAGCTCACTCAAAATATAAGCAGGTACAACCACCTGCACGGGAAGATCGTCCTTGGTCTGGGGTCGCGCGGTCATTCCCGCCGACGCGAAGACCGCGAGATCCTTCTCGCGCGCATAGCGCAGCATGTATTGCTTGACCGGCTGGATGCCGCGGCTCAGCGCATCCTCGCCCGAGATCGTTCCCGCACGATAGGGATTCACTGCCTGCTGCTCCACCTGCAGCAGAACCGGAGTCATCAGGAACCACGTCATCATCAGCGCAAGCCCCATCAGCACCTGGTTCGAAGGCGCAGTCTGCGTTCCCAGCGCCTGTCGCAGGAAGTGAAAGACCACCAGCAGACGCACCAGCGGCGTGATCGAAAGCAGCAGCGCCGGAATCAATGTGAGCAGCGTGAGTCCGAGCACAATCGACCACGGTACGCTGTGATTGATCTTCATCGCATCTTCGATGGACTCCTTCGCATGGATCGCAGGAGCAGTCTCCTTTGCGGTCGAGGCCTCATGCGAAGCGGTCTTACGGGGATCCGTCTTGCCCGTTGCCTTCCTGTTGCCTTCATGCGCTGTGCGCAGTGCCACTGGTTGACGCTTTACCCAGAACGAGTCCGTCCGGTTTCGCGCGACCTGTGTTCCGGTCTGCCCGAACAGCAATGGCCCACACCATCCCAGCAAAGCCGCCAGGCATACCACTGCACGTCTTACCCGCATAGTCCATCCCGCTGTGTAGCTTCCGCACTCCCAGCTTCCAGCTTCACCATGGTCTCAATGCGGTCGAAACTTCCTCCCACGAGGAACCGTTCGCCGGCGCAGCGAACCAGCATCAACTCGCGCCGCCCTCCGAGCGAAAACGTCTCCAGCAGTTCTATCTCTCGCGGACGCACTGCCTTCGCAGATCGCCGATTGGCCCACATCCGCAGCAGCACACCTGCAAGACCATGCTGGATGGCGCTCTCCACCGGCTCGCTCTTCCATGACAAACTTCGCATTCCTATTCCCATCGCTCTCTATCCCTGCTACGCCAGCCGCGTCAGCCGAACCATCAGGTGCTGATCCACCACTTCGAATTCGCTCCATGCCACCTGCATCCGGCCGGCCTTCAGCGGAATGTCCTCCGTATGGGGACAAGCGCTCTCCACAATCTGTCCCGGCTCCAGCCGCAACAGATCACCAATCTTGAATCCGCTCAGCGGGATTCCCGCGGTCATCGCAACCGTCATCTGCGAAAGCAGCGGCCACGAGGCGTGCTCTTCGATTCGCGCGATCCACGGTTGCGCGAAAAGGGCAACTGGCGCGGCCGCCTGTTGCGGCGGCGCGACCGGTGCAGCGGATTCAACTCTCGCCAGCTCTATCTCTGCCATCGATCTCTCTCCTGCGCTCTCTATTACCGTTGAACCAGGAACTCGGTGAAGAACAGATCCACAACCTTGATTTCGGGATGGCGGTCCACCAAGGCGTCCTTGAGCTCCTTCTTCAGGTGCTCCTTCCCGCCCGAGGCCAGCAGCTGCTCCGATGTCTCCCGCCCCAAAACCGTCAGCGCCGTATCACGCACCGCGGCATCGGCCTCGCGACCGGCAGGTTTAGCTCCCTCGCCCTTCGATTCCTTTTCAGCTTTCTCGTCGGGATCTGCCACCTCCAGGGTGAGTCCGATCTTCAGAAAACTAGTTCCGGAAGCATCGGCCAGGTTCACCAACAGGGGCTCGAGCGTCGTCATATGGGTTTTGGCCGGCAGCGCCGCCGGTGCCGCTGGTGCAGCTGTGGTCCGGATCGGAAGCTTCCCTGAACGAAGCATGTAGTAAAGGAAACCGCCGACCGCGACGGTTGAGACGACCACTCCAAGTACAACGGCGGCCAGCAGTGGCATCATCGGAAGCTTTACCGGATCCGATGTAATCTTTGCCTGGATAACGGGAGGTGTAGTAGCCATGATGCATCTTCTTCATGCAATCTGCAGGCCATCGATCGCTCTATCTCGATTAGGGAAACTTCACGATTCCGGAAAGGTCGTGAAATCAAAAAAAGAGAGGGCGGCCGCAGCCACCCTCTTTTCCCTCTTCCGTACTTCGTTAGCGAATCATTCCCAATGTTGTCTGCGTTAGCGAATCGAAGGTGGTGATCGTCTTCGAGTTCGCCTCGAAAGATCGCTGCGCGACAATCAGGTTTGCAAACTCAGTCGAGATGTCCACATTCGACTGTTCGAGCGTCGAATCTTCGATCGTTCCGCGTCCGCCGGTGCCAGCCACACCAACCACCGCATCGCCTGAGGCTGCCGTAGTCTCGTAGCTGTTATTACCGACTCTCACCATGCCCTGGGTGTTGGTCACCGAAGCCACGGCGACCTGCCCGACCACCTGGGTATGGTTGTTGTCGAACTTCGCGGTCACCACGCCGTTCGGGTCTACCGTAAAGCCCGCATAGTTGCCGCTGGCGAATCCGTCCTGCGAGGCGGCGCCTGTGGTGGAGGGCGCCGTCGTCTGCGAAATCGTCGGACTTCCGCCACTGGCGAGGTTCCAGTTGAAGCTTAGATCGCTCGCCCCGTCGGAGAGCGTGGGGAAGGTGATGTTGCTGATCGTCCCCGTGGGAGCCGTAAGGTTTCCGTTCGAATCGAAGGTCAGCGTGCCGGTGTTGTTTGTCGGTGCTCCCGTCGCCTCGCCCGCAGGCATCGAGACGCTATAGTCCCACTGGTTCTGCCCGGTCTTGGTATAGGTCACGGTCAGCGCATGGCTGTTGCCCAGCGAGTCATAGACCTTCACCGGCGTTGTAAACGCCGTTCCGACTGTCGCCGCAGCATTCAGGTTTGCCGTAATCGAGATATTCTGAGTCGCCTGCGCCGCCTGGGTGACGCCGACCGGAAGCGAGAGCGGAACAAGCCCGGCATTCACATTCACAACGCCGTTCGTTGCGGGATAGCCCATCACGCTTGCGCCGCCCGACGTCGTCAGGTTGCCCTGCTGGCTAAGCTGAAAGTCGCCTGCCCGGGTCAACTGCTGCACCCCGTTCTGATTCACGACAAAGAAGCCGTTGCCGCTCAGCGCCATATCCGAAGACTGCCCCGTCGGCAAAAGTGTGCCCTGGGTATAGTCGGTTGTGGTTCCGGAGACCCGTGTTCCCGAGCCGACCTGCAACGGGTTGTTGGAACCCGAAGTCCCGATCTGCTGGTAAAACAAATCCTCAAACGACGTCGCCTGATCCTTATAGGCCGTCGTGTTCAGGTTTGCGAGGTTATTCCCGATGGTATTCAGTGAAGTTGTATCGGCCTGCAGGCCGCTCAGTGCAATGGAAAACGATCCCATACTTCTCTCCTTGGTTGAATCTCTTCGCAGCCCCTCCCGAAGGAGTCCGCTCTGTTTTACGTTTCCAGAAACGCGGAACGTGAGTGCTCTCTGTTAGCGACGATGCCTGTTAGCCCGTTACCGCATCACCGATAGTAGTTTCAAGACTTCCCAGCCCCTGGTTGATCGAAATCAGCTGCTGGAGACTGTTCACCCCAACCAGCTGCTGGATATAAGCGTTCGGATCCGTAGGCTGCGTCGGGTCCTGGTTCTTCAACTCCGTGACCAGCAGCGTGAGGAAATCGTTCGCAGTGATCGTCGAGTTATCCGTGGTCGAACTGCTGCCCGTGTCCGATCCGCTTCCGGTCGCGTCCTTCGCCGAGACCTCCGCCTTTGGCTTCGGAGCGAGCGCCGTAGCCACTCGGTCCGCCGCCTTTCCATTTCCTACAAGGGAATTCAACTGCGATAGATCCATCTTTTCCTCCGTCTCGTAAACAACATTGTTTTAGGCTCGTACACTGAGCCAACCGCCAGCCCCTGCATACCCAACCGAAGATGGCCAGACTGCTCCGCCTTCGTCCTCTGTACTTCCCTGGCGCGAGCCATCCTCGTTGCGGCTCATCCCGGATGCACTCTGACGACCGGAGTCAGCCTGGGGGTCGGACGAGCCTCGCCCTGCCTCATGGTTCTGGCTCCCGCCACCGGACAGATTCGTCTGATCCATGACGCTCGAGGGTGGATGGACAACGACGGAGTTAACCGCAACCTGCTCCTGGTGTAGATAGCTCGTCAGCGACGGCAGATCGCGTCGCAGCATCTCCGTTCCGGCAGCAGAGCTCGAGGACACGGAGGCGTGAACGGCTCCATCGTCAGCCAGCTCGGCGCGAACCTTCAGCCAGCCATGCGTGCCGCCGGGAACTCCTACTTCAAGCGCTGTTGGCGTCGCCGTCAAAACCTTGTGTTCGCCCGATCCGTCAAGGTGGGACGACGTAGAAACCGCATCGCCTTGCCCGCTCTCAGGGTGTACGTTGGCGGGTGCGCCTTTCTCGCCCGACGGAATCGTCAACGCATGCTCATGAACCTGGGTCACAGTCGATGTCATACCCGGCGGAACTTCTGTCACGCCTGCATGCGTCTTCTCCGGCTGATGAAGTGCATCACTCGCGTCGCCTGGGCCTCGTTGCTCTGTGGCCGATCTCGTGTCGTGCGTATCCGTACCCGAATCTTTTGGCGGAAGCACCACGGTGTTCTCCCGCTCCGTGGTCCTCTCAGCTTTCACCGGTACCGAAGAATCGGCAGCACCCGTCGCCTGCGTCTTCTGCACACCACCCGCTTCCTTTCGAGTCGCCGTGCCAACCGGGGATACGGAAGCGAGTTCTCCTGTTGCGGCAGACTCAGTCGCCGCCGCTTTCGGTAGTACCTCTGTTGACGCGACGGTGACTGCCTGGGAGACCGGGGCGACGGTCATTGCCTGCGTGTCTTCTACAACCACTGCGCCCGCGGCGGAATCCCCATTGCTGATCTTCTTCATCACTTTTGGGTGCGTCCCGTCTCCTCGAGACTTGACCTCGCTTTTATCCTCCCCAAGACGATGACCCGGTGCCTGCCCGGTGCCACTCTTCAGTGCAACGATCAAAGCATCCGCCAGTCCCACACCGATCCGTGGTGTTCCGGCATTGGGCACTGGAAGCTCCTGCTTCGCTGCAGCCGCATCCTCTGCCTTCGGCATACTCTGTGGCTCCGGCGGCACCGCAAGAGAGCTCTTCTGCCCGGCAAGGGCCTTCCCCGCTATATCAGTGGAAACGCCCTCCGCAGACGGCAGGATACTTGCCTCCTCCGCAGGCGAACTCCCTTCAGCCGGGCTCGCGGTGTCCTGTCTCGTGACACCATCGGCGATATTCTTCGTCAACTGCGAGGCAATCCGCATCGTCGGGGTTGGAACAGAGCCCTCACCTGCCTGCCCTGTAAAGGCAGTACCAGTCAGCTCCGGCTCGGTCGTCCACGCCGGAATCGGATTCTTCGTTGCCGCGTCACCACGGACCGGAATCCCCACTCGAAGATTGCGTTCGGAAAGAAGCTCCTTTTCCGCGCCAGCGGTCACGTCCTTTCCAAAACTTTCGGCGAACGACATACTCTGGGGATTCGATCCCGCATGTCCGGGCACAATCAGGCTGCCACGCATCTCTTCCGTTCCGAGGACTCCTGCAATCTTCATCCCGTTCGTTCTCCACTTTTTAGAAAGGCACGCACATTGCCAAAACCTCAG
The DNA here is from genome assembly GCF_004217555.1 of Edaphobacter modestus. GTDB lineage: Bacteria > Acidobacteriota > Terriglobia > Terriglobales > Acidobacteriaceae > Edaphobacter > Edaphobacter modestus. The sequence continues at coordinate 1,104,046 of NZ_SHKW01000001.1, forward strand.
TCCTGATTCTTAAGAGAGACTCATCTCTCTTCCGGTCTCTCTCGCAACAGATCTGCTCTCCTCTTCTTTCCCTTTCTCTGGGCCAGAAAGCGGTCGTCCGATGCGGCCTGTAGCCGCCGCTGTTCCAGAGCTGCAATCTTCCCAGCTTCACCGTCGATCAGGCTCTTCATTCGCTCGCTCCACAGCCTGCTGTCCATGTGTCTGGTCTTCGCTGCTTCTCTGATCTCTCTTCGCCTCTCAAGGATCGGTTCCAGCTGCCTTGTCTTGCGAATCGCAACCTCTTCCCGGGCGGCCATCGCCGATCGGCCGAGGCTATCCTGTCCTCGCATCGCCTCGCGTTCTTCTCTCCACGCCAGGTGCAGCGTGTTGGTCTCGGCGCGGATCGCCGTCTCGGCTTCACCGACATCCGCCGCGGCCATTCGAGCCTCGATCGAATGAATCTCTTCGATCAGCCCGTACACCGCGCCAAGCCGCCTCAACGCCATCAGTCGCTGCATCGCTATAACACCATCGCCGTCAGCCGTTCCACCGTGTCCTCCAGGCTGATGCGCTCCTGGCTGTCCTGCTCGAGAAACGCCCGCATCGCCGGCATCGCGCGTATCGCGCGATCCAGATCTTCATCGGCACCTTGCTTGTACGCTCCAATCCGAATCAGATCTTCGGACCGCGCATGCGCCGCCAGCAGCGTTCGCATCAACGTCGCCTGGCTCTTGTGCTCGCGGCTCACAACCGCCGGCATCAAACGACTCAGCGAATCGAGCACGTTCACCGGCGGATACCATCCTGCCGACGCCATCGACCGCGACAGAACCACGTGCCCGTCCACAAACGACCTCACTGAATCCACCACCGGATCCTGTTGATCGTCTCCCTCCATCAGCACGGTATAGAAAGCCGTAATGCTTCCGCGCTCGAAGTTTCCGGCCCGCTCTACCAGCTTTGCCAGCCGCGTGAACACAGATGGCGTATAGCCTTTCGTCGCCGGAGGCTCACCCGCAGCCAGGCCAATCTCACGAGCCGCCATCGCATAGCGTGTCAGCGAATCCAGCACCAGCAAGACGTGCTTTCCCTGTGCCGCATGGAACTCCGCAACCGCCGTGGCCGCGAGCGCCGCACGCATTCGCAGCAGAGGACTTTGATCGGAGCTCGAGACCAGCACGATCGCGCGACGCATCCCCTCCTCGCCCAGCGAGTCCTCCACAAACTCCCGCACCTCGCGACCGCGCTCGCCGACCAGCCCCACCACGGTCAGATCGGCAGCTGTATTCCGAGTCATCATGCCAATCAAAGTGCTCTTTCCCACACCCGATCCGCCGAAGATGCCGATTCTCTGGCCACGTCCAACCGTCAGCATCCCATCCAGCACACGCACTCCCGTGCTCAGCGGTTCCCTGATCGGAACTCTCTCCATCGGCTGCGGAATCACTCCATCCAATGGGCGCAGCTCCCGTGCCCGCAGCGCAGGAAGCCCATCGAGCGGCATCCCCAGCGAATCCAGAATTCTTCCCTCCATGCCCTCGCCCACCGCGATCCCCGGCGTCACGCCCGTAGCGAAGAGCGCATCGCCATACCGGATTCCGCGCGTCGCCTCCAGCGGCATGGCCAACACATTGCGGCCACGAAATCCAATGACCTCGCCCCGATGTCGGCGTCCTTCCGCGTCGAGGATCTCGCAGCACTCCCCTACCGAGCACAACGGGCCCTCCGATTCCACGGTCTGTCCGTTCGCCTCGATGACGCGGCCGCTCCAGCGCCAGGAAGGACCACGCTCCAGCCGCGCGAAGTACGGCGACAACAAGGATCCCTGTTCTGTACTCACGGACGAAGTCATTACGCCGGCCTCTGTTGGAGCAGATCGAAGAAGCCCTTCTCAATCTCCTCCAGCTGCGCCTTCACTCCCAGATCGACCCGTCCCACGCTCGTCTCCAGAAAGCACTCTCCCGGCTCCAACCGCCTGTCGGCCTCGACCACCACGTCGTCGTGATGTGCGCGAGCAAGAATAAGGCCCCACTTCTCTTTCTGTCCTTCAGGCACATGCAATCGGACCGAGCCGTTCTCCTGTACCTTTTCAAGTGCGACCCTCACAGCTCCCTGCAGCAGCAGCGGATCCAACGCAATCTCTCGATGCAGCACGCGCCCCGCAATCGCCAGGGCCAGCCGAACAACTTCGGCTTCTACCTCCGCGAAGTATCGTGTCCGCTCTCTGGAAAATCGCTCGCACAATCTGGCGACCGACTCCCGTTCCTGCGTGATCTTCTTCTCAAGCTCCTCGGCAAGCTCTTCGCGAACCTCGACCCGCGTCTGCTGCCTCACTTCATCGATCTGTCTCTGGCTGTTCTCCGTCTGAAGACTCAAGCGTGCTTCCAGTTCGGTGAGAGCATCTTCTTCTCCGCTCTCACTTTCAAAGATCGGCCTCTCCAATACGGGTTCGCCGGGCTCATTGCCCGACAATTCCTTTAGCTCCTCAAACTCAAGCGGCAATACGACACGCAGGCCGCCTACTGCTTCCAGTACAGGCTCAGACGGCGAGATCATCGTCGGCTCCCATCTTCAGCATCATCCTGCCTTCACTCTCCAGTTGACGTGCCAGTGCCAGCAGCTCCTGCTGTGCCAGCCCGACATCCTTCATTCGCACCGGTCCCATGACGTCCATGTCTTCCTTCAGCATCTCCACTGCACGCGAGCTCATCGCCTTGAACAGATGTGCCTTCAGGTTCTCGCGTCCGCCCTTCAGCGCCATGGCCAGAACCCTCTTGTCCGCGGCCGCGATAAACTCGCGGATGCTCTCCGCCGGAACCGTCAGCAGGTCTTCGAAGGTAAACATGAGATTGCGAATCCCGATCGCCAGCTTCGGCTCCTCCTGCTCAATCTCCTCAAGAATCACCTTGCTCGCGGTTTGATCCACCCGATTCAGCAGCTCCGCCACAGCCTTGAACCCGGAGTACGATTTCCTTCCGCCGTTCCCCATGCCCTCCATCCTCTGGTGCAGCACCAGCGCAACCTTCTGCGCCATCTCGGGCGAAAACTGCCGCATCTCTGCCAGCCTCTTCACCACGTCCACGCGCATGGACGGTTGCAGTTGCATCAGGATCATTGATCCACGCTTCGCATCCACATGAGCCAGTACCAGCGCAATCGTCTGCGGATGCTCACTCTCCAGGAACTTGCTCAGCTGCTGAGCGTCCATCTTCTGCAGCGCTGCCATGTCGCCGTGCGCTCGCTCCCGAATCCGTTTCACCTGTGCCAGCAAGGCCTCTGCCTTCGACGGCCCGAAGGCCTCTGTCAGCACGCGCAGCGCATACTCCGGTCCTCCGCGAACCATGTACTGCTGCGTCTCCAGCAGACCGTAAAACTCCGTCAGCACCTGCGTCAGCTGCTGCGCTCGAATCTCCCCAAGCCGCGTAATCTCCTCGGTCACGCGGTGAACATCGCTCTCCGAGAGGCTTTGAAACAGCGTCTTCGCCAACTCGTCTCCGAGCGCCACCATCAGGATCGCCGCCTTGCGCAGGCCTGAGGCCTCCAGCGGCTCGAAACCCGACGATTCGGGAAGCATCAGCGGAGTCCGCTGCGCTGTCTGTGCGGCTGCTACCTGTCCTCGCTGCGCCATCAATCCATCTCCTCTGTAGAACCGATCCAGGCCTCCAGCAGCCGGGTACTCTGCACGGGTTCACGCCGAATGTGTTCGGCCACCTGTTCGAAGACCCCCTGGTGCTGCATCATCTCCTTCGTCTTACCCGGCAGTGTCAGCGGAGAAACACCCGCCATCTCCAGAGAAGCGACTTCATGCCCGGCCTCAAGCGTCGCCACCTCGGCTCCCGCGGGCAACAGTGCAGGCTCGCGCAGCGTCTCCGCAATCTGCCGCGCCATCGGCCGCAGAACACACAGCACCAGCAAAATCGCACAAAGTCCAAGGACCGCCGTCTTCGCAAGTCCCGGCTGCGTTCGCGCCAGCGTACGCGCCTGTTCCAGCACCTGCTCCATCGCAGCAGGACGAGCTTCCGGAGAATTCGAACTGAAGCTCACATTCTCCACCACCACCTGGTCACCGCGCTTCAGATCAAAGCCCACCGCCGCCTGCGCCAGTTGCTGCAGCCGTCGCATCTCGTCCGCGCTTCGCGGCTTCCATACGGTGTGCTGCATCTTGCCTGTGCCATCCACCAGGCTCCGATCGTTCACCACGACGGCCGCCGTAACCCTGCGCACCCGTCCCGGTCCCTCTTCGGTATGCACCACATGCTTGGTCACTCCGTAGGTCCCGCTCTCCTCACGGAGGCTTTGCCCTGCGCCGCCTCCCTGCTGCGGGTACACCGGCAGCGCCTCCTTCTGCAGCAACGGCGGCGTTCCCGGCGCCGCTGCCGCCTGCGAGCCCTGCACCGCGCCCACCGGAGCTCCCGATGGCGAGTTGCTCGCCGTCCCCGGAACTCCCGTCGCTCGCTGTGGCTGTTCGGAGACCTGTTCGCTCTTCTGCAAACTCAGCGCCACCGACTGGTTCGGATCATAGATCTCGTCGGTGCGCTCTTCATTTCCCTGCTCGTAACTCACATTCACGGTCGCGCGAACGTTGTCGTGTCCTGCCAGCGGCTCGAGCATCGCCACCAGCTTCGCCTCCATCTCCTGCTCGACATCGGCGGCTACGGCGTTCTTCGACTTCGGCTTCAGATTCGCGCGCCCATCCGCGTCTACGAGGTTTACGTCGTCCGGACTCAGATTCTCCACTGCTCCCGCCACCAGGCTGCGAATCGCGTCCGCCTGTTCCTCTCCAAGGAAGGACCGCTTCAGCTTCAGCACCACCGAGGCCTTCGCCGCCCGCTCCTCGCTCGTAAATAAGGACTGCTTCGGCAGAACAAGGTGCACCCTCGCCGATCGCACCACGCCCAACGTGCCGATCGTGTGCTCCAGCTCGCCCTCGAGTGCCCTCTGGTAGTTCACCCGTTCATCAAACTCACTGCCTACCCAGTTCGGCTTGTCGAAGAGCTCGAAACCCAGCCGGCCACTCTGCGGCATGCCCTTCGTCGCGACCTCCATGCGGGCCTTGTCCACCATCTCCGCCGGAACTTCGATGCTGCCGCCGTCCGGTGTGGTCTGGTAAGGGATCCCTGCCGATGCCAGCTCCTGCGACACCTGCTGCACGTCTTTGCCGTCAAGCCCCGTGAACAGCGGCTTCCAGTCTGTGCGCCCGGCATACCATGCCATCGCGACAGCCATCGCCGCGATGAACGCCGCCGACGCCATCAGCCATGTCCGCTTGCCGGCAGGCAGCGACATGATCCTGTCACGCATCCTCGAGGCAACCGCTGCTGCCCTGCCCACAATGCCGTCAGCCGGATTCATCACCACCGGCTCCGGCCGCTGCAATCCTGTCTTCTCTTCCTGCCCCGTCTCAGCCATTCCGTCCGCTCGCTCTTACTCGTGCTCCAACATGCGGCGCACCGCACGCCAGAGTGTTGCTTGCTCCCGGCAATCCGGTCTCAGAACTGCATGCCCATCATCTGCTGATACGCCCCCACGGCCTTGTTCCTCACCTGCAGGGCCAGCTCAAAGGCCATGTTGGCCTTCTGGGTCGCGATCATCGCCTGGTGAATGTCCACACCCTGACCGCTCAGCAGTCCGCTCACCGCCGTCGAGGCCTGGTCATCGAGCGCCGACGTCTGCTGCACCATCGACTGCAGCAGTCCCGCAAACGGTGTGCCGGTTTCATCCTTCCCGTTCACGCCCCCTGCCACACCACTACCCTGCGACACGATCGAGTTGAACCCGTTCGCCGCCGAAATCTTGCTTCCCATCAACACATCGCTCATCCGTTCACCTCAAGAAAATCTCAAAATCAAAACCGCAAATTTACTTCAAAATCTCAAGCGACGAAGACACCATGTTCTTCTCTGCCTGTACCGCCGAAGCATTCATGCCATACGACCTGGTCGCTCCCATCAGATCCACCATCTCGGTCAGAGGATTGATGTCCGGATACGACACATATCCATCCGCTCCCGCATCCGGGTGCTGTGGATCGAATCGCCGCAGCGGCGCGCTCCCATCGCTGATCACACCCGTTACCGCCACTCCGCCCGGAGTGCTCTTCGCGTCGGTCATTCCTTCTCCGAACAGCGTCGAGCCGTGCAGCGAAGCAAGACCGTTGCCGACGAGATGGCTCACCAGCGACTGATGGAACCCTCCATCCCCTTCGGCCTCGAAGACCACATGATGGCGCTGATACGGTCCGCCCTCCGGCGTCCGCGTCGTCTCCGCGTTGGCCATATTCGAGGCCACCACCTCGGCCCGCACTCTCTCGGCCTTCAGGGCCGAGGAGCTAACATCCATCACTCCAAATAAATTCATCGCTTACTTCGCCTCCGCATGAATCGCGCTCATCACCGACGAATACTCGTTCTTCAACAACTGCACACCCAGCTTGAACTGCAACTGCGCCTTCGCCAGCTGTACTCCCTCGCGGTCCATCGAAACGTTGTTGCCGTCCGGCCGCGAGACCAGCCCATCCACCTCCTGCTGCTGAGCCTCTGCCTGAGTGGGCGCATTCGAAAGGTTCATCTGCCGGGAAAACTCCTGCTCGAAGTCGAAGCCCTTCGTCTTGTAGCCGGGCGTATCCACGTTCGCCATGTTTTCCGCCGTCAGCTTCATCTGTTCCGTCGTCAGATCCAGATAGCGTGTCAGCGAATCGCTCAAAGGTGTCGTTACCTGCATCGCAAGACCTCCACCTTTGCCTATGCACCTCACGCGCCAAAAAAATGCGCTCTCAGATGAGAGCGCTCTAAGCGATTGGATCTATTGCAAACTACATCTCGTCTCCGATTGCTTCGATCCCGTCCTGAGCAATCTGTTGAAGACCCTGTTATATCGATCGGAAATTCAGCGCGGATCGGGGAATATGCTTCACCAGCGGGTTTCTTCGTTCCTGTTCTCATCGCGGCGTTCGTCGATAGCGGATCTCCTCCGCGCCAATCTCCATCGCGTCTCCGGCCAGAATCGTCGCGCGCTCCAGCACATGCATCAGCTCGCGAACGTTTCCCGGCCAGCAGTGCTCCCTGAGCCGTGCCATCGCGGCTTCACTCAATCTCTTGCGCGGCATGCGCTCACCCATCTTCGCGAGAATGTGTTCCACCAGAAGTCCAAGATCCTCCATACGCTCCCGCAGAGCGGGAACCTCCACCGGAAAGACCGCCAGACGATGATAAAGATCTAATCGAAACGTTCCCTCTGCCGATCTCTTCTCCAGCGGCTGGTGGGTCGCCGCAATAATCCGGACATCCACCCGCGTGGTCTCATTGTCTCCGACGCGCTGCAGCTCCCCGCACTCCAGGAAGCGCAGCATCTTCGCCTGCAGGGCCAGCGGCATCTCTCCAATCTCGTCGAGAAACAGCGTTCCTCCATGCGCGGCTTCAATGCGCCCCGTGCGCGACTGCACCGCGCCCGTGAAGGCTCCGCGCGTATGTCCGAACAGCTCCGCCTCAAGCAGTGCCTCTGGAATCGCCGCACAATTCAGCACCGCGAACGGCTTGCTCACGCGATCGCTCAGACGATGAATCGCCTTCGCAACCACCTCTTTCCCGGCTCCCGTCTCCCCTTCAATCAACACCGTCGTCGATCGCGCCGCGACCAGCCGGATCAGCCGCGCGAGCTCGCGCATCGCGGCGCTCTCGCCGATCATCTCCGGCAGCATCATCCCTGCCTCCGGTGACCGTCTCGCATCGCTCTCCACGATTCGCGTCACGACGGGGACCACGGGCACGGCCACTGGAGCCGCGTTCCACGCCGCTGTATCGTTCGCCACCGGCCCCTGCGCCTCGCGCAAAGCATGCAGCAGCTCGTTCCGTCGCGGACTCCGCGCCTTCCCATCCGCACCTCCATCCATCCGCATCAGCTCCACTGCCGGGTAGAGCATTCGAATCTGTCCCGCGAACTCACCGACCTCCAGGTCCGGCAGCCAACTGTCAACCAGCAGGGCTTCGGGCCGCACCTCGTCCAGCCGTGCCATCGCCTCCGCTCCTCCCGCGGCCTCATAGACCTCCCAGCGCATCCCGGCCAGCGAGTTCTTCAGCCTCCCCCGTAATCCTGCGTCCGCGCTCGCCAGGACCACCTTGCGCGTCGACGCCGCGCCCAGCAGAACCCCTGTCCCTATCATTCCTGTCCCCACCACCATCGCCGCCTCGCCCGCCATCGCCATCGCCATCTAACTCCCCTGCCTCTCGGCTGCCTGCAACATCTCCCGCATCGCGCCTACCTTCTCATTGAGCCGGGCGCATTCTCCCAGAGCCGCTCCGATGGCCGTGCGCATCGCCGACGGCTCGCCGCTCAGCTCCCCCAGGGCAAGCCTGCACTGCAGCACCGTGAGCGGCTGACAAAGCCCATGCAGCAGGCCGTCTATCTGTTCCACAAGCTTCCCGACAAGCATCCCTTCCATCCCGTTACGCCTCCGCCCACGCCGAGCCCACCGTAAAAATCTGCGCTCGTCTCGGCTGTTTCTTCGCCACGCTGCTCATGCGATATCCCTCGCCCCGGATCGTCTCGATCACCGCGTGCCCATCGTCATCCTCCACGGCCGCAGCACCCAGCTTCTTCCTCAGGTAGTTCACATAAACATCCACCACATTGGTGCCTGCATCCGGCGACATCTGCCAGACCCCGCTTAGCAGCTCCGCCCGGCTGCAGCAACGTTCCTTCCGCTGGACCAAATACTCCAGCAGGCTGAACTCCTTTGCCGTCAGGTCCACCACGGTGCCGTTCCGCTTCACGCGTCGCTCCATCCGGTTCAGCTCCACGTCTCCGTGTCGCAGCACCGGGTCCGCGAAACGCTCGCGTCTTCGCAGGAGCGCCCTGCATCGGGCGGTCAGCTCGTGAAAGCTGAACGGTTTCAGCAGGAAGTCATCCGCTCCTAAGTTCAGGCACTTTACCCGCTCCTCCACCATGCCTCGTCCCGTCAGCACCAGCACTGCGGTGTTCTCGAAACGGCCCTGCATCTCCATCAGCACCTCGACGCCATCTCGCTTCGGAAGGCTCAGGTCCAGCACCAGGAGATCAGGGCTGGATTCATCCAGCCGCTCCAGCGCCGCCTCGCCATCCCCGACCCGCGTGACGTCGTGGCCCTCGAGTTTCAATCCCTTTTCCAGAAACAATCCCAACGCAGCATCGTCTTCCACAATCAAAACCTGCATGTCGCCTCCCTTGCGCACCGACGGCCCGGTATCTGTTCGCTCAGTGCCCTGCGGTGTTTTATTACCTTGGTGTATCGGCAGCACGCTTACAAGTGTCATATGCAGTTATTTGCACATGACATTTCAAAACGGGAATCAGTCATAAGGGTTTTCTCAGAAATGAAGAGGAAAGCCTGCGGTGAAGGGGGCATCAACAAAGTAGCTTGCAATTCGCTTTTTATTCGCTACAATTCCTGCATGGCAATCACGAGGCGGCAAAAAGAGGTTCTCGACTTTCTCTCCGGCTTTACTCAGAAGAACGGATACTCCCCCTCCTATGAGGAAATCGCCAGCGGTCTCGGCCTCAGCTCGCTCGCTACGGTCCACAAACACGTCACCAATCTTCAGAACAAGGGGCTGCTGCAACGCGCACACAACCGCAGCCGTTCTATCGATGTCCTTCCTGCGCGTGGGAACAAGCGTGCCGACCGCCTTCCTCTGCTCGGCCGAATCGCCGCAGGCAGGCCAGTCGAGGCCATCGAAACCGCGGAGAGCATCTCGCTTGGCGACATCATCGGCAACCGCGAGGTCTTTGCCCTTGAGGTTCGCGGCGACTCGATGCGCGACGAGCACATCGTCTCCGGCGACTACGTCCTTGTCGAGCGCACCCGCACCGCCCGCGAAGGAGAGATCATCGTCGCTCTCATCGACGGGTCCGACGCCACCCTCAAGCGCTTCTATCGCGAGGGCAGTATGATACGTCTCCAGCCATCCAACACCGAGATGGCGCCTATCTTCGCCCCGGCTTCCAGCGTCAGCATCCAGGGTAAGGTTCTCGGAGTCCTGCGCAAGTACGCCTGACCCGAACTCTGCTCTTCCTTCCTCTCCCGCAAAAGCTGTACTCTCAGTCTCCGGCCCCTCGCTCCCTTTCTCTAAACTTTTAGGGAACCAGGCGCCGCATCGTTGCGTAGTCACACTGCGAGAACGCAACATCTTCCACTGAACGCAACAGTAACCTGCGGGGGAGTACGACCTTGGCCACACAACGGAAACAAAAGCGAAAAGTATGGATCTGGTCCGGTGTTATCGGTCTGGTTATCGCCGTGATTCTCGGCGTCGCCGTGGCTGCGCGCGGAAATAGCGCCAAGCTTGAACCCTCACAGCTTGCGAAGGTCGAAAAGGGAGATATCGCCCGATCCGTCGTCGCCACCGGCAAGGTGCAGCCCATCACCAAGGTCGAGCTCAAATCCAAGGCCTCCGGTATCGTCACCCGGCTCGACGTCGATATCAACCAGCACGTTAAGCAGGGCCAGGTGCTGGCTCAGCTCGACCAGGTCGAGATCCTCGCCCAGGTCAATGCCCAGAAGGCCCAGCTCGCCGCGGCCGAATCCAACGCCCGCGCCGCCCAGGCAGCCATCGAGTACGACAAGGTCAACGCCGAGGCGCCCGACCTGCCCATGTACAAACACACCTACGACCGCGCCCTCTCCATGTCCAGGGATGGCGTCGTCTCCCAGCAGGCCCTCGACGACGCGCAGCAGAAGTATCTTGCCGCCGCCAACACCCGCGACAAGGCCGTCGCCCAGATCGCCGTCGATACCTCCAAGCTCCAGCAGGCGCTGGCCCAGGTTCAGCAATCCCAGGCCTCGCTCAAGCAGCTTGAGGAGCAGCTCAGCTACACCACCATCACCTCCCCGATGGACGGCGTCATTCTCTCCCGCGACGTCGAGCTTGGCGACGCCGTCAGCTCCATTCTCGTTATGGGCTCAACCGCCACGCTCGTGATGACCATCGGCGATACCACCCAGGTCTACGTACAGGGAAAGGTCGACGAATCCGACATCGGCAAGGTCTACATGAGCCAGCCCGCTCGCATCAAGGTCGAATCCTTCAAGGACAAAACCTTCCTCGGCAAGGTCACCAAGATCGCTCCTCTCGGCGTCGAGAAAGACAACGTCACCACCTTCGAAGTCCGCGTCTCCATCGACAATCCCGGCGGCGAGCTCAAAGCCAACATGACTGCCAACGCCGAGATTCTTCTGGAAGAGCACAAGGCCGTTTTCACCATCCCGGAACAGGCTGTCCTCTACGATAAGGACCGCAGCGCCTCCGTCGAAGTGCCCGATCCCAAGGAGAAGAAGGGTCGCCGCAAGGTCGCCATCAAGGCCGGAATCTCCAACGGAACCCGTACCGAGGTCCTCTCCGGTCTCAACGCCGGCGAAACCGTCATCCTACAGCAGTAGCAGGAGCGTCCTAAAGGAACAAGGGAGTGCTAAGAAGTCGTCATTCTGAGCGAAGCGAAGAATCTCAGTATTTCTCCCGAATCGCCACTGCAGCACGTGTACCCTTGGCTTCCGACGCCATGTATCCATCTCGCGGCCGTTTCATCGTCGCCAGGAGACGTGGCCACAGCCATCCCCACCAGAACAACACAAACCACACGCCAAAAAACACCGGAACAAACCTGCTCCACCCTGCGTAAACAACAGCATTCGGAGGCAACACCATGACCGCACGATCCCTCCTCGCGATCGCCACACTCTCTATCGCAACCACCGCCTTCGCCGCAGAGGGCAACTTCGACCGGACCCTCAACGTCAGCGGCTCGCCCAATGTTTCCGTCTCCACCGGCTCCGGCTACATCCGTCTCAAGCCCGGTTCGGACAATCAGGTTCACATCGTCGGCCACGTTCATAGCAACAACAGTTGGATGGGCGGCGATGCCGAGGCCCGGGTCCGTCAGATCGCGAGCAACCCTCCCATCGTTCAAAATGGAAATGAGATCACGGTCGGCGAGCGGCACTCCAACGACCTGTTCCGCAATATCTCCATCGACTATGACGTCACCCTTCCCAAAGCCTCCAATATCACGGCTGCCACTGGCTCCGGCGATCTCAACATCGACAATGTAGGTGCAACCCTCAAGGCTCAAACCGGCTCGGGATCGGTTCATGCCAGCGGAATCCAGGGAGCAGCGACCTTAGGCTCGGGCTCAGGTGACGTTGAGCTCCGCCAGTCGGGTCCCGGCGATGTCCGTGCCGAAACCGGCTCGGGCTCCGTGCATCTGCACGGCGTCAACGGAGGCCTCAAAGCCTCCACAGGATCCGGCGATATCGATGTCGAAGGTCAGCCCACCACCGACTGGAAGCTCTCCACGGGTTCCGGTTCCATCCAGATGGCGATTGGCAGCGGTGCTAAATTCAATCTCGTGGCCGACACCGGATCGGGCTCGGTCAATGTCGCGCAGCCCATCTCCATGCAGGGCAGTCTCAATCGCCATCACATCAACGGCTCGGTCAATGGGGGTGGTCCGCTCATCCACGCCAACACCGGCTCGGGAGATATCACCATCCGATAGACGAAGATGCGTATCTTACCGGCTCGAAATGGGCTCACCGACGTGTCAAGTCCCGGAATAGCGCAAACAACTGAAATCAATAGGGATTAACACTGCCGATCCGTTCTCTCTCCTGTTCTACAATTAACTCAGCTGCAAAAAACGAACGCGCCCCGGTCGACCGAGGCGCGTTTTTATGTTTTTGGAGCCCGTCTGAACCAGATCCGGAGTCAAATGCAATCTTTTGAAGACTTTGCACAATTAAGACAGGGGGGAGGGTACTCCCGCAACGCGGGTCCAGCCGGCCGGAGAGTCCACCATGAAGTCAGGCCTTGCCGCTGCCAGCCGCTCAGGAGCCAGGCCAAAGCTGCACCCCACCGAGACCGCGCCAGCTGCGCGCGCCGTCAGCACATCCACGTCGGTATCCCCGATCATCAGTGTCTCCGCCGGAGCGATCCGGGAGCCCGCCAGCGCCGAGGCCTCGGCGATCAGCGCCACCAGGCCATGAGGATCAGGCTTCTTCGTATGGAAGCTGTTACCGCCATAATTCTGAAAGAAGTAATCCGACAGCCCGAAGTAGTCGCAGATATCCCGCGACGGATTGACCGGCTTGTTGGTGAGCACAGCCATCAAGGTCTCGTGCCGCGCCGCCCGGATCGCAGCCAGCGAATCCATCACGCCCGGATAGACATAGGTGAAGTCCAGCTTATGAACCCTGTAGTACTCGAGGAAGTAATGCACTGCCCTGGCAACGTCCTCCTCGTCGTGAGCGTCGCCCTCAGGATCGCCCAGCGCGCGCCGCACCAACATCGAAGCTCCATCGCCGATGTAGCTCGCAATCACTTCATCGGGTAGCTCCGGCTTCCCGAGATGATCGAGCATCGCATTGACCGAGTTGCAAAGATCCTGGCGCGAATCGATCAGGGTTCCGTCCAGGTCGAAGACAATAAGCCGCGGAGAAGGAGCAGACATATCTCCAGCTTATACGGGCGCGACCGCCAGCGCCCGGTCTCCATCTGCGTGACGGCTGAGGCAGGCGAAGCAGATCAGCGCTTCGTCTCGAACCGGCGGAAGAAACTCGTCTCGAAGTAGTGCGGCGTCGCTGGATTATCCGCCACCGTTCTGGCCAGATCAGCGTAAAAGCTGTTGAACTGCGCCGCCGCAACCAGGTCCACCGGCTGCGACAGATCGTCTGCAGTCGAGTGATACCGCTCCGCCAGCCATCCACGCCACGCCTTGTACTCCGGCGAACCGGCCTCCCAGCCGAACTTGAATGCCAAGGCCGGAACACCGGCCTGCACAAAGCTGTACTGGTCTGTGCGAATGAACGAATTCCTGTCAGGCTCCGGATCCGGTGCGATGACGATGTGGTGCGCTTCACCAACCTTCTTCGCATCCTCCGCCAGTGTCGACTGCTCCAGACCCTGCACATGCAGCTTCTTCAGCGCAAACAGCGGCATGAACATATCGAGATTCAGATCCGCCTTGATCGAGCTCTCGGGAACGGTTGGATGACCGGCAAAGTAACGCGAGCCGAGCAGACCCTTCTCCTCGGCCGTGAAGATCACGAAAAGAATCGAGCGCTTCGGCCGGGTCTTCGCCTGGCTGAACGCCTTCGCCGTCTCCAGCACGCTCGCGACGCCCGAAGCATCGTCCATCGCGCCGTTGTAGATCGTCTTCCCGTGGATCGGAGCTCCAACACCGAGGTGATCCAGGTGCGCTGAGACCACTACGTATTCCTTGGAGAGCTTTGGATCCGAACCCTCCAGCTTCGCGACAATGTTCGGTGACTCGACCTGGCTATGCTCTCCCACCACGGTCGCGCGCACGCTCTTGCCCAGGGCGAACCGCGGCAGAGGCTTCTGCGCATCTGCCAGCGCCAGAATCTCCGCGAAGGTGTGACCTGTTCCGGCAAACAGCTTCTCCGCCTCCGCCGGATTGAACGTAGCCGAGAACATGGACGCGTGATCGTCAGCCAACGCAGGATGCTTCGCCGCCACCGCGGCCGCATCCGAAGTCGCCGCCAGCCGCATCCCGGGCTGCGATGCCCCGCTCGCAACCCGCTGCCATCCGAAGTCCATCGACTTCGGCGTTGGAATCGAAATCGCTCCCACCGCACCGGCATCGCGCAGCGCTTTCGCAAATGGAGCCGTGCGAGCATACGATTTCAGTGGTCCCGGCAGATCGGAGGGACCGCCATTGATGTAAACGACAATCTTGCCCTTAAGAGACTTCCACGGCACCGCAGCCGAGTCGAAGTCGTCATACTTCGCCTCAGGCAAATGCAGTCCATATCCGATAAAAACCAGCGGAGCATCCACCTGGTCCACCTGCGCCGAACGCGCGCCGAGTACGACATCCATCCCCAGCGACAGCGGCTCAACCATGCCGTCGACGACCAGACTCATCGACGACTTGTCCGCCAGCACACGCTGCACATCAAACTTGACCGGCTGATAGAAGCCTCCATTCAGACCGGCAGGCTCGAGACCGTACGATTTAAATCGATCGACGACATAGGCGGCGGCCCTCAGGTAGTCGTCGCTTCCGGTCAACCGCCCCCGCATGGAGTCATTGGCCAGCGCTTGAACAACCGCCCACCACTCCTGTCCCCTGGCCAGGTCGCTTCCAGTGTCTTCAGCCGATACCAACGTACTGCCCAAAACAACGCTTGCAGCCACAACGCACATCGAGCGCAGCCATCGCATGCCTGTCTCCTGAAAGAGTGGGAATGGCTCGAATCTAACATGGTCCGCCAGCTTCTCCATCATTGACCCCGCAAAACAGCCCTGCTACCTTCATCGCACCTATGGGCGAGACAGATATTTCCCCCGCAAAGACCACGTGCTGCATCATCGGCGGCGGCCCCGCCGGAATCATGCTGGGCTTTCTGCTCGCCCGGGAAGGCATCCCCGTTACTGTCCTCGAAAAACACAAGGACTTCTTTCGCGACTTTCGCGGCGATACCATTCATCCCTCTACGCTCGAGCTTCTTTACGAGCTTGGCCTTCTGGATAAGCTGCTTGCCATCCGCCACTCCAAGATTGCGCATATGTCCGGCTGGTTCGGTAACTTCAACGTCACGATGGCCGACTTTTCTCATCTTCCAACCCACGCGAAGTACATCGCCCTGATGCCGCAGTGGGATTTCCTGGACTTCCTCGCCGCCGAAGGAGCGAAGCTTCCCACCTTCACGCTTCGCATGGGCTGGGAGGCAACCGGCCTGATTCAAGCCGATGGCGTCACCACAGGCGTTGTGGCCCGCACACCCGATGGTACTGTCGAGATTCCCGCCGAACTCACCGTCGGCTGCGATGGACGCCATGCCCTCTCTCGCCAGGCCGCTCACCTTCCTCTCCTCGAAGAGGGCGTACCGATCGACGTGCTCTGGTTGCGTCTTCCCCGCCATGACTCCGATCCGGAAAACGGGCTGGGCTACGTGAACTACGGCCGCCTCGTCGTCCTCATCAATCGCATCGACTACTTTCAAGTCGCTTACCTCATCGCAAAGGACACCTTTCCGCAGCTACAGCAAGCGGGAATAGGTGCCTTTCAGGAGAGCCTCGCGCGTATCGTTCCGTTTCTCAGCGATCGGGTGGCCGAGATCGACTCGTGGGACAAAGTGAAATTACTCACGGTGCAGGTCAACCGCCTTCAGCGATGGTCTTCACCGGGCCTGCTCTGTATCGGCGATGCAGCCCATGCCATGTCGCCCGTCGGCGGAATAGGCATCAATATCGCTTTACAGGACGCGGTCGCTACCGCCAACATCCTCTCCGAGGCTCTGCGGTTCAACTCGCTCACCCCGCATCACCTCGGTCAGGTCCAGCAGTATCGGCAGAAAGCGGTTCGCCGAACCCAGGCGTTTCAGGTCTTTGCGCACCGCATCCTCAATCGTGTCCTGCAGAATCCGGGCCCCGTTCATCCGCCCCTGATCTTCCGTCTGATCGTACAGATCCCCGGCTTCAAATATCTCACTGCACGCCTGATCGGCATGGGTCTCCAGCCCGAGCACATCGCCCCACGCAATCGTGTAACCCCGTAGCTGCCGGACTCTTAATCCGCAAGCTCCATGCACAGCCCGTACAACCGCTAAATCGCGGCGGCTGAAAATCGTGACTATTCGAAACTGCGGTTCCAGGACTCGATGACGCGGTTCTCTCTCTCCCACCCCAACACGCTGACGCTTCCGGTGCCAAGCGCAAAGAGGCTTCCCTGCCTGGCTGCAAGCGTCAGCCATCGGGCGGCAAGAATTCGCAAAATATGCGCATGGGCGAAAAGAGCGACCTTCCCACCTCCGGGCGATGCCGCCAGGGACCGCGCAATCACGCCGTCGGCGCGCACACCAACCTGGTCGGCGGTCTCGCCGTCGATAATCGGGTCTTTCCACACGCTCCAGCCGGGAACCTCCGCGCGGATCTGCGCCGTCGTCTTCCCTTCGTAGATGCCGTAGTCCCACTCTTTCAATCCGTCGTCGATGACCGCCTGGTCCCCGAACCCGGCGATCGCGCAGGTCTCCCGCGCTCGTTGCATCGGGCTGACAAACACTGCGTTGAAGCTTGTGCCCTCAAGATAATCCCGCAGTTCCTCTGCCCGGCGCCGGCCATGCTCCGTCAGGGGGATGTCGGTCCGGCTCGTGTGCTGCCCGCTGAGGCTCCATTCCGTCTCGCCATGGCGAATCAGCCATAACTGGGTTCCTTCATTCATTCCGCAACCTCCCTGTCACTTCCACTATCTTATGTGCAGATGGACTTTCAGCTCACCACGACCTACAAACCGCAGGGTGACCAGCCTCGCGCGATTGGCGAACTTGTCTCCGGCCTGAACGCAGGCGAAAAAGATCAGGTTCTGCTCGGAGTCACCGGCTCTGGAAAGACCTTCACCATGGCGAAGGTCATTGCAGAATTGAACCGGCCTGCGCTCATCCTCGCGCACAACAAGACCCTGGCCGCCCAACTCTACCACGAGTTCAAACAATTCTTCCCCAACAACGCGGTCGAGTATTTCGTCTCCTATTACGACTACTACCAGCCCGAGGCATACATTCCGTCCGGCGACCTCTACATCGAAAAAGAGGCCACCATCAACGAAGAGCTGGATAAGCTGAGGCTTTCGGCGACGCGATCCTTGTTCGAGCGACGCGATGCCATCATCGTCTCCTCCGTCTCCTGCATCTACGGTCTCGGCTCGCCCGAAGCTTACTACGGCATGCTCCTGATGCTCGAAAAGGGTCAGCGCGTGCGGCGCGAGGATATTACGCGTCGGCTGGTCGAGATCCTCTATGAGCGCAACGACGTCGACTTTCGCCGCGGAACGTTTCGTGTACGAGGAGACGTCATCGAGGTCTATCCCACGTATGACGAAAACGCATACCGGATCGAGCTCTTCGGCGACGAGATCGATTCCCTTTCGCAGATCGATCCCCTCTTCGGCTCGGTGAAGCAGAAGTACTCGCGCCTTCCCATCTATCCCAAGAGCCACTATGTCGTGCAGCCGGAACGCAAAGCCACGGCGATCGATTCTATTCTTGCCGAGCTGTTCGAATGGGAAGCTCAGCTCGAGAAAGAAGGGCGGCTGGTCGAATCGCAGCGCATTCATCAGCGCACCCGTTTCGATCTTGAGATGATCAAGTCCGTCGGCTACTGCCACGGAATCGAAAACTACTCTCGGCATTTCTCCGGACGGCTTCCGGGGGAGCCCCCGCCAACGCTGCTCGACTACTTCCCTCGCGACTTTCTTATCTTCATCGATGAGTCGCACGTCACCGTTCCGCAGCTTCACGGCATGTGGCATGGCGACCGCTCACGCAAGCAGAATCTGATCGATTATGGATTTCGTCTTCCCTCCGCTCTGGATAATCGCCCGCTGCGCTTTGAAGAGTTTGAGGGGCGAACCAGTCAAATCATCTACGTGTCTGCGACACCGGGACCCTATGAACTGACGAAGGCCGCCGGTGTTGTGGTGGAGCAGATTATCCGGCCTACAGGTCTGACGGATCCCATCGTCGAGATCCGCCCTGTCAAAGGACAGATCGACGATCTGCTCGCAGAGATTCGAGATCGCACCCAGAAGAACCAGAGAGTTCTTGTCACCACTCTCACCAAGCGAATGGCGGAAGATCTCGCCGGATACTACACCGAGGTGGGCGTGCGGTGCCGCTATATGCATTCGGAGATCGAAACTCTGGAACGCATCAAGCTGCTCCGTGACCTTCGAAAGGGCGAATACGATGTGCTGATCGGGATCAATCTACTCCGTGAAGGTCTCGATCTTCCCGAAGTCTCTCTGGTTGCAATTCTCGATGCCGACAAAGAAGGATTCTTGCGCTCGCAAGGCTCCCTCATCCAGACGATCGGTCGCGCTGCCCGCCATCTCGAGGGGCGGGCCATCCTTTACGCCGACAGGATGACCGAATCGATGAAGCGAGCGATCGATGAGACGGACCGCCGCCGCGAGATTCAGCAGGTCTACAACGAAGAGAATGGCATCACACCGCAGTCGATCATTCGTCCGACAGAGATGACGCTGGCAGGAATTCTCAATGCCGACTATGCCGATCTCACCGAAGAGATGAGCGATATGCCGGAATTCGCAACGCAGCAGGAGCTCGACACCTATATCGTAAGACTTGAGAACGAGATGCGTGAAGCTGCCAAGAAGTTCGAGTTTGAGAAAGCAGCCAAGCTGCGGGATACAGTGAAGGAGCTTCGCACGAAGGAGTTTCTCTTCAGCTAAAGGAGGTCATTCGTGCGTATTGTCAGTCTTCAACCATCGATCACTCTCACCCTTGCCGCTCTTGGGCGGCTGGATGAGCTCTGCGCCCATACGAAATATTGCCTGGAAGCCTTACCATCGCTCGCAGAGTTGAAACTGCCCATCGTTCGAGATTCCTGGAACACAGGCACGGCGGAGCTGGACGGCATCGATCCGGACCTGATTATCGCCTCGGTCCCATACCGTCTGGAATCCCTCGCGGCAATTCTCAAAGCAGGGATTCCGCTGCTGGCGCTTGCCCCTCACTCCCTGGCAGATGTCATGCACGACACACGCCTGATCGCGCGACAGGTCGATCGTGTGCTCCAGGCCGAATGGCTTATCGAAGATTTTCAGAAGGCCCTTGCCGAGATGCGGGCCGCTACGGCCCATCTGGAGAAGGTTACAATCTATTGCGAAGAATGGGGCAAGCCTCTGATCCACTCGCAGGCATGGATTGCGGAGTTGATCGAGGCCAGCGGGGGAATCTTTCTTGGTTCCCCGGGCAGCCGGACGACTCCGGAAGAGATCGCAGCGGCCGACCCCGACGTGCTGATCTTCGCGTGGTGCGGGGCCGGCAGTCGCGTTCCGCTTGACCGTGTCATCGCTCAACGAAACTGGGGCCACCTGCGCGCAGTGCGCAATCGTCGAGTCTACTGCGTTCCCGATGAATATCTCAACACTCCCGCAATCGCTTCTCTTACACAAGGACTTGCACATCTCGCCGCGGCGATTCATCCGGAGCGCTTCTCCGAGGGTGGTCGACTCGTCTGTCTCACAGCATGAACCGGGAAATGGCTGTTGATTCATGCAACGGTAACCTCGCTCACATCCACAGGCTGCCGCCGTCTTAACCTAAGGGAAAGATTGAAAAGGCACAGGCAATTAAAGAACTGTCCGGTGCATCCAAAACAGAGTCATAACCTGAAGCACTCTAGAGTTGGAATCAAATGCATCTCGATTCGCTATCCAGTAAGAAAAGATCCGCAAAAATTCTTGTAGTCGACGACGATCCCGACATTCGCTCACTGATCCGCACCTTCCTTGAACACGAAGGTCACACCGTCCATGTTTCAGGAGATGCCGACCGAGCAGCCAAGCTCTTCAGCCGCTCCCCGGGTATCGATCTGGTCATCACGGATTATTCGATGCCGCAACGCTCCGGCTTCGATCTTGCCCGGGAGTTGAAGTCCATCCGGCCCTCGCTTCGCGTGCTCATTATGTCCGGAGTTATCGTGTCTTCCGGACAGCTTGACCAGATGAAGACGCATGGCTGGAAGTTTCTACCCAAGCCGTTTTCTCTCCCCAAGCTCCTTGCGGAGGTTCACAGCATGCTTGAATTCATCCAACAAGACAAGAGCTCTGCTACCTTAATCGCGTGAAGCTATTTCGACAGACGTTCTTCGTTCTTTTTTTATGTGTCTGGATTTTTGCACTCGTCCTTTACGGCAATTTCCTTACGATTGCCCGTCACAACACCGCCGCGACCCACTTCGACACGATCGTCGTCCTTGGTACACCGTCGCGCCTTGACGGTACACCGTCGCCGGAGCAGCGCGAGCGAGTGCTCGAGGGAGTTCGCGAGTACAAGGCAGGCGTCGCATCGCATATCATCATGACCGGCGGCGCGGCCCATAACCACTTCGTCGAAGCGCACAGCATGGCGCAGTTCGCGGCAAGCCAGGGCGTTCCACCTGCGGACATCGTCGAAGAGGCGCAGGCGCAGAACACCATTCAGAACATCTTCTATTCCGCGCAGATCATGCGCCAGCAGCGCTGGTCGTCGGCCGAGGTCATCAGCTCGCCTTATCACCTCGGCCGCACTTCGCTCATCCTCATGGCATTCAATCATCGGCAGCCTTCGCTCAACATCGACTGGAGTACCCACCCCTCTGGTTGGCCCGATGAGTACGCGATCTACCACAAGATTGTGCTTTATTCGGTGGAGTCCTGGCGTTGTCTCCAGCTTCGCTTTCATGGATTCCCTTCTTCGCGCTTCCTGCCACAGCCCGCGTAAGAAAGGAGTCTTCCAGCCAAAAGGGGCGCGCGTGTATGCGTGATACCTTTCGATAGAACACGAGGAATCGAAGCCTTGATTCTTGTGTCCGACGATACGTATCCCTCGATACGCTCAGCGGGCCAATGCGCACTCACATTACCCGGCTGGTTGCGCCAAGGTCGTCTATCAGAGACGGGTTCACCATATCAGGTGGTGGCCGAATTGGCCGATTCGTCTGAGCAATGGCATAAACAAGAACGAGCAGAGCGGGGATGGCAAGAAATAGCCATGTCGTGACAGGATCGGTTTTTCGGTGACCCACCAGAAGAGTAGTGGAGCACTGGCCCTGACTTGCCCCTTCTGAAACCCTTACCGTTACCTTCCATGGACCGGACTGTGTGAATTGAACTTGTGCGGCTTGCAGGAGGTGGTTGGTGGCAGTTTGATGAGATAAGGTGACGGTCATTGGATGTTGGGGGGATGGAGCAGGCGGAGTGAGGACAAGGACGACGCGGCTATCGAATGCGATCTTTCCAGAGCCATTGTGACCGCCGTTATTCTGTACGAGCACGCTGAGGTCGGCTGGACCCAGCAGAAGATTGTCGGGCTGGGCGAAGAGGGAGACAAGGAAGGGTCCGCATGGTTCGCGGAATTGCAGGCGGCCTCCGTCAGCCGACGCGGTCTCGATGCCGAAGAGAGAGAGCGTGAAGAATAACGCAATGAGAGAGCTGGCTCGACGGGCGATCATACGGAATTCCCTGCCATCGGCTCGAGAAGCGACCACGCCATGTTCATCATGTTGCGCATCTCCATAGGCTGCAGAAGGAGCCAGAAGGCCAGAGCATAGAGCGCGATCGTGGTGAGAGAGAAAGGCGCGCAGGCAGACCAGCGCCGGTCGGGAGCTAATTGGCATGAGAGTCGCCAGCCTAGGTAGAGAGCGAGGAGCAGGCCTCCATCGAGCAGAGCAAGCTGAAACTGCAGCAAGGACGCTCCAGAGAATGTGGCCATGGAGTTCCATGCTGGCAGAGTGACCGCAGATAAGCCTAGATCGTGCAGGGCCTGAAGGAAGACCAGTGGGATCGTGGGCAAGCTCGTCACGAGATGGAAGAGCAGATGAGCTGCCCAGAGTCCAAGACCCAGCGGGAGAAGAGCTAAAGCATAGCGGGTGAAGAAGGTGCGGGTGGGTTCGGTCGAGCGGGATGATCGGTGCATCATGCGTGTGAGCAGAACGAAGATTGCCAGTGCAAGAATGAAGGGGAACGCTACTGCAAAGGCACTCCCGAAGGTCGTAGCAGTGAATGGAAGCCTGGAAGCGAATGTCTGAAGCAGGCGTCTGCCGGGTGCGACCATGACGGCAGCATTGGCGAAGGCCGCGAAGATCAGGACGAGAGTAAGG
Source organism: Edaphobacter modestus (assembly GCF_004217555.1). Taxonomy (GTDB): domain Bacteria; phylum Acidobacteriota; class Terriglobia; order Terriglobales; family Acidobacteriaceae; genus Edaphobacter; species Edaphobacter modestus. The sequence goes on from NZ_SHKW01000001.1 coordinate 1,126,677, forward strand.
ACCGCAATGTCGATGCGGCCAGCCAGCGAACCGAGCGACGAGCGAGGATGTGAGTCGAGGATGTCGACTGCAGGGGAACGCGGGTAGAGACCGATGTTGTCGTGCGGGCAGGCTTTGACGCAGTCCATGCAAAGCGTGCAGTCGAGATTGCCTACCTTCTGCGGTAGATAGAGATCTAGCTCACAGCCTCTTTGTTGCGGGTTGCCTCGGATGCAATCACGAGTGGTGCAGGCGGTGCAGGTGGACTGGCTGGAGACATCGAGGGTGATGGGCGAGACGAGCGATGCTGCGAAGTTGAACTGGCCGATAGGGCAGACGTATTTGCAGAAGCTCGCTCCCTTGAAGAAGGTGTCTACAGCAAAAGCCGTGGCGAAGTAGGCGATGAGCAGCCAGGCGGTGCGGGTGGGGTTGTCCCAGAGGGAGAAGCGTTCATAAGAGAAGAAGAAGACAGCGATGAGTGCTATGCCGATCCACTTGAGGCGCAACCAGGAGGGCCAGCGGAAACGGGCGAGCCCGAGCCGATGTCCCACCTCGCGCGGGAGCATGAAGGGGCAGGCCATGCAGAAGAGGTTTCCGGCGAAGAGGATTGCAAGCAGGGCGAGGGCGCGCACGATGTTCCACGTAAAGACGCCCGCCAGGTTCATCGCCGCCATCTGGTTTGGCATGAGGCCGTGAGCGATGACGAGTGCAATCAGGAGGAGACTTACGGCTTGAAGCATCTGTCGGCCATAACGCGCTCTGAGCAGGTAGCCGATGACCGGAAGTTTGAGGATATCGAAGCGGGTAGCTGCTGAAGGCTTCGGCTGAAGGATGACGAATTTCCCAGCGGGCTTTGCGTGCTGGCGGTAGCGCGGTGAAGAGAGCAGATGGAAGACGATTGCCACTGCGGGAACAAGGTAGAGCGTCGAGCCGGCAACCCACATGAAGGCTCCGGCTGCGATCTGGTCGTTGAGAGCAGAGATATCGAAGATACGGGGCGAGGCAGCGTAGGTGGGATAAAGGACACGGCCGCTAAAGGCAAGGAAGGCGGAGAGGCCGGTGTTCACCAGATCGGCGGTGATGAGATAGGGGACGGCGGCCCAACGCGACCATACGGATCGTGAAGGCCACGGCTGAAGCACCGTCCACCAGAAGAGCAGCGATGTGATGAAGAAACATGCGTGCTCGAATTCGTGCCAGGCATCGGAGCGAAGGGTGAGCTCGTAGGCTGCGGGAACGTGCCATCCGAGGTAGGCAATGTTCATCGCAAGCCAGGCGAAGGCGGGGTGCAGCAGGATGTGAGCCGCACGGCGCAGAAGACGGATGCTCAGGAGGGGGCCGAGAAACTCCTGGATAAGCGCGCGCGGTAATCCACGGAGTAGTGGAACCGATGGCGCTCCGAGGAGCAGCAGTGGCGGAGCGACAGTCATCAGCACCAGATGCTGGACCATGTGCGCCAAAAGCAGGAAACGACTGAGGGCATCGAGAGGCGATGCTATCGCCAACCAGAGCGAGGCCAAGCCGAAAAAAAAGCACGCTGCGCGCCATGATGGAAGTTCACCTGGGCGGAGCGCGTGGCCTTTGCGCCAGCCGCGCAGATAGACCAAGGCTGTAAGCAGCAGGAGGAGAGTCGTCCACGGAGGGATCGCCCATGAGCTGGCGAGGGCTTGCTGGATGGCGGACGAAGAAGCAGTGGAGAGCTGAGGGACCATGGGAGCAGCGAACGATATGACTAGCGCTTGATGGATTCGACCGGCTGCCCAGATGCAGGCTTGTCCGTTTCAGCGATGCTTCGTGACGCGTCGGTAGCTGGCTTCTGGTTGGGCGGATGCATTGTGTCGAGGAAGGCGACGAGAGCTGTTACCTCGGCTGGAGAGAGCGCCGCGCCATAAGCTGGCATGTTGCCGCCTCCCTGAATAACCTGACGGATGATCTGATCTTCTGTCAGGCGTGTTGCGACCTTGTCGAGAGCAGGGCCTCGCTGGCCTCCAGTACCGCCGAGCTCGTGGCAGTTGCGGCACTGCTTGACCTGAAAGACGAGCGCGCCTTGCCGCTCGAGCGGCGTGCTGTCGCGAAGATAACGGACGGGGATGGTGTCCGCGCTCCAGGCGTCCATGTGCGGACTCCACGGAGTGTAGGTTCCGAGGTTGGTAAGCGTAGCCAGGCCGACTGCAAGCACGGTCACAGTGAGCACACCGACAGGGCGGCGATACCAGCTCTTTTCGCCCAGGCCCGCAACGAAAGGCAGCGCGAGAAGTATGCCGATGCCGATGACCGGAACGATAAAGATGAGAGGCGTTTCGAGATCCGGGGGAAGAAAGGCAAGAGCGCTGTAGATCCAGAGGAAGAAGAAGTCGGGCTTGGGGACAGTCTGGATGATGGTGGGATCAGGAGTTCCGGTAGGGCCGTAGGGACCGAAGATGGCCGCGCAGAAAGCGACTGCGAAGACGATGGCTGCGGCAAACATCGCGTCCTTCCAGACGGCTCCAGGCACGAAGGGGAGGCCATGTTTGTGCGATAGCTCGTTGTACTCCTTAATGTAGGTTTCGCGTTTGACGAGGCGACCCGGGGTAGGCCACTCATTGATGCCGAGCTTGAGCACGAGCCAAACGTGCAGACCTGCGAAGGCGAGCATCGTGGCTGGAAGAACGAAGACGTGCAGAGCAAAGAAACGGCTCAGCGTCGCGCCGGCGATGATGGGCCCCCCAAGCAAGAGGTGGACGAGCTGGCCTCCTAGGAACGGCACGCGGCCGGTGATAGAGGCGCCAATGCCTAGTCCCCAGTAAGCGTCCTGATCGAAGCGCAGGACCTGTCCTGAGAAGGCCATGCCGAGAGTCATCAGCAGCAGAAAGACTCCGAGCAGCCAGGTAAGCTCGCGGGGAAATTTATAGGCTCCAAAGAGAAAGACCTGTGCCATGTGGATGAGGACGACAGCAACCATGAAGTTCGAGCCCCATCCGTGCATGGCTCGAAGAAACCATCCGAGGGGAAGCTGATGGTTGAGGACCTGCAGGCTGTTCCATGCTTCTCCGGCGGATGGGACGTAGACCATCGCGAGCAAAATGCCGGTAACGATTTGCAACATCAACAGAACAAAGCTGGCGCTGCCGAAGACGTACCACCAGGATGCGGTCTTCGCAGGTACCGGGTGCTCGGCGGATTCACGAACGAAGTCCGCGAGCTGAACACGGTTCTCTACCCAATCGTAGATTCGCTTGTACCAGGGACTGGCGCTTTGGGACATGGCGTAATTCCTTTGACGAGCTGAGAGTTCGCTACCCCGGATGACTGCATACCGGCACATCCGCCGGGAGAGCGTAGGCGCGCCTCGTTCGAGAGTGTTGGCATCTGGCCGGCTCGAAGCATCAGTGTGTCACCATCGATCCGGTACTGATAGGTGAAGAGGTCGCGCTCGGGTGGGCCGGCTGCGCGAGATCCATCAGCGTAGTAGGCTCCGCCGTGGCAGGGACAGAGGAAGAGCTGCGACTGAGGGAACCAGCGAACCGGGCACCCAAGATGAGCACAGTTGACGGCGAAAATCGTGAAGCTGGTAGCCGACTGACGGCGGACGTAGCAGGCGACGTTGGCTGTTTCGCCGTCCCACGGGTGACTGTATGGATTGCGATAGGTTGCCAGCACGGTGTTGCCGGGCTTGTAGTCATCGACTTTGCCTAGCACAATCCATGAGTCGTAATCTCCTTTGCTGCGCACCGGTCCGAGCAGATAGCGGATGACAGGAGTGGCAACAAGCAGAGCGACGGCTCCGTTGATGGCGATGGAGAGCTTGAAGAGAAAGCTGCGCCGGCTTTCCCCTCGATGGTCCTGTTCCGCCACACTCGAGACCGCGGGCTCGACGGGTGGCGGGTGTTCGGGTTCCTGGTTCATTGCGATGCTCCTTGGCGCGGCTTTGTGCGAGCGCTATAACGAAGAAGGGGGATGCGAGGCCTCATGGCTTGCCTCCCGAATGAGGCGCGTAGTTGGGTTGCAACGGATAAGGCTGGCCCGGTGTAGGACTACGCTTCGAGAGCTGGAAGGCGACGACATCGCGTATCTCCTCGTCGCTGAGGGCGTGATTTGGATTGATACTACGCCAGCCGGGCTTATCGAAGTCAGGGCGACCGATAATGACTGTCGTACGAAGCATTTGCGGGGAGACGAGCGCAAGGAACGACGTGTTCAGCACGGAGCCGTCGCGACCGACCGGACCACTAACTTTGCCGTGACAGCGAGCGCAGGAATCGTCGTATACTTTCGCGCCGGCCACAGGGTCGCCGGGTGTTGCGTCCGCATACGCTGGCGGATGCACTCCGCTGAAGACATTGCCTTTAGACCAGGTGGAGCGTACACCGCGAACGAGAGCGTCGATCTGCTGCGCAGTCAGAGTTCCTCCAACTGCACGGGAGAAACCGGGCATGGAGGTTCCGGGAACACCGTTGGCGATTACGTTGCGCAATGCAGCATCGCCGACCAGGGCCTGATATTCGGGAAGGCCGATGGGAGTTGCGACTCCTTTGACGCCGTCATCGCCGTGACAGCCGGCGCAACTCTGGCGATAGAGAGTCGTGAAAGAGAGCACGGCGTCGGGCCGTGGAACTTCGGGCTCTGGGCCGGGCTTGCCGGGAAGCTGATCGCATCCCGACAATGCGAGACAAAGAAGCCCGAGAGCCGCGATTTGGACAGACCGTCTCATTCTCCCTCTTTATGCGATTCGGGTCTTGGCTCCTGCATCTCCAGACCAAGCCGGACACGCAGTGGAGCTCCCTGCATGCGTTTGATACGCCCCTGGGTCGTCACTACCCAACCGGCTACGACACCGTAGCCTACCTGCGATAGCGCGAACCACCACCAGTTGATACGGGAGTCAAAGAATGGATTGACGATACCGAGGATGGAGTGGAGCAAGCCCGTCCAGAGAGCCGGTCCGATCAGGCCTCCAAGAAGAATTGGACGTCGAGGCATGATGGGGAGAAGAGCGCCGTAGAGCAGGCCAACGAGGAAGGACGTTGATGTGTGAATGACAACAGCAATCACGAAAGCTGAAAGGTGGAAGGAAGAAAGCTCAGCCGGTGTAGGATTTGTCCATTCGGCGACCCCAGCGCCACCCAACAGATTCACCACGTACCAGATATTGTGGTATTTGAGGACGCTGTAAAGCTCCGCCAGCAGAATCATGACCGTGCCACCGGCGAAACCGCCCTTGATGCCTGAGGCGATCGTGTAGGTTTCAAGAGGAAGCGTGGCGCGGTGCGTGGCATCGCCTTCGATGTGGGTCACGCGGCGCCCGGCCGTCTCCACAGCTAGCGCATATGGGACGATCGTCACGGCTTCGTGCTGTTCGTCCGGCAGTACCTGGCGTGCCCAGCCTACGATGCCCACTACCGCTAGGACAATGCCGATGCCCGTGATGGAGAAGCTCGTAACGAGACCGGTGAAGCCGAGAGCAAGTCCGACAGCCAGGACGAGCGGCCACGCTGTTGGCGAGGGCAGTACAACGTGGCCACCATCGCCGTGTACCTGTTGTTGAGAATGGGCCATGCGCTGCTACCTCCCAACCACATAGACAACGGTGAATACGACAACCCATACGGCATCGACAAAGTGCCAGTAGAGCGCTAGTGTCTCCACGCGATCGGTGTGTTTGGGGTGAAGGCTTCCCGATACAGAAAAGATGAGCACGATGAGCAACATGATGAGGCCGACGACGACGTGCGTGGCATGTAGTCCTACCAATGAGTAGTAAGTCGTACCGAAGAGGTTCGTGCTGATGGTAAGCCCATCGACCGTGATGAGTTTGTGCCATTCGCGAGCCGTACCCAAGAGGAAGATGAGGCCAAGAAGAATCGTTAGTCCCCACCAGGTGTTGAAAGCACCCATCGCACGACGAACTAAAGCGCGCTCGGCCATCACGATGGTAAGGCTTGACGAGAGCAGGAAGACGGTATTAAGGATGGGGAGCTCGAGGACCTCACGCGGCGTTGGGCCTGAGAGGCTCCTGCCGATGTAGTAGATATAAGCAACCACGAAGATTGTGAAGACAGCGGTCTCGGCGAAGATCAAGGTGAACATGCCGACGCGACCCTTGTAGGGAAGATGCCAGTCGGTAGTGCTCGGAGCTTGAATGGATACTGTGCTCATGCTGCTCTCTCAGTCAAAGGAGTCCGGGTCTTCAGGATGCTTGAGGTCCCAAAGAGGACGGCGGCTCGATACGACGGGTTCAGCCTCAAAGTTGTAGGACGGTGGCGGCGAAGGTGTAGTCCATTCCAAAGTCCAGGCATCCCATGGATCAGGACCAGCCTTATCTCCCCGAAAGTAGGAGACGATGAGGTTGTAGACGAAGATCGCGATGGCGATTGCCTGTATGAAGGCTCCGACGGTAACGATGAGATTCCAGGTGCCCCAGCCGCGGTCGGCCTCGTAGGTGTAGATCGAACGCGGCATTCCCAAAATGCCGGGGATGTGCATGAAGTCGAAGGTTATGTGGAAGCCGATCAGGAAGATCCAGAAGTGAAGCTTGCCGAGGTGCTCATTCAAGATGCGGCCGGTGACCTTGGGGTACCAGTAGTAGAACCCGGCAAAGATCATGAAGAGGATCGCCCCGACGATAACGTAATGAAAGTGCGCGATGACGAAATAGGAGTTGTGAAGCTGCCAGTTAAATGGGGCCACGGAGAGCATGATCCCGGTGAGCCCGGCAATCAGAAACTGAAAGAGAAAGGCAAGAGAAAAGAGCATGGGCGTGGCGAAGCGGATCTTTCCGCCCCAGAGGGTCGCTAACCAGTTGAAGATTTTAATACCCGTTGGTATGCCGACAAGCATGGTGGAAAGCGTGAAAAAAGCGTTGGAGACTGAGCTCATGCCTACCGTGAACATGTGATGGGCCCATACACTGATGCTGACGAGACCGATGGCGACCGAAGCCGCAACCATCGCAGCGTATCCGAAGATGGCTTTGCGGGAGAAGACAGGAATGATCTCGCTGGCGATGCCGAAGGCGGGCATCACTAGAACGTAGACCTCCGGGTGGCCGAAGATCCAGAAGAAATGCACCCAGACGAGGGCCGAACCTCCTGCCTGCGTGTCGAAGAAATGGCCACCGAGATATCGATCGATGATAAGCATGAACTGTGCGGCAGTGAGCGGGCTGACAGCAAGAATGACAAGCCCGGAGCTGACGAGGTAGAGCCATACCAGCAGCGGCATCCGGAAAAGGGTCATCCCCCTGCATCGCATGGAAAAAGTGGTAGCGATGAAGTTGATTGCGGTACCAATGGAACCGAAGCCGCTGACGATAAGTGCCAGCGCCCAGTAGTCCGTGCTATGGCCGCGAGAGAAAGCTCGCTCAGAGAGAGGAGCGTACGCGAACCATCCTATATCCGGAGCGGTTCCGGCTCCCTGCAGGCCGCTGCCACCGATGAAGCTGTAGTAAAGGAGGAGGCCGCCGAAGACCGTCATCCATAAGCTGAAGGCGTTGAGGCGGGGAAAGGCCATGTCGCGGACCCCAAGCATGAGGGGCACAAGATAGTTACCAATGCCGAAAAGAATCGGCATGGCAACGAAGAAGATCATGGTGGTTCCGTGCATGGTGAAGAGCTGGTTGTAGGTCTCGGGAGAGACAACGTGATTCCCCGGAGCAGCGAGTTGCAAGCGGATGAACAGAACTTCGATGCCGCCAACGACGAACATCAGAAGAGAGTAAAGAATGTAGAGGATGCCGATCTTCTTATGATCGACGGTGATAACCCAACTGTGGAGCGTCTCGAGCACCGTCGCGAGACCGCTGGGGTGAGCATGCTGCTCAGCCTCGGAGACACCACCGGGAAGTGGAATGCTTGAGCCAGCCATCAACTCTCTCCTTCTCAATCTGTTCGCAGCTGTGCACTTATAAGCACCCTCGTCTCAGTTGAGGGTCGTGAGGTAAGCGGTGATCTGTTCGACCTGAGCCTGGCCCAGGTGCATCGATGGCATAAGCGATCCAGTCTTGAAGTGATCGGGGTTGTCGATCCAATCGGCCAGGTTCTCAGGCGTATTCAGTGCGGCTCCAGAGGCAATCGTTTTTCGGCTCATCAGGTGAGTCAGGTCTGGTCCAAAGCGTCCATTCGCTACAGTTCCGCCGACGGCGTGGCAATTGATGCAGGCCTGTGACTCAAACTGGCGGCGCCCCGCGATGGCGGCGTCCGTTGCAGGCTCGGTGGCGGGCAGTTGTTGTTGACGTACCCATGCCGCGAATTGCTCGGGCGTATCGACGTAGACGCGGAGCAACATCTTGGCGTGCTCAATGCCACAGAATTGAGCGCATTGTCCTTCGTACAAACCTGTCTCCCTGGGCTCCATCCAGAGTTCATTGATGCGGTTGGGAACGAGGTCGGTCTTCCCGGAGAGGCGTGGTATCCAGAAGCTATGAATGACATCCGCCGAGGTCAGCTTAAGAAAGGTTGGCGCAACCGACGCCGCACTGCTAACTGGCACATGCAACTCGTTGGCTGTGACGATGTTGAGCCTGGGATAGCGGAACTCCCACCAGAACTGATGGCCTATAACAGTGACGTCGAGAGCGGAGACAGGCTTGGGTGCGTCCTGAATGGCGAAGATGACGCGCGCAGTCGCAAGGAAAAGTACCGTCACGATGAGGACAGGAATGATCGTCCAGGAGAGTTCGATCTGCGTGCTCCCGTAGACCTGGGGAGGCTCACTGCCGTCGTCGCCGGGGCGAGTGCGATAGCGGACGATAGCGTAGGTCAGCATTCCTGCAACGACGATAAAAATTCCAAGCGTAAGAACAAGCGTGAAGATGCCAAGCGACGAGATCGAATCGGCCGAAGGAGAGGCCGGCGAGAAGATGCTTGTGTCTTTTCCTGAGGCGAATGCCGGAGTAGCCAGCACAAACGGGATGCAGCAATAAAGCAGATTACGAACGAAGGAAAAGAGTCGCCTCACGGATGTGTAGAGAGAGAGGCTGGCGATTGAAGCTGAACCGTAAAAGGTACTCGCTTCGTTCATGCGCAGAAGTGTATGACGGAGAGCAATAGTTTTCAACCAGAAAGGAATAAATTACAAATTTAGGGAAACCCCTAAGCGTTGCTTCTCAGGGCCTGTGGCACAGAAATTTCGCGCTGCCTGACAGCCACAATCCATCGTCGACCATCACGTCCGCAACGTCTCACGCCCCACTTTGAGACCACGCTTGTCGAGCAGGACTTCACTAGCGAGTGTCGGGCCAACGTCAGCGGATTCTGGTCTCGATCAACCCGAGCTCATAAAATCAATAGCTTAGAACGAATACCTAATAGCATTTCTCTGTCTGAGGAGGTACCAGGGACCAAATATCTTTCCACCGGGTTCTTCTTTGGTCTAGGGCCGGGATTTTCCACCGTGAAAAGTTGTATCGATACTCACACCCGCCAACTCGATGTAGTCCCTACTGATTTTGTCTGGGTCAAGAACGACCATTCGATTCGTAGATGGATGGTGCTTTCCATCTTGCAGAGTCCTGGTCAAGAAAGTGAGCGTTTAGGAATCAAGGAGCGCCGAGACTACTCTTGCGCCGTCTTCGATAGATCCGGCCAGGTCATCGCCATGCGCGATCATGTGCCCGCTCATCTCGGCTCCATGCCCATGTCGGTCAGAGCCGCGCGCCAGGCCATGACCCTTCGTACCGGCGACGTCGCCATCCTAAACGATCCCTACAACGGCGGAACGCACCTTCCGGATATCACTATGGTTCTAGCCGTCTTTGTTGCCGATCAGCCGGATGAGCCTCAGGCCTTCCTCGCGGTGCGCGCCCATCATGCTGACGTCGGTGGACTCTGTCCCGGATCAATGGGACTCTGCCGGGAGATTTATCAGAAAGGGCTACGCATTCCGCCCATACGTCTCGTCGAGAGCGGCGTTCTGAATGAGTCCCTGCTCACTCTCCTGTTGAACAACGTCCGCACTCCCGACGAGCGCCGCGGAGACCTAATGTCCCAGGTTGGAGCTTGCCGGGTCGGAGAGCTCCGCGTGCAAGAGCTCTTCGCCAAGTTTGGCCTCGGACGCACACAGCAACTCGCCATCGAGCTACTTGACTACTCCGAGCGGCTCATGCGCACACAACTCGCCCAGGTGCAGAGCGGCAGTTTCAGTGCGGAGGATTTTCTGGACAGCGACGGCTTCAGCGATACACCGCTACGCATCGGCGTCGTACTCCATCTGGATGCCGATGCACGTACGGCTGTCGTTTCCTTCGAGGGCTGCCACCCACAGGTGCAGAGCAGTATCAGTGCTTTCTATTCCATTACGTACTCAGCTGTCTACTATGTAATGCGCTGCCTGCTGTCCGAGGATGCGCCCGCCACTGCAGGGCTCATGCGGCCGATCACCGTGCTCACCGAACCGCGCACCATCGTCGACGCCGCTCTGCCCGCAACGGTCGCAGAAGGAAACGTGGAGACCTCGCAGCGCATCGTCGATGTATTGCTGCGCGCTCTCTCCAAGGCTCTCCCGAACCGCGTTCCGGCAGCCAGCTCAGGCACAATGAACAACCTGACCATCGGAGGCATCGATCCTCGTACCGGCGATCCTTCGCCTACTATGAGACTATCGCCGGTGGCATGGGGACACGCCCTACGTCTGATGGCATCTCCGGCATCCATACGCACATGACGAACTCCCTCAATACTCCTGTCGAGGCGCTTGAGTACTCCTATCCGTTCCGCGTGCGCCAATACAGCTATCGCGACGGCTCCGGCGGGGAGGGTCTATACCGTGGAGGCGATGGAATTGTTCGCGAGATCGAGGTTCTCTGCCCTACCCGGATTACGCTTCTCACCGAGAGACGTACTTTCTCCCTTATGGGCTTATGGAGGAGAAGATGCAAAGCTGGACTCACGTTGCTGCAAACATCAAAGCGAAACTCGAGAACTTCCTCCGAAATGCAGCATCGAGGCTTCAACAGAGGACCGCATCAGAGTAGAGACTCCCGGAGGTGGCGGTTGGGGCAAACCTGCTTGATATCACGCAGCCTCTCCCTTACGCCTTGTGAGTTCAATAGCGACAACGCGGCACGACGTTCTCCGCCAACCCTCTCAAATTGCCTCCCCACTCGAGAGCAATCCACTCGGCCGAAGTTTGTCTCACCTGACTTCCACAGATCACTTCTGAATAGTAGTTTCCGTTCTGGTCAGCTTTCTTGAGACTTGTGCCGGTGTCGGTAGCTGCGAGTTATCCCATCCTCCGCCAAGAGCTTCTATCAACTGTACGGAGGCCGTCATCTGTTGAATGTGCAGCGTGGCGAGCGTCTGCTGGTCGGCAAGCAGGGTGGATTGCGCTATGACGACGTTGATGTATGGGTCGATGCCGGTTTGGTATCGCGCCATCGCGAGGCTGACGTACTGCTCTGCGGATTGCTGCGCCGCCTGTTGCTGCTGCATCTGCGTCGACAGGATGCGAACTGCGGCCAGGTTATCTTCGACCTGCTGGAATGCGGTGAGGACGGTTTGGCGATAGCCGGCGACGTCGGCGTTGTAGACGGCGATGAACTGATTCACGGTGGCGCGCCGGAGGCCCGCATCAAAGATGGTCTCAGAGACCGACGGGCCGATGGACCAGAAGCGACTGGGCCAATCCAGGAAGTGTTCGAAGGTGGAGCTCTGAAGGCCGCCTTCAGCTGACAGCGTAAGGTTCGGGTAGAAGGCCGCGGTGGCGACGCCAATCTGGGCGTTGGCCGACGCCATGTTGCGCTCGGCGGCGGCGATGTCGGGTCTACGCTCCAGAAGCTGGGACGGCACTCCGATGGGGATGGATGGCGCGGTGGTGAGAAGAGGTTTTACAGGTATCGAAAAGCCGGAGGCTGGCGTCCCGATGAGGACCGCGATCGCGTGCTCGAACTGGGCGCGGGCGACGCCGAGGTTGGTGTCCGCGGACTGGACGTTCTGCAGTGTATTCTGCGCCTCGACTACGGAGATCTCATCGCCAACACCAGTCTCGTATTGGGCGCGGGTGTAATCGAGAGACTTCTGATCGGCGGTAATGGTGTTGTCGAGAATCTCCCTGAGGGCGTCTTGCCCCCGAAGCTCGAAGAAGAAGATCGCGAGGCTGGCCTGCTCGGTGAGGCGCTCGTTTTCCATGTCGGCGGCACTGAGCTGTGCGTTGTATTGCTGTTCGCGTATGGTATTGCGGACCTTGCCCCATAGATCGGGCTCCCACGAGGCGGAGAACGCAAGATCGCCGACAGAGCTCTCGTGGCCAGTGTTGGCTGAGGCCGAGTTCGTCAGATTGGAAGAGGTGCGGGAGCGCTGATAAGCCGGAGAGGTTGCGAGCGTGGGATAGAGCTGCGCGCGCGCCTGGGCGATGAGGTTGCGGGCTTCCATGAAGTTCTCAAAGAACTGCTTGATGTTCTGATTGTCGATGTTCAATCGATCTTCGAGAGCGTTCAGCTCAGGATCGTTGTAGATCTCCCACCATCTGCCATGCAGCATCGCATCCTGCGGCTGTGCGACCTTCCATCCATCGGTGTCCGTGAACTGAGTTGGGGACTCCTTGTAGGAGACCGGAGGGGCCTGCGCCGTAGCGGGAGGCATCTGATATTTAGGGCCGACTCTGCAGCCTGTCAGCAACAACATCGCGATAGCAGAGGAGATTGCAACGTGGACGCGAAGGGTGGTCATAATTTATACATCCGTGATTCGTCGAATTAATCTGCGCTGGAGGACATTGCGCCATCCGAGGGATTGAAGGTGTCATGTTCCTTGCCGAGCATTCGCAAGCGGAGTTTATCGAGAGTGAGATACACGACCGGCGTGGTGTAGAGCGTGAGAAGCTGGCTTACGATGAGACCGCCAACGATGGTGATGCCGAGCGGGCGGCGAAGCTCAGAGCCCGTACCCGTTCCGAAGGCCAGAGGAAGAGCGCCGAAGAGAGCAGCCATCGTGGTCATCAGGATGGGACGAAAACGGAGCATGCAGGCTTCGAAGATGGCGTCCTGGGTGTTCATGCCACCCTCACGCTCTGCCTGCAGGGCAAAGTCGATCATCATGATGGCATTCTTCTTGACGATCCCAATGAGCAGCACAATGCCGATGATGGAGATTACATTGAGATCTTCTTTGAAGAGCATGAGAGCAAGCATGGCGCCAACGCTTGCCGAGGGTAGCGTTGAAAGAATCGTGAGCGGATGCATGAGGCTCTCGTAGAGAACACCAAGGACGATGTATACCGCAAAGAGAGCCGTCAGAATCAGCAGAGGCTCCGTGCCCAGCGATTGCTGGTAGGCCTGCAACGTCCCGGCGAAGAAGCCTCGAACAGACGAGGGTGTTCCCAGCCGCTGCTGCATGTCGTCGATGGCCACCGTAGCATCGCTGAGTGAAACCCCAGGCGCAAGATTGAAGGATACGGTAACAGAAGGAAAGAGGCCGGTGTGGTTGAGTGCCAAAGGAGTCGTACTGGCCCGGCTGGTAGCCATGGTGAAGAGCGGCGCGTTGCCACTGGCGGTAGTGCTGCTGCTGTTGGCCGAGTGGAAGTAGACATCTTTCAAGCCTTCAGGGCTTTGCCAGTATTGAGGTGCAACCTCCAGAATGACGTAATACTGATTCAACTGCGTATAGATAAGAGAGACTTCGGACTGACCGAAGGCCGCGTACAAGCCAGCATCAAGCGACTGGGCCGACTGGCCGAGCCTGGCGGCGGTGACGCGATCGTAGGTCAACAACTCATCGAGGCCACCGTTCTGCTGGTCTGAGTTGACATCCTGAAGACCGGGCAGGCGCTTCATCTCTGCAAGCAGCTTTGGACCCCAGGTCTTCAGATCGGTGACATTGTCCGCCTGAATCGTGTATTGATAGAGCGCATTGCTCGACCGCCCTCCGATTCGAAGATCCTGCGAAGCTTGCAGGAAGGCCGATGCAACCGGCAGCCGATTCAACTTCGGCCGAATACGGTTAATGATCTCCGGAGCGCCGATCTTTCTCTCTTCAAGAGGCTTCAGTGCAATGAAGAGATTTCCGGTGTTGGTGGCGCCGTTTCCGCCGGTGAAGGCGATCACGTTTTCGACCGCGGGGTCGCTCTTGACCACATTTTCTAACTGCTGGATAGAGCTGTTCATCGCCGGGAAGGATGAGTCCTGGGGACCCTGTACTCCGCCGGCGAGCGCACCTGTGTCCTGCTGTGGAAAGAAGCCCTTCGGGATCTTGATGACGATGGCGACGTTGAGTGCAACCGTGAGGAATAAAACGGTGAGGGTCAATCCCGGATTATCGAGAACCCAATGCAGGCTGTGCCGATAGATATCAAGGATCCATTCGAAAAACCTGTCCGTGGCCATGTAGAGGCGGCCATGCTTTTTTTCGTGCTCGCTCTTCAGCAGGTAGGCGCACATCATTGGAGTGGTCGTCAGCGAGATGACCATCGACACAAGAATGGCCGTGGAGAGCGTGACAGCAAATTCGCGGAAGAGGCGGCCTACGATTCCCCCCATCAACAGAAGCGGGATAAAGACTGCGATCAGCGAAATGCTGATGGACACCACCGTGAAGCCGATCTCTTTCGCTCCCCTCAATGCGGCTGCGAAGGGGTCCATGCCATCTTCCAGGTGGCGCGCAATGTTTTCCATGACGACGATGGCGTCGTCCACGACGAATCCCGTGGAAATGGTCAACGCCATCAACGAGAGGTTATCGAGGCTATAGCCGAACAGATACATGACCGCAAAGGTGCCGATCAATGAAACAGGCACGGCGACCGCAGGGATAAGGGTAGCCCGGCCGTTGCGCAGGAAGATAAACACGACGAGGATGACCAGGCCGACCGAGATAATAAGGGTTCGCTCAACATCGTGGACCGATGCGCGGATCGTCGTTGTTCGGTCAAGAACGACCGTTGTATCGATGCCATGCGGGATGGACGCTTCGAGCGAAGGCAGTTGTGCTCGAATGCGGTCTACTGTGTCGATGATGTTGGCGCCTGGTTGCCGAAAAATGACGAGCGTCACGGCACGTTTGCCGTTCAGATAGCCTGCAGCGCGTACGTTCTGCACCGAATCGACGACATCGGCCACATCGGAGAGACGTACCGCTGCCCCCTTGTTGTAACCGACAATGATCGGCTTATAGTCCTCGGCGTGCGTGATCTGGCCATTGACGACGATATCGGCGCTGATATCGCCGTTGGAGATCTGCCCTCGGGCCAGATTGGAGTTCTGCAGGCTCAGCACAGACTGGATATTGGACATCGCAAGTCCATAGCTGGCCAGCTTGGTGGGATTCACCTCCACTCGAACAGAGGGCAAGGCCCCACCCCCAGCATTCACCTGCCCCACGCCTTGAATTTGGGATAGCTTCTGTTGCATTACGGTGGAGGCTTCATCGTAGAGCTTGTCGGGGCCATACTTGTCCGAGGTGAGACCGAGGATCATGATGGGAGCATCGGCCGGATTGACCTTGCGATAGGTCGGATTGGCAGGAAGATTGGCGGGCAGATACGTTCTGGCTGCGTTGATGGCTGCTTCCACATCGCGCGCTGCGCCATCGATATTGCGGCTGAGATCGAACTGAATGGTTACCGAGGTAGAGCTCAAACTGCTGGAAGAGGTCATCTCGGTGACACCCGCTATGTGGCCGAACTGCCGCTCGAGAGGTGTAGCGACGGAAGACGCCATGATCTCCGCACTCGCACCCGGAAGACTTGCACTGACGGAGATCGTGGGGAAGTCTACCTGAGGCAAGGGCGAGACCGGAAGCACCTGGAACGCAATTGCCCCGGCGATGGCAATGGCAACTGTGAGCAGTGTCGTTGCTACCGGACGATGGATAAAGGGCGCGGAGATGCTCACGCCTGCCCCGCCGGTTGTGGTTCATCGCTGCCGTGAACCCGCGCCGGTTTGCGAGAGAAGCGGCGCGCCAGGTTGTCGAAGAAGATATAGATAACCGGAGTTGTATAGAGTGTGAGCACCTGGCTGAGCAGCAGGCCGCCAACCATCGCGATGCCAAGCGGTCTGCGAAGTTCTGAGCCGATGCCAGTTCCGAATGCCAGTGGAAGGCCGCCTAGAAGCGCAGCCATCGTGGTCATCATGATGGGACGGAATCGAAGCAGGCAAGCCTCGTAGATCGCCTCAGTAGAGCTCTTGCCATGCTGCCGCTCTGCCTCCAGGGCGAAGTCGACCATCATGATGCCGTTCTTTTTAACGATGCCGATAAGCAGGACGATGCCGATGATGGCGACGACACTCAGATCCTGGTGAAAGAGAATGAGCGAGAGGAAGGCTCCGACGCCTGCTGAAGGAAGCGTCGACAGGATGGTAATCGGGTGAATGAAGCTCTCATAAAGAACGCCCAGGACAATATAGACCGTAACAAGAGCCGCCAGAATCAGCAGAGGCTCGTTAGAGAGTGAATTTCTGAAAGAGGCTGCCGTGCCCTGAAAGTCGGCCTGCAGGCTTGCCGGCATGTGCATGTCCTTCTGGACCTTGTCGATGGCTGTAATGGCACCACCCAGCGCAGCATTCGGGGCAAGATTGAATGAGACGGTGATCGACGGGAACTGCCCCTGGTGCGTTATCGAAAGTGGTTCTGTTGTCGTCTCAAAATGAGAGAAGGCGCCCAACGGAACAGCGTTGTTCGTGGCTGAACTTGTGCCGCCGGCAGAGGTCGCTCCGCCGCTGGATGCGGCCGTACTCGAGGTAAGAGCGTTGGCTGGCGGTGTGAGAGTGTTCGCTGAAGCCGTATACAGCGCAGAAGTGGTAAGGGCATTCGACCCGGCTGAGGTGGAACCCTTTCCCGAAGAGGTAGAGGCTCCGGCTCCGCTTGTCCCTGAGGCCGCATTGGCCTGGATGTAAAGCTGGTTCAGCTTGTTGGGATCGACTTGGAACTGCGGTTGCGCCTCCAGAATCACATGGTACTGATTCAGCTGCGTGTACATCGTGTTGATCTGCCGCTGCCCAAAGGCGTCATAGAGCGTATTGTCGATCGTCGTGGGAGCGATACCCAGGCGAGAGGCCGTTGGGCGATCGATCACCAAAGATACTGCCAAGCCGCCCATCTGTTGGTCGGTGGCAACATCTTCCAGTTCCGGCAACTGCTTCAGGCGCGCAACAAAACGATTCGTCCAATCGTTCAATTCATTCTGATCGGGATCTTCAAGCGTGTACTGATATTGTGTACGGCTGACGCGGTCATCGACCGAGATGTTTTGCACCGGCTGCATGAAGAGTTGAATGCCGTCCACCTTGCTGAGCTTGGTCTGAAGCCTGCGGATAACATCTGCTGCGCTTAGCTTGCGCTGCTCCAGTGGCTTCAGATTGATCGACATTCTGCCGCTGTTGGTGGTGGTATTGGTGCCATCGGCGCCGATAAAAGATGACAGGCTTTCAACGGCGGGGTCATCCAGAACGACCTTCGCGAGTTCCTTCTGTTTCTCCGCCATGGCTTTGGAGCCGATGGTCTGCGGAGCCTGCGAAATGCCCTGGATAACGCCTGTATCCTGCACTGGAAAGAAGCCCTTGGGGATAATGATGTAGAGGTACACCGTCAACATCAACGTAGCCAATGCGACAAGCAGCGTGATGGTCTGGTAGCGAAGCACGAACTTCAGCGTTCGCCCATAAAACGCAATCATCCGTTCGAAGACATGTTCGGAAGCCCTGTAGAAGCGCCCCTGCTGGTCTTCCGGGTCGTGCTTCAGGATTCGCGACGCCATCATCGGTGTCAGCGTCAGCGAGACGACTGCCGAGATCACGATGGTCACAGCGAGCGTGACCGCAAACTCGCGAAAAAGGCGCCCCACCACGTCACCCATAAAGAGCAGTGGAATCAGCACCGCGATGAGCGAGACGGTCAGCGAAAGAATGGTGAACCCGATCTGCTCGGCGCCCTTCAGCGCCGCCTGCATGGGAGATTCGCCCTCCTCAAGGTAGCGGGAGATATTCTCGACCATCACGATAGCGTCGTCGACAACGAAGCCTGTCGAAATGGTCAAGGCCATCAGAGATAAGTTATCGAGGCTGTATCCAAGCGCATACATCGCCGCGAAGGTGCCAACAATCGATAGCGGCACGGCCACACTCGGAATGATCGTCGCAGAGAGATTTCGCAGAAAGAGAAAGATAACCAGGACGACCAGTCCGATCGTCAGCAGGAGTTCAAACTCAACATCGTTAACAGACGCCTGAATGGGCGTCGTCAAGTCGGTGAGTGTTGTGACCTGAACTCCCTTGGGAAGATTCGCCTCCAGTTGTGGCAACAGCTTCTTTATGCTCTTGACGACACTAATGGTATTGCCGCCCGGTTGCCGCTGTACATTGAGGATGATCGCTGGAGTCTGGTTCATCCAGGCTGCCTGGGTGCTGTTCTCAACTCCATCAATGATCTTGGCCACATCGGTCAACATCACCGGCGCTCCATTGCGATAGGCGACAACTACTTTGTTGTAGTCATGGCTGGTAACGAGCTGGTCGTTCGCGTCAATTTGATAGTCCTGACGAGGCCCATCGAAGTTTCCCTTCGCAGCGTTGACACTCGAGTTGGTAACGGCAGTGCGGAGATCTTCGAGGCCAATGCCGTAGGAAGACAGTGCGGTCGGGTTTGCTTGAATCCGTACCGCCGGCTTCTGTCCGCCGCTGATACTTACGAGACCCACGCCATTGAGCTGCGAGATCTTGGGAGCCAACCGCGTGTCGACGAGGTCCTCCACCTGAGAAAGCGGAATCGTATTCGACGTGACTGCCAGCGTCAGCACTGGAGCATCGGCCGGATTCGTCTTGCTATAAATCGGAGGAGCCGGAAGATTCGCAGGAAGAAAGCTCTGCGAAGCATTGATCGCTGACTGCACTTCCTCTTCCGCAACATCGATATTCAGGTTGAGATTGAACTGCAGCACAATGACTGAGTTGCCACCAGAGCTTGTCGAGGTCATCTGGCTCAGGCCCTGCAATTCGCCGAACTGACGCTCCAGCGGAGCAGTCACAGTCGTCGCCATCACGTCCGGGCTTGCCCCCGGATAAAACGTGAGAACTTGAATGGTCGGATAATCGACCTCGGGCAAAGCGGAGACAGGGAGCTGGGTGTAACCGACAATGCCAACTAACAGGATTGCGGCCATAAGGAGTGCCGTCGCGACGGGACGGAGAATGAAAGGACGCGAAGGACTCAAGGAGCCGTACTCCCACTGGTGCTGGCCGCAATTTGTTTTGTGGATACGACGATCTTGGAGTTGTCCTGCAACTTATCGAAGCTGCTGTTGGCTAAAACATCTCCCGGATTGATGCCTTCAACCTCGGTCGTGCCGCCATCGGTCACGCCCTGCTTGATGCTTCGCATGTGAGCGGTGTTGTTTTGAAGAACGTACACATACGATGCCTGGCCGTTATGTTGAATCGCTGAAGAGGGAATCAAAGTCGCATTGTGCAACGTATTGACAAGCAGCCGTGTATTCACGAATTCGTTAGGGTAGAGAGACGCATCTTTATTGACGAAAGAAGCTCGAGCCTTTACCGTTCCGGTCGTCGTATCGATTTGATTGTCGAGCGTCAACAGTGTGCCGGACGCAATCTGCTTCTGGGCCGACCGGTCAAAGGCGTCGACCACAAGGTTCGTCCTCGCGCGGAGACGAGGCTGGACTTGTTCGAGACTGTCTTCAGGAATGGTAAAGATGACAGTGATCGGCTGTATCTGCGTGATGACCGCAAGGGTCGTCGCTCCTGTCGCCTGAACGACGTTGCCGGGATCTACCAGACGCAAACCGATCCGACCCGTGATGGGAGCGACGATGTGACAGTAGTCGACCTGGATCTGGTCGAACTGAACCGTGCCCTGATCGTCCTTTACGGTTCCCTCGTCCTGCGACACAAGCTTTTCTTGATCATCCAGCGTCTGTTTGGGAATCGCATTGCGGGCCCACGCAGCACGATATCGATCCAGATCCATCCTGGCCTGCGCCAATACCCCTTCATCCCGTTCCAGAATGCCTTGCGCCTGCAACAGGGTTGCACGATAAGGGCGCGAATCGATCTCGATCAAAGGATCGCCCTTATGTACCATCTGTCCCTCTTTGTAATGCACTTCGGTCACTATCCCATTCACCTGGCTCGTAATGGAGGAGGTATAGACAGGCGTCACAGTCCCAATGGCATCGAGATAGACCCCGATATCACCCTTTTGTGCCGCGACAGGGGTTACCGTGGCGGTTCCTCCAGCGGCACCACGACGTGAGGATGTTGTACGTCTTTTCGTGTCGTCGTGATGCCGCAGCACGAGAAAGAACCCTGCACCGAAGATAAGCAGCAATAGAAACCACACGCCAATCCGCATCAATCGCTGGTGAGTTTTTTTTGCGGTAGGGGAAGGTCGGTGGTGATCGGGGCCGATTGTAGAGTGTTCGTTTGGATCAACTTGCAACGGGTTCTCCTGACCAGGTGTGAAGGGTCAAACAACCCAACAATTCGTCTTTAATAAAAGACACTCAATTCGCCTCTAAGTTGCAGAATCCTTCGTACTTTTTGAGACAGCGAGTGCAAGAGTCCGATTTCGAATCATCAACACTTCATATAAATCAAAGGGTTCCGGTATACCTCCGCACAGCTTCCGCGAAAAGGAGATGATTGCCAAGATCCCGACCTGCTCTGTGATCTGACGTATTCCGATACAGGGTGTGAGCTTTCTGGCCTCGTGGCTATGGCTATGGTGATTGAAGAGCTTCATCGAAATGTGGTGGAATAAGAGGACACCCTTCAAGTTGACGGTGCCATTTTGTGAACTTTTCCTTCGAGATCAGTTCCGCAATCAAGATCTCAGCGCATGGCGTCTGTGACGTATCTGGATCTCTCAAAGTCGCACAAAGCTGGCGAGCGTACAGCCAGCAGAGTATTGGTGATGACGCCTGGAGGAGTTGTTTCCGTCCTGAGTATCAACGGGTGGAGCCAATCCTTGAGCTTCCCCACGGCACTGGCCTTTGATCCTGCTGGAAACCTGTATATCGCGGATTTCACGAATGGCCGCATCGGAGAAGAATCGCCAGGGTCCAACCGCCCGCTTCCGCGGCCATCCCTTCGATCGGACCTGCCATGTCCACGGAATCGAACACCGCCTCACCAAGCCGAACCATCCCTGGACCAACGGACAGGTCCAACGGATGAACCGCACCATCAAGGAAGCCACGGTCAAACGCTTCTTCTACGACACGCACCAACAACTCAAAGCGCACTTGTCCGCCTACAACTTCGCCAGGAGACTCAAGACCCTCTGTGGCCTCACACCCTACGAAGCCATCTGCAAATGCTGGCAAACTGAACCGGATCAATTTACTCTCGATCCCATCCATCAAATGCCGGGACTAAACACCTCCGGACATACGGGGTGAGTTGCTTATAATCTTGGGGGTCGCCAGGATCCCCAGATCCCTCTCTAAGACCGCCTGATGGTACTCGCCCGCCTCGATGAGCTTGGCATCCGGCTTAGTTGGCACAAGGTCAACGGTGCTCATTGCCCTCATGCGGGACCAAAACCCCCCGCTACGATCCCGAACTCGCCCGCCCGCTCCCTTTACGGAATTGTGCTGGTCGTCTTTCATCGCAAACTTGGCGAAGGAGATCTCGTCACGGATGCTACCCGCTAGACCGACGCCCAGTTCCAACAGACACCCGGCCGGACGCGCCGGGACCATTTCATTTACATTGAAAAGATGATGAAAACGTCGAAGGTTGACCTGGTCGGCGTCGGGTTGAATGCTACGGATACGGTAATTCCCATCCCCAGCTTCCCCTCCCCAGGTTCCAAGATCGAGTTTCGCGAAAAGACGATTCTTCCCGGCGGACAGGTTGCTACAACCGTCATCGCGTGTCAGCAATGGGGTCTACAGACGCGCTACGTCGGCAAGCTGGGTGACGACAGCGCCGCAAAGCTCCATCGCGACGCCTTCGCGCGTGCGGGAGTCGAGACTCATCTCTTTACGGCAACCGGCTGCGCAAGCCAGCAATCCATCGTCCTCGTCGACGCCCAGGGGGAACGTACCGTCCTGTCGCGCCGGGACGAAGGTCTCGCGCTGCGTCCCGCGGAACTTAATAGGGAATGGATCGTCAACGCCCGTGCTCTTCACGTGGACGGCTACGACACCGCAGCAGCGACCGTTGCAGCGCGATGGGCTCGCTCCGCGGGCGTGCCCGTAATCGCGGATCTCGATGAGATCTATCCAGAGGTGGACCAGCTCCTCGAAAACATCGACTACCTCATTGTCAGCCGCGACTTTCCCACCCGTCTTACCGGAGAGCCCGTTCTCGAGACTGCGCTGAGCGTCATGCGTTCGCGTTACGGCTGTCGGCTTGCCGCCGCCACCCTCGGCCACGAGGGCGTCCTTGCCTTCGATGGAAATGAGTTTCACCATGCTGCTGCCTATTGCGTTCCCGTAGCCGATACCACAGGAGCGGGAGACATCTTTCACGCAGGGTTTATCTTCGGGCTTCTTCAGGACTGGCCTCTCAGCCGTCAGCTCGACTTCGCCTGTGCCGCCGCCGCGCTCAACTGCACCGCAGTGGGAGCCCGCGGAGGCATCGGAACAATCGAAGAGATCGCCGCCCTGATCGAAGGCAGCTCCCGATACGCAACCAGCTATG
Source organism: Edaphobacter modestus (assembly GCF_004217555.1). Lineage (GTDB taxonomy): Bacteria > Acidobacteriota > Terriglobia > Terriglobales > Acidobacteriaceae > Edaphobacter > Edaphobacter modestus. The sequence goes on from NZ_SHKW01000001.1 coordinate 1,149,223, forward strand.
TTTCGCATGCGACCCACCCGGTCGCCCTCTAGCGCCAGCTCACGGCAAGATGCCAACGCATCTCGCGCTGCCTGGTCTTCCCGAGAACCTGTCTGTACTCCAGCAATTCACCGAGTATCTGCTCTCCCTCCGAGCCTAGCTGCTGTGGCTCGTGCTCAAGCGCGCCGATCAACGCCTCCACGCTCGCCAAACCATCGCTCGCCGTATACCACTGCGGCGGCGGAAGTCGATGCATCAGCTCCCGATTCCCCGCGCCTTCTTCAATCAAAAGCGACATCGAGTTCTCGTCCGCGGAAAAAAACTCGATCAGCGGTCGAACTCCGAGGCGGAGAGCAAGCTTCTCCAGGGCGTCCTCGTTGCGAGCCAGGGCGCGCCCGTTCACGAAGATATCGAAGCCCGGATCTTCTCCTTCAACCACGATGTACATCGAGGCAGCCATGATTCGCAGTGTATCTCCAACGTGGTGTGTGCGAAAAGAACCTGGCTTGGAACACCCGATGTTTGATCCCCTTCTTGCAATCGAGTGCCACCCGGCTCAACGGCAGAAATAGTCGATCACGACCTTTCCAGAGATTGCGAGACCTGAAGTAATATCAAACCCCGCCACGCTCTCGCCTCCGCTACCGATGCCGAAGAATGCTGTGCCGCCATTCTGCGTGGCCGTACATACCTCTCCGGCTTCCAGCCTTGCCTGAACGCGAACGATCTTCCCTGCAGCCGCGTTTCTGTTGGAAGCCAGTTCGATCCGGCCACGCTCGGCACTGCATCGGTATCCAGCGGCGCAGCTGATGCTTCCGCCAGCATTGGCCACTGCCACCGTGAAGCTTGCGGCCACTGGCGTGGAAGCGGAAGAGGGCGGTGGCTCAGCGTTCCCCCTGTTGCCCAGCTTCGGAATATAGTACCCAGCCTCCGGAACGATCGTGTAGGTTGGCTCCGCTGCGCTGCCAGACTGCTGCACCGTCAATCCATTGCCTCCACGCCAATGAATCGAAGCGATACAGGGTGCGCCCTGCGGCTGGGACCTGCCGGAGACAAGAACGTGGTCCTTCACTCCGAGACAATCATTGTCCCCGGTCTTCGGAAGAGACAGCTTGTCGATACTGGCGCCCTCTACCTGAAGTCTCTTCGAAGTGAGCGCGTCCGCTTTGAAGGCCGCCGTACTCACCGTGCTCGTCGCCGGATCGTAGGAGATATATCCGTTCTGCATAACGAACAACGCGTAGGGAGCAGGATGATCGCACCCAAGGGAATCGCAGCCCACGCGGAAAAGCACACCGCCGTTCATCGGCGCACTGTCAATACGGTTCAGAATCCCATACGGTCCACGATGGGTCGTCCAGATGATCGGGTCCAGGGTGCCGCCACATCCCATGTAAAGCTTGCATGGATTGGTGTTGACCCATGTCGAGGGACGGAAGTTGGCGGAGATTCCCGCCCCTCGAAACGTCCAGAGCTCGCCACGGGAATCGGCTCCGCTGGGCGGCGTATGCTGTGTTACCCCGGTTGTACGAAAGCGCATCTGGAAGCTGGGATTGTGAGGATTCTCGATAATGTCTCCGGCCTCCCATGCCACAGTGTTTGGCTCCAACGAAACCCCCTCTGGAGTCTGCGGTGCCAGAATCTCCGCCCCCGGATAGAGATGGAATCCGTAGGAGCTTGCCGGAAGATCTATCGTCGCTGAAGCAGAGGTCGCGTCCGGACCGGGCTGCTTCCAGCTTACGGAGACATTTTGTCCGCCCACATAGACCGGCGAGGACACCGTCCCGTTGAAGCTGGGATTAGCAGCATCGGCGATCACCACAGAAGGTGCCTGGTTGTAGAGGAAAGATGTATTCGCTCTCGCAAAGTTCGCCGTCACAACGCCCCCCTTTCTTACCAGTTGTTTCAACGGTACCGGTGCGGAATAGAGCTTGATTCCGTTCTGACGAACCGATCCGTTCACATTCCACACGTAAGCAATATGCTCGGGATCAGTAGCCCCTACAATCGCGTAGCTGGTCCGAAAACCATCCCGAGCTAAATTCCTGTCGAGGCTAAGGTAATCGCCGCAGACGCTCCCCTGCCATAACGACGAAGGATTGCTGGGGTCGGTCTCCGCTGTAGGATTGGGATTCTTGTGAATCACGGTAACTCTCTGCCTCTGCCCTGCGGGAGGCTCCACCGCCGTAATCGAAACATGTTCCGGATACCAGCCTCCAGCAAGGCAGGCCACTCCCGGCTTGAACGATCCACTCGTAAGTTTGATCTCGAGCGTGATGGTCTCGGGAATGTTCGCGACTGCGATGATGGGAAGCGGCGTCTGAATAATACCGATTCCGGTTGAGGCGGTCAGATGCTGCTCTCCCGCAAGGCTCACCGGAAGGACATGGACGGATGTTCCGTCCACCAGAGCATCGACTCCCGAAACCGTCCCCGACAGTCTTCCCTTGGTGATATCGAGCAGAAATGCACCGTCGGTTGTTGTCTCCTGTCCGGAGCTGAACACGACAGGAAGAACGGTCGCTCCCGCCGTAGCGCCCTTGCCAACGGTTCCGTGAAAGTAGGCGTCACTCTCGCCACCCTGCCGTGTATCCACGGTAAAACCCTCATCGGACTGCGCCGTGCTTCCGCCATCGGTATACCCATATACGTAATCGCCGCATGCCACGTCACCCGTTCCGTGCTTGTGACACCACAGAGTGTTTGCTTGGGCGATTCCGCGGCTGTTGAAAACGACCTCCTGATGACGATCCTTCTGTACTCCCCAACCGCCATGGTTGCCCCAGCTGTAGCTCGGCGCGCTGAACGTCGAAAACGTATAGTGCGCATCCTGTTCGAGGGGAAGAAAATTATCGTAGGTGAATAACCCGATATCCGAGGAGAGATGCCGCCTGAAGTAGTTCAGATTGTTGTGAAACACATCCACCTTCTGATCGCTGCGAAAGCTCGCCTTCGCTCCACAATCCGTACGCAGGGCCGTTCCACCATCGCTGATCGGAGAGACGTCGGGATGAGAAAACGCTGCCGTAAAAGAGACCGGCGTCGCGGCTAATACCGTCAAGGTGGCGTCGTTGAGATATGTGGCTCGGTTCAGCTTCAGGATATGAACCTGTTGTGCAGCTGAGAGATGGTTGATCCCGCTGAAGGTAACGACGTTCTTCTCGATCTTCAGCGACGAGATCAGTGCGACGCAGTTCAGGGACACAATTTCATCGGGTATCCCCTCGGCTCGAATCGAGCCTGCCAGCGGTGAGACTCCGGCCATGGAAGGAGGAGGAATTTGAATACTCCCCGGCGCCTCTCTTCCCGGCACAGATTCGTTCGCAGTCTGCCCGAACAGCAGAGTGACAGAACACAATCCCAGCAGCAGGGTCGATCCAATCATTCTCAAATGCATAGGTACCCCTCTACAGGATAGGACAGCGCGGGGTTGCTGCCTCCTGTCGAAGATTCTCCAGCGCCGAACTCTTTATAATGACCATGTGGCACACTCCTCGCAGCACTCACGACGATCCCCGGGCCATACCCTGCTGATCGATGCCGACGATACCTTATGGGAAAACAACGTCTATTTTGAGCGCGCCATCGCCGCCTTCATCTCCTATCTCGATCACAAGGTGCATACCGCGGCGGAGGTCCGCGAACACCTCAATCACTGCGAACATGCAACGATTGCCGCCCATGGTTATGGTCTTCGAAGCTTCCGCCGTTCCCTTGTTAATTGCTTCGAACAGCTCTCCGGCTCCTCCGTCACCGACGAACAGCACCGGCGTATCCACGGGTTTGCCGACTTGATCGCGCATCACGAGATTGAACTGCTTCCCGGGGTCTCCGAAACTCTCGCCGAACTCTCAACCCGCCACCGGCTCATCCTCGTCACGAAGGGTGATCCCACGGAACAAACCGGAAAGCTCGAGCGCTCAGGTCTCGCGCCTAACTTCAGTGCTGTAGAAGTTCTCCCTGAAAAGCACGACCAGGCTTATCTCGCGCTCTCCGCACATCATCGGTGCGATGCAGCCTGCACATGGATGATAGGAAACAGTCCGCGCTCCGATATCAATCCCGCGCTCGCAGCCGGTCTTCATGCGATCTTCATTCCGCACAGCTTCACCTGGATTCTGGAACACGAGACCGTGCAACAACCTCCAGCAGGGCAGCATCTGCTCGAACTGGCTGCCTTCTCCGAGCTGCTGAACCACTTCTGACATCTGGGTCTATTTTCTTGCTTTGCGCATCTAATCGGTAGATCATGTCGCCTGCCATCGCCAACCTCAGCAGCCAGCGGAACCGCTTCCTCGCCTTCGTCCAGCGAAGGGTACACGACCGTGCCGCGGCCGAAGACATTCTTCAGGCCTCCTATGCACGTGCCTTCTCCCGGGCAGGCGCTCTCAATGCAGATGAGTCGGCAGAGGCCTGGTTCTTCCGTATCCTGCGCAATGCCGTCATCGACCACTATCGCCACCAAGCCGTCGAAACGCGCTCCTTCGCATCTCTGACTCCCGAGACCGAGCTACCGTCGTTCGTACCCGATCCAGCTCCGGCAAAGATCTGCGGCTGCGTTCATGACGTACTCGAGCAGCTTCCAGCCTCTTACAGCGAAATTCTGCGGAAGGTCGACCTGGAGGAAGCTCCCCTCGATTCCTTCGCACAACAATCGGGAATCACATCCGGAAATGCAGCCGTACGCGCTCATCGAGCTCGACGCGCCCTTCGGAAGCAGCTCTCCCACCATTGCGGAGCCTGCGCGCAAACCTCCTGCCTGGATTGCAACTGCCGGCACAACTCCCCACAGACGGCTGCAACGTCCGGGCATTGATCTCTATCCGCCCGAAGATCAAAGTGAGCGATTACTTCTCATCGGCATAGATCTTCACCTCGATCGCCCCACCCTCGACTACTCGTCCGCGATACATCCCAGGAGTATTGAAGCTCCATGCCAGCTGCCCATCCGGCGCAACTGCGATCACGCCGCCATCACCGTGGATCGCCCCCAGTTCCTTCTGCACCACCTCGTCGGCTGCGTCCTGAAGCTTCATGCCCTTGTACTGCACCAGCGAGCAGATCGTTCGCGCGACCGTAAGCCGGATGAAGTACTCGCCGGTTCCCGTCGCCGACACCGCGCAGGACTGGTTCGAAGCGTACGTTCCCGCGCCGATAATCGGCGAATCCCCGACTCTCCCCCATCGCTTCGCCTGCGTCCCTCCCGTTGAGGTTCCCGCGGCAATATTTCCGTTTCGATCCAGAGCCACCACTCCAACCGTCCCGTATTTGTGCGCATCCGGAGGCTCAATCTCCGCCAGCCCCCCGGACGGCGCCGGAGGTACGCCTTGCGGTCTCGCCGGCACCGGCGCGCCCTCCTTCTTCAACTGCCGGATCAGGCTCTGCCATCTTCGTTCCGTGAAGAAGTAACTTGGGTCCACCTGCTCAAGCCCCACGCTGGCGGCAAACTGATCCGCGCCAGCACCAATCAACATCACGTGGGGCGACTTCTCCATCACCGCCCGCGCCAGCGAGATAGGATGCCGTGTCCGCGTCACCCCCGCCGCCGCCCCAGCCTTCATCGTCGCCCCGTCCATCACCGCCGAATCCAGTTCGTTCTTGCCTTCGGCAGTGAAGACAGCGCCTCTACCGGCATTGAAAAGCGGATCGTCCTCCATCAGCCTGATCGCAGCCTCGACCGCATCCACCGAACTGCCGCCTTTATCGAGCACATCTGCCGCCCCCTGGATAGCCGCCCTCAGGGAAGCCCGATACGCCGCATCCGTCTCCGCACTCATCGATCTGCGCTCAATGACACCCGCGCCTCCATGCAGCACAATCGCCCACTTGTGCTTCGCCTCCGCAGCCGCTGCTCCCCCCGCAGCTGCGCTCGAAGCAGCCATCACCCTCTCCGTCTGCACCGCCCCTGAACCACCGGCAAAAATCGTCGCCGCAATCACGCCAATCCGAAGCCCTGTCCGCATACGCATCGCTCACCTGTCGCAAATCGAAGAAATTGGAGGAGCCATGAGTCTACCGTCTCGACTTCCCCACCGCATCCACTTCGAAGAGCAATTCCCTGTGGCACTTAGACATGCAAAAAGGGGCTGCGGAATGCTATACTACGTTTCGGATTGCTCACCGCTCTTTACTGGCACCTGCAGTGCAGAGCCTATGCGGAGGTGGCGAAATTGGCAGACGCACAAGCTTGAGGTGCTTGCGCCGCAAGGCATAGGGGTTCAAGTCCCCTCCTCCGCACCAATCCAAAACATTCCTCGGAAGGCACTGTTCCCGATGATCATCGCTCTCGTTATCCTGCACGTCCTGGTTGCTGTTTTCCTAGTTGGCGTTGTTCTGATTCAACAGGGCAAATCCGCCGACCTCGCCGCAGCCTTCGGAGGTCAGGGCTCACAGACCGCCTTCGGCCCTCGCGGAGCCGCCAACCTGCTCACCCGCATGACGACCTATTCGGCGATCATCTTCATGCTCACCTCGGTCGGCCTCACGATTCTGCTCTCGCGCGCGTCGGATCGCTCCGTCCTCTCCGGCCACACTCCCACGCAGCAGCAGCAGAGCGCGCCGAAAAAGTAACGGGACTCCAGTCCTCACCCATAACGCAGGCCTCGCGCCTGCGTTTTCTCTTTTCCGTATGTACTCTTGATGCATGATCCACGAGATTCTCCCCGTCGGCCTTCTGCAATGCAACTGCTCCATCCTCGGCGACGAGACCTCACGCGAGGCCATCGTCATCGATCCCGGCGACGATATCCCCGTCATTCAAGCCACGCTCCAGCGCCATGGCCTCACCGTAAAGTCCATCCTCATCACGCACGCGCACATCGACCACATCGCCGGCGCCCACAAGCTCAAGCAGCTCACCGGGGCCCCCATCTACTACAACGAAAACGATCTCCCGCTCGTAAAGATGATGGACGTGCAGGCCTCGTGGCTGCGCATGCCCGTTCCCGAGGTCGCCCCTCCCGATAGTCCTCTTCGCGACGGACAGGTCATCTCCGTCACCGGCATCGAAGGCACGGTCCTCCATACTCCGGGCCATACCCAGGGCAGCGTCTGCCTCTATCTACCTCAGAACTCTCTTCTGATTGCAGGCGATACCCTCTTCGCAGGCTCGGTCGGCCGCACCGATCTCCCCGGAGGAGATACCCGTCAGCTCATCCACTCCATCCGCGACCGACTCCTCACCCTCCCCGACGAGGTAAAGGTCGTTCCCGGTCACGGCCCAAATACCACCATCGGCGAAGAGCGGGAAGATAATCCATTCCTTCAAGACACTTATTATCAATAGCTTGAAGAAAATAAATAACGTATCACCTCATCCGAATCAAAAAGATAAACCCGGATGGAAAGACGTTATTGGTCAGCCCCTCGCCTGCTGAGCAATCTCACGAAGCAGGGGCAGCACGTCCCCCAATGCAACCGCATTCGCGTCGCGCGAACCCAGCGCGAAATAGAGTTTGCGATAGAGCCGGTACAGCGGCTCATAGCGTTCCACCCCCTCGGGATCGGGAGAAAACGTCCTGAAGGGGAGACACAGCTTCTTCTGCGCCGCCTCAATCGTGGGAAAGACTCCCGCAGCCACAAAGGCGACAATCGCAGAGCCGAGGCTCGTCGGAGTTCCATCCGGAACCAGCACCGGCTTGTTCAGCACATTGGCATAGACCTGGTTCAGCATGGCATTGTTTTGCGGAATTCCTCCGCCGTTTATCACACGCTCGACGGGAACGGAATGTTCCGCCATGCGTTCCAGAATGATCCGTGTGTGAAATGCCGTTCCTTCGATAGCCGCGAACAGCTCATCCTGCGCCGTGTGTACAAGGTTCCATCCCAGGGTGACACCACCCAGCTCGGGATTCACCAGGACGGTACGGTCTCCATTGTCCCAACTCATCCGCAACAAGCCGGTCTGCCCCGGCTTGTACGATTCCAACCCCTGCGCGAGATCCTTTACCGTCTTGCCGGCACGCCGCGCGATGCTTTCGAAGATATCTCCCACCGCCGACAGACCGGCCTCGATTCCAGTCAATGCAGGATTCACACTCCCCGGCACCACCCCGCACACACCTGGCACAAGCTCGCTCTCGTGGGCCATGGCAATGATGCACGTCGACGTGCCCACTACATTGACCACGTCCCCTTCCCTGCATCCGGCGCCCAGCGCGTCCCAGTGAGCATCGAAGGCGCCCACGGGAATTGGAATCCCCGCCGCCAGTCCCATCTTCGCGGCCCATGCTTCGCTCAATCCGCCGTAGATGTGGTCGGAGGTCAGGTACTCTCCGCCAATCTTCTCCCGTATGCCCTTCAGCAGAGGATCGACGGCTACCAGAAAGTCCTCCGGCGGAAGGCCTCCCCACTTCGGGTTCCACATCCACTTGTGTCCCATGGCGCAGACACTGCGCTTCAGCTCTGCCGGTCTGCGGACACCGGTCAGTGTCGCGGCAACCATATCGCAATGTTCCAGCGCCGTGGCGAATCGGGAGCGCTTCGCATCATCGGCATGCCGCAACCAGTGCAGCAGCTTGGCCCAACCCCACTCATGGGAGTAGACGCCGCCGCACCAGTCAATCGCTTCCAGTTTCCTCTCATGAGCTTTCGCGGTGATCTGCTGGGCCTCGCGATGGGCGCGATGATCGCACCACAGGTAATAGTCGTCCAACGGCTCCAGCGCGTCGTCCACCATCACCACGCTGGAACCGGTCGTATCCAGCGCCAGCGCCAGAACATCTTCGCCCCGCACGCCCGTCTGCTCCAGCACGCCTCGCGTGGCTTTTACCAGCGCGTTCATCTGGTCTGCGTGAGACTGGGTCGCGAAGTCCGGATCTTCCCGCCTCCGATGAAGCGGATACTCCGCAACCGCGGTTCCGAGCCGACCTCGTTCTGAATCCAATAGCGTCACACGTACGCTCAGCGTTCCAAAATCTGCACCAGCTACAACCGCCATCGTCTCCACCCATCGCCTTTAGATCACAGTATTTTGTCCGTAGGTCGCCTTTGCGCCATGTTTGCGGAAGTAATGCCGGTCCAGCAGAGCCTCCGACACGCCACACTGCGAGTTCAGTAATACGGTCATGAAGGCCATCTTCGCAACCGCCTCCAATACGACTGCATTGTGAGCCGCGTCATGCGGGTCCCTGCCCCACGCAAACGGCGCGTGTCCGGCGACCAGCGCCGCCGGCACAGCAAGAGGATCGATCCCCGCGAACCGTTCGATAATGGCCTTGCCCGTATTCAGCACGTAGTCGCCGTTAATCTCATCGTCCGTCAGCTCCCGGGTACAAGGCACCGGCCCATGGAAGTAATCGGCGTGCGTTGTACCCAGGGCAGGAATCTCGCGGCCGGCCTGGGCCCACGCCGTTGCATGCTCGCTGTGGGTATGGACAACCGCACCGATATTCGTGAAGGCCTTGTAGAGTGCCAGGTGCGTCTTCAGATCGCTCGAAGGATTGAGTGCTCCTTCGACGACTCTGCCCGTAAGATCGGTGACCACCATGTGCTCAGGTCGAAGGGCATCGTAATCGACGCCACTTGGTTTGATCACCACCAACCCGTCCTCGCGGCTTATTCCGCTGGCGTTGCCGAAGGTGTACAGCACCAGGCCACGACGAACCAGCTCCAGGTTGGCTTCCAGTGTGGCCTCTTTCAACTTTTTGAGCATGTTCTCGTCCTTGTGTGTCAATCGCAGTTACGAAAAGACCAATCTCTCCAGCGAAACTCTAACTCACTTGGGCCGCCTGTTGTCCCTCCGATTCTTCCATCGAAATCAACCAGGGGCAAATGATGGAAGAATATCCCCCACAGGATCGAAGTGGAGAGACCTGCATCTCGCGTTCGCGCTTCAGCAAAAAGGCCGCGGATCCGAAGGCGTTTAGGATAGATTGCATCGATCTATGCCCAGCTCAAAGCCAGCGGCAGGCCAGCCAAACGCCGGCATACGAAAACTTCGTCTTCTTCCGCTCCTCGCCGCGACCTACTTCATGGTGTCCGGCGGGCCATACGATCTGGAGGACATCATTGGCTTCGGCGGATACGGCCGCGCGCTGTGGCTTCTCTGCCTCCTCCCCTTCTTCTGGAGCTTTCCCACCGCGCTCATGCTCGGCGAGCTGGCCTCTGCCGTACCCGCGGAGGGCGGCTTCTACGCCTGGGTGCGACGAGCGATGGGGCCATTCTGGGGCTTTCAGGAGGCCTGGCTCTCCCTTTCGGCCTCGGTCTTCGACATGGCCATCTACCCCACAACCTTCGTTCTCTATCTCTCGCACCTGGCTCCCTCCCTCACGCGCGGACATCGAGGCATTCTTCTCGAACTGGCCGTTGTGGCTGCGGCGGTCATCTGGAACCTGCGCGGCGCTGCGGCCGTAGGCGAAGGCTCGGTGCGGCTTTGGATCTTCGCCATCTCTCCATTCCTCATTCTCATCGTGGCGGCGATCTTCATGGGCCTTCGCGGAGCACACGGCACCTTCGGTGGTCACGCCTCCTTCGCCGCGCCCGAGGGCAAGGCGTTTTCGACCGCCATCCTGGTGGCGATGTGGAACTACATGGGCTGGGACAACGCCACAACCATTGCCAATGAGGTCGAAAACCCTCAGCGCAACTATCCTCGCGTCATCCTCCTCGCGGCAGTGATGGTGATGCTGACCTACGTCGTCCCCATCGTCGCCGTGGCCTGGGCCGGCATCCCCGCCGAGAGATTCTCGACCGGGGCGTGGGTCGATGCGGCACATATCCTTGGCGGATCCGCACTCGCAGTTGGCGTCGTCCTCGCCGGCTCGCTCGATGACTTCGGAACCTTCAGCAATCTCACGCTCTCCTACACGCGATTGCCCCATGCGCTGGCAGAGGACGGATTCCTTCCCTCCATCTTCACCCGGCGCCTGCGGAACGGCTCCCCCTGGGTCTCCGTCATTGCGTGCGGTCTCTGCTGGGCATTGGCTCTCGGCTTTTCCTTCGAACGTCTCATCACCATCGACCTGGTTCTTTATGGTTTGTCCATGATTCTGGAGTTCGTAGCCTTGGTCCTGCTGCGGCGAAATGAGCCTCACCTGCCCCGTCCGTTCCGGATTCCGGGCCCGGACTGGGTTCCCGTCCTTCTCGGTCTCAGCCCGGCTGCGCTGACAGTTTATGCTCTCTACGCCTCTCGCACCGAAACCGTCGCAGGCATGTCGGCGCTGACATTCGCTCTGCTGATCGCCGTGGCGGGCCTGCCGCTCTACGTTGTCGTAAAGATCTCTAAACAATCCCGCAGCAATCGTCGGGCCGATCTGAATCCTGAATCGTGAGAACCTTCGAAACTGCACACGGAACACTCTAAAAAAGAGGTCGGACCGATCCATTCCCCGATACGCCTAACCACCCATAGGACATATGACCGATTGACATCTTCACAGTACTGTAATGAAATCAAGCCACTCAGGAAAACACAACCAGTTAGAAAAATTGCTTCTCTTGTCTGCGATCACTCTGGAACCTCATTCGATTCTCATTTTTCAGAAACAAAGGCCTCGGTCTCTGCCGGGCATCACTGCGTAATCGGCAACCCAAGCAAGGAGTAGCATGTCGACCAATGTTTCACGACAGGATCCGCGTTTTCCAACCCTCAGGAAGAGCCACAATCTTCGCTGGCCAGCCTCTGAGGCGGATTCTGTAGGCCGTATCGAGATCTGCGAAAACCCTGACGACGTAGCCGAAGCCCTGCAGAAAACCGTTCGTGCCGGCCTTCGCCCCACCATTCGTTCAGGCGGTCACTGTTACGAAGATTTCGTCTGCAACAATCCCGGCGGGGTGCTGCTCGATGTCAGCCTGGTCAACGGCATGGACGCCACCGGCAGCGGACACACCTACAAGATCGGCCCGGGAACCCGGCTCGGCGACGCCTACACGCGACTCTATAAGGAATCCGGCGTGACGCTGCCCGGAGGATCCTGTTACGGAGTCGGAGCGGGCGGCCACATCTCCGGCGGCGGCTATGGCGTGCTCAGCCGTCTGCATGGACTCACCGTCGACTGGCTCTCCGCCGTCGATATCCTCACCGTCGATGCCTCCGGAACCGTAGTGCCTCGCCGCGTGGACAAGAAGAAAGATCCCGACCTCTTTCGCGCCTGTCGCGGAGCCGGTGGCAACAACTTCGGCGTCATCACGGCCTACTACTTCGATAAGCTGCCTCAGGCCCCCAAAGAGGTCGTAAACGTCGGCATGTCCTTCCCCTGGGAAGACATGACCCCCGAACGCTTCGAGGCCATCCTCACGACCTATGGCCACTATTACGAGACTCGGGGGAAAGATCCCGACACCTGGGGCATGTTCACCGCCCTCGGACTCTCCCATCGCAATTCGGGCCGCATCGGAATCTCCGTCCAGTTCTGCAATCCCGACGGAACCTGCGACGACCTCACCGTCCTCAACGAGTTCATCGATCTCTTTCAGCCCTGCAAGCCTGTCGCCGCCGAGCCCCAGACGATGGATTCCCGTCACAGCGCCAACGCGGGGAACGCTCGCATCCTCACCAGGCCCGACGGAACTCCGCTGCCCTGCTCCGGACCGCACAACATGAATCGCATCTCCTGGTACGACGCCACCGTGCATGGAGATGTAGGCGGAAATACTCGCGCGAAGTACAAATCCAGCTACATGAAGCGCACCTTTACCTCGGCCGAGGCCCGCACCATCTATAAGCACCTCAATCGCGAGATCCCCGGCGTCGAGCTCAGCGGCATTCTTGCCGTCGACTCCTATGGTGGTGCCGTCAACCGTCCCGAGCTCGCCGGCGAAACCTCCATCCCGCAACGCGCCTCCGTCATGAAGCTGCAGTTCCAGACCTATTGGCGGAATCCGGCTGACGATGCCGGACGGCTGCAGTGGATGCGCGACTTCTATACCGACCTCTACTCCGGTCCGGACGTTGACCAGCCCCACAAGGGAACCCCCTACCACAATCAGCAATACGAAGGCTGCTACATCAACTACCCGGATGCCGATATGCTCTCGTATCCCTTCTGGCCTCAGCTCTATTACGGAGACCAGGGACTCTATCCGTTCCTCCAGGGGGTCAAGCGCAAGTACGACCCGAACAACATTTTTCACCATTCCATGTCGGTCCGCGCCTGACAGCGCCGGTCGATACAGCGGTTTCGATTTGAAGAACCTGGTTTTGCCTTAGATTCAAGACTCTTCGACACGGAGGCTTCTTTGGTACCACGTTTGAAGGCACCGTTGTACAGACAACTACACGACCTGCCAGAGCGAGCGTCCCAGACGACATTCCGGCAGGCTGCCGCAACAGGCCTTCCCCTGTCCGGCGGAGAAGACCGTCATCCCGGCCGGTCCTGCCTAAGCGCACGTACATCTCCAAAACCCCTTCCGACGGGCGCCAATGCGATTAGCGCCGGCCTTGCGTTTTCGATGGACAGACCATCGCAACAAAGCTCACAATTTGGCTTCGAATTTATCCACGGACGGCATCATCCGATGCCGTCGGCTAAAAGCAGCCCCATCCCCCTAAGGAGGAACCTCCACAGGAAAAGCAACACCGCTGGAAGCGTCAGCGAAAGCCGCGCCAGCGTAACTCATTCCCATCTACGGTCAAAGACACAAAACAAAACGTTGGGATACAGCGAAGTTCGGTTCTGCCGAGTTCATGCTTCCTTTGGCCCGCTCTCATGAGCGTCTCGCGGAAGTCCCGAATGGGACCTCTCCCCGGGAAGACAGGTCATGGAAAGATGCAACCGCCGATGCTTTGCCCCACCGTGCAGCCGTAGAGCAAATACCTTACTGAGCACGAATTTTCGAGGAGACACCGATGCAACGAAGACCCATCACTCTAAGTATCCTGTCCGTCATTCTCCTGGTGGTATGTTGCGCTGTATCCAGAGCGCAGACCATCACCGGAAGCGTGAACGGCACAGTCACCGACCCTTCAGGAGCCGTAATCCCGAACGCCAGGGTCGCCGCAACCAATACTGAAACCGGCGTCGCCACGGAGACGACAACCAACAACGACGGTATCTACAACATCCGCTTCCTGCAGATCGGAACTTATAAAGTAACGATCACCGCGCAGGGTTTCGCCACAACGACCTACGGCCCATTCGCGCTTGAGACAGGCCAGAACGCGAAGATCGACGCCAAGCTTGGACTGGAAAACCAGCAACAGAAGGTCTCTGTAGAAGCTGAGGTAACCCCTCTACTGAACACCGAGAATCCCACCCTTGCCACCACGCTCGACACCCGCGCCATCGAGAACATTCCGTTGGTCGGTCGGAACCTGACCGCCATCACCATGTTCCTTCCCGGCTCGGTCAGCACGCAGCCCAACAGCTTCGTTAGCAACGCGGCCGTCTCTGGACCGCTTAGCGGCAATAATATGAGCGGCCAGGCCAGCGGAGCTTCCGTATCTATCAATGGCAACCGTCAGCAGGCCAACCAGTACCTCCTCGACGGTATGAACGTCAACCAGACCCTTGATGACACCCAGGGTTACGTCCCTAACGTCGATGCCATCGCCCAGGTTCAGGTCATCTCCGCCAACGCCAACGCCGAGTATGGGAACGTCAACGGTGGCGACATCCTCTACCAGACCAAGAGCGGAACCAACAACTGGCACGGAAGCGCCTTCTACTTTCTGAACAACTACAACCTCGATGCCAACAGCTGGTTGAACAATCGCAACGGCGTCGCAAAAAACTCCTACACCCGCAACCTCTTCGGCGGCACCTTTGGCGGGCCTGTTATCAAGGACAAGCTGTTCTTTTTCGTCGCCTATCAGGGTGGTCGTTACCATCTCGGTGGCACCCAATCGGCAAGCGTCTTTACCCCGAGCATGCGCCGGGGAGACTTCTCCGAACTCCTGAACCCGGCTATCATGGGCGCGGGCAGGACCATTCAACTCTACAATTCGACCCAGGCCGGTCTTCCCGCCTACGCCAACAACCAGATTCAGGTCACCAACCCCGCTGCACAGTACCTCTTTGCCCATCCGGAGCTCTATCCACTTCCGAACGCCACGCCAACGGCCGGTTCGCCAACCCAGAACAACTACCGTGGTCTCCAGAAGCTGCGTAACTATGGCGACCAGTTCGATGTGAAGATCGATTGGAAGGCGGGCGAGAAGGACAACATGCTCTTCCGCTACTCCCAGATGAACAGCGGACAGACCACTCTGAGCGCCTTGCCTACCAGCTTCAACAGCGCCCCCACCTTTCCCTTCCGAGGCGGGGCGTTCAACGAGGTTCACCAGTTCAGCTCCTCGGTCATCATGCTCTTCCGCTACTCCCAGATGAACAGCGGACAGACCACTCTGAGCGCCTTGCCTACCAGCTTCAACAGCGCCCCCACCTTTCCCTTCCGAGGCGGGGCGTTCAACGAGGTTCACCAGTTCAGCTCCTCGGTCATCAATGAGTTCCGTGCTGGCTATACCCGCATTCAGAACAACGGTGCCGTCCTGCTCGACCCCAGCGGTGCCTTTGGCTTGAACGGCAACAGCCTCCTCGGCATCCCTGGCAGTCAAGCGTTTGCTGGCTTCTCTGCTCTTGCAATGCAGAACTCGGCCAGCCCCCAGGGCATCCAGGCTGCCAACGGATCGACTGACTTCAGCATCGGAACAGCCCCCTCTCTCGGCAACGCCAATACCGGAACCAACTACACCCTCAACACCTTCCTCTACGGAGACAATCTCACCTGGTCCAAGAGCCGGCACACCTTCAAGTTCGGTGTCCAGTATCTACGCCAGCAGCAAAACAACTTCTACCCCGGCAACGATGGCTCTCTCGGAGGCTTCTACTACCTCGGCGCCGGAACCGCGAATGGAGCTAGCGGGGGATACACCGGAGCTGACTTCGTCCTGAACCGCGCCGGCTTCGTCAGCAAGGGCGGCGTCTCCGGACCGGTCGGTATGCGCTCCTGGCGAAGTGCCTACTTCGCGCAGGACGACTGGAAGGTCACACCAACCCTCACCCTCAACATCGGTTTCCGCTACGAATTCGTTCAGCCGATCTATGAGGTGAACAATAAAATGTCAACGATCGATCCGGCCAACCCATCGGTCATCCTGCTTGCCGGTTCGCCGCAGGCGCGGGCCGCTGGTTACAACCGTGCCCTCGTCGATCCCTACTACGGCAGCGTGATGCCACGTATCGGCTTCTCCTGGCAGGCGGCTCCCCGTCTGGTGGTGCGCGGCGGATACGGCATTCAGAACTTCATGGAAGGAACCGGTGCTAACCTCCGCATGACCACCAACCTTCCCTTCCAGGGCTCCTATCAGGCCAGCGGTCTTCAGTCCAACGCGCCTGGGGGAATCCCCGGACAGTTCTTCACCGTGCAGAGCGGATTCGGTGCTGCAAGCGGCACGGGTGCAGCAACCGGCGTCGTCTATAACGTCTGGAACAAGAAGATCAAGCCCGCCTTCATCGGCGAGTACAGCTTGACCCTCGAGTACCAGGTCAGCAATACGGCCTCCTTCCAGATCGGCTATCTGGGCGAGTCCGGACAACACCTCATCACTGCCAACCGGCGGAATCAGCTTGCAGCTCCATGCGGGTCGTTCCCGCTCACCGGGTCGCCACAACCCGCAGGATGCCCCAAATCTCCCTTCCAGGACACCCCGGGCGTAGGCTACACCGGCAACATCCGCTTCACCGACTCCAACGCCATGATGAACTACAACGCCCTCCAGGCGAGCTTCCGTCAGCGCCTGGCCCACGGTCTGACGTACATCGCAAACTACACCTATAGCCGTGCCATGACCAACAGCATCGGCTTCTACGGCGCACCCGGCATCAACAACCCCAGTGCTTACGCCCAGAACGTCTACAACATGCAAGCCGAGTACGGCCCCACCGGGCAGGACGTTCGCAACGCTCTCAACTTCACCCTCGTCTATGACCTTCCCCTCGGTCGCGGACGCAAGTACGGCGCGAACATGCCGCGCGTTCTAAATTTGGCCGTGGGCGGATGGAAGGTCGGCATGACCGGCATCGCCTACTCTGGCTTCCCTGTCACCCTCGCTGCAAACAACAACTCTCAAGTGGGTAGTGGAGCCCAGCGTCCAAACAAGTATCGACCGCTGAAGGTAGCCAATCGTTCCATCAACAACTGGTTCGGAACCGATCCATCCGCAATTCCCTGCCTTACGGCGGGCGTCGACAACGGTGTCTGCGCATACGGTCAACCGGCGTCCGGTACCTTCGGTACCTCCCGCCCCGGCTCTGAGCGTGCCCCCAGCTACCAGACCTATGGAGCCTCGGTCACCAAGGACTTCACCGTCTGGCACGAACAGCAGATCAACTTCCGCGCCGACGCCGACAACCTGTTCAACAGCGCGTTTCTCGGCAATCCTCAGAACAACATCACCAACACCCAGTTCGGCAATATCTTCAACCAGGGTACGCCTGTCCGGTCCAACCCGCGGACGATGCAGCTCTCCGTCAAGTACCACTTCTAACCCTTAAATAATTGGCCCGGACTCTCTCGCGAGAGTCCGGGCCTTTTTCTTTGCCCAACCTATCTCAACAGTCCAACCCGATAAAACAGAGCACCCCTCACCGGGCCTGCTAAACCACGCAACCGCCTTCCCACCGTCATCGGCAAGCGGCCTCCTCACTCCGTCATTGGCAAGTTGCCCCTCACCCCGTCATTCTGAGCGAAGCGAAGAATCCCAGTATTTTTGCAGGATCATTCCGGCAGAACCTCCCATCGCAAAATCCTGTCAACCCCTGAACCCCTCTAAAACACAGAAAGTAAACCAAATCCAAATGCCGATTAGTTTCCTTCGAATCGCTACAATTAAAAGCGAGGAAGAGAATCCGTGAACAACCTCGGATTCTCCTCTAAGCCGTTATTATTGAATATTTTAGGGGTTAAGCCTTTTGTTTTGAATATTTTGCGAGACGATTTTCGATCAAACCGCTCAAAATAAAAGATTTATCAAAACAGATGGGAGGGTGCCTCACATCCGTTCCGGCGCTTCGATGCCAAGATACCCGAGTGCGCGAACCATCTCCCGCTGCGCGACCGCGGCGGTCGCCAGGTACAGGCCACGCTTCGTCGGGTCCGTCTCGTTGAGAATGTGATGCCGGTGATAGAAGTTGTTGAACTGCTGTGCCAGTTGAAAGGCATATCGGGCAAGATAAGCGGGCTCTGAGGTGGAGATACACTGCTCGATCATCAGCGTGAGCTTCGCGGCCAGCAGCCATGTCTCCCACACCGTAGTTCCCTCTTCGCTGTCCAGCAGTCCCTTCAGGTCGAGCGTTGCGAACGCTGCAAGCGAAGCCTCCTCCGTAGTATTCGCCTTGCGAAAGATATTCGCGGCCCGGACGATGGCGTACTGGATGTAAGGTCCCGTCTCGCCCTCGAAGCTGAGCGCATCCTTGAAGTCGAACGCAATCACCGTATTCCTTGTGTAGCGCAGCATGAAGTATCGCAGCGCGCCCACGCCGATCTGGCGAGCGATCGTATCGCGATCCGAGTCCCCCAGATCGGGATGACGAGCATCGACCTCGGTCCGCGCCGCGGCGATAAGCTGATCCAGCAGATCGTCCGCTTTCACACCGAAGCCCTTGCGTCCGCTGACCTCGATGTAAGCTCTCTTCTGGTCCTCTTCGCTGACGGTATAACCAAGATCGAGCGCGCAGCGCGGAGTCAGCGCCACCATCTCGTAGGAGAAGTGCGTGTAGCGGTCAGCCTCGTCGGTGAAGCCCATGCCGCGCAACGCCTGCACCACCTGCGTCTGCGGATCGTTCTGGCGCGAATCGATGACGTTGTAGATGGCTTCGGCGCGCCCGAAAACGGGATGTCCAGGCTCGCTTTCCGCCTCGGTCGAGATCCAGCAGGTATGCGATGCATACTCGTGAAACTTTCTGTAGCCAAAGTCCTTGCCTGGCAGAAGACCGAACTTCCAGAGGTGATAGGCAATGTCCTTGCCGACATAGGTAACAGTGCCATTCGATCGCACGATCACCTTCGCGTCTTCGTCGGGGCCATCGCTTCCCTGCTCCGAAGATGCTTCCGCGGAGCCGCTCACCGGCGCGCGCCGCATGACCCAGCATCCCTTGTTCTTCCCTGCGGTTTCGAAGTAGAGAACGCCCTTCTCGACCATAAGCTGGCGCGCAGCGTCCCAGAAATGGAGATGAAGGATCTCACTCTCTCTCGGCAGAAAGTCATATTCGATCGAGAGCCGTTCCATGGTCTCAAGGTGGCGTCGGAGAACGGCGGTCGCGATCAGGTCGGCAATCTCTGCAGTCTCGTTGCCTCCATGCTCGATGGCATGCAGCGTCTCCAGACGAAGCTGCTTCCGCGCGGCCGCTTCGTCCGCATCCGCCGTATACCACTGGGAGACCCGGGCATAGAGGTCCCAGCAGTAGAAGTCGATACGCTCTCCCCTCGCAGAAAGATCGACGAGGAGTTTCCGCACACCTGCAAGGTTCAGACCTTCCCGGTGGACAAGACCGACGACGACATCCGCGACCTGAACTCCGGTGTTATCGATGTAGTTTTGAACGCCAACCTCGTATCCGCTCTTGTAGTCGTCGGAGCGAAGCAGCCGCTGAAACGTGTCGCCGAGAATAGCGTTGCGAAGATGACCGATATGCGCGGCCTTGTTCGGATTGATGCTGGTGTGCTCTACAAGACGAAATCCAGCACCTCCGATATCGGCGTGCCGGTCCCGGGCAATCTCTTGAGCGACCGCGGAACGCTTCAGCCGGACATTCAGATACCCCGCTCCAGCGACCTCAATGGAGCCAACCCCTTCCGGCAACGCAGCGGAGAGTTCCGCGGCCAACTCTGTGGCAATCGCCCGCGGCGCCTTGCGAAGACGTTTGGCGAGCTCGAAGGCTACAGGCAAAGCCAGTTCGCCGAGTGCAATCGAAGGAGGCTGCTCGACGGCAAGGTTGGCAAGAGTGATCTCATACTTCTCAGCGAGAATGGCCTGGATTCGGGCCAGAAGGGATTGTTGAACTGTGCGATACATGCTTCGGGGTCACCGCTTATTTGACTTTGCTTCAGTTTACGCGACGGTCGGGGGAGAACACCGACCGTCGACCTTGTATTCCGTCGTTACAAAAAATAAAAAAACCAGTGCCCTTCGCTACAAAGTTCTGGCGCCGGGGTTTTCCGCTATGGAAGTTCTGTGGGCAGCGTCTCGATCTCTTCGAGCAGCGGTGTATGGTTGTGAATCCGGATCCGGTGGATGAGGAAGATCAATCCACCCGCTCCTGTTACGGAGATAAGCATCCAGGCATGAATCGCCAGGCCAAAGACAGCGGAAAGAGCCTGCGTAGATCCATGGCTGACCAGCGAGGTCTTCACTGCCCATTCAAACGGTCCGATTGCGCCGGGCGAACTGGGCAACATGTAAGACAGATTCGCGAACGAGACCGCCTCCCATGGTCCCAGAGCATCAACCGCGAGCCCAACGAGGTGAATCGCGGAGACGAAGATCATCCCCTCGCAAAACCATATTGCAGCGCTTTGAACAAGGAGAACAATATTCCCCGCAACGCCCATCTGCCGAAGCGTGCTGATGGCCAGCAGGAGCCAGTGCTCGGCCTTTTGAATAAACCTGTTACGGGGAAGCGCCGAGAAGAGCTTGCGAGCCGGTATCTCCAGCTTTCCAGCTCCAAACATAAGGATCAAAAGTCCAACCGAGGAGACGATGAGGGCAGCATCCGCCCCGCGTCGAATCTTCAGGGGAAGATCGGCTCCCGCCGTGCGAACAAAGATCAGTCCTACGACGAAGACATCAAGCAGCTTTTCGAGGATTACCGTACTGAAAATGACCGAGGGCGCTGCGCCCAGATCCGACGCGTACGTGAAGATACGCATGATGTCGCCAATCCGCAGAGGCATAATGTTATTGGCAGCAAGCGACGTCATCAAAACCCGCGCACATGGACCAAAGTGGGCGCCGGTAGAGCGCAACATGCGGGTCCACCGTACGCAACGTAATGTGTACCCAGCCACGGTGAAGCCGAGGACGCCGAGCATCCAGACCGGGTGAACCAGGCTTAAAGCACGAAACTCAGACGGATGAATTCCGCGGAACGTATACCAAAGAAAGAAAGCGCTGACAAGAAGGCCGGGAACCGTTTTGACGAGATTGCGAGAGCGCGTCTGAGTCATCGAGGTTTGCAAAATAAGCGGGTCGTCTGCCTTGCGATAAGGGATGAAATGAAACTTTCTTATTGTAACGTCACTATTCTCTACCGATCGAGTAGCCAGAATCGCAAGGAATACGTCTTAACCAGCAGCGCGTTCTCACTTGGGGGCGCAACGGCGAGATCCTAAATTCCCTGGACGCGGTAGAGTTCCGCAGCCGGACCACGCCGTAGAAGATCAAACCTGGAGTATCCGATACTTGGCAACCTCGGTAGTTTCGCTTCTCAAAAATGCTCGCATTACGTCCCGTGATGCGGAGGAGGTACGCTGGCGGAATGAGCAGGAGAATCGATCTGCGATTCACCTGGTGACGGCTCTAACAGTCGTTGCATTCCTCATCCATGGCTATCATCCGTTCGCTGAAGACGGAGGACTCTACCTGGCGGGCATCAAACGAGTGCTTGAACCTGGGATGTATCCGCTTGAATCGGGATTCGTCCTGGGCCACCTCCGTTTTTCAATCTTCGCTCCTGTACTCGCTCTGGCAGTACGGATATCGGGCGCAAAGCTCGAAACCATTCTGCTGTGGCTCTATCTCGGAACGATCTGGATGACCTTGTGGGCAGGATGGCTTATCGCGAAGCGCTGCTTTCAGGGAAGGAGATGCGTGGGAGCCGTGGCACTGCTCGCAACCTGGCTGACCATGCCGATCGCCGGAACTTCGCTGATGTTGATGGACCCCTACGTCACGGCGCGAAGCATTTCAACGCCGTGCACCATGCTGGCCCTGGTCTATGCATTCGACTTTCTTACGCAATGGCATAGGTACGGCGAGTTGGATCGAGGGGCTATGGCTAAACTTGGCATCGCCTTGGCTATCGCCGCTCTCATGCATCCACTGATGGCCGCATACGGCTTTGGTTGCGTGCTCGCATTGGGCGTAGCAGTGACACGCCGGCGGAGAACGTGGCTCATCGGAATGGCGGCGATCTGCGCCTCAGCCATCGCGGTCGCACTGATTCTGCGAATGGTCGGCCAACCAGAGAGCGAGAGTTACAGGCAGGTGGCCATGTCCCGCTATTACTGGTTTTTGGAAGAATGGCACTGGTATGAGTGGATCGGTCTCGCCGGACCGCTGGTCATTCTGGGGTACACAGCGCTTGGGCTTCAAAGAAAGAGCAAAGGTCCTGCCCAGATTGCACTGGCGCGCATGTGCATTGTTGCGGGGACGGCCGCTGGATTGGTGGCCCTTATCTTTGCGCGACCCGATGCAACGAATCTGCTCGTAGCGCGGTTGCAACCGCTGCGAGTCTTTCAGATCATCTACATCGTGATGATTCTCTTCGTCGGTGCACAGCTTACAACGTGGCTTGGAGATAAAAAGCTTCTGCGAACTGTAACCTTCACGGCTTTGGCGGCGATCATGTTCACCGCCGAACGCGAAACCTTTCCGTCCTCCGCTCATATCGAGTTACCCATCGAGCGACAGAACAACGAATGGGTCCAGGCGTTCGAATGGATCAGAAGCAACACTCCGAGAGGAGCCCTCTTTGCACTGGATTCCGACTACATCACACAGCCAGGTGAAGATGCCCAGTCTTTCCGCGCAATCGCCGAACGCAGCGCGTTGCCAGATTATTCCAAGGATGGTGGTGAAGCCGCGATTACACCATCTCTCGCAGACGCCTGGAAGGCAGGTCAGGTCCGCCAGTCGCGGCTGAGCGAACGCACCGACAGCGATCGAATCGCTTCCCTGAAACCTGCGGGAGTAAGTTGGATTGTGCTTTCACGAAAAGCCGTCACAGCATTCCGATGCGATTACGCGAACGCCGCGGTGAAAGTCTGCCGTCTTCCGGCGGACGATGCAGGAAAAACCTTTGCGAGCACTTCGTCGCCACTGCCTCCGGCCAAACGATAGAGGATGGAAGATCTCAGTAGGAAAGCTGTTATTTGAAATTCCACGTCGAAGAGTTAAGTAATCTTCGACGTGGCAAGCAGCAGCGCATCACCATTTGCACTGCGGGATGTGCTAACTTGGAGATGTGGTCTGAGAGCGTAGCTCAGTTGGTAGAGCATCGCCCTTTTAAGGCGTTGGTCCTGGGTTCGAGCCCCAGCGCTCTCACCATCTCCTCCTTCAAAAATCATCTCCTTTGGCTTCGCTTCATGCCTGCGAAGCCGGAAATGTCTGTTCGACTCCCTGCTCAAGCGTGGTGAAGGAATCTTCGTATCCGGCTGCCCGAAGACCCCGGACGTCAGCCTCGGTGAAGTGCTGATAGCGGTTCTTCAGATCGCCTGGGAACGGAATGTATTCGATCTTGCCCGGACCATGCACTCGCATGAGAGCCTCGGCGACAGCCTTGAACGTCCGAGCCTGACCGGTACCGGCATTGACGATCGCCCTCACATCTCGTGGGCCACTTTGGCCGGGCAAAAGACCGGAGAAGAACATGTTGATGCGGGCAAGATCGCCGACAAAGACAAAATCGCGCCGCTGTTCTCCGTTGGCATATCCGCCGGAGCCCTCGAACATCCGAATCGTGCCTGTATCTTTCAGCTGCTTCGTAAAGTGATGCATCACGCTGGCCATGCGTCCCTTGTGCTGCTCACGCTGGCCATAGACGTTGAAATAACGCAGGCCGACCACGGTGCTTTTGATCTCCGGAATAAGACGGCGGACGTAGTTATCAAAGACCAGCTTGGAGTAGCCATACACATTGAGAGGACGCTCATTCACAGGAATCTCAGTGAAGCTTGTGCTCGCACCGTAGACCGCCGCAGTCGAAGCGTAGACGAACGGAATCTTGTGCTCGAGCGCGAAGTGAAGGAGTTCCTTCGAGTGGGTGAAGTTGTTGTCCATCATGTATCGGCCGTCATCTTCAAGCGTGTTCGAGCAGGCTCCCTGATGGAGAATGGCACGAACTTTCGAACCATCGATCGCGCCGGATTTCACGGCTTCGCGAAACTCTCGCTTGTCCATGTAGTCGGCGAACTCCGCTCCCTCAAGATTGAGGAACTTCGGGCCGCTCAGATTGGGGGCCGGAGCCAAATTGTCGACCACAAGGATGTCCTTGTGGCCCGCCCGATTGAGCTCGTGGACAAGATTGCTTCCGATAAATCCGACTCCGCCGGTAACGATGATCAATTTTCTCTCTCCTGTGTGGCGATTAATTTTCTGACGATGTTCGTGGTCGAAAATCCTGCGACGGTAGGCACGATTTCCACACGCCCTCCGAAGGCGAGAACGTCTTCATGACCGACCACGGTCTCAATCGTGTAGTCGCCACCTTTGACGAGCACATTGGGCTGCAGCGCTCGAATGAGTTCCCGAGGTGTGTCTTCTTCGAAGAGGACGACAGCATCCACGGATGCGAGAGCGGCCATCACTCTCGCTCTCTCTCGCTCGCCGACAATAGGACGTGTTGGCCCCTTGAGGCGGCATACGGAGGCATCCGCGTTGAGCCCAAGCACCAGCTTGGTCCCGAAACGCCTGCAATCCTCAAGCAGTGTGATATGCCCGACGTGGAGCAGATCGAAACAGCCGTTGGTGAAGACAATGGTCTCGCCCGAGGCACGCCACTCAGCCACTCGCTTGACAACGCGATCGCGATCGAGAATCTTGTCGCTTGCGGTGAGGCCGGTACTTGGAGTGAGTGCGGCAATCAGCTCGTGCTGTGCAATCGGGACCGTCCCCATCTTGCCGACGACAATTCCCGCCGCGAGATTCGCGAGATCGATCGCCGTTTCGACCTGGAGTCCGCCCGCCAGACTGGCGGCGATCGTCGCGATCACGGTATCGCCCGCACCAGAGACATCGAAGACCTCACGCGCTCTCGCCGGGGAGTGATATCGGCGCTCCGGCCATAGCACTCCAATTCCCTTCTCACTCATGGTGACGGTCAGAAACTGAAGTCCATGCCTGGCAACCTGGTCTTGCCCTGCGTCCAGCAGCGCATCGATCTGATGCGATGAGATTCCAGTGGCGAGCGAGAGTTCCCCCAGGTTCGGGCACACGGATGTGGCGCCGGAATATTTGCTGAGGTCAGGAGTCTTGGGGTCTGCGAGAACCGGGATTCCCTTCGCTCGCGCGGCGCGAATCACGGATGCGCAAAGCTCACGCGATAAAGCCCCTTTCGCGTAGTCCGAGAGCACGACAGCGTGAACCTTGTCCACGAGCGAGGTTGCGCGGTCGATAAGACGTTCCATCTCAATCGCGGGTGGAGCATCACGACTCTCTATATCCAGCCGCAGGAGCTGCTGCATTCTGCCAACGATCCTGGTCTTTGAGATCGTCGGCAAAGAGCTGGTCACAACCCCCACCGCATCGACACCAGCGCGATCGAGTATAGCCTGCAACTCGCTCTGTTCGGTGTCGGAGCCCCAGAATCCGGAGAGAATCGCCTGGCAGCCGAGCCCCGCCAGGTTTACCGCAACGTTCGCTGCTCCTCCGGCTCGCTCATAGCGCTGCGCATGGCGCAGGACAGGCACGGGTGCCTCGGGAGAGATGCGGTCGACTTCGCCGTGAATGTAGCGGTCAAGCATGATGTCCCCCACCACAAGGACCTTGAGCTTAGAGAATCCGCCTTCGAGTAGGTTCAGAATGGAATGAAGTTCCGGCAACATACAGTAAGTGTCAGCTCCTTCTCTTCCATCATCGCATCTCTGCGCGAGAATCGTGTGAATACAACGATTGGGTCAGCCGCATCGCGTCAATCCAGCAACGCACGAATCTGTTCAACCACTTCATCCACGCGGATGGATGTGAGGCATCGTTTTTTTTCGACGATGCATGTCTCAAGACCGCATCCCCAGCATTCGGTCTGGTGATAGACCACCCTATGGCGCCGACCGTAGGGAAACCAGACACGAGGCTTGTTTCGAGCCGCAAAGATTGCGACACAGGGGGTCTGCACAGCAGCCGCGAGATGCATGGGCCCGCTGTCGTGACCGATAAAGATTCGCGCCCTGCGGAAGGCGGCAGCGCTCTCTCTCGGCTTCAGCCGGCCGCAGAGATTTACGACTTCGCCCCCTCCCGCCTGACGCCACCCTTCCGCGGCAAACTCGCTGGTGTCGCTCTCTTCGGCAGCGCCGCTCAGTGCAAGAGCGTGGTCGGGATAGATCGTGGCGAGCCGTCCAAGGAGAGCTCGCCAGTTTTCACGACCCCAGTCCTTGGACTGCACCTTGGTCCCGACGCTGACTGCAATCAGGGGCTTGCTGACGAGAGATCCAAGAGCGCCGTCGGCACGGGCAAGCTCTTCCTTCGTGAGATGAAGATCCCAGCTCTCAGGGTCGCCTAAATGGCCATCGCCCAACTGTGCGATGTTGCGCACAAGGCGAGCTGCTTCAGGCTCGAAGGTCTGTGTGGCGTCGTCCCAATGATTCCGTTGCATCGCTTCCGTCACCGGAATGCCGATCGCGTGGCGAATACCGCAGAACCGGAAAAAATTCTCGTCGCGTCGCGCGGAGTCCACACCACGAGCCGAACCGAGGTAGACAAGAACGTCGGGCCGCCAGCGAAAAAGGGTCCACCATAGACGTGCGAGATCGCCTAAGCTGCGGGTTCCCACCGTGTATCGAAAGTAGCCATCCACCAGCCCCGCGTGCTCCAGAATCGCCGCGGCTGGCGGAGCTTTCACGTTCACAGGGACATTCGTCAACATGCGTCTTTCGGCCTTGGGAAACGCCCGTGCCACCAGATGGAGCGCAGGAAGCGCCACCAGGGTATCGCCCAAACTGCCAAGCCGATAGATCAGCACCCGGCGGACGGAACTCTGCTTTTCGTTCGTCAAGGTTGTGGTCATGTTCTGACACTAGTCTGCTGCTTCAGACCGTTCCTCGCAAGAGGCAGCGACCGCAAACTGGTAAAGTCTTCCGTGGAGCTTCCTGATCTTCCGATGCCTGACGCCTTCTCCATCACCCGCATGCACGACGAGACCACGCAAGCGTGGCACGAGCCGCGCGGTCGGATAGAATCTGAAACTGAAGACCTTTCAAGCGTGATTCTCGCGCAACACCGCGCAAACTTCGACCTTTGGCACGAAGAAGATAAAGCACGAGATCCGGAAGCAACCGACCATGAGATCGCCGAAGTAAAACGCTCCATCGATCGACTGAATCAACGTCGTAACGACCTGGTGGAGAAGATCGATACAGAGCTGCTCCGAAGTCTTGAAGAAGGACTACGATCCGATACCGATACTCCCTTGCACTCCGAAACTCCAGGTATGATGATCGACCGGCTTTCTATCCTTGCACTCAAGATCTTTCACACCCGTGAAGAATCCACGCGCGAGACCGCAACGGATGCACATCGCCAGCGCAACGGCGAACGGCTGACCCTTCTCGAGGAACAAAGAAGCGATCTCGCTCAGGCTCTCGACGCTCTTTTTAGAGATTTGACGGAAGGCCGCCGACGCTTCAAGCTGTACCGGCAGATGAAGATGTATAACGACCCGGAGCTGAATCCAGTCGTTTATAAAAGCAAGGGGTAACACATATTTGTCCCGCATCGGGAGTTCCCGGCAGACTTACACTGATGGGCAGTTGACCTCGGGCCCGTGGCTGCGTATAAATCCGAAAACCGGAATAAATATAATTCGGTCAGCCGCTACAATCGCAGACTGAGGAATGCGCCTCCAAGGCGAGACGAAGAAAACCATGGCACAAACAGCAAAGACCGTAACTGCTTCCAAGCGCTCCCCCCGCACCATCGCCGGTGCGGTTTCCCCGGCAGACGATCCAGCCCAGGCCCAGATTCTCGCAGACTACGAGGCCGCCGTCCGATTGATGCAGGAAGGCAAGTTTGAAAAGGCGAGATCGTCGTTCGAGAAGCTCCTTGCAGCAGGAGCCGGAAACCTGTCCGACCGCATCCGGATGTACATCAGTGCATCGACCACCCAGCTTTCCCGGGCGAAGGCGTCCTTTGCCAGCCACGAGGAGCACTACGACTACGCCGTCTCCCTGCTGAACGACGGACACTATGAAGACGCGCGAGAACAGTTTCAGGAGATCCTGAAGCACAAAGCGGATGCCGATTACGCGTTCTATGGGCTAGCCGTGCTCGCGTCGATGACGGGAGATTCGCATACGTGTCTCGAGCACCTCACCGAAGCCATCCGGCGCAATCCTCGTAACCGGATCCAGGCACGCTCAGACTCCGATTTTCAGGATATGGCGGACGACCCCCGCTTCACGGAGTTGCTCTATCCCGAGGTCTAGCAGACTCTGATTCGCAAACACCTTGGTCATACGCTGTTGCCTGCTCCAGTTACCATGGAAGCAGCCCCGCGTTGAAGAAGAGGTGTTCGTGAGCTTGCTGAATCCAACTGGACCCGTCGAACGGCCACTTCGTGTCGTTGCCATAGGCGGCGGAACGGGCCTCTCGACGCTTTTACGCGGGCTCAAACAGTATGTCCCGGTTCAGGACAGGCGCAGGCGCTCGCGCGTCGAGGCGACCGTAAGGGGTCCTCGCGGAGCTGCTTCGCATCTGATCGGAGAGCTGACCGCGGTCGTGACGGTAACCGATGATGGCGGATCCTCCGGACGGCTCAGAGAAGACCTCAACATTCTTCCTCCCGGCGATATCCGTAACTGCATGGTGGCCCTATCGGAGGACGAGTACCTCCTGGCACGGCTGTTCAAATATCGCTTCAACCAGGGGGAGTTGGACGGGCACAGCTTCGGGAATCTCTTCCTGGCCGCGCTCTGCCACGTAACCGGGGACTTCGCGCAGGCCATTCAAACTTCGTCGCAGATTCTGGCCATACGGGGCCGCATCTTTCCTGCCACGACAGAGAATGTAACCCTCGCTGCCCGGATGGATGACGGTTCCCTCGTAAGGGGTGAAACCAATATCACCCAGAGCAGAAAAAACATCGTGGAGTTGATGCTGGATCCCGCCGAGGTCCATCCCCTGCCTGAAACCCTCGAGGCCATCGCAAACGCCGACCTCATCACCCTTGGGCCCGGTTCGCTTTATACTTCCCTCATCACCAACCTGCTGGTTCGCGACATACCGGAGGCGATTGCAGCCTCGCGCGCAACCCGCGTTTTCATCTGCAATCTGATGACCCAGGCAAATGAATCCCTGGGGCTGACGGCATCGCAGCACATCGAGAAGATTTTCGATCACTCGGGCAGCACCGGAAGCCAGCTCTTCGACTATGCGCTGATCAACAGCGCACCCATCTCGCCAGCGACGCTGGCGCATTACGCACGCGAAGGGCAGGAGCCCATCGTCAACGATCTGGATCGAGTTCGCCAGCTCGGCGTAATGCCAATTACCGGTAACTTTCTCCACGAAAGCGAAGTGTTGCGCCACGACTACGACCTTGTAGCCAAAACCCTGCTGGAGCTCTGCCTTTCCCGCTCCGCGGCGGCGCAACATGCTTGACAGAGGGGATGCAACCGATGACAACCGAAGTCCCCTTCTAGACGGTGAAACCCTCCGGCTGGAACCACTCTCCAGGGATCACCTCTGCGGCCTTGAGCAGGTTGCCTTTGAAGACAGCATCTGGCGGTACATGCTCGTCAGAGTCAGGAACAGAAGCGAACTTGAGGCATGGATCGAGTCGGCCCTCGCTGCGCAGGCCACCGGTCAGATTCCATGGGTCACCATCCTCAAAGCAGAGAACCGTATCGTCGGATCGACACGGCTGATCGATCTCGATAGGCGTCACCGCACCGCAGAGATCGGGCATACCTGGATTTCGCCGCGTCTGCAAGGCGCTAGCGTAAATCCCGAAGCCAAGCTCCTGCAGCTTCGCTACGCCTTTGAAGATCTGGGCTTGAATCGAGTAGCTTTCAAGACTCACCACGAAAATCTGCAATCCCAGGCTGCGATTCGCAAACTCGGAGCGGTCTATGAAGGGACCTTCCGGAATCACTACGTCATGCCCGACGGTTCGCTACGCCACAGCCTCTGGTTCTCGATCACGCGGGAGGAGTGGCCGCAGGTGCGATCTCGACTAGAGGATCGGCTGCGGGCAGGTCGACCGTCCGCTTGAGCTGACCGCAGGCAGCGTAGATGTCGCGTCCGCGCGGACGGCGAATGTAAGCAGGCATTCCGGCGTCGATCAGCATCTTCTGGAACGTCGCTACATCCTCGGGCTTCGGCTGTGTGTAGGCGATTCCCGGCCCCGGATTCCAGGCAATCAGGTTTACCTTCGCCCTCATCCCTTTCAGCAGGTCCAGCACCTCGCGAGCGTGTTCAGGCTGGTCGTTGACGCCTCCCAGCAACACATACTCGAACGTCACCCACTCTCGCTTGCCCAGCGGAAGCGTGCTGACCGCATCCAGCAGCTGGGCGATGTTCCACTTGCGCGTGATGGGCATCACCTGCTCTCGAACCGTGTCATTCGAGGCATTGAGACTGAGGGCCAGCTTCGGCCTGAGCGGTTCCTGCGCAAATTTTCTGATGGCCGGTTCAATCCCGCTGGTTGAAACGGTCATGCGCGATTCAGGAATGCCGATCTGTTTTACCAGCAGCTGAACGCTACGGATGAACTCGTCATAGTTCAGGAAGGGCTCACCCATGCCCATAAAGACGAGGTTGATCCTGTCCTTGCCGATCTTAATTCCGTGCCGGTTCAGTACTGCGACAACCTGCCCGGCAATCTCGCCCCCGGTAAGGTTGCGCTTGATCCCCAGCTTGGCCGTCAGGCAGAACTGACAATTCACTGCACATCCCACCTGGCTCGAGATGCAGATCGTCGCCCTCCTGTAACCGCTCTGCTCGAGCGCGCCCACATTGCGCAGATCCCGGTTGCCAAGATTCCGCTTCGCGCCTTCCCCAAATTCGGAGGTATTGCCCTCGAGACCATCCGCTGCTTCCTCTTCGGCCGAGGCCTCGCTGCCATCTCCACGCTCTCCACCATCGCCGTCAGGCATCCAGACGGTCTCTACGGTCTCGCCGTCCCGCAGGCGCATCAGGTAGCGCTCGGTGCCGTCCACGGAACGCGCCGCCTGGACAATCCAGGGGAGTCCGACTCCGTATCCTGCCTGGACCAGCTCGTCCCGCAACCCAATCGGCAGGACGGTGATCTCGTCGATCCCTGTAACTCTCTGACGATAAATGGCTTCTACAATCTGATTGGCGCGATACCCCTTCTGGCCGAGGCTCTCCATCAGGGATTTCACCTCGTCCGGAAGCATGCCGAAGAGAGGGTTTGCGGCAGCTTGCTCGCCAGAATCTATCGGCTTTATTTTGTTCAACATAGGATGCACAACTTCACCTAATACCCTTGCCTTCTATAGTTTACGCCCATTCCTGTAGCTGTGAAACAATAGAGCCATGGCAGCGACCACTCTGATTGAAGATATCCGCCTTACTCCACGTATCTCCCGCAGCATCCGCAAAACCATACTTCCCAATGGCCTCACCGTGCTGACGGAAAGCATGCCGCACCTGCGCAGCGTCTCGATGGGTGCGTGGATCGGCTCCGGCTCTCGCGACGAAGCACCTGAGATCAACGGGCTCTCCCACTTCGTGGAGCACATGGTCTTCAAGGGAACCACTTCTCGCTCGGCACGGCAGATTGCCCGCGAAGTAGATACGATCGGCGGAAATCTCGATGCCTTTACCGGCAAGGAGACCGTCTGCTTCAACATCAAGGTGCTCGATGAGCATGCCGCTCCCGCCCTCGACGTGCTCTCCGATCTCGTCCTGCATCCGACCTTTACCCCCGAAGACCTGGACCGCGAAAAGGGCGTCATCCTCGAGGAGATCAAGATCGATGAAGACAACCCGGATTATCTGGTGAACGAGATGTTCACTCAGAACTTCTGGAAGGGCGATGCCCTCGGTCGGCCGATCCTCGGGACCAAGAAGACTGTCTCAAGCTTCGATCAGGCCACGCTGCTCGACTTTTATCGCGATCGCTTTACGCCACGGAACATTGTTTTTTCGGCAGCCGGCAATCTGGAGCATGAAAACTTCGTCGCCGAGGTAGAGAGCCGGTTCGGAGCGTTGGCCCCCAGCGCGAGTCGCGTCTTCCCCCGCCGCGAAGCGCCTGTCTCGACTCCCCACATCACCCTGAAGCGCAAGAAGTCACTTGAGCAGGTGCAACTTTGCCTTGGCGTCCCTGCCCCCGGAGTAAGCCACTCTGACCGCTATGCGATCTATCTGCTGAACAGCATCCTTGGCGGAGGAATGAGCTCACGGCTCTTCCAGACCATCCGTGAGGATCGCGGGCTGGCGTACTCCATCTTCTCGGAGATCTCTCCCTTCCGGGATACGGGATCGCTCTGCATCTACGCCGGCGTTGCCGTCGACAAGACCATGCAGACCATTCAGCTAACCATGCGGGAACTGAGCCGTCTGAAGCAGGAGGCGGTGAGTGAAGCTGAGCTTGGCCGCGCCAGGGATCAATTGAAGAGCAACATGGTGATGGGACTCGAAAGCGGCTCCAGCCGCATGGCGAATCTCGCTCGCCAGGAGATGTACTTCGGTCGCTTCTTCGGCGTCGAAGAGATCACCCGCGAGATCGAGGCCGTCACGCCCGAGGATATTCAACGGCTCGCCAATGAACTCTTTCGGTCGGAGACCATGGCCATGGCCCTGCTCGGCAACCTCGGCGAGATGAATGTCGAGCGCGGAGACCTCGCCTGCTGATAGAGTTTTGAGTTGTCGGATAACGACGCGACACTAGGCTATGAGGATCACGATGAAGGCACAGTACCGGCGAGATATGGAGCAGAGCTACAAGGAATTCACCCAGCCGAAGGAAGAGGGCTTTACCCTGATCGAGCTGTTGATCGTCATGTCGGTCATGCTGATCCTGATGACGCTGGCGGTTCCCCAGATGTTGAAGCTGACCAAGCAGGCACACGAGACCTCGGCCATCCAGTCGGTCCGGACCATCGTGCAGGCACAACTCCAGTACAACTCCATGTATCCCGGCAATGGCTTTTCTTGCGCGCTGGGTCAGCTTGGTGGAGATCCAAAGTCGGGGGCTCCGTCGTCTCAGGCGGCACAGCTGGTCGATGTCGGTCTGGCCTCAGGCAACAAGGCTGGTTACACGTTTACCATCACTAACTGCAACAAGGTGACGGTAAACAATCAGGACATGTATACCTCCTACGAGGTAACCGCAGTCCCGAACTCGGTGGGGAAATCAGGTGACCGCGGCTTCTGTTCTGACGAGAACAACCGCATCACCTTCGATCCAGCGGGCGGAACCAACTGCACGCAGCCCATTCAGTAATGCTGAAACGAACTTTGTTGCTGGCGGTCGCTCTCGCTGCGCCGAGCCTCGTCCGTGCACAGGACGCAGATACTCTGCTCCGCCGCGTCGACGAGCACTATAACCGGCTCACGTCGCTGCGGGCGCGCTACACCGAGCATTACGCCGGAATGGGGATCGACCGCACCGAATCCGGAACGCTGCTGCTGAAGAAGCCTGGCCGCATGCGCTGGAGCTACGACCAGCCCGAAGGCAAGCTCTTCGTCCTGGATGGAAAGTTCGCCTGGTTCTACACGCCGGGCGACGCCCAGGCCCAGCGCCTGCCGGCGAAGCAACTCGACGATCTTCGCAGCCCTTTGCGCTTTTTGTTGGGACACACGCAACTGAAGAAAGAGCTGGATAGCCTGACCGTCACCCAGGACACCCACGGTATTCATATTGCTGGGGTTCCCAGAGGCATGGAGCAACGCATGCATCGCCTGACGCTTGACGTTACCTCAACCGGAGAGATCCAGCATATGCGACTCGAGGAGATCGACGGGGCGATTACGGAGTTCGCCTTTACCCAGGTGCAGGAGAACGTGCCCACTCGCGAAGCCGATTTCGTCTTCACGCCTCCTGCCGGCGTAACCATCGTCGACGCCCTCTCCCCGGTCTAACCCACCAATTTTATCTGTTTGTTACGGGAATCCTTGACGATTCTTCTTGCGCACCCTTTTCTGTGCGCAAGAGTAGACTTTACAAAACGAAGAGAACAACCCGCGCGTGGCCGCTGACCGCGCAGAAATGCAGATTCTCAATGCAGACGCTAAGTGTAAACACTCTAACTACCGAAGAATTCTTTACCGCCGTCCATTCCCTCCGGCCCAACATCGCGGTCTTTGACTGCGATGGAACCCTCTGGTCTGGCGATGCCGGCTCCGGCTTCATGAAATGGTCCATTGAGACCGGATTGGTCTCGCGCGACGCCGCCGATTGGATCGACGGGCGCTACCGTGCCTACCATCGCAACGAGGTCTCCGAGATCGCCATCTGCGGCGAGATGGTCCAGCTTTATCAGGGTCTCCGCGAGGACGAGCTTCGGCGCGCGGCTCGTGAGTTTTTTGTCGCCCGCATCGAACGGAACATCTTTCCCGAGATGCTTAATCTCGTCAACGATCTGCGCGCCAGCGGAGTCGAGATCTGGGCTGTAAGCTCAACCAATGACTGGGTCATTGAAGAAGGCGCACAGCGCTTCGGCATTCCCGCGGAACGCGTGCTCTCCGCCCGGGTCGAAGTGAAGAATGGCATCATCTCCGATGTCCTGCGTGACGTTCCGACCGACGAGGGCAAGGTCGCTTCTCTCAAGCGCGTTGGTATTACGTCACCGGACGCTGTCTTTGGAAACTCGATTCATGACGCGGCGATGCTGGCGATCGCGTATCGAGCCTTCCCCGTGAACCCAACCCCGGCTCTCATCGAACGAAGCGCCCAGAAGGGCTGGCCTGTTTACTATCCCGCGTCCGTCGCACCCCATTGAGTACGATTCGAAATGCGTTCGCAGGCGAGTTCGCGTCTAATACTGGAAGACAGTGAAAGAGCCGATTCGCAAATTGAGAGAACCTATCGACCCTGCCGCAGCGCCCAAACCCGTGAGGCTCGTGGTGGCTGCGCTAATTCTCCGCGATACCGACTCTGGACTCGAAGTGCTCGTCTGCCAGCGCAAGCCCGATCAACCGATGAGCCTCAAGTGGGAGTTCCCCGGAGGAAAGATTGAATTGGGCGAGACGGCCGAAGGTGCTCTCGAACGTGAACTCAACGAAGAACTGGGGATCGTAGCCACGATTGGCCGACGTATCGCCCGAGTGCGCCACAAGTACCGCAATGGTGGAACCATCGACCTCCAGTTCTTCATGGTCCGCGAGTTTACTGGAAGTCTCGAGAACCGAATCTTCAATGACATGCAGTGGTCGCCGCTTGAGCGCCTGACGGAGTTCGACTTTCTGGCCGCCGATCTCGGGCTCATCCGCGATCTCTCCGAAGGAAAACTTCTCTGATTCAGGTCTTGTGATTCCAAAGCTCTGCCTCAGACGAGGGAGACCTTTTGAAGTCCCATTAGCTGCCTCCGTGAATCCCATTCCACATCAGCACCAGCGACAGGCAGATCACAATAGCCGCCGTCAACCAGGCGACGACATTGAACCAGCGCGAGTTCGTGTACTTTCCCATAAGTTCGTGCTTGTTGATCAGCCGCAGCATAAAGATCAACACCACCGGCAGCAGGACGCCGTTCAGCACCTGGGAGCCGATGATGACCCGGATCAGGGGAAAGTTGGGAATGAGCACGACGGCTGCGCCCAACGCCAGCAGCAGCGTGTAAAACGAATAGAAAAAGCGCGCCTCCTTGAAGCCCTTGTCCAGGCCGCTCTCCAGTCCGAGTCCCTCGCAGACCGTGTATGCAGTCGATAGGGGTAGAATGCATGCCGCAAACAGCGAGGCATTGAAGAGTCCCGCGGCAAACAGGATAAAAGCATACTGTCCCGCGAGCGGCTTCATGGCGTCGGCTGCGTCGGAGGCCTCGCCGATATTACGCATTCCATGTGTATAAAGCGTAGCGGCGCAGGCAACGATGATGAACCACGCGACAACATCGGTGAAGATTGAGCCCACAATCACGTCGAGTCGCGAGTGCTTGTACTGGCGGATCTCGATTCCCTTTTCCACGATGGAGGACTGCAGG
This sequence comes from Edaphobacter modestus, assembly GCF_004217555.1. GTDB lineage: Bacteria > Acidobacteriota > Terriglobia > Terriglobales > Acidobacteriaceae > Edaphobacter > Edaphobacter modestus. The sequence continues at coordinate 1,185,178 of NZ_SHKW01000001.1, forward strand.
TAAAACTGCATCCAGGGTGTGATCGTGGTGCCGATAATGCCAATCGTCATGTAGACGTAGTTCCGGTCGTTCCAGACACTGCGGCCCGGAAGCTTCACCGTCTGCACCAGGGCTTCGTGCCAGTTAGGGCCGCTCAGAACACCGGTAAAGATATACGCGATATAAACCACGCTGGCGGCAAGGAAGACCTTCTCCACGCTCTTGTAGTCGCCCTTGACCACCAGAATCCAGACGATAAAGGCGCTGATGGGCACACTGATGTACTTACTCACGTGGAAGAGCTGCATGCTTCCCGCGATGCCTGAAAACTCCGCCATCACATTGCCGAAGTTCACGATCACCAACAGGATCATGACGAAAAATGTGATCCGCAGGCCGAACTCCTCACGAATCAGGTCGCTGAGGCCCTTGCCCGTGACGACGCCCATTCGGGCGCACATCTCCTGGACAACGATCAACGCCAGCGTAATCGGAATCATCGTCCACAGCAGCTTGTAACCGTACTGTGCGCCCGCCTGCGAATAGGTCAGAATTCCGCCGGAGTCGTTGTCCACGTTGGCCGTGATGAAGCCGGGGCCGAGAACGGCAAACAGCAGCATCAGCCGGTTTCTCCATCTGCGCCACAGTGTCATCGAAGCCCCTTAACTCGCGAAGAGAGGAAAGTGTCTCGGTTGACCTGTATGGAGGCCAGCCCAAATTGTGCGGTGAACCGGGTGAGTTACCCGTCAGCCTTTAGAGTACTCCGTCAGGACGAGAATGGTCGGCCCCATCCTTTCATTATTCGATGCCCAGCTGCTTCCAGATCGCGTCGACTCGCGACGCAACTTTCGGATCCATCGTCAGCATCGGCGGCCACGGTCGATCAAACCCCTCGGCCTTCCACTTCCGTGTGGCATCGATTCCCATCTTGCTTCCGTAGTTCGGCAGGCGACTGGCGTGGTCCAGGGAATCGACCGGCCCCAGGGTGAACTGAATATCGCGCTCCGGGTCGATGTTGTTGGTCGTCCGCAGCACCACCTCGGGGATATCGTGAACGTCGCAATCCTCGTCGACGACGATGATGCATTTGGTGAACATTGCCTGCCCCATCGCCCAGATGCCATTCATCACCTTCCGTGCCTGCCCGGCATACGACTTGCGGATCGAGACGATCATCAGGTTGTGAAACACACCCTCCGGAGGCAGGTTCACATCCCGGATCTCCGGCAGCGTGAGCTGCATCAACGGAAGGAAGATCCGCTCCACCGCCTTGCCCATCCAGGCGTCCTCCATCGGGGGCTTACCGACGATCGTGGCTGCATAGACCGGATCACGACGGTGCGTGATGCAGGTAACGTGGAAGACCGGGTAGTCATCCTGCATCGTGTAGAAGCCCGTATGGTCGCCAAAGGGGCCCTCGCTTCGCAACTCGCCCAGCTCCACGTATCCCTCGAGGACGTACTCTGCATTTGCGGGGACGTCGAGATCCACCGTCTCGGCCTTTACCAGCTCCACCGGCTTCTGCCGCAGGAATCCCGAGATGATGTACTCCTCTACGTCCGGCGGTGCGGGAACGATCGCGCTGAAGGTCGTCGCCGGATCGGTTCCGATGACGACAGCGACTTCCATGCGCTCATTGCGTATTTTTCCCAACGTGATCTGGGGAATTGTATCGAGAGACTGCGCCGCCGCCGTTCCGCCCGCCGTGAGGGCCATCAGGTCGACCGCGGAAGCGGCGTCGCCCGAGGCGGCACGCAGACGTTCGCGCATATGCTCCGCGGCGACCTTCTGGCGCTGCCAGTGCATTCCCGTCGTACGGCCGTCGTAGACCTGCATCCGGTACATCCCCACATTACGCTTGCCTGTCTTCGGATCGCGCGTGATCACGCAGGGCAACGTGATGAAGCGGCCGCCATCGTACGGCCAGGTCTTGAGTACCGGAATACGGTTCAGATCGACATCCGCGCCGCGCAGAATCACCTGCTTGCAGGGTGCTTCCTTCGCGGAGACCATCTTCGGGAAGAAAGCGCCCACTTCGGCCAGCTTGGGCAGCATCTTCAGCTTATCCATCAGGCTGGCCGGCGTCTCGGGCTTCAGCAGAACGCGAATACGATCCGCGATCGCATCGAGCGAGTCCGTCTCGAGCGCAAGCTTCATTCGGCGCTCGCTGCCGAACTGGTTCATTAGGACACGGGCGCCGGGATACCCCTTGACGTTTTCAAACAGCAGCGCCGGTCCCCCGGCCTTTGCGGTGCCTCGGCCAAGTTTGGCGGCACGGTCTGCGATCTCCGCCATCTCGAGGACAGGGTCGACCTCAACTGTGATGCGCCTCAGCTCTCCTGCTTTATGCAGCGCGTTGATCCATTCGCGCAGATCGTTGTAAGCCAATTCCCTCTCCTGCCGCAACACGTGCGGGTCCGCTGTCTATGGTAACGGGTTGCGAGTTGAGGGAAAAACCCTGGAATCACAACTTCACGAAGATCTTCTTCCGCCAGAGAATCCAGTTGGGAATAAAGCACACCAGGACGAAGGCAATCGCGAAGGCCACCGACGTATTGTTTGTGGAGCCGTTACCGGCGAAGATATGCCAGTACACCCAGCCCCAGCCAGTAAGCGGCCGCCCGTCCGGCGCCGTCCCCGGCATCTGAATCAGAAACAAGGTCTTCTCCACGATTGCCGCCATGACATACGCCACAATTGCGTTCGAGCCGAAGACGAGCCACGGCCAGGTAAGCCATCTGCCAACCCGTGTCTCGTGAAGTCGCCGAATGTCCACGAGCCAGTAGCACACGCTGAGCCCAAGCAGCGCGCAGCCGGCGGCAAACAGCACATACGAGCTCGTCCAGAGCTTCTTGTTAATCGGAAACCAGAGATCCCATACCATCCCGGCGGCAATTCCAAGCACACCAGCCGCCAGCATCCCCAGGGCGCACTGCGTTCGCGTAATCGAGGGCGACTTGCCCCCGGCGCGACGAAGCCACAACGCCGTCACCGCTCCCAGCAGCGTGGTGCCGACCGCCGGAATCGTACTGAGAATCCCTTCGGGATCGCGAGTTCCTTCGTAAAGCCTTCCTGTATGGATCGTCTGCTGCAGGAATCCCATCACTCCGCGGTCGATCCATGCTGCAAGATTCCGATCCGGATCGAGCAGCGGAATCTCGTGTGTCGGAGTTCCGAACCCTGGCACCGGGACAAAACGCATCAGCAGCCAGTAGCTCACCAGCAGGCCAACCGTAATCGCCAGCAGATTTTTCGCCTTCTGCGTTGTCAGGCAGATGAGCCCTACGATCAGGTAGCAAAGCGCAATCCGAGGAAGAACTCCGTAGATACGCAGGTGCGTGAACCGGAAGAAAGGGACAAGATTGATCAGCATGGCCACGACAAAGATCGTCGCCGACCGTCGCACCGTATGCAGCGCAAGCTCACGCCGGCTGGCTCCTTTTTGCAGTCGAGCGTGGATCGACAAGATAATCGCGATCCCCACGATGAACAGAAAGTTCGGAAAGACCAGGTCGGTAAGGGTCCAGCCGTTCCACGCGGCATGTTCCAGCTGCGTGTAGACATGTCTCCCATCGCCCGGGTCGTTCACCAGAATCATGAACGCGATCGTGATGCCGCGCAGAACATCAACGGAAAGCACGCGCGAAGAGGGCGCCACGACGGTCCTCGAGGACGTGGCTGTTGCCGAATCAGTAAGCGTTGCGGAAAGTTCAGACATGGTGATCCATGATCGCTCAGAAGGCACCCTCCTGTGCAGTTTTTTCTGCGGGAACAAAAACGGAGCCGAAGGGGTCTAAACCTCTACGGACGCATTCCTCGCAAATGCGCCCCTGGATCGGATTCGGTTCGGAGGTGGCTATGTTTGAGGCTAGCCTTGTTGCGTCGCAGATCACACCTGTCTCGGCAACCCGACGATGGACGACAGCAGGGTCCATCGCGCTGCAGGTCTCCCTGGCGGCAGTCCTGGTCGCCCTTCCCCTGCTTCACCCGGAGCGCCTCTCCCTCCATGTGGAGACGCCGCTGGTCTTCACGCCTCCTCCTCCCCACCCGCCACTGCCGCAAGCGCAGACGCATTCCGCAGGTCCGCAGAACGCGCCCCTCCCGTCCATCCCAGTCACGATGCGTCCGCTCGTTCCCTCCTTCGGGCATCCTTCTCCAGATACTGGCACTCCATGGATTGGCCCGACTCTTCCTCCTGGCATGGGAGAGACACTCCCAGGGGCGCTCACGAGCGTCGGGAATGGCAGCGGCCCCGCGGTGACGGTAGCTATAGCTCGGCCCCCAAAGACGGTGCATATCTCCGAAGGCGTCTCGGCGGGACTGCTGATTGCTCCCATCCGTCCGGTCTATCCGGCAATCGCACGCGCCGCAGGAGTCTCCGGCAAGGTCGTCATAGAAGCCGTCATCTCGAAAAACGGCACGATCGAGAGCCTTCACGTGGTCAGTGGACCAGAGATGCTGAAATCGGCAGCCATCGACGCCATTCGAACGGCGCGGTATCAGCCCTTCCGCCTGAACGGCGAGCCGGTCGAAGTCCAGACCACCATCACGGTGAACTTCACGATGGGGCGGTGATCGACTCTAGAGAACTGGCAGCGCCGTTTTGGACTCGGAGGATGGAGCCGGGGCAATCTGACCGGGCAGTACAGCGGTAGTAGGCGTATCGACGATGTAGTCCACCAGAGGATAGCCGGCGTTCTTCCAGCCGTCGAATCCTCCTCGCAGCGGACGAACACGATAAACACCCATCTTGTGCAGCTGCAGCGCAAGCTTGGCGCTCGTCTCCTCGCTCGGGCATGTGCAGTAAAGCACGACGTCCCGATCCCGAGGAATGATCTCGCTGTGTTGGCGGATCTCGTTCGGTCCGACCCGCAGCGCGCCCGGAAGGACCCGAGGATCCGGAAGATAGTCCAGTGGATGACGCAGATCCACAATAAACGGAGGCGTATTTCCCTGCTGCTGCGCCAGATCGATCATCGCCTTAAGTTCCTCCGGCTCCAGCCGCAACTTCCGGACCTGCCGCAGGAACTTACGCTGCTTCAGGATTCGATGAGCCATAAGGCCCATGACCATCAGCACGAAGATTGCGAAGGCAAAGTGTCCGAGCCAGTGGAAGAAGGACGCACTTCGCTGTGCAAGGTCGCCGAAGAATCGTCCCGCCAGAAGAAAGGTCTCAGCCCAGAGGAATGAGCCCGCCATGTCCCATAAGAGAAATCGGCCATAAGGCATGCCGATTTGTCCCGCGATGGGAGGCGCAACCGTACTCAACCCTGGAACAAATTTCGAGAACAGCAGCGTTGCAGGTCCTCGACGGATGAAGTAACCCTCCGTCTTGCTCACGCAGGTGGAGGCCTCGAAAGAGAGACGGCACAACAGCCTCAGGACGCTGTTTCCATACCTCCGTCCGAGCGCGAACCACATCGAATCGGAGAGCAGGCAGGCCGCCAGCACTGCCAGTAGCGCGTAAGAATGGTTGATCCGATGCGTCGCCGAAAGAGTACCCGCCGTTAGCAGCACCGGAATGCTGGGCACGGGAACCCCAAGCTGTTCCACGAGCACCCACAGGAACAGGATCAGGTAAGCGTAATGTACGAAAAAGGCGAGCGCGATCGGCATAAACTGCGGTCCATCAAACGGGTGATGCGGATTGGATGTTCGTACGTACCTTAAAGATACACAGCCCGGCGGCTCAGAGAGCTGCCGGGCTGCGAACTTATTTCACGCAACGATTATTTGTCAAGAATCAAGGGCATCTCTACCAGATGCTCGCTCAGGAACCAGGACTGCAGCTCATTGGGCCGCAGAACGTCGCTCACCGCCAGGTCGTTCGTTCCCTGGTCTCCAGCCTTGTCTGCTGCTTCGGCGAGGTCGAGGCAGCTCTGGATGATGAGCTTGTGAGCCTCGAGGAGACGCGAGATCTGGACCGGTACCTCTTCCTTGCCGCGCGGGGGACGCGCGATCTTTGTCATCTCGGCGGCATCGCCTCCCATGGCGACCGTCACGCCGCCAAGCAGCTGAACGCGTTCCGCGATGGTGTCGACGATCTCGACCTGTTCGCCAAAATGCTTGTCGAACAGAAGATGCAACTGGTAAAACGTCGGTCCCGAGACCTGCCAATGATGCTTCTTGTACATATCCCGCAGCGTGATCGAATCTGCAAGCAGCTGGTTCAGCGCCTTCACCATCTCGACTCTTACGTTTGCACCAAGCGCATGAGGCAGATCCTCAATCACCGTGCCAAACTTTTGAATTTCACGGGCGTGTGCGTGCCAGCGCGGCGCAACCGAAGCATCGGCTACTTGGTTCTTCTTAAGTGCAACAGCCATATCCACCTCGTTTGAAATACATCTTCTTTCTATCAGATGCCGAGGTGGATATGGCGGTTTCCCAAACGTAGGGTTCTGGTCTATTTGACCGAGACGACAGGGGTCACGGAATAGCCGGGACGAAGCTTGTGATCGCTGTTCTCCTGGTCGAGGTTGGTGAAATCAATCCGGACGGGAATCCGCTGAACCACCTTGACATAGTTGCCTGTCGCATTCTCAGGAGGAAAGAGCGAAAGCCGGGATCCGGTCGCTCCGCCGATCTGGCGGATGACGCCGTGGAACTTCTTCCCGCCCAGTGCGTCAACCTTGATCACAACCTTCTGACCGTTCCGCATATTCTCCAGCTGCGTTTCCTTGAAGTTCGCGGTCACCCACAGATTCGTCAAGGGGATGATGGTCAGCAGATCCTGTCCCACGGAGAGGTTGGCGCCGACGTTGACATTCTTCTTGTTCACTATGCCCGTCGTCGGAGCCGTGATCTTGGTATAGCCCAGGTTCAGCTTCGCCTGGTCGACCTTCGCCTGGGCCTGTTGGACATCGGCCAGCGCGGCGTTCGCCTTCGCCTGTTGCGCCTTTACTTGACCGGGACCATTCTTCGATGCCTCCATCGCCGTCGACCTGGACTGGGCGAGCTTCTGCTGTGACTGCCGGACCGCTTCCTGTTGCCCGATGAGGGTAGCTTCGGCCTCGAGCACAGCGGCACGATTCGCCGCCGCCGCCGCAACCGCCGCGTCGAACTGCTGCTTGGAGATCACGTCCTTCTCGACCAGGGGCTGGTAGCGCTCGACATCCAGATCTGACTTCCTCGCATTGGCCTTTGCCTGGTCCACACGGGCGCTGGCGGCGGCTACTTGCTTGATCGCCTGGGCCACGGCAGACTGCGCGCCCTGCACATCCGAGCTCGTCGTGCTGATGCTCGTGGTCGACGTAATGCTGGTGATCGGTACATTCACGTTCGCCTGGATCGCCGCGGCTTCCGCGCTGGCCAGGTTGGCCTGGGCCTGCTCGAGAGCAACCTGAAAGTCCTTCGGATCGATCTCGGCCAGTAGATCACCGGCCTTTACCTCCTGGTTGTCCTCGACGTAGACCTTGATGACCTGACCCGCGATGCGTGAGCTCACCTGATACAAATCGCCATCGACCTGCGCGTCATCCGTGTCTTCGGTGAAGGTCGAGTGCCAGTAGAAAAGCGCGGCGCCGATCGCCAGCAGCGTCACCGCCGCGATGATAATCAGCTTGCGGCGAGACTTCTTCTCTGGGGACTCCTCGTCCTGCTCCGGCATATTGTCTTTATTCCCGTCGTACTTCTTCTCTGCTTGCTCTGGCAAGGTTACTTTCCTCCGAGATAATCTTTGTAGTTTGTCTGCGCCGAGCCGAGCGCGCGCGCCAGCGAAAGCTTCGCAAGATTGTGCTGGTAAAGCGCGCTGATGTACGTGTCATTCGCCTGCTCGGTCTGTGACTGCGCCTGCGACACCGGAAGGTTGTCCGATACACCGGCCTTGAATCTCTGCTGCGCTTCACTGAGAGCCTCGTTCGCCAGCTCGACGTTCGAGTGTGTTGCTTCCACCAGCTTCGCCGCCGCCTGGATGTCGAGAATTGCGTCTCGGACATCCTGATTGACCTGCTGGGCCTGGTCGCCAAGCCGTGCCCGCGCCTGCTCGTAGTTTGCTGCTGCCACCTCATTCTGTCCGCGCGTCTTGGCAATCTGAAGGATGGGAACCGTGACCTGGCCCGTAGCCGTGTAGCTCGAGTGCGAGTGACCCGGGGTCTGGCCGAGATCACCGAAGTCGCCCACGAAGCTTGCGACCGGAAGCCGGTAGGCCGACGCAGACTTCTTCTGCGCATTGGCTGTCAGAACCTGCTCCCCAGACGCCGCAAGATCTTTGCGGGTCTTGAGCGCCTGATCGACACTGGCCTGCGGATCGACATCGTTGAAAGCCGCGTACGGGGACCGATCGGTCAACCGGTACTCCTGATCGAGAGGCAGGCCGATGGCCCGCGCCAGAGACAGCTTATCTTTCGCGAGCTCGTTCTTCGCCGAGATCAGCGTCTGCTGCTCGTTCTGATAATCGACCTGCGCCCGAAGAACATCGAGCTTGGGGCTGGTTCCGGCATCGTGCGCCGCGACAGCCTGATCGAGCGAGACCTTGGATGTGGCCAGCTCTGCGGTCACCGCCTCCACGCGGGCATTATCCGCAACGCAAAGCAGATACGCATTGCCCACGGTGAGCACAACCATGTCACGCGCATCCTCTGCGGTAAGTTTCGCCGCGGCGAAGTTATGCTTGGCAGCAAGGTAGTTCTGGAGCGCCGAGAGGTTGAAGAGATTCTGCGTAAGATAGGCGCGGAAATCGACCACCTGAAACGGTCCGATGATCGGGTTCAGGCCCGGAAACTTCAAGCCGTAAGCCGCGAGATTCACCTGCTGAACATTGATGCTGACAGCGCCAGTTAGCGTGGGAAGCAGCGCCTGCAACTCCTCGAGCCGCTGGCCGTTCGCGTTCCTCTGGGACGCCCCCTGCAGGATGATTCCGAGATTATTCCGCAGACCTCGCTGGATGGCATCGTCGAGCGAGAGGTCCATCAGGTTGCCGGTCGACTTACCTTCGACCACGCTGCCCTTGAAGGAGTCCTGCGAGACCTGCGCGCCGTTCTGTCCAGACGCGGTATAGAGCTGCTGCTGCGCGCCCGCCATCGCGGAACTCTCAGGTCCGCTACTGGGTCCGGTCTGCGTCGGCCGTGGTTGGTTGCCCGACGGCGCAGTCTGGTTGCCCGAGGCAGTCTGGGTCTGCTGCGCTAACGCCGGTAACCCGAGAAACGTCAGACCGAGGACCGCGACAGTTCCGCGGAGAAAGCGCGCTATTTCCGTGTCGATCGCCGGGCGAGCTGCGATCCTCCTTTTGTGTTGATCCATAGCTTCGATGGTAACCGTATCTCCGTGTTTCCTGGCCACAACTCTCTCTTCAGAAAGGAGGGAGCGGTCTGTCCATGGCATTTCTATAGGAATTCTGATGCGTCGCATAGTTTTGACGGCTCAAAAAGTTTCGCAGACGATTGAGGAGCATGGAGTTCGGGACACCAACGCATAAAATGGAGTTCTTTCGGATACAGTTTCAAACAACAGGATCTCAGGAGGATCGATGGCAGAGGTTGGAGTTGCAGTAATCGGTTTCGGGCTTGCCGGGCGCGTTTTTCACGGCCCATTCGTCAACGCGGTGCCTGGGTTGAAGCTCGAGGCGATTGTGCAGCGGCGTGGGGATGAGGCCTCGAAGGCCTATCCGAAGGCTCGCATTCTGCGTTCGGTGGACGAGGCGCTCTCCGACCCGGCCGTCTCGTTGATCGTCGTCGGGACACCCAACGAGACGCATTACGATCTGGCGAAGCAGGCTCTGCTTGCCGGCAAGCATGTCGTCATCGACAAACCCTTCGCGGCGACGAGCGCGCAGGCGAAGGAGCTGGTCGATCTGGCCCGGTCTAAAAAGCTGGTTTTGGCTCCTTTCCACAACCGCCGGTGGGACGGCGACTTCCTCACGGTTCGCAAGGTTCTCGAGTCAGGCGGGTTGGGTCGCGTCGTCACCTTCGAGTCGCACTTCGACCGTTTTCGCCCCCTTCCGCGCGAAGCGACCTGGAAGGAGTCGGCCAACGACGCAAATGGAATGCTGTTCGACCTGGGACCTCACCTCGTGGACCAGGCCCTGGCGCTGTTCGGCATTCCGAAAGCGATTACAGCCAGCGTTCGACGGGACCGCGACACCACGGCCATCGAAGACGCCTTTGACATCACGCTGCATTATCCGAAACTCCAAGCCATCTGCCGGGCGACGATGCTGGCCGCCGAGCCGGCTCCGCGCTTCCTGATCCACGGAACCCGCGGGAGCTTCCGCAAATACGGCCTCGATCCCCAGGAACCGGCGCTGGTCGGTGGCGCCACCGTTCCGCCGGTGGGCGACGCCCGCGAATGGCTGGGTGAGCCTGAGGCAGCATGGGGGACTCTGGTGGTCGCACCCGATCCTGCGCAGCCCGGCCAGGTGACCCGTACCACGGTGAAGACGGAGCTTGGCGACTATCGCGGATATTATGCGAATGTCCGCGATGCAATTCTCGGCACCTCGCCCCTGAAGGTCAGTGCCGAGGACGGGTACCGCGTGGTCCGGCTGCTGGAGTTGGCCCGCCAGAGCAGCGCTGAGGGGCGCACGATTGAGTGCGGGCTGTGACCCCTCCTTTTGATCCGGATTAATCTTTTATTTTGTGCAACTTATATAGATTAAGACATGCAAAATATTGATTCCAGATGATTTAACCCCTAAAATCTCTGGAATCAATATTTTGTGCGCTTTGTCAGGACTGCCGATTTCATTCCACACTCCTTAAAGAATAGCAGGCGGGGCGAAACTAATCGGCACTTGTTATCCTTTTGTATTCAGCAGCTTATCGCTCTTTGGACTTGACAGCTTTTTGGCATGACCCTGGGCTGCGATTCCAGATGTGAGATGCATTGGTAGATTGGACTTTATGAATGACGCGTTGAAGGTGGGAGAGGCTCTGCCGGGTGGTTTTCTCTGGGGAGCGGTGAAGGCAGGGATCAAGGTGAGCGGAAACCCGGACCTGGCAGCGGCTTTGGTCCCAGGAGTGGGACAGGCGACGGCGATGTTTACCTCCAACCAGGTGGTGGCAGCTCCCGTAACCGTGGGCCGGCGACACATGGCCGCGACCGGCGGCAGGGTCGGGCTGGTTCTGGTGAACGCCGGGAATGCAAATTGCGCTACTGGGCAGGTGGGACTGGATGCCTGCGAAAAGACCTGCGTCGCGGCCGCCGAGACCTTCGGGTGCATCTTTGACGAGGTCTTCCCTTCCTCGACCGGCATCATCGGCGTGCCGTTTCCCGACGGCAAGGTGATCGCGGCGCTGCCGGGTCTGAAGTCGTCGCTTGGCAACATGCCCGAGCACGCCGAGAGCTTCGCCCGGGCCATCATGACCACCGATACGCGGATGAAGGTGTCCCAGGCCTCGTTCGAGGTGGATGGCGTGGAGGTGAGGATCTTTGGGGCGGCGAAGGGAGCGGGCATGATTCATCCACGGCTGGGCGCGCCGGTGGCTCCCCACGCGACCATGCTGGTGTACCTGTTTACCGACATCGAGGCCGAAGGCGCACAGTTGCGCGAGCTGCTGCCCGCTGCCGTCGAGCACAGCTTCAACTCGATCTCGATCGACGGGGACACCTCGACCAACGACACGGTGCTTCTGCTGACCAGCGGCGCCAGCGGCGTGCGCCTGAACGAGCGCACGCGCACGAGCTTCGCAGATGCGCTTGCGCAGGTCTGCAGCAAGCTGGCCTATGCCATCGTCGACGATGGCGAGGGTGTGACGCACGTGGTGACGCTGCACATTACCGGCGCGCGAAGCGAGTATGAAGCAAAGCAGATTGCGAAGTCGATTGCGCATTCGCCGCTGTGTAAGACGGCGTGGTCGAGCGCGGATCCGAACTGGGGACGGTTAATGGCTGCCGCTGGGTACTCGGGTGTGGAGTTCGATCCGGCGAAGGTGACGGTGCGGATCGGCGCGGAGCCGGTTTATGAGGGCGGGATGCGGTCTCCGGCCTTCGATGAGGCCCGCGCACATGCCGTGATGAAGCAGAGGGACTACACGATCTCGATGAACTTCGGGCTGGGCGAGGCGGAGTGCCGGTTTGTGACGTGCGACCTGACCGAGCAGTATGTGAGGATCAACGCGGATTACTCGACGTAAGGTCGTTTCAAGAGAAATCTCGCGCAGGTCCGTGCGTCGTGGTCAGGGCAGCCCTGAGAGGGTCCTATCGTTCCCGATAGCAAGCCGAAGACACAACGTGCGCTGCGACGGCCCACGGGCTGAATCATGTCTCCACGCGGGCGCGTTCGGGGATTGATAGATCCGACACAACATTAACCTCACAAAGCTTATTGCTTAGGAATAATGACGAAGGGGGCGGGTTCGTGTTGAGGTCCGAGGAAGGCAGCACCGCGCGTGTTGCTGGCAGAGAATGCTAATTCCCAGGCTGGTGACTGGAGTTGCGGCATCGGTTTGGCCTGAAAGAGTTTGCGGCACTGCTTCGCAGTCCAGCGAGCCCACGTCTTCGACTTTTTCCGGCGCGCACTGTCAGTGGAGATGCCGGTACCGGCGTACATCTGGCGGTAGAGCTTGGATAGGAACATGAATGCCACCCGGGCCCGAAGGTTTGGGGTGCAGGCGGAGCGCTGCCAAATCGACGGCCAGTCATAGAAACGGTCCCAGACCTTCTGTGTACGCTCGCTAATCTCGCCGGAACTCATAGAGGGATGTGGCGTGAACATTTTAGGGCGGATGGCGGTAGGGATGAGCCAGTATCGAGTAATGGGAATCTCGCCGACCATCTCCGGGGCTTCAGCTTGCTCTTTTTCCCACCGGACGAAGTCCACTGTGCCGGGAAACGGGGTCATCATTACAAACTGGGCAAACGTGACGCCGGCTTTGAGAGCCATATCAACAGTCGCGTCGAAGGTCGTGGGCTTGTCAGTCGGCAGACCGAAGATGAAAGAACCCAGGACGTGGACACCATGTTTGTTAAAGGTTTGGAGCTGACGAGCGAGGGCATCCCCGGAGTAGTTGAAGTCTTTGAAGACGGCTTTTAGGCCTTCAGGGGTAACAGCTTCGACGCCGACCAGTGCCCCCTTGATATTGGCTTTGCGCATGGCGTCAAGATACTCGCCATCTTCACCGGCCTCCATGGTGATCTGGGTGAAGAAGACCATGTCGTGGGGAAGTTTGGCGAGCTCCGCCATAAGGAGAAAGCGTTCGGCCCGGATGGCGGTAAGTTCTTCGAGTTTGGCGAAGTTATTCTGCTCGCGGGCCAGGCGCAGATCCGTCAGGGTGACAGGATAGAAATTGTCGTCGGCCAGAGCGATAAAGCGGAAGCCGATCCGGCGTAGATTGACGATCTCGTCGATCACGGACTGAAAGGCGCGCTGCCGGGGCTTCTGCCCATCGGTACGCCAGACGCTGCAGAAGGAGCAGTGTTTCGGGCAGCCGCGAATGGTCTGGACCGAGGCCCACATGTATTTATCGCGGGGTATCAGATCCCAGCGGGCAGCGAGGAATTCCGTGCCTCCGATGCGTCCGCCGTCGTAAATCTTTGCCGGAGCTCCAGCAAGACAGTCGGTGACCGCCTTACCCCAGGCGATATCTCCGTCCCCTTTGACAACTGCATGCGCATGGCCCCGTTCGAAGGCCTCTTCAGGAAAAAGAGTTGCGTGGATGCCCCCATAAACGACCCAGGCACCGCGCTCGCGAGCGACGCGGCCGACTTCATAGCCGCGAAGTGCGTTGCCAGTATGAACGCTGATGCCGACAATATCGCCGGCATGTATGGATTCCGGGATGATCTGTTCCAGGGATTCGTCGATGAGTATGGGGTCGCCGACGATAGAGGGTGTGGCGGCGGCAAGGACGAAAAGCCAACGTGGGGTAATCACTGCGGTCCCAAAAGAATTGTCGCTGGGATTTACGAGATGAACACTCAAGAATCCATCCTTACTTCGTGCGAAGACGGTGGGTTCGCAGAGTGATTGAGAGTGGAACGAATCAACGCCCAGCTGCGGCTGGACATTGAGTGCCGGCCAGGAAATTCCAGCCGGGCTAATTGTCGTCCATCATACATAGTGCGGGTAACTTCTCGTAGATGAGCGGTTCCCAGGGGTGACGAAAGTAGACGACAAATCACAAAATCTAGCCGAGTCACGGTTGATGGACAGTTGGAGACAAATCGTCGGAAAAGGCATGGATGGCAGATAGCCTTCTGTGGAGGTTCGGGCGAAATACAGGAGATTCTGCCCTCTTCGCTTTTGCCGAGACTGAGAAATGACGGCTCAAAGGAGTCCGTCATCGCTGTGGAATCCGGTTTTCGCACGGGAATTTCTCCCATGGGTGACGGTTATGGGCTTTGGCGATTATCTTAGATACGGGTTAGTTTTCCCGCGGCGCAGTATGACCGTGGAGAGATGGGGATATAAGGACCGCTTATGACGACAAAGCTTGAGACTCCCGCACAGGTTGACTTTGCTGCCGAGGTATCGGAGTGGATTGAAGCCTTCGACGAAGTGGTGGCGAGTGACTGGGAACAGGGCGCCGAACTGTTGGAGCAGCTGCGTACCCGGGCCCGCGAGGCGGGCGTTCCGGTCACCAGTGAGCTGATCACACCCTATCTGAACACGATTCCGAAGCATGATGAGGTTCCCTATCCGGGCAACCGTCAGCTGGAGCGCAGGGTTGAGGCGCTGATTCGCTGGAACGCAATGGCCATGGTGCACGGGCAGAACAAGAAGGACCCCGGCATCGGTGGACATATCTCGACCTACTCGTCGCTGGCGACGCTGTTGGAGGTGGGCTTCAATCACTTCTTCCATGCGAAGTATCCGAGTGCCTCGGGTGCGGATGAGCTTCCCGGTGACTTTGTCTACTTCCAGGGACATGCTTCTCCGGGTGTTTACGCGCGCGCGTACGTCGAGGGAAGATTCGACGACAAGCGCCTCAAGAACTTCCGCCACGAGTTGCGCGGCGAACCGGGTCTCTCCAGCTATCCGCATCCCTGGCTGATGCCGGATTTCTGGAAGTTCCCGACGGTCTCGATGGGAATCGGACCGCTGAATGCGATCTACCAGGCGCGGTTCATGCGCTACCTCGAGAATCGCGGCCTGATCGAGAAGAGCGACCGCAAGGTGTGGGCCTTCGTGGGCGACGGGGAGACGGACGAAGTCGATACGCTGGGCGCGATCTCGCTGGGCGCACGCGAGAAGCTGGACAACCTGATCTTCGTGGTGAACTGCAACCTGCAGCGGCTGGATGGGCCGGTGCGCGGCAACAAGCGCATCATCGATGAGCTTGAGGGGATGTTCCGCGGCGCAGGATGGAATGTCATCAAGGTGGTGTGGGGCTCAGACTGGGATGAGCTGTTTGAGCGCGACCACCAGGGGTTGCTGCTGAAGCGCATGGAAGAGTGCGTGGACGGCGACTACCAGGCCTTCAAGGCCAAGGGTGGAGCTTATCTGCGCAAGGAGTTCTTCGGGAAGTATCCGGAGCTGCTGAAGCTGGTGGAAGACAAGACGGACGATGAGCTGGCGCGTCTGCATCGCGGCGGCCACGATCCGCTGAAGATCTACAACGCCTACAAGCGTGCGCTCGAGCACAAGGGCGGTCCCACGGTCATTCTTGCCAAAACCGTCAAGGGCTATGGGCTGGGCTCGACCGAGGCACGCAATGCGTCGCACCAGGAGAAGAAATTGACCGATGACTCGATGAAGTCCTTCATCGAGCGCTTCGAGATTCCGGTCACGCCTGAGGCGGCGAAGGAGGGTGCATTCTTCCGTCCGGACGATTCGGCTCCGGAGATCCAGTATCTGCACGAGCGACGGCAGGCGCTCGGCGGATATCTGCCGAGCCGCGAGGTTCCGAAGCTCGAGTTCAAGACTCCTGCACTGGAAAGCCTGAAGGAGTGGACGGGCGGATCGAACAGCCGCGCGGTCTCGACGACGATGGGCTTCGTCAGCCTGCTGCGCCATCTGCTCAAGGATCCAACGATTGGCAAGCTGGTGGTTCCGATTGTGCCCGATGAGGGACGCACGTTCGGTCTGGAGTCGGCGATTCGGCAGGTGGGCATTTACGCACCGGAAGGCCAAAAGTACATCCCGCACGACTCCGATATGCTGCTGAGCTACCGCGAGGAGAAGGAGGGCCAGATTCTCGAGGAAGGCATCACCGAAGCGGGATCAATGGCCTCGTTCACTGCGGCGGGCACGGCGTACGTGAACTACAAGGTCCCGACGATTCCCTTCTACATGTACTACTCGATGTTCGGCTTCCAGCGCATTGGGGACATGGCGTGGGCGTTTGCGGACTCGCGCGGCAAGGGCTTCCTGATGGGTGGCACCGCTGGCCGTACGACCATGCTGGGCGAGGGTCTGCAGCATCAGGACGGACACAGCATCGTGCTGTCGAGCACGGTTCCGACCTGCCTGACCTATGACTCCGCCTTCGTGTACGAGTTGGCCGTCATTATTCAGGATGGCCTGCGGCGCATGTACGAGAACGGCGAGGACGTCTTCTACTACCTGACCATGTACAACGAGGACTATGCGATGCCGGCTATGCCTGAGGGCGTTACGGAAGGCATTCTGCGTGGCCTTTACAAATTCAAGCCGGCGACGAAGGGCGAGGCTGTAGCTCAGCTCTTCGGCAGCGGTCCTATTCTGAACGAGGTGCTGAAGGCGCAGGAGATTCTTGCTACGAAGTACAACGTGCAGACCGATGTGTGGAGCGTGACCAGCTATACCGAACTTCGTCGCGATGCGCTGACGGTGGAACGGTGGAACCGGCTGCATCCTGCCGAGACGTTGAAGAAGAGCTATCTCGAGACGGCGCTCGAAGGCACGAAGGGACCGATTATTGCGGCAAGCGATTACATGAAGACGGTTCCCGACCAGCTTTCTCCCTGGCTGCCGACGCGGCTGGTGACGCTGGGTACGGATGGCTTCGGACGCAGCGACAATCGTGAGTACCTGCGGCGTCACTTCGAGGTGAATGCGGAGTCGATCGTGGGCGCGACGCTTTCGAAGCTGGCACGGGATGGCAAGATCAAGCCGAAGGTGGCACAGAAGGCTCTGATCGAGCTTGGACTGGATACCGAGGCAATCGATCCGGCTAAGGCATAATTAATCAGCGGAGTAATTGCAGCCGAGAGGGTTCCTCAGGGAACCCTCTCGGTGTATTGCGAGGAGAACGGGAGAGCGATGACGGCGAAGAGTACGGGAGAGGCGGGGGAGAATCCGCTGGTGCCAAATGCAAAGCTGCGGCAGATGTATACGAAGATGCTTGAGGCACGGATGCTGGAAGAGGCCGTGAGGAAGCGCGCAGCGGCAAAGGGAAACAAACGCATCGCTACGATTCGCGGCCAGGAAGCTGTGCGGGTGAGCACGACGATCGAGCTGATGGAGGACGACCTGGTCAGCGACACCGAGCCTACGGCCGGGATGGGACTGCTGCTGGGAGGAGATGGCGCTTCCCTTCTGCGTGGATTTACACGAGGCAAGTCCGAGCACGACAAGGTACTGCTTGAGGCGGGAGTAAGCCGGACCTTGCGCGGGGGCAAGGAGGAAGAAGAACGACTGCGACTCTCCGTGGGGGCTGCACTCGCTCTGAAGACCCAGGGACGGAAGGGTATCGTGGTGGCCTATTCGCGCAAGGGAGAGCTGACGCCTGCGGCATGGCGCAGGGTTCTGGCCCCTGCTGTGGAGCTCGATCTGCCGATTCTGTTCGTCGTGCTCGGGCGCAAGGCTTCGCAGAAGAAGGGGGCGGAACGTGCCGAGGCCTGCAACGCTGCACGCGCTGCGGGTGTGCCTGCGATTCAGGTGGACGCCTGCGATGCGGTCGCGCTGTATCGAGTTATGCAGGAGTCGCTCGGCAGAACTCGTGGCAGCGATGGCCCGGTTCTGATCGAAACGGTGAGCTGGCGGTTAGAAGGAACTCGTGGCGGTGTGGACGATCCCCTGGAGCACTTGAAGGAATTTCTAGTGGGTCGCAAAATCTGCAGTGCAGCGTGGTTCGAACAGATCGGCAAGACCACCCGCAGGCGACTTGCGTCCAAATAAACAGCATCCAAGTACAAATAGTACAAATAGTTGAAAACCACTGTTTCCTTGTTCACAGCCTTGGCAAATTAGACTTGAGCCTTAGTAACTCCGGGACCTTGAGGTGCAATTGCCGATTCGAACTGTTCTCCTTGTCTTCAGTCTTCTCGCGGGAACACTCCTCCCCACAGGATTTGCCCAAAGCACCCCACAAACCCCTTCGGCGCCGGCCCCCTCTCCGACGTCTCCGGCGCAACAGATCCCTGCGATGCCGCCCTACGATCCGGACAAAGACCGCTCGCAGCCCTCTCCGCAAGCCCCCGCGGGGTCCGTTCCCTCTCAGGCAGTTCCACAGCCGGGAACGCCGCCCGTGCCTCCTCCCGATGCTCCCGGCCACGCCTATCCGCAGTACGACACCGCTGTTCCGGTGCGGAAGCCGAAGACGGATGCTCTCGGCTCGGCATACATTCCGGTGGACAGCTGGGTGTATCCGCAGATGATGCGGCTCTACTCGATGGGATTTGTCGACACAGCCTTTCTGGGAATGAGGCCGTGGACCCGGCGCAGTGTTGTCCACATGCTCCAGAAGTCGCGGCTCGACATTATGGACAGCAATAACGAAGAGGCCCAGGAGACGCTGGCGAAGCTCTTGCGAGAGTTCGAGGACGAGGTGCCTTCAGGCAACGTCGATCGGGGCACGATCTATGGACTTTATTCCGCTTATACGAGATTTACCGGGATCGGCGGCCCGGTACTGCGAGACAGCTACCATCTCGGCCAGACGATCGTTAATGATTACGGCCGCCCCTATGACAGCGGCTTGAACAACATCACTGGCTTTTCGACGTTGAATGAGTCTGGACGCTTCTCGCTCTATCTGCGCGGGGAGTATCAACACTCGGCAGCGGGTCCGGGTTACTCCTACGATCTGGCATCGACGCTGGCGGCGCTCGACAGAGCCTATCCCTATGCTCCGCCCAACCGTCCGCAGGACACCATTCCTGAAGGCCCTTTGCCGGCGCAGAATCAGTTTCGACTGGTGGAGGCGTCGCTCTCCTTCCACCTTCTGGGACATGAGATCTCGGGCGGAAAGAACGATGCCTGGCTTGGCCCCGGCCAGGGTGGCGCACTGGCATGGTCCAACAACGCGGAGAACATCTACTCTTTCCGGATCAATCGGGTTGAACCGATGTACATTCCGTTCGTGTCGAAGCTTATGGGGCCTCTGCGCTATGACTTTTTCTACGGCAGCCTGAAGGGACACACCATGCCGAACAGCCCCTATACGCATTCGGAGAAGTTTTCTTTCCACCCCACCGGGAACTTCGAATTCGGGTTTTCGAGGACGATCATCTTTGGAGGCAAAGGCCATGCTCCAGTTACACTGCATACCTTCCTGAACGGTTTCTTCCACTTCAGTGACACGACCCAGGAGGAGAAGTATTCCCGTGAGGACCCCGGAGCCAGGTTCAGTGATTTCAACTTCTCCTATCGGCTGCCGTTCGTCCGTAAATACGCGACGTTGTATGTGGACTCGATCTCGCACGATGACGTAACACCCATCAGCGCGCCGCGCCGCGCGGCGTACCGGACTGGCATTTTTATCTCACAGTTCCCCGGCAGACTGAAGAAGGTGGACCTCAGGATTGAAGGCGTGAACACGGATCCCGATGTCGGCCCCAGCCACGCGGGCCAGTTCAACTACTGGGAGGTTGTCCAGGTCCAGGGATACACGAACAAAGGCATCATCATGGGCGACTGGATGGGACGCGAGGCCAAAGGCGGACAGGCGTGGCTGACCTACCACCTTTCCGGCGATGAATGGGTTCAGCTCGAATACTTGAGAAAGAAGACTCCAGGCGATTTCATCCCGCTGGGCACAACGCAGAACCAGTTCAAGATCAGCCTGGTAAAGCGTTTCGGTCCGGATGTTGAGCTGAAATCGTGGCTGCAGTATGAAGGCTGGAAGGCGCCGATCTACAGAAGCGGCTACCAGCAGAACACCGCAGCTTCAGTCCAGTTGACCTGGTATCCGAAGCTGCAGCATCTTCCTCGCTGAGCTGAACCGATTTACTGGGCTACGGCCACGCTCGAGCGAAAGTATTCGAGGGAGAGCTTCAGTCCCTCGCGCAGGGGAATCTTCGGCTCCCAGCCCAGGAGGGTACGGGCGCGGGTGATATCCGGCTTCCGCCGTGTCGGATCGTCCGGAGGCAGCGGCATGCGGACGATCTCTGAACGAGAGCCGGTGACTGCGAGCACCTCCTGCGCGCATTCGAGGATGGTCCACTCGTCGGGATTGCCGATGTTGACCGGAAGATGCTCCTCGGAGCGGGAGAGACGAACGATGCCGTCGATCAGGTCGGAGACAAAGCAGAAGCTGCGCGTCTGTGAACCGTCGCCATAGATGGTGAGAGGCTCTCCGCGCAACGCCTGAATCATGAAGTTCGAGATCACACGACCGTCGTTGGCCTGCAGCCTCGGCCCGTAGGTGTTGAAGATGCGGACCATGTGCGTGTTGACGCCGTGATAACGGTGGTACGCCATGATGGCAGCCTCAGAGAAGCGCTTGGCTTCGTCGTAGACCGATCGCGGACCGATGGGATTGACGTTACCCCAGTACGTCTCGACCTGGGGGTGGACTTCGGGGTCACCGTAGCACTCCGAGGTCGAGGCGTGAAGAAAGCCGGCGCTATATTTGCGCGCGATCTCAAGCGTGTTGATGGTACCGGCCGAGCCCACCAGCAGGGTCTCGATGCCGAGCCGCGTGTAGTCCACCGGGCTGGCGGGGGAGGCGAAGTTGAAGACGTAATCGACATGGCCGGGATCGAAGGCGCGGATGATGTCCTGATCGAGAAAGCGGAACCGCGACTCGGAGGAAAGATGCTCGAGATTGGCCGTCTTTCCGGTCGAAAGGTTGTCGACGCCGATTACGGTATGGCCTTCGGCCAGCAGAGTGTCACATAGATGCGATCCTAGAAATCCAGCCGCACCGGTGACAAGAATAGTCTGAGACGCCATATCCTGCCTTTCTACTTTTCACTTGTCCGGTCCTAGCCGGTCGCGCTTGTCCGGAGGGCCTGAACGGATGCGATTTACTGCAAATTTGCACCTGTCCAGGCTCCCGTTGATAGGTTGGAAAAACGATTTCGCTCAGGCTCTGGACGAAGCCGCCAGATCGCGAACCGGATGGACCGCAGGCCGCCCCACACTGAGATAGGTGAAGCCGTGATCGCTCATCACCGCGGGATCGTAGAGATTACGGCCGTCGATGATGATGGGATAGCGGAGGGACTGATTGATCTGACGCAGATCCAGTTCGGAAAACTCGGTCCAGTCCGTGAGGATCAACAGTGCGTCCGCATCGGCGCAAGCATTGTAGGCATCGGTCGCATAGCGCAGGTTATTGCCTTCCGGAAGCACCTGCCGGGTTCGCTCGATCGCTGCCGGATCAAAGGCGGCAATGCTGCAGCCCTCGTTCAACAACATGTGGACGATTTCAATGGCCGGAGATTCGCGGATATCGTCGGTATCGCCCTTGAAGGCAAGACCCAGCACGGCGAGCCGCTTGCCGCGAAGATTCCACAGCGCGGAGCGAACCTTGCTGACGAAGCGTCGCTTCTGCTGCACATTGATCTTCTCGACCTCGCTGAGAAGATTGAAGTCGATGCCGAGCTGATCGGCGACGGACCGGAATGCGGCAACGTCCTTGGGGAAGCAGGAGCCTCCGTAGCCGATGCCGGGACGCAGGAACTTGGGACCGATGCGGCTGTCCAGTCCCATCCCGCGGGCAACCTGCTCAACGTTGGCGTTGGTGGCTTCGCAGAGGTTCGAGACAGCATTGATGAAGGAGATCTTCAAAGCAAGAAAGGCATTGGAAGCATGCTTGATGATCTCGGCGCTCTTGGTAGAGGTCATGAGGAGTGGAGGTGGCTCCGAGACACTGCACATGCCTGGAATGCCATCGGCGCGCTGATAATATTCCCCGCTGGTGAGCGGAGCATAGATATCGCCCAGGATGGCACCTGCGCGCTCGCTGTCGGCTCCCACCACGATGCGGTCGGGATGCAGGAAGTCGGCTACGGCGGTTCCTTCCCGCAGGAACTCAGGGTTCGAGACGACATCGAACAGATGGCGCTCCACACCATTGCGCTCGAGCGCACGGCTGATCCATTCGTTGGTGTAGACCGGCACGGTGCTCTTCTCGACGATGACCTTATAGCTGGTCAACGATCGCGCGATCTCACAGGCGACGGCCTCGACGTACGAGAGATCGGCATCTCCGGTCTCGCTTTGCGGGGTCCCGACGGCGATAAAGATGGCATCGCACTCACGGGTGGCCTCTCCAAGGTCTGTCGTAAAACGGACCCTATCGTTGCGGTATCGACCGAGTAACTCCGGCAGATAGTGTTCGTGGATGAGAGTGTCGCCTCCACGAAGGGCAGCGACCTTACGCTCATCGTTATCGACGCAGATAACCGGATGGCCCATCTCTGCAAAACAAACGGCGGCTACAAGGCCGACATATCCGGAACCGACCACAGCGATTGGTATGGGTTTGCTCATAATTATTAGGGAGTGATCCTCCGATTCCAAGAATATCCGAACTCTGTGCTTTCGAGGGAACAGAAAGGGTTACATCAATTTATCTTTGCTTATCTTTGCGAAGCGACCTTTCTTGTAGACTAAGCGGAATGGGTCCCCAAAGCGCGCAGACACCGTCTCATACAGGCGGCGCATCTGAGACTACTCCCCCCGCATTCAGCACGGCGACGACCGACACGACTCTCTCCGAGACGCTGATAACACTGCGCAAACGGAAGAGAATTCTTTTGGTCTTCGTTCTGCTGGGCCTGATCTACGGCATCTATCGTGCCGAGACGCAGCCTCGCATCTATGAGGCTTTCGGTCGCATCCAGGTCCGATCCGGCTCTTCTAACGAATTTCGCGTCAGCGCGGTTCCGGGAATGGCGAGCGACTCCGGCCAGCGCATGCTCACGGAGGTCGCTATCCTCCAGAGCGATTCGCTGATGTTGAGCGTCGCGCGCGAGATGGACCTTGCGAACAATCCTGATTTTCTTGGAGGGAATGCGCCGAGTACGCGAGCCTCCATCGACGATCCGGACGTTCGGCAACGTACGATTCACCAGCTTCTGGGGGGGTTGAGAATCGCGCAGGTGCAGAAGACCGAGCTGATCCGGATCAGCTTCCAGTCGTTAAGCCCAAAGCTTGCGTCCGACATCGTCAACAAAATCATCTCTGCCTATATCCAGCGCAGCTATGAGACTCGCTTCTCTTCGAGCCAGAAGGTCTCCACCTGGCTCTCGGGACAACTGGACGACCTGAAGCAGCAGGTCCAGGCGTCGCAGGAACAGATGCTGGACGTGCAGCGGCGCCTCGGCATTCTTGGTTTCGATCCCAATCACAGCCAGATCACGGCCTCGCTCGAGCAGCTCTCCACCGCCTCGAATGACGCACACATTGTGCGCATCATGGCGGAATCCAGGTACCGCATGCTGAGCGGCATGGATCCGAATACGATCGAGGGGTCGCTCGAAGCCTCCGGCGCGGCGCCTTCTCAGCTGAACGCTCTTCGCGCCCAGCTTGCGACAGCCCGCGCTACCCTTGCGCAGATGGAGTCTGACCTGGGACCGAACCATCCGCAGGCTAAGGCTCAGAAGGCCCAGATCGCTGCGCTTTCTACCGAGATCAATACCGAACAGCAACGGCTAGTGCTGCAGGCGAAAGAGAACTTCCTTGCAGCCCGAACCAACCAAGAGGAGACGGCAGCGGCTCTGGAGAAGGAGAAGAGCGACGCTTATAAACTGCGCGACGACCTGGTGGAATATACGATCCGGCAGCGCGAGTTTGAATCGAGCCGTCATCTCTATGAAAGCCTTCTGGAGCGGCTGCGAACCGCGGGAATCGAGGCTGGCCTTGAGTCTCTCGAGATCGATGTTGTCGATCCAGCCCTGCTGCCGGCTACCCCCACTCTGAAGCCGAAGTCGACGGTCGTTCTGACCTATCTCTTCATGGGCCTTGTCGCCGGAGTCATGTTGTCCTTCCTGCTGGAGAGCCTCGATACCGGACTGCGCAGCGTAGCAGAGGTCGAAAGCATCATCGAGCTTCCATCGCTTGCTATCATCCCCAGGTTCCGGCGGTCCACCGCGGAGGTTCCGGGCCAGAGCACGACGGCACGCAATATCATCTCCCTGGCCCAGCCGAAGTCCCAGTTCGCAGAGGCCTTCCGCTCACTGCGCACCGCCCTTCTGCTGTCTTCGGCGGGACACCCGCCGAAGTATATTCTGCTGACGAGCGCCACGCCGTCGGAGGGCAAGACCACGGCATCCACAAACCTGGCCACGATTCTGGCCCAGGGAGATGCCAGGGTTCTGCTTATCGATGCCGACCTGCGGCGGCCTACCGTTCATCAGCGTTTCGGGTTGACTTCGAAGATCGGTCTCTCGACCCTTCTGGCTGGGGCAACGACGCTCGAGGCAGCGATTCAGAAGATCCCGGAGGTCCCGAATCTCGACGTTCTGGTCAGCGGTCCGATGCCTCCCTTCCCGACGGAGATGCTGAGCTCCGAGGCGATGCGACAGCTTCTCGACCACGCAGGCGAGATCTATACCCACATCGTGATCGACTCGCCACCGGTGCTTTCCGTCACCGATGCCGTCCTCCTGGCGCGCCAGGCGGATGCGGTCGTCCTCGTGATCCGTCATGGAAAATCGAACAAACATGTCGTTCGCCGCGCGCGCGATCTGCTGCTACGCTCCGGCGCACCGGTTACGGGCATCCTACTCAACGCGGTCGATGTCAGCTCGCCGGATTACTACGGCTACTACGGATACTCGGGATACTCGAGCGCAGGCGCTGATGCAGAGACCTGGCAGTCCAGAACGGATTCCCGTAGTACGGGAGATTCCGGGGAGGTGAAGCGATGAGCTTGCGATCTGTCCTCCGTTGCGTTGTGCAGGCGGCGGTGATCTGCTGCCTCCTGCTCGGGATCGTTCCCTTTGCCAGGTGCCAGTTCAACGGACCTGCGCTCGCCTCCGCGAGCACCATCAATGAGCCAGTCCCGCTGACGACCGATCCTGCGATCCTGTTTCCGGCAGCCCACGAGCTCCGCCTTGCTCCGGGAGACATGATCACCGTTCATCTCTACTCGTCGGCCGATTACACTCCCGCGGCACGTGTCAGTCTCGACGGCTCGATCCAGCTTCCGCTCATCGGCAAGCTTGAGGTGAAAGGCTTAACCCTTCCCCAGGCAGAGAAACGGATCGCCGACCGGCTGATCGCGGGTGGAATGTATCGGAATCCGCAAGTTTCGCTGCAGCTGACTGAATCACCGAACCAGGTCGCAACGGTCACCGGCGAATTACACGTCGTAGTGCCGATCATCGGGCAGAGCCGCTTGCTGGATGTAATCACAGCCGCTGGCGGGCTTCCCTCGCAGGCGAGTCACACCATCACGATCCACCGGATCGGGATGGAGCAGCCGATCGTGGTCGATCTCGGCAGCGATCCTATGACCAGCAACAGGAGCAATATCCCGATCTTCGCCGGCGATACCGTGATTGTGGCTCGGACGGGAGTGGTCTATATGCTGGGGGCGTTCAAGAACGTTGGAGCAATTCCGCTCCAACAGACCACCCCGCTTACGCTCATGGAAGCTGCTACATTGGCCGGCGGACCCGGGTTCCAGGGCAAGATGGGCGAACTTCGACTGGTCCGTACGGTGGGTGCGAATCGTACTGTGGTTCATCTCGATATGAAACGGGTCATCGACGGCAAGGATCCCGATCCGGTGCTTCAGACCGACGACATTGTCATTCTCCCGAGCTCCCTGATGAAGAGTGCGATCAAGTCGGGCGGTATTTCGACGTTAATTGGCTTTGCATCGATTCTCGTCGTTGCTCTTCGCCAGTAGTCTCTTCAAACAAGGAATGCATACTGACGCTATGACCTCCCCGGCCCCGCGAAACGTGACGAATAACGATCGAGTGAGGATGGCTTATCTGGTAAGCCATCCCATCCAATATCAGGCTCCCCTGCTTCGACGGATCGCCCGTGAACCGGACATCGACCTGACGGTCTTCTTCGGTTCGGACTTTTCGGTGAAGGGATACAAGGACGAGGGATTTGGCGGCGTCGGTGTCAAATGGGATGTTCCTCTGCTCGAGGGCTACCGCCACGAGTTTCTTCCCGTCATCCGGGATAATGCCAGAGTCACTCCCACAACCCCAATGAACTACGGGATTGCCAGACGTCTGATGGGAGATCAGGACCGGCCTGCGTTCGACGTTCTGTGGGTCCATGGATATGCCAGCGTCAATGCGCTCCACGGTATCACTGCGGCGAACGCTCTCGGCATCCCTGTTCTCATTCGCGCCGAGTCGTGGCTGGGCGATCGTGAACGCAGCGGAATGAAACTGGCGGCCAAGCGCCTCTTCTTCCGCACGCTGTCGCAGATGATCGACGGCGTGATGCCGATCGGCAGTCTCAATGCCGAGTACTGGCGATACTATCTGGGAGAAGATTTCCCGCTCTATCTGATGCCCTATGCCGTCGATAACGAGTACTTCCAGAGTCGCAGCCTTGAAGCCGCACCGCGACGGGAAGAGCTGCGCCGGGAACTGAATCTTGAACCTGGCCGGCCGATTATTCTCTTTGCTTCAAAGCTCCAGAGCCGAAAGCGCGCGGACGACCTGTTGGAAGCGTATAAGCGTCTTGCGCCCGCACCCGGCCTCGAGCCGCATCCGTACCTGGTGATCGTCGGCGACGGGGACCAGCGCCAGTCGCTCGAACGGCAGGCAGAACAGAGCGGCCTCGGCAGTATTCGATTCTGCGGCTTTCGGAACCAGTCCGAGCTTCCGCGGTTCTTCGACCTGGCAACGGTTTTCGTGCTTCCGTCGCGACATGAGCCCTGGGGTCTGATCGTCAACGAGGTGATGAATGCCGGCCGTGCCGTCATCGTCTCCGATGAAGTGGGCTCTCAGCGCGACCTGATCACCGACGGAGTGGAGGGCGCGGTGTTTCCAGCGGGAGACGTCGAGGCGTTGGCCGACGCGCTGCGCAGGACGCTGGCGACGCCGGAGACCGCGGCTGAGATGGGACGCCGGGGTCTCGATCGCATCAGCCGGTGGAGCTATGAAGAGGATATTCGTGGCCTGCGAAGCGCACTGGCCGCGGTAACCAAAAAGATTTCGGCTTAGGTCGAGGAGCGGCGAGAGAGGGATGCGGATTCTGCACATTATCGGGACGCTGAGTCCAGAGGCCGGAGGCCCCAGCCAGGCCGTGCGTATGATTCTCCGTCACCGGGAGATTGGGTACTTCGGCGAAGTGGTCACGCTGGACGATCCATCTTCTCCCTTTCTCAGCAGCCTGGATTTTCCGGTCTATCCTCTCGGCCCCGTCTCCACAACCTACGCCTACAGTCCGAGGCTGATCCCATGGATCCAACAGAATTACCAGGGGTACGATGGGGTCGTCGTTCATGGCCTGTGGCAATATCTCGGCCGCGCCACCCGGGCTGCCCTGGCAGGGCGAATGCCCTACATGGTTTTCACGCATGGCATGCTCGACCCCTACTTCAAACATGCCTCGCGCTTGAAGCACTACAAGAAGTGGCTCTACTGGGCGCCTGTCGAATACCGCGTCTTGCGCGATGCCTACCGCGTCTTGTTCACCTCGACCGCCGAAAAAGAGTTGGCCGAGGAGAGCTTCTGGCTGCACCGCTGGACGCCCCACGTTGTTCCTTATGGAGTCAATGGGCCGCCAGGTGGAGATTCGCAGCCGCTCCGCACGGCATTCTTTGAGCGATGCCCGGGGGTCGCGGATAAGCGCTATCTTCTCTTTCTCGGGCGCATCCATCGCAAGAAGGGATGCGATCTTCTGATCGAGGCCTTCGCCAAGGTTGCGCGTCAGGATCCCGGCCTTCATCTTGTGATGGCGGGACCGGATCAGCAGGGCTGGAGCGGGGACCTTAAACAGATGGCCCGCATCGCCGGTGTGGAAGAACGCATTCATTGGCCAGGCATGGTGACCGGAGATGCGAAGTGGGGAGCCTTTTATGCGTCGGAGGCCTTCATCCTTCCTTCGCACCAGGAGAACTTCGGCATCGCGGTCGCCGAGTCTCTGAGCTGCGGAAAGCCTGTATTGCTTGCCGACAAGGTCAACATCGCCGACGACATTGCAAAGGATGGGGCAGGTTACATGGAGCCCGACACGGCGGAAGGAACGCTGCGGCTGCTGGAACGGTGGCTCGCCACGCCTTCCGAGACCCGCACCACCATGGCCGAGCGTGCAGTCGAATGTTTTCGCCGCCGCTATGACATGCGCGAGAATGCTAAAACCATCATGCGTCTCTTCGAATCCGCAAAGATTCACGAGACCGAAACACTCGTTGCCCGTTCCTGAGGCCCCGATGCCCAGACCAGTTCACTACAACGCGGCTGACCACATCTCCGCCGAGACTGCGGCCGACCCCTACCAGCGACCCGCGTTTTCCCTGCAGCAGCGCCTTCGACGCCTGCTGTGGAATATCTGCTGGGCGCTCTTTTATCGCACCTCGCCGCGGCCTCTCCACGGTTGGCGATCGTTTCTGCTGCGTCTCTTTGGGGCGACAATGGGCCCCGCCTGCCACTTCTATCCCAAGTCGAAGGTATGGGCTCCATGGAATCTGGTGTGCGCGGACCAGGTCACGTCAGCCGATGGGGCCGAGATCTACAATCCGGCTCCGGTTTCCTTCGGTTCGCACGCCATTCTTTCGCAGGATGCCTACGTCTGCGGGGCCACCCACGACTACGACGATCCCGCCTTCCCTCTCCTGGCCTATGCGATGACCTTCGGAGCGTATAGCTGGGTGTGCGCACGGGCATCGGTAGGCCCCGGGGTCAGCATGGGAGATGGCGCGGTTCTGGGCCTGGGGTCAGTGGCCACGCGAAATCTGGAGGCCTGGACGATCTACGCGGGTGTTCCAGCGGTTAAGCTGAAGGAGCGTCAGCGGCCTGCGGACAGAGGCTCAAACATCCTTTGAGCCGCATGAGCCTCGTGCCGAGCTGCTCGGACGGGTCAACTCCGCAGCTTGGCGAGCAGATCAGTGGGATGGACCGGCTTCGCCAGAATTTCAAACTCATGCCCTTGAGCGCGCGCCTTTTCGAGCAGATCGGCGGTCGCAGCCTGACCCGAAAAGAGAAGAATCTTGCAGTTGGGCAGACGCTGCCGCGTAAGAATCGCAGCCTCGATTCCGGTCATTCCGGTCATGATCACATCACTGATCAGCATATCGGGCTGAAAGCTATCGAGCACCTCAATGGCTTTCTCTCCGCTGAAGACGGCACGTGCCTCGAACCCTGCCTGGTTCAGAATGATCGCCAGCGTGTTCGCAATCACTTGCTCGTCGTCGGCGACGAGGACTCTCGGTTTTTGTGTCGTGGACATACGAAGATATTCCCCCATCAAGTTATTCAGCTTATTCAGCACTAAGTTGCAATGCGGTCAGTGGGTGTGTGGCTTTACTATGGACCCTAGGTACTAATGATACGCTGAGCGCAGAGCCTGCGATACCGCTCTGATCCAATTTCATCAACCTCACGTCACCTGAAAACCATATTCTATGCAGCAAGTCATTATTCGTGCCGAACAGGTCGAGAAATACTACGCGCAGCCGAGCGAGAACCGGATTCAGGTCATCTCGCCCACCGACCTGTCTATCAGCGAAGGCGAGATCGTTGCGTTGCTCGGCCCCTCGGGATCGGGCAAATCGACCCTGCTGCGTATGTTGACGGGGCTTTCGACGCCCTCGGCGGGCCAGGTGTTCTGGCATGAAAAACCTGTTGCCAATGCCGACGTCAATGTAGCCATCGTCTTCCAGAGCTTCGCCCTGTTTCCATGGCTGACGGTCGTCGAGAATGTGGAAGCACCTTTGAAGGCGCGTGGCCTGGAGGCCTCCGACCGTCGCAAGCGCGCGCTCAAGATGCTGGACACGGTCGGCCTCGACGGCTTCCAGACGGCATATCCCAAGGAGCTCTCCGGCGGAATGCGCCAGCGCGTCGGCTTTGCCCGCGCCCTTGTTGTCGAGCCGGAAGTACTCTTCATGGACGAGCCGTTCTCCGCGCTCGACGTGCTGACGGCCGAAAACCTTCGCAGCGAGCTGCTTGAGTTGTGGCAGAAGAAGACGATACCCACCCGCGCCATTTTTATTGTGACGCACAATATCGAAGAAGCGGTGCTTCTCGCCGACCGGATTATTGTCCTGGGCCGTAACCCTGGCCATGTGCGAACCGACTTCAAGGTTGCCCTCGCACATCCTCGTGAGCGTAAGGCGGCCGCCTTCACCCAGCTGGTCGATTACATCTACAAGGTGCTCACGCAGCCGGAAGCCCAGCCACCGGCGCCGCCCCTCACTCCCGAGGGAAGACCCGTGCGCGACCAGCGCCAGATGCATTATCAGATGCTGCCGCACGCCCGTCCGGGAGGCATCGCCGGCCTGCTCGAAATCCTGCTCGACCACAATGGCAAGGACGATATCTACCGTCTGGCCGACGATCTTGCCTTCGAGATCGACGATCTGCTTCCCATCGTCGACGCCGCGCAGCTTCTCGGCTTCCTCAAGGTCGTCGAGGGCGACGCCGCCATCACACCGACCGGCGCCGAATATGCCAACTCTGAGATCCTTCGGCAGAAGGAGCTCTTCCGCATCGCCGCCGTCGAAAATGTCCTTCTTCTGCGCCAGATCGTTCGCGCCATCGAGGCCAAGAGCGACAAGAGCGTTCCCGAGGAGTTCTTCCACGACATGCTGGACGAACAATTCAGCGAAGACGAGACGCTTCTCCAGCTTGAGACCGCGATCAACTGGGGACGCTACGCCGAACTGTTCGACTTCGACGCCTCCCGCCGTCGTTTTACCCAGCCGGAAAAGCAGGAGAACGATTCGACGGTGACGTCGGAGATTGAAGCATGATCCACCTTCCGGACAGCTTCAGCTACGTCCGGGGCCGCGAGACCCTGGCCCGCTCGCAGGTCTTGCGCCGCAGCTGGCCGGTCGTGCTCGATCTCTGCGTGGCTGGAATAGGCCTCGCCTGCTTTTATGGCGTCGTGCAGCTGGCCAGTTACTGGTTCGGGCATCCGTTACCGGCGATCACCATCTCGCTCAGCCCTCGTGCACTCCCTCGCTACGCGTTCTACTCCATCGTGCGCATCTGGCTCGCCTACGCGCTGAGCCTTCTGTTCGCAATCGGGTATGGCTATACCGCGGCGTACAATCGTCGCGTTGAAGCCCTGATGATCGCGGGCCTCGACATCCTGCAGTCTATTCCCGTACTGAGCTTCCTTCCGGGCGTCATGCTAGCCATGGTCGCGCTCTTCCCCTCGCGGCAGATCGGTGTGGAGATGGGAGCCATCATCCTCATCTTTACCGGCCAGGTGTGGAACATCGCCTTCAGCTTCTACTCCTCGCTCAAGAGCATCCCCCGCGAGCTTCGCGAAGCTGCCATGGTCTATCGCTTCTCCCCCTGGCAGCGGCTGGTCGAGCTGGAACTGCCCTACGCTGCAATCGGGTTGGTTTGGAACTCTATGGTGTCGGTCGCCGGAGGATGGTTTTTCCTGATGGCCTGCGAGATGTTCGTCCTCGGGCCGCGCGACTTCCGGCTGCCCGGCCTCGGCTCCTACCTTCAGACGGCCGCCAGCACTGGAAATGGAGTCGCGATTACATGGGGCCTCATCACGATGATTGCAATCATCGTTGCGACCGACCAGCTCCTCTGGCGTCCGGTCATCGCGTGGAGCGACAAGTTCAAGTTCGAGCAGGTGGAGACTACGTCGCGCGTCCGGTCTCCACTGCTCCACCTTCTTCAGCATTCGAGGGGCCTGCACACGCTGCGCAATCACACCATTCAGCCTCTCACCGAAGCGATCTACCAGAGGCTTGCCTACAATCGGCGGCCCAGCGCAGGTGGTGCCGCTCAATCCAGCATCCTCTCCCGAAAGAGCCGCGAACGCCTGAACGCTATGTTGCGCGGGGTTGCCCTCTTGCTGGTCATCGGTGGCGTTCTCTATGCCGCCTTCCACGCACTCTCGTTGCTTCGGGAGGTCCAGCGCGCTGAATTTCTGCAGATTCTCGAGGGGGCGGTGGCGACCTTCCTTCGCGTCAATACCGCGCTTCTTCTTGCCTCCGCGTGGACCATTCCGGCGGGAGTCGCCATCGGATTCCATCCTCGCCTGGCGCGGGTTGCGCAACCGGTGGCGCAGATCGCCGCCTCTGTCCCGGCAACGGCGCTCTTCCCCGTCATTCTGATGGCCCTGGTCAAAATGGGGGGCGGGCTCGGCGTCGGCTCCATTCTTCTGATGATGCTTGGTACCCAGTGGTACATCCTGTTCAACGTTATCGCCGGCGCCATGGCGATCCCGACGGATCTGCGCGAGGTCGCAACACTCTTCCACTTCACCACCGCGCAGCGTTGGCGCACCCTGATTCTTCCGGGAATCTTCCCTTACCTCATCACCGGCCTGGTGACAGCCTCGGGAGGTGCATGGAACGCGAGCATCATCGCCGAGTACTTCCGGCTCAAGAATCAGACGTTCGAGACCACGGGGCTGGGCGCGGTCATCAGCGCCGCAACGGACTCCGGAAAGTTCGAGATTCTTCTGCTTGCGACCATCGTCATGGCCGGAATGGTGGTGACGATCAACCGGCTGGTGTGGCGTCCGCTCTATCGCCTTGCGGAGACCCGCTACAGGGTGGGAGCCTAAAGATCTAAGGCTGCTGGTTCCGATGGCGGTCGCGAAACGCGTAGAACACTGCCAGCAAAGGCGGCGCCAACAACACCCCCCAGAATGGAATGATGATTCCCAGCACGATCGGTCCCAGCAACGCCGCCCACCACGGCACGCTGGTAGTTCGGTGAAGCACGTAGGGACCGATCACCAGTCCTTCAAGGATCGCGATCACACCGTAGAGTCCCAGCACCAGCCCCAGCCTCCACCAGTCTTCCGATCCCTGAAAAGCGACTGACAGCACCGGGCCGATCAATGCGATCATGCCTCCGAAGGTAGGAATGATCTGCAGCATCGCGCCCAGCAAGGCCCAGAACGGTGCCAGGGGAACACGAATCAGCTCGAGGCCTATCAGCCACAACACGCCGACGATCAGCGCATCGAGAGTTGCCGCCCGCCACCAGTTCACCAGAGCGCCGCCGGCTGTGCGAAACGGAGATTGTGGCGTACCCGGCGTCGTCATACCAACCTGATCATCCTTCCTTCGCATCAGAACCTAAGCGCTCCTCTTGTGAACTAACGTACGCGGAGCCGGACAATTTCGGAAACTGCCCGCGCCTGCAGGGGCAGGCTTGTGTGAACAACAGCAGCAGCAGTGAAAGGAAACTAAAGCCATGGCCGTTATGATGCAAGCCTTCTATTGGGACTCTCCGATTAAGGAGCAGAAGGAAGGCGAGTGGTGGAACTTTGTCGCAGAGAAAGCTCCCGAGCTCGGCAAAGCAGGTATCAACGCTCTCTGGCTTCCGCCCATCTGCAAAGGCGCCGAGGCGCGCTCCCCCGGATACGACCCCTACGACTACTTCGACCTGGGAGACTTCGATCAGAAGGGCGCCGTCAAGACTCTCTACGGCAACCGCGCCGAGCTTGAGAACCTGATTAAAACTCTGCGCGAAAACAACATGAATGCCTACGCTGACATGGTCATCAATCACAACTCCGGTGCCGACGAAGAAGAAGTAAACCCCATCGACGGCCAGAAGCGATGGACGAAGTTCAATCCGAAGTCCGGCCGGTTTCCGCGCGACTGGAACTGCTTTCATCCCTCCCGCTACGAGCGTGTGATGATCGAAGGCGAAAACTTCGCGGGCTTCCCGCACCTCTGTCACCGCAATCCCCGCGTCTATACCGCCATGTTCGAGTATGGCCGCATGGTGATTGAAGAGCTCGGCTTCGACGGCTTCCGCTTCGATTTCGCCAAGGGCTTCGGAGCATGGATGATCGGCCTTCTCGCCAAATACCGCTACGAACGCGACGGCAAGGAGTTCACCCCGTTCGTCGTCGGCGAGTACTGGTCCGGTCCAGATGGCATCGGCAACTGGCTCGACGAGGTCCGCGCTGTAACCGACAACCAGATCGCCGCCTTCGACTTTCCCTTGCGCTACAAGCTGAAGGATCTCTGCGACACCCTGCAATACGACCTGCGCAATCTCACAAGCGATGGCTCCGTCGTTGCCAACCGGCCCTTCAACGCCGTCACTTTCGTTGAAAACCACGACATGGGTGGCAACGAGATCGTCAACGATAAAAATCTCGCGTACTCCTTCATCCTGATGAACGAGGGATACCCCTGTATCTTCTGGTACGACTACTACAACCTCGGCCTCGCACGGCCCGGTACTCCCAACGGCATCGATGCCCTGATCGACGCGCATCACAAGTATGCTGACGGCGAAGCATGCATTCTGCACGCCGATCCCGACCTCTACATCCTGCAACGCAGCGGCATGGATGGCCGACCCGGCTGCATTTATGTGCTCAACAACCTCGGCGACAAGTGGTCCGGCACATCAGTCAAAACGCAGTGGAAGAATCAGAAGTTCCGCCCCGTAGCCTGGGACGGACACGACATCGCGCATCCGGACGAACGCACCACCGACCCCGAAGGCAATGCAGAGTTTCCGGCACCGCCGCGAGGATACGCCGTGTATGCACCCGTCTTCGAGTAAGAAACGCATGTTCGCAGATGCTATCCTTAAAGCTATGAAATTCGGCGTTCTGGTCTTCCCGGGCTCCAACTGCGATCACGACACGTATAACGTCATCGAGAACCTGGTCCAGCAGCCAGTCACCTTCCTTTGGCACGCGTCTGAAGATCTTGAGGGCTGCGATGCCATCCTCGTTCCTGGAGGTTTCGCTTATGGCGACTATCTCCGCACCGGAGCCATCGCGAAGTTCGCTCCCGTCATGCAGTCCGTCATCAAGTTCGCGAAGAATGGCGGCCTTGTCTTCGGGATCTGCAATGGCTTCCAGATCCTTTGCGAGTCCGGCCTTCTGCCTGGCGCCCTGATGCGCAACGCCAACCAGCACTACATCTGCAAGCAGGTTCACCTGCGCACCGAGACTGCGGACTCCCCCTTCACCGACGGGATCGAGGGCGGCCGCGTTCTTCAGATGCCCATCGGCCACATGGAGGGCAACTACTTCTGCGATGCCGATACTCTCGCAAAGCTCAAAGCCGAAGACCGCATCGCCTTTCGCTACTCAACTCCAGCGGGCGAGATCACCCCGGCGGCAAACCCGAACGGATCGCTTGAAAACATTGCGGGCGTGTTAAGCGAGGGCCGCAACGTACTCGGCATGATGCCTCACCCGGATCGCTCGAGCGAAGCCCTTCTCGGCTCCGCCGACGGCCTGCTGCTCTTCCGCTCCATGGTCGATTCTCTTGCGCTGGCGCGATAGCACGTTCGTTTGATAAACCCTTCACTTCTTCTCCGCGGATAGACTGAGTAAGCGATGATCGACATTCACCATCATCTTCTCTGGGATCAGGACGATGGCTCATCGAGCCTCGAGCTTTCGCTCGAGATGGCACAGATGGCCGCCGACGACGGCATCACTCACATCGCCTGCACACCCCATGCCAACGGCTACTACGACTACAACTTCGAGGCAATCTCTGCCAAGATTGCCGAGCTGCAGCGCCTATTGCAGCAGCGGCAGATTCCCATCACTCTCGGCCGCGGATGTGACTTTCACACCTCGTACGACAACATCCTGCTTGCCCATAACGAACCTACCCGCTTCTCCCTCAACGGAGGCGGGTATCTGCTGGTCGAAATTCCGGATCATGCTCTTCCGCCAACTCTGGGCGAGGTCTTCTACCAGATGCAGATCGATGGCGTGATCCCCATTCTTACGCATCCTGAACGCAATCTCACGCTGCAGAAGGACATGTCGCGCGTGAAGGAGTGGCTCCGCAGCGGTGTCCTGATTCAGGTTACGGCGGGATCGGTCGTGGGCAAGATGGGCAAAACCGCTCAGCGCATCGCCCACGAGCTTCTGGCCAAGCGCTGGGTGCACTTCCTCGCAACCGACGCTCATAATGTGACTTCGCGCCCCCCAAAGCTGCGCGAGGCCATGGAGCTGGTCGCCGACCGCTACAGCTCCGACTACGCCCACCTGCTCTGCGTCTCCAACCCGCTGGCTGCCTTTATGGACAAGCCGATGCCGCCGCAGATGGAACCGCTCGATCTTTACGAAGATCCCACACAAAAAAGCTGGTGGCAGCGGCTCACCGGGCGCTAATTCCCATTACCGCGTTATCCTTCGATTGTGTTCTCAGCCCCCAGCGCAAGCGCCTTGCTCTCGCTGCTTCCCACCGATGCCAGCGCGCATGGGCCTGCGCTCGATCGGCAGCTGTTGCTCAATCTCTGGATCATTCTCGGTCTGGCGGCTCTAGCACACGTACTTCTGCTCACCGGTCTCTCCCTGCGCCGGTCAAGCGGGCCCCGGGATCTCTGGACGATTGAGTTTCTTCCCCTGGCGGTGCTCGCCGTTCTTTTCTCCGCGCTCGCCCTTCGCGCCGAGCGTCTCTGGGCCAACTCCCGCTATACCGGGGCCGCTCCTGAGGCGATGCAGATTGAAGCCACCGGGGTTCAGTTCGCGTGGTATTTCCGCTACCCCGGCCCGGACGCCACGTTCGGAACTACCCGGCCACAACTCGCCTCCGCTCCTGAAGGCAATCCGCTCGGGATCGACCCGGCCGATCCCCACTCCGGCGACGATCTGGTCACCTCTGAGCTTGTCCTGCCCGCAGACCGCGAGATCGATCTGACCCTGCACGCGCAGGATGTCATTCACGGCTTCTCTGTCCCGGAGCTCCGCGTCAAACAAAATGCCGTGCCCGGTGAGACGATTCACATCCACTTCATCCCTACAACCCCCGGCACCTACGCCATTCTCTGCACCCAGCTGTGCGGTATGGGCCACTACCGCATGAACGCCAATCTGCGCATCCTGGCTGGAGACGAATTCCGGACCTGGATGGCTACCAGAGAAAGAGCGGCCCATCCATGAATCCCACGCCGCGGACCCGCTATCCTGGCCCTGCCGCCCACCCGCCCCCGTTTTCTCTCTTCTCGACCGACCACCGCGTCATCGGTCGCCAATATCTCGTCCTCGCCCTCTTCGCCGTCACGGTCGGGACACTGCTCTCGCTGCTGATGCGCATTCACCTGGTCTGGCCTGGGTGGGCGATGCCCCTGCACGGTCCGATCCTTCCGGAGGACTACCTGGCGCTCGTCACCCTGCACGGCACGATCATGCTCTTCTTCGTGCTCACCACGGCTCCGCAGTCCGGCTTCGGCAATCTCATTCTGCCGGCGCAGATCGGCGCCCGCCACATGGCGTTCCCGCGAATGAATGCAGCCGGTTTCTGGCTTACGGCATTCGCGTTCTGTGTCCTGCTTGCGTCACCCTTTGTTCCTGGCGGCACAGCCATCTCCGGCTGGACATCCTATCCCCCGCTCAGCGCCGTCGCCTCCGCCGGTCCCGGACAAGGCACGGGGATGGATCTCTGGCTCGTCTCGATCGCTCTCTTCGCTGTTGCGTCGACCCTAGGCTCCATCAACACCCTCGTCACTGTCGCTCGCATGCGCTGCGCGGGAATGACGTGGAATCGACTTCCCCTCACCGTCTGGGGATGGTTCACCGCCGCTCTGCTCAGCGTGCTCGCCTTCTCGGTGCTGCTGGCCGCGCTCCTACTGCTTCTGTGCGACCGCCATGCGGGAACGAGCTTCTTCCTTCCCGCCGGAGATCTTGTCAACGGCGTCCTCCATACGCGCGGCAACGGAAGCCCTCTGCTCTGGCTGCATCTCTTCTGGTTTTTTGGCCACCCCGAGGTCTACATCGCCATCCTTCCGGGCATGGGGCTGACATCGATGGTCCTGGCAAACTTCAGCCACCGCCGCATCGCCGGCTACCGCCTCATGATCCATACCACGCTTCTGATCGGACTCCTGGGAATCCTTCTCTGGGGACACCACATGTTCGTCGCGGGACTCAATCCCTACGCGAGCACGGCCTTCTCCGTAACGACGATCGCCATTGCCCTGCCCGCCTCCGCCAAGGTTCTCAGCTGGATCGCAACCACGTGGGGCGCGCGTCCACGCTACACGGCCGCGATGCTCTTCTCACTCGGTTTCGTCTCGCTCTTCATCACCGGAGGACTAACCGGGCCGGTTCTCGCTCAGCCGATCCTCGACGAGTACCTGCACAACACGTTCTTCGTGGTGGCTCACTTCCACCTCATCATGGCGATGGCCGGCGTCTTCGGGCTCTTCAGTGCTACCTATTACTGGTTTCCCCTGCTCACGGCCACCCCTCACCATCGCGGCTGCGTACTCTCGGAGCGCCTCGGACGCTGGCATTTCTGGCTGACGCTCGTGGGAGCGTACGCTACCTTTCTGCCGATGCACTTTACAGGTCTGGCCGGCGAGCCCCGCCATTATGCTCAGCTCACCCAGATTCCCAACGCAGCCGGCCACATGCTCGCTTCAACGATTCCACTGAATCTCCACATCACCTATGCGGCGATCTTTCTGGCGTCCGCGCAGGTTGTCTTCTTCGCAAACCTCATCCTCAGTTTGCGCCGTCGAATCCCCGCTCCATCGAATCCCTGGCGTGCCACCACTCTGGAGTGGCATCCGGCCTTACATCCCTCTTCGCACTCTGACGCATCCGACCCCATACATGTTCTCCGGGCCCCCTGCGACTACGGAGCCCTCCCGACCGGGGAAGTTTTCTTCCTCCCTCAGTGGAGCTACGACCCGATTCCTGACGTCAAACGGGAGTAAGCTGTCATAATCAAGGTCGTTTCGAAGAGGCCGCCATGCCATCGACTATTACGCCGATCAACACAGAGTGGGAAAAGAAACGCCGTCTCGACGACCACGACAGCGGACACGGCCGTCGTCCCCCTAACGACAAGCGTACTGGCGGCGGAGGCGACAACGACAACTGGAACGATCGTCCACAGGGCAACCGCGGCCCCCGGGAAAAGCTAAGCCGCGCTCGGCTCGGTCTCTTCTTTGCTCTTGCGGGCGACACCATGTTCTTCGTCGCCATCGTCAGCGCCTTCTTCGTTGCCCAGGGAAGCAGCCACATCGACGCCTACAACCGCTACATCAACGAATGGCTTCCCACGGCCATCCCCCCCATCCTCTGGCTGAATACCGCCGTCCTTCTGCTCAGCTCTGTCACGATGGAGATCGCCCGGCGGACCATGTTCCGGGAAAACGACGTCATGGACGAGTGGCTTGGACTGGGCAAGCCTCTTACCCGACGCGCCCTGCCCTGGTTGGCCGCGACGACCGTGCTTGGCTTGCTCTTCCTCGCCGGCCAGGCCGAGGCATGGAGGCAGCTCGGCCTGCAGCACGTCTTCTTCGCCTCCAACCCGAGCAGCCACTTCTTCTACCTGATCACCTATACCCACGCCATACACCTCTTCCTCGGTATCGGCGCGCTGGGAGTCTCCCTGTTCACGCTCTACCTGTCCCGGCAGCTGGAGACCCGCCAGATCCTCGTCGACTGCACCGGATGGTACTGGCACACCATGGGCGTCTTCTGGATCTTACTTTTTGCCCTGCTGGCATTCTTCCAGTGACGTTTCTCCGCCACATCGCACTGATTTTTCTGACCGCCGGACTCCTGCTGGCTGCCCCTCATGCCTGCGGCCAGGGCTGCGCGCAGTGCCGCGACAATGCCGCCTCCACCCCACCCGCCACTCGCCGCGCCTACCGTCATGCCATCCTGCTGCTGACTGTGACAGCCTCGGGCATCTTTCTTAGCGGAGTCACCCTGCTGCGCCGGTCGCGCTGACCCCTCTGCTGCGTTACACTTCCGCCTGTGGACGAGCCCAACGTGCCAACCCGCTCAAGCTCCTCCCTGAGGGCCGCATGGTTCCTGCTGGGGACTGCGTTCGTGCTCTCACTGATCGCGTCGATCACGATGATCTTTCAGACTCTCAGCTGGATCCGCCACCGGGGAGCGACCATCCCGGCATGGTTCAGCGCCGTCACCCAGCTGAGCGAATGGATCTTCGCCCTGAGCTCTCTGGGGCTGCTCGTGCTAGCCGTGATGACTATTCTGCGAAGCTACCGTGAGCGGTAGTTGAGCGAAGATCCGCGGCCCACCCGCCGCGGATTCCCTGACTTAGTGCTTCTTCTTCGCCGCCTTGGCGGGTGCCTTTTTCGCTGGAGCCTTGGCTGGAGTCTTAGCCGGGCTCTTGGCTGGAGCCTTCTTCTGGGCGACCTTCACTGGAGCCTTAACGGCCGTCTTGTTGGCCGCCGTTGGCTTCTTCGCAGGCGCTTTCTTGGCTGGGGCGGTCTTCTTCGCGGGAACGGGCTTGGCAGGAGCCTTCTTGGCCGGGACCTTCGCCACAGCCTTCTTTGCAACAACCTTCGCCGGCGCCGAAGCCGCCTTTTTAGCAGGAGCCTTCACCGCCGCTTTCGTGGCAGGCGCAACGGCCTCTTTCTTCGCAGCCGATGGAGCCTTCGCCGCCTTTTTAGCGGGAGCGGCTTTCTCTGCGGAAGCGTCATCCGCTATCGGTGCCGCACCTTCAGCCGAGACTGCATCCTCCAGCTCGTCCGTAGCAGCCGCAGCCTTCTTGCGACTCTTCGAACCCTTGGATTCCTTCCGGGCCGCACGAGCGCGACGCAGGTGCACCGGAGGGGGAGGAGCGGGCGGAGAGTACGGTTCGAGAAACGCCCTCTGCTCGTCCACCGTCGACAGGTGGTTATCCATGAGCTCGAAGAACAGCTTCTCCACCAGCTCATCGTACTCTGGCAGGTCCGGCGTAATTCTCATCTCCTGCATCAGTGTGTACGGAATCCGCTGACGCGCCTGCGGCCAGTCGGTAAAGAAGCTCTTCAGCTTGTTCTGAACTCCTGACGCCTTTACGTGGTGCGCCGCCCACAGCACAGCAGACGGCTGTGCCACATGCAGCAGCTTCCACGCCTGGGACGGAGCAGCCGCCTCCTTGCTCGAGAGCTGCGCACCAAACGCCTTTCCGGCTGCTTCCAGCGCCTCGATCTCTTCCACGAATCCCTGCCGGATGAAGCTCTTCTTCAACTCTGCGACATCCTTCGGGGCCATCTTCGCCGTCAGCAGCGGGAAGTTCGCCGCGGCCGATTCCGCATGAATGCCATGGATCTGGAGCTGCAACTGCACGTCCCGGAGCCTTTCCATCTCCCCCGCGTTGGCCTTACTGGAAGCCACAGTCGGGTTCAGGTGCTTCATCCACCCCTCTGCTTCCAGCCTTCCCAACACCCGCAGCGGATCCTCCTCGTGGAAGATCTCCTCCGTCTCATAGCCGTGCTGCCAGGCCGACATCGCCGAGATGTAGCCCTCATCCTTGCCAGCCTCGTAGCGGCTGCGCGTTCGCTCGTCCATCTGCCAGCCCAGACGGGCCATCAACCTCACAGCCCGAATCATCCGAACCGGATCCTCGATGAATCCGTAGTTGCTCACCAGGCGCAGTTCGCGGTTCTCGATGTCGGCTACGCCGTTCAGCGGATCCATCAGCAGCCC
This sequence comes from Edaphobacter modestus, assembly GCF_004217555.1. Lineage (GTDB taxonomy): Bacteria > Acidobacteriota > Terriglobia > Terriglobales > Acidobacteriaceae > Edaphobacter > Edaphobacter modestus. The sequence continues at coordinate 1,226,696 of NZ_SHKW01000001.1, forward strand.
GTACGATCCCTGGTTCAGGGAGAGGGCCATCGCGTTGGCGGTAAAGTCTCTCCGGCGCAAATCTTCGAGAATCGTGGCAGGTTTGTAGACCGGTTTGCCGGGCTTTGGATAAGCCGCCGACAGCGTCGACCCGATCTCCATCCGAACGCCGCCGGGAAAATCCACAAAAAGGGCCTGTGTCGCCTCCGACTCCCCAGACAGCTTTCCGCCAGCTTTCTCTATATCTTTCTTTAACTTAAGGGCGTTTCCCTGAACTGCAACATCAAGATCCCGAACAGGGGATCCGCTGGTCAAGTCTCGAACGGCTCCACCTACAAGGAAGGTGGTAAGCCCTTTTGCACGAGCTACTTCGCGTACCATCTCGAGTGCGTTCTGTTGCGCCTTCGAGAGGCGGTTCTCCAAAAGATAAATATAATCGGCCATATCGGTTGCAATCGCTCCAAGCCGGTCTTAAACGCGATCTCCGCGCACTTGGGCTTGCATAAGCCACGGAATATCAATCGTTTAGAAAGGTCCCACTACCGAGACACAAAAGCTGACTGTAACACAGCGTTGGTAAATTGACTACTCTCCGCGCAGCTTTTTCGGCATAAGCCCAATCCTGCGTGCGACAATCCGCCACAAGGGAGTTCCATGTCTTCTGCGCACAAAAAAGTCATCGTTCGTCGCTTCTTCGGTGACACCCTGCCCGGATATCTCCCCCTGTCTGAGTTTGTACGCCTGAGAGCCGTGGAGAAGGATCGCGTCCTCGATCTCCTCGATCTCTCCGGCCGCGTCGTTCCCATCGCGCTCTCCGAGATCAAACATATCTGTTACGTCCGCGACTTCAATCTGAGCGACACCCTCAACCCCGAGCGTCTTACCCGCCGCACCTTTCTGGCTCGACCACGTACCGAAGGCCTGTGGCTCCGCCTGACATTCCGCGGCCTTTCCACGCCGTCCACCGAATCCGAGCAGTTTGAGGGCCTGGCCCCACTGGACGTCGCTCTGCTCGATGACGTCCTCAACGACGCCGGGCTCTTCCTGATCCCTCCCGATGTCCGTTCCAATACCCAGCGCATCTATATCCCGCGCTCCGCCATCGCCGACCTTCAGCTGCTGGCCGTCATCACGACTCCCTCGCGCAAGAAGCCCGTTCCCGGCGCCTCGACCATCTCGCTGCAAGAGGACCTCTTCCGTGCTCTTCCCCCAAATACCAGGCCGAACTAAATACCTCCCTGCCGCCAGCCCTATAAAATCCCTCCATGAAGCTCGTCGATCTCGCTCAGCATCTCGGAGCCACCCTGCGGGGCGATCCCTCCGTTGTCATCACAGGAGCTGCCTCCATCGAGACTGCCGGCCCCGGCGATGTCACCTTCGTAGCCAATCCCAAATATGCGGCTCTGGCCCGCAGTACCAGGGCGGGAGCGGTCCTCGTCGAACCTGACTTTGCCGAGATCTCCGCCGCCACCCTGCGCATTGGCAATCCCTACCTTGCCTTCGCACGCGCGATCGAAGTCTTCTACCGGCCCCCTGTCTATGCCCCAGGCATTCATCCCACGGCAGTTATCTCCGAGTCCGCAAAGATCGGCGCAAATGCCCACATTGGAGCCTACGTTGTCATCGGAGACAACGTCATCCTCGGCGATAATGCAGTCCTTTTGCCGCACGCGGTCCTCTACCCCCACGTACAGGCCGGAAAAAACTTGTTTGCCCACTCCCATGCCGTCGTCCGCGAACACTGCAGGCTGGGCGACAACGTCGTCCTTCAGAACGGAGCCGTTGTGGGGGCCGACGGCTTCGGCTTCGCACGCCAGGGGGATGGGAGCTGGTACAAGATCCTGCAATCCGGCCCCGTCGTCCTCGAAGACTCGGTCGAGGTCCAGGCCAACGCTTGCGTCGACCGCGCCTCCATCGGCGAAACCCGCATCGGCGCCGGGACGAAGATCGACAATCTGGTCCAGGTCGGACACGGCTCGACCGTGGGGTCCAATACCCTGCTCTGCGCCCAGGTCGGACTCGCCGGGTCGACCACGATCGGCAAAGGGGTCATTCTCGCCGGACAGGTTGGGGTAGCTGGTCACTGCACCGTCGGCGATGGAGTGATCGCAACGGCCCAGAGCGGTATTCCCGGGGATGTCGAGCCCGGAAAGGTCGTCAGTGGTTATCCCGCGATCGATAATCGACAGTGGCTTCGCGTCGTGGCCCTGATGAATCGCCTTCCCGAGCTCCTCCGTGGCTTGAAGGGTTCAGCCAAATCGTAGGTCTTCAGCCTGGGAAAAATGCAACAAGTTGTTGACCAAAGTGTAATCTTTTGCATCCTATCGCTATGATTGGCGAACCACCAGATAACGGTACGAGTGTGTCCAACAGTAACCCAGACGTCCGCGTTCTGCTGCTCGACGACGAGCCTGCGAATCTGCACCTCCGAACTGCTATTCTTCGCCAGCACGGTTATAGCTGCGTTCCCGCCTCCACCATCGAGGAAGCCACCGAGGCCTTCAACAATATCGACATTGCCGTGCTCGATTACCACCTCGGCTCGGGTCGGTTTGGCACCGAGGTCGCTTCGCACCTCCGCCGTAACCGTCCCCAGGTTCCAATCATCATCCTGTCGGCAACCCTGGAGCGTCACTTCGGCGGGGCCGAGGATATGCACCTGCTCAAGGGGTACAGCTCCATCGACGATCTCCTTTCCGCTCTCAGTTCGCTCAAGGCCAAGCGCCTCGGATCCCCTGTCGTCGTGGATGCACGCGACTTCTTTTACTCGCGCATATCCCTCTCCATCGGCTCCGACGTCCTTGTCCAGATCTTCGACGACCATGGCGTATGGCTCTACTGCAATGACGCTGCAGCCGAGTATCTCGGCCAGACCCGCGACTGGTTTCCGGGCCGCTGCGTCTTCGATGAGATGCCCACTCTCATGCGCGACTGGAGAGATGTCCTCCGCACCGTCGCCCAGACTCGCGAAACCTATATCGACCGCACCCGGCGCGGCCTGCTCGCTCTTCCGCGGCACGGCGAGCAGAATGTGACCTGGAGCGTGCTCGCCTTTCCGATCACCCTTCACGACTCCCGTACGGGAGTTGTTCTCACCGCCCGCATTCTGGAACGCTCGTCTTCGTTCTTTGCCTGACGAGCTTTCAGCCCTCTCCGGGCAGACCGGCTGTTACGCTTAAACCTGTATGCGTCTTTCCCTCTGCTCTCTCGCGCTGCTTCCCGTGCTTCTGTTTGCCGGCTGTCATTCCCCTTACGTCGAAGCCACCGTCTCGAACCAGACCCAGCAGCGCGTCACGCTCATCGAGGTTGATTACCCCAGCGCCAGCTTCGGAACCCAGGCTCTCGCTCCCGGAGCCGACTTTCACTACCGTTTCAAAGTCCTGGGAGAGGGTAAGCTCAAACTCACCTACACGGACCCCGCGAACAAGGAACAGAAGTCCGAGGGCCCGCATCTCAATGAAGGCGCTGAAGGCCCGCTCCGGATCATCATTCAGCCCGGCGGAATCCAATGGCAGAACAGCACCGCCATCCACTAGCCTTTCTCTCGCGGTCATACAGAAAATGAAACGCCCACCTCATCACAGCCGTCTAACCGAAGCATGAGCATGCAACACATCAAACTTGGATCACAGGGCGCGGTCGTCTCCCACATGGGACTCGGCTGTATGGGTATGAGCGAGTTCTACGGCGAGCGCAACGACGAAGAATCAGCCGCAACCATCCTTCGCGCACTTGACCTCGGCATCAACTTCCTCGACACCGCGGACACCTACGGCATCGGTGACAACGAAGAGCTCGTTGGCAAAACCATCCGGCCCCGCCGCGACGAAGTCTTTCTCGCGACAAAGTTCGCGAACATCCGCAAGAAGGACGACCCCTCTTATTGGGAGATCAGCGGCAAGCCCGAGTACGTGAAGTCTGCCTGCGACGCCTCCCTCAAGCGCCTCGGCATCGATTACATCGACCTCTACTACCAACACCGCGTCGATCCCAACGTCCCCATCGAAGACACTGTGGGCGCGATGGCTGAGTTGGTGAAGGCCGGCAAGGTGAAGTATCTCGGACTCTCCGAAGCATCTTCCGCCACCATTCGCCGCGCGCACAAGGTTCACCCCATCACCGCGCTTCAGACCGAGTACTCCCTCTGGGAACGTCACGTCGAAGCTGAGATCCTGCCAACCCTTCGTGAGCTTGGCATCGGCTTCGTTCCCTACTCGCCGCTAGGCCGCGGCTTCCTCACCGGCAGCATCACCAAACCAAGCGACCTCCCCAGCGGAGACGTTCGTGCCCAACGCTATCCGCGCTTTGCCGGCGAAAACTTCGACAAAAATCAGATGATTGTCGATCGTGTACGCGCCATCGCCGATCGTCGCGGCGTCAAGGCAGGGCAGCTCGCTCTGGCATGGGTCCTTGCCAGGGGAGAAGACCTTGCCCCCATCCCCGGCACCAAGCGCAGGAAGTACCTCGAAGAAAACGCAGCCGCAGCCGATATCAAGCTCTCAGACGCAGAGATCGCTGAACTGGAAGCTGCCGTACCGCAGGACGAAATTGCCGGCGAACGTTACGCAGCCGCCAATCTCAAGAGCATCGACAAGTCAGAGTAGCCTCGATTCCTCTTCGCAGCAAAAGCGCCGGAAACATCTCTTGTTCCGGCGCTTTTCCGCGAGTCCGATGTGCCATGTTCTCACTGCGATAAGCTTGAAGCATGTCACGCGGTTACTTCATCACCTTCGAAGGCCTCGACGGCTCCGGCAAGACGACTCAGCTCCGCCGCCTCGCCGCCTGGCTCGAATCCGAGTGCCACAAGGTCGTCACCCTCCGCCAGCCCGGAGGCACTGCTCTGGGCGACCGCATCCGCTCCATCCTGCTCGATTCCCGCTCCGAGGCGACCCTCGGCCCTATCGCCCCCCTCGCGGAGATGGCGCTCATGTTCGCCGACCGTGCCCAGTCCATTCACGAGATCATCCTTCCCGCTCTCGCCTCCGGCGCCATCGTCCTCTGCGACCGTTACACCGACTCCTCCGAGGCCTACCAGGGTGCGGGGCGGGGCCTTGGGTCCGAACGCATCCTCGCCATGCATCGCGCCGTCTGCGACGACCTGCAGCCCGATCTCACGCTCCTGCTTCTGCCTTCGCTCGAAGGTTCTCTCCATCGCGCCCGTCGCCGCAATCAGCGCAACACTCAGCAAAAAGGCACCGACGAAAATCGTTTCGAGCGCGAAGATGATGACTTCTATCGCAGGATTTACCAGGCATACGAGACCATCGCCTCACGCGAGCCACACCGCGTCGCCGCCATCCGCGACGATTCCGCCATCGACCACATCGCGACCCGCATTCGGGAGATCGTCTCCGCGCGAATCCCTGCTGCCGTCATCTAATCCACGATGGACCGCTCGAGCAGCACCGACTGGAACTTTCCTCCCGGCCTCCCGCACTCGCTTCAGTTTTACGCCTTCAAGCCCTGGGTAAAGCTCGGCGAGCCGATTCGTCTCTTTGAATACCTCCATCGCACCTACGGTTCCATCGCCTACTATCGCTTTCTCGGCACGCCAATCATCTTTTTGAACGAGCCCGACTACATCCGCGAGGTGCTCGTCACCCAGGCCGCCTCCTTCGTCAAGGAGCGCACCGTTCGCCGCATGAAGATCCTTCTCGGCGAAGGCCTCATCACCTCCGACGATCCCATTCACATCCGCCAGCGACGCATCGTAGCGCCTGCCTTCCACCGCCAGCGCATCGCAGCCTACGCCGAGGAGATCGTCTCCAGCGCCGCCCGTCACGCTGCACAGTGGCAGCCCGGAGGTGTCATCGATATCTCTGCCGCCATGATGTCCCTCTCCCTCGAGATCGTCGCGCGAACCCTCTTCGCGACCGAAGTCACCGAAGACATCCGCCGCATCAACGACGAAGTCAACACCATCATGGACCTCTATAACTTCCTCGTCGCCTTTCCCCGGATGGAGAGCGTCCTCCACCTCCCTATACCCGGCGTGATGAAGTTTCGGCGTTCCAAAGCAAGACTCGATCAGGTCGTCAATCGCCTTATCGCCGAGCACAAGCGAGAAGGCGTCGACAAAGGCGATCTGCTCTCCATGCTGATCAGCAGCCGCGACGAGCAGGCGGACGCCTCCGGCCACCACACCGGAATGTCGGACGAACAGGTTCGCGACGAGGTCCTCACCATCTTTCTCGCCGGTTACGAGACCACCGCCAACGCTCTTGCCTGGACCTGGTATCTCCTCTCACAGAATCCCGAGGCCGAAGCGAAGCTGCACGCTGAGGTCGATCATGTCCTTGGCACCGGCGATCATTCCCGCCTTCCCACGCTCGCCGACTACCCCTCACTTCGCTATACCGAACAGGTCTTCGCCGAATCCATGCGCCTCTATCCTCCCGCGTGGGCGATGGGTCGCATGTCCAACCAGCCCGTCACACTTGGGCACTATCGCATTCCACCGGGCGCGCACTTCTTCATGAGCCAGTACATCGTTAGCCGCACGTCGGAGTTTTACCCCAACCCCCTGCGTTTCGATCCTGACCGATTCACTCCCGAGGCGAAAGCCGCGCGCCCCCGCTTCACCTACTTCCCCTTTGGAGCAGGTTCGCGCCAGTGCATCGGCGAAAGCTTCGCGTGGATGGAAGGTGTGCTCGCCATCGCCACCATCGCGCAGCGCTGGCGTATGACATATCTGGGCTCAACACCACCTGTCCCGCAGGCGAAGATCACTCTCCGCCCACGCGACCCGGTGAAGATGCGGCTTTCTCTGCGTTAGAGCGATTACCGGATGCGGAAGACCAGTCCCGCGCTCGCTTCAAACAGGTTCGAGGCAGGGTAGGATGTCGTCGTATTGCCGACCGCGGCATTGCTGACCGTCGTCAGCGAGCCGTATCCAATCTCGAACGCCTTCAGGTCCATGAATCGATTCAGCTTGTAATCGGCTCCTGCGAAGATGCCATATCGCGCCCGGTTGATACGTATGGAGGTATGGGGTGCTCTGGTCGTCCCTACGCCACCGGAAAGCTGAACATAGGGCCGCCAGGAAGGAGAAAGCGTCTTGGCAACCACCCGCACACCCACCAGGAAGCTGTTCATTCGGGCATTGTTCGCACCTACGGTCGTATCGCGGATGTCGATTCCCGCGTCCACATTCTTTCCGTGGGCGAAGTCGTAATACCCTCCCATGTTCACGCCCCAGAACGTTCGCGAGGTGGTGCCTTCGCCAAGAAATGCGAAGGGGCCTGTGTCCGCCTGCGAGTTGCTGACCCGCGTAGCAACCGGATTTAGATAGATACCAATCTGCGCATGAGAAGCAACAGGAAGTAGAAAGAGGGCCGACAGTACAGCGGAGAACAACAATTTCATCAGCGGAGTCCTTGGAGTTTGAGTGCTTTTACAACAAATTCATCTACGCATTCAAGTGTACCGACCATTTGCTGGCCTCAGCATGTCGGTCCTGAAAAATGTACCTCCGGGGGAGCCCCTGCTTCGCGAGCGGGCTCGAAACATCGCGATGGAATTCCTCTGCGATCTGCAGCAATCGATCTGCAGAAATCCAGAACCCGAAAACTACGGCCGGATCGCACCTCCGAGAGCGAAGTCAGGGACTCGGCGGCTAGAGTCTGCGATTCTCTCTGCCGCCGATTCCCGTGTTATCCAGGTCTACCTGGGTGCGGAAACCTTGGGATTCAGGGAATAGGTTCCCGTGAGGCTCGCCTGGGCCAGTACATGTCCCTTGAGCGCTCCAAGAACCTTCTCGCCGGTCAGCTCTCCATCCACATCGACCCTCTCAAGATCCAGGGCGTACAGCGTGAAGACGTAGTGGTGCACGATCGAGTCGTTCCACGGAGGGCACGGTCCGTCATAGCCAAAGTAATCCCCCTCCATCGCCGGATCGCTCGCGAACCATTGCGTATAGTTGTTAATTCCGTGTCGCATCCCATCCGGCCCGGCAGGCCCGCGCTTGCCATGCGGAGTGATTCCGTCGCTGTGGCTGCCTGCCGCAATCTCTCGCAAGTTCGAAGGAATATCCAGCAGGATCCAGTGATAGAAGTTCACTCGTGGCAGATCGGCCGGGATCTCCCTGCCCTCTTGATTGACATCATCCGCCTTGCTCGGCACATCGGGATCATGCACCACCAACACGAACGACTCTGTCCCTTCAGGCACGTCGCTCCACGCCAGATGCGGATTCCGGTCGCTGCTCAACGAGACGTGGTTCTTCACGTCCTCCACCGCAAACGCGAACTCACCGGGTATCGCCGCTCCGCCCTTAAAGCTGTTACTGGTCAATTTCATCGAGATCTCTTCCTCCTCTACCAAAATACCTTTCTTTTCAGAATCGGATGTCAACAGCAGGTAAGGCGTTCGTCGTCAGCTCGTCCCACTTCATTGATGTTTTTGAGAAATGCAGCAACAAATTTCACCCTCCCCCGTAGCCACCCTGCGCCGCCAGGGCGTATCTTAAGGCGCAAGTGAGGTGCCTCATGCTAAGGAGAGACTTCCTTCGCCGCTCCGCCAAAAGCTTCGGAGCCGCCTGGCTCGCCACCAACTCCCCCGCCGCCACGCTCGGCCACGAACCTCTTTCGCAGAAGGTCACCGCCCAGGACGAGGTCACCCTCGGCAAGACCGGTATCCGCACCTCGCGCCTGGCCATGGGAACCGGCACCGTCGGCTTTGGCGGCTCCTCCAACCAGGTCCGCCTCGGCAACAATCCCTTCACCCGGCTTCTGCTCGACGGCTACCATGACAACGGCCTGCGCTTCTTCGACACCGCCGACTCCTACGGCAGCCATCCCAACGTGGCCGGTGCCCTCAAACAACTCCCTCGCGACAAGGTCGTCGTCATGACCAAATCCGATATCCGCGATCCCGCCGGTATCAAGCGCGGCCTCGATCGTTACCGCCGCGAGCTCGGCATCGAGATGATCGACATCGTCCTCATCCACTGCGTCACCGAAAGCGACTGGACCACGCGCTACCGTGGCGCCATGGACGTACTCTCCGAGGCCAAGCAGAAGGGTGTCATCCGCGCGCACGGAGTCTCTTGCCACTCCATCGGAGCCCTCCGCGCCGCGGCCGCCTCGCCCTGGGTCGAGGTCGATCTCGTCCGCCTCAACCCCATCGGATCCCACATGGACGCCGATCCTTCCACCGTCCTCAAGGTCATCAAGCAGATGCGCGCCGATGGCAAAGGCATCGTCGGCATGAAGATCCTCGGCCAGGGCGACCTCCGCGACCGTCCCGCCGAAGCCATCCGTTACGCTCTCTCCACCGGTGTCCTCGACGCCTTCACCATCGGCGCCGAATCCCGCAAGGAGCAGGACGACCTGACACAAAAGATCGCCGCCGCGTAATCGAACCTCCCAAACCGCGATTCCGCCAGCTCACAAGCCGCGATTCTGCCAACCTACAAACCGTCATTCTGAGCGAAGCGAAGAATCGCAGTATTTCGCCGATAGCGCCGCAGAATCGCCTGAGCCAACGAAAAAGGGCCGCCCAAAAAAGGCCGCCCCTTCCGCCTCGACAAAACTACTCAGTCGGTTCAGGAGCAGACCGCCGCTTCCGTCCGCTGATCAGATACACCGCCGCGCGCAGCTCCAGCAGCGGATCCTCCGAAGGCTCAATCCCATCGAGACGTGGAATCGGATCGAAGATGATCTGCTTCTGCTCCCGCGCGTCGGCGGCCACCGGCTGCGTCAGCTCAATCGTGCCCAGCTCCACCACCTTGCGATCCGCCGGCCAGTGAACCGTCGCATCGTTGATCACGTCGCCGTCCTCCGCCACCTGAACCGTAATCTTGAACTTGACCGGCCCTTTCCCAATCCGCTCCGTAAATTCGTCGAACAGGTAGTTCGCATCCTTACCCGCAGCCGCATCGGCACTCAGATGCTCCTCTCCAGCCTCGGGAACGATCGTGTACCTTCCGAACCGGGTCACTCCATCCTTGTTCGTGAACTTCATCGCCGTAAGCCCGAAGTACCTCTCCTGCGCAAAGCTCACCGGCATCGGCGTAATCGACTGCACAAATGCGAGTGCCTTCGGATGGCTTCCCACAAACTCCTGAACCTTTGCCTTGTCCTCCTGCGTCACAGCCCGCAGAAACTCCAGGAACCCCGCACCATCCGTCGCCGGAAACCCATTGGCCGAATGCGCAACGATATCCGTGTGCACATGCTCCGCCAGGTTGAACCGGATCGCTATCCCGCGAGGGTCTGCGTTCGCGTCGTTATCCGGGAGCAGCGGAATCCCGGTCGAATTCGAGAACCTCACCGTAACCGGCGTCGAGGCCTGCGTCGCATGTTGGGCCCGCGTTAGCGAAGTTGCCTCGTTCGAAGGTGTAAATCTACCGGTCAGCATCGTTCCCTTGGCATGCGCCGGTCTAAACCCTGGGTGCGGTCCAAAGACCTTCTCGAATTCCTTCAAAATCTCTTCGCTGAGAGCAATCAACTTTTCGTCGTTCGGAAGTGGCATGATGATTCTCCTTCATCGCAGACTATCGCAGAGCGCGGCTCACTCTTCTTCGATCCTGTGAATTCTGTCACGCTCCCCCGTTCGGGGTTGACTCCTTCTTCCTCGGGCCGTTGATGTCACGTCCTCCCTGATGCAGCACCATCCCCGTCACCTCGCCCTTATCGTCCTTCACGAAATCGATCTCCGCATTCATCATCTTCGTGAAGAACTTTGTCTCCGACTCCGCAAACACCGGCACGGCCGGCTGTCCACTCGCCTGAGAGATCAACTGGTCGCCCTCCAGCGTAAATGTCAGGCTGAACTTCGGGCCCAGCTCGTACGTCCCCACATACTTCTCGAGAACGCTGCGGTCCAGCTTTACCTCCGTACGAACCACCGGCTTGAAATCCGGCCAGCCATACTCGGCCGCGATACTCTGCATCACCTGTTGCGCCAGCCGCGATCCTCCCTGCGCGTTCGTCATCACCACAGCGCCGTCGCCGTGATTCTCGTACCCCACAAACAAAGCCTCGAATCCGGCATTCACCCCGCCGTGCATGAAGTATCGATCCGCCTCCGAGCCACCGATCTGGACGCCCAGCCCCCAGCTCCCCATGCCGAGCGTCATCATCTCCTTCGTCATCACCTGCGACAGCACGTGGTTCGCCTTGCCCTTAAGCGACTGCTGATTTTCCATCACGTAAAGCGCAAGATCCGATGCCGTCGTCCACAAACCCGCCGCAGCCATCTCGGGATACGTATGCGCTCCACCCGCCACCGGTGTGCCGTCCGCGTTGTACGGAGTAGCCGCCGGCCCCATCCTCGCAGGCAACGGCTGCTCATACGTACTGTGCTTCATCCCCATCGGCGCCAACACACTCTCCTGCAGCAATTTGGGAAACGGCTCCTTCGCCGCATCGATCATCGTCGCCTGCATGATCGTGAAGCCGCCGCCGGAGTAGTTCCACTTCGTACCCGGCTCCGTCTCGATACGAATCGCAGGCGTATTCGCAGGCTTCTCTCCATCCAGCACCTGCACCAGCGTCGGAACCGGCGCATCCTGTGCATAGCCGGGAAAGCCATGCACCGTCGTGCCTCCGGTATGCGTCAGCAGCTCACGCAGCGTCACCGGTCTGCCATGCGCCGCCTCGCTCGAAGGCAGCTTCCATTCCACCAGCTCTTTCTCTACATCTTCATCCAGCGCCAACTTCTTTTGCTGCACCAGCCGCAGCGCCGCCATCGCCGCCACCGGCTTGCTGATCGACCCCGCCTGAAACATCGTCCCGGCAGTGACCGCAGGCCCTCCCACCTTTGCCACCCCGAAACCGCGCGCCCACTCCAGCTTTCCGTCATGAATCACAGCAACGCTCACACCCGGAACATGCATCGCCTCCATGCGCTTCTCCAGCGAGATGCACGGATCTCCCTTCGCCATCACCGGCTCGTGCAGACACCCCACAACCTTGTCGATGTGCCGCTGCACATCCGGGGACACCGTCTGCGCCGCGCTTACCTGCCCCACAAGAAAAGCGCACACGCCTGCCAGAGTTACGCATCGATTCATGGTGGATCTCCAAGGGAATCTTTCTAAACGCAGCCAGCTTACAGAACTCAATACGCTGCAGCACTTAAATAGTTCGTCGATTCCACTCAGACCAGGGACAAAAGCCTACCGCCCTCGAAGCCGCGTCATCACCCTGCGATCCCGCTTCGTAGGCCGCCCGCTCTCCCATGTCGACTCATACGCCGGTACCGCCTTCTTAGCCTCTGCCAGCGCCCGTCGCTGCTCCTTGCTCTCGTCCGTCTCACGATAGAGTCCCTGCGCCACCGAAGCCGGTCCCCGAACCTCGCTCAGTCCCAGCACTTCCACCTCGAACTCGCCGGAGTCGTTCTTCACCTTCAGCATCTCACTCGCATGCACGTCGCGAGACGCCTTCACCGGCTGCCAGACTCCGCCGCTCCTTCGCGCCTCAATCCTTCCCAGCTCGCACGCCTTGGATGCCAGAGCGCGTGTCTTAAAAAAGCGGGCGGCCCAAAGCCACTTGTCCATCCTTACGCAGTCCATCCTCACATTCTCGTACAAATCTCCCCGGACGAGGCGTTCTCAATGCTGCTTCCGATTTCTTCGCAGCCCTTTCTCTGCCTTTCGCTATAAACTCGCTGTCATGCCCGCTGTTGTTTCGGTGTCTCACCTTCATCTCCCGGACCTTGTCCTGATCGTTGCTTATCTTGTTGGAATTACTCTGTTCGGCCTGAGTTTCCGCGGCGGCAAGGATACCGCCTCGCGCTCGCTCAAGAGTTACTTCCTCGCCGACCGCAGCGTTCCCTGGTGGGCTATCGCCCTGTCCATCGTCTCGGCTGAAACCAGCACCCTCACCATCATCAGCATTCCCGGGGTAGCCTTCACCGGCGACTTCGGATTCCTCCAGGTGGTCATCGGCTACATGATCGGCCGCATCGTCGTCGCCGCGCTCTTTCTCCCGCGCTACTTCCAGGGCGAGATGCTCACCGCCTATCAGCTCATCGACCAACGCTTCGGCGGAACGCTTCATAAGACCACCGCAGGTCTCTTCCTCATCACCCGCGCCGCCGCCGAAGGCGTCCGTGTCTTCGCGGTCTCCATCGTCATCGCCATCGCCATCGGCACCGGAGATGTCCTCTCCATCGCCATCATCTCCGCGCTTACCCTGCTCTACACCTTCGAAGGCGGCATGACCGCCGTCATCTGGACCGACGTAATCCAGATGATCCTCTACATCGCCGGAACGGTCGTCGCCATCGTCACCCTGGGAACGCACGTCCCGGGAGGGTGGCAGCACATCCACACCGCGGTCGCGGCCGCAGGCAAGTTCCGCATCTTCGACTTTGCCTTCAACCTCACCCAGACCTACACCTTCTGGGCGGGCGTCCTTGGCGGAAGCTTCCTCACCATGGCCTCGCACGGCACCGACCAGCTCATGGTGCAGCGTCTGCTCGCCGCCCGCAACCTGGGTGAATCGCGCCTCGCGCTGCTCTCCTCCGGAGTCGTCATCTTCGTACAGTTCACGCTCTTCCTTCTCATCGGCGCGGGCCTGTGGGTCTTCTACGGTGGATCTACCGTCCAAAACATCGCCCCCGACCGGCTCTTTCCCTCCTTCATCGTCAGCGAGATGCCCATCGGCATCGCCGGTCTGCTGATCGCAGCCATCCTGGCGGCGGCCATGTCCAATCTTTCGGCCGCCCTCAACTCACTCTCCTCGACGACCGTCGTAGACTTTTACATGCACTGGCGTCCCGAAGCCGACAACCGTGAACGTATGATGATCTCCCGCTCCTCCACCGTTCTCTGGGCACTCGTCCTCTTCGCTATCGCTGTCTACAGCATCCATGCGGGAGGCAAGGGCCACGTCGTCGAGATCGGCCTCTCCATCGCCTCCGTCGCCTACGGCGCTCTGCTGGGGGTATTCCTCCTCGGCACGCTCACCCGCAAGGCCACCGAGGCCGGTGCGATCGTCGGACTCATCGTCGGCTTCGCCCTCAACATAGCGCTCTGGCTGCAACCCGGCCCCATTCATCTCTCCAGCATTCCCCTCTTCGGCGACACCACGATTCCTCGCGTCGCCTGGACCTGGTACGTCTTCATCGGCGCAATCGTCACCTTCCTCGTCGGCTACATCGCCAGCAAGCTCCTGCCGAAACCCCGCGCCATCACCGACGGAAAGCCCGCCGTCGTTGCAGCGCTCATCCTCGCCCTGCTCTCCTCGTTCTCAATCCGCAGCGAGGCGCAGGAGTCTATCCTCCTCACACAAAACCGTGTGCCCCATCTTCGCGACGGCTTTATCGCCGCCAAGGTTGGCACCGGCAAAGCCGAACCGTCTCCGGACTTCACTCCAGTCTCCACCCTCATCAACGACGCGATCGCGCAGCACAAGCTTCCCGGCGCCGTAGTGGTCGTCGGACACGACGGCAAGGTCGTCTTCCACCAGGCCTACGGCAACCGCAAGCTCGAAGGAGAACCCAGCCCAAACGGCAGCACCGCCGCCGAGCCCATGACCGAAGACACCATCTTCGACATGGCCTCGCTCACCAAATGCCTCGCCACCGCCACCGCAATGATGCAGCTCTACGAACAGGGCAAGTTCCAGTTCGACGACCCCGTCGCGAAATACCTCCCCGACTTCGCCGCCAACGGAAAAGACAAAGTCACCATCCGCCAGCTGCTCACCCACTACTCCGGCCTTCCGCCCGACGTCTCTCTCAAGGACCCCTGGGGTCTCACTACACCAGACAAGGCCGAAGGCATCCGCCGCGCCATGGCCTCCCCGCTCGACAATCCTCCAGGGATGAAGTTCGTCTACTCCGACATCAACTTCATCACCCTCGGCGCACTTGTAGAGAAGCTCTCAGGTCAGTCGCTTGATGAATATGCGCAACAGCACATCTTCACTCCTTTGAAGATGGCACACACTCGATATCTCCCGATGGGTCAGGCTTGCGGAACTATGCCCGATACGAAAGGCTTGTTGACCAACGAAGGAGGACATGGAATAGAGCGCTGCAAGGGGGATCAATGGCCTCGTGACCATTGGATTCCTAACACCGCTCCCACCGCCCACGATGACGAATCAAAAGACAACCCCTCGTTAAACCCTGACTTCGACCATCTCCTCCGCGGAACCGTCCACGACCCCACCACACGCCGCATGGGCGGAGTAGCCGGACACGCCGGAGTCTTCTCCACCACGCACGACGTCTCGCTCTACGCCGATGCCCTCCTCGAGAAGCTCGTCCACAACAAGGGTCCCTTCCCCCTCAAGCAATCCACGCTGCAACTGATGACGAAGCCCGAGCAGCCCGCCACCGCGCAGGACGGCGCAACCATCTTCACTCCCGACGGACAGCCCACCAAGGGCGTCGCCACCCGAGGCTTCGGCTGGGACATTAACACCGCCTTCTCCCGCCCCCGCGGCTCCATCTTCCCCATCGGTAGCTTCGGTCACACCGGCTTCACCGGCACCACCCTCTGGATGGACCCGGGCTCCAACACCTACGTCGTCCTGCTCGCCAACGCCGTTCACCCCCGCGGCAACCCGCCCATCTCCGCCCTGCGCGGACAAGTCGCCACCGCCGCCGCAAAGGCCCTCGGCCTCGAGACCTTCAATGCAATCAAGCCAAAAACAACCGTCATTCTGAGCGAAGCGAAGAATCTCAGTAGTTCGTCCGCAGCGCCAGAGAAAGCTCAAACTCTCACCGGCATCGACGTCCTCGAATCCACCCGCTACGCCGCCCTCGCCGAAGCCGCGCAACGCCACAACAACCACCTCCGCCTCGGCATCCTCACCAACCAGACCGGCCTCGACGCCCACGGCCACCGCACCATCGACCTCGTCGCCACCGAAGCCCCTAAATCCGTTCCCGGCGTCGAGCTCAAATCGCTCTTCTCCCCCGAGCACGGCATCTTCGGCACCAAAGACGAGACCGGCATCTCCGGTGAGGTCGATCCCACCACCCACATCGCCGTCACCTCCCTCTACGGAGCCAAGCCCGAGTCCCGCCGTCCCACCCACGACCAGCTCAAAGACCTCGACGCCGTCATCATCGACCTCCAGGACGCCGGCGTCCGCTTCTACACCTACGAGGCCGTCACCGGCTACTTCCTCGAAGCCGCCTCCGCAGAAAAGAAACTCGGTCACTCCCTCGAGATCATCGTCCTCGACCGCCCCAACCTCATCGGCGGCGAAAAAGTTCAGGGCCCCGTCTCCGATGAGGGCCGCGAGTCTTACACCAACTACATGTCGCTGCCCATCCGCCACGGCATGACGCTGGGCGAGTTGGCCCGCTACATCAACGGCGAACGCCGCCAGCCCGGTGGAACCTCACCTAACGTCCAGGTTCCTCTCAACGCGCAGCTCACCGTCATCCCGCTCCAAAACTGGCGTCGCTCGCAGTACTACGACCAGACCGGCCTCCCCTGGATCAACCCCAGCCCCAACCTGCGCAGCGTCACCGCCGCTACCCTCTACCCCGGCGTCGAGCTCCTTCAGTTCACCAACGTCTCCGTCGGTCGCGGCACCGCCACACCCTTCGAAAACATCGCCGCACCCTTCTTCGACGCCAGTACGCTCGCCTCCGCTCTCACGGCCCGCAACATCCCCGGCGTCACCTTCGCCGCATCTACCGTCACCATCACCGAAGATGCCAACCGCCTTCCCTACCACGGTCAAACCCTTCCCGCCGTCCACCTCACCCTCACCGATCGCGATCTGCTCGACTCACCCGAGCTTGGCATCGAGATGATCTCCGCCATCCGCCGGCTCTATCCGCAGCAGTTCGATCTCACGCGCGCCGATCGGCTCCTCGTCAGCGTCAACACCGTTCTCGCGCTCAAGAACAACGAAGATCCCCGCACCATCGCCAGATCCTGGCAACGCGAGCTTGACACCTTCCGCCAGCGCCGCACCCAATACCTGCTCTACTAATCCTTCTTCATCCATCAAAAGATGTATCGAATTCGCCACTTGATCGGCACAAATTCACTGCATCTCGACCATTCCTGCATCACAATAGAAATACCTTCAATTGAGAGGGAAGGTGCACTATGCCGCGCATCAACTTCCATCAGCAGCTTGCCGCCCTCAAAGACAAACTTCTCGCCATGGCGGCGCTCTCCCAACAGGCGCTTTCGCTTGCCCTCGAGTCCTATCTAACCGGCAATTTCAGCCTTTGCGAACACGTCAGAGAGATTGAAACCGCCATCAACGCTGCCGAGCGCGACGTCGACGAGATGGCCTACGACCTCCTCGCCAAGGAGCAGCCCATGGCCATCGACCTGCGCTTTATCCTGGCCGTCATCAAGATCAACGGCGACCTAGAGCGCATCGGCGATCAGGCCACCAACATCGCCCAGCGCACCCAGGCTCTCGTCGACATTCCTCTCATCGAGCTCCCCATCGACATCCCCGACATGGGCGAAAAAGTCGGCGTCATGATCCGTACCGCCCTCCAGTCTCTTCTCGAGGCTGACGCCCGGCTCGCCGAACAGGTGCTCGCCATGGACGATGACGTCGACGAAATGAACCGCCTCGTCCAAGCCGATCTCATCGACCTCATGCAGCGGCGCCCCGAGATCAGCGCGCAGGCGCTGAACGCCATCATCGTCTCCCGCAATCTCGAGCGCTCCGCCGACCACGCCACCAACATCGCCGAAGATGTCATCTTCTGGGTGCGCGGCTCCGACGTCCGCCACAAATACTCGCTCGCACAAGCGGAATAACGAACCTCGCCGCCGCAAAGCTCAAAACCTGTTCTCTCGCGTGGCCGCAACTTACGTAAAAAATCAGGCTTGTTCCTTATCGTTCCAGCTACGACCCTTGACGCCCCACCCCATGCGGATTAACCTTTAACCATGGCATCCGACCGCGCCCCCGCCTTCTGCACCTGTTGCATGTGTTGTTGCGACCGGGTGTGCTGTCGCCTTTGCCCCGCTTCGTAGACCTCTGGCTGAGTCCGCGAACCCCAAGCAAAGCCGATGCAGACGCCCACTCCTCCGAGTGGGATTTTTATTTATCCAAGCTAAATTTCAGCCCAAAGGATCTCCACCATGTCCACCACCCCGGCCCCCGCCGCCGTCAAAGAAACCAAAGCCCAGCGCTCTGAACGACTTAAGCTCGCCAAGAACCCGTGGGAAGCATGGGAAGAGGTCCGCGAGTTCGCCCGCAACGGCCGCGACTCCGTTTTGCCCGAGTGGACCGGACTCTACTTCAAGTGGTGGGGCGTCTACACCCAGGGCGACGGCAAGGGAGTCACCGGCGGAGCAAACGGCGAAGGCAAGGCCACCGAGTACTTCATGATGCGTATCGGCCTGCCCAACGGCCTGCTCACCAGCCAGCAGACCCGCGTCATCGGCCAGCTCACGAAAAAGTACGCCAACAACCTCGCCGACATCACCACCCGCCAGAACATCCAGCTTCACTGGCTCACACTCTCAGGCCTCGTCGACGTTGTCGACTCGCTCACCGCTGTCGGCCTCTCTCCCAAGGGAGCCTGCGGAGACGTCGTTCGCAACGTCACCGGCTGCCCCCTCGCCGGCCTCGATCACACCGAGCTGCTCGACGGATCGCCTCTCGCCGTCGAGATCGCGCACCATCTCACCGCGAATCCCGAGTTCTACAACCTTCCCCGCAAGTTCAAGATCTCCGTTACCGGCTGCCCCGTCTGGTGCACCTATCCTGAGATCAACGATGTCGCGCTGACTGCAATCAAGCGTACCGTCGATGGTCCCAACGGTATCCAGGAAGAGATCGGCTACACCCTTCGCGTAGGCGGCGGCCTCTCCACCGAGCCCCACATCGCCGCCCGGATTCCGGCCTTCATCCCCCAGTCGAAGGCCCTCGAGGTGGTCACCGCCGTCGTTCGCATCTTCAAAGAGCAGACCGACCTGCGCGAAAACCGCACCCGTGCCCGCATCAAGTACCTCTTCATGCGTCACGGCTGGACCGCCGAATCGATGCTCGCCGCCATCGAAGAGAAGCTCGGCTACAAGCTCGATCCCAGCCCCGTCTCGATGGAGGAGATTCCCGCCGACATCTACCGTGACCACGTCGGCATCACACCGCAGCGCCAGCCCGGCCTCTCGTCCGTGGGAGCATCCGTTCTCAACGGCCGTCTCTCCGGCGAGCAGCTCATCAGGCTCGCGGATCTGGCCGATAAGTACGGCAACGGCTCTCTGCGCGCCACCATCGGCCAGAACATCCTCATCGTCAACGTCCCCAACCGCGAGACCGCCGCACTCGTCGTCGAGCTCAACACGCTGGGACTCAACGTCGACGTCTCACCCTTCTGGCGCGGAGCAATCGCCTGCACCGGAACCGAGTTCTGCAAGCTGGCCATCGCCGAGACCAAGGGCTTCAACACGTGGCTGGTCTCCGAACTCGAGGAACGCCTTCCCGGCTTCGATCAGCAGATCCGGCTCCACGTTACCGGCTGCACCAACTCCTGCGGCCAGCACTGGATCGCCGACATCGGCCTCGAAGGCAAGAAGATCAAGAAGGACGGCCAACTGGTCGATGCCTTCTTCTTCTGCGTTGGAGGCTCCATCGGCAAGTATGCTCGCCCCGCGCGTCAGCTTGGCTACCGTGTCGCCGCCGTCGATGTTCCCGCTGCCATCGAGCGCCTGTTGAACGGCTACCTTGCCGAGCGCACCGAAGGCGAAGACCTCCGTCACTACTTCGACCGCACTGACGATACGACGCTCCGCGCACAGCTTGCCGGCGAGGTCATCGAGCCAGTCGAGCGCGACGCCCCGCCCGTAGGCGCAGGTCATCTCGCACCCGCGGAGTAGCTCATCCCGGCTGGCGCACCTCCGCGTCAGCCGCCCTCCTCGAAGACAATGCCGGTCCATCCCCTGTTCCATGCCTGTTAGGCGCTCAACAGCAATCACCGTCCTGCAAACCCATGGTCGCGCCTGGCTGCAGGAGAGGACAGCTAATTCGTCAGGACGTAGCGATCGTCGTTCTCCGGTTGAACATACTCTGAGACCCGTCGAAGCATGTCGGACGGATGGATGGGTTTGGTAAGGATCGCAAACTCGTGCCCCATCTGGCGTGCCTGCTCCAGAAGATCCACAGTTGCCGCCTGACCTGAAAACAAAAGGATCCTGCACTCGGGGATCGTGCGTTCCAGGGTCAGCGCAAGCTCAACTCCGCTCATCCCCGGCATCACCACATCGCTGATCACAAGCGACGGATGATGTGCATGTGCCAACTCAAGTGCTCTTATACCGTCATAGGCAGTTCTGACGCTGTACCCGCTTCGCGAAATGATAGTCGCCAAAGTATCTGCAATGATCCGCTCGTCATCCACAATCAGAACGTCGAGTTTCTTCGATCCCAACGAATGTTCCTGCGGTACCTCATCCACCGAAATTACCTCGCAGTTCAGAGTGCGTTTCATTGAGATCACCTCTTCAAAGACCCTAGCAGGCTCCGACATGTACGGGTAAACTCTTTCCATTCTGTTATTTGAGGCTATGCTTTGCATCGAAAACCCAAGAGGTGTATTATGCATCATAATCAAGCTTAGGTTAGCAATACGTTAGCGTTTCGTTATCGAAAGGATTGCGTTAAGGAGAACGTTATGGGAGACAGCGAAGAGATCCGTGACTCCATGAGATTTCAGTCCATTCCTCAGGGCGATGTCCCGAAAGGAAGGGACGGTAAACATAAGAAGATCATCACCCAGCTTCTGAGCGATATTGCGAGATTGCCTCACGGCTCCGCCCTGAAGATTCCTCTCGCGGAACTTCCCGATTCCAAGGAAAATATTCGATCGGCTCTCAGCCGAGCCGGCCGGCAGCAAAATCTGGATCTCGCGACTTCCAGCGATGAAAATTTTCTATTCGTATGGAAGAACACTTCCAGGCCATCGCCGGACGAGCGATAGACCTGTCAAGCTCAAAATGGATGGAAGCATTGTCGTTTGTGTCAGATAACAGATGCCGGTTAGATTCTGCCTGTCAGTTAGAATAGGAGAGAAGAGGAATCAGGGGTGCCGAGCCCCTGGTCTCCGGCTTCCGTTCGAAGGCGTCTCTAAGCCAGCTTCAACAGAAGTCACGAAAATATTGGAAGTCCACCCCTAAACCTAATGTTTATAAGATTTTAGCTAGATAAGTAGGGGGGGAGCCACCATGGACCGGCGATCTGGGATATCGACGATCTAGGATATCTAGGATCGAGAGGAAACGTTAGAATGTCGCTCTTCCCCATCTTCCTCAAGCTCACTGGCCGGCCCTGTGTGGTGATCGGTGCGGGCCGTCTCGCTGAGTCAAAGATCGAATCGTTGCGCGCCGCCGAAGCCGCCATCACAGTCATTGCCCCGCGCGCCATCGACGCCATCGCAGAACGGGCCGACGCAGGCGAGCTGATCCTGCGCGCCCGCCCATATGTGGAAGGCGATCTCGCTGGAGCTTTTCTCGTGGTGGCTGCCACCGACGACCCGGCAGTCAACCGGGCCGTCTTTGCGGAGGCGACCGCAAGCGGAGTTCTCTGCAATGCCGTCGACGATCCACCCTTCTGCGACTTTTACTTCCCTTCCGTGGTCCGCCGAGGAGACCTCCAGCTCGCAATCTCGACCGCCGGAAACTCGCCCGCGCTGGCCCAGCAGCTCCGTAAGGAATTGAACGAGCAACTCCCGCTGGACCTCGGGGACTGGCTCGCCGATCTCGGCAATCTCCGCCGCGAGGTCGTCACCGCCGAGCCGCTCAACGAATCGCGCCGCCTTCTGCTCCACCAGCTCGCCCAGCGTCATGTCTGCGCCTACGATCAGTGCCCCTCGCGCCTTCTCGCCCGCGAACATGCGCGCACGAACCCCATTCCCATGGAGAAAGCGTGATCTCGATCCCTGACGCAGAATCCGGCCATGTCTATCTTGTAGGAGCAGGGCCAGGAGACCCCGCCCTTCTCACCCTCCGCGCCGCGCACCTGCTCAAGACCGCAGATGTCGTCCTTCCCGACGACCTCGTCAGCGACGAGATCCTAGCGCTGGCCAGCCCGACCGCTCTCATCATCCCGGTTGGCAAGCGCTGCGGCCAGCCCCGCATCACACAGGCCGGAATCCACGCGCTGCTGCTCGAACATGCGAGTGCAGGAAGCTCGGTTGTCAGACTCAAATCGGGCGATCCACTCATCTTCGGCCGCGCTGCCGAGGAAATTGCCTTCCTCCGCGAACACTCCATCCCGTTTGCGATCGTTCCCGGCATCACCGCAGCCTTTGCCGTCGCCGCGGCTCTCGAAACTCCTCTGACGGACCGGACCCGGGCGTCGAAACTCATTCTCGCTACCGCTCATCACGCAGCCGGCAAGCTCGCGCTCACACCGAGCTGGTCCGGAGCTTCTCCGAATGAGGCTACGCTGGTGATTTACATGCCGGGTCGAAACTTCGAAACCCTCGCCCAGGATCTGATTGGCTCCGGGATCGCACCCGAAACGCCATGCACTGCGGTCTCCTGCGCCTCGACGCCAGAGGAACATATCCACATCACAACTCTGGCCGAGCTCTCGAGCCCTGACGTCGGCCCCGCCCCTGTCCTCCTGCTTATCGGTCCGCCGATCTCGAAACCGGAGCACTGAGAAATCGCTCGACCCGCTCCTGCACCGCAGCCGCATCGCAGCTCATAATCAGGTGCGCGCACTCGCCATGCGAGACATAGGTCTCCGCCCCGACGGCCTTCGCCCAGGCAAGCGCGGGCCCAGGAGTGACCATTCTGTCCTCGGCGGCAACGATGACCAGAAACCTTACCGGCAAACTGCGAGCCACGTCTTCGGTCGACCTGCCATGCAGAACATCCTGGGTGAGAATTGCCCGGGCCTGCCATACTCGATCGTTCGCGTCCTGCCTTTGCGGAGCTTCGATCTTCGCGAGCCACTCCCTGTATTGCGAACGCGGAGCCTCAGCGTTGCGATACAACGGTGTCGTCAACATCTGGACTCCGATTTCATTTGCCAGCTTCAGAACTGGCTCCTTTTGATAATGACCGCCCTTGTACTGCGGATCGGATTCAATCGCGTCGATCACAATTTGCTTCGATAGTCTGTCGAAGTTCGTAGCCTGCGGCGATCCGACGATCGGAACCGCCAGATCAATAAATTCCGGATGCAACACTGCCCACGCAAAGACCTGGTGTCCGCCGAGCGAGAGCCCGACGGCAGCGTGTACATGCCGCACCTTGAGCACTTCGGCCAGTACGCGATACTGCGCACGAACCATATCTTCGGTCGTGAATTGAGGAAACGCTGTTCCCGGTTGCCGCTTATCGTTCGACGGCGACGACGAGATGCCGTCTCCGAACGCATCGAATGCAACACCAAAGAAGCGCGACGTATCGACGAGCCGCTGCGGACTTTGCGATGGGCCAAATAGCGGTAAAAGATCTTCGCTGCGCCCGTTTAACCACGTCGGCACAATCACAACATTCGATCGTTCGGAATTGAGAGTGCCGAAGGTTCTATAGCCGATCCTGCAATCAAGAATCACCTGACCGCTGGCGAGTGTGCATGTTCCGAGTTCAGCGATCTGTTGACTGCCTTGCTTTTCCCCCGTCTGTGCGAACGCCATACCGCACAGAAACCAAACCAGCGCCGCCACGGCCTTTCGTCTCTGCATGCCCCTCATTTCCCGAGAATACACTCGATGGAATTCGTAACGCGGGTATTTTCGCGCGGAGATTAACGCCGCCGCAGAGCTTCCAACTCATCCAGAGTTCGAGGCCAGTCCTTCCCCAGCAGACGGGAGAGACTGCGGTCTGCCAGCAGCTTGCCGCCGGTCTGACACTGCGTACAATAGTTCGTCTCATTGTCTGCGTAACGGATACGCTGCACTGGATTACCACACCGGGGGCAGGGTTCCCCAAAGCGTCCATGGACAGCCATGTCTTTTCGAAAGGCTGTCACCTTTTCCGGAAAGCTGATCCCTGCCTCCTGACTCAGCCGGTCGATCCAGAGGTGAAGCGTTTCGCGCGTAGCTGTGAAGAGACGCAGCCACTCTTCGTCCGATAACCTGTGGGTCAACTGGATGGGCGAGAGTTGGGCTGAGTGCAGAATTTCATCGGAGTAAGCATTTCCGATTCCGCTCAGGATACGCGGGTCTGTCAAGGCACGTTTGAGTGTTCTGTTCTCGGCCATGAGAGCTGCGCGAAACTGGTCGAAGTCGATTTCGAAGACGTCCACTCCACCTGGGTCGATAGAGCTTAAGTCTTCCTTCTTTCCGAAGAGATGGAGTGAGGCCCGCCGCTTCGAACCCGCCTCGGTCAGAACCAAAGAGCCACTGGGGAAATCGAAGGCCGCGAGATAATTCCTTCCCCCAAGTTTCGCGCCCACAGCTCTCCAGTGCAGTCGTCCCGCGATCATCAGATGGAGCACCAGCCAGAAGCCGCCGTCGAATTCGATGACGATTCGTTTTCCGATCCTGTCCAGAGACTGCACAATACGTCCTTCAATCGCATGGATCGAAGGTTGCACTGTGCGAAGTAGAAATGGACTGGCGAGCCGCACTGCCTGCAACGGCTGGCCAAGGATTCGCGGCTCCAGCGCGGTAAGGTAAGCAGAGATGTCCGGCAGTTCCGGCATAGGTATTGAAGTCTCCTGCCCTACTGGCTTCGGAAATTTGGAGCCGCTATCTCAGAGGAACATCGATTACCTCAATCGTGTTGGGTCGAACAGTATGCTTCCGATGTTGTGGGTGACCGTAACCTGACCGCTGACAGATACCGGACATCCGGGTTGATTGATAGAGTTAGTGACGAACCAGGTTGCGATTGGAGAGAGTTTATCTTGAGCAAATTCTGGCTCATTCGCGATCCATCGTTGCCAGACCAAGCAACGCAATCTTATTCATGCAGCAATTCCTCCGCTTAGTTTCCCTCTAAACCACCGACATCACCAGAGATCTGGTATCGCCTCGTCTACTCGAAATCAGGTTAGCGGAGATGTTATACGTTCGTAATGAATTTTTCCGAGCCCTGGGTCCCGATGAGTGGTGGTGCCAAATGATAACTCCACTGGATACGAAGGAAATAGAACTGCGAATCACCGGAACGCAATTGAAAAGCTCAGGTCAGTGACGTTGCAGGTCCTACCCAATTATTAAGCCACTGGGTAGGACCTGCAACACGATGTTTTTCCCTCTCAAAAACTCAGGCGCGCTGCCAACTGGATACTTCTTGGATCGCCTACTGCCGTCGCAGCTCCAAACGAAGGATTGGGCCTGGAGGGATAATCTCCCGTTCCCCACGTGGCGTTTGGAATCATGTCGTTGCGATGGTTTAGAACATTGAATGCCTCTACCATGCCTTCCAGGTGGAACCGCTCGGTTATAGGAAAGGTTCGACTGAGGCGTGCGTTTAAGCTGAAAAAGTCGAAGCCGACCCCGGCATTACGATTGATGACAGCACCCGCGAGTGCCTCGGTACATGGATTTATTCCAACCAGACTGTAGCCGGCAGCACACGGACGTTGTGTAGTCTGCTGTGTTGTCTGCCCTCCCGTCGTGATATTGAAAGGAAGGCGGGAGTAGTATTGCAAGATTCCACCCATGCGCCAACCATGGGTAAGATGTCCGGTGATGCGATCTGTATGAGCCGTGGGCGAAGTCAGGGTTGCATCGAAGACCAACCGATGACGTTGATCATCATCGGATCGGCTGCGATCCATGCGGAGGTCGAAGTTATTGATCGGTGAGCTGAAGAAGAATTCTCCAACATTAGCCATGGCCTTCGACCAAGTGTAAGAGATCCGAGCTGAGCCCCACGAGACGGGTCGCTCCAGAAAAGAGACTGCAAGACCGTCGTACGAAGAATCGAAGAGAGAGTCGTACGGCCTGACATTTCCGCGAGTTGGATCGGGACGCGAGCCATCGGGATTGATGTTGCGGTTAATGGAAGACAATAAATGAAGCCCGCGAACATGCTGATAGCTGATGCCAAGCGTTGCGGTTTGTGTAATCTGCTGCTCGACTCCCAGGCTCGCCTGTTGTGAACTGGCATTCTGAATGCTGCGATTCATGAGGGTATAACTGATCCTTGAACCTGGATTCGGTGTGGAGGATACGTTCGGAAACACCGGAGCACCGGTATCAGATGGAATATAGGTATATTGCAAGAGCCGTCCACGTGCAGGATCGGTTGTATTGTCTGCAGACAGCAGTGCATTGGCTAAAGGGCGGAGTGGAACACGATCGTAAAAGAGTCCAAAACTGCCCCGTACAACAATTCGCTTATTTGCGAATGGCGACCACGCAAAACCTATACGTGGGGACACGTTATTTATATCGGTATTGATCGTTCGCAGAAATTGCAGATCATAGCGAAGCCCTAAATTCAAAGTGAGCGTAGAAGCGATCTTCCACTCGTCCTGCACATACATTCCGATGTTGGGATTGTTTTGCTGGATAAATGGTGTGCCGAAGTTCTGGGAGAAGGAAGAATAGGATCTCCCGCTCGATTGAAAGGCGGAGAGCGACGGAAATAGGTAGGAACCCGCGAAAGCCATGGGAAAAGTAATGGTGTCGTTGTTAAAGAGGAAATCTGCACCGGCTTTGACTGTATGGGTGCGACGCTGCATCACAAAGTTATCAACCAGTTCATAGAGATAGTTCAATCGCGCCGTGGGCGAAGATGAAAATCTGCCAAAGGTCGCGACCCCGCTAATGGTGACGGCTGGACTGTTCTGCGTATTCGGAGGAGCTTCCAGATCGTCGTAAGTAAATTGCCCGCGGGTTTCGTTGAAGGTACGCGGAGAAAGAGTCGCAACATTGCTGACGGCAACTGTATGGTTCGTATCTCGCACACTGGTTCCATAACTGACGTCGGCGATGCCTCCGGCGCCGCGCGCATTGATGCTGTCGAGATGGTAAAAGCTGTAGCGCAGATTGATCTGATCGATATCGCTGAATCGATGATCACCCCGCAGGAAGGCTGTGTCTGTGTGGACGGTCGTGGGATAGAGCGTTGTTGGTCCAGTCCCTACGCTAAGGCGAGGTCCCACAAAGCCTATCGCATCGAGGCGGGAATTGATCGCCGAAGCTTGAGCTGGGGCAATCGTGGTGACACCATTGGTATTGAGACGTCGCCCCTCGTAGTTGCCGAACAGGAAGGTATGATCCCGCGTGACTGGACCGGAGAGACTGGCTCCATATTGTCCCTGCGTGAGTGGAAGTTTATTTCCGGAGAGCGCGTTTTGAGCATTCAAGCGTTGGTTCTTAAGAAATCCGTACGCAGTACCGTGAAGATCGTTGGTTCCGCTCCGCGTAACGATATTGAAATATCCACCCAGGGCACGACCGAATTCAGCTTGTCCACCCGAGGTGACAACTTGAAACTCCCGGACCACGTCCATCGAGTAGGAATTTCCCGCTAAGCCTGCCGCATCGTCATTCGCAGACAAACCATCCACGACGAAGCTGTTGGAAAAGTTCCGTTGACTGTTGATCGAATATCCCTGCCCGATGACTGGCGAGGTCTCGGCAAAGGTTTGGACACTTCCAGTATTGGTGGGACTCACTCCTGGAGCCAGCAAGGACAAGTCAAGAAAGTTTCGACCGTTATACGGAAGATCGTTGACCTCAGCCTGTAACACTGTCTCCGAAATCTGACTGCGATTTTCCTCGAGCACGGGAGGCTGACCTGCAACGTCGACCGAGGTGTTGGCGGAACCCACGGCAACTCGCAGGGTGACATCCAAGGCGGCTCCAACGGTCAATTGAACCTTTTGTGCCGTGAGCGCAAAGCCGGCCGGCTGAGTAGAAAAGGAATAGATCCCGATGACCAGAAACGGGATGCGAAATCGCCCCTGATCATCGGTTGTAACGGTATAAGCCTGGTTTGTCGCCAGGGCAAGAGCCTTGACGGTTGCGTGCGGTATCAACGCTCCGCTGGTGTCTAGTACGCGGCCGGTTACGGATGCCGTCGTAAGAGTTTCCTGAGCTCTCCCCAGAGACGGTACGATCAACGAGATCAGGACAGCCATGTTTCTAACAAGACGATTCACAATGCCTCCAACGTAGTGGCAGCCCCATAGGGCTGCAGCCCCTACAAAACTCTCAGGCGAGATAGCTGGAAGGCGGAGGACCTCGTTTGCCATGTGTCCGTTGTGGTGAAAAATCTGGATCGGCCCGGTGAAGCGAGGACGACAAGCTATCAATCTGCCAGCGAATCCGATGTTGTTTCTCGTCACAATGGCACAACGAACTGCCTTGCGCCGCTGAAATTGCAGCAGGCATGTATGGGCATTTCTCAAAAAGCTGAGCGAGATGCGGAGAAAAAGAGCTGGATCCGTGCGGGCTTTCCATGCGCTCCATCGCGCGCATTAGACAGCGGTGCTTTCCATGCGCTCTGCAACACACCGGAATCAGAGTCTGTTCACTTCTGTGCGAATGAAAGATCGCTCCAGCAAAGGGCAGAAGCAGGCTGAGGATCAGGAGCATTGCGCTCAACTGACCACACCATCGGCCTTCCTTCCGTAGAGAGATCCTTCGTGCGGTCAATTTCATCGTCTCTTTTCGATCAGTATGGCTGCTGTAAACTCGACACTTCATCGATGCCTGGCGCAGCGTGCACCGGCAATCTAGATTCGGTCTTCCCGGTTCATGCCTAAGACGCCGCTGCTGCCAGACGAATCGGGCAAGCATCCTTAAACCAATGGGACAACAATCGAAGGGTTTTTATGGTCCGCGGGGGAGAATAGGAGCGCCGTCAGCATTCAGCAAGTGCCAGCTCTCTAGAAACCAGAGCTATTGCTGAGTTTGCCGCTTATGCCTGGTTCTTCGCCTGAAAACCTTGTTGAGGACTTTTAGACCAGAGAAGTCGGAGGACCGCGTTTCTGACGGCAGCGATCCCGCGCAATGCGCCACTTGGATTGCGTCTGAGGAGCTACAGCTCGATGACTGAGTAACTCCGCAAAAACCGCATCGCTCACCGGTAAAGCGGCGAAGCCTAACTTGGCGAGCGTCGTTAACCCAGGGTAATAAGGACACTTATCGGCTGGAGCTTGAAATCGCGAGATGCTACCGGAGGACTGGAGATTGGAAGCAACTGCCATGCAATGATGTTCCCCGCCGCGACGGCAGCAGGCAGGCAGATTGCTCTCTCCTTTTGAAGTCAATGCAAAGAGAGAGGATGTGAATGGCAGACTGATAACCGCCAGCAACGTAATTGCCAAGAGTCTTCGCAACATCCTCATTGAAGCATCGCGCGATTCCAAAGGCAAGTGTCCTATCTGGCTAGATCGACATCGCGCTGTGTCAGGTGGGAGAAACTCCGTATTTCTCTTCGAGAAAATTTTTCAATCTTTCCGGCAGAGTTCCAGCGATCTCCTGCCAGGACAGAAGCTTGAGCCGATTACGAAGCGAGTAAATGCGGACTGCTCGCATGACCTGAAACCAGCTTTCGATCAGATCGGTGCGACGGCCATCGCACAAGAGGAGAAACGAATTTTCAGTAGAGTGAGCTGCAAGGACCCCTCGTATCAGCTGGTAGGCATGGACTGTGTTCCCTGACATTGGAAGCTCCGTCACCTCAAATACCTCGTGAAGATCTCGGTATCGAGATAACAGACGAAACGTCGCCGGCCGAAATCCCGTCTCTGTGAGTTTTGCCTCCACTAGCAAATCTCCGAGCCGCATATCAATCTCCGTTTGATCGCATCCGCCGTTCAGAAGCGAGATACGGGGCCGGAAACCAAAGGCGGGTATTTGTCCGCGCTCAATCCCAAGCAACGCGCAGAGTTGTGAGCGCTGAAGAACTCGAGGGTAACAAAAAATATTCATGAGCAATGCATCCGAACTGCTGGCGCAATCTAACTCGCTTCTTGTTCGTTCCCATGAACGCGCGATCCAACGGTCGCCCGTGTACTTCTTCTCCAATCGTCTTCGCCAGCCAGGTCGAGAGCAGATTGCCCGATAGGATGCCGGAAGGAAATTTCCGTGGACATTCCCTTCCCCCTGATAGAGCACGCTCGGTATGGCTCCATAGCTGACTTCATGCGCCAACAGGCGGGCTCGTTCGATGTTCCTTTGACTGAGCTCTCGACGAAGTGCGGAAGCTGTAACGCGCATGGCATCATTTTAGGCGAAGATAAAACGAAAGTCATGCGCCCACAACAGATAGCTTTGAAGGAGGCGATTCACGCGTCGCAAGGTTCAAATGCGTATCGACATGGAGTGATGAAAGATGTTGTTAGGGTCGTACCGACGCTTCACACTTTGGAGAAACGGATATAGATCGCCGGTACCGTAGTACAGCTGTGGCCAATAGTCGTGCTGCAACATATCTATATCTGGATAATTGATATAGCACCCTTCATAGCGGTCGCTCCAGAAGGGTGTCCCGGCGTATTTGTTGCTGGCGCCGGCACTTGCGTAAAGGTCCTGATAGAAGTCCCTCATCC
Organism: Edaphobacter modestus; assembly: GCF_004217555.1. Classification (GTDB taxonomy): domain Bacteria; phylum Acidobacteriota; class Terriglobia; order Terriglobales; family Acidobacteriaceae; genus Edaphobacter; species Edaphobacter modestus. Next base: position 1,257,040 of record NZ_SHKW01000001.1, read on the forward strand.
ACTGAATCTGTCCAGCATCCTGAGCTGGATCGGTCCAGGTGCCGATGAACTGCAGCTTCATCGTAGAGTTTCTTTGAGCCGAAGCAGTTTCTTCGAGCATTTGCTCTCGGTTCACTGCACCTCCAAACGAATCCGCCAAGACGGTATTGCTGGAGAGATCGACTCCATCGATCTTTCGGTTAAGGTGTTTATAAAAACACGCTGCTTCTTCCCTGCTGAACCCTCTCTTCATAAAGGTCGATTTGTACTTGTGCCGACGGTTCACCACAGGGCCTCCGCCGCCGTTCCGCTCCTGAGAATCAATCCACGGAATTTTATTCAAGGTGTGCTTGGCCAGGCACAGATCGGTGCCCTTGTGCACCGGTTCGGGATGATGCTCGGCCATAGCCGGATGAACGGAAAGCTGGGCTATCGGCTTACATTCATCGAACATCGCTAAATATTCATCCAGGACACGTGTGTCGTTCACGGTCCCGTCCGGATTTGTAAACGTCACAGACATTCCCAGATGGTCCGAGCTTCGGTGAGAGAGATTGAAGATTGAGAACAATCCCCACGTCTCTGCATCCTTGCCCCGTGTCTCCCAATAGTTGCCGAAGAGGTAGAGAATTCGCGCAAAGCGCTCCTCCGTCATTCCGTCCCAACTGAAGCTGATATTTCCTCGCACAACTTCGGTGGGCGCTTTTGGAAGAGTATCGAAGTAAAAGTTGGTAATGATGCCGAAGTTTCCTCCCCCACCACCACGGCATGCGCGCAACAGATCGGCTTCGTTGCGTTTGTCCGCTCGCCGGATACGAGCATTTCCCGCAGGATCTACGGTTACGATATCGACCGCCGTTACCCAGTCAGGAGTGATCCCGTGTAAACGCGACAACAATCCGTATCCCCCACCCGATATGTGCCCACCTGCCCCCACAGGAGGGCAGGTTCCGCCAGGGATTGTCACCAGATCGCGCTTGTACAGCTCCGGATAAGCCCTCCCGAGCGTCGTACCCGCACCCAATCTATACTTCGGTCCGTTCGGAGGAGGGGCGGTGCCCGCCAAAAGACTCAGATCAATGATGGCTCCGCCTGGATTGTTATCGACAAAATCTTCGTAGCAGTGTCCTCCGGAACGGACTGTTGGACGTAACCCGGCATGAACAAAACGCTGCAGAGCCTCGGCAACGTCCTCGCTGGTATCGCAGAGTGCAATCCTGCTGGCTCTATCTCCCGACTCCGGGAAACGTGCGTTCTGTCCACGGCTCAGTCGATCGAAACGGACGTCTCCGGTGGATACAATCTCAATCCCCATCTTGCAAGTTCCTCTGCTGGCACGATATCAGCAGACATTTCCCGTCGGAATCGGACATTCGCCCTATCTGTCCAGGTACTGAATTCAAAGCCTTTTAAGCGCGGCGTTGCCCAACCTGGCGGAAAAAGCGCAAGAGATTTCCGCCCCAGAACTTGTCAATACGCGCCTCGGTGTAGCCGCGGCGCAACATCGCATCTGTAACCATAGGCAAATCGCGAACATCCCGCATGCCTCGGGCCAGTGTGGGGCCTCCATCGAAGTCCGTCCCGATGGAAACATGATCTTCTCCCACCATTTGTATTGCCCTGTCCACTACGGCTACCCAATCGTCCACCGCCATCATCACAGAGTCGGGAACGCGGGCGCCGCGCATCGGAAACTGCGGTGCCACCAGGCTATCCACCTCATAGATCGTCTTCCCTTTCACCTGATCCGGGATACTGCTGGTGTCGAAGAACGTCTTGCCCCGTTGCGCTGTCACCCACTCATATTCCCTCGGGTAGTTGAACTCGCTGCCGATCTGGAATCCGATCACACCGCCCTTTGCCGCTAACTTCTCAAGAAGCCGGTCCGGCATGTTCCGGGGGATATTGTTCACGCTCCGAAGACCGTGATGGGTCGCGATCACCGGCGCGTCGCTGATGTCGATTACCTGAGAAACTGTCTCGTCTGAGGAATGAGAGACATTGATCATCATGCCCAGTCGGTTCATCTCCCTAATCAGATCCCGGCCGTGAGCGCTAAGGCCGTTGGATTTCGGCGGAGAACAGCAGGAGTCTGCGTAGTTTTGATCCCAGTTATGCGCCGAGATTTGTGCCGACCGCAGGCGCATTTCATAAAAATCACGCAGGATTCCGAGGTCTCCGTCGAGGTCGTAGCTGCCCTCGATATCGAGCACGGCTGCCATCTTGCCCTTCGCATTGATTCGCTGAACATCTTCCGCATCCAGAGCCAACTCAACCAGGCTGCGATTTTGATCCAGTTGCCTCAGGGCGTGATCGAGCCGGCGCATCGCCTGCCTGGTTTCGAAACGGCTGGGGTAATACTCTTCGGGAACGAAGATCGAGAGAAAGAACGCGCGTTCTCCACCTTCACGAGCGCGGGGCAGATCCCACTGTCCATCCAGCTTTCGGTCGCCCATGCTGCCGCCATGGTAAAACTCACGATCCAAGGCATGCACATGGCCATCGAATACAAATGCGCGACGATGAATCTCCCATGCCTGCGCAGAGATCTGCGGAGCGGTCTGGTCCGGGTCCGCGGCTCCCTGCAGAGTCCCGGCCTGGAGAAATCGATTCACGATCGTGGGTGCAAGCACGCTGTACCCGAGAAATTGTCGGCGGTTCAGCAAGGGTTCCTCTCGGTTAGGGAGATTTGCATGATAGGTCGCTCTTCCTTGTAGAGTGCTTCACAAGCACTCTCGTCTTTCCGGGCGCTGGTCTTCCGCGCTTATCTATTTATGCAGTGTCGCTTCCTTCGGGACATGCGCAGTATACCCGGTTCATTCATTACCGCTGCATTCGGTCGAATGCAATCGAAGAGCGCACGACATTTGACCTAGAGAGAAAACTGCATTCGTGGATACCATTTCGCCAAGCAACTTCTGTGCAAATACGATTGCCAAGGATTGTTATGGCTCTCAATGGGAAACCTGAGAAAAGACCGCGACTTGCCGCCGTGGTTACCGCCTATAGGAAATATCTGCATCCACAACACGTTGTGGATCGCTTTTTAGATGGCTACGGCTGGAACGGCAGATACCACCGACCCCAGATGGATGTGGTGTCACTGTATGTCGATCAGAGAGGAGAAGGCGATCTGTTTCAGGAGAGAGCAAACCGCCATCCTCAGATGAAGATCTGCCCCACCATCGAGGAAGCGCTAACCCTTGGAACTGGCAAACTGGCGGTTGACGGAGTAGTCGTAGTTGCCGAGCATGGCGTCTACCCGCTCAGTGAGAACGGCATCATGATGCGCCGCATTACGAGTTCTTTGAAAAGATCACGGAAGTGTTCCGGGCCAGTGGCCGCTCAGTACCTTATTTCAACGACAAGGAATTGTCATGGAACTGGGACTGGTCGAAAAAGATGGTTGACGTTTCTCATGAACTAAACTTCCCGCTTCAGGGCGGTTCGAGCCTCGCAGTGACGTGGAGAATTCCTTCGGTGGAATTTCCGCTCGGCGCTACAGCCAAGGAAGCCATCTCAATTGGTTATGGCGGCATGACAAGCTACGATTTTCACGGACTGGAGACTATCCAGTGCATGGTAGAGCGGCGCAAAGGAGGAGAGAGCGGTGTCCAATGGCTCCAGACCTATCGCGGCGAAGGGTTTGGAAGGCGTACGAGGAAGGGGTCTGGTCCCATGCACTCGTCAAGGCAGCCCTGAGCCGCAGCTCTACGCTGAGACCAGGGATTCCGAGCTTCTCAAATATCTTTCCAACAACGAAACAGATGAAGGCTATGGTTCCGGATCCAGTTTCGTATCAGTACCAGCATCGAGACGGTCTTCGCAGCACCATGATCCTGATGAACGGTATGGTACGGGATTTTACCTTCGCTGCCACCATCGACGGGCAGTCAAAACCGTTCTCCACCCAAATGTACCTGCCCATGCCCGACGGGCGTACCACCATGGCAAGCTTCTTCAGCCCTCTGGTCTATAACGCTGAGCAGATGTTCCTCACCGGCAAGGCGCAATATCCGGTTGAAAGAGCATTGCTGACCAGCGGCTTGTTGATTGCGGGTGTCGAAAGCGCGAAGATAGGACGGCGCGTGGAAACGCCCAATCTGGCTACGGTGAACTATCAACCGAACCCTGAATCTACCTTCTGGAGGAGCTAATGCTGACCCGTCGACGTTTCGTAGGTTACTCCGCATTGTCGTCCTCCATGTTGGCGTAACCCCCACTGGCGCGCACCGTCTTCGGACAGGCAGTTTCAAATTCCTCCTCTAGACCCATCCGTCTTGCGATCCTCGGCAGTACTTACCGTCCAGGCTCCCACCTGCAGACCATCGCCGACCGCTTCCTTGTCGGCTATCCATACGAGAGCGATTGGCATCTTCCGAATGTGCAGGTAGTTTCACTCTACGTTGATGAGCATGCACGCAGGGCCGCGGCACAACCAACGGAATTCCAGCTTGCAATTACGGGGCGGACAAGAAAACCTCACGCCGAAGAGCTCGATGCCAGTCATGATCTAAGCCAGGCACGTGCCAGTCAGTTTGGATTTCGTCTCTGCCGGAATATTCCGGAAGCTCTGCGTTGCGGGAGCGATCATCTTTCCGTAGACGCGGTGCTTACCGTCGTCGAACAATGCGATGACTACCCCTATGCCCGAAACGACAAGGGGCAAATCCTGTTGCCGCAGTACGATTTCTTCCAGCAGTCCGTCGAGGTGTTCGAGAGCGAAAAGCAGTCGGTGCCGTATTTCAATCATAAACAGCTATCCTTCAGCTTCGCCGAAGCGCAGCACATGGAGAAGACAGCGGAACGCCTCGGGTTTCCCCTGATGGCTGGTGCCTCGATGCCGGTCACGTGCCGTCTTCCGGATGTGGATATTCCACCTGGTTCCCACGTGCAAGAAGCAGTAATGGTAGGAGCGGGAGATGCAGACAACTTTGCGTTCGACGCGCTTGAAGCCATGCAATCTATGCTGGAACGCCGCAAGGGGGGTGAGACAGGTGTGAAGGCGGTACAGCTTCTTGAAGGAGACGAGGTATGGTCAGCCGGAGAGGCGGGGCGCTGGTCCAAGGATCTGCTCAGCTCTGCACTCTCACGCAGCGACACGACCATGGGCCTGACGGTTCTGGATGGTCGCTGCCAGGATCTCGCAGCAGACGGCGCTTTGCCACAACTGGTGAAAGATCCCGCTGCTTATTGTGTGGAATATATCGATGGTACGCGTGCGACCCTGCTTCTGCTGAACGGGGCCATCAGGGACTTCAACATCTCCGCCCGGTTGGCAAATCAGGATCTGGTCTCGACGCAGTTTTTCATGCCACTACCGCCAAATGAGACGTACTCCGCCTGTCTCGCCTCGAAGATCGAAGAACTGTATCAGACGCGAAAGCCTCCTTATCCTTTGCGACGCTCCCTGCTCACTACGGGTCTTCTGGATGCTTGCCTTAACTCAAGACATCGGCTGAATGAAAGATTGGAGACACCTCACCTGACGCTTAATTATCAGCCGCCTGAAAAATCGACCTATGTTCGCACCTGCGGTTTCGAACATAGTACGTCCTGTAGTTGTTATTCCGCATCAGGTGATGGAAAGAACCCGGTTACGCCCTTCCGCTTTTGCCTGGTAGAGCGCAGCATCCGCCCGCTGCATCACGTCGGCGATATGATCCTTGCTGTTTCGAAGGGCTGCGACACCGATGCTTGCGGTTATTACAACTCCGGCGGCATGGCTTTGCTGTATTGTCGCGACTTGAAGCGCTATCTTTTCTATATTCGTTCGGACGCGCTGCGCCACTATAAGGGCTGCTTCTAGCGACGCTCCTGGAAGAAGAACCGCAAACTCTTCCCCTCCCCCACCTGCCAAGAACGTCGATGCCACGTACCGAGTCCTGGATCTTCTCAACGGCGGCAATAAGCATCTCATCCCCAATGTGATGCCCGAAGGTATCGTTGATCCTCTTAAAGTGATCGAGATCAATCATCAGGATCGAAAATTTATTGCCTGACCGCTCCGCTCGCGACAATTCCCGGGCACACCAGTCAAGAAAGACCCGGCGGTTATAGACCCTTGTTAGGGGATCAGTACTCGCCATCTTCTCCAACTTCTCAGTTAGATTAGTTGCTGTCATCCAGAAGAATCCGAATGCTATGCCTAAGGCGAACGCGATGTGGATGATATAGGTAACAACCTTTACATCATAGAAAAGGGCTGGCTTATTCAGCATTCCTAAAGCAATGACAATGCCAAGACCAACGTTAAAGCAAGTAAAGCCAACCAAGAGGATCGCGCTAAATATAAATGGAACAGAAATTACGCGTCGCGATGCGCGGAGCAGCACCATTGAAGTCTGGCCGGTCTGTATGGCTATGAGCATTTCAGCAGCGACAGACCGAAATCGGTTAGGGATTTGAAGGTAGATCAAACAAAGATCTGCCACCACCTGCAATAAGAGGAGAACAACTCCGAGAACTGGCAGCTGCGAAGGGGATTCGATCAGTTCGAGAATTGCAACGTGCAGAAGTACAAATGCGTTCAGTATCAGGACATCTGCTAGAACGACGCTTAGCCAGAACGATGTATAGGGAAAGCTGAAGAGCAGCACAGCACCGATACTTCCGGTAGCGAAAGATGCACCTAGCCATCCAAGCCCCAGAAGACGCGAATTCGTCAGGCGCACGATATAAAGGCCGGCACTACCGCAGGCGAGAAGAACCGCTCCGATAATCAGGGTGATTTGTGTTGCCATCGCGTTTTTCGTCAACGACTCTCGCTTCGAAGTAGTTTAGTAAACGTCGCAACGGCAACGCCCAGCCTGCCATACCAATCGACAACTGTAATTCCCTCAGGCTGCAAGAAGGGATGGCACCAAAGTTGCAACGAGTCAGCGCTGTCCTGATACTGCCGTCCCTCTTATTGCCGGCTCTAATTGTCGGAACCAGCGCGTTGGCTCTCACTGTTTCCGCAATTACGTTTCAAGCCATTGCGGCAGCGCAGTGTCCGGTACTTTCCGTCAGTTCTTGACATGCCCTAACGCTGTCATCGGGATGAAACCGAACCAAAGAGGTGAGGTAACGACATCGAGGCAATGAAAACCTTATTATGAAGCTCAATGAAGATATTGGATTGGCTGGTGCTATGTATCTACTTTCTAGTCATGCTCGGGATGGGCTTTTGGGCGCGTGCCAAGGTCAAGACTGCCAGCGACTTTTTCACCGCGGGCGGGGTGATGCCGTGGTGGCTCTCCGGCATCTCGCACCATATGTCCGGATACAGCTCCGCAGTCTTCGTTGCCTACGCGGCCATCGCTTATACGGCGGGCTTCAGCATCTACATTTGGTGGGCCTGCTCCATCGGCATCGCCCTCATAATCGGCTCCAACGTTTTCCCTGGCCGCTGGTCGAGGCTGCGTCAGAGACTAGACATCATCTCGCCCCTCGAGTACCTTGCGGTCCGGTATAACCTTCCTGCGCAACAGATCCTCGCATGGTGCGGCGCCCTGCTGAAGATCTTCGACGTAGGCGCAAAATGGACAGCCGCAGCCATACTCCTGCAGGTCTTTGCTCATGTTCCGACTCTTTGGGGAGTTCTGCTCACCGGCTCCGTCACTCTTATCTACTCCGTCGTCGGAGGCCTCTGGGCCGATGCCTTAACGGACATGAGTCAATTCATTATCCAGGTCCTTGCGGGTATCGTCATGCTCGTCGCCGTCCTGACTCGGCTGGGCGGGATCTCAGGTCTCTGGACCATATGGGGTAGACTTCCTGCGAGCCACTCCCGACCGTTTGTCGGTCAATACACACTCGCCTTCGCCATCGTCTACCTGCTGGTTAATTTTCTTTCCTACAACGGCGGAACCTGGAATCTCGCACAACGCTTTATCGCGGCCCCTACCGCTACCGCTGCTCGCAAAGCCGCGCTCCTTTCAGCGAGCCTTTATCTTGTATGGCCCCTGGTGCTCTTTTATCCCATGTGGGCATCGCCTCTGCTGCTTCCTCATCTGGCCGATCCATCGCAGTCCTATGCACTCCTTACCAAGACCCTGTTACCTCAGGGCCTCATTGGATTGGTGCTGGCTGGCATGTTCGCTCATACCATGGCCATGACGTCTTCCGATGCAAACGCCATCTCAGCCGTAGTCGTCCGCGATATTCTGCCAGCTCTGCGCAAAGGCCAACGTCCCAGCGACCGTATTCAACTGCTCTCCGGCCGAATCTGTACCTTGCTTTTTCTCTCCCTCAGTATGTTCATCGCACTTTCTGCCGATCACTTCGGCGGAGTCATTGGCCTCGTCATCCTTTGGTATGGAGCACTTCTCGGCCCGATCGCCATCCCCATGCTTTTTGGCATGTTGAATCTCTTCCGCCGGTCCGGCGCGAATGCGGCTATTGCCTCGTGGGCGGTTGGCGCTATCGCCTTCGGCCTTATCAAATTCGTATTCCCTGCTCAGATTGCGCGTCTGCCCGGAGATCTCACCACCACGATCACGATCGCCGGCCCAGTCCTCAGTTCGCTGGTTGTCTTCATTGGAGTTGGCCTTATTTGGCCAATGAAAGAACCCGCCGCAGACCGCCTCCTAAAACTCATCAATGATGAGGACGCTTCCGCGACCGCTCAAGCTAGCCACCACACAATCGCCTAAGGAACCTAAAACCATGCGTTCAAGCCTGATCGAAAAAGCTGTGCCTCTCCCCTTCGTCGCCAGATCGCGCGAGGCAATGGGCCAAAAAGCAGCCGAAGATATCGCCTACGAACTACGCCGGCGTCTGAAGGTCCAGCAAGGCGTTCGCATGATCTTCGCAGCGGCCCCTAGTCAATCGGAGATGCTTGCCGCACTTATCCGCATGCCGAGTGTCGACTGGTCGCGCGTCACCGCTTTCCACATGGATGAGTACCTTGGTCTCACCCCTGACGCTCCTCAGCGCTTCGGCTTGTGGCTGCGCCGCGCCATCTTTGACCGTCTCCCCTTTGCTGCGGTCCACCTGCTCGAACCCGGCACCGATCCCGAAGCCACGGCGGCCGAATACGCAGACAAACTGACTGAGTCACCTATCGATATTGTCTGCTGCGGCATCGGCTCGAACGGTCACCTCGCTTTCAACGACCCCCCGGCGGACCTGAACGATCCCGCCGATGTGAAAATCGTGGAATTAGACATCGCGTGCCGTCAGCAACAAGTCGACGATCGCTGCTTCGAACGCTTCGACGATGTTCCTACCCACGCGCTCACGCTCACGATTCCGCGACTGCTCGCATCAGACCGCATCTTCTGTTGTGTCCCCGGCGCTTTCAAAAAGACCGCGGTGCGCCGCACACTCCAGGACCCAATCAGCGGCTTACTCCCTGCAACCGCGCTCCGCACACATTCCAACTGGTCGCTCTACCTCGACGAAGATGCAGCAGCCGATCTGGCAAGTCCCGAGGCGCGATGACCTCCATCAGCGGCCGTGATCCTCTAACAGGACGCACTATCGAAGTCGTCATACGCGACGGCATCATCGCGGCCATTAACGACATCCGATCGGAAGATCCCGCATGGCTCTCTCCAGGTCTCATCGACCTGCAGATCAACGGCTATCAAGGCTTCGATCTCAACTCCGACAATCTAACGCCCGACATAGTCGTCGACCTCGCCTACAGCGTGCTTGCCACCGGCGTAACGACCTTTCTTCCAACTATCATCACAGCATCGGAAGAGAAGATAATCGCCTGCCTCCGCGCAATCGCCGCAGCGCGGCAACTTACCCCCGCCCTCCAGCACATGATTCCCGGTGTACACGTTGAAGGCCCCCACCTCTCTCCTGAAGACGGTCCTCGCGGTGCGCATCCGCGCGAACACATTCGCCCGCCGTCGATCGCCGAGTTCGACCGCTGGCAACAAGCCTCCGGCGATCTCGTCAAATTGGTCACCCTGTCTCCGCACTTCCACGAAGCGCCGCACTACATCGCAGCGTTGCACAACCGAGGCATTCTCGTCTCCATTGGTCACACTCATGCTTCCATCGAGCAAATCCATGCAGCGGTCAACGCCGGAGCAACCCTCTCAACCCACCTCGGAAACGGTGTAGCTTATTCCCTACCCCGTCACCCTAACCTTCTTTGGACGCAGCTAGCCGACGACCGCCTCACCGGGATGTTTATCGGCGACGGGCACCACGTGCCCGACGACACCCTCAAGGTCATGCTTCGAGCGAAAAGTCTCGACAGGGCAATCCTGACTTCCGACCTGGTTGCTCTCGGCGGCAAGCCTCCCGGTCTCTATGAAACCCCGGTAGGCGGCCTCGTCGAACTAAGCCCTGACGGACGCCTCAGCTTGTCAGGAACAGACTTTCTCGCAGGCTCCGTCGTTCCGCTTAAAGACGCCGTAGCGCATCTGGCCGCAACATACCTCTCACTAAGCGAATCCTTGCAGCTTGCAACCCAGAATCCCGCACGTGTCCTGGGCCGCATAAGCAAGCTTCAGGTCGGAGCCCCTGGTAACCTTATCCGCTTCACGTGGGAGCGGGCCGCCGGAATTCAAATCGAATCCGTACTGCTTCAAGGCTCGCCAGCAGGAAGGCGAGAATAAACACTAGCGATGAAAGCTTTCAGAAGTCTCCACTTCAGTACCAAAGGAGTCTTACGGCTGTTAAGGGCGAGAATGGAAGAGTGCAATCCCATGTGCTTCCGGTGCTGTAGCTGCCTCAAGCCAAGACTCTTCGGCAATAACAGATGTACAGGGGCCATAAGAGCAGATCCGGATTCGACGGGTAGCAGCTTCGCGCTTTAGGCGGATGAGCACGGCATCCAGGATGGAACCGCGAAAAGGAGTGTAAAGATAGAAGACTGTACCAAGAGACAAGTCCGCCACTCGCGCATCCTTCTGAATGAACATGCGCTTATTCAGGTTGAGCCTCTGTGCGCATTGCTGGGCCCGTTCAATATAGGCCGCCTCCAACTCGATCCCTATGCTACGTGCCTGGGTACAAATAGAGACCAATAATGGGACGTGGCCCAACCCGGAGCCAAGATCCACGAGAACATCGGTTGCGGTGAGCTCAGTCAGTCTCATAAGACGGAAGATGTGGCGTACAGGAGTGGGCTGATAAAATGCCTTCTCGGAATCCCTCAGGATGTGCCTGTCGTCGGGTTCTTCAAATTGAAACACTCCGCTGATCAGCTCATCAAGGTAGTCATAGCCCATATCGTTGGCCGATCCGTTCACATCTTCAATGTCTACCGACGGGCGGACCCACTGAAGCAAAGTATCCGGCCGTGATCCACGCTGAATTTCGCAACGAATGGCTTCGTAGAGCTCGCAGTTCAAAGCCTCGAATCTGTCGCAAATTGTTCTCGCACGGCGATAGAGCTCAGGGTCAATCGATTCAGCAGCAAGTACCGCTTGAGGTGTGTACGGAAGATAAGCATCGATACGATCAAGTGCCTCCAGCCGTTGGCGAAGCTGATTCGGCTCCGCGAGTAAGGGATTACTATCAAATTGCCCAACAAGACGCTCGAGGACATCTGTCACATGTTGGAACGTCCATTCGCTAGGCGATGAAGGATATGCTGCTGGTCTACTGCTACAGCAGGAGGCATCTCCCGTCAAGCGTTCAAGCTCCAAATTCCCCTTGGTTGACATGTCAACCAAGGTACGCAAATGAGGTTGTTATGTCAACCTGTCCTTTGATAGTCTTACGCTTACGATGTCAATCACACTGCTGTCCCCCCGTGAGCTTCGTGTCTGGCACGCCTTCAAACTCATGGGTGAAGACGTAATGAGCCGGGTCGGGCGTGATCTGACCGAGGCGACCGGACTTTCCGGCCCGGATTTTGGAGTCTTGTCCCGTCTCGCCGGTCTCGGCAAGGGTGAGATGCGACAACAGGCCTTGGCCGACTGCATGGGATGGGACAAGAGCCGTCTCTCGCACCAACTCACACGGATGCAGGATAAAAAACTCATCGAGCGTCGTAATTCCGACGGGCGTGTCGTTCTCGTAGTACTTACCAAACATGGACAGAAGCAGCTAGACGCCGCAAGGCCAATTCACGCTCAATCTGTTCGGCGGAATTTATTGTCACGGCTCAACGCGGAACAGATTGAAACGATAGTGCGCGTGAGTAACATTCTCGGGGACGACGACTAGCAATCAAGGGCAGCCGACGCGCCTTACACCGTAAAAGTCACGGATGCTTCTCCGCTCGTGGGGCCTACCCACCGAGCGACTTCCTCGTGCTAACGTTCCTCTGATACAAACACTTGATCTCGCCCAGAAAGCACAGGCGTTTTGTTACGGATTGGGAGGTCGGGCTACGCTCGAACCGCCTCCCAGGTTGCTTCTCCATATTCCCCCATGTTCAGCGTGCCAGCGATCTGGTTGCCATGGACTGTACCTTTGAAGCGGCAGGTAAGAGGATATCCAGTCACGGGAAGCACGCTGATGAATGCAATCTCATTGGCGTGGATGGAGCCTGTGAGCGTTGTGTTGTAGATCTCGCCATGGTGTTCGCCGGTAAGGTTATTACCGACTTGCTTAATTACGAGATGTTGTTCTCCTATTCCTCGCAGATAATGAACAGTGACTGCCCAGTTCCCCTCGACGGAGGCTGGAGTGGCCGCCGGAACAACAGGATCTTCGTAGTGCGGAGGATTTTTGAGGGCGTGGTAAATGGCGTCGGCAACAATTTTCACCTCTGCAGGCGTCATGATGTAGCCGAATATGGTCACGGAGCTGTCCATGTGATGCGGGCGCGCGCCGATGCCTCCAAGAACGATGCGAGGCGTTCCCTCATCGAGCAGTTTGGCTAGCTCGGTTCCGGTGATCCCCGTTACCTTGGCATCCCAGGTAATACGGACCCCCGGGCTTCTGTCGATGGCTTCCGCTGGCGGAGGTGGAAGGACGGTCGCCTCTACGGACGGTAGCCCCTTCATGCGGTCAGCGATCGATTGCATCCAACCGAGCCACATCTTTTGTTCGGCCTCATGGTCGCGGGTGTGCCATGCACGTACGGCAGCGAGAAGTCCCATAGTCTCTTCTTTGCTGCATTTCATAGCGCGACCATAGTTATGGTGCGGAGCGCCTTGAAAGTATGCAGCCTGACAAAGATCTTTTTTGCCGATCAGAAGGCCTGCGGACTGTGGTCCGCGCATGCACTTGCCTCCCGAATAAGCGACCAGGTCTGCACCTGCCTCAATGTGTGGGTTCGGTGTATTGGGTTCCGTGGCTGCTGCGTCGACAAAGACTGGAACGCCACGTTCTTTGCAGATGGCGGCGAGATTTTTGGTGCTCATCGCTGTAGCGTTCCATCGCGGGTCAGCGAGAATGTACATCATGGCGGTTCGGTCATTGATCTTCTCTCGCAACTCCTCGGGCGAGGAGAACTCCACCATTTCCACGCCGCACATGCGAACACCGATGTCGTAGGGATTGCGCGAGGTCTTGGGAATGACGACCTGGTCTTTTTTCTTGATGTAAGGCAGGGCCTGAGACTTTTCGACGTCAGTGCCGGCGATGCATGCGACGGTAGCAATGCAGGTGGCAGCCGCAGTGCCCGTGGTGGCGATTCCCCACTCTGCGCCGCACAGTTTGCCTAGTTCGGCGCCGACGGTCTCCATCATCTCATCCATGCGAACGTGATAAAGCGAGGCGTTGTACATTGCCTGCTTGACCTCGGGCAGAGAGGTGGATCCGCTGATGGCCGTAATCGTGCCGCGACAGTTGATGAGAGGCCGGATCCCGATGCGAGTGAACAGATTGTCGTAGAAGTCGCCGTCAGTGTGTGGCGCCTGGGCAGCAGTAAGAATCTGGCCTGCCTTCAACACTCTAGGATGAGTTGACGCGCTCTTCGCGGGAGCTGCGACCAGCGCCTGCAAGTTGTCGGGAGCGATCGTATTCGCAGCTCCCGCAGCGGAAAGCATCCCGGCGTGTTTCAGGATGTCGCGGCGCGACCAGTTCTTCTTTAAAGCCATGATTCCTCTTCTCGCACAGAGCGCGGCTGAATTATCAATGATATAGATCAATGTACGTAATCCGGCCGGAACGGGCAATGGCGCGATGAAAGCCGTGGTCTGTCGGTAACTCATACTTGGCTACTTGACTTTGTCTTATCGCCAATGTTCATACAACCTCTCTTGCAATCCGTATTAGAGGGGAGTGGCGCCGGAATATCAAAGTTTCCAATTCTTTTTGGAGACGACGGTATCTTCAAAAGAGATTGCTCGGCTCATTTGACCGTAGAGATAATTCGGGGTGAGAATCGTACGCGAAGAAGGATCCTTGTTCCTTTAGTGCTGTTGGAGATATCTACCATGTCCCTAACAACCTATATAAACGATCATCTCGGTGGTGCCACGACCGCCATTCAAATCCTTGAAGCAATGCGCGATCAGCATGACGATCCAATGTTTCGGGATTTCGCCGCAGTACTACTGCCGGAGATTGTGGCCGACGATCGCACGCTCCGAACCATCGCACAGAAGATTGGTTCAGGTCCAAGCGTAGTCAAAGAAGTTGGAGGCTGGATTCTTGAAAAAGCAGCGCGTCTAAAACTCGGTCATACCGGTTCGGCAGATTTCGCAATGTTTGAATCGCTGGAGCTACTGGCACTCGGTATACATGGCAAATTGTGTCTGTGGAAAGCACTCCGAGTTGCAGCTCAGCAGGATCCTCGTTTGCGCGAGTTCGGCTTCGAAGTGCTCATGAGTCGCGCGCAGCAACAGTACGAGCAAGTGGAGAGTCACAGACTCAAACTTGCGCCATTTGTCCTTGTCGCCAACTAGTGGAGAGTAGCGGACTTGTACCCTTTTCAACTCATCAGCATTCAGTAGGGACGCGACCAGGCTCTGAGTTTTCGCGCAAGTGCCCAATTCGAATAAGCCTGAACCAGGCATACTTCCGCTCTCTCTATATCTATTACATAAATAAGGGAAAATGGTGGCCCGGGCAGGAGTCCAACCTGCGACCTTCGCGTTAGGAGTGCGCTGCTCTATGCAACTGAGCTACCGGGCCTTTCTAGCTAGTGTATCGTGAGGCATTTCCTGCCTCGAATGATAAACTTGGGAGTGGAGAATTTATGCCTGAGATCCAGCGTCGTCGTGCAGTAACCGTCAACATTGGTGGTGTTCGTGTCGGGTCGGATGCACCTGTCGTTGTGCAGTCTATGACCAATACTGATACCGCAGATGTCGAGAGCACGGTGCAGCAGATTGCCGCGCTTGCCCGTGCGGGTTCCGAGATGGTGCGGGTCACGGTGAACAACGATGAGGCCGCAAAGGCCATCCCTTACATCATCGACGGTATCGCCGAAAAGGGATGGACCACGCCTATCATCGGAGACTTTCACTACAACGGTCATCTGCTGCTTTCGAAGTATCCAGAGGCCGCGAAGGCGCTGGCGAAGTATCGTATCAATCCCGGCAACGTCTCCATTGGCCGCAAAGATGATGACAACTTTCGCACCATGGTTGAGGTCGCCGCCAAGCATCAGAAGCCGGTGCGCATTGGCGTTAACTGGGGCTCGCTCGATCAGGCGTTATTAACGAAGATGATGGACGAAAATTCCAAGTCCTCCAATCCTCTTCCTGCCCGTGACGTGATGATGGAGGCCATGGTTGTCTCGGCGCTCGACAACGCCGCGGCTGCCGAGCGCTATGGACTGAGGCGCGATCAAATCGTTCTGAGCGCGAAGGTCTCGGGAGTCCGCGATCTGATCGATGTTTATTCGGAACTCGCGCGGCGCTGCGACCATGCGCTTCATCTCGGGTTGACCGAGGCTGGAATGGGGATGAAGGGCATCGTCGCTTCGGCAGCAGGACTCGCACCTCTGCTGCTCTCCGGAATCGGCGACACCATTCGCGTCAGCCTGACACCAAGTCCTGGCGGCGACCGCTCCGAAGAAGTGCGCTGCGGACAGCAGATCCTGCAGTCTCTCGGGATTCGCAGCTTTATGCCGCAGGTGACGAGCTGCCCTGGCTGCGGACGTACGACTTCCACCTATTTTCAGGAGCTCGCGGAGAGGATCCAGGGCTATCTGGTGGAGCAGATGCCGGAGTGGAAGAAGCAGTATGCCGGCGTCGAAGAGCTGAAGCTTGCCGTCATGGGATGCATCGTCAATGGACCCGGCGAATCCAAGCACGCAAACATCGGCATCTCGCTTCCAGGAACGTTTGAGGAACCGAAGGCTCCGGTTTACATCGATGGCAAACTTTATACGACTCTCAAGGGGGATCGCATCGTTGAAGAGTTCCAGGCGCTTCTCGACGAGTACGTCGAGAAGCGCTACGGCAAGGTACTCGTCGAAGCATAAAAATTTCGGTCTCCACCGCTCACAGACGCCTCTGCTCATCGCGGGGGCGTTATATTTTTGCGCAGATCGCCCAGCGGATAAAACGTTCCCCGCCACGTCACTCCCCCTGCTCGCAGCGTCGTCAGTGCGGAGCGCAGGAGCGAGTAAAGGAACATCGCCGCTCCCGCAGGAAACAGGAACGCGTACCAGGGCGAAATCTTCGAATGACGCGCGGACAGTGTATAGAGCGTGGCCACCGCGCCCAGCGTAAGCACCGCCGGAAGACGGGTCTGCTGGAATCCCAGGAAGACGAAGGGTCCCAGGCAGAGAAACGCGAACCCTGCGCATGCTGCCAGCACTAGCGCGATGCGGAAACGAAATACGGCAAAGAGATTCTTGGTCATCACATGGATGACGCCCAGTGCTCCCGCCGCCCAGTGCAGGCTCACCATCCCGGGGGCGATAGCGACGCGCTGGCGCAGACCGGCGAGCTTCACGCGTCGAGCCAGCGTGAGGTCTTCCAGAATCTCCATTCGCAGGGCCTCGAATCCACCAAGTTGCTCGTAGACCTCGGTTCGCAGGAGATTGAAGGCTCCGATGCCGATAGAGTCCTGTTTGGCCTTCGGATCGGAGGCTTTCCAGGGTCGCGTCGCCCAGAGGCCCATCACTCCGAGGTATCCGAGCAGCATGCCTTCGCCGACGCTCTTCACCAGCGGCGTGGGGAAGGTTACGAAATGGTCGGCTTCGGTTGCGACGGCCAGAGCGAGCGAGCGACGGACGGCTTGCGGATCGAAGAAGACGTCGGCGTCGGTGAAGAGGAGGTACTTCGGCCGGTCCATTGTGATGGCCTCTCGTGCGGCCATCGCCATCGCGTGCGGCTTGCCGAGCCAGTTGGCGGGCAGCTCCTTCACGTGCAGGGCGCGCAGGCGGTTCGGGTGTTCTGCCGCGAGCGCGTCTATGATTGCGCCGGTCGCGTCGGTCGAGCGGTCGTCGACGGCGATAATCCTGAGGTTCGCATAATCCTGTTCGATCAGGGATTTTAGACATCCAGGCAGCGCGTCCTGCTCATCTCGGGCTGGCACGATGACGGTGATCGCCGGGTCACCAGCGGGAGCGCGGTTGAACTTCGATTCGAGCAGATTGGGAATGCGCGGCAGGCCGCGCGCGGCGGTCGCTGCCTTCCACATCCACGCGATGGCGAGCAGCCAGGCCAGTCCACGCGCCGTGTCGAGATAGATGCCGGTCATGCGGCTGTGACCGCAGCGTCCTCTCGCAGCGGAGGAGCGTAGCGGGCTCCGACGAAGAAGATGACGGCGGCGAGCAGGAGCGTGATGAGCGTGGAGCCGAGTCCTAGGTTGAGGGTGGAGCGATCGCTGACGGCTCCAATGATGCGGGGCGAGACGGCGTCGCCGAGAGCGTGAATGACGAGGAGCTGGCCGGCCATCGCGGTGGCTCGAACCTCGGGGCGAACGGCGTTCATCGTCGCCGCGTTCACCGGGCCGGTTCCGAGGAAGATGAGGAAGATGGCCAGAGCGAGTGAAGGAACGGTGAGATTGTGCGGGCCGAAGAAGCAGACCAGCGCGGGTGGAACGGCGAGGGCTGCGCTGATGGCCGGAACCAGGTAGAGAGCCTTCGGCGTCCTCTTCGACCAGCGCTGGGCGATGACGCCTCCGACGATGGTTCCGAGCAGGCCGGTGACGACGGTGACGGCTCCCATGAGAAAGGCGGCGTTCGATTGCGAGCGTCCGCCGACCCGCTGGAGGAAGGAGGGCATCCACCAGGAGATTCCGCCGAGCGAGAAGGTGACGGCGGCGTAGCCGAGGATGGAGGCGAGGTAGGCCTTGTTCTTCAGGAGCGAAAGTACGGTTCCCTTTTCGAGCTTCGCTTTTTCGTGCTGGCTGGCACCACGCGCAGGCTCCTTCATGAAAAAGAGAATAAGCAGCGCGATGATGACTCCGGGAACGGCGGAGACGATGAAGGCCATGCGCCAGCCGTGGTGCTCGCCGACGAGGCCACCGACGAGATAGCCGAGCGCAGCGCCGACGGGGATGGCGACGTTGAAGATGGTAAGGACGCGGTTGCGCTGCTCGGCCGGATAAAAGTCCGAGAGCAGTGCAGGCGCGAAGATTCCAAAGCTGGCTTCACCGATGCCGAGGGCCGCGTGCCGGAGGTTGAGCGAGTCGTAGCTCTGCACCGAGGCGGTAAAGAAGTTGATACCGCTCCAGAAGAGCGCCGCGATGACGATCATCGGTTTGCGCGGAAAGCGATCTCCGAGCCAGCCAGTGATGGGCGAGGCGAGCATGTACGCGATCATGAACCAGAAGGTGAGGGTTCCGATGTGCTCGTCGGTGAGATGGAACTCGCCCTTGATCTGCTCCTGCACGCCGGGCAGGATGTAACGGTCGATGTAGTTGACGAAGTTGAGCGCCGTGAGAAGGACTAGCGCGGTCGTGGCTCCGGCAACGGCGCCGGTCGAATTTGGTTTGGTCGCTTCGGCCATCGCTCGAAGAATAGCAGTCCTGTGGTTTTAGTGCCGGGGTTGAGCGTGATTGAGACGCAGGTCTCTCCGCTGCGGCCCTGCGGGCCTTCGGTCGAGATGACACCTTCTGGGCTCCGCGCCTGTCGGTTGAGTGGACCTCTGCTCTGCGTCTGTCGGTTGAGTAGGCCTCTGCTCTGTGCCTGTCGGTGGAGTGGGCCTCTATGGTGTTCAGGATCGTGGGTTGCGTTGTTGCGGCGGACGGAGTTTCGGACGGGGCGGGGCTCTGAGGATGTGTGGAGGATTGTTCCAGCTCCGAGGTCTCATCTGCCGGTGGGATATCGCCGCGATGCCTTGCAAGTGTTTCGAGGAGCGCAGCGAAGACGGGTCTGCGGAGAGGGCGGAGCTCGGTGGGTGGAGGCGCGAAGACCTCTTCTTCAAAGGCTGCCTCGGCGGAGTGGCCGACGGAGGGCGATGAGGAGGCTGCCGGCGCGGCTTCCGGAGTTGCAGACGATGTACGCCTGGCATGGCGTTCCTCAGAGAGATTGCAGCTGGCGAGCTGAAGTCCGTAGAGAAGGAGACCGGCGCGTCGGGCGTCGATGTCGTTTCCTGCGATGCGCTCGATGACCCGGCCTAGCGCGTCCTGAATTGCGGCGCGCGAGTTGGGAGCCGGCATGGCGAAGGAGCTCTGACGGGCCCGGCGCAGGCGAAGGTCGGCGGCGGGATTTCTTGTGGCGTGGTGGTAGTAGCAAAATTTTTCTCCGCGCATGGCAGGGCTGCCGCAACGACTGCCGCCCGGCATGGTGTGGCGACAGGGATTCGGTCTCGGGGCGCCACTTTTTTTGATCCGCTCAATCAGCTCCGCTGCGTCTTCCATGGATGTCCCCCCTCTGGGCTAAAAGTAATCAAAGTATTAAAAACATGGAGGTTGACAGGGTACTTCCGGCAGGAGCACCTTCCGTTTCGGGTTAACGGAAAAAGCCCGGCTCAAAGAGCCGGGCTTTCTTTCTTCCTCTAGGTTTAAGGCTATCAGGCGTGTCAAGAAAATCTGTGGAAATTGTGTCTTTTACAACCCCAAAAATAATGGAGTCCCTAACTAGCAGTCCTGCCCGCTTATACGCTTCTACCCAATAAATCTCGACTTGTTTTCAATGCGATGAGAGCATTGCGGTTATGCAATTCATTATGCGGATCCTGTGTTTCTTTGCCGCGTTGTTCCGGCACTGGTGGCAATGGATGAGCTGCGCTATAGGCACGCTCTTGACTTTCTATATCGCTGAAACAAACCAGCCAAACGCGTGGATTGCTCACGCTATCGTTGTTTTGGCTGTTCTATTTTTACTGGTGGCCACGTATGGCGCATGGTCAGATGAGCGCAGTAAAGTCGAAGATATTAAAAATAAATGTAGAACTCTGGAGGCATCATTTGATGAACGAAAACCCAAATTTGAGATCCGCATTGGGCAAGTTTAAACAAGTGTGGCCAACGATTTATCGCAGACTACCTTCAATATTTCGATTGAAGGTATAAATCATGGCGGTAAGTCTTCTTGCCTCACGTGGCAAATGCAATACGAGTTTCCTGGCTTCTCTAATACGAGCGCGGCCCGCAGATTTCACGGAGATGAAATGCTTTGGCCTTTGAAGGATGGTGGCCAACTCGTAATGGACCAGAACAACTCTATAGTCAATGCGACATCAATTCCCCTTGAGCGCAACGACTACAGAAATGGACGTGCCCTGTTTGAGGTGGGGGGAGATAGAAGAAAGGAACTTGATTGTGGGAGAGCAAAAATAACAATTAGTTGCTATGACATACATGGCAAAATATGGAGTCGCTCATTAGACGATCTTTACCAAGCTCCAGAGCTTCTGACTTATCAACATGAGCGTGTGATTAGTGCTTCGCTGGAGCCTAGGCTTCTTGAGTCATAATTCGCCATAATTACTTCATGGCAAACACGCTGTCGTTGCCCTATCGGTAGGACGAGCGGGCCGGACGAATGTCGAAGGCGCGCATACCGGCGCGGGAGGCTGCCTCAAGGCCTTCGTAGGAGTCTTCGAAGACCACCACTCTCTCGGCCTTGACCCGCATACGGCGGGCCGCCTCGAGATAGACATCGGGGGCGGGTTTGGGACGGTCTACTTCGGCAGCGGTAACGATGGTATAGAAGAGAGGTCGCAGGCGA
Source organism: Edaphobacter modestus (assembly GCF_004217555.1). GTDB lineage: Bacteria > Acidobacteriota > Terriglobia > Terriglobales > Acidobacteriaceae > Edaphobacter > Edaphobacter modestus. The sequence goes on from NZ_SHKW01000001.1 coordinate 1,277,942, forward strand.
GTTGCGATGAGCGTAGCCTCAACATTTTTGCGAACGCCGTTGGAGGCAACGGACATGGGGACCACGCCGAACCAGTGCCGGGCGACATCGGCGACGACCTTGATCTCCTGGATGAGATGGAGGTTTGCGAGAAAGGCCTCATTGACGCGCTGGTAGAAGTCCTCGCGGGCGAGAGATTCGATCTTGAAGTCGGCCTCGTAGGCGTCGAGCAGATCGTCCGGCCCAAGCCCATGCCGGGAGCCATACCACTCCGGCTCCATCGTCAGACCGAGCGGAGAGAGTGCCTGCTGGATCGAATAGAGGTGGGCTCCTGCGCTGTCCACGAGGGTTCCGTCGCAATCGAAGACGAGAGCGTCGAAGGTCCCTCTTTCCAGTTCAAAAGCCATTTGAGTCGATTTTACCGGGCGGACGAGGCCATTGACTGGGCAGAACGAAGAAGAGGGCAAAAGTGGGTCCCATTTGAGGAGAACGCACCCAACCTTTCGGATCTTCACCCGATGGTTGGGCGCGCACCCTGTGGGTGATTGAAAAAGCTGGCCGGACTGGTGGGCTTATTGGTTGACGCCGCTGGCCAGAAAGCCGCCGTCGACGACCAGGATCTCTCCGGTGACGAAGGTGGAGGCATCGCTCGAGAGAAAGATGGCCGAGCCGACGAGCTCCTCGGTCTTACCAAAGCGGCCCATGGGAGTACGCATCAACAGCTCCTTGCCGCGATCGCTCTCGTCCAGAAGCTTCTGATTGAGAGCCGTGCGGAAGACACCGGGTGCAATGGCATTGACGGTCACACCGCGAGAGCTCCACTCCACTGCGAGGGATTTGGTGAGGGCGCCGACCGCTGCCTTGCTGGCCGCATAGGCGGTTACCTCTTTGAGGGAGACGAAGGTGTTGAGCGAGGCGATGTTGACGATGCGACCGTAGCCGCGCTCGAGCATGTGACGGCCGAAGATCTGGCAGGCGCGCAGGGTACCGGTGACGTTGGTGTCCATGATGTCGTCCCAGGTCTCTTCGGGAACGGTGAGGGTGGGCTCGCGCTTGATCTTGCCGGCGGAGTTGATGAGGATATCGACCTTGCCGAACTCCTTGAGAGTGCCTGCAAGGAGGGCTTCGAGAGAGGCACGGTCGCCGACATCGGAGGTGAGACGGAGGGAACGACGTCCCCTGGATTCGATAGCCTTTGCGGCCTCTTCAACCTGCTCGGAACGACGCGAGGTGGCGACGACGTCGGCTCCGGATTCTGCGAGGCCAGTTGCCATCGCCAGGCCGATGCCCGAGGTGCCACCTACAACCACAGCCGTCTTGCCGGTCAGATCAAACAATGGGTGCGCCATGAAGTTCTTCCTCTCCTGCCTTGTATTTAGTTCGCAGCCTTCGCCGCGGTTGGAATGTTTTTGAGAATGCTGTCGACAACGTCGTTGGGGGTTCGATCATTCACTATACGCAAAGCGTCGGCGGGCGGCTCGAGAGTCTTGAACTGACTTTCGAGGAGCTGCGGATTCATGAACTCGTGGTGGCGCGCAGCAAGGCGTTTTGAGATCAGCTCGGGAGATCCATCGAGCCACACGAAGAGGATGGCTCCGGCAGGCATGTCGGCAGTGAGCGTCTCGCGATACTTCTGCTTGAGTGCGGAACAGGCGAGCACGCCGCTCTTCCCTTCCTCGTACCATCCATGCATGAGGCGATTGAGCGTGGTGAGCCAGGGCTGGCGGTCGTCGTCGTTGAGCGGCTGGCCTGCCGCCATCTTCTGCTTGTTGGCGGGGGGATGATAATCGTCAGCGTCAGCGAAGACGGCTCCGGTCCGCTCGGCCAGCAGCTCGCCGATGGTGGTCTTGCCGGATCCGCTGACGCCCATGAGAACAACGATCATTCGCTGCAGATTTCCTTTCGGGGACTGATCTCACAGCATATCTTTTCCGATATTGCTTGAGTCATTTATTCCAGAATGACTGTTCGTCGGTCTTTCTTTTAAGACAAGACGATTTCTCAGTCTTTTATCCGAAGAACTATTTCTCAGTCTTTTATAGATAAGACTATTTCTTGGTCTTTTTTTATCCCAGAAACACCGGACGAATGTGCCGATCAAAGAGATTCGTCGTCACATTTCTCGCGACGCTCTCTTCATTGGCCTCGAGTGCCTTCAGGTAGCGGTCGCCCATCTTCGCGGCGACCTTGAATCCGACGTGAAGGAGCTGACGGAGGCTGGCGTTGTAGGCCGGGTTGCTCTGATCGTGGCGCAGCGCGGAGACGAACTGTTCGCTGGTCCAGCCATCGACGGCCTCGGGCGTGGGCAGCTTCGCGGGATCGATGTCGATGACGGTGGCGTAGGGCGCGCAGAGCTCCTCGCGATGACCGTAGGCCTCGCGGTAGACCTCCTTCGCGATCTCAAGGCCCGCGCCCCCTGCCTCGGCGAGCCCGATGATCTCTTCGAGCCAGGTGGTTCCGGCGGTCTTCAGGTGAACTCCCGCACCGGAGCTTGTGACTGCATCGTGAATGGACTTGTAGATGGAGAACTTGTCGGAGCCGGAGTGGACGCTGAGCTTGAGGTTCGCGGGCAGGCCGTACTTCTGGACGGCGAAGGCGATGGCGGCGATGTCCTCACGAAACTCGCGGGCGAACTGAGGGACGTCTCCTACGTAGTCGACGCCCTTGTTGAAGCGGCCGGTGAACTTGGGCGCGATGGTCTGGATGGGGATCTTCTCGTCGGCGATGGCGGCGAGGATGATGAGCAGCTCGACGGGAGTCTGGGGCGAGTCGGTCTCGTCCATCGAGACCTCGGGGACGAAGTTGCCTTCTCCCTTCCTCTCGACCAGGAAACGATAGATGCGGCCAGCGTCCTGGACAGCGGCAAGGAACTTGTTGGCGATAGAGGTGACGAAGGCCTCATCGGTGTGGAAAGGCTCGGTGATGCCGGGGATGGTGACGGTTCCGACGAGCTCGGGGTGGCGCGAGACGAAGGCCTTCACGTCGGCAGGGTCGGCAGGCTTGCCGATCATCTCGGCGACATCGAGAGTGAAGAAGTCGCAGGGCGCGAGGAAGCGCTCGACCGTGGTGAGGTTGATGTGGTCGGCATCGAGATAGAAGGGCGCGGTCCAGCCAAGCTCCTTGACGGCGGCATCGGCGGCCTTACGGGTCTGCGCGGGATCGCTGCCGATGATGTTGTGCTCGCGATTGGACTTGTTCCAGACCGGCACGACCTCGATTCCGGCGCTCTTCGCCTGGACGCATGCGGCAAGCTGGGACTTTGCCTGGTGGGCGAAACGGTCGCCTACACCTATCGAAAACCTCGGAAGCTGTTTTATCAACTCATTCACCCATCAGGAGATATTGGTCCAACCAATCATAGCCCCATCCTCGTAAATTAGGCAATCGGGAGGGAGATCGTCGTCGCGAAATTTATCTCTTAGCTGTCTCCAGGCAACACGGCTGCATCTAACCCCGCCATCAGTATTTCTTTCCTGTTTTCGGTCGGAAATCTAAATTGCGGACGATTCCGATACTTTTCTGCCGGAATTTTATTTCTCGAAAGGGGCCACTCCCCATGACTCCCATTCGTTTTCGCCTGTTCGCCATTGTCGCAACACTGGCAGCCTCGTCATTCCTAGCGCGTGCCGACACGTTCAACTTCGCTGTGAGTGGTAGTGCTGGAGGGATTAGTGGATCGGGTATTTTTACAGCGTCGGAGACTGGTTCCGGAGATTTTCTGATCATTGGAATCACTGGTACCGGTGTTACAGGCCTCATTGCGCCGGGCGGCTTCAACGGCAATGACAACCTGCTGTTCCCTTCAAGCCAGCCGGTGCTCGACTCGCAAGGTTTCAGCTTTACCGCTGTCGACGGTCCCGATCAGTTCGACGTCAATGTCTTCAGCGATGGGACCGGTTACTTCGCCTTCTTCCGGGATCAGGATGCATTCACTGACACGCTCCCGATCTCCTTCGAACTCGGCCCAGCGACTTCCCCTATTCCTGAACCCCCGACGCTGTTTCTGATCGGTACGGGCCTTCTCGGGGCTGCCGGCGCAGTTCGCAAAGGCTCCCATATTGGCCTTCGTAATGCGATTTATCAGAGGCTAAGGGAAGTTCTCGGCCTGCCTTCTTCGTTCCCGCAAAAGAAGAGCGATATTCCTCGAGCTAATCTTTGAAGCGTTCACGATAGGCCCACAGCCCCAGGCCGGGGTTGGAGATGTAAAAGATCTCTTCACCATCGACGATGTTCCAGCCGTCCTTGAGGGCGTCGGGGTTGTACTTCCTCGTGTATTCCGCGAGATCGCCGTACTGAAAGTGAACGCTCTCGATCTCTTCCTTCGTGAGATGACCGGGGCAGTAACGGATCGTGAAGCGGCCTTCGGCTGAGCCGTGAATCAGGTGCGCGGCGGCGCTGAGGTTTCCCGCCAGTGCGGGATCTTCCTTGACCAGCTCGAGAGTTCGCGGCGTACCGCAGTAGCCGTACCTGCGGATGAGCTTGTCGATGGCGGCGTCCTCGCCGAACTCATGGACAGCGGGAGCGAGCACGATCAACTCGGCTCCATCGGCGAGGGCCATGCGGGTGCGATAGACGCTCTTGTTGCCGAGCCAGGTGCTGCGGAACTCGTGCGGATCGAGGAAGACGACGGCCTTCTTGATCTCGCGATCGAGCATCTGGAAGTTGACCTGAAGCGAGAGAGCCGCGGCGAGGTTGAAGCACTCGGCATCGTCGCCGATGTAAAGCCCTCGTACGGCCAGCTTTCCTGCTTCGTTCTTGCCGACGACGGTCTGCACATAGATGATGGGCAGGTTGCGCGCGAAGTTGTCGCTGGCATAGTTGAGAACGCGGCGCACAGGCGTATCCGCGCGTCCCATCATGCGCTCCATTCCGTAGACGGCTCCCAGGAAGTGCGAGCGATGAATGCCGATGGAGCCACCGGTGCCGACGAAGATGTTCTTGTTGTAGTTGGCCATGCCAACTACCTCGTGGGGGACGACCTGACCGATGGAGAGGATGAGGTCGTGCCCTCCATCCCGAAGCAGTTTGTTCACCTGCGCGGGCCAGGTGTAATCGACCTTTCCCTCGGAGACTTCGTAGAGGAAGGAGCCCGGAACCTCGCCCAGGGTGACGACATCGTTTCGCCAGTCGTGGATACGAAAGAGGTTTCGCGGCGTCTTACCATACATGGTCGCGATCTCAGAGTCGGTCATGCCCTTGTGGGTGCCGAGCGCAGGAAGGACGTCCGTGAGCCGGTCGCCGTAGTACTGCCAGGCAAGCTCGGTCAAGGCGCCGGACTGCGAGTGAAAGCGGGTGAAATCCGGGGGAACGGCAAGAACCTTCTTTTTGCTGCCGAGAGCATCCAATGCAGAGAAGAGGGCGGTGCGAAGATCGTCGGCCGACATCTCGGTGGTCGGACTTCCGGCGGAAAAATACAGGCTCATGAGAGTTCATCTTACGCCGCTGAACCACGTGGTAACACCAATTGCGAATCAAGGAGTGAAACAAGAAATGGCAGAGCAGGACCTTCAGCTTACGGTTCCGGATGGAACCGTTGACGCAGTACTGATTACACCCGAGGACGGGAAGCCGCTTCCCGGAATACTGTTTATTCCAGACATCTGGAGCCTCCGCGACACGATGCGGGAGATGGCACGCCGCCTGGCCGGCGAAGGATATACGGTGCTGATGCCGAATCCGTTCTACCGAACGAGCAGGCCTCCAGTCTTTCAATTTCCTCGCGAAGGCGCCGATCCGGCGTCCATATCGAAGAGGATAGGCGAGCTTATCGCTCCGCTGACTCCGGAGGCGCTGGCGAAGGATCTTGCGGTTTATCTCGATACCCTGACCTCACAGGCCACCACGGCAAAAGGAAAGATCGGCGCGGTGGGGTTTTGTATCGGCGGCGGCATCGCATTGCGCGCTGCAGCGTTGAGACCCGAGTTGGTTGCGGCTGCTGCCTCCTTTCACGGAGGAGGACTCTACCGAGCGAACGATCCGGCGAGCCCGCACCTTGTGCTTCCCACGGTGAAGGCGAGGCTCTATTTCGGACATGCCACCGACGACAAGAGCATGGATGCAGACACAATCGCTGAGCTTACCAAGGCTCTGAAGCAATGGAGCGGGCGATTTGAGAGCGAGATCTACGAGGGTGCGCACCACGGATGGACGGTGCCGGATGCCCCTGCCTACAACCAGCCGCAGGCAGAGCGAGCCTATGCGAAGCTGACGGAACTCTTCCGGGAAGCTCTCGCCTGACCACTCTACCGTTTTAGGGCGGGGCCGGACTCTGTAAAAAGGAGAGGGAGTCTGGCTTCGCTCGAAACGACGGCTTCTTAGGAGATGGCTGAGCCGTTATGCAACCTTATGGGTACAAGAGAACGGCGATGTTATAGGCGGTGAAGTGACCGCTGCTACTGTCCTGGCAGGCACCAACCACTGCCTGATGGTACTTGCCGGAACGGATTCGACTCTCAAGCTGGCTGGGGAGACGGTCGAGGCGGTCGGCGTTGTAGCGCATGATGAACCATGGCTTTTGCCGTCCGGGGAAACCGGAGTCCATGCTGCAGGCCAGTCGAGCCTGGGCGAGGGTGGAGGTGCGGCCGCTGGGTCCTACCTCAAGACCGGTGCGGGCGAGGAGTTCGGTGACGGCCTCCTCCTGCCGGTTGAAGCTGAGGGTTTCCACGGTGGAGGCGAAGTCCTCGACCGCATAGTACTGGCCGTTGCGAACCACGATCGCGACTCCAACGACGTTGACTCGTGGATCAAGCAGATTCTCGCGATGCCCCGTGGAGTGCATCCACATATCGTGGAACATCGAGGCGCTGGGAGCCTCGGCCACGTTCTCAGAGATGACCGAAAAATGCGCGCCTGCATTTGCTCCACGCTCGGAGAGATCGGGCTCACCGGCGAACTGATGCGAGATGTTGGCGTGGGCGGCCATTTGCTGCGCATGGAAGCGCGCGGCCTGGGCCAGGACCGGGTCGAAACGAAGCTGCGGAATTCCGCGGGCGGCACGCTCGCGATTGGCTGCCGCAAGCAAACTTTGCTCGGCGTTCACGGTGGGACGGGTAAGAGTGCCGGGGATGGAAGCGGCGGCTCCGAATACGGGAAGCGGGGCCAGCGCAGCAAGCAGGACGGCGATGTGAAAGAAGAGATTCCGCGAAGCGGTGGGGCGCCCATGGCTCTTAGAAAAAGCCTGCGCAGAGAGCCTGATTCGTTCTGGAGAGGTCTGGTCCATCTACCCTACTTTCGGTCGGCTCGGCCCTTCGAAGTGGCTTATCGACCGATCTGCTCCCCGATGTTAGGGAAGGGCGGCAGACGGAGGTAATCCCACTTTCGGGGCAGACAAGAGCGAAGGCAGAAGAGAATGTCAGATGAAGCGAATACAGAGACGCAAGAACAATATTACTTTGTGTGAGATGCCGGAAAGGGGCATCCGGTTTCAGGAGGCTGCAGGTAACCGATCTTGCACCTGCTCCCAGGTGCGGCGGATCCCTTCCTCAAGACCGGTGGTGTGGTGCCAGCCGAGCGCATGGAGACGGGCCACGTCCATGAGCTTGCGCGGGGTGCCGTCGGGTTTGCTGGAGTCGAATTCGAGCGATCCCTTGAATCCGAGCACCTTCGCCACGGTCTCCGCCAACTCGCGGATGGTGACATCTTCGCCGGTACCGATGTTGATCAAGGGGGCTTGGTTCTCGGTGAAGAGGGTGTTGTAGCGCTCGTCCTCGAGGTTCATGAGAAAGACGCAGGCCTGGGCGAGATCGTCGGAGTAGAGAAGCTCGCGGCGCGGTGTGCCGCTTCCCCAGACGGTGACGGCAGGGGCGCCGGTGCGGATGGCGTCGGCGGTCTTGCGGATGAGCGCAGGCAAGACGTGCGAGTTGGCAAGGTCGTAGTTGTCGCCGGGACCATAGAGATTGGTCGGCATGGCGGCGAGATAGCGGGTTCCGTATTGGCGGTTGTAGCTCCAGCACATCTCGATGCCCGCGATCTTGGCGAGCGCGTAGGGGCGGTTGGTCGGCTCAAGCGGCCCGGTGAGAAGCGAGGATTCGGGCATGGGCTGCGGGGCGAGCTTGGGATAGATGCAGGAGGAGCCGAGGAAGAGCAGACGCTTGACCCCGTTCCTGTAGCTGGCGTCGATGATGTTGGTCTGCAGGACGAGGTTGTCGCGGATGAAGTCGGCGGGGTAGGTGTTGTTGGCGAGAATGCCGCCGACCTTCGCGGCCGCGAGGAAGACGTACTCCGGCTTTTCGGTCGCGAAGAACTCGTTGACTGCCTCGGGGTCGAGCAGGTCGAGCTCGGCGCGGGGGCGGGTGAGGACGTGGGTGTAGCCGAGGCGCGTCAGCTCGCGGTGGATGGCCGAGCCGACGAGACCGCGGTGACCGGCGATAAAGATACGAGAGTCTTTGTTCATGGGAAGGCCCACTTGTTTGTTGGTTAAGTACACCCTGAAATTTGTGGCGCGTCAGGCGAAGATACAGGATTCTTCGCCTGCGGCTCAGAATGACGACGGTAAAATTCCGCTCACAACGCCTACTCTAAAGTTTTTAGGTTTCCCTAACGTTGTAGGCATCGAAGCCGTGCTGGCGGACGAGCGCGTCGCGCTGGGCAGATTTGAGATCGGCTGCGACCATCTCTTCGACGAGCTGTTCGAAGCTGGTGCGCGGGGTCCATCCCAGTTCACGCTGCGCTTTGCCGGGATCGCCGAGAAGAGTTTCGACCTCGGTTGGACGGAAGTAGCGTGGATCGATAGCTACAACAAGTTTTCCGTTGCGGTCAAAGGCCTTTTCCTCGACGCCGCTTCCCTTCCAGGTGAGATCGAGCTCGAGGCGTTCGGCGCAGCGCTGGACGAACTCGCGCACACTGTATTGGTGCCCGGTGGCGATGACGAAGTCCTGCGGCTTGTTCTGCTGCAGCATCAGCCACTGCATCTCGACGTAGTCGCGGGCATGGCCCCAGTCGCGCTTGGCGTCGAGGTTTCCGAGATAGAGCGTGTCCTGCAGCCCGACCTTGATCCGCGCGAGGCCGCGTGTGATCTTGCGGGTGACGAAGGTCTCGCCGCGCAGGGGCGACTCGTGATTGAAGAGGATCCCGTTGCAAGCGAAGATGCCGTAGGCCTCGCGATAGTTGACGCAGATCCAGAAGGCATACATCTTGGCGACGGCATAAGGAGAGCGCGGGTAGAAGGGCGTGGTCTCGCGCTGCGGGATCTCCTGCACGAGGCCGTAGAGCTCGGAGGTCGAGGCCTGGTAGAACTTGGTCTTCTTCTCGAGGCCGAGGATGCGGATGGCTTCAAGAAGACGCAGGGGTCCCAGGGCGTCGGCGTCGGCGGTGTACTCGGGCTGTTCGAAGGAGACCTGCACGTGGGACTGAGCGCCGAGGTTGTAGATCTCGTCGGGCTGCACCTTCTGGACGATGTGGATGAGCGAGGAGGAGTCGGTGAGGTCTCCGTAGTGAAGGATGAAGTGAGGATTGGGGTTGTGGGGGTCCTCGTAGATGTGGTCGATGCGACTCGTGTTGAACAGCGAAGCTCGGCGCTTGATGCCGTGAACCTCATAGCCTTTAGCGAGAAGAAACTGGGCGAGGTATGCTCCGTCCTGGCCGGTGACTCCTGTAATCAGGGCTCTCTTCAAACGATGATTCTCCTTATGTTCCGGGGTAGGGTGAAATTAGTTTAGCCGATGGGCGATGCAAGGTCGTGGACGTCACGTTCGAACTGCTCGAGAACCTGTGTTCGCCCCAGATTCTGGACCGCGTAGTGGCGGGCGTTGGCGCCGAGTTGCGAGCGAAGGGCGGGGTCTTCTATGAGGCGCTGGACCGCGGCGTGAAGAGCAGAGGGGGTTTCTGCCGGGACGACGAGGCCGCAGGCCTGCTGGGGCGACTCTCCGCTGACGACACGGGCGACCTGGGTGCCGGAGTCGGCGGTGGCGATGACGGGACGGCCGCTCGAAAGCATGCCGGTAAGCTTCGAGGGCATGACGAGATCTGCCGCACCCGCACGCTGCGGAAGCAGGTGAATGTCGGCGGCGTTGAGCAGGTCGTTGAGGCGCTCAAGGGGTTGAAGAGGAAGAAGGGTGACGTTGGGGCGATGGGAGACCAGCAACTCCAACGTGGGCCGGAACGCGCCATCGCCGCAGAAGAGGAAGTGGACGCGGGGATCGTTCTCGAAGGACGCTGCCAGCGGCGCAAGCAGCTCGAGGCCCTGCTTGGCCCCCATATTGCCGGAGTAAAGCAGGATGGTCTTGCCGTCGAGGTTGAGCTGGCGGCGGAAGGAGTTGGGGGCGGCGACGTCCTGGGGGTGAACGGCGTCGACGTCGACCCAGTTGGGAAAGAGGGTTACCTGATCCGGAGGGACGCCCTTGGCGACGGCGCGCTCGACCATCTTGTGGGAGATGCTGGAGACGCGGGTGAAGGCGCGGGTGAAGGCCTGCTCCAGGCCGAGAGCGATCGAATGGATTGGACCGTGAGCAGGCAGCAGGCCGAGGTCGAAGGCCGCGTCTACCTCGAAGTCCTGCACATGGAGCCACGAGGCTGCTCCCGTGGCGCGTGCGACGAGAAGGGCGAGGGGCGCGCCGAAGAAGGTCGGTTCAACGGTGAAGACGATATCGGGTTTCCAGAGGCATTGGCGAAGCATGACCGGAAGGCTGCCGAGCATGAAGGAGAACAGATGCGCCATGCGCTTGAGGCCGGTCGGCTTTGCGGGGACGTAGAGCGGTGTGCGGTAGACGAGCGGCTCGCCGGGATGCTCTTCGGTCCGATAGAGCTTGCCGCGATAGTCTTCCCGGATGCTCCAGGCGGGGTAATAGGGCGGGGCCGTGACGACGCGGACTTCGTGGCCGCGCTGCGCAAGCCAGGAGGACATCTCGCCGGTGTATTTACCGATGCCTGTGAGTTCTGGGGAGTAGTTGAGGCCGTAGATCAGGATTCGCACTTATGGCAGTTTACCGAACCGGATGTTGTTGGCAGATTACTTCTTGCATCAGTGCGGCTCATGGCTTCATGCTGATGGAGTGGAAGGTTTGTGGAGTCGAATCAGGCAGCATCCTCTGGCGGCGATCGGAATCGTCCTGCTGATTGTGTTTCTCATCGCTGCGGTCTTTGCGCCGTGGCTGGCGCCGGACGATCCGGCGGCCCTGGATCTGTACGGGCGACTGGTTGGGCCGAGCGGGGCGCATTGGTTCGGGACCGATGAGCTGGGGCGCGATATTCTCTCGCGGACGCTTTATGGAGCGCGGATCTCTCTGATCGTCGCGGTGAGCGTGGTTGGGATTTCGCTCGCCATCGGGCTGGTGGCCGGATGCGTGGCCGGGTTCTATGGCGGGTGGCTGGATACGGCGATCAATGTTTATGTGATGAATGCATTTCTGGCTCTGCCGGGGATTCTGCTGGCGATTGCGTTCGTGGCCTTCATGGGGCCGGGGCTCGGGAACGTGATCGTGGCGCTGGCGATCTCGGGCTGGGTCGGTTACGCGCGGCTGGTTCGAGGGCAGGTGATGGCGGTGAAGGAGCGCGAGTTCGTGGAGGCGGCCCGGGCGCTTGGAGCATCCGATCTGCGGATTCTCAGCCGGCATGTGCTGCCGAATATTGTGCAGCCGCTGATTGTGCAGGGGGCGATCGGGATGGCGACCGCCGTGATGGCGGAGGCCACGCTGAGCTTCCTGGGGCTGGGGGTTCCGCCTCCAGCGGCAAGCTGGGGAGCGATGCTGAACGATGCGCGGTCGCATCTGTTCGACTCGCCGCACATGGTCTTCTTTCCGGCGATGGCGGTGATGCTTTGCGTTCTCTCGTTCAACTTCATCGGGGACGCGCTCCGGGATTCCATGGACCCGCGGACACGGCTGCGTTCCGGCCTTTAGGCGCCCCATACAATTTTGCGCGAAGTCTTCGAAACACGAGAGATAGGGCCGGACCTGCTTTTCTCGGCCTGGGGTAAGCTGTGTTTTTTGTGGAACTACCTCTAGTGTAGCTGGCGGCACGGAACTAATCGGCACTCATTATGTGGTTATTTTTCATACAGTTATTCCCATTTTACTCTTGACACGCTTTAAGATTTTGTCGAGGCGGGAGGGTCTCGGAAACGCAGGTCCCTCCACTCCGCTTCGCTTCGGTCGGGATGACACCCTTTTTGAAGGAGGACACCTGCGTAAGCGGCTCAGGGGAAGCTGCAACAGGGATTCGCGTATGCTTGGCGGTGTTTGTTATTCGGGGGTGAGGATTGCGGAAGATCACGATTACGCAGGATACGGGCGGGGTGCAGGAGGACGGCTCGTGGCTGGATCTGGAAAGGATTGCGTCTGTGGAGATCAGCTCCGAAGATCCGAACTTTCCCATCGAGCATGCCCTGGGAAAGGCCAGCACGAGGGGTTGGCGTGCAGCTGCGCCGGGGCCGCAGAAGATACGCCTGCTGTTCGACGCGCCCCAGACGATTCGAAGGATTCAGCTGCACTTTGTGGATCGGGTTTCGGAGCGGTCGCAGGAGTTCTGGCTGCTGGCACTGGTGGGCGACGAACTGCGCGATGTGGTGCGGCAGCAGTGGAACTTCTCGCCGAATGGCACGACCGAGGAGCTGGAAGACTACAAGGTTGAGCTGAATGGGGTGACGGCGCTCGAACTGCGGATCGATCCGGACCGCAGCCATGATCCTAAGCAGAGCCAGCATGTGGCTACGCTCGAGCGGCTGCGGCTGGCATAAGCGGTTATGTTGATTGGAGTGATCTCGGATACACATGGATTACTGCGGCCAGAGGCATTGGTAGCGCTGGCGGAGTGCGAGCAGATTCTGCACGCTGGCGATGTGGGGAATCCGGAGATCCTGGGTGCGCTCAAGGAGATTGCCTCGGTAACGGCGATTCGCGGCAATGTGGATGTACGGGGTGCCTGCGCGGAGCTGCCTGCGACCGAAGCGGTAGAACTGGGCGGGCGGCTGTTCTACATGATTCATTCGGTGCGCGACCTCGATATCGACCCGGTGGCGGCTGAGGTGGACGTGGTGGTGAGCGGACACTCGCATAAGCCGGGGATCGAGCGGAAGAAGGGCGTGATGTATCTGAATCCGGGAAGCGCGGGTCCGAGAAGGTTCGAGCTGCCGGTAAGCGTGGCGCTGGTGACGGTGGGCGAGGATGGAGTGGAGGCTCGGATTGTGGAGCTGGAGGTTTAAGACGCTCATGCGAACGAAGCCACGTGAATGGTCTTTCTCTTTGTGCAAGTAGAGACAGTGACAAGACGACCCTTAAATCTAGCTAAGCAGACTTCGCGTTACTAATCCTCCGCTCAATGAGTGACTCGGCGATTCGCAACAGTTGAGATGTCCCACAGGCGGATTTGGCTGACAAAGCCAGTTTTTGGGAACCATTGGACAGGTTCCTGCTACCTCAGGAAGTTCATGCCCTTCACGGCAGAATGGCTGGAAGTATCTTGTCCTCGAGCGGGAGTTTCACGTTGCGCTTTTGGCTGTGCGGCGATTTTTCACGAGTGCGATCAAGCCCGCGTTTAAAATCGTAAGGCCAGCCAGAAGATACAAGCCAGCGCGTTGTGAGCCAAAATACTCATCGGCCCAGACCTTCAGGTTGGGTGCAAGGAATCCGCCCAGATTGCCCATTCCTATGACGGCGATACCGCCAGCCGCTGCGCGGTCGGCCAGGTATCCCGTTGGAAACATCCAGAAAAGCGGTTGCACGGCAATAAAGCCGGCTACCGCAAACGAAAGCGCGACCAGCCCCAGGCGCGGCCCGGCGGTGGGAAATGCAAAACTTGCGCAACCGGAAATCACCAGGGTCAGCGATGCGAGTTGACGATGCTTATGGAACTTATCGGCAGCGCGCGGCAGGAGATAGACAGCAACCAGCGTGCAGATCCATGGTATGGCTGACACCAGGCCGACTTCGATCCCCACGGGCTTATGCAGAAGGGCCGATATCTCGGCAGGGAGATAGAAAACCGCACCGTAGGTACTGATCTGGATGAGGGCATAGATCAGCAGGAAATGCATGACTCGAAGGTCGCGGAACATGGGGAGAAGCTTCGCGGGCCCGGCGGAGCGCCGCTCCTGCTCCTCAAGCGCCAATGCCTTCGCGAGCGCTTGTTTCTCCTCGGCCGACAGCCATAAGGCATTCGACGGCCTGTTATCCAGATACCAAAATGCGAACAGCCCGAGAACGACTGCCATGAAGCCTTCCACTAGAAACATCCACTGCCAGCTCTGAAGCCCGAACCACGGGCGCACCTCAAGCAGCAGCCCTGAGAGCGGGCCGCCGAGAATGAGCGCAAGCGGAACACCGAGGTAGAACAGTCCAAGAACCCGGCCGCGAATGCTGTTGGGAAACCAATAGGTGAGGTAGAGAATCGCGCCTGGGAAAAAACCGGCTTCCAACACGCCGAGCAGCAGCCGTAACAGGTAAAACGAGGTGGCGCCGCTCACGAACATGGTGGCCATCGACACCATTCCCCAGCCCACCATGAGGAGAGCAAGCCACTTTTTCGCGCCCACCTTATGAAGGATCAGGTTGCTGGGGAATCCGCATAACGAATAGCTGATGAAAAACAGACCCGCGCCCAGAGCGTAGACGCTTTCGGAGATGCCTTCGGATCTCTCCAGCGCCTGTTTTGCAAATCCGATATTCGAGCGGTCGAGAAAGGAGACGACGTACATGAGCATCAGGCAGGGTGCTAACCGTCTGACCGTTCGCGAGATCGCACGGCTTAAGGCCGGATCAGATGTACTGAGGACTACGGGCTGGAGATTCAATGCCGGCCTCATCCTTCTTGTGACTGATTATTTTAGAAACCTGCGGCCTGATGCACGTTTTCGCCGGAGTTATCGCAATCTTATTATTGACCAGCTTTTACGCGGGCCAGAAAAAGATCCGACAAAAACCCTCAGTCCATTGCCGGAGGTGACAGAACCCAACATAGCGTCCCCGGTATGCTTCACTTGGCCCCTTGCTGTCTTGTTGAGCAAGAAGTTTCAGCAGATAAGATACTTTCATAATCCGCCCGCAGTTTGGCCCGTGAATCGAGAGGGGATGTTCAGTAGGCGATATCAGGGTAATGCGCTCACGGACGACGACAGCATCTGATCAGTCCTCACAAACGCGCATCTCGATTATCAATTGAGCCCGTCTTGTACTTCGACATCGGCTAACTTGTCGATATTTATTCCGTAGGCCTCTGAGCACGAAGAATGTTGTCCTTCTGTCTCGCACAAGACAAACCAAGCTCTGCAAAGATGTTTGGGAAGAGCACTTGCTCAGGACTCAAGGTCCGGATTGGTTGGAGTCAGGGTCTACGCGCTGCGCATGCGCGGGTTGGCGATGGTGTAGGCGACGTCGGTGAGCAGGTTGACGGCTACGTAGGTGAGGCCGACGGCGAGGATACAGCCCTGGACGAGTGCATAGTCGCGGTTGTAGATGGCGGAGATGGTGAGACGGCCGATTCCGGGCCAGCTGAAGATGGTCTCGGTGACGATGGCTCCGGCGAGGAGCGAGCCGAACTGAAGACCGATGACGGTGAGCACGGGAATGAGCGCGTTGCGGAGGGCGTGGCGGTAGACGACGGTGTGTTCGGAGAGGCCCTTGGCACGCGCGGTGCGGATGTAGTCCTGACCGAGCTCCTCGAGCATGGCGGTGCGGACCATGCGGGTGAGGATCGCAGCGAGAGAGAGTCCGAGAGTGAATGCGGGGAGGAGGAGATGGAGGAGGAAGTCTCCGATGCTGCCGTCTCCTGCGGTGGAGACGGGAAGCCATCCGAGAGTAATGGAGAAGATGAGGATGAGAATGGGGCCGAGGGCGAAGTTGGGGAAGGAGAGGCCGACGAGAGAGACGACGCCGAGGGTGCGGTCCTGCCAGCGATTGCGGTGGAGCGCGGAGGCGATGCCTGCGGGAATGGACGCTGCGATGCCGATGACGAGTGCGGCGAGCGTGAGAGCGAGGGTGTAGGGATAACGCTGCAGGATGAGGTGAGTGACAGAGTCGTGCAGACGAAGGGACTGGCCGAGGTTGGCGTGGAGGATTCCGCGCCAGTAGTGGGTGTACTGCTGGAGGAGCGGAGCGTCGAGGCCGTAGGCGTGGCGCAGGGCGTCGATGTCGGAGGCAGTGGCGCCTTCGCCGAGCATCTGGACGATGGGGTCGCCGGGAACGAGGTGAATGAGAAGGAAGACGACGGAGACGACGACCCAGAGCACAGGAAGGGTGAGGAGGACGCGGCGCAGTGGCCGCCAGAGAGCGGTTCGGGTCATTGCGTGGCTTCCCTGCTCTCTTCTTCGTACGGCACGAGGTCGGGTTCGTTGAGTGGCTCGACGTTGATGCGACTGATGCGGTGGCCAGTCATCTCGGCCACGGTGAAGCGACGACCGTGATACTCGATGCTTTCGCCGGTGGTCGGGATGTGGCCTAGTTCGGCGAGGAGAAAGCCGGCGAGGGTTTCGACGCCGGCCTCGCGGGGAAACTCCCAGCGAAGCTGGGTGCGGAGGTCGCGGAGAGAGGTGGCGCCGTCGAGGGTCATGATTCCGGTGGCGCTGGAGAGGGCGGAGCGGGTGACGTCGAACTCGTCGTCCATCTCGCCGACGATCTGCTCGAGGACGTCTTCGGCGGTGACGAGGCCAACGGTAGAGCCGAACTCGTCGACGACGATGGCGATCTGGCGGCGATGCTGCTGGAAGTCCTGGAGGAGCTCGATGGCGAGCTTGGTCTCGGGAACGACGGTGGGTTGACGCATGAGGTGGCGGAGGGTGAGGCCGGACTGGCCACGACCGCCGAGAGTGAGCGCGACAGAGCGCAGATGCATGAAGCGGGAGACATCCTTGGAGTAGACGATGCCGATGATGTTGTCGGTATCGGACCCGGCGGGATCGTAGACGGGGATGCGGGAGTGCTGCTCATCGACGATGCGGGCGCTGGCCTGCTCGAGGGGCATGTCGGCGGGAAGAGAGAAGATTTTGCCGCGGGGGGTCATGATCTCGCGAACGACGACGTAGCTGAGCTCGATTGCGCGGTGGATGATCTCTTCCTGAAAGGCGGGAAGGAGTCCCATGCGGCGGGTTGCTGTGGCGATGAGCTTGAGCTCTTCGGGAGAGTGGACGGCGCCTTCACCGCTGAGGTGCACACGGAAGAGACGCAGGACGAGGGCCGCCGAAGTGTTCATCAGTCTGAGGACGGGATGGCTGATCCGCATGAAGGCGTCCATGGGACCGGCGACGGCAAGCGCGATGCGCTCGGTACGCTGCAGGGCGAGGGACTTGGGGACGAGCTCGCCGAGGAGAACCTCAAAGTAGGTGATCAGCGCGAAGGCGAGAATGATGGCGATGGTGTGGGCGTAGACAGTGGCGTGCGGCGGCAGGACGGGGAGCCAGGAGGAGGCGAAGCGGAGGAGCATATCAGCGACGACGGGCTCGCCGATCCAGCCGAGAGCGAGACCGGCTACTGTGACTCCGAGTTGTGCGGCCGAGAGAAACTCGTCGATGGAGTGCTTGAGCTTGAGGGCGGTGATGGCTCCGGGACGGCCGTGAGCGATGAGCTGCTGGATTCTCGTCTCGCGTACGCTGACCAAGGCAAACTCCGCCGCGACGAAGAAGCTGGTGGCCAGGATAAAGAAGGCCACCAGGATGATGCGAAAGAGTATCCACTCGAGCATTGATGTCAGTGTAAAGGGAATGAACAGGTGTGATAACAGCGACGGGCCGAGTCGATTGAGTCGCGGGTACGGGACTACGTCGTGGGCAATGGGGATTGATGGGTGGGCCGGGAAGGCGTATTTTGGATGCCGCCAAGCTCTCCTGCTGGAGGTCTATCATGAACCGTGCCGGTTTCTTCTCCTTGACGCTTCTTTGTGGGGCATCGTTTGTTTTTTCACAAAGTTCTCGTTCGGCAGCCGCCGCTCGACAGGTGCTTGCGATCGACACGGTGAGCGTGATGGGAGTGAACTGCCCGGTGAGTCTGCTGGCGCGGCCAGCCGGTGCCGGTGCGATGGTCGAGACCGCTGGAAGGACGCAGGATGCGGCTCCACAACTGCAGCTCAATTGGGAGAATCGCCACGGAAAGGACATTGTCGCGGCCACGATCGAGGTGCGGGGCTACGATGCGTCTCCGCAGATTATCCCGGCAGACCTCGCGGTCTCGCCGAAGCTCAAAAAGACGTTCAACCTGAACGTGAATCTGTCAGGCGACGGCAAGACGACGACGGATCTCAGGGTACGGCCCTTCGCGAGCGTGAGCTGGATCGATCTAAGGTCGATCGAGTACGCGGACGGCACCCATTGGAACGCGGCCGCGGGAGAGACCTGCCGGGTTGTGCCGAGCAGGCTGGTTCTTGTAGGAGCGCAGTAGCGTTGCTCGCAAGGAACGGATCCAATCACCAAATAGATACCAACTGACTTATCGCAACAGACAAGGCAACGGCCCGACACTTATGGAGTGCCGGGCCGTAGAAAATTTAAACTTCGCGTCTTACGCGAGAACCTTGATGACCGACTTGTCGATCGTATCCTTTGGTACGTAGCCGACGATCTGATCGGCGACCTTGCCATCCTTGAAGATGAGGAGCGCCGGAATACCGCGGATGCCATAGCGCATCGGGGTAGCGGTGTTGGCGTCGACGTCCATCTTCATCACTTTGAGCTGGCCCTGATAGTGGCTGGCCACTTCGTCCACAACGGGAGCGAGAGCGCGACAAGGTCCGCACCAGGCTGCCCAGAAATCCACGAGCACGGGCTGCTCCGATTGAAGGACATCTTTCTCAAAGTTCGAGTCGCTAACTTCAGTTACAAACTGACCTGCCATCTATCTTCCTCCCAAGGAATGCTCTGCGATTACCGCGGAGCAACCTACACAATAATAGATGCGCGAGGATGCTTGCGGTTTCAAATGTGGACAACTGGTGTAGAAAATCTGGGTTCTTAAGCGTTCTGGGGGATATGGATACCGAAGTTGTGCTTTAAAAGAGGACACGCCCGGACCCCTTTAGGAGGGGTCGACGGGCGGCGTTAGCAGCCCTCCCCAGAACTGCTCACAGGCCTAACGTTACGCAACTATAAGAAAAACGTAAAGAAATCTTAGGTAATCACAATGAGGTTACCCTGCTGTAACGCCTGTGGAATTCCCATTTTGGGAACCAACTCCATCGGAGACGGTAGTTTGAAGGATTTCGATACCAGGATTCTGGGCCGCGTCACGAATGGCGGACAGGATCGGGGACGAGTCGCCTTCGGCGATGAGAAGAACCGAGGGGCCTGCACCGCTGAGGGCAACTCCGAGAATGCCTGGGGTTCCGGCGAGGGGGAGCAACCGGGCGAGGAGGGGACAGGCCTCCATGCGATAGGGCTGATGGACCCGATCCTTCATGGCTACGGAGAGAAGGTCACCACGGCGAAGGGCGAAGGCGGAGACCAGAAGCGCCGTGGCCTGAATGTTGGCGACCGCGTCTTCGCGGGCGTAGTGGTCGGGAAGGAGAGCTCGCGCCTTGCTGGTGGAGAGGCTGGCGGAAGGAAGGGCAAGTAGAAGGTTCCAGTTGATGTTTTCCTTGTAAGTTGCAGTAATAACTACACCCTCAGACACAGAGGAAACCGTCATTCCGCCCAGAAAGCAGGCGGCGACATTGTCGGGATGGCCTTCGCGGCGGCAGGCCTCTTCGAGGACCTGTTGTGGGTTCCACAGAAGCTGACCGAAGTGGTTTGCCAACATCACACCGGCAAGGAGGGCGGCTGCGCTCGATCCGCAGCCCATGCCCAGGGGAATCTCGTTGTGGAGCTTGAGATGGAGGCGCGGGGAGAGCTTTCCGGCGTTCGCGAGGACGTCGATGTAGGTGGTGAGGATGAGGTTGTCTTCGATGACCGAGCAGGCTGCGGCATCGCGGCCGGTAGCGTCAATGTGGAAGGCGCCGGATTCGGCGACGCTGGCTTCGATGGTGAGGTAGAGCGACATGGCGAGCCCGAGGGCGTCGAAGCCGGGGCCGAGGTTGGCCGAGGTGGCGGGAAGACGGAGATGAAGCGAAGGTGTGGTCATTACCTGGTCCGAGGACGAGTTGTTTTGCGCCACAGAGCGAACCGCAGGTCCTTCGACTGCGCCTGACGCATTCGCGCCAGGCTCCGCTCAGGATGACACATTTGTTGTGGTCAAATCCTAGTTGCCGTGACAGGCTTCATGCGTGAACCAGCTTCATCTGCGATTCGAGCTCGCGAAAGACGATGTCGGTGTCGGGTTCGAGGACGATGGGGGGCTTACGCAATGCGGCGTGGAGGATCTGGTCGGATCCTGAGATCTGAGCGTTTTCTTCTTCGGTAAAGAGCTCGCCGCGATGGTAGTCGATGGTGTAGTTGGAGTCCTTGAGGGTGTGGCCGGTGAGGATGAGGACGACGCGTTCTTCCCTGCCTACCTTACCCTGGGCGACGAGCTTCTTGAGGCCCGCGAGGGTGACGGCGGAGGCGGGCTCGCAGCCGATGCCTTCGGAGCCGATCTCGGCCTTGGCGAGGGCGATCTCCTGCTCGGAGACCTGCTCGCACCATCCGCCGGTGGTGCGAAGGGCGCGGAGGGCTTTGCGCCAGGAGGCCGGATTGCCGATGCGGATGGCAGTGGCGCGGGTATTGGCCTTGACCGGGATGAGCTCTTCTCCGTTGTTTTCCTGCAGGCTGCGGTAGAGCGGGTTGGCTCCCTCGGCCTGGATGATGCTGACTTTGGGGACGCGCGAGATGAGGCCGAGATGGTGCATCTCGGAGAAGCCCTTGGCGAGCGCGGAGCCGTTGGCAAGATTGCCGCCGGGAACGACGATGTGCTCGGGGACCTGCCATTCGAGCTGCTCAAGGAGCTCGAAGGCGGGGGTCTTCTGGCCCTCGAGGCGGTAGGGGTTCACGGAGTTGAGCAGGTAGATGGGGAAGCGGCTGACGAGCTCGGTGAGGACGCGGACGCAGCCGTCGAAGTCGGTGCGGAGCTGGACGGTGAGAGCGCCGTAGTCCATGGACTGGGAGAGCTTGCCCCAGGCGATCTTGCCTTCGGGGATGAAGACGATGGAGCGCAGGGCGGCGCGGGCTGCATAAGCCGCCATTGCAGCCGAGGTGTTGCCCGTAGAGGCGCAGGCAACCCACTCGAAGCCGCGCTCGCGGGCGACGGAGAGGGCGGCGGTCATGCCGGTGTCCTTGAAGGAGCCGGTGGGATTCATCCCCTGATGCTTGGCGAGGATCCAATCGAGACCGAGAGCTTTGGAGGCGCGGGGAAGGTCGTATAGAGGCGTATTGCCTTCGCGGAGGGTGACGACGTGTTCGAGATCGTCGACGATGGGGAGGAGATCGCGGAAGCGCCAGACGCCGGACTGGTCGATGGACATGGTTGAGGTGCGGCGCTCCTGCCAGAGCCAGCGGAGGGCGCTGGCGTTGGGCAGCTTGCTGTCTGATGCCGGAGTGTCGCCGTTGGGCAGGGACGACCAGGGATAAATGACGTCATAGAGGCCGTTGCAATCGGGGCAGCGGAATATGCTATTGACAGCGCTGCCGGCGATCCTGGCGCCGCACTCTGTGCATCGGAGCTGATGTGTCGCGACTTTCATGGTTTCAGTTAGGGTATCGTACTCGGCGGGATGAGCCAAAGGCCCGCCGAATGTGGCTGTTGTTTGCGGTGGCGATGTGCACGCTGGCTGTGACTTCGTCGTTGTGGGCACAGGCGAAGAAAGAGTTGCGGGTCGCGGCGGCGGCGGACCTGCAGCCGATTCTGCCGGGGATTGCGGACCGGTATGAGAAGGCGACTGGGGTGAAGCTGCTGGTAAGCTTCGGCTCCTCGGGGAACCTGGCGACCCAGATCATCAATGGTGCGCCGATGGACCTGTTTCTAGGCGCGGACTTCGTCTTTCCGGAGAAGGTGGTTGCTGCAGGTCTGGCCGATGGCACGGCGCCGACGCAGTATGCGCGGGGGACACTGGTGCTGTGGGCGCGGAAGGATTCGCCGCTGCAGCCGATCAGCCTGGATTCGCTGGTGGACAAGCGCGTGACCGCGGTCGCGATTGCGAATGATCTGCGCGCTCCCTACGGACAGGCGGCAGTGGCCGCACTGAAGCGCATGAAGATGTACGACACGGTGAAGCCGCACCTGGTGGTGGCGGAGAACATCGCGCAGGCGGCGCAGTTTGTGGAGTCGGGAAACGCGCAGCTGGGGCTGATCTCATTGACGGCGGCGAGCACACCGCGATTTCAGGCAGAGGGTACGCTGGTGCGGGTTCCGCGCTCAGTCTATGCGCCGATTATGCAGTGCGCGGTTGTGATGAAGAACTCCGACCGGCGAGCGGAGGCGCATGCCTTTCTGGACTGGCTGCTGAAGCCGGAGGTGCAGGCCAGCCTGGTGCCGATGGGGCTGGAGCCGGTGCGATAGCTGATTTGTGAGCACAAGCGTGCTGTGTAGACTTGCGGTGTATGGATGTTGAAGCGCTTTGGCTGACGCTGCGCCTGGCGGCGAGCACGACGGCGATTCTGCTGCTGGTTGCAGTGCCGCTGGCGTGGTGGATTGCATCGGGCCATGGGATGGCGAGGGCGCTGGTTCAGGCGACGGTGGCGCTGCCGCTGGTGCTGCCGCCGACGGTGCTGGGGTTTTACCTGCTGGTGATGATGGGACCCCTTACAGCCCCTGGGCGGCTGCTGATCCGCGTGGTCGGGCATCCATTGGCCTTCAGCTTTGAGGGCTTGCTGATTGGGTCGGTGCTGTACAGCCTGCCGTTCGCGGTGCAGCCTCTGGTGGCAGGATTCGAGGCGGTGGATCGCGGATATGTTGAAGCTGCGGCGGGACTGGGAGCTTCGCCGCGACGGGTGTTTCTTTCGGTCGTGCTTCCCATGGCGCGGGCTTCCCTGCTGACCAGCACGGTGCTGACGTTTACGCATACGGTGGGCGAGTTCGGCGTGGTGCTGATGCTGGGCGGAAATATTCCGGGCGCGACGCGGACGCTTTCGATCTCGCTCTACGACCTGGTGCAGGACGGAAACTACGCGGCGGCGAACAGGACGGCGCTGGCACTGGTGGGATTCGCGATGGTTGCGCTGGTGGTGATCTACCTGCTGCCGAGCGTGCGCCGGAGCGATGGAAGGCAGGCCGACGTTGTCCGATAGCCTGCTGGACGTGAGGATGAGGCATCGCGTGGGCGGGGTGGCGCTTGATGTGGAGTTTGGGCTGACGGCTCCGTGGACGGTGCTGTTTGGACCGTCGGGGAGCGGAAAGACGACGGTGCTGCGGGCGATTGCGGGATTCGTGCGTCCGGCGGAGGGGCGGATCGTGAAAGGCGGCGACGTGCTGATCGACACCGCTGCCGGGGAGTTTGTTCCCGCGCATCGACGGCCGGTGCGCAGCGCGGCGCAGACGGCATGGCTGTTTCCGCACAAGACAGTGCGCTGGAATTTGGTCTATGGCAACGGATGGACGACGAAGCCTGTCGACGGGATGGGAGTTGCGGAAGAGGTGATGTCGTTGTTTCGGCTTCGCGAGCTTGCGGACCGGATGCCGGCGGACCTGAGCGGAGGCGAGAGGCAGCGAGTCTCGGTGGCACGAACGGTGGTGTCGGCGCGGACGTTCCGTGGGGCGGTGTGTCCGCTGCTCTTGCTGGACGAACCGTTCACGGGACTGGACGCCGCGCTGCGCGATGAGCTTGTGATCGGGCTGCGGGAGTGGCTTGGGCTGTGGAAGGTTCCGGTGCTGTCGGTGACCCATGATCTGGGTGAGGCGTTTCAGCTGGGAGCTGAGGTGATCAAGCTCGCCGATGGAAGGATTGTGGAGCAGGGGCAGGTGGAGGTGGTGCTGGCGGAGGAGCGACGCCGGCTGCTGGAACGGCTTCGAGCGGAGTGAGGGGATGGCCACTGGAGGACGCGTGGAAGGTCAGTGGGTTCAGCGTGGATTTGTGGCAGCTTTGAAGAAATACTGAGATTCTTCGCCTTTGGCTCAGAATGACGGACTTTATTCGGAAGGGCAGAGAGTGCCAGAAGGGCGGGCTGTGCTCGGACGGGTGGGTGTGCTCGGAAGGACGGGCTGTGCTAGGAAGGACAAACGGTGCGCGACAGGACGGGCTGTGCTCGATCGGCGCGGGAAATAATGGCAATTGTTAGCCGAGCTGGACAGGCTCCTGCTCGAGCTGGATTCCGAAGAGCGTTTTTATCTTGTGCTGGATGGCATCGCGCAGCGCGAGGATGTCGGCGGCGGTGGCGTTGCACCGATTGATGAGGGCGAGGGTGTGGCGGGAGGAGATTCCGGCGTTGCCCATGGCGTAACCCTTGACGAACCCGGCGCGCTCGAGCAGCCAGGCGGCGGGCAGCTTGATGCGGCCGTCTTCTGCGGGCCAGTGGGGAATCTGATCGGGACCGAGATGGAGGGTTGAGGCGATGCGCTCGAGGGTGTCGGGCGCGACGATGGGATTTTTGAAGAAGGAGCCTGCGCTGCGGGAGTCGGGCTCTCCTTCGACGATCAGCATACCCTTGGCGTGACGGATCTCGCGGACGGCGTGGTAGACCTCAAGCGGCGTTGGCTGGGCGTCGCCGAAGTGGCGAGTGAGATCGGCGTAGGTGAGCTGCGGACGGCGATCGCGGTCGAAGCGGAAGGTGACGGCGGTGACGATGTAGCGGCCACGGTGCGTGGTGTTGAAGATGCTGCGGCGGTAGGCGAAGCCGCACTCGTGATTGGAGAGATCGACGAAGCGCATGGTCTCGAGATCGAGAGCGCGGACGGAGACGATGGTGCCCGAGACCTCCTGACCGTAGGCGCCTACGTTCTGGACGGGGGTTCCACCGACGGTGCCGGGGATTCCGGCGAGGCATTCGACGCCGCTGATTCCCTGCTGGCAGACAGAGAGGACGAAGGCGTTCCAGTCGAGGCCGGCGGGAACGGTGAAGTCGATATGGCCGCCGCTCCGGGTGGAGACGGTGCGACGGTCGAGAGCGATGCGAAGGACGAGGCCGTCGAAGCCGGTGTCGGAGATGAGGAGGTTGCTTCCGCCGCCGAGGACGAAGAGCTTAAGCGAACGCTGGCGGGCGAAGGCGACCGCTTCGAGCAGCCCGGCTTCGGTGGTGATCTCCGAAAAGAAGCGTGCCGGGCCGCCGATCCGGAGCGTGGTGAAGGGAGCCAGGGAGATGTTCTGCTGGATATCGATGGCGACGGGCTGCACGGGTTTGAGGGTACATCAGGCAAGTCGGAAAAGGCGAAGGCGGGAGGGCGAGGATGACGTCCTTTGGGCAGCCCGGTACAATGGAAAGGAGAAGACGTATGCACACGCTGGTTGGCGAAATCTTCAAGGGGGAAGTCAATGTATCCAGAGATTATGGTGATACCGATGCGCGAGGAGCTGACTCGCGCTGGGCTGAATGAGGCTCGCACGGCTGCCGAGGTGGATTCGGCCCTGGCACAGCCCGGGACCACGATGGTTGTCGTCAACTCGATCTGCGGCTGCGCGGCGGGCAAGATGCGTCCGGGCGTTCGGCTGGCGATGCAGCACGCGACGAAGCCGGACCACTCCGTGACGGTGTTTGCGGGGCAGGATCGTGAGGCGACCGAGAAGGCGCGTGGCTACTTCGGCGGGCATCCGCCAACCTCGCCGGCGATCGCGATTCTGCGCGATGGCCAGCTGGTGTACCTGATGCAGCGCTCGGCGATCGAGACCTCGACGGCTCCGGCGATTGCCCAGGAGCTGACGCGCGCGTTCGATACGTACTGCGCGACGACCACGGCGTAGATTTCATTCGTACTTTCGCGAAGGCCGGATCTCGAGACAGACTCGAGATCCGGCCTTCGTGTTTCCGGCCTCATCCCATGGCCGGAACATGCCGATAGTGGAAGTAACATGACCACTTTCGGCCTATCCCCTGCCGGCTTTTCGCCGGCCCATTTTGCCGTTGCCGGGACCCCACGAGATGCGGTTGCAGATAAGCCTGCGCTGGTTGGCGATGGAAGCGCGATGCAGCGGCTGCGACTGCAGATCGAGCGTATTGGCCCTCACTTTCGCACGGTACTGATACGCGGAGAGATTGGCACGGGCAAGGAATTGGCGGGCAGGGCGCTGCACGCCAGGGGAGACCGTGCCGAGGGTCCCTTCGTGGTGTGCCATACGGCCAGACTCGGCGAGATGAATGAAGGGCGGGAGAACGACCTGATCGAGTCGATGGCGGAGGCCGCCCAGGATGGAACGCTGTTTCTGGATGGGGTAGAGGAGATGGCTCCGGAAGCGCAACGGAGACTTCTGCGGATGCTGGATCAAAGGACGGGGTTGCGGACGATCGCGTCGACGACCCAGGATCTGCGGGTGCTGGCTGCGGCGGGGATCTTTCGCCAGGACGTCTATCACCGGCTGGCCATGATCGAGATTACGCTCGAACCTTTGCGGCGGCGAGTGGAAGATATTCCGACGCTGGCGATGCATTTTCTGGAGAGATTTCGGCGTCGGTACGAGAAGCCTGTGGCTGGGATTGCGCAGGATGCGATGGAAAGGCTGCTGCTGCACCAGTGGCCGGGAAACGTCCGCGAGCTGGAGAATGTTCTGCACAATGGCGTCTTGCAGTGCGAGGAGGCGGTGCTCGGCACCACTGACCTGTCTTCCCTGGTGGGAATATCTACAGGCACTCTTCCGGCAGAGGTGCTGCGGCCGAGCGAACCCCAGATGCTGCTACAGGATGTGATCGACAGGCATGTGTTGCGTGTTCTGCGGGAGTGCTCGGGCAACAAGATGCGCGCGGCGGAGGTGCTTGGAATCAGCCGGTCCACGCTGTACCGGATGCTGGACGGGTGCTCGGCGGAGGCGGCTGGACGCCAGATTTAATGCCCCGGCGCACGATAGACTAACCGATGAAGCATCGAGGTGTGCATGAAGAGGTTTTCGTTGGTCGGGGCCCGGGTTGTGGCTGGTGTTCTGGTATTTGCGTGCGGCGGAGTTGCACCGTTCAGAGCGATGGGGCTGGGACCTTTGGGACAGGGACCTCTTGGACAGGCGGCAGGCCCTCTGGGGCAGGCAGCAGCAGCGGCACCGCAGACAGTAGACGAGCGCAGCAAGGCACTCGCGGCTCTGTTTGATGAGATATGGCAGGAACGTCTAAAGCACTCGCCTGAGTTTGCCTCGTTCCTTGGAGACAAGCGGTACAACGAC
The DNA here is from genome assembly GCF_004217555.1 of Edaphobacter modestus. Lineage (GTDB taxonomy): Bacteria > Acidobacteriota > Terriglobia > Terriglobales > Acidobacteriaceae > Edaphobacter > Edaphobacter modestus. Next base: position 1,304,975 of record NZ_SHKW01000001.1, read on the forward strand.
CAGTGGAGCGATTACTCGGTCAAGGAGGTCAACGCCTCTCTGGAGCGCGGTCGCGTCTTCCTGGATCGGCTGAGCGCGATCGACACGACGGGGTTGAAGCCGCAGGAGATTTTGTCACGCGACCTGATAGTGCGCGATCTGACGGACGCGCAGGAGGGAGCGCGATTCAAGGAGTGGGAGATGCCGGTGAACCAGTTCAGCGGCTTTCACACGGACATGGTGCAGCTGGTCAGCAGCCTCTCCTTCGACACGGTAAAGGATTATGACGACTACATCGAACGATTGAAGAAGATCCCTGCCGTCTTCTCGCAGAATATGACGAACATGCAGCTGGGCATGGACGAGGGAAGGGTTCCTCCGGCCTATCTATTGGAAAAAGTCGTCACGCAGACGGAGGCGATTGCCACACAGAAGCCGGAAGAAAGCCCTTTTGCGCAACCGCTCAAGAAGTTTCCCGCATCGATCGGTGCGGCCGATCGTAAGCGGATCACAGAAGAGATAGCGCAGGCGATCATGACGAGCGTGCTCCCTGCCTACCAGCGTTTCGCACGCTTTGTGAAGGCTCAATATGTTCCTGCCGGACGAAAGGATCCAGGTGTGTGGGCTCTGCCGGATGGAGATGCCTACTACGCATTCAGGGTTCGCCAGAGTACGACCGAAGAGAAGACACCGGCGGAGATTCACCAGATCGGACTGGATGAGGTGAAGCGCGACGAGACCGAGATGCTGGTCATCGTGAAGAAGCTCGGCTTTGCAGACCTCAAGAGCTTCAGCGCGGCGATGAAGACGAACCCGAAGCTGCATCCCACGTCGAAGGACGCGCTGCTGGATGCGTACAAGGGGTATATCGCGAAGATGCAGCCGAAGCTGCCGGGGCTGTTCGGCACGTTGCCGAAGGCGCAGCTCGAGGTGCTTGCGGTGCCTGCATACATCGAAAAGGATCAGTCCGCCGCGTATTACAACCAGGGCAGTCAGGACGGAAAGCGACCGGGCAGGGTGTATGTGAATACCTACAACTTCGCCGAGCGATCGCTAGCCCCGGTTGAGGCGGTCTCGTATCACGAGGGGATTCCCGGACACCACCTGCAGCTTTCGATCTCCCAGGAACTGACGGGATTGCCTGAGTTTCGCAAGCAGGAGTACTTCACGGCGTATACGGAAGGCTGGGGTCTGTACAGCGAACGATTGGGTAAGGATGTCGGCTTCTACCAGGACCCTTACAGCGACTACGGGCGACTCGAGGCGGATATCTGGCGCGCGATCCGGCTGGTCGTCGATACGGGAGTTCACTCCAAGCACTGGACTCGCCAGCAGATGGTGGATTACTTCCACGAGCACTCCGCCATCGACGAGCCGAACGTACAGGCCGAGGTGGACCGCTACGTTGCGTGGCCGGGCCAGGCTTTGGGGTACAAGATGGGGCAATTGAAGATTCTCGAGCTGAGGCAGAAGGCGCAGACCGCGCTGGGACCGAAGTTCGACCTGAAAGGCTTCCACGATGCGGTGCTGGATTCGGGTGCGCTGCCGATGGATCTGCTGGAGAAGCAGGTGGATGCCTGGATCGCTGACAAGAAGAAGTAAGACGGCTGTGTCTGGTAGCCTTTTGAGATGAGCGAAGAGACTTACGAAGTAGCGGCGCCGACGCCGGCGATGCCGCAGTTGCGCGTGGCTATTCTGGGCACAGGCAAGATGGGCGGCATTCTTCTGCAGGCATTCTTGAAGAACAACCTGGTGAGCCCGGACCAGATCTTTGCCACAGTGCATCACCCGGAGCGCGCACAGGCTCTGTCGGTGCAGTACGGCATCGAGATGACGACGGATAACCTGGCTGCGGCCAGCCAGGCGGATGTGATTCTGCTAGGCGTGAAGCCAGTACAGGTGCCTGCTCTGGTTGAGCAGATACGGCCTGCGCTCTCGCCGGAAAAACTGGTGCTTTCGATCGCGGCATCGGTCATGACGAGCAGCATTGAGAAAGCTGCGGGCCACGATCTGGCGGTCATTCGCGCTATGCCCAATACGCCGGCCATGCTGGCAGCTGGCATCACAGCGCTCTGCGCCGGCCGATTTGTCTCAGAGCAGCAGATGGCGATTGCGCAGCGAATCTTCCAGACAGTAGGCCGCACGGTGGTGGTCGATGAGAAGCATATGGATGCGGTGACCGGGCTTTCGGGCTCGGGGCCGGCGTTCCTGTACATCATCATCGAGGCGCTTGCCGAAGCAGGCGTAAACGTTGGCCTGCCACGCGATGTGGCGACCCTGCTGGCGGCGCAGACGACGCTGGGCTCGGCACGCATGGTGCTCGAGACCGGATATCATCCGGCGTTGCTGAAGGACGCTGTGACCACTCCTGCGGGCTGCACCGTGGACGGGATTCTGGAACTCGAAGAGGGTGGACTTCGCGTCACTCTGATCAAGGCGGTCAAACGCGCGACGCAGAGAGCGAAAGAACTGGCCAACGGGTAGATCCGCCTGTTGCTGGTTGTCTGTTACTGATCTGCGCGGAGGCTGGACAGCTTTGCTGGCCGAGGCGTCGAGCCTCCGCCAGGTCGTAGAATGGAGCTATGGCGATGACATCGACCTCGGCGGTTCCGGCGAAGCCGCCTTCGCGTGCGCTGGGAGTCTTCGCATGGACTGTGGTGGGTTACAACATCCTGGTGATCCTGTGGGGTGCGGTTGTACGTACTACGGGATCGGGCGCCGGATGCGGCGCCGCGTGGCCGCTTTGCAATGGGGACTTCTTTCCGCATCATCCGCGACTGGCCACGATCATTGAATTTGCCCACCGCTCCATGAGCGGGGTATGTACGTTTCTGGTCCTGGCGCTGGCGGTTTGGACGTTCAAGGCAACGCGTCGGGGAGACCGAACACGACGTGCAGTGATGGCATCGGTGTTCTTTCTGGTGACGGAGGCGCTGCTGGGTGCTGCGCTGGTGCTGGGAGGGTACGTCGAGCACAACACCTCGACTGCACGGGTGGTCATGCAGTCGATCCATTTCACGAACACGTTGATGCTGCTTGGAGCGATTGGCCTGACCGCGTGGTGGCTGAGCAGCGGCGCACCGGGCAAGCGCGCGACGCGCTCGGATAAAACATTGATCTGGCCAGCATGGACCGCTTTGGCGGCGACGTTGGTCGTAGGCGCTACGGGAGCGGTAGCGGCACTGGCCGACACCTTGTTCCCGTCTCCGTCCCTCCAGGCTGCACTGGCTGCAGACTTCGCAGCGTCCGCGCCGCTGCTGGTGCGGATGCGATGGGTGCATCCGGCAGCGGCAGCGGTTAGCCTCTGCTGCGTGCTGTGGCTGGTGATGCGGGTGAGGTCCACCCTAGGCCGGGTCGTAGCAGGACTGCTGGGGCTGCAACTCTTCCTGGGCCTGGTAGATGTCGTACTGCTGGCTCCTACCTGGATGCAGATCCTGCACTTGCTGGTTGCGGATCTTTACTGGATTGCGCTGGTTGCGCTGGCCGCAGAACTCATCTGGCCTGAAAGCAACCGAATGCAGGCGACGCTCTGCCAGTGAAGCGAAGGCCCTCATTGTCGAGGGACTATATGATTTCTACTTGCAATCGATCTTAATCGACTGCCTTCTTGGTTCCGTCCGCAGTCTTGGTGGCAACCTTCTTGGTTCCGTCCGCGGTCTTCTCGGCCACATCCTTAGTTCCGTCCGCAGTCTTGGTGGCGACCTTCTTGGTACCCTGCGCAGTCTTGTCTGCGACCTTTTCGGTTCCTTCAGCAGTCTTGTGGTACGCCTTCTTGGTTCCTTCCGCAGTCTTGTCTGCGACCTTTTCGGTTCCCTCTGCCGTCTTGTTATATGCCTTCTTCGTGCCCTTACTTACATCATGCGCGGTATCTTTCGTTGCTTCCTTGGTTTCATGCCCGGCCTTCTTGAGGTCCTGCGAAACATCCTGAGCGGCTGCGCTGAGGGAAAGCGATGTTGCCAGTGCGAGTGCGAAGATTCCAAATTTCACGAATTTCATTGTTCTCCTTGTTGTACTGGGTCTGCGAACACGGTCTTTAGACTATAGCCGGAGTGCGACGCAGATGGCTATGGGATTTCGGGGTCCTGCGGCTAGTCTCCATGCCTGCGGAGTTGTTGATTCTTCAGGAGCAACTCCGCGACGAGTCGTTGAAGCCGGATGTTTTCGATCTCCAGCTCCGCGATACGGGAGTCGATGCCCTTGCGCACCGCTGCGAGATCACTGCTATCGGAAACGGGGGAACGGTGTGCGGGGCGTGCTGCATAGCCCGGAGCGATTCCACCACCATCTTCGTTGGTCATGAGCTTGGTCTCCAATCAGAAAGAGAAAGAGGCGGGTGTTTCCAGCACCCGCTGTTTCAGGGCTCAACCGGGCGATCGACGGGCCGGCGTCCGCAACGCATTCCCTGGCGAAATCGATCGCGCTCTTCCGGGGTCATCTGTTCGAGGCGTTGTTTCATGCGGTTTCTCCAGGGCGCGCCGCCGCCGGAGTGGCGATGGAAGCCTCCGAAGAAGATCTTGGCCAGGACAAGCAGACCGAGAGCCTGCCAGAACGTAAGGGTGTGCCATCCGAAAAGCTGCGGCATCAGAGCGTTCCATAACTCCTTTACGACGAATCCAAGGACTGTGACTGTGAGCAGGATGAATAGCAGAATCTTGATTGCCCTTTCCGCTTTGTGAGAGTGCATGTGTTTCTCCTTACTGATTTGCTCAGAATTTGACTGGTTCATCCCTCGCCTCCGAGATCGTCGTAAAGCGCCTGCAGGCTGCGGCGGAGGTGTTGTACGGCGTAGCGTTTGCGGGAGAGGAGAGTGTTGATGCCGATACCGGTCTCCGCGGCGTAGTCCTTGAAGCTTGTGCCCATGACTTCGTTCGCCAGGAAGATGTCTCGCTGTTCCTGGGGGAGCTCTTCGATTGCGTCCTCGAGTGCGTCGAGGAGGATGCGGCGCGCGTAGGCGGCATCGGGCCCGTCCTCGGCAGAGGGCAGAAGGTCCTCTAGAGTGAGGGACTGACCGTCACCCTCTGCCGTGACAGGATCGTTCAGGGATCCGGGCCGTCTTCGACGAAACATGTCGACGATGCGGTTGCGGGCGACGCGGAAGAGCCAGCCGCTGACGTGCTGGACCGGCTTCATCATGCGATACGCCTCCAGCAGCTCGTAGAAGACATCCTGCAGGATGTCTTCGGCCTCACCGGCGTCGCCGACATAGCGGCGTATGAAGCTGCGCAGACGGGGGCGATCGCGCTCCATGGCCTCGGAAAAGAGGCGGTCCTGCTCGGAGAGTCTCCAGCCGTCGATGGGGATCTGGGGCATCTGCTGGAAAGACGTTTGAGGGAGACAGATTATTGTGGTTCCGAGAGAATATTTTCAGAAGAGTGACGATTGTGGGTTTGTTTACATTGGGAATGTACCAGGTGCGGTAATCTCGGAGACCTCTATGAGTGCTGAAAAGAAAAGTACAACCACGATCTCGAAGAGCACAGGCAGGAAGAAGGCGGCCGAACCTGCGGCCATCGCAGAGAGCCACTTTCTGGACAGGGATGAGTCCTGGATGAAGTTCAACCAGCGTGTGCTCGAAGAGGCGCAGGACCCGGAGAATCCCCTGCTGGAGCGGGTAAAGTTTCTTGCGATTACAGCGAGCAACCTGGACGAGTTCTTCGAGATTCGTGTAGCAGGCACGCTGCAGCGCATTGAGGACGACTTTAACCAGCCGCAGCGCCTTGATGAGAGAGGAGTGACAGCGCAGGAGCGCCTGGACCGGCTGAGCCAGCGGATCGAAGAGTTTGTCGCGGCACAATACCAATGCTGGAACGAGCTGTTGTTGCCGGCGATGCACAAGGAGAAGATAAGAGTTTTGCGCTGGGAGGAGCTGGGCGACGCGGCACGAAACCATGCGCTGCAGTTCTATGCCAATGAAGTGGACCCTCTCCTTACGCCGGTCACGATCGATCCCTCGCATCCCTTTCCTCGCGTGCTGAATAAAGCGCTGTGCCTTGGCCTGTTGCTGCGGCATAAGCGGAGACAGACCGGCACTCGAAATGTTCCGCCGGCGCTCGGAGTCGTGACTGTGCCGCGATCGCTCCCAAGGCTGATCTCCCTGCCCTGCGAGGACGGCTACTGCGACTTCATCATGTTGCACGAGCTGATCGAAGCGCAGGTGGAGAAGATGTTTCGAGGCTATGAAGTGCTGACGCGCGTCGCTTTTCGCGTGACCCGCAACAGTAATCTCTACATGCAGGAAGAAGAGTCGCGCTCGGTGCTGGAGAGCGTCCGCTCGGAGTTGCACAACCGCCGCAAGGGCGATGCCGTGAGGCTTGAGATCGAGATCAGTGCTCCGGAAGAGATTGTCGAGCGGCTGCGAACGAACTTCGAGCTCGACCCCCGGCAGGTATTCAGGACCGATGGGCCGGTAAACCTTTCGCGGCTGATGAATCTTTACTCCGAGGTCAAGCGGCCGGCTCTGAAGTTTCCCCCATTTGCAGGCAGGGAGTTCAGACTCAGCGCGAAATCCACGGACATCTTCGATGAGCTAAGGAGGAGAGATGTGATGCTGCACCATCCCTTCGACTCCTACTCGGCCGTTGAGGGATTCATCGAGGCTGGAGCGGTGGATCCGAACGTTATCTCGATGAAGCAGACGCTCTACAGGACGAGCAAGGATTCTCCGATCTTCCGCGCGCTGATCGAAGCCGCACAGAGCAAAGATGTGACCGTCGTGGTGGAGCTGATGGCGCGGTTTGATGAAGACTCCAACATCCGCTGGGCACGGGAGCTGGAGGATGCAGGTGTGGGCGTGTACCACGGCATCTTCGGATTCAAGACACACTGCAAGCTGGCGCTGCTGGTCCGCCGCGATCCGGACGGTGTGGTGCGGAGGTATGCACACCTGGGAACGGGAAACTACAACCCGGTCACGGCCCGGTTTTATACCGATATCAGCCTGCTGACATCGCGGATGGAGCTGGCCTCGGCGGCGCAGAAGGTCTTCAATTATTTGACGGCGGATACGGAATCAACCAACTATGACCCGCTTCTGGTAGCCCCAATCACTCTGGCCGACAAGCTGGTTGGATTGATTGAGCGCGAGAGCGAACATGCAAAGGCAGGAAGGCCTGCCGCGATCGTCGCCAAGATGAACGGCCTGATCGATCGGCGGACGATTGAGGCTCTCTATGCAGCATCGCAGGCAGGGGTGGAGATTGATCTGATCGTACGCGGCATGTGCTCGCTACGGCCTGGGGTGAAGGGCTTGAGTGAGAGGATACGCGTGCGCAGTATCGTGGGACGGTTCCTGGAGCATAGCCGCATCTTCCACTTTGCGAACGGAGGCGAGGATGATGTTTACTGCGGCAGCGCGGACTGGATGCCACGCAATCTCGTAGATCGCTGCGAGGTCGTCTTTCCGGTCATGCAGATCGACCTGAAGAAGCGGCTGCGAGATGAGATTCTGAAGACCTACCTGAAGGACAACACCAAGGCGCGGTTGCTGCAGCCGGACGGCGAATACGTTCGAGCCCCGAAGAGCGTAACGCCTTTCACGGCGCAGGATTATCTGATGAGCCTGGCGGAAGGAAGCGAAGAGAAGGTCCCTATCAGGAAACTGGCTGGCGACTGATCGCTGACAGATCGCAAAACAAGAAGGCCGCCCGGGTTTTCTTTACCGGGCGGCCATTCTGTTGTTGGCTTTACTGGACCTTGAGAGTCACCACCGAGGTGTGAACCAGTCCGTTGGCGGCGGTTGCCGTCACGTTGAGAGTGTATGTGCCTGGAGCAGCGTTTGTCGCGGTCGGCGACGTTGTACTTCTGATACCGCTACTGCTGCCACCGCAACCGGAGATGCTGAAGGCACCTACGGAAAGCAGGAGCGCCACAAGAGGAGTAAACCGGCGGCGTCTCGGCAAGGCAAGCAGGAAGATTCCTGCTAGTGTAGCTCCGGAACCGGCGACGTACCAGGGGGAGCGTGAGCCGGGGTGAACGTCATGCGAGTTCGAGGCCGTCGCGCTCTGCGCTGCGGTAATCGTCAGAGTGGTTGTGGCCGCGGTACCCGAGGAGACATTGACTGAAGCGGCCGAGAAGGAGTAGTTCGCGGCGATCGACGAAGTTGCGCTGACCGTGAACGCGACCGGGCCAGTGAATCCGTTCGCGGGGGTCACGGTAAAGGCGATTCCTCCAGCCGTGGCACCGGAGTTGACCGTTGTCGCTGTGGTGCATGGTGTGAGAGCGAAATCAGCCTTGGTCGACGAGACGAAGTCGGCTACCAGGGTTCCCTTGGAGCTGGCGTAGGAGCCATCTCCGGAGTAGACCGCGGTAATCGTGTGGCCCCCTGTTGTAGCGGAAGGGCTGAGCTGATAGCTCGCGGTTCCATTGCTGAGCTGGACGGTCGAGTTGGCGTCGGGCGCTACACCATCGACCAGAACCTGTACGGTTCCAGTAGGTACGGCGAGCGTACCTCCGCTGCCGTTTGCAACAGAGATCGACAGGGTCAGTTGCCCGGTGATACTGCAGACGGCGCTGCTGGAGGTAATCGTGGTGTTGGATAGAGCGGCTCCGGTGGTGCCGGTAGAAGTGCCGGCTGGAGGCACGATAGGCCACTTGTTGGCAAGTTGGGCGACATCGACCGTGCCCCAACCGGTGGCCAGATCGTAGCCTGTGCCAGCGTTATAGCCGATGCTTCCGCCGCTGGGGCAGTTCGTCGTGCCAAGCTGGCAGGGACTGCTGTTGTTGCCGCTGGTCGTATCGTGGAAGACGTTACCCGAATACTGACTGATGGCGAGACCGTAAATCATCGGATTGATGTTTCCGAGACGACCCGCCGCTCCACCGCCCAGTTGTTGCTCAAGCAGGGCGAAGATTCCGGCAAGAGAAGGCGCGACCACCGAAGTTCCACCGACTACATTGAGGTTGCCCGCAGAGTTGCGAAAGCCGTTGGTGCATGATCCCTGGGAGCAGAAGAGGTAGCCGTCGTGGTTGGCGGCTGCATTCAGGGAGATGTCAGGAACGTCGCGCGAAGAGTCTGCCGGGGTACCTACTTGCCATGAAGGCTTCGTGAAGTAGGCGCTGGCTCCTCCGCCTCCCGAACTCAAGCCGGTGGAACTGGATTCGTTCCAGGCAGCCTCAGGGATGTACCCGGTTGCCGAGCCTGCGTTCGCGGTGCCGGAGCTGCTGTTGGAGTTCCAGTAAGCAGTGGTTCCGGTGGCAGAGCCTTCGTTGAACATCGTTCCGCCCGCGGAGGTGGCGTAGGGAGAGCTGCCGGGAAAGTCTACGGTGAGGCCGTAATCCGCGGGGGGAGCCACGTCGCAGTCTGTCGCTCCCGAATCACCGGAGGCACTGATGAACGTGATGCCCTGCGCATTGGCCTGCTGGAGAGCAAGATTGATCGTGTTCAGGTTGGACTGTCCCCAGGCCGACTCGCAGTTTCCGTAGCTCATGGAGATGATGGGAGCGACATTATTGGAGATTGCGTAGAACAGGGCGTTTACGACAGAGGCCGAACTGCTGGCTCCGACCGTCACGAACTTGATCGACGCGTTGGGCGCAATCGCCCCTGCCCACTCCACGTCCAGCTGAGATTCGTCGATGTCACCCGAAACCGTCCCCGCAACGTACCCTGTTGCCTGTACGACCGTGGGTGCATTCGCAGAAAGGCCCGATGCCGTGCGAAACGCAGCTACATCCGAGAGGCTGATGTCTGTTTGGCCCACGATTGCGATGGAGATTCCGGTACCGTTGATATTTTGCGTAAGCAGCGGATTGACGTCGTAGATGGCGTAGAAATCGCCCGGTGCGATGAAGTGCGTGCCCGTCACTGACGACGTGAAGCGGGGCTGCACGATGGCGTGTGAGCGGGGCTTGAAGTCGTTGAGGCCGGTGATTCCAGTTACGATATTCGCAATCGGAGACGGAAGCTGAGGGTCAGTGACATTGGAGATGTGCTGCTCGCCGTTGTCGGAAAGGGAGTGAATGGTCGTGCTGAACGCACTCTCGACCTGCCGAATGTTGCCGCTCACCGTCAGGTAGTTCTGGCTGGGGGAAACTTCAACGATCTTCAGTCCCTTGCTCGTAAGCCAGGTCTGCACCTTGGAAAGATCGGCACTGGAGAGACCGAAGCGGGCGCCGTACTGCTGGGGCGTAAGCCACTGGTGATAGTGGGGCGAGGCGGGATTCTGCTGGTCGGCAAGCAATTGCGTCAGATCGGCCTGCTGCGAGGCGGTCAGACTGAAGTGAAGGGTGACCGCTGAGAGCGTGCGGTCCGATGCCGCTTCGCCAAGGTCCGCCGAATTCTGTACGCGGCCCGGAATCGTCTGACGCACGGGAGAGCGGTCGGTATCGGTGATCGCGCTGCTGAGGCGGCTTTGGGGCGCGGCATGCGCAGAGAGGGCCGAGGGCCCGAGAACAGCGAGGACGGGAACGAGGAGACGGGGAACCAGACAGCTACGAATCGACATTTTCTGCTCGGCAACCTATTTCTTGCGTGTTGGTGAGACGAACACCTCCCGGGGGAGGCAGTTGAAAACCTTCGAATGGCCCTGGACTGTGGAAACTTTCCCTGTATAGACCTTGGGCGCGGCAAAAGGTTTCGGTAGACCTGAACTTATTCGTCCTGATAGACGAGCTCAATCGCCACAGGACGCAGTTTGGAAAAACTTTACCTTCCGGAGACCGGCTCGGAGATAAGTATGAGGGAGAATCTCCGCGGAACCCAGAATAAGCCGCGAAGGAGTTTCCCGAATCGGCAATGGCCACGTCAGCCTGTGCCCCCGGTGCTCTTCCCGGCTGCGTGGTCTTCGTTCTAAAGCGCGTACTTCCCTGCGCGCAGGACGTGCCGTGCGATCTGGCGCCGCAGGGAGATTGTATCCGCAGGATCATGCTTTGTCAGTCTGCGCAGGATGGTGAGCTGGGTCCGCAACATATCTCCTTCGGCAACGGTGGCCAGGATCCTCCGAGCGGAGAGCTCGATTCTGTCCATGGCGACCTCGGCGTAGACACGCGCCATCGTCACCGGAATATCGGCTGTTGCCTTGGCGGACATCTTCTCCGCCCTGAGAATTCCTGACTCCATAGCGTAGACCTCGATGATCATGTCGGCGATGGCTCCCATGACTTCCTGCTGGTCGGCGAGCTGCTGCATGTACCTCTGGGTCGCAGCTCCTGCGGCGAAGAGCGTGAGCTTCTTTGCGCTTGCCAGGAGAGCATGCTCTTCGGCCAGGGGCCCTTCATGCTCCTCCTGGGCGACGGGGCCAGCCATCACCTCGTCCATCAACTGCTTGATCGCCGGCATCAGCGCCAGCTTTCCCGCCATTGCGGACTTCATCAGCCAACCGGTGATGATGAGGCGGTTGATCTCGTTGGTGCCTTCGAAGATACGGTTGACGCGCGAGTCGCGATAGGCGCGCTCCGCGGGATAATCCTCGACGTAGCCGTAACCGGCGTAGATCTGCACGATGTCGTCGACGACCTGGTCGAGCATCTCGGAGTCCCACACCTTTACGATGGAGCACTCGACGGCGTAACCTTCGATGGCTTTCTGGATCGCTGCCGTATCGTGCTTGTCGACTCCGGCGAGCGCGGCATCAATCATGCCAACGGTGCGATAGGAGAGAGCCTCGCCGATGAAGACCCCTACGGCGCAATTCGCAAGCTTCTCCTGAATCATTCCAAACTCGGAGATTGTCTTGCCGAAGGCCTTGCGCTCTTTCGCATAGCGGATGCCGTTGCCGGTGCACATGCGCGCGGCCCCTACCGCGGCGTTGCCGAGCTTATAGCGGCCTACATTGAGGATGTTGAAGGCGATGTGATGTCCCTTACCGACCTCTCCCAGCAGATTCGTCGCAGGAATCCTGCAGTCGGCAAGGATCAGGGAACAGGTGGAGCTGCCGCGGATGCCAAGCTTGTGCTCCTCTTTCCCAACGGTAAATCCCGGGGTGCCACGCTCTATGAGGAAGGCGGTGAGACGCTCCTTCCCTGCCTCCTTGCCCTCCTTCACCTCGCATCGGGCAAAGACGGTGAAGAGATCGGCGAAGCCAGCGTTCGAGATCCACATCTTCTCGCCGTTGAGGGTGTAGGTCTCTCCGTCCTCTGAGAGGACGGCAAGGGTTCGCGCGTTGAGAGCGTCGGAGCCGGAGGTTGACTCAGAGAGTGCGTAGGCTCCGATGAACTCGCCGCTCGCCAGCTTCGGCAGGTATTTTTTCTTCTGCTCCGGCGTGCCGTACCAGACGATGGGCAGCGTGCCGATGCCGACGTGCGCGGAGAACGCTACGGAGAAGCTTCCCTGCTTGGCGATATTGTCCGCAATGATGGCGGAGGTAACCTTGTCCATCTCGAGGCCGCCGTACTCCTCTGGGATATCGACCGAGGTGAGGCCGAGATCGCTCGCCTGCTTGATGAGCCGCCTCGTCACCGCGAAGTCTTTGGCTTCGATCTGGTCGGAGAGAGGAACCACCTCGTTCAGCGCGAACTCGACGGTCGTCTGTGCGATCTGGCGATGCTCCTCGGTGAAATCTTCCGGGAAGAAGCAATCGGCGGGTGTGGGATTGGAGATGAGAAAGCTTCCGCCGGAAAGGGCCTTCTTGTCAGCGGGAGTGGGAGCTAGCGTGGCCATTGGATCACCTCGAACATAGAACCTTATTGAATTGCCTCGAAGATTCCGGCAGCGCCCATGCCACCGCCGACGCACATCGTCACCATGCCGTACTTCGCGTTGCGGCGGGGCATCTCTCGCAGGAGAGTAGCCGTCAACTTGGCTCCCGTGCAGCCGAGTGGGTGACCGAGTGCGATCGCTCCTCCATTGAGATTGAGCTTCGCGGGATCGATGCCGAGAACTTTGATGACCGCCAGGGACTGAGCGGCGAAGGCCTCGTTCAGCTCGATGACGTCGATCTGATCGAGGGAAAGCCCAGCCATGTTGAGAGCTTTGGGGATGGCGTGGATGGGGCCTATGCCCATCTCCTCCGGATCGCAGCCTGCGTAAGCAAAGGCGATGAATTTTGCCATGGGCTTGATGCCCAGTTGCGCGGCACGTTCTGCGGACATTACGACTGCGGCTGCAGCGCCGTCGGAGGTCTGCGAGGAGTTCCCCGCTGTAATGGTTCCTTTGGCATGGAAGACGGGCTTCAACTTTGCAAGAGCTTCGAGCGATGTATCCGCGCGGGGACCTTCATCGGTTTTGAAGATGGATTCATCAGTTTGAGCCTTGCCCTTTGCGTTGACGGTCGTATTTGTGACTTTTATCGGAACAATCTCGTCGTCGAACCTGCCTGACTGGATCGCGGCGAGAGCTTTTTGATGGCTCTGGTAAGAGAACTCATCCATCGCCTCGCGGGAGATGCCATAGTGAGACGCCACACGCTCGGCAGTGTGCCCCATAGACATGTAGGAGCCCGGATAGTTCTCGACCAGCCAGGGATTCACCGAGATCTTGTTGCCTCCGAAGGGAACGCAGGACATGCTCTCCGTACCCCCGGCGACGATGACGTCAGCAGACCCTCCCCGAATACGATCCGCCGCCAGGGCAATGGATTGAAGTCCGGAGGCGCAGTAGCGATTGATGGTCATGGCCGACGCGGTCACGGGCAGCCCGGCGCGAAAGCTCGCGACCCGCGCAACGTTCATTCCCTGCTCCGCCTCCGGCATGGCACAGCCGAGGATTACATCCTCGATCTCCGACTTATCCAGCTGCGGCAGGCGTTCGAGCGCTCCGCTGATGGCAAAGGCCGCGAGATCGTCGGGCCGGGTTGCGCGAAGGGTTCCGCGGGGTGCCTTGCCTATCGGAGTGCGGACTGCAGATGCGATGATGACTTCTCTCATACGAGACTCCTAATTCCTGAGCGGCTTGCCGGTCTTCAGCGTGAAGGCGATCCGCTCCTGCGTTTTCTTTTCCCCACAAAGCGAGAGAAACGCCTCGCGCTCGAGGTCGAGCAGATACTGCTCGCACACCGGCGTGCCCGGCGTGACCTTACCTCCGGTGAGTGCGTAGGCGACCCAGTTGGCAACCTTCGCGTCGTGATCGGAGATGTACTGCCCTTCGCGCATGGTCCACACGGCGAGCTTCAGCGTCGCCAGCACGGACTCGCCCGGTGCGGGAATGTCGACACGCGCCACGGGCGCTGTGTAGCCAGCGTCGGCGATTGCGCGAGCCCTAAGCTTTGCATCGGTCACCAGGCGATCGCGATTCACCGTGATGCCATCGCTGTGCCGCAGAAAGTTCAGGCCCCGCGCCTCTGCAGCCGAGGTGGAGACAGTCGCCTTGGCAATGGTCTCGAAGTTCTTTTTGGTGGCTTCGAAGATCTCCACCGATTCTCCGCGCGCATCGGGACGAATGCTTGTGCCCGCTTCGATCGATCGCAGGAGCATCTCCTTGCAGCCGCCGCCGCCTGGGATGAGCCCGACGCCAGTCTCGACCAGCCCCATGTACAGTTCAGCGTGCGGCCGTCGCGCGGCGGCATGCAGGCTGATCTCAACCCCACCGCCGAGGCACATGCCGTAGGGCGCGACCACTACAGGGCGTGGACAGAACTTTACCGCCTGGGTCATGTTTTGAAAGGCACGGACAGCAAGATCGACCTCGTCCCACTCCTGATCCTGAATCGTGAGCAGGAGCTGCATCAGGTTCGCTCCGACGGAGAAATTGCTCGAGTCGCCAGTGATGACGAAGGCTTCGAAGTTCGCGACCTGTTCGCTCGAAGGCTTGAGGGTCTGCGTGATGAGCGAGACGATATCTCCGCCGAGTGCATTCATCTTTGAGTGCAGCTCGATCGCCGCCACACCATCCCCGAGATCGACGACGGAGGCGCCGGCGTTCTTCTTCACGACACCGCGCGATTTCTTGATCGTCGCAATCGACGTCGTGCCTTCAGCCGCTGGCACCGGTTTATAACTCTGGCTGAAAGGATCGAAGTAGCGGCGTCCGCTGGGCACGGTCGCGTCGTCTTTGTACCAGGCGGGATTCGCCTCGCCGTTCTTGTTGGCCCATGTGAGCAACGCTTCTACGTTGGCGGCGATGGGCGCACCTGCTGCACGCATCTTCTCGGTGGTTGCACGGACACCTACAGCATCGAAGAGCTCGAACGGCCCCAGCTCCCAGTTGTAGCCGGTGCGCATGGCGGTATCGACCTCGACCAGGCTGCGGGCGGGCTCCTTGTCTTTGTCCGACACGCGATTGGCGGCGTAGGTAAAGAGCTCCGTCAGCAGCGGCCAGTAGAAGCGCGCGGCCTTGTCGTGGGCCGCGTCGCCCTGAAGCAGTTGTGCGACGCGCGCCGGAGTCGATTCCACATTCTTCGCTAGATCGAGCAAAGGAAACTTCGGCCGCTCCGCCGGACGATAGTCCAGCGTCTGCCAGTCGAGGACGTGGCGCAGATCGCGTCCCTCGGCGTCCTTTCCCTCTTTCCTGTAGAAGCCCTGACCCGTCTTGTCGCCGAGCCATTTCTTTTCTAGCATCGTGCGGATGAATGCCGGCAGCTTCAGGTCCGCACGTTCGTCACCGATCTCCGAAGCCCTAGACTCGAAGTTCCTTGCAACATGCGCCAGCACATCGATTCCGACCATGTCGCCCAGGCGAAACGTGCCTGTTTTCGGCCAACCAAGCGCCGCGCCGGTTAACGCGTCGACCTCTTCGATCGTCAACCACTGCTCCTGCATGAGGCGAATGGCGTTGGCGATGGAGAAGGTGCCGATGCGGTTAGCGATGAAGTTTGGTGTGTCGCGGGAGGTGACGACGGATTTTCCCAGTCGCTGATCGCAGAAGTGGGAGATGACCGCGATCGCGTCCGCACTCGTCTGCGGCGATGGAATGAGCTCAAGCAGGCGCATGTAGCGCGGGGGATTGAAAAAATGGGTTCCGAAAAAAAGCGCCCTGACCTCCGTTGGGAGAGCATCGGCAAGACTGGCGATCGGCAAACCGCTGGTATTCGTCGTCAGGATGGCATCAGCCCGCTTGTGTTGCAGCACCTTTGCGTAGAGAGCATGTTTGATCTCCAGATTTTCTGCAATGGCCTCTACGATCCAGTCGCAGTCGGCAATCTGCGCCATGTCATCGTCAAAGTTGCCAGGCGTAATCAGCCGCGCGGAATCGAGTGCATAGAAGGCCGCAGGCTTTGCCTTTTTCAGACCTTCGAAGGCGCCGAGGGCGAACTTGCTTCTCTCCGGTTTCGTCGCACCGCTCTCCACTCCGGGTGGAACGATATCGAGCAACACGACGGGGAGCCCAGCATTCGCGACATGCGCTGCGATTCGGGACCCCATGGTTCCAGCGCCAAGAACGGCGACCTTGCGAATGGTGCGGACAGGCGCCGAGCTGTTCGCCATATGGAAGTCCCCTCCGGTATGAGACGAAGTGTTCGTACGGTGAGGAGGATACTGAATGGTCATTCAGTGGTCAAGAACACTGCACGAATCGCCGGTAAATTTCTCATTTCATACCATCCCCGTGGAAGTATCTTCCCGAGCCGCTATGATGGCGAACGACAAGGAACGAAGCTTCTCTTTTGACGAAGCCTTTCCGCAACATCACAGAAATTGAGGGATTCCAGAGATGAAGGGTTTTTCGCGAAGAGACTTTTGCGCTATGGCGGGGAGCGTTGCGGCGGGCCTCTCCAGCCGAAGGCTGTGGGCGGCACCGGCCAAGGGCGGCTACGTTTTGGTCGCAACGACCGACCGCGAGCGGATATTGGCAGCAGCGAACCGGTATCTCGATGAAAAGCCGGTGACGGTGACGGCGTCTCGGTCGGATCGCAGTCCCGGCGGTCCGCACGATTTTTACTCCGAGGGTGATTACTGGTGGCCCGATCCGAAGAACCCGGGTGGCCCGTATATCCGCCGCGACGGATTCAGCAACCCCGCGAACTTCAACGCGCACCGCGAGGCGATGATTCGGCTTAGCCTGATCGTGCCAGCACTGACTGCGGCGTGGCTGCTTACGAGGCAGAAGAAGTACTCCAACCATGCAGCCCGCCATCTGCAAGCATGGTTTGCCGATCGCGAGACCAGGATGAACCCCAACCTGCAGTATGCGCAGGCCATCTTCGGAGTCAATAATGGCCGCGGCATCGGCATTATCGATACCTTGCAACTGGTGGAGGTGGCGCGCGCTGCCACCCTGCTGGAAAGCGGCAGCACCCTGCGCGCCGGCGGCGAGATTCGCCGCTGGTTTTCCGACTACCTGGAGTGGATGCGCACTTCGAAGAATGGACAGGAAGAGCGGGATGCCGATAACAACCACGGCACCTGCTGGGTCCTGCAGGCCGGTGAGTTCGCCCGCTTTGCCGGCAACACGGAGGTTATGCAGTGGTGTCGCGATCGCTTTCGCGGGACGCTTGTACCGCATCAGATTGCGCCGGACGGGAGCCTTCCTCTGGAACTCGCCCGTACCAAGCCTTATAGCTATTCCCTGTTCGATATGGACGTGCTCTGTGGACTGGCGCAGAGTATCTCCACTCCGCAGGACGACCTCTGGAGTTTCTCTACTCCGGACGGTCGAGGCCTGAAGAAGATGATGGAGTTCATGGTTCCATTTATCGACGACAAGACGAAGTGGCCTTATCCGCATGACGTCGAGCACTGGGAGGACTTTCCAGCACGCAATCCGGCGCTGCTCTTCTCCGGCCTGGCCTACGACAAGCCGGACTATATCAGCGTGTGGAAGCGGCTGAACGCCGACCCGACGGTTCCCGAGGTCATTCGCAACTTCCCCATCCGGCAGCCATTGCTCTGGGTTTCTTAAACTTTCACGATTTGTTAAATAGATACGCCGCTGCCAGGATCCTCAGCAGGGGCGTATCTGTTTGGAGCGAACGCTGATCTAGTGCTTGCCACCGGCCAGGCGGTTCATCTCATAGCCCGCCATCAGGAATCCGCCCACACCGTAGACATGGCTTGCCGAGGGCTTGAACTTTCCCGGCTGCGCATCGACCGGCTGGATGGAACCGAGACGGCCATCCGCATAGACGTGTTGCAAGATTCCCTTCCAGGACTTCTCCACCACGGGAAGATAGGTCTTGCGATCGAGGATGTGCTCATTGATGCCGTAAGCAATCGCATAGGTAAAGAACGCAGAACCCGAGACCTCCGGCAGCTCATACGCATCGGGATCGAGCAGGCCCGAACGCCACAGGCCATCCTTGCCCTGAATCGACTTCACCTCTTCGGCCATCTGGCGGAACTGCTCGACGTACTTCGCCCGCGTCGGATAGTTCTTCGGCATGATCTCGAGCACCTTCACCAGGCCGCCCATGACCCAGCCGTTGCCGCGCGACCAGTAGAGATTCTTCCCATTGGCCTGCTTCTGGGTGAGATAGCGCTGGTCACGGAAGAAGAGATGATCCTCCTGGTTGTAGAGGGTCTTCGTCGTAATCCACCACTCGCGATCCATGTAGTCGAGGTACTTCTTGTCGCCGGTTGCGAGATACATTTGCGACAACACCGGAGGCGCCATGTAGAGCGCGTCGCACCACCACCACAGCAGCTTGGCCGGGTCGTCGGGACGACCTGCAAGCCGGTCCATGATCTCCTTCGTATTGGCCATGCGCTCCGGCTTGCGCGCATTTTTCGGGTCGCCAAGGTATAGACCCATGTAAGCCTTACCGAGCGCCTGATCGTCGGCGTGGGGAAAGCGATTGTCGATCAGCTGCCACTTTTCCTGCTCGGAGAACTTGAGCACGGCATCGCGAAACGCCGGGTTGCCGGTCGTCTTCGATGCAGCCAACAGGCCGTCGTAGAGCGCCGCGTAGGTCCACAGCCGGTTGAAGGTCGGCTCGGCCACCTTCACCTGCCAGGCGGCAACCTTGTTGACGACGGCCTGGATCGCCTGTGGCTTCAGCTCGGAAGAGATGTCCGTGGCCAGCGGGCCGGGATCGTCGGGAGCATCCCCTGACGCTTTCGAATCCGGAACCGGCTTGCTCACCGCTGGAGCAGGGGTGGCCTGTGCGAAGGCGCGGGTATTCGCGGTCGCCAAGGTGCTCAAGGCAATCAGGCCAACCACGCCGGCACGACGGGCGACAGACAGATCGAAGGACAAGGGACGCGGTATGCGAAGTTCCGCAAAAGACATAAGAGACAGGCTTCCTTTCAGTTAAGGCCCTGGTTCATCACAAGCGCGACTGCGCTGCGAAGCCGGGCGGTATTGCCCTCGAAGGAGGGACGCAACTTAGGTGCTTTCGAAAAGGCATTTTGTTTGAGTTCGGCCTCGATCCTGGGGCCGAACAAGTACCAGGCGCTGGTAATGTCGCCGACGATGATGATTTCACTCGGTGCCAGTGCGGAGGCGATCATTCGCAAGCCTCTGCCAAGGCAGCTCGACATCTTTTCCAAAGCCTTGATGGCGTTGCGATCATCCGCCTGCGCCAGCTTCAGCAGTGCGGCGAAGCTGGGAGCTGCCCGACCGCTGATCTCCTGGTAATAGCGGAGTCCGGCACGGTTTGAGGCGACGGTCTCCCAGCAGCCGCGGCCTCCGCACCCACAAAGATGGCCGTCGTGCTCCATCTCCACATGCCCAAACTCACCCGCCATTCCGTTTGCGCCGCGAAGCAGCCGGCCATTGGAGAAGATACCGGTCCCGATCCCCTCGGAGACGTTGACGACGACCAGATCGTTCAGCCCGTCGCTGTCCCCGAACCAGACTTCGGACAGCGCGCAGGCGTTGGCTACATTGTCCATCTCTACGCGCAATCCGGTCGCGCGATGGATCTTCGACTGGATGCTTTGCATCGACCACCTTATGTTCGGGGCAAAGATCGGCTTCTTCAACTGCGGGTCGGCACGTCCCGGAAGACTGATTCCGATTCCGTCGAACGACTTTTCGGAGTGATCGGCCATCAGCTTTCGGATCGCCGCGACAATGGGAGCGATCGCCTTGTTCGGATCGCTCGGCAACGCGACGACGTTCTGCGCGACGATCTTTCCGCCCAGATCGGTGACCGCAACGGTGATCTGCGATGGATGGATATCCAGCGCGATCACTGCTCGCTGATGATTCAGCTCCAGGAAGGTCGGGCGACGTCCGCGAGGAAGCCGTCCCGTTGAGCCTTCCAACACCCAGCGCTCGCGAATCAGGTCTTCGACAATAAGGGAGATTGTGCTTCGCTGCAGACCGGAGACCCTCGCCAGATCGGCACGCGAGATCGGCTGCCGCGTCCGAATCAGATTGAAGACAAGATTGCGATTGATCTGCCGCGGAGTCTTGTTCGAAGCACTCTGCTTTCTTGTAAAGGTGAATGGGTGTACAGAAGGTGTTGGCATCTGGGCTTTCTCATCCGAAAAATACGAAGAACTGCAATCCCGCAGGTCGATATCTTATACGTTGAGGTGTTCTGTTTCCTCGCCTCGCTTCGCGTTGCTTGACATTTCAGAGGACGAGTCTTTATATCACTGACAGCCGGCATTTTGTAGATGGTCTGAATTATATGTTTCAGGCGATGCTTCTTGTCCGGCACTTCCTGCCGGAAGTGAAACCCGACCTGGGAGTGAAAGCCCGACGATGTCTACCCGCCGCCAGTTCCTGAAGACCAGTGCGTCTGCAGCCGCTTCCGTTTCTATACTTTCCCGTTCCGCGCTCGGCGCATCGCTGGCTCGACTTGCTTCGCTCCCCGATTCCGCTCCGCGTAGCTCTACACGTCTATCCTCCGGGTGGGAGTTTCTCCGTGAGCCGCTCGGTGGACCCTGGGAGGTCTGGCACAGCAAAGAGATTGCCACATGGCAGCTAGTCGCGATGCCGCATTGCTTCAACGCATACGATGGCTGCGATCCAGACACCCCCGCATACCGCGGCAACGGCTGGTACCGCACGCACGTCAACGCATCGAACCCTTATGCCGGTGGCCGCACGCTGCTCCACTTCGAAGGTGCCGGTCAGACGACGACCCTGTATGCAGGAGACACTCTCGTCGGCAGGCACACCGGCGGTTACGACGAGTTCGTCTTCGACATCACCGACGCCGTCCAACGGTTCCACGCCGGATCAAGGGAGACGAAGGACGACAAGAAACAACCAGGCGACATCCCCATCGCGGTTCTCTGCGACAACTCACGCGACATCGATCGCATGCCGTCCGACCTCAGCGATTTCACGCTTTACGGTGGGCTTTACCGGCACGTCAACCTCGTTTATGTTCCTGCCACTTCGCTTGAGACCGTTCACATCAGGACGAGTCTCGAGACGCCAGGATCTTCCGCGGAGGTAGAGATCGTAGCCTCGCTCTACAACCCTGCCAAGGCCAATGAACCTGTCACTCTGGCCTTCGAGGTCTTCGACGCAAAGGGTGCGCGCGTCCATACCGCGAAGCAAACACTTGCTCCCTGGACGGGAGAAAAATCTCTTACACGCTTTACGCTCCACACGCCGCAACTTTGGAGTCCCGACAGCCCGAATCTTTATGAGTGCCGCGCCACGTTCACCACTGCAGGCGGCGAGTACACGACCCGCGAGACCTTCGGGATACGTCATGCCGAGTGGGTCGAGCATGGACCGTTCAAGCTTAATGGCGAACGCCTTCTCCTTCGCGGAACCCATCGCCACGAAGACCACGCCGGTTACGCGGCCGGGATGCCCGACGACCTCGTCGAGCAGGAGATGCAGCTCATCAAAGAGATGGGGGCCAACTTCATTCGCCTTGCCCACTACCAGCAGTCTCGTCGCGTGCTTGAACTCTGCGATCGACTCGGCATTCTCGTGTGGGAGGAGATTCCCTGGTGCCGCGGCGGCATCGGCAACGACGTCTTCCAGGAGATGGGCCGCCGGACGCTCCGCAACATGATTGAGCAGCACTACAACCATCCCAGCATTCTCCTCTGGGGCCTGGGCAACGAGAACGACTGGCCGACCGAATATCCCGAGGTCAACCAGCAGAAGATCCGCACCTATCTCACCGAGCTTCGGGACCTCTCCCACCAGCTCGACCCCTCGCGCATGACCACGATCCGCCGCTGCGACTTCGCTCGCGACATCCCCGATGTCTACTCGCCTTCGATCTGGGCCGGCTGGTATAGCGGCACCTATCCCGAGTATCAGAAGTCTCTCGAGACACAGCGCGAACGCGTCAAACATCTCTTTCACGCGGAGTGGGGAGCTGACAGCCATGCCGGTCGCCACTCCGAGAATCCCGACAAGATCCTCAGCCATATCGCTACCGGCCATGGAACCGATGAGCGCGGGCTCGCCTATCTCAACACAGGCGGTGAAACCCGCGTCTCCAAGGACGGCGACTGGTCGGAGACCTACGCCTGCAATCTCTTCGACTGGCACCTCAAGGTGCAGGAGACGCTTCCCTGGTTTACCGGCTCCGCTCAGTGGGTCTTCAAGGATTTCACCACGCCTCTTCGCGTCGAGAACCCGGTTCCCCGCGTGAACCAGAAGGGTCTCGTCACCCGTGACCTGCAGAAGAAGGAAGCCTACTACGTCTTTCAGTCGTATTGGAGCGACCAGCCGATGGCACACATCTACGGTCACTCCTGGCCGACCCGCTGGGGAGCCGTCGGCGAGCAGAAGATGGTCAAAGTTTATTCCAACTGCGAGACCGCTGAACTCTTCGTCAATGGTGTCTCTGCGGGAGTGCGTCACCGCAACAGCCAGGACTTCCCGGCCGCAGGCCTGCGCTGGATGACCTCATTTGTCGAAGGAGCGAACAAAATGCGTGTTGTGGCGCGACGGGGCTCCGTTAGCGTTTACGACGAGGTCGAGCTGGTTTACCAGACAAGATCGTGGGGACCTCCGGCAACCTTCAAGCTCATGGAAATCAGCCGCGACACCGATAAAGTGACAGTTGAAGCAAAACTGTACGATGCCCAGGGCGTCCTCTGCCTCGATGCACGCAATCGCGTGCGTTTTACTTTGGCCGGTAACGGCGCGCTGATTGATAACCTTGGAACACCCACAGGCTCCCGTGTCGTCGAGCTCTACAACGGCCGTGCAGCGATAAGCCTCAAGCGCGCAAAAGAAGGTCGGACCACGATCGGAGTCAGCGCATCGGGGCTTCCTGACGTTTTCTGCACGGTCGGCTGAGCGAACGTCGCACCGATCTCTCCTCGAAAACCAATCCCGTTTTGGTTCGGTCCTTCTCTGGAAATCCAAATGGGATTGACAATTGTTCATTCCACGAACTATCTTTCATCGGTTCCCACAATTGCGTCTTGGGCAGAATCGAGCTCTAGACAAACGTTTGATTTTGGAGGCATTTCTATGTATAGGGCCTTATTCTGTCAAGGCTGGCGGTTGACCGTGCTCGCTGTTCTGGTTTCGGTGTTTAGCACCGTGGCAAACGCACAGCTAAGCACGGCGACTATGTCCGGCACGGTCACCGATTCCACTGGCGCAGTCGTCCCACAAGCAACGATTACGCTTACGCAGACAGATACAAATTTTACCCGCGTCTCCAAGAGCAAGGAAGACGGCTCCTATCACGAGGAGTTCCTTCCCATTGGACCGTACAAAATTACGGTGGCCGCTCAGGGTTTCAAAAGGCTGGAACGTAGCGGAATCGTACTCTCCGTCATGCAGAACGCCTCGCTCGATCTGCAATTGGAGATCGGCACTACCGGCGAGTCGATTGAGGTCACCGCAGACGTCCCCTTGGTCAACGTAGGTGACTCCGCCCTCGGACAGACCGTCTCGAACGTCGAAATCGACAATCTTCCACTCGTCAACCGTGACGTCAGCCGTCTGCTCCAGCTTGTTCCCGGCGTACAGAGCGTCAACACCATCAACAGCCTCGGCTATCAGGAGCTCAAGGTTCTGGTGAACGGCTCGACGGACGGCTTCGTCGGCCAGGTCTCCTACTACCTCGACGGCGGCCTCAACATGACCGGCCTCCGCAACTCCGGCAACCAGGTTCCCAACCCCGATGCCATCAGCCAGTTCAATATCGTTACCAACAACTACAGCGCTCAGCTCGGCCGCTACTCCTCCGCAGTCGTCAGCGTCGTCTCCAAGAGCGGCACGAACAGCTTCCATGGCTCGGCATTTGAATTCTTCCGCGACCGGAATTTCAATGCGATCGCGCATAACTCCGGGGTGGGCGCCACGAAGAATCCATACAACCAGCACCGCTTCGGAGCCACAATCGGTGGTCCTATCCGTCACGACAAGGATTTCTTCTTCGGCAGCTTCGGCGGCTATCGCTTCATACAATACAGCGACTACAGCGGCAGCCTTCCCAGCGATGCGCAGATGCGTGGGGACTTCTTCGAAAACATGCCGACTGTCGGGGAGCAAGCGAGCTGCACGACAGCCCCCACGACAGCCGCGAACACCGCGGTTCACTTCCTGGTCTGCAACCCCGTCACTCGCACACCCTATGCTGGCAACAAGTTGCCATCTGTCGATCCCACCGCTGTAAACATTCTGACTTACCTGAAAAAGGTCCTTCCGGCACAGCAGCCCGCTCGAACTGGCGATACGCGGTATACCTATCGCACCCGAGGGGCCCTGCCGGAGCAGAACGAAGAGTACCTGATCAAGACGGATCACCAGCTCACGCAATCGCACCGGCTGACCTTCAGCTACTTCCTGCTGAACTATAAGGTCCGCATCAATCCCGTCAGCCCCAGCACCAACATGCTCACGCAGTTGTGGTCTTACTCCAACTACGCAAACAAGCAGCAGAACGCCAATATCAGCGACGTCTGGACCGTCAGCCCACGAACCGTGAATCAGTTCTGGGTCAGCTACACGCGCCAGAATGGCGGCCGTAATCCAGTGTCCGGCGATCCTACCAAGCAGACTCTGGCCGACTTCGGCTCTGACTTTGGAGTTGTAGGTCCCCCTTCCCTCCCGAACATCAACGTAACCGGCGTGGAAGGCTTCCAGCTTGGCCAGGCCATCACGGGACCCAAGACAGGCGCCAATGTCTATGGCATTCGCGACGTGTTGAGCACGACGCGCGACAAGCACACGCTCTACTTCGGTGGCGAAGCGGGCCTCGAAAAGGACTTCCAGCTTACCTCACTCAACAACTACGGCGCGTTCACCTTCTCCAGCGCCAACGCGGGGTCCGCCGCCGCACGTACGACCAACGGCCTGTCGGACTTTCTCGCCGGCATACCGGCCACCATGGGGCAGGACACCGGCCTGTACGCCAACGCCAATTACTTCAGCTACGGCGTCTTCGCGCAGGACGACTGGCGCATTATTCCTAACCTCACCCTCAACCTCGGCATTCGCTACGACTGGCAGCAGGCGCCCACCGATCCGCAGCAGATGCAGAGCAACTTCTCGCCCGGCGTTCAGTCGCATGCATTCCAGAATGTGTCGATCGTTGGCAAGACCGGCCCACAGCTCGCCCCCATCGGCATGCTCTTCCCCGGAGATCCTGGCGTGCCCAAGGGTGGTGTCTTCACTCCGCTCAATCACGTCTCGCCCCGCGCAGGCTTCGCCTATGATCCTTATGGAAATGGCAAGACGGTAATCCACGGCGCTGCAGGCCTCTTCTTCGGCGGTATCTCCGGCAACGAGTGGGAGTTCCCGTCGAACTACGCTCCGTATGCCGTGCGCAACACTTACAACAAGGTCGTCTCGTTCACTCATCCGTATACAGGCGACCCGACGGAGTTTCCGACCGGAACCAATCCATACCCTGGTCTGAGTTTTTCGCGGGCTTCCAACAGTGCCACCTTCCTGCCCCTCAACCAGGTCGTCACATTCGACCCCAACTACCGCTGGCCGTACACCATCCAGCTCAACTTCGGCTTACAGCAACAGCTGACGAACGGCCTCGCGATCAGCATCTACTACGTGGGCGCGCTCAATCGCAAGAACCCTCTATACAACGACATCAACGCCCCCCAGTTCAACATCACCGCCAACGGCACCAATGGTGCGAGTTGCGCGGACCTGACCAGGGCCTGCGCCTATGCCAATACCAGCGCCACCGTCAACAACCGCCGCCCGCTCAACTCCCAGTTCGGTGCGTCGGCGGCGAACCCGATCTACAGCAACGTCTGGGTCATTCGCTCCAACCAGAACTCCAACTACAACGGCCTTCAGCTCTCCATCGAACAACGCATCACGCATCACGTCAGCGCGCGCGGCTATTACAGCTGGAGCAAGACGCTCCAGAGCAACTTTCTCGATTCGACCAGCGGCCTCAACGGAACCTTCGTCGACGCCAACTACCCGCAGCTCGAGTACAACCAGCGTTCGGATCAGGACCGCCGCCACATGATGACGATGTCCTTCGTCTGGAGGCCCGACTATTTCGACGGCTACAACCGCTTCGTCAGAACTACACTGAATGGTTGGACGGTCACAGGTATCTGGACAGCGAACAGTGGCCAGCCCTTCACCGTCACGACCGGTGTAGACAACTACTTCTCGGGCCTCGGCAACAATCGCCCAAGCATCATTCCCGGCAAGACCGCCCGTCTGATCGACAACGGTCGTTCACGTCAGGCCATGATGAAGCAGTGGTTCGATACCTCGGCCTATTGCCGCCCCGGAACCGATGCCGGTTGCCCTGGTGTGGGGCCTTTGGGCCTGCTAGGCAACACGCGTCCCATGCAGCTCAGCGCCCCTGGTTACCGCAACGTCGATGCCTCGCTCTTCCGTACCTTCGATATCCGCGAGTCGGTGAAATTCCAGCTTCGCGGCGAGGTCTCGAACGTCTTCAACCTCGTTAGTCTTGGCACTCCGTCGGCTGCGATGAACAGCACGACTTACGGCCAGGTTACGGGAAGCGGTGGCACCCAACGCATTATCCAGGTTGGCGGTCGAATCCTCTTCTAATCTCTTCCCTGTTCTCCCGGAGCGCGCACGTAGGCTCAGCGCTCCGGGAGTTTCTTTTTTAAGCCAGCGTCTTTGACGAAATCCGAGTTCCTGCGTCCAACCCTAGACCTGCGCCGGGCTTCGGTATAGTAAGACTTTCGGTTGTAGTTCTTTGGAGGTAATCGCGTGGCTGTTCGACGTGTGCTCACAACCCTTATCCTCGGTCTCGCTCTCGGCAGCGTCGCGCGTGCGCAGGATCTCGCAAGCTTTGAGAAGCGCACCACCGTCAAGGTCCTGCCAAATGGCCTTACGCTGATCGTGTGCGAGCGTCCCGAGGCTCCGGTCTTCAGCTTCTACACCCTCGTCGACGCCGGCTCCGCCGACGACCCGCAGGGAGACAGCGGCCTTGCGCACATGTTCGAGCACATGGCCTTCAAGGGCTCCACCGAGATCGGGACCACCAACTACCCTGCCGAAAAAGCAGCCCTCGCGAAGGTCGAAGCCGCTTACTCCGCCTACGATGACGAGTACCGCAAGCGCGTAGGACAAGATCCCGCCAAACTTGACCATCTCAAAAAGGGATTCGAAGACGCCCAGGCGGCGGCACAGAAGTACGTCATTCCCAACCAGTTCTCCGAGATCGCCGAACAGAACGGGGCCACCGGAATCAACGCCTCTACGGGCGAAGACTCCACGCAGTATTTCTGGTCCATGCCTTCCAATCGCCTCGAGCTTTGGGCTTACCTGGAGAGCCAGCGCATCGGCCACCCCGTCCAGCGTGAGTTTTACAAGGAACGCGACGTGGTGCAGGAGGAGCGGCGCATGCGCATCGACTCCGCTCCGATTGGTCGAATGGTCGAGCAGTTTCTTGCCACCGCTTATGTGGCCCATTCCTACGGGCGCAGCGGTGTCGGCTGGGAGAGCGAGATCTCGCAGGTCAGCGCCACCGAGGCCGAGGCCTTCCACAAGAAGTACTACGTACCCTCGAATATCGTCGTCGCCGTCGTGGGCGATCTCAAAGCCTCCGAGGCGATGCCTGTTCTCGAACGCTACTTCTCGAAGATTCCCCCCGGTCCGAAGCCTGACCCGATGACAACGGTTGAGCCTCCGCAGTTCGCCGAGAAGTCCGTCGTCATTCGCGAGGCCACCCAGCCCTTCTACCTTGAGGGTTACCATCGCCCCGACTACCGCGATCCCGGTGATGCCGTCTACGATGCCATCACCGACATCTTCTCCAATGGCCGCACCGCCCGTCTTTACCGATCGCTTGTCCGCGATCAGAAGATCGCAGCAGAAGGCGAGGGGTTCTCCGGCTTCCCTGGCTACAAGTTCCCCGGCCTCTTTGCTGTTTATGCCGTGCCCCTGCCCGGCCACACACCGGAAGAGATGCGCACCGCCATTCACAGGGAGCTGGATCTCCTCAAGACCGAGGACGTTTCGGATGCAGAGCTTGAACGGTTCAAGACTCGCGCCCGCGCCGAGCTGCTCCGCGGTCTGGCCGACAATGACGGCCTGGCCCACCAGCTTGCCGAGTACCAGACCCGCTACGGCGACTGGCGTCAGCTTTTCCGCGAACTGGACAAGATCAACGCAGTGAACAAAGCGGACATTCGTCGCGTCGCCAACAAGATCTTCGTCGACAGCAACCGAACCAGCACTCGCATAGAGTTCGTCGCACCAAAGAGAGCCGCAACGACCCAGGGAGGTGCGCAGTGAATCGTTCCATGAACCCGAAGCCCTATCGCTGGACGCTGATGGCAGCAGCCGTCGCCGCCACCTTTCTCTTGCCCTCTCTCTCTTTCGCGCAGGCGGCCGCCGCTCCAACGAAGCCGGCCGCATCGGCAACCGTCGCGCAGCAGCCGTGGAAGAAGATTCCAATTCCTCCTTTGCACGAGTTCAAGCCGGCGCAGCCCAAACGCATCGAGCTCTCGAACGGTCTGGTCATCTTCCTCCAGGAAGACCATGAGCTTCCGTTCATCAACGGAGGCATACTCATCCGCGGCGGCAGCCGTGACGAGCCCGCGGCTAAGGTTGGCCTCGTGTCCATGTATGGCGAGGCCTGGCGTACCAGCGGAACCGCTACTACGGACGGCGACACGCTCGACGACCAGCTTGAATCCAAGGCCGCTCACATCGAGACGTCGGGTGGCTCCGCCAATACTTCCCTGCACTGGTCCAGTCTCAAGGGCGATTTCGATACGGTCTTTGCGTCGGCAGTCGACCTGCTCCTGCATCCTGTGTTCAAGGCCGACAAGCTCGCGCTGGCCCAGCGTCAGCTCGACACGGGTATCTCCAGACGGAACGACGACGCCAGCGGCATTGCTGTGCGCGAGGCTATCAAGCTGGTCTATGGCCCCGAAAGCCCGTTTGCCCGTCAGCCTGAATACGCCACCGTCGCCGCCGTTACCGTGGATGACCTGAAGGCCTGGCACGATCGCACCGTCGTCCCCAACGGCATGATCGTCTCGGTCTCGGGCGACTTCAACTCAGCAGAGATGGAGCGCAAACTCCGCGCCGCTCTCGAGCCTCTCTCCCGCGGTCCTGCCACCACTCCCGAAAAGTTCACTTTCACCGATCCGAAGCCGGGCGTTCGCTTCGCCGAAAAAGACGACGTCAACCAATCCAACGTCCTCATCGTGGGCCTTGGAACGGAGCGCCGCAATCCTGACTACTACGCCCTCTCCGTGATGAACGAGGTCTTCTCCGGCGGCTTCGGCTCGCGCATCGTCCAGAACGTCCGCACCAAACTAGGCCTCGCCTACGATGTAGGCGGTAACTTCAGCGCATCGTACGATCACCCCGGTATCTTCTACATCCAGGCCGGCACCAAGAGCGAAAGCACCGTGGCCGCAACCAAAGCGATGCTCGATGAAGTCAATCGCCTGAAGACCGATCCGCCGACAATCTCTGAGCTCTCCAAGGCGAAGGACCAGCTCCTGAATTCCTTCATCTTCCACTACGATTCGCCCGAGAAGATCCTCAATGAGCAGGTCACGCTCGCCTTCTACGGCTATCCCTCTGACTTCCTCGAAAAGTACAAAACCGGAATCGAACACGTCACCGCCGCCGATGTCTCCAGGGTCGCCAACAAGTATGTCGATCCATCCAAGCTGGGGATCGTCATTGTCGGCAACCAGGCTGGGATCAAACCCCCGCTCGATACCCTCGGCAAAGTCACAGAGATTGACATTGCGATTCCCCCACCTCCGGGCAAAGGAACGGAGTAATCTCCGTTCCTTTTGCCGCCTATTGCGCGGATGCCTTATCGGGCGCGAATCACAGGCGGCCCTGAATATCTTTGATCTCTTCAAGGATCGCCGCCTCTGCATCATCAGGAATCTACGGACGCGCAACCTGCACGGCGATCTTGAACGTCTCAAGCTGAATGTTCCCGAGCACCGGACGGTCGTTTTTGCAGGCATCCTGCGCTGCCAGCAGAGGAACCAGCAGGGACTGTTTTACGCCTACCGGAGCCGCTATCTCCCGTACATACAATGTCAAACCGGGCGCTGACTTCATTAGGCGGAAACTCACCTAATACGCGGCATTACGCCGTCCACCTTTACGTTCATGAGAAACTAACGTCAGATGGATACTTCAGCATTCTCCATTGCCATTATGGCTGCCGGCAAGGGCACCAGGCTCAAGAGCAAGCGCCCCAAGGTCCTTCACGAGATCGGGGGCCGCGCCCTTCTCCTCCATGTCATCGCCGCCGCGGAGAAGGTCGTCTCCGCCGATCGTATCTACTGCGTCATCGGACATGAGGCCGATCGCGTCCGCGCTGCGGTAGAGTCCACAGGCGTCCGGTTTGTGCTTCAACCTGAACAGCGTGGGACCGGGCATGCCCTGCAGATGGTGAAGGCGTTTTTTGTGCTGTCGGGATTACCCGTCCCTGAGAACCTTCTCGTTCTCTCCGGCGACGTCCCGCTCATTCGCCCGGAGACTATTACCGCAATCTGCGACATTCATCTTCGGGAACATGCGGCCATGACGATCCTTACGGCCGTTCCTCCTGATCCCACAGGCTATGGTCGCGTCCTTCGCCTTGCGCCGGGTCGTCCGGAGGTTAGCGCCATCGTCGAGCAGAAGTCGCTGGCACCCGATCAGCTCGCCACCTCGGAGATCAACTCGGGAATCTACTGCTTCCATACCGCGGCGTTATTCGAGAAGCTCGACCTTCTCAGCACCGACAACGCCCATGGAGAGTTCTACCTGACCGACGTTGCCGCCATGCTCGTCGCTGACAGCCAGCGCGTTGTCGCCGTGAAGGCCGAAAGCGTCGACGAGGTTCTCGGAGCCAACACCATCGCCGAGATGATGCAGCTCGACGCCGCCATGCGTCTGGTTACCGCGCGGCGTCTGATGGTCGCAGGCGTCACCATCTTCCGGCCCGAGACCACCGTCATCGATTCCGAAGTCACTGTTGGTCCCGATACCGTGATCGAACCTTACGTTCAGCTTCTTGGGGCGACAAAGATAGGCTCGGAGTGCCGCATCCGCTCCTATTCGGTGATCCAGGACACGGTCATCGGCGATAGCGTCACCGTCCGCAACGGCTGCATCATGGATTCGGCCACCATCGCCGACTCCGCAATTCTGGGGCCTTATGCCCATCTCCGGCCCGAGAGCCGGATTGGTACGGGCGCGCACGTCGGCAATTTCGTTGAGACGAAGAAAGTCACACTCGGTGCGGGTTCGAAGGCGAATCATCTTAACTATCTTGGAGACGCCGTGATTGGAAGCGGCGTCAATGTGGGTGCCGGAGCCATCACCTGCAACTATGACGGCGTTCACAAGCACCAGACCACGATTGGCGATAACGTCTTCGTCGGCTCGGATTCCACGCTGGTCGCTCCCGTAACCATCGAATCCGGTTCCTACATCGCCGCAGGAAGCTGCATCACGGAAAACGTGCCGGAAGGCGCTCTCGCCCTGGGCCGGGCCCGGCAGGTCACTAAGCCGGGTTGGGTCGAGAAGAAAAATAAGGAGAAAGAAGCCTGCTAAGCAGAATTCCACAGGTCTTTGCCCCATCGCAGCATCGCTGGTCTCCGTCGGAACCGCGAATCCCGCTTTGCATACGCCAGGCTCCATGTGACCCTTCCGTGGTAACTACAAATCGCGAAGGGCATCGTAGAATACGCGATAAAGTCCGGATAGATTCTGCCGATACCCTGAAGAGCGCGACGATGAGGAGCCGCACAAACTGATGCTGCAGGAAAAAATCCTGGTAGTCGACGATGAAGAGCCTGTTCGCGGCATCGTGGCGACCCTTCTCGAGCGCGGCGGCTATCTTCCCGTGACGGCTTCGGGAGCCGGGGAAGCCATCGAGCTGCTCAGTCAGGATCCCAATTACTCCCTCGTCCTCTCCGACATCATGATGCCGGGAACCGATGGTCTTGCGCTCCTCGATCGGCTCTCCACCGACCACCCTGAACTCCCCGTTATCATGTTCTCCGCCGTGCGCGATATCCAGGTCGCCACCAATGCGTTTCGGCGCGGCGCCTTCGACTATCTCATCAAGCCCTTCGAACGGCGCCAGCTAGAGAGCGTGGTCGCGCGCGCTGCCGAGCACCGGCGGCATCTTCGGCAGAACATCGCCTATCGCCAACATCTGGAAGAGGTTATCTCTACCCGCACCAGCCGCCTTCGCGCCATCATGCAGGATCTTGAGCGAAGCTACGACATTACGATTGGAGCGATGGGAGATGCGCTCGACCTGCGCGACCAGGAGACGGAAGGTCACTCCAAGCGCGTCACCGCGTATACCATCGAGCTGGCACGCGCCTTTGGCGTGGGCCCCGACGAGCTGCGCACCATCGCCCGCGGCGCATTCCTCCACGATATCGGCAAGATCGCGACCCCAGACTCCATTCTCCTCAAACCCGGACGGCTCGACGAGACCGAGGTAACCATCATGCGGGAGCACTGTCAGCGCGGGTACGAGATGCTGCGGAAGATTCCCTTCCTTTGCGACGCCGCGGAGATCGTCTACGCCCACCAGGAAAGCTTCGATGGTACCGGCTATCCACGAGGCCTCAAGGGCACGCAGATTCCCCTAGGGGCAAGAATCTTTGCAATTGCGGACACGCTCGACGCCATGACCTCGGACCGGCCTTATCGCAAAGGGACTTCCTTTGCTGCTGCGCGCACCGAGATTACCCGTTGCTCCGGAACCCAGTTCGATCCCGCCATTGTCGACGTCTTTCTCAGGATTCCCGACGATAACTGGAGCAAGATCCGCAGCCGAGCCGAAGAGCCCGGCTTCGACGCCCTTACCACCCTCTAATCCCTCCCCAGATGTACTTCGTTTGCTTCGCGTCCCTTCCTCGCTCTAGCATGCGGGGTGTAGGTGTTACTTTTCAGGAGGCAACCATGGCTATCCTCAATCAGGCCGAGATCGACTCCCGGCTGAAGGAAAACCCCGACTGGAAACTCGACTCAGGAAAGCTTGTCCGCGACTGGACCTTCAAAGACTTCGTTCAGGCAATAGCCTTCGTCAATCAGGTCGCCGAACTGGCCGAAGCGGCTGGCCACCATCCTGACATCGAGATTCGCTACAACCGGGTGCGGCTCGCTCTGGTCTCGCACGATGCCGGTGGAATCACGATTCGTGACACGAAGATGATGGTTCGCCTCACGGAAGCGCTCTCCTGAGCGGCTTCGCATCACGCTCTCTCGAGCGCCCGGGCACTCTTGATCCTTCTCTCCAGATGCCGTTCGAGTAACGCGACGGCAAACTGACGCAGATCGGCCGCCCTTGTCTTCGGCCACTCCTCCTTCGCCAGCTCCGCCACGGTGGAGCGGAAAAACCTGACAGCTTCCGCGACCGTGCCCGGGGGTAGCGAAGCACTCTCGCCGCGCCGGTCCTCTCCGCACGTTATCCCATCGGAGGCGGTTGAGTACCACACCCTCTGGCCACGGAGATCCAGTCCGCACACGGTACAGTGGGCCAGCGATGGCATCCATCCCATCAACCGGCTCATCCACAACGCGAAGTAAGTGACCGGCATCCACACCCGTCCCACCCGCATCTCCTCGATCGTCGTCAACGCCAGCCGGAAGACAGCGTCCTCCGGAGCCTGCTCCGGAAGCGCCTCCTCCAGAACCTCGGCGACAAATTCCAAAGCGGCAGTCCGCCCATAGTCCACAGGATCCGCCAGGGGCGACCACAGGATTTCGAAACCATCCAGCCTTACCAGCTCCTGCCTGGGCTTCTCTGCGTAGCTGGCGCGAACATAGGTCATCGGCTCCAGCGCCCCACCAAATCGCCGCCTCGACCGCATGGCATGCCGCGCAACGCCCTTGATGCGGCCCTGTTCACGCGTCAGCAGGCTTACTAGCAGGTCTGCCTCTTCGAACGGCCAGGTCCGCAGCACAATTGCTTCACTCTGCCGTTGCGTCATTCCTCAGCTCACCCACATTCCAAAAAGGAAAAGACGCGCGGCTTGAGCCACGCGTCCTGGTCCATCTCCTCCGCAATCGCGGATAAGGCTTAGCGACCGTAGTGGTCGGACGCCTTCTGCTGGAAATCGGCCCACTTCTCCGGAAGGTCGTCACCGGCGTAGATCGCCGAGACCGGACACACGGGAACGCACGCGCCGCAGTCGATACACTCGACGGGGTCGATGAACAGCTGTGTCGACTCGGTGTAGCCCGCCTCGTCCTTCTTCGGGTGGATACAATCGACCGGGCAGGCGTCCACACAGGCCGAATCCTTGGTCCCGATGCAAGGTTCTGCAATCACATAAGCCATCTCTCTAATCTCTCCCTTTGCCGCGTTCTGAAAATGTCAGTTGTGGGCGTTTGCTCGATTCTAGCAGCAAGTTCCGCACATTCCATAACGAGAATCGGCGTAGAAATACGACTCATTTGGACCGATATTGGTTGCCCGCCCCTCCACATCGAAAGTGTGCTCCCTTAGATGAAGATCTATCTCCGGGAGCCGAATCCATGCCGCAGACCAAAGCCCACACCGAATACCTCACCCTTAACACTCGCGAGCGCTACGAGATGGTCCACATCACACCCCAGGTCGAGGAGATCGTGCGCCGCAGCGGTATCGACGACGGGCTCTGCTTCGTCTCGCCCATGCACATCACCGCCGCCATCTACGTCAACGACCATGAAGACGGGCTCAACCGGCCATGCTTGTCGACGGCCCGGAACAGGTACTCCAGTGGCCGTCGACATTCACATACGTCTCGTCCACTCGCCACGAGGTCGCACGGTACCTCCTGGTACCAGCGGACCCGCTTCTCAAGCTAAGGCGCGTAGCGATGAACCCAGTACATGATCGTGGTCGGATCCACGTCTACGCCGCGTTCCTGCATCATCTCCGCCAGATCCCGGTAGCTTATCCCATACTTGCAGTACCTGCGAACGCACACGAGGATGATATCCACAGGGAAACGACGGCGCTTGAACATGAACAAGGCTCCTCGGCGAACCACTCCAGACTACGACACCCCCGTTAATGCAACAGAGCCGTAGAGTGTTGGTCACGTGGGAAGGCGGACTGGATCAGAAAGAGACAGTGAGCGCGTTCTACAGGGCCTTCCATGAGTCGAAATTCCTCTTTCCGCCCAAGTCTGGTGTGAGGCAGCACGTGGACGAGATCCGCGAGCGTGCGGCTTACATTACCAATTTCTCTGAAATCCTTAGAATCGCACGCGATGGCAATGAGGGCAGCGCGGCATCCCTAAAGAAGCTGGATCATGTTAACTGGATCTTGGGTGCAACGGATGTCTTAGAAAAGCGCATGGTCCGTATCTGAACTTCCACACTCTCTAAGGTGGGCGGTCCAAAGTGTGATCGGACGGGGCGTAAACTCTTCTCGAAGGCTTAGAAGCGGATTGATGGTCGTAATGGAGTAGCGCATGTGCGGTCGGTACGGTCGGCGGAGTGACAAACAGAAGATCGCGGAACACTTCCGAGCAAAGCCGGAGCCGGCCGAGCTGCCCGTGCCTGACGCGGACTACAACATAGCGCCGACGACGTTCCAACCCATCATTACCTCATCCGGAAACCGGATTAATACTGAAAATGGCGTGATTGGAGATTCAAAGAATACGGCCCAAATTGCTCCGCGACATTATGAGCAACTGTCATTGCGACACGCTTGAGACCTGTGGCGAGGGGATCTTTCACCAAATCGGGGGCCTGAATGACCAGGCGGTCGCAAGTTGTTGCACACCCCGAAAAGCCCCTAAAAGGTAGGCGCGCATATTTTCTTTCAGCGAACGAAACGAGGACCGCGTGATTCAGTTTGGCCAACTTCTCTCTACTCCCATTGGATCTTTTTCTCGTCCTGGTCATCGCTGCGTACCTTGAGGTACAGGGTGACGCCTGCTTCCAATCCGGGCTCTATCACTCATCGGGATCAAAACGGTTTGGTTGGTTTATCACCGGAACCATCGTGCTGGTTCTTACAGCCTCTTCCTGAATTCTTCCAGGGTCAATTTTGGCAAGCTCCTGGGGGTCTATGTGGTGTTTTTTTTCCTGGTCGCCCAGGTTGTAGCCAAGGTTCAATTTCATCAGACGCCCAGCAAGCCGATCTTCGTCGGTGGAGCTTTTATCGTACTTGGAGGCTTAATCATGACGGTTTGGAAAGCTTGATAGCTTCAGATCTTTCATCCGGGGGCCTATATCGACGAGAAGCCGACTATACATCCAGATGTCAACTTCCGAGGTGCCCACGATCCAGAAGTGAAGTGAATGACGAGAAGGGCGTTTGAAGGAAGCCGGTAGCGCGGTGGACGCTAGGCGTCACTTTGGACCTCATGGGCTGCCGAAGCGTCAGGGGTCGACGTTCGCTCTTTTTGTTAACTCAATATCTCTGAGCCTGTTGCACTCGAAAATCGATTCAATTTACATAGTCTGACCGCATCCGCCGCAAACGCGGCTCCATTCGCTGACCCCGGGTGAGGCGAGCCAATTATGGAGCACGAAATCGGTATCCGATGTAACTATCAGTCAGGAGATAGGTCGGATTGGCGGCGTCGTCTTCTAGTTTTTTTCGCAGTTGACCGATCAGGACTCGCAGATAGCTGCGTTCATCTCCGAAGCCAGGACCCCGCAAGACAGCAAGCAATCGGGCGTGTGTGACTGGACGGCCGGCGCGTGCCATCAGAAAAGCGAGAGCATCAAATTCGCGTGGTGTCAGGTGTACCTCAGTCCCAGACCGTTCGACGCGGCGACGGACAGGATCCAGCAGGATGGCTCCGTTGACGATCGTCATCTCCTCAGGTGTTTCAGGTGCCCTAAATCGACGGATAGCAGCGCGGATTCTGGCCGTCAACTCCCGTGTCCGAAATGGTTTGGTCACATAGTCATCGGCCCCGGCCTCTAATGCATCCACTTTGTCATCTTCGCTATCTCGGACCGTCAGCACGAGAATCGGTGTCTTGGTCAAGATACGCCGGATACGACGGCAGGCCTCAATGCCTCCTATTCCCGGCATGTTGATGTCGAGAATGATGGCCTCAAATTCCGTCATGCGTACGCTCGTCAGGGCCTCCTCTCCATTACTCGCCTCTGCTACATCGAAACCGAGGGAACCGAGGGTAGTGCGCAGGCTTCGTCGTAGCGCGGAATCGTCTTCTACAATCAGCAATCTTCCTTGTGATTCGTCCATGTCAAACTTCCATACGTACGTGCGGTAGTGCCAGAAAGAACGTTGTAATCGCTTCTGGATCGCTTTCTACCCACACCCGGCCACGATGAGCTTCCACGATTCGTTTGGTTACGGACAGGCCTATGCCAGTCCCGGAAGCCTTGTATTGCGAGCCCGGAGCTCGGTAAAAACGCTGAAAGATGCGCAATCTCTCTTCGGGAGCGATGAAAGACCCTTCATTCTGAACGCTGAACACGACTTCAGTATCGGTGGACGCGATGCGAAAGGTAATTCGCGACTTAGGGCTTGCGTACTTCGAGGCGTTGTCGAGTAGTTGAAAGAGTGCCATCTGAAGCATACGGGCATCGGCCCACAGGTAGTACCTCCCAACCTCATGGACAATGCTCAACGGATGATCTTCCAGACGGTTCGCATACTGTTCCTTATAAAGTTCAACCAATTCCGTCAGATAGATCTTCTCGTGATCCACCTCCAATTGCCCCTCATCCAATTTTGCGGTTTGAAGTATCTGGTTGGTCAGCTTCGCCAGACGAGTCGTTTCCTCATCAATGAGAGACACAAGTTCTCTTTCTGCATACTCGAGGTTGCTGATCTCGAGCAATCCTGAACTGGCACTCTGAATGGTCGCCAATGGCGTTTTGAAGGCATGGGCGAGCCCGTCGAGAACCGCGGTTCGCAGCTGCTCGCTCCTCTTGGCGGCTTCGGCATTGCTCTCCGCTATAAACGAGTGCGCCCTTTCCAGGGCGATTGCCGAGAGGGAAGCAATCGCGTCCACGGATCGAGGATCGAGATGGCTTTCAAGATGAGAGCCTTTGATATAGAGTGCACCGACAGGTCTCGTGCCAAGTCTCAATACTCGTTTAAATCTGCATGCACTAAAATCGTTTTCGCAAAGCTCGTGGAAATAGGTGGCACGTACCTCGTCATCGGGAATGGCTTCTTTACCAGCTTTATCCATCCGAACCTCGCGGGCGTCCCATAGAGCCACGGCATCAACCTTGAAAGTATCAGCGATCAGATGCGTAAGTTGCGCGCCAACTTCCTTACTCCGGTCCATGATGATGATGTCCCGACTTGTAAGGTAAAGTCTTTCCAGTCGCGTTCGCTCACTCTCGGTCTGTGCAGCCTTCTGCTTGATGCGGTCGGCAAAATGGCCTGCGGCCAAAGCGATAGCCACAAATATTCCGGATGAAATCCAGTCCTGAGGTTCGCGTGCGTACAGAGAGAAGATCGGGACCATGTAGAAGTAGTCCAAACATCCAACCGAAAGCACCGAAGCAACTGCTGCGTCAATAAATCCCCATCGAAATGCGATCAGCATAACGAGAACGAGATCGATAAGTCCCGCAGTCAGCGCCTTACCGTGACTATCGTAAACAACTGTCGTTACTAGCGCTACGATCGGGCCGATCGCGAGAGTGCGGAGCAGACGCCTGGCTACATGCGTGTATCTCATCTCGAAGGATCAGAATATCGCCAAACTATTTGGAAGTAGTCTCGATATTCGGCCAAGAACTAAAAAAGTTGTAAACAAAGCGTAAAAGTTAAAAGGGCCTAGATGCAC
This sequence comes from Edaphobacter modestus, assembly GCF_004217555.1. Taxonomy (GTDB): domain Bacteria; phylum Acidobacteriota; class Terriglobia; order Terriglobales; family Acidobacteriaceae; genus Edaphobacter; species Edaphobacter modestus. Next base: position 1,343,828 of record NZ_SHKW01000001.1, read on the forward strand.
TAACAATCTGAAATGACAGGGATCTATGGGAACGTACATTCGCGATTCTTCTCTTCGAAAAAACAAGCCCTTGGGGCGAGTATTTTGACAGACCTTTACCCCGAAGTTAAAAAAGTTATAAGTAAACCGTAAAACTGGGATCGTTTAGTTATGCCACAGTTATGGGAGAGAAGTTGTCATGAGACATAGCCGCTAATTGATTCGGCAGATTAGGAGAACACTCATGGCCTCTCCCAGAGGAACCATACGTCCCGCTTCGCCCGTTACCGCACATTCTTTGATGTGTTTGCATTTGGAGGCAGTACTTTTATTTGAGCAACAGACCGCAGCTTCCCGTGAAAGAAATAAAGCGCGTTCACGAATCCTTTCCTCGCAGGGAGTCCGGAAGAGTCATTTATTAGGTTCGTTCATTGTTTTGTTAGGCATGCTCTTTATGGCTGCCCCACGTGTAGGAGCTCAGTCTACATTCGGGAGTATTCGAGGGATCGCTCAGGATGCCTCTGGCGCTGAAATCACGGATGCGCAGATCACGCTGCACAGTATCGATGTGAATACCGATCGCGTTGTGAAGACTGACGCTACCGGCAGCTACTCCCTAGAGAATGTTCTGGCGGGCAAATACAGTCTTCGCGCTCAGCACGATGGTTTCGCCGATACAGTCGTGGCCAACATTACACTGGCTGCAAGGCAGGATCTTCGATTTACGCTCGATATGAAGATTGCCGCTGAGGCAACCACGGTCGAGGTTACCTCATCCGGAAACCAGATTAATACTGAAAATGGCGTGATTGGAGATTCAAAAAATACGGCCCAAATTGGCCAGCTGCCACTGAACTTCCGTGCATCCACGACTAGTCCGTTGGCCGCATTGGCGACTTCTCCGAATGTGCAGCAGGACAGCCAGGGAAATACCGCTATAGGTGGTGCGACTGCGAACCAGATCGGCTTCTCCGTGGATGGCATCTCGACGGCGAATGTCTTCACCAGTGCTGCGGGCGCCAACCCTTATCCATCGTCCGAAGGGATCGCAGAGCTGAAGGTTACGGCCTTCAACAACAATGCAGAGTTCTCCCAGGTTGGCGATGTGACGTTTACGACCAAGGGAGGAACGAATCAATTTCATGGGAGTCTCTTCGAGTATCTCCAGAATGATGCGCTTGATGCTCGCGTCCTGAATTTTACGCAGAAAGCGCCGAAACATTTCAACACCTTCGGAGGCAGCATCGGCGGTCCGCTGTCGATTCCTCATCTTTACAACGGCCATAACAGGACGTTCTTCTTTTTCGACTACGAAGGGAACCGGAGACGGACCTCGCAGGCACAGCAATATACGGTGCCCACTGCAGACGAAAGAGCGGGAAACCTGAGCGCGCTTACCTCCACTTTGAGAAACCCTTTCACGGGCCAGAACTATCAAAACAGCACAATTACAAATATCAACCCCACTGCTACGGCCCTGTTAAATCAGTTCTACCCGCTGCCCAACCTGACTACTTCGAATGGTTCTGTCAACTATCAGACCTTGGTACCGATTCCTTCGAATACAGACGGTTTCGATGCCAGAATCGATCAGGTCATTAACTCGAAACAGCAGGTGTATGCGCGATTCAATCGAAAGAACCTCACGGTAAATGTGGTTAATCCGCTCTTGCCAAACGATGTGGATACCGAGCATGACCGGAGCTTCCTGGTCTCGCACAACTACGTGATCAGCAGCCATCTTCTGAACGAGTTTCGCTATGGATTTACTGATAGCATCCTGGCGCCCAACTTCGCGATTCAAGGCGCCGCAGCTCTGCAGGGGTTGAATATTCAAGTGGGCGGTGATCAGGGTGTCAATGTTTCGAACCATCCGTTAGACCAGGGCTTTCCCTCTATTGTCTTTTCCGATGGAACCAGTTTCACTCCGATCGGCCGAGATCACGTGGGACCTACCGAGTCCACGACGAAGCAGATCGCAGACAACCTCACCTATAACCGCGGCAGACATACAATTCGCGCCGGTGTAGATTTCCGGTGGGTGCGTTTCGCCGTGCCCGAGATCGAAACGCCCTCTGATGACTACGGACTGTTCACATTCAATCAGGGGGTATTTACTGGAAATGCCTTCGGCGATTTTCTTCTTGGTGCTCCCAATACGACATACTTTGCCGTCACGGGGCCGAGAGATAATGCGGGTGGCCTTCAGACAGGTATCTACGGCCAAGACCAGTGGCAAGTCAACGATCGTTTGACCATTAACTTCGGTCTTCGTTGGGAACTGCTTCCTCCCTTTGTCGATAAAAACGGAATTCAGGCTAACTTCGATCCTAACTACACCGGTCCAGGTTCGAATGGGCAGGGTGCGATCATTGTCAACGATATCTTGCTGAACGGTCTCAAACCAGCCCCGGCCTTCCTGGCATCGTTCAATGCCTGCGGACTGGCAGGTGTCAATCCAAGCACATGTACTCCCGTTGTGTCGAATAGCCAGGCTCAACTGCCGGCAGGCCTGCGGCAGACGTATCTCCGTAACTTCGATCCACGTTTGAGCGTTGCGTATCGTCCCTTCAAGGACAACAGGACGGTCATTCGTGCTGGCTTTGGTATCTTCACCGTAACCGCTCTCGGCCAACTCCAGAACAACAACGAAAGCAATCCGCAGGCAGTCGTCAATACCTGGGCGAACAACAACAACGGTACCCCGGTTTTCACGTTTCCAAACGTTACCCCTCCGGGTGCCGGACTGCAGTTTGGAGGCGGAACGCTCGAACAAGCTACCGATCCTCACTACCGCGACGCGCAAACGGCACAGTGGAACGTCACGATCGAGCGTGAGTTGACCTCCAATACCTCGCTGAGGGTCAGCTATGTGGGAATGAACTCCTACCGGCTTCCCGTCACAGCAAACCTGAATCAAACGAAACCCAGCACCACGGCCTACAATCCCGCGGCTGTTCCGTTCCCAAACTGGGGAGTCATTTACTCAACGTATAACCTGGGAAATCAGAACTATCAGGCGTTGGAGTTGGAGGCCTCACATAGAATGGCCAGGGGCCTGGCCTATCAGGCCAATTACACGTGGGCTCATAACATCAGCGATGCTCAAGGCGACGCGCCCACTGCCTTTCAGGGCGAGACTCGTTACGGACTGGCGGATCTAAATCGTTTCGCCACCAGCGCAAACCGCGGCAATGTTGTTGGAACACGTCGTCAACGTCTATTGGTGACGGGGACTTACGAACTGCCGTTCGGCAAAGGACGGCAGTGGTTGAACTCCTCACCCGTCGTGGGAGGTATCCTCGGCGGTTGGAATATCAACACGATCACGCTGCTGGAGACAGGACCATACCTGACCCCGACCGACAGCGTAAGCAACGATCAAACGAACACGAATCCCGCTGCAGCTGGATCGATCGTACGTCCTGACCGTGTCGGTAATCCCATTCCTGACCATCGCACGCCGAGCAATTACTTCAACATCAATGCGTTTGCACATACTCCGGTCAATGCAGGACGAGTGGGCAATGCGGGAGTTGGAATCCTTGAGGCTCCTGGCACGATCGCAGTAAGTGCAGGTTTAGCGAAGGTGATTGCTCTCAGAGAGGCATGGCGTCTGCGCTTTGAATCAACATTTACCAACGTGTTGAACCGTACGAACTACGCGCCTCCTGCAACCAACATAAGCAACTCCAGCTCATTTGGAGTGCTTACAGGAGCTCAAACGGCAGAAAACGCGGGGAACAGGACGGGACAAATCGCCTTGCGACTTGAATTCTAGATCGAGTGGAGGCAAAGCCAGCTAGCGTCGGTTGGACCGGGTTGAAATTCGACTTCGGTCCAGCCCCACGTCTGCCCAGTTCCGGACTTTAGAAGTTTCGATCAGAACGAGTGTAGTCCTAATTTGAGGTAAAGATGAGTTTGCTATGGACAGGTGTATGCAGGATCTATTTCAACGCCTATGCCGAAACTCTTTTGTATTGGTCAGTCGATAACGGAGATCCTTCCACGGAAGTAAGGTGCCAACGCGTAGTGATGACCGGTAACTTCGAGACTATCGTCGCACCTGAGCAAAACGCAGAACCGCGTGAGTGGTTTTGTTTCAAACAGGCGAACGTATACGAGAAACTAGGCGGAGTCATCGCCGTGACGGAATGTACAACCGCATCGTTGCGCGACAGGAGCGGCAATGAGTCGAGGTGATAGGCACTCCATGGTTAAGATACTGATCGTAGATGACGAACCTCGAACTACAAAAATTCTTCAAACGGATCTTTCATCTCAGGGATACCTCATGCATGTTGCGGCAAACGGGGTGGAAGGTATGACCGTCGCCCGAAATTGGCATCCGAACCTTGTGATCGCAGATGTATTCATGTCGAAGATGAGCGGTGTTGAGTTTTGTCGCCAACTCCGCGAGATCTCTGACGTCCCGATTATTGTTCTCTCAGCTCCCACAGACGAGAACATTAAGGTCGAGGCATTGAATGCTGGTGCCGATGATTATGTTATCAAGCCAATTAGCATGCGGGAGTTTCATGCCCGGGTGCAGGTTCAGCTTCGGCGTCATCCGGTCAAAGGAGCGGAAGCGCAACGAACTCTCATTGCGGGTGACTTTCAAATTGATATCTCTATGCATCGCGTCACTGTTCGTGGTCAGGTAATTCATCTCTCACCATTACAGTTTGATCTGTTGCGCTGTCTCGTTGAACACGCCGGACAGATTCTTACCCACCGAGTCATTTTTCAGGATGTCTGGGGAATCGATGATGACCGGCGCGGACACATTCGAGCCTACATTGCTCAGCTTCGCAAGAAGATTGGATGTTCAGACCATCGCCGTTATATCGTCACCGAATCATGGATAGGCTACCGTTTGTGCGCCTCAGGTGAGGCAGCCTATAAGACTTGTACCACCTGATTGCTTAGCAACGCGACTGGAAGAACTTGGAGTCCTGTTGTTATGTTGGAATGCGCTGTGGTTTCTTCAGTCTTACATTTCCACGGCTGTTGTCTCCGTCGATGGGTTCATCGACTCTTCCGGCAGCCCATAGACCGTCTTCGGTCATTTCTTGTAGCCGATCTTTTCGCTATTGGTCATCGCTTGCGGCACCTTCTGCAATGCGCAGCTCGCGCCGGGCTTGTTCGATCCTTTCCACCAGTCGCGCATCCATCACTTTTTAGTCCTCCGGGCATCATTCTTATCATGCGTGAATTTTGACATTTTCACCGCTCACCCAGGGCCCTTCTGAAGGGCTTTATGCTTTCTTTGCTCCGATCCATATAACCTATAGGAGTGTTGAATTTACGAAGAAGGCGCATCTTCTTGCCTGTGCCTGGGCGTGATCGGTGTAGGGTGTGCAACTATCCGAATATATGCTCAGGGGACAGTCAACGACGCCAAACCTCAAGGTGCACCCACCCAGGCATCCGGGGGAACGAGCACTGATTTGTTCGTGATGTTTGGATCAGACTTTAATCGTCCTGGGCTTCTTCCCAGGGCAAATTACAACCTCGGCATCGGACACACCTTTGCCTTCTTGAAGAAGAACCCACTCGGAGACGAACTGACCATATGTTTGGATCAGACTTTAATCATCCTGGGCTTCTTCCCAGGGCAAATTACAACCTCGGCATCGGACACACCTTTGCCTTCTTGAAGAAGAACCCACTCGGAGACGAACTGACCATTGCATACACGTACGAGAACGCCGGCACCCACGGCTTTTTCCATACCAATTTTGGCGAACATACCGAAAGTGCTGGCATCATGAAGAACTTCGCGCTGCCAGGCACCAAACTCGTCACCGGCTACACCTGGATTCAGAGTGGCCTGACGAGCTACACGGGCAACGCCCACGTGCAAAATAGGCTCGCCAGCAGCGCATCCCTTGGTGCCATCGTGCACTTCAACAACAGCAACTCCATCTGGATTCAAGAGACTTATAATAAGGTAGTTACCGTGCCTTGGTACACAACCTCAAGCATTGGCTATACGTATAGCTGGTAGAAATCAGCGCGCCGAAGCGTTTCTCGGGAGATCTAAATCTCATGACGCTCCTGAAAGCTTCAGGAGCCAATGTCCGTCCGATGTCGCGATAGTTTTGTCGGACAACTCTATGGCATATGTCTGCAATCCAGGGTTGAGCTGATAGTTCGATCGCTTACCGCGCGCACGATGGATGAGCGCAGCTCCGCCGCCATCTTTGTAACAGTTCAGCAAACGCTGAACTTGACGAACACTCAAATCCAAAAGCAGTGATGCTGAATCTGATGTAAGCCGACCAGCAACAAACTCTGCAAGCGCTATCGGCTATTCGTGGTTACCCGGCTCCCGGCACGGCTATCGCTTTCGCGAGGCCTAGCGTGAACTGTCCGCAGCGTTCTTCCGCCGTAGCTCGCTAGGTCAAAACAGAGAAGGGCGAGGCTCAAGGGCTTCGTCCTTCTTCTTCTCGTAATCTTTATTCCTCCTTTATGCTCTCACTTCTTTTTCGTTATCGTTCAAGCTGAGAGAAGTGACGCTTCACGTTTTGAAGTCGCTGACAGGAAAGCCGCAGACGACGAGGCCTTTGTCCTTGAAGCGACTCTATACCTCTTCGAGCACCTTGTACTGGGGAGCGAGTCCGCATTGAGAGGCTACGCTAACGATAAGGAGAACTTTGCTGCGGTAGTCGCCGAGCGTGGCGGGTTCGCCGGTGAAGGGCTGGACGGGGATGTCGTAGATATTCGCCACAATTTGAGTGGATCGTTACGAATTCTGTATGCGGAAGCGGATACGATTCGATTCGGCGGAGTTGCCTGAGACGAGATCTCAGGAAGTCGCCTTTAGGGAACGAGGTAGTTTCAAGTACGGCTATGTCTTTTACCGATGTACTCTTTGTCCGACCTTTAGCGACCAGTGAAGAACGTGCCGAGCATATCGGCGTAGCTGCTGGAGTACCTGCGTGGGCAGGCAACCTGGGACGTCCAATTCTGTCCTACGCAGCCTTGGCGGTAGCACGATCAAGGGCCTTCACAAAACGCTTAGCCATTTCGTGGTCGGAAGGCGGGTTCTGGCCGGTGATGAGTTCGCGATCTTCGATCACAAACGGCTTGAAGATACCTTTGTCGGAGATGGAGACGTCGCCGCCGGCGATCTTCAGAGCGTCGTTGACGTAGAACGGAATTTTACCGCCACCCATGTAGTGTTCTTCCGCATAGTGCTCCTCGTCGTTCGAAAAGATCGTCATGCGGTAACCGGCATATTGCCAACCCTCAGCAAGCCTCTTTGCCTCTTCCGGCTTGCCTGCTACAAGTGCGGCGCGGAATTCCTTCGCCTTCGGCATCGCCGCCGCTATGGCAATCGGTCCATGACAGAGAAGCGCCGTCGTCTTCGCCGTGGAATGGGCATGACGAAGTATCTCACCAAGGTCCGGGTCCTGGATCAGGTCAACCATCGGTGGGTGTCCCCCTGGGGCGTAGAACCCGATGTATCTATCGAGACCTTCCTCAATCAATGAACGGAATGAGCGCGGGTTCTGCATCGCGGGGTGGGTGTTAATGAAGTCAAGTGCCTTTCGGAGGGCCTCTTCACTGCCGCCGAAATGAGCTGCTGTAGCCGATTGAGGATCCATGATCGGCTTGGTGCCATTAGGCGTAGCCAGAACCATTTGATAGCCGGCATCAAGCGCTGCCTGTACGGGTATAACGAGTTCGTTGAGATAGTAGCCCGCGTGTTCTTTCCTGCCATCCTTGAGGGTGATCGAGTCAGCGTTGGAAGCGATGGCGAGTATTGTAGGTTCGCTGTTCATGAGATTCTCCTTCTGCTCGGGCCTGAGGTTATTTAGCTTGCGCTCGTCCTTGGTTATGAAAAGTTACGGACCCTGGCCGCTGTCCGAGGCTCCTCGCTATCATTCATAACGATGGGATGCCATCCGAAGAAAGAGAGGATACCCCCGCACAGGCGCTCTGCTCAACGAGCCTGATCGACGAGCCGGCTGACAGTCGCCACAAGCATTGTTCGTAGATGCCTAGGTTGTTGATAAGGATGTCGATCTCGGGCACAGGCCCAATCAACGTATCGACGCCGATCTTTGTGCTACGTCCGCGACGACCGTCCGCACTTTCAACGCGCTATTGGCGAACAACTCATCCAGCTTCGCCTGCGTTCGTTCTGGCGCTGTCACATCGACGCCTTCGCGTGCTAGTGCTTTGAATAGTTCTGGTGAAAGAGGAGACCGTTGATTTGATTACAGTTCACTAATTGAGGCGCGCCCATACAATCATTTATTTGGGATCAGCACTTTGACTCTCACCCGACTCCGTTGCGCTTTGAACCGCGGCCAGCATCTCTTGCCGTATCAGGCCACTGAATGGCTTAATCATCTTCTCGTGCGACATTTGATAACCCGCATTGTTGACCTGCGACATGGGAGCTGGCAGCATCTTCCCGCCGGAGTGGCAGAGATGCTGCGGCGGCGCAGGATGGAGGCTTCTTGGTTGAGGTAAAAGTCGGCGGGGTCTGCTCTCTGGCAGGAAGTGTGAGCGGGTGTTTCCGTTGTGTGAATTTCCAGCCTGCGAAATTGACAGGGGAGGAGAGGCTGGGTAGCCTCAAGGGCGTCGGCGATAGCGGCGGGCCATATCTTCTATCTTCCTGCTGACGAATCCAATGGCTCCCCGCTGGCCGTGAACGCCTTGTGCGGGGTGAAGGAGTTTTCGGTGAGCACAAAGGCAGACTTCAGCGCAGATGAGTGGGACCTGTTGCGTTCTTCGCCAATGATGGCGGGAATTTTGGTGGTGGCGGCGAGCCCGAGCGGGCCGATTGGGCTGGTGCAGGAGTCGGCGGCAACGGGAAGGATGATTTTGGGTGCGGCGGGGACGGCGCAGACTCCGCTGCTGAAAGCGCTGGCGGAGGATATGAAGACGTCGGTGTCGATTCCGAACGCGCCTGCGGGAGCTTCGCCCATGGCAGTGCAGAACGCGGCGACGGAGATTCTGCGTCGGACCTCGGAGCTGCTGGGAAAGAAGGCTACTCCGGAGGAGACCACCGAAATCAAGCAATGGCTGGCGAGTGTGGCGCAGGCGACGGCCGAGGCGACCAAAGAGGGCGGTTTCCTTGGGTTTGGCGGGACGCTGGTCTCTGAGGAAGAAAAGGCCGCGGTGGCGAAGGTGAGTTCGACGCTGGGGATTGCCACGGTGTAGCGCTGAGTGTTGTGTTGCTCTGCATGAAGAGGTGATGGGAAGTAAGCTGGTTCTATAAAGAAGTCGGTCGTGCTGGATGTGATGCTTCCTCCACTGGGCATGGTTCCGGTGGTCGATACGCGCAGGCACGATTTGGAGCGGCATATTCCGGCGCGGTCTTTTTCGATATCGACGTATGGTTGAGATCGATACATTACAGATCCGGGAACGGTTCTATTTCAACTTCAGACTCTTCTGGATGAAGTCGAGAGCAATCCTTTCGGTGTCGATGTGGATTTGCGCGCGATTGATGCCGGGGTCGGGCTTGCAGGAGTCGAGCACCTTCTCGCCTGAGGGGGTTGCAGAGGGTTCCGAAGATGTAGTGGTTGGCTCTGCCGAGAAAGATCTTCAGCTGTGCTCCAGAGATGAGTTTGGCGTAACGCTCGGCGTTGGTTTTGGGATCGACGATGGTGTCGTCGGCGCCGACAATGATGTAGACGGGGATTTGGATGGATCGCAGGCTTGCCTCGGTGAAGGCGAAGCCAACGGCGGGAGCCATAGCAAAGACGGCCTTCACGCGGGGGGCACGGTGCCAGTCGTGCTGGTGGCGCAGGGAGCCCTGAATGACGGAATTGGTGTCCTTGATCTTATTGAAGCGGTCGATCCACTGCCGGAAGGTCGGGGGAAGATTGCAGTTGATGTCTTCGGGGTGAGCTTGGCGGTGGGCGGCGGCGATGCGTGTGGGGTCGATGCGGGGGCCGAACTTGGAGTCGGCGAGTATCTTGTCGATGAGCGCGAAGATGTCGCGGGGGGCGCTCCCATTCGAGGATGAACCCCTGGGGGAGCATCTGGACTCGGCGGCGGTGTTCCGTGGTGGTTGACGCCGGCGACGATGTATCCGTGTGAGGCGAGAAACCATCCGAGCCAGCCCATGAGTAGGCGAGGCTGGAGGTTCCGTGCGAGAGGACGATAAGCAGAAATTTCTGGCATCCTGCACTAGAGCAGGATGCAGAGTCGGATTAACGTTTCCTCGGCAGCCAGATCTCGAGTTGGCCCTTCGGGGAGGGCAAGCCGATCCTAACGGCGCGGGCGTTCGGATACGCCTGCTTCAATATCTCAACGCATCGATTCGCAAACACCTCATCCGAGGCATTGAAATATCTGACCTGAGCTACATCTGGCATCTTCTGGGTCGGAATCTTCTGTACCTGAGACTCTACGTTCGCTGTGGGCCATCCTTTACGAAGCAGTTGTACGACCTTCGTACCGGCTTCGGGAGTGTCCGTTGCATCCTCCTGAACGTACATATGCGCTCTGACATTGACAGACGCTGGAGACCGGTTGGGAACAGCAGCTTCGACGGGTTTCGGCGTCGTGGGAGACACAGAGGCATTCTGGCTGGTTCCGAATTCTGAAAGCAGCAGTACGATTGGCTGGCTCTCGTTGTCAGCGATACTCAGCGTCGACGAACCTGGACTGTCGTTGATGCTGAATCCGCCGATCTTTGCCAGCTGGGCTTTCACTGTAGCGGGATTATCTACCTTCACAGTGAAGGTCATCTTTCCGAGCACGGTGCCGCGGATCAGTCGCATCCCGGGGTGGCTGGAGATGAACTTCCCGCAATCGCCCTGGGCGGTGACGTGTTCCACAGACTTGTCGTCCATGATCTGAATCTGCGCGTCCGCGATCGTGTATTGGATGTTTTGCGACTGCTTGAGGTTCACGCCCGCGCTATCGAGTCCCTGAAGTGCGCCGGATCCAAGGTTTGCCGCGAGAGCGGTATCGCTAGACATCGTATAGGAAGGAAACAGATGCTGCGCCGCGAAGGGCTTAGGAAGAGGGGCGGGAACGCAATCCTCCAGATCCGCAGGGACCGAACCGGTCGCGCGGAGCAAGGTGCCCAACGGATACGCGGTTGTCGCCACGATAACGCTGAAGTCGCTGCCGCCACCAAATTGCTTGAGCACCCGATTAGCCAGGTCCTGCTGAAATTGATCGAAGTCGCCCACATTCTGCGTTGATGGCTGATCTCCACTGCGGTTCGTGGTAACGAGCAGGTTCTTCGGCCGATGAGCGAAGTGCCATGCAACAATGATGGCGACCAGAACGGCTATGAGTCCAACAATCTTTTTACCTGTGGGATTCATTTATCGAGTCCTCAGCAAAGCCCAACCTCACAAAAGCAGAGCCATTCCTCATCGTCTCAGAAAAAGCGATTCGACCAATGAGATTATTCAGCAGCCCTGGACAACCTGTCGACCGGAGTCTATGCAGGTAACCTCGGTCGGAGCGAGGGTGTACCGGGGTTGGCAAATCGCCGCACCACTCAAGGAGAATACCTCAGCATCACAATCCGGGCAGTTCGTCGCCGTCGAAGTACGGGTTATGTCCGCTAAAAGGGAGGCACTCCAGATCCAGGTCGGATGAACACGCGTCTGGTGTCCCAGTAGAGCATCGACACCCCAACCCCCATCGATCCAAATCTCGATGCCTGACGAACCGAGCCGGCGATACACAGATAGGACAGACTGCAACTCTAAAAGCTGCCGCCGTTTCTCCGGACGAGGGAAAGAAATTCGTTACGCGTCTGTAGCTGAGTCTTGAAGACGCCCAGCATAGCGGAGGTGACGGTGAGCGAGTGCTGCTTTTCCACGCCGCGCATCATCATGCAGAGGTGCTGTGCTTCGAGGATCACGGCGACCCCCTGGGGGTCAATCGCGTCGGTAATGGCTTCGCCGATCTGCCGGGTCAAACGCTCCTGCACCTGCAGGCGGCGCGCGAAGACATCGACGAGCCGCGGAATCTTGCTGAGGCCGATCACCTTTCCGTTGGGGACATAGGCGACGTGCGCCTTGCCGAAGAATGGAAGCAGATGGTGCTCGCACATGGAGAAGAACTCGACGTCTTTCACGATGACCATTTCGTCGTAGTCGACATCGAACAGCGCAGCGTGCAGCACCTCCGTGATGTCCATCTTGTAGCCACGCGTAAGGAAGGCCATTGCCTTCTCCATCCGCTCGGGCGTGCGAAGAAGACCGTCGCGGTTAGGGTCTTCGCCGATCCTGGTGAGAATCTCCCGGTAGAGGTCCTGGGTCGAGAACTCTGAGAGCGAGGTCGTTTCCAAAACGTTGTTCGTACGGGCCATGGGTATGGGCCTTTCTTAGTGAGTTCCTTCAGCGGGCATCGCGTCCCCGGCATAATCGAAGGAGTTGTTGCTGGTCTCTTCGATATGGACACGCTCAAGATGAGCGGCGGAGAAGCCTGCGAAGATGCGATAGACCTCTACCGATAGATTCTCCGTCGTGGATACCCGATTCTCAAAACAATGGAGCAGGTTTAGATTGGTGTGGTCAAACCTGTCGATTAGGTTTTCCCGCGCAAAGGCATCGAGCGCACCCAGATCGCAGACCATCCCGGTTACGGGATTCACCCTGCCGCTGAAGGTAACCTCGACCGTATAGTTGTGGCCGTGGCCGTGCGGATTGTTGCACTTGCCGAAGACTTGCTGGTTCTGCCCCTCGTCGAACGCCTCTGAGTGCAGCCGGTGCGAAGCGCTGAAGTGATAGCGGCGTGAGAGATAAGCCTTCATGCCTGCTCACCGTAAAAGTCGGCGAAGAGATCCGGCATCTCATAGACGCGCACCCGATGCAGCTTCGCATTGGGAATTTTGTCCTCGAGCCGTTGCCAGATGGCAATGGCGATGTTCTCCGTCGTCGGGATACTTGACCGGAACTCGGGCACCTCGAGATTCAGATGGCGATGATCGTAGATGCTGATCACCTCGCGGTCGAGAATATCCTTCAGTTGCTTCAGGTCGACGACAAAGCCGGAGACGGGATCGATCTCCCCTTTTACCGTCACTTCGACCGTGTAATTGTGTCCATGACCGTTGCGGTTGGCGCACTTACCGAAGACTCTCTTGTTCTCCTCCTCGGTCCAGTCCTCGACCCAGTAAAAGTGCGCGGAGGAGAACTCGGCTTTGCGTGTAAGAAAGATCATCATGCCTCTCTTCTAGTGTAGCTCTCTACGCAGGCCTATGAGTCAGCTGGTGCGATAGCTGCGACCCTTCCAGACGACCGTGCGCCGCATGCGATGATGCAGGGTGCTGCGAACCAGCAGAAAGACAAACAGCGGTATGCCGAGGATTGAAAGCGTGACATCGACGGCAGGAAAATTCGAGCGGGCCACGCGGGCGTAAAAGCGCCACAACGTCCTCCCCCAAAGCAGCATAAGCGCCCAACGCTGCCAGTTCACCAGCCAGGGAATGCCAAAAGCAAGGAGGGGAAGGCAGAAGTACAGAGCGAAATCGAGAACGCGCCAGGCAGCCAGATAGATCGGACGGGGAAACAGGACCGCCAGGTTCTTTGTCCAGCCTTCGATCATTGCTGCCGTAGTGCGATACATGTGCGTTGAGAGCGCATCGGGGGCATAGCGGAAGCGGATCGGCCTCTGGCTCTGCTTAACGGTGCGTGCGAGCGCCACGTCTTCAAGAACATCGGAGGCGACGGCGCGATGCCCGCCAACCGCAAAGTAGGCGTCCCGGTCGATCAACAGGAACTGTCCGTTGGCCGCCGCAAGGCTGCTACCGGGATCGTTCACCTCTGCCATGCGATAGACACTGGCTAGTTCGGAGAATACCAGCGGCATCACCACTCGCTGCCAGAAGCCAGTGACAACCTGGCGAGGCGAGTACGAAAGGAGGGCCACGTGGTGCCGTTCGGCCTCGCGAAGCGAACGCGAAAGATCGTCAGGCTCGTGAATCGTGTCGGCATCGGTAAACAGCAGCCACTGGCCGCGAGCCACCTTGGCCCCGGCCCAGCAGGCATTGTTCTTGCCTGTAAAAGGCGTGGATTCGCTCAGATCCAGTGGAGGAGCCTCCATGAGGGTCACCCCCGCGTGCAGGGCCGCGAGCGCACGGACGATGGAGGCCGTCGCATCGTCCGAATCGTCATTGACAACGATCAGTTCCCACTGGCGGCCAAGCTCGAATCCGGGCTCCGACTGCCGGACCAACGAAGCCAGGCAGCCAGGAAGGGAGATCTCTTCATTGCGCGCCGGAATGATAACAGAGAGCTCGAGATCGCAGGTCGCGCTGGGTTGGTCTACATCCACGGTCACGACTTCGTATTATAGGAAGGTGGAGTGTGTCGTGCGGAAAGCGCTAACGAGTCTTGTGTTGTTGCTATTGACGGCGGGCTGCGACCGGGGCCAACACCCTAGGCAATTGGCAACCGTGGCACCGTCGTTTTCTATCAGCGATGGATCCCAATCGATCGATCTCTCGAAGCTCCGCGGCAAGGTGGTTGTCCTGAACTTCTGGGCAAGCTGGTGCGCTCCCTGCGTTGAGGAACTGCCTACCCTGATCGAACTGCAGCGCAAGATGCCCCAGGTTGCCGTGATTGCAATCAGCACCGATGAAGACGATGGAGCGTATAAGCGGTTTCTGGCCGAACACCACGTCGATCTGACCACAATCCGCGACGGCGAGCAGCGAGTCAACGCGCTATACGGCAGCTTTCGCTATCCCGAAACCTATGTCATCGATCAAAAGGGAGTGCTGCGGAGAAAGTTTATTGGACCCCAGGTTTGGACTAGTCCCGAGATTGTGGACTATCTCACAAAGCTCGGGGGATAGTCTGAGTCTCATGTTTCCCAATCCATTCTGGCAGGCATTGACGACGGAGCATGCCGCAATTGCGGTCGGCGAAGGCCTAGCGCGACGGTATCCAGCTGATGTGATTCCGTTCGCCGGCGTTGCTGATACGGGTGAAGAGGCGATGCGGGCCCTGCGAGATCTGCTTGAGCCGGGCGAGGCCATCTACGTTGCCGGGGACAAACTGGAATTGATACCGGGACTGGAACAAGTACGCGAGATTGCCGGATACCAGATGAGCTTTTCTTCCGATGTCATGGAGCCGGGTGAGGCTTCGGCGCCTCCCATAGAATTATTGGCCTCAGAGCATGCTTCCGACATGGTGGGATTGACGGACGTGGCTTTCCCCGGGTTTTTCCGGAAGAAGACTCATGTATTGGGGTCCTACTGGGGAATTCGAAGAGACGGAAAGCTGGTTGCGATGGCCGGGGAACGGGTAGCACTGCCTGGTTTTCGTGAGATCAGTGCGGTATGCACACATCCTTCGTATACAGGCAAGGGCTATGCAGCGGTCCTCATACGGCATATACTGCGGGTCCATTCTGTGCGCGCGCTACGAAGTTTCCTGCATGTGGCAGCGGCGAATGAACGGGCTATCAGTCTGTATGAGAGGCTCGGATTTGTGAAGACGGAAACGATTATTTTTCGACAGATCCGCCGACCGGGACCTAGATGATGAGATGGCGTGCAACATATTTCATCATTTTGTGAGCAACCCTGCTGTATATAAATTCGAGTATCCAAAAAGTGGTTATGGTGCCGGCTCGGAAGGGGAGATAGGATGGTCTCACCTTCACGTCCTCAGAGAATCTCTGAAACGGTGCTATGAGTCTTTCTGGGCCTGAAGGTCATTTGTTTGTGAGGAGTTGCAGGGTAAAAACTACTGAACCCAGGCAACCTTTAAGTGTTTTATACTGTAATTGTCGCCTCATCGGCTTCCACCTGTGTGCTGGATTGCAGTACCCCTCCCACCAGCCTCTCGGCACAGGTTTGCGAAATTCCTGCCAAATTAGCTGATTAAGCGTCAGCGCTGTACTCCCCAACCTTCCGACGAGGTTTTTGAACCTATGCGCATCGCATCTGTAGGCACCGCCTTTCCTCCCCATCGCTATCCCCAGACTGTCATTACTGAAGCCCTCAAATCGCGGATGCAAGACAAACTGGAGATTCCAGGCATCATGGACCGTCTCCACTCCAATTGCGGAGTGGACTACCGCCACATCATGTTCCCCCTAGATACGCTGGGTACGCTTTCCGGGTTTGGGCCAACCAATGACGCATGGATCAAGGGAGCTCTCGAGCTAGGCCAGCAAGCCGTTCGGAAGGCCCTCGATCAAGCCGGACTGGAGCCTTCGGATATCTCCGCAATCTTCTTTACTTCCGTGACAGGCATCGCCTGCCCGAGCATAGATGCCCGGCTGGTGAACCTGATGGGCTTTCCGAACACTATTAAAAGGACACCGATCTTCGGTCTCGGCTGCGTAGCCGGTGCGGCCGGGATCTCCCGGGCCGCGGATTATGTCCGCGCATTTCCCAAGCAATATGCTCTATTGCTCTCGGTAGAGCTGTGCTCTCTTACCTGGCAGGAGCAGGATTGCTCGATGGCAAACCTAGTTGCGTGCGGCCTGTTTGGAGATGGCGCCGCTGCTGTGGTGCTGGCGGGAGAGGAGACTCAACTGGCGGAGAAGCCAACCAGTGTCGAGGATCCGTGCCCGCGGGTTCTGGCGACCCGGTCGACATTTTATCCCAATACGGAGCACCTTATGGGATGGAACATTAACCACAATGGTTTCAACATCGTTCTCTCGGCAGAGGTTCCCGAACTGGTCACGACAGAGCTTCGGCAGACAGTGGAGGACTTTCTAGGCGAGAACGACCTTCAGATCGGGCAGATCTGCAGCTTCATCTTCCACAGTGGCGGACCAAAAGTCCTGAAAGCAATGGAAAGCAGCCTGAGCCTCCCTCCCGGAGCACTCTCTGCTTCCTGGAACAGCCTGCGGCAACGGGGAAACCTCTCGTCCGCTTCGGTCCTCACGGTCATGCAGGATTATCTGCTGAATCGACCTGGCAGCCCTGGGTGCTATAGCATGATCGGCGCCATGGGTCCAGCCTTCTGCTCCGAGCTTCTCCTCCTGCAGTGGTAGAAGGGAAAACAATTCCCATAATGGGACTTCTAAGAGTGCATTGGTTTGCACATGGAGCCTGCTCAGCAGGGGGCGTACCATAGGTTGCGGGCGCTAACCCCCAGAAGTATGAATGCCGCTTAGTTTAGGAATGAGAACGGGCTGTGGCTATATGCGTGCAGCAATGAAGGTGCGGTCGGTGGACGCCGCATTTCGCACTTTCATGGAGGTTCTCAATGCTTAGATCGCTCTCTATCCTTGCGCTGGCAGCAGTTTTTGCTGCTCCCATCGCTGTTCATGCCGACCCAATTACCGGTACACTCTCTGCCTTTGGCACCGACACCTTCACCTCCAACACGGTCCAATTTTTCAGTGGAGAAGTTGCGGGTGGACCAGGAGCACTTACTGGAACCTTTGCCTTGTATCTAACCGATGGCAATCCAATCAACTTCCTCGCCGGTGTTCTGCCCTACAATCAGGGGCCGAATACGGTTCCTCCTGCCATTTCACCGGTCCAGCTGTTTACGACCTCGCAGAATGGCGAAACCTTTGCTTTCTATATGACTGACTACAATGCGATGTACGTCTCGAATATACCTGGATGCACGGTGGGGAACTGCCTCGATGTAACCGGCAACGGTTTCTTCACGGCGAACGGCGTAGTCGCCTATGAATCCAGTCCAGGCAGCTTTACCTTTACCTCTCAGTTAGTTGGCGGACAGACTTCGACGACGTTCTCGGCCTCGGCCATTGCAACACCGTCGGCGATTCCCGAGCCTTCAAGCCTTGCGTTGATGGGAAGCGGCGTGCTGGCCATGGCAGGCATGGTACGCCGTCGTATGGCACGAGCGGCCTAAGTAGTCCGGAACCACAAAAGAAATCCCTCCCCTGCTGTCAGCGCGATTCCCAGTGGGGCAGGGATTTTTTGCATGTCTGGCAGAATTCTTCTTGAAGCACGTAAATTACTGAGGATGCGTCATGGATGGGTTGCAGAAGCAACAGGTCTTCGAATGCTTCAGGGAGCAAGAGGTGCCTGGATATGGGTATACTTGGTCCACTATTTTTTCGCAATCTGGTTGTTGCTCGACTTCGTGAAGGGAGCGCTTCCTGGGCGAGGTTGTAATGACGTTCAGACGGACGCCGGTTGAAAACGGCCTATCTCGGACCATGGCAGGAAAGGGGCTCGTTTCGCATTGATGTGGAGAACACTCGCAGTCCTGTCAGCAGCGAGCCTCCTTTGCCTTTCGATGGCAATCGTTGGTGTCCTTCCTGGTCCGGTCATGGCACAACCCCAGGAACCGAATCTCCAGACTCCTCCACGGAAGTCCCCCACGCGCAATTCTCATGATTTTCTCGGCTTGGGCCGGGTTCCAGATGCGGAGGCCGCCAAACGCGGGGAGCCCCTCTACAAAGAAAATTGTGCGACGTGTCATGGTGCGGATGCTCGCGGGGCGCAGGCGCCTAACCTCGTCCGTTCGGTGTTTGTGCTGCACGACGAAAAGGGCGAGGGGATTGGGCAGGTGATCCGAAATGGGCGACCCCAGGGAGGCATGCCGGCGTTTCCGAATCTCAGCGATTCCCAGCAGTACGACATTGCGGAGTATCTCCATGAGCAGGTGGAGCTAGCCGCCAACCGCGGACTTTATAAACACAGCGACACCATGACGAGCGGAGATGCAGTCAAAGGCAAGACGCTCTTTGCGGAGAACTGCGCGGCCTGCCACTCGGTAACGGGCGATCTGGCGAAGATCGGGGCGAAGTATCCCCAGCCAGCGGCGATGCTGGCGCGCATGGCGTGGCCCGCGAACCCCGGGCCTCGACAAGCCACCGTCATTACTGCAGATGGAGTGAAGCAGAGTGGCACCCTCGTTCACTATGATGATTTCGAGACGACGCTGCGGACTGCCGAAGGATCCAGCCTCACCTGGCCGACGGATTCGGTCAAGGTAGAGATACCGGATAAACTTGCGGGACACCGCGCGTTACTGCCGAGGTATTCGGATGATGATCTCCATCACCTTACGCGATATCTTCTGACGTTAAAATGAACCGGCCCTATCTCCTCCATCTCGCCCTGTGCCTTGGCACATCTATCGCAATGTTTGTCTCCCCTGCCCTTACAGCGCAGAAGGTTGCCGAACCGCAGGGTCTTGCCCCAAACGCTCTCAAGCTGTTCGATCAGCCGGCAGATTCGTGGCCAACTTATAACGGTGACTACTCGGGGCGGCGCTTCAGTGAGATCTCTCAGATCAACCAGAAGAATATCGGCAGCCTGAAAACCAAGTGGACGTACAAGATTGCGGGGATCGCGCCGCTACGGGGGATTGGCAATCCGGTGATCAAATCCACGCCTCTGATGGTGAATGGCGTTCTTTACTTTACGATTCCCGACCATGTTTTCGCTGTGGATGCGCGGACCGGAAGGGAGAGATGGCGGTTTGATTTTGAGGATCATGGTGGACACCTGCTGGGACAGCGCGGCGTGGGAATGTACGGGAGATGGATCTACTTCCTGACGCCAGATGGGTGGTTTATCTCGCTGGACTCGGAGACGGGTAAGGAGAGGTGGCGCAGGAAGGTCGCCGATGAGAAGTTGCAGTATTTCACGACGATGTCGGCCGTGATCGTGAAGAATCACGTGTTGATCGGGGTAGGCGGAGATGCGATGGACGTGCGTGGCTTCCTGGAAGCGCGCGATCCAGAGACGGGTGAGATGCAGTGGCGGTGGTGGAGCGAACCCCTGAAGATGGGGGATCCTGGATCGGAGACCTGGCCGAACCAGCAGGCGATGGACCATGGCGGCGGTATGACGTGGTTGCCGGGGACGTATGATCCCGATCTGAACCTGATCTACTGGGGAACGGGCAACACAAACCCGGTGTTTGCCGGACAGGGACGGAAGGGAGCGAATCTCTATACTGACTCAATCGTTGCGCTGAATCCCGACACGGGCAAGCTTGTCTGGTACTTCCAGGCATCGCCGCACGATACGCACGACTGGGATAACGTGGAGACCCCCGTGCTGTTCGACATGGTAGTTGACGGCAAACCCAGAAAGCTGCTGGCGCAGGCCGCAAGGTGCGGATACTTTTTCGTTCTGGACCGCATAACCGGAAAGTACCTGGTGTCCAAGCCGTTCACGAAATCGGCGAACTGGTCCAAGGGAATCGACGAACGCGGCCAACCGATTCCAGACCCGGACAAAGAGCCGAAGGTAGACGGATCGATGGTTGATGTCCCGATCAATGGAGCTACGAACTGGCCTCCGCCCAGCTATAGCCCTCGCACAAAGCTTTTCTACGTCAATGCGAGTGAAGGGTACGGGGTAGCCTATCTCTATGACACTTCGCCGGAGCCCCAGGGTTATGCAGGCGGAGCCGGAGGCCACTTCGATCCAAATTCATCCCTGATTGCGCTTGACGTCACCAACGGCAATATCAAGTGGAAGCACATTCCAAAAGGCGAAGGAGCGGAAGGTGGCGGGATGTCCGGGGGCATTCTTACGACTGCGGGCGATTTGCTCTTTACCGGGGATTCGGACCGTCTCGCTGCCTTTGACCCCGCCAATGGAAAGATTCTGTGGTCGGAGAAGCTGGGCAGTCACCTGAGCAATGGCCCCTCGACATGGTCCCTGGATGACCAACAAAACATTATCGTGGGTGCGGGCGATACCCTGTATGCGTTTACCCTCGATGGGAAGTAACAGCCTGCAATAGGGCTGGAGGCAGGTTTCGCGGAGACCAGCGAGCCCTGACGTCTTTCGGTTGTTCAGTAAGAGCTCGCGGACTCCGGAAGAAAGTAGAAGACGATGGCCAGAATTACATAGACGGCCAGAAGCTGCGTGCCCTCAAGCCAGTTTGTCTCCCCGTCAGCGGCGACCTGGCCCGTGATGAGGACCGAGAGAAAGATTGCCAGCACTTCAGCAGGGGAAAAGGCAAGGTTCATCGGACTGGGACCGATGAAATGACTCAGGATGACAAGGAGCGGAGCAACCAGCAGTGCAATCTGCAGGCTGCTTCCGACGGCGATGCCGAAGGAGAGATCCATTTGATCCTTCATCGCTGCGAGGACGGCTGTGCTGTGCTCCGCTGCGTTTCCGATGATGGCTACGACGATGACCCCGACAAAAATCTCGGTCATGCCGAAGGCCTTTGCCGCCTGCTGCACAGATCCGACAAGAATCTCGCTGATCCAGGCGATAAAGGCTGTAGCCGTAGCCAGTATGAGCACCGCTTTTCCCAAACTCCACACTGCATGCTTCTCTTCGTTCGATTCCGTGGATTTCCCCTGAAAGAGGCGCTTGTGCGTATAAAGAGAAAAAACGAGGTGGGCGGCGTACGCAAGAAGCAGGACGACTGCGATATCGAGCCCCAAGGCATTCTCGGGAACAACACTGCTCGGCGCTTGAAGATGATGGAATGCTGCGGGGACGATGAGTCCGATTGCAGCGAGTGTCAGGAGAACGGCTTGCGCACTGGCTGCTGTGGAGTTGAAGCGCTGCGTCTTGTGACGAAAACCTCCGGCAACCACCGACACGCCAAACACCAACAGGATATTGCCGATGATGGAGCCTGTCAGTGAAGCTTTGACGACGTCGTAAAGCCCCTTCTGGAGGGCTGCGATTGCAATAATCAGCTCAGCCGCATTGCCGAACGTTGCGTTCAGTAGTCCACCAATTCCCTCACCCGCATGATGCGCCACCTGCTCGGTTGCCTGGCCGAGGATACCTGCGAGCGGCACGATGGAGAGGCACGCTGCAATGAAGATATAGGTATGGGCATCCGGCCTGAAGAATTCAAGCCCGATCGTTACCGGCACAAAGATCAGTAGCCATTTCAGCATATGCTGTATGCCAAAATAGACGGCCCCGGAGGCTTACGCAACCATTTCGTGATCGAGGAGGCCAAGGTAATGCGGAACCCGGTGCGTGCAGCATCTGCGTTCCGTGGGCCGAATTTGTAACCATAAACGGAGCGATCTAATTTTTTGCGATCTAAAGCAGGCCTGCGATGCGGCTCACCGCAATTGGCCTCTCTGTTGTGCTCATCGGTGGGCTAGGCGAAGAGATTGCCAGGAGCCATCGGCGGTCCAACCTCCATCGACAGCGAGGGTGTGGCCGTTGATGAAGCCGCTCTGAGCGGGATCTGCGAGAAAGAGGACGGCGCGGGCTATGTCGTCGGGGGTGGCGAAGCGGGCCATTGGGACGCGCCCGATGATGTCGTCATCGGTATAGGCGGAGTTGGCCTGGTCGAGGTGATCCATCTCGGTCTTGACCCAGCCGGGGCAGACGGCGTTGGCGCGGACATTGCGGGAACCCCACTCAGCGGCGAGGGTGCGAGTGAGTCCGATGAGGCCGTGCTTGGAGGCGTTGTAAGCGCTGCGGTCGGCGATTCCGGTGAGACCGGCGATGGAGGCGATGTTGACGATGCTTCCCTGCCCCTGCTGGAGCATGAGGCTACCGAAGCCTTTGGCAAGCAGGAATGGGGCGACGAGGTTGACCTCGAGCACGCGGCGGAAGGCATCGGCTTCGACTGCCTGGGCGGGGGCGATGAAGCTGATGCCAGCGTTGTTGACGAGGACGTCAGCGCGGCCCCAGCGCTGGCGGACGACGTTTACGCAATGGGTGACGAAGGCTTCGTCGGTGATGTCGCCGAGGAGCTCTTCGCGATCGGCTGCGGGCGCGACGGAGGCGCAGGACTGACGGTCGAGGAGAGCGACGGAGAAGCCAACTTCAGCAAGGAGTTCGGCGGTGCTACGGCCGATGCCTTGCGCGGCGCCGGTGATGATGGCGACTCTGGGGCTTTCGGGTTGGGAATGCATGAAAACAGTTTACGGTGTGGGGCGAATGAGATTGTTTGACGTGCGCAGTGGTTCCGGGTCTTGCAAGGCAGGCGTCATGAATAAGGCGTATAGTCGTTATCAGAAGCAGCCTTTCTCGCCTCCAGCCATCAAGGCTTCGCTCCAGACGAGTGTCTTTCAAGCACACAACCGTACTCTGGAGTTCCCCCATGAGCTTTCTCAGAAATTCTGATGTAAAGAAGCATCTTGCCCGTACTGTGCCGCCCCTTGTCTCTCATCCGGTTGAGAATCCACTTGTTCCGGATAAGGATCAGAGCTCATTGCCCGCGGTGAAGATTGAACCCGGCATCGAACTTCCGGCGCCGACAGACGTTCCCTCAAAAGCTGATGTGCTGTGAGTTCGCCGACGGTTTTTCTTCGCAAGCGATGCACTCTGCCTGAGGGAATGTCGTTAGAACTCACCAACGTGGATCAAGCCTGGAACTCCGTAGCGATCTCGGGCTGGGACTTGAGCACCGGGATTGAATCGCACGGCTGGCACTGCATGTGGCTCGCTGCGGCATTCTCGAGGGTCTCTCTTGGACGCACGGCGGAGGCAGCGACCGCGAAGGTGGTTAAGGCGGGACTCGATGCGCTTTCGACATCGTTCAATGCCGCCGAGATCGATTCCCTTCGCGTGGCCAGTTATCGAGGTTTCAGCGTTGCCAGGGTGACGCTCCATGCCCGGCACATCCAGCGCGGCGCATCGCTGTCTCCATGGACCGTTCGTCGAAAGGAACTAGATGACGACCAAACGATTTCAACGGAACTGGCCCGGTAAGGTATCGCGCATTCTGTGGGCGAAGCCAGAGTGCCCTGTGTGTACCTCGATTGAGTTTCGGAGATCACCGCCACGATCTGTGGATGGGATGCTGCGGTTGATAAATCTTGTTCCGTTGCAATGCACCAACTGCTGGCGATTTTTTTACTGGATGCGCGATGACAAGATCTTCACATCGCAGGCCGAGCGGAGCGAGTGGCTGAACTGAAAGGAAGTGACCGGTGCCGCTAAACTACAGCATTCTGCAACAGACGACGGAACAGTTGAAGGAGACTGAGAACTCGCCCTCGGTGAGCATGTGGCCTTACCTGGTGAACTCGGCTCAGACACAGTTGATCAATCGGATCAGTATCTATGCAGAGCCGGGCCAGAGCGTAGAGCGGGCACGTGTGCTGTATATGAACGCACCCGCACTTGAGGTGTGGAAGAAGATGGACAGGGCAACCGAAGCGGTGGGTGAGGTTCATCGACCACCAAAGTCGGCGCTTTTGCTTTTTGGCATGCCGTTCAGCGAATAGCGAGACTCGATGTCCCGTGCCTATCGCGCGAAGCGGAGGCAAGAGAGAACTTCTTCTGTTGCGAATCCTTTTTCGCGGCCTTGCCGGGCATCTGCCTGGTGCGGCGATACGGGCTTCGAAGGAGAGACATGAAGGCAGTTTACGGTGAGAGTTGTGGTGACAAGCGGGACGGTTTCTGAAAGAGTTTGGTCGAAGCAAAACTCAAAAGCACGGGATTTTAAATTCTGACAATGAACGTGACGAAGCTTCCAAGCTGGCGTGTTTGCCTGTTGGCCGTGATGGCGACACCCCCTCTTTCCCTGCATGCTCAGACAGCAGCAAAGCTGGAGACTTCGAAACAGCCAGCAGCGTGCGTACTCCCCAAGGGGCGCGATGTGTTGTTGAAGCTCATGCAGTGTTGCACGCGAGATCTGGCGAGCGATCGGGACTGCAGAGAGTATGACCCGGTCAACAAGTACGTGATCATCAAGGACAATGCTCCCAGTAAGCCTGCAGCTTTCTTGCTGATTCCGTCGGAGAAGGTTAGGGGAATCGACGACAAGCGAATCTTCAAGACTCCCTACCTGAATCTATGGGCAAATGCGTGGGACCAGTCGGAGAGGTATCCGGGATGGGGAGATCACAGGATTGGGATGGCGATCAACTCGGCACATGCGCGAACGCAGGACCAGCTGCATGTTCATATCTCGTGCATTGATGCGAAGGTGGCGGAGATTCTCGATAGACATGAGAAGAACGCGAA
The DNA here is from genome assembly GCF_004217555.1 of Edaphobacter modestus. GTDB lineage: Bacteria > Acidobacteriota > Terriglobia > Terriglobales > Acidobacteriaceae > Edaphobacter > Edaphobacter modestus. The sequence goes on from NZ_SHKW01000001.1 coordinate 1,368,621, forward strand.
GCCGCATACGGTTCAGCTGCCTCCCGCGAACAATACATACAACGTAACCACGGTGAACGACCTTACGGATGGCCAGAGCCCGTTTCAGATTGCGCGGCAGATTCCGGACATGGGAAAGATGGCCGACAAGAGTGTGGCGGTGGTGAAGTCGAAAGAGCCGGGAAGGTATTACGTGCTGACGACTGCCTATAAGGATAGCAAGGGTGGAGCGGCGGAGGAGCTGCTGGATCAGAGATGTGGGGTGAATCCCTAATTCACGCCGGGGTACGTATCCTTGACCTGGTATCCATCGGGGACCTGAAAGATGGAAGGATCAGGTTCGACACGATCGATGTTTGTCACCTCGGTTGTGCGCAGTCCCTGACGAGGATCGTCATCGGAGTTGAGCATGATGATCTTCAGGTCAGGCGATGTCCATGTCTCGCGGACCTCGACGATGGGCCGGTCATTTCCGAAGAAGCCGATGGGATAGGTGATCGTGAGCCGCACTCCTTCGGCGTAGACGCCGGCCATGGTTTTGCTGCCTAATTTCTCCATTGTTTGTGCCGGGTGGGAGGAATTTGCGGCGGAGGGCGTGCCCTGCGGTGACGGAGTGGAGCCCAAGATTGGGGACACAGTCGTCAGGCTTAAAGCCGCGAAAGCGGAGCCATTCTGCGTCATGACTTCGTTGTTTGGTAGATGTCCGCCCGGCACGGCAGCCTTGGCTACCGGAACAGACATATGAAACCGGACGGCATTTTTTGCGTTACTCGTCCAATGTGTCGTGGTGTGGGCTACTGGGTCCATGATGGAAATCAAAGTCACGCCATCGCCTTCCTTGAACGTCTTGGTCGGCCGCTTCTGCATGGTTCGACCCTGAGAATCGCGGGCTTCGACGAGGTTTGATACCTGAGTCATCGTGGTTCCGTCGGCAAGCTTTTGAACGAGGGTCTCTGTCTTGGTCGCAGTGTAAGGCTCGGTTGACCAGCCGATGGTCTGGCTGTTGGCGACGACGGAGGAGGCGAGTAGGAGGAAAGACAGCGCAGCAGGAACGATCCGGGCAATCAACATACCTCTCCTTAGGGAAGGAGTGACGATGCGATGAAGACGGCCCAGATAGTTTGCTTTATTTGCAACGCAGATTCAATGGGTCGATTTAGCCGCGCGGGCCTTTGGAGTCTTTGGGACGCGGGTAGAACACTTCTACGATGGTGGAGATGCCGCCGCGGGGACGGAAGTCGCCGACCACCTTGGCCCAGATGGGGTTGGTGGCTTTGATGACGTCGTCAAGGACCTGGTTGACGATGTTCTCCTGAAAGATGCCCAGGTTGCGGTAGGTGAAGAGATATTCCTTGAGCGATTTCAGTTCCATGCACTTTTCACGGGGCATGTAGCGGATGGTGAGGCGTCCGAAGTCGGGCAGGCCGGTCTTGGGGCAGACGCTGGTGAATTCCGGGTCGTCGATAAGGATCTCGTAGGCCTTGAACTGATTGGGCCAGGTTTCAATCTCGGGGAATTTGGTATCGAGGCCGGCTGCCGCGTGGTCGTCGGTATAGCCGGTGGTCTTTGTCTTCTGCTTCTTGCTCATAGATCTATTTTATCGGGGTTACGGCATACGGCGCCGCTGCGCATGGGGGCGTCCAAATGGAGTGTGCAAAGGAGGATGCGAATGGCTGAGCGGTTGAACAGGACAATTCCAGCAGACGAAGCCGGACGGAAGCTGGTGACTAAGAAGGCCGAGGAGCCGCCACACATTGGCGTGGTGGGAGATACCTATACGATTCTGCTGCGAGGCGAGGATACGGCGGGACGTTACTGTCTGATCGATATGCATGTCCCCCCGGGCGGTGGGCCGCCTCCGCACAGGCACGACTTCGAGGAGACGTTCACAGTGGTGGAGGGCGAGGTTGAGGTGAGCTTTCGCGGCGAGAAGGTGGTGGCTCGTGTGGGCGAGACGGTGCATATCCCGGCGAACGCTCCCCACCAGTTTCATAATTCGTCAGAGAAGGCGGCGCGGCTGTTTTGCATCTGTGCGCCTGCTGGACAGGAGAGGTTCTTTGAGGATGTCGGGGTGCGGGTAGGTTCACGGACGGATGCCCCGCCGAAGATGGACGCTGAAGCCCAGGAGGAGTTCAAGAAGAATGCGGTGAAATTGGCTCCCAAATACAAGACTGAGCTGCTCAAGGAGGCTTGACCGCGCCTCTCTCAGTGAGGCTGCGGTTAGATAGGCGACCGTTAACCCCTTTTTTTACTCAAAGAGCCCGTAGATGATTGACGACCAATTTGGTCCTCATTAGACTGGAAGGTGAGCTGAGCGAGTCAATTATGCTGCTCACGCAGATGGTCAGGGTTCGCATCCGTATGCTTCGCGGTGGGCCCTTTTGAGGGAGAGAACCACCAAATGTTGCAGGCATTTATCATCACCCTCCGCGAAGGAGTGGAAGCTTCGCTGATCGTCGGGATCGTCTTCGCTTACCTGACCAAGATAGGCCGGTCGGAGCTGAAACGGACGGTCTTCTGGGCGCTGGGGGCGGCGATAGCCGCGAGCGTCGGCGGAGCCCTGGTGCTGGCGCGAACCCAGCTCAACAGCGATATCTTCGAGGGCTGGGTGATGCTGGCCGCCGCCTTCTTTGTGATCAGCATGATCTGGTTCATGCACAAAGCGGCACGGTCGATGAAGGGCGATATCGAACAAAAGATCTCCCGGTACACGACGGAGAGCGCGGGCGTCTCGAAGATCGGACTCTTCTTTTTCGTCTTTCTGCTGGTGGTTCGCGAGGGCGTGGAGACGGTTCTGATTCTGTCGGCAGTCACGCTGAATTCAACTGAGCTTTTGAGCTTTACGGGAACGCTTCTTGGCATTGCGGTCGCAGTTGTCTTTGGCGTGCTATTTATTCGCGGAAGCGTAAAGATCAACCTTCAGCGCTTCTTCCGCGTGACAACGGTGATTCTTTACTTCGTCGCGTTTCAGCTGATCGTCAGCGGCCTGCATGAGCTGAGCGAGAACGGTGTGCTGCCATCGAGCCAGGCCGAGATGCGCCTGATTGGGCCAATCGTTCGCAACGATCTTTTCTTTTTTGTGACGATGCTCGCGCTGGCGGGATTGATGATCCTGATGGAATATCGCCGGAGGGCGCCGGTTGCGCTTGCGGCAAATGCGACCGCGGCGGACAAGCGTCGTTTCGAGTGGAGCCAGCGCCGCGAGAAGATGTGGATGAACGCAGTGGTCGTGACGAGTTTTGTCTTCATCTTCCTGTCGACGGCCGAGTTTATCTACGCGAAGAGCTCGACAACCCTCTCCCCGACTGCTGCCGTCACACTGGTGGGAAGCCAGGTTACGGTTCCCGCGGCGGACATCAACGACGACCAGCTTCATCGGTATGGTGTGAACGTAGACGACGGCAAGGGTGGAAACGTGCAGATCCGGTTCCTGCTGTTCAAGAAGCCGGATGGAAATATCGTGTCGGTGGGTGATGCGTGCCGGATCTGCGGCCCGGTTGGCTTTTATATGGGAAGCCAGGGGATTACGTGCAAGATGTGTGCATCCCCGCTGAATGCAGCTTCGATGGGGCAAGAGGGTGGCTGCAATCCCATTCCACTTAAGAGCAGCGTTGCGGGCGGACAGGTGGTGATTCAGGCGGCGGACCTGAAGACACTGGTTCCGGTCTTTGAGCGCTAGAGGAGAACGATGTTCCTTCGGCTTCTTACGGAGAGCTTCCGGCGACAGAGACGGCGAAAGGCACTGGCCGGACTGGCGATTCTGCTGGGCACGACGGCGGTAACAGCGATGCTGGCGCTGGCGACGACCATCGGCGACCGCATCCATAAGGAGCTGGCTGCTTATGGGGCGAACATCACGGTGTATCCAGCGGCCGACCAACTTGAGGTGAAGGTGGGCGGGGTGGATGTGAAGCCGGTTTCGGGCGGAGCTTATCTGCACGAGAGCGACCTTGCGAAGCTGCGAGCAATCTTCTGGGCGAACAATATTACTGGCGTGAGCCCTGAACTTCCGCTGCAGGTGCTGGTCAAGACAGGGACCGGCACCGACGTCGATGCGACGGCAACGGGCCTGTGGTTTGATCATGCGCTGAGCAAGGGTGGCACCGCGCTGAAGACGGGGGCAGTTGCGCTGCATCCCTGGTGGAAGGTTCAAGGGGCGTGGCCCCGCGAGCAGGCGACGAACACAGAGAGCGCTGAGGCTGCGATTGGAGCGGCCCTGGCGGGACGCCTGAACGTCAAGGCTGGAGATGTGATCCAGGTGGAGGGTCATCCTGGCGATGCTTCGCGGGCGCTGACGCTGCATCTGACGGGAGTGGTTTCGACCGGAGACAACTCAGAGAATCAACTGTTGCTGCCGTTGGATGCCGCCCAACAGATTGCCGGTACGCCTGACGCCGTACGCCGCGTCGAGGTAAGCGCGCGCACCAAGCCTGAGGACGCTTTCGCACGGAAGGACCCTGATTCCCTTTCACCGAAGCAGCGTGAGATCTGGTATTGCAGGCCGTATGCGAACTCGATCGCGTATCAGATTCGTGAGGCGATCCCTGGCGCGCGCGCGGAGCAAGTGCGGCGAGTGGAGCAGAGCGAAGGCACGGTGCTGAAGCGCATCAGCGGGCTGATGTGGCTGATCAGCGCGGCTGCCCTGCTGGCCGCGGGCTTCGCTGTGAGTGCGGCGATGGCGACGGCGATTCTGGAACGGCAGGCGGAGATCGGCCTGATGCGCTCGCTGGGTGCGAGCAAGTCTACAGTCGCAATGCTGTTTTACGCGGAGGCAGGGCTGCTTGCCGTCTTCGCGGGAGGGCTGGGATATCTGGCTGGATCGGGCCTCGCGGGGTGGCTGGGGGCGCGGATCTTTGCCGGGGATGGACCGGTTGCGCTCAGCTCGTTGCTGATCCCTGTGCTCTTCCCTGTCGTTGTAACTCTTGCGCTGGTGGTTGCGGTTGCGGGCAGCACGCCCGCCATACGGCGTGCGTTGACGACCGATCCTTCCGCCATCTTGAGAGCGAACGCATGAGCCGGCTGAGCATGAGCGCAATTCTGCGGCGCTCGCTGGTGCATCGGCGGGCACGTAGCTTCTCAGCCTTAGTTGCGCTGACCGTGTCGGCGGCCGTGGCGACGGCTTTGCTTACGCTGTACGCCGATCTCGACTCCAAGCTGCATCGCGAGTTTCGCAGCTTTGGTGCAAATATCGTTGTCACAGCTGGCGACAGCGGTAAGGGGCTTGCTGGCGATGCGCTGCAACGGGTTCGCACAGCAGCAGGAGCGGACGCACAGGCTGCGGAGTTCGGATATGCGGTGGCGACGACGGATCGCGGAACGCCAGTCGTTGTGGCGGGTACGGACTTTTCCGCGGTGCGAAAGCTCAATTCGTGGTGGAAGGTGGATGCGTGGCCTTCGTCCGTTGATCCGAACACAGCGTTGCTGGGGCAGCGTGCAGCGGAGTTTGTCGGTGATGAGCGGAATGTCCAGCTCACCTTTGCGGATCGCCCCATCACGCTGCACGGAGCAGGCAGGCTGTACACGGGCGGGGACGAAGACAGCCGCATCTACATGCCAATCGCCGTATTCACGACGTGGACCGGAGTGCAGTCTAACGTGATCGAGGTTCAGATTCCGGGAGGCGCAGCCCAGGTGGAGGCAGCGATTGCGAGGCTGCGGCAGACGATGCCGGGGGTTAAGGTCGAACCCGTGCGTCAGCTTGTGGAAGGCGAGAGCAGGATCGTGGACAAGACGCATGCGCTGATGTACGGCGCGGTTCTGCTGATTGCACTGACGGTTGCGGTAAGTGTGCTGGCGACGCTTTCGGCCAGCGTGTTGGAGCGGAGGCGCGATTTTGCGCTGATGAAGGCCCTGGGCGGGTCGCAGTCGACGTTGATGGCGATGTTTCTTCTGGAGGCGCTGGTGCTGGCGCTGGGAGGCGTAGCGGCGGGATTTGTAATTGGCTCGGCGGCGGCGTGGACGATCAGCCAGTTGAACTTTCATACGGCTACGCTGCCGCGTTTGGGCGTGGTTCCCCTGGTTTTGTTGCTGAATGTGCTGATCGCGACGTTTGCGGCATTGTTTCCTGTGCGAGTGCTGCGGAGGCTGGAACCGGCGGCGCTGCTGAAGGGCGAGTGATGGAAGTGGTACAAAAGAGTTCTGTGATGGAGAATCCGATCAATCTGGAAACGCGGCCCGACTGTGCGGTGATTGCGCTGAGCAGAGTGACGCGGGAGTATGCCGGGCACGCAGGTACGGTTCGTGCACTCGATCACGCCTCTTTTTCGATTGTGGCCGGTGAATGGGTTGCGATTACGGGACCTTCAGGTTCAGGCAAGAGCACGCTGGTGAACCTGATCGGATGTCTCGACCGACCGACCGAAGGCGAGCTACGAATCGACGGGGTGGACGTGGCGACGATGTCGGCGACGGACCTGGACCGGTTTCGCGCGGACAAGATCGGCTTTATCTTCCAGCAGTTTCACCTGATTCCTTATCTTTCGGCGCTGGAAAACGTGATGCTGGCGCAGTATTTCCACTCAATGACCGATGAGAAGGAGGCCCGGGCGGCGCTGGAGCGCGTGGGCCTGGGTCATCGCTCCGAGCATCTGCCGAGTGAGCTTTCGGGCGGCGAGCAGCAGCGGGTATGCATTGCGCGGGCGCTGATCAACAATCCTCCAATCCTGCTGGCGGACGAGCCGACTGGAAATCTGGATGCGGCGAATCAGAAGATCGTTGCGGAGCTTTTGCAGGACTTGCATGCCCATGGCCATACAATTGTGATGGTTACGCACGACCCCGAGATGGCGGCTCTGGCCCAGAGGAAGATTGCGCTGAGTCATGGCAAGGTGTTCTGTCACCCGGTTGGCGGGCCGATGATCTCCCTGCGGAAGTAAGAATCTCTCCTCTCATGACCTTATCCAGCCCGTTTCAACGCTTCAGCAGACGAGAGTGGGCTGCCCTCAGTGCAGACACACCGCTCCCTCTTACAGACGAGGATATTGCTGCACTGAGGGGCCTGTGCGACCAGTTGTCGTTGACCGAAGTTGCAAAGATGTATCTTCCTCTGTCGCGGATGTTGAAGCTTCGGTTCGAAGCCGGGCACGAGCTTGTTCTCGCGCAGAATGCGTTTCTGGGCAGGGAGAATGATCGCTCTCCGTTTGTGATTGCGATCAGCGGGAGTGTGGCGGTGGGCAAGAGCACCTTCGCCCGCACGTTGCAGGCTCTGCTGACACGGTGGCCGAGCCAACCTAATGTTTCGTTGATCACGACGGACGGTTTTCTTTATCCCAACGCGGTGCTCGAGGAGAGGAGCCTGATGCGGCGAAAGGGCTTTCCGGAGAGCTACGACCTTCCGCGGCTGCTGAGTTTCTTACATGCGGTGAAGGCAGGCGAGGGGGAGATTGCGGCTCCGGTATATTCGCACCTGAGCTATGACGTGATTCCGGACAGGCAGCAGGTGATACGACAGCCGGATATCCTGATCTTCGAGGGCCTGAACGTGTTGCAGGCACCGCACGGAGCCTCGGTGATCGCCTCGGACTATTTTGACTTCTCGATCTTTCTTGACGCGGACAAGGAGGACCTGGAGAAGTGGTACGTGGAACGGTTTCTGGCGCTGCAACGGACGGCGTTTCAGAATCCTTCATCGTACTTCTATCGCTATCGCACGCTGGAAAAAGCCGAGGCGGTCGAGACGGCGCAGAGAATCTGGCGTGAGATCAACCTGCCAAACCTGATGGAAAATATTCAACCGACGCGACAGCGCGCGGATTTGATCCTGCAGAAGGGTTCGGATCATCAGATCGAGTCGGTGTCGCTGCGACGGTAAGGCGGATGGGTTACCACGATGTGTGTGGAGGGCGACAGGCGAGATGGGCGACGCGCGAAACGTAGGTCCTTCGACTCCGCCTCTCGCGGCGAGCCTGCGAGAGGCTTCGTTCAGGATGACAGGTGTTACTAAGGCTGACATCTATCCGCGTAGGCGACGCCCTTTTACGCGGATAGACATTTCTGCTGAAAATGACGCGCTTAATCGGGCTGGAAGGGACTCCGTCAGCGCTCTCCCCACTTCAATTTGTTGCGCAGTACGCTGAAGAGGCCGTTGCGGCGGGGGCGGAGTAGGCGGACGCTGTGCTGTGAGCGGCGACAGTGGACTTCGTCCCCAAGCTGGAGTTCTACAGCCTCTTGGCCGTCGACGGTGAGGTAGGTGAGGTTCGGTACGCCTTCGACTCGAATGTTGACCTCTGCGTCTCCTGGAACCACGATGGGGCGGATGGTGAGCAGGTGAGGACAGATAGGGGTGACAACGAGCGCATTGACCGAAGGCATCACGATGGGGCCGGCGGCGGCGAGGTTGTAAGCGGTGGATCCGGTAGGGGTGCAGATGATGACACCATCGGCGCGCATGGTTGCGACAAACTGTTTGTCGATCTCGACGGTGAACTCCGACATGCGGGCGATGGCTCCCTTGGAGACCACGATGTCGTTGAGGGCGTCCCAGTGTTTCAGGACCTTGCCGTCGCGAAGGAGTTCGGTGTACATCATGTCGCGGACCTCGACACTGGCGCAGTTGTCACACCAGGCCTCGAGGGATGTGTAAAGCTCCGAGAGGGGGATCTCGGTGAGAAAGCCGAGGGAGCCAAGATTGACGCCGAGGATGGGAGTGGGCGAGTGCGCGAAGGCCCGGGCGGCCGCGAGAAGAGTACCGTCGCCTCCGAGGACGATGACGAGGTGGGGGTGCTCCTGGGGCATCTCCTCACGCGGAGTGGAAGCGACGGCGTCGCCGAGGTAAGCCGCGCTATGTGGGTCGAACAGGGGGATATATCCGTGCGACTCCAGCCAGGCGACGAGCTCACGCAGGATGGAAGCGAGCTCGGGCTTCTGCGGCTTGGAGATAATGGCTGCCTTGAACATTAGTGTTAGTGTACCGGCTCGTCATTTTCAGAGTTTGGTGAAGGTGGCGTGGAGGAGATATTCGTGATTTCCCTCCATGCCCTGGATTGGGGAGTCGATGACGTCGAGGTGCACGCCTCCGAGTTCGGCGACGGCGTCGCTGACGCGCTCGATGGCCTGGCGGCGGGCTTCAGGATCGCGCACGATGCCGCCCTTTCCGACATTATGACGGCCGGCTTCAAACTGGGGCTTGATCAACACTACGGCGGTTCCCTGCCACTCGCTTCCCTCTGGGCTCAGGGCGCCCAGGACGGCGGGTAGGACGAGCGTGGCCGAGATGAAGGAGACGTCCATGGCGAGAAAGGCGGGCGTGGGCAGTCCGGTGACGAGCAGTTCGCCGGGAGAGAGCTTGCGGGCGTTCGTGCGCTCGCGCAGGGTTACCCGCGGATCGACACGCAGCTTCTGGGCGATCTGTCCGTAGCCGGTGTCGACGGCAAGGACCGAGGCTGCACCGGCCTGAAGCATGCAGTCGGTGAATCCTCCGGTGGAGGCACCGATATCGACGGTGTGGAGGCCGGCGAGGGAGATACTCCAGTAAGTTAGGGCATGTTCGAGCTTGAGGCCTCCGCGGCTGACATACTTCAGATCGGAGCCGAGAAGGCGTATGACGGCATCGGCGGGGACACTGAGGCCGGGCTTGTCCACCTTCTGTTCGTTGACCAGGACACGTCCGGCGAGGATGAGGGCCTGTGCCCGTTCCCGCGAAGCAGCATGGCCCTGGTCGACAAGTAATTTATCCAGCCGATTCTTCATAGAGGAGTAGTTCCAAAGTGGCACACTGGCCGCTATTCATTAAGGTACATTGTGATTCCACCTAAGTTAGAGTGACTAGGACAGGTGAAATAGAAGTCCACTCCCCAGCATGAGAACAGGTGCGTTTTGACCGCTAGAGTGATGGAGATGCCCCATATTGCGCGGGAGCTGCGCGACGATGCAACCCTGCTGACCTTGATCCGGCGCGGAGATGAGACGGCGATGGCCGCGCTCTACGATCGGTACGCGATCGTGGTTTATTCCGTGCTGCTTCGCGTGCTGCATCACTCCTCATCCGCCGAGGAGATTCTCGAGGAGATGTTTGTTGAGATATGGCGCAGGCCGGAGGAGTATCTAGGCGTTCGCGGAGGCCTGGGAGCGTGGCTCGCCGTCATGGCGCGAAACAAGGCCATCGCGGCGCTCAGGCGCAGGAGCGTCGGTGAGATGGTGGCGGATATTTCGTTGGCTTCGACGTACGACCTTTCGAACGAAGCAGAACGGTCGACGCTGGCGGAGAGGACACGGGCGGAGGTCGCCAAGCTTTCCGCAGAACAGCGAAGAATCTTCGCGATGGCGTTCTTTGACGGCCTCTCTCATACCGAGATCGCAGAGATCACTGGCGAGGCTGCGTCGATCGTGAAGTTAAGGATTCGCGATGCTCTGCTCTCCCTGAGGAGGGGAACGTTGGGATGAGTGCGGTAGCCCATTACGAAGACATCGACCTGGCTCTATTCGCCATGCACCTTCTGGACGGAGAGGGGCATCGAGCCGTAGCGGATCACGTGAGCGGCTGTGCCTTCTGCAGGCAGGAGCTGGCTCGCCTCCAGGGCGATCTGGCTGCCTGTGCGTATGGAATCGAGATGCACTCCCCTGGCGGCGCGGTCCGGGAACGGATACTGCACCGGATAGCGCGGGAGAAGAAGGCGCCTCCGGTGGAGGCGGTCGAGCCCCCCCTCCGGACGAAAGCAGTTACACCGACGGAGGAGCTCAACGAACCCAAGCTTGAATTCAGGACGCGCAATGGGAGCCATGCGACAGTGGCTCGCCGTGGACGCGACGCCGAAGCAGAGGTTCGAACCCATCGGAGATCTGACGGCCACCTGTTGAAGGACATATTTTTGTGGCTTGGATGGGCCGTAGCTGCAGGGATGGCCGTAGTTGGCACGAGGATGTATCACGAGCGAGAAAGCTACAAGGCACGGCTAGCTGCGCAAACCGGTGAAGTAGAGCAGATGAGAGACGACTCGGCAGGCTCGAGACGTCTGCTGGAGACAATTACCGACACCTCCTCACAGCAGGTACTTTTGTCGGGAGCCGCGGAAGAGACAGGGAAATCCGCTCCTGAAGGTCGGGTTATCTATCTGGCGAGTAAGGGCGCCCTGATCCTGTTGGCGAACAACCTGGCTGCACTCGAGCCAGAAAGGGTTTATGAGCTGTGGCTGATTCCTGCGGACGGCCGAGATCCGATTCCCGCGGGAACATTCCACCCGGATGAGAAGGGGAATGGCAGCGTGGTTCTTCCTCCGCTGCCAAGGGCGGTGCAAGCGAAGGCGTTTGGAGTGACCGTGGAAGAGGGGAATGGGACCCAGTCGCCGACGATGCCAATTGTGCTGGCGGGAGGCTAGCGCAGGCTCTGCCAGCAGCCTTTACAAAAAGGCTGGGATCTTGTGCAGGTCAGCTCGCATGCATCGCTTTATACGAAGAAAAGCGGCCTCGCACCTGAAAAGCGAGCCGCCTGACTGGGGAGCGTTTAGGGAAGCTGCGCCCGGACCATGATTCCCTTACCCTGCAGAGGGACCGTCGTCTCCACGATATCGGTATCGGTTCGGATGATGGTCATCTGGTCGGATTCGGGCGAAGTCACGTAGACCTTGCCGGTCGGCGTGCCGTTGATAAGGGCGAGAAAGGTGGGATGAGGTGTGGCCGGAACCGGTATGGTTGCAGTGACCGTGTTGCTGGTCAGATTGACGACAGAAACGGTGCTGTCAGCCTTGTTGATCACATACGCGCGAGATCCGTCCTGAAGGACAGCCACCATCTGAGGATCGACTCCGACCGGCACTGTCGCAAGAACCTGACCGAAACCGTTGGCATCGATGGGGTTATTCGGATCGCAGTTTGGGTTTCCAGGGAGCGCTGCCGTCGAGCAGAGAGGGATATTAATAATGCTTACGGATCCCTTAGAGGTTCCGTCGCCTTCGTTGGCGACAACAAGTTCGTTCCGGGTGGGGGCGAGGTCGGCCCATAGGGGAGAATTCCCTACGGGAATAGGATTGACGGCTGGGGTGGGGACCACATCGAGCTGGTTGGTCTGGGCGTTGATGACCGTGACGGTATTATCTCCGTGGTTCATGATGAAGGCGCGCCTGCCGTCGGAGGTCATGACGCCATAGACCGGGTTTATGCCAACGTCGATCTTGGTGGAGATGGTGCTGCTTGCAATTTCGATAGCAGCGACCTCACCTCGTGCGCCCGGGGTATTGTTCTGGCTGACGACATAGGCGCGGGGCGAACCGGAGTAGCCTGCGATCCATACCGGGGTGTAACCCGGGTCGATCGGAAATTCCTGATTCAGCGAAGGAGGCGGAGGTGTCTCCGTGAGCTGCGCTACGGCAGTACGCCCTGGTTCTGTGATGAAGAGGGAAGTCGTGTCCGAAAAGATGCTATTCGGCGTTGCATTGGCGAGAAGGGTCGTCTGGACCACGTCTCTCGTCTGCACCGTCGTGGAGATATCGAGGCTCGTCATCGTGCCATCTCCATTGAGCGTATATCCAGTCGTGCCGGCGGCATTGAGCATTAGAAAGTATGGCGACACACCGATACTTGCCGTGATCAGGACGGAGTCTCCGGAAAAGTCGACGATCGTGACCAGTCCCGGCAGGGTCGGCCCCGGGTTGGAGATCACAACGGCAAACCTCTGCGGCTGTGCGGCAGGTCCAACAGGATTGATGCTGGTGACTACGGGGCGATAGGTGTTACCGCAACCCGCGATCGAGCCAAGCGACATCGCTGCGAGGGCAAAGGTAGAGATGGCCTGGATACGAGACCGCTTTGAGCGCCGGTCAATACGAACCCCAGTGATTCCTTCAGCTTCAATTCTTCCTAAATGCAAAACTGCTCCCGCGATGTTGCTGGTGTTGGCTATGCTCTACGTGAGATTGTAAATCACCATGGATCGAAAACCGGCATGAACCAGGAAATGCCTATATGGCGAAGAACGATCCCGGAATCGCGGGATAAGGCTCAATCCAAGATGCTGACCTGGGTCGTCGGTGTGCTTCTGATGTTCGGAGCTTTCGCTCCTCTCATCGCGGCGGCGAAGTTGTCCCTTCCTTTGTGGCCACTGGGCAGACCCTTTTTATTCAGCGCCGCGTTTGCGGCTCTGGTGCTCGCTTTGCGCGCCGCCACTCCTGCAGCCTCGGCGATCGGATTTCTTATTTGTTTCATCCTCGCGCAGGCGCCTGCGGAATGGTCGCGCTACACTCCTGGCGCGGTCGCACGCCCGTTGTGGCCGGCCCTCCTAGTAGTTTTTATTCTCACCTTTGCGGCGACGAGATACGGTCGAGCGAGGAAGGAAAGCCGGGGGCTCTCCGAGTCGCGACGAGGCCGGCGCGCCTCACAGATTGTGGCGAACCTGGGAGTTGCAGGCTTGTTTGCCGCGGCTGGCCATTATGAAGGCTGCATTGTCGCGCTTGCAGAAGCGGCTGCCGATACTGTCTCGTCTGAGATTGGTCAGGCCACAGGCCATCCTGCCCGGCTGCTGACCACGGGAAAAGTGGTCGCTCCAGGTACAAACGGCGGCGTCACTCTGGCTGGCACCCTGGCAGGACTTGCTGCCGCCGCTATTGTGGTTGGGATTGGAACGATGCATCTGTTGTCCTGGCGTCCATTGGGGACGATGTGGATTGCGGCCGCAGCCGGTCTCTTCTTCGACAGCCTTCTGGGAGCAACGCTCGAACGTCGCGGATTGCTTGGAAACGACCTGGTGAACTTTGCCTCTACCCTTTTCGCTGCTTCGATCGCAAGCGTGCTTCGGTAAGCAGATGGAACGGCATCTGCACCGCACAGCAGCAGAGTATGAACCTAAGATTCGTCGTTGCCGGAGAGACCGTTGCGCAGCCAGCCGATATCAAGATGCAGCTTCCAGGCCGTATAGCTCAGGACCTCGTGGAGGTAGCGCATGGAGAGATCCCACCAGCCAATGTGCCCTATGGTCGCCCGGGGAGAAGGATAGACGTCGAGTCCCACATCCTGACACAGTTCACGAATACGGAAGAGGTGGGTCCCGTCCGAGACAACGACGATGTGATGCAGATTGAACTCACTCGCAATCGCCGCCAGGCGATGAACCTGCTGCTCCGTGTCGGTGGAGCGGGTCTCGGCGATGATGTTGCCTAAGGGAATGCCGTGGGCGAGCAGGTAGTCTCGCCCGACTCCACCCTCGGTATTACCGGAGTCCTTGTCGCTTCCGCCGCCCAGGGTGATCACAATGGGAGCGATCTTCATCCGGTAAAGATCGACGGCATGGTCAAGCCTGAAGTGCAGTGTGGGCGAAGGGCGACCGGCGTACTCCGCGGCTCCGAACACGGCAATCGCATCGGCCTGCTGGGCCTGGTCCAGATTGGCAACCTCAGAGATCTGCCTTATTACGTAGACGCACCAGATCGTCCCGGCCAGCAAAACACTCGCAATCAAGGTGCGGAGCAACACCCGCCCCGGGGACGGTTGATTGCCGCGCAGGTTGTTGTCGGAGACGATCATGGCCCGTAAGACTTCGAGTGTACGGCATCACTCGGCGAAGAGGGTCGACTTGTTTCTAGTGGTGAAGGACGAGCGCGATCTCGTGGGTGGGAATGGCGCCTTCGCGGAGAATCATCCATGAGTTACCGCCTCCGGAGAGGTCAACAATCGTAGTTGCAACGGATCTGGCGGTCGGGCCGCCGTCGACGATGAGGGGGATCTTGTCCCCAAGCTGATCGCGGACTCCATTGGCGTAGGTGCACTCCGGCATTCCCGACAGATTCGCCGAGGTTGCCGTAATGGGCAGACCAAGCTTTGCGGCGACGGCCCGGGGGATCGCCGCCTCGGGTACGCGCAATGCTACGTTGCCAGTATTGGCGGTCACGCGCAGAGGCAGTTTGGAGCCCGCCCTCACGACCAGCGTAAGCGGCCCCGGCCAGAAGCGTTCCGCCAGACGGTCGAATGCGGTATCTAGCCCGCGGGCAAGCTCGTACGCCTGAGCCACCTCATGGATGAGTAGAGAGAGCGGCTTATGGCGCGCGCGTGATTTGAGCTCATAGATTCGATCCACTGCTTGCAGATTGACTGGATCTACCGCCAGCCCATAGAAGGTATCCGTCGGAAGCGCAACGACCTGGCCGGAGTGAAGGCGATCTGCGACCAGCGAAACGAGCTCCGGTTCGGGCTCGTCTGGATGAATGCGAAGGGTCTCGGCCGTCAAAGTGTTGGAACTCCTGTGCCGCGTGCGGCCATCTCGGAACATAGCATACTGCTGAGCCCGACTCAAAGCATCGCATGAGGTGGCCCGTCGCGGGACGGCGTATTCTTTTCAGGATGGCAGGAACGGCAACAACGATCTCAAGTCGTACCAATGCGCGAGTAAAACAGCTGCGGGCAGCTTTCGCGGGACAGGATCGCCTGTCGGGCGGTCTACTTGCGATTGAAGGGGAACACCTCGTCGAAGAAGCACTACGTAGCGGAATTGCTCTTCAAACTATCTTCCTGACAGATCGGCGGACTCCGGATGGGGTTTCCGACGAGGTCGAGATCGTGCATCTGACCTCGGATGTCTTCGCCAGCGCGGTTGAAACCCGTTCCCCGCAGGGGATTGCTGCGCTGATTGCCCCGCCGCACTTCGAGATGGTGGACATCCTGGAACGGCAACCTTCTGCGCTCCTGATCATCGCTGCCGGACTCCAGGATCCGGGAAATATGGGAACCATCGTTCGATCGGCAGAAGCGTTTGGCGCAAGCGGTGTTGTTACGACGCCCGGCTCGGTGAGTCCGTGGAATCAGAAGGCGCTACGGGCGAGTGCGGGGAGCATCTTTCGAGTCCCCGTCATCCCCTCCACCTTGGAAGAGATCGCTGCATTGCAAACATCTCAGTGTATTCGCTTATTCGCCGCGGTAGGCGCAGCTGAGAGTGGCGTGGTCTTCGCACAAGATGCGGACCTGCGGCGGCCGAGCGGCATCCTGATCGGCAACGAAGGCTCGGGGCTGGGCAGGGAATGGCTTCAGTTGGCCACCGAGCGTATCACGATTCCCTGCCCCGGCCCGGTTGAGAGCCTGAACGCCGCTATTGCAGCGTCTCTGCTGCTCTACGAGGCTTCGCGTCAGCGCTCCGCGGCGCTTCAGAGAGAGCAAACCGCCCTCGCCCAGACCATTTCTCGGATTCCAGGTCCTCTGCGGCGACGGCCTACCGGAGCGAATCGATGAGTCTTTTTGATTCCACCCCGCTGGCGCCATTACAGGCACGGCAGGCACCTCTGGCTGAACGCATGCGGCCGCGCACGCTTGAAGACTATGTCGGCCAGGAACATCTACTCGGGCTCGGAAAACCGCTGCGCGTCGCCATCGAAAACGACGATGCTACCTCGATGATCTTCTGGGGGCCACCGGGGACGGGCAAGACGACGCTCGCGAAGATTATCGCGTGGCGGACGCAGTCTACCTTCATCGAGTTCTCCGCCGTACTCAGCGGGATCAAAGAGATTAAGCAAGTGATGGCCGATGCCGAGAAAGCCGCGCATCTCGGCTCACGCACGATCCTTTTCGTAGATGAAATACATCGCTTCAACAAAGCGCAGCAGGACGCGTTTCTACCTTATGTCGAACGTGGAACGATCCGGCTGATTGGTGCAACGACCGAGAATCCTTCCTTCGAGATTATTGCCGCCCTGCTCTCACGTTGCCGCGTTTACACATTGGCTGCCCTTTCCGAAGAGCAGGTGATTGCGCTGATGCGGCGGGCACTCGCCGATGCCGAACGCGGCCTGGGATCAGCAGGCGTTATGGCTGAAGACGATGCGCTTTCGACGATTGCCTCTTACTCGAGCGGAGACGCGCGCAATGCACTGAATGCGCTCGAGGTTGCGGTGCGGCTTGTGCAAGGACGAAACGAGAAGGTGCTTACAAAAGCGATTGCCGCCGACGCCATGCAGCGCCGAGTTCTGCTCTACGACAAAAAAGGCGAGCAACATTACGACATCATCTCCGCGCTGCATAAGAGCGTCCGGAACTCCGATCCCGATGCCGCTCTTTATTGGCTGGGGCGAATGCTGGAGGCGGGCGAGGACCCTATGTACGTGGCGCGCCGCGTAGTTCGTATGGCGGTCGAAGACATCGGACTCGCCGCACCCGAGGCATTGAATCTCTGCCTCTCGGCCAAGGACGCTATGCATTTTCTCGGGCATCCCGAGGGAGAACTGGCCCTGGCCCAGGCAGTCGTCTATCTCGCCCTCGCGCCGAAGTCGAACGCCGTCTACACGGCCTACAACAGCGTTCGCGGCGATATCCAGACGACCGCTGCAGAACCTGTTCCCCTGCATCTGCGCAACGCTCCTACGAAGCTGATGAAGGAACTCGATTATGGAAAGGGTTACCAATACGCCCACGATGTTGAGGGCCGCGTCGCCGATATGAAGTGTCTCCCGCCTTCGCTCGCCGGCCACCGCTACTACTTCCCTACGAATGAAGGGCGAGAGCGATTACTGGCACAGCGCATGGAAGAGATCGCCCGCATCAAGTCGGAGAAACGAGGATAAACGTGCTCTCACGCTACTCCTTGTATTTCACAGAGCACCCGTAGGGGCGTGTACTCGCCGTCGGAACCGCCTTGCCTGCCATTGCCGATATGAGCGCGGCATTCAAATAGTTATGGGCAGGCTTGATGTCGGCCTGATCGGTGGTCGGCTTGTCGTCGATGGCACCTTGATAGATCAGCGTTCCCTGGGGATCGATGACAAAGATATGTGGGGTTGTCTTGGCCTGGTAAAGACGTCCGATGGTCCCTTCGGGATCAAGCAGCGCTGCCGTCGGAGCAGCCTTCATCTTTTTGAGATACTGGTTCTCTTCGGAAGGGCTTACATTGCCCTGCTCACCCGGCGCGGAGGAGATCACCGACAACCAGACGACGCCCTTTTCCGTCCACTGCCGCTGCAAGGCTGCCATGTTGCCACTGAGGTAATGCTTCTGATCATATGGGCATCCCTGATTGGCCCACTCAAGGACAACGTACTTGCCGCGATATTGTGAAAGGTTATGGTTGACACCATTGGAATCGGTGCCTTTGAAATCGGGGGCCTGCGCGCCGGGCGTGAGAGCGAATACGGGGAGCGTCGCAAGACCCAGAACAAGCAAGAGAAGACGACGTTGACGCATAAGTAGAGTCACCTCCACACAAGCATGGCACTATTGTGCGACCGTTACGCTTCCCGGCGCAATCGTTGCTTAGGAGGAAAGACCTAACATATTGGCATCGCGCCAGATACGCCATTGGCCATCATTTCCACGACGAAAAACAGACAGTACATTGCCGGCTCGTTTCACCGCTGAGCCCCCATGCAGCGGCGTCACGGTAATCTCCAGATAATTCCAGCAGACGGCTAAATCCCCTGTCACGGTGATCTCCTGCACCTTGAAATCTCCGTCAATCTGCACCTTAGGCGCCATCTCTTTCGATCGCGCTTCGAAGTCTTCGCGACGCATCGGCGCATCGCCCGGAGTAAGGAAAACAACGTCTTCGGCCATCAGGTTCATGACCGTGGCGAGGTCACCTTCCCGAGAGGCCTTCATCCAGGTTGCGATCAGGTCACGGATCTGCTGCTCATCACTTCGGCTCATCTTCTTGTGTCCTTTTTGAGAGCTGCCAACACGATGTCCTTCGTCAGCAGCTCCGGAAGTACATCCGCGCTTCCCTTGCCCGCCGGATAGATGACGTACGTCGGGACGCCACTGCGCCCAATTGAGGCCAGTTGCTTGGTAATCGCCGCATCGTATTGAGTCCAGTCGGCCTTGATGAGGGTAACTTTATTCCGTGAGAACTCACGCTGTACGTCGGCAGACCGCAGGACAAGGCGCTCATTGACCTGACAGCTCAGACACCATGCTGCAGTAAAGTCGATAAAGATCGGATTTCCTTCGCTGCGGGCCTGCGCCAAAGTCTGTTCGGAGAAAGGTTGCCACGTCAGCGTAGTCTGTTTCGGCTGGTAGATGGGTACCGCGAGGGCCAGGATGCCAACGATCAAAGCAGCGATTGAGCTGGTCCATCGCGCCGGCCATCTCCCAAGTATCCATCCGGCAATCGCAAGCAGCAGAAAACATGCAAGCAGGAGGGCGACGTGATAGACGCCTTGTCCTGCCGCGGAAGCCGAGCCAAAGAGGCTGCCGTATACATATGTCAGCCAGATCACCGTCGCGAAAAAGATAATGGCCGTGATCTGCTTGAAGGTTTCCATCCAGGCGCCCGGCCGCGGCAACAGCCGTGTCCAGGCCGGCTGAAGACTCAACAGCAGATAAGGGGCCGCAAGCCCTAGGGCCAGCGATGTAAAGATCGCGAACGTGATCCATCCGGATTGCGCCAGTGCGAAGCCGATCGCAGCTCCCATGAAAGGCGCGGTGCACGGTGTAGCGACTACCGTTGCAAGGACTCCGGTAAAGAAGCTCCCCGTGTACCCCTGCTTCTGCGCCAGTTCTCCGCCTACGCTGGTAAGAGAGAGGCCGATATCAAAGAGCCCCGCCAGAGAGAGCGCGAAGAAAAAGATACCCGAAGCAAGAATCGCCAGGAAGGTGGGCGATTGCAGTTGAAAGCCCCAACCGGCCTCGCTGCCTCCTGCGCGCAGGGCCAGGAGAGCGCCAACAATGATCCAAAAGGAGACGAGAATTCCTAGCGTGTATACGAGGCCATGACGCCTGATCCTGCCGCGGTCTTCATTCGACGACTGTACAAGAGAAAGTCCCTTGAGGAAGAGCACAGGAAAGACACAGGGCATCAGGTTCAGAATGATGCCACCAACGAAGGCAAGGCTGACGGCCGCCAGAACGGTCAGTTCCTTCGCTGCCGGAGGAAGAGGACCGCTGCCCGCGCGCCGCGGAACTTCACCCGCGACGATGGGCGCCGTGATGTCGTATGCAGTCTCATCGTCCAGCTTAATGACACCGCGCAACGTTGCCGGCAGCTTAGTGAGTTCGGGAGAACGGGGTACGCGCAGCCTGACGCCGTCGGACAGCGGCTCGACGACCTGGTCGCCAGCGTTTGCAATCTGCTCTTGATCGAAGGGATAAAACTCGGCGTCTGTTGTGCGTTCGCCCGTGATCAGGTCCAGCACGAACTCGTTTTTGCCCCCGGTAACCGTAAGCTTCATATCCCCGGGAAGCGGCTTTGGAAGAAGTCCCAGCGCTTCGCCCAAGGCGCCAACAGGTTGCGCCGGACTCGTTGCCTTGGGGTCAACCGTAAGGTTCAATCCAAGATGCGCCTTGCCGGGGATGCAGACCTCGCGGCAGACCAGCCAGTCCACCCTCGCGTCGAGATGAACGGGACCCGGCTTGACGTTCCTCGCCGCAGTCAGTTTTACCGGAAACGCAACCTCATCCTCGTAGCCAAAATCCATCAGGGGGCCGAGAGGAAGACGACTCGGAATCGGAAACTGCATCGGCCCCGCCGTGATGCCTTGCGGAAGGGTCCACTTTATCCGTGGAGGCTCGCCAGAATCTCCCGCGTTGATCCAGTAGACATGCCACTTTTCCTCAAGCGTGATCACCAGGCCTACATCGAGCGTTCCACCCGGCGCAAGAGCAGGCGCCAGCGAGACCAGTTCGGCCGTGAGGTGTTGCGCCTTTACCGGTCCAGGACCGCCATCACCGACGACCTGAATCTGCGCGTGGGCAAAAGGACCGGCGATGACGAAGCAGGCCAGGAGCAGGAACAAACCAAGATACCGACGAATGTCCATCACTCTCCATTGTAGGCTGCGCGGTTGGTGCAGGGTACCGATAGCAATAGCTAACTCAGCTGCGCAAAGCGGTGCTCGACCATGATGCACCGGTCCATCACCACCCAGATGCCGCCGGCTTCGGCCACCGCAGCCGCTTCGTTATTGATGATTCCCTGTTGAACCCACAGATTTTTAAATCCCAGATCGAGCATCTGGTCGACAATTGCTGGAATAAATTTTGGCAATCGAAAGACATTTACAACGTCGGGTCGGGCGGGAAGATCGGCCAGCGACGGATAGGCGCGCTCGCCGAGCACCGACTCCACCATAGGGTTCACAGGCAAGATACGATAGCCGTGCTGCTGCATGTAAGCGGGGACGTAGTGGCTCGGCTTATCCGGGTTCTCCGAAAGTCCCACAACTGCGATGGTGCGCGGTTCGGCAGGAGGGTGGCCCAGCATTGCACGAATAACTTCAGGCTCGTTCATGGCCCTGGTTCCCTCTCATCCGCACAGTTTACTTGTTTCCCCAGATTCCAAGCAGGCGGCGCAACAGGATCAACTCGCCGACGTGGTAGGCGGTATGATCTGCGATCAGCAGGGCTTCGCGCAGGAGGTTCTGGCCTTCACCCCAGCGGAATGGTTTGTAGAGATCTGCATCGGGCTTGGACAGCAGCTTTTCGAAGGTCTCGCGGTCCTTGCCCACCTCCGCCACCGAGGCGTCCCACGCATGGGCCGATGGCGGTTCGGCGGACTTCGGCCAGTAGCCAGCGGGCCACTCGATGGGCTGGTAGCCGCCGGTCGGGGGCGCGCTGAAATCAAGGATGTCGCGCTGCGTGATCCGCAGATGCTCGAGTAACTGCCAGGCGGAGTATGGCAAGCCCTGCGGCACTGTTCCGCGATACTCCGTTGGGAAATCCTTCACCGCTTCCTCGAAGGTAGCGTGGGCTTGCCCGCCTCGCAGCAGCGCCAACAACTGCTCAACAAGCTCGTTCTTGCCGTTTGTTTCAGACGCCTTAGCCATCAAACAACCTCCTCGACCCTGGACTTTGGATGCGGATGCACGCGGCCGGGTCACAGAGGATTACGCCTAAATGATGTCGGTGGCGGAAGAAAATAAGATGCAAACGCTTGTCGCGGCGCTCCCCTACATGCAATCCCAGACAGCGAGCGTCGTCGGTCTCGCAATGTGGGATCAAGTCCTATTCCACCGGCTATAAGAACCAACAAACCCTAGAGATCGTCATCCGCCGTCACGGCCGCGGGAACCCCACCCTCGCGCCGCATTCTGAGATAAGAGCGAATGAAGGGCTCAAGAGCGCCGTCGAGAACACGGTCCACGTCACCTGTCTCGACGCGCGTCCGCAGATCTTTCACCATACGGTACGGCTGCATAACATAATTGCGGATCTGTGAACCGAACTTGATGTCGAGTTTCGAGTCCTCGAGCTTCTTGCTCACGGCCTTTTTCTTCTCGAGCTCATATTCGTAAAGCCGGGAGCGAAGCATCTTCATCGCTCGCTCTTTGTTCTTGTGCTGGGAGCGTTCGTTCTGACAACCCGCAACCAGACCAGTCGGAAGATGGGTGATCCGTACGGCCGAATCGGTAGTGTTGACGTGCTGGCCACCCTTGCCGCCCGAGCGGTAGGTATCGATCCGCAGGTCTTCGGGCTTGATGTCGATGACGATGGTGTCGTCGATCTCCGGCGATACGAAGACGGACGCGAAGCTGGTGTGTCTGCGCTTCGCTGAATCGAAGGGAGAGATTCGTACCAGCCTATGGACACCGGTCTCGCCTGAGAGCAGACCGTAGGCGAAGTCGCCCGAGATGGTAAACGTAGCCGATTTGATTCCGGCCTCATCCCCGTCCTGCACCTCGTTGATCTCGACCTTGAAGTTCTGACGCTCACCCCAACGGATGTACATGCGCATGAGCATCTCGGCCCAGTCCTGGGACTCGGTTCCGCCAGCACCAGGGTGGACGACGACGATCGCGTTCAGCGGATCGGTCTCTTCGGAGAGCATTGTCTTGGACTCGAGCTGCTCGGCGAACTGCACCAACGCGGGAATCTCGCGCGCGAGATCTGCCTCGGTATCTTCTCCCTCGCGGGCGAGCTCAAAGTAAGCCTCAATATCGTCGGCGCGCCGTGCCAGCTCGGAATCGTCGGCCAGTAGATTCTCGATACGCTTCCGCTCCCGCATGAGCGGCTGCGAGCGCGTGGGATCGGCCCAGACGGCTGGATCGGCGGTCTTTTCTTCTATGTCAGCTAGTTCACGACGAAGGCGGGACGAGTCAAAGATACTCCCGCAGATCGCGAATCTTTTCGCGCACCGGGGAGAACGTGTATTCCAGATCACTCAGCATGGCTCTAGTTTACGGCAAACCGCGAGCGAAGGCTCAAACCCAAAGCGGCTGCCGTGGCCCCGGCGCAGATCCAGGCAAACCAGTCTCCGTGAGCGACGTAGAAGGTGATGTCGTGCTCATAACCGAAGCCGACGCGGATGCTGGTGCGTACGTGCCTGGGAGCCGCCGCTACCACCCGTCCGTCGGGATCGATGGAGGCGGTGACGCCGGTATTGGTCGCACGCAGAATCCAGCGATGATTTTCGATCGCCCGCATCCGAACCATATTCAGATGCTGCCAGGGCGCACTGGTATCGCCGTACCACCCGTCATTGGAGATGTTGATCAGGATGTCCGCACCCTGGCGTACGAACTGGCGAATCTCGTCGGCGAAGATCGACTCGTAGCAGATAAAGGTTCCATAGCGATGACCATTTACCGCAAACAGGCTTCGGGTCGCGCCCGCGTCAAATGTACCGGCCTCATGCAGAAGATTCTGCGCAAAGAAGAAGAGACTCTTGAACGGGACATACTCGCCGAAAGGAACGAGGTGCATCTTGTCGTATCGGCCTGCAAACTCCCCCTGCGGCGTAATAAAGGAGGCCGAATTGAAAAGAAAGTATCCGCGGGCGTTGGACGTGGTACGGTCAACGGCAATATTTCCCACAATCACGGCAGCATGTGCCTGTCTGGCAAGATCTGAGATCGCGGAGCGAAACTGGGGATCGTTCTCCTGGAAGGGGGCCGGGGACTCCGGCCAGACAATCAGGTCCGAATCTCTTGGGTCCGGCGTCGATTCAAACCGAACCATGGGGGTTCCCTTTCGTTCGGGAGTCCCGAGATACATTCGGTCTCCCGGATGACGACTGAGATAAGTGAAGGAATGCAACAACTCTTCGGCCGTCGGCTCGGGCCCCTTTGCCGCCGCACCAACCTCGAGGTTCTGCTGCACCAGCGTCGCAGTTGCTGTAGCCCGGTTCCTTCGCGGAGTCGCGATTGTCCGTATGCCGACAACATACCCCACGATGAGGAGAACACCGACGGTGGTTAGGACAAGGCGGGTGTGCCGCCGTTCGCGAATCTCTATTCGTACCAGCCATAGAGCATTGACCAGTGCGATGACAAAGGACAGGCCAAAGGCTCCAGTAATGGGCGCCAGTCTCGTCAACGCGGCATTGTCAATCTGGGAAAATCCGAGAAGATCCCACGGCAGCCCCGTGATACGGGCCCGCGCCAACTCCACCGCCACCCATAGAAAGGGGCTGAGGAACAGGGTGATCTGAGTTCCGAAATAAGACCGTATCGTCCCAAATATCCACCCGAACAGCGCGTGGTACAGCCCAAGATAAAGACAGAAGAGGATCAGGATGCCCGCTGCGACCGGTTTATCCAATCCGCCGTAAAGATACATGGTCTGGTAAATCCAGTAGCAGTTTCCCAGGTACCAGAGAAATCCACAGAGATATGCAAGTGCTGTACTCTGCCCGGAGGTCAGCTCTTCGCCGTTTTTACCGTGCCGCGTAAGGGCCCACAAAAGCGGTGTAAGCGCAATCCAGCAGAACGTTGCCCGCCATCGTGGAACCGGACCTGCGACAGGAAAGGGCACAACCTGCAGAACTCCGGAGAGCGCAGCCATAGCCCAGAGCCGACCGGGAGCAAGTCGCATCGGCTTGAGTCTACCACCCGTTCCGAGCTCTATAATGAACGCAGCATGGACCACCTGCTCCATCTACTCAGCGCGATCCTGGTACCGCTGTTCTTCATCGGAATGGCTGGCTCGATGCTCGTCGTTCTGTTTACTGTCCTGCGAGACCTGCAGGAGATATTTACCAGCGATGAAGAGCAAGAATCCTAACCCTTCGCTGTCTTTGTTTCCCCCAAATTTTTCGTCGGTTAACAAGACTGAACAATTGACGGTAGGCCTGCTCGCTCCTAAACTGTGTGTCGGCACGATAGTTTTCTCGACACCGTGACAGACAGACGCGTCCTACTAATCAATGGCGTCAGCAAAAAATACTGTCGTTCTGCCGCAATCCAACCGAGTACGCCTCGTCGTGGCTTCCTCGGTTATGCTGACGTTCATCTCTTTCTGGCGAGCAGCCGCCATTGTTCTCAATGATTTAGGCTCCTCGGCTTTCTATGCGGGCGGTCTCGCCGAAGAAGCGATTGGCAAGTCGGCCCCGTGGTTCATCCTTTCCGTTGTCTTTTTCGCCTATGCGGTTCGCTCCGTGTACGTCGAGAGTTGCTCGATGTTTACGCGGGGTGGGGTCTATCGCATTGTTAAGGAAGCGCTTGGGAGCACCTTTGCAAAGGTCAGTGTTTCGGCGCTGATGTTTGATTACGTCCTCACTGGCCCCATCTCGGGCGTCTCTGCCGGGCATTACATTGTTGGACTGATGAATGATCTCTTTGCTTTTGCGGGGCAGAGATTTCATTGGGCGGCGACCCCGCACCTGCGACCGGATATAGCCTCGGCAGGAATCGCCGTATTGATCACCCTTTATTTCTGGTGGCAGAACACAAAAGGCATCGAAGAATCCAGTCAACGCGCCCTCGACATTATGAAGATCACCACCGTCATGGTGGTGATTCTTTTGTTCTGGGGAATCTTTACCGTCCTTCATCGCGGCGCGGAGCTTCCCCCGTTTCCCGTACCGTCTAATCTTCACTTCAGCTCTGACGCGCTCGGCTTTTTGAAGGGAACGAAATTCGCCACGACCCTGGGCCTCTTTGGCGTCCTGATGGCTTTCGGACATTCGGTGCTTGCGATGAGCGGCGAAGAATCACTCGCACAGGTCAACCGGGAGATCGAGCATCCGAAGCTGAAGAATCTGAAACGAGCAGCGCTCGTTATTGCAACCTACAGCTTCTTCTTCACCGGGCTCTGCTCACTGCTGGCTGTCATGATTATTCCCGACGGGGTACGCGTTCACGTGTATCGTGACAACCTGATCGCCGGAATGGCCATGTACATGGTCGGCCCCGAGGTCCTTCGCATCATCTTTCGTTGTTTTGTCGTCCTCGTCGGCTTCCTGATTTTAGGAGGCGCGGTCAATACGGCCATCGTGGGCTCCACAGGCGTTCTGATGCGTGTCGCCGAAGACGGAGTACTGACTGACTGGTTCCGTAAGCCTCAAAAGAAATACGGCACAAGCTATCGAATCGTAAATCTCGTCGCCGGAATGCAGTTGCTTGTCATCGCCTTGACCCATGGCAATGTCGTTGTTATCGGCGAAGCTTATGCGTTTGGAGTGATCTGGAGCTTTACGTTCAATGCGCTGGCCATGCTGATCCTGCGCTGGAAATACCATGGCGAACGCGGATGGAAGGTTCCGCTGAATATTCGCATCGGCAAGACCGAAATTCCAATAGGACTCCTTTCGGTCTTCCTGGTTCTTTCTACGACGGCTATTGTCAATCTCTTCACCAAGTCCATCGCAACGGTCAGCGGAGTTATCTTTGCTGCGGCCTTCTTTGTGGTCTTTTCGCTCTCGGAGCGAAGCAATAAGCGTCGACATGATGTTACGTCCCAGATGCGCGAGCATTTTCAGCTTGAGCATCAGGATACGGTGGGCACATCCTCGCTCGATATCCGGCCTGGCGCCGTCATTGTAACCATGCGCGATGCTGCAACACCATTTGCCCTCAAGTGGGCCCTCACCCATACCAGTACTGAAGAGCAGGATATTGTCGTCCTCGCGGCACGCATGATGGGTGTCGGAGGACCGGAGTACGTGGAAGCGTCCGAGCAACTCTTCAGCGAGCACGAACAGATGCTGTTCACCAAGGCTGTCTCAGTGGCGGAGAGCTTTGGAAAGCACATCTCACTGCTTGTCGTGCCTGCAGGCGACATCTTTGCAGCTCTGGTGCGGACAGCAAATTCGCTCGATGCAGCGGCCGTCGTCTCTGGCCTCTCAAGCAAACTCACTGCCGAGGAGCAGGCCTATCACGTAGGACAGGCCTGGGAGGCCCTTCCAGAGCCAAAGCGACAATTTACTTTCTATGTCATTAAGCCCGATGGGGAGGCTTTGAGTTTTCACATCGGTCCTCATGCTCCTACGATTCAACCAGACGAAGTGCAACTCGTCCACCGTCTCTGGCTCAATCTACGTCGAGACCCCGCCATGCGTGAGCTTCATCACAGTGATATTGTCACCTATGCTCTTACTAGGATGGCATCTGAGTTCGCGAGAGATAAGGAGGGCACGCTGCAGGGCATGCAACATTATCTCCAGCGTTCTATGCAGCGCCGTGGACTCGGTAATCTCTATCATGAAGAGATGGATAAGTCGGGGCCGGGGTACGCGATTCGAACCCACTCCGAAGTTACTTCGGATAAGGAAAAGGTGGAGATCCCCCGGAAATAACAACTCCGTCGCGTTGCTATGCGCGCGACGGATGTTATCCTTTTCATTAGTTGTTACCGATGGGGTCTTCGATACTACTTCGAATTCCGCGAAATCAGAGGCGGGGCAGAACAAAACTCTTGTTCCCGCATATTAGGAGACTTCAGTGGAAGTTACTCGAATTGTTGCCGAGATCGACGCGCAAATACGGAAACTGCAACAGGCCCGTGCTTTGCTTGCCGATGCGTCCAAGCCTGTTCCGGGCGGTCGTCGGGGCCGCCCCAAGGGAAGCACCACTGCTGCCGCAGCAGCAACCCCAGCCAAACGAAAGCGCAAGCTGACTCCTGAAGGACGTAAGCGTATCGCTGAAGCAATGAAGAAGCGCTGGGCAGAGCAACGAAAGCAGAAGGCTGGAAAGTAACAATCTCCATTCTTCTTTGTGGAAAATTTTAGAGGCGCGATCGAGCACACTTCCTGTCGATCGCGCCTTTGATCTGTACCAAATCGCCTACTCAAGCCTATCGAGTAACAATCACTTCCCGAAGGCTATCTTTGGCAAGAAAAAATCTATAGCTGCTGAACTCGCGAAGAAGGTTTTCGACTTTTCGATTGCTATAGGTATTGAGCAACGGGTAGTTCCCCGCCCGCTGCATCTCGACCACCTCGGTATCCGTAAGGTGGTAGCGGCAAAAGACAGTCCCAGGATCGGTGTTGGCATGAAAGAACGCCAGCATAAGTCCGCCTGGGCACATCACCTCATGCAACTTCGAGAAGACAGGTTCCACAAGAGCTTCTGGTAGAAAGTCGACCGTGTCCCACAAGATAACAACATCGAAGTTTCTCCCGGAGAAGTTCAGGTTCGTTTCGAAAAAACGCTGAACATCATATTTGGCTTCTTCGCCGCCCTCTGCCGGAATAACCCACTCCGGTTTTGCGGCTTCTTCCACGAGATTTGCCATGTAGATGCTGTGCCCAAGGCCGGTAATGTAGTTGATATTCGTCGAGGACGTAGGGCCGATATCGAGCACGCGAAGTGACTCCTGCCCCTTCAGGTGCTTTTGCAGTTCTTTCCATCCGCTGGAGTGCCGCGGAATTTTATTTGAATCCGACCCGCGAGTTGTACTGGAGCCCTCGCCGCCGCCGAAGAGATTGCGCATTCGCTTGCTTCCCTTCTCGCTTAAGCCTTGGGTTCAAGCAGAAGAGTCTCCTGCTCTGCTTTGGTGGCCGCAGATGAATTACCTGGCTTGGATTCACCAGAGGCCGGATTCACCATGCCTTTGAAGGTTGCATTCTCCTCAATGGAGAGCCGTCCGCCAAAGATATCTCCATGGACGACCGCCGAGCTCCGGATTTCGACCCGACCGGTAGCATGCAGATTACCTGTTACCGTCCCATACACGGCCAGGTCTTTGACGTGGATGTCGGCGAGCACCCGCGCATTCGGCCCGATGGTCAGGGCATGATCGGATAGGGTGATCGTCCCCTCGACAAAACCGTCCACGTAAAGATCCTCATTTCCGGATAGCTCTCCCCGGATGGTGACCGATTTGCCTATTGCGGTAGATCCTTCAGCTGGCTTCATTCGTTCTCTTCGCTCCTACTGGAAGCTGCGGATATTCCGCACCTTGCCCGAACTATACCCAACCCTCTCGTATGAGGCAAACGGAGCGATGTAAATAGAAAACTTTCCGGCATATCCCGACGTCACACGTAAGATAGTCAGCATTGTGTTGTATCCACAATCAGCGATTGCAGCGAGCTCGATAGAATGAAAAATAATCCTCGGACGCTTAGCAGTCGTTGCCACTCACGAACAGCAGTCTTTTCTCTGCCCATGAATAGCCTCCCTTTCCTTGGTCTCCTGTTCGTCTTTTTCTGCCCTCGGCTGCTCTTTGCCGCCACCTTCCATATTCAGGCAAGCACGAACCCGAACACCTCTATTCCGCAGTCTCTGCTCGCGATCCCACCGCGCAGTTGGGTAGTGGATACCACAGCCAAAGAGCTTGAGGCGCTGAATTACCGGGACAATTACCTTCGCTACAGAATGCATGTGGTCAATGCGAAGGGGGATCAGGTCCGCGACGTAATCGAAAGCAGGGATGGAACAGTCGCACGCCTTCTTCTTCGCGATGGCAAGCCCCTGACGGAACAACAGGATACGGACGAGCGAGAGAGGCTAACCGATATGCTTAAAGATCCTGATGCCTTCGCCAAACACGTCAAGAACAGTCAATCCGGGAAGAAAGTTGCCGATCAACTCATCCGCCTGATGCCGGACGCGATGATCTACACTTATGCTCCCGGCCAGCCACAGACCGGAAAACATCCCGACACAACCGAAGTAGTCATCGACTACGAACCCAATCCAAAGTTTCATCCACCGACGACAACGGCCGAGGCGCTCACTGGCCTGCGGGGTCGCGCATGGATTGACTCCAAAACGAAGGTGACCCTCCGCGTGGAAGGACAAATCTTCCGCGGCGTCAACTTCGGATGGGGCATGCTTGCCCATATCTATCCGGGTGGTCACCTCGTTCTCGACCAGGCGGATGCAGGAAACGGACGTTGGATTTTCACCCGATTCACGGAACGCATCTCGGTTCGCGCACTCATGGTTAAAACGCTCAACATTCAATCGGATGTTGAGGCATGGGGATTCCAGCCCGTTCCTTCCATGAGCTACCAGGATGCCATTCGCCAGCTGCTAAACACGCCCCTGCCAGTTCACTAAGCAACGCTTGCTTCTTAGACTGTCAACCGCGCCTTTGCTCGCAGCGTCTGTTTTCGGACAGTGAGATCTTCGATCCGGCCCCGCATCACTGCATAACCTGAACCCGCACCAGTGGGAACGGTGATCTCTCCCTTCGCACTCACGGTGACCTCAGGCTCAATAATGTCCTGGGCCCAGAATCGCACCGAGGCCGACACATCGCCGGGAAGCGAAAAGTTCGGCAGCGACGACAGAGCGATATTGTGCACGCGCCCGATGCCCGTCTCCAACATCCCTCCACACCAAACTGGAATTCCTCGCTCTTCCGCGGCGTTGTGTACGGCGATTGCCTCGCTGAATCCTCCCACACGTCCTACCTTGATGTTGATGATCTGACAGGATTCCATATCGATTGCCGCCAGTGCATCGCGGCGATTGCGGATCGACTCATCCAGGCAGATCGCAGTCTCGAGCCTCTTTTGCAGCATCGAGTGGAAGTAAAAATCGTCATACCATAACGGCTGTTCAATCATCAGCAGATTGAACTCGTCCCACGATGCAATGTGATCGAAGTCCTTCATGCGATATGCCGAATTCGCATCACAGCTCAAAAGAATTTCAGGCCAGCGTTTACGCACCGCCTCAAAGATATGGCGATCCCATCCCGGTTTGCACTTCAGCTTGATGCGCTGATATCCCGCCGCCAAATCCGTTTCAATCTTTTCCAGCAGCTTCTCCAGGCTGGGCTGAATTCCGATCGATACGCCACAGGGAATTACCTCGCGGGTTCCTCCCAGCAACTCAGCCAAAGAAATACGCCTGCTTTGTGCCTCCAGATCCCAGACCGCATTTTCAAGTGCGGCCTTTGCCATCCGATGACCACGGACCTGTTTGAAGATCTCCGGGACATCCCCCCCGCCCTCCGGGTTCGCGTCGAGTAGCCGCGGTGCTAGCTCCGTCTCCGTGATAATCCACGCCGTGTCGATCATCTCGTCGCTGAAGTAAGGGTGCTCTCCCGCAACACACTCTCCCCACGCCGTAAGCCCCTCACTCTCAAGCTCAACCAGGAGAATGCGCCGGCTAGTCGTCAGCCCAAAGCTGGTCTCAAACGGATGAGCCAGCGGCATATTAATCTCACGCATGTGAATCGCATCGATATTCAGCATCTTTGATGTCCCGTCCTTACACAATTGTTTTCGGAATAGTGCCGGATTGTGGTTTGCTCTTAGCTCCAGGCGCCTTGTTCTTTGTCTTTCCACGCACCAAGCAGAAATGTTCCATTGCCCTCGGCGTCACGTTCGTAACCCAGGACGCTAAGACCACGATCAAACGCCGACTGGAGAGCCTCCCGATTCGCCGTCTGTAACTGCTGCGCCAAAGATCTTTTCTGGGGGTCCTGCTTCCACTGGTAGATGGTATGCGGGACTGTGATCCGTTCGACGATTTCGTCAGGCTGCGCTTCTCCCCGCAGGGTCTTCACCACCCTGGGAGATCTGAGCCACCATTCCGCGTATAGCCTATCCGTCGGCAAACCGCCCTGCAAGGGCGAAGATGAGGGACCGTAAAAGTCTGGCTTGTACCGACGCGAGATAGCACCCAGCCTCGCGATATTCAGATGCGCATTCTTGATCTCCAGCGGATCGAAGGTCCACTCCATGAGATCGAACCCGCGGGCGATCGCGTCATCCCTCTGGGCCAGCTTCAGCCGGCGGCCCAATCCACCGTTCCGATAGTCCGAAAGCACTGCAAGCATGTGCGAATGGAGGTAGGGATGCCCGTTCCGATAGCCCGGAAGTCCCATGGCGAAACCAACGATTGTATTGCCGTCGAAGGCTCCCAGCACCTGACCGCCGATTCGCTGCGCTACCAGGAAGACACGCCTGGGGATCAAATCGCCATCGCTGTATCCCCACACTTCCACTTGCAAGACAACACAGCGATCAAATTCTTCCAGCGTCGTCAACTCTCGAATCTCTATCCCGTTTTCTTCTCTCGTACTCATCATTCCAATCTGTTCTTTCGACGTATATTGCGGTTCCGGAGGAGGTCTTTCCTATCTCGCCAACTTCGCCCGTTTCCATAGGGCGTCTAACTTCTCGGAATCCAGGGTCGCAAGGCCTTCGCCACCCACTTCATTCTCCATCGACATAAAACGGTGACGAAACTTCGCATTCGCGCGCCGTAGTGCAGACTCAGGATCGACCTTCAAATGACGCGCGAGATTGACTACGGTGAACATCAAATCTCCCAGTTCTTCTTCTACTGCCGTCGAAACTGTTCTTTCAGCCGAATCATTCACCTCAGCCCTAAGCTCTGCGATCTCTTCGTCCAGCTTTGCAAAGAGGCCATCCGCGTCGGGCCAATCGAATCCTACCCTCGCCGCACGCGATCCCAGCTTTCCTGCCTCTAGCAGCGCCGGCATCGATCGCGGAATCTCTCCGAGCAGCGAAGCCTCGCCGGACCCTCCTTCGGCTCGCTTCTCTTCTTGTTTTATCTCTTCCCAATTTTTCAGTACGGTCGCCGCATCTTCAGCCCTGACATCCCCAAAGATATGAGGGTGCCGCCGAATGAGCTTTGCATTCAGATTCGCTACCACGTCCCAAATTGAGAAGTATCCTGCTTCCGCGGCCATTTGCGCGTAGAACAGCACCTGCAGCAGTAAGTCACCCAGCTCATCCTTCAAATCCGGCCAGGCTCTTCGCTCGATCGCGTCGAAGACCTCATAGGTCTCCTCCAGCGTATATCGTTTGATCGTGTCGAAGGTCTGCTCCTTATCCCAAGGACAACCGTCAGGACCGCGGAGTCGCGCCATAATCTGCACGGCTTCGAGAAGGCTCTGTGCAGTCGCGTCACTTTCCCTGGAGTCCATACCTTCACTGTACCTAATCTCGTGGGCGAACGCATCTTACGTGATAGCATCCAGACCAAGAGACCCATGACAAGCGATTCTGGTAAACCTTCAACGTCGAAGAAAAGGATTCCTGTAATTGGAGTTCTTTTGGTAGTGCCCTACATCGCGCTCTGCTTCCCGCAAGTCTATGCGCGCGCTACCCCGGCGCTTCTTGGTTTTCCCTTCTTTTACTGGTATCAGTTTTCCTGGGTGGTTCTCACATCGATCCTGTTAGGAATCGTGTATCACCTGCTCAAGGACTGAGAGCCGTATATGAGCTTTTCGCCGATCGGACTTGGGGAATAACAAGGAAGGTGGCTGGCAGGGTCTTCCATATGCTGCCCTGCCGCCCTGGGAGAGGGTAAAGACGCCGAGCCGCAGCATATCGAGCTTGGCGTCTTGCGGTGAGATGGGTATTGCGGATGGGCGGTGCAGAAAATCAGTTCGCTCAGTTCGAAGCCTGCTGATCCATATTTGACATCAGCTTCACTTCCACTCGGCGATTCTTAGCTCGACCGGAAGCCGTATTATCGCTGGCCACCTGTTGATCTTCACCGATACCAATCAGATAGAACTTGTGCGGAGGGACGTTGTATTTCGTAGCGAGATAATTTACAACCGCATCCGCCCTGCGCTGGCTGAGGTTGTAGTTATAGTTCGCGTCCCCGGTCGTGTCCGTACCACCTGTCACGGCGAGAATGTAATTACGCTTGTCGGCAAGGCTTGCCGCAAAGTCGTCAAGCGTCTTTCGGTCGTCAGCTGTTAGCACCGACTTATCGAAGCCGAAGGTTACATTCACGTCCGCCACTGATTTGTAGTTATCAAGATTCGCGATCACGCCGTTAAGCTTGTCCACACGGTTGTATGCCTCGTGCGCCGATTGGCCTGCTGTATCGGCAGACTGACCTGCGGCCATGGCATGCTGATCCGCGCTGCTTGCCGCGCCCTGCGCCTTGGCGATACCCGCCTGGGCACGCTCGTCGGTGTCTGCAATGGCACGGTGGTCGCTGGCTGTCTTCGCATCCAGCTGATTGGTCTTGTCGATCAAAGGAGTTGTTTGCGATCGGACATAGTTCTTACTGGAGCACCCGATCGTGAATGTAAGTAACAACACGCTGGCGAGCGCGACCGTTCCGGCAGAACCAATCTTTATCTCTTGACCAAGGGAAAAACTTGTCCTGGAGCTCATCTGCTTACTCTCCTTTGTGCAGTGTCAGACTGCAACGATTACGTCTAGGACAACAGCAATCGCCATGCCAAATGCTTTCAAGATGTAAGCGCCTAATTTTTCAAGTATTTACAGAAATAGCACCTCGCCATCATGTCCCAGCCGCATCGTTTTCATCCGGAACTTTTGATGTGAATTTGCGTCAAATCTACTCGGGCAACCTCTGAGGGCGAAGGCGTCTACACTAGGAAGCAAAGCTTTGTACGCCAACATTTGAGACCTGCTGCCGCGAACTTGGAATGGATCTTCAGCAAAAAATCCGAACCCTGCCCACATCCCCCGGCTGCTATCTGTACAAGAACGCCGAAGGTGAGGTCATCTATGTCGGAAAAGCGAAAAATCTGCGCGCGCGTGTGCGGTCGTACTTTCTCGACGCTTCGCAATCCAATGCGAAGACCGGTACGCTCATGCGGGAGGCGGTCGATGTCGACTACATCACCGTCGCCAATGAGCACGAGGCACTCGCGCTCGAAAACAACCTCATCAAGCAGCGCAAGCCCCGTTTCAACATCCTTCTCCGGGACGACAAGACTTACCCTTACATCAAGCTCACCATGGGCGATCGCTACCCCAAGGTCTTCGTCACGCGACGCCTGCGCAAGGATGGAAGCGCCTACTTCGGCCCGTACTTTCCCGGAAATCTGGCACATCGCCTGATCGATCTGATCCACCGCAGCTTCCTGATTCCAAGCTGTAAGGTGGATCTCTCTCGCTACCATCCGCGCGCCTGCCTGCAGTACTACATCAAACGCTGTCTTGGCCCTTGCGTCGAAGGCTTTACCACACCGGAAGAATATCGCCACGCCATTCGGGACGTGCAGCTTTTTCTCGAGGGTCGCCCGGGCGAGTTGGAACAGCGCCTCACGACTCGCATGCGGCAGGCCGCCGAAGCCGAACAGTACGAGCTCGCCGCTCGTTTGCGCGATCAACTCTCAACGGTCCACCAGATGCTCGACAAACAGCGCATCGCAACTACCGACAATGAAGACGCGGATGTCTTCGGATTCCACTACGAGAACGAGATGCTGGCGGTGAATCTCTTTCACATGCGGTCGGGAAAGATCGTCGATCGCCGCGACTTCTTCTGGGAAGACCTGCCAGAGTTCATGGAGGTCTCCCGGGACGAAGAGACCGATGTCGCAATACTGGCCAGCCGCAACTCCTCCGATCCAGATCGACGCGGAGCCAGGGCAAGTGCTTCCCCTACGGAATCTCTCGCGTCACTCGAACCTGACCCTGCATGTGCCGCTCCCGAGATCGGGGAGGGATCTTCTCTGGTACAGCACACACCTGTCTCCGAGCCCGGTTCCTCCTTCAGCCCCGCGGCCTTCTTTTCGGCGCTCCTGAAACAGCTCTACCTCGACCAGGGCTATGTTCCTCGATCCATCCTGGTCCCTGTCGACTTCCCGGACCGAGCCATTCTTGCCGATCTTCTGGCCGAGAGGACCGGACACCGCATCGAGATCCTGGCTCCACAGCGAGGGGAAAAACGCTCACTCGTCGATCTTGTGGGCCAGAACGCGAAGCACTCGTACGACCAGCGGTTCCGGGTCCTTCTGCCTTCACAGAAGGCGATCGCCGAAGCCTTGCAGGAGGCGCTGATGCTCGAAGAGCCGCCGCGCCGCATCGAATGCTTCGACATCTCTCACATTCAGGGCGCGGAGACGGTTGCCTCCATGGTGGTGTGGGAAGACGGCGGAATGAAGAAGTCGGACTATCGCAAGTTTCAGGTCCGCACTGTTACGGGCGTCGACGACTTCGCCTCGATGCACGAGATCATTCACCGACGCTACAAACGGCTTCTCGACGAAAAGAAACCCTTCCCTTCGCTCATTCTGATCGACGGAGGTCTGGGCCAGTTGCATGCGGCTGCCGACGCGCTGAACGAGATTGGCGTGACACTGCAACCCCTGGCCTCAATCGCCAAACGGGAAGAGATCATCTACGTATACGGACAGGACAACGAGCCTGTAGTTTTGGACCGCCGTTCGCCGGTGCTCCATCTTGTCCAGAAGATTCGTGATGAGTCGCACCGTTTTGCTCTTTCGTACCATCGCAAACGGCGAGAGATGCGGGATCGCGACTCGGAGCTTCTCTCCATTCCAGGTGTAGGTCCGCGCACCCGCCAACGGCTTCTGGAACACTTCGGGTCTGTACGCGCGATCCGGCAGACCGCAGAGAAGACTCCAGACGCACTTACCTCCGTGGTCAACACTGCAACAGCGGATAAGATTCGTCGCTACTTCACCGACGAGGCAACAGCGGGCGGCGCCGCCCTTAATGTTTTGCCTTAGGAGCCATCATCTCCTTGTACAACATATCGCCGACTGCCTTGTGAACCGCGGTTGAGGGATGCCCTTTGTGGTAGTAGAAGTGGTTTGCCGGATTGGCGCACGGAGTACAGTCTTCGTTGAAGATCGCCCGACCCGCGCACTGGTTCGTAGTATCGGTGATGCCATATTTGTCGGCGTGATCCATGACGAGATCGAAGAATACGCCCCACTGACTCAACTCCAGCTCTGCGCCCTTCAGCTTCGGCTTCATGTCGGCAGGAATGTTTCGCAGAGCCGGATTGAGGCGCTTGCCTACGTCGCTGAACGCCGGAATCTTCTCCGGCAGCACGGCCACACGGAACCGCCGCGCACCCGCCGCGTACAGCGCTTCAATCTCACCCTCCAGGTTCGCAACGGTCTGTTCGGTCGTAATGCGCTTGTCGTTCAAACCACCGGCGATGAAGAAGATCGTGTTCTCCGCGTCGAAAGCGATCGAACCATCGTGTACCCTCGCAACAAAGTCCGCGACCTGATTCTTCATGCCCAGCCCCAGCAAACCGTTGGGAACGATGTGCCCGGGGCTCTCCCCCGAGGGAGCTCCGCTTACTGCAAAATCGAGGCTCTTTTCCGCCGCATCGCGCGCATTGGAAGGAACCAGGGTTAGCCCGAGGTGATGTGCCAGGTAGGCCACCGCCGTAGGTCCATCACTGTCCAGGTAGCCTCTCCCGATGTCTGAATAGCTGTCGCCGAAGACGTACATTCGGTCTATAGAGGATTGAGTCTGAGCCCGCGAAAGTCCGCAGATGCTAACGATCACCAGTAAAACGAGGATAGGTCGCATGCCAGACCATCGTACCTGATGCCTATCCCCGCCAAAGGATTAGTTATTGCATAAGGCAGGGCGCACCCCACATTTCCGGAGGAATTCCGCCGGCGGAGCGATCAGAAGCTTTCGTTTGAGCGGGTCTGGAAGGTATTGCACTGGTTTATGTCGCCAGACTGAAGACCCCGCGTGAACCAGCTCTGACGCTGCGCGGAAGAGCCGTGGGTGAAGCTTTCCGGGGAGACTGCCCCGCGCGACATCTTCTGGATGTGATCGTCCCCGACCGCAGCCGCCGCACTGAGACCATCCTTCACATCCGTCTGATCGATCTTTCCGCGCTGCGCTGCCGTATGAGCCCAGACACCCGCCAGGCAGTCGGCCTGCAGCTCGAGCATGACGGAGAGCTGATTCTTCGCGCCCGGATTTCGCGCCTGCAGCTGTCGCATCTGCTGGTCGATTCCGAGAATGTTCTGCACGTGATGGCCGAGCTCATGCGCGATCACATAGGCCTGCGCGAAGTCCGCTGTGCTTCCGCCGATGCGTCGGAGATCGTCCCAGAAACTCAGATCGATATAGACCTTCTCATCCGCCGGGCAGTAGAACGGCCCAGTCTGCGCCTGTGCGGCTCCGCAGCCCGATCTTGTGTAACCGCGAAACAGCACGAGCTTGGCATGGCGATAAGACTCATGCGCCTCTTGGGGCAGCACCGTCTCCCACTCGTGCTGCACGTCGTCGAGCACATAGGAGACGAGCTGCGCCGAACGATCCTCAGCGGGCGACGATGTCGCCGGGCGGCTGTTGCTTGTCGCGACACGCCCGCCGCCGGTCAGATAGCTGCCGATGTAATTACGGCCCGTTATCAGGCTAATGATGACAAGGAAGATGAAGCCGACAATGCCAATTCCACCGCCGCCAAAACCACCGCCTGAAGATCCACGTCGATCCTCGACATCTCTGCTGAGCCCGCCAGGTGTCCAGTCCATCTCTCACCCCTCTAAAATTTCAAAATTCCGGGCCCGATCTAGCACCGACAGCACTATGGTAGATCACGGAACCAAAATGATCCTGTTCCGTAATCTTCTGGAAAGAATAGTAGTCGAACCTGTTTGGGAGAAGCCATTTATGTCTACGGCCACTGCATCGACAACCGTTGTGCGCCCCATCGACCGTTCGCTGCGTGATGCGCTGCAACTTGCGCTACTGTTTGGCGCCATCAAGCTGGCGTTGCACATTGCGACCAATCTTTGGGAGGCACATATTGGCTATGGCTACTTTCGCGACGAGCTTTACTACCTGATGTGCGGCCGTCGGCTCGCCTGGGGCTATGTCGATCACGGCCCCATCGTCGCAGTACAGGCTAGGCTGGCCGAGACTCTCTTCGGTCATTCGCTCGCGGGAATTCGCATGCTGTCGGCTCTTGCTGGAGCCGCGCGGGTTTTCCTCACCGGTCTGCTGGCCTGGTCGCTCGGCGGCCGACGTCCGGCGCAGGCATTAGCGATGCTGGGGGTGCTTCTGGCTCCGCAGTTTCTAGCGCTCGACAGTTTTCTTTCAATGAACTCCTTTGAGTCCCTCTTCTGGATGTGCTGTCTGCTGACGCTTATTCTTCTGCTTCGCGGTTATAGCCAGCTTGGTTGCTGGATCGCTTTCGGGATTGCGGGTGGCGTGGGCCTCCTCAACAAGCCCTCGATGACCTTCTTCCTGGTTGCGCTTCTCGTCGGCCTTCTGCTTACCCCACAGCGCCGTCTTCTCCAGACGCGGTGGGCAGCGATCGGAGTGGCGCTCCTGGTTCTCATCGCGCTGCCCAACCTGCTGTGGCAGATGGCGAATCACTGGCCAACCCTCGAGTTCCTTCACAATGGCCGCGTAGAGAACAAAAACATTGCACTCGCTCCACTTCCCTTTCTCGGGAAACAGATTCTGAATCTCGGTCCGCTCGCAATCTTCCTCTGGGTTCCGGGGCTCGTCTGGCTACTGCGCTATCCAGGAGCGAAGACTTTTCGCTGGCTGGCCTATACGTACTTCATCTTTCTGGCGGCAATGATGGCGCTGCACGCGAAGGACTATTACGTCGTTCCCATCTATCCGGTACTGTTCGCTGCCGGGGGCATTGTGTGGGAGAGTCGATTCTCAAATCGCCGTGCCGTGCAGACGGGCAGTATCTTCGCCTTTCCGGTGTACGAAACCACATTAATCGTCGCCAGCTTGATCGCACTTCCGATGGCAATCCCAGTGATGAAGCCAGATACCTGGCTCGCTTACACGAAAGCGACGCATCTCTACGACACAGGAGGAAACACCGAAAACGCATCGAGCGGCGTGCTTCCTCAGTTCTATGCCGACCGCTTCGGCTGGCAGGAGGAGGTCGATCAGGTGACTCGGGTCTTCCACTCCCTGTCGCCCGAAGACCAGCGCAAGGTCACTATCATGGCCTCCAACTATGGTGAAGCCGGCGCAATTAATATTCTCGGCCACGGCTTGCCTACAGCGATCAGCGGTCACAACAACTACTGGCTCTGGGGACCTGACAGCGCAACCGGCGAGGTCATGATCGTTATCAACGGCGCGACGCCGGAAGAGATGCGGAAGTTTTACGATTCGGTCGAGATTGTGGGCCGCATGGATCACCCACTCTCGATGCCCTTTGAGCATCGCAACATCTACCTCGTGCGCGGACGACACAAAGATGTAACAGCCGACTGGAATAGCTTTAAGCACTACATCTAAAATCCTTCGTTTCTACAATTCGTCCAGACTCGCACCGCGGCTGTGCTACTCTCCAGCAAACCCATGCAAGTAACAGAGCATACACAGACGGAACTCCCGCGCGTCCTGAACGCGTCGCATGCGACCTCCATCGTCGTAGGAATCATCATTGGCAGCGGAATTTTTCTGGTGCCGCGAGAGATGATGGCCGCGGTTGGCTCTTCGGGAATGGTCTATGCGGTGTGGATCGTCGGAGGCCTGCTCTCTCTCTTCGGAGCTATGACTTACGCGGAGATCGCCGCATTGCGTCCTAAGTACGGAGGCGAATACGCCTTTCTGCGTGAGGCCTATGGCGATCTCGTGGGCTTCCTGTATATGTGGACCTGGATTACGATCGCCAAGCCGGCATCGATCGCAACCATCGCCGCCGGTCTCGCCCGCGTGCTCGCGACCTTTCCGATCTTTCACTTCTTCGAGCGGCCAGCCTTCGGGCCTCTGCTCTGGAGTCAGGTGTTCGCCATCGTAATGACCTGGCTGATTACCGGCCTCAACATTCTTGGCACGCGGAAGTCCGGCAACGTGCAGCTTGCGCTGACATGGCTGAAGATTCTGTTGATCGTCGTCATCGCGGGCTTCTGCTTCGGAGCTGCGGGAAGCCATGGCTCCTGGCACAACTTCGCCACTGAGTTTACGGGCGCGCGCGGAGGATTCTCGGGTTTCATGATCGCGCTGATCGCGGCTCTGTGGGCCTACGACGGATGGAGCGATGTGACCCAGATGGCGGGCGAGGTCCAGAAGCCGCAGCGCAGCCTTCCGCTCGCTCTGATTGGAGGAGTCGCCATCGTCGGCGTACTCTACATGCTCACCAACGCAGCCATCCAGTACGTGATGCCCGCAGCGACCATCGCCACCGCCGACCGGCCCGCCGCCGATGCCCTACGGATGATCGCCGGAAGCTGGGGTGCCGGGCTTGTCTCCGTAGGAATGGCGGTCAGCATCTGCGCGACGTTCGTGGGCTCGTCTCTCTCAGGCGCGCGAGTTCCGTTTGCCGCAGCGCATGACGGACTCTTCTTTCGCCAGCTCGCGCATGTGCATCCGCGTTTTCAGACGCCTTCAAGCTCGCTGATCCTGCAGGCTGTCCTTAGCTCGCTTCTGCTTCTTGCCATCGGCCGATTTCAGGCGCTCTTCTCTCTTGCCATCTTCGCCGAGTGGTTCTTTTATGCCCTGACCGCAAGCACAGTCTTCGTCTTCCGCCGTCGCGAGCCTGACGTCAAGCGACCGTATAGCGTGTGGGGATATCCGGTGCTGCCGCTGCTGTTCATTGCCGCCGCAGTAGTGTTGCTGGTCTTCTCTTTTGCCGACCAACCGCGCAACTCCATCATCGGGACCGTCATCATCCTGTTGGGAATCCCGCTGCACTACGCCTTTCAACGGCGGCGTGCAGCCTAGGTTCTGTTCTGGATTACGCGCTCAAACACCCGCACATACTCGTGCGCCGGCTTCTGCCAGGAGAAGTCCTGGACCATCGCACGCTTCATCATCGCCGTCCATGTCTTCTTGTCGCGGAACGTCGCCAGAGCGCGTTGCACCGCATCAAGCAACGCGTTTGAGTCATATCCCGAGAACTTGAAGCCGTTTCCTGTTCCGTCCTGCTGCTCGTCGATCGAATCCTGCAAGCCTCCAGTCGCACGAACCACCGGAATCGTTCCGTACTTCAGACTGTAGATCTGGCTAAGGCCTCCAGGTTCATAGCGCGACGGCATCAGAAAGAGGTCCGATCCGGCCTCGATCTTATGCGCGATCACATTATCGAACTTCACCTGAACCCGCATCTTTGCAGGGTAACGCTCTGCCATCTCGATCAGTAGACGTTCGTAGTACTCCTCGCCATTGCCGAGCATCATCAGCACAACATCCTCCTGCAACAGCCTGTCGAGAATATCGACAATGAAATCGATCCCCTTCTGGGTCGCAAAGCGCGAGACAATCCCAATCACCGCCGTCTCGTCGTCTATATCTTCCAACCGGAATGCATGCATCAGATCGCGTCTGCACTCACGCTTCCCTTCGAGCTTATCTGCGGTGTAGTGCGCGGCGATGTACGGATCTATCGCCGGATCCCATTCCCCATAGTCGGCTCCATTCAGAATGCCGAACAGGTCACCCGAGCGCCGCCGCAGCGTATCTTCCAGGCCATTGCCGAACTCGGGCGTCTGGATCTCCTTCGCATAGGTCTCGCTCACCGTCGTAATCGCATCGGCATACACCACGCCGCCCTTCAAAAAGTTCACCTGGTCGTTGTGCTCGAGCTTATCCATGGTGAACATCTCCCACGGCAAAAGCAGCGTCTCCATGGTGCGGGGAGGAAACCACCCCTGGTAGCCTGCGTTGTGAATCGTCAATACGGCAGGAACATGTTGGAAGACCGGATCGAAATAATAGATTGACCGCAGCATTACTGCGATCATGGCCGTCTGCCAGTCATGAACGTGGAAGACATCCGGAACTCCGATCACCTTTGACGCCTCGATTACGGCTCGACAGAAGGTTCCGAAGCGCTCAGCGTTATCCGGATAGTCCCCTGAAGGCGTGGCGTAGAAACTCTCTCGATCGAACAGCTCCGGAGCGTCGACAAAGTACATCTGCACGCCGTCAACAACACCACCGTCGAGGATACGGACAAAACGGTTGTAGGATGGAAACGGAATCGTAACACTTTCGAGAATGACCGGGGCCTGGGGCACAGCCTTCGCCACCTGGCGGTAGTACGGCAGATAGACCTGTACCTTGTGCCCCATCTTCACCAGCGTCTTTGGCAAGGCACTAATGACATCCGCCAGCCCCCCAGTCTTCGCCCACGGTGCGCACTCTGAAGCCGCGAACACAATATGCATGCCGTCTCCCTCTTCTTCCTCAACCAAAACGTTAGTCTATACAAAGAGATGCACAAAGCAGCCAACTGGCTTCCGAAGCCATGAAACGCAAACCAAAACTCGGCCAGAACTTTCTGGTGGACGACCGCGCCCGGCACGCCATTGCAGACGCTCTTGGTGACGTAAGCCAACGAACGGTCATCGAAATCGGGCCTGGCCGCGGAGCGATCACCGAAATCCTCGCCCCCCGCGCAGGACGCCTCATCGCGCTCGAGCTCGATCGCGAGCTGGCTCCCGCTCTGGCACAGCGTTTCTCCGGACAGTCCAAGGTAGAGATCGTCGAGATCGATGTTCTCAGAGCCGACCTCTCCACTCTCGTTCCTCCAGGTGGAACAGCCGACGTCATCGGCAATCTTCCCTACTACATCACCTCGGATATCCTGCTGAAGCTCTTTACCGCGGGCTCGGCCGGCCTGCTCTCGCGCGCCGTAGTCATGATGCAGCGCGAGGTAGCCGACCGTGTCTCCGCATCGCCCGGAGTTCGCGATTATGGCCTGCTCTCGGCGACTGCGCAGATGAACGCTCGGGTCGACCATCTCTTTACACTTCCGCCATCTGCCTTTTCGCCACCACCCGAGGTCTATTCCACCGTGCTTCGGCTGCACTTCGCGCCGCGCTTTGCCGAGCTGGGCGTCGATGCCACCGGCTTCGACGCCTTTCTCAAGCAGAGCTTCGCTCAGAAACGTAAGACTCTGGAAAACAACCTGCGTGCCGCTGGATACTCCTCCAGCAAGCTGGCCGTCTCCTGGCCCACGGTGATCCCGAGGCAGGCACGTGCCGAATCCCTTGGTCTGGAACCCATGGCAGAACTCTACCGGGCTCTTACCTCCCAGGCCGAAGCTCCATCCTCTTGCACGGCGCAATAGGTGGCGATTATTTCGGCTCTTCTGCCTGAGCCAGTAGCTTTGCGGCACGTTCCCGTACCTTCTGCATCAGATCTTCATCGGCGATGATCGCTCGAAGGGCCGGCGCGATGTTACCTACCTCCAGCGCCCGTTTCTCCTGCACCTCGTGGCTCAGCACATCGATCTCCGAGTAGAGTCCTAGCCGGTCGAAGCGATGCATAAACTCGAGCTTTCGTCCCTCGTCCATGGTGAAGGCAATTGCCTGAAATGTCTCCGTGAGCTGGGTCACGCTCTTGTTTTCCGAATAGTTGTAGAGACACGATCCCTGCCCATCGACTCCCTTGTAACTCAAGGTCTTTTTGCCGGTATCTGCGATGTTTTTAGCCTTCGATGCGCATTCCATATTGAAGTGATCGAGTGCATGAGCCGTTTTGAAGATCGTCTCCGTCATCGGAGGGCTGATTTTGATG
Organism: Edaphobacter modestus; assembly: GCF_004217555.1. GTDB lineage: Bacteria > Acidobacteriota > Terriglobia > Terriglobales > Acidobacteriaceae > Edaphobacter > Edaphobacter modestus. Next base: position 1,412,803 of record NZ_SHKW01000001.1, read on the forward strand.
GGTCGATTCACCGGGGGGCTCGACGCTGTGGGTTGCACTGCGGCTCTCCCTCCGCCGCTCACCGAGGCAACCTGCGCCTGGTAGGTCCCTGTGCCATCTTCATGGACCACAATCGTAAACTTCGGGACCGGCAATCCGACCCTCTCAAACTGAAAGCTGACCTGAGGGATCGAGACCACCGGCATTAGAGCAGGCGTTGCGGGAGGTCCTGAAGAGACGACGGTCTGCGCACAGCTGCCTGCGGTCAAGCCCAGGAACAATGCGACGGCCTTCATCGAAGAGCTCCCTGGGCCAAAAGCGTCTGTGAGGTATGAATATGGCAGATGGCAATTGCGAGCGCATCGGCCGCATCCGCCGATTCCGGAGCCTCATCGAGCTCTAGAAGCCGTGTCACCATAAACTGCACCTGCTCTTTCGCAGCCAGCCCATACCCCACAACCGAGCTCTTGATCTTCAACGGAGCATACTCTACGACCTCCAGCCCAAGACTGGCCGCAGCCAGCATCGCCACGCCGCGTACCTGCCCCAGCTTGAGCGCCGACTTTGCGTTCGCCGAGAAGAAGACTTCTTCAATCGCAACTACATCTGGCTCGTGTAACGCCATTCCAGCCGTCAGCTCCGCATAAACCTGGGCCAGTCGCTGCGGCGTCTTTTCCTTCTTATTGAGTCGGATCGTCCCCGCAGCCACATGCTGCAGACGCGGCATTCGAGCCTCGTAGTCCACCTCGACAACACCATAGCCGGTGAACTCCGTCCCGCAGTCGATCCCAAAGACCCGCATGGGCGAAGTTTACTTCATTTCATGGGTCTCTCAGACTACTGAAGTTGAGTCCGCTCGGCCCAATTACTTCGAAATTCCCTCAAGCGGCGAGCTTGCCGTCGCATAGAGCTTCCGGGGCATCCTGCCCGCCAGATAGGCCTGCCTCCCTGCCAGCACCGCGTGCTGCATGGCCTCCGCCATCAGCAACGGGTCTTTGGCTTGCGCGATGGCTGTATTCATCAGCACGCCATCGAAGCCCAATTCCATCGCGACGGTCGCGTCCGAAGCAGTTCCAACCCCTGCATCGACGATCAACGGGACCTCGGTGATCAACTCGCGAAGAATTCTGAGATTCGCCGTATTCTGCAGTCCGAGCCCACTTCCGATGGGCGCTCCCAGAGGCATAACTGCAGCCGCTCCGGCATCAATCAGTCGTTTCGCAAACACAATGTCATCAGAGGTATACGGAAGAACCGTAAACCCTTCCTTCACCAAAACCCGGGTAGCCTCCAAGGTCGCTTGAACGTCGGGATACAGCGTCGCCTGGTCGCCGATCACCTCAATCTTGACCCAGTCCGAAAGCCCCACCTCACGTCCCAGTCTGGCGGCCCGGATCGCCTCTTCCGCCGTGTAGCACCCCGCCGTGTTCGGCAACAGAAAGTAGCGTCTAGGATCAATGAAGTCGAGCAGCGACTCGCTGGAGCGATCAAGGTTCACTCGACGCACCGCCACAGTCACCATCTCTGCACCCGATGCTTCAATCGCCGCCTGCGTCTCCGGCCCGTCCTTGTACTTCCCTGTTCCCACAATCAGCCGCGACTGGAAGGCTCTTCCTGCAATCACCAGAGGTTTCATAGGTCCATTCTAAGACCAAATGCAAAACGGCCCGCGCTCGGTGAGAGCTGCGGGCCGCTGTCGGTGAACTGTTGAGATTGACCTGAGGCGTCCAATGCCCGGACTTACCTCGGCGGAGTGCATTCAGCGAGTTTCCTGAAGATCGCCAGGACCAAGAGCAGGGACGCTCTAAGCCTCAGTCACCTCACGTACATGGATCGTACTCGAACTGTCTGTTTTCATAGGCTGGATCATCCTCCTTTCCCGTGTACCAAAAGCCTACCCCTTTCGCCTCCCCGGAATCAAGTTCTCCATCAGGTGACGTACATCTCGCAACCATGGGCGAGGCATCGCACCCTGTACGACACGGGACCCGCAAAGAATGAGCCCGAGCCAATCTGCCGGACGAAAGGTTCTCCGAGAAGATGAAACCAGCAACCATCATTGGAATCGTACTTATCCTGTTAGGCATTGTCGGCTTCGCAACCGGAGGCTTCAGCTTCACCCGCCAGGATAAAGTCGTCGACGCGGGCCCAATCGAGATCTCCCGCGACAAGAAAGAGACAGTTCCAATCTCTCCAATCCTGAGTACGATCGCCCTCGTGGCAGGAGCCGGTCTCGTCGCTGTTGGAGCGAAGGCCAGATAGGCGTACTTCGTTTCATCCGACCGATGGCATTAGCTATAGTTAATGGAGAATGCCACATTTCGCAATGCGAAAGGTCTGGATGAAAGACTCCATCACCGTCTCCAAAGAGGACTACCTCAAAGCGATTCTCGAGGCCGAGTCCGAAGGACAGCACGTTATCTCTGCAACGCTCGCCCACTGGCTGTCGGTGTCGCCACCGGCAGTTACGATGGCGCTCAAGCGGCTCAAGCGCGACGGCTATGTCCTCGTCAAAACGGATGGCACGCTGCAGCTCTCCGCCAAGGGCAAGGAGACCGCCTACAAAACCGCGCTTCGCCATCACCTCATCGAGCGCATGCTGGCGGAGATCTTCGGAATGGAGTGGTACAAGATCCACGACGAAGCCGAACGCCTGGAGCATGCCGTCTCCCCCGCCTTCGAGGCCAGGCTCATCGAAAAACTGGGCGAGCGCGGAACCTGTCCGCATGGAAACTCGGTCCTTCCTGAGAGTCCGGCTCGAAGGAAAAAGCGCGGCCTCCTTCAGCTCTCTGACGCCGGAGAACTTCAGGAGTATGTCGTAGCCAGCCTCTACGAACGTGATCCCCAGCTCCTCCTCTTCCTGCACAAGCTTGGAATCGACCCGCAATCCTCCATCCGCATCACGGCGAAAAATTACGACGAGACCCTCTCCATCGAGACGCCGCAAGGCGCATTCACGCTCGGAAAGCCTGCAGCCGATAAAGTATGGGTCAAACCGAGGTAGTAATCTGGTGTTCAAAATATATTGTTAACCTAAGTTAACTACCTGTGGCATACTCCTATAAAGAGACTCCCTTACCCATGGAGACGATCACGCCCATCTCGACGCAGCAGGAGACGGTGCGCCGCCCATCCCTGCCTGGCGTCCACTCCAGCGTAAGCGTCTCGAATTCACATCGGCTCTGGAGGCGCGCGGCTGGATTCATCGGCCCGGGCTTTATGATCGCGGTCGGCTACATGGATCCGGGAAACTGGGCAACCGACCTCGCAGCCGGATCAAAGTACGGCTACACGCTGCTGTTTGTCGTCATGGCCTCGAACCTGATGGCGATCCTGCTACAGAGCCTCGCCCTCAAGCTCGGCATCGCCTCAGAGCGTGATCTCGCTCAAGCCTGCCGTGATCGTTACAGTCGCCCCGTAAGGATTGCCCTCTGGATCTTCGCCGAGATCGCGATCGCAGCCTGCGATCTGGCCGAAGTGATCGGCTCCGCCATCGCGCTGCAGCTCCTCTTCGGAATCCCGCTGATTGCAGGCGTCATCATCACCAGCCTCGATGTCTTCCTCATCCTTCTGCTTGAGAATCGCGGCTTCCGTTACCTTGAAGCCTTTGTCATGGTTCTCATCGGAACCATCGCCGTCCTCTTCGGAATCGAGATCGTCCTCTCGCGCCCCGAATGGGCGCCCATCCTGCACGATCTTTTCGTCCCCTCAAGGGCTGTGTTCTCGAACCCGGAGATGCTCTACATCGCCATCAGCATCCTTGGCGCCACAGTTATGCCGCACAATCTCTACCTGCACTCTTCGATCGTGCAGACTCGCGCTTACCCCAGGACCGTAGGCGGCAAGCGGGAAGCTATCCGGTTGGCCAACTTCGACTCGGCCACTGCCCTTACCATGGCTTTGTTCATCAATGCCGCCATTCTCATCGTCGCCGCGGCCGTCTTCCATCGCACCGGTCATACTGAAGTCGCGGAGATCGGCGACGCCTACAAGCTTCTTACACCCCTGCTCGGCTTCACCGGCGCCAGCATGATGTTCGCTCTCGCCCTGCTTGCCTCCGGCCAGAACTCCACCGTCACCGGAACCCTTGCGGGTCAGGTCGTCATGGAAGGCTTCCTCGAGATTCATCTTCCCAACTGGCAACGCCGCCTGATCACCAGGCTGGTTGCGATCGTTCCCACCGTCATCGTCACAGCTCTGTACGGAACCTCCGGCACGGCCCGCCTGCTCGTCTTCAGTCAGGTTATTCTGAGTATGCAGCTCAGCTTCGCGGTCTTTCCGCTCGTCCGCTTCACCAGCGATCCCGCCCTGATGGGCTCCTTCGTCAACAAACCCTGGATCCGCGTTCTCAGCTGGATCGTGGCCCTGCTCATCGCGGGACTGAACGCCTGGCTGCTGCTTCAGATCTTTCGCACCTGATACCCAAAGACTATTTCAAGTAAGCCCGAACCAAATCGATCAGATCTTCTCCCAGGTCAGGAGTTAGCGGAGCATGACCGTCTTGCAGAAGATGCAGGCGGATGTGATCCTCCAGAACTTCGGCCATCAGGCCATTGATTCCGCCTCGCACCGCAGCCAACTGCATGAGCACATCAGCACAGTCATGATCGTCTGCGCCCAGCTTTCGCTCCACAGCTTCCATCTGACCGCGAATGCGCTTCATTCGGTTCTGGATCTTCGTTCGCTCCCGATCCGTGTGGGTCATTTCGTCTCCTATTAATACCGATGGGGGGTATAGTATTACCAAGCATCATACCTTGCGATTCGGAGTTTTCCAAGTTCGCAGAGAGGAGAAGTCAGCCGATGATCCAAACGATTTTCTTACGCGCTCGCCTGAGGAGTCGGTTACGTGCGATACCGCGAGCGGAAATTCACTCTCGCTGGGTCCAGACCGCCGACGAGCGCTGTCCTATTGCCTGCACCTGGTTCGCCCTTGCGGAGAACCTCGACGAGCAGGACGATGACCCTGGATCAGCATGGCCTGCCCTTCTTCGTCTTTCGCGGAGGGCAGGCGAACTCTTGATCCTCTGCCTTCTCCCGCGACCTCGATACCATGCCTGTAGATACCTGGAAGCCTGATGCGATCTCTCACCCTCTTTCTGGTTGTTGCCCTCACTCCATTCGCCGTCGCTCAGACGAATCAGTTCCTGCCGGCGCAGCCGGACAGCTCTACCTCACTCCCTGACGCACCCTCCGCCGATGCGCCCACCACGATCTTTCCGCACCCCGAGCGCCTGCCCTACCTCATCGCAGGGCAGGCCAACATCGTCTTCCAGGCTCACGGTCCTTTTCACTCGCCATACGATGGGCCCAACAGCCTTCAGGACCGGGGCGAATACAAGACATCTCTCGTCGGAACGCTCTTCCTCGGTCTTCAGCTCCATCGCAATCCGCGCTATGCCACAGACGTCATCGCCGACTTCGAGTCCGCCGGCGGCCGAGGGATCAGCCAGGCACTCGGTCTTGCCGGCTTCACCAACCTCGACGTCGTCCGGAACCCCAACCTCGGTTCGAAGCCTTATCTTGCTCGTATCCAGATTCACCAGGTCATCGGGCTCCCCGGCAATCTCGTCGAAACCGACCGCACACCCTACTCCCTCTCCACCCAACTGCCCGAGCGACGCTTCGAGCTTCATGTCGGCAAGATGAGCCTTCCCGACTATTTCGACGTCAACTCCATCGGATCCGACAGCCACCTCCAGTTTCTCAACTGGACCGTTGACAACAACGGAGCCTGGGACTACGCCGCCGACACTCGCGGCTATACTTATGGAGCTGTTCTCGAGTATCGCGACCGGTCCTGGTCAGCGCGGTATGCCCTCGCAGCCATGCCCACCGTCGCCAACGGCATCGATCTCGACTGGGCCTTCAGCCGTGCCAGTGGGCAGAACTTCGAGTTCGAGCTGCGCAGGTCACTACTCGGCCATCTGGCTGCCCCCGAACGCAAGGGCACCCTACGCGTTCTCAGCTTCGTCAACCATGCCCACATGGGCTTGTACCGCGACGCAGTCAACGCCTTTCTCTCCGGTCAGGATCCGAAGCCCAATATCGCCGAGCATGCAAAGTTCGGCTCGGTCAAATATGGGTTCGCCATTAACGCTGAGCAGGAGATCACCTCCAACCTGCGCACCTTCCTCCGCGTAGGCTGGAACGAGGGACAGCATGAGTCTTTCGCCTACACCGAGGTCGACCAGACCGTCGCATTCGGTGGTGATTACTCCGGTCGCGCCTTCTCCCGGCCAAACGACAAGATCGGCCTCGCCTTCGTCTCAAACGCCATCAAGCGCGACCATCAGAACTATCTCCACTACGGTGGACTGGGCTTCCTCCTCGGCGATGGCAACCTGAACTACGCCCGCGAAGACATCCTCGAGAGCTACTACAACCTGCACGCCTGGCGCGGCGTCTTTTACGCTCTCAACCTGCAGTTCATCGATCATCCCGGCTACAATAAGGACCGCGGCCCTGTTCTTGTCGAGGCGGTTCGCATGCACGTCGACTTCTGACAATCGCCGTATACTTCGTCTGTGACCTCCCGCATCCCGTACGAAGCAGCTGGTTTCCTCCTCGGCCTCCTCTTCGGTAGTTTTCTGAACGTCTGCATCTCACGTCTGCCGCGGCGAGGCTCTGTCGTCCAGCCCGCCTCACACTGTCCGCGGTGCAAGGCCTCCATCCATTGGTACGACAACATTCCCATACTGAGCTGGCTTGTTTTGCGAGGCCGTTGCCGCGACTGCGGCCAGCCCATTCCCTGGCGTTATCCTCTGGTCGAGTTGGCCACGGCCTTCTGGTTCGCAATACAGGCGGCACGACTGCACACCGTGCTGTCCTTCTATTTTCACGACCCCACCCACAGCGCGCCGTCTTCGTATGCGCCCTTCGCCATCATCGCCAACCTCTCAGTCACGATCCTCGGTTTTCTTCTCATCGGCCTGATGGTCATGGATTGGCAATCCGGTCTGCTTCCCAACTCCTTTACCATCACCGGAATCTTCATCGGCCTTACTCTGATCTGTGCGCAGGCGATCTTCCTGGGGCCTGCCGAGGGCCAGGTGGTTCTGCCCCCGCATAGCATCCAGCTCACCAGCGTAGGCGCTGCCACCGAAACCGGAAACGTCTTCCTCACGGGTCCCGAAGCCCTCGTCGGAGGCCGCATCTTCGCCGTTCTGGGAGCCGGGCTGCTTATTCTCATCATCCGCTGGCTTTATCGTGCGCTGCGCCATCGAGAGGGTATGGGCCTCGGCGACGCCAAGATGCTGGCCATGATCGCAGCACTGCTCGGCTTCTGGCCCGCCATGGTGTCCTTCTTCTTCGGAGCTCTCGCCGCCAGTGTCTATGGAATTTATTTAGTCGCCCGAGGTCGTGCCAACGCCTCCTCAAGAATTCCATTCGGCAGCTTTCTGGCCGCTGGAGGTCTCCTCGCCGCCGAGGTCGGCGACCGTATTATCGACGCCTACTCGCAGTTGCTTCGCTGATAGCGCGATAGCCGCACAAACGGCTCTCTCGCTTGACACTGGACAGCCACAAACTTAGAGTCGAAGATGGCCATGCACAATTATCCTTACATCTGGAACTATCTTCCGCTTGTCCTGCAAATCCTGGTAGCTCTTGGCCTTGCATGCGGTATGGTAGGAGTCTCGTTCCTGGTCGGAAAACATAAGAATTCGCGGACCAAGCTTGGGCCGTACGAATGCGGAATGGATCCGGTGGGCGATGCCCGCGGACGTTTCTCGGTCCGCTTCTATATGGTGGCGATGCTCTTCATCCTGTTCGATGTCGAGGCGGTCTTCATGCTTCCCTGGGCCGTCATCTTCCGCCGCCTGCCCCAGATTACCGGTTCGAAGATGTTTGGCTTCTATGAGATGCTCGTCTATCTCGGCTTTGTCGCCGTCGGCCTCTTCTATGTCTGGAAGAAGGGCATCCTCGACTGGTCCGCAGACAAGGGAGATCTCTAATGGAACCGGCAATCCTTGGTACCCAGGCCGTCTTCGAGGCCCTTCCCGGCGAGCCCGCCGTCAAGGCGCTCTCGGAGCTGGCAACTGACGCAAAATACGACCGCTCGGAGCTGACCATCACCGTCGCCCGAGAAAGCATCGTCGCCGCTTGCGAGGCCGTCCGGTTGGCTGGCTACAACTTCTTTGAAGATGTGACCGCAGTCGACTGGTATCCCTCCGAGCCTCGCTTTCAGATCAGCTACAGCATCCTCTCACACATGTTGAAGCGCCGCCTTCGCCTCGTGGTCCGTCTTGCAGGGGACGATGCCTCCCTCGACAGCATCACCGGCGTCTGGCCCGCAGCCAACTTTTACGAGCGAGAGATCTTTGATCTGTTCGGTGTCCATTTTGGAGGTCACCCCAATCTCCGCCGCATCATGATGCCCGAGGACTGGCAGGGTCATCCCTTGCGCAAGGACTATCCCGTGGAGGGCTACCGCTAATGTCACCTCTCGCCGCTCCCGACCAGATCAATCCCGGTATCGAAGACGTCATCGCCGACGCCGAGCTTCACAAGCACGGCAACGACCCCATCGCCGACCAGACTATGGTCATCAACATGGGACCGCAGCACCCTTCGACACACGGCGTACTGCGCCTGGTGCTCGAGATCGACGGCGAAACGGTCGTCTCGCTCGCTCCCGACATCGGCTACCTGCACACCGGCATCGAGAAGACCTGCGAGGCCAAGTTCTATCAGCAGGTCGTTCCTCTCACCGATCGCATTGACTATCTGTCGCCGATGACCAACAACACGGCGTACGCCCTCGCCGTCGAAAAGTTGTTGGATCTCGAGATTCCGCCCAAGGCGCAATGGCTGCGCGTGCTGTTCAACGAGCTGATGCGGCTGAACTCGCACCTCGTCTGGCTGGGCACCCACGCCATGGACATCGGCGCGCTCACCGTCTTCCTGTACTGCTTCCGCGAGCGCGAGCAGTTGATGCGCATCTTCGAGGCTGTCAGCGGCCAGCGGATGATGACCAGCTACATCCGCATCGGCGGGGTGAGTCTTGAGCCGCCGCTTGGTCTCTTCGACTCCATCCGTGCCTTCCTTCTCGACTTCCCGTCGAAGATCCACGAGTACGAGACCCTGCTTACCGGCAATCCCATCTGGATCAACCGCCTCAAGGGCGTCGGTTACATCTCTCCCGAGGATGCGATTGCACTCGGAGTCACCGGACCCGTGCTGCGCGCGGCCGGTATCGACTTCGATCTGCGTCGAGACATGCCGTACTCCAGCTACGAGAAGTTCCAGTTCAACGTACCTGTTTCGACCGAAAGTGACGTGTGGGCTCGCTACATCCTGCGCATGGAGGAGATGCGCGAGTCCGTCAAGATCTGCCTGCAGGCGCTGGACGGCATGCCCGAGGGCCGCATCGTCGCCGACGCGCCAAAGATCATCCTGCCCAACCGTGAGCAGATGAAGACCCAGATGGAATCCTTAATCCATCACTTCAAGATCGTCACCGAAGGTTTTGCCGTTCCCGCAGGCGAGGCCACCAGCTCCGTCGAAGCCGCCCACGGCATGATGAACTACTACGTCGTCTCCGACGGCACGGCCAAGCCCTACCGCGTGCACATGCGCAACGCCGATTATGCGAACCTCCAGGCCCTCGAGACCATGTGCAAGGGCCGGCTGCTCGCCGATGTAGTCGCCGTCATCGGGTCCATCGACATCGTGCTGGGAGCCATCGACCGCTAATGTCATCGCCCGAAGAATCTCCGTATTTCGCTTGGAACAACGGCCAATCTGGAGGAAGTCACCATCAAAGACCGACTCCACACTGAACTTTGGACCTCCTGGGCGTCTCTGCTTCGCTCTTACGCCGCCGCCCACGGACTCAACAGCCGGCATCACGCAGTCGTAGAGGTCGGCGCAGACGAGATCACGCTTCGCGTTGCCAGCCGCTGGCTTCGCTTCACGCATGACCTCGTCGAAGACAGTGAAGGAAACCGCTCTTCTTTTTCACTCGAAGAGGATGGAACGGTTAAACTGAATGGAACCACCGAAGAGATGGACCTTGCCGCCGAACAACTGGCGCGGGAGATGATGCACAGTGAGCCCTAGTTTTGGTTGTCATTCCGACCGGAGCGTAGCGAAGTGGAGGAATCTGCTTCACCTTACCGCCCAGGAAGCCACGCGATGAGCACGATTACAAATTCGATCTTTACCCCCGAGACGGCCGCGCGTTTTGACCATCTTGTGACCCTCTATCCGGTCAAGCGCTCCGCCCTCGTCCCCATGCTGCTCTACGCGCAGGACGAGGTCGGCTACGTCTCCGACGCCGTCGTCACCGAGATCGCCCAGCGCCTCGACCTTCTGGAGTTGGACGTGCGCAACGTGCTTTCGTACTACTCCATGCTCCGCACCAAACCGGCGGGCAAGTACAACGTACAGGTCTGCACCAATATCTCCTGCATGTTGCGCGGCGGCTACGAGATCCTCGACCACTGCAAGCACAAGCTCGGCATCGGCCACAAAGAGGTCACCGCCGACAAGCTCTTCTCACTGGAAGAGGTCGAGTGTATCGGGGCCTGTTGCTGGGCCCCGGCCATGCAGGTCAACTACGACTTCCACGACAATCTCACCACCGTAAAAGTCGACGAGATCCTGGCCACCTACCGCGCCGGCCAGGGAAAGGACGTGAAGTAACGATGCCTACCCTCGTCTCTCACCCCGATGAAGTCAAAGTGATCTCCCGCCGCTTCGGCCAGGGCGCGGCCGAGATCGACAAGTACCTCGAGCTCGACGGCTACAAGGCCGTGCAGAAGGCCATCGCCCAGGGCCCAGACAAGATGGCGGCCTGGATCATCGACACCATGAAGGCCTCAGGCCTTCGCGGTCGCGGCGGAGCCGGCTTCCCCACTGGCATGAAGTGGTCCTTCGTCCCCAAGCAGTCCGAGAAGCCCAAGTACGTCCTCGTCAACGGCGACGAGTCCGAGCCAGGCACCTGCAAAGATCACGTCATCTTCCTGCACGATCCCCACGCCGTCATCGAAGGCACCATGATCGCGGGCCTCGCCATCGGCTCGAAGATGGGCTTCATCTACCTTCGCGGCGAGTATCGCTACCTGCTCAAGATCATGGAGAAGGCCGTCGCCGACGCCTATGCCAAGGGCTTCCTCGGCAAGAACATCTTCGGCTCAGGCCTGGACTTCGACATCGTCACCCAGTCCGGCGCTGGAGCCTATGAGGTCGGCGAAGAGTCCGCCCTGATGGAGTCGCTCGAGGGCAAACGCGGCGTTCCCCGCATCAAGCCGCCCTTCCCCGCCGTCGTCGGCCTCTACGGTGGACCCACGGTCATCAACAACGCCGAAACCATCGCCTCCGCCCCGCACATTCTCCTGATGGGTGGTGAGGAGTACGCAAAAATCGGCTCCGAACGCAACGGCGGAACCCGCCTCTTCGGAATCAGCGGCCACGTCGAGCGCCCCGGTGTCTACGAGCTCCCCATGGGCTACAACCTCAAGAAGGCGATCTACGACGTAGCTGGCGGCGTCAAGGACGGCAAAAAGCTCAAGGCGGTCGTCCCCGGCGGCTCCTCCTGCCCGGTGCTCCTTCCCGAAGAGATCGACGTAGGCCTCGACTTCGACCAGATGGGCAAGGCCGGAACCATGCTCGGCTCGGGCGGCATCGTCGTGCTCGACGAGACCGTCTCGATCGTTGAGTTCGCACTGCGCACCATCGCCTTCTACCAGCATGAATCCTGCGGCTGGTGCATCCCCTGTCGCGAGGGCACGGACTGGATCAAGAAGACCCTCACCCGCGTCTACAATGGCGGCGGTTCGAAGAAGGACGTCGCCAACGTCCAGTACCTCGCCGAGAACATGATGGGACGCACCTTCTGCCCGCTCGGCGACGCAGCCGCGATGCCGACGCTCGGCTTCGTCAAGAAGTTCCGCAAGGAGTTCGAGGACTACATCGAGGGCCACAAGGCCGGAACCCCGATCATCACGGTCGAACAGCTCGTGGGAGCACATTAAGCCATGCCAGACGTAACCTTCACCGTAGACGGCAAAAAACTCACCGCACCCGCAGGCACGCTGCTCATCGACGCCTGCAAATCGGCCGGTATCGAAGTCCCCGCCTTCTGCTACTACCCCGGCCTCTCCCTCCAGGCCGCCTGCCGCATGTGTGTGGTCCGCATCGAGAAGATGCCCAAGCTCCAGACTGCCTGCACCACACCGGTCACCGAGGGCATGGTCGTCCAGACCGAGACCCCGGAGATCGCGCAGGCCCGCAAGGCCACCCTTCAGCTCCTGCTTGGCAATCACCCTCTCGACTGCCCGGTCTGCGACGCCGGCGGCGAGTGCGAGCTGCAGGACATGACCTTCAAGTACGGCGCGGGCGAAAGCCTCTACGCCGAAGCGAAGAACCACCGCGAAGAGCAGAAGTGGTCTCCCGTGGTGTACTTCGACCGTCCGCGCTGCATCCTCTGTTATCGCTGCGTCCGCATGTGCGGCGAGGGCATGGACGTCTTCGCCCTCGGCATCCAGAATCGTGGCTCCTCCGCTGTCATCGCCCCCAATATTCCCGCCCAGCTCTCCCCCGACAACCTCGCTCATGTGGATTGCGAGCAGTGCGGCATGTGCATCGATGCCTGCCCCGTCGGTGCGCTGACCAGCGGAACCTACCGATACAAAACCCGCCCCTGGGAGATGAACCACGTCACCACCGTCTGCACCCACTGCGGCGATGGCTGCAAGACCACCCTCGGCGTGCGCTCCACCTCCGACGGCGCCGAGATCGTCCGCGGCGACAATCGCGACAAGAGCGGCATCAACGGCGACTTCCTCTGCAACAAGGGCCGTTACGCCTTCGACTTCGCCAACCAGCCCGAGCGCATCACCTCGCCTCTCATCCGGCAGGCCGACGGCAAGCTGAAGGAAGTCTCCTGGGAGGAGGCCTTCACCCACGCGGGCAAGAAACTCCGCGAGCTGCGCGACACCCGCGGCGGCAAGTCCATCGGCGTCATCGGCGGCAACCGCCTCACCAACGAAGAGGCGTACCTCCTCCAGAAGTTCGCCCGTACGGTCCTCGGCACCAACAATATTGACCACCATCGCACGGCCGACTACGTCACCTTCGCGCAGGCTCTCGCCGGGCAGAAGGGCCGCACCGCCTCATGGCGCGATACCCAGACCTTCCCTGCCGTGCTGATCGTCGGCGGCGACCCTACCAACCAGGCCCCCGGCACCGCGTGGAACCTCCGCACCGACGTCCGGCTCAACAAGGCCCGGCTGTATGTCGCCAACACCGACGAGATCAAGCTGCGCCGCCAGGCACGCGCCTTTCTTCAGGTCGCTCCCTTCGGCTATGGCTCGCTTGCAAGCTACCTCACCGGCGACGCCGCCTCAGCCTCGAACGCTGCCACGGACGGCAAGTCGCTCGATAGCTTCCGCGACGCCGTCAAAGCTGAAGAAAAACTTCTCATCCTCATCGGCTCGGAGCTGCGTGGCGCCGATCTCAAGCGCCTGATCGAGTTCGGCCTCACCATCCCCGGCACCAAATTCGCCCTGCTCTCGGACTACGTCAACTCGCGCGGCGCCGCCGATATGGGTCTGCTGCCCGACATGCTCCCCGGCTACACGCCGGTTGCGAACCCCGGTGCCTTTGCGGAGCACAACGTCCCTGCCGCACCCGGCCTCGACATGCTCGAGATCTTCGACGCAGCCGCGCGCGGCGAGCTCTCCGCTCTCTACGTCGTCAACTCGAACCCCATCGCCCGCTACGGCGTCGATCCCGCCGCCCTCAAGAACACCTTCGTCATCGTGCAGGAGATGTTCCTCACCGAGACCGCGCAACTGGCCGACATCATCCTTCCCGCCGCCAACCTCTACGAGAAGGGCGGCTCGGTCACCAACAGCTACGGCGACCTCCAGCTCGTCCAGAAGGCCGGCGATCGCGCCGGCGTCCGTTCCGACTTCGAGATGATCGTGCGTATCGCCGACAAGATGGGGGCCGACATCAAGGCGCTCGTTCCCTTCGGAAAAGGTCTTCGCGCCGACATGGGCCAGAGCCGCGGCGCGCAGTCCGGCGAAGCCGACCGTCACGCCGTTTGGCTTACTGCGAACAACCTCGAGCCCAAGCTCTCGCCCTTCGATCCCTGGGCCATCCTCGACGAGATCCAGCGCCTCGTCCCCGGCTACAACCTTCTTCGCCTCCAGCTTCTCAGTGGAAACGATCAGCACCTGGAGCCCGCAGCGAGCGCTTCTACTGCCTCGAACCGCCGCGACCTTGTGCTTCCTTCCGGCGACACGCTCTTTACCTCCGGAACCCTGGGTCGTTTCTCGCCCATGCTCAACGACGTGCAGCGGTACCAGGCCAGTGAGCCGCTGATCCAGATCCACACCGCAGCAGAATGACTTCGATACAGGAGTAAAAAGTTAAAACCGTGAGCCACCTCACCGATTTCCAGACATTCCTGCTGCTTTCGATCCTCAAGATCGTCGTCGTACTCGTCATCACACTGACGGCGGTGGCTTATACGGTTCTCCTCGAGCGCAAGGTTCTTGGCCGCATGCAGAATCGCTGGGGCCCCTCTCGCGTCGGTCCCTTCGGCCTGCTGCAGCCACTGGCCGACGGCATCAAACTCTTCCTCAAGGAAGACCTCATACCCATGGCCGCCGAGCGCCCGCTCTTCATCATTGCCCCCATCATTGCGCTCACCTGCGCGCTGATCTCGATCGCGGTCGTTCCCTTCGGTGCCGTCACCCGCATCCAGGGCGTGGACATGTTCAACATCGCCGACATCAACATTGGCCTGCTGGTCATCCTCGGCATCACCTCCATCGGCGTCTACGGCATCGCGCTCTCCGGCTGGTCCTCGAACAACAAGTTCGCCCTGCTAGGCTCGCTCCGCGCAACCTCGCAGGTCATCAGCTACGAGCTCGCCCTCGGCCTCTCGCTGGTCGGCGTCGTCCTCCGCGCCGGCTCGCTTCGCCTGCGCGACATCGTCGCCAGCCAATCCGGCCACGGCCTGCTCTCCTGGAACCTCTTCGGCGGCTTCCAGATCGTCGCCTTCTTCATCTACCTGATGGCCGCTTACGCCGAGACCAACCGCGCGCCGTTCGACCTCCCCGAGGCCGAATCCGAGCTCGTCGCCGGCTACCACACCGAGTACTCCTCCATGAAGTTCGCCATGTTCTTCATGGCCGAGTATGCGAACATGATCACCGTCGCCTGCGTCGCCACGCTGCTCTTCCTCGGCGGCCCGACCAGCCCCTTCGGCAACCTCTTCCCTTCCGTCGGAGGCCCGTTCGTTCAGGCAGTCCTTCCCATCTTCTGGTTCGTCGTCAAGGTTCTCGCGTTTCTTCTGCTCTACATCTGGATTCGGGCCACGCTGCCCCGTTTCCGCTACGACCAGCTCATGGCCTTCGGGTGGAAGTTTCTGCTTCCCGTCGCCCTCCTCAACATTATCGCTACCTCGCTCGTCCTCGCTTTGCGAGGATGAGCCAGGCTACCTGCTTTACAATCAACAGGTAGCCCTCGAAAAATTTGGCGCTGTCTCGAAGGATTCAGAAGGATTCAAGCGATTCACTGAAAAAGAATCTGCGGAGCATCATGCAACTGGCACTCTTCCTCATCTTTGGCCTGCTCGCCGTCGCCGGAGCCATCAACTTCCTGCTGCAGCGGCACCCCATCAACTCGGCGCTCTCGCTGGTCGTCGTCATGATGTCGCTGGCCGTCCTGTATTGGTCGCTCGGCGCTGAATTCCTCGCCGCCGCACAGGTCATTGTCTACTCCGGCGCCATCATGGTGCTCTTCGTCTTTGTCGTCATGCTGCTCAACGCAGGCGAAGAAGAACGAACCCACGGCAGCCGCGCCGCCTATCTCGTCGGCTTCCCCGGTGCCGCCGCCATCTTCTGCCTTCTCAGCTTTGTCTTCCTCACCAACGGCAAGGCCTTCGGTTCCACCGATCTCACGAACCATCTCTCCAACGCTGTCAACAACATCGCCGAGATCAGCCAAGTCCTCTTCCGCGACCTCCTTCTTCCCTTCGAGGTCACCAGCATCCTCATCCTCGTCGCCATCCTCGGAGCCGTCGTGCTCGCGCGAAAGGAGCAATAGTATGTGCATCGACATCAATTACTTTGCCCCCATCTCCAACTCGTCGGCCGCTGCCCTCATCAGTCTTGCAACCGCAGCTGTGATCGTCCGCAAGAAGAAGAAGGGGGAGTAGCAGATGGTCCCCATCTCCTGGTACCTGGTCCTCGCTGCCGTGCTCTTCTCCATCGGCGTCGCCAGCTTCCTCATCAAGCGCAACATCATCACCATCTTCATGTCGATTGAGCTGATGCTCAACGCGGTGAACCTTACCTTCGTCGCCTTCGCGCACATGTGGCACCAGATCACCGGACAGATCTTCGTCTTCTTCGTCATGGTCGTCGCCGCCGCGGAAGCCGCCGTCGGCCTGGCCATCATCATCGCAATCTTCCGAACTCGCCAGACCCTCAACGTCGACCAGGTCAACCTGCTGAAAAACTAAGGACACGAGACTCGCTGATGCCTGCTTCTTATCTCTGGCTGATTCCGCTGCTTCCCTTCGCCGGATTCCTCATCAACGGAACCCTCGGCCGACGCCTGCCTCGCGCCTTCGTCTCCGCCGTCGCCCTCATCCCCACGGCCCTCTCGGCCTGCCTCTGGATCTGGCTCTGGTTCACCATGAAGGCCGCCGATGCTCCGGAATCCATCCACTCCTTCGTTTCGCTCTTCGGAAACCCCTGGATCTCCATCTCCGGCTTCCACGCCGACTTCGCCTTCACCGTCGACCACCTCACGCTCATCATGCTGGGCGTCGTCACCTGCGTCGGCTTCCTCATCCACGTCTACTCAGTCGGATACATGGCGCATGAAGAGGGCTACTGGCGCTTCTTCGCCTACCTGAACCTCTTCATGTTCTTCATGCTGGTTCTGGTCCTTGCCGCCAACTTCGTCCTGCTCTTCGTCGGCTGGGAGGGCGTCGGTCTCGCCTCGTACCTGCTCATCGGCTTCTACTTCAAGAAGGACTCCGCCGCCAACGCCGGCAAGAAGGCCTTCATCGTCAACCGCATCGGCGACTTCGGCTTTCTCCTCGCGATGTTCCTGCTCATCGCACACTTCGGCTCGCTCGACTTCTCCACCGTCTTCACCGCTATCTCGCAGCATCCTGAGTGGCAGGGAGGCTTCCTCACCGCAATCGCACTTCTGCTCGTCGTAGGAGCCACCGGCAAGTCTGCACAGATTCCGCTCTACGTCTGGCTTCCGGACGCGATGGAAGGCCCCACACCAGTCTCCGCGCTCATTCACGCGGCCACCATGGTCACCGCGGGCATCTACATGGTCGCCCGCACCCACACCATCTTTGACCGCTCGCCCTACGCCCTCGGCGTCGTCGCCATCATCGGCGCGGCCACGGCCATCTTCGCAGCCTGCATCGGTATGGTGCAGCACGACATCAAGCGCGTCCTCGCCTACTCCACCGTCTCGCAGCTCGGCTACATGTTCCTGGCCTGCGGCGTCGGAGCCTACACCGCAGGCATCTTCCATCTCCTCACCCACGCGTTCTTCAAGGCGCTTCTCTTCCTCGCCGCCGGCTCCGTCATCCACGCGCTCTCCGGCGAGCAGGACATGCGCCTGATGGGCGGCCTCCGCAAGCGTATTCCCGTCACCTTCTGGACGATGACGATGGGCGTCTTCGCCATCGCCGGTATCCCGCCGCTCGCGGGCTTCTTCTCCAAGGACGAGATCCTCTTCCGCGCCTTCACCTCGCCCAACCCCATCGGCAAGCTGCTCTGGCTCGTCGGACTCATCACCGCCGGAATGACCTCCTTCTACATGTTCCGCCTCTGGTTCAAGACCTTCTTCGGCGAAGAGCGTTTTGAGGAGCATCACGACACCCACGGTCACGGAGACCACGGCCACGGCGTCCACGAGTCACCCCTGGTCATGACCCTCCCGCTCATGGTGCTCGCCCTGCTCTCCATCATCGGAGGCTGGGTCGGCATTCCTGCAGCCCTCGGCGGCCACGACGAGATCGGCGCCTTCCTCGAGCCCGTCCTCGCCAACGGAGTTACAGTCACCGAGGTCGTCAGCCACGGAACCGAACTCGGCCTCGCCGCTGTCTCTGTTCTCGTTGCGCTGATCGGTCTCTTTGTCGCCTACGTCCTCTACTACAAGAAGCCCGGAACCGCATCCTCCTACGCGCAGCGCTTCCCGGCCCTCTACCGCCTCGTTGAGAACAAGTTCTACATCGATGAGATCTACCAGGCCGCAATCGTTACCCCGCTGCTCGTCTTCAGCCGGCTCATCCTTGGCGGCCTCGTCGACGGCGGCCTCGTCAACGGCTCCGGCTTTGCCGCTGGAGCGTCGGCTCGTGGTCTCGGCTCGCTCGTCCGCCGGATTCAGTCCGGCAATATTCGCTCTTACGCCGGCTGGCTCGCACTCGGTGCAGCCGCCGTCATCGCCGTCATGATCTTCGGCCACTCACTCTGGTTGCACTAAACGAATAAGGAAACTCGGACGAAACCTCGAGATGAACATCGACCATAACATTCTGACGATCATCACCTTCGTCCCGCTCGCCGGAGCCATCGTCCTTGCTCTGCTGCCCGACCGCGACCGCATCCAGCAATGGGGCGCGCTCGCCGTCACGCTCCTCACCTTCCTCTGCACGCTCCACCTTCCCTTCCACTTCGACTACAGCGCTCCCGGCGACGCCTTCCAGTTCCAGCAGAACCTCTCCTGGATCGCCTCGCCCGCCATCCGCTACCACGTCGGCGTCGATGGTCTCTCCACGTGGCTCGTGGTCCTCGCCGGTCTGCTTGCCCCGCTCGGTGTCCTCATCTCCTGGCGCGCCATCGATAACCGCCGCCGCCTCTTCTACGTGCTCTTCCTGCTCCAGCAGGTCGCGATGCTCGGCATCTTCGTCTCGCTCGACCTCTTCCTCTACTACGCCTTCTGGGAGCTTTCCCTCGTCCCCATGGCGCTTCTGATCGCCACCTTCGGCCGCACCGAAAACCGTCGTCGCGCCGCCATCAAGTTCTTCCTCTACGCCTTCATCCCCTCGGCCATCCTGCTGGTCGCCATGCTCTGGCTCTACGCCCGCACCGGCACCTTCGACTATCCGCAGCTTGCCCAGATGGCCCTCGCGCACACCATCTCGCCCAACAACGCGGCGCTCTGGCTGGCCTCGCTGGCCTTCCTCTTTGCCTTCGCGGTCAAGGTCCCGGTCTTCCCGCTGCACGGCTGGCTTTCTGATGCCGTCTCCGAAGCTCCTACGGCAGCCGTCATGGTCATCGCCGGAAAGCTCGGCCTCTACTCCATCCTGCGCTTCTCCTTCGGAATCTTTCCGAGCCAGTCGCACCGCATCGCTCCCCTGATGCTCGCGCTCGGAGCCATCGGCATCGTCTACGGCGCCCTGCTCGCACTCATCCAGAAAGACCTGAAGCGCCTTGCAGCGTATGGAACGCTCGGGCACGTAAGCGTCGTCATTCTCGGCATCTTCGCCTTCACCGTCTCCGGAATCGACGGCGGCATCTACCAGATCCTCAACGAAGGCATCGGGGGCTCCGCCCTCTTCATGCTCCTCGGCCTGCTCTACGAGCGCTACCGAACCTACGATATGCGCGAGTACGGTGGCCTGGCTGCGCGCCTGCCGTGGATCGTCACCATGTTCGTCCTGACTGCGCTCTCGGTCGTCGGCCTGCCGATGTTGAACGGCTTCGTTGGCGAGTTCCTGGTCTTCTCCGGAACCATGCAGTCCGCCGTCGCTCACCACATCGGCTGGACCGTGTTGGCCACCTCGAGCGTCATCCTCACCGCCTCCTACATGCTCTGGATGATTCAGCGCGTCTTCTACGGTGATCTTGGCCGCCGCGCCGAGACCATCACCGCGCCCGACCTTACTGCCCGCGAGCATCTGGCGCTCTGGCCGCTGGTTGCGCTCTTCCTCATCATGGGCATCGCCTCACCCGTCTGGCTTCGTGCCATCGACGCCGCCGGAACTCATATCGAGGACATCGTGAATCGTTCTCAGGCGGTCACCGTCAACTTCGAGGCCTCCTCCCATACCGGAAAGCCCAGCTCCGAGACCGCACTCAACATGACCACAGCACCCTCTGCGACGAAAGGACCCCGGTAGATGTCTCCCAACGTCCTTGCTCTTCTACCCGAGATCATCCTCACCCTTACGGGCGTCTTCATCATGCTGGCCGAGCCGCTCTTGCCAGTGGGGCAGACGCGCAAGCCACTTGGCTGGCTCGCCATCCTCGGCACCCTCGCGGCCGGTCTCGCAAGCTGGTACCAGCTCGGCTTCGGGACCGTACACGGGTACTTTGGAACCATCCAGGTAGATGCCTTCTCGGTCTTCTTCCACCTTCTGATCTCGGCCATCGTTCTGGTCACGCTGCTCAGTTCGCTCGACTACTTTGAAGGCCACGCCACCCATGCCGGTGAGTACTTCGCGCTCACACTCTTCGGTGCCGTAGGCATGATGCTGATGACCTGCTCGGTCGAGCTGCTGATGGTCTTCGTCGGTCTCGAGATCTCCTCGATCTCGACTTACATCATGGCGGGCTTCCGCAAGGGCCAAGCCTCCGCCACCGAGTCCTCCATCAAGTACTTCCTTCTGGGCTCCTTCGCCACCGCCTTCTTCCTCTACGGCATCGCGCTGGCCTTCGGCTCCACCGGCTCCACGCGCATCGACGCCATCTCGCTCGGGCTCTCGACCACTGCGACTCCAACGCTTGCCCTTCTCGCGCTTGCACTCATCATCATCGGCATCGGCTTCAAGGTGTCCGCCGCTCCCTTCCATGTCTGGACTCCCGATGTCTACCAGGGTGCGCCCGCACCGGTCGTGGGCCTGATGTCGACGGCACCGAAGGCTGCAGCCTTTGCCGTGCTGCTGCGCATCCTCTTCGCAGGCTTCCCCTCCTACGAGCCCCGCTGGGCCGGGCTCATCTGGATCATCGCGGTTCTTTCCATGACGATCGGCAATCTGGGCGCCCTCATGCAGCGCGACGTCAAGCGTATGCTCGCCTACTCCTCGATAGCCCACGCCGGATACCTTCTGGTTGCTTACACGGCCTTCCCTGCAGACGGCATCGCTTCGGCCTGCTTCTACACCGCCGCCTACGCGGCCATGAACGTCGGGGCCTTCACCGTGATCACCCAGATCGGAGGCTACGACGAGCGAGCGCGCACCATCGAAGACTACACCGGACTCGCCCTCAAGCGCCCGCTACTGGCCGCCGTGCTCGGCTTCTTCCTGCTCTCGCTGATCGGAATCCCCTTCACCGGCGGCTTCTTCGGCAAGTTCTACGTCTTCTCCGCCGCCCTGCACGCCGGCAACGTCTGGCTGGCCGTCATCGGCCTGCTGAACAGCGGCATTGCCTGCTTCTACTATCTGCGGCTGCTGGCTGCGCTTTACTCCCGACCGCACACGCAGAATGACCGCCTGGATTCGGTTGCGCCCGTTAGCATTCCCGCGGCCATCGCCCTGACGTTCACGGCTGTCGCCACGCTTCTGCTGGGAATCGCTCCCAACCGCGTCCTGGGCCTTGCGCAGAAGAGCGCGGATGTAACGGTCCAGTCTCATCCGACCCAGGCTGCGCAGGACACCACCACAAGCACGGTTCGCTAGCCGCGCCGACCCTTTTCGTTGGCACCCCCGTCTTAGCGCTATTTCCATCGCTCAGGCGGGGGCTTTTCGCGCTCTTCTTCCTGACGCGCTCCGTTCTCTCCGCTTGATACCTCCCCTATGTAGAAGAGGAAGAACTTTATTTTTATAGAGTTACGAGATTTCAACAGCGTAAAATATTGAAAACGCCTGGCTTATCTATCAAAATATTGAAAGAAAAGAAGTTACTCCCAAATACCTGCCCACTTCGTTGAGGGACGTGATTTTTCTATCCATTTCCAGTTTAGCAAGCTGGTGGAAACTAATCGGCAACTTTATCCTGCCTGGTTTGTGTGGTTTCCACGTGAATGGGCCTTGACAGATAAAAGATTCCCCCATCGAAGAGCCACGAGCTGGGTACGCATGCATCTTGAGGAAGGCAGAACTTTTCGGCCACCCTCACCGTACCTCCAGCCAATCCTTTTAGAGGGAGAGCGCATGCGATCGACCAACCCCGGCAGAGTTGCTGGATTCCTGTACCTTCTCCTCGTCATTACCGGCCCACTCCGCCTCATCTACATTCCCAGTACGCTGTTCGTTCCAGGGAACCCTAGTGCAACGGCGAACAACATCTCCACTCACCAGATGCTCTTCCGTGCCGGCATGGCCGCCGACGTCTTTTGCGGAGTCATCCTGATCTTCATCCTGCTGGCTCTTTACCAGTTACTCAAGGAAGTAGACCAGAAGCAGGCTGTGCTGATGGTGATCCTCGGCGGGATATTGCCATCGGCGATCTACTTCTTCAATGTGCTGAACGACGCTGCTGCCCTGATGCTCGTGAAGGGTGCGGATTTCCTGTCCGTATTCGAAAAGCCTCAGAGGGAGGCACTAGCCATGCTGTTCCTGCGCCTTCATGGTCAGGAGATCGTTGCGGCTGAAACTCTCTGGGGGCTATGGCTCTTTCCTTTGGGGACCCTCGTGTACAGGTCGGGATTCCTTCCCCGCTTCCTGGGCGTCTGGCTCATCCTGAACGGCTTCGCCTACCTGGCCCTTAGCCTCACGGGTTTGCTGCTACCGCAATATGAGGACAGGGCCTCCCAAATCTCCTTCCCACTTCTACTTGGAGAGGTGGCGTTTGTACTATGGCTCTTGATCAAAGGGGCCAGGCCGAAGCCAGTTGCCTCTCCTGCTTTCCAAGCGGAAAATTAGGCTAAAAACCGAAAGCTTCTTCTCCTCTAGTCCGTGACACTGAATTCCAGATAGGGACGCGAGATGCTCGCGATGATGTCGTTATCGTCTTCCTCGGTCGTTGCGTGACCGTGTGCATCTTGTTCTGTCTGGTTCGGAATGCGAAATTTGATATCGACCTTGAAGTAAGCGCAGTCCTGACTAACGAAGGTTCGCCAATAGCGCGTCGATATCCCTCCTTCGGTCGTAAAGACCGTTAGAAGTGTCTTTCTCGTCATGCCTGGCTTGATCGTCATCATACGTTTCAAACTTTCCGTGACCCACGTGATGTGAGCATCAGATGGTCGCCCTTCCGGGATCGAACTCACCTGTCCAAAACTTTTTCTACCGACCGCACCCGAAGCAAACAACAAGAGCGCTTTTCTACGGTGCATTGGAATCTCCTTCCCTTCTGAGACGACCTCGTCTATGCGACGGTTGGGCCAATAAAAGCCCCCGCCGAAGCGAGGGCTTTTCCGTGCTGTGTAGCTAAACCTCTTACGCCTGCACCTTGAGGAAGATGATGACGAAGGTGAACAGCGCGAGCGACTCGATGAAGGCGAGACCGAGAATCAGGAAGATGAAGATTCCAGGGCGAGCACCGGGGTTGCGTGCAAGAGCCTCGGTGGCAGAGGCGGTCGCCTTGCCCTGACCCAGACCGCAGAGACCGGCTGCAAGGGCCATGCCCAGGCCAGCGGCCAGCGGAACCCACTGCGAAGCGGGTGAGTAGTTCCCAGCGCCCTGCGCAAAAGCCGGCGTTGCAAGCAGCATCGCGGCCAACGACATAAACAGATACTGAAGCTTCTTCATTGCGACTCCATCTCCCGTCAGATACGCCGCCAGTGGGTGGTTGATGCTCACCGTGCTGGCACCCTCACGCTCGCAGCGTTGTTGCTGCCGCGGAGAGGGAGCCCCTCCACGGCAAACCTAAACTTAGTGATCGTGCGCCACTGCCAGCGACAGGTAGACCGCTGCCAGCAGAAAGAAGACATAGGCCTGCACCACGGCAACTCCCAGGTGCAGTCCGAGGAAGATGAGCGGGAGTCCGATCGGCACCAATGAGAAGAAGGCCAGAGTAACCAGATCCCCGGCAAGCATGTTGGCGTAAAGTCGAACCGTCAGCGAGAGTACGCGGGCGAAGTGCGAGATGATCTCGATGGGAAGCAGCAGCGGATAGAGCCACCACACCGGCCCCAGGAACTGCTTGATGTAGGCAGCGCCGTTCGCCCTGACACCGTGGTAGTGGTAGTAGAGGAACGTAACCAGCGCGAAACCAAGCGGCACCACCGGACTTGCGGTGGGCGAAGCCAACCCCGGAACCAAGCCCAGCAGGTTGCTGACCAGAATAAACAGCAGCAGCGCCGTCAGGTAGCTGACGAAACGCTCCGAACCATGTCCGATGACCGATTCTCCCTCCTCGGTGACGAACTCATTGGTCATCTCGGCGAGATGCTGCACGCCTCCCGGCTTTTCGATGCTCAGAGTCAGCCGGACCACGATAAAGTAAGCGATCAGGATCGCAAAGACCAGAAGCTCCATGGCGAACGCATCGGTGATGGGAGCCTGCGGATACTTCGGATGCACATGAAACGCCTCGAGCAGCGCCGTGACGGGCGCGGCAAGATGGGCATTCAGAAACCGTGTAAGCAAAAGCTGAGTCGGCATATAGAAAATAACTTTGAACGTTCTTCGGAATCTGTCAGACAGTCCATGCCTTCACCAGCCTGATACCTTCCACCGTGAGTGCGAAGACTCCCAGAGCAAGACCAGCCGCGAGCGCATAGACTGAACCGTTCAGAGCCTTAAGGCTAACATACAGAAGGGCGATCGTGGCAGCCAGCCGCACAAAGAATCCCAGCAGAACCATGGTCAGGGGCCGCGCCGTTCCGCCGTTGTCCATCCTCGCCATGACCGCCGTCATGAGCCGCAGCCACTCCCACAGGCCGGAGGCGGAGATGATGGCTCCAACGGCCAGAAGGGCGGCACTCTGCCAGCCCAGCTTCCACCACAGCAGGAGCGCCCCTGCCACCGTAACGACTGCCAGGAGCCGCAGTGCCCGAAGAATGGTGGAGCGAAAGTCCTCGTCCGAAAATGACTCCAGTGCTCTCACTTGCCCCGCCTCAAGTATCGGGATGCGGTGAGGAAGATCTGCAGGAAGCCTCCGATGGCCCCCATCACGATTCCCACAATTCCAATCCAGTTCTGGTGAAAGTGCCGGTCCAGCCATGCCCCGAGGAGCCAGCCGATCACGCATCCCGCGGGCAGAGCGATCGCAAGCTGAATCATCGATTCGGCCTTGACCAGCTCTCCGTGTGCGTTTTTCTTCTCTTCGTCTGCCATAGCCCACCTATTACATCACGCCATCAGGCTGCTACACCATCGCCGCTATACTGAACAACGACCATCCTTCAAAAAGGAAGTAACGTGCACTTCGACTCCGACTTCGAACAGAAGCTCTATCAGCAGCGCCAGGAAAAGCTCCAGCAGATCGCCGCCCTCGGCCATCCCGTGTATCCCAACTCGTTCGAGTCCCACGCCGCTGGCTGGACCGAGTTCGAAGGGGCACTTATCCCCTGGCTGAAGCGCAAGTACGACTCCCCCGACGCGCCCGTCTCCGGTGAGCAACTGGACGCCGAGCGCAAACAGGTGGCCATCGCTGGCCGCATCATGGCGATACGGATTCAGGGCAAGGCCGGTTTCGCTCAGCTCCAGCAGGCGGGGGAACGTCTGCAGATCTACGTGCGCAAGGACGACGTGGGTGAGAATGCCTTCGCACTGTACAAGCTGCTCGACCTCGGCGACCACATTGGCGTTCGCGGCTACCTGATGCGGACGCGCACCGGCGAGCTTACCGTGCATGCCGTCACCACGGAGGAGCAGCACGGCATCACCTTCCTGGCCAAGGCGATGCTGGCGTTGCCGGATAAGTATCACGGCCTCGAAGACACGGAGCTGCGCTACCGGCAGCGCTATGTGGATCTGTTCATGAATACAGGCCACAGCGTCAAGGCTGCGGCGGACGCGTCTGAGCCTGGGACCGAACCGACTGCTGACGATGCTCCGCGCAACGTGCGCGAGGTGTTCGTCAAGCGGGCCGCTGTGCTTCGCGCCCTGCGCAAGTTCTTCGATGCCCGCGGCTATCTCGAAGTTGAGACGCCGATGATGCAGCAGATCGCCGGAGGAGCCGCCGCGCGTCCGTTCATCACGCATCACAACGAGCTCGACCTCGACCTCTTCCTGCGAATCGCACCGGAGCTTTATCTGAAGCGGCTTGTTGTCGGAGGCCTTGATCGTGTCTACGAGATCAACCGCAACTTTCGCAATGAAGGCGTCAGCACTCGGCATAACCCCGAGTTCACTATGCTCGAGTTCTATCAGGCGTATGCAAATTATCACGACCTGATGCGGCTGACGGAGGAGCTAATCACGTTTGTTGCGATAGAGGTCAATGGGACCACTATTACGCACTTCAATGGCAATGAGATTGATCTGAGTAAGTGGACGAAGCTCTCCATGCGGGAGGCAATCATCAAGTTCTGGCCGGAAGAGGCTGCCGCCGCACGACCCACGATGGAAGACTTCTCAAGCACCTCCTCCTATGTTCAGAAGCTAGAGCAAGGTGGGGCTCTCCTGCTCGAGTACTTCGAACGGACGGCAGGTAAGAACTGGAAACATGGCGATCCGTGGCCCGACAGCACAGTGGGGGAGCGGCTTAGCTGGACCGAAGATGCTCGCGCGTACTTCGTGTGTTACGCACTTCCAAGTTCCACCCAGAGTTTAGGTAGTTCGATTGCCACGCTTTTCGAGTTTCTTGCCGAAGAGCACCTCATCCAGCCCACGATCATCTACGACTTCCCTCTCGCGGTCTCGCCGCTTTCGAAGATCAAGCCGGATGAGCCCGATTGGGTTGAGCGCTTTGAGTTTTATATTGGCGGCTTCGAGGTCGGTAACGCCTTCTCCGAGCTGAACGATCCTGTCGATCAGGACAACCGCTTCCAGCAGCAGATCGAGCAGAAGGAGAAGGGTGACGAAGAGGCTATGGCAGCCGTGGACGAGGATTACGTTCGCGCTCTCGGCTATGGGCTTCCGCCTACTGCCGGCGAGGGCATCGGCATCGACCGCCTGACCATGCTGCTGACGAACTCGCGCTCGATCCGCGACGTGATCCTCTTCCCTCTGATGCGGCCGCAGCAGAGGACCGCAGAGCAGATCGCGCAGAAGGAAGCGGAGCCGCACGGAGAGTCCGCGGAGTAGACCTCGGCGGAAGTTGGCTTTGTTGAGGGAATTTGCGGGAGGCGGATAGCGGGCGCGTACTTCGGCGTTTCACTTCCCTTTCTTCAGCCGCTTTACGACCCCCGCGAGGGAGTGCTCGTTCATCGCCTCGATGGCGTCGGCGCGCACTTTTTTCATCAGCC
This sequence comes from Edaphobacter modestus, assembly GCF_004217555.1. Classification (GTDB taxonomy): domain Bacteria; phylum Acidobacteriota; class Terriglobia; order Terriglobales; family Acidobacteriaceae; genus Edaphobacter; species Edaphobacter modestus. The sequence goes on from NZ_SHKW01000001.1 coordinate 1,440,016, forward strand.
CTGAGACGGCCTTATCTTCGACGGTGAGCCAGTCTCCGGAGGTTGCGGCGAAGACATCGCCCAGGCCGATCTGCTTCGGAGACAGCTTCAGCTTTGCTCCTCCATTTGGCCCCTTCCTCTGCTCGATGAGGCCGGCCTTGTGCAACAGCAGGAAGACCCTTCGCACCATGACAGCACTCTCCTTGAGGGTGTCTGCGATGTTGGAGGAGGTCTGCATACCGCCGGGCTGCTCCGCGAGGACGGCCAACACCCGAAGGCCCAACTGAAAACGTTCACTCTGCGCCATGCCAAGCAAGCTAACACAACCGTGCTATGTGGTTGTCAGTCGATTCGTTGGGCCATGTAAAATCTTCAGGTGAACATCCTCTTTGTCGGCGACATCTTCGGGTCGGCCGGCCGCCACATCGTACGCGAGCATCTTCCTCACGTTGTCGAAACCAACTCGGTCGACCTGCTGGTCATCAACGGCGAAAACGCCGCCGGGGGCTTCGGGATTACCCCTTCGCTGGCGGAGGAGATCTTCGACATGGGCGCCCACGTGATCACGACCGGCAACCACATCTGGGACAAGCGCGAAATCTTCGAGTACATGACGGTTCCGGCAGAGTCGCACGAGCGCGGGCGCCGCGTGCTTCGGCCTGCCAACTACGCGGTCGGAACTCCCGGCTTCGGGGTCTACCAGGGCGAGCTTCCCTCGGGCCAGAGCTATGCGGTACTGAACCTGCAGGGCCGGGTGTTCATGTCGTCGTGCGACGATCCTTTTCGCAAGGCCGATGAGCTGATCAACAAGCTCACCGCGAAGGTCATTCTGCTCGACATCCACGCCGAAACGACGAGCGAAAAGGTCGCGCTGGGATGGTACCTCGATGGGCGGGTTACCGCCGTGGTTGGGACCCACACCCATATTCCCACGGCGGATGCGCGCGTGCTGCCGGGGGGTACGGCGTTCATCAGCGATGTCGGAATGTCGGGCCCCTATGACTCGGTGATCGGGGTCGAGACGGAGCTGGTGCTCAACCGCTTTCTGACCGGCATGCCGGGCAAGTTCGAAGCGGCCAAGGGGAACCCGAAGATGTGCGCGGTCCTGATAGGGTGTGATGGAGGAACCGGGAGAGCCCACTCGATTCAGCACCTGATGCTGGGTGAGTAGACGAGCAGCACGGGGGGTTAGAGCTCCTTCTCGAGCATCACGAATTCGAGATCGTCTCTCAGGGGCCTGCCGACACGGTCGTCGCCGTAAGGAAAGGGTTCGCGCTCTCCCGTTTGCGCATAGCCACGACGCTCATACCATGCCACGAGATTCTGGCGGACGTTCACGACGGAGATACGGATTCGTTTCGCTCCGCGCTGCCGGATCGCGTCTTCGGAGGCGTCCAGCATTCTTCTCCCCAGCTGCTGGCCCTGCAGATCGGGCCGAACGGCTAAAAGCCCCATGTACCAGACGCCGTCCTTTTTTGGCTCGAGCCACACCGAGCCCAAGAGGATCTCGTCCTGGTTGCGAGAGATCATAAGCAGCGCCTGGGGACGGTTCGCAAGATCCTCGTGGAGGGTCTTGAGGCTGATTCTCTCACCCTCGATGTATTTGCTTTCGAGTGTCCAGCCAACCTCTCCACGAAAGGCGAGGTTGGTCAGCTCCACAATCTCCGGGAGGTCCGAAGCAGCCGCAGGTTGAAGGTTCATAAAAATCGTTCTATCCCAGTATTGGATTTTTCTGCAATTTAGATGGGCTCCCGGTGCGATTTGCACCAGAAAAATTGCGCCAGGAAAAGAGAGAGGCAGCCTTGACGGCTGCCTCTTTGTGCTTCGCTTTCGCGAAGGATCAGTTACTACCGGGGGGTGGTGGAGCGATGATGCGACGGGGTCGGCTTGGTCGTCTTCTTCGGCTCGACGACAGCTCCGTTGCTCATGGTGATCATGACCGGGTTAGGCGTAAAGGAGTCATAGGTTCCGGTTACCGTCACCTTGTCTCCCACCGCTGGAGGCGTCTTCAGAGGAGCAGCCAGGTTGAAGGTAAAGTCGGCGGACTTCGACTGCACAGCATCGTCGGAGACGGATACCTTGAGCGCAGTATCGGCAACCGAGACCACGGTGGTATCGGGGAACTGAACCGACTTGCCCTTGACCGTATCCCAGACCTTGGCGGCATCTTCCGGAGTACCGTTCTGGAGGATGAACTCCTTGTCGCTGACAGCCAGGGTTGCGAGGTCAGGCGTGCTGGCGATGACCTGCTTGACGATGTCGGCGGGGGAAGGAGCCGGCTTGACGGTGGTGGCCAGATCGGCCGGAGGGTCGAGGCTCTGTTGTGAGGCGGCGACAAGCGTGTCGAAGCCGTCGTCTGCGCCGTGGTACTTCTTGTAGCAGTACTTCGCCAGCGGCATCATCTGGGACTTGTACGGCTCCGGCGCGAAGGTGGCAGCACGCGACGCATACCAGGCGCAGTTGAGTGGATCAGGCGGCGTGGCTTGATAGTAGGCCTGTGCCAGCAGGTAGGTGTCGGTCAGCAGCGGACCGGGAGTCTTGGTCTGCTCGACGGGAACGCTCGCGAGGCTCTGCTTGAGGTGGGTAATGGACGTGGCGGCATCCTTCTTGTTCAAGGCTGCAGTCGCGATTGCCCGATGAAATACAGGGCTCGCCGCAGCTTTCACCTTGGCGAAGTCCTCATCGCTCATGTCCTTCGGCTTGGTGGCGTCCAGGCCCTTCTGACCATATTCCGCCGCTTTGTCGAGGTCGGGCTGCTTGCCGGCCGGATCGGCGATCTTATCCGCATTCTGAAGGTGGAAATAGGCTTCGAACGTGAGGGCCCGGATATTGCTGGGGTCTACCTGCAGGAGGCGGTCGGCGGCATCCAGTGTCTTGACCGGATCAAAGGAGCTGTAGGCCAGCATGAGACGCTGCAGGACATCGGTTTTAACCTGAGACTGAGGGTAGGTGGTCAGGAACGACTCGAGCGCGGGAGCCTGCGCCTGAGGCGTGCTCTGCCCAATTGCGGCCGTATACGCGTTGTACTCGGCTGGCGCCAGTTGAATGCCGCTACCACCCGCCTGCTGCGCGTTTGACCCGGCATTTGCCGGAGCCGGGGTTTGTGCAACCGCGATACGCGCACCAGATGCAACGCTAGCGACCGCCAGGAGAGATGCAACGACTGCCTTCTTCATTCCCATACTCCTCAGTTAAATCTCTCTTCTCAATAAAATCTTTCCAACAGGTGTTTGCCAGATGGTCAGACCGATATATCACACTTCGAATGCACCACGGTAATTGCAATGCGAATTCAGCAGTAGACCCACCTGTCCTCAACCAATGGTCAAGAGGTTTCACTGCGTCCTATCCTCACGGCATGATGATGCGGATTATAGAAACCCTGTTGCTCCGTGGCAAGCATGGGTTGTGCTGCCAGCGTAACAGCATTTGGGACGAGGAGCAGAATTGTGTTGGCACGGGAATGCGGATCAGCCCACGGAGGAGAGTGTCCGGCCTTCGGCCCTGGCCAAAGCCCATAAGTTCTGCTGCTTCTGTTCCGGGAACCCATTGGTGGTATTGTGTACGCCTTATCCACAATCTGTAGTGTTGTACCCGTTGATTCCGCTTTCCAGTGGGACTACAGTTAGCACAGTCTTAACTACTGTGCTGTTTCCTTGAGATTGAAACGAAGCACGGCAGAGAGGTGACTTTTGCTCAAGCTAAAAAAGGTCCAGATTCTTGGATTCAAGTCCTTTTGCGACAGGACAGAGGTTCAACTCTCCGGCGAAGGGATCGCCGCGATCGTGGGACCCAATGGCTGTGGTAAATCTAACATTTCCGACGCGATTACGTGGGTTCTGGGAGAACAATCGGCCAAGAGCCTGCGCGGCGTAAAGATGGAAGATGTGATCTTCGCCGGAACCCGCGACCGGAAGCCCACGGGCATGGCGGAGGTCTCCCTTACGCTGGTGGATCCAGAGGTGTACGACGGAGCAACGCTTTCGCCGGACGGCCCTGAGGTCGTCGTCGACGACGAGCATCCTGCGGAGAGGATGGGAGACGTCAGTGACTGGGATGAGTCCTCTTTGCGGCAGCAGCGAGCGCAGGAGACAGAAGATGCAGTCGCGGAGGCGCAGCCTGGGACAATCATCGAGGGCGAAGCAGCCGAAGCTCCCGCGGAAGGTGTAGAGATTGCAGGCAACGTGGTTCTCAAGATTCGCCGGCGGAAGTTCAACCGCGCTCCTGTGCGGGCGGGAGAGCTGACGGTTACGAGACGGCTGTTTCGCTCCGGGGATTCGGAGTATCTGCTGAATGGCAAGATGTGCCGGCTGCGCGATATTCAGGACATTTTTATGGGCACGGGCCTTGGGGGAGAGTCCTACGCGATTATCGGCCAGGAGCGCATCGGCCAGCTTCTCAGCTCGAAGCCGCTCGATCGTCGCGGCATTATCGAAGAAGCCGCCGGGATTACGCGCTTCAAGACGAAGAAGCGGCTTGCGGAGCTGCGACTGGAGTCCGCCAAACAGAATCTTGCGCGCGTAAACGACATCTTCGAGGAAGTAACGCGGCAGATGGCCACGCTCAAGCGGCAGGCGGCGAAGGCGGAACGGTATGGGGCCTTGCGCGATGAGCTGCGCACACGGTTGCGGGTTGTGCTTGCAAGCCGCATGGCACAGCTTGATGGCGACCAGGCTGCGACGAACGAGAAGATCGCTGCACTGGCCACGCAGATCGATTCGCAGGCGGCGTCGCTTGAGCAGATGGACGCCGAACATACCGAAGGCATCACGCGAGGTTATGGGCTCGATCAGCAGATTCGCGAGGCAGGCGCGAGAGCGAACCAGTCGGCGGTGGAACTGGAGCGAATCGTTGCCCGAACGGCCTCGAACTCCGACCGGGTTACCGAGCTGACGCAGCGTCTGGCGACCGGCGCAGACGATCTGACACAGGCGCGTGAGCAGTCGACGTCGCTGGCCAGCGAGTTGGAAGAGCATCGCAGCTTCCTTGAGAATGCGTTGACCGAGGCTGCAAGCTCACGACAGTCTGCACAGGAGCAGCAGAGTGAAGCGCAGGAGGCTGTGCGTGCGCTGCAGGGTGCCGAGCAGCGGTCGGAGCAGAATCGCCGGCAGACACTGCAGCTTATACAGCGCGCCTCGCAGACGCGCAATGAGGAGGCACAGGCGGCAGCGGCTCTTGCGGGGCTGGAGCAGGAGGCACAGCGGCTCGAGCGGGAGTCCGAAGTAGCTCGGCAGGAGCTGGAGACTCTGGGGCTGCAGCGGGGGCAGGTAAAGCTCTCCTTTGAGTCGGTGACGGAACGGTTGAAGCGACTCGAGACGGAGATCGCAGAGATGCGTATCCAGATCGATACGCGGCGCAAGGAAGAGAATGACAGCAAGCGGCGCGGCGATCAGCTTCGAGGCGAGCTGGCAACCTTGAATGGGCGTCGCAATTCCCTCGAAGGGCTGATTCGCGACCACAGCTATTCGACGGAGACGGTAAGGAACATCTTCAAGTCCAGTGCGGCGGCCAAGTCGGGTAATGTTGCCCCGGTAGGAACGCTGGCGGACTTTCTGGAAGTCGACGGCAAGTACGAGAGCGTGGTCGACGAGTTCCTGCGCGACGAGCTGAATTATGTGGTGGTGAAGAGCTGGGATGCTGCGGATGCAGGCATGCACCTTTTGCAGACCGACGTGGAAGGCCGAGCGACCTTCCTTGTCCATCCAAATGATTCGCAAGCAAACTTTTCCTTCGCCGAGGGCATGGTCAGCGAGGCAGCCAGCGCCACGACCCACCTCGAAGGAGTCGTGCCGCTACGCGAATGTATTCGAGTCCTCGACGGCTTCGGCAAGTCGCTCGAGATTATCCTGCCCAAGCTGCGCGAGGGCTTCGTCGCACCGGACTCTTATACGGCCCGTACGCTGGCTCTGTCGAATCCGCACGCCTTCTTCCTCTCTCCCACGGGTGAGACCTTTCATAATGTGACGGTCACGGGAGGCAGGCCGCGGAAGCAGGGACCTCTGGCCCTTAAGCGCGAGCTGGCCGAGGTTCAGCAGAAGGTCGAGCAGACGGAACAGGCGCTCGCGCAGGCTGACATCAGCACCGCCGAGCTGCAGCACATGATCGCCGAGCTAAACGCTGCGATCGACAGCAAGACCCACGAGCGGCGGGATGCCGAGCGCGAGGCGGCAAACTCCGGAGCAGCGCTTCGCCAGATGGAATCGGAAGCGGCGCGCATCGAACGCAGACTGCAGGAGTGGTCGCTGGCGACGGAACGCAGCCGAGAGGCAAGAAATCAGAAGACGGAGCTGATCGGGAGGAAACAGCAGGAGGCTGCGGCGTTCGAGGCGGAACGAGCGGGCCTTGAGAGCTCGCTTGCAGAGCTGCAGTCGCAGCTCGATGAGATGCGTGCTCGCCGGGAGATGCTTCAGCAGTCGGCGGCAGAGGCCTCGGCTTCCCTGGCAGGGCTGGAGGAACGGCGGCGCAACGCGCAGGCGAACTTCGACCAGACTTCGAGACTTTATAACGGACAGAACCAGCGCATCCAGCAGATCGAGCAGCAGCTTTCAGCGGCTGCGGCCGAGAAGCTGCGCCGAGAGGAAGAGACCGCGAGCCTGGGTGCACAGCATACCGAGCTTTCGGAGACACGGGCCACCGCACTGTCGGAAGGCGAGCGCTATACGGCGGAGGCAAAGGAGCTTCGCACGGCAATGGCGGAGCTTGACCAGCGTCTACGGACGCTGCGGCATGAGACGGAGACGCTGCGTGAGGAGCGCGCTGGCCATACGGCGCGTGCGGCTAAGCTGGCCTCGGATATCGAACACATCGAAGCCGCCTGCCTGAACGACATGGCGGTAGAGGCGGCGGTTCTTCGGGGCGACGAGACGATTGGCCGGATCGAAGGCGATGCGCTGCACGAAGAGGAGGAGGCCTCGCGCACGCTGAAGCAGAAGCTGGAAGCGATGGGGCCGGTAAACATGATGGCGCTCGAAGAGTACAACGAGACCACCCAGCGCCATGCCTTCCTGGAGACGCAGCGCAAAGACCTGCTGGATTCGATCGAGAACACACAGGCCTCCATCAAGGAGATCGACGAGATCTCGAGGCAGAAGTTCGACGAAGCCTACAAGGTGATCAACGAGAATTTTTCGGTGACCTTCTCGAAGCTCTTCGGCGGCGGCCAGGCATTCATGAAGCTGACGGATACGGAAAACTCCGCCGAGAGCGGCATCGACATCGTCGCTTCGCCCCCGGGAAAGAAGCTGCAGAGTATCCTTCTGCTTTCGGGTGGAGAGAAGGCTCTGACTGCGCTCTCGCTGCTGGTAGGCATCTTCCAGTATCAGCCGGCGCCCTTCTGCATCCTGGACGAGGTTGACGCCCCGCTGGACGAGACCAACGTGGGCCGTTTCGCCAAACTTATTGCAGACATGAGCTCGAATACACAGTTCGTGGTGATTACGCACAGCAAACGCACGATGGCGCAGGCGGACATTATCTATGGCGTTACCATGCAGGAGCCGGGCGTTTCCAAAGTGGTAAGCGTCAATCTGAATCGCCGCGACGACAACTCCACCCGGCGCGCGGTGGCCTGAGGATCGAAACGATTCTCAGCCCCGCCGCCAGCTAACGTTACGGCCTGCTGGATCCGAGTACGAATGACGACATGCATCTGCCTCTAACCTTTGGGCTGCTGGGCCTGCTTACCGGAGCGGTGGTAGTGCTTCGTCTTCTCTGGTGGCGGATGCCCTGGTGGCTGAGAAGGTCGATCCTGGCCACAGCATGCGCCCTGGTGCTGCTCCGGATTGGATCTATCGCAACGCAGTGGAGCTTCACCTCGACGAGGCTGAACGCGGTGATCTGCTGGACAGCCGTGGCGGGTTACGAGGTCTTACTGGCCCGATTCAGCCTGATGCGGCCACGGTGGCTCACATCGATTAGCGCCATCGTTCTCGTGGTGCCGCTGATCGGCTCCACGCTGCTGATTCCGCTGACGCGCATCTTCGATTGGTCCGCGGCGGATATCTCCGAGCTGGCGGGGCCCTACATTCTGGAGAAGAGTCCCTGGGATACGGGCGACTCAGGGAACGCTGGAGTGGACCTATACGTGTTTTACCGTCCGCCGCTGATTCCTTTTATCCGTCATATGTCTCAGAGAGCGTCTTTTGGCGATGATGTGTGCAATCCGAGTGCGGCATCGGCGGAATTGGATCCAAAGAAACGGACTGCGCACTTTCACTGCCCGGCCAAGGGAGACGGGAAGCCCCCAATCGACGTGATTCTCCCGCTTCGTTAGTGGGTTTCCCCGGGCGTTGGAGGTGATACCGTCAAAAGAGTTATGCAGACTGCACTCCTGGAAACCCGTCTCGGATCGCTCTCCCCTACAGCGCGCGGCAAGGTTCGCGACATTTACTCGCTGAACGAAGAGGAGCTTCTCTTTGTCGCGACCGACCGTATCTCGGCCTTCGATCACGTTCTCGGCAGTGGAATCCCGGACAAGGGACGTATTCTGACGCAGCTTTCCCTGTTCTGGTTCGACTTTCTGAAAGACACCGTGAGGAACCACGTGCTGACGGCGGACGCAGCAAAGTTCCCGTCGACACTCAACCCTTATCTGGATCAACTGGAAGGGCGAAGCATGGTTGTGCGTCGCGCGCAGATGTTTCCGGTGGAGTGTGTGGTGCGCGCTTATCTGTCCGGCTCCGGATGGAAGGATTACCAGGCCACGGGCGCGGTCTGCGGGATCGCTCTGCCTGCAGGTCTTCGCGAGTCGGACCGTCTTCCTGAGCCGATCTTTACTCCGGCAGCGAAGATCAACACCGGAGGCCACGACGAGAATATCTCCTTCGAGGACGTGATTACGGCGGTTGGAGCCGACAACGCCCGGGCCCTTCGCCGACTGACGCTTGAGATCTTCGAAAAAGCCTCGAAACATGCGGAGAGCCGGGGCCTTATTCTCGCGGACACGAAGTTCGAGTTTGGGACGATTGACGGCGAGATTATCCTGGCCGACGAGGTGCTGACGCCGGATTCCTCGCGCTACTGGCCGGCCGACGCCTACTCTCCAGGAGGCCCGCAACCTTCCTTCGATAAGCAGTACGTTCGTGATTACCTGGAATCGATCCGATGGAACAAGCAAGCCCCCGCTCCTTCCCTTCCGGATGAGGTTGTCGCACGTACCCGGGAAAAATACCTCGAGGCGTTTCGACTGATTACCGGTCGCACCGGGCTATGAATGCACTCGATTGGCTGCTGATTGTGATCCTGGCACTCTCGGCAATCCAGGCCTTCTTCCGCGGGCTGGTCCTCGAGCTGTTCTCGCTGGCTGGTCTTGTTTGCGGCATCGTTCTCGCAGCGTGGAACTATTCACGACTCGCCGAGAAGATGGCAGGAGTGATTCAAAGTGCCGCGATTGCCAGCGTGGTCTCGTTTCTGCTGATTGCGATCGGGGTGATGGTGATTGCGGCCGTTCTGGGCCGGGTGATCCATGCCTCGGCGCACGCCATCGGACTCGGCTTCTTCGACCGTCTGGGCGGGGCAGCGTTCGGGCTGGTGCGTGGGGGAATGCTTGGAGTCGCAATTCTGATGGCGCTAACCGCTTTCCTTCCCGCTGTCAGCTGGCTTAAAAATTCTCGCCTCGCACCCTATTTCCTTGCCGGGTCACATGCGGTATCCTTCGTTGTACCTCACGACCTCGAGCAGCTTATCCTGGCCGGTGGATCCGAGCTCAAGCATAACGCCCACGATTGGATCAAATCGCGTCCCTAGGGTCACAATGAGGAAGTGTCGCAATTAGACGACCAGCGAGGAGTAAACCTTTGAAGCGCGAATTGGACGCCCTAGTCATTCAGATGCACAGTGCCGGAACCTCCTACTCTGATGCACTTCGCCAGTTTAAACGGCGTTACATTTTTGAGGTCCTCGCGCAGCACAAAGGCAACCAGTGCAAAGCAGCCGATGAGCTGGGCATGCACCGAAACACCCTCAGCCGGACTCTCGCTGAACTGGACATGGATACAGCGCAGATCCGCAATGGAATGCGACGGCCCCCGGTCAGCGAACGGCCGAAGGTGCAGCATATCGCCCCCGGATTCAATCGTGGAGCTACGGGTACCCGATAAGCGGAGTCCTTCGTCCAATCAACAGCCTCATGCATTCTTTTTCGCAGCGCAACGCAGTACGGTTCTGTGTCACCGCCTTTGCGCTGTCCCTCGCCCTAATTGCCCTAAGCGCAACGACTGAAGCGCAACAGCAGCCTTCGGAGTCACCTGACCCGGCCGCGATTGCTTCCGCTTCAAAGGTTGCGCCACCTCCAGCGCCCACCAAGCGTGAGACACAAGAGGCTGAAGACGCTTACCTGGCCGGAGTGCGGCAGCTTGATCGGGGAAATCTCGCCGACGCCGAGAAGCAGTTTCGGAAAGCCGCAGGCATTCTTCCGACCAACACAGAATATCTGCAGGCGGCGACCCTCGCCCATGAACACCGGGTGACAGAACTGGTTCAGAAGGCGGGAAGAGCGCGGATGCTGGGGCATCCGGAGAAGGCCGACTCCCTTCTTGCCGAGGCTCGCCAACTTGATCCCCAGAACAGCATCGTCAGCCAGCACACGGATGCAGTTGAGGCACGGTCGACCTTTCGCCCGGAGATCGAGGCTGCCGCCACCGACCCGCAGGATGCATTTGTCGGACAGATAAGCAGGATTGCAGGACCGATCACGCTTTCTCCCAGCGCAAGCCAACAGGAGTTTCACCTTCGGGCCGATACCCAGCAGGTTCTACGGCAGGTGTTTTCGCAGTATGGCATTCGTGCAGCTTTCGATGATTCTGTCGAACGTCAGAACCTGCGTCTTGACCTCGATGCGGTCACCTATGCCCAAGCCTCTTCGATCGTGCTCAGCATGGCGCATGCGTTCGCCATCCCGCTCGACTCTCAGACCGTGCTGATCGCAAAAGACACCAGTGAAAACCGGCAGAAATTCGAGCGACAACTTCAGGAGACCATCTATATCCCGGGGTTCACATCATCGCAGATGAAAGAGCTGGGCACCGTGGTGCAGGGCGTCTTCGACGTGAGGAAGGCCAGTGTTCTGAGCGACGGAGGAAAGATTATTGTCCGGGCCCCTGAAGACACGCTTACGGCCATTAACATGACCCTTGCAGATCTGGTGGACGGCGGCGCGGAGGTCGTCCTGGACATCAACCTCTATACGGTCGATCGCACCCAGCAACGCAATGTCGGGGTACAGCTGCCGCAACAACTTGGCGTGTACAACGCGGAGAGCGCAGCGAACCAAATTGTGACATCCAACCAATCCCTGGTGGACCAGGCCATAGCCCAGGGCTTAGTCCCTGCTGATGCCAACAATATTACGATTGCGCTTGCCCTGATCTCGTCGGGGTTGGTGCAGAGCTCCCTTCTTGCGAATACGATCGGTTTTTTCGGCGGAGGATTGACGACGTCCGGAGTGACGACGAACACCGCGACGACGTTCAATCTTGCGCTCAGCTCCAGCGACACCCGCGCACTGAACACCATCAAGCTTCGACTCGGCGACCGGGAGACCGGAACCTTTCGTTCGGGAACGCGTTATCCGATTATCACGTCGACCTACACGAGCGGGATCCCCGGAAATTCAGCATCTCTTGCGGGCGTCACTGTGAATGGCGTGAGCGCGCAAAACCTGATCAACCAGGCTTCAACCAGCGTGACGATTCCACAGATTCAATTTGAAGATCTCGGCCTTACTCTGAAAGCTACGCCTACGGTACAGAAATCGGGCAAGGTGAGCATGCAGCTCGATCTGAAGATTGAGGCCCTGGCGGGCGGCGTTATTAACAGCATCCCCATTCTCACAAATCGTCAATACGTTTCAATGGTAACGGTTAAAGACGGGGAGAGTGCCCTTCTTGCCAGCTCGCTCTCGCGCACGGAATTGGGTGCAATCAGCGGGCTTCCCGGTCTCGGCGAGCTTCCCGGGTTTCAGACCGCGACTTCCAATAAGGTGTCGGAGCTGGATACGAGCGAACTGGTTCTGCAGATTACCCCGCATGTCGTTCGTCATCGTTCGGACAATACAGCAGGTCCACGCATCGCCTTCGAGCAACGCCTTCCCGACTGACAATACAGGGCGATTCATAGACTTGCAGGGCCTTCCCATGTTTGACCGACAAGGCCCAGGTAGATATACTTGTCTTGTGAGAGCGGGAGTAGCTCAGTGGTAGAGTGCTTCCTTGCCAAGGAAGATGTCGCCGGTTCGACCCCGGTCTCCCGCTCCAAAACGTCCCTGCCTGCGTTACACTTCCCTTATACAATCTGCAGGGCCGAGGCAGTGAGCGGCCCAATCGAGGCGCGGTACCCAAGTGGTAAGGGAGAGGTCTGCAAAACCTTTATGCGTCGGTTCGATCCCGACCCGCGCCTCCAAAATCCTCTCAATAACTTAGAGCAACTGACGAAACCGGCTTTAGGCCTGTGGCCGCCAATAAGGCAGGCAACTGGCGTATAAGCCCAGATTAATCAGCTGCATGGGCAGCCATAGGAGCGGAAAATCCGCATCCAAACTGACCACTAAGCGTTTCCGCTGCCATGTCCGCCGAAGCGTCGAGCACGTGTGCGTAGAACTTGAGAAGAATATCGGGTCGCGAGTGCCCCAGGAGTTCCTGTGCTGCCTTGAGGGGCACACGTGCCTCCACCATCTGAATCGCTCCCCAGTGTTGGAGAAGACGCCACGTGATATGCGGAAGGCCAAGCCTTCGTGCCAGATCGGACCGGTCTTGCGACTGACTTACATTCAAACAATTCGCAAGTGATCTATGTGGGAGAAAAACGCGCTTGTGTGGCTCGATCAAAAAGGTCCAATAACAGAATTCAACGTGGTCTGTTGATAGCGCAATCATTGTGGTAACGAAAAGACATTCTTGTTCTCTAAAGTTTTCGCAACAATTCCGGATGGCGGTTCAAATAGCGACGTGTCCACGTCAGCATCTTGCCAGATAACAAGATGACTCGGTATTCACCGTGAGACCAGCTATGCAGCTCGCGTATGAAATCAATCCGCACGAGGCATGAACGGTTGAGACGAAGGAAGGCGCGCGATCCAGCTTTTCTTCGAGACTTTCGATCGATCCCCTCACTGTATCCATTTGAAGACCGCAACAATGAAGATCTCATCAGAAGTTCGGATCGAAGTTGAAAAAAATCGGGTTAGAGAGTCCAATCATGTTTCCGGTTAAGACCGTCGATCCAGGAACCTGCGGATAGGCTACAGGGGGGCCCTCGACTTCGACGCGATAGTACGTTCTACCGAGGGTTGCAGGGGAATCCATGAACTCTACCATCTGAGCCTTCTCGGTCGTCTGAAAGGTTCCGAACTTCTTCCCGTCCTTTACGACGTTCACCGTATAGACTGCCCCGGGGGCTGCGTTTCCGGTTAGTTGGACTCGGAAGCGAACGGGCCCGCCGGTTGGCTTGGCGTTGTCGCCCATCATCATATCCATCATTCCGTCCTGATCGAAATCTGCATAGAACTCGACGCGAGGTGCATACGGATTTGCACTGACGGAAACCCGTCCGTTCGTGAGGGCATCTACGACTGCTTGCGAAGTTCGCGCCTTGGCAAAGACCCAGGTAGTGGGGGTTCCAATATAATTGGACTTAGCCTGTGCACTGTTTTTCGTTGCTTGATCAGGTGTGTCCGGGAAACCATGATGCGCATCGCTTCCACCTCTTCCGGTCAACTTGCGACCCGATGAGAGCATGTCATCCCAGATCATGATCGCATTCGCGTTTTTGGACCAGAGAGCGGAGTTCCAGACTTCGATGGAGTCGACCATATCGTAGGAGTATCCAAAATGGTCCTTTCCGCTGGGATGATTGGCCGACAGGTGAATCCCAAGCTCCTTTTTTACAGCGCCAACGACCACGTCACGCTGATCGCGAACGTCATAGAGCCGCTGGTGATCGTATGGTTTGGCCGAGATCGCATTGCCATGGCCTCGAGTCGTCGTCCATTCCCCGCCATACAGCAGCAACAGTGAGTCCGATTTGAACTCGGGGTCGGCCCAGGTGTTATTGGCTACATCGCCAAGCACATGGTTGTCGTGGTCCGTGATGCAGAGATAATCCATGCCTACGGAATTGGAGTAGGAGACGATCTTTGCGATGGAACTGTTGCTGGACTCCTTGCTGTGCCGTGAGTGCACGTGGAGATCGCCCTTTAGCCATACGCTGCCGGTAAGGCTTGTGATCGGCGGCAGCGGGCCGACATCGACAGGAGCCCATGGATTGCTATGGCCCGATTGACCGGACATTGAGATAGCGAAGCAGCCTGCAACGATCAGACCAGCTGCGAGAGTACGTACACGCATTGTCGATTCCTTCCAAGAGTTCTGAAAAGTTAATTTCCTGCAAGTGGGTTTCGCGAACCTTCTTAGTGCTTCGGGTTGGTATGCCCTGCCGCGGAACAGGCAAGTGAATCGGGATCGCTCATCGAAGGCGGAGGCGTCGCCTTGCCCCAGTCCGATGGAGCCGAGCCCATTGTTAGGACCAGCGTGGCTCCATCTTTGATCTGCGAGTGGCGGAACCATGCGTTCGGAAGATCAACCCCGTTCAACCTGGCTGACTGCACGTAGCGATTGAGTCCGTTCCGGTCGAGGTTGTTCGCAACGATGCGGAGTCTCCTGCCGTTGCCGAGAGAGAGCGAGGCGTCAGGAATGCTCGGAGTGCTGATGAGATAGACGTCCTGTCCGGCCACAGGGAAGATGCCGAGCGTGGAGAAGATTAGCCAGCTGGACATCGCTCCGGAATCGTCGTTTCCTGGAATGCCGGCACGGCTGTCGTTGAAGGCTTTCTCAAGGGTCATGCGAACGATGTCAGCCGTTTTATCGGGCCGGCCAGCATAGTTATAGAGGACAGGAAGCAGGAAGCCAGGCTCGTTGGTGACGTCGAAATGCCGCCGCAGAAAGGTCCAGTCAAGGCGATGGACGAACGCTTCGTTTCCCCCGGCCAATTTGATCAGGCCGCGCATATCCTGAGGCGCGTAGATCGAGTAGGTCCAGATATCGCCCTCGTAGAAGAAGTCAGGCCAAGTGCCTCGAACAACAAGATAGGGCGGAGCCCAGGTGCCGTCCGGGTTACGCGGCCGCATGAATCCCTTGAAACCTTCGACCGTCATGTCTTTGTCCCAGAGGTGCTCGAAGTTATGGGCACGCGAGGCATAGAGAGCGGCCTGCTCTTTTTTGCCCAGACCGCAGGCCAGTTCGGAGATGGCGAAATCGTCATAGCTGTACTCGGCAGTGCGCGAACCCGAGCGCTCATCGGCCAGCGTGACGTAGCCCTTCTCGTTGTAGTCCTTCAAACCTCCGCGGCCTTCCTTTTGCGTGTCGGCGGGCGGCACCTCGGCATCATGCACCATTGCTGCGAATGCGGTCTCGTAGTCGATGCCTTTGAGCCCCTTCACCCAGGCATCCGCGACAACGACATTTGCATTGGAGCCGCCCTGCGTGCGGCCATTGTCATTGCCGCTGCGGGCATCGGGCATGTAGCCCGTATGACGGTAGATATCGACGAGGGAACGGATGATGTCGCGTTGACGGTCAGGAGAGATCAACGTCAACAAAGGGCTTGACGTGCGAAAGGTATCCCAGATGCAGTAGTAGTCGTCGTAGTAAGGATCGCTGGACTGCCAGCCCGGATTTTCGCCGGTGCGGTCAGTCGGCATCAACATGACGTGATACATGGCGGTGTAAAGCTGGCGACGCTGCGAATCGCTTTCGCCTGAGAGGCTGAGCTTCGCCAGCTCAGCGTTCCAGAGCGCAACCGCCTTTTGATGGACGGCTTCGAAGTTCCACGCCGGCACCTCCTCCAGCACGTTCTGCCTGGCCTGCTGGGCGCTGAGAAACGAGATACCCACCTTGGCCTGAATCACCTGGTTCGCCCTGGTCGTGAAGTCGAAGGATGCCCCGATGGGCGTATCGGGTCCGACGGCGGCATCTTTGGAACTGCTCAGGGAGCTGCCGGTCCACGTCCGGCTGGCCGCAGCGGGCGTATCGAGCACCATGTAGTAGTAGACCCTGTATTCGCCGCCACGATTCCAGCCGCCGGTGAAGCGCGCTACGCCTTGAACCTCGCGGTCGGAGGTAACGTGAACCTCCGCACCCAGAAACTTCTGAGCCTGCCAATCTGTTCCGAGCCCAAGAGCGGAGGCGAGGTTGATGGTAATGTGCGATCGCTGCGAGGCTGGAAAGGTGTAGCGGTGGAAGCCCACGCGGCGGCTGCTGGTAAGCTCCGCCGACACCTTATATCGGGTGAGCTTTGCGGCGTAGTAGCCGACCTGATTGACCTCGTCGGTGCGAGCGGTCTTGATATCGTTCAACTCGAGAGCCCCTGTGACTGGAGCGACAAGGATGTTGCCATATTTTCCCTGCGCTCCACTCAGGTGCAGGTGGGAGAAGCCAAGCACGGCTCCACTGCTCGCGTAGCCGAAGCCCGAACGTCTTCCGTCGAAGCTCTGGATATCCGGCCCGAGCTTGACCATTCCATAGGGAATCGCAGAGCCGACAAAGGTATTGCCTCCCCAGTCGACACCAATGAATGGGTCGACGTTGTGCGTGTAGTCCTTCGGGGGACGAGCTTGCTCTCCCAAGAGTGGGAGTGTTGTGGCGGAGAGGGTTATCGAGGCAAGGAAGGTCAGGCTGCAGAGGCGAAGCGCCAGGTCTCCGAGAGGTTTCGTGCGGGTGGCTGGAGCATGACGGCTCTCCACCTCGAGGTCATGAAGAAAGAGGGGGTTCATTCTGGAAGATCTCCAATTGGGGGGCGTCGATGAGCCAAGACCGAGAGCCTCCGCCGCTGCGGGAGATGCTGCAACAGCGGAGGCCCAAACGACGATTAGAAGGAGTAGCGAAGGCTGGCTTGCATCGACCGCTGACCGGTCTTGCTATTGACGTTGCCGAAGGTGCTGTTGGTGAAGGTGGAGTCGGCTGCGTTCCAGTTGGGATGATTCGGGAAGTTGAAGGCATCGAAACGGAAGGTGAGGAATTGATTCTCAAACGTCTGGAAGCGCTTGAGCAGGGCCGCGTTGAAGTTCATGACCCCTGGGTTCCGAAGGATGTTGCGGTTGTTCTGCGTGGTGAAGGTGCCTGCCGGCGCGTAAGAGAAGGCCGCTGGGTTGAACCATCGGTTGCCGTCCGCTGCAGATGTCGAGAAGTTGCCATTCCCCTTGAGGTTGGCTCCTGGAGCGATCTGCAGGAACTGCGCGCCGCTCCCGGCGCCAACACCGGCGATATCGCTGGTCGTGGTGACCGAGAACGGAACTCCAGTCTGGAAGTTGTAGATCTGGCTCAACTGCCAGCCGCCGAGTATTTCATTGGCAAGCCGCCTGTTGCTGTGGAACGGAAGAGTGTAGACGCCGTTGATGGTGATTGCGCTTCGGATATCGTAGTCCGCGGTTCCACAGATCGACTTCGGGTCGTAGAAGTTCGGCAGGAAGTTCTTCTGAAACGACCCGCAGTCTGAGGCGTGGGCGTAGGTATAGGCCACGCCGAAGCCGAGGCCGCGTTCGAAGCGATGATTGATATCAATCTGAAGGCCCTGATATGCGGAGCCGGAGCCCTGCGTCACGAGCGTGATCGGGCCGTAGCCAAGGTACGGGCGATAGGCATTGATGTTCTGCTTGCCGATGGCCTGCTGCGTCCCAGGCCTGGCCTGATTGATGTTCGACTGAATCTGGCCGTGCAATCCGCGGCGGCCGACGTAGGAGACACCAAGCACAGTGTTGAAGCCAAGGTCGCGCTCCAGCGACAGGTTCCAAACGTATGCCTCAGGCGGGGGCGAGCTACGGTCCACGCGGCCCGAAATCGTGGGGAAGGAACCGGCCGCGCCAGCACCGGGGTTATCCGCACTGCCACCGCTAATGCCTGCGTAGAGCTGGAGTGGCGGAGCACCACCTTCGAAGACCCCGTCCGACACACCTTGACGGCTAATATAGCGACCGAAGCCGCTACGGAGCACGGTCTTCTTGTCGAACGCATACACAACACCGATGCGGGGCTGGAAGGTTGTGTAGTGAACGTCCATATAGCCGCGCGGCAGATTATGAAAGAGATAGTTGTATTGACCTGTGACAGCGATTGGGACATGCGCCTTCGCGCTGTCCGGGAAGCCGTTGCCAAACAAGACGGTACCGTTGAGGGGATCGCCGGAGTTGGGGATGGGGTTGCCTGTCGTGGTGTTGACCTCCACAGCATTGGCGGGGTTATAGAAGGCTGGATCAAAGGTGCCGATGTTATTCCAGAGGCTGTAGAAGGGCTGTACGATGCTGTATCGAACACCGTAGTCCAGATGAAGCTTCGAGTTGACTTTGAAGGAGTCCTGCGCGAAGAAGTCGATCATATTTGCCCGGTAAGGAGTCTGCGCGCGCGGGCCGACTTCGGCGTAGCTGGTGAAGAGACCAAGCGCGGCGTCGGCGGTATCCAGACCAGTACCGACAGGATTTGCGCTCGAGAATTCGAACTTGCCATTCTGATTGTTGGTCTGTCCCGGGACGCTGTTCTGGCCCGAAATCTGATCGCGATCGTTCGCGATCGCACGCTCGTAGAGAGCCCCTGCCCGCAGAGTGTGGTTGCCGGTGATTCGGGTGAAGGTATCGGCAAAGTCCACGACCATACCTTGCGAATGGGCAGGGTAGGCGCTGCCGTCGAGGGTCGTAATGCCGCTGTTGTCAAACTGAACGGTAGGAATCTTGCTTGGGAGATCTTTTCCGTCCGGGAAGAGGAAAGGATAGTTGATGCCGTACTTTGTACGGTCGTAGAGGCCTGACGAAGTATCGATGCTCAAGCGATCCGCACCATGGCTAACGGTAGCCAGGACCTCGTTGATGGTGTTGGGGCTGAAGGTGTGAACCCAATCGAGCGAAGCAGTCTGGTTGGGGCGATCGAAGAGACGTGGGACGACATCGTAGGCCGAAGAAAAGGGGTTGTTCTCGTGATAGAAGAAGTGCATCAGCCGAAAGCGGATGTAGTCCTTATCCGTGGGGATGATGTCGAGGTTGCCGGTGTCGATTTGTTGCGTCTGCGGATGAGCGGCTACCTGGAGAAGATTCTGCGTTCCTAAGAAGAAGTTAGGCGTGGGCGTGGGAAACGCGGTGAGCAGGGCTACGCCATTGGGGCTGAGGCGAGACTTTGGAATGATGTTGCCCGGAAAGCATCCGGGGCCGCCGCTTTTCGGGTCGCAGGGCAGCGAAGAGAGCGGATCGCGGATGTGGGTTGCGACGGAGCTGAAGTCGCCCGACTGGAAGGCCGGGTTTGGAACCGTTACCGGGTTCGTGTTGGTGGCTGGAAAGCGCACGAACGCCTCCGAATAGAGAAAGAAGACCTTCCCTTTCGGCAGAACGTGCGGAACATAGAGAGGGCCATTGAAGTTGAAGCCGAACTGGTTATAGGTGAAGGGCGCCACAAAGTTGGTTTTGAGAGCGGCAGGATAGCCAGGGTTGGAGTTATTCGCGTTGTGGTTGCGGACCCAGGTGTTTGCGTTGAGCACCGGGTTCTGCAGGTACTCATAGAGACTGCCGTGGAACTGTGACGTACCGGCCTTGGTGATGATGCGAACCTGACCCCCGATCGAGCGGCCGTATTCCGCGGGATAGTTGGCGGAGAGCACCTGAACCTCCTGAACGGCATCCAGGTCCGGCACTCCGGTGGCATCGCCGCTGGCACGAACGCGGACGGCCACGGCTCCGTCATAGGTAAGAAGGTTATCGCGCTCACGGGCGCCATTGATGTTAAGTCCACCCAACCCGGTACTGAACTGAAAGTTCGACACATTTCCAGAGGTGCTGGTGACACCTGCTTTCAGGAGCGCCAGCGTAATGGGGTTGCGTCCACTCAAGGGCAGCGTCTCGGCCTGGTTGCTGGTGATCACCCGCCCGAGCGTGGTGCTGTCTGTTTGAATTGTGGTTTCCTGGGCCGTTACTTGCACCGTCTCCATCGCGGATCCGGTGCTGAGTTTCAGATTGGCGGTGGTCGACACCGAGGGATCGAGATTGTTCCCCGTGGTCGTCAGGGTCGCGAAGGAAGCCGCTTCGACCTTGATGGTGTACTTTCCGGGAGCAAGACCGGGGATGGTGTAGTAGCCGGAGCCATTTGTAATGCTCTTATGCGGCGTGTGCGTCGCTTCGTCGATGACGGTGACGCGTGCCCGAGGGATGACTGAGCCTGAGGAATCCGTGACTGTTCCGGAGATACCCGAAAGATCGGACTGAGCTTTAAGCGTGTGCGTGGAAGCCAATAGAAGGCAGAGCAGGAGAATGTGGGCTGCTCGCCTCGTTGTGCGGAGATTGTTCCTCGTTGCTCTGATCGAACCAATGACAGCGGTGAGAATCGTCGCAGAATCGCCAAAAAGACGAGCGCAGACTGTGAGAGCCGTCGCTCTATGCATACCTAGATGGGGCACCTTTGAAAATAAAGTGGTCATTAACGTTCCTCTTCTGCTTGCCTGGTTAGCAATCGTGTCCTCAAAATCTGCTGGAGACTGTTGGTTCAGATACTGGCAAGCCCTGGCTGGGAGCGGTAGGTGTATTTCAGGTGTGAAGCTCGCTTACACGCCGTGATACTTCTATTCGACTCATGATGCGTCGCTTACCTTTTCGAACGTTGCCTTCGTGCACGAGTGTTCGCACGGTGCGCGATGGCCGATTCACCGAACGTTCATCGGGACTGCTTAGAATCAGCCTCATCAGACGACAGTGAGATCATGCAAACCCTTCAGTCATCGCCGACGATCGATGCGGACCTTTCTCTGCCGCCGCCGAAGATAGGCGATGTAGAGGTGCGTGGGCGCAGGGAAGATCCCCGTTGGCAGCTCGCAATGCGGATTGCTTCGAGCAGAAGCCTGGGTCGATCACGGCTTATGGCCGACTTCCTTCTCTATGTTGTCGATCGTCACATCCGCGATCGCAGCGAGGAGATCACCGAGCAACAGATCGGAGTCCTTGTCTTCGGAAGGACCGAGGGCTATGACTCAAACGAAGACAACATCGTTCGCAGCTATGCCCGTAATCTTCGCAAGCGAATCGAGGACTACTTCGCGGGAGAGGGCAGCGACGAAACCATACGAGTCGATATTCCACGGGGCGGTTATATCCCCATATTTTCGACTGCGCCGGCTAAGTCGGCAGCAACGCCGAGTGAGCCGGATGATGAGACCGGCACAATCGATGATTTGTCCGCGGACGGCGCCGAGGTAGCTCCAGCCGCAAAAGAGGCTCAAGAGGAGATCAGGCTTCCACAACAACATCAAACGAAGCGGTCCGACGATGCTGCAGCCGGGAGCTGGTTTCTAACTGCGAAAGAAGCGCTTCGCGGAAGACTTGCGCTGACGGCTCTTTGTGTCAGCCTTTCCATCGGGCTGCTTGCGGTTCTTGTTCCTCTCCTCCGGCGGCTGCCCGAGTATGCGCATGCTCATGCGGACCAGGCTTTGTCCCATGCGCTCTGGGCACACATGTTCACCAACGAGCGGGATACTTTTATCGTGCCCTCTGACGATGGGCTGGTTATTATGCAGGGAGTTACGGAACGTCCTGTACCGCTCGCAAACTATCTCGATGGGAGCTACAGGACGAAGCTCAGGACAGACCAGGTTCCCGGGACGCCGGAGCTACTGAAACTAGGAAGGCGTCGCTACACCAGTGTCGTAGACCTGGATTTCGTGGCCCACCTAGCGCAGTTGAATGAGGTCGTGCCCGCCCGCATGATGATCCGTTATGCGCGAGACCTGCGTATACAAGACCTTCGAACCGGCAATGCCATCCTGATCGGCTCCATTGAGGCGAATCCCTGGATCGAGCTCTTCCAGCCACAGATGGATTTCAGCTTCAGCATTCACCCGGGTTCGGATATCCCATCCGGAATTGTCAATTCACACCCCCGCGCCGGAGAGGCCGCGATATACGGCACACCGCAATCTGATCATACCTATGGCTTGATCGCCTACATTCCGAACCTTAACTCGACAGGACATGTTTTGATCGTGGGGGGACTGAACACGGCCGGTACGGAGGCAGCCACCACATTCCTTCTCACACCTTCGTTGATGAAACCGACCTTACAGCGCGCGAAAGCAGCGAATGGCGGCCTTCAGCCGTTCGAACTCCTCGTAGGGGCCGGTAACGTGGCTACGAATGCGTCGACGCCGCAATTGGTAGTGGAGCGAATCGGTTTGCCATGATATCGTTTTGATCCGATAATCGGAAAATCCGGCCCTGTTGCATTAACTTGCGTACACGCGACTCGCCCTTACAGATCAGGCAGCAACATCGAACAGCTTGTTGATGAATTGAATTTCGCCGGCGACCTTAGGCTTGCAGAGGAGGCAATGGCGGCGGCGGATCATACGCATAACCTCAAATCCCTTGATGGTGGCAGACGCTGCTCTCATCGTCTGAAAACCGCGGGTGGGACGGATCACCCGCTTGAGACCACCGTGATCTGCCTCAATGATGTTGTTTAGATATTTCGACGTGCGGTGCTTCGTGTCCTGTGGCAACTTGCCTTCGTGCTGCAGCCGGCCAATCGCCTTGGGATAGGAGCCCAGCTTATCGGTTGTGATCGAGTGCGGCGGCCAGTTGTGCTTCGGCGATCGCTTCCGCATCGAGGAAGTCGTTCTTGTTCGACTTCACGAAAGGCTTTACGAACTGAGCTGGAATCAGCTTCACATCATGGCCCTGTTCTCTCAGGATACGGCCAAAGAAGGTGAGCACCCGAACATGCCTCCATCCCGATCAAGGAAGTCTGCAGGTTGGCGGTAAACGTGATCAGCTGCTTCTGGGTGAACTTCTTCCGCAACAGTACCTTCCCAGCTGCGCTGAGGGCCACTAGGTGAAGGTCGTCTTGCCGAGATCAATGCCAACCGAACGAATCTGCATATCGATGATCCTCCTTGAACCTGCCAACACGATCACTCACTTCAACGTGGAGATCAAGCGGCGGACTTTTCAGGCACAACGAGATAGTTTCCGGATCCCGTGATCCGGGAACTATCGCAAGTTCGGCGTAGGCGACAATACGCCCAGAATCCTCGGAACCCGACATTCAGCGAATCCCACGAATTCAGTAGAGAGTCGGCGTACAATCTGCTCTTGGACATTGATCGAAGCACATCGCGAAAACGTGCGAACTCCCTCCACCATTCCGCGATCCCTGGGCGCGGTAACAACCCGCCTGTCCTGTGGCCAGGACGGAAAGGTCCAACGGCTGGCGGGCACGCAACCGTAATCGGCCTGTTTGAATCGTGGAAATGCTCTGTCTCCCAAGCTCAACTGGGAGCGGGCTATCGCTGGTGAAGCCCTCGTAGGCCATTGCATCAACTCTCGGAGCAATCTGCCGTTTCGAATAATTCAGTCTCCCAGCCTCTTTGCCACTGGGGAAACTCCTACTTGCCTCGCCTTGGCCCCACTCGTACCATCAAGCTGAAGAAGTGCCTATATTGACTTCGCCAACTCCCATGGAGGGTAACGATGAAGCAAATGGCCCGACTGATCATTCTCATCGCCTTCTTACTCTTCCCGTTCGAGTTGGTTATTGCTCAAGCGCAACCGGACCAGAACAAGGCGGTCCCGGTCCCTCCCAACAAGGCGAAAAGCGACACCCTGGAACTTGGCAAATCCTATGCCTCGTTACGCCCTGAGCAAAAACAACTGGTAGACGACTTCATTCGCCGTTACAACGCCACGACCGGAAGCAACCTTGTGCCCCAAGAGGCCTACAACAACGGCCGACTGTCCGTCCGCACCACGTTTGACGCCGTGACCCATGCTCTGCTAAACGCCAAGATGACGGATGCAACTGGCAAGAGTCTGGGTCGAGCGATTGATCTGGTGGAAGCCGTTGACGAAGTGCTTGGAGAGCAATCCGGCGTAGGCGGTGACCGCCAGTTCCGTCTGTATGTGTACCTAAAGCCCAATGCGGTTGACATTCTCAGCCGCAGCCAGGAGTTCTTGCGCGATAAGGACAACACCGTCTATCACGGGGGGTTTCCCATTTGTTACCGGCTGAAAAACGGACCACCATCGATTCAGTTCTCCATTTCGCGGGACCATAAACTGTCCGACATTGATGTCGACTATCGCGCTTCGGGCTTTCCTAAGGGCCTGGTCAATGGACACTTGTCCGCTGCCAACTCGGATGTCCGCGCGGGAAATAACCTGGACCGCCATGACGGTCGCTGGTCAGGTCTGAATGGCTGGTGGCGCAACGTCTTTGGACAGCTTGGATCTGGCGGGAAGCCGCAAGCGGAAAACGCCACCGCGAGCGTTGGCAATATTCCCTTAAATCCCGGCGTGAAAGCCGATCAGGGCGTCGATAAGAGCGCGCACGATTTTCTGCAAAGTTGGGTCGTGGAGAAGCAACCGAACAAGTCGGTTGCTTATTTTTCGCGCCAAAGCTATCCGTGTCTGGAGACGACGGTGCAGAAGACCAGCAAGTCCGCGCCGGAAGGCATGATTCGGCTGCGCACACTGATGGCAATGCAGAAATTCAGCGATAGCATTGGCAAGGCAAATTCCGTTGCCGACGTATTCGATCCTGCCGCCAAGTCGTCGCAAGCATTGAAAGAGGCAAAGAACGCGTATGCGTCGGAATTCCTGCTAGTGAGCGTGCCGGCGGACATGGAACCGGACGAGAAATGCGTTGCCCCACTGAGCGATGATCCGGGTAATCGCTCTAAGGAGAAGTACTTTGCCACCGCGTTTCGCGCAAAGCAGGGAGATAGCCGGAACAAGGTTATGACCCTGCTTTGGGCTCAAGAGGGCGATTATTGGAAGATCACCGCCATCCGCCTCGAAGATGGCGGCGATGCGGGCATCGTCCCCAAGAACGCTGCGGCTCAGGCCGAACCCTCAGTGGAAGAACCGCGGGCCATCGCCGGTGATCCCGCCGCTGGAAACGACATCCTGGCCTTCTACCAGACTTGGATCATGAAACGGGATGTTATCCGGGCTTCCACCTTTGCCTCACCGCGCTCCTATCAGTGCCTGCCCGCCCCCTCCAAAGACCAGCAGAAAATGACGCCTATCGCCAGAATCCAGTCTGGGCTTCAACAGCCGCTCGAGAGAATTCCATCCGGTGCGAATCTCTCAGACATGATGTCTGGTCTGCAGCCCCGCAATGATCTACTGCCCCCAGTCCAACAGGAAAACTCCAAGGCTTTCGCGATCATGGCCGTGCCGGACCAGATGGCCGATAGCTTTCTGTGTCAAAATCGTCAACCGCACCAGGATGCACCGGACTTGAAGCCTGCTGATGCAAAATACGGAGCTTATTACCTCTCCGCCAGTCGATTGAACTATGGGCAGGAAGAATCACCCGCTCTTTTGTTGTTGTGGACCAAAGAGGGAGTGGGTTGGAAGGTCGTTGCCTGGGCAGTGGAGCTTCCATGACTTCGCTATTTCGCTGACTTTAGCGAAAGCCTTTCAGGCAGGGCACTTTGCAAGGACTGCCACCGGGTGCGCCCGGTCCAGATGGGATGGAAATACGGGCCAGAACTATAACGTTCACTTTAGGTCAGATTTCGACTCTCGGTCAGCCATATGCCGAAAGCATCCTTGAAAGGGCGGAAGAATACGACAAATCAATGCAATTTAATAAACGTGCTCTGAAGATCGCTGGAATCGCCGTCGCGGCAGTGGTCGTAATACTGATCGCGCTACCGCTTTTCATCAACATCAACAGCTTCCGACCGAAGATCGAGTCGGAACTGACGAGTGCCTTGGGACGGCCCGTGACGTTGGGAGAGATGAGCTTTTCGCTCTTCAGCGGCAACGTCGGCGTGAAGAATGTCAGCATCGCCGACGATCCGGCCTTCAGCAAATCACCGTTTATAACAATGAAGTCGTTGGAGGTCGGCGTCGAGGTAATGCCGCTTATCTTCTCCAAGCAACTAAGCATAACGGGGATCGAGCTTGAGGAGCCCCAGATTACTTTGCTTAGAGCTTCTGATGGAACCTGGAACTTTTCCAGTATCGGCGGAGCAAACAAGAACAACCCTCCTGATCCGGCGAAGTCGGGTGGCTCACAGAACCTCTCGATCGCCAAGCTGGAGATCAAAGATGGAAAGTTATCGGTCGGCAAAGTCAACTCCACGGCGAAGCCGCAGGTTTACGACAAGCTAAACGCAGAAGTTTCAAACTTCTCTTTAGCTTCTCAGTTCCCGTTCGGGCTGACCATCAACTTGCCCGGAGGTGGCGATGCCAAGCTCACCGGCAGAGCGGGACCGATCAATCCGCAGGACTCGGCCAAGACTCCTTTCGACGCCCCAATGAAGGTGAGGGGTTTGGATCTCGCAGCCTCGGGCTTCGTCGATCCGGGGAGCGGCATCGCCGGCTCTGTCGATCTTGAGGGAACGTTGAACTCGAATGGCAGTCAGGCCAAGGCAGTGGGCACCATCACCTGCGAAAAGCTCAAGCTTTCACCCAAAGGGTCACCGTCTCCGAAAGTCGTGACGGTCAAATACGCAATTGACGAAGACCTCGACCGACAGGTCGGCACCATCACCCAAGGGGACATAGCAATCGGCAAGTCAGTCGCTCGGCTCACGGGTGGATTTCAGGCCCAGGGCGAAACGCAGGTGATGAACCTGAAGCTTAGCGCCCCGAACATGTCGGTCGATGAGCTGGAAGCGCTGCTCCCAGCCCTTGGCGTAATGCTTCCTTCAGGATCGAAGTTGAATGGTGGAACACTGTCGGCCGACTTGGCAATCAGCGGTTCACTCGACAACTTGGTGATTGCCGGCCCGGTGCGGATGTCGAACACGAAGTTGGCCGGTTTCGATATGGGTTCGAAATTAGGCGCTTTACCAGCATTTAGTGGAAAAGCCTCCTCTAATCCCGACACAACCATTCAAAATGCCAGCTTGAATGCACGCATCGCTCCAGACGTGACGAGGGCCGACGCCATCAATGTGACGATGCCATCCCTCGGCGTGGTGACGGGAGCCGGTACGATTAGCCCCAACGGTGCGCTCGATTTCAGTATGATTGCCGACTTGCAGACCAATAGATCCGAAGCACGGGCGGAGAGAACGGGTCGGGGCGGCGATCAGGGAGGCGTGTCCTTCAGGATTCAAGGGACAACATCGAACCCAAGCTTTGTTGCGGACGTAGGGAGTTTAGCCGGAAACGTTGCAAAGGGGGCGATACAGAGATCTGTCTCAGAAAAAACCGGCGACAAGACAGGCGGCATCTTGCCGAAGAGGAGGCCGAGATAGGGCTGCGCGTGGAACAACTTCAATTAACTCGAATCAAATGGAAGACATTGGCGATGTATTGACCACGCCGGAACGAAGTCCCAATTGGTCCGGGAGGTTCGGCAAGATCTGAGACGACAAAAGTTCGAAAATCGTCCACTAGAGCCGACCATTTAAAATCCACGCGTCTTTTCAGCGAGTTACAACGGGCCCCATTTGTCACTTTAGAAATTCGTCACGGAAAGATGATGATTCTTCGAGATGTACTGCCTGGCGGCGCATAAGCACCGGTAGCGGTTGAAGCGGTCGGCTGCTCGATAGTTATAGTTATTGTGTTGGCGTACTAAGAGCCGCTACTACATTGGCATGAGAAAAGGGCATCTTCGCCGCAAGCATCGTCTGTCGTTCACTACGGGTAGGCATAAACTCGCTGTATCCGCTCCTACCCGGAATCCATACCTGGAATAAGTAGTGGCTGCTTCCATAACGATGGAAGACGAGACGTCCCCGGGACTGAATGACATCTACCCACGCCGGAGACACCATCAGGAATTGGCTCTTGCCGGTACTGGCGTCGTGTAAGACCAGAAAGCGGTTGGAGACCAACTTGATCTGATATTTGCCTGCAACCATGCGCTGATTGTTTACCGAGAACTCAAAGGGGACACTGGCAGTCACGTCCTCCTGAGCTTGCGCCGCAGGGGTTGGTGCAAATGGACCCGCGATGAGCGGGATAACGAGAAGCAACTTGCCTATTGTTGAGATGCGAGACATGGTGTACCTCCTTAATGAGTCAGCGGCCGGACTCTCTTGTTGACCGCGGTTGTATGCGTAATCTGCACGCATACAGCGATCGGTTCAATACACCGGAGGTAAATCGCCAATCGAATTTCTATCGTCATCCATGTCATTGATTCATTGCAGCCTGGATCAATCGATATGCGTCCGCCAGATCGCCTTTGGCCGCTGTGATGACAACGGGGGTGGGGTCTTCATCGTTCCGGCTCTGTTTCATTATATTCGCGGGTTTGCACAACTTTCAGAGCGGCGAAGAATAGACCTCGAATCCTTGTCGGTCGATGTCGTCCAAACATGATGGGGCTGAGTATGAGTAGTGCACGGATGTTGCGCCTCTTCACCATCACATCCAGGTCGCCAGTGTCACGCCCGTAACTTTTCGGCAGCGCGATGCCGTTCAGCGGCGGAGGCGGTTCGTCTGGCGAATATGCTGGCTGCGTAGGAACCGCCTGCTTTGCCTGCTCCATACTGGCCGGGGATGTAGCTTTCTTGCCGCAGGCAATCAGAAGAAGAGCAAAAAAGGCAGAGACCAACAACAGAGCCTGGCGGGACGAAGTCGAGGTCGGGGACATTCATTTTCTCCTCTACTGAGATTCCCGGATGCTACTCTTCTGGCGCGCCTTTTAGATTGATATCCGCTACAACAGGAACTCCAGGCCAGCGCCCTTTTCTGGCTCCGTCGAAAGGCGCCCGGAACGAATAGCCTTCTGAAAGGTTTCGAAGTCACGCTCCGCCTGGTCAGCGTAGGCTTCCGCATATTGCGCCAAGGCGCTATCGAACTGATCCGTCGATCCCAGGTATCCGGAGATCATTGCAGCATCGCCAGCTTTAGCGTGAGCTCGCGCAAGAGCCCAGCCACACACGGTGGCGTAGGCAACCAGGGTGGTAGGCCGAAAGGTATCGATCTCGACGGAGACCTTCATGTCACGGAACTGACGAATGTAGAAATCGTGCTCTTTGCTGCGAGCCCAACCGAGAAAGATATCGCTTACGCCTTGCATGAGACGTTGGCCCTCCACGACTCGGAGACCCTGATGCACATAGCGGCTCTTTCCACGGGGTGACTCAAGCACGGACCTGCGCGCTTCCTTGACTTGAAGGAAAAGTGGATCGTTTTCGTCAGCGAGAAGGAGCGCGAGAAAACAGCGCGTGCCGACGCTCCCTACTCCAACAACTTTTATTGCACTGTCCTGAAGCTGATAGCACCCTAACAACTGTCGTTTCTCCGGTGCCAGTGACTTCTTGTACTGCTCGATAAATTTTGCGTGCCCTTTCTCGACATTCTCAGCATATTCCTCGAAATGATAGATGACTGGTGGGTTGTCCTTAATTTTCCGGCCTCCATTCCCGGCCGCAGTAAGCTTCGGAACAACAGCCTCGGAGTTTTGCGAGCGGGCCTGCTTTTGCTTCCTGGACAACCGGGCTGATACATCCTGATTGTTTCGGAAGTGATCTTTCAGATCGTCGATGCTGATTCTTGCATACCAAGCGTCGAGCACTTTCATTTCTGCGAACTCAGACATCCGCTCGCGATAGGACGCAGCTGCCTCTCGCGCAGCCTGATGCGCCACTGTTTTGGAAAAACCCCGGTCCCTGGCTGCCAGTATCAGGCTGGCTCCCAGACGCTTTATGTCCCATTCCCATGGACCAGGGAAAGTTTCGTCGAAGTCGTTGATATCGAAGACCAACACTCTTTCGGGTGAGGCGAAGCCGCCGAAGTTCGCCAGGTGGCAATCGCCGCATGCCTGAACCATAATCCCCGACACAGACGCATTTGCCAGGTCTCGCGCCTGGAGGATCGCCGCGCCGCGGAAGAACGTGAAAGGCGAGACCGCCATCCTCTGATATTTAACCGGGATCAGAGCCGGAATTCGATCGGCGTCCGATCCCTCAAGCAGTTTGATTATGTCTTGCGACTTGGAACGAGGTTTCCATTCAGACTGCGAGGTGCGTGGGAGCTTTTCGCGAAGCGCTTTTCCTCGTTTGCGCCTTTCGATCTTGGAAGAGACGGCAGCAGATTCCATTGTGACCCTCCTACTTAACCCCATTTGAAAGTCGATATGCTTCAAGGCCTTAACCGACGGTTACAGAATCAGGATCGGAACTGTAATCAAGAAACGTACGTTCACGGCAAGGTCCCGAAGGAACGGATTTTGATGTCGTGTCCCCAGGCCAGTCCTTGCAAGAGTGACAAGAGAAGCAGGGGAAGCCACGTAATCAGAATGACGACGAAGGCTCTCCGGACGACGCGTCACCGTTCATCTCCGGCCTGGCCCAGGCGAACCAGGAGCCAATGCAGCGGGCCGCCGCGAGTGATCGAGAAATCTTCTGCTATCGAGGACCTTACCTGAGCCATGGCAATTACCTGCCCAATCACAGGGACTTTCCTTGCCGATCATAAGCGCTTGTACGCGACGTAGTACCTGTAGAGATTGCTCAAATATTGAACTGTATGCCGACCTAACATCAACTGAGTGCCAGCCGCAGGAGTTGTCTTGCCATTGACGATCACGATCAGAATGTTGAACGACAAGACTTGCGAGAAACTTTCTACCTCAGTGCGAAACCATATTTTCGAACACAATGACTTCCCATATCGCGACTGTGGCGTCACTAGCCTTGTGGTTGCCGACGACCGCGCGAATGTCGCCCGGCCGTCCGGCAATTGAGTCCCATGCAAGCCTCACTGCGTCACTGCTTTGGCCGTTGCTTTGCCGGCGTCTTTTACGCCGACGGCTGTCTTCTCACCAGCCTTCTCCGTGTAATTGACGGTAACCTTAGTCCCTACTTTGGCGCCCATGTAAGTGTCTACGCTGCCCTTCTCTACGCCTTTTCCGGTTTCCTTGGCACCCTTCACGGCCGTCTGATCCGTGTACTTAATGGTGTGTTCCGTACCGTCAGCCGCCTTGACGACCACGGTCTTCGAATCTCTATCGATACTCTTCACAATTCCACTCACTGCGTGAACCACATCCTGTGCGGAAGCGCCTTGCCAGGCAATAGCCATGGCCAGGGCAAACAATCCGGAGAGCAACCCTTTTAATCGCTTTGAACGAAACAGCATCGCAACCTCCTTGTACATCTGTGCGTGTTATCGTACACGTTACTGTTGATGACTAGTTGAAGGGAACATTCTTGAGGGTGTCCAGTCAGCCGCAAGCATAAATCGATCTCTCTCACAGTCGAATCACGACGAGGCGTTCATTTTCCGCCGATGACAATTACCTCCGCACTTGTTTCTTTGCACATTCCATAGATTGCCCCTGACATGCAAGCTCCCACAGAATACCTGTAGCATCCTGGGATCTTTGCCACGACATTAACGGATCGGTCGGAACCGCCGATGATGGCTCCCGCCGGTTCAAAAGGCGATGGAGTGCCTGGGTCAACAATGAAGCCAACGTTCTTGGCTGTGCTCTTCCAAGTCACCGTCGTGCCGACCGTCACACAGAAGGGCGCATTACTCTTAGCGTTCTGGGTATTG
Organism: Edaphobacter modestus; assembly: GCF_004217555.1. GTDB lineage: Bacteria > Acidobacteriota > Terriglobia > Terriglobales > Acidobacteriaceae > Edaphobacter > Edaphobacter modestus. Next base: position 1,471,481 of record NZ_SHKW01000001.1, read on the forward strand.
GGAGTAGAAGAAGCACCATCGCCAGTCCGTTTCACGTCGACGATGCACGGGGTGGAAGATGATCCACATGTGTTGGCCGCTTTGCATAATTGCGCAGAATTTGGCTCTGAACATGCGTGTTTGTCGCTCTTCGACTGCGCCCCTGCAACATTCGCCAGAAAAACGAGCGGTAATGACAGCAGAGTACACCCGATTGCAAAGCATCGATGAATCGTCATAACACCTCACACTGTGGCATTCACTTAAATCCATAATTGGGGCACTCGTGATCTCCGAGCAGCGGAATTAGCTGAGCGGAAAAGCAAGAAAGACAGTAAATCCGGCCTAATTGACTCCAGCTGTCCCTTTCCAATCGATAATGTCTGATAGTCGCCAGGCGTTCTGATTGAGGTCTAACTGTAGCTGGCCTTCTTTATCAACGATGAGTTGTGCTGCCGGATAGAGGGCGCCAGTGCTCTTGCTCTTGTCCTGATCGTTGATTTCAAGTACGCCGGCGGTCAAATTGAAAGACTGCGATTGTGTATCGTAGTAGACTTCGCCAAAGCGGAGTAGACGGTTTGTGACAAAGACGATTTTCCGGCCAGTCGGTGTCGGCGTCATCTTGATGTAGGCGCAGTCGTAGCCCAGAGTACCTGTGACCTCGATGTGTCCTACCGACTTCATCTTCTGCAGCGCATTTACTAATCCTTGATTCTGGCCTTTCTCAAAGGCTTGCAGCAACGTCACTCTGTCCGCGGGAGTCGAAAACTCATAGATATTCAAGGTCACTCCGATATTCTGGCCCATTTGCGTTCCCGTGCCGAACGCGTGGGCATCGATCGTCTCATACTTATCTTTCGCAAAACCGGAAAGGGCCCCGATCACCAGTACGCCTGCAACCACCAGGCTTTTGATCGCGATCTCGGAAAAACCTCGACTAGTTTGCATATCTCTCTCCTGGACGACTGACCTCTTCTGGTCTCCGTGACGAAAAAGGATAGGCTGCGCTCGCCGAGGACGTAACTGTCACTTGCGACAGTGGAGGGGTATTTTAGCGGCCGGTGGCGTATTGAATCTGCGACGTGCGAGGACTGCTGAATTTGGTCACTGTCGCAAGTGACAGTTTCAAATGCTCCATAGCAAGTGAACAATCACGGCATTGGTGGTCATAGATAGCGAAGGGGTTCCGGTGACAAATACTCGAGTGGTGCTCGCTGACGATCATCAATCGATGATCGCGAAGGTTCGAGAAACATTTGGCGAGGAGTTTGAAATTATTGGCACAGCAGAAAATGGCGATCGAGCTATCGATTTTGTTCTGACTCTGGATGCCGATGTCCTCGTCATCGACATTTCCATGCCTGGTCTAAATGGACTTCAGGCCGCTAAACGGCTCCAGAAGGTTAACTGTCGTACCAAGATCGTATTTCTGACGATCCACGAAGATCCCGATTTTGTTGCGGCCGCATTTGCCGCCGGGGCGTCCGCGTATGTCATTAAATCCCGGATCAACACCGATCTCGTACCGGCGATCCGCGAGGCCATGTTGGGAAAGACGTTTGTTTCTCAGACTCTGAAACTGTAGGGGAACGCTCTACAATGCCGATCCTGCTTTCAAATCCACTTCCTCGCACCTGTCGCAAGAGACAGTTCCTTTAGAGCCGCGATCGTAGTGGAATTGGTCGGCAGCAATAGCAACTCGACCTAGCGGCAGCTTCAATCGAGGCGCCATGAAATTACAACCTGGCAAGGAGAGAGCAATGGGGATGAGAGCTACGTTTTTAAAACTGGCCCTGGGAGCGCTTGCCGTCTCGATCTTTTCGCTCGTGAGCGTAACCCCAAGTGCGGTGGCACATGCGCAAGCCGCAGGTACGAAGAAACCCAACATCGTGTTCATCATGGGCGACGACATCGGTATGTGGAACATCGGCGCCTACCATCGCGGCATGATGGCCGGGAAGACACCGAACCTAGACAAAATGGCGAAAGAGGGAATGTTATTCACGGACTATTACGCCGAGGCGAGTTGCACCGCAGGCCGTGCCAACTTCATCACCGGTCAACTTCCGATCCGCACAGGTATGACCACCGTCGGCCAGGCTGGTGCTCCGACCGGATTACCTGTTGAATCTATAACGATAGCCACGGTTCTGAAGTCGATGGGCTACGCAACCGGCCAGTTCGGGAAGAACCATCTCGGCGATAAGAATGAATTCCTGCCTTGCGTTCACGGCTTCGACGAATTCTTCGGCTATTTGTATCACCTCGACGCGATGGAGGACCCGGCGCATCCCAACTATCCCCAGAATCTCTTGAATCAGGTGGGCCCGCGCAACATGGTCCATTGCTGGGCTACCGAAACGGATGACAAGACCGATATGCCCCGCTGGGGAGCAATCGGCAAACAGAAGATTGAGGATGCCGGTACGCTCTATCCCAAGCGTATGGAGACCGTGGATGACGAGATTCGTGACATGTCCCTCAATTTCATCGACAAGGCCAAGAAAGACAACAAGCCCTTCTTCGTCTGGCTCAACCCGACGCGCATGCACATCGTCACTCACCTCTCACCGAAGTACGAAGCGATGCGGAACTCAGAGAATGGATGGTCGGAAGAAGAAGCCGGCATGGCTCAGTTGGACGATGACATCGGCCTCGTGCTTCAGAAGTTGAAGGATATCGGTGAGGATGAGAACACCATTGTTGTGTTCTCAACCGACAACGGCACCGAAGTCTTTACCTGGCCCGATGGCGGTCAGACGCCGTTTGCTCAATCCAAAGGAACAGTCCTTGAGGGCGGCTTCAGGGTGCCCGCGATCCTTCGCTGGCCGGGCCATGTGCCGGCTGGCTCCGTACAAAACGGCATCTTCTCCGGCATGGACTGGTTGCCCACCTTCGCTGCTGCGGCTGGTAATCCAAACATCACCCAGGAATTGTTGGCGGGCAAAAAGATCGGCGATCGGACCTACAAAAACCATTTGGATGGCTATAACCAGCTGGACGCCATCACGGGCAAAGGCCCATCCGCCCGTCATGAGATCTTCTACCTCGGCGAAAGCACGGTCGGAGCAATCCGAATTGACGATTACAAGTACCGTTTCATCGACCAACCACAGGGCTGGTTAGGTGAAAAGACCCATGTTGACGTACCTTACATCACCAACCTGCGTCTCGATCCGTTCGAACGCACGGGCTGGCCCAACAACGGGACGAAAGAAGGGGGCCAGCAATACTTCGATTGGTTCAAATACCAATTCTGGCGTTTTGTCTTTGTCCAGCAGTTGGTGGCCAAGGAACTCCAAACCTTCCTCGATTACCCTCCAATGCAACGGGGTGCAAGCTTTAACCTCGATGCAGTCAAAGCGGAGATGGCGAAGAGGATGGCTGAAGCCCAGGCAGGGGCCAAAGGTCCCGGAAACTAACGAGATTGACGTTTGCTGGGCGGCTCGCAAGGGCCGCCCCAGCTTTTTCACGCTAGACAATGTCGCAAAACTTAAGTGAGAGCGAAAAGATATGAGACGATTCGACACGTACACTCTTTGGAGTCTCAGGGGGACTTTGGTGCTATTCGTCGCCCTGTTCGGCATCGCGAATGTACGCGCACAAGATCCTCTCCCATCTTGGAATGACGGACCTGCAAAACAAGCAGTCCTCGCGTTCGTAAAAGACACAACCGACAAATCCAGCAAGAAATATGTTGAGCCAGCAGACCGGATCGCCACGTTTGACCAAGACGGGACGCTCTGGACTGAACATCCTTTATACGGGCAGGCCGCCTTTGCGCTTGCACGCGTAGGAGAGATGGCACCAAGCCATCCTGAATGGAAGCAGAAGGAGCCGTTCGAGTCGGTGCTCGCGCGTGACAACGCAGCCATGAGTAAGTTCACCGAAGCGGACTGGATGCAAATCATCGCAGTGACCCACGCAGGAATGAGCACGGAAGCGTTTCAGGGTCTCGTGAAGGGTTGGCTGGCCAATGCAAAAGCCCCGCGCTTCGACCGGCCATACACTGACCTCGTCTACCAGCCCATGCTGGAAGTGATGAAGTATCTGCGCACCAATGGATTCAGGACGTTTATCGTCACGGGCGGTGGGCAGGAGTTTGTACGCGTCTACAGCGAGCAGGTGTATGGTGTCCCCCCGGAACAGGTCGTTGGATCGAGCATCGCGACAACGTACGTCAATACGAACGGCAAGCCTGTACTCATGAGAGAACCGAAGCCATTTTTCATCGATGATGGGCCCGGCAAACCCATCGGGATCAATCTCTTCATCGGCAAGCGGCCCTCTGCCGCCTTCGGCAATTCCGCGGGCGATACCCAGATGCTGGAATGGACGCAGTCCGGCGACGGAGCGCACTTGATGATGCTCGTTCTCCACGACGACGCGAAACGCGAATATGCCTATGGCCCCGCGGCAAATCTTCCTGACACTCATGTCGGCACGTTCTCCGAAGCGTTGCTGACAGAAGCAAAACAAAATGCCTGGATCGTAGTCAGCATGAAGAACGACTGGAAGCGCATCTTCCCCTTTGACGAGTAGTCAGGCTCTTTTGAGAGAGGGACCACTATGAATTTGCACAGCAAAACTTGTTTGTTGATATTCGCAGGATCGCTGGCCTTGGTGTTGTCCGCGCCTGCGGTTGCTCAACAAACAGTAGATCTGAGCTCGGACAACCAGACAGCGGGTGCGTCTGCTCCGCAAAGTTCGGCAACACCCCACGACGATCACTGGCACTTCGACGTCACCCCGTATCTGTGGTTTGCAGGCGCGCATGGCACAGCCGGCTTTCGAGGCATAGACACGAGCTATCATGCCAGCTTCGGTGACATTATTTCGAAGTTCAACATCGGACTGATGGCAGCGGTCGAGGCTCGCAAGGGCCGCTTCGTATTTCCAGTCGATTTCCTTTGGATGAAGCTCTCCGACGACAAAGCACTGCCGGTGAATCAAGTTGGCGTTACGTCTGTTAAGGCCAAGCTTACGCAAACCCTGCTGACACCCAATGCCGGTTACCGGCTTGTAGATAAGGAAAAGATTAAGGCGGATGCCACACTTGGCATACGCTACTGGCACTTAGGGGAAGACTTTACCCTTCAACCCTCCGACCTGAGCAACTCGCAGTCAGCAAACTGGGTGGACGTGATAGCAGGAGCAAAGATCCAAATGCCGCTTTCATCCAAGGCCATGATTACGGTGTTGGGCGACGCGGGTGCCGGAGGCGCGAATGTGGATTACCAGGTAGCCGGCTTGGTGGGTTACAAGATTAAACCGACAGTCATGCTGCAGTTGGGCTGGCGCTATCTGGACGTGAATTATCGCCCCAGTTCGACTTTTATCTACGATGGAGTCACAAGCGGGATATTGCTCGGCGTTACCTTCAACCTTAAATGACGTGATCGGTTCACAATTCCATCTGTTTCCGGGAACGTTCGCTTTGCCTCTCAGCTAGATGAGATCATTCCGTGCTTCATCGCATACTGAACGAGTTCCGAGTTGGTGGTAATGCCCAACTCCTCTACAATTTGTGACTTGTGAAAACGGACAGTGCGGTGCGCTATCCGTAAAACATAGGCGATTTCCTTCATGGATCGCCCCTCGGCAAGCATTTGCAGGACTTCACATTGCCGGCTGGTGAGATGTTTTGAGCGATGCATTCCGTTGGGATCTCTGATGAAGTTTTCTTCGATGGCCTGGCTAATTTGCGGGGTCACATACGAGAGCCCCTGCACCACATCATGAACTGCCCGCAATAACTCGGAGGATTCTGAGGTCTTAAGAAGATAGCCGCGGGCACCCACCTTTAACGCCTGGGCAGCAATGTCAGCGTCAGAGTTCATGGTAAGAAAAATTAGCTTCATACGAGGCTCTCTTCTCTTAATTTCTCGCGCTGCGTCCAGGCCGTTTAGCAAGGGCATCCCTATATCCACGAGCACTACGTCGGGCTTGAGCTCTTCAACAGCTTCTAATAGAGCAAGGCCATCTTTTACGCAGCCTACCACTTCGTAATGCGGTTCCAGTATTTTTTGGAAGCCAGCACAAATCATGGGGTGATCGTCAGCTAACAATATTCGTATTCGTCCCATCTCCACCTCCTATGTATCCTTGACCCTGAACCTTCCGTTAGTTGTTTCGCTCGGTTCCCCAACCCACGGAACGCTAACGACAATCTTCGTTCCGTGATTCGCCTTCGTTTCGACGAAAAACATACCATTCATGAGGTGCACGCGCTCTTGCATACTCACGAGACCCAATCCCCCATTTAGCTTCGCTTGTTCTAGATTGAAACCCACGCCCGCGTCACGGACCTCAAGCTGAAGCTGATCCGCGATGCGTCGTAGATCTATTGAGAAGCAGCTTTCGCCGCTATATTTCACAGCATTGTGCAGGGATTCCTGTGCAACTCGAAATAAACAGAGGGAGATATCGCTTGCTAAATTATCTGGGATCTCCTTGTGATTGAACTCGATGTCTATAGTGTGCTGTTTGGAAAACTCTCGACAGAAGCTCGCCAATGCAGCTACTATGCCTAGGTATTCCAGCTTCGAGGAATGCAGTTCGTGCGACAACGCTTGAACGTCTCCAGCGATCTCAGAACAGTGTCGCCGGATTTCAGCGAACTGCGTATTGGCTGTATCATTTACGACATCTGCCCCCTGGATCGCTTGTGTAAGTTCCATGTACAGGAGCGCCAGTCTCTGACAAATATCATCATGAAGCTCTCTCGCGATTCTGGTGCGCTCTTTTTCTTGGGCTTCAATTAATCTGCCTCCGATTGTTTCGAGTGCTTCCTGCGCAAGTTTTTGGTCTGTTACATCGCTCGCCGAACCGATGAATCCGGCAAACGTGCCATCTCCATTAATTCGCGGAGCGGCGACGTCCAACATCCAGCGATATACCCCGTCTTTCCGACGGAGTCGATACTCTTTGGAAAATCCTTTCCGCTGCTCTAACGCGAGTTGGTTTGCACGGAGAACACCCTGCAAATCATCGGGGTGAACGAACGCCGTCCAACTATCTCCATTCCCATCCGTTGAATCGCGCCCTGTAAAGTCGATCCGTCTTTCATTGAGATAGGTGACGAGCCCAGATTTGTCGCTCATCCAGACTAAAGACGGAGTTACATCCGCCATCGTTCGGAAGCGTTTCTCGCTTTCTCGTAGACGAATTTCGGCTTTGCGCTTCCTTCTTTGTTGTATTAGTAATCCCAGGATCAACAATCCCTGAACAATGATTATTGCGAGTCCAACAGGAACATACCTCTGGTATTGCTCCCAGACAGTAGGCTGTCGGAATAGAACAAGCGCATTAGACGGAAGAGAAGATTCTGGAATATTCCATCGTTGAAGCTGGCGCCAGTCCACATTGGCGTGTGCTGCGGAGTTGTGAAGGACCGGAATATTATCCGGTTTCTCGCCTGACAGTAGTCGTGCAGCCAATTGGCCGGCCATAACTTCTTCAATATCCGAGTCCGAGTAAGATCCGCCGATAGCCTCATGATCAAAGCAGTAATTGAGAACGCAGTAGGTCGGAAACTGCCGTGCAATGGCCTCAAGTATGTAATAAGTACCGTGCAGAGGTTGTGCCGACTCCAGCGGTATCGTCTGAAAAAACACAATTGTGCGAGTAGGAAGTTCCGCAATCTCCTTCAGTAATTGATCCGGCGGAAGTCCGATCAGAGTGGTCGTTTTTAACTTAGACCCGATCCGCTGAAGCTCCTGGTTAGTCAATCGCAACCAGAACCGTTCAAATTCTGATGTTCCAGAGACTATCGCAACACTTTCCGTATCAGGATGAAGGTGGAGGGCCAGCTCAATCGTCCCGGTAACATCTACGTTGGTTGTAACCCCGGTCACACCCGGCCACAGCGTCCGTCCCTCAAACCTGTTCGGAGAGATGGACATGAAGAGAATGGGGACACCAGGAAATATCCGATCGCGATGATCGATGGCAAAACGAAGCGCCGGATAGACAACGGCGATGATGAGGTCGATCTTTCTCCCTCTGTATAGGTAAGCCAGTGATTCGCTTAAGCTGTTCTCGTAGCCTCCGACGTCGAACCGTTGCGATTCAAGATATTCAACCTCAAAGTTTGCAGGTGCGGCGAACTGAGACCGCAATGTCGATCTCAGAAGCGCTAGATCACCCAAAGCCTTGCGATCTGTAAAGCTATGCAGTACCAGAATGTTTTTGGGTCGCAGCGAATCTGCCGCACGGGGAAGAGATGCAAATGCAACCCCGGCAAGTAGGCAAATGGCCAAAGATAACTGCGTAATCCGCCTTTGAATGCCGTAGAGATTCCGGCCTCCTCCGAGAACCACGATGGTCTTTGGCTTCGCCTGCATAAGCCGCTCCAAACAGCAAACCCAAATGGCCCGTTGGCGCTCGTCGTCCTATCGCGCCTTGAATTATCGTCGTCGCACGCAAACTGTACAAGTAGTAAGCCACTAATTTCACCCTTTACGGCTGAGTGATGCCCAAGTCGATCGGGCGTGCATAGAAACATTTCCATCCGCTCCGCGCGCGAGAATTGTAGTTGCTGAAAAGCCGACTTTAGAGGAACTTCGATGAGGACAAGCTTAATCAGAAACCACTGTTCGGCTTCTTCCGGTGGGAAGCCGTGAAGTTTCATGAAACCGTCGGTCGGAAGAGGTAGTGTTTCATCATGAACGACAAGCCAAGAAGCGCTCGTAATCCGACCGATTCGGGAGCACAGATCGGACGCCGATGCAGCTCAAGGATGGGATTGACGCCCAGCACGCGACGCCATATTCCCATGCAGCCTGATTGAAGGTGCCGGGCAGAGCGTCTCAGCGCGGCGCGGAGATCGTCAGTCCGAATAAACGCCATGAATCTCAGGCAGGTGTTCGTCATGGTTGCAGCGTCTATCGAGAGGGCAGATGACGTGTTTGCGCTGTCCCAAGGCAATGCCGAGATCAGTCATCTGGAGAAACACCTGTCACTTTCGCCAGTAGTCGGAGCGATACCGAGTTTATAAACTGCTCCCGTCTTCATAAGTGTCCTGGGTGGGAGCGAGCGAGATAAGTGTCACGTACGATATCGGCGTCCTTCATGGGAATCGAGACGAGTTGAGAGGGCCCAGTTATTAAGATTAGGCTTCTTACGCTATTTGATAGATATTCGGGATGTTACCGATCAAGAAAGAGGAAGTGCATGAAGACGAGATATCTGACACTACTGCCGCTTCTCGCCGCAGCCGTGCTGACGCCGCTAGGCCGCGCGCAAACGCCCGTTTTCGCAATTACACAGGAAGATAGCACGGTTAAGTTCTCTGTGAAGGCTTCGGTCGAGATAGCCGGCAAATTCGACAAATGGGACGCCTCTCTAACGTTTACATCTCCGGATGTCACGACAGGCGTCCTGGACATCAAGGCTCAGGCGGCCAGCGTAGATACCGGAAGCGGCATGAAGGACGGCAAACTGAAGGGCAAAGACTTCTTCGACGCCCAGCATGATCCGTTGATCACGTTCCATTCGACAAAAGTTGTTCCGACCGGTCCAAACACCTTTGACATACCAGGCACTTTCACGATACGCGGAGTCTCGAAATCCGAGACCCTGTCGCTGACGGTGTCAGGTGAGGGCACAGGCTCAGGCGAGATCAAGGGGATGATGGCCTTTGATCGCAAGGACTACGGGATGAATAGCGGCATTCCGTTCATCAGGATCGCAAACCGCGTTGAAGTGGATGTCGACATCCATGCGAAGCGCGTCAGCGGTCCCCCGCTGGTTTTCAAAAAATAGAAAGCCACGCAAGGGGCTCTGGTGCAAACAGGGGATTGAGGCAGATGGTAGTGATCGAGCGAGGTTCCCTTGCACTTACGCAGCAAGCAGGCATTCCAGATGGCCCCAGGTCGGTCCCGTTATGTTCTTCACTTCGGGCCGCTGGCTCCGTATGCGAAGTTCATGATCGGGATTTCAGTTTCCTCCTGATCCGAGGCACCCGGAGTATGGTCCCCGTGGCTAATCTCGCCTACACATTATGGGGCGGCGGGTTCGGAGCCGACTAGCGTAGTGGGGCCTAGAGTTACTCCATTGCGCCCGGATAACGGATGACAAATCTATAGCGCCGTATCGACAGTGCTTCGGGCGCAGAGAAGTGCAGTTATCGGGTTGCAGATAGGAAGCAGTGTGGATACGGCGATTTGGACTAAACCGTGTGGGGATTTGGCAGGGCAATTGCTTTATGGGATTCAATGCAGTGCAGCAATTTCGTGCCGGCCCCACATTGAGAAAAGTTCTGATCGCCGCGCTGGCTCTGGTGGCGTGCATTATGCAAATTGCCCTGCCAAATCGTACTACTTTCCAGCTACCCGCGAAGCGCGGTTTAGTCCAATCGCCAACTCGCTCATCGATAGCGGATTGGTACTCACGAGTCGGCTTCTTGTCAGTGAATGAACGGCGTAAAAAGTCAGCGCGAGCGGGGCGGATGGAAATGTGGAAATCGCAAAAGCGGCGATTTCGCACATTCCCACCGCACGACGACCATGACCTATACTGACATTTCTAATGAGAAAGATACCCTGACATTTCTAACGAGATTCAACATGATTTATTAGCGCCAGACAGAAATGTCCTACCTTTGCCCGATAGAAATGTCCGATTACCCTCTCAAGGTCATGGCCTTGGAGACGGACGTCTATGGGTTGGGTGCTGATGAGCGAACGCGATGTACAACGCATTGAGATTTTGACGGAAGTCCTTTCTGGCAAACGAACTGTTTCCTCGGCAGCCATCGTATTGGCGATAAGCGTCAGGCAGGTAGGCCGGCTCTTGACCCGATTCCGCGACCTTGGCGGCGGAGCCCTAAGCCACCGGGGACGAGGTCAGGCTTCCAATCATCGAGCCGACCCTGGTCTTCGGAAGCAAGTGCTGGAATTGGTCAGGACGAAGTATGCCGACTTCGGTCCAACGCTCGCTATCGAAGTTCTGCATGACAAGCACGACATCCGGATCGGACGTGAGACGTTGCGGACATGAATGGTTGATGATGGTCTTTGGCTATCACGCAAGCAGCGCAGGAGCTCCACCAGCCGCGGCTGCGGCGAGAGTCCTACGGCGAGTTGATCCAGATCGACGGGAGTGAGCATCGTTGGTTCGAAGGCCGTGGCGAGCCGTGCACGCTTCTGGTCTTCATCGATGACGCAACAAGCAAGCTGATGCAGTTGCGCTTTGTACCCAGTAAGAGCACGGACTCCTATTTCGAGGCACTGCAAGTGTATCTCGAAACCCATGGTTGTCCGACAGCCTTTTACTCGGACAAGCACACCGTCTTTCGCATAAACAAGCCAGACGCTAAGGGAGGTTCTGGCATGACGCAGTTCGACAGAGCGCTGGCTGAGCTGAATATCGAGATCATTTGCGCGAACTCAAGCCAGGCTAAAGGGCGAGTGGAGTGCGCCAACCGGACCCTGCAGGATCGGTTGGTGAAGGAGCTTCGCCTGGAGAGGGTGTGCGATATGGAGGCCGGAAATGCCTTTCTACCGCTCTTTGTCGAGCGTTTCAACGAGCGCTTCGCACTGACTCCGATTAAATCGGAGAACGCTCACCGTCCTCTAAATGTGAAGGCGAGTCGGTTGAACGACATCTTATGCCATCGCGAACAGCGCTACGTCGGAGAACAACTCACCTTAACTTACGATCGCAAGCAGGTCATACTCGAGCGTAATGAGCTGTCGGAGAAACTAGCTGGCCAATACGTTGAGATCCATAATTTCGCCGACAGGCCGATGGAGGTCCGATGGAAGGGGCACTCAATTCCCTACGGCATTTTCAGTAAAGATCAGCGCGTCAGCCACACCGCGATCGTGGAAAACAAGCGCCTCGGTCACCGGTCTCGGAGTCTGGGGAAATGATTACACGAAGCTACGCCTTCCACTGATCTACAACCTCCGGGCAGATCCTTTCGAACGTGGTCCCGAATCAATCTTCTATGACGACTGGATGGTCCACAGAGCCTTTGTGAACGTCCCTGCACAGGCCGCCGTGGCCCAGTGGCTCGCAAGCTTCAAGGAATATCCCATTCGAGCGAAGCCAGCCAGCTTCAACCTGGACGACGTGATGCAGAAGCTTAGTCCAAAGGACTGAGTCACCAGTTTTTTGGAATCGTTCATCCCTCTCCGGTAACGGTAAGAATTGCGACGACGATGGACTACACCGGTTAGTACCGGTAAACGCGCATGTCGCAAAGATGGATTTTCGATTCGCGCCAGATCGCCAACGTACTCAGCGAGGCAATTCGGAAGGGACAGCGCGGTGGAAATGTCGGTCTGATGGAAAGCGTGGAAGGCAGGACGATAAAGGTCTCCTGCCTCCCCCTCTTTCCCACAGCCCTTGGAAATCACTAAGTGCGTTGATTTCACACATTCCCACCGCACGACGGCTACGGGTTATACTGACATTTCTATTCGGCGCGCACCTTGAATGCCATGGCTGCCCGACAGCATTTTACTCGGACAAACACACCGTCTTTCGTGTAAATAAGCCGGACGCGAAGGGCGATTCGGGTATGACGCAATTCGGACGGGCATTGGCCGAGCTGAACATCGAGATCCTCTGTGCGAACTCCGGTCAGGCGAAGGGTCGCGTGGAGCGGGCCAACCGCACCCTGCAAGATCGCCTGGCGAAGGAGCTACGCCTTGAGGAGGTGTGCGATATGGAGGCCGGTAACACTTTCTTGCCTGGGTTCGTCCAGCGATTCAACGAACGCTTCGCACTGACCGCGGCCAAGCCTGAGAATCTGCACCGTTCTCTCAATGTGCAAGCGAATCGTTTGACTGACATCCTGTGCGACCGCGAACAGCGCCATGTCAGTGAGCAACTCACCCTGTCGTATGACCGCAAGCAGATCATCCTCGAACGAAGTGAGCTTTCGGAGAATCTGACAGGTCAGTATGTGGAGGTCTACGACTTCCCTGATCGCGCAATGGAGGTCCGATGGAAAGGTCATTCACTTCCCTACCGTGTCTTCAGTAAGGACCAGCGCGTCAGCCACACCGCTATCGTAGGAAACAAACGTCTGGGCCATGTTCTTTCGATCATCAAATCGCAGCAGGATCTTCGGTCCGCCCCTAAGGTTATGACCAACAGCGAAAAGATCGGCTACAAAAACGACCGAAGACGATCTATGGGCCGTCTAACACCGCTTCCGGATTCGCAACCGATGTCGCCGCTGAGTAAGGCGGCTGCCTTGCTGATAGCCCCGTGGGCACCGGTTCAGGCTATAGTAGGCGGTCTGAGTTACAGATACCAAGGGATGTTGATTACCATAATGCGCTGATTCCCGCGAACAAGAAGAAGCAACTTCAGCAATTGAGCCCGTTGGTTGTGGAGCGGAGCCTCCCACCAGTGTTTGACGACGAGTTCAGGAACCAGGACCGCGATCTGACGGTCAGGATGGTCGCGCTCGACCTTAAGGATGTACTCGACGAGCGGCATGATGACGAAGCGGTAGGGTGAAGAGAGAAGTATAAGCTCGGGAACGGTCATCCCTGACTTGTATAAGGGCGTGACAACATTTTGTTGCCACATCTGTTGCACTTGGTCGCAGCACTCCTCGGCGTCGACGTGGACGGCTTGAACCTGGTCGCTGATCTTCAGCGCGAAGCGAAGGCCCTTTTCGGTAATGCGGGACCAGCGATCAAGTGGGACGATGACCAGCGGCTCGACGAGGTTTTCGACACTCATGGGACAATCGACGGCGATCTGCCGCGCGACACGATCGTAATGACGCTTGACCGCGTTCATCGTAATGATCAGGGCGGGAACGAGGATTGCCGTGATCCATGCGCCTTCAGTAAACTTGGCGACAAGCACGACGATAAGCGTGACGCCAGTGGCGATCGCGCCAACGCCGTTAATGGCCATGCGGCGTATCATGCCCCGGCCGCCCACGCGCTTCCAGTGGACCACCATCCCCGCCTGCGAGAGCGTGAAGGCGAGGAAGGCTCCGATGGCGAAGAGCGGGATCAAATGATCGGTAACTCCGCCGAAGACGATTAGCAAGAGCGCTGTGAAGCCTACCAGCGCAACGATGCCGTGGGAGTAAAGCAGGCGACGCCCGCGGACCTTGAATACGTGCGGTAGGTAGTCATGCAGCGCAATGGCGCGGGTGAGACGCGGGAAGTCGGCGAACGACGTGTTCGCCGAAAGCGCTAGCACCGCGAGGATCGAGCCTATGGTGAGGTAGTAGAACCAGCCGCGTCCCATGACGGCGGCGGTGAGCTGGGAGAGGATGCTCTGGTACCCGGTGCCGCCGGGTTCGGTTGCGCCGATTGAGTAGGCGCGGCATAGCAGAGCTATGCCGGCGAGGAAGATCATGAGCAGAACGATGATGATAGTAAGCGTCCGCTTGGCGTTCTTCTGCGTGGGCTCGCGGAAGGCGTTGACCCCGTTCGAGACGGCCTCGACCCCGGTCATGGCGGTGCATCCGCTGGCGAAGACTTTGGCCAGCAACCAAAGGGAGAGCATCGACCCCCTGATGGGCAGATGTGGGGGCTCGACGATCGAGACCGGATGGCCTCCGGAGGCGAAGGCACGCACCGCTCCTACGGTGATGACGAGCAACAGAGTGCCGACGAAGAGATAGGTGGGGATGAGGAAGGCGGTGCCAGTATCCTTGACGCCGCGCACGTTAATGAGGGTGAGGATAAGCAGGATGGCGAGACAGAGCGCCAGTGTGTGGGGTTGTAGTGCGGGAAAGGCAGAGACCAGTGCCCCGACACCGGCGGAGATTCCGACAGCCGCGTTGAGGATGTAGTCGATCATCAGCGCCGCAGCCGCTAGCAGACCAGCGTTGGCGCCGAGGTTCTCAGACGCAACCGTGTAGCTGCCGCCGCCGTGGGGATAGGCATCGATAGTCTGTAGGTAGGAAATGAAGACGATAACGAGCAAGCCGAGGATGGCGAAGCTGATGGGTACGATGTGCTGAATGCCCACAAGGCCAAGAGGTATGAGAAGCGTTAGAGCAGCCTCAGGACCGTAGGCAGCCGAGCTGAGAGCGTCAAGGCCGAAGACGGGAATACCAGCGATGGGCCCGATGTGCTCCGCGCGTTCTTCAGAGGTTGCAAGCGGCTTACCGATGAGAAGGTCGAAGAACGCCATGCGCTCACTTTCAGTAGGCTAAGAGGAGGATGCCAACATAAACAAAGGCTAACCCGAAAAGACGTAAACAAATCATAAAAACCACGATATTTGGTTTCTTCTACTGTTAAGAAAGAATGGCAATCCGGAAGTTAAGTCGTTGAGATGAAGGCATTAAGATTTCGCCACACCCGCGCGATCTAGTTTTATGACCTCACAAACTCAACGCTCTAAAGGTGTAATGAAGCCCATCAAACTCTTATGCGTTCTTTACGTCAAATCAGAAAATACTTGTGAAAGTCGTTCCGGTTCGGCAAGGACAATTGATGCTCCAAGTGATCAAAAGCAGGGCGTGGCAGCCGAGCATTTTGGAGTCACCGTTTTAGCGTTTTTTTTGGGGAACGCCTTTGATTCAGAGCTAGCAGTGTTTGTCACTCGCTAGTACGTGGGGCAAAGCGCCTTCCTGCTCACATCAGGCAACCACTTGGCTGAGAAGCTCGTTTCACAGCCGATCTACACATCCAAGACCTATCTTTTGTTATTCGAAACGTCATGGCAGATCAGTGCGTAATGAAGATTCTTGCATTCGTACTTGTTGCGGCCATTCTTGAAGCATCCGGTGATGCTATCTTGCGTCTAGCTCTGCACCATCAATCTTTGCCCAGCCGGTCGGTCTTTTCCTTCTAGGCTCAGTACTCCTGGCGCTTTACGGCACTTCGCTGAATCTTGCTCCCGTCGACTTTGCGACAGTCACTGGAGTGTATGTCGCCACGGTATTCGTCGTCTTTCAACTAAATAGCATCAGGTTCCTTCGCCACCAATTTACGTTGGTGGAGCGCTTATTATTTCGGGGCGATGGTCGTTATGCTGTGGAAGTAGCAGACGCGAATCGAACTTGTAATCGATCCCTGAGACGAACAGCGTACAGTCTTGCGAGCGTTCGCGTTCCGGTGACTACTCGAATCTTTTGAAAGTATGTGCCCAACTCTTAAACTAGGGTAGGCCCGGTGAGTAGCAGGAAGAGAGCAAGCCCGAGAGGCCGACAAACATCGGCGGGGTGCCGTACCACGGATTGAAATGGATGCAGCCGCTCTTTTATGGAACTGGTGCGGAGTCATTGCTATCAGCGCGCTCAACTATCAAACTCAGACGCCTGGTCGTGTCGATGAGCGTTTATAGAGAAACGGCCCTAGAATGAAAAGAAAGGGTTTCTTACGACAACAAACGATCCAGCTCCTTCACCCGGATGCATGAAGTGCTAGAGGAAGTTTATCGTCCGAAGAGGAGCAAAGGGAATGAACGGGGCAAGCTTCCAATCCGCACTAGAAACATTCCTTCTCCTCTTACTGGCAGTCGTAGTCTTCGCAGGAATCGCTCGCAAATTCAAGCTTCCTTACCCCATCATGCTTGTAATCGCGGGTCTGGTGCTAAGTCTGGTTCCGGGTATTCCTCGAATTTCTTTGCAGCCGGATCTGGTGTTTCTAATATTCCTTCCGCCACTTCTCTATTCAGCCGGTTGGGTTCTCTCTTGGAGAGAGTTCAGAGATAACTTCGCGCGCATCGTCACACTGGCGGTGGGGCTTGTGAGCTTTACAATTTTCCTACTTGTTTTCGCTGCGGGAAAGAAAATCCTACCCGGCTTCGATTGGCAATCGGCCGTTCTTCTTGGAGCGGTGGTTGCGGCGACGGATGCGATCGCTGCAACTTCTATCGCGCGTCGAGTAGGGTTGCCACGTCAGATCGTTGACATTCTCGAAGCAGAAAGCTTGGTGAACGACGGAACTGGCCTTCTTGCTCTGCAGTTCGGAATGATGCTTCTTCTGAGTGGGAGGACACCAACGGTCATCGAAGGGGTTGGCCGTCTATTCTTTCTGACAGGCGGAGGCATTCTCATTGGGCTTGTTTTCGGAGCTGCAGTCTCTGTTCTAGAGCGGTGGATCGACGATGGGCCAATCGAAATTGCTATCAGCATCTTCGTTCCATACGCCGTGTATCTCGCGGCAGACGGAATGCACACCTCGGGTGTTATGGCTGTAATCGCCTGCAGTATGTACATGAGCCGTGCAAGCCCAACATATATGTCACCGCCGGTTCGGTTGCAGGCGGCGGCAGTGTGGGACCTGCTGACGTTCGTGCTCAATGGCATCGTCTTCATCTTGATCGGACTGCAGTTGCCGTTCGTCATGGCGGAGATTCACTCTTTGAGACCAGGAGTGCTCCTTCTCTACGGCGCACTCTTCAGTTCGGGGATCATCGTCGTTCGCATGCTCTGGATTTACGGCGAGACGTACCTGATTTATGGATATCGGAAGTGGTTCAAGAAATTGGCAATCAAAGCTCCCGAACCGAGGAAACTCTTCGTTCTTGGTTGGGGAGGCATGAGAGGTGTACTTTCGCTTGCAGCGGCCGTTTCGTTACCGTTTGTGAGATCGAATGGCGAACCCTTTCAGCAGAGAAGCATGATTGTTTATCTTGCGTTCTGCGTGATCGTCGCGACACTGGTCGTGCAAGGGCTTACGATGCCGTGGGTCATTAGAGTCTTGAATCTCAGCAATTCCAATGTATCGGACAAAGAGGAGCAATATGCACGCCGAACTCTTCTGGAAGAGGCATTGGCATATCTCAACCGTCGTCGTTCTAGTGAACGATACGAGGCAGGGACGCTGAGAGACTTGATGTCGAACTATCAACGCCGTCTGGATGCTATGCCTATCGAGCGGCCCGAGTCGTATGCTACAGCCTCGAGTCGTTCAGAACGGCAGGTGCTCGTCCTTGAGGTACTCAAAGTGGAACGACAAGCTCTGCTGCGGCTTCGCGACGAAGGTCACATCAGCGATGAGGTCGTACGCTCGATTCAGCGCGAACTCGATCTATCAGAGAGCCATGTTTACACGGGCTCACTATTTAGTGTGGACTTCTAAAATCCAGAGAGAGGTAAGACTAGAGGCTATTAGTAACTTTAGTTCTCATGTGTAGGAAGGCAGTGATTGTGTTGTTGTCATCGCGCAGCATAGTTGGATGGGGAATAAGGGTCAGGTTGGTTATCCGAGCGATGTGAGCGATGAGGAGTGGTCGTGGCGCCCTATCTGGCGTTGTGCCGGGAGGACGCTCGGCAGCGGTCGCACCGTTTGCGCGCGGTGTTCAACGCTCTGCGCTGGCTGGTGCAGACTGGGGCGCACTGGCGGATGATGCCGAACGATCTTCCGCCGTGGCCGGTGGTGTACCAGCAGACGCGGCGCTGGATCGGTGCCGGATGCTTCGAGATCATGGTGGAGGACCTGCGCTCTCTATTGCGCGAGTTTGCCGAGCGCAAGCCGCAGCCCACGGCGATGGTGGTGGACAGCCGGACGCTGCAGTCCACGCCGGAGTCGGGGGCGCGGGCTGGATACGATGGCGCCAAGCGGCGCAAAGGAGCCAAGGTGCACGCTGCGGTGGACACCCTGGGCAACCCTGCTCGCCCTGCATGTCACCGCCAACGAGCAGGACCGCGCCCAGGTGGACAAGCTCGCCGAAGCGGTGCAGCAGATGACCGGAGACCACGTGGAACTTGCTTACGTCAACCAGGGCTACACCGGAGAAACCGCGGACAGCGCGGCCGCCCGGCACGGCATTCAACTGGAGGTGGTCAAGCACACGGAGGCCAAACGGGGCTTCGTCCTGCTGCCCCGCCGATGGGTCGTCGAGAGAAGCTTCGCCTGGGCCCCGCGATTCCGCCGCCTGGCTAGAGACTACGAACGCCTCTCCCAAACCCTCGCCGCCTTCCACTACTTCGCCTTCGCCTGCCTCATGCTCAGCAGAATCTTCAAAATGCTCAACTGAAGTCATTAACAGCCTCTAGAGCCGAAGTCTCTCGCGTCTGAGGGAAACGCTTTGTGGATCACCCTGACCTGGCCGAGAGGGATGGAAGACCTCTTGAAGGCCAAGGCCTGGTTGTGGTCACTGATCTCCTTGGGGGTGGTGAGCTCGTTCTTTGCTATGCGGCTATTCTCTACCCGGCGGAGACGTGGAAGATTCTGCCGGTGGGCGTCGGCTGGTTTTTCTTTGGCCGAAGCATGGCCGAAAAATCGGTGACGCTTGTGACCAGCACCTCCGACTCAGGCGAAATCCAGAAGATCCTATGGGGACGGCGCGGCGCAGCCCAGCTTGGCATGTTGACTTTCGCCATTGGAGTGCTCACACAGCAGTGGCACATAGCCATCATGGGGATCGTGTACTCCTGCATTACGGCCGCGGCGATGTGGCAAAACTTTCGCGCCCGCCTTGCCCTACCTGTACGATCCCTGGTCGGAAAAGATTCCTCCCCCACCGACGCTGATGAACGCCATGATCGCGATCAGCATCCTGGTGGAATGAGGCGCTATTAGCCGGAATCGTTGTAGTTGCAGTGGGACGCGACAACATCGCCATTGCACGAGCTATCGGCTACTCCATATGTGCAGTAATCGTGTCCTTCGGTGTATCTCGGTTCCTAAGCAACCGAGGCGTTCGGCCTAATGACGTTTGGTGTTGGCAACCGGACGGAAACACTGGAGCTCAATCGAAGTCATGGTGGCGCGGAGATGGATTACGAAATGGCAAGCTGATTCCCTCGCTTCTCGCCGGAGTGTGCGGAGGATTAGTCTTGGGGCTATTTGCTCACGTTTACCTCGCTGTATTAAGTCATCTTCCACCTACTGCGGAGATCATTCGCCGGTCGCAGGAACAGATGGCGAAGATACCGAATTTGCACACTTCCTATGCGGTGACGGCCATACTGTTCGCGCCGTTCGCGGAAGAATAGAAGAATATCTGTTCCGTGGATTGCTTTACAGGGCTTTGGATCGCGAATGGGGTGGCTTGAGCGCCGTGGTTGGTAGTGCAGCTTTCTTTGCTATCTACCATCCTCCACTCTCCTGGCTACCGGTTGTATTGTTAGGAATAACGAACGCACTCCTGTTCAAGAAGACCGGGCGTCTTGCACCAGCCGTTGTTCTCCATATGGTTTACAACGCTGTCGTCTTGACCTAAGGTGCAGCAGTTGTTGTCTAATCGCGCAGGAAGCGATTGATGTTGAGAGGCACCTCTTGCCCCGGTTTTCGTTCGGAAATCACAAACGGTCTTCTCGAAAGTGATCTTGGACAGTCATGCAAGACGGACTCAATGAGTGCTAAGCCTTGTTATCACCAGCTGGCCACGAAGTTGCCGATAACCGGTGCTGGCTCAGACGGTCGACGCAACACTTGCTTGCAGTCTAGCTGCAGGAGTTTGGAAACCCAAGGTCTTTCTGGGACGTTGATTCAAGCGCAGCGCGACCTGGTCGAGCTGCGCTTGCGAGATAGGGGCAAGGTTGGTTCCTCGGGGGAAGTATTGTCGCAATAATAGATTGGTGTTTTCATTGGTGCCGCGCTGCCAGGGACTCTGCGGATCGCAGAAGTACACTTTCACCTTGGTAGCCACTGTAAACTCCTTGTGCCTGGCCATCTCCAACCCGCGATCCCACGTCAGCGAACGCCGCAGGGTCGCCGGGAGTTTACGAACATGCCGGCTCAAGGCTTGAACGACCGCTTCAGTGTCTTTGCCCGGCACCTTGACCAGCATGGCAAAGCGTGAATGACGCTCCACTAAAGTCGCGATGTAACTGTTCTTTGCGCCGCTCAGCAGATCACCTTCCCAATGCCCAGGAACCGCTCGGTCTTCCACTTCCGCGGGCCTTTCACGGATCGAGACGGCATCGACGATCTGGCCGCGGGACTGTCCGCTGACCGTTGCATGGAGCGAGCGGCGCATGCGCCGCTTGCTCCGCAAGTGCTCCATCAGCTCTTGTTTCAGCACGCCCCGCGCCTGGATGAACAGGCTTCGGTAAATGGTCTCGTGGGACACGCGCATGCTCTCGTCGTCAGGATACTGTGTCTTCAGCCATCCGGAAATCTGCTCCGGCGACCAGTCCAACACCAGCTTACTCGCAACCATCTTCCGCAACTTGCGGTTGCTGGCCAGAAGACACCTCTTGGGTCGTAACCCCGACCCCCAGGCCTGGTTATCCGCATCGTGGGCGCGATAGGCGGCACGGCCGCCATGGCGCGTGACCTCCCGGCTCACTGTCGACGCCGCCCGACCGAGGCCGCTGGCTATCGTGCGGATCGATGAGCCGGAAGCCATTCCTCGCGAAATGTCCTCTCGCTCAGCCAAGGTGAGCGCTATGCGAGAGCGCTGGCGAGCGGCTGGAGCAATCCCTCCGCGAGGCAACAACACACAGCGAATGCAGTTATGGGGCTTGCCGTAGGCACGCCCAATCTCATGCAACGACTCCCCCGCCTTCCATCGGCTCCAAACATCAGCCTTCTCCGCGGGAGATAGTCTCGACTGCTTTCCTTCACTCATAAACACCATCCTCAATAGAAGAACTTCTACTAGATGGTGTTGCAGCGACCTATCGAATGCACCCGACTTTCCGGGCGTTTTGGAATTACTGTCTACAAGCCGACATATCAGTACTAATCGGCTATCAGTACTAATCGGCTATCAGTACTAATCGGCTCGCTCATGAGTGCTTCAGCGATGAGGCGCCAGATGAGGTGTGAAATCCGTTGAAATCGGTATCGGAAACAGGACGAGCGCGCCAGTAGAAATGGCCCTCGATGCTTGGCTGCGGAAAAGCGAGACCTGACAGGTTCGCTTCTGCTTCGAAACTTTGGCTGAATATCTTTGCCAGGTTGATCGGGCGAACTAGCATTGTTGGTAACGGTGCCGTGCTGACAGCAGCAAGTAGCGGTGCCGCAGGCACCCACGGTCTAGCTTGACGGGTTGAACCTGAGAAGGCGAATACCACGTAAGCCATCGTCAAGATCACTGCCACTCCAAACGTGAGGATTTGAGCGGAGGAGGCATGCCGAACGTTCTGCCGATCACAAAGTCTTCATCTGTCGGCGGCTCAATTGGCGCCAGCGTGCCGGTGAGAGCAATCAAAGCCCAAGAAGAATATCCACGCAGCCACCGCGATTCCTTTCGGACCGAACAGATCGTTCGAAAACAGCAGCGTCACGGTCACAATGCCTGTCGAGACAGTAATCAACTGCTTCGACAGATCTGCGACGAGATCGACAGATTTCTTGAGTCGCTCATTCACAGGTTCGGTCCTCAGCAGAACGGGTAAGCTCAAGCCGGAACAGTGGGAGAAACTCTACGCAGCCACCCGCGAAACGCTTAACTCTGGATCGACCGCCTGAAACGCCGAAGCTGACAGCAGCTTCCCCGGAAAGGTCACGGCTTTCCGCAAAGAGATGGCCGTTCACGGCCGTTACGGCGAGTTGTGTCCGCGATGCGCGAAAAAGTCCAGCGCATCCGCTAAGCAGACAACGAGACCTACTGCACCCGTTGCCAGACCGGAGGAAAAGTTCTCGCTGACCGCAGCCTATCCCGCCTTCTCGGTGCCGACTGGCTGCGCACGCTCAACGAACTAGAAGCACTGAAGCGACGCTGACGAGCCTACGGCTTGCTGTTTTGATTCAAACGGTCCGCAGCCTTGTCGCGTGCGCTTGCCTTCAACTGCTTGTACTTCTTTAGCTCCCGATCGGCATCTTCTACGCGTCCGCTTCGGCGATAGGCGACCTGAAGCTGATAGTGAACAAAATCATCCTTGGGACCCAGCGTCGCTGCAGCCTCCAGATATGGAATCGCCTCTGCCGTTTGGCCGCTCTCAAGCAACACCTTTCCCAGTTGATATTGAGCCTGTGGGTAGTTCGGGTTTGCCGCAACCAAGCTGCGCAGTTGTGCAATTCCCTCTTCCTTCTGCGAGGTCTGGAGCAAAGCGAACGCAAGGTCATACTGGGAGTCAGCGTCGCGCGGATCAATCTTCAGCGCCGCCTTCAGATCGGCGATTGCATCTGCCGGTCTGTTCATCCGAATCAACGTCGCACCAATCTGGTATTGAACCTCCGCAGACTCTGCCGATGCCTCCAGCGTCCGAAGGCACTTCAACGCCTGCTCGTAGTTCTCCGACGCTGTATATAACTTGCAGACGAGCAAGCGAACGTCCGGACTTAGATCTGTGCCCTCCAGAATCCCGGCAAGTGTGTTTCCCTGCTGCGGCTGGTTCGTCCGGATCAGCGAGTACGCCCACGCATACGTCGCTCGGGGGTCCTCGAGAACAGCTTCGCTGACGAGCGTGAAGTTTTTGGACGCTTCCGCGAATTGTTCCAGTGAAAACTGAGACATTGCAAGCATCAGGCGAGAGCTCTGGTCCGACGGATTCGCAGCAATAGCAGCCGACAGCGCGCGTACGCTCTCGCCGTACTCCTCCAGCCGGAAGGCAGCCGTGCCAAGGTTCCTCATCACGCCTGGAGTGGAAGGATACCATCTCTCAGCGTCCTGGAAATGTCCCAGCGCTTCGCGATATCTTCGCTGGCGAGCCTCTGCCGTTCCCCAGTCGTCAAAGGCGCTACCGAGAATCTTCCGCAGTTCGCGCTCGCGCGCAGCCAGCTGTTTTGCTGTCGCCGAAGGCCGCTGTACTTGCTTGAGATCAGAATGAACCTTCGACAGATCCTCGAAAGCTAGTTCCGTAAGCGTCTGTGACGATGCAATTACCTGAGACGGATCGCCCTGCGAGATAGCCTGTCGCTGCTTTGCAAGTTGATCCTGAAGCCTTCTGGTCTCCACGTCGGAGGACAGTGGAGATTGGTTCGCCGATTGTCCCAGCAAAGCGCCGGACAAGGAGATGGTCAACACAAACAACTGCAAAAACTGGACAACAGGAGCCATTGAGTAATAGTGCCACGTTCGGCTTAAATCAGAATGCGAGGACCCGGAGCGCCAGGAACCTTTCTCCAGAGAAAAAGCAGGGTGGACCCGATATCGGAATCCACCCGGCAATCCGTCCTAGAAGTTCACGTGCAGACCGTACTGAATCTGACGCGCATTTCCGATAATGCCGCTCGATGTTCCAAAACCGCTCTGTGCGTCCTGTGCGCTAACGATGTTATTCGTCGCACTGCAAGGCGTATAAAGCTTGTGGCCCGTCGTGGCGTCCGTTCCAATCTGGCTGCCGCAGTTGATCGCCGAGAAGGGCGAACCCTGCGAGAGCGAGCCGGGATTGAAGTTCGGGTGATTGAACAGGTTGAAGAAGTCCAGGTTGAACTTGATCGTGGCCCGCTCATGCCAGACCGCCCAGTTCTTGTCGAGAGAAAAGTCGGTATTGTTGAAGTTCGGGCCACCGCAGACACCGCGCGGAGCCATGCTGTTCGGGATCGTACCCAGAGCGTAGCCAATCAGCGTGAACGCGCCGGGGTTGATGATCGTGTTGTCATGACGGTCGCTGACGCAGCTCTGCCCAGTCGCCAGAGGACGCAGCTGAGATGGATTTGGATTAAAGCCCGTCTGCACCAAAGCACCGCTCTGGTTCAGCTGGCTGGTATAGGTCGCCCCGGTAACAGGGTTGGTTCCCAGATTTGCCTCGTGTGCCCCTTGGTAAATACTGAAGTTGTTACCGTTCTGAGAAGAGACGATCGTCGCCAGCTCCCATCCGCCGAGTACGCCGCGCTCCAGTGCATTGGCACCGCGCAATTTGGGTAGGAACCAGATGGCATTGGCCACGAAGATATTCGGCCTGTTTACGTTCGACGTGCCATAGTCCAGCCGCGGCATCGTGTAATACGTACGAGCCTGATTACCGATGCCTCCGCTTGAATCATCCGTAATCACATCCGTCAGGGCATGGGACCACGTATACGCGGCCCCGAGTTGCAGGATGTCGCCGATACGCGTCTTCAGCGATAGCTGTAGACCGTTGTAGTTCGATCCGCCTCCGTGCGCCCAGTAGGTCAACGTACCATTGTTGCCGCCCGCTGGATACGGACGGAACATGTTGACATCTCCGCTGTTGGCAAACGTCGCCGCCAGCCAACTGCTCTGCGGGATGGAGTTGATGTCGTACGAACTTGTAAGGTGGATTCCACGGTTTCCGACATAGGCTGCCTGGAAGATGGTGTTCTTGCCAAGCTGCTGCTCGACGGCAAGGTTCCACTGCCACGAGTTCGGCAGATCGGCGCTTGGATCGGCGCCACCCGACGGGCTTGCCGTGCCTGAAAGGCTCGACGGTGTCGCTCCGCCCAAAGTGCGAGCGTAGTTGTTCGTCGTCAGAGCAAATGGAGCGTTGGAAACCAGCGTGTACCGCGAGATTCTCTCACGCTGATAGAACTGCCCAAGGCCCGCGCGGATCACCGTCATACCCGTGCCAAAGGCGTCGTAGGCGACACCGATACGCGGAGCGAAGTGATTGTAGCCATTCTTCACCAGCGAACGGTTCGGTCCAGGAGTGCCGTGGCTGAAGTTCGTGCCGAACTGGCTGTTTGCCGCTCCGCACGGATCACTACCCGGCGCAACCCAGAGGCCGTTGCAGGCGTCGCTGGCAGGCTTCGACGGATCGTAGAGCTGCGGCTGGAAGCTGGTGATTTGATCATTCGGCTGGTACGCCGCTAACAGCAGAGAGTAGCGAACACCGTAGGTGAGGGTGACCTTTGGCAGCACTCTCCACGTGTCGCCGGCGTAAAACTCATAGTCGCGCCAACGGAGCTGCGCACGAATATTGGTTGAAGTCTCATTGATGTTGAACACGTTGCCGGTCAACTCGAGGTTAGCCAGCGTGTCGTTGGTGTCTATGCCGCCGGAGGAGGTAGCAACGCTGCCAACCGTTGGACGTTCGCCTGTGCTGCTGTTGACGTCCTCATCCTTGCCATTGAAGCCGAGGAATGCGCCGAATTTGAACGTGTGTTGTCCCTTTACCCACGAGAGATCATCGCGGAAGATATAAATGTCCAGCTGGTTCTGCCATGGAGCCTGCAGCGAGGTTGTCCCACCGTAGACCCCGAAGTTTACCGACGGCACACCAAGCGCGCTGTGCTTCAGCGACGCTGGATAGAGCGTGGGAATAGCGCCGGAGACCGAGGTAAGGATACTTGCATTTGTTCCGCCAGGAGTAATCAGAATCCGGTTATCGGAATAGTTGAAGGCCGCGTCATTCACAAGGGTGCTGCGAATGGTCGAGGTCCAGTGCGCAGTCATCGACTTCGAGGGCTGTGCCCAGTTACTGTTCAACGCCGGATACACCGTGTCGCCCCAGTACCCTGCATTGAAGGCAGGGTTCGACCACGTGTCTTGTGTGTAACGCCCCATAATGTGATTCGAGTGATTCAGGTCGTAATCGACTCGAACGTTCTCCTGACGCCACTGGAGCGCCGTCGGTTGCGACACCGACCAGTTCTGTCCATTTGAATTCAGCGCACCGTTAGGAGTGTTGGGCAGCGGGAGCAACTGCATCATCGCCGTCGCAGACGGGTCAACCGCGGCAAGCTTCTGAGGCCCAGCCAGCTTGCCCGCCGGAACTTTGCTGAAATCCGGGACGATTGCTGTGTTGCAGCCCCTTACCGAAAAATCACCGTCGCGCTCAGCGGCGGTTGGGACGCAAGCGCTAACCTGGCGGCCCCTGATCTCGTGGTTCCACTCCTGGTTGAAGAAGAAGAAGAGCTTGTCCCGCAGGATGGGTCCACCAATCGAGTAGCCCCAATCGTTGCGGCGCTGCTTGTCCTTACCGTCCAGCGGCAGCCCCTTACCCGCATTCTGCGCCGAAAAGTAGGTGTAGGTGTTCAATGCATCGTTACGGCCGTTGTAGAACGCACTGCCGTGAAAGCTGTTTGTTCCGCTGCGGGTGATGATGCTGATGACCGACCCCGAAGCCTGTCCGTATTCCGGTCCATAGCTGTTCAGCAACATCTTGAACTCGGCAATCGCCTCGTTCGACGGATAGATCAGGATCGTGCGGTTGGATCCTGTGTCGTTGTTGTTCACGCCGTCGACCAGGAAGAGATTGTTGGTTGTAGGATTGCCGTTCACCGACATGTCCACGCCGCCGTTCAGTCCCTTACCCGTGTTCTGGAAGTTATTCGCGGCCGACACGCCCGGCTGGAGTTGCGTCAGTTGAACGAAGTTACGGCCGTTCAGCGGAAGCTCCTTCACCTGAGTGCCGTCGATGGTTTCCCCAAGAGCAGCACTGTCCGTTTGTACCTGAAGAGCATTCGCCTGGACGGTGATGGCTTCGGTAACGCTGCCGACCTGCAAATGCGTATCCACCGTCGTCGTCGTCGCGACGTGGACCACAGCTCCCTGCGCCGTGAACTCCTTGAAGTTGGGGGAAACGATCTTGACGTTATATGTCGAGTCCGGCAATTCGGCGAACGTGTAGTTGCCATGTGCGTCGGTAGTAGCCGTGAATGTCTTCGATGTAGCCGTGTTGACAACGGTAACCGTTGCACCCGGGACGGCTGCTCCGGAGGAATCCGTTACCGTTCCGCTGAGTGTTCCCGTTAGCTTTTGCGCATGCGCTGAAACTGACTCGAGAACCAAAGCCATGATCAACGCAACAAGGAGCGACCAGCCTGCTGATCTCTTCATTTTTAGTTGCCTCTCCTAATAGTGTTTCCTGCTTAAAATCGAATCGTTTGATGTGAAGTTTTGCCTTACTAAACGGTTTGAATTGTGTTTAAATGACTCTTGAACCGCGCCAGAACGTTTAAACGTTTTAGTTCAGCATGTCAAGTGAAAATGATTCTGCGGGGCTCGGCTGCGGGTTTTCGGTCCCCTTCTCACAGCCGCCGTCGATCTTAATGCTTCTCGGAGGGCACGATCTCACTCCGGGGAACGACACCGCGTCCTTCGACCACGGAATAAAACCGGTCCGGAGCGAGTCCGACTAGCTTGTCCACCTTACCCGATGGCCAGCGTATCTCCACAGAGTCAATCCTGGTGCTTGAACCCAGCCCGAAGTGCAACCGCAGGTCGCTCTGAGACAGATAGCTTCCCCCACTCCTCACCTCATCGGTCTGAATCATCCCCCCGGCCGTGATCGTCACGCGCGCACCTAGTGCCAGACGGTTGCTCTTTGCGCCAGCTAGTTCAAAGCTCACCCAATGTGTTCCCGCGACGCCTTTGTTGTGCAGGATCATCGCGGTCCCGTCGATGTCGGAGACGACAACATCCACGTTTCCATCGTTGTCCAGGTCCGCCACGGCCAGGCCTCGACTCACTCTCGGCTCCTGCAGGGCCAAGCCTGCCTCCTGACCGGCATCGCAGAACGTATCATTTCGCTCATTCATGAAGAGGTTCTTCGGCTGTCGGTACCGCGCGCCCGATGGCAGAGAGTCAACCTGCGGGTACACCTGACCGTTGACTGCGATCAGGTCAGACCACCCATCATTGTCCACATCGACAAAAGCATCGCCCCACTTCACCCAGGGAAGAGTCGCAACAGCAACGCCCGCGTCGTAGGAGACATCACGAAAGTCGTCCTTCCCCAGGTTGCGATACAGCGCATTGTCCTCGTCTGAAAAGTTCGTGACATAGATCGAAAATCGTCCGCTGTGATCATAGTCACCCACAGCCACCCCCATCGAGCCCTGTTCCGCCCCGTCAGCACTAACTGCGGTTCCCGACTCGAGTCCGATCTCACTGAACTTCCCATTGCCATCGTTCCGATAAAGAAAGCTCGGCGTGGAGTCGTTGGCCACATAGATATCGGGACGCCCCGTGTTGTTGAAGTCGGACCACACTACTCCCAGCCCGTAGTAGCCGTTGGGATCGCTTACGCCGGCTGCCTTGGAAACGTCCGTGAACGTTCCGTTGCCGTTGTTATGGAACAGCGAGTCGCCCGCGCCCTTCAGTCCACGGGGGCCGCACTGCACGTCGATCCCCCTGTATCGGCAGGTCGGCGCCTTGCCGAACCCCGGAAGATCGCTCAGTTTGAAATCCACGTAGTTCGTGACCATCAGGTCGACGAAACCATCTCCGTCGTAGTCGCCAAAGGCAGCACCCGTTGACCAGCGCCCATCCAGCACTCCAGCCTGCCTGGCTATATCGGTAAACGTGCCATCGCCGTTATTGCGATACAGAACGTTCCCACCGAGACATGTAACGTAGATGTCCGGATACCCATCGTTATTAAAGTCGCCGACCGCTCCACCCATCGCGAAACAAGGCGTCGCCACTCCAGCCTTGTCCGTCACGTCAGTAAAGCTTCCATCGCGATTGTTGTGATACAGAGCGCTCTGCGCCTTCTCGCCTTTCAATGCCATCTCGACAGTGGGAGCATTCGTAAAGTAAAGGTCCGGCCATCCATCGCGATCGTAGTCGACAACAAGCACACCGCCGCTCATCGACTCGACGATGTATTTCTTCTCGGGTGCCGACAGATGCCGAAAGCGCACCCCCACTCTTTCCGTAACGTCGACGAGTTCAGGAACGGCTCGCCCCTTGCACGCCAAAGTCTTCGCACCCGCAGGAGGTGGCGGCGCCGGGCTATGCGCCTGCGCCAGAAGGCACGCCGCTCCCATTACCTTCAGAGCACCGGCGACGACTTCCCTCCGTATCCAAGTGGTCTTCCATGACGACGAGTAGCGCGGCAAGGACTTTCTGCACCTCTAAATGTGGCCTGCCCGATGTTTTGTACCAGTGAGGAGTTAGTGTAGCGCGTTTTATGAAGGGCCTAGTTTTTCTGTACCAAGCCTAGAGTTAGTCGCGGCCGGTTTAGGTTGCAGCCAGATCGCGGCTAGCCGCGATCTGGCTGGCGAACTCGCTTGGTGTCCTGTCATCGAGAGATGCGTGAGGACGGCTCTCATTATATTCCCGCCTCCAGGCTTCGATGAGCTTCCTTGCCTCTTTCAGATCCAGGAACCAGTGGGTGTCGAGGCACTCTGAGCGGAAGGTCCCATTGAAGCTCTCCACGAACGCGTTGTCAGTCGGTTTGCCCGGTCGGGAGAAGTCAATCTTCACACCATTCCGATAGGTCCATAGGTCCATCGCCTGGCCGGTGAACTCACTGCCGTTGTCACAGAACAGCACCTTTGGAACGGCGCGTTCGAGCTTCACTCGATTCAACACTCGTACCACATCGTCTCCTTTCAAGCTTTGTCCAGCTTCGATTGCCACCGCCTCTCTGGTATAGACATCGACGATGGTCAACGAGCGGAACTTTGTGCCATCCTGCAGCTGGTCGGCTACGAAGTCCATACTCCAGGCCTGATCCGGGCCGGTTGCCTTCAACCGTTCTTCGCGATGTCGCGCTGCTTTGCGCTTGCCGGCTGGCTTCATCCGCTTCAGAGTCAGGCCTTCTTCCACGTACAACCGATACACCACATACTTACCCACTTCCCAGCCTTCGCGGTTCAACAGTACGCGGATCTTACGGTATCCATAGCGCACTCTTGCCTGAGCGATCTCGCGGATACGCATCCGCAGCTCAGTTCGTGGATCGAGGCAGCTTCGATAGCGGTAGGTCGCTCTTGGAACCCACAGAACACGGCAGGCATGCCGCTCGCTCACCAGATAGCTTTCCACCAGACGCTCCACCATCGGTCCACGCCGCGAAGGCTTCACCATTTTTTTGAGAGAACATCCTGCAGCATCGTCTTATCCAGCGTCAGTTCCGCGCCCAAAAGGAGAAAGAAAATTCCAAAACCCCGCAACTCTTTAATATTTTCTGTGTTCACTCCGGCACTCTTCAGTAGGTCTGGTTCGTCATAGCAGGCTGTCTGATGTGAAGGAGAATCATGAGACGCTATAGGTATTGCGTCGCCGTTATGGCGGTGCTTTGTCTTTTTTCTGGATGGCTGTGCGCGCAAAATGTAACTGGCGCGGTGAGTGGTATCGTAACGGATCCCAGCGGTGCTGTGATTCCTGGAGCCATGGTTATAGTACATAACGTCGGAACCGGAGTCGACACGATGGCCACGACGAATGATGTTGGCCTCTACAGCGCCCGCTTCCTACCGATCGGGCAGTATCAGGTGACTGTATCAGCACCGGGCTTCTCGACCGCGAAGTTCAACCCCTTCACGCTGGAAATCAATCAAACCGCGAAGTTCGATGCCAGGCTGCAGCTGGGCAATCTCACCACCGTCGCGGATGTAAGCGCTGCTGTCGCGCCGATTCTCAATACCAACGACTCTTCTCTCGGAATCTCACTCTCCACCAACGAGATTGCCAACATTCCGCTGAATGGACGCAATTTTTCTTCGGTCACTCTCTTTCAGCCGGGCGCGATCGCAACCGACCCTCAGGGCATGACCGGCAACAACGCGATCGAACGCAGCACCTTCAATAACGGTGTTGCCTCCGTCAACGGCAATCGCAACCAGGCAAACTACTACACGCTCGATGGAGCCGACCTCAACGAGCCGCAGAACAACCTGATCGCTTACAATCCAGCTCCCGACGCCATCGCCGAGGTCCACGTCATCTCGGCAAACGCCCCGGCAACCTATGGCAATGCCAACGGCGGCGCTGTCATCTCGGTCCTCAAATCAGGCACCAACCAGTTCCACGGTTCCGCCTACGCCTTCCTGCAGAATCAGAATCTGAATGCGAACTCATGGAGCAACAAGCACGCCAACCCCATTATTGCGATCAATCCTTATACGCAAACGATGTTTGGCGGAACCTTCGGCGGTCCCATCAAGAAGGACAAGATCTTCTTCTTTGTGGACTACGAAGGCGCCCGTTCGCATACCGGTGGATTGCAACAGGCAAGCGTACTTCCTTCGGCGATGCGCAACGGAGACTTCTCTTCTCTTCTCCGTGCCACCGACCCCATCCAGCTCTACGACACGCAGAATGATTTCGCGCCCTACACCAATAACCAGGTTGCCGTTCTGAACCCCGTAGCGAAGTATCTCTTCGCGCATCCAGAGCTCTACCCATTGGACAATGCAGCTCCGACCGATGGACTGCTGCAGAACAACTTCCAGGGGCCGCAACGCAAGTTCGTCCGAAACGATCAGGGCGATGCCAAAGTAGAGTGGGCAGCCTCGCAGTCGAACAAGTTCACCGTCTTCTATTCGCAGTCCAATGCGGGCGACACGCAGACATCGTTGATCCCGATCTTCTTCCCCCCGCAGAACGTCTATCCCACAAAACTCGGCGGAGGAAGCTGGATCCATACCTTCTCTCCTGCCATCGTCAACGAGGCTCGATTCGGATTTACCCGGGTGCGCTGGGATAACGGCATACCTACCGATCCCTCAGGCACCTTCGGCCTGAATGGCAACTCCATCGTTGGAATTCCCTTCGGAGCGCAGTCGTATCCAGGATTTTCCGGCCAGAGCCTGGGGAACAACGCCTCGTTCCTCGGAGCCAATGCCAACATCCAAGTCCTTCGCGACAACACCTTCAACTACTACGACAACCTCACCTGGCAGCGCGGACGTCACCTGCTCTCGATTGGCGTACAGGCCACTCGTTATCAGCAGAACTACATCAACTCCTCAAATTTCGGTTTCCTCGGGGAGTTCGACTACTCAGGCGCCTTCACCGGCCTGCCTGGCGGAGCCGGGTACGGCCCGGCGGACTTCGTGCTCGATCGTGTTGCCGAATCGAGGCTCGGATCCTCGATCGGTCTGGTCGGCAATCGTCAGTGGCGCACGGCCGGCTACATCCAGGACGACTGGAAGGCCACAGACAGCTTGACCGTGAACATCGGGCTTCGTTATGAGTTCGACCAGCCGTGGTACGAGGTCAATAACAAGACTGCGAACGTTGATCTCAGCACCGGAACCGTGGAGTACGCAGGCAGTATTCCCGCAGGTGCGCCCGCAGGATCGAAGCTGTGTGCCACACGCGCTTGCTACAATCCCAACTTCGCGCAGTGGATGCCTCGAATTGGATTCGCTCTCCAGGTCGCTCCGCGCATGGTCGTTCGCGGAGGATACGGTGCGACCAGCTTCTTCGAAGGCAATGCCGGAAACCAACGTCTCACCTCGTCTCCGCCCTTTGCACAGGGCAGCGATCTCGTCGCGACCAAGCCAAGCCAAGGAAATCCTGGATCTCCCTTCCGCATCGAAGATGGATTCACGCCACAATTCAGCGCAACCAGCCAGTACTCTGTGTGGCCGCAGAACATTCAGCCTGCGTACATCCATCAGTACTCGTTGACCACCGAGTTCGCTCTCTCAAACAAGACCTCTCTCACAGTGGGATACCTTGGCGAAAGCGGCCATCACCTGATCGACTATCGCAACGCCAATCAACTCACCCAGGCACAGGCGCAGATCATCGCGGCCGCGGCTCTGCCCGACGGCGCTCCCGTTCCAGCTGCGGCACAGGCTCCCTATGCGTCGCTGGTCGGGCAGAACGGTGCTCTGCTGGTGACGGAGTCCGCCGCGATGATGAACTATAACGGTGGCCAGTTGACGGTGCGGCATCATGCCGATCGAGGCTTCGAATATACGGTCAACTACACGTATGCAAAGGCAATGACCAACTCGGCAGGTAACTACGGTCAGCCCGGAATCAGTGGATCCACAGGAGCATTTCAGGACGCCTACAATCCCCAGGCCGACTATGCTCCTTCTGGACAGGATGTTCGTCATAACGTAAACGCCGTGGGCGTCTATGCGCTGCCGTTCGGACGGGATCAGTTATACGGCACTCACATGAACCGTGCGCTGGACCTGGTCGCAGGCGGATGGAAGATCTCCTCTTCGGTCATCGCCTTTACCGGGTTGCCGATCACGATTCAGGCTCCGAACGTCTCAAACACAAACAACAACTTCTCCACTGCTCGTGCAAACCACTACCGCAAGCTGATCATTCGGAACCGTTCGATCGACAACTGGTGGGGAACCGACCTCTCCGCAACCCCGTGCAATGGACCTGACAACGGCATCTGCGCATATGGTGTCGCCGCGCCAAACACCTTTGGCACCGCCTCCACAAACTCCGAGCGTGTCCCGAGATTTGCGCAGATCGATGCCTCCGCCTTCAAGGATTTTCACATCACGGAGAAACATCTGATCGGCTTCCGTGTGGACGCGTTTAACCTCTTCAACATCGCCTCCTATCAGAATCCTGACAATTCGGTCACGGATGAAAAGTTCGGGCAGATCACAAACACGAGATCGAAGGAGCGCAATCTGCAGCTGAACCTTCACTACGCGTTCTAAAACCGCAATCCGCACCCTATAACAAATGGCGGAGGCTCTATGCCTCCGCCATTTCCATATCGGTAAGTTTCGGTGATGATGTGATTGTACGAACATCTACGCTTGCTAAATCTTTCAACCGAGCCTCGGGCACAAAGAGCAGACCACTCGCCGTCGCCGCGCCCGAGATGCCCCTCTTCAAGAACATCGAAAACGATTCTGTCGGTCGTCTACTCCAGATTTACCCAGGCACTGAAAAGCAATCGTTTCGTGACGCACCCCCATAAGCGGCCAACAAGGGTTCGTCATAACTGGGGTACCTGAACCGTTCCTTCGGGCAATTCCGGCCCGATCCGGCGTCTGGGGTCCAGTGGTTGCCGCAAAACGGGGCGGTCTCAACCGGTCGATGCAACACTGGCTTGAAGTTTACTCGCCGGGGTTTCAAAGCCCAAAAGGCTTACGACCTCGAACCCACTTCTGAGAGCGACTGTCTCGGTTGAGCAGGCCATAGACATCCAATCGTCCGCGAGCACCGATAAACATATGACCGTCCGCAATCGTTGGTATGGCGAAACGAACGGTCATATCGGCACGGTCCCGTTCACTCTTCTGTTCACTGTTGTACAGCTCATGCGTAATGTCCCTCGCATCGTACGCATGCAGTACTGCGGGCCTGTCCGTGTGCGCCTCGTTCCACTCCTTTGTCGACACCACCCACAGAATCGCATCCCTCGTCCCGTCAGCCGAAACGATCGGTGTCGCCCCAGGTGACGACATTCGCGCAGTCATTCCCTTCGTCACGAGCAGCCCATTTTCAATCGCAAAGTCGCGCGTCGTATCGCTTCGATCAGTAAAGAAGATGTGCCCGTTCCAATACGCCGCAGCTCCATACGCATCCTTAACCCCTTTGACGGACTGTACAATCTGGCTGTCGAACCCCTCCTGAAACTTCCCCAGCTTGTCGCGATCGAGCAAGTACAACTTGCCCTCTTTCCCCGCAACCACCAGCAAATGCGGATGGACCCCCGCCTGCTTCGGAAGGAGCACAGGTCCCTGGCTCCCCAGGTCCCAATCCTTCGCGTCCATCACTTTCTGATTGAACGGAGTGAAGTAATCCCGCACCACCAGCCGCTGTCCTTCCAGCCGCAGCTTCAACACGCTGTCGCCGAAGTCCCGCCCGCCCGCCTTTGCTCCATTGAAGTCACCATTGCCCGTAGCTACATACACGTTGCCTTCGTTGTCGGCCGCCGGTCCCGCATCCGACTGCCAGATCCCCGCATCCCCGCCGTCCGGAGAAGTATTCAGCACGGCGCGTTGTTGCAGAGTATGGGCATCGTACGCCATCACCCAGCCGTGATAGGGTCCGACGTCGCACGACGAAGCCCACGTCAAATACACTTCACCGCCTACAAGAAGCAGCGCGGCTCGCGGATTCTCTTTCAGCGGATCGAAGCTAATCTTGCCGCCCACGGCCCCGTCTCCGGAGCCCTGCACAGTCGCCGAAATCACCACCGGACTGCCCGGCTTTTCCTTGCCGTTGGTGATGTCGAGCGCATGCAGCTTTTGCACGAACATGCCATGCTCCTTCGTCCGCGCCAGCACGTACATCGTTCTGCTTGCCGCGTCGATCACCGGCGTCGGAGTAATCCCCACCTCCGGCGTAATAAACGGACAAAGCACATCGTCTTCGGTCAGTGTCGTTGTGCCATGCTGCGGGTCGACGAAGCTGGTCTTCCACAACGGAGCATCGCGAGTGCCGTTCACGTCGAATGCGTAGACGCTGTCATGCTCGGTCGCCGCAAATACCACATTGCGCTTTCCCACTCCGGGAATCGCGAGCGACGGAACATACAGAGGCTGGGCAAAAACATCCCCGTCGACAGTTCTGGAAAACAGTTTTCCAAAATCACGGACGTTAACGTTCGACGGCTTCAGCACCGTCTCGTGCAGGTCTGCGCCAGTCCGGAAGTTATCGTACTGGGCGGTCAGAACCTGCGCATGACTTGCCGAATGAACTCCAATCATCATGTAAAGCAGGGGGAGACTGAAACGACAATTTGGCATGAGCAGTATCTCCGGTGTTCAGCGCCATAATCGCACAGTCCCGCGTCCGAAGAAACGGTCTTCCTTCCTGACAGCTATTGAGGATGTGTTTCCAAATGATGTGGGAATAGACTTTCCGTGAATTCGGCGGCTAATTCGCCGTTATGTATTCCATTTCCCTCGCCCACAATTGTCTAGAGAAATTGGTCCTCGATCCCCTTCGCGTGCATCGCCTCAAGATCGGCCGTAATCGCCGCACGATTCGACTTCACCCGCAGCCACATCCAAAACACCCAAGGCCGCGCCATAGCCGGAGGCGTACGAAATCCCCTATCCAGCAACGAAGCTTGCCCCGACGCATGTGACTGCGCCATAACACGAGGCACCGCCATTACCGCAGGCATAACCGTCACACAAGAAACAATTCGCCTTAACAAGGTGCGAGAAATGTTCATCCCAACAGTCTATTTTGCTGTCAGGCTGTCGCAAACGAATTGAATGTCGTTCGAAGATTCCACCTGATGACCTGGAGACCGTCGCTTACTGCTAGACTCTGCCTCCGTTGTGTGCAAAAAAAATGTTATCCAATTGAGCCAAACCTCTCAAAACCTCTTCGTGATTCTGAAAAGGATGGCCAATGTTTGAGAGGCGCTTTTGCTTAGGTGTTAACAAAATCCGGGCAATCACGCGTTGTATCGAGATCTCTTCTCGTCAGGAATCAGTGATGGGAAGAGCATCTTCCGGGACTAATCGATAGACGGAGTTGGCATAACGCAGGATGGTCGACGGGCATACTTCGTTCTCCCGGAGCACCGTACGGGGCGATGGCGGAGGCGACAACCGCCCACGCTGGCCATCTGGCGATGGTCCATGTCTTGCGACTGGGACGACGACGCGCGGAATATCGAACTTGTAATTGAAGATGTGGAGCCCGATTGGAGAAAAATACCATCACCTCCTGGTGGACTATAACAACGATCCACACACCACGTTTCAAGATACTCAGAACGTACTGCGGTCAATCGAGCAGCGTATTGCCGGACGCCTTAAGGACGAAAGTTAAAGATATGCCGCTCTACGATCGATGAAGAGGCTGCATTTACGGGAAGTCACTTCTGAGTCTTGCCGCCCCGGGCTGGTCGGAAATCCACCCGGACGTGTGGTCGTCCCCGTACAAAGGCTCGCCCGCTTCCGGGTTGCTCCCGGTTTACGGGCAATCCAGAAGTTGCCCATGAAAAGGGCCCTCCAGTGCATTGGGCAAGCGGGATGTTTGCGTGACGGTAGGGCTTATTCCGCCTCAACGTAAGCCTTAGCGTGCTCTATTGTCCGTTTTCTGACGGGACCCAGGAAGGCTCTAGTGCGGCGATAACGCGAGCGCAAAAAAAACAGCGTCTAGGTCATCTCGAAAATAGCCTTTATCTCTATTTGCTGCTTGATTTAGAGGATTCGACAGACAGGTTCATCTTGCCTATTCTGGTTGCTGTCGCCGGAGGCTCTGCCGATAGCGAGCTATCAAGAAGCCAACCAGGGACTGTCTTGTTTCCGAACCTGTTGTCGGAGAGAGGAGCGATCAGCTCACGGGATCGACACCGAACAAGCGCTATTTTTTGAGGCCCAATTGATGAAGATTCAAAAGCTGATTACGCTTTCCTTGTGCGTTCTTGCTCTAAGCGTTTTCATTCCGACCGCATTTGCCCAGGGAGGCAATGCCGTTCTTAGCGGTACCGTCGCCGACCCCTCTGGGGCAGCTGTGCCGGGAGCCCACGTCACGCTGACCAATGTCGAGACCAACCTCACTCTGGCGGCTGAGACCAACACCTCAGGTCTCTACCGATTTCCCACTGTCCCTCCCGGACACTATTCGCTTGCAGCGGATATGAAGGGCTTCCAGAAGTTCCAGCAGTCGGGTATTGTGCTGACGGTCAGCCAGCAGGCTTCGATCGACATTGCGCTGCGGGTGGGAAGCGAGACGGAGACGATTAACGTTGAAGCAGGCGCAGCGTTGATCAACACGACCAATGCCGAGGTGAGTAATACCGTTGCCGAGCATGCAATCCGCGAGCTGCCGTTGAACGGTCGCGATCCCTCCAGCCTGGTGCTGTTGTCGCCGGGAACGGTGAACGTGCTGAACACAGGCGCGGGTACATTGCAGGGCGAAACGACCTTCCCCAATGAGACGGGGGCCTCGGCAGGAGGCGGCCGCCAAGGCAGCACGCTGTACCTGCTGGACGGGGTACCGAACATGGACACGTATATGTCGCTCTCGGCGCCTTCGCCGAATGCCGACGCCACAGGCGAGTTTCGCGTGATCTCGAACAATTTCGATGCACACTACGGCTTCTCACCAGGCGCGGTAGTCAGCATCGACACGAAGGGCGGATCGAACGCATTCCACGGCGGTGTCTTCGAGTTTCTACGTAACAGTGCGCTGAACTCCGCTGATTATTTCTCTAAGAAAGTCGATCCGCTGAAACGCAACCAGTTCGGCGGCTTTTTGGGCGGCCCAATCAAGAAGAACCGTCTCTTCTTCTTTGGCAACTACCAGGGGACGCGACAGTCGACCACGGCTACGAGCAACAGCACGAATACACCGACGGCAGCGATGCTGAATGGAGACTTCTCGGCATACCCGAAGACGCTTACCGGAGGATTCGTGAACAACCGCATCGATCCAGCGCTGTTCAATCCGGCGGCGGTGCGCATTGCACGCACGGCGCTTCCGTTGGGGCAGGACCCGACGAGCGGCCTGGTCTACTACACCGCGCCTGCATCCGTAGAGAGGTATGACGAAGGCACGGGCCGACTGGACTATGCGCCCAACGACAAGCACCGCCTGACGCTGCGCAGCTTCATCCAGTACTACAACCGTAAGGAGTCGGCGACGCCGGGCAATATCCTGGCAATCACTCCCGGCAAGCAGGGCAAGTTCTTCAACGAGGTGCTGAACCACACCTGGACGATCAATCCGACGACCGTAAATGCTCTCTCGCTGTTCTGGAATCAGATGCATGTCTACAACGCCGGTATCCAGCTTGACTCTGCCGGAGGTGCATTCTGTCTCTCGAAGTACATTACCGTCGCCGATCCGGCGGGCACGTGCTACTCCGAGGGTCTGAACGCGAATGGCGGATTCAGCACGCCGTACTCGGAGTACACGGGCGAGATGCGGCGCTCGTGGGGCTTCTCCGACTACCTGACGAAGATCAAAGGGAACCACACGATCTCGGTTGGTGCGGATTTGTGGCACCAGCGCGCTCGCGAGCAGACTTACTATCCGGCGGCTCCAATCATCGGCTTCAATGGCTACTCGACCGGATTTGGCCTTGCGGACTTCCTGCTGGGACGCGTCGGGACATTCACGCAAGGTGCGGGAGAGATCGCCGATGTAACAGGAATTTTGCTGGGTGCCTATGGGCAGGATCAGTGGAAGGTGCGTCCCAACCTAACGTTGACGCTGGGAATTCGTTGGGATCCGAACCTTGCTCCTGCATCGAAAGATGGGCGCGGCGCGGTTTACAACCCGGGCCAACAGAGCACAACGTTCCCGGGCGCGCCGAGGGGTCTGGTATTCCCGGGCGACCGCGGTGTTCCCGACAGCCTGGCCACGAACACCTATGGCTACTGGGAGCCACGTATCGCTGTCGCCTACCAGGCATCGCCGAAGACGGCGCTCCGCGCGGGCTTTGGACTATTCACAGCACCGTTGCCTTACTCGGCCTACAATCACGTGGCCGACGTGAGCCCATTCAGCCCGACCTACACACTGAACGGCAGTGCCACGAACCCAATCGACTTTTCTAACCCGTGGTCGAACTTCGGTTCGACGAATAACAGCAGTCCGTTTCCGCCGTTTGCCTATGAGCAGGTAAAGCCACCGGCGAACTTCAACTTCGGCGCACAGACTACGGTACCGGCAGCGTTCCGTCCGGGCTTCAAACTTGGCATGACGCAGAGCTGGAATATGTCAGTCGAGCAGCAGTTCAGCAATGACCTGGTGATGCACCTGGCTTACGTCGGAAGCCAGTCGTATCATCAAACACTCATTATCGATGCCAACCCAGGCCAGATTGCCGCGGGTGTGCGCGGTGTGCGCGCGCTCAACGACTTTGGACAGATCCTGACAATCAACAGCAACGGCACAAGCAGCTACCATTCATTGCAGGCGCAGTTTGAGAAGCGCTTTTCGCATAACTTCCAGGCGCAATCGAGTTTTACCTGGTCCAAGAACCTCGACATCGCCGCAACAGGCAACGCTTCGTTCACCGGCAATGGTCTCGGCAATCCGTACGATCTCCGCTTCAATCGCGGCATCTCCGACATCAACTATCCGTTTGTCTCAGTGACGAATGCGGTCTACACGACGCCTGCGCTCAACGGACATAGCGGGCTTGTGCGCGGCGTGCTTGGCGAGTGGGAGGTCAGTGCGATCTATACGCTGCAATCAGGCCAGCCGTTCAGTATCAGCGGAGGCAACGGCAACAATAACTCAGGCTCCCTGGTTTATGGAGATCGTGCTGACCTGGTACCCGGTGCGGTTGTGCAGACGCACCAGGGAAACAAGGAGCAGTGGTTGAATCAATACTTCACGACTGCGGCCTTCCGGCAGAATGCTCCCGGCACCTTCGGCAACACGGGACGAAATCTTCTGAAGGGTCCCGGAATAAACTACAGCGATGCGGCATTGATGAAGAACTGGACCGCACATGAACACTACAAAGTACAGTTCCGCTGGGAGCTATTCAACGCCTTCAATCACGCCAACTTCAACCTCCCTGACAACAATCCATCGAGTGGCACCTACGGCCGTATCACGGCCACCGGTCCCATCAAACCGCGGGTGATGCAGGCTGGTCTAAAGCTGACTTTCTAACGCGTCACGACCATTGCGAAGCGACAGCGCCCTCCCTCCAAGGAGCGGCGCAATAGAACTCCATAGCCATCAGCGGCCCCAGAGAAGCCGCTCTTAGAATGAGGAGATCAAGAGTGCCTGGGAGAAGTTGCGCTTGTGCCTTCATTGTGTCTCTAAATTGATTAGGAGAGTAGCGCGGGCTCTCCTAATCTGTCAAGGAAGGCAGGGGGCGGAGAGGACCAAAGTGATGATTTGGAGGTAAGGCGAGGGCTCGACTTTCGAGCCTGGGTCACTCTAATAGCATTAGAGTTCGTCACGACATTATGTGCGAAAGCTAGTCGCTGGGATAGTGAAATCCTCAATCACAACGCAATGCTGTTATTGGATTGACGCGAGATGCACGCCGCGCCGGAATTGCACATGCGGTACCTGCCAGAAGACCAAGCACCAGGACACCCACGAGAAGAACGATTGGGTCGTGTGCATTGACGTCAGCCCACTTCGCAACGATTTTGTTCAAAACGAGGGTGAGCGCCAGGGCTCTGGTGCATTAACTCGAAACTAGGCGATCAGCATACAAGGAGTGGTGTGGCTAGTCGCGGTCTGACCGCTACAGGTTGTAGCCAAAAAAGTTAATACCACAGAGCCTTGTATGCTGATCGCCTAGTTTCGAGTTAATGCAACAGTGCCCCCGAGGGTGAATACTCCTTAGCCTTCTACGATAAGAACTATGTTCCTCGGTACGAACGTCTGACTCTTGCTCAGGGTCAACTCATGCCGTTCCTGCACATCGCCCTCAGACCTGGGGGGTTCCTGTCCGGGAGGATCCTCGACGATAGGCAACAGCCGCCTGAGCGCTGCTGGTTCACCTTGATCCGAGCCGGTGAAAGAAGGGGCGAGTCAGAATACATCAGCGACTCGGGTGACCACGAAGTCTCCGACGACGGCACCTTCTGCTCACCGCCCCTCCCTCCAGCTCGATACTTTCTGCGCTTCGCCGGCATTCTTCGTAAGCCAGCAGACGCTGTCCCAACCGAACCGCGTCACCTCGCCATGCAACAGCGCATCTTCGATTTTCTGTATCCCGACGCTCAGGACATCTCGGACGCGACGGGCTTCGATGTTGAACTCGGCCAGACGATCTCGGGTTTGCAACTACAGATTCCCCGTCCAGTCTGGTATACGGTTCGGGGCAAAGCAACAGGCAAACTGCCAACAGGGCCTCGCCTAATCAATGTGATGTTCTCGCGAACAATGGGCATCGGCGGAGGTGGCGGACCTAAGGTGGGGCAAGACGGAACCTTTGAACATCAGGTGCAGTCAGGCGATTACGCCGTCGAGGTCTGGGAGTTTGCGCCGCCAGAGCCAGACGGCCGCACGAGCGTGCTTCGGAAGTTTGCTGCCACAAACATCCGGGTAACTAACGCTGACCTCGAGGGGATAGAAATCCACATCCCCTCTTGAACTCTTGAACCGTTGGTGCGCTGCTCTGTTTTTGCAACGCAAGGTGCCGCGCGGTCGGGCCACTTGTCCGGCTGCCCAGAGACAGGTAGCTCTTGCGATCATAAGCAAGCTCGCAAAAAACGGGATTATCGGAAACTTCGCATTCTGTGTCCGCACCGCCCCCGAAACTGCCGGAAAGCGGGAACAAATCCTGCTCGATAACAAGCGGGGCTGGAAATCCACAAAATCCGGCCGAAGGTGAAGTGTTTTTTGTTGACTCCTCTTATAGAATTTTTCAGGCGCTTCGAAGATGCCGGATACCGAATCGGGTAGCCCTGCCACACGCGTCAGAAGTAAATCTAGTTCTCCGTCCTTATCAGATATCTGCTTTCCCGCAGATGTCGATGGAGGTTGGCCAAATAGAAGAGGTATTGATTAAAGTCTGTTGCCATCAGTTTCATCACCCTTGCCCTCTTTCCCACTGCCGCCATCAGATAGCATTCTCTGCCCATGGCTGAATAGAACTCAATGTTGTGCCGGCCCTTGTTTTGGTTTTGAAAGAATCCGGCGTAGAGAAGAATGTGCGCACCGGCTGACTCCATCCAGAGAGGGTTCATGGCGCTAGTGAGCTGCCGCATCATGAGTTCAGCGATCTGGGTCAGATCCGCGAACTGCCGGAATTCCAGATCGTTCGGGCTGTAATCCGGAGAAAGGATTTCCATCCGATCTACCGACTGCAGGCAAAAATGACCAAGCACGCTTGCGAGGTAGACACCCGTAGAGTCGCGAATCTGGGACCACTGCTTACTTCCTATCGCTTCGTCGAGATGTGAGGCCCAGAAGTTAAGAGCTCGTTCTTCCGTGACACCATACAGCTCCTCAAAATAGTGAGTAGATGGCATATCCGTAACCCCCGACCCTAGGTTTCTTCCAATAACATGCGTATTGTTATCCTGTTTATCTTTGGTGTGGGAATGTTTAATTGCCCACCGCATCCAACTGAACACTTTCTCCCTTCGTATACAACCCTTCCATATATAGACTGTCTGTCTCCGAGTGTGGTCATCCTATCTCGGCGTTTTGAGAGCGAGAAGTCGAGCACTAAAAACGGGATGGCGGCAACTTGGGCCGCCCGAAGAGCCGAACGGCTTTGAACTTGCCGCAAGCCAGGGCGGTCTCAACCGGTCGATGCAACACCGGCTTGGAGTTTACTCGCAGGAGTTTCAAAGCCCAAGGTTTTTCGCGGGCGTTGATTTAAGCGCAGCGCTACTTTGTCGAGATCGGATTGAGAATAGCCGGACAAGGCGGTTTTTTTAGGGAGGTACTGTCGCAGCAGCCCGTTCGTGTTTTCGTTGGTGCCGCGCTGCCAAGGGCTCTGCGGATCACAGAAGTAGACTTTCACATTCGTGGCCACCGTGAAGCTCTTGTGTTTGGCCATCTCCAGCCCTCGGTCCCACGTCAACGAGCGCCGCAGGGACACGGGGAGCTTACGAACCTGCCGGCTCAGCGCGGCGACGACCGTCGCTGTGTCTTTGCTGGGCACTTTGACCAGGATGGTAAAACGCGAATGTCGTTCCACCAGTGTTGCGATGTGACTGTTCCTGGTGCCGCCGAGCAGATCGCCCTCCCAATGACCGGGAATGGCGCGGTCTTCAATTTCTGCAGGTCTTTCCCGAATGGAGATGGCATCGACGATCTGACCTCGGGACTGTCCGCCAGCCCGAGAGTGCCGTGAGCAGCGGATACACCGCTTGGACCGCAGGTGCTGAATCAGCTCTTTCTTTCTTCAACACTCCTCGTGCCTGGATGAATAAGCTGCGGTAAATG
Organism: Edaphobacter modestus; assembly: GCF_004217555.1. Taxonomy (GTDB): domain Bacteria; phylum Acidobacteriota; class Terriglobia; order Terriglobales; family Acidobacteriaceae; genus Edaphobacter; species Edaphobacter modestus. Next base: position 1,515,662 of record NZ_SHKW01000001.1, read on the forward strand.
GTTTCGTGGGACACGCGCATGCTCTCGTTCTTGGGATACCGTATCTTCAACCATCCCGAAATCTGTTCCGGCGACCAGTCCAGGATCAGTTTACTGGCAACGATCGTCCGCAGCTTCCCGCGGATGGCAAGAAGGCACGCCTTGGGTCGCTGAGCCGACTCCCAGGCCTGAGGATCGGCTTCATTGGCTCGATAGAGTTGACCCCCGCCGTGACCCGCCACCTCCCGGCTCACCGTCGACGCAGCCCGCTGCAACCCTTTGGCTATCTCCCGAATCGACGAACCGGAAGCAATTCCTCGTGAGATGTCTTCCCGCTCGGCCACCGTCAGCGTTCGCAGCGAGCGCCGACGAGCGGCCGGAACTATCCCGCCCCGCTGCGACAACAAGAACTGAATGGAGCCATGGTCTTGCCGAAGGCGCGCCCAATCTCATGCAACGACTCGCCCGACTTCCAACGGCGCCACATCTCGGTCCTCTGCTCCGCGGAAAGCCTGTCCCGTTTTCCTTGTGTCATAAACACCACCTTTAGAAAAATGATTCATATCAGATGGTGTGGCATCGACCGGTTGAGACCGCCAGACTTTGCAGGAATAAGGATACTGCCGAAGTATCTCAAGTTCGACGTTTACTGGACGCCAACAATCGCAAAACTTGCGAAGCTGATCTCGTGGCAGCGTGGAAAGCTCGATAGACGATTACTGGGACAGATGGACCGTACTCAAATCAATTCTTTGTCCCTGCGACCGGATAGCCCTGCCAGATATATTCCAGAGCCTCCGGTAAGGTTTGTTGCTTCACGTCACGATCCGTGTGCCCGGCGTTACGGGCGAAGACAAACTGGTAATGATAGCCTTTGGCAGCTAGCACTCTGGCCATGTTCTCATTGGCGACAACCCAATCGTGCATGTTGTCGCGCAAGGCATTCGAATTTAGATGGTCTCTGTCGCCCACCTCCATCCAGATTCGCAGTGGCTTGCGCGGACTATTCGGGATGAGGTGTTCATGAAATTCCCATGCGCCATGGGGGGTCTGGGGGTTGGATGGCCACTGTTGATTCACGTAAGTGCCCGAATAGGTGAGCACGCGGTGGTATAGCTCAGTGTGATACCAGGCCATGATCAACGCACATGAGCCTCCTGAACTGCCGCCCATCGTCGCCCGGCCTTCGGGATCTTTGGTCAATTTCACGTTGTATTGCCCCTCTACGAGGGGCAGCACTTGCTTCTCGACGAACTCCGCGTACAGGCCTGACATGGTGTCGTATTCCAGGCCACGTTCGCTGCCTTGGGCGTCGCCCGAGCCATTGCCGATGGAGATGGCGATTATCACTGGCACCCGATGTTGGGCGATCAGATTATCCAACACCGTGAATAACGCCTGGTCGGGTCCGTCAGCCCCCACAATAAATGGCGCGGCCGTTCCGGGGACATATTGTTTGGGAACATAAACCGTCACTCGGCGAGTGTAGGGAGCGGGATGGCTGGTGGTGACCACCATTTTGGCAGGATCAGTGGGATCTGCCGTGCCAAACGTATTGGCCTCTCGTGCGATGCCAGGATAGATTTTACTATCAGACGATTGCATGGTGAAGGTAGATACCGTTCCCTGCGGCACGCCTGCCTGCGGTGTCATCTCCGGTGCTGGAATGTGAGTAGGGCCAAGAATAAAGTTTCCGTCGGCATCCTTCGGAGCAACGGTGGCGTCGGGTAATTCCTTGGCGGTAACATAACCGGATGTATGGGGATCACGGGCAGGCGGCGTCGGGCGGGCCGGGCGTACCGCCGCGGGCGGAGCTGGAGCCATAGACTGGGCCATTAGCGAACCAAAGTTGCATTGCATTGATAGACAAAGAGCCCAAAGCAACCATCCACTTTTCATCGAACCATCCTAAAGCAGAGACGTCGCCCTTGGGCAAGGACTGAAATACAGTACTTTGTTCACCTTGCACTCATCCACTTCCCGCGAAACGCGGTTTTGGAAACATTTGCCGAAAATGCGACTTCGCAGGCACTGCGGGATTACTTCCGGTTTGCCCGTCTCTTATGCCCCGAACCCACCAATACGCTCAGAGGTTGCCGTGTATTAGTAAAAGCCGGTAACCTCACAAGGCCATGCGGTCTTATCCGGTAAAAGCACATAATAGTGTTGGAAAAGAACCTCGCTACCGCTAGCACGGGGCTTATTCGGGAGCATGGCCCGATAGTCGCCGGGTACGATAAGGAGCGTTTGGTGCTTATCGACGACGCCGAACGACTCAACTTTCTTCCCGTTCAGGATTGCGTCCACATAGACTTCTTCACCGCACGGACCATTGAGCCCAGCAGTAGCGCACTGTCGGAAATGAGTTGCGGAGACACTTGGGTCGGATTTATACGCTATGCTCGAGAGTGGAGGATTCATGAACACAAGCGATATCGTTGTCGCGATCGATGCTGAGATTGCGCAGTTGCAGAGGGTGAAGGCACTCTTGACGGGCACCGACCTTACCACGAAACGAAAGCCAGGCCGCTCGGTCGGTGTGGCCGCGCCCAACAAGGCAACTAGCTTCAATCCAGTCGAATCTGCGAAGAAAACTAAGCGACGCACCATGAGCGCGGAAGGCCGTGCAAAGATCGCTGCAGCACAAAAGGCTCGCTGGGCAAAATCCAAGAGAGTCGCGAAAAAAGCTGCACACAAAGCTGCTCCAGTACCAGCTAAGAAAATGGTGACGGCGAAGGCGGTCGATCGGAAAACTGCTCCAGTGAAGAAAGCCAGCGTCGTGAAAAAGTCTACGCAATTAAAGGCAGAGACAGCCGCCACTCCGGCGTCGTAGTTGAAAAGGAATTTTTCCTAGCAAACGGGATAACTGTCCAGCTAGAGAGTGGTTACCTCCGCCGATATAGTGGGCACTCGGGGCCAGCAAGTCAGTTTTGATGTCCTTCGGAGCATATGCCTTGGTTGATTGGCGTCGCCGGTCTTATCGCCGTCGCGACAGTCTGGAAAAGAGAATCAAACGTGAAACCTGCGGCGGCGCCACAGTCGATGGAGATGATGTTTTCGTGCTGGATAAGAAGCTCGCGCCCGGCGGCCGCGTGAAAGCGAAAGAAGCCGAGCGACGTCGCCTGGCCGGGAAGGAACCAGTCGTGGGGTTCCATGATGATGATGGGGAAGTGCGCGATCGCCGAGCAGTCGCCATCGAACAGCGTCTTCTCCGCGCCTTCGATGTCCAGCTTCAGCAGAAAAGGTGTGTAGGTCAACGGTGACTTTGACTTCAGCAGGGTTGGAAGGCTGAATGTCGGGAGACCGCTCTCGGGTCCTGCGGGTATTGTGCGGTAGGCAAGGCTTCCTTCCCCTGGATCAGTGAGGCAGGCGAAGCCATCCTCGGCTGCGATGCCAGCGAGACGCAGGTCCGCATCCAGGTGCGCGCAGTTCTGCCGGAGAAGCTCGAAGTTGTCTGGCGCGGGTTCTACAGCAAGAACATGCGCGCGCGGATAATGCGAAGCGAACCACAAAACGCTCGCCCCGATATTGGAGCCGCAGTCCACGATAAGAGGCTGCCGTCCTGAGGCCAGAATCTGTTGATAGAGGTTATCGATCATGGCAGAGTGCGCGTGTCGAGGAAGATCGTACTGGCGATCTGCGAAGCACTGTCGAATCACGGAATAGTCAGCAAAGGTGCGGCGATGCAGAATGGCGGTGCGCTGGCCATTGCAGTTCAGGCGGGTTAACTGCAGTTGCGGCGGAACTCCCGGATGCAGCATCCGGCGGACAAGATGCACCGCAGGCCGCGCCGCTCTACGAATGATGCGGCCAACGGATGTCGCGTTCAGCGTCTCCACTGTTTCGGCTTGAAGATTCATCGGCCTCCTCTCCACGGTGATCGACTTGCTCGATGGGAAAACGCTACACCGTTGGGGCGGTCAGGCGCAAATCAATTTTGGTGGAGGATTTCGCGGATGGAGGCAGCTAGCTCGGAAGGGTGCTGACTCTGGATACGAGGCTTCTCAAAGGGGAGAGAGCAAGTTCGATACCATGGTGAACATGGAACGCGAGCCGCTGTGGGGCGAGGTAGAGGTTGACGAGACCTGGGTTGGAGGCACGCAAGCTGGTCTGCGGGGAAGCCGTCAACTGAAAGGCCGGAAAGCGGCCTTGGTCATCGTAGCTGTGGAGAAACGGGGAAAAGCGTCAGGACGAGTACGAATGGCGGTCATCCCGGACTTCAAGAGCGTTACCCTAAATGCGTTTGTCCAACAAAATGTGGCTTCCGGCTCGACCATCTACACGGCTCAAAAGCTTCACCCGTTTTGAACAAGTGGGATTCCGGCATGTTCCGCGTACCCAGCCCCTGCAAGGCGACCTTCGCAAAGGCTCGAAATCGGTGGTGCCACTGGCCGATCGATCCATTGGGAACCTGCAACAGTGGTTGATCGGGACCTATCACGGCGTGAGTCGCGAGCAACTCCAGGTTTACCCTGGATGAGTTCGTTTTCCGTCACAATCGCCGTCAGACACCTATGGCCGCTTTTCAAACCCTGCTCGGTCTTGGAGCCGCACGTAGACCCGTGCCCTACATGCAGATTCGGGGCGGCTCTGACCGTCCTATATCGCCCCGAACAGCCTGAACCACTACCCATTGGGCCCTGCTGAAACAACCAGATAAGCAAAAGGTGCGTAGATCGAATGCATCGATTTTTAGCAAATAGCAGCCTCTAGTTCGCTCATCAACTAGCGAGAAATTACCAAAATTGAGCATACGTAAATAGCTGCCTGCCTCGACGCGAACTTACCTTGGATTGACCCACGTGCGACTTTGTGAGCTTCTAAGCTCAGCATCCAGAATCTGCATCTGGCGCAATCCATCTATCATCTGAGGATATTCCGCCCTGGACGAGGTATCCGAGATTGACACATAAAATCTTCTAAACAGCTGCTTGAACGTATCGTCGTACCCCTCGCTATGTCCGCCGGGAAGGTCCGCGTATCCACCCGCAGCAGGAAGTAAAAGCGAAGGGTCTTTGACGATAATCTGGTTCGGCATGTTGCGATTACCTATCCAGAGTTCATCAGGTCTCTCCTGATTCCAACTGACCGATGCTTTCGTTCCGTAGATTTCTACACTGAGTCCGTTTTTACGACCTGCCGAAACTTGGCTTGCGGTCATCGCGCCCCGCGCTGATTTACCAAGACGGAAGATCACCGCTCCAAAGTCCTCCGTCGCAACAGACACCTCATCGACGTCCTCGGCGGTCGGAAGCTTTCCTGTGAAACTCTCTACACTGCGCTTGGGGCGTTTACGAGTGGAATGAAAAATCTGCAGATCAGCGCAGAGCGACTCTACGTGAAGTCCCGTAATGTGTTCCACCATATCGAACCAGTGCGAACCGATGTCTGCCATCACGCGGGAGCGTCCGGAAGCAGCCTCGTCTACGCGCCAGTTCCAGTCCGTGTCATACAACATCCAGTCTTGCGAATAGCTTCCCTGAGCAACAAGAATTTGTCCCAGATCGCCATCTTCCCGCATTCTACGCATCTGCTGCACCATAGGGTAGTAGCGCAAATTGTGACAGACGCAGTTTCGTACTTCTGCACTGGCTGCAAGCGCCGACAACTCCTCTGCCTCCTTCGTTGAGATCGCGACCGGCTTCTCGCAAAGAACGTGCTTCCCTGCCAATATCGCCGCCTTTGCCATCGGGTAATGCGAGGCATTCGGCGTACAAATATGAACGGCGTCCAGATCCGTGTTCTTCAGCAACTCACTGTAATCATCAAGAGCCGTTGGAACATCATAAAGTTCGGCAAGCTTCTTCGCGGATTCCATCCGCCGTCCAACCACAGCAATAACATCTACATGTTCCACCCTGCGAAGTGCTTCCAGGTGTACCCGACCCATAAACCCTGTTCCAATGACCGCAGTCTTCAGCCGTCTCACGTTCGCTCTCCCTTAGAGGTTCGCTCTTCGGTTGTTATACCCACCACGCCGCGGCAGGTTGCTCGTTGATAACAATCTCTTTTAGAAACTGTGCAGCCTTGGTAAGGCCCTCTTCCGGCGACAACAAGCTGTCCTCATGCTCGATCGAGAGCACATCATCATAGCCGAACATGCGAAGGGTCGAGACGAACTCCTTCCACCACTCAGCGCCGTGGCCATACCCACACGTGCGGAAGATCCAGCTCCGATTTCGCTCATCAGTGTAAGCTTTCGTATCGAGAACGCCTGTCTTCACGAGATTGGCCGAATAAATCTGAGTATCCTTGGCATGAACGTGAAAGATCGCATCTCCCAAGACACGGATTGCTGCAATGGGGTCTATCTGCTGCCAGAACATGTGGCTGGGGTCGTAATTGCACCCCACATTCTGCCCGGCAATAGCGCGCAGCTTTAGCATTGTCTCTGGGTTATAGACTACGAAGCCCGGGTGCATCTCAACGGCAATGCGAACGCCATGATCAGCGGCAAATTTTGCGTGCTCAATCCAGAACGGCGCTACCACCTCGTTCCACTGCCAGTCTAGAATCTTCAGGAACTCAGGTGGCCACGGACAAGTCACCCAGTTTGGCGCGATTGCCGTAGGCGAATCACCGGGACAACCGGAGAAGTCCACCGTCGTCTTCACTCCCAGCTTTTCGGCCAGCAGAATCGTTTCGCGGCTCACTTTCAGCATCGCTTCGCGCTGTGCCTTGTCAGGGTGCAACGGGTTTCCGTGGCAGCTCAGAGCACTGATGGTTACGCCATGATCATTCAGCTTGCGCTGGAACTCCGCCAGCTCAGTAGCGTTTTCGAGCATGGAGAGTTTGCAATGCGCTCCTCCCGGATAATTACCGGTGCCCAATTCCACTGCATTAATGTCGTACGATCTCAATTTCTTCAACACCGCATCGAAAGGCAATTGCGACAACAACGGTGTGAATACGCCAACCTTCATACTTTTCTCCTCAAGTCCCGGTTCTTGATTCTTTTTTTCACGCAACAAAAGAATACTCTCCAAACAGCCGGGGACGTTAGATGATCGTTCGGCAATAAATTTATATAGACTTACCCGCAAGATATTTCGCTGCTTCAGAAGGTTCGCTAACCTATGAAACGATCTGCTCTCTTCATCTTGTTCGCGCTCGTGTCCTCATTCTCTGTTGGCTATGCCGCCACTCCCATCCATGTACTCCTAATCGATGGTCAGGCGGCGGGGGCTTATCACCAGTGGCAATTGACCACCCCCATTCTCAAAAAGGAGCTGGAGGAGACAGGCCTGTTTCAAGTCACGGTGGCTACCTCGCCAGAGTCTCCATCTGGCGACTTCAGTGGCTTCCATCCCGAGTTCAGCAAATACCAGGTCATCGTCTCAAACCTCGATTCGCCGGACTGGCCTGCTGATCTAAAGTCTCAGTTCGAACAATTTGTCGGCAATGGAGGCGGCCTGGTGATCGTCCATGCGGCTGACAACTCTTTCCCCGACTGGCCAGCCTTCAACCAGATGGCCGGCATCGGTGGATGGCGTAAGCGAACCGAAAAAGCCGGCCCGATGTGGTACTTCCAGGACGGAAAGCTGGTCTCTGACCCCTCTCCTGGCAACGCGGGGTCGCACGGCCTGCGCATGCCATTCCGCGTTGACGCCCGCGAGCCTCAGCATCCCATCATGAAAGGCCTTCCCCCCTCCTGGATGCACTACGCCGACGAACTCTACTCAAAGATGCGCGGGCCTGGTCAGAATATGACGGTCCTCGCCACTGCATATTCCGACCCTGAAAATAAAGGCACCGGACACGATGAGCCTATGCTGCTCGTGCTCAAGTATGGCAAAGGCCGCATCTTCCACACCCTCCTGGGCCATGACGTTGCTGCCCTCAGCTGTGTAGGTTTCATAACCACCTTCCAGCGAGGCACAGAGTGGGCGGCCACAGGCAAAGTCACACAGAAGATCCCCGGCACCTTTCCCACCGCGAACACGGTAAGTTTCCGCACCGATCTCGCCGCAATGGACCCCGCATACAAGAATGGAGTTAACGGCCCAGTTCCAGTACCTCGACCGGTCCCTTCGGCGAAATAAGTTTAGTTTCAGTAAAAATTCGAAGCTTCATTTTGAAACTGAGTCGCCTGGCAGAGTCCAGGCGAACATAACGCCACCACTGCCGATCAGAACGTATTGCTTGCCGTCCAGTTCATAGCTCGTTGGAGAGGTTGCAATGATTGCTCCGGTGTTCGCGTGCCAAAGAGTCTTGCCATCTGTAGTGTTCAGCGCCAGCGCGTTGCCGTGAAAGTCTCCGGTAAACGTTACGCCGGAATCGGTCGTTAAGACTCCGGCAGTCGCGCTTTCGCCAATGTCGTGCGTCCAACGAATCTTTCCTGTCTTGTAATCAATCGCCTTAATTACGCCCTTCGTCCACACACTATAGTCGGCACCAGCCCAGCCATAGGTTCCGTCAGCTGGCTTCGAAAAATAAATGCTGTATGCCTCGCGAGCGCTGACCACGAACAAACCCGTCTTTGGATCAAAGCTTGGGGAACGGTAGTTCGCTGCGCCATTCTCGTCGGGAGCAATCAATCGCCCATCTGGAGTTGGCTCCTTCGCAGGATTTGGAATCGGACGCCCGTCCTTATCCAAACCGAGAGACCAGTTCACTGGACTATACGGCACCGTGAGAAGGTTCTTTCCGTTGGTGCGGTCCAACACAACGAAGTATCCATTGCGCGACGCCTGCATCAGCATCTTGCGTTCTTGTCCCTTGAAAGTGCCATCCACCAGCATGGGTGTCTCAGCAGCATCCCAGTCATGCGTGTCGTGCGGAGAGACCTGGAAGGCCCAGGTCAGCTTTCCGGTATCAGGATTGAGAGCCACGATGCTGCATGTATTTGCGTTGTCACCTGGCCTCGTCGCCCCCGTCAAAACAGGCGTTGGATTCCCGGTTCCCCAGTAGATCAGGTTGAGCTCTGGATCGTAGGTCCCCGTCATCCACGTCATGCCACCTGTCAGCTCTGGAGGCGTGCTGTCCCAGTGCCATTGTTCTTTGCCTGTCTCAGGATCAAAGGATTTCAAATATCCATGAAGGTTATCGAAATCGCCGGAAACACCGATGATCACGTGATTGCCCACTACAAAAGGAGACATCGTTGTCCAGTAACCCTTCGCAACATCGGCTACCTCGACATTCCAACGAACCGCTCCCGTCTTCGCATCGAGCGAAAGTAGGTGCCCATCTGGTGACAGGAAGTAAATTGAGCCCTTGTATGCTCCGACCCCTCTCTGACCGATGTGCAGTCCCTTATTGGGCGGATAGGTATAGTGCCAGAGTAAATGGCCGGAGCGTGCGTCGATCGCCCAGACATTGTCCGGTACGGTGAAGTAAAGGACTCCGTTGACCAGCAGCGGCGACGCTTTCAGGCCGGCCTGCGACCCGGTCTGAAAGGCCCAGGCGAGGCTCAGATTGCTCACATTTTGCGGCGTAATCTGAGTGAGGGTAGTATGCCGCTGGCCCGTGTAATCGCCATGATAAAGAGGCCAGCTATCGGCTCCTGGCTTTAGAAGCATAGCCTGATCGGGGCCCTCTGCGGAAGAAAACCCAGCAGATCCAAGCATGACTGCCAGAATATACGCTGCAAATCTCATCGCATCTTTCCGTCGATTCATAGATCTCTCTCTGATTTTGAGCACGATTAGCGCAACGTCTGCAGATATGCCATTAGATTGTGAATATCGTCGTCCGTGTACTTGCTTAAGAGCTCCGCATGAGCCTCGTGCGGAGCGTCGATCTTGTACTTGATCCTGTTCACAGGCCATGACCGGTAGGTTCCGTCTGCCAGAAAAATACCGAGCGTAAACTCGTCGTGATATTCGACCTGCCCTCGCAAGCTTTCGCCAGAAGGCAGTGTGACGGTTGCAGTACTTTTCGCTTCATGCGGATAGAGCATGTGTTGTTCAAGCTTCAAACCTTGGTATTTGGTGGCGATGTGAGCCAGATCGCCGGTTGCCGAGTGACACTTCGAGCAGGTTCCTGCTCCTTCAAAATACTGCTTACCCGCCGTTACATTGCCGGTCTGCAGATCTGACACATCCACACCTTTTCTCTGTCCCGCACTTACAGCTTTCTGCTGTTGCGCATGGATAAACGCGACCAGGTCTTTCATATCCGGGTCAGCAAGATCGAAGGGTGGCATCTTTCCTGGACGTCCAGTCCGCACAAGCTCCGCAATCTTATTCCCGTTCACGTCGTCTTGAACCAGTTTCGAACGCGTCAGGTCGGGGCCCGATTCGCCCCCACCGGCATCGCGACCGTGACAGAACGCACACTTCTGCTGGAATTGCGTGTTTCCCGCCTCAATGTGGGCATTCATCTCTGGACTCTGCGCGCGGACCGCCTGGCCCTCTGCAGCATAAGGAGAGAGACTTCGCCCTATCCAAAGCACTCCTGCCATCGTTCCCCACAGCAGTACCGCACCTCGCATCTTTGTCTTATTCATCTCCGCTCGCGACAGCACAAGATTGTCCTGGTTGCGCAGAGCGCAATCCAACGTGCTTTAAAGTTTCATCCACCCTACCTCATTCCGCTCACGAAGGCGAGTGCTCGTTTAATTGGGTAGTGGGTCAGTTCAAAATGACCCACTACCTTTAATTGCCCGCGCGAGGGGAACTTCGTCGCACCGAAGGAACGGGAAGATCTTTCGTGTGCACGTCACGGATTGCGCTTCTTCCACGCTCTCCAGTGGCCAGCTCGTGAACATCTCTTCCCGCTCCCAGCCGACAGCAGCTCACAATGCTGAGCCGACGCGAGGCGAGCTAGTCAAGATCTACCCAATAATGTCTCCGAAATAGGCGCAAATCAGCCCTCTCCCAGCGATTGTCGGATTCCTGGCTGATAGCCCTGCGGAAATTTGGACTCCGTGATAACTAATTCATTAGTTGTTCGTCCCATAACTGCACGATATGCCACCGAAGAGATCCAACACGCTAACGGAAGCCGAGCTTCGACTCATGAAAGTTCTCTGGGAACGTGGTGAATCCGCCGTATCCGATCTCGTATCGGGAATCTCGGATACCACTCCCCTGGCCTACACGTCGGTGCTGACAACCATACGCATTCTCGAGAAAAAAGGGTATGTTCTCCACCGTCAGGAGGGACGTGCCTTCCTCTACAGCCCCTGTGTAGCGGAGCAGGACGCAGGCAAAAGCGAAGTTCGCCAGCTTCTCCACCGGTTCTTCGGCAACTCACGGGAGAGGCTACTGCTCTCTCTCCTGGGCGACGATGAGATCAGCGCCGAAGAACTAAAGCGACTCAAAGAAGCCATCGCAGCCACTCCCGACGAGGAGGACAGCTAATCCATGGAGCATCAACTCAATACGATCATGGCGCTGTCCGCCACTGCGGCGACCTCCTTAGTCAATGCAATCGTAGAAGGCGTGATCCTGGCAGCTCTCGTCGGAATCTGCCTGCGTTTTCTTCCCGGGATAAAACCGGCTGCCCGTTTTATCATCTGGCTCGCCGTCCTCTTCGCCGTGCTGCCGCTCCACTTTCTTCCCCAGCTGAGGGACAGTCTGGTCTCCCCCAACCCTGCATCCGCCACCTCCATTCATCTCAGTGCCTACTGGAGCATCGTGATCGCAACCGTATGGGCTGCGCTCTCCCTCACACGGGCAATTCGCCTGGTTAGGGGTGCCATCGAACTACGACGTGTTGCAGCCGCTGCAATACCACTCGCCTCCGACTCGAGATATACCGGTCTTCTCCATGGCAGTAGCAGGACGGTAGAGCTTTGCACCTCCTCCGAGGTAGATCGCCCGAGCGTCGTCGGCTTCTTCCGCCCTCGTATTCTCCTGCCTTCTGCGCTGCTCCACAGCCTTTCCCCGCAGGAACTCGAACAGATCCTCCTGCACGAATCAGAGCACTTACGCCGCGGCGACGCTTGGACCAATCTCATCCAGAAGATAGCCCTGATTCTCTTTCCTCTCGATCCCGTCCTCTTCTGGGTAGAGCGCCGCCTCTGTCTCGAACGCGAGCTTGCTTGCGACGATCGCGTCCTCGACTCCACCCATGTCCGCAAAACATATGCGGTTTGCCTGACCAATCTCGCCGAACACTCCTTGCTCCGACGCAGCGCCTCTCTTGCCCTCGGAGCATGGGAAAGACAGTCCGAATTAGGTCGGCGCGTTCATCGCATTCTGAGTAAACCTGAAAACACGATGAGCCACACCCCGGCAAACATCGTGATCGGAGTTTTGATAACCGGCCTCCTTGGAGGTGCGGTCACTCTGGCGCACAGCCCCGCGCTGATTAGCTTCTCCCCTCAAGCGTCCACGGCAGCTCAACCAGATATGCCCGTGACAGCCGTCTCGACCCCCGTCACTCATGTTCGGGATTTCTCACCGACACTGGTGAAGGCAACTATGCCCGAGCCTGAGTCTCGGTCAAACCTGACCGCTCCCCCAGCGAAAAAGCCACGCCATACCCGGATGATCAAGACTGTTCATCGGGCGCCTAAGCCAAAGCCGCAGGGATGGATCGTTCTTACGGGTTGGCAGGCAGCTTCTGTATCGCCCCGGCCAGTGCTTGCAGTTTCGGAGACCACCGCCACTGCTTATGCAGCCGTTCCTGTCGAGGACGGCTGGCTCATCATTCAACTCTAACCACTCATTTGCGTCTAGGAGTCGCTATTTATGCCCGCATCAACTAATCATTTAGTAGTTACGGCTAGGAAATTCGCCCTTCCGGCAGCCCTTGCAGGGAGCTTCGCTCTTGGAGCTGCATTTTTTGTCGGTAACGGGGGAGTCCATGCCGCTGCCTTCACCGCATCGCCGCTCGACGACCACAACGTCTCTGCTCTTACGGCACTCGATCAGGCGATGGAGTCGGTTGCCTCACGCGTCACCCCGGCCGTCGTCAATATAGCGGTCACCAGCAAGGGACAGCAGCACGACACCGCGGATTCTGACGATCCGCAGCAGGGTCTCCCTCCTGGTTTCGCGCAGTTTTTCGGCGGCCGAGGCGTACCACAGCCGCCGCAGACCGAGCATGGTATCGGCAGCGGAGTCATCATCTCTCCGGATGGCTACATCATAACCAACGGTCACGTGGTCGATGGCGCCACCCAGATTAAGGTGACTCTGAACGATCGACGCGTCCTTACAGGGAAGCTCGTCGGAACCGACAAGCTGACCGATTTAGCTGTGGTGAAAGTTAACGCAAGCGATCTTCCCAGCATCGCCTGGGGCGATTCCAGTAAACTGCAGCCCGGCCAGACCGTACTCGCATTCGGCAGTCCCTTCGGCTACTTCCAGTTCTCCGTTACCCGTGGCATCGTCAGCGCAGTCGATCGTCCGAACCCCTACTCCGACGATCCCCGCAAGCCCGGGGGCTTCATTCAAACCGATGCCGCGATCAATCCCGGTAATTCCGGTGGGGCACTCGTCAACTCCCACGGTGAACTTGTTGGCATCAACACGTTCATCATCTCCAATAATGGTTCCTTCGCCGGGGCGGGCTTCGCAATTCCCTCGCAGATCGTTCGTTCCACCGCCGAGCAATTGATGAAGAACGGCAAGGTCGATCACGGCTACCTTGGAATCAGCCTCAACGATGTCACACCCGCAAACGCGCATTTCTTCAATCTGCAGCAGGCATCCGGAGCCATCATCTCCCAGGTATCCCCGGACTCCCCTGCGAGTACGGCCGGCTTGCACACCGGCGACGTCATCTCTCAGATCAACGGGAAGAAGATACCCAATGGAAGCGCTCTCCAGGTTGCAGTAAGCCAGATCACCCCGGGAACCAACATCTCGCTCGAGGTGTTTCGCGATGGTAAGCCGATGACGGTCAACCTTGTAGTCGGAAAGTTCCAAAAGAACACTGATGTAGCCGATAACGAGGATGGAAACAGGCCGCAGAGTGGAAAACTCGGTCTGGCTGTAAGCGACCTGACGCCCGACGTAAAACAGGAGATCAATGCGCCCGATCAGCTTCACGGCGTCGTTGTCCAGAACGTTCGCCCAGCCAGTCCCGCGGAAGATGCCGGCCTGCAGCCCGGGGACGTCATCCTCGAGGTCGACCGTCGTCCCACCTCGTCTGCAAGCCAATTCGTCGACCAGGTCCACCAGAGTGCCTCCGGCAAAGACCTGCTCCTGCTTGTTTGGTCCAAAGGCAACGCAAGTTACCGCACCATACATCCCGCAAGTCAGAACGGGTAGGAATACGTCAAAGCGGAAGCCAGTCTGGATTGCAGATTGGCTTCCGCAAATTTATAGCTGCGCCATCTTCGCTGCAAAGGTCTCCTCTCCAGCGCACCCCGCTCAATTCTTGGGCAGCTGCGTCGAGCTCCATCCTCCACCCAGCGCGATCTGAAGGCGAGAGCTTGCCACAATCCGCTGCGCGACCAGGGAAGCAGAAACTCGCTCAGCCGTCAGCTCGATCGTCTGGTTCGTCAGTACCTCAAGGTAAGGAGCCAGTCCGCGCTTATAGCGAAGGGTCGAAAGCTGCGTGCTTCGCCTCGCAGCCTCCACGGCTCTATTCTGTACCGCAGCTTCTTCTTCGAGCACACGCAAAGCAGAGAGCTGGTCCTCAACGTCGCGGAAAGCGGAGAGCACTTGATTCCGGTAGAGCGCGGTCACCTGCTCTCGTTGCGCCACGGCAAAATCGACCTGAGCTCGTCTTCGGCCAGCATCGAACAAGATCTGGCTTGCACTGGGCCCTGCATTCCACCCTGCGCTTGCCGGGTTGAATAGCTGGCTGAGCTGGCTGCTTTCGACGGTACCGCTCGCTCCCAGAACGATCGTGGGGTAGTAGGCAGACTTCGCGACCCCAATCAGCGCATTCGCCGCAGCCACTTGCCGCTCCGCCGCTGCAATGTCCGGTCTTCGCTGCAGAATCTCCGAGGGAATTCCCGTCGGAAGAGCGGGAGGATCTCCGGCAAGCGGCCGCTCGGCAATATGAAATCCCGTTGCGGGAGCTCCAACAAGCAGGGCAATTGCATGCTCCAGCTGCGCCCGTCCTACCCCGAGATCGATCAACTGTGCTCGCGTCTGCTCCAGTTGAGTCTTCGCTTGCTCCACGTCGCTCTCCGTGCTCAATCCTCCTTTAAGCCTGTCCTCGGTAAGCTTCAGGGTTTGCGTAAAGGCATCCAGCGTATTTCGCAATAATTGTGCTTGAAGATCAACTCCGCGCAATTGGAGGTAACTTACAGCCAGCAGACCCTGCAGACTCAATTGAGTATTGGCAAGATCCGCAGCAGACGCCTGTGCATTCGCCGTGTTCGATTCAATTTGACGGCGAACTCGCCCCCAAAGGTCAGGCTCCCAGGAGATGCTCAGGGGAATCAGAAAATCCCAGTAGTCCTGGGCTGCATTCGCGGGCCGCAGTGGCCGCGTGCTGGAGATACGATTCCGGATCGCTGAAGCACCGATCCCAACGGTTGGATAAAGTGCCGACCTGCTCTGGCGTACCAGATCATGCGATTGCTCATAGGCATGAAGTGCCGCTGCAATACTCTGATTGAAAGTAGCGCATCGCTGTTCCAGATCGTTCAGTTCTGTATCGCCGTAGATCGTCCACCATGCTCCGCGATCCGTCGTGCTGTCAGCCGGTTTGGCGGCCGTCCACGCACCATTGTGTCCGTCGTCGCTGTACGCAGGAGGCGCGGGCATGGCAGGGACTTTATAGTTCGGCCCTACCTTGCATCCGGCTATCGCCAGAGTCCCAAGCAAGGCAGCCAACTTCGTGATGCTGCCGGACTTCATCGGTGAGCCTCCTCCGGCGGAGCCGGATGGTGTTGCACCGGATTTACCACTCGTACCTCTTCGCCCTCCGTCAGCGAGTCCGGAGGATTGAAGATGACCGGCTGGCCCTCTTTCAGACCGCTCAGAATCTCAACCGTCGATCCGAAGTCGCGCCCCGGCGTCACGTTTAGGATATGTGCGCGATGATTTTCATCCACCGTGGCAACATGGAGTCCATCCGGTTCCAGAATGAGTGAGCTCACGGGAACGATCAACGCCATGGCCGCCCTCGATACGTTCAGATGCACCTGCGTGTAGCTGCCAGGCAAGAGCTCGCCTGCCCGGTTATCTACGTCGACTTCAGCCAGCAGCGTGCGAGTCGCAGGATCGACGGAGTTCGCGGTACGCACCAGCTTGCCCTTGAAATCGCGGCCAGGATACTGCGGCAAAGTCAATGTCGCCGTAACACCCCTCCGCGCATCCGGTGCATAGATCTGTGGCACATTGATGAAAACACGAAGGGTATCGATGGCGGAGATATCGAAGATCTCGCGGCTGCTGCGCACCGTGCCCGCGCCTGCAGTCGTCGTGCTTCCCTCAGCAGTGATGAGCTGGCCGGTATCGAGGTTGCGCGCCGTAATTACACCATCAAAGGGCGCCACAACCCGCTCAAAGGAGACGAGCTGCTCCAGCCGTCGTACATTGGCCGCCGCAGATGCAACTTCAGTGCTTCTCGCCTGCAACAGGCTCACCGCATTGTCCGTATCCTGCTGCGAGACAGCGTTGCTGCCGACCAGGTCGCTGTATCGCTCAGCGGTCGTCTTGGCCAGGCCGGCGTTGCTCACGGCCGTCGCCAGGTCTGCCTTAGAGGCGGCGAGTTGCTGATCCAGCTCCGGGGTCTCGATCACCGCAAGCAATTCGCCCTTGCGAACGCGCGAACCAATGTCGTGGTACCAGACCTTCACATACCCCGTTGTCCGCGCATAGATTGGAGCGAGCGTATAGGCTTGCATGTTGCCGGGAAGCACGATCTCAGAGGCGTTCTGCTGCAGCTTCGGTGTCTCCAGCGTGACCGGCGGAGCAGCGGTGCCGCTGGTGTAATTCGTAAGTTCCGCGCTGCTGTGCTTGCGGCGAAGAATTCCAACTACCGCAATCACCGCCGCAATCAACAGAACGACCACCACAATCGCAACCAGAGAACCGCGTGAGACCGGCGGAGGCTCATGCCGGGCATCCGCGCGATGCGCGCTCTCCCTGTGCGGCTCAGCACCTCCCTGCGCCGCTTGCTGCCTCTTTTGCTCTTCGCCGCTCATCGATTCTCTCCCTGTAAGTTCTTGTTCCTGGAATTGCTGCAAGCGGTCTTTCTCGCGACGCTCATAGATAATCCTCGTCCGCAGTGACGCCCTGATCGTTCGTCAGCAGCGGATCGTTTCGATGCATAAAGGCGAAGAACGTCGGCACGAAGGTGAGCGTGCCGAACGTGGCCAGCAGCAGGCCTCCGATCACGGCGCGACCGAGGGGCGCGTTTTGCTCTCCGCCATCGCCCAGGCCCAGAGCCATCGGGACCATGCCGATGATCATCGCCAGCGCAGTCATAATGACGGGGCGGAACCGGGTGAATCCCGCCGTCAGCGCAGCCTCCGTCGAGTTCATCCCCTCTTCCATCTTCTCCTTCGCAAAGCTCACCACAAGAATTGAGTTCGCCGTCGCCACGCCGACGCACATGATCGATCCCGTCAGCGCGGGAACGCTGATATGAGTTCCTGTGAGAAAGAGAAACCAGACGATGCCGGCGAGCGCACCTGGCAGAGCCGAGATGATGATGAAAGGATCGAGCCAGCTCTGGAAGTTCACCACGATCAAGGCGTAGACCAGCACAATCGAGAACAGCAGTCCTGAGACGAGGCCGACAAAGGAGGTATGCATCGTCTCAATCTGACCACGCACAAAGATCTCGCTTCCTCGAGGAAGCTTTCCTTTACTGTCTGCGACAATCTTGTTGATCTTGCCGGCAACGCTCGCGAGGTCCGTTCCCTCCACAGCGCCGTAGATATCGATGACGGGTCGCGCGTTGTAGTGGCTTACAGTGCCCTGTTCCGCGCCACGATCGATCGAGGCAAGGTTGCCTAGAATCTGCGACTGCGCCATGCCGCCCGACGACGAGATCGGGAAGTTTTGCAGCTCCTGCAGGTTCTTTACGTCATACTGCGGCGTCTGCACCGCGATGTTGTAACTGACATTGTTCTGTGGATTGAGGTAGAACGTCGGCGAAGTCTGGAAGCTGCCGCTCAGGGCGATCAACAAGTTGTTCGCCACGTCCCGCTGGCTGTAGCCGACCTGCTGAGCTCGTGTGCGGTCGACATTGACCTTCCACATTGGAAGGTTGAACGGCTGCTGGATGCGAAGATCGGTGGTACCCGGAATCTGGCTGATCTGCTGCATCATCTTTGCCGCCAGCGCCCGGTTCTGGTTCAGTTGCTGTCCAATTACCTGCACGTCGATCGCCGCAGGCAGGCCGAAGTTCAGAATCTGGCTGACCATATCGGTCGGAAGATAGTAGAACTCAGTACCCGGAAACTTTACAGTCAGCTTGTCGCGCAGCGTGTGCATGTAGTCACCGGTTGGCTTGTGATCCTCACCAAGCGAAACCAGAATGTCCGCATCCGCGGTCCCCACCGTGGCTGAGTTCGAATAAGAGAGATTCAGACCCGAGTAAGGAAGGCCAACGTTATCGATGATCGTTCCAAGTTCGGAGGGAGGAATCTCTTGTCGAATGACGTTCTCGATCTCATCGCAGAGTGCGGCAGTGTCCTCAATTCGAGTTCCCGTGTGCGCCCGCACGTGCAGCTTGAACTGGCCACCATCGACCGAGGGAAAGAAGTCCTGCCCTAGCCATGGATACAGGAGGGCGATCGAGACGACCCAAAACGCAACGATGGAAAACAAAAATAAGGCGCGATTTCCCAGGCAGAAGTTCAGCATGCCATGGTACCAGTTGCGTATCTTCTCAAAGTAATACTCGAAGATAAGCTGGAACCGCGTGAAAGGATTTCTGCTCTTCGCTCCCTTCTCTGCGCCGTCCGGATCATGCGGCTTAAGCAGATACTTCGCCATGGTCGGCACAATCGTTCGCGAGAGGAAGTATGAGGCCAGCATGGCGAAGACCACGGCTTCCGCCAGAGGAACGAACAGGTAACGCGCGACGCCACCAAGGAAGAACATCGGCACGAAGACGATACAGATCGACAGTGTCGAAACAAACGCCGGAATTGCGATCTGTGCCGCACCATCGAGAATCGCCTGCTCAACCTCTTTACCCTCCTCGAGATTGCGATTGATGTTCTCGATCTCAACCGTAGCGTCGTCGACCAGGATTCCGACCGCGAGCGCCAGCCCACCCAGGGTCATGATGTTGATTGTCTCGCCGAGAGCGGCCAGCATTAACAACGAACAGAGGACCGACAGAGGAATCGAGACCGCGATGATAATCGTCGACCGCCAGCTTCCCAGAAAGAGAAGGATCATCGCTGCAGTCAGACAAGCGGCGATCAAAGCCTCGCGCACGACGCCGCTGATCGCTCCCCGCACAAAGACCGATTGATCGCCAATCGGATTAATGCGAAGTGCGGGCGGAAGCTGCGCCCCAATGGAGGGCAGCTGAGCCCGAACGTTCTTGATGATGTCCAGGGTCGAGGCATTGCCGGTCTTCATGACCGTCAACAGCGATGCGCGTTGTCCATCGACCCGAACGACGTTGGTCTGGGGCGGGAATCCATCGCGTACGTTGCCGATGTCGTGAATGTAGATGGTCGCCCCATTCGCGGTCTTGATGGGAAGATTGTTCAGCGCCTCGATTGAGGTCGGTGCACTGTTCGTCTCCACCTGGTAGTCCACGTGCCCCATCTTCACATCGCCCGCAGGAAGGATTATGTTCTGTGCGTTGACCGCGTTGACGACATCCGATGCCGACAGTCCGAAGGCCTGCAGCTTCTGCGTATTGATATCGACCTGCACCTGCCGCTGCTTTCCACCGTAAGGGAAAGGAACCGCAGCCCCTTGGACCGTCGCCAGCTGCGTCCGGATGAAATTCTGTCCAAAGTCGTTCAGTTGCTGCTCATTCAGGCCATTTCCCGAGAGACCCAGCTGGAGGACCGGCACGCTCGAAGCACTGTACTGGATCACCAGCGGTGGAGTCGTACCTTGCGGAAACTGCCGCAAAGCCGTCTGCGCCACCGCCGTAACCTGCGCTACCGCTTGGGAGATATTCACCGTCGGCTGGAAATAAACCTTCACCACCGAAACGCCATTCAGCGTCTGCGACTCCGTATGATCGATGTCGTTCACGGTCGTCGTCAGGTTTCGCTCGAACGGAAGCACAATACGAGCGCCAAGCTGTTCCGGAGAAAGACCGGCATAATTCCAAATTACCGATACGACTGGGATATCAATGTTCGGGAAGATGTCGACAGGAGTTCGCAACACCACCAGAGGACCAACAATAAAAAGAAGAAGAGACAACACGACAAACGTGTAAGGTCTTCTAAGTGCAAGTCGAACAATCCACATCGGAACTCCATCGAAAAAACACTTCCAGCGACCGACAATATGCCAGCAGTCAGATTCAACTCGGCGAAATAGGCTGCTCTGCGCAAGTCAGGCAATACCAGAATACTAGACACTCAGTTTAGTATTGGACGTCTTGCTCCCCGAGAAAGACTCACGATCTTTCCCCGCGTAAGGCCGATCACCATTCTCCCCATCCGGTGTTGGGTGTCTGTCCTCGGAACACTGTAGGCCTTTAAATATAGTCTTAACCATAATCGCAGACTGTTCCTCGCTCAGGGAGCCATGTCCTGCCAGCAAACGGAACACCATCGGCCCATAAATAAGGTCGAGAACGATCTCCGGATCAATCTCTTGTCGGATGTCCCCTCGATCCACGCCACGCCGCCACATGATTCGCGCTGCTTCACGCCGGGTATAGAGGAACCGCTGCCGGAAGAGATGAAGGAAATCGGGGTCACTCTGCCCTTCAGCGATAAACTGGCCAAACAGTTTCCCCAATGGGGAGCTGTAGAACGCCATCACGGCCTGTAACTGCCGCGTAAAATCCTGCTCCGCGGACCCCGTATCCGGCATCGGGACACGCTCTGTCATACCTGCAAGAAAAGCATCTAAAGCAACAAGACTCTTGTTCGACCACCACTTGTAGATCGTCGCCTTGCTGACACCGGCCTTCTGGGCAATCGCGTCTGCACTCACTTTGCGAAGCGGCTTGCGTTCCAGAAGGTACAGCGCAGCCTTCAAAATCGCATCTTCGGCCTCCAGACTCCGATGCCGCCCTCTACCCTTGGAGGCACCCGGCGGTTGAAGCGCAGGTGCCGATTCCCGGGAACTCTCTTTGCGTATGTCTTCCAAACTCGACTCCGTCTCGTAAAACGAAATGATTTATCCGCCTGCCAATCAGCTCCTAAAAGAGAGTTCGAACCTCCGGACGCTAGGGTACGGCTCATCGGCGTCGCATCCGATTCGGAATTCCAAACCAGACAGACGCATCTCCACCACTTCCCGCGTCCCTCACCTTCTCTTAAAAATGTACACTCTCCGCGAATCTGCGGACGCAATCCCCCGGGGATCGAACGATTTGCCATAAATAATTGTCCGTAGTTTCTGCTTGCGGGCGACGCGTATGCCGCAACCACTGCCAGATCCAAAGCGCGCACTCGTCTCTTTGCCTATGCCTGTACCGTTGGCAGAAGCCGATGATGGGCCATGGTGACAGCCATACGGATCGCCGCCTTCATATTCGCTTCGCTCGCAAGATTCTTGCCCGCAATATCGAACGCCGTTCCGTGATCCACCGAAGTGCGAATGATCGGAATCCCAAGGGACGTATTGACCGTAGCCTCAAAGTCCAGCAGCTTCATGGGAATGTGGCCTTGATCGTGATACATCGCCACAATCAGATCGTGGGATCCCCTCGCCGCCTTGAAAAAGATAGTGTCTGGCGCCACAGGTCCTTCGCACCTGATTCCCCGAGCTTTACAGGCCTCCACCGCCGGCTTGATAAACTCCTCGTCCTCCGTTCCAAACAAACCATGCTCCCCGGCATGTGGGTTCAGCCCGCACACTGCGATGCGCGGCTCGGCTTTTCCCAGAAGCTTCATAGCTTCATTGCCCAGTTCGATCGTTTCTATAATGCGCGACGTATCCAGGTTGCAGGCGTTCCTCAGGCTTACGTGGGTGGAAACATGAACGACGCTCAGCTTCGTTCCTGCCAGAAGCATGCGCGAGCCCGTCACTCCGCACAACTCAGCGATGTACTCCGTATGACCGGAAAACTGCATCCCGTTAAGCGTCACCGCCTCTTTATTCAGGGGACCGGTGACCATTGCTTCCACTTCGTGGTTCAGGCACATCAGCGTCGCGTCGTGAACATACCGCACCGCTGCCTTGCCATACGCTGCGCGCAGCGCGCCATACTCGATCGGTTCCCCCGGCGCAAGAACGCCGCAATCGCGGAACTCTACTCCCAGCGCATCAAACTGGACTCCCGTACTTCGCTGCGCCGCTTCAATCGCCGCCTGATCACCGAGAACAAGAAACTCCGCTGAGGAAGAGATCTCTCGGTCGGCTAACGCCTTCAGGATGACCTCACCTCCAACCCCGGCAGGATCTCCGAGGGTAATGGCAATCTTTGGCAAACGTTCGCTCACACTGGCTCCTTTCTGTTCATCAACCGTTTCGAGAGCCCCCAGAGAACATCATCTTTTCCAAACCCTCCCGATTTCAGAATAACTGGAATCTGATCCAGGGATCCCCCCATGGCGATGCCTTCCGGAAGCCCCGGCGCGAACTCCTCGACGAGGCGCAGAGAACCCACCTCCAGAGCGCGGCATACCATCGCCGCTGTATCCCCTCCCGTCAGCACGCAGCAGGCAATTCCATGCGGACGCAGTAACGTCATGGCAAGTCGGATCTGGTCTACCGTCGTCGATTCGCGATGCACCTTCAGAACCACGAATTGAGTCTCGGCGGGGACCCCGGAAAAATCCTCTATCCGAACCTCACACACCTTTGCGGCTCCATGCAGAGCCTCGATCTGCCTCTTCGTCACGCTATGATCGCTACCTACAAACAGGACCACGATCCCTTCGGCGGGAGGGACTCTTCGCGCCACCCCTGCCTGCGGGATCTCGGAGGCCAGGGCCTGAGCCAATCCCCCCGATCCGATCCACAGAATGCTTCTGGCGGCGTCTCGCGCCTCCTTCACCGTACGATGCAGATCCGCCATCGACTCCGCATCCCACAGCACAAGCCTGCGGTCAGCCTTTCTTCTGTCCACCGGTTCATCACCCATCAAGCCGGCATCATGCCCGACGCGCCTCAAAGAAACATCTCTCACGCCGGCACGATGCAAACCTTCGCACAGATCGATCGTGCGACTCTCTCCACCGCCCTCGATTCGCAATACTCCATCTCGCACTACCCGTCCCATCGCCGGGTAAGCTGGACTCATCACCACCAGCTCGCAAGGAAAACCCTCGATCGCGGCGCGAATCTCCACGAAAGTATTGCCTCGAAAAACCGAATCTACCTTCTTGAAGACCTCCGCAGCCTGCCTCGCCGCAACCATGGCAGCGCCGGTCCTCTCAACAGCCGCATCCTCGGGAAGATCCCGGCTCTCTGTACTGATCGCCCACACGCCATCTACAGAGGGGCCGGTCCCCTCTTCCAACACAACCTCCACCGGAAGGCCACGCTCAGCGAAAGCGACGGCTGAGTCACATGCCCCTGTCAGATCATCCGCGATAATGGAAAATCGGGTCCTGCCAGGCTCGTGTACATCAATCGGCTTCATTGCCCTCCCTCTTCCTTCCGGTGCCCTCATTTTGCCTCTCCCACGGGAGAAGCAACGAATCCTTGCTCCTCTACCGAAGCTAGTGCCCGCGTCGTCAGCCTACCCGATGGCGTTCCGCCTGCGCTACCTCTCTGCATGGATTGCGGACAATGTCCATCGCGCACTCGACCCGGCACCCTTCGACCGCGAGGACAACACCCTCAATTCCGGTGCAGGCGCTCGCTCCAACTGTCTTTATTTCCAGGATGTTCAGCACGCACTGTGTGCCTCTCGGCATCGGTTCCTGCACTTGGCAGAATCAGACATCCATTTGCTGTCTCGGGCCTTGAAAGGCCGTCACAGAAGATTGAGCTTGTGTTCTCTGCCAGTCCCGAAACAATTCGTAGAGAGCCTCGGAAGTGTGATCTCCTTCGCTCAGTCGGCAATCGGCAGAACCTGGCAGTCTGCGCTTTGTTCATCCCGTTTCTTTGAAGGCAGTCTTATGCTGCCCCAGCCCGGCGTTCTTCCGCAGGCACGAAGTCTCGCTGCTGCCGGTCTACGGCTAGCCGCACCGACGTTTCCGAATTTCGGCACACCCTCTGGGTCGACGGCCGTCGCGTTGGCAGGAACAAGATCGTAAATATTTTCATTCGGAGTGAGTCCGTAGCGCTCGCGAACAAAACGATCGACAGCGTCGAGCTCTTCTGCAGTCTCCGCCTCGAAATCGAGTCTGGGTGTGCGAGAGATGACCCGGATGACGTGATCTTCGTCTTCCCGCAGTAGGTCGCTAGCTTCCTGGGAGAGCATCGGGGTCTCGCTTCCGTCGCATGCCATGCGGTCCACTGAGCTTCGGATTACGGAGATCGAGCGCACAACGTTTGTGTCATAGCTTGTATGATCTTGTCTAAGACCTGGTCAACGGGAAATGCGAGCTATTCCACGATCCATCTTGAAGGCCAGAACGGTTAAATGATTGTGACCGGAGAATCGGCACGTGTGAACGTGATCGCTCTCAACCTCTTTCCCATAGAGGCCCGAAGGTCACACTGAACGCCTAGCTAGTTTATTCAAACACTCGTTCAATTAACTAGTCTGACAGGGCTCGGCGGATGTTCACATCATGAGACGAATCTTCTCAGTCCTGTAACCTCCAAAACTCTGCCTGGAGGGTTGCACGATGTTCAAATCTCACGCGAATAATGGCATGCACGCGGAAAATATTTTTTGCTCTCGACTCTCAGCCCCTCGGAGGCCGTACTTCCTGTCATCTGCAGAGCTAGGGAACGATGAATGCAAGAGTTGGCATACTAGTGCAGCACATTGCAACCGTTAACCATTTTAACTGGAAAATCACGCATCCAATCAAGCGGCAAAACGAAACGAAATTTCGCCGATGATCACTAGATCGATTGCGAATGGATGATACTTAGACGTGGTCAGATGGGTCTCCTAAGCGTCTCGAAGTACAAATTCAATGTTCAGTCATCGAGCTTGCCCGAATATCGAGTAATGCTATTCAAATTACCATCCTTTATTTTTCCTGAAAATTAACTTAATAGGCGACCGTCTCAGCATTGGTACTTTACGTGCTGGCATGGTGTTTCCTGAGACCCAAAATGTCTAAAATTCATGGCTGTCAACTGGGGGATTTTTTTATAGGTAACTCCCCGGAAATCTATCGGATTTGCGACCAGTTGCAGAAGGCCTCTCTGACCAATATTCCTGTGCTTATTACGGGCGAGAGTGGAACAGGTAAAGGATTGGCCGCCCAACTTTTGCACGACATGAGCACGCGGTGTGCGAACAAGTTCTTAAAATTAAATTGTTCGGCAATATCGAATCAATTCTTCGAACTGGAATTATTCAGCAAGGCAGAGCAAGTCGATCGCGGCACATTGTTTTTGGACGAGATCGGGGAGTTAGACCTTGCCCTTCAAAGCAAACTTCTGCATATGTTGCGGGATTTTCGCTTCATGGGTCTTAGTGGAGAGAACGAGAGACCTATTGATGTTCTTTTGATCTGTGCAACAAATCGCGATCTTGAAGCCGAAATCGCAAATGGAGCCTTTCGGGCTGACCTTTTCCATCGCATTAACGTGTTGAGAATGCAGATGCCAGCTCTACGTGACTGCGTAACGGATGTGCCGATTCTGATGAGTCATTTCGTCAAACTGTATAGCGAGAAATTCGGTAAAGATCCTGTTCCGCCAAGCCCTTCCTTTATGAAAGTGCTTGAGTCGTATCATTGGCCCGGCAATACACGGGAGCTTGAAAATATGGCCAAACGATATGTTGTGCTAGGTGGGGAGGATCACGTTCTGTCGGTGATGAAGCTACCTCCACAGCAGTTGGCTCGTTCTGAAGCGATCGATCTTACAACTCCCTTGAGGGTTCAAACCAAGCGAGCAATCCGAAACCTTGAAAGCAAGATTATTTTGAGTGTGCTGGAAGCGCACAATTGGAACCGCAGAAAAACCGCCCGATCACTCGATATCAGTTACCGCACGCTCTTGTACAAGATAAAAGAGGGCGGCCTGCCACGATCGAGCAAGACGTCCTTGACTTAATCGCTTCCGACCGAAAGATCAATCTGCGTCCTGTCCTTTTCATGCCGACATGTTTGGAAGCTCACATGCTCCTAAAGATTGCGTTGCAGCAATC
The DNA here is from genome assembly GCF_004217555.1 of Edaphobacter modestus. Taxonomy (GTDB): domain Bacteria; phylum Acidobacteriota; class Terriglobia; order Terriglobales; family Acidobacteriaceae; genus Edaphobacter; species Edaphobacter modestus. Next base: position 1,541,834 of record NZ_SHKW01000001.1, read on the forward strand.
AGCAGTTCCAAAAGCATGCAAGTGATGTCATGAACGTCGTTCTAGTGCAGAAAATATGCAAATGATTTGCACGAGTATGCAATTCGACGAAAAAATACGCAATCCGGGAGAGTCCGCGTGGTGAATTTCGGAGTAGTTGGCTATGGATACTGGGGACCAAACTTGGTCCGCAATCTGTTTGAGGTTCCAGAGACGCAGGTTGTAGCAGTCAGCGACATGAATCAGGAGCGGCTGAAGTTGGTTAAGAGCCGTTATCCGTCTGTTGAAACGACGACGGACTTCCATCAATTGCTCAACAATCCGAAGATCGATGCGATTGCGATCGCAACGCCGGTCTTTACACACTACGACCTTGCTTTGCAGGCTTTACAAAGTGGTAAACACGTCATGGTCGAAAAGCCCATGACATCCACTTCGGAGCAGGCAATGCGGTTAATCGACGAAGCTGCCAGCCGCAATCTCGTACTTATGGTAGACCACACGTTTGTCTACACCGGCGCCGTACGCAAGATCAAAGAGATTGCTGATTCCGGACAATTGGGAGAAATACTCTATTACGACTCGACCAGGATCAATCTCGGCCTCTTTCAACGGGACGTTGATGTGATCTGGGATCTTGCCGTTCACGATCTGGCGATCATGGACTATATTCTTCCATCGACTCCGTGCGCGGTTGCAGCCACAGGCATCAATCATGTCTTCGGTGGCACCGAGAACCTGGCTTACATCACTATGTTCTTTGAAGAAAATGTAATTGCTCATGTGAACGTAAACTGGCTCTCTCCTGTCAAAGTGCGACGCACGCTGGTAGGTGGCAACAAGCAGATGATTGTGTATGACGACATGGAGCCCAGTGAAAAGGTCAAGGTCTATGACAAAGGAATCACGGTAAACTCGACACCCGATTCTCTTTACAAGGCCTTGGTTGGATATCGTTCGGGTGATATGTTCGCCCCTCAGCTGGATGTATCGGAAGCACTCAAAGTCGAGATCCAGCACTTCGCAGATTGCATCAAGACAGGAGCGGAGCCTATCACCGGAGGGCAGGCTGGCCTTCGAGTAGTTCGCATTCTGGAGAGCGCGTCTCTTTCGATGAAACAGCGCGGCAAACTCGTCACCCTCGCCGACGAACTTACTCTGAGTCGCGGAGCGGCCTAACATGATAAGTCAACTCGCGAGGGATCCGCTTCAGATGGATCATAGTACAGATGTTGCGCAGACTCCGCATCATGCGGTCTCGGCAGAGTTTAGTCGTATCGCTCCGGATGTCAGGCTGGGTGTCGGTGTGCGTATCTTTGCATTCGTCAATCTTTACGGTTGTTCCATCGGAGATAACAGTAAGATTGGAACCTTTGTCGAGATTCAAAAAAACGCGGAAATCGGCAAGAATGTCAAAGTCTCGAGCCATACTTTCATCTGCGAGGGAGTCAAGATAGAGGATGACGTCTTTATTGGACATAATGTCTCGTTTATTAACGATAAGCATCCTCGAGCCACAAATTCTAACGGTAGCTTGCAGAACGAGGCAGACTGGCAGGTTGTACCGACAGTCGTAAAGCGAGGCGCATCCATAGGAACAAGCTGCACAATTCTCTGCGGAGTCACGATTGGTGAATCTGCCATTGTAGGTGCAGGCAGCGTTGTCACTCGTGATGTTCCACCAAACACTGTTGTGGCCGGTAATCCTGCTCGTTTTTTGAAAATAGTGGAGGAAGCATGAAGATTCCCTTTGTCGATCTTAGATCCCTGCACGATGAAATCAATGATGAGCTTCGGGAAGTATTTGACCGTGTTCTCAATAGCTCGGCCTTTGTGTTGGGCCCGGAAGTTCAACGGTTCGAGCAGGAGTTCGCTGCATATGTTGGAACAAGCCACTGTGTCGCTGTAAACACCGGGACTGCAGCATTACATCTTGCATTAGCTGCACTCAATATTGGTAACGGAGACGAGGTAATCACCGTCCCGCATACGTTCATTGCAACTGCTGAGGCCATCTCGGCTGTTGGCGCACGACCGGTGTTTGTCGACATCGACCCCGTAAGCTTCACAATGGATCCCAACTTGCTTGAAGCAGCGATCACTAGCAGAACCCGTGCCATCATTCCGGTAGATCTCTATGGACAGACAGCGGACATGGATTCGATTCAGGAGATTGCTGACCGCCACGGCATACCTGTTATTGAAGATGCATGCCAGGCCCACGGTGCGGAGTACAAGGGTCGGAGAGCCGGATCGTTCGGAGTTGCCGGATGTTTCAGCTTTTACCCAGGAAAGAATCTCGGTGCCTGCGGCGAAGGGGGGGCTGTTACTACCAACGATGCGGAGCTCGCTCACCGGATTAGGCTGTGGCGGGATCACGGATCCTCCAAGCGCTACGAGCACGTCTTTCCGGGACTAAATATGAGAATGGAGGGAATTCAGGGTGGAATTCTTTCTGTGAAGCTGAAGTATCTCGATCGCTGGAACAATCAGCGCAGAGTGGCCGCAGCTGAATATGACGCGGCACTGAGGGGGACAGAAGTTGAAGTCCCGACCGAAATGCCTTACAACCGGCACGTCTATCACCTTTACGTTATTCAATCGAATAAGCGCGATTCACTTCGCGAGCAATTGTCGGAAGCCGGCATCGAGTCCGGATTGCACTATCCGACACCTTTACATCTTCAGGAGGCGTATCGTTTCCTCTCTTACAAAGAGGGAGATTTTCCCGTTACCGAGAGAGTAAAGGACCGTATCCTGTCGCTCCCTATGTATCCAGGAATCCATTCTGAAGCGATTGGGCGAGTCGTCTCGGAACTGAAGGAGAGTTGTTATGTCGGTTGACCACGAATTTACGATCGCCTCGGAAGCGAGGACGGTACCTGCTGTCTTCGGAAGCAAAAAGCTCGTGGAAGATCCCTCTTGGGAGTGGGAGTTCGCTTCTCACCTGAAGCAGACTTACTCGCCATCGGAGTTGCTGGCTCTTTTTTCCAGATATAGGAATGAAGAGAGTCCCTTTGAGTCACAGATGCGACGAGTGCTCGTTCGGGCAATGTGCCGGACTGCGGGGCATTCCCTCGAGACCGGACCCGGAATCGTCCTAAAACATGCCGATACCATGGAACTGGGCGACGCCGTCTTCATCGGATCGCAAACAATGATTCAAGGTCGTTATGATGGTACATGCCGTATTGGCAGCCATGTCTGGATTGGCCCTCACGCCTACTTCGACGCGCGAAATTTGGTTATAGAAGATTATGTTGGATGGGGTCCGGGCGCCAAGGTGCTTGGCTCTTCACATACCGGCGATCCAATCGATGTTCCCATCATTGCGACCGAGCTTACGATTAAGCCGGTCGTTATCGGCTATGGAGCAGACATCGGCACCAATGCAACAATCCTTCCTGGCGTTCACGTGGGCGCCAACGCCATCGTAGGCGCAGGTGCCGTTGTGACAACTGATGTGCCCGAATATGCTGTTGTAGCCGGTATACCGGCAAAAGTTATCCGTTATCGCCAGTAGCAACAATACACGAGATTCTAGTAATTCAAAGGACTATGGAAGCCAATGAGTCAGCGGAGCAGAAGGGGAGCAAATGAATCCTATTGAGGGTACAAGGATACTCGTAACTGGTGGGGCTGGATTTGTAGGAAGTGCCACCGTGGATCAACTCTTGAGCGGGGGAGCCGCCGAAGTACGGGTCCTTGATAATTTCATCCGCGGAAACACTCGCAATCTAGAGGCAGCTCAGAAGACTGGGCGTCTTACGCTTGTTGCTGGTGATATCCGCGATGCAGATATGGTGGATAGTCTAACCGAGGGTGTCGACTACGTATTCCATCAGGCAGCGTTGAGAATTACTCGTTGCGCGGAAGCTCCGCGGGAGGCCGTTCAAGTTCTAGTAGATGGCACATCAAATGTCCTGGAAAGCGCGGTCCGCCACAAGGTCAAAAAGGTTGTTGCTGCTTCTTCCGCTTCGGTCTACGGTGATCCGTCTTATCTGCCGATGGATGAGAGTCACCCATTCAACAATCGCACACTGTATGGTGCGGGGAAAATCGCTAATGAACAGATGCTTCGCTCTTATTACGAAATGTTCAAGCTGCCCTATGTAGCATTTCGGTACTTCAATATCTACGGACCCAGGATGGATCTCGATGGTGTTTATACCGAGGTCTTGGTTCGCTGGATGGATGCGATCGAAGGAGGTCAGTCGCCTAAGATCTTCGGCGACGGTTCTCAGTCGATGGACTTCGTTTATGTCGATGATGTTGCCAGAGCGAATGTCGCTGGCCTTGTATCCGACACAACTGATGAAGTCTTCAATGTAGGGACGGGCGTTCAAACAAATTTAAATGAGCTCTGCCACTCACTACTGAAAGTCACTGGGTCAAAACTCAACCCTGAGTATCTCGAGGCCCGTAAGGTCAATAACGTTCAAGCGAGACGAGCAGCTATTGAGAAAGCAGAAAGAATGCTTGGCTTCAAAGCAGGCGTCGATCTTGAGACGGGCCTGAAGTTGCTTATCGAATGGCGCGATCAAGTTAAGTTCGAGCTAACTGCAACAACGGGGAGCACAAAGTGACCACCATCTCAGTACAAGCCGCAGCAATGATCCCAGTCGCCCGACCTTTCATCGGTGCGGAGGAAGAGCACGCAGTCATTGAGGTTCTACGTTCGGGTTGGGTGACTCAGGGCCCTCGCGTTGCTGAGTTCGAAAGAGAATTCTCGGCGTATATCGGCTGCGATCACTCGGTCGCCGTATCTTCATGCACCACGGCGCTTCATCTTGCCTTGGTGGCAAGCGGGATCGGTTCCGGCGATGAAGTTATCTGCCCGAGCCTCTCCTTTATCGCTACCGCGAATTCAATTGCCTATGTGGGCGCTACCCCGGTCTTCTGCGACATCGATCTCGCAACGTACAATCTTGATCCCTCGGCACTTGAGGGACTAATCACTCCACGCACCAAGGCGATTCTGGTAGTTCACCAGATCGGCTTGTCCGCCGAAATGAAAGGGATTTTGGTGGTTGCTAAAAAGTATGGCCTGGCCGTCATCGAAGATGCAGCCTGCGCTATCGGATCAGAATATGAGGGCAACCTTATTGGGAAGCCGCTGGGCACAATGGCATGCTTCAGCTTCCATCCTCGCAAGATCTTGACGACCGGCGAGGGCGGCATGATCACGACAAATGACGCCGACCTAGCCGACAAACTCCGCAAGCTACGGCAACACGCAATGAGCTTGTCTGATGTTGTCCGTCATAACGCAAAACAAGTGACGGCCGAAACCTATGACGAAGTAGGTTATAACTTTCGCATGACCGACATGCAGGCCGCTATGGGAGTTGTACAGCTCGACCGCCTGCAGAGTTTTCTGCAAAGGCGCCGACATTTAGCCTCACGCTACGATGAAGCACTCCAACCCCTCCCCTGGCTCGAAACACCATCCGTTCCTTCGAACTGCCGTCACAACTATCAGTCGTACATGATTCGCTTGGTTGATGCTTCAGCCGCAAAACGCGATTTAATCATGCAGAGGTTGCTCGAGAAGAACATTTCTAGCCGGAGAGCGATCATGGCAATCCACCGGGAGCTACCTTATCGCTCAGAGCAGTGGGAAACCGCTTTGCCAAAAACGAATCTCGTAACCGATACCGCACTCATTCTCCCGTTGTTCCATCAGATGACCGAAGCCGATCAAGACTATATCATCGAGGTCCTTTACTCTATCGCGAGATAGGAGTTCAAAAAACGAGCCTACAACTGTGCGAGTGTGGCCCGCAAGCGCCCTGTAGTTCGCATTCGTTACAATCTTCAGTTGATTCATTCGATGGATCGCTGTGTCTACGATGTACTTTCCAGTTGCCAGTGAAGCGGTAGCCGCAGGTGACGGCACATTGCATACATGAACCATCCCGCCTGTGTAAGCAAGTAAAAGTCGTCGACAAGTTTTCCGTGTGTATCCAAAGCTTGCGCGCGAACCCCTGATCCGCCCGGTATCAAATCTTCAGCCGTAATATCTGGCATTAACCGCTGCAGAGCGCGAACAAAAGGCAGCTTTGTTCCGCGAACGATAGTACTCTCCCAAAGAAGTCTGCCAATACTTCGCCGCCATCTACCAGAATCCTGGAAACGTGGCGAATTCCATCACATCGCTAGCGTCGAATGATCTCTTTAGATAGCCTTCGCGTTTCAATGCCAGTACGGCGTTCGGTCCGCCTCGATACGCCGGGTAAAATGCACGCCGAGAAATGAAACCGCGGATCAGGAACTGGATATATCAGACCTCGGAGATGCTGGTGCTTCGACTGCGTCATTTCATGGCACTCTCCACTTGCCCCATGTGGGAAAGGTCTACATGGCCCACTCGTCTGTAAACTACAGAAAGGAACGCCTCAAGAATTGAGGTTTCACGGCAACACTTGATATCTTGCAACCATGCCGCCAGAATAATGATCATTCACATGACAATGAAAGAGCCAGACTCCTTCGCCATCGGGAATCATGTCTGCAGTCGCCATCGCCATCGGGCCAAGAAATAGCGTATCCATCCTCATGTTGTTCCATGTGACGGTGTTTCCGTGCCAATGTGCCATATGTACATCGTCTTCATTGCTGTTCGAGAGCAGATACCATCGTACCCGCTCTCCCTTTCGCATCGTCAACATCGGCAAATTACCCTCGATATAGCCATTGAGGGAATAAAGCAGATTTTGATCGCGCAGCAATGGGTCAGTCGTCTTCATGCGAGCTATTCTGGCTTGCTTTCCTACATTTCCCTCAAAAAACCAGCTATCGGTTTCATCGAAGACTGCAAAATCTGTAATGAACTCGCGATCGACATCTTTGGGTGAGCCGTCAGGTCTGGCGCTTCCCTTCCGGGTCACAATAATTGGGCCGATGAGCCCGGTATTGATGTCTGTCGATTCGACAAAATGCGAATGATACATCCATAGGACAGAGCTTCCATCCATGGGACCAGGACCGCTGCGTTCTGGTACGGTCCATATGTACGTGTAGGTGCCGCCGCGGTGAATAGCGTCATCAGCCTTTACGGTTCCGCTTGTGCCATCGTTGTACGTGGCGCCTTCTGAATCTTTTGTGTACTGGACTCCATGCGGATGCATCGTTACAGTGAGGTGTGTGTTATTCCGGAAGACGACCCGTATCGAATCACCCACCTCAGCACGAATCAGCGGCCCGAGGATCCCCAGATGCGACCACTGCTGAGGACGGACTTTAACCGTCTTGAATGTCGCATCCGTATACTCCCGGTAAATCGCCTTATGGTAAATCCTGTGATTGATTCCGGACGCTGATTCATTTTCTCCTGCCTCGGGATGAGGAATTCCGGCCAGGTTTCTTCCTTGAGGAGTGTAGTCCCAGTCTACTTCATCTGCGCCAATGAAGTAGGTGCGGGTCACCCCTGCTTCCTCAGACTGTTTGGCTGGTGCTTGGCCGTTCTGCTGATGAGTTCCGCTCGCCGCCTCTACGCGTGAATGTTGGTTTTGAGTAGTTGCCTTCGCGCTCTGCGGCCAACCTGGAGTGGCAAATAAAGCAAACAAAGCTGCGATGCCAGCCTTGCAGAGTCCGGAAGTTCGGCCACTCCACCGATGCCCAGATCCGACTCCTGCTGATCTAAACGGTTGAACCACAAAGAGAAATGAACGATCTGCTGACGGTATCACATCAATACTATAGAGTGGGGAGGGATCAACGCAAAGGAAAATTAATGATCACCCGCCCCTCACGAGCGGGCCAAAATCTCAACGCGATTCCGCTTCGTAGAACCAGCTCCGTCCTAAAACGAAGTAAAGTTCAGGCCAGTGACATCCGAGGTACCCACAGTAGCTGAACGGCTGGATGGAATGAAGATATGTCCCGATCTGCTTGGCGTAACCGTATAGGAACCGCTGACCAGACCTGAGATGGTATAGGCACCGGATGAACTTGCCGTAACGGTCGCTGTCCCGGCTCCAGTCAGTTTTACTGTCGCCCCTGCTCCACCGCCTCCGCTTATCGTGCCGCTGATGCTGTACGTTTTGGTGGATGAAAAATTCGCGGTTGTATTAGCCCCATTCACTGTGACGGATCGGGTAGCAGGTGTAAACACGTATCCGGCTTTAGTTGGTGTGACCGTATAGGAACCGTTGGCAACTCCGGTAAAGGTATAGACCCCGGAAGCATTTGCCGTAACGGTGGCCGTTGTAGTTCCAGTCAGCTTTACAGTTGCGCTAACCCCACCTGCTCCACTAATAGTGCCGCTAATCGTATAGGTCTGAGCAGCGGAACTGAAATTCGCAGTAGCATTAGCTCCACTCACCGCTACGGGTTGGCTGGCCGGTGAGAAGACATAGCCGGTTTTGGTTGGTGTAACGGTGTACGAACCGTTGGCAAGTCCCGCAAGGGTATAAACACCGGAAGAATTTGCCGTGACGGTGGCCGTCGTTGCTCCAGTCAGCTTTACAGTTGCACTGGCACCACCTCCTCCGCTAATAGTGCCGCTAATCGTATAGGTCTGAGCAGTAGAATTGAAATTCGCAGTGGCATTAGCTCCACTCACCGCTACGGGTTGGCTGGCCGGTGAGAAGACATAGCCGGTTTTGGTTGGTGTAACGGTGTACGAACCGTTGGCAAGTCCCGCAAGGGTATAAACACCGGACGAATTTGCCGTAACCGTAGCCGTAGCGGTCCCACTTAGCGCCACCAGAGCATTTGGCCCTCCGGGACCACTCACAGTACCGCTAACTGCATAGGTCTGCTGGCTTGTAAAGGTTAAGCCCAGAGCATGCGCGTTATTAATTGTAATTGTTTGACTCGCGGGGCTATAGCCATAACCGTTAGCGGTGTTTGGAGTTATGGTGTAGGTCCCATTCGCTAGACCAGAGAAGCTGAAGTTGCCCGAAGAATCAGCAGTGATGGTAGCCGTTTTAGCTCCACTGAGGTTTAGAGTAGCACTAACTCCACCACCTCCGGTAATGCTTCCGGTGGCACTATAGGTCGCAGTTGGAAGGTATATAACATCAACCCAATAATTTGCTGCGTTGAAGGTAGACGTCGGAAAAACACTGGTCGAAGTGTAGATATAGATACCGTTCGAACCAGCAACGCCATTCTGCAGCGCGTGCAAAGGTGGAACATCGACACCTCCGGTAGCGAAGAACTGTGAATCTCCTGAATAGTGTCCAACCGGAGCAAAATACGACCCTACGTAAGGAGTATTTGCCACCACGGGAACAGGACTGCTGAACATCACCTGCTGCCAACCCGACGCGGTTTCATTGCTGAAATCAGCTGTACCGAGCAAAGCTCCGGAATTTGACCAGAGATTGCCTTTGTGTGTCCCGGTATTAGCCGATCCCTTGTAGAACCGGATTCCTGCGATGTATCCGTCCGAATCCGCTCGGAAGACGACTCCGGCTTCGGTCGAATGGGTATCCCCTGGATCTACCGTTACAGGTGTAGCTGAAGGTTGCCAGATCGTGTTGCATGGGCAGTTTGCCGGCACCACAAAATTAGCGTTGGTGACATTTGCTCCAAAGACTGTAGCCGCCAAACTTGCGGGGTTGAAAACCATGCCTACACGTGATGGGGTTACAGTATACGAACCGTTGGTGAGACCTGGAAAGCTGAAATTTCCAGAACTATCCGCAGTAGTCGTTACGTTAGCTGCTCCCGCGAGAGTTACGATGGCTCCGGCTCCGCCTGTAATCACACCGCTGATCGAATACGCTAAGCTTGATCCGGTAAAGTTTACCGAGGAGACATTTGCTCCACTTACGGTAACGTTCTGGCTTGAGGGGTTGATTACATATCCTACGGCTCCTGGAGTAACCGTATAAGATCCGTTAAGCAGGCCGGTAAAGGTGTAGTTTCCTAAGCTATCGGTCGTCGTTATCGCATTCGAGGCTCCCGAAAGCACTACAGGGTCACCTGATACTCCACTAATTGTTCCCGAAATCGAATAAGTAAGCTGTGAAGCAGTAAAGTTGATACCAAAAACGTGTCCCCCGCTGATCGTTACATTCTGGCTGAAGGGGCCAAACGTTACTCCACTCGCGCCAGTTGGGGTGACGGTATATGTCCCGTTAGCGAGCCCGTTGAAGCGATAGTTACCCGCAGCATCAGCAACAGTACTAGACGTACCGCTCGGACCACTAAGCGTAACGGACGTCCCTGCTGCCCCTGGACCTGATACTATCCCGCTTATCGAAAACGCCGTCGCTCGAGCATAGACTACATCGACCCAATAGTTGGTGGCGTTATAGTCTTGGGTCGGATATGTGCTCGTCGGAGAATAGGAAAATAGCCCGTTGGGCTCACTTGCAGTATTGACCAAAGCATGGAGTGGAGGACTGTCTACACCTGCGCTTGCAAAAAGGAGGTTGGTAGCGGAATAGTGTCCTTGTGGACTGAAATAGGATGCAACATAAGGAGTATTTGCGGAAACAGGCACTGGATTGGCAAACATGACCTGCTGCCATCCGGTCCCGCTTTCGGCAGTGAATCCACCAGTGGCAAGTAAACTCCCCGAAGCAGCCGACCAGAGATTTCCAATATGGCTGCCCGTATTCGCTGCAGCCTTATAAAAGCGGACGCCGAGAATGTAGCCGTCATAGTCGGCCTGGAATCTCACCCCCGTCTCGACCGAAGATCCATCTCCTGAGTCAATAACGGCCGGCAAAGCAGAGGGCTGCCAAATCGTGCCACACGGGCAGAGACTCGATCCGACAAAGTTCAATCCGGTTATATCGGCGCTGCTGACAAGAACATTTTGAACTGCGGGGATAAACGCGGCATTCGTATTGCTCGGCCTTACCGAATACGAACCCGCGGTGACACCGTTGAATAGGTACTTTCCTGAAGAATCTGCTGTTGTGGTAATGGTTCCAGAGTCGTTAGTCAGTGTAACGGTTGCTCCCGCTCCTCCCGGACCAGTCACGATTCCACTCACGGCATGCGATTGATCAGCCACAAAAAGAACATCGACCCAATAATTGCTCGAAGCGTAGCTGTTTGTTGGGAAGCCGCCACTAGAAGAATAAAGATAGATCCCATTTGATGAGTTCGTGGTGCTCGCCAAAGCCTGCAGTGGTGGGGTGTTCACTCCGTTGCTTGCAAAATAATTTGTATCTGCTGAGTAGTGTCCATTTGGTGCAAAATATGAAGCGACGTATGTAACGTTTGGTGTCACCGAGATCGGCGTCGAAAATATGATCTGCTGCCATCCAGATGCAGTCTCTCCTGTGAATGTCGCACTCGCAAGCTGAGTTCCAGTGCTAGACCAGAGATGCCCGACGTGGGTACCGGTGTTTGCGCTTGCCTTATAAAAGCGCAAACCGTAGATTACGCCCGGCAGTGTGCTGACAAATTTGACACCAACTTCGACAGGAGTGGCGTCATTGCTATCCACTATCGCTGGGGTGGCGGAAGCTGGCCAAATAGAGATGCAGTTGCACGTTTGGGCCTGGAAATTTACACCTGCAGCACCAGCTCCTGAGAGGACGACGGAGCGCACCCCAGGAGTGAATATAATTCCTACTGCCGAGGGTTCAACACTATAGCTGCCACCGGGAAGACCGGTAAAAGAATAGTTCCCGGATGAATCCGCTGTACTTGTCGCGGTTGCAGCTCCGCCTAAATTTACTGTCGCGCCAGATCCTCCGGGCCCTGTGATCGTACCGGAGATTGTCTGTGGATTGGTTACAGTGGCAGTGAAGTTTGCGCCTGACACTGATGTGTTATTGATCGTTACTGGAAGGTTCCCCGGGCTGAAGGTTACGCCCGGCTTGCTAGGAGTTATCGAATACGCTCCATTCACCAGCCCGTTAAGACTATAGTTACCCGACGTATCCGCCGTAGTGGAAGCTGTCGCCGCCCCCGTCAAAGCCACTGTCGCTCCCGCACCACTGGCTCCGCTAATCGCTCCGGAGATATTGTAGGTGTTGGAGGAGGTAAAAACCACGTCTACCCAGTAATTGCCCGACTGGGAACTCGAGGTTGGGAATCCACCGGTCGCGCCATACGTATAAACACCATTCAAACCATCTACACCATCCGCTAGTGCGTGAAGAGGGGGGTTGTTCACTCCTGATTGGGCAAAAAAGCCGGAATTTACGGAATAGTGGCCAGACGGTGCCAAATAAGAGACAACATAGGTGGTATTGGCCGTAACAGGTATAGGGCTTGAGAAATTAACTTGCTGCCAACCAGAACTGCTTTCCCCTGCAAAGGTCGCGGTTCCGAGTAGCGCGCCTGAACTGGACCAGATATGCCCTACATGTGTGCCTGTATTTGTTGTTGCTTTATAAAAACGAACACCCAAAACCGAGCCGTTCGAATCTGCTCGGAACTTCAACCCTACTTCGACCGCGTTGCCGTCACCACTATCAATGGTTTGGGGTGTAACGGAGGAAGTCCAGATACGGCAAGGACATACTTGCGGCAAAACATTGAGATTAATGCCGTGGGCCGTCTCCAGGTTCGCGCTGTCATCCACTGCTCGGCTCATCAAAGTGGCGGGGCCCGTTGCCGACGGTATCCAGACATAACTCCAACTTGAACGCCCGGTCGCCGGATGCCAAGTGGCTCCACCATCCCCGGAAACCTCGACTGCGCCAACTGCACCCCCGCCAGCATCAATCGCATTTCCCGTAACGGTGACCGCAGTTCCGGTATTGATGCTCATATTCTCTGTGGGATAAGTGATCGCCGAAGCTGGAGGAGCCGAGTCGGTAGATGCGGTCGCAGGCATAACGCCTGCCTGCAACGTCGCCGGCTGTACTCCCATGTCTGCGAGCAGATTCACAGTTGCTTGCTGTGCGTTTCTATCCGTCTGTGCATCGAATTGAAACGGATTATCGTGATTACTGTTCAATGCCCAGGACCATTGGATAGTCCCTGCATTGAAAACCAGCGCTCCACTGGGGGCGCGGTACAGCGTCATATGATGAGTTGCAGTTCCGGCACCGTATGTCGCACCTGCATCCAATAGGTAATCCGATGTCAATGTATGCGTAGTTGTAGATAGATGAAACACTCCAGCAGGACGAAATCCATTATCTACGTCCTCATCCCACTCAAAGCCAAGCGTCCCCAGCGGAAGAGTGTATGTTTGATTCGCCGAGAGGCCGGCAACCGCCGAATTCCGCCAGAACCGCATCTTTCCATCTGCGGCAGGAACCTGAATTTGCAAACTACCATCGTTATCAGGGCTCGTACCATTGACCATAAACAAGCTGCCCATCAGACTATTCTCTGGCAAACCACCATCCGCTGGCGGACTCAGACTCGAATCCCTCCAGGTACCGGTCCATGTTGGGGATGGATCGATCTTTGCAAACGCCAAAGTCTCTTTGTAGCAGACGAGTGTTCGGTTTGGTGTATTCGAGCCATCTATACTATTTTCCAAACGGGTCTTCCAAAACATCTGGTTGCCGCCGATGAAGGCAAGATTTACGCCGGCATCGCGAGCGGCTTGCACATTAGCCCGATGGGGTCCTGACCAATATTCATCATGGCCCGCATCCATATAAACTTTATGGTTTTTAATCAGCGTTCCATATCGAGCTGCATCAACCCCTGTGAAATAGGTGACGTCGTAGCCGTTCTGTTCTAACCACTGAATCATCGCGAATTCAGCACCAAAGACAAACGTGACATTTTCCTGGTTAAAATTCCTGGTATAAAATGGGCGGTTATAACTCACCTTGAGCGAGCGCCCTGCAAGGTCCCAGACCGGAGTATCCTGGCTGTAGACGCTCCCTAGGCCATAGTAGTTATAGGCTTGCCATGTTTCATCGGCGGTCTGGAACAAAATGGGTGAATTACTTGAGTCGTTGCGAACAATAAAGACGATATGACTATCCCCACCCGTATCCCGACGGATTAAGTGAGCAAAATAGACGCCCGATGTAGCAGTTGCCGGGACCGGCCAAGACGCAGATACGGCCCAGTTCCCACAATCCATCAAACCGACGGTCGTATCTGTCCTGCATGCCGGTTGGGTCTGAGGTAAGGTTGCAGACGGGGTGATGCTCGTAACCTTATGCGCCCCCATTCCGCCGTAATAACCCATACGATAGATGTCGATTGTGTACGATGGCGCCGGCGTGTCGATTTTGAAATAAATGGTGCTGCCACGGTTTACACTGATGTCGGTGGCAAACCCCTGAATCGAGTGATCTCCCTCGAAACCATTTTTTACATCCCATTCCGAATCTGAGCTTCCAGGCAAGCAATTTTCCGCGACAATGGCATTCGCCGGATTGTTGCATTGACCCTTCATCTGACCCGAAACCGCAAGAAACACAAGCAAGATCATCCCGAACGAACATTTAGGAGCTACAAGGGATCGAAACGCTAGCGGAAGAGAGAGGCGACTTGTCGGCTCGGTTTTGATGGCGCACACTCCGATTGTGACTTGAACGGAGTAGATGCATCTATAAGTCCAAACTAGTAATACCTTCGGCTGTTACTTCTGCGACATGGCTAAGAGCGGGTCAGACACTCAACCTACCCCTTTGTTAATTCCCCGAAAGCGGTCGCTCGTACACTTACTGAAACCTAAATTGGCATATCGGAGAACAATACGCACGCGGAATCTTTAGTACCTATCTGTCATTGATTCTTGAAGATGCCTTGCACCTTCCGGATAATGCAGTGCCGCTCCGCAGGGTCAAGCGTCAATCAAAATGAGTATTCGTATGACTCGCAAAAAAGCCATTCACCCCATCCCCTTGAACCTCCGCTGAATAAATAACCGTCCTTCTGAAGTTAATCGGAAGTCCCCGAAATCGATTTTGTAACCAACAAATTGTAAAAAGTATGCAAGACAGTTGCTCGTCAGGTCTCGAGCTTTCGAAATCCGGCTCTGCTGAACAAATCTTTTGGATGAACGTGCGGGATCAGAGCGGTAAAGGCGAAAACAAACCGGAAACGGTAATTGTCGAAAGCGTGCAAGGTATTGCACATAGTGACAAACGTCCGAACCGGGATCCTCCACTTCCTTTAATGGCAGAGCCTCAATTCCAGTGCTGTCTATGTAATCGCATGAATTTACTCACATTTCAGGCTTGGAACAATAATTGCAAGCTTGATGATCGAGGAATCCGGCACCTTGTCACTTTAAGGCATTGCCGGCGTTGATCTTATACATCTCGAAGTGACTGTACGTGAGTCATGACGCCGAAGCCCTGCCTAAATACTCCATCCTCTACTTTGGGGATGGATCGAGGAAAACATGTCATCCATACCGTCAAGTAAGCTGATGAACGACCACCACACCATCAGCGCACATGTTCCATCGCTCCAGAGACAGAAGCTACGAATCTGCATGCTCGCTTATGCCTTCTACGAAACGGACACACGAATCCTCCAGTATGCTGCATCCCTCGCGGAGCGGGGAGATATTGTTGATGTGATTGCCCTTAAGCGGGACCCTGGATTGCCGGATTTTGAACAGCTCGACGGTGTAAATCTGTATAGAATTCAGGATCGCATTTTGAACGAAAAGGGCATTCTCAGCTATGTCAGCCGCATTACGCGCTTCGCTCTCCGGTCAGCACTGTTTCTTTTTCGAAAATACAATGAACATCCTTACGACGTAATTCACGTCCACAATGTTCCCGACTTCCTCGTCTTCTCGGCAATCTATCCAAAGCTGAGAGGAGGATGTATTGTTCTCGACATTCACGATCTCCTACCTGAGTTCTATGCAAGTAAGTTCAACATCAGCCACAACTCCCTGCTCTTCAAGGCACTCGTATTCTCTGAGCGCTGTTCAGCCGCATTTGCGAATCACGTCATCATCGCGAATCATTTGTGGCGTCACCGTCTCGCTTCTCGTTCTTCTTCCGCAGAAAAGTGCAGTGTAGTCCGCAATCGCCCGGACCTCAGTATCTTTACGAAACAGGAGATCAATAAACGAGGTAACGATCAGAAATTCATTCTCACCTATCCAGGCTCACTAAACTGGCACCAAGGTCTTGATGTTGCCATCCGTGCTTTTGCCAGTATCTCGGATCGGATACCAGAAGCAGAGTTCCATATCTACGGGGAGGGCTCAGCCAAAACATCCCTAATCGCCATGGTGGATGAACTTGCCATGGCAGATAGAATTTTCTTCCATAACTTCTTACCTAGTCGCGATATCGCTCAAGTGATGGCAAATACCGACCTCGCTATCGAACCTAAGCGATCCAACTCGGCTTTTGGTAATGAAGCGCTAAGTACGAAGATTCTCGAATTCATGTCCCTAGGTGTACCTGTAATCGCATCCAAAACTAAGATTCACGCGTACTATTATAACGACTCGATTATTCAATACTACGATAACGACGACGAATTTCAGCTGGCGGAACAGATCTTACGCCTCAAGAACAATCCCGAGCTGCGCCGATCGTTGGCGGAGAATGCGAAACGATACCTAGAGGACAACACTTGGGACGCTCGCAAGCATGAGTATCTCCAACTCATTGACTCACTTATCAATCCAGATCTCCAGATCGCTTTGGTCCTATAACGACATATGGAACGCTACGTACTTATGACGGCCGCGCACAATGAGGCTAAGCTTATTGGTGCGACCATAGAAACTGTTCTGGCGCAGACTGCTCTCCCATCTCTATGGGTCATCGTCAGCGATCGCTCGACAGATGACACGGACAATATTGTCAAGGAGTACTGCGCAAAACATAGCTTCATGCGACTCATCCGCCTTAACAAAAATAGTGACCGGGGAACGATCGCGAAGGTCAACGCATTGATGGCCGCGTCCAATGAGATATTGAGCTGCGATCACGATTATGTGGGAAATCTCGATGCCGACGTTTCTTTTGATAACGAGTACTTCGAACGTCTCCTCAGTTGTTTCCAACTGAATCCTTCTCTTGGAATCGCCGGCGGTCTTATCTATGAAAAGCGGGGAGCATCCTTTCGTCCACGAGTGTCCAATAGCATTAGCTCAGTTGCTCATGCTGCGCAGCTGGTGCGAAGACAATGCTATTCCGAAATCGGAGGCTATATCGCGTTGGAGTATGGGGGTGAAGATTGGTACGCAGAGATACGCGCACGCAGTAAGGGATGGCATGTCAGAGCCCTTCCCGAATTGAAAGTAATGCACCACAGAGTAACGGGGGGAGCAGATTCCCTGCTGCGACACCGTTTTCGTGAAGGCAAAATGGACTTTTCTGTTGGAAGTCATCCGGCGTTTGAGTTAGTAAAGTGCGCCCGACGGTTTCCCGAACACCCCGCCTGCGTCGGGACGATCGCGCGACTAGCAGGTTTTTTTTCTTCTTACTTCAACTCCGAGCTGCCCTTAGTACCTCCCGAAATTGTCGACTTTCTCCGAAAAGAGCAGATGAATAAGGTTAGGACGTTTATCTATCGACAGTAGTATTGAGTCTTTTAACATCGGTGAATAATAAATTGTTCGAACCTTCTTGATCTTGCGTTGGTATAATCCGTTCTATTCAATAAAGGAGCATATTGTGGCGGTGTATGAGTTAGATCCATTGACCGATCCAAGATGGTCCGAGTTTGTCATTCAACATGCGGACTCGACAATATTCCATACAAAGGATTGGCTGACTAGCTTACATCACACATATGGCTACCAGCCAATTGCACTTACAACATCAAAAGGTCCGGAGCTAAATAATGCAATTGTGTTCTGCAAAATAAAAAGCTCATTGACAGGAAAACGGCTAGTTTCTCTTCCATTTTCAGATCACTGTCAACCATTGGCGGATCAAGATGCAATAAACATGATTGTTCAGCACCTTCAGTCGCATTCATATGCCAAAGGAATGAAATACGTAGAATTCAGACCATTGGAAGGTGACAAGCTGTCATGTATCGCCAGCATAACTGGTACCGAGCATTTTTGTTTCCAATCGATAAACCTTCGTAAGGATATTGCTATCCTCTACCGTGGGATGCATGAGAGTTGCATCCGGCGCAAGATCAAGCGCGCAGAGAAAGAGCAATTGTTTTATGAGGGAGGGTCCTCAGAACGCCTGCTCCGTAATTTTCGCTACCTTTTTTTACTTACCCGTCGTCGGCACCGACTGCCTCCTCCTCCTGCATCTTGGTTCAACAATCTAGCGCACTTTCTCGGCAACCGGTTGAAGATTCACATGGTTTCGAAAAACGATAAGCCTATCGCCAGTATTCTTACCCTGACCCATAGAGACACTATCGTCTACAAATATGGCTGCTCCGATTCTTCGTTCAGTAATCTGGGTGGCACTCCTTATCTTTTCTGGAAGGTCATCCAACAAGCGAAAGAGACAGGTTTGACTGAATTTGATTTGGGTCGTTCAGATTACGAAGACGACGGACTCATTGCCTTCAAAGAACATCTGGGTGCCATAGCAAAAAACATTACATATTTCCGAGGTTCGCCTCTCAAGAACGAAAGCTCGTTCTCAAAAACCGGTGTCGCATCATTGATGCGCTATACGCTTTCACGATTACCAGACCCGCTCTTAGCTGGCGTAGGCAATATACTTTACCGACACATGGGATAGCCCCTGAGAGCCTTCCATACATGAATCAAGCATTTGTTGATTATTTTCGCTGCCCTGAATCGCTTGTCAAGCTTGAACCCCTCTGGAACCAGGTTTCCAGCATGAAGGAGGGATATTTCAAATTTGGACCGGACGCGATCTGTTACGGCAAGTCGCCATTAGCAACCGACAGTTTGGAGGCTCAGCTCTCAGATGCCTTTGCATCCACCCAAATCGATGGAAAGATTTGCCGACTTCCGTTTAGCCCAACGGAGGTCGCCGATAACCTCAGGTTTGAACGGTACGAAAAGACAGTTGATAGCTCTTTTTGGAAGAATGTCATTCGCGAGGTGTATTACGCTTTACGCCCTGCATTTCCGGTTGCCTTTCGACGCCATCTGCAACGCATCTGGCTAAGAGATTGGAGGAAAAGGCCTTTTCCCCGCTGGCCCGTAGATCGAAGTATCGACCAGATGTTCGAAAGACTCATGCATTTGGCAATACAGTCTCAGGGAGGCATCGAAATTCCGTTCATCTGGTTCTGGCCAGAGGCACGATCAAGCTGCGCGATCATGACGCACGACGTTGAGTCTGCTACCGGCCTGGCTTTTACTTCGCAATTGATGGATATCAATGATTCCTTCTCAATCAAAAGTTCGTTTCAGCTCATTCCCGACGCCCGGTATGTTGTGACTCCAGAAATACTGGCGTCAATTAAGACAAGAGGATTCGAGGTCAACGTTCATGACCTCAAACATGATGGCCATCTTTATGATAATCATGACAGATTCAGGCAAGCCGCACTCAAAATCAATGCCTTCATTGACCAATTTGAGAGCAAAGGTTTTCGCTCCGGAGCCCTCTATCGGAATCAGGAATGGTATAGCGAATTTCGATTCTCTTACGACATGTCGGTACCAAATGTGGCGCATTTAGATCCACAACGTGGAGGCTGTTGCACCGTCATGCCCTATTTCGTTGGAGACATCCTCGAAATCCCCGTGACAATGACGCAGGACCACACTCTTTTTAATGTTTTGGAAACTTACTCTCTAGATTTGTGGCGGGAGCAGATGGATTTGATCATGAAGCAGCACGGTCTAATCTCGTTTATTGTTCACCCTGATTACATTCAGACGACCAAATCCCGAGATGCGTATCTTCAACTACTCGCTCACTTATCCGAGATCCGCAGCAATGCGGGTTTATGGATTGCACCACCCGGAGAAGTTAATACTTGGTGGAGACAGCGAGCCAAAATGCGCCTTGTAGGGAAAGGTGAGCAATGGCATATAGAGGGTGACGGCGCCGATCGCGCGAGGATCGCTTATGCAACGATCAGTAATAACAGTCTAAGTTACCGTCTAACATCGGGTTGCTAGGATTAGACTCTTGTTAGGTCATTGACATTGACGGTTTTGTATTTGTCATCATATTTATCATCCTTGGGTTCTGCCAATGGTTTAGGAATGGCTATGTCTCATCTGAGATAATTCAAAAGCAGACGGTCTCTACTTCCCGTTCCCTCTGCAAGAAGATCAGCCGCCGGAGATCAAATCATGCAAAAACGAGTCATTACGGCCTTGATAGTTTCTTGGATTGCAACTGTAATACCTAGTTTAGGTGCTTGCCATGCCGTCGGTGTAACTTCGACTGGGGATGGATCAGGATCGAACTGGTCCAATCGTATGAAAAGCCTTCCGTCAACTCTAACCCGCGGCGACGTTTATTATCTTGCTGACGGCGACTACGGGAATTACACCTTTAGCACGGCAAATTTGAATACAACACGCATTACGATAAAAAAAGCCCAGGCTTACGACTACGGAAGATCTTCGGACGGTTGTTCGAACGATATATCAGCGGGCTGGAATCAAGGCACAATGGGTGCTGGACAAGCCAACTGGGGCGAATTCTTCGGTAGCGGTAACACTCCACAGCCGGGCTATCTCACACTTGATGGAAATGGAAAATCAACGATTCCCGGTTGCGGAATATCCCCCACAACGCAGACCACCCCTTCCGATTGCGGCTTAAAAATTACTGCAAGGATCGGACAGGATAGTGACTTTGATATTGGCCGGAATAACAATGATGGGCAACATCGCTCACCATCATGGACTATCAAATATGTAGAGATCCAGGGTGGCGGTGACGCCAATAATGGTTCACAGTCCGAAGAGGCGATACGTTGCCGTGGGGCGTGCGATGACTTCTTAGTTGATCACGTCTATTTTCACGATTCTGGTTGCGACTTTTTCAAAATTCCATGGACGACTTCTTTTATTGTTCAGAACAGCTACATTAAACAAAATAAGTCTTCGTCGACATGTCACGGCCAGCTATGGTACAGCGAGGTAAATGTCTCAAATGTTGACTTCCATAGCAATGTGATTCAAGACATTCAAGGCACTGGAATTTGGGTCTGCCTAACAGGATGCCAAGCAAGCAACTTCGCAATTTACAACAATGTGATTTGGCGTCCTTCTGGAAGTACGCGTCCTGGCACTTCAAATGGGATCTTTTCTTGCATCAATCCGGGTAATAGGTGTACAAACTGGGCGTTCATAGGAAATGATGTTATCAACTACACTGCTGATTATGCCGGAGCATTAGGAACGCATTGTGATGGAAACCCCAATACATTTATCTGGCAAAACAATTTATTCTATGGGATCACTCCATCAGACAGAATAGATTTCCAACTCTGCGGCGGATCGTTGACGGAAGGTAACAACACCTACTTAAACTCCGGAACTCCCAAATCTGGTACCAACTCAACAGATATCATCATACCAACCGGAGCGCCCAATCCTTTTACTGACTGGCCAAATGTCGTCTTCACTCTGACTAGCCAGAATGCTAACTGGACAGGTGGCCAAGCGCTAACTGCTCCGTACAATGTGGATTTCATGGGGAACGCTCGTCCTGGGCCCGATGGCGTTTGGAATAGAGGAGCTTTCCAGTATTCAGGAAATACGTCGGTGCCAGCTCCACCAACCAATCTAAAAGGAGTTGTGGTCCCTTAAGCTGGTTCGAAGAATATCTTTACCCATGATAAATCGAATTCAACCGAATTGCTCTGAGCACTGGCGCTTATAATCAGAGCGCCGATGCTCAGCGTCGTTATGATTGAACTGCAGCGTGTGCGAAGAAACAAACAGGAAAGAATGGCATCAAAGTTGCAGGAAGAAATGCGTGGTGTGATGTACCGCCCTGTCCAGAACAAACTGAGTAACGGAGATAATTTTGGCGAGGTCATCAAACGTCAGAGACTTTGTGACAGAAATAGATGCGGCTGTCAAGGGTTTGCCGGCTTTACCTACTGTCGACGTGGTTATCCCTTGTTATAACTATGGCCACTTTTTAACCCCATGCGTAGAAAGTGTGCTGGCTCAACAGAACGTCAGCGTTCGCGTTCTCGTTATCGACGACGCATCCCCAGACAATACCCCAGACGTTGGACAAAAACTCGCAAGTCGCCATCATACCGTAGAGTTCCGGCGGCATGATGTCAACAAAGGACATATTGCAACCTACAACGAAGGGCTGCTCGGATGGTCAACTGCGGACTATGTTGTCCTACTTTCAGCCGACGACATGTTGGCGCCTGGCGCCTTAGAACGGGCGATTCGTATCATGCAGGCGGACAAGTCCGTGGGGATGGTGTACGGACGTACGCTTCACTTCCAGCACCAACACGAACTCCCTGAATCGATCGAAACTGCTACCGGCTTCGATCGATTCCTGGGAGCTACTTGGATCGAGAAACGTTTACACGCTGGCTACAATGTCATCACCTCACCAGAGGTGGTCGTAAGAGGCAGGATTCAAAAACTGGTCGGTGGATACCGACCAGAACTGCCACATAGCGGCGATCTGGAGATGTGGATGCGAATTGCTGCCGTATCGAACATCGCATACGTGCGTAATGTACAAGCTTATTATCGCGTACATTCCTCAAGTATGCAGCGCACGAAGTACAAAAGTAGCTTGGTGGATCTAGTCCATCGCAAGGCTGCCTTCGATCTATTTTTCGAACATCATCCATCATTTGCTAGCAATCCCAATCGGCACCAAACCGTGAATCGCGCACTGGCACGTGAAGCATTGTGGGATGCGTGCCGAGCCTATGATCACAACCACATAGAGTCTGCTCGTACCGAGGAGCTTGTCCAATTCGCTATAGACACTTGTTCTGATGCTCAATTGTTGCCCGAGTACGCTGCACTCAAAAGGCGTCGACGTCTCGGAGCCACTTTTTGCAATCGCACCCAGATCTTTATCATCCCAGCTTCAATTCGATGGCTAAACCGTAGACTAAAGAAAAAGCGCATGCTGCAACATGGAATATGAATCTCCAACAAGTTTCCAATCAATTTGGCCGGCGGTACCGGCAACTCCGAAAGTTTCTCTCCAGGAAAGAGGCGCGCACGATCCTCGATCTTATACGGACGACCGCCGCAGAGCATATTAGGCCAAAGAATGTTCCCCTACCGGTTGGGCGCGATCAGGTATTGGCTGCAGATTTATCTCATCCTGTTCAGTTTTTAATCCCCGATATCTTGCCTGGAAAGCCATTACACCTCAATTGGGTTATGGTTCCACCCGGCCCGGGCTCCGGCGGACATACAACGATCTTTCGCATCATTCGTTATCTTGAGGCTCATGGCTACATAAACCGGGTTTATTTTTACAACGTATATGAAGCAGATCATCAATACTACGAATCGATCATCCGCAACTTCTATGATTTTCACGGATACGTGGGGAAAATGGAACGAGAGATGGAAGATGCGCATGCGGTTATCGCCACGGCCTGGGCTACTGCCTATCCTGTTTTTAACTCTCGGTGCCGGGGAAAACGCTTTTACTTTGTGCAGGATTATGAGCCATACTTTCATTCTGTTGGCGCGATCAGCCTCATGGCCGAAAATACGTACCGTATGGGTTTCCACGCGATTACAGCTGGAAAATGGCTCGCGCAAAAGCTGAATGCTGAATTCGGAATGTCGGCTGACTCCTTCGATTTCGGTTGCGATACATCCACATATTGCCGCTCTGGGAATTCAATCCGCTCAGGCCTTGTATTTTACGCACGACCTGAAGCAACGCGTCGTGGCTTTGAGCTGGGACTTCTGGCAATGGAGATCTTCGCCGCTCGCCGGCCTGATATTGACCTACACTTCTACGGTGACAAGATGGGGAAACTACCGTTCCGCTTCATCGATCACGGACACATCTCACCTGCCAAGCTTAACGAAATTTATAACCAGTGTTATGCAGGCTTGTCCTTGTCACTTACAAATGTGTCGCTTGTTCCTCACGAGATGTTAGCAGCTGGCTGCATACCCGTTGTCAACGATGCTGTCCAAAATCGAATTGTTCTTGATAATTCTTTTGTGCGATATGCGTCTCCCTATCCCCGAGCCTTGGCAGACGAATTGGAAGCGCTCGTCACGAATCAGGCCTTCGATTCCCTCTCTCAGGCCGCGGCGGCGAGTGTTCACGGTACAACATGGGATCACGCGGGCAAAACGGTAGATTCAATTTTTAGGCATTCGCTTGCCAACCATAAAGCTTCCTGACGTGGACGTGCGTGTCAATGGCTAGTCAATAAAGCAGTCTGGGTTAGCTGATCATCTGCCAGGCCTTCAGGACCATGAGCCAGATGCGGATGGCAGTCGAACCCTTGCCCACTTCCGTTCTGTTTTCTGCTCTCCTTTATGGCCCTCCGTCTCCTTCGCGCAATCGCCGGAAGGCTTATAGACATGGAAATCAGAATCCAGTTCATATAGCCCTGCTGTCCCCAGCTGTAGGCCGCAACACTCAGCATAAGAAAATAAAATCCCGCAATTGATATAAAGAGCACACCGCTAAGCGTGCTTTCTGGTTTAGGCAACTTCCAATAATTCCTGAAGGCAAGTATGAGAGGCCAAAACAGCAATATTCCTATAAGAATGAGCCCAACATAGCCGGTCTCATAGAGAAATGCTGCCCAGTTGTTGTCGCAGGTATACCATCGCTTCGTCACACCTAAGAAGTTAACCTCGAGCCCTAGCACACGAAATGTGCCCAACCCGTATCCTAAGAGCAAGCGTCCAGGCTCTTTTTGAACCGCACTCACAATGGAGTCTGCTAAAGCATGACGATAAAGGTAGGATGTGCCCACGGGTTGGTTCGGATCAGTGCTCGCTTGATATAAAGCGTCGATGGATTGCCACACTCCGGGTCGCGCAAGTAAAACCACAAGAGCCATAACAGCAGCTGTGATCAGGTACTTTCTTATTTCCTTTTTGACCATCAAAAACAGAAGAAAGGAACAGATGATAGTGGCAAGCCAAGGTCCTCTGCTTTGGGTCTTGTAGATCGCCCAGAACATGAGCATTAGGCTTACCCACAAAAACAACCGGCGATTGCCCTTAGCCCAGTATCCCAGCAGATATAAACTCAAGATGATGCTGATAGCAAGAGCATCGCCGAACAGAATGGGGTGGGGAAACGTTGATCTAACTCTCAGTCCCCTGCCCAGTTCGGAGTACAACGGGTCTAGACCGCCGTTATAGGTGATCCAATTACTCGTTGGAAATATTCTCAAAATGCTCCATGATGCATAAACCTCAAAAAGCGACAATATACAACAAATGCCTATTGCCATAGCCATCGCGTAAAGCATTTTATGAATCGTCTCTATATTTGTGATTGTCCGGACGAGCAAATAATACATTAGATAAAACTCAATAAGTTGCGCTAGTAATTGCTTAATGCTGGTTGCAAAAGACAAGGAATATACTGTGGAACACAATGCCCACGCAACATGCATATACATCAACTTTATTAGTGGCAACTTCTCTCGGGGAGATTTTTTTCTCTTGACTAAAAACAGCCCCAACAATGTGAGCAGAGACACCCTCATAATATTGAGATCAAAGAGGCCCGGAATAACAAGCTTCGCCTCCAGAGGCATAAGCGTCAAGATGAAGCAAAAGAGGGGTAGGGCATTCTCAAGCCGCCGCTTCCCGGAGACAATCAAAGCGACCACTATTACCGATTGGAGGAAGACGATAATGAGCATCTGCTAGATTTGCCTCTCCGCTCGACAAGAGCTAACTGTTTTACCATCGACTTATGTTAAGAGACCAGCAAAGAATTGCGGACCACTTACTAGTTCTATTGAACCAGAATTTGTAGCCCTTGACGCAAACCGTCAATGGGAAGGCCCCAATGATCAAAGCCATTCTGCAGATTGAGACAACGGCAGTGCTCGCTCTATACATCAAGGAATATGTCCGGCCGCGGTGTAACTGGAAAAACTTAGTGAGTGATTCACGCTGCATCACGGAACTAAAATTGCTTTCCGAATGGGAGGAACTGCCCCCGCCATGATGCACGATTACAGCTTCCGGGACGTAGTAGATCTTGGTCCCTGTTTGAGTAATTTTGGCGCAGAGATCCATGTCTTCTGAGTACATAAAATAGTCGGATGTAAAACAACCGATCCGTTCTAAGAGGTCTCGTTTGGCCATCATGCACGCACCAGAGATAGCCTCTACAGCGGTCACATCCTGTTTCTTCATGTACAGCGGACGCATACCCCAGAGATTCCAATTAGGAAAGCGCCGGCGAAGATAATTGGACGCCAGGGCTTGATTGAGTATTGAGGGGAGAGCGGTAATGCAGGTAGTTTGCAATGTCCTGTCAGAGTTTAATAATTTAGCTCCAACCATACCTGCATCGGGAATCGATTTAAGTGCATCCAGAAGTATTTGAATCGCAGATCCCTGTATTTCAGTATCTGGATTAAGAAACAACATGTTCTGCCCCCGGCTCTGACCGTAAGCTAGATTATTGGCTCGTGCAAAACCCAGGTTTTCAGCACTCTGAATGAACATAACATCAGGAAATTTGTTCTCGAGCATCTCCCTACAGCCATCATATGAAGCATTATCTATAACGATAATTTCATAACGTGCGAACTTGACGTTTGTCCGAATACTCGTGAGGCACTGTTCAATAAATTGCTTTGAATTCCAGTTCACAATCACGATAGAAAGATCAAGAGAATGCATAGCCGATTTACCTTGCTGGAAATTGAGCACGAGTAAAGAACTCGTATCTCCAAAAGCTGCTTATATTAGCTTTCACTTTTTTTTGCTCCTGGCATGACGGAGCTAATAAGGTCTGTAATGCGACGAAGAAAGGGGTGAATCTTGTCCAATGACACTAGGTTCATCAATGCCCGAATAGAATAGATGCTGCTAAGAATCACCGCTGTAGAGCCTATGCACAGCGCTGGAATGAAGGGCAACCAATAAAAGCAGCCGAAAACGATAGATATCAGAGGGAGATAAAGTAATAGGATGCGTCTGTTTTCGGTTGACCAGCCGAAACCAGTAAGACGACGAACCACGATATACATCATGACGCCGTGAAATATATATGATCCGAAAAAGGCAATCCCCGCGCCCGTCAATCCGAAGGTACTCACGCACATCCATGCGAGAATCAAGCTGATTCCAGCCCATGCCGTTTCGCACAAGAAAAATAGTTTTTGCTTGGCCTTTGCTATGACAATGAATCCGATCGGCCAGGTTATGACTTGCAGAACCGTTCCAAGGGTTAGCCAACGAAGAATCGAAACAGCCTCAATGAACCTAGCGCTATAAAAGATCCCAAGAACTAGCGGTGCAAACGTGAGAGTAGCCAATACTCCAGGACCCGCCAGAAGAACGCCTATCTCCGTCTGTTCGTTAACAAGTCTGTTACATTCGTTGTCGTCATTAGCGGCCGCAGTTAGTCGTGGGTAGAAGTCAGCTCCCATTGCCTGCAGGATAAATCCAACGTACAAGCCACCGAGCGTCCAAGCCGATTGGTATAAACCAGTCGCTTCAAAACCAACCTTGCGCAGAACCGTTAGACGAACGACATATGCAACCCCCATGGTCATCAGACCACTTGACATGAAGGCAAATCCCAGCTTGAGCAGAACACTTATCTCTTGCCACATAGCTGGGATATTCAAATTAAGCGATTTGATCTGTATTTTTCGGCTGTACCACCATGACGACAGCAATGTCATTGCAGCTACCGCAACGAGTGCAGGCACGACTCCTTTTTCATGGAAGAAATAGACCAATGGAATACTAAATAAAGTGGCCGAGATTGCGCCAAACGTGTTCATTCTCGCTAAGTCGGCGATTCTTCTTGTCCCCTGAATAAGGGCACTCTGGCCGACAGAAATGAGCATGAGAAATACGACAATAGAAAGAAGCGATATTTCCGAAGCGTTTTGACGACTGCCAAACGTAACCGCAGAAACCTGCGCGGAAAATACAATGAGGAAAGCGGCGCCCAGGACCCCCAGGAAGATGGAGACGAGCCGCAATACTACTGTAGTTCGCGCGACGCGCTCCTCATCTCCCGAACTCGCGGCATCTGCGATCTGACGAACCCCGCTGCTGTTCACTCCCATACCGGCTAATGTCTGGGTTATGTTCGCAACCGAGTTATAAAGACCGAATAGACCAAATCCTGCCGGGCCAAGAAGCATTGCCATGGCCTTCGTACGAACAATTCCAACTCCGATATTCAATAGCGAAGATCCTCCCACGAGTGCAGATGACTTCAGAATCTGTCCGTGAGTGCTCTTCTTCGGTATTACTTCCGTATCGTGTACTGTGGCTCCCTGTGAGGTTTCATCTATCGAATTGGAGCATGGGATAGTAGCCATAAATTTGGATCCAAGCCTAATTACGTGACAGATGAGTCAGCAGGCTCCGCGGCCAGAAAACATTGCAGAGGGAGTTTGCAGAAGAATTTTCACGTCAATCCACAAGGATCGCTCAATTGCATATTTAATATCCATGCGGACCATCTCATCGAACGTCGTACGTGATCTACCTTCAACCTGCCACAACCCTGTCAATCCAGGTTTCAATTCGAGCACCCGGCGTTTGTGCCAGGTTTGATACCGTTCAAACTCATACGGTAATGGTGGACGTGGCCCGACAAGAGACATGTCGTTCTTCAGTATGTTTACGAATTGTGGAAGCTCATCAAGGCTGCTCTTTCGGAGAAATCTACCTAAAGGTGTAATTCTGGGATCGTTGACTATCTTGTAGACTCCGTTTGATTCGTCGAGATTTCCAGCTATCAGCTTCGCGACATACTCCTGATGGATCTGCGGATCGTTCCCCGTATACATCGTGCGGAACTTATAGAAATTGAACTCTTTGCCGTAACGACCGACTCTCCTCTGGCAGAACAGTACGGGGCCGCGCGAGGTCAGCTTCACAAGTATAGCAATGATCAGAAAGAGGGGCATGAACGCAGTCAATGCGAGGAGGCTGCCAGCGATATCAAAAGCTCTCTTGAGAAGGTGCCCGGAAGAATGTTTCGACCGGTGTCGTCGTGAGAGATCGGGGTAATGAATATGGTTGTCGTTGCTGCCAGAAGATTTTTCTATTTCTTGTGGAAAGAGGCGAAACTGGAACGACAGGTTACGAAATTTCTCTGGCGAAACTGTCTGTTGGACTGCCATCGAAATTTTTTTCGTAATCGTGTTGACCGTCATAGTGCTGGCTTGACCGAGCTCTGTCATCAAGATCCCCAGTATCGTACCATGCTGATACCAGCCAAGAATATCGGTTTCACGTGTTACGCTTGATACCGCAGCAACGACATGATCAAGCAAAATGCACTCCACATTAGCATTAGCGTGAAAATTCTCATAACTTATGAGAACAAGCATGAACTGCCTACCGGAGCGCTCTGTCCTACGCCGCTCAAGCCGAAGCATGCGTACGAAGGCCGCTTCCGGTATGACGGCAACATCCAGAAGGGAATCGAAGGCGCTGTCCGGAATCTTTTCATATGAAGAATCGTTTGTCCCCGTGAAAAGAGCCGATTTATGAATAGCCATCTAGAAGTCCTTGAAGTGCGAACTGACTGAAGCACTATGTCTTGTAAACTGTGGCCGTACTTGCATAGAGAGCAGTTATATCTCGACAATGGGTTTCAACTGAACATCTACTTCCAAGGCAATTGACAAAACCATCAAAGCCAAAGGTGGATAGGCAAAATTACTTATCAAACGTCGGATAGACTACTTGTGAGTTAAGCAATTGAAATGCCAGCTGCCTTTAAACATTTTCGCTACTTCACCAATGACACTTTTGGACACTTTATGCGAACACGAAGACCGCTTTATCCCACAAGTGGTATTCCCCGACCTTGTATTACCCGTACTGGATTACAAACAGTACAAACTGGAAGAAAGTCGAGCTTTCATCTGGGCGGTGGAGAAGCATTGTCCTCTCACTCAAATGAATTATGGGCTCGGACTGGTTCGCTGTAACAGCTTGAAAAAAGTGGTTTGACGGAAAACTAACAAATGTTTGCAAACAATATGCACAAGCTCACAGCTTCGCCCTACGAAGAGAGTCTCGGCAACGATCATTCTTTGCAAAATGCAGAATGGGTCCTCGGTCTTCAATATTAAAAAGACCGCCCCCCGTCGTAGGCCCCTAGGGCAATAGTCACTTACTTTGGCCTAATCTTGGCGATTTTCCGTAGTTTCCGTAGTAGGCACTGCCATTGATCGGGCAATCATTCGCAACCACGCCCCAAAGCTTGGGTCCTATTGCTTCAATAGCAGGTGCAAGCATATCCTTCTCGGTCTTTCCATTTCGAACAACCAGAATGGCCCCATTGACGTGAGCGATCACCTCCGAGACGTCCGCCATAGGGATCACTGGAGCGAAATCCAGTACAACCCACTGAAACCTTGCGCGAAGATTAGCCATCATGGAGGCCAGTGCCTGGGAGTAGAGAAGGTGTCCGGGCGAAGTCATGCGCTCTTTGATTCCCAAGACATGAAAAGAAGTCTCGCTAACCCGGCGGATCAACTCATTAACTTCTGCCTTACCCTCGAGCACCTCCTTCACTCCGCCCTCTTCGAATATGCAGTTCAACGCTCGCGAGACACCGGGAGCTCTGAAGTCAAGATCGACAAGGCAAGCAGCGTGACCCGCTTCTGCAAAGGCCCAGGCGAGATTGACTGAGGTTAACGTCTTCCCTTCGCCCGGGTTCGGACTTGTGATCAATACGACGCCGCCGTGAGGATAAAGCGTGCATAGACGCCGTCGAAGCAGCCTGTATCGCTCAACAGCTAGTCCTGCAGGTTCTGTCAAGAATACGAGGCGTGAATTGCGGTTGGGATGTATTACAATCCGTTTCTCGGAAGAAGAAAATTGCCGGGCTGTGGTCGCGACAGGACGCGCAGTACTTGAGATGTTTAATCCAAGAATCGCACTCATAGGATTGGCCTGACCTTGAAAAGAAAAATTGCGAGTGCAGTAACCGCAATCACTAGCAAAAGACATGTCTGAGCCGCCATCAGCCTCGCTCGGCGAAGGTCCATCTGATTCGCAATGGGAGGGATCGTTCCGAGTAGAAGAACTTTAGGCGGCAGCATTTCCTTTAGTTGAGCTTCACTCTTGATTGCACCACTAAGGGCTTCTATTGCGATCGTAATGCCTATAGGAAATAGCAAGGCCGCAAGAATAGCGCCAGCGAAGAATGGGATTCTCTTCGGCTTAATCGGCTTTTCCGGAGTCTTCGCCGGATCGAGAATCGTGAATCGTTCTGCCTGCTGTTTTCGCTCTAGTTCTTCCGACATGCCTGCGGAGAGTGTTTTGTCGAGGAGAGATTGATAGTTCTGTCGCGAAACTTCGTAATTACGCGAGAGTTCTGCGAGACGCGTTTCAAGAACAGGCACGGAGTCAACCTTTCCTTGAAACGACTGTGTCTGTCGCTGTAGGTTGGCCTGCAACTCGCGATGGCGCTGCAGATCTTTTTCAATTAAGCCAAGACGTACTCTTGCATTGGAATCAACCTGCTCGACGGGGTTCGTAGCAGACTCAGGCATCGTAGCGAGACGAGCATTCACATCCTTCAGCTGCTCCGTAACCGCAATCACGTCTGGATACGTATCGGTGAACTGCCGCTTCAGATTCCAGCGCTCCGTCTCTAGCCGCCGCTTCTCCTGCAAAAGCCGATCGCGATCGGTTAGGGGAGCTTCACGAGGATCCGTAGACCTCACCTGAGTCAGCAGGATTCGTTCCTGATCGAGCCTGCTGATGGCGTCTGCATTCGATTCGCTCTCAGCCTGCAGGCGCGAGAGTGCCTGCAGATTGCCCGTCAGCGCATCGGGCGTCGCACCGGCGTGCTGCATGCGGTAAGCCTGGAGCGCACCTTCCTGTTCTTCGAGGCTTTTCTTGGCTTCTTCCAGCTCACTTGAGAGAAATTGTGTAGTTCCTAGGGCCTGTTGTTGACGAGCCTTCAGATTCCACGCAATAAAACTCGATGCCAGCTGATTCGTTATGGGAGCCACCTGGTCGCGGTCCGTGCTGTCATAGGTAATGGTGAAACTGCTCAATCCTTGCTCAGGCTCTGGACTTGGCTTGATATCGACCTTCGTCTTCGAGCGCATATAGTCAAGGACTTCTTCCCTTGAAGATTTCTTTCGCATCTCTGGATAGAGATTATTTTTCTCAATGATCTCTTGCAGGCGGCTCGCACTCAGGACCTGTTGCGCGAGGGTATTCATCCGCGCATTGGGGTCGCTCGTAATCGTCGATGAAACGTACTTCTCCGGAATCTTCTGTGGATCGACAAGAATGGTCGTCGTAGCGCGGTAGATATTAGGTAACAGAGATGTCCCTACGACTCCCACAGTCAGGATGCCGAGACCGGATGCAACCACCAGGTGGATATGCCGCCGCACTGCTGCACTGCATTGCTTGACGGTTAGCGATGATCGGGACGAATCCGCTTCCTCTTCTGAGATCATGACCCCTCAATAACTTGACTGTTGAAATACCTGACCCGCATTATGCGTCCAGGTGATCGAAAATTGTGCAAGGTTCCGCTTATAGCTAGTTTCCCCGGTGTCGGTTATATATCCCCGATAGCTGTACGACACTGCGATTCCGTGGTGCAGTCGAAAGCCATAGTTAGCTCCCCAGAATGTCCCTCGATAAGAGCTGACGGCAGTAAGGGTGTCACTGCCGACATACCCCACATCCGCTCCCAGCACTCCAATCCGGGTAACCTGGTACTGATACCCTCCGGAAGCACTACGCTGCCATAAGCCGGGCCCTAGATAAGACACCGTCGGCAGA
Source organism: Edaphobacter modestus (assembly GCF_004217555.1). Lineage (GTDB taxonomy): Bacteria > Acidobacteriota > Terriglobia > Terriglobales > Acidobacteriaceae > Edaphobacter > Edaphobacter modestus. The sequence goes on from NZ_SHKW01000001.1 coordinate 1,574,508, forward strand.
TAATCCGACAAAAGATAGAATTGCGACTTTCGCGATACCCTCGCGCTGAAAGCAGCGCTATAGGTGAATCCCAGTTGCTGACCGCTACAGGTATGCGTGCTGATCTGTGGCCCACCACTTACTGAAAGAAACGTCCTTTCTTTTGGCTGCCACCTCATCCCGCCTCCCACTCCAAAACTTTCGCAATCTAAATCCCCATAGAAATGTGAAGCCTGACCGTAACTTGTGAAGCTCAGTGCCGGCGAAAGGTCCCGGATATAACTAAGTTTCCCCCCTGCAACGCTTCCCTGCTGGTTGAAGCCGCTGATGCTGCTGAAGGAATTCGATCCGCTCAAAACGAGAGTATCTCTCTCCGACTTTCTATAGCTCAGGTCGATAGACCCCACGACGTAAGTAATGTTTCCCGCATTCGACAGATAGGACGCGGAACCTGATCCCGTTCCTGGAACCTCGCCCACAGCCACCGTCTGCTGCGACGCAAGAAGTCGTGTCCCATTCGGCCCATAGCTGCCCGACACATTCAATCCCCACTTCCATCGCTCGCTCGGATTGCCAATGAACGAAGCCGATGTGCGGTGCAGGGTCTGTCTCGTATAGAGATTGGACATATATCCCAGCATGGTCGGCTGATACTGCACTATATATTGTGTCTTCGGGGAAGCACCCCGAAATCCGATATATGGACTCACGCTATATAAGCCGGAAGATCCGCCATCCGTCGCATTGCTGGGATTACTGTCCCACCCTCCGCCAACTGTAGTGGATAGCAACACGCGCTTGCCGACATCCTCCATCGAGATCAACCCAGTTCCATTCAGGGCAGCAGCATACTGCGGCTCCTGGGAACTTACTTCGCGCGACGCCCCCGTAGTATCGTCAACATTCGATACCGTAGACTGAGGCGTATCTGCGCTGCTACTGTCCACCCGTTCGCCCGGACTCTGGGCCAACAATGCTCCAGAACATAGCCCTGCAAATACGGCAGCAGCACAACGAAGATTGCCATATCTCTTCATTCTCTTCACTATGGAACAATGACCGTATCGCCCGGCTGAAGACTGATACTCTGCTTCGGATCACCGTGAACGGCGTTGTTGTAATTGAACTTCAGTCGCTGAACATTACCGCCAACGTTACGAAGGATCACGATCTCCTTCCGATTGGCAAAAGTATTTAACCCGCCTGCCTGGGCGATCAACTGCAACACCGTGATCGGCGCTATAAGTGGATATCCTCCAGGTTTCCCGACCTGGCCTGTCAAATAGACCTGTCTGCTGCGGATATCCACCACGCTGACCGTAACCTGGGAATTTACTACATAGCTAGCGAGCTTTGACTTGAGATCTTGAGCCAGCTGATTGGCAGTCATACCCGAGACGTGGACGTCGCCCAGTAGCGGAAGAGAGATAAACCCATCCGGTCCGATAGTGGCCGTCTGCGATAAATCCGTATTCTTCCAGACATTGATGCGGATAACGTCCGCAGGTCCAAGGATCAACTGCGATGTAGCGGCTGAAGCGTTGGGAATGGAATTGATAGATGTTGGGGTATCTGCTAGAACACGCGCCGAATTTGGCTGAGCGGTCGCAACATTTTGTCCGTAACTGTTGGTTGAAGAGGCAATAAGTAAAACCGATACCCCAAGCCGTAACGTGGATTGAAATGTGTGCATCGCAGCTCCGCATACATCACAGTGCAAATAAATGGCCAAAAACCAGCCACTCAATCTATGGTGGTTTTTTGCACACTTACGCAGGACCTTGCTCAAAATGCTTAGATAGATTGCGGATGGTTCGCAGAAAATTGCGCACTTTGCAAAATATCGGCATAGGTGTCGAACCCTTGAAATGAGGGGAATGCACAAAATCGCGGCCGGATCGTAGATATGGGCGATTCCGCTAGGGGCTGATTGTTAGACCTTCCCTAAAATGAGGGTTGCCGCAAGCATCCTCACCCCTCATCTCAGCAGTAACTTATTTATTTTGTGTAGTTTATAATAGATTAACCATCCAACCCGGTGCGCACTGAACCGTTTCCCTCGGCTCGAACCGGACTAGCCTGAGCCGCCCCTACTCTTCCTTCGTCAGCTCGCTTCGGTGAATCTCTCCCAACTGGAGAATCGACATCAGCGGCTGACTTGCCCCTCTCGGACCAGCAAAGATCCATGGTGCACGGAGCTTTCTCCCCCTGGGAAGCTAGGGAACCGTGATCGTGATCTGATTGGATGGACTGCTCTCCTTACCACTGGTATCAACCGATTTGACGACATAAAGGTAAGTCGTTCCGCTAACAACCGCGCTATCTACATAGACCGGCGTTGGGATTGGCGATGAGTTGATCGTTCCAAACGACCCACTGCTGCCGACTGACCGATACACGTTGTACCCTGCCACTGGAACAGGCGAACTGGCGGGCGCATCCCAGCTTAGATCGACCTCATGAGACACCCCCGTGCCTGTACCGCTTAAAGCGACGACTGATGTACTACCGCTGGTTGAGTTGCTGTTAATTGCGATCTGGCCCGACGGGGATCCCGCTGTCGTTGGCAGAAACCGTAGCTGCAGCGTCAACGATTGTGTCGGATTCAGCGTCACTGGAAAGCTTCCTCCGACCAGTGCGAATCCCGTCCCCGAGACAATGGCTGAGTTTACCGTCAACGGCGAAGTTCCTGTTGAAGTCAGCGTTAGAGGCTTTGTCGTCGAAGTATTTACTGCAATGCTGCCGAAGTCCAGGCTTCCAGCACTGATCGTCAATTGAGGATTCGCAGCAGTACCTGTACCGCTTAGAGCTATCACGGAGGTACTACCGCTGGTCGAGTTGCTGTTGATTGCTACCTCCCCGCCAGCCGAACCCGTCGACATAGGACTGAACTGTACCTGCAAAGTTACCGACTCCGTCGGATTCAGTGTCATCGGGAACCTCTGCGCAAGGATAGTGAACCCAGCCCCGCTGATAGCTGCCGAATTTACGGTTACCGGTGAGGTTCCCGTCGATGTCAGAGTCAGAGCCCGCGTCGCCGCAGTATTCATCGTCACGCCGCCAAAGTTCAGACTGCCAGCGCTCACTGTCAGCTGTGGGCTCGGCGCTGCAATGCTGGTACCACTCAGTGAAACAACAGCCGTGCTTCCCGTCGACGAGTTGCTGCTGATCGTCAGTTGCCCGCTCGCTGACCCGGTCGACGTAGGGTTGAATTGCACCTGCAGCGTCATTGACTGCGTTGAGTTCAACGTTGCCGGCAGGCCGCCGCCAAGAATCGTGAAGCCAGCTCCCGTGACCACAGCTGAATTCACTGTCACTGGCGCGGTTCCCGTTGAGATTAGTGTAAGTGATCGGATAGTCGATGTGTTCACTGTCACGCTGCCAAAGTTCAGACTGCCGGCGCTCACTGTCAGCTGCGGGCTCGATGCTGCAATGCCGGTCCCGCTCAGTGAAACAATACCGGTGCTTCCCGTCGACGAATTGCTGCTAATTGTCAGTTGCCCACTCGCTGACCCAGTCGTTGTAGGACTAAATTGCACCTGCAATGTCACTGATTGCGTTGGATTCAAAGTTTCCGGCAGGCTACCGCCAATAATAGCGAAGCCAGCTCCCGTAACCGTAGCTGAATTCACCGTCACGGGCGCGGTTCCCGTTGAAGTCAGTGTCAACGACTGAGTAGTCGACGAATTGACTGTCACACTGCCGAAACTGAGACTTCCGGCGCTTACTGTCAACTGAGGACTCGGTGCCTGGATACTCGTTCCGCTCAGCGCTACTGTCGCTGTGCTTCCTGTCGACGAATCACTGTTAATGATCAACTGTCCACTTGCTGAGCCCGCCGCCGTTGGACTGAACTGTATCTGCAGAGTCATCGATTGGGTTGGATTCAAAGTTGTCGGTAGACCACCTCCGACAAGAGTGAAGCCGGCGCCGGTTATCCTGGCTGAGCTCACAGACACCGGTGCTGTTCCTGTTGAGGTCAGCGTCAGTGACTGCGTTGTCGATGTGTTCACCGTTACGTTACCGAAGCTCAGACTTCCAGAGCTTATTGTCAACTGAGGACTCGGTACCGGGACACTCGTTCCGCTCAGTGCTACTGTCGCTGTGCTTCCTGTCGACGAATCACTATTGATGATCAACTGTCCGTTTGCTGAACCCGGGGCCGTGGGACTGAATCGTACAGGCAAAGTTATCGACTGGTCTGGATCCAGTGTTATCGGGAAACTCTGAGCATTGAGTGAGAAGCCAGCTCCCGAAATTGTGGCCGAGTTTACCGTCACCGGCGCTGTCCCGGTTGAGGTCAGCGTCAGCGACTGCATAGTCGTCGTGTTTACTGTTACGCTGCCGAAGCTCAGGCTTCCGGAGCTTAATGTCAGCTGCGGACTCGGTGCGGCAATGCTGGCCCCGCTCAGCGCAACTTCCGAGTTACTTCCCGTTGATGAGTTACTGCTAATCCTCAATTGTCCGTTTGCTGCCCCTGTCGCCGTAGGATTGAACCGCACCTGCAGGGTCAACGATTGCGTTGGGTTCAGCGTCGCCGGCAAAGAGCCGCCAACAAGAGTGAAGCCGGTCCCGGCGATCGTAACTGAGTTCACCGTCACTGGCGCTGTTCCTGTTGAGCTCAGCGTCAGTGCCTGCGTCGTCGCCGTGTTCACTGTCACATTGCCAAAGCTAAGGCTGCCAGCACTTACCGTCAGTTGAGGACTCGGCGCTGCCGTGCTCGTCCCATTTAGCATTACCACCATCGTGCTTCCAGTCGAAGCATTGCTGTTAATAGTCAACTGCCCATTTGCCGAGCTCGTCGTCTTAGGATTGAACTGTACCCGGAGAGTCAGCGATTGCGTTGGGTTCAACGTTGCTGGAAGATTCCCTCCAACGATGGCAAAACCCGCTCCGGTGATCGCAGCGGAGTTGACAACCACCGGAGCGGTTCCAGTCGAAGTCAGAGTGAGAGACTGCGTAGTCGTGGTATTTACGGTCACATTGCCAAAGCTCAAACTACCAGCACTCACTGTCAATTGCGGATTCGCTGCAGCAGTACTCGTCCCGCTCAGCGCAACGACCATAACGTTCTCTGCCGAAGAGTCGCTGTTTATAGCCAGTTGCCCACTCGCTGAGCCTGTTGCTAGGGGACTAAATCGCACCTGCAGCGTCAAAGATTGCGTTGGACTCAGTGTGGCCGGAAGAGTGCCGCCAACAAGAGTGAAGCCGGCCCCGGCAATCGTAGCCGAGTTCACTGTTACTGGCGCTGTTCCTGTTGAGCTCAGCGTCAGTGCCTGCGTCGTCGCAGTGTTCACTGTCACACTACCAAAGCTAAGGCTTCCAGCACTTACGGTCAGCTGAGGACTCGGTGCTGCCGTGCTCGTCCCGTTTAGCATCACCACCATCATGCTTCCGGCCGAAGCATTGCTGCTGATAGTGAGCTGACCGCTGGCTTGTCCAGTGCTGGTCGGACTGAATATCACCTGCACCGTGATCGACTGACTTGGGTTGAGCGTCACCGGCAGATTGTTTCCTACAACAGCAAAGCCCGGCCCCTTAATCGTGGCGGGATTGATCGTCACCGGCGACGTCCCCGTTGAGGTCAGGGTTACCGACCGCATCATCGAGGTATTTGTCATCACGTTGCCGAAATTGAGCTGGCTAGTGCTTTGCGACAATTGCGCAATCAACTGAACATTGCTATCGGCTCGTCCATGTGCCGATAGCTGTGCAAGCGGCCTTGAAGCCGTATCTGCAACAGTGATCTGACCTGAATAGTCAGATGCCGCCGTAGGAAAGAAACCGATTGAGAATGTATGAGTGCCACCAGGAGCAATGCTGATCGGATACTTTTCATCGCTAGCGACGGAAAAAGCCGCCGAAGAGAAACTAAGTTTGGATATATCAACAGTTATCGAACTGTTATTTGAAACCGTAACATTGCTATGGGTCGTCTGTCCTACAACCACATCACCAAAGTCCAGCGTGCTAGGTGAAACTAAAACAGAGCCAGCCGGCGGTGCGACGGTGCCCGATCCGCAACCAGTCATCACGACCGTCAGACAAACTATCGGAAGAGAGAGAGAGGCGACAAAGCCAATGCGAATTCTCTTTATCTCTGGGGCCAAAAAACTAAAAAAACTTACTAGACGACGGAGGGAGGAGCCGTACGTACTCATCGCAAACGTTTACCTCTTCAGACTTAAGACTTACAGAAAGTAGAGAGGGCATAACTGTACTGGATAGTCTGGAATTTCATAAGCAGTTTACACGATCATACGAATTGCTAATTAATATCTGATCGTCACGCACTTGCAAGGTATCCTTGGACACAAGATCCTAAAAGTAAGCATCATTTTGCGACATCCACTTGTAAGTTTCACGCTCAATTATTGAGTGTGAAACTCATAAATTTTCGTCTCAGCAAGGTACAATAAAAATCGCAGCAAAAACTGATTATCCCGCTTTGTCTCGACAAATTTATAGATCCAACTCGAACCCATTCGCTAATTGTGTGGGCGATTTTACTTTTAGCCGCGTAAGACGGCAACGATGGATTGATGCCCTACCTGTTACAAGGTCTCTTGGGTTGGCGCTGCTGATGTGGCGGGCCTTTCTGGTTACTTGAGATTTCAGAAAGGCAGGCACCATGCGTAAACTCTCGACGCTTGTTTTCGTCGTGCTTTCTCTCATCCTTCCAGCTCTGAGTTTTTCCCAATCATCGTCTCCTGTCTGGTTTACCCTCAATGCGCCCGAGGGATCCGTCATTACAGCTTCCAGCACCATAACTCTCCGTTTCGGCCAGGTAGCTTCTACCTGTGCCGCGGTAATGGGCAGCGGCCCATGCAGTGGAGTAAGTGTCGGGACACCTAGTCCTGAAGTGTGGACAAGTCCCAAGACCTTCACGCCGACATCTGGATCAGCGACCGTGAATGTCGTTGTGACCGCAACGTCATTTGGCGGTGTCGATCCCATTCCCGGCGTATACAAGACCGTGCAGATACAGGAACAGACGAATTCCCAAACCATCACCATCAACGGTCAGTCAGTTACTGTCCCGGGACTTTCGTCATCTCCTTCCTCTCCTCCCTCGTCTTCTGGAGCGTGGCTAACTCTCAATGCACCCGATGGATCGGTGATTACCGCATCCGGATCGATTACTCTTCGTTACGGTCAGTTAGCCTCTACCTGCTCTGTCGTCTCAGTAAGCAGCGGCCCGTGTCGGGGAGCAAATCCCGGCGGCACTACTCCGGAGACATGGACTTCGCCGCAGACATTTAGTCCGCTCTCTGGCTCATCAACCGTAAGTGTCACCGTGTCCACAGCGGCGTTCAATAATGTCGACCCACTTCCCGGCGTTTACAAGACTGTGCAAATCCAGCAAAAGACTACCGCACAAACCATCATTGTCAACGGTCAGTCGAGAACAGTCCCCGGAACCTCGACTCCCCCGTCTTCTTCGGTCTGGTTCACTCTCACGGCTCCGGAAGGCACGGTTATTACCGCGTCCGCTCCGATTACTCTTCGCTACGGTCAGTTGGCCTCCACCTGTGCCGTCGTCGCGGTAAACAGCGGGCCCTGCCAGGGAGCGAGTCCCGGACGCCCCACTCCGGAGACATGGACCTCGCCGCAGACATTTAGTCCATCCTCTGGCTCAACCACCGCGAGTGTCACTGTGTCCACAGCCGCATTTAATAATGTGGACCCCATTCCCGGCGTGTACAAAACGGTGCAGATCCAGGAAAAAACTAACACTCAAACCATCACCGTCAACGGTCAGTCGGTCACAGTCCCCGGAACCTCGACTCAACCGACCTGCCAGCTGGTCGCAAATCCAAGCTCCATTAATTTCCAGAACACGACCGTGGGCTACACACTCTCCTCTTCGGGCAGCATCACGAGCAACTGTCCGACGACTGTCACAGTAAGTTCCGTACAGGTCTCCGGTCCATACAGCGTATCCGGATTTCAGAGTCCGTTTTCGCTGGCTTCTGGCCAGACACAAAACTATTCTGCTGTCTTTGCGCCAACCACTACCGGAACTGCAAACGGAACCATCGCCTTTGTCAGCAATGCAGCCACAAATCCCAACGTGTCTGTGTCTCTCACTGGAACAGGTGTTGGCTCGACCCAGGTGGCGACACTGTCATCCAGCGCAACCTCACTTGCCTTCGGCAACGTCGCCGTCAACAACGCTCAATCGAAAACGGTGACAATCACAAATTCAGGATCCACAACAATCACTGTCTCTGCCGTAAGAGTGACAGGGACAGGATTTTCCATCAGTAGTGTCACAACTCCCTTTACTCTTGCGGCCAGCCAATCGAGACAGATCACCGTTACCCTTACCCCCACGGCAAATGGATCGGCCTCCGGAACCTTGACCATCACAAGCAATGCATCGAACTCTACGCTGACAGTCTCGCTAACCGGTACTGGTGTCTCGCCCGCAAATCGCACCGTTACGTTGTCGTGGAACCCCAGCTCATCTCAGGTCTCCGGCTATAACATATATCGCTCCACAGTCTCCGGTGGACCCTATTCGAAGATCAACAGTTCGACGATAACGACTGTCAGCTATAGCGATCAAACTGTAGTTGGTGGAGCAACGTACTACTACACAATCACAGCGGTTGGCACGAATGGTACTCAGAGCGGATATTCCAATCAGGCAACTGTCGTTATTCCGAACCCATAAACCTCATCGGATTTAATGCATGAGAAGAGGCCCTCACTTCACGAGAGCATCTTCTCATGCACGTCTATTTACAGGGCCACTGCAGCGCCCAAAACGCATGGCAAGAAGACTCGAATCTATCCACGCTTGGCATCGGCGTTCATGCTCGCGCGTCTCCATGCATCAGTGTGCAACGTTACGCGCGATGAGGTGCTGCGACGAGTTTTTCATGGGAGTAATCTCTCCGATCCGAAGGACCTGCTCATCCCATTTTTCGGTACTTACCAGGCAATACGATCGCAAGTGACTGGTCAGGTGATAGAGACAGGCCTACCGCCTGAATACAGGATTCTCGCCTTGCATCGTCCGCGTCAGCGGGGTCACCGCATAATGTCCGCCGGGCACCTTGGTTTACGACTTTGATCTCAATTCCTCTTCGTATATCTCGTAGTCGCCTAACCACCGCCTACCGCTACCAGACGAGGACGATGAGCCAGTTGTCCGACCTCTTCGTTCTTGAGGATGGCAGGCCACGTGTGCGTGGTCAGACCGACCTACATTCTACGAGTGTCCCGCACCGTTTGCGTCCCTACGTGCGACGTTTACCCGCCTACGCCTAGAGAGAACGGTTTCCTTAGCCGTTGCTAATCAAAGTGACCAGTAGATTGGGGCGTTTCTTTCAGTACCAACGTATGACCTTTGCGTATATGCTGAATACGTATCCAGGCGGATGGCGGCAGAGGATCCCGTTTACGGCGGATCATGGAGGGAGCAGCGATTCCTTCGCTCACGGCGCGAAACCATAAATCGACCCAACCATATCGAACCGACAGCATGCCATCTTTCAAAACACGCGGCCCAACAAAGCTGATCGCGCGCAGCAGCGTACAATTCTTCCACGCTGTCCAAATCTTGTTCCGTAGGAAGTAGTAGTTGCGTTGGCTGCGGGTCTTGTTCTCGTGTCGACTTACCTGCAGTTCCACAGTCCCGATTGTGGGCACATAAAGAATGTCATAGCCGGCTCGCAGAATGCGAAGCGCAAGATCGACGCACTCGAAACAGGCAAAAAAGTCGTCGTCGTAACCGCCGGTGTCGCGGAGGGTTGAGGCTCTTATAAACAGCGCTCCCTCACTGAAGTAGTCGGTAAGGTGGAAGCGGTCTTTTCCGATCTCAAACGGTACCGGATGCCACCAGTGTTCACGTAATGGGCTGCCTGGATCTTCCACTCCCGCGATCCGTAACGTCAGAAGTCCCACCTTTGGAAACTGATGGAAGAGGGCCACAGCCTTATGGATACTCTCGGGATCCAAAACAATCATGTCGTTGTCGAGGGAAAGAATGAAATCTCCCTTCGCACTACGAAAGCCCTCATTTCGCCCAGCAGTAGGAGAATCCACCGTCCGGCGAATCACGCGCACTCGCGAGCCGAACTCTTCTTGGAGCATCTCCGGAGTTCCGTCAGTCGAGACGTTGTCAACAACGATGAATTCCAATTCGGGCCAATTCAATCCGAGGCAACTGCTTAACGATTGACGTAAAAGATCCTTGCGGTTGTGGGTCAGTATGATTACTGAAACTGCCGGCATCTTCATATCGGGGATACCTTCCGTCGAGAAATCAATCCAGCTGTGACGCGGATGACACTACCATTTCGTTAGATGACATTACCATTTGGTTAATCGAGGAGAGCTGCTCGAACGTGTCCACAGCAAACCAGCGCTTGGGATAGATGGACGAGCAATAGACTTGGCGCTTGGAAATCAACTGCTCCCAAACCGCGTAAAAGTCCTCCTGCCGCGAAGTGATGCGGTTGATCATCGCGGGACTTAGAACTTGAATCCCGGAGCAATACCTGTCGGATGGCGTATCCCGATCTAGCCTCGTCACTACACCATCCTCTTGAAAGATGTAGTCACCTTCCAGCCCCGGGACGGGAACAACAGGAACCACCATGCACGCAGGGCTGTTATGCCGGGCGTATTCCAACTCTAGCTGTTCAATATCGAGTTCCACAACGTTGTCGCAAGTCAGTACGAGCAGGGGTTCGTCCAAGTACTTGAGCATCGTGTTGTAAATCCACCACGAGTTTCCCTTGCCGCTGGTGTTGTAAACGCAATCAACTCCTAGGTCGATCACGTGCTCAGCGAGTTTCGGTCCTTTATACCCAACTGTGATATGAATCACGTCAACGTGCCCACGAATCCGGCGGATCCCATCGGCGATGAGTGTCGATCCTTGAAGTGGGGCCATTGGTTTAGGGATGACAGCCGTCAGGGGCATCATACGAACGCCACGTCCCGCAGCCATGATGAGTGCATGTCGGATGCGTGTCATACGCTACACCTCCTCGCGTGGTGGATTGCTAATTAAATCCAGGATTTCAGCATCGGTCAGCCGGTCGGTATTTGCCGACGATAATCCGTAGGACACTGGCTTTTCCGCCTTCTCGTTGAAGGAGAGCAGATAATGGGTGACGCCATCCAACTCCAATTCAGAGGTATAGGGAATCTCGATATCGCCGAACAGGAATTCATCGTCGCGCTCGCCGGGACGTCCTGACACCCTCTCCCAGCTGCCGCCTTTATGCCTGCACCAGACGCGCAGGATATCTTCGATTTGCGCCGCCTTCATCTTGCGGCAGAGTACTTTGCCTTGGAACCGTTCGGCGTTTTTTAGCGCTGCCAAAACGAGTTGAACGGATTCGTCGACAGTGAAAAACATCCGTCGCATTTCAGGGCCGGTTGTGCCTATCACGCCCGTCTTCTCGTGCATGCTCCTCCAAAGCGGAAATACCGACCCTGTGGACCACACAACATTGCCGAATCGCACGCATACAAACCTGGTGTCAGTCATGCGATTGCAGGAGCAGAAGATACGCTCCATAAGGGCCTTAGACATACCGTAGGTATTCCGGACGGGAGGTGATGCCTTGTCCGTAGAGACACCAATCACGGTTTCCACGCCGCGTTCCATGGCGACCCGCGCGACGTTTTGTGAGCCAAGAACATTTACATCAATGCACTCCATGGGTTGGTGTTCCGCATTGTCCACGAATTTGGTCGCCGCTGCGTGGATGATGATGTTAGGACGCGCTGCCACCACGATGTCACGAACCGACTCAATATTCGTTACGTCGAGTGGCACGGCTTCACAGCCCGTGCGATCCTGAGCTTGCTTTGCGAGGCTATTATTGCGGCCCGCGAGAATAATCCGATAGTCGGATTTCAATGCGAGTCCGAGTTTCTTACCAAGGAACCCCGTCCCGCCAGTGATCAGAATCGTTTTGTCGTTCAAAGACGCTCTCCATGACAAGGCTGCTGAAAAACTACTCGTAAACCACAACCGGTTTCTGTGAAGATCAACTCCGGTCCAGAGTCTTGGTTTCACGGCTGTACCTAACAGGTAAGCACGTGGATCACCAAATGGGATTACAGAATCAATCGATTGAGCTGTCAGCCATAACCCACCACGTAAATGTCTATTACTCTGACTGTTGGCAGCAAATCTTTGGACGGAGAAGATGGGTTCAAAAGACAGCTCATGGGAAGTAAAGCTGTCGTGAACTAGGAGACGTCTTGCATATAAACTGCAACTGAACCGTCCCGCGGAATTTGCTTGCGGAGACGCCGGTGAGCCATGGTGGACTTACTCGTGCACGAAGCTGGAAACGCCTGGGGCACAGGGGAAAACCTTGACAAAGTCGGCTCCCGCCTTGTGCGCCGACATAACCTCGGTGGGGGTTAATGCGCCGGGCTTTCCCAGAAAGAGGAGCAGCACAAGCGTCATGCGCGGCAACTTGAAAACTCCAGCCTCGAGCCGCTTATACCAGAGCACAAACCATCGCGATCCCACGCAAGTATCTTCAACCGGTCACCGCGGCGCGAACGAAGCAAAAGTAGTGCCCGCTGAGACGGTCTTCTCCTATCGTTGCACGCACCCGCTCGGCCAGACGATCAAATCCGCAGCGCATGTCCGTTGCCTCGGCCTCAAGCCAGATGCACGCCCCCTGCGCTCCATCCAGAGATCTCAAGCTCGGCAGACCGATCACGCTTCAACCTCGAGCACCGTAAGCAATGCCCGCAAATGACTCGCATCGAATCCAGGCACAACCACAAGACTGCAGCCCTTCCTCTGGCTGGCGGAGCGATTTTTATGGAGCGGTGGTTCACGCAACTTACTTGGCTTCGGATTGGCTAGCGAAGCAACCTGCCAACGAGCTAGGGCATGGGATAAATCGGTGCCCATCTAGCAGATCGCTGACATCAGGTTGGTAAATCTGAAGTTTTTGCGCGAGCTCGGCCTGGGTATAGTGTCCGCATTCAATGTGATCGACGAGCTTACGACACACCTCACTTTGATCTTTGTCTCGAAGGATTCCTGTTGTTGGGACAAATCCATCTCGTCGAAGACGTCACGTTGCGTGATGTAGCTTATTTGTGCCCGTTAGATTTAGCACCACGCTCTGCACATCGGCGTTCACTTCCTCGGTATATCTACCGAGGCTTCGCAATAACATACCGTTCATATAATCACCTCGCGTCAACACGCTTTCTCTCTCTAGTGCTCTACGCCGAAATCCTTTAATGGATAACAGACTAGATTTTGTATTCACCATATAGAGCGTCCTTCTATACAATCTGCATTTGTTATTCGTCCTCGACAAACGCCTATGAACCATAACTCGTCAGAGTCGAATCGGGAGCAGATATTACGCGTTTTAAGCTCAGAGGCAATTCGGGATTGGCTATTACGTGCTTTCAACTCTTTGTTAGCTCAAAATTGTGATCTACACTCGGAGCTTCTTCAGGGGCCAAGGAACGCTCAACTGCTCTTCGCGAATCGATTCCCCAGCAGGAACTCGAGAAACTGGTTAAAGGCGGTTGTAACGAACTGGTTCTTGCTGCATTGAGTGATAGCTCGACACTTCCAACCAAATTGCAAAACCTGATTTGCGGAACCCCCGACTGCGAAAGACACCTAACACACATTAGCGAACACCTCGACTCGACGGCTTGCCTCTTCAATTCGTTGCTGCCAGGATTTTTATCTGAATGGCCCTTTAAAGAGATAACTCCTTCATGTCAAGAAATGGTAAGTCACCTACATTTTTACAAATTACTTATTGATGTCTTTTCTATCCTCCTTGAACAGATGAAGACGCATCTCGCGGACGTGCGATATCCGATCACCAAATATGTAAAAGATGCAACTGGCAAATGGCATGATGGCCCAGTTTCTCTCATCATCTAGGCCGTCACTGGAGAAGACCTCGATCCAGTGACACATCGTCAATGGAGAAGACGTTGTTTGAAAGAAATCGAATCCTTTCCGTTAGAGACGCTGATGCGCTCAGCGCAAATAGTCGTAAAAGAACAGAACACCAATGAATAAATTCCCGCCGATTTTGTCACGTTCTCGCTAACGTGACAAAAAAACGAAAAATAACACTTGAAATGTTCTGTTCCCCCCCCGTGAAGGGCCTAGTTTTTCTGTACCAAGGTCAGGGTTAGTCTTCGACCTGTTTAGGTTGCAGAGAGATCGGTGAGGACGACTCTCGTTGTATTCCTGTCTCAAGGCTTCGATCAGATGCTTTGCCTCCTTCAGACCAGGAACCAGTGAGTGTCCAAGCATTCCCAACGAAACGTGCCGTTGAAGCTCTCGACGAAGGCATTGTCGGTCGGCTTGCCTGGTCGAGAGAAGTCGATCTTGGCACTGTGCCGATAGGCCCACAGATCCATCGCCTGACTGGTGAACTCGCTGCCGTTGTCGCTGAACAGCACCTTCGGGACGCCGCGGTCGAGCTTCAACCGGTTCAGCGTTCGCACAGCCTTTCGCTTCCCGGCAGGCTTCATCCTCTTCAGGGTTAGCCCTTCTTCCTTGTACAACCGGCACACCAGATACTTGCCCACTTCCCAGCCCTCGCGGTTCAACAGCACGCGGATCTTACGATACCCGTAGCGCACCCTGCTCTGTGCGATCTCGCGGATCCTCATCCGCAGTTCAGTCCGCGGATCGAGGCAGCTTCGGTAGCGGTAGGTCGCTCGAGGGACTCGAAGAACCCTGCAGGCTCGCCGCTCGCTTACCAGGTAGCATCCAACCAGACGCTCCACCATCGGCCCACGCCGCGAAGGCTTCACCATTTTTTTGACAGCACATCCTGCAGCATCGTCTTGTCCAGCGTCTGCTCCGCAACAAGTTGCTTCAGCTTCAGATTTTCCTCTTGCAACTGCGCCATCTTACGAACTTCGTCCACCTCCAGGCCGGCGTACCTCGCCTTCCATCGGTAGAACGTTTGCTCGCTGATTCCTGCCTTGCGGATCACCTCCGCAACCGGAACACCCACCTGCGCCTGGTTCAACACGCCAATCATCTGCTCTACAGTGAACCGCTTCTTCCGCATCCAAATCCCTCCGCCTTCTCAGGCTAAATTTGGGCGGAAACTAACATCTCTATTGGCTCAGAAATACCGGGGCCCATCAGCATCCCTGAAGACGCTCCAACTATGCCAGAACCACAACCGCTCACAGACACAGCAAGGCACACAAGCGCAGGCAGGGAGAACAGCTGTCGCCACACGCGCTCGACTGAAGCCTGAAGCACAATTGTCGCGATGAAACGCCTTTGAGAAAAAAGCAACACTAAGCTGGTGCCACACGGACATCACCCCTTTGGAAATCAAAAACCTGCAAACAGTTGCAGAAAGCCACGCAAGTATTGAAAGCGAAACATTGAATCATTTCCAAGGCGGAGAAAGGGTGACGTCCCCTTCCTCACGGCCCACCGTGACATCACACACACTCGCGCACCATGACACAAATGGGGCAGTAAATTTTGGCAACTTTCACCTATATGAAGCGCAGCAGAATGCTGCCGGCTCGTTCAACTGCCGTATCCACAATATGTTTTCCTATGGCCAATGAGGCTGTCGCAGCAGGTGAGGGCACGTTGCAAACGTGAACCATTCCGTCAGTATGAGCAAAGTAAAAATCATCAATTAGTTTCCCGTCAATACCGAGCGCCTGGGCCCGAACGCCGGAACCGCCGGGCTTTAGGTCCTCCATACTGACATCAGGCATCAACCGCTGCAGCGCACGCAAAAAAGCAGCCTTGCTCAAGGAACGGTAATACTCTTCAACGGACGTGTGCCAGTAGCTCGCGGCCATTCGCCAGAAACCGGGGAATGTCGCAAAATCCAGCACGTCGCCGAATGCAAACGATCCTCTGGAGTATCCTTCACGTTTCAGCGCCAATACTGCGTTCGGCCCTGCCTCAATTCCGCCTTCAATCCGCCGCGTGAAGTGCACGCCGAGAAACGGGAACCGGGGATCGGGGACCGGATAAATTAAACCTCTGAGGTTCCCTAGTTTTGAGGGCGAGAGCTCGTAATACTCTCCCCGAAATGGAATGATCTTCAGATCAAGCTTTACGTTCGCCATTTGGCTGATCTTGTCACTTTGCAGCCCCGCACAATTGATAACAAACTTCGCTGTGATCTCCCCACGTGTCGTCTCCATTACCGTCTCGGAATGGACGTATCTCAGCCCGATAACCTCACAGGAGAGCAGAATCTGTCCACCACGTGCTGTGATCAGCTCGGCATACTTCCCGGCAACCTTACCGTAGTCGACAATCCCGGTTCCCGGAACATGAATCCCTCGAATACCGGCCGCGTATGGCTCCAGGTCCCGGATCTCTTTCGCACAGATCATCTTTAATCCTTCGAGGCCGTTTCCTTTACCACGACGATATAGCTCCTCCAGCCGTGGAATCTCTTCCTCCGTGGTCGCTACAATCACCTTCCCGCAAATCTCATAGGGTACGCCATGATCCCGGCAGAAATGGATCAAGGCATTCGCTCCCTCGACACAAAGGCGCGCCTTCAGGCTGCCCGGCTTGTAGTAGATACCCGAGTGAATCACACCGCTGTTATGACTGGTCTGATGAGCGCCGACGGTGCGCTCCTTGTCCAGGACGACTAGCGAAACGCCAGGAAAGCGGGTACAGAGTTCGCGAGCCGTTGCCAGCCCTACAATCCCTGCGCCGATAATTGCAACATCAACCTGGGATAAATTGAGGCCGGCTATTTCGGCTGACTTTGACTGGTTTAGCATTTCGTTCGATACCTGGCTGATGTCATGTCGCCGACGCTCTCGCACGATCTCCTGAAAAAAGCTGTCGGACTTTCAAGATTGCTCTATCTCGGTCAGGACTGCACTCAAGTAGCCATACAAAATTAGCACATGACAGAACCCAGCCCAGTAACTTACAGGTTACCTAAATATATGCTCGTAACTCTCACATTTTTACCAATTCTGAACTTCAATGCACTTTGGAAACGTACGGCATACATCCTCTAAGTCAAGCTGGAACAGTACTTAACTAAGTTGCCGGGACTCTACAAACAATGTGCACACTAGAAGTGCAACTTTTTATTTGACTCTTCTGTGGGATAGAGCTAAATTCGCTCCACTTCAGGCATCACAACAGTCCGGTATAAGCGTGGCCATAACCAGGCCAGTAACTTAGCCGCCTGTTACTGGGCTTGCTTTACCTAACTCACCTAGGTGTGTCCTAGTGAGCGGGTCTAATTTTCTGCATGGTTCTCCGGACTCCTAAGCTGCATAACGTCCCGAGCCCATTTGTATCGGCAGTATCTGCCGATCGCGGAAAGTAACTGCTGCGCATTTTCTGCCATTGAGGTGTTTTTACATGAAGGACGCCGTGCAAATTCTTGCTATTAGTGACGACATCAATGTTTGCAATTTGATTCACACTTCACTTTCCTCTCACGGTCATCAAGCGATATGCGTTCCTACCTCTCTTGACGCCATTCAGATGCTTAGTCGAGGCGTGCGGGCGGAGTTCGTCTTGATTGACGTGGCGAAGAGCCAGTCAAATGAGCAACTCTTTGATCCTGCTCTCCTGCAGATGGTTCGGAGTGAGCAACTCTGCCTTCTTACCGAGAAAGAAGATACCCACTGGCAAAGCAGCGCTGCGAATTGGAATATTCAAACCGTGTGGACGAAGCCTTTAACTCGCCATCACATCGAGAGACTTGCTCGATGGCAGCATGCAGCGCCCTCTCCTTCCGCCAACACCCCGTCGGAAGCTGCAGGCGGCTACCATCTGGAGGAACTGGATGACAACCGCTTCTTCCTTGCTGCATCGCCAGTCATGATGCAACTCTATCGCGATATACGAGTACTCGCTCCAGTCGACATTCCGGTACTTATCCTCGGCGAAAGCGGCGTGGGCAAAGAGATTGTCGCCATGTTGCTGCATAAGTACCACACTCGTTCCGAGAACAGATTCTTGAATGTCAACTGTGCGGCCCTGCCCACCGAACTCCTCGAGAGTGAACTGTTCGGTTACGAAGCAGGCGCATTTACCGGCGCAATGAAGTCGAAACCGGGCAAATTCGAGCTCGCCAATAAGGGAACTCTCCTGCTGGACGAGATCGGAGAGATGAGCCCGCAGATGCAGGCCAAACTGCTCCATGTCTTGCAGGATGGGTCTTTTTGCCGTCTCGGTGGGCGTTCCCCAACCAAGGTTGACGTTCGAGTACTGGCCGCCACCAACATCGACATGCAGACCGCGATCACTGAAAAACGATTTCGCGAAGATCTCTACTATCGCCTGAATACTTTGACACTTATCATTCCCCCGCTCCGCGAGCGGCGAGAAGAGATTCCCCTGGTGATGGAGGAACTGAATCGCAGAGGAGGATCCGGTATCGGAGAGCCTCTTGTCCTATCAGATCGTATCTTTGACGCCGCTCTGGAGTACCACTGGCCTGGAAACCTCCGCGAACTTCGCAACTTCGTCATACGAACGCTCATTCTTCGAGACCAGGAGTCTGCCTACGCCTATCTTCGAAGCAAGACGCAAACACAAAGCAATATGTCAGCGGCAAGTGTTACTGGAGATGCAGGAAATAGAAAGACGGCAAACCTCTCTGGAATGAAGGATGCAATCAGTGAGATAAAAAATCAGACTGAAATCCGTATGCTGCGGGATGCACTCTCGGCCTCTAACTGGAACAGGCGACGAGCGGCAATGAATCTTAACATCAGCTATCGGAGCCTTCTATATAAGATTCAGCAACACGGCTTAAGCGCTTAGGTCTCAATTCTGTCTCAGCTCGGTTATACCGGTTCACGGCATCGTTCTGCCGCTCTAAGGCAACACTTGATACCTTGCGATCATGCCACCCGCGTAGTGGTCAGTTAGATGACATGAAAGAGCCACATGGCCCTCGCTGTCGGGAATCATGTCAGCGCTGGCCATAGCCATTGGACCAAGAAACAGCGTATCCATCCGCATGTTGTTCCATGTAACGGTATTCCCATGCCAGTGCGCCATATGGACATCGTCTTCGTTGGTATTTGAGAGAAGATACCACCGTACATGTTCTCCCTTTCGCATCGTAAGCATCGGCAGATTTGCTTCGATATAACCATTAATCGAATAAAGAGATTCTGATCGCGAAGCAACAGGTCGGTTGCCTTTAGGCGCGCCGCTCTGGCTTCTTTCCCCTGATTTTCTTCGAAAAACCAGCTGTCTGTCTCGTCAAAAACAGCAAAGTTGGCGATGAACTCTCGGTCGACATCCCTCGGCGATCCCATCCCCAAAATCCCAAGATGCGACCATTGTTGCGGCCGGTCTTTTAGTGTCTTGAAAGTCGCATCTGTGTACTCCCTGTAAATCGCCTTGTGATAAACCCGGTGATTCAATCCGGATGCCGATTCATCTTCTGCCGCTTCAGGATGAGGAACCCCGGCTAAATTCCTTCCATGAGGCGTGTAGTCCCAGTTAACTTCATCGGCAGCTATGAAGTAGATTCTGGTAACTCCCGGCCTTTCCTGCGGCTGTGTGTTCATCCCGCTGTGACCGCCCATTCCAACAGGAGCACCCTCTTGCGATCTCTTCCCGCCCTCCCTTGCTGCGTGTTTTGACTTTGGATCGACTGTGGACTTTGCGTCCAGCCAGGGGTGACCGATAAAGCGATGCAAGCAACAAAGACGCACCGGCTTATCCGATAAGCCCGCTGAACTGAAAGGAATAGGTTTTCGAGGAAGATCCCGACATCACTATAGCGTCATCGGAATCGATGACGAAAACAAATATATCGCTCTATGACAACCTGCTCTCTATGGATTGGCGACCACGATTGGACCGGGTCTCAACCAGGAATGCGAAGCGGACAGATCTGCGAGCAAGGAATTCGTTCCAGATCCAGGGAGTCGCGCAGGTGCCTCAGATCGCCGTGGCGAACTTCCATCTCACCAATCTCGGCCAGCCAACAGAAACTTTCGAACGCCACTTCGGAAAGATCCTTGGAAGCAGCAGCTACTTTCCCAATCGCCGGATTCAGCTCAGGGCACGATCCTCTTCTAACCAGGAACATCTCCATCCTTGGGCCTGCGGGAACTCACTGTTCCGGCAGGCCTTTTCTCTTGTTTTGCCAATAAAACCGACCCCCATCGAAAACATCACCACAACATTCCCCATTCTTGGTGTTTATTCCATCAGCAGCATTCGCTAGCACGGCGCTACCACAAGGAGTGCACCAACAATGAAACGCTTACTTCTCACCTCCGCCCTGGCACTTACCCTCGCCGCTCCTGCGGCCTTCTCCCAGCAGCCCGCCGCTCAGCAGCCTGCCAACGATGCCACGGCACAGCAGCCGGCCGCGAACGACGGCCACCATCACCACAGCTTCGATCCTCACAAGGCCGCGCAGCATCTCAGCAAGCGCCTCAATCTCACCAGTGACCAGACCGCGAAGCTCGAGCCGATCCTGGCTACGCAGCAGCAGAAGATCGCCTCCCTGCGCTCCAACACCAGTCTCACGCCCGATCAGCGTCGTGAGCAGTTCCGCACCATCCATCAGGAGACACAAACACAGCTCTCCAGCGTTCTCACTCCCGACCAGTTGCAACAGCTTCAATCAATGCGTCGGTTCCATGGCCGTCGGCCCTCGCGGCAGCAGCAACAGCAGCCCGATTCGACCACGCCACCTTCCGCAAGCTAACTGCCCGTTCTCTCCCGGCTGAAGCCGCCTCACAAGGGCGGCTTCGCCTTGTTGGTACCAATCTCAGTACCCATTTCCTCGTCACTCTTCCGTAAACTGGGAAGATGGACAAGTTTGTTGTACGCGGCGGAAATCCACTTCTCGGAACCATCAAGATCTCCGGAGCCAAAAACTCCGCCCTCCCCTGTATGGCCGCCGCCATCCTCACCGAAGACGAGGTCATCCTCGAGAACATTCCCCAGGTCCGCGATATCGAGACCGAGCGCAAGCTCCTCGCCTCCATGGGAGCCGAAGTTGAGCTCGGCTACGGCCGCGCCCAGCATCGCACCCGCATCAAGTGCGGCATCCTCTCCGATCCCGTCGCCAAGTACGAGATCGTCAAGACCATGCGCGCCAGCTCCCTCGTCCTCGGCCCGCTCATTGCGCGCACCGGCATGGCCCGCGTCGCCATGCCCGGCGGATGCGCCATCGGCGGCCGCCCCATCGACCTCCACATCAAGGGCCTCGAATCCATGGGGGCCACCATCACCTACGATCACGGCTATCTCGAAGCCCGCGCCGACCGCCTCAAGGGCGCGCACATCGTCTTCGACAAGATCACCGTCACCGGAACCGAAGACCTCCTGATGGCAGCCGTCCTCGCCGACGGCGAAACCCTCTTCGAAAACTGCGCGCGTGAGCCCGAAGTCACCGACCTCGCCGCCATGCTCGTCGCCATGGGAGCAAAGATCGAAGGCGCCGGAACCTCGACCATCCGCGTTCAGGGAGTCACCAGCCTCCACGGTGCCCGTCACCGCATCAACCCTGACCGCATCGAGGCAGGAACCTTCCTCATCGCAGGAGCCATCACCGGCGGCGACCTCAACGTCGACTCCTGCGAACCCTCCCACCTCGGCGCCCTCATCGCCAAGCTCGAAGAGTGCGGCGTCCGCCTCGACGTAGGCAAAGACTGCGTCCGCGTCCGTTCCGGCGGAGGCGACCTCAAGGCCGCCAACATCTCCACCGAAGAGTACCCTGGCTTCCCCACCGACATGCAGGCGCAGTACATGGCCCTCGCCACCCAGACCGAAGGCACCTCCACCATCAGCGAGAACATCTTCGAAAATCGCTTCATGCACGTCGGCGAGCTCTCCCGCATGGGAGCCAACATTACCGTGCAGGGCCGCACCGCCACCGTCCGCGGCAAATCGCCCCTGCAATCTGCCGCCGTCATGTGCTCCGACCTCCGCGCCTCAGCCTCTCTCGTCCTCGCCGCACTCGTTGCCGACGGCGAGACCATCCTCGATCGCGTCTACCATCTCGATCGCGGCTACGAGCGCTTCGAAGAAAAACTCCGCGGCGTCGGAGCCCAGATCCGCCGCATGGGCGATGTCTTCGGCAAGAAGTAATCCTCTTTGCCCGTTGTTTTCCTCTGGCTCAGAATGACGCCTCAGCTGCCGTCATTCTGAACCGAAAGGCGAAGAATCCGGCACCGCGACTTCCACAGGAAAGCCACCAACATCCCCTCCGCACAAAGCAACTATCGAGGCTTCCCAGGGCCCAGTTCCTTCCAATACATCACCGCATCCAGCCCGCTTCCGTAAAAGCTTCGCTGCACTCCAACCCGGCTGTAGCTCATGCGTTCATAGAGGCGCACCGCGCCCACATTCTGCGCGAACACATGCAGCATCATTCCCGTCCCGTTCCAGCTGCGAACCCACGCTTCCCCCTGCGACAGCATCTTTTCTCCAATGCCGTTCCCCCGCCACCGCTCAGCCACATCGATCGTCACGACATAACCAATCTCGCCCCCCACCGTCTTCTCACAGTGCACAATGCAGAATCCCGCCAGCTCACTCTCTTCCTCGGCAACAATAACCCACGCGTTCCTCGCCTCCGCGAACCTGCGCATGGCAGCCCTGCTGAAACGGAACGGCGCCGAAAAGCACGCCGCGTCCAGCTCGACCATCCCTTCCAGATCGCGCCAGCCGTAGCTTCGATACCGAATGCCTTCGCGTGTCATCTCGAAACGTTCCACAGCGTCGTCCCTCACTTCTCCGCCAGATTCCCACCAGGCATCCTATGCCGTTCTCTTCCCGATATTCCATTCTCCAACTCGGCAGTGTAAAACTGTTCCATTCTCGAAAGACTGTACCGGAGCTCATGGCCGCCAGAAAAAAACAGGTTCCCGACGCGACCCGGCCGGTCACCCTCAAAATACTCGCCGAGTATCTTGATCTCTCGCCCGCAACCGTCTCCATCGTCCTCAACAACTCGCCCGTAGCCAAGTCCATCTCTCCCGAGACTCGCCAGCGGGTTCTCAATGCGGCAAAAAAATTCGAGTATCGTCCCAACGTACACGCCCGCATGCTTCGCACCCGGCTCACCAACACCGTGGGCGTCGTCGTCCCCGAGCTCAGCGAGGGCTACTTCACCGGCCTCATGCTCGGCGTCGAAGAATATCTCCTTCAAGCCGGCTATCTCTACTTCACCGTCAGCCATCTCTGCCGACCCGACCTCATCGAGGAATACCCCAACCTCCTCATCAGCCGCGCAGTCGACGGTCTTCTTCTCGTCAACACCGAACTGCGCAAGCGCGTCCCCCTTCCCGCAGTTGGAATCTCCTCCCACATCAGCGTTCCCGGAGTCACCAATCTCGTCCTCGACCACGACCGCGCTACCCGTCTCGCCCTCCGTCACCTCTACGAGCTCGGTCACCGGCGCATCGCCTTTATGAAAGGCCAGGCCTTCTCCCTCGACTCCGAGTCCCGCTGGCAGGCCATCAACGCTATCGCCAAGGAGATCGGAATCACCATCCACCCCGAGCTCTGCATCTATCTCGAAAAAAACTCCTGGTCACCCGAGCTTGGCTACCCGCCCGTCCGCGATCTCCTCGCCCGAACCCGCGACTTCACCGCCATCTTCTGCTTCAACGACACCGCCGCCATCGGAGCCATCCGCGCCATCGAAGATGCCGGCCTCTCCTGTCCCCGCGACATCTCCGTCATCGGCTTCGACGACATCCTCGTCGCCGAGTACACCAACCCCCGCCTCACCACCGTGCGCCAGCCGCTGCACAAAATGGGTGTCGCCGGCGCCGAGCTCCTCATCAAGCGCATCCAGTACCCCGATCAGCCCTTCGTTGAAACCGTCTGGTTCACACCCGAGCTCGTCGTCCGCGAATCCACTGCAGTCGCGCCATCCCCAAAGCCACGTCGCGCCGCCAGGTCCCTCTGAGTCTCTCGCCCCAAACCGATACCCTCGATTCCCCTATACCCTAGAGCCCGGATGCCCTCAGTACCCGACAACCTCTCTCCCCCCGCCTCCTCATACGCCATCTGGCGGCAGCTCTCTCCCCTCTTCGTCTGCACCATGGCCTGGGGTGTTGTCACCGTCATGCTGGGCCCTTTGCTCCCTGCGCTCATCGCACGCTGGCATATCCAGGACTCGCAGGCCGGAACTCTCTTCACCGCCTCCTTCCTCGGCCAGCTCGTAGGCGCCTGGTTCGCGACCCGCAACCTTCGTCTCAGTCTTCTCTGCGGCGCTGCTCTCACCGCCGCAGGCGTCGCCGCACTCGCCTGGACCGGCTTCTTTTGGGCTCACATCGCCCTCTTCGCCGCCGGACTCGGTCTCTCCGCTGGCATCACTGCCGGCAATGTTGTCGCTGGAACCGCCACCATCACCCGTCGTGCCACAACCCTCGCCCTCTTCAACGTAAGCTGGAGCATCGGAGCGATCTCCTGCCCCGTGCTCGCCCGTCTCTGCGGAGCCTCCAACACTCGGCTTTTCTTTCTCATCACCGCGGCGATCGTCATCGTCGGCGGCCTCTTCGTCGCGACTCTTCCCCGCACCCTCACGAACGAGCCGCCAGCTTCACCCTCGGCCTCGGCTCCCATACCTGCTTTCCTGCCTCTTCTTCCCCTCACGCTCTTCGCCGCCTCCATGCTCCTCTACATCGGCAACGAGAACTCCCTGGGAGGCTGGCTTCCCAGCTTCGCCCTGCGCAACGACCCCACCCTCGCTGCCTCCAACATCGCCCTCCTCTACTGGATCTCGGAGCTCACCAGTCGTCTCGCCATGGCCGCTCTCCTCCACCGCATCTCAGAGGCCGCCCTCTATCGAGGCTCCCTCATCCTTCTTCTCATCACCCAGGCCGCACTGATCCTCATTCCGCATCCCTCGCCGACCACAATCCTCATCGTCACCGCCGTAAGCGGAGCAGCCATCGGCCCCCTCTACCCGCTCATCATTGCTTTTTTGCTCGCGCGGACTTCGAATCATCCCAGGCTCGGCCGCCTCTTCGCCTCAGCCTCGATCGGAGGAGCCACGCTTCCATGGCTCACTGGAGTCATCTCCACTCACTTCGGTGGTCTTCGCGCCGGCCTTCTCGTGCCCACCGTCGGAATCGCACTGATGCTCGTCCTCTCAGCCGGTATCCTGCCAACACAATTCTCCACGCCTCGATCCGAAGCGTGATCTCCATGCATCCTGGCCTGCCATCAGCAGACATAATCAACCGTAGAGCGGGCACAAGAAGAGCCAGGCGGGTAGGCCTGGCCTTCTTGCCACCTTCGGCTTAGCGCGCTCTGAACCTAAACTGGTCCTTCAAGGTGATGCCGCCGATAACTATGAGAGCAACCAAGGACGGGAGAAACAAAAGGTACATAAAGCCTCCTCAGGCCAAAAAACAAAGTGCCAGTACACTTCACCTAGCAACCCTGTAGCCATTTCGGAAATCTAAAGTTTCTCCCCTAAAAACCCTTCCTCATCCCCTGAAACGCTCCCATCTCCACGTTTTAGGCCGATGCCAGTGCTAAATCATTTCCCCTTGCCACGGCAATTCATTTCACACAACATTCACCACTTCATCACTCTGGCCATGTAGCGGCAGCGTCATGTCCCTCGCAGCGGATGCAGCCGTTTATCGTAGTGCTGCCTGCTATCCTTTCGCTCATGCCCTTCTGGATTGTCCTCACTGCGGCCCTCCTCACCACCACCGCTCACGCCCAATGGCAGATCCAGGACTCCCACACCACCGCCAGCTTCCGTGGCATTCACAACGTCGGCAACGGAGTCGTGTGGGCCAGCGGAACCGAGGGCACTGTCCTCCGCACCACCGACGAAGGCACGACATGGCAGCGCTGCACCACCCCACCCGAAGCCGAAAAACTAGACTTCCGCGGTATCCAGGCCTTCGACCAGAACACCGCCATCGTCATGTCGTCAGGCCAAGGAAACCTCTCCCGCCTCTACAAAACAACGGACGCCTGCAAGACCTGGAAGCTCCTCTTCACCAACCCCGACAAAGAAGGCTTCTGGGACGCCATCAAATTTCCAAATCCTAAGCTTGGCTTCATCCTGGGCGACCCGATCACGAGAGCATTCAATTATGCGAAGCCGAGGCGCCGAAAGTTTACCGGCTTTGCTTTGCTCTATACAGAGGATGGAGGAGATCACTTCTTATACCGAACATCATTTGGGAACGAAGCGGATATATCAACGCAGGGTGCGTTTGCAGCAAGCAATAGCTCTCTATTTATAGGCTGGCCGGGAGTTTGGTTCGGAACTGGTGGGAAAGCTGGGGCAAAAATCTACCTCAACGTCTTTCAGCAACATATCGGCTTCCCAGACGATCGAATCGAGCTTGGAAGTGGCGAATGGAGGTCAATAAACTGGCCAGTGCCTCTGGCAAAGGGGGACGCTGCTGGAATTTTCTCCGTTTCGTTCAAGAGATCCGAACTAGTATCGCGCGACTCTCTCAATGTCGGCACAGGCCCCGTTTTCGAAACTTACGGCATAGCTGTCGGCGGTGATTACAAGAAACCAGAAGAACATAGTGAAACAGCGGCTTTCACCATTGACGGCGGTCAACATTGGACCGCATCGCAAACCCCACCCCACGGCTACCGCAGTTCAGTCGCCTACGACTCCACCACTGAAACCTGGATCACCGTAGGCCCCAACGGAACCGACATCTCCCGCGACGACGGCAAGAACTGGAGCACCCTAAAGCCCAGCGCACAAGACGCCCCCGACACAGACAAAAACTGGAACGCCCTCTCGCTCCCCTTCGTCGTAGGCCCCAAAGGCCGCATCGGCAAACTCCGCCCCGAAGCCCTCGCGCATTGACCACACTTCAACAAAGCCCCAAAAGCCCTCACCCGCAAACCTCAAAAAAAGGGCCATCAGCAAAGCGTCAAAAACATCATCCACAAACCTCAAAAAAAGGGGTCATCAGCAAAGCGTCAAAGACATCATCCACAAACCTCAAAAGTGTCATCAGCAAAGCGTCAAAGACATCATCCACAAACCTCAAAAGTGTCATCAGCAAAGCGTCAAGACGTCATCCACAAATCTCAAGTGTCATCCTGAGCGAAGCGTAGCGAAGTCGAAGGATCTGCGGTTCTCGAAGCACGGAAACTGCCCCTCCACGATTGGTGCCCCATCTTCGCGACGGTCTTATCGTCGCCAAGACCTCACCGACAGCAACAAAAGATAACAGGAGATCCCACGTAGAAATTACGTCAGAAAACATACCGTCATTCTGAAAACATACCGTCATTCTGAAAACTTACCGTCATTCTGAAAATATGCCGTCATTCTGAGCGTAGCGAAGAATCCCAGTATTTCGCCCGCACTCCCACAAGGATCGTCGCAAGCCGGGCACCGGGTGCCCATATTCGCGTCGCAGGCGGCCAAGATTCTCTCTCGTATTGCGAGCCGTTTCTCTCTTTAGCGGTGTCCAGAGGGATATTCTTTTTTACCCGGCAGCAGATTGGGAAAGAGTTTGCGAAAGCCGATGAACGCCTGCCAATCGCCCGAAGCGCGACCCCCGATCATGGAGAGACACCCGACCATAGGGCTAAAACCTGTCAAGCCCCAAAACCATACAAACCACTAAAAACAAACAGGATAAATCTGCCGATCAGTTTAGCCCCCGCTGCTAAACTAAATACAGGGATCGAAAAACAGGCCCAAAAGCTCCCAGGCTCGGGCCTTTACCCTTTGTTATCAATATTTTTGGGGTTAAACCCTTTCCATACAATATTTTACAGCAGAAAATCCAGTTAAGTTACTGAAAATTATATACTTACAAAAACGGTGAGGGGGGTATCAACTAGACCGCGACCGTAAACGTATCCTCGGTCCGTGTCACCGCGCGGTACATCGTATCCCGCTCAAACGGTTCACGGCCCGCCTCGGTAATCAAGCGAACCAGGTCCTTCCGCCGCAGCCCCTGCGGTGTCGTCGCCCCGGCATCGTGATAGATCTTCTCCTCGATCACGGTGCCATCGATGTCGTCGGCTCCAAACCGCAGTGAGATCTGAGCCATCTTCGGCGAGACCATCTGCCAGTAGCTCTTGATGTGCGAGAAATTGTCGAGCATCAACCGTCCAACGGCGATCTGCTTCACATCCAGCATTCCGGTCGTCCGCGGAATGTGGGCCAGCGCCGTGTTATCCGGATGAAACGCCAGCGGAATAAACGTCTGGAATCCGCCCGTCTCATCCTGAACCTCGCGCAACCGAACCAGGTGATCCACGCGATCCTCGTCGTTCTCCACGTGCCCGTAGAGCATCGTTGCATTCGATCGCAGCCCGATCTTGTGCGCCAGCCGCGCCGTATCCAGCCACTCCGACCCGTCGATCTTGTGGTCGCAGATAATGTGCCGGATTCGATCGGCGAAGATCTCCGCTCCGCCACCCGGCATCGAATCGACGCCCGCAGCCTTCATCCGCTCCAGCGTCTCAGCGATGGTCATCTTGCCCCGCTTGGCAAGAAACGCAACCTCCACCATCGTGAACGCTTTGATATGAACCTTGGGAAATCGCTCCTTCAGGCCGCGAACCAGGTCCATGAAGTACTCAAAAGGAAGATCCGGATGCAGACCGCCGACGATATGGAACTCCGTCACCGCCTCGGTGTAACCGGCGCCCGCGGTCTCCCATGCCTCTTCAAGAGCCATCGTGTACGTCCCCACCTCGCCCTTCTTACGGCCGAACGCGCACAGCCTGCACGAGGCAACACAGACATTGGTGGGATTGATATGACGATTGACGTTGAAATACGCAACATTGCCATGAAGCTTTTCGCGCACGAAGTTCGCCAGCCAACCCACCGCGAGAATGTCGCCGCTGCGATACAGGCGAACACCATCCTCGAAGCTCAGTCGCTCTCCAGCCAGCACCTTCTCCGCGATCGCCTCGAGCGCTCGATCGTCGGTCTGGAAGGAGTGTCGAGGCCGTGCGGGCGACCCCTGAAGACCTGCCGTAGCGGCAACATGGGTCAGCGAGATGGCACTGGGATTCCCGGTGGTGGCAATCGGATTCATACAACAATTCTAATCCTTTGCCAGGGTCGCAAACCTGACTCAGTGCTTCGCGACCTCGGTAGAGTTCACCATCTCCGGCTGGATGACGACACCGTCGTACAAAGTCGCCCCCACCATATGCTCTCCGACTGGCCGCAACAGGCGCAGGTTCCATCCGGTATTCCAGTACGACACAGTTTTATCCGGAAGGTGCGCCGAAAACGCGATCGTCGTAGGACTGTTGGCTGTGATCAGCACCCGCTGTCCCTTCTCGTCGTAGAAGATGCTGTTCACATCCCGCACAAACAGGTTCTTCACCACCTGCCAGGTCGTTCCCTTATCTTCCGAGAGATAGACTCCCTCGCGTCCGCCGATCCACAGGCCGCCGAAGCCGTCCACGGCAACCGCTGTAATCTGGGTCAGCTCCGACGGAGGATTGATCGCAGTCCACGTGCGACCGTCATCGGTCGTCAGAGACGCCTTCGACAGCGATGCAGCCAGAATCGTCGATTTTGAGGAGGAGATCGCGGACCAGACATGCCCCTGCGGATCTGCAGTCAGGTTCCAGCTCAGACCTCCATCGACGCTCTTCAAAATCCCGTCCTGGGTCCCGGCGAAGATTTGCTGCCCGTCCCGAGTAAAGGCGAATACGGATCCGTCGAATGGTTTCGGAGCAGGCTTCTTCTTCACCGGTGCCTTCGGAGTAACTTTCCGAGCCGCTGCTCCCTTTTTCCTGACGACAACCGGTTTTGCGACTGGAGGCTCCTCCGTCACAGGAAGTTCCAAAGATACACGGTCTACCTTGTTCCAGAGCTCTCCATTCAGCCTGTAGATTCCGTGCCTGGTACCCGCGAGAATGGTTCCATCCGGACCCTGACCAAGACTGAGAACATCGTGGGCGTCAAGCCCTCCATTCTTCTGCGTCCACGTCAGCCCTCCGTTCGTGCTCACGAAGGCTCCGCCCCACGCTTTGTCATTCACCATGCCGACATAGATCGTTCCCGGTTGACGCATGTCCTCGACATAAGACGTAATTTGTCGCGAGGAGAATCCGGTGTTGGTGGACCGGAAGCTGGCACCTCCATCGTTCGAGACCAGAACGCCTCCACGATCGGTCGCCAGCAGAATTCGGTTTGTATCCGCCGGATTGATAAAGACGTCGTTGACGATCAACTCCGGTCCTGTCGTACGGATCCACGTCTTTCCAGAATCGCTCGTGCGATAGAGCCCTTCTGTTGTCCCGGCAAAGACGATGTTCTGGTGCTGAGGATCCTGCATGAGAACGCGGGTTCTGCGGGCAGTGGAAGGAATCCCCTGAATCTTCTGGAAACGTCCGCCTGCAGTCTCACTCTTGTAGATTCCCGAACAAGCGCTCGCATAAACCACGTTGGGATCCTTCGGATCGATGATGATCGAGAACACGTCAGAGTCGTCGATCACGCCTTCTTTGATATTCGACCAGTTCGCGCCGTCATCCGTGGTCTTCCACGGCAGATGCCATGTTCCCGCGTAGATGATCTTCGGGTCCTTCGGGTCGATGGCGATCGATTCGACCTCATGAATCTCCGTACTTCCTTCAGGACTGATGAGCTTCCAGGTTGCTCCACTGTCGACACTCTTATAAACACCTTTGAGTGTTCCGGTAACGAATACCTTCGGATCGGAGGGTGAGTTTACCAATGCCCGGATCGACTGCCCCTTCATCTGGGACTCGACGTTCCAGCTTGCACCACCATCGCTGCTGACAAAAAGTCCGCCATCGGTGCTGCCCAACACCCAGGCCCCTACCAGAATTCTCTTTGGAGTGGATGGATCGATGATGATGTTGTCTAAAACGAGATCGTCGCGATTTCCGATGCGGGCTAGCCGTTTCCACTCCCCTCCACCATTATGCGACTCATAGATCCAGCCAACCGCGGTGCCCAGATAGAGATGCTGGTTGTCATGAGGATCGACTGCGAACGAGCGCGCATCTCCACCATCAGGTCCGAACGGCAGCCAGTTAGGAGGGATCGCTTCAGAGCGGGCTGAGAAACTAAATAGGGTAATAAGAACTGCGAGGAGAGAGGTCCGTTTTTTAAGTTGTCTCATAGATCCTGCTGACCAAAGTTTAACTAACCGTGGCCATTAGATGTTAGCTGACTCGATAACAAAAGGCTGACCGGGAAGATTCCCGGTCAGCCTTTTGGTTCGTTCTTTCGTTGCGATGACTAGCGGTGATGTGCCCCGCCAGTGCGAGGGACAACCTTCACAGCGCTCTCGTCAACCGGCGTAAGTCCGGTCTGATCAAGAGTTGCTCCGGTGGGTACCAGCGTGGAGGTGACCGTCTTGCCGTCCTGCGATCCGGAATAGACCGAGATGCGGCTGGCGTCGATGCCCTTCTCCTTCACCAGGTAGTCCTTCGTGTTGACAGCGCGAGCGGAGGCAGCCTTGACTCCGGCCTTCTCGGTGCTGGCGGCGTTGCCGACAACTACGAGTTTCGCATCCGAGGTGCGCTGCAGGTTGAGAGCAACCTCATCGAGGCAAGCCTTGGCTTCGTTGTCAACGCGAGTCGGACGGCGCTTGTCACGATCGAAGTTGATCGAGCAGAGAGCCTGGGTGGTCGGCGCCGGCGGAGGTGGAGGCGCGTTCACCGTTACTGTCGCGGTGCAGGAAGCAGACTGACCCTTATCGTCAACCACATTTGCCGTTACCGTAATGGTTCCCGGAGCAGCGCCCGTGGTGTTCAGGGTAGCGGTGGAGGTGTTTCCGGTGACCGATCCAGCCGTCGAACTGTAGCTGTAGGTCAGAGGACGATTCTGCGGGCTGGTGCCGTTGGCGGTGATGGTCGAAGAATCGCCGGGCGCAACAGTCGAGGGATTCGCCGAGCAGCTGACCGTGGGCGGCTGGAACTGCTGAACGGTGAACGGAGCCGAGCAATCGGCCATGTCGCCGGGCTTGTTGCCCTGGGAGACGTGCCCCTTGACGGTGTAGCTGCCAGGGTTGAGGTTCGTCGTCGTGACGTTCGCGGTGGTCTCAGTTCCGGAGACAGTGCCGCCATCAGAGGTCCAGTTATAGGTGGGGGTCTTCTTCGGGTTGAGGTTTGCAGCCGTTCCGGTCACAGTGATCGGGTCGCCAGGGTAAGCCGTCGACGGCGAAGCCGAGCAGGTGAAGGTAACGGGGGGAGGAGGAATGATGTGACCGAAGTGCGTCACGATACCCGTGCTCAGGTCCACGCCGCTCAGATTGGCGCGTCCACCGGTTGGTCCGCTGGGCGGAGGAGTATAGGGACCGAAGTTGGCGTGGATGTAGCGATAATCGGCTTCAAACAGGCGGAACGAGAATCGGTTATTGAAGAAGGGCAGATCATAGTCCATACCGCCACCGGCCGTAAGGGTCGGTCCCCAGGTCCAGGGATTGTGGTACTGGAACGAGCGATAGGAGTTCGGACCAACCAACTTTCCGCCACCGGCCAGACCGTGAGCGAAGAGGGTGAAATTCTGCATCGGAGCGCGGAAGATCGGACCAGCGGAAGCACTATACAATCCGTCGTTCTTACCGTCCGGATGGGCGACAAAGTTGATTTCGCCACCAAAGTACTTATTGAAGTAATACGCGCCACTTCCGATGGCTCCCAGATCAATGGAGCTGTAATTGACGCCCAGCGGCTTCAACTGACCGTGTGCCCCGAAATAGGAATACCCTGTGAAAACATCAATTCGGGAGGGGTTAGTGCCCACGGGGGCGGCTGTGCTGGGAGTCTGCGCACCCAGACTCGCGACTCCAAGGCTGACTGCACATGCAGCCAGTACGAACCGGCCAAAATTACGTAAAGGGCTATAAACCATTCGACTTCCTCCGCTCAAATTCTTCCAGTGTCAGGAGCCTTTTCGGCTCAATCTTGTTGATATGGTGCTTCTGATTCAGTAAAGCTTACCGCAGGTTGCTAGCTGTACCGGTAAAAAATACTCTGCGGCAACTATATTTTCAATACTTTACATCGAACGACGTGCGGAAGGACCAGGGGAGAACCTTCCCAGTTATTAGCAATTCCGAAAGATCAGGCGAGATTCAAAGTCTTTCGGACGGACCCGCGTTCGCGTTGTATCTTCTCCTGCAGCAACGTGATAGCGTACAGCAACTGTTCGGGACGTGGAGGGCAGCCCGGCACATAAATATCAACCGGAATAACCTGATTGACTCCCTGAAGCAAGGCGTAATTATTGAAGACGCCGCCGGAGGTTGCGCAGGCGCCCATCGAGATCACCCATTTCGGTTCCGGCATCTGCTCGTAGAGCCGACGAATTACCGGAGCCATCTTCTGCGAGACCCTTCCCGCGATGATCATGAGATCACTTTGCCGAGGTGAGGGCCGGAAGACCTCAGCACCGAAGCGGGCGATATCATAGCGGGATCCTCCCATGGACATCATCTCGATCGCGCAACAGGCCAAACCGAAGGTCATCGGCCAGACCGAATTCTTGCGCACCCAGTTGATCGCAGCGTCGAGCGACGCCAGGACGATCCCTTCCGGCTGATCGTACCCCCAGTTAACCTCTCTCAGCTTTTCCTGATTCTTGGCGAAGCTATCGAGGCTGCCAAAGAGATAACGGTCTCCCTTTTGAGGCACTTCTGTCGGGCGACCGCTACTGGTATTCTCTGATCCTTTGCTCATACCCTAATAATAGAGCCGAGCTTGCCATTCGGGGGATCTTTCGACAACATTCCGAGAGTGTCTCTGAAGACGATCGGTTCTCAACGCTGCCGAGAACGACGTCCGGTTAGCGCGCGTTCTCTTCCATCGCATGCAGCAGAGCCGAACGCAGGGACCGCTGCTGTTGCTTTTCGAGCTTGGCACCTTCGTGCGTGAGATAAAAGACGTCGATTGCCGTCTCGCCTTCTGTATCGACCAGGGCGACCTCGATGTTGTGACCGTGGGCAGCGAGGGTAAGGCTCAATGCGCGAAGAAGTCCGGGAAGATCCTGCGCGACAACTTCCACCAAGGTGCTATGAGAAGATGCCTCGTCGTTGAACTCGACACGCGGCTGCACGGCGACCTTTGGAGCTTTCCGCCGTCCGCGACGCCGCCCGCTCAACAACTTTTCGACCGGCACAGCCCCCGTCATCACGTCGTAGATGCTCTTTACAAAGCGATCATGTTCCGACGAGTTCATCTCCAATGTCCGGAACGTGTCGGTGAAACGGAAGCTGTCGACCACGATTCCTTTGCGGTTGGAGAATGCGTCCGCGGTCACGATATTCATTCCCCAGGCGGACAGGGCTCCGGTCATATTGGCAAAGAGCAGGGCGCGGTCCGGTGTGACCACTGTGAGCTCGCTGACTGCGGGGGAGTAGCGGAAGTCCAGCTGCACCCTGTCTTCGCTGAGCCGTTCGGCCATGCTGAAGTGGGTGCGGATCTGTTCGGCGGAGCGGGTCAGAACGTATCGCTCGGGAAAGCCCTCGAGAAACTCTGCGACGGAGGCTCTTCGATCGGGAATCAGCGCCGAAACCCGATCGACCAGCTCCTGGGCTTCCTGCGCGCCTACACGATCATCGTCAACGCTCCGGTCCAGATAGTTAGCGGTCGCGATATAGAGGCGCCACAGGTTCTCCGCCTTCCAGGGAGTCAAGGCATCGGGATGGACGGCATTGATGTCCGCATAGGTGAAAAGAGTCAGCATTCGGAGCAGCTCCGGCGTCTGCACCTTGCCCGCAAAGGCTCGCACCGTCTCGGCGTCGAAGATATCGCGGCGCAAAGTCGAAGACATCTCCAGGTGATTCGCGATGAGGCCGGTAACCAGATCACTTTCGTAGGAATCGAGCTCGAGCCGCGCCAGTAGCGCTCGCGCCATCCGCGCGCTCTCTTCCGCATGATCTCCCGTGCTGCGCCCCTTGCCGGTGTCGTGGAGAAGCGCCATAAGGTACAGAAGCGCGGGATGGGGAAGCTCGCGCAACAACGCTCCAAAGCGCGAGGCCCACTCGGCATGCGAGCCCCATTCCAGCCTGGTGGCGACGGGGGAGTTTTCGAGACTGTGAAGCGTATCGATCAGGACAAAAGTGTGTTCGTCTACCGTGTAGCGGTGATACGCATCGCGGATGACAAGCGCATCGATCCCGTGGAATTCAGGAACCAGTAATTCGAGAATTCCCAGCGCATGCATGGCGCGAAGAGCGTGGCCGGCATAGGGCCCGACGAGAATATCCTTGAGCCGGCTCCACAAAGCGGGGCCCTCCTCGAGGCTGGCGGAGATCGGCCCGAGAGCATGGGAAAGCCTCTCTTCAGTCTCACGGTCCAGCGTGCAGCCGCTGCGGGCCATGGCGGCAAAGACTTCCAGCACTACCTCGGGATTGTGCGCCGGATCTTCCGCCCTCGACCCGAGAGCCACAGCCGACCTGAGTATCAGCTGTCCTCGTTCGATACGAAACTCTCCAAAGGATTCGGCCGCACGGGGGCGCTTCAGCATGATTTTTCTGGACTGCTTGCGAGCAGGCAGATCTTCAATTCCCCGCTTCAAAGCGCGTTCGATACTGCGCGCATGGCGAAAGTAAATCCGCATCCAGTAAGCAGCATCAACAGGGCTACCGCGATCTCCGTTGAGTCCGGTCGACATCGCTGCGGCGGCATCCTGAGCCTGCCAATCGAGCGTGTTGTCGTCACGCTCGTGGCGGTAATGAAGAAAACATCGCAGCAGATGCAGAAATTCAACTGCCTGACGGAATCCATTGTCCTCAGCTGCAGAGGAGGCGCTGTGACCGGACGCGCCATCCAGGATCGCAAGCCACCCGCAGACATGAACGTCGCGAAGACCTCCAGGGCAGTCCTTGATATTCGGCTCAAGATGAAAGAGCGTGCTGCCATACTTGGTGTGACGCTCACGGGTCAGCTCCAGCAGACGGTCCACCACTGCGTTTCGATCGCGCTCCACCAGCTTCGGCAAAGTATCCCTGGAAAGCCTGGCATAGAGCCCGGCGTCACCAATGAGCAGACGATGATCGAGCAGTGCGAGAGTAAACTCAGCGTTGTCCGGGGAAAAACGCTCGCATTCCGGAAGCCTGCGAATGGTCTGCGCGACCCGGATGCCGCAATCCCACATCTCCTGACTGATGCGCCGGATCGACTCTTTCAGGTCTTTTTCGCTGGCCTTGGCATCGAGAAGGAACAGCAGATCGACATCGGAGTGCGGAAACAGTTCTCTGCGTCCATAACCCCCGATTGCCAGTAAAGCAACCCCTCCCGCAAGACGGGGATTTTGTTCCAGAGCCTCCTGCCAGAGAGAGCAGGTCAACTCGTCCACAGCCGAGGTTCTGGCGGCGAGAGTCGCCAAGCCTGAAGCGCCAGCCTCGAAGGCCCCGCGAATCTCAAACATCCTTCGCTGATACAGATTGCGCCGCTCGTTGCCTGTGGACTCGCTCGCCTGCATTCACTCTCCCCGAGCCTTCAGGATATTTCACCCGTCTCACAACTTCGGGTTCGGCTTCTTCTCTGGAACGCAACACCTCGCCTCGAACTGGAGACTAAAGTGCGATCTCGCCCCGTTCGTCGTTGCGGATTCGAATTGCATCGTCGATCTTCGAGATGAAGATTTTTCCGTCACCGATGGTTCCGGTTCGGGCTGCGGAGATAATTGCGTTTACCGCACCGTCAACCATCTCATCAGTGACGACGATTTCGAGCTTTACCTTGGGAAGCAGGTCCACCGAATATTCACGGCCCCGATAGACCTCGGTGTGGCCCTTCTGCCGGCCATGCCCGCGAGCTTCGAGGATCGTCATTCCATCGACCCCGATTTCTACCAGTGCATCCTTCACCGCGTCGAGCTTTGACGGCTGGATCACCGCCTCAATCTTCTGCATATTCGTATCGTCCTCTCAGGCCTTTGCTCTCAACTCTAGTGCGCCCAGTCGTAACCTTCTTCGCCGTGCTGGGAGAGATCAAGACCATCGCGTTCTTCTTCCTCACTCACCCTAAGCCCCATCGACTTGTCCACGACGAACAAAATGATGATCGTACCCACAATGGAAATTGTCCATGCGATTGCGACCCCACCAATCTGATTCAGGAGCTGGTGCCAGTTTCCCTCAATCAGTCCGGTAGCCTTTCCCGCACCGAAGATAGGATTGATGGCACTGTTGGCAAAGATTCCGGTCAGAACTGCTCCGAGGGTTCCACCAGCTCCATGAACGCCGAAGGCGTCGAGAGAGTCATCATAACCGAACCAGGCCTTCACCTTCACGACCATCAGGTAGCAGAAGACACCTGCGATCAGACCGATCCAGAGCGCCGAAATCGGCGTTACAAAGCCTGCCGCTGGAGTGATGGCAACCAGTCCGGCGACGGCTCCCGAGATGGCGCCGAGTGCGGAGGCCTTGCCCTGCCGCTTCCATTCCGCGGCGATCCAGCCAATCGCTGCCGCAGCTGCAGCGAAGTGGGTTGTCACGAAGGCAGAGGTCGCCAGAGTTCCTGCCGACAGCGCGGAACCGGCATTGAAGCCGAACCAGCCCACCCAGAGAAGGCAGGCGCCGATAAAGCTGAGAACGACGGAGTGAGGCGGCATGGGTTCCTTGGGGAATCCGAGACGCTTGCCAAGATAGATCGCCGTCACGAGGGCCGAGACACCTGATGTGACGTGTACGACAGTTCCGCCGGCAAAATCGAGGCATGGAATTCGCCCGCCCGCCGCCGCATTCAACAGACCACCTTTACCCCAGACCATGTGCGCCATGGGGCTATAGATGAACAGTGTCCACAGCGCCATGAAGACCAGCATCGAGGAGAACTTCACACGCTCGGCGAAAGCTCCGGTAATCAAGGCCGGGGTAATGATTGCAAACATCAGTTGATAGACCATGAAGGTCTGGAGCGGAATCGTCGCCGCATATGCGGGATCGGGCGCCAAGCCTACACCGTGAAGAAAGGCGTTGTGAAAGCCACCAATAAACGAGTTTCCCTGACCAAAGGCGAGCGAGTAGCTCACCAGGGCCCACAGCACCGTCACCATGGCCATCATGGCGAAGGTCTGCATCATGGTGCCAAGAACATTCTTCTTGCGTACCAGACCGCCATAGAACAGTGCCAATCCGGGGCCGCTCATCATCAACACCAGTGCCGAGGAGACCAGCATCCACGCATTG
The DNA here is from genome assembly GCF_004217555.1 of Edaphobacter modestus. GTDB lineage: Bacteria > Acidobacteriota > Terriglobia > Terriglobales > Acidobacteriaceae > Edaphobacter > Edaphobacter modestus. Next base: position 1,612,581 of record NZ_SHKW01000001.1, read on the forward strand.
TCGCCTGAGGTCTGCGCCGCGGCGATCGCGGTGGTGTTGTCCGCTGTCTGCTTTTCGAGCGTCGCCAGCCGATCCGCCTGCGAAGAAGGAGCAAGTGCTACGGGGGCCTCCGCGAGGGCTGTGTGCCCAGCCAGCATCGGGCCGCTCACTCCAAACACGAGCAGAAACGCCAGAAACACCTTCACTACGGCAACACGCATGGATCAATCACCTGTCTTGATAAAGATTTGAAAATTCGGAAGAGACATGCAGAATGAACCGCTCGGAGAGGAACGACAAACCTGCAGTTTTGTCTTCGCTACGGCGTGGGAGCAAAGACTTATGTCGAACTGATGTATTTAATCTACACAAGGGGAAGCGCATCACAAAGCGGGAAATCCTCAGACAGCGTTTCGTATCTTGTGCCCTCTTCCCTGCTCTCTTCCTCAGGGCTATTGCCCGGCGAGCACTGTCTCCAAAATCAAGAGCCTCTCCGTTTCGAGATTGCCGGTTGCCATCCGCCTTCCGGCTCGACGATACCAGTAGGCTGCGTTTCCCTCATCGCCTTCCTTACGATGCAGATACGCATGAACCCATGCACTGTTTGCGTCCTCCCCGTCCTGCGCCACCTCGTGAGCACGTTCCCAGTTGCCCTGGACATCCCACCACAAGGCCAGCACGGCCCCTTGAAACTGATCCGGATCGGCTGCTTTGAATTCTGCTTCCGTCATGACGGTCTGCCCCCTATTGCGCAGGCGCGGCGTATCCGCGTTCCCGCATCCACTTGATCAGGAGATCGGGCCACACGCTTAGCTGCGGGTTGGCAGTCGCCAACCCAGCACCGTGCGCTCCATGCTGGAACAGATGCATTTCGGCGGGAACACCGGAACGGACCAGCGCCTCATAGAACATCACACTGTTCATGACCGGGACGGTCTTGTCATCGGTGGTAGAGAACAGAAACGTAGGCGGCGTCTGGGCCGTAACCTGCGTCTCCTCGGAGAGTGCGCTTACCAAAGCAGGATCCGGAGTCTCCCCTAAAAGATTGAGTCTGGAGCCGGCGTGAACCGATGGATCCATCATCGTGATGACGGGATACGCCAGAATGAGGAAATCGGGCTTACTGCTCTTCTGCTCGATAGGATCGACCGCGTTTGGATCGCCGGGGGCGAAGTGGGTTCCGGCGGATGCAGCCAGATGTCCTCCCGCAGAGAAGCCCAAAATGCCTACGTGATCTTCGGCGATTCCATATTCTCCGGCGTCTGCGCGCACCAGCCGGATTGCCCGCTGCGCATCGCCAAGCTCTACCGGGTGGTGATACCTCGGCCCAAGGCGATAACGGAGGACAAAGGCAGCTACGCCACGGTCGTTCAACCATCGGGCAACCGCAAAACCTTCCTTGTCGATGGCGAGATGCTGGTATCCACCACCGGGCGCGACAACGACTCCGGTTTTCGTTGAATTTGCACCCTTCGGCAGAAAGACCGTCAGCTCGGGCTTGTCGGTGTCATCGCTGCCAAGGGCTCCGGGAGCGCCTGAGGGCCACAAGAGGATTTCCGGCCCGGGGTTTGCCGGGCTTGTTCCCTGCTGAGCGAAGACTGCAGGTGAAACGAGTGTCAATACCATCGAGCACGCCGCGGTAAATCGCACGTTGAATTTTCTCCTCACGTTGCTCCACTCTAACAACTCCCCGAAAGGTGGCAGACGCACGGATAGATTTTTTCACGGAGAATCACGTACCCTATCGTTGGGTCAAAGCATCGGGAGAACAAATGAAGGATCTGGTTCAGAAGCAACTCGCACAGTCGATCTCCACACTGCAGGCTACGATGGAGGATCGAAACATAGCCGATACCATTGTGACCATTGCAGAACTGACCGCCAACGCAATGCTGGCGGGCCGCAAGCTGATGGTTGCGGGAAATGGCGGCTCAGCAGCCGATGCCCAGCACCTTGTTGCGGAGTTCGTCGTCAGGCTGGTGGAGAATCGGCCTGCATTGAGAGCGATCGCTTTAACGACTGATACCTCCATCATCACGGCAGCCGGAAATGACTTTTCCTACGACTGTATCTTTGCCCGCCAGGTTGAGGCGCTGGGCCAGCCGGGCGATGTCTTCTTAGGCATTTCCACCTCAGGAAATTCGAAGAACATCCTTCAGGCCGTACAACAGGCCAAAGAGCTGAACATCACAACGGTTGGTTTCACCGGCAATGGCGGCGGCCGAATGGCGGCTCTGTGCGATCACAACGTCATCATCCCTTCTAATGTGACGATGAACATTCAGGAGAGTCATCTGGCGCTTGAACACATCTTCTGTCTGGGTGTCGAACATTTCTACTTCAAGAAGGAAACCTCCTGACGCGGATCAGTCGCCCGGCTCCTTGAGCAGAAGCTCCACATCGAGACGAAAACCCTTCTCCCGGACCGCGCCGACGTAGGTCCGGGCTAGACGCCCGCTGCGATCTATCAGAAGCGTTGTGGGGAGACCGTCCATTCCATAGCCAACCTGCGACATCGGCCGAATGAGGGCCACGGGATAGGACACGTGAAGCGTTTCAAGAAAACGACTTACTCCGACAGGAACCTCATTGGAGTCTCGTTCATCCATGGCAACCCCAACCACGGTGAATCCCTGTGCACCGAAATCGTGACTGACGTGCATCAAAATTGGAGTTTCTTCCCAGCACGGAACGCACCAACTCGCCCAGTAGTTAATTGCAACAACCTGGCCACGGTGATCGGAGAGTTTCCACGTTTGACCATCGAGCAGTGTCAGAGTCAGTGGCGGCACGGGTTTTCTACTCTTCGGTGTGGCGAGGCCAGCGGAACGGTGGGAATGGGCGAGGATAGCGACGGCCAGCGTGATTCCTGTCAGGCCGACAAGGATGTATCGAAGGTAAATACTTCTGGACACTGTCATATGACCTGTGACGTGAGTGCACCCACACGGAGAGGGCCGGGGAAACGGTATGAGTATAGGCCGACGTCTTACTCAACGAAAGTATTTTGCATAGCGAAAGACTTTTGTCGAGTCCTTCGCGAACGCAGGCCGCATCTCAATCAGATTGAATGTATCCGAGCAGGTTGGACGTATTCAGGACTCTCAGGTTCTTAGTCGAAATTTATTCGCAGCGGCGATTCGAGGAGATCAAATGCACGATACTTACAAAAAACAGAAGCAGGTCAAACTGGCCGCACGCATGTCGGTCTTTATTGGCATGCTCTGTCTGATTGCCGGTTGTAACACCAAGACCAAGGCGACTCCCGAAAATTTCACCAAGGCGATCAACACCTATTTTCTGGATCGCCCAGAGTGCCTCTTCCCGAATATTCGTTTTCCCTACGCGACGGCTGACGCTGCAGAGACTAAGCAGATGAACGCTCTGGTCCGATCACGTCTCCTCGAATCGAGCTATGAGTCAGCCGTCAAGACGACTCGTTACACGGTGAGCCGGACCGGGGAACGTTTCGCACCACGCTTTTGTTATGGGTACCGCGAAATTAGCGCGATCGACAGCTTCACGCCGCCAAAGACCGGGCCGAGCGGCTTTCCCGAGACGGAGATCAACTATCGCTATCAGTTCAAGAATGTTCCGGTCTGGGCTCAGGCTTCCGATATAGCGGACGCATTCCCCAAGATGAAACAGGCCACGACGACTGGCGGCGCCGACAAGATTACCCTGGCACAGACACTCGCGGGCTGGCAGGTGCCGGAACGATAGCCCGCTGGCCCGCGCTCCTCGGTGTCAGCGCCATCCACCTCCAAGTGTCGCATAAAACTGCACCGGAGATGCTGCCTCCTGTTCCTGAGCCTGTGCCAACCGCAACTGAGCGCCATAGAGATCTGTGTCGGTCGTCAACACTTCGAGATATCCCGTATTTTCCTCCGGAGTAGCGAAGGCGCGCCAGGCGAACTGCATCCATCGCAGATTTCACTTGCCCTGCCTGCCGTTCACGATGCTCACGAGTCTCTTTTATAGGAGACCAAGGCATTCGAAACATCCTTGAACGCGTTCAGCACGGTGCTCTGATAGGAGAGGAGCATCTCTTTTTGCTGTTGCTGCGAGAGCCGATAATTATTGCGGATTCTGCCTCCATCGAAGATAGGTTCGGTGATGGAGCCGACGCATACCAATAGGAAGCAGGTCCCCGTGAAGACGTAGTTCAACTGATTGCTCGCAGCTCCGCCCAGACTCGTTAACGCAAGCTGGGGGGAATATTGTGCACGCGCGACACGATTCTCGCATTGGATGCAACAAGCTTCTGCTCTGCCTGCTGAACATCCGGTCTGCGTTCGAGCAGTTCCGACGTATCCCGACCGGAATTTCCTGTGGATGCGGCTGATCGGCGATTTGAAGGCCTCTATCGATCTAGCAGGATTATGGCCTAGAAGTACGCTGAGGGTATTTTCCTGAATTGCTATCTCGCGGCGGATCTGGGGTAGATTTTCCTCGGCTGCATACAAGAGTTCTTCAGCCTGTCGTGTGTCTTCAAGCGATCCAGCTCCGCCTTTTTCCAAGGCTTGTGTCAGATCGAGTGGACCAGATCACGGTCACGACAGGAATATCAATGTTTGGGAAGAAATCGGCCGGCGTGGTGGCAATGGAGGTAAAGCCGATCGAGGCAACAACGAATGTATACGGTCGATTCAGCGCGAGTCTAATAATCCACATCTAGGCATCTCCGAGCAACGGCGTCCTGGGGGCAAAGTTATCGTTCCATGCTTATATGCGCATCTAAATGTAAGGATTGCTAGTGCCCTTGCGATCTGGTCAAACTGCGGTTTCGTATTCGTCCTGGTTTTTTGTGGCCGTCATATCGCAACTGGCGCTGCCCGAAACTGTCGGTTCGCAATCCCAACCCAGGCGTCGCCAACAAACAGAGAACATGCGAAATTGCTGCGTGGCGAAGCCAAGGCACTACTTCGGCCCGGTAGGTTTGTAGAGCTAACGGTGGTATCACAGCCCATTTTCTAAAGATCGACATGCGGTCTACATCATCTTCTGCTAAACTAAATCTGTATCCGGCTGATAGCAGGAGCTGGGGACGTAGCTCAGTTGGTTAGAGCGCTGCCCTGTCACGGCAGAGGTCGCGGGTTCGAGCCCCGTCGTCCCCGCCATAGATTCTAAGGACTTAGAATTGATGGCGTCCTACAGTGACAAATAGATTGGGTGCAGCAAGCAAATCTAATAGTCAGCATGACTGTGTGTTCCCCTTTCGTCTAAACCAAAGTCCGATCATCTTTTTTGGCCTGCCTGGTGGCCTGCGGTCAGAGGTTTGCGTCGGCGACGTGTACCGCTCGAGGTGACCTCTTACGTGAATAAGAGACCTATCGTTGTCCTAGGAAGCGCAAACGCCGATCTGGTTGCTCGAAGTTCCCGATTGCCGACGCCAGGAGAGACCGTCCACGGCGATTTATTCGCAATTCATCCTGGGGGTAAGGGGGCGAACCAGGCAGTTGCGATCGCTCGTCTTGATTTCCCAGTGGAATTCCTCACGGTGTTTGGAAACGATGATTTCGCAGGGATGCTTCGTTCCTCTCTGGAGGACGCCGGCGTCGACATTTCTTTTGCCGAGACGCAGGAGATCACCTCCGGGGTCGCGCTCATCAATATCGACGCTAACGCAAGCAATCAGATCGTAGTGATACCGGGAGCCAACGCGCGGGTCGATGAAACCTATGTTCGAAAGCATCGCAACAGAATCGAATCAGCGGCAGTTTTGCTGCTTCAGCTTGAGATTCCTATATCGGCCGTAGCATGCGCAGCAGAGATCGCGCACAACGCTGGCGTTCCTGTCATTCTGGATCCCGCTCCAGCATGCGCGTTGCCGCCTGAGCTTCTTCGCTGCGTATCCTGGCTTACTCCGAATCAAACCGAAGCTAAGCTTCTGAGCAAGACGAGAGCTGCACCGTCCGACCTGAACGAATTGAATTCCATGGACCAAATTTTCTCCGACGCGCAAGAGTTACAGGATCTCGGCGTGCAGAACGTTGTTCTCAAGCTGGGTGATCAAGGTGTGGTGCTAAAGGAAGCGAACGGAGCAGTGACTCACCTCCCGGCCGCCCGGGTCGATGCCATCGACACAACCGCCGCCGGCGATGCCTTCAATGGTGCTTTCGCTATGGGACTAGCCAGCGGGATGGCTACGATGGAAGCCGCACGATGGGCCGTTGCGGCGGCCTCCATTTCCGTAACAAAAGCTGGTGCTCAGCCTTCGTTGCCGACCCTGGAAGAAGTGAAGGCATTTCTCATAATTCATCGATCTTAGCCAAACAAGAAATTCAGCAGAATCGAGCCCACGAGCAAATCGCTCTCTTTAACGGACTACAAAACGCGTTACTGATCCAATTACTTTGTCTTCAGGTATGAAATCAGATCAGTAATGTCTTTATCCGTTAGATTGGGGTGTGGCGGCATAGGCGGTTTTGCGTCAGGAATACCTACTCTGGCCACCGTGCGGACCCTGCTCTCTCCCACCCTATCCACGACTCCAAGTAGCGACGGAAAAACTGGAGGCATGCCCGCTCGAGTTGGCTGATGGCAGACCGAACAATTCGCCGCATAGATCGTCTTGCCGCTCTCGGCATTTCCGCGGACTTGCTGAGTGGTGGCCTTAGTGGCACTCGCTAGAGGTTTGGCTCCGCCATCCGCCTTCCCGCCCGTTGGAACCGCCACTTGAGAGACGTCGGGAGAACCTGGAACTGAAGATTGTGCATTCTGAGCACTAGTCGCTGAAGCTGTTACGGGAGATATCGTAGAAGAGGAAGTCACCCACGCACCCAGAAAGTCTTTGGAGAGTCCAGATCGTTCGGCCAATGCATTCATTGGCGTTACCCTCTCGCCATGAGGCACATCGTTATCAGTCGCGTTCTGACTTAACTGGAGGGCACGAATGTATGCCACGATCGCCCAACGATCCTGTGGCGAGATCTGAGCGGCATAATCAGGCATAGCACCATAGCCGTTGGTGATGACTGAAAAGAAATGTCCCAGGGGAGCATGCCGAAGTCGATCGGTATGTAAATTCGTGGCCGGATAATATCCACGCTGAACAATCATTCCCTTTCCATTGCCGACACGAGAATGGCATGGAGAACAGAAGATGTTATAACGCTCCTGCCCACGTCGCAGCAGATCATACGTGACTGCAAAAGGAAGGCCGTCAGCTTCAGCGCCGCCAATCATTCCACTTGCGAGATATCCCGTCTGGAGCTGAGAACGAGCAACCGTGCCCACTACCTGAGGTCTCACCGAACGTCCGTCAGGAAACAGAGTCGACGAGCGTTGAGGAAACATCTTTGGCTGATCCTGCATGTCTTGCCTGCAACCCGCTAGAGCGAAAGGAAACAGGAGAAGCGTGCTGATAAGTAACGCTGAACGGCTGGATTGCGGGCGAAAGCTGCGCGGCATAAGCTCCATTTACGGCATGAAAGATGCATTGATAAAACGAACCGCATGCCCTGCGATTCGTTTTATTTCAGGGTACGTAAATATCGAACTAGACCGCTGATCTCTTCCTTCTTTAAGGAGTCCTTGAATGGCGGCATATTATTCTTCCCCGCAGAGATCACCTGAATAAGGTCATCATTCGACAAAGACTGCACCTCTTTCGAGCTGAGATCCTTGACCTTCAAGGTTTTCCCCATGTCGGATCCGTGGCCATCGGGACCGTGACAGAGAGCACAACGGGAATTGAAGAGAGCTTTGGAAGCAGAGGCAGCTGCCGGTTCTTCCTGCCACGATGCTCCTTGCGCCGAGAATCCAAACCAAAAAGTTGCCGCCACCACAAATGTGCCGACAGTCATGCCTACGCAGGCCCTTTTCATGCTCTATACCTCACCAATGAAACTTATGAATCACTCTGTTGTACGGACGAATAGGCACACGCAACGTGCATCAGCCTATTCAGAACTTGTATATATCATATTGGATTTCCGGACGGCAGAAACCCTGGGTATCGGGTTGACATAAAGTGGCTCGCACCACAACGATAATTTCAATATTATATAAAATTGGGCAACTACAACCAGCGGCACCCTACGGGGCACCCTACGGGGCTGCCTCGGGCAACGGTGTCATCTCATAACGCAACTCGCCGCCCTGCTGAATCTGGGCATGAGTCAGCTTCCAGTTATTTATTTTGCGGCCATTAAGAAGAACCTGTCTGACATATCGCTTTCCGCTCTCCGTCCCAGTTGCGACGATGTGAAGGGCACGGCCGTTTTCAAAATGAACGCGCATATCGTCAAAACGTGGTGATCCGATCGAGTATTCGGGAATACCAGGACATACTTCGTACCATCCGAGTGCGCTTAGGACATACCAGGCACTCATCTGGCCGGCATCATCATTACCGGCAAGACCACCCGGTCCGTCGTGATACTCGGAATCCATCAAGGCGCGTACACGTTCCTGTGTCTTCCATGGAACTCCTGCCGCGTTGTATAGATACGCAATATGATGGCTTGGTTCATTTCCATGCTCGTAATGGCCTTCATCAAAAAGCTTGTCAAGCTTATCGACGAACTTCTCTTTGCCGCCTTCCAGCTCAATGAGTCCAGATACATTCTGAGGAACGAAAAAGGTGTATTGCCAAGGTAGCCCCTCGGTTATCCAGGAATATGTTCCCGCTGGATCGAATAGAGTGGCCCATGATCCGTCCTTATAGCGACCGCGCGCAAAACCTGTTTGTGGATCAACAACATTTCTCCAATTTTCGCCATGCTTGCTGAAGAGTGCCGCATCCGCCTGCTTGCCAAGAACGGCCGCGATCCGGGCCAGCATCGCATCGTCATAGGAATACTCGAGCGTTCGCGAAACCTGTTCGTTTTTATGAAACGCATCCTCGATGTGGTCTTCTAAGGGGATGTATCCATATCTCAGGTAAGAATCGAGACCACGCCGTCCTTTGCCGTCAAGATACTCCTGCCGCGAAACAGGCTTTTCGGTTGCATTTCTTCGCATGAGTTCGTAGGCCTTTTGGATATCGAACCCTCTTATTCCTTTGCTAAAAGCATCGATTATCGCAACCGATGCGTGGTCCCCTACCATCTCGGAGGTATAGCTGTTCCACGCCGGGAAGATGGGCAGATATCCTCCTTCTGTGCCATTCAGTACAAGGGATTTCATCATGTGAGAGTCGCGCGATGGGTCGATGATGGTCAGGAGAGGCAATTGCGCGCGGAAAGTATCCCACAATGAAAAATCGCCATAAACAACAAATCCCTTTCCCGGTTCAATCTTGCCGTCGCTGGCGAAACGCGGGTAGCTCCCGTCTACATCGCTGTAGGTGCGGGGATGCAGCATGGCATGGTAGAGCGAGGTATAAAAAACCGTTCGCTCCGGCGAGGTGCCTCTGATTTCAATCTTGCTCAGTTCGCGATGCCATTGCGAACGAGCCTTGTCTCGAACGGCAGCGTAGTTCCAGTCAGGAATTTCGTCATGGAGATTTCTTCGTGCCCCGTCGAGACTGACAAAGGACGTACCTATTCGAGCCTTGATGGCTTCGCCCCCCTTCACCTCGCCCAGGAGGATGTAAGCACCAAAGCCGCCACGCGGATTACCCGTCGGAACTTTTACGGATGCGGCCGATGCCCCTCCCGTCGATGTCATCATCGCCGGGATTGTGATAACGCCAGGCGGCTTTCCATCACCATCCTGTTCCAGGTTCCCGGCATCTGCCGTTCCACCGACCCATGTCCCCTCAGTCCTAAACGCCCGATCAAATTGAATAACGAAGTATGTGCTGAAACCTGCGAGTTTTCCACTTCCCGCATACTCGCGTCTCACCGGTACTTTTGCTGTAATCTCCCTCTTCGCAGGGTCGATGTGAACCCAGCCATCGCCGCCTCTGGAATTATTTTCGATCACGATCCACCCCTGTTTCGCTTCCCTGCTGAAGCGAAACAGCATCATTCCAGATCTTGTGGTTCCGGTAATCTGAGCGATGACATCAGAATCTGTCAGATGGACCGTATATTCATACGGAGTCGCCCTTTCGGAGACTCTCTCAAAAGAAGATGCCCGCTCGACGGCCCCAGTCATTACTTCGCCGATGCCCGGCATGAGAGTAATGCTCCCGTAATCCGGAACACAGCTTCCGCTCAGAAAATGTGATCCACGAAATCCCTGGATCTTTGCATCGGTGAAGTAATAGGGAGCTATGCATTTGGTCTCTCCCGCCCGGGTCTGTGGAGTCCAGTTTGTCATCGCAAAAGGAACCCCGACTGCCGGATAGGTTTGCCCCTCTCGTTCTGTTCCAACAAGTGGATGGACGAGGTCTTCTACGGCCTGTGCATAGGAAGAAAGAGGAAAGCTTGCAAGGCATAAAAACAACAGAATGATCTTCGCCATAATCTCTCTTATTTGGGTTAGTTCCGATCGCAAACCGGTCGCTGACTCATAAATAGCTACGCCGATGAACCGCCGTCATGATGTTACGGCGGTCGCTATCCACTTCTCCAAGTCTCGCGAAGGCATTGGCCTTCCATACAGATACCCCTGTACCGCATCGCATCCAAGGCTCGTAAGAAGTTTTGCCTGGGCTTCCGTCTCAACTCCCTCGGCTACCACTGTCATCCCTAAACTTTGCCCGATCCGAATCACGGCAGTCGCGACTGCCTGTGCCCCCGGATCGGTTTCAAAATTACGCATAAAGCTGCGATCAAGTTTAAGCTCCGTGATCGGAAGACGAGTCAATCTCGCCAGACTCGAAAAGCCGGTTCCAAAGTCATCGATCGACAAGCCCACTCCTATGTCGTGAAGCTGCGATACCGCTTCGAGGCTCTCTGGATGCGAATCCATCATAACGCCCTCTGTGATCTCAATTGTGAGATGGGTGGCCGGCATATGATATTCCTCCAGCAGATCACTAACGAAGGCAGGAAGATTTCGACTACGGAAATGGGAAGGCGAGAGATTTACAGAGACCGCGGGCACGATTATTCCTTGATCCCTCCATATCGAAAGCTGGCGGCATGCTTCCCGTAGCGACCAGCAACCGATGAACTCGATCTGTCCAATTTCCTCCGCAAGCGGAATGAATTGTTCCGGAGAAATATTCCCGAGTTCTGGGTCTTTCCATCGAAGCAATGCTTCGACCCCGATGAACTCCAGGGTCTTGAGCCGGAACTGAGGCTGATAATAAAGCTCAAGGGATCCTTGGGAAATGGCGTTGCGCAAAGCTGCGCCCAGCAGGAGACGATCCTGCGCTAGTTTATTCATTTCGGGGTGATAGAAGTGGTAGCTCGCCCGCCCCGCCAGTTTCGCTTGATGTAAGGCAGTCATGGCCTGCTCGATAAGAGCCTGCGCAGGGATGCTGTCGTCGTCGGCTAAGGTGATCCCGATACTCGCGGAAATGGAGAGCCTCATATCCATCGTATCGATGGGCTCTTTAAGAACACGGAGAATCTTGTCCGCCATCGCGGACGCACGAGAAGCGTTGCAGCGTGGAACCACAAGAACAAAGGAATCTCCCACAGTTCTGCATACTATGCCTGACGGTTGAGACAATTTCTTCAACCGGGCTGCTGTTTCAACCAGAATTCTCTCACCAGCGGAATGACCGAGTGTACTGTTCACGTCTTTGAAGCGATCTATATCCAGCGCGAAGAAGGCAATTTCATCTTCATCGATTTCGCGCAGTAGCTCATTGGTGATGCCATAGAGCGAGGTTCTGTTCGGAAGCCCGGTAAGAGAGTCGTAGAGCGATAGCTGCTCAATCTGTCGTTTCGCCTCGTCTCGTTCGATGGCAAGCACGCAGAGATGTAGACAAGCAGAGACAAGTTCCTTGTGAAGGGGGCTGGGACCGCGTTTTTCTCGGAAAAAGAATGTGAAAGTTCCAGCAACCCGGCCATCTCGCATCTTGATCGGCGATGACCAACACGCACGCAAGCCATACGGTAGCACTAGAGACTTATAGGGTGCCCAACGCCAGTCAGTTTCGATGTCCGCCACGCAAACCGGTTCACCGGAATACGCGGCAGTACCACACGAACCCGCGTCTTTTCCTATTGGAAGACCATTCACGGCTCCGGAATAGGAGGATGGCAGACTGGGACCAGCGAGCGGCCGCAATCTCTTCTCACTGTCCACTAAAATCATGGAGGATACGACCTCTGGCGCAATTGCCTCAACCTGCCGGCATAGCAGATCGGCCACCTCTCTGAGCGAAGAGTTGCTGGCTACGGCCTCGAGAACGACTCGTTGCAGCCTTTGGATCTGCTTGGTCTCCGTCATATCGGCGAAAACTACGATCAGATTCTGTACGTTCCCTTTTTCATCAAGAACATGATTAACGTGAGCTGAGGTCCATATCTCTCGCCCGTCCTTCCGGTAAAACAGGGTCTCATCATTAAAAGCATTCTTGTTCCAGGCCTTCTCACGTATGCGCTGGAGAGTCGCGAGATCTGTGTGTTCCCCTGCGAGGAATTCGGTAGGTCGCTTTCCAAGTACCTCGTCCCGGGTATAGCCGAACATCACGGTAAAGGCGCGATTTGTATATACAATCCGCCGGTGTTCGTCCAGTACAAGGACTGCCCGATCGGTTTCATTAATCGCTAGGGAAAGGAGACGCAATTCGTCCCGGCGACGATCTTCTTCCTGCGGATCGTTGGGAGGCCACATATAGTTTTCCGCCTTCACGACAAAAAAGTTCTGATAGCCCGGTTGTAGATGCCCAAACCGGCAGAGGTAGTCATTACAGTCCTGGAAATATTCAGAGGTCTCAATTGTCCGAAATCGTTATCCATTACTAGAAGATTGCTTATCGTGATTTTTACTTTTGCCTCTAGGAAAACTCGCGTACAGGGGAGCGGCGTTTGTTCAGTCAAATATAGCCGAGACCTGTGAAGATTCCCATCGGATCTTGACTAAAACACCCCGCTCAGGGTTCATGAGGCGGAACGAGTTTTGGATCGCCGAATTCGAGGTCACTGAGTCGCAGGCGCTAACGCAAACTCTTCCCCTCAGTTTCCTATCGGAAGGGACAAACTAACCGGCAAAGCGTCAATGTGTCATGGCGTAGATGACATAGTTCACGCCGATCTTCGTGCCCATGACCGTATATTTAGGCGGGTAACGGGGCTCATCCAGAAACTCCCACGAATCACCGAGGTCAGAGTTCAGCGAGAGCGCGACCATAACGCGGCCTTTGTCATCATAAATTCCCTTCCAGTGTGCAACCACTCCGTCTTTCTTGTGACCGGTACTTAAATGCTCTGCACCAGGAACTTGAAAGCGATCATCGAGATCATAAAAAGTGTGAAAGATTGGATCAGTATCGGGAATATCCACGAGTTCTCGGTCAGGAAATACCATCTTCATTGTCTTTTCGAAATAAGCTTGTTCCTCCGTGCCATGGCAGTCGTCTGCCATAAAAAAGCCGCCTCGAAGCAGGTAATCGCGCAGCTTCTTGGCCTGAGGCTCAGTCAGCCCCCATTCGCCAACCTGCACCGCATAGAGCCACGGCCAGTTATAGATTTCGTCCCCGGTGTCTAAATTCACCGGCTGCTCAACGGATCGTGCATCTACACGGGTAAGGCGCCGAATGGCGTTTGCGAGCGCGCGATCGGCGCGGGGGTAGTCCTGCGTCCAAAGCGAAAGTCCTTGCTGCCATGGCCCGTCGAACCTTCCACGATAGCCATCAAGGGGGCCGGGAGGAAACATGAGGCGAGCGAAGGTCCATTCAGCAGGCTTGTTCCAGTCCACGGGTAGCGGCGCACTATGGCCGTATTCCACAGAGGGATATTCGCGAAAAGCCTGCTGGGCGAGGACCACACCGATGATGACTCCGAGGAAGACGAATACACCGCCTGCTAGCCTCAGGTTTTTCATAGGACGCTCCTTGATGATTTGCGAGGTACCGACAACGATCACCCGTAACGGAAAAGCGCTTTGAATCCGTAGTCCATGTGCTGTTGAAGATGGCAATGAAAGAGGGAAAGGCCGGGCTGGTCCGCGGTAAAGTCAACAATTGCTCGTCCATAGTAAGGAACAACGACGGTGTCTTTGACAATGCCGGCTGTTTTCTTCCCGTTGATCTCGCTCAGTTCCCAGAGGTGTCGGTGTAGATGCATGGGATGCGCATCGTCGGTCCGGTTACGCATCACTAATCGGTATCTCGTTCCTTCTTGCAGTACGAACTCCCGCTCGTGAGGATAGGGTTTGCCGTTAACCAACCAGGAATTGAACTTGCCGGCACCTCCTGGAATCTTCTCGAAGATGGTCTCAATAGTCATTTCTGGAGTACTTGGGCGAGCATTGGGGTCACCGAATATTGTGTAATCCCACGTGAATCTGGGTGGGTCAACCCACTGCGGCTGCTTATGCTGGCCCGCGTATTCCACAATCACTCCCAGCCCGGCTTCACGAATCATCTTTTCGGTTGCTCCCAAAATCCACACGCCGGGATGAACCATCTCTACGATGACATCAACCCGTTCACCAGCCCCCAAAAATACCGCATCAACATCACGAGGTGTCGGCACCGGGTTGCCATCCAGCGCGATCACCCTCATTTTGTGCCCCGCCAACGCTATGCGTCGGTTTTCGATTGCGCTGGCGTTAAGAAAATGGATGAGCAATCTTTGTCCCTCGCGGACACGGATAGGCTCTCCAGAACCTAAAGCCTTGTCGTTGATGGAGTAAATCATTGATCCTACTTCCAGACCGTTCGGATCTGTATTTACTGTGGACGGTTTTTCGAGCACCGGATCATTGTGAGTATCGTCGTCGTCATCCTCCATCGTGCTGGTAAAGAATGGTTCCCAATCGCGTAAGGCAAGAAACAGCTCCTGGTCGTATCGCCCTGAATCATTTCCTCCATCCACATAGACAAAGCCAAATTGCCCCGTGAAGGAACCTTTATGTAGATCATCCATCGCCATTGCGTGGGAGTGATACCATCGGCTTCCGGCGGGTCCTGGGGTGAGTTGAAATCGATATCGGCCATGTGGCGGAACGAAGGGAGATCCCTCTTCTTCCGTCCCGTCCACCTCCGACGGGATAAGCATCCCGTGCCAATGTACGAGTTCCGGAGTATCCGTATCGTTGATCACTTCGACCGTAACTGTTTTACCCTCGCGCATTCTAAGCACCGGTCCTGGGGCACTACCGTTATAGCCTGTGGTGGAAAGGATGTGTGAGCGATCGAGTTCAACCGCGACTGGGGAGATCCGGAGAGTGTAATCCGCTTTGCTTTCGGAAGCCGCCTCCAGCAAGGCTGGAGACTTTGACTGCCCCGGAAGTGGGAACTGCATCAACGCAGCTTGGGCAAAGCCCATTCCGCTGATTTTGAGTAGATCTCTTCGCTTTATCAATCTGTCACTCTCCTCAAGCCTTCCGGAGTCGTCTAACCAGAAAAACCGGTAAATTCCAGATTTCGTTGCTACAAAACCGCAGTTTGCTTCGTCTACCCGCTTATTAGACAGGGCTACACCGATTTCTGGTACTCTCCTCATCACTCCAACCCGGAGGTCTTTGGATGAAGCTCTCGCAGGCCGGCTTTGTATCTGTAATCGCTGCCGTCTGTTGCGTCGGATTACGAGGCTACCAGCGAGTTGCGGACCTTGGCTTTGGAAACGAAGATTCTCCAACGAATATCAAAGCCGAGTTTTATTGGTCGCGCCTCGCGTTTTCCTCGAACCTTCAAGGATTGAACAACTTTGGTGGTTTCGGGTACTGGCGGAGGAACGCCTGGTCCAGGGACTACCCGAAGGCAGATAGGCAATTTCTCATAGCGATGCACAGGCTAACACGCATCGAGGGACGTCCGACTGAACAGGTA
The DNA here is from genome assembly GCF_004217555.1 of Edaphobacter modestus. Classification (GTDB taxonomy): domain Bacteria; phylum Acidobacteriota; class Terriglobia; order Terriglobales; family Acidobacteriaceae; genus Edaphobacter; species Edaphobacter modestus. The sequence goes on from NZ_SHKW01000001.1 coordinate 1,628,347, forward strand.
GTCACCCTCGACTCGGACGAAATATTCAACTATCCCTGGATCTACGCGGTCCAGGTCCAGATGTGGTCATTCACCGACAAAGAGGCCCATCGGCTACGCGAATACCTGCTGAAGGGCGGATTCCTTATGGTCGACGATTTTCATGGCACCGAGGACTGGGAAAACTTTATGAATGGAATGCGTCAGGTGCTTCCCGAGTACCCGATTGAAGATCTTCGGAGTAGTGACGAGATCTTCCACACACTTTATGACGTGGAGGACAAGATGCAGATTCCAGGAGAACACTGGATTCGCACCGGCCGCACTTACGAAAAAGATGGATATCAGCCGAAATGGCGAGCGATCCGTGACAGCAGAGGTCGCATCATGGTGGCCATCTGTCACAACATGCACCTTGGCGATGCGTGGGAGTGGGCCGATGACCCGAATTATCCGGAACAATTCGCCTCGATGGCCTTCCGAGTCGGACTTGATTACATCATCTATGGAATGACTCACTAACGGCATTTAGGAAAATTTCAGGTCCAACAGGCATGTTTGAATTCCTCTTCAAATATCCGGGGTCGGTCTTTACCAAAGGGCGGCTTGTGTTTCTCTCCGCACTACCGGTGTGGCTGCTGCCTGTGCTGATTGTTTGCGTCTGCGTAAGCCTGGCGCTGCTCACGTACCGAAGAATCCCTCACGTGGTGCCTAAGCTAAGAAATTGGCGCGTATGGAGTTTGGCTGCAATGCAATCGGCATTTCTGGCCTTAATCCTGCTGTTGCTCTGGCAACCCGCGATGACGGTTGCCGCATTGAGTTCACATCAAAATATTATTGCCGTGGTTCTGGATAATTCCCGAAGCATGGCCATCTCCGACGAGGATGGCAGAACACGTGAAGCAGCCGCACTGGATGTCCTCGAAAAAAATCTGCTTCCAGGACTACAGAACAGATTTCAAATACGCTTGTATCACCTCGGAAAAGATATCAAGCAGGTTGATCGCTTCACAAACACTCAGCCTCCCGATACGGCCACAAATATCAACAGGGGTCTCAGGCACCTCGCCGAGGACACGACGGATCTTCCGATCGGTGCTGTTCTCCTGCTTAGCGATGGAGGGCAGAACAGCGTAGAAATGGGAAGCTCGGGAGTCGCTCTTGAATCGTTGCAAGCGCTGCATAATCGACGATTGCCAGTTCATACCATTGGCTTTGGCCGTCCAGAACTCGCGCGGGACCTCGAAATCGAAAATGTAAGCGTAGCCGCGACCGCAGTCGTTAACTCGCGCCTGTCTGCCGCAATCAGTTTTGTGCAGTATGGCTACGCAGGCCAGGTCGCAAAGATCAGAGTTCGAGATGGAAACAAACTCCTCTCGAGTCAGGAGGTAAAGCTAGCGCCTAACGGAGTTCTTCAAACAGAATCACTCTTTTTCTCTGCCGGCGATGCTGGCGCTAGAAATCTTCAGTTCGTGATCGAGCCATTGAGCGATGAAGAGAACCTTAAAAACAACCAGCTAACACGTCCGGTTCTAATAACCGACAAGCAGCGCCGGATCCTCTACATAGAGGGAGAACCTCGATGGGAATTTAAATTTATCCGTCGCGCTGAAGAGGACGACCCGACCATACAACTTGTTTCCATGCTGCGTACAAGTGAGAACAAGATCTATCGACAGGGAATAAAAGATCCCAGCGAACTCGCAGATGGTTTTCCGGTTCGGCCGGAGGACCTGTTCGGCTACTCCGGCATCGTTATCGGTTCGGTTGATGTTAACTACTTCACGCCATTACAACGAGAACTGCTGCGCGAATATGTTGACCGTCGCGGTGGGGGCCTGCTCTTGTTAGGAGGTCGAATGTCGTTAGGTAACGGAGGATGGGAGGCATCGAGCCTGAACGAGCTTATCCCGACCTTCCTGCCCGCCGCGCGTAACACTTTCCACCGCAATCCGGCGACCGTAGAGCTGACGGCAGAAGGTAAGGATTCTCCAATCACTCGTCTTCTCGACGATCCATCGAAAAACGCGGACCGCTGGAAAAAGTTAACCTATTTAGCCGATTATCAGGACGCCGGTTCGCCAAAGCCCGGAGCTTCTGTCCTGGTGCAAATGTCTGCCGGCCGCAAAAAACTGCCGCTGCTGATTACCCAAAGCTATGGCCACGGCCGCACCGCACTTTTAGCTACAGGTGGAACGTGGCGTTGGCAGATGGCTGAGACCTTGGGTGATCCCTCTCACAACCTCTTCTGGCAACAACTCCTACGCTGGCTCGTGGCGGATACTGCTGGTCCTGTTAGTGCTTCCGTTTCATCTCACACTCTTTCGGATGAGGGAAGCTTGCGTTTGACAGCGCAAGTTCATGATGCCCAATTTCAACCTGCAGCGAATGCTCACGTAAGCGCCCACATTCTGGGGCCCGATGGGATCAACGCGTTGATTGATCTTCAGCCGTCGCAGGATATGCCCGGCGTCTACGCAACAGAGTGGAGTGCCGACAAGCCGGGAAGTTATCTAACCGAAATTGTCGCGGAGGATAGTAGCAAACAAAAGCAGGAGATGGGCCGCGATGTGCTGACATTTCGCCGTGAGGATGGCATTGCGGAAGACTTCCATACCGAGCAGAACCGTCAGCTATTGCGGCAATTGTCCTCTCAGACCGGAGGTCGTTACTGGACGCCGGATGCAATCAAAGATCTGCCTCAGGCTATTTCGTACTCTGAGGGCGGGGTCTCCGTCCGCACCACGAATGAGTTGTGGAATATGCCGATCGTGTTTCTCCTCCTTATAGCTATCCCTGTCACGGAATGGTTACTCCGACGCAAATGGGGCATGGTATGAGGCAAGCATTGAGACGGCAAATAGATAGGCGAACCATCATCGCGCTCTTTGCGCTGCTCGGGATGGCTGCGCCTCAAGTACGCGCCTCAACCTACTATGTCGTTGTTGCCGGGTTGGGAGGTGAACCTGACTACGAGCAGCGCTTCAATGCAGCAGCAAAAGATCTTGAAAAGACATTCAAAAGCGCCGGCACCAACACGCAAGCCTATGTATTGAGTGGACCTGAGGCCACGGCTTCCCACCTCAAAGACACCTTCCGTACCGTTGTAAACGCAGCGAGGGCCGAGGACGATTTGGTGTTGATCCTAATCGGCCACGGTTCATTCGATGGAACGGAATACAAATTCAACCTACCGGGTCCGGATGTAACTGGCGAAGAGATCGCAGACATGTGCAATCATGTTCCCACTCGACGCCAGCTCATCGTGGATACATCGAGTGCAAGTGGCGGTGCAATGCGGGCCTTTGAACGGCCCGGACGCGCTGTTGTCGCTGCCACGAAGTCGGGCACAGAAAAGAATGCAACGGTATTCGCAAGATACTGGGTGCAGGCATTGCAGGACCCTGCATCCGACACGGATAAAAGCGGGTCCATTGACGCCTTAGAGGCATTCACCTACGCCTCCAAGAAAACTGCTGCGTTCTATGATTCGCAAAAGCGCCTATCTACTGAGCATGCTGTCTTCGATGACATCGGCCATGGGGAACCTGTACGCGAGCCTGACACGAAGCAAGGTGCGTATTTGGCCAGCTTTACGCTCTTTCGATTCGGAAAGAATCAGCAGGCCGCAAATGATCCGGCGAAACGTCAGCTTCTGATGAAGAAGGAAGAACTCGAACAACAGATCGACATCCTCAAATATCAGAAGGCCGCAATGGACCCCGCAGACTATAAAAAACAATTGACGACAATGTTGCTGGATTTGGCCAGGGTGCAGCAGGAGTTGGACAAATGAGACGCATCATTCAGCCTCTTACCATCCTTCTGCTAAGCACAACAGCTCTTGCGGCTGTTCCCTCTGCTTGCTGGTCGCTGCGAAAACACGGACGTGAGTCAGACGCTCAAACATGTTTCGAGCAGCTAACGCGAAGTGAAGACAGCGCAGTTCGGGCGGAGGGATTTTGGGGCCTGGAGAACTGGGATCAAGCCAATGAACAGTTTCGGCTGGCGACACAAACCTCCGGCGGTGCACCAGGCACCAAGATTCGATGGGGGATGTTACTGCACGAGCGCTTCAATAATAAGGAGGCAGCTGATCTCTTTCGCGAAGCGCTCGGGCAGGACCCCTCTAACGTCGATGCGTACATGGGGCTTGCAACCATATCGGCAGAAAGTTTTGATGGTAAGACGACCTTCTATCTGACGAAGGCTCTTAGCCTTGACCCCAAAAAAGCTGCCGCACACGAGAGGATGGCAAACCTCGCCCTCGAAAACGATGATCTTCAATTCGCGGCGGATGAAGCCGACAAGGCAATCGCCCTCGAAGGCGACGCGCTCGATGCGATGGCGATTCATGCGGCGATTGATCTTATTAGTCAACGATCCCCTGACGTATGGATTGGCAGGATCATCGCGGTCAATCCTCATTATGGAGAGGCGTACTCCCGTATTGCCCACCACCTCGAACTTCACTACCGTCACGAAGACGCAACCACCTACTACCACAAAGCAGTTGAAGCTGAGCCTCAGCTATGGTCGGCACACTCCTCGTTGGGAATAAGCCTTATGAGGATGGGCAAACAGGAAGAGGCCCAAAAGGAGCTCGAGCTGAGCTATAGCAACGGATACCGTAATGCAGCGACGGTAAACAGTCTTCGCTTACTCGACAGCTATAAAGATTATGTAACCTTTCGCGACAACGTAACAGTTCTGAAGTTGAAGAAGACAGAAGCAGATCTGCTGCGGCCCTACTTGCAGGACGAACTGCACACAATTGTTAAAACCTATGATGCGAAGTATGCCATGAAGCTACCAGGCGTCATTCAGGTGGAAGTTTACCCAGATCACGAAGATTTCGCTGTCAGAACGACGGGCATGCCAGGCCTTGGTGCTCTGGGAGTGACCTTCGGAGAAGTGATCGCGATGGATAGTCCATCCGCGAGAAAGCCGGGAGATTTCAACTGGGGTGCGACTTTATGGCATGAGATGAGCCATGTCTATGTGCTTACAGCGACTAAGAATCACGTTCCCCGATGGTTTACTGAAGGCTTGGCTGTTCACGAGGAGGGAGAACGATCCTCGGAATGGAGCAACCGAGCGACACCTGAAGTCCTTCAAGCGATTCGGGACAAAAAGCTGCTGCCAATTCTGAGGCTGGATCGCGGGTTTATCTACCCTGAGTATCCTTCTCAGGTAGTCGTGTCCTATTTTCAGGCCGGCAGCATCTGCGACTTTATAAAGGCGCGCTGGGGCGAGGAAAAGCTCCTGACGGTCATGCACTCCTATGCGCAATTGAAGACGACCTCGCAAGTCATCGAACATGACCTCGGCATGGCGCCCGAGGCGTTTGATAAGGAATATCTAGCATGGATAGATAAAAGATATGGCGCCGAGGCTTCGCATCTCAATGAGTGGCGCGACAAGTTGAAAGCACTTATTGCCGCTGCACAAGAAAAGCAATTTGACTTGGTCATCGCACAGGGACCAGCAGTTAGAGCTCTCTACCCTGAGTACGTTGGTGAGGGAAACGTCTACCAGCTCATGGCGGATGCTTACAAAACAAAAGCAGATGTTAAAGGAGAGCTCGCGATTCTTGCGGCATATAAGCAGATCGGAGGCGAGGATCCCCAAACTCTGAAACGGTTAGCCACTCTTTATGAGAACAATGGTGACAAGACGAACGCTATCGCTACGCTGGAGCAAGTGAATTACATCTACCCGGTCAACAATGCAGAGCTTCATAGTCACCTTGGCGATCTGCTCTACCAGCAAAATCATTACGACCGTGCCATCCACGAATATGCTGCCGCTGTTGCTTCTCATCCTTTAGACAAGGCAGGGGCAAATTTCTGCTTGGCGAAGGCATACCTAGCTGCTGGACATAACAAGGAAGCGGAAGAAAGTGTGCTGGCAGCTCTTGAAATCGCCCCTGGATATGGTCCAGCACAAAAATTGTTATTGGAGCTTCATCAAGCCACAGAAAAATAATCTCAGGAGCCGACAATCGAATGGCTACTTTTACTGATCTGAATGTGGATGCTGCCGAACTCCAGCAGCGCATCGAGCGATTTCATAAGGTCCATGAATCCATAGTCCAACAGGTCCGAGAGGTCATCGTTGGGCAGGACGAGGTTCTGGATCAGGCCCTCATATCGCTTTTCGTTGGCGGACATTGCCTACTGACGGGTATGCCCGGCACAGCGAAGACTCTCATGGTGCGCACAATCGCAGATGCACTCGGCCTCGAGTTTCGTCGGATTCAATTTACTCCGGATCTAATGCCCTCCGATATCACAGGCACGGACATCATCGAGGAAGACCTTGCGACCGGCCATCGCAAATGGACATTTGTCCGCGGTCCGATCTTCGGCAACATTCTTCTGGCCGATGAGATTAATCGCACACCTCCGAAAACTCAGGCAGCCTTGCTTGAAGCCATGCAGGAGCGGGCATGCACCGTAAGAGGTCATGTCTATCCTCTCCCAGCTCCATTCTTTGTTTTGGCGACGCAAAACCCGATTGAGCTTGAGGGTACCTACCCTTTGCCGGAGGCGCAGCTCGACCGCTTTCTCTTCAATGCAGTGTTGGACTACCTGGATCCCGAAGAGGAGTTCAAAGTCCTAAACCTCACAACCACCACGCATTCGGCCAATGTTAAGCCCGTAACTTCTGCGGAAGAACTGCTCGACTTTCAACAGCTCGTAAGAATGGTTCCTATTGCAGACTCCCTGGCGCGCTACGTAATCAGGCTTGTGCGCGCGACCCGCCCCAAGAGCGAAGATGCTCCGGATTTCGTGAAGAAATATGTGGATTACGGTGGGAGCATTCGAGCAGCTCAGTTCATCGTTCTGGCTGCAAAGGCAAAGGCACTATCCAGAAAGCGATATCACGTCACGTATGAAGACATAGTCTCTCTCTCCATACCGGTGTTACGGCATCGCGTTCTATTGAACTTTCATGCCGAATCCGAACGAATTGACACAGATGACATTCTTAAGCGTCTTCTGGCACATATGCCCCCTTCCAGGGAGGAATGATGCAGCGCTTTCTCGATCCTTCGGTATTGGCTAGCATCTCTTCGTTAGAACTGATTGCTAAAACGGTTGTCGACGGTTTTGTTGCTGGCCTGCACCGGTCGCCAGCCTTTGGCTTCAGTCAGGAGTTTGCCGAGTACCGCGCCTACGCGCAAGGCGATGATCTGCGTCATGTGGACTGGAACCTCTTCGCACGAACCGAGCGTTGCTATTTGAAACGTTATGAAGGCGAAACAAATAGCCAGTTGATGATCTTGCTCGACGCCAGCAATTCGATGCAGTACGGCTCCGGAATACCTGCGAAGAGCGATTACGCGCGCTATATCGCAGCTTCGCTCTTCTACATGGCGATCCATAACCAACGAGATGCGGCAGGCATCATCGTGTTTGATGATGAAATTCGAGATTATGTCCACCCGTCCACTCGCCAGGGACAGCTGACGCGCTTGTTCGTGGCGCTTGAGCAGGCCGAGCCTCGTGCTCGGACAGATTTCTTAAAGCCGCTGGCCCGTTTCCAGGCGCTACTGCATCGGCGCGGAATCGTAATTGTGATCTCCGATTTTTACGAAGATCCCGCAGCGATCGTGCAGGCGATCGAGTCGCTGCGTTTTCGCGGAAACGACGTAGCTCTATTTCATATTCTGGATCCCCTGGAGATCGATCCAGACTTGGAAAGTCCCACGGTTCTCGTGGACATGGAATCCGATCGAAGGCTTGAAGTAACTCCGGAATACGTATCAACTTATCGAGCTAAGGTCCAGGCTCATATCCAACAACTTCGGGAGCTCACACAGTCAAGTGGATTGGATTATCACCTTTTTCTGACCAATCAGCCGTTAGACACTGTGTTGCGTCAATATCTCTCGTTGCGGCGGACAAGATAATGGGATTTCTGGCGCCATGGTTTCTAGCAGGGCTCGCCGCCCTGGGCGTGCCGGTTTTTGTCCACTTATTGCGGAAGCACGTTACGATCCCGCGGCCAGTCAGTTCCCTGATGTTCTTTGAACGGGGGATTCAAAGTTCTACGCGACATAAGCGCCTGAAATATCTCTTATTGCTAACGTTTCGGTTGGCTCTTCTGCTGTTTGTTGTATTGGCGTTTGCCGATCCGTTTTTACGCCGGCCGGCAAACCTGACCGGACACCTGCTGGTCATTGTTCTCGACAACTCGTACAGTATGCGGACCGGCACGCGATTCTTAGAGGCCCGGCAGCAGGCTCTAAATCTTCTTGCGGCCAAACCACGCGCGCAGCGAGCACAGATACTGTCACTCGGCGGACCGCCTCAACTGCTGACGCAGCCTACCCTTGATCCCGATCTCTTACGATCGACTCTTGAAAGTATTCAGGTCGGAGATGGTCACAGCAGCTTCGGAGATTTGGGAAGAGCTGTTCGAGCTCTCAGTGAAACGTCGCGCGAGCCGATTGATCTCCACCTCTTCAGCGACATGCAACGCACTGCGATGCCTGGAAATTTCGCAGACCTGGTGTTTCCACCAAATGTCAAGCTGACACTGCACCAGACGGTAAAAGCGACATCGGCGCCTAACTGGACGATTGAGAACGTCAACGCACCCACCGAGCTTACCGATCCCAAAGACATCGCAAGATCGCGGGTGCAATCCACAGTGGTTGGTTTTGGAACGTCCGAGGCCGAGAAAAATGTCTCCCTCGCTGTAAATGGTAAGGTAATCGCCACGCGCAAGGTGACGGTACCTGCAAACGGTCGCGCAACAGTTGAGTTCGCACCACTGGACCTGGCATACGGTTTTAATCGTTGCGAAGTACGAATTGAAAACGACGATTCTTTCCCTGCAGATAACGGGAGTCTCTTTGCCGTGCGCCGGCTGGACCCCCAGCGGATCTTATTTGTCCACACAGCAACGGACGAAAGGTCAATGTTGTACTTCGGATCCGCGCTCAACGCAGCGAGTCATGGCGCTTTTGTTTTGCAATCTATGGCGGCAGAACAAACATCTGGTGTCGACCCATCAAAATTCGCCTTCACTGTTCTATCCGACACAACGTCCCTGCCCTCGATCTTCGAACATACTCTCGAGCAGTACATCTCAAAGGGAGGAAACGTTCTAATTGCAACAGGCCTGAATTCCGGACGAAGCACCCGCATCCCATTGTGGAAGGAAGGTTTACCGAAGCCATACAACTTCGTTTCGTCAGGTGCAGCCAGCGTCGGCCAGGTCGATTTCACCTACCCTGCGTTAGAGCAGGCGTCACCCGCACGCGACAACGGAGGTTGGGCGGGAACGAAAATCTACTATGCGACAGCGGTAGACCCATCCCACGCCCGTGTTGCTGCCCGCTTGAGCAACGGGACTCCTCTTTTGCTTGAACGTCAAATTGGAGAAGGTCACGTACTTTTGTTTGCGTCGGGATTCGACAACATAACGAATGACCTGCCTCTCCATCCAATCTTTGTCGCATTCATTGACAAAACTTCCCGGTATCTTGCTGGAACAGAACAACAAAGCGGTGCGCGAGTTGTGGACTCCTTCGTGCAGCTTCGCCACTCCCTTGACGCTTCGGGCAAGACCACAACCAGTGAAGTTATTGATCCTCAAGGACACCGGCCACTCTCTTTGAATGAGACGCGAACCGTACAAGTCTTCCGCCTGGCGCAAACTGGTTTTTATCAGATCCATTTTGCCGATGGTCATGAAGGCGTCCTCGGCGTAAACCCTGACCGCCGCGAATCGGATCTCGAACCCATTTCTGCTGAGTTGCAGACACTCTGGACGGGTAGCAACATCGCCTCTCCTGAACCCGAGAAAATAATTGCGGCAGGAGAGAAATATCAGCGCATAAGTCTTTGGTGGTACGTTATGCTGCTTGCATTGGTAGTGGCAATCGCCGAAATTGTTCTCTCCAGCCGCTACCTGGGTACGCAGCGGGAGGAATTATGAGCAAGCAGAGCGAGCTCAACTCCTACATCATGCAGCTTCTGGGCAGGTTGCGGCTGCGTGCTTGGCTGCTGGGTGGCGCTGTACTAACGAGTACGGCACTCCTGACCACGATTACGCTTGTTCTAATACTCAAACACTATGCCTTCCCCACAACTGCAATTGTTGGAGCGCGATTGGCGCTCTTGCTGGCCTTAATAACCGCTGTAGGTTTCGGCATTATCGCGCCGTTGCTTCGCCTCACCCCGGCGTTCGCAGTCACCAAAGCAGAGGCCATGCACCCGGCTCTCGATCAACGGCTCAAAACATTTCATGAACGACACCAGGAAGGTTCGAATCCATTTCTTGAGCTGCTGGCTGCTGATACCCTGGCGCGCACCCAGGATGCCGCACCTTCGTCCTTAGCTTCAGGGCACCGCCTTCTCGCCCTGACCGGAATTGGGGTGGGATGTCTTGGCACCCTCCTATGGATGATTTGTTTGGTGCCGGGTTCTATGGGCTATGGCGCTGCGCTGCTGTGGACTGGAGTTCGACAGAACACAACGCCGCCGTACAGCATTTCAGTCAGTCCAGGCGATGTAACCGTCCGCCGTAACAGCGACCAGCTTATTACGGCGCGCGTTGTTGGTTTACATCCCGAAAAAGTCCAGATGTTTGCTCATTATCAGAGCACTAACATATGGGAACCCGTGACAATGCAGACTCAGCCCGATCAAGGGGGCGCAACAAATTACCAGTTCGTGCTTGCCGGCTTGCCTGAAAGTGTCGAGTACTACGTAAAGGCAGGGCCGTTAGTCTCACAACACTACAAAGTGCGAGTCGTGGACCTTCCCTCAGTAAAGGCGATTCAAGTCACCTACCGCTACCCACAGTGGACAGGCCTGAAATCCACCATACAGAAACAAGCCGGTGATCTAAGAGCGATCGAAGGGACCGATGCGTCGATTGAAGTAGAGATGGATAAGCCATTGAGAGATGGCAAATTGGCTCTCGATAACAATAAAGCAATCGTGTTGTCAGGTGGCGAAGCTAACAAATATAAAGGCACGATTCACATGGATAAGGATGGCGCTTATCACATCGCTGCGATCGAGCAGGGTGAATCCCTGCGTCTTTCAGAGGACTACTTCATTGCGACCGATAAAGCGGAGCCGCCGCAAATAAATATCGTGCGTCCCGGTGGGGACTATCGAGCCTCTCCCATTGAAGAAGTAAAGGTCGGTATTGAGGCGGCAGGTCAATTTGGCCTAAACGATGTTCGTCTGCACTATTCCGTAAACGGTGGCCCCAACCAGGAACTCAACATACTAAAAGCACGCGGCGCAAAAAGCACTGAAGGTTCACACACCTTCCGTCTCGAAGAGTTCAATCTGGTACCTGGCGACCTAGTGAGCCTGTATGCCACAGCGAAAGATGGCCATTCGGAAGCGCGAACGAATATTAGTTTCATCCAGGTCGATCCCTTCGAACGAGAGTTTTCCCAGTCACAGCAGGGTGGCGGGGGTGGCGGCGGCGGAGGCAATGGACAGAATAACCAGGCCGATTTGTCTAAGCGCGAAAAAGAGCTGATCGCAGCAACGTGGAGACAGCAGAACGAGAAGGCCTCTCGTCCGAAGGATGCTGAAGGGACGGGCCAGTTTCTCTCCGATGCGCAACAGAAATTACGCGATCAGGTTCTGGCGATCTCCACGCGCATGCAAAGCCGTGACCTCTCTGAGGCGAACGAGGAGTTGAGCGGCTTCGAAAAGGATATGCAGGTGGCCGCGGAGGCGATGGCTCCGTCGGCGGAGAAGCTGAAGGGAATGCATTGGCAGGACGCTCTTCCCTTCGAGCAGAAAGCGCTGCAGGCGTTATTGCGTGCGGAAGCGACATTCCGGAAGATTCAGGTCGCTTTTGGCCAACAGGGAGGAGGGGGAGGAGGGGCTGGTTCTGCTGGACGCGACCTCGCAAGCCTCTTTGATTTGGAACTCGACACAGAAAAAAACCAGTATGAGACAGCGCAAAATACTTCCCCCGCCGAGCAGCAACAGAAGGATATAGAAGATGTGCTGGCAAAACTCGACGCCCTGGCGAAACGGCAGGAAGAGCTTTCCAGGCAGCAACAAAATCCGCAGCAGGGCTTCCAGCAGCGCTGGCAACAGGAGATGCTACGGCGCGAGGCTGAACAATTACAGCGTCAGATGGAACAGCTGGCCCGGAACAACGGTCAAGGCCAACAGAACAAAGAAGCGCAATCCGGACAGAGCACTGAGGGAGGATCCTCAAGCCAAAATGGTTCGCAACAGTCTCGAAATTCTTCGTCCGGCAACTCTTCTTCTCAGGCTAGTGGAAATCTTCGTGACCAGAGGATCGAACAGGCGCTGAGTCGTTTACGACAAGCCGGCGATGCGATGAAGCGGGGCAGTGGAGCCCAGGAAAATTCTGAGTCCGCCCAACAAGCCTCTGAGCGACTTGAGGAAGCAAAGAATCTGCTTGGAGGCGTCCGACAACAGCTTTCCTCTGCCAAACTAGGTTCTCTCTCTCAAGAGGCGGACCGCCTCGCGCAAGAGGAGCGCGCCCAGATTGATCGGATCAACAAATTCGCCTCGCGGACAGGGGAAACCAATCCTGTCGACCGCGATAGCATGATGGCACGTTCTCGAGAGCGCAACCAGTTGGCCGGAGAACGGCAACAGCTCTCCGACGATCTCTCCAGGCTCCAGACAAATATCCGCGACTCTGCGCGCACGATGGCTCCCAATCAGCCAGGGGTAGCTCAGAAGCTGAGGGAAGCACTGACCGAGATGGACCAATCCGATCTCGACAACCACGTACAGAGAACCGCTGACTGGCTGCGTCGAGGGATCAATCCAAACTCCAATGGAACTGAATCCAATATTGCGCAGGGACTTCAAAAATTAAGCCAGCAGCTTCGGGATGCGCAAAAGCAAATGGGACAAGGAAACCCTGGAAGAGAGAGCGATCCATCTTCGCTGGATCAGACAGCGGCGCTCAATCAGATCAGACGTTTGCGAGGACAGCTCGAAGCGATGGCCGCTAAAAACGGAACTCCAGGATCGAATCCTCAAAGAAATCAACAGGGGCCTACCGCAGAACGTCGTAATCTTCAACCCGGAACCCAGGGTCGGAATCCTGGTTCAGGATCGTCAAACCTCGGCTCGCAGAATGATCAACGGCAGCAAGCCGGCCTCGGCCAGCAAGGAAACGACCGCCCAGGATCGACAGGCAGCGCAAACGGGGAGATACGCACGGGCGGAGGAAACGATGGCGTAGCCTGGGGCAACATAAATACCGGAGGCAATAGCTACGCTCCCGGGACCCGGCGCCCGGTTCCACTGGATGCCTCCGGCAATCCGCGTGATAACGAGTACACGTATGAGCAACAGATGCGTCAGCTGAATCAACTCGGCCGGATGGTGCGGAATGACCCCAATGTCTCGAAAGAAATTCGAGATTTGACGAGGCAGATGCAAACGCTGGATCCCCGTCGTTTTCCCGGTAACCCAGAGATTGTTGAACACATGCAGCAGGAGATGCTCGACTCCATTGACCGCATCGAACTTCAGCTAAGTCGAGCCGGCTCGGCCACCGAAGCCCGTGCTGGAAAGCCCGATGCCGTTCCCTCCGGATACGAAGAGTCTGTGGCGGATTATTACCGCCGATTGAGTAAAACTCACTGACTCGTTACCCCCGCCACAGCATCGCCACCGAGATAGGGCTCTTGAAATACCAAATCTCCTACCGTCCCCCCGAATCCGCGATAAAATAATCCCATCGTGGCGCGTTCCTCCACTCTCCGCAATCTCGCTTGGCTCTGGCTCGCAGCTACCATTGCGGTCCTGGTCATCGGCTTTCGCCAGGCCATCTTCTTGGCGCCCATGGAAGAGACCATGGGCAATCTGCAGCGCATCTTCTATTACCACCTCGCGCACGCCATCCTCTCGCTCGTCTTCCCCTACATCAACGTAGCGGCATCGCTGGCCTACCTTTATTGGCGGCATCGCGATCCCCTCAAGGCGCTCAGCGCCGACGCTCTCGCCGTAGCCTCGGCCGAGGTCACCGTCCTCTACGCGGGCCTCTGCCTCGTGACCGGAATGCTCTGGGGCAAGCCTGCATGGGGAATCTGGTGGACATGGGACGCCCGCCTCACCACCGAGCTCATCCTCTGGCTCCTCTACGTCAGCTATCTCCTGCTCCGCCGCTTCTCCCCCACCGGCCAGACTGGCGTTCTCTCCGCTGTCCTCGCCGTCTTCGCTGCGGTAGACGTCCCCATCGTCTTCATGTCTATCCATTGGTGGCGCACACAGCACCCGGCACCTGTCTTCGGTCCCGACGGCGGCGGCATCGACCCCGGCATGGTCCCCGCGGTTCTCTGGAACCTCGCCGGATGGGCCATGTGGGGACTTCTGCTCATCGGCTTCCGCTTCGCCCTCGAGCGCCGACGCCAGCTCGCCGAGCAGGAGGCCGCCCTCGTCGCCCTCGAAGCCTCCCTCGAGACCCCTCAATAACGGAGCCGCACCACATGACCTGGCAGACCTTCTTCGACCTCTCCACCATGGCCCACCGCCACCTAGTCTTCGTCTACGGAGGAGTCATCGCCGTGCAGCTGGTCTATATCGGCTGGATCGCCCGCAACTGGTCTCGCACCAAACCCTCCACCAATCGCTAGCCTGTCCGTTCCACGCGCAGCTACCCTGCCCCAAGCCTGATCCGCTAAGCCTCTCCCACCCTCATCCCATCGAGGTTCTGAGCACATCTCCTCGACCGTCATCCTGATCACATCTCCTCGATCGACATTCTGAACGCACCCCCTCGGCCGTCATTCTGAGCGAAGCGAAGAATCTCAGTATTCTGCGTGCGCCGCCACGCTCTCAAAAAAGGGTCCATACCCTTCGAACACCCAACTTAAAAAAATCAACGAAGCTACATGAAGTAGCTTCGTTGTCCGAGAAGGATTTACAGACGATGCAAGAGCTCCCCATCTGGCAACTCTTCACATCAAATGCGTAGACACACTTTCTGAACGAAAGGTTTCGCATTTCGAAATCTTTTTTTTCAACTGCCCGTAACTTGCGACACCCCGATTCCGACCGATAGACTCGCTCCAGTGCCGAAATCCCGCCATACCCTGCGAGACTGCTCGCTCGCCCTGCTCTGTCTTGCGCTGATTCTGCCCCTTGGGTGCCGCCGCAGCAGCTTTCCCGATGTTCCCGCGGGCTATCGCGAGTTCGCCTACGTCACCAACGGAAACTCCAACACCGTCAGCGTCCTCGACCTCGTCAACCTGCGCACCGACCGAACCCTGCGGGTTGGCGAGAACCCCACCGGAATCGCCGCAAATCCGGTGCACAACGAAATCTACGCCGTCAACACCCGCTCCGGAACCGTCACCGTCATCGACGCCGCGAGCAACACCGTCGTCGCCACCATCGGAGTTCATCGGCAGCCCTATTTCATCAGCGTCGACTCCGCGGGAGGCCGCGCCTACGTCGCCAACTCCGGCTCCAACTCCGTCAGCGTCATCGATCTCGATCACCGCCGCGAGATCGCCGTCGTCGGTACCGGCGAGCAGCCGGGCCTCGCGCGCATCTCTCCCGACATGCGGTCCCTCGTCGTCTCCAACCGCAAATCCGGCAGCGTCTCCATCTACTCTGCCGTTCCCTACACCTCTCCCCTCGTCTCGCGGCAGGACTCCCCGGAATCGCCCCAGTCCTCCCCGCAGGAGGCAAAACCCGGCCCGCCTCTCAAGCTCCGTGCCGCCTTTCCCGGCTGCCCCGGCGCTACCGATGTCGCTATACTTCCGGATTCCTCCAAGGCCTTCATCGCCTGCTCCGGCGGTCATCAGATCATGGTCATCAGCCTGGCCGCGGCACCCGGCTCCTGGCAGGCCCGGCAGGACCCCGCCGCCACCTCCGACCACCTCCTCACCATGCTCGTAGTCGGCCGGACCCCGGTCCATCTCGCCCTCAAGCCGGATGGAGGAGAGATCTTCGTCTCCAACTTCGACTCCGACTCCATCTCCGAGATCGACACCTGGAACAACCAGGTCCTCGGAACCTACATGATCGGCAACAAGCCAGTCCACGGCATCATCACCCGCGACAACTCCACCCTCTGGGTCGCCGACTTCGGCTCCGATCTCATCAGCATCTACAGCATCGACGACGGCCGGCTCGTCACCACCGTCCACACCGGATCCGCACCCGATGCCCTCGCCTTCTCCGCGGATGAGCATCTCCTGCTCGCCATCGACGCTCACTCCGGCGACGTCTCCGTCATCCGAACCCAGGGCAAACAGGGAGCTGCCCTCTTCACCCTCCTGCCCGCAGGCTCCTCTCCCAATGCCATCGCGATCAAAGCGATTCAGCCGGTCCGGTAAACAGGTCCGGCAACTCTTCCCTGACGCCATAAAATTGGCCCTCCTGTAGCCGAAGGGCCCAGCCCTTCCTCCCGCGTCGCCTCCAGGGTCTAAAACCTGTCAAGTCAGTTTGCTGCAACTCACACAAAAACCAACAGATAAATGTGCCGATGAGTTTCCCCTCAGTCGCTATACTGAGATCAGACAAAAACTAGAATGTCCCCGAAAACGCGGCAGACTTTTCCCCTTTAGAATCAATACTTTGACGCCTAACTCATTTATTTCCAATATTTTGCCCTGTTGAAAACGCACAAACTATTGAAAATAAAAGGCTAATAAGATTTACACCTGGGGGGTACTACACCTGTCGTGCGAGGACCAGCGTAATGTCGTCCGGCTGCTCCTCGGCACCGATCCACGCATCGAGTGCCTGCATCACCTGGCTTGAGATCACGTGCAACGGCTGGTCGCGGTACCTGCGCACAACCTCCATCATCCGTTCTTCTCCGAACTCTCCAAAGTCGTTCTCCGGCTCCGTCACGCCGTCCGAATAACCGACCAGGATGTCGCCCGGACGCATCTGGAAGCGGTCTTCCTCGTACTGCATTCCGTCCATCAGCCCCACGACGGTGCCTCCCCGGTCCAGCCGGCGCACTACGCCGTCCTGCCCCAGCACCAGCGGTGGAAGCTGACCTGCATTCGAGTAGGTCATCATCGCCGAGCGCGCATCGTAGTGCGCCAGAAACAGCGTCGCGTACTTCTCCGGCTGCGTGCTGCGATAGAGATGACGGTTCAGCAGCGACAGAATCCGGCCGGGAGACTGGAACAGCTCGTCGCAGTCGCTTCCAAGCTCGTCGCGGTTTGACAGCAGGCCCGCAAGCGCCGACTCGCTGTACACCAGCTCCTCGCTGGCGAAACGGTAGGCTCGCACCGCTGAGTGCAGCGTCGCCATCAGCAGCGCGGCGGAGATTCCCTTCCCGCTGATGTCGCCGATCGCGATTCCAACTCCGGTCTCGTTCCGGCTCACGTGCCCGTTATGCGCAGCTTCGTGAAACACGAGGAAGTCATAGTAATCCCCGCTCACCGAGCGGGCCGGGCGGCAGACTCCATGCAGCTCGAGCGTTGGCAGATTCGTAACCTGGCGCGGAAACAGGTTTGCCTGAACCTCCTGCGCGATGGTGAGCTCGTTCTGCAGCCGTTCCTTCTCCTTCTGTTCCTGGAGCAGGCGCTGCAGCGAGCCCGTCATCTTGTTGAACGAGCGGCTCAGCTCGGCAAGCTGATCCTCACGCGTCACCCCGATCCTGTGGCTGAACTCGCCCTGATCGATCTTCTGAGTCGCATGGTAGAGGTCCGCGACCGACGCCGTCATCGTCTTGCTCAGCCGGATCGCCATCACCAGCGCCAGCAGCTCGATCAGCGCGAAGAAGACGCAAAGCGCGATCAGGCCGATGCGATAGGCATCCGGGAACAATCCCCCCAGCGATGCGCCGAACAGCTGGTTGTAAAGCAGGGAGGGACGCGAGTCGACGTTTACCAGAACATTGTCTCGTTCCCCCGTCCCCCAGTCGGTCATGCCGAGTGTCGACAGAAAGCGGACCTGGATGTCGGCAAGGTTCGCGCCCGGAGCCTGCATGCCTCCCGAGATCGAGGCCTCTCGCCGCCGCCCCAGACGCTCTCCCACTGCCGTCCTGCCGTTCGCATCGGGAGAGTTCGCCGGCTGCTTCGCGGAAGGATCGCTTCCCAGTCTCTCGGCAAAGAGCTGCGCATGGCCCAGCCCGCCGGCGATCATGTCCATCACCTGCTTGTCCACGATCAGGCTGGTCACCAGGCTCAACAGACGGCCATCGTTCATCCTGTGCTGGTTGACCACCGTCAGATAGAGATCGCCCCCGTCCAGCACCAGGCCGTTGAACTGTCCGTTCCTGAGCTCCGCTGCCCACGGCGGCAGCCCCATGGGAGTTTTGCCTTTATTGGCTCCTTGCACCATGGGAGCTCCGTTGATGTAGGTCAAGCTCTCCCGGTGCAGCCGCCTGCGCGGAGCATCGAGTCCACCGCTCAGCTCGGCACTGTTCAAAGCTGCAGGCGGAATCTGACTGCCCTGCAGAAGGCGTGCTGCCAGTTCGACACGATGCGCATTGTCGCTGCTCATCTGCGCCAGTTCTTCCTGGATGCGGGAGTCCACCAGATGAATCGCAAACTGACCCGCCGCGACATAGGCCGAGATCAGCACGAGCGTGAGAAACAGGATCACCGGAGCCAGGCCGATCAGCAGGTAAGTAATCACCAGCTTGTTGCGAAGGCTCCACAGCATCCGTCGCCGCACAATGCGTACCAGCAACGGCAGCGCCGTCGCCGCCAGCGCGATTCCCACCAGCAGCTGCACCAGCGCGAAGAAAGCACCGGTTCCGCCCGGAAATCTCCTCAGGAGAAAGAGGAGGCAAAACCAGACCGCCAGCCAGAATACCGCTCCGGGAAGTCCCGTCGGAGGCTTCCTGCCCATCCATTTCGGCCATCGGTTTTCCTTAGCGGTCTGCATCGTTCTTTTTCGTCTGCTCCTCGAGCGCTGTTGGCTGCTCCTCCATCTTTGCCTGGCGAGCAAGCCGCAAGGTATATCGTGTCGCTGAGACGTGTGCGCCCGCCAGCACCAGCAGACCCGAGAGGAACGCCCACATCATAAGTCCTACTGAGATATAGAACGGACCATAGACCGACTGGAAATCGAGCCACGGCAGTGCCCGTACATAAAGATACTTCGCCAGCTCCCATAGAAGACCCACCATCACGGCGGTGGGGATTACGGCCCGGGCCGGAACCTTGCGATTCGGAAGAATCCAGTAGATCAAAAAGAACAGAAAAATGCTCAGCCCGATGCCACATATCTTCATAAACCACTGGTCAGCGAGATCGTAGGCGAGATTTTCGGTATGGCCAAAGAAGAGAACGGTCAACAGGGTCTTCGAACCTGAAGTGAAGGCAACCGAGGCAAGGGCCAGAATACCGACCGCGAACGCCAGTCCCAGCGAGACGGCCTGGTTGCGCAGATAGCTGCGATTCTTTGCCACCCCCCAGACGCTGTTCAGCGCAACCTCAAGCGGTAGGAAGACGCCCGTAGAGCTGACCAGCAGCATCAGCAGCGAGAAGATCTGTACGCCCTTTCGCGGATGCGCAAGCAGCTGCATATTCCGCATCACAAAGTCCTGCCCGACCGGCAGGAACCCATGCATCATGTCGCCGACGACCTGCTCCATGGTCCGGGAATGAAAGACTCGTCTGCAGAGGGTGAGAAGAAGGACGATAAACGGAAACAGTGACAGAATGGCGTTGGCCGCGACACTGAAGGCGTAGGTATGCACTTCGGTCCGCGCCATGTAATGAAGCAGCGCATTCACCTGAGACCAGAAGCCTCCGTACGGAACGAAAGGAGGCACCTTCTCGATAGGAGTATCGGAGGTCATCGCCGTCGCTTCGGCCTGCGTGGGAGACGCAGCGATCGATTTAGCCTGCTCCATTGCTTCTGCTCTGGGTGGTCGGATCGAGAACATATTGGGGAAGGACCGAGGACCGGCAGCCGGTGGCAATTGGAATGCCAACATCCCTCCGTGATCCACCTTGATGCTAGCAGAGTGAAGCAGACCATCGCAGCTTGTCCGAATGGAAAGCGACCGGAGTAAGACTTCCGATTCCATCAATCGTGCAGTGCGGATTCTGTGATCTGGCGGATTGCCCAGCGTGCACCCTCAGCTAGCACTTCATCCTCGCTGAGAGTCCATGCTTCAAGTTGAGACAGAAAGCTTTTGTCATGACTGTTTCCCATGGCGATTGCGACGTTACGATGCAGACGCTTTCGTCGCGTTCGTTCCAGCGGCGATCCCTTGAAGGATTTGCGAAATCCCGCCGCATCGAGGCTCGCCAGCCATTGAAGTGCGGGATTCACCAGCTCCGGGCGGGCCTCCATGCCTTGCTTTACGGCGATTGGAGCCCTGCGGTTCCAGGGACAGACGTCCTGACAGATATCGCACCCAAAGACCTGCCGTCCCACTCCTGCACGCAGTGCTTCCGGAATCTCCCCTTTCTTTTCAATCGTCAGGTAGGCGATGCAGCGGGAGGCGTCCATCTCGCGCGGAGCCACCAGAGCCTCTGTGGGGCAGGCATCGATGCAGCGGGTACAAGTTCCGCAGCGATCCGTCGCGAGCTCCGGAACGGCGTGCGGCGCAACGGAGATCGACGTAACGATGACACCAAGTAATAGCCAGGATCCCAGCTGCTGATGAATAACGCAGGTATTCTTTCCGATCCATCCCAGGCCCGAATGAGCGGCCATCGATCGTTCAACAAGCGGGCCGGTATCGACATAGCAGCGCGTCTCGGCCGGTATGCGCTCTTTGAGCAATGCTTCCAGCTTGTGGAGACGTCCAAGCAGCTCCTCGTGGTAGTCGGTGGGAACGGTCTCGCCATTGTCGAGGGTGCGCCCGCTCCAGGCATAGCGTGCGATCCAGCCGGCACCGGTGGGAGCAGGCGCAATCGAGGGTGGCGCGGCAGCGTTATAGTTCAGGGCACAAACGATGACCGACCGCGCCCAGGGCATCGCCGCTCGCACTGCGCTGCGTACCAGGATGCCGTCTTCCCCACGGCGCTTCAGGTATTCCATCTCCCCTGCGCGTCCGGCTTCGACCCAGGAGGAAAAGCGGCCTGCATCGCGCTCAGCCACAGCACTTCCTGCCTCGGGAACAGGAGCGACACCAGCGGCATCGAAGCCCGTTTCAAGTGCTTGTTTTTCAATCCACGCCGCAAGCTCAGGGGTCCATGCAACCGACACTTCCTACTCCTTCGCGGACACTTTCATCCGGCGCCAGATTCAGGGTAAACTGAATCAACGGAGAGTTGGCAGAGCCCGGTTGAATGCACCTGACTCGAAATCAGACATAGTCGCAAGGCTATCGGGGGTTCGAATCCCTCACTCTCCGCCAGAAATTTTACAAATCCTTCTACATCAATAGGTTATGAGCCACTCGGGCCTATCTGCTACCAGCAGTTGCTACCCGATTTGCAGGCCAAGCCGATTCCATAATCACTGAACGCGACCTGGCGACGGTATTAGCCCGAGAGGCTAATGTGAAGTCACCCGTCCAGCTGTATCTTCGTGTCCGTCTGCCTGACGGAAGCTATCCCTACCTCAGGGCCGCCTTTGCAGCGAATGGCCGCCTACGCCCCCACCATGCCATCCACTCCGGCAGAGCCACCGAGTTCCCTGGCGCTTCCTACCACCTACGCTATCGCATCGGAGAAAAGCGGGTTTGGGAGCCGGTCGGAAAGGACCCTATCCTGGCCCTAACCCGGGTCCAGCAGAAAGTGCGTGACCTTCAGCATGTCAACGATGATGGCGATGACATTGTCCCTCAGGTTGTCGCCGACGCCGCAGCCCGTACCTCTCTGACTGCTGAGCAGCCTAAGCCGCCGCTGCTCCTCAACGAGGCAATCAAGGAGTACCTGGCCGAGGTAAAGACTCATAGGTCAGCGAAGACCTTCGCCGCCTACCGGACGACCCTCTTCTTGTTCAGCCCTGACGCCGCCAAGGAGGCTGCCAAGGACACCCAGGTAAAGATCGCTGGGCACAAGCGGAAAGAGTCCACCGCCAAGATCACCCGGCAGTTCGTGAACAAACCACTTGCCGACATCACGCGCAAGGACATGCTCGACTACGTCGAGTTCCTCAAGAAGGTCCAGGGCAGTGTCCCTCGCACCGTCCGCAATCGCGTCGACTTCTTCCAGATCTTCCTGCACCACTACGGCCTCCCGTCGTTGCTAATTGGCAAGGACCTGCCTCAGTACACCGAGAAGAAGGTTCGCGCCTACAACCCCAGCCAGCTCGCCAAACTCTTCGCCGAGGCGACGCAGGATGAAGCAGATCTCCTTCACTTCTTCCTCTGCACCGGCGCGAGAGAGCAGGAGGCTCAGTTTGTTTGCTGGACCGATGTAGACCTCGAACTCAAAACCTATACCGTCACCGAACATCTCGATCTGGGATATCAACCCAAGGACAAGGAGGAAGGCTCCCTGCCGATCCCCGATGTTCTTGTGCGGGTCCTCAAGGCTCGGCGGGAACGGTACCCACAGACGCGCCTGATATTTCCGGGCAAGGGCGGGAAGCCCAACGGTCACGCCCTCCGCGTCATCAAGCGGCTGGCCCTTCGTGCTGGAGTTAACTGTGGTCAGTGTCGCAACAAGGCAGGTAAATCCTGCGCCACCCACCCGGTCTGCCGACAGTTTGTGCTGCACAAACTGAGAAAGACGTTTGCGACAACCCTCCACCATAAAGGGCTCCCAGCGCAGACACTGCAACGGTACCTCCGTCACAGTGACCTCGACACTACCCTCAAGTACATCGCCGACGCGGACGATGCGACGATCCGGAAGACCATCAATAGCACCTTCCAGGGGTTCGAGAGTTATGCAGGGGGTACGCGATGAGACTCCTTCATCTCGCTAGGCGGCATACCGTTCTCGATGCGCTCGACTGCCAATCTGAAGCTACGCGCTATCATCTCTGCACATGCCTGCTAGAGCGCACAAGATAGTTCCTGAACTTATTCCAGCCCCGCTTTGGGGTCGAAGTGCACATCGTATGCTGAAAGGTCGGGTCGCCTGGAAGAAGATTAGGGACGCAGCTCTTGTGGAGGCTGCGCACCGCTGCATTGTCTGCCGACAGCGCGGCAAGATTCTTTTTTGTCATGAGAAGTGGCGTTTCAGTGATCAGAGAACCACTGTAAAACTCTCGGGCTTCGAAATGGTTTGCGAGCGCTGCAACTCGGTCCTGCACGCAGGTCGATCCATACTTGCTGGTTATGTGGACGATGTAGTCGGACATCTCTGCCGGATAAATAAGTGCGATGAGATTGTGGCAGCCAAAATACTCAGCAAAGCTTTCGATAAATGGAATCTGCGCAGCCAAAAGAAACGCTGGAAAATAGAGGTTACACAAGCGTTGCTGACGCGATACCCAGAACTCGTGGCGCTACCGAAATACCAGAGTTCACGCCAGGCTCGCCAAGCATGACTATAAGACCTTTGGGTTATGAAAGTATTGGTGGGTAGCGGTAGGGAAGAGCGAGAAATTCTTACAGTGGACCTATCGTGGGGTTGAAGCACGCGTTGCGACCATTAGCTTTGGGGCGGGCGTATCGGGTGGGAGGTCGGCTAGCCGCAATGCCTACTACAGGTCTCCGACCTCTCGCTCTGCGAAGTGTGACAGCTGCTCGTAGAGGCGCTGGATGCCTTCCTCGTCCAGCTCGACGTTCATGGTTACGTACAGCTTGACGATAGGATTCTCATTGCTGGGGATCCACTTGAACCATCTCGGCATCCCTCTGCTCGATACGTCGTCTCGCGGCCTCGAGCTCCGAGGTCAGGTAGTCGCGACGATTTCGCACCACCGACTCGTGAAAATTCCTGACATCTTCGTAGCGTTGCCTCACCAGGTCGGGCAAGACAAGCCCTGCTTCTTTGTAGACCTGCCTGAGGTTATTTGGTTCCGGTGCAACTTCCAAAGTGAGCGCCTCTTCGAGATCGCGTATCGCCGAGAGGTCCAAGGTATTCGAATTTGACAGATCGTTTAGTTGCCTGGTGAGCGCGGATGTCTCAACTTCCAGCTGTTTGTATTCGGGGAGAACATTGAAGTTCGCGCTCTCTGCTTGAAGACGCTTCAGACGCGCCTCTTCAATAGTCAATTGAGTTCTGAGGTCGGCGCTTTTTCCAATGATCGATCCAAAGGCTCCCGATCCGGCAGCCTTTTTCAATTCTTCTAACGTCTTTTCTCGATCTCTCACAGCTTGCCAGTCCCGAGCGATTTGCCAATCGAGATCCAAGAGGAACATGAGCGCTATTTGCATATCGCCTATTCCTTGCATCACTGCCTGCTTTTCTGGCGTAACAAATGCAGTACTGGCCTGTCTTCGTACAAAATAAGCGAAGAGCGACCGAAATGAAGGAGGTTTCGATCCGTTCGCCTCACGCGTTGTCAGGCCGAACATCTCCTCACCTAGAACGTCACACCAGTCACTTACCGAGATCGTTTGCGGCAGGCCTAATGGACCAAGGACTTTTACCTTCGCTTTGGTTCCACCGCTCCGCTCCACCTCCTGTTGGATGCCTTTCAAATCGAAGGTCATTCCAAACGTGGCATCTAGCAGATCGGGTGTTCTAAAGATCGAGTCTTTGCCAGCATCGGAGCCGAGCAAGAAATGAATGATCTCAATCAGACTGGATTTACCAGCCCTGTTGCGGGTCTGCTTGTCCGTTGCTCCTGCGCTCTTCTCCGCAATGAGAACATTAAGGCCCGGCTTTAGCGGGGCCAGATTCTTGAAGGTCGGAAGGCTACTGAAGATGCGATGAATCATGCCGACCTCCGGATGACGAGACCATCCTCAAAGGCAATCGCTCCCAATAACGTAGAGCAGGTCAAGGCTCAAGATGAACCAGTCGTAAGAGATCCGCTTACGGCTGCGATCCGGCGTAGCGTCGATGCTTCGGTTCAGCTCTTCCCAAAGCGAGGAGACCGTTCGCGGAATGGCTAGCGAATGGAGAAGCTGCGCTCCCACGGTGAGCAGGGCACGCTCTGGTGGCAGATGCTTCGAGGGAAGTATCACGGTGCGGTCACCGCTTTTGCATCTTCAAAGATTTCGCATCGGTCAAACAGATACGCCATGACCGCGAGAACTGCTGCCTTGTGCTGGGGTGTGTGGTCTGCTGTTCCAGCTGCCCAGGATTCGATGTGCCCGAATATCTCGTCGGGATGGAGGACCGGCCTGACCTTCCGAAGCTCTATGTACTTTTCATGGAACGACTCAGCTACCCTTTCGCCGTAGTCGGGATCGGGCCATCGCTCGAAGAATCCGGTCACTAAAGCTGCTTTTTGCATTCCGATCTTGAGAAAATTCGCGACCGCATCTGAAAGGAGATTAGCTTCAATTTTGCCCGGTGAAACCTCACTTATCTCGGTCATAGTGGGCGGTGAGGTTTGCGTAATGTGAGTCAGAACAGCCTTGAGATCCTGATAGCCGAGGTTGAGATTCACTGTTACGGTAATCGAAGGGCCGAACCAAGATTCCAAGTCGGGCATAGTGAGTTTGCGAAACTCGATCAGGAGTTCTGGGTACCCGAAAGGAATGACTTTGATCTTCTTGTTTTGAGCCCTGAGATCTTCAAGACACTCGATGATATGAGGCCCGAGCCGACCATCGTGCGCATTGTGAACAAACGCCCACGTATCGAAATACTGCTCCCAATGCTTCTTAGCTCCCTCGAAGTCCTCCGTGATCTTCTTGATAGCGTCGGCGGCTGTCATGTCATTGGGGGCGTAGCTTTGAAACAAGGTGCGTTGAGATGGAAGGTAACCGTCGTTTTTCCGATCCCCAACGTTGCCCCAAGGCCTGCACGCCAGAAAATCTCTACAATAGGCCAGGGACATGACCCGTTCGAAAAGGCGCTGGAACGCATCGCCCCGGGCTTCCAGGAATGCGATACGAAAGTCCTTTTCATAGCTGAGTTGTTGAAGACGATCCATACGTCGTTGGCAGCCGACCCGTTCCGCTTTGCAGCGTTGAAGTGCAGAGGAAATTAAACTGAAAAGCAATTCTCTCATGCGGTATTTCCAGAACTCTAGTCCACCCTTTCCACGCTTTCAGAAGGTTGCTAAAAGTTGCCCATCACGTAGGCAACACGCGCAGTCTCCGATCGAGAAACGTCGGAACAGTTCGGACGAAGCTTGCGGACGCTGTCTGCAAACTTCAGGTTCAGCGATGGTGGTGAACCGATCAGATTCACCAAGGTTCGGGGCAGACTCTCTTGAACCTGTATGGTTGGCGGAGGTCGAACACTCTGCACGTCCGGTGTCAGGTGCTCCGGCTGGTGCTGTCGCTCGTGGACTCGCCCGGTTTTGAGAGCTAATCGCTTGTGTAACGTGAAGTCTTAGTGCTGTATCTGGAGCGCCCATTTTTTCCGGTTGGTTGATTGAAGCGCTGTGGGGCGGCGCTTCGGATACAGCGACTTGAAGGAAGCCGCTGGCAGTTGGGTTGCTATGGGATTTGAATGGTGCTGCGCGGAGGCCGAGGGCATCGGAGGTCGGTGGTGCGTGGTGCGGATGCGGATTGTGGGAAGAGTTCGCGGGGGCAAAGCTTCTGGATGAGGCAGCAGACAGCGGGTGAAGCGGTGGTCTCGAGTGCGGTTGGAGCGAGATGCGACACAGGGACTCTGTGCGTGCCGGAGCAGGTAAGCAGGTCGAGGTTGGAACTGTGGGTTCATGCGGCACACTCGCGGGACAGCGGAGGAGAGCGAAGCAGGAGTTGAGCTGCGGAGAGGTGTTCGACGACGTGCATGGTTCCGCCGCAGACAGGGCAGTTCCAGAGCGATGCGGAGCTCCTATGGGTTGAAGTCTGCGCTGCATTTATCTGTCGGGGCGGTCCAGTGCTGTGGAACAGGTGGAAGCAGAGCGGCAGCAACGTAGCGCGGTACCGGTTGGTGAGGAAGCCGAAGTTGCGGATGCGCACGAAGCCGCGCGGGAGCAGGTGGAGGAGGAAGCGGCGCAGGAACTCATCGACGGGCAGGATCATGAGCCGCTTCTTGTTGGCGTGAGCGGAATCTCTCCAGCGGAAGGTGACGTTGCCGTTGGCGAGGGCAACGAGTCTGTGGTTGGAGATGGCGATGCGGTGGGTGTAGGCACTGAGATAGCGCAGTGCGTGTTCCGGCCCGCCGAAGGGGCGCTTGGCGTAGACGACCCAGTCGTGGCGGAACAGGAGTCTGAGCCAGGAGGTAAAGGTCCCCTGTGCTGCGAGTGGTGCGAGGTTGCCGTAGAACTGGAGTGTGCCTGTATGGAAGGCGCTCTTGAGTCCGGCGACGAACTTGCCGCGGAACACGCGGCTGAGCACCTTGATGGGGAGAAAGAAGGAGCGGCGGGAGGAGATCCAGCGGGAGTGGTCTGGAGCGAGGCCGCCGGCGGCGAGCACGCAGTGGACATGGGGATGATGTTGCAGGCGCTGGTCCCAGGTATGGAGCACGCTGAAGAAGCCGATCTCGGCGCCGAGGTGTCGGGGATCGCGAGCGATCTCGAGCAGGGTCGCGGCGCTGGAGTGGAACAGCAGGTTATAAATCAGCCGCTTGTTCTGCAGAGCAAGCGGGGCCAGTTCGCGCGGGAGGGTGAAGACAACATGCACGTAGCGGGTAGGGAGAAGCTCGCGTTGGCGGGCTTCGAGCCAGCGCACACGGGCGTTGCCCTGGCATCCGGGGCAATGCCGATTACGGCACGAATAGTAGGAGATGGCGGAATGTCCGCAGCTGGAGCACTGATCGCGATGCCCGCCCAGCGCAGCGGTGCGGCAACGGGTGATGGCCAGCAACACCTTCTGATGTTGCCAGCTGATCCACCGGCGACTGCGCTTTATGAAGTCGTCACCGGCACAGTGAACGATGTCGGCCATCTCCAGCGAAGGTCGGTTCATGCGCTGAGAGATACCCCTGCCACTTAACTTAGCGCAGCGCCATCAAGGCTGGCTCAACCACACGCGCATGCGTCCGCCGCTCTCAAAGCGGCTTCGTTCAAGTCGGCTTGTGGGAAGTAAAGTGCGCTGAAGATTCAAAGCAGTTTCGCTTTATGGGGCCATACAAGAAGGAGATTGCAGCTTATGGGGGTGAGCTAATTTCAGCTTACCCGAGGCGGCATGGCGACCCCAGTCGGAGAAACAGGCAGTAAGGTGCCCGTCACTCGGGAGTGACCGTCACCTCTTGAAGGCGACCTATTGGTACTAACCGGCGAAAAGGACCTCGGTGTTGCTCTTCAGATTGCCAAAGTGGACTTTGTTAGATCAGCGCAGAGACTCAGGTATGCACCCGCCTAAGGTTGGAGCGAAAAGGATTTCTCCAAATCAGGCCCTCATCGCCAGCTTTACCCCGTCCGTCGCGCACACCATCTTCCTCTCCTGCAGGTTCTACCTAGCATATTGATCGCGCCCAGTCGGCAGTACCCCAGGACAATAATACGATCACCGTTGCGGCGATTCGCCCCGCGGAGGCTGGAACGCTCTGCGGATCGCGTTTGTTAGATCCCCTTCCACTGCACCGATCGAGCACGTCGTGCCTTGCGTCCGATGAGCTCCGTAGATGTCCCGTCCGTCCACCGGCGGCGACAGGCAGATCGCCTTGTCCCCCGCACTACCCGCAGGGCTGAAAGGCCGGAATGGCGTGAAGTACAGTCCAAGCAGGGGCGGCACCGAGGCGATCGTCGCCCCGCACGACTTGCCCGGAAATTGAATATTGTGCCCCAGATCCTTATAGATCCGGTTCGCATCCCCACCCGAACATCCACCAGTAAAACCACCCTCGATAATCGTATTCACAAACGAGATCGCAGACGCTCCCGAGCAATTCTGTCCCTGCTGAACCGGTCGATTTCCATTCGACACAATACTCGTATTCACAAACGTCATCTGCGTCCCAAAGAATGCTCCCGCATTCGCTGCCACATTGCTCGCGAAGATCGTATTCGTTACCTGTCCACCGGTAGCCGGCATGCAGAACGACTCGATCGCCCCGCCCGTCTGGCTCGATCGGTTCCTGAGGAACAGACTCCGACTCACCTTCAGCGGCGATTGCCGCACATACATCGCCCCTCCCGCAGTCGTCGCCACATTCCCCACAAACGCCCCAACCCCGATCTCCACTCGTCCAGCTTCCCCCGCCGAGATAGCCCCGCCCGCTGCCCCGGCGATGTTCCGCTCGAACCGCCCGTTGTTCACCCGCAGCGCACTTCCCCCCGCCAGATCGCCGATACTGGCAATCGCTCCCCCACTCCGAACCGCCTGGTTATCCCGGAACTGCACCGCCCGCATCGTCACCTCCGATCTCACTCCCAGATACATCGCGCCCCCATCGCGCCCCGCGTGGTTCCGCTCGAACTGTGTGTTCTCCACCGTCAGTTTGCACCGCGACGTAAACGCCCCACCATCCTCCGCAACCCTGTTGTCGGCGAACCATGAACCCGCAATCGCCACCTCGCATCCCTTCGCCGCAGTGCCCCCAAAATTCGACCCACCGTTGCGGAAGAACTGCGTATCGCTGATCTGCGTCCGCGTCGCCGGCCCCGTCCCAATCACCTGCCCCACATTGTCCGTGAACCGCGTCCCGTTCGACACCACCAGTGTCCCCTCGGACACAACCACCACAGGTCCAACATTCTCCGCAAACCACGCACCCCGAACCTCAAGCGAGCCCGCGATCACCCAAACCGGCTTCTGCGACTTGGAGATGATCGTCCCCTCCAGCAACGACACGTTCCCCTCCCCCGAGATCACCCCTCCCGGCAAGCCCGACGAACCAACTCCACCCCCCTCGATCCGTATCCGCTTGAACGACACCTTCGGCGACCGTCCCGAACCCATCCCGAACATCCGGTTCCCCTTCCCGTCCAGCGTAATCGCACCACCTCCATCGATCGCCGCATCCTTCAGCAGCGCATGGCTGCCGGTGAACGCAATCACTCCCGAACATACAAACTCGATCCGTCCGCCCACGGCCAGCGCCTCGGTCAGATCCACCCGCGGATCCCCTGGCACCGAATCCTTGCCACACACGGTCACCGTCGCATCCGCATAAGCGTCCCGCGCAGAGCCAGCGAGCAGAATCACCAGCATCGGCCACAAAAGCAGCATCCTCATGGCAACACCGCCGTATCGAACCGCGGGTCGTCCCACCGCTGAAAGTCGAGCTTGACCTTCCGCTTCGCCGCGGCACTCGTAATCTCGATCACGCCATTGCCGCCCGACTGAATCGGCACGGCATTGCCGCTCGACTGAATCGGCGCCACCCCAAGCGCCCCGGGCGCTGACCCCGCAAACGTCCAGTCCTCCCGCGCAGGCTGGACCACCGAGTCCACCTTGTCCACCTGCTCGCACGAAAACTCAATCCGCTGCCCCGGCGATCCACGCGCCGAAACATACACCCCAGCGCAGCCGCCCGAGAGATGCATCGGTTCTCCCGGCCCCGGATTCCGCGCCAACACCCGGCTCCGAAACTCCTCAAAGCTCATCGTCGATCCATCCACAATCTCGAAGAAGCCGAAGCTGTCCACACTTCCCCAGTCCGACACATCGATCGCCGGCCCCCGCTTGAAGTACAGAGCCATCCAGAACACCGGCCCCGCCTTGTATCCCGGGCAAGCATCCGAGTCCGATCGGATGAAGTACCAGTTGCTCCGCGCATCGAAGATCATGCATGGCGTCCCCATATCCGCCGGAATCACCAGGTTCACCCCACATGCAAACCCATCCCACACGCATAGATTGTGGTCGTACGACGCATCCGTAGGCTCCATCACCGGTCGGCGCCCCTCGAACCGAAGAAAGCGGTCGAGCGTCGAACGCCGCGTCTCCTCCGCCCGCGGAATCGCAGGTTTATCGTTCCCAAACCCCGGCTTGATATCCGGAGCACCCGCCAGCATCAGCGTCGTCGGCACCGCCGCCCCCAGGTCGTCTTTCTTGAACATCTCGTCGATGAAGTCCACGGTTGCATTCTTCGCGATCCCCGTTGTATGCCCGCCTGCCGTAATCGTAAAGCTCTCCCCACTCGACACAATCTCCCATCCAGAGTGGTGGATCCGCTGGTGCACCAGTGCCGTCGTCCGCTCCATCGCCAGCGAGTACGTCGCCTCATCCGGACGATAGCCCGACGTCGCATAGTAGATCGCCTGCGCAGGATACCCCGCCGTCGTCGCCGCATACGGATTCCCCGCGAAGCTCGGTAGATTCAGCGAGTCTCCAAAGAAGTACAGCCCCACCGCATGCAGATGATCCGACCCCAAGATCAGGTCGAACAGTCCATTCGTCGGGGAGCCCTTGCTCTTGTCCCGCCACACCGCGTCCACATACTCCATAGCCTCCCGTTTGCGCCGATACGGCGCAAGCCGCCTCCCCTCGCTGCTCGTCACCGCATACTTCGCAATCGAATACTCCAAAATCGCACGTGCCCCCGTCTGAATATCAGGGTCCGTCGCAAACTCCGCCAGGTTGCCTATCGATACCATCGTGTACCGCGCATACGGCCTGCTGTTGTACTCGATAAAGTCATGCTGCGATATCCGCTGTAGCTCCTTCAGAATCCACTCCCGCAGATCCGCTTGGTCACCCGAGTAGCCCGTCGATCCATGCGTGATCAGGTACTGGTTGTTCAGGTATTTCGTCGAATTGATCATCCATAGGTGATTTTCCGACTCCGGAATCGTGAAGAACAGCGATCCCACAGCTGCCACCGCGACCAGCCCCGCAACCCCCGACAACACCGCTGCCGCGGCCGCCGGGCCCCCCCCCATCATCGCGGCAAAAAACGGCACCACGAAGAATAAAAAGTAGACCAATAAGAGCAACAGCAGAATCCACCCGAAATCCTCCGCGATGCCCCCAAGGTCATCCAGAAATCCGTCCACTCCATCGCGATCATCTGAACGCTCCTGCGGATCGCCAACGCTCTGCTCTTCATTCCCGCACTCCCAAAGGTGATACCGCTCCTGCGCCGGCCCTCCATCGATGTCGATCAGCCGGTCGTTCAGTTTCTTACGCGCCTCATCGCTCAACACCGGCACCCGCCGATCCAGCTCCGCCACCCGGATCAGTACCTTCAGCGTTGAGTCCCAGTCCCCTTCCGTCGTCCCACCCGTCCAGTAGTTGCACGGCAGGCCATTTGTGCCCACCTGCTTGGCTTGGCGTTCAATCCGCAGCAGAGCCGCATCCACCTCCGCCACAAGACACTTCTCCGTAATCTGAAACGTCAAGCCCGCCGTCCCTTCAGGAGCCCCCACGCGCGGTTTCGGCAGGATCCTGATCTCCTGCGTCCCGGTATCCCTGCACTCCGGAGGCAGCCGCACGATCATCTCGACCCGTAGCGGAAGCGTAAAAGTGGCCAGCGCCGTCCACACAGGTTTCGTCAGAAAATCCTTCTCCGCCGCCGCCCGCACCGTGTCGTCACCCGACGCGCACTTCGCGTCAAACCACTTGCAGATCTGCCCCGGCGTAATGTCGCTCGTAAACTCGCACACATCCATATGAGACGTCGTCGACGTCACCTGCTGCCGATGCCGCTGGATCCATGCCAGCTTCCCCAGCACCTCCGCCGCGATATCTTCATTGTTCGCCGACCCCTGGAACAGGGACACAAAGTCCAGCTCCATACCGCACGCCATCGCCGTAATCACCGCGTCCTGGCGATCCGGAAGCGTTGCAATCGCCTCCGCCACCGACGTCGGCGCCGCCTTCATCGGCATCTGGTACTGACCTTGAGCCACATCGCCCCATGCCACCGGCCCACCCAGCCCGCACACCAGCAACACACACACACGCACCAACCAGCCAACCGCCCTGGCCCCATCCCCCGCGACGGTTCCCCAGCGGCGCATCGTACGCATAGGTGACTCTTGGCGGGAAGCTTATCACCTTGCGGACGATTTCGCTGAAGAACTGAAGCGTACCGGGGCTAATTCTGCTCCGGCGAAGCCATGGACACCGTAAACTTCACCACGTCTTCGCTCGTATGATCTCGCCATCCGACCTTTCAATTATTCCCGGCGCCATAATCAATCGAGTGAAAAACGCATCTCGTATTTCACTTCCGGTCGAGTAGCCCCGGGGAATTTCAACCCCGAGGCCCTCACAGAACCGTGCGTGAACCTCTCGATTCACACGGCTCTTCATAGCTGAGGCTTGTCTCTTGCGAGATCAAACCGTCTCTGGAGGTAGAGGCTCCTCCTGGTTGCCTAGTTGGCCAAGCTCTCCGTCGAGCTATGTCATCCTCTTCGCTCCCCGTCCGTTACAGACGCTTCAACGCTACTACAGGATGATCCGCCAACTTCAAGTGCATCGATATTTCCCTTTCGTGGGTCCCACTTATGGGTTTTCTCTTAGCATCACTTGAAGACTTCCCATGTTCCGCCTACCTGCCTCATTGGCAAGCTCAGGCCACCTCTCATGCCGGATGCCACTCCGCCCGTAAACAGGTTTCGTCGGAGCTTTGTCCCGCAGTAACAATCACGCCGCGGTTTTGACATCATCGAATTGCTTTCGACACTTCAACAGTGGTTCCTTTGCAGTCCTCTTCTTGCCTGATACCTGACCCGGTCAATGCCAGGCCTTTTCCTTCCGCGCTCACGACCATGGCTTTGGGGCCACAGCCGCCGAAGGTGGTTTGGAACCTGCTCCTGCAAGCAGGTTCCGAGGGGCCTCCCCTCATCGGATAAGCAGTTACGCGCTACTTGGCCTCACGGCCTTTCACGCTCATGGCGCACGATGGTCGGCAAACCGCACCTTACTCGCCCTGAACCCATAAGTTGAAACTGGTAGCCCCATAAGATGAAACTGAACCTCAAAAACTGAATTTCAGGGCGAAACAGGAATGGCCCCTTCGATCATGAAGGGGCCATTGCTCTTCCGGAATCATTATAGGAGGGTGGTTCAATTAATTCTCAACTAACGCTAATAGGCCTTACCTCTCATTGAACCAGCATAGGTCAGGCGACAGATTACTTCCGAGAAGCGCGTTTCTCATTACCAATGTTTGGTCGGTCCCGCAACCGCGCATACTGTAACGTAAGCTTGACCAGTGCAAGCGCTAGCCGGAGCAATGGTCTGGGGATGCTCAATAGTGCTTGGCGCCGGCTGACTATCAGTACCGTGTACCCATTCGATCGCTTGGTCGCCCGTCGAGACATGGGATATCTTGCTTTCATCTGCTTACATTTCAGAAGACTAGGAAGGAGGCTTCGGACATGATCGACAGCGCAGACTCTGACGGCCCAGACGACGATGATGATGATCTTGTTGCCGAGGAAGCGGCCAAAGACCACTCCGATGGTGGTGATCCCGACGAATCCACCAAAACTCCGGATTCAAGTAGCAATGAAGCGTCTGTTGGCGCCGCCGGCCTGCGCGACATGCCAACAGATCAAGACGAGCTCGGATTCGGCATCTATGTCGAATCCGTCGCGGCATTCCTTACACACAAAGACACCAAGCCACCTTTGACTATGTCCATTGAGGGGGCATGGGGATGCGGCAAATCCTCGTTTATGAGCCAATTGGCCAACGAGATTGAGAAGACGACGAAGGAGGCACCGGATTGCCCGCGAATCATCAAATTCAACGCATGGCGTCTCGATAAGGGTGAATCTCTTTGGGCAGCCTTCGCGCTCAGCGTTACCAAAGACCTGCGGAAGAAGCTGGATTTCTTCGGTCGTTTGCGGGCCGACATTAAGCTTAGGTGGCTCCGGACAGACTGGTCACGAGGGTGGTTCTCATTTGTCCGTTTTACCTTGGTCTGCCTCTTTCTGGGGTACACCGGCATCGCGATGGTTGGGTATCTGTCGTCGCATTTAACTTCGATCAACCCGTTCACGGAAGCCGTTAGGGCACCTTCGCAACCTGCAACAACTGCGAAGTCCGGGGCCACGGGCCAATCATCTTCACAAAGTCCTGGTGTGGCAAATCGGAATCCTTAAAGCCTGAGCCCCCAAAACCCGAGATCGCAAAACCAGAGCCCCAAAAGGCAGAGTCTCCAAAGCCAGAAGACGTCCTAATCAAAATCTTGTTTACAGGTTTGGGCGGCGCCGGCTACATCCTGCTGGTGGCGTGGTTACTCAAAAAGGCCACGGAGATCGTTGGCAACCCGCTTGAGATCGATTGGCAAAAGTACTCGTCGGATCCCCGTTACGACGATCGCCGCGCATTCATTCAGACGTTCCATGAGGACTTTATAAAGATCGTTGAAACATATTCCGAGGGGCGGAAGATCTTCATCTTCATCGATGATTTGGACCGATGCGAGATTCCTCGAGCAGCGGAGTTGATGCAGTCGATCAATCTGTTACTAAGCGATTCTTCTCAAATCGTCCATATCCTCGGCATTGACCGCGAGAAGATTGCTGCCGGGTTGGCCGCGAAGTATCATGTTCTTCTGCCATATCTGGACGAACGCAAGGAGATTTCACTTGGCCGCCTAGGGCTTGAGTTCGGCTTCTCTTTCCTTGAAAAGTTCATCCAAATACCTTTTCAGGTTCCTCGTCCGACGAAACGCGAAGTGAAACTCTTCTTGGACGCACTTAATGAAAACCGGCGGAAGCCCGACGAATATCCTGGTGCCTCCCCTTCTGCGGGAACCATGTTCTATGCGAAAGCCGATTCTCCCATGGTCAAGCGGATTGTAGCGGACGTTGCACCAGCGCTCGAATATAACCCGCGACGCATAAAACAATTTATCAATCAATTCCGATTGTCCGCGATCATCGCTAGTCAAACCGGATTGTTTGATCCAGGAATCGGCTTCGCGGGTTTTACGCCTGAGATTCTCGCGAAGCTTCTGGTCATAACCCTCAGATGGCCCTCCTTGATAACCGACGCCCTGTCCTCTCGAAAACTGCTATTCGCCCTCGAAGTGATGGCGATTTCGGATGACCCGGAACAGTCACTGAAAATTGGGGATTTCGAGGTTACAGGGGGGCTCGCTGAATTGTGGTTTAAAAATGATGCGCTCAAGGCTCTCCTACGTGTAGGCATCGAAATACGCACCCCGCACTCACGCGATATTGTCATACCCCGACAATCGCTTGAAAAGGTTGATTTGGTGCGATACCTGCAGGTGTCCCCTGCAATTCGATCGAAATTATCGCGTGAAGACGAAGAGAAGCCAACTGATTCGCCTCCAACAACGACTAAAACTAAAATTGTTGGCATCGGAGAAGAGTTCAAGCGGGATCCAGACTACCACCGAGGGCTTGCGGGGCTGATCAAGCAATGAACTGTGCCCAATTCTGACAAAATCCTCGCCCGCAGTTAGTTTATCGACTTCGACCTACCCGAAAATGAGGTTTGCGGTAACTTGCCGGAACTAGGAGCCGCTGCACCCTTAGTTATTGCCAAATTGCCGATGCACTCAGCGAGGGATGGATTGATACCCACAAGTCCTAGTAGCCTGTCGCAGAGAGTTCGTTACCACTCACGAGCGGCCCAGTCGAATTCGTGAGACGGGGACTGGTTCAGGTCTCCCAAGAATGACCTCTCTGACCTACTAACGTTTTCTTTGCGACAGGCCACTAGTGCTGTATCTGGAGCGCCCATTTTCTTCAGTTGGTTTGATTGAAGCGCTGTGAGGGCGCTTCGGATACAGCGACTTGAAGGAAGCCGCTGGCAGTTGGGTTGCTATGGGATTTGAATAGTGCTGCGCGGAGGCCGAGGGTATCCTCACAATCAGGTACGAATGAGCCTAAAACCACCGCTCTTGGTTGCCTTTAATCTTTTAATTCTCCTGATGGCTTTCCACCGAGCATCTTTTTTGCGCCGTCCGGCCAATTCGTCTCCATTAGATTTCCGGGACGACTCTCCCATGTAAACGTCTTACCAGCCACTTTCACAGTTCCATTTATCCAACATTGAAAAACAGTGTAACTGTCATGCACGTCTCCCGGACTGAGAAGGCGGTAGGTGCGAAATTGTTTCCGTATCTGTTCAGGGGTTAGATGATATTGCCTACAAGAATCTGCATCTATATCCCCTTGTTTCCATTGTGGCTGACCAATCGTAATGTCGGCTGATTTTGGAAGTGGATAGTGCGCCGGCTGCTGCTTTGCTCCAAGCAGGATCACACTTAAGAAAAGTAAACTACCACGTCGCATCGGCAGCCTCCCCTGCGCCTTTCCTCGATATTTGTGGGTGACGATAAATATCGGTGCGTTGTAAATGAAGCGAATCTAAAAGACCTTCGATCAGCCAATGCAACGACTGCTGCTGCTGTGTGGTGGGGGATTCGTAGTGATTGCCAAAACTGTCCAAGCTCCTTCCTACTATCTCTATTCCAATAGAATCGCTGTTGCTTGGGTAACGGTCAGGATACTTCTTGGTTTCCTCTCGCTTATCCATTGCTCGCGCATAGCTACCGTTAATCCCACCCGTAATTTTGGTAAGCGAGTGATAATACTCTTCGTCTTTCGGAACACAGGAGTGTTTCTGATAACACCTTGATAGGATTGGACCTACATGCCAACATTTTTGATGAAACGACACCGTCTGATACAGAGTTCCATCCTTGTCGATCAAAAGGTGAGCGCCGGTTCCTTTAGCGCCTGTGCGATAGCCTGCTAAAGTGCCTTTGGCGGTCGATGAATCCGTTTGATGGACCACAATCGCATCGATCAGTGTCAGCGGGCCATGCGAAATCTGAGGAATCAACTCCACTTTGATACGAGCATCACGAATGACTCCGTCGTTATCAATACTCAGCATGGATCAATTCCCCATCTTGATATCGATGTATTGCTTCTGGTCCAGAGCAGGCTGCAATTTTATGCTCAGGATATGATTGCTCCCTCCGCCTCCAGACGTGTGAAAGCCACTGATCCACCCTTGAAAACTATAGGTGCAAATGGCGTCCTCTTGATTTTCATCCTGCCAGAACTCAACCTTGATGTTTTTGATCTTGTCTCGGGTGACGACGCCCGCAAGTGAGAAGAGATTCTGCAGCGTGGCAAAAGGCATGTTCTGTGTGTCGTGAATGTCAACGACAAAGCTGATCGAACAGCGGAGTGACCCCATATGTGGTAATCCATAGCGGTCATGAAGGGCATCCATCCCAACATGGGCAGAAACAGCATTGAACTTTTGTCCGTCGATGCTAACGGTCGCGTTGGACGGTTGCGGCATTTGTGACCTCCCATTTCCAGGAGAGCTTATCAAAATCTCAAGACTTCGGTCACTGCGGGGTTCGTTACAAGCGCCGGTACACCAGTCACGAAGTACTGTTGGATTGCCCGATGTTTTGTGTCAGTGAGAAGTTAGTGTAACGCAGCTATCTTTGTCGATCGATAGTCGCAGTCGGGGGTGTGGAGAAGTGGGAAGCGCGTAGCGGTTTCCACTTCTCCATCCCCTTTGTTGGCTGTGGTCAGCCACGCTTCTGGAGCCGGTGGTCTATAACCCAGCGAGGAGTGCGGTCTGACGGTGTTGTAGTGGATGCGCCAGCGTTCGGCCAGCACACGCAGCTCCTTGATCGAGTAGAAGAGTTCTCCGTTGAGGAACTCATCCCGCAACTTGCTGTTGAACGATTCGCAGTAGCCGTTCTCCCACGGAGAACCGGGTTCGATGTACAGTGTTTTTGCGCCAGGCTCAGCGAGCCATTTGCGCAGGTCCTTCGCGACGAACTCAGGACCGTTGTCCGAGCGAAGGTGTTCCGGTATTCCTCGCGTCACCATCACGTCGGCCAGAGCACCGATCAGGGAAACGTCGGCGCTTGAACATGAACAAGGCTCCTCGGCGAGCGACTCCAGACTATGACACCCCCGTTAATGCAGCAGAGCCCCTTCCTTTCCAGTAATGGCCTTGGTCTTATGTCTGTCGGGGTGTGTTGCGGAATGAGCCGAACGCGAAGAGTGATGCCGCACATCATCCTGGTCGAGGCTCGCACCCGCCCTGAGGGCGTCCTACCACAATGGTGAAGAACGGCTAGTGGAAGGCCGCGTCCCCTAGAGGCCCGACCTTCTACCGCTGTCTTCAGCTTCCCTACGAGACCTTCATGATGTAGTTGATATTGGTGTACGGCGGATCGATACTGAAGGGTACGGTTTGTACACGGTAATTGGTACCTCCCGAGTTGAAGCCGTTCCCATCACCATCCTTGGTTACAGTACCCGGACGATAGGCACCCACATACACACTCTGCGTATCGCTGCCACCCGAGCCACCAAAGTCTCCGTTGGCTCCACGCAAAAAGCGACCTTTTAAGTTCGGGACGCCGGCCGTATTGCCGTCACACAACGCCCAGCCTTTCGGTGGAGCCGCAGTGCTGAACCACGGGAGGATGGATCCGACTGGTAGAGTATTCAGGGTCTCCGACGCTTGAACTTGGCTGATCTGGGCTTGCAGTGCGTTCATGTTGTTCTGGATTGATGAAGCCGTGACGATCGGGAACACTGAGTCCTGAGCCCAGAAGATGTTCAGAGGCCCAACGTTTGTAGAGACGACGACAGCTTTATCTGAGTAGAACTGATTGCCGTTAATCACTCCGCTCGGGTCTCGGGTACATGTGATGGAGCCATTGGCATCCGTAGAGTTGATAGTTTCCTTCGTCCCTTGGTCATACGTAACGATGCCCCCTCCGGCTCCAAAGTTGTAGCCTGTGCACTGCACTCCATTGTCGGGCTTGATGCCGTTTACAGTGATGGACTGACCTGCCGGAATGGAGAAGTTGATCACCATTGTGCTAGGTGTAAGCGTCTTATATGACAGGCTGAACTGGCCTCCTGCCGCTCTGAGGCAGTCGTTCACCGAATCGAGCCCCCTCGACAATACAAGATTTGAATAGTTGTATTGATTGTTTGATACCGCCGAAGACGACTGATATTGACTGCAGAACTGCTTGAATCTGGTCGCCTTGTCCTTACTGGCGAAGGCCGCACCTATCGGTAGCCCCTGAACAACCGCGTTTCCAGACGCGTTGATGGCATTGTCGTTCGTGCTCCCATCGGCGTAGCAGTAGTTGGAGAAAGTAGCCGAGACCGCAGCATCGTTCGTCTGGCTAACTGTGATGTTGTGAAGCGCGTTCTGAGCCATCGAGTAGCAGACGTCGACGGCATTGACTTGTGCTTCGGAGTACGTTGTGGCCAAGAGACAGAAAACTACAGTGAGAGTCGATTTACGTAGCTTTATCATTTTTTGCGGCTCCGCGAATGAAATTTGACCCGGTGGAAGATCGTTGTGCTTCCCCCTCACCGCAAGGTGAAAGAGGTTGAGACGGATTGTGAAAAGAATGCTGCAAGGATCCAGACGTAAGTTGACGCTGCCTAATTCTCTGCGTCCCATGTGAAAACGCCCATCTCCCATTTGGGAGATATTTTGTGCGACAATCGGATTTCCCTCCCTATGTGCTTGAACTTTGGCTAAGCCAACCATGAGGCGAACCAAGCCCCGGATGGCTTTTGGATGTTGCAGGTCGCTGTTCGTTTGCTGATGATTCTGTGAGGTTCGAGCCTTGGTTACTTCTGAACGCCTGTCCCGTTTACTGCTTCTGCTGTACGAGAGCGCATCGACACCCGGCCAGATGCAAATGTTTCTCGACGCCCTGGTAAAGACGATGGACGCAAAAGGTGCCGTCATCCGCGAACACGTCTTCAGCACGAAGCAGGAAGTGCGGATAGGAAAGACAACGCTTTCAGAGACCGTTGGCTACTCGGACGAAGCCTTAGCCAGATATCGGGACTACATCCACAGAAACGATATCTATCTGAAGAACGCTCTGGAGCGATACCGAGACGCAGACTGCGGCCTCAGCCAGTCCCTTGTCACCGAAGCCGAGAGAAAACAATCTGAGACATATGCCGATTACATGGTTCCGTTTGACATTGGACCGATGGCCTGGGCGAAGCTCGCCCAGAGACCCGATTGCCACGCTTCAATCAGCATTGTCCGCCGTGATGGAGCAGAGTTCTTCGACAACTACTCGCTTGAATTGCTCACCGCCCTTACGCCACATCTACGTCAGGCGCTGAAACTCTCCCGGTCACTCGCCGAGTTGCAAACAACCAACGCGGTGCTGACGGAGAGTCTTGATGGGATGCAGATTGCCATATGTCTGGTCAAACAGGACGGCTCGGTGCTTCGATCTACCGCAGGGGCAATACACCTATTTGACTTGGGAGACGGGATCTCGCTTCGGTCGGGTCGTCTTCGGACTCAGGCTCTTTCCGAACAGGTGACCCTGGATGGCATGATTGCTGGGGCCTGCCTTACCGGTGCGGGTCATGGATTCGATGGCTCAGGAAGGGTGCGTGGAAATGCGGCGGGCGGACATAAGGTACGGGCTTGGACGGCGCGGTCTGGAGGAGCGATGCTGATCTCGCGAACACCACCAGCACGTCCGTTGCAAGTGGTGGTCTACCCATTCTGTTCGGGAGTACTGGCATCAGAGTCAGAGGCGACGGCGCTGGTGCAGTTCAGTGATCCTTCGGCTATTCCCCGATCGCGTGATGCTGTCCTGCGAGCTCTATACGGCCTGACACCGGCGGAATCACGACTGGCGGATGTGCTACTGGAAGGGCTTGAGGTCCGCGAAGCTGCCGACCGGCTCGGGATCACTGTCGAGTCCACCCGTTTCAACCTGAAGCGGATTTTGGCAAAGACTGGGACTCACCGCCAAGCCGAGCTGATGCGCCTAATTCTGTCGCTGCCGGGGGTAAGAAAGGAGCCTTGAATGAGCGAAAGCCCTCAATCGAACCGCCGGAGCCTTCTGGGCATTACGAGGTAGCGCCACTGTAGCTCGGCTGCGTCACCTTCCGGGCGCATCTCCATGACTGACTGAGCGTCCTTGAATG
This sequence comes from Edaphobacter modestus, assembly GCF_004217555.1. GTDB lineage: Bacteria > Acidobacteriota > Terriglobia > Terriglobales > Acidobacteriaceae > Edaphobacter > Edaphobacter modestus. The sequence goes on from NZ_SHKW01000001.1 coordinate 1,670,010, forward strand.
CGAGTCGGACCCGTCCCACGCCACCTGCTTCGACGACATCCGCTCTTAGCGCTACATACTCGCCGTTGGCAACGGCTCGGCCTTCCATTCCCGCAACACGTCTACGAACCAGCTCATCACCTGGAAGAACTCGCTCAAGGTGTTCCCGACCTGCATCGATGCGAGGAGCACTACCGGATATTTATCGATGCCCTTTGTCGAAAGAGTTAGGCCTGGGATCTGGGTGAGCCGCTTCAGCCACTCTTCGCGCATTACATCTGATTCGAACGGGCCTCGCTTGCAATAGCCAAAGTTGACGATAAGCTTGCCCTGGGTGGAGATTGTCAGCGGATAGAGCTTCTGCCCTGACCACAATGACACTGCGTTAATGGTGCCGTCGATAATCCCCTTCCCGTAGGTGACGCGATCCGTATTTTGCCCCATCCAGTCCCTGATCTTTCGTGCAACCGTCACTGCTTCGGGATGACGGATGGTGAGTTCTTCAAAGAAGCTTGCCTCGTCCCACTTTCTGGTCGGGGCTGCAGTTTTCAGCCCTCGTGTCTCTTCGGTTTGGCCGTACAGTGTCGGGACGATCGTTCGCAGACCGTTATCTCCCAGGAACTGCCTTAGCTCGAGTGCCAGGACCTCCGCTGGGTTCATCTGACGGTTCAGAAACTCAACGACCCTCTTCAGCTCCCTCGGGATATCATCCGCCACAAACAGAAGCCGGATCTTCTGCGCCTCAATGTTCGTCTTCACCTGCATCCAGAACTTCTCGACGTCTATCTCCTGGCCGAGGCGCTGCTGCAGTTCCTGGTCTGGCTCGACCTTGTTGCGTTGGCAGTTCTCTTCGAATTTTCCGCGTATAACTTCGATCTTCAGATTGACGACCGCGTTCGCGGCATAGTCCAACATCTGTCCTACGACCTCTCGCCTTATGCGGCTGTCAGTCTGCCGTTTTACTTCCACAATCGTGGGGATTCCGTCCTGATCGAGGAACAGGTGATCCGCGGACCACCAACCTGGCCCATCGGTCTCGGCTGGAATACCGATCTCGCGCGTCACGAGAAGCCAGCGGCGGGGCTCTTCAGGATCGATCAGTTCACCTGCTAAGAGTTCAGGGTGTTCTTCGAGTAGGCGCTGAAAGTCCTCTTCTAGCGCAAACAGTGAGGGCTTCATAGCGGTCAGCGATCCGTCTTCCTGCAATACAAACATCAGGGGCCTTTCAGTTCGTTAAGGTTAGGTGCCGTCCGACTAGGTTCCGCGCTCAGTCAGCTTGTGCTTCTCGCGGTGCCGCTTCAACTGGCTGTCATGCTGCGGTGTCAGTCTTTCCAGAACTGGGCTGGTGTTAAGGCCCAAGGCTTCGGCTGCATGAGAGCTGAGAGAACTCGACACGATCGGTACTCCCTCTTGTGTAAAGCTGACCAGTCCCGCGTCGAAGGCGGCGTCCCACAGCGAGGAGAGGAGCAGACCGTTGTAGACGTTCAGGCGCAGGGCATCGTTCTCGCATTCGGCCCACGGGACGATGTGCGAGGCGCGGAGTAGCGCGGGGTCGGTGATGCCGGTGAGCGGGCACGTGCCATTCCAGTACTCCATCAGGGCCTGGCGGAAGATGTCCTGGCCGACGCGGGCGATGACGACACGGTCGGCTTCGGTCTCGCGGGGCAGTGCTTCGGTTTGCCCTTCAAAGGATTGCAGCGGGAGCTGCGGCAGGCTGACGCTGAGCTGGTAGGTGCGGGCGATGGCGCGATGGAGCTCAGTGAGGTTCAGGAAGACTTGCGTTGAGGCGCCAGGACCGGGAAGTGTCGATGGTCCAAACTCGCGGGCAACACCAGCGTGTTGGACTGAGATTAGCCATGGGGCGGAGAGCGAATGTGCGATGAAGATGTCGCCGGGGGCGGTAGTGGAGGCGAAGCGTACCCACGCCAACACGCTCGCTGAGTACGTCGAGGCCGTCGCCAACCAGGTCCGCACCGACATGATCATTTTCGACGATGAGGTCGAGGACCGCACCCTGCGCCCCGGCTTGCTCGACGCCACCGGTGACTTCGTCATCGACACGTCCGCGATCAACTAGTCGAGCAGCTGAACTACAACCTGCTGTTCCGCTGGTTCGTCGGCCTGGGCATGGACGACGCGGTGTGGAACCATGCCGTGTTTTCCAAGAACCGCGACCGGCTGCTGACGTCGGACGTGGCGCAGCGGTTCTTCGCCGAGGTGAACGTGCTGGCGAAGCGCTTCATGAGTGACGAGCACTTCACCGTGGACGGCACGCTGATCCAGGCCTGGGCATCGCAGAAGAGCTTCCGGCCGAAGGATGGCTCCGATGATGGCGACGGCACTAACTTCCGTGGGCAGAAGAGGTCGAACGAGACCCATCAATCGACTACCGATCCGGAGGCGCGGCTCTACAAGAAGAGCTATGGCAAGGAGTCGAAGCTCGCGTACCTGGGCCATGCGCTGGTGGAGAACCGCAACGGCCTGATCGCCGCCGCGATGGCGACCCAGGCCGACGGCCATGCCGAGCGCGACGCAGCCCTGCTGATGCTCGACGAGCGGCAGAAGAACAGCTCGCGGCGCATCACGGTTGGTGCCGACAAGGCCTACGACGCGAAGGACTTCATCGCCGGAGCCCGCGCCCTCAACGTCACCGCACATGTGCAGAAGAACGACAAGGGACGCCGCTCGAACCTCGATGGCAGGACCACCCGGCACGCCGGCTATGCGCTCAGCCTCAGCCGCCGCTGGCTCGTGGAGAAGACATTTGGCTGGTTGAAGCAGACCGGTCCGCTCGACCAGCTGAAGGTGCGAGGACTCGCCAAGGTCGACTGGATCTTCGTCTTCAGCTGCGCCGCACATAACCTGCTGCGTCTGCCAAGGCTCATCCAAAGCCATACTCAGCAGGACCCACAGCAGCAGTGCGCCTGAAGGCCGGTTGAGTCTTCAACCCGGCAAGAAAACATGCCGCAGAATCCGCCAGCCAGCCGTCATAAACAACCCAACTCCCCTGCATCAACCCAAAACCTCATCAGTAAAGGAGTCAGCTCTAGCTATTTCAACAAGCTCCTAGGTGCCTACCGTGACTTTCTGAGCATGGCAGTTCCTGACTTATCCGGCCACAGGGAAACATATTCCCCGGTGGCTTTACGGAATTCATCAATGGCCCGAGTGGCACCGCTCCAAGTGCCAGAGGAGTAATCGTGAAGAATCAACATTCCACCTCTGGTGGTACGGGGATAGAAAAACTCCAAGGCGGCCTTCATTGGCGCATAGAGGTCGCAATCGATGTGGACGAGAGCAAACCTGGAGGCCTGAACTTCAGGAGTGATCGAGTCGGGGAAATATCCAGGGACGTATACGGTCGTGGAGTTGTGGCCCACCGTTGCTCTCACATAGTCGATAGAAGTATCCGCGAAATAACCGGGCTTAGCGCGGTGATCTCCGACTGTATCCCGTGTGTCAAAACCAGCGAAGGTGTCGAAAAGGTACAGTTTTCTTTGCGACCCTGCGGCATACGCAGCCAAAACTGCCGCGGAATTTCCTTTCCAGACGCCCAACTCCGCAAAGTCGCCGTCGATTGCTTCGTTTTGAAGCTGACGCAAATTCAGTAAAAGCCCCATAAATCTGGGCGCATCGCCGTTGTTGTTTATCTTATTGCCGCGGATCCAACGACGATACAGATCGTCCCGGTCAGGAAATGAGTGAATTGAATCTGGATAATAAGCGGTGAAGTGAGGAAGAACACCATTAGGCGACCACCGAGTTAAGCCGAAGCGTGCTTTCGAGATGCAAGACCTTTGAAGATTAAGGATGTGCCACTTTACAGAGGCGGCTAATTCCGGGGGAGACTTCCTCATCAATCGGACGAGCTTGTTTGTAGCGTGTGGCATTTCCTTTCCTCGTATTGAGATTAGGTTCCACGATCACGTGCCGATTTCGCCCACGACTCGCGCTCAGGCTTCAGCAATTATAGAGAATCGATCCAAGGTTTGCCTGAGATCTACACATGCGGCGACAGACTTCTTCACTGAAGCACAAACAGCAGTAGTTTGTGCAAAGGCCATGAGATGAGAGCGCGGATGAGGAAATGGATGCGGTGATATGCTCTCGGTGTCGGAGGATGGAGCGATGCCTCTCCCCGCCACCCTATTTCTGCTATTCATCTCTCTTTCCCTACAACAAGCAACGCAGCCACTCCCAGAAGCACCCGCGCCGCAGGCACAGGCTCCGAAGCCCAACCCCGATGCCAACGGCGTCTATCACTTCGAGAAGGGAGTCGTCTCTATTCCCGAACTCGCCTATTCGGTCCAAGCAGAGTTACCGGAGAAAGCACGCAAACATCGGCTATCGGGTTCCACCAGGGTTCGCATCGTTTGTCGACACCGATGGACACGTACGCGATGCTGAGGTGATCCGCTCTGCGGCAGAACGCTACAAAGAGAAGAAGGACCGCGAGGCGGCAGTTCTTTTCGACCAACCGTCACTTGAGGCCGCGAAGCAATATCGCTTCAAACCAGGCACGTTTCGAGGCAAACCAGTCCCAGTCGAGATGGAGACCGAGGCCGAATTCATGATGTATTAGGATGTGGCGGCCTAAAGCAAAAACAACAGTAGTTTGTACCGTCTATATGGCTGTGAAGGCGAAAGCTAACAAGGAAGCGCGGCTATTCCTTGAAATCCCTGAGTATTTGGAATTTCGTGACGTGGTTCTCTTGCGATCCCGACGATAGGATGCATATTAATTTGTATCAACAACTTGCAGTTAGATATAAATCCCTCACTCTTCCAGATTCGCCTTCAAACTGAAGCTTGCCCTGTTTTACATGGCTATGGTTGCTACGTAGCTAAGGGAACTCCTTCACTCGTTAAGTAATCCACATTATTTTCGCCTATTATTCGCCCATGGGGTGCGAGCGGCACACCGCGACTGACAAATGGCCGGCAGGCAAAATCCATTGCACCGGCCGTAAGAACTGCGCCCCACAACAGCGCCTTCCACTTCAATTAAGACTGCAGGATGGGCAGAAGCTATAGAAACTGGGAGAGCGAGGCCATTGCTTAACAGATGTTGCGGCGAGGAAGGCGTTGCAGGCTGGAATAAGAGGCGACATGAAGGGTTGTTCTTAAAGCTGACAGACGATCTGTACCAGAAACTCCAGAGGAGATGACGACTCGTGACCACTACTTACAAACTCATTGCCATGCCGTTCCTGCTTTGCGAGGGAGAGTTCAAAGGATACCTAGAGACTGTTACATTCATTGCAACCGCCGAACACGCCACGCACAAGTGGTGGACAGTAAATGTCGGTACCTATGAGAGCGACTTTAGCAAGATCGTGTCACCCGAATTGGCGCGGCACGTGGTCGGGAAGCTGAAGGCAGGAGAGACAGTGGAGTTCCCCAACCGCTACGAGTTGGAAGAGGTGAAGGACAGGTTCGGTGGGAGCTGGAAGGATTAGATTCGATGGCTCGACGTTATCTCATCGCGGGTGGTGCTGGAGAATAGCCGCCTGGGCCCGGAGTCAAAGCTCTGATAAGAACCCTCTCCCGGATTCGTCCAATCCTACTGCTTGCAAGTCACGCTTGGCTGACCTGCCATTCTCTGTGATGTGAGTGTAGGTGCGCTGTCTCCGGGAACCAACCAGGTGAAATCGTCGGAGACATATTTTGCACCTGCAGTCGAAGAGACTCGGGAAAGCGTCATTGACTTCTTATCGGCGAGAGGAATGATCGCAACATTCCTGGTCTCGTCTTTGAGATATTCGATCAAGAATGACTTTTTGCTGAGGCCCATCTTTGTGCCTTCAATATCACATTGATATCGCGCAACATTCTTAAATGACTTTCGACTTAGCCTCTACGTGTGTCGCTATTGATCCGGCAACGAATAGCATTCCAGCAACCGTGACTGCTCGTCTCCTCATCACCATAGCCGGCCTCTCTCGGCACAAATCTTATACTCCAGGTGCCGCGAAATGTCCTGCGCTTTATTAGTGTTCGATCCGATCGAAGGCTAAAGGGGTTGAGAAAGGAGACCATCAGCTTGCAGTTGCTCAGACAGATCCGAGAAAAATACTGCTCCAGGAAGCATCCAGATAGAGCCAGCGTTGCGTAGCAAACCAGCTCGTAGGAAGCTCCGGGACATGAAGCAACCCATGCCCGCCAGAGCAGATGAGCTCCGTCCCGTTCCAGCCCAGGAAGTTTCGGGAGGGCTCGCCCACACGGGCTGGACTCGTCAGAGTATTCAGGCAAACCGGGCAACGACGCCTCTGGTCTTTCAGAATCCACCGGAAGCCGAAGAGTGCCATCAGAAAAGATAGGACGAGCTGAATATATTGCGCGGTTACAAGGCTGACGGCAAAGGCGTGGGCGAAGTCAAGCGAAGTGAAGTAAACGGCTGGCAGCAGAAGAACGAACTTGACCCCAAGAAACACCCAGCGCCGCAAACGAAGCAACCATGACATCTGGCTTCCCTGTACCGGATACTCTCCAAGCGGAAGAGAGGTCGTTGCGGGCAAAGCGAGGAGCGCCAGTAAAACCGCAAAGATGTAAATGTGTGTAGGCGCGCCCTCTCTCTCCGGCAAGGTCACGCACTCGTAGTCTCCAGGATCTCCATCGGTCTGAGGAGCGACCATGTGCCATCTCCCGCCAAGATCTCTGTTCGAAGCAGACACAGAGAGGCGACCGAGAACAAATCCTCGAGCGCTGTTGGAGATTGTCGTTGCCGTCTCCGGCTCCAGCAACCAGGCGTCGAAGACTCCCGGGAGCCGCCATTGATCTTTCGCGACCACGCCGCCGAGTTTTGCCTTGTGGAGACCAATCTCGACAGTACTTCCAATAAGGTTAGGATCGCCGTGGAACTCCTTTCGCCAGACATTCTCGCTCACCAGGAGCACTGGCATACTCTGATGCTCCATGGCGGCAATGGCAGGGCGGATTCCCAGGAGGGAAAATAGATTCGGCGTGGCCTTCGCGATACGCAACTCAGGCGTGTAATGCGAGGAGAGACGAATCGGTCGCGTAATGGGCTGATAAAACGCAAACTCAGAAAAAATCTGGCGGGTACGGCTTTGCCAAAGGCGCAGCTCGCGCATGCGCACAGAGGGAAGCTCCGGCGAAGAAAAACCTGCCGACGCAATCAGGACAATGTGTCCCGGATCTGCGTAGGGTAGAGATTCCATGACGGATCGAACGCGTGGCAGCAACAGGGACGCAATACAACTCACGCAGGTAATCAGAAATAGCGCCGCAGCACAGCGCATTGCGGACTGCGAGGTGCGGACGAAGGGCTGGGGTGCCGGCCTGCTGTCACGGCGCAAATACCACGCATCCTGAAATGCTCCCATGCAGAAATTCGCCGCTCTTTTCTCGGATGCGAGAACGGAGTCGGGCTCCTGGGAGTCCGCACGCGAAACATACCACAGCTCAGATCGCCACTCCTGCAACCAGACATTCCTTTGATCGCAGGGCACCAGAAAGCCGGCGCATCGCAGCATAGCGTGAGTGATGAGGGACCAGTGCGCGCGCAGTGTGCTCATACCTTCTCCCGCTCCGCAGAGGCAAAAAGCTTCGCCAGCAATGGATATCGCTTTTGAGATGCTTCAAGGGTGGCCCGGCCTGCCTTGGTCAGGTGGTAATACTTTCTCGGCGGTCGAAGCTCTTTGTCGGCAATCGACTGCTTTTCCCACTCTGACCGAATCAGATCGTCACGTTCGAGCCGGCGCATGGCAGGGTATACGGTTCCGCTGGGTAGCCCCGTCGTCTCCATCACACTGAAACCGTAGATTGACCCCGCGTGGATCGCGTGGAGAATCATCGCGGCTGTGTGGGAGAGTTTCACCTCGCCTGGCATGCGCGAAATTCTACCTATGTAGCACACTACTTGACAAGGCTAAGAGTAGTTTGCTACATAGGGTTCGAGGAAAACCGCATGCTCGAAGTACAGAATCTCTCCAAGCGCTATCGTGGTATCCCGGCCGTCGAGGACGTCAGCTTTCGCGTGCGCCCGGGCGAGATCGTCGGCTATCTCGGGCCGAACGGCTCCGGAAAGTCCACCACGGTCAAGATCATTACCGGCATCCTTGAACCCAGCAGCGGACATGTCTTGTTTGAGGGCCGCGATATTCAGGAGAATCTGACTGGGTTCCGCGCTGCCCTTGGCTACGTTCCCGAGGAAGCTCACGTCTACACGCATCTGTCGGGACTCGAATACCTGCAACTGGTTGGGCGTCTGCGCGGCATCGAGGAGCGTCCGCTCGAAGAACGAGCGAATCGCCTTCTCGAACTCTTATGGCTGCGGTCTTCGCGACACTCCCCAATCTCCTCTTACTCGAAGGGAATGAAGCAGCGCGTTCTGTTGGCTGCGGCGCTGATGCACAACCCGAGGCTGCTGATCTTTGACGAGCCGCTCTCGGGACTGGATGTGGTTTCAGCTCGTCTTTTTAAAGACCTCCTTTGTGAACTTGCGAGCGAGGGCAAGGCCATTCTCTACATCTCTCACGTGCTCGAGGTCGTGGAACAGGTGTGCGATCGTGTCATTGTTCTTTCGCAGGGAAAGATTCTGGCGGATGCGGCTCCTTCAGAGCTGACGTCTCTTATGAAGCTAAGCACTCTTGAAAATGTCTTTGCACAGCTTGTCCAGCAGCAGGATACGAAGGCGATCGCAAGTGAGCTGGTCAATACGATTCGGGGGAACGCATGATTCGTCTTAGCCTTATCCTGCGTGGGCCGGAGCAGAGCGTGCGGTCGCTGGCGGTGCAGGCACAAGCGGCCACCCCGATAGAACAGCCGACCGTCTTCGAAGCATTGACGCGGCACCTGCTCGACCGACTCGTCCACAATGAGGCTCTCGGCGAGGAGATCCCTACTCGCGTTTTGCAGTTGGCCTACATGTTCGCGCTGCCGGGAGTTCTCATGGCCCTGTACCTCTTCGCTGCGTATCATCAGCCACACGCGATCGGACCTCGCCCCTTCTGGTTGCAGATCTCCGACCACTACGTCTACAGCATGTATGCCTTCGTCGTGCTGGGCGCGGTTACGGTCTTTGAATGGGACCTCCTCTTCCCTGACCTTCTCGATGTGTTTGTACTCACTTCGTTGCCCATTGGCCGCCGCCAACTGTTGTCGGCGCGCCTGCTCGCTCTTGCCATCTTCCTTACGCTGGTGCTGCTCAGTACAAATATCCTGGGAACGCTGTTCTTTCCTGCCGTCGCCGATCTTCGCGGCATGTGGTGGCGTCACGTATCGGCACACTTCGCTACCGTCGCTATGGCGGGAGCTTTCGCTGCAGCTCTCTTCATTGCTCTTCAGGGAAGTTTGCTGTGCGTGCTGGGACGAAAGCTCTTCGGCTGGATCTCACCAGCTGTGCAGGCGATCTCAATCGTGGCCCTGTTAACAATTCTCTTTCTCACGCCGCTCCTCTGCATCCACCTTAGGCCGCTTCTGGAATCAAGCAGCATCGCTGTCCGGCTCTTTCCTCCTTTCTGGTTCCTCGGTCTGTATGAGCGTTTGTTGTGGGGATCGGCGGTATTGCCCCTGTTCGTTCCTCTCGCAGCCACTGCTGTTTTGTCCACCATCGCAGCCCTTACGCTTGCCGTCCTCACCTACCCTCTTGCTTATACCCGCCGTACCCGGCAACTCGTGGAGGGAAATCCAATCTTGAAGCGTGAGTTCGGTTTCTTCGCTCTGTTCCATCCCCTGCTGCATGCGACGATCCTTCGATCTCCCCAGCAACGGGCCATCTATCACTTCATCGGCCAGACGTTACTGCGTACCTCTCGCCTTCGCTTGTATCTCTCTCTCTATGCAGGAGCAGCACTGTCCCTTGCTCTATCCAGCATCCTGCTGCTGAAGATCGGTCCAGGCCATATCCACTTCGGCCTTTCTACCTGGGGTATACGTACCGTGGTGCCGATCTTTGCGTTCCTGCTCCCCATAGGCATCAGAACCGCTCTCAATGCTCCTATCGGGATGAATGGAGGCTGGATCTTTCTCCTCATCCACGGCAAGCCGCTTCCCGAACATCTACAGGGAGTTCATCGTTGGGGCATCCTTGCGGTCGGTCTCGTGACGACATCGTCTCTATGCGTACTTCATTTCATCACGCCAGCAGCGCAACGGAGCACAACCTCTTTCGTCACCCAACTTCTACTCGGCCTCGGCCTCACCGTTCTTCTGACCGACCTCTTCTTTCTACGCTTCTATGGCATCCCGTTCACGACCACCCGCAGACCTTCCACGACCGACCTGCCAGTGAGCTTTGTACGCTACTCAGTTCTTCTGCCTCTCTTCGTTCTCTGGGTTGTCAATTGGGAACAATGGAGCGAAGTCAGTCTTCGCCATCTTGGAATAACCATCTTCCTCCTGCTCGGATCTCATGGCGCACTCCGTTCGATCGCTCATCTCTACACGCAACGAATAGAGACGGATGCATCGTTCTCGGAGAACCTCTCTGGTTCTCGACTAGGATTACAGGAATGATCCGCTTATAAATATGGCGACGCCTAAGATCCAACTCACTGGCTGTTCCAACAAATATTTCCAAGAAGCTGCTGGAGGGATTCAAGTTTATTCTGAAGGTAAATTACTGTTCGTTTATGCCAGAGCGAACGCAAATCGAGGAAAGCCATGAAGGCCGTATCGCTGGTCGAAGCCGGTCAGGCGCGTGTAGTCGATATTCGTGAGCCGCACAGGCAGCCTGGAGAACTCCTGCTGAAGGTGGAGATGGTCGGACTCTGCGGAACGGATCTTAATAGCTTTCGCGGCAGAAATCCCCTTGTAACCTATCCGCGCATCATCGGCCACGAGATCGCCGCTACAGTCGTCGAGGGCTCGTCGGCAATTCCCTCTGGAACGCACGTCACGGTCTCGCCCTACACCAGCTGCGGAAGCTGTGCCTCCTGCCGCCGGGGAAGATTCAACGCCTGCCAAGGCAACCAGACATTCGGCGTGCAGCGCGATGGCGCGCTGACCGAGTGGATCTCCGTGTCCGAGGAGAAGGTCTACCCATCCCGACTTTCCCTCAAGGAACTCTGCCTGGTAGAGCCACTCACCGTGGGTGTCCACGCTGTCGCTCGCGGCCGGGTCACGGCTGACGACACTGTCGTCGTCTTCGGCTGCGGCGGGGTGGGCTTGGGAGCGATTGCCGGCGCAGTCTTCCGCGGTGCTCGAACCATCGCTGTGGACCTGGACGATATCAAGCTGGAAACCGCACAGGCCGCAGGCGCGACAGACCTCATCCATTCCGCACGCGAAGACTTTCGCACCCGCCTGCGCGAAATGACAGACGGCCACGGTCCCGACGTCATCGTCGAAGCCATCGGCCTACCCGAGACCTTCCGTGCCGCCGTCGAAGAGGTCTCCTTCACCGGGAGAGTGGTCTATGTCGGCTACGCGAAAGAACCCGTCGCTTACGAAACAAGGCTCTTCGTACAGAAAGAACTCGACATCACGGGATCACGCAATGCTCTACCCGAGGACTTTCGCGAAGTGATTGCGATGCTCGAGCATGGAAGATTTCCGGTCGAGCGAGCGATCTCGGCAATCGTCCCCATGGAAGAGGCGCCTGCAATCCTCGCGGAGTGGTCCGCAGCGCCCGCGGCCTTCACGAAGATCATGGTTCAGGTCGGAAGATAGAAAAGCTGCCTCTCTTTCTGTCGAAACCAGAATCTGTAAAACCGCGGCGCGATCGTGCTCGCGGACTTCAGAAAAGCAGCTTGAATCTTGGGCAGCATGTCCCGACTAAGGCAGGCTTCGCTCGGTCCGGTAGACGATCTGCACGGGGCCAGAGATTCCGGAGGGCACGGGCTGAAGATCCTCCATATCCTGCATCTGAAATCTGTCTCCATACTTCGCCTTCAGAGCTGTGTAATCGCGCGGCGGCTGTCCTGCGAGTTCGTTGATCCCCGTGTTGTACACACGGATCTCCACGGTGTTTTCACCGGCATGGATGAACTTTGTAAGATCGAGCTCGTAAGGCGGATGCCAGAGCGATCCAACCCGTTCGCCATTGAGGAACACAACTGCCGCTTCGCGGATAGGAGCGTCGTACCAGGCGCGCATCCCATTCCTGCCTTCAGGCTGTGTGTCCGGCAACGCCTTCCCTTCGGCGAAATGGAGAAGAAGATGTTCTCCGGTTTTTGGCGCTGCGGATCGGAAGCCAGCGCGATAGCGTACTTCGCCGGAGTAGAACTTCTCCGATGCTTCGTCCGTCCACATCGTCTTCGCATCGGTCTGCGTGGGCAGCGCGGGCGATCCCTTGCTTCCGGGGAACTCGGCGGACCAGTGGCTCAGCGCGATCGGCGCGACGGTTGACGCAACCAGATCTTTTGGCTTCAAAACGCCTGCTGGAGCGCTGCCACCGTGGAGAACAAGCAGCCGGGAGCCGTACGGCTCGAGGGTGAACGGTCTCTCGCGCTCCGCAGCGATGACGGTTCCGTCCTCGGGGCTCCACCACTCGGCAGTGGTATAGGTACTGCCGGTATGCAGCGGAAGAGTCTGAGGGGATGACGAAACATTTGCGATAAAGTACACGTCCGCATCCTGCAGGTGGCGATGCAGGAAACCGATGGCTCCACTGGCCGTGTGCACATCGAGATCCGGCCGTACCAGGCGATCGATCGCCCCTGGAAGCTCGTCCTCGTTGCTGATGTGCGCAGAGCTTGAGATCAGCTGTGCCATGACCTTCTGAATCTCCGGTGTATCCTTCGCGTCCTTCACCCCAGGCGCCACGGAAGGAGTGGTGCCGATAAAGATCACCTTCCCTCCGCTCTTGGCATAGGCGGCGATCCCCTCGGCAGCCTTCAGACGGATGCGTTTCGTCGGAGGAACAATGAGCAGCGGATGCTTGTGAAGATCGTACAACGCCGATCCGTCAACATAGTCCACGTTATGCCCACTGCCCAGAATCGCCCGCATCAGCGCCGGCGTGATCTTCGTTTTCATCTCGTCCGTTACCGAGACATGCCCGGGACGAAAGTCGGCTTGCGCGTCATCTTCCGGCAGCAGCAGGGCGACATCGTTTGCAGGCTCACCCTGTCGAAGCATCCAGCTCACACGCTGCAGGTAACGCGTAACATCGGGCATCACGGCATACCAGGGATTGTGCGCATTGAAGACTGCAGCGGCATACAGCGAATATCCTGGCTCGGTCGCATACGACGGCGAGTAGGGCCAGCCATGGCCGATGATCTGGTTCACGCCCTCGACAAACATGCGATCCGCTTCCGCCTTCATATCAAGAGGCGTCGCGCGAAAGGCAGGCGAGTGCAGCCATGTCCACGTCTCCGCAGAGGTGACGTTGTTGCCGAAGAGATGGTTCGCTGACGAAGTCCATCGCGTGAATGAGAAACGATCCCACTGGGGTCCTTCGCCCTCGGGAAGCTGCGGAATGCGCTCGTCGCTCAATGTGGCCGCGGGAGAGCCGTAGGTCTGCGAACGAAAGCGGGTGTGATGTGCCGTCGCGTAGTCCGCCAGTGGCTTCAGATAGTTCTCACGTACAAGGTCGGAGAGAGTCACTCCCCAGTCGTGGCGAATTGCTTCCGCCTCTGGAGTTACACCCGCGGCGAGTTCGGGAAGATGGGGGATCAGATCATAGCCGCGGCGCTTCTTGAACTCCTCCGGCAGCTGGCGAGTCCAGTCGCTGCCGTAAACCTCCAGCGAGTCTGAAAAGATGGCATAGGGAGGCGCGTCGACAAACCCCTTCAGCAAAGCATCGCCAACCGTCTGCAGATGCGTATCGATTGCCTCGCGCGACATATGGTCAAGCACAAAACCCTCTCCACCCACGGCCGCGCGTTTCACCATCTGGCGCGTATGACTGTTGATGAAAAGAAGCAGAATCTGCGGCTCCCCTGTATTGGCCGCGGGGAGGCTGCTGCTGTTTTCAGGGAACTGGATCTGCTTCGCTGTCGCAGTGTCGTAATGTTCCGGGGTACCTTTCGCGAGGAACGCCGCAACTGGAGTATCGCCTTCCGCGAGTTCCGACAGTTGATTCACCGGCAGAGCCGCAGCCACAATCTTCAACCGCCCTGCTGCCTGATCAATCGGAATCTGCGGACCTCCAAACGGCCAGCCGCTTCCTAATGTGAGATCGACGCGCATGCCCAGTGCGCTGCCCTGCTCTCGTGCGAAGCGGAGCATGTCGACCATCTCGGGCGAAGCATAACGAAGATTTCGGATTCCCTTCTGCGGATCATCGAGTGCAAGCGGATAGACCGACGCAAGCTCAAAGCCTCCGAAGCCGCCTTCGTGCATCTGGTGAATCTCACGCGAAATCTCTTCCTTCGAGACCGCCGGCCCGAACCACCACCAGCGAACCATTGGACGCGCATCGTTCGGCGGATTCGCGAACTCACGCCGTAGCTGATCGACGCTCTGCTGGCCCTGCAACGGAGCCGTATAGGCGGCCATCCCCATCGCGGCAGCGAGCATGGCGGAAACGATGCGGCCTCCTGGAACACCTGCAATGCGATTCATCTTTGACTCCAATCCGGATTTATGAGAGTTGACGCGCCCACTCGCAGACCTCTCCGGCGAAGCTCGACGAAGACGGCGAGCATGCGCTCTCGAGTGTGGCCAGTTGCACGGCGAAGTTGCCCAGGGTTGAGCTCTCCACGGAGCCGCAACAGACCTCCAGCCCCGTCATCTCCGCAGTGAGGCGATTCAGCTGCGCGTTTCGCGATCCTCCACCCACAACGAAGACACGACGCAACTCTTTGCCGGTATGCTGCTTCACCCGACCAAGGACCTCCGCGTACCGCGATGCAAGACTGTAGAGAATCAATGAGACAAACGTAGGCGCACCGTCTGGGGATTCATCGAGTGGACTCGCACCTTTCGCCACCAACTGGCGATTGATCCGCTGCGGCATCTGCCCCATCAGAAGAAGATCCGGGTCGTCGACCTCAAGCAAAGTTGCGGGAGGCGCCAGGCCTTCGCAGCTGCGGAGAAGCTCTGACACGCCCGGAGTGAAACCCTGCTCGGTCCACGCGCTCTCGCACTGCTTCAACAGCCACATGCCATTCACGTTCTTGTGGAAGCAGTTGGCGCCACCTACCGCTCCCAGATTGGTGAAGTTGTCCTCGCGCACCGCAGGGCTATCCACGGGCCGCGACGTAAGCGCTCCCACAAGCGACCATGTTCCCGAACTGATGTACGCCCAGTCCTCTCCAACCGCAGGAATGCCTGCAATCGCCGAGGCCGTGTCATGGCAGGCAGGAGCAATCAACTCTGTATCGCGGAAGGCGTCCAGTTGCTGCAGCGGCCCCCGCAGTTTCCCTAGCCTTGTGCCAGGAGGAACAAGGCGCGGTGCGAGGTCGAGCCTCAGTCCGGCTTCGCGAAAGATTTCGGCGCTCCATTCCCGCGTATGAACATCGATAAGTTGCGAGTGCGTCGCATTCGTGAACTCGGCGACAGGTTCTCCCCCCATCCACGCAAGCATGTATTCCGGGAGATTAAGCCAGCGCGAAGGAGGATACCTGGCCTTGCGATCCGCATAGAGCTGATACAGCGTATTGATCGACAGCTGCTGAATCCCGGTCGCCTCACGCATTCGCTCCGGCGAAAGGTGCTGATGCAGCTCAGCCTCTGCACGAACATTGCGCTCATCGCGATAGCAGAATGGCTCGGCGATGGGAACACCTTCATCGTTCAGGCGAACATAGTCCACCGCCCAGCCATCGACCGCGATCGAGCGGATCCCTTCGGGAGCAAGAGCTGCGCATTTGCGCAGCCCCTCCTCCACTCCATCGACGATGCGGTCGAGCGGCCAATGCAGCCCATCTTCCCGCTGCACCGGTCCATTGCCGAAGCGATGGACAAGCTGAGTCTGCGGAGCTCCGTCCGGCCAGCGCAGCAGGCTTACGCGACAGCTCTCCGCACCCAGGTCGACGGCGATCGAGGCACGGCTGTCTTTGGGAGAACGCGGCACCGGCGCCTCGCTCATCGCAGATAGGCCTCCACCAGACCGCCGTCCACGGGGATGATGTGTCCTGTCGTGCAGCGAGTCAGCGGACCGGCGAGGAACATGATCGCCTCGGCGCAGTCCCTGGGATCAATCGGCGTATGCGTCAGCGTGCGCTCCGCATAAAACTGCGCCAGTGCATTGCGCAGCTCATCGTCCGTGCTCGACTCGCTGAAAGGAATCTTGTACTTGGTGAGCGATGCCTTCACGCGGTCGCGCGGGAACATCGTTGATCCCTTTACAACCGTGGCCGGGCTGATGCCGTTGACCCGCACCTTAGGCGCGAGGGTGACCGCAAGCTCGCGGACCAGATGGCTCAAGGCCGCCTTGCTCACGTCGTAGGCCTCGCTTCCACGCTTCGCAACCACGGCGTTCGCCGAGCTGGTAAGCACAACGCTCGAATCCAGGCCCTGCGCCTTGAGAATCTTCTGCGCCTCATCCACTAGAAGATAGTTCGCGGTCACATTGATCTCGAGCGTAAGCCCCCATTGCGCGTCGGTGATGATTCCATCCGGCGAGGACGGGAACATGGCGGCTGTGTTGACGAGGATGTCGATGCCGCCGAACAGCTTGATGGTAGCCTCGAGCGCGGACTGAATCGCCTTGCGGTCGCGAATATCAATCGCCGTAAAGCCCACGGCCTCTTTGCCGGCGATTGCCTTGCACTCCTCGGCAACACGCTCCGCTGCGGCGGCGTCGCGATCTGCAACTACGACATGAGCGCCGCGCTCGGCCGCGATCAGCGCAACCTGGTGGCCGATGCCGCTTCCTCCACCGACGATCAACGCAACCTGCCGGCTCAACTGCTTCTCCGGCGGCTGGCGGCGAATCTTGGCCTCTTCGAGTGCCCAGTATTCAATACGGAAGGCCTCGCTCGGAGGAAGCGCAACGTAGTTGTCATACATGGTGAACTGATCGGCAGAGGCGGCAGGACCGGCCTGCGGAATGTCCTTGCACTCCACCCCTCCGCCAAGGGCGCCGGCTCCCTGCATCACCCCAATGGCATTGATATAGAACTCGCCGGTCAGACGAGCCTCAGTCTTGCTCTTGCCGAAGGTGAACATTCCCACGCCGGGCAGCAACACCACCGTGGGGCTGGCGTCACGCTGCTTTGGAGAGTCAGCAAGCGCGTGCTTCTTGTAGTAGTCCGCGTACTCCGCGCGGTAGGTCTCAAGCGAGCTTTCGATCAGCGCCGGGATCTCCTTCGGATCCGTAGCCGGATCCCATTTGAGAAACATCGGGCGGATCTTGGTGCGAATGAAATGGTCCGGGCAGCTCGTACCCAGATGGGCCAGTTGCTCCGCGTTCCTGGAGTTCACAAAGCCGAGCACCGCATCGGCATCAGTGAAGCTGCCGATCCATCGCTGCCTGCGGGAGACTGCCCCGCGCAGGGACGGCATCACTTCGGCGGCGATCTTTACGCGCTCGGCATGCGACTTCACCTTCGACCCACCAAAGCGGATGTAATTCGGCTGCGATGCGTGACGCTCGATGAACTGTCCAAGCTGATCGATGATCGTAATCGTGTTCAGGTAAGCCTCGCGCTGCGTGTCGCCCCATGTGAACAGGCCATGGCCGCCCAGCACCACGCCATCGCAGCCCGGCGTCTCCTGCACGATCTTGCGTAGCATCATGCCCAGCTCGAAGCCCGGTCGCTGCCACGGCAGCCAGGCGAGTTTATGGCCGAACTCCTTGTTGAACTCCTCCATCTTCTGCTTGCCGTTCGCAGAGGCAGCCAGGGCAATTCCCCAGTCGGGATGAAGGTGATCGACATGCGCAAACGGCAGGAAGCCATGCAACGGCGTATCGATCGAAGCCGCGGTGGGATTGTTGTTGAAGGTGACCAGAGGATAGAGAGCCACCATCGCATCCTCTTCCGCCACGCCCTTGTACTGCTTCTCCAGCGCCAGCAGCCGATCCAGGTAAAGCGTCGCGAAGCCGGCGCGCTTGATACTGCCCAGATCGCCACCGGACCCCTTTACCCAAAGCACCTTGACCGTCTCGCCCGTTACCGGGTCCATCTCGTCGAGCTTGGAGCTGGTGTTGCCTCCCCCGAAGTTGGTGATACGCAGATCTGAACCCAGCAGGTTGCTGCGGTAGCGCAGAAGCTCCGGGGCGTCCAGCTTCGCTGCGACCGCCTCATCCCATTTGTCTTCCAGAAACTTCAGCCTTCCATCAGCAGCCATTGCATCCTCTCCTTCGAAATTCGATCACCATCATTCCATAGAGGACACCAATACGGCAAATGTTTCTGATTCGAAATAGAGGGTGGCCCAGCCAAGGTCATCAAAAGGCTGGAAACCTGCCAGCCATCCAGCTGTGTGCCGCCTCTCCCCTCGCGACGACCTTTTCTCAGGGGAGAGACGTGCGAGTGACCAGCTTATGAGAGACATAGTTGTAGGGTGGAACGATCTGCCCTTTTAACAGCGCCAGCCCCAGCTGCATCAGATTGGGCCCATAGGCATTGGTCTCATGCGAGACGGAGGCGATAAGCGGCGACGAAGGCGACTGAATCTCTTCCAAAGCCTCGGCGATGCAGTCCTGGCCCACAACCGCAATGTGGCGTTGCCGTTTAAGCTGACGAGCCGCGTCGACCACGCCCAGCGCGCTGGTGTCCGTCGCTGCGGCAACCAGGATGTGACGGTCTTTCGGATACTTCTTCAGATAGTCCGCAATCAGTTTCGAACTGGTCTCACGTATCCCCCGTCCATCCAGCCTAAGATAAGCGTCTGCAGGAAGATTCGGGAGGGCCGACCGCACAGCCTCGAACGCACCCAGGATGCGACCCTGAACCAGCAGGCCGGCCTCCGGCAGATCGAGTCCGATGACACGGTCAACCTTGCCATTCCACTCCGTTTGCGCATGCCGGGCCAGCATCTCCCCGGCCTCCACCCCCACACGGTAGTTGTCGACACCGAAGTAGGTGGCATTGGGATGCGGGATATCGATGGCAATAAGAGGGATATTGGCGGAGGCAACCTTGTCCCCGATGATTGCCGCGACGGACTGCTCCACATTGAACTCGATGATGAGATCGACCTTGCTGCGGATGAACTCCTCGGCATTCTGGACCGCGGTCGCGGCGTCGTACCGGTTATCCAGTTCGACCAGATCGACTCCCGAGGCCGCTGCCGCATCCCGCAGGCTGCGCGTCACCTCTTCGGAAAACGGCATGTCCGCGCTCTGGCCGCCAAATCCGAAACGCAGCTTCTTCGGCCGCATCACTTGGCGGTACATGCCGTCGGGCGACTGCGCCAGATACCCTCGATGCACGAGGGTTTTCAGCACGCGATAGACGGTCGTCTTCGATATTCGAGTGCGGCGATGAATCATCTCGAGAGACATCGGGCGGTTTTCCGCCTGCAGCAATTCGAGGATATCCAGTGATTTCGAAAGGACGGGAATAAGGTAGAGACGCTTCGATGTCTTGGCCAACGCGTGCAGCTCCTTGTTAAGCTCGGACTATTATCACCCGAGCCCCCGATTCCTCCATCGAGAACGATCAGGCGTAGCTCGAAACGGCACTCCGGTTCCGCTGGGCACGCTCACGGGCGATGCGATCGACGTAACCGCTGTCCCGCAACTGTTGCAGTGGATCGGCGGGCAGGCCCCGCGCCTCGCGCCATGCCCGAACCATCGGGCGAACATCGGTCCAGAAGCTGTCGCGGAACAACTCCTCGGCTTCGATCAGCCGGCATTCATCCTGCAGAACCGTCAGCGCCTCCCGGTCGATCATGGCGGCCCTGGCAAACAGTTCCTGGGCCGTGACCACGCTCTGAACCATCGCCTCCATCTTGCCCTTCAGATTGTGACTCTGGTCGATCATGTAGGCGATGCCCTCCGTAGCCGCCGCGGGCGCGCTCAGAATCTCATGGAAGATGCGGAAGACCTGGTAGGGATCGATCGAGCCCAGGGTCAGGTCGTCATCCGCATACTTGCGATCGTTGAAGTGGAAACCGCCAAGCGCATCCACATAGAGCAGCCAGGCGACGATCTGCTCAATATTGGTGCCCGGATAGTGATGTCCCGTGTCCACCAGCACCTTCGCGCGCGGACCCACCTTCTGCGCGAGGTGAAGCGCCATTCCCCAGTCGGCGATGTCGGTATGATAAAAAGCCGGCTCAAAAGGCTTGTACTCAATCAGCAGCCGCTGGCCTTCACTGGTTGCAGCGTGCATTGCCCCCAGCACCTCTTCCATCCAACCGATACGCCGGCTGATCGACTGTGTCCCGGGATAGTTTGATCCATCGGAGACCCAGATGGAGAGATCGCGCGTGCCCAGGGCACGTCCGATCTCTACCGACTCCAGCAGGTGTCCCAGCGCAACCTTGCGAACCTCGGCACTAGGATTCGCGATCGAGCCGAATTTATACTCCTGGGACTGAAACAGGTTCGGGTTGATGGAGCCGGACTTCACCCCATGCTGCTTTTCCAGGGCGCGGATCTTTTCGACGTCCGCGGTGCCGTTCGGCACATCCCACAGCACATGCAGCGCAACGGTCGGGCTGGCGCCGGTCAGCCTGTTCACCTCACCGGCGTCGGCAAACTTCTCTTCGATGCTGGTCGCGGCGGCATGCTGCACAAACTTGCCGAAACGAGTTCCGGTATTGGCAAAGCCCCACGAAGGAATCTCGATTCGGAAACGATCCAGTGCTTCCCAAATCTTGTCCTGCTTCGATTGCGTCGCTCCGTTCTTCGTCATGAGTGCACCGTTCCCTTTCCGAAAATAAGTCTCTATTGAAACTAAAATTTATGCAAGCGCATCCTGTCGCCTTGCTCTTCGACGTTTTCTCCGGATCTTGCCCGCCCTGCGGTTCCCCTTGTCGGCCGTTAGTTAGCCGGCCGTCTTTCTCCTCATCTCTATCCACCGCGTCCGCGAATGGAAATGTGCAGCCTACAATAACAAGAGATTCGCGTGATTCAAAAATGCGGAGATCTTTCAAATGAAGCAACTCCTTCGCCTGCCCCTTATCCTGTTCCTCCTCAGCCCTTTCTTTATGGACGTGGCGGTCCAGGCGCAGTCTGCCGGTCCCTCGGCCGCGGACAAGGCGAAGATTCTCTCCTACATTCATACCGGCTGGAACACTCTCTCACGATCGATGTCCAGTTGCACCTCCGTCGTCGATCCCAAGGTCACCACGACGCCCGTCCTCTATCTTCCCGCCGGTATGGCCATTCCATCGTCGGTCGCCGCCATGCAGCAGCAATGCAGGGTCGAAGTCCGGAATCTCCCCCACAAGATCACTCACATGGGCGACGTCACCGCCGCCGACGTCAAGGACGAGGGCCTGCTCTATCTCCCCAACCCCTACGTCGTTCCTGGCGGCCGGTTTAATGAGATGTATGGCTGGGACAGCTACTTCATCCTCCTGGGCCTGGTCGCCGACCGGCGCACCGATCTGGCTCGCGGCATGATTGAAAACTTCTTCTTCGAGATCGAAAACTACGGCTCCATTCTCAACGCCAACCGCACCTACCATCTCACCCGCTCGCAGCCTCCCTTTCTCACCTCCATGATCCGCGAGGTCTATGAGCATCCCGCCGGTCACCCCGTCTCAGCAGCCTGGCTCGCTCGCGCCTACGACTATGCGAAGCGTGACTACAACGTCTGGATTACAGAGCCTCATCTGGCCGGTGATACCAGTCTCGCCCGTTACTTCGACGTAGGCGCCGGGCCCGTTCCCGAGATGGCCGACGACAGCACCTACTATCCCGACGTCATCCGTTGGCTGCTCTCCCATCCCAGCGTGCATACCGACTACCTCATCGACGCCCCCGACGATCCCACCCCCGCCCAGGCCGCCGAGCTCGCAAAGACAAGCTGCGACATCTCCGCCTCCAAGGTCTGCGCCGCCGCCCATGTCGACGGCCACCGCCTCACCGCCTCCTTCTACCGCGGCGACCGGGCCATGCGCGAGTCTGGCTTCGATCCCAGCTTCCGCTTCGGACCCTTCAGCGGATCGACACAGGATTACGCTCCAGTCTGCCTCAACAGTCTTCTCTACAAATACGAGCGCGACATGGCCCACTTCGCCACCCTGCTTCACCGTCCCGCGGAGGCGGCCGAATGGACCCGCCGCGCGACCGCCCGCAAGGCCGCGATCAACAAATACCTCTGGAACGCGAAGACCGGTATGTTCTACGACTACGATTTCGTGAACGACCGTCCATCTCCTTATAACTACATTACGGCGTTCTATCCTCTCTGGGCCGGTCTGGCCTCTCCCGCGCAGGCCGCCGCGCTCCGTCTTCATCTCCCGCTGATGGAACGCTCAGGCGGGATCGCCATGAGCGATTTCGACTCCGGAACGCAGTGGGACCTGCCCTATGGATGGGCACCTACAACCTGGCTCACCGTGAAAGGTTTCTCTCAATACGGTTTCACTGCCGACGCCACCCGGATCGCAAACAAATTTTCCGGGACGATCCTCGATAACTTCCTCCATGACGGCACCATCCGCGAAAAGTACAACGTAGTCAGCGGCTCCGCGAATGTCGATATAGCCACCGGCTATAAGAGCAACGTGGTCGGCTTCGGCTGGACCAATGGTGTCTACCTGGAAATGAACAACCTGCTCGCTCAGGCCGCCAGAAGGCGGGCGGCAGCCTCCATGTATCGCGACTACGACTCGGACTCCGACGTCTATCAGCTCCGGATCGACGGCACCAGCCGCTCCGCCCGCCACGCCGAGATACACCGCTCCAGCTTTTCCCGCAACGTCCCGTTTCCAGCCCACACAGGCGTTAACCGGACCAGGACTGCGTATCCGTTCCAGGCGTCCGGTACTTCGCCCGAGATAGCGCTCCCGCAATAAGACGTGCATCCTGCTTCCGTCCATTGCACCAGACCATGGACGGAAGTAGGATGGCAGCGCATGCTTCGATGCCTTCTCGCCCTCGCCCTGGCCGCCGTGCCACTTTCCACCCTGGCTCAGTCGTCTGCTTCCGGAAGCAGTCCTGCGATCCTTAACGCCTCTGAAGCTGGAGCCATTCTTCCGCCGGCCGTCTTCTTTCGCGGTCAGACTGCTTCCATCCAGGCACGGAACTCGGCTGGAATCCGCTTTTCGAAGGACGCTTTTCTGCTCGCCGCGCTCGTCGATACCTCCGGCTACTCCAGCTCCGTACAGCAGAAATACCAGGCCTATCTCATCACCGAAACGGCCCTTGAGATTGGCGGCCACAGGCTGCCCCCCGGAGCCTACGGCTGCGGCTTCGTCGCCAACGAAACCTTCGTCGTGATGGACATCGGCGGCCACGATCTCTTCACCACCGCAGCCTCCCACGACGCCGACCTGCGCCGGCCTACGCCGCTTCAGATTCTTGCCGCACCAGCTGCCCGCACCTACCGGCTCTACGCCGGACGCAACTTCGTCGAGCTCTCCGCGACACAGCCGACTGCTCCATAATCTCCGGACGTGACCGAAGACAGACCTTACGCAAAAAGCCTCATCCCGTTGGATCGGTCGCGTATACAATTGGCGCAGATTCAATGCAATCTGTTGTTGTTCCGGGCCCCATACAAGAGTACGTCTGGCGTCAGACCCCTGCGCCTAAAGGAGAAATACCGTGGCAACCAAGAAAGCAGCAACGAAGAAAGCCGTAAAAAAATCGCCGGCAAAGAAGTCGCCGGTTAAGAAGGCTGTAAAGAAGAAGTCTGCTCCGAAGGTCTCGAACCTCGAGCGCCTCACGGCAGCCGGCGTCATCGCCCAGGAAAGTATTGCGGATCACGATCAGGCTGTTATCGACAAGCTCAGCGCTTCCGAGGTCAACACGCTTATCAAGTTGCGCAAGAAGATGGGGGATGCCCCTCTCTCCACCAAGGCCAGCGTTCGTCCGAATTTTCCGGTATAACGAACCCTTCCTCTATGCCCGCACGTGAGGGCTGCCGCATCTGCGGCCCCTCTCAGCGGAGGCCATCTTCGATCTCTCAGGAATGCCGCCATGCTTTCGTCTCACAGCGATCTCCTCTGGGCAAAAATCCGTCTTGCCGAAGGCCGGCTCAACGCCGCCAGCGATGACTTCTGGACGCATCCTGAGCTTGCGCAACTGCTGCCGGTCTTTCTCGTGCAGCTCCATCGCGTCATGCAGGGTGGCCTTCACCTGATGCGGACCGCGCGCGACCGCGCCCTCACCCTTCCAGACGATCCCGTCGCCCGAATCGTCGCCCCCTATCTCGACCAGCACATCCTCGAGGAGCAGGATCACGACGACTGGCTGCTCGACGATATCGGAACACTCGGAATCTCTCCCGCGGAGGTGGCAGCGGCCACACCGGTGCCGGCGGTTGTCTCTCTCGTGGGAGCCCAGTATTTCTGGGCGCTGCACATCCATCCCGTCACCGTCTTCGGTTACCTCATCGTTCTCGAAGGCTACCCTCCACTCACCGAGCAGCTCGAGGCCATCCGCAAACGCACCCGGCTGCCGGCAACCGCCTTCCGCTGTCTCATCGCGCACGCCGATAACGATCCTCACCACATCGCGGATCTCAATCGCACCCTCGACTCCATGCCGCTCACCGAGGAGCAGCAAAAATACATCGCGCTCAGCGCCTTTCACACCATCGATGCAGTCGCCTCCGTCTTCGAAGAGCTCGTGGCGCTTCACGCCACCTCTCCCGAGATCAGGCTTCGCTCTCTCAGGGCATCGTAAGAAAACGCACGGCAGGAAATGATCGAAGGACAGACCATCTCGCACTACAAGGTCCTGCAACATCTTGGCTCCGGAGCCATGGGGGTCGTCTGCAAGGCGGAAGACCTCCTCCTCCACCGCACCGTCGCCCTCAAAAGCCTCTCTCCCGCCGCCGTTGCCGACCCCGCGCTCAAGCGCAGCCTGCTTGAAGAGGCCCGTGCCGCCTCCGTCCTCGATCACCCGAATATCTGCCGCATCCATCACATTGAAGAGCTCCCCGATGGCCAGATCATCCTTGTCATGGCGTTCTACGAGGGCGAGACCGTCGCCCAGCGCCTTACCCGCGGCGCTCTCGATCCCTCCGCGGCATCGCTGATCGCCCTCCAGCTCCTCTCCGGACTGCAGCATGCCCATGGCAAGGGCATCATCCATCGGGATATCAAGCCCTCCAATCTGATCGTCAATCCCGACGGCGAGGTCAAGATCGTCGACTTCGGCCTGGCCCGGCGTCCTCACGTCGCCCGCGCCCTCACGGAGACCGGCGTCCTCGTTGGAACCATCAGCTACATGGCGCCGGAGCAGGTGCTCTCCCGCCCCGTCGATCACCGCGCCGATCTCTGGGCCACCGGCGTCGTCCTCTACGAGATGCTCACAGCCGCGCTTCCCTTTCCCGGCACCACGCCCTACGCCGTCTTCGACTCCATCCTGCACACCTCGCCGCGCCCTCTCAGCGACTATCGCTCCGACCTTCCCGAGCCTCTTCTCCAGCTCATCGATCGCTCCCTCGCGAAGGATCCCAATCAACGCTTCCAGGACGCGGCACAGTTCCTCACCGCCCTCGAGCCGTTTTCCCAGTTCCGCCGCTCTGCGTCCAACTACACCGTCGCGCTGCCCACTCTGCTCGTCGATTACCGGCAGAATATCGATGAGCCCTCCGTCGTTGTCCTCCCCTTCACCACCGCGCCAGCAGACAACAGCACCGACTACTTCTGCGATGGCCTCACCGAGGAGATCATCACCGACCTCTCCAGCATCCGCGCGCTGCGTATCATCTGCCGCGCCTCCGCCATGCAGCTCAAGGGAACCAACGATTCGCCCCGCAAGATCGCCCGCGATCTCAACGTGCGTTACGTTCTCGAGGGCTCGGTCCGGCTGAATAACACCTCGCGCGAGGGCAAAGCCAACATCCGCGTCACCGCCCAGCTCATCGACCCGGAAAGCCAGTCCCTGCTCTGGGCCGACAAGTACAACGGCACCCTCGACGACGTCTTCGCCATTCAGGAAAACATCTCGCGCCAGATCGTCTCCGCGCTCAAGATCAAGCTCACCCCTGCCGAGGAGCAACATATGCATGAGCGGCCTCTTCCGGACGTAGAAGCGTACCGTTACTACCTGATGGCGAAGCACGAAATTCTCAACTACTCCGGCGAGGCTCTCGAGCGCGCGCTCGAATACCTCGACACCGGCGAAAACATCGTCGGCAAAAATGCTCTTCTGCTCGCCGCCAAGGGTCAGGTCTACTGGCAGTACATCAACGCCGGAATCTCTTCGGACACCGAGTACCTCGCAAAGGCTCGCGACTGCGCCAATCAGGCCCTCGAGATCGACCCGAACTCCGCCCACGCCTATCGCCTGCTCGGATTAATCAGCGTACAGGAAGGCGACAGCCAGCGTGCCGTACATTTGCTCAAAAAAGCCATCGCCGCCGATCCCAACGACTCCGACACGCTCAGCTGGTACTCCGCCGTCTGCGGCCTCAGTGGAAAAGCCCATGCCGCCATGCCGCTGGCCCGCCGCATCCTTGAGATCGATCCCCTCACGCCCGTCTACCGTTTCATCCCCGGCCTGCTCTCCCTCATGGGCGGCGAGTTCAACGACGCGCTTCCCTCCTTTGAGGACGCCATTCGCCTCGATCCCTCCAACACCATGCTGCTCTGGTGCAAGGGCCAAATCCTCGCCCTGCTGCGCCGCGATGAAGAGGCCATCAAGCAGTTCCGCGCAATCCAGCAACTCGATCCCACCCACTTCTTCTCACAGTTGGGTGCTGTCATGCAGGCCGCTCTCCTCGGCGATCGCAAAGCGTTCGACAAGGCAGCCACGACCGAACTCCTCCAGATCTCCGAGCACGACCCCCACTACTCCTGGAACCTGGCCCAGTGCTTTGCCCTCATCGGCGATACGACCAACGCGCTCGCCTGGATCGACAAGGCCATGAACAAGGGCTTCATCAACTACCCCATGATCAGCCGCTGGGACCCGCTGCTCACGCCCGTCCGCCAGACCCCGCAATTCGACGAGCTCGTCGATCGCGTCCGCGAACGCTGGGAAAACTTCGAGGTCTAACCCACCACATTCGAGGGGTCTAACCCACCACACTCGTCATCATTCCGCCCCACATCGTCATCATTAGCCCCACACTCTATCGTCATTCTGAGCGAAGCGAAGAATCTCAGTATCTCTTCGCAGGGTCTCCACCTCCAGCACCACTCCCCCAGAGCGTTGCCCCACTCGAAGCGCAGCTCCAACCCTACCCCCGGCTCGGAGCCTTCCCCAACAGCTCCCGCGCAATCACCATCCTCTGAATCTCGCTCGTCCCTTCACCAATCGGACACAGCCGCACATCCCGGTAAAACTTCTCCGCCGGATAGTCCTTGATGAACCCATACCCTCCATGAATCTGCACACCCTCGTCGCAGATCCTGCAGGCAGCCTCGCTCGCATACAGCTTCGCCATCGCCGACTCGCGCGTCACCCGCATTCCCTCATCCTTCATCCGCGCCGCGCGCATCGTCAGCAGCCACGCCGCATCCAGCTCC
Source organism: Edaphobacter modestus (assembly GCF_004217555.1). Lineage (GTDB taxonomy): Bacteria > Acidobacteriota > Terriglobia > Terriglobales > Acidobacteriaceae > Edaphobacter > Edaphobacter modestus. The sequence goes on from NZ_SHKW01000001.1 coordinate 1,697,394, forward strand.
GTCGCCATATCGGCCAGCTTGAACTGGATCGCCTGAAATTCACTGATCGTCTTGCCGAACTGCCGCCGCTCCTTCGAGTACTTGATCGCGGCATCCAGAGCGCCGCGCGCCATCCCCAGGCTCAGGGCCGCGATTGAGATTCTTCCGCCATCCAGAACCCGCATCGCATCCTTGAAACCCTCCCCGAGTTTGCCCACAAGGTTCTCCTCCGGAATCTCGCAGTTCTCAAAGATCAGCTCTGCCGTATCGCTCGCCCGCAGGCCCAGCTTGTTCTCCTTTTTCCCCGGCCGAAATCCGGGCGTTCCCTTCTCCACGACAAACGCCGAGATCCCGCCACTCGGACCTTTCTCTTTATCCGTCACAGCGAGGATCACGGCGCAGTTCGCGTACGTCCCATTCGTGATAAATGTCTTCGACCCATTCAGTACCCACTTATCCCCACGCTTCACCGCCGTCGTCCGTGCCCCGCCCGCGTCGCTCCCCGACCCCGGCTCGGTCAGACCCCACGCACCCAACCACGCGCCGCTCGCCAGCTTCGGAATCCACCGCTTTCTCTGCTCATCGTTCCCCGCCAGCATGATGTGGTTCGTGCACAGCGAATTGTGCGCCGCCACAATGATCCCCACGCTCCCATCGACACGCGAAAGCTCGTCGATCGCGACCACGTACTCCACATACCCCATCCCCGCGCCGCCCAGCTCCTCCGGGAAGATCACGCCCAGCAGCCCCATCTCTCCCAGCTTCTTCACCACCGCGTGAGGAAACTCGCTCTTCTCATCCCACTCCGACACATGCGGCGCAATCTCGCGCTCCGCGAAGGCCCGCACTTCCTTACGTAACTGCTCCTGCTCCTCTGTCAGAAACATTCCGGAATCTCCTCTCACTCATAATCAAAACTAATGCCATCATCACCAGAAACAATACTCCTGCGCGCCTGATTCTGTCTCCCTCTGCTGTGTCCACTATCCAACTGGTGAAACTCTCCTATCCGTAGTACAAAGAGTCTGCAATTACGGCTCCTGCAATCCTTTCCCTGAGTCTGCGCTGTACGAAAGCGATAGAAAGCTCTATCGAATAACGGAAGCCAGGAGGAAGAATGCAGAAGCACCCCGCGATCTCCCTTGCGGCAGCCGTCGTTCTCCTCGGTACCATCTCCGGTTGCAACCAGCCAAGGCCCGCGCCACCTGCAGATGCCGCCTCCGCAAGCCTCTCCTCCGAAGATCTCGCCCAGCGCACCCTTCGCCGCCGCGCCGTCGAGGCTGTCATCTGGGGCATGCCCGCCGTCAACTTCGACCGCATGGTCCAGACCATGGTTCACGACGCCAAGGCTGGCGAGGGCAGCAACAAAGTCGTCTTCTGGTCGCGTCTCTTCAACTGGAAGAACCAGACCCTCACCCCCAACCCCGACACCCTCTACTTCATGCCCTTCTACAACACCAGGGACGCCGGACCCATGGTGCTCGAAATCCCTCCCGCCGACACCGGCACCATCACCGGCTCCGTCGATGACTGCTGGCAGACCGCCATCGAAGACGTCGGCCCCGCCGGCGTCGACAAGGGCAAGGGAGGAAAGTATCTCATTCTTCCTCCCGGCTACAAAGACAAGGTGCCCTCCGGCTACATCGCCATGCGTCCCCTACCTATCAGGGATTCGCCCTCCTTCGTTCAAACCCGAAGAGCTCCAGCGAGCCCGACGTAGCCAGTGCTGTCGCCTACGGCAAGCGCGTCAGGTTCTACCCGCTCTCGCAGGCCGCCCATCCGCCCGAGACGCAGTTCGTCGACGCCATCGACGTCGTCTACGACGCCACCATTCCCTACGACCTGCGTTTCTTCCAGTCCCTCGACCGCATGGTGCAGACCGAACCCTGGCTGGACCGCGACCGGGCCATGATCGACCAGCTCAAGTCCATCGGCATCGAGAAAGGAAAGCCCTTCAACCCCGACGCGGCAACACAAGACATCCTCAAACAGGCTGTTCTCGAAGCTCATGCATGGTTCCAGCCCCTTTATGAAAATGTCTTCGCGCAGCCTTTCAATGAGGGCAACCACTGGGCCTTTCCCGCCTCGGCGGAATTCGCGAAGGCAATCCAGTCAAATTATGCAGATCCGGAAATCTATCCCGTCGATACACGAGGTCTCACATACACCTTCGTCTTCTTCAGCGCAAAGCATATCGGGGCCGGTCAGTATTATCTGATGGCGATTAACGACAAGGCAGGGAAGCCCTTCAACGGCGCAAGCAGCTATCGGCTCAACGTGCCGGCAAACGCGCCCGTCACCCTCTACTGGTCAGCCACTGCCTACGACCGCAGCACCCACGCCCTCATCCGCAACATGCAGTGGCCCAGCCGCTCTTCGCTGACCACAGGTCTCGAGAAGAACCCCGATGGCTCGGTAGACATCTACTTCGGGCCAAAGGCCCCCGCAGGCAAAGAATCCAACTGGATTCCCACCGACGCCAAAGGCAAGTTCGAGGTCCTCTTCCGCCTCTACGGTCCACAAAAGCCCTTCTTCGATAAGACCTGGAAGCTGCCGGACATCCAAAAGGTGCAGTAGCTTCTCTCGTACTATCTGATTCCTGCGAGGAGAGAGCCACCCATGCAGAGACGCCATGCGCTGATCGTCACCGTCCTCACCGCCTCACTCATCGGATGCGAGCAGCAGCCGAAGCAGAACCGGTCCCCTGCCGCCGCCCCTCCCGGCCTCCTGGCCGCCGCCAGCGGCTACATCTTCCAACGCGGCTTCCCCATCGGCAACACCGCGCAAAAGGCCTACGACGATGCCGACCTCAACCGGGCCGTCGAAGCCTACCGCTTCTTCTACCCGACCGTCTCCGGCTCAGCCATCTTCAAGGGCAATGCAAAACTCGGCGTCATCCCCAACAAGGTCTTCGGCACGCTCGATACTCAACCCAGGCACGTCGGCTTCACCCTCAACTCCGACACACCCTATGCTCCGCTGCTGCTCGACCTCACCGATGGCCCTATGGTCGTCGAGCTGCCCCCCGGTCCTCTCATCTGTATCGCGATGGACATCAACCAGCTTTGGGTCGCCGATCTCGGCCTGCCCGGCCCTGCCGCCGGCAAAGGAGACAAAGTTGTCTTCCTCCCTCCCGGCTATAAGAACAAACCTCCGGCCGGCTACCGCATCGCAACCTCTCCCTCAAACAAGATGCTCGTCGGCATCCGCTCCCTTCCCGTCAACGGCGACGTTCCCGGAGCCATCGCCCGCATCAAGACCGTAAAAGTTCATCCGCTCAAGTCCGTCCCAGGATGGCCTGAAACCCAATGGCTCGATCTCACACCGCCCCCGGAAGACACCACGCCGCTCGCCTGGGAGAACAACATGCAGTTCTGGCGTGAGCTCTATGAGGTCATCAACACCGAAGTCCCCAATCCGCGCTTTCACAACATGTACGGCGAGCTCGCCGCGCTAGGCCTCGAAAAGGGCAAACCATTCTCTCCCGACGCCCGTATGACCGCCATCCTTGAGAGAGCCGCGAAGATCGGCAACGCACAGATGCGCGTCGAATCCTTCGGAGACCGTCGTCCCGACCGCATCGTCTGGCCCGATCGCAAGTGGGAATGGGCCGCGCTCCGCTTCGAAGACGGCGACTTCAACACCAGCAACTACGCCGATCTCTACGCACGCGACAAGTGGTTCTATCAAGCCATCGGAGCCTCGCCCGCCATGTTCAAGCGCGATCCCACTGCAGGTTCGCTGTACTGGCTTGGCCTTCGCGACTCCACCGGCGCCACCCTCGACGGCAGCAAAAGCTACAAGCTCTCCGTCCCCCAGCCCGTCCCCGGCAAGCTCTTCTGGTCCGTCACCGTCTACGACACCGACACGCGAAGCCAGGTCATCACCGACCAGGCCAAGGCCGCGCTGCGCTCCATGTTCGAGCTGAAGGACGTCTCCAGGACCCAGCCCACCGAGCTCTACTTCGGCCCCAAAGCTCCTCAGGGACACGAAGATCAGTGGATCAAAACCATCTCCGGCAAAGGCTGGTTCGTCTACTTCCGCGTCTACGGTCCTGAAAAAGCAGCCTTTGACGGATCCTGGAAACCCGGAGACTTCGAAGAGGTGAAGTAGCAAACGATTGATCAGGAGAGGCAGCGAATGGCGGTTCCTCTTACCTTATCGCTCCATTGGGGTTTTACCACGAACGACAGCCTAGATATCGGCTGGACTTCGGCTCCCCGTCTCGCTCGACTATTTCGAAAAGCCGCCATTCGCCCTTCAACGGAAAGATCGAGACGAACCACATCCGATTACACTCCGGCGCCCTGAATACCTACCAGGTCCACGCACCAGGCTGTCAAGTCCCTTTCGGCATAACAGACTGATTCCAAAAGAGATCGGTTTGCGCTTTAGTTTCGCGCAATCCGCTATGATTAATTCAGCGAGGAGTAATAAGTTTACACCGCTCTCGCCCGTAACCAACTACTTTTCAATAATTTACATGTAAGATACTGATTTTGAATACTTTGCGGCAGTAGTCCACACCTAAGTCAAGCAAAATGAATATTTTGCGCGAAATCGTATGGGGAGGGCCCTACCCTGCCAGTGCCTGGTCCAGATCCGCGATGATGTCCTCTACATCCTCGATCCCGACCGAGATTCGCATCAGACCGTCGGTGATCCCCAGCTTCGCCCGCCCCTCCGGCCCGACCGCCGCATGGGTCATCGTCGCCGGATGACACACGAGCGTCTCCACGCCACCCAGCGACTCAGCGAGCAGTCCCAGCCGCAGACGCTTGGCAAACTCGTTCGCCCTCTCCAGCGAGCCCAGCTCGATCGAGATCATCGATCCAAACCCGCTCTGCTGCCGCTTCGCAAGTTCATGCTGAGGGTGATCCGTCAGCCCCGGATAGAAGACCTTCTCGACCGCCTTGTGTCCGGCCAGGAACTCCGCCACCGCACGCCCATTGGCATCGTGTTGCTTCATCCGCACGGCCAGCGTCTTCACGCCACGCAGCAACAGATAGCTCTCGAAAGGCGAGAGAATTCCCCCCGTGCACTTCTGCACGAACCGGAAGCGCTCCGCCTGTTCCGGCGTGGTGCAGATCAGAACGCCGCCGAGTCCGTCCGAGTGGCCGTTCAGAAACTTCGTCGTCGAGTGCATCACGATATCCGCGCCCAACGCGATCGGCTGCTGCAGATAGGGCGAGAGGAAGGTGTTATCGACGCTCAGCTCGACGCCCTTCGCATGGCAGATCTCCGCCACGGCGCGGATGTCCGTAATCGCCATCATCGGATTCGTCGGCGTTTCGATGTGGACCAGCTTCGTCTCCGGGCGAATCGCCGCCGCAACATTCTCGGCCATGCTCGTATCGACGTAAGTAAACGTCAGGCCATAGTTCGCCAGCACCTTGTCGAAGACCCGCTGCGTTCCGCCGTACACGTTGTCTGAGCACACCACGTGATCGCCGGCCTTCATCATGGTGCACATAGCCGTAATCGCCGCCATCCCTGAGCCGAAGACGTGAGCGCTGGTCCCGCCCTCGAGCGAGCACAGACTCTCCTCGAGCGCATCGCGAGTCGGATTCGTCAGCCGCGCGTATTCATGCCCTCGGTTCTTGCCGATCTCCTCCTGCTGATACGTCGAGGTCAGAAAGATGGGAACGTTCACAGCGCCGGTCACCTTCTCCGGCTCCTGTCCATCATGAATCGCCCGCGTCGCAAACCCGTGCTTCTTCTCAGCCATCATTGCCTCTCAAACCGTCATTCTGAGCCAAAAGCGAAGAATCTCAGTAGCTCGCCCGAAGCGCAACCAACCCTAGGTCAACAACCCCTTCGACAGATATCGCTCCGCCGAATCAGGAATCACCGTAATCACGAGCCGTCCCGCGCCAAGCTCGCCTGCAACTTCAACCGCCGCACAAACCACCGCTCCGGCGCTCGAACCCGCAAACACGCCGGCCTCAGCAGCCAGTCGCTTCACCATAACAAACGCAGGAGGATCCATCACACGAATCACCCGATCGCAGACACTTCGATCAAAAGTAGCTGGAATGAATGAGACGCCAATTCCTTCCACTCGATGCTTCCCCGGCTCTCCGCCCTGCAACACGCTTCCCTGAGGTTCCACCGCGACTGTCAGAATCGCTTCGCTCTGCCGCTTCAGAAACCGTGAGACGCCGGTAAACGTCCCAGCCGAGCCCACGCCTGAAACCCAGGCATCGACCCGGCCTTCCATCTGCTCCCAGATCTCGACCGCGGTTGTCTGTTCGTGAAAGTCAGGATTCGCAGGATTCTCGAACTGCAGGGCCGCAAATGCGCCCGGCGTCTCTCGCTCGAAGGCAAGCGCCCGGTGAATCGCACCGGCCATTCCTTCCGCCTCGGGAGTTCGAATCACCGTCGCCCCCAGCCCGCGCATCAGAATGCATTTTTCCTCGGCGAACTGCTCCGGAACATACAGCACGACCTTGTACCCGCGATTGACACCGATCAGGGCTAATCCCACTCCAGTGTTCCCGGCCGTCGCCTCAACGATCGTCGATCCGGGGCCAAGCACGCCGCGACGCTCGGCATCGAGAACGATTCCCAGGGCCGCGCGATCCTTCACGCTCCCACCGGGATTGAGATATTCCAGTTTGGCCCAGATCTGCGCTCCGCCCTCAGGCTCAAGCGCAGTCAGTCGCACCATCGGCGTACCGCCTACCAGCTCTGTAATCGTCTCCGCTCTCCGCATTCTCAGGGCCGCGCTGGCGCGTCGTTCGCTCCTTGTGGGTTGGCCGCCGCCTGCCCTTGCGAGGAGGCAGCGGACGCTATTCGGGGATAGTATCCGGTTCGCGTTCGAACCGACAACTTCCCCATCCCCTTCGCCTTTGCGTCCACGTGCACTTCTCTATAGCCTCCAAGCGTCGGCGACTTGGTGGATTGATAGGCAATCGTGTACTGGGTCCGGATATCCTGTGAGACCTGGGCGGCGACCGAAGCAACCTCTTTGAGAGATCTTGGAAAGTACGCCGCTCCTCCGGTCTGTTCGCTCAGCGTCTCCAGCACGCGCTTTGCGTGGCGCGACTCTCTCTTGTCCGTGTCCTGCCCGAAGAGAAGACCCACGGAGTAGATGACAGGACCGTCGAGATCCTGGATCCTGCGAATTGCCTGCTCGAGAGAAGCGCTGGATGCGTTGTCTTCGCCGTCGGTAACGACCAGCAGAACCTGCTTGGGGTGTTTGGCGTTCTTGGTCAGGTAATCCGCGGAAGCCACGAGAGCGTCATAAACCGCCGTTCCGCCGCTGGATTTGACGTAGCTCAGGCCTTCGCGCAGCTTGTCGATATCGTTGGTGAAGTCCGTGTCGATGAACGCCTCCCAGGAGAAGTCCACCACGAACGCCTCATCTTCTTTGTTCGACAGCTTGATGAGGTCCAGGGCAGCTTGTTCCACCGCCCCACGTTTGTCATACATGGAACCGGAGCTATCGATCAGGATTCCAAGGGAGACGGGAAGATCCTCATGGCGAAAAGAGGCGATGGTCTGCGGAACACCATCCTCGAAGACACGGAAGTCATCCTTGTTAAGGGTCAGAATGGAGTTGCCGTCCGAATCAAGCACGGTTGCATTCAACCGGACCTCGTAAGCATCGGTCCTGAGGGTATATTTTCCGCCCGCGCCACGCTGAATGGGTCCGGCCGGGCCCTCCGGAGCCTTGGCCCCTCCCTTCCCGGTAGGCGGAGGTGTGTCAGGATCCGGCGAAGCAACAGGATCGCGGTCCACCGTCAGGGACGGCTGAGACGCCGGCTGTGCTGGACTCTGCTGCGTTGGATTGGTTGCCTGCGAGGCATTCCCCTGCCAGCCCCACCCGCTTGCCCAACCCGGTCGCGGCAGCAACAACATGGCTGCAGCCGCCCACGGCAATGCTTTAGTCCGAAGGTGCATAGTACCCCTGGCGATTGTGCACCGTCAGCGGAGGAAGTCCCGGGGGCGGCACCAGTCTAATCTTCAATTTACGCCAGTTGCCATCCTTCTTCACCTCGGACGGCCTGTAACCGAGGACATACTCGTTTCTCAGCTCCGCGCTGATGCGCGTCGCGATATCTCCCAGATCGGCGACATCGCCCACACGGAACATTCTTCCTCCGGTCATCTCGCAGATGTCGCTCAGCAAAACCGGGCCGAGTTGCTCTTCCTGGGTGGGCGCGTACTGATCGAAGATCCCGATGGAATAGATTTGAACATCGCTCTCACGGACAGCGCGCCGCAACTCTCCTTCGGTATAGCGGCTACGATTGTCGCCCCCGTCCGAGATGATGAGCAGGGCTTTGCGTTCATACTTGGCGTCCCGAAGCTTGGTCATTCCCAGGTAAGAGGCGTCGATCAAGGCGGTGCGATTCTCCGGCTTCAGCATCACCATACGCGCCTCGACGTCATCCACATCCGAGGTGTAATCGACGATCACCGCGGGCCTGTCGTTGAAACCGACGACAAAAAACTCATCCAGGGGATTGGAGGTACGAAGAAATTCGCTGAGGGCTCTGCGGGCGCGGTTGAACTTGGAGTTCATGCTGCCGCTCAGGTCGAAGACGATTCCAATCGTCACCGGTGCGTCTTCGGTGGAGAAGCTCTTGATGACCTGCCCTATGTTGTTGTCATAGATCTCAAAGTTCTCCTTCTCGAGACCTGTCACAAGACGGTTCAGCGGGTCCGTAACGGTTGCTGGAACCAGAACGAGATTTACATCGACGCGCAGCCGCGAATCACGGCGAGAGGTCCCACTAGCCGCGACGTTGTCTGCTCCCTCCACAACCGGCCTCGCATCCTGGGGAGACTTTGGAGGCGGAGGTGGGGGCTGGGTATGAACCTCACCCAAAGGATTCTCCTGCGCCTCGACTCTGCAAGCACCGGCTCCGCTCATCATCACTGCAGCGAGCAGAACCCCGAGAACGGACACAAGTCGAGATCGTCGAGCTTCCCGTGAGAGAGGCTCTGTCCATTTCCGCCGACAACCGAACTCTGTATTCGCATCCTGCATAGCCTGGTCATCTCCGCGACCTGATTCCTGCTGACTCCGCACCTCGGTGGAGATCCGTCAGCTCAATACACACCCAATATCTGGCTACTGCAACTCCGTCCGCAGAATATACACCGAATCGGCTCGATTCGCTCTCTTCCTCTCTCTTATAGACGCGTTTTTTGGTCCATTTGTCATCCTTTTGCAAACAGTTGTTGCGTCTGCTTCAACAGGCAACTGCCCGTCCCCGTACAATCAATCCATATCAGTCATTTGAGGGAGAACAAAAGAATCCGCATGGCTCGCATCTACCCCTTCCGCGCCCTTCGCTACGACCCCGCCCGCGTCAACATGGAAGAAGTCGTTACCCAGCCGTACGACAAGATCAGCCCGGCCATGCAGGACCGCTACTACGATGCGAGCCCGTATAACCTCGTGCGAGTCATCCTGGGCAAGCACCTGCCCGGCGACAATGACCAGGAAAACGTCTATACCCGGGCCGCCGAGACCCTTCGGGCGTGGCGGAAAGAGAGCGTTCTGGAAGAAGAGGCGGAGCCGGCCCTGTACGGCTACTCCCAGACCTACACGGTTCCCCATACCAGCGAGGTGAGGGAACGGCGGGGCTTTATCGCCCTTGGCCACCTGTACGACTACGCCGATAAGGTCGTTTATCGCCACGAACAGACGTTTCCAAAGCATAAGAGCGACCGCATGAGTCTGTTCAAGGCGACCCGGACTTATTGCGAGCAGATTTACATGCTTTACTCCGATCCCGCCTTCACCGCCGAGAAGCTGATCTTCGGGGTGAGCGAGCCGGACGGCAAGGACAATAATCCGGCAGACCTGGCGATTACAGACGAATATGGAGTTGTCCACCGGGTGTGGAAGCTGACCGATCCCAACCTGATCAATCTGATTGTTACGGCGATGGCCGATAAGAAGCTGATCATCGCCGACGGGCACCATCGTTATGAAACTTCGGTCGCCTACGCCCAGGAACGGTCGGCACAGCTGAAACTTCCGCTGAACCAACCACGCGACGAAGAGGAGAAGATTTCGCCGGGCCACCTGCCTGCGCCTTCCTTCCCGGAGGCAGCGATGATGATGACCTTCGTCAACATGGATGCTCCTGGCATTACGATTCTGCCGACGCACCGCGTGGTTTATGGGATCGAGGGTTTCTCGTCTCCGGATTTCCTCACCCGCGCCAGCGCGTACTTCGAGGTCAAGGAGCTTGCGTCTCATGACGTGGCGGTACTCGCGGAAACTGACCGCACAGCGTTCGTTGCCGTAACGATTGACGGCAGCTATCTGCTGACGGCGAAGCCGGATAGAATCGACGCCCTGCTTCAGGATCTTCCATTGAGGCAGCGCCAGCTGGACGTTGTGCAGCTTCACCGGGTGGTGCTGGATAAGCTGCTCGGCCTGGACCAGGAGACGATTACACGGCTTGGAAGCGTGAGCTACCTTCGGGAGGCCGACGAGGCCGCCTCGATGGTTACCGAGGGAGATGCCAACATCGCTTTTCTAATCAAGTCGATCACGCTGGAACAGCTCAAGGACGTCTCCCTCGCAGGAGATGTGATGCCGCAGAAGTCGACGGATTTCTATCCCAAACTGCTGAGCGGACTCGCGATCTACGCTCTCGACTAACTGGCTGGAGGCCCCGGGCTTCGCCGAATGCGGCGAAGCCTTTCCTTCGTAATCTGATAAAGCTCTTCGTTCACGGGTCAGGATTGCCCGATACAATCAAAGCCACACTCCCCAAACCGTGACTCGACTTCGCAATTCCATTCTCACGTTGGCAGTCTCCCTCCTGACCGGCGGGGCACACTCCATGGTGGCGCAGTCTCAGGAAACGGCGCGGCCTCCGCAGGCCCCCCCTGCCGCTGCAGGCCCGGCGATGCAGCCAGCAGCGCCGCCCAAACCACCACCAGCCTTTTACCGCAACCTGATCGTGCTGGATGCGGCGCACGGGGGACGGGATAATGGCGCCCAGCTTTCGAGTAGTGCCGTTGAAAAAGATGTAACTCTCGCGTTTGCGCAGAAGCTACGGCCTGCACTCACCGCACAAGGATTTACCGTCGTCGTGACCCGGGATTCGGACCCTCCCGAGGAGCTCACAACCGATCAGCGCGCGGGAACAGCCAACCATGTCCGGCCTCTCGCCTGCCTTGTGATTCATGCCGCCGCAACCGGGTCGGGCGTTCATCTCGTGTCATCGTCACTTCCGGAGAGCGTGGCGAAGTCCACTTCCGGTCGCGCACTGGTCTGGAACAAGGCGCAGGCCCCCGTGGTGGGAATGAGTCTTCGGCTGGCCAATGAGGTTGGACTCACGATCGACGCGGCGCAGCTGCCGGTGTTGCTGCTCCGTGCCTCTGTTCCTCCGCTCGACAATCTCGTCTGCCCGGCGATCGCGATCGAGCTCGCCCCCTTGAAGACATCTTCTGGCACCTCCACCGCAGCAACCGACTCCGGGTACCAACAACGCGCCGCGACCGCGATTGCCGCAGGGCTGGCATCTTTCCGCAATCACAATGCTCCGGCGCCGCCAGCCACGCCTGGATTGCTCCCTCGCCCAGGAGTGCCGCAATGATTCCTCGCTATCAGCGCATCCTCTTCTGGGGTCTTGTGGGTTGCATCTTCCTGATGGGAGGGTTTCTTTTACGAGGCTGCCGCGTGGCTCAGAAGCGTCTTACTGCGCTCAACGATGCGACCCCCATTGCAGCCCCAACGGCCGCCGCAACGGAAGAGGTAACGTTATACGTCGCCTCCGACGCTGACGCTACGATTACGGCAGCTCGATCCGAGCTCGCACTCCCCCAGGACCCTTCGCTGCGGGCGCGAACACTGCTGGAACATCTTCTTGCGCAGTATTCGCTCCCCGACTCCGCACATCCGCTTCAAAGCGGGCCATCGGTTGACGATGTGTTTTTCCTGACGGACTCTTCTCGTCCGAATACGGGCAAGGCGATCGCGGTAAACCTGCGAAGCTCTTTCGTCGACAATCACCCTTCCGGCATTGAAGTGGAGCAGCTCACGCTGAATTCCATCATTGGCACGCTGCATGCGGCATTTCCCGAGTCCACCGAGGTGAGATTTCTTGTCGACGGTCAATCGCGTGAGACGCTCGCTGGCCATGCCGCCCTCGATCAGGCGTTTCCGCTTACAGACACGACGATTCGTCCAACTGCTCCAAGCGAGGCAGCGGCTCAGCCATGAAGACGATCGGCGTATTCGATTCCGGGTTCGGCGGGCTTACGGTTCTTCGTGAGCTCCTCCAATTAATTCCTGATGCGCGCTATGTCTATCTCGGAGACACGGCGCGGCTTCCTTATGGCTCGAAGTCCCGAAAGACGATTGCGCGCTATGCGGTATCGAGCGCCAGATTTCTCGCCGACCAGGGAGCGGATCTGCTGGTGATTGCCTGCAACACGGCAACGGCGCTCGCCCTCGACGACATCCGGGCTGCCGTACCTGTTCCGATCGTTGGAGTCGTAGAGCCCGGCGCACACGCTGCACTGACAGCAGCCATAGCGAGTTCCGCGGGAACCGGCGGGTCGCGCGTTATCGTGCTCGCGACCTCTGCGACGACGCAGTCGGGAGCTTATACCCGAGCGTTGAATGCACTCGGTCTTCGCTCCGTCGAGAAGGCCTGCCCGCTGCTTGTACCGCTGGTGGAAGAAGGATGGCTGCATTCAGACGTTCATACCTCCGTGACTCTTGAGGTTCTGCGCATCTATCTTCTGGAGGCTCTTGAACAGGCTCCAGCCGCCAATATTCTTCTACTAGGCTGCACGCACTATCCACTGCTCAAACCACTGATCGAGACTACGCTCAAGAATCTGCATCACCCGATGCAGATTATCGATTCTGCGGAGGCCACGGCCAGTGCGGTCGCCGCACTGGCAATGGATTCAGGGCCGGGCGCAATCGTCATGCCTGACCGAGTCTTCTACGCGACGGATTCGATCGAGAAATTTCAGCGGCTCGGGTCTGCATTCCTTCGGCAACCGCTGCCGCCCGTGAAGCTGGTCGACCTGGGCGGCTAAGATTTTCGTCGATGCCGAAATCGTCTGCGCGGTAATCTGTCTGCATGCCATATCTGTTGAAGACGGAACCAGACAAATATTCCTACGACGATCTCATCCGCGATGGAGAGACAACGTGGGATGGAATCTCAAATAACCAGGCGCTGTTGACGCTTCGCAACATGAAGAAGGGCGACAAGCTTGTTATCTATCACTCCAATGTGGGCAAGGCCGCCGTGGGCACGGCAAAGGTTGTCTCCGTTGACGCGACGGACCCGAAGAACCCGATTGTGCGCATTGCGCCGGTGAAGCCATTGAAACGCGAGAGGCCACTTGCCGAGATTCGCGAGGCCGCAGTCTTCCAGGGATCGATTCTCTTCCGCCAGTTTCGCCTCTCTGTCGTTCCTCTCTCCGAAGAACAGTACGAGTGGCTTATTCATCCGTGAAGGTCGCTGCGCGATATTTGCCAAGCACCTTGACCATCCTGCAGTGCTCCATCAGGGCGGCAACGGCTGCCTCAGCTTTTCCAGGCACGTCAAACCTCACATCCACGTAAAAGACATACTCCCACGGGCTGCCGGGAACGGGGCGGGACTCGATTTTTGTCAGATCGACTCCTGCCCACGCCAGCCTTTCCAGGGCTGCAACAAGCGTGCCCGGCCGGTGCTCAATCGCAAAGGCCAGACTCATCTTGTTTTCCGGACCTTTGGGTTCAATCAGCCACGGATCTTCGGTGCGGCGGATGAGATGAAAGCGCGTGAAGTTCTGCGTATGGTCTTCGATGGATGGAATAAGGATTTCAGCGCCATAGTGTGAGGCCGCAAGCTGCGGCGCAATTCCCGCAATATCTCGCAGGTTCTGCTCCATCAGGTGCTTTACGCTACCCGCCGTATCGTAGAACGGCATCACCTCGAACTCTGGATGCGATTGAAGAAACTTTCTGCACTGGGATAACGCGACCGGATGCGAGAGTACGCGGCGCACTTCCCCTGTCGTCACGCCCGGTGCGACGATCAGGTTGTGCCGGATACGAAGAAGACTCTCGCTTTCGATGCGTACATCAAGCTCCAGCAACAGATCGTAGTGCTCGGCGACAGAGCCGTGGAGACTGTTTTCGATAGGCAGAACTGCGGCATCGACGTCGCCTGAGATAACGCGCGCCATGACTTCCGCCGAGACGTTGCAGGGAAGGATGCTTAGCGCGTCCACTTCGTTGCCCAACATCGACATGGTCGCCATGTGGCTGTTGGAACCCAGCTCCCCTTGAATCGCAATCTTCAAAAAGCACGCTCCGTTGAACTTCTATTTTATTCATGAATGGCAACCTCCACCGCGGCGAAGGCAACTTACCAACAGGAAGGCCGCGCAGGCAGGGCAGTTCGAAAGCCTTGTGATTACGGCATAAGTCGCATCCATCTTTGAGGAGTTCACCCATGCTTTGGACGATCACCATCATTCTATTTATTCTCTGGATCCTTGGACTGGTCAGCAGTTATACCCTTGGCGGCTGGATTCACATTCTTCTGGTCCTGGCGATCATCGTTTTGATCTTCAACCTGCTAAGTGGCCGCAGAGCTTTGTGACGAACAGGTCTATCCTCTGAAGTTGCTCAAGTACCTGCTCGAAACATCCAAACGAAGTTGGAAGACGTCGCATGAGTGGAGTGAATTATGAATAAAGAAACTGTGACAGGGAAATTCGATCAAGTCGCCGGTGCTATCAAGCAGAAGGTTGGCGAAGCCTTCAATGATCAGAGTCTCGCCAATTCCGGCGTCGCAGACCAGGTTAAGGGAGCAGCGAAAGAGACCTGGGGGAAGGCAAAGGATGTGTCTTCTGAGAGACGCGAGGACGTTGCAGCTAATACCGAAGCCGATAAAGACAACTTGAGGGCTCGGGGAGAAGACAGCGCCGATCGTGCACGAGATCGTATCGTTGATACCGCGCAAAACGTGAAAAATAAGGTGAGCGAAAAGCTGGATAACCTCCGAGACCGCAGTCGCGATGTCTAGAGCTTATTCAAGAGAGTGAATCTGTGGCCCGCCTGTACGGCGGGCCTTTTCTTCGTCATCGAAGAAGAACATCGGTCGCAATAAACGCGAAGAACACTACCGAAATGATCCCGTTCAGGGTGAAGAATGCAGCATTCATGCGTCTCAAATCCCTGGGCGAGACGAGGAGATGCTCATAAAGCAACAGGAGTGCCACTACCGCGATTCCGATCATCGCGACTCTCCCCAACTGAAAGGAAACCACCATCCAGTACAGGGTGGCGAGCATTCCAACATGCATCACCCGCGCGATCCAGAAGGCGGCATCGAGACCGAACGCCTGTGGAACACTGTTGAGTCCCGCGCTGCGATCATGCTCGAAATCCTGACAAGCATAGAGAACGTCGAAGCCCCCTACCCAGAGAAGTACGGCGAGCGTGAGAATAATGATTCTCGGATCCAGTGAGCCGCGAACGGCGATCCATGCTGCGGATGGCGCTATGCCAAGAGCAAGTCCCAGAACCAGGTGCGACCAGCGGGTGATTCGCTTCATGTAGCTATAGGCCAGCACGACCCCGAGGGCAACGGGGGCGAGTAGCAACGTGAGGTGGTTGAGCATTGCCGCGCCGAGGAAAAATATCACTGCCGAGATGAGCACAAAGCCCGCAACAAAGCTCGTGGTCAAAGCGCCGGCGGGCAAGGCACGCATGGCGGTTCGAGGATTGGCCGCATCCAACCGAGCATCGACAAGGCGATTGAAGGCCATCGCAGCGGAACGCGCCGCAACCATGCATACGATGATCCATCCCAACACACGCAGGGGCGGCCAGGTTCCAGCCGCCAGAACTGCTCCGGTAAGTGCAAAGGGCAGCGCAAAGATGGAGTGCTCCCACTTGATCATCTCAAACGTGACCGCCGTACTCTTCCACAAGCTCATACTTCCATCCTAAAAGATGAAGGCCGCAGAGAGCACCTCTCTCTGCGGCCCTGGAGCGGAGGAACCGGGCTGAACCTATTTTTCCTGTGAAGAGTTGGCTACCTGGAGGTTATTCGTTACCTTGAAGACTCCTGGGACCCCATTGGCGCGAATGTTTGCGACATCCTTATCGCCCTGGTTATCAACCATTCCGGAGAGAGTAACATTGCCATTCACAACCGTGATGCGAATCGGCTTTGCGGGATCGATGGCATATTTGTTCAGCTGAGGAGCGCCATAGACGGCGCGCGCTGTCGCGAGCCGGATCCGATCGTCCATGGGCGAAACCGGAGCGACTTCAATGTTGTCCACAACATCTTTTACTCCTGGAAAGTTCGCGACAAGACTGATTGCGGAGTCTTTGTCCGTAGGCCCGTAAGCCACACCTCCCAGAGTCACTACACCATTCTGGACGCCGATCGTGAAAGCGTTGAAGGCCGTCGTTCCATATCCGACCCTGTCGTAGGTCAGCTTTTCCGCCAGTTTATTGCGCAGCGTGACATCTTCAACTGTCGGGCCGGCGACTTCGATGAGATTCTCCACCGCCTTCACATTTCGGCGATGATGCGCCTTCTTGTCCGCATCTTCTTTGTCTGCATAGAGGCCGACAGTTCCCCGCAGGGTGACCACGCCATTCTGCACAGCGATACTTACATCCTTGAAGCGTTTATTATCGAGCGCTTTGGTCACATCCGATTGGATTGTGGCGTCCTGTGGATTGCTCGGCGCTGTTTGAGCCGGAACTCTCAAAGCCCCCCCGATGAGACATGCCGCCATCAGCGCTGAAGCGATTACGCCATTCCTTTTTCCCGTATTCATCCTGCTTTTCCTCCAGAAGTGAGCCGCGCCGATTAATCGAATCAAAGAACATGCGTCCCCGTGGCGACAAACCGCTAACGATATCGACGGCGTAGTTTATAAACAATGCTAAATACACCTGATTCATCGCGTGTCACCACGATCGAAGAATTATGGGTGAGGTCATACTGCACCTGAATGAGTTGCTGCGCCGAGGTGTTCACGTTCGTGGCAAAAATCGCGGTGATCTGCTTGGATATCTGCTCCTGGATCGTAATTCTGGCGGACGAATTTCCGAGAGTTCCGACGAAAGCCGGGTCGATCTTTACGCTTCCTACGCCAAACAACTTCTCAACTCTGGAACTCACGGTCGCGTTCAACGCACCACTAAGCAAAGCACTGGTCGTAGGATCGGTGCCGGCAGCGATCTGGCTTTCCTGATAGATCTGTGCCTCCTCCTGAGTTCGACCGAGGGCAAGCAGGGCAAACACATCCGCTTCACTTAATGGAGGTTCGGAACGGTAGGTCGGTTTGAGGTTGCTCGCCGTACCATGGAGTCCAACCGTGATTTCATAGTTTTCCACTTGCGCCATCGCATCGATGTCGATCGTTGGATCGATACGGACAGGATTCGTGAAGTAAATGTCTCCGCGCTGCAACTGGTAGTTCGTGCTGGCAAACGTTGCACTGCCATCGGTAATCTGAATGCGGCCGAGGATGGACGGCGTAGCGACGGTCCCACGGATATTCAGATCGACCGAACCGGCCAGCTTGGCATACGAATTTTGAAAATCCAGTTGCGGTGCGCTCGTAATGCGAACCTCAAGACGAATTTTGTTCGAGGGAGCGTCCGGGTCGGGCGGTGCACTGATTGCGCTTCCGCTTCCGGCGAACGCCGCAAAGTCAACATCGGGCCCTACGCCAAAACGTGTGACCAGGATGCTGCCGCTCAGCAACGAGCTAGAGGCAGTACCTTGCAGTTTGAGATTGGCATTCGCTGTGGCGCTCAGCCCATACATTCGAACGCGCACGGCATCGCCAGTCGCCGTGAGGTCCACATAAAAGCCGTTGCGAAAAAACAGGGAACCGCCGAGCTTCAACTCTCCACCGCCCGTCTTCCCTGTGACGTTCTGCAGCTGAAGGCGGTCGTCGGTGAAGATCAGCGTGCCATTCATGTCGCTCAAGCCGTTGGGAACGCCGTCGAGCGCCATGTTCACATGCTCCAGCTGAACTTTGCCGCTGAGCTTGGGATTACCGACCACTCCGCCGACGGTCATGGTGAACTGCACTCTGCCGCTGGAGAGAACGTCCGGATCGAGGGTGTGCAGCAGAGCCATGCTCATGCCCCCGCCGCCCTTTACGTTGAGCTTGCCACCCTTGGGATCGGTTGCGCCGAAGAGTTGCGCCGTGCCAGAGAATTGCAAGTCGGTATCCTGGCCGACGATATGAAACTGCTCGATGGTAGCGAGGCCATCGCGAAGATTGACGCGCAACGGCTCGGCCGCCTTGAGCTCAATCCCCTGCAGCTTCACGTCAACGGCGTTCAGCTCAGCGCTGCCGTTGAGCGCTTTGGGAGTCTTCAAAGGACCATTGATCGTAGCCACACCCGCGATGGATGACTGAGCCTTAATGTCCTTCGGACCGAACATCGTGAGTGGCCGGCTGATATCCAGGTTCGCTAGTGAGAGTTTCGCCTGGGTTGGATAATCTCCGGTGAGATCTGTCTGCCCCTGAAGGCTCAACGCAGCACCCACAAGGCTCGCATTCGCCGTGAAGAAGAGCCTGCTCTGCTGGCTGTGCGCTTCAGCACTCGCCTCGCCCATAGGCTGTCCGGCGTAGGTTACGCCGGACAGCTTGATATTGGCATTCAGCGCCGGCTCTGTGGCGGTACCGTTCGCGTCTACCAGCAGTGTCAATCTGCCATCGACGTCCGCTCCCTTCTTCTTTATGGTGTCGAACTTCGAAAGCAGAAGGTCATGGCCCTCAAGATGACCGTGAAAATGCTCGGTCCCCATGTCGTATCCACCATTGCCCGTAACCGCGAAACCGTGCAATTTCAGAGAGACATGGGTTGCATCGATCGCCTTTCCCTTCGCGGTTAAGTCCGCGGATACGGCTTCATACGATTCGCCGTAGGCGACGCCGTCCCTGAGAGAGACGTGTCCGTTCCCATCGAGATCTTCTATCGTCCCGGTGACGTGGGCGTTCGCGGCTATGGTTCCCGTTACTGGAACCTTCTGCTGTTGGCCTGCGATCTCGAGCAGATCGGGAATCTTCGCCTCCGCGAGCCGTAGCTGCGCGTCGATGGCCAATCCGTTATCCCATACGAAGGTCTCCACTCCTCGGCGCGAGACCTCGCGCCGAGGCTGAACGGTGCCCGACGCATTCAGGACTGCAGTTCCACGATGAATGGTCGAGTCCGCAACTGCCACTCCAGTATTCGGCGAATATTCAGCGTCCGCGACAAGAGAATCAATCAATGCATCGGTAGAGCCCATCGCGAACTCGATCTCAGAGGCCTCCACGTGCCCTTTCACGTCGAGGTCGCGGGCCATTCCCTGCGCCGTACCTGTAAAGTGCAGTGCCCCATGAAGTCTCACCGGGATTGCGGCGCTTCCCTTCTTTCCGTTGCCTTCCAGGCCCAGCGAAGTCAGCAGCTGGTTATATTCCTCGAGATCGCGTACGGTCAGATCGACATGCAGCGCCGTCAGCGGGTCGCCCAGGTTCACACCGAGAATCCCCGAAGCCTCTACGGTCGACTGAGGCGTCTGGAGGTGGATTTGCTGAATCTGCACCGTCTCGTTTCGTCCGGTATAGTGCGCCAGAACCTGTCCTGTGAGGGGAACATTTGAGAAGATGCCCGGCCGCCTAACTCCGGTGGGTGCAAGCTTCAGATCGCCATCCAGCTCAACCGTATCAGCCACGTCCTTCGCAGTTCCGCCCCATTGAACCTTCACCGGCCCGCTCACTGCCGTATCGAAGCCCAGATCGCCATAACTCCCTGCCGTGATGTCCATGATCGATCTCAAAGGAACTCCGTTCAGCACGGCGTTGACGTAAGCATGGGATGGTTTGATCTCCGGTACTTTGCTCACGGGAGTCTTAGCGTTCAGCGTCGCAGCCGTTTTATTGGCGGTTGAAGCTGCTGCTTTGACGGTAGGCGATTCGGAGCTTTCGACCGGAGTCTCCCCGATCCAGTTTTCAATTCGCAGGTCGCCGGTTACGGAGCCGCCGCCAGGCAGCCTTGCCGCGATCTCGGTCACCGCAAGCTCGGCTGGCGTCATGCGGATCTGTGTTGTTGCATCGATGCCCCGCAAGGTCACATACTCGTCGCGATACCCCGCGCCACGCAGCTTCGCTGATCCAGCAACGAGGAACATGGCCGGGCATCCCGGCTCGTGGGCGGCAGGCTGTTGGACCTTCTGCTGTTGCTGTGGGCGGAGCCGGCGCCAGAGGGGAGGCTTCTTCTCCGATTGAGGAGTAGAGGCCACGCAATTCCGCCCCCTCAGGTTGAGATCTATACTTCCTGCCTTGAGACCGTCGACACCCGTCAGCATCGCGATCTGACTCAGATCCAGCGAGCCGGTGGCCGTCGCCTGCCATTCGGGCGTGGAAAAGTGTCTGAGCGTACCGGATATCTGAAGCTGCGATCTCTCGCCCGTACGCAGCTCAAGCCGGCTCAGATCGGCTTCGTCCCTTCCTAACTCCGCCTCCATATGCAAAGACGACCTGGCCTCGGCTTCGTTTTTAAGCCGGGTACGCAAGTCTTTCAGATCGATCTCCGCCCCGTACCGGTCTGTATGGAAGATGTAATGAATCTCAGCCTCCAGATCGCGTGCCGCAAGATCGAAAGGAATGGCACGATCATTGATCCGCGCAACACCGTTGGCGATCTCCACGCTTCTGGCTCTAAGGTCGAGCAGCGTATCGGTGATCGGAGTATTGCTGGTACGGGGGTGCTTTGGAACCGGCTGATTCGTTCGACCATCCTTGTCCACGATCAGGTGGAACTGGGGATGATCCACCCGTAGATAGTTCAGGGAAACATGGGAGGCGAGTCCCCTGGTAACAACCCGTGAAAAGAGATTCACGATCTTGACCCGCAGGAGGATCCGGTCGACGGAAAGATAAGGCGCCTCTTCGGGCCCCTCAAGCCCATGGATCACCAATCCATCGGCCTGAACCTCGAGATGCGCAAGCCTGAACCGCACCCGTTTCAGTTCGACGCGCCCGCCGGTAGCGTCGCCAAGCACAGTGACGAGTTCAGCTGCCACACGACGCTCGAAGTCAGGGGTGGTGGTGTACCAGGCGAAGGCGCCTAAGAGAACCACGACCAGCAGAAGTATCCCGCCGATTATCCACAGGGTGCCACGCGTGATGCGCGCGGCAATCGATCGCTTCACCTGCTTGAGCTTTTGCTCGATCCGCTCCTTTTTCTCCTCAAGCCTATGTTCCAGCTGTTGACGCTTCTCCTCGAGGCGCTCTTCGAGGCGCCGGCGATGGTCATCGTCCGGAGGACGGGTCGGAGGCACTTGTTGCTCGCTCACGGCGCCACCTCTCCGGGCCTCATGATCCATACGTTCCCCTGCGCCCGGAGAGACTGCAGCCAATCGCGCATGAGACTTCCTACCTGCTGCTGCAACAGCACCTCCTCAATGCGCTTCGAGATCGTCTCAAGCTTCGGCGGTGTCACCTTCTGCTTGGCGTACTCTGGAAGCATGGTCTTCTCGTAGTACTCCTTAACCTGTTCCTCTGAAATGTGGATGCCGCTGCGGAAGCGCACCTCGATCAGACGCAGCAGCGCCATCCGCTTGCGCCATCGATCGCGAAACTCCTGTTGGGTAAATCCGTGTGCGGCGAGATATTTTTGCCATCCATCGTCTGTTTCACAGTGATATTGCTGGCACACGGGAATGTCTTTTCGCAGCGTCTGCAACTGCTTGTCCAGCTCTTCATCCGAAACCGCTACCCGATCGGCCTGGAGCACTGCCTGCTGAAGAATGAGGGTGCGATCGATCAACCTCTGAACGGCACGGTCCCGCGAAAACTCGGCCGTGGACCCGCGATAGGGCTGAATCGCTTCGAACCTGCGCTCTTCATCCACATCGCTTTCGAGAACGACGTCTCCGTTCACCACGGCAACGACGCCGTCGATCTCGGTTCCACGCCCCTGCCCCGGAGTTTGTGTCAAGGGAATGGAGGGAGGAACGCCTGGCTGCTGCGCTCCCGCGGACACAGCCAGCATCGCTACGGCAAACGTCCTCTCGAGCCAACGGATCGCCGGGTTTTGCGTCAGGTTCCGCATTTCAGAAGGCCTGTCCGATGCTGAAGAAAAAGTTGAAGTGATTGCCCTGGCCTACATAGGGCGGCCCACCATTGTAGTCATCAATGACGGGATAGATGGGGGGATTCAGGTTATAGCTGAAATCGAAACGCACCGGCCCGACCGGCGTCCGGTATCGCGCGCCGATTCCCACAGCGTGGGAAAAGTAATTGAAACTGCAAGTCCCGATCGTTCCTGAGACATCACGGCAGGTGTCGCGATTCGGCTGGTGAAAACGCAGAAAGCTCGGAAACATATCTTCAGGATTCTGAAACACGTTCCCCATGTCATGAAAAAGCACGAAACTTACGCTATCTCCGACGTAAGGAAGTGTGGGAGGCGGCATACGCAGCTCTAACGTATTGACGAAGGCCGCTGAGCCGCCTACCGGATATCCGGTCTGCAAGTCGCGGGGTCCGGCACCGTTGATTCCAAATCCTCGGTGCGAGGTCGCGCCTCCGGCGTAGAGTCTCTCCGGAAGGGGCACCGCGTTACAGGTAGGATTGGTCGTTAGCAGAATCCCTGCGCATACCGGACTGTCGGCATTCGGATTCACTCCAGATGTATGCTCGTAGCCAATACGCGTGTTTCGCGCCAGGGTATAACGATGATGAAACAACGGATAGTAAGTGGAGTTGGTGCCATCCAGCCTCCAGAAATCTGTTTGCGAGCCGAACTTGGAAGAGGCAACAAAGGCCTGCAGCGAGGCGTATATTCCCTTGGAAGCATTCAGCGGCGAGGGCTGCCGGGTGTCGTGGAACCAGGTGAAGTTTGGTCCACCTACCCGCACCGGCTGCGAAAGCAGGGGAATCAGATCGGCTGAGATTCGCAGGCTGTTGGGATCCACCTTTACGCGTCGATAGAGAAACTCGTAGATCAACGTATCGGTCCGATGCACCTTCTCCGTGACCCGCATACTGCCCTGAAGCGTCGAGGAAGCAAATGTGGTGATGTTCTGAATATTGGTGTAGCCACCCGACGCCGTAGTCGAGAAATTCCGCTTTCCGAACGAGTTCGGGTTCTGGAAGGTCAGAACCGCAATCTGCTCCAGCAGGCCGTAGGTCGTCCGAAGGCTCAGCGAGTCTTGGGTGCCGCGGAGGTTGATACGTGAGACATCCAGAGAGACGCGAGGGCTGACACTGCCCCGTCCCTCCGGAGAGTATGCGCTCGGGTTGCTGGAATTGCTCTGAATCGTTCCGCCTGGATTTCCTGTCTGCGCCTCGAAGCCGAAGCCATAGGTCACAGCCCATCGCTTCGCCTCGGTCGTTTGCACCAGCACGTTCTTGCGAGGCGTATCTCCGGTCGGATTCTGGACTGCTGTCACTACCGAATTGAAGAGTGCGAGGCCGTAGAGGTTCCTCTGGGTTTCGAGCAGCGCTGTCTGGTCAAGCGGGTCCCCTGGATGAACCCGAATCTGACTCTCTACAACCTTCGGACGTGTAAGTTCAAGGCCCGAGAGTAAAACCCGATTGACGAAGACCTGCGGCCCTTCGGCCACCGTGAGTGAGACATCGGTGCGGGTTGGGTCGTCTCGCTTGTGCAGTTGAAGATCGACCTTCGCCTGGTCGAAACCGTGGCCGAGATAGTAGGCAATGACAGCATCGCGGTCACCGGAGAGGGTCACCAGCGAAAATGGCTGCCCCTCCTGAGTATTCATCAGCGACTTCACATCCTCCAGACGGCTGGGACCGACACCCACCACATCCACCGTGCCGAACTTCTTCTGCGGTCCTTCCTCGATGTTGTAAACCACGGCGATCTGGCCGTTCTTCTGTTTTGGAGTTCCCTTCTTCTCATCGGTGTCGCTGACGTCGGTCGTAATCTTCGCCTGGTCAAAGCCATTGGCCCGATAGAGAGCCTGCATGGACGCGACATCGCCTGCGACCAGGCCGGGACTATAGCGGCCGCTTCGCTGATACGCATCCGCTTTCTTGACCTGCATCCTCTCGCGGAGAATGTCTTCCGAGAAATAGTGGTTTCCCTTCAGTTCAACCGATACCACTTTGTGTTTGATTCCGCGGTCCACGGTATAGATCACGCGGGCGTTCGCGGTGTCCCGGCCGATCACCTTTACATCCACCGTAGCGTCGAAGTAGCCCTGTTGCTGCACGAAGTCGCGAATATTGTGCATGCCCTCGTTCAGCAAATCGTTGTCAATCGTTCCCTCTTCGAAGATCGGAACGAGCAAGTGTAAGCGACTCTTCGATACCTTTGCGCCTTCGATCAGAACCTTCACCTCAGGGCCCTGGTTTACGTGGAAGTCGTAGTCCACCTGGCGTCGTGGCGGGTTGTAGGTCTGCTTCTGCACACTGACCGTCGCCTCCAGCCGGTTGCGTTTCTGATATTGCGACCGCAGCTTCGAAAGCGCATTGCTCGTAGTGTCGCGAGTGACCTTACTCCCTCGCTTCAACTTTCCCTTTTTGCGAAACTCGTCGAGCGTCATGCCCAGGTCAGCGCTCTCCACGGTAACGTCTCCAATACGCGCCTGAGGACCCACGCCGACGTCGTATTCGACATTGATCTGACTGTTGGGACGATCCAGTGTTGTTCCGGCGTATACCTTTGGCTCGTAGTAGCCTTGAGAGCGCAGAACGTCGCGGATCCCTTCCGTTCCTGTCGCCACCGACGTATCGGTGTACGCCGTGCCCGGATTCAGCTTCGTCGCGTACTCCAGTAACGAAGCGAGCCGGTCGTTCTTGACACCGGTGATCGTTACGCGTCCCACGAAGTATCGCGGCGTCCCCTCAAAGATCAGAGTCATGCCGCCGCCCTCCCGGACGCCACGGACTGCGACATCGCGATATCGCCCGCTCTCGAAGAGCCGACGGGTGCTCTCGCGCACCTTCTGGGGGTCGAGTGGCTCACCCGCCTTCTGCGCCAACTCCTTCGGCAAGGTGTCAGATGCCTCGAAAGTGACCCCCACAAACTCAATCCGGTTCACACGAAGCCCTTTCCACTCCCAGACCGAAGTCGACAGACCTGGGCCGGTCGAGATCACGGGCGCGTCATTCCGCCCGCGAGCCGGCCCCGGAACCTGCGATGCCTGAGGAACTGTGGGAGGACGGGTTGGTTGCACAGTAGTTGCTGGAAGCTGATTTGCAGGCGGAGTAGAGTCTGCGGGTGTCCTCGGGGTCCCGCCGATCGGCTCGGTCTGTGCATGGCAGGGTCGTGCCAGCGCTGTCCATAAAAGCAGGACAGCGATCGCGGTATGTCTTATGGTCCTACCGCTCCCGCTCGACGTTCGACCTCTTCGCGACTGACCCAAAAAACACCTTTCCTCGTCCAACACCAAAGTCCCGGTTATCTCTCTTCCGGGCCACTTACCGGACCCTACGCTGGAGTTTTATTGCCTCCAGTTGGATGCGGCTCCATCCCTCCGCAGTCAGCAGTTCCCCGTGCGACAGTGCATTCCCTATACTACGAAAGAGCAGAGTCCTTCGGGACACGGAAAGCATGGTCCATGCAGCACACCTCGCCCGAGTTCGTTCCCACCCCAGCTTCCGGCGAAGCCTCCTCTCCCATCGACAACCCTATCGATAATCAGGAGCGGTACTCTCGCCAGATCCTCTTTCCGGGCATAGGCGCAGCAGGACAGGCCCGGCTGGCCGAAGCACACGTCTGCATCGTTGGCTGCGGAGCTACCGGTGCCGCGTCGGCCGCATTGCTGGCACGCGCCGGAGTCGGTACGCTCACCCTCATCGATCGCGATTTCGTCGAGCCCTCCAACCTGCAGCGCCAGATACTCTTCGACGAAGCAGATGCATTGCAGGCGCTTCCCAAAGCCGAAGCCGCACGCCGCAAAATCGCACAGTTCAACTCGGGCATTGAGGTTCGCGCCTACGTCACCGACCTGGTTCCCGGCAACATCGCCGGCCTCACAGGCACCAGCCACCTCATCCTCGACGCGACGGACAACTTCGAGACCCGCTATCTCATCAACGACTTTGCCGTGCAACAGGCCAGGCCATGGATCTATGCGGCCGCCATTGGGGCGTATGCCGCCACCATGAATATTCTTCCCCTGCCTGCATCGGCTTCTGACGCCCGATGGGAGCCTACCTCCTGTCTCGCCTGCCTCTTTTCGAAACCGCCCTCCGGTCCTGTCGAGACCTGCGACACCTCCGGCATTCTCTCCACCGCGGTGAATCTGGCTGCTTCTATCCAGGTGACCGAAGCGCTTAAATTCCTTACCGGCCAGTCGGCACTCATGCGTCGGACACTGCTCTCGTTCGACCTCTGGACCTCGGAGCGTTCCGAGATCGCCACTGCGAAGCCGCGCAAGGGATGCGCCGTGTGCGATCACCGTGAGTTCAGCCATCTCAGCGGCGAAAGCCGTCCTCATATCACTCTTTGCGGGCGAAACTCCGTTCAGATTCACGAGCATCATCGCCCAGTCGACTTCGCTGCGATGCGGGACCGTCTCGCTCCCCACGGAAGGGTTCGCTTTAACGATCTTCTGCTTCGATTTGAGCGTGAGCCACACACCCTTACACTTTTCGCCGATGGTCGAGCGATCATCCAGGGCACGACCGATGTAACGGTGGCACGCTCTCTCTACGCACGCTTCATCGGCTCCTAACGTGCCCATTCGCAACATGGTGCAACCTTTTTCACTGCCGCCAACTCCAACAGCACTACAGATAAAGTCTCTCTTTCTGTCACCAAATGCTTGAAAACAGGCGGAATTGGAACGTTTGAAGAAATCAACACAACCCGGAGCTGAGCCATGGAAGTCCAAGGTCTACAGATGACCGAAACAAAGACCGCCCCCGGACTTTTTAAAAGAAATCCGCCGATCGCAGGAGAAGCCGAAGCTATCGAGCGCGCCAAAGCAGGCGACGCCGAGGCGTTTTCCAAGCTTTATGCCCTCCACAAACGACGCGTCTATACGCTTTGCCTTCGCATGCTCGGCAACGTCTCCGAAGCCGAAGACATGACGCAGGAGGCGTTCCTGCATCTCTTCCGCAAAATCGGCAGCTTCCGCGGAGAGAGTGCCTTCTCCACCTGGCTTCACCGCCTCACGGTGAATCTTGTCCTGATGCACCTTCGCAAGAAGGGCCTTCAACTCGTCTCGCTCGAGGAGACCATCAACCCTTCGGAAGAAGACTCGCCGAAGCGCGACTTCGGTAGCCGCGACACGCAACTGGCAGGCTCGGTCGACCGCGTTGCCCTGGAGCGTGCCGTCGCCTCCCTGCCCCCCGGTTATAGGATGGTCTTTGTGCTTCATGATGTGGAAGGTTTCGAACATAACGAGATCGCGATGATGCTGGAGTGCTCCACGGGCAACAGCAAATCTCAGCTTCACAAAGCTCGTCTGAAGCTTCGGGAGCTTCTCCGTCAGTCGGAATCAACCCCCCAGGCCGATCTTAAGGAAGCGGCGCTATGACCTTGCATAACTCCAGTCCGAAACCCCTGTCTTGCGCCGAATTTCAGGAGCAGCTCCCCGATCTTTTTGCTGCTGGCGGTAACGGCTACATCAATGATCCCGACCTTCTGGAGCACCTGAGGACCTGCGCAAACTGTTCCGCCCTTGTACGGGATCTGCAATACATCGCTGACCAGGCCAAGCAGTTACTGCAGCCCACCCACGAACCCAGCGACAATGTCTGGAAGAAGATCCAGGAGGGTCTGGCCTCTGATTCCAGCTATGCTGTCGAGCGCAACGAAAAATAGACAATCAAATTTCGTTGCCCGGGTCCTGTAACCGGTGTATTGTTAAGGGGTATGGTGAACGCTCTTCAGTTCGGCCGATTTAGCTACTGGTATCAGTCGGCGGCCGGCGGAGCCTTCGTATGCACCTCTGAGAAAAGCTGAACTTCAGAGTCTTCGATCTTCCCGAGCCGCGACCGTAAAGGTCGCGGCTTTCGTTTGTAGACCAATACACATAACGGAGAAAGTACGATGCAAGCCAATCAGCAGGAAGCCCTCAGCCAGACCGAGCCCGATCCGCAGCAGATGCGACCCTTCCCTCTGCGCCGACTTGTCCTCACCGGGTTCATGGGAGCCGGAAAATCCACCGTAGGGCGCCTGCTCGCCTCTCACCTCGGCTGGCAGTTTCTCGATCTCGACAGTCACTTGGAGAACCGAACCGGCGCTACCATCGCCGAACTCTTTTCCCTTCATGGAGAGGCTCACTTCCGACGCCTGGAGTCGACCGCCCTGGCCTCGGCCCTCGGCCGTTCTCACGTTGTGCTGGCACTCGGTGGAGGAACTCCGGAAGATCTTACCAATCGGCTCCTCATCGAGCAGACACCCTCCACCTTCACGATCTTTCTCGATGCGCCGTTTTCGACCCTCTTCGATCGCTGCATGTTGCAGGAGATCTCTCGCCCCGTTCTTGCGGACCCCGAGACTGCCGCGCTTCGATTCGAACGTCGCCGCCCACTCTATGCGCGACTTTCCCGGCTGGTCGTAGAAACAACGGGACTTAGCCCGGAGGAGACTGCCAAGGCAATCCTCGACGAGCTGAACCAGATTCCGTACTCCCGGCCATAGCTTCGAAAAGGCAAACTATCAGCATCAAAATCAACAGCATGGCTCCACAGGAGAAGAAGCTGGCTCACTCGACCGATCCTATTCCCGAGGAAAAACGAGCTCGCCGCATAGTTCGGGGGCACATCCTCTTTGCCTTCGGGCTGCTCCTGACGCTTGGCCTTGCCTGGCTGCTCGCCAAAGAGATCCTTCTCATCTATGTGAGCGCACTGTTTGCAGCCGTCCTGATGCCGGTCGTCAACCGCATCATGAAGATCAACCTACTCGGCCGAAGAGCGTCAAAACCTGCCGCTATTTTTCTGATCGTCGCCGGCATGGCCCTCGTCGTCGGTGTCTTTCTGACGGTTGGCCTTCCTCCGGTCCTTCATGACCTCAACCAGTTCTCTGCTGACCTTCCTGCCCGCATTCCGAAGATGATGTCGCGCGTGGACCAGCTCCCGATCACCCACCGTCTGGGAGTCGATGACATCGCCAGACGTGCGGAAGGCGCGCTGACAGCGACGGCCAGTTATCTCATGACGTCGCTTCCCAACTGGCTCTCCCATCTGTTCGATATTCTCTCGGCTCTGTTTCTCTGCATCTACTTCATGCTCGAAGGAGACACCGCCTATCGCTTTGCCCTGTCCCTGGTCCCCGCAACGCATCGCGAGAGGCTAAGCGCGACCCTGGAGCGGGCCGACGACAAGATCAGCAACTGGCTCATCGGCCAGGGATTCCTGATGCTGCTCCTGGGAATCTCTTCCACTATCGTCTTCGCGATCCTGCACGTCCGCTACTTCCTCCTGCTCGGATTCCTGATGGGATTGTTCAATATCATCCCCATCGCGGGCGGGGTAGTCACGATTACCCTCTCCGCAATCGTGGCCGCCTTCGATTCCTGGACCAAGTGTCTGGGCGTGCTGATCTTTTATGTTCTCTATATCAATGTCGAGAATGCCTACCTCATCCCACGAATCATGGGGAGCAGCGTCGAACTCTCGGGACTTACGATCCTGATCGCCCTGCTCTGCGGAACTTCCCTGGCAGGGGTCGTGGGTGCCCTGGTCGCGGTGCCCACCGCAGCCCTTATAGCTGTTCTGCTCGAGGAGTATGCTGTTCACGACAAGGCAACCTAGTTCCTATACAAATCAGGCAGGTTTCTGTGACAAAACGGTATACTGATCACCTTCATCCGACCGACAGAAAAAAAATGTCGTTATACAACACGGGCTTGCTATCTTGATTTCAGTGTCTGAGCCGAAGTTTGCACAATCCGATCGCCGTAATCTTCTGGCTCCTGTCCTCATTGCCTTCCTGGTTCTCGGAATCGCTATCGCTCTGGTACTGCGCTATACCCCCCACAGTACCGCCAAACTCACCATCCTCAAGACATCGGTCTACCCTGCCCATACCGTATTCAAATCGGACTCCATCCTGGTCAATCGCGATCGCTCCCAGGACGACCTTTATGTCGTAACCCGGCTGCGCATGGAAGACCGATTGAACCTGCCTCTCTTCATCAAGGACTTTACCGCCACACTGATTACGGCCGACGGAGAGAAGATCGAGACCAGCGCGGTTCAGAAACAGGATCTTGAGAACCTCTACACCACCTTCCCAGCGCTACGGCCGCTCGCTTCGGAGCCTCTGCTGCGCGACACCCTCATCGACTCCGGAAAGGGCGTCGAAGGAATGGTGCTGTTGCACTTCCCGGTCACCGAAGAGGTCTGGAAACACCGTCGCTCGGCAACCCTTCATATCGCCTTGTATCATCAGGGAGATGTCTCCATCGTGATTCCGGTCGCCGATGAGGTGTCCACCAATGAAGATAGCGCCTTGGGCGAAGAATGACGCGTCGCCGCTGGATCGCCGACACCTGGACCGCTACAACCGCCACACTCTCTGGAGAACAGGCCGAGCATCTCGCGCGCGTGCTACGCGCTGCGCCGGGACAGGTCTACGACATCGTCGCCGGGGGCTTTCTGCATCGTGGCGAGATCCTCAGCGTTCAGCCTTCCGAGGTAGTCTTCGCGTTGCATGAGGAGCTTGAATCGGACGCAGCCCTCCCGTTGCATCTGCTGCTGGCAGTTTTCAAGTTCGATCACATGGAGTGGGCTATCGAGAAAGCGACCGAGCTTGGCGTCGCGCAGATCACCCCGGTTCTTGCTCGCAGAACCGAGAAACATCTGGCACAGGCATCCTCCAAACGGGCGGAACGCTGGCGGCGTATTGTGCTTGAAGCGTCCAAGCAGTCCCGCCGCACGACAATCCCGGAGATCTCCGAACCGGCAGCTCTCAAATCAGCTCTCGACGACGCGGACGAACCCATGCGCATTCTGCTGTCCGAGACAGAGCAAAGCACGAGTATCGCCTCCGCACTGGCCGGTGCGCCTGGTGGTCAATCCGGGTACGCCCTGGCCATCGGTCCCGAAGGCGGCTGGACCCCCGAGGAGATGAATCTTTTTACGCAGCATGGATGGCTGTCCGTAACTCTCGGGCCGCGCATCCTGCGCGCCGAGACTGCAGCCATCGCGGCGATCGCGATTCTCTCCTCGCATCTCGCCTGACCCCCTTGCGGAGTCGTCTTAGTTCGGCCTCTCGCGCTCCGTTCGCCCGAACCGGGCATCGATCGGTTTACGCCCTGCAAACCCCTCTTCGATAGAGTGCCAGTATCCGATCTCCTTCTCGCCCAGCTTCCAGCACAGCAGGATCGTCTCCCCATCCATGACACAGGGAAAATCGAGCAGACCCTTGTCGAGATCCTTCACCTGCACACCGATTGCGTCGATCTCCGCAATCGTATCCTTCGTCTCCTGCAAGGTCTTATCCCGCTCCGCGCGGCGCCGCGCTGTCAGCGCCACATCCACGTGGACACCCCCGTGCAAGAAAATACGCTGGCGCTGCTGGTCGAGCTCCCCCTCGAGTTCAGCGGCCCGCGTACCGGACTTCTGGGCCCGTCGCAGAAGTGCCTCCACCACCGGAAGCAGTGTCTGCGCCTCTCCGAGAGTAAACGTCCTGCTCAAGCCCTGACCTCCAGCATACGATCAAGCGCAACCTTGGCCCAGTGCTTCACGTCTTCATCGACCTTGATGCGGTTCACAACGTTGCCGGCGATAAGATTCTCGAGCGACCACGCCAGGTGTTGCGGAGAGATGCGATACATCGTCGTGCACAGGCATCCCGCGTCATCGAGAGTAATCACTTCCTTACCCAGCGGGGCGAAGCGCTTTGCCATGCGATTGACCAGGTGAATCTCGGTTCCGACCGCGAAGCTCGAGCCCTCGGGAGCCTTCTCGATCACCTCGATGATCCGTTCGGTCGAGCCAAGAGCGTCGGCTTTCTGGCAGACCTCCCAGCGGCACTCGGGATGCACGATCACCTGCATCTCCGGACGCTCCCGGCGAATGCGGTCCACGTGCTCGGGAAGAAACCGCTGATGCACCGAGCAGTGTCCCTTCCACAGAATGACCTTCGCCGCGCGCAGACGATCCGGCGCAAGGCCTCCATTAATCTGGTACGGATCCCATACCACCATCTCGCTCAGCGGAATTCCCATGGCAAATGCTGTGTTGCGTCCAAGGTGCTGATCCGGAAGAAAGAGAATCTTCGAGCCGCGAGCAAACGCCCACTCGAAGGCTCCGCGCGCATTCGAGGAGGTACAGACCAGCCCGCCGCGCTCGCCGCAAAACGCCTTGATGGCTGCAGCCGAGTTCATATACGTAAGCGGAACCAGATCGTCAGTTATGCCGGCGCGATCGAGCGAATCCCAGCAGTTCTCTACCTGGCCAATCTCCGCCATATCCGCCATCGAGCAGCCTGCGTTCAGATCCGGCAGGATCACCTGTTGCCAGGGCTTGGCCAGCACATCGGCCGTCTCGGCCATAAAGTGCACGCCGCAGAAGATCATGTACTTCGAATCCGTCTGCGAGGCGATCTTCGAAAGTTTGTAACTGTCGCCGGTGTAATCGGCAAACCGGATTACCTCATCGCGCTGGTAGTGATGCCCCAGCAGGACAACATCGGTCCCCAGGATGGTGCGTGCCGCGGCAATGCGCTCATCCATCGTATGGTCGGGCAGCGAAAGGTAGTTATCGAGAGAACACGAATCCTGAACAGCACCTGTCGCGGACGTTACCGCGACCTCTTCCATCAGTACGCTCAAAGTACTCCGCCTTCAGTCTCACCGAAGCGTCGGGCACCGATGGACGGCGCCGTCCCTTGCCTCTGAGACGGGGATGTTGAAAGCATGCACTGCCAACGGCTGCAGTGGGCTCGCTGTACCGGCTTGGAATCAAGCCATTACCCAACCCACGGGGATGTTGCAACCAGACTTCTTACAACCTGCTTTACCGCACCTGCGACGGCTTTCGCCGCCCACTTTATTGGACGATCTCCGGAAGGGAATGACGCATCTTTTTGTTCCCATCCGAATTCACTTCCAACGAAGCCGCCTTACATCATCGATCTTACAACAGGATAAAGGAGATTCGCCTCCCATTGTCGCTGTTCGAACAAGGCCGTATCATTAGAGCAATTATGCCGAGCTTCGGCGACAGCGCCTTCATCTTTATCCTTGCCCTGATCCTCTTCGGCCCGAAGAAGCTTCCTGAACTTGCGCGTCAGCTCGGAAAGCTGATGGGCGAGTTCCGCCGCGCCTCCAACGAGTTCCGCATGCAGATGGAGGACGAGCTTCGCCTGTCTGAGCAGGCTGAGCAGCAGAAGAAGATCGCTGCCATGGAAGCTGCCGCTCCGCCAACACCCGCCATCTCCGATGGGACCGAAAATACGATTGCGCCGCCTGCGGCATCCGAAGATGGTTCCGCAGACAACTCTGCGGCCACGCAAACGACTCCCCTGCCGATTGCAACTTCAGGCGATCTGAATCTAATGCCTCCATCAACCGGGCTTCCTGTCGAAAGTTCTTCGATCTCAAACGCGTTTGACTCAGTCCCTCACGTCGAAGATCCCGAACTGGCAAGTTCACGAACAGACCCCTCCGAGGGGCATACTCCGGACGCTCCGGACCACGTAGCAAGTGAGGCACTGCATGGCTGATCTGGTCGACCGCGCCCGCGCGGCGGTTACGGACCGCGCCGAGCTTCCAGGCATGAGCCTGATGGAGCACCTGGACGAGCTGCGCAAGCGGCTGATCCATTCGGTGGTTTATCTGCTGATCGGCTTCGCCATCGCGTACGCATTTCACGAACGCCTCTACGGCCTGGTGTCGAGACCCATCGACATGCTGAACCTGCCGTTGAACTTTACCCATCCCACCGACGGCCTGAACCTCTATCTGAAGACCTCACTGGTTGGCGGCGCAATCCTCGCCTCCCCCTTCATCCTCTACCAGATCTGGCTCTTTATCGCTCCGGGCATGTACTCCACCGAGAAGCGCTACGTCTTTCCCTTTATGGGCGCGACCGTTACGCTTTTCCTTGCCGGTGTCTGGTTCGGGTATCAGTGGGTTCTCCCAGGCGCTCTGAAGGTGCTGATCGGCGACTTCGGAAAGCGCTTTCATCCGATCATCACCATCGAGGACTACACCAGCTTCTTTATGGCTGTGATCCTCGGCCTCGGCATCACCTTTGAGCTTCCGATCCTGATCTTTTTCCTGTCGATCCTCGGCATCGTGGACGCGAAGTTCCTGATCCGCCACATCCGCTACGCCATCCTGATCATCTTCGTGATCGCGGCCATCATCTGCCCGCTCCCCGACCCGGTCAGCATGTGCCTGTTCGCTATGCCGATGCTCGTTTTGTACATGGTCGGAGTAGGGGTAGCGTGGATCTTCAACCCGGCGCGCCGAAAAGAGGCGAAGTCCGCATGAGCATGAAAGAGGACGCTCTGCGTTCGACTTTTCGGTCGGTCTTCTTTACCCTCTCCGCCTTGCTTCTGGTAAGCGTGCCTGCCGCTCAGGCGCAAACCACAGCGGCCAGACCGGCAGCCAAGATAAGCGGACAGGCCGCCTATGAGCTGACCAGACAGTACATCGCGGCAGCTCCACACCGCTGGATTGGCTCGCCGGACCATGCTAAAGCCGAGGAGTTCATCCGGTCCCACTTCACCGAAGAAGCGGCCAAAGGTAACTTCGAGACCGACAACTTCAGCGCTTCGACCCCCGCAGGTCAGCTGGCGATGAAGAACTTCATCGTGCGCTATCCGGGCAAGAAGGATGGCGTCATCGTCGTGGCGACCCACTACGAGACCAACTATCCGCTGCGCGATATCAACTTCGTCGGAGCCAACGACGGCGGAGCGACAACCGCGCTGCTGATCGAGTTGGGGCGTTATCTACGGGCGCACCCTCCCGAGGGATACAGCGTCTGGCTGGTCTTCGACGACGGCGAGGAGGCGATCCAATCGTGGAGCGATCGCGACTCGCTCTATGGAACCCGACACCTGGCGGCAAAGTGGTCCCAGGACGGCACCATTAAGAAGATCAAAGCCTTCCTCGTCGCCGACATGATCGGAGATAAAGACCTGAACGTCGATCGCGACTCCAACTCCACTCCGTGGCTGCTTGACCTGCTGGCCACCGCCGCGAAGAATACCGGACACAGCTCCTACGTCTTCATGAACGAGACGACCGTCATGGACGACCATCTCCCCTTCCGCCAGCGCGGCGTTCCCGTGCTGGATGTCGTCGATCTCGACTACGGGCCCCCAACCTCGGAGCATCCCGAGGGCGGATACCATCACACCGCGCTCGATACCCTCGATAAGGTGAGTGCACACTCGCTGCAGATCTCCGGAGACCTTCTGGTGGAGATGATCAGGCTGATCGACCAGCATCGCTAATACTGATCGATCGGAAAAAGCTTCTTTAGGGTCCAGTTGTATGGGAATGGAAATCGGCATTTCGATTCCCTCTGATTTCTCGACCATACAAAATCGTCGCTCGATACAGCCTCTCTCGCTCTCTCATTCCCAAATCGGGTCGACCTGTGTCCTACTTTCGATCAGCGAATTCTCAAGCTGGATCGATAGACGCCGATAACTCCTTCGTGGGATAGAGCATTGGTATGCGGGTGCCTAGTCTGTGCATACCCAAAGGAGACAAGTTGATGCGAAGCATGAGACTGGCCGGCTGGCGGGACCGGCAACAAGAGATCCTTCCCGGCGTCTGGGAGAAAAAGCTGAACTATTTCGATATACATCCTCTCGCTGAGGTCTTTCGCGGGATCGTGTATACATCCGTGCTTTGGGGCTTGCTGGCGTTTGGCGTCTACACAATCTACGGGATCGTTGCAGGAACTCATTAAGACGCGCTTGCCATAAATGCGGTAAGGAGCGTTAGCATCCTAGAGAGATGCCTGACGCGACTCCGGTTAGTACCTGGATATGGTTTCATATCTTCGTTTTTACCCTGATGGCCGGGGACTATCTGTATGTCCGCTGGATGCGTTCAAGGCGCCCGGCAAAGGATACCCTCCACTCCACTTCGGTCGTTGCCACCATTATGTGGGTGTGTGCGGCCCTGGGGTTGGCTGTTTTTATTCTTCGAGCGATGGGAAGCGAGGCCGCAACCCAATACCTCGCCGGGTATGCCATCGAAGAAGCGCTCTCTGTCGATAACCTGTTTGTCTTCCTCCTCCTCTTCAAGCTTTTTCGAATTGAGCCACAGAATCAGCCCAGGGTTCTCTTCTGGGGCGTTGCCGGAGCCATTGTGATGCGCGGGCTCTTTATCAGCGCGGGCATTGAACTGCTGACACGCTTCGAGTGGGTCAGCTACCTGTTCGCCCTGGTACTGCTGATCGCCTCGATCCGGCTGTTGCTCCCGCAGGATGCGGACGATGAGAAAAAAAACCCGCGATGGCTGGTATGGATCTCGCGATTGAGGCCGGTAAGCCTGAGACAGGATGTCTTCGTAACCAAAGAAGACGGCACCCGCATGGTAACCGTGCTCCTGCTGGCTCTGATTGCCATCGAGGTCACCGACCTGATCTTCGCAATCGACTCGATCCCGGCAGTGCTCTCCATCACACGGCATCCCTTCCTGGCCTATACATCGAACATCATGGCCGTGATGGGGTTACGGTCTCTGTATTTCCTGCTGGCACATCTTTTGACGAAGCTTCGCTATCTCCATTACGGTCTGGCGGCGATACTTATCTTTGCCGCCGCAAAGATGCTGACTGCGCACTTTTTCAGGATCGGGCCTCTGGTTTCCCTGAGCGTCGTTATCGCGATGCTGGCGATTACGGTGGGTGTATCTTTGCTCGCCGGAGCCCGCAAAGCCGAGAAGGTATAGATAGCAACAAGATAAATTCGGACCATACTTGTCGTATTTAACTTTTTCCGCTAAAACTGAGGAATCATGACACGTTCCTCCGGACATGCCTTTTTGCAGGCGAATCGCCTGATCCATCTCTATCTTGGTGTCTTTACCGCTCCTGCCCTGCTGTTCTTTGCCTTTACGGGAGCGCTCCAAACCTTCAGTCTTCACGAAACGACACGCGGCAGCTCCTACAAACCACCAGCCTGGGCAGTAACGCTGGGCCAGCTTCATAAAAAGCAGACGCCGGTCGTGCCGGTGCGGAGGCCTCCACCCGCCGGAGTTGCCCCGGAGGGCCGCGGCCGGGACCGCGAGCAGGGTCCGGGGGCTCGAAACGACGCCAGCCCTCGAGGCGATGCCAACGCTGGACGGGGGGCAAGCGCGGCAGCCGTGTCGGAGGCTCCACCCGCAACGCCAGGAAGGAAGCATCACCCCCTCCCCCTCAAGATCTTTTTCCTGATCGTCTCGGTCTCGCTGTTTCTCTCGACGTTGACGGGTATCTACATGTCGTACAAGTACATGCGAAATCGCACCATCGTGACGGCCCTGCTGATCCTTGGAACGGTGATCCCCGTGATCCTGTCCTTTGTCTAGATAAGATTCGTCCGGGCTCTGCCTGAAAAAACACAGCGCGATATATTTGATCGCGCCATTTGCTCTCTGTCGTTTGACTAAGAACCGCAGTTCTCTTTGCCTGCACGACAAGCTCTTTATTGCACACGGCTCTTCCGCAGAGATTCGTGAAAACTGAGATCGTCTTGTTGAAGCACGGAGTGACGGGAGACAGACTCATGCTGGGGAAAGTCGTGACGGTAGTGGGCGCCTCGGCTCTCCCGGCGCGCGAGCGCTGAATTCACAATCATCGCGGCGACGGCGTGAAGATTCCGCGCCTCTATGGCCGGTCGCGAGAGTCCCCGCGGCATGGTCGCTGCCAGGGCTTCGAGAATCCGCTGCATCATCTCGAGCCCCTGTGCGTCGCGGAGCAGCCCCGCGTACTTCCACATGTTGCTGCGGAGATCCTGGACCCAGCGTTCGATCTGCTCGTCAGGCGTGCGGCCTTCTGCAAAGGAAGCAGAAGCTTCAGGCTTCGTGGAATGGAATGGGAGCGTAGAGCAACCACGGCAGTCGATCATCGCCTCCGCCGCAAGGGCGCCGAAGACGAGTCCTTCCAGCAGAGAGTTCGACGCGAGGCGGTTGGCTCCGTGGACACCGGTGCAGGCGGCCTCACCCGCTGCATAAAGACCGCGGAGCGTCGTGCGGCCATTCACATCGGTGAGAATGCCTCCCATCAGGTAGTGCGCGGCCGGTCGGACTGGGATCAGGTCGCGGTTCAGATCGAGGTGATACCGGGCGAGAAACCCCGAGATCCCCGGAAAGCGGGCATGAAGGTCTTGAGTGACGTGCCGCAGGTCGAGGTAAACGGGACCATCCATCCCTTCGCGCGTAATGGCGCGTGCGACGACATCGCGGGGGGCGAGTTCAAGCAGCCGATGGTAGCGCTGCATGAAGCGCTCGCCTTTGGCATTGATCAGATAGGCTCCTTCCCCGCGGAGAGCCTCGCTCATAAGAAACCGGGGTGCATTGGGCGCGCTGAAGGCCGTCGGATGGAACTGGTAGAACTCCATATCGCTCACAGCCGCGCCGGCACGCCACGCCATCGCAATGCCATCTCCCGTGGCGACAGCAGGATTTGTCGTGTCGCTATAGACCTGGCCGGCTCCTCCGCTGGCGATGAGCGTGGCACGCGCATGGATGGTGAGAATTCCGCCTTCCCCATCGAGAAGCGTAGCTCCCGTGACGCAGTACTGTCCTTCATCGGAAGAAACCAGAAGATCGATCCCCGTGGTCCATTCGAGCAGGCGGACGTTGGGCAGAGCGCGGACGTGACGAAGCAGCGAGACCGCGATCTCCTTGCCCGTCGCGTCGCCATTGGCATGAAGGATGCGCGAGCGGCTGTGCGCGCCCTCGCGAGTGCGCATCAATTCACCGTCTTCACGATCGAAGGCGGTTCCCCACTCCAGCAGCTCCTCGACTCGCTTCGGACCCTGTTCGACAAGAATGCGGGCAGCTTCGGCCTCCACCAGCCCATCGCCTGCGGCGAGCGTATCTTCCAGGTGAAGCGCGACATCTTCCTCACCGCCCATCGCTACCGCGATGCCTCCCTGGGCGTAAGCGGTGTTGGATTCGGCAAGCTCCTCCTTGGTGACCACGAGCACGGAACCGGTGCGGGCAAGGCGAATGGCCGTGCTCAGACCGGCGATTCCGGCTCCGATAACAAGGAAATCAACCTGATCTGCGGTTGGGTCTACGGGGGTGGAATCAGCGGACGGCACTGCGGTCGGCACAACGTCTCCTCGCCTTTGATGCTACTCGATCAAGCGGGTCTGAATGAAATCCTTACGATAGGATGAAGGTATTGTGCCTTCGATTCAACTCAAGACGCCAAGCGCAAGCTACGAGATCGTGATTGCTTCCGGACTGGTGAAGACGCTTCCGGCGCGATTGAAGAAACTGAAAGCCGGCAAGCCATTTCGCACCTTCCTTGTGACCTCACCCGAGATATGGGGTCTCTGGGGCAAGCAGGTGATCGCGGCCTTTGGAAAAGAATCGCCGACGGTTCTCTTTCTCCCGGCAGGCGAGACGCACAAGCGCCTGCGCACGCTGGAGTCGCTACTGGAACAGATGGCGGCCGCAGGGGCCGATCGCGATGCCCTGCTGGTGGCATTCGGCGGAGGCGTTGTCGGCGACGTGACCGGTTTCCTCGCCGCAATCTATATGCGCGGAGTGGCTTACG
Organism: Edaphobacter modestus; assembly: GCF_004217555.1. Classification (GTDB taxonomy): domain Bacteria; phylum Acidobacteriota; class Terriglobia; order Terriglobales; family Acidobacteriaceae; genus Edaphobacter; species Edaphobacter modestus. The sequence continues at coordinate 1,737,006 of NZ_SHKW01000001.1, forward strand.
TGCAGGTTCCGACTACGCTGCTGGCGCAGGTAGACTCCTCGATCGGCGGCAAGACCGGCGTAAATCTTGCAGCCGGAAAGAATCTCGTGGGCAGCTTTCATCATCCGCTCGCGGTACTGGCCGACACGGACCTCCTCAACACTCTCCCGGCTGCTGAGCTTCGCGCAGGCCTCCAGGAGTCGATCAAGGCAGGCATCATTCGCGACCCGAAGCTGTTTGGGTATCTCGAGAACAACGCCGATGCCGTGCTCGGCAGAGACGCGAAGGCGTTGACGCATGTTGTAGCTGCGAGCGTTCGCGTGAAGGCCGATGTCGTCGCAAACGACGAACGCGAGTCCGGCCTGCGCATGATTCTCAACTACGGTCACACGCTTGGTCACGCAATCGAAGCCGCAACCGGCTACAAGCAGCTTCTCCATGGCGAGGCTGTAGGCTGGGGGAGCATCGCGGCCACGCGCCTGGGCCTGATGCGAGGAATGATCGGCAAGGACGAGGCCGACCGCATCATACGGTTGATCCTGCGCTATGGTCCTCTGCGGAGCTTCAAGGCGACGGCGGCCAGGCTGGTAGACCTCACATCCAGCGACAAGAAAAAACGCAGCGGAACGCTCAGTTTTGTTCTGCCGGCGAAGATCGGCGAGGCGGTGATTGTTCGTGATGTCACCCGCGAAGAGATGCTGGCAGTGGCGGAGTGGACGCTCGAGCTGGTACGCGAGCAGGGCGCAGCCGCAAAGCAGAAGCAGAAGCGGAAATGATCATGGCGCAGGATCGGATTCAACCCGAGCATGAGCTTTCGATGGGAGCGCGACCGGCAGGCGCGACGACGGAGCAGGCTGCGGCGGCCAACGTGCAGCAGATGTTCGATTCGATTGCGCCGAAGTACGATCTGCTGAATCATCTCCTGTCGATGGGTCTGGACCGATGGTGGTGGGCACGCACAGCGCGGAGTTTTCGTGCTGTTCTCGAACAACCCCAGGCTGCGGTGCTCGATCTTTGCTGCGGCACGGGCGACATGACGCTGGCGTTGATGAAGTATCGTCCCGTAGGAGTGGGCGAGGCTCCCGTGCTGGCTGTGGATTTTTCCCACGAGATGCTGGAGCGCGGAAAGGAAAAGTTCGCGGGCTACAATATCGTTGCCGTCGAGGCCGACGCGCTTCACCTGCCGCTCTCCGACAACTCGCTGGCCCTCGTCACCTCCGCCTTCGGCTTCCGCAATCTTGCCAACTACGAAGAAGGACTGGCGGAGCTATATCGCGTACTGGGCCGCGGCGGCCAGATCGGCATTCTTGATTGCAATCAACCGGATGGCGTCGTGGGCACGCTCTACAACCTTTATTTCAAGCGTGTACTGCCCTGGGTGGGTGGAAGAATCTCGGGAGATGCCGGCGCCTACCGCTATCTGCCTGCATCGGTTGAGCGATTCCCTCGCCCGAAACGAATGCTGGAGTTGATCCGGGCTGCGGGCTTTCGCGACGCGAGCTGGACGGGATTTACCTTCGGCACAGCCGGGCTCTATCGCGCGACCAAGCCGTAGTGGGAAGTCCAGCGCGGACACGGTACGATTGAGTGTCGATGAGCTCTGTCATCACCTCCGAGAAGTCACGCATGGCGGCGCTAAAGGAAAAGCGTTCGGCGGCACTATTCTCCGTGTTGGCAGCATTCGGCATCACGGCGCTGAAGTTCCTCACCGGCATTCTCACCGGATCGTTGGGAATGCTGTCGGAGGCGGCACACTCGACCGTGGACCTGATCGCGGCCGGCATCACATTGTTCTCGGTGCAGGTGTCGGACAGGCCCGCCGACGATAGCCACAACTATGGACATGGCAAGGTAGAGAGCCTCTCCGCATTCGTGGAATCCGTGCTGATGCTGGGATCCTGTGTCTGGATCGTGACCGAGGCCATCCGCAGAATCACCTCGCGCGAGCATCTGTCGCTCACGCCTTCACCGTGGCCCTTCGTCGTCCTCATCCTCTCCATCGTGGTGGACTTCACACGCTCCAGAAAGCTGCACAAAATCGCCATTGAGTCCTCGAGCCAGGCCCTCGAAGCAGACGCGATTCACTTCGGCACCGACATCTGGTCTTCACTGGCCGTGGTGATAGGACTGGCGGCCTCCTTTGTGGGCAACCGGTGGAAGATACCCTGGCTCGAGCTGGCAGATCCTTTCGCTGCCCTGGTGGTTTCAGGGATCATCCTGCACGTTACCTGGGGGCTGGCGCGTCGAACCATCGATGCACTTCTGGATGCAACGCCCAAGGAGACCCGCGAGGCGACGCGGGGGCTCGAACGAGAACTGAAAGGCATCGCGGGAGTACTCGCTGTGAACCGCTTTCGAACGCGCAGGTCGGGCGCGGATTACTTTGCCGACCTGACACTGGGACTCGCGCAGAACCTTACCTTCCAACGAACCGAACAGATCACGCGTGAGGCAACGGCTGCCGTGGAGCGGCATCTGCCCGGAGCCGACGTCGTCATTCATACCCTGCCCATGGCGACGGGCTCGGAGAGCGTCCACGAGCGCGTTCGAGCAGTCGCGGCGCGAATGAACCTCTCGACTCACGATGTGTCCGTGTACCGCTTTGGGCAGAAGTTGCAGGTAGAGCAGCATCTCGAGGTGAACGAGACCATGCACCTGCAGCAGGCTCATGAGCTGGCAACGCGGCTTGAGGCCGAGATCAAGCAGGAGATTCCCGAGGTGACGTCGATCCTGACCCACATCGAAAGTGAACCGGCGACCATCGAGCAACCGGAATCGCAGGAGAGGGATCGGCAACTGGAGGTGCGGTTGCGACGCGTAGCCGCCGGGTTCCCGGAGATCCAGGACATTCATGACGTGATGGTCATCCGTATCGGTGCACATCTGCAGGTGAACTGTCACTGCACCATGCCCGACGATCTGCCGATGGCAAAGGTCCACGCCGGCATTACCGCCCTCGAGGGAGCCTTTAAACTGGACGCACCCGAGGTGGACCGCCTTCTCATCCACCCCGAGCCCGCGACGGATAACCGACGATGACAACAGTACGCGTTCGATTTACAGGCTGGGCCCCTGTCCGGCGTTTCTTCAATATTGTTCTGGGCGCGATGGCCATGATCGCCGTCGCGATGATCTCTGCCTTTCTGGCAATGCGCCTGGCGATCCACGGACGCGAGGTCAAGGTTCCGCAACTGACGCACATGACGATCTCCGAAGCCAGCCGAAGAGCCAGCTCCATGGGTCTAAGGCTGCAGCTGGAAAACCGCTTCTACTCCCCCAACATTCCCGCCGGTCAGGTGCTGGCCCAGTATCCGGTAGCCGGGGCAACCGTGCGGCGGCAATGGCCCGTGAGGGTCACCGAGAGCCTGGGTTCGCAACAGGTCTCCATTCCGAACCTGCAAGGCGAAGGCGAGCGCGCAGCTTCCATCAACCTCAGACGCCTGGGCCTGGAGTTAGGGACAGTTGGGCACGTCGCGATGCCAGGGCCAGTCGGCGTGGTGGTGGCGCAGACCCCAGCTCCTGGCGCCGAAGGAGTCGACAGACCAAGCGTAAGCATCCTTCTGAACGACGGTCCCCAGGACGTCTCTTCCGGATACGTCATGCCCTCGCTCGTGGGCCTGACGATCTTGGGAGCCTATGTCCGGGCAGGCGCCGCCGGTCTGAGAATCGTCAGCGCCGAAGACGTAACCCCTGCCGCTGCTGGACAACCTGCTGCTGCCGGACAACCCGCCGAGCCGGCCAGACCGGCCCCTATCGCCACCACAAGCCCCGTTGCGGCTCTCACGCCTGGAGTCGTCGTCGCACAAAGTCCGCTCGCCGGCCATCGAGTTACGCGAGGCGATGCGGTGCAGCTTTCCCTCACCCACTAGTCGAAGACCAGCACGGCCTCTTACACGCTGCGCTCGAGCAGGGCGGCGAAGAACCCGTCTCCAGGATGAACACCAGGCAGCGTGCGCAGATAAGCGCCCCGGACAGCATCTGCCAGCGGTTCGCGGAACCGGCCCGAGACCGTGAGGCCATCCAACAAGGGGTCGAGAGGAAGAACCCTGATGGTCGCAGCGAACTCGGCCTCTGCCGTCACAGCCTCGACGACCTGCTCACACTCCTCCGGCTCCAGCGAGCAGGTCGAATAAAGTAACCGGCCTCCAGGCCTCAGACGGGAGAGCGCAGCGCGAAGAATCTGACACTGACGGCTGGCCTGACGCGCAAGGTCGGAAGCCTCGAGGCGAAGACGAATCTCCGGATTGCGAGCGAGGGTTCCCGTCCCGCTGCAGGGAACATCCGCAAGGATGAGATCGAAATCTCCGACAGACGGCGGGGGCACAGTGGCGTCAACTACTTCGGTCTGGATGTTCGCCGCGTAAGAATACTGCGCAAGCCTCGTGCGCATCGCGCCAAGACGTCGCGCACTCACATCGCTCGCCAGAATCGTCGCGGACGGCAACCGGTGACTGAGAACCAGCGCCTTGCCCCCCGGCGCCGCACAGGCATCCCAGATGCGCTCAGCCTGCGGAACCGAAGCCGCGGCGAGTTCGGCCACAAGGCGCGAGCCATCGTCCATCCGCGGAAGATCCACATCCGGAGCCTCGTCGAAGAAGCTGGGCTCTCCCGGCTCTCTCTGTCCCGCCTCGCAGATCCTGATTGCGGCCTCCCGGCCATAACGCGCGACCCAGCGCTCGACAAGCCACTGCGGATGCCCCAGACGGCGTGCGATGGCGGCTGTGCTCTCGTGAAGCGGCTGACCCGGCGGCTTTGCAGAGGCGAGCTTGCGCAGAATCGCGTTGACCATGCCTGCAGCGTGAGCTTGACCGCTGGCACGGGTAAGCTCCACGCTCTCATTTAGTGCGGCATGCGGCGGAATGCGATCGAGGTGAACGAGCTGGAAGGCTCCCAGACGAAGCGCGATCGCGACCGGCTCGGCGAGTCGCTGATCGGGCCGCTGCAACAGCGGCTGAATCTTCGCATCGAGCGCAATCTGCCACCGCAGCGTACCGAGCACCAGCGCGGTCGCAAGATTGCGATCCTCCGGGGAGAGCTGCGCCGTGCGAGAGGAGTGAAGAAGGTCGTCGCTGTTGCCCTTGCCTTCGGCAACAAGCATCAGAATCTCGAAGGCCGCCGTGCGGGCAGGCGAGATGGGTTTCGGCTGGACGGAGGCTCTGGGCTGGCTAGGACGTCTGGACAAGGGAGGCACTTTCACACTTAAGAATAACCCTTCTGACTCGGAGACCTATGCGCCTTTCCGCCACACGCCCGGAGACACCCCGACGCGCTGGCGAAAAGCCCGCACAAAATTGACTGGCGAACGAAAGCCCGTCATAGCGGCTACCTCCTGAACGGTCCAGCTATGATTCAGAAGATCCTTCGCCCGCTCCATCCGTTGATCCAGCAGGTATTGGTACGGCGTCTGACCCGTTCGGCTGCGAAACTCCCGCGCGAAGTGAAACGGACTCAGATTCACCTCGTTCGCGATCTCTTCCAGACGCAGGTCGCGGTCGAGGTTCGCCGACACGAACTCCATGGCACGTCGAAGCTGCAGCATCGGAAGACCACCCTGAATGTGGCCGAGATCGATTGGATCAACCGCATGCCGGCGCAAAAGAAGGCTCACAAAACCGGCGGCAGTCAGATCGGCGTACAACCGGCCCAGCGGCCAGCCCTCCCGTGCCTCGCGTCCCATCTCGAACACCACCTGCTCGACCGCCCGATCCTGTAGAGACCACTGCGGCTCAAACTCCGGAGTAGAGACACCAGCCTCCTCCGCAACTCGGTTCAACGGCTCGGGATCGACCGACACGATCAGCCGCTCCGAGCCTCCCTGCCACCGCAGCCGATCGCGGGTTCCGGCAGGCAGCAGAATCATCGAGCCGGAGGCCGTCTTCTCAACTCCCCGCCGTCCGCCCGACCACCACTCCATCGGTTCTTCCCCGGCGATCTGAAGATGGAAGCAAAGCTCCCGGTGCTCGTGCTCAGGAATCTCGATCGCGGAGACGGTGTGCCGTTCCAGCAGAACCCCGCGCCAGGGCTGCTCCTTTCTGCTCTCGTGCCTGCCCTCGCGCTCAACAGACGGCAGCAGCGGAACCACCCGATTGCCCCGGACTACCGAGATCCTGTTCTGCCCATTGTCTGCCACCCTTTTAGGATGCACCCGCCAATCCAACGGAGCAAACCCGGATTTTGCCGCAGGAATTGCATATCGGGGGCGGCGACAAGCCGCATCTTCGTAATGGAGGCATCCCATGAGAAGGCTGACTGACCTGGTGAGCGAAAGTTTTATCTGGAGCGTAGGAATCACGCGGCCGCGGCCCGGGCAGGAGCGCGTCGCCGCACTCTATATCACCCTCACCCTCATCGCTTCCTTGCTCGCCGCTGCGGGAATCTTCCTGCTTCTCCTGCATAGCATTTAGTAAAGCCCAATCGCGCGGTCCCGCCAGCCCTCTACTCCCCGAGACGCTCGCCCGAATTCATCTGATAGCCTCGCAGCAGCTCGGCAGCGGACATGCGGCGCTTGCCTTCCAGTTGCACCTCATCCAGCTCCACCACCGTCGATTCGCCGCAGCCCACAAAGAGACGTCCCTCGTGAAGGTGGACGATCCCCGGTTCGATGCTCTGGGCGTGTCGTACCGGGTGAAGGCGGTGCGCGATTAGCTTTTTGCCGCGCAGCCGGGCAAAGGCTCCCGGCCAGGGTTGAAAACCGCGCCAGCGGTCGTAGATCTGCTTGGCAGTACGATTGAAATCGATCGCCCCGTCCTCACGAGTCAGAACGGGGGCATGGGTGGCCAGGGCATCGTCCTGCGCCGTCGGGTACAAATCTCCCGCCTCCAACCTGCAAAGAGTCTCCACCATCAGCGGAGCACCTACCTCGGCGAGATTTTCATACACGTCCGGCGCCGTCTCCTCTTCCCCGATAGGAACGACCTGCGCCAGCAGCATGGGGCCGGTATCGAGACCGGCGTCCAGCCGCATCGTCGTCACTCCGGTGACGGTCTCGCCACTCGCGACGGCCCACTGAATCGGCGCCGCGCCGCGGTACTTCGGCAGAAGCGAGCCATGAAGATTGATGTTGCCGAACCTCGGCAGGTCCAGCATCCACTGCGGAATGATGCGCCCATACGCGACCACGAGGATGGCATCGGGCGCAAGAACTTCGAGCTGCGCGCGCAGCTCTGCGTTGGTCTTGATCTTCTCCGGCTGCACCACTGGAATCGAATGCGCGAGCGCGGTCAGCTTTACCGGGGGGGCCTGCAGCTTCTGGTCGCGGCCCACCGGGCGATCAGGCTGCGTAATCACAAGCGCGACCTCGTGATTTGCATCGAGGACGGCCTCAAGCACCGGCACGGCGAATTGCGGGGTTCCGCAGAAGACGAGTCTCATTCGCTTTCTATGCTAACCGGTTCAGCGAAGGGCGATACCGGAAGCTACCATTCGCCGTTTTTGATCAGCTTCTTGATCTTGCGAACAGTGAGGTCTTTTTTTAGGCGGCTGAGGCGATCGATGAAGAGCACGCCATCGAGGTGGTCGATCTCATGCTGAAAGGCGCGTGAAAGGAGTTCTTCGCCTTCGATCTCGAACCACTCGCCGTCGGCGTTCTGCGCGCGAACCTTGACCTTTGCCGCGCGCTTGACCTTGTCACGGATATCGGGGAGAGAAAGGCAGCCCTCTTCCTCGTACTGTTGGCCTTGGCGCTCGACGATCTCAGGGTTGATCAGCACCAGCTTGTCTGCGGGGTCCTTCTTGAAGTTGACGTCGATCACGGTAAGCCGCTTCGAAACGCCGATCTGCGGAGCCGCAAGACCGATGCCGTGAGCGGCATACATGGATTCGAACATCTCCTCGACCAGGGTCTTCAGGTCATCGTCGAATTCGGTGATCGGCTCGCCGCGCTTCGCAAGCACGGGATCGGGATACTTCACGATCTCATGGATTTTCGTCTTCTTTGCCACGTCAATATGCTCTTATCTGTTCAAGATAGCCATTGTAGTTACGCTCGAGCTCGGGGAGAGAGTCGCCTCCGAACTTTTCGAGCACAAGGCGCGCCACGGCAAGCGCAACCATGGCCTCTGCCGCGACTCCAGCCGCGGGAACGACACAAACATCGGACCTCTCGTAAGCGGCCTTCACCGGCTCGCGCGTCTCAAAGCTGACACTGCCAAGCGGACGGCGCAGCGTCGAGATGGGCTTCAGGTAGCCGCGCACGACGACGTTCTCTCCGTTTGAGATCCCGCCTTCGATGCCTCCGGCGTTGTTGTGCTCGCGCGAGAACTTCGTGAAGTCGTCTTCGGAGCCCTCGTAGCCGATTGCGTCGTGGACCGTTGAGCCGAGGGATTCGGCTGCGGTGACGCCCCGACCGATTTCGACGGCTTTCACCGCCTGAAGGCTCATCACCGCCTGCGCCAGCAGACCATCCAGGCGCTCGTCCCAGTTGATGTGAGTTCCAATGCCGGGAGGCAGCCCATGGACGACGACCTCGAAGACACCGCCCACCGTGTCGCCGGTACGAAGCACCGCATCCACCTCGGCCTTCATGCGAGCCTCGTCCTCAGCGTCGACACAATTCAGAAGGATCTCTTCCTTCTGCGAGAGAGCTGCGATCTCCTCCCACTGCGCAGGGCGCGAAAGCTCGGCCTTCCCTACGCGGATGACGTGCGAGAGAACCTCGACGCCAAGCTCACGCAGCAGCAGCTTCGCGAGAGCCCCGGAGGCGACCCGCGCCGTGGACTCGCGGGCGCTCGCGCGCTCGAGCACGTAGCGCGCATCGGGGAAGTTGTACTTCAGCGCGCCGGCCAGATCCGCGTGTCCGGGGCGCGGAGAGGCGACCGCCTTGTGCTTGGACGGGTCTCCTTCTTCCACCGGGAGAATCTCGGTCCAGTTCTTCCAGTCGTTGTTTGCGATGGTCATCGCAATCGGCGAGCCGATGGTCTTTCCGTGACGAACCCCGGAGAGAATGTGCGCGGCATCGCGCTCGATGCGCATGCGTCCGCCCCGGCCATAGCCGCGCTGGCGCCGCCAGAGCTCGTGGCTGATGAACTCCTGATCGACCGGAACACCGGCCGGAAGACCGCTGACCAGGGCGACGAGACTCTCGCCGTGGCTCTCACCTGCTGTGGAAAATCGAAGCATGAAACCGCGTAACCCTTATCATTCTGGCGTGGAAGCCGAAAACATTATTGGTGGAAACCGAAAAATTTATTGTAGCAACCACAAAACCCTGTCAAGCCCCGATTCCCTCTAAGTGGAACAAAACAAACCAAATCTAAATGCCGATCAGTTCCTGTCGCCTTGGTAAAATAAAACCAGAGTGAAGAAGCCTCGGCGAAATCTCCGAGGCTTTCCCTTTAGCCCTTTGTTTTCAATATTTTGATAATTAAGTCATTTATTTACAATATTTTACCCTGTTGAAATCGCACATTTGGCAGATAAAAAATAACTTACCCTTACCGGGGGTGAGGGGGGTGCCCCGGTGTGCCCAAGGATGGAGCTGGCAAAAACCTCAGTCGATCGGTTGCTCCGGAACCTCAACGGCAGGCTGATTGTCTTCCACAGCGTCCAAAAACGATCTCTGCTCGACGGCGGAGGAAGCTCCAGACGCGTCGATGGCGGGGGAAGCACCGGATGCCGGTCGCTCGTTGAGGTAGGCACTGGAGTTGAAGAGAGGGCGATCCATGGATCGAATCCAGTCGGTGACCTCGCCCGGACGTTTGCCCTGAACCTCGGCGTTTGCGAAGGCATTACGCAGCGTCTGCATCTTGGCCTCGAGGTCATCCAGCATATTCAGAAGCAGCGCCTCAGGAGTCATGGGCAGCTTGGGCGAGCCGAACTCATATTTGCCGTGGTGGGAGAGGATCATGTGCTCGACCAGCAGACGCAGCCTCTCCGGAAAGGGTTCCAGCTCGCGCACCTTCTCGATCAGCATGCCCTGCGCGATGCTGATATGCCCGATGAGCTGGCCCTCAAGGGTGTAGCCGAAGCTCGACTTCCAATGAAGCTCACGGATCTTGCCAACGTCGTGCAGGATGGCTCCCGTGACGAGCAGATCAGGATCAACCTCCGGATAGAACGGAGCCGTAGCCACGCAGACGCGGACGAGAGTCACAACATGCTCGAGCAGACCGCCGATCCAGGCATGGTGCAGGACCTTGGCTGCAGGAGCCATGCGGTAAGCGGAAGCGATAGCCGGTTCGTCGAGGAAGGCAAAGACGAGGCGGCGGAGATCGGGATTGGTGAAACGCAGGACGTAGCCCCGCAGCTCGTCCCACATCTCGTCGATGTCGAAACGCGTAATGGGAAGGTAGTCGGTCGGATCGATCTCGGTCTCGGCCGCAAAGCGCAGACGCTGCAGCGCCATCTGAAACTTGTTTTGGTACCGGGTGACCTGGCCCTGCGCCTTGACGTAGCAGCCCTCGGAGCAGACCGCGATGGAGTCGGCGAAGTCCTCCCACATCACGGCCGGCATGGAGCCGGTCTTGTCCGTAAGGGTAATGGTGAGGAACTGTCCGCCCTGACGCCGTTCGCGAACCTGAAGCGAGGAGAGAACAAAGTAGGAGGTGACGAAGGCGTTATCGAAGCGGGGCGCATCCGCGATAAAGAAGTCTTTCATTGCATTCAGAATACGCTGTGATAGATACAAAGACGCGAGGCCGGAAAGCCTCGCGTCTGTCTGCAACCTCGTTGCAGGCTAGTTGTTTGGCTGCGGGGTGGGAGCCGAAGGTTCCGGTTGCTGCGCGGGCGCGGGAGCCGTGCCGTGCGGCGTGGGAACTGGAGACGGCGTGACCCCTTCCGGCGTGGCGCCGAGAGAGGGATTTACCGTCGGATCCGGTGGAGGTCCGGGAGGAGGCGGAGTCACCGGCTTGTTCTGGAGACGCTCCTTGGAAGCTCCCTTGACTTTGACCGGCTTCTTCTTCGTCGCCGTGTCGCCATTCAGACCGAGCGGGGTAGCCTGCTCTTTTCGATCCTGATCCTCCGCGGTTGTGGGAGCGACGGGCGTGAATACTGCCTTCTGCTTGACTGCGGCCTGTTTCTTAGCAGCCCTGTCGGCATCTTCGGTCTTGGCGCGATAGCTGTAGCGCGTCTTGCCTGTGTTCTCGGGCTTAGGAGCCAACGGATCCTGATTGGCTGCCAGGGCGTTGGAGTTGTCGAGAGGAGCAATGGCGGTTCCGGGAGCGACAGCATCCCCGGACGTGGCAGCTTGAGTGGAAGAGGCTATTCCTGCGCCAGCTCCTTCGGCAGTCTCCTGGGGACCGGGAGGAAGGGCGTTTCGCGGAGCCTGTCCGAAGCGAACCTTTTCACGCTTGATCTTCTTCGGCTTCGAGGTCGCGGCTGCGGTCTTGCTTGCAGACTGGGTTGGAGTACCAGACGCGGCAGTCGCCGCAGGCGTGGCCTCCGAAGATGCCGTTGCCGGAGCGGCTTCGGAAGAGGTAGGAACCGGAGCGGCTACCGCGGGGGCTGCCGGCGGCGCCGGGGCGGTTTTGCTTACAGTCGAGAAACGTCCGCCGCGATCGAAGCGCTCCTTCGCTTCCTTCTTTTTCTTGGGGACTGGAGGAGCGTAGGCGCTGAAGACGGGCTTGGTCTGCTGGGAACTGGCTCCGGAGTCGATAAAGCCGGGCTTGATGTCGATGTAGGCGTCTTCCCGCAGCTTGGTGAGATAAGCGCGGAGCGCGGGCTGCATCGCCTGCATGTACATGGCTTCCTGGATCTGCGGCTCGATGTCTTTCAAAGCAGGAACACCGGCGGCCTGATGTTCGGTGACCTTGAGGATCACAAAGCCCTGGCGTGTGCGAATGGGCGTCGTCACGCCTCCCGTGGGAAGCGAAAACGTCTGATCTTCAATGACCTTGGCGAGCGCTCCCCTTTTGAAGAGCCCGAGATCTCCCCCCTGCGAGGCTGTCGGGCCACCGGAGTTAGCCTTCGCGAGATCGTCGAAGTTTCCGCCCGCGATAATCTTTTCCGCGATTCCCTCGGCCTTGGCCTTCGCCTGCCCCACCACAGCGTCGGAGGCGTCGGCAGGAGTGGGAACGAGGATTTCGCTCAGGCGCACCTGTTCGGGCTGAGCAAACTCATTCTTATGAGCGTTGTAATATGCCTGCTCCTGTCCCTGCGTCGCCTGCAGATGACGTCCAACCTCGTCGCGAACCACCTGCTGGGTAAGAATCCCGTTTCGGATGTTTGCCTTGAAGTCTTCGAAGGAAACTCCCTGCTGGCGGGCTGCCTTCTCAAGATCTTCCAGCGAATCCATGTGATTCTGCTTGCGAATCTCGTCGAGCCGGCGAATGACCTCTGCATCGGCGTTCAAGCCGAGTTCCTTGGCGCGGGACAGAAGAAGCTGCTGATCGATCATGTCGCGCAGCAGATTTTTCTGACGGTCCGCCGATTCTTCCGGATTGACCTGGTTCTGCTGGTTTTCAGCCGCAAGCTGCTGCACGCTGCGCTCCAGGTCGCTACGGCTGATAATCCGGTCATTGACGCGGCCGATAACGTCTTCCACCACCGTGCCATTGGGAGTGATTGCAGTCGGCGTGGGCAGCGTTAACTGCTGCTGCGGCTCATTAGGGACGGAAAGGGGGCTCTGATACCGTGGCGCCTGGGCCAGCGCCGAAAGTGGCAGCATCAGCAGGGTAAGCCCGCATACTGCGCTGAACTGCGAAACTCGAAGGGTCATCGTCACTCGTTATCTCTGCCAACATCCTCGGATTAGGCAGCTTACGCCCTCGTCCTTCATCCCGGTCTGGACCTCACCGGAGACGGGACGCTATCCGTCCCCTCATTCTAACCGTCCTCGCGTGGGGAGGCGAATCCGGTTTTGGGAGGAAAAGGCTTACCTGCCGATGCTATACTCCGTCCAATGTAGGACGCCAGTCTATGCTGAATGGTAGATCGTCTCGCGCAGGAATTCCGCGCAGCTTTTGCTCTTATCGAGGTTAGCGAACCGATGGCACCCCGCACACGCCGCGCACTCTTCTCCGTTACCGTCTTTCTGGCTACCTGCGCGGTGGCCGGTACGTTGATCAACCAAAGGGTCGATGCGCAATCGGCCACCGACGAGTCGACCCTGCGCGACAGTCTGCGGAACTTTACCAGCGTCTATTCGCTGGTCGAGCAGAACTACGCCGACAAGATGACCACCGATAAAACGGACAAGGCTATCTATGACGGCGCGATTCCCGGCATGCTGCACGTGCTCGATCCTCACTCAAACTTCTACGATCCCAAAGCGTATGCGCAGATGCGGGAAGACCAGCACGGACGATACTACGGCGTCGGCATGACGATTCAGCCGCAGCCGGATCCGAAGGCCAAGGGCGGCACCAAGATCGTTGTGCTTTATCCGTTCGAGGGAACACCTTCATTTAAAGCCGGCATTCGTCCAGGCGACACGGTCCTTTCGGTCGACGACAAAAGCACCGAGGGAATGGATACGGCAGGGGTCGCGGCTCTTCTGAAGGGGCCCCGAAATACTCACGTGAAGGTGGTTATGGCCCGGGAGGGTGCAGCGAAGCCCCTGGAGTTCGACCTGGTTCGTGATGAGGTTTCCCGTCAGTCGGTGGATATTGCTTTCATGATCCGCCCGGGCGTCGGGTACATGCACGTGACCAACTTCATGGAGACGACGAGCCGAGAGGTTGGCGACGCGTTAGATAAATTCGGCGACATCAACGGCCTGGTGATCGATCTGCGCGGAAATCCCGGCGGTCTGCTGAACGAAGCCGTCAACATGAGCGACAAGTTCCTACAGAAGGGACAGATTGTGGTCTCCCAGCGTGGACGCGCTTTCCCGGACCAGGTCTATCGCGCGGCTCATGGATCGGACACGAAGTATCCCATCGTTGTGCTGGTCAATCGAAATACTGCTTCAGCAGCGGAGATTGTCTCCGGAGCATTGCAGGATCACGACCGAGCCTTGATTGTGGGTGAGACGACGTTCGGGAAGGGTCTGGTCCAGACGGTCTTCCAGATCTCCGAAAACACCGGCCTCGCTCTGACCACCTATCACTACTACACCCCCTCGGGCCGCTTGATTCAGCGCAACTACAATCACGTTTCGCTGTACGACTACTACTACGTTCGCGATCCTTCGCAACTGCAGGACAAGACGAATCGCGAGGTGAAGCTGACGGATTCGGGACGGACCGTTTACGGTGGCGGCGGCATTACACCGGATCAGCCGATCGAGAACCTCAAGTCGAATCGCTTCCAGAACTCGTTGCTCTCGAAGTACGCCTTCTTCAACTTCAGCAAACATTACCTGGCTGTCCATAACTCGGTGAGCAAGGACTTTAACGTCGACGATGCTGTGATGCAGGAGTTCAAGAGCTTCCTGAAGTCGCAGGATATCGACTACACCGACCAGGATATTGCCGGTGTGCAGGACTGGCTTAAAGAGAGCATCAAGAGCGACCTGTTCACCTCGCAGTTCGGACAACTTGAGGGCTTGAAGGTTCGTGCGGAATGGGATCCGCAGATTGCGAAGGCCGTCACGTATCTTCCGGAGGCGCAGACGCTGCAGGATCACCTGAAACTCGCCCAGAAGACGAATCCAGCCCGTAATTAGGTCAGAGGTAACTCGAAAATACGCCCGTGTCGCTAAGCGATGCGGGCGTTCTCATTGCACGGGGACCTGTCCGGTGGTGATCAGGAGGGACGATGAGGGGGATGGACGTTGTCCGTGGAGTTGTAATGGCCGCTTCCCTTCTGCTGATCGCGACTGGAGCCAGTGGCCAGGGGATGCTTTCGATCGAGGGAACGGCGACGTATCGTGAACGTATGGCTCTGCCTCCGGATGCCGTCTTCGAAGCCACGCTCGAGGATGTATCGCGGGTTGACGCCACCGCATCGGTCCTGGGGCAGACTCAGATCGAACAGCCGGGGAATCCGCCTTTTCATTTCAGCATTCAATACGATCCGACGCAGATTCAGCCGAATCATATTTATGTCGTCCGAGCCAGCATTGCGGTGAATGGCCGCCCCCTTTTCACAACCGATCAGCGCTACCAGGTTCTTACACAGGGGCATGGCAGCGAGATAGGAATGATGATGCTGCATCATGTCTCCGGAGCGGCGAGCCCGGCCGCCGCGCCTCTTTCTTTGCGAGGAACCTACTGGAAGCTGGTGCAGATCGGTGACCGGCAAATCACTCCTGCCGACCAGCAGCAAGAAGCATATCTCATCTTTCGAATAGAGGATGAGCATCTTACCGGGTCAGGAGGTTGTAATCGCCTGGCGGGTTCCTACACTGCAAGCAATGATGCGCTCCGTGTCAGCGGCATTGCTTCCACAAGAATGGCATGCCTGCACGGAATGGAGACCGAATCGAACTTCCTGACGGCGCTCGAAGGTGTACGAAGCTGGAAGATTTCGAACCGCCAGCTTGAGCTTTCGAATGAAGATGGAAAGATGCTTCTGCGATTCACAGCGCAGACGATGAAGTCAAAGTAGAAGGAATCGATTGGAGCGGGAGACGGGGATCGAACCCGCAACCAACGGCTTGGGAAGCCGCTACTCTACCATTGAGCTACTCCCGCTCGATGCACTTGATTATAGATCACGATCTGCCGCACCGGATACGGCCCGGCGATCATGATCTCCGGATTACTCGACAATGATAGAGGTCCGTCAGCTCGAATGAACTGCGATGGAAGCGGTAGTTGAGAAAGCTAGCGGTCCGACATCGAGGGCGGCGGGACTCCGGTGTCCCAGTGAGTTGGCCGGTCCGTCATGGTGAGCGTAAGTTCCCCGCCGCTCATCAGCTGTTCATGGGTAAACCATGAACGATGGTATGGCTTGCCGTTCCACGTAACCTCCGCGATATAGACGTTCTTTGGCGAGGAGTTTTTTGCCACGACTGAGAAGGTCTTTCCGTTGGTCAACGTGATAGAGGACCGCGGAAACGTTGGAGAGCCGATGAGGTAAACATCCTGGGCTGCTACCGGGAAGAACCCCATCTGATTGAAGACAAGAAAAGATCCCATCGCGCCCGAGTCATCGTTTCCCGGCAGACCGTCTTTTCCGGTGTGATAGCTTGCAGGAAGAATGGCACGGATCGTCTTTGCAGAGCTGCTCTGATCGCCAATCCAGTTGTAGAGGTATGGCGTGAGAAAGCCGGGCTCGTTGCCTACGTCATAACGGTACCGTCCGGCGGAGCCGAGGGCAAAGAAAAGATCGAGACGTTTTTTGAAGGCCGCTTCCCCACCCGCGATCTGGATAAGCTCTCGAACGTCCTGCGGCACATAGAGGGAGTATGTCCAGGTGGTCGCCTCATAGAAGTTGTCCTGATACCAGGTACCCACGAGGCGTGGATCGAAGTTCTCTTTCCATCTTCCATCATCGTGACGCATCCAGATGAAGCCTTTTACATCGCCCGCCTCGGTGTGGTCGACCGCGTCAGCATCCCATAGCTTCTTCCAGTTCGCTGAGCGGCGCATAAACTTCTCTGCGTCGCTCTGATGATGCAGGCCCTTGGCTATTAATGCGACAGCGTAATCGTTTGCGGCGTATTCCATGGAACGCGAGCCCGGGCGATCGGGACCGCCAGCCGGATCGGAGTGTTCGATAGAGAGGTATCCCAAGCGCTTCCACTCGTCCATATCGCCTCGGCCGAAGCGTATGGGTTCCGGGGATTCCGCATCGGCGTCGTGGACCAAGGCCCGATAGACGCGTTCCCAATCCAGCCCGGGAAGATGCTTTAGAAAAGCGTCTGTAAACATCATTTCGGCGTCCGAGCCGCCTTGCGTTCTTCCGGAAAAATTACCGGAGCGACCATCCAGGAAGAAGTGCTCGTGATCCTGAATCTCAAGCAGGGATTGCAGGATGGCGGTAACCCGCTTCGGTTGAAGCAGCGTCAACAATGGTGTTGACGATCGGAAGGTATCCCAGATGCAGTAGAAGTCGTCATAGTACGGAGTCGCGCTGTGCCATAGAGGGTTTTCGCCGGTGCGATCTACGGGCATCAGCATCGAGTGATAGAGGCCTGTCGCAAACTGCTGGCGCTCACCTGGCGTGCCTCCTTCGATCTTCACCGTCGAAAGCTCTTTGTCCCATGCGGCAACAACCGCCTTTCGTGTTCCCTCGAAATCGAAGCCAGCGACCTCACTCGTCGCGTTCTTCCTCGCTTGCTCGATGGAGACAAACGAGACACCCACCTTCACCGTCACAGGCTTTTTACCAGGAGCAAAGGTCAGGTAGGCTCCGGTGCTCACAATGGGTGCAGGAGGTTTCGGGAGAGTCGCCATAGTGAAAGGCATCTTGTAGCTTGCACTTTTTGATCCGGGCCGTACGCTTTTTCCGTCTTCCCATGTGCCGCTCGCAGCTGCAGGTGTATCGGTCACAAGGTAGAAGTAAACCTTCATGGGTGTGGTCTGGATGTTCCACCCCATAACGGATGCCTGCATTCCGACGATCTCAGTAGGCGAGAGGACTTGGACATCGGTTGAGTAAACGACCTGACTTTCGTGATAACGATGGGGAGAATCATGCCGGCGCATTAGCAGGTGTCCCACATCGACAAGGAGGGTCCGCTCGCCGGTTGCGGGATAGGTGAACCGGTAGACAGGAGCTCGTCGCGCCGTGGTAACTTCTGCTCGAATCCCTGAGCCACCAAGTTTGACCGAGTAATATCCAACCTCCGCATGCTCCTGCTCGCGCGGAGCGGAGCTATGTGCAGGGTCGGCCTTGCCCATCATCGGCTGCAGGAGGATATTGCCGTACTTCGGACCTCCACCCGTGCCGGAGACATGCAGTTGCGAGAAGCCATTCAGGTTGCCACTCGCCTTCCATCCGGCATTTGCTTCATTATCCCCGTAGTCCGGCCCGGGCTTTGCCATTCCAAAGGGAAGAGCCGGACCGACGAAGACATTGCCGCCCTTATCTGCGCCAAGCATAGTGTCGATCTCAGCCGCACTCTGGGCATGACCAAGAGCGGCTGTGGTGAGTACAAGGAGTGAAACACAAGACGTCAGACGAATTCGCATACCATGCAAACCTTCGTGAAGGATCGATAGGGCTAGTTGGATGATCTCACTTCTCGATTCGGTGGTTGGGTTTCGTTCAATGTATCGTACAAAGGCGATGCGGCGGTAAGTTTTGGATTCTCCTCTGCGGTTGAGATCGCGAGGATTCGAATCTTGTCGTTGTCCGGTAGTTTCAGCGTTCGGGCGCTACCATCCACGTCGATCGCATAGGCGAAAAGATAACAGTACTGATAGGGCTGATTGAGTCCTTCAGGCGTATGGAGGTGTGAGGCATACCACGCGAGGTTGGCGGGTTTTACATAGCCGGGTCGCAGGCCGATGTAATCTTCCGGGTAGCGTGGCGACGCGGGGCGCTGCTCCCGCTGTTGAAGGTCCGCGGGAGGCCATGCTGCATGGTTCGCCGAGATGGCCCAGTCGCGTTCCTGTTGCTTCTTCCAGAGACGCGTATCCCATTGGCCAATAAATCCGGTCCAGTCCTGGATTGTGAGATCGGCTTTTACGCTGCCGAGCTGGAACGTTGCCCGCTGATCGCCATCTGCCGATGCGGCGAGAAGGTAGATGCGGTTGTACCGTCCCTCAGGCAGCGCGACCGTCTGGCCTTTTGCAACCACGGCATCAGGATTGCCCGTCTTCGCGGATGCAAGGTCAAACTCCACTCCGTCGTACTGGATCTTCGCGGGAAGCATCTCAGCCGGCATGGCTCTGCCTTTGCCGTCGAAGCCACCGCCTGAGGTTCGAGTATCGTCGCTGCTTCCCGCGGCGAGGTCGTAATGAAGCGTGACCGGATGCGAAGTTACAGCCCTGACGTTGGTAGCCGGAGCTGCGAGACGCAGGGCGAAGGTCCGTGTCTGGTACGGGGTGAATGCTACCTTGAGCTCGCCATTGTTTACATTGGTGGAATCGACCGGCTGTTCCTGGGCATTGACTTCGCGTGCAGCGGTGATTGGACCAGCGAACGAGACGCGAACATCCGGCGCAGGCTTGCCATTCAGTTCCACCATCCGAAGGATGATCTCGTCGCTGTTCTCCGCTTTCTTCAGGGCAAGCACACGCACTCGCGAATCAGTGAGGTGGAGGAGGGAGAAGCTCTTGCCGAGAGAACCCGCATGCCTCACGGTCTGGAAGGTCATCATCGGCTCATTCAACCGGTAGCCCTGCCAGTCAGTCTGTGCGCTGCGCCAGTCGCCGGCATGCCCGGCTAAACCGAATACGAATTCATGATGACCCCAGTCCTGGTTCGCCTGATCGGTGTATCCGGACGGACGACCGTTGGCAGGCGGCTCGATTCCTGGTGACCGCATGAGGGTCAAACGCAGGGTGTTGTCGTTCGGCTTATCGGATCCATTTTTGTAATCGGTAAGAAGAGTCGTTCCGTAGCTGCCGCTCTTGTCGGAGAGATCGATCCAGCGGTGCGACGCAACCTCGAACTGGCGTTCGTTCGCGTTCGGCCTCTGCACGGTTCCGATGTCCCAGTTGTAGGTAGCATTTTCGTTTGAAGCACTGAGCGGGAAGGTGGCCTTGAGATTCGCGGACAAGGTCTTCCAATCGATGGCATTGCCAAACTCGACACGATTCCCGCTATCTCCTGCCGAGAGGCTTACCGTCTGCACAAACTTCGAGCCTTCCGTCTCGCGCGTTACTTCGATCGAGACACGGACAGGCCCATTCTCTTTGATCCGGACCTGAGCCGGACCCGAGACGTAGGCGCGCGGAGCGGCCTGTTCCTGGTCGAAGTCCATATTCCAGGCGGGGTAGACCTTGGGCTTGTCGTTGGAGATCGCAAGCCGGATCGGAGCCGCGAGCAGTTCTTTGTTCAACTGCTTGTCGTAGATGCTGGACACATCGCCGTCTGAATTCAGCTTGACGCGATAACGAGCATTCTCAAGAGAAGATTCCGTGACTTTAAGTTCTGACGATGCCTCCGGTTTCGCCGCGGGAGCGACGTGATAAACCGTGTATCCGACGGAAGGCGCTTTGGCGACGAAGAGTACCTTACCTTCCTCCATCTGCGAAGGAACAACTTGTCCTTTTTCGTTGGTCACCTGGACTGCCTTCGGCGCTTCTCCGGAGAAGGAGACCTTTGCCTCAACAACATCTTCGCGGGCGATATTGAGCGGATTGAAGAGGACGACGGGAACACCGGCTCCCTCGGTATCGAGTCCTGACGCGAGAGCCTCTGTGGCGTTTGTGAGAATGTCTGCAAATTGATTCGATACGATGATGTCATCGTTCCATGCAAACTCGTACGAGCGTGGAGTTGCGGTTCCGGCTCCGGTATCGTGAAAGTGCCCTGCGAGCGCCAGCATCCAGGCGTCGTTGATCCGCTGTTGAGGATAGGTTCGGCCTCCCATCCAGGAGGCAGCCACCGACGTCTTTTCTGCTGCATCCGCGAGCGCTTCATTCCTCAAGACCCAGCGCTTGTGATACGCCTGCGACGTAAGAGAACCGGCCGAGTGATTGATGAGCTCCAGATCGCCCTTGTACTCCGGCAGACGCGAGGACATGGTTGGCGTTATGTCCTTGAAGAGCTGATCGGCGGCGGCTTCCACAACGTGAACAGGGCCGTCTCCTACTTTCACCTCAACTCCTCCGGGTGCGGGTTTGGGGGTCTCTCCCATAGCGAAGGCAGATTGCGGAGGTGTGGGCAACACGGTGTTGCTCGTGGTCACAATCGCTTCGAGCAACTTCACGCTCGATTCCTGTGTGGCTCCTCCAATATCTCCGGTGCCGACATAGTGGTAGTCGGCAAAGATGCCGGTTACCTTTCCATTCACATCGATACGCTTGACCCAATTTTGTTCGAGCGGTCTGCGGCCTGCGAACGCAGCCCTCTGTTGCGGAGTGAGCCGTGCCCGCTCCTCGCTTGTCAGCTGCGGACCAGAGGCCGCCGCCGGCCCTGAAGGTTCCTTGCTGATGTCGGTATATACGTTGCTTCCATAGCCTCCGGGATTGAGAGCAGCAACTACACCCTTACCGTCAGGGCCCAGCCACATTCCCACATTGAAAGGAATTCCCTCCGGTGTCTCTTCCGGAGAGCCAGGACCTCCTATCTTTGGAGCGGGTTGCCACTGTGCATTCAGCTTCTGGGTGGAAAAGCCTTTGACACCTGCGTGTGCCAGAATGCTGGGGAGCGATGCGGGGAAGCCAAAGCAGTCGGGCAGCATATACTCCGCACTTGCCTTCCCAAAGTCCTTTCGAAAATATTCATTTCCGTACAGAATCTGGCGAAAGATTCCTTCCGCGCCGGGAAGATTGACGTCACCCTCCTCCACGGAAGAACCAGCAGGATACCAGCGCCCGGCTGCAACGTACTTCTGCATCTTGGCATAGTCCTCCGGAAAGTACTCCTTCATGAGTCTGTAACGATTCGCACCGGTCCAGTTAAAGATGTAATGCGGATAGCGGTCGATGTAGTCGAAGTTCACGCGCATGGTTTTCAGCAGGTATTCGCTGATTGTTTGTGGAAACTCCCATCGCCACTGGGTATCGAGATGCGCGTACGGAACGACATACAGCGTGGGCTGTTTCGTGATGTCCGGGGCCTTCATGGTCTGACCAGGAACGGGGCCCGGTACGGTGAACTCTGTCAGTACGAAGCAAAGCAGGGAGAGCCGAAAGCTTCGGAGAGTGAATTTTCTTCGAGAAGATAATCGCGAGGTCTGCACTGATCGCATGGTTAGAGTCGTCCATTCGCCAGCCACAATGGGACAGCGTTTTTAGATTTGTCGTCGATGAGGAAAGAGATCCCGCAGAACTGAATTCTGCGGGATCTCTGGTTTGGTTAGTCATGGCTCTGGATGAGTCGATGGTGCTTTCCCCCTGGGATCGACCATCCAGAGAAATCGCGCAC
This sequence comes from Edaphobacter modestus, assembly GCF_004217555.1. Lineage (GTDB taxonomy): Bacteria > Acidobacteriota > Terriglobia > Terriglobales > Acidobacteriaceae > Edaphobacter > Edaphobacter modestus. The sequence continues at coordinate 1,758,792 of NZ_SHKW01000001.1, forward strand.
ACCTAGAAGGCGTAGCGAAGGCTGAACTGGTACTGCCGTTCTGAAGCGTACGTGGTGCCCTTGCCGTTGACGCGACCAAAGGTGCCACTGGTCGGGTTCACGTCCGGGTTGTCGAGGTTGGGGTGATTGAGGTAGTTGAAACTCTCGGCCTTGAAGACCAGTTGATGGTTCTCATGGTTGGGGATGATGTGGAAGGCCTTCTGCAGTGCCGCCGAAGCGCTCATGAAGCCGGGACCGTAGATCAAGCCACGCATACCGCGCGGAGCAAACGTACCCAGAGCCGCCGGTGCGAAGACACTGGTCTGAAACCACTGGTCGGTGGTCTTGCCACCGGCAAACCCGTGAGGGAGAGTCGGATTCTGCGAGGCGACCCACAGCTGGTTACCCGATCCGGGTCCTACGCCGGCACGGTCGTTGTTCTGCGAGACGGTCTGCGGACGGCCAGACTGCCCCTGGATGATTCCGGAGAACTGCCAGTCGCTCAATAAGCCCCGAGCGAAGACGTTGCTCATGGTGTTTCCGTACTTGATATCCCAGACGTAGTTGATGACCAGCACGTGGCGGGTATCGAAGTCGCTGGGACCGTAGAAGTTGCGATTGCTGTAGGCGTTCGGCTGGCTGGTTCCGGTGGCGGAGCCGAAGTCGAGGTTCTTGGACCAGGTGTAGGCCACACCGAAGAGGGTGCCCTTGGTGAGGCGCCGCTTCACGTTGGCCTGCAGCGAGTGGTAATTGGAGCTGCCGTCGTTCCGCGCCTCGTTGATAATCGAGAAGCCCCGGAAGGGACGCAGAGCGTCGGGATTGACGCCTCTGTTTGCCGGGTCAGTGGCGGTCCCGGGCTGGAGCTGGTTGCGGTTAATCAACTGCTCCTGGTGAAGACCGCGGCGGCCGACGTAGCTGAGGGTGAAGACAGCGAAGTTGGTGAACTCATGCTCGACGGTCATGTTCCAACCCCAGGCCTCGGGGTTGGGATAGTCGTAGGCATGCGAGTAGAACCCCAGAGGGGCCTGGTTGACGCCGACACCACCTGGGTTGTCGACACTTCCGCGCGTCACCGTCGCAGCGGGCTGGAATGGAGCGTTGCCGCCGACATGCACGGTATCGCTGATGCCGAGGCGCTGAATGTATCGTCCAAAGCCGGCGCGGATGACCGTTCCGGGATTGACCTGGTAGGCAAAGCCCACGCGCGGCTGGATGTTGGTCTTCACCGTCGGCGAGTAGTTTGAATCGAAGCCGCGGAAGAGACGGGCATAGCCGTTGGCGAGGATGGCGTCCGGCACGTGTCCCTGGGCTGAGCTGGGGAAGCCGCTGCCGGGGATCACGACACCGTTGTAAGGATCGCCACCGGTGATGAAGCCGGTCGTCGGGTTGACGGTTGGCGCCTGGCTGGCGGTCCACACACTGGGATTGAAGAAGGCCTGATTACCCCAGAGAGCGTGGTAGTTCTCCATGAAGGAGTAGCGGAGACCGAGCTCCAGGACGAGCTTGGAGTTGACACGCCACTGGTCCTGAGCGAAGCCCTCGAACATGTTACCGCGGAACAGAGTGTAGGAACGTGTGCCGATTTCGCCATAGGTATCGAAGAGGCCCAGCGCGGCGTTGGCAGCGGCGACATTCGAAGTAGGAACGGGATTTGTGCCGCTTCCGCCACGGGCGTCGGTGAAGACGAAGAGTCCGTTCTGGTTGTTGGTGGTGCCAGGGCGCGTGTTGTCGACGCTGATCTGGTCGTAGTTGTTCTCGCCGGCATACTCCCACAGTCCGCCGAACTTCAACGTGTGGTTGCCCCAGACCTTGGTCACCGTGTCGCCGAAGTCATAGACGATACCGCCGGAGCGGGACGGGTAAGGACCGCCATCGAGCGTACCGAAGTTCTGGAGCTGTATCGTCGGAATTTTATCAGGAACGACCTTGCCGGCCGATCCGAAGAGATAGGGGTAATTGATGCCGTACCTGGTGCGGTCGGAAAGTCCCGACGATGTGTCGATGTCGATGGTGACGTGATCGGCTGCGCCGGAGACGTAGGCATCGTTCACCAAGGTGGGACTGATGGTATAGGTCCAGTGCACAACGCCGATCTGGTTGGGCCGTTTGAAGATGCGCGGGTTAGTGTTGAAGTTGCCGAAGTGAGGCTCGTAGTCGTTGTAGTTGTAGTTCAACAGGCTGAAGCGGATGTGGTGCTTGTCAGTCGGCACATAGTCGACGACGACACTGTCTTTGCGCTGACTCTCGGTGTAGAGCGCCGAGTCGATCCAGTTTCCGTTGGCGTTGTTCGGGCTGTTCTCACTCGGATAAGCATTCAGCAGGCCGACGCCGTTCGGGCTGAGCTGGGACTGAGGAATGATGTTGTTTGCATAGGCCACGCCGGTGTTCGGGTTCACTAGCTGCACGGGCTGGCTGTAGAAGATATTGGGGCCAAGCAGTTCGCTGAAGTTGCCCTGACGCATGAGCGCAGTGGGAACCTTCTGCTGCGCGGGGTCGTCGTGGTTGTACTTGATCCACTCCTGGCCAACGAGGAAGAAGAGCTTGTCGTGGTTCTTGTTGAAGCCGGGGAAGAAGACGGGGCCGTTCAGATTCCAGCCAAACTGATTGAAGCGGAATGCGGCGCGCGACTGGCCGTTGAAGTTGCGCTGCCAGGTGTTGGCATTGAGCACGTTATTGCGGAAGTACTCAAAGGCGCTGCCGTGGAACTCGCTGGTACCGCTCTTGGGAACCATGCGGATCTGGCCGCCGGAGGTTCGGCCATACTCAGCGCCGTAGCTCGTGGTGAGCACCTGCACCTGCGAGGTGGAGTCGACGTCGGCGACGCCGACGCTGGTGCCGTTGGAACGCGTACGCACCATGGGTGCGCCGTCGAACGTGATCAGGCTCTCCTGCGAGCGCGCACCGTTTACGTTGATGCCGTTGTCGAGACCGAAAGAGAAGGCAGCCATCGACTGGCCACGTACGACGCCAGGTTCGATCTGGGCGAGGTAAAGCGGATTGCGTCCGTTGAGCTGGATGTTCTTGACCTGCTCCTGAGAGATAAGCTGCCCGACAGCGCCGCTCTCGGTCTGCACGACGTTTGCGTTGGCCTCGACGGTAATGGAGGTGGTTGTGTCGCCAACCTTCATCGTGACGTCGACGCGGCGGCCGATGTTCGGGTCAATTTGGATTGCGCTGAGGTCCGTCGACTGGAAGCCCGCCGCCTCGACACGCATCGAGTAACGTCCAGGCGTGAGATTGGTGATAGTGTAGCTGCCGCCTTCGTTGGTGACCGCGTGAATCTCTGCGCGCGTTGCTTCGTTATGAAGCGTGATGTTCGCCTTCGGTACCAGGGCACCGGATAAATCTGCAACGGTGCCGGTAAGAGACGACGTATCTTGAGCGTGGAGCAAAATCCCGGTTGTATACAAGCAAATCAGAACGAGCAACAGCCTTCGGGCAAAATGCCTATTATTTTTCACTTCAGCCTCCTCGAAAACGAATCAGTAAAATGTAATTATGATTGCGCTATCACAGCGCACAAATGTTTACGCGCCTTAGCATAGGGTTGTCAATACAGGAGCTGCTAAATTTACTGTGAATCGAGACTTCGCCGAAGTTTCAACACATGGTAGCCCTCTCATAAAGGAAGAATTAAGTGCGCAGTTCTGTTCTTAAAAGGCGGGCGACACTCCAGGATGTGGCCAAGGCTGCCGGAGTTGGGCCCATGACCGTGTCTCGTACGATCAACGGCCATCCTTACGTCGCGGAGGAGACGGCCAAAAAGGTTCGGGAGGCGATTCGACGCCTCGACTATCGGCCGAATCATGCAGCCCGAATGTTGACGGGCAAACTCTCGCGCTCGATCGGGCTGATCGTTCCCGATATCTCTGATACATTCTTCTCGGTCGTAAGCCATGCGGTACAGGACACCGCCCGGGCAAATGATTATCTGGTGTGGCTGGCCGCCTCCGATGAGGATCCTCTGATTGAAGCTGCACAGGTAGAGATGATGACGCATCATCCCGTGGATGGCATCCTGCTTGTCCCATCTGACAGTAGAAACGCCTACCTGAAGACCATCGTCACAGGATCGACCCCAATCGTCACCATCGATCGCCCAATGGAGGTTGCCACAAGTGATTCGGTGCAGGTCGAGAATCGATCCGGAGCGCGCATGGCAGTAGAGCATCTTCTTCAGCATGGACACAGAAAGATCGCCTGCGTCGCTGCGAACTCCCACCTGCTGACGATCAAGGAGCGTATCGCTGGATACAAAGAATCCATGCGGCGCGCCAAAGTACCGTACCTTAAAGAATTGAATTTATCGAACCAGCTCTCCGCGAAGGCCGCACTGTCGAAACTCTTTGCTGGACGATCTCGTCCGGACGCGCTGTTTACCGCAAACAATGCGTCAACGATATGGGTGATCGAGGCACTTAGGGATTTAGGGATTCAGATGGGAACGGATGTCGCCCTCGTGGGTTTTGACGATGTTGATTTTTTTACACTGATCACTCCCTCCGTCACTGCAGTCCGTCAACCCGCGTCGGAGCTCGGCAACGTTTCGGTTCGTCAGCTTTTGCAGAGAATTAACGGTGAGTTCAAAACTTCCAGTGTCAGGACGGTTCTTCCCGTTACGTTGACGATTCGCGAATCGTGCGGATGCAAGCCCAAAAACAAGACCGCGGAGTAGGTGAGTCTGAACAAGCATGATGGCAACACGAGCTCACGACAGCTGAGAGGATGGACGCAGAATCTATTTCGTTGGATCGTAGAGAGCCGATCGAAAGGAGGTGCATGCAAATGCTGTCGTGGGCGAGTTGACCGTCGATAAAAGTACAGGCCTGCCGAATGGCTGTCGCTTTGAGATCGGCTCACTCACCGCGAGATGAACGTCAAAGTACGAGTCATCGTTCTGGCGCCGGAACCCTGAAGAGCACCCGTCTTCTTCTCAACTCGAAACTTGGCAATTCGAGCGGTGTTATGGGCACTTTTTGATGGATCAAATCTACGGCGCCGGCTTGACGTGTTCTGGTCCAGAAGCGTGCAAAGGCAAAGGGACTAAGGATCTGATGGGCAGCTTTCCTCCGCGGCTATGCACTGAATGTAACCAGTAGCCGAGGCATTCTTATCCGCGAAACGCAAGCTTCACGAGCGCGGGATGGCAGAATCCTACGATGACGATTCTCGCGTCGTCCATGCGAGCGTCAGAACACCTGGCGGAGGAACTGGGCAAGCAGAATATTTAGCAAACGAAATCGGCGAAGATTGGCCTTCAGATGGCCGATTGGAAAAGATTTAGGGCTTGCGCAGGTTGACCCGCAGCTTCTGAAGCTGCTAGCGTATTGGTTAAAAGCTATGGCGATGGGGTTCGCCGTAACTGCACGCAGAACATCGCTGCTGATGACTCCTACTCAAAGGTAGGAGTTATTTTGCTTAAATCACGTCCTTTCTCTCAATCCGAATTCGTAAGCATACTGCGTTACCTTGTGCGCTGGACCCCCGTTGGGGTACTCGCGGGTATTCTGGGCGGCTCGGCCTCAGCTCTTCTGCTGTGGTCCCTGGTGGTTGCTACCGATGTGCGCGAGAGCCATAAATGGTTGATCTCGCTGCTTCCCCTGGCTGGCCTTCTGGTCGGCGTTCTCTATCGGAGCTTTGGAACCTCGGTTGAGGCAGGAAACAACCTGATTCTCGATGAGATTCATGATCCAAAGCAAACCATTCCGGTGCGGATGACGCCACTCATCCTGATGGGAACTTTCCTCACTCACCTGTTTGGCGGTTCGGCAGGGCGAGAAGGAACAGCCATACAAACAGGAGCTTCGCTCGCTGATCAGTTGGCGAAGCCATTTCGCATGAATCCCCACGAGCGTCGCATCTTGTTGATGGCCGGCATCAGTGCCGGTTTCGCCTCCGTATTCGGAACGCCGCTGGCGGGAGCGATTTTTGGAATGGAAGTTCTGGCCTTTGGTGTGATCAGCTATAGCGCGATTGCACCGTGCTTCATAGCTGCCTTCATCGGTGATCTCACCACCAGCGCATGGGGTGTTCACCACACGATCTATCGAATCACGGATATCCCAATTTTCGATGTAAGAAAGATTTTTATCGCTGCAATAGCCGGGGCCGTGTTTGGCCTGGTGGGCAAGGGATTCGCCAAAACAACTCACGCGATCCATCATCGTTTTAAGAAGCATGTCGCCTGGCCTCCTCTGCGGCCCTTTATCGGCGGCATCCTGGTCGCAGTTGCCGTATTTACTCTCGGCACGACGAAGTATATCGGGCTCGGCATCCCTACTATTGTTGCGGCTTTCCATGGGCGACAAGCCCCTTACGATTTCGCCGCCAAGTTTCTCTTTACAGCGGTGACGCTGGGAGCAGGTTTTAAAGGCGGTGAAGTAACACCGCTGTTCTTTATCGGTGCCACTCTCGGCAACGCCCTCTCGTATGTGCTTCCCCTGCCACCGTCCCTTCTTGCGGGAATGGGATTCGTTGCGGTTTTTGCCGGCGCAGCCAATACGCCTATCTCGTCGACCCTGATGGCGATGGAATTGTTCGGCGCCGAGGCAGGCACGTATGCCGCAGTTGCATGCGTGGCCAGCTATTTATTTTCAGGGCACGCCGGAATTTATCTCGCGCAGCGTGTGGGCAGCAGCAAACATCTTCACCTGATAGAAGAGGAAGGCCTATCGCTGGCGATGGTCGCCAAGCGGCGTAATCACCCTCATCTGGAAACATCTTCTGCGCTTGCTGACTCACAGCTTACAGAAGACGAACTTCAGGCGGAATAAGTTACTTTCCAAACATCCGGCTGTGTGAGAAGTTGACGAAGGATCGAAGTCTAAATCGCTTCCGGCTTGTCGCAGCCTAACCTTCAAGGCTGAGGATCTCGCTATTGTGGTTCTCGGAAGCTCCTTCATGACATTTGTCGCAATTTCCTTTAGAGTCCGCTGGACTCTTCGAGATAAGGACATAACTCAGACCGCGGGTGTTCCATGTGACCACATGAAAGGATAGTCGGTATTGGCTATGAAGGCTATCCTGGGCCAGTACACTTCCCTCTTCTTTTCCGAAATTGCCATCTACGCCTCGTTCGTCTTTCTTCCCGCTTATGCAGGAGACATCGGCGCCAGTTGGGTAGCAGGAGCCGGGCTCGTAGGCTACATCGGCGCCTCCAGCGTCGCAGGCCGTCTCGGTCTTGGCGCTCTGGCGCCGAGATTCGGTTTGATGAGGATGTATCAGGCTTCCTATCTGATCCTGCTGATCAGCTTTGGAGTATGGTTGGCGGCAGACTCCTACACCGCACTTGTGATCTTTGCCCTCCTCATGGGAGTTGGCTATGGCGGGATCGCAACAACGTCGCCAGCCGTGACTGCCTCTACCTTCGGCATCGAAGTATTGGGCGAGCTCCTCGGCATCCTCTTCCCCGGATTGGGAGCTGCATGCCTCGTCAGCCCACCGGTCGCAGGCGTCCTGGTAGACCACTTCCGCGACTCCAAGTGGCCAGTCTTCGTAGCCTCTGTCCTGGGCCTGTTCTTCGCCATCCTGCTACAGAACTACGCCGACAAACCAAAACGTCCTAACACGCTCCGGCACGCCTATATCTTCCGCAATCTAAGCTGCTTCCGAGATTTCGATGTCGTTTAGCGCCCGCTTGCGAATGCACCGTGAGCCCAATGCTAGCGAGATATCTTATCCTGCCGAGCAAATTATCGATTTCGTTCAGGAATGATTAAGGTTGAAAGTGCGACAATCGGCAACTGATGCGGTTACTCCTAATCGAAGACGAACTGCGACTAGCAGAGAACATCATCATCGCTCTACGCGACTCAGGCTTTGCTGTCGATCATGCAGCCGATGGAGATGAAGGCCTGTCTTATGCCAAACAAGGTCTTTTTGACACCATCATACTTGACCTAATGCTCCCAGGCCGCGATGGCCAAAGCGTTCTTCGTATCCTCCGACAGAACAACATTCATACGCCGGTGCTCATCTTGACTGCAGTTGAGGGGAAACAAACCCTTGTCCAACTTCTCAACACGGGTGCCGATGACTATCTTGCGAAGCCATTTGATCTTGGGGAGTTGATCGCTCGAGTCAAGGCACTCATCCGTCGCTCCAAGGGAGCATCAGCTCCCTTGCTGAAGTTTTTAGACATTCAAATCGACACGGTTCACCAAACCGTGTCGCGAGGCGGAATGTTGATCGATCTTTCCCCAACGGAGTATCGCGTCATTGAGTATCTAGGCTATCGACCGATGGCGATCGTGTCGAAGCGGGAGCTCCTGGAACACCTCTATGACTACGACTGGGAGCACCATTCCAATGTCATTGAGGCGCATCTATCGAACCTGCGTAGAAAATTGGGCCACACCGAAACCAGTCCTGTAATTGAGACTATCCGGCATCGTGGATATCGGGTGCGAAAGGACCCAGGCTAGTGGAAAAGACCACATCGATCACCAGGCGGCTGACGGTTTCGGTATTAGCTTTGGAACTCTTGGCAGGAATTATACTGATTGGGGCCGTGACAATTCACGAGCGGCATGTCCAATTTGAGACATTTGACGCCAACTTGCGGGCCACATCGAACGCGCTGCTAGGTGCCGTGCAGGAAGGAGAAGGTAGCGATGGAAGCGTCATTCTGGACCTTCACAATCTTGATATCCCAAAGAGATCTACGTTTCGTGTCACAGACGAACATGGGAGAGTCCTCGGAGCAGGAGGCCCTGATCCGCCCGTCTACCTAGCGCCGGGTGAATTTAAGGATGTCCCCATCGACGGTCATACCTATCGATTCTTCTCCATGAGTGGAGATCGGCTCGTAGACCCTGGATATACTCGAGGCGTACGCCATCACATCACTGTTGTTTGCGGACAACCCGAAGGACGGGTGTGGCACGAGATCATTGAGGCTATTCGCTTTTTTGCTATCGCGACCATTGCCCTTCTTGGCATCACAGCCGTTTTTCTCTCCTGGCTCATACGCAATTCTCTGCTGCCGATCCGTGAGCTGGCTAACGAAGCCGACAAGATCAACTCAAATAATTGGCAATTCAACAGTCCTCCTAGCGCAAAGGAGTTTACGGAGCTCAGTCCCCTAGCCTCGGCAATCGAGAGGACCATCACTCGACTACATCGAGCCTTTGAGCAACAGCGGCAGATGACTAACGATGCGGCCCACGAGCTTAAGACGGATATCGCGATCATCAAATCATCGTTTCAAGTCATCGCGATGAAACAACGCAGCGTAGGGGAGTACGAGAAAGGTATCGCGATTGGGGTCCGCGATATCGGTCGACTGGAACAGACTGTCCAGAAAATGCTCACCCTGGCCCGTCTTGATCAAGGTCAGCCATCGGAGTTTCATTCCTGCCGGATAGACGATGTCCTGCTGGACACACTGTCGCAAAGTTCTGCATTCGCAGAAGTAAAGAACATCAGCATCAAAACTAAGCTTGAAGCGGGAGAAAGCGTCCCTATTGGGCGCGATGACGCAGTCCTTTTGGGTTCGAACATTCTGATCAATGCCATCCAGCACAGTGCGCCGCGGTCCGAGCTTCAAATCGTGTCCGCAAAGGTTGGACACACGGTTAAGATCACGGTCCGTGATCACGGCCGAGGAATTCATGAGGACGATCGTCCGTTTCTGTTTGACCCCTTCTATCGTGGAGACCCGTCTCGCAGCCGTAAGAGCGGTGGAACCGGTTTGGGCCTATCGATATGCAAAGCTATCTGTGATCGAGCCAACGGAACGATCGAAATAGAGAATCATGCTGACGGAGGAGCTATTGTGACGATCACTTTGCCGGTGGCTACAAGGTCCTCTGATCCAGAAGATCCGTCGGAGAACTAATCGGACAAGGTTTCATTTCTGAGAATAATCTTGTTTGGGCAGCGCATATTCAGGTTGGCTTAAGGCTCCGCCCTCCATACTTCAGACTCCGACAGCAATGTCGAGCCTATCGTTAGGAGTTCTGATCTATGCGTCTCCGTAAAGGGATGATTGGCCTTGCTCTACTCTGCGCCAGTGTGGCAACCGCCGCGGCACAGCACTATCACGTCTCCGAGCATTGGAGGGTTGGTGGCCAGGGAGGATGGGATTACCTGCTCTCCGACGATGCCGCCCATCGCCTTTACATTGCGCATAATGCTCGCGTCGAGGTCATCGACACGACGACGGGCAAAGTCCTTGGCGCGGTAACGGGATTTAAGAGCACCCACGGTATTGCACTCGATCCCAATGGTCGCGTTGGCTACATCAGCGATGGAGCAGGCAATGCTATCGGCATCTTCGATAGAAAGACATTATCTGTTCTCAAGACCGTACCAGCCGGTACCAACCCTGACGGCATTGCGTTCGAACCGACAACGAAGACCGTCTGGGCATTCAATGGCAAGAGCAGCAATGTCACGGTGCTTGATACTGCCTCGAACCAGGTCATTGCGACTATCCCGCTCCCCGGTAAACCAGAGTTTCCCCAAGTTGACGGCCACGGCTCCGTCTTCGTCAACATAGAAGACAAAAATGTGATCGTGAAGCTCAATGCAGCCTCACAGAAGATGGTCGCGACATGGTCTCTGAAGGGATGTGAGGCACCGTCGGGAATGGCGATCGATCACGCCAAACATCGTCTCTTCTCAGTGTGCGACGGAAATAAGATGGCTATCGTAGACTATGGAACCGGTGAACTCCTCAGCCTGGCAACCATCGGGGACTCGCCGGATGCGGCCGCCTTCGATGCGAAGCGGGGTCTGGCTTTCTCATCGAATGGTGGCGACGGTACTCTTAGCGTCATCGATACGACCAAGCCGACTTTCCCTACGGCAACCAGTCTTCCAACGGCTAAGGGGGCTAAGACAATGGCTTTTGATGCCACGACGGGGCGCATCTTTATTGGGGCAGCAGAGTATGAACCCGCGCCTGCCTCCTCGCATGCTGTACCCCATCCTCGGGCAGCTGTGGTACCAGACAGCTTTCAGGTAATCGTCGTTCAACCCTGAGGTCTTGTAAGTTCACTGCTCGGAGGCTCATCTTCGGATGAGCCTCGCTATTCGAAAAATACGCGAGACATTTCAGTAAGGCTTAAGGTTGACCTCTTAGGCTACAAAGATGGCTGAAGGGATATTTTCCTTAAGTGAAACCGTCGCCGTAATCGCGCTGACATTGGGGAGTTCGTCGTTTGTTGTCGCACAACAAAGCGATCCGCCGCATCATGTGTCATTGACCGAAGCAATTCAGCAAGCACAGACCAACGAACCGATCTTCGCAGCGGCACTTGCAGCGCAAAGGTCCACGAAGATTGACAGCTATCTTGCCAAAGCCGCGCTGCTTCCTTCCGTCACGTACCACAATCAAATGCTCTATACCCAACCCAACGGTCAGACGAACCAGGGCGGCCAGGTTGGTGCTCAGGCGTCACCGATATTTATCGCGAATAACGCCATCCATGAGTACACCAGTCAGGCATCAATCAATGAGACGATTGGGCTAAAACAACTTGCCGATGCACAGGTCGTAGGAGCGAACTCTGCTCGTGCCAATGCCGAACTGGAGATTGCACGACGGGGCCTTGTATCTACTGTCGTCGCCCTCTACTATACGGTCGCAACAGCTGAGGAGAAGCGAAAGGTTCAGCAGGAGGCATTCCAAGAGGCGCGGGACTTCACTGATTTGACTCAGAAACGAGAGGCAGCTCGCGAGATTGCTCACGCTGATGTCGTCAAAGCTGAGCTCCAGCAGCAGCAAAAGCAGCGTGATCTCGCCGACGCAATCATCATCGCCAATAAATCGCGTCTCGAGTTAGCGGTGCTGCTCTTTCCTGACCCACGAACGGTGTACACCACGGATTCCCCTGGCGCACCGCCAGCGCTTCCCACACGGGATGAGGTCGATCGACTTGCCTCGGCCAACAACCCAGAGATTCGCAGTGCGCTTGCCGATCTGAGTGCGACGAATGCTGGAGTGAAGTCTGCGAAATTAGCCTACCTCCCGGATCTTGCATTGAACTTCACCTACGGAATCGATGCCCCGCAGTTCGCCAAGCGCGGGCCTGACCAAGTGAAAAATCTCGGCTATTCCGTAAGCGGCACTCTCGATATTCCAATGTGGGACTGGTTCTCGACCCAGAAGAGGGTAAAGCAGAGTGAGATTCGCAGAGATGCTGCGAAGGTTACCTTGACTGCAGCGCAGCGTCGCCTCATCGCCACACTCGAAGAGAGTTACGCCGAGGCTGCTACCGCGCGCGATCAGCTCGATCTCCTTGACCAAAGTGTTCGCACAGCAAATGAGAGCCTCCGCCTCACCAAGCTCCGCTATACCGCCGGCGAGGCGACGGCGCTCGAGGTCGTCGACGCTCAAAACGCCTATCTTACCGCACAGACCTCTCAAGCCGATGGGCTTACTCGTTTCGAAACCGCCTTGGCGGCACTCCAGGTTCTAATAGGAAGCCTTTGAACTATGAGATTCAACGATAACGCTCGATCGATCCCATTTGGCCTCATCTTGAACGGAGCTCTGCTGTGCTCCATCGGCCTGACTGCCTGCAAAAAGGCCACGGATGATACCGCGCAGTCGGTCGTTACGGTCGAGGCGGAACATCCTGAAGTTGGCGACATCTCGGAGCACATCGTGGCTGATGCCAGTCTGTCGGCATTGGCACAGGCCGCCATCTCACCCAAGATTACAGCGCCGGTGCGCAACTTCTACGTTCAACGCGGCTCGAAGGTAAAGGCCGGTCAGCTTCTTGCCATACTCGAGAATCGCGACCTGTCGGCACAGGCTCTCGACAACAAGGGCCAGTTCACTGCCGCCCAGGCCACCTACGACATGCAGACGAAAGCGCAGGTACCGGAAGACTATGCCAAGGCGGAACTGGACGTGGCACAAGCCGGAGCACAGCTGCATCTTCAAGAAGAGATCGTAGCTTCTCGCAAAAAGCTCTTTAAGGAGGGAGCGATTGCCGGGCGAGACTACGACACGGCTATAGCGGCGCTTGCACAGGCACAGGCGGCTTACGATACCTCCAGAAATCATCTCTACTCGTTGAAGAGTGTGAGCCGGAGTGCATCCCTCCAACTCGCTCAGGGCCAGCTGTCTTCCGCCAAGGGGAAATATGAAGTAGCAGAAGCGCAGGTCTCATACTCTGAGATCCATAGCCCTATCGACGGGATCGTCACGGAACGCCCGCTATTTGCAGGGGAGACAGCCAACACAGGAACCCCGCTGGTTACAGTGTTGGACACCTCCTCTCTGCTCGCGAAGGTCCATCTATCGCAGATCGTTGCCCAACGCCTCAACCTCGGAGACAAGGCTGCCATCACTGTTCCGGGTGTTGAGGAGCCTGTCTCAGGCAAGGTGACTTTGATCAGCCCGGCTCTCGATCCTGGAAGCACGACCGTTGAGGTCTGGCTAAAGATCGACAACAGCACCAGCAAGTACAAGGCAGGCACACCAGTCCGTGTCGCGATCATCGGACGAACCGTTCCCAAAGCAGTCAAGGTTCCAATCTCCTCCATTCTCACCGCGGAGGACGGGTCGAAGTCCGTCATGGTCGTGAACGCAGCTGGCACAGCCCACAAGGTAAACGTCCAACTCGGAATCAATGATGGCGAGGACGTACAGGTGACACAGGGGTTGAATGGCACTGAGACCGTCATCACAAAAGGCGAATATGGCCTTGACGAAGGGACTAAGGTCGCCGTGGGGAAAACAGACGCAATGGGAGACGAGAAATAATGAACCAGCTAACTGTTGCTCCGGCTACCCCCTATTGGCTTGTTCGCTTTCGCGGCCCGATATTCTTTTTTCTGATTGTCCTTTCTATCGCCGGCATTTTCACGGCGCAACGCGTTCCGATCTCCGTCTTTCCCGACACCAACTTCCCTCGCGTGGTTATTGGTATCGATAATGGCGTGATGCCTGTGGAACAGATGCAGATCACGGTAACTAAGCCCATCGAAGACGCGGTCAACTCGGTTCCCGGACTCGCAACCGTACGGTCAACAACCAGTCGAGGCTCAGCTGAAGTCAGCCTGTTCTTTGACTGGAATGTTGACATGTTCCATACGCTGCAACTTGTCGATGCGGCGTTGAGCAAGGCGCGCCAGACACTGCCAGCTACCGCGTCGATAACGACGAATCGCCTGACCTTTGCAACCTTTCCAATCCTGGGCTACAGCCTCACCTCCGACCGTCTTTCCCAGACACAACTATGGGAGATTGCTACGTACCAGCTGAAACCTCCGATTAACCGTGTTCAAGGAGTCAGCACGGTAACAATCCAGGGTGGCAAGGTACCTGAGTACCACATCGTCCCGAACATGGCGAGGATGCAAACGGCCGGTGTCACCATCTTGGACATGGTAAATGCGGTGCAGGCCTCGAACATCATTGATTCGCCCGGCTTGTATGAGGCGAATCATCAGCTGATCCTAGGTCTTGTTGGAGCTCAAGCCCACGATGCCCATGATCTTGGAGGGCTAGTCGTAAAGACCACCGCGAGTGGAAGCGCGGTTCGTGTCTCTGATGTGGCGACGGTACAGCCAGGAGTCTTACCCGTCTACACCACAGTTACGGCGGACAATAAATCCGCTGTTCTTCTCAACATCACTCGCCAGCCGGCGAGTAATACGGTCGCAGTCGCGGACGCCGTGGCGGTCCAGATCGAACAACTCAAAAGAAATCTGCCCGCAGGTGTTCAACTTAAGCCTTATTATGACCAGTCCGAGTTAGTGCGTGAGAGCATTCGCAGTGTCCGCGATGCCATCCTGATCGGTCTGGGCTTAGCATGCATAATCCTCTTTCTCTTCCTGGGCGACTGGACCTCTTCCTTGGTGGCAGGTCTTGTAATCCCTGTGACCGTAGCGATCACGGTGCTTGCTCTCTGGGTATTGGGTGAGAGCTTCAACCTTATGACACTCGGTGGGTTGGCCGCAGCCATTGGTCTGGTGATCGACGACGCCATCGTTGTCGTAGAGAACATCGTCCTGCACCGAGACAGCGGCGAGTCACGTGCGGAAGCAGCGCGGGTAGCTCTACGCGAGATCGCTGTACCACTCGTCGGCTCAACCATAACCCCCGTTGTGGTCTTTCTACCTCTGATCTCGGTTACGGGTGTTACCGGAAGCTTCTTCCGCGCACTGGCCATTACCATGACCGTCGCATTGCTCACCTCCCTGATGCTCGCAGTTACCTGGACACCCGCATTAAGCCTCGTGCTTCTCCGAGATCGTTCGTCCCATCCTGCGCGCCATGATGAATACGGCCGCGCGATGACCACTGTTCTTCGTTGGCATCAGCGGACCTTATCCTGGGCCTTGTCGCGGCCCTTCATACTGCTTGGCCTTTGCGGGCTTCTTGTGGTCGGCACATGCGTTGGCTATCAGGCCTTGGGTTCCGATCTTCTGCCATCTATGGATGAAGGCGGATTCATCCTGGACTACATCATGCCGGCAGGCAGCTCTCTCACCGAAACGAACCGAGTCCTCGAGCATGTCGACAAGATCCTCCATTCCATTACTGAAGTGGAAAGCACGTCACGCCGTACCGGTCTCCAGATGGGGCTCGCTGCCGTAACTGAAGCTAACACCGGCGATATGACGGTGAAGCTCCGGAAAAACCGTAGCCGCGACATCGACGAGATCATTGCGGAGGCCCGATCCGAGATCAAGAAGACAGAGCCGCAGATGGACGTTGAGTTCGTGCAGGTACTTCAGGACATGATCAACGATCTCTCCAATGCGCCTGAGCCCATTCAGATTAAGCTCTTTGCAACCGACTCGGAGCTTCTCACAAACATTGCGCCGCGTGTTGGAGATGCGATCAGCAAGATTCCCGGCGTCGTTAGCGTGGAAAATGGCATCGAGAACACCATTAGTGGCCCGGCCACCAGCTTCCAGGTGAATCCTACCGTTGCCGGTCGCATGGGCTTCACACCGCAGGAAGTGGCCGAAGATGCTACGTCCATTCTTGATGGAGTCACCACAATGGTTCCGCTTATTGCGAATGGCCGCCCGTATACAGTGCGCGTACGCTTGGGGGATGAGACGAGGCTATCACTCGACACCATCGAAAACACAGTCTTCAATAGTGTAACGGGAAAGTTGGCAACGCTAGGTTCCCTTGCCCAGGTTATGCAGCTCCCGCCACAGAACGAGATTCGCCGCGAGAACCTTCAACGGATGGTCGTCGTTACGGCACAGCTCGAAGGTTCTGACCTAGGAACTGCAATCGCAAAGGTGCAACGAACCGTAAGCGCCATGCACCTGCCACCTACAGTTCGTGTCGAATACGGAGGCACTTACCAGGAGCAGCAGCAATCCTTCCATCAGCTTCTTCAGGTGCTGCTCATCTCCCTTGCTCTCGTCTTTGGAGTACTCCTGATCGAATTCCGGAATTTCTCGGCGCCGCTAGCGATCCTGACCTCTTCCATCCTTTCAGTGGCAGGCGTGGTTTTTGCACTCTTAATTACCGGTACGACGTTTGATGTCGCATCGTTCATGGGCCTCATCATGGTGATAGGGATTGTCGCGAAGAACGGAATTCTTCTACTCGATGCCGATGAACAATATCGAAAGGAAGGCACCTCGGCGATGGACGCAATGCTTCATGCCGCGCAACGACGACTGCGACCTATTCTGATGACCGCAACTGCGGCAATCTGCGGAATGCTGCCGCTCGCTTTTGCCCTGGGCGCAGGATCGCAGATGCTGCAGCCCCTCGCGATCGCCGTCATCGGAGGACTTCTCATTTCTATTCTGCTGAGCCTCATTGTGACGCCGGTGGTGTACTACCTTCTTACCTCGCAACGTCACGATGTGGCATTAACAGACGTGTCGACCGTGTAGGGTGATAGTGGCGTATCTCCACCTCCCAGGGATTTTGATAAACCTTCAGCTTTATCGGAGTTCCAAATGGCATGGCTCGCTTGGTCACCTCTATCCGCATTGTTCGTCTCATTCACAGCGATACCTCGTGAGTCGGAAGCCAATCTCTAGACGATGTTCAGTCATAGCGTCTCTTCCGCTTCGGGAGCCAAGAGGGGAAGCGTAACGAGAAAGCTGGTTCCATTCATCGGATCGGACTTCGCGGAGATCGTGCCGCGATGCGCGTCGACGATCCACTTTGCGATGGAGAGACCGAGGCCGGCCCCTCCTTGGTCTCTATTTCGTGAAGTATCAGCACGATAGAACCGATTGAAAATCTTATCGATATCGTGTGCCGCAATACCAATTCCAGTATCCGTTATTTCCAGGGTGGCGTTCGTTTGCTCGGAGTAGAGCAACACGCTGATCTCCCCGCTAGGAGGCGTGTACTTAATCGCATTGTCGACCAGGATAGTTACCAGACGGCGCAGGAGCGAAAGATTGCCTTCCACCCAGCGATCCGCCTCCACGCCGATTCCGACAGACTGCTGTTTCACCTCGGCACGCGCTTGAAGATGTGTGCAGGTTTCTTCTACGACCTCGGAGAGCGGCACGCGGCATAGCTGTATATTCTCTTGCTCTACGTCAGCACGCGAGGCTGCTAGTAAATCGTCAAGCAATTGAGTCGTTGCTTCGCACTCCAACATGATTGTTTGCAGCGCCTTCTGATACTCGCTAGGCGTTCTCTCTCGCTTCATAGATATCTGCGCAGTCGCAAGCATGACCGTGAGTGTCGTCCGCAAATCGTGTGAGATGTCAGCCGTAAACTGTGTCAGACTCTCTACCGCGGTTTCCAGTCGAGCCAACAGCTCGTTCCAGGCCACCGCAAAGCGCTGGACTTCGTCTCCGGTGGGCGGGACGGGTAATCTCTTTCGAAGATCGCGAATACTGATGGTTTGCGCTGCCCGCGTCATGCGGTCGATGGGCTCCAGAGTGCGATTCGCCAGGAGCAGTCCCCCAATGACTGAAATGACAAGCAGTAGCGGGATGCTGACAAGGTAGGAATTGCGTACCATTCGCAGAATGTCATAGTGTTCATCGACCTGGCCGGCGAGGGTAACGCGAACCTTTTCGCCGCGAAGTGTGATTACTTGCTGAATGAGACGCATGTGCTTCGTTTCAATCTTAACCATGCTGAAGCATGGAAGGTCACACCGCTCAGCGGGCCAGGAGAAATCTTTGATATCCCCTTTGTACGGGTAGATGCTGCGACCGTCGAGACTGCTTATGCGCAGTAGGTCACTTTCGGGGATAACGGTACTGAATTGATGAATCAGAACGGGTAGCGGGACCGTCGTGGTGGACTGGGGGGCATCATTGACGAAATGAGTCAGTCGATCGACACGCCGTTGCAGCGTATGCTCCCGCGAACTGGCGAGAGCTCGCCGCAGGTAAAAGAAAGAGAACGCTCCAAGCGTACCCATGCACGCTATGGTCAGCGTTACATACCACAGGCATATCCGTACTCTAAGCGATCGGTGATTGGGAAGCACTGTTTGGCGAGAAGCAATACCCGATCGAACGCATTGTGCGTATCAGACTGGGCTGTCCTTTCATGTCGATCTTGGAGCGCAGGCTTGATATGTAAAAGTCAATTGAGTTGTCGCTGACCTCTGCGTCGAATCCCCAGCCAGCTGCGATCATTTGATCACGCGTCACAACTTTGCTCATCCGGCGCATCAATAGATCGAGAATCAGGAATTCCTTCCGGGTGAGAGGGACCTCCACCCCGTCCTTACGCAGGATCTGCTCCGCCTGGTCGAGGATAAGAGAGCCGACCGCGATCTTGTTGTCAGAAGCGTTATGGCTGCGGCGGCCTACGGCCCGCACCCTGGCTAGCAAGTTGTCGAGCTGGAACGGCTTCGTGAGATAGTCATCTGCTCCAAGGTCAAGACCACGAACCATGTCAGACATGTCACCGCGAGCCGTCAGCAGCAGAATCGGAATTGACAAGCGCTTGGCGCGAACCTTGGTCAGGATAGTAAAGCCATCGATGGCCGGGAGCATGACGTCGAGCACCACCAGGTCGAAGTGTTCGTGGTTGATGAGATCTATGCCCTCGTCGCCGCGGTGCGAGAGAAAGACATTATGTCCGTCTTCGGTTAAGCTCTGCTGCAGAACCCCGGCGATTCTTTTGTCATCTTCTATGACAAGAACGTTCATAGGTTGATTGAGCACGAGAAATGTGAACATTCAACTGTGATTCCGTGAATAGTAGGTTACTCAACGCATTCTCTCAGTTTCGTCTCAGGAAGGTCAGTTTGAATCGGATCATTCCTGATCGCAACGAGTCATGCGGAGTTTCGTCCGCGTCCGACACTCCCTTGCGATGAGGTGAGGAGAATCGGTCGTCCATGAAGACTATTGCTGTTGTAGTTCTAATTGCCTCTCTCCAGACTGTGCCTCAGGCGGTTGCCGCGGACGCATTAGTGCCCGCTGCCCACAGGCCAAAGCTCATAGTCGCGATCGCTGTCGATCAGTTCCGGTTCGACTACACCACACGTTTCCGCGCACGATACCAAGCGGGTCTGTTGAAGATGCTGTCCGAGGGCGCAGTCTACGTGGATGCGCATCAGGATCACTATCCAACTGTCACCGCAACGGGACATGCCACATACCTGAGCGGTTCTGTGCCAGCGACAAGTGGCATCATCGGGAACGAATGGTATGACCGCAAATCAGGTAAGGTAATCACCTCTGTTGAGGACGCCGAGACGAAACTACTGGGTGTGGACGGAGAGAAGGAAGGTTCTTCTCCTCACAACCTGATAGTGAGCACGGTAGGCGATGAACTAAAGATTGCCGACCGTAACACCTCAAAGGTGATCGGTATTTCGATGAAGGATCGTGCGGCCATTCTACCGGCAGGCCGGATGGCAGATGCTGCGTATTGGATCGATAACACATCGGGCGCTGCTGTCAGCAGCACGTGGTACCAGCAACAGTTGCCCGACTGGATCAAGCAGTTCAACAGCGAGAAGCTTGCCCTCAAGTCGCTCGGTGCAAGCTGGTACGCACTCGGCACAGGCTCCTCTCCATCGGATAAGCCCCTGATGAAGCTCCCGTCGACCGTCGGAAAAGCTTACTTCTCACAGTGGGAGGAGACCCCGTTTGCCAATGACATGCTCGAAGAATTAGCCGAGCGCGTAATGAGCAATGAGAAGCTTGGCAAGCATGATCAGACGGACATTCTCACGATCAGCTTTTCGGCAAACGACCACCTCGGCCATGCAGTTGGACCCGATGCGCCTGAGGTCGAGGACATGTCGGTACGCACCGATCGCACAATTGGAAAGCTTCTGGATGCCGTAGTGAAACAGGCAGGGGGCAGGGAGAACGTCCTTGTCATTCTCACCGCCGATCACGGTGTCGCTCCCGTACCTGAAGTGAACCAGCAGCGAAAGATGCCTGGTGGCCGTCCCGACAAAGCGGCATATATCAATACCGTGGAGTCCGCCCTTGAGAAAAAGTTCGGCGAAGGCAAGTGGGTCATTGCAACTCAGGAGTCCGGATTCTATCTCGACGACGAACTCATCGAATCGAAGAAGCTGAAGCACAGCGCTGTCGAGGATGAAGTCGCCGCGACGGTGATGAAGCTTCCTTATGTCGCTCGTTCTTATACCCGCACGCAATTGATGAAGCACGAAGGAGCCCATTCGCAGATTGATGAGTATATCGCGCGTGCCTTCTACCCGCAGCGCGGACCGGATGTTCTGGTTGTTCTCAAGCCCTACTACCTTTTCGGTAAAGAAGGAACATCACATGGTTCTCCTTACGACTATGACAGCCATGTTCCGCTTCTCTTCTGGGGCGGCGGAGTAGCCCCGGGCGTTTACAGCGAGACGGTCGGCATCAGCGACGTTGCTCCAACTCTCGCGGCAATCCTTCGTATCCAGGCTCCGAGCGGTACCGTGGGCCACATTCTGCCCGAGGTGGCTGATCCGTTCCTGAAAAAGACCGCCTCCAGCCTCAAGTAAAGAATTCATTTCACAAAGCATATTCAACCAGACCAGATAAGGGGATTATGAAAACGAAGAAGTTGTTTACAGTAGTACTCGGCAGCATGTTGGCAGGGCTTGCGTCGTGCGATGCGCCTGTTTCCGCGAATGCACAGAGCTCCCCGGTTACGCTGCATAGATCGACACCTCTGCCCGGCATTGAAGGCGATTTTGATTTCCTTGCAATCGATCTGAAGCGGGATCACCTGTTCATCGCTGCCGAAGAGAACCATACCATCGAAGTCTTTCAAGCGAGCACTGGCAAGCACCTGCAGAGCATCAACGGGGTGAAGACGCCGCACACCCTTGCCTACGTACCTGAGAAAGATGAGCTCGTCGTTGCGGACGGCGGTGACTCATCCTGCCTGTTCTTTTCCGCCGCAGACTTTCACCAGACAGACCGGATTCCACTGATTGATGGATCGGTTACGGGTAAGACTGATTCGCCGGACGTCGGCTACTTCGATGTGAAGCGCCGGATCCTGTTTATTGGTAATGGGGGCAAATCCGCCAACCTGCCTTACTCCGAGATCGCGGAGGTCAATGTCGATACTCACAAGATCGTTGGCAAGATTCGCGTGGAAGGCATCAACCTCGAAGCGATTGCCATCGACGAAGCGAGCGACAAGCTGTATGTCAACATTCGCGACAAGAAGCAAATCGGCGTCGTCGATCTGAAGGACGCGAAAGTCGTTGATTCGTGGACGACCCCGGATCTGAATCTGAATACGGCCATGTCAATCGACGCTGTAAACCATCGTCTCTTTGTCGTTGGCCGCAAGCCTGGCATGCTGTATGTCTTCGATACGACGACAGGCAAGGTCATGGACAAGCAACCGAGCGTGAACATCGCCGACGGCATGGCGTGGGACGCGCAGATGAAGAGGATTTATATCGCCGGTTCGCAGGGCCTCTCCATCTTTCACCAGGACAGCAAGGACCACTACACCAAGCTCACGGACATCCCCACGAACGGTGGCAAAACGGCCCTTCTCGTTCCGCAGCTGAAGCAGCTTTATGTTGTCCACCCGAAGACCTCGATCGACGACGCGGGCCTTCTTGTCTATCGAGTCAACCCGTAGTTCGTACCCAGGACCAAACCACCACTAAGGAGATCTTCGCATGAATACTCGCATACTCTTTCGTACCTTCGTCGCTGCCAGTCTGTTGACGGCACCGCTATTCACCGCAGCACAGGAACATCCCACACCTCTTCCGGCAAATTACATTCGTGTCAGCGCGCCGATGGCACAGCGTCTGACTGTTGAAACAAAGGAGAAGCATCCCGAGATTGTGAAGCTCGGCTTGCATGCCACGCCGCCCGCAGCCGGCGACAACGCCATCATTGGCAGCGACACACCGGCAAAGGTCGGCAAGAAATCTTCGGACAAGGACATGAAGAAGGTATCGGAGGCCAAACCGGCAGCCGAACGCATCGACAAGGATGGTATCTATGATCTCTTCCTGCCTCTGTCTGACGCAAAAGGCCGTGACATCGGTCAGGGCTTTGTGGTGATGGAAGTGCCTTTCAAGAACGCGAACAGTCCGGAGAAGGCACTCAAGATCGGCGAAGAGATTCGTGATGAGATTCAGCGCCAGATCCCAAGTCGAGACGCCCTCTACAAGTAACAAACCCAACCGTGCTCAAGGAGTTGACCGTGAAAAAGCTCGCCATATTTTTACTCCCACTCTTGTGCGTGTTCTCTGCCTTCGGGCAGACAGATCGAGGCACTCTGACGGGCACAGTCACCGACGGCGCCGGCGCACGTATCGCCGGCGCTGACGTGGAGGTTCATTCGCTGGCCACAGCGCAGGATCGCATCAGCAAGACCAACCACGAGGGTGTCTTCACCATTGCTTCCCTCCCGGTAGGAACGTATGTGGCGCGGTTCAGCGCCAATGGATTTGCGAAGAGGGAACTGGAAAACCTGACCTTTGATGCAGGCCAAACTCGAACGGTGGCGATTCAGCTGGCGCTCGAGAGCGTAACGTCGCAGGTGGAAGTGACAGCTGCAGACTCAGGTCTCTCCACGTCCTCCGCCGAGATTGGAGGAGTCGTGCACGGAAGCCAGGCGCAGGACCTTCCGCTGAACGGTCGTAACTACGTCAGCCTGGTCGCGCTTGTCCCCGGTGCCATCGATTCCGGCACCGGAACGCAGGATCAGGTTCGCTTTGCCGGACTTTCGGCGGAGGACAACTCCTGGCATCTGGACGGCGTGGATAACTCTGGTATCAATCACCAGTTTCAGAAGGTAGCAATCCGGCTGCAGCCTTCGACAGAAGCGATCGCGGAGTTTCGTGCAAACAGCACGGCGTATGGAGCGGACCAGGGCGGCACACCCGGTGGTCAGATCGAGCTGGTCTCAAAGTCGGGAACGAATAATTTTCATGGTTCTGCGTGGGAGTTCATCCGCAACGATGTCTTCGATGCTGCGCCTTGGGGGTCGAACGGCTCTCTGCCACCGCTGCGCCTGAACAACTTTGGCGCCAACCTCGGCGGCCCACTCCTGCGGAGCAGACTCTTCTTCTTTGCGAACTACGAATCGTTGCGTCAGGTCCTCGACCAGGTTGTAACCGGCTCGGTTCCAAGCGCGGCATACAGGGCAACCACACTGGCAAAGTCTCCATCGCTGTTCACCATTCTGTCCCAGTATCCCATCGGCACGGTTGCGACTAACAATCCGAGCGTCATGACGTGGTATGGAAGTGGACGTCAGGTTGACCACGAGGACTCGGGTCTGCTGCGAGTTGACTATCACGTCAGCGATCGCATGAGCGCCTTCGCGCGCTACAGCACAGATCACTACTCGCTGGTCTCGCCCGCCGATCTTACGGGTTCTGGCTTCACCACGGTTGAGACTCCGAATATTGTACTGGGTGTTCAGAACACGATCACATCGAGCCTGATGAATGACGCTCGTTTTGGCTTCAATCGCGCTGCGTTCACTCAGGGTGAGACGAACACCTTACCGTTCTCGGTCGTTGTGACGGGCTTCACCAAACTGGATGACGCAACAGGCTCTGTGCGCTACGACAATTCGTTTTCATTCGTCGACGATATGACCCTCGTCCGTGGTCGGAACACAATCAAATTCGGTGCTACCGTGCGGCGTATCCAGGAGAATAAAGCTTCACCAAGCGTTGCGGATGAGATCTATACATACACCAGCCCCGCGAACTTCACCAGCAACGTGATGGACTCCGACAGCTACGCCGGGGTTGTGCCTCTTACCGGCCAACGTATGACGCAGTCCTTCGGTTATGTGATGGACCAGTTTCAGATGTCATCGCACTTCACGGCGAATTTGGGCCTTCGTTACGAATACTTCGGTGTCGATCACGAAGTGCAAGGCCGCGGAATCATCGTCGATCCTATCAACTGCGCGAATGTTGTCTGTCCTGCGGGAACACAATGGTACCAGCCAAATCTCGCCGATTTTTCTCCACGCCTGAGCCTGGCCTGGCAGCCGCAGATCTTCGCGCGCAAGACAGCTATCCGTGCAGGATTCGGTATTTACTATGGAAACGGCCAGTTCGGTAACCTCGGCACTCCGATCGGTAATCTCGCGACTAAGTACACGCTCACGCAAAAGCAGGCGCCAGGACTGAGCTATCCGACCGCTCCATACCTCGGAGCCGTGTCTTTCAGCTTCAGTCCTTCCGGTTCGCCGATCAACCGTCGTGACACTGCATCGAATCAGTGGACCCTTTCGGTGCAGAACGAGATCGCGAGAAACACGATCTGGCAGGTCGCCTACTTCGGAAACAAGACGACCCACGCATTCTCTGATGTGACGCTCAACGGCGTCAATCCAGTGACGGGTCTTCGTCCATACGCTGGTTATTCGACAATTGACTATCGCGGATTTGCAAATGACGCTCATACGCATGCGTTTCAGACAAGCCTTCAACGCAGCATAAATACCGGTCTTCTGATCTCGGCGAATTATCAGTATTCCCACTCCATCGATAACGGTGGCCTGGGTGGTGGTGAAGCAGTTATTCCTCAGGATTACTACTGCCATCGTTGTGAGGTCTCTTCGAGCGATCAGGACATGCGCCACTACTTCTCAGCGAGCTCAATCTGGCGGCTTCCGATCGGTCGCGGTCATACGCTTCTGTCGCACGCGTCCCGCACAACAGAACTGCTTTTGGGA
This sequence comes from Edaphobacter modestus, assembly GCF_004217555.1. Lineage (GTDB taxonomy): Bacteria > Acidobacteriota > Terriglobia > Terriglobales > Acidobacteriaceae > Edaphobacter > Edaphobacter modestus. The sequence goes on from NZ_SHKW01000001.1 coordinate 1,783,834, forward strand.
GGATGGCAATTTGGTGCAATCGGCACGGCACGCGCCGGTCTTCCTCTGAATGTCACGATGAGCCGTAGTGCGACCGACCTACCCGATCAGCTGAACAAGAACCAACGGCCTAATCGCGTTGTAGGAGTGCCTCTCTATCCCTCGAACAAGACGCCGGGGAACTGGCTCAACGTCGCTGCCTTCTCAGCTCCCCCAGTTGGTACGCACGGCAACGCTGGACGAAACATCGCGCGCGCGCCTGGCTTATGGCAGATGGATACCTCCTTGCAAAAGCGATTCTCTCTTACGGAGAGAATGGGCGTCAGCTTTAGAGCAGAAGCCTTCAACCTCTTCAACGTCGCGCACTACGGTACGCCCGCTGTCATCTGGGTGGCACCTACGGGGAATTCCGTGAACCCAAACAACTTCGGGGTCATCACAACATCCTTCAATAACAATCCCGTCGGTACGGGTACTCCACGCGAACTCCAATTTATGTTGAAAATTGACTTCTGAAGACCCACGTCCTCGTTGGGTCGTCTTTCAACCTGAGATATGGCCTTTGCCCATCCTTCTCCTCGATGGCACGATATGGGAAACGTTGGCGGCTTGGCGGATTTTCCAATTTCCTGAAGGGTATCGCACGACAGCACTCCCGTAAAATGTATGGTCCGCCGCCCGACTGCAAGGGAAAAGCGAAGGGTCGATCGACAGATCTGCGCAAATGTATTCGGCCTTTGAGTGGAGAGCAGATTCTCCTGACCATGATGAGTTGCGCTGCGTGCTCTTCCTGATAAACGGGACGGTCATGGAAGACCATTTTCGGGAGCAGGTTGCGAGCACGCCGTGAGAAACTGTTCGTTCGTCTTAGCTGTCCAGTGCAGACCTTGGTGAGAGCGTTAAATCGTCATCGTGGTGCGGTCGAGTTAGGCACCCATGGGGCTCACAGCTGGGCGATCTTGTCCGCTGGATAGAACGGCCCAGGCGATGCGAGCCAGCCTGTTGGCTGCCGCCGTGATCACCACGTTGATCGGCGCTCGGGTCTCGAGCGCATCGAGCCACGCGCCGAACGGGGCTCGTTCTCGCTTGACGCGGGGAACGGCGGATCGTGTGCCATGGACGAGGATCTTACGCAGGTAGCGATTACCGCGCTTGCTGATCCCGAACAGCCTTTTGCCTTACCGTCGGTCGAGTGTTGTCTCGGCACAAGGCCCAGGCAGGACGCGAACTCACGGCCCTTATGGAAGGCTGCGCCGTTGCCGATCGCGGCTACGATCGCGGTTGCGACCAACGGGCCGATGCCAGGGATCTGTCTTAGCCGCTGACAGGCTGGGTCGGAAGAGGCGATCCGATCGCGCACACGATGCATAGCCTGGAGGTCGAGCTGGTCGTCGGTCTTGATCGGCACGAAGCGCATGTTCTGCCGGTCCACAGCTTCGGCGATCGCCTCGGCATCGAGGAAGTCGCTCTTGTTCGACTTCACAAACGGCTTCACTAACTGGGCGGGGATCAGCTTCACGTTATGACCCTCTTCTCGCAGAACACGTCCGAGGAAGTGAGCGCCTGAACAAGCCTCCATCCCGATCAAGGAAGTCTGCATGTTGGCCGTAAAGCACCGACCGCTGTATTGATTATCTGCCACTTCCAAGCGGTGCTAAGTATCTCGATCAAGCCACGTTGAGGAGACCAATGGAGTTTCTTTCTGGCGTACTCTCCGTCGCAAATAAGGATCGGCGGATCGCCTGGCCGTCTTGGGAGAATGAGTCGTGGAACATGTAAAGCGGATACTTCTTCCGGAGCAGAGATGACCTCTAAAAACAGAAAAGCCGGATCCGGCCCCCAAATTAAAACGTCAGATTCCCCCTTTGTGGATCAACAGATCCAGGGCGCTGACGTGCGCAGAAGCTAGGTCATTAACGTGGACATAGTCGCGGATGCAAGTGCTATCGGGAGTGTCGTAGTCGTTCCCAAAAATGCTGACTGCTGGAGAGTGTCCTGAAGCCGCTTTAGGAGAAGTGGTATGAGATGGGTCTCCGGCGACCGCAATTCCCCCAACATCCCCGACTCGTCAGCACGAGCAGCATTGAAGTACCGGAGTGCGACAAATTTGAGACCGTATGCGGCCGATTAACTTTTCAAAGCATCTTCAAAAGCCGCTTTCGTCTGGCCATACGGACTGAGTGGAAATCGTGGCGTTGTTTCGGTGATAGGAAGCTGCTCCGGGGCACCGTACACAGCGCAGCTTGACGAAAAGATAAACTTGCTTATCCCCGCATCCACTGTTGCATTGAGCAAAGTGCAGGGCAAGCGGGGCCAGTTCGCGCGGGAGGGTGAAGACGACATGCACGTAGCGGGTGGGGAGCAGCTCGCGTTGGCGGGCTTCGAGCCACCGCACACGGGCGTTGCCCTGGCATCCGGGGCAATGCCGATTACGGCACGAATAGTAGGAGATGGCGGAATGTCCGCAGCTGGAGCACTGATCGCGATGTCCGCCCAACGCAGCGGTGCGGCAACGGGTGATGGTCAGCAACACCTTCTGATGTTGCCAGCTAATCCACCGGCGACTGCGCTTTATGAAGTCGTCACCAGCACCGTGAACGATGTCGGCCATCACCAGCGAAGGTCGCTTCATGCGCTGAGAGATACCCCCTGCCACCTAACTTAGCTCAGCGCCATCAAGGCTGGCTCAACCACACGCGCTGCATCCGCCGCTCTCGAAGCGGCTTCGTTCAAGTCGGCATACCGGTAGGAAATCTCGGTGAGCTTGGCCCTCGCTGTCGAAAAACGGGGTTTTCGGAAACCGAGTTGTAGTTGCCGAAAAGCCGACTTTTGAGTAATCAGTTTTACGATTCCCTAACTCCGCTATTACGTGCTCGGAGGTGCGTTCGCTGTTGGAGCCTTATGGGTCACGAGGGTCTACTCCAACGCGGCATGGGAGCTGCTGAGATCGTAAACAGGATCTCCTCTATGAGGAAGCATCTGTACGTGCCTAATTCTCAGAAACGGGATTTTCGGAAGTTGCCGAATGCCGACTTTTGTCGAGAACCTCGACTTCAGTTTTTGGAAGAAGCAGTCATCCCGCAAGCACTTTATCCATTGAAGTCTTCCAACGATCGTTAGCAATAGCTATGGCGACACGGCTCAGCGACTTGGCCAAGAAGGCGTCGTCCGGCCAAGCAATGTCACGAAAGAGCTCAAGAGCCCCTCTAGAGTTTCGTCGGTGTGCTAAGTCGTCATGACGACGAATCCAAGCGCCTCGTCATTATCCCGCTCGAGGTCGAATTGATAATGGACCCGGGAGCAATCATCTCCCCAAAACATTTAAAAACCCGGCTATGAGCATGAGCGTTACACTCAAACGAGTGACCATGAAGATTTTGTTTATACCTATCCTGGCGACCGCGCTAGCCTCGACCGTTGCCGCGCAAGACATCAAAGAGTTTCTCGGCCGTTGGGACATGACTGTTACCCCCGCCACCGGCAAACCTTATCCGCAATGGATGGAGCTTACGGATAACGGCGGCAAAATTGAAGGTCGCGTTCAGCCGAGGGGCGGCGCATGGCATCCGATCGCAGGCGCCCACATGGAGTCGGGCAGACTGATCGTGGCTGTGGGGGAAGCGGGCTCTGGTTCGGCAATTGGCTGGGAGCTCACGTCCCCCAGCTCAGGCAAGCTAACCGGCATAGAGAAGCACGGCGACGCCGGGGGCCCGATACTTGCTGGCGTGAAGGCGCCTTCGCTTGATCGGCCAATGCCGAAGAAGTGGACCAAGCCCAAGCCTCTTTTCGACGGAAAAGATCTTAAAGGTTGGGAGCCGATAGGAAATGTCGAGAACAACAAATGGGTGGCGCGCAATGGCGAGCTGGTGAATGACAATCCCGAAGTACCCGGTCAAAGAACCCACGGGGCTGCCAACATCATGACCACAGAAAAGTTCCAGGATTTCAAATTGCATATTGAAGTGAACTGCCCAGAAGGTGGTAACAGCGGCATCTATCTGCGCGGTCGCTATGAGTTACAAGTGGGCACCGAAGGCGGCAAGCTCCCGACGCATGAAATGGGCGCGATCTACAGTTACTATCCGCCGCCAGAGGGCTCAGAACTTGGTCTCGGAAAATGGACGACCTTCGACGTCACCCTGGTCGGCAGACATGTGACGGTTTTGCGCGATGGCAAGATGTACCACGACAATATCGAGATTCCTGGCCCGACCGGAGGTGCTCTTGACAGCAATGAGGCCGAGCCAGGACCGTTCTATCTGCAGGGGGATCACCACGGCGTCATCGCTTACCGCAACATCACCATTTCCGTTCCGAAAAAGTAAGGTCTGTTCGCTCGGGAGACAGCCGCGCAGAATCCAGCCGATGTCGAGGTGTTTATCAAGCAGACAACGCTTGAGAAGCAAAAGGGTCTTCGATTCAACAAGCTCGCAACGTTGTGAAGGCGCTTGGAACAACCACTTCGGGAACTTGTGTGACCAATCAACCGCTTATGCTGTCCGGTAGACGGCCTGAAAAGGCCGGCGTCAGCGTTTGATCGCGTCTTCGAACTGCGATTCTTCCGGACGGGTAAGAATGCTTTTAACCAGCCTTCAGCACTGCTCATTCAGTTTCTCGGCAGTCATTATCACCTGACGCAGAGCTTTCCCCGAAAACGGGGTTACTGAGATGGTCCGCCGCTTAAACCTCAACCTGGCGATGAGGATCTTATAGGCAGATTGAAGGAGGATCATCGACATGGAGATTCGTTCCGTAGGCATTGATCTTGGCAAGACGACCTTTCACCTGGTGGCTCTTGGCGATAACTGCAAGGTGCTGCTGAAGAAGAAGTTTACCCAGAAGCAGTTGATTACCTTCACCGCGAACATGCAGACCTCTTTGATCGGGATGGAGGCCTGTTCCGGGGCGCACTTCCTGGGCCGTACTTTACGAGAACAAGGCCACGATGTGAAGCTGATCCCGGCCCAGTTTGTGAAGCCATTCGTGAAGTCGAACAAGAACGACTTCCTGGACGCGGAAGCCATTGCTGAGGCTGTGGATCGGGAGAACATGCGATTTGTTCCGATCAAAACAGACGACCAGCTGGATCTGCAGGCATTGCATCGTGTGCGCGATCGTTTGATCGCGCGAAGAACCTCACCTGAAACCTGATTGCTCAATAGGCTCTTCCACAGCCGAGGGGTTTTGTAGGACAGGTACGCGGCGTATCTCATCATGGCCAGGAGACTGATCTCCACCAAAAGGCCGGATACATTGACGCAGACATTCCTTCATCCATAAACTTTTCCCTTGCATTCAGACGGCGGACCATACATTTCGGCAACTTCAATCGAACTTGCCGATAACCTCGTTTGCGGGCGCTTTGGAATTACTTCCTACAATATATGGTCCGCCGCTTGATCTTCCCCGGAAGATCTTGTAGGCAGATTCAAGGAGGATCATCGACATGCAGATTCGATCGGTTGGTATTGACCTTGGCAAGACGACCTTTCACCTGGTGGCACTTGGTGATAACGGCAAGGTGCTGCTGAAGAAGACGTTTACCCAGAAGCAGTTGATTGCCTTCACCGCGAACATGCAGACCTGCTTGATCGGGATGGAAGCATGTTCGGGGTCGCACTTCCTCGGCCGTGCTTTTACGGGAACAAGGTCATGATGTGAAGTTGATTCCAGCCCAGTTCGTGAAGCCGTTTGTGAAGTCGAACAAGAACGATTTCATCGACGCTGAAGCGATTGCTGAGGCCGTGGATCGCGAGAACATGCGCTTCGTGCCGATCAAGACAGATGATCAGCTCGACCTGCAAGCTCTCCATCGCGTGCGTGACCGGCTCATGGCGCGAAGAACCGCTCTGATCAACCAGATTCGTGCGTTTCTGCTGGTGCGAGGCACAGTGTTCGCCAAGAGCCCGATTCGGCTGAGGGAAGCTCTGCCTGAGGTGCTTGAGAACGTCAACGAGAACCTCACCCCGAGGATGCGGAACCTGGTTGCCATGCTGTGGAGCGAGTGGAAGGACCTGGAGCTTCAGATCGTGCAGATGAACGACGAAGTGGAACGGATCGCTTCGAGCGATGAAGCGTGTCGGAGACTGCGGCAGATTCCTGGTATCGGACCGCTGGTTGCAACCGCGATCGTGGCCTCCATCGGTAACGGCGCAGCCTTCCGCAAGGGACGAGAGTTCGCAGCCTGGATGGGGCTGCTGCCGAAGCAGCATTCGACCGGTGGCAAGGCGAGGCTGTATGGAATCAGCAAGCGCGGCAACTCTTACCTTCGCAAGATCCTGATTCATGGAGCACGCGCGGTCGTATTGCGATCCAAGCGGGACCGAATCGCGCCACGAAACGTATTGATCGTGGCAACAGCACACAAACTGGCGCGGATGGCGTGGGCAGTGCTCTCAACGGGCCAGGACTATCGAGCAGTACCCGAGGCACTGACGGCATAAGCAAGCTTAGAAACCAGCAACATCAAGTTCTCCACCGAGGTCTGCACCGGATAAGTGAAGATGAAAGAACAGTCAAAACGGCGCACCTGAAACCTGCTTGCCGAAATGGCCCATACGAGGCCGGGCGTTTTCAAAGGACAGGTACGCGGCGTATCTCATCAAGCCCAGGAGAAAACTCTCCACCTAAAGGCCGGATACATTGACGCAGACTTTCCTTCATTCGAAACTTTTCCCTTGCATTCACACGGCGGACCATACACATACAATGTATGGTCCGTCGCCCGACTGCAAGAGAAAAGCGGATGGACGAGAGCAGTCTGCGTCAATGTATCCAACCTTTTTTGTGGAGAGTGTTCTCCTGCGCGCCGTTGTGACTGTTCGTTCGCCTTCGCTGTTCTGGTGCAGACCTCGGTGGGAAGCTTGGGTTGTGTCTGGGGACGGCAGCTGCACCCCACGTATTGATCAGGCAGGAGTGGCTATCGCGAGCGACCTGTACGGGTCAGGACAGCCCAGGCGATCCGGGCCAAGCTTGCGAAGATCTGGCACAAATCACGTCCTGCTCGGCAACCGTCGATGCAGATGACGATACGCAATCTTGGTCAGAGAAGGTCGCCGACGAGGTTGCGCATACGAGGGGGTCAGGGTCGGCCATGACAGTGGATTGGCATGGAGTTGAATGTGCGGCAATGAAACAACTAGGATTTAGCGTCTAGGATCTTCGCAGCGATTTTGATTTGGCGGAATTCTTTTAGTAGGAACACACGAGACAATGATCATGCCTCCTTCAGCAAGATATTCCGTTACTGCGCTTGTGCTCCTGACTGGATTCTTTCTTTCGACTGCATGGAAGGCTGTTCCTGCTCAGGCAAGCTCGAATAATCCGATGAAGCAGTTTGACGGGCTACCGAATTTGCCGCTCCCAGAACCAGGTGCTTTTCTCAAACAGGCGACGATTACTGGAGATCGTTATGCAGATCTGCGGCAGAAGTATGTGTGCCGTACACATCTTCTGATCCAGCCAAGCAAGGAATCATCGTCGAAAGCGGCTATAACGGAGGATTACGATTCGTTTTACATTCGTGGAAAAGAAGTTCACCGGCTACTTGCGGTCAACGATCATCATTTGTCTGAGGCCGAAAAGGCGAAAGAGCGGAACAGGTTGGAGGAAGATGCGCAGAAATCCGTTGGGATAGAGAAAACGATTGTGCCGCCGGTAACGCTGGCCAGCGTGGTACTTGCGTACGGATGTGTTTACAGAGGAGAAGCGTATCGTCAGGGATGGCCGCAGCCAGATCTCCTTTCGCTTCAAGGGAGATCGCCGAAGGCAACCCCGAACAATTTTCGAAGTGATTGCCAAATCGCTTGAAGGCACCGTACTGATCGACGAACAGGACTACGCGATCGTCAGTATGCATGGAGTCACGCGAGACGATCTCATCTACAACCACCAACTGTTAATTCCCCGATCGTTCAACACGCTGGTGTATGAAGGTAAGCGAGTAAACGACGAGATGTATGTTCCTAGTTTAGTCACGATTGCTGTGGCGAATCGGCAGCCGGAGGGTGTGACCGCTAATTCCGACTGGAAGCGATCCCTTGAGTTGCGCACTTATACTGTCACTTCGTGCGAGAAATTTCGAGTGACATCCACCATCCTGCCATGACTAGAACTGGTATTGAATTGCAGCCTGGCTCGCAGATCCCATTCGTAATCACGCTCGATTGCAGCGCACCTGCAAGGAAACATTACAGTGAATGATCAGGTTTTCAAGGGAGCTTCCGACTAATGCGTGCCATTGCCTTTTTGCTTTCCGCTTCTTTGACCATCCCACTTGCAGCTCAAACCTCAATGTCGTACGAACGGCAATCAGAACTAAGTGCGCCTACTTTACGCACCGGTGCTCGACTTGTTTCCGTCGACGTGGTCGTTACCGACAGCTATGGCAATCCCGTCACCGACCTGCCCTCAAACCGATTTCACCATCCGGGAGAGTAAAATCGACCAACGGATCAACAGCTTCGACGAGCATAGCGGCAGTTCCACGACGCCCCCGCATGTCCCGGCGTCTGGCACTTTCACCAATGCCATTACGGTCCGCGGCGCATCCGCAAACGTCCTGCTGCTCGATTGGCTCAACACTCCGCCTCGCGATCAGCAGTATATGCGCGACCAGCTCGTCAAATTTGTGAATGCAGAGCAGCCCGGCACGCAAACGGCGATCTTCGCTCTCGGCGCCAGCCTGCATTTACTGCAGGACTTCACGACCGATCCAGTCCTGCTTAAAGCAGCCGTCCTGAAGCAGGGCGTCAAGTTCTCGCCGCTTCTACGTGAAGAAAGCGGGAAGACCGACTCAATGGTGCAAGCTTACGAAAACATGATTGAAGCCTCCACTAATCCCGCCATCACCGCCATGCTCGCAGGCCTACAAAGCCCGGTGGTCACGGCGAACTTTCGGGAGCAATCCGGGCAGGACCGCATCCGTATTCAGGTATCTTGCTGGCGGTAGTATGCGAAAGAATCTCATCTGGATCTCGGGGTCTTTCCCAACCCCCATCCAGAGGGACCTCAAAACCACCGGAGATCCCTTTGCTGGATTTGCCAGCTTCGAGCAAGAATTTAAGGAGACCGCCAACCTCCTTGCGGATAGTAGGGTTGCTGTCTACCGCATCGATCCCAGCGGGATCGTTCCACCGCCATCCGCAACGATCGTCGATTCCAACACCAGTACCAACCTTGCCGCTATCCGGCGCGTTACTGGCAGCAGCTCTTTCACGCCTGCGGATGACACTTTTAACCAGGACCAGTTGCAGCAACACGCCACTATGGAGAACCTGGCAGAAGCAACGGGTGGTAGCGCTGCTTTCAATTCCAATGACCTCGTGAGTGCCTTCCGCCAGGCTGAGCGAAATGGCTCCTCATACTACACCCTTACCTACGTACCACCCGGAACTTTAGCTGATGGAAGCTTTCGCTCCATTGACGTTAAAGTCAAAGGCAAAAGTTTGCACGTGGCTTTTCGCCATGGCTATTACGCGGCTGCAAGCGTGGTCGCGCCTTCAGCGTCGAGCGCAACGCTTGCCAGCGCCATGCGCCCGCTTATACCGCAAAGCAGTGAAGTCCTTTTCACTGCGGAACCGCTGACTGCCCAGCAGCCGCCTCCGGGTAAAACTATTGGTGAATCCGCCGCAGGTACTGGCCCACACATGGTGTATTCCTTAAATTTGGTCGTAGACGCCTCCACCCTTACCTTCATCGCCGCACCCGATGGCAAAATGCATGCCTCCATCGACTTCGCTACGGTGCTCTACGACGCCAAAGGAAAGGTTGTTGACTCAAGATCCGACCACGCTGACCTCGCTCTTGACACGGCCCGGTACCGGGGAATGATCCAGGGCGGCCTACGCTTTCACCACAACGTTGCCCTTAACGTTCGAGGAGACGAAAGCGTCCGCATCGCCGTTCACGACTCGACCACCGATCGCATCGGTACCCTGCAACTCACCTCGGCCCAGATTAGCGGTATTTCCCGGCCAAACATCTAGCAGAAGGGTAGCAGTAGACAGTCTGGAATCCCGCAGAGCAGCCCCGAGTGCGGATTATGTATAGTCACTGGGCAACATAATGAATACCCAACCAGAGGGTTCCCATGATAACGAGCCCGTAACCTTGATCGGTTGACGTCACGCTGTTGCCGATGATCGGACCAATAATGGCGATAATACCGGCGATCGCTGCAATCACCGGCACTTGAGTGGTGAATAGAGCGAGCAGTCCAGCCAGTCTCGGAACACCAGACGTAAGCAGGTGGATCAAGGCCTGCGTTGCTGCTTCGTCCAGTTCTGCAAGCCAGCCAAGGATCACACCGTCGACATGCGCCTTGCCACCTTTCTGGATGGCCACGATATCTTCGACGATTTTGCTTACATCGACAACGTCCGTAAGGAAATTAGTCACCTTCGACTGAACGTCGGTATCGGCTTGGGTGACGTTGACGGGTATAGCGCTCGCTGCGCTGGGAGTCACTTGAGCAGCCTGATTCGATAGGTGTATAGCTCGATCTACGATCTGCTGTTCCTCGTCGGTGAGTGCGGGCGCAGTACTCACACTGGCTGCGAACAACGAACTCGATGGAAGACCATAATGCCAATGACCCGGAGTTCCACAGATGTAAGGCCGGATCTTCGCAAGCAAGGCGATCGTTTGTGTATCAGTGAGGCTGAATGCTGCTGCTGCTGCCATAATGCAACTCCCCATTTCGCAACTTAGGATTTTGAGGAGGTTTGGCCCGCACAAGAATCCCATTGCTATGGGTATGAGTCAAGCCATTTATTATGAATTTGTTAAATGCTCAGCACCATACAGAATGTCAACATAAAAAGGCCATCCCCGAATGGCCATGAAAGCGACATAAGAAGTGATGACCGTCTGAGTTCCAAGGCAGCTCAAGACATGTGGAAGGACCGTCGATAACCTATTCGGCGGTCCTTTTCTCTTCTGGAAGGAGAGGGGCGCCATCGAAGAGGAAGCATGGACGAGCTTAGTGAGAACCCATTGAACCTCGGTCCTAAGGACTGTGGCCAGACGAATGCAATCGGAGCGGAGCGGCGGCGTCATGAACGCTTTGCCGTTGAAGGCGATGCCGAGGTCTTGGTCGCGAAGGGCTCGCAGGTGTTTCGCGGCCGGGTTCAGGACATCAGCCTGTCCGGCTGTTTCATCTCGACCAGGGCACGTATTCGTATGTCGATCGGCGCTCCGGTTGAGATGGTCTTCCGGGCGAACGGCGTTATGCTGCGGCTCTCGGCTAATTTGCGCATGGTGCGCTTCGGCCATGGAGCAGGATTTGTTTTCCAGGAACTCAGTCCGCACATGCATCAGGAGCTCGAGCGGCTCATTGAGGAACTGAAGGGCGCTTCACGTTCCTCCCGATCTCTTGAATAGCATGAAGCAGGCATCATCCGGTCGTGTGATCGACTACGATCTTCGCGATATACGCCTGCTTGCACTGAGGTTAAATTTGATTGGTATGATTGCTTGGTCACTAAGCCAAGTAAGTTATTGATTATAAGTATGATAAGTCGCACTATGTACAGTTGAACTGTAGCCGCTCTTTAGAAATGTCATGGTTCCGCCCATTAGAACTGTCAGGCTCTAAGGATGGGATGGATATCGATGAGCGAACGCGATCTGAGGCGGATCGAAGTGTTGAGTGAGGTGCGGACGGGACGGCGCACCGTGGCTGCGGCAGCAGCCGTGCTGGCCGTTAGCGAGCGTCAGGCGTACCGCTTGCTAGCCAGGTACGAGCGTGATGGCGGTAGTGGGCTGATTCATAAAGCTCGAGGCCGGACGTCGAACCGGAGCAGGAACGAAGGCATCCGGAAATATGCGGTCGAGTTGGTCAAGACCAAGTACGCCGACTTTGGGCCGACGCTGGCGACCGAAGTACTGCTGGACAAGCACGAGCTTCGAGTAGGCCGAGAGACGCTGGATGATGGCGGAGGGCCTGTGGCTGTCGCGTACGCAGCGACGAACATTCCACCAGCCTCGACTGCGGCGCGAGAGCTACGGCGAACTGATCCAGATCGATGGTAGCGATCATCGCTGGTTCGAGCAGCGCGGCGAGCCCTGCACGTTGCTGGTCTTCATCGATGACGCCACGAGCAAGCTGATGCAGTTGCGATTCGTGCCCAGTGAGAGCACGGACTCCTACTTCGAAGCGCTGGACGGCTACCTTACAACGCATGGCTGCCCTACCCGCTTTCTACTCCGACAAGCACACCGTCTTCCGCGTGAACAGGCCGGACGCGAAGGGAGGCTCGGGCATGACGCAGTTCGGCCATGCCCTAGCAGAACTGAACATCGAGATCCTGTGCGCGAACTCCAGCCAAGCCAAGGGACGGGTCGAGCGAGCCAATCGCACTCTCCAGGACCGCCTGGTCAAGGACCTGCGACTAGCTAGCATCTGCGATATGGCAGCTGGCAACGTCTTCCTGCCGACGTTCCTGGAGCACTTCAACGAGCGCTTCGCCGTGCCTGCTCAGAAGCCAGAGAACCTGCACCGCTCACTCCATGTCAAGGCAAGTCAACTCACCGATATCCTCTGCCACCGCGAGCAACGGCATGTCGGCCAGCAACTCACTCTTGCCTATGATCGCAAGCAGATCATTCTGGAGCGGAGTGAACTATCGGAGAAGCTGGCCGGTCAGTACGTCGAGATCTTTGACTTCTCCGACAGGCCCTTAGAGGTTCGATGGAAAGGGTACTCGCTTCCCTACCGGGTCTTCAGCAAGGACCAGCGGGTAAGCCCATACAGCCGTCGTCGAGAACAAACGCCTCGGCCATGCCCTCGCTGTGGTCAAGGCGCAGCAGGATGTGAAGCATCAACCGAAGATAAGGACCAACAGCGAGAAGCTTGGATATCAGAAGCGAGGCCGACAGCTTTACGGGCCCGATTACAAAGCAAAAATCGCGGCGCCCACCGCACGACGACTACGACCGATTATGATGACATTTCAGCTTTGCATCGCTGACGACACTTACGCTTTGCAGCAACACGTGCTGTAGCCGCTCTTAGAAATGTCATGTCCCCGCTCATTAGAAGCGCCAATTGAAGCGAAGCTTCCGGGACCTCATGGTCACCGCGCAGAATATACACATTCAAAACCATGTCCAGCATCCTCTACGAAAGGCTCATCGTTGACCTCAAAGTACTGAACGATCTCCTTATTAATGCGTGGCTACCGCTAGCACCAGGAGTAGTCCTTTTAGCAACGTTTTCCGCATCTACATCTCCAAATAGTTCAATAGTTCTGCTAAGTACCTTAGCAATGCGAGCCCTCCCCGCATACGAGATAAGAAGCGGGAATCGACCGGTGCTTCTGACAGGCTGCTTGTCGTTAGCGACCTTGATCGGTCTCTGGATCTCATATCATTCATTCCCTGACTCGGTCTGTAATTATTTGCCGAAACCGGGCAGATCGACACGGCGGACGACGTGGTCCTGGATCCAGTGCTCGTCCCACCACTCTTTGGGATCGATCTGAACACCATCGAGCTGCATCGCGAAGTGGACGTGGTCGCCTCCTGCCATTCCCGTCATGCCGCTCAATCCCATAATCTGTGAACGTTTGACCATATCACCTTCGTGTACGTCGATCCGGCTTAAGTGGCCGTAGATGGTCTGCAGACCGTAGCCGTGGTCGACCACAATGCAGTTGCCATAGATCCCGATGGGAGCAGCCCAAACGACACGGCCGTCATTCGAGGCCTCGACGCCGACATGCTGGGTGACGGCGAGATCGTAACCGAGGTGTACTTGCTGGTCGATCTTCTTGCTATGGTAGATATAGCTGCGCACGTCAGCAAAAGTGGCCTCGGCCTGGGCGTGCGACTGGCGCGTGAAGGGTTGATGCCAGAGAAATCGATCGACAGTCTTCAAGCGTAGGTCGGCCAGAGTCTTGTTGTTGGACTTGCGCATTTCGGTGTTGATCTTGACGAAGCGCTCGACGGGATCGCCAGTGCCGTTGGGATCAAGCTCGCCCAAAACCTTCTGCATGAATTGGTCAGTGAGCTGGATCTCGTGCTGCGTATAGACGGGCTGTTCTTTCTTGGGGAAAACGACGGTCAATGGCATAGTCACGTCGTTACCGGCTGCGTTCGACGCGTAGGCCAGCGGCATCGTACCGGGAGGCATGTTCCAGGCAAAGGCAAACAGGGAGAAGAGACCGGGTTTGCCGCCGGGCATCGGCCACGCACGGAAGGTCTGGTTACCAACGCGGACGCCTGCGGAGGTGTAGGAACCGGTGACGTTCATGGTGGCCAAATCGGCCATGCCGAGGTACAGGTAGTGCTGGTCGGAGTCTGCGCTGACTACAGGTGGCTGGGTAACCACGCTAATCTCGCGCTCCCAATGGGTGGTTCTGTGGAACAGACCTCCGGACGTGGCTTCAATGATCAGATGGGCGGAGCCATCGCGCAGCTGCGGCGTGGTCTTGGAGCCCACATTGAAGTTAAATGTAGTGTCCGCGCTTTTGGAAGGGGCAGTAGTCTGCCAGGCTTGATACTGGGCGCCGTTCTGCGCCAAGGTCGCGGTCAGCTTGCTGACGCCGCGGGAATCTTGAACGTGGACGGGAACGGGCGTTGCCTGTCCGATGGTTGTCAGGGATGGGTCCACATCCAAAGAAGGCTTGCCGCAGCCGGTCAGAGCCAGAGATAGCGGCAACAAGAGGAGGTTTGCAGCAATGATAGGGATTCGCACAAGTCGATTCTAGCGCCGAAGCATACTTGCATCATTCGGTGAGCTTGCAAACCTCCAAGTTCGCCTGCTGGTGGCGAAGCGTGAGCCGCCAGGATGGACGAGCATGTGTTGACCAACACTGGTCAACACATGCACAACTCTCCGATATCGATGCCGGATAAAGTGGCAAAATAATTCGATTTTTGGGACCACGATATCTATTTATCTCTGTTTGTACCGCTCTTCTTTCTCATCGTCATCCAGGTCGTTTGAGTAAGGCGCAAAGACAGCATGAGTGACCTTCGGGTATGGGGCATTCCAACCTTTGGCGTCTCTCCACAAGATTCGGTTTAGTTTCTCTGTCGGAGCGGCATCTGGGAGGTTAAAGTTCATCCGAAGCGAAGCCTCCGCATCTCTTCGTGCCTGCCCAGAAAGCGACTGCATTGAAGGGTTGACTTCATAGAGAGACTGTTTTGGTACCTGGACAGTGTACGGAGTTAGATCTGGTTGAGCCTGGAAGCTGTTTCGCATGTCATTCGCGATGAGGTCGAAGAGGGACATGTTTTTTAATCCAAGAATCAATTCGATCGTTTTGAGCATGCTTGGTTGTGAATAGAAGGTGGAGTCGACAGAGCCTCGCTTGATATAGGGGCTGATTGCCAGGGCAACTGTGCGATGTCCATCAACGTGATCCACACCATCCTGCGCATCGTCCTCTACGACCAAAATCAACGTCGATCCCCAGAACTTCGAATGAGACACCTCATCGACGAGCATGCCCAGTGCGTAGTCGTTATCGGCGGTACATGCCTTGGGCGTTGAAAACCCAGGCCGAGTACCTGCTGTGTGGTCTGCTGGCAATTGCACCATGACCAGGTCCGGCATGCTGTTCTGGTTTTCCCACTGCTTCAGGTATTTTGTGAAGATTCGCGCGCGAAGAACATCCGGCACGCCCAAGGACCAAAGCGGATAATCCTTCACGAGGTACGGATCCATAGAGTCCATATTTGCCTTGTTAGGAATACTGGGAACGTATGTCGCATCATTCTTGAAGTGTTCGAGGAACCCTAGCCGTTCCTTTGTCTGAATTGGAAACTCTCGCGCATCATCCCCCGTATATTCTCCAAAATCTATAAAGGTCTTCCCTGCTGCGATTGCCGCATTCCAGATGAAGCCTCCACGTGCGCCATCCATGGGATCGCCGTCTTCTGCATAGCTGCGCCCGCCGTAACCTGGCAGGTAGTTATAGTCTGTTTCGTTGGCCTGTGTGACCCATTGATGGCCATCGCCGCTGTTCCCGCCAGTAGCGAAGAAGTTATCGAGGAGAACATAATCTCTGGCCAGCTTCCGATGGTTAGGAATGACATCGTCCGAATATTGCTCTAAAGATGGATCGCCGTTGCCTTTTCCAAGAGAACCAAAGAACTGGTCGTAACTACGGTTTTCTTTGATGACATAGATAATGTGCTTGATTGGAGATGGATCACCAGCACGTAATGGCATGGGCATTGCATGATTCGATGCTGAGGTTTTCTCAGTCAATTCTGCAGCGCCCTTCCGTTTGAGCCGTAGGCGGGTGTTCTCCGCAACTGCAACGGAATATCGTTGGAGCTCCGATGCCCCAGGAACGGGGATGACATGGATTGTGGCACGGTTGCTGTGAACATACCTGCAGCTTGGAGAAAGCGTAAGGCAGCGTTTCGATGGAGCTCGCTTCCAGCCCGAACCTACTCCGAGCAGCGTTCCTACAGCGAGGTATTTCCCATCGGGGCTGAGTTGGATCGAGTCAGGATACCAGCCGGTTGGAAGCAGACCTTCCATTCTCATTTGGGGGCCATTCAACCCAAACACTGCGACCGCATTGATACCAGCGCAGGCGACATACAGGTGCTTCCCGTCCTTTGATAGCGTAAGTGCCTCGGGTGCGATTCCCGCCACGTCGTGAACGAAAGGCTCAACAGAGATGGTGTCTACGACTGCGTTCTTCTCCGTGTCAATAACAGAGATCGTGTCGGAATTGCTGTTCGTGACATAGAGAAGGTGGCGTGAATCATCGAGTGCCAGCGAAGTCGGATGGAGACCGACTTCAATCTCGGCAGCCACCTTTCCCGTCGTCAAATCGATTCGAGAGACCGTTCCCGAGGCCGCGACACCGCGTGCATCGACGACCATCCTATCCGCATCGGGCTTAGGCCCCATCTTTCCAGTTAAATCGCCTGGACGTGGAAACCTTCCGCCCCAGTTGCTGACAAACGCGGTCGTATTCTTGGCATCTATGATCACGCCAAAAGGCGCAACTCCGGTTTTTACCTTTGAGAGGACCGTGCCGGAAGAAAGATCGAGGATTGCGGCCTGATTATTGAAGGTCAGTGCGACAACTCCATAATGTGTGCCGGATGCATTGGCTGGCGATATCGCAACCTCCGCAATCTCATTCTGTCCGAGCGGAATTGGTGTTGCCTGAGCGCCTCCGCTCCACTTCGGGACCAGTTCTACATTCTTGTCCGCCCGAATTACGGTCATGAGGACCGATTGAGAGGCTGGATCATAGGTCAAACCCTGTAGTCCAGGCGCAGTGGTCTTCAACTTCTCCAGCACTTTGTTCGATTGCCAGTCGAGCTTATAAAGCACGCCTGCTGTCGCTGCGTATAATTCTTTCGAGGAGTTTCCAAAGGTAATAGCATAGACGCGGCTTTCAAAGACGCTCTGGGCTCCGGCAGGACTGATGGTCTGTCTCGTAGTGATAGTTCCGGGGTCCGGCGCTTGCCGCACCGGGGTCTCCAGATCGGACGCTGACGGTTGTTGCTGACCACCATTTGCATGCCAGTTGCCCGTGCTCGTTTGAGACTGCAATCCTGTTGCAGCACAGAGAACTGACACGCCTATGAAAATCGGCAAAATCAGAAACTTCGAATGTTTCCGTCCCAAAACTCTTAACATAAGTCCCTCATCTTCATTTTGCACAGAAGAGATGAAAGGATTCTGAAGAAGTCGCCTGAAACCCAGACGATGGCGGATCAGTGTCCGAAAAAATTAACATGAGAATCTCTCAAATCCTAGCTAAGGGCGATTTATGGCAGCGGAACCATTTCCCCACATTCCGTGTCTTTGTAGATGGGAGCGGTTGCGCCTTCGCTGGCCCACCAGTTCTTCCACTGCATGTATTTGCCACGTGTGTCGCTACTCTTCGAGTCCTGGGTGGAAGTGCGGTGGGTCAACAGTCTCAGGCTGTAACCTGCGCGGTCTCTTACGCCTACATCTGGATCCTTCAATAATTCGAGGAGGATCGGAATTGCTTCCTTAGAGCCCGTCGAGCCCATCGCCATCACCGCTTGCAATATCGATTGCGGGTTCTTGGCCAGGATAACCAACTCCGGAAGCATCTTAGCGCCGCCAAGTTCCGCAGCGTACGCGGGATAGCGTGTTTCTCAGCGGCGTCGAGCAGCAGAGGGTACCACTTCTGAGTCCTATTTTGCGGAACAGACAGTGAGATGCAGCCGGGCGCGTTCAGTGGCTGAAGAAAATTAGGCAATCGACTGAATTGCTCCTGTAACAGATCGGTGAGGTAAGCTGCCGATCCCCGTGACCGCCCTGCTGGAATGAACGGTATCCGAATGGCGCGAGACAGAGCAGGTGTGGTTGTCACTTTTTCAATTCTCCAATCAAACCTATTAGCGCATCTTTGCTTTGGCCGGTTCGTCAAGCGGCCACGTAGCCAGCCGAGTGCTATAAGCGTGTGATCGCTTGGCATACCCTCACCGGCATTCCAGGCGTTGCGCCGACCAGCGCTATCTGATTTCTCTATCGGAGAGCGACCGCCGCGGCAAGAGGTGCGCTGAATCGCTAAAAACTCCGACACAAACAATCAGAAAGCGAATTTTGCAGCCAGTTGAACAAGTCGAGGAGCAGCCGCACTGACGATGGTTCCAAAAGCTGGGTCTTGCTTCTGTCCATCAACGGCCGCAGGGCCGAAGAATTGGGCATGATTGAATACATTGAAACCCTCGAACCGAAGATCGAGAGATTTGGAGTCGTGAATGCGGATGCTCTTTTGCAGACTGGCATCGTAATTGTCGATCCCAGGACCGTAGAAGATGCGTCGCTTCGCGTTCCCTAGTTGACCGAGGATCTCATCGGGGAAGCTCGCGGTGTTGAATGCCGGCTTCCCGTTGCGGCCATTTTTGTTGATTTGTAAATCTCCAGGGATATATCGCGGCGTGTCGATGAGAAAGTTGTTCGCACCATTTCCCAGCGTTCCGAGCAACGAATTATCGGAGTTGTCGGAAAGTGTGACGGGAAGGCCGCTTGCAAATCGAGTTGTGCCGGAGAGACTCCAATCGCTTGTCCATCGGTTTGTATGGTGCAATAGCCTTTCGAAGGGCAACGCAACGCTGTATGTGGCTACGAAGTCATGCTTCATGTCATACGCGGAGATCGCTCGTGAGTGGCGTGGATCGATAGGATCGAGTTGCTCCCCAAGGTTCGAGCCCTGATCGATTGATTTCGAATACGTGTAGCTGAGAAGAAAAGACGAGCCTGCGTGCTGGTACTTCAGGATAGTTTGCAAGGCGTTATAGTTGGAGTTCGCAATGGACTTGTCTGCGGTGTTATTGCCATAAGCTGGACCTTGCCCAATACGGGTTCCTTGAATGGTTTGACCGCTTGCATTGGTATAGGTTCCGTCCTCTCCAAATGGGCCACAGCCCGAGAGAGATAAGCAAAGTGTCGGGTCGCCTGCATTTGCCGAAACGAGCGTGAGCAGATGATGTCCTTGATTTCCAACATAGCTCGCAGTGAAGACAATGTTGCGCGTTATCTCTCGTTGGATCGAAAGCATGTAGTTGTTGATGTAGGGAACGCGATTGCGATAGTAGAAGAAAGGGTCCGCCGCAATCGGTGTGAAATTTGACCAGTCTACGTTATTGTCCGGATTGGACGTTGAGACGTTGTTGGGTGGGAATGGAAACGGAAACCGCTGCCCGTTATCGAAGCCTGTCGCAGCGGTAATGAACGGGGTTCCAAGCAGTGGAGGGGCGGGGCTGAGATAGTTATAGCCGAAAGGAGGAACTGCATACATGATGCCAGCAGCGAGACCGGGGAAGGCAGTGTAGAAGATACCGTAGCTGGCACGAATGCTACTCTTCCCCGACTCGCCGAAAAGCAGTCTTCCGAACCCGTTCTCCAGATGCGGTGCATAAGCCAATCCAATGCGAGGCGCGAAGTTCTTGAAGCTCGTCGGAGCAAGCGTCTGCGGTACGCCAGGATCTCCGGCCACAACGAAGCCCGGAGGAGCTCCCGGGTAGAGAACCGATTGCCGGCCGGGAATATAGGTCTGGAGTTGATGGTTCTTTTCGGACCAAGGTTCGATGATGTCCCACCGTAACCCTGCGTTCAGGGTGAGACTGCTACTAATGCGCCAGCTATCCTGACCGAAGAAGCCGAGGTAGTGATTGCGCAGATAGAACGGCTGACCAGACGATTGTGTGAAGTTGCTGGGAGTACCAAGAAGGAGGTCGGCATAAGCGGAGCCGGTCTCAGTGCCGTTGATATTGAAGGTTCCGTTGAAGGTTGCGTTCGGATGTTCATTGACCTGATCTTCATGGAACTGCACACCTACCTTGAGGGTATGCGAGCCGAGCACCCGTGAGAAGCCATCGCTGACGTAAAAAGTATTGTTAACCTGAGTTTCATTCGTGATGGGAACCCCCATGACGAATGTAGGGAACGTTATGTTCTCGACTCCTTCGAACTGTGGGGCCTGTACAAAGATTCCGGACGTTCCCGCTCCGGTAGCAAAACCCTGCGATGCAAGCGAGACGCCAAGACCACCTTTCGGCTGACCAACCACGTTCGCATAGCGAAGATATCCCGCGTCGAATTCATTCACCGTATTCGCACCCACTACTTTCGTATCCGATAACGAGAAAAGTTGAGCGCGGCCGATTGTGAGAGCGTCAAAGCCGGGGATTGAGGCTCCGCCCTGTGCGCCAGGGTAGGGGTTGTCGAGCGTGTAGTCATCCACGAAGTAATATCCCGAGATCCGGCCCAGGCGGGTGTCGGCGTCCAGTCGGAACGAGCCTTTGTCATCCCGGTTTGTCTGCGCGAAGGCTGAGCTCGAGAACTGTGTCACATTTACGTTTGGCTTGGGGATGTACTCCAACAGAGACTGTCCGGACGCTGACCAAGCAGCTTTCGGTATAACCCCACTTGGAAAGACGCTGCTGTAAGCCTCGCCAGAGGATACGGTGTAACCGAGCTTTTGCGAGAGCAGCGACGCTAGATAGGGACCGCTTACTTTGCCGGTAAGCTCGTCGGCAAAGTTGCCAGAGCGTTCGGCAAGGGTCGGCACCGAGATGTTACCTGTGGAGACGCCTTGCGTCTTGCGGGTTCCCTGATAGTCGGAAAAAAAGAAGAGATTCGCTCGCTTGAGAAGACCGCCCACCGGTCCGCCAAGTGCGACGCCGAACTGATTTTGCTTAAACTCCGGACGCGTTGGATCAAAGTATCCCCTCGCGTCGAGCGCCGTATTACGGAAGAATTCGAAAGCTTTTCCATGAAACCGACCGCTACCCGATTTGGTCACAACCGTGACCATGCCACCGTTGTAGTTGCCGTACTCGGGATCGAAGTTATTGGTCAGGACACGGAATTGTTCGATGGAGTCAAGATCTGGAACAATTGAGGTGCCCCCATTCATGTGCTCCTGGACGTCTACGCCGTTCACCATGAAGCCGTTGGAGGATTCCCTCTGGCCGTTGATCGACACGTTGCCCGGGTTCTCGTCGCCAGAGGGAGAGATGCCACCTGTAACTCCCGCCATAATGACAGCGTTCGGAAGCAAAGTTGAGACGGGTGAAACCCCAGGCTGGATCGAAAGCAGGTCGGTGTAGCTTCTGCCGTTCAGAGGAAGTGCCGTCATCTGATCACCGGAGACGACCTCCCCAAGATGAGTTGCTGCGGTCTCAACCTGAACCCCCGTCTCGCTGGTCACGTTCACCGTATCGGATATATAACCGATCGTCAGAACAGTATCCACACGAACAACCGAGTCGGTGTCCACGTTTAGGTTGACTTTGCGTTGCAAGGAGAACCCGTCCGCAGAGATAGTCAAATCGTAATGCCCGACCGGTAGGTTCGGGAAGGAATAGAGACCTTGAGCGCTTGTGACAGCTTGGTAGCTCGTCCGCTGGGCTGTATTGACCAGTTTGAGAGCTGCTCCACGAACAACCGCACCGCTCGGGTCGGTCACCGTGCCCGAGATGCTTCCACCAGTTGCTGCCGAAAGTGGGACTGTCAGGGCAACGCAGAAGAGAAAACTGACGGATACGAGAACACGCCGGACTAAACGGAACGACACCTTGAACTTCGAGAACCGCACGTGCACCTCAAATCGCAGGGACGACGAGGCAGAATGGCTCAGGACACAGATGAGCGATCGGCCCCGTTTCCTCGCGGGGTAGAATCACAAAAAACTCATCTTAGGTAGGTCTCCTGACTTACAGGCGAGCTCATACTGCCAGCTCTAACTTTCGCCTTCCCCGATCATCGAGTGGCTTGTGAAAGTTCGTTCCTGATCACAGTGGCGGGACCGTGCCGGACTTACACCGGCTTCCCTGTTATGCCCTTGCGGACACCCAAGACGTCTTATTTATACAAGGCTATCACGATAACAATTGTGGTCTTGTCGACAGAAGGTTGCATTCGATACCTGTTGCTGCTGCAGCTATCATGATTCGTGGCGAAATGAATTGATTCCTCATCATTAACAGATATTGATTTGCTCTTGCGGCCGGGTTCGGCGAGCTGAGCATCGCGCTTCCAACTTCCAAATCCGTGGACGCATACATTGCCGTTGTGGTGCCATGTTGGGTCGGGATGATGATAGCCAGTGGGATGCGGTCCTGCTTTCACCACGGGAACAATGTGCTCCTCTACGAAAGCTAGCCGCGCACATTGGACTGGCATTTCTTAAGTTCGGTAGGGGTTTGCATATCCCTGTTTGGCGTTGGTTCAGGCTCTCGAGCCTCGCGCCTCTTTTTAGTCCGAAATGTCGCTCGACACGTAAGGACAGAATCCAAAGTTATTCAGCGGGATTAGCTTCAGTAGGACACCATCGTGTGCCACGAGATGATTCAGCCTGCCTCGCTTGGTTTACTGAGCAAATAGGTGTCCATGATCCACCCGTTCCTCTGTCGCCTTTCATGGCGAACTTCTTCAATCCTGCTCGCGATCTCACTGAGCTTTCCAGATAGGAGGATCTCTTCTCCCATTCCCAGATAAGCGCCCCAGAAAATATCAAGCTCTTCATCGAGTACGTTGTTGAAAGAGCATTGCCCATCCAACATCACAATCGTTCTTGCCGCAGCGCCACTCAGGCCAGCAGAGAGTTGGCGACCTGTCGTAATGACGATTGATTCACCTATCCCATTCAGAGTGATTTTGTGGCGGGCGGCCAAAGCTTGAATGCTTGTAATGCCTGGGATGACCTCGAACTCAAAACAAAGCCTTCCACGAGCCGTTATATGTTCGATGATTCTGAGCGTACTGTCGTACAGCGATGGGTCTCCCCACACCAGGAAAGCACCGCACTGATCCTCTTCAAGTTCCTTTGCGACCATCTCTTCATAGACCAAGGCCCGCTGCCGATGCCAGAGTTCAACTCGAGTTGTGTAATCCGATATGGTTGGGTCGCGGACAGGATCATCTACCTCCACCACCCGATAGGACCTATTCTCGACATATCGTTCACATATTTCTTTTCTAAGGGTTACGAGGTCCTGCTTCGCTTCGCCCTTGTCCATGAAAAAGAACACGTCTACGACGTTCAGTGCTTTAATCGCCTGCACCGTGATGTATTCCGGATTGCCGGCACCAATGCCGATCAGATAAAGCTTTCTCATAGGTACCGTTTCTCCGTGGGATAGACAGCGCAGTCAGGGGTCGTCATTTACAGGAATTCTGTGAGTTTTTGAAGCACGTCATCCGGTCGGGCTAAGGTCGGTGAGTTGTATTTCCGTGGGCGATCGATCATGACAACTGGAATCCGGAGGGCTCTCGCAGCCTCGATTTTTGAATATGTTGCTGTGCCACCGCTATTTTTGGACACTATCAGGCTAATGAACTCATCGCGAAGTATCTGGAGTTCATCGTTGAGATGAAATGGGCCACGTTTCAGCATCAGTTTCGAGTTGGCCGGCAACTTTTCGTTCGGCTCATCGATGGCACGTACCAGAAACCATGCGTCTTCGCAGTTGGAAAATGCGCCAAGCTCCTGCCGTCCGATCGAGAGAAACACTCGGTTGCGTTTATGGTTCACCATTGACGCGGCGGCTTGTACTTCAGGTACAGCGCACCAGCAATCGTGCTCCTTTGGCTCCCACGGTGGGCGCTCCAATGCGATGAGCGGAACGCCTAAGGTTTTGCAGGCCAACTCGGCGTTGCCACTTATCTTCGAGGCGAAGGGATGAGTCGCATCGATGACCACCTCGATATTTTCATCGATCAAATAAGAGATCAATCCAGTAGCCCCACCGAATCCTCCAACTCGAACAATCCCCACGGGTAGTCTGGGCCGGCTCACTCGGCCGGCGAGGGATGAGATTACCGTCAAATCAGCTCTGGCTGCCAATTGCGTGGCAAGCTCTGAGGCCTCGCTTGTCCCACCCAGAATCAGAACTCGTGGCGAGTGACTTCGAGTTGGATTTGTAACGGATTGCATCTCGATAACCTTGTCTGCGTCCATAGAGCTATTCCTTGGAAGTATCCGTACGATCCCTCGCCGTCGAATAGAGGTAGCTCTCACCGAAGGGCGACTGGCCGAGAGATCTACCAACCAGAATGAGGGCATTGCGATCTATACCCGATGCCTTGACCATCCCATGGATGGTCGACAGTGTGCCGCGCAGGATGCGTTCGTCGGGCCAACTGGCCCGGAAGACGACGATGACGGGACAGTCTTCGCCGTAGAGTGGTAACAACTGCGAGGACACCTGGTCGAGGTTCATGATGGAGAGATGAATGGCGAGCATCGCGCCGGTGCGGCCCAGCGTTGCGAGGTCTTCTCCGGCAGGCATCGGTGTGGATCTTGTCGAGGTGCGAGTGAGGATTAGTGTCTGAGCCACGTTCGGCAGCGTGAGTTCCTGGTTGAGAGCAGCGGCGGCGGCGGCGAATGCAGGAACACCCGGAGTGACATCGTAAGGAATACCAAGCAGCTTCAGGCGGCGAATCTGTTCTGCCATCGTGCTCCAGATGGAAAGATCACCGGAGTGGATGCGAGCGACATCAAGTCCTTTTGCGTATGCCTCGGCAATCTCCGTGATGATCTCATCAAGGTTCATCTCCGCCGTATCAACAATGCGGGCGCCGGGTGGTGCATGGGCAAGTATTTCCTTGGGCACGAGCGATCCGGCATAGAGACAAACCGGTGAGTTGTGGATATGATCCCGGCCCCGCAGGGTAAGGAGGTCAGCGGCTCCTGGGCCTGCGCCGATGAAGTGGACGATCATGGACGCACCGTTATGGGAAGCGCCGCGACGGCACAGGTACAGAAGCGGCCTTTCGTTTGCGGTGCGATGAGACGCGCAGAGGGGCCAAGCGACACCAGCGCAGAAGCTTCCGCAACATTCGCGGTTCCTGTTTTCGAGAGAGCCAATGGCGAGTGTGCGGTGACTCCCGCGACGCTTGCAAGGATGCTGGCCGGGAAGAGCACGAGACGAAGCCCCAGTTTCGAGGCTACAATCTCGCCTATCGAAGCGCGACGGTCGAGCGTCGCGATCATCGTGCCGGAAGGTATCTGATCGACGGATGCTTCGATAAGTCGGATGACATCGTCGCTGCAGGCGCGAGAGGAGCAGCCGATTCCGATGGAGAAACGCTCGTGCTGGATCATATCGGTCACGCTTTGGTCACCGTCCACTGAGTAATCGGCATCATCGGTCGCCATCCATACAAGCCGCCGATCAGATCGGCTCGGGAAACCGTCATGCGCATCAGATCGCCTCCATAAAGTGTATGGCGCGTGATAAGGCTCGCTTCGCTCTGGAGCGTGACTGCGTTTGCAACCAGACGACCACCGGGGGAAAGCTTCGCCCAGCAAGCGTCGAACAGCTCATCGCTGCCGACGCCTCCTCCGATGAAGATCGCATCCGGCGGGCGCAGGCTTGCAAAGGTGGCGGGTGCAGTCCCTTGGATGACCTTCAAGGTCGGCACACAGAGCCGCGCGGCATTCTCCCGGATTCGAACTGCCCGGTCCTCTCGTGCTTCGAAGGCGATGCAGGAGCACGATGGATGAACACGCATCCACTCGATACCGATCGATCCGGTACCGGCTCCGACGTCCCAGAGGGTTTGGTTTGGTAGCGGGGCGAGCCGGGCGAGCGTCACCGCGCGAACCTCCCGCTTGGTCAACTGCCCATCTGTATCAAAGGTATCGTCCGGTAAACCCGGAGCGAGGGACAGCGGCCTGCCCGTCGTGTCGGGAGCGCAGAGTACTGCCATGAGATTCAGCATGCCGCACTCCTTGTTCAGCCAGCATGCCGCCAGTTCCCTGATGCTGCGCTCTGAGGAACCGCCCAGATTCTCGAAAACATCAATCTTGCTTGATCCATAACCAGATTCCGTCAGAAGCCGAGCGACGGTCGCCGGCGTGCTGCCGTCTTTGGAGAAGATTACAAGGCGTTGATCAGGATAGAGATGGCGAAGCAACTGCTCTACCGGTCGGTTGACAAGCGTAATCAGGGTTGTCTCCGCCATCGGCCAACCAAGTCGCGCACAGGCGAGAGAGAAAGCGGAAACCTGCGGAATAACGCGAAACTCGGTTGCGACAATGTCGCGGGTGAGAGGTACTCCCACACCATGGAGCATCGGATCGCCACTGGCGAGCACAGTCACTCTCTTCTTTCCGCGATACTCCGTGAGGATTTGCTGAACGGCTGGGGTCATCGGAGAAGGCCAAGGGATACGGGTTGCAGAAGAAACGGCAGTTGGTACGAGGGCAAGGTGGCGAGCTCCTCCGTAGACCAACTCAGCGGACTCGACCGCTCGTTTGGCCTCATCGTTCAGTCCGTCCCAGCCATCTTCGCCGATGCCTACGATCGACAACCAATGCTCAGCGGCAGTCATGCGCCATAACTCCTATTGCCATAGCTCCGGGGAGTGTAGATGAGCTTCCTGGCGTCCGACAATGCAATCGCCCGAGTTGTTGAGGAGCCTATGAGGACGATGGTTTGCATATCGGCCAGCGAAGGATCGAAGTGCTCAAGATCGGTAATAATAGTTCGTTCGTCGGACCTGCCGATACTGCGTGCAAGGACAACAGGCGTCTCAGGGTCTCGGTGTTTGGCGATGATCGTCCGCGCCTCGGCGAGCTGCCATAGCCGTTCCGATGAGATCGGGTTGTAGATTGCGATCGCGAAGTCGGCGGATGCCGCCGCTTCCAGTCGCTTCACCACGATCTTCCAGGGTTTGAGCCGGTCGGAAAGCGAGATGACGCAGAAGTCGTGCCCTAGAGGAGCTCCCACTCTCGAAGCAGCTGCCTGCATAGCCGACAATCCGGGAATGATGCGAATGTCCAGCGAGCGCCAGGCTGGCGGTCCCTGGTCCACACATTCCAGAACAGCCGACGCCATGGCGAAGATGCCCGGGTCTCCAGATGAGACGACGCAAACGCGACGGCCTAATTCAGCAAGCGAAAGAGCGTGTCGTGCGCGGTCCGCCTCAACCTTGTTGTCGGTGCCGAAGCGGCGCTGACCGGATCTCACGGGGATTCGATCGAGATAGGTGTGATAACCCACGAGGTCGGTCGCCTCGGTCAGCGCTTGCTGAGCTTCGGGCGTGATCCAACTAGCAGCGCCCGGGCCAAGACCGAGCACGGAGATCCAACCAGCACTCCGAATGGTTTCTTCCCGCTGGGACTGACTTGCATCGGGAATCAGGATGAGCGAAAAGTAGGGGACATGGATCGGGTCGACTTCGCGGAGCGGGATGATGCGTTCGGCAGCCATCGTTGCTCGTTCGATGAAGAGTGCTTTGTCCGCGAGGCCGGCCGTATCGATGGCCCGCTTTACCTTTGCGAAGTTTCGGCCGAGCTTCATGATGGCAAACGCGCCCTGCTGGCTTAGCTTTGCGATCAATACGTCTTCCGAGAGAGTTCCGGGTAGCACCGTGAACTCGGCGTCCCTGCGGACCAGTGGAGTTCCAAGCTGTGCGGCTGCGCCCATGATTGAGGCGACTCCGGGAATTACCTGCGTGGAAAAGCGATGAGCGAGACGGTCATGAAGATACATATACGACCCGTAAAAGAAAGGGTCGCCTTCGCACAGGATGGCCACATCACGACCGTCTGCAAGGTGGTCCGCGATGCGTTCGGCCATCTCGTCATAGAACTGCGACAGCGCCACCTCGTATCCTCCGGGATGGTCAGTCTGCTCTGTCGTAACTGGGTACATCATCGGAAGCTCGATCTGGCCATGAATCAGTTCTGCGCAAACGATCGAACGAGCGTTGCTCTGTCCATGTCTGGCACACGGATAGGCAACGACCTGCGCCTGCCTGAGCACACGCTGCGCTTTGACCGTAATCAGTTCCGGATCGCCGGGACCGACACCGACTCCGAAGAGACGTCCGCTTCGTGCGTCTACGCTCATTCTTCCTCACTCGCGAGCGCGTTGACTGCTGCCGCGGCAATGGCGCTGCCGCCGCGGCGTCCTCGAACTGTCAGGAAGGGTAATCCAAGCCGATTGGCGGCAAGTGCTGCCTTGGATTCGGCCGCGCCTACAAATCCAACAGGAATACCAATGATAAGTGCTGGTCGCGCCGCTCCATCCTCAAGCATGTCGAGTAGATGGAACAGCGCGGTGGGAGCGTTCCCGACAACAACAACCGAGCCAGCGAGTCTATCCCGCCATAACCCGACCGCGGCGGCACTGCGAGTCGTGCGGAGCTTCGCCGCGAGTTCCGGGGTTCGTGCATCGCTCAATGTGCAGATGACCTCGTTATTCTGTGGGAGCCTGGAACGCGTGATTCCATTCGCCACCATCGTCGCATCGCAAAACAATGGTGCACCCGCGAGCAGCGCATTGACGCCCGCCGAGGCGGCATCCGGCGACGCCTGGACATCCTGCGGCAGGTCCGTCATGCCGCACGCATGGATCATGCGGACGACGACGCGAGCAAGGTCGGTCTGAAAAGCAGATAGATCAGCCTCTCTTCTGATGATGGAAAAAGACTCGCGATAGATGGCCGCGCCATCCTTGACGTAGTTCATCGGGCAGCGACCTCGGACAGCAAATTTTCATGCAGCGCGGCGACCACATCGAGTGCGAATTCACGCGAACAGTCGGACGCCACACGACGTCCCTCGATATTGAGGGTGTAGCCCAACGGGCCGGCGACAAGTTCGGCGGTCGCGCCGTGCCGTCGGGCGCATTGTTTCTCGCATCCGGAAAGGTTCACCGTCCATCCGGAAGGCGCAGCGTGGCCTAAAAGACGCCGCGCGAGCGACGCTGCGTCGCCGCGCACATCGGCTAGCGACGCCTCGCACCCATTGTTGCCGGCGCAAGCCGCAATTCCTTGAAAACCGTCTCGTCCTTCACAGGACAATCCTATGGTGTGGAGGTGATCAACGATCTTGTTCACCGCACTCTTCGGGATAGAACCCAGGACGATACCACGCCATGGAGCAAGCCGAAGATCGCCTTCCCACTCGTTCGCCGCGTCAGCGAGATAGCGCGCCTGTCCCGGTGTGAGCCTACCGAGTGGAACAGATGGGACGATGCTCCTTCTGTCGCCACCTTGAGCCGTTGGATAGATACCAATGAGGGCCTCATTGACTATGGGTGAGGGAGGCTCAACGGGGGACGCCATCAACAAGTGTGAGAGAGCTCCGGTAATATGTTCCAGTGTTCCTGAGATTGTTGCTATAGCTTTCGCCCGAACTGGTGCGCCGGACTCAAGCGCGAGTTCAATACACATCTTTGCTGCTGCCAAGATACATTCGACGGCGTTGGCGCGTTTCACCACAAATCCCGAAGAGGTTCCGCCGATAGAGAGGTAGAAATGAGGTGAATCGTCGAAGCTCGCTGCCTCAAGAGAGATATCGTCGAGATCGCGGCGGAACCGTCTCGGTCCGCCGTGGATTGCGAAGCTGAATTTGGGGTGGAGATTTGCAAAGGCCGGTTCCGCACGCAACTGTCGATCCAGTTCATGAACCAGTGGTCGCGGATCAAAAAGTTCCTCGGTGTCGAGCCCCGCAATGGGGCTAGTGACAATATTGCGTACACGATCATGCTGCGGCGAGGGCAGGAGACCTGCCAAAGAAATGCTTTCTATGACCTGGTCAAGGTCTTGATTCCGAATCGCTCGCAACTGAAGGTTCGCCCGCGAGGTGATTTCGATGGTTTCGCCAGCAAAGCTATGCGACAAATCGGCGACAGCCCTGAGTTGATTTGGCTCAATCAACCCTCCCGGCACCCTGATGCGAATCAGTAGACCGTCTTTCGCCTGGACCGCATGAAAGACACCTGGACAGAAGTGCTCCCCAACTCTCATGGAGCGCCTGCTTTCTGAGCGATAGCGGGGAAGATCGACCTCGGCCTGAACACGTGCACCTCACTGAAGCGGGGAAGGAGGTACAAGGCTCAAAAGACCTATGAGCGATTGCTTTCCGTTTCCACGCGGACAAGAATCAAAACTCTATCTGAGGTAGGTCTCCTGATTGACAGGCTGAGCACACTTTCATGCTGCTCTGGAATCTTCGCCTTCCCCGGAATAACCGAGTGGCTTACGAAGAATCCGTCTCCTGAACACAGTGGCGGGACCATGCCGGACTCACACCGGCTTCCCTGTTACGCCCTTGCGGGCACCCCAGAATCTTTACCTAATCTACCAGACTAATATCGTCTGGCTTTAATTTTCATACCCCGAAAACGAGCAACCGCTGCTTCGCAGGCTCCAAAATCCGCCGTTCCATCGAAGGTCCGTGATCGACACAGGTGGGATATCGATACGCCAGAACGATTGTGCGGGAGCCTGCAACGTGAGAACTACAGCGGCGCGAATCACTGCGGGATGCGTGACAACGAGGGTGTGACCGGAGCCGTGCTGCCCAGCCAGCCAGCGCTTGATGCGGGCGAGGAAGTTTGCAATAGACTCGCCGCCATGCGGTGCGGCATCAATATCGGTGAGCCATCGACGGACGCCGTCCGGGTCCGTGGACTGAACTTCGTCCAAAGACTTACCTCGCCATGAGCAGTAGTTCAAATCCTTCAGTTCCGCGGAGAGGATCGGGTCGAACCCCAAGGTGTTAGCCGTCTGTCTTGTTCTCTGCTCGGGCCCAGCATAGACCTGACGAACTCGCGGCGGAACCCAGCCAATCGACCTAAGTTTTTCAACTTCGCGTGGCTCAATAGGTTCATCGAGAGGAAAAGCTGATCGCCGCACAGCCGCGGTCGGCGCGTGACTGATAAACGTGATCCGTCCTGGCAGATCGGATTCTTTCAAGGTGTCACCTCAGGAAAGCCTACCATCGACCGATGTAGCGGTCTTGACACACATCGGGTGGTTCACTACGCTCTGAGTCAAGCAATACCTTAGGAGACACCCTTAATGACTCAGCCTCTCGCTGGCTCGATCCCCCAGTCCGTATCTATACCGGTTATTCCACTGCGCGAGTTCTTGCCTTGGGCTTTATTCGGCGGTTTGCTGATGCTGCTTCTGATCTATTTCGTTGGTGCAGAACAGGGAGCCACATCCCTTATTCATGGCCGAATAGTCCACGAGTTTGTCCACGACGGACGGCATCTTCTCGGCTTTCCTTGCCACTAGCCAAGCACTTATGACTCGTACCCTGCTTGTTCGCGGTATGTTGGTCGGCCTCGTGGCCGGCCTTTTTGTCTTTGCCTTCGCTCGGTGGACCGGGGAGCCGCAAGTCGATAGGGCAATCGCTTTTGAAACCAGCATGGATCACGCGAAGGGTGAAAGCCCCGAGCCTGAGATGGTCAGTCGCAGGATTCAGCGAGGCATTGGACTCCTAACAGGCTCGGTAGTTTACAGTTCTGCTCTAGGGGGCATCTTCGGGCTGGTCTTCGCCTTCTCCCAGGGCCGCTTCGGTTTCTGCAGTCCGCGCGCTTTGGCGTTACGGATCGCGGGACTGGGATTTGTCTCCGTAGCATTAATCCCTTCTCTCAAATATCCAGCGAGTCCACCTTCTGTCGGCAGTCCGGAGACAATAGGAATACGTACCGCAGCATATTTTCTCGCGATCGCACTATCCCTGGCGGCCATGATTTTTTCTCTGCAACTGGCCCGTCGGCTGACTCGGCGATTTGGAGTCTGGAATGGCTCCTTGCTGGCAGTGTTCCTGTTCTTCTTACTAACGATTGTGTTCTCGAGATTTCTTCCAGCTATCGATGAAGTACCGCCGACCTTTCCTGCGAGTCTGCTCTGGAAATTCCGGATTGCATCCTGGGAGATGCAGCTGCTGCTTTGGAGCACGCTTGGGGTCCTGTTCGGTTGGTTGACCGAGCGCGACCGGAACGCGCATTCGCCGGTCCGTTAGAGCAACCTGCTCCCAAGTAACCCGACGGCGTGGTACAACTGTTTCAGACCCAAGGTGCCCACAAGGGCTGAAAAGGGAAGTCCGGTGCAATCCCGGTGCGGTCCCGCCACTGTAAACGAAGATGAGTCGCCAAACATCCACTCGGCCGTCAGGCCGGGGAAGGAGGAGGCTCGGCAAAGGCAACAAGTTGCCACTTCGAAGCCAGGAGACCTGCCCGGGGTACATAGCAATTTTCTGCGGAGAACAGAAACCATGCGCCTGACCCCGGCACCATCAACCCGTCCTATTACCGTCAATAGTTCCGACTACGCGACAGAGAATGAGGTGTAGCGTGGCCGATTCTTTTCGACAGCGTGTCATCCGCGCCGATGGCCGGGCTTTCAACATCGTCCAGCATCGGGCGCATTTGACCTATTGCTACACCGGCTGCTGCTGCGGCATCACGGAGCGCGGATATGCCGCCGTCCCGGTTGATGTCTATACGCAGGAGTGGCTCGGGCGCAAAATTCGCAATCACGTTCATCTCACGAAAGGTGGTTGCCTTGGCCCCTGCGCGCTCGCTAATGTCGTGAGTCTCGTCTTCGATGGCAGATCAATCTGGTTCCATTCGGTGAATAGCCCCTGGCAGGTCCGTCAGATCTTTGACTACATCGACGCGATGCTGGCTGCCGATCGCTTTCTCCAGCCGCCAGCCGAATTGAGTGAATTCGTCTTTAACTACTATGACTGGGACGTCCGCAAGCCGAGTGAGATCGTTGCTGCATCCACGCTCGTCAAGACTGCTCCAGATGCAACCGGCGCTATCATGCTGCTCTCGCATGCCGATACCGATCTGCTCACGCTTATAAAGGCTTCGGAACTACTCCCGGCAGAGCTTCGTGTGAGTGCATTCTCGCTGAATGCACTGCGCAACGAAGATCAGTTGGACGTGCTGATCAACGGCGAAATGGCTAAGGCTCGGGTGATTATTGTGCGCTGCCACGGACCACTTAGTTGCATTCCAGGCTTCGACCGGCTGCGCGCAGCCTGCATCGAGCGTGGACAATCGTTGGTGCTCGTCAGCGGTTGCGGAGAGAACAGTTCTGAGTTCTCGGAGACCATTAATGTACCCGCCGACGTTATGCAGAGTGCGGGCGGTTATCTCGCGCTCGGCGGGGTGCAGAACTTCGCCGAGTTGTTCCGATTCCTTTCCGATCGCCTGATGCTGACGGGCTATGGCTATGCGCCGCCCACTCCGATGCCGGAGCACGGCATTTATCTGTCGAACCCATCCGAAGAAAGCGGGGACGTTGCCACAGCAGAGGACTGGGAGCGGCAGGCCAACCCTCTGCGTCCAACCGTCGCCCTGCTGTTCTACCGCGCTCACCGAATGAGCGGTAATACGGGGTTCATCGATACGATTGCACAGGCGCTGGAGGCTAAGGGGGTGAATCCGCTCTGCATCTTTACCTCAAGCCTGAAGGCGAAGGAAGATGGACGTCCGGCGGTATTCAAACTGATTGAAGGCCGTGCCAACGTGCTGATTACGACGCTGTCGTTTGCGCTGGGCGAGGTCAATACGGGCTCCGTCACTCAGCCCGGAGAAGCGATGTTGTCGTTCGAAAGACTTGGCATTCCGGTTGTTCAGGCAATTGCGTGCCAGATGCCGCAAGGTGCCTGGGAGGGTTCGCGCCGCGGCCTGAATTCGGTCGACACTGCGGTCAACGTCGCGATTCCGGAGTTTGATGGACGCATTATTTCCGTGCCGGTGTCGTTTAAGGAACGCAGTAAAAATGGTGCGGAGAGTCTGTATGTTGTGAACGAGGACAGGGCTGCTCGCGTCGCTGGAATAGCGAGCCGTCTTGCCGGACTTCGCGGTAAGGCGAACTGCAACCGCCGCATAGCTTTTGTACTGACGAACTCCGCCGCCAAAGCATCACAGGTCGGCGGAGCAGTTGGCCTCGATGCTCCCGCCAGCCTGCTCACGACATTGCATGCGATGCGGGCACGTCGCTATGCCATCGCCGAGCTACCTGAGACCTCCGATGAACTGATACAGGAATTGCTTGGGCGCGGAACTTACGATAGCAACTACCCGCTCGATCCGGCGCGGGCTATGCGGTTTTCGCGAGCGGCCTATCGGAAGATTTATTCGGTCTTCCCTGCCCGTCCGGCGCGTCGGATGCAGGATTTCTGGGGCCAGCCACAGGACCACGGCCCCAGCGTAAAGCCTGCCAAAAAAACCGACAAGAAACTCCTCCCGACGATCGCAGGAAAGGTCGTTTCGATTGAAGAGAACGAGCCCTGGGCCGACGAGCGCGATTATCTGTTTGCCGCGATGGATCTTGGCAATGCAATGATCGCATTGCAGCCACCGCGCGGCTACGGCATCGACCCTGATGCGATCTACCACACACCCGACTTGCCCCCAACGCACCACTACACAGCCTTCTATCGCTGGCTCGGAACTTCCCAAGCGGAAGGCGGCTGGGGCGCAGATGCGATCGTCCACATGGGCAAGCATGGCACGCTCGAATGGCTACCTGGCAAGGGCGTCGGGCTTTCCGGCGAGTGTTTTCCGGACCTTCTACTCGGCGACATGCCACTCGTCTATCCGTTCATCATCAACGATCCTGGCGAGGGAAGCCAATCGAAGCGACGCGCGCACGCTGTGATTGTCGACCACCTGACGCCGCCGATGACCTCGGCGGAGACCTATGGCCCGCTGGCCGAATTGAACCAGTTGGTCAACGAATACTATGCCGTCGAAAAGCTCGACCCGGTAAAGCTGCCCTACCTCCAGCAGCAGATATGGCAATTGGTTGAGAGCACAAACCTGAAGGCCGACCTGGACCTGAAGACGATGATGACCCGCGAGCGCGGCGATCACAGCCACGAGTGGGACGACACGCTAACGCCAGAAGGCATACCAACACAACTCGCCTCCATGAACGGCAACGAGGTGGCCCACCTGATCGAAGACCTTGACGGCTATCTCTGCGAATTAGGCATGGCACAGATTCGCGATGGTCTGCACATCCTCGGGCAGATGCCTCCGCTGCCAGAGATGCTGCGCTCCCTGACGCGGTTGGCAAACGCCAGCGCACCGAGTCTGCAGGCGAGCCTTGCAACGGCGTTCGGCTTCGAATTGATCGAACTACTTAACAGGCCGGGCGAACGCCTTGAGCCTTCGCGAGATCTGCTGGGCCAGCCGTGCCATACCCGCGCCGATGCTCTGGAGATTTTCGACCGCGCCTCACTCGACCTTTACACGATGCTCGACACGCTCGGCTTTCGGAGCACCGTCATCGGCGAAGTGCAGCGCGCGGTGCTCGGCCTTGAATCGGCGGGGATAGCAGCTGCACTCACCTTCGCCTGTGACGAACTTGTGCCGAAACTTGAACAGTCCGGCGATGAGATCGAGCACCTGCTCGATGCACTTGAAGGAAAATATGTCCCCGCAGGGCCAGCCGGAGCACCTACCCGCGGTATGGCACACATTCTGCCGACCGGCCGCAACTTCTATGCGGTCGATCCTCGTGCCCTGCCCTCACAGGCAGCGTGGCGAGTAGGCCAGCAGCTTGCCCGTGAAGCTGTCGCTCGCTTTTACAAGGAAGAGGGCAAGTATCCGGAGATGATGGGACTAAGCGTCTGGGGGACTTCGCAAATGCGGACCCACGGCGACGATATCGCTCAGGCGTTTGCGCTACTCGGCGTCAAACCCTTGTGGAACGCGCAGTCGCGTCGACTCGAAGGCATCGAAGTGATTCCTCTGGACCAACTCGGCCGACCGCGGGTGGACGTGACGCTGCGCATCAGCGGCTTCTTCCGCGATGCGTTTCCGCACCTGATCGATATGTACGACCAGGCCATCTCGATGTTGATCGAACTGGATGAACCGCTCGATCAGAACTTTCCGCGCAAACACTATCTCGCGGATATTCAGGCAAAAAAGGACCTACCGACGCATGAGGCAGAGGCTCAGGCGCGCTATCGCATCTTCGGTTCGAAGCCAGGTTCTTATGGCGCGGGTATTCTGCCGCTCATTGAGACCGGAAACTGGCAGAGAGATGATGACTTTGCCCAAGCGTTCCTCGCTTGGGGCGGCTACGCGTACGGCAAGGGTACCGATGGAGTCGACGCACAACCCATCTTCGCCGAGCGGCTCAAATCGATCGAGGTTGCGTTGCACAACCAAGATAACCGCGAGCACGACATTTTCGATTCGGACGACTACTTCCAGTTTCACGGAGGCATGATTGCCTCCATTCGCGCGCTTACGGGCGCACAGCCGAAAGCCTATTTCGGCGATAGCTCCCGTCCGGAATCGGCGCAGGTTCGGGATCTGCGCGAAGAAGCCCTACGGGTATATCGCTCGCGCGTGGTGAATCCGAAGTGGATCGAATCGATAAAACGTCACGGCTACAAAGGTGGTTTGGAACTTGCCGCAACGGTCGACTACATCTTCGGTTTCGACGCCACGGCGCAGATCGCTCCGGACTTCATCTACGAGGGTCTTGCGGAGCACTATGCGTTAGACCGAAACATGCGTGATTTCCTCGGTGCTTCAAACCCATGGGCATTGAATGCGATCGCCGAACGATTGCTTGAGGCGGCAAAACGCGAGCTCTGGGAAGTTCCCGCACCAGAGACTCTCAACGCACTGCGCGGCGTTCTGCTTGAAGCCGAAATGCTGCTGGAAGCGCAGGGCGAGCAGAAGCGGGGGGCTGTTTCGTGAGACCGGCCGCCTATCCCTTCTCCGCAATCGTCGGCCAGAGCGAGATGAAGCTCGCGCTGCTACTGGCTGCTGTCGATTGGCGGCTTGGAGTTTTGCTGAGCGGCGACAAAGGCTCGGGGAAGACAACCACCGCGCGCGGCCTGGCTGCCCTGTTGCCGGCACCCGCACGTTTTATCAATCTGCCGCTCGGGGCCACGGAAGACCGTCTGCTGGGGGGGCTTCATCTGGAGCGCACGCTGAAGGGTGATCCCGTCCTGAAGCCGGGACTGCTCGCCGAGGCCCATGGCGGCGTGCTTTACGTGGATGAGGTGAATCTTCTTTCTGCACACCTGGGCGACGCCTTGTTAGACGCTGCTGCCAGCGGGGTTCACGTGGTGGAGCGTGAAGGCTTAAGCGCCGCCCATCCAGCCGAGTTTGTTCTGCTTGGCAGCATGAACCCGGAAGAGGGTTCGCTGCGCCCCCAGTTGCTAGACCGGTTCGCATTAGCAGTGACGGTTTGTGCTCCACTCGACCCAGCCGAACGCCAACTCGTGATGGCGCGAAGAATTGCGTTCGAACGCGACACGATTCGATTTGCCAGTGAGTGGTCACAAGCTCAACAGGCTTTGCAGTCACAGATTGTTTTCGCTAGAGCGTCTCTCGGCGGCATCACCTGTTCCTGCGACATGATGGGACACATTAGCTTCACCATCTGCGAAAACCACGTTCGATCCTTGCGAGCCGATCTAGCAGTCGTACGGGCTGCAATCGCATATGCAGCTCTCACCGGCGATGCGTGCGTCGAAGTACAGCATGTTGACGCTGTCTTACCCCTTGTCCTCGCTCACCGGACGCGAGAGGGCAGACGTTCCTCACTCCCTCCGCCTCCGCCTCCAACTCCAACTCCAACTCCAACTCCGCCGCAACAGACTAAGTCCGAATCACAATCTGAGGCTGGCGGACAACAAGCCCCGCAGCGTGTCCACGAACGTATCTTCACTCCATCAGAAGCCAAGGCCCCTGCCCTCGACGTCCGGCTCAATGCAGCAGCGACGCGAGGGGGCAGCGCGCCTGCAGATAGCTGTGATTGCGGTCCAATCATAGGCAATCGTCAGGCAGATTTCCCTGTCGAACTTGATTTGCGTGCCACACTCAGCCACACCCTGCGTGAAACCGGTGGCCTGCAACCTCGCGTCGAGGATTTGCACCAACGAGTGCGCAAGCCGAGGACCGGAACTCGCTATCTCTTCGTCGTCGATTCCAGCGGCTCGCACGCTGTCCAACAGAGAATGCGTATAGTCAAAGGCGCTATTTCAAGCCTGCTGACCCGCTCTTTCAAACGAGAGGACGAAGTGGCAATGATAGTCTTCCGCGGAACTTCCGCGCAGGTCGTTCTAGAGCCAACTCAAGTACTTCCCGACGCTTTAGCTGCGCTCGAATATCTTCCTACGGG
Organism: Edaphobacter modestus; assembly: GCF_004217555.1. Taxonomy (GTDB): domain Bacteria; phylum Acidobacteriota; class Terriglobia; order Terriglobales; family Acidobacteriaceae; genus Edaphobacter; species Edaphobacter modestus. The sequence goes on from NZ_SHKW01000001.1 coordinate 1,822,193, forward strand.
TGGTCGAACGCCGTTGGCTTGCGCTCTCGATCAAGCGCGTGGTTACCTGACACCCGCGACGCTTCTCATCCTACTCACGGACGGTAGGGCAAATATCCCGCTGCATGGAGGAGACCCGTGGCAAGAGGCTCTTGATGCGGCGCAGCTGATGAGTTGCAATGCAATCGTCGTCGATACGGAGACTGCCGCACAACGACTGGGCCAATGCGAGGAATTAGCGAAGATTCTTGGCGCGCGCTACCTCTCGCTGGAGGAGCTTGCGCAGAATGAGAATTTTTCGATAGTCGTCGAACCCCGCAAGCCACGAAGGCAGGGGGCGTAGCGTGCAGAAGAACCAAGGCAATTCGGTGATACTCGTCTTGGGAGGCGTCCGAAGTGGAAAGAGTCGCTACGCGCAGCAGTTAGCCGAGCACTGCAGCCGGGTTACGTTCGTTGCAACCGCCGAGCGTCGCGATGATGAGGAGATGCACCGAAAGATCGAACGCCACCGCGCAGACCGGCCCGCACACTGGACAACCGTGGAAGAACCTATCGCATTAGTCCGCGTCATTCAAACCAGCGAAGACAACTGCGACGCCATTCTTATCGACTGCCTCACGCTCTTCGGCGCCAATCTTATGGAAGCATACGGCAGCAACAAAGCGGGCCTCGAAGCATGCATCGAAGACCTCTGCGCCGCTTTGAAGACGACTTCCCGCAAGGTGATCCTGGTCTCGAACGAGGTAGGCAGCGGTGTCGTCCCGGCCTATGCGCTCGGTCGCCGCTTCCGCGACGTTGTGGGCGAGATCAACCAGCGCGTTGCGACTGTGGCCGATACCGTACTCCTGATGGTCGCCGGACTTCCGCTTATCCTCAAAGGTTCGCTCGAAGGAGATCATCGATGAAAGGATTCCTCGTTGCCGGCACGGCCAGCGGAGTGGGTAAGACCACGGTCACTCTCGCAATCATCGCGGCGCTCCTCCGTCGCGGCTATAAGGTGCAGCCATTCAAGGGAGGTCCGGACTTCCTCGACACCGGCCATCATGCCCGCATCTCCGGCCGCACGGCACGCAACCTCGACTCATGGATGCTCAGCGCCGAGGCCAACCGCGACGTTCTTCGTCACGCTTCGCGTGGCGCTGATGTCTTCCTTGTGGAAGGCATGATGGGACTGTTCGACGGCAAAGACGGCTCTACCGAGATGGGTAGCAGCGCGGAGATTGCAAAGCTTCTAAAGCTACCCGTGGTGCTTGTGCTGGACGCAGGAAAGACCGCTCGGAGCATCGCCGCCGTGGTACTTGGATTTGAACTCTTTGATCCTGAACTCCCATTGGCCGGAGTCATCCTAAATCGTGTTGCAAGCGATCGCCATTTCCGTATGTTGGAAGCTGCGATCGAATCAGCTTGCAAGACGCCGGTTCTGGGTTGGCTGCCACGAGAGCCTGCGGTCGCCATCCCAGAGAGACACCTTGGGCTCCAGACAGCGGAAGAAGGCGAGACAGGCGGAACTCTTGAAAACCTGATCGATACCCTTGCAGACCTTGCGAATAAACACCTGGATATACCCAATCTAATGGATTTGGAATGTGGACTGGACTTAAAGCCTGAAGCTCTTCCAGCGCTTCGCCAAACGCGAGAACAGATTCGCATAGGAATAGCTCGTGATCAGGCATTTTCCTTTTACTACGAAGACAACCTAGACCTGCTCCAGCAGCACGGTGCCGCCCTCGTGCCGTTCAGCCCGATGCATGACCGGTGCCTGCCGCCGGACCTGGATGCTCTTTATCTCGCCGGAGGGTACCCAGAACTTTATGCGGCCCAAATTAGCGATAACTCTGCAATGCTCTCGGCCATTCGCGAGTTTGTCGCATCCGGTCGTCCGGTGTATGCCGAGTGTGGAGGCATGATCTTCCTCTCGCAGCAACTCATGATGCGCGACGGAACCACATATCCGATGGCCGGTGTACTACCCTTCGAAATCGAGATGACAGGCAGACTCGTCGACTTCGGATACGTCAATGTGGAATTGACTAATGATTGCTTGCTTGGGAAGGCAGGCACAGTGCTCCGTGGACACAGCTTCCATTACTCTCGCATCTCGAATGAATTTCAAGTCGCGACGAATTACCACATCCGTTACTCACTCTCGGGCCGTAAGGAGAGTGAAGGTTATCGACTGGGCAATATGCTCGCGAGTTACGTGCACCTGCACTTTCGCTCAGAGCAAAGCATCGCTCGCAGTTTCGTTGAAGCGGCCATCGCCAGTCGAACCGCGAATATGGTGCCCCAATGACGCCACTAAGCGCAACGGTAGTAACAGAATCGATCCGCGGAATTGAGCCTCCGAACGAGATCTGGAGAACTCGTGCACGCGCACGTCTGGACACGCTCACCAAACCCCTGGGCAGCCTTGGCAGGCTCGAAGACCTCGCCGCTCAGTTGGTGGCGATCCGGCACGAGCATCTTGTGTTGCCTCTCAACAAAGCTGTCTATGTCTTCGCCGCGGACCATGGCATCACAGCCGAAGGCGTGAGCGCATACCCGAGCGCAGTCACGCACCAAATGGTGCTCAACTTCCTGACTGGAGGAGCCGCTGTCAATGTCCTTGCACGTTTGCATGGCGTGGCGCTGCATGTGGTCGATGTGGGGGTCGCCGCGGACTTCGACAACATTGAGGGCCTGCTCCACCACAAAGTTTCGAACGGGACAAAAAACATGCTGCGCGAAGCGGCCATGACCGACGAAGAACTCTCGCGGGCGTTGCTCGTCGGCGCACAACTCGCGAATGAAGCTGCGGTCGCCGGGCATACCATACTGGCCGTGGGTGAAATGGGCATCGGCAATACCACTGCCGCCAGTGCCATTACCTGCGCTATCACGGGCTCTGCTGAGTCACTCGCAACCGGGCGCGGGACGGGCCTGGACGATGCTGCTCATGCACGCAAGATTGCAATAGTCGAAGCGGTTCTGAAAAAGCACTTCGCAAACAGTACTTCGCCCCATCCGCTCGAAGTACTGCGCTGTGTTGGTGGCCTGGAGATTGCGGCCATGACCGGCATGATCCTGGCAGCAGCACGCAACCGTGTCGCTATCATTGCCGATGGGTTTATCTCCACAGCAGCAGCGGCCCTTGCCGTAGCCCTCGAACCGAAAGTGGAAGGATATCTGATCGCCGGCCACCGCTCCGAGGAGCCGGGTCACAGATTGCTGCTCGACTACCTCAAACTAACTCCCATCCTGGACCTCGAGATGCGCCTTGGTGAAGGCAGCGGAGCCGTTCTTGCCATGTCCATCATTAAGTCGGCCATCGGCCTCTACTCGCAGATGGCCACCTTCACCTCTGCCGGCATCAGCGAGGCCTCTCTATGAGCGGCTGGAAGTTCGTGAAAGGAACAGGCTCAGACTCTCTTGCTGCTGTGCAGTTTCTCACACGGATCCCTATGCCCTACCTCCCTTACGACCCAGACTCGCTCTCGCGAGCGGTTAAGTTCTTTCCAGTCGTGGGTCTGGTCATCGGGAGCGCCGCCGCGCTGCTTCACCAGCTTCTTACGCCACACCTTCCCAGGCTCGTCACCGCTCTTCTCGTCATTGCCTTTCTGGTTTCGATCACTGGATGTTTGCACGAGGATGGTCTGGCCGACACTGCCGACGGCTTCGGAGGTGGTTCGAGCCGCGAACAGATTCTCATCATCCTTAAAGATAGCCGCATCGGCAGCTATGGCGGCGCAGCCCTGACGCTCAGTCTTTCTGCCCGCGTCCTATTGCTTGCCTCGCTACCGTTGACGCAGATCCCGCAGTACCTCATCGCAGCTCACGTTCTTTGCCGCTGGACTACTCTCCCGTTGAGTTACTACCTCGCTTCGGCCCGCAGTCAGCAAGACCAGGCGGGAGCCGGTCAGGGAGCACGAATCGCCAAGCTCACCACACGCGGAACACTCATTGTTGGCTCCATCTTCAGCCTTGCGATCTGTACGTTTGCATTGCGAACCCACGCGGCTGCTGCTGTTGCCGCAACAATTTTGGTCACGTTTTTGAGTGGCCTCTACTACCATCGGAGAATCGGCGGCGTAACCGGAGATTGTTTTGGCGCCACCAATCAACTCGCGGAAATAGCCGTTTACCTCACCGGAGCATGGCTCGCATGAACGATCTACTTTTCATCCGCCACGCCGAAACTCACATGGCCGGCACCTTTTGCGGTCAATCCGACCCGCCCGTGAACGCCGCAGGCCATCGGCAAATCCAGAAACTCGCTGAGCGCCTGCGCACCGAACCAATTTTGACCGTCTTCACGAGCGATCTACAACGCTCGGTGACGACCGCACGCGCACTCGCTGAGTCCTTTGCCATTCCATGCATCACCCGCCCAGCCTTGCGCGAGATCGATTTTGGAAAGTGGGAGGGGCTGACTTGGGAGGAGATCGAGAAGCTTGATTTAACCTTCGCTATGAAGTGGCTCGAAGCCTTTCCGCACATGACGCCACCAGATGGCGAATCCTTCGAAATATTCGAAGCAAGAGTGATGGCCGAGACAAGCTATCTCCTTAGCCAGTCCGAAAGCAGCTTGATCGCCGTCGTCACGCACGCCGGAGTCATGCGTGCGATCCTTCGTACTCTCTGCGGTCTTGACGAGAAGACAACATGGACCCTGACAAGACCCCACTGCTGCACTTTTCGATACGCGCATCATGCTCATCCCGATAGGCGCTTGCAGGAGGTGCTCTGATGATGCCCGATATCCTCAACCGGATTCGTACCATAGAGCTTATCGCTTGGGACTTCGACGAGTACAAATCCCGTCCGGAGTCGATTGACCGCGAAAGGCCCGTCAAAGCGCGAGAGCTTGTCGTACGTCGGCAGTCGGATCATTCCTCCAGCGCGCTATGCGAAGAGGAGACTCGACTGCTTCGCGATACCTTAGTCCTACAACAATCCCGCCTCGACCTCCACGCGGAGATGGTTGGCCTCGATTGGTCTCTTGGTGTCGTCGACCTGCGTCGGCTGCTCGCCTTTCAGCGTAGGCTGTCTTTCAATTCAACACTTCCCGCCATGACCGTCCCTCCGCAGTATGATTGGGACCGCCTCATCGAGATCGCTTTCGCTTCTCCAAATCCAGTCATCTGCGACGTGCTCTACGATACAGATAAGAAAACGGTCATTCTGCAATCCAGCAACCCCAACGTGCAGCTACGAGTGACGCAAGACCCCGCAGCGCCCGTCGCCGTGTACGCGGGCAGTCCCTTCCTCGAGGTTGCTCAATACGCAGGGCGCTGGTTCCTACGCGATGGCTATCACCGCGCCTACATGCTGCTTCGGGCGGGTATTTTTCAAATTCCGGCAGTAATTGTTCGCGTCAGAACTCTCGAAGAACTCGGAGCCGTCCAACCACAGTTCTTCTCCGAGGCAATCCTTCTTTCGGAGCACCCCCCGTTTGTCAGCGACTTCCTCAATGATGCGTTGACCATCGAATACGAGCGCCATCCAATCATCAAGACGTTGCGTATCACGATGGAAGAGAGCATCACATTCCCACTTCCAATAGCAATTTCAGGAGAGCAACCATGAGCATTTCAACCACACGCGGCGATGGCGGCCAGACGGGTCTCGCGGGCGGGATCCGCGTCTCCAAGGCGGATCTGCGGGTAGAGGCCTACGGCACCGTCGACGAACTGAACACCGTCCTCGGCTTCGCCCGCAGCATCTGCCAAAACCCCGAGATCAAGGCGTGGACTGAAACGATCCAGCGCACACTTTTCCGGCTCGGCTCCGCTCTGGCCACTCCTCCCGAGAGCAAGAAGCAGCCGCCAGTCATCTCTGCCGAAGACGTTGCCATACTCACCGAACTCGTCCACAAGATTGAAGCGATTGAAGGCATCTTGTCGGACTGGTCGCTGCCTGGCGCACACACGGAGTCCGCCGCCTACGAGGTGGCGCGCACCGTCTGCCGGCGCGCAGAGCGAAATGCGATTCGATTTATTGAGAACGGCGGAGTGGTCAAACCCGAGATCATCGCCTACCTCAATCGGCTCTCCGACACAATCTGGCTCTTCGGTCGTCTCATCGAGTTCAACGCAGGCATCAACGCCCGCCTCCGCGATGAGACGAAGACAGGACCCAAGTGGTCGAGGGCATGGTAATGAACGAACACGCAGAGTTTGATGTGTTGGAGCGCGCCGCTGTCTACCGCGCTATCGCCACTCGGCGCGATGTGCGCAGAGGATTTCTTGAGAAGCCTCTGCCTGACGAGCTGATTTTGCGATTGCTGTCCGCAGCTCATTGCGCCCCTTCCGTCGGTCTTATGCAGCCGTCGCGGTTCGTTTTGGTCCGAGACTACGACGTCCGCCAAGCCGTCCATGAAGCATTTCTGCAGGCAAACGAACAGGCCCTGGCAACCTACACCGGCGAGCGACGCGAGCAATACGCAAGTCTGAAGCTCGAAAGTATCTTGGAAGCTCCACAAAACCTGTGCGTTCTAAGCGATCCGCAGAGTGAGCGCGGCCATCAACTTGGCCGCCATACGATGCCCGAGACTGCGATCTACTCGACCGTCTGTGCGATACAGAATCTTTGGCTCGCCGCCCGGGTCGAAGGCGTAGGCGTAGGTTGGGTCAGCATTCTCGATCCGGATCGTCTCCGCGAGATACTGCACATTCCAGCAAACATCGTGCCGGTCGGCTATCTTTGCTTTGGCTACGTCGACCGCTTCGCCACACAGCCGGACCTCGAGCGCTTTGGGTGGGAGAGTCGGATACCGCTCGCTGAGGTCGTCTCCTACAACTATTATCCTGGCCAACAGGCATCCGGCAACCAAGAGACAGAAAAGCTATGAGGGCACGCGCAATCATGGTGCTCGGCACGAGTTCCCATGTAGGAAAATCGCTACTTGCGGCTGCACTCTGTCGAATCCTTGCGGATCAGGGAGTGAGCGTTGCACCCTTTAAGTCGCAGAATATGTCTCTCAACTCGTCTGCGAGTGTGGAAGGTCTTGAAATCGGCCGCGCGCAGGCTCTACAGGCGGAGGCTGCCCGCATTCCCGCCTCGGTCCACATGAATCCCATCCTTCTGAAGCCTGCTGGAAACATGACATCGCAAGTGGTTGTTCGCGGCAAAATATGGGGCAGGCTCTCTGCCTCCGATTATCACCAGCGCCGTGTCGAAGAACTACTGCCCATTGTTCGCGAGAGCTACGAGATTCTTGCCGCGAAACATGAAGTCATCATCCTCGAAGGCGCCGGCTCGCCCGCGGAGATTAATCTGAAACAGCACGACATTGTCAATATGCGGATGGCCGAGATCGCCGATGCAGCCTGCATTCTCATCGGCGACATCGACCGCGGAGGCGTCTTTGCCTCGCTCTTCGGCACTGTTCAGTTGCTCGATTCGACGGAACAAACCCGCATCAAGTGCTTCCTCATCAATAAGTTCCGCGGGGATGTCGCGCTCCTCGAGCCCGGTATCCGCATGATGGAAGATCGCCTCCAGAAGCCGTGCCTGGGTGTCGTCCCGTACATTCATCATCTTGCGCTCGAAGAGGAAGACAGTCTCGGTCTTGCCGATATAACTGGCGAAACGAAGCCATGGTTGCCGGAGGATGTGCGTGAGAGACCATTGCGTATCGCTGTGGTTGCCCTGCCATCCTTTTCGAACTTCACCGATTTCGACGCTCTGCGCCACGAGCCATCCGTCTCCTTGGGTTTCTGCCGGGAGCCATCGCAGCTTGCGCTGGCCGACTTAGTAATCTTGCCTGGCAGCAAACAGACGGTCGAAGACCTTCTCTGGATGCGCCGGCACAATCTTGATTCCAGCATTGTTGCGCATGCCGCCCAAGGCCTCGTCGTCGGCATCTGTGGAGGGATGCAGATGCTGGGCACTGCGATTGTCGATCCACGTGCCATGGAGCATGGCGATCAAGCCGATGCGCTGGGATTGCTGCCGTTTTCCACTCGCATGAACTCGGACAAGGTGACGCGCGCGATAACTGGTCGACTGTCTCGATCGATGCTCTTCGGTCAGCCTATGCCCGCGATGGATATCGTCGGTTATGAGATCCATATTGGTGAAACGATGTATGCAGATGGCGCTCAGGCATTCTCAATCTTGAATGGGCACGAGCTCGACGGATGCATCTCCGCGGACACTCGAATCTTCGGATCGTATCTGCACGGCATCTTCGATGACGACAGATTCCGCCACGCCTTCCTTGCCGCGGCTCGGAGCTTCCATCAACTTGCTCCTGCGGCCCGCTTCGAGAACTGGAAGCAGAAGCGCGAAGATTCTTTTAACCAGCTAGCCGATACCGTTCGCGAATCGTTGGACCTGGTCCGTATCTTCGATTGGGCCGGCCTTCCGTACAAATCTCAAGGCCAGATTGAGACCATGGAGCAAATCCGTTGAATCGCTGCTCGCTCATTCCTGCTGCGTGGCTCCTCGACCAACTCGCCGGCGACCCCGAGTGGCTCCCGCATCCGGTGCGGCTAATCGGTTTCGCCACGGCGCGTGGTGAGGCTGCCCTTCGTCGGCCCAACCAGAGCGAGCTGTCGGAATTTATCTCAGGCGGAACCTTGAGCCTCGCTGTCGTTGCCACCAGTTACTATGCAACGCGTCAGTTGATTCGCTTAGCGAACCGATTATCACCCGCACTGGGCAATACAGTGGAAGTCTTGCTCGCATGGACCTGCCTGGCAGCTCGCAATCTTGAACAGGAAGCAATCTCCGTTGTTAATGCGCTCGATTCTGGAGACCTGCCGCTCGCTCGTCACCGCCTCGCGCGCATCGTCGGACGCGACACCCTTCATCTAGACACGCACGAAATCTGCCGTGCCTTGATTGAGACGCTGGCTGAAAGCGCCTCCGACGGCATTCTTGCGCCGCTCTTCTACATGGCGCTGGGCGGCGTGCCTCTGGCTATGGCCTATAAAACCATCAATACACTGGACTCCATGATCGGACACGCAGACGAGCGTTACTTCTACTTCGGCAAGGCTGCCGCTCGGCTAGACGACGCAGCCAACTACCTGCCCGCACGCCTGACCGCAGCTGCCATCGTGGCAGTCTCAAACTTCCACGAACGTTCCGACCCGCTGGCCGCGTGGCAGACATGGCGTCGCGACGGAGACGAGCACAAGAGCCCCAACGCAGGCCAACCCGAGAGCGCCATGGCGGGAGCCCTGCATGTTCGACTTGGAGGCGACAATACCTACGGCGGCGAGTTGATTCGGGCCGCGCATATCGGCCACGAGTTTTCACGCCCATCACTACCGAAGGCCAAAGGAGCCATCCGGCTGGTCTCTGTCGTTACCCTACTTGGTGTGGCCTGCGGCGTTCTTCTCTCAGCCTGCGTTCAGTCACGCGAAGCATCAGGTACGTCCCGATGATCGAACTCGCCCCCTCGCACGGCGGCCAACTGCGACAGATCTCCGAGCGCTTCAATATTTTCTCGTCGCAACTGATCGACTTCAGCGCCAATATCAATCCCGACGGACCTCCTCCCGCAGTCTTGTCCACCTTGCGAACAAGGCTTGAAGACGTCTCGATGCTGACCGCATATCCCGATCTAGAAGAGGTCGGCCTCAAGCAATCGATAGCTGACTATGCCGGAGTTCACCCAAAACAACTCGTAGTCGCTAACGGCTTCATTCCACTGCTGGAGTCTGCGCTTCGCACACTAGGGGTCAAACGCTGCCTTCTCCCAGTGCCCGCCTTCGTCGAGTATCGCCGCAGCCTTGCACGTGCTGGAGTAGAGATCGAACCGCATATCCTCAGTCCGGGTTCCAACTTCCGTTATGACATCCACGCCTTGGTGCATGGTGGCCACGACGCTGTTTTGCTTGCCAATCCCCAGAATCCCTCGGGCGTCCTTACAACAAGGGATATTCTGCTCCAGTTTGTCTCAAAGTGCGCGGAACGAAACATCATCGTCCTCCTCGATGAAGCATTCATCGATTACGCACCTTTGGATTCACTGACGCTGGATGTTGAACAATTTACAAACCTGATCGTCTTTCGCTCCGTGACAAAGTTCCACGGCATTCCGGGCCTCAGAGTGGCCTATGCAGTAGCCAACGAGGTTAGCGCGCGAGCCCTCAATGAAACATTGCCGCCCTGGCCGATCACGACTCTGGCTTCGTGCGCTGTCGCTTCCGCGTTAGCAGACCAGCACTTCGCTGAGCGCACCAGGCTGCACAACGACCAGCGAAGAGCTCATCTGAGAACTGGACTTGATGCCCTGAGCATCCACGCCTATCCTTCAGCCGCAAACTTTCTGCTTCTTCACCTTCCCGAGCATATCTCTGCAGATCGCTTCTGGAGACAGATGATCGTTGAACACCATATGGTGTTACGAGACTGCTCAAACTATGAAGCTCTGCCATCCAGACACTTACGGATGGCGGTCCGCACGGCGGAGGAGAACGACAAGCTCGTCGGAGCAGCAGCTCAATTATTACCGTTTTGCCAGCGAAGCCAGTGGGCGTAAACGAAGAGGAGGATATGAGACGGGCGGAGAAAGGCAAGGCCTATTTGGTTGGCTCAGGGCCAGGTGATCCGGAACTGTTGACGGTACGTGCTGTGCGATTGCTGGAGACGGCAGATGTTGTGTTTCATGATGACCTTGTGCCGGACGAAGTGCTCGGACTTGTGCATCGGAGTGCGCTTGTGGCGAGCATCGGAAAGCGGTTTGGGCGACCGAAGATTACGCAGGCAGGATTAATGAGTGATGATCGAATCGGCGCGTGCGGGGTATTCGGTGGTTAGGCACAAGAGTGGGGACCCGCTGGTGTTTGGGCGTGCGGGGGAAGAAATTGCAGCGTTGCGTGGGGCGGAGATCTCGTTTGAAGTGGTGCCAGGTGTGACCGCGGCGCTGGCGGCGGGTCCGATGTTGGGTTGCCGCTCACGGACAGGAAGAGCGCGTCGAAGCTAATTTTTTGCACGACGCATCATGCTGCGGATAAGGCTGATTGCACCCGATCTGGAGTGGCCCGTGCCCGAGGATGCGACGCTGGTGGTGTATATGCCGGGGCGTGACCTCGGGCGGATTGCGCGGGAACTTATGGCGGCAGGCGTGAAGACGGCCACGCCTTGCTGTGCTGTGTCGCATGTGGCGACGGCGCGACAGAGTCATGCCGCTTGCAGATTAGTGGACTTTGCGGGGTTGGTGTGTGGGCCGGCGCCATTATTGCTATTGATCGGGCGAGCCATAGAGTCGCTGGTGAGCGGGGACGTTGGGCAGGCGCCGGGAGGTGTGCTGGCGCTGTTTCAGCACAGAACCTGACGAAAACGCGATAGCTTTTGTGATACGCCAGTTCTTGAGGCTTTATGTGCTTACAAGGACTTCACCCTGCAGCTGCAGGGGTCTTATATTGCGAAGGAGAGCGTGGGCGGTCCGCGTTTTTGCCGGGAACGATCGCGTGCGTTCCGCCACATGGACTGCGTCTGGGCGGCTACAGCAGGATGACTGACCAGCGAACCCGCCGCCAGTGCAAATTACTCGCATCACTTCCCTCCCCTCGGCCTGATTGTGGTTCGTTTCGGGTTCCGTGCCTTTGTTGCAACCTTCAGCTTCACCGGTCCCGGTCTAACGATCCGATCAATGGTGGACTTCGACACACTAAACATCGTGCCAAGTTCCTGCTTCGAATACTGGTTGCCATCCCACAGTGAGCAAATCTTATCCATCTGGTCCTTTGCAAGCTTTGGCTTGCGCCCGCCCAGCCGCCCGCTAGCTATACCAGCAGCTAACCCCGCCATGGTTCGCTCCCGGATCAGTTCTCTCTCAAACTCGGCCAGCGATGCGAAGACGTGAAAGATTAAGCGTCCTGCGGCATGGCTAGTATCAAATTTTTCTTTCAGAGAGACGAAAGCGACCTTGTGCCGCTGAAGAGTATTTACGATCTCCAACAAATCTGTTAACGATCGTCCAAGGCGATCGAGACGCCACACCACGAGGGTGTCGCCCTCATCGAGACGGTCAAGGCATCGAGTCAGCTCGGGCCGGTCCACGTTCCGGCCACTCACCTTCTCCTCGTAGATCCTTTTGCAACCGGCTCTCTTAAGCTCCGCGAGCTGGGCCGCGTTCGTCTGGTCGTCCGTCGAAACGCGCGCACATCCAATTACCATGAAAAAGATATCACAAATAATGTCATAATCTATTTGTTTGTGACTTGAGTTATGATACGATTTTAGAGGATTTATAACTCACTTCAAAAGACGATTCAAAAACGTTCCATAAACCGTCGATTTTGATATCCGATCACAGAACAGGAGGATTCACATGGATACACCGCGTATCACGCCGCTCGATGATGACACCGCTCCGTTCGACGCCAACGAATTCGACGCGGGCTATCTCGCCCGTCTTTCCGGTGAACCACAGTGTCTCGGAGCAACACGGGGCTGGCGAGCTGGCAGGGCCGATGCTGACGCGGGATGCCGCAGCTCGCAGGAGTCCTCGTTCAGGCGGATAGCGTAACAAAGAAACAGCTATGAGGCGTAAGAAAGTCCTAGAATGGGTGCCTAAAAGGCTGTCAAATTCCGAAAGGTGAAGCCACAGTCGTCGACAGCATCCAATTAGCTGGAGATGTCTCCATGTCGAATCAAATTAAGTCCTCCGGATCCACATCAGTGACCGTAAAGTGGAACAAGTGGCCGATTTGAAGAACCTGCCAGTGACAGGGTACTGGGGCGACTCGCTAAGCCTCGCCCCAGACGACTCCCCCTGCTGCTTCGGATATCGGCACTCAGGATATCTACTCACTCGCCTGGCAAGCCCCATGACCCGTTGCTCTCTGGGACAACTGAAGATCGTTTGACGCTGACATGACCTGAGTAGGTGTAGGTCCCTTGCATCACTGGATGGTGCACCGGAGCAGACTATGAGTTCGCCTGGCTTGAGCCTGATTGCCTTCGTATTCATATTTGGAGGCGCAATCGTGGGGATGATTCTCCGCCGTGCGTTGCCTGATAACCATCTCCGTGATGACTCAAGAGACGTAATCAAACTTGCTACGGGACTGGTCGGAACAATATCTGCTCTGGTTCTTGGCCTGCTCGTCGCTTCGGCAAAGGGCTTTTATGATGGGCAAACCACGGAGATAACCCATATTTCGGCGAACATTGTGTTCCTCGACCTCGCCCTCGCCCGTTACGGACCCGAAACAAAGGAAGCCCGTGAAGCTTTGTGCAATACGACTGAGATAATCCTCGATCAGTCTGGGTCGAAGGACGGTGCCAGAGCCTACCGATTGGACCCAACTTCCATTGGCGGTGGTGTCCTGTACGACAAGATTCAGGCTCTTAATCCAAGCGATGACTTACAACGTTCGATAAAGTCCCAAGCGCTGAGCATGGCTGTGAATATCGGGCAGATGCGCATGTTGATGTATGAGCAGGGGACTCTGTCAGTTTCCAAGCCGTTGCTGGCCATTATGGTCTTCTGGTTGACCGTGACGTTTGTTATCTGGGGTCTCCTTGCACCTCCCAACGGAACAGTCATTGCTGTGATGTTGGCCTCAGCCCTTTCGGCTTCCGGGGCGATCCTGCTGATCCTGGAGATGTATTCACCGTACGAGGGATTTATTCGTGTCTCGGACGCCCCCCTTCGTGCCGCGCTCGCGTATCTCGGCCATTGAGAGACATGCAAAATTAGCTGATTTCGGGAGACTATCTCAGCTCAGTTGGCGAGCCAACGAACTCATTGAGTAGGGATGAGATTGGTCCTCATAAACGCGTTTACCAATCAGACTGTCGTTCCCGCAAGTCGCATTTGCGGCAAGTTCGGTCCCACGAAAGCGGAGTTTCCGCTAACCCCGTATTTAGCACTCATTGGCTCAGGCACTTGGGACGCTTCCTGACCAGCCTCAAGCCGGCGATTTCTTGTGGATGGGGCACGGCCACTCGGGCTAAAATGAATATGTCAAGGTACGGAAAGCATGGAATTATGCGAATCCGAGGGCTGCGCCTAATTCAGGGCGATTGTTCGCACCAGTAGTTCTCCCGTAGCACCGGTTGTTGTGTTCCTTATACATTTGTTGGTATTTGTGAGGTCAGGTAACCATGACCCAGTCCAACGAACAAAATCCGAACGGCGCGAAGCACGTTTTGATCGTAGGTGGTGGTTTCGCCGGACTGAACTGCGCCCGCAAGCTGGCTGCGAATCCGAATGTTCGAATCACGTTGCTTGACAAGAATAACTATCAGCAGTTCCAGCCGCTGCTCTACCAAGTGGCCACCGCGATCCTGGGTCCGGGCAATATAGCTTTCAATTTGCGCGGAACGCTTAGGAGCCACCCGAACGTAGACGTGAAAATGACAGAGGTCGTCTCGATCGATCTCAACACGCGTACGGTGGAAACCGCACAGGGGCAGCACTATGAGGGTGACTTTCTGGTGCTGGCCGCCGGCTCGCAGGCAAACTTTTTCGGCACACCGGGAGCGGACGAGCACAGCTATCCACTGTACTCCCTGCACGATGCTGAGCGACTACGGTCACGCATCCTCGCCATGCTCGAATCCGCGGATCGCGATCCCTCGCTCGTTGCCAAGGGAGCGCTCAACTTCGTTATCGTAGGCGCTGGCGCTACGGGCACGGAGATGGCAGGTGCGTTTGGGGACATGCTGCAGTCGTCGCTGAAGAGAGGGACCCGCGACAAGGCTTATAAGAACCTCGCCGTGGACCGGGGGCAGATTCTCCTGGTGGATGGGGGCCACGCGGTGTTAAGTACGTTTTCCCCAAAGGCCCAGACATACGCGGCCAAAATGCTTGAGGAACGCGGAGTGCAAATTCGCCTGGGCACACGGGTGAAGGAGGTTGGGAGTGGGCACGTGGTGCTCTCAGACGGCACCAGGATTTCTACGCACACCGTCATCTGGGCAGGAGGGCTCAAGGCTGCGTCGTTATCAGACAACTTGGGGGTCAAGACTGGGCATGGTGGCCGCATCGATGTTGAAGCCGACCTTACGGTGCCGGGTTTAACGGGTGTTTATGCCCTGGGAGACTTCGCCAATATCGCGGACAAGGACGGTAGACCGCTGCCTCAGCTTGCTTCTGTGGCGGAACAGGCTGGCAAATGGTCCGCAAGGAATATCTTGTCGGACATAGCAGGAAAGCCCAGAGACCCGTTCCACTATTTTGATAAAGGCATCATGGCGATGATCGGACGTAACTCTGCCGTGGCCGAAGTCGGTGAGCATCGCCACGAACTTCAAGGTGCTATCGCATTCGCGGCGTGGCTCGGAGTGCACGCTGCGCTGCTATCCTCCACTCGCGCGAAGATCGAGGCCTTTTTGGAGTGGGCCTGGGACTATTTCGGAGGGGCGCGCGGTGATGCGGTTCTCGACCGCGCCGAAGAATTACAGATCAACTGGAACGATGACGGGGAAGAAAGGATTTCCGCAGCGTCGCCCGCAAGCCAAACAGACAAGACGTCTTGACGTTATAGCAGGCGTGATACTTTCCGGCGCGGAAACTTTTGAAGGCATTGGCCGATCACGGCGATGTCGGATCGGTACAGGTGGTGACTGCGAACAGGTGCCGGGGCAGCTTGTCCAGGCTGGGGTAGACATTGATGCGCTGGGAGCGTAGCTTCAGCAGCGACGATTCCTGGAACGAGTTGATGAAGGTCATTGCTTCGAAGAGCGCAGCCATCGGGAAAGGAGCCTAGGAATGGACGTGCTGAGCGTCGATGTGGGCGGGACCCACGTCAAGCTGCTCGCTACCGGACAGGACGAACCGCGCAAGTTTGTCTCGGGCCCGAAGCTGACCCCACGACAGATGGTCACGCAGGTCCGCAAGCTGGCGCAGGGCTGGACCTATCAGGCGGCGTCGATAGGCTATCCCGGAGTGGTGACCCACAACCGGCCGATCTCGGAACCGCACAATCTGGCGAGCGGTTGGGTGGCTTTCAATTTCGAAAAGGCGTTCCGCGTGCCGGTGAAGGTCATCAATGACGCGGCCATGCAGGCCCTAGGGAGCTACAAGAAAGGGCGAATGCTGTTCCTTGGGCTGGGGACGGGGCTGGGATCCGCCATGATCGTCGACGGAGATGTGCAGCCCATGGAGTTGGCCCACCTGCCATACAAGCACGCGACCTATGAGGATTACGTTGGTTTGCGGGGCTTTCAGCGAATGGGCCCCAAGAAATGGCAGAGTCATGTCTTTGATGTCGTCGCTCTGCTCTCGGCGGCGTTGGAGCCCGATGACATCGTCCTCGGCGGCGGCAATGTCAGAGAACTGAAGCAGCTTCCTCCAGGTTGTCGCGCGGGCAACAATGCCAATGCATTCTTAGGAGGCTTTCGCCTATGGGGCAACGCTGTCGAGCACCTTCCGGGTAGTGTCGCGGGATCTGGCGCGGCTGCGGCGGTGGAAGACCTCCCATTAGACAAGAAGAAGGGTAAAGAGAAGACCCGTAAGACGCCGCAGCGATCGGCAAAAGGAGATTAACAATGGCGGGACGCCTGGAATCGCTCACGGGACTGCCGGCGTGGAAGGCGCTCGCAGCTCACTACAAGAAAATGGGCTCTGTTGCATTAACTCTGTTGGTCGCAGTTCGTCCGTTGCGCGGTTTACATCAGGCAGCGATAACGAAGATGTCGAACAGCTTGTTTACGAAGCGCACCTCGTCTTTGACATGCGGCTTACACGTGAGGCAATGTCCTCGGCGGATCATCCGCATCACCTCGAACCCCTTCATCGTAGCGGCGGCCGTCTTCATTGTCTGAAAGCCTCGACCTGTACAACCGCTGATTGAATGAGCTTTACCGGCTGTGTAATTCCAAGGCGGTGACGCAGCTCTTGAAACCTATGTTGTAGGCCCACTGGAACCGGCTGCGATATAGCCGATTTCATCCTCCGCGCAACAATCATCCCTGTGCTTAGCCGGCCCATAAAAAGAACGACACCTGCGAACCATGTAAGCAGCACCCAATGCATCGATCGATCCAGAGTAATTACCGCTTGCTCTATCAAAGGAATTGATATCTGATCGAATCCATTTGGAAGGCTCAGTTCTGCTCCCTCCACGGTAGTTATATTTGTGATTGCCTTAGAGTCGTTGTGTGAATTTGCCACAAGATAAAAAAACGTGATGACCGGCAAAATCATCATCAATGCCAATGCACAGCATGCGGCCAGGTAGCGCCATTGCGGTGAACGTCCGCGCAGCAAGCCAAGAGCACATGCAAGCAAAAGTGCCACAAGCGCGCCCTGCCACAAAAGATGCAGCAGGCTCCAGCCCATCGCGTGGAATAGAGTAATGTCAGTCATTGCGCCCCTTTCTCGAACTCATCGAGCATCTTACGAATATCCGCCAATTCCGCCGGAGAAACTTTTTGTGACGAAAGTGCGCCAAGTACCAGGTTCTTCGCAGAGCCACCGAAGGCTCGGTGGAGCAGATTTCTTGCCAGTTGCTGCTGGGTTCGTTCTTTGGGTAGTCGCGCCTCATACACATGCGAGCGAAATCGCTCGCTTCGCAGCAGCAGACCCTTTTCAGCCATCACCTGCATCTGCTTCAGCACTGTGGTATAGCCAATTTGTTTGTCGCTCAAGGCGTTGTGGACCTCGCGAACTGTGCTTGCCCCGGCGGTCCACAGCATGTTGAGAATCAATAACTCAGCTTCGGTGGGAAGTGGCGTTATCGCTTTCGAGGATGCTCGTTTTCTCATGAGCACAACCTTATTACGAGACACGTCGTATGTCAACGATTTCTCTCGTACTTATCACGAAACTAAAGAAGTGAAGCAGAAGTGGGGCCCTGCGATGAGCTGGGGAGATGAGAGCTCGAGACAATTAGGGGACACGACCTTGAGTACTACCTGCAGGTCTTGGATGAGATAGGCAAAGACGCTCGGCTTTTCTGATCGGCGACTGATGATCGCCATGCTATGCTCTTGGTCGCCAGAACCACTTGAGTGATTAACCGGCTTGTCGGAAAGGTGAAACCGAACTGCCTGAAAGTCACGTTTCCGGCAAGTTCGAGGGCGGTGTGGACCCAGAATGCGAAGTTGCTCATAATGTATGGTCCGCCGTCTGAATGCAAGGGGAAAGTTTATGGATGAAGGAATGTCTGCGTCAATGTATCCGGCCTTTTGGTGGAGATCAGTCTCCTGGCCATGATGAGATACGCCGCGTACCTGTCCTACAAAACCCCTCGGCTGTGGAAGAGCCTATTGAGCAATCAGGTTTCAGGTACGCCGTTTGACTGTTCTTTCATCTTTACTTATCCGGTGCAGACCTCGGTGGGAGAACTTGATCTTGATAGCTACGCTTAGCTAGGCCGCGACTGGCTCTTGAACTGCCCGATAGTCCTGGCCGCTTGACAGCACGGCCCAAGCGATCCTTGCCAGTTTGTTTGCCGTGGCGACGATGAGCACGTTGCGTGGCGCTCTGGCTTCAAGAGCGGTCATCCACGCGCCCATGGCGACGCGGTCTCGCTTCGATCGCAATACGACTGCGCGGGCTCCATGGATGAAGATCTTGCGCAGGTAGTTGTTACCGCGCTTGCTGATACCGAAGAGGCGGGCCTTACCACCGGTCGAGTGCTGTCGTGGCACAAGCCCAAGCCAGGAAGAAAACTCACGCCCCTTATGGAAGGCTGCGCCGTTACCGATCGCGGCTACGATCGCGGTTGCGACCAGCGGGCCAACGCCGGGGATCTGCCTGAGCCGCGTGCATGCCGCATCACTTGAGGCAATCAGCTCCACTTCCTGGTTCAGATCGACCACCCGCTGTTCAAGATCCTTCCACTCGTTCCAAAGTTGAGCCAGCAGGTTCCGCATACGCGGAGTGAGATCTTCCTCGGCGTTCTCGAGGATCTCGGGCATGCGCTCGCGCAGCCTGGCCGGGCTCTTTGCAAATACCAGACCCCGCTCCAGCAGGAAGGCCCGCAGCTGGTTGATGACTGAGGTTCTTCGCGCGATCAAACGATCGCGCACACGATGCAATGCCTGCAGATCCAGCTGGTCGTCCGTCTTGATCGGAACAAATCGCATGTTCTCCCGATCCACAGCCTCAGCAATGGCTTCCGCATCCAGGAAGTCGTTCTTGTTCGACTTCACGAATGGCTTCACGAACTGGGCCGGGATCAGCTTCACATCGTGGCCTTGTTCTCGTAAAGTACGGCCCAGGAAGTGCGCCCCGGAACAGGCCTCCATCCCAATCAAAGAGGTCTGCAGGTTCGCGGTGAAGGCAATCAACTGCTTCTGGGTAAACTTCTTCTTCAGCAGCACCTTGCAGTTATCGCCAAGAGCCACCAGGTGAAAGGTCGTCTTGCCAAGGTCAATGCCTACGGAACGAATCTCCATGTCGATGATCCTCCTTCAATCTGCCTATAAGATCCTCATCGCCAGATTGAGGTTTAAGCGGTAGAGTCGAGATGTGACGCGGTGGTTTAGGTTCGGCCTATCTGTATCCGGCCCTTTCGTCTGCCGGTGCCTCATTATCCAGACCGTGCTCCGTTTTCACATCCCGCTCATCGAACCGGACAGGCGGATCTCCCGCATCCGGCTCTCGGAGAAGACTCACGCTTTCGCCCACGGAAAGTTGCGTGTCCGTCTGTCCAGACGAACAAGACCCAAGGCTCCATAGAGATGTGTGTCCGGGAACATCCCGTTTGCACGTCCTGAGAGCTTATGTTTCGTTCGCAACCACAGACGCAGCCTCATCGCCGCGTAACCGTCTACAGCGCGATAGGCCGTACTGACGGGTCCAAGACAAAAGTAGTTCGCCCATCCGCACATTGTGCGGTTGAGCTTCGTCACTATTGTTAATGGATCCAACGAGGTTGTACTCCGTCCGGTCATTTCGCGTATTTCCCCACGGATGCGTCGCACCCGTTTTCGCGCTGGAACGGTGCCAAGATAGGCTCGTCCAGTTTTGGGGCTGTAGCATTGACCGAACGTGTATCCAAGAAAATCAAACTTCTCTTCCGGCACAGAGCAGACCCGCGTCTTCGAGTCGTTCACCGTCAACTTCAGCTTCGACATCATCTTCTGCATCGTGTCTAGAGCTTGTTTCGCTCCAGTCCGACAGCAGATGACAAGATCATCGGCGTAGTTCACGATGTACGCTTCCCAACGTGCCTCGTACCCGAGTTCCTTCCACCCGAGTACAAATCGGCGCATATACAGATTGCTGAGCAGTGGGCTGATCGGAGCTCCTTGTGGAGTACCCCGACCTTCGTCCCGATTGCGCACGCTCCGACGTTGATTTCCATGCTCATCGGTTTCCTCAACCGGAGCTTCCAGCCACATCTTGATCAGATGCAGCATCGCTCCGTCGACGACCCTTCGAGCCACCGATCTCATAAGCTCGGCGTGTGGAACACTATCGAAGTAGCTGCTGAGATCCGCATCTACAATCTTCCTATGGCCAGTGTTGATCAGCTTATGGACATGTCGCACTGCGTCCAACGCGCTGCGGTCTGCCCGATAGGCATACTGCTCAGGCTGCAAGTCGGCTTCGAATATAGGTTCGAGCACCGACATTGCCGCCGTCTGCACAACCCGATCTCGGATTGTGGGTATACCTAACGGCCTCTGCTTCCCATCCGGCTTGGGTATGTATACGCACAGCCTGTCTCGGCGCTAGAGGTGCCTGCGCACTTCAGCGGATTCCGAACCATATTTTCCTCGTTTCATCATTTTTCACCCAACGATGCGCGAAGAATACTCTGTGATGCAGCAACGCATCGCCAGGGAATTGCTATCTTTGAGGGCGCAAAGAGAGATATGAGAGTCATGCTCGCGATCTGCTTTTTTCCCATGGTCGCTCTGCTTATTACGCCAGCGATTCGGCCTTTCCGCTGGCCACGAATTATCTGGACCTATGTCATACCACTTGTTCCGTTTATGCTCTGGTTTGAGGGCCTCATGTCATGCCTACGTGCTTACTCGAAGGATGAGCTATTCCAGATGTCAAAGCGGTTACGAGTGAAGGACTATCACTGGCAAGCGGGAACGAAGAGGAATGGCTTTGTACCGATAACTTATTTGATTGGCTATCCAAAGAGAACTGAGTAACGTTTCCGTAGTTGCCGAAAACCCCGGCGGTCTCAACCGGTCGATGCAACACTGGCTTGAAGTTTACTCGCCGGGGTTTCAAAGCCCAAGGTCTTTCGGGGGCGTTGATTTAGGCGCAGAGCTACCTTGTTGAGATCGGCTTGAGAGTAACCGGATAAGTCGGTTTTCTTAGGGAAGTATTGTCTCAGTAGGCCGTTGGTATTTTCATTGGTGCCGCGCTGCCAGGGGCTCTGCGGATCACAGAAGTAGACTTTCACATTCGTGTCCACCGTGAAGCTCTTGTGTTTTGCCATCTCGTGCCCCCGGTCCCAGGTCAACGAGCGCCGCAGGGACGCGGGCAGTTTACGCACGTGCTTGCTCAGCGCGGCGACGACCGTCGCTGTATCTTTGCTGGGCACTTTGACCAGCATGGTAAAACGCGAATGTCGTTCCACCAGGGTTGCGACATGACTATTGCTGCTGCCGCTAAGCAGGTCCCGCCCTCCCAATGACCGGGAATAGCGCGGTCTTCAACCTCCGCAGGCCTTTCCCTAATAGAGATGGCATCGACGATCTGACCTCGAGACTGTCCCGCAGCGCGCGAGTGCCGTGAGCGACGTATCAGCCGCTTGGACCTGAGGTGCTGAATCAGCTCTTTTTTCAGCACTCCCCGGGCCTGGATGAATAAGCTGCGGTAGATGGTTTCGTGGGACACGCGCATGCTCTCGTTGCTGGGATAGTGGACCTTCAGCCATTTCGAAACCTGTTCCGGCGACCAGTCCTGGATCAGTTTACTGGCCACGATCGTCCGCAGCTTCTCGTCGATGGCAAGAAGGCACACCTTGGGTCGCAGAGCCGACTCCCAGGCCTGATGATCTGCTTCATTGGCTCGATAGAGTGGACCCCCGCCATGACGCGCCACCTCCCGGCTCACTGTCGACACAGCCCGTTGCAACCCGTTGGCTATCTCACGAATCGACAAACCGGAAGCAATTCCTCGTGAGATGTCTTCCCGCTCGGCCAGCGTCAGCGTTCGCAGCGAGCGTCGACGAGCATCAGGAACTATCCCGCCGCGCTGCGTCAACAAGAACCGAATGGAACCATCGCCTTTACCGAAGGCGCGGCCAATCTCATGCAACGACTCGCCAGACTTCCAACGGCGCCACATGTCGATCCGCTGCTCGGTGGAAAGCCTGTCCCGTTTTCCTTGTGCCATAAACACCACCTTTAGAATATGAATTCATATCAGATCGTGTTGCATCGACCGGTTGAGACCGCCCCGTTTTTCGTGCACTACAGAGGACAATGAATTACTTCCGTATTGCCGACAAACCGGAAAAGTGACGAGATCGGCGTTTCCGGTTAGGGTAGCTTCTGGAGAAATGCATTCACCTCTGGGATGACGTCTGCTTCATTCGAGTTGAAGACATAGTGGTCGGCGTCTTCCAGGCGGACGACGTGAGCCGATGGTATGCCTGCTGCAAAAGCATCCGCCACAGCTGCTGTTTTAGCAGTAGGGTTGTCCTTGAATGCTGCGCCGAAATTGTGAGGGCATGCGAAAAACGCAAGAATAGGCACGTGTATCTCGGTGTATTTTTTTTCACCAAACGCAACTGCCATTGAGAGAGGTGGAGGTGGCGGGGGAGAAGGCATAGCTGCCATCTGTTGCGTGGTTTTTTGCAGATCTTTTTCAAGCTGCGAAACGCTAGTTAGCATGTCCTGGGTAAACCGTTTTAGATCCTGTATCTCACCTGATTGCATCTCATTGATTTTCTTCTTAACGTCAAGCATGTCGAGAACCATATCTCCGTGGCGACGGTCGTAGTAAGCGAATGGGCCGGCGGCATCAAGGTAAATTAATGCAGCCACTTTCTCAGGAAGCGGCTGCCGCCGGAACTCAATTCTTCGCCAGCGATAGAGTGCCCGTATGCGCATGAAAAGCCAACCCTTGACAGAAGTGACCTTCTCATAGAAACCACGTTTCTCATGCTTCCGGTCGCCTAACGAAATAACGCTTGTTTCGGAACCCAATAGGAGCTCCTCGAAGAAACCACGAAATGAGAAGAACTAGATCTAGTCGTCACGCTTATAGCGTGAAAACCAACCGTATTAGGCTCGGGGTGGAAGCTGAGCAGGACGGAATTGCTAAATCCCTCTCGCAATAATGACAGGCTTCCGATCAGATCGTCCTTGTTCTCAATGCGCACATGTTCCCCGCCGGACAGCTTAGCAAGCTGAGTGGCTGTCTCCTGACAAATTCGCTTTAAGATATCCACCGAGGGCATACTTGCAGATGTAACGCCACCGGGGGCTTGGCCTTCATGCGCAGAACACGTATTTAGGGATTCGGAAGCTGCCGGACTTTCAGTTGGAAAGGTGACGCTGTAGACGGCAACGTTGTTCTCCCCAAGGCGTTGAATGATCGCTGCCGGAGGCGTTGAACTTCCTGAGTCCTGGGCCTGGCTGAGTATGAGGATCACGCGTCCCAACGTGGGAGGCTGTTGTTGGAGGAGATCTATCCCACTATTAACGGCATCGATGATCGCAGCGCCTGGATCTCCACTATCGAGATGTTCGAACGCATATTCTAGCCCGTCTGTTCGAGGCGGAAAGTTCCATATTTGCCGCGGCTGGCTATCAAATGTAATCAGAGCAACCTTGCGGGTTGCTCTGTTGGCGGTGACCTCAAGCATACTGCCGAAGGTGCGATAGTTTTGAAAGCCGCGTGGCGCACCGGCCCCGGTTTGTATGATTACCACGATGGCCAGATGTTGCTTCGTTACTTCGTCCGCGAAGAGTTTTTGTTCTACCCCATTGTCTGTGAGCACAAAATCATCTGGTCGAAGACCACGAATGATCTTACCTGCCTTAGATCGGACGACTACGGGCGCGATTACCAAATTGGTTGTTGTTCGAATCGTAGGTATCGTTGCACCCTTCTCGAAGCCTGACTGGCCTCGAGCGGTACATAAAGCGAGACTCATTCCAAAGAAAAGTACAACTCCTCTCACGTCTGACCCTCACCGTCAGGAGTCTAAACAAGCGTGCGCCAGAAGGAAAGTAAGCAGTTCGCACGACCGATCGCAGCTAGACGGGGGCGAGTAGCAGATCGCTCCCGGAAAGTCGGGTTTCCAGCAAGTTCGAGGGGTGCGGACCCAGAATGCGAAGTTGCCGAAATCCCCGTTTTCACTTGTCCGAGAAGGCGACTATTCGGCCATGTGGCTCGCGTTCCATTGTCGGAGAGCGCATTGGCGATTTGGCACCAATCGAGAATCGATCCTGGCGACATGCACGTCTGTTTAGTATCTACTGCCAAGACACGTCCCATTCTCGATTAAAATTTATCGAGCGTCGCGCTGCTTACTTCGTCTATAGGGTAAACGCCACTTCTGATCCTTTCAGGTAAACATGGACACTATTGAGTTGCAGATTCATCGAGTTCGCAGGGCAATTAGAGACGTTTCCGATCCCGATGGCCTGGTCTTCCGGATCGTTTCGGGCCCTATCAATATGAACGTGGGGCGCGCATAGCCAATGCTCCGATCAAAGTCTGCTCATATAGGAATCATGCTCCTGGCAACTTGTACTCTCCGGGCTTCTGAGCCAGCAAAGAGTACAACAGCGGATGCGCATCAGGACCGCGTGACAAACTGTCTCCCGCCTCCGGTGCTGGTTCAGGGCGAAGTCCCGGAGTGCAAATCGCTGGCCGCCCGCATGGCCGAGCTCAAGATTCCGGGCGTCAGCGTGGCCGTGGTCCACAACGGTTCGATCGCGTGGGCGAGAGGGTTCGGTGTTGCCGGACCAGATGGGAAACCGGTCATCGAAAACACACTGTTTCAGGCTGGATCGATGAGCAAGCCACTCGCCGCAATGGCCGCACTCCGTTTCGTGCAAACCAGCAAGCTCTCGCTGGATGCGGATATCAACCGAGCGCTTACGTCCTGGCACGTCCCGCCCAGTTCCGCAGCGCCCGATGCCACCGTGACACTCCGTGAACTGCTGTCGCATACTGCAGGCATCACCGTGCATGGATTTCGCGGATATACAGCCGGGTCACCTGTCCCTACCCTGGTGCAGGTGCTGGATGGCACGGAACCGGCCAACACCCCTCCGATTCGGATCGCTAAAGCGCCGGGAACCGAATGGAACTATTCCGGCGGCGGTTTCACGGTGATGCAACAGGCGTTAGTGGACACGGCACACGAGTCCTTTCCGAAACTGATGGCAGATACCGTCCTGGGTCCGATCGGCATGACGCACAGCACCTATGAGCAGCCGTTGCCCTCATCGTTGATGGCCGATGCAGCTACTGCTTACACAGAAGATGGCCTGCCCGTGCCTGGAGGGGCACTCATCTATCCCGAGATGGCCGCTGCCGGGTTGTGGACCACGCCGTCCGATCTAGCGAAATACATCCTCGAAGTTCAGGGATCCCTCGCGGGAAAGGCGAACCACGTTCTCGACTCTGCCATGACAACCGCGATGCTGACGCCCGGCAAGAATCACTGGGGCCTCGGTATAGAACTTGGTGGCAACGACGCGAACCCATACTTCACTCACGGGGGCGTGAACAAAGGATTCCAGAGCTTGCTCGTTGCTTACGAGAAGAGCGGTGACGGGGCAATCGTGATGACCAATGCAGTTGGCGGAGCAGAAATCGCGAATGAGCTGATGCGAAGTATAGCCGTTGAGTACAAATGGCCAGACTTACAGCCCGTCACCCGCACCCTGGCGAAGGTGGACCGAAGCATGTTGGAACGGTACGTGGGAACCTATATGGCTACTCCCACCTTTAGCGTTGTCTACACGCTCGAAGGGGACCAGCTTTTCGCACAGGCTACAGGTCAGAAAAAGTTCCCCATCTTTCCAGAATCAGAGTCCAGATTCTTTATGAAGGTGGTCGATGCCGAGATCGAATTTCATACCGACGATAAAGGCAGCGTAGACTACCTGTTCCTGCATCAGGGTGGTCGTGATTACAAGGAAATGAAGAAATGAGCCGGAGGCCTGCTATGACATACTCAACTCTCATACGCCGAGTGGTTTGCTGCTCGCTCTTGGTGGCCGTGAGTCCCTTCGCATTCGGCCTGCCTGAACCTGGAGATGCAGCGCCCGATTTCCAACTTCAGTCGCAAACCGGCTCCAAAGTTTCGCTCAAGGACTATAAAGGGGAATGGATCATTCTGTTCTTCTTTGGAGACCATTCGAGCGACGAGATCGGCTTGGCGGCGCGCAATTTGCAACGGGACCTTGCA
This sequence comes from Edaphobacter modestus, assembly GCF_004217555.1. Classification (GTDB taxonomy): domain Bacteria; phylum Acidobacteriota; class Terriglobia; order Terriglobales; family Acidobacteriaceae; genus Edaphobacter; species Edaphobacter modestus. The sequence continues at coordinate 1,848,415 of NZ_SHKW01000001.1, forward strand.
AAGTACAACGCGTTCAACGCCTCGGTCATCGGTATAGGCCGCACAACGCCCGAAAGCAACAGGGTCTGGGCGGAGAAAAACGAACTTACGTTTACTTTGCTTGCTGACCCGGATCAAGCGATTGCAAAAGCTTACGGAGTTCCAGCAGAGGTCGCAAGCAGCTCCGGCAATCAGGGAATCTACGAGGTCATCGTGGCCCCGGGTGGCAAAGTGCAATTACCTCGGATTGCCGTCAACAATATCGATGGTGAGAGCACTTCTCTCTTGGCCTGCCTGCAGTACTTTAAGGAGCATCCCGGACACACGGACGGCCCGTAAGCGATTCATCAGATGCAGCCTCATTACGAGCGCTCAAAATCAGCTGCCCCAAGTCGACCGGTCTATACCAATCGGCTCCCCTCACTGTTCAGTTGTCGCCAACAGGCAAATGCGCTCATCGACCTATTCAGATCGATCTGTGTTTTGGGCAAATGGCCGTAAAACCGGCTTGTCGGAAAGGTGAAACCGAACTGCCAGAAAAGTCCGGTTTCCGGCAAGTTCGACGGGGGCCACCACAGACTGCCGGGGAGGTCTTTCCGGCAATCGACCTGCGCTCCCCTGCGCGTCATCGGAATAGGTGTGGACAGGTTGGTCTGCCAACTGACACCGGCAAGTGCTCCATGCAACAACGCGGTGCAACAACTGGATGGTAATCAGGGACAAAACAGGACCACGCCAGATAATCTAGACCGGTCCTAAATTCGTACATCACGATACGTGCAAATTGTTCATATATCGTTAGTTACAGGTGCATCACGCACAAAGGAAACAGGTTGAAAGCCGAAGCCCCCCAACCTGTCAATTTCAGAGATTCACACAACCATTTGCTGTCTCGGGCTCCAAAGGGCCGTAACAGAAGATTGAGTTTGTACTCTCTGCCAGTCCCGAAACAATCCTAATGATGGATCTGACCCACCGCGTCCTTCACGCAATAGCTGATCGTCTTCTAGTGAACATCCAGTCCGATGCAATTCATCTCGTCTCTGAGGAGCCTCCGAGGTAGTTCTCTGAATCAGGCTCATCGCTGAGATCAGCCTTTGCAACACCTCGTGCTCCTCACTGAATTACATTCAAACAAACTAGAAGTCACTCCGGCCATCCAGGTTGCTGTTGTGCGGATCGACGGTTGGAAGGGGCGAACTCCGCCTCGCGACGATGGCATACAACAAGCGCATCACGAACGTGCTCGGCGCAAACAAACTGACGGAAGCGCTACATCAATCCTGATAAAGCGCAGCGACGGAACGCAGAATTCCAAATCCTGATAGCTCTCAGCGAGAGCAAATGCGTTCTTCTACCATCTCCTGAACTGAGTTTTTGTAATGACCTCGTGATAGAGTAGTGCGCACCTATGCGGAATATGGTAGCTGGATTGCTGGCGGGAGTGATGGTGGGCGCGCCAGTGGTGGCGCGGGCGGCGGATTGTGCTGGATTAACGAACCTGAAGCTGCCACAGGGCGAGATCACGATGGTCGCGGTGACGGAGGCGGGTCGGTTTGTGAGTCCGTATGGACAGCCGCTGCACGGCGAGGTACCGGAGTTCTGCAGGGTGGCGGGTGTGCTGCGGCCGACCGCGGATTCCAACATCAAGTTTGAAGTCTGGATGCCAGCTTCCGGCTGGAATGGACGGTTGCTCGGTGTAGGGAACGGCGGCTTTGCCGGGTCAATTGGCTATGAGCAGATGGGTGGAGCACTGAAGCAGGGATATGCGACAGCGGGCACGGATACGGGCCATGAGGGGCAGGCGGAGGATGCGAGCTGGGCGTATAAGCATCCGGAAAAGATCGCTGATTTTGGCTGGAGAGGGCTGCACCTGACGGCAGTGGCGGCAAAGGCGGTGATTGCCGCGTACTACGGCGATGGAGCGAAGAAGAGCTACTTTGACTCGTGCAGCGATGGCGGGCGCGAGGCGCTGATGGAGGCGCAGCGGTTTCCGGGGGATTATGACGGGATACTGGCGGGTGCTCCGGCGAATAACTGGACCAGGATGCTGAGCAGCGGTCTGGATATTACGAAGGCGGTTGTCGATCCGGAGGCGTATGTGAGCTCGATGAAGCTGCCTGCGATTACCAAGACGGTGCTGGAGCAGTGCGATGCGCAGGATGGGGTGAAAGACGGGGTGCTGAACGATCCGCGGGCGTGCCACTTCGATCCGGCGGTGCTGCTGTGCAAGGGTGGAGATTCGCGGGAGTGCCTGACGGAGAAGCAGATCAGCTCCGTACGGAAGCTGTATGCGGGCGGCGTGGATGCAAAGGGGCATTCGCTCTTTCCGGGATATATGCCGGGGGACGAGTGGACAAGCTGGGCGACGTGGGTGTTGGGGTCTTCGGCGGGGAGCGGGAGCGGTGTGTTGTATATGCAGAACTACTTCCGCTATATGGTCTTTGACGACCCGAAGTGGAACCCGTTGACGGCGGATGTGGATGCGGCGCTGCAGACGGCGGAGGCAAAGACGGGGAAAGATGTGAACGCGGTGAATCCGGACCTGGGGGCGTTTGCGGCGCGGGGCGGGAAGCTGGTGATATATCACGGGTGGGACGATCCGGCGATCTCTCCACTGAATTCGATTGCGTACTACGAGAGTGTGCAGAAGACGATGGGCGGGGAGAAGATGGCGAGCTTTGCGCGGCTGTATATGGTGCCGGGGATGGAGCACTGCATTGGCGGGCCGGGGGCGAATCTGTTTGGGCAGTTGGGCGCTCCGAGCGCGAAGGGGCCCGGGACGGGCGCGCTGGCGGATTTGCAGGAATGGGTGGAGACGGGGAAGCCTATAGGCGAGATGATTGCCGTGAAGCTGGGGACTGACAATAAGCCAGTGATGACGCGGCCGCTGTGCCCGTATCCGCAGGTGGCGAAGTACAAGGGCGGCGGGGATGTGAAGGATGCGACGAGCTTTGCTTGTGGGGCGGAGTAAGCGTTCGCGCTGTGAGCACAATGGAACACACAGGAGACGCTGACTCCTCGCTGACGTCGATTGCTCTGCTGGACCGAGTTCTGGCAGCATACCCTCACAGGCGAGAACTTTTCGGTACATAGCGCTCCTCATCTACAAGTGTACGAATTGATAGCTTGCACCACGTCACTTACTCTAGACGCATCGGGACGGCCCGATACGCCGCATGATGGTTATCACCGTTCAATTCTTCCTAGAAGTCCTAGTGCTGTATCTGGAGCGCCCATTTTCTGGCTCCTGTTGCATTAACGGGGGTGTCGTAGTCTGGAGTGGTTCGCCGAGGAGCCTTGTTCATGTTCAAGCGCCGTCGTTTCCCTGTGGATATCATCCTGGTGTGCGTTCGCTGGTACTGCAAGTATGGGATAAGCTACCGGGATCTAGCGGAGATGATGCAGGAACGCGGCGTAGACGTGGATCCGACCACGATCATGCACTGGGTTCATCGCTACGCGCCTGAGCTTGAGAAGCGGGTCCGCTGGTACCAGGGGTACCGTGCGACCTCGTGGCGAGTGGACGAGACGTATGTGAAGGTCGGTGGCCACTGGAAGTACCTGTTCCGGGCCGTCGACAAGCATGGCCGGTTGATCGATTTCATGTTGATGGATCGGCGAAATACCCGTGCGGCCCATCGTTTCCTGGGAAAAGCGCTGACGACAATGCGCCACTGGCCGCCATCCTCCATCACCACGGACCAACTCGGCTCTTTTTCAAAAGCCATTAGCCGGCTGCAACGAGAAGGCAAGCTATCAAGCAATCCCAAGCATCGCACGTGCAAGTATCTGAACAACATCATTGAAGCCGACCACGGCGCACTGAAGCGAATCATTCGCCCCACGCGAGGCTTTCAGACAATGAAGACGGCCGCCGCTACGATGAAGGGGTTCGAGGTGATGCGGATGATCCGCCGAGGACATTGCCTCACGTGTAAGCCGCATGTCAAAGACGAGGTGCGCTTCGTAAACAAGCTGTTCGACATCTTCGTTATCGCTGTCTGATGTAAACCGCGCAACGGACGAACTGCGACCAACAGAGTTAATGCAACAGAGCCGTCCACGCTGTCATAGAGGCCACATTTGACCCAGACGTTCGAGTCGGCGGTGTCGAGAAGGAGAAGACACTGCCGTCCGGGTCAGTCCGCTTTTGCTTTGGGTTTAATGTTGACCATTGCGATGCCGACAGGGTGTCACCGGGTTTGTGGCCGGTCTGGAAAAACTTCGGGAGGCCGTAGGGCTGAGTTAGGGCACAAATGGGATCTGACAAATGCAGAGTCGCGGTCTGCATCGGGCAGACTGCTTTCCGGATATAGAATAGAGCCCTCTCGAGAGATATGGAAAATCAACGATCCGTCCGGGGGGAGTGCATCGAACGACGATGCGGAGATGATTCGCGGCGAACAGGCGTGTCCAGACTGTCAGTGATCCTGATCTCCCTGAGTCTGTCGATGACTTCTGTCGCACAGAAGGCCCCGGCATCTCCAGATCGACCGTGGTCTCCACCGTCCGGCGCTCCCGTGAACACGCGCGGAGCCGGAACCAATGCTCCGGTTCTCGATCCATCGGAGGTCTATACTTTACCGGAGCTTATCAATCTGGCGGAGGAAAACAACCCCGAGACGCGAGTGGCCTGGCAGAATGCAAGAGCGCGTGCTGCGGAGGTCGGCATCGCGGAAGCTGAGCTCTATCCGGCCCTCGCGGCGACAGCAATCGCTCAGAGCGCTCGCAACAATGTCTTCTTCGCCCCGAATTTTTATCGTCAGACCACGGAGACTTTTTCGCCGACACTCTCTCTCGATTACGTGGTCTTCGACTTTGGAAGACGGACGCAGCGAATCGCTATCAGTAAGAGCAAGCTGCTCGCGGCAAACTTTCTCTTCAACGATACGCATCGCAAGGTTATCTTCCAGGTGATGCAGGCCTACTATCGCTTTCTCAACAGCAAGGGGCAGGAAGAGGCCGCAGAGGCGACTCTGAAAAATGCACAGACCGTACAGGATGCCGCGGAAGCGCGCCTGCAAACGGGATTGGCGACGCTGCCTGACGTTCTGGAGGCTCGGAGCGCCGTCGCACAGGCCGATTACGATCTGCAGGCGGCGTTTGGCGCTACCGAGATCGCGCACGGAGATCTGGCGACTTCGATGGGCATCTCGCCGACCGCGCCGTTTCAGGTGGAGAGCATTCAGAATTTAACGATTCCGGAGGATCTTACGGAAACGGTGGAGAGTTCCATCGACAAGGCGCTGGCGCAGCGGCCTGATTTGATGCAACGTGTACAGAGTCTGCGAGGGGCAGAGTCCGTGGTCAAGCTGGCGAAGAGAGATTACCTTCCTTCGCTGAGGGTCGGTGGAGCAGCGGGACTGGCAAAGACCTATGGACAACAGAATCAGATGCCGGGCATCTATTCTCCGAATCAGGAGTTGTGGAACGCGAGGCTTAGCCTTACGTGGAATCTCTTCGACGGCTTTGCGCGCGAGAACCGACTGGCTCGTGCGAAGGCAGACCAAAATCAGGCTGCCGCGGAGTTGAAGGCGCTTCAGGATCGGGTAGAGAACCAGGTGTGGGCTGCTTACTCGACAGCGCACACCGCGCTGCGACAACAAAGGGCGGCCGCGGCTCTGCTGGCTGCATCGACGGAGTCTTACAATGCTGCGCTTCAGTCGTACTCCTATGGGGTGCGGAACCAGATCGATGTGGTTTCGGCCCAGCGATCGCTGGCGGTTGCACGGACTGCCGATGTCAACGCCCGCACGCAGTTGCTGATGGGTGTGGCTGCCCTGGCTTTTGAGACAGGAAATTTACTCTATGCGAAGGGGCCGTAGCATGTTGAAGCGATCCCTGGCCGTACGCCGCTTTCAGCGGCACATCATCTCCAGCGCCGGCGCTGCGTTGCTGCTGCTGTCTGCGCTGGGATGCTCTCGTGCTCCCACGTTCAATCTTCTTGGATCCTATTTTCCTTCGTGGATGCTATGCGGTGTGATCGGCATTCTTCTTACGGTCGCCGCACGGCAGATCTTTTTGAGGATTGGCTTTGAGCAGTATCTTTCGCCGCTGATTCTCGTCTATCCGTGTCTGACCGCATTTTTCATGTTTACCCTGTGGCTTCTATTTTTCAGTTGACCGCAAAGGAGAAGAGAGCATGTCCGCAAGCGAACCGACTGCGACAGCGTCCCGCAAACGACTGGGGAGAATCGTCAGTGCCGCGATTATTGCATGCGCACTGATCACCGGTCTGCTTGTTATCAATCAGACCAACAGGTTTCCCCGTACGGACGATGCCGAGGTCTTCGCTAACTTCATCGGTATCGCTCCTCAGGTAGATGGTCCCATCGTGCAACTGCCGGTTCAGGACAATATTTTTATTAAGCAGGGAGGGCTGCTGTTCGAGATCGACCCTCGCCCGTATGAGTATGCTCTCGAAAGGGCGAAGTCTGACATGAATACGCTGGAGGGCCAGATCGTCGATCAGCGTAGAACCATCGCCTCCCAGGTGAGTGCCGTGGATGCTGCACATGCCGGAGTCGGGAGCGCCGCCGCGAATGTCAATCGCGCAGCGGCCGCGGTTAACGAGGCGAAGGCGAACGTCGCCAACGCGAGAGCAGCTCTGGACCGAGCCAATGCTGAACTGCTTTATCAAAGCAACAATTTTCATCGCATCGAGCCGCTGCTCGCCAAACAGTTTGTGACCGTCGATCAGATCGATCAGGCCAGAACCGCGGTTACGGCGCGCGAACAGGCGGTGCAACAGCAACGGTCTCAGCTCGCACTTGCCGAAGCACAGGTGCAGTCGGCCCAGGCGGCGTACGAACAGGCGACGGCTGCGATGCAACAAAGCCATGCGCAACTGGGTCAGTCGCAACACAGCGTGTTGACGATCGATCCTCTCACGGCACAGAGAGAAGGGCGCGCGTCCGCCATCCGAACCGCCGAATACAACCTCAATAACTCCAAGGTCTATGCCCCCTTCGACGCGAGGGTGACCAATCTGACGATCTCGCAGGGAGCATATGCGCATACGGGACAGCAGGTCTTCACTCTAATCGATACGCGGACCTGGTGGGTTATTGCAAACTTCCGCGAGACCCAGCTTCGACACATTCATCCGGGAATGCACGCCGATGTTTATGTGCTTTCGCGGCCTTCGATACGATACGACGGCATCGTCGACAGCATCGGGTATGGTGTTCAGCCGGACACCACACTGGTTGGCTCCTTTGCGTCTGGATTACCGAACGTTCAGCGTTCGCTGAATTGGGTTCATCTGGCAACCCGCTTTCCGGTGCGTGTGCGAATCAACGCCGGGGAATCAGAGCCCTTTCGCCTAAGTGAGTCTGCCGTGGTTGTTATGCGTGGAGATGAAAGGGAGCGTTAGATGGCGACGCAAACCAACGCGGTGCCGGGGGTTCCCAAGATTACGGCGCTGGGTCAGTCGTTCTGGCAGCTGATCCGGAAGGAGCTTACTCCGTATCCAGGCCGCGCCTGGGTGGCTGGCCGGGTGACCATTGCATCCACCATCGTGATGCTTCTCGTGATGACGTTCCGGCTTCCTGGAGGATTTCTCGGCGCAATCTTCACTATCTTTCTAACACGCGAAAATCCGATGGCGACCTTCCGTGCAGGGTTCAGAGCCGTAGCCGCATTTCTTATCGCCACGGGCTACACCATTGTCACGGCCGCAATGCTGATCGACGATCCGGTGACCCACTTTCTGTGGATTGTAGTGAGTCTGTTTATCGCTTTTTATCTGATTCGGATTCTCGAGGACTATGGCACCGCGGTCGCGTTCGGCTTCATGATCGCCGGGGCGATTCCTGTGTGGGATCAACATGCGCTCAACGTAAATGAGCGTCTGGAAAGCACCTTGTGGATTACGTTCAGCGTCGCGGTCGGCGTGGCTGTAACGATCGTTGTCGAGTATGTCTTCCGCAGCGTTCATCCAATTACCGATCTGACGGAGGGAATTGATGCACGGCTTGAGATCGTGGAGAGTATTCTGCGTGCGACGGCGGAGGGCGAGCCGGTCGATCCCAAGACGCAAGAACGCCTTCAGCTTTACAGCTCGGTGGGAGCATCGAGACTGAGACGACTGATTCTTCGCTCGGAATACAGTGCGCAGTTCAAGGCACAAGCCTCGGCGGCAGCCTCTCTGGTTGGACGCCTGACCGACATTGCGGAGAGCTTCAAACAGTCGTTGATTGAGCGTCGAAGTCGGATCGATCCTACGGACGCCGAACGTTGCAGGCGGCTGGCAGACCAGATCGCGGAGCTGCGCAAGGCGCTCTGGTTGCGAAAGCTTCCTGAAGACATCAAGATGCCATCGCACACCGAATTATCTTCTCTGAACTTTCTTTCGGAGATGGAGAGGACGGTTGCTTTTATTCCCAAGGCGTTCATGGCAACAGAAAGTGTGAAGAGCTACATCCCAACGCCACTCGATGAGATTCCTCATGAACGAATCTTCGTCGCTGATGCTCTTAGCAATTCGGGCCATCTTCAGTTCGCCTTGCGCGGAACGCTTGCAGCGATGGCCTGCTATGTTGTCTACACCGCGATTGACTGGCGGGGTCTTAGCACCTCGCTTGCCACCTGTATTATTACCGCGCTTTCAACCATTGGATCTTCCCGGCAAAAGCAGATTCTTCGACTTGGAGGCGCGATTCTTGGAGGCGTGTTCTTCGGAATGGGAGCGCAGATCTTTCTTCTTCCGTATTTTGACTCGATTGCGGGATTCACGATTCTTTTTGCCGTGGTTACGGCGATCTCGGCCTGGATTTCAACCGCTTCGGCTCGCCTCTCCTACCTGGGGGTGCAAATGGCGCTCGCCTACTACCTGATTCACTTGCAGGAGTTCACGATCCAAACCTCCCTTGCGATTGCGCGAGATCGTGTCTTCGGAGTTCTGCTTGGCCTCTTCTCCATGTGGCTGCTCTTCGATCGTCTCTGGGTCAGGAACGCGCTCGATGAGATGCGAGACGCTTTCACGCAAATTCTGGAGATGTCGGCGGAGTTTGCGGAGCAACTGGTGCGACGAGACGTAACGAAGGCAATTCTGCGGGTTCGGCAACTCCGCGATCGCATTAATGCAAGCTTCATCACGGTGACGACGCAGGCGGATGCGATTGTCTTCGAGTTCGGTCCCGATCGCGAGAGAAAGTTAAGGATCCGGGATCATTTCCGCCGCTGGCAGCCGTCCATACGGACGCTTCTGCAGCTGCAGATCACACTCTCTCAATATAGGGTAAAGCAAACTCTGCTTGAAGTTCCCGAGGAGATCGCTCGAACAGGAACAGTCTTCGAGCAGAGTATCGCCGCGATGATGCGAGCGATGTCGAGTTACATTTCAGAGAAGGTTCCGAGTCCCGTTCCCGATCTTCAGAGCTCGGCCACGGAGTTTGAGCAGGCGATTCGGACCTACCATCAAAGCCATGGCATTCCGCTTTCGTCCGAGGCTTCCGACATCATTGTGCTTGTCGAAAACATCGTCTCGGTTCTAGTGCCGCTTTACGATGACATTCGCTCTGTTTTCTCTACGAATGAGGAGAGAGTTCTTTTGTCTTCGCGTGTCAATATATCCAACGCCTAGTCAATATATCCAACGCCTAGTCAGCAGGACCGAAGCGAAATCTTGATATGATCGCCACGTGCGGAGATCAATTTTGGCGCTCACGGTAGCGGCCTTCGCCACGGTTTCTGCGCGTGCGTTGATGGTGGATATGCCTTTAACGTCAGAGATCTGCTTCGTGAAAAAGGGAATCAAGCCCCAGCGCAGTGCCGCCAACTCGCGCTCGTTGGTGTCGCGGCTGTTGCGGATGATCGGCTGAGTTGAGGTTGGCGCGACGTTGTAGTCCCACGGCGGCAGGCTGATACCGGTGGTGTCGTTCTTGGCTTGAAACGCCTCAGCGATCTTTTGCTTGTCACTTTTGCGATAGTAGCGACCGCAGATAGTGCACCTCCTAAGCCTTCTTTGCTGTTGCTCTTCGAACATTGGCCAGCGTCAGCCGTTCAGGCGGATACTTGCCTGCCTCCTTCATCTGACGCAGCTCGTAGCCGTTCCAGGGCCACCCCTCGCCTCGTTTGATGAGCGCGGCGAGCTTGGGGTCGGTCAGCCACACCACTGCCGAGCTACACCCCCAGCGCCGGATTGCGCTGTGGTGTTCCTCGAGCTCTTCAGGGGTGATATCGCACCACTCGAGGATCTTCAACACCTCATCGTGGCTGTCATGCAGAAGCCATGGGCCGATACGTGTTTTGCCGTCCGGCGAGATGAAGTGGACGCTCCATCCACTTTGCATAACATTGACCAGGACTCTGTGCATTCCACGGTCAGACTAAAACAGGTGGCTGTGGAAGGGGGAGTGCGGCGGCGCTCGCAGAGAAGAGCGCCGCCGCACGGGGTGTCCTGGCGCGACAGCGACACTCCACGACCAGCGAAGAAGGACGACGATGCCTTCACCCGCATCGTCCGCGAACGTCTGCCGGCCTCGCCGTCGACTCTCAGCGAAAAGCTGGAAGCCCTGAACGCCATCAACCGCGCCTACTGGCAGCGCCGAAAGGAAGGCAAGGCATGACCGTGCTGGAAGCAGCACGCCAATAACTCGAAGAAGCCAAGGCCCGGGTCGCCGAACTTGAGGCCGAAGTCGCAGCCGAGGAGCGCGACCAGGACATCGCCCGTTTACCGGTTGCGCGACCTTATGACGCCCGGCAATTAACCTAGACGACTGTCTAGGCACTTTTTCTGGGGGTAAAGCGCTGGTCGGAAAACCGACCAGCCCCCTTGGTGACAGCAATGTTATGTCGGGTCTACCCCTTTGCTATTTAAACAGCTCGCTAAGGGTTTCTAGCGGCTTCGGTCTGTTTGCTGGGGTTTTCATTTGTGACCAAGCCCCCCTTTTCCTATGACCATACCATCCTTTCCTATGACCATCGGGTCTCCTTCCGTCGATTTGCCGGGGTTTTCGTTTCCGTTCTGCGGCCCTCCCAGCCAGTCAGAAGAGTCTTTCTTCGCGTATCCACCATATTTGTGGACATCTTCACCTACGGAATCGGTTTTGTTCTGGGCGGCAGGATTCTTAGTATTTTCGGACATGACGGATCTCCACTCTTGCGTCAGTATTTTGGATTTAGCAACGATGCAGGGGGAGGAAGGCGAATCGACGGCAAGGATATCGGGTGCAGGGTTCCCGGAATTCGCGGGGTTTCGGAACCAGCATTCCATCCATTACCCCGTGGCGTCAAGCCGGAGCGGTTCCGGTTCGGACACTAACCGGCTGACATCAGCCGCTTGTCAGGACTCAAAGGTTCCTTAGCTTTTCTGACAGACGTTGCGGCGGGTACTTGCCGGCCTCCTTCATCAGGCGCAGCTCGTAGCCGTTCCACGGCCAGCCGCGGCCTCGCTCGATCAGCGCCGCCAGTTTTGCGGCGGTCAACATGACCACCGCAGAGGAGAAGCCCCAGCGCCGAATCGCGCTGTGATGCTCGGCCAGCTCTTCGTCAGTGATGCCGCACCAGTCGAGGATCTTCAGGACCTCGTCGTGGGTGTCGTGCAGCAGCCAAGGCCCGATGCGGGTCTTGCCGTCCGGCGCGATGAAGTGAACCGCCCAATCACTGCTGCTGACGTTGACCAGAACCCGGTGCATGGCTCCCTTTCTGGAACTTTCAAGCCCCGAATTTGGGACTAATCAACAATCGGAATCGGAGTAGCTTCGACCAATTGGGTCACAAAATCTTGCTGGCCGAGGTGATGAGCGATCGTGTAACCGGCAGATCCGAGAGAAAAGCCCGCTTGTGCGGCGATCACTGCATTTGCACGTTCGCGCTCTTCACCTTCGTTATACTGAGCGACCAAGGCGCGGCTTCCACCATGAGTAAGACAGTGCAGCACTCCTTCATGTTCTCCATGCACTAGTGGATCTGACTTGCTGCTGCTGAGGACACTATTCAGCTCTCCGAGAATTGGTACATTGCGTCCCTTTAGAATGCCGCTGATTTCCTTTTCACTTGCCTTCTCTGCGAGCCAGGTGGTGCGAAGTGCAGCTTCGAGGAGCGGCCGAGCCAACGCATTCGCGCTCGCGCACTTGTTATGCCGAAGAAGCAAGTGAATAGAGCTATGGTGCTCCAGCGCTAACTCAAACGACGCCACCGCCAACGCGATACGGTCATTTGGTTCCCAAGACCCAGGCAGAGGGATTGCCGCGCAGATTTCCCCTATGCGCAGACTGAAGGTTTTAGCTTTATTCCACTCAGCCATCCAACCATTGCCGCCTTTATTCCACTGAGACAGCCAATTAGTGCCGCCGTTAAACATGCAACGAGTCTACTGCGCTGCGTTCGCCCGGCTGGGTCGGGTAGTCCCCGCTGTAGTAGCCGTCCGGCTTATCCGGCGTCCAGACCCCCAGGGCCGCATCCGGCCGCCCTGGGTTGTGGTCTCGGCCGCAAACGATGTCTCTCAAGCCGCGATTCTCGGCCATCAGCTGGGCGTTCAGGTCGTAGTACCTCCGCATCTGGCTCTGTTGCATTAACTCAAAATTGGCTTCTCGGCATACAAGCTGTAGCGGGCAAGCGCTACCTTCACCCCCTACAGCTTGTGGCTCGAAAAGTTAATGCAACAGAGCCGTCGAAGCGACTTGGCAATTGGGAGCCGCGTCCTGAGGAATAGTCTGCGCCGGAAGCAAGGTTCCGGTCATCATCAGCGCAATCATGCAAAGGTATTTCATACTTGGTCTCCTGTTCTAAGGCAGAAACACCTCTCGCACTGTGTGGAGGCCGAATTTCTTCGCCCTCCCGCACAGTGACAAATCGACTCCTTAACACGCTCAGGGCCCGATGTGCGCGGGCCCTGAGTAGGTCGTTTTGGCGATTATTTAAGCTGGCGGTCAGCTATTCAGGATTGTTTGCACCGTTAGAGCGGGGTAGGCCGAGTATAGATTGCTTTTTTCATTGTGAGCGTTAACCCACGCTTCGAAGGCCGGGACATTGTCTTTCACGGGCAAGGGTGCCCGAGGAAAGGGCGGACTGGTTACTGTGCCGCATACTTTTTCCTCGGGCGAGAGGCCTTCGCGACGTATCGGGCACTAGTCATCATCATCCTTGCCGTTCTTACCCGATTCAGCGACATCGATCAGCGGTCGAAAGCGGTGCACAGGCGTCGGCATCGCCGAGTCCTTACCCTTGATGCTCTTCCATAGGATCTCGTTCAGCGCATACATCGGCGCGCGGTCCAGCTCTTTGAAGTTCATCCTGCTGCTCTCCTTCGCGCCGTAGGAGTTCTTCGCATTCTTCGCAGTCACATCGATCATCGGCTTGATCACGTTGAACGTCTTCACGGACGGCGTCGTGTCGAAAGACGCATACATCGGCATCGCCGACGCATCGTACTGGCTCATCGCAGGCAGCCCCAACAGCAACTCCATCGACCGCACCATCGAGCTCGTTGTGTACAGCGTGCTGTCCACCACGCCACGCTTCACATACGGGCTGATCACTAGTCCCACTGTGCGGCGCCCGTCAACATGATCTGCCCCGTCCTGCGCATCGTCCTCGATGATGAAGATCGCCGTGTTCGGCCAGTAGCGGCTGTGGCTCACCGCATCCACCAGCTGCCCGATCGCATAGTCGTTATTGGCCACCATCGCGCGTGGAGTATAGGCTCCCGGAGCTGTGCCGCGTGTGTGATCTTCCGGCATGCTCATCACAATGTAGTTAGGCAGTCGTTTCGCTGGATCCGTACTGTCATAGTTCGACTCAAACTCTTTGAAGTCCCGCAGGAAGACTGCGATCTTGTCCGTATCGCGGTTTTCAAGCCCAGCGCCGTACTCTTTTGAGACATGTCCCACCAGCCCGTCGGATCCGGGCGCAGCCTCCATCGTCGCGCCAGTAGCCGTGCTCGCGCGCGCGGCGCTCTCGCCATACGAGCGGTACGTCAGTCCCTTCCTCCGCGCAAGGTCCCACAGATGTCCCGCTGAGGGAACCATCGCGTGTACCCCGTACGATGCATTGCTGTGGCCGCCATACTCCGGGGGCCACTGCTTCTCGTTGAAGTCCGTCGCATACGCCGAGTTCGACCACGAATGCCCGTCGACACTCACCTCGCCATCGCAGTAGAGGTTGTCCAGCACAACATACTCCTTCGCCAGTGCATGCTGGTTCGGAGTTACCTCTTTGCCAAACAGCACCAGTTTCGGATCGCCATTCGCATTCGGTATATCGCCGAACTCCTGATCGTATGTCCGGTTCTCCTTGATGACGTAAATAATGTGCTTGATGTCGCTGGCCTCTCCCACACGCTGTGGAATGACGCTCGGCTCCTGCGGCATCCGCGCCTCCGCAAGCAGCGAGTCATGATACGGCGTATTCGCCGTCACCTGGCGCGTCCACACCGGCAGCTTCTCCTTCAGCTCCGTCACCGGCAGTACCTCGAGGCTACTCTTCTGCAGCGTCTTGTCGCTCTCTTTGCCGAAATGCGGGCCATCCGGGTCCGGATGACCCTCCTCTCCCTTGGCATTACCGATGTAAAGCGTGCGGTTCTGCTCTGTCAAAAGCAGCGCCGAGGGATACCATCCCGTCGGAATAAAGCCCACCACTGTGCTGTGCAGGCGGTTCTCAATATGCGCCACCGCGATCGAGTTGTTGTCCGCATTCGCAACGTACAGCAGCTTACGCGCGTCATCGATTGCCAGCGCGTCCGGGGTCGAGCCCTCCGGTGCCAGGGGCGTGAGCGTCGTCGACAGCCGCTCCATCACCTCCAGCTTGTTCGCATCGATCACATACACTGTGTTGTCGTTCGAACACGCAACGAACAAGCGCCCGTCAGAAGACAGCTTCATATCGTTCGGGTTTACCCCCACATGCAGCGTGCGGACCACCTTGTTCGTCGCTGTGTCAATCACGCTCACCGATTCGCTCGACCAGTTCGAAACAAACAGCAGCTTTCCATTCGGCGTAAGCAGTGTCTCGTACGGTGTCGTCTCCACTGGAATACGCGTCAGAATCTTCTGTGTCTTCGCGTCGAATACCACGACGTCGCCCGGCCCCGTTCCCGTGCCGCGATTCGCAGCATACAGCAGATGTCTGCCCGGCAGATAAGCCACCCCGGACCACCACACCAGCTTCGGATCGATCGTCTCCTCCAACTTGCCCGTCGACTGTTCGCTCAGCCTGCCGTTCGCATAGGCGAACTCGTAGATCGGCGCTACTGGCTCCGCCTTGTTCTTCGCCCCGGATGCGTTCCCGCCCGAAACATACAGCGTACGGCCGTTCTGCGACCAGGCCATACCCAGCCACGTCGAACGCAGCTCAATGTGCTGCAGATGCTTGTGCGTCTTCGCATCGAACACGTCAATACCATGTGGCAAAAAGCCCGAATTGACCGACACCACAACCTTACCGTCCGGCGAGGACACCAGATTCAGTACCAGATCGTTCATCTCCCCCACAGCCTTGCCCGCCGGTGTGATCCGCCAGCCGTTCGGCAGGTCCGAGCCGTCAGCAAAATGTTTGGGAAGCCGCTTCGTCTGCTCGCCCAGGACATGGTCCTTCACCGAACCGGAAGCTGACGTCTGACCATAGATGATACTTTGGGACGATGACGGGACAAGTAGGAACGCACACGCTGCAAGCGAAGAAAATCTCAATCCGATAGACATCAAACACCCCAATAGTTAGCCGGCTTACGTGGGGCAATATAGCACCGCCCTGCAATCAGAAGATAAAAGCAAAACAGGCACACTTGAGCCAAGCCTGCCGACGCTCATCGGGAAGTTACCGTTATCGATGCCGCTTATGGCACCCGCACCAAGAAATGGTAATCTGGATATCTTTCCAAGTTACGAGATCATCTTCGACCCGTGCGGAACGAGGACGAGCCGACGAATACCATCAAGTTGGATCAGGGGCGATAGGCCGGATCTGATTGTTCTAGTCCGCGAACGAGCTTGTTGTACAAGACCTATTGGTTGGAAAAGCGGAGGTTGTCCGTTCCGTCATTCTGGATTTGATTTGGCCCCTCAAGCGTACGCCTGAATGACTCTTCAGTCTGTCCGTGAAAAAGTCCAGATCTGCAGACTGCAGGCGACAACCACGGATCACAACGAGTTCTTTTTTTTCGCGAGTGCTTCCTTTACGCTGGCCGCTCCAGCGCATCAGGAGGGTCAGGAGGCGGAGCCGCGTCTTTGTGTGTCTTCGATCGGGATATACCCGCCGAAAGGATCGCCGTAAACGTAGGTCGCGTCGAGGATCCGTTGAAGAGAAGACAGATGAGAGTTTTGCCCTGAAAGCATGAACAAAGCCCTCTCACCCGGTCATCGGTGAGAGGGCTTTCGAAGTTACAGCAGGTTTTAGTCGTCTACATCAGCCTTGGTAGGCGCCGGCCTGTTGAAGTCACTTGGTGGACGGACCGTCTTCTCGCCGGGGTAGGGCCGCTTGAACCCGGTGGATTGATACCAGTTCAAGTGATTGACCGTGTCCGATCTTCGGCATCAGGTTTGGTCAGCTTACCGGCGAAGATGTGTTCCTTCTTTTTCATCCATGCCACCCTCAGCGCCTTGACCGAAGTGCTGTCCGTTGTATTGCTGGCTGTACTCGTTGTAACGCCCTGGTCCAGCGGAACCTGGTTCGGTTCATGAGTCCAGGGTTTGAAGTTCTCCGGCGAAGCCTCACCTTCGACAAAAGCAGTCCTCATTGGGGACGCCACGAGGTCGAACTGGTTCATGGGCGGCAGGCCGAGGATCTGCTCGATTGTCCGGGTCATGTTGACCTGAGTGTAGTAGGTATGATCGGTGGGCCCATTCTGTATCGTGAAGGGGCTAATGACGTAGCCGGGGCTGCGGTGACCATCGACGTGGTCGACGCCGTTCTGCGCGTCGTCCTCTTCGACGAAGATCGCTGACGAGTCCCACACCTTGCTGTGGCTGACGTAGTCGACAATGCGTCCGATGGCCAGGTCGTTATCGGCCTGTTCCGCATCCGCAGTCGGTGGACCACCGGTGTGGTCGCACATGACCCAGAGAATGCTTAGCGCAGGTACGGTACCGGCAGCCTCGTCCTTCTTGAAGTCCTGTAGCCACACGTCTACGCGGAACTGGTCGGCTCTGTTGCATTAACTTTTCGAGCCACAGCTGTAGGGGGTGAAGGTAGCGCTTGCCCGCTACAGCTTGTATGCCGAGAAGCTAATTTTGAGTTAATGCAACAGAGCCTCGATTCGAGGGCTTAGCTTGCAAAGAGCGCCTCGGAGGTTGCACGCAACCAGACTGCGACCGCCTTCGCTCCTGGATCGGGATAGCCGAGCACACGATCTCCAAGATAACTCGACCGCCCCAGACGGGGTTTCATTCGGGCCGTCGCTTCGACGCCGCGTTCCGCCGCTTCAACAGCGGCCAGGATCGCCTCGCGCGACGCCTTTCCGCTGCCCCCCTTCTTCAAAGCCTTCACGAATGGATCGAGCGCATCCAGCATGGTCCGATCGCCAGGCTTCGCGCCACCCAATTCACTGATGGCGCGGCAGCCCTGATCTAGCGCTTCGGCCCACTGCGCCAATCCCGTTGCGCCCGATTTCTCCAGAACGCTGCCGCAACGCAGAAAAAGCACCCCGTAGAGCGGCCCTGATGATCCACCCAACTCGCGCCGTAGGGTATGACCGATCGCTCT
The DNA here is from genome assembly GCF_004217555.1 of Edaphobacter modestus. Taxonomy (GTDB): domain Bacteria; phylum Acidobacteriota; class Terriglobia; order Terriglobales; family Acidobacteriaceae; genus Edaphobacter; species Edaphobacter modestus. Next base: position 1,866,040 of record NZ_SHKW01000001.1, read on the forward strand.
AAACGTAGCGGGAACATCGTCCAAAGGATACGAACCTACCGCACCTTGCACGGCCTCGGCCGCGCGCTCCATGCTGGTGCCCAGGTCGCCGTCACCTGTAACGCGGTCCATCTCGGTAAGCTCATCTTCTGCGCCGATCAGCGCCTTGCACGCCGCCTCGATGGCCTGCTTTGTTTTTCTGCCTGCCTCCGATTGCGTGCCCCTGCCGGTCGGCAAACTCACTTTCGTGCTGACCGCCGCTGCGATCTGCGCTTGTGGTTTGCCCGGGCGTTGTTTCAGCGCGTTGGGCCATGCGGGAGCCGTAGTAACTGCATCGAACCAGCGCAGCCACTCGTCGTTGACGCCGAGAACTGTAATTGAGATCCCCGCCATATCAAGTGATGAGAGAAATGTTCCGGCATATATTCGCTCCACCGTAATTCCCTTGCTTTCGAGAAAGGACATTGCATGGCGGGCCACAATCGCCAACTCCATCTCTGTAGTTGCGCTCAGATTATTCACCATCACCGCCACGCGCTTCTCGTCGCCAAACCTTCCGTGCTTCAAAACTTCGGCCAGCAACGTCTCGGTCAGCTCGTCCGCAGTCTGCAGTCGCGTCCGCTTCACGCCGGGTTCCCCGTGAATGCCGAGGCCGAGCTCCATCTCATGCTCGCCGAGCTCAAAGCTGGGTTTTCCGACTGCAGGCGAAGTTCCGGCAGAAAACGAAACGCCCATGGTCGCTAGGGACTCAACCGCCGCTCTTCCCATTGCCGCTACTTCGGCCAGGCTCCTGCCTTCAGCCGCGGCAGCCCCCACCAGTTTGTGAATGAAAATAGTGCCGGCGAGACCGCGCGCCCCGGTAGCCTGTCCCGTTCCTTTCAGGGCAACGTCATCATCTACGATGACCATTTCGACCGAAATACCTTCAGCGCGCGCCATCTCCGCCGCCAGACCGAAGTTCAGCCGATCGCCGGTGTAGTTCTTGACCACCAGGAGTGCACCGGGCTCTCCCGAGACCGCCTTGATAGCGGCTAAGATGGAGTCACTGCTTGGCGAGGTGAAAACTTCTCCGACGACAGCAGCGCTCAGCATACCAACGCCAATGTAGCCCGCGTGCGCTGGTTCATGCCCGCTGCCTCCGCCAGCGATTACCGCGACCTGTTGGTCACGTGCTCGTTCAGCATCTGCGCGGACCATAACCTTGTGTCCCAACAAACGGGCCAAACTTGGGTGAAGCACGGCCAGGCCTTGCATCATTTCTTCCACGACATCTTCGGGACGGTTAATAAACTTTTTCATGACAAAGCCACTGTACAGCGTCGATTTGCAGGCCTATTTCCCAAGTGGTCATTTCCCCGGAAAGCAAGGAAAGCTTGCACAGGTCTAAACCGCAGTGCTTCGACTTCGAACTCTCCAATCTCTACATCACGAAAGAAGGGCTCCCGTCCCTGATAACGCCGTTGTGGGCAGCGACCAGGATAGGTCCTCGGAAAACGCCCATGTAGCCAGGAAGAATTCTGGATTCACGCTAAAATCGCCAATGCGCTCATTGACTGTGACGAAGGGGTCGAAGCTTCCGGTTGACGGGCTATACAGAAGCTACCAGTGAGGTCTCCAGTTGTCACTGGTAGGGACTATACGTCCACCATGACGCATAGCGCCGCATTCAGTATCTGCGACACATTTCATGCAATCACGGAGTGAGATGATCTCGGGGCTCCTTACTCGCAACGTACAGATACCTCAGCAGACGCTTTTCGCTCGTCAAAACATGTACACAGGAGAGGAACCGTTGCAGTCCCTCGAAGTTAGTATTGCCTTCCGCTGCGACCAGTTCCTCTTTCCTTTTCTCCCGTGCGTGATACCACTGCTTCGCGATCCGAGCCGCGCTCTCGGTTGTGTCTTTTACCCGGATGTGGCGAAACTTCGCTCGCTCCATGAGGCGTTCATTCTCTCCGGGCGGGCTGTACACGTAAAAGCCGATCGAGCTACGCGTAGCGATCTCTTCGTGGGTAACCATTCCGCCAATTACCAGAGCGTCACTGAACAGCATCCGTCCGCCGGGATTTAGTACGCGAAACATCTCAACCAACACCGCGGGGCGTCCTGGAAGATGGCACAGAACGTCATTCGAGAACACAGCATCAAAGGTGTTGTCGTCGAAAGGTAGATTCTTCGAGGCGTCACACTGTTCAAAACGCACCTGGGAAGCGAGACCTCTTGCCAGCGCAAGCTGGTTCGCATTGCGAACTCCCGGTTTGTTAATGTCCAGCCCTATGAGCCGGCAGCCCACCTTTTCTCCAAGGTGCAACGCATATCCCCCCGAACCGCACCCCACTTCCAGCACAAACGAATCGGATCTCAGCCCCAGCAGTTGGGGGATTGCATTAGATTCTTCCGTTGTAACCCAGCTCGTTTGCCCAAAATCCTCGCCATAGGTCTCGATGCGCACTTGGCGGTAGGTAGCCGACTCATAATTTCCATACGCACTATCGTAGAGATCCACTTTCCGTGACATGTTAGAGATCCTCCTCGACCAGGCTCTACCGGCGCGCCGTGAGCCGCTCAGGCGCTCACGGAGCGATAGAAACGTGGCCGCTGTCTTGAAACGCACGAGGTGCGGTCATCCGCGTATCGGCTGCTAGACCCGCGATGTCGATACCATGCGACGGCGCAGGCCTTCGAAAGCAGCCAGACCTGTTCCCAGAAGAAGCAGACTCGTCGGTTCAGGTACCGGGGAGGGAGCACCTAGGCCTGCTTCAGAAATAGTGAGAACCGCAGTGGGGAGAGACGGAGGATTTGCATACTCCGTTAGTTGGAACGTACCTACAGCAAAAATCGGATTCTGTTCGGTGCCCGAATAGATCTGTACTCCGTGCACATCCACAAGACAGGTAGCGGCGCATATTGCAAAGCCTCCTGACTCGGCTCCTACTGACTCACTGAATAGCAGAAACTCCATAATCGAGGTCGCTCCTATCGAGATCCGTTGAGCGAAATGGGAAGGTCATAGAACGCAAACTCCTTCCCTGGGATTACACTCGACGGCACAGGATTGGATGGTAATGACCATGTGTACGTATTCTTCGGTTCAGTCAGGGTGAAATTGAGCGTATCTGCATGCGAGACAACCGGGAAAGCAAGCAAGAAGCCGACGCCGATCCCCATAAGCAACTTCAGAAGCATAAAGGTACCTCAAGAAAGATTTGTTGAGCAGGCCCGGATGCGAAAAGTGTACACGGATGACCCTACCGCGAGATTGCTACATTTCGAACAGGTGATCTGTGAAAGACGGCCACTGCTTTTGAATAAGGAAATTTCGGTGGCGGCCCTTACGCCCAAAAACCTCTGCGTGTTTTGCGGTTCTGCGGACACCTCGGCCCGCTCGAACGCGCAAGCCGTCCAAAGGCCAACAGGTCGGCTCCCTACGCGTCAGCTCCCTGGATCAAAACGAGGTTCGCCAGCTCGAGGGCCGGCCCTATTTCTCATAGGACCTCAACGATCACGGGAATGACGTGGGTGATCTCATAACTGCGGTAATCCTTATTTCGCTCCATTGCCTGGGTGTTCCCTTTGGAATCTGTGGCGCGGGCCATAAGCGTGTGTTTGCCTGCACTGGGAGCAGGCCAAGTAAATTCCCACATACGCCAACTGTAGCGTATTGTGGGGCTTATCAGTTGGGCTGGATTCCAGGTTTTTCCGGCATCGGTCGAGACTTCGACGGAAGTAATGTCGTTTACGCCGGCCCACGCCATACCGCGCACTTTGAAGTCATGCCCTCTCGCGATCTTATGGGCGAAGCCGGGAGCAATAATGGCGGATTTGACGCTGATTGTAGTTACGGGAAGAACGGTCGGAATGCCGTTGGACCGTTCGAAGTAGGAATATTGGAGTGATTGGAAGTAGCCGTCAAAGGGCTTCTCGGTGAGGGTAATACGCTTCAGCCACTTTACGGATGCCATTCCATACCAACCCGGGACGATAAGTCGAACGGGGAAACCGTGAGTTGGCGGAAGTTGCTTGCCGTTCATATGGTAGGCGAGTAGGACATCCCCGTGATTAGCTTCCGAGATTGGCAGGGAACGCGCAAAAGGAATCACCCCAGGGGACTTCGGATTGGGCGTGGTGAGCTCACCGGAGTCGGCTCCCTCGAAGATGACATCGACCGCAGTCGATTTGATACCGGCGAGCTTCAGAACGTCCGCGAGAGGGATGCCGGTCCATTCGGCGTTGCCCATTCCACCATTCGCCCACTGCGCACCATCCTCCCTCGGAACAAGAAAGACTCGACCATTACCCGCGCACTCAAGGAGGGAAACCATGGTTCGTGACCTCATTACTGTGAGTTCCGCATAGGTGATCTGGAGCGGGTGAGAAACCGCACCGTCGATTGCGAGGGTCCAATTTGCGGAGGACAACTCAGGTTGTTTGAAGTGGTTGCGAACGTAAAACTGGTCTGCCGAAGTTATAAAGCTAGAGAACGCGGAAACCGACGACTCTAGATTCTCTGGCTCCATTTCACGAATGATAAAACCATCGTTGCCCGAACTAGCAGAAGTAAGGACAGCGGAGTGCTCTTGTTCTGCAAAGGCCGGAGTCGCAACCGCAAGTGCAGCAGCTGTTGTCGCGATATTGCGGAGGAATTGACGGCGAGCAAGCCCTGTAGACATCGATTACACCTCTAGGAGCTTGTTGAAATAGCTAGAGCTGACTCCTTTACTGATGAGGTTTTGGGTTGATGCAGGGGAGTTGGGTTGTTTATGACGGCTGGCTGGCGGATTCTGCGGCATGTTTTCTTGCCGGGTTGAAGACTCAACCGGCCTTCAGGCGCACTGCTGCTGTGGGTCCTGCTGAGTATGGCTTTGGATGAGCCTTGGCAGACGCAGCAGGTTATGTGCGGCGCAGCTGAAGACGAAGATCCAGTCGACCTTGGCGAGTCCTCGCACCTTCAGCTGGTCGAGCGGACCGGTCTGCTTCAACCAGCCAAATGTCTTCTCCACGAGCCAGCGGCGGCTGAGGCTGAGCGCATAGCCGGCGTGCCGGGTGGTCCTGCCATCGAGGTTCGAGCGGCGTCCCTTGTCGTTCTTCTGCACATGTGCGGTGACGTTGAGGGCGCGGGCTCCGGCGATGAAGTCCTTCGCGTCGTAGGCCTTGTCGGCACCAACCGTGATGCGCCGCGAGCTGTTCTTCTGCCGCTCGTCGAGCATCAGCAGGGCGGCGTCGCGCTCGGCATGGCCGTCGGCCTGGGTCGCCATCGCGGCGGCGATCAGGCCGTTGCGGTTCTCCACCAGCGCATGGCCCAGGTACGCGAGCTTCGACTCCTTGCCATAGCTCTTCTTGTAGAGCCGCGCCTCCGGATCGGTAGTCGATTGATGGGTCTCGTTCGACCTCTTCTGCCCACGGAAGTTAGTGCCGTCGCCATCATCGGAGCCATCCTTCGGCCGGAAGCTCTTCTGCGATGCCCAGGCCTGGATCAGCGTGCCGTCCACGGTGAAGTGCTCGTCACTCATGAAGCGCTTCGCCAGCACGTTCACCTCGGCGAAGAACCGCTGCGCCACGTCCGACGTCAGCAGCCGGTCGCGGTTCTTGGAAAACACGGCATGGTTCCACACCGCGTCGTCCATGCCCAGGCCGACGAACCAGCGGAACAGCAGGTTGTAGTTCAGCTGCTCGACTAACTGGCGCTCCGAACGCACCGAATAAAACGCCTGCAACAACAGCGCCCGCAGCACATACTCGGGCGCAATCGAAGGACGGCCTGATGCCGAATATAGCGCATCGAAATCCTCGTTCAGCGACACCAGAACTGCATCCGTCAACTTGCGAATCTCGCGCAAAGGATGATCCTGTGGAACCCGCTGCTCCAACGTCACACAACTGAACATCTCACCCTGAACCCGCTCGTCGCCACGCATACAACAGAGACGGACCAACACCCAGATCAGACGAAGCCAGAACCTATTTCAACAAGCTCCTAGATCCTTACACTAGGACACGAGTCAGAATTCTCTTTATGATCTAGCAGTTCAGAGTTAGCACGTCAACTCCGGCTGTATTGAATGCGGCAACCGTCTCTTTCTTGAGTTTTGAACCAGCACACGGTACCGTGTAGAGATATGCAAAGCAGACAAATGCACTAACCAACATAGTGTTGCTTGTCGCTTTATTTGACACAGTGTTGAGCTAATTATTTGGCACACCGGCTGCGAATCAGGTGCGAGGATGTGTGCGGACGGCACGTGCAGACGGAGTTTTTAAGCTCCCCGAGGCTTTCGAGTTCAACTTTGGGTCCTCCGGGGAATGTGTGTGCCAGATAATTCGAACAAAACATACGCCAACTAATTAGCAAAACGACACATCAATTATTGGACTCACATACTGAGGAACTGATAGTTCCGGGACAAGCGGAAGCGCCAGTTCGGATTTCGCTCCTTCAGTCCGTTCTCGTCACAAACCGATTTCTTCAAAATCTTTCGACTTCTGGGTCAACTATCCTGGCCGCATCTGAACGGAGTGAGCTGATCATTTGAGCTTTGAATGCTCGACCCTCTTAACTTCCGCACAATCGCATGTCATTTCGGCAGGAGGACGAAGCGCGGAGTGGACAAACATGTTTCTAATTTACAGAAACCCGAGTTATAACTACCGGCTCAGTAAGTCGCCCGCTCCAGCACCACTGGCCCATCAAGCCCCGAAGGGTACAGCGGAGTCTTTTCGCTGAACTTGTGCACATTCGTCTCCGTAAGCCGCTTCTCAGCCGACAACCCAGCATCGCCGATCAACCTGTTCGGCCACAGATTAACAACCTTGATCTCCAGCATGTTCTCACCCTCATGCGCAAACTTCGTAATGTCGATGCGAGCAGGCTTCGTCCACACCACACCAACGTCCCTGCCGTTCAGGCGTACCGAGGCCACCTCATGAACCTCACCAAGATCAAGCATTATTCGCGAGTTCGACTTGGGTGCAGCTGCAAGCGTAAAGCTCTTCGTATAACGCGCTGCTCCCGAGTAGTGTTGAATCTCCCACTCTGGCCGCTTCGTCCAGTCCACCAGTGAGCCGAAGGTTACACTCGCAGGCCCACCCCACTTCGGATCGAACGCCACCTGCCAGGACCCTTTCAACTCCTGCAGTTTATGAAGCTCCGGATAGTTCGACTGCGACTTGCCTGCAACGCGTGTTGAGATCGGCCTGCGAAACACAACGAACACCGACCCGCGCGGCCCAAACTCCAGCGGCACTGTCGTCCTTCCATCGGCCTGCGTAAACGATCGCGCATCACGAATCTCACCGGTCACCGGATCCCACAACTCCGGCTGCCTTCCCGCAACGCGAAACGTAGCCGCTATCTTCTCCTCTGCGTCCCACTTGCTCGCAACAAAGTAGATATCCACCTTCCCCGCTCGCCGGTGAATCCAGTCGATTGTCCCTCTATCGCTCAACCCGCTGTACTCAAAGTCCGGCTGCAGTTTCAACGCGTGCAGAGCCTCTTCAGCGCGCCCGCTAAAGATCTTGCCGTCTTCAATTCTGTCGCTCCAAAGCTCGGCCACCGTAGCGTCGAACTCGCGCTTCACCTCCGCACGCAGCACGCGCCCCGCAATCCCCGTCGGCTTCGGCCCCACCACAATCGCGCCTCCACGCACCATCCCCGCAATCTTCATCAGAGCCTCGGGAGACATCGGCACATTCGCAGGAAGCACCAGCATCCGGTAGCTCATCCCATCCGGAAGCATCAGCCTTCCATCGCTCACCGTCAGCCGATGCAGCAGAGCATCAAGGTTGATGTTGTCGTGGTCGTACCCTTCAGCCGGAAGCGTGGGCTCTGTCTTCCTCTGTTCGATCTGCCCGATGCCGTCACCGCGATAGTAAAGCGCATCGGCGACAAACAATCCCTGCTGCAGCAGAAACGCGCTGCGCCCGAGGTACGCGTTGAACGCCGGTGTCTCATCCCACCACGTCGTGTTGCGGCTGTAGTGCGTACCGGCGAAATACACATAACCCGGCTTTGCTGTTACCGAAGGCGACTGGCTGTAGTTGTGCACCACAATCAGATTGCAGCCATCCGCAAATCCCTGGTCGCCCGTGTTTTTCATTTCGAAAAACGAGTCCTCCCAGTGCGGCCCCACCGAAGTAAAGCTCTCGCACCCCAGCAAGCGCTTGCCATACACATGTCCTGCGCTCGCGGTATCGCGCATCAGAAATCTGCGATCAAGCGTCGGACGATGCGGTGAAGGCACCCAGAACTCGCCCATCGGAATCTCAACTCCACTGATGTCCAGCTGCGGATCAAGCTGTCCCGAGTTCGGCCCCGCCGCCTCCGAATAAAACTTGAGACCATTGCGCTTCGCAATCTCGCCGAGGTGCGCGTAGTGGTTCTCCGCAATCACATCCGCAACCGTGCGGTAGTAGTCGCGCCGCACCGCCGCCGCTTCTCCGGCATCACCCATCCGCTTGCCCGTCAATGCAGGTAGCCAGTGCACAAGATCGTATCCTCTCAGCCGCGCAAACTCCGCCGGAAGCAGCTTGGTCCACGTCGTCGGCCCTGCCTCCCAGCTGTCGTCTTCAACGCCGTACAGTCCCTTGCGCTCCGCAGCAGTCATCTCGCTGAGCGACCTGCCCATTGTCGCCTCCCACGTCTTGTCGAGAGCCTCGCTGCTCATGCCATCTGTGTACAACCCCCACGCATTCCGCATCCCCGTCGGCTCGTATGCAAACCGCATCACCTTCCACGCGCCCGTGGGAGCATGCCAGTTCAGCCGCGCACTGGCATCCACCTTGTTCGTAAGGTCGATCACATCGTCTTCGGCAAAGGTCTCGCGATCCGGTACGGCAAGCACCGCAATCTCATGCCGATACTTCGCAACATCCGGCACGGTAAATCTCTCCGCCACCATCGAGCGAACCGCCTTGTCGTTGGGGCGCATCACGGTCTTTGGTTCGGCCAGCACCTCATCAAACTGCACCGGCCCCTTTACCGCCGTCTCCGACCACACCAGCCTCTGCTGCGAATACTCGAGCGGTATATCGCCCGACGTGCTCGCAAGCCCCACCGTCACCACCAGCTTCACGCCCAGCCGACCCGCCTCCTGCGCCGCCCACCTCACCAACTCGCGCGACTCCGGTTGCCACGACTGCATCGGCCCGGAAGGAATCTCGCTGAAGTGCGCGCCGGGGAAGTCCGTCGTCTTCTGCTCGACGTATCCCTTGTCGCCGAGAACCATCTTGGTCGCACTCTGCATTTCGTTGCCCACACCGCCGTCATAGAGAATCGCACCCTCGATCCCCTTCGCGTGCATCGCCTCAAGATCGGCCGTGATCGCTGTGCGATTTGACTTCACCCGCAGCCACATCCAAAACACCCAAGGCCTCGCCGCAGCCGGAGGCGTACGAAATCCCCTATCCAGCAACGAAGCTTGCCCCGACGCATGTGACTGCGCCACAACACGAGGCACCGCCACTACCGCAGGCATAACCGTCACACAAGAAACAATTCGCATTAACAAAGAGCGAGAGATGTTCATCCCAACAGTCTATTTCGCTGTCAGGCTGTCGCAAACGAATTGGGTGTCGTTCGAAAATTCCACCTGATGAACTTGGAGACCGTAGCTTACTGCTAGACTCTGCCGCCATTGTGGGCACAAAATTGTTATCCAATTGAGCCAAACCTCTCAAAAACCTCTTCGTGATTCTGAAAAGGATGGCCAATGTTTGAGAGGCGCTTTTGCTGGCTCTGTTGCGTTAACTTTTCGAGCCACAAGCTGTAGGGGGTGAAGGTAGCGCTTGCCCGCTACAGCTTGTATGCCGAGAAGCCAATTTTGAGTTAATGCAACAGAGCCTTCGCAACTGAGTCAGGCGATGAGGAGTTATATCGCCGAATCGAAGGTGGATGCTCTAACGGCATGAAACTTGGAATGATTACGGGCTGAGAATTCAATTGACGCACAATCGCCAACTCACTCATTGACAATGAGATCGAGGCAAGTTGCCGAATAGTCGGCTTCTCGGACAAGTGCAAAACGGGGATTTCGGCAACTTCGCATTCTGGGTCCGCACCCCTCGAACTTGCCGGAAACCAGGGTGGTCTCAATGGGTCGACGCAACACTCAGCTCAGACCACATTCATTGAAAACAAAAGCTAAATGCGCTGGCTAGGGTTAGATCAGCCGGAACCTTACCCTGGCTAGGTTTGGCCACATCAGCCAAACAGATCGATTCTTCAGGGTAAGCATCTGTGGATCAGCTGATTAGATAGTGTTGCATCGACCGGTTGAGCTCGCACGACTTTCCAGGATGTTCGACAACAGCAGCGGCATGCACCTAGCCGCAGGGTTCAGGAATGGTCGAATATCTCGACAGAGACCGGCAGCGCAAACGTTACTGATGAATCTTGGTGATACCGAAATATAAAGTCCAGCCACCACCCGCCACAACGATAACGCCAGCGAGTCGCATCCCCCATTTCGGGAGCCGAGTCCAAGGCCATTGAGTTTTGCGCAAGGCTGACTCTGGTCGAGCCAACATAAAGAGACCGGAACCTAACCATGCCAACCCGATCGCGAGCAAGAAGATTGCGCTTAACATGCGTGCCCTTAAACCTCTGTCAACAAAGCTTCTTTTTAACGGCACTATACGCTGAAAACGCGGTCATGTTCATGTCTGCTGTTGATATGGGCTTAGCATAAGAGGGAGCGAACATCCTGCAAACGGGGTTTTCGCCAAGTTCACCCGGCCCAGAGACGCGCCAACGCGAACTTGGTCAAAAGCGGACTTTCAAGGCGCCTACTCACGGGTTAGCCTGAAGTTGGATAGGGAAAAGGAGATCCAATGACGCTCGAAGAGTTCCAAGCCTTGCGGGCCTTCCAGGATCGTCGTGTTCGGATGAACTTCAGCGATGGGCAGGTTGTGATCGCGACCTTAGTGAGCATCACAAGCGATTTCGATGAGAGCCGCCACATCGTCTATGACAATGTGGAGTGGTCGGTTCTCCCGCACCCCCAGAGGGAAGGTGCTGCATGGTACGCGACGGGTGAAGACTTGGTCTCGTGCGTTGCGTGCAGCCCTGAACATATGCCCTGACCGTCAGTTCTTTGGCGACGTTTTCCGATAACCGGACTTTAGCGGCAGTTCGATTCCGAAAAAAGGAACGCATCAGCCGAGAGACTTCACGCTAACAATTGAACGAAGCCAGATACCAGTGTTGTGTGAACGAGAAATGGCCGGGAAATGGTTGGGCGTAATAGCCGCAAGTGAGTTCCGTGTTGTCCGCCCGCGCCCTCCATTTAGTAGATCGTAGAGGCTCTTCGCGCATGACTTCATCGCTCTCGTCATACACATAGCCTCGCGACGCCCACAACATCCCGCCACGGTTGAAAACCAATAGGCGAGGCTCTCCATTGGGCGGCATTGTGCGAATCTTATCGAGGTAGGACGAACGTTCAGCTAAGAAATATCCAACATCTCCGCCATCGTTGCAGAGATGGATAAACTGCCAGAACCGTAGGCCCGCGCCAAGTATGACCAAAGGGAGAACGGCGCTGACCACTGCACGCGACCATTCACGGCTTAGCAGATGTCGAACGGTGAGGACCAGCGTCCAAATTCCCAAACACGCCCACACACCCAGCAAGGCGGGGATACCGAGTATCACGAAAGTAAAATCCAAGCCGATGGGCGTGGAGTTGAGAGCGACCAAAAGAAGTGGCAACGCAATCGAAACCCACACTGGCCAGAGTGTTTTTACTGGCGAGCCTTGTGCCGCGTCCATGATTCGTTCCGAAGTGAGAAATATGAGGCAAATGTCAACTGCGAACCTCCGACTACTTTATACCGCATAGCGAATGCCTGCCCGCCCCCAGGCAGTAACTGCGTAAACATGCCATAGCTGAAATGACGAGCGAACCTCCCGCAATACGGGGTTTTCGCCAAGTTCACCCGGCCCAGAGACGCGCCAACGCGAACTTGGTCAAAAGCCGACTCCTCAGGAACTAATTTACTAAGTTGCTGGATTTGTTGGGATGGGTAGGAGTTGGAAGCCGAGTAGTGCGGCGTGTTTGCGAAGGCGCATTTCGGCTCGTTGCTGTTCTTGTTCATCGCAGTGGTGGAAGACTGTCTCTGTGTAGGGTTCTTTGCTGTGTAAGACGTGGTAGACGACGCGTGCGAGCCGTTGGGCGCCTCCGACAAGAAGTGATCATAGGTCCGTTGTGAACATATAGAACTCAGGCTATTCAGAACAGCGAACTTGGACTGCTCGAGGTCCGGGAGCTTCAGAACGGACTTGGGTGCCCGTTTGCGCTTCATCTTGCTCTTTGCCATTGATACGGCCTCCAATCGCCGTGGCAAACAGCATGATCCAGATCTTCAACCCGGTCTTTCGCACCCTACGGCGTTTAGCGTTACTAATCCTCTTAGAGAGGACAGCAACTCATCCTCGATGAGTGATTGGGGCCAAAAATATCGCAACTGCCCACTGACGTAAGACGGTCACGCTGACAGCAACAGCGCCAAATGCCGTCAGCGCGATCCTGCGATCGAAGGAGAGAGCTGCGATGCGGTGCTGGCAGCGGTCTGTCCTCTGACGATCGCCGCTACCAGCGCAGGACTGCAACACACCATCAGGCGTCACCACCTACTCCCATTTGCGATAAGGTCGGCCTGCCGCGCAGTATCATCCCACAGAGTGGACCAAATAGCACCGTTACATAAATCAGATATATCCATGGAAATTGCCCGATGTAAAAATCGTGCGCATTGAGCGAGATGGGGTTTTTAATCCGCACGAAGCAGACATAGTCCACGATCACAGCACCCGCCAACCAGAAAGCACCCAGCACAAGAGCCTCTCTGGCCAGTCCTGGCTCATCGCTGTGCCGTCTGCGAAAGTACAACCACCCGAATGCCATCCAAACCGATAGGTTTAGCAATGGAAGAAACCTCTCAGCGAATTGGTACGCAGGCCCAGGAAAAGCGGTATCGCTTGTTGCGGGAAAGTGGATGAACCTCGCAACGGCAACAGAGAAACCCGTCGCTAGGATAGTAATCGCGACGTAAGCCAACAAGAAGGTCCAAATCGCACGCTTGTAATCAAGATAGGACTGCACAGGCACGCTCCCTTTTTCACAGTTACGCAGGCGAGCTTATGAAAGTTCCGACCAATATGCCCTCTAACCAGTCAAATTCTCCAGAAGTCCTCCGAGACAGCTGCTAGTAGCGATGGCGAAGTTACACAGTGAATGGACTGAGACTGAATGATCTCAGCAGAGGAGTAACGGCAAGTCGGCCAGTATTTACAAATGAGCTTCGGAATCATGCTTTTCGGGGCTGTCGCTTGGTTCCTAGCGATTTTCGACCCAGTCTTTGTCAATAGAAAAGCACAAATCTTCCGGGCGCGTAACGGAAGGGTTGCCGACCTGCAACATCGTCTTATCCAGGCTCAGATCTGCAACCAGTTGTTTCAACCGGCTGTTCTCTTCCTGCAGTTGCTTCATCTGCCGAGCCTGGTCGGTCAACTTGCCAACGTATTGCTTCTTCCATCGATAAAAGGTCTGCTCGCTGATCCCAACCTTGCGAATCACCTCCGCCACAGGCACTCCCAGTTCTGCCTGCTTCAGCACGAACACAATCTGCTCCACCGAAAAACGCTTCTTCTTCATGCAAAATCTCCCCTTTCAGATTTTGCCGAAGACTAACATTCACTTTGGCTCAGAAAGACCGGGGCCGATCAGCATGAGCCGCTCCTCTCGACCAGAGGAAATCCCCGAGCTTTTAGGTTCATGATTTCACTAGCCGCGAAGTGGATGACCGGTACATCGGTTCGTATGTACGGTAGAGGTTTGGTTAGAATCTGACATTTATTCTCGTTCTCCAATCTTTCGCGGAAATAGGCTGCTCCCCAGAATCTACGAACACAGGCTGCCGGTGCAGGTCGAGATTCGCTGCGAGCTGTCAGTTCGGATGAAAGTATTCACGCTGCCACCGACTGGAAGGAAATACCTCATTTCTTCATCTTTACATTCATGTTGTCGCAACAACCTCGTCATACTCTCGGCCTTGAAATTTACTCCCCTACACGAGGCCTCCCCGATTATGGCTCTTGATCGCCGCTCCTTCCTGCAGCTCCTCAGTACCTCTGCGCTCTCGGCAAGCTTTCCCTCCAGCATCGCCCGTGCGCTTGAGATTCCCGCTAACCACCGCACCGGCACGATCAACGATGTGGAACACATCGTCTTCATGATGCAGGAGAACCGCTCTTTCGATCATTATTTCGGCACGTTGCGAGGTGTTCGAGGATTTGGCGATCCGCACCCCGTTACTTTATCTACCGGCAATCCTGTCTGGTACCAGCCCAATGGTTCCGGTTACACTCTGCCATTTCATCCTGGCGGGCCGAATCTGGGCCTGCAGTTTCTGCAGGATCTCGCGCACGACTGGGACACGACGCATGCGGCGTGGAACAACGGCCATAACGATCAGTGGGTTCCGCAAAAGGGAGCCACCACGATGGCGCATCTTACCCGCTCCGACATTCCTTATCACCATGCTCTTGCTGATGCCTTCACGGTATGCGATGCCTACTTCTGCTCGCTGCTGGGCCCCACCGATCCGAATCGTTATCACATGTGGACGGGCTGGGTCGGAAACGATGGGAAGAACGGCGGTCCAGTGATCGACAACGCAGAGGCCGGGTACGACTGGTCGACATATCCTGAGCGCCTGGAGAAGGCAGGTGTCTCGTGGAAGATCTACCAGGACATCGGCGAGGGTTTGACCGCCAGCGGATCCTGGGGATGGACCGGCGATAACCCCTACATCGGCAATTATGGCGACAACTCCTTGCTCTATTTTCACCAGTTCCAGAATGCTCCCCAGGGATCGCCGCTCGCGGAGAAGGGTCGGACCGGCACGAATGCTCTCGGCGGCCAATCTCTCTTCGAGATTTTTCAGAACGACGTAAAGTCCGGCAATCTTCCCCAGGTTTCATGGGTGGTGGCTCCCGAAGCATATACCGAACATCCGAACTGGCCGGCGAACTACGGGGCCTGGTACGTCTCGCAGATTCTCGACGCTTTGACCTCGAACCCCGAGGTCTGGAGCAAGACCGTCTTCTTCCTGATGTACGACGAGAACGACGGCTTCTTCGATCACGTTGTTCCTCCGACTCCGCCGCAGACCCGTTCGCAGGGTAAGTCAACCGTCTCAATCGAGAATGAGATCTTCGCCGGCAACGCAGCGAATCCTGCGGGACCTTACGGCCTTGGTATGCGGGTTCCGATGGTCGTTATCTCGCCATGGAGCAAGGGGGGCTACGTTAGCTCCGAGGTCTTCGATCACACCTCTATGATCCGCTTCGTCGAAAAGCGCTTCGGCAACCAGTTCCGCGGACTCAACGAACCGAACATCACGAAGTGGAGGAGGTCAGTCTCGGGAGATCTCACCTCAGCCTTCAACTTCAAGTCGCCGAACTCAGCGTCGATTCCGCTTCCCAGCACAGCGGCTTATCAGCCACCGGACAATAAGCGCCATGAGGACTATGTTCCGGCTCCTCCGACTGACCAGACCCTTCCGGTTCAGGAGTCAGGCACACGTCCGGCGCGTGCGGTTCCCTATGAGCTCAATCTTCTCGCTTCGGCAGATCTGGCGCACGAGAGGGTGCAGCTTACCTTCCTCAACACTGGCAGAGCGACGGCGGTCTTCCACGTGCGCTCCAACATACAGACCAACGCTCCCGTGGGTCCCTGGACCTACACGGTCGAAGCTGGTCACACGGTCCAGGACACCTGGAATATCGGTGCTTCCAACGAGTCGATCTACGATCTGTCCGTCTATGGCCCAAACGGCTTCGTCCGCTCGCTGAAGGGAAGCATCTCAGGAGGCCAGAAAGTAAATCTTGACGTGGTTGCGATGTATAACCCGCTGGCGAGCCTCATCACACTTCAGATCACCAACCGCGGAGTCGCCGGGGATATCGCGATCACCGATGTCTATAGCGGCGAAACGGTTCGCCATGAACTCAGGCTTGGACAGATTATCTCTCAGAACTACAATTGCCACGCCACTCACGGCTGGTACGATTTCGTCATTCAGTCCGTGCCAGATGCCAGTTTCGAACGCCGACTCGCCGGCCACATCGAGACGGGCGAGGACAGCGTTACGGACCCGGCGATCGGGACTTCTCAAAACTCTTCAAGACTTGAGGCACCTAAGTCGCTCATCGAAGCCTAAAACTATCTCACAACGCGAGAGTGGGAGTTTCATCAACGGACTCCCACTCTCATTTAATGACTCTCCGGATTCTGAAAAACACTAGAAGGAAATTACCGCCCGACGAGATCGATCATTCTGCTTGCAGTGGGACATTTGTAGAGGTACTGTTTCTGAATCCCTCTCCGAGAGATGGATTGCTGTTTCCGGATGACAAGAGTTCATCAGAGAGCTTGTAATCTCCTTCGACGAAAAGGCGATCCGGGTTCTTGTGCCCGATAAAACAGGAAATCCCATCAGATTCAAGATGTCCGTGTCGGGCCACCTGGACAAATCGAATGTTGTGTTTATGTAGGAGGGGGAGTATGTGTGCTTCTACATCACGGGCGGTATCGTTCCACTCGTTGCCTGTTTGAGCCGTCAAGACAAGAAGCTCGTTCAGCGAACATGGGCGGGTTTCCGGTTCCATCAGCCATCGAACGAGAATTGCAATTATGTAGAATCTGAAGTCAAGCACTGAAAATCGACGCTCTGATAAGGATCATTCGATCTCCATTCGGAGCGGAGCGAAGAATCCAGAGACTGGTGACATAGTGCTATACCTCGCTGGAGTCAATAGAAATAGGGGTTTGCGCGTGATCAATGGAGGCCGGCTTGTGCCTCGGGAATACAGGTCTCCTTGCGGTGACAACATGCTGCACATGCTTCTTCATACGGGGCGTTGCCATTCCGACGATAGGGCCAACCGCTTCAGGATAGAACTATGGCACCTCTCCACAACCTAAAGCGAGTGCACGAATCCGAATCGTCAACTGATACTGAGGTGCACGAAAACCCGGGCGGTCTCAACCGGTCGATGCAACACTGGCTTGAAGTTTACTCGCCGGGGTTTCAAAGCCCAAGGTCTTTCGGGGGCGTTGATTTAGGCGCAGAGCTACCTTGTTGAGATCGGCTTGAGAGTAACCGGATAAGTTGGTTTTCTTAGGGAAGTATTGTCTCAGTAGGCCGTTGGTATTTTCATTGGTGCCGCGCTGCCAGGGGCTCTGCGGATCACAGAAGTAGACTTTCACATTCGTGTCCACCGTGAAGCTCTTGTGTTTTGCCATCTCGTGCCCCCGGTCCCAGGTCAAGGAGCGCCGCAGGGACGCGGGCAGTTTACGCACGTGCTTGCTCAGCGCGGCGACGACCGTCGCTGTATCTTTGCTGGGCACTTTAACCAGCATGGTAAAACGCGAATGTCGTTCCACCAGGGTTGCGACATGACTATTGCTGCTGCCGCTAAGCAGGTCGCCCTCCCAATGACCGGGAATGGCGCGGTCTTCAACCTCCGCAGGTCTTTCCCTAATAGAGATGGCATCGACGATCTGACCTCGGGACTGTCCGCCAGCCCGCGAGTGCCGTGAGCGACGTATCAGCCGCTTGGACCTGAGGTGCTGAATCAGCTCTTTTTTCAGCACTGCCCGGGCCTGGATGAATAAGCTGCGGTAGATGGTTTCGTGGACACGCGCATGCTCTCGTTGCTGGGATAGTGGACCTTCAGCCATTTCGAAACCTGTTCCGGCGACGCGGCGTTATCGATCTTGCCGGCCCCCCTGATATGACGGCTCTCCTTCCGTTCCAGCGCGGTTGTGGTCGAGACGTGGTGGAAGAGATGCTTGGGGGAACTCCCACAGAAGTTCCGCAACGATACTACGATACGTCGGCGATCAGTAAGCTGCCTCTGGGCGTGGCACAAACATTGGTGTGGGGACGGCGCGACCAGTTCGCGCCGATCTCTCTAGGTGAGAGCTACGTAGAAGCTGCGAGAAGAAGCAACGAGAAAGTGAGTCTGATCAGCTTCGCCGATCTTGGTCACTTCGAGATTGCGGCGCCGATAGGATCTTCGTGGCCAGCATTGGAGAAGGAGATTCTGAGGATGCTGTCGGTGAACGATCAGGTCATGAGAGGTATTTGATGAGCCGACCTTGTTGTGAAGCATCGGGCCTACATAAAGAGCGGGCCGAGGTTTTCGCCTCGAGAGGTAACGAAAATTCGGCATAGCAGAAGTGATCCGCGGTTCTGCCTTACCTGCGCGTAGCTCCCGAGTGACGTAGGACTCTATCGGAACCGCTCCACCTCATCATGGTCTATCGAGACAAGTGCTGTTTGCGGAGCGATCGGAAAGAGCCGTAAAGAAGGAAGCCGGTGGTGCGGTCGGGGCAGGATGATGGGGCTATGGGTTTTCAATGGCGTGGATAGCCGGAGTTGCTGCTGGAACTCGCGGCAGTTGCGGGCGGCGACGTCTGCGAGTGCAGAGCGGCGATGCGAGAGGGGAGGATGTGCCAGTAGTTACATCGCTGCGGGGACCTCTTCTGAGGGTGGGTATACAGCTTCAAAAGCATAGCCAGAGGTATGCACACGTAGCCGGATTCAGGGTGCGGTCAGGACGTGTTATAAGAGCATGTAAGTCTGGTTTCGGCGAAGAGGATCTGCGCTGCGGTGAGCCGTTCGATCACGCGCATGGGGCCCTGGCAGCGTGGGCACGGCCAGGTGGCAGGCTGCTTGGTAAACGCTGCATCTCTTCCCGATGGTAGTTGATGGAGCAGGCTGGGGTCACCACACCAAACGTCAAAAATCGTACGTTTAGCTTTGTTGCGAAAACCTGTCGCCTTTAGGAAGCCAATCGCAATACCTTTATGCATGCGAAATGCAGGGCTTTTCTACAAGGGAAGATCGTTGCACTAACCTTCGATGCTGTTGGAAAACTCTCTGCTGAAGCGGCTTCAACTTTTGATTTGTGGTGTTTCTAATGAGAAGGAAAAATCCGCGGTGACTGCGTCCATTCTTGAGAGTCGTTGTCTACGGTTTAGCCTCTGTATGAGCTTGTTTTGCTTGCCTGCTTCCCGTCATGTGGTCGAGAGGCAAGGCGTATCAGCAATCGCAGGCGGACAAAGTCGTACAAGGCGACGCAGATTTTGAACAGTCGCCACCAATAAAACTCCTCAGCGGCTCCAGCCAGCCCTCGAAGTTTAAGCCGCGTGAAGCGAAAGTGTTGCTTCATGTGAGCGAACAGCATCTCTACTTTCTTTCGTAAGCGGCGCGAGTGTTGAAAGGCTTCCGTATTCTGCAGTGCCATGACTTCTTGCCGAGTGCTCTCGTCGAAGGGTACCGATAAACTACGTTGCGTGCCGCGCGTGCATTGTTGGCGAATGGGACAAGATTTGCAATCGCCAACCATCGCACGATAGATGTGGATCGGAGAGTCTGTGCGCGCCGTGCAGTGCTTGAGAATCTTGTTCTGTGGGCAGGTGTAGTGGTTGCTGTCGGGATTGAAGGTGAGGGCCTCGCGCGGCAGCAGGCCGTCTGTCTGGCGCCGTCGATCCAGCACTGGAATATGTGGGATGATCTTGCGTTTCGATAGCCAGCCCAGAAACGGGCCTGTGCCGTAAGCCTTATCAGCCGCCAGCCTTTCGGGTCTGAGATGGTGTTTTTCTTCTACACGCTCCAGCATCGCGTTGGTGGCGATAATCTCCTGCGCCAGTCGAGCCGGAGTGGCTTCGACATCAACGATGACGGCATGATCGGTATCAATCAGATAGTTATTGAAGTATCCGAATTTACCCCGTCCTTCCTTCACATTCCACGCGGCGGCGGGAGCGGTCGGCAAAAGATATCGCGCTTCGTTCGGATGAACCGGATTGCCGGCATCGAGTGCCTCCAGATACTCGCGCACTGGTCTGCTTCTAGCCTCTCCTTCTCGGATCGCGTTCACGCTCTCAACCCGCCGGGTACGTCCAGCATCGCTGCCTATCAGACTGCCGTCTACGGCGAAGCCTTCGCTGCTCACCAATCCTGCACTACAGCACTGCCCAACAACGTCCTCGAACAGCACCCGATAAATACCACTTTCACGAAACCGCCCATAACGATTCTTAGAGAAGGTGGAATGATCCGGCACAACTCCTTCAAGTCCCAAGCGGCAAAACCAGAGATAGGCAAGATTAAGATGAACCTCGCTGCATAACTGCCGCTCTGATCGAATGCCATAGACATAGCCAATCAACAAGATCCTCAGCATCAGTTCAGGTCGAACTGCCGCAACAGGTGATCGCCGGGAATGTGATCCTCAAACCGAAATGAATAGAAAAGCTGCTCCTGCGCGCTCTGACATCCCATCATCCCGGTGCCCTCCGCCGCTGTCAGAGCGGAATCACACCCTCGCTCCTGCTACAAGAGTTTTCAAAGCACTCTACTCTTCGAGTACTTAATGAAGCAACTTGCCGCAACGAGTTTTTCAACAGCATCGTTCGTTTTTGATACGAAGTTCCAGGCGATATTTTATTTCGACGGGCGAGGTCTTCATGCCGCAATCAAAAATCTCTTCAGCGGGCAGTGGCTCCATATGTGTGAAGATTGAAACATCCTCAACTTTTCCATTCCGAATAGCTGAAGTGGCTTGGGGGGACGGCAAAACCACTCACACAGAACAGTTTGAACTCGACACAACGCATGAGTTCGAAAAACGTGCTTTTCAGTGAAAATGTAAACGCCCCTGCATTGAGGTGGCTCGTGTCGCTCTTTGGGACATAGCAGGAGGCGGGGCGTTTTCTAATCCCGTGTGGCGAGAAGAACAAAAGTAAAAGCTAGACTGCACTCGCAGAGAGGACGGCACCCATCAAGACCGATGATGATGGGATGCGAATCAGGGCATGGATCTGGCTGGCGCCATGGCCCTCGCATAGGCAGTGCGCGGCCTGCGATCACGTGGTTTGAAGAGCCGCTCAACCATACCGACTTCGACGGCTACCAGCAATTGCGTCAACATGCAGGAGCCTCACTGGCCATGGGAGAGCGCGAATTTAACCTGGTCGCACTGAGAGAACTTATCGCTAAAAGAGCTCTCGACCTTTGGCAACCAGACATCTTACGGCTCGGCTCTGTGGAGGCCTGGCGTGACCTCTGCGGCGTTGGCAGCAGAGCACCATATACCCGTGCTGCCCACTACTATAAGGAATATGACGTACCGCTTCTGATGACAATACCCAACGCCTTCGGCACGGCGAGCTTCGACTGAATCGACGACCTGATCACCAACCCCATCGTTATGAAAGAGGGTTTCGCATGTCCCATCAAGAGCCTGGCTGGGGGTTTCCTTCAAAGATGAATCGCTTCTTCCCTTGTGATGTGTACGACTACTTACTCAACTGCCTCTAACGCTGACATTGCCCCTTAGGCGGATGTCGTTGGATGCTGCTGCAATCCGAACTTCCACGGTATCGCTCTCGAGCACGAAGGCATCGCGGCTTGCATCCCAATAGCGCAGATCGTCCGCACAAAGATGCAGCACAACCTCGACCGTCTTACCGGCTGGAACAAACACGCGACGAAAATCCTTCAGTTCTTCCAACGGGCGTTGGATCGCAGAGTTTCGATGTGCAGCATAGAATTGCACAACCTCGTCTCCATCGCGACCACTGGTATTGGATATCTCCACTGAAACATCGAGTGTTTGCCCTGATCGTAGCTCGTGAGTGCTCAGCTTCAAGTGCGAATACCTGAACTGCGAATAGCTCAATCCATATCCGAACGCATACAGTGGCTTGCTCCGCGCCCAGAGATACGTCCGTCCATCGCGCAGATTGTAGTCCATCATAGGTGGCAAATCGCTCATATCTGCAACCCAGGTCTGAGTTAGATGCCCGGCCGGGTTGTAGTCTCCAAACAGCACGTCGGCAAGCCCATCGCCTTGTTCTTCACTGCTGTGAGCCATCTCAACGATGGCTGGCACATGCTCCTGGGTCCAGGTCGTCGTGTAAGGAAAGCTGGCCTGTAACACGACCACCATACGCGGGTTCGCGGCGTAAACCGCTTTTGCAATTGCCTCCTGTTCCAGCGTCAGACTCTTGCGATCGATCACCTCCTTACCGTCGCTCGGAAGCGGGCATTTAGCCCATCCTGCATCGCACGTTGGATGATTGCCGATGATAACGATAACCACGTCAGCCTTCTTCGCCAGCGCGGCGGCTGAGACGATATCACTGCCCTCGTTATAAGAAACCTCGGCTCCGTGCGCTCGCGCGCGAATACCTGCCAACGGTGTGACAACAAAGGTCGGCGTCCCGCTGTACCAGTCCAGGGCTACGCGATCTGCAAGAGGACCAATCACCGCAATCGACTTCGGCGTGCGCAGTGGAAGCATCTGACCCTCATTTTTCAGTAGGACAATGGACTCCTCTGTCGCTTTGCGCGCCAGCACACGGTTCCCCTCAGACCACCACGGATCCTCCCCCGGATGTGTGTTCTCACCGATGCTGTTGTAACGCGCTTCGGCATCCAGCATGCCAAGGCGGATCATAACGCGGAACACGCCGCGTAAGTTCCTGGAAATATCGTCTTCGGTAATCAAGCCATCGGAAACAGCCTGCCGCACAGGGCCCTTATAGTCATCCAGAAACTGATTGATCCCCGCGTGAATCGAAGCTGCCGCAGCATGCGGAAGATCAGAAAAGGCATGATGTTCTTTGACGAGATTGGTGAGCGCTCCACCGTCCGTGCACAAAACTCCGTCAAAGCCCCACTCCTTCATCACGACATTGCGCAGAACTGCGTTGACCTCGATCGGAGTTCCGTTCCATGCGTTATACGCGGTCATCATGGCATTCGCATGACCCTGCTGGATCGCCATCCGGAATGGCACGGAGTAGTATTCGCGGAACAATCGCTCGTCGAAGTTTGACGAAGAGCCGCCGCGGCCGTCTTCGTTGCTATTGGCAAGAAAGTGCTTCAGCAGAGACGATGTAGTCCAATAGTGTGGGTCGTCTCCCTGCAGCCCGCGAGTAAAGGATGTCGCCATCGTGCCGACGAGAAACGGATCTTCACCATAGGATTCTTCGCTGCGACCCCAGCGCGGATCACGGCTCAGATCAGCATTGGGCGCCCGCACCACGCGGCCACCGCGATGATACTTGCCGAAGGCATAGTCCGTTTCAAATGCTTCCTCGGCAGCCAGCTTTTCGATCATCGCTGGATCCCATGTTTGCCCGAGGCCGCGAGCCTGCGGGAATGTCGTTGTTGGGATGACGGTCTGGTTTTTCCCTTCCCATCCTCCCGGACCGCCAAGAGCGAGCCCATGCAACCCTTCCACATGGCCCGTGCCTACAACTCCCAGGCGCGGTACCGCGGGGTTCGTGCTCAACGCATCGATCTTTTCCTCGAGCGTCATGCGCGAAAGCAGATCGGTAATCCGCGCCTCCGTGTCGAGCTTTCGATTCTGAAATGGATAGGGCCCTTGCGCCATGCATAATGGCGCTTGCACCGCCACAATACAGGCAATTGCGATGCGGGCAATACTTTGGAATCGGTACAAAAATCGACGAAGCATGCGATCTGGCCTCTCGTAAAGGTCGGTTGGGTTTGTGTTGAGTTCACGATGCGTCGCGCCATTCGCCTGGAACGCAGCAAGCTTTACGCGAAACTCGACGCACAGATTCCATAATGGGGTTGCTGAAGAAACGCGACGGATACCCCCGCACTCAATCAGCGTGTTGCAAGCAGGCTGCGTTTCTCCCATAGTTTTTATGCTCTGTAATCCCACAGCCCTACCCTCTTTGCGATCCACATGGATCGTTCAGAATCCGTCATATGCCTCCACAATGTACAAACACCAGTACTGCCTGGGTGCATTTGAGCAAAGCTGTGGCCGGAGGGCAGTCTTCTCGCGGAAAAAACCCTCCGGCCAAACGCTGCAACCATCAAAAGGTGTACTTGATCGCGAGTAACATGGTGCGCTGTGTGTACTTCGCATCGGTAATGCCACGGCCTATGTTCGAAACCGCCGGCGTGAAGGTCTTGTTATCCGCTGTTACCAGGCTGGGCTGCACAAGGCTGCTGCTGCTGTAGCCCGGCAGCGGATGATTCAAGAAGTTGAAGGCCTGACCGCGAACCTCCAGCGCCTGATGTTCTGCAATGTGGAAGCTCTTGTAGATGCCCAAGTCAGAGTCCCAGTAAGCGGGCAGGCTGAGGTAAGGTGCTTGCCGAGGACCGACCTGTCCAATCTGCGGCGCTGTAACGCAGGACAGATTAATATGTTGGTTCGATGCGAGGTTTGAGTTGGGACTGCAGGTGTAGACCGGCAGCACCGTCTGCACCGGAGTTCCGTAATAAGTGGACGAACCGATGTTATGGTTCAACGTCGTGTTCTTGATCGTGAGACCGAGATTCTGGCTAAGGTTGGCCTGCATATTGCCGCCCGCCTGCCAGGTTGTGGTCCCCGCAAGCGTCCAGCCGTTGACGATGCCATTGAGTAGGAAGTTACCGTGAAGCGGCTGCCCGAGATCAAAGGCATAGGAAGTGTTCACAACGTGAGGACGGTCAATGTTCAGCACGCCATAGTTGTTACGCACCACAAAAGCATCCAAGGTATTCGCCACAATGCCCAGGCTCTTCGAGTAAGTGTAATTGGTATTGAATGTGATGTGGCCAGTCTGTTTCAGTAGGCTGGCCTGCACGCCGTTATAGTTCGCGTATCCCACGTGCGACGAAACATTGATCGCATTGCTGCCGTAGCCCTTGTAGTACGGATAGTAGTCGACGACATTGGGCACGTTCTCCGGATCGGCAGGAGCAGGCGCGCCCGTCACCGGATCCGGACGGAAGAGACCGCCCAGAGGAATCTTGTTCTGATTGACGAAGTTGCCGCTGGCCACGCCCGAGCCATTGCTCTGTCCACCCATGAGGATGTTCTCTGAGTTGTTGCCAACATAGGCCAACTCCATCAACATCGCTCGCGGTAAGCGTTGCGAGATGGTGAGGTTATAAGAGTAAGTCACACCGACCTGATCGTCGGTCTGATCGACGGCGTAGACACTGGACGGCAAGGAGCCAAGTGAAGCCGAGTTGGTGCCCAGCGCGCTGACTTCTTTGAAAGTGATCGCCTGGTTGGAGTTTGAGTTGTAAGTCTTTACACCGAGCGAGGTCTGTAGAGGACCGGCATAGTCGTTGTATTGATCGTTCCAGC
The DNA here is from genome assembly GCF_004217555.1 of Edaphobacter modestus. Taxonomy (GTDB): domain Bacteria; phylum Acidobacteriota; class Terriglobia; order Terriglobales; family Acidobacteriaceae; genus Edaphobacter; species Edaphobacter modestus. The sequence continues at coordinate 1,891,211 of NZ_SHKW01000001.1, forward strand.
GGTAAGCAGCCCAACCTCCACGGATCACAGTTCCGCCATTCTTGTGAACGTCATAGGCTAGGCCAAGGCGTGGCTCGAGGAATAAGCTCTGCACCGGCCCACCGCTGAGCGGTACTGAGCCGTCGATCGCGTGCCAGTAGACGCCGGGGTAAGCTTTGCCTGAACCCAGGTCGCTCCCATATCGGTTGGGTTCCCATACCGCCAGTCCTGTCCCCGTCCCATCCTTCCAGCGGCCAACGTGTTCTACACGAAGTCCAAGGTTAAGGGTGAGCTGCGGCATCACTTTCCAGTTGTCGAGGAAGTAACCCGCGGCGGTGTTGTAGTGCATATCGTTCACGGGGTTGACGCTCGTCTGCTGATAGGCGCTGGCAACACCCATCAGAAAATTAGCAAGCGGGTTGTTGGTGCCGATGAAATTATTCGGATTTCCCGAGTCGACCTGTATACCACTGCCAAAGGAGAAGACGCCGTTCGCATAGCCGTAACTACCCTGCTTGTTGCCTGCCTGGCTCCAGTATCCGCCAACTTTGAACGTGTGCGTTTTATAGACCACGGTGAAGTCGTCCGACACGGACGGCGATGTCTTGACAGAGTTATAGGTGCCATTCTGCTGAAAGAGGTCAGGCTGTGAAACCTCAGGGAACGTACGGGGGCCTGCCGAATAGAACGAGGGAACAAGGTTTGAAGCGCTGTTATACACCGTGCCATAGGTGTAACCGACCGCGCTCTTGGTAATGGCGTCCAGATCCGAAGCCGTGTACGGATTGTCCAGCCAGCCGCGCGAGATGCGAAGCTCGTTGGTTGCCGATGCGTTGAAAATGTGGATAAAACTTCCACTCAGCACATGAGAGTGTACCGGGCTGATGAGGTTGCCGCCGGGATACGCAATTGAGTTACTGGGGGTGTAATAGATGTGCGCCGGTGTGGTCGATGTGTCGGTGCCATACTGATAACTGACGAAGATCTTATTGCGATCGCTCAGGTTGTAATCGACACGGCCGCGATAGATATAGCCATTGTGCTGGCTCGTCGTCTGCAGGTAATAGTTATACCCGCTGCCGTTGGTGGAAGGGTCGGTGTTGGCCGCCGGGAACAGCTTGAGCAGCGCAAGTGCACCAGGGTCGAGATATTGTGAAGGGATCTGATATCCGCTCAGCGGCGTGCCGTCGGGAGCGAAACCTCCAGTCAGCGATTGACAGAAGTCACCGCTACCCGTGCTTTGAGCGCACAGTGCGGCATTTGCAGGATCGCTCAGGCTGAAATTGCCATTGCGCATAGCCGATGTCGGCACATACGAAGTGAGCGGCGAAGATGCGGGCAGCGTCTGCCGAAAAGCTTCAAATCCGGCCCAGAACAACAGCTTGCGATTGTGATTGAAATTGGTATGCGGAATCAGAATCGGTCCGCCGATGCTGCCGCCGGGATAGTAGTACGCTGCATCCGGCCGCCGCGTCGGGTTGTTGCTGTGCTTGTTCTGCCATGAGTTCGCATTGAAGATCGCGTTGCGTACATACAGGTATGCCTGGCCGTGAAATTGCGCACTGCCAGAGCGGCTGATCACGTTGATAACGACAGGCCCCTGCGGAGAATCGGCACCGAAGTTCGACGACTGCACCTTCACCTCCTGCGTCATGTCTGGATTTACCGTGGCGATGGACCAACAGGCACAACCGGGATCGATGATGCTTGCACCATCCAGCAGATAAGCCGTGCCTCCTCGGTAGGGAGCACCATTCGTGTTCAGGCCAACGCCTACGGTTGAGCCTGAAGAGCCTGCGTCGGTAAAGTCAAAGCCCGGTCCATTCCCCGTACCGCTCGCTGTTGTCGTCACACCGGGAAGAATCTTCAGCAACTCGGACGCGTTGCGGCTGGCCAAGGGAAGACGTTCGATGTCCCTACTTGTCAGCAGTGCCGATCGTTCTCCCGAGTCCTCCGGAGCCACATAGTTGGCGCTGCTCTGCACGGTAATTGACTCGGTGGCACTCCCGGCCTCCAACACCAGGCTCTTCAGTGTGCGCGTGTCGCCAGGATTGACCATGATGTCCGACTGCTCAATGCCTCGGAAACCTTTGGCTGTGATATTTACCTTGTAGGTTCCGGGTAGAATGCCAGCAAAGCTAAAGTAACCTGACGAATTGCTATCTAATGTCCGGACCTCATTCGTAGCTAGGTTGGTCAGGGTAACGTGGGCATCGGCAATCACCGCTCCGGTGGAGTCTTGTACGGTGCCCGACAGGCTCGCTGTAGTTTGTGCCAGCATTTGTGGCGACACGGCAACAAGAGCAGCCAACGCTGTTCCTACTGCAAGGGTGTGGAGGTATCGAAAAATCAGGTGTTTCATTGTTATTACCTGCCTTCGCTGTTGAAGCATCTTCCTGCCATGGGCCTGCCCTCTAAGTTTCTTTGCGCGCATCTGTCTGCCGCTCGCCTCGTTCTGCCAGGCAAACGCCCGGACCGGCGGCGCGAATCCCGTCAAGGACGAATCACCTTCACCACAGTGCTGTCAGGCGCCTGCCAGGACGAAGGACCGCGATGCGTCAGCTCCCGGCGTGCATCGTCCCATCGCAGCTCCGTCGCGGTGAAATGGCCCGCCTCGTAGCCATAGGTCTGTCCGTCATCGTCGAACAGCGTGAAGCTGCCGTTGGCCCCGGAATAGACCCGCACCTGCTCGATCGTTTGCTTATCGACCGTGCTGTCCACCGGAGAACCCATCGGAACGATAGACCCCGCACGCACAAACAGCGGGATCGTGTCCATCGGCGCCTTCGCCGTGATCCGCTGTCCGCCGTGGAGCCGCTCGTTGGTCCAGAAGTTGTACCAATCCGCTCCTGCGGGCAGATATACGCTTCGTGAAGTCGCGCCCTGTTCGGTCACCGGCGCAACCAGAAACGCCGGCCCGAACATATATTCATCTCCAATGTCGGCAACCTTGGGGTCGCTACCAAAGTCCAGGAAAAGCCCCCGCATAAAGGGAGCGCCCGTCCGGTTCGCGCTGTAGCCCAGCGAATAGATATAGGGCATCAGCTGATAGCGCAGCCGCAGATACTTCTTCAGAATCGGCTCGGCAGCCTTGCCATAGCTCCACACCTCGTTGTGTTTGCGTGAACCGTGAGATCGAAAGTTGGGCTGAAAAGCGCCGTACTCAAACCACCGCGTGTAAAGCTCTGGATAGTCGTCATAACCGCCAACGTTGTCCCGCGCATCACTGGGGTCCAGCAGAGGCGGATGTTCCGGCTTGTGCACACTCGAAAGGCTCTGCCAGCCACCGATGTCCGTCGACCAGTACGGCATGCCGCTCGCCGTGAAGTTGATTCCCGTAGGTACCTGCCGCCGCAGTACGTCCCATGTCGGGGCAATGTCGCTCGACCAGAAGATCGCGCCATTGTGCTGCGCCCCCAGATAGCTGTCGCGCGCCAGGATCACCGCGCGTTGATCCATATCGTCGCGCATCCCCTTGTAAAAGGCCTCCGTGTGAAACAGCGGATACACATTGAAGAACTGCGTTCCCGGACCTACATGGAAGTAGCTTCCGTTCGGTGGAAGATCGGGTTCGGTCTCATCAGCCCAAAACGCGTCGAAGCCCTTCGTCACGTAATTCTCGCGAACGATATTCCAGTACCAGCGCGCTGCGTCGGGATTCGTGGTGTCGATGTCCGCACCGGCCCGGTCATACGGCAGTCCATTGGTCGGTGTGCCATCGGCCAGATGCATGAACCAGCCGTTCTTCAGGATGGTGCTATAGTAGCGGTCTTCCGGGACGAACCTCGGCCACACGCTGATCATCGTGTGAAACTTCATCGCGTGCAGCTCACGGTTCATCGCCGCCGGGTCCGGCCACTTCGCCGGGTCCATGTCCATCTCGCCCATCTTCGTATAGGTGAACCAGTCGATCACGAGGTCGTCGATCGGCAGATGCCGCTCCCGATATCCGTGCGCTACACTCAGCACCTCCGCCTGCGTGCTGTAGCGCTGCTTGCTTTGGAGATAACCGAAGGCGGACTTCGGCGGAATCGGAGTGTCCCCCGTCAGCAGGCGAAAGCCCTGGTAGATCGCGTCATAGTCTCCCGCAATGATGAAGAAGCTGACCCGCTGCCCTACTTCGCTTAAGAACGCATTCTGGCTATTGAAACCGAACGCCGCGGTCGTCCTCGAAGCGTTATCCCACACCAGGCCATAGCCTTTATTCGTGACAAGGAATGGAACGCAGATGCTCTGGCCTCCCGGAGCGTTGTAATCGTGCGCGCAGCGGAGAACCCGTCCGCGATGATCGAGATATCCCTCCTGGTTCTGGCCCATCCCATAGTCGTGCTCGTCAGTGGCAGCCGAGAACTTCGCTCCCACGGTGAAGAACGGTGGGTCCGATGGTCGGCGGTCGTTGTTCAGCCACGCGGTCCCATCCTTATAGTTGGGGACTGCCATGCTCCACTCCTGCATCTGGACCAGGGGCTTACCCTCGCCGGTCGAGAAGCTCACATTCACCCACGGCGTCGATCCGTTGAAGAACCTGGCAATCTCGTTGGCGTCTTCACCTCGGGGCCGGGGCGCCGGAGTTATCTGAACCCTCAGCGCTGCGGATTGCATCCCGTCACCGGTTGCATTGTGGCTCGAACTCCAGCCCACCGCCGACGGCTTCGCGAGAATTCCAAATCCGGGACCCGCAATCGCGTCCTCGCGCCGCAGGCTCAAACTTACCCGGACGATATTCGGAGCATAGGGCTCGATGAGCACAGTAGCCGGACCCCGGTCCAGCACCTCTTGTCCCTGCATCGACCAACATGAGAGCAAGATCAATCCGGCACCTGTTGCCCAGCCCGATATCCTGCAGAGTGTGCGAGAAAAGACTCTTCCTGCGACTGCGATCCTGCCAATATTCATTGCTTCCTTCCGCTTCCGTTTCGCTCCCAAGAGAGGCCCACGTCTCGTAGAGCGACATTCCAACCGCTTGGAGCGTCATGATCGATGGGCTTTGCGTAGCGAGAGAACTAGACGCGTCGCATTAAACGACTGACAAGGTTCACTACGGTATTTTCACGCTAAGCGATTGATTTGATTAGATTGACTTCTCTCGCAACCGATCAGTACGATACTGTACTTGTGATCAGGACTGAGAGCAGTTCGCGGGATGCGCAGACTCCTGATACCACTCTCTCGCTCTCAGAGACCGAGAAGAGTAAGATCCGTCAGGGCCTCAAAGAGCTGCTCGCCAGTCCGTCCCTCCGGTCCAGCCAACAATGCCAGCACCTTCTCCAGTACATCGTCGACCATACCCTCAGCGGCGAATTGGCCTTGCTTCGGGAGCGGGTGATCGGCAAGGAGGTCTTCGGCCGCCGCCCCGACTACGAACCTGGTGAGGATCCTGTCGTGCGGCTCCGCGCTGTCGACCTTCGCAAGCGTCTGGCGATTTATTACCAGTCGCTCTCCAAAAGCCCGGAGCTTCGGATCGAGGTTCCGCCCGGCTCCTACAAAGCCGTCTTTACCTGGAATCCACCCGCAGACCACCCTACCGTACCTGCCGTCCACACAGTAGAAGAACCTCCGAAAACTCCATCGTCGTCGGTCGATCTGCGCGGGACGGTCGAAGGCCACCTGCACGGCCAGCTCCTTCCTCCAGTCGCTCCTACAATCGCCTGGGAAGCACCTCCCGCTCCTCCTCGCCTTGCGATGCGGCGTTGGCTGCTTATAGCGTTAATAGTCATCTTGGTGGCTGCAGTCGCGATGGGCGCAGCATGGTACCAGCCAAGAGGAACGCGAACGCTTCACACCTTCTGGAGTCCATTTTTGGGAAACTCCAAGTCCGTCCTTATTTCGATCGGCAGTAATGCGGTGTATAGGGTCGCCGATCCCCAGGTTGACGAATACATTCGCCAGCATGAGATCACAAGCGGAGGAATGGAGTTTTTTCCGCCCTTTGCGCCGAATCAGTCCCTGGCGTCTACCGGGCTCCATCCTGCCCCTGACAGCTTCGTCGCGCTGGGGGACGTCGCCGCAGCCTCCGAAGCCGTCCGTACCCTGACGCGCCTCGGTCAGGACTTTGAAGAACGCTTCCCAAACGATAGCTCCTTCGCCGAGGTCCGCGATCATCCCACCATTCTGATCGGCGGCTTCAACAATCCCACCGCACTCGAGCTGACTCGCAATCTTCCCTTCGTCCTCGCGGGAAGAAATCGCATCATCGACCGTACCGCCCCCAACCGCTTCTGGGAGCTTCATGCCTCCAGCGACTCTCACGACACCGAAGATTACGCCATCGTCTCGCGCCTGCTTGGGTCGAAGGATATAGCTCCGATGCTCGCCGTCGCTGGCCTCGGCCAATACGGCACCCTCGCCGCCGCGGAACTGGTGTCGAAGCCAGGAAATCTCGACCAGCTCATCGCTGCGCTAGGACCCCGATGGTCCTCGCGAAATTTTCAGGCAGTGCTGCAGATAAAGGTCGTGGACTTCAAACCGGTATCAACGGTCGTTGTAGCTACCCACAGCTGGTAACAAGACACTCACACGGAAAGCCATGCATATCCCGCCTGCTTCACCCGCAATGAGCCTGCGATTCAAATTGGATATATTTGCGCTTCCTGGAGAGCAAACGGAATACATTCCGAAGGGAGAGTCGGAAACCTCGGAGCCTCGACTGTATATGGACAGGTAGCCCACCCAGACACAACCCAAGCTTCCCACCGAGGCCTGCACCAGAACAGGAAGACGAACGAACAGTCACAACGGCGTGCCTGAAATCTGCTTCCGACAATGGTCTTCACGGCCGTTCGGCTTATAGGAACAGGCACGCGCGAAACTCATCATGGTCACGGGAACACTCTCCACAAAAAGGCCGGATACATTGACGCAGACTGCTCTCGTCCATCCGCTTTTCTCTTGCAGTCGGGCGACGGACGATACATTGTAGGAAGTAATTCCAAAGCGCCCGAAAACGGCAGAGCTACGACATTATTGCTTTGCGCGGATATTGCTGCTGTTCATATCGCTTGCTATCAGACCACGCAGATTCACACCCGCTCGAACCTCGTTCACCAGCACAGGCGAGAAGACATGGATATACTGCAGCGCTGCGTTGTGCACAGGATATGTTCCCGTGTAGCGGAAGTTCAGGTTCGTATCCATGTTCGGAAAGTCACGCATGCCATAGATGTAACGATTGAGTTCTTGAACTTGTGATCCACTCGACCAATGTACTGATTGTTCGATTTGGTTGCGATACTTACACCTGGGGTAGTTCTGGCAGCCAGCAAACGACTCGCTCGGCAGCAGTATATTGGCCGTCGTGGACGCGCAGACTTCGTAAAAACCCGATCGCTCTCGATCTCGTACGACACGCAGCGCCATGCTCCCAATCAGGAGGCGACTCCGCCGAATCCATCGTCATAGGCCGGTCTGTGCCCGAAACGGACACATGAGGCGCGGAATCGTGGATTTCTCTAACTATTTGCTTGAACCAGAATCCTTGCTCGTCGTATAACAACCAGACGCAGATAACTGGACCTCGCATGGATTGGCAACTGACCTTTCCGGCATAAGTGAGCCTGCGTGTATGAGGCTGAATGGCTGGAAATTTTGATTTTCTGCGACCGGGTTTGAGAGCTAAGTTTGTCCTTGGTTGGTGTCTGCTTTCTCCGTTATCTGCTCTCGCTAAAGATAGTGTGCCCGATTGGGTCCGAGCGGCTGCTGCGCAGGCCGTGCCCTCCTATCCCCCTGAAACGAAGGCCGTCGTACTCCTCGATGACACCACCTATACTGTTAATCCTGACGGCACCGCTATCGAGCATTCGCGTACCGTAATCAAGATTCTTCGTCCCCAGGGACGCGATGCTGGCCTTGTCTATCTTCCCTTCGATAAGGATCGGAAGATTCTCTCCATGCATGTATGGAGTGTTGGCCCGGATGGTCATGAGTACGCTCTCAGCGACAAGGAGATGGTCGAGTTCGGCTATCCAGGCCAGGGAAATCTTTACGAAGACGCACGCGTTCGCGCGGCCAAGCCGCCCGGACGGGATCCCGGCGGCACCATTGCCTACGAGTACGAGCAGCACATGCTTCCCTATGTTGCCGAAAAGACCTGGTTCCTTCAGGGCAGCAATCCAAGACTCCATCAGGTATTCACACTCGAGCTCCCGGCCGGCTTCAGCTACACCACGGTGTGGGCTCATCATGCAACGGTTCAGGCCGCCGATTTAGAGAATCGGCGATGGCGCTGGGAGATCAAAGATACCCCCGCCATCGACCTGGAACACGTTCTTCATAGTCCGTCAGAACTCTCATTAGCCGGACGGATGACTGTCCGATATGCCCCCTCGTCCGCCGCTCGCAAGGATGGTTGGCAGGGTATCGGCGAGTGGTACGACCGTCTCTCTCACGATCGGCTCGTGTCAACCCCCGAGATCACCGCCAAGGCCAGTGAACTCACTGCCGGTAAGACAGACTTTTACGACAAAACCGAGGCATCGCTGAGTTCGTTCAGAAACAGGTTCGCTATTTCGCCATCGAGATGGGCATCGGTGGTTACCAGCCTCACTTTGCAGGGGACATCTACCGCAATCGATATGGAGATTGCAAAGACAAAGCAACCCTCCTTTCTTCCATGCTTTCAACAGTGGGCGTTCACACGGCGCTTCTCATGGTCGACGACCGGCGCGGAGTCATCGATCCGGACGCGCCTTCCATTGTCGGAAACCACATGGTTACCGCCATTGAGATTCCAAAGGGCTACAGTTCACCGAAGCTTCGCAGTGTCGTCACCGCGAAGACGGGTCGCAGCTATCTCGTCTTCGATCCCACCTGGGAGAAGACGCCCTTCGGTCAGCTCGAACACGAGTTACAGGGTGGCTATGGTCTCCTTATGGAGGGATCGGACAGCCAGGTGATCGCATTGCCTTTACTTGCGCCTGAGCTAAATACCGTCCATCGAGTCGGCAGCCTGCAACTCGCACCGGACGGTTCCCTTAAAGGCACAGTAACCGAAGATCGCTTTGGCGATCTCTCCGACCGCCGGCGTGCTCTCTATACTCATGGCGACGCCAAAGAGCAGAACGAGTATCTCGATCGTGTCCTCGGACGGGACTTCACGACCTTTAAGGTTTCTGACGTGAGGGTGGAGAACGCTGAAGCTCTCAATAAAAATCTCACTGTCTCATACAGCATTGAGGTAGAGCGGTACGCCCGTGCCATGGGACCGCTCCTTACCGTTCGACCGCGCGTGCTTGGCGAAGAAGCACCGCCCGTCGATAACAAGGTCCGGAAGATTCCCATAGATCTTCGCGAGACGATGCAGGTGAAGGATGAATACGATATCGAACTCCCTGCTGGTTTTGCTGTCGATGAATTGCCAGAAGCCGTCATGCTGGATCTCGGCTTTGCCTCTTACGAAAGCTCTACCCGTCTGAAAGGGAACGCCCTTCACTACTCGCGAACCTATACCGTTCGCCAGGTTACCCTTACTGCCGAAAAATACGATGCCCTGCAAAAACTCTCAAGTGTGATTGCCACCGATGAACAGAGCCGCGTTGTTCTCAAGAAGCAGTGAAACCACTGCCGATGAAGAAGGAAGTGGAAAATGAACCGGGGTTCGCACCTCCTCTGTGCCACAATTCTTGCAGTACTTGCCAGTGCCGCTCCACTGCTCTATGCCGACCAGTGGACTACGCCCACGAAGGAAGAGCTGTCGATGACCTCACAGGAAGGTTATCCCGGGATCGCTGGCGTCTACCTCGATCGCGAAGAGATCACCGAGGACAAGTTGCACATGTGGAACGTCTATGTGCGTCTCAAAGTTCTTACTGAGAAAGGTAAAGACTATGCCAATGTCGAGTTGAAGTATGGCTCCTCTAACAGTGGCGGCGGTTACACGGTCAACGATATCTCTGGACGCACGATTCACCCGGATGGCACCATCATCCCGTTTACAGGAAAGCCCTACGAGAAACTGATCGAGAAGACGCAAGGCTACGAAGGCTATAAGCATATGGCTAAGGTCTTCACCATGCCCGACGTCGAGGTTGGCAGCATCATCGAATACCGTTACGCCTTGCGCTACGATGACCACCTGTACATGTCGCCCGATTGGTATATCCAGTCCGATCTTTATCTGCGTAAAGGCCACTACGTCTGGAAGCCTACCAGCAAACAGCTGGTCAGCAAACGAGATGGACGTGAACAACTTACAAACAGCATTGGCTGGCTTCCTATTCTTCCTTCGGGGATGACGGTCCAGCAGACGCGGCTGCCACCTATCTCACCAGACCCTGACGGCCAGCTTATCTTTGATCTTCATGTACACGATATTCCTCCCGCACCTCGAGAGGAGTACATGCCACCCATCTCCAGCTTCACGTATCGCGTTCTCTTCTATTACTCCCCTTACCGCACATCTGACGAATATTGGAAGAGCGAAGGCAAGTATTGGTCTAAAGATCGTGACAAGTTCATCGGACCCGGCCCAAAGGTTACAGCCGCTGTTCGCGAACTAACGACGTCCGCTGATAGCCAGGACCAGAAGCTCCGCAAGTTATACGCAGCGGTGATGCTTCTTGAGAACACCGATTTCACGAGAGAGCATGAGCGGTCGGAGGACAAAGCCTCCGGTCTGCGGGAGATTCGTGACACCGACGATATTCTTGAGCGCAAGCGCGGTACGGCAGATCAACTCACCGAGCTCTTTGTTGCGATGGCCCGTGCCACAGGTTTGAAGGCCTACCTCTTTGCTGTTACCAATCGGGATCGTAGCATTTTTACAAACTCCTACCTCAGCACGTCGCAACTCGATGACTACATCGCCGTCGTTAATGTAGACGGCAAGGAGTTGTTCTTCGATCCTGGATCGCGCTATTGCCCTTATAGTCACCTCGACTGGAAGCACACCTTCACAGCGGGTGTTCGCCAAACAGAAAATGGAACCACTCTCGGTGATACACCCGGTGATTCGTACAGCTTTTCACGCACACAACGCATTGCGGACCTGAAGATGGATGAGCACGGTGAAGTCAACGGCATTGTCAAGATCACATACATGGGCGAGCCCGCGCTCGTATGGCGTCACCGTTCGCTGTTGGGAGACAATGAGAGTTTTCAGCGTGAACTTTGCACCAACCGTGAGCACCTGCTTCCGGGTGGCACGAACATACAGATCAAATCTATCTCCCCGCCTGATAGCTACGAGCAGCCGCTCACCATTGAATACAGTATCAAGGGACCAATCGGGGCGCCTACCGGCAAGCGTCTGTTCGTTCCTGCTGATATTTTTGTCGGCAACTCGAAAGCGATGTTCCCACACGAAAAGCGGGAGCTTGCCGTCTATTTTGACTACCCCTATATGGTGCAGGATGCCGTCCGCATTCATCTTCCGCCTGGCATCAGGGCTGAGTCCGTGCCCGCTTCTGACAAGCAGCAGCTCGAAAAGTATGCGCTCTACACGCTTACGAGCGAACAGGCGCCGGATGCCGTCACGATCCGTCGCGACTTCAGCATGGGCGACTTTATCTTCGAAACGAAGAACTACCCCAGTTTGCGTTCCTTCTATAACAAGATCGAAACCAAGGATCAGGAGAATATCGTCCTTACCAACGCAGCCCAGGCGAATGCATCGAAGTCTCCATTGTCTTCAAACTGATCCTCACACTGTTGGTCGAAGCTGAATCCGCCGTTCGCGTTAAATCCTTCGGAATAACAGGTGCCTGTTGATCGGAGACGCTGATGTACCTCGAGAGGCTTGACGCATCGCCTGCAGCGTCAAGCTGCCGGCAATTTCAAGGGGCTGATGCGTGTAAGAGTTTCGAATTGCACAAAGCAGGAAAGGCAAGCCGAACTCAATCCCCTGCACCACAAAGCACTTAACCAACCTTCATCGCCGCAATAGCCTCGAGTCGTGCGGACTTTAGAACCGTCACCGGATCACCTACGGGCGAAAACTCCATACAGATATAGCGGTCATAGTGCAGCGCGGCCAGCTTGCGGTAGATATTGCTGTAGTTCACCTCGCCCGTGCCCGGCTGGTGGCGTCCCGGAACGTCTGCAATGTGCACTAGGCCGATCTGATCGATGTTCTTCTCAAGTTTTTCGATCAGGTTCCCAGCCTGACGCTGCTCATGGTAGAAATCGTACAACACCTTTATCCGTGGACTCCCAACAGCGCGTGTGATCTCGAAGGCCTCAGCAACGCTGGTCACGGCCTCCTGCTTATGCTCCAGAAGATCAATCGGCTCCAGCACGATTTCAATCTCCTCTTTTTCGAGGACATCTGCGGCGTACTTCAGTGTGTCAACAATTGCCGCCCTCTGCTGTTCTGGTGTTTGTTCCGGCACGCGTGTAAACGCGGTGTAGATGAACTGTTTGCAACCCAGCTTCTTTGCCCCGGGAATGGCTCTCATCAGATCGTCATGAAGAGCGTTGCGCTTGGAGTGATCGGCGAGAGCGTTGCGCCCCGGCACGGCGCTGTCGACCTCGATGCCAAGCGCCTGCTTCTTTGCAAGATTTCGCTTCCATTCCTCCGGCGTCCACTTCTCATACTCATTGCCAACCTCGACACCGTTGAAACCCGCCGCCGACGCCATGTCAAGCTGCTGCTCGAAGGTGAGGCTCTTGGGCAGCGTCCAAAGCATGATGGAGAATTTATGGCCGTCGTTGTCGGGAGGCGCAGCAGCAGCGGGTGAGGCGAACGCATCGCCACCGGCCAAGAAAGACGTAAGCGATGCGACCATCGATAATTTATGGAACTCGCGACGATTCATTGATCTCCTATGCGGCGAGCAAAGTATAAAGTAAAAAGGATACGCGGTACACTCCATGCGTGCTGTACGTTATAAATTGCGTGTGATCAATGGATTTTGATAGAAACGTGCGGAGTTAAATACAAAGTGAAAAAGCCGTTCTCGAAATTTGCGCATGCCACGTTTCTGCTATGTCTCACTGCTGCTCCACTGCGAGCTCAGTTTCCACACTCCACCGTGGATCCCGCTTCTGCAGACAGTGGAGCCAAAATCTACGCCAGCAACTGCGCGCGTTGCCATGGAGATGATGCACGCGGCACGGCAACCGCGCCCGATCTGCTGCGCTCGCTGGCTGTTCTGCATGACCGTCGTCAGATGCTGTACGGCAAGGAGCTTGGTCCACTGCTGACGACGGGCCCAAACCACAACTTCAAGTACGACGAAAAACAGCTCGCCGACCTATCGCAGTTTCTAACCGCATCGGTCAACGGCATCCTGAGGAGCGGCTACAACGCTGAACCCACAAACCTGTTGAGCGGCGATGCAACGGCAGGTGAGACATACTTCAACGGGGCGGGTGGATGCAGCAGGTGTCACTCCGCAACAGGCGACCTCGCAGGCCTGGCAAAGCGATACCCGCCCTCTGCGCTGCAACAGAAGTTCCTCTTCCCCAACTATGGCCTGTTCATTCGCCGTAAGGTGCAGGTAACAGTAAATCTGCCCTCCGGCAAGATCTACACCGGCGATCTCATCCGTATCGACGACTTCACGATTGCGCTTCGGGAGAAGTCGGGCCAATACCGCTCTTTCAATCGCACGGCGGGAACAAAGGTGACGACAGTCGATCCCTTTGCTGCGCATGCCGATCTGTTGGACAAGTACACCGATACCGACATCCATAACATGACAACATATCTGGCAACGCTCAAATGAACCTTTTGACTCAATCGCTACTCGCCCTGTTTTTCTCGTCAGTTGCAGTCCATGCACAGCTGACGCCTGAGATGACGAAGCCTGACCTTGCGAAGCTAACCGATAGCTGGCCCACCTACAACGGCGACTACTCCGGCCGCCGTTATAGCCCGCTGGCAAAGATCAATACAACGACTGTGAAGCAGTTGTCGCTCGCATGGAGCTTCCGAGTCGAAACCACTACCGGAGGCGGTAAGCGAATCTCGGCGACGCCGCTCGAAGTGAACGGTATTCTCTACTTCACTGTGCCCAGTCACGTATGGGCTGTCGACGCTCGCAGTGGACGGAAGCTTTGGCAGTTCGACTGGCCCAGCAAGGGTGGCGAGACCATCGGCAATCGCGGCGCCGCTGTTCTGGGCAACACGGTTTACTTCGAAACGGAAGACTGCAATCTTGTTGCCATTGACATCAACACGGGTAAGGAGAAGTGGCACGTTTCCATCGGCAATCCGGACCAGTTCTACTTTGGCAGCGTGGCGCCGGTCATCGTGAAGAATCATGTGATGGTCGGCCTCAGCGGCGACGATTTCGATATTCCCGGCTACATCGAAGCACACGACCCGGAAACCGGCGCTCTGCAATGGCGCTGGTACACGCATCCCAATCCGGGCGAACCCGAGGCTAAGACCTGGCCGAATGACGAAGCCATGCTGCACGGTGGCGGCATGACATGGGTCGCCGGAACCTACGATCCCGATCTGAATCTCTACTACTTCGGCACCGGCAACGCACAGCCAGTTATCAACGGCGCCGCGCGGCCCGGTGCAAACCTGTACACCTCCACCATCTGCGCGTTGAATCCCGACACCGGCAAACTCGTCTGGTATTTCCAGCCGAATCCCCATGACACCCACGACTGGGACGCTGTACAGACGCCGGTGCTGATCGACGGCATCATCGCCGGCCAGAGACGCAAGCTGCTCGCACAGGCCAGCCGTAACGGATGGTACTTCCTTCTGGATCGCAGCAACGGCAAGGCTCTGCTGAGCACGCCCTTCGCGAAGCAGAACTGGACGCTTGGCGTCGACGCGAAAGGTTCGCCGATTCCGAATCCCGAAAAGATGGCGAAACCCAACGGAGCGCTTGTCGCGCCGAACCAGGCAGGTGCGGCCAACTGGTATCCACCTAGCTTCAGCCCGTCCACCGGCCTCTTCTATGTTCCGGCTTATGACGCCTACAGCGTCTATTACGTCTACGACAACAATAAGAAGCCCGAAGGCTGGGCCGGCAATGACCGTGGCGGATGGTCACGCGCATCGCTTCGCGCCCTGGATTACAAGACCGGAAAAATCCGCTGGAACCATGAATGGCCCAGTGCGGGCGGCCGCTCCGGGATTCTGACCACGGCCGGTAACCTGCTCTTCACTGGCGACACCACATCGAACCTGGTCGCTTTCAACGCAGCTACAGGCGCCGTTCTGTGGCACGCTGGGCTCGATAGCATAGTGAGCAATGGCCCTATCACTTACGAGCTCGATGGCCTGCAATACGTCGTAGCAGCAGCGGGCGACACCCTGTACGCTTTCGTACTCCACTAATACGATGGCAGTCACCGGCTCGGTCAAGCATGAAGGCGGGTTTTACTATGCCTTCCCATATAAAAGATGAGGTGGCCTGCTGCGAAGCTGCTCGTCTACAAACATCTTGGCTGACGGATGACCAACGTAGTGTGGATGGCTATGCCTTTGAGCAGCGAGGCTGCCTCTCTCGCACTTCTTCACTTTGCGAGTAGCTGATTCCATGCATACAGGCCGGCAACACGGTCGACGCTACCGGATATTTTGTAACTTCGGCTGATTGGCAGACTGGAGTTTTTCCGCCAGTTCAGTCTGGCGGCTCGCATCCTCGGTCCTCCCCAAGAGACGATATGCCTGTCCAAGCAGGCTGTGGGTCATGGAGTTACTGGGATCCATCTTTGCTGCGCGCTCCAGGTACATGGCGGCGTTTACGCCATCCTGACGCTTCAACAGCACCTTTCCTAGCAGGATGTAAGGTCCAGTTGAATTCGGTTCCAGCAGTAGGGCCTGCTGTAGGGCCTGCTGTGCTCGCGTGTAGTCACCTGCTCGCGTATACGCATCACCTAGCCTGTCATAGCTGCTGGCTTCCAATGGATTCTGAACGCGCTCTTTCTCAAACTCTGCGATCGCATCGTCGAGATGCTCCCCGGCCAGCGCGATCTCTCCTAGCAACACGTGCGCCATCGGCAGCTTCGGGTCCAGATCGAGCGCTTTTATCGCAGACTCCTTCGCGACCGGAACATACTCACGACGCAGAAACATGCGAGCCGCCAGCAGATAGGCGGCCGCCGAGTCGGGAGGGAATCCATACTGACTGGCAAAGGCGCGGCGGGCATCGTCGTAACGACGAGTGTCGATGTAACAAAGCGCCAGGACATAACTGGGATCGGTTCTCGTCTCCTGAGTCCAGTTGTGAGCCGCCTCGAGCAGGGGAATCGCTTCAGACGGTTTGCCCAAACGGAAAAGAGTCAAGCCGCGCATCTGTATTGCTTCTTCATCGCGCGAGTCCAGCTTGAGCGCGGAGGCGAACGCGATATCCGCCTCCGCAAAACGATTCTGCGTATAGAAAGCAACCCCCCGCAACCGGTCAACGCCAGGAATGTTCGAAGACTGCGATTTCAGTTGATCGAGCTGCTGTAAAGCCTCGGCGGCGTGGCCGCGATCGATCATCTGGCGCAGTTGAGTGAGGTTGGCAATTGCGCTTGAGGGTGAATTCACCACGCTCGAGCCAGATTGCTGTCCTCTTCCAAAGGACGCAACCGCAATCACCGCGGACAGAGCCAGTGCTCTCCTGAACGACATTGGAAGATCCATGGTGAACATGAGTGTATAGACAAAGGGGGAACCCATGGCTCCCCCTTATTGACATTCCTTGAAGAAGTCAGAACTGCACTCTGAACGAGAACTGCAACTGACGTGGGTTGGTTGTGCCATCGACACCTGGGCCTGCACTAATGATACCGTCCTGTTCAATGTTGCCAGTTGGTAGGCCATAGTTAATGTGATTGAAGACATTGAAGGCATCCATGCGGAACTGGAGCGTTGCCATCTCTTTAACGGAGAAGTTCTTCTGGATAGCCATGTCCGAATTGAAAAAGTTCGGGCCAAAGACGCTGTTTCTTCCGATGTTTCCAATCTGACCGGGACCAGGGGCGGTGAAGGTGCCTCCCAATGTTTGTGCTTTGAAATAGGTGAGGTTATGCCCTGGAGAACCGGATATCTGAGGACGAAACGCCCCGGGGTTTCCATTCACATAGCAGGGCGCCGATGAAGGAATGCTGGTGCTGCATGAGCCGTAGGAAAGTGTAAAGGGAAGGCCGCTTGAGTAATTGATCACCGGGATGACTTCCCATCCGCCGATGATCTGGTTGACGACAGGATTTACCTGGCCAAACAAGGGTTTGTTACGGCCAAACGGCAGTTGGAAAAAACCGTAAATAATGATCTGCTGCTGCCTGAGCGCGCTGTCCCGGCCTTTGACTGCGTTCTTGTCCCAGGTCGAGAAGCCCGGTGCCCAGCTTGTTGCACGCTGCCAGGCATAGTTCGCGTTGAGAGAGAACCCACGCGCGAACTGCTTGGCAAGTGAGACCTGCAACGCGTTATAGTGCGTGTCAAAATTGTTGCTGTAGTCCGTGATGCCGTTTGTCCAGCCGCACTGGCCATTTGAGATAAGCGGGTCATTTGTCTGATAGCCCGGAGCCGAACACGCCGCAAGCTTACCGCCATAGTAACGCTGTAGATAGATTGAGTTGTTCGTACCTCCATTGGGCGCGATGCCAACAACGGGCTGTCCATTCAATGCCCTCACACCATAGTTGGTGCTTGAGCTGACGGAAGAATCATAGTGGAGAGGCTGACCCGTAATACTGTACTCCGCGGGGAGATTGATTGCTGCTTCCATGGGATTGACCGTGTTGGCGCTGTTGTCGCCCATAGTATGGGTGCCCTTGTTGCCGACATAGGCAATTGTTAGTGACAGCGTGGGCGTCAGCGACTGCTGCAGACTCAGGTTCCAGGCATCGAGAGTTGGAAGCCGAAGTGGATTGGGCCGCGCACGTGAGTTGACAGCGTAACCAGGGTTCGGCAGTAACCCGTTAGAAGGCACCGCAATGGGCACCGGAGCAGGGGGGCCCGACGCGAGAGTAAACGCCTGGCTCAACGGACCGCCAGTGGCGACTACTTGCTGGCTTGAGAGAACGGGTAGATTCTGCGTGGCGGCGTGCCCAAAGATCGAGCCGAAGACACCGATGTCGAAGCTGCGCCCATATCCAGCTCGGAGTACCGTGGTGGGACGAATCTGATAAGCTACGCCAATTCTCGGGCTGTAGGTATTCGTATTCCTGCCCCAATTCATATTGCTTGCAACACCCCCTACACCGGCAACATTCAGGTAACCAGTGTTCATATCCAGCAGAGCACCATTGGCTGGGGCGTTGATTGTCTCTGGAAAGTAGAATTCGTAGCGCAGCCCGTAGTTGAGGGTCAATTTGTCGGTAGCGCGCCACGTGTCCTGCATATAGAAGAAGTAACGTTTCTGAAACTCCTTCGCATTCGTGGAAGTACTCACAAACCGTTGGAAACCCGTCACTTGGCCCAAGGCGAAGGTTGCAAAACCGATACCACCCTGGGGGCCGGTGGTGATCAAGGGATTCGAGGTTGGCTGGTTGCTGAAGAACAGGATTCCTGTGCGGTCGTTATCGCTTGGGACACGTAGATTGCGAGCATAACGCAGGTCAGCGCCCACTTTGATGGAGTGTGTCCCAAGTATTTTTGTCCAGTTGTTCACGATCTGGTACTGATCTTCTCTCTGGGTCAAAGGACAATTGCAACGGTTGACGTTGAGACCTGCACCGTACTGAGGTCCCTGGCTCTGTGGATTTGCGGGCTGCGGTCCTGTGGTCGTTCCAACCTCAGCCAACTGGAAACTTGGAGCTCCCCCGGTAGCAGGAGTGCCCAGATTCATGCCCGGAATGCCGAGGTCGTTGGCGAGTGGAACGTCCTGATCATACTTTGAGGTGATGATGTTGTAGCGAAAGTAGCCAAGGCGGATATCAGTCACCAGCTTTGGATTCAAAACGATGTCTGTGCCAAGGGCAAGGCTATCATTGGCCCCCTTCGATGTGCCGCCATAGCCACCTAAACCAAATCCTGCTCCTCCAGCCGCGCCAAACATCGTTCCGCCACTTAAAGTATCGGTGAACCGGCTGAAGCGCCCGAAGAAATGAACCTTCTCATTCATCTGGAAGTCGCCGCGCACGTCCCATTGGTCGCTGTTCAGGCCGCCCGTCCCGCCGCCGCTGTAATTATTTCTGAGTCCGTTGAAGGTCCCAGGATTATTCGGCGCGTATGGCTCCAGCATTGCGAAGAAGTTCCTGGCCTGGGGTGAAACCTGCGACGCAGGAATGACGTTTCCGGGATAGGGCTGACCGTTTTGCTGATAAATGACACCGGCGCCCGCGGGGGTTACATTGGCTGCATATTCACTGAAATCGCAACCGGGAATACCGCTTGGCCCTACCTGCTTCCCAAGGCAGGTCTGGACCAGCAAGGAAGATGGGACCGTCTGTGTTTGGGATGTTCCAACCTTCTGTCGCACACCCTGATAATCGCCGAAGAAGAAGAGCTTATCTTTGATGATTGGACCGCCGATCGAACCGCCAAACTGGTTCCTCAATGCTTGTGGAATTTTGCCCTGGGTCGGTCCCTGTGTGAATGGGTTTCTGGCAAGATTCGCGGCGCTTTGACGATAGTTAAATGCAGAGCCATGGAACTTGTTCGAGCCCGATTTCGTCTGAGCTGTCACGACAGAGGAGACAGCCTTTCCGAACTCCGCATCGAAATTCTGCGTCGTGATCTTGGTCTCTGACAGCGAATCGAGGTTCGGATTGACGACGATGATGCCGAGGATGGGATCCTGATTATCCGTTCCATCCAACTCGTACGCCACTCCGGCAAAGGCCTGACCATCGACCATGATCTGTTTGCTGCCTTGCGGGTTCTCGCTCGCGGCATGGCTCCACCCCAGTTCCTGTGCCCCAGGCAACAGCAGCTGTAGTCCGGTGAAATTGCGCCCAACAAGGGGCAGGTTCTGGACCTCCCTCGAGTTGAATACAGTCGATATATCTGCGCGATCCGTCTTCAGCAGCGGCACGGAATCAGCGGTAACCTCGATGGTCTGGTCTGAGGAGCCCACGGTGAGATTGATCTGCACCTTCACCGAGGTATCGGCAAAGACCTGGATACCTGACTGTTGAAAGCCTTGAAATCCCGGGGCTGTAACCTTCACGTCGTAGATGTCGGGAATCAGGTGGTCAGCCGTGAACTCACCGCTCGCGTTAGTTTGAACTACGCTCGTTGTTCCCTTCGCAGTATCTGTTACCGTAACGGCTGCGTTCGGCACTACGGCACCGGTGGCATCGGTGACGGTTCCATAGATCGAACCGTAAACAGCCTGCGCTTGAGTTGAGGTCGAAAGGATTACCAGAAAAAAGACGACAGACAATAATTTGATTCGAGTCGCGACGCTCATGACAAGACTCTCCTAAAAGGATGCTGCTCTGTCCTGTCCCATTGCTAAGGGTGCTTTTGCGAACTTATCGGACGCGTGAGTGGTTCGCAAGCTCCTCTGGCTGAGGCAGGATCTTAGACTCCGGGGTTCAGCACTCTTCGCACAGCAAAAATCCAAAGCCCTGTTCGAACGCGAACGGTACTCGCATTGCTGAAGAATGTCAACGGCAATGTTCGTGGCTTCCAGATGCAACTGGAAGACCACCGGGCTCCTACCGCACAAGCCCCCATCGGTCTGACCTCGCGCCATCTTTGCGCTTTATTCGTCCTTCACTCAAAAAACATCCTGCTAGTACGCCATGAGGATTGTTCCATTCACCGCGTCATCTTCTGCGTGGTGCTGCTAGAGTCTTCTGCGATCGACATGAAGTATCACGCCCATGTCAAGATACAGATATACAGATTGGCTCGCCCGCATTGGCCGCACGATTCCCTTCTTTTTGTGACACTCGCACTCATCGCTCCCGAGGCGGTGCTGGCGCAGACTCAACCCACCAACGACCATCTCACCCTCGGCGAGGTAACATGCTTTCTCGCAAGCGACGCCTAGCTGGAACATCGGCGGCCCAGCCTCACCGGAATCGCGTTACCTGCTTACGCGGTCTGGATCGCCAGCCTGAAATAAAAAAAGACTACGCGGGGAGCTTATGACAAGCTAGCGTTGCGAAGCCGCTCTTCAAGTCGTAGGATTGCATCCAAATGCGAGGATGTCTCACGAGCCGTTGTGTCCTACGCATCACATTCCTTTATCTCTTGATGGCTGGCGCCGCATACGCTCAGAGCAGCAGCCCATCGCCCCCAGCTACCGGCAATCTCAAAGCCGCTAACGCCGCTTTTCGTGCCGGCTCCGAAGCCTACCAACGCAACGACCTACGCACGGCCCACGCCCAGTTTGCCCGGGTCGTACGCCTCGCTCCTAACGTCGCTGCCGGACATACCGCGTTTGCCACCGTGCTGCTGGCCGAAAACAACCCAAAGGCAGCTGTCTCCGAACTGGAACTGGCCCAAAAGCTTGACCCACACGATACCAATGCCATCCTCAACCTCGCTCTCGCTTACGTGCAGCTTCATTACAACGCAAAAGCCATCCCACTGTTCCAGGCCGTGGACAAAGTGCATCAACCGCTCACTGCTGAGCAGGTGATCGCCTACGCCAGCGCACTCCAGGCCACCGCTCAATTTTCTGCCGCAAAGGTTCGTATCGAAGAAGCCCTCACAACTTCGCCCCAGAGTGCTACGCTTTTTGATGCCCTTGGCACGTTGCTCGCTCGGGGGGAACAATACGGTGAAGCCGAACCCCATTTCCTGCGAGCGATCGCCCTCGATCCTTCGCTTGCCTCGGCGCACTATCACTTAGGCTCCCTCTATCTTGCTGAACGCAATCCAGCCAGTGCATTGGCGCCTCTCACGCAGGCAAGCCGGCTCTCAAGCAGCAACCTTGAATACTCTCTTCAACTTGGCCGCGCGCTTCGCGCCGCCAATCAGGATGAGCAGTCGATCGCAACCCTGCGCCACGCGCTGCAACTCGTTCCCACTTCCATCGACGCAATGTACGAACTGGCGCTCAGCCTTCAGGCCAGTGGAAACGCACGCGAAGCACTCCCCCTGTTCCAGCAGGTTGCCAAAGTCCGGCAACAGGATGCTCCCACGCTCACCAACTACGCTCTCGCTCTCGTCCAGGTCGGCGACGCTAAAACTGCCATTCCTCTTTACAAGCGGGCTCTCACGCTCACACCCGCAAGCCCAACGCTTCGCGAAGATCTCGGTGTCGCCTTCCTGCAGCAGGCCGATCTCGACCATGCCATCGAGCAGTTCCGCGCCGGCCTCGCCGTCGATCCCGCCAACCCTCATCTCCACTACGACCTTGGCCTTGCCTACAAGCTCAAGGACGATATCAACGCCGCAATCCCCGAGTTCGAGCAAGCGGCGAAACTCGATCCTGAACTCCCCGATCCGCCCTACACGCTCGGCATCCTCTATATGCAACTCGCCCGATTTCCCGAAGCCCAGGTGGAGCTTGAGCGTGCCACCTCATTGCAACCGGGGCATGGCGACGCCTGGGCGATGCTGGGCAATGTTTACAAGCAGAACGATCAGCCTGACAAAGCCATCGATGCTCTTCGGCGTGCCATCCAGCTCATGCCAAACCAGCCCAGCCCGCATATCACCCTCGCCTCAATTCTCGTTCGGCAGGGGGACACGACGGGCGCCGCATCCGAGCGAAAAATTGCGGCAGACCTGAGCCGTCTGGCCGTTAGCCGCCAGCGCGCAAACTTCTCACTCGACAGTGGACGAGCCCTGCTGAAACGCGGCCAGATTGCCGAAGCCATTACGCAACTCCAGGCTGCTGTCGTTGCCGATCCTGACTTCGCCGAAGCTCACGCTGCACTCGCCGAGGCGTTCACACAACAGGGCCGGACTGCCGATGCCGCGCTCGAGCGTCAGCAAGCCCAACGGCTCGCGCAGCCCAAACCAGATTCCTATCCGTGATTTACGAAGCAATCGGTGTAGCCATGTCATGGAATGGTCCGCTTTTCGAGATCCATAACAACACGTTGCCTCGCATTCAACCTTTCTCTATACTTCACGCACCGTGGCCATGCCCGTTAGGGCAGCCTTTAGCATCGCGGCCACAGAGGGAGAGTCTCGATCTTGACATGGTCCCGTCGTACGTTCCTTACCTCTCTCTCTCGAACCGCGCTCGTCCTCACGCTCGATGATGTTCTCTCCCTGGCACAGGGCTCCCAGGTTCCTAGCACACCGCAGATCGGCTCGCGTCCTACCTACGACGCCAAACCACGCCCCGCTCCCAAAGGTCCGCCTTCCCCCGTCGCTGGAACTCCGCTCGGCGTCAGCTTCCTCGATGTGGCCCGGCAGTCGGGCCTCAACGCTAAAACCATCTACGGTGGCGAGCACAAGAATCGTTATCTTCTCGAAACGACTGGTTGCGGCGTCGCCTTCTTCGACTATGACCACGACGACTGGCTCGACATCTTCCTCGTCAACGGCTCCCGCATTGAAGGTTTTCCGAAGGGTCAGGAACCGTTCTCCCATCTCTTCAAAAACAATCGCGATGGGACCTTCACCGACGTCACCCAAAAGGCCGGGCTCGGTCGCAGCGGCTGGGGACAGGGCTGTTGCGTCGGCGACTACAACAACGACGGCTGGAACGATCTCTTTGTCAGCTACTACGGTCAGAACATTCTCTATCGCAACAATGGTGATGGAACTTTCACGGACGTCACAGCTAAAGCCGGCCTTACGCAACCGACGACTCGCTGGAACACCGGATGCTCTTTTCTTGACTATGACCGCGACGGCCATCTCGACCTCTTCGTCGCCAACTACATCGACTTTGACATCAAGACGGCTCCGCTTCCCGAAGCTGCCGGTTGCGCGTACAAAGGCATTCAGGTCGCCTGCGGTCCACCCGGTCTCCAGGGCGGGAAGAACATTCTTTATCGCAACAACGGTGACGGTACCTTCACAGACGTCTCGGAAAAATCCGGCATGTGGGAGACGATCGGGACCTACGCTCTCTCTGTCTCCGTCGCCGATCTCGACAACGATGGCTGGCCCGACATCTATGTAGCGAACGACTCCACTGCCTCCACGTTTTACCAGAACCAGAAAAACGGCACCTTCAAGGACGTCGCCATCGAGTCCGGTATCGCCTACTCTCCAGACGGGAAACCACAAGCCGGTATGGGAGTGTCCATCGGCGACTTGAACCGCGACGGCCTGCTCGACATCGTTAAGACCAACTTCGCCGGAGATACCGACTCTCTCTACGTCAACCTCGGCGGTGGCAACTTCGATGACCACACTTACCTTTCCGGTCTGGGCGTCAACACGCGCTTCCTGGGCTGGGGTGTCGGCTTCTTCGACATGGACAATGACGGCTGGCCTGATCTGCTCATGTCTAACGGCCATGTATATCCCGAGGTCGAAGGCACCAATGTTGATGCACCCTATGCCCAGCACAAATACCTCTACCGCAACCTCCGCAACGGACAGTTCGAAGAGGTTACCGCCGAGGCTGGTCCCGGAATCAACGCGACCGCCGCTGCTCGGGGCACCGCCTTCGGCGACTTCGACAACGACGGCGACATCGACGTCGCCGTCAACTGTGTCAACAGCCTCCCACAACTCCTCCGCTGCGATTCCACCACTGGCCGCAACTGGATTAAGATCCGAACTGTCGGCACAAAATCAAATCGCACCGGCATCGGCGCACGCATTCTTATCACCACGCAACATGAGCCCCAGGCGAAGCCCTTCGTCCAGATCGATGAGGTCCGCAGTGGCGGCAGCTACTTCTCACAGAACGACCTCCGCATCCACTTCGGCCTCGACCTCGCCGCGAAGGCTGACGTTGAGATCCACTGGCCCTCCGGGGCCATCGACAAGCTTCCTGCACTCGCCGCCAACAATCTCTACGTCATTCAGGAAGGCGGCAAACTTCTCAAGACCCTTCCTATGGGGCGGATCGAATCGAAGACTACAGAACCGAAGTCCTGATGTTCCCAATTCCTAAACAAATCAGGAAGCTTCTCGCCCAAGCGCGGCACAGAAGTCGACGCCGTGAAGAGATCCACTTCTTCTGCAGCCTCCTGCTCACGGTCGCCCTCTTTTATTCTCCCCTTGCCGCCCACGGCCAAACGCAACTCTATCCAGCCAACGCAGATCATCCCTCCCCTGCATGGTTCGTCGATGTAGCGGCCAAGGCCGGCATTCTCGTCCGTAACGTCAACGGAAGCGCGGAAGCCAAGCGCTACATCCTCGAGGCCACCGGCTCCGGCGTTGCCATCCTCGACTACGACCGTGACGGCTGGCAGGACATCTTCCTCGTTAATGGCACCACGCTCGACGCCGCCAAATCGAAAAGCAAGCCCACCAGCCACCTCTTCCATAACAACCGCAACGGCACTTTTACCGATGTCACCGTTCGTGCGGGGATCGCTTTCTCCGGCTGGGGCCAGGGCGCATGTGTCGGCGACTATGACAATGATGGATACGACGACCTCTACATCACCGCCTACGGTAAAAATCATCTCTTCCACAATCAAGGAAACGGAACTTTCAAAGACGTCTCCGAACAGTCCGGAGTCTCTGGTACTGGGAAGGAATGGGGTACCGGCTGCGCCTTCGTAGACTACGATCGTGACGGCCGACTCGATCTCATCGTCGCCAACTACGTCCACTTCGACCTTGCCACCATCCCTAAGCCCGGCTCCGGTCCCGGCTGCATGTGGAAGGGTGTCCCGGTTATGTGTGGACCACGCGGACTGCCCTACGCCGCCAACACTCTTTTTCATAATCTCGGGGGCGGTCGTGCTGGAGAATCGGTCCGCTTCGAAGAAGTCAGCAAACCGAGCGGCATCGAACGCACCAACGGCCACTATTGCTTTTCCGTTACCACCCTTGACTACAACGAAGACGGCTGGACCGACGTCTACATCGCCTGTGATTCCACTCCTTCCATCCTCTACCGAAATAATCATGACGGCACCTTCACCGACGTAGCTGCCGACGCTGGGGCCGCCTTCAACGAGGACGGCCGCGAGCAAGCCGGCATGGGTTCCACCTCCGCCGACTACGATCGGGACGGCCATCTAGATCTCTTCAAAACCAACTTCTCCGACGATACGTCCACTCTGTATCGCTCCCAGGGTGACGGCACCTTCACCGACGAGACTCACTCTGCCGGGATCGCCATCAACACCGATGCGCTAGGATGGGGCACCATGTTCGCCGATGTCGACAATGACGGATGGCCAGACCTTCTCATCGCGAATGGACACGTCTATCCCGAGGTCGACTCCGCTCGTCTTGGCTCCTTCTTCCGTGAGCCCCGCTTTCTCTACTACAACCTCGGACATACTTCCTCCGGGCTCGTGAAATTCAAGGACATCAGCAAGACATCCGGTCCGGCATTGCTCAATCCCCTATCTGGACGCGGCCTCGCGACTGCCGACCTGTTCAACGACGGACGTATCGAGGCTGTCATCAATAACCTATCCGATGACACCATGCTTCTCGTCAATCTCGCTCGCAATCGAAACCACTGGCTTGGTGTGCACCTCGTCGGAACCACCTCCAACCGCGACGCCATCGGAGCACGCGTCACTCTCCGCGCCGGTACGCGCGTATGGGTCGACGAGGTTCGCAGCGGGTCCAGCTACAACTCATCCAACGACCTCCGGCTCCATTTCGGGCTCGGCTCGGATACTCAGCTTGATTCCATCGAGATTCGCTGGCCGAACGGCTCTACCGAGGTCTTCGATCCACCTCCGGTTCCCGACCATATCCTCGAGGTCATCGAAGGCAAGGGTCACACTTTCTCGAAGCAGCGATAGAAAGCTCCTCATCACTCCTTAGTCCCTGGTTCTACCTGTCGTCGAAGAACCCCGCGTTTACTGACAGGATGTGGACATACTCATGTGCTGAGAAAAGCCGAGGATAACGGCAGGAAATGTGACGGCTCAATGCGTCGTTGGACTTGATCGTCGCACCAGAGTGTCGTGGCTCTCCTTCGCGTTCGGAGTGGAAAACAGTTGCAGAATTTCTCTGCCATTGCAGATGTCGCATTCGCGGCAATGCGCGCCTAGGAAGCGCGGCAAGGGCTCCGAGAAAGAGTGCGAAGAGACTCCCCTCGACATTTAATTTCACAAAACTTCTCCTGTCAGGGCCGTTATGGCTTGTTGCCTTGCGAACACACATGGATACATGTCGAAGGGTTCTGACTGAGATAAAAAAAACGCCCAGCTAAGCCGAGAATGTAGATCGTTCTCGTGAGACAGGCCATAGCCACGCTGCACCTCGCACACCGCTTGAATCGCCAAATCTTGCCTGCAGGATCGGTGTGTCCACCTCTCGTCCAAATACGTACGTAGGCAAACGTTTCGGGAGGCTCTCATAAAGGTGTTGTGCCAAAGAGAGTCCTCCCCCCAGCACAAAGGCATCCGGGTCGAGAGTATTGATCACTGTAGCCAGACCCCGCGCCAGCCGATCTTCCAGTCGATCCACGATTGCAGCTGCTTCCCTCTCTCCCGCCTCAAACGCTGCAATAATCTCTCGTGCGCTTCGTTGTCGCCCTGTGGTCTGCTGGTAATCCCGCGCCAACCCCGTGCCGGAAACCCACATCTCCAGACATCCGCGTTTTCCGCAATAGCAAAGCGGTCCCGGGTTCTCCTCCGCATTAGGCCATGGCAGCGGATTATGTCCCCACTCGCCGCCCGTACCGTTCGGGCCGGCATGGACTCGTCCGTCGATGGCCACGCCACCTCCGCAACCTGTGCCCAGAATCACCCCAAATACAACGCGCTTCCCTGCCGCCGCACCATCCGTCGCCTCCGAAACGGCCAGGCAGTTCGCGTCATTTGCAATCCGAACCTCACGTCCCAGTGCCGCACTAAGGTCCTTATCCAAAGGTCGACCATTCAGCCATGTCGAGTTTGCATTTTTTACCAGACCGCTTTTCTCAGAGATACTCCCCGGGATTCCTGCTCCGACGCTTCCCGTCCTTCCCGTCTTCTCTTCCAGCAGGTGAACCAACCCCGCCATCGCTGCGACCGTTCCATCGTAATCATCTCTCGGTGTATCCACGCGATAGCGAGCCAGTTCTTTGCCCTGCTCATCCATTGCCAGTGCCTCGATCTTGGTCCCTCCAAGATCGATCCCAATACGCATACCCACTTCAGTCACTGGCCGCAAATTCCTTTCCTTCAGCAGCACTTTGCCGTCATCCTTTTCGGTTTGGAGATAGATCTCATTCTAGAAACAACCGCTTCTCTCATCATTTATTGCACCTTCCCGGAAGGTCGTAGCCGGCGCAGTTCCCCCGCGCAGGCAATCGCATGCAGAGCGGTCAATTTAAGATTATCTGCCGCCAGCCATAACCAGAATCGCGTTCCACCATCCTCGTCATCGTTATCGGGCACCACACGGACCATAATCTCCTCCTGTCCGGCTGCGGTCAGATTACTTGGCGGTTCCGAGCCCTCTGTGACGATATCGAGATGCTCTCCTGCCAGCGCCCCCTCTAACTCCGCCACGGTTGCAGCATCGCTGGTCTCCACAAACACCGATGCGACATAGCCATGAAACACCGGAGCCTGCACCAGCTGCATGTTCAACGGAGGCAATTTCTTATTCGCAAGCGCCTTATACTGTGCTCGAATCCGCCATTCTGTGGCTCCCAGTTCTACCTTCGCCGCAGACCCCAGGGACGGCAGCAGGTTGAACGAGACCTGCGAATCATATTGTTCTTTTGGCAATTCCTGGAACGACAGCAGGCTCACCGTCTGCTGGTGCATCTCATCCATCGCCGCGCGCCCATGCTCCGAGGCCGGCTCCATCACTGTCGCGGCCAGCGTCTTCACCGGGATCCGCGTTTGGAGTCTTGCAGCCACCAGCGCCAGCATCACTGCCACAGGGTGCGCCGGAATCACAGCCTGCGTTCCCAGATGCAGCCCCACCTCAAGTGCTGCCTGCCTGCCAAGCGCCTCGCTCACCCACGGAGACATCACCAGCACCTCGCTCTCGCCCTCAAGCGCATACGTCAGGTCGATGATGCTCGCTCCTGCCTTCCGGGCTTCCTGCCAGTGCCTCAACGTGCCCTTCCCATCTCCCGCAAAAAAGACGAAGTCCATGTGCTCGAAAGAACCGCTATCAATCTTCTGAATGAATGCCGCTTCCTCCCCCGCAGAAGTCAGCTGGCCCGTGCTCTCCTCTTCATCTTCAAGCAGCACAACGTTCGAGGCCGCCAGCAGAGATTCACCCAGCTCGTCGCTTAGTTCCTTCCCCGCCAGCGACGACGCTCCGACCACACCAATCCGATAGACCTTGCCTGTCATCTCCACCTGCACTGAATAGATTCGGTCAAACCTTCAACTCGGCACGCCCGCCTGCCGCCTCTTCTGTCCCCACGAGTACGCCAAACGCGCCAGAACCCCCGACACCAGATATCCCAGCGCCACAACAATCAACACATACTCCGAATACAGCGCGATTAATGCGCCAACCGCAACGATCACCGCTACTAACTGGAAGGGATGCCGCTGACCCAGGCTGATCTCCTTCCCGCTCCAGAATCGCCACGTGCTTACCATCAAAAATCCGGTGAAGAGAATCAGGCAGAGCCAGACAGCCGACCATCGCGGATCCCCAATCGGATCTCCATTCTCGAAATGCACGACCGAAGCGATTACGCCGGCGCCGGCCGGAATGGGCATGCCGACGAAATACTTCTTTCCTGGCCTCCCGGGATTCCTCGGCTGCGGGTTGACGCTGATGTTAAATCGAGCCAATCGGCTCGCCCCGCAGATCAGAAACAGAAAGCAGACAAAGACGCCCAGGTGAAGGATGCGATCTCGCAGGTGGACATACTCCGTCAGCGGCGGCAGCATCCGGAATCCCCACATATAAGCCAACAGGCTTGGAGCCACTCCGAACGTGATCACATCAGCCAGAGAATCCAGCTCCCGGCCGAAATCGCTTGCCGTATTCGTAAGCCGCGCGATCATTCCATCGACGCCATCGAACAGCACCGCGAAACCTATGGCAATCGCGGCCCGGTCGAAGAACGCTGGTTGAGCAAACGACCCCTGAATGCTCTGCGTAATCGCGTAATACCCCGCCGCGATGTTTCCTGCGGTAAAGAGTGAGGGCAGCACATACATACCCCGGCTGGGCAGGCGTCTCTCTCTTCCCGCCGCTCCTCTTTGCCCCAGATCAGATGGTCCGGCTCCCATTAAGCCACCGCCGCCGCAGCCGACTTGGCTGAGCGGTTCCCGGAATCCGTTACCTCAGCGAGCACGGATAACCCGCCTCGTACCCGCGAGCCCGTCTTGACCTTAAGCTCTGCCTCCGCAGGCAGCAACACGTCCACGCGAGACCCAAACTTGATCAGCCCGACGCGCTGTCCCCGCTCCACTCTGTCACCCGCCTTCACATTGCACACAATGCGACGGGCAAGCAGGCCCGCAATCTGCTTGAAGCTTACCTCATAGTCTCCCGCGTCGATCACAATCAGGGTCTGTTCGTTATTAAGAACCGACTCCGCCTTCATCGCATTCAGAAACTCACCCTTTCGAAACTCAACCAGCTTCACCGTACCGGCCACCGGCGAGCGGTTTACATGCACGTCGAAGACATTCAGAAAAATGCTCAATCTCAACCGGCTTCCGGCAGTCGTCTCGATCCATTCCGTATCGGTAACCAGCCCGTCGGCGGGCGATACAATCTGGCCCGCCCCCGTAGGAATCGTGCGCTCCGGATCTCGGAAAAACCAAAGAAAAAAAACCGCAAGCAGCAGCGGAAGCGCCAGCAGAATCCAGGAGTGCGTCAGCAGCCAGATTGCTGCCGCTACGACTCCCAAACCCAGCGCGTACAAATATCCATCTCGAACCATAAGTGACGATTATACGGCCATGCGCACACTTGACCTTCCGGCGCATCCCCCTGAGTCCAGCGGGCTTCTCAACCCTCAGTGCTGCGAGTCTGATGCTTCCATACGCCGAAGCCTCTCCATCTCATCCTTCAGGCTCAGCTTCAGCTTTTTGAGTCGTATCTCTTCCAGCTTCTCCGGTTCGGTCAGAAATAACTTCGAACGCAACGTGTCCAGCCTGCGATCATACAGGCTGTGTTCCTGCTCAAGCTGCTGAATGGATAAGTGCTGTGTAACATTCGGGAGCTCCGTATATTTAGCAGTCTGCATCCGATCGATACCTCCAGGGTCATTCAACTTCCCAACGCTGGCTCAACAAGCTAACACAGCCCGTCAAAGTGAGGCAAAGCCAGTTATCCACCGTTTTGTATCGCTGTTTCCGTCGAAAATCGGACCTTTCGATCCTCTTCAAGGTCTCTGCGGCGAGCCCTCTCTGCCCGGCCCGGCCATCTCCAACCGCATCAACACGGCATCGTCTTTGGGCTCGCTGTAGTACCCCTTCCTCCGCCCCAACTCGACAAATCCCAAGCGACGATACAGTGCGATCGCGGCGGCATTCGCCGAACGGACCTCCAGTTCCACGCCAGCGGCTCCATTCGCTCCGCACCAGGCAATCACCGCCTCGCACAGGGCCCGCCCAACTCCCTTCCTTCGAGCCGTCTCCGCCACAACAACGCTCTCCAGCTCTGCAATCGAGCCGGCTCCGGCCCCAATCACTTTGCCCACGGCAAACCCCACCAGATACGTCCCTTCCTCCCCCACCAGCAGACCCCGTTTTACCGAATCACCCTCATCGGCCTCGGCAATCCCCGCATACTCCCTCTCGGCCCAATGGGGTGCAGTCGAGATCATTCGCTCCAGCGCAATCACCGCCCCCACATCGCCCGCTCGAGCCACCCTTATCCTCAGCTCGCCCGTCACCCCTCGGAGCCCTTTCCTATCCTGGCCAGAATCTCCAGATCCATTCGCCGAAGGTAGTTCGCGTCGATCGCCTCCACGTCGTCGAACTGCCCTCTTCTCACCCGCTCCACTGCCAGAGGCAGGACATCCTTCGCTGTGGGCTCCTCCACTACTCGAGGTCGCAGCGCCACCAGAGCCTCTGCAACTCGCGGCTCACATACCACCACCGCGCTTGCTCCTTCCGCCAACACCGCCACCTCCTGCGCGGTCAACAGCGCCTCGCTTCGCCTTCGACCCGCCGCATAAACACCGCCGTAAAACTCCCCGCGGCCTGCATCCAGCACCGCGCACACATCGCTTTCAACACTCCCCGCAGCCGCCGCCAGAACCGCCAGCCGCGAGACAGCAATCAGGGGAACCCGCCCCGCCTCGCTCAAACCTTTGGCTGCACTCAGCCCTACCCGCACCCCGGTAAACGATCCCGGCCCATGC
Source organism: Edaphobacter modestus (assembly GCF_004217555.1). Classification (GTDB taxonomy): domain Bacteria; phylum Acidobacteriota; class Terriglobia; order Terriglobales; family Acidobacteriaceae; genus Edaphobacter; species Edaphobacter modestus. Next base: position 1,923,316 of record NZ_SHKW01000001.1, read on the forward strand.
ACAACAGCGATAGCCGTAAGCTCGCTCAACTTCCAGCCCTCCGCCGCCATCCTCTGTCGTATCGCCGGAATCAGTCTCTCCGAAGCACTTCGCCCTGGCAGTACCTCCGACGCCACAACCTTCGGTTCCCCCTCGCCCTCTGCCAGCGCAACGCTGCCTTCCGTTCCACTTGTATCAATCAGCAGCAGTCGCATCATCCCTCACCCACAATCTCCAGCAACACCCCTCCCGTACTCGCGGGATGCACAAAAAAATACCTGTGCCCCCCGGCGCCCCTGCGAACCTGGTCGCTCACAAGCCTCACACCGTTCTCCTTCAGCCGCACAAACATCGCATCCACATCCGCCACCTTCATCGCGATATGGTGCAGCCCCTCGCCGCGCTTCGCCAGGAATCTCCCAATCACCGAATCCTCCGCCGTAGGTTCCAACAGCTCTAACCGGCTCTCCCCCATCGGAAGCATCGCCACCTTCACCTGCTCATGCTCCACCCTCTCTTCCTGCGCAACTGCCATCCCCAGCATCTCGTAAAAACCGCGCGCTCCCGCGATACTCTTTACCGCAACCCCAAGGTGATCTAACCGTAGCTCGTTGCCCAGCTCGCTCATCCACTCTCGCGCCCCGTGCGACTCATCCCTCGTGCTCTTCTCCTCGCCGCATCGCGCAATCGCATCCATCGACTCCGCGATAGCATCCATCAACTTCTCGACACCCTCACCCGTCGTCGCTACCGTCTGCACCACAGCCGGAACCCGCTCTCCAGGCACACTCGCCAACCCCTGCATCCCGACAATCTCCGCCACCACCCGCTCCGCCCCTTCGCGGTCGCTCTTGTTCACCACGAACACGTCCGCGATCTCCATCAGGCCCGCCTTCAGGCTTTGCACGTCATCCCCCATGCCCGGCACCAGCACCAGCACCGTGACATCGGCAAGCCGGGCGATCTCCACCTCATCCTGCCCCACCCCCACCGTCTCGATCAGGATCTTTCCGCGACCCGAGGCTTCCATCACGTCGCACACATCACGCACCGCCCGCGCAACTCCTCCCACCGCACCCCGCGAGGCCATGCTGCGCACATAGATCCCCGCATCTCCCACCGGCTCCTGCATCCGGATCCGGTCACCCAGCAGCGCCCCTCCTGTATAAGGACTCGAAGGGTCGATCGCAATCACCCCCACCGCCTCTCCCCGCCCTCGCAGCCAACGCGCCATCTGATCCACCAGCGTGCTCTTCCCCGCCCCCGGCGGTCCCGTCACCCCAATCTTCAGAGCCTTCACTCGGGATCTCCTGCACTCGGCCAGCAGAGTCTCCGCCCCTTCAGCGCCATCCTCCACCATGGAGATCGCCCTGGCCAGCGCCCGCACATCTCCCTGGCGCAGCCTCGCCACCATCCTCTCGATCTCGTTGCCTGATGCGGCCGTCTTCCTGTCCACGTCAGCGATCATATCCTGCGCCGCAGGCACATCGTCTCAACCCGCAGCCTCAGTCAGAAGGGCAATCACCTTCTCGTCAAGAGACCGAGCCACCGCAAGAACTGCCTCATCTCCGCATCCATTTAAATAGCTCGACATGGTGTCGTAGGCCAGATGCACTCCACCGTCATTCTCGTAGACCAGGATCGTCACCGGAGCATACGACCCCGCATCCGGAACGCGCTCGACCATCTGCTTCATGATCAGCGGATTCCCCGCGATGATTCTCACGATTCGAAATGACTTCGCCGCCGGGTCTTTCTTGATCGCAGCTCCCAGATCCAGCCGCAGAAAATCCATAAGGTCCGCGCTCCCCACCGCCGCATGAATCAGCCTCTCGAACTCCTCCAGAGACTCGGCTCCATCCATCTGCGGCTTGAGAACCCGCATATCGGGTCTGCCGATCCCCTTCTCAAGTCCACGCAAAACCTCGTCGAAGCTCTTCGCCGAAGTCACGCCGAACCTATCGACCGCCACCCGCCTCATCATCGACCCTCCTCCTGGCAAGACCGGAGCCCTCGAAAACCTGCACGAGCAGGCCTGCGCCAGATAAGATGCCCCCGGGAAAATTTCGCTCTACAAAGAGCAGCCGCAAAAATAGGTTTGCCAATAAACGTAAACTTTCACCTATAATTCCCGTGCCATAAATTCACCCAAAGGAATCCCCGTGAAGCTTTTGCACCGCAGCATCGCAACCGGCCTCATCCTCGCATCCGCTTCGCTCAGCTACGCCCAGCTCGAAGGCAGCAAAGCGGATGCCACCCCCACCAATCATCCGGTTCCCGCCATCCAGGACACCGAGACCCCCGCTCAGCGCAATGCGCGCATGGCATGGTGGCGCGATGCCCGCTTCGGAATGTTCATTCACTGGGGCCTCTACTCTATCCCCGCCGGCGAATGGCACGGCAAGCGCACCGACCACATCGGCGAATGGATCATGAACGACCTCTCCATCCCCGTCGCCGACTACAAGGCCTTCGCCCCGCAGTTCAATCCCACCGGCTTCAGCGCGCACGACATCGTGGCCCTCGCCAAGGCCGCCGGCATGAAGTACATCGTCATCACCGCCAAGCACCACGACGGCTTCGCCATGTTCGACTCCAAGGTCGACCCCTTCAACATCGTCGCCGCGACTCCGTTCAAGCGTGATCCGCTCAAGGAGCTCGCCGAAGAGTGCCGCAAGCAGGGCATCAAGCTCGGCTTCTACTACTCCCAGGCCCAGGACTGGACCGCCCCCGGCGGAGCCGCCGCCGTCCGCGGCGATCACAACAAGGAGACCGGCCACTGGGACAAGGCTCAGGATGGCAGCTTCGACGACTATCTCCACAAGAAGTCCATCCCGCAGATCAAAGAGCTCCTGACCAACTACAAGGACTACCCCGTCGTCGTCTGGTTCGACACCCCAACCAAGATGATGACCCCCGAGCGCTCCGCCGAGATCGTCAAGCTCCTCAACCAGCATCCCAACCTCATCTGGAACAACCGCCTCGGCGGAACCTATAAGGGCGACACCGAGACCCCCGAGCAGTACATCCCCGCCCAGGGCTACCCCGGCCGCGACTGGGAGTCCTGCATGACCATGAACGACACCTGGGGCTACAAATCTTTCGACACCAACTTCAAGCCCACCGATACCCTCCTCCGCAACCTCATCGACATCGCCTCCAAGGGCGGCAACTACCTCCTCAACATCGGTCCCGACTCCAAGGGCATCGTTCCGCAACCTGAGGTAGAGCGCCTGCAACAGGTCGGCCAGTGGCTCAAGGTCAACGGCGAGGCCATCTACGGAACCAGCGCCACCCTCTTCGATGTCCCCACCGGAACCTTCTCCGCCACCGAGAAGGGCCACAGCGGTCAGCCCAAGTTCATTCCTACCTGGAACTGGCGTTCCACCACCAAGGGCAACAAGGTCTACGTCGAAATCTTCGAATGGCAGAACACCTTCCACGTCGACAAGATGCCCCGTAAGGTCGCCAGCGCCTACCTGCTCGCCGACTCCGCCCACAAGCCGCTCAAGTTCACCCAGAACGGCACAGCGCTCGATGTCCAGCTTCCCGCAAAGGCGCTGGACCCCATCGCCACCGTCCTCGTCCTGAACACCACCAAATGATCACCCACCCTTATCGCATCATTACCCACGCCCACGACCCACGCCCACAGCCGTCATTCTGAGCCGAAGGCGAAGAATCTCAGTATTTTTTGCAGGATCTCAAAAGCAAATCGCCTGTGAAGTGACACCAGCCATCCCCATGGCCGGTGTCCACCTCCGGCTCTCGCCACAAACCGAGTACCCCACCTTCGGCGCAGCTCTATCGCGCCGAAGGTGGGGCAGCCGAACGAAGCTCGAACCGCCTCCCTCAGCCCCTGAATCACTACTTCACCATCGTAGAATCCCATCCATCCACACCCGCAGATCCACATTCGTCTTCTGCTTCTTCGCCGTCATCCGCCGTCAGCAGCTTCTAGCGTCCCCAGGCATTTTCCCTAAGAATGGATAGACCACTTCCTGCTCCGGGTATCTCGTTTGCTCCTTGACACACCTGACCCGCCAGCGACTATCCTCATCCAGAACATATTCCATTGACTTCCAACGGCCTTAGCGGCCCTCTTCCAGCAATGGTCTGACCTGCATTGCGCCGGAGCTTTGATTCATGTCGACGAATCCTGCCATCCGCCCGTCCGATACGGGCTTTACCACCTCCGCTCCAGACAAGTCCAATGTTCGCTGGTTCGTCTGCTTCCTTCTCTTCCTCGCGACGACCATCAACTATATGGACCGCTCGGTCTTCTCCCTCATCGAGCCGCTCCTTCACCTCGACTTCATGGGCTGGGTTCCCGGCATCGACGCCGCGCATCAAACCGTCTACAACCTGAACTACGGCCGCATCCTCATCTGCTTCCAGATCGCCTACGGCATCGGCTTCCTCTTCGCCGGCCGCATCATCGACAGGCTCGGCACCAAGACCGGATACGCCATCGCCATCCTGGTCTGGGCATGCGCCTCCATCAGCCACTCCCTCGTCGGCAGCGTCATGGGCTTCTGCATCGCCCGCATCTTCCTCGGTCTCGGCGAATCCGGAAACTTCCCTGCCGCCATCAAGGCCACCACCGAGTGGTTCCCCTCCGAGGAGCGCGCACTCGCCACCGGCCTCTTCAACTCCGGCTCCAACGCCTCGGCCTTCGTCGCACCTGTTCTTATCGCCGCCGTAACCATGCGCTGGGGATGGAACGCAGCCTTTATCACCACCGGCTCCATGGGCCTTATCTGGTGTGTCATCTGGCTCTTCTTCCCTTACAACAAACTCCGGCGCGGCCTCACCCAGACCCAGGCCGATCTCGCTCCCGTCACCAGGGGCCGTCCCATCTACTCCGTCCTCGTACGCCATCGCGGCTTCTGGGCTTTCTGCATCGGCAAGGGCCTCACCGACCCCATCTGGTGGTTCTATCTCTTCTATCTCCCCAAATTCCTCAATGACAACTACGGTCTCGATCTCAACCACGTCAAATACCCGCTCATCGTCATCTACACCGTCGCCAGCGTCGGCTCCATCGCAGGCGGCTGGCTCTCCGGCTTCCGCATGAAGCACGGACACAGCGTCAATTCCGGCCGCAAGTTCGCCATGCTCGTCTGCGCCGTCTGCGTTCTGCCCATCATGCTCGTGCCCCACATGCACGACCTCTTCCCCAATAATGCCTGGCCCGCCATCGCCCTCTTCTGCCTCGCCACCGCGGCTCACCAGGGCTGGTCCGCCAATCTCTTCTCCACCCCGACAGACATGTTCCCCTCCACCAGCGTAAGCACAGTCGTCGGAATCGGAGGAACTGCAGGGGCCATCGGCGGAGCCATCTTCACCTGGATCGTCTCCCACTACTTCTCTCTCCACCCTCTGCCCATCTTCGCCATGGCCGGTTTCGCCTATGTCACCGCCCTGCTGATCTTCCAGCTGCTCGTTCCACGTCTGGGCGAGCCCCGCACCGCCTGATCTCAGGGGAGGCATAGACCACATCAGAGACGAACAGCATTCTGAGCCACAGCCCCTCACTGCCGTCACCCTGGGCCGCAGCGTCACCCTGAGCCGCAGCCCCTAACCGCCGTCACCCTAACCGCCGTCACCCTGAGCCACCGCCCCCTTGCCGCCGTCATTCTGAGCCGAAGGCGAAGAATCCCAGCATTTTTTGCAGGATCTCCGCCCCGGATACCGCCGCCACACCTAAGCCCGCTCCGGTACCAGGCCAACCCAGCTCGCATCGAGCTGTTCAGCCTGGCATCGCGGCGACTCAGTTGGAATCAGGCGGATTAGCCTCACATCAGGGTCACCTCTCTCTGGATCACAGTTCTGGCCCTGAAAAAAAGTGTCATCCTGAGCGGAGCCTCCTCGCAGTCTCACCGCGAGGAGGCGAAGTCGAAGGACCTGCGGTTCACCCTCTCCTCGTCCCCTCAAAACACCTGGCTCTGTTTACCTTTCGCTCAGCCGCGCGTCGTATCATTACGCCAGCAGTCTGAGAGCATGACCACCCAGACACCAATCCGACTGTTCCTCCTGCTCTGCCTCTCCGCGCCTCTCGCCGGTCAGTCCGCACCCTACGCACACTCCCGTCATTCGCAAATGTCGTCCCCACCGCCCCAGCAGACACAAGCTCCGTCCCCACAGACACCAGCCCCGTCCCCACCACCTTCGCAGACACCCGCCGCGTCCACGCAGCTTCCATCCACCGCCCCCACGGCATCGCTTGCACCGTCGCAGCCTGCCCCTGCCCCCACGGCGGCCCCACCACCACCGCCGCTTCCCCCCGCGAATCACGCCAGAATCACCTATCTCGACCACCAGCTCACCGTCACCGCCGATAACTCCAGCCTCAATCAGATCCTCCATGAGGTCTCCCAGCTCGTCGGAATCACCATCACCGGTGGCGTCGCCGAAGAGCGGGTCTTCGGCAGCTACGGCCCCACCAGCCCCTCTCAGATCCTCGATCAGCTCCTCGACGGAACCGCAAGCAACATGCTCTTCATCTCGAGCACCGAAGACCAACCGGCTCAGCTCATCCTCACGCCGCGCCGAGGCGGCCCGACTCCTCCCAGCCCCAGCTCCATGAGCTTCAACGAACGCGCCGACTCGGACGACCCACCGATGAATCCACCCGAACCCCCATCCGAGTCGGAGTCAGTCGCCACCCCGCAACAGCCCGCTCCGCCCACACCAGCGGCCACCCCGGCGGCCGCACCAGCGGCGACCCCAGCAACCTCACCCAGCGGAACTCCACAGGATCCCGCCAGCTCCGATCCCAATGCTGTCAAGACGCCCCAACAGATCTACGACCAGCTCATGAAACTCCGGCAACAGCAGTAATCCAGGTAGCAACTCCTACCCTCCGGCACCCATCATCGGCGTGAACCGCTTGCCTCCCCAAAAACCTCTCCACACGGACGTCATCACCCCACACGCCCATCATCAAAATCTCCCCCACACGGGGTCATTCTGAGCCGAAGGCGAAGAATCCCAGTATCTCTTTGCAGGATCTCCCCCAAATGGATACGGCTGCCATCCCCTGAATCTCGCTTCCGTATCCAGACAAGCAACGAAAGCTCGAACCATACTTACCGTTCCAGCTTCAGCCAAACCTCCCAAAATCCTGTCAACCCCCAAACCCACCGAAACACAACAAAACAAACCACATCCAAATGCCGATTAGATTTCTTCCCCTTGCTAAAATAGAACCAGCAAAAGAAAACCCCGGAAACCCGGGGCTTTCTTTAAGTCCTTATTTTCCAATATTTTGCCCCATAAGCCATCTATTTTGAATATTTTACAAGGACAACTCAACGTAAAATAAACAAAACAAACAAGTTATAAAGATGGATGAAGGGGGGGTACTAGCTCTCTGCGACCCGGTTCGGCGCAACCACGGTCCGCGCCTGTCTCTCCGCGGCTACCTGCCGGGCATGGATCCGGAAAAGACGAAACATGGTCATGCAGATCCCATGGGCTGCCAGCACACCCACGGCCAGCGAAGCCAGCACCGCAGAGATAAGAACGATCGACGAATTCACTGCCACTCCTGAATCATTTCCTCTGGTTATTGTCCCAGACTCAGGCCCGATTACAATGCCCTGCACGCTGATCGATAGTATGTTTTCGGGTACATTGGCCCATTTTGGATCAGCTCCGGTCCCACTCCGCTCCCCTGCACGCCAGAGCCCGGATGCCGTATCCTAGATGCTTGGCCATAAAGCCTGACCTACCGTCTATGGGCACGACGCAAACATCCTCCCGGCCTCCTAAGGGCATCACGCATATCACCGTGCGCGGCGCGCGGCAACATAACCTGCGCAACGTCTCGGTCTCCATCCCGCGCAATACGCTGACTGTCGTCACCGGACTCTCCGGCTCCGGCAAATCCTCGCTCGCCTTCGACACCATCTACGCCGAAGGCCAGCGCCGCTACGTCGAAACGCTCTCCGCCTACGCGCGCCAGTTCCTCGACCAGATGGAGCGGCCCGACGTCGACTCCATCGATGGCTTAAGCCCCGCCATCTCCATCGAGCAGAAGACCACCTCGCGCTCCCCTCGCTCCACCGTCGGGACCATCACCGAGATCTACGACTACCTCCGACTTCTCTACGCCTCCGTCGGCCAGCCGCACTGCCCCAACTGCGGCCGCACCATCTCGCGCCAGTCCGCCGACCAGATCGTCGAGCGAATCGTCTCCCTCTCCCCCGGCGAACGCATCACCATCTACGCTCCCATCGTCCGCGGCCGCAAAGGCGAGTTCCGCGATGAGCTCGAGGCGATCGACAAGCAGGGCTTCCGCGTCCGCATCGACGGCGAGCTGACCGAGATCACCGAAGGCATGCGCCTCGAGAAGCGTAAGAACCACACCGTCGAGGCCATCGTCGACCGCATCATCCTCAAGCCGCTGCCGCCGGAAAACGCGAACGCCGCACTGGCAGGTTCACCGAAGTACGACACGCGCCGCCTCGAAGCCGCCGTCGCCAAAGCGCTGCAGATGGCCAGCGGCCTCGTCCTCATCGGCATCCAGGACCCGGTCACCCGCAAGCAGGAGGAGACTCTCTACTCCTCCTCGATGGCCTGTCCGGACTGCGGCATCAACGTCCCCAAGCTCGAGCCGCGCAGCTTCTCCTTCAACTCCGCCTACGGAGCCTGCCCCGAGTGCCACGGCCTTGGATCCATCTACGACTTCGATCCCGCCAAGACCATCACCGACTGGTCCAAGCCCCTGATCGACGGAGCCATGGGACCCGGATCGGCCTCACAGTATCTTCTGCGGCTCATCAAGCTCGCCGCGGAAAAGTACAAGATCGACATCCGCAAGCCCTTCGATCAACTCACCAGCGAGCAGCAGAACCTCTTCCTCTACGGCCCTCCCAAGGGCGAGGCCGGACGAACGGGCTTTCACGGCATCTTCGCCTACCTCCGCGCCAATCTCGAGGATTCAAAGTCCGAAGGGTATCGCGAGTACATGATGCAGTACATGTCCGCGACCACATGCCCGCGCTGCCACGGCAAGCGTCTGCGGCCCGAATCGCTCGCGGTCACCGTCAACAACGAGAGCATCGCTGACTTCACCGGGCTGTCTCTCGAAAGGGCGCTCGAGCATGCCCGCCAGATGAACTTCACCGGCCGCGATCGCATCATCGCCGACCGCCTGCAGCGTGAGGTCATCGAGCGACTGGAGTTCCTGAACGCCGTCGGCCTCGGCTATCTGTCTCTCGATCGCTCAGCCGCGACTCTCTCCGGAGGAGAAGGCCAGCGCATCCGCCTCGCAACCCAGATCGGCTCGCGCCTTCGCGGCGTCCTCTATGTCCTCGACGAGCCCTCCATCGGCCTGCACCAGCGTGACAACCAGCGCCTCATCCAGGCGCTCGAGAGCCTGCGCGACCTCGGCAACACCGTCCTCGTCGTCGAGCACGATGAAGACACCATCCGCAAGGCAGACTACGTCCTCGACCTCGGCCCCGGAGCCGGCAAGAACGGCGGCCACCTGATCGCGGACGGAACACCACAGCAGATTATGGACAACGATGCTTCCATCACCGGAAAGTACCTCGCCGGAAAGATCGACATCGTCACGCGCCCCACTCCCAACCAGGCTCCACGCCCGCTTACCGGCAACTGGATCACCGTCGAGAACGCGCACGCGCACAATCTCAAGGACGTCACCGCCCACTTCCCGCTTGGCGTAATGACCGTCATCACCGGCGTCAGCGGAAGCGGCAAATCTACTCTCGTCAACGACATCCTCTACCGCGCGCTCGCCAAGGAGCTTTACGGCTCACGCGAAGAGCCTGGACAGCACGGCAAGGTGCGCGGAATCTCGCAGCTCGACAAGGTCATCCAGATCGACCAGTCTCCTATCGGCCGCACTCCGCGCTCGAATCCAGCGACCTACACAGGAGTCTTCTCCGCCATCCGCGACATCTTCGCCATGCTGCCCGAGTCGCGCGAGCGCGGCTACAAACCCGGCCGCTTCAGCTTCAACGTGCAGGGAGGGCGCTGCGAGGCCTGCCAGGGCGAAGGCCAGCGGCGCATCGAGATGAACTTCCTGCCCGACGTCTACGTCCTGTGCGAGGTCTGCAACGGCCGCCGCTACAACCAGGAGACCCTCGCCGTAAAGTTCAACGGCTACTCCATCGCCGACCTTCTCGACCTCGCCATCGAGGACGCGCTGCCCATCCTCAAGGACATTCCTACCGTCAACGCCAAGCTGCAGACCCTCGTCGACGTCGGCCTCGGCTACATTCACCTCGGCCAGTCCGCGACCACGCTCTCTGGCGGCGAGGCCCAGCGCATGAAGCTGGCCCGCGAGCTCTCGAAGCGCCAGACCGGCCGCACCCTCTACCTGCTCGACGAACCCACCACCGGCCTTCACTTCGACGACGTCCGCAAGCTTCTCGAGGTGCTGCACCGGCTGACGGATCTGGGAAATACCGTCATGATCATCGAGCACAACCTGGACATCATCCGCAACGCCGACTACATCCTCGATCTCGGCCCTGAGGGAGGGGAAGGCGGCGGACGCATCATCGCCCATGGAACGCCGGAGCAGGTCGCCACCGTGGCCGGTTCCTATACAGCGGAGTTTCTTGCCCGCCACTACGATCCGGCAACACTTGCCAGCCGCAACGGCACCAGCCATGCCGGTCCGCAGCCTGCAAACCTTGGTGCTGCGGCTGATCCCGACAAAAAGCTGAAGTCGAAGTTTGTCGCCCCTGAGAAGAAAACGGGCGTTCCAACCGCGCGCCCGTCTAAACTGGCCGAAGCGGTTGAAAAGCCGCGTTCGAAGAAAGCCGCTCCGGCGACGAAAAAGGTCGCACGACCGAAGAAGAAGACATGAGTCACTCCACCATCCCGCCGCTGCCGGACGAAGTCCCGCGAGTCTTCTCTACGCCGCCGCTGAACCCGGTAGCGGATGATCCCTCTCTCCCACCCAGTAGAACCGCCATTGTCATCGAGGCTCCTCCACCGTCGGAAGCGCCCGGTCCCGGAGTTCCCGCCCGCGTTCCCCACCTTGGTCACGCGCTCCTCTTTGTCTCCTTCGCCGGACTCGTACTTATCCTCACCCAGACCGTTCTCCTGGGGATGACCCATGCAGCCGTGGACGCTCAGAAGATGGTCACAGCTGCCGCGCATCCCAAGCTGCTGGTGGCGGCGATGGCCATCACCTACGTCATCACGCTCCTCGGTTCCTTCTTCGTCTTTCCGCTTCTCTGGCAGCGCAGCTTCGGCAACGGCATCCAGTGGGACTTCAGCACCGCCCGTCGCAATCTCCACAAGCTCATTCCCATCGGCCTGATTACAGGCTTCGCGGTGCAGGCGATCTCTTCGCTCATTCCGGTTCCGAAGTCCATCCCGATGGACAACTTCTTCCGCACACCCTCCGACGTCTGGCTCGTCGCCGCCTTCGGAACCCTGCTCGCTCCCATGTTTGAGGAGATCTGTTTCCGCGGCTTTCTGCTTCCTGCATTTGCCATCGCCTACGATTGGCTCTCGCTGCCCAAAACTCCAGCCGCCCGCGAACGCTGGCATATCACCACCGCGCTTTCCCCTGCATCGCTTGTCTTTGCCGCTATCCTCTCGAGCATCTTCTTTGCTCTTCTTCACGCGGAGCAGCTCGCCCACGCCTGGGCCGCCCTCGGCGTTCTGTTTTTTGTCTCGCTCATCCTGACGCTGGTCCGCATCCGAACGCGCTCGGTGGCCTGCTCGACCGTGGTCCACGCAAGCTACAACTTCTCGGTCTTCCTCACACTTTTCATTGCTACCGGAGGCTTCCGCCACCTCGAACGGATGGCGCGGTAACCCATCATTCCGAATGATGCCGAGTAATTGTAGTGGTGGGTTGCATTAGAAAAGGACGAATTCCCCCACCCCATTGAGCCACTTGTCCGAAATGCCTACTTTTCGGACAAGTGCTAATTCCTGGACTTCAGGGTGGGTTCCTGGATGCTTGCGCAACGATCGGTTCGCTCAAATCATCACAGAGACTCCTTCGCAGAGAAGGCCTTGTGGAATAGTGTCGATAGCCCTACTATCGCCGTAGCGAAGGCCTTCACTAACCCAATGAAACTACAATTGCCTGGTTCTCGTTTGATCGGCAGAGCGCCTTTAGTGGCAACCGTTCTCTCCCTTTTGCTTCTTCATCATGGCTTTCAAAGTCGGGCATGGTCCCAGAATTACCAGAATTACAGGGTGGGTTATCCTTCTGGCCCACTGCCTATCCCCGTGTCCGCAGACGAGTTGAGGAGCGAATTCCAATTAGGCGAACCGGGGCAACGCGAAGATCTGCTCAAACGACTTGGCGTACACCCCGGAATTGCCCACGAGGCATCCGTGGCGACCACCGAGACAACCATCAAAGTTGACAGCCTTGAGGGCAAGAATATGCACGTCCTGTTCTTGCCCTGCACAGGCCCTGGAGTTCCGACAGCCCATCTGTTACTTCTCCGGCCAGTTGCGAAGCAGGGCTGGCGCGTGGCTGAGAACGTGCCACTTGATTGCTGGTACGGGGACGCAACCTATGAACTGCTTTCAATTCCCGGACACGTCCAGCAAGCCGTGTTGGCCCATCATGTCAACCTTGGCCACGGCTCCGGCTATGTACAGAACGATATGCTGCTGCTGTTCGCCGTGGATACCGGACATCTGTCCACAGTTCTCAGAACCGCTGAGTACAGCAAGCAAACAAGCCTCCCAGAGGACAAGACCGTCGAACAGCAAAGCACGCTTCAGCCATTCCCAGATGGCAGTTTAGAAGAGACACGCGCGACAACTTTTCTCGAGGGAGAGAATGGGGTGGAGAAGCGCCTGATCCGCATTGAACGCCGTCGTTGGAGCTGGGATAAAACATCTCAAAGTTTCGTCTCAGGAGAGTTCACATCTGTGACAGATTAGACGGCACAGGTGCTTTCATACTCGCCGGGTGCCCCACATCTCGATTTTGAGATGTGGGTTCATTCGAGCTTCAACTCGAACCCGCCTCGCTCAAGGGCACGGCTTCAGCCGTGCCGCAATCACCCCGCCAGAAACGCGGCTTCGTCCGCTGAGGTGCTCTTTCCTCCCCTTCGTGAACTCAATCCGCTTTCTTGTAAGACAAGCTATAAGCAACCGGACTAGAAAGCCTGCCACTTGTCAACGTAACCTTCAGTGTCACCGTCTTCCCATCCTTCGAGAGCGTGTACTCGTTTTCGCGCCTGCCGTCGTCCGATACAAAAACCTGCGAGATTCGGTCAGCCGCAAGCACCTGCGTCAGTGTGCTGTGCTTGCCGTTGTACACATAGTCGACTGGCTCTCCCTTATCCCCGGAGACCATCTCCGGACGAGCCTCCGGACGAACAACGATCTTCCCCGGCTCAAACGAGAAGCTATAGAAACCCAAAATCTGTGTCGTCGCCGAGACGCGGTTTCGCGCCGTAGATCGAGTGACAAAAGAAAACCCTTCGACCGCATGATCAATCGCCGCCCTCCGCGCCTCTTCCCCCTGCGCGCTCCCCGCATAACGATACGTCCCGGTAAACCGCGCCTGCTGGTCGCTTGACGCCGCAGACTTCGCCGAATCATTCGCTGCAGCTTGTACCCCTCCGCCGATTGCGAACCCACCCACAGCGCAAAGAAACAGAGGGACGATCATAAAATCTCGGCATAGGCGCATGATCTTCTCCGTTTGCTCAGGGTTGAACTGCTAGTGAGAGTAAGACCGCCGAGTTACTTCAGCGGATACAGCTTCATATCCCGAAAGTAAAGTTCCGCCCCTTCGGACTGAAACAGAATCTTCCCGCTCGTCGGCGACGGATTCATCCCCTCATTCACCAGCTTTCCATTCACATACTGCTTCACGTCGTTCCCCTGGATCACGAGCTCCACGACATTCCACTCCCCATGAGGCTTCTCCACCTCTCCCACTGGATCGCGAAAACCCACGACATTCTCCGACGGCCCCTTGCCGAAGCGATCGATCTTCATCGCCTTCCCCGCCGGCCCTTCCACCCGAACGCCGTCCTTGCCGGTCAGCGCCGCCCCATCGGTCATCCAGAAGTCTCCCGTGCCGCCCTCCATAATCTGGAACTCCAGCGACCGCGGCCACACCTTCTGCTCTCCCTGGATGTCATAGAGAATCCCGCTATCCCGCGCCTTCCCCTCGCGCGACCCATACGTCCCCTCTCCCCACTTGAACTCCGCCCGCAGATAGTAGTTCTGATACTCCTTCTTCGTGATGATGTAGCCCATGTCTTTGCCCGAGACGTGAATCACTCCGTTCTCCACCTGGAAGACATGATCCGGATCGTCGTTCAGTCCCTTGCTCTTCAGAAACACATCGAAGTTGTTCAGGGTCTTCCCATCGAACAGAACCACCGCGGCCTTATGTGCCGGTATCGCAGGCGTCTGCGCCAGCGCCTCATTCTTCATGCCCGAACACGCAACCAACGCAAATACCACAAGTGTCGAAACATCTCTTCCCTTCAAAGCCATGGACCCCCTCAGATCGTCGATAAGACTCATCGCCCAGCCGGATCAGACCGGAACACGATCATCATAGCCTTTTGTGACCAGCGAGATACGTTTCGTTTCCCTCTGTAAATGATCGGGCCTGATGTTCTGGGGCCTCGAAGGATGATAGGCTCATGACGTTTCATTTTGCCGTTGCCTCTGGGTACGCAAGCCTCCAGGCTCGGCCATCCCTCTAGACTCCTAAAAGCAGGGGCTTCAGCCTCTGGGATATGCATCGGAGACTCACCATGCGATTCATGATCCTCCGCAGATCCGACGCCAACATGGAAGCCGGAGCCCTCACCGACAAGGCCCTCCTCGCAGCCGTCGGCCGCTACTACCAGGACATGCGCGACGCCGGCGTCCTCCTCGCCGGCGAATGGCTCCGCCCCACGGCTAAGTCCGCACGCATCGTCGCCTCTCAGGGCAGGCAGACCGTCGTCGATGGCCCGTTCACCGAGCTCAAAGAACTCATCGCCGGCTTCATCCTCATCGAGGTCCCCTCCCTCGAAGAGGCCATCCGCTGGGCCCGCCGATGCCCCACACTCACCGGCAGCTTCGACGCCCAGGCCGAGGTTCGCCAGGTCGTCGAAGCCTCCGACTTCCCCGCCGACTACGCCCAGGAACTGACCCTCCACGCCTCAAAGACCATGGCCGCCGACGCCGAAGAACTCCTCCGGACACAAACCGCAGCCATTCAATAGGTTTCCGCTACTAGGTCCGTCTCCACATGGAGCGGCGGCAGAGGAAATCCCTCCTCGTCACGGGGTTCGCACGCCTGAAGTCTCTCCGCGAAAAATAATTTAAAAATTTCAACGTTTGTGTCGATTCTGTTCGTTCCCGTTCGACGTACATGTAGAGCGGCAGAAAAACCGCTCCCAAAAACACGAAGGAGCAGACACATGCAGATCCAGCCGTATCTCTTCTATAAAGGCGATTGCGAAGAAGCCTTCAAATTCTACGAGCGCGTCCTCAATGGCAAGATTGACGCCCTGCTCCCCCACGCCGGAACTCCCGCTGAACAGAACACCCCGCCCGAGTGGCGCGACAAGATCATGCACGCCCGTCTTACGGTCGGCGAGGCTGTCCTGATGGCCTCCGATGCTCCTCCTGAGCACTACAGCGCTCCCGGAGGATTCTCCGTCAGTCTTCAGATTGATGAAGTCTCCAAAGCTGAGCGCGTCTACAACGAGCTCTCCGCCGGGGGCAAGATTACGCTGGCCTTGCAGCAGACCTTCTGGGCAACACGATTCGGAATGTTTACGGATCGGTTTGGCATTCCCTGGATGATCAACTGCAACCAGCCCACGGCCTGAACCAGCCCTGAAATACAGAGCGGAACAACGAAGGAGTTCTTTCGAATGCGATTTCTCATGCTTTATCGTCCCTCCGATGCAGCCAGCGTAGAAGCCGGTGTTCCTCCCACGCCCGAGATGATGGCCCGGATGGGCACCCTCATCCAAAAGAAGATCGAAGAAGGCAAATTGCTCTCGACCGAAGGCTGCGCTGCCACCAGCAAGGGAGCGAAGGTGCAGTTGTCCAAGGGAAAGCTAAGCGTAACGGACGGCCCTTTCTCCGAAGCGAAAGAGCTGATCGCGGGCTTTGCTCTCTTCCGTGTCAACTCGAAGCAAGAGGCCATCGCGGAGGCGCGTGAGTTCCTCGATGTCGCCGGGGATGGGGAGGTGGAGATTCGCCTCGTCCACGATTCAGACAACTGCATTGAATCCGTCAAACTGAGCCACCAGGCCTAAGGAGCAACCCATGCGATTCATGATGTTGATGATTCCCAAAGGCTACGAGAGCGCCCAGCCAGGAGAGATGCCGAGCGCAGAAGCCGTAGCGGCGATGATGAAGTACAACGAATCCCTCAAAAAGGCCGGCGTGCTGCTCGCGCTCGACGGCCTTCATCCGCCTTCCATGGGGGCACGCGTAAGCTTTCCTGACGGAAGGCCACACGTCACCGACGGTCCTTTTGCAGAGGTCAAAGAGGTTCTGGGCGGCTACTGGATGATCCAGGTTCGATCGCGCGAAGAGGCGATCGAGTGGGCCAAACGCTGCCCCGCCTCTGCAAACGAAGTCATTGAAATTCGCCAGGTCCAGGAGCTCGCCGATTTTCCAGCCGACGTCCAAAAAGCCGCAGCGGGCTTCACAGAAATGCAGCCGCACAGCAAAAAAGCATCCTGACCCACGACAAACCAGTACCACTTATTCGAGAAAGGAAACTAAATCCAATGCGATTCATGATCATCATCAAGGCCACTCCCAGCTCCGAGGATGGAACACCACCGGACGAAAAACTGCTCACGGAGATGGGCAAATTCAACGAGGAACTCGTCGCCGCGGGCATCATGCTCGCGGGCGAGGGGCTCCAGGCCAGCTCAAAAGGTGCGCGCGTTCGCTTCAGTGGCGACAAACGCACCGTAGTCGACGGTCCCTTCTCCGAGACGAAAGAACTGATCGCCGGCTTCTGGATATGGCAGTGCAAGTCGAAGGAAGAGGCCATTGAATGGGTAAAGCGCTGCCCCAATCCCTTCAATGAAGAGAGCGAGATCGAGATCCGCCAGGTCTTCGAACTCGAGGACTTCGGCCCCGAGCTTCCCGCCGAGGTACGCGAGAGCGAAGAACGTCTCCGTGCCGAGCTCGCCTCCCGCCAGAAGTAAGCTTGATCCGCCCACGTCAGCCGCCGCGGCGCTGTCCAACGCCGCGGCCTGCCAAATCGAATACAGAGAGAAGATCGAACATGACAGTCGACATTCAAGCCGCCCCATCCAAGACCCGGCTCTACACCGGCTACACCTTTACTACGCTCGCCGTCCTGTTCCTCCTGCTGGACGCGGGGATGAAGTTCACCACCGACCCGCACGTTGTCCAGGCGCAGGCTCAACTCGGCTTCCCCATGCGGCTCCTGCCGGGCATCGGGGTCCTCGAGCTAGTCTCGATCGGGTTATACGTCATTCCAGCAACATCGGTGCTCGGCGCATTGATGCTCACGGGCCATCTCGGCGGCGCCATCGCGCTGCACCTACGCGTCGACAACCCACTCTTCACGCACACCCTCTTCCCCATCTACATCGCTCTCTTTATCTGGGGAGGCATCTGGCTGCGCGACCGGAGCCTTCGCGATCTCTTTCCTGTGACCCACCGCTCAACCGCAGTTATACCCAACCCATCCAAAAAGCTACTTCGGACTGGCTATGTGCTCACAGCGATCTCGGCTCTCTTCATTCTCTTCACCGCTGCGATGAAGTTCATCTATACGCCCCCGGCAGGCGCTCCACCACCAACCTTCCCTCTTCATCACATTCATCATCTTGCCTTCCTCGAGATTGCCTGCACCGCGTTGTATCTGTTTCCAGCCACATCGTTCCTCGGGGCCGTTTTGATGACCGGCTATCTTGGCGGGGCCACAGCCATCAACCTTCGTGGTGGTGAATCCATTGGCGCAAGCCTGATTCCCGCCCTCGTCGGAGTTGTCGTCTGGGCCGGTCTCTGGCTTCGCGAACTGCGTATCCGCCAACTCTTCCCGATTCGCTCTGCCTCGTCTCGCTAACGGAGATGAGGCATCAGCTTGAGAGCATTCTCGCGGTAGACCTTGCGCAGAACGTCATCCGGTAGATAGAGCCCGTAGATGTTCCACCGTCCCTGCCGCGATGCATGCGATGGATATTCGAAGTATTCGTCGGCAGTCTCCAGAAAGCGGAAGTAAAGCCGATACATCGCGTCATCGGGCAGCAGGTCGGTGCCGAACAAGATGCGGTCCGCGTACTTCAGGAAGAACTCGCGCGCGCTGTAGGGCTGCCGTCCCAGCTCCGGGGTCCGCGCGCTGATGTCGACCTGCAGATTCGGCAATGCGTCGAGCTGCTGCGCCAAAAAGCGCAGATCCTCCGAAGACTCCGCGCAGTGCGCTCCAACGAAGGTCACCTCCGGATGGCGAGCGATCACGCGGTTACGCTGCTCCAGCAGCTCGCGCTTCGACACGGGCGAATCGTGGAAGCTCCAGTCCGGATGCGCCGCCAGCTCTTCGTACCGCTCATTGCACTCATCGATCGGCTGGAAGAAAGCCGTTGGATCGGCGGTGTGAAACATGACCGGAAGCCCGAGCTCTCCACATGCCGCGAAGATCGGCGCGAAACGCTCGTCATCAATCCGCAGCAGCGAGCCATTGGCATCCCGCAGGGTCAGGCCGAGATCCTTCCAGAACTTGATGCCGCAGGCCCCATGATCCACGAGCCGCTTCAGCCGATCGATCGTGACTTCGGCGAAGTCGCTGCGATCCACGCCATTCCAGTCCATCCAGCCGATCGAGGAGAACCGCCCCGGGGCCGCGCGATGGAAGCGATCCATCGTCTCCAACGCCGCCTGCCCTACCTGCATCGTGATGTTCACCACGTGTTCCACGCCGCAGCGATCCATGATGGCAAGCACGTCCCGCGGCTCGGTGGAGTCCAGGTGATTGTGATAATCGATCGCCGGATACTTTGGCTTCAAGACAGCATGCTCGTCCAACGCCAGCGAGGATCGCGGGCGAAAGTCGCTCAGCCGCAGATCGACTTCAGCCGTGGCCGTCACCATATCGACAAACTTATCGTTCAGATCCGTCTTCTTCATTGAGCGCAGCGTCTTCCCCGTAAGATAGCTTCCCGAAAGATAATGAACCGGGCCCTCTGCGTCAAAAAAGTGACCGCATCCTCCTGCCACGCATCCAAGCAATGTCTGCGTGTAAAGAAGATGTAGGATAGACCCCACCAGAAACGACCATGAAAAAGAGAACGACACAGATTGAAAGAAAGGCCGGTCCGATGTTGATTGAGGAACGGCGGCAGCACGTGCTGAGCCAGATCCATAAGAACGGCCGAGTGCTTGTCGCTGAACTCTCTGACTCCCTTAGCACTTCACGGATCACCATCCGCAAAGATCTCGACAATCTCGAAGCCCGGGGACTGCTCCAGCGAACACATGGAGGAGCGCTCGCTCCGCAGGCAACCTCGTTGATGGACCCTACGCTCAAGGAGAAACAGCGTCAGCGACTCAAGGAAAAGCTACGGATCGCCGAAGCAGCCGCGAAACTCGTGCACGACGGTCAGTGCGTCCTTCTTGACTCCGGCACCACGACGACAGCAGTCGCACAGGCTCTGCGCCGCTTCAACTCCCTGACGGTGATTACGAACGCGGTCAATATTGCCACTGAGCTCGCCAGCACCAACTTCGAGGTGATTCTCATCGGCGGCACCATGCGTAAAAACTCCTTCTCCCTGGTGGGCCCCCTGGCGGAGGAGATGCTGGGCGAGATTCACGCAGACATTCTTTTTCTTGGTGTGGATGGCTTCGATCCAGCTGTCGGAGTTACCACGCCAAACGTCCTTGAATCGAGGGTCAATCGCGCGATGGTCAAGGCATCCCGGCGAGTGGTCGCGGTGTGCGACTCCACGAAGTTCGATCGCCGAAGTCTGGCGCTCATCGTTCCACCTTCGGCAATCCACACCGTCATCACGGATCGTCAGATTTCAGAAAAGGATTACGAATCGCTTCGCAGTTCGGGCATTGACGTAATTCGCGCATGAGACCGACCGGCACGTTTCGCTGTTATTGTTTTCTTTCGTTTTATTTCTAATATCATGGCAGTATCGGTCGGACACCGCCCGAAGGAAGGTCTTCTTATGCATGAGAATGTTTGGACGCTGCGCGAGATTCAAAGCCAGCCACAGGTCTGGAATGAATGTCTCGGGATGCTGCAACAGACAGATCTCAGCGGACTGGTGGCGGGACGCGAGCCGGAAAGAGCGGAGTGGATCTTCATCGGCTGCGGAACCAGCTTTTATCTTGCTCAAGCCGCAGCATCCAGTCTCAACCTGCTTCTCGGCGTTTCCGCACGAGCGATCCCGGCATCGGAGTTCCTCCTGTTCCCCACGCTGGTCGTACCCCACGACCGCAAATCCTATTTCCCGGTACTGATCTCCCGTTCGGGCCACACCTCGGAGGTTCTGCAGGTAGCCCGACATCTTCAGTCCCAGGGCATCTCGTTTCTCGCCGTCACCTGCGACGGCCGTGAACTTACGGACATGACGCCTCGCGTGCTCAGGATGCCCGTCGTCGAGAAGAGCACCGTGATGACCTCCTCGTTCACGTCCATGCTGCTCGGGCTTCAATATCTGGCCGCAACGCTCGCGGGCAAGACGCAGTTTCTTGATTCTCTGAAGACACTCCCAGCCGAGCTGAACCGCCTGCTCGAGATCTACACCCCCAGGATCGAGAGCTTCGCGCAAATCGATGTGGAGGACGTTGCGTTTCTCGGGCAAGGAGCGCTCTATCCCATCGCATCGGAGACAGCGCTGAAGGTGATGGAAACCTCCTGCACCTATGCGCAGTATTTCCATACACTCGAATTCCGCCACGGCCCCAAATCCATCGTGGGCCCGAAGACCCTGGTTGGCGCACTGCTTTCAGAGACAGGCTACGAGCAGGAAGCGGCTGTGCTGCGTGAGATGAAAGAACTCGACGCCTATACCATGGCGGTCGCAAACACGGCCTCGCCTGCCCTGCGCAACACCGCGGATCTGCTGATTGAGCTTGGCCTTTCCGTACCGGAGCTTGCCCGCATCGCCGTCTACGTCGTCTGGGGTCAGCTCTTCGGCAGCTACCGCGGCCTTGCCAAAGGCCTCGATCCAGATAATCCCAGGAACCTGAGCCGCGTGGTAACGATCTAAACCCGGAATGAAGACCTTCGACGTTACGATTGCGGGCGATATCAACCTTGACCTTATCCTCTATGGTCTGCCTGCGCAGATGCCTGAAGAGCGCGAGCTTCTGGCAGACGACTTCAAGCTGACGCTCGGAGGTTCCTCCGCAATTCTGGCGCACAATCTTGCGGCGCTGGGGTGCAAGGTGGGTCTCATCGGCAAGGTCGGACACGATGAGATGGGCAGCATCGCACTCGGGCGTCTGCGACAGGCAGGCGTCGATCTCTCTCGATGCATCGAGGCAGTCGATGCCACACAGACCGGCGTCACTGTTCTTTTACATCACGGCGCGAGCCGGCACATCCTCACCTACCTGGGAACAATGGCCGAACTGGGTGCGGAAGACCTCGATGTCCAGTATCTTGCCGATTCGAAGCACTTCCATATCTCGTCCTTCTTTCTGCAGAAGGCCCTGCAAAAGGGACTTCCGGAGCTCTGCCGAAGCCTTCGCTCCCACGGCTTGACCGTCTCTCTCGATACCAACGACGATCCGGACAATCGATGGGGAGATGCATTCTCTTCGATGCTTCCAGTCATCGACATTCTTCTGCCCAACGAAGCAGAAGCCAGGCGAATGGCTCGGCACGACGATCTCAGCGAGGCCATCGACTGGCTCGCGCAGCGTGTCCCGATCGTCGCGGTAAAGTGCGGCTCCCGCGGCGCCATCGTGCAGCAGCAGAGACAACGATGGGAGATTCCGCCCGCAACCGCATCTCCCGTCGATACGATCGGCGCGGGCGACAGTTTCAACGCGGGCTTCCTCTCCCGCTTCGTCCAGGGAGAGTCTCTCGAAGCCTGCGCAGCCATGGGGAACCTGGCCGCGGCAATCTCCACTTTGAAGCCTGGGGGAACAGAATCATTCCGAGATCCTGAGCTTCTTCAGCGGCTTCGGCGGGGTGAGGGGTAGCGTATCAGGGCTAGCTGACCTCGAAGCGATCTCCGCGCGCTGGGCAGACCACCGGCAGCTTGTATCGCCTCTCAATCTCCTCCTGCAAAGCCTGCTGGGCAAGAGGCTCGCCGTGCACCAGGAAGACCTTCTTCAGTCCCGTCACCGCCGGTTCCATCCACGACAGCAGCTCGTTCTGATCCGCATGTCCACTTAGCTCGCCGATCGAGTCGACCTCGGCCCGAAGGCGCATCGGCTCGCCGAAGATATTTACCTCAGGAAGCCGGTCCACCAGCTTTCGCCCAAGCGTGTTCGCGGCCTGATATCCCGTAATCAGGATAAGGTTCCGCGGATCTTCAATTCCGTTCTTCAGATGATGCAGAATCCTGCCCGCCTCACACATCCCCGACGCCGACATGACGATAAACGGAACATGAAGGTCGTTGAGAGCTTTGCTCTCCTGCACGGTCTGCGTGTATCGCAGCTGCTCCCAGCCAAATGGATCGATCCCATTCTCAGAGAAACCGCTGATCTCTCTGTCCCAGTCTTCCGTGTGTTTGCGAAATACATCGGTAACTTTGCTGGCCAGCGGACTATCGACGAAGATGGGAAGCTGAGGAATCTGCTTCTCCGTAGTCAGCTCATGCAGCAGCATCACCAGCTGCTGTGTCCGCTCTACAGCAAACGCGGGAACGATAATGCGGCCACCGCGAGCGGCAACACGTTTCACCAGTCGTGCCAGCTTCTGCTTCACAGGTCCAGGCGGCTGATGCAGGCGATTGCCATAAGTGCTCTCCATAATCAGATAGTCAGCCACGGGAGCCTTATCGGGGTCCTGGATGATCGGCAGATTGTTTCTGCCCACATCGCCCGAGAACAGTAGCTTCGTCTTTTGACCGCGCTCCACCGCTTCGACCAGAACCGATGCCGAGCCCAGCATGTGTCCCGCATTCGTAAGCGATATGCTGAATCCCTCGTCTCTGGTCGAGCCTGCGAGTACGGTAGGCTCATGCAGCTTTATCGGGCGCATCTGTCGCAACGTCTGCTCTGCGTCCTCCTGGGTATAAAGCGGCTCGAAAGGCTCTGCGCCGAGTGGCACGCCAACCATCTTCCGGCGGAATCGCCGCCGATTCATAAACTCTGCGTCACCCTCTTGAATGTGCGCGCTGTCTTTCAGCATCGGATCACAGAGATCGATTGTCGTCGGCGTCGTATAGATTGGCCCACGGTATCCCTGGCTGACCAGCCCCGGCAGGTTCCCACTGTGATCGATATGCGCATGCGAAAGCACCACAGCACTCAGAGCGTTGCCATTCTGGCTCGACAGCTCTTCGGCGTGCAAGGCCAGATGCGTATTGATCTCCTGCGCCTCCTGCCGTCTTCCCTGAAAAAGTCCGCAGTCCAGAAGAATCTGCCGCCCTGCACACTCCAGATGATGAGACGATCCCGTGACCGTCCTTGCCGCGCCCCAGAAATGCAAACGAATCCCCATGCTTGTCGTTCCTCTCGCTCCAGGCTGTCAACCGCACATAAGTCACGAAGATATCCCGAACCTCGGCCCCTGACAAACCGATCGTCCCTAAGCGACGGAACATTGCATCTCTCGCGCCTGTCCCATACACTTAATTTCGTTGCACTTTTCCGAAGTGGGCGGATAGCTCAGTTGGTTAGAGCGGGTGCCTTACAAGCACTAGGCCGGGGGTTCGAGTCCCTCTCTGCCCACCAAACCACTTCGTAAACGATTGAAAACAAACGCAAATAACTCATAATAACCACCTTATGGGCAGAACGATTGTGTTCAATTTGTTCAGAATTTTCGTGCAATTAGGTTTCTTCGGCTAATTTTTCTTACAACGACGAAGGTGTCTTACAACGAAGGGGATGATGGTCGTGTGCCGGGTCCCACATAAAATTGCCAAGTGAAATCCATAAAAGTAGATGAGAATTGGATTTCTATACATGAGCACAAAATTGTCATCAGCGCTTTCAGGAATTGCGGTAGGTACACTCGGCGTTGTCGGAATTGCGTTCTGGCCAAGCCACACTTCATTCATACAAATGGCACTATATTCGGTGTTTGTACTTGGTGCAGTGATATCAGGAATCTGGTCGCGTAAAGGCCATCCACGATTTTGGACGGCCATAGGGTTATTGCTCTTTTTCCACGTGATTGTTCTATATGCAGTTCGCTCGATTTTTCCGTTCAAGTCAATCCAGCTAGTCTTTCCATTGACGTTTGTCGAAGGTCTTGTCGCCTTTGTCCTAATGATCAAATTTCTGGGGGCCTCCAGAAGCGAGTCGGAACATCGGTAGATTTGGAGTCTTTGCTCCAAACTAAAATTGTGCCAGTATCACCTATGCCTATGCCCCATTCGCGTGTCGAACAACTGATCTGGGCCTACGGTACGTTAGAAGACAATGCACGTTGACCGATTTGGACAAAGTGGGAAATTAGCCCCCATATTCCGGAGTCCCTCTCTGCCCACCAAGTAAATCTGCTAAACCGTACAGAAATGGTCGAAGCCTGCCTCATCGAGGCTCTTTCCGCTTTTTTCCTTCTGTATTCTTCTTCTTTTTCTTCAAGTCTTTCTTCTCAGCTTTTTTCTTCTTGTTCTTCCCCTCTTTTTTCTTCTTCTTTCGCGCTGGTTGCCCTGCAATCTCTGCGTGATACGTAACCTCGCTCTCAAACCAACACAGCATCTCCGCGCCGCAGGAACAAATCTCCCTGTGCGGCATGCTCTTCACCCAGTCAGCACATTCGCCGTGCTTTGCTCCGCAGCCAGGACAGACCACCCAGTCTCTGCTCACCGTCCTCAGAATCATTCTTTTTCCGCTCCCCTTAGCTAGGATGATGCATCAAAAGATGCTGTCTTGACCGGATAACGCGGATCGACCGATTCCCTTCGCAATACACTCCGCATCGGCTCTCCGACCAGAAACTAATCCACAGAACGCAACATCGTATCCAGGAGAGCGTCTTTATAAACAGGAGTAACTGCGGTGGCAACGGATAGAGAGCAAACATCGACCGCCGTCTCTCACTCCGGCCACTCGAGGCGCAGGCCCGAACTGGATGCCCTTCGCGGCTTCTTCCTGGTCTGGATGACCCTCACCCATCTGCCTACCCGGCTAAGCGAATACGTCAATCAACCCTTCGGCTTCGTCTCTTCCGCCGAGGGCTTTGTCTTTCTCTCGGGCCTTCTGCTGGCGATGCTTTCCATTCGCCGCGCCGCGGAAGAGCCCGAGCAGATGCGGGACAAGATCTGGAAGCGCAGCCTTCACATCTACGGGTACCACCTCTTCATGCTGATGTTCGCCTTCACGGTCGCGGCATCAGTGGCCTCTCACGCGCACCGCACCGCTCTCTTCAATCTTCTTAACTACTACCTTTCGCACCCGCTCTCGGCCATCATCTCTTCTCTCCTGCTCATCTACTGCCCTCCACTCCTCGATATCCTGCCGATGTACATCGTCTTCATGTTTGCCACGCCGCCCTTGCTCCTCTTCGCCGCCCGAAAGGGCTGGGGATGGATTCTCGCGGCAAGTGGCAGCATCTGGCTGCTGGCTCAGTTCGGTCTTCGAGGATGGGTTCACAACGTTGTCGTAGCGACTACCAGGCTCCACATCCCGCTGCAGGAGACGGGCGCGTTCAACCTGTTCGCCTGGCAGCTTATCTGGGTGCTCGGATTGTGGGTGGGGGCTTCGATTGCCGACCGAGATCTGCCAGCTCCCCGGCTGCCCCGCTTCGTCTATCTTTCGAGCGCAATCGTCTGTCTCTTCTTTATGGGCGTTCGACACTCCTGGTTCGGGTCGCAACTCTCCCCACAGTTTTTCGGACTTCAGCTCGATAAGTGGCAGCTCGGTCCCCTTCGCATGCTCAACCTCTTTGCCTTTGGTCTCTTCCTCTATGGTTCGCGAAGGTTGGT
The DNA here is from genome assembly GCF_004217555.1 of Edaphobacter modestus. Classification (GTDB taxonomy): domain Bacteria; phylum Acidobacteriota; class Terriglobia; order Terriglobales; family Acidobacteriaceae; genus Edaphobacter; species Edaphobacter modestus. Next base: position 1,949,340 of record NZ_SHKW01000001.1, read on the forward strand.
CAAGCGCATCGTCAGCATCGAACCGTTCCTTACCTTGGGGAAGGCCTCGCTCGCGGTCTTCTGCGCCCATCTGTTTTTCGTCTTTGTCGGACTCGCACTTCTCCATGGAGACGCCGGCCAGGTCCATGGCATCCAGGCCACGCTGCTCATCCTCATGACCTTCTCTGGAATGTTCCTGGTGGCGAACCGTCAGGTCAACCACCGCCAGCATAGGGATCGTTCTCCCAAAGTCGATCCTTACCCAAAGGATGCTCCCACTCCCGGCTAGTCGATCTTCTTCGTGCCGCGGCGCAACTCCTCGACGAACTCCGCCTGCAACTTATCCTTCCTGCTGCATCAGAGTCTGGATTCCGACGCTTAGAATGCCGCCGATTCCCAACGTCGTCAGCGGAGTCGCCCCCACATGCACCGAGAGCATCTGTTCGAAGATGCGTGGGTTCTTCTCAAAGGCTCCCTGGGTCCAGCGCCGCAACGGGCCAAAGCGGTCCATCAGAAGCATCGTCCGCGACATAAACAGCGGAACTCTCCGAATACGCCGGTGGGCCGCTTCGTAAAACCGTAGGTCGCCGCTCTTCAACGCAATCCCAAGCGCCTCTGCCTGTAGAAACGAAAGTGCCAGCCCCTGGCCGGAGATCGCATCCACCGAGCCGGAGGCGTCCCCGATCAGTGCCGTATGTCCCGCCGTCACTCGGTCGTAGAGATGTCCCTCGGTCAACGCTCCTCGTTCCGTGCTTACCGGCTCCGCCCCCTTCAGCCGCGAAGCGAGTTCGGGAAAGGAAGCGAGAGCCTCGCGAACCGATCTCACACGATGCGAGGCAACGACCACCACACAGACCTCATCCTTTCCAGTGGGTGTCATGTAAGCCTGGCCGCCATTGCACCAATAAATCTCCATGAATTCACCCCAGGGCCGGATCTTGAAGTGCTGCCTCAGACCAATCCGTCGACTCAGACGCCTCCCTCCACCAAGCCCTGACCATTCGCGAACGCGTGAGCGAATCCCATCCGCCCCCACCAACCAATTCGTCCGGATCTCCTCGCTTCCCGCACGCACCACACCATCGCGTACGTTCAGAACCTGCGTCGACCACCGAAACTTCACCCCCAGCTCCATCGCGTTCTGATGCAGCAGATCATGAAGAACGGTTCTCCGGATTCCCCTACCCACTCCCTCGGGAAAACGCGCCTCCACCGAACGGCCGTCTTCCACAAATCGAATTCCATGGAAAGTCCCCGTCTCCTCCTCCGTCGGGGTCACTCCCAGTGCAGCCAGGGCCGCCAGGCCATCTGGCATCAAACCTTCGCCACATGCCTTGTCGATCCTCGGCTTAAAGCAATCGGCAACCATCACATCCAGGCCCTGGCGTCGAGCCGCAATCGCAGCCGCCAGGCCAGCAGGCCCACCCCCGCAGACAAATACGTCCGTCTTCAACATGAGGATTGGACTTTAGAGATCACCGTGCGATTCACCTCGAATGTAATTTTGCTGTCGCGATATCGTCGAGCATTCACACCCCTGCCCCGACGCATCTCCTGCTAAAGTAATGCAAGCAGTGCGACGTTCGCCTATTCGCGAGTGTCTATCCTGTCGTTGATCTCATGCCTTCCCGCCTCATCATCAACGCAGACGATTTTGGCCTTACTCCAGGCATAAACCGCTCCATTGCAGAGCTCCACTACGCCGGTGTCCTTACCTCGGCCACCCTCATGGCTACAGGGCCCGCCTTCGAAGACGCCATTTCCGTGACGCGCGGCATTCCGTCTCTCGGTGTCGGCTGCCATATCGTCCTCACCGACGGCGTCCCGGCCGCTCCCCTCCAAAGCATTCCATCGCTTCTCGGTCCCGATGGCAAGACCTTCCGTCCGTCGCTGCTCGACTTCGTCCGCGCTCTTTTGCGCGGCCAGATCCGCGAGGCTGATATCGAACGCGAGGCTCAGGCCCAAATCGACAAGCTGCAACAAGCGGGAATCACCATTACCCACGTCGACACGCATAAACACACCCACCTCTTTCCCGCCGTTGCCCGCCCCCTTCTCCGGGTTCTCGCACGCTCAAACATTCACGCCATTCGCAATCCCTTCGAACCCACTTTCACACAACGCCTTGCCCATGCAGGGATCAAGCGACGGCTTCAGATCCAGATCCTCAACCGTCTGAGGCCTGCATTCGAACGTCAGCCTCAGGTAGGCGACCAGAAGGTTCTCACGACCGAAGGAACGCTCGGCGTGTCCGCCACCGGAAATCTCAACACATCCACTCTTGGAGAGATTCTGAGCGCAATGCCTGCAACCGGGACCTTTGAGCTTGTCTGCCACCCCGGCTATAACGATCGCGACCTCGACCGCGTTACCACGAGACTCCGCTCGCACCGGGAGATCGAGATGCAGGCCCTCCTCACCACCATCCCTCCGGCCCTCGCGCAACCAAACGGCATCGAGCTCATCCATTACGGTAGCCTTGGTTCGGCAGACAGTTCACGGCCGAACGCCGTCAACGTTCGTTAGATTCCACACCTTAGCCGTAGGAGCTTCAATGAAGATCGGCATCACCTGCTACCCCACCTACGGCGGCTCGGGCGTCGTCGCCACCGAACTCGGCATCGAGCTCGCCGCCCGCGGCCATCAGATCCACTTCATCACCTCGTCGCAGCCCTTCCGTCTCACCGGACGCGAGGCGAACATTCACTTTCACGAAGTCTCCGTCTCCACCTATCCCCTCTTCGAATACCCACCCTATGATCTGGCTCTTGCCACTCGCATGGCCGAGGTCGCGGACTTCTACTCGCTCGACCTGCTCCACGTTCACTACGCCATTCCTCACTCCGTCAGCGCCCTCCTCGCCAGCCAGATGATCGAGTCTCACTCCCTCGTTGCTCGACGCCGAAGCCTTCCTTTCATCACCACGCTTCACGGCACCGACATTACCCTCATCGGCCTGGACCCGTCCTATCTGCCCATTACCCGCTTCGCCATCGAGCGCTCTCATGGCGTCACGGCGATCTCTTCCCATCTGGCCGACCGCACCCGCGAGGCCTTCGGCGTCACATCCGAGATCGAGGTCATCCGCAACTTCGTCAACTGCGATCTCTACGTTCGGAAGCCCGAACTCGTCGCCGCGATGCGTCCCCGCTTCGCCTCTCCCGGCGAGCATCTTCTCGTACACCTCTCCAACTTTCGCGCCGTCAAACGCGTCCCCGATGTCATCGAGACCTTCGCCCGCATCGTCCGTTCCGTTCCCGCGCGCCTCATGCTCATAGGCGACGGACCCGACCGCAGCCTCGCCGAGCATCTCGCCCTTCGCTATAAGGTCCAGGACCGCATCCATTTTCTCGGCAAGCAGGATGCCGTCCACGAGCTGCTTCCTCTCGCCGACCTCATGCTCATGCCCAGCCAGATGGAGTCCTTCGGGCTCGCCGCGCTCGAAGCCATGGCCTGTGGGGTTCCCGCCATCGCTACGCGTGTCGGCGGCGTTCCCGAACTGATCGACGACAACGTGAATGGCCTTCTCTTCGAGATCGGCGACGTCGATGCCATGGCCAGCGCCGCCGTCGCTCTGCTCACCGATTCTGGCCGCCTCGAGGCCATGTCGCAGGCAGCCCGCCGCACCGCGCAGGATCGCTTCTGCACCACGCGCATCATCCCGCTGTACGAGGACTTCTACCAACGTGTCCTCGACCGCACCTGAGATGTCATCCCAACTCGCAGTTCGAAGCCTTGCGGGAGAAAGCCTTACCCTCGCACCTTCGCCCGCCGCATCACATCATCCACGGCGCTCACCGCAGCTTCCAGCACATGCCTTCCGCTCTGGGACCAGGTCTGCGCTTCCAGCACCGGCATTCGCAGCGTGACCTTCGTCCCACGCCCCGGCCTGCTGTTCACCTCTACGCTCGCCGGACTGCCATACTGAACCTCCAGCCGCTCCCGGACGTTTTTCATACCGATCCCTGCGCCCTGCCGCACCATCGACTCAGCTCCGGACACCTGGTTGCGCTCGATCGACATTCCAACCCCGTCGTCCTCGACCTCAACCACCAGCATTCCGGTCTCATCGATCCTGCTTCGCAGCGTGACTGTTCCCCCGCTGATCCTCGGATCCAGGCCGTGCTTGATGCTGTTCTCGATCAACGGCTGCAGAAGCATTCCCGGCACTACGATGTCCAGCGTCTCCGGGGCAATCTCCTTCACCACCCGCAGCTTCGCACCGAACCGGACAACCTCGATATCCAGGTAGTCATCGGTAAATGCGAGCTCTTCGCGGAAAGGCACGAAGGCGTCCCGGTCCTTCAGCAACACCCGCAGAATATTTGCCAGCTTCACGATCATCTCCCGTGCCAGCTCGGGCTGCGATCGCACCAGTGAGGTGATGGAGTTCAGCGTGTTGAACAGGAAGTGCGGATTGATCTGCCTTTGCAACGCATCCAGCCGTGCCTCCAGCAGAAGGCGCTCCTGCTCCTCCAGCTTTCTCTCCACCCGAACCGCATTCCATATCTTCAAAGGAATTCCCACTACCACCGGGGCATTCGCACAGATCAGTAGCTCCACCCACCACTCTGTAGAGTGCAGGCTGAAATATCGCCTCGGATTGAACCAGGAGATCAGGCTTGCGCAGAACTGCATGCCCGCAATCAGCACGAGCAGCAGAACCTGCCTGTCCAGATGGGGCCGCTCCAGGTTTCGTCTGATCCACCGATAGAGACTCAGGTCGATCATGGGAGAGAACGACCACACATCTTCAGGATCGGCAAACCGCGAAAAGCTCCCCGCAACCGCCGCCACAATCAGGTTCACCGGCAACGCCCAGTATTCGTGATGCAGAAGCGCCGGGATCGCAAGCGCTGCGCCTCCCGCCATCGCCGCCAGCGGTCCCACCAGGATTCCAAGCAGAATAGTCGTCTCAAGGGAGAGGTCCGCCGCAAGAAAATTCGGTACCTTTACCCGCACCATCACGCCCAGAACCATCGGTGCGCAGATCATCGCCACCAGCTCGACCTTCTGGCGCGTCGTCTTGCGCGGTGCGAGCAGGGTGTCCTTGAACTTCTTCGATCGCGCCAGCGAGCTCGACATCGCCGCCGCCACGCCCAGCTCCACCAGCAGCGTAATCAGAATTAGCGATTGTGAGATATGCACCACCCCCTTAATCTACGCTCTCCCTCAAACTGCAATACCTCCCGCGGCCACGACAGCGCACCCCAGGGGCATAACCCCACCTCAATCCAGTCACCCTGCGCGAGGGCGAAGTCCAGGCACCTCCGGTGAACCTGCCCCGCATCCTGCATCGTCGGCACCTCCACCGGAATCCAATCTTCGTGAGCGCCAAAACGTATAATCAAAAAGAGATGCCTTTCACCGCCGTAAACAAGGTCGCCGACGCCGATTTCCCCACCCGATGGGGACAGTTCCGTATCCTCGGTTTCGAAGGCATCATCGACAAGCCCGAATCCTGTAACGGTGCTCTTCCCGCTCCCGCCCGTCGCATTGAAGGCGCCGTGGCTCTTGTGATGGGAGACATCCACAACGCTCCCCCCATCGTCCGGATCCACTCCCAGTGCCTCACCGGCGACGTCTTCCATTCCCTGCGCTGCGACTGCCGCCAGCAGCTCGAGCTCGCCATGGCGATGATCGCCGAGACCGGCTCAGGAATTCTGCTTTATGAGCAGCAGGAAGGCCGCGGCATTGGCCTGATGGCCAAGCTTCGTGCCTACGAGCTTCAGGATCAGGGTCTTGATACGATCGAGGCCAACCTTGAGCTCGGCTATAAGGCTGACTGCCGCGAGTTCGAGCTTCCCGCCGAGGTGCTCAAGCTGCTTGGTGTTCCTGCGGTACGCCTCATCACCAACAATCCAGCCAAGGTCGAGGCCCTCGAAGTAGCCGGAATCAAAGTCGTCGAGCGCATCTCAGCCGAGGTTCCCCCCGAACCGACCAATGCGCGCTACCTCCAGACCAAGCGCGAAAAGATGGGCCACCTCGTTAGCTAGCGACAACGATCGTTCCCCGATTCCACCCAGCTTCAAAGCATCCGCGCCGAGGATTTTGGAGGGAGCCATTTTCATCGAGGAATCTTCCCCAAGTAGTAGACTCGTGCGGACGGCCCCATTCAAGAACAACTTGGACAGTTTTAATGAAATTGCTCAAATAAAACAACTTGTACATAAATTCAAGAGACGCGGCCACGGTCAGCCACCGAATCTCAGATAAACTGCATCGCATCTGCAAGTAGCTCTGTCGGCAACGAAAGGGATTGCAAATGGCCGCACGGTACCGAACTCCCCTCATCATCCTCGGTAGTCTTGTTGCTTTGGTCGTCATCGCCATCCTCGCTGTCCCTCTGTTTCTGAATGCCGACAACTTCCGCGCCCGCATCGAAAATGAGCTCTCCACCTCGCTCGGCAGGAAGGTAACCCTGGGCAAGCTCGACCTCTCCGTCTGGTCTGGAAGCCTCGTTGCTCAGAATGCCACCTTGGCCGACAATCCCGCATTCAGCAACCAGCCCTTTCTGCAGGCTGCCTCGGTCAAGATCAACGTTGAGATGATTCCGCTCATCCTCAACCGCCAGGTTCATATCACCGGCTTCTCCATCGACACGCCGAAGATCAATCTCATTCGCCATACGAATGGCACCTGGAACTACTCCACCATCGGAGCCGCGTCATCGAAATCCTCCGGCAACGGCAACGGATCCAGTTCCATGACGGGCGGCGTCACCGTCGGCCACGTCACGGTCACTCACGGACAGGTCAGCGTCTCCACCGAATCGGCCCCGGGAACTCCCGCAACTCCCAAGCGGACCTATGACCAGGTGAATCTCGAAGCGAAGAACTTCGCCTTCAGCAGGACGTTCCCCTTCACAGTCTCGGCGCACTTGCCAGGGGACGGGACCGTCAACCTGAACGGTAACGCCGGTCCCATCAATTCGACTGACGCCTCCCTTACTCCCTTCGGAGCCAAGCTCGCAATCAAGCACCTTGATCCCGTAGCCTCGGGCTTCCTCGAACCTTTCGAGGGAATCACCGGTCTCATCAACGCGGTTGACGTCGAAGCCACCTGGAATGGCAAACAGCTTCACGTCGCGAATCTCACCGTCGACACCCCTCATCTCACCGTCGTCCGCAAGGGCACCCCTCCAGCCGCCAGCGCCCCAAACGCACCCGATAGCAACGACATGCTGAGCACCCTCGTTGCCGACCATCTGCAAGTGAAGAACGGCACGCTCGCCCTGTCCACTGCCGGCCAGTCGAAGCCAGCCGTCTACCAGCAGCTCAACGCCGAGGTCTCCAACCTGTCGCCCATCGCGTCCTCGCCCTTCAAACTCAGTGCGCAGGTCCCCGGCGGAGGCTCACTCAACGCGGACGGAACCGCCGGCCCAATCAACTACAAGGACGCATCGGCCACGCCGCTCAACACGCACGCCGTCCTCAATCACATCGATCTCGCATCGAGCGGCCTTATCGCTCCCGAGACCGGGATCAGCGGCCTCGCCAACGTGGACCTCAAAGCTGTCTCCGACGGCAAAACGATCAACGCCAATGTCTCTTCCAACGCTCAGAACCTTCGTCTCGCCCGCAACGGAACTCCTTCGGACAAGCCCGTCGATCTGAAGGTAACCCTCGCGCACAATGTGCAGCAACAGACCGGGCAGATCCCGAGCGCAACCGTCACGATTGGAAATGCCGTCGTCAACATCAACGGAACCTACCAGACGAGCGGGCCAACCACCACCGCCATCAACCTGAAGGTCTCCGCACCGTCGCTCTCCATCGACGAGATCCAGGCCTTCCTTCCCTCCATCGGCGTGAATCTCCCCACCGGTTCCCGCCTGCAGGGTGGGACCCTCACCGCGAATCTCGACGTCACCGGCTCCACAGCCAATCCCATCATCAGCGGGCCGATTCGTCTCGATAACACCAATCTTGCAGGCTTCGATCTCGGTTCCAAGCTCTCGACCGTGAGCGCGCTTACCGGAGCCAAAACCGGATCGGTCACCGCGATCCGTTCCCTCAGCACCAACATCCGCGTCGACGGAGGAAACGTCCGCACCGACAATCTTGCTCTCGACGTCCCCGCGCTCGGAACCGCAACCGGAGCCGGAACCGTCGCCCCCTCAGGCGCGCTCAACTATAACGTCATCCTCAAGCTCACGGGCCTCGTGGGAACCGGCAACGCAGGAAGCGCTCCCGGAATCGGGGGCATCGCCGGTCAGCTTATGGGCATGATTCCCAACAGTGGAACCGCCGGCGCAGTCGGGGGAGTCGCCACCAGCGCCCTGCGCAATGGCATTCCCGTCGCAATCGGAGGCACGACCTCAAACCCCACCTTCGCGCCTAACCTCAGCGGAGCCGTCAGCAGTGGCGCTTCAGCCTTCACCGGCGGCACAAAAAACGCCCCCGGCCAGAAGAATCAAAACCCAGCCGATTCGCTGAACGACGCACTGGGCGGTCTTCTCAACCGCAAGAAGTGATCGGCTACTTCGCGCGAAGCTCCATCACAACTTTTGCAGTTGTGATGGCCTGCCCGACGTGGCGCTGCGTGTGGTCCGCGCAGTGCACCAGCAGCCCGCCGACGGTAGTCGGTAGCTTCTTTCTTCCCACCCCCCGCGGCTGGTCGTAGCTCCTGTCCGAGAAAGCGAGCACGCGCCTGATCGAAACTTCAATCGCCTCGGCAAACTCCATCAGGGTCGCTTCGCGATCCACGAACTCTTCTTCCGTCTTCAACAGCTTCAACTGGCGCGGCGTGAGCTGCTGGCCATCGGCATAGGTCAACAGCCGATCGAGCGAACGCGCGACATGCCGCAACTGCAATCCCACCGAAGGAAGCCCCAGGGGACGGGCTTCCATCTCCTCACCATTCAATTCATCACACCACCGCGCAACGTCCTCAGCTGCCAGTTCCAGCGCGTGCAGCACCCCGCGTCGCACGGCATCCACCTCACTCCGCGTCCCCCGAAGCCAGGGCTCAACTCTCTCGCCTGCCATCAAGACACCTCCATCCTCTCTACGCGGAAGTCGAAGCATCCCGCCTCGCCATCCCGTACCAGCACATACCGTATCGAAGCATCCTCAAAGATCCTGGCGATCACCCCCTCCTGATCACCAGCAGCCGCTCTCCGTTCCGTCACCAGCCTCTGTTCCCCATCGTATCCATCCAGCACCACCGGATAAGGCACCAGCTCCGCCGGATAACCAGACTCCTCATCGAACCGCTGGCACAGCTCCGCATGAATAAACACCGGGCCCGGCGCGGGCACCGGAGCCAGCCTATAAAACGGATTGCACGTAAACAGGGTCCTCTTCTCCTCGCCAACTCGAAACGGTCTCAGGCAGTGTCTGCAGGGACCATGTCCTCGCGCAATCTCGGTATGGGCCGGATGTCCATAGCCCGGCGAGCTCTTCGTCTCCAGCACCTTTTTCGCCGTCTCTGTCGGCAACGCAATCACTCGAATCTCAGCCATCTCACCACCTCGTGGTCTGTTGACCATTGAGGCAAGTCTGAACCTCCCGGACCGAGACCACACTCCGATCCGTTCACTCAAATTCGGAGCGCCCGTCGGCTTCCCTCAAAGCCCTTTGCTTCTCCGAAACTCGCGCACCACGTCAGCCACATCCCTGTGCTGTCCATCCACGGCATCGTTCATTCCGCGAACCTCATTTTCAGTCAGCTTTCCTGCGAGCCGATCCATCGCGGTCTGAATCCCTGGATGCCGTTGCAGCGAATCCTCCCGGATCAAAGGAACCGCCTCGTACGGTGGGAAGTAGTGCTTGTCATCCTCCAGAGCAACCAGTCGCAACGCTCGGATTGGTCCATCGGTCGAGTTCCCCGCAACCATATCCACCTGAGCCGACGAGAGCGCCCGATACAGCAGGCCCAGATCCATCGTTCGCGGCTCGTCGCCGAACTTCAGCCCATAGGCCGCCTCAAGCCCGCGCAATCCGTCCGGCCGCTCTTCGAACTCATACCCCACGCCCAGCCTCATCGTGTTGGCGTGCGGAACCGCATCCGATATCGTCTTCAGCCCGAACCGTTGTGCCTCGTCGCCACGAACCACCATGGCGAACGTATTCTCGAATCCCAGCCCCGGTTCAACACGGACATGATAACGCTGCGCGTACAGACGCCGTACCGTCTCGAAGACTCGCGCCTCGTCGCGTTGCCCTACCGGCGGCAGCGGCTGCTTCAGGATCGCGGTGAGCGCCGTTCCGGTGTACTCGACATAACCATCGATGCGGCCGCTCACCAGTGCCTGCTGACAGATATAACTTCCCGCAAGGTAAAACCTTCTTTCCACCCCTTTACCGGTTACCGCTTCGATCTCCTGCGCCAGCAGCTCGCCCAGCACCACCTGCTCGGTAAAATTTTTGGCCCCAATCGTCACCCGGGACGACCGGGGCGGGGCGCAGGCCATGCAAAACAACAAAAGACAGATCAAGCTTCCGTTCAAAAACCGCGAAGCGACTGCGGTATGCGCTCTCGCAAGCCGTTCCGTCATGACTGCCGCACCGCAAGCTTCTTTTCCACCCATCCCAGACCCGCGTCCGCGATCAGGGCCAGCAGGGCGGCAGGAATAGCACCGGCCAGCACCAGGCCGTTGTCCACGCTCGCCACGCCGCGGAAGATCAGCTCACCCAGACCTCCCGCCCCGATTGCAGCCGCAATCGTCGCCACCCCGACGCAGATCACCGTCGCCGTCCGCACGCCGGCCAGAATGACGCTCGCCGCAATCGGCAGCTCGACTTTCCTTAGGCGCTGCCACCCTGTCATCCCCATCGCGTCGGCAACGCCGGTCAACTCCGGGCTTACACTCTCGATGCCGGCATACGTATTCCGAAGGATCGGCAGCAGCGCGTATCCGGTCAGGGCAACGATCGCCAGCCGGGCGGCGTTCTCTCCCAGCCAAGGTACGGGCAGCAACAGGCCGAAGAGCGCCAGGCTCGGAACCGTCTGGATCACATTCGCAAACCCGATCACAGGGTGGGCCCAGCGGCGTCTTCGGGTCAGCAGAACTCCAAGCGGAAGCCCGATGAGAACCGCAAAGAGCATCGCGCTCATGGTCAGCCACAGGTGCTCAAACGTCAGTCGCGCGATCTCCCAGCCGTGCTGCCGCAGGAGATCCATCATCTTCCCACCATACGGTGTACGGCGGAAACATAATCTTTTACATGAGGGTTTTGAGATCTGGCAACGTCGCCAGAAAGTAGGTCCGCTACGACCCCTCCTTTGGACAGAATCACGACGCGGTCAGCCAGGAAGAGCGCCTCATCCAGATCGTGAGTGACCAGGAGAACCGTCTTCCCCATTCGCTCCAACAGTCCCTTGAGCATCGTCTGCATCTCTCCCCGCGTCAGGGGATCGAGCGCGCCGAACGGCTCGTCCATCAGAAGTACAGCCGGATCAAGCGCCAGAGCGCGGGCAAACCCCACCCTTTGTCGTTGGCCGCCTGAAAGCTGCCAGGGCAAGCGCTCGTGCAGCCCTTCGAAGTCCAGCCCAACCTGTTCGATCACTTCCCTCGCCCGAGCTCTTCGATCCTCACTCGACCTGCCCGCAAGTTCCAGCCCCAGGCCGGCGTTGCGCTCGATACTCATGTGAGGAAACAGCCCCGTCTCCTGGATCACATAGCCGATGCCTCTCCGCAAGGCAACAAGATCCGCGGCGCTTCGAATAGCACTGACGCTTTGCCCATTCACCGTCACCCCACCGGAAGTCGGCCGCACCAGGCCGTTCACCGTCCGCAACAGCGTGGTCTTGCCCGATCCACTCCGTCCCAGTAGCGCGGTCGTGCTCCCGGCGGCAAGCGAGATAGAGATGTCCCGCAAAATAAACTGCCCACCTGCCGGCGTGTAGCTCACCTTCGCGAACTCAACGCCGGCCGTGGGCATGTTGTCTACTTTACCGCGTCCATTCCGGCTACTGCGCGGCCTCCGGGTCCGAGTCCACGGCGGCCGGCGATCCAACCGCAGCAGGCTCGCCGGTAGTTCCGGGCTGCCCTTTCACGCGAACGATCGTGATCTTGTCGAAGCCTTCCTTGAAGGTCGGTGCACGCAGACGCTCCGCCATCTTCTGCATCACCTCGTCGGAGACAGAGCGGTCGCGTTTGCTGTTGCGTTCCATGCATACGGCCAGCGGAACGTCGAAGAACACGGCCTGAACCTCGTAGCCGAAGCTCTTCGCCATCCGGATCCACTGCCTGCGCTCATGCGGCGAGAGGTTGGTCGCATCCACATAGTTCCATGGCATCTTGGCGATCAACCGTGCGCGTAGCAGGCTCCGCAGCGTGGAAAACACCAGTCCCTGGTAACGCTGCTCCGTAATGTCATCGAACAGGATCGTTCGCAGCAGATCGCTCGAAAGCGGGGTTACGCCACGGCGTTTGTACCAGGTCGTCTTGCCTGAACCCGGAAGACCGATCGTCAACACCACATACCCCTTCGGCGACTTCACAGCCGGTTGCTCGGGCGGTGCAACCGCAACCGAATCCGGCTGCACCTCCACCACGACCTTCTGTTCCGGAGTGGCAGGCACGAACGGTTCAGCCAACTCAGCCGGAGCGACAGCTTCGGGCTCCTCCACCACCTGCTGTGGCGGCGGTTCCGAATCACTCGCTTGTACCGGAGTCGGATCCGGATACGAGGGCCTCAAAGGTGCCTGTTGATTTGCGGGCAGTTCCTGTCCGCTCTTGCCCGTGGACTCCGACTCATTCGGTCCACGTCTTGGGCGTCGTCTCATCTTTTCGATTATCCATTCGCGCAGATCGCGCATACGTCGCTTGTAACACACGGCCAAAGCCGCTCGCAAATCAACGAACCTGTTGTGACACCCGAACTCGCTCCCGATTCGGCATTGCAGTCCATCATCCCGCATCGCCGGCTTTCTGTCGGGATTGGGCAATGCGACAGAAACCGCGAAATTCCGCCCGATCCAAGGGCGCCCCTGAAACCGCCGCATTCCTGTGGATTTTTGCGGCGCCCCCCGATCCAGTGATAGCATCCGGTGCTGATGGCGCACGCGCCTTTCCCGCGTTCTGGATATGCGCGTTTTGGGCGTTCTACAATAGATAAAACGCGTAAACAAACACCCAGCATCAACGACAGGAGCAACCGAAAACATGGCTGTAAAGGTAGGCATCAACGGCTTCGGCCGAATCGGGCGCAATGTATTCCGCAGCGCTCTCGGAAACCCTGACATCGAGTTTGTCGCCGTCAACGACCTGACCACGCCGGCCACGCTCGCGCACCTGCTGAAGTACGATTCCATCCTTGGCAATCTCAAGCAGGAGATCTCCGCCGACGCCGACTCCATCACCGTAGACGGCAAGAAGATCAAAGTCTTCGCCGAGCGCGACCCCGCCAAGCTTGACTGGGCCTCCGTCGGAGCCCAGATCGTCGTCGAGTCCACCGGCTTCTTCACCGATGCCGAAAAGGCAAAGGCCCACCTCGGCTCGACCGTGAAGAAGGTCATCATCTCCGCCCCCGCCACCAACGAAGACATCACCCTCGTTCTCGGCGTCAACGAGGGCAAGTACGACGCGTCGAAGCACAACGTCATCTCCAACGCCAGCTGCACCACCAACTGCCTCGCGCCCGTCGTCAAGGTGCTGCACAACGCCTTCGGCATCCAGTCGGGCATCATGACAACGATCCACAGCTATACCAACGATCAGGTCATCCTCGACACGCCGCACAAGGACCTTCGCCGCGCCCGTGCCGCAGCGCTTTCCATGATTCCGTCGAGCACCGGAGCCGCCAAGGCCCTCAAGCTCGTCATCCCCGAGATGGACGGCAAGCTCGACGGCTTCGCCATCCGTGTCCCGACACCCAACGTCTCGGTTGTCGACCTCACCTTTGTCTCCGAGAAGCCCATCGACGTCAAGAGCATCAACGCTGCCCTGAAGGCCGCATCGGACGGAGAGCTGAAGCCCTACCTCGGCTACACCGACGAAGAGCTCGTCAGCTCCGACTTCAAGGGCAACGCACTCTCCTCCATCGTCGATTCCAAGCTGACCAAGGTCGTCGGCAACACCGGCAAGGTGATCAGCTGGTACGACAACGAGTGGGGCTACTCCAACCGCGTCAAGGACCTCATCCTCTTCCTCGTGAAGAAGGGTCTGTAACAGGAGCAGAGCACCTCGCTCCAACAGCAATCAATCATCGTCCGGGGGCGGCTCAGCCTGCGCTTGAGCCGTCCGGACGATGATCCAGAGAATTCGCTGCAACCTCTCAGTATTTTTGTATGGCTTCAATCGATTTGCGTTCCGACCTTTCCTTCTTTCGCCTCCTTAGGGATAGCTACCACCGCCTTACCCGGCTCTCTCTGATACCCGATGAGATCGAGGAGTCACGCGCACCCGAATGGCTCTATAAGACCGCCCCCTTTGGTCTTCTTGCCCACAACACTGCGACTGACCCGGTCTTCCTCTACGGCAACCAGACCGCGCAGTCACTGTTTGGATACACATGGGACGAACTGACGGCACTGCCGTCTCGTCTCTCAGCCGAGGCACCGGAGCGCGACGAACGGCAGCGCTTTCTCGAACGCGTCCAACGCGACGGTTTCGTCTCGGGATACTCCGGCATTCGCATCACAAAAGACGGGAGGCGCTTCCGTATAGAGAACGCAACGGTCTGGCAATTGATCGACAACGCCGGAACACATCATGGACAGGCAGCGATGCTTCCGACGGATGCTGTGAAAAGCGTCACATCAAGTTGAAGATTGCTGGCACCAGATCCTCCGTCCATGTGGTCCATTCCGCTCACATCGCTTCTGAGTACGAATAAGGCCGATGCTTGCCACTCCTCAGAAAATAGACGCAGATGATGATGCTGGCTACCGCTGCATAAGCGCACCACACCGAAGTAAACGCATACCGCTTCACCGCCATAGTAATCAGCAAAATCGCCAGGTTTGCTCCACCGAAGATCACCATATCCCCAATACCCGAAAAAAACAGCGACCCGCACGTCGCGATCACATACAACAGCGCCGCCCACGTCTGGTTGGTCGCCTCATTCACATAGACAATGCTGTTGTGTTCCGCGTACACCTGCAACGGATACGCCGTAAGCCCCCACAACATAAACAACGTCAGCCCCAGGCCTAACGCTGCGAACGGCAGCATCTTCCTTCGCCGCGCCACCGTAGGCTCAAACAGCACGACGCTCAACGGAATCAGGAACGGCAAGAGGCCCTGCGCATACAGCACAAACGCCGCACCGGCATCATGTGCCACCTTTGGCGACATAGACCCGTCCAGCCCCAGCCAGACGAAGCCCTCCATAAACTGGTGCAACGCAAACAAGGTCGGCAGAGACGCAAACAGCAATTCCCGCTTATGCTTTACACGCGATAGCGTAACTACGCCGATCGATCCCAGAACACCACTGCCCACAAAGTTCGCCGTTGCTGAAAAACACACTACCAGTCTCTCCCTTTTGTCGTTGCTGATGCAGCCGATCATACTCGGGCCATTACAATCCTCCCATGACCCGCACGAACATTCCCGGCAGTAGCCCTTACGAGCCCATCATTGGCTTTTCGCGCGCCGTTCGCCTCGGCAATCAGGTCTACGTCTCGGGGACCGGTCCGGTCGGCGCAGACGATCTCGACGTCGCCCAGCAGACCGACCAGTGCCTCACCCTCATCGCCGCCGCGCTCAAGAACGCGGGCTCATCCATCGAGCACGTCTACCGCACCCGCATGTTCCTCACCCGCACCGAGGACTGGGAGACCGTAGGGCGCGTCCACGGCAAGTTCTTCTCCCTCATCCGCCCCGCCGCCACCATGGTCGTCGTCAAAGAACTGCTCGACCCTCGCTGGCGTATCGAGATCGAGGCCGACGCCTTCATCCCCGAATAAATTCGTTCCATCAACGCGACTGACCTCGCTACAATCGAGACGCCATGTCAACCGTCGCTGTCATGCGCCCGAGTCTCGCCAAGGTCATCGCCGGAGCGGGTCTTCTCGCTGGCACACTTGATATTGCGGACGCCATTCTCTTCTACGGTCTTCGCGGCGTCTCCGCCGAGCGCATTCTGCAAGGCATCGCCTTCGGCCTCATTGGCCGTGCGGCCTTCTCCCTGGGCGCACGCTCTGCCCTGCTCGGTCTACTGATACATTTCTTCATCGCCACCACGGTCGCGGCGATCTATCTGCTGGCCAGCACCAGACTTCCGCTCTCGCGGCATCCATGGCTCTACGGAACCCTGTATGGAATCGCCGTTTACCTCGTCATGAACTACATCGTCCTTCCCCTGTCTCACGTCGGTCTTCGTCCGCTCCCGCCACTGGTTCCCTTGATCAACGGTGTCGCCGCTCTTATCCTGTGCGTCGGAATCCCCATAGCTCTCATCGCGCGGCGATACCTTCCATCCAGGCCCTCCTAACTTCACCAACAAGATTACGTCGAACCGATATGATGGAATGTCGAAAGACATTCTCTAGCTCGAGCTGCACCGAACATCTGTAGAAAAGGAAGCCAAATGTCGAAGCTGTCTATCCGCGATCTGGATCTCACCAACAAACGCGTCCTCATCCGCGTCGACTTCAACGTTCCTCTGTCGGTCGACGGCTCAGACAGCGCGGCGCGCATCACCGACGACACTCGCATCCGCGAGACCATTCCCACCATCGAGTACGCCCTCCGTCGCAAGGCCCGCGTCATTCTCTGTTCTCACCTCGGCCGCCCCAAAGGCATGGTCGTCCCTTCCATGAGCCTTCGTCCCGTCGTCGATCGCCTTCGCGAGCTGCTCGACCACGTCATCAATGACGATGAAAACGTTGCCTTCTCCCCAGACTGCGTTGGCGAGATCGCCACCGAGCTGGTCGGCAACCTCGAGCCTGGCCAGCCCCTGTTGCTCGAAAACCTCCGCTTCCATGCTGAGGAAGAGAAGAACGATCCAGCCTTCGCCCAACAGCTCGCCTCTCTCTGTGACATCTACATCAACGACGCGTTTGGAAGCGCACATCGCGCCCACGCCTCCACCGAAGGCATCACACACTTCGTTCCCGTCTCTGCCGCGGGCCTCCTGATGGAAAAGGAGCTCGCCTACCTCAGTAAGGCCGTCTCCGATCCCATCAAGCCCTTCGTGGCGATCATCGGAGGCGCAAAGGTCTCCGACAAGATCGACGTCATCGATAGCCTGCTCGACCGTGCGACCTCGCTGATCATCGGTGGAGGCATGGCCTACACCTTCCTCAACGCGAAGGGCCAGACGACAGGCAAATCCCTCGTCGAGACCGACAAGATCGACGTAGCAAAGGCGGCGCTCGACAAAGCCGCAAAGAAGGGCGTCAGTCTCCTGCTGCCCATCGACCACGTCCTCGCGGACAAGTTCGCCGCCGACGCCAAGACCCAGACCTTCTCAGGCGACGGCCCCTTCCCCGCCGACTGGATGGGCCTCGACATCGGTCCCGCGTCGATCGAGCTCTTCACAAAGGAGATTGCCGACGCCATCACCATCGTCTGGAACGGCCCCATGGGAGTCTTCGAGATGCCCGCCTTCGCCAAAGGCACCAACGCCATCGCCAAGGCTGTCGCGGCCAACCGTGACGCCACCAGCATCGTCGGCGGAGGCGACTCCGTGGCCGCAGTTCAGAAGTCCGGTGTAGCCGACAAGATCAGCCACATCTCCACCGGCGGAGGAGCCTCCCTCGAGTTCCTCGAAGGCAAAACCCTGCCCGGTGTAGCCGCACTGACCGATAAGTAATGTGCGTCATTCTGACCCTGAGCAAGCAAAGCGAGTCGAAGGGGAAGAATCTCAGCATTCGCAATTACGTTGTTGAACCTTAGATCCTGCTGGAGGAATACTGATCCCTCACATGCGCAAACTCCTCATCGCCGCCAACTGGAAGATGTACAAGACGCCCACCGAGTCCACGGCCTTCCTGACCAGCTTCTTTCCGCTGGTCAAAAACATCGAAACCGCCGAAATCGTCCTCTGCCCCGCGATGACGTCGCTTACCGCACTCGTCGATGCCGCACGCGGTAAGTCCGTCTGCGTCGGCGCCCAGACCATGCACTGGCTCAACGAGGGAGCCTACACCGGCGAGACCTCGCCCACCATGCTCACAGCTATCGGAGCCACGCACGTCCTCATCGGACACTCCGAGCGCCGACAGTACTTCAACGAGACCGACACCACCGTCAACCTCAAGCTCAAGTCCGCCCTCGCACACGGCCTCGTCCCTATCGTCTGCGTAGGCGAGCATCTCAACGAGCGCGAACAAAACCTCACCGCCGACGTCCTCAATCTCCAGGTCTCCGTCGCCCTCGAAGGCATCGATGCCGCCGCGCTCGCTCCTCTGGTCATTGCCTACGAGCCCGTCTGGGCCATCGGCACCGGCCGCACCGCCACACCCGAGATAGCCGAAGACGCCCACAAGATCATCCGTACGAAGATCGCTTCTATCGCCGGCTCAGATGTCGCCAACGCTACCCGCATCCTCTACGGAGGCTCCGTCAAGCCCGACAACGCCCGCTCCCTCTGCTGTCTTGACGACATCGATGGAGCCCTTGTCGGTGGAGCCAGCCTCGAACCCACTTCCTTCTCTCAGATCATCGCCAACGCCACGGCGCATTAAACACAAAATGCCGCGCGGCTAACGCTGCGCGGCTCACTCTATCTTGATTCGTCTTTAGTGAACGACCCCAACCTGCTCCATCGGCCAATAGACAAACGCGGCCTTGCCATAGATCAGGTCGCGATCCACCGGGCCGAAGTCCCGGCTGTCGCTCGAGATCGACCGATGATCTCCCATCACGAAGTACTCATGGTCCGGCACAATCGACTCCGGCAGGGAGCGGCCGTCCTCAAACCGTGGCGGAACGTACCTCTCCACCAGCTCTCTGCCGTTCACGAAGACACGGCCATGATCGATCTTCAGATCGTCGCCGGGCAGAGCGATCACCCGTTTGATATAGCTCTTCTGATGATCGTGCGGATACAGGAAGACCACCACATCTCCGCGATGGACCTCGCCCACGCGATACGCCAGCTTGTTGACGAACAGCCTGTCCTGGTCCTCGAGCACAGGCAACATGCTCGTACCCTCTACACGGACCGGCTGATATAGAAAGATGATGATGAACGCCGACACCGACACGGAGATCACCAGATCCCGTAGCCACGAACTGATCCCGCTGCTCCGTCGCGTCATCGGTTGGTTTTCCGCCGTCTCCCCAGAGAAATCCGTCTGCGGATCCTGGCCCGTTTGCTCGTCCACCTGCACCGTCTTGCTGTCTTCACCTGTCATTTAGACGTACCATCGTTCGATCCGGCACCGAGACCCAGGCCGGGAATCAGGCCCTTGCCGTCCAGTCCCGCAGGCGACCAGGATTCAACAATCTCCTTTGCCAGCCTTGCAATCATCATCTCAGCCTCGTTATCCGCAGTCCAGCTTTTGTCGTCGTTGCCGTACGTAAAGATCGATACCACCATCGGCCCACTCTTGCCCACAACAATCGCAACATCGTTCCGTACCGCGTTCAGGCTTCCCGTCTTGCTGGCAATTCCCGACCCGCTCTCGCTCGAATCCAGCTTCTCCAGGTATCGCGGTATCGTATTGCGGTAGAACTGGTTGCGCAGCATCGACAGGGCCGTCTGGCAGATCGCCGTATCTCCCGGCTGAGCTTCTTCTCCGGGCCCGGCCAACTGGCACCGGCCAATCCGCTCCATCACCATCTCCATCTCATGCGCCGTCGTCTTCCCCAGCCCGAACTGCGGCTGATCTGCAGGCATCGGCTCCGTCGCCGGCTTGCCGATCTTCTTGTAGAGGTGCGTATCCTTCAGTCCCAGCCACGCGATCCGCGCATTAACCGCACTCGCACCAAAGCGGTCGATCGCCAGGTTCGTCGCTGTATTGTCGCTGACGATCACCATCATCGTGAGCACGTCTTTGAGCGTAATTGTCAACGACGTGTCAAAAAATGTCAGGACCCCTGACCCGGTCACTGCATTCGCCTTGTCGAGAGTCAGCTTCTCCTCCCAATGAGCCTTCCCGTCGCGAACCTGCTCCATCGCCTCAAACAAAATGGTCAGTTTGATCACCGACGCGGTCTGCACCTGCCTGTCCGCATCCAGCGCCACCGTCTTCCCCGTGTTCAACTGGGTTGCGTACAGGGTGACGTGGCCTTTATGCGTCGCTGCGATGGCCTCTATTTTCTGTTGCAGTACTTGATCCATCGCTCTGTCGGCGTTAGCCGACCGAGCAGCAGGAGTCTGCGCCTTCAACCGCGGTCCCCCCATCGCAAAAACAAGCACACCTGCGGTAGTCACGGAGCGAAGAAAACTGTGGGTCATAATCTGCATCTTACAAACACACAGCCGATTTCGAGAGCTTCTTAGCGCAAAAGATTGCGGACTTCCCATGCGTCTATCACATCTCGCGAAACAGATCTAATAAAAATCATCCGGATATCGATGACCTATGTATCAAACGTGAACCTTTGTGTACGCATCTAACCAACATTAGGACTAGAATCGTGTAGAAAAGAGCAGCACCCTTTCGTAGCAGGTCATCTTATGGCAACCCTTACCATGCTCGAACCGGCCCAGTCATCAAAATCCGTCCCCAACAGCCCCGATGAATTCCTCGGACTTGTCACAGAGACTTCTAATACAGCCTCTGAGGGGCTTGACACCAAATCCGCACTCGAGATTGCCCGCATCATCAATCACGAAGACGCCAAGGTCGCGGCCGCTGTTAAGAAAGCGTTGCCCGAAATTGCCGTCGTGATCGATACTGTGGCGCGTTCCTTGCGCGATGGCGGTCGGTTAATCTATGTCGGAGCCGGCTCGTCGGGCCGCATCGCTTCGCTCGATGCCTCCGAGTGCCCCCCCACGTTCTCAACCGCGCCTGCACAGGTGCAATACATCATGGCCGGTGGTCCCAAGGCTCTCGCCTCTGCCTCCGATGTCAACGAAGATTCCCCTGAGCTGGGACAGCGCGACATCGCGCGGCGTCGTCCCACCCGCAAAGACATCGTCATCGGTATCTCAGCCTCCGGCCGCACTCCTTATGTCGTCGGTGCTGTCGAATATGCTCGCGCCCGTGGCGCCAAGACGGCAGCCGTCACCTGCAACATCAACACAGCCCTCTCCGAGGTCGCCGATACCACCATCGTTGCCGAGGTCGGCGCCGAGGCACTCTCCGGTTCCACGCGAATGAAGTCCGCCTCAGCCCAGAAGATGATCCTCAATATGATCACCACCGGCGCTATGACGCGGCTCGGCTATGTGTACGACAACCTGATGGTCAACGTGCACATGAAGAACGCCAAGCTCGTAGAGCGCGGCATTCGCGTGCTGATGAAGGTCTGCAACATCGATCGCGACACCGCCATCCGCACCATCAAATCCGCCGGAAAGTCCATCCCCATAGCCGTTGTGATGCTCAAGGCCAACGTGGACAAGATGGAGGCGGTCCGCCGGCTGACCAAGTCGGACGGTAACGTTCGCCTTGCCATCGATGACTCCCGCCTCGAGCTCTGATCGGCGATTCCAGAACCAGCGAATCGTGCGAAAAGCCCCCAAAATCCGGGGGCTTTTTCGCGTATAAGATTCTTCCAGGCGCGTTGGCATCCACGCTGCAGACCTATCGCGCACGAATTGTTTCTTTCATAAGGAAAATTAATCGAACTGGACGACCACATGCGTGGGCAGCTACTATGCCGTGCATGAAGCCAAACTTCTCGCGTCGCAGCCTTCTCGGTGGCGGAACCATGCTTGCCGCCTCCTCGCTTCTCTCCAACTCTGCCTTTTCCTTCGCCGCGCCGGCTTCTTCCACTTCCCCTATTCGGCTCGGCATTGCCAGCTACACCTTTCGCAAATTCGATCAGGCTCACCTCATCGAGTTCATGAAGGAGCTCAAGACGCCCTACCTCAACCTCAAGGACGTGCACCTCCCCATGACTCCCGCCGATCAGGTCGCCGCGCGTGCCGCCGAGTACCGCGCCGCCGGAATGACCCTCACCGCCGCCGGCACCATCTACTTCACGAAAGACGACGACGACGACATCCGCTCCAAGTTCGAGTATGTAAAAGCCGCCGGAATTCCCATCATCGTCGGAGCTCCCACTCGCGAGGTCCTTCCCCGCGTCGAGAAGTTCGTGAAGGAGTACGACATCAAGCTCGCCATTCACAACCACGGCACCGAAGACAAACAGTGGCCTTCGCCTCTCGATATACTCGCGGTCGTCAAAACCATGGACCCCCGCATCGGCTGCTGCATCGACGTTGGACACACCATGCGCACCGGAACCGATCCCGTCGCGGCCATCAAAAAGGTAGGCCCTCGAGTCTTCGACATCCACATAAAGGATCTGGCCGACGGCAAAGTCAAGGAGAGCCAGGTTGAAGTCGGCGATGGCATCATGCCCGTCCCCGGCATCTTCCGCGCACTCGTCGATATCGGCTACAAAGGCAATGTCGACCTCGAGTACGAAATCAAGGCCGACGATCCCATGCCCGGCGTGATCAAGAGCTTTGCCTACATGCGCGGAGTCATCGCCGGCATGGGTCTCAACTCCTGATCCTCCAGACGAGAGCAAAAAATGCGGTTCCGAGCTCCACCTTCTGAACCGCATTCTCGTTTTCACCGCTCTGCTACTGGTACCCGCCTTCGTTTCGAACTCCCGTCATCCTCTGCATCCGTAATTCTATGCACCCGTAATAAAGCCACACCTTTTTTTGTAGTGTCATCCCGACCGGAGCGAAGCGAAGTGGAGGGATCTGCGTCTTCTACAGCTTCGCGGTCCTCAACCGCAAAGCATTCGCAATCACCGAGACCGAGCTGAAGCTCATCGCCGCAGCCGCCACCATCGGGCTCAGCAGCCACCCGACCAGCGGATACAGCACGCCTGCCGCCAGCGGCACACCGGCAGCGTTATAGACGAACGCGAAGAACAGGTTCTGCCGGATATTCTTCATCGTCTTCTCACTCAGTCGCCTGGCCCGCAGCAATCCACGAAGATCTCCGCTTACCAGCGTGATGCCACCCGCTGCCATCGCTACGTCCGTGCCAGTCCCCATAGCAATCCCTACCTGAGCCGCGGCCAGCGCCGGCGCATCGTTCACCCCATCGCCAGCCATCGCGACAATCTTTCCTTCCTTCTGCAGCCGGCGCACCACCTCGGCCTTCCCTTCCGGCGAAACCTCCGCCTCAAACTCGATTCCCAATTTTTCGGCTACTGCGGCAGCCGTCGTGCGATTGTCCCCGGTCACCATCATCACCCTCAGCCCGCTCTTCCTCAGTGCATCGATTACCTCCGGCGACGAGCCCTTCACCGGATCGGCCACAGCAATCAACCCCGCGGCCTTCCCATCGATAGCGACCAGCATCACCGTCCGTCCGTCGCGTCGCAGCGCCTCAGCCCTCTGCGCCATCGCACTCGCGTCGACCCTCTCCTCCCGCATCAAAGCCACATTCCCCACAGCGACACACCAACCATCGATCACGCCCGTCACCCCCTTCCCCGTCACGGACACAAACTCCTTCACCGCGCCCAACGCAACTCCACGCCCCTCCGCGCCGGCAACAATCGCCGCCGCCAGCGGATGCTCACTCGCCCGCTCCAGGCTCGCCACAGCCCGCAGCAGATCGCCTTCGCTCACGCCTTCCGCCGCAATCACCTCCGTTACGCGCGGCTTCCCTTCCGTCAGGGTTCCTGTCTTATCCACCACCAGCGTGTCGACCTTCTCCAGCGTCTCCAGCGCCTCCGCATTCCGCACCAGGACGCCCTCATGCGCGCCGCGTCCCGTCGCCACCATGATCGACATCGGCGTCGCCAGCCCCAACGCACACGGACAAGCAATCAGCAGCACCGACACCGCAATCACCAGCGCATGCGCCAGCCTCGGCTCCGGACCCCACACCGCCCACACAATCGCCGCAATCGCCGCCGCCGCCAGCACCGCCGGTACAAAGTACGATGCCACCTGATCCGCCAGCCGCTGAATCGGCGCCCTGGACCGCTGCGCCTCGCTCACCATCTTCACGATCTGCGCCAGCAGCGTATCCGCGCCCACACGCTCCGCCCGCATCACCAGCGTCCCGGTCCCGTTGATGGTCCCGCCAACGACCTGCTCGCCCTTCGTCTTCTCCACCGGAACCGGCTCACCCGTCACCATCGACTCATCCACCGCGCTCCGGCCGTCCTCCACCACGCCGTCCACCGGAACCTTCTCGCCCGGCCGCACGCGCAGCCTGTCGCCCACCACAATCTCGCTCAGCGGAACATCTCTCTCCGTCCCATCTGCCGCGATCCTCCGCGCCGTCTTGGGAGCCAGCCCCAGCAGCGCCCGTATCGCCTCGCCCGTCTTGTCCCGAGCCCGAAGCTCCAGCACCTGCCCCAGCAGCACCAGCACCGTGATTACCGCCGCCGCTTCAAAGTACAGCCCCACCTCGCCGCCGTGCCCGCGAAACGAGCCCGGAAAGACTCCCGGCGCGACCACAGCCGCCACGCTGTACAGATAGGCGGCACCCGTTCCCATCGCAATCAGCGTGAACATATTCAGGCTGCGGTGCACCACCGACGCCCAGCCCCGCTCAAAGAACGGCCACCCACACCACAGCACTACCGGGCTCGCCAACGCCATCTGCGCCCACCCCATCCAGGTGCTCATCACGAGCCCCATAAACGGATGCCCCGGCCACATCTCCATCACCATCACCGCCAGCAGCGGGAGCGTCAGCGCCACTCCCACCCAGAACCGCAGCGTCATGCTCTTCAGCTCAGGATTCTCCTGGTCCGCCATCACCTCTCGCGGCTCCAGCGCCATCCCGCAGATCGGGCAGCTTCCCGGCCCATCCTTCATAATCTCCGGATGCATCGGGCACGTGTACTCCACCCGAGCCATCGCAGGCGCCACCGCCTCCAGCGCCATTCCACACTTTGGACACGCCGCCATCTTGTCCGACATCACCTCCGGGTGCATCGGACACGTATATCCTCCACTCCCATGCGCCACAGGCTTCGTCACCGCTGGAAGACCAGTTCCACCGCAGCAGCTCCCCGCAGCCTTAGCCGGACTCATCCCCCCAATCGCAACCAATCCCTCCGCTTCCCCCTCCAGCCGCGAGCCGTCATACCTCCCCGGCTCGGCCTCAAACTTCTTCCTGCACCCCTCGCAGCAGAAATACCAGCCCTTTCCCGCGTGTTCGCTCCTCCACTTCGCGGTCTCCACCTTCACCTGCATCCCACAGACCGGGTCCTTTACCATCTCGCTCATCGCTGAATCCCTCCTTCACCCAACGCAGACGGACAACCCGCTCTTTCATTACACACCGACCTCAAAATCTTTCCCCTCACCCGGCTTGCCACACCTCGATCCAAGGTGGTGTCATCATTCCGATGCCTTCCGAATCCCAGCGCACCGACGCCATCCAGCGTTCCATCGACGCCGTCTGGCGTATCGAGTCGGCAAAGCTCATCGCCGCCCTCACCCGCATCGTCCGCGACGTCGGCCTGGCCGAAGACCTCGCCCAGGACGCCCTCGTCGCCGCGCTCGAGCGCTGGCCCCAGACCGGCATCCCCGACAATCCCGCCGCCTGGCTCATGGCTGCCGCCAAAAACCGCGCCATCGACCTCCTCCGCCGCTCAAAGCTCCTCGAGCGCAAGCACCAGCAGCTCGGCTACGAGCTCGAAGCCACGCGCCAGCTCACCCCCGACGACATCAACGCCGCCATCGACTCCCCCGTCGCCGACGACCTCCTCCGTCTCATCTTCATCTCCTGCCACCCCATCCTCTCGCCCGAATCCCGCGTCGCCCTCACCCTTCGTCTCCTCGGTGGCCTCACCACCGACGAGATCGCCCGCGCCTTCCTCCTCTCCGAGCCCACCGTCGCCCAGCGCATCGTCCGCGCCAAACGCACCCTCAGCGACGCGAAGATCCCCTTCGAGCTCCCTCGCGGAGTCGAGTTCACCTCCCGCCTCGCTTCGGTCCTCCAGGTCCTCTACCTCATCTTCAACGAAGGCTACTCCGCCACCGCCGGCGACGACTGGACCCGTCCCGCCCTCTGCGAAGACGCCCTCCGCCTCGGCCGCATCCTCAGCGAACTTGTTCCCGATGAATCCGAGGTCCACGGACTCGCCGCACTGATGGAGATCCAGGCCTCCCGCCTCCACGCCCGCATCGGCCCCTCCGGCGAGCCCATCCTTCTCCTCGATCAGGATCGCGCCCGCTGGGACCAGATCCTCATCGGACGCGGTCTCGCCGCCCTCGAGCACGCCCAGCAGACCTCCGCCCGCCTCTCCTCTCCCATCGGCTCCTACACCCTGCAGGCAGCCATCGCCGCCTGCCACGCCCGCGCCGTCACCGCCGAGGCGACCGACTGGCATCGCATTGCTTCCCTCTACGCTCAGCTCGTCCGGCTCACCCCTTCTCCTATCGTCGAGCTCAACCGCGCTGTCGCTGTCTCCATGGCCTCAGGTCCTGCCGTCGCTCTCCCTCTGATCGATGCCCTCACCGATGAGCCAGCCCTCAAGAGCTACCATCTGCTCCCCAGCGTGCGCGGCGATCTGCTCCTCAAGCTCGGACGTCATCAGGAGGCCCGCACCGAATTCGAGCGCGCCGCCACCCTCACCCGCAACGAGCGCGAGCGAACCCTCCTCCTCAACCGAGCCAGGGCTGCAGGTCAGGTCTCCTGACATTTAGAGAAACTGCATACTCGTAGAGCCCCGCTGACCGGCTCCACGAGTATGCGAGCTATCGGTTCACACCTTCCATAGCGCCCAGACCCAACAGATACTGGTCGATACTGATGAACACAGCCCTGTTGTTGTCGATCGGATAACTCACGAAATCGTTTGCCGTGGTGAAAGCCACAGCGTCGAAGCCCGCCAGTGACAGGATTCCGCTGGAGTTGTCCAGACTCCCCGTCAGACTCACATTCGGCGTCGGTGTGCCCGAGTCGTTATAGTCGGTAAATCCGCTGTAGCTCCCGGACGTGACCGTGACTGCGCCTCCCGCACTCCATGGCGGGTTGTCGGTGTCAGTGACCAGGAATCCCTGGTTCGTAAGAGCGTACGTCCCCGCCAAAACCGGTGATGAAACCGTCTGCCGATAACCCGGACCCGCACTGATCTCTACCAGATCCGCTCCCATCACCAGCGCATTTCCGTTGCCGTCCAGATAGATTTCGAATGCATACGGACCGCCCAGAGGAGCGTATTGAGTCGTTACATTGCTCAACGTCACCCGGCCCGTAGCATCAACCGTGTAACTCCCGCCGGTAATCGTGTCCTCTCC
The DNA here is from genome assembly GCF_004217555.1 of Edaphobacter modestus. Taxonomy (GTDB): domain Bacteria; phylum Acidobacteriota; class Terriglobia; order Terriglobales; family Acidobacteriaceae; genus Edaphobacter; species Edaphobacter modestus. Next base: position 1,976,573 of record NZ_SHKW01000001.1, read on the forward strand.
TTGCTTCACAAGATCATTGATCGACATCGGGCCTGACACCGTACCATTGCTAAAGGCGAAGGAACCCGCAAGATCGAGCACTCCATTCGAATCCACGCCGCTACTTCCATAGACATAGGTAGTGCCCGTAATACTGTTCGAAGTGAACGTACCCGCATTGGAGCCCTGTCCCAAAGCCATGCCTGCAAGGTTGTAATTCAAGCCATCTGCCTGGCTTTCGATCAGCTGGATCTGGTTCGTTCCGACGACATAGCCGGTAAGGAGGATCGCCGCAACACCGGAAGCGGTGCTCGGCGTAAGCGTGAAAGTCATCCTGCCATAGGAGTCCGGAGTATTCGTCGAACCCGACGCAAAGCTCTGCGCTGCTTTAAGAGTCCCGCCAAAGTTGAAGTCGAAGACGCTGTTGCTGGCAGACAACGTAGTCCCGCTGATATTCAGCACGCCACCAATTGCAGTTGCAATGGTGGCAACAGGATTCTTCGTAGTATCGAAGCCCACGCCGGAGATAAGAAATGCATATCCCCCTGCAGGAGCTGCGACGCTTGTTTGCAGATCGATCGATCCCGTGCCGGTGGCATACCCGTCATATTCAGAAACCAGCGTCCGGGAGTTCGAAACCTTAGTACCTTGCAACGTAATCGCGCCATTGCCATTGGGGCCAATGTTCGTATTACTCGTCGCAAGCACGATTTGGAGATTGGTTCCGGAGCCGCTTGAAATACTGCTTCCAGCTTGATTGATTGCATTGCTATATCCGGTCACAGAGTCAGAGAAATCCTGCTCCCCGCCCGTGATCACACCATTCGCAATCACAAACGCCCCGGCAAAGAAGCAAGGTCCGTTCGCGTTCTGTCCAGCAACGTGATAGACATAAGTGCCGTCGTTGAGAATGGCGCTCGAAGTGGCGGCTATGATGATCGTCGCAGACGCCGACTTCGTAGTGTCGGTTATTGAGGTGGCCGTGACTGTCACGGTGTTTCCCGTCGGAACTGCCGAGGGCGCCGTGTAGACGACTGAACTTCCGCTCGCAGTCTGAGCTGAACCGAACGACCCGCATGCAGAGGTGCCGCAGCTCGCCGTCCACTTCACACCACCGTTTGCGCTGTCATTGCTCACGATGGCCATGATGCTCGTCTTCGCGTTCACTGTAAGCGATGACGGTGGCAGGGGGGTAATCAAAACCATCACCGGAGGAGGCGCAGGCGGGGTAATCGTAATCGTCGCCGACGCGGTCTTCGTGCTGTCTGTTACCGAGGTCGCCGTCACGGTCACAGTATTCGAAGTTGGAACCGCAGCAGGCGCAGTGTAGGTCGTGCTCGCCCCGCTCGCCGTGGATGCAGCGCTGAACGAGCCACATGCGGAGCTACCGCAGGTTACCGTCCATCTGACGCCAGCGTTGGCACTGTCATTGCTCACGTTTGCTGTCAGGGCAGTCTGCGCATTCACTGTCAGAGAAGCAGGCGGTTGCGCGCTCAGCGCGACCGAGACCGCAGCAGCAGGAGGAGGAGGAGGAGTCGGATCGGACGAACCTCCACACCCAATCAGTCCAAAGACGAGAGTCGCCGCAGCCACGAAAAGAACATTCTGTGTGCTCTTCATCGGGCACCGCCATTCAGGTCGCTCTGTGTCTGTCTCGGCTGGGCTGTAGCGGCACCACTCATCCCGCGAGCCGGAAAACCATTTCTGCTACGCACCGTAATCGTCTCGCCACCGACGACCAGTTCACGGGCCAGCAGATAGTCTTTCCCGTTGATCGATCGCATAAAGCCCGTCACCTGAACCGTCTCCCCTGCGCGAAGCTGCTCTCTGACCTTGGGATCGAGGTTCATACCGGCATTCACATCGACGACCTGCCGCGAACCGCTAAGAACGAAGTTGAAACCCGCCGGAGCACCGGTAGAGCGATTCGCAACGATCTCTCGAATCACTCCTCCCGTCGTGATCTCCTCGCTGGCCTTCCAGGCCTGAATCGAGGAATCCGACATATGGAGGCTTCGTCCCTGCCCCGCAGCCGGATATCCAGCCGCAACGCAGAGTAGAACCAAACAGAAAGCAGGACTGATCATCCGGCAAGACATCACAGGTCACCTCATCTGCTGAATTTTTGAAAATCGCGGCCCGGGACCCAACTGCGTTTCAACTCTCCACAGGCAAAGCCAACCAATCCCGGTTACCTGGAAAACGTCGCCAATCTGTCGAATTTGATCTTTACGTAGCCCGTAAACGCGGAAGCACCAAAAATTGGCCGAATGGGGGAGAGGAAAAATACTGCGACATTACACCCTGTCTGTTACCCACACGACATCATGCTACTTGTATCGATTTCGCGCCACTTTTTTTCAGCTTTTTCATCTCACGAGAAATCCATTCCCCACTTGGCAAGCCATTTACCTTGAAGCGGATGAAGACAAACTCGAGATTCTTTGGAAGTCGACGCCCCCTTATCTCCAAATCGCAGCAAATTCACATGTCAAGCGACATATAGCGTAAGTCTCTAATATTCAATGACATGTGAGTGCCGATTCAAAGACGTCATCCCGCTATACTGGACACAGGACCTTGAACGGATGACATCGCCTGAACCCGACGTACAAGCCATTTATTTTCAATAATTTGCTCGTAAGTTGCCTGAATGCAATATTTTACGTTCGGGGTCCAGGACTAACTCCTGTTGAATGAATATTTTGCACCAAAAACTATAGAGGCCCCGAGGATCGAGAGCTGACATGTCCGACAACCGAACTGACCTCCTCAATCTCATCGCCACCCACTCCTTCCGCCTCGGCGACTTCACCCTCGCCAGCGGCCAGAAGTCCGACTACTACATCGACTGCCGCACCACCACCCTGCACGCCGAGGGCGGTCGCCTCTCCGGCCTCCTCCTCTACGACCTCATCCGCCAGCACTTCCCCCAGGCCGAGGCCGTCGGCGGACTCACCATGGGAGCCGACCCTGTCGTCTCGAACACCGCCAGCGCCTCCGCCTGGCACCACCTGCACCACAAACACGACCCCGTCGTCCACGGCTTCCTCGTCCGCAAGGCCGAGAAGACCCACGGAACCGGACGCCGCCTCGAAGGCTTCCACAAGCTCGGCGCGCACGTCGTCATCGTCGACGACGTCTGCACCACCGGAGGCTCCACCATCACCGCCATCGAGGCCACGAAAGAATCCGGCATGAACGTCATCGGAGTCCTCTGCCTCGTAGACCGTGAACAAGGTGGACGAGCCAACATAGAAGCCGCCGCCCCCCACGCCCCCTTCTACTCCGTCTTCACCGCCAACGACGTCCGCGCCGCCCATGTGGCGTTGAAGGACGTGAAATGAGCACGCACTGTTGCGAGCGGATGACCCTGCTCTTAAATGATGGCGAAGGCGCGGCCATCATTTACAACTCGAAGTTCGATGAATATGGAATCCCCGTACTGGATGGAGGTTCCAGCTATATCACCCTTGAATTCTGCCCTTGGTGTGGAGCAAAACTCCCGCCCAGCAAGCGCGATGAATACTTCGGCCGGCTGGAAGGATAAACTAGAGAAGACATGATTCCCACCCTAGAATGGCTCCCGAACGGCGTTAACTTCCTCGACCAAACCAAGCTTCCCCTCGAGGAGACCTACGTCCTCGCAACCGACTACCAGCAGGTCGCCACCGTCATCCGCGACATGATCGTCCGCGGCGCGCCCGCCATCGGAGTCTCCGCCGCCATGGGCGTCGCACTCGGCGTCAGCCAGTCGAAGGCCACGAGCATCGAGGCCCTCAACGCTGAGGTGGCCACCATCGGTGACACCCTCGCAGCCACGCGGCCCACCGCCGTCAATCTCTTCTGGGCCATCGAGCGCATGCGCGACAAGTACAACGCCCTCGCCACCGCAGGCACACCCATCCCCGAGATCAAGGCCGCGCTCATCAAGGAAGCCCAGCAGATGTACGACGAAGACATCGCCGCCTGCAAGGCTATGGGAGCCCACGGTGCACCGCTGCTCCCGCAGGAAGGCACCGTCCTCACCCACTGCAACGCTGGAGCCCTCGCCACCTGCGGCTACGGCACCGCCCTCGGAGTCATCCGTGCCGCCGTCGAGCGCGGCCACAAGATCGACGTCTACGCCGACGAGACCCGCCCGTACCTGCAGGGAGCACGTCTCACCGCGTGGGAGCTGTTACACGACAACATCCCCACCACCGTCCTCTGCGACAACATGGCCGGCTCGCTGATGCGTCAGGGCAAGATCCACGCCGTCATCGTCGGGGCCGACCGCATCGCCGCCAACGGCGACACCGCCAACAAGATCGGAACCTATTCGGTCGCCGTCCTCGCCAAAGAACACGGCATCCCGTTCTACGTCGCCGCTCCGCTCTCGACCATCGACCTTCAAACCGCCACAGGTGATGACATACCTATAGAGCAGCGCTCCGCCACCGAGGTCACCCACTCGAACGGCAAGCAGATGACGCCCAACGGTGCCGCCATTCAGAACCCCGCCTTCGACGCCACCCCGGCGAAGTACATCACCGCCATCATCACCGAGCACGGCATCCTCCGCACCCCCTACGAGCAATCGATCCGCGACATGTTCGACAAGGCTGCGGCAAAGCCGGAGCTAGTCACCGCATAACCGGTTCCGGTCCGCAAGGACCGGGACCTACGATCTCGTCAGGTAAAAAGCCCACTCCACCTGGACCGCGACAAGCACCGCCACGGCAGCCCAGCCGCGCCATCGCGCGCCGCCCGCCTGCCCGGCAAGCTGTTGCGCCATAACTCCCATCAGCGCCAGTGGAGCGATCACGGGAAAGTGATACGTGGGGTGCGACATCGTCACCCAGTACGGAAGGCCATAGAGCACAATCGTTGCCGTCAGCAGCCAGGTCTCCCACCGCGACCACAGACCGCCGGGCGCCGCAGCGATCCAGAAGAACGCATACCCCGCGATCATCAGGTAACAGATCGCATCCATCCCAAACACCGGCACAAACCAGCGTCTCCCCGCACCGCCCGCGCCGTGCAGATTTGCTGCCGTGAAGGTGTCGAAGCCCCAGAAGCAACGCACCCGATTCACCGTACGCAGCACAAACAGATCCGGCCGGTGCAGCACGTATTCCATCGCCAGCTGCTTGAACTCTGCTCCGCGAGCCGTCTTAGGAAGCGTCACCACCCGGCGAACGATCCTCTCGTACTCCGGAAACTGGTGAATCTCTTCCGTCCCCAGCTTGGCGTGCGACCCGAAGTACCAGGTCCGATACAGCGGTGTCCACGGATTATTTCCGTAATACAGGTTCGCCCCGTTGGAGTTGTTAATCGTCCACTGTCCCGAAAGCTGGTGCACCTCCACCATCCACGCACAGATCAGCACCGATCCCAGAGCGACTGCGGCCAACGGCTCCGCCACACGTCTCCGCCGTAAGAACACCAATGCGGGCAGCGCAATCATCAGCGGAATCGCACTGGGGCGCACCAGCGAAAGCCCGCCGCACGCCAGGCCCAGCAGAAGCGCCTCGCCCCAGCCGGCGCGACGCGAACACCGCATCGCGGCGCTCAGCGCCAACAACAGCAGGGCCGCCGAAGGCATCTGCGTCATCGGCTCAATCGAAAAATGAATCAGCGCCGGCGTCACGCTGAAGACGGCCAACAGCACCAGCGATATCTTTTTCTTTACTCCCAGGTCGGCAGACAGCCGCAGAAATCCAAGACAGAACAGCAGCCACCAGGGCAGCATCGCCGCCCGCAATCCTGCGTCGCCCAGCCCGGCTCTAAGAAACGGAACAAGATAAAGCGAAAGGCCCGGCGGCCAGTACGGTACAAACGGCCTGCCATCCATCAGGAGCAGAGCCATCTCGCGGTAGTCGCTCGAATCGGACGCCAACGGCGTACCCGAAACCGCGTGCAGCACCAGCAGCCTCAGGGCAAGACTCGCCACGACAACCACCGCGAACAGCAGCCACTCTTTCGGTCTTCCTTCGCTGATCGCTTCTTTGCGCTCGCTCAACGCCGGTCCTGCCATCCGCTCCTGGCTGGCTTTCACATGCTCTCCTGAATCAACGGCATCCCCGCAAGAAACAAGAAAACCCTGGGTGAGCGCAACAACAACCTCATCATATCGCGACCTCGCATCCTCGCATCCGGGCTGGCTGGCCACGCCTCGTCAAAACTTCTACCCTAGGGAGACAGCCCGGTGATCTACCCCTTTCTCAATCCGCGCCACCGTTCTCTCCTTCGTGGAACCTTCCTCGTGCTCGCCAGCCTCGGCGTCGCGGTTCTGCTCTCTGACTTTCCCCGCAATCGCGCCACGCCTCTGCTCGTACTTCCTGCCATCGCCGCGGTCGCCGGAACCATCGATCACCTTCGCTGCATGCAAACGCGATGGAGCTTCTACCACGGTGGCGTCCTGCTTCTCATCTACATGGACCTGATGGCACTCGGCATGATCCTGTTCTTTCTCCTTTATCCCTATGCGCTGTGGATCACACACTCTACATAGTCCTGCACGGACCTATGTCGTATACTCGCGGTGACTTCCAGCACGCACCTTTTGAAACTCTCAAGGGAGAATCTTCATGCTCAAAGGTTTTCGCGACTTCATCCTTCGCGGCAACGTGATGGATCTGGCTGTCGCTGTCGTCATCGGCGCCGCTTTCACGGCAATCGTCACTGCCCTCACAGCCAACATCATCAATCCCCTGATGGGTGCCATCGTCGGCCAGCCTAACTTCGATTCCATGGTCGCGCACGTCAACGGCGGCGTAATCGAATACGGCAAGTTCATCACCGCCGTGATTCACTTCCTCCTGATCGCCGCGGTCGTCTACTTCTTCCTGGTGCTGCCAACACAGTATCTGCTCAAGAAGTTCAATCCAGCGGCAGCCACGCTGCCCGCAACCAAGGCCTGCCCTGAGTGCCTCTCCGATATCCCTGTCGCGGCCCATCGCTGCAAGTTCTGCGGCCAGCCCGTCGCTGCCTGAGCTCTCTTTGTTTCTTGCCTGCGTGGCGCCGAGCCCTGTCAGCGCGCCACACGGAATGCTGTACTCTTACCTCTAACCCAATCCTTTAGAGGTTCACTTGCGCGCTGTCCGGACCCTGGCCTCCCCGCTCCTCTTCGCCGCCCTCACGGTTTCGGCTCAGACTCCGCACGTCTTCGGCTACCGCGACTTCACCCAGCAGGCAAAGTGGGACGCCGCCTTTCTCCCCGTGCCCGACGCCGCGCTCGCCGGACAACACCTGAAGATCCTCACCGCGACCCCTCACTGGGCCAGTTCGCAGCAGGACTACGCGACCGCCGTCTATGTCGCCGACAAGTTCAAGGCCGCCGGCCTCGAAACCCGGATCGTCCCTTACAGGGTGCTTCTCAACAAGCCCGTAAAGATCTCCATCGAGGCCTTCAACGCCAACGGCGAAAAACTGATGTCCGGCCCCTCCCCCGAGCACGTGGATCCTAAGAAGCACGGCGGCGATCCCTTTCAGGATCTCCCGAACATCCTTCCGGCCTTCAACGGCTCTTCTCCGTCGGGTGACGTCACCGGCGAAGTCGTCTATGCCAACTACGGCAGCCTCGCCGACTTCAAGAAGCTCGCCAGCCTCGGCATCAGCGTAAAGGACAAGATCGTCCTCGTCCGTTATGGCTCCAACTTTCGCGGGGTCAAGGTCTATCTCGCCCAGCAGTATGGAGCCAAAGGCGTACTCATCTACTCCGACCCCGCCGACGACGGCTACTTCCGCGGCGACATCTATCCCAAGGGTCCCTTCCGTCCCGAGTCCGGTGTCCAGCGAGGCTCCGTACAGTTCCTTCCCATCTATCCCGGCGATCCCCAGACCCCCGGCGTCGCCTCCACGCCCGATCTTCCCGACTCCAAACGCATCCCGCTCGCCGACCTCAAAGGAAACGAGCCTTCCATCCCCTCGAACCCCCTCTCCTACAAGGACGCCGCGCCCATCCTGAAGTGCCTCGACGGCCCGGTCTCTCCCCGTGACTGGCAGGGAGCGCTTCCCTTCACCTACCACCTCGGCGGTACCAGTCGCGTGACCGTCCACATGCATCTGGAGCAGGACACGGCGCTGCGAACCATCTGGGACGTCATCGGGACGATCGAAGGAACCGATGCCTCGCAGAAAGACGACTGGGTCGTGGCCGGAAACCATCGCGATGCCTGGGTCTTTGGAGCCGTCGATCCCAGCTCCGGCACCGCCGCCATGCTCGAGGCCATTCATGGCCTCGGCGAGTTGCTCAAACAGGGATGGCGGCCGAAGCGTCGCATCGTCATCGGTTCCTGGGACGCCGAAGAAGAGGGCCTCATCGGCTCAACCGAATGGGCCGAGCAACATGCCAGTGATCTGGCGCGCGCCGTGGCCTACTTCAATACCGACGTCGGTGTGTCCGGTCCTGACTTCAAAGCCGCCGCCGTCCCTTCACTCAAACAGTTCGTGCGGGAGGTCTCCATGCGGGTGCCCTCGCCCAGAGGGGGGACCGTCTACCAGCAGTGGAAAACGGTGCAGGAGACCGATGCCGGCAACCACACCGCTTCCACTCTCGGGGCCACTCACATCAGCTCCCTAGGCGAAGAAGACGTTCGCGTCGGGGACCTCGGCTCCGGCTCCGACTACACTCCCTTCCTCCAGCATCTTGGCGTGCCCTCTACCGACATCGGGTCGGAAGGTCCCTACGGCGTATACCACTCCGTCTTTGACAACTACAACTGGTTCACCAAATTCGCCGATCCCACCTTCGTCTACGAGCAGCAGCAGGCTCGCATCTTCGGCCTTGAGATCCTTCACATGGCCGACGCCGATGTCCTGCCCTACGACTATCAGCTCTACGGCAAAGAGATCGCAGGCTACCTCGAAAGCGCCCGCCGCCGCGCCGCCACCAGCCATCTGACGCTCGATTTTGCGCCAGCCCTTGAGGCCGCCCGTCGTTTCGAATCTGCCGGGGCTGCCATCCGGGATCGCCAGCTCTCCCCACCCCCCAACCCGGCTAGTCTCAACCGCGCCCTGCGCGACGCTGAGACCTCTCTCCTGAATCCGGAAGGGCTCCCGCATCGCTCGTGGTACAAGCACACCATCTACGCTCCCGGCGAATACACCGGCTATGCTGCCGTCGTCATTCCTGGAGTCAACGAGGCCATCAGCGAGCCTGACGCCGCTCGCGCCAACGCGCAGCTTGCCCAGCTCACCCAGGCACTCAATCGCGCCTCCGCTGTCCTCGAAGCCGCAAAGTAACTCTGGGCACGACAAAGTAACTCCGACACAACAAAAAGGGCGTATCCGAAGGACACGCCCTTTTGCTTTCGATTTCGGAGAACCAGATCGAATTACCGGTTCCCATCCTATGTAACTTTACGTGGTTCAGAGATTCCCGGGCTCAGCCCGAATTTCCCTTCCCCGGTTCATGTCACTTTGGTTGGGTCGACTTGCTTTCTGCCATCCATTGGTACGTCCGGTTACCCGGATGTTCCGATCAGGAGTAGTCCTGATCTTCTGGTTGGCCATACGCTACTCTCTCCTTCTGGAAGATTTCTCTTCCGTTACAAGTTAAGACTTCAAGTCCGGCTGCGGCGTTGTCTTCTTCGCGCGTTTTCTGCCTGTGCAAAACTCGCAGCGCCAGACTTCAATGCATTAGCGCGACTTAGCGAGCCGCAGCTCTCTTCTTCGCTCCCCGCCTAGCCGATGCCGACCTCGACGGAGCCGACCGCTTCGCCGCCGCTCGTTTCGCCTGGCGCGACAGCGCCTCAATATCATCATCGTGGCCCGCAAACAGAGAAGGCCACCCCATCGGAGCGGCCTTCTATCGATCGTCCTGCTGACTTCTGAAAAGATCGTCATTCTGAGCGCAGCGAAGAATCTCAGTATCTCGCCCGCACCACCACAGATGCCCCGGAAGCCCTACCCCCGCAACGCCATCTGCTCCGTCACTATCTGCGTAAGGTCAGGCTTCTTCAGTCCATGTTCGCGCTCATTGAACTGGTCCACCTTGCTCGACCAGTTCATCGAGCAGAACTTCGGCCCGCACATGCTGCAGAATGCCGCTTCCTTGTAGTAATCGTCCGGCAGCGTCTCGTCGTGCATCCCACGCGCCGTATCCGGATCGAGCGAAAGCGCAAACTGCTTGTCCCAATCGAACGTGTACCGTGCGTGCGAGATCGCGTCGTCGCGGTCGCGTGCGCCCGGACGATGCCGTGCAATATCCGCCGCGTGCGCCGCAATCTTGTACGCGATGATCCCGTCCTTCACGTCTTTCTCGTTGGGCAGGCCCAGGTGCTCCTTTGGAGTCACATAGCAGAGCATCGCTGCACCGTGCCATCCAATCATCGCAGCCCCGATCGCGCTCGTAATGTGGTCGTATCCCGGAGCGATATCGGTCACCAGCGGCCCCAGCACATAGAACGGCGCACCGTCGCAGAGCTCGACCTCCTTATCCACCTGCTCCTTGATCTTGTCCATCGGCACATGGCCCGGCCCTTCGATCATCACCTGCACATCGCTCTTCCATGCCTGCCGCGTCAACTCGCCCAGCGTCTTCAGCTCCGCAAACTGCGCCTCGTCGCTGGCATCGGCCACGCAGCCCGGCCGCAGCCCGTCGCCCAGCGAGTAGCTCACGTCGTACTTCGCCATGATCTTCGTAATGCGGTCGAAGTTCTCATACAGGAAGTTCTGCTTGTGGTGGTGCGTCATCCACTGCGCCATGATCGCGCCGCCGCGGCTCACGATGCCGGTAATGCGCTTGGCCACCATCGGAACGTACTGGATCAGAACGCCTGCATGGATCGTGAAGTAGTCCACACCCTGCTGCGCCTGCTCCTCGATCACCTCGAGATACATGTCGATGTTCAAGTCTTCAACGCGCTTTACCCGGCTCAGCGCCTCATACAGCGGCACCGTCCCGATCGGCACCGGCGAATGCCGCAGAATCGCCTCGCGAATCATCGGAATATCGCCGCCCGTCGAAAGATCCATCACCGTGTCCGCGCCGAAGTGCACCGCCGTGTGCAGCTTGCGCAGCTCTTCGTCCACATTCGAAACCAGCGCCGAGTTGCCGATATTCGCATTGATCTTGCAGAGCGATTCCACGCCAATCGCCATCGGCTCCAGCTCGACGTGATTGATGTTGGCCGGGATAATCATCGTGCCCTTCGCCACTTCGCTGCGTATCAACTCGGGAGAAATCTTCTCGCGCTCGGCCACGAAGACCATCTCTTCCGTGATCAGCCCTTTGCGCGCGAAGTGCATCTGCGACATGTTCCAATCGCCAGTCCGCTCTGCTTCGGCCTTCCGCTTGACGATCCAATCCGCCCGGCCCGCCGGAACCTTGTATCCATTGCCGTTCGTGCCGTTTTCACCCGGATGATGATTGCCATTTGTGCTCATAGGAACCCTCTTTCAACGAATCGCTGCGCCGCATGCTGACGCACCCCGAGTATATCGCTGTTGCGAACGACGCCGCATGGGTCCCGCACCAGGATCGGCCAACCTAATGCCTGGCACCGCATCCAACCCAGACAGAACGCGCACGACCCGTGAGCACTCCGGCGCACGTTGCCGTCTCACCACGGAAATCCGACATCTCCCGCACCGGTGCCAGCGCCCTTGTGCGGCCCAAAAACGAAAAGGAGCTCCACCATGAAACTGTTTTCCGCCAACATCGAAGATCTGCGCACGCTCTATATCACCAATCTCAAAAAGGCCCTCGATATGGAGCAGAAGATCACCGATGCCCTTCCCAATATGATCGAAAAGGCAACCGATCCGCAGCTCGCCACCGCCTTCCGCGACCACCTTCGCCAGAGCGAAGGCCATGTCGCGAACGTGGAAAGCCTGCTTCGAAAGACAACAGGGGATGCCGGCACCGTCACCTGCAAGGCCATCAGCGGTCTGGTGACCGAAGCGGAGGACAGCATCAAGGACGCCTCCGACCCCAGCATCCGCGACATTACCCTCATCGCATGCGGTCAGCAGGTCGAGCATCATGAGATCGCTGTCTACGGCACCCTGCGAACCTGGGCCACCATCCTCGGCCTCACCGACGATGCCCGCATTCTCGAATCCATCCTCAACGAAGAGAAAGCAGCCGACAAACTGCTCAGCTCCATCTCCGATGGAGTCAACATGCAGGCCGCCGCTTAGTCATCCATCCCACTTCACCACAAAAAATAAGCCGGCAGGAAATCACCCCTGCCGGCTTCATTGTGAGGAGAAGGAGAATTACTCATTTCGCAAGGCAACCATCGGATTGATTCGTGATGCCCGGCGCGCTGGCAGATATCCCGCCAGCGCCGCCACAGCACCGAGCAGCACCGCCATGGCAACAAACGTCGTCGGATCCGTAGGCGTGGTTCCAAACAGCAGCGAAGCAATCAGATTTGCCACCGCAATCGACACCACCGCGCCGACAGCAATTCCCGCTGCCGCCATCCGCAGCGTCTTCGAGAGCACACCCATCTGCACGTTACCCGGCGAGGCCCCCAGCGCCATCCTCACGCCAATCTCCTGCGTCCGCCGTGTCACCGAGTACGAGATCACCCCATAGATTCCCAGGGAAGCCAGCACAAGTCCCAGTGCTGCGAAGACACCCACCAGCATCATGAAGAACTGCCGCGGGGAGACGGCATGATCTACCAGCCTTTGAAGCGGCCGGAACTCCACCGCCGGCTGATTCGGATTGATCTCCCGCAGCGTCCGCATCACACTTCCTGCCAGTTGCTCCGGAGGAAGCTTCGTCCGTACGACCAGCGTAGCGCCGTCCGGTCCCCAGTCCTTCTGCATCATCGGCAGATACATCTGCCAGCTCGACTTGCCTTCCACGTTGGTATCACTAACATCCGCAATCACTCCGATCACGCGAACATCCTTCTTACCGATCACCGCCATCTTCCCAACGGCATCTTCCCCTGGCCACAGGCCCTTTGCGGCACTCTCGTTCAGCACCACAGCACCTTCGCTCTTATCGTTGTCCTGCCAGGTGAAGTCTCTTCCTCGCAGCCGCATCCCCATCGCCTTCAGATACCCCGGCGAGACAATGTAGACGAACGCGCCTTGAAGCTCACCTGGCTTATACGTCTTGCCTTTGATTCTCGGCGCTCCCCAAGACCGGTTTCTGTCGAGCGGAAGATTGTCGGAAAACCCGACCTCCTCCACCCCGGGCAAGCCGCCTACCCGATGCGCGAGGTCTTCGAGCATCGCGCTCCTCTTCTCCGTACTCATGCTCTCGTCATAGTCCACTCGAACCGCCGCGGCCGTACTCGGCTGGAACCCCAGGTCCACGTCCAGCACCCGCAGAAAGCTGCGCAGCAGCAGTCCCGCGCCCACCAGCAGCACGCAGGCCAGCGCCACCTCCGAGACAACCAGCGCCGTGCGCATCCTCTCATGCTGGCGGCCCTCGGTCGTGCCATGGCCGCCATCCTTCAGCGCCTCCTGCACATTCGCACGCGAGGCCCTCATTCCCGGCACCAGTCCGAAGAGGACCGCGGTCGAGACTGTAATCAGAAGACTCCACCCAAGCGCTGTGCCATCCAGCCTGACGCTGCTCAGCAGCGGAAGCGCAATCGAACCCTGATGCGCCAGATACCGCAGCAGTGCATAGGCCAGACCGAGCCCAAGCGCCGCTCCCGCACCCGCCAGTACCAGGCTTTCCGTCAGCAACTGCCGTATCAGCCGGGCACGCCCCGCGCCCAAAGCGCTGCGCAGCGCAAACTCCTTGCTCCGCGCCGCCGACCGCGCCAGCAGCAGATTCGAAAGGTTCACGCACACGATCAGCAGAATCAATCCCACTGCGCACCACAGCACAACCAGCGACCGCTGCAGCTTTCCGCTGACATACTCCTTCAACGGCACCGGCCTCGCCGCGTCTTTGTAATTTCCTTTCGATTCCGGAAACCGTTTGCCCCAGTAAAACTGCGGAAACAGTGTCGTGGCCTCTGCGCGCGCCTGTGCAAGGGTGACTCCGGGCTTCAACCGCCCGAGGAACGTCAGCGTGTTCCCCTGGTAGCGAATATCGTCCATGATCAGCGGGGTCAGAACGTCGACCCTCGCCCCCGGTGAGAACGCCGCTCCGAAGTCGAAACTCTCCGGCAGTACTCCCGCCACGGTCACCGGCTTGCCATCGAATGCAATCGCCTTTCCGATCAGCGAGCGGTCCCCGCCGAACTGCCGCTGCCAGAACGCATGCGACAACATCACCGCCGCTGGCCCGCCCTTGATGGACTCCTCCGGAGTGAACTGCCGTCCCAGCATGGGCTCCACACCAAGCACATGAAGGAAGTTGCCCGCCACCATGATTCCCGTCACCGGCAGCGGAACCCCGCGCCCCGTCAGCTTGTAGTTATCCTCCGTCGAAAAAGCGAAGTAGCCCGTCACGTCCTCATACGACCGGTTCATCAGCCGGAGGTCTTCATAAGCATCCACCGAGTACGTCGAGGCCGACAGCCCCTTCGCATCCGCCGGAGCAATCCACACCAGCCGCGACGGATCGTAAAACGGCAGTGGCCGCAACAGAATCGTGTTCACCACGCTGAAGACGACAACGTTCGCCCCAATCCCCAGCGCCAGAATCAAAATCGCGATAGTTGCAAACCCTCGATCGCGCCCCAGCGTCCGCATCGTATAGCGAAGATCCTGCAACACCGTATCCAGCCATGGCAACCCACGCGACTCCCTCTGCCGCTCCTTGGCCTGTTCCACACCGCCGAATCTCACCAACGCCTGCCGCCGCGCCTCCTCAGGCGTCATCCCTCGCTGCAGATTCTCTGCGGTCGCCATCTCGATGTGCGCCGCCACCTCCGCCTCCAGCTCACGATCCATCGGTTCTTTGCGAAAAAATGCGCCCATCCGCGCCGCTGCGCGACGCAACGAATCCAGCCACGATCCCTTCCCTTTGCCTCTCATTGCTCGCCGCCCTCCTCGCCCATCGCCAGCACCCGGCCCATCACGCCCGCCAGCCGCTGCCAGTACGCCGTATCCTCAGCCAGCTGCTTCCGTCCCCGCTTCGTAATCGAATAAAACTTCGCCTTGCGATTGTTCTCCGACGAGCCCCACTCCGCGTCGATCCATCCTCGCTGCTGCAGCCGCACCAGCGCCGCGTAGATCGTCCCCTGGTTCAGCAGCACCTCGTCGCCGCTCACCTGCTCGATGCGCCGCGCGATCCCATAGCCGTGCATCTCCCCCATGGCTGCCAAAGTCTGCAGCACCATCAGATCCAGCGTCCCCTGCAAAAGATCCAGCTTCGCGTCTCCCATGCGTCTCTCCTGTGGCATCGCCACATTGATACCTGTGGATACGCCACAGGAGAACAGGAGTTCCCTCAATTTTCATTTTTTTGATCTCTGCGACTCATTAGGTTTCAAAACCTTCGTTCGGGTTTTGGGCTGACATCGGAACGACAAGCAAGCTACCAGACAGAAAACAATACTTTTCAGCAAAACGAAGGGCTCGTCCTCCGCAGCACAATACTCGAATCTTCAATCGGGGAGGCCGAAAAAAATGTGACCTCTCCTTTACAAACGCAGTTCGACGAAAGTACAGTTGCACTCCGACAAAATCTCTATAATGGGGGACAGAGACATGCCGAACCCCGACCGCAAGAGCCCGCTGAAGATCATCATCGCCACCGTCCTCATCCTCGGGACCGTCGGCTACCTCGCCGTCACCGGCGTGCGCGACAACAAGAGCTACTACGTCACCATCGGCGAGCTTCAGAAGATGGGCAACAAAGCCTACGTGCGCCATCTCCGCGTGGCTGGCAACGTAGCGCCCGGCAGTATTCAGCGCGCCGGAACCAACGCCACCTTCACCCTGCTCGAGCAGGGCCGCACCCTGCGAGTCACCTACCAGGGCTCCGAGCCGCCGCCCGACACCTTCAAGGACGACGCTCAGGCTCTCGCCATCGGAACCTACGGCCACGACGGCGTCTTCCACGCCACTCAGCTCCAGGCCAAGTGCGCCTCCAAGTACGCGCCTGCGACAGATCAAAAGCCCACCACCACCGCGACCGCGCTTCCCGTAGCCCGCTAGTCTTCTTCGCTGAGCCTCTCGCTCTATACTCGCTAGAAGACTCCTGGCACACCCGCGCATGTCCACCGCCGCTCCAACCCGTGCTGAAGCCGCCGCGACCACAGCCGCCAGCCTTGACTCCGTCTCCAAGATCTACGGAGCCTTCGCCGCCCTGCGCAACGTCTCCGCCACTTTTCCTGCCGGCTCTTCCACCGTCATCCTCGGCGAAAACGGCGCCGGCAAATCCACGCTTCTGCGCGTCGTCGCCGGCCTCATCACTCCCACCCGAGGCAAAGCGACCGTCTTCGGCGGCCCTCCTCATCAGCATCGTCACCGCGTGGCCTATATGAGCCACTCCACCATGCTCTACGACGAGCTCACCGCCATGGAGAACCTCACCTACTTCGCCACCCTCCATCGCGGCGATAGCTGCGCCTGCGTCGGCTCGCCCGAGATGGCCCTTCGCGCCGTCGGCCTCGACCCCACGCTCACCCGCCCCCTGGGCCAGTATTCGCAGGGCATGCGCCAGCGCGCCTCCCTCGCCCGCGTCCTCCAGACCGATCCCGAGCTCCTCCTCCTCGACGAGCCCTTCTCCAATCTCGACGTCGCCAGCGCCGGACACCTCGTCGAGCTTCTCGCCGACTTCCGCACCTGGCCCGTCTTCAACAAAGACGGCGGCGGTGGCGGCGGCGCCCGGACCCTCATCCTCACCACCCATCAGGCCTCGCTCGCCGAACCCCTCGCCGACCGCACCCTCACCATGCGTCAGGGCCAGGTCGTCGACATCGCTACCGGAACCCACGGATGAAATCAGCCGAGCCCACCCAGAAATTGGCAAAGACCAACGCAGCCCGCCTCCTCGACTCCCTCGGCATCACCTACGAGCTCCGCGCCTACGAGGTCGACCCCGAAGACCTCACCGCCATCTCCGTAGCCCGCAAGATCGGCCTCCCCGCCGAGCAGGTCTTCAAGACCCTCCTCTCCCACACCAACATCGGCGAGCACTTATTCGCCGTCATCCCCGGCGACTCCGAGCTCGACCTCAAAAAACTCGCCCTTGCCGCCGGAGCCAAAAAGGCCGAGCTCGCCTCCCTCAAAGACGTCGAGCCCCTCACCGGCTACATCCGCGGCGGAGTCACCGTCATGGGCGCCCGCAAGCCCTTCCCTGCCTTCGCCGACGAGACCATCGAGCTCTTCGACATCATCAGCGTCTCCGCCGGCCTTCGCGGCCTCCAGCTCATCCTCTCCCCCGCCGACTACCTCCGCGCCACCCAGGCCACTCTCGCCGACCTGACCAAAGCCTCCGCCCCCGAGAGCATTGGAGACGCCCGTTGAGGTATCTCCGCTACGTCCTCGACCATCTCCGCAAGGATCTCCGCCTCGAGTGGCGCTCCCGCGACTCCATCAACGGCATGCTCTTCTTCGTGCTCCTGATGGTCGTCGTCTTTTCCATCGCCTTCGATCCCGCGGGCTACCCCACCGTCACCCGCCAGATCTCCGGAGGCATTCTCTGGGTCGGCCTCCTCTTCGCGTCGATGACCGCGCTCAACCAGTCCTGGACCCGCGAGCAGCGCAACCAGGTCCTCGAAGCCCAGCGCATGGCTCCCTCGCCCGCCTCTGCGCTCTTCGTCGGCAAGGCGTTGGCCAACATGCTCTTCGTTCTCGTCGTCGAAGCCGTTCTTGCGCCTATCTTCGTCGTCTTCTTCAATCTGCATGTCCTCGGCAACGCCTGGCTTCTCGCGCTCATTCTTCCCCTCGGAACCTGGGCCCTGGTCGTCAACGGGACCTTCTTCGCCGCGCTCGGCCTGCGCGCCCGTAACCGCGAGCTCCTCCTCCCCCTCATCCTTCTTCCGCTCTCGCTTCCCGCACTCCTCATGATGGTGCAGGCCACCACAGGCGTCCTCACCGCCGAGCTCGATCCCATCTATCTCCGTTCCTGGATCACCCAGCTCGCCTGCTACGACATCATCTACACCACCGTCTGCATCCTCCTCTTCGAGACCGTCCTCAACGCCGAGTAGCTGAATGCCCAACAGCTCAGCGACCTAAAACCATACGAAGCAAGCCTCCTGAACAATTAAAGTGTCATCTCGACCGGAACGGCGCCGCCGCGCAGTGGAGAGACATGCGGTTCGCTCGTGCTGCCCCTTTCCCCCGACCGCGAAATCCAGACAATAGCCAGTCGTATTACGGCGTCCTGATGCGGCTTCATGGCCTGCGCAATCGGACTGTCAGCTTTGCGATTTGCTCATCAAGCAATCGCAGTCGCTCCAGCTGCAGCGCGAGCATTTGCCCGTGCAGGGGCCGAATCCAGGTGACAAGGAAGCCGTCGAGCCAGCCGTCAATCATCTTTGATCTGGGCATCCACTCTTTCACCTGCAACGCACGGCTTCATAAGTCAAAGTTGCCAATGTCAAGGTGATTCAGTCTTTGTGACGAGATTCTCTATCAGAAAGAAAGCGTTTTGCTGACAGTCATGAAAGAGGGATAACCGGATCTGCAGAAATCTGCACAGGATTATTGCCCTGTTAACCGCAACAGTTCGCAACCACCGTAAAACAACATAGACGAGTTAGCGGGAGTTTTATATCCCTGGTAACCCATTGATCCACATACATTTGGATGAGATGAAGCTATTGCAAACAGAGGTGTAAGCAATTGTTCGTCAAAGAGCCCGAAAAGAATTTTTTGGATCAATCTACGGAGGCCATGCGAATTATGGCCATCCGCGATGGGGAAAAGAAGCCCCTCTTCGACTCGGATCTGCAAGGGGCGCTCTCTCCATCGCCATCGCTGTTAATCGAGAAACACGAGATCTGCCAGACCGATTGGCAGACGGTAATCCTTCCTGACCAGGTACTGACGCTATATATGAAGCGTTGCGGTGTGGAATATGGGAGCAGAGCCGGTGATCTTCGGGGCCTCGTTCTAACAAAGGGCTGCGTGGTGATCGAAAAACGCGCGTGCGAACAGATATTCCGTCTTGATTCGCCAACCTCCACCCTTACCGTTCGCTTGTCCGATTCGGCACTGACACAGGCGGCCGAAGCCTCGCCGGGCATACGAGACTGCGTGCCAACGGACAGGGCGGCCAGGGACAGGAGGCTTTCCTCCCTGCTCTATGCGCTGGAGTGCGAGCGAATATACGGATATTCTGCGGGGCGCCTGTTTGTCGACGGAATCGAGCAGGCTCTGGCGGCGATTCTGGTCAACTATGACGGCATCGCATGCCGTGCGGCGCAGGTGTTCAAAGGCGGGCTGGCTCCTTATCGAATGAAGCGCGTGAATGAGTTTATCCACGCACGCATTGAAGAAGAGATCAGCCTGAGCGAACTGGCGCAGGCAGCCGGATTGAGCCCCTCACACTTTTGCAGTCTTTTCCGCAAGACCTTGGGCACAACGCCACACCAGTTTGTACTCGGCCGCCGGATTCAACATGCGAAGACTCTTTTGTCGGATCCGAGCCGCTCGATTCTCGATGTTGCGCTGGCTTCCGGCTTTCGAACCCATCAGCATTTCTCCAGGATCTTTCACCGTTTTACCGGGGCATCTCCCAGCGGCTATCGCGCTCAGCTTTGATTGCATCTTGCGAGGATGACCTGCAATACGAATCTGACGATCCGGACTGTTGAAGCTCAAAGTCTACTGACGTTCCAGGTGCAGCTCGAAGGCGGCGGCTCGCGCGAGAGTGAACCTGTCTCCGTCGCGCAGCCGGGCGGCTACTCCAGGCTGGAGAGGATGGTTACGCAGAGAGGTGCCGTTCGAGCTGTCGAGATCGATGAGGTAACAATTCCTGTCGCGCTTATGCACCTCACAGTGAAAGCGGGATACTTGCCGGTCCGGATCGCGAACGAGTACCTCATTTTTTCTGCCTCCGTCCATGGCGACCCCGCCGATGTGGGTGACCTCCTGGTTCAATAGGTAACGCTTGCCCTTGTCGACGCCGTCGAGAGCGATGAGATAGGCGATCACGGTCCTGCCACGGCGTCTCCAGAAAAAAACGGGAAGCCCAACGAGGACCAGAAGGCCACCTCCGCCAAGGCCAGCACGGAGCAGGAGACGGTCTCTGAGCCGGGATCGGATGAGTGCCTGCAGGCGATCGACAGCGGGCCCGCTGGCTCCAAGCCGTTGCGCGTCGTTCAACCGGTCCCTCGCCTGGTTGAGACTGCCCTGCAACAGTGCGTCCTGCGTCTGGCGTACGAGCGCATCGCGTCGGGCGATGTTTTCCTGAAGCCTGGTGGTGGAAGCCTGCTGCTCTGCCATACCGTGCTCGCGCTGTGCGTTTGCGGCGTCGATCTGGCCCTGGGCCTTGTCCAGTCGCTGCTGCGCAGGCATATCCCCTGGATCGAGAAACAGAATCTGCTTATTGATGCGCACGGCCTCTTCCGGGGTGGAGGCACTCAGAGCATCCATGGTTAATCTGCGGATCTGCTCCTGGTTGGCTTTGTCTTCAGGTGACGGGCCAAGCACTGTGGGCACGGGGATGGCAGCAGGCGGAGCCGCAGCGGGAGTGATGGGCGTCGTTCCGGGAATCTCTAAGACAGGTGCCGGTGGAGGCGGAGGCGCAGGTCCTTTCGGCAGAGCCGCTATCTGAACATCGAGCAGGTCGAGCTTGGCCTTGTCGCTTTGTATGCGAAAACCCAGAGGTCCGGCGGCCGAGTGGTATGCGCCCTCGGGACGGGAGTCGTAGTAATCGGTCACCAGAGTGCCGTTGATCCACACGGTGATGCGATGGGCACGAGCGATTACCGTACCAGTGAAGGGCTGTCCGGCCGCTATCGAAGAGGCGCGCGCCTTCTCTAACCTGACCAGACCGCCGACGCCGAAAGATTTTCCATCCTCGAGTTGACGCGCCGTAGCCGTATCGGTGCTGATCGCGTATCCAGAATCGAATTGTCCGGGCGTTCCGCGAAAAAATATCTCCGTTGCGGTATGGCCGTCGCCATCAATCGCGGAAGTCTTCGCCGTGAACTGCAACACGAAATCGTCATAGGCGGTGGTCGACTCAAGCAGGCCCTCGCCCCCTTCTCCATGAATGCCTCCCGAGCCCGACCACCGGACATTTCTTGAGGGCTTGGGCTTGCCGGACAGGCCCGGAATCGGCAGCTTCAGCTTCGATTTTTTCTCTGGAGCGGGCGCGGCTACAGCTCGCCAGCCGTCAAGGTTGGAGCCGTTGTAAAGCCGGTCGAGGCCCAGCGGCTTGAGCTGGATGGAGCGAACTTCGAGCTTCGTGCCACGCGGCGCTGCGAACTCAAAGTAGCCCACTCGATTCTTCGTATTCTTTCCATCCGCGGTCATTTTTCCGTTGAGGGTGGCGAGCAGATGGGTGCCCTCCGCCTTCACTTCGTAGGTATTCCAAGCGCGAGTTGCTGGAGTCGAAGCAGGCTCCGCTCCACTGATTCCCTCCATGGTGCCATCGCTGAGTGACATCGTGTAACCCGGTTGCGCTGGCTTGCTTTGCGGATCGGCGCGCAGCAGCAGCGTCGCAGGGCCGCCGGTCATACGAGCCTCGAACTTCAGATCGAAGTCAGAGAACGAAGCAGTCATTCGCAGGCGGCTCTGCTCCGCCGAGTCCGAGACGAGCGCATTGCCGGCAATCTGCCAGTCTCCATTGCTGGACCAGCCGGAGCGGGAGGTTCCGTCGAAGAGACGGATCCAACCTTGCGAAGCCTCGTCGGTGGGCAAAGGGCCAGCCGGCTCCGAAGCGCCCATCCAGGGAGCGAGAAAGAGAAGTGAGAGGGCCGCAGCGGCGAGCGCCCGGCCGTTATGCCGTGGCCGTGGCATTCTGGGAGATGTCAAAGCTGAGTCCTGTCTCTTCCGAATAATTGAGGTGCAGTTTCTGTCCCTGCTCGATCTCGCCCGCGATCAATGCCGTGGCCAGTGGGGAGAAAACGACCTGTTGCATGGTCCTGCCTACTGGCCTTGCGCCATACTCCGGATCGTAGGAGAGCGCGGCCAGATGCTTGACCGCAGCCTCATGGGTGCTCATCTCGATCTCGCGTTCCTCCGCGAGTTTTTTGCGTAGGCGATCGAGTGAGTGCCCTACTATCCGCTCAAGCTCTACCGAGGTAAGCGCATCGAAAGGCACCACCTGAGAGATGCGGTTGTACAGCTCAGGTCGAAGCGTCGCTCGTACGACCTCAGAGATAATCGCGCGGCGCGCTTCTGGCTCGTCGCTCTGGGCCATCGCTTCGCGTGCGCCCAGGTTGGAGGTAAACAGAATGATGGCGTTCGAGAAGTCGCAGAAGCGTCCCTTTGCATCAGTCAGCCTGCCTTCGTCGAGCACGCCCAGCAGAAGATCCAGAACCTCGGGGTGCGCCTTCTCGACCTCATCAAAGAGCACGATGGAGTAGGGGCTTCGCCGGACCCGTTCGGTGAGATAGCCACCCTCGTCGGAACCGATCAGGCCGGGCCGCGATCCGATGAGGCCACTGACGGAACCTTTCTCCTTGTACTCTCCCATATCAACGCGGATGAGCGCTGTCTCGTCGTCGAAGAGCGCATCTGCCAGCGCCTTGGCCAGCTCCGTCTTTCCTGTGCCGGTGGGGCCGACGAAGAGAAACGAGTTGGGCTTGCGATGAGTTTCAAGATCGGCACGCATTCGCCTGACTGCCTCCGCAACGGCAATCACGGCCTCCGGTTGGCCGAAGATACGTTCCGACAGCCGTTCTTCAAGCTTCAGCAAACGCTCGCGTTCGCTCTCGAGCATACGGTGGATGGGAATACCGACGCGTTCCGCGACGACCTCCGCGACGTGCTCTGCCCGCACTTCATCCGGTACAGCAGGGCTTTGGCCAGTTTCATCCTCAAGCTGGCGCTCCAGATCGCTGCGTTGCGCCTCAAGATATTGCAAGGCTCCGTAGCGGATCTCGGCGGCCCGGGTGATGTCGCCTGCAGCCTGCGTCTTGATCAGAAGAGCCGTCTGCTCTTCGATAGCCTGCTTCGTAGCCTGCAGACTTTCGGAGGCCTGCTTCTGCATCAGCCATTTTGCCGTCGACCCATCAACGCGCCTTGTCAGTTCCGCGATCTCGTCGGAGAGCGCGGAGAACTGCTTCGCGTTAGGAGACATACTTTCAAGCTCCATCCGCTTGTCGGCTAGCAGGCGCTCCAGCCGGTCAATCTCTCGCGGCTTCGACTCCTTCTGCATGCGAATGCGCGCGGAGGCTTCGTCAAGGATGTCGATCGCCTTATCGGGCAAAAAACGCACAGGCAGGTATCGCCGCGAAAGTTTGACCGCAGCGTGCAGAGCTTCGTCGGCCAGCCGGACACCATGATAGGTCTCGTATCGGGAGCGGATTCCGCGAAGGATGATCAGCATCGCCTCGTCAGTGGGCTCCTTGACGACGACCACATCGAAGCGGCGTGCAAGCGCACCGTCCTTCTCAATCTTTTCGCGATACTCGTCGAAGGTTGTCGCTCCGACGCAGCGCAACTCGCCGCGTGCGAGCGCAGGCTTCAAAATATTGGCCGCATCCATGCCACCTTCATTGCCACCGGCGCCGACGAGGGTGTGCAGCTCATCGAGGAAGAGGATGATCTCTCCTTTGCGCGCACGAACCTCATCGACGATGCCTTTGAGGCGCTCTTCAAATTCCCCGCGATATTTCGTGCCAGCTACCATCGCAGTCAGGTCGAGTGCGAGAACCCTGCAGCCCTTGAGAGACTCGGGAACGTCTCCGGCCGCGATGCGCAAGGCCAGCCCCTCCGCGATGGAAGTCTTGCCGGTACCTGGGTCTCCGACGCAGACCGGATTGCTCTTGGTCTTGCGCAGCAATGTCTGGATGACGCGCCGAATCTCTTCGTCGCGCCCGACGACGGGCATGAGCTCTCCGCTACGAGCGAGTGCCGTAAGGTCTCGCGCGAACCGCAGGAGCAACTTGCCGGAGGGGGCATTCGTTCCGGCGCCGTACGAACTCGATCCATGCGCGCCAGCCGCGCCGTTCAAAGCTTCCTCTGTAGAATCGCTCCGGTCCTTCGCCATCATAAGGGTTTCTCGCGTAATGCCCGCTGCGCGCAGCTCCTTCGCGAGTTCTTCACTATGTACAGAGGCAGCCTGCAGGAAGTCCACGGGTTCAGCGGTCTCGGCCCCACGCGCATCCATCTCATGAAACGAATGTTCGATCAGATCGCGCAGACCACGTGAAGCGACAGGACGCCGTCCCGGATCGCGGTCGATCGCAGGCAGTCGGTTAAGGCGTACGGTAAGCGCCGCAAGGATGGGGGCTGGCGAAATGCCTGCCCTCGTGAGATAGGCTGTCATCGCCTTCTCTTCGAGCAGCACATACAACAGATGCTCCGGTGCAATGCTGGCGTGCCTGCGCTCTTCCGCAAAGCGACGCGCGCGGTCAAGCGCCGTCTCAAACTCCGCGGACAATTTATCCAGTGGGAATGCCATGCAATTCTCCGCGATCTTTATTCCAGGCGCCGTCTGCGCGGCGGAGGAACAGGGTTTTCCATCTGTCCGGTCTCAGACGCGGCCGTCTGCTCCTCACGAGAGCCCCACGCATTCCAATTTCTGGCCGGCTGAGGCTGCAAGGGTGGCCGAAAGGCCCGAGGTGCCGCATCGGCGCGAACTACTGCGAGCCCTTCCGCTTCTTCGTTCGCTCGAGGGGATGTCTCAATCGATTGACTGGGCAGATTCATCTTCTCGGTATCCTGAGCGTAGAAGCGATGGCGCACGAACAGCAGGGCCGTCCGCACGCTGAAGTGCGCCGGCACCGCAACCCGCAGATCGGTCACGGTCGCAATGTCGGGGGCCTCGAAATCGAACTCCACGTTTTTTTGTCCGGCGAAGCGCACCTGCCCTACGCCGTGGATCGGGGCGCGACGCGATCCGCTTCCTTCGTTGATTCGGATCTCTACGGGCAACTGTGTCTCTGCGGCGTACTCATGATCCAGCTCGGCGGTAAGGATAATCCTGTATTTTTCACGCCCTTCGAGCCGGACGTTGGCGAAATAGAATGTCATCTCATCGCCGAAGCCCTGCAGCCGTGCGGGTTTGGCAGCCAGCTTGTAGAGCGCGCTTCCGCCACGGTCGAAGACGAAGTTCATCGTATCGAGCGTGGGGCTTACGCGGAAGTCGATGTATTTGCCTTCGAGAGCGCGCTCCAAAGTCTGCAGGCTGCGCAATGAGTTCTGCACGAAGCGGACCTCCAGGCCGAGATCGTCTTCGACTCGCCAGCGCGGCGAGCTCTTCAATAGCTGCTTCTGCTGCTCTACAAGAGGAACGAACTCCGTTTCGCCAGCATTTTTCAATGCATCGAAGTACTGCTGCACTGGCGGGTTCAGATCCAGACTCACGGCAGCGCCCTGTAGAAACTTGCGGAGACTGCCAAAGAACTGAGCGGGGAGCTGGGTGGGATTGAGACAGTCATAGAGACATGCCTCAATGGAGGGAATGATCCGTTTGACGAACTCGAGCGTATCGCGATCGATGCCAACGTCGATGCCGCGCTCACGGGTCAGCTCGATGTACTCCTGCATGGCGCGATGCAGCTCGATGAAGCGGCTGGAGAGATAGGAAAGCTGCTCGACAATTCGCCGCCAGGCGGCACTGAGTTCGCTAAAGGCAGTCAGATGGGTGCAGGGTGGAATGAAGCGGGAGTCTTGCTCATAGGCGAGACTGCGCTCGGAGCGGCGTATGCGGCTCACCGCAATTGCGTGTTGCACTTCCTCGCCGTGTGGCTGCAACGTCAGTCGGCAGCAACGAATCCGTTCTGTCTGCATCTGTGGGTTATGCTCGTCGGGCGCGCCATCGAGTACGGTGTAGACATGGGGTGGAGCCACAATGTAGATACGCGCTTCCTTGATGCCTTCCAGGTCGCTTTTGCTGAACTCCTGATAGAGCGGATAGTCCGGCGTAATCTCGACCGGAGTGCCGGATACGGTAAGGCCGCGGCATTGCGTCACCGTGATGCGCAGCGTGTGCTCATCTTCCAAGAGGGTGATGACGGGATCATGCCTTACCGCTCCGACCTCACTCTCCGGCAGACGCGGGCCACCACCGATCAACCCGAAGCCGTCGTGGGTGTAGCGCATCATCCAGAGCATTTCCGCCTCGTAGAAGCGCTCCTGCCGCAGAAAGTGCTCCGGAGCGACGAGCATCCCAAACTCCCAGTTGACCGCGTTGTGGTGAATGTCTTTCTGGTTCATGCACATGCTCCTCTACCGAGGTGAAAGTTGAGACCGATGCGGCTATTTTTCGCCGCGATTCCAAGACGAGGAGCCTGCCGGGCATCCTCAAGCACCCAGGCGATGGAATGGCGCTGCCAGGCGCTCACGCATAAGTCCGTGGTCATCTGAATAAGCCGGCGGCCTTGCTCAGACTGGAAACTGGTATAGGTATCGAGTGATACGGGGCCTAACCGAATCGTGACGGAGTCGGTGTCGAGCTGACGATCTCCTACGAGGAAGTCGCGTCCGAGGCGGCTTGCCCGCGAACCGAGAAGCGATTGGTCTTCCCTTCTGAGCAGCCGATGCGCATCGCTGTACTCGATACGCTTTACAGGCAGGCCGAGGAGAACGAGAAAGGTCAAACGAATCCCGACCTCGCGCGCGGCCATGACCGGCAGCGTGGGCGCCAACAATGCAAGCGGATAAAGCAGATCCTCAGGCCAGACTGCAGACTCGATACCGAAGAGCGTAAGCCAGCGGCGGCAAGCTGCAAATTTTCCTGGACCGATCTGGAAGAGAGGAGCGCCGGCACGAAGCCACTGAGCCGCCTTCTGCATGGGATCGTCGAAGAGCTGAGATAACTCTCGTGTGCCCATCTCGGCCTCTCCACCGGACTCGCGCATGGGCAGCGGCAAGGCTTCGAAGCAGCCGAAGCCGGCGATCCACAGCGTGACGGGCACGGAGGGAGTGAGCGGAGTACCGGGAGATGGAGACTGGCGCACGATCTGCAAACTGGGACGGCCGGCGCCGGCCATGCGCAGGTTGAGACGCGACTCGGCAATACCCAGCGCATCGAGTACATGAACGGCCGAGTCAATCGTATGGACAAAACCGGCAGTACCCTGCGCGAAGTCGGGCATCGTGGGGTACTGCTTCCCGGGCGGCTGTAAGACGGTTATGTCCATGCCAGCTCCACGTTCACGTCTACATCGAGTGGCACCCGCTCCGCAAGATAACTGTGCAGATCGTTGACAAGGACGCGTGCCTCTTCTTCGGGAGCGGCAAACCTGTCGCGCCCCGCCATCACCGTGATGCGGTGCAGCCGACGCAGTCCGCGCGTGCTTCGCACAAGGATTGGATGAACATCGATGCGCGTGATGCGGCGATCGAAGGAACGGATTGAGGTTTCGAGATCGATGCGTGTGAGCAAACGTTGCCGTGATAGCAACGCCTCAGAGAATCGCCGCTGCGCCGAATGCAGGCCTTCACCATCGGAGCCGCCCGCACCCGCGGTGATATTTTCAACCGTCAGGCTGCGGACTGGCGGCTCTTTCACAAAACTCTGCAGACGCGCAACTCCCATCTGGTTCCCGGCCGTCCCCGCAGTCATCCAGAGACGCACATTGGCGTAGGTTTCCTCCGATCCGTCCGGCATCTTGCCCGGCAACAGCGTCAGATAGCCCTGGTGAAGACGGTATCTCCCTATGCCTGGACTAAAGGAAGGCTGAAACTCGGGAAGGTATGTCTCCCCGCTTTCTCCGGTGATCGAAAGTGGCGCCACGAGAAAAGAACGGCCGCCTGTCTCTCTGCTGACAGGGATCGTCGTGCCGTTCTCTTTGAAGTTCACCGTCTGGTTGGAACACTCCACATTGGAGGCGCTCTGCGCATGCAGATAGACCGCCGAGATGGCAGTGTGCAGCGTTTCTACGCGGGCATCGAGCTGGATGCGCAGCCACGCCCGTGGCCTGATAAAGAGTCCTGGGCGTTCGAAGATCGAGCGGAGTGGAGTCTCCATACCCTGGGGGACGTCGCACAGAAAATGCCGCTGCGCAGGGATAGCCGGGAGTACAAAGCACCTCCCCCGCCAGAAGCCTCCAGGCAACGACGGCGTCTCCACACCTTTCTGTATCCCCGCTGCTTCGTCGGTCATCTTCAACCAATGGAGTTGGTGCTGTCCCGCATTCAGTTCGCGTGGGCGGAGCACTCCCGCGGCTTCGAACCGGCCATCGTTCGAGGCGAGACACCAGTTTTCGCTCTCCAGCTGCGCGCTCAACAGCGTAGCCTCCGGGCTGGTCTGCAAAAAGATTCCATGCCGGGAAAGATACGTGGGGGCAAAATTCTCAATCGCAATGTAGATCGCCGGGTGCGGCCCCAACTCCGCGGGAACTGCGCTATACGACGGCCCGGCGCGCAGGCTCTCCGTCGGCAGTTCAATGCCGCTGAGCAGGCGCAGCTCTCCGCCCAGATCTGCGCCTGCTGAGCGGCTGCTTGCCCTGAGGCACTGGTAAACGAACACCGCTGCAATCCGCGCAGGAGAGACGGAGATACCGTAGTCCGTCGTAAAGCTCATCCGGCCGCCGCTCTCAGGCTCTCCGCCCAGCACGGTTCCCGCGCTGACATGCGCCGACTCCGCCTGGCAACGATAACGCACCACTACCTGCGCAGGATGGGCAAAGCGGCGCTCAAAACCGAGACCTTCCAGAAGCTCATCGAGCAGCGCTGTCCGGAGCCTGTCGGTGTCGGAGGACAGAGCGTGAATCTGCGAGGCCAGGGTGCGGAAGAGCACGGCCAGCACAGGGTCGATGATCGTCGACTCGATTCCGTACTCTCGCAGATAGCGCCGAAAGTCGTCGCGGAGCTTCAGATCGATTTCGGCGGCGCTTGAATTCATAAGGCGTACCCTACCGTGCGGTCGCTGCTGTGTTCCCGCAGCAGCAGAGTCACACCACGTCCTTCGGTCGCACGTGTTGTCCAGCGCGCGTCATCGGACTGCTGCATACTTTTTTGGAGCGGATCAAGCACGAGAGAGTCAACGCGGTAACGGGTCAGTCCGAGCTCAAGCAGGACCGAGTTGATCTGTTCGGCTGTGGCTGCGGCCATGCGTTCACGCGACTCCTCCGACAGACCCTCCCTGGCGATCTCGGGGAAAAACTCCTGAAAGCCAAAGAGTGGATGACCGGCCCATGAGCCTCGGGGTGTTCGCGCCATGATCCCGACGAGCATCAGATATGTCTCCCGTTCATCGGTCTTCTGCAGCAGCCCCTGCTGCAGGCGCAGAGGAAATGCAATCGACGGACTCGAGAGATTGTCTGCGCGATAAGTTGGGATCAACTTTGTGACTCCTGAGGAAGGTGACCGTACAGCCTGCAGTGACGAAGCAGGCTCGCCAACGGCCCAGAAAACACCGCGGGCGAGCCCTGCCGGCGATGTATCTAATTGCCCATGGTGATGTCTTTGAAGTTCTGTTGATTCATCGCCGGCTCAAGCTCCAGCGTCAACAGATGATTGACCGTTGAGTGGCTGGACAGATCCGAATTCCCATCGGGGGTCGATGTCGGCAATGGATTTCCCGTCTCAAAGCGGCTAATCCAGCCTTTGAACTTGTAGCTGCACAGAGCGTCCTTCTTCGAGTCATCTTTCCAGTACTCGATCTTCATGTCGACGATTTTGTCGCGGGTCACGACATGAGCCAGATCAAAGAGCCGCTGCAACGTGCCGTACGGCACATTCGTGTCATCGTGGAAGTCGATATAGATTTTGATCGCGGTGGAGAGTGTGCCCATCTCAGGCATTCCCGCGCGATCCTTCAAAGTGGCAAAACGCACTGTGCTGGCCAGCGCGTCAAACTTGTTTCCGTCTACCGTGACCGTGCTGCGTAATGGATTCGACATGTGAACAGCCCTCGCTTCTTCCTTTGGTTTTGGCGCTTTTGGTTGAACTTCAGGCGGCCAGTGCAGCAGCTGACGAAGAGCACGCGAGATAAGGTCAAACCACATCCCTGGCCTCCTCTGCGCTTAGCTTATGCACGCTACCTGCCCACGGACTCCTGCCTGGATCCCTCAGGAGTAAACTCTGGCGTATCGATCTTGAGGCGGAAGCTTTCTCCTGGTCCTGTCGGCATCACCTCCAGCTTCAGGTCGCAGATGCCCTGCATCCGCTTGTTCGCGTCGCGATCGATATCTAATTTGAAGTCGATCAAAGTACCAGCTTCCACCTGCTCCTGGAGCATGCGCATGATCGGCTTCTCGATCGCCTCATCCATGAACTCGCGCGTGAGTACCTGCCCGGCTACCTGCAAAAGGTAGTGTCGGCAGCAACGCTCGATGTAACGAATAATGCGATACGAGGTGAAGAACTTATAGACGCCGTAGGGATCGTCCGCGAGGGTTCTGCAACCGAAGAAGCAGAGTTTATTATCGGCGTCGCGAATGACGGGGATGAGCTGGCGCTCCATGCTGATGTGTTCCATCTCGCTGATGAGCGGTTCAATCCTTGCCTTCTCAGGTCCGGTTACCTGACCGAAGCGTGAGCCGACCGGTCCCTGCGCCATGCCGGCGCTGTCATCGGTGCGGGCCACGGCGCCGGCAAAAGCCAACGACGGAGGTCCGTAGAGATCATCCCCATTGTCGATCGTCTTCTCGAACCAGTGTTTCGCACGCAGCTGGAGATAACCCATGACCACAACATCGGCCGCGGCGCGATCTTCGGGTCGTTTGAGAAATTCGTACTTTCCTCCCGGCCGAAAGTTGCGCTCTACATTCTGAAACGATTTTTCGTCGTCAATGTCGGTGATGAGCAGAATGCCCCATTGGTTCGCGATGCTTTCCAGGCGCTCTCGCACCGGCTGACTGATCCAGCCCGGAATCACGAGATTGCAGATGTCATCGCGAAAGTTGAAGTTGTCATTGCGCTTTTTGCAGAAGTTCTCCACCGCCGCGATCGTCATGCTATACGCGCCTTTGATCTCACGGGGATCGGTATTCCAGATAAACAGCTCGATCGGCTTCCGCTGCTTGCCGTCGTAAATTTTTGTGTTCTCGAAGAAGGTTTGCAGCTCGCGATAGCTTCGCTCAATGGGGCGCAGTTGCGTGAAGACCTGTTCCAGCAGATCGTCGCGGATCTCTTCTGCCTGATTGATCTGCGATTGCAGCTTCGCGAGCGTTTCTTCAAAGCTATCTTCCCCACTCAGCAATGAGGTGATGTCCGTGAGCTGAGCAAGAAACTCGCGAGCACTCTGCGGCGTGAAGATGGAGGTTATGGAGCGATCTTCATCGATCAGCCCAGGATGCAGGTCAGCGAATATCTCCACCAGCACGTCGCGTGCGGGGGTATCTCCCAGAATCTGATTCGTTGACTTCGTGAGCGTCTCCATTATTTTTCTCCTTCTACGACCTTGTCGAGTTCATCGCGCAACTGCTCGAGCGCGGCGATGATCTGTTGGCGCTGTTCCGGATTGCTCCACGCGCGGCGCACCGCCGGCAGTTTCCAGCGGTCTTTGAGCCGATACATCAGATCGATGTTGTTCTTCAGGTCAGCCAGATCGTTCCGCAGATAAGCCACGGAACCGTCCTCGGCACGCACCTCCTGGCGAGTCATGATGTTGGAGGGTTCGAAGTCTTTAATGTTGCGAAAACGCAGATCAGCCTGGAACTCCGCCTCCTCCGCGCCAGCCCTTCCCTTGAACTTCATCTGGGGATTGAACTTCTCAAAGGCATTCTGGAGTGACTCCACCATCTCTGGCTCTTCATTCTCGGTGCGAACCTCTCGGCTCACCTGCTCTAAGGTCATAGGCATTGTCACCGCGCAGGTGCTTGTGGGGACCTTGCGAACTGAGGGCCGTACACTCTGACGTTTCACTTCGATGATCGGCATGGAACTCCTTCCGTTAACTCAACCGCGTTTTATTTGGATCGAACTCTGTGACGGTCTGAACAATCGTGTGCTCGCCGGGATTTCGCATCGGTGCACGCGCGCCACGGGCCGCCGCCTCGAACCCCGGCGGCGCCCGCCGGAATCCAGGCTGGGCTTCCCTGCGTGACGGAAGTTCAGCACCGGGCCAATACTCCGGGCGCACAGGCCGCGCAACGCGATTGTCGTAACGCTCGGGCCACAGCAACCGGGGGAGCCCGAACCAAAGGATAGCCAATAGCGCCGCGAAGCCCACAAAGACAAAGAATGGGCGCAGGAAGAGCAGGGGTGAGCCTCGGTCCATCCGTGCATCTGCCAGGAAGGCGCGCTGTTCGGCCTCTGTCGCTTCCCCTTCAAAGGAGGGAGTTGCAACCGGCGGTGCAACCCATAGGGCCTGTCTGTTCTCTACCTGAGTTGATCCATCCGGGAGAATAATCTTGGCGCGGAAGTGAACGATTCGACCTGCGAGCAGCGTACGAGACCCGAGACTCTCTGGAGCCTGGATCGCAACGGTCAGGCTTCCGCTCTGTGAAAGCGGCACAAGCTGAAAGGCCTTGCGGAGGTCGTTCACGTCGAAGGTGATCAGAGGCGGCCGCGTTCCCAGCCGGGTCATGGCGATCTCATCGATCGACTTTCTGTCGCCGAGCCCTATGGGCAGAACATCCACTCCGGATTGCTGCACAGCCGCTGTCGCAGCAGCAAGGCCACCCGAACCGGCAAGCAATCCCTGATCGTCTCCAGATTGCGGATGAACATCATTAGCGCCGTCTGTCAGCAAAAGGAGACGCGGCGGTTCGCCACCAGGATGATGCTGTTGCCGAAGCACCTCAACAGCCGCACGCACGGCTGAGTACAGCGCAGTGTTGTTGCGGACCTCGGGCCGAGGCAGTGCGTCCAGCTCTGCCTGCGCCGCGGCACGTGTGCCCACAAAATGCGCCGCAGAGATTGTGCTTTCCACGTTATGGCTATCAAACGGAACGATGGCCACGATGTCCTGACCATCGGAGAAATTCTTCAGATACTCCGCCGCTGCGCCCTTTGCGGCATCAAAACGGGATTGCCCGTCGAGGTCGCTTTTAAGCATGCTGCCACTCACATCAAAGAGCAGGAGCGCGGTCTGCGGCGGCCTTGCCTTGTCTGTCTCGCCCGCAGTCGCTGCGGCATAGAACGGCTTCACGGCCTGCCCATCGATCTGAACTTCGACATGCGACGCCAGCTGCTCTGCTGATGGAAGCTGCACATTCACTGGCTTGCCCGTCGCATCGACGAAATCGAATTTCATCCGAAAACACGGCTCCGCGCCCTCCGGTTCGCATTCGATAAGGGTTGGCTTGGTGAGAAAATCGAGGGAGACGGTTTGTCCGTGCGCCAAGGTCTGCAGCCATCCTGTGGACACAAAGACGAACGCGGCGATACGGAAAGACTTTGTCATCCGCGCAAGCCCTCCGCCTTCTTTGCGGCAAACATGAGGGTCGTGCGGCCCAGAATGATCAGCGTCTGATCATGGAGCTCGCAGGAAGAGGTGATCGAGCGGTTCTGTACCTTCAGAATGAAGCGACGCAACCCCGCCTCCGACATCACATCGGCGTGACGAGTTACATAGAACCGACCGTCTTTGCTGTAGATGCGAGCATGCCGGGGCGCGACTGAGCCATCTGGAAGATAAATATCTACTTCACGGCCATAAGTCGTCTTCGACAGATCGGCGCTCTGGCTCCCGATCACATAACTATCTCCTTCTTGAATGGACCACTCTTTCCTGCCGAGCTTGCCTATAGCTCGCGGGTCACCACTGTTGACGAAGCGGAGCACCCCATCGCGGAGAAAGATGGGGGCAAAGGCGATGCCGAAGCTGATGCCTGCGCCGGTGAGCACGAAGGCGAATGCCTGGGATATGCCGGGAAGCCACTGGCTCATGGTGCCGAAGACGATTCCGCCCAGAAAGCCTCCACACATTCCTCCCACCATTCCATGCGCGAGACGGGCACGGTTCACTGAAATCCAGCGAGCTCCCAGTCCCGCTCCGATCAGAGCGCCGCTCACCATCCAGCCCAAAACGGTGCCGAGAGCAAGCGCTCCAGGAAGTGCGGAACGCAAGGGCAGGTGCAGGACGCCGGACAGCATGCCGGCGCCGATGCCAATTGCAGCTCCCGTCACGATCCAGCGGGCCTGCAGGCGATTGCCCGCCCACTTCTCATCGAAAGCTACGGTGAAGCCGCCAATAAAGCCGCCCAGCAACGCAGCGGCGATCATCGCAGACGGCCACGCCGGAGCACCTGCCGGTATCAGCAAGACCAGCAGCGCCTGCGAAGCCCATGCGAGTAGACCGGCCATACCGCCTGCGAGCGACATGAAATATAAAGTTTGAAAGATATTCATGCAGAAGCAGGAACTCCGTACAAAACACAGCGAGGCATTCCCTTTCGGTTATGCTCTGTGAGGCAACGAACGCTTCATCACTCTTTGTGGATTGTCCCTATTTGCAGGGCAGCTGATGTGTCCATTCCTACGTTTTCGGTCCAATTCCTCTGGAATATTTCCTGCACCCACATCCATCATCGGAATCGCGACGATAGAAGCCATCGCTCTGTGTTCACGCTTTGTATACTGAAAAAGTTTTGGGCCTCTTTTCATAGTCAGGGGCATCTGCTGGAGCGTGTCTGATGTTCCATCGAGTTCTGGTTGCCGGTGTGGGTGCACTGGGCTCTGAGGTTGTGAAGAACCTCGGACTTCTGGGCTGTAAGTCGGTACTCCTGGCCGATGCCGATGTAATCGAAGAAAAAAACATCGCGAAGTCTGTGCTGCTGCGTGAAGGCACTCTCGCCGGTCAAAGCAAGATCTCGTGTTGCCTCGCTCGTCTGCGCAACTGGTTTCCGCAAACCCACTGGGACGGAGCGGCGGTAGAGATCGCCGACATTGAGCCGGAGCGCTTTCAGGAGGCCGACATTCTTTTCAGTTGCGTCGACACAGACCTGGCTCGTACGGAGATAGCCGCTCTTTCGGCGAAGTATGAATTGCCGGTCTGCGATGCTGGCCTGGGGGGTACAAGTACTCGCGTGGGCAGAGTGTCGTGGTTCCCAGGCACACGCTCGGCAGCCTGCTTTGCCTGCCTGCTCAGCAGCAGACGGCGGGCGGCGCTGTTCAGCCTGTGGGAATCGGAGGTATATGCCTGCTGGGCGCAAGAGGCAGATGCGGAAGACACATGGACGAGCACGCCTACAATGGCCTCTATCGTGGCTGGCCTGCAGGTAGAGCTCGCTGTCTCTGCCATTAATAACGCAGACGCAGCTTTCTCCGTGCATCTTGACCTCGATCAGGCGCCGGTTTCACGAACGATCCAACATCACCGCAGCGTGGAATGTCCTCTGCATGTCGAGGTGCCAGATACTCTATTTCCGATCTGCGCACGCGCCGAGTGCGGACAGTGCGGCAGGCAATTTTCGCCCGACCGGCGCATTGGCTGGCTACGGCGATGGGGAACCTGCCCTGCCTGCGGAAGCCGCGAGCTGATTGTCCGCGAGAGTCGACATGACCAGCTGGCTGGGACCTTCTCATGACGCGAATGCGAAATTACATTCTGCTCGCGGCACTTGGCATTCTTGTCGCGACAGCGCAACTTGTTGCCACGCGGTGGGGGCTCGCTGGCGATCTTGCCGGTGGCTTTCTTTCCGGAGTCCTCTTGCTGGCGGGCACGCGAGTGCTGATGCTTGAGATCGAAAAGACTTATCTGCTGCCGATCGTGGCGGCAGTTGCCAGCCTGTCCGGCCTTGCCTTTGCGATGGCCGGATCGGACGTGGCCACGCCGCATATTGCCTGGGTGGCTCCGTTGCTCGCGGCACTTCCGACCGGTATGACAGCGCTCGTCACTGGCATGCGCGGAAGAAAATGTCAGCTCTGCCGTACGCCTCTGCGCAGGTTCCTCTCTTTCTGCTGCCCACGTTGCCATATGGTCGCCTGTGAGAATTGTTGGCAGTTTGAGCGGGATCGCTGCCGCCTTTGCGAAGCAAATCAGATTCCACTGTTTCCCATCGATATCTCGTGGTGGCAGCAGTGCTTTGGCACTCAGGTGCATGGCGGGCGATGCACTCTCTGCCTTCGCGCCGCAGATGGGCGCGTGGCGCAGTGGGCCTGTGCGGGTTGTGGGTATGGCCAGTGCCGGTCGTGCTGGGACGACAACAATGGCCAGTGCAGCCGGTGCGGATGGATAATTCCGGACCTTCCACCTGAGGTAAGCACACATGCAGTCGCCGGAGCGCACCCCCAAACTATAAGCAGATCCATTGCGCAGGAAGATTCGCCGCACAGAAACGCCGACAGAAAGGAAGTTCGCAATGGCTAAATATCAGATTCTTTTTGATACGGTTCGAGCAGAACAGAAATTCAACGTCGATATTGACGAACAGGAGACGCTGGATGCCACGCTCGATGAGATCCTCTTCGAGCTCAGGGAGCGTGGTGACTACCTGAAGGGCGAGGGGCAGCCTCAGGTCGTCTGGAACGGTATGTCGCTCGATTTTTCTGTTCCACTTCCGCAACAGGGCGTGCGTGGGAACGACATTCTCCGCGTGTCGACGATCGTGCTGAACGGGTGATGGGCCGGAATGAATCTTCGTAATCGCCGCATCGACACGGAGTGGCAACTGCTCGCGGCTCTCGCAGATGCAAACCGCATGACGTTCGCTGCCATCACCCGGTCGGAAGATGAGTTTCGAATCGACATGCGAGAGTCACCGGCCTGGGTTGGAGGAAGACAGGAGCGGAAGATCGAAACAGCGCACATGCTTCGCTACGTCTACCCTCGCTACTATCCGTCCCTGCCGCTGGAGGGCTATTTTGTCCGTCCCATCTTTCACGTCAACGTCGACCTGACGACAGGGTTTGTCTGTCTCTGGCAGAACTATCGGCCAGCACAGACAATCGTGGACGCCATCCTTATTACCCGTGCCATCATGGCCGGCAAAGTTGCGAATTTGGACGCTGCCCACCGTATGCAGCAGGATGCTGCGCTCGAGTGCGAAGAATCTCCTGCGCTACCGATGATGCCCCTGATGCTGCCACCTGCCTGTCGTCCACTCCTGTCTCAGCGACATACCGGCAGGCGACGGCTTACATCCGAGCTCGATCCCCAGGTACCACGAGAGAATAAGTGTGCGATTTCTAATCCTGAGTGATATTCACGCCAACTGGGAAGCTTTGACCGCCGTCCTCGAGGACGCAGCGAGTCGGCACTACCAGGCCGTACTCTGCCTCGGCGATGTTGTGGGTTATGGGCCGAATCCCAATGAAGTTGCGGCCTGGGTTCGCACGCATGCAGATGTAGTCATTCGAGGAAATCACGACAAGGCTTGTTCCGGAAGCACGGCCTTCGATTCCTTCAACATGGCGGCGCAGTGCTCTTCGCGCTGGACCAGAGAGGAGCTGCTAGACGACCACAGGCAGTGGCTGCGCAACCTGGATCGGGGCCCCGTGCTGGTAGAAAACTTTGATCTCGTGCATGGCGCTCCCGATGATGAAGATCGTTACATGTTCCATGAACATGAAGCGGAGGCAGGCCTGCGGAGTGCGAGCGAGCAGCTTACTTTTTTCGGACACACCCATGTGCAGGGAGGCTTCGTTGGCGAACTGTATCGACGCAGCCTAGAGGTATCTCGCCTGCACGCTCTTCCTGATCAGATGGCAATCGTTGTGGATCGAAGATATCTGCTGAATCCCGGCGCAGTGGGGCAGCCCCGTGATGGCAATTCCCGCGCCGCATATTGCATCTATGATTCGGCGATGAGAATCGTCGAATTCTGCCGGGTAGAGTATGACATCCGCACAGTGCAGGACAAAATACTTGCGGCTGGACTTCCCGAGGAACTGGCCTTTCGCCTCGCATCCGGCGATTGATCGGCAATCATCGGCGATTCGCGACCAGGAATGCGTTCATAGCATCAGCAACTTCACTGTAGCCGGTCTGGTCGGTTGCGCCTGTTAGGTTTTCGGCGGGTTTATCGACAAGACTCACGTAGAGAAACAGGCTGATGTCCGCCACACCGACTTTGATGCTACGCAGCTCTGAAAACGGATACTCTTTTGAGCTGATGAGAAATGATAGAAGAGTCTTTCGTACGCTCAAAGCACCTGTATCCGCCGAAAGGGTGATCTGCGTCTTAATTTGCCCTATCACGCCTAACACCAAAAATGGTCCTGCAATCACAATGGGAATAAGCCAGGTTAACCGAAGGGCGGGATGAATAGGACGGGGCACGTTTTTCCACAAAGAAAAAATCACACCATAACCTATCACCAGACACAACAGGCTAACGATCCAAATCCAACCAAAAGAATGGGAATTAAAAGGAGGGGCGACGACAACCAATTCATGCGCAGTTTGTGACGCAACGTATAGGTCAGTTGGATATCCAGCCACTTTGCTCACTCCGCCAGGGTCCACGTGGGTTTCATTTCACGTTCCATTTGTTTGCAGCCGAGCTGTGCAAAAATCTCCGCCAAAGGCTGTGCCGACACGATCAGGATACCGCCGTCCTCCGGGCTCTCCCGTATATAAAGCGAGATACCGCGCAATACACTTGTGGTAAACGGTTCCATCGATTCAGCAAGCGCCGCTTTCTCAATCAGTGGCACATACCAGGGAAAGATGCGAAATACACGGTCCTGAATGAAGCCCAGAAAGAGCCCTTTCAGGTCCCGCAGCAAAACGGCGGTTTCAACATGACTCACAAGCTGCAGTCCGCAACCCGTCCCCAGCATGGTGGTCATCGCGTCGAGTCTGGCATTTGCGTGAGCCGTCACGCGGAACACAGAATGCAGCATGGGCCCTGTCCCCGAAGCCGACTCTATGTTTTCCATGTCTTCCATCTTCCACATGCGGGGCGCAGGGCGATGCGGCCACACACCCAGGCCAGCTTCTGGAATCCAGTCACGTGCGTGGTCGGCGAATAGACGGGTTGCTTCCTGTTCACGCACCTGCCCTACCTGTATAAAGCTCTCATGGCCGCAGCCGAGACGCGCAGTGAAATAAGAGACCAGTTCCTGCAGAAATGCTCGCGCAGGATCGTAGGAGTCAGGCCGTAGACCCCGAGGCGCGGGAATGAGGTAGGACTCGAAGCCTCCTTCCTGCCCTTCGAGGCTCAACTCCTTCACAGGAAGATATATTCGAATATCTTCCGTATTTTTTGTCGGCAGCAATGGTTGATTGACAATCAACGACTCAGCCCTCCCAATATCGATATCCCTTACTGCGCATCTCTCCAACAATCGATGCAATCAAAGACGTCAAATTGTCTTTGCAGGCCAGGATGATTCCCTCATCTTCAGGGCTTTCGTTGATGTAAACGTCAAAGACTTCGAACCAGCGGCGAATCTGCTGGTCAGTCTGCGCAAAAAAATCTTGCGAAGCAAGTTTAGGGAGCACAAAAAGTATCCCTTCGTACTCCAGGTCTCGCGGGATCCCGACTCCGAATATCTCCTTCGTCTGATCGCGAAAAGGCGACAGCAGAGCCTTAGTTTTCTCCTGCATCTTATCGACATCGAAAACCGAAAATACTTGCTTCATGGCAGGATGATTTCGTATAAAGCCAGGTATCTGATTCGGCTTGTGCGGATTGAAATCTTCGAGCAGAATTTTTAATCCCGAGTGATTGCGGAGAAATTTCGGAATGATCATCTGCGTTTCTGCCGGGGGAGGCGTGGCGGCGATGGTTTCCTCCGCATCTGGCTTCCGGAAAAAAACCGTTAGACCGCCATATCCTAGATAACGCCCCCGCAGCACGTCAGCGTCCCTGCCCAAAAACCACCACGCCTGCTGCGGAGCATAATCATACGGACGAAATTCTTTCTTTTTGCTGGCAAGCAATTCCACTTCCTGGTCCGACGCCGGGATAGGCTGTTTTCCCCGGGGCAACCAGCACCGTCCCAGCATGGGGTACTCCTTCATCATCGCGTTCAGAAATTCCTTGCGCAGTTGCTCATTTTCGTCGACGACCTGCATCTGCATGAAATGCTCTGCCTGCAGACCGCTTGCCTCGGATAAACGAGCGGACAGACGGGTAAAAAACTCCAACAGCCACTCCCGTTGGCCGCGCGGAATCGATCCAAGGTTCACTGGAATCCAGAAAAGTGAACAGCTGCGCATCGACTCTGCCCAGCGCCAGGGCAGTAATGTTTTCGAATCTACTCCGAGTATTTCCTCGCTTTTTAGCATGCTAGCCTGATCTCTACATGAACTGGTTGATGGCCCAGGTAACTCCAGCCTGGATCTTTGCCGGGACAGCCTGGAGGATGCCGCCGAGAAACTTTACGCTGGCGCCGCCGGCATGCGCGGTCGCAACCACGGCTTTACTTGTATTCACGGCTACCTTGGCTATAACACCGGCGCCTTGCATACTGACGCCACTCCATCTGTTTTTAGTACAGTCGATCTCATTTTTATTAAAACCGCAGTCCATTTTCTCAACGAAGACTGCATTGGTAGTTCCGTTCACTCCATAATTTGCGCCATTCACATCCAATTTAAAAATTGATCCTGAACTGTAAAAACCGGATGTGTAATCCAGCTTAAGATACCTCTGCCAAGTCCCTTTCATGTCCGCTGCAGTGAACCAGTGGCTCTTGTCCTCGTTCAAATTCGACGGATGTGCATCCACATGGTTATCGACCTGCTGCGATACCGCCACATCAATTTCAGTGCGGATCGTCGGACCGACTGTCGTATGCGTATTCTTTCCGGAGATATACATTTTGTGATCATTGCCAAAAGTCCGGCTGTGATCTCCAACGTAGCTTACAGTCGACTCACTCGTGACCTGCACGTTGGAGTTCCCGGTGACTACCTTCACATAGTTGGAGACAACGCTCTTGGTATAGTCCCCGATGATGGTTGCAGTAGAGGAACCCTGTACGTGCTTCAGATAATTCGATTGGACCGTTTTGCTATAGATGCCGGTGATGACGTTCGTCGATGTCCCGGTAATGGTTTTGGTGTAGTCCAGCGCCACGATCTTTGAGTAAAACCCGAAGATGGTGTTGCTCGAACTCCCCGTCACATTTTTTACATAGTTGCTAAACACGTTTTTCGTGTAATTCCCTGTCGTATTGATCAGTGAATTCATCATTACGTCTCTGGTGTAATTCTGCATGACCGTGATGTTCTGGTTCATTTCCACTAGGTAGATCTCATTCATACCGATGGTCACATCCTGGTTCATGCCGATCCGCATGATGCGATTCTGATCTACGTGCAGCTGCTGATCACCGTGAACCACTGAGACATCCGTGCCTGAATACAGCAATGCGGCTGGAGTATTGATTGCCGCCAAGGTGATGCTCGCCACCGAAGCAACCCTTCTATCGGTCACGGGGTCTTTAACGCGCCGCGCCGTCTTTATGCTTCCGTCAAAGACTGCCATGTCTCTCTCCTCTTAGTTGCCCACTTCTCGCGACCAGTATTTTGAGTGAAAATGAATGCGCCCATTGGGGGCGTTGAAGATGAGATCGCCTTCCTCGACGTTCATCACAATCGCAGGACGACCTGTCTCTTCACACTTCTCGTGCAGCACCAACTTCGCATGAACGGGCGTCGCAATTCCGATCGACTCCGCGCCTTGCTTATCGATGAGCGAGATGCGATGGCCGCTCTTGGTGACGATTCGCTTCACGTCGTTCTCGTGTGTCTCTCCGCCCCAGAAGTCCTCGTTCGGAATGGCGTCCGACATATTCCAGGCCGAGCCCAGGATTACTGGCCTCTCGGGGTCTCCCTCTTCGAAGGCGACGAGCACCTCATCGCCGACCTCCGGACGGAAAAACAATCCTCGGCCTGCACCGGCATAAGGAGTCAGGTGGCGTATCCATGTGGTCTGCCCCTGCTCCTGCCAGTAGTACTGTACCTGTACCTGACCCTGTCTCTGAGGATCATCAATGTTAACCACGCGCGCGGAATAGACACCCGCAATCGAGGGTCGAACGGGATGTGGGTTCGACCGGTACTTTGTCCACGGTGTGCAGTGAAACTGATTTGTATACCCCTCCGGATCCCAGCGATGCACAACACGCACTATGTTGTACTTGCCCGCGCCCTCGACAATGCCGTTCGCCTGCACATTCTGTCCCGGAGACAGCGCCTCGCAGCGGCTTATCCCTTCACACAGCAAGCGGCTGCCGATGGACCACTCCGATTCCTGCTGCAGCGAGGTCTGATAATCGCCGATCGACTTCACCCGGTTACGCCACGGTTTGTATCCAGATTTCAAGACCGATTTTGCCTGCTGCTTCACTGCGCTGGTAAAGGCATCCACCGCTCCACTCAGCGCCGGATCCTGCGATACCTGCAGGAAACTCTCGCTCTTTGAAGTGGAGAAATCGTAGTGGCAGCCATCCATGGAGGCCACACCCAGCGAGCCGCCTACAGTGAACTCAACGAGCCCATTCTTCTGATCGCTACGCCACTGCATGTCAGGGCCGGCATCGGAGAATCCTGAGTCGATGCGGACACCGTCGTCCGTCGCTACGAGATAAAGTCCAAAATCATCGCAGAGACGCCATAGAAAATGCCAATCCGTCTCGTCCCACTGCACCAGATCCAACGGGGCTTTTGTGCCGCCCCCGGTCTTCGCGGTTACATTGATCCCGTCGCCGCCACCCATCTGTTGCGCGACATCGGCCAGCGTGAGCGGTCCGTAATATCTGTGACGAGGCGCAAGATCGAGCTTATAGCTCGCGCTTACCGCCTTGATGATGACGGCG
Source organism: Edaphobacter modestus (assembly GCF_004217555.1). Taxonomy (GTDB): domain Bacteria; phylum Acidobacteriota; class Terriglobia; order Terriglobales; family Acidobacteriaceae; genus Edaphobacter; species Edaphobacter modestus. The sequence continues at coordinate 2,019,086 of NZ_SHKW01000001.1, forward strand.
AAGCTGCCGGAGGTCTGATACGTCAACTTCACATCCAGGACGAAGCCCACGAAGATCTTGATTCCAGATGCTGTCGGCTGCAGTGAGATGGAACGTCCGATCCATCGATCGATCGGTGGACGGCTGTCCGCAGTCTGGTGAAATTCGATCTCACACCAGGAGTGCCGATTGAGCTCTTTGACCACCTCCACTCGACTCACGGTACCTTGACGTCCGCTCCAACTTGATTCGAGTTCCGCTCCGTCGATCAGAATATTCAGTGCGATCGCTGACACAAGACCTCCCTTTTGCGCGCATCTTATGGGGTATGGCTGAAACTGTTGAGCGTTACCGACCCTCTGAAGCCGAACCTGCCCGCATCCACATCCTCCGGAAGCCCGGTCCAGTCACTGAGCAGCTTCCATTTATGACCGTCGCCCAGTGATGTCATGATGTGGCCTGGAAGAATCTGGAGCAGGATCTGATACCTGGACATCGGCGGGAAGATAACTCTGTTTCCATTCGGCACCCTCTTTCCTGCCTTGATCGTGAAGAGCTCCAGACCGGTCCGATCGAGAGAGAAGAGGAGATAGTTGTTCGAATCACGATAATCTGCAACCCACTCCACCTTCGGCTTACTGAATAGAAACGCATGACCGATGGATCCGGAAAAGACATATCTGCCGTGACCTGGCTGGGCGTTGTAAAGACCTATATCTGGACTGCTATGCGTCAGGGTGTGGCTCTGTGCGTCGATTGTCCAGGAAGCGGGCTCCCAACCTGCAATAGACGGAGCCGCCTTGTCGATCGTAATGGGCGCGAGCGCGAGGTTGACCGGTATCGAACCCTCGGCGGTAACATCTACGGCTTCGGCACGATCGATATAACCGTTTGCACGCGCGATGAAGTGATATCTGCCTTCTGGAAGGTCGAAATGTGTGCCGGTCACCGACACTTGTTTTCCGTTCGGCGCATAGACGGTCACATCGCTATCAGCGGGATTCAGTTGCAATGAAACCGTTCCCTCGCCCGTATCGAGCTTCAGCTCGGCAACATGGGCCTTGTCCTCACCCTCGACGAGATTCACATCCAACACGGCCGCCTTTCCGTGGCGACGAGCTTCAATGTGGTGGGCACCCGCCGAAAGCGCCGAAACCAGCAGGACACCATTCGTGCCAGTGGTTCCGGCATCTTTGCCATCCACCAGAATGTTCGCACCAGGCAACGTTCGCACGCGCAGGGGAATCAAGGCAGGGTTCAGCTTGAGATGAAACGTCACAGTTGTGTTTTGACCTTGCGTGATCACAACCTTCTGTTCGTTGGCAGGCGCCGAAGCCGAGGTCGTCGCCTGCAAGGTATAGCTGCCGACAGGCAGATCCGCTATATCCAACTTACCGGCGACGCTGGTGCCTTCGTGTATCGTCGTCGTGCCATGTAACAACTTGAGGCTCACGCCATCAATGTCTGTCAGGACCGTCAACGACCCTGGAGTTGGTGCATTCTCGAAGGTCATCAACAACAGTCGCTCCGAGCCGCTCGCTACTCTGCTGACCAGAGCACTAAAGTTCTTCCTGGCTACGATCGTATGCAACCCCGCCGGGAGCGCAGTATCCAGACCACTGCTGTTCGTGATGCCCCTCGCTGCTCCGTCGACCGTGACGGACATCGCAGGACTCGTATATACATGGGCTTGCTGCGAGGCAATGCTTACCAGCAGCGCAGACCCGGATTGGCTGGCATGAATAGGAGCGGCAAGTATAGCTGGTGCGCCATCACTGACATTCACCTGGAAGGTCGCATCATATCCACCTCGTCCACGCCAGTGGAGCGTATGGTTGCCGGCAGCGAGTTCGCCGGAAAAAGCTCCCATCGGAAGAGCGACGGCTGGGGCGCCATCCAGACTCAAAGTACCCCGGCCAGCAACACGGAGCTGCTGGCTTAAAGGTCGTAGCGCAAAATTAATCTCTCCATGGTGTCCCGCAGAGTTGTCGATCGTCTCCGATTGACTCTCATAGCCGCCCAACCGTGCTTCGAGGCTAGTCTTTCCCTCGGGCATTCTGAAGGTCAGCGTTGGCGCGGCAATACCAATCTCCTGTCCATCGCGCAGGATATGCGCACCGGAAGGAGTCGAGCGAACCGTAACGTCCGGAAGTACGGGCGATGCAATGGAGGCTTGCGCAGGCGGCTTGTGCGAAGCCGCTCTATGCCACAGAAACGCACCCACAATCATAAGCAGAAGTGTCGTGGCGCCAATGGAGAATGCTGGCAGCAGTTTTCTGCTCTGTTTGATCGAGGTCGTTTTCTTCAGAGCAGCGTCGGGACCGGATGAGGCAGTTGGCTGCGCTGTCGGTACTGCGATCGTATGCAGACGATCACGCAACATGCGCGACTCATTCTGAAACTCTTCGTCGTCCCGGTAGCGTTCCGCAATGCCTTCAACAGAGGCGATGTGTTCGTGGAGAGAGGGAACACTTACGAGCGTGTCTGCTTCCAGCCTCTTACGACGCACCACCTCAAGATCGCGGCTGCGCAGCTCGTCGCGGCTTGTATCCATCTCGCGCAGCGCCTGGCGAAGACGGGCGTTGCGTGGATATTCGGCGCATGCGCCTTTGAGCAGGCGGATCGCTCCGCCCAGGTCGTTGTTGGTACGGAGCTGCCGGGCCTGGGAAAGAAACTCATCTGCCTGCTGGTGCTCGGCCTGTTCGTCCAGAAATCGCAGCAATCCGGTCGCAGCGTGGTTCCCTTGATCCAGATTCAGGATTTCTTTCAGATAGATCCGGGCCTGCGGCGGATCGCTCTGGCAGGCGCGGGCGGCACGCAGCAACCCTTCAACCAGCTCTGCCCGGGCTCGCTTCACCTTTGAGCCGATCTCGTAGGCGCTACGCAGCTTCTCCAGGCCTTGCCCGATCACGCCTTCATCCAGGAATTTGCGGCCCTCGCGAATCTTCCGCTCCGCTTGCTCCGCCAATGCCTGGTGCTGGTGAATATAGGTATGAATCTCCGCAAATTCCGCATCGTTCGGGAATTCCTCAACTGCGGGCGAGAGAAGGCGTAATCCCTCCTCGAAGTCTCCTGCTTCTACCGCCTGGCTGATCTGCGTGGTCCAGTAGTTCTTGCGAGCCATGCGCTCGCCAAGCTGCCTCCGCAACCGCACATTCTCTATTTCAAAGCCCAGTCCTGGAAACATCGGATAAATCGTCTGCAGTGTCTCCCACTGCACCAGAGCTTCGCCATGAAGCTCGCGCGCCTCAAGCTCACGCGCCCGACTCACAATACCGTTCACCAGATCGCGCTTCTCGCGGGTGCCCTGGAGCAGGCGGCTGAATTCAGGGACCTCTCCGTTCTCGCGCACCACTTCTTCCAACATTTGCACGCGATGATCGAGATCCGGTTCGTTCTCGACTGCCTCCTCCACTTCGATAAGGCGGAGGGAGACCGCCCGGCGCCAACGCTGTTCGGTATCAAACCTGAGCGCTTTGAAGAGCGTGTGTTGGGGGAACTTTTCAAGGAACCTGTCACAAAGCTGGGAGGCTGTGGCATAATCGCCGCGCTCAAGCGCCTGTTTGGCCTCGCCATAGCTGGCAGCAATCGCCTCGTGCTCGGAATGCAGCCGGTTATAGAGGCTTTGATAAGCTGCGATCTGCCCTGGCTCCTTCAGCTCGGGAGCCTGCGCCTCAAGCTCCAGCACCAGCTTCATCTTGCTGAGCGCCGAGGTAATCTCGTTCCGCCGCTCGGCATCGAGCGCCACCGCATAGGCTTCACGTTTGTGCTCGCGGATCCGCTGCACCTCCGACTCCCGACGCTCCACCTGCGACAAGAATTGAAGCGCCCGTTCTTCGCCTGGTTTTGTTTCGAGGATGCGTTGCGCCGCCTGCCGGGCGTGAGAGAACGAGAACTTGTCGAGGTGTTGCTGGCCGACACGCAGCCAGTCTGCGATATCCGCCTCAGCGCGCCGCGCTTCAATATCATGTTGCAGCACGAGGGCCTCTTCCAGGCGAGGTTCCAGGTGTAACGCCTCACTCACCCTCTGCAGCGCCAGCCGATACTCGCCGTCCTGCACACGTGCGCGTGCACTCTCGAGCAGATGATCGATGCTCCTCTTCTTCGTGGCGAACTTAATGTTTGCAGCCAGGGACTCCAGTTCCTGTGTGAGGTAGCCCTCCGATTCGAGTTCGCTGACCAACTCCTGCGCAAATTCAAGATTTCCCTGCTGGTATGCCTCGGAGGCCTTGTCGAGACGCGGTGCAAACTTATCCGGATCAAAGACAAGAAAAGAATCGTCATGGTGCGCCCGCCGCAGATATTCACTGAATTCTTTGACGCTCGCGAAACGATGCCTGGGATCCTTGGCCATCCCCTTGCAGATCACCTGTCCGATGGACACGCTGACGTTTGGATTAAGAGAGGACGCCGGCGGTGGGTTGAGATGTCGAATGGCTTCGATCACTGCATCTTCGGTGGAGGCGAGAAATGGCTGTCGCCGAGTAAGCACCTCGTAACAAACCACGGCCAAAGAGAAGACATCCGAGGCGCGAGTGAGCGGCTTCATCGAGAGCTGCTCTGGAGACATATAAAGCAGCGTGCCTTTGCGGCCCACCGTGCGGCTTACATCCAGCCGGTGAGCCACACCGAAATCGATGATCTTTACCGAATCGTCTTCGAGGATGAAGAGATTGCTGGGCTTGATGTCGCGATGCAGAAGGCCGAAATCGTGCGCCGCCTGCAATCCGCGGCCCACCTGGGAGAAGATGTCAACGCAACGCTCCGTTGAAAGCGGCTGAGGTGAGGAGCGGATGATCGAAGCAAGCGTGATGCCGCGTAGCAACGGCATCACGAGGTAGGGTTGACGAATGCCATCCTCGTCGAAGCTGCCTACATCCCTGATCTCGACAATATTCGGATGCGCCAGAGCGGATTGCTTGTGGCATTCCTCATAGAACAACTTCAAAGCCGTAGCATCGTTCGCATCCAGCAGGACCTTGAGCGCGACGTCTGTGTTGAGGACAGTATCGAAGGCGCGCCACACAACGCCCATGCCCCCTTCGCCAAGCTTCTCCTTCAACTCGTATCGGCTTTTGGTCTTCTTCGCCATGGTTTGGAAACGCAGGAGCAACTGCTGAAGACGAGGACGTCCCTTTCCCATTCGGGCGCACAACATCTGCAGTAAGAGCTTTGTCTCCTCCCGAAGGCACACGTCAGAACGATAGTTAACCTCGCACACACGAGCCTGTGCTGGCTGAAGCTTGAGCTCAGAATAGCTCCCGATCCTTGCGTGGCCTTGTCCATAACGCCGCTTTATTGTCCAAAATTATGGCTCTCTGAAACGACCTGCGCCGTCACAAAATTTCGTGGCTCTCTCTACAGGCACATTGTCTTCTCCGGCACTACTCGTCTTCGCAATCGGCCTCGGTGCTCCGTTTCAGGAGAATCCATATCTGCGTCCTCCGTCCGCCTGCTATTGCATTCGTTCCCGTACGCCTTGGGCGTTACCGAGAAACTTAGGATATGGCTAGATACGAATCCGGAACGGCTTTGACGACATCCGTGAATGGATGAAAACCAGTCCGCCGCTCGCCAAGGGAACAGCGACTCCCGAGACACACCCCGAACGGGCGAGTAGTACGAGCGTTCCTCAGCCGTCATGCGCTGTCTAACAATTCGGCGGAGTTGTTTCTGACATTGCCGACATCTTTACTGACCTCGAAGGCTTCCATCTCGTCAGCCGGGAACGGTCTCAGAAGATCTATGGGCGGCTGATGCGTCTCTTCCCTGTCAAGCCAACGGTTGAAATCGCTTTCATGCAGGATGACCGGCATTCGATTGTGGACCGGCATTATGTGGAATTGGTGAGATGTCAAGCTTATGTGAGGCGTGATGTTCTCGCTTGGCTGTACAGCCAAGCGAGAACATCACGCGGAAGCCGGACGCAGGATAGTTCAGACCGCGTTTGATCCGAGCCTTGGACTGGCCTCGATCAGTTGCCGCAACGCCGCCTGATCGCCCGCGAGCGCCTTCCGCTCCGTTTCAGTGACGGGGATTTGTTCCAGAATACGCTGGTTATGAGTGTTGGCTTCGAGCGCCTGGGCTCGCGTCGAGTCTCCCGGCACGTAGAAGTCGCATCGTTGGCAAGCCATGCGGTGCTGGCACTGTGCCCAGTATGGGTTGGCGCAGTACCCGTGTCCGAGATGAATGAACTTGTACGGTTCGCCCCGACCGGCTGCTCCACTTTCGATTGCAGCACGATCCAGAAGAACCTGGACGACCGCAACATTGCGCTCGAAGTAACGCGCGTCGACGTAGGCCTGCGTGAGTTTGTCGGGCGAGACCGTCGCATACCACTGGGTGGAAGCAACGCAGCGATGGCCCAGCCACTCCTTCAGGGCCAGCAGCGACATTGGTTCTTTTGCGTTGTACAACTGCGTCGCGATGGTCGATCGGGCGCGGTGACTGGTGATCGGACCGCGAACATCAGCGTCTGGAACACCTGCCTTTCGGCAGAGCATCGGGATAACGGAGTGATTCAGGATGCAGCTTCCCATTGATCTTCCGCGGTAGCCGAAGAGGACCTGGAAGACCTCTCCCGTCTTTTCATCGGTAACTGCCTGCATCGCGGGACGAAGTTGTTGCCATGCTTCGATCGCTTCGCGTACCAAACCATGAACCGGTTTCGTATAACTGCCGTTGGTCTTGTTTGCCGGGACATCCAGAAGGCAGACGGCGGCACCCTCCCTGGCAAGCTCTTCATCTCGTGATGTGTGCCGGCGAACGCACCCGAGACGCAGGCGGCCGATCTCATCCTTTCTCAAGCCAGCGAACAGCCACACAAGGGCCAGAGCCCGCATCATGGCGACGGGATACCGGGGAGCCGATACCCGGCCCATCGAGTTTGTACTACGGAGCAGATCGGATGACTCCAGATTGAGCCCGGCCCACAGCAGCTTTGCCCAGACATCCTCGGCGATGATGCGCGGGTTGGGAGAACGAAGAAGCGCGAGAGATGGTGGGTAGCGGAAGGTCTGCTTGGGATCGAATCGGTAAGGAACAAGCTCCCAGAGCAAAAGATCGGTGAAGAAGCAACGCAGGGCGCTGATATGTCCGAGCCGGGAAGCGACGCTCAGTAGCCGGTCCGGGTAGATTGTTCGCTTGTCGTCGACGAGCTCTCCGACGCGGAAGCTTCCCGAGGCGGCCACATGTTCCGCAGCAAGCTGGCGCGTCCATTGGTCGGGCCGGGACACCTCAGGATGCACGATCTTCAACCAGCGACCTACCACCAGCAGCCTCGACCTGGTGCTTCGTCTTGTGCTTGGCCGTAGTGTTGAGGTCTCATACCAGCGATTGCACCACGACAGCCACTCCGGGCTGATCCCGCCAGGTACCACTTGCCGGCTTACACCTTGCGGCGCGACATACGGCCGCAACGGAGATTGCATGATCCCCAGAGCGACGAACGCATGAGACAGCATGAACGTGGCCTGCTTCAGACTGTAAGCGCATTCCTGGCATCGCAGACCTTCAAGCGACTGAGCCGTAAGGGTCGCAACGTCAGCAGTTCCATGGACCAGGAACAGCTCGCACAGAGCGTTGCGGACTTCCAGATGGAAGTATCCGGTGTAGCCCAGGCGCTTCAACTCGGCCTGAACCTTGCCGATCGACCGGTCCACCTCCTCACGCCCGAAGACCTTGATCGCCAGAGAACGGCGGCGAAGGATGCGCCGCTCCTGATTGCGCAGCTTGGGCAGATCGACACTACACAGCAGAGCCGCCATGGCGAGAACATGCTGTAACGTGTTGGCTGTAGTGCGAGCCTCTTTGCAGCGATGGTATACACTCGTCCACGCTTCCTCATCCCAGGTCCAGAACACGGTGTGGGTCGCATGCATCTCCGCTACAAGATGCCGCAGAAGGGAGTGCTGCGACTGTTGCGCCTCCGTCAGGCCAAGGCATGCCTTCAGCGGGTTCAGGAGACGAGCAAGCGGGTCGTCGAGACGAAGATGGAGAGATTCTCCTTCGGCAACGGCTGCGATCCGCAACCGCTCTCTCTGTGTGAACTCAGGAGTTCTATCGTAGCGGCTGAGATCGAGCCGCCTGGAAGGCAACGTATCCGCTGCGAGCTTAGGCATTACTCCTCCGGTCCAAGCGATGGATGACGAGGCGCAGCCAAGCTCCCCATGGTTCTGGCGAGAGCATCGGTAAGATCGCGTGCGCTCAGGTGGATGTAGATCAGCGTGGACTGCAGCACGCGATGACCGGCGAGCGTCGCGATGTGATGCATATCAAGGCCGGCGCGAGCCAGGTCCGTCAGGCGCAGATGTCGCATCGTGTGCGTTGTCAGATGTGGGATCTCACTGCGCAGAGCCATGCGTTCGACCACCTTGGTCCAGGTATAGGAGGTAATCGGCATCATGCGATTTCGTGGCGACTCCGAGAGGAAGACGGCATCGGGCTCGCACCGCATGGTCCGCCGCCGATTGAGATATCGGCCCAGCAGGGCCGAAGTGGCAAGCGAATAGGGCACAACCTTGCCGCTGCGATTCTTCGTCGTTTCCGCTCGTATCGTTAGCAGCTTCCGCGCAAAATCGAAATCGCTGACCATGATGGAACACAGTTCTTCCCGGCGGAGGGCACCGTCGTAAGCCAAGGCCAGCATGGCGCGATCCCGGATGGAGTCTTCCGAGGTGGCGCGAAGAAGCCGTTCCCACTCTTCGTCGGTTGGAATCCATGGCAGCTTGTGCATCCGTCGAATAGGACCGGCCGTGCGAAAGACGGTCGTCCCACAACAGCGGAAGGCGCCCCCACGAGAGACTGGATTCCCCGGTCGCAGGCCTTCTTCAACCAGATATTCAAAGAACAACCGCAGGGCGGTCACTCTCTGGATCAGGGTGGAATTCGCCAGCCCTCTTGCACGTGATTCGTTGATCCAACCGGCAACATCAGATTGCGTACTTGCTTCGCAGTCGTGAACCCGGGGTTCGATAAACGCAAGATATGAATCGACGGCACGAGCGTATGCGTCGAGGGTGTTCGGAGCCAAGCCAAACTGCTCTCGCATGGTCAGCCACGCACGGGCATGAATGGCTCCGGCAAGGTGATGGTGACGCTCAAGATCGAACCGAAGAGTCATGGCACCTCCGTTGCGCGTTCCCAATCGCGCTAGCGCGATTGGGAACGCGCAGCCTTTCTACACCATGGTGGAGTTCATCGACACAGCATCATGCAGCTAAGCTTTATTCCACTTAACTATTGTCATGAGCTCGTTGGCGTCGGTGGTGATGATCGTATAGGTCTGGAGCCAGCTTCCGTCAGCGGGATTCTTCCAGGCGTCCCATAGTCCGGCGAAGGCCATCGGCTTTCCCTTGGCAAGATCGAACGCGAAGGGTCGTTTGTTCTTGGGATCGTCGTGAGTCCACTCATAGAAACCTGATGCTGGCACTAGGCAGCGGCGCTTCTTGAAGGGCTGAGCCCACCAGCCGCGGGTGATGCTTTCGGCTCGAGCGTTGATCGTGGATTTGCCCTTCAGATCAGCAAGGTTTTTGGTGCTGAACGGCACCAAGCCCCAGCGCAACTGGACGAGTTCTCTCTCCCCGGTGTCGCGGTTGGCTCGGATGACGGGCTGCATGGTGCTAGGCGCTATGTTGTAGTCATCCGGAGGCAGAGGAAAGTCGTCGACCTGGGCTACGTGGAAGGCTTCGGCTATCTTCTGTTTGTCGGATTTACGGTAATATCGCCCGCACATGAATCAGAGCACTCCTATATCGCCGAAAATTCCAGTAAAGAGGCTGAAGGCTCGAAGGGCAACATCCTCACGTTTCGCTGCCACGCAAGCGTTCACAGTCAACATCATCAAGCCAACAGTTGCAGATCGAATCGCACCCACCAGGACTGGAATATCAAAGGCAGACTCAAACTGTCCACGCTCCGAGAACTGATTGCTCAACTGTTCATTGCCAGTGTGAGTCAGGCCGTGCAAAATCTTTCGAATGTCTTTTGAGAGACCAACTCCGTGTTTCTCCTCGAGATGCTTTCCTGCATTAATGCTCTGGAAATCTAATTCCCCTCTCAACAGGTGCTCGATCTGTTCGTCGGAAGCAAGAGACGCGACCCATGTTCCGCGTTCGCACGTATCTTTCAGTGGTCGAAGCAAAGCGAGTGCAGAGCTGTCATTGCTACCGTATTTCATCAAAACCAAAATCGAGTGGTGATGCTGAAGGGCGACAGAAACAAATCGAAGGACGGCATTGCTGCGCTTATCATTGGATTCCACTTCTTGCAGAAGTTCCCAGATAGAAGCACGAAATTCGATCCCGTCCTCAATCGTCTTTCCAAGCTCTTCTCGATCGATCGGCATGTGGTCAGGCTAACATTTGGAGGATTGGCATGACCTACCGGAATGCGGCAATGGCCAGGCGGAGTTCGTCGGCGAGTTCTTCGTATCGGCAGAGGACGCCGCTGACGGCATTAAGCTGCTCGGGCATCTCCCAGAGCTTATCGGTGACATGCAAACGGAGGGCTTCAACGTCGACGAGGACGCTCTCAAGCTGCTCGATGGGCGGCACAGCGGTAGTATGCTGGACAAACAAGAGGTGTTTCTATGGATCTGGCAGCGACCGAACGCATTGCTCGTACTCTTGCCAAGGCGGAGTACACCTTCAGGGATACAGAAGAGGCTCGTATCTGGATGGCCAAACCCCATCCTGAACTCGGGAATCAGGCTCCGGAAGATGTAGCTCGCAGCGAAGATGGAGCGCGTCGAGTCGAAGACATTCTGGGAGCTATCGTCTTCGGCTTGCCCGTCTGATAGACCCTCTACTTAATGGATTGCGAATAGAAAGGGCAGCATTCGATTTTATTCATTGAGAATAACGTCGACGGATCCGTCTTTAAGATAAGTAAGCGCCCGACTGGTCACAAGTGCACGGCTACGCATGTCCCCAAATTGAACGAAATCGCCAACTCGCGGCAGTATCAGCCCTGTTCCGTCCGCAAATGCGACTGTGTAATGTGAATGAACGTTTCCTTCAACACTAGGAATCCATATCGTAACTTTCATACTCGGACCTCCGTCAGCGGGTAAGTGTACCTGAAAGCGTGCGGCATGACTCCAATGCTGGTCCTGGACTATACGGTGAGAACCCTTCGAGGCGAGTTATAGCTCTGAGGTAAAAAGGAAAGCGTCAAAGTCCTCAGAGATAACAAAGTTGTGCGACGACGCTGACTTCGGAATTGGCAGGTCATCCTCAATGGGTTGGGTACGAGTGAGACGGCACACTTTATATCAGAGAGCTTGAAACAACTTATCTATGTTAAACGTTATTTGAACAAAGGTATTGGACCGTCACTCAGTGTCGCAGTTCATAGTAAGCATTAGGTCGCGCGCAACAGCACTAAGGTGACATCGTCATGTTGCGGAACGGCGTCTACGAACCGGTCAAGGTCAATCAGGACACTGTTCAGCAGTATGGCAGGAGTATGCATCACCCCCGAGTGCAACATCCGACGGAAAGGCTTCATTTTAAAAGATCATCAGGTGTTAATGCACGAAACTTTCAACCATGCCTCTAATAGCGACTGTAATTGGCACACTTATTTTTATCTCGACGTACTAAATCGCAGGCGTCTTCGTCGTCTGACTTGGGTCTTCGAGAGGATAGTGACGAGCTAGGAGTCGACTCTCTGATCGTCGGCTACTACAAGGATGACAAGCTCTATTATTCCGGCCGCGTCCGAGCTGTTCTCGTCCCAGCCTCACGAAGGCAGATTCGCGCGAGAACTCCACGCGCTCATCACTGTGGAATGTCCCTTCTGTAACCTGCCGGAACGTGGGCCAGGACAATGGGGCGAGGGCCTTACGAAGGAGAAGATGACGAAGGTGATTTGGCTTCGACCTGTTGCAGTAGCGCACATCGATTTTCTGGGGTGGACGTCAGCAAAGTGGACGTCAGCAAAGTGGACGTCAGCAAAGTGGACGTCAGCAAATAAGCTGAGGCACACCACCTTCGTTGCGATGCGCTATGACAAGGAATTCTCTAAAGTGATTCGCGAGACATAGACAAGCTCTGGATCTACGCTATTTTTTTCGTCCCAATCTACGGCAAAACAGATGCCAAACCTTGCATTACACCACTGAAAATAAGGAAGCCAATTGCTTGTGATAATACTGCTTATCCCCAGATATCCGCGTTCTAAATTGTCGGAACAGCATGCCATGGGATCGGGACGTAGTAGAGTCCCTCCACCATCGTTCCCGAGGTCTACAGACCTCCGTAACTACCTGATTTACCACCCGTTACAAGCGCAAGAACTATTATCGCTGTGCGGAAGGTTTGGCTCCTCTCCGCATTCTACGAGTGGGCCGCCCGCCCTCCACGACTACAACCGTATAGGAGACGCCACGATGAGCACAACAGCACCGAAACGGATTGAAATCGATTCCTCTGAGGCCCCCGCCTCCAAGAAGAAGATCCTTGCTGAAGGCGAAGCGCAAACCCTGGATTCAAGCACCTGTTGGGTTACGAACGACACGAACACCACCTACATTGTGTATATGCTCCACGACAACGGCTTTATAGACCAGATCTGGGGGCAGCCACCAGGCATGACGGTCGGCATTCCGCCGACCTGGAAGGTAAAGATTTGGCCCTGCAATGGGGATGATTTCTATTGGGGTGACACCGATGGACATTACTCTTATACCGCAATCGCCGGCCTGACTACGCGGGCCGGATCCTTTAACTTCAGCCAGATGTCATGATCTGCCGGGAGGGCGGATTCTATGACATCTGGATGTCGGATCCGCCCGCTTCTACTTCGGAGGGCAACTTGCCATATACGCTGGACGTTTATCTAGACAACCAAACATCTGGACCATTAACAGCTAACACTAGTCAGTGTTTCCCCGAAAATATCTACCCGGCCCAAATTCCGGTGGGAACGATGGGGCATTGGCAGTTTACGATTTCTGAGAAGTTGCTTTCGTCGGAAGCTATGTTCGTCGTAGGCCCAGGCCAGTATCAAATAGGCGAAGATATGCTTGGATTTAGTATCCAACCCACCCCGACTTCGACTCGCTATGGTTTTTCTGTCGCAGTTCGAAATAAATATCCAACTCCGGTTGTTTGTGATACCGACCGTAATAATCCGAGCCCACTTCCTGGCTGGGATTCCAACCAACCGCTAACCATATATCTCAAAGCACTACCTAATACGTAGTCCAGGAACGGCCACCTGTTTGAGGTGGCCTTCTCACTTTTGGTTGAACCGTGACTAGAAGACTATCTCAGCGCCAGCCACGGGCGCGCATACCGGTCTCAGCGAATCCACGGTTGGTTGTGATCGTGTAGCTGCGACCGTTCATCTTATTCTGTTCAATCTGGTTGATGATCTCAGTGCGACGAGCCTCGAGATTACAAAGGCTCTCATCTATCATGTCGAGTTCCTGCTCCATCGCGTTCTTCATTTGACCTCCGCGAGTTACCGACTTTGATTGTGACCTGAGTATTTAATTTGAGTCAAGTTACTTCCCTCTTGTTCATCATCTTTCTTCGTTCATGAAACACGAACAGAGGCAAACGTGAAGAGCGCAGCCGCGCAGTTTTATGTGCGGTGTATCTATCGCCTCAAAAACGGGAAAGTCGCGCGTGTTCCTGGCGCGCCAAAGCATCATTGTCCCCGGAGTTCTCTTAGACCCTGAAAAGCGAACATGAAACAAAAGAAAACGAGCACAGGAGAGTCACCGACTCCTCTGATGCAGATGGCCGCCAGGACAGGAAAGGCAAATGCACGGCCCATCCAGGGAAGGCATCAGTCACAAGAACTTTGGCTTCGCTCTCGTGGAATATGTACTTCCTAAAATAAAGCCGGACCGTGTGAGTCCGGCTGATAACTGTCTTGGATAAGAATTAGTCCGCTACTTCGATCTTCGCGATCGATCGAATCTTGTCAATGATCTCATTGAAGTGGGACTTGACGATCACTACGTCGCAGTTGTGAACCTGAGCAATCCTCTTCCAGCTTAACTCCTCGTAGAAGACCATATAGAGCATGGCTCGCTCGCTGACCTCCAGATCCTTGAATAGTTTGTCATCGGTGGATGTCACCCAGTCCAGGGTCGATATTCGAGAGATCGAGGGGCAGATCCACAGGGAGCGATCAACCATGAAGCGAAACTTACCACCGCTCGAGACGCAGTCCCCTTCCCGATGCTGCGCCAGGAACTCCGAATTCCATTCAGAGTGATCTGACTTAAGATCGTCAGGGCCAAGCTGGAACGCACCATCAGTCGATTCGAGCTCCGACATCCGCTGGAGGACGTAATCGTTGAGATAGTCGGGTACCTCTTCATGTGCTTTATAAAATCCTCTGCATACTGCCCCGTGGCATCCTTAGGAATATTTGGTAGTGACGCCGCTAGGGTTGGATCGAGCGCCGTCCAGCAGCGCAGGCACGGCAGCAAAGGTGCTATTCCAGCTCCAACCGATTCAACACCCTTAAAGAATCCGGACCGAGCTTCCGACCGTCAGAAAATTGGCTTTGAGCCGGCCGACGCTATTGTTGATGAGTTTCCTAGTCAGGCGCTCGACTGCCTTCATGTGCTCCACTCCGCCCTCATCGGTGCTGGCCGCGGAGCTGGAGTTGAACCAGAACTTAAACCGGCTAGTGTCATTAACCATTCGGCGATCGAAAATCTCCTGTATCACATCGAGGTCCGGATTCTCATGCTCGCCGTTCCCGCAGAAAACGTAGTTATCGGCTGACACTCGGTCGCAGAATGTACGTTTGATGTTGTGCTCCGAGCCATGATGCTGCACCTTCAGCACCGTGACGTGTAGTTTATTATTGGAATCGAATGCGCCGTGGTGCTCCAAACCGGCGAGAATATCTTCCCAGTGGCCATCACCGGTAAGAAGCACCGTGTGCTTCTCATCCAGGGCCATGAACATGAGCGACGCAAGGTTGGGTGTCGTGACGTTCTTGCGGTTTCCCAATATTTTTGCCAGCGCCAGTTCTGAGGCGCCGAGGTCATTGGCCACCGATTCCATCGGACCGAACAACTGGCTCAGGCTGCTGTCGGCCAGAGCGTCCTCATCGGCGCGAGCCTGCTGGCGGATTTGCTTCACGCGTTCCCGATTCGCTCGCAGCCAGTCGTTCCACTCTTCGCGAAGCTTCTTGAGATCCTTTTCAAACGGTCCAATCAGATTGAGCTTAATCGAGCCGAGTTTTATCGCCGACCGGCCATCCTGAACCAGCATCAGTTTGCCATTGAACTCCGGATTAAGTGGGATATTCAATTGGCCATGGCGGATACGGGAGGAAACGCGCATTGCTTCGGGAATGCTTGTAGCCAGGTCGCGCCGGTCTTGCGCAATTTCCCGCAGTACGGGATGATTAGCGCCCGAAAGGATCTCCGCAGTGGCGGCCAGCATGTCCTCAACCGGACCGGCGTTCTTGCCGACTTGCTCGTGAAAGGAATTGTGCCAGATCTGGCCGATTTCCGGCGGGCGCGGCGACTTTGGAGCGCGATGTCCGGGATTACCATTAGCGATCAGATGTTCATGGATGCGCCACTCCACCTCGTCGTCAAGCAGCCGTAGCACGCCCGCAATATGATCCTGATCGATGTGCGAGATGTACACCACGTCCATTTTCTTGCCCGCTTCACGGAGTTTGCCAAGCGTCGGCGCAACATGGGCCGAGTAGGAATCCCGCATGCCGCCATCGATCAGCATGCGATGCGCGCCGTCGGCCGTCTCCATTAATAGGCAATCGCCTTTGTCGGATTGAAATGCGGTCAGTTTCATAGGCTTTGCGTCCTAGGCTGTTTCCTTCGTGCGATCTTTGCGGGTGTTTATCAGGGCGGCCTGCTTCAGGCATTCCGCAGGATCGATTGCGCCGAACCCGGCGTCGTTGGTCCATTCAAAGTTCGCTCCGGGCAAAGGCTTTGCCGTGGCCCGAATGATAGCTTCGATCTGCGCTCCCGTTAGTTTTGGTTCCGTTGCTAGCATCAGCCCGGCGATTCCGGTGACAAATGGGCTGGCCATGCTGGTGCCGGTCATTCCGATCCATGCATCGCCGTCAGTGGAAAATCCCTTCGCGGCCATAACGTCAGTGCCCGGCGCGGCGATGTCAGGTTTGGAACGGCCGTCGCGCGAAGGACCCTGGCTGCTGGTTGGGTGAACGCGGTTGCGCTTGGTATCGAGGTTGGCGACGGTGATCACGCGTTGGCCGCAGCCGAGCGAACTCACCGTGGAATTATCCACCATAGAGCGTTCCGAGAAGAAGGAAGGAAAGCTCCAGGCTTCACGATTACCGATACGGCCGAGCGGGCGTGGATCGTCTCGCTCGATCCAGCCGTCATACCGGCCGTCGCGGATCTGCAAACCATGCAGGCGAACTGTGTAGGTGCCCGCCGGGATGCCGACCACCGGGTCCGTGAGAAAATTCGGGCTCAAGTAGATGGAGATGTAGTTGGCTCCATTCGAAGGATGGTGCAGCTCATTGTAAATACTGATAAAGCTGCCGTCCTCCAAGCGGCGGTTTTCGATGTATTGAAGCGGCTCGATCATCTCTGTCCACTGGCCATTAGGCAGCCGCAGAGAAACGCCGATTTGATCCTGCGGAGAGAACCACAATTCCAGCTCATTTTCGGAGAGATCGAGGATCCCATTTCCGGCCACTACCCATTCGACGTCGGTGACCAATTGTGCGGCTCGAATGCGGCCGCTGGTATGCACGCGGCCCATCACCCAGCCAAAGTCGTCGGGCTCGTCAGCTTTCTCCTGACCGGCGTTTCCCGCCGCGACGGTAAGGCACATTCCGGGTGCCGAGAACGTGGAATCCAGGTATCGGCCGATAGCGCCCGAACCATCGTGAGCATGCCCGTTGGTGCCGAGGGAAATATTTATGGACAAACACTTCTTCTTCAGGACGTCGCGAGCCAGGCGGACCAGATAATCGACTGCGTCTGCAAGCCGCGTGGAATCGTAGAATGCGAGACGTCGATCCTGATCCCCTTGAGGAAGTGAGATGAGGACTCCCGCGATGGACGCCTTTCGGCAGACGCCGCGATTGCCCGCGGCTATGCTGGCTACATGCGTTCCGTGTGAGCCCTCCGAGGTTTGAGACTGCCGCTCGATCTCCCAAGGCTCGACTCCGAGCTTTCGGGCAGCTTTGATGGCGTCATTCAAATGCTTCTGGGTGAACTCGGCACCATATTCGAACTGCTTGCCTTCCGGATGCGGGCGCGCATCGCCTCCCTGATCCCAAATCGCCATGAAACGGGTGCGGCCGTCATTGTCCAGAAAATCGGGATGGGAGAAATCGAAGCCGCCAACGTCGATAATTCCTATCAGCACATCCTCGCCGAACGTGTGGGCCGTTGCGTCACCGAATTTTCGCTCTGACGCGGAGGGCGCCTTGACTTCAGTTGAGACCTGGGGATGGGGTGTCTTCAAACCCTCACCTGCTTCCACGAAAGACACACGCGGATCGCGGGCCAAGTCAGGCAGCTTGTTGATCGGCACGCGAGCGCGCACGATGCGCCCCTTGCGTGAAATCTCCCCGGTAAGCTTGCCCTCGGTTCGAGCGTTCACCAACTGAACAAAAACGTTAGCCTCTACGTTGTCGGCGAGGGACTTGAGCTTGCGCCGAGCGGGAACATGGCCGACCTGTCTCGCGTACTCCGCCGGCTTAATAGCGCCAGGCGCCGCGCCCGCTTGGCGGCGCTCTTCCACCGAATTCAGCAGCTTCGTACTGGTGATGCACAGGGCCGAAGTCTGTTCAGCGCGAACGGTATTCACTTCCTCGCTGCCGTTGACATACATCTGGAGTTTTGGTTGAAGCCGGGCTCGCTCCTCGTCTTTCAGCCCCGCATATACAGGCATACTTCCCCCTTAGGCGTCACATTTGACTTGTGGTCCAAAACTCACTTAATCCTGTCTCCTTTATTCGCAAAGCTACTGACATACCGCGTTTTGAAGAGACCGGGAGCGAAGGACCAAAAGGTTTTTGAAGGGACCGGGCAGAACGGCCGAAAGAGAGATCGTGTGAAGTCAGCTTTCAGATGCGGAGAAGATTGTGTTGTTGCTCGCCCCGACTAGTCAAGTTAATAATTTCCCGATCCCGCAGAATTTGTCGCTGCCAATGAGAAGTTTCTCGATCATCCCGAACTAGAGTTATCGAGTCGAGACGAAGTCGCTTCAGTCTTCCAGTGAGGGCATTCGGTGAACCCAGACAATTGTCTGGGCACAATCACGATAGAGATTTGGTTGAAAGCTACCTCCACAAAATCCGTACCGTATTGTCGCTTGGAAGCGTTGTGGTTTCCTCGAGCAAAGCTCCCAACCTTCATCTAGGATTTCACCTACGTCCAAACCCTCAGATTCTACGAACTCCGGTTCTGGGAAGTAATCGACAGATCGAAAAGTGCTCTAAAGATTCAGCGAAGAATCGAAATAGTCATTCAGATTTTGCCTGCATGAAATGCGGTTTTTCTGGTAATGCTGACGTAATTGGCGCGATGAACATCTTAGCGCGAGGGCATCGCGTTTTAGGCCTGTGGAGGAGTGGTCAGAGTAAGGCCATCTTTGAAGCAGGAACCCAACGAAAGGATTCAGAGAATAGCTTGAATCCAGGTAGTAATCGCAATTTTTCATCTTTTGCGAGGAAGCCACTATTGGATCGCTCGAACTTAGAGGTGTCGCCTAAGTCGCCATGAAAGTGACAAAAACGTGCGTTTTACGCTCTCTCGGCAGTGTTGTCACCGACCCCATTGATCTGAAACAGACCTAGGAGCTGAGGCCGGTGACATCTGCACGTTGGCGAGGCAGGGGTATGCCTGGGCCAGCATCTCGGCAGGAGCCTCGACGGACTCCTTCGCAATTGACCGCGATCTCGAGATTACAAGTGAAAATCGTAGTCGTTCCGGTGCCGAACTGCGCGACCACGAACACCGTAGACATGGTCAGGCTGTGTTGCATGAAAAAGCCGATATGGGAGTGAGCTCATACCGGACGGACTGGCAGGGTAATAAGCGAACGGAGACACGGGACTGCCTCCTGGCTGAGTGGGCTGAGGTTGCATAAGATATGGGAAATGGCGGGAGACATGCCATCTAGGACTCGGTGTTTCTCGGCGAATAGATATTTTCTATCTCGCACGCGCGAGGCTCGCTTCGATAACGGGCTACGAATGTATGGTTCTGCCTTCACAGAGCGGAGACACATGAGTGATCGATTACCGGTAGCTATCGGATAGCCTTGATCTGATCGTGAAGCATGTTGAGCTGATCTACTGTGGCATGCGATACCTATCGTACGCCGAGGGAGGACACAAGTTGGGGTATCCGAGCTGATTCTTATGCAATCCACCCGTTAATTCAGCTTCGGCGGCGCCGTACTCGATAACAAGGTCTCCCTCGGCAGAGGCAAACTGCTGGTTGCGGCCCATCGTGATGTTCTCATCCAGGAGAATGTCCTGTTCGAATCTCACATAAGGGAGGATACAGGCCAGGCTCCTTAGAGAGCTCTACCCGGTAGCCGAATGACATCGGGTGGTAAGGTGGGCATCCTTCACTCCGGCGTCAGACGCAGGATGCCCTCAGTATTCTTCTTGTGTGCTAAAGCAAAGGGTGGAGACTGCTAACTCCACCCGCTTTGGGGGGTGCGACGTGTTCTGTTAAAGACCTGCCTAACGGCTAGGATTAGACGAAAGCCTTGCGGCCCGTCTTTTTGTTCTTCTCCCAGTAAAGTAGCGGTTGAGAGCAGAGTCCTGCGTCTTGCTCTTGACCTTGTCCTTCGCGATCCCGTAGGTGGAGACAGTCTTACGCTCCGTCTTCAGGCAGAACGTACGGACAGGCTTGGGCGCGTGTTTCTTCATTGCCTTGCTGCGGTTGACACCGAAGACGAAGCCAGCAAATGCTGCGAAGACTGCGAGGACGATCTTGATCATGGTCGACATTGTGTTTTCTCCTTGGGTTATTACTGCGTGGATGCGTGAGATCGGATTGTTTTCACCGGGGTGGGCTCGAAAAACATTTTCGAGAACAAACTCATCTTCTTACTACCTAGTGTTGATAGCAGGACCCCAACGTTTTTCTCTGATAAGGCCGCCGTCATTTCCAGCAAGCGCACAGGGAAACAAGAATCGCCCCAAATTTAATTAAGAAAATTTGATTCGCGCATTTGGCTCGCTAAGATATAAATCGTGGGCGCACAGATAACGACGAAGACTGTAACGGTTGCAGAAAGGATCTGCCTGCCGAAGAGTTTCGTAAATCAGGAAAGCAACGCGGGAATCGATCTCGCTGCAAAACCTGCTACAAGTACCGTTACCCATACATAAAAGACAAAGAATCCCGCGATCCAGCGGCATGGCAGTTGAAAGTAATTGAGTGGACTGACGGGATAACAGCAGAACAGTATGAGAAGATGCTCGCTGATCAAAACGGCCGCTGTGCGATCTGCAAGACTAGCAAGTTTGGCGGTATGGGGAAAAGGCTACATCTGGATCACAATCATGAGACGAATGAGGTCCGAGGACTTATCTGTTCCGGATGCAATAGGGGCTTGGTTACTTCAAAGACAGCCTAGAAGCCTTGAAGGCAGCTGTTGAATACCTCAAGAAGCAGCCAACTCCATATAAGGTGAATGATTATCACGCGAGACGGAAAGGAAAGGTCTCTGCTAGAAAAGCAGCCGCTAAAGCTGCTTAGTTCTCCAGCTGCCACAGCTCTCCGCCGCAGCCAGCTCGATGCACGAGCGTTTTTCTATGCCGCACCCGCACCCTCTTTTACTTTCGTCCGCTGTGAACCGAAAAACCGCTGAAGAAAAATATAAACTCGGCTTCGAATGTTAAGCTTCTTTGGCAGTTACTACATACTCCGCATTCGTTGTTCCATAACACCTAATGACCTGGAAAGACTTTCTTCGTGCGGCAACACGAATAAAGTCTAACCTGAGACCGCTCGCGAATGCTGCCTACGAACGTGTTCGGGGCTGGCGAATTGATTGTCCGCGCCGCCACGTTCACATGCGACAGATCA
The DNA here is from genome assembly GCF_004217555.1 of Edaphobacter modestus. Taxonomy (GTDB): domain Bacteria; phylum Acidobacteriota; class Terriglobia; order Terriglobales; family Acidobacteriaceae; genus Edaphobacter; species Edaphobacter modestus. The sequence goes on from NZ_SHKW01000001.1 coordinate 2,040,099, forward strand.
TCACTCGCCGCTTGATCCGGGGTATGCCTCAGGATGTGGAGTACAGTTTCACGGAGCGTCCGGAGTCTCGTCGCAAGCAACCTTAGCGCACAACACAACGACAATACGCACTTGCGATGACACCCATGTGCGAAACGCGATGTCGATTCTTAAAATAGCGTACGAGTAACGATGCCATAAAGTGTGGCCCACTGACTGGGCTATTCTTTTTACTTAAGGCACCCGCTTGCTAGTTCCTTTTTTCGCCGGGCTAGTGTCTGACTGCTCTGTAATCTCTGTCTTTAATCACCTCGCCTGTACGGTCGACTGGCACGCTGCCAGTCACGGTGCAAAATCTCAGGTCCAAAGTGAATCCAAGATCCATTGACCGCGCTCATCGCCGCAAAGATGCCCCACTTACTGTTTCACGAGAACGCAGAAACCGTTTGCCGGAAGCATCATGGTCAAGCGACCTCCACTCGACTGTAGAATCGCGCCGCTATTTCCAATATTCTGGCCACCATAGAAGGCGCTATCGCTATTGAAAACTTCCTTCCAGTTCGCCGTCGGAATCGCAAGCGTATCCTTCTCGATTTCGTAACCATTCGCAAACGAGCCGTTGCTAAAACTCGCCACAATGATAATCTCCTCACTGCCGCTCCATCGCTTGAAAGCGATCACCCTGTTTGTGTTCGACTGATGCAAAATGTCGATGTTATGCCCACGTATCGAGCGAAGGCGACGGGAGAGACTTACAAGATCCTGGTAGAACCGAAACAAGTTCTTCCCGTTGCCCGTCCGTTCGCCTAGAATGTCTTCGCGATTCGCGAGAAAGTTATCAAAGGTGTACTTCTTCTGAGCCCCGATCTCTTCCCCCATGAAGAACATTGGCGTGCCCGCGGAAAGAACAGAAAGTCCGCAGCATACGCGACATCGAGATTCGGCGGCAATTCGGGTCAAATCGATAAGAGGAGCGCCGTTCACTGCAACTGTAATCGTTCGAGCAGTACCGCTGGCATTGCCAGCTTCATCATGTGACTCGTGAAACACCACCTGGTTGAGCCGGCTATCGAAAAGCGTGCCCGAGAATCGGTCCATTGAGAGTGCTTCGTTTCCGCCGAATCCCGCTTGCATCAGCAGCCGCGGCGCCTCGCCAGCCATATCCGAATCACCAATTAGGCCGTGGTAAAACGCTACCTGCCATTTTGCGTCGAAACCCAGCCCACCCTGCGTCGGCAGTTTCACCACAGCGCCCCAATCAGTGTGATCCTCGGCGATTAGCATTGCCGAGGGTCTGATCATATGCAGGGTCCGACTCCATTGCCGCAAGAACTTCTGACCGAAAACGTTTGCGCTGCTAACCGAATGTCCGTTCCCGTGCAACACATTGTCGCGGTGGATTGCCTGAGTTAGGTCCACACGCAGCCCATCGACGTGCATCTCCTCGATGAGAAATGCAGCGCCGCTCGTAAACTGTTGTCGAACGTTTTCTTCCCAGAAACGTGGAGTAAAACCTGTAGAACCGTTGTCGAGATATCCGTCATCCGGAGCTTCGTAATCGCTCGACCGTCCTTCATACCAGTAGTAAATGTTTTGTTCGGGAGCAGTCGAATCGTATTGCCATTCGGCACGCTCCGCATTCGGATCATAGTGGTTGTAAACGACGTCCTGAATCACAGCGATGCCACGTCGATGGCATTCGCGAACGAAGTGAAGATATTTGTCTCTGCCACCAGCGCTAGATTCAATGCATAAATGGTGAGAGTTGCCATACCCCCATCCGACGTTACCGCCAAATTCCGCCATGGGCAGCAATTCAATTGCGTTTACACCAAGACTGCTAACATGATCGAGAAACTCCAGCGCGTCCGCCAAATTCCCACTCACTGTTTTTCCAAAACCAAGCGATCCCACGTGCAATTCATATATGATTAGGTCCTCAATCCGCGTGGGTACGGGCAAACCGGGAGTAAACTCGTGAGCCCAGAACTCCTCGGTAGGAATCAAATCTGACCCGACTCCAGGTGGAGTGGATGCGAAGTTCCGGCGCACCATATCGGGATCAATCACGATGCTGCAACTGACACCGCCGTCGAGCGTTTCCGCCGTCTTTGGCCACGCATCCGTTGTAGGATCTCTGTCTCCCTTGCCCATCTGACTGCGAGAAAAAATGTCAGTGCGGTAGACCGTATTCCCCTGTGCATTCGTGATTCGATACATATATGCAGCACTTTTGAATGTCTCAAAAGTCCCCTCTGGGCTGCCTTCCCAAATCCCGTCGGAGGAACGAGTGAGGCTAACAGCAGTGTGTGCCGTGTCGATGCCGTCACCGCTGTTCGCTATATACCCCCCCGATTGCCCAAAGACGACATCCACCGCCGTCGCGTTTGGTGCCCAAACGGCAAAACGGAGGCTAGGTACTACGCTGCCTGGAGGAAAATATTTATTTGCGCCAAGCCTACGACAGTGAGTCAAATAATAACGCTCAACCTGTACTGTTGCTGCATCGCGTAGGCGGAAATCGCGATAGCGGTCAGCAGAATTGACGTCTTGAACTTCAGAAGGAACGCCCCAGAAGTTCGCACCCTGAGGGCCATCAAGGACCACACCCCATTTGAACGTTTTACTCTGATCTCTAAGATCGAGTGTTGCGAAACCCCTAAAAACTGGGCAACCATCCTCCCCTGTAGCTTCCTGCATTTGAGATTCGGTCCATAGATCCGAATAACGCCCGGAATCGTCCCAGCTTCCCAATAAACGGGCATTCCGAAAGATGGGTCGGTTCAGACCTGTTATGAATTCGAATTCGACAGTCGTGTTCGCCATCGTTCATGAGCTCCTATCCCGAGTGTTTCGGATTTTCATAGCGATAACCACTTCTCATCACCTTGACTTGAACATCACTTGGCATGGTCCTAGGAGCAGGATCAGACTGGGACTTTGCCGAACCATGGCGCCGTAGGAGCCTTTTTGACTACTAAGAATTGCTGCGAGAACAGAACGGGTGAGCCTAGCGACCTAGGCAGATCGATCCATCTGATTAGCGCCGGGAAAAGCCCGTGAAGTTTCGGATATGCAGCTTTAATACTGGGTGTGTCCAGGTAGCTGTACACGAAGCCAGTCGTAATATCGTCTGCACTGTCACCGGCTGCGTTCAACTCGTCTAGGAAGATCAGATCGCCGCCGGAGTCTTGCAGCAGGATTATTTCGTTCTCCTGAAGTAAAGCTTCCCTATCATCGCGGCGAAGGGAGTAATCGGCAGAGATCGGAACGTGCTCCCACAAGTTCCGTATTACACCTAGCTCGGCGCCGGCCGCTGGAAGCGAACAGCGACGAGACGAAGGAACGCCTGTGTGTGTCATCTTCACGTCCTCTAGACAGGGGTTGTCTTCTTTACGCATTCACACAGCCGCTTAAGGTCAACGCCGAGCTTCTTGGCTGCGTCCTGGTTGACCACCCCTCCCGCGCAGATGCAGTGGAGGAGCTTGTCCAGGGGACTCTCGGCCGGAGAATGCGGACCCGGACGATTGCCCCCCGGCCACACGGCGACCGAGCGGAGAGCCTCGCGCAGAAACGGACTGCCTTTCGACGTCTTGCCCTCGGCGAGGATGGTGATTCGCCAAGCGCCAGTGAAATCCGCCACGAGGCTGCCCTGGTAATTGCCCGCACCTGTCGAAGTGAGTGGCACATTCAAAACCGCTCCTCTAGGATCGGTGACGACCGCCCAGACCTTCGCCGGAATTGACAGTGGGTAACCGTATTCAAGCAACGTCGCACGAAGCCAGGCCGTACTGCCCGGCTCCCGGCTGCTCTGGCTTACGCTTACATCCATGCGCAGAGAGGAGCGAGCTTGCGCGGTAAAGGCGTAGCGCAAGCCGTGTATGGCCCTGCCCAGGGCTACTTGGGATTTTTTCTCCCGCAGATCGCGAATGTAACGGACCCATCCCTTTTCGTCGAGTTCCAGTACCACATGCCAAGGCCGCGCGGGGTCCTGAGGACCAACGATGGGGGAAGGTACATCCATGCGGTAATACGCGGATCCTTGTCCTACCACGTAATGGGTACTCGGCGCGATGGCCTGCGCTGGTCCGAAGGTCTGTCCGTCAGGCGCTTCCATGTGGAAGCGCAAAAGGTCCGCAACCTGGCAATGGACAATCGCGTCCACTTGCCAATCCGTCTCGTTCACCGGGAATGGTAGCCGCAACGAAGTGCCGGGTGTCAACCAGCCCTGTGGATCGACCACAATCTCGGTATTCGTCACTCCAGCTAGGATCTGCTGGAAGTACTTGGTCAGCAGAAATGTGTCATCCGCATCGATGTTGCCGGTCATCAGCAGATATCCGCTGTTAGAACTGGTCAGGGTGGAGAGCGAGGTTGGATTAATGTTCTCTGGAGTGCCCACACCGATGGCGAAAATGCGCGAGTGCAATTCCATCGCGGTAAGGTCCGCGATGTATTTCGACGCGGTCTCATTGCCGTCGGTAAGCAGGCAAAGCGCACGCAGGTCGTAACCAACCGAGGCGTTGAGCAAAGTCTGGCCCGCTTCGACGCCATCTCCGATAGCCGTGGTCCCAAGAACATTGGTGTGATGGTTGGTGATGAAGGTGTTGAGCGCTACGCGGCCCGCTCCCGTGCTTTCAACACCAGCGCCCTCGACCGTCATAGCACCTGCCACATCGGCGTCCGTATCCCAACTCACCGCGCCTAGGCCGGTGCCTGCATCGCATAGAGTGGGCACAACAAATGCGCTGTCGCGCACCAGGTCTATCTTGAGACGCCCATCGCCGGCCGGATCGTTCATGCTGCCTGAACGATCGAGCGATAGGACTAGAGCGGTCTTAGGGCGATGGATGGTGTTGGCGGTGAGATTAATTACGAAGGCTTGGGCGGTTTCGTTGCAGGTAACTGTGACGTTGCCAGTTGCGAGGTCGCCGGCTACGGTGCCCGTGTAGCGGAGCCAGATATACACGTGCGTCTCGGCGCAATCAAAGCTCCCCGCGTAGGATGTCATGGCGCCGGCATGAAGCACGAAGGAGTTCGCAGGCCCTGAGGTCGTGACTGGCACGGTGGCCGAGAAGGTCCGTGGCCGCCAGCCCTTCAAGCGGATAACCACGGGACGGATAGCCTGCTCGTGTTCCGGAACGTCTACAAAGACTACGGCGGGGTCGACACTCAGCGTATTGCGGGCTACGCAGACGGCGCGCGCGGCGTCCACCATGCCGAAGCCGTACCACCAGCTGTACTCATTTATGCCGTCGCCGTCGAGGTCGCGCCAGTGCCCATCGGTGTCGCTGTTGGAATAGTCGATGCGCTTCGCCGTTCGGGTCAGCACCGCGCGCGCCTCCTCGTGCGTTAGCGTGGGGTCCATTGAAAGCAGGAGTGATGCCACGCCGGCGGTGAGGGGCGTGGCGGAGGAGGTGCCGCCGAAGTTCGAAATGTAATCCAGGGCGCCACCGGTGTGCCCGGCGAGCGTTCCCTTTCCCGGTATCGTGGTCGTGGTGATGTCGACAGCGCCTCCCGAGCTTGGGGCGCAGAGATCGACACCATCGCCCCAGTTTGAATAGTCCGCCTTGACATCGGCGTCGGTGCTGGCCGCGACCCCGAAGTTACGAGGATGGGCGGCGAAGGGGCGCTGCGTCCAAAAGTTGGGTTGCCCCGCGTTGCCTGCTGAGAAGAACATCAACGTGCCAAGGCCGCCCCGTCCGTTGTCTGTGAGATTCGTAAACAGATCATCCATCAAAGTGGAGATGGGCCAGACTGCGGGATTATAGCCACCCCAGCTGTTGGTCACGACATCGGCTCCGTGCGCCAGCTGGGCGGGGAAGGCAGGATCGGGATTGCCCGGATCAAAGCCGGCCAGCCAGAGGTACATGTCTGAATATTGTGCTTCGGTACATGGGTTGGAGCCCTGGACCGCGAGAATGCGGCAGTTCGGTGCTGCGCCCGACCCTCCTTCGTCCTCTCCCGCCACCGCGGATGCGTTGTCAACGCGTGCGGCAGCGACTCCCGCGCAGGCGCTGCCGTGATACCCGTCCCCGAAAACCGCGATGGGGTCGTTGCAGTTCGCGACCATCCCGCCAAAATCGAAGAATCCCGTCACTTTCGGCTGTCCGCTGGTCACGTTTCCTTGAAATTCCGGATGTTCGGCGCTGACCACGCCGCCGAGGGTGACCGACTTGACACCAGTGTCCATCACGGCCAGAAGAATATTTGCCGAGCCGAAGGTAAGGTCGTTGGGATCGCCGGGATTGACGCCGGCTGCGTTGGTGTCGCGCAAGGTCTGCCAAGCATCCGGAGCGTTTACGCGCCCCAGGTGCCACTGAGAGGCATAGAGCTGGTCGGTCGGCGTGATCGCGTCCGGGTCGGCCGTGAATGCGATGTCCGGTTCAGCGGCGGTGATATGCGAATCGGCCTCAAGCATAAGAGCCGCGTCCAGGACGGAGAAGTCCTCACCCTCCTTAAGCGTCAGGATCCAGTGGTCCTTCAAAATTAGCTTGCGCGCGACGGTGCAGCCTGCCTTCTCCGCGACGGCAGCCAACTGCTTCTCGTCGGTGCCAGGGCGTGCCTGCACGTTGATATTGCGCGTGAGTATGCCGGTGCCGCGTGCGCTTGGATTCACCAATCGACCAACTTCCCTCACTTCGGGCAGCCTTCTAAGATCGGCGGCAATTCGCGCAGATTGCGTGGGATCGCAAGTAACGATGACTAGATCGCGACCGTGCGGGCGTTCCGATTTCAGCTGATGTTCGCGCAGGTAGGCATCGACAGCTGCGGCACCCTCCTCGCCACGGGTAATCACACCCAACTTGTCTCCAGGACTGCGGAACGGCACCGGCACATTTTTCCTCCTGAACGAGGGCATGCCCGCCTCACCCAACACCACATCCACATACTTCTTCTCCCCTGAGACTTCTACCCAGAGGTCGACCGGCGAAAAACCTTTCGCTTCCACGCGGAGTTGCACGCGACCGGGAGGGAGATTGTCAAAGACAAATCGGCCACCACTCATAGGTTTGGCTTGCATGCCCGGGCTAAGCACAGACGCCGATCCGAGGAGACGCCGGTCGACGTCAACGACGTGGATGTACAAAGAAGTTCGATTCTGGGTGCTCATAGAGAGCTCCTTGGCGACGCGGGATTACATACCTGGCCTGCATGGATGTTGAGCGAACGAGGGGAACGTTTCAGCAATTGATTGATTTAAGACAGCGCCTAACCACCACATCAGGGTCGTAACCCGAAGTTCGTAAAGTAAGTGATATGCCGCGTTTTGAAGGGACCGGGAAGGAAGGACCGAAAAAGAAGTCTTGTGGGATCGACGTTAAGTTACCGGAAGACTATGGCCATGTTCGCCGATTTAGTCAAGCCAATAGTTCAAAAAAAATCTTTGTCCGACGGCGTGCTTTCTGTGTAACTGCCGCGTCTTTACTTTCTGCTTCGGAGAGGGCAGCTGGATGATGTTGTCCAATTCCTGTTCCTTTCTCTAAGCAGCGTTGTCCAGGGAGAGCGAGATGTGGGCGGCTACGATCTTTGCGGGTATGTATTGAACCCAATAGCGTGTCGTCCGTTCCGCCTCCGATTGCTTCTGTTTCTTGCGCTTGTTCTTCCGACGGCCTGCGCGACCGGCGATGGTCCGGTCGATGACTAACTGGAACTGATCGAGGGTAACACCGAAGGCGATAACGGCCTCGAGATCACCAATCGTCTCTAGTACCTCAATTGCGTAGTCAGCAGACTTTTTGCGGCGGCCGGTGCCGCAGTATTCATTTCGGGTCAGTTCGCCCCAGTAACGGGCTTCAGCAAACCATCCGAAGGGTGCGACGTCGGTAACATCCCCTTGATACGCGGCGAAGATGGAATCATAGAGAATCTGCTTTACAGCCTCGACTTCAGCAATGATCTCGCGTCGCTGCTCAGGAGAGAGCTTGGACCATTTAGACTTGGCATCTTTGACGGCTAACTTCTGCCGGCGCTCGACTTCGCGGCAGATTAGCCAGCCTTCACCAAGGGTGAGCTCATGGGCACTACATACCGAGATAGGCTTGCGGCCGGCTTTCTGGGCCGCACGTATCTCACGTGCCACAGTGCGAAGGAAGCGGCCCGGCTTAGCCATTAGACGCTTGCGCTCCGTCCTGAACAAGAAATCCCGCTCACGCTTGGCGAACCGCTGGAAGATCGCCGAGCCGGTATCGCCGATAACAATGGCAGTAAGTAGCGCTTTACGATCGTAGCTGGTTAGGTGGTACATCTTATTCTGCTGCCGCTCAAAGAATTCCCGGTCCGATGCCTTTTCTAGACACTCGCAACTCTTAGCCTTTCCGGTGATCAAGGCAGAGGTTCTGGCGATACCGTGGCGATCACATGACGAGCATGAGAAAACATGCTTGGCATTGCGGTCGCGCTTATTATTCGCCCTGCTTCCTGGACCTGCTTCCACCCTGGCCATAGCGCCGGCAGGGGCTGGATAGAGTATCCGGCCCGCCCTGACTATCGCACCGTCCACTAGCTGCCTACGTCTCATACATCTCTTTCGTAAGAAATCTAATGTCACCCTCCTATAAGGAACACAATAGAATCATTCCTCGACAACGGGTCGCCCCAAACCGAACCGCTAAAAGCCATTTTCGCAGAATCCTTCGCCCTACCAAACGGCCCATTCCTGCTCCCCGACCCCCTCTCGGGGTCCGGCGGCACGGGCCTAGACCATTGCCGTCCTGTGCAGATAGCTAAAGCATCGCCATCTCTGCCGAACAACGACCTCTCATGGCGGGAGTTTCCGGTCATTCTTATCCGCCTTGGACGAAAACATTTTGCGATCGATGCCGCATTTTCTTTCCGCCATGCCCATAATTCCCATGCAAAGGCGGCCCGTCAAGCGGCCGCCCTATGTAACATTCGAAGACTAGACGATACCTGCACGATCTTCACTCCACCGGTTTCCCATTTCCTGCCGACCTGCTAGACCGCCAGCGGAAACGGTACATGTGCCCGCGTCATGTCTCGGGTTCCCTTCGTCGAATCGCTCCACAGAATGAATTTTGGCGTTAACTGCGGTATGAATTACCCGCCTCAATGACTAGCTTGAGAAGAGTCGGAGCCCTGATCAGGGATGAAGGTTTCTCTCAACGGAGGCAACCTCTTCGGCTTTCCTTTGCAGACTCCTGGCTGCCCTCGAGGGAGGGGCACCACACCCTCCGCCAGCGCAACGGCGCTGGCGATCGGTTTCAGTAGGCTGAAAAGCACTCAACCGACCATTCGGTGCAAGGCGGCCCTCAGGTCGGCCGCCTACTAAAACATCCAGGAGCTGGAAGCAAAAACTCACACTGTCAGCTGTGCCAATCAAAGTCACCACCGCTTGATCCTGGGGATCAGCGGACATATGTGCTGCGTCTTAGTCCTGTCCGACCCTTGGAAGACTGGCGCGCTCCGTTACAGATGTAGCGGAGATGGCGGCAGCGAAAGCCGGCCGAAGGTTCGCGCTTTGAGTAGTGCCGCAGAGGTAGTGATGATGGATGGGTTTCTTTGTAGTGAACGGCAGTGGAATAAATCGACATTTCTTGTCGACATTATCCGTATACGCTAGGTCGGCGGGAGTCGGAGCCGTTTGTCAGATCCAATGCATATGTACTTATGCGTGGAAATAGAGCTTGGTTGCGCTTGCGATCGTGACAGAGAGGCGATCCGAACAATCTCGAATGTACCGGCGAGTATGGTCAACGCATAAGTACATACGGTCGGTTCTTGGATCCGTGTTCAGCTCATGAATCTAGCTTGCCGGCCCCCTTCGGGCGGCCGTCTACTAAGACACCTGGAAACGAAGGTCCGTACAGCCAACGAATCCTAGTCTGAGCCACTGCCGCTTGAGCCTGGGAGCAGTGACACATACTCGCAAGCATTCACTTCTCCACCCACGTATGATCGCGCGCGAAGCCTCCCATGTGGATGTATCGGAGACCACGGCGGCAAAGCCACCCTACCGGGTGGGCGCTTGCGGTCGTGCCGCGGACGCAGCGATGGCAGCCGACAGACCCAGATGTTTATTAGTCCCAATCTTTAGACAACACATGTCGATCAACATTGATCCGCCTTTGTATCATCGACTTACTTATTAGCGGCTAGTCTTGAACGGCTTCGTCGGATTCATATAAGGCGGCCGCTTGAACCGCCGCCAGCGCGGATTTTCTGAGTGATTATGTCGTTGGTCGATTCGACACCGTATGTACTTATGCGTGGAAATTGCACGGAAATAGATCTGGTCGGGGTCGGAACGGGCAGGTGAAGGGATGAACTTACAGGGCGGGAGGATACCGTGCTTAGAAGTGCGGTCAACGTACCGGCGGGTCTCAAATTATGGTGCTGGACTCGGAATCTAAGCGTTTGACCGTATGTACTTATGCGTTGATTACACCGAGGATCTCTACGCGGCCGCTTGACGCGCCCGCCCTGAACAACCTTCTGGTAGTGCTTTTCCCTACTACTACTACTTGCCCCAGCCACCGCTGACGAAGTGAGCCACTGCCACAGTGACCGGCCCGATGACGCTTGAGCGGCAGCGGGAGAAGAGGGCACGGGATGGCTCGAGTCACAATGCTTACGGTCTCAACTTCTAATCAGCACATGGTCGTTTTTCCATTTCGACGACCAGAGTGAGACCGATGGCAGCGACCCTTTGCCGGGAGTCCAGCATCCTCAGCGGCAATGCTTTGGTTCGCGTAGGGCCGAGTCGCAATGTAGGGCTATGAACGATCCCTATCCATTTGAAAGAGAAGGCGAGTATGAAAAACGCGCCGGTTGTAGATACATGTCTATTTCATCAGTGTCGCCGCTCTGGACTCCAGCAGAGGCCGGGGTCTTCTTGGGCCTTCATCCTAAAACAGTCCTTCGCTTTGCAAGAGAGAAGGTAATCCCAGCTCTGCGCCTCGGAAAGCATTGGAGGTTTCGGGCAGAAGATCTGACATCCTGGGCCGCCAAGCAGGTAGAATCTAGCTGCCAGCCCGTGGGCGAGTAATGGAGATCGACATGTCCTTTACTCGTCAAAGTAGATATCAACAGGGTTCCATCAGCCGCGTCAGTCGCTCCAAAGGCCCAGATGTGTGGGTTTATCGTTGGCGCGAACTTCAACCGGATGGCTCCCGGCTTCAAAAAAAGAAGATTATCGGAACCGTGAAGGAATTCCCTCGACGCTCAGATGTACAGCGCGAGGTAGAAAACCTACGGTCGGAGATAAATGCAGAGCAAGCAGATATCGGAAGAACCACGTTCCGCGAACTCTGGGGCCACTTCCAGACTAACGAGCTGCGCTCTCCAATAGCCGACCGTTCGCCGACCACAATCCAGTGCTACGAGGAGAATCTGAAAAGGCATATCCTTCCTCACTGGGGAGACTGTTTCATCGACGAGATCAAGGCCGTGAAGGTGGAAGCTTGGCTGTCCTCACTACCGTACGCTCCTGCAACGAAGGCGAAGCTGAGAAACCAAATGTCCTGCCTGTACTCTCACGCGATCCGACACGAGTTGTGGGACCGCCTGAACCCCATCGCTCCTGTGAGGCAAAGCTCTAAACGGCAATCTATCCCGGACATCCTCACTCTTGCGGAAATGACAGCTATCCTTCAGAACTTATCGCAGCCGGTTCATCGTATTGCCGTCATGGTCGCGGCCGTGACCGGCCTGCGCAGGTCAGAGATACGTGGCCTGAAGTGGCGAGACGTTGATTTCGGCAAGCTATGGCTTCGTCTAGAGCGCGGTGTAGTTCGCAACGATCAGACCAAACTCAAGACCGAAGGAAGCCGCAAAGGGGTGCCATTGAACCAGGACCTCGCCGCTGCATTAGCCGAATGGCGGCAGAACTGTCTGTACCCGACCGACAACGATTGGGTCATCGCGTCACCGACCACTGAGGGCGAATCGCCCCTCTGGCTGGACATCGTGATGCGTGATCACATAAAGCCTGCGGCCGTGAAAGCGAGCATCACGAAGCGGATCGGATGGCATACTTTTCGTCGCTCGTTGGCTTCCATACTCGCTGCGAAAGGCGAGCATGTAAAGGTTGTGCAGGAGCTTCTGCGACACTCCAATTCTTCTATTACGATGGAGCTTTACCAGCAGGCTGAGGCAGACGCGAAAAGGGCAGCGCAGAACCACGTCAACGGCCTCTTCTTGACAGAGAAGGCAAGCTGACGCTCGGACACGATCAGGGGTCGCCGTTAGGGGACCCCTGATGTCTCACAGGGCGATCATGACTTGAGAAGTACGATCACGTAGAGAGCTAGGAGCAGTGCGAGGGACGCAATCATTGTGATTTGAGCGTTGAGAACCCATTTCGCCTTATCAATGACACACGATTCAATACTCGCGAGAGCATTGTTCCAGTGGTCGAGGCGTGAGTTGTAATAATTGAGAACGTGCGCCAGTGAAAACTCTTCGCAATCAAGCTCTGCTAGGTCTTTAGCTTCACGAATCTGTTCAGCAGCGTCAAAGGGCACGACTACTTCTGTGACTTTTGCTCCCGTCAAGGCGAATATCACGGAGAACAAGGCAGTGACAGGTGGGGCAACAATAAGCAAGATCCACCAATGACGAGCGCTGACTAGAACTGGAATCCGCCCGTCCTTCACGAAAGCGGCGACTGCCGCGAGAACCAACCCACTGATGGTAGCTGTGGACTGGGATTTCGTATCTAGGGCTGCAAACCCCTTGTAGTAGTCCTCGTATTGTTTGGCAGCACTGTCGCACGCATTGGTGGAGACACCTAATTGATCGCGGAGGCACTTGTTTTCATCAGGAGTAATCACCGCTTTTTGGCCGCCTTTTTCGAGGCCTTCTTGACGGCCTTTTTGACGGACTTCTTTACAGTCGTACCTCTCATCAAGTTGATTGTTCCGGCACGCATGGGTCCGTGGACAGAGCAGTAGTTAGCGCCGATTCTTGCCTCGTGAATGCAGCGCGTACCGTTAATGAGCCTGCCGATACAACGTCCCATCGAAACCCCTCCAAACGGCCCTGGAACACGTTGTATATGAATGATTTCTGCCATACAAGGACGTTCTGACCATTGGCTAATGTTTGGTGAGATTCCTCTAGCCAAGGTGGTTGCTGAATAGACCAATTTCAGAGACACTTCAGTCAGTGCCTTTTTAGTGCCCTTGTTTTGGGAGAATTTCGACTCGCTTATAACTTCTAAATCTATGTTATTGAACGATTTAGATATGGTGGGCGCAGCAGGATTCGAACCTACGACTTCCACCGTGTGAAGGTGGCACTCTACGCGCATTTTATTGACGGTAAAGGGCTTATAAGTTGATTGAGTCGACAAAACCGGCACAATCGGCGCTATTTGCTACCAAATTGCTACCAACTTCTCTAACCATCAACCAAGTGGGACCGATGGGCTGGCCGTGCGGGATCAGCCCAGTTTTCCTCTCGTTCGGACGGCATTGAGTACGTTGCTCCATTTGTATCTTGCCCGACAACCAGTACATTGTGAGGGCATGCGCGAACAACTAATGGGGATGCGCCTCCCAGGAGCCGAAGCTTTCTCGACTAATGGCCACGACTTCTCTCAACCCATTCATTCTCAAGGACGGATCCTGAGGCAGGACTCGAACCTACAACCCTTCGGTTAACAGCCCAAGGGATCACCTATGTTATCAATGGCATAGAGAGGAGCACACAGGACAATTCGGAGTCCCTGTGGCGCACAACTGGACCAAATTCTGGACCAAGCCGGTTCTGCAAACCTGATATTTTCGGTCAAACTGGTCCGGCGCAGACGCTAACACGCTAAATGTAGTCATATGTGGCCGTTACCCAAGAGGGCAGGGCTCAGGCTCTGCCCTTCATTCGTTACGCGGAGGCATCATGTACTGACTACATGGCCAGGGTGATCGCGGGAGTTCATGCGGGTCAAACATCCTTGACTCTTATCGCAATCAGCAGGAGAAGAATAACCTCGGGTATAAGAGCGCGGTTTCCCCAATGTGTCACCGCGAGACTGCCGGTTGTGGCCCCGACAAGAAAACTTCCGCAAATGATGGCGAAGATGCGTGACTTGCTTCGGGCGGTCTCCTTATCGGAGGTAAATAGCCAATCAAACAGCCCTGTACTCAGCGTGCTCAGATTGCCGGTGGTAAAGGTAGAGGTATAGGTATGCGGCCCAACCATACGAAATGTGATTATCTGCATCGAGGCGGCAAAGGTGATGGGTACGGTAATCCAGAAGTCGGGAGTGCGATTCGGAAGAAAGGCCAATAAGAAGAGGATGATGATCTCTACAAGCAGGACAGCCGCATAAGGATTACGCACGATTCGCCGAAACAGAGGGAGGTGCAAGGCTCGCGCAGCCCAAATGCCGAGCATGAACATGAAAAGCGGTGGCAGGTGACGAAAATTTGGGTGTCCAGGGGAGGACAGGACCTCCATCCCAAGATAGACAATATTTCCGGTCATGGCGTTGGCAAAGATTCTGCCGTGCCCCGCAAACGTAAAACCATCCAGATACCCACCGGCGAGAGCGAGTGCGGCACTCACTCCGACAGAATGCCGATAGTCGCGATATTCGTTCGCCCCTGATGCGGCCTGAATGTCCAGTCCCATGGCACTCGAATGATACGTGAGTCCGCCACATCTGACCTTTGACGTTGATGGAGTCACCTCTAGTGCAATGGAATACGTTGATCGCCAGTCTTAAAAAGGCGCATGAGATACCACAGTGAGGGGAACAGCACGAGAAGACCGATGGCGGTTGCTCCGATCAGCGCCCAGAGAACGGAAGGTGCGGCCGCTCCTTGCGCAATCGTCATTCTTCCTTGAAGAAGATAAGGCGCCTGCGCGATTCCCCAACCCCACAGAATAGAGCTGACCTGAAGCATGGTTGCAATACGGGCCACTCTGTATCTCCTAAGCAGCAAAGCACCGAAGGCCGCAATGGAAAAAAGTGCGGTGGCGCCCTGTACCACCCAGGCAATCGATGGCCGTAACAGCTCCGCATAGATGTCGGGAGCTCCCGTTTTGGCTGCGAGAAATGTGCCAAGGGCCATCACCGCCACAATAATGCCGGAAGCCAGAGCCCGGCGACGGAAGTCGCGCTGCAAAGCAGGCTCCTTCGCCTCCACGGTCAAATAGACAGCAGCGAGAAATACAAAAAGCGAGAGCGCAAAGAAGCCAACCGTTACGGGAAACACTCCGAGCCATGGAGCCAGGAATCCGTTTTCCGAAACGCCATCCTTTACGATCACCCTGCCTGAGGAGATCGCTCCGACAATCACCCCGAGACAAAGTGGTGTGATGGTGCTTGCAATCGCAAAGATCACTCCCCAGCGCCTCTGCGTCCGATAGTCACTCGTATGGTATGCGCGAAAGATAAAGGACGATCCACGCATGACTATACCAATGGTCAAAACAGTTAGAGGGATATTCAATGCCGTCGAGACTGCCGCGAATGCCGGAGGGAATCCCGCAAAGAGGAGCACCACCACCAGAATGAGCCAGACATGGTTCGCCTCCCATACCGGAGTGATGGCATGGGCTATCAACTCTCTCTGCTTCTGAGCGCGGGGTCCTCTGGCCAGCAGGTCCCATACACCGCCTCCGTAATCTGCGCCGCCAAAGAGCACATAGAAGGTGAGAGAGGCCATCAGGATGACTGCAAGCAACATCTCAGGCGTGGGCATGGAGCACCTCGTTTCCTGCAACAGATTGAATCTCTTTTTCAGTTGGGCTCGCAATCACATGACTGGTCATGAGCCATATCACGATGACCGCCAGAACCAGATAGAGGCATGTGAACAGAACCAGAGGCGTGGTTAGCCCCGGCATGGTCGTCACCGCCTCGGAGGTTCTCAGGATGTGGTAGATGATCCACGGCTGGCGGCCCACCTCAGTTACCGTCCATCCGGCTTCCAATGCTACGAATCCCAGCGGGCTGCAGAGCACCAATAATTGCAGAAAGCGGTAATTGTCTGTCAGCCGTCGCTTCCGTGCCAGCCATGCGGCCAGCAGGCTGACGCCCATCAGCAGCGTCCCAATTCCAACCATAATCTGAAAGGCAATGTGTACTACCAGTACATTCGGCCACTCGTTTCGCGGAGTTTTATCCAGCCCGTCCACTGTGGATTTGGGAGAATGGAAGGCAAGTATGCTGAGGCCATATGGAATTTCGATGGCATACTTCGTTTGGCGCGTGCGCACATCGGGCAGCCCGCCAATGCGTAGAGGTGCCCCACTGCGCGTGACGAAGTCCCCCTCCATCGCGGCCAGCTTGGTGGGCTGGTTCACCGCTGTAACTCTGGCCAGGGCATCCCCGCTCACGGCCTGTAACACCGCTGCAGAGCCCCCTACCAGCAGGGCGATTGCAATTGCATGACGATGAAAGCGATTCGAGCGGTCGCGCAACGCCAGCAGCGCATGAATGCCGGCCGTCGCAAAGCCTGCGGCGCAATAGGCCGCCAGGATCATGTGGATCGCTTCGGGCAATCCCGCCGGATTGTTGAGCGCCTTCCACACATTGATATCGATGAACTGTCCGTTCACCAGACGAAAGCCTACAGGTGTGTTCATCCAGCCATTCACCAGGCATACGAACATTGCGGAAGCCACGCCGCTCACCGCAACAATAGAGCCTGCCAGAAGATGAACTGCCGGAGAGACCCTATTCCATCCATAGAGATAAATCCCCAGAAAAATGGCTTCCGTGAAGAAGGCAAAACCCTCCAGCGAAAACGGCATGCCAATCGCCGCACCTGCCAATCCCATAAAATGCGGCCACAACAATCCAAGTTCAAGCGACAAAACCGTGCCGGAGACTGCGCCTATCGCAAACAGAATCGCCGTTCCTTTGGCCCACCGTTTCGCCAGACACAGATACGCAGCATCTCGCGTTCGCAGCCAACGCGCCTCTGCAATAACCATCATGAGAGGCAGCGCTACACCGATGACTGCAAAAATGATATGAAAGGCCAGCGATATAGCCATTTGGGAGCGGGCGGCAAAAAGATCACTCATGAAGTATTACCTCGATTAAGTCGTAATAGCTTGGAAGGTACTGCGCGGAAGCTCCTAGTCGAACAACCCGTACTGAGTACGGTGAAACGCCTCTACTCCCCGCTCGCAAGTTCAATGGTGCGGTTGGAGATGACCTCGTTGACATTCATGTTCGTCTGCGTGCCGGAACCTGTCTGCCAGATGCGCAGCGGAAATTCGTCTGTGTGCCGACCGGAGATTACTTCGTCGGCTGCGCGGACGATCAGTTCCATCTTGTCTTGTGGGAGCTTCCCCAGATCGTGGTTGACCAGCGCCGCCGCCTTCTTCAGGATGGCAAAAGCTCGGATCAACTCCGCCGGCATGCGGTCTTCGCCAATCGCGAAGTGGTGCAGCGAACGTTCGGTCTGCGCTCCCCAGTAATGGTTCGCCGGGACCGCAATCTGCCCCATGCTGTCGGACTCGATACGCGAGCTCGGCTCACTCTCCTGGATCCTCTGCATTGCAGTCATATTCATCTCCATACACTCCATTCGATGAGCTACGCGAAGCACTCCTGGGGGAGATTCTTGTTGCAACGGGGTGATTCTTGCCATTTTCCTTTCCGATCAGGTTGTACCGGTGACTGTAGATGTATGACCATCCGGTTGACCTTCAAAAGCTACGCGTGGAAACCTTTCGCTACGAAACTGAAGCAAGCCATCACGGCTGTTTGCGCCGGGTCCGTCCGATGCTCTGTTGACCTTTCACAGCTTCTCCTGACGGGCGACCCACAGAAACTGGATAAGCACACCATCCACATATGGGGGCCTATCTTGCTGAGTCTGAGGGGGATTCCTGCTAGATGGTGACGCTTCACAGTGGGAGGATTATTCTGGAAGGAGGAAGGCCAGGAGTCTCAGATGACTGTGCTGTCCAAACGACGAGTCAGTATTCGTGAAGGCGGTCGGCCGATACCCCTCGTGCCTCACGTACCGTTGCTCTCCAGCGCACACCAGCCGTGGGACGGCTTTCTCCTCGAACAGCATGCTTCCAGGGGATTCGAAGTTCCAAAGCATGATCATTCTTCCATCCTCCTGAGCATGCAGTTGAGTGCGGGCCTCCGCTTGGATTGGCGCTCGGGCAGGGGTGCAGGCAGCGCTCAGGTGGATGCAGGCAGCCTCACTCTGCATGGGCTCAGTAGTTGCGACCGATCCCTGTGGACGGGCTCTTACGATCGACTGCTGTTTGAGCTTGATCCCGTCCAGTTGGAGCGCCTTACCGAGGGACGCTTTCCTGGTGGAAGAGTCGATGTCGCAGAACGCTGGATCTTCAAAGATGCGCGAATCGAATGTTTACTCAAAACGCTGCAGATTGAGCTCGAACAAGGTGTACCGGCAGGCAGGCTCTTCGGTGAGCAGGTGGGCAATACTCTGGCGATATTACTTGCGGAGCAATATGCGGTCATTGCTCCTGGCATGTTTGCGAGTCGCGGGCAACTGCCGAAATCGCGCCTGAATACGGTCTGCGAGTATGTAGAGGCTAACCTCAGTCGGGACATTTCCCTTTCAGCCCTTGCATCGACTGCTGCTATGAGTCCGTATTACTTTGCGCGACTCTTCAAACAGACTACTGGAATCACCCCACATCAGTACGTCGTTAAGCGCCGCATCGAGCGTGCAAAGGAGCTGTTGCGGGATCCGAATATCAGTGTGTTTGAGGTTGGCATACGAGTGGGCTATGTCGACCCCAAACATTTCAGAGATTTGTTCCGCCGCGAAGTTCGAGTCACACCAACGGACTATCGTTCCAGACGCTAGCATCACGTCCGGGGACCTTGCCGCCATCGTCCTACTCGTTCGTGCGTGACGTTCACCCTTGTGCGAACAAATATAGGAGGCGGGAATGCACCGCGTTGTGAAGCTTGCTGCACTGCTGTTTGCAGTTGTGCTGTTCATTGCCCTCGCAGCGTTTGCATACTTTCTTTACTCTCCGCTGCCGCCTCTGCCCAAGCTCACGGGACAAGGGCAGTCGAGGACAATTCGTGTCGGCGAGCGTGAGCGCAGGGTTCTCGAATACGTCCCTGCGAAGCTCCCCCCGGGATCTCCACTCATGATCGTACTGCACGGTTCTTTCATGACCGGCGGGATGATGCGCAGAATGACTGGCTTTGAATTCGATGCTCTCGCGGACAAGAACAATTTTGCTGTGTTCTATCCCGATGCCTACAAGACGAACTGGAATGACTGTCGCATCGCAGGCCGATTCGCAGCGAGGCTTGAGAATATCGACGACCTGGGTTTCATGCGTGCCCTCATTGCCGAGGCTAAGGCGAAGTACAGCATCGATCCCGAAAAGGTCTTTGTCGTTGGGTTTTCCAACGGTGGCCATATGGCAATGACACTGGCCACACAGTCTCCGAGCCCTGTTGCTGGAATCGCAATCTTTGGATCGAGTATGTCGACAGCCGACAATTCGCGCTGCCCGCAAGACACTCCCACACCTCCGGTGATGATCGTCGACGGGACGGACGATCCCCTCAGCCCTTTTAACGGCGGTGAAGTGACTGTATTTGGATTGGAAAAGAAGGGTCGCGTTATTTCCGCAGCTGCAACAGCGGAAGAGTTCGCACGGAGAAATGACATTCTTACACCTCCGACAGAGGAACTATTGCCCCACCGAGATGCAAACGATCCAACGTCGGTTCAGCGTTTCAGATGGCTGCGCGCGGGCAAGCCATACGTGGACTTCTACGCAGTGCATGGGGGAGGCCACGCCGTTCCACAACCCTATTTTCGTTTTCCGCGTTTGCTGGGCCGCACCACCGCGGACATAGATGGACCGGCCGAGGCAATTTGGTTTTTCATATCATCGGCCGTTCCCCAGCGGCCAGAAATCGTTCAACCGACGGACGCAAGGAGCCATATGCAGCCGAACCGACCTCTGCAGGACGAGCCCTAAAAGCCCGACCAGCAGCTTCTCATTACGGTCACGGTAGGGACGACCATTACGGATCGCCCCCGTACGGAGCCTGTTTATTTTGCGTGCTTCGTTCGAAAGCTCACGCTGCCCATAATGCCCATGGCACTAATGCCCGCGAAGAAGAGCGCGAGGGCTAAGTGGTTTCCGCTCGCGACTCTGCACACCCGCAGCAGCAGATAGCCAACCAACAAATTGAAGAGCGCCCAGAGCATGTTCACCGTGGGCGAGGACAATCCCTTTCCTGGAGGATTCGCGAAGGGCGTCGGGAAGGAATCTCCAGAGATGCCATGCACGAAATGAGGCACGACATTCGTGAGAAACATTCCAGCGAAGAAAGAAGCGATGTAGTCGTACCAGGGCACTATGTGTCTCCTTGCGTGAAAATTTAAAGCATTGCCGATTCGGCGCCTGGACTTGCATCACGGCCTGTTAACGTTATCGGGTAAGAATAATAACAAACGCAACCGTGACGATAGAGAGCACTGTACCGGCTAGGGTTGAGGCAATCGTCTCATCCTTATATTTCTCAGAACGTAGCGCAATAATAGAGACGGTCGTGGCTACAGGAATCGCTCCGGTGAGAATGAGCTCCCGAGAATTCGAGGCCATAATACCAAATGCGGGAATCAGTGTTGCGATCAATAACGGTTGCGCGACGTTCTTAAGCGCAACATTGGAGAAAAGCTCGGTGCTCATTCGGAATCTTGAGCCATAGAGCATGAGCCCAAGCACGAAACAGCCGACTCCAGCCGATGCGTTCCCCATAAGCTTGATTCCATCTAGGAGAGCCTCTGGCGGGTGAATACCAAACCAACTCACCACGATGCCCGCTATGGGAAGCCACACAATAGGCTCCTTTGCCGCATGGGCAGTACTCTCGAGAGCAATACGAATCGTCGCGGAGATCCCTTTGCCGTTCGCACTCGTTCCCATCTGAATGAGAAACAAAGTCAATGGAATCATAACGAAACTGGTTACCATGTTGCCCACGAGAATAGGGACAAGTCCTCTGGATCCGATTACCAGACCCAGGATCGGAACGCCGCTAAAAGCCATACTCGGAAATGCGCAGAGGAGGGCCTGAATGGCACTTGAGGCGAGATCGTTGCGAAATAGAAAGCGACCGAGAAGGAATGCAATTAGATAGATCCCCATGAAGCCGGTTGCCAAACAGAGGATATATGGCATTCTGGGTAATTCTGAGAAAGGAAGTTTAATGACTCCTGCTAGTAGCGCAAGTGGCAAAGCAAACTTCATGACCAGAGTTCCAAGTACACTTGCTTGCTCTTTCTTCAGGTAGCCCAGACGTGCAGAAATCCAACCCAACAAAATGACGAAGGACGGCGGAATAAGTGCGAGGCATAATGTGTTATACATCGAAAAATCTAACCTTTCACCAGCAAGAGGTGATCGCGGCTTCGTTATCCCCAAGCCCCCTCGATTGAAGAGGCGTAAAGTTAGGGAATTTTCTATATGGAGAAGCAGAAACGCGGAAAGTGCAGTGACTTTATTGCGCTTCTGGGTGGGTCATCTTCTCGGGACGCAAATACTGGTCGAACTCTTCTTCGGTGAGGAATCCGAGCTCACGATTGGCTTCGCGTAACGAGAGTCCCTTGTGATGCGCCGTCTTGGCCAGCTTCGCGGCCTTATCGTAGCCGATGTGTTGATTGAGCGCGGTCACGAGCATCAGGCAGTTCTCCACGTACTGGCTGATACGCTGGAGATTGGCTTCCATGCCTTCCACGCAGAACTCCACAAACATATGGCAGGTGTCGGTCAACAGTCGCGCCGAGTGCATGAAGTTGTAGATCATCACCGGCTTGAAGACGTTGAGTTCGAAGTTGCCCTGGCTGCCGGCGAATGCGATCGCCGTATGATTGCCGTGTACTTGCACAGCAACCATCGTCATCGCTTCACATTGCGTGGGATTGACCTTGCCCGGCATGATTGAGCTGCCCGGTTCGTTCTCAGGAAGGTTGAGTTCGCCCAAGCCGCAGCGCGGTCCCGAACCGAGCCAGCGGACGTCATTGGCGATCTTCATGAGGGACGCCGACAGCGTCTCGAGCGCACCGCTCGCAAATACAAGTTCATCATGGGCCGACAGTGCCGCAAACTTATTGGGATGCGAGCGAAAGGGCAGACCCGTCAGTGCTGCGATCTTCGCCGACGCGCGCTCTGCGAACTCCGGATGCGTGTTCAGGCCCGTGCCCACAGCGGTCCCCCCGATCGCAAGTTCATAGAGACCCTCGAGTGTCGACTCCATGCGAGCGATATCGCGCTCCAGCAGGCTCGCCCAGCCGCCCACCTCCTGGCCGAGCGTGAGCGGCGTTGCATCCTGCAGATGCGTGCGTCCGATCTTGACGACCTCTTCGAACTGCTTGGCCTTGGCCGCGATCGCATCATGCAATCGCTGCACTGCCGGAATCACCTGCTTCTTCACCGCAGATGCTGCAGCAACGTACATAGCCGTCGGAAACGTGTCGTTCGACGACTGCGACATATTTACGTGATCGTTCGGATGAATGGGATTCTTGCTGCCCATCTCGCCGCTCGCAAGTTCGATGGCGCGGTTGGAGATGACCTCGTTGACATTCATGTTCGTCTGCGTGCCGGAACCTGTCTGCCAGATGCGCAGCGGAAATTCGTCTGTGTGCTGACCGGCGATTACTTCGTCGGCTGCGCGGACGATCAGTTCCATCTTGTCTTGTGGGAGCTTCCCCAGATCGTGGTTGACCAGCGCCGCCGCCTTCTTCAGGATGGCAAAAGCTCGGATCAACTCCGCCGGCATGCGGTCTTCGCCAATCGCGAAGTGGTGCAGCGAACGCTCGGTCTGCGCTCCCCAGTAATGGTTCGCCGGGACCGCAATCTGTCCCATGCTGTCGGACTCGATACGCGAGTGTGGATTAGTTTCCTGTATTGTCTGCATGTTTTATGGCTCCACATGTTAGTGAGTTAGGGTTTACGTATTTTGCCGAAGACTGTTAGGACCCGCTGGCGATCAAAGGATGAACAACCTGCCGGGAGCATTCCTGGTGCGGCGAGGCATGGTGGTTTACGACGAGGACCGAACCGCGCTGCCCGGTCAGGTAAGTCCAGAGCCATTGCACCAGAACGGCCAAACGAAGGCTGGAATGGGCTAAGTAGGCAATGTGAATCGCTGCCCAAGGCAGCCATCCCAGCAATCCGCTCAGCTGCACCTTACGGCACTGCAGAACGGCGAAGTTTCCTCCGGCGACTGCCATGTTGCCCTTATCGAAATAGCGGAAGGGCGCCATATCCTTGCGCCCAATCACACGGCGGTGAATGAGCTTGCCGGCATACCGTCCCTGCTGCATCGCCACCTGGGCAACACCGGGAAGCGGTTTTCCATCCTGATTGAGGGAAGCCGTGTCTCCAATGACGAAGACTTCCGGATATCCCGCCATCGTCAAATCCTGCTGAATGTGGACGCGACCTGCTCGGTCCGTCTCCGCGTTCAGCCATTTGCCAGCGGGGGAAGCGGCAACCCCGGCAGTCCAGATGACTGTCTTGCTGATGATCCGTTCACCGCCAACAACCACTCCATCGCCATCGATACTCTCGATGCCGTGCCCCAGGCGGACTTCAACGCCTAGCCCTTCTAGATGCTTCTGCGCCTTTTTGGAGAGAGCCTCGGAGAAAGGACCAAGGATCCGGTTTGCTTGATCAACAAGGATAATTCTTGCCGATTGTGGATTGATCCTTCGGAAGGAGGACTTTAGCGTCCGGCGTACAAGTGTAGCCATCGCCCCGGCCATTTCAACGCCGGTCGGTCCGGCCCCCACGAGAACAAACGTCAGCAGTCCCTTCTTGACTGGATCTTCTGTGGTTTCGGCCTGTTCGAAGGCGCGAAGGATCCGATTGCGAATCGCCAGCGCATCCGCCACGCTCTTCAGGCCCGGCGCATGCTTTTCATATTCGTCCTTTCCGAAATAGCTATGCCGTGCTCCGGTAGCGAGAATCAAATAGTCGTATGTAACGACTTCTCTAGTCCCATCGGAAAGATCAACGGTAACATTGCGCTCAGCCTTGTCGACACTTGTGACTTCGCCGAGAGTCACGCTCACGTTGGCCTGCTTGCGTAGAATTCCCCGTATTGGTGAGGCTATGTCCCCAGGGGGCAGCACGGACGTGGCAACCTGATAAAGCAGTGGCTGAAATAAATGATGGTTAGTGCGGTCAATCAAAGTGATGCGTACCGGCGCATCTCGGAGGGCTTTCGCGGCCGCAACACCGCCAAAGCCTCCGCCAACGATAACCACATGTGGATCCTTCGCATACATGAGTCCTTGCCTCGCCTGTGTCATTGAGTCACCTCCACTTCTTCCAACAAATCAACATCCGACAAATCAACATCCGAATATTCAGGACTCCATTGGCAGCTAATTACGTTGCTTCGGAGAGCTGCCAGATTTGTCTTGGGAGCAAGCCCCTCATTTTGTGCTGCCACGCCAACCGCGACCGCCATCTCAACGGCCACCTTGCGAACATCCGTCAGTACGGGCAACAGTGGAGCAGTTGGGTTCTTGAGTGCAGGAGAGTTCTCCGCCAACGCATGAGCTGCGGCCAGCAGCATTCCATCTGTGACTCTGGTTGCCCCGGACGCTACAAGCCCCAGTCCAACAGCCGGGAAGATATAGACGTTGTTGCATTGCGCGATGAAGATGTCGGATTCGCCATGCTTCACCGGCGGGAAGGGAGAACCCGTTGCTACCAGGGCCTTGCCGTCGGTCCATCGGATAAGGTCATCGGGCTTTGCTTCGGCCTTGCTCGTGGGGTTGGAAAGGGGCAGGATGATCGGACGCGCGACCTTACGGGCCATCTCACGGACGATTGCTTCTGTGAAAGCGCCGCCCACCGTGGAGAAGCCGAGCAGAACATTCGCGTCGACCTTCCCAATCACGTCGGCGAGACCAATGGTGCCGTTGAACGTCTTTGGCCAATCCGCCACCGACTCCGCATTCTGTGCATAAACCTGTTGCTCAGCGCTCAGATCGGCACGTTTGCTGTGCAGCAGTCCGTCCTTATCGACGATCCAGAATTGGCTGCGGGCCTGCTCCTCAGAGAGCCCTTCCACGACCAATGCCTGGCGCAAGTAATCAGCAACGCCGATGCTTGCAGATCCAGCTCCCAGGAACACGAACTTCTGATCCTTCAAACTCCCTCCCGAAACCCGGAGGGCGCTCAGAACAACGCCAAGCGCAACGGCTGCGGTTCCTTGGATATCGTCGTTGAAGGTCAGCAGCTCGTCACGATAGTGCTGCAGGATGGGACGGGCATGCGGCGTCGCGAAATCTTCCCATTGCAGGCAGGTGTTAGGTAGCTCGTCCTTCACCGCTTCTACGAATTGGTCGATGAACTCGTCGTAGTCCTTACCCGTGATGCGCTCGTGCCGCCAACCGAGATACTCCGGATCGTTCAGCAGTTCCTGATTGTTGGTCCCAACATCCAGTACGATAGGCAGGGTCCGTGCTGGATCGATACCGCCAATCAGCGTATACAGCGCGAGCTTGCCGATCGGAATACCAAGGCCACCGACACCTTGATCGCCAATTCCCAGAATCCGTTCGCCATCCGTTACAACAACGACGTCCACTTCCCTGTTGGGGCGGCTGCGCAAGAGCTCTGGAATACGATCCCGCAAGGGATAAGAAATGAAGAGGCCACGCGGCCGCCTATAAATCTTACTAAAGAGCTGGCACCCCTGAGCAACAGTAGGCGTATAGACGATCGGCATCATTTCATCGATGTGGTCTAGTACCAGACGGTAGAAAAGAACCTCATTAGTATCTTGCAGCTGGCGCAGATAGATGTGGCGTTCAAGGTCATCCTGCTTCCTCAGATAGGCCTGATAAGCGCGATTGACCTGATCGTCCAATGTCTCAACATGCAACGGCAGCAAGCCATGCAAGTCGAATCTGGTGCGTTCGTCATAGGTGAAGGCTGTGCCTTTATTCAGTGTTGGAGTGGTGACCAGTGACATTCTTTGTTCTCCTGTCGTTGTAGTTCCTTTTTGTGTTGGCTCTGTATAACGCGGCATATGATTTCTCCTTAAAGCTATTTCTGCGCCTGCATATGTGGGGAACCGTTAGGTTCAATTAGTTGAGAACCCCTGGATGCATCATCTCCATTAGGTTGTGGTTATCGCGATAGTCCACGGGAATGCCGACCACCACCGGACCTTCCAAAGCCAGCGCTTTTTTGAGCGTGGGAGCAATCTCTTCCGGACGGTGGATCATCATTCCGTGCGCACCACACGCCTTGGCAATGCCGACAACGTCTACGGGGCCGAATTCCACGGCCGCATCACGGCCGTACTTGGCGATCTGCTGAAAACGAAC
Organism: Edaphobacter modestus; assembly: GCF_004217555.1. Classification (GTDB taxonomy): domain Bacteria; phylum Acidobacteriota; class Terriglobia; order Terriglobales; family Acidobacteriaceae; genus Edaphobacter; species Edaphobacter modestus. Next base: position 2,066,375 of record NZ_SHKW01000001.1, read on the forward strand.
CATGTCGTAGTGGCCATCCATCCAGACAATGTGGACGAGGTTGCACTTCAGTCGCACCGCCGTCTCCAGTTCCATCGACGAGAACATAAATCCGCCATCGCCCGAGATTGAAATGACCTTCTCGCTGGGACGAACCAGTGAGGCCGCAATCGCCCAGGGCAGGCCTACGCCCATCGTCTGCTGTCCGTTGGTGATCAGCACCTGCCGCGAACGGAAGCTGTACAGATAACGCGCCAGCCAGATATGGAATGAACCCATGTCTAGGCATAACGTTATGTCATCGCTCATGATTCCCTGAAGCTCATGGACAATTCGCATCGGATGAATGGGAGTGCCATTGAGCATTTTGGCGCGTTCCGAAAACACGCCTCGCTCCATAGCGATTTCGCTGAGGATTGCGCTATTGCCCTGGCGTTCGGTCACCTCAACCAGAGACGTAAGTCGTCCCAGGATCGCCTTGATGTTCCCGATCAACTCGACTGCCGGCTTGTAATTCTTGTCTGCATCCGGACGGACAACATCGATATGAATGACATTACCCTTCCGTCCGCGGTTCCAGAGCACGGCGTCATACTCGATCGGGTCATAGCCCACGGTGATCACCAAGTCGGAGGCATCAAGGAGTCGATCCCCTGGCTGGTTGTGAAAGAGACCAACACGACCACCGAATTGATCAAAGAGGTCATGTGATACAGCGCCTGCAGCTTGATAGGTGTTTACAACCGGCAAGCCAGTCTTTCTCAGGAAGAGGTGGATGGCCTCTGCCGTCTCCGGCTGGCTAGCAAGCATACCCAGCAACACCACCGGGTTCTGCGCCTTGTTGATGCGGGCCGCAGCCTCGCCCATCTCGTGATCGTCGGCGGCGCCCAAAGCTTCGGGCTTTACCGGGGTGAGCACCTCACCCTTCGCCTCAGCGGCCATGATGTCCATGGGCAGACTAATGAAGGAGGCCCCGGGCCGTCCCGACTCTGCAGCACGAAAGGCGTCAGCCACTACTTCAGAGATCGCCTCACTGGAGTTGACCTCGGCGCTGTACTTGGTGACGGGCTTGAAGATCGAAACCGTGTCCATCGCCTGATGCACACGCTTGAGCCGGTTGGCCACAGTCGTTGCTCCGCCCAACGCAACCACCGGATCCCCCTCCGACGTCGCGGTGGCTAGACCCGTCACCAGATTCGAGCAGCCAGGCCCGGAGGTGCCGATGCATACGCCAGCCTTGCCGGTCATACGCCCGATACCAGCGGCAATAAAGGCTGCATTCTGCTCGTGACGGCACAGGATGGTCTTGATCTTCGAATCGACTAAGGTGTCGAATAGCTTGTCAATCTTTGCTCCAGGAATACCGAAGACATACTCCACGCCTTGGGACTCAAGGTTCTTTACGAGGAGCTCGGCTCCGGTTTGGACGGCGGCGGCTGGGTTGGTCTGGTTTGTCGCTCGCTTCTCGCTCGTGCTCATGTTATTTCACCCTTTCTGGTTGGAATGTCTCTGCCTTCTCAAGATCTGCGGTGGGATCTCGACGCAAATCTGCATCGAGGAATGCCTTGGTCTCAGGCAACACAAGACGAAACTTCGTTGCGCGCTGGAGTTCAAGAGTGAGATTGCTCCCGTCGCACTCCAGTAGATGTCCTCCGCCAGTGCGATCCTCCGTTATGAAATGGAGGTGGTATCCCGGAATGCTGAGAGTCTTCACATAGGACGGCGACCAAAAGCCGACGAGGGATCCTCGCACATCGTGAAACTCAAATTCGGGCTGAACAGCAGCGGCGTTGATCAACTTCGTACCCGGCTTCATGCGGCATAGGGCACGCGTGCGGACATGGTTAAATCGTCCCTCGATACGAATCGAGAAGAAGTAATTATCCGTGGGCCTCAAACGATCCAATGCAGCCAGCAAGCTATCAAGGCCAGTACATTCCTTTAGCAGAACTTGGATATCAGGACTAAATCTTGCGACTGTGGCAAAAGGCGTCTGAACCTCATCGGAGACTTCATTGACAGAGCCATCAGAGCGCACCTGGAAGACATGGCCGTCAACGACCACCATTTCGCCATCCAAATGTTCAAAAGTGCCCAGTCCAAGGTTGCCGTACTTTTTGAGCGATCCGCAGTCTGCTGCTCCATCCGCCACACCTTCGACTAGAGCCGCTGAGGTCGAGATTTGATACAGCGCGTCGCGCGTGTTTTCGATGTAGTCGATGATGGCGTTTTGAATGATCTGTTCAGGCTCTTGGCAGCTGTGCTGGGCATGAAGCTCAAGGACTTGGAATAGATCAGGTGGAATCGTGAAATTTGGTTGCAGCACTTGGGATACCGCTCCTTTTCTTTATTGCGTCACACAGGTAATAAGACGCGATAGCCGAAGCACACTAAGGGGGGTGGCTTGCTGCCAAGGGGGGATTCTTGCCAATTTCTATAGTCTGACCACCAGAGCTCCAAGTGAACTAGGGTGTGTTCGCACTAGGCGCTAGCTGTCTTTCCCCGATGGAACTGACAGAAGCGCAGTACGAATCGGATAAAGAGCGCGTTGCCAGTGCAGCGCGGCAAACGTAAGTTTGAGCAACCCGCAAGTGCTGAATGCAGTGCTATATGTGGCCGAACAAGGCTGCAAATGGCGCGGGCTGCCGAAGCAGTTCGGCCGCCGGCTCGACCTCGATCAAGGTGATCCGGACGGTACGGGCGCTTTAGAAAAACGGCCTCAGCAACTCGTGCTTGATCTCGGCGTGGCTCCGGTGGTTCCACTCAATCCAACCGCTAGGAACCCTGGGACTACGACCGCGCCCTCTACAAGAAGAAAGATGAGATCGAGAGGCTCTTTCGAGGCTCAAGGGCTTCCGCAGCATCTTTCTCCAGCTTCGAGAAACTCGTTGTTCTCTTCCTCGGCTTACTCAACTTCGCCCGCATCATCGAAGCACCGCGCTAGTGCGAACATGCCCTAGCTTGTGTGCAGGTTAGAAATTCGCAAGCAATCCCCCGCTGGCAGCAATTCTCCACCCCTAGTATGCCTTGGCTATTGAATCTGATCGTATAAAGCAGCTTTTCGCTGGAAAGCAGCGACAGAAGAGGAAGCTCTCCCGACCTATGTGGATTGTAAAAATAGCACTGAATCGTCCCTATACCTTCATCATCCTGGCGTTGCTGATTCTCGCGCTCAGCCCGGTGGTGATCCTCAGGACACCTACAGACATTTTCCCCAACATCAATATTCCCGTAGTTGCGGTTGCTTGGCAGTACACGGGCTTAAACCCTGAAGAGATGGAAGGCCGTCTCACTACCCCATATGAAAAGCTGGTTAGCACTCTGGTCGACAACATTGAGCACACCGAATCGACCAGCTACAACGGCGTTTCCGTAGTGAAGATCTTCCTGCAACCGGGCGCCAGCCTTGACACTGCGAACGCACAGGTCACGGCGGCTTCGCAGACCATTCTGCGTCAGCTCCCCCCTGGCGCTCTGCCCCCCGAGATCGTCAACTTCAGCGCAGGGAGCGTGCCCATCCTCCAAATCGGGGTTTCCGGCAAGGGGTTAGACGAGCAAAAGCTGAACGATCTGAGTACGAACTTTGTTCGGCCCCCGTTGATTACGGTTCCAGGCGCCGTGGTGCCCAGTGTGTACGGCGGTAAGACGGCGCAGATCACCATCGCCATGGACATGGCTCGGATGCAGTCGAAGGGCGTTTCGCCGCAAGATCTTCTCAACGCTGTCAGCGCGCAAAATGTCGTCGCGCCAGTCGGTACGACGAAGATCGGCCGCAAGGAATACGATATCCGCTCGAATGCGGCGCCACACACGCTCGCCGAACTCAACGCACTGCCCATCAAGTGGGTCAACGGAGCGATGGTCTATGTCCGGGACGTCGCGATCGTCGGCAACGGCGCTGCGTTTCAGACGAATATCGTACGCCAGGATGGCAAACGTGGCGTTCTGATCAGCATTATCAAGAGCGGCAATGCCTCTACCCTGAATGTAGTAAAGGGAATTCGCGAGCTGCTGCCACGCGTGGCGCAGACGGTACCGCCAGAGCTGAAGATGACGCTGCTGGGGGATCAGAGCGTGTTTGTTCGCGCTGCCGTCACGGGAGTCGTTCGCGAAGCGCTGATCGCCGCAGGATTGACCGCTCTGATGATGCTGCTCTTCCTCGGAAGCTGGCGTCCGACACTGATTATTGCGGTTTCAATCCCGCTGTCGATTCTCTCGTCTGTCTTAGTGCTGAGTTGTCTCGGGGAAACGATCAACACGATGACGCTGGGCGGACTCGCACTGGCGGTTGGCATCCTGGTTGACGACGCGACGGTGACGCTGGAAAATATCGAACGCTTTATCGAAGAAGGCTATCCGTTACGCGAGGCCATTCTCGAAGGGGCAGCGCAGATTGCGGTTCCGGCACTGGTCTCCACGCTCTGCATCTGCATCGTGTTCCTGCCGATGTTCTTCCTGACCGGCGTCGCGCGCTTCCTGTTTGCACCACTCGCGGAGGCCGTCATGTTCGCAATGATCGCCTCCTACATCCTGTCCCGCACCCTGGTGCCCACGCTGGCGATGTACCTGCTGCGAGCGAAGTCGCACGGGCCCTCGAGCAATCCCCTGGTCCGTTTTCAGCGCGCTTTCGAGCGTGGCTTCGAGCGTGTACGCGCGGCCTATCAGATGTTGCTCACGAGCCTGGTGCTGCGGCGCAAAGCCTTCATCCCGATCTTTCTCATCTGCTGCGTTTGCACGTCGCTGCTCCTCCCGTTCCTTGGGCAGGACTTCTTCCCGAACAGTGACGCCGGAGAATTCATCCTGCACTTTCGCGGTGGTACCGGCGATCGCATTGAGGAGACCGCTCGGCTTGCGGATCTGGTGGAACAGTCCATTCGCCGGACCATTCCGCACCAGGAGCTCAACAACATTCTCGACAACCTGGGCCTGCCGGTCAGCCAAATGAACACCATGCATCTGACCAACGGCACGATTGGGGCTGCGGACGGCGACATCATGGTAACGCTGAACGAAAAACATCACCCCACCGCAGACTACATTCGCGAGCTGCGGACCAACCTGCCGCGCGAGTTTCCAGGGATCACGTTTTACTTTCTGCCTGCGGACGAGACGACGCAGATTCTGAACTTCGGACTGCCTGCGCCAATCGACGTACAGTTGCAGAGCGACGATGTGCAAGCGAGCACCCAGGTGGCGACCAAGCTGCTGGCTCAATTGAAGCAGGTGCCGGGGTTGACGGATCTCCGCATTGGACAGCCGCTTGATTATCCGACGCTGAATGTGGATATAGATCGGACGAAAGCCGAGCAGGGTGGGTACAGGGCGGTCGATGTTTCGCAGAGCATGTTGAACAGCCTGAGCGGCAGTTTCCAGATAACGCCCATGTTCTTTTACAACTGGAAGAACGGCGTCAACTACAACCTTGTAGCGCAGACACAGCAATACCGCATGGACTCGCTGCAAGACATTCAGAACATTCCCATCAACGCTGCGGCAGCAGCCGCGCGACCCACGCCGGAGCTCTTGAGCGATATTGCATCGATTCAGCGCGATCGTGAGATGGCCATCGTCTCGCATTACAACATTCGCCGGGTCGTGGATATTTACGGGGCCGTGCAGGATCGTGACCTTGGCGCGGTCGCCAAAGATGTTCAAAAGATCACACAGGCGCAGCAGAGTGACCTTCCGCGCGGCATGTTCCTCTCCATCCTGGGACAGGCGCAGACGATGCGCAGTTCGTATGCCGCTCTGCTCGGGGGACTGCTCGGAGCAATCGTGCTGGTGTACGCGTTGATCGTGGTCAACTTCCAGTCGTGGCTCGACCCGTTCATCATCATTACCGCGCTTCCAGCGGCACTCGCCGGAATAATTCTCATGTTGTTCCTCACACACACCACGCTCAGCGTACCCGCGCTGATGGGCGCGATCATGTGTATGGGTGTCGCAACCGCAAACAGTATTCTCGTGGTCTCATTCGCGAAAATCCGCTTTGAGGAGCATGGGGATGCGATCCTGGCTGCGATTGAGGCAGGTGCGACACGCTTCCGCCCGGTCTGCATGACGGCTCTGGCCATGATCATCGGCATGGTGCCGATGGCGCTTGGCCTGGGTGACGGCGGCGAGCAAAATGCGCCGCTGGGACGAGGAGTCATCGGCGGTCTGCTCTGCGCAACGATGGCCACGCTCATCTTTGTGCCGACGGTCTTCGCACTGCTGCACAGCGGAGCGAGCAAGCTCGTGAATGCCTCGCCCAAAGAGGAGGTCACCCATGCCTAAGTCAAAAGATTCTGAGTTCGGTATCCCCCCGCGGGCCGAAACACGTTCCAACAATGTGATGGAGGAGATTATGGAAGCGACAGAAGCAAACAAGAAGGTTGGCGAGAGTTCTCCGATAGGCGATCTGGCGGAGGCCGGGGCCAAAGACCATGCGCACGCATCGCCGATCACCATTGATACTCAAGCCAAGCTTAGCAGTGGGCCAGTGATCGCGGTAAGCCTGCTGGCCGTCCTGCTCGCAATCTTCATTGCGCTCGGCATTCACGGGCGGTCTTCGGCCGAAGCTGTGCTCGTCCACAATACAAGAGACGCAGCCATTGAGTCGGTCTCCGTCGTCACGCCCGACACCGGTCGGCAAGCGCAGGATATCAAGCTGCCTGCGGACACGGAGGGCTATATCGACACGCCGATCTATGCCCGTACGAACGGCTACCTGCTGCACTGGTACACCGATATTGGCGCATCCGTGCACAAGGGCGAGTTGCTTGCGGTCGTGCAGACGCCCGAACTGGATCAGCAGGTGGAGCAGGCGCAGGAGGAGGTCAAGACTGCTCAGGCTAACGAACAGATTGCAGAGATTACGGCAAACCGTTGGAAGAAACTGATGGCAAAGGATGCCGTCTCCCAACAGGAGACGGATCAGGCGATGAGCGACCTCGCCGCGCGGCAATCGACACTCAACAGCGCTATGGCCAATGTACGCCGCCTGCAGCAGATGCAGGGCTTCGAGAAGATCTACGCGCCCTTCGATGGCGTGATCACGGCACGCAATGTCGACATCGGATCTCTGATTCAGGCCGGCGATATCAACACGCAGCGCGGCGAGCTCTTTCACTTATCTGCCATCGATCGGCTACGCCTCTACGTTCCAGTGCCTGAAGTGTATGCGGGCCTCGTGCATAATGGAGGGCACCTAACCGTCACCTCCGACGCCTTGCCCAATGAGACCTTCACCGGAACCGTAGTCCGCAACGCTGATGCAATTGCCAAGACAAGCCGGACCTTGAATGTCGAAGTGGATGTTGAGAACGCGAAGCACAGTCTTCTGCCCGGGCAGTATGCATTTGTACATCTGCCCATTCCTGCCAGCACGGCATCCATGGCGCTGCCGGCAAATACACTGCTCTTCCGTGCAGAAGGTCTGCGAGTCGGCGTCGTACGGGAAGGACAGGTTCATCTCACTCCGATTCAGATCGGCAACGACTACGGCGCGACCGTCGAAGTGACGTCTGGATTGCAGCCAACGGACAAGGTAATCCTCAATCCAGCAGATTCCCTTGCGGAAGGGGCGACCGTTCGTATCGAGGGAGGGCAGGTACAGTGAAGAATCGTGTTCTCATTCTTAGCGCATGCAGCCTGCTGCCAATCGCAGGCTGCAAGGTTGGCCCGAACTACAAGACGCCACCGGCCATTCTTGCACCGTCCTTCAAAGAAACTCCGCCACCTAACTCTGCCGACGGCTGGAAGATCGGCCAGCCCACCGATGCAAAGCTTAAAGGTGCTTGGTGGACGATGTTTGGCGATACGCAACTGAACCAGCTGGAGCCGCAGGTCGATACTGCAAACCAGACGTTGAAGGCTGCAGAGGCGAACTTCCGCGCGGCGCGCGCACAGATCGGTTATGCGCGTTCCTATGAAGCACCAACGATTGGCACGTCGCCCTCAACAAGCGCGGTTCGCGACTCTGCCCACCAGCCGTACCTCCTGTCTTCCATGGCTAACAACGGAACAGGCAGCATGCTTCTCCCCCTCGATCTGAACTACGAGATCGATTTGTGGGGACGCGTTCGCCGCGGTGTCACACAGGCGCGTGCGCAGGCGCAGGAAGCGGACGCGGACTTGGAGAATGCGCGGCTGAGCCTTCATGCAGAGCTTGCGGTGGATTACTTTGGCCTGCGCAGTATGGACGCGCAGGAGGTGCTGCTCGACAGCACCATCAAGGCATACGGAGAAGCCCTCCAACTCACGCTGGACCGCCACGAAGGCGGTGCCGCGCCGCTCTCGGATGTAGCGCAGGCACGCACGCAACTGGATCAGGCTCGCGTGCAGCGTACCGATGTCGAAGTGCAGCGCGCGCAGTATGAACACGCGATCGCGGTGCTCATCGGAAGCGCGCCCGCCGCACTCACTATTCCCCCCGCCCCCCTTAACGTCCAACCATCGGAGCTGCCGAATATCCCGGGTGTCCTGCCGGCTACGCTGTTGGAACGGCGTCCAGACATCGCATCGCGGGAACGTCGAATGGCGGCAGCCAACGAGCAGATCGGTATTGCTCAGGCGGCCTACTATCCCACGCTTTCACTGAGCGCAGCATCGGGTTTTCTCGGTACATCCGCGCTCAATTGGTTCACCTGGCCAAGCCGCTTCTGGGCCGTGGGACCGATGCTTTCCGAGACCATCTTCGATGGTGGTCGCCGGCGGGCAACCAAGGAGATCAGCACGGCTCAGTACGATCAGGCTGTGGCTGACTACCGACAGACGGCGCTTACCGCGTTTCAGCAGGTAGAAGACAATCTAGCCGCGTTGCGTGTTCTGGATACTGAGGCGCAGCAACAACGAGCAGCGACCGCCTCTGCCGAGCAATCTCTCGATCTATTCCAAACGCGTTATGCGGGCGGTGTGGATACGTACTTGCAGGTGGTCACGTGGCAGACAGCTGCGTTGAATAACCAGCGGAACGAGATAGACATTATGCAGCGCCGGCTCGATGCAAGCGTACTACTGATCAAAGCAGTTGGGGGAGGATGGGACCGTGCAAACTTGCCCAATCTCTGACCCCTCTTATGAAGAGGCCTCTCAATAGTGAAGTGTCTGGCAGAGAATGCTCATCCCGCGAGGAAATGGAACCCAAGGATTCTCACCTCACAGGCGAGGCGTATAAACAGGGGCTGATTTCGGAAGAGCGGCCCAGCGGTAGAAGAGAAGACCTGCACGAAATTGGACGACGCTTCCAGCGCAAAAGACGCATCCGTTGACTTGCGATTCGTCGGATTGAAGAAATTAGGAGAGAAGACAATGATTGATCAACAAAAGAAGATCGAGCTCATGGAGCGTCCATCCGCTGTTTTTGCCCCAGATGTTGAACACGATGCTCAATCTCTGAATGCGACTAAGCTGCGCGATCTCGATGCATTTGAAGAATTCTTTTGGCTCCTTGAGCAGAGTGCTAATGTGTCTCACGCAGTTGTCGTTGAAATGAACGGCGCGACGACTATTGGGCAATGGAAGGACGCGATGGATGCCATACGGGTTCGGTACCCTCTTCTATCTGCGTCGATACTGAAGGTCCCAGGCAAACGTCCTTTGTTTGAAAAGAGGCGGGGAGTTTCAATGCCCTTGCGGATTGCTCCTTTATGGGATTCCCTGGTCTTGGAAGACGAGATGGAGAAAGAGCTTCAGAAATCTTTTGGCGATGGAAGCGGTCCACTCACGCGGGCAACTCTCTTTCATGCTCGAGATCGTTCTGTCGTTATGTTTGCAACACACCATAGCAGCATGGACGGAAAATCGCATCTGCTTCTAGTACAGGATTTGCTTGCTTCTGTTGCGGGAGAAGATCTGGGGGAACCGCTTGAGGTGCAGCCCGGTCTGGGGCAACTCCTTGGATTGCCGGCCCCAGCTAAGTATGTAAAGAAGTTGGAAGGAAGATCTGTCGCTACGGAAGATGGATCTCGCGTTGAGTTGCCCAAAGTTCGTGTACAGCGCCTGCAACTGGGCGTGAAGGAGACGTCGGTCCTGCTGGAGCGTGCCAAGAAAGAAGGAACTACCGTGCATGCCGCGCTGGTTGCTGCGCTGACCCTGGCAGGAAAGCGCTACTCGGAAAAGTGGAATGCGGGGCCAGTACGCTGCATGTCTCCGATTGATATGCGAAGGACGCTGGGGATTCCAGACGCAGCAGGCGTGTTGATCTCATCATATCTGGCGCCAGTTCTAACTCCAGATGGGGCGTCGTTCTGGGATATCGCAAGAACAGTGCGTGAAGATATGCTGCCTGCTCTGCGCGCTGATGGAGCTCGGAATCTTCTGGGTGCGCTGTCATCTATGGTTGCAGAAGAACACAACGCACGAGATCTATATCGGTCTGTTCTGAAGGGGCCCTGGGCGCATGAGTTGATGGTGACTAACTATGCAGGATATAGAGTGCGCACAGAATACGCAGGTCTTAATATTGAAAATCTCTTTACAGGTAGCCCTGCGTTTATACCGGCTTTACAAAAAGTGTCAGTGCTTACTGTGAATGGGAGACTTGGAATGACTGTAGTGGCCCGGGATGCGTTTCCGACCTTGCTGAGAGATGCACGCGAGATTTTAACTCGTCTTTAGAGTTTGGTGGGCCACGATACTTGTGCGATATTTGAAGGTCCTTAAACATAGCTAATCCCCAGACAAATAATGGGAGCCCGGATTGATTTGTAGCAGTGAGTAAGAGGGACACTGGAACAAGGAGAGCAAGGATGTCCCGAGGCAGGAGGTATCAACCGGAACAGGTAGTGAACCTGCTGCGACAGATCGAAGTGGCAGTGCCGAACGAAAAGACCGCAGTCGAGGCGTGCAAGGAAGCGGAGATCGTGGAGCAGACGGACTTCCGCTGGGCGTCAGGAATTTGGCGGTCTGCAGGTGGATCAAGCGAAGCGGCTGAAGAAGCTGGAGCAGGAGAACGCGAAGCTATAATAAGATGTCCCGTCCGCTGCCTGAGCTGCGCCCCGAAGCGAAGGCTTTAGAGACCAGGGCTCGAGCGGATCCTTTTTGAATCAGCCTCTCGCGTGTCGACCGCTTTTGGCGACCAGGCCATGTAGAGATCCGCGCATGTTGTCCCAATAACTTGGTTCGGTCTTGAAAAGACCATTCCAGACCGGGTCGATCGACCGTTGAGCCATCAGTTATCCGAGCGAATCCGCAACAAAAGCCTCCATCTGCGAATGGATCCTAAGCAGTCTCGAAATATTAGTGGTGGTTCGACCTCAAATAATCTTGCCCGCCGGTGGCTTACGTACATCGCAAAAAATCGCAAGAAATGCCATGCCAGAGCAATCACCACCCGCTGGCTGCTTCGGCTATCGCGTCTATTCCTTGTGTGACGGAAGAGTAAAGGCCCGATCCTTGGATGGAAGGGCTTGGTCGTCGAACGCCATAGCGCACCACCATGCGAGCTTCAAACATTGAGGTTGATATACATCTCGAAAACAATGCCAAACGGACTTCGCAGAGTGAGTGCGGCTAAATCAAAACTTGAGCTAGTTCACGTCGCGCCGCGACGACCTTCTACCTACACCTTCGGACTAAAGATCGATCACGCGGTTCTTCATAGCAAAACACAGTTTCGTCACTGAGGGGCCAGGTTGAGGGTTGTTGCTTGAGCCGAATGTAGAGGGAACGAACCATTTGAACGGGAGAGAGAGCAACAATGAAAGTCGGTTTTGTGAGTATGCCCTTCTCAGGCCACCTGAATCCCATGATTACGCTCGCACGCAGGCTGCAATCGCGCGGACATGAAGTGGTGTTTATTGGCGTTCCGGATGTCGAACCTTTCGCTAATGTAGCCGGTCTGGATTTCGTACCCTTTTGCAAAAAAGAGTATCCAGAGGGTTCCGTAGCCAAACGCTGGGGTGGCGTGTCAAAGATACACGGCCTAGACGTCATACGGTATTCGTGCAACGAATTGATGCCTGGCCTCGTCAAAGCGGCATTGGAGGAACTGCCGGAAAAGCTGGCACAGACAGGCGTTGAAGCGCTGGTACTCGACACCCTATGCTTGTTTCACGCACTTGTGCCCCGTACTCTACCCCGAGCGTTCATCGGAACCGAGCACTAGTAATTGAACATCACGTGTGCTGCGTAACCTTGACTGCAGTCGACCGTCGTTCGGCTGAATTCCTCGCAACTTTCCAGGACAGCCGGATAGTCCGCATACCCATAGGCATTTGAACGGGGGAGAGAGCACCAATGAAACTCGGTTTGCCTGCGACCTGCTACGAAGGCTACCGGCACTTAAGTGAACAAGGAGAGCGAGCTATGAGCGATCAGAATGGTAACAATCCAACACTCGACGTCGTGTCTAGAGGGAGCTTCTTAGGCGTTGGATCTGCTGCGCTGGCGACTGTAGCGATGGCGGGACTGACCGCGCATGCACATGCCTCTTCGTCGAGTGCTGCCTCGAACACGGCAAGCGCCTCAGCAGGATGGGCCATTCTGCCGGCGGCGTTGATGCGCGGAGCGACGCCGAAGGCCACGTCGCGCGAATCTGGTTTGCATGGATCGGTGCAGCACTTTTGAGCAACTCTTGCAGCCCCTTGTGTCTCATCGGGAGAGTTCGGCGAGGCCCAGCCTGGCGAGAGTTCACACAATCGGCGATCGAGGCGATCGCTGCATATTGACTGCTGCCGGATAACAGCCGCTCGACCTTCGTATCGTTCCAGCAAGCCTTCAGCGCGAACGCCCACGCAAACATCGCAGCCAGGCCCGCTCCGCAGAACCCATCAGACCATACTGCCATGGTTTCTGTCTGTTCCTGGATGCGGTGGTGATCGATCACGACGACGTCGATCCCGAGGCGTTGTGCCAGACACACCGCCGCCCGCGCGTTGATGCCGTTATCGACCGTGATCAGCAAGTCGGTTCCGCTGCACGAAAAGCGATGACCGTTGACGAACTGAGACCGTAACCCTCATTCCAGTCAGGCAGAGATGTTCTGGCTGGTACTCCCAGACCACCCAGCGCACTGCGTAAAATGTGGGCTCCAAGGACCCCATCGCAGTCGTAATCGCCAAAGATGGTGATACGTTCGAGTCTCCGGATAGCACAAAGTACACGAGCTGCGGCCTTTTCCGTCGCCGGAATCGAAAAAAGGGTCTGGGAGATGATTCCACGAAGGTTGCTCAAGGAAGGAATCGACGTCTTAGATTCCACGAGCCATCAACACGAACACGTCGGCAATGGGCTGGCATAAGAACACCGTTCCCTCCTTTTGACGGGACTCCATCATGTGGTTCTACCCAAGTAGACATACGAGCCGGCGCCATGTTCCTCAGCTCGCTGTGCTAGCGTGGAAAGGAATGAAGCGTCGTAGGTCCGCGGTTCCCACTCTTGTTACCCTGCTCGTGTTCCTGTTGGTGATCGTTCTCTTGATTCGGCTACAGCAGACTCCTCCGTGGCCGAGGCCGCACTCGATGGCAGAGCTACCCGTACCAGTAATGTCCCACCGTGATCGCGCGGCGGAACGTCCTCGCCGACGTGAGTATAGTGATCGGTCAGAGAGGGCAGGGCCACGCGATCAGTCCTGCGGAGATCTTGAAGTCACATGCAGCTCGGAATATTTTCGTCAATGGCACGAACCTGCGAGTAACAGCTGTACGCCTTCGACGCGAAAAGGCTATCCGATTCCTGATCCGCGTTGCACACCCGGCGGGATTGATCCGTCCGTGACAGTAAATGTCCTCCGTGACCCTCAATGGAGAACACGTTGCATCCGCAATTGCGAGACCAGCGAGCAGGAGAAGCACTTGGCATACTCCTGGTACGGCATACAAAAGCCGCGGGGCAATTCTGGCGACAATCAAGTATGTGAGTTGGATCACTTGGTGCCGTTGGAACTCGGCGGTGCGGACGGGATGGGAAATATCTGGACGGAATGTGGCCCGAATGCGACGGTACTCGAAAACCGCTATTTCAAGGTCAAGGATCGCGTAGAGAACTACCTGGCCGACGAAGTACGAACCGGGCGCGTGCCCCTAGCCACGGCCCAACGCGGCATCGCGACGGATTGGACACAGTACCTTTCAGAGGCGAATCGGTATTGTGAATCAGGTGGGCGATGTTAATCAGTCTGTTGCAGTACCCGGCATTTCTTGTGCCAGTTGATCCATCCAGCCGAACAACGTATCACCTTTTTGCAATTGATATAGGACTGAATTGTCGTAGTTTAGATATAGTTCCATTGATTTTCGGTTCTAACCGGTGGAACGTTCACGCGGCTGTCTCTTTGGCAAAGCGCCGCGAGACACTTGAGATCGACAACCCGAAGGCTGACGGACTTCCTCCGAAATATAGGAGTCGCTCAGGAAAGGTTGTTTCATGGCTGCGCACATCGTCTCTCGATCAAATTTCCTTCTCCTTTTGTTTGTTCTCATGTTGTTCTTGCAGCCGCCCCTTTCTGCCTTGGGGCAGAGCGCACAAATTGCCGGCACGGTCACTGATCCATCGAAGGCCGTCATCCCAAATGCTTCCATTGGAATCGTCGAAACTGCAACCCAGGTGAAGTGGGACACGATATCGAATGGGGATGGGCGCTACGTGGCTCCATCGCTTGCCCCGGGCATCTATCAGATCACCGTTCAGGCTCCAAACTTCGAAACCCAGATGGTTCGCGATCTGCGACTGAATGTCGCGAGTAAAGTATCCCTGGACTTCGTTCTGCATCCGGGAGCAGTGAGCCAGTCGGTCGTCGTCGATGGCGGCGGCATCCATCTCAACACCACCGACGCGAGTGTCAGCACGGTCATCGACCGCCGGTTGGTCGAAAACCTTCCTCTGAATGGACGTAGCTTCCAGTCGTTGATGACACTTGCTCCAGGTGTATTGCTTGTGCCGTCGCAGGGAGTTGGCCAGAGCGGTGAACTGAGCGTGAACGGCCAACGCACCGAGTCCAACTACTTCACCGTCGACGGCGTAAGTGCCAACATCGGTGCGAGCGTCTCCTCATCCGGATTTACCGGTGCGGGCTTTGCCGGTGCGACTCCCGGGGAGACCGCTCTCGGAACGACCCAGAGCCTCGTCTCGATTGATGCACTCCAGGAGTTTCGCGCAACCACATCCACCTACTCGGCAGAGTACGGTCGCGGCCCCGGAGGCCAGTTTTCGTTTCAGACGCGCTCGGGCACAAACCAGTATCACGGAACTGTGTTCGACTACCTGCGCAACGATGCCCTGGATGCGAACAGCTGGTTCAACGGATACACGAACGCCATACCTGTTCCCAAACAAGCCCTCCGACAGAACGATTTCGGCGGTACACTCGGCGGCTTTCTCGACATTCCTCATCTCTACAACGGTCGGAACAGGACATTCTTCTTCTTTTCGTATGAGGGACTGCGCCTCATCAACCCAACACCTTCTCAGTTGTACGAGGTTCCCAGCAACGAGCTGAGACAGAAAGCTCCCGATGCGCTGAAGCCGTTCTTAGCGTCCTTCCCCGTCTCCACCCAGCCGGATAACGGCAACGGACTGTCCTATTACACTGCGGGCTACAGCGCGCCCAGTTCGATCGACACCACCAGCATTCGTATCGATCACAGCTTCAGCGACAGATTCAAAATCTTCGGACGCTACAGCGATTCCCCTTCCAACAGCACATCTCGTCAGCCATGGAATCTGGCGCAGGTGAACGCAACGATCATCAACATGAAGACCATCACCCTCGGCGCAACCAATATGCTCAGCCCCACAATGAACAATGAGCTGCGCTTTAACGTAACGGGCAATGACTATAAATCCTCACGCACCCTGGATGACTTCGGAGGAGCAACTCCCATCAACGTGGCAGGCATTCCGGGCCTGCAGTCCGATAGCTGGCTCACGTTCTTTCTCTTCTACGACCTCTATCCGTACTTCCTGCTGGAGCCGCAATCGAATCGTGCGAGACAGGTTAACGTCGTTGATACATTCATGCATACGATCGGACGCCACAACTTGAGATATGGAGTGGACTATCGCCGGCTCGTTGTGTCAGAAGCGCTTCCGTCCCTCTGGGAGGTTGGCTTTTATTACGACGAGGCATCGGTCCTTGCAAATCAGACTAGCGGTATCAACATGTATAAGCAGTCGATCAACATGAAGGCGGTGTACCCAAATACGTCACTCTTTGCGCAGGACGAATGGAAGGTCAATGATCGGCTGAGTCTCTCCTGTGGCGTGCGCTGGGAGCTGAATCCCGCACCGCATGACGCAAACGGCAACACTCCCTACACCGTCGACCAGATTACGGACCTTTCGACAGTGAAGCTTGCCCCCAAAGGGACCGCTCTCTGGAAGACGACCTATGGCAACTTCGCGCCTCGCCTCGGTGCGGCCTATCAGATCCACCGGACACCCGGCAGCAGCACTGTGTTTCGCGCCGGCGCCGGTCTCTTCTACGATACGGGCACCCAGTTGGCTGCGGATGGCTACTATGGCGTAGGTACGACCGGTTTCCGGTCGTTCAACGGCGATCCATTTCCGTTGACGACAGCTCAGATCGACAGCGTCCCGCAGCCCAATGCCAATCCGCCGTATAACGTCGCCGTCTGGGGCTTCGATCCACACCTGAAGCTGCCCTATACCGTGCAATGGAATGTTGCCGTGGAGCAACAGCTGGGAGAACAGCAGACGCTCAATATCAATTACGTTGCGTCAGCATCCCGGAGACTGCTTACGCAGAACTTTTACAGCCCGGATCTGCTGGGCAATCCCAACTTCGCCTCCGGCAATGGGCTTTATCTAACCACTAACCGCGCAAGTGCCAACTATCAGTCCCTCCAGGTGCGCTTTCAGCGATCGCTGGCGCATGGATTTCAAGGTCTGCTTGGCTACACATGGTCGCACTCGCTCGACAATGCCAGCACCAACTTCACCATCTACCAGTTGGAACGAGGACCTTCCGATTTCGACATCCGCAACAACTTCCAGGCGGCCCTCTCGTATGACATTCCAGGGCATTACAGCAACGCTTGGCTATCGTATCCTCTGAAGCACTGGACGCTCGACACCCGCATCTCCGCGCGCTCTGCTTTACCTGTCGACATCTTCTCGAGAACAACCATTGACAGCGCTTCCGGGCAGGGACAGCATTTTCATCCTGACAGGGTCCTCTCCCAGCCGTTGTACACCGACAATCCCCTCGCCCCGACAGGACGACAGATCAATCCACAGGCATTCCAGGAGCTGGACGACGCGAACGGCAATGTTATCGAGGGCAATGCCGGCCGCAACTCCGCCAGAGGTTTCGATGCGGTGCAGGCCGATGTGAGCTTGCGCCGGGACTTTCCATTCACAGACCGAGTTGGCCTTCAGTTCCGCGTCGAAGCCTACAACATCTTCAATCATCCAAGCTTCGGCTCCATCTACAACTCGCTGGACAATGGGCCGCTCTTTGGCCAGGCGTATACCTCGCTCGCCAGCCAACTCGGAGGGCTCAGTTCCATCTATCAGCTGGGTGGAGCGCGTTCCATGCAGGTAGCGTTGAAGCTGCATTTCTAGAAGCGAACACAGCATTGGATTCCTCGAACGCGGCAGGTTTGGTGGCGCGCAAACCATCTTTCAGATCCACCCTCTGGATCGCTCTCGTCTTGTGTCTCTGGAACGCCCACGCAGAAATGCTCCGAAGGACAGCGTGAACGTGTGGAACACCTACGAACCGCAGCATAAATCGCTGAAGGGACTGGGTCTCGGTTTCGGCACAGCGACCAGTCTGGCGATTTGCTGAACACTGTTCTCTATTCCCGCCATTGGACGCGTCGCGGTTATCGCTGTGTCTTTGCTTGAGCCCGCCACTATTGAGTATCCTTTACCACTCGTAGCTCATCCCGCTGCGAGCGGGCGGCTGAAGGGTTCGATGTGGTACCGGGTGAAATATCGATCATGGGTCTCACTTCCAATATAGCGAAGCTAGACACCCCGAGAATGCTTCTGTTGTGCTTCGTCTTTTTTCTCTTCACCATAAGTCCAGTCGGCGCACTCGATACGAGTAGGCAGCTGTCTCAGTATGGGCACACCGCATGGCGGATAGAGGATGGAGTTTTTGCTGGGACGCCAAACGTGATTGCCCAAACCACCGACGGATATCTTTGGATTGGTACGCAAGCCGGATTGACACGGTTTGATGGCGTTCGGTTCGTCTCATGGAGACCGCCGGAGGGAAAGGAATTGCCCTCATCCCGCATCAATTCTCTGCTCGGAGCGCGGGATGGAAGCCTGTGGATTGGAACCACTGTGGGGTTAGCGCATTGGCGGGATGGAGAACTGACCAACTATCGTGACCCGGCTGGAAGTATTATGGCGATCGTGGAAGACCGCGCCGGCACAATCTGGATCGCGCGAGCGAATATCTCCGATACGAAGGGTCCTCTTTGTAAAGTCACAGATACAGGACTCCGATGCTACGGAAGAGACGATGGAGTTGCAGTTCCTTACGCGGTGACACTGGCCAAGGATAGTCTCGGCAATATGTGGCTGGCCGGTGGCCCCATGGTTTCCCGTTGGCAAACAAGTTCCGCCGATACCTACGTCGCAGCCGGGCTGGACCCAGCCGAAATATTCAACGGAGTGCTAGCGCTCGCCGGAAGACCAGACGGGTCTCTTTGGGTCGGGCTGGTGCACGCCGGAAAGGGCGGTGGGCTACAGCAACTCGTGCAGGGGGCGTGGAAACCATTCGTCACTCCGGAGGTCGATGGCAGTACGCTCGAGGTCACCGCGTTGTTATTAGACCGAGACAGCTCTCTCTGGGTGGGAACCTTAAGTCGAGGTATCTACCGCATTCAAGGAGACAAGGTAGATCACTTTAGCAGCTCGGATGGCTTATCGGGAGATGCTGTGACCGGCCTGTTCCAGGATCACGAAGGGAATATCTGGATTGCAACATCCAGGGGAATCGATAACTTCCATGACCTTCGAGTGGCTAGCTTTTCCACGCGGCAAGGGCTGAGCGCGGATCAGGTCAATTCCGTTCTCGCTTCGCGGGACGGTACTGTGTGGATTGGAACTTATAATTTGGATGTTCTCCGGTCGGGTAAGATCACTTCCATTCAGCGACGGAACGGTTTACCAGGACGGGCGATGACATCGTTGCTTGAGGACCGAGCCGGTCGGCTTTGGGTCGGCGTCGACGAAGACTTGTCGGTGTATGAGCGGGGAAACTTTAGAAAGATTCCTACAGGTGATGGCAGTCCCCTAGGCGCCGTTCGCGCAATGACCGAAGATGTCGATGGCAGCATCTGGGTCGCAACCAACACTCTCGCCACAAACCGGCATCGGCTGTTTCGCATTCAGAATCTCAGAATCCGTGAAGACATCTCCTCCCCTCAATTGCCAGCCATAAATATGCTTGCTCCTGATCCGCACGGTGGTGTTTGGTTAGGCCTTGCCAGGGGCGGCTTGGCCCGATTCCGAAATGGCCAAATGGAATTCTTCCCTCTCAGTGGCCATCATGATGACCCAGTCTACGGCCTTCTCGTAAATTCCGACGCTTCGATCCTGGCAGCGACGCAGTCTGGACTTGTCGGATGGAAAAATGGGACTGTGCAGACTCTAACAGTGCGGAATGGCCTTCCTTGCGACGTCATGTATAGCCTCATCTCTGACAGAAAAGCTACCCTTTGGCTTTACGCGGCATGCGGAGTGATTGCCATCCCAAAGACGGAACTGCAACGATGGTGGGAATCGCCCAACGCGACGGTGAAGTCCAGACTCTTTGACGTGTTCGACGGCGCCCGACCCATGTCTACTCCTTTCAAGCCTAACGCATCCCAGTCTCCGGACGGACGGTTGTGGTTCGCTAATCAAAACGACGTCCAGATGATCGACCCGGCTCACTTGGACAGCAATCCCATACTACCGCCAGTACACATTGAAGAGATTATTGCCGACCACAAAAACTACGCGCCGCGAGATGGTCTTCGTCTTCCTGCCCTGACGCGTAATCTCGGAATTGACTATACGGCCCTGAGCTTCGTAGCTCCTCAAAAGGTGCGCTTTCGCTACAAGCTGGAGAGCCACGATCCGGAATGGCAAGATCCCGGAACACGGCGTCAGGCTTTCTACGCTGATCTTCGTCCGGGAAACTACCGGTTTCGCGTGACAGCCTGCAACAACGACGGCATCTGGAACGAAGAAGGCGCGACTCTGGTCTTCAGCGTGGCCGCCGCCTGGTACCAGACCTGGTGGTTCCGCGGAGCCTCTCTGGCCGTTTTTCTGGCATTGCTCTGGGCGCTATATCGATGGCGCATTCAGCAAATCCAGCGCCAGGAAAAGCAGCTGCGGAATGTGATTGACACAATTCCGGCGCTGGCGTTTTCCAGCTCGCCAGACGGGAAGAATGAATGGGTAAATCGCCACTGGGAGGAGTACTCGGGTTTGTCCATCGAGAAGACAGTCGGCTCAGGTTGGGAAGCCGCCGTTCACCCTGAAGACATAAAGCGATTTGTTGAGAAGTGGCGCGCCGCGGTGGCGAGCGGTAAGCCCTTCGAGAATGAGGTGCGCCTCCGGCGGGCAGCGGATGCGCAGTATCGTTGGTTTTTGACGCGCGCCGTGCCCCTGCGGGATGCGCGAGGCAAAATCCTCAAGTGGTACGGTATCTCAACCGATTTTGAAGATCACAAGCGCGCCGAACAGCTGCAGGCAGAACTTGCTCACATAAATCGCGTCACCACGATGGGCGAACTGACCGCCTCACTGGCACATGAGCTAAAACAACCAATCGCGGCGGCAATTACAAATGCAAACGTGTGCTTGCGTTGGCTGAAGCGCGACACGCCGGATCTGGAAGAGGCGTGCGCGGCGACAAGAAGAATCCTGGAGGACCAGAAGCGTGCCGCTGAGGTGATCGAGCATCTACGGTCGTTGTACAAGAAGTCTCCTCCGCAACGTGAGTTGGTCGAGGTCAACGAGATCGTCCACGAAATGGTCACGCTGCTGCAGGGCGAGGCCAACCGGTTTGCAGTTTCCATGCGCACCGATCTTGCCGCCGACCTTCCCAGGATCACAGCAGACCCTGTGCAACTCCAGCAGGTGCTCATGAACCTCATGCTCAACGCCATCGAGGCCATGAAGGAGACAGGCGGAGTACTTACGGTCAAGTCGCAACGCGACGGGGACGACCAACTGCTGATCTCAGTCAGCGACACGGGCGTAGGATTGCCCACCGAAAAGGCGGATCAGATCTTCGATGCATTCTTTACGACCAAAACGCAGGGCTCCGGCATGGGGCTGGCGATCAGCTGTTCCATCGTCGAGTCGCACGGTGGCCGCTTGTGGGCAACACCGAACGACGGACGGGGCGCAACGTTCCATTTCACTCTGCCGAGCGAGCGCACGCACTCAAGATTAACTGCATGACCGGGAGCAGCACGGGCGGCCGCTCCTCGGACGTCGCGGGGCAAGTCCATTCTCAACCACCGCACCACACAACGGGCTCGAGTATCCCACGCTCCTTGTTGAGGCACTCATGGAATCCGGAGCCTACTTCGATTTTGGCCGGGGTCACAAGCGCGAACTCGTCCAAAGCCGAAGGCTTGTCCGAAAGCATCGAGGCAACGTCTACAGATACGGCGGCTTGGAGTGCGCGGGATAAACCGGCATGTTTTAGGGGATGCAAGAGCCCTACTGGAAAAGAGAACAGCGACTCCATCCTGGCCTCGAGTCTTGCATGAGACATCGTGAGGTGTCTCGTGAAGCGTAGACCAGAGGTACCGTGGGCCGGGCTATTGAGCTTCGAAAAGCCGATGGATCATGCTAGGGTCCTGAGTGCGTCGCGAAGTATCGCATCGAGCACCATCTTCCGGACCAGCGCCTGGGCCGGGGAGGGGAAAGTCGCCTTCCCTTCCCTGCTTTCAGCTGTCGGAGTGCCCAAAACGAGCTCGTTAGTCATGAAGGCACATTACGCCTGACAGAGGACCGTGTCGTAGGTGGTCGTAAAGCTGTGCCTGTTTGCCTAAAAGCGGTTGGTTTAGGAATTCGAACCGATGACCTCTTCCATGCCATGGAACCGTCGAAAACGTAAGTTATTGACGGATAAGTGGTTAAAATCGGCTAGGTCGCCAAAACCGGCCCAATCGGCTACCAATGCTACCAATTTGCTACCAAACTTACCGAGCGGATTTGGGCTGAGCCCGTGGGGGGAGCAGCCCAAAAAATCTTCCAATAGCTTATCGGCAGTCGTGCAATAGCCTATTGCACGACTGCCGGCGAGACCTTTACGACGGCCCATGGTGAATGCGGAAAGTGACCGGTAGAAGCCATAAGTGTCTGCAGGCGACATGCTGATGCCGAGTTAGGTGCTAATCGTGATCGTTCCCTCAGAGGCGTTCGGAGACCCTTTGCACCTTTGCAGGGCTGTTTGGATGTCTGCTCGCCTCCATAGGTGTCGTCCCATCCAACTTGACGCCAGTGACCTGCTGATAGAGAGCCGACTATTCACTCAAGTGGATAAGTTCCGGTTGGCCGACAAACCATCCCGAACACCACAAGGTTCCTGTTCAGGGCTCAATGAGTGCATTGGCGATTTACCACTCGCCGAGAAGGCGCATCCGTTCGCAGAAAGAGATCGCATGCGAGATGGATAGTCAGAGCTATAGCTATGAACTTGATGGACTCGCTATTAAGCCAGCGAACCCCTTGACTGGTCTGAGTCGAGCAGCATGAGCGACGATTGAAGCGCGACGGCGATCACTCTGGAAAACGGTCAGGCCATTAACGAGAGATATTGATGAACGAAAGCAACGGCCATGCTGCCTTCTCCTACGCTGCTGGAAACGCGCTTGATCGAGTTGTAGCGAATGTCACCTACACAGAAGAAGCCCGGAAGATTTGTTTCCAGCAGAAATGGAGCACGGTCTGCCGCCCAACCTGGCTGGTCGCTCACCTCGCGCCCAGTGCGGACATAGCCGTTTTCGCGTTGGATTTGAGGTGGCAACCAATGGGTTACTGCATCGGCGCCGATCATGACAAACAGTGCATCTGCAGGCCGGCGAATGACGGGCTCCCCCGTTTTCCGGGTTTCTATTGCTTTCAAGCAATCCGTGCCGTCTGCAGAGACCACCTGAGTTTCCGTCTCCACCCGAATGCCCGGCACGAGAGCAATCTGATCGATCAAGTATTGCGACATGCTGCGCTTCAGATCTTCGCCGCGGACCAGCATGGTCACGGAACTAGCGTAATCTGCGAAGAACAGGGCAGCCTGGCCGGCAGAGTTGCCGCCGCCGATGATAAAGACGCGCTTTCCTGCCACCGTGGGGGCCTCCGTACGTGCGGCCCCATACAAGACTCCACGTCCGATGAAGCGATCGACGCCGTCCGCCTCAAGTCTGCGCCAAGCAACTCCGGTCGCCAGGATCACCGTCTTTGTGGCAACCCGATCGCTCCCATCGAGTCCAATCGTGTATGCGCCATCGGGATGCGGAATGATCTCTTGGACCTCTCGGGTGAGAACCACTTCGGCTCCGAACTTGATCGCCTGCCGGAACGCGCGTTGACTGAGGTCATCTCCTGAGATGCCGTTGGGGAAGCCGAGGTAATTCTCGATGCGAGAAGATGTGCCAGCTTGACCGCCGGGAGCCTCGCGCTCGACCAACAAGACGCTGAGTCCTTCCGAGGCTCCATAGACGGCAGCCGCCAGTCCCGCTGGGCCGCCGCCAATAATCACCACGTCATAGCTTTGGCGATGGGGAGCTGTTTGGAATCCGAGCGCTTCAGCTACCTTACGAACCGTAGGAGGATGGCTGACGCAGAACGAACCATCCACGACGACGGATAGGCCAGCAATCTCGCAAGCCTGGTTAGTCGGAGCCGGATGTGCGCTACGATCGCGGTCGGCCCACTCATAAGGGATTCGATTCATGCTCAGGAAGGTGCGAATCTCCCGGCAGTCCGCATCAAATTTCGATCCGACGATCTGTATGCGGCTGGAGGGAAGATTCAGCATGTACTTCTGAACGACTTGTACCCGCTCGTTGAGGGTCTGTAGGATCAGCGCGCTGAACTCGGGCGAGCGTCGAATCAATTCCTGGAGGTGTTGAGGATCGAGCCGCGCCAAGTGGCAAGCTGTCTTCGCGCGGACGGAGGCGGGAGCTGACGTTGCCATGAGAATGGCCAATTCGCCAAAGAAATCGCCCGGCTTGTGCTCTGAGACTTCAGTTCGACGCCCCATCACATCTTTGAGCACTTCCGTGGTTCCGTCCATCACTACAAAAAAAGGGGTGGGCTCCCCTTCGTGAATGAGATACTCACCCGGTTCCAGATGAAGATCGGCAGCCTGCTGCGAGAGGCACATAAGGTTCGCGTCATTCAAGCAGGAAAAGATTGGTATTTTCTTCAACTCCGAGGATGTCAGCATGGCGACTGGTGTCCTTCTTTCTGTGCGGGTAGCACGGGTCCAGGGCCAAGGTTTTCAGTATGGGGCGGCATATGATGCACTGAAGCAACAAGAGCGACGAACTCCGGAAATGATTCGAATTCAGTCTTCAAATGCTCCCACTCACGCACAAATAAGGGACTGCGGAACCTCCGCTCAGCGGAACGGAGCATCAACTCCCACATTCGTTTTGGTATGCGGCGTTCGCAAAATAGAAGATAGGTTAATGAAACCAGGGTGCAGAATCGCAACATCGAGATGCTTAAATCGTCCGTCCGCTCAGGAAGCTCCGTGCCAACTGGCACACTCAGCCAGAATGCCGCCGAAGAGTTCTTCAACAGTTCGTCATACTGGGCAGACATTGCCAGGAAGATCTGCGTCTTCACCTGCTCGCGGTGATTTAAGACTGCGACAACCACACCGAGACCTCCCATCAGAAGCGACAATAATGTTGCGTATTGGATGATGTGCCCAAAGTTCATATCGGTCACGCATGCACCCCCGATATTGCAGGCATCTCTGCCGGTTTCTCTGAAGCAGCCGAAGCCGTGTGCTCCGTTTGCTCCCAACGGATCAACTTCAGATCCAGCACGACGAAGGAGTAGAGGACCGGAACGAGCAGAAGCGTCACGAAAGTAGCGATCGTCAGTCCCCCAATCTGCGCATAGCAAAGAGGCTCCCAAAGCGGGCCGCCGTGTGCAGCCAACGGAAACAGCGCAATCACTGTGGCCGCAACCGTGATCATCACTGGCCGCAAACGAAGGATGCCGGCATCGATCAGCGCCAACTCCAATTCTTCGCCGTCTTCTCGTCGCTCCTCGATAAATTCAAACAGCACAATGATGTGGCTCACAATGACACCAATGAGGCTGATGATCCCAAGGAATGCCATAAATCCAAAGGGCTGGCCCATAATGGCGAGTGAGAAGATTGCACCGACAACGCCGTACGGAATGGCGGCAAAGACGATGAGGGGTTTGAAGGCATTCTTGAACTGTGCGAGGAGTGCCAAGTAAATGGCGCTAACGCAAATGAGCAGCACCGTAGTGAGATCAGCAAAGCCGCTGACCTGCTCTTTTTGCTCACCTGCGAAGCGGAATATGAACCCGTCGGGAAGCTGCTTCTGGAATGCCTCCAGCTTTGGCATCGCCGCTGCGATTACCTCCGAAGGTAAATGCCCCTGCGTAGGCCAGCACTGCACGGTAATGGTCCGGTACTGATCGAAGCGTCGGATTTTAGGCGTTACCGGACTCAGGGCAGTGGTCGCCACCTGATCGAGAGGCACTGGAGGGGTGTCTTGCCGCGAGAAGACGTATAGACTGCGCAGATCAGAGAGTTGGGACCTCTCCTCCATCTGCATGCGTCCAACAATCGGAACCTGCTTGTTGCCATCTCTCAAAACTCCAGCCGTAATGCCATGAAGAGCCGTACTGACGGAATCGGAAACATCTGCGTTTGTGACGTGCGCCAGGTTTGCCCGGTCCGCATCGACGTGCACCACTTCTCTCGCGCTCGGCTCGCCCCAATCGTCTCGAACTCGGGCGGCGATGGGGATGTCGCGAAAGATTTGCTTTAGCTGCTCGGCTTCCGCTCTGAGACGTGGCAGATCTTCGCCGGAGATTCTGACCTGAATCGGAATTCCAACCGGCTTGCCCGTTTCGAGAGTCCGCGTATCGATGATTGCTCCAGGAATTTGCCTGTCCAGTTCTGCCTGCAAAAGGGCAAGCAGTGGGGTCGTATCATGATTGTCTTTCGTTCGCAGAATCACCTGAGCATAGTTGGTTTGCCTGTCCTCGGGTGTGGCGCTGCTCCAGAAGCGAGGACCGCCGCCGCCCACAAAAGTCGTCATCGATTGCAGAACATCCTTCGGATGTCCGTGCTCCGGATGGCTTCTACCATACTCTTCCGCTACCCGGCGGGTAATGGATTCCACCTGCTGAGTAACCGCGCTGGTCGCGCTCGCGGGAGTGTCTTCAGGCAGCCACACGTCGATGTAAGAAAAGTATTGAAGGTCTTTTGGAAAGAACTGCGGCTTGAGCGTGGAGAACACGACGCCGCCCGCTACCAGCAGGCCAAGCGATGCTGCCAGGCAGACTTTCCTGTGTTCAATGGCCTTCTTTGCCGTTCGAAAATACCAACCCGTGAACCCGCGCTGCCGCCTCTCCTCGATAGGAGTTTCGCTCCTGCTTTCCAATAGAAACGAACTGATGAGCGGCACAAAGGTCATCGAGACGAGCAGGGCCGCCAGCAAAGAACAACTAATGACGATAGGCAGACTGTACAGGAATTTCCCCGTATCTCCGGGCAACAGCAGAAATGGAAGATAGGAGACGATATTCGTGACGGTTGCATATGCCATCGTTTTGAATAGCTTTGTCGGTCCCAGCCACGCGGCGACGGACCGTGGCTGCCCGGCACCCAGTTCGCGCACAATCGCGTCGCCGGACACCACCGGTACATCGACCAATAGTCCCAGCGCGATGATCAGCGAAGCGATTGAGACCTGTTGCAGGTCGATCCCGAGCGTGCTGATGACCCCAAACGTGATCGCGAGCGTAATCGGCATGGACACCGCAATCAGAATGGCCGTCCGCCAGCTCCAGAAGCCAATCAAAGCCACAACTACCACCAGCACCAGCGCCTCGATCAAGCTGTGGCTGAAGAGCTCGATGCTGTCGTGTACCTGCAATGGCTGGTCTGACGTCCTGGCCAGGACCAAATCGGCCGGCAATGTTTTTCTGACGCTCGCCAGATTGGCGTCCACCTGTTTTCCAAAAGAACCGATCTGTTCTCCCTTCTTCATCTGGACCGAGAGCGTAATCGCGCGTGTCGTGATCCATCTACCGTTTTCGTCGCGACGAGTGTACCGGTTCAGGAACGAAGGGGGATTCTCATATCCCCTGTCGATGTCCACGAGATCCCGCAGGTAAAGCGGCGTTCCGTTCGGTGACGTGCCTATCACTACATTCCGCAGATCGTCGATGCTCTTGAACTCGCCTGTGGTGTTGACGCTGACCGTCCGTCCGCGTGCATTGAGCGTTTGGCCGCTCTCCGGTAGATTCCGGGCCGCGAGGATGCTGGAAAGATCCGCCGGCCTTAGCTTGTATTGCGCCAGGCGCTGCTGCGAGAAATTCAGAAATACGTTCTCGTCCAGTACCCCGGAACGTTCTGCCTTCGCCACGATCGACAGCGTTTTGAGGCTTCGCTGAAGGGTATCGGTAAAGTCGTCCAGGTCGCGATAAGTGTACTTGTCACCGGCCACGGCCTGAAGCGCCGCGGTGGTGTTTGCCGGCTCGTCGATGATCGCAGGTTCCCATGCATCGGGATGAAGTTCGTCGGTTTGCAGGCTCTGATTTGCGAACTTACTCAAGGCCGATTTCAGATCAGGAGTGCTGAGGTTCGTCGCCAGGTCCACCCCGGTAAACCCTGCTCCCGAAAACGCGCGCACATCGGAACAAAGATGTTGGGTTGCCATGTCTCGGGTCACCCAAGACAACTTGCGCTCGACTTCGTCGCTGTCGATAGACTTTGGAAAAACCACAACAATGGAACGTCGCGGCTGAGTATGCGTATCCAAACCACTCCGAACCTGCCGGATCTGTGCCTCAACCAGCTTGCTCACCCAGTTGACCTGAGCTGGATCGGCCGGCGGGCTCGCTACTGTAAGCATCAATGCAGACGTATCCCCGAAGTCCTTGATGTACAAAATCGGACCGGCGCCCTGCGGAAGGTCGTGGATGGCGTCCAGCCTGATCTTGACGTCGTCAAGTTCTTTGTCCCTGTCGTACTTTCCCTTTTCTGCCAGTTCGAATTGGACCATCGCCGAGCCGGTTCTGGAGGCGCTCTTGATCTCCGTCACCCATTGATTCAAAGCAATAGCCTGCTCGATCTTCCTGGTCACCAGTTGCTCTACCTGTTCGGACGATGTTCCCTGCCAAGGCACGATAATCATCGCTTGGCGTACCGGAATGTCCGGGTCTTTCCGTTGCGGCATCTTCAATAGTCCGTAGATTCCCCAGAGGAGCGCAACCGCGAGCGAGACCCAGGCGATGTGTCGCTGTTCGAGGAAGAAGCGGGCGAGATTCTGTTTCTTGTTCGTGGACTGCTCATTCTGTGCGTGTGTCATTGCTGCGTCTCCTAGTTGACCATCCGGATCAGGCTTCCGTTGCTTAGCTGGTTAGTACGGTTGACGACGATTCGTTCACCGGGCGTAAGGCCTTCGTCGATGACAACCGACTTGCCGAAGGTTTCACCAATCCTCACACTCTTCAATTGCGCAAACTGTTTTCCATCGTGCTCCGTTACAGTGAAGACCGAATAGTTATTCGAACCGGATTCCGCGGTCATCAAAGCAGTCAGTGGTACCACAGGCACAGTTTGCGTATTCGCTTGCTCTATACGGATGCGTGCGATCATGCCCACCTTGAACAAGCGATCCCGGTTCGGGAGAGTGACCTCGATGTTGAAAACCCGTGATTCACGGTTGGCGGAGGCGGAGATTCCCGTAATTTGCCCTGTGAAGGTCCGGCCCTGCAAGGCATCAAGTTGCACAGGCACCGGTGCTCCTAGCTTGAGGTGTGCCAGCATGCTGTCGGGAGCTCCGAAGTTCACCTTCACCACGCGCGTATCGTCGAGCGTGAACGCTCTTGTCCCCGCAGCAACCAGGCTGCCCGGTTCCACACTCTTTTCGACGATGACTCCAGGCATGGGAGCGTTCAGGCTCGTATCGCCAAGATTGATCCGCGCGTAGACAGCCTGCGCCGATGCAGCGCTCAACTGCCCGTGCCGCGCCTCGATCTGACGCACGGCGGCTTCCACACTGGCGGTCGCCGAGGTGTGCTGATTCACCGCCGCATCGTAATCCGGGCGAGTCATTGCTTTGGCGGCATAGAGCGCTTGTGCACGTTCAAAATCAAGATCTGCCTTTGCCTGATCGGCCTTTGCTCGGTTGAGTTCCGCTTGCGAAACATCAAGCGTACCCTGCGCTGAGCGCTGCTGGCCGACCGCGGAGTTGAGCGAGGCTTCATAATCGGAGCTGCGCAGTCGGGCCAGTGTGGCGCGGGCAGGTATTTCGTCGCCTACCTGCACATCACGCATCCGACCATCGACGCCCTTCACTCGATACAGAGCGGCGATATAACCGGGTTCCTTGAAGGCCAGTTGAACCTCAGTGTCCGGACGAATCTCGCCGGCGTAAGTCCAACTGGGCTGGACCTGCTGCGTAGCCACAATCTCCGCCACAACGGGAACCGGCTCTGGCCCCGCCTTCTGCTTTTTTGTCCCGCAGCCGGTGAGAGCGGAAAGCACAGCTAAACTCAAAATTCCGAAATATACACGCATCATTCTTCTCCTATCGCCTTTTTCAAATCGGCCCTGGCCTTCCAAAACGCAGTCAGAGCCTGTTGCTGCTGGCTGTCGGCGGAAGCCAGATTCGACTGTGCTTGAAACAAATCTCTGCCTAATGCCGCTTCGCGCTTTACCTGCTCCTGCAACTCTTTGAGCTTCTGCCGGGCCGCTCGTTCGCTTGCATCGCTGAGGGTCAGTTGTCGGCGGGTGTTCTCCAACTGCCGGCACGCATTTCTCACCTCCAGAAGAACGGCTCGTTCCGTAGCGCCGACGCCAACCTTGGCTTGCTCTTCCTTGGTTCGCTTTTCGTCGTATTCATGGTGCTTGCGTCCCCAGTCCCACGGTTCCCACCGAAGCGACAGGCCCACTGTCCCGACGTTGCTTGGAAAAACATTCTGGAAATTCGCTGTTGTGTAGTAACTGAAGGCCAGACTCACGTCGGGGATATATTCCGCCTTCTTCGCCCGCGCGTCGTAATTGGCTTGCTCCACCTCAAGCTTCGCCTTCTTCACATCTGGCCGGTTTTGAAGAGCGCGGGCTTCCATGGCTCCGAGTGTAGCGAGATCGGTATCTGCATCGCCGATCGCCGCAACCCGAAACTGCGTGTGTACGTCCCGGCCCATCAGATCGTTCAATCTTTCGCTCGCCGACGCGACCCTTTCGCTCGCATCGCTGATGGCATTCTGTATCTTCAACAGCTGCGCATCGGCGTTCAGCAAATCCGATTCGAGAATCGTCTCTTTACCGCGGTTCACGAATGCCAGACGATGCGATTCCCGGTAATAAGGGAGTGACGCCTCAAGGCTATCCAAAGCGCTCTGTGCCTCGACAACCGCGTAGTAAGCACGTCGAACCTGGTCGACCACCTCCAGACGCGTTTTCACCTGGTCCTGGCGCGTACCTTCCAGGCCCAGCGCAAGAGCCTTCAATTGCAAACGCAGCTGGTACTGCGTCGAAAGCGGCTGGGCAATCAGGACATTCAGTATGCCTACGGGTTTTCGCGGAATCTCGACCTTCTGATTCGTCGCCGGAATCGGCCCGGTCGCGCTGTATACCCCAAGCGAGCCCGCCGGGTAAGTAACCGATGGCTTCGTAACCAGTTGGGCGCCGAGCACAGTGACCTGCGTATTCGCAAATCGTCTCGTTCGATTCGCAGCCAGATCATCGGCGGCCCGGCGTGTCTCGAGGCTGGCGGTCTTCAGACTGCTGTTGTTCGCAACAGCTTGTTCAACCGCCTGTTCGAGAGTCAATTCAGGGAGGTTTGACTGTTGTCCCGCCGCCTGTTCGACCGTGGGCGGGAGGGACAGAGGTGCGAGACTCTGACCTCGCGCCAGCAGAGTCAGCGTCCCCAAGGTGAAGGCCAAGCAAGTTGTTCGAGTGCGTTTCATGAGGCAATGGTGCCTCGAACGAGGAAGCGGGGGGAGTAATGCCTCGTAAGCCCTATGTAAGCCCTACGTAAGCTAACGGCACTGCTTGCGGCACCTGTCAGTGGGACAAGTTTAGCTTTTTCAGGAGTTTGGCAGACCTGCGGTCAGCATGAAGAGGCTGAAAGAACGGCTCGACAGCTAATAGATTTATAAAGATTGTCTTGTGGTTGATGGCTTCGTCCAGGCACTTGAACGCCAGATCGAAATCCCCCATCCCGATTGCAGCGAAGCCTTCTGCCAACGGAGTGACGTATTGCCGGGCTGCGAGTTGATGAAGCCTTTCGATACACTCTTCGGTTCGCGAAAGGCTGCCTTCCTTGGCATGGGCTGCGGCAAGCAGGCCGATATCCAATGGTGAAACAGACGGAGAGAGACACTGTATGACCGCCTCGTAATTTTGCTGCTGGAAGTGCAGGAGTCCTTCATACAATCGCGCTTCAGGATAGTCGCGATCCAGTTCGAAAGACTGCCGGAGATCCTTTGCGGCTAAATCGTAATCCGCCTTTACATAATGAACATAAGCCATGCGCGCGCAATCGCTGGCAGAAAGCGGGTCCAGTTCAGCAGAGCGGAGGAGGCCTGCTTCTGCTGCCTCGATGTTTCCCTGGCACAACAACGCCATGGCACGAAATCTGTGCGCCCGCGCGTGGCTGGGTTGTAGTTTTAGCGCGCGGTCGTAGATCTCGTTCGCTTCGTCCCAACGATACTCAAACCAGGCACGAAGGCCGCCGAGCACCGTGCACGTCTCTCCGGATTCCGGAGCGAGCGCATAGCCGCGCTCCGCGTTCGCCTTCACTTCGGGATACACCTCACGGCCCGACACGGCCCCGAAAAGGGCAAGAAGACCGTTCGCTGCAGCCATGTCACTGTAAGCGAGAGCGTAGTCGGGATAAACCTCAACCAGCTTTCGTAGCTGCCCCATTGCAGCTTGCAGTGCTTCAGGCGACTGCTGATGAATCAGGAAGCGAGCTTGTAAGTACGCCGTATACGCGTCAAGGTTAGGAGCGGAAGACTGAACTGCCCCCTGCACTCCCGGCATATGAAGCCGGAGTAAGTCCGCAACAGATTGTGCGATCTCTTCCTGAATTGCAAACACATCTTTGAGTTCACGGCGGAACGTCTCCGACCATAAGTGATGACCCGATTCGGTCTGAATCGCCTGGGCAGTGATCCTCAGCTGTTCGCCGGCTTTCCTAACGCTTCCTTCGATGACAAGATTCGCGCCGAGACGCTGCCCTACTTCCCGGATATCGATGCTGGCACCCTTGAAGTGAAAGGCCGATGTCCGCGCAATTACGTTCAAACTGGATACCCGCGTAAGCGAGTTCGTGATCTCTTCACTGATCCCGTCGCAAAAATAGTCCTGCTCCGGCTCCGGACTCATGTTCACGAACGGCAACACGGCAACGCATATACGGCCCGGTGGCGGAGCTGCGGCAATCTCTTCGCGATGCTTTGCTGGCTGGGCGTTAAGCCATCGGAAGACCGGGACATAACTGCCCGGCCGCAATCCAATCAGAACCGGATCAACCGTACCCTGCCCTTCCTCGTAATAGGCCTTCAATTTCGCTCTGAGGCGGCGAGCCTCGACCCGAACAATTGCGTCGATATTCGGATCGTACTCAGAGGTGCGGTCGAACACCTCCATTGCAATCGAGAACTCCTTGAGGCTATCGATATCTCCATCGATTGTCCGATTCACGATGTGGGTCAGAAACCGGCATAACCGGACTGACGAAACGAAACCAGGGCTGTTCACCATCCGCGCCAATTGGTCGCGAACCGCTGTCGCCGGCACAGGGTCGGCTGCAGAGTTGGCGAGAGATTTTTCGGATGATGAGGGCAGAGTTGGCATTTGGTTACCCCCGCTCATTCTAGGCTCCCGAAGCTTCGCCGTGTTACGGCCGGCTTACGGCAGCTTACGGCCGGTCGGAGGCCACCCGGCATAAGGTGGAATCCAGCAGCGTTGGAGAATCGATGCAGACCGACAGACGAGCAGGAACAGTAATTTACGTGTCCAATAGGAGCCCGGAAACTACCATCGCGCAGGACATCGAAGCGCGCGGATTGGTTGTGCAGTGGGCGCGCAGCATCAGTGCGGCAGTCGAGTTGCTCAACTCGGCGCGCGAGAAGACTGTGATCGTCACGGAACTTGCCCTGGCTGATGGTAATTGGAGAGATCTCGTCGAACGGATGAGGGGTATTGATATCTGTGTGCCGATTGTACTCACGACTTCTTCCAGTACGGCGGAACTCTGGTGGGACGCGCTCGAATGCGGCATCGTCGACATCCTGCCCGGGTATCTCATTGCTTCTCGATTGTGTCAGCTTTTGGAAACGCCAGACGCATCATGAAAAAGATTGGGGGCCGCGACTGTGAGATCGAACTCTGATGCTAACAAGCAGAGAGCTGGCCTGCATTGCCGACAACAGATACAGGCAAGAATCTCAAGGACGAGGCTTTGAAAGAAGCGGACGCTCGAACAGAAACTGGCACGAATGCAGGGATAGCAACAGTTAGCAATTTTGTACAGGAGAATAAGTCGGATGAACGAAACTAATCGTTTGGCAAAGCATTACGACATGGTGGTGATCGGCTCGGGCGCTGCCGGACATCACGGGGCAATTCAGGCCGCCAAACTCGGCAAAAAGGTTGCGGTGGTCGAACGCTCTAAAGCTCTTGGTGGGGCCAGTATCAACACAGGCACGATTCCGAGCAAGACACTTCGGGAGGCTGTCCTGCGTTCTAGCCGATCAGGGCCCACGGATCGCCGGATCTCGGCCTCAAGCCTGGCACTGAGAATCGAGGAAGTCGCGTCCAACGAAGTTCGGGTGTTTGAGAGTCAGTTTCGCCGTAATGATATCGATGTATTGATTGGCACTGCTTCCTTTTCAGGACTCCACACGATTCGGGTTGCGAGTCAGGAAGGAGAGCACCTCTGCCACGCGGACCACGTATTGATCGCTTCTGGCTCGCGGCCGGCTCACAACGCCGCGATTCCCGTGGACGATGTCTCCATTATCGATACAGACGCGATTCGCCGGCTACAAACGGAGCACCATGTGTTGACCATTGTCGGGGGTGGCGTGATCGGTATTGAGTATGCCTGTATTGCCGCCGCTCTGGATATTCCCGTGACTGTGATCGAACGCCGCCCTCGCATACTCGATTTCGTCGACCAGCAGATTGCTGAAGCGCTGAGTTATCACATGCGCAGCCAGGGCGTCACTTTTCGTCTGGGTGAGGAGGTCGAGGAGGTTACGAAATCTTCTGAGGGCAAAGTCGGCGCGAAGCTGAAGAGCGGAAAACAGATCTGGTCGGATGCTCTGCTTTATGCTGTAGGGAGGCAGGCCAACACTGATTCGTTGAATCTTGCGGCGTGTGGCCTCGCTGCCGATGCGCGCGGCCGGATTCAGGTAAATACCAACTTCCAGACTTCGCAACCGCACATCTACGCCGCGGGCGACGTAATCGGTTACCCGAGTCTATCCTCTGTTGCGATGGAGCAGGGGCGCGTGGCCGTATGCCATGCTTTCGGCATACCGGTTGTGTCGGTCCCCGAATTGTTTCCCTACGGCATCTACTCAATTCCGGAGATTTCCTTCGTTGGCAAAACAGAAGAACAACTGACCGAAGCGGGTGTCCCATACGAGATTGGCATCGCACATTACCGCGAAATAGCGCGAGGCCAGATCCTAAACGACACTACCGGGCTCCTGAAGATATTGTTTCATAGGGAAACGCGCCAGCTGCTGGGTGTTCATATCGTTGGCGAAGGTGCAACCGAACTCATTCACATCGGACAGACCGTCATAGCTTTCGAGGGCTCGATCGACTCCTTTGTAAACACGGTTTTTAACTACCCTACCTTGGCCGAGTGCTACAAGGTCGCCGCGCTGAACGGCCTCAACCGGCTCAATTATTCGGGCGAGCCCCATTTAGTCGCTAGTTGAGGGCATTGCACCAGCCTCCACAGCCGTATCCTCGGAAGTGTTGCGGTGAGAATAGAATTGGTCGGGGTCCGCCGACCAGACTGCGCGTGATTCTCGGTTGACGGTATAAGGGCTTAGCACCTTTCCAGACATTTGCGCTCGAACAGACACCCGAATCGGTCGTTAACAGGTTCCTCGAGGTTTTGTTTGCAGCCAAGGTAACGCTCGGCGGTCAGAACCGAGGCGTGCCCGAGCAGGAACTGAATCTGCTCAAGTTCGCCTCCGTTCACGTGGCACAGCTTCGCGCAGATTCGGCGCAGATCATGCGGGGCGGCGTGCTCGAGTTCAACACGACGGGCACAATCCCGAACAACGTACCAAACCACATTTTCCGAAATCCCCCGACCCCAAGCTGTTCCGTGCCGACTGACTGCTCTGAAGACCCGTCCGTCTGTCACATTCGCTGCGGCCATACGAGGGCTAATTCAGCATTTGAATTACCTGGATGATGTGTGCCCATATGCTGAAACTGAGTCAGCAAATTATAAAGACGATTTTGCTATGTGGCTGTGTTTGCCGCAGCATTTCTCACGCGCAACAACCGCTTTCGAAGAGGGCAACCGAGGTCAAAGAGAAAGTCGCCAAATTCAAGCTGAATCAAAATATCAGTGTCATTCCCCTTCAGGGACATGAAGAGTTCGGATCATTTTTGTCCAGTACTGATGACGCATTCACGTTTCACGATATAGACCAGAAAATCGATGTCACATTCAAATACGAAAAAGTCAAGAAAGTGAAAAATGGATATGGTGGCTATGACCCCATCCATCATCGTCACGTCGATAGGACAGAAACCGAATCGTCGCTGCAATTTTTGTTGGCGCTTTAGTTGGCTTAATAGTCGCCGTTATCGTCAGTATGTAACTAAGATATATAGACTACCCCCTAAATTGGCGTCTTAGTTCTCCGGAAACGGGGTTACTGAGATGGTCCGCCGCTTAAACCTCAATCTGGCGATGAGGATCTTATAGGCAGATTGAAGGAGGATCATCGACATGGAGATTCGTTCCGTAGGCATTGACCTTGGCAAGACGACCTTTCACCTGGTGGCTCTTGGCGATAACTGCAAGGTGCTGCTGAAGAAGAAGTTTACCCAGAAGCAGTTGATTGCCTTCACCGCGAACCTGCAGACCTCTTTGATCGGGATGGAGGCCTGTTCCGGGGCGCACTTCCTGGGCCGTACTTTACGAGAACAAGGCCACGATGTGAAGCTGATCCCGGCCCAGTTCGTGAAGCCATTCGTGAAGTCGAACAAGAACGACTTCCTGGATGCGGAAGCGATTGCTGAGGCTGTGGATCGGGAGAACATGCGATTTGTTCCGATCAAGACGGACGACCAGCTGGATCTGCAGGCATTGCATCGTGTGCGCGATCGTTTGATCGCGCGAAGAACCTCAGTCATCAACCAGCTGCGGGCCTTCCTGCTGGAGCGGGGTCTGGTATTTGCAAAGAGCCCGGCCAGGCTGCGCGAGCGCATGCCCGAGATCCTCGAGAACGCCGAGGAAGATCTCACTCCGCGTATGCGGAACCTGCTGGCTCAACTTTGGAACGAGTGGAAGGATCTTGAACAGCGGGTGGTCGATCTGAACCAGGAAGTGGAGCTGATTGCCTCAAGTGATGCGGCATGCACGCGGCTCAGGCAGATCCCCGGCGTTGGCCCGCTGGTCGCAACCGCGATCGTAGCCGCGATCGGTAACGGCGCAGCCTTCCATAAGGGGCGTGAGTTTTCTTCCTGGCTTGGGCTTGTGCCACGACAGCACTCGACCGGTGGTAAGGCCCGCCTCTTCGGTATCAGCAAGCGCGGTAACAACTACCTGCGCAAGATCTTCATCCATGGAGCCCGCGCAGTCGTATTGCGATCGAAGCGAGACCGCGTCGCCATGGGCGCGTGGATGACCGCTCTTGAAGCCAGAGCGCCACGCAACGTGCTCATCGTCGCCACGGCAAACAAACTGGCAAGGATCGCTTGGGCCGTGCTGTCAAGCGGCCAGGACTATCGGGCAGTTCAAGAGCCAGTCGCGGCCTAGCTAAGCGTAGCTATCAAGATCAAGTTCTCCCACCGAGGTCTGCACCGGATAAGTAAAGATGAAAGAACAGTCAAACGGCGTACCTGAAACCTGATTGCTCAATAGGCTCTTCCACAGCCGAGGGGTTTTGTAGGACAGGTACGCGGCGTATCTCATCATGGCCAGGAGACTGATCTCCACCAAAAGGCCGGATACATTGACGCAGACATTCCTTCATCCATAAACTTTTCCCTTGCATTCAGACGGCGGACGATACATATCGGCAACTTCAATTGAACTTGCCGAAAAGGAGCCTTCAGGCACATCAAAATGCCTTATTTCGCTCACATATTACAATTTCACTTCTATGAACAAGAGACGTTGGTGGCTAGTGGTCATAGCCGCAGCTTTATTGGTCGTTTGTGTGTTAACGGCTATAGTCCTGCTATGGGTCTCTAAGCCGCGCTTCGTTGCCTTCCTATCGATCCTGCCAGTTGGGCTCCTTCCAATCGTCGCTCTTGTCTCGCCTGCGGCCAAAAACAACCGCATCACCGTTCCTCTTCTCACCCTAACCCCTGATAGTCTCAGGTCACTTAATGAAAACACGACGATACCCGTGCCTGCTTCTCTTCTCGGCCTTGTTGTCGATCCCCTACCTCGGCGCCCAGACAGTCACCATTGACGCCTATCGCCTCGCAGACGTCACTACTCTAGACGCTCCGTTCCGCTTCCACATCGGCGATGATCCGGATTTTGCTAACGCAAACTTCGATGATTCCGCATGGCAGCTACTCAAGCCCGGAGAATCTCTCCCCAGCGCCCATCTGCCCGACCTTCAGCCGGATACCACCTGGTCTCGCATCCACCTGCATATTGCCAACCCCATGGGTCCGCTCGGCATCGCGATCACCATCTCGGACGGCCTGCCATACGAGGTCTTTGCCAATGGTCGCCAGATTGCCATCTCGCCCTCCATGCACGCAAAAGCGCCCCAGTATATTCGCCCGTTTGCCATCGAACTTCCGCAGTCGAGCGATATAGTCCTCTCCGTGCGTTGCCTCGTGACCGCACACACAACATCCCAGCTCTTTCCGCTCGCTCGCTTCCAAATCGGTCAGCTTGGCGCCATCAGGTCTGCGACCGAGCTTGAGCGAATCCGTTCTTTCAATAACAGCACGCTCGTGAGCTTCCTCCTCGGCCTCATCTACCTTGCGTTCTCTGCGGTCGCGCTCAGCCTTTTCCTATCGCAACGGAACCACTTGGAATACCTTTGGCTCGCCATCTTTTGCCTGTTCAGCGTCGCCTACCACGGTGCGTTCACAGCGATCAACGTTGGCGCGATCTCCGCCACACTCCTCCACGTCATGTTCTCTGTATGCGCCGGATGGGCCACTCTCCTTTCCTCACTCGAATTCGTCCTATGCTTCTCACGCGCGGAACACGTGCGGCCGGCTCGCTTCGTTCAACTCGTCATGCTTTTCTGCCCGCTGCTCGCACTCGCCCAGTTCGAGAGAGCGTACGGTATCGCACTTATCTCTACGTTCCTCGTGTTGCTGTTTCTGATGAGCTTCTACCTGGTTCAAGCCATCCGCAGGGGTCGGGCCGAATCATGGCTGCTTCTCCCTTCTTTTGCGATCTGGGCTTTCAACGGCCTGCTCTCCATGGCGGCGATCTTCTATCCTTCATCCGTACCGTTGCTTTCAGGTATTCACTTCGGTTATGTCGGAATCAGCTTCGAGGACATAGGCGGATTCGTCGTGGCCTTCGGATTTCTCGTCGTGGTGCTTTTCCGATTCATCCGCGTCTCCAGCGCAGAGCAAAGATCTGCCGCTGAAATCGCCGCCGCACGCACCGTTCAGCAAATCCTCATCCCCGAAACCATCCCCGCCATCACGGGTCTCACTATCGAATCCGCCTATCTACCCGCTGACGAGGTCGGCGGCGACTTCTTCCAGATCCTCCCGCAACCATCCGGCACCACGCTCATCTTCCTCGGCGACGTCTCCGGACACGGCCTCAAAGCCGCCATGACCGTTTCCCTTCTCGTGGGCTCCATCCGCACCCTCACTGACTTCCTCCAATCTCCCGCGCAACTCCTTACCCGCCTCAACCAGCGGCTCGTCGGACACAGCTCCGGTTTCGCCACCTGCCTCATCCTCGCCATCTCCCCTGACGGCCTTCTCACCTACGCCAACGCCGGCCACCTCAATCCATATCTCGACGGCCACGAACTCGAAAGCGAACCCAATCTCCCACTCGGCCTTGCGCCCGACGTCACCTACACCGAATCCACCATGCATCTAAACTCTTCGCAGCGTCTCACCCTCCTCACCGACGGCGTCCTCGAAGCCACCAACTCCAAGACCAATGCTCTCTTTGGCTTTGACCGGACCCGAGAGGTCAGCACACAATCCGCCCAAAGCATCGCAGCAACCGCCAAAGCCTTTGCCTTCGGTGCTCCCCAGGCCGATGACATCACCGTCCTCACCATCCAACTCGTCGCCACCTGAGCAGGTATCTGCCCTGGCCCATCTCAGTTCACGGAAAGGCGAGTTTTCGGCGACTTAGCGAACTCATGCCGCACCGGAGTTGTTGAGAGACGATTGCGGTCGGATTACCGCCTTCTCTTCGGTTACCAGTTGAGCAACATTCCTCATGCCTTCGGCATGGAATGATACTTCGAATCCCCAAGAAGTTTCCCTTATTCCTTAAGCGAGCTTTCTTTTCCGTTATTCGTGGAATTTCACCACCCACACTCGGCCATGACACGAGTGTGACAATCCAACACGAATCCTTACCGTGGGTGTTTCCGCTATACAAATACGGCTGTTCGAACGTTTTGGCGATTCGAGTCTATGCCCGAAGTAAGAGCGAAAAACTGAAGAGTTAGGTTCCCGGGAACCGGACCTTCGTCAAAATGATCCATTCAAGATTTGACCGGCGAAGTTGCCGAAAACCCGACTTTACGGGAGGTGCTGTAGTTGTTGACCATGAGCAGGAGCACGAATCACTCAAGCTATAGTGCGCGGGGTTCAACCTAACCGCACGGAAGTCTTCTTACGCGCCTGCTTCTCGGATTCGGTCATTCCAAATGGTCCGCTAGGATCGATTGACTGACAGAGTCTGACGTAGACGATGCTAAAGACGAAGGACTCGAAGAAGCCGCCTAGCACCACTGGAAGAGATGAGTGGAAGGGAAATGAGTTTCTGTAGATGTACAAAGCATAACAATGGAGACTGAATAGGATTAGGGCTAGCGTCGCCGCTCTCGCCCTTTGGAGAGTTCTGCGCAGTTGAATTAGAAACAGTCCGACGAAAGTGAACGTCCAAAGTCCTTGTTGAAAGTAACCGCGTTCTGTTCCAAGTGAACCATTGTCGCAGTACAGAGCCACAATGCCACACACCGCAGCGAACACGATCCGTTGAGAACGAGTTCCACTCACAAGACCCACGTCTGTCGTCGTCATCGCTGCTATCTTAGTCTACGGAAGTGCAAGTGCCCAAAAACGGTAATTTCGGCAAGTTCGACGCTTCCAGGGCTGGATATCCCGAAGTTGCCGAAAATGTGACTTTAGAGGCAGTTCGGTTTCACATTTCCGGATAGCCGGGCGGTCTCAACCGGTCGATGCAACACTGGCTTGGAGTTTACTAGCAGGAGTTTCAAAGCCCAAGGTTTTCCGTGGGCGTTGATTGAGGCGCAGGGCTACTTTGTCTAGGTCGGCCTGGGAGTAGCCGGACAAGTCGGTTTTCCTGGGGAAGTATTGCCGCAGCAGGCCGTTGGTATTTTCGTTGGTGCCGCGCTGCCAAGGGCTCTGCGGATCACAGAAGTAGACGTTCACCTTGGTGGCCACGGTGAAGCTTTTGTGTTTGGCCATCTGCAGTCCTCGGTCCCAGGTCAAGGACCGTCGCAGAGAGGCGGGGAGTTTACGAACCTGCCGGGTCAGCGCATCGACGACGGTTGCCGTGTCTTTGCTTGGTACTTTGACCAGAATGGTAAAACGCGAATGTCGTTCCACCAGGGTTGCGATGTGACTGTTGCTGGTGCCGCTGAGCAGATCTCCCTCCCAATGACCGGGGATGGCACGATCTTCAATCTCTGCAGGCCTTTGGCTGATGGAGATGGCATCAACAATCTGACCGCGGGACTGTCCGCCAGCCCGAGAGTGCACTGAGCGACGGATAGATCGCTTGGACCGCAGGTGTTGCATCAGCTCTTTTTTCAGCACTCCTCGAGCCTGGATGAATAAGCTGCGGTAGATAGTCTCATGGGACACGCGCATGCTCTCGTTGCTGGGATACCGTCTCTTCAACCAACCGGAAATCTGTTCCGGCGACCAGTCCAGGATCAGTTTACTGGCCACGATCGTCCGCAGCTTCCTATGGTTGGCAAGCAGGCAGGCCTTGGGCCGCAGAGCTAACTTCCAAGCCTGCTGATCGGCCTCGTTGGCTCGGTAGCGTGGACGGCCGCCGTGCCGTACCACCTCCCGGCTCACAGTCGACGCAGCCCGCTGCAATCCTCGGGCAATCTCACGAATCGACGAACCGGAAGCAATGCCTCGTGAGATGTCTTCCCGCTCAGCCAACGTGAGCGTTCTCGGCGAGCGGCGACGAACGGCAGGAACAATCCCGCCGTGCTGCGACAACAAGAACTGAATGGAGCCATGCTCCTTGCCGAAGGCGCGTCCAATCTCATGCAGCGACTCGCCCGCCTTCCAACGGCGCCATATGTCGGCCTTCTGCTCCCCAGAAAGACCATACCGTCTTCCTTGTCTCATCAACACCACCTCTAAGAAATGATCTAAATCAGATGGTGTGTTGCATCGACCGGTTGAGACCGCCCCGTTTTTCGGCCACTTGAACCAGAGCACATCGGTAAACAGATGCCGACTTGAACGAAGCCGCTTTGAGAGCGGCGGACGCATGCGCGTGTGGTTGAGCCAGCCTTGATGGCGCTGCGATAAGTTAAGTGGCAGGGGTATCTCTCAGCGCATGAACCGACCTTCGCTGGAGATGGCCGACATCGTTCACTGTGCCGGTGACGACTTCATAAAGCGCAGTCGCCGGTGGATCAGCTGGCAACATCAGAAGGTGTTGCTGGCCATCACCCGTTGCCGCACCGCTGCGCTGGGCGGGCATCGCGATCAGTGCTCCAGCTGCGGACATTCCGCCATCTCCTACTATTCGTGCCGTAATCGGCATTGCCCCGGATGCCAGGGCAACGCCCGTGTGCGCTGGCTCGAAGCCCGCCAACGCGAGCTTCTCCCTACCCGCTACGTGCATGTTGTCTTCACCCTCCCGCGCGAACTGGCCCCGCTTGCTCTGCAGAACAAGCGGCTGATTTATAACCTGCTGTTCCACTCCAGCGCCGCGACCCTGCTCGAGATCGCTCGCGATCCCCGACACCTCGGCGCCGAGATCGGCTTCTTCAGCGTGCTCCATACCTGGGACCAGCGCCTGCAACATCATCCCCATGTCCACTGCGTGCTCGCCGCCGGC
The DNA here is from genome assembly GCF_004217555.1 of Edaphobacter modestus. Lineage (GTDB taxonomy): Bacteria > Acidobacteriota > Terriglobia > Terriglobales > Acidobacteriaceae > Edaphobacter > Edaphobacter modestus. Next base: position 2,108,992 of record NZ_SHKW01000001.1, read on the forward strand.
GGCCTCGCTCCAGACCACTCCCGCTGGATCTCCTCCCGCCGCTCCTTCTTTCTCCCCATCAAGGTGCTCAGCCGCGTGTTCCGCGGCAAGTTCGTCGCCGGACTCAAGAGCGCCTTCCATACAGGCACACTCCAGTTCTACGGCAACCTCGCACCACTCGCAGCACAGGGGACCTTTACCTCCTGGCTCAGACTCCTGTTCCGCCACGACTGGGTCGTCTACGCCAAGCGCCCCTTCGGCGGGCCGGAACACGCACTGCGCTATCTCAGTGCCTACACCCACCGCATCGCCATCTCCAACCACAGACTCGTTGCCCTCGCCAACGGCAACGTCACCTTCCGCTGGAGAGATTCCGCTCACGCCAACAAGAAGCGGCTCATGATCCTGCCCGTCGATGAGTTCCTGCGCCGCTTCCTCCTCCACCTGCTCCCGCGCGGCTTCGTGCGCATCCGCAACTTCGGCTTCCTCACCAACCGGTACCGCGCTACGTTGCTGCCGCTCTGCTTCCACCTGTTCCACAGCACTGGACCGCCCCGACAGATAAATGCAGCGCAGACTTCAACCCATAGGAGCTCCGCATCGCTCTGGAACTGCCCTGTCTGCGGCGGAACCATGCACGTCGTCGAACACCTCTCCGCAGCTCAACTCCTGCTTCGCTCTCCTCCGCTGTCCCGCGAGTGTGCCGCATGAACCCACAGTTCCAACCTCGACCTGCTTACCTGCTCCGGCACGCACAGAGTCCCTGTGTCGCATCTCGCTCCAACCGCACTCGAGACCACCGCTTCACCCGCTGTCTGCTGCCTCATCCAGAAGCTTTGCCCCCGCGAACTCTTCCCACAATCCGCATCCGCACCACGCACCACCGACCTCCGATGCCCTCGGCCTCCGCGCAGCACCATTCAAATCCCATAGCAACCCAACTGCCAGCGGCTTCCTTCAAGTCGCTGTATCCGAAGCGCCGCCCCACAGCGCTTCAATCAACCAACCGGAAAAAATGGGCGCTCCAGATACAGCACTAAGACTTACCAGGACTTATTCGGATTCGCAAGAGCAGTCGAGGTGTTAGCGTCACTATTTTAGCTTCGAATATTCGGCTTGGGCCTGCTTTAGAACAGGGATGTCTGAGTCGGCATCCTTCCAGAGAGTAAGGAAATCCCCGTAGGCAGTTTTGGCCTTGGTCTTTTCGCCTGATGAGACGAATGCTCTTCCCAGCTGCAAATGCGCCAGTGCTCCTATTGGATCGCTAACGACGATTCCACGATGATCGATAATTTTCTGGAATTCTCTTGCTGCTTCAGGTCCCCGGTTTAGGGCAAGATAGGCTTCGCCACGCACATAGATCGGATAAAGAGCTCCATAGAATCCGAAGAAGCTACTCGGTGGCTCGCCAAGCTCGTACGGTATTGATACCTGCAGCAGATCGACAGCCCGTGAAGGGTCACCATGCTTCAGCGCGAGAAGCGCGCGAAGAGTTGGCGCGTAGTTGAACCTGACCGCGGTATCTTCAGGGAAGCGCCTTTCGAGATCCCCCGCCAGTGTCGCGGTTTGCGATTGATCTCCCGCGAGGGCGAGTGCAAAGGCAGCGCCATACTCCGCATCCCGGCTCCGCGACAGCCGAAGGACCGCACCTGCGCTTTCATTGGCGGTGGCCACGTCTCCAAAGAGTGCCTCGCGAAGCGCAGCTCCAGCCTCGTACATAGCCGCTCTGTCCGGTTCGGAGGCCTGCTGGGCCAGGTTCCCAGCGTGTTGCGATTTCCTTGTTGCCTCCTGCATGTGACCGGCGTATGCCTCGGCAAAGGCCTCCTGGTCAACAACCGCATCTTCTACCGAAGATTCCTTTTGAGCAGCGGTCGATACGCCTTTCATGGCGGCCTGATCACCCTTGATAAAGGCAAGCTGATACCGATTCATAAGAGAATCCGATATTTCCAGATTGCGCTCAGAGGCTTGCAGTAAGGTCTGCTCGGCTTCCTCAAGGTGGTTGAGTGCCTGGTAGCTCATGGCAAGTACGTTATAGCCGATCGCAAATGACGAATCTGCCTCGACTGCTTTCTTCGCTTCCTGGACTGCCTCTTCGTATCTACCGAGGACGGGATAAATAATTCCCGACAGGAACATGTGAGGTTTCAACTCGCGAGGATAGGTTTGTTCCCACGCTTCGCACGCCTGCCGTGCCCTCTCGAGGTTACCGGTTACCACCATGTCGTAGGAAGTAACGATAAAGAACTTTTCCTGATCACTCACGTGTTCCCGCAATTCGTAAGCCCTGCTTGTGCTCTTCACAGAGAGGATTGTTTCTCCCATATCTCCATAGGCACGTCCCAGCATGGCGTGAGCCATTGCAAACTGGGGGTCGATCTCGGTTGCACGTTGGAAAAGAGGCAAAGCGGCCGCCGGCCCAGTTGAGGAGAGTGTCTTCCAACCTGCACTGTAGGCTTTCAAGGCTTCGAGTGATGGTGTCGCGGCCTCCGCGAGCGGAGTATTGTGCTTCTCGACCGTGGCCAGCGATTCGCCTACACGGGTTCTGTACTTACGGGCAATTTGACTCAGGGAATTGAGGACATCCTCTTTCCTCGACACCTGTACCTGTTCCTCATCGAGGACATCTCCGGTGTGGCAGTTGGTGGCACGCAAACCTAAAACATATTGGTTTCCCAAGCTAGCTATCGAGCCTTCCAAAACAGCAGCACTTCCGATGCGCTCGCAGATCTCTCGAGCGAGTCCGGGGGTGAGAGGCTCATTCCCTGACCGGCCCATCAGACGGAGGGCGTGCTGGATGCGTTCCTCGGAGATGAGGCCTAGAAAGGGCGACTGCTCAAGTTGCACCGCCATGCCCTGCCGTAGTGTTCCGTCAAAAACGGTGTCGCCTGTGGTATTGGCGAAGTCCGCGAGCACAACCGTGTCTTTCTCACTCAGAAGCACTCTGCGATGCAAAAGCCACCGCCATGTGCCGACAGAGACGACAAGCAGGAAAACCACGGCCGCCACGATCCACGTCCACGGGCTGGTCTCTTTGACGTGAACCTGCACCTTGGAATGGCTGGCGGCAATGATCGCGAACTCTTCCTGAGGAACCAGATGTACATTCTCAGCGAGCCGGTATCCCCGACCGGGCACTGTAATGATGTACTGGCGGTCCTGGGCAGTCTCGCCGAGCGCCTTTCTGAGCATGAAGATATTGCGACTGAGATTGGCCTCCTCCACAAAGGTGTCCGGCCAGACTGTCTTCATTAAGTCGTCTTTGGTGACGATCTCTTTGCCGTGGCGAACCAAAACCAGAAGGATCTGAAACGTCTTTGGCGTCAGCGGAACGGGCTCGCCGGCCCGAAGCAGTGTTTCTCTTGCGGCATCAACTCGGAAAGGGCCGAACTCGTAAAGCTCGTTGACCGTCTGGCTCTCGCTCGTGGTCATCCGGGCACACCCGCCTTCCAACCCAATGCTTGAGCTCGAATTTTAGCATGCGTCCGCGCTCACTCCGAGGTGTGCACCATCCGCGTCAGCGCCACCAAGACATTCATTTTATTACTACTTATGGGACTGCGAGAAATTATCAGAAGTTTTCAAAGCGCTTGGAAGGACTTTTCATGCGCTTTCGCGGCAACCTGCTCTCGTTCCAACATTCGGTCCACCTGGAAAGAAGGCCTTATGGCTAAGCAGACAACAATCACAGTCGAAACCGACTCCCTGTTGATCCTTCGAGGCCGAAGTGCAAGGCGCGGATGGTGTCCCCGATGCGAAGCAGAAGTGGAAACGATCGCGATGGAAGACACAAGAGTGATCACGAACCTGAGACGGCCCGAATTAGAAGAATGGCTCAATTCCGAGGAGCTGCAACGGCTGCACGCAGCCGATGGCTCAGCGGTGACTTGCCTGAATGCACTGCTCGCACGTGTGCAGAAGACAAAAACCAGCTAACTGCGGTACCCGCGGTTGCGCAACAGGTAACAAGGAGGCGCTATATGAAATCCAGACTGCCCTTTACCAATCCAATTTTTGCCCTGCACAAGCTGATCCTTCTGATCCTTCCCCTTACAGTTGCACTTCTCACCGTTCCAGCATCTGCAGATTCCTCCGTTTATGTCATCAACCTTGCCCAGCAATTCGGCACAGTCAATCTGACTAGCGGCGCTTTTAACCCGATTGGACCAGGTCTTCCGGAAGGATCTGGAGGGCTGATCCCCGGGCCGGGCGGCACGTTGCTCACACTCACCGACTCTGGCAACCTGGTTGCGATCAATCCTTCCAGTGGTGCATCGTCCGTCGTTGGCAGCACAGGATTAGGCGGCAACGCGAACGCCCTTGGCCACCTCGGCACGACCCTGTACGTCACCGATCTCAACAACAATCTGTATACGGTCAGCCCCACGACGGGCCTGGCGACACCGGTAGGAGCTACTGGTATCCCTGCGGATCCGACGATTCCATTCACGACCAACCCAGACGGATCTTTCAATCTTACCGACGAGACCCTCTTCGGCGTAGATGGAAAGCTGTACGCCACCTTCGACGCGTTCGCCCTCGGCACCGACGGCTATACCACCACCGTACAGGTCTCTCCGGCCCTCTGGGAGATCGATCCGACGACCGGAGCCGCGACGTATCTCTCGTCGGTTCCACTTCACCTGCTGACGATCTTCGATGCGGACGGCGCCCTGTCTGCGTTTCAAGGGTTCCCAACTCCTGACACCCCGTTTCCTGGGCCGGAGATTGATCTAGTGGCTTTTCACCTTTCAGATGGCACCACCTCCTTTGTCGGCAAGGTTGACCCAGCGGCCGGGCCGATCCTCGGCGCAACGCCAGCTGTTCCTGAGCCGAGTTCGCTCGTTTTGCTTGGCACTGGTTTGACCGCTCTCGCTGCCAGATTTCGAAGACGGAGTCTACAGCGTTAGCGCTCTGTCAAAACGGATGCGGTGGAATGAGAACCGCATCCGTGGTTGCGAGCCTCATCTGCGGGACGATGTCACAAATAGCGTAGCGTCTGGATCTCGACTTTTTCAACACTCATAGGCCAATGCGCTCATCATGGAGCCCTTGGTTCGTGTTTCGAGTGGATTGTCGGCTAACCGGAACTTATTCACTTGGCCGAATAGTCGGCTTATCGTACAAGTGGCTTTCCGGTCTCAACGACTCATCTGAAGAAAAAGGCGGGCCATGATGACCATAGGGCACATACAGAACCGCTAGCAAACAGGTTTTTGAGTGCAATAGCGGTACACTCATCAGCTCTCCTCCTTCCGGCACCATCTCAAATGCCAATGTTCAGAGCTTTACCGTGAGCTTTCGTGCGCTGTAGCCGAGGTGCTTCGGGTTGGCAAATGCATTTAGGTACGAAATCAGGTACAGTGCGCATCTACTGTAATTTCAGTATTTTGGCTCTGTTTGCAGCTATATTTCTGGTGATTCGTCCTATTTACGCTAGATTACGGAATGCTAATCTACGCTCTTCGGCTTCAACTGCTTCGGTTACCTCTTACCTCGTGCCATATGCTCTCCTCGTTCCAGTGTGTCTCTTAGTCACTGGTACAAAGCAAGCCGGGCACTCCAGCATCAAAGCTGGACATACTTCGTTTGGTTGAGACTCTGTCTACAGATCTGCTGAGAGTGACTCGGTGTGATTATTGCGCATTGCTCCTACCCGATGCCGATGGCGGAGGCCTGCGTGTAACAACGCTGTATAACCCCGAGGCGCGAGGTTCTCTGTCCGACGGGACGATCATACCGAACGACGGTTCCATTTGTGGCACAGCCTTCCGGACCGGCAAGACTCAATACTTTGAGAACTTCGAGGACGTTCGTTATGAGGTCGAACGTTCCGGTAGCAGCCTAGGTCGACGTATCTTTCAACGTGTTATTGATGAAGGGTTGGTGTCGGGGTGCGGCCTCCCACTTCTCAGCAGGAACGGCGTAATAGGCGTGTTGACGGCCCTCAACCGGTCAGAGAAAGCATTCGACGTAGATGAAATCACTTTTCTCGAACAGGTTGCCCGCCAGGTTGCCATAGCCGTCGAAAACGCGTTGGATTATGAAAAGGCGATAAGGGATAGAGACAAAGAGACGAAACAGAGACTCTACCTCGAAGAGGAAATTCGCGCTGAGTTCGGGGAAATAGTCGGAGATAGTCCCGCGTTGAAGACTGCGCTTGATCTGGTTTCCATAGTGGCACCTACAGATTCGAGCACGCTGATTCTGGGCGAGACAGGAACCGGCAAGGAACTGATCGCACGCGCCATCCACAATCTGAGCAGCCGCCGGGAGCGGCCCTTTGTCAAATTGAACTGCGCAGCAATCCCGCTTGGCCTTCTAGAAAGCGAATTGTTTGGACACGAAAGAGGAGCGTTCACCGGAGCGATCGCGCAAAAAACAGGACGTTTTGAACTAGCGAATAAGGGAACACTCTTTCTTGACGAGGTCGGTGACATTCCTCTGGAACTTCAGGCAAAGCTGTTACGAGTCCTGCAAGAACAGGAATTCGAGAGACTCGGCAGCAATTACACCCATAAGGTCGATGTCCGTGTGATCGCAGCCACACATCGTGATCTGACTGCGATGGTAAAGCAGACTACGTTTCGCGAAGACCTCTATTATCGGTTGAAAGTATTCCCGATTCATGTTCCAGCCTTACGACAGCGGACGGAGGACATTCCGAACCTGGTTCGTCATTTCCTGAAACACTACTCGAAGCGAATGAACAAACAGATCGATCAAATCCCTTCGGAGACAATGGACGCATTAGTGCGGTATCGATGGCCTGGAAACGTTCGGGAACTGCAAAATTTTATCGAACGGGCAGTGATTCTTTCTCCGCACACAGTGTTACGTGCCCCAACTGCGGAATTGGAACCGTTCAGCGCTCATAAAGGATCAAACGCGCCATTGACGGGTCTCGAGGAGGTAGAACGAGATCATATCCTCCGAGCGCTTGATGCGAGCAACTGGGTCGTCGGCGGCCGGAGCGGCGCTGCGGAACGATTGGGGATGAAGCGGACGTCGCTGGTTTACAAAATACAGAAGCTCGGGATCAGCCGTCCCGTGTCCTTTTCAAAGGGTATCGAGGGTCCTTTACAGCCGGAATGATTTCTCCTACACTGCATACCGCGCCAGCCCTGCGACGGAAGCCTGTCAGTGGCGGTCATCAGTCACGATTCCGTCAGTGATGACGAGCGTTGCGTTCGACATCTGCGGCAATAGATCATTGCAAATAAATGACTTATGCTACTTTGTCGCTGATCTGGAAAATCTCTGCTTTTGGCACATTGCTTGCCCAGTACAGTCACGCTGACTTCGGAGCGTACTGTCGTGTTGCGACCGAACGCTCCGTCTGCCAACTCAGATTGCGGCAGAGGCTCAGCGGATGAATTGACCCATGTCCACTCTCGAGTCGAAATACAAAGCTGTGCGCTCGATGACGCGTTCCCTCGTCGCTACTTTGTCTGCCGAAGATCAAATGGTCCAGTCATGTCCAGAGGCCAGTCCAGTCAAATGGCATCAGGCACATACCACATGGTTCTTTGAAACTTTCGTATTGCGACCATTTCTGGCCGACTATAGGCCCTTTCGTGAAGAGCTTCATCGCCTTTTCAACAGCTATTACATCTCTCTCGGAGAAGAGATTCCCGACAAGAAGTTACGCGCGTCATTCTCTCGGCCATCACTCGATGAGGTTCTGGCCTTCCGCGCGCATGTTGATCAAGAAATGGAAAGATTGTTTGCAGGCTCGATTGACGACGAAGCGTCACGGCGCATCTTGCTGGGCTTAAACCACGAACAGCAACACCAGGAACTGGCACTGACTGACATCAAGCATGCATTCTTCTCAAATCCGCTGCGACCGTCATATGGATCTGCAACTCTACCGAAAGAGCATCCCCAGCCAATTCCTCAGCTCAAATGGCTCAACTTTGAGGGCGACCTTACTGAAATCGGTTATTCATTGAACTCTGAAGAGCCTCTGGACTTTTGCTTTGATAACGAGACGCCACGCCACAGGGTCTACCTGGAACCATTTCAGATCGCAAGCCGCGAAGTCACCTGTCGTGAGTATCTGGAGTTTATGTCAGATGACGGATATATGCGTCCCGAACTCTGGCTTTCTGACGGTTGGGAGGCCATAGAGCGAGAGGGTTGGGAAGCGCCACTTTACTGGGAACGCGATCCTGGCGATGAGACGGGATGGCGGGTCTTCACGCTAAAAGGGTGGCACGAACTCTCAGAGTTGCTTGACACTCCCGTATGCCACATCAGTTTCTTCGAGGCTGAAGCCTTCGCGCGCTGGCGTGGCTCTCGACTTCCGACAGAAGCAGAATGGGAATCTGTCGCGGGCAAGGCACGCCGGCACGGAAATCTACTCGACACCGGGAGACTGCATCCTGCGTGGGCGAATGATGCGGGTGTTGAGCAACTGTCTGGAGACTGCTGGGAATGGACCGCCAGTCCTTACACGGGCTATCCGGGATACAAACCTCTCCCTGGCGCGCTGGGCGAATACAACGGCAAATTTATGTCAAGTCAGATGATCTTGCGGGGAGGGTCGTGCGTCACGCCTGCGGATCACGTGCGCGCGACATATCGGAATTTCTTTCATCCGGCGACGCGCTGGCAGTTCACTGGAATACGTTTAGCAATTTGAAAGGTCTTCGTTGGCATGACTAAATGCTCTCAGGCATTCGATCTGGAGCACGCGCCTGGATTCGGCGCGTGCTCAGAGCTCATCTTCGAGGTTCAGCGTGGGCTGCTTACGTGGCCTCGGTCTCTCGCGCCGTGGATGTTTTACGATGAGCTGGGTTCGGGCCTTTTTGAGCGAATTACAGCTTTGCCGGAATACTATTTGACCCGTACCGAGAGCGGCAGGGCGGCATCGACGGTGACCGGCTCGCGCTCGACTTCGACCTGCCCGCGCAGGCCGCCCTCGATGCCTGAACACAGGAGCACGGGCGCCTGCCGATTTCCAATGGGCATCAAGTCGCAGATCGTCGCAATAAGTCAGCTTCATAACAGTTATGTAAGCTGCTCAAAACAGAGCACACGTCCGCAGACATTTCGAAAGGAGTCCAAGTGAGATTCAGACGAATCTTTGTTTTTGCTACACGCCGTCGCCGCTCGCGAATCTTTCATCCGATTGTCGAGCTCGCTCTATCTATACTCTGCTGGCAAAACATCGCAATGGCGCAAACACAGGTACATCACCATCACGGGCCAGAAGGGATCCCTCCGGAAGTCATTGAGAAGCTTGGGACGGTACAGATGCCAATCTCCTGTGCTGCGTCAACAAGCACAACATTCGAGCGTGGTGTGGCGATGCTTCACTCGTTTTGGTACGAAGAAGCACGAAAGGAGTTTACGTCCGTAGCAACGACGGACCCATCATGCGCCATGGCGCAGTGGGGTCTTGCGATGACAGAATGGCGTCCATTTTGGGACGGAATGCCAGAGGATCGTCGGCGTGAGGGAGTCGTTGAAATTGACAGAGCCTTAGCGTTAGCTCCGAAAACGGATCGGGAACGCCGATATATCACAGCGCTGAGCGGATATTTGCATGGCGATTCGGCGCACGATGATCTCGCTCTTGCAAGCTACGTCAACGCGATGGGAGCCCTGCACAGGGCTTACCCGGACGATGTTGAAGCTCTTGCGTTCTACGGATTAGCTCTTGCTGCCGCGGCAAATGTTGACTCCAAGGATCCGATTGGGGCAGACCGCAAAGCTCTAGCAGTGCTAGAGCTTGGTTTCAAGGCCCATCCAGATCACCCAGGTTTTGCTCACTATATCATCCACACGTGTGATAACCCTGTGCTGGCTCGCGAAGCTTTGCCGGCAGCCGAACGATATGCCGCGATTGCTCCGGCATCAGCTCATGCGCTCCATATGCCGGGGCATATCTTCGCGCGACTAGGGATGTGGCCTGATGATATCTCTAGCAATCTTGCCTCGGTACAGGCCTCCAAACTTGCTGAGAAGGAGCATCTTGATGGCGTTTCGCATGAAATGCACGCATATGAATTTTTGTTATACGCGTACCTGCAGGAAGCAAGCGATTCCAAGGCTGACCAAATCTATGAATTGGTTAACCCAACGATAGCCCATCTCAAAACTGTCCCGGGGATCCAGGATGATGGGATGTTCGTTTTCCTCGGCTATTTCACTGCCGAATTACCGTCGATCTATCACCTCGAAAGACATGAATGGAAGGAGGTTCTTGCACTTCACTATCCCGGTGGTTCTATGCGTTCTGCTGACTATTATCTGGACTGGTCTCAGGCAATAGCTGCCGGGCATCTGCACGATGTCGTTACGGTCGACCGAGTCGCCGCCCATGCACAATCGATATACCAAGCAGTATCCCGTGAGGGATCGCCAATTTCCGCCGAGGAACGCGCTACTTTCTTAACTATCCAGGGCTGGCAAGCCTACGCGCATGGACGTAACGCGGAAGCGCTCGCCAAGCTTAGTGAAGCGGCGGATGAACAAGACCGCGTTGGCCAGGCCGAGGTTGATATCCCGGCTCGTGAGATGTATGCCGACATGCTCTATAGTTTGGATCGTCCGAAAGACGCGCTTACTCAGTACAAAACAGATTTACGCCTCAGTCCAAACAGGTTCAACGGGTTGGCGGGTGCTGCTCGTGCTGCCGCTAAAGATGGTCATCCTCAAGAAGCCCGATCCTATTACGGGCAACTTCTCAAAATTACAGGAGGAGGAAGTTCATCTTGTCGGCCCGAGATCGATACGGCGCGGAAGACGATGGCGAGTTCCCAGGCGCCGGAAACAAAATGAACGACCTCGGTACCGGTTCAAGCCGCGTGCCTCGAGCCCGGGCACTCCACTGACTTCACCGATAATTCTCAAGTTGATCAGACCATACGTCGATGAGCAGTGCGTAGGCGCTGTCACGCTGCAGTACGGCCGCTCTTTCATATTGAGGGCGAAGGTTCCATAGGGATTGATGTGTTGCCACTTCAGCGGGCGACAGCGCCCGGAGGTCGGCATCGCAAAGCGTGTCTACCCCATCTGCTGCAGCATTCCGTCGCCACGATCCTGCTAGACTCCGGACAAGTTCCCATCGACCAGGTCCAGAAGTTCCTCGGCCACCTGAATCTCTCGACCACCCAGATCTATGCCGAAACCAGCCTCCAAGCGCTGGGCGACAACTATCTCCGCGCCTTGGACGGCAATAACCGCACCCGGCAGCATGCCTGGCTGACGCTATTTTGCCGTAATTTCGACCTTCGCTAGGTTCGGCCATGATGCAGCGGGTCTGAGAACCCGCTGCATCGAAAAATAATAGCGATCAGTCATCTGTTCGTGACGGTTCTTGCCCGAAGTCGATGATTGAGCCAAAGGAACGGCCCATTGCAGCCCAAAAATGTAGCTACAGTCAACCGCATCTACGAAGCATTCTCAACTCACGCTTTGAGGCGACCGAACCAGATTAAGGCGTCGGCGGTAGACGGTGGTTCCATGGTCCGCATACCGATTGGAAACGAAAAATCATCACGCGTAGAAGTACGAAAGGGGTCTTGTTCTCGCCGCTTTTGAGGAGTTCGAATGAGCTCCCCGTTGAATGCTCTCTCTATAGATATGGAATAAGGGCGCTCAATTGGTGTTTTGGTTGATAGAAGTTTCCAAACAAAAGAGGCTGACATCAAATGAAAACTTTACGTCTTATTAGTTTTGTAATTGCATTATCTATCTTCTTTTCTCTGACTCGCGGTTACGCTCAGAGCAAGATAACTCCCACAATCCAACAAGCCACGGAACAAAAACACAAAATGATCCACTTCTCTGTCCGTAACGATGGCATGCAGACTCTTCATTTGCGAGCGAATGACCGTCTGATCAGTCTTGAGAAAGGTGAATCGCTTGATTTAAAACTTGTGGCCGGCTCTCAGCTGCTTTTTGCAGCCGCAGAAGGTGGCCACAAGGCCGGTAGCACTTTGGTTGTGGTGTCTGACGCCATTAGCGGGGCTACCGTAGTCACCCACGAAATTACTCATTGATGAGCATCGACCTCACGCGCTTCCTTCGGTTACCAAGACCATCACCTTCACGAGGTATTGCTCTGCTCAGCGGAACCTGAGGACGGATGCGCCGTGAGTGATTTGAAGCCTGACATTCGAATCGCAATTCTTCAGGAGCGACTATTCATCGATGATTACAAACAGAACTATCAAGGAATGCACATGGCAAAGTTAGAAAACAGAGTTGCAGTATTTACCAAAGTAACAGCGAGATCGGACTAGCAACAGCGGGGGAATTTGTCACCGAAGGTGCCCACGTCTTCATCATGGGGTGACGGAAGGAGGCAACTCGACGAGGCGGTAGGCCTGATGGGGCGAAGTGTCACAGCTGTCCAGGGTATCCAAGTGAGATCGCGGAATATCAAGATGCGACCGCGATGGTTCAACTTGGACTGGATTCTTTCCTTCTTCGTCTCACTTGACGATCAGATTGTGCGAATCAGCCGCATGAAGGCGTCGATCTTCTTCGTAATTCGCGCCCGGTCGGGGCCGAGGTTCTGCTCCAGGCAAATTCCGCTAAAGAACGTGACGATCAAGCCAGCGAGGGAATCATTATCGTCACGAGATCCACGCGCTGCAGCTAGATTGTCGATGAGCAGCTGATGGGCTTTCATTACGCTCGCGACCATGATCTGGCGGGCTTTTGGGGGGAGGTCTGCGAACTCGCGCATGGAGTTCACCGAGAAGCAGCCCTTCTGGCCCCAACTCCCATAGCAGACCTTGAGAAAACTCTCAACATTGGTCCAACCCAGAGGCTGTTTCGTCAGGTGTCCGCGTGCCATCAGGACGTCGAAATACCGGCGCAGACTCTCCACGAACAGGTCTTCTTTGTCCTTGAATTCCGTATACAAGCCAGATTTGCGCACACCTGTGGCCTGTTCAAGATCCTGAACACTCGTCTCAGCGAGGCCATGCTTCCAGAAGACTGGGATTGCTTTATCGAGGACATCCTCTCGGGTGAACAGTTTTCGTCGTCCCATTGCAACATTATCGGTCACTTCACTTGAGGACTTGCAAATAAAGGACCAAATGGTCCACTATTTCAGAGAATGAACTTGTCCTTGGAGGACCCATGCCCCCTAGCCGTAAACAACAGGTCGTCGATCTCTTGAAGTCGCTTGAGACTAAAAATCCAGTCCCGTTCGCGTATGTCAACCCGAACAAGTACATCCAGCACAACCTACAGGTGGGACCTGGCCCTGAAGGTGTAGCCGCCCTCATTCAGAACATGCCGCCCAATGCGTCAGTCAACACCATCCGCGTCTTTGAAGACGGCGATTATGTCTTCGCTCACACTGAATACAACTTCTTCGGGCCACGCATCGGCTTCGACATATTTCGCTTCGAAGATGGTCTGATCGTCGAGCATTGGGACAATTTGCAGGAGACCGCGACCGAACTCAGTCCGAGTGGCCACACGATGATCGACGGCCCCACCGCGGTGTCTGATCTCGACCAGACACAGGCGAATAAGGCGCTCATGCAACGCTATATGGACGACCTTCTCGCAGGCCGTCGCGAGACCTTTCCGAGCTACTTCAACGGAATCGCATACATTCAGCACAATCCATGGGTCGCCGACACTATCCCGGGACTGATTGCGGGTTTACAGGCTCTTGCCGCCAAGGGGCAGGCAGTCGTCTATAAGCGCGTGCATATGGTACTTGGTGAAGGTAATTTCGTCTTGGTCGTTGCCGAGGCTACGTTTGGTGGCGTGCCCACCGCCATCTACGATCTATTCCGCATTGAAAGCGGCAAGATCGCTGAACGCTGGGACACGCTCGAAGCGATTCCACCTCGCGATCAATGGAAGAATAGCAACGGCAAATTCTAGTTCGGTGAGAGGCGGAACGTATGCTCTCGGTCGATTCCCAAATGTCGGAGGATAATCTTAGGCAGGTCATCGACACGCTTCCCACTTTGGTTTGGTGCACTCGACCTGATGGTTCTACGGAGTTCCTTAACAAGCGCTGGCATGATTACACAGGTTGTTCTCCGGAGGAGTCGCGTGTCCATGGATGGCAACCTACAGTTCATCCGGAGGACCTGCCCCGCGTCGTAGCCAAAGGACAAGAGTTGTTGGCATCGGGACAGCCAGGCGAAGTTGAAGGACGTATTCGCCGCCATGATGGAGTATTTCGCTGGTTTCTTTTGCGTGTCGAGCCCCTGCGGGACGAGACTGGCAAAATCGTCAGGTGGTACGGAGTTCAAACCGACATCGACGACCTTAAGCAGATTGAAGAGAAGCTGCGAGAAGAGGATCGCGAACTGCGCCGGATCACCGACGCCATTCCGCAGACAATTGTGGTGGTAGATACGAGCGGCGTTCCTATCTATGCAAACCAGGCGATGCTCGACTATGCGGGGCTCTCGGCCGAAGATATACTCACGTCTGGCTTCCGTGAACGTTTCTCTCATCCCGACGGTCTCGAAAAGCTCAAAGAACAACGGGCGGCTGGTCTCTCGCGCGGACTTCCGTTCGAACTAGAGCATCGAGCGCGGCGGAAGGACGGAGAGTATCGTTGGTGCCTGGTTCGATTCAACCCATTCCGCGATGAGATGGGTCGCGTCGTTCGTTGGTATGCGACGGGAACTGACATCGATGATCGAGTTAAAGCTGAAGAGAGGACACGCAACGAGAACCAAGTATTGCGAGAGCAGATCGATCGGGACTCGATGTTTGAGGATATTGTCGGATCCTCGGAAGCACTTCGCAAAGTCCTCCGTCAAGTCGCGAAGGTAGCGTCGTCCGATTCCACTGTCCTGATTCTGGGTGAAACCGGCACAGGAAAAGAATTAATTGCGCGCGCCATTCACAAGCGATCCAAGCGCGCGTCACGGGCATTTATCGGGGTCAACTGTGCTGCCATCCCGCCATCACTGATAGCTTCCGAGCTTTTTGGCTATGAGAAGGGAGCCTTCACTGGCGCGACACAACGTCGCTTGGGTCGCTTCGAGTCGGCGAGCGGCGGAACCCTTTTTCTGGACGAAGTAGGCGACCTGCCCTTGGATATCCAAATCGCTCTCCTAAGAGTGCTGCAGGAGCGCGAAATCCAACGCGTCGGCGGTAACACCGCAATTTCTGTTGACGTGAGAGTGTTGGCGGCAACTCATCGAGATCTGGATGTGCTAGTGGCCGACGGCAAGTTCCGTGAAGATCTCCTGTATCGCCTCAACGTCGTACCCATTGTCGTGCCTTCGCTGCGTGAACGTGCAGATGACCTTCCTCTACTCGTCGAGTACTTTATTACGCGTTTCGGAAAAAACGCCGGCAAGACGTTCAGGGCAATCGATGACAAGACACTCAATTTGTTTCGAGCTTATGGCTGGCCCGGAAATGTCCGTGAGTTACAGAACGTAATCGAGCGAGCCGTGATCTTGAGTGAAGGCGATATCTGTGCTGTGGACGAGACCTGGCTCAAGCGGCCTTCCTCCCACACAGCAGCTAGCCCGGCGTTTGCGCTTAGTGGTGTTCTGCATAAGAGGGAAAAAGAGATGATCGAAGCCGCGCTTGCGGCAAGTAACGGACGCGTCTCGGGCCCAACGGGCGCAGCAACGAAGCTCGGCATCCCAACCAAGACGCTCGATTCGAAGATAGGGCGATTGGGAATCAATAAATACCAGTTCAGGGCTTCCGGCACCGAGCCCTTCGCGTAAGGCTAAACTCCTAACGAAGTCCGCCGGACAAAATTTGGTCCGAACGCAAATAGGTTGCCGAAGTTCTCTAGCTTTTCCATCCTTCCTCAACAGGAAATTCTGAAATTTCAGGATTTGTGCTGCTCAAATGCCCAATCGTTTCAAGCATTTGGGAATGGCACTTTGCTTGCCATTAGAACAGCAGACCTGGGTGGTCAAACAGCCGCTACTCCCGAAATTCCGTGAAGGAACACAAGACAGTTTGTGCAGATCGATAGGAGACGAAGATGGGAAAAACGTATAGGGCAGTCGAAATAACGAAGCCCGGGACTGTTCACCTCATAGAAAGGCCCGTTGTTGCGCCGATTGCAGGACAGGTACGCATCCGTGTCCAGGCCTGTGGTGTATGTCATTCCGACGCAGGTACTGTTGAAGGGCAGTTGCCGGGCGTAGTGTATCCTCGCGTGCCGGGCCACGAAGCAATTGGTCAAATCGAAGAAATCGGTCCAGGCGTCACGAGCTGGCAGGTCGGCCAGCGCGTCGGCGTTGGTTTTTTTGGCGGCGAAGACGGAACCTGCGAGACCTGTCGTCGCGGCGACACGGCATATTGCCAGAACCCCATTATCACTGGCGTGACGAGTGATGGCGGCTATGCGGAAATGATGATCGCAGAAGCACGCGCACTGGCTCTCATACCTGATGAGCTCAAATCAGAAGACGCGGCCCCTCTGGTTTGCGCCGGCATCACGACGTTCAATGCGCTCCGCAATGCCGGACGTGCAGGCGATACCGTCGCTATCCAGGGCATTGGTGGGTTAGGACATCTTGGCGTGCAGTACGCCAAGAAGATGGGTTTTCGCACCGTTGCAATCGGCTTCGGTCCAGACAGAGAACATCTTGCGCCCAAACTGGGAGCTCACGTTTACATCGACGCCAAAGCTGAGGATGCGGGAGCCGCGCTGCAGAAACTAGGAGGCGCCGACGTGATCCTGGCAACTGCACCCAGCGGAGCAGCAATCGCCAGCCTGCTTCCCGGCCTCTCAGTTCGCGGAAAGCTTGTGGTAGTTGGTGTTTCGGGTGATCCGATTCCCGTCAACGGAGTTCCGCTCATCTTTGGTGGCCGCTCGGTCATTGGAAGCCTGACGGGAAGAGCGATCGAGACACAGGACACCCTTGACTTCAGCGTCCTCACCGACGTTCGCCCCATGATCGAAACGCTTCCTTTGGAAAAAGCTGAAGAAGCGTATCGGCGCATGATGTCTGGTGAAGCGCGATTCCGCGTAGTCCTCACAATGGCCTAAAAGCTCACAACGCTGCTGAAAAGCGGCATCGACAAACCGATGTGCGAGGGAGACTCATATGAATCAGTTCCAGGAAATCTTCGACAAGCAGAAGGAATATTTCGATTCGGACGCGACCAAGTCATACGAGTGGCGCATCGACCAACTGACGCGCCTTGAGAACTTGTGCAAAGAGAACGCCGAGGCTCTTGAGGCTGCGATGAGCAGCGACTTCAAGACGGCCAGTCAAGAGAAGGTCTTCGAGATTATGGCGCCTGTGGGAACTGTCGCCTTCGCGAAGCAAGATTTGAAGGAGTGGATGAAGCCCGTAGGTGTGGTTGTGCCCAAGGCCCTCAGGGAGAGTGGGCATACTGCTAAGGTCTATCGGGAACCTTACGGCGTCACGTTGGTTATCGGTCCATTCAACGGACCTCTGACGCTGCTCTTTGACCCCGCGATCCAGGTTATTGCGGCTGGCAATCCATGCATCCTCAAACTCTCCGAGGGTTTGCCCGCCACCAGTAAGGTCTTGCTCGATCTCATCCCAAAATATTTCGATCCTCGGGCCGTCACTGCCGTCACCGGCAGCAAAGACGAGGTGACGGAGCTTCTCAAGCTGCCCTTCGACTTCATCTTCTTCACCGGAAGCGTGAAGGTTGGCAAGATCGTCATGGAGGCGGCCGCAAAGAATCTGACTCCCGTTCTCCTCGAACTCGGTGGCCAGAATCCGGCTTTCGTTGACGAGACCGCAAATATCCCGGATGCCGCCAAGAAGATCGTCTGGGGTGCGACGGCTTGGGGCGGTCAGTGGTGTACATCGCCCGGATACGCCTATGTGCACGAATCAATTGCAGAACGGTTTGTTGAGGAATGCAAGAAAGCTGTCGTGGAACTGTATGGGACTGATCCGAAGAGCCGGCCCAACGACTACTCTCGCATCATCAGCCCAAAGGCTACTGAGCGCCTGGCTGGTCTCATCGATCAAAAGAAGGTCGTCGCTGGTGGGTCGTCTGACCCTGAGGCCTGCTATCTCGATCCTACGGTCATTTATCCGGTGACATGGGACGACCCGATCATGGAGGACGAGATCTTCGGACCGCTTCTCCCAATCCTCACCTACAAGGATATGGACGCTGCCATTCGCGAGGTGAAAAAGCATCCGAAGCCCCTTTCCGGTTTCCTCTTCAGCCGGGACCAAAAGGCAATCGATCATTTCCTCGCGAGCCTGTCATTCGGCAGCGGCGCGATCAATCAGGTGAACATTCATCTGTTTATCGAAACGATGCCCTTCGGCGGTGTTGGATACTCCGGCATCGGTCATTACTACGGCAAGGCCGGCTTCGACGCCCTCACGCATGCAAAATCGGTTCTGATTTCTCCTCCTGACGTCGCCATCGAGCATTTGTTCCCGCCGTATACGGAGGAGAAGGTCAAAGCCCTCAGCCAGTGGTTTGAGTATTAGTACGAACGCTCGCGCGGCAAGAAGTGCAGGAAGGAAATTCATTCATGAATGTGTTTCGCGCAGCTCTCGCTCGCGACTTCTGGATCACCGGAATCGCGATTGCTCGCTATATGCCTCGGGCATTCCGTGTGAAGCAAGTTGATGGCAATCAATTTTTCACGGAGGAGAAGCGGCAAGAGTATCGCCGGCGCGTGGAAAGTGTGACACCCAACTCGCAGCGTCAGTGGGGGACGATGGAAGTTGATCAGATGCTTCATCATCTCAACCTAGCGTGTGGAGGGTCGCAGGGCTTCTACGATCTTCCAGACGAGAGCTATCTGATTTCGAGGACGCTTTTCAAATGGATTCTCGTGGATTGGTATCCAGAACAGCCGGTCGGATTACGGCTCCCGACCGGCTTCAAAATCCCACATTCACAGAGATTTGAGTTTGCTTATGAGAAGTCACAGTTGCTGAAAATCCTGGAGGTTGATTGGAATGGAAGAACTAAGGACGCCTGGAAACCCCACCCTATGTTCGGCAAGATGACTCCGAAAGAGTGGGGAAAATTGCTGCAGATTCACGTGGACTATCACCTAAGACAGTTCGCTGCCTGAAGAGTGCGCTTAGGAGTCAGGAACTCATGATTCTGAGGATTGAACGTATTCCGGAGTTAAACAAAGTTCGACTTCGGCTGAGCGGACAGTTTCGATCTCACCATCTCGATCAGGTAAAGGCCGAAATCAGCCGTGGAGAGCCGATCGCACTGGATTTGGAGGAGGTCGATCTCGTGGACATCGAAGCCATTCGGTTCCTCAATGCCCGCGAGGACGAAGGTATCCCGGTGTTGCATTGCTCGCCTTATATCCAGGAGTGGATGTCTAGGGAGCGGCAAGAAGAGAACGCTCGAACGGATTGGCGGTGACGACATGGTTGAAAGAGGCAAAGAATGACGACCGACGAAAAATGGGCTGCAAGCTGGATGGAAAGATCGCACTTGTCACTGGTAGGACAAGCGGGATTGGTCTTGCTACCGCGAAACGCTTCGTAGCGGAAGGAGCATACGTCTTCATCACCGGTCGGCGCGAGAAGGAGTTGGCTTCAGCGGTCAAGAGCATAGGGGGAAGCGTCACCGGGGTGCAAGGATATGTGTCTCAAATCGCTGACCTCGAACAACTCTTCGCCCAGACTAAGCGGGAGAAGGGTCGTCTCGATATTGTGTTTGCGAACGCTGGCACCGCAAAAAAGTCACTGGCCAACCACGAACGATATGACAACGAAGGAGGTAGGGAATGGTTTTAGCAGGAATCAAAGTATCCGACACAGCTCTGGTCCGCGATGCGATTGATTTGTCACGGAGTGCGTCAGAGCCATTTCTCTTCAATCATGCGATGCGCTCCTGGCTATTCGGTGTATTGCTTTCAGCAAGCGCTGAACGTGCTCCGGATCCCGAGTTGTTGGCAGTAGCCACGATTCTGCATGATCTGGGCTTGACTGACCGCTATACGGCGGAAAATCGTTTCGAGGTGGATGGCGCCAATGCGGCGCGCTCGTTTCTTAAGGGGCGAGGCATCTCGACGCAGCAGATGCAAGTTGTTTGGGATGCCATCGCGCTTCATACCACACGATCTATCGCTCTTCACAAAGAGCCCGAAGTGGCAATGACCCATTCGGGAATAACGGCGGATGTTCTGGGGGCAGGCCTTGATCGAATTCCGCAGGACAAACAAGGCGCGATCCTAGCCGAATTTCCACGGCTGGCACTTAAGAACGGGCTCAAAGAGTGCCTTTGCAACATCGCTCGTCGGAAGCCGGAGTCCACCTTTGACAACATCGTTCGGGATTTCGGCGTTCGATATGTCGAGGGGTACACATCCCCCAACTTTGCCGATGTCGTCGCGAATGCACCATTTTCCGAATAGACGACCACCAGATCATCGAATTGCGCACACAGGTTCGTAACGCGAGGTCGGCTTCTTGGTCGTTATGTGGACCGTAATAAAGACGGCGGCTCGTGCACGGTAGAGGTATTAGCAAGAAGCCAAGGTCTTTCGTCAGAGCTGGGTGCCGAAAAGGGTGCTGAATTGTCACTGGTTGATCAACACAAGCGCGTTTGTGGGGAGTAATTCTGACAATCACGCGTAGCCGGCTATCAATGAGGGCTTTGGTCTTGTATTCGATATTCCTTTTGTTCTGGAAGCGGTCCTACGCTTAGGTGAAGATGTCTCTCGGTCCACAGCGCGCATCTTCTGAAGACTGGGGGCCAGCGTCTTCGAAGACAGTGAGAGGAGCATGGCCGCCTCCGCATCTGAGGCAAGCTCTGCAAAAAGTCGACCATGTGGGTACCGACAATGCAACGGTGAGGAATATCTGCGGCAACAAGCGGGCGTTTATTCACGCTTCGTTTCCGGCGTGATCCGCACGGATCTGTGAAGCAGATACACCACGAAGAATTGGAGGATGGCGATAAAGAGCGGCCCAACGCATTTTCCAAGATCATGCTCAAACAGACCGATTCCGGCATCCAGCAATTGCACGGCGCCCGCGAGCGCACCCAGGATCAGCAACGCAGATGTCGCCTGCTTGTAGATCGCCCCCAACGCGAACAAAGCCAGAGGAATTGTGCGCGCCGCCGCGTACATCGCCAATATCACCGACGCCTGCGTTGGAACGTATCCCACAGGTACCAGGTATTGTGGACGGATGATTCCCACGATGGAAAAGCCGCTCGCGACCAGGACATTGATTGCCGTGACCACCGAAGCCAGCCGGATCGACTTTATTGTTGTCATTGATTCCTCTCTCTGAGCAAGTTCGTTCGAGCATAGTTGGGTTGGTTTAACAATTTTGTGTTCGCACTACGCCTGCGCATAGTGCGAACCCTTTGCTAATTGCGGAACGGGATACCTGTATGGTTCCCCCAACAATTGTCGTCAGATTGTGAGAACGACTCTCCCAAAGGGGCGGTCCTCTACGAGATAACGCAGAGCCTCAGCTGCTTCTTCGAGAGGAAATGTCTTCGCTACGATCGGTTTGACCGAACCGGATTGAAGCAGTGAGGCAGTAGATTTCCAGGAGTCAGCAACGATCGCCTGTGGCTGAGAGAACATATTGAAACCCCGGATGCTCGTCTGCGACACGATAAGACTTGTCACGTCAATAGTTGTCTTGCGGCTTGCGGAATACCCCAATGTAATGAGGCTTCCTCCCGGCGCGAGCGCTTTGACCGCTTCGCTCAACACCTCACCACCGATCCCGTCGATGATGATGTCTGCGCCGTAGCCGTCGGTGATACGACGTACTCCGTCAGTTAGCTTTTCCAGGGAAGTATCGATGACCTCATTGAATCCGAGTGCCTTCGACTTCTCGGCTTTCGCGTGACTGGTCGTGCTCGATATAGCGTGCTTTGCTCCGAGAGCGCAGGCCAATTGCGTTACAGCGTTGCCGACCGATCCCCCGATTGCTGGCGCGAGAACGATTTTGCCTGGACGGAAACCGGCCAGGGGCAGAGCCACTTGCGCGGTGAGGTATGCAACCGGAATGCCCGCGGCACTCACGTCATCGATATTTTCAGGAATCAAGCAGAGATCTTCCTTCCGCACAGCAATCCACTCGCAATAGGTTCCATCTTCAAAGGCACCATAGGTGCCCCAGAACATCACCCGTGAGCCAGCGGGAAGATCCGCTCCGCCTCCCTCTTCGACCACGCCTGCTCCTTCGTTGCCCAAGATGAGCGGCTTCTCCGGGATGTGAAAATCGCCAGAGAGAATCGTATGATCGAGCGGCGTGACGCCGGCAGCAGTGATTCGTACCAGGACTTTCCCGTTTGTAACCGTTGGTTTTGGAAGCTCTACGAGCTTCAACGCTTCATAACCGCTAAATTTCTCCGCTCTCATTGCACGCATATTGGTACTCTCTTTTCCATGTCGCTCCTGGCCTGCGCCGCTGGGCCACAACCCCGGAGATAGTTAATGTCGATCCAGACCAAGTGCAGGTCTCGAATTGGTTGAGCCCTGGCCTTCGCCGAGCACTGTGGATTATTGTTATAATCCTCATTACAGGATTAGATTCGTAATCCTGATTCGGTCGCAGATTATTTTCGGGGAGGTTCAAATGGGTTATTCTCAGGCGCAAAAGGAGAAGACGCATAAGCGTATCGTTGCCATTGCCTCAAAGAGATTCCGCGAACAGGGCCTTGCGGGATTTGGAATTGCGGAGTTGATGAAGGAAGCCGGCCTGACGGTAGGCGGTTTCTATAAGCACTTCGATTCTCGTGACGAACTGGTGGCGGAGGCACTCGGCGATGCATTCGGTGTCTGGCAGCGACAAAAGGAAGCTGCCGCATCCAGCGGGCAGCCGCTCTCCTTCGAGAAGCTTATCGACGATTATGTGAGCGATGCGCACCGCAAGAATCCCGGCGCGGGCTGTGCCTTTAGTGCATTGGCCTCGGAAATCGCTCGCAGCGATAAGCGGACTCGTGCGCTCACCTCTGATCAAGTCAAGGCCGATCTTGATTTGCTTGTCGGGTTGCTGCCAGGTAGGGATAAGCGCGCGGCAAGATCGAAGGCGATCCTGACTTTCAGTGCTCTTGTCGGAGCGATGTCTCTGGCCCGCGCCGTGTCGGATGAGGCGCTTTCGCACGAAATCCTGAAGTCGGTGGCCAACCTTCTAAAGCATCCCGCCTGAACGTGACAAGGCAAGGTATTCGGTCCCGCGTCCGTCGATCAGACTTGCCCTCTGCCGCCATCAACGAACAGTTCAATACCTGTGACGAAACTGGAATCATCCGAGGCCAGAAACAACGCCGCTTTGGCGATTTCATCGGGCTCTCCCATGCGTCCCATCGGGATGGTGGACACGATTCGTGCAATGGCGTCCGCAGGTTGCCCATCGATAACCGGAGTATCGGTCGGCCCTGGGCTAATGACGTTGGAACGAATATGACGATCCTTGAGCTCCGAGGTCCAGGTTCGGACGAAAGAACGGAGGGCTGCCTTCGTTGCGCCATAGACACCGAAGGCGGCCGTGCCTTTTACGCTCGCTACGGAACCGTTCAGGATAATCGAGCCACCATGATTCAGCAGTGGCAAAGCTTTCTGCACGGTGAAAAGCGTTCCCTTGACGTTGATGTCGAAGAGCTTGTCAAAATGCTCCTCGGTGATTTTGCCGAGTGGAGCAAATTCAGCGACGCCGGCATTAGCGAGCACGACATCGATTCTCCCCTTGATTGCGACGATCTCGTAGAGACGATCGAGGTCGGTCAATTTCGCAATGTCTCCCTGAACGCCAGTGACGTTGCTGCCAATTGCCTTCACAGCATCATCAAGTTCTTTTTGACGACGACCCGTGATAAAGACGTAGGCGCCCTCTTTTACAAAGAGCTTCGCGGTAGCCAACCCTATCCCGGTTGTGCCACCAGTAATCACTGCTACTTTGCCTTGCAGCTTCTCAGGTCCGGTCATCGGCAGTCATCCTCCATCTCCGTTGCTCTCAGTTGTTGCCAAAATGTGTTAGCCGAACACTTATGAAGGGAATGTGTCGCCAAACATGGGAAGACCGCTGACGGATTCGTCCTTAGTTGCTTCGTCCTGCAGAACATCCCAATGCTCTTTAAGAACGCCGCCTTCGAATCGGACGATGTCGGCGGCGATCCAGGCGGCGGGTCTTCCCATCCCCGTGAAACGGCCGTGCGCGATGACGTAATCGCCTTCTGCGACGATAAGTTGGTTTTCATAGCGCAGCGTATCCGGCGTCGAGCGGACAAGAGCGAACAGTCCTTCGCGTCCCGGCGCGATGTGCGCGCTATGCTGGATGTACTTTGGGGACCAGAAGCGTTCCGCTGTCGCGTAGTCGCGTTTGTTGAAGAGAGTATCGAAGGCTTCGAGAACGATCGCCTTGTTCTGTTCGGGTGTTGTCTTTGGCATGTTCAGCTCCTTGGGTTGTGTTCGGACGATTGATAGGTTGGGTAATCGGAATAGCCGTGCGGCCCGGAGCCATACACAGTTTCCCAATCAACCTCAGCAAGAGGCGCATTCTCGGCAAACCTCTGGACCAGGTCGGGATTTGCGATATAAGGACGGCCGAACGCCACCAGATCCGCCAACCCTTCTGCGATAAGGCGATTGGCGCGATCACGG
Source organism: Edaphobacter modestus (assembly GCF_004217555.1). GTDB lineage: Bacteria > Acidobacteriota > Terriglobia > Terriglobales > Acidobacteriaceae > Edaphobacter > Edaphobacter modestus. Next base: position 2,133,500 of record NZ_SHKW01000001.1, read on the forward strand.
TCCATCTTCACGTTCGCGATCAGTGTGCCTTTGTAGAGAGGACGGAAATGGTGAAACATGCCATCGTCGGTCAATTTCTCAAGTGGCGTACCGGTGAAGTCGGTGGTATTGCCCATGAGCAACAAGTGCGAAAGATTGTAGGAACTCAGCTTCTGAATTGCGTATTCGGTGATGGGCAGCGTTTCGTCGTTGGCTTGAAATGCACTGCCTTCGTGCATGGGGCTGATCTTGACTCCCATCTGTTGTGCATTGACCTCGCCCAAGACTGCCTCGACCACCTCAAAGAGAAAACGCGAGCGGTTTTCCAGGCTTCCGCCATACTCGTCGTTACGCAGGTTGGTGGCGGCGTTCAGAAACTGCGAGATCAAATAGAGGTAGTTGGCGAGGATCTGGACGCCATCAAAGCCCGCTTGCATCGCGTTTCGTGCAGCTCGCGCGAAATCCGCAACCGTGACTTGAATCTCCTGCTTTGTCAGAGGCCGTGGTGTTACCGTGGGCTTCCTTCCAGTCGGCGTAACCGAGATCTGACCTGGATCGACGTTCGATGCGGACACGGGCTGCGCGCCGTCCAGTAGTTCAGGATGCGAGATTGCGCCGGTGTGCCAGAGTTGTGCAATGATACGGCCGCCAGCCGCATGGACGGCGTCCGTGACTCGCCTCCATCCCCGGACCTGCTCCTTCGTCCATAGCCCTGGCGTATCGGCCCAACCAAATCCTTCCGGGTTAATCGCGGTGGCCTCGGCGATGATCAGTCCCGCCGAAGCACGCTGGGCGTAATACTCCGCTTGCAGGGTCGTGGGCACATGATCGTGGGGGTGGGCACGCATCCGAGTGAGAGGCGCCATGACGATGCGGTTGGGAAGATCGAGGTCTCCCATCCGATAGGATGTGAACAGCGGCTGATTCGACATCACATAAACTCCGGCATGGGTCTTGTTCGACCCTGCGTACGGTTTAGAACCGTTTAGTTCTATACGATGACAATGGGGCGGCGAGGATGCAGAGATATTGAACTATTTGGTTCTTTATCGGATAATACTGCTATGGGACGTCCAAAGAGCTTTAGCCGGGAGGAAGTGCTGGAAAAGGCGATGCCCGTCTTCTGGAAGCATGGGTTTGCGGACACGAGTCTCCAGGAACTGGAACGAGCCACAGGCGTGAACAAGTCAGGGCTGTATACCGAGTTTCGAGACAAGGAAGATTTGTTTGTAGCGTGTCTTCAGCACTACCTTGACACCCAGGAGAAGAGGGGGCTTCTCACCACTCAACCTTTTGGCTGGAACAACGTCGAGACGTTCCTCAAGCAAGGTCCCTACAACAAGGGAGACCAGCAGGGCTGCTTTTCCGTCAACTCTATGCGGGAACTCGCCATCCTACCCAGTCAAACCGGCGAGATGATGGCGGAAGCTCGAACACTGCTGCAGCGCCTTCTCGCTATGAATATCAACGCCGAAAAAACCAGGATGGCTCCATCCGCAATTTCGGAGATGGTGCTGTCCTTCTTTTCCGGCTTATGCATCGAGCGCAATCTGAAATCCGGAAAAGTCTCGTCGAACCGCAAAATCGAGAACTTTATGGCAGCCCTTCGTACCCTCTAATCAAGCAATGAGTCCCCTGAAATCAGCTCGCGCCTTACGGTATGACTTCGATTGCGTCGACCCGCGAGGGATAAAACGCCAGATGCTCCTTAATGGTGTCAACTGCTTCGTAAGGCTCTTCGTAGGTCCAAACGGCATATTCTGACTTCGCTCCACCACTGGGAATGCTGTAGTACGTGCAATCACCTTTGTACGGACAATAGGTGTAGTGCGTTGTCCGAACGAGGAGCGACATATCCGCATCGTCGCGCGGCAGGTAGTAGACAGGTGGGTATCCCTTCTCCTCCAGCCGAAGCGCTCGCGTCGATTCAGCGACGATCTTTCCGCCGACCGTTACACGGACCTTGCCCTCAGCAAGAGAAATCGTGATGGGATGGTCAGCCCCGGGAATCTTGACCTCTTTACCTTTGCTCGACCTGGTATCCTATGCGCTCCTCACGTTGCCGGTTAAAGCTTCGAACCACCATCGACGGGAATACTGGCACCCGTGATCCAGCGCGCCGCATCGGACGCCGCAAAGGCGACGACATCGGCGACATCCTCGGGTTTACCGAGCCGCTTCAGCGCCTGCATCCCCAGCGCAGCCTCGCGTCCCACTTCGGTCTTGGTGAAATTCGACATATCCGTGTCGATGACCCCTGGAGCGACAGCATTTACACGAATGCCGCCCGGCCCGAGAATAGCAGCCCAGTTCTTGACCAGAGTCTCCAGTGCCCCTTTGGTCGCGGCATAGGCAAGAATGGAAGGATTTTCCAACCCAGGCTTACCGACCACTGTATGGGCTACAGCAGAAGAGATAACAACGATGTTCGAACCCTCGCCTAGAACGGGCAGGAGTTGCTGTACCACGAAGAACGGACCTCGGACGTTTGTCGCAAAGAGGTTGTCAAAATCCTCTATCGTGTGATCCTCGATGCGGGCCAGCTTGCTGATTCCGGCGTTGAGTACAAGCACATCCAGCCGATCGCCGATGATGGAGCGCACCTGTTTGGTGAGAGATGAAGCACCGTCCGGAGTTCCCAGATCCGCTGAGATAGCATCTGCGCGGCCGCCCTTAGCTTGAATCGCGGCCACGAGAGACTCTGCTTCCTGTTTTGAGCGGCCGTAGTGAACCAGGATGTGTGCCCCAGCGTCAGCAAGCGCCAGTGCTGTCGCGCGCCCAATTCCTCTCGATGCGCCCGTCACGAGCGCCGTTTTGTTTTGAAGTGTAGTCATTGTTCTCTTTCGCTATCCAGGTGCCTCACGAGTGCACCCTTAGTTGAAAGTGAGGAACCAGATATGCGAGGTGACATATCTGGTTGCATCTATGGCCTGAATGCAGGTGCTGATTTAGGCATTCATTCCGCCATCAACGGTCAGATTTGCACCGGTGATGTATGAGGATTCAGGACCGGCGACGAACGCCACCATTGCGGCGATCTCCTCAACGTTCCCATAGCGGTCGAGTGCTGTGGCGGCCCTCTGCGGTACCGCCCAATCACCCGAGGCGGGATTCAAATCCGTATCGATCGGACCCGGCTGCACGTTGTTGACCGTGATGCCCCGGCTGCCGACCTCTCTGGACAGGGCCTGAGTGAACATTTTGACGGCTCCCTTTGTGGCCGCGTAGGGCACAAGACCGGGTGCAGCGGCACGCTCGCCCACGCACGAACCGACGTTGATGATTCGGCCACCGTCACCCAAGTGCTTAAGCGCCGCCTGAGTCGCGGCGAATACACCACGGATGTTGATGTTGATCACGAGGTCCATCTCTTCCAGAGTCGCCTCTTCGAACGATTTAGGAATGGCCGTGCCAGCGTTGTTCACAAGTACGTCCAACCGGCCGAAGGTCGCGACGGTCTTTTCGACCGCGGCTTTGACCGCTTCGACTTTAACAGCGTCTGCCTGGATCGCGACGGCCTTTCCACCGCCGAGTTCAATCGCCTTGACTACAGCCGCGGCCGCACCGGCGTCCTTGGCGTACGTGAAGGCTACGTTTGCTCCATCGGCAGCCAGACGTTTCGCAATCGCTGCGCCAATACCCCTGGAACCGCCGGTAACAAGTGCCACTTTGTTTGCTAACTTAGACATGGATCTCCTTGGTTTTCTGAAAATGATTGATCGATTCACTGATCAATTGACCGCCAGCGCATTCTGGCCTGCCAGACGTTTATCTGATGTGTGAGTTTTGAATCTGATTTGGCAGTCTCGGGAATACCGTCTATTCCTCAGAGGAATGCCAAACTGGTGCGGTGCGGAAGAGTGGCCCCGCGCATCTTCTAACGCACCGCGAAAGCGCAATCTACGGGATGATTCGTAGTTCCCGAAGCTTCGTCAGTTGTCGTCTGAAACTTTCATGCGTGTCGATACAATCAGCGAAGCCGGCTTTGCGGATCTTGATTGTGCTTAGGGTTACCTCTTCGCCGAAGTTGAGCATCCAGTCCACGAAGTGCCAGTTCGCGATCTGCTCGTACGGGGTTGCATGCAGTCCATAGCGAGCTACTATCGAATCCCACAACGGACCCTTCTCGCTCATCTCCGAAACTGTCGACAAAGCAAGAGGCTCGGCCACGGGAAGATCATAAAAAACCGCCAATTCGTTCCAAAGCTGCCGCCAACGGTAGAGGTCCCCGTTGGACACATTGAAGATTTCGTTACGGGCCTTGTCCTCGTCGAGCGCCCACAGGGTGGCCCGTCCAAACAACTCTGCATCGGTGGTTTCTTGAAGTGTGTTCCACCCTTCGCGGCGGCCTGGAAACCGCAACGGAAGCTCAAGTTCGCGGCTCATTGCAGCATAGGTAGCGAGGCTTGTGACAAGATTCATCGGCGAATTTAAGCTCGGCCCCATCACGAGATGCGGACGCAAGACCGTCCAGGTCGCTCCATTCTTGCTGGACCAAGCGGCAACGATATCCTCCTGTTGGTGGTAGTGGATCGGTGCGATAAGACGGGGCTCAGTTTCTTTTGCGGGAGCGTTGAACGCGCCTAAACTGAATCCATAAGATTTGGCTCCGCCCGCCAGAACGATGTGCTTGAGAGGGATATTCCGCGCCGCAAGGGCTTCAAGTGTGTTTGTCAGCATCCTGGCATTGGGTGCTACGGTTTCCGCCATCGTCGGCTTCTCAACATAGGCCGCGTAAACCAGATCGGTCACAGTATCCAGATTCGAGAAAGCCTTGATCGTGCTGTCACGATCCATAAGGTCGACGCTAATATGGCGGGGTGGGGTTTGGGTGCGATATGTCGGCGCAGGCCGGCGCGCTGCTGTAGTGATACGCCAGGCCGGGTTAGCGGCAACAGCGTCGATCACTCCTGTTCCAAGCACGCCATATGGACCAACGAGCAGGATTTCACGGTCCGAAGCTGACTCTTTAGACGTCGTGGTCATCGATGTTTCCTTCCATGTCGTATTGAGTGGTACTAAGCGACGCTCATCTGATGTGCCATTCCTGCAAGAAGATATGGTGCTTCGAGGAATACAAGCGATTCCAGATGGGAATACTCACTCAAGACGTGAATCCTTCTCTAGCAAAATACAATCCATTCCACAGAGGAATAGGGAGGCTGTATGGACCGATTGGATGCGATGCAAGCGTTCGTCCGAGTGATTGAGAAGGGGAGCTTCTCCGCAGTTGCGAAAGAACGTGGAATTGGTCAGCCTGCTGTTAGTAAACAGATTTCCTCCCTTGAAGAGGAGCTCGGCACCGAGTTGATTCACCGCACTTCTCGTTCCATTGCTCTGACTGAGGCAGGCCGCGACTTTTACGAGTCAGCCTTGCGCATTCTCGATGACTTTGAAAACGCGACTTCGCGAATCGGTCGAGGCCAGACCGCCCCGAAAGGCCTCATTCGAGTAGCCGTTCCTCCCACATTCGCCCGCCTCCATATGGTGTCAAAGCTGCCTGCATTTTTTACTGCCTACCCTGATATAGCGATCGAGATGTCCACATCGGAAAGTCCCGCAACAATCATCGAAGACGGATTCGACTTCGCAATCCACTCCGGTGACCTCCCGGACTCCACGTTGGTTGCGCGAAGACTGGGGCAGACGATGACCGTTCTCGTCGCAACCCCCCAGTACCTCGCACGTTACGGAGCACCGGAATCACCTGAGGATCTTAGCCGCTTTCGATCCGTCGTCTTTGTCGAGCGAGGTTCCATACAGCCGTGGAGCTTTGGCTCTGGACAAAATGCGAAGCGTGTTGTCCCCTCAGGAGTCTTTAGAACAGACGATATCGAACAGATGAGAATGGGTGTCCTTGAGCATTTAGGGATTGCTCAGGCGCCGGCTTGGCTCTTCGCTGCAGAACTCAGAGAAGGTACAGTTGTACGTCTTCTCACTCCGTTTGAACGTACAGTGCCGATCCTTGCTGTGCGGCCGGCGAGCCGCAGGATGCCTGCCAAAGTTCGCATCTTCATCGAACATCTAGAGAAGACTTTTGCACTTTGCTTCCAGTTCAATCCACGACCCAACTAGTACTGTGACGGAAAGTTCGGCCATCAAAACAAGGGACTGCAGCTCAACTCCGCGGTGATGACGAATCATTACTGACTGAAGGGCGTTTTCGGGGCTTCCAGCCGTGCGTGCGGACCTGAGGCTCGTCAAAAAAGCTCTAGCACAATTGCTAGAAAATGCATGCAAGTATTCACCATCCGACGGCCCGATTACCGTCGCGGTTGAGACGAATGGAGTATTCGTGATGACGAGCGTGGTCGATCAGGGCAACGGGATTGACCCCGATGAACAACACTTGATTTTTGACGAACTGTATCGCGGGAAGGACCATCGTCAGATGGTCCAGGGAACGGGAATGGGACTGTCAATTGCGAGGACTATTGTTGAGGCGCACGGCGGCTCGCTGAGTGTGATAAGCGAACGCGGCTGCGGTTCTGTCTTTTCCTTTACGTTGCCGATCGATCCCCAATTCATCCCTAGCTAGATAACTTCCTAGCCCTCGTCAGAATTCTTGGGGAATGTCTTCAGGGGCAAGGGGAAGGTGAAGAGAAACGAGATTGCTAGGAAACTAGCAAATCGGCCAGATACTGGGACTTTTCGATGATTACTGACGATAAGCAAGACTTGAACGAAGCCGCTTTGAGAGCGGCGGACGCATGCGCGTGTGGTTGAGCCAGCCTTGATGGCGCTGCGATAAGTTAAGTGGCAGGGGTATCTCTCAGCGCATGAACCGACCTTCGCTGGAGATGGCCGACATCGTTCACTGTGCCGGTGACGACTTCATAAAGCGCAGTCGCCGGTGGATCAGCTGGCAACATCAGAAGGTGTTGCTGGCCATCACCCGTTGCCGCACCGCTGCGCTGGGCGGGCATCGCGATCAGTGCTCCAGCTGCGGACATTCCGCCATCTCCTACTATTCGTGCCGTAATCGGCATTGCCCCGGATGCCAGGGCAACGCCCGTGTGCGCTGGCTCGAAGCCCGCCAACGCGAGCTTCTCCCTACCCGCTACGTGCATGTTGTCTTCACCCTCCCGCGCGAACTGGCCCCGCTTGCTCTGCAGAACAAGCGGCTGATTTATAACCTGCTGTTCCACTCCAGCGCCGCGACCCTGCTCGAGATCGCTCGCGATCCCCGACACCTCGGCGCCGAGATCGGCTTCTTCAGCGTGCTCCATACCTGGGACCAGCGCCTGCAACATCATCCCCATGTCCACTGCGTGCTCGCCGCCGGCGGCCTCGCTCCAGACCACTCCCGCTGGATCTCCTCCCGCCGCTCCTTCTTTCTCCCCATCAAGGTGCTCAGCCGCGTGTTCCGCGGCAAGTTCGTCGCCGGACTCAAGAGCGCCTTCCATACAGGCACACTCCAGTTCTACGGCAACCTCGCACCACTCGCAGCACAGGGGACCTTTACCTCCTGGCTCAGACTCCTGTTCCGCCACGACTGGGTCGTCTACGCCAAGCGCCCCTTCGGCGGGCCGGAACACGCACTGCGCTATCTCAGTGCCTACACCCACCGCATCGCCATCTCCAACCACAGACTCGTTGCCCTCGCCAACGGCAACGTCACCTTCCGCTGGAGAGATTCCGCTCACGCCAACAAGAAGCGGCTCATGATCCTGCCCGTCGATGAGTTCCTGCGCCGCTTCCTCCTCCACCTGCTCCCGCGCGGCTTCGTGCGCATCCGCAACTTCGGCTTCCTCACCAACCGGTACCGCGCTACGTTGCTGCCGCTCTGCTTCCACCTGTTCCACAGCACTGGACCGCCCCGACAGATAAATGCAGCGCAGACTTCAACCCATAGGAGCTCCGCATCGCTCTGGAACTGCCCTGTCTGCGGCGGAACCATGCACGTCGTCGAACACCTCTCCGCAGCTCAACTCCTGCTTCGCTCTCCTCCGCTGTCCCGCGAGTGTGCCGCATGAACCCACAGTTCCAACCTCGACCTGCTTACCTGCTCCGGCACGCACAGAGTCCCTGTGTCGCATCTCGCTCCAACCGCACTCGAGACCACCGCTTCACCCGCTGTCTGCTGCCTCATCCAGAAGCTTTGCCCCCGCGAACTCTTCCCACAATCCGCATCCGCACCACGCACCACCGACCTCCGATGCCCTCGGCCTCCGCGCAGCACCATTCAAATCCCATAGCAACCCAACTGCCAGCGGCTTCCTTCAAGTCGCTGTATCCGAAGCGCCGCCCCACAGCGCTTCAATCAACCAACCGGAAAAAATGGGCGCTCCAGATACAGCACTAAGACTTGTCGGTACGGATCGGATCTCGATGAGTGCGTTCGATCATGCACTCACCGAGATCCGCTGATATCAGATGGCCGACAAGCCGCCGTCGACGGACAACTCCACCCCATTTACGAAGCTCGAATCGTCTGAAGCAAGAAACAGCGCGACCGTCGCGATTTCCTCAGGTTGACCCATCGTTTCCCGCGGGATCAGGGATTCGAACATCTCCTTCGCCTCCTTGGTGAGAACTTCTTCCTGCATCGGTGTGGCGATCGGCCCCGGGCCCAGCACGTTCACCCGGATCTTCCTGCCCTTCAGTTCGTTGAGCCACGTGCGTGCGAAAGAGCGCAATGCTGCCTTGCTCGCCGCATACCAGCGCCAGGGCTGCTTTCGCGCAGTCGACGTCGTTCTGCACCGTGGGCGCCCCGCTCAAACCGATCGCCCCGACAATTTCTCCGTTCACCTTAACGGGAAACCCACCTCCGTACGCCGCCACACGCGAAAGCGTAGGGATGCCGGCCAAAAGCGACGGATCGCCCTGGATAAAGTTGAAAAAGTCCTGCGTGGAGACGCCGAACAGAGCTGTATACGCCTTATTCTGTGCAATCTCTATGGAGAGGAGGGGAGCCCCATCCATCCGGCTGAATGCCTTGAGATTGCCCCCGTCATCGAGGATCGCTACGTTCTCACTAACGCCAAGTTCTCTGGCTTTCGCCACCGCTTCATCCACCATCTTCTGTGCTAGATCAGAAGAGATGCTGTGTTTCTTCACTACGTTAGCCATCGGAAACCCTTCCTCTCCACTTTGGATATGCGTTTTGTGTTGATCATCCCCGCATTTCGCGGGTCCAGGTGTGCTTCCTGTCCCGCGGAATCAGCCCACCGAGATTTCGCAACGTGACTTCGCGTGCGTTGGTTCAGGCAATCATTCCGCCATCCACGGTAAGATTTGCCCCGGTGATGTACGAGGATTCCGGACCGGCGACAAACGCCACCAATGCGGCAACCTCATCAACGTGCCCATAGCGGTCGAGCGCTGTAAAGGCCTTCTGCGGTACCGCCCACTCGCCCGAGGCGGGATTCAAATCCGTGTCGATCGGACCCGGCTGCACATTGTTGACCGTAATGCCACGGTTCCCCACCTCTCTGGACAGCCCCTGGGTGAACATCTTGACCGCTCCCTTCGTGGCCGAGTAGGGCACGAGGCCGGGCGTCAGAGCACGCTCGCCCACAGCCGAGCCGATCGAGATGATGCGGCCGCCGCTCTTCATGTGCTTGAGCGCCGCCTGCGTCGCGACGAATACGCCGCGGACGTTGACGTCAATCAGGCGGTCCAACTCTTCCAGCGAGGTCTCCTCGAACGTTTTCGGAATAGCCGTGCCGGCATTGTTCACAAGGACGTCGAGGCGGCCGAATGTCGCCACGGTTTTTTCGACCGCGGCTTCGACGGCGTCGGCATCAGCGGCGTCCGCCTGAATTGCGATCGCCTTTCGGCCAGCGCGTTCAATCTCATTGACGACCGACGCGGCCGCATCGGCACCTTTCGTGTATGTGATGGCCACGTTCGCTCCGTCCGCAGCCAGACGCTTGGCGATTGCAGCACCAATGCCGCGCGAGCCCCCCGTGAGGCTGCCCGGCTCCAGACCGTCATCGACACGGTTCCATCTTTCTTGTGGACGAGTTTCCCTGATGGGTCCAAGGAATATCTGAACAAACGCTGGTACGAGTACACCGGTCTGACCCAGGAACAGGGGAAAGGTTGGGGTTGGAAGGTGGTCGTTCACCCGGATGACTTGGATCGACTCATTCGTGAATGGCTAGCCTTGCTGGATGATCCCAAACCAGGCGAACTGGAAACCCGCATCCGTCGATATGACGGAGAGTACCGATGGTTCCTCATACGTGTCGTTCCAGAATTCGACACTGAAGGCAACGTCGTCAGGTGGTTTGGAAGCAATACCGACATCGAAGATCGAAAAAGAGCGGAGAAGAAACTCCTTGAGGACGAGCTAGAGTTTCGCCGGATTACCGATGCTATTCCGCAGAGCATTGCCGTGCTTGACCCGAACGGCGTTGTGCTCTACGTGAACCAATCATCTCTCGACTATACCGGCCTCACTGCCCAAGACTTGTCTTCTCCAGAAGCTCGTGAGCGGGTCATCCATCCGGACGACGTAGAGAGAATACGGGACGAGCGGAGGGCCGCTCTTGCGCGCGGCCTTCCGTTTGAGTTTGAGGAGAGAAAACTGGGGAAGGACGGGCAATATCGCTGGTTCCTCATCCGCTACAACCCGTTCCGCGACGAACAGGGACGCCCGGTGCGCTGGTATGCGACGGGAACTGACATCGATGATCGCAAGCGCGCCGAAGACCGGACACGAAACGAAAACGTTGCGTTGCGCGAAGACATCGTACGCTCATCCATGTTCGAGGAAATCGTCGGTTCCTCCGAGCCATTACGTCGTGTGCTGGTTCAAGTTTCCAAGGTAGCTCCGACGGATTCCACAGTCTTGGTCTTAGGTGAAACCGGAACAGGAAAGGAGCTGATTGCTCGCGCAATTCATAACCGGTCCAAGCGTTCAAACCGTGCTTTCATACGAGTGAATTGCGCGGCGATTCCGACATCGCTGATTGCCTCCGAACTGTTCGGTCACGAAAGAGGATCCTTCACGGGGGCCACTCAGCGCCGCCTAGGTCGTTTCGAATCGGCCGATGGAGGAACGATCTTCCTCGATGAAGTAGGCGATCTTCCGCCAGAGACGCAGGTCACATTGCTGCGAGTTCTTCAGGAGCGGGAATTCGAGCGAGTGGGCGGTACTCAAACCGTTTCGGTTGACGTGCGGGTGATAGCGGCTACCAATCGAGACCTGCCCACAGCGGTGGCTGAAGGGACGCTCCGTCAGGATTTGTTTTACCGTCTCAATGTTTTTCCGATTCGATTACCCGCGTTGCGCGAGCGCATTGGTGATATTTCGTTGTTGGTCGAATACCTGATCGACCGTTACGCCCAAAAAGCAGGTAAGAAGATTCGAAATATAGACAAGAAGTCAATGGAACTCTTCCGCACGTATGACTGGCCAGGCAACATCCGAGAGTTGCAAAACGTAGTCGAGCGGGCGGTGATTCTATCTGAAGGGGAGACTTTCTTCGTAGATGAAGCCTGGCTTACGCGCGTGCCTCCCAAGTTGGCTGCGAAGTCTGTTCCGCTGGTTGCTGACCTCGTCGAGCACGAAAGGGAAATGCTCGAAGCCGCACTTCGGGAATCCGAAGGCGTAATTGGGGGTCCAACCGGCGCTGCCATTAAGCTGGGCATTCCTCGCCAGACCCTAGAATCAAAAATAAGGAAGCTGGGTATAAACCGGCACCACTTTAAGGCTTCTTGATCTTCCCGTAAGTAAACGTCAGCCGCTCTCTTCCAGTGCTTTTACTCAAGCCACTCGTGCTATGACGGCACTCCAAGACGGATCTTGCGTGTGAACTCGCACAGTTCTTGAATATCGTCACGCAAATAGCCCCTTGCGGCGTGCATGGAACCTTCTCGGAGCAAGAGACGCGCAAATTCTCTCTACCCTCCGCGTACTTCGCTCCAAAGCCAGCGACGAAAGGGCTACACGGCGGAGGGCATGGCACACACCCGCGCACCGAAGTAAAAGGCCTCTCCGCTGCAGTAGACCGCCTCCTGAACAGTGAAATGGTACAGGCTCGCTGTGCTGAACCCATTTCGAAGCCTCGACCGACGCCGCAGAGCTTTGAGCCAAATCTCATTTCCTCTTCGGCACCCGTCCGCATGACGAAACACGCGCGCGTCTATGACGCTGTAGAGCAGGCGCTGCGAAGCACAGACTTGCTCATTCAAACGGGCGGCTTCAGTGCGATCATCCTCGATTTTGGAGATCTTCCGCGCGAAGTTGTCGCTCGTATCGAACTTTCGACCTGGCACAGATACCGCGTCGCTTCCGAACAAACCCAATCGAGCATTGTGCTGCTCTCGCAAGACGGAGGCATCAGGCAAGCCGGGTACTCCATTCCCAAACATGGATGACCCGGTGAGATGTGACTGCTCCTGCATCTAGCCGGACCGAGTACTGTTACACCCTGGCGCTCCGATCAGGCAGGACTAATTGTATGCAAAGGAGATCAAATGAACAGATTTCAGCAAGGAAGCCTCTTCAAAGTGAAGCGAAAAGGCTGCTCCGATGTGTGGGTTTTTCGCTGGTACGACTATTCCTCCGGAAAGCGAATCTACAAGAAGGAGATCATCGGCAGCGTAGCTCAAATTCGGAGTAAACAAGAAGCGGAAAAGACTGTCGCTGCACTTCGCAGCTCAATCAACGTCGACATTGGAACACCACACACCATATGTGATCTCGCGGCGCACTATCGAGCGCACGAGCTGACTCAAGAGAAGAAATCGTTCTCGACAATCGATAACCATCGCAATCTATTCAAGCGTTACATTGAGCCAAGATGGGGGTGCCTTCGGCTTGGTTCCATTCGAACAGTAGAGGTCGAGGAATGGCTCCATTCTCTCCCATTGGCGCCGGCCTCGAAGGCGAAACTCAAGTGTGTCCTGTCGGTGCTGTACAACCATGCGATCCGCTATCAATGGCTAACGTTCAACCCGATCAATCGAGTGAGGACATCACAGAGACGTCTCCGCGATAAAGACATTCTCACGCCAGAAGAATTTCAGAAATTAGTACAACAACTCTCGGTGCGGGACCGGACCATGGTCTTGCTGATTGGCAGCACTGGACTACGTCGATCAGAGATGATCGCTCTGACGTGGTTAGACCTCAACACCAGGACGATGGAGGTCAATATCTTGAGGTCTTGCGTGCGCAATCGCTTCGGGAAGACGAAGACCGAGTCGTCCTGCCGCCCCGTCCCGCTTCATCCGCTTGTGCTCAGCGCTTTGTTGGAGTGGCGTGCGCAATCGCCCTATGCTACGGATGTGGATTTTCTGTTTCCCTCAACTCGGTTCAAAGGCAGCAAGCCCCTCAGCCCTGACAGCATCCTGGAGAAGAGTATTCGCCCCGCATTAGCGAGGATCGGAGTCGTTGGAAAGCAGATCGGCTGGCACAGCTTCCGTCATTCGCTGGCGACGAACCTGAGATCACTTGGCATCGACATTAAGGTTGCTCAGGAGTTGATGCGACATTCCAGTTGCCGCACAACGCTTGATATTTACACCCGCGCGGTAGACCAACAAAAGCGCGAAGCGAGCCTGAAAGTCGTGGAATTGATACTTCCTTTGGAGGTGAAGAAATTTCAGCACCCTTCCGCACCCTCGGAGACAGACGAGACTTCAAATCAGAGTCTGCAACGTACTCATTGCAGGAGGTTTATTGGTGGACCTGATCGGGATCGAACCGATGACCTCTTCCATGCCATCGGCCAAAAACATAAGTTGTTGACGGATAAGCAGTTATTAGTCGGCTGAGTCGGCAAAACCGGCCCAGTTTGCTACCAATGCTACCAATTTGCTACCAAAATTTAACCGAGCGGACTTGGGCTGAACCCGTGGGGGAGCAGCCCAAAACTCTTCCAGTACGTCCCTGGATTTGCGCTTTAGAGTTCGTAAAGACGATCCCGGCAGCTGTGCGGCAACTTGCCGCACAACAGCCAAGGGTATGACGGGCAGGTTTGAACTTAGCCACAAAGGTGCGTTCAAGACGCACGTTTGTGAGTTTATGTGAACTTGACATGGTGTTTGATGATGAGCGATTATGTGCGTCATGGATGCACAAAGATCATCTCGGCTAAACCATCTCTTGCTTTCTCTGCCAGAAGGATTTCTGGCAGACAGCGCGTGGCTGCAAGCACAGGGGCTCTCTCGTTCGTCGATACGCGACTATGTGGATCGGGGTTGGCTCGAACGACTAGGGCCGAGAGTGTATCGACGGCCCATGCAAGCAGCCAAGAGTTTGCTTCGCTGGGATTTGGTCGTCCTCTCCCTTCAGCAGGTCATGCACAAGCCGCTTCATGTCGGCGGTCGAACGGCAGTCGAGCTATCCGGTTACGCCCACTATCTCGAAGCCGGCGATGCTTCCACGGTGTACCTCTATGGGCAAGGCATACCGTCCTGGCTCGCCAAACTTCCCTCGTCGGCTCACTTTGAAACCCGTTCTATTCGTCTCTTTGCGAACTCCAGTACAGGAGTTGAGATGAGGCGCTACGATTTGCGTTCTGGTGAAGCTGCTGGCTCCACGAAGGATGCGGAGTCAACGAGTCCGTGGGAATGGTCTTTGACGATGTCGGTGCCGGAGCGAGCAATCCTGGAGATGATGGATGAACTTCCGCAGCACGAGAGCTTTCATCAGGTTGATGTCGTCATGGAAGGACTCGCCAATTTGCGTCCTGGACTGGTGGGGAAGCTCCTGCAGGAATGCAGGAGTATAAAAGTGAAACGCCTCTTTCTCTGGTATGCGGACCGACACGGACACGCCTGGTTGAAGCATCTCGATCAGTCGTCCGTCGATCTAGGAAAGGGAAAGCGTCAATTGGTTCCCCAGGGCCATTTCGACTCTCGCTATCAGATCACGCTCCCAACTGAACTGTTCGCTACCGGAGGTCCAAGCGATGCCCAGTGAAGTCTTCGAGGCGCAGGTAGCCCTTCTGGTTCGCCTGCTGCCGTATGTGGCGGCGGAAACCTGCTTTGCCCTCAAGGGTGGTACGGCAATCAATCTTTTCGTGCGAGACCTGCCTCGGCTCTCGGTGGATATTGATCTCGTTTACCTGCCCATTGAGGATCGAGAGACTTCGCTTCTGGGCATACGATCTGCTCTGGGTCGCATCGCCGAGACCATTCGCAAAGCGATTCCCGGAAGTGTCGTCACAGACACGGCAAACGCTGATGGAACCAGAATTCTTATTCGTCAGCGGAACGCCCAGATCAAGATTGAAGTCACTCCGGTTCTTCGGGGAACAGTCCATCCAACCGAGTTGGGGATTGTACGGCCAATCGTGGAGGAACGATTTGGCTTTGCCGAAATCCAAGTGGTTTCATTCGCTGATCTCTACGCGGGAAAACTGGTTGCAGCACTCGACCGTCAACATCCTCGGGATCTATTCGATGTTCAATACCTGCTTGCGAATGAAGGCATCGACAAGACTCTCTTCCAAACCTTTCTCGCATACATCCTCAGCCACAACCGTCCAGCACACGAAGTCCTGCAACCGCGCTTGAAAGAGATAAGGCAAGCCTTTGAGCAAGAGTTTGTGGGCATGACCGTCGAAGAAACTTCCCTCGATACACTTCTTGCAGTACGACAACAACTCATTTCGGAGATTCGTTCTCACCTGGATGAAGCCTCCAAACGGTTCCTGCTCTCATTTCACGAGCTGAAACCTGATTGGGATCTTCTCGGATTACCCAACGTCCGCAACCTTCCAGCAATCCGCTGGAAGCTGATGAATCTCGAACGGTTGAGAATCGAGCAACCAGTGAAGTACGAGGAAACGCTTGAGAGTCTTGAAGCGACGCTTGCCACCATTGATGGTAAACCGGTGGTAAACCGGTGAATAGCATTCTGGATGCCGTTCACCAGGTACAAGCAGACCTCCTTGTTTTCGGGATCACTCCACACTCCGAGTTTGGAGGCGTGATCTTCGGAAGCACGGCGAGTGAGCTGGCCCAGCACGCACGATTTGATGTTCTCGGAGTCCACTAGTTGCTGGACCACAACATCAACGATTCTCGCGCGGAATCCGGAGAACCAGACACTGTGCGTTGCTTAGAGCTGCTGAGAAAGGGGAGTTTATGGCAGAAGTGGATTTACAAAGACAACAGGACGAGCCCCTCGTGAACGCGGAATTAGTTGATCGTGGTGCAACAGATGAAGTCCTCGTTGCGGCGGCCAAGTCAGGGGATCATCTCGCCTTTGTGGAGTTGTGGACGCGGCACTCAAATACGGCCTTCAAGATCGCCTACCGGATCATGGGAAACCGAGACGACGCAGAAGACGCGATTCAGGATGCCTGGATGAAAGCCTATGTTCATTTGAAGACATCCGACGGCAGGGCAAAATTCTCAACCTGGCTCACGCGAATTGCGATCAATTCAACGCTCATGACTCTACGGAGGAGGCGTACCCGTCGTGAGACGTCGATGGAGATCACGGACGGTGAGAACTGGGTCCAATATGAAATTACAGACGGCAAGAGAAGCGTTGAAGAACTCTGTGTACAGCACTCAACGGTGAAGTTCGCGATCTAACTTTGATCCGGCGCGCCAAGGACACCATGAACATCGCCATCCAGGTGGTGTTCCCGCAGCCGATGCTCGAGATTGGTATGCATCCGAGCCCCGAGATTGCAACCGCACTGACCCTTGCCTACAACAAATGGTTCACCAAGAACATTTTGTCCAAAGATGAAAAGTTGCGGTCATTGCTCGCATTGCCATTCGAAGATCCGGCGGCCTGCATCCGCATGATTGATGAGTATGCTGGATTTCCAGGCGTCATCGGCTTCATGGTGACCAGTCAGCGCAGGATTGCGGTTAATAACAACGCTTACATGCCGATCTACAAGAAGCTCGAGGAGTTGGGCTTGCCGCTGGCCTTCCACGCTGGCCCGACACTTTCGGATTCGATGGTCAGCCACATGAACAAGTTTTTGTCGATTCATGCCATGTCGTTCGTGACCTGCAACATGCTTCATCTGACGAACTGGGTCATCAACGGTCTTCCGGAGCGCTTTCCGAAGTTGAAGGTGGTCTGGGTAGAAAGCGGCCTCGCGTGGGTCCCCTTCATGATGCAGCGCCTTGATCACGAATACCTCATGCGCCAGTCCGACGCCCCGTTGCTCAAGAAGAGGCCCAGCGACTACATGCGTGAGATGTATTACACCTCGCAACCCATGGAGGCTACTGATCTTAACTTGCTGCAGGCCACCTTCAAGGCAATCAACGCCGAAACTCAGTTGATGTACTCATCTGACTGGCCTCACTGGGACTTTGATACCCCAGGCCGGATGGCGTGGCTACCATTCCTGAGCGATGAGGGAAAGCGCAACATCCTCGGTGAGACTGCGCGGAAGGTCTTTAATCTGTAGCTCTTCCACGATGCCCGCATGGTCTAGACGCTCAGCGATTCCCGGCATCCACTGCACCGGGGTTCAAGATGCGCGACTCAATACTGCAATTTCAACCGCAATAGCAAATGGCGAAGCCGCTCGTCGGCTTTGGCAGGGAGAAATGTCATGACAGCAGTCGGTAGTGTTCAAAATGCGGCACAGAGCCAGAAAGGTGCGGGCTCATCTTCAGCCCCGACACGTTACAGCAAGTTCGACGGCCAATACATCTCGGGTGTTTGGCGTCACGGTAACCCGCTTTCGTTCTGGCTTTGCTACTGTTTGCGGCTTCTTCTCGCCTCTGGCTTTGTCCTTCGCGGTGAACTCCTGCTTGACCTTGAGGGCGATGGCATCGGTGTCCACCTTGTACGCCTGGGCTGCGGCGCGGAGAACCTTACCGCCGTCCGCTTGCCTACTCGCTGAAAGCAGGATGGCAGCTTCGACGATCAGCTTGCCGATTGCGCCCTCCTCTGCCTTACGGAGAAAGGCGGTTACCCTCCTGTTCCGTTTGAGAACTTTCTGTAAGCGGAAAAGTCGCACCACTAGTGCGACTTTTGTCTCTATGTGCCGATCTCGCGGAGCAGCCAAGGCAATGACATCACCTCTGTCGTCGAGTCGAGCCTGAATCTCTCCTCACCGGGATAGAGCACGATCTGCCTTGTCGCCCGGATGTCTTCGCATCCAATATAGAAGCCCTTGCTCGGTGCCGGATTTCCGAGAGAGCGTTTGACCTCAATGGCCCAGCGCTCCTTTGCACTGAACTCGATAACGAGATCAATCTCCGCTCCCACTGAAGTACGGTAAAACGTAGGTCGGGCTGTCGCTGGCAGCGTATGGAGGATGTTCTCGATGAGCATTCCTTCCCAGCTTGCACCGACAACGGGATGCCCAAGCAACTCCTCCTGATCGCGGATACCGAGCAGGGCATGCAGCAATCCGGTATCGCGCACATAAACCTTGGGTGTACGAACCAGCCGCTTCTTCGCGTTCGTAGCCCACGGCTGCAAGCGGCGAACGAGCAGCAAGTCCACCATGATATCGAGGTAGCGTGCGACCGTATGCCCGCTGACGCCGAGCCCGCTGGCAATCTGCGCTGCATTAAGCATCTGCCCCTGGTTGTGCGCGAGCATTTGCCAGTAGCGCCGGAGCGTCTCCGCTGGGATACGCGGCCCGAGCGCGGGGACGTCGCGCTCAAGGTAGGTCTGGATGAAGGCAGAACGCCATGTGAAGCTGTCCTGGTCATTGGCGGCTAGGAAACTGTCAGGGAAGCCGCCGCGCACCCAAAGTTGGTCAGCCGAGCCGATCCCAGCCTCGGCGACTTCGCTCACAGAAAATGGGGTGAGCTCTTCGTAAGCGATGCGTCCAGCAAGGGTTTCGGCAGACTGCTGCAACAGGTCGATAGAGGCAGAGCCGAGAAGCAGGAAGTGACAATTGCGCTTGCCCTTCCGACGCCGCTGGTCGATTAGGCTACGGAGCGTCTCGAAGATGCCGGGAAGCCGGTGAATCTCGTCGAGTATGACCAGCCGCTCTGCGTGCTGTGAGAGGTACAGTTCCGCATCGGTCAGCTTCGCTCGGTCGGAGGGAAGCTCCAAATCAAGGTAGAGGGCCTGCTGTCCAAGCTCATCTGCCAAGGAGTGTGCGAGGGTGGTCTTGCCCACCTGCCGAGGGCCGAGAAGCGCCACAGCGGGAAACTGCTGGAGGAGTTTACGCAACTTCGGCTGTGCCAGCCTCGCAATCATACCTTGTAATTATGCCACGCCGCTTCATATTTGCAAGGTGCTATTTTGATAGTCCCGTCTTGCATACGATCTACTTCACTTGGCTGATTCAAGCTGCAGCGTTCTGACTTCGGGCGGGAGGTATGACTACAAAGGTGAAGCACTTCGTACCCTTTATTCGCGTAAAGATCCGCTGTGGAATCGTGCTTAAGTCCGGATTCCATTGAGTCTATATAGAGAGGCCCTGAGACGGGGCGTTGACATGGGTAAATTCAATCGCTGACGATTTGGAGATGTCGTTGCTCAGGTTCTTGGTCAGGCTCGATGCATCGTTCGTGTAAATCTCAGCGTCGAACCGCGCGCGCGAGACCGAGACATAAGCGAAGCGCGAGTTAATGAGGTCCGGGTGGCTGGAAGTGTCAATGTTGACGAGCACTCGATCTGCGGTAAGGCCTTGGGAGCTGTGGCTTGTGACCGCATAGCCATGATCGAAGTGGCGGCTGGAAGACGGGTCGAAGTCAACCGACTTGCCGCTATCGAGAGAGACGGAGATTAGGCCTTCGGCAATCTGCTTGATGGTGCCCAATTCACGATTCGAGACGCCCAGTTCCTTGTCGGGAGCCGTGAACTGAATACGGTCGCCCACGGCGAAGTCCCTCTCGATCTCTCGGTACACACTGACACCTGCGAGACGCTTGGGGTCATAAGCAGCTTGTTCACCGGAGTCTTTCTCTACGGTAACAAGATTCTCCTTTGGGTTTGTGAAGACGACGCGCGCGTAGCTGCCGCCCTCTATATCGAGCACCGCACTCCCGCGCGAGTAGCGCAGGATATCGTCCGGGTTGTAGCGCTCGGCCCACTGCCGATCAGCGCCTGTCAGGTCCTGGCGCGGAATGAGCACGCGCAAGGCATGATCGACCGTATCGACAACACCCTTGGTTCGTAATTCCTGTCGCACGGCTTGGTTCAATTCGCGGCGCGAGGCGTTGTCCGGCGAAACAACCAGGGTGTTCTCTGGGTGCTTCGCATAGTCCTTGGCAATGGCCTGAACTCGTTCTCGCGGATCCCCGATTTCCTGCACTCGGCCTTGTCTCGTCAACGCTTCTATACCGCCAGCCACATTACCCACGGCAAGCTGTTCCACGGCGGTCTTCAGCTCCGGATCTTTCTGACGCACGATCTGGTTAAGTTTCGCGGTATTCATCCCGGCCTCCTGCAACTGCTGGAACGGACGGCCAGCCTCGACCGCCTGGTGCTGGCGTGTATCTCCTATAAGGATGACGCGATCCTGTGGGCCAAGACGGCTCAGAAAATCGCGCATCTGGTTGGTGCTGGCGAGGCTCGATTCGTCCACGAAGTACAGCCACTTCTCTGGCATTTCCTGTTCTTGCTGTCCCCGTGCGAGAAAGCCCTGCAACGTCCCCGAATGAATGCCGGCCTCCTCAAGCTGCTTGGCAGCGCGGGAGGTCGGCGCGAAACCTTCGACCTGATACCCGGAGAACTCCGCCCCCGCTCGGACGACCTCAAGCGCGGTCGTTTTACCGGCCCCTGCGACTCCCTGAATTCCCTGTACCCTGTCGTGGGAGGTCAGCACTTCTTTGATGACCTCCTGCTGTCCGGGATTGAGGTGAGCGTGCCGCTCCGTCAGGGCAAGCGCGTCCCTAATCGACAGCATCGGTTCGACTTGGTTCTGTCCATTTCGCATCTGGCGAACGATGTCATTCTCGGCAGCTATGGCCTGGGCCGTTGTGAGCTGTCGGCCTGTTTGATGAGGACTACCGTCAATGGTGGAGAACTCCCCAGCAGCATGACGCGATTCGAGATTGTCGCGCACGAGCGCATAGGGCGCTTCGCCCATTCCTCTGCGAAGCGCATCACGCATCAGGAGGCGCTCGTCCACGACCGCCTCGCGCTCAAAGTTCTTATCTCGGGCGAACGTAACGGCCTCCTGAGCCCTCAGCGTACCGTTGCTAAGCGGATCCAAATGCAGGGCGCGTTCGCGGGCTGCATGGACAACCGCGTCGGCCTGATTGCCGAAGTCCGCCCCGAGCTGCCGGTGGGCGGCGAGAACTTCCTGCGGCGTAAGTATCTCCTTACGATCCCGCGTGGAGTGGGCGGCGATCTCAGCCGCCTCCTTGCTATTGCGCCCGGTCGATTCCAGATACTCCCGAATCTGCTGACTGCGAGGACTGGAAGCGTCAAGATACTCCTGTGTGTATCCCTTGATCTCCGGCGCTCCGCTTCTTCCCGGCTCCAGTTCATAGCCCATCCGCGTCAAGCGGTAGGCCAATTCCGATTGATAGACCGCCGTCGTAAATTGCTGGGATTGGAAGAGCGCCCGTTCCTGAAGAGCACGGCTCTGACCATCTTCGCGCTCGGTCACGTTGAAGATCACGGCATGGGTATGGAGCTGCGGCGCGGCATAGCCATCGACGGGCCGTGCGGTGTCGTGCTCGAACTTGGCGGCAATGAACTTACCCGTTGTCTCCGCTGGATGATTGCCGCCGATCCGCGCTTGAGTGTAGTGCTCCAACTGGTCCAAGGCGACACGCACACTCTCACGATGCGCTTCACGAACACGGTCATCGCCACCCACGAGGGCCGTCAGTGAAACAGATTTGGGGGCGGAAAAGGTAGCGTCCCAGCCGGCTCGGTGCTCCATTGCCTTGACCGCTTTCCCTCGATCATCCTCGTACTCGTAGGCTGTCCTGTGACGGACAAGCTGGTCCTCTGTCTGCGGATGCTGGCCCTGGCTCAACTTTGCGAAGTCCTCTGCGCTGACCGCTCCGGTTAGACCATATTGCTCCGCTAAGCGTCCCTGCCATTCCCCCTGCACAGTGTTCCCCTGCGCCCAATAGCTCTGCTCCTTCGCAGTGAACTCCTTGGCGTGATAGGACTGCGCTTGTCCAGCCGAAAGTGCTTTGGAGATGGTCAGCATAGCGGTTACGACACCTGCATTCCGAGATCGTCCGCAGATGGCTCGATATCAGTCTCCGGGGAGGCTTCTTTAGCCTTCGATGTGGACGTTGTCGGTGGTTTCGCCGGATCGATCTTGCGCTTCTTGCGCGGAAGGAAGTCATCGAACTTGTCATCGAGCTTCACGAACGGCATGGAGAAGCGGGCGATGTGGTTGCCGTACTTGAGAAACGCATTCAGATCGGGAAGACCCTGGATCTCAGATGGCATGACCATCGCTTCTCTGAGGCGTTCCAACGTGAAGTTCTTCCCAGCGCGGCTGCCGTCGTAGTGGGTTTCCTTAAGCCGCTCAATTTCTATCTCGCCAAGGTTGTCGGAGATCCATTTCGCCGCCTCTGGTTCATCCGTCCTGAAGAAAATCTTGGTCGCGGGCTGCGACAGCATCGCCTCCGCATCGTGACCGTAGCGAGTCTCAAGTTGGCTGCGTCCCTGAAAGCCGAGCACGATGGGATTTTCGCATTTCCGATTCTGCGTCAAGGCTGTATGCAACTGGGGAAGCCGCTGCAAGCTGGCCATCTCATCAATGAAAAACCAGACACGTTTCTGGTCTTTGTTCCGCATTCCCAGCAAATGCAGGATGAGCATATCCAGCCACACGCAATGCAGGGGTCTAATGGCTTCGTGCGTCTGGACGGTGGAGGTCAAGAATATCCAGCCGTCCCGATTCTCACACCATGATCTCGCGTTCCACTGACGATTCCCGGCTTCCTTAAGTGTCGGGAGCATCCTCAGAGTCGTCGCAATCTTATTGAGCGAACTCAGGACGCCGACGCGCTGTGGGCCCGCCGTCCGATCGACGAGAATCGAATGCTCCGTGTCTTCAAGCCGTGCTTCGATCTTGTCCTTGCTTGCCATCCATTCGATCAAATCTTCTGGCGTCGGTTTTGGTTCGCGGCTAATCAGGTAGGCAAAGATTTTCTGCGGGCTCTCAACGAAGAACTGGTTGGGGATTTTGTCGGGCTGGTAGAACGAAGTTGCAAGAGTCAGGGCCTCCGCCTCGTCATCCACCTCCTCTGCCGGATTCCAATACGGCATCCTCTCGTCAAGGGGATTGAGCACTACATCGTGTCGCTTCTCGTTGTAAAACTGGCGGATGAACTCACCTGCCGGATCGAAGATGACGGCACATTCGCCACGCTCCTGGATGCGAAACGCCAACTGCCGAATGCAGCTCGACTTGCCGGAGCCGGTGTCTCCAATGACAAGGATGTGTTGGTTCTCCGCCAGTGCCGGAATGCACAGCAGCTCGTCCATATCGTCCGTCTTGATGCCGATGCCGTCGCCTTGGATGGCAACATTGAACTCCTTGGCTGTGACAAGATTCGGCCCCTTCAAACGTCGCCCATAGCGTAGTTCCTTGCGATGCTTGACGTCCTTCGGGAGAGCAAACGGGAGTATAAGGACGATGGCGATTCCACCGAAATAGATCTGCGTGGAAAATAACTGCCAGAGATCGTAGCCGCTGTAGACCTGCTGTGAGAAGAAGGTGTGCAGTGGCTTGTTCACATACATCCGTCCAGGCTCGCGCCATATCCGGTCGTACCCTTGTTGACTCGCCAGCTTGGAGACCTGGAGGGCAATGGGCTTCCCGTCGGGCTGGGCCGTAGACCCAGCCTCGGTATCAGCAAGACTCGCAAAGCGAGACTGCTTTCCATTGCTCACGAAGAGAAGCTGATACTTCGCCGTGGGCCGGATGCTGGCGACGGAGCGGACATAGTACAGAAGGTAGTAACGCTCAAGCGGCTTCATCCCAAACTGAAAGCGCAGGTAGATCAGGAAGCCCATGAGGACGAGTCCTATAAAGATCGCCCCATAGGTGTTGTAAAAGCCGCGCGGCGGCCAGATGATGGATTCTTTTCTGCCCCACTTCTCGACGTTTGCCATGACTATCTGTCCTCCTGTTTCAGGCGCTGAGCGAGCAGTTCCTTGGCACGTTTGGCTTTGCCGGACTGCACATTCTTCGCAAGCTCCTGACACTGTTCCGCCGTCAATGTCTGGCCCTGCAGCAAATGGGAGAAGCCGCCCATGAGCAGCATTTGCAGGCCGACAAGCTCGGTGAATACATGGGCGGAGATGCGGTCGTCCTCCGCCCGCTTCATTCGCTCCAGCAACTGCTCTCGCGCCCAATCGCCGACCTTGTGCCCCGTCCGCCATGCCTCTCTTTCGAGCGTGGCGTATTCCATCTCCGTGACGCGGACACCGATCTGTCGGCTCTTTAGAGAGGGGCGGCAAACCTCTTCGTTCTGTTCTGCGAGTGCGCTATTTCCAGCCATGATTTCCTCGCTCAGGAAGCGATAGCGGACGATACCGAAAGGTAGCGGGTGCTATCGCAGCTTGGTAAGTTGCTCATTCTGTCTCCGGTAGCGGACGCTATCGTTTGGTAGCGAACGCCAACCCTTCAAGGGATGGAGTGTCAACATTCTTCCGGTGCGGAGCACCGTTCTTGCTCCATCCCGGAATTGCATGCCGGATCATGCCTTCGACACCCGTGCAGAATCGACAGCTTCAACAGCCGCAACAGGCTTCTTCACGGGCTGCTCGGGAGCATCATTCGCAGGAGCTTTACGGATGCGAAGGGTGGAGGAAACTTGCTTCGCCTGCGGACTCTTCAAAAAGTCCTGGAAGTCACGGTCCTTCACAAAGACATAGTTGAGAGCCTTATTTACTACGTCATCCGCCGATGCGTGGATGAAGGTGGCGTACTGATCGACCTGGGCCGCAGTTGCTTCGTCCAACCGGACGGAAGCGCTGATCTGACGGGATTGGGTGACTTCAAGTAACGGCATATTGGTTCTCCTTTGAGGTGGGGTTTAAGCAAACTTTCTGCGGCCAATCATCCGCTGCGCGGTGGCTGCAATCTCCCGCGCACGAGCGCAGCAATGTTCGGCGGGGATCTCGCAACGGCGGCGGCTTTCAAGCATCGCGACGACATCCGATACGGTTGTGCCTTCCAGCAGCCAAAGACGAGCGGAAGCCATATCGACCGTCCGTTGCGCGTAATACCGGGGATTGGGCTTATCTTCGCGACGTAAAGCGAGCAGATCCGTCAGCATCACCGCGTCCGTGCCGTGGGCAAGCTCATCCACAACCCAGGTCCAATCGTGCTCGGAAGCGGTCGGCATATCGGGACGAATGTGATGCACGGTCGGGCGAGGTAGTACGGCGGCCTCTGGCGGAACGTGCAGGCGGAAGTCCTCTGGTTTCCATGTGGCGTGGGAGAGGTATTCGATAGTCACCGTTTGCGAGGGATCATACTTGCAATTCGCAAATCCTGGTAAGCGAAGGACACGGTTGCAATCCGTGCAGGCGGGATCGCCGCCGAAGGCGATAGCAATCAGCTTGAGCGTGGCCTCTTGGACGTCGAAGTCGAAGCCTTCGACCCGCCAAAGCACCTGATACTTGCCACTTGAGGTAGAGAGAATAGCCGTTGGCGTCGGTACTAGATTAGAGGCCCGAAGCGCAGCGAGTCGGGCCTCCCCGTTTCCGTCGATATCTATATATAGGTGGCGAATGGCGGCGATGTTCTCTTTGGTACGCCTCCGGCTGCCAGAGCGGAGCGGATTGGCAGCGACATAGATGTTGAAGCCTTCCGTATTCTGATGAGCAAGCCAGCCGAGGTAACGAGGCGCTAGAGCACGCTCCAGAAGAACGATCCGCTGGAGTGTAGAAGCCGCAGATTCGCGGCGAAGCAGGAGCGCAATCGTCTCACTCGGAGCGAAGCAACGGGTGAGGAAGTCGTTGGCAATTGTCTTCATGGCTGAACCTCGAAGACCGGCTCGATAAGGAAGCGCTTTGCGTCACGGTCGTACCCGCGAAGCGCCAGCACTTCGCGGATGACGCGGCGACCTGGCTGCCGCTCGACATGGATAACGAAATCGACCGCTTCTGCGATCTCTGCCTCGGTGTCGGAGAAGGTCGTCTGCGCGTGATTCCGCATGACGAGATTGGCGAAACGATGCAGAGCCTTCTCAGCGGAGTTCGCATGGATCGTAGCAAGCGAACCGGCATGGCCAGTGTTGAGCGAATCGAGCAGCGTCCGCGCCTCCATACCGCGCACTTCGCCAAGGATGATTCGGTCCGGTCTCCAGCGGAGAGCGGACTTGAGAAGGTCATCGAAAGAGATGCTTGCCTTGAACGTATCAGTCTGGCACTCAACCGCCAGCATGTTCGGTTTGCGAATATGAAGCTCCGACGTATCTTCGATGACAACGATGCGCTGATCCTCAGGGATGGCGTTCGCAAGTACACGGAGGATGGTCGTCTTGCCAGTAGAAGTTCCGCCGCTGATGAGCACGGTCTTCCCGTTGCGAATGTACTCTGAAAGCAGTTTAGAGAGCGGCTGCGTCAGCGTGCCGCGAGCGATCAGGTCATCGACCGTGTAATGACGGCTGGGGAACTTCCGAACGATGAGCGCGGGCGAAGGCCGCACGACCGGAGGAATGACGGCCGCAAGCCTGCTCCCGTCAGGGAGCTGCGCGTGGAGGACGGGGTTGTCTTCGTCGAGCCTCTTGCCAAGCTGGTTGGCGATGACTTCGAGGCCGGTGCGAAGCCTGCCGGCGTCGAAAGAAACCGTCTCTTCTCTTCGCATAATCCCATCGCGCTCATACCACCATGAGGAGTCGGGATTGCCCATGATCTCGCTGACGCTGTCGTCCAACAACAGCGGCTCTATGGGGCGAAGAAATGGAAGAATCAACTCGAAACTCATAGCGGGTCCTCACAGAGATGGAAGCCCAGCGTGTAGCCAGGCTTCCGGGGGTAAAGAACAAGCGGCCTATGCGGCCTCTTCCTCAAGGGTTAGGTCGTGCTGCTCCTGCTCTTCCGGGCTGGCCTTCTCTGCGCGGTCGAGCTTCAGGATTGAATCGACCTTGATCTCCCAGATGCGCTGCTTGGTTTCCGTCTTCTTGCTGTCGTACTCCCGACTCCGCAACTCGCCTTCGACCTGGATATGTGCGCCCTTGGTGAGCGTCTTGGCGAACTCCGAGAGTTTGCCGAAGACGATGCAACGGTGCCATTCGGTGTGGGAGATGTACTTGCCATCCTTCTTGTATGAGGACTTGGTTGCCAGCGAGAGGGTTGTGAAGGTGCGGTCGTTGTTGGCGCGAACTTCTGCGTCGTTGCCGAGGAAGCCGATGAGGGTTACTTTGTTCTGGTACATGGTCGTGTCTCCGTTTGTTGAATTTCCCGAACTTGCTCGGGTCACTAAATAGCGAAGTGGGCCCGGCTCCCAAGTGCCGAAGCTCTGCATTTACGGAGGCTCCGGAACGGAAACCGTAACCCGTAGGGCGGCGTAGCCGAAGCAGAAGAGCGAGCTGCCGCAGGGCGCCGGATGGGGCCCCGAAGCAGTGACCGTGCAAAAGGCGGGATAGAAAACGGGCAGACACATGCGGGAACATAGTTCTCATCTGCGTTCTGGCTGCGGAAGTTTGCCGAAACTGCAACGTCATTCGAGCGGCCAAGAACTCTGCGGAAGGATGACCCTTCGCCACCTTCATTGCATGGTTTCTGGCCTTGGTTCGTCGCGAACACCTGCATAGGCACAGGGGGGGGTGAAGCAGCCGGATTGGCAGCAATTTTGGGCATCTCGAAGCCTCTGGGAAAGTCGATAAATTCTTAGCTGAACGCCTGGTCGGCCCGGAAGCGCACGATGGTCAACCCAAGAGGGTCAACGGCCAGCTCGTTGTTCTTCACGTTCTCTCGGAAGACATAGGTCACGCTGGCTGTCCATCGCTCCCGTTTGAGTTCGGTATGATCCGCCGGGTTCGTGAACACCTTCTCGAACTCGATCCGTGCCGCATAGGGCGACTGCCGGAGGTCGTCAAGGACGACGCTCTTCACTTCTATATCGACATAAGGAAGAGTGCTGTCGTTCCGATAAGTCAGGATGATGTTGTCGTTTCGTTCCTTCTCAATCACGGCACGCTGAACGTCACCATTGAGGAAGTAGAGAGCGCTGGTTTGATCGCGCTCGATGGTGAAGCGGTTGCGGCTGAAGTACAGTTCGGCCCAGCGGGTCAGATAATACTTGTTTTCGGCCTCCTGGGGCCGGTACTGGAAGTTGCGATAGTCGATCGCTTCCGCACGTCCCACATCGTTGATACGAACGATCAATGGGTGGATCCCCGCAAGGGCTTTCTGACTCTTGAAGACGAGCACGGCAAGCGAGAGGCAGACGACCAACAGAACGACAATCGTCACCTTCAGATAGGTATTCATCACCAACGGATCACCGTACTGCTCTAGATAGCGTTCCGCTGCACGAGTGATCTCGGGAGACGCTTTTATTGCTGTCGCCATATTCATCCTCCGTTTACTTCAACAGTCCCGCAGTTACCATCCCTGTCATCATTCCCATGCCAGCATCATGTCCGCCAGTGTGGCCGGAGAAGAGCGAGGCGGTCATAGCGGGAATCTTGAGCAGAATGAAACCAGCAACGAAGCACAGCATGAGCAAAGCCGGCATGAGAGTAACCAGCTTTTCCGGGCTATTGAGGTTCATCGCTCCGCTGGTGAGATAGGTAATCAGCAGATGGCTCATCACGCTCATAGTGGCTGCAGCTACGACCTTGTAGAACTCAAAACTGAGAAACGCTCTTAGCCAACCCCAGAACAGGAACTCGGTCTTGTCGAAGACCATCCAAGGTATGAATACAGGGCCAAGCAATCCGATGATCGTCGCCCCAATTGCTCCGTAGGCGATGATGACGGCGATGAGTGCGGTCAGAACGCTAAGAATGATTTGTACGGTATAAGTACAGAGGAGTTTATACGGCTCGGTGAACGATGGAGAGAGATTTCCGGCCTGCGCCAATGCGGTGCGAATGGTAGTCTGCACCTCCTGCGTCGAGTCGTGGCCAATGTAATCGACGAGGTTACTCGTGCCACCGCTAATGAAGCCCTTGAGCGAATAGCCGATACCGGGTATGGAGCCATCGTAGAACTTGACGAAGCAGTAAGCGAAGGTAATCAGTAGAAAAAAGTTCAGAAACTTCCCCAGATTGAACCCAGGACCACCCTGGGCAGAGGCGAGCGCCTCCTGCACTCCAAACCAGACGAGCATGATGGTGGCGAGGGACAGCACCATATGCACTCCCAGAGAGTCTACGGAGGGAGCGACCGTTGCTGTCAGATTGTCGCATCCGTTTTTAATGAGTATGAGGAAATCCATGCCCGCCTCTCCCTTGGATCAATAGTGGAACGCCCACTGCGTACCCGCGCTTGTCTGCTGCGGTGTAACGGTATTGAATATTTGCTGATAACTGTTCCCAAGCAGGAAAAGCGATTTTAGATTGTCTTGCTGCACCTTCCGTCCAACCATCTGCTGCAATGCTTGAGCTTGGATCATCTGGTTAGTCTCCTGCTGTGTTCTCAACTCAATCAATAGTGCTTGGTTGATGCGCTGTAGCGTTGCCATCTCGGTATGCTGGGCTGGATCGGCAGAGTGACTCGCAGCTTCAAGTTGGCTGATATCGGCTTCGCGCTGGATGGAGTTCGCCCGTATTGAGCCAACCGTCTGTAGACTCGTCGCGTTTGCCGCATCTGAGAGATCGACGGTGGCACCTTGGGTGGCAACCGCCTGTTGCCCTTGCAGACTGAGCGAGCTGTATCCAGAAATCTGGCTGGTACGTTGCACACTTGCGGTCTGGTTCGCCGACGATGCGCCATATCCGGTAGAAGCCGCATTCATCCACGCTAAAGAATTTCCGTAGGTATTTGCAGGCTGCGTGAGTGTGATCCACTGCTGGCGTCCTAAATTGCTATATGACATATAGAGCGACTGCGGGAGGTTCGCCATGCGTTGCGCGAGGTTGTAGGCTCCAATCACGTTCTGTGTGGTCTTGAGCGTGGTTGTATAAATCTGATTCGCTTGGAGTATCTGTTGGGCTGCGTGGGCTGACTGTGCCGGATCGTAGACGATGCCGGATCCGAACTGAGCGTGTGCTATCGGTACGGCTGTTGCCATTGCGAGGGCCGTAATAAAGAGCGTCTTCATAAATCTTCTCCTCTGGGTTATTGCTTGGCGTGTTCCGCCTGGAGTCGCTGCCATGCTTCCTTAACTTTCTTATCTTCTTCCGTGCATTTCTGGCTTACTGTTGGCGGTATTGTCAGATATTCGGCGGAACAGTCTTGATGAAACTGACTAGCTAATTGGTCGTACTCTTTCTGAAGTGCATCAACCTTAGCTTGATGACTCTCACATCCGTTCAGGCCGAATACGGCAACAGCGATGGCAGCGACAATGAACTTTCTCTGCATAGACATCCTCCTAGAACGATTGGGCTATCGTGTGGTTGCTGTACGCAGGCAGCAACATATCCTGCGTAAAGTAAACTTTGATGCGATGGCCCTCGCGGATGGTTATCGTTGGCGGAATCTGAATGAAGCGGTCAAGAATACTGGTTGCCGACTGAGACACGCTGCCGGCGGCCCCAGTGGTGAATGCCTGTGAGCCGCTGGTAGAGATGGTGCCGCCGCCCTGGGTAATTACGCCAGCTCCGGCGATGACGCCTAGGGCAATTGAAGTTCCAAAGATCTCTAGGTAGTGGTTATTGACCTTATCTTTCAAACCCTCCTCGCCGATCTGGTCGAGACCGTGGAACTGGTCGAGGTCCACGGAATAACCATCTGGCATAATCATCCGGTGGAAGGTTACGGACATTCGGCGTTGCTGGCCGAAGCCTGACGAGCCAATCTTCTTCGCTTCACCCAGCACGATCGTCCCGTCAGGGATAAGGACGTGCTGGTGATCGTGCGAGTACACGGCATTCGAGACAAGCACCTTCACGGGGCCAACGGCATCACCATCCAACCGATTCATCAAAACCGTGTCCATCGTCAGCCCTTCATAAATCACATAGGCTTGGCCGATGGCTGAGTCGATATTAACCTCCGGGCCATGCTTGATCGACGCCTGTCCCATCTGGCTCGTCCGTTGCTCACCTGCTCCACGGGGAGCAAGCAAGCTGCTTTCCTGTTGCTGAGCACCCGGGGCATAGCCGGTCGGCATAGCACTCCAGCGCTCTTCTTCGGCGCGTTGCGGCGGCGGATCGGCTGGGCGCGAGTAGGCGAGATTCGATGAGAATCGCGACTCGAACGCCTTCTCCCGCTCTTTCACCGCGAGTTGCTGAGCCGCTTCCTGCTCAGGGGTCATCTGCGACTGGACTCCGCCTGCCTGTTGGCTGTACCCCTGTGGCGGACAAGTTTGTCCGGGGACGCACGGGATACTCTGGCCGTTCGTGCTGTACCCGGCGGCAGCGGCACGCTGTGCGGGCGTCGCGTTTGAAAACGCGGGGTCGGTCCCAGCTGCTTGCGCTGCCGCCGCCTGGTTAGCCTGCTTCTGCCGCTCGGCGGCAAGCTGGTTCTTCAAGTCCTGCACGTTGTTATCCGTGTTGTCCTGCAAGTTCGGTTGCGGAGGTTCATGCCGTGCCGCTGCTTGTTGCGCGGGCGTTGTTTCGGTGTGCGAACTGGCAAGGGCAGCTAGGATCACAAGCAAGGCTGCGCCGAGATAGACAAACAACTTGATGTTCTTCTGGAGAACGCCTCTGGGCACGAAGGCGTTCTTCGACAACCCCGGCTCGGCATGGGGCTGGCCCTGAATTTGCGGATCGTCGGTCTGCTCTGCCATATTGAACGCTCCTCTTAAAGCCCTGAATTAGCCCTTGCGTGTGAAGTCCATGCGCTTCTTGCCCAGTTCGACGTACCCAGAATCCATCACCTTCGGGATGATGTACGTCCCGTCGCGGAGATCGTAGGTGATGAGGTTCGGTTTACCGTCCTTCATCTCGTAGACCGAGAACTTCTCCGGGGCATTCGTCTTGATGTAGGTGAACTTGTCGTCGTGATAGATCGACTGAATATCGAACGGGGCCTCGTTCGCCTTGTACGCATAGTCGAACTTCAATTGCATCGGATAGGCGCTCTTGTACTCATCCACGGCCTGGGTGACGTGTGACTGCAGGGCTTCGACCTGCTGCTTCGTCTGTTCCAGTTGAGCGGCGGGGACATACTGTGCAGGGCCGGACGAAGCGACAATGGAAGACTTATCAGCAGGCTGGATCAACACCTTCAAGTCGGGCGCTTCCGCAGTACCGGACACGTCCTGCAAGGTGAACGAATAGATGTTGCCCTTGTCGGTGATTAGATTAAGGTTGGAACTGATACCAGCCTTCGCCGGATGAACGAAGCAGAAGTTGCCGACTACGTCGACGACCCAGAAGTCCCTGTCGCCGGTCGCCGCCTCCATGATCTTCTCGGTGGGCGGAACCTGAATCAGTGTCGCGTACTTGAGCTTGGCGTGAATCGGGACGATGTCCTGCGAGTGATACTGCACAGTGCGGGCTGAAACATCCTGGGCGATGGCGGCAACTGACGATAGAGCAAGGACGACAGAGATAAAGATACGAAGCATGACGAACCTCCTTATCGGTTGGTGGCAGATGAGACGGCCAGAGTGCGGGGTCGGAACGGATGGTCTTCGGCGAGTTTGCGGAGCCCTTCGGCGATACCGAATTGCTCGAAGTATTCACGCTTCTTGAGGTTGTCGCGGGCGTTGTTCGTCGCCGTCCAGTGCGAGACGGAATCGACGTTCAACTGAACCTTTTTGCTGGACTGCGCCTTACGAATGAGCATCTGTCCTGGAGGGACAAGCCCCGCGATCAACTCAAGCTCGGTATCGTTCAAATGGAATGCTTCCCGGTAGAGATCGCGGTCCATCTCAGGGTTCGCAAGGAAGATTTTCGTCGGGCAGCTTTCGGAAACAATCTGGAGCATCCCCGACTCTTCAAGCTCCTTGATGGACTGCGTGGCGAGGATCATCGCAGCATTATGTTTGCGCCAAGTTTTTTGTCCCTGGACGATGTAGCTCCGGATGGTTTCGTTCTTAATGAACAGCCATGCCTCATCAAGCAGGAACATCTTGAAGGTAGCGAGCTT
The DNA here is from genome assembly GCF_004217555.1 of Edaphobacter modestus. Taxonomy (GTDB): domain Bacteria; phylum Acidobacteriota; class Terriglobia; order Terriglobales; family Acidobacteriaceae; genus Edaphobacter; species Edaphobacter modestus. The sequence continues at coordinate 2,166,468 of NZ_SHKW01000001.1, forward strand.
CTTTGGGTCGGCAATCTCATTGCTAGCCCGGTGCAGGACATAGAACAGCAACGGCTCCAGAACATCGGGAGCATCACCCCAGCCGGCGAAGTTGAAGGTCTGGAAGCGGCTGAACGAAAGTGTGTCGGCCACATTGTCGAAGAGAAACCCATACTGCCCGCCCTTGGTCCAGCGATGCAGCCGTTCTTTCAACTCGCCGATGATGTTCACGAAATTCGATATGGTTCGCTGACCGGACTCCAGAACATACACCCGCTCGATCGCGTCCCACAGTCTACGCTCTTCCTTGAAGTCCAGCCGGTAACGCTGGTCGTTGCCCTCGATCAGCACGCGAAAGAAGCTGAAGAGAAACTGCATATTCTCCTTCGTGGGCAGCAGAGAGAATGGGTTGATGGTGAAGTTCCTGCTGTCCTGGCCGACGTTGAGATACGACCCACCGAAGATCGTCGTCAGCGATTGGAAGCTGCCACCGATGTCGAAGATGAACGTCAATGGCGCGTACTTCTGGCCGTTTTGCAACACGAAATTAGCCAGGTACGATTTGCCCGAGCCGGTCATTCCTAGGATGAGCGTGTGAGCAACTTCACCGTTATGCAGGTTGAAGAAGTACGGCGTACTGTTGTCCGTCTCAAGGACTGCAAGATACTCCGTGCCGAGATGCGCGTTCGTCTTCTCCCCCGGCAGGATCGTAAACAGGAAGCTCAGGTCGGCATAGTTGCTATTGAGCAGGTACAGTTTGCGGAGATTGAGCGCGTAGTTGCCGGGAACAGTGGCGAAGTACGCATTGAGCTGGTTGTAGGTCTCGGCGTAGAGGTTGCCGTCTGCGTTAGTAAAGACACTGGTGAACTCGCCGATGAGCTGATCGAGCTGTGCCTTGGAACCTCCATACACAACGATGGAAAGAGAGAAGTCACCCAACGATTGGCCATCTCCGAGAGCTCGGAGGCAGTCGCCCAGATTCTCTATATCCGCCTGCTTCGATTCATCTACCATGACATCACGGGGGTTAGCCTTCGCCACGTCATTCCCCATCTGCGACACAAAGCCCGTCTTCGACATATTGAAGTGGCGGCGGCGCTTAGTAACTTCCTTGCGCGCCTTGGCAACCGTCATCGGTGTCCACTCGGTGCAGACCATAAAGTTGCCCGCAATCTTGAGCAACGAATCCAGCACCAATGGCCGTGTCTCCGTGATGGCCTCCTTCATTGTCATCACGCGAACGAAGTGGTCGCCCACACGCAGATGATCGCGTTCGGCTTCGATGTTGGAGTTGACGACCTGATAGTCGAGGAACTGAGTGCTCTGCGGTCTGCCCGCAATGCGCGTAGCGTCATAGTTGAGTAGACGACGCAGGAACGTGAACTGCCCCTGCTGGTCGAGAACCGTAATCTGAACGAAGTCCGCAAGCTGCCTAGTGAACGCCTGGACGCGCTGGTCAAGCCGAGCATGATCGGCTTCGATCTGCGTCCGCAAGAGCGTTTTCATGGCATTATTGGTGAACTGAGCGCGGAGTTCGCCTACGGCTCCAGCGGGATCGGTGAAGAGACGAGCAAGGGCCGTCCCGATACCTTGCTTCGATCTCGCACCCTCCAGCAGCACCACATAAAAGATCTCGACCTGATAGAGGTCATCTCGCTTCGACTCGAAGAAACGGCGGCGTTGGTCGATAGCGGCCTCGACGACGGGATCGTCGTAGGTGTCGAATGGAATCTCTGGCCGGTTCGACTTGAACAGGTATTGATAGATATGGAACCCAGAGCCGAAGGCTTTGAGCGCAGCTTCGAGCCGCTTCACGGCGTACTCCTGCTCCGCTCCATCAAGGCTTTCGTAGTCCACACCTTGAACCTGCAGGACTACTCCGAGGTCGCCCGACTTCGTAAGGAAAGTCGTTTGATTCCAGAACCCATAGAGGTTGATGTGGTCGTTGAGAGCAGCGCTCTCTTTCCATGGCTTGATGACTCGATTCAGTCGCAGCATCACACCACCTCCACACGCGGGACGACTTGCTTTGCACTGTCGTACCGCAACTTGTATTTCTCGGACTTTGCCAGGATGCGAAGGAACGCGGGATCGCTAGTCGTCACCCAATGACCGAACACGAATCCGCAAATGAAGACGCCAATCCCGGCCAGTATGCTGTTGAACAGATTGAACGCTCCCACAGCGCCAACGCAGACGAAGTAAAACAGTGTCCGTTCCACACCGAGATAGGTGAGGGGCTTATGCAAGCTCTTGAAGACGCGATTTGTGCGACGCTTCCGATTCTGTTGTTCGGACATAAGCCCCTCGCAGGTTGAGATTGGTGATGTAAGCAGGAGAGTGGAGACGGTGGTTTAGCCGCCCCAAAGCCAGCTCAGAACGTTGGTGGCGAGAACGGCGATCCCCGTTCCGGCGGCAACACCGGCGAGGGCTTTCTTGGCTCCGGGTTCGCCATGCGCGAAGCCGTAGCCACCGATCACTATGGCGATCAGCGATGCAACCTTGGCGACGGTTCCGGTGAACAGGGTTTGCAGGTTCGTGAAGCCGCTATCGAACGGGCTCCCAGACTGCGCATAGGCTGCGAGGGGAAGGAAGAGACATACGGCGGCGAGAGGGATGGACAGACGCATCCACCTCCGAAATGCCTCGGCTGTCTTCTGGGGAAGGATGATTCGTATGCTGCGGGACATCAGCACCTCCAGCGACCCGGATTGCAGTCGCGATAGGCCGACGTTAGGCGCGGTCCATCATCCCGTCCAATACTTCCTATTTATCGGGTGATAGCTGCCATGTATCACCTCTAAGATCATTCTCAGATTCGAGTACGGTTTGCTTGACGAAGTCCAACTTCCTGGTTGCCGACAATCCAACCAGAACGCCAGAAGGTGTCTGTTGAGAGCTCACCGAGTGACTCGGCCTGTAGCTGTCAATAAACTCGATATTCATGAGAACGGCGATTGTGGGGGAGATGGTCAGCCCTTCCCTACAATCGCTTAGGGCATCCTAACGCGACGTCGCTTTGACTTCGTCCCAAATCTGACTTTTTCAACACCCACGCCTGTTCTCACCAACTGAGAACGGAACGCTACCAATTCCCGGTGGCCTGGGAGATATCAACTGCCGCAATGGATACAGCGCATCCTCAAACCATGAGGGTCGCTGTCGACGCAATTGTAAGAGAGCGCTCGCCTGAACTCAGTTCTTGTTAGTCCTCCATACCCGTTCAAGAACCCATCAACCGCCGCATTGATGGTTCGCTTTGCTTCCGCTCGCGAAGGTCTTCTGCCGATTCCCATCCAGGCAGATCCAAAACTTGTCCGGAAAGCATGCCGTAGAGCGCCCGCTTTCTCAGCCGAGCATTCTCAACAACGAGCAGCACGGCTCCACCCCATTCGCCTCCAGGGCCGACGCCCGGCCCGAAGCGGCAGAGAGCGAGTAGCAGCGGATGACAAATGTGGTTGCGCAATGAGGATTGCAGAAGGTTGGAGAGTGGCGTAGTACTCGCCGAGGTTGACAAGTTGACTGAGTCAACTATAGTAATTGACAGAGAGATCAACGTGATGCCTGCTGTCATTCCCCCTCCGGCCCAGAACAGCGATGTAGATCGCTTCCGAAGTTTCAACCGCTTTTATACCCATATGATCGGCACCCTCCCTGAGGGGCTGCTCAATAGCGAATACTCGCTGACCGAAGCCCGCGTGCTGTACGAACTCGCGATGCATCAAGGGATCTTGGCGCGAGAGATCGCAGATGAGTTGAGCCTTGATGCCGGTTATCTAAGCCGCATCTTGCGCAAATTTGAGAACGCAGCCCTGATTCGAAAGACGGTGTCTGAAAGCGATGCTCGCCAGATGGAACTCAAGCTGACCTCGAAGGGGAAGGCGCTCTTCGATGAGTTGAATGAGCGTTCCAATCAGCAGGCTGAACAGGTTCTCGAAAAGCTTACTCCAGGTAAGCGCAGCTCTCTTCTCCATTCCATGTCTGGCATCGTGAATGCGATGGCGCCTGAGCGGTCCCTATCGCCATATGTTTTGCGCCAGAACCGACCCGGTGATATGGGCTGGGTGATCAGCCGGCATGCAGAGCTGTATGCAAAAGAGCATGGCTGGGACGAACACTTTGAGGCGCTTGTGGCCAATCTGGCTGCGGATTTCATCACGAAATACGATCCCCGGCTCGAGCGCTGCTGGATCGCCGAACGTGATGGCGAGAGGCTGGGGTGCGTCTTTCTCGTCAGGCATCGCGACGAGGCCGCCACAGCGCGGCTGCGCATGCTGTTGGTTGAGCCGAGTGCACGTGGCTTAGGATTGGGAAAAGCGCTGGTCCAGGAGTGTGTCAGCTTTGCTCGAACCGCAGGATACAAGAGAGTGATTCTTTGGACCGTAAATTTACTTTCTGCCGCCCAGCACATTTACCAGCAGGCCGGATTCAAACTTGTGCAGGAGCAGGCCACCCATCGCTTCGGGGCCGACATGATCGACCAGACCTGGGAATTGGAGCTTTAGCTGGTTCAGGAGCCGAGCTCCCCCTGCTCGCTGCGCTTCCGCTCGTCACTCCTCCATCAGTGAACGTGCTCTGCGATCGAATCGAGACTGCTCACGCGCGTTTCATCCTGAATTATCTGCAGTGAAAGAGGGTCCCATGCTCTCTCAGGTTCTTGTCCCGCCGAGGAAAACTGATGGCAACGACACCGTAACCTCCGCTCCACAACCACTCACCATAGGATCTATTTATGAACCGTCGTACTTTTGTTTCCAGCACCGCCGCCCTCGCTGCTCTCTCCGTCAGTGCAGCCCGGGGGCTCGATCCAACTCCCGCTCCCGTTGCTGAGCAACTCCCCGAAGCCCTCTCCCCCACCGGCAGACCGCTCAATCCTTCCGGCATCCGCACCGCCGGCATCCGCATGCTGCCCGTTGTCGGCGGCAAATACAAGGTCTGGACCAAGAGGATCGGCAGCGGCAAGGTCAAGGTGCTCCTGCTCCACGGCGGCCCCGGCGTTCCTCACGACTACCTCGAAGCCATGGAGTCCTTCCTTCCCCAGGCCGGCATCGAGATGTACTACTACGATCAGCTCGGCGTAGGAAACTCCGACGTCCCCGACGATCCCTCACTGTGGAATCTCGCCCGCTACACCGAAGAGGTGGAAGAGGTGCGCCGCGGCCTCGGTCTCGACCACTTCGTCCTCTTCGGCCACTCCTGGGGCGGCATCCTCGCCATGGAGTACGCGCTAAAGTACCAACAGCACCTTCGCGGCCTCGTCATCTCGGACATGACCGCCGGCACCCAGGCCTATCTCAAGCGCACGGCCGCGCTCAAGGAAAGCCTGCTTTCTCCAGACAAGCTCGCGCAACTCAATGCCCTCGAAGCCAAGCAGGACTACGACAACCCCGCGTACGACAAGATCATGATGGAGGATCTCTATCCCAAGATGCTCTGCCGCACCCAACCCTGGCCCGAGCCCCTTACTCGCGCCCTCAACCGTATGAACCAGAAGATCTACAACCAGATGCAGGGCAAGAGCGAGTTTGTCGTCACCGGCAACCTCAAGGACTGGGAGCGCTGGGACCGCCTGCACGAGATCAAGGTTCGCGCCCTCACCATTGGCGCCCGCTACGACGAGATGGACCCCGAGGACATGAAGAAGATGGCCACTCTCATGCCCAACGCCACCTCCGCCATCTGCCCCAGCGGCAGCCACATGTGCTTCTGGGACGACCAGGAGGTCTACTTCCACCACCTGCTCGGCTTCCTCCGCACCGTCTAACCCAACCATGCGGCGGGAGAATCCCCTCTCCCGCCGCCAGCCGCTGGCCCACGTCAGGCTGCCTGTCAGGCACACCTCACGCAACGTCAACCGCGCCTGATGTTTCCGAGCTTCGCCTTGGCCATATTGGTGATCTTCCAGAAACAACAGCGATCTTTCGCGGCAGGATAGAGACCACTCGCCGAATTCTAAGATCTACGACTGGCATGATCCGCGAACGCCGGAGAATGAACAGGCGATACTAAGCGCGTGGGAGTATGCCTCAGGATGATCTGCATCTTGCAATAGTATTCCCGCGTTCTCGACGAGCAATAAATCTCTAATGCGCTCAGCGACCACTGCGGGGGAACCAATTATGGCTTTGGTGTTCTGGGCGGATGACGGGCAACCCGCACCTTACTCCCGTCAGTGTTGGCTGCTACAGCCTTGCCCACGTCTGTTTTGACCACCGCTCGGAAACTCAAAGATTCGTGGATCCTGCCGCGTTTCCCGTTACTCATCCGTTGACGCTTGAGCGGTGCAACGACTTTCAGGAGGAGACCGGTTTCACCGCCAGCGCGCCGTTCCTCAAGCTTGGCTCCGTGCGTCAGAAGAGTGGCAAGGTGGTCCTCGCCTGGGCGTTCGAAGGAGACTGCGATCCTGCCAAGCTCGTCAGCAATACCTGCGAGGTGGAATGGCCACCCCGGTCCAAGAAACGCATCGTGATTCCTGAAGTCGATCGCGGTGCATGGTTCTCGCCTACGGACGCTGCAATCTTTATCCGCGAATAACAGCGGCCTTTACTGTTGCGCTTGGAGCAGCATCTCCGAGACCGGTCTAAGTAAATTCAGTGTGGCCGCCCCGTCTGTCGCATCCTCTTCTAACTGGAAATTACTGAGTCCCACACCAACCAGGCGAAAGAGTTGCTCTGGCGGCAAATCCACCCGCTCCCGGAGTGCGAGAGCGATGTTCGTCAGATCCTCACAGATAGAGATGGGCGTTCGCGGCGTCAGACTGCGCGTGAGTGAACTGAATTCCTTGGTCTTCAGCTTGAGCACAACCGTCCTGGCTTGGCGTGCGTTACCTTTAGAGGCATTCCAAACCTTTTCCGCCAGCCGTCGAATGTGTGTCTCGCACTCCACGAGCGGGATGTCTTCGGGGAAAGTGTCTTCGGCGGAGACTTGCTTCCGCACGCGATTCGATATCACCGGGTTGTGATCGATGCCGCGAGCCAATTCGTGAAGCCGCAGGCTGTAGCTGCCGAAGTGATACTCCAGTGTGGCAAGATCCATCGCATAGATATCGCCCACCGTCCTGATGCCGGCCTTTGCCATGCGCGCCTCTGTGACCCTTCGAACGGCCTCGCGCAGAAGCCTCTGCAATAGGGGGCATCTCTCTATTTTGCTCCAGCACCCGCCAACACCCTCGGCACTCCTGGTGCCCGGCCTACGTGGTTGATTGCTTTGAGAAAGGGAGGGGTCCGAGTTTACCGACCTCTGCCGAGCCCCAGCAGAGGTCAATTAATTAATCAGTCGTGACAAAGTTGCGTACTCGATAGAGCAGGACATTGAGAGATCGATCCCTCACCCCAGCAAGGACATCTGCTCTGGCCCTTTGCCGGCAGAGAGCGGAGGCTTCTTGCCTTTAGGTGTTTGCGGCGATAGCCGGCCCTTCAAGAGCCGGATGAGCATCGGAACTGTCTTGGGATGCCCCTGCTTCTTGTAGATGAAGGCAGTGTCCACCGTCCAGTCCACGCCGGCAACGGGCCGCGTGGTGAGTTCGGCATCCAACACGGTTCCTTCGCGGATGAGAGCAAAACCGAATCCCTGCTTGACGAGTCCCTGCATCTCCGTAGGGTGGGATGCCCGCGAATACTCTTCGATCTTCACACCAACTTCTTCGAGCAGTTCAAGCAGCCGCGAATGTGCCTGGGCATTCCGTTGCGGGTGATAGAGAACGGTCGGGTGTTGCTGCAAGTCGGCAGGCTGAAGCGCGGCCTTGGATGCGAGAGAATGGTCGGCACGGAGGCAGACCACAAGACGATCTCGCCGAATCTCATCCACACGGAGACTAAGGTCGGCTACTGGCAAGGTGACGATTGCGGCGTCGAGATCACCCGAGGCTATCTCTTCCACAAGCTGCGCTGTGTCGGCGTGCACCGGACGGATTGGGCAGTCGGGAAGCAGCTCTCTGTGCATGGCAAAGAATGCGTTGAAGAGAATCGGATCGGCTTGTGACGAGCACCCTAGTCTCAGGGTACGAACCTCACCCTGTTCGACGGCAAGCAGTGCGGCCATCGCCTCATCCCGCGCACTGAGCAATCCCCTGGCAATTAGCTTGAACGCAACGCCAGTCGGGGTGAGGCTGATGCGCCCACTCTTGGATCTTCGATAGAGATGAAGTCCGGAGTTTTCCCGAAACTGCCTGGCGTGAGCACTCAAGTTCGGTTGTGTGGTGTGCAACTGCTCGGCAGCAGCGCGAAAGCCCTTGAGATCCAGAATCTCAAGCAGATACCTGAAGTGACGATATTCGGCCCAATCGTACATACGCATGCTCCTGGAGAACCAAGTCTCGGCGTAACGTCGATTACCAAGGAAAGGCGCAGCAAATAGGGGTCGCCCTTGCTTGTGGAAATCTTACCGGAGCGGAATCAAGTTGAGCAACAGAGAAATTTTCAGAAGCGACGATCTTTGAATGATTTGGCGGGACCGTTGCCACGTTTTGTGTGCGCGATTTCGGTGGGGTGATAGCTGTGAATTATCACCCGATAAATAGGAAGTATTGGACGGAATAGGCAATCAGCCAGAGCCTGAAAGCAGCCTCGCATCGTCGTCGCGAAGCCACCGTCACAGCTCTGGAGACTCCGATGGCTCTCAACGCAATCGTCCAACAAATGCCCCTCAGAGAACCGCTGCTCACCGTTGAGGATGTCGCGCAACGGCTCAACGTCACGAAGGACTGGGTCTGGGATCATTCATCACGAAAGGCTCCCTACCTGCCCGTAATCCGCATGAGCGACGGCGTCCTTCGCTATCGCTTGAGCGAGGTCGAAGAGTTCATCAGCGAACGGGAACGCCTCTCGTCTTTACGTCGGAAACGGCGCTGAAGGTACCGTCGCTCCTTCGAGGACAACCAGCTCGGTCGTCGTGTTTCGCATGGCACTGTCACTTGGCGTCGGGCTTCGCTTGCCAGCACCCGCGCGAACAAGAACACCAGTAGGCTCACTTCGCCGGAACGTTCCTCCGGAAGCGCCGGTAGTTCGGAAAGGCCATGGGGGAACTTGTTCGCGAGTCTCCCTCGTAGCGTTCGACCAGGCTTAAGTGTGGATCTGTGGCAACGCCTCTCTGCTCTGCGGCGCGGACGCCGATAGAATAAGAGCGGCCCACTGTTTCCCGCACAGAAACTGAGAAATCAATGGGTAAGTCGCATCAGGCAGGATGGGTCGTTTTGCGTGGAAAACGCTGGTACGGGTATTTTCGCAAACGCGTCCTTGATCCTACAACCGAGGAGGAGCAAGCGAAGCCCGTTTGCATCCTCCTGAAACTCAAGTCAGAGATGACCAAGTCCGAGGCGCGCGAAGCGCTGCGGATGGAAGTCACCAAGCAGAATGGTCAGAACCTCGGAGGTAGGGTTTTAAAGGACGGTTCCACGACTTTCGAGTGGTTTGTTCGCAACCGCTACTTCCCGCTTCGGAAGGGAGATTGGCGTCCGCAAACGGCAAAGGAGAAGATGGCCCAGATCGAGTTCGACCTAATTGACAAGTTCGGAGACCAACCGCTGGATTCGTTCGACAAGTTCATGCTGCAGACGCATCTGAACTATCTGGCGGAGCGGTACTCGCAGGACCGCGTCAAGCAGGCGAGATCGTATCTGAAATCGATCTTCGACGAAGCCATCGAGCAGGAGTTCCTGGTCAAAGACCCGACCCGCAAGTTGAAGATCCCTAAAAATCTTCGACCGAAGGACAAGCAGGTTCTGAGCTGGGAACAACTGTGGCTGGTCCTGGCCAACACCGAGAGAAGAGACCGTCTTCTCCTCATGTTGGACATGACCGAAGCGCTCCGTCCGAGCGAGTTGTTCGCACTTCGCTGGCGCTCCTTCGACGACTGCAACACCCTGGAGTTGACGGAGACCGTCTACCGAAGGGAACTCCGGCGGTTCGGCAAGACCCCGGGGAGCCTCACCAAAGTCCATCTCCCCGATGGCTTGGCGAACGAACTGCTGCTATGGAAGCTGGAGTGCAAAAAGGCCTCATCAAAAAAGACCTCGCCGGATGCCTTCATCTTCCCGAACGCGGACGGCGGCTTCATGGATACCGACAATTATCGGTTCCGGGTTCTGAAGCCTCTGGCGGAAGAGCTTGGTATCCCCAAACTGAACTTCCAGATCCTGCGCCGGACGATGGCCACCCAGGCGCAGAATATGGGGTCGGTGAAGGACATCCAAGCGCACCTGCGGCATTCGAGACCGGACACCACGGCTCACGAGTACATGCAGGCACTGCCGGAGAGCGTGCAGGCGATGGTCGGATCGGTCTATCAAATGTTGACGAAAGGAGGGGAAGAAAAAACGTCTTCAGAAGATTTGCTACCAAACGCTACTAACGCTTCCAAAGAAGTGCTGGTAACTGATTGAAAACATGGTGGGCGCAGCAGGATTCGAACCTACGACTTCCACCGTGTGAAGGTGGCACTCTACCGCTGAGTTATGCGCCCTTATCCTTCCCACCAGGGAGGATATCTCTAAAAGAATAACATCCCGCCCCTTCCTCCAAAAGCCTCGGCTAAATGCTAAATAACTGACACATAACAGGGGCAGCGGCGGCCAGATCTGACACAACCTTCCGCCTTCGCCAAAACGATACAATCACTATCAAGCTGTCGAGCATGTCCCTCCCTCCCCATTCCGGCCCCAGAAGGAACGTTTCGGCGTCAACGACCCCCAAACCCACCGAAGATCCGCCACAAAACCAGCTGGAAGCGCAACCCGACGACGAAGGCAGTGTTAGCACTAACATGGCAACGCTGGCTGTCAACCCGACGCTCCTCAAGAATCTCGAGACCGCCGAGCCGCATCGTTCCTCATCGAACTTCGCCGAGATGGACGATGCTGTCATCATGCTCGAGCTCCGTGCCGGAAATATGGCCGGCTTTGACTATCTCATTCAGAAATATCGCAGACCCATCGTGCATTTTATGTACCGCATGGTTCACAATCAGGCCATCGCTGAAGAGCTCGCCCAGGAGGTCTTCCTTCGCGTCTACCGATCGCGCGAGACCTATCGTGCCGAGGCCCGCTTCAGTACCTGGCTCTACCGGATCGCCACCAACCTCGGCGTCAACCATGCACGCGATACCCGGCACGAACGTGCCGCCTCCACCGTCTATCTCGACGAGGTGGACTCCGAAACCGGAACCACGCCGGACCTCGCCGATTCCACCCCCGGGGTCGAAAGCAATCTGGTCCGGCAGGAACGCATGGCGGCCATTCGAGAACACGTTCTTGCCCTGCCAGACCGTCAGCGCATGGCTGTGCTCATGCACAAATACGAAGGAATGGACTACAAACAGATTGGCGAGGTGCTCAAGCTGAGCGAATCCGCCACCAAATCATTGCTCTTCCGTGCCTACCAGACGTTGCGCGGAAAGCTCAAAGGTTTTATTTAGTTCTTTGGGGACCCTTCTGGGCCGCCGCTTGTCGCACGAGAAGGGTAAGAGAAATTGGAGAGAGAGTCTCATGAACTGCCACGACTGCCAATCCGCACTTCCGGATCTCCTGCTCGATCCATCCGCGTCCTCCAACACCGTTGCGCGCGCGCATGTCGATTCCTGCGCCGACTGCCGCCAGGAGCTTGAATCCCTTCAGGCGACCATCTCGCTTCTGGACACATGGAAGGCACCCGATCCTTCTCCCTACTTCGATCAGAAGCTCGCCGTCCTCCTCCGTGAAGAGCAGACCAAAGCTCCTGCCGGATGGTTCGAGCGTCTGCGTTCGCGTCTCCTCTTCAATACCGGCCATCAATTTCGTCCTGCGCTCGCCGGCGGCATGCTGGCTCTTGCCTTGCTCATCGGTGGCGGTATCTTCGCCGACCTCGCCAGGGTTGACCTCGGAGAGGCGGAGACCTCACCCACGGTAACCGATCTTCAGGTCCTCGATAAGAACGATCAGGCACTCCAGACGATGGACCAGCTTTTCCAGGATGAAGGCGCAGCCGACGACGCAGCCGCCCTTCCCTCCAGCTAGCCGAGGGCTACAATCCATGACGGAAAGGAGCCCGGAGGCAGTAAGCTTCTTAACGACACCAACATCCTTCGCCAGCGGCCAACTCAGTTTTATGATTTCGCTCGTCACAACCCGCCGTGCCTTCACTCCAGTGCTAACGGTGCCGCTGCTGGCTGTCTTGTGCCTGCCCGCCTTCCCGCAACAACCGGGGGGAGCGCAAAGAGGGACAACTCCTCACCTCGCACCCCATCCCGGATTCTCCGGCAATCCGGGCAAAAACCAGGAGCATTTGCTCCAGTGGATGGATCGTCACAGTAACCTCCCCCCGGACCAGCAGCAGAAGGCCCTCGAGCATGAGCCCGGCTTTCGCGATCTCCCTGCCGAGACCCAGCAGCGGATGCGCGATCGCCTCACACAGCTCAACAATATGAATCCCGACCGCCGCCGTCGCTGGCTCGAGCGGAATGAGGCAATCGCCCGGCTCACTCCCCCGCAACGTCAGCAGGTTCGCGATGCCATGCACGAGTTTGGCAGCCTTCCCAGCGATCGGCGTCATCAGGTTGCGCGCGCCTTTCACGAGCTTCGCGATGTGCCCGTGCCACAGCGTCAGGCTCTCCTGAACTCAGACCGCTACCGCGGTCAGTTCTCCGATCAGGAGTTCGGCGCGCTCTCCGGCCTTCTCTCCATCGAGCCTTATCATGTCATCCTTCCTAACCGAAACGCTGACGACTCCCCGGAAAGATAGACCTCCCGACGGTTCCTTCGCTGCAAACATCCTTGACTGAAGATCCCTGCCGTCTTACCCTTGTTAAGGATGAACGCGCCTTACATCCTCTGTTGTCGCTGTCGCCGCTCCTAAGCTGGCCAGCGCAGAGGCGCGTTTCGCACTTTCGTTAGAAGTGCACCCTCCTGCATCCCCTCAATCTAAAAACCAAAAGAATCGAGCCCTTCCATGAAAGTCCTTGCTGGGAAGTTCTCTGCTGCCCACCTCCTGCTTGGTGGCATCCTTCTGTCCGCCTCCGCCAGCTTCTCCCTTGCTGCCCCCACCTCTCCCGTTAGCGGCACGTGGGAAGGAACCGCTACCGTTCGCGGGCACGAAGTTCCCCTCCGTCTCCAGATCACCGGCTCCGCTGCCGATCTTCACGCCACTCTTGTCAATGGCGCCGAACGCGCCGCAGCCTCCTCGGCCACCTTGCAGGACGGCAAGCTTCTCCTTAACTTCAACTACTTCGCGCGCACCCTCGAAGCTTCTCTTGCCGGAGACCAACTCGCGGGAACCTTCGGCTCCGCCGTCACCGGTCCCCACGCTTCGCCGCGAGTTCCCATCGCGCTTCATCGTGCCTCCAGCCCCGCCACCCCCGCTTCCGGTCCTGACATCCATGGCGACTGGGAGATCGCCGTCTCCAGCAACAAGGGCGAATCCGCCTGGCAGCTCCGCGTCGAAACCACCTCCGAAGCCGCTGCCCACTCCACCATCCGCGCCGTCATCCAGCGCATCGACGGTGACACCGGCTCCCTCTACGGCGCCTGGGATGGACATCAATACAACGTCAGCCACTTCACCGCCTCAGGTCCCGCTCTCTACTCCATCGTGCCCCAGCCGGATGGAACTCTTCTTGTCTCCAATCTCCTCGCCTCCGACGCCCAGAAGGCCCAGTCGCGCGACCTCGTCGCACGCCGTCCCGCCGACGCCCGCAAAGAAAATCTTGCCGCGCCCACCGAGTCCACCGAGCAGACCCGCGTCAAAGATCCCTCCGCGCCATTCACCTTCAGCTTCCCCAATCTCGCCGGCAAACAGGTCTCTAGTTCCGACCCCGAGTTCCGCGATAAGGTCGTGATCGTTGCCATCGGCGGCTCCTGGTGCCCCAACTGCCATGATGAAGCGCCCTTCCTCGAAAGCCTTTACAAGCAGTTTCATAGCAAGGGTCTCGAGGTCGTGAACCTCAGCTTCGAAGAAGAAGACCAACTCCAGGACCCCACCCGGCTCCGTGCCTTCATCCAGCGTTACGGCATTACCTATCCCGTGCTCGTAGCCGGAACGCCCGATCAGCTCACCGAAAAGATCACGCAGGCCGACCATCTCAACTGCTGGCCAACCTCCTTCATCCTCGGCCGGGACGGACGCGTTCGTGAGGTTCACGCCGGATTCGCCGGTCCCGCCAACCCACCCGCACATCAGGCGCTCCAGCACGAGGTCACCAGCCTCGTCCAGAAGCTCCTCGCGGAGCCGGCACCCATCCAGAAGGCCTTCAACTAACCCTTCCCTCCCAGCAACACATCCTCAGGGCCACAGTAATATCGTGGCCCTCTTCCATTGCTCTCTCATTCGTCTTCGCTAGACTGGAATCGTTGCCGCTTCCAAAAAAGGCGAGGTCTCTCCCGCGATGTTTTGGACTACCCGCTCTCTTCTGCTCACGATCATCCTCGTCTCTTCCGCTTCCTTCGCGGCATCCCAAATCCAGCCGACCGGTACCGGTTCCATTCGCGGCCACGTCACGTTAGCCGACACCAACGGCCCGGCAACCGGGACGATCATCTCAATCCTCCCTCCCCCCTTGAAGCTCTCAATTCCTGAAGAAGGCGAGTACATCGTCTTCGACCAGATCAGTCGCGGCCAATTCCACGCCACCGTAGATTCCACCGGCGCCTATCAAATCGATAAAATCCCACCCGGAGACTTCACCGTTCTCACCTGGCTGCCCGGGTACATCTCCCACGATCCCGCCGACGACCCCCAGCCCAGTCATCCCGACGTCCAATACCTCCACGTCCAGGCCGGCCAAATCATCGTCCATGATCTTCAGCTCGAACGCGGAGGCTCGATCGAGGGGACCGTTCGCTACGCCGATGGACGGATCGCCCACATCGGCAAAAACGTCGCTGCCGAAGTCGCCGTCAATCTCGAAAAGCAGACACCCGACGGACACTTCGCCCGTTTCGGGGGCGCGGCCCACACCGACAGTGACGGGCACTACGTTTGCATGTCTCTTCCGCCCGGCACCTATCTCGTCTTCACCGCTCTCCAGGGCGGCACGGTCACCACAACGCGAGGCACAAGCGCCACCGGCGGATTGCTGATGTTTGCCCCATCCACGGTTCGACCGAGCAAGGCCCTTCGGATCAACCTCGGGCGCCAGGAGACGCGCAAGGATGTGGACGTAGAAATTCCCGTTACCGGCTTGCACACCATCTCCGGCAAAGTCGTCAACAGTGCCGGTGAACCAGTTACGCAAGGAATCGTTCGTCTCTACCCCACGAACGAAACGAATGTTTCCCGCGCCTCACCCTTAGGCAAAGAAGGTGAATTTTCGTTCGAGAGTATGCCCGACGATCGCTATGTCGTCTCCGTTGAATTTGCTGGCGAGCAGGAATTCGTCGGCATCACGAAGGACCAGACCGGAATTCGGATGCGGATGCACAAGCCCCTATACCGGAACATCACCACCGAGGTCTCGATCTCTGGCCACAATCCCGCCCCCCTGAACCTCACAGCCACCACAAACCCATGATTTTTTCAAGCCTCGCCCGGCCCAAGCAATTGAGCCAATAGCCCCTGATGAGCTCAGACGTTTACCTGCTTTTGTTCTCGATCAGACATGAATCACGCAAAAAAGAACGTGCCTCTCAGCTTTTGAGGAAGTTCTTCAAGAGGAACAGCACATTCGCGGGCCGCTCTGCCAACCGCCGCATGAAGTACGGATACCATTCCGGTCCAAACGGCACATAGACCCGCACCCCAAAACCCAGCTTCACCAGCCGTCGTTGCAAATCGCGCCGGATGCCATACAGCATCTGAAACTCGAACGCGTTCTTCGGCACACTGCGCTCGCGAACGAAAGCCAGCAGTTTCTCGACGATTGCTCCATCATGCGTCGCAAGCCCGCAGAAGACTCCTGAGGTCATCATGCGCTTCGCCAGCTTCACATAGTTCGCGTCCACATCCGTCTTTTGCGGAAACGCAATCTCCGCCGGCTCGTTGTAGGCTCCCTTGCAAAGCCGTATGCGAATTCCCTGCCCCAGCAGCAGTTCCGCATCGGCCTCGGTCCGGTAGAGGTAAGCCTGCAGCACCGTTCCCACCCGCCCTGCACCGTCCCCGCATGCCTGCAGACGCTCGGTCATCGCAATCGTCGCCTCCGTGTAGGGGCTGCCTTCCATATCGACGCGAACGAACGAGTTCACCGCCGATGCATGCTCCACCAGCTTCCCGACGATTCGCTCGGCGAGCGCGGCATCGAAGTCCATCCCCATCTGCGACAGCTTGAGGCTGACGTTCGCATTCAGGCCCCGGGCCGCGAGCGCATCCAGCATCGCGTGATAGACGTTCGCCGACGCCTCAGCTTCCGCTTCGGTCGTTACGCTCTCGCCCAGTGCATCCAGCGTCACCGCGATGTCCTCGCGGTTCATCCGCTCACACGCGCGAAGCGCCTCGTCTATCGTCATACCGGCCACAAACCGGCCCGACATCTTCCGCCCGATCGAGGAGCGTTCGGCGAAACTTCTCAGGGTTCTATTCTGCGAGAGAGCGATAAAGACAGATCGAAGCAATGTGCAAATACCTCAGCGCGGCCACCGTCACACCGCACTGAGATATTTTCACACGGCGCAATCAGCTTTACGGACGCCGTCCCAGCCGATTGTTCTTCACCGCCACCTGAAGCGGAGCGGTCGTGGGAGCCGCCGCTCCGATGTACTCGAAGATGCTGTCAACGTAGTTGTCCGACGTCCATACATTGCCCGACTGATCAATCGCAATGCCGACCTCGGCCGTGGCGCCATTCGACACATATCCCGTAGCAGGCGACATCGCCTCCCCTGCATTCGAAAACCTGCTGACCGACCCGTCCGAGTTCGCCGTCCACACTGTATCGTCCCCATCCACCGCAATCGAGGCCGCGCCCGATGGGATCGCATACCCCGAACCGGAGAGCGGGGACCCGTTCGGACCCAGCTTGCTGACCAGTGGCCGGTCGAAGCTCGCGACCCACGCATCTCCGCCGGCGTCGATCGCAATTCCGACTGCGCCCGTAATTCCCCCGCCCTGATAGCCGTTCGCCGTCGCGGCGACACCAGTGCTCGAGAATCTGCTTACATCATTGCTGTACCCGTAGTTCGCAACCCATGCATTCGCTGCCCCGTCCACCGCAATGGCATAGGGAAAGTCGAGGCCGCCTTGCTCGAACTGCCCCACCAAGGCACCTGAGGAGCTAAGCTTCGTCACACTGTTGTTGCCGTTCGCGGTGAGCACGTTTCCGCTGCCGTCGATGGCCAGAGCATAAGGAAGTTTGAGGCTGCTCGCCGTATACCCCGGACCGGAGAGAGGCACTCCGCTCGCGCTGTGCCTGCTTACCGTGTTGTTGCCTTCATTGGCAGCCCACACGTTCCCGTCCCCATCGACGGCAACCGCCAGGGGATAGTTCAGACCACCGCCCTTGAATCCGGAAGATCCCGACAACGGCTCGCCCGCCGGGCCGAACTCGCTCAGGGTCCCGGGATTCACGGCATTGGGAACCCAGAGATTGCCCAGGCCATCGACAGCGATCAACTGCCCATAGTTCAGGCCGCCGCCCGTATATTCAATGCTCACCGTCCAGTCGTTGGGCAGTCCGGCCAGCGCCGGCTGGTACGGTCCATTCAGAAGCAGCGATCCAAGATTCAGCGCCGGGTGAAGCGCCAGGTTGTGAATCGCCATCAACGTATCCCGCGGAGTGAGTCCTCCAGCCGTAGTGGCCTGAAAAAGCTTCACGCAGGCTGCCGAACCCGATGGAGAGCTCACGCACCCGGCCAATACATTCGCCAGGGAGTTCACCTTGGTCGTCGGCACCGTTCCATTCCCTGCCGGCGTCTTCGCGCGTAGCTGTCCAGTCGCGCCGTCATACAGATTGTTTACGGTTCGAAAGGCGTTGGTCAGGCCCGTCCGATTACTGCTGCTGGACCCGATCGTCGTAGTGCCGGGCGCGATGAACTGAGCCAACCCATAAACGCTGGCCACGGTTGTCATCTCGTTCACTACCATCGGGGAGGAACCGACCGTGCCGCACAACCCCAGAACCGACATCAGCGACACTCCTCCATTGCTCCCGGCCCCGGCATCCCCTCCTGTCGCCACCAGATAAACCAGGGTATCTGCCGACGGACACTGATAGGCTCCGCCAAGATTGAACTCACCCTGGCTGTCTGTAACGATTGGCTTTGTCCCGGTCAGAAGCGAGATTGCACCCTGTCCGTAACCGGAACTGCCAACCCCATATAGAGTCACGGTGGCCCCGCTCACCGGACGATGCTGTCCGCTGTAGACATTTCCCACAACAGCCGCCGGAACAGAGATGGGAGGAGGATTTCCGGACGTCGGCGGCGAAGCGGGAATCGTGGCCGGCGGCGAAGCAGGCGAACTGGTCGGCGGCGTAACCGGTGTGGTGGCCGGAGGCGACGCAGGTGATCCTCCCGCAGGAGGTGCAGCCGGTCCGGTTACGGGAGAGGTTGTTCCTGTTGACGTTCCCGTGGACGGCGGAGCCGTCGTTCCAGCAGAGGGGGAAGTTCCAGTGGAAGGGGAAGTTGTCGGAGAAGATCCTGATCCCGTCGAACCGGGAATCTGGGAAGAAAGGGATGAGCCCGGCAGCATTCCGGATCCGCAACCCGTAAGAACCGTACCTGCAACGGCCACAACAAATACACTGATTCCATGAAGGAATCCCTTCAAACGCATAAACGCTCCTCGAGCACTCGTCTAATCGTTCAAGGCGATTCAGGAAGCACAACAAGCACAACAGATTTATGAAGACGGCAAGGAAGCGATTTGCGTCACGGATCCCCGTTTGACACACCACGGAGTATGAACAGCTGGCCAACGCGGGGAAACACATTGGCGCTCAACCGAATGAATAGGTTAAGTGTACAGAAAAATGGACCGTGCGGGTTGTCCACATTCGAAGCAGCGGCAAAAAACGACAGGAGAGCGTCTGCTCTGTCGTCGCCTTCGTCAGCTTCCCTACTTGATCAAGCCAGGATCCTGTGCGGTCGGAGAGACTCCAACCTGGGAAGAGAGGGGTACCGGCCGAGTGACGATTGACGTGGTATCGCGCATCTCCGCAATTGCCTTGTCATAGCGGCCCGCAAGCGAATTCGAACGGATCACCGCCATCTCTTCGAGCATCTTCATGCCGTCTTTCAGGTAGCTCATCCGGCTGCGCTCGTCGTGTCCCCAGGTCACGGGAACCTCGCGAATCTCGTAGCCCAGCTTCTGCGCGATAAACAGGATCTCAGGATCGAATCCCCATCGCTCGATGGTCTGCAACCGAAAGATGACCTGTGCCGCGGGACGCCGGAAGGCCTTGAATCCGCACTGGGTATCCCTGAAGGGAAGCCCCATGATCCTACGCGTAATCCAGTTGAAACAGCGGCCGAAAAACTGCCGGTAGAGAGGCTGGTGGATCGTCTGCCGCTTTCGATCGAGCCAGCGTGAGCCAATTGCGACATCAGCACCATTGCGGAGAGCGGTGAGCAGTCGCTCAGCCTCTTCCATGGGAGCGGAGAGGTCGGCGTCGGTAAACATCACAATCTCACCGGCAGCCTGCAAGAGTCCGTTTCGAACCGAATATCCTTTGCCCCGATTGCCTGGATTCTGCACCAGGTGCAGGCGCGGATGGGTCTCCATCCAGCGGTGCACGATCGCCGCGGTATTATCGGTGGAACCATCGTCTACTACGAGAACCTCTGCGTCCCAGGCTCGTTCCGCCACGCAGGACAAAACTCGATCCAGTGCACACTCAATACGCGCGCTCTCGTTAAATGCCGGAATAACAATGCTTAGTTCAGGGTGCGCCATCGGGCAGACCAC
Source organism: Edaphobacter modestus (assembly GCF_004217555.1). Lineage (GTDB taxonomy): Bacteria > Acidobacteriota > Terriglobia > Terriglobales > Acidobacteriaceae > Edaphobacter > Edaphobacter modestus. The sequence goes on from NZ_SHKW01000001.1 coordinate 2,186,246, forward strand.
CAGCCTTCCTGGGGAAAATCCCGCCTGCACCGGGGGATGATGCCGTTCATCATACTGCAATTATTGGACGCATGAACACCATCATCTGTTTCACTTTTCTCAATGGAAGCGTTGCAGATTAGGGCTCTGCCTGCTTGAGAACCCCCGCCACAAGGGATGGATTCGTCCCCGCACCCTGCTACACTCCACAACATGCCGGATGATTTTGCGCAGCAGCCGTCTTCGCCGCCGCCCCCGCCACCGCCGCCCTCCGCGTTCGGCGGGTATGCCGCCCCTGTGAGTTCGTACAGCTACGCGCCTGGTACCTTTCCTCCCGGCTATCGGCCTGCTCCACGCGTCAATCGTTCGCCGTGGTTTTATGTCGCCACGATCGGAGGGTCCTTTGCCGCGATCTGCCTCGTCCTGAGTGGCATGTTCTGGTTCATGATGCGCTCCATAAGGGACGGAAACACATCCGGGTTGGGGATTGGAACCAACAGGATCGCAGTCATCGATATTGAAGGAGTCATCCTTTCGCCCGAAGGCGTGAACACGCAGCTACGAAAGTTCGGAGAGGACTCCTCCGTAAAGGCCATCATCCTCCACATCAACTCTCCGGGTGGAGGCGCTGCTGCCTCCCAGGAGATCTATCACGAGGTTCTTCGCGTTCGAAAAGAGAACCATAAGAAGATCATTGCCTCGGTCGAAAGCGTGGGTGCCTCCGGCGCGTATTACATCGCCAGCGCCTGCGACCGGATCTATGCCAATCAGGCGTCCGTGGTGGGCTCGATCGGCGTCATCATGGAATGGATGAACTATGGCGATCTGCTCAAGTGGGCCAGACTGAAGAACATCACCATTACGGCGGGAGAGTTGAAGGATGCCGGCGACCCCAGCCGGGATCTGACCCCGAAGGAGCAGGCCTACTTCCAGTCTCTGGTCAACAACATGTACTCCCAGTTCGTCCACGACGTTGCGTTGGGACGCCACACCACCGATGAGAAGATCCAGCCTCTCGCCACCGGGCAGGTCTGGACCGGCGAACAGTCGCTTCCGCTTGGACTTATCGACCAGATCGGAGGCTTTCGCACAGCCCTGATCGAGACCGCACGCACGGCAGGGATCTCCGGAGAGCCCTCCATCGTGCGCCCCTCCAAAAACAGGCGGGGACTCCTGACGATCCTTACCGACGACGGGGAAGATCTATTTCCCAACCCCGGCCAGATGTTGAATCGGGCCCCCGGCTTCTACTTCATGTGGAAGTAAGTGCGGAGAGATGGCCTGTTAGCGGGCAGCAACCTGGGCATTCCATCTTCCGCAAAGGCATCCTCGCGTCCGCTTTGATCTCGGGATTCGCCTGGGGCGAAGAAAAAGGTACCCGAAGATATTCCTTACAAACCCGGGTTTCCTTTCCGGTCTCAGATGCATCCCATTTATAATCAAGCCAGTAAGCCGGCACTTTGGATTAGCCCGCTCGGCCCTCCCTGATTGAAAGGACCCCGCTCATGACCAAAGCTGATCTTGTCGACAAAGTAACCGCCCTCGGCGATCTCACCCGGCGTGATGGCGAAGTAATCGTCGATACCCTCTTCGAATCCGTCATCGGCGCTCTAAAATCCGGTGACAAAATCGAGATCCGCGGATTCGGCAGCTTTCGAACACGCCAGCGAAATGCACGGACAGGCCGCAATCCCAAGACCGGCGATAAGGTCGATGTGCCTGCGAAGCGAGTTCCCTTCTTCAAACCCTCAAAAGAACTGCGCGACTCCGTGAACCCTTCGGGCGTGAAGTCCTCTCCGAGACCAAGCAGCGGCGGAAGCAACGAGAAGGTCGATCCGCACCATCCACCGGCAATGTAGTTCATTTAAAATCGGTTCTGGATTCATAAGCCGCGGCCCTCGCATCCTGCGAAAGGCCGGGGCTCGTTCTGTGCAGCAAGATGTCAAGATCAGTCCTTCTAGACAGCTCTACGGACGGTTGCGGAATGCTCTATACTCGGTAGTACGTGGAGTTGCTTCTTAATTTTCTCTGGCTATCCATCTCCCTCGCCCTCATTGTCACCTGGGCGAAGGCTGTTCGACGCGGAGATACGAAGAACTCCTGGAGCGCATACGTCGCCCTGGCTCTTCTTCTGGTGCTGCTGTTGCCTGTCATCTCGATGACGGACGATATTTTTGCAATCGATGGTCCATCTGAGCTCGAGCACGTAGTCCGGCGAGGCGATATGCCTCTGCTTCATTTGGCACACGATACGGCCGCTCTGGTAGATATGGGCCTTCTCGCCGTTCTGCTCTTCATAGGCTTTGCGATCCTTTTCTCACGACTGTCACGGTTTAATCTGCGTGTCTCTCTTCGGAGGATTATGGATGGCTACGTTCATGTTGCAGGAGTACGGCCCCCTCCCATTGCGTCCCTGACTGCCTGATCTCCCCTTTTCCGGCAAAAGCACCCGCTTTCACGGGATCCCTCTATTCGTATCAACCTGAAGGTAGGCATGACACCGAAAGCATTTCGTGCCGTCGGCGCCGCGTTTTTTTCCGTGGCGTCCGCGCTCGTAGCACAGACGCCCTCTCCGACTCCGCCTGCTGCTCCCGCTGCGCCGATCACGCTGCAGCAGGCAGTTGCCCGCGCCCTTGCCGCAAATCCGTCGTTGCAATCCGTCCACGAACACGTGTCGGCGGTTGAGGCGAACAAGATCACGGCAGGGCTGCGTCAAAACCCGAACCTCACCCTCTACGGACAGGGCCTAACTCTGCCCGAAACCCCCAATGCTCCTTCCGGCAATCCCTTCTTCTATTCGGCAAACGTCTCGCGTCTGTTCGAACGTGGCGAGAAGCGGCGCTGGCGGCTGGATTCGGCAAATGCAACGGCCGACTCCGCTCAAAGCCTCTATCGCGATCAGCAGCGGCAGCTTGTGCTCGCTGTCCGCGGCGCCTTCACCAATATGCTGCTCGCCAAGGCCGCACTCGCCGTTGCGGAGGAGAATCTCACGGACTACCGCAAGACGGTTGATCTGAGCCGCTCGCGTCTCGAAGCCGGGGATATCACCCAGACCGACTTCGACCGAATCGACCTGCAGCAGGTGCAGTTCGAATCCGACGCTGATAATGCTCAGCTGGCTCTTCAGCAGGCCTCGGCGCAGCTCCAGCTTCTCTTCGGCGTAGACCGGCCAGTGCCGAACCTCGACGTCACCGGCACACTCGATCCGCCGCAGCTTCCTCTTACGATGACCGAGGCAGAGGACAAGGGTCTTGCATCGCGGCCGGACTACCTCGCGGCCCGTCAGGCGCTCACCGCGTCGCAGGCCAATGCACGGCTGGCGATTGCGGGCGGCACGACCGATCCGACGCTCTCGACCGAATATGACCGCAACGGCATCGACAACTCCTTCGGCGTCAGCGTTGTCATCCCGTTACGCATCTTCGACCGCAATCAGGGAGAGAAGGAACGGACTCGTTACGAGACCGACTCCAGCCGCTTCGCCGTCACCGCCGCGCGCAATCAGGTGATCTCCGATGTCGATCAGTCATGGATGGCGCTCGACATCGCGCAGCGGCTGGCTCAGCGATACAACAGCCACTACCTCGATGAGGCCGGCCACGTTCGCGACAACCTGCAGTTCAGCTATCGCAACGGTAACGCTACCCTGCTCGACTACCTCTCTGCCCTGCGTGACTATCGCGCCATCCGGGTCAATAGCCTTGCCGCGAATGCGCAGGTCTGGCTCGCCATCCATCAGCTCAGCTTCGCCACCGCGACGGAAATCCTCCCATGAAGGACCGCATGAACACGATCACGATACGAACCGAATCCCTGCTCCTGCTCGCCCTCATCGCGGTGCCGCTTACCGCGTGCAAATCTTCTGCGCCGCCACCCGCCGAGGCGACACAGCCCGCCAATGCCGGAATCGAGACGACAGTCGCTCACGTCCAGCAAAGCACCGATTACCTCGAGATCCCCGCCCACGTCGAGGCCGATCCCTCTCACGTCGTCCACATCTATCCTCCGCTCAGTGGCCGCATCCTTGGCCTGCGCGTCCTCCCCGGCCAGGAGGTGAAAAAAGGCGACATCGTCGCCCAGTTGCAAAGCAGCGACATCGCCACTGCCCGCTCCGACTTTCAGAAGGCGAAGATCGAGGTTCTTCGCGCTGACCGCGCCCTGACCCGTGGCAAGCTCCTTCTCGACCACGAGGTCCTCTCGCAGGCCGACTACTACGAGCTCGATGCCGCCGACCAGAGCGCACACTCTGAGCTCGAACGCGCCCGCCAGCGCATCCGCGAACTCGGCTTCTCCGAAGACAGCACCTCGGATGAGATCGCCCTGCGGTCCCCCATCTCCGGCGTCGTTCTCGATATCGGCACTGCGACCGGTGAGATGGAGCGATCTCTCGACAACGCTGCTCCTATCGCCACCATCGCCAACATCGATTCCATCTGGGTCGTCGGCGATGTCTTCGAGCGCGACCTCTCCAGCGTCAAGCCTGGTCGCGAAGTGCAGATCTCGGTGCCCGCCTATCCCGGCCTCTCGCTCTCCGGCCGAGTGGTCAATGTAGGCGATGCGCTCGACCCCAACACCCATACCCTCAAACTGCGCGTCGTCCTTCCGAATCCAAAGCACACCCTGAAGGCAGAGATGTTCGCGACCATCCGCATCCCCGGTGCCGCCCGCAACACCGTCATCCTTCCGGCGACCGCGGTTCTCCACGAAGGCGAAAAGACCTCCGTCTTCGTCGTGAACGCCTCCGGGAAGTACGAGCAGCGGCCCGTCACGATCGGCCGCAGCTTCGAATCCGGAACCACGAAGAACATCGAGATTCTCACCGGCGTGAACGACGGTGAGAAGGTCGTCACAGTTGGCGGAGCTCTCCTCCGTCCCAGCAACGGGGAGTGATCGCGTGCAGGCATTGATCCGTCTTTTCATCCGTTATCGCGCCATCATTCTTATCCTCTTCGCCGTCATGCTCGCCGCAGGAGCCTTCGCCCTGTCGCGTCTCGACATCGAAGCCTATCCCGACCCCTCACCACCGCTGGTTGAGATCATCACCCAGAATCCCTCCTGGTCCGCCGAAGAGATGGAGCAGCAGGTCACGGTTCCCGTCGAGACCACCTTGAACGGAACCCCGCATCTGACCCAGGTCCGCTCCATCTCGATCTTCGGACTCTCGGACGTCAAGCTCTACTTCAGCTTCGACTCCGAATACTTCCGCGATCGTCAGGAAGTCCTGAATCGCCTGCAGACCTTGCAGCTTCCCAATAATCTGCAGCCGCAGCTGTCTCCCTGGTCGCCCATCGGCGAAATCTTCCGTTATCAACTCGTTGGTCCCGGCTACACATTCAACGAGATCAAGGCCACACAGGACTGGCTTGTACGCCGTGAGCTGAAGCAGGTTCCCGGAATCATCGACATCACGACCTTCGGCGGGACCACGCGCCAGTATCAGGTCGAGGCAGACCCCGACCGTCTCCTGAGTTATGGAGTCACGCTGCCGCAGGTCCTCAGTGCCATTCAGTCCTCCAACGCCAACGCCGGAGGCAACTACGTCCAGCTTGGCAATCAGAACGTCAACGTCCGCGCCCTTGGCCAGGTCCACACCGCCGACGATATCTCTCATATCGTGGTCGCCGAAAAGAACGGCGCGCCAATCACCGTCGGCGACATCGGCAAGGTCAGGGAGGGTTTCCAGCCTCGCCTCGGCCAGGTTGGCCGCAACAAAGACAACGACATCGTCATCGGAATCGTCCTTCTTCAGAAGGAAGAGAAGTCTCTCCCAGCCCTCAAGGCCCTCAAGGAGAAGATCGCCAGTCTGAACTCAGGCAGTCTGCTCCCCCCGGGCATGCACATCAGCACCATCTACGACCGAACGAACCTCATCAATCGCACGACCCACACGGTTCGCGAGGTCATCTTTACCGGCCTCGTCCTCGTCACGCTGGTGCTTCTCTCCATGCTTGGCGATCTGCGTATCACCTTCATCGCCGCCGTCACCATCCCGTTCGCCGTGCTCTTCGCCTTCGGAATGATGGTGCTCAGCGGTCACTCCGCAAATCTCATCTCCATAGGCGCCATCGACTTCGGAATCCTTGTCGATTCGTCCATCATCGTGCTCGAGAGCATCTATCGCAAGCTCTCGCGCAGAGTACCCGGCGAACAGACCGGCGACCTGATCGTCGAAGGCGTCACCGACGCCGCGCGTCCCGTGCTCTTCTCAACCGCCATCATCCTCATCGCCTTCATTCCGCTCTTCACCATGCAGGGCGTCGCGGGCCAGATCTTCTCTCCCATGTCGGTGACCTATGGGTTCGCTCTCATGGGAGCGCTGCTGTTCGCGCTTATCTTCGCCCCGGTGCTCGGCTACATGACTGCCCCGGCGGAACAGAAGGTTGGTGACGGATACACCTGGCTGAGCCGTCACCTCAAAAATGGTTACGAAAAAGCACTGCATCACACGCTTCATTTCCCCCGCCTGGTATGGATCGGCGCTGCTGCCATGCTCGCGATCGGCGTGCTCTGCTTCATGCTCGTCGGCGGCGAATTCATGCCTCCGCTCGAGGAAGGAAACCTCTGGATTCGTGCCACGCTTCCCCAGGACATCTCCTTCGACACATCGATGAACCTTGCGAACCAATTGCGCGCCGTCATCGCGGAATCTCCCGAGGTCACCCAGACCGTATCCCAGATGGGACGCCCCGACGACGGAACCGACGTCTCCACCTTCAACAACATCGAAATCTCTACCGCACTGAAGCCACAGGAGGAATGGCGTCCCGGTCTCACCAAGGCCAAGCTCATCGACGAGATGAACCGTCGCCTGTCGCGCTTCCCAGGCATCGAGCTCAACTTCTCGCAGGCCATCCAGGACAACGTCGAAGAAGCAATGTCCGGCGTCAAGGGCGAGAACTCGCTCAAGCTCTTTGGTGACGACCTCGACACGCTCACCACGCTCGCCAGCAAGATCGAGAACGTAATGCAAACCGTTCCAGGTGTGGCCGACGTAGGCGTATTCAAGGTTGGTGGCCAGCCCTCGCTCGTCATCCAGATCGACCGTGCACGCGCTGCACGATACGGAATCCTCTCCGGAGACATCAACGCGGTCGTTCAGGCTGCTGTCGGCGGAGCTCCCGTCACCCAGGTCATCCAGGGCGACCGGCGTTTCGACCTGACAGTGCGCTATCCCGAGATCAACCGTTCCACCCCTGAAGCGGTTCGATCCATTCTTATCCCCACCGCTGACGGTAGCCGGATTCCCTTAGCCCAGATCGCCGACGTCTCCATTCGTGAAGGCAGCTTTCAGATCTTCCGCGAAGCAGGCCGTCGGTATATCCCCATCAAATTCTCCGTCCGTGGCCGCGATCTCGCGACCACCATCACCGACCTTCAGGCGAAACTCAAACAGCAGATCACCATGCCCACCGGCTACGACTACACCTGGGCTGGCGAATTCGATTCCCTTCGCAAGGAGCAGGCACGGCTCGCCATCATCATTCCCATCTCGCTGGCGATCATCGTCATTCTGCTCTATATGCAGTTCGGCACATGGAAGGATGCGTTCATCGTAATCGCAACACTTCCCTTCGCTGCCGTTGGCGGCACCGTCTCCCTCTTCCTCACCCATACCGCATTCAGTATCTCGGCTGCGGTAGGATTCACATCGCTCATTGGCGTAGCCACCTTAGGCGCCGTCGTCTTTATGTCCGGTGTGCGTCGAGCCCAGCGGGAGAGCGCGGACGGCACCGGCCTCGAGCACGGTTGCGTCGACGAGATGCGTCCCGTCGTCATGGCCTGTATGGCCGCTGGACTCGGCCTTCTTCCCGCCGCCGTCTCGAACGGCATCGGAGCCCAGGCACAACAGCCGCTCGCACGCGTAGTCGTTGGAGGTATGGCCACAACCATCATCGCCATCCTCTTCGTGATGCCGCTGCTGCTACGCCGGCCACCGGGACCCTCTTCCATGTATCCCGGCGACATTGAAGCTGAGTAATCAGCTCAGTGTCCGCCGGAAGGCTTACCGGAAACTTTGAAGTTCTTGATGAAAAAGATCAGCGGTGTAACAGCTAACGTCACCCATCCGATGGCGCGGAAGACATCCATAAAGCCCAGCAGGCTGGTCTGCGCCGTCAACTGATTGTAGTAGCGAAGGTAGGCCGCCTTGGCGGCGTCGGCATGCGAGTATCCCTGGCTCTGCAGGTAGTTCGTTGTCTGCCGAATGGAATCCTGTAACCATGCGCCAGAGCTGGGCAGGTTCGCCGACATGATGGACTGGTGAAAGTTCTGACGCCGCTCGCTGAGCGTCGTCGCAAAAGAGATTCCGAAGCTTCCTCCCCAGTTACGGAACAGGTTCGTGAGGCTCGATGCACGGTTATTCTCACTCGGCTTCAATTGGGAGTAGGCCACGACGCTCAACGGAACAAAAAAGAACGCATACCCAAACCCTTGAAAGACGCGGGCAAGCGCATAGTGCCGATAGTCCGTCTGGAGATTCAGGCCGCTGAAATAGATCATCGACGCCGACACCGTTGCCAGGCTGAAGAGGAGCAGCATCCGGGGCTGCACGATCCGTCGCTGCACCAGTTGCGCTCCTACCGGCGCGAGCAGCGTGATGACAAACGCCCCCGGCCCCAGGACCAGTCCCGCATCAATGGCACGATAGCCATACAACGATTGCAGAAGCTGTGGAATCATCGTGGTCGTTGCAAACAGCCCGAAGCCAAAGATGAAGTAGAACACTGAGGAAATAGCAAAATTCGGATAGCGCAGAAGACGGAGTTCAAGGATAGGATCGTCAACCTTGAGTTCCCAATAGATGGCCACCCCGAAGCACACCATCGCAATCGCAAACAGCCAGCAGATATAGCTGCTCCCAAACCAGTCATCGATCTGGCCGCGATCGAGCAGGATCTCGAGCGCCGCCGAACCCAGGGCAAGCAGCCCGATTCCGACTCCATCGATCCTCAACCGTCCGCCCTTGCGCGCGCTCTCCCGCTCTTCTTTGAACGCCGGGGGATCGCTCACAAACCGGTTCGTCAGGTACAGCGATAGAAGTCCGATCGGAATGTTGATCAGGAAGACCCATCGCCAGTTGTAGTTGTCTGTGATCCATCCCCCCAGGACCGGCCCGATCGCGGGAGCCGTCACGATGGCCACCGTGTAAAGAGCGAACGCAGAAGCCCGCTTCGCAGGAGGAAACGTGTCCACCAGGATGGCCTGTTCCACCGGGGCAAGCCCTCCGCCCCCGATTCCCTGCAGCACCCGGCTCAGCAGCATCACGCCTAGGCTCGGTGCGATTCCACAAAAGAAGGAGGTCAACGTAAAGAGAGCGACGCAGGCCATGTAGTAGTTCTTACGGCCGAAGACGCGGCTCAGCCACGCGCTCATCGGCAGAACAACGGCGTTCGCCACCAGGTACGTTGTAAGAATCCAGGTGACCTCGTCGTAGCTGCGCCCCAGGCCGCCCGCAATGTGAGGCAATGACACGTTGGCAATCGACGTGTCCAACAGTTCCATGAAGGTCGCCAGGGTCACCGTCAGCGCGACCACCCATGGGTTTACTGGCCGTCGAACCTTCGCAGCAGCCTGCAGTTGAGGCAATACCTGAACCGCGCCCATTCTTCAATCCTTTGTGTTCCCTTGGGGGATTGAGACCGATAAGTCTCTTTAAGGCACAAAGTTGAGATGAGATTCAACAAGCTTCGGATTCTGGAATTGCGCGCCTAAAGTGCCCTTCTCTTTGCCGGTGCCGCCAGGCCCTTCGGAGGTACTTCGGCACGAACGCGGGCTTCAAGATAGGCGTCGAGGTGCTCCATCGCGTCCTTCAAAGCCAGGTCGTTTTTCTCGATGCGGCTTATGAGCATGCCGCCTTCCAGCCCCGAGATGATGATCCGTGAGACCTTCTCGGGATCCACATCGTCCCGAACCGTTCCAGCGGCGATCCCATCCGACAGGATGGTGCGAATCATCCTCTGCCAGCCTTTGAGAGCATTGCGAACTCGCTCCCGCAAAATTGGATTCCCGTTGTCGGAATCCACTCCGGTATTCAGCAAAGGGCATCCGCCCGGGATGCTAGATCGACGCACAAACCTCGCGATATGATGCTTCAACCGATCGACAGGGTCGGAGATCTCATCCAGCCCATCGCGCCGAAGCGCGGAAGACACCGTCCACGCATAGTCAAACGCCTCTGCGGCAATCTCTTCCTTGCTCTCGAAGTGGCGATAGATTCCACCCTTCTCGAGTCCGGTCGCGGCCATAATGTCCTTGATGACGCATCCGGCATAGCCCTGCTTGTTGAAGAGAGGGGCCGCTGCTGCAATGATCTTCTGTCGTGTCTCTTCCCCTTTGTTCATAGCTATCTCACCTTTGTTCATGGCTACCGCAACAGATGAATAAGAAACCGATTGGTCTCAACTTATCCTACTTCCGCGGAAGAACTCTCTTCAACCATGCCGATGACATTCAGCATGCGTCCGGTCCTGCCCGCTTCGGCCCGGTGAGAAAAGTATCTCCGGTATCCTGACGCATCGACCGCGCATGCCGTACACTCGCCCAGAGTCGTTATCTTCCTGGCTTCCACGCCCGCGTCGATCAGCTGCCTTCTGTTCGCCTCCCACAAATCAATTCGCAGGATCGGAGCCTCGTCTCCCGGGCCGTCACTGCTCCGAAGAAGTTCGGTTCCATACGCGAACTCAGCCGCGAATCGCTCCCTCACCTCTTCGCCGACGGTGTAGCAACACTGCCCTATACTCGGCCCGATCGCCGCCAGCAGATCCTGCGGCCGCGATCCGTACTCTCGCCGCATCGTCTCCACCCCATGCTCCACAATCCGCGCCGCGGTTCCTCTCCAACCGGCATGGAACGCCCCCACAGCCCGTCGCCTCGGGTCCACAAGCAATACCGGCACGCAATCTGCCGTCCCCGCTGCGAGCAGAATCCCTGGCTGGTCCGTCACCAGCCCATCGCCTTCGAGAACAGCTTTGCCCTCCGTGGTCTCCAGACGACCCGCAAATGCATCCTCAGCCGAAACAGAGTGGATCTGGTTAGAGTGGACCTGCCGGACAGTAACCAGCTTCATCGCCGGCGTTCCGGATTTTTTTTCTTCTGTTGCCTCAACCAGCAACCTGCGGTTCTCCCGCACAACACCTGGGTCATCCTCGCTTGTCCAGCCTAGATTCAACGACTTGGCCCCATAGACCGAAGACACCCCTCCAGCCCGGGTGCTGAATCCATGACGCAGCCACGCAATCTGTCGCCATTCCGGAATCTGCACAACCTCTAACTCTGCCATAATTGATTCATTCTAAAGTCGGGGCGCCGATAACGTTTTGCTGTCTCTCCCGTCTTCCAAAAGTGCCATTCGAACCGTCCCACAAATGCAACCATCTTTTCCTTCAACAAAATTTGCATCTAGGATCGAGGGTCTGTAAGATACCGCGATTGTAGACATGAGAGCGAACGTGCCCATTCCCTCCACAGCCACACAGCTTCTCCGTACCCGCATCAGCAAGGTCTGCGTCGCCATCATTGGATCGACCGCGTCCGAGATGATAGACAAAGCGGCCGCCGTCGTCAAAGAAACTCCTTTTCTTGAGTTCCGTCTCGACTATCTCGAAAAACCCCTGGCCGCACTTCCGAAGTTCAAACAATTCTTCGCCGACAACACCGCCGCTACCGGAATCGCAACCTGCCGCCGCTCCGCCAATGGAGGAAAGTTCTCTGGAACGGTCGCCGCCGAGATGGAGATTCTGTGCAAGGTCGCCGCCGCCGGCTTCCACATCGCCGACCTCGAGCTCGAGTCCGCCGAAGCTCTCAAGAAAGATGAGCTCCAGAAGCTCCGGGATACCGGAGTCGCTCTCATCATCAGCCATCACGACTTTACGGCGACGAAGGATCTCGACAAGATCTACGAACGCATCGTGCCCTTCCAGCCCGATTTCATCAAGATCGTGCCCACGGCGAAGAGCCTTACCGACAACGTCACGCTCATGCGTTTCATGGAGCGCATGCACGAGAACGCCAACATCATCGGCATCTGTATGGGCGATGCCGGAATCATCTCCCGTGTGCTTGGGTTGCGTGTCGGCTCCACCTTCACCTTCGCCGCGGCCACTCAGGGGGAAGAGACCGGACCGGGACAGATCGCGGCTCGTACTTTGATCGAAACCTACCGGGTCGACCAGGTCGATGCCGCCACCAAGGTCTATGGCGTCGCGGGCAATCCTATTAGAAGCTCGCTCTCGCCCGTCATGATGAACACAGCCTTCCGCCGGGAGACGGTCAACGCCGTCTATCTCGCCCTGCAGACAGCCAAGGTCAGCGACCTCCTCAAGCTGGTCCAGGAGATTCCCATTCAGGGGCTCAGTGTCACCATGCCCCACAAGCAGGAGATTATGGCCCACCTGGAGAACACCGATCCCCTTTCGGCCAAGATCGGAGCCTGTAACACCGTCCTGCGCGCGCAGGACGGTAAACTCTACGGCTTCAATACCGACGTCGCCGGCATCGTAGGTCCTCTGGAGAAGAGAATGTCCCTGCGAGGCGCCAAGGCTCTCGTACTCGGCGCCGGAGGCGCTGCCCGTGCCGCAGTCTTCGGTCTGCGTGACAAGGGTGCCGACGTCTTCATCCTCAACCGCACGGCCGAGACCGCACAGAAACTGGCGCGTCAGTCCGGCTCCAAGACCATCAAGAAGGAGGCTCTCGCCAAGACCCCCTTCGACGTCATCATCAATGCGACGCCAATTGGCATGGCCGGGCAGAAATCCACGCAGCTGCTCGAGGCAAAGGATCTCAATACCAAACTGGTCTTCGACCTGGTCTACAATCCCCTCGAAACGCCGCTGATCCGCCTTGCTCGTCAGCAGGGCATCGCCTTCATCACCGGCGTCGAGATGTTCGTTCAGCAGGGAGCTCGCCAGTTTGAAATCTGGACCGGCAAGCCTGCCCCAGAAGAAGAGATGCTTCGCGTCGTCATCCACGCCCTTCGCCAACAGGCCGAAGCGGCCACGGCAGAGGCAGCCTCTCCCAGCAAGGCTACAGCTGCAAAGGGGAAAAAAGCATCCTGACGCTCCGCGGAAGCACAAGAAAAAAGAGCCACCCCACAATGGGGTGGCTTATCGTTTGAAACGGTGATGCGAAAACTAAGAGCGACGTCCTCCGGCCGAGGCAATCTTCTCCTCTGCCTGGCGGGCCAGGGCATTGGCTTCGTCATACTTCTCGCCATCGTCCCCCGCCTCCTGCCACATCTTCTCCCCGGCCGCGAGCTCCGCCCGTGCCGACTCAACATTGATCTCCTCGGGATGAAGCGCGTTCTCTGCCAGAATCGTAACCCGCTCCGGAAGAACCTCAACAAAGCCCCAGGCCACAAAGAACGTCTGGTTCCCGGAAGCGCCTCCGTGCAGCCGCACTTCGCCGGCGCCCAGCTCGGCCAGCAGCGGGGCGTGACCGTACAAGGCCTCCAGGTAACCTGACATCGAAGGCAGCTCGACCGCCTCTGCGGTCGTGTCCACCAGGACACGATCCGATGTCACCAGGCGGACGGTAAGGAGGCCGGATTGGTTTATATCTGCCATGCTCGTCTAACTCTACGCTTCCCGAAAATTCGCTGAACAAAGTGCGGGCCCAAGAAACATCCATCCGCGATGCGGATGGATGCACAGGAACTCGTTTATGCCGTCGCCTTCATCTTCTCGGCTGCAGCCAGAACATCCTCGATGCCACCCTTCAGATAGAAGGCCTGCTCCGGAATGTCGTCGTGCTTTCCTTCGATGATCTCCTTGAAGCTGCGAACCGTATCCTCAACCTTCACATAGGCACCAGGAATGCCGGTGAAGATCTCGGCGACGTGGAAGGGCTGCGACAGGAAGCGCTGTACCTTGCGGGCGCGCTTGACGGTGAGCTGATCTTCCGCCGAAAGCTCGTCCATGCCAAGGATGGCGATGATGTCCTGCAGATCCTTGTAGCGCTGCAGAATCTTCTTCACGCCCTGGGCGACATCGTAGTGCTCCTGACCTACGATACGCGGCGAAAGAATGCGCGACGTCGAGGCCAGCGGGTCCACGGCGGGATAAATTCCCAGCTCCGACAGCGGACGCGACAACACGGTCGTAGCGTCCAGGTGAGCAAAGGTCGTCGCCGGAGCCGGATCAGTAAGGTCGTCGGCCGGAACATACACTGCCTGCACCGAAGTGACCGAGCCCTTCTTGGTCGAAGTAATGCGCTCCTGCAGCTGACCCATCTCTGTGGCAAGGTTCGGCTGATAGCCTACGGCCGAAGGCATACGGCCAAGCAGCGTCGAAACCTCCGAACCTGCCTGGGTAAACCGGAAGATGTTGTCGATGAACAGCAACGTATCGGCGCCTTCTTCGTCGCGGAAGTTCTCGGCGACCGTCAGGCCGGTCAGCGCGACGCGCAGACGGGCTCCCGGCGGCTCGGTCATCTGGCCGTAGATCAGTGCGGCCTTGGACTTGTTGAAGTCCTTCGGATCGATAACTCCCGACTCCTGGAACTCGTGCCAGAGGTCGTTCCCTTCGCGCGTACGCTCGCCGACGCCGGCAAACACCGAGAAGCCGCCGTGCTTCGACGCAACGTTGTTGATCAACTCCTGAATCACGACGGTCTTGCCGACACCGGCACCGCCGAACAGACCGATCTTGCCGCCCTTCAAGAACGGCTGAATCAGGTCGATGACCTTGATTCCGGTCTCGAACATCTCTTCGCTCGTCGACTGCTCATCGAACGCCGGAGCCTGGCGGTGAATCGGAAGATACTTCTTCGCATGCACCGGCCCGAGCTCATCCACCGGCTCTCCCAGCACATTCAGCACTCGGCCCAGCGTCTCGCGACCCACAGGAACTGTGATGGGCGCGCCTGTGTCAATGGCCTTCATGCCGCGAACCATACCTTCAGTCGCGACCATGGCGATGCAGCGCACGCGCCCCTCACCCAGGTGCTGCTGCACCTCGACGACCACGTCCATGGGGTTGGGAACGTCGAAGCCTTCGCTGACGATGCGCACGGCCTGATAGATGGCCGGTATCTTCGCCTCTTCGAACTGAATGTCAACGGCCGGACCGCTGATCGAAATCACTTTTCCAATGTTCTCTGCCATAGGTCTCTTTCTCTAAAGAGCGGCCGCGCCGCTCACAATCTCGATAATTTCCTTCGTAATGGCTGCCTGACGGACGCGGTTCATGGTGAGCGAAAGCGCGTCGATCATATCGCCGGCATTGTTGGTAGCTGCGTCCATTGCGGTCATGCGGGCTGCATGCTCGGCGGCCACCGACTCCAGCAACGCATGGAATATCTGCGTCGACACGTAGCGCGGCATGAGGTGGCGGAGTAGACGAGCAGGAGACTGATCGAAGATATAGTCGACCTCCGCCGTTCCAAACTTCTTTGCCTCGGCCTCGACGACGGACTCCTCCAGCACATTGGCACTGATGCCGGAGGACACTGCCGCATGCGCTATGGCTTCCTTCTGCTCTTCGGTCATCTCCTCGGCTGCGGTGATCTCGGGAGAGCCCAGCTTGCGGATCGGAAGCAGTTTTTCCACCACGACGCGCTGTGCGATGACCGATTTGAACTCGTTGTAGACCAGGTAGACCGAGTCGATCTCCTTGCGCGAGTAGCGATCAATGATGGAGTGCGCGATGTCGTTGACTTTATCGATATCGAAGTTATGAAGGAGGTCCGCGTGGGTTGCGGCCACTTCGACAGGCTGCGAACGGTGACGCAAAATCTCATAGTGCGTTGCCAGCTCGTTATCATAGTGCTCCGTCTTCTTCTCATAGACGGCCGCGGGAAATCTCTTACCCACGTGAGCGACCGCCTTGCGGCCGATCAACTCCATGTCGACCGTCTTCCCCTGCGCAATCCGGCCACCGATGAAAGCCTGGCCAGCCTTGACGATGTTTGAGTTGAACGCGCCCGCAAAGCCCTTGTCGCCAGCGACGAAGACGACAAGGACGTTCTTCTCTTCGCGCTCCTCGAGAAGCGGATGAAGGATCTCGCCCGTCTCCTCGCTGTACATGTCGTCAGTCCGGCGCACGAGCGACTCAAGCACATTGGTGAGCATCCGCGCGTAAGGCCGAGCCTGCAGGGCGCGCTCCTGCGCACGACGCAATCTCGCCGCCGAGACCATCTTCATGGCCTTGGTGATCTGGCGCGTGTTCTTCACGCTGCGTATGCGACGCCGTAGATCGAGTACGTTTGCCATGGTTTACTGGGCCGCAGCCGCCTCTTTCTCTTTGCGCTGCGCCAGGAAGTTCTCTTTATAGGCGTTGATTTCCTGGGTCAGGCGGCCCTTGATGTCATCGTCGAGTGCTTTCTTCGTAACGATGTCTGCAAGCACCGATCCCGACGACTCGAGGTAGGAATACAGCCCATCCTCAAAGGCGCGCAGATCGCTAACCGCGACATCATCCAGAAGACCATTGGTGCCGGCAAAGATAATGGCAACCTGTTTCTCGAAGGGAAGCGGCTGGAACTGAGGCTGCTTCAGCAGCTCGGTAAGCCTCTGACCGCGATTCAGCTGACGCTGCGTCACCGGATCAAGGTCCGATCCGAACTGCGAAAACGCTGCCAGCTCACGATACTGAGCAAGGTCAAGCTTTAGCGTTGCGCCGACCTGCTTGGTGGCCTTGATCGCAGCCGAGAAGCCTACACGCGAGACCGACAGACCTACGTTGACCGCCGGGCGAACGCCGGAGTTGAAGAGGTCCGTCTCAAGGAAGATCTGGCCGTCTGTGATCGAGATCACGTTGGTCGGAATATAAGCCGAAACGTCGCCCGCCTGCGTCTCGATGATCGGGAGCGCCGTGAGGCTACCGCCGCCGAGCGCATCGGAGAGCTTCGAAGAGCGCTCGAGAAGACGCGAGTGGAGATAGAAGACGTCTCCCGGATACGCCTCGCGTCCCGGTGGACGGCGCAGCAGCAGCGAGATCTCGCGATAGGACGCAGCGTGCTTGGAAAGATCGTCGTAGATCACCAGCGCGTGCTTGCCGTTGTCGCGGAAGTATTCACCGATCGCCGTAGCCGCAAACGGAGCGAGATACTGCATCGGTGCCGGCTCGGACGCAGTCGCCGCGACGACGATCGTGTACGCCATTGCGCCATTCTCTTCGAGGGTCTGGACCACCTGGGCCACCGACGAGCGCTTCTGGCCGATCGCGCAGTAGATGCAGATCAGGTCGTTCTTTGCCGAATTGATGATGGTATCGAGCGCAATCGCGGTCTTACCCGTCTGGCGGTCGCCTATCAGCAGCTCTCGCTGTCCGCGGCCTATAGGAATCATCGTGTCGATGGCCTTGATTCCCGTAGCCATCGGCTCGCGTACCGACTGCCGCGCGATAACGCCGGGCGCAAGGCGCTCAACCGGAAGGTACTGATCCGTATGGATCGGCCCCTTGTCGTCGATGGGCTGGCCAAGGGCGTTCACCACGCGGCCAATCATCGCCTCACCCACCGGAACCGACATGATGCGCCCGGTACGCTTGACCTGGTCGCCTTCCTTCAGCTCCGTGTAGTCGCCGAGAAGAACAGCGCCGACCTGGTCCTCGTCGAGGTTCATCGCAAGGCCCGCCAGTCCGTGGGGAAAGTCGATCAACTCACCGGCCATAACCTTGTCGAGACCGTGAACACGCGCAATACCGTCGCCCAGCGAGATGATCGTTCCCACCTCGTCGATCTGGATCTTCTGCTCGTAATTCTCGATCTGCTGGCGAAGCAGCTCTGTTATTTCACCTGCATTGATCTGTGCCATGTCTTCCTTCTACTCGCCTCGTATCAATCTCTTCGTACTCTTCGTACATTCAGTTCGCTACGCGCTTACCAGCCGCTGCTTCAACCGCTCCAGCTGAGCGCGAATGGAACCGTCATAAACCTTCGATCCGATCCGCACTACCGCACCACCCAGCAACGACGGATCCTCACGATACGTCGCGCGAACTCTGCCCCCGGCAAGCTTTGCCACTTGCGACTCCAGGGCAATTCGATCCTCTTCGTTCAAAGCACGCGCGCTGACGATCTCCGCCTCGGACAAACCAGCTCCCTCATCGGCGACCGCGTGATACTCATCCAGAATCTCTCCCAGGTCTCCCAGGCGATCGTGGTCCATGATGACCGCGATGAAATTCCTGACCTGCGAAACCATACCAATCTTCCCCGCAATCGCGTCAAGCACCTTCAGCTTCTGCTCGCGGGCAATCGCCGGATCCGCCAGAACCTCCTGAAGCTCCCGGCTACCCTTGAGCGTCTCGCGGAAGTCCCGAAGCTGCTGCTGGGCCGCCTCGGCGTCCAGCTTCTGCGAAGCCACGACGGAGGCAAAGGCATGGGCATAACGGAGCGCAATCACTGACATCAGTTACGCCCTCCCTCGAAATCCGCACCCAGCCTGCGGGCAAACTCCTGAACCAGCGCTCGGTCCGTCTCAGCCGTGACCACCAGCTTCTTCGCCGCCTGATTGACAGCCAGATCCGCCGCATACTGCTGAATCTGGCGACGCGCCTGCGTCGTAGCCGCCGCAATCTCCTGCTCCGCCGAAGCCAGAATCTTCTGCTTCTCTTCCTCGACCGAAGCCTTCATGCGCTGCTCGTCCTTCTGCGCATCCTTCTCGGCCTGCGTGCGCATCGCCTCAATCTGCTCGTCCAACTTCGCAAGCCGAGCCTCTACACTTCCAAGACGGCTGTTCGCCTCTTCGCTGGCTGCCCGCGCTTCGACCAGATGCTTCTGGAGCGCCGAATTCCGGTTACGAAAGGTCTTCGGCAGAGTCTTCATCAAAAACCAGCCAACCAGCAATGCCAGAACAACAAAATTTGCAACCGTAAAGACAGTTGCCGCCTGCTCCGGATCGAGACCGAACTTCGCACCGAGCGACTTCACGGAAGCCGAATGCCGAAAGGCCTCCTCATCGCTCTGCTCTTCTTTGTGCTCGGTCTGCTGAGTCCCCGGAGTGGCTTCGCCACCCTCCTGCGCAACGACCGGCGCCGATTCCACCGCACGAAGCCGGGGAGCCGCCCCAAGCAGAAGAAACGCGAGCGCAAGTCCGGGCAGCAACCCCCTGGATGCAATCCTGAAGCCCTTCACTGCCCCACCTCCGCTGCGGTCACGCCAGCCGGCAGAACAGCGGCAAGCACCCGCGCACTCAGGTCGACACTGACGGATTCAATCTGGGTTCTCGCTTCCACCACGCTCTGCTCGATCTCCTGCCTTGCCCCCGAAACCCGCTGCTGTGCGGTCTGCCGAACCTGCTCCAGGGCAGCTTCGCGCTCCGCGGCCCACTGCTTCATCCTGCGCTCGCGGGCCTCCAGAAGCTCGGTCCTTGCCTTGCGCAGCTTCGCTTCATAGGCGCCGGTCTCCGCCTCCGCT
Source organism: Edaphobacter modestus (assembly GCF_004217555.1). Lineage (GTDB taxonomy): Bacteria > Acidobacteriota > Terriglobia > Terriglobales > Acidobacteriaceae > Edaphobacter > Edaphobacter modestus. The sequence continues at coordinate 2,205,578 of NZ_SHKW01000001.1, forward strand.
GCGGCAATCGCACCCTTCGCCTGCTCCATTGCTCCAGCCGTACGCGCGTGTCGCTCCGCCAGAACACGATCCAGTGGCCTGCGAACCAGAAGCCCATAGGCGACTACCAAGAGGATGAAGAGGACCATCGTCGGCACAGCGCCGAGCACAAGTCCACCGAGTTCGTTAAGTATCTGGTCCATGTAGGGGTTCGGTTGCGACCGCTCCGAGTCTCTTCTCGATCGTAATAAGCCGTTCAGGTACGCTTAATTTATTCTAAGCGCACAGGTTGGGCCTGTCTTGCAGATTGCGGTACACCTAGTTTTAGCAAAGCGCCCGTTAGAGTGTCAATCAAACATGTGGCGATAAACGAACAAACGGGCGTTCATCGATACCCCCATTCCCCCTTTGACTTCGCTGGGAAAACTCGTAAACTTTTAACACCACCCGGACCCTATTCTCTGGGTCACATAGGTCGCGTGATAAGGGACACCACCTCCGCTCCCCATCAGGCGGCCTATGCTAGTTAACGGCCTGTTGTCCGTCAGCTCGCCCGCCGTACCTGGAACCTCCGATACCGGTTCAGCAGCGACGCCGGTCCCTTCGCTACCAGGTAAACCAGGTTCCCCTCAAATCGCTTGTCCCGCAAAACCGCTCCCGCCTCCAGCGCAGCGATCGCCGCGCCCTCCGACTGAGGCAGACGGAAGTCACTCTCGATCACAGGGTCCACCAGCAGATGCTGATCGATCGCATGGAGCAGCTCTCCCAGTCCCTCCCGCTTCAGTCCCGAAACCCACACCCGGTCTCCTCCCCGCAGGTTCTCCCGCTCCGCCGCCGGAACCAGATCGGCCTTGTTCATCACCTCGATCACCGGCTTCCCGCTGACGTCCAGCTCTCCCAGCACCAACCCCACCTCCGCCTTCTGCTCTTCGAGCATCGGGCTCGCAGCGTCCCGCACATGCAGCAGAAGCTCGGCCCGCTCAACCTCCTCGAGCGTCGCCCGAAAGCTCGTCACCAGCGAGTGAGGCAGATTGCGAATGAAGCCCACTGTATCCGACAGCAGAATCTTGCGCCGTGAAGGAAGCTGCAGCTGCTTCAGCTTCGGGTCCAGCGTCGCGAACATCCGCGACGACTCCAGAACTCCAGCCTCGGTCAAGGCATTGAACAGGGTGCTCTTGCCTGCATTCGTGTATCCCACCAGGGCAACCACCGGAACCGGAACCGCCTCCCGGCGCTGACGCTGCTGTCGTCGAATCCGCCTCACCGATTCCAGCTGTCCCTTCACATGATGAATTCGCAGCCCGATCTTGCGGCGATCGGTCTCCAGCTGCGTCTCACCCGGGCCGCGCGTCCCGATGCCGCCTCCCAGCTGGCTCATCGTCTTGCCCCGACCCGCCAGGCGCGGCAGCTGATACTCCAGCTGCGCCAGCTCCACCTGCAGCTGTCCTTCGCGGGTCCGTGCATGACGCGCGAAGATATCCAGGATCAGCTGCGTTCGATCGATCACCCTTGCATCGAGCTTCGCCTCGAGATTGCGCATCTGCGAAGGAGTCAGATCATGGTCGAACAGAACCACGTCGGCGTTCACCGATGCCGCGACCCCCGCAATCTCTTCCAGCTTGCCCTGTCCCACAAGCGTAGCCGGATCGGGTCGCGCTCTCTTCTGAATCAGCGTAGCCGCAATCTCGGCTCCGGCGCTTCGTGTCAGCTCCTGAAACTCGGCCAGAGAAGCGTCAAAATCCAGATCGTGATCGTTCCGACTCCGGTCGTCAACGCTCCTTCGCGAAGCGGAGGCTTCGACGTCCTCGGGCTCGAAGACATCGGCTTCAGCCTCGGCCAGCAGGGTCGCAGACTTCCGAGCCTGCGCCGCCGTAGCCGTCAGGCGGCGGCGCGATCCGGTAAACTCCACCGCCACCAGTACCGCCCGCTCCACAGGCTCCCCGGAGAAGGCGCCATCCCCGGCCTTCGCCAGGGATTGTTGCGCCTCCACAAGGGTTCGACGATACGGTTTCGAAGTCTTCACAGGAGCGATCCGGGCATCTTCACGAGTCTCTTCATGAAAAGGTCCTTCAAGATTTCGCTGACCGGGTGAAATCAACGAACAGGAGATGCACCAGTGACCTCAGGAACCGGGGACGGGGCTGCTGCAGTTCCAACGGCAGCGGCTTGCGGCGATGCCGAGCTCCGGACGTCCACCTTCCCTTCACCATGAACTCCACCCATGCGGCCACTCACTACCGTGGAGATCGCATGCTTGAAGATCAGTTGTTCCTGGCTGTTGTTCTCGAGCAGAACCGAGTACTTGTCGAATGAGCGGATCTTTCCCGTCAGCTTGACCCCGCTCACCAGGTAAATCGTGATCGGGCTCTTGTCCTTGCGGACCGTATTGAGAAAAGTATCCTGAATGTTCTGTGCCGGCTTTGAGTCCATGGTGCCGATCTCCTTAACTTTTAAATTTTCAAAAAAAATAAGATTCCGCCAAACTTCATGCCCTTCAGTCGGACGCCAAGACAGCCACCGTGCTGAGTCTGAAGCCAAGAGGTTCCACGATACGAGCATCCACCGCAATTTTCAACTCGCGACACGCCGCAAATCGAAACAGCTTCGGCTCCATAAGTGGTTAGACGCAACAAACTCCCGCAGGGACTCTTCCGCCATCCGCACGATTTACCATGACTTCGTGCCATCAGAAATCACCCAAACCGTCCCCATGCTCGACTTCTCCAGGCAGTACGCCTCCATCCGCGAGGAGGTCCTCGCCGCAATCGAGCAGGTCTGCGACTCGCAACGGTTCATCCTCGGCCCCGCCGTGGAATCCTTCGAGCAAGCCGCCGCCCTCGCCTGCAACGCGCCCCATGCCATCGGATGCGCCAGTGGAACCGATGCCCTCTGGCTGGCGCTCGCGGCCGCAGGAATCGGTCCCGGCCATGCCGTCATCACCACCCCCTTCAGCTTCTTCGCCTCCGTCAGCTCCATCCTGCGCACGGGAGCCCAGCCTCTGCTGGCCGACATCGACCCCCTCACCTTCAATCTCTCCCCTCAATCGGTGAACGAGGTCATCCTCCAGCACTCCGGCTCCGCCCTCAAAGCCGTCCTTCCCGTCCACCTCTACGGCCAGTGCGCCGACTGGGATGCCTTTCAGGAACTCAAGCACCGCCACGGCTTCCTCCTCGTCGAGGACGCCGCCCAGGCCTTCGGCGCCGCCTGGCGCGATACCCCGGCCGGCAGCCTGGGCGACCTCGCCGCCTTCAGCTTCTACCCCACCAAGAATCTCAGCGCCTTCGGAGACGCCGGCCTGCTCACCGCCTCCTCGCCCGAGTTCGACGAGCACGCCCGCATGCTCCGTGCCCACGGCATGCGCCGCCGCTACTTCCACGACGAGATCGGCTGGAACTCCCGGCTCGATTCCCTGCAGGCCGCGGTTCTCGAGGTCAAGCTGCGCCACCTTCCTCGCTGGAACCAGCAGCGCCGCGAACTCGCCCACCGCTACGACCAGCTCCTCACCGAAGCCGGACTCGCCGCCCGAAACACCGCCGAAGGCATCGTCCTTCCCTTCACCGATCCCCGCGCCACCCACGTCTTTCACCAATACGTCATCCGCGCGCCTCGCCGCGACGCCCTGCGCCAGTACCTCGCCGACCGTCAGATCGGGACCGAGGTCTATTACCCTCTCCCCCTCCATCTGCAGACCAGTCTGGCCAGCCTCGGATACAGGCAGGGAGACTTTCCCGTCAGCGAACAGGCCGCATCCGAGGTCTTGGCCCTCCCCATCTACCCCGAGCTTCGCGACGACGAGCAGCAGACTGTCGTAGACGCCATCCTGAGCTTCTATAAGTAGCCGACGAACCGTGTCGCCCATCGGGAATCACATCGCCCAGCAGGAATCGCATCACCCACCAGGAATCGCATCGCCCAGTAAGAATCGCATCACCCACCAGGAATCGCATCGCCCAGTAAGAATCGCATCGCCCATCGGGAATCGCATCGCCCAGTAAGAATCGCATCACCCACCAGGAATCGCATCGCCCATCGGGAATCGCATCGCCCATCAGGAATCGCATCGCCCATCAGGAATCGCATCACCCACCAGGAATCGTGACCAATCTCAACCGTGTCATCCTGAGCGAAGCCCGAAGGGCGCAGTCGAAGGATCTGCGGGTTCTCGGGTTCGCGCACCAAAATTCGCAGCCGTATAGCCTTGCCGCGTCAGCCGGACCATAGCCCGCGTCAGCCAGACCGTCATCGTAGCCTTGTCAAGCGAAGATTCGCGTAAACCAAACAAAACAGGGAACATTAATCTGCCGATTGGTTTACGTCATTTCGCTAAAATAGAACCAGACAAGAAAGAAGACTCCAGCATGGGTCCGATTAAACCCTTGTTTTTCAATATTTTAAGATATAAACCCTTTATTTGTAATATTTTACGGCCATAGTTCTTGCGTAAACCACTAATAACAAGCGGTTTATAAAATCAACCAAGGGGGGGGTGGGGTCATCGCCTGCCGCGCCGCTTCGCAGCTGCCGCTTTCTTCTTCTCTGAAAGCGGCTCCGGATGCGCATCCATCGGAGGAGTCGACCCAGGCTCGATCACTCGACGCAGCAGGTTCCCTTCCAGTCGATACGTCTTCAGATTGGTCTTCATCGGAACCATGGCACCGGTGACCGGATCCGGAATCACCACCGGAGCGTCCGCCGACAGCACACGATAGCTGAACGTCGGGGCCTCGGCCATCGACACCGGAGCCTTCCCGTAGGGATCCTTCGCCATCCTGATCTCGACCGGGAGATAGCCTTCAATGTTTCGTTCTCGGAAGCCGGTCTCGTACCGATGTTTCTTCACATTCCAGGTAAACACCCGAACCTGGTCGAAGTCATACGGCAAGCCGGCCTTGTAAGGATTCAGCACCGTCACATAGACCGGAACGTTCTTCTCGTCCTGGGGAGCCTCGGGATCGTTGACCGTCGTCAGCACATAGGCTCCTACGATTCGCTGGCCCTCCGAGTAGCGCGTGATCGCATCGGGAACATCGACGTCCATCATGCGGCTGTAGAGCCAGCCCATGTTGCCCTTGGAGTCCCGAACCAGCCACCAGTCTTCCATCGCCGGAGGCGCCGGAGGCTCATCGGCAACCGGTGTCTTCGCCTCCGCAACCGGCTTCGTCGTATTCGCCTTAGGACTCGGAGGAGTCGCCGATGGCCTCACCAGCCGCTGGCCCGGAGGAAGCGGCTTCGGCAGCGTCGCCCGCTGCAGCAGCTTCAGCTTCTCGCCCTCAATGAGCCGGAACAGGCGATCCGAGTCGCGCCCCGGTTTTGTGTGCAGATACACATCATCCCGGACGACCCCGTTCGCAATCACAGGATCTCCCTTGTGATCCCGCTTCAAGGCATCGAACTCGTCGTAGATCTCCTGGGAGGCGACAGCCTTCTCATCGATCCAGCCCTGCTCGCCCTTCGCCGTCTGCACCTTCAGAAATCGGCGGCCCTTCTCGAGAACGATCAGCTTGTCGCCATTCGCCACCGTAGCCGTACGGTTCGAAACCGCCGCCACGCGATCCCGCAGAAAGGTTTGCTTCGCCGTCACATAAACATTCTCCTTCGCGGGCTTGGGACGAAGCTTGGAACATCCCGCCAGAAAAAAGACCAGGCAGCAGCTTAGAAAAAGACTCTGCAGCAGCACGCCGTTCCGTCGGCGCCGTTCACCGTTCTGTCCAAGTAAGCAGTAGATAGTTCCGAACTCCGCCGCGCCGCGCAAGGCAGCACCTCTTCCATAGTACCGACACTGCGATCCATCCCCTCCGGCCGCTCGTGAAATCGGAGAGCTGTTACCCCCTGAGGCAACCTGCTCAGTGCGTCAGAGCAATCTGTGTAACGTTGGTGGGATCGGTATCCGTAGCCGTGCTCGTCGTCAGATTCAGTTTGCCCAGCGTCGTCGCATCGAAGCTGTACAGAGAAAGATCTGGGTTTCCGCCATTGGCTCCCGCCAGCAGGTAAGTTCCACTCGAATCCGCCCCCAGCGAATTGACCTGCAGCCCGCTGGTGATCGGAAACCCCGAGATCGCCGTCAATGCCCCCGCACCGATGGTATAGCCCGATATGGTTCCATCCGTACGGTTCGCGGCATAGAGGTACTTCCCGGTCTTGTCCAACGCAATGGAAAACGGACGATTCCCCGCCGCGAATGGCGACCCTGCAATCGCAGTCAAAACGCCACCACCACCGATCGTGTATACCGCGATGCCGCCGTTGGTTCCGGCGCGAGCGATATAGAGATATGTCCCCGTGCTGTCGGTTGCCAATGCGTTATCACTCGTGCTCGCAGAGTTCAGCTGCAGCGCTTGGTTGGCGTAAGTTAAAGTTCCTGACGTTGTGTTCAGGGTAAACACACGGTCTCCCCCCGTGCCCAACGCACAAAACACAAGATTGCCTGTTGGCGAGACCTTCACCATCTGCGGGACCATGGTGCCGGTCAGGGCCGGAAGGGGTTGGGGGGTCAAGGCCGACAGACCACCCGAAGATGCGTCGATCTGAAATTCATCCAAATTACTCTGTTGCAGATCCAGACCGAACAGCCATTGTCCATCCGGAGATATATCCAGTGACGCGACGCTGATAACCACCCCATTATTCAGCGCCGTTAACGAACCATCCGAGTTGATGGCATAAACATTGATTGAGCTCGGTCCAGCCACATAGAGAAACGCATTGTTGGGTGAGACGATGGCCGCGAGAGGCTGAAACTGGACAGCCATTGGGGAATTCGGGACCGGAGTCAATGTCCCGTTGGCAATGGTGAAGCCGGCAATCGAACCTGTCGTTGTGTTCGCACCTGCCGTTGCATTCATAACGTAGACACGACTGGTGCTTGTTCCACCGCCGCCATCATCGCCTCCGCTGTTGTCCGGAGGAACGAAAAAATTGCCGCACCCTACTGTAGTCGCCATTAGCGAAAGAATCAGGATTCGCGTTCCCTGCAGCCAGCGCTTTGCCTCTCTCGTCCTCAACCTCTTGCTCCCCTGCATTGTTGCTGTTTCAACAATACCCTCATCTATAATCGCCGGCATGCTGGCAGACAGATGCATGTACTTTCGCACGGCAACAGCACTTGTTTGTTTTCTTCTGATCACCGGACAGCAACCTGCCCATTCCTTCGACTCTCCACAGACAAAAACGACAGCCGCAACCGCGTCCCTGGAACGGGAGGTTCATGCGGACATGAACTTCCTCGCCGACGACGAGTTGCACGGCCGCGGCTCAGCCACACGCGATGAGCACATCGCCGCTCTCTTTGCCGCCTCGCAGCTCCAGACCCTCGGCCTCGAGCCCGGTGGAGACAATGGAACCTACATCCAAAAAGCGGCGCTTCCCAGTCCGCTTTCGCCACAGCTGCAACAACGCCTCTCAAAATTCGAAAACACTCCGCGCACCGAGACCTGGAACGCAATCGGTATTCTCCGCGGCACTGCCGCTCCGGAGGAGGTCCTCCTGCTCAGCGCGCATCTCGATCATCTCGGCGTAGCAGCCGACGACAAGGGCGACTCCATCTACAACGGGGCCGACGATGACGCCTCGGGAACGACAGCCGTACTCACCCTCGCACACCTGCTCGCCTCCGGCAAGCGGCCCAGACGCACGATCGTCTTCGCCCTCTTCGGCTCCGAAGAGATGGGCGGATTCGGGAACCGCGCCTTTCTCAGCCATCCCCCCATCCCGCTCCCTGAGATCGTCGCCAACCTCGAATTCGAGATGATCGGGCGTCCCGATTCTTCCGTGCCCGCGGGCACGCTCTGGCTCACCGGCTTCACCCGCTCCAATCTTGGCCCCGAGCTGGCACGCCACGGAGCCCACCTCGTCAACGATCCTCATCCCAAAGAGCTCTTCTTCCAACGCTCCGATAACTATGCGCTCGCACGTCAGGGAATCATCGCCCACACGATCTCGAGCTTTGGCCTTCATCACGATTACCACAAGCCGTCCGATGAACTTCGAACTATCGACTTTACTCACATGACCAATGCCATCGCGTCGATGATCGCGCCGATCCGCTGGCTCGCCGATTCGAATTTCAAGCCACAATGGAATCCAGGCGGAAACCCCGGCCAACCTCCGCCCGATTCGAAACATTGAACTGACCTCAATCAACAAAAAGGCGCGGGCTGAAACCCGCGCCTTCCTTTTGCCTCAAGCCCGCTCTCTAGGTGAGTGCAGCAACCGGTGTCGGTGCTGCCTTCTCGGAGTCGAGCACCACTCCGATGGAGTGAATCACTGACGTCACGCGAATCGCGGCATTGATCAGCTCTTCGGCCGCACCCTTCTCGCGAAGTACCCGCTCGTGCGAATCCACACACTTTCCGCACGCGTTCACCGCGCTCACCACCAGGCACCACAACTCGAAGTCCACTGCATCGACGCCATGCCCACGCAGAGCGTTCATCCGCAGACGCGCCGGAAGCGTCGCATACTTCTCGTTCGTCGTCAGGTGTTGGAACCGGTAGTAGATGTTATTCATTCCCATGATCGCGGTAGCGGCCTTGACCGCATCCAAAGCCTGCGGCGTCAACCCCGCAGCCTCGGCTTCGGCGATCGCTGCCGCGGTCAACTCGGCATTCCTCGTCGCTATCGCGGAGGCCACCACCGTGCCCCATAGCTGCTGCGCAGTCAGTTCCGTGTTCTGCTTGACCAGCGAAGAGTAGTTCAGCTTCATGTCCTTCGCATAAGCCGGCAGTCCACCAATCAGATCTTCCATCGTCATCTTCATCGTCTCCTTCCCAATCGGCAAAGGGGGCGCGGACCGCACCGCATCCGCGCCCAGTCTCTTGCCTGGATACAGTTAGTTCAGGGTCGCTTCACCCTTCTGCCAGTTGCAGGGGCACAGCTCGTCGGTCTGGAGAGCGTCAAGGACCCGCAACACCTCCTGCGGATTCCGTCCCACCGACAGATCCGTAACATAGATAAAGCGAATGACATTGTCAGGATCCACCAGGAACGTCGCGCGCTGAGCCACACCAGCCTTCTCGTCCAGGATGCCAAGCTGACCGGAAAGATCGCGCCTGATATCCGACAACATCGGGAACGGCAGGTCCTTCAGGTCCGCATGATGCGTGCGCCAGGCGGCATGAACAAATTCGTTGTCCGTGCTACCTCCCAGAATCTGGCAATCACGATCCGCGAACTCGCCATTCAGCTTCCCAAAAGCCGCAATCTCAGTCGGGCAGACGAAGGTAAAGTCCTTCGGCCAGAAGAAATAGAGCTTCCACTTTCCAGGATAAGAATCGCCCGTGATCGTCTTGAAGGCCTTCGCTTCGTCCTTCTCGATTGAAACAGTAGCAGTTAGCTCAAAATCAGGAAACTTCTCGCCAATCTGTAGCATGTACAGTAAATCCTCTCAGGGTTGTAGTTATAAAATTTTTCTGCTTCACGGCATCAAAAACCGCGATTAAGCCGGATGTCTGATTTTAGCAAAAAAATGCACCCTGCGGAAGAGAGTAAATTACTATATCAATCACTTATGATCAAAAAATCATGGCGACAGAGAGCACTCTGTCGAGTCGCTTTCTGTCGCCATGATTTATCGCTTGAAGCAGGTGGAACTTAGAAGGAAACTACGCTCCCACTAACTCATCCGCCTTGATGATCTCCTCGATCTTGCGACCGATCGCTTTGGCTACTCCTTCTCCATACTTCGGGTCGCATTTGTAGAAGTGATTGATCTGCAGATCCTGGATACGCTTCTCCACCTGGCCCAGTCCGGCAGCGATATTTCCGCATAGCCGCTCCTGCGCATCCGGCGTCATCAGACGGAACAGGTTACCCGGCTGCGTGAAGTAATCCCCATCGTGCTCCCGATGGCTGAACCGTCCCACCGTCGAGGAGTTATAGGTAACCTGACGCTCAACATACTTCGGATCCTGCGTCGGGCCACCGAAACTGTTCGGCTCATAGTTCGGACCATTGCCGCCATTGCCATCAAAACGCATCGAACCATCGCGGTTGTACGTTGCAAACGGACACTTCGGTGCATTGACCGGAAGCGAGTCGTAGTTCACTCCAAGACGGTAACGATGCGCATCGGGATAGCTGATCAGCCGGCCCTGCAGCATCTTGTCCGGAGAGAAGCCCATTCCCGGAACGACATTGCGCGGCTCAAACGCAGCCTGCTCAACCTCGGCGAAGTAGTTCACCGGATTCCGATTCAGCTCCAGCTCGCCTACCTCAATCAGCGGATAGTCGCCGTGGGGCCAGACCTTCGTCAGGTCGAACGGATTGATGTGATACGTCTCCGCTTCGGCCTCGGGCATAATCTGCACCTTCACGGCCCACTTGGGAAACTCGCCGCGCTTGATCGAATGGAAGAGATCATTCTGTGCATGATCCATATCGACCGACTTCATATGATCGGCCTCTTCGCGGGTGAAGTTCTTGATGCCCTGCTTCGTCTTGAAGTGCCACTTGCAGTAAAACAGCTCGCCCTTCGCATTGATCATCGAAAACGTGTGGCTCGAGAACCCATCCATATGACGAAAGCCATCCGGGGTTCCGCGATCGCTGAACAGAATCGTCACCTGGTGAAGACTCTCGGGAGACAGGCTCCAGAAATCCCACATCATCGTGGGCGACTTCAGGTTCGTTTCCGGATCACGCTTCTGCGTGTGAATAAAATCACCGAACTTCAGCGGATCACGGATGAAGAACACAGGGGTGTTGTTCCCAACCATGTCCCAGTTTCCCTCTTCGGTGTAAAACTTCAGCGCAAAGCCGCGCGGATCGCGCTCCGTGTCTGCCGATCCCTTTTCACCACCTACCGTCGAAAACCGGATAAAAGTCGGCGTCTGCTTGCCCACCGTATCGAACAGCTTCGCCGTCGTGTACCTCGCCATCTCTGGATTTGTAACCGTGAAAGTTCCATAGGCTCCCGAGCCTTTCGCGTGCACCACGCGTTCTGGAATCCGCTCACGGTTGAAGTGCGCCATCTTCTCGAACAGCAGGAAATCCTCGAAGACGACAGGGCCACGCGGGCCCAGCGTAAGGGAGTTCTGGTTATCACCTACCGGCCGGCCTGCGTCGGTCGTCATCACTCTGCTCTTGCGATCCTCAGACATACATCACCTCGAAAACGAAGCTTGGTTGAACAGCATTTCACGAAGCCTGTTGCTGGCATTTCGCGCACAGGCCAATCACATCGACGGCGTACCGCTCCACCAGAAATCCATCCGGCAGCTTGCGTCGCCTCGGCGCCAGCCCCAGTTCCTTCTCTCCGATGTCGGCAATTGCTTTGCATCTGGAGCACACCATGTGATGGTGCTCCTCATCATTCATCTCCACCCGCACCGAGCCATGATGCATGCTCATCTTGCGGAAGATCCCGCTCTCAACGAACAGATGGATGTTCTTGTATACGGTCGCCAGCGAGATGGCCGGAACCTTCTTCTTCACACGGGCGAAGACCTCCTCCGGACTGGGGTGGCCTTCCATTCCCTGCATCACCTCGTACAGCACCTGGCGCTGATGGGTCACGGCAAGCCCGTGTTCGGCGCAAAGTTTACGGAAGTTCGAGGAAGTCTGCTGCACGAAGATCAGTCTACTCCAAAGAGAACGATAAAAGTTATTATCCAATAAATTTGGTTGTCCACAGAAGGCCGCCCGCATTCCTTTCTATCCTGTCCCTTCCCGAGCCTCCGGGCTCCCCTCAATTCACCCATTTTCAGCCATTTATCCAGCCCTATCCCTCTCTCGCGTTTCAACGCTGCTATCCTTAGCAACGGGAAAAGTTACAGGAGATATACCAGAATCATGATTGATCTCAAGGGCAAAGTCGCCGTCGTCTTCGGCCTCGCAAACAAGCGCAGTATCGCCTGGGGAATCGCCCAGAAGCTCTCCGAAGCCGGCGCCACCCTGGCGATCTGCTATCAGAATGAGCGCCTCCAGCGGGACGCCGAAGCCCTCGCCGCCGAGCTACCCTCGGCCAAGACCTTCAAGTGCGACGTATCCGTGGATGCCGACATCGACGCCGTCTTTGCCCAGCTCGCCTCTGCGTACGGTAAGCTCGATATCCTCGTTCACTCCATAGGCTTCGCGCCCAATATCAAAAATACCGTCCTCGAGACGGCCCGCGAAGACTTCCGCATCGCGCACGACATCAGTGCCTACTCGCTCATCGCGCTCGCCCGTGGCGCGGCCCCGCTGATGACCGAAGGCGGCTCCATCCTCACCCTTACCTATTACGGCTCCGAAAAGGTCTTCCCCAACTACAACATCATGGGAGTCGCGAAGGCCGCCCTTGAGGCCGCCGTCCGATACCTCGCCGCCGACCTTGGCACCAGGAAGATTCGCGTCAACGCCATCTCCGCAGGGCCCATCAAGACCCTCGCTGCTCGCGGCATCAGCGACTTCACCAAGATCCTCAATGCTGTGGAAGAACGCGCTCCCCTTCACCGTAACGTCGAAACCGCCGAGGTTGGTAACGCAGCGCTCTTCCTCGCAAGCGATCTCGCCAGCGGAATCACCGGAGAAGTTACCTTTGTGGACGCCGGCTACAACGTAACCGGACTCTAAGGAGCTCTTCAGCACAGGCGAGGCAAAACTCATCTCGCCTCCGAAGAGAACTCCAGCTTCCGTCCGAATGGCCCTAGGGACGGCGGTAAATCACGCCGTCCTTCATCACGAACTTCACATTGCTCAGTACAGCGATATCGTCCAACGGATTGCCCGGCACCGCGACGATATCCGCGAAGTAGCCTTCCTTGAGCTCTCCTATCTGACCTGACCAGCCAAGCAGCCTTGCGCCGTTCAACAAATCTGCACGCAACACCTCCACCGGCTTCATGCCGTACTGCACCATCAGCTCCATCTCTCGTGCCTGCGTTCCGTGCGGAAATGGCCCGACGTCACTTCCCACGGCGAACGGAACTCCTGCAGCCATCTGCTTTTTGAATTCAGCTGCGTGAAGCGCCTGCTCTGCTTTCAGTCTTTCCCCACGCTCAGCGGTTGCCGCATGATCCGCGAAGTACTCGCCTATCGCAAACGTCGGCACCGCGTAGATTCCCTTTTGATGCATGGCTTTCATGGTGGCATCGCTCAATACGTAAGCGTGGTCCACCGAGCTCACACCGGCCGCCACAGCGAAGCCGGCTCCAGGCTCCCCCGTTGCATGAACTGCGATGCCCCGTCCCGAGCTGTTGTCCCCGCCAGTTCGCTCAGCCTCTCTGATTGCAGCCGTGAGTTGCTCCGTCGTGTACTGATACGGCGTTCGAAACTTGCCGCCCGCAATCGAATCTCGCCCAGTCTCATAGATCTTGGTGAAGTCAGCTCCGCCCTTTCGCTGTTCGCGAATCACCGCTACCAGCTCCTCGGCGGAGTTCGCATAGTCGGCATTGGAAAAGATTCTCTGAGCAGGGTTGTAGCCAATCGCGTCCTCGTGGCCGCCAAGAATATCCACGGCGTTGCAGCTTACGCGCATCCTGGGTCCGGGAATCAGGCCCTTGTTGATCGCATTACGAACCGCAACATCGGCGCACCCTGCACCCTCGGTTCCCATGTCGCGCTCCGCGGTAAATCCTGCAAGAAGATCCCGTCTGGCGGCATCTGCAGCGATCAGCGTTCTTTGGGGAACACTCTCCTCCACGGTCTGAAGATCTTCGGCTCCAGGATGCAGAAACAGGTGAACATGCGCGTCGATCAACCCCGACATCAGGGTCGTATCCCCCAGATCGATCACCTCGACCCCGGCAGGCCGCGTCACCGAACTCCCGGCGGCAAGAATCTTATTGCCGTCCACCAGAACTTCACCGGGACTGACGATCTTCCCGTCCGCAACATCGAGCATGTGCGCCGCGTGAAGCACCACCGGATGCCTGCCTTCCGTCGCCGCCTGACCATAGCTCCAGAGCGCCGCAGACGCGAAGAGGAAACTGCATACAAGTTTCTTCATGGTGCCAGCAGCATACAGCAGGCCGCTGGCATCAGCGCGAACAATCAGCCAGCCTTCGCTGTAAGCTCCGCCCATCGCGCATAGAGGGCATCGGAGTCGGCTTGTGCCAACTCCATCTCCGCAAGCGCCTCGGTCAGCTTCGTAGCGTCCACGGCGACCTCAGGATCGCTCACCAGATCCCTCGCAGCATCAAGACGAGCCTCTGCTGCCTCCACTCGCTCCTCGATCGTCGCAAACTCCCGCGCCTCAAGATACGAAAGCTTCTTCTTCGTCAGCACCGCTGCCGTCTCGACCGGCGAAGCAGTTTTTTCAGTTTCCGGCGCTGTCTCTCGCTCCGACTGCTGGCTGAGGAACCACTGCTCCCACTGCGGATAATCCGCGAAGACAGCGGAGCTCCCCTTTCCATCGAGACCAAGCACCGTGGTCGAAACCCGATCGAGCATGTACCGATCGTGCGTGACTAAAACCAGTGCGCCCTTGTACTCGAGCAGACTCTCCTCGAGCACCTCCAGAGTGGCAATGTCCAGATCGTTCGTAGGCTCGTCAAGCAGCAGGAGATCCGCCGGCTCGAGCATAAGCCTCGCGATCAGCACACGAGCGCGCTCGCCTCCGCTAAGCCGCTCCACCGGCTGGTTCAGCTGATCGCCCGTAAACAGGAACTTCTGCGCATAGCTGGCGACGTGAACCACTCGCCCCTGATACACGACAGAATCCGAGTCCGGAGCCAGCGCACGACGCAGCGTTACTTTTTCAGGCAGTTCGCGCATCTGGCTGAAGTACACCATGCGCAGCGAACCTGCTTGACTCGCCTCACCCACGGATGGAGCAAGCTCTCCGGTAAGTAACCGCAGAATTGTCGTCTTGCCACTGCCGTTAGGCCCCACCAACCCCACACGCGTTCCATTTGCGATCAGAAAGCTGAGATGCTCCACAATCTTCCTGCCACCCAGCTCAATCGTGACGTCGTTGAGCTCCACGAGCCGTTTCGTCTGCCGATCCGTCCCGGCAAAGCCGATCGTCGCGGTTGTACTTTGTCCTCGCGCGGAAACCTCTTTCAACTGATCGATCAGTTGATTCGCCGTATCGATGCGGGCCTTCGCCTTGGTGGCGCGTGCCTTCGGTCCGCGACGAAGCCACTCCACCTCCGTTCGAACGCGATTGCGCAGCGACTCTTCCAGGCGCGACTGCGACTCAAGATAAGCCTGTCTCGCCTCGATAAACTTTGAGTAGCTCCCCTGGACCCGCAGTACGCCGTCCGCGTAGACGCGATTCAGCTCGACGATCTCCGTGGCCACGTTCTCCAGGAAATAGCGATCGTGCGTAATGATGACCGACGCAAAGCTGCCTTCATTCAACAGCTCCTCAAGCCACGCGATTCCCGCCAGATCCAGGTGATTGGTAGGCTCATCCAGCAGCAGCACATCCGGCGCGGCAACGATCGCCTCAGCAATCGCAAGGCGCTTGCGCCAGCCTCCGCTCAACGTAGCCGCTTCCACCGTTACGTCCGGCAAACCAATCCGTCCGCTGGTCTCGCGAAGCTTTCCCTCTCGCTCCCCTTCGGCGACATTGCCCGCGACCAGCGCAGCCTCAAGAATCTCGCGAATCGTTTTGCCTGAACCAAACGTCGATTCCTGACGCACATAGCCTATGCGCGCGCGTCTGCGAACCGCGACATCGCCGGAATCTCCATCTTCCTCACCGGCAAGAATCTTGAGCAGCGTACTCTTTCCGGCTCCATTCGGACCGATAAGTCCGATCCGGTCTCCATCGGAGACAGTGAAGGCGATATCACGAAACAGGGGCGTTGCGCCAAAGCTCTTCGAAAGCCCTTGCGCGTTCAAAATCGGTGGCATGATTCAGTTTAACGCGCCCTTCTCGTGAGCGCCGATCAATCGAGATCGAAATCGCGCAAGGGACGATCTCCCAAAGGAGTCTCCTTCGCCTTCTTCACCGCCTCGGCAAACTTTTTTGCCAGCACATCTTCCTTATTTTTCTGCGCCTCGACCGATTGCTGAAAGATCGTGTCGCGCCGCGCATCGGCCTCGCGCAACGCCTTGGCCGCCTCGCCGAAGTCCTCAAACGTCTTCTTCTTCGGTGCGGATTTGTGCGAAATAATCGCGCGGCTGACCGGATCGAC
Source organism: Edaphobacter modestus (assembly GCF_004217555.1). GTDB lineage: Bacteria > Acidobacteriota > Terriglobia > Terriglobales > Acidobacteriaceae > Edaphobacter > Edaphobacter modestus. The sequence goes on from NZ_SHKW01000001.1 coordinate 2,221,618, forward strand.
CTTCAGCATCGCTCCGCAATCCGGACACATCACCTCGAACGGCTGATCACTCAGACCCATGACAGACTCCTCGTGCGTCATTCTAATGCTCCGATAGAAGGAATCGAAAGCGCACTGCGAAGTAAGCTGTGCAACCGCTCATGCGCTAGTATTTTGAGCGAGAAAACTCCTTGACTTCGAAAGCGCCCTCCCATTCCATGACCGGTTCAAAGATCGCTCTCGCCCTGTTGTCCCTTATGCCAATCCCGTTTGCCTCAGCGCAACAAGACAATCAGGCTCTCACCGGCTGGAAGCTTCAGGACGCCGCGAAAGTTGCAGCATCTCCGGCTGAGATTGCAGCCGCCAACTTCAAGACCGGCGACTGGTACACCGCAACCGTCCCGGGAACCGTGCTGACCACCCTCGTCAACAACAAGGTCTACCCCGAGCCTCTCTACGGTGAAAATATGCGCAGCATCCCCGAGAGCCTCAACAAGACCAGTTATTGGTATCGCACTACCTTCACGGTTCCCGCCGCATACAAAGGCAGGCACACATGGCTCCACTTCGCCGGAATCAATTACTCCGCCGAAGTGTGGGTCAACGGCCACAAAGCCGGCGAGATGCGCGGAGCCTTCCTTCGCGGCGACTTCGATATCTCTGCCTACGTTCAGCCGGGTAAGACGGCGGCGCTTGCAGTGCTCGTCTCGCCGCAGCCTCATCCCGGCGTCCCTCACGAACATACTGCCGCGCTGGGCGTAGGAAAGAACGGCGGCGAGACGGCACTCGATGGCCCCACCTTCCTCTCCACTATCGGATGGGACTGGCTTCCAGCAATTCGAGACCGCGACACCGGCATCTGGCTTCCCGTCACGCTCTCTTCTACCGGTCCCGTCATCGTCAAGGACACCTTCGTCACCAGCGATCTCGCGCGAACAAACGACGCAGCCGATCTCTCCATCTCCACCACGGCAACCAACCTGTCGCCCAAGCCGATACAAGGAACACTCGTCGGAACAGTCAAGGGACAAGGAGAGCCCATCTCCTTCCGCAAAGATGTAACCATCGGGGCCAACAGCAGCGAGGCCATCTCCCTGGATAAACAATCCGTTCCCGCGCTTCACCTCCAGAATCCCAAACTGTGGTGGCCCAACGGCTACGGCCCGCACAATCTGTATAAGCTCACCCTGCGGTTCGAGACTGGCAAGAAAACTTCCATCGAGCAATCAACGCAGTTCGGGATCCGAAGAATCGAATATCAGGTAGCCGACTCGGAGAACCTCACCCTCTCCGTCAATGGCGTCCGCATCATGGCGCGGGGAGGCAACTGGGGACTCGACGAGGGCATGAAGCGTATCACCCGCGAACGGCTCGATGCGCAGTTCCACATGCACGCCCTCGCCAACCTCAACATCATTCGCAACTGGGTCGGCCAGAGCACTAGTCCCGACTTCTACGATCTTGCGGATCAATACGGCATCCTCTTGTGGGACGAGTTCTTCCAGCCAAATCCGTCCGACGGCCCCGACGTTGCCGACATTCCCACCTACCTCGCCAACGTCTCCGATAAAGTACGCCGCTACCGCAACCATCCATCCATCGCGGTCTGGTGCGCACGCAACGAAGGCTACCCTCCGAAGGCACTCGACGACACGCTCAAGACAATGATGGCTCAACTCGATCCCAGCCGGCTCTACCAGTCGAACTCCGCCGACGGACGCGGCGTCTCTTCGCACGGTCCATATTTCTGGCGCTCCCCGCGTTACTTCTACGCCTTCAACGAGAGCTTCAAGACCGAGGTCGGCTCCGTATCGGTTCCAACCATCGAGTCCATTCAAGGAATGATGCCGAAGAAGGACTGGGAGACCATCAACGACGACTGGGCCCAGCACGACATGGCTATCGGCGCTCAGCGCGGCGACGAGTACCCCATCACCCTCGCCAGGAGATACGGGCACATCCGCAACCTCGCCGACTTCGTCCGCAAGGCTCAGCTTGCAAACTACGAAGTCTTTCGCGGAATGTACGAGGGTCGCAATGCCGAAATGTTCAAGACCACGACCGGCATTCTCACCTGGATGAGTCATCCTGCGCAGCCAAGCTTCGTCTGGCAGCTCTACCACTACGATCTCGAACCGAACGCGTCACTCTACGCTGCAAAAAAGGCTGCAGAAAAGATCCACGTGCAGCTCAACGAATCCAACGGAGCGATTCAGATCGTCAACAACACCCCCGATCCGTTAGCCAATCTCAGCGTGCACGCCACCATCTACGACTTCGACAGCAAGCTCAGCTCCGATAAGACCTACCCCGTCGCGCAGGTCGCAGGCAGTACAACCGTAAAGGCCGCCCAGATCGAGGTTCCCGCCCGAATTTCCTCCATCTACTTCGTCAAGCTCGATCTCACCACAAGAGACGGTAGCCTTGTCTCCACCAACGTCTACTGGCAAAACGTCGCGCAGGACGATTTCACGGAACTGACGAAGTTGCGGCCGGCACTCGTCGACGTCACGGGAACTTCAAGCGTAGAGGGCGACAATACCCTGCTCACCCTGACGCTCCACAATTCAACCGATGCCATCGCTCTGATGACGCACCTGCAGCTGCATAAAAAGCGCTCCGGCGACCGTGTGCTGCCTGTCTTCTACTCCGACAACTACATCTCGCTCGTTCCCGGCGAATCCCGCACCCTTACCATCCAGGCGGCGACAAAGGATCTCGCAGGAGATTCGCCACTCGTGCTTCTCGATGGATTCAACGTAAACGTAAAACCGGTAGACTCCGGCGTCTCGATCGCCCCCAACGAAAATGCGGATCCATTGCACTGGCCCGCATCGAATATCGTTCCGGAGAAGACTGAATAAGCTGTTGCGAAGTCTCTACAGGCGCACGATCACGTGGCCTGGACACTGATTGTTCGCAACCTCTACCAGCCGATCGATCAGGCCATCGCCGTAGCGGGCCAGAAACCACACCCCGGCCAGAAGGCGCTCCTGCGGATGCCCGTCAGGAAAAATATTCAGCGTAATCGCCGCTGCGTGTTTGCTCAGAGACGCTTCCTTCTGCAGCTCGTAGGTCGCGGCCATGCGGCGCAGCCGATCCATCTGATAGCGCATCTTCGAGCCTGATGTCTCCGCGGCCGTGCCAAGCGTGGCATCGATGCCGCGCAGGTACTCCGTCAGAGCGTCCAGCTCCGTCTCCAACGCATTTCCCACCGCTGCAAGCTTCCGCTTCAGTGGAATCGGCATGGCGCGGGCTCCGAGACGCTGCGCCAGCTCCGCCGCCGTCGTCATTGCATCCGGAACCTGGACCTCGTCCTTCTCCATCACTGTCGCAATGGCAGGTTCAATCAGGGTCGCGCTCAATCGTGGCAGTACCGGCGTAACCCGCCCCAGGATCGCGCGATAAAGAACCTCGCTCTGGGCAAAGTACGCGATCTCCGCCGGCCCGCCAATATACGCTGCCGTCGGAAGCACCGTATCCTGAAACACCGGCCGCAGAAGAGCATTCGGGCTCAGGCGTTCGGGGCTGCGATCGAGAATCTCCAGCAAGTCGCCGGTCGAGTAGACGTGCGATCCCGCCCGCCACTGCGCGTCGGCATCCGTAAGATCCTTCACCCGCCGAAGTGCCACGCGCTCCCCGGTCTCCCCATCCAGCAGAAACAGCAGCGAGGACGATTCGAATACCGTCACCTGCGCGTGATATCCCAGTCCCGTCAGCTCTTCCGTCCGGGCCAGCAGATCCCGCTGAAGGGCATCGGCATGTTCGATCGCATAGCGCAGCGTCGATGCGCCCATCGCGTGAAACTCGCGGCTCGCTGCATCGACGACAATCAGCCCCTGCGCCGCAAAGATGCGAGCGATCAGCCGTCCAAAGGCAGAGGCGAGCGTCGCTTCGGGCGAAAGATAAGCGTCGCGAATCCACTCCGTCACCGGAGCGAACTCCAGCAGTTCCGTGGCGCGTTCGATCGCCTCTTCCAGAAGAGGAGCCGTCTCGGCGTTCAGCGCCACGCCGCCAACCGGCACAGGCACCGGAACCCGCAAGCCGGCCTTCAGCACCTCAACCCCGGTCTTGGTCAGAAGCGCTGCCTGATCCACCTCGGGAAGGTCATGGTCCTCGGTCGCCATCCAGAAGATCGGGACGTGCTCCACGCCGGTAATACGGGTCGCCTCGCGGGCTCGCGAAACCGCAGTTGCCGCCTTCAGCAGCGTAAGCAGCGGACCACCGAACAGCACCACCTGCTGACCGGTCACCACCGCGCGCGCACCGCCACGCAGCTTCTCAATATTGGCAAGCGTCTCTGCGCTCGCCCCGAAGATCCGGTTCTGGCGAAGGAGTTCGTCGGCCAACGGTTTGGAATCGACCGCAGGAAGTGGTGTTCTCATCCACCCCCCGGCAAAAGGACCACCCGAATCGCCGGAGCCGTACCACCGGCGTACCGTCGAGTCGGCGTTGTCGCCCATAACGAGATAGTCGCGGTAGAGCTGCGAGATATGGGGCAACACCGTGATCGGGTAACACTCAACGCTCATTACGGTCCTTCATCCTCGAGTCCTGGCTCCGAAACCGCAGACTCGATACGAATCCGCGAACAATTCCCTGAACTACTTTGCTTGATATTCTTTATCTGATGCAACCAGGAAACCTGCCGGTCTCTTTTTTATCGCAGGTAGTTGGATGCAGATAAAAAGCTCACGATGCAGGATGATACCGTAGCGATATGCCTGCTAAGACAAAGAATCCGAAGAAAGTGAAGACCCCAAACACCGTCAAGTCCAGGACAACCCAATCTGCTCCCACCAGATCCGCATTACGGACAGGGGCGAAGACGCGGGTCCTCTCCTCAAAGGTCGTCTTCAAGGGCAAGGTCTTCTCCGTCTTTCGCGACGACGTCATCGAGCCCAGCGGCGTCGAAAACGTTCGTGAAGTCATCCGCCACAACGGCTCCGTGGTCATCCTCGCCGTCGACGAGTCCAGGAATCCAGCCGATCCCGACATCATCCTCGAAAAGCAGTACCGTCACGCCGCGGGTCAGTTCCTCCTCGAGCTCCCCGCCGGCCGCGTCGAACCCGGCGAAGCCACGCTGGCCGCGGCCAAGCGGGAGATGATCGAAGAGACCGGCTATCGCGCAAAACGCTGGACACTCCTGACCAAATACTTCGCCAGCCCCGGCTTCCTCGGCGAATGGATGCAGATTTATCTCGCGCGAGACATTCGCGATGGCGAGGCCCAGCCCGAGGCCGATGAGCAGATTGAAGTCGTCCGGATGCCGCTCTCCGAAGCACTCGCGCTCGTATCGGCCAACAAGATTCACGACGGAAAAACATTGATCGGACTGATGCTCTACGATCGCTTGCGCCGCGAGAAGCGCCTCTGATCTCTCTGCTGAAACTGCGTTACTTACGAGAGACTGTCACTTACAAATCTCCTCCGGCTTTCGCAGAAAACCCGCCTCCGGCCTTTTGCGTCACACTTGAGGAACCCTTCGTTCCACGCCGACGGGCACGAAGGGTCGAATCAACGTAAGGAGCAGGGTCTTGGCACAGTACAAAGGCACCGTTAAGTGGTTCAACAACGCAAAAGGGTACGGCTTCCTCGGCCGAGATGGCGGAGCCGATGTCTTCGTTCATTACACCTCGATCCAGCGCGATGGCTACAAGAGCCTCAAAGAGGGAGATGAGGTAGAGTTCGACATCATCCAGGGAACAAAGGGGCCCCAGGCCGATCAGGTCTTCCGTCTCAAAGAGATGGCAAGCTGACGGCCTGAACAGTAAAGATTGCCTCGCTTTTCGTTAGGGTCTGCCCACCGTGTGTCGAAAGCCACGGGATGCTGCATACTGACCTCAGGAGTCCGGCACTAGAATCGGGCTCCAGGTCAACTCTTCATGGACAATATTTCGATCGCACGTGTGCTGGAGGAGACCGCTTCTCTCCTGGAGATCGACGCAGCCGATCCATTCCGCATCCGCTCCTATCGCCGCGCTGCCGAAGCCGTCGAGCAGCAGACCGCCCAGCTCGCCTCCCTTGCCGACGATCCCAAACAGCTCCTTGCCATCGCCGGCATCGGCAAAGGCATGGCGGCCAACATCGTCGACATCCTTAGCACCGGCTCTACTCCCCTCCGCGACGAGCTTCTCAAAAAATATCGCCCCTCCATGCTCGAGCTCCTGCGGCTCCCCGGCATGGGCCCCAAGACAGTCGCCCTCATCTGGTCGGCGCTCAATGTCTGCGACATCGACGCCCTAGAAGAGGCCGCCAAGGCCGGCCACCTCAACAAGCTCCCGCGCATGGGCGAAAAGTTCACCACCAAGCTCCTCAAGGGAATCGAGGACTACCGCAAGAACTCCAGCCGCTTCCGCATCGACCAGGCCCGCGAACACGCCGAGCGAATCTCCGCGCTCATCCGTGAATTTCCCGGCATCGACGAAATTACCCCCGCCGGTTCCCTCCGTCGCGGACGCGAGACCGTGGGCGACCTCGACCTCCTCGTCACCGGACCCGCCTGCGAACCCGACGTCGTTGCAGCAGCCGTTGAGCACGTCGCCTCTCTGCCCCTCATCGACAAGCTCCTCGCGCGCGGCCAGAACAAGGTCAGCTTCACTCTCCGCAACAACCTCCAGGTCGACGTCCGCCTGCTCCCGCGAGCAAGCTACGGCGCCGCGCTGCAATACTTCACCGGCTCCAAGATGCACAACGTCGCCCTGCGCCAGCGCGCCATCAAGCGCGGCATGACCCTCAACGAGTATGCTCTCCTCCGCGTCGAAGACAACTCCATCGTCGCCGCCGCCACCGAGGAGCTCATCTATCGCGCCCTCGACCTCGACTACATCCCTCCCGAGCTCCGCGAAAACTCCGGCGAGCTCGACGCCGCCGCAAACCACGCGCTGCCCGAACTCATCACCCTCACCGACATCCGCGGCGACCTCCACATGCACACCGTCGAGACCGACGGCGCCCACACCATCCGCGAGATGGCCGAAGCCGCCCTCTCCCGTGGCCTCCAATACATCGCCATCACCGATCACTCCAAAAATCTCGCCATGACCAACGGCATGGACGATCGCCGCGCCATCGCCCACATCCAGCGCATCCGCGAGATCGACACCGAGATGCGTGGAAGCATTCGCGTCCTCGCCGGTATCGAGGTCGACATCCTCGCCGAAGGCGAGCTCGATCTCTCCGACGACACCCTCGCCCAGATGGACATCGTCGTCGCCAGCGTCCACAGCCGCTTCGATCAGCCCGTCGAGCAGATGACCGACCGCATCCTCCGCGCCATCGAGAACCCTTATGTCCGTATCCTCGGTCATCCCACCGGACGCAAGGTTCTCAAGCGCGACCCCTACGCCGTCCACATCGAAACCATCCTCAAGCGCGCCTCTGAGCTGGGCGTCGCCGTCGAACACAACGCCAGCCCCGCCCGCGCCGACCTCAACGATCTCCACCTGCGCCTCGCCAAACAACACGGCTGCAGGATCGTCGTAAACACCGACGCCCACTCCACCACGGAACTCGATCAGATCCGCTATGGAATCACCCAGCTTCGCCGCGCCTGGCTCACCGCCGCTGACATTCTGAATACCCAGCCCTCCGCCGAAGCTCTGCTGGCCCAGCTGCGGCCCCGCTGAATCTCTGATTCAAGGCGCGGACGATTCACGCCATAGCGTCCGCGAGACCGCCAACGCGACCAGCACGCCAAAACTCACTTCGAAGAACCTTTCCGCAGCAGTCTTCCAGTAAGGAAGATGACTCGGAATCAGCATGATGATCGACGCCGTAACTCCCGCCATCCTCCCCGCATTCTTCAGCTGCATTAGCTGCGGCAACACCATGCACATCAGAATGGCAAGGGCATAAACCAGCGGGCTCCCATGCCACACATTGCCGGCTCCCCAGCCGATAACCGCCCCAATCGCCGTGCCGACGATGCGGTCCAGAGAAATCGTCCACGTATCCCGAACCGTCGACTGCAGAACGACAATCGCACTGACACACGCCCAATACCCTTGCGATAATCGAAACACCCGCCCAAGAACCAGGCACAGGCAGGCGGCAATCGTCGTCTTGATTCCGTGTTTCCAGTTCACCCTCGACAGCCATGCGATCAATTGGATACTCCCGGCAGGCTTCGCCACGTCTCGCCTTAGACGAATCGCCCTTCAAAAAAGGTTATCCTTACAACGTGGCCCAATCCGCGACAACCCCGGCAGCAATCTCTTCCCAGAAAGCAAGGGCAGAGCCGGGCCTTCTTGCCGATTACGCTACCCTCTTCAAGCTCCGTGTCTCGGTCATGGTCGTCATTACCGCGGGCGCCGGCTTCTATCTCGCCTCGCTGGCCAGCGGAATCAGTCCGTTCCACGCCGGCCTCATCCAGGCGTTGGCCGGAATCGCCGTCGTGACCTGCGGCTCCAGTGCCCTGAATCAGGCCCTCGAGCGGCGCACCGACGCCCTCATGCGCCGCACCTCCAACCGTCCCATGGCAGCCGGCAGAATCTCCCTCGCCCACGGCCTCATTCTCGGATTCTCAGCCATCTTCTTCGGCTCACTCTACCTCGCCCACACCACCAATGTCCTCACCGGAACCCTCACCCTGATCACCGCGGTGGGTTACGTCGGAATCTACACGCCGCTCAAGCGCCTCACCGTCCTCAACACCTTCATCGGTGCCTTTCCCGGCGCACTCCCACCGCTCATCGGCTGGACCGCCGCGCGCGGCGTCATCGAGTGGCCAGCCATCGCCCTCTTCGCCATCCTCTTCGTCTGGCAGTTCCCTCACTTCATGGCCATCGGCTGGATGTACCGCGAAGACTACGCCTCCGCCGGAATCCGGCTCACTCCCACCCAGCCGGACGAGGTCTTCGCCGCTCGCTCGACGGTCATCCAGTCCCTCTTCTACGCCGTCCTCATGGTGCCCGTCAGCATGTGGCCCACCTGGCTTGGAGTCACAGGGCACATCTACGAGGTCGCCGCCGCCATCCTCTCGCTTGGCTATCTCTGGTACACCCTCCGTTTTGCGCGCATCACCCGCAACCCCAGCGCGCCGGAGTCTCGTACCTACGCACGCGATCTCCTCAAGGCATCGGTGATCTACCTTCCCCTCCTCATGGCCGCATTGATGCTCGACGCGAAAGGACGCCTGCTCTTCTGATGAACGTACGCACGACTCAGTCCTCTGCCCCCCTTCGCACTCCTCCCTCCGTCATTGCCTCCATCATTGCGGTCAGCGCGGTTGCCAGCGCCTTCATCTGCTGGCTGGTCTACTTCCACGCCCCCACCGACGTCGCCGGAACCCAGCTCCGTTCCCTTCCCCTGGTCAACGCGATCCTTAATGCCCTTTCGACCGTCGCTCTGCTTATCGGCTACCGGTTTATCCGCGCAGGCAAAATACCGCAACATCGCGCGGTCATGTTCACCGCCTTCATCTTCTCCTCCATCTTCCTCGTCTCGTACCTGGTTAACTTCACCCTGCACGGCGAGACACACTTCAACCGGCTCAGCCCCTGGTGGCCCTTCTACTGGAAGCTGCTGGCCTCGCACATCCTGCTCTCGATCATCGCCCTGCCGATGATCCTCATCACCTTCTTCCTCTCGCTCACCGGCCGCTTCCCCGCGCACAGAACACTGGCGCGCTACACCTGGCCCATCTGGCTCTACGTCTCCGTCACCGGGGTGATCGTCTACTGGATGCAATCGGCGATCCACTAACCAACGCACGTCCCAGGCACTTTCCGGTCCCATGCAACCTGACACACGAAAACTTCTTCGCACCGGCCTCTGGATCTTCGGAACAGGAGCCGCCGCCGCGCTCGCCATGCACACCCTCTTCGGCGGAATCGGCCGCCAGGGACCGCACACCAACCTCGGCTGGCTCGCTCTCATGGTTGCCATGGGTTGCCTCCCCACCGGTACCCTCACCCTCCTCCTCGCCTTCATGAAGCTCTACGCCGACCGCCGCCGCTAACCACGGCCCTTATCCCGGCCGCCACAACCCTCTGCCTCGTCACAGCTTTCCGCCGCCACGCCCTCTGCCTCGCCACAGCCCTTCCGCCGCCACAGCCGTCTGCCTCGCCGTTCTGAGCCGAAGCCGAAGAATCCAGCATTCCCGTGTACCTCGTTCTTCCCCAGCCCAACGGAGTGTCATCCTGAGCGAAGCCCGAAGGGCGAAGTCGAAGGACCTGCGGTTCCCCTCTCTGGCCCCACAAATTCCAACTCCTCGTCATTCTGAGGCGAAGCCGAAGAATCCCAGTATTTCCGCCCAGACCATCACCATCACTCCCAGGGGTACAAACCGCGCCCTCCCCCATCTGCTATCCTCAACCTTCAGAACTGAACAAATCGGAGCATCAGAATGGCAAAAGGCGTCAATAAGGTATTTCTTCTCGGCAACGTAGGCAAAGACCCCGAGATCCGTTCCACAGCAGGAGGCACCATCGTCGCAAGCTTCTCTCTCGCGACCGCCGACCGCGCCAAGGACCAGCAGGGAAACTGGCAGGACAAGACCGAATGGCACAACCTCGTCGCCTTCAACCGCACCGCCGAAATCATCCGCGACTACGTCAAAAAGGGCACGCAGATCTTCGTAGAAGGCAAGATCCAGACCCGTTCGTGGGACGACAAGGAATCCGGCCAGAAGAAGTACCGCACCGAGATTCTGGTCAATGAAATGAGCCTGCTCGGCGGTGGCCCGGGCCGCGGCGAAGGCGCAGGCGCAAGCGCAAGCTCAGGCGGCTACTCCCGCTCCAACACCAGCAGCTTCGACCAGCGCACGCCCGCCGCTCAGCCGGACTACGCCGATCAGGGCATCACCGACGACGATATCCCGTTTTAACCTCCCCTGAAATACAGGGAAAAAGTCTCCATGAGACCGGCCGGCTCATCGGTCCGGGCAGACAGCCTCATAAGCAATCAGGGCGAACCACGGAAGCTGGTTCGCCCTGATTGGCGTAGGTCTGACTGTTAAGCGTTATCGTCTTCTTCGCGGGGGGGCGGGTGCTTTGTTAAGCCCTGGCGAGGTGACAAAGCCATCCGTCAGCGTTTTAAGGAAAGCGACGACGTCATCTTCCTCATCGCTGGATAAACCCAGATTGCCCAACTGGGTCGTATTTAGCGTGGCCGGGTACTCAGGCTCTGGCCAGCAAGTTACCTTTTCACCCTTTGAACCCTGCTCGCAACGCGGCAGTACCTGTGAGGTGTTATAGAAGTGAACGACTTCTTTCAGGCTCTTTAGATACCCGTTGTGCATATACTCCTTGACGAAGTCAGGCCGCGGTCTCTTGTCTACGTTGCGCACGGTGGCGGTTTGAAACGTACCGTTGAACAGTGGCGCGAGCTGTTTCCACTGCAGCGGATTCGGATTGAGCGTACTGCTGCTGAGCATGGCCCCTACTCCCAAATCGAGGAAGGCCAAGCCCAAGGGATTCGCCGTATATCCATACTGGTCGGGCTTGTCCTCGCAGTAGTACGGCAGAGCTAGATTCTTGGGGAGACCAATATTGTTTGCCGTGAAATCGGTGAAGAGCGGTGCCACATCGGCCGCCGCCAGGTTGATTGGTGAGTCTGCCGCAGTGCCGCTCAGATGGCATTGATTGCAACCCGCTTTGCCGTTGAACAAGTTGTAGCCGTTCCGTTCTTTGGCAGATAAATCTGCATTGCCGGCGAGATAGGCGTCGAACTTCGAGGCGAAAGGACTGACATCGGCTGAAGCTTCATACGATGCCATTGCCATCGTCATGTGGTCATACGTGGAGTTTGATGTTCCACGATCGACAGCGCTGAGATGTACCGGGAGTGGATCGTTCGCAGGAGGTGGACCTGGCGTGGCGCATATCGTGGCGACATTGCCAGGCCATTGAATCGCGAACGATTGAGCGCCCCAGATCTGCATGATCAGCGAAGCATATGGGCGTTGTGACGCCTTCCAAACCACGCATGCCGTGTCGATATTACCCATCTCCACGGGATTCACCGGCGGTCCTTGTGCCTGTTCTGCCGCTGGATTGTCGAGCTTGATTCCAGTGGCGCGCATATCCCAGAAATTGCCGCCATAGAAACTCCCTTGCGTTTCGTTGTAGTGCAGGATTGGGGCGAAGGCGGCGTACGCATAGCTTTGGGGATTTCTTGGACCGAAACGGTAGTTCGGTGCTGGCGGTGTTGCATTGGTAACTGCAATCCCGCCAGCCTGAGCGGAGGTGGTTGCATTGAAGACACTCGAAGAGCCTCTAAATCCTGTGTACGGTACATGGCAGGTCGCGCAGGCGATGTTCCCGAGCGGGGACAGGTTCACGTCGTAAATCTCAACTGCACCGAGCAAGGTGATCTGGTGATACAGGTCCAGCGAAGACGCCTGTGCGACCTGCTGGAGCAAGTTTGATTCCGTGAGGTTGATAAACGCGACCGCCGTCGCGACATCCGGGTCTTCATTGGCTCCGCCAGGGAGCAACGAAGCAACGTTTATATCTTGGCTGCACACGGAGAATGGGAATGGCGGCGGTTTGACCTTTCCGGCTTTTCGCGATTCTGACGCGGTTTCTTGCTCTTGTCCGTACGCGATTTGGTGGGGAAAGGACATGGCAGCCGCGACCGTCGCACACGCCGCAGCTAGTGCTAGTAATCTAGTCTGTTTCATGGGGGAACCCCTATCTATCTCGTTAGGGTTCGGGGAGGACGAATGGCTCGCCCAGGCCAGGCGATCGTGCAACGCTTTCGCGGATCCTTCTGATATTTACCCGAACAGGGGAGGTGATACCACGTAGGGAGCGAATGAGTCATTCAATCGCTGGGAAAGAGTGACCCCTGAAAAATCCGGAAACAATTAGGCCCTATGGATTACCGAAAAATAGTGTGCTTCTGCAAGAAGGAATGTCAAGAGGAGATATCAAACATAGAGGCCGGAAACCCCACGCCGAACGCCTTTGCGACGGTCTGAGCTCATCGCAGCCTACAACTTCGCCAGGCGACTCAAAGACCCTACGCGGCCTCACACCCTACGAAGCCATCTGCAAACTCTGGACCCAAGAGGCAGACAGATTTACACTCGACCCCATCCACCAAATGCCGGGACTAAACACCTAGGTCCTCCAGGAAAAAACCAGCACTTGAGGGCTCCCTCTCCTGACCCAGCAGGACCATTCAAACGCGATCATCGCCTGTCAAGCTCCCTTCTCACCTAAACCACACAAAACAAAAAGAATAGAAATGCCGATTAGTTATCCTTGGTTCGCTAAAATAAACCAGAGAACAAAAAGCCCCGGATATCCGGGGTTTTTTAGTATCAAGTCTTTTCTATTCAATATTTTAGCACTTAAAGTATTTGTTTTCTATATTTTACGCACGAAAATTCCAGTAAGATACACAAATAAAATGGTTTACTAAATTGAGAGGTGGGGTGGGTCAACGCCCTAGAAGACGAACCGCACGCTTGTGGAAAACGCATGGTTATATGTATGAAAGCTGGTCACCGCCGTCTGGAACCCCGCACCGACCGTAACGCCGAGTCGGGTCCCCTCAACCGAACGGATCGGCAGCTTGCCCACGATAATTCCAGGCGACAGGAACGTCTGTGTCTTGCCATCGCGCGTCCCGCCGAAGTAGCTGGTGGTGTTCACCTCCAGCTCCGGAGAGAAATAGCGGCCGACATGATACTGAGCCACCGTGTTCCAGTGAAGCGTCCGTCCGCTCGTCGAGACGTGGGATGTCGGCAGGCCGCCGCCCAGCGAGCTGAAGAGCGCCAGCTTGCCGAAGCCCTTGCCGCCCAGCACGGTCGGCGTCAAAACCGAGCTCGCCGCACCGTTTTTGTAGCTTCCCGTCGGAATGTTCCACGAGAGCGCTCCGCTCAGGATGTAGTTGCCCTGCTTCTCCGTACGGGAGAGGAAGCGATACTTTCCCAGCAGCGTCATATCGCCGAACCCATCCTGCTGGCCATTGCCGTGCACGATGTAGCCGGGAACGAGAATGTCGATCTGGGTATTGGCAAACGGAATCAGGTTGAAGCCCTTGCCGGCCCCGTACAGCGAGTCAGTCTCCCCCGCCGAATTGCGCTGGCGGGTAAAGTCGGACCGAAAGACCTGCGCGAGGATCGGGAAGGGAGAGAACATCGGCACGGCCCACTTCGGTTGATTTGCCTGGGTTTTTGTCGCTCGCGCCTTCCACTTCGAGGCGAAATCGTTGATGAAACCACTCTGTCCCTCGACCACGGAAGATGCAGCCAGCAGGATTAACAGGAATAGAACTCTGCGCAAAACAGCTCCTTCTATCCCGTATCTTGCAAAGACAGTCAACGCCGGAATCGTTGTCTTCCGGCTTATTATCGTTTTATCTTTCGATTTTATCGCACCCGCCAACTCCACGCGGAGGCAGCGAAACAACCAGCTACACTATGTCCATGCTCGATGAAACAACCTTCCGCCGTGAGTGCGACCAGGCCCTCGAATCCCTGAAACAATCTCTCATCCTCGCCGAAGAGCAGAGCGAAGCCGACGAGATTCCCTTCGAAACCGAGGAGAAGAACGGCGTCCTCAACGTCGTCTTCGAGCACGACGGCAGCAAGTTCGTCTTCACCCCCAATACGCCCGTCCGGCAGATCTGGATCTCCGCGCTGACCACCAGTTTCAAGCTCGATTGGTCCGAAGAAGCCCGTGCCTTCACCCTGCATAAAACCGGCGAAGACCTCAAGTCCCTCACCCAGCGACTGCTTCGCGAACAACTCGGAGACACCTCCATTACGCTCCCCTGAACGCGAACTTCCCCAAAAGAGGTATCTCAATAGGCGACTTTGGGGTAGACAAGAGAGCAGGATATGGCACAATCCCTTTATATTGCATCTTGACCACGAAATTTCCGTGACTTCGCCATCCAACGACCCAACCCATGAGGCCGTCCGAACAACGTCTGCCCCCGAACACCCGACACGGCAAACGTTATCCGTCGCCATCATCACGCTGAACGAAGAAGCCAATCTGGCGCGCACCCTGGCAAGCGTGCAGTTCGCCGATGAAGTCATCGTCATCGACTCCGGCTCCACGGATCGAACCCTCGAGATCGCACGTGAGTTCGATGCCAAGGTTTACTTCGAACAGTGGAAAGGCTTCGCCAGCCAGAAAAATTCGGCTATCGAGAAGTGCACCGGAACCTGGATTTTGTCGCTCGACGCCGACGAAGAGCTGACGCTCGAGCTACAGCAGGAGATTCGCGTTCTGCTGCGAACCAAGCCTCCGGCCGATGCGTACATGATCCGCCGGCGCAACCTGTTCCTCAACTCCTGGATGCGGCACGGCGGCTACTATCCCGATCCCAAGCTCCGTCTCTTCCGCCGTTACTCTGCCAACTTTGCACCGCCGGCTCGGTTCACCGAGCGCCCCGTGCACGAGACAATCGCCTTCGATGGCGTGCTGGACACGCTGAAACACGATCTCATCCATCACGCCTATCCCACGATCGAAAGCTACATCGAGCACATGGATCGCTACAGCACCCTCGGCGCCCAGATCATCGTAGACAAAGGCAAGACCAGCCGCTCCTGGTCGACCTTCTACTACAACATCTTCATCCTTCCCACCTTCACCTTCCTCTGGAACTTCATCTTCCGCCTTGGTTTTCTCGACGGGCGCGAAGGCTTCCTCCTGCACCTGTATCACTCCACCTACACCAGCTGGAAGTACGCGAAGGCGTGGCAGACAACGCGCCATCGCTAACGAAAGCCGTGCTACAAAAGACGCATGCACCTGCGTCCGGTTCTTTGTCTCTTTCTTACAATTCCCTTGGTCGCCCAAACGTCGAACCAGGCCATCAGTAAAGGTGCCAACCTCATAAAAACCGGTGATCTCAAGGGAGACATTTATTTTCTCGCCTCGGACGATCTCGCAGGTCGAAACGCAGGCAGTCTTGAAGATCACATCGCTACCGACTTCATCGCCTCCGAGTTTCTCCGTCTCGGCCTCAAACCGATGGGAGATAACGGATCTTTCTTCCAGGGCATGGACATCCTCTCCGGAAGACTTGACCCTCAGCACACGACCCTGAGCACCACCATCAACGGCCAGGAGCATCGCTACACTCTCAACCACGACTTCCAGTTCGCCCGCCAGAGCCTTCGCTCCTCATCTGCCTGCGGCAAGGTCGTCTTTGCCGGCTACGGAATCAGCGCACCCGAGTTCGACTATGACGATCTTGCCGGAGTTGACCTGAAAGGCAAGATCGCTCTCGTCTTCACCCGCGAGCCACAGGCAAATGATGCCAGTTCAAAGTTCATGGGCACCTGGGATAGCTACCATGCTTTCAACTGGCACAAGATCGAGGAGCTGCGAAAGCGTGGTGCTGCCGCTGTTCTCATCGTTCAGGACCGCGTTCCACGCGACGTGAAACCGATCCCTCCAACCTCACCGCGCCCGACCGGAGAGCCATCCTACGCTCTGGATGGGGAGATGTGGGATCTTCCGGTGTTCCTTGTAAAACGCGATGTGGCCGATCAGCTGCTTGGGCCCAGTGGAAAGACCTCAGATGTCCTGCAGACTGCGATTGATAGCTCCGCACATCCAAACTCCTTCGATCTCCCCCAGAGTTCTGCCTGTCTCGCCAAGGCCTATACCGGCGTGGCGACACTTAAAGGACGCAATGTCGTAGCGCTGCTCGAAGGCTCCGATCCAAAACTTAAGGCCCAGACGGTGATCCTGACCGCACACCACGACCATATGGGTACGTCCAATGGACACATTTATTATGGTGCCGACGACAATGCGTCCGGTGTGGCAGGGCTTCTGGCCGTGGCAAGAGCAATGACGCAAGGCAATGCTCACCCGAAACGCAGCGTCCTGTTTCTCGCCTATGACGGCGAAGAGCGCATCTTCCTCGGATCGTACTTCTACGTCACTCATCCCGCCATTCCGCTCAACCAGACCGTCGCCACGCTGAACCTGGACATGATCGGGCGCAACGAAGACGATGCCAACTGGCCTACTCCTGCGGATCGCAACGTAAACATGGTGAACGTACTCGGTACGCGTTACAACCCCGCGCTGCGCCAGATTATCGACCGCCAGAACCACCAGGAGGGTCTGAAACTCGATTACAAGATGGACGTTGTCGATCCGGATTCCCTATGGTCCCGCAGCGATCACTTCTGGTTTGCGACTCGGCATATCCCTCAAGTCGAATTTCAGACGGGCCTGCACCCTGACTACCACACCCAGAACGATACCTGGGACCGGATCAACTACCCCAAGCTGACGAAGATCGTTCGTCTCGTATACCTTTCGGTCTCCGAGCTTGCCAACTCCGACAAGACGATTTCTTTCCTTGCCGCGGGCCAGCAGGCTCCGGCAGCGACTCCAGAGGCAAAGCAGGCTAAACGGAAATGAAATTCACCGGGCTGACTGCCGGAACGTATACTCACCTCGCATGACGAAGCCGCCCATCCGTGTCCTTGTCGCCAAACCCGGTCTCGACGGTCACGACCGCGGGGCCAAAGTAATTGCACGCGCACTGCGCGACGCAGGCATGGAAGTCATTTATACGGGACTGCGGCAGACACCGGAGAAGATCGTGTCCGCCGCTATCCAGGAGGATGTCGACTGTATCGGCCTGTCCATTCTCTCCGGAGCGCATAACGCTATCGTTCCGCGCATCGCGGAGCTGCTCCGCGCCCAGCATGCGGAGGATATCCTTCTCGTGCTTGGAGGGACCATTCCTGAGGAAGACTTTCCTTGTCTGAAACAAAGCGGCGTCGCGGCCATCTTTGGCCCCGGCACGCCGCTTGAAACAACTATCCAATTCATCCGCGACAACGTGAAGCCACGCGGCCTACTTACCAGCTGATCGTTTCGCCCAAGTGGACGAATCCACCATTTGGCCCGTCGGCTCCGATCGTCGCCAGTGCGACCTCGGTCTTGGCTCCGTCGACGAGTTCCATCGGTGCGGCATCCGTACCCATGTCGGTCTTTACCCATCCAGGATGCGCCGAGTTCACTTTGATCTTCGTTCCCTTCAATGCATGGGCCAAGTGAATCGTGAATGCGTTTAGAGCGACCTTTGAAGCGTTATACGCGAACACCTTAGCCTCGTAGATCGGCGAGCCTTCGGTGGCATGCAGCGACAAGGAACCGAGAATGCTCGACACATTCACGATGCGTCCGGCGTCGCTCTTCTCCAGCAGAGGAATGAATGCCTTGGTCACCGTGACGACTGCAAAGAAGTTAGTGTCGAATGTCTTACGTAAGGTGTCGTCCGATGTGGTCAAGGTGCTGTTTCCACCAAGCTCTTCGAAGTTGACGCCGGCGTTGTTGACAAGGATATCGAGATGGCCAAAATCTTTCTCGATTTTGTCCACCGCGGCCTTCACGTCAGCGGGATTCACCACGTCGAGCTTTACCGCGCGGGCATCGATGCCCTCTTTCTTCAACTCCGCTGCCGCGGCCTCCCCCTTCGCCAGATCGCGAGCGCCCAGGATCACTGTAATCCCCTGCTGTCCAAGCTGACGCGCTGTCTCGAAACCAATCCCTTTATTCGCGCCGGAGATCAGCGCAACTTTTTTCCCTGTACTCATCGCTCTATCCTCTTTACCGTTGCGAGCTGTGCAGCGGTCTTTATCTGAATTTGCTTGTTAGATGAGAACCGCGGCGAAACGGCTGGCATATTTCTCGGGCAGCGACCGCTTTTTCATCTCCCTGTCAACCACCACATGCACGGTCTCTCCCTCGCACAGCACCACGTCGTCTGAGTTCCTCATCACTTTATAGCCGAACTTGATCACGGCACCGCGAGCCGCGACGAGCCGAGTTTCGATCCTGAGTTCGTCATCGTAGCGCGCCGGAGCCTTGTACCTCGCAGAGACGTCGACAACGGCGATTCCTAGGCCATCCTCGCGCTCCATAGAGCGATAGTCCATGCCCAGGCCACGGATAAAGTCCACGCGCCCGATCTCGAACCAGACCAGATAGTTCGCGTGATACACCACCCCCATCTGGTCGGTCTCCGCATACCGAACCCGCACACGGGATTCGCTCACTACAGGCTTTGTTTCGACTTCGCTCATCACTCCAGTCTATCGAAGGAACCCTACTTGCCCCATACCGGCCTCCGCTTCTCCAAAAACGCCGTAACTCCTTCGTGGAAGTCCCGCATTGCCCGCGCCTCCGCGTTCGCAGTCAGGGCATGCGCAATGGCAGCATCCAGCCACGCCTGATTCTGCATTGCCAGGAGCCGCTTGGTCGCGGCCATGGACTGAGGGCTGTTGGCCTTCAGCCGTTCGGCCAGCGCATTTGCGCGATCGGCGAGCTCCTCGGGATGCACCACCTCGTTGACCAATCCCATCTGCTCAGCCTCCTCCGAAGAGAAGAGCCTGCCGCTCAACAGCAGGTCCCTTGCGCGTTTCTCGCCGATCTGCAGCGTAAGAAAGGCGGAGACCAGCGCGGGGACAAAGCCGATCTTCACCTCGGTAAACCCGAACTTTACGCCCGGAGAGGCGAGCGTGAAGTCGCAGATGGTCGCCAACCCGGTTCCCCCAGCAATGGCCGCCCCCTGTACAACGGCAATGGTTGGCTTGGGCAGCTCATAGAGCGTTCGAAATAATCTCGCCACGCGCTCCGCATCGGCAACGTGATCGGATTGCGACTTATCTGCGATGGCCTGCAGATGAACCAGGTCGAGCCCGGCACAGAAGGCTTCGCCCGCACCCGTCAGCAGGACCACACGGCAGGAATCGGTAGCTGCTTTTTTGATCGCTTCAATCAGTTCATCCTGCATCTCCGGCGTCATTGCATTTCGACGCGCCGGGCGATTCAGCATGATCGTTTTTACGCCGTTGTTTTCCGTTACCAGAATGGTCTTGTAAGTCATTCGTTCCCATCACCCCGTTGCCGCATCGAATCCTACCGCAGTGCAAACGCTATTGCACCTTCGCTCCATACTTGCGCGCGATCTCCGCATTCGCGGACTGAAGACTCTCTAACGGTCCGAGCGGAGGAAGCTCCGCCCCAAGCGCCCGCAACTCTTCCAACACCATCTCCGTAGGAAGGTTGCCCACCAGAACATCCTGCGCAAACGGACAGCCGCCCAGCCCGCCGATCGCAGCATCGAACCGACGACAGCCGGCGTTGTATGCCGCACGCACCAGCTCTCGCGCGCCCTCGTAACGGGCATGCAGATGAACGCCGACCTCGATGCCGTCGTGCACTGCCATCACATCGCCTACGACATCGGCGATCAGCTTCGGCGTCGCAACGCCCACGGTATCGGCCAAGGAGATCTGCGCCACGCCGGAATCGACCAGCAGATCGCAGGCATCCACAACCTCGTCGATCGACCACGCATCGCCGTACGGATTCCCAAACGCCATGGAGATGTAGGCGGCGACGTCGAGGCCAGCCTTGTAGGCCATCTCGCCGACGCGCTCGAGAGCTTCGAGCGACTCTTCTGGGGTCTGGTTCTGGTTGCGCTGAAGGAATCCGGGCGAGATGGAGTAGGGGAAGCCGAGTGTCTGCACGTTTCCACTTTTGATCGCGCGCTCGGCGCCCTTGGCGTTGACGACAATGCCGATAATCTCAACGTCGTCAGGTGGGTCGAGATACTCAAGCACCTTCTCCGAATCAGCCATTTGAGGAACAGCAGCAGCAGAGACAAAGCTGACCGCGTCGATGTGTTTGAAGCCTGCGGCAATCAGCACGCGTAAGTAGTCTGCCTTTACTTCGGCAGGCATATGCACTGGCAGGCCCTGCCATGCATCGCGTGGACATTCGATAATCTTTACTGTTCCGTTCATTTCCACTCTCACGTCTGCAGCACTCCCGGATTGAACTTCGCCACCTCCGGATTTAAAGCACAAACCTCAAGGGCCGTCACCAACACCTCTCGGGTCTTCACTGGATCAAGAATCGCATCCACCCACATTCGCGCTGCTCCATAACGAGGGTCGGCCTGTGAATCATACGTCGCTTTGATCTCATCAAAGATAGCCTTCTTCCCCGCCTCATCCAAAACCTTACCCGAGCGCTCCATCTGCTTTACACGTACTTCGACCAGCGTATTCGCCGCCGAGGCTCCGCTCATCACAGCGTAGCGCGCCGTGGGCCAGGCGAAGATGAATCGCGGATCGTAGGCCTTGCCGCACATCGCGTAGTGTCCTGCGCCGAAGCTGCCGCCGACGATGACCGTGATCTTCGGAACTACAGAAGTTGAAACGGCGGAGACCATCTTCGCGCCTGCGCGAATGATGCCGCTCCACTCCGCGTCCTTGCCCACCATGAAACCGTTGACGTCGTGCAGGAAGAGGAGCGGGATGAGGCTCTGGTTGCAGTCCATGATGAACCGGGCCGCCTTCTGTGCGCTCTCGGTGTAGATCACGCCGCCGAACTCCGTACGCTTCGATCCTGCCTGCGGTCCCATCGCCACCGTCTGCTGCTGGTGCACCTTTTGATTCGCAACAATCCCGACCGCCCGACCGCCAATCCGCGCATATCCACACAGGACAGTGCGACCGAAGTCCGCCTTGTACTCATCGAACTCCGACCGATCGACGAGGCGCGCAATCACCTCGTGCATGTCATAGACGTTCGTCGCGGCCTTCGCCGGGTCAGGGTCTATCAGCCCATACATCTCTTCTGGCGCGTACTTCGGAGCGTCCTTCGCGGCGTCATAGGGCACAGCGCTGAAGGGCGCTCTCGGCCGTTCTCCGATCTTGCCTACCAGCGACCGCAGGCGCGCGATGCACAGGTGATCGTTCGGCTCTTTGAAGTCCACGGTGCCCGAGATCTCCGCGTGCATGGTCGCGCCGCCCAGGTCTTCGGCGCTCGTCTTCTGCCCGATGGCCGCCTGCACCAGCGACGGCCCAGCGAGAAACAGACCTGAGCCCTCGGTCATCAGAACCGTATCGGTCATCACCGGCAGGTACGCTCCGCCAGCCACGCACATCCCCATGATCGCCGTAATCTGCGGAACACCCAGCGCGCTCATGACGGCGTTGTTGCGGAAGACTCGGCCGAAGTCGTCCTGATCGGGGAAGACATCCTCCTGCAACGGCAGGAAGACTCCCGCCGAATCGACGAGATACAGCGTCGGAATACGATTCTCCAACGCAATCGTCTGGGCGCGCAAAACCTTCTTCGCCGTCATCGGAAAGAACGCCCCGGCCTTCACGGTCGCGTCGTTGGCGACGATCATGCAAAGCCTACCGCTCACTCGCCCCAGCCCCGTGACCACACCTGCTCCGGGCGCTCCGCCAAACTCCTCGTACATGCCATGCGCGGCCCAGAGGCCCAGCTCCAGGAGCTCCGTCCCCTCGTCCAGCAGAAGCGCCAGCCGCTCCCGCACGGTCAACCTTCCCTTGGCCCGCTGCGCCTCGGCGGCTTTGGCACCGCCACCCTGGCGAATCTCCACCTCCTGCTCGCGCAGCCCGCCCAGCAATGCCAGCAACGCAGCGCGGTTCGTTATAAACCGCGCCGCCTTCCCATCCAGCTTCGACTCGAGACTGCTCTCCAACTTCGCTTCCTCAGCCATCGCACCTTCCACAAAAGACCTGTCAGCATAGCATCTTAGTCAACATAGTCGCTCGCGGCAGCACACGCATTCGCTCCCGTCGCGTGTACTCTGTCTTTCAAGGAGAAGAATGCGGCGCAAAACACATTCGGCGAACGTGCTTTTTTTAGCAGCGGCAACCCTGCTCGCATCCTGCTCGAAGCCTCCCGCCGCGCCGAAGACCCAGGAAACTCCTGCGCCAGTCTCGATCTCTCCTGCAGCTTCGACGCCTACTTCAGCCTCCGCAGCCATGGACCGGTCCATCGCGGCCAACATCGGCGATCCGGCAAAATTTCGTAAGACGATGACTACGCTCCAGCAGGCCGTCCAGAAGCATGACGCCTTGGCCGTGGCCGCGCTCGTCAGCTACCCCATCTCGATCGATCCCCATACAAAAAAAGCCCTGCGCGTCGATGCACCGCCGGCCTTTATTACCCAATACGACCAGATCATCACTCCACATATCGCCGAGGTCATCAAGAAACAGAAGTACGAAGATCTCTTCGTCAACTACCAGGGAGCCATGTTTGGCACCGGTGAAGTCTGGATCGCAGGCATCTGCAAAGACAAGGCCTGCAAGCAGGTCGACATCAAAGTCAGGACCATCCAGAACACCGCAGGCAAATCGAAATAACCATGCCCTTCACGCTTACTCCCACCGACGCCCTCCTCGTCATCGACGTCCAGAACGATTTCTGCCCCGGCGGTGCGCTCTCCGTCGCTGAGGGCGACAGGGTCGTTCCCGTCATCAACCGACTCGGTCAGCGCTTCGAGCACGTCATTCTCACCCAGGACTGGCACCCGCTCGGACACATCTCCTTTGCCTCCACGCATCCCGGCACACAGGCCTTCACCACCATCGAGGTCGCTTACGGCACTCAAACCCTCTGGCCAGATCACTGCGTACAGGGCACTCCCGGGGCCGACTTCCATCCCGGTCTCGACCTTCCCCATGCCGAGATGATCGTCCGAAAAGGCTTCCGCCGCCAGATCGACAGCTACTCCGCCTTCCTCGAAGACGACCACACGACACCGACCGGCCTTGCTGGCTACCTCCGCGAACGCGGGCTCAAGCGACTGTTTCTTTGTGGCCTGGCCTACGACTTCTGCGTCCGCTACTCCGCCATCGACGGAACCGCTTTAGGGTTTGACTGTCTGGTCATCGAGGATGCTACGCGAGCCGTCGGCTTGCCAAACTCAGTCAACGAAACTAAATCGCACTTTCTCGCGAACAAAATTCTTCATGTGGGATTAGAAGAGATTGCCCAATGATCTCTAAATCTGATTGGCAGCCGAGCATGGCCAGTATCTACTCGGTGAGCTGGATTGATGCTAGCCGTAACGACTTCGGACATTACGAGGTCACTTACTCCTACCACGTAAGCGGTGAGTACTATACGGGGCGGTTTGCTGATTACGCCTCTCAGGAAGAGAGCTACCTGAAGCGAAACGATTCGATTCAGATTCGATACAACCCAGAGAATCCGGCCAGGAGCTTCTATCCTGAGGCTCAACGTCCAATGGTGAGCAAAGTGTCCCTACTAATGGGATGCGGCCTTGGCGCGATAGTGATGCTAATCGTTTATCTCAATGGCGGCTTCAACTAGCTCCATTCAACCCCAACTCCTCCGCCCGCTCCTGCATCGCTCTCAAGCAATTCCCCAGGTGCTCCTCCAGCGGAATCCCCAGCAACTCCGCGCCACCCGTAATATCCTCGCGCTTCACGGCACGCGCAAACGCCTTGTCCTTCATCTTCTTTTTCACACCGGCCACTTCGACATCCAGAATCGACTTCGTCGGCTTCACCAGCGCGCACGCCGTCAGAAACCCCGCCAGTTCGTCGCAAGCGAAGAGCGCCTTCTCCAGATGCGACTCCCGCGGCGTTCCCGAATAATCCGCGTGCGCCAGAATCGCGTTGAGCACCAGCTCCGGCCAGCCCAGCTCGCGCAGATGGGCGACTCCCACAAACGGATGCTCCTCAAGCGACGGATGGCGCTCGTAGTCCATGTCATGCAATAGCCCGGCGCAGGCATACACCTCAACAAACGCATCGGCCTCGGCGCCGCTCAATCCCAGCCTCTCCGCTTCGCGCCTTCCATACGACTCCGTACAAACCGACACCGCCATGCCATGCTTCCGCAGAGACTCGCTCTTCGTCCATTCCTTCAGCAGCTCCGACGCCTCAGCCCTTCCAAACGCCATGTTCCCTCTCTTCCCGCCATCACACTTCCCGGGTCCACCCACAAGTTACTACTTTGGTTCCGTTGCTGGTTTTTTAGGCATTTTACTAAGAATCGGCGGTTTTCCTCTTGACTCCTTAGGAACCCCAGTGTCACTCTAGGCACATCCCATACTCCGTTATCGGACATGGGAAGCGGTCCTTGCTCTGGGTCCGCCCGCGTCAAGACAACTTATGGCAACCATGATGGCACCTGTCGAGCAGCGCGAGGTCCTGCGCTGCGACCATTGCAGCCTGGTACAGTTCCGCACAGTCAGCGCACTGTGCCGCCGCTGCCACAAATCGCTCGAGGTCGAAGAGCCCGAGCCGACACCGGCACCGCTTTCTATCGTTCCCCCAACCACACCATCTTCCGAGGGCCTTCAGGTCGCCACCGCGGTTCGCGATCTTCGTCACGTCCGCAACCTGTCGCAGCGTCAGCTTGCGGCTCGTATGAACGTGCCGCGCACGTACATATCGAAGATCGAGAACGGTAAAGCGATGCCGACCCTCTCCTCGCTCGATCGCCTGGCCAGGGCCCTGCAGGTGGATATCTCCACCCTGCTGCGCGATTCCAACACCCGTCACCGCGACGAGACCGCCGTTCTTATGGCCGATCCCTTCCTGGCGGAGATTGCGGCCTATACCTCGCAGCTTGATGCGCTGCAGCGTTCCATCTTCCTGAATCACGTCCGCGAGTTGGCGGCTGGCCGCCGTCGTTCCGCTTAGCCGATCGCGGAACGCTGGTTGTCCGAAAACCTCACCTCTGTGCCGCGCCTGACCGAAAGCGCGAAAAGGCGCGGCACTCTCCGTTCTCGACCGAACAGCTCCAACCCATTACCACGAAGGGGATTCGTTGCGCAGCCCACTCCGGTGTGCTAGCGTCTTGCTTGGTGAGGTAGTTTTTGCCGTCCAATTTTCCCAGCCGCGTACACGAGCTCTCTGCCGAGGAACAGAGCATCTACCGGCAGCTCGATCCGTCCCGCATCCCTCAACACATTGCCATCATTATGGACGGGAACGGCCGATGGGCCGGCAAACGGGCGCTTAAGCGCTTCCTCGGTCACCAACAGGGGGCCGAAAGCGTCCAGTTCGTCGTCGAGACCGCCTCCCGGATCAATCTTCCCTGGCTTACTCTCTATGCCTTCTCGCTTGAAAACAATCTCCGGCGCCCGAAGTCGGAGGTGAGCTTCCTGATGAAGCTGCTCAAGAATTATCTGATCGGCAACGTCAAGCGAATGAACGACAACAACGTCCGCATGGCATATATCGGCCGCACCTATGACCTCCCGCAGGAGGTCCAGGACACCATGCAGTGGGCCATGGAAGCCACCGCCAAGAATACCGGGACGACGCTCACTCTTGCGCTCAACTACGGAGCGCGATCCGAGATTGTCGACGCCGTCCGCCGTATCCTGACCGATCTTACAACCGAGGCCCATACCCGTGGCTGTTCTGTCGAAGACCTGCTCGGCGCCGGCGCTCTCGACTCGCTCGATGAGTCCACCCTCTCCCGTGCCCTCTACACCGGGCACATGCCCGATCCCGATCTGATCGTGCGAACTTCGGGCGAACAGCGCATCTCGAACTTCCTTCTGTGGCAGATCGCTTACTCGGAGATCTACATCACGGATCGCCTCTGGCCCGACTTCCGCGGCCTCCACCTGCTCGAGGCTATCGCCGACTACCAGCGCCGCGACCGTCGCTTCGGAGGTCTCAATGAAAACTCCGATGAGAAGATCGACACTCTTCAGCCGGTCTCAGAACTCGAAACCGAGATCGCGACCGAACTTGCCCCGCCGCGTGAACTCTCCCGCCGCTAACCAGTTCGGTTTATTCTCAATCAAGACCGCATGAAGCGAATCCTAACTGCAGTTGTCCTCATCCTTGCCGTCTTTGCTCTGCTCTTCTTCGGCCAGCTCTGGATGATTACTCTCGCCGCCGCGCTGGTTGCGGAACTGGCGGCTTACGAATACCTCAAGCTTGCTGCCGTTGGCGCGGAGACTCATGGCGCGCACCTGCGGATTCCGCTGTGGTGGATGGCCCTTGGCACCGCGCTCGCCTTTGTCGTTACCCTGCCCAACTTCCCCGTAGAAGCGCAGCTTCCCGTCCTTAGCGCCCTGACACTGATTCTCTTCGCCTGGAATGGCTTTCGCGCCCCGCTGATCCAGGTCCTGCCGGACACGGCACAGGGACTCTTCGGCCTCCTCTGGATTGCCTACCCTCTCACTCTCATTCCCATGTTGTGGAAACAGGAGGACGGCCCGGCCCTGGTCCTCTTCCTGATGGTCTGCGTCTGGTCGGGCGATATTGCCGCACTCTACATAGGCCGCGCTTTCGGACGCCACAAGCTGGCTCCTCGCATCAGTCCGGGCAAGACGTGGGAAGGCTCCATCGCCTCAATCCTCGGAAGCATGCTCGCCGCCGGCCTCGTCCTTTGGGTCAGCGACACTCTCACCGCCCGCGGCAACATGATTCTGCACATCACCGAGCCGGTCTGGCAGACCCTGGTCCTCGCTGCGATCCTCAACATCGCTGCCCAGCTGGGGGATCTGCTGGAATCCGCCGTAAAGCGCGGGGCGGGCGTCAAGGATTCCGGAACCATGCTTCCCGGTCACGGAGGCATTCTCGACCGCATCGATGCCTTGCTGGTGGCGTCCCCCGTGCTCTGGTTCGCGCTTCTGCTCAAGGACTACTTCGGCTTCGGCAGATTCTGATCCGAAAGGGGAATAATCGGCTCATTTTGAATCTGCCAGTCCAGCCTGGCCCGTTCTAAACCAGGATAGGCCAGACGATATGGAACCTAACTCCTATTTCCTTCGTAACAGCGTTCATGAAGCTATCGGTACCGACGTACTCACCCCTGCAATTTGTCCGTGGGTCGCTTCCGATTTTGATTCTGTTTCCCCTCAGCCAGTCCCGCCTGTTTGCCGCTCAGGATACGTGCAATACAGCACCCCCTGCCTCTACTTATCGCTTTATCGCGGGTGACTTGAAAGACTTGCGGCATCTACAGTTGGCACGAGACTTTAATGCCAAGGGAACGTTGGAAATCAAAATTTGTGCTGGGGAGGTTCGTATCTTTCCCTCTCAGGACCGGCGTATTCACCTGAATGTAGACCTTCAAAAAACTCCTCCATCCGACATAACTGCTTTCGTCAGGAAGATCGAGTCCAACGACAATTAAAACAGTTCTTTCGCTCGTCTATCCCAGGGATTTACATCCTTCCATCACATTGCGCGTTCCACCGATCGAACGATCGCAAAGCGTCATCACGCTTGGTGCAGGAGACCTAAGCGTCCGAGGCGATGCAATCCTGGGAGATCGCGAAATTAATGTGGGAGTTGGAAAGGTAACGATCTACCTACGAGGAACCGAGGAATACTCCGAGTTACAGGCAAATGTAGGCATGGGCAGCTTTCATGACCGAAGGCCGGGGGGAACATCTGCGCATCTCGGCACGAAGCAGGTCTTTCGCGGCAAGGGAACCGGACAGATAGCCGCCAACGTGGGTGTTGGATCCATCGAGCTGCGTCCCGAAGAATAGCTTGTGGCCCCGTGAAACTTGGCTCTGCATTTGACATCCCCGAACGTCTACTCCGCTCACAACGTCCGATCTGCGAAAATGGTCCTTGTGAAAAAACTCGCCATCCTCGGCTCGACCGGCTCCATCGGTACATCGACTCTCTCCATCTGCGAATCCTTTCCTGACCGTTACCAGCCGGTTGCGCTTGCGGCTGGAAAAAATCTTGATGTGGCGTATGAGCAATGCGTACGCTGGCGTCCCCGCACCATCTCCGTCGCGACCGAAGAGCTCGGCGCGCAGCTTCAATCACGGCTCGGTGCAGACGGCATCACCGAAGTTGAGGTCGTCTACGGCACGGCCGGCACCATACGGGTAGCCACGCTGCCTGAGGTCGATTTCGTAGTTTCGGCGATTGTGGGTGTAGCTGGGCTCGACGCCACCTACGCCGCGGTGAAAGCCGGCAAGACCATCGGTCTGGCGAACAAGGAGTGCCTGGTCGCAGCTGGCGAGCTCATCATGGCTGCTGCCAAAGAGCATAATGTTGCTCTGCTGCCTATCGACTCAGAGCACAACGCCGTGCACCAGTGCATGCGGGGCGGAACCGCCCGCGAAGTCCGGCAGATCTGGCTCACCGCCTCGGGAGGGCCCTTCCGCTCCACCCCGCTCTCGGCTTTCGAACAAATCACCCCGGCGCAAGCGCTCAAGCACCCTACCTGGGTCATGGGCCAACGCATCACGATCGATTCGGCGACGATGATGAACAAGGGCTTCGAGGTCATCGAAGCCTGCCGGATTTTCTCGCTCCCGCCGGCGCAGGTTCGTGTCACCATACATCCGCAGTCCACGGTCCATTCGATGGTCGAATTCATCGACGGCAGCATCCTCGCCCAGATCTCGGTCACCGATATGCGTCTGCCGATCCTCTATGCACTGGCGTACCCCGAGCGCGTCGATGCTTCACCTGCAGCCGGGCTCCATTTTGACCTTAGCTCCCTGAGCCAATTGGACTTCGCACCGCCAGACCTCGAGCGCTTCCCTTGCCTTCGGCTTGCATATGAAGCCGCCCAAACCGGGGGGGAGGCCTGTATCGCCCTCAATGCCGCCGACGAGATCGCCGTGGCGGCTTTCCTGGAAGGCCAGATCCCATTTCTGGGCATCCCGCGTACAATAGAACAGGTGTTGCAGCAAACCTCAGGCCGTCAACCTTCGTCTATTCAAGACGTACTCGAAGCCGATCTTACGGCTCGAGCGCGAGCCCGTGATGTAATCGCTCACCAGTTTTCAGGCGTTCTCCGATAAGCCGTATCGAGTCTCCCGAGCGAGGTCCTACTCTCCCATGTCTACAATTCTCCAACTAGCCGTCGTGCTCGGCATCATGGTTCTCGTGCACGAGTTCGGGCACTTTGCGGTCGCGAAGCTCTGCGGCATCCGAGTCGAGACGTTCTCGATCGGCTTCGGTAAACGCCTCTTCGGCTTCCGCAGAGGCGACACGGATTACCGTCTTTCGTTGCTCCCCCTTGGCGGTTACGTCAAGATGTCGGGCGATAACCCCGGCGAAGCTCCTACGGATCCCGGCGATTTCAATGCCCATCCCCGCTGGCAGCGCATCCTCGTCGCCCTTGCAGGACCATTCGCCAACTTCATCCTCGCCCTTGGCCTGATGACCGGCGTCTCGATGCTGCATAACGAGGTGCAGGAGTTCATCTCCGGACCGGCCCTCACGGACTATATCCCTGTCAACACGCCGACCTCCCGCACCGGAATTCGCTCCGGTGACCTCATCGTTCATTACGACAACGTTGAGAACCCCACCTGGGAGCAGGTCACCATTCGTTCGCTGCTCAACCTCAACCAGAACATCGCCTTCTCCTACCTTCACGATGGCCAGAGGGTGGATACGAAGCTGCAGGTCGAAGCCAAAGGCGGCCCGGACAACTTCTCGCTGGACCGGCTGGGCCTCATCCCCAAGATGCAGAAGGTCCCGGTTCAGGTGGATTCGCTTGAACCGAACATGCCGGCAGCGCGCGCCGGCCTCAAGCCCGGTGACCAGATTGCGTCCATCGATGGCCTTCAGCTTCACTCCGTCCCGGCGCTGCTGGCTTATCTACAGGATCAGGCTGGCAAACCCGCCTCACTGACCGTTGTACGTGGCGGCCAGAGTGTTCCGGTTCAGATCACGCCACAGCTTGCTGAGGTCGGCGATGGAACCAAGGACTATCGCCTGGGATTCCGCCCCGTGCAGCCCCCAGTCAAGATCGAGCGGCTGCCCTTCGGCAAGGCGGTTGTCGCCTCGTGGGATTACAACAAGAAAGGCTCCATGCTGATCGTCGAGGTCCTCAAGCGGATGTTTACCCGCCAGGTCTCCGTACGCTCGCTGTCCGGCCCCATCGGTATCGGCCAGCAGATTCATCAGGCTGCGGCGATGCCCGGATGGATGCCTATCGTTGGCTTGATGGCATACATTTCGCTCAACCTGGGGATCTTCAACCTGCTGCCCATTCCGATTCTCGATGGAGGCATGATTCTATTCCTGCTGGTTGAATCCATCATGCGTCGTGATCTCAATCAGCAGCTGAAGGAACGGGTCTACCAGGTTGCTTTCGTCTGCATCCTGGTCTTCGCGGCCATGGTTATCTTCAATGACATCAGCAAGCTGGACCTGTTCTCCAAGGTCAAGCCCTAGTCGAATCGAATCCCAATGGCTAAAGGCGGTCGCAGTTGAACCCTCTCGATTTCGCTCCGACCGCCTTTAGCTTTTCTGCTCCCTAGTCGTCGTCACCGCCGCTCACACGGCCCCGGCTGCGGGGTTGTCCTGCCGGCCTCTGATCCAGCTCTGACCGGCCCCACCTGGTCTTGCCCATGGTCACGGCAGCGATAATGATGAGAAGAAGTACGACGACACCACCCCAAAGGACAGGATTCATCGCAACACCTCCACGTGGTCTGCGGCCACTCCGCCCTGCTTCAGTTGTTTAGACGTCAGCGACGGTATCTCTGGCCCGGAGCTCGGCGACAATCTCTGCCGCCGCCTTTCGTGCGTCGTCCTCCCGATCTGGAGGGAAGCTGATCGCACCAACCCTGGCATGGCCGCCTCCACCATATCGTTCACAGATCGCTGCCAGATTCGCCAGATTCTCTGCCGGCAGCTGCGTCCACGGATTGGTACCGACGGCTACCTTGGTCCGGAAGCTCGACTTGCTAAGGCCAATATTGTACGTCGCTTCAGGGAAAAGATAGTAAGGAATGAACTTGTTGTAGCCTTCCGTCGGATGATCGGTGATGTCAAACGTAATCACACCGTGTTCCATTGAGGCGCGCTCGCCGATCAGCTTCAGCGCCGCGTGGTGCCGCTCCATCAGCGGATCCAGCAGCTCCTGGACGAACGGCTGATCCAAAACCTCCTGCAGCGGCATCTCGGTCAGCAGCGGGATCAGCTTCTTTACCAGCGAATCGTCCTGCGTGCTCTCGATCACCATTGTCAGCTTCATTGCCGGAGCCGCCATATTCACCGCAGCCGTTGCACTCTCATATTTCGCACCGTCGACGATATCGGCCCAAAAGATCAGCTCCGCCAGTGGCTCGACGTTGAAGCCGAACTTCGTCGCTCCCACCTGCGCAATCAGGCTGGTGCACGAAACGTAGTCAGGGTCGTAAAACTTTCGCATCGTCTGCGAGCCATCCGCCTGCCCCCGCTCAAAGTCGGCCTGGTCCTCAGGCGTGAGAAACGCACTCAGGTGATGATCGAACCACCACGTCACCTTCTTCGAAGGCGAATACTTGAAGTCGACGATCGCATTGTCGCCATCGATAAACTCGGCGTCATCAAACAATGCGCCCGCCCGATGCACCAGCCCGTGATAGGAAAACTCAGAGCCCGTCTTTACGCACTCCCTATAAAACCGGGTAAATACCGACGCGGAGCACGCCCCATCGAAGCACTTGTCGTGATAGAAAATCTTGCAATCCAAAACTGAGACCTCACCGCCGAACGCTTCTATGTCTCGCGCCCGAAGTCTTTAGAATAGCCGGACCTTCCAGGACGGCCAAGCTCTGAACGATTGACGCGGCAACTCGTATATTCTCTCTGAGACGCAGCCCGATCCCTTTCGCGAGACCCCCCTTGTCCGAATTCACCCCCGAAGCCGCAAGTATCCCTCCCCCCTTCGAGCCCCACCGCATCTTCTTTGGACCTCATGGCCTTCGTGCAGGATGGAGTCTGCTGATCGCTCTGGTCCTCTTTTTTGCATTTCTCTTCGCGGGCAACTCCCTTCTGCACGCTACCCACCTGGTTCCTCCTCCCATCCTCGACCACACCCCAGGTCCCCTGTCCATATTTCTCCGTGAAGTTACCGCCTTCCTTGCCATTGCGCTCGCCACCTGGATCATGTCGAAGATCGAGCGGCGCCCAATCTCCGTCTACGGTCTGGGAGGCAATCGAAAGGTCTCGTATTTTCTGATCGGGACGGCTCTTGGCCTGATCGCAATCTCGGGGCTCGTCCTCATCCTGTTCCAGACGGGCCTGCTCGTTATCGATCGCCGTCTGCTCTTCGGCTCTGAGATCCCCCGGTACCTTCTGTTGTGGATCCCCGGCTTTCTCGTCATCGGTCTCTTCGAGGAGTATCTGTTCCGAGGCTACCTTCAATACACACTCGCTCGCGGGCTCTCCGGGCTGGCGCGTTATCTCCCGCGTCCCGCCAACCCGCAGGCAGTCGGCTTTTGGATCGCCGCTTTTCTGGTCTCCTTCGGTTTCGGCGCAATCCACGGCTCCAACCCTGGCGAAAGTCCCGCCGGTCTTATCTGCGCGGGTATCGCTTCCCTCGTCTTCTGTTTCAGTCTGTGGCGTACCGGCTCGCTCTGGTGGGCTGTGGGTCTGCACGCGGGATGGGACTATGGACAATCCGTGATCTTCGGCGTCGCGGACAGCGGAGCTCTCTTCTCCCACCGCCTCCTCCAGACCCATCCAGTGGGGTCGCCTCTGCTGAGTGGAGGCGCCACCGGCCCCGAAGGAAGTATCTACTGTCTTATTCCCATGATTCTTCTGGCGGTGGCGATTCACTATACGCAGCCGGGGACCGGCGCGGAGAACTATGCGGCCAGGATGCCGGCTCCGGCATCGTCGTCCGAAGCTACGAGCTAAGCAGGTATCTGCTCTCTTCTAGATCCAGTTCGCGCTCCACCTTGCGCATCACGTTGTCACTGATCAGACCCTCGTCGCGCAGCTGGATCAACGTCCTGCGCTCCGCCTGGATCGCTCCACGTGCCGCCTGCATCAGCTCGAGGTACACCTCGTTTTTCGTCGCCGAGTGTTCTCCTTCAATATCTTCGGCAACATTGGCCATTCGATGTTCGTAACGATCGATCAGATCATCATAGGCATGGATGAAGGCTTCGCTCTTGCCCCGTCTGCCCTCTTCCAGAAAGGAGAGAGCCTGCTGGAGTGCCAGACGTCGCGCGTATCGTTCCTCCGGTGCGAAGTCATCTCCTCCCGCCAGTCCAAGGGCTCGGATGACCGAAGGAAGCGTGAGCCCTTGCGGCACAAGAGTAACCAGGATGACCGTGAAGGTCAGAAATACAATCAGGTTTCGGGCGGCAAATGGAGCTCCATTTACGACTTCAGGGATCGAAACCGCGGCTGCCAGCGCAATCACCCCGCGCATCCCCGTCCAACCGATCACGAAGGTCTCCCGCGCACTGATCTGTTCCTTATGGCCTCTCCATCGTGCGACGAAATTTGCCACCTTGACTGCGGGAATCACCCACACCATGCGGAGAGCGAGGAGCATCAGGCTGAAGATGACCCCGTAGAACACCAGCGTAGCCACACCGTATTCCCCATGGATTCCAGTCAGTACATACGGTATCTGCAGACCGATGAGCAGGAAGACGATGCCGTTGAACATGAACGTAATCGATTCCCACCCGCTCCAGATCTGAATTCGTACCGAAGGAGAGAAGATCTTCGCACTTTGCCTGCTTAGAAAAAGACCGGAGGCCACAACGGCCAGAACGCCCGAGGCCTTCGCCTCCTCCCCGGCCAGATATGCCGCGTAGGGGATGATAAGGCTGATCACCAGCTCAACCGGTCCATTGTCGATGTAGCGTTCGAAGATCGTGACAATGACTCCGATCAGCAGTCCAATCCCTACTCCGCCTACGATGAGATAAATCAGGCGCGCCAGACCGGCTTCAAGAGTGGGAAGGTCTCCCCGCGCCAGAAGTCCCAGACCAATCTCGAGCGCGAGCAGACCGGTCGCATCGTTCAGCAGGCTTTCGCCCTCCAGGATATCCACGATCTGCCGCGGCAAGCCGAGCGACTTCGCCACCGAAGCCGCCGCGATAGCATCCGTCGTGGACAGCACCGCGCCCAGAAGAAAACCGGACTTCCAGTCCAGCGCTGTAATAAAGCGGTCGGAAAACTCGGCTACCCCCCATACGGTAAAGCCGACCAGTCCCACTGCCAGCAATCCGATAATGACCAGGTTCCGTCGAAAGTCTCTCCACGAAACCGCCCAGGCGGCCGCATAAAGCAGCGGGGGCAGAAAAATGACAAACACAAGATTTGGGTTCAGCGGAATTCTGGGCATATGCGGCACAAAGCTCAGCACCAGGCCGGCCAGCACCAGCACGATAGGGTAGGGCACCTTCAACCGGTGCGCCATCACCGCAAAGGCTGCCACCATCACGAGCAGCAGCAGCACCACTCGCTCAATCGCATGGAGACTGGCAGCGGACTCCAAAATCAACCCCCTTTTCTCGCGTTGTTTTATACCGTCCCAGTAAAACAAAATTCTGCGCACCGTGTCGCCCATCAACGGACGGTGAATCCATCAGCCCTTCCGACTTTGCCGGCCGGAGCATTTAGACTGGCAGAACGAGATGAGTCTTCCGCAATCCAACGATGAGCGAACCTTTCTTCCCCGAAGACGTGATGCGGACGTTTCCCCGCGGCAGGGGCGTGTATCCAGATTTCTCACCATCGGGATCTCGGTCCTGCTTATCGTTGCTCTCACGGCCTTCTTCGCCGCGCGCAGCTACGTTCATCATCTGCTGATAGCTTCGCTCCCACAGACAGACGGATCGCTGGCTGTTTCCGGTCTGGCCGCGCCCGTCGCCGTCCAGCGCGACGCCCATGGCGTCCCTCACATCCGCGCCGCTTCTCTCGATGATCTCGTGTTCGCGCAGGGCTTTGTCACCGCTCAGGACCGCCTCTTCCAAATGGACCTTCTCCGTCGACATGCCGCCGGAGAGCTTGCCCAGATTCTCGGTCCCGCGATGATCGAGCACGACCGCATCCAGCGAACGCTCCAGCTTCGTGCGAGTGCGGACCGGGCCGTCTCTGCCATTCCAAAAGATCAGCTTCACTACCTCGAGGTGTATGCCCGCGGAGTCAACGCGTCCATCGCACTCCAACGCGAGCACCTCCCTCTCGAATTTCGCGCCCTGCGCTATGATCCTGCCCAGTGGACGGCTCGGGACTCTCTCCTGGTCGGTCTTGTCATGTTCCAGGACCTCACCAACAACTTTCCCACCAAGCTCAGCCGCGAGGCGATCTCTGCACGGCTGCCGCCCGAACTGCTCGACGATCTCTACCCGGTCGGCTCCTGGAGGGATCATCCTCCCGAGCAACCCATCGTCGATCTGACAGCGCCTCAGGAACTCCCCAATATTCCCCTTGACGAGTCGCAATCGAGGCTTCGGCGCCCGGAACTTCCTACGGCTTCCCCCGCCGATATCCTCGCACTTGCCCATGCCCTGGGTTCGACGGCATGTGACTCCTGCACCGCCGGCTCCAATAACTGGGCCGTATCCGGCTCCCGAACCGCAACCGGGAAACCTTTCCTCTCCAACGATATGCATCTGAGCCTGAGCGTGCCGAACATCTGGTACCAGACCGATCTCGCCGCTCCCGCGCCCTTCGGCAGCTTTCATGTGGCAGGAGCCTCCCTGCCGGGCATCCCTTTCGTCATCGTGGGCCACAACGACCACATCGCCTGGGGTTTCACCAATCTGGGGGCTGATGTGCAGGACGTTTACATTGAACATCTCCGCGGTTCCGGCCCGTCTGCCGAGTTTCAGTCTGCAGACGGTGCGTGGCATTCCGTCCTCCATCAGACTGAGTTGATTCATGTCCGGGATAAGCCTGACGTCAATCTCGACGTCACCTCAACGATGCACACCGGCGTTCCGACCCCCATCATCTCCCCGCTGCTTTCGACCGAAAAGCGTTCCCTTTCGCTCCGCTGGACCATCTACGACCCATCGACGCTCTCTGCTCCGCTCCTTAGTATCGCCTCTGCAAGTGACTGGCCCAGCTTCCTCACCGCCTTCTCCCAGTTCGGGGGCCCATCCCAGAACGTCGTCTACGCGGACGATCAGGGCCACATTGGCTACCATGCCGTCGGCGCGATTCCCATCCGCGGCAACCCCTTGGCAGCGGCACAGCCCGCACAGCCGGCTTCCGCACCTGCGCCGACCCAGGAAGCATCCTCTGCTCCGCACGGCAGCCCCTTGAGTCCGATCCCGGTTGACGCCGTCACCGGTCATTACGACTGGACAGGTTACATCCCCTTCCTCCAGCTTCCGCAGTCCTTCGATCCTCCCAACGGAATCCTCGCAACTGCGAATTCTCGCGTCACCCCCGACGCCTCTCCCTACACCCTCACCCTCAACTGGGCTGCGCCTTATCGCAACGAGCGCATCTGGAAGGTGCTGCTCAATCGCGATCACCTGACAGCCGCCGATATGCTCACCCTTCAGACCGATGTCTACTCCGACCTCGATCACAATATCGCCCAGCGACTCGCCTACTCCATCGATCACTCTACCGTCACCGACAAGCGCCTGCACCAGGCCGCCGACCTTCTCCGTAACTGGAACGGCCAGGTAGATGCCAACTCGCCCGCGCCTCCCATCGTGAACGCTGCCCGCGAGGCACTATGGCAGCTTCTGCTGGAACCCCATCTCGGCTCAGAGCCACACTCCAACACGCAAGGCCAAACCCTTCCGCTTTGGAAGCTCTACGCCTGGGGCGAAAAGAGCTACGCTGCCGAGCAGATCATCGTGCATTCTCCCGATCGATGGCTCCCACCCGGCTTCACCAACTGGAACGAACTCCTGACAGCCGCCGTCTCCAGGGGTCTCACCGACGCTCATGCCCCCAATGACCTCTCCAAGTGGCAGCACGGCCAAGCTTATCCCATCGACATTGAGCATCCCATCTTCTCCCGCTCCGCCTTCCTCCGTGCCCTCATCCATCTCCCCATCGGGACCGGTGTGAAGCCGCAAAGCGGAGATACCAGTACGGTCAAACAGGTAGGCCGAAGCTTCGGTCCATCCGAACGCTTCACCGCCGATCTCTCCGATCTCGACCGCTCCACATTCAACCTTGTCCTTGGAGAGTCCGGAAATCCTGCGAGTCCATGGTTCATGGATCAATGGCCCGCCTGGTACAACGGCACGACCTTCCCCATGCCCTTCACCACCGCCGCCGTCAATGCCGCAACCCGCCATACCTTGACCCTTGAGCCTCAGTAGCACGGTCCCAGCCTCGAAACGGCAAGCTATCTCGACTGGAACGGTACACCCTCGCGTTGAACCAACCCGCATCACGATCATCAGCTGACGGCGGGTACAAATCTGCTTCAGCTATTATTTCGTCGGGATACCCTAAATCCATGCCGCGCGATCGTCGCCCCTTCTTCATTCTCCCTCTGGCCGCG
Organism: Edaphobacter modestus; assembly: GCF_004217555.1. Lineage (GTDB taxonomy): Bacteria > Acidobacteriota > Terriglobia > Terriglobales > Acidobacteriaceae > Edaphobacter > Edaphobacter modestus. Next base: position 2,259,561 of record NZ_SHKW01000001.1, read on the forward strand.
CTGATTGCCGTCGTTCCTCTCCTCTTTCGCGGCTGCTCCTGCGGGCACGACTACGACTTTCACATCATCAACTGGTTCGAAGCGGCCCGGCAGCTTACTCATGGCACCCTCTACCCGCACTGGGCCTCTACTCCCGCATGGAATGCGGGGGAGCCCCGCTTCGTCTTCTATCCCCCACTCTCCTGGCTCATTGGCGCCGTCCTTGGCCTGGTCATGCCGTGGACCTGGACTCCCATCGCCTACACCTGGATTGCCCTTACAGCCGCCGGGCTCGCTCTCTATTACGCGGTCCGCAGCTATGCATCTCCCAACGCCGCGCTCGTCGCCGCAGCCATCTACCTAACCAATCCCTACATCCTCTACACCGCATACGAGCGCACGGCCTATGCGGAGCTGCTCGCCGCCGCCTGGCTTCCGCTGGCGCTTCACGCCGTACTACAAAAGCGCGTAACGATTCCCGCGGTAGCACTCCCCATCGCTCTGCTCTGGCTCACCAATGCCCCCGCGGCGGTTATGGGCTGCTACGCGATGGCATTCATCGTTCTTATCCGCCTCGCACTTCCCCACAAGAAAGATCGAGGCGGAACTTCAGCCCTCCGCCTGGCCCTGAACTCCACAGCCGGAGCGCTGCTCGGCCTCGGGCTCGCCGCTTTTTATCTTCTGCCTGCAGCGTACGAGCGCCGCTTCGTTCAGATCCACTTCGCCATCCTCCCCGGCCTTCGTCCCTGGGACAACTTCCTCTTCCAGCACACCACCGACCCGGAGCATGATGTAGTCCTCCGAAGCGCCTCCGCCGTCGCTCTGATTCTCATGGCACTCACGGCTCTTGCTCTGGTTTGGATTCGATCAGCATCCATCAGGCACGATGCAGGGGGAACACAGAGCGACTCTTCCGAATACAGCACAGCTCCTCACCAGCTCATTACGCTTGTACTCGTCGCGCTGGCGATCCTGTTCATGCTTACTCCGCTCTCGGAACCGCTCTGGCGATATCTTCCCGAGTTCCGCTTTCTTCAGTTTCCCTGGCGCTTGTTGGCTGTCCTCGGCACCGTCTTCGGCATTGCTCTTGCTCGTGCACTTTCGCGCACTCCCCTTCGTGGCGGACTTACCGCTATCGTCTGCGCGACCGTCTTTGCTCTCCCGAGCTATTACGCCTTGCACGAATTCTGTTATCCGGAGGACACCGTTCCGGAACGTCTAGCTGTCTTCCACTCCGCGAATCCCGGTACCGACCCTACCGACGAATACACCCCGACAACCGCTGACAACGACTCTCTCAGCCAGTCGAATCCTGGCTATTGGCTCGCCAGTTCGCCAGATGCCTCTCCTCCGCCATCCTCGGTACCTGGACCCGCACCACTTCAGCTTGACCTCTCGCCTGCCGCTCCCGCAACGCTCATCCTCAACCTGCGCAATTACCCTGCATGGCAAATCACACGGAACGGCTCGCGCATTTCCATACGTTTGCCTCGCAAAGATGGCCTCATCTCCATTCCGCTGGATGCGGGGCCGGCACATATTAAAATTACCTACGCCATGCTTCCGGATCAGCGGTTCGGCTATCTGCTAACCGCATTTTCCGTGATGCTTTACGCGGTCCTGCTCCTTCGCAATCGCCGCGCAACCCAAACCTACTGAACCGAAACCACGCGCGCGCTGATTTATCATCAGCATCAGATGAACCCTTTCGTACAAGATCTTCTTCGCTCCGGCGCCGAGCTGACCGACGCCGCTCTCGAGCGCCTGCTGCCCTCTCCCGACACTCAGCCCCATTCCATTCACCGGGCCATGCGCCACTCCGTCTTCGCTGGCGGAAAGCGTCTCCGCCCTATCTTGGCGATGGAGGCCGCCCGCATGGTTTCCATCACAGGTGAGATCCCCTCAGGCGCAGCTGATCTCGGCGCAGCCATTGAGATGATTCATACTTACTCCCTCATCCACGATGACCTGCCTGCCCTCGATAACGACGACCTGCGCCGCGGCCAGCCCACCTGCCATGTTGTCTTCGGCGAAGCCATCGCGATCCTCGCCGGCGACGCACTCCAGACGCTCGCGTTTCAGACACTCTCTGCGTTGCCCACTCCGCCCGCCACTACCGTCTCCATCCTTCGTGAAGTATCACTCGCCATCGGCACCGGCGTCGGGCCTAACAGTCCGCTTCCTCCTGGCATGATCGGTGGCCAGGTGGTCGATATCGAATCGGAAGGAAAGCAGCCCACTGCCGAGCTGGTCGAGTCCATCCACCGCGCCAAGACCGGAGCCCTCATCACCACCAGCATCGTCTCGGGCGGCATCTTCGGGCTCGCGCACATCGACCACGACTTTCACGCCGATACCATTGGACGCCTGCGGATCTTCGGCGAAAAAGCCGGTCTCGCCTTCCAGATCGTCGACGACGTTCTCGACGTGACGCAAAGCTCTGAAGAATTGGGCAAGACTGCTGGAAAGGACACCGCAAGCATCAAGGCCACCTGGCCCGCCGTCTTCGGCGTGGACCAGTCTCTGAAGGACGCCGAAGAGCTTATCGCCGACGCGTTCGCCGCCCTCGAACCCTTCGGCAAGGATGCTGAGCACCTGAAGGCGCTGGCGAGCTATCTCGTGGAACGCAAGCACTGATCAAACCGGGCTTCGGCCCACGGCTCTGGAGACGGCAACTCCGGGGGCTCAGCGAAAGCACGAAGTCTAATCCTTATCCTTGGAATGGCTGGTAAACCGGGGCAGAATAAACTCCTGTGCCAGCGCATTGGCCATCCGTCCGGCCGTAGTGACTGCCACACTGGTAAGAGTCTGGCTCGCTCCACGGTCCGCAGGCGGATAGTAGATATTCGAGAGCGAAGCCGAAGCCAGGTCCCCCCCAATGCTTGAGTAGTTGAATCCGTACTTACCGTTATCTCCCCTGCACCAAAAGGGATTCGTGATCGCATGCTTAAAACGGGATTTGTTCGTCCCCGTACCCTGATAGAAATAACGCGGGTCCTGGTGCAGCAACGAGGGAAGAATCGCGCCGCCGATCATGATGTCGGTGACACCACCGGCATACACTGCCCCGAAGCGCTGGCCATAGCCCTTCGCTCCCTGGACAAAGGCGGTATTATCCGACGCCTGGTAGACGCCGGCAAGAAACGCGGCTCCGCCGATAGTGACCGCATCCGTCGATGTCCGGGCAGCAAGCTTGAACTTCAGCTTGGTCGTAAGCGGCACCGTTCTGGGATCGTAGGCCACATAGAAGTTCGGAATGACGCCGAAGACACGTTGCTTCTCTGCAGTCTTTACCTGCTCCGCGGCAAGCTCCTCTATGGAGACCGCGCTCACCGTCGTCTCAACCACGGCGATCGTGATCTTGATCGCCGCAAGATCGAACTCCTCACCCGGTTTCAGGATGATCTCCGGCGAGGTCCAGTCCCCAAAACCCTTCGCACTCACCTTCACGTGCCAGGGAACCGCCGAACGGACATCCTTCAGGGTAAAAAAGCCGTCATCGTTTGTCAGAACGGCAGCTCGACCGCCGGAATCCGCTCCATCGAGCGTCACCGCCGCGCCCGGAACGATATCGCCATTCGCATCGGTTATGGTACCGATAATGCTTCCGGCCTGTGGCTCTGGTGCAGAGACTTGCTGGCACAGCGCATGAATCGATGAAAGAAATAGAAGAGAGATACAAAAAGCCCGAAAGATGCGCATAGTTAAACTGTCTCTAGAGCAGACGAAGCGGCATCCTCGAACGATTCAGGAGTTAAGCGATTCTGAGGGGAAATCAACGTATTTTTTTACAAATGCTCGATATCTGGCCTCACTGCCGACCTACGAGGAGAAAAAAGGGATCAAATAATCGCACTTCCGCACACTCAACCTGCTGCGATGTACTCCTCAGCGGTTACATGGCGGCCCCAAACCACATTCTTCCCGGTCTCATCGGACTCCTGCATCGCCAGATGCACCATGGTATGAGTGGCATCAGCACCATGCCAATGATTTTCGTTCGCTTCAATCACCACCACATCCCCTGAGCGGATCCTCTTCGCCGGTTCTCCCTCCAGTTGGATCCATCCGGTACCGGACGTGACGTGCAGCACCTGTCGAACCGGATGCGTATGCCAGGCGGTCCGTGCGCCGGGAGCATAGGTTACGTAGAGCGCCTGCAACCGCGACAGCCCGCCAGGCTCAACCACCGCATCCATCCATGCATCCCCGGAAAACCACGCCTCCGGAGCCTTCTTGCACCCGCGCTCTCCATTGCCAAAAATCTTCATGCCGCAACTTTAGCATCGATCGCTTACAGAATATTCACCGGCTATCATCAAGTTAGCGATGCTCACCGAATCCGACATTCTTACAGCGCTCCGCGACTGCTACGACCCCACGCTTCCCTGCAATATCATCGATCTGGGCCTCGTCCATGCCATCCAGGTCTCTGCCGATCCCGAAGCTCCCGGCGCTGGAATTCCTGGAGTTCCCCAGAAATATCGCATCCACATCGAATTCTCCCTGACAAATCCCACCGAGGAGACCGAGGCGCAGTTGACCGCGCAGATCAGAAACCGTCTCGCCGGTCTCGAAGAAGCCGGAGAGACGACAGTCGTCTTTGTCAGCCAGCCATCCTGGAATCCCCAACAAATCACTCCCGAAGGCCGCCGCATTCTCGGTCTCGACGGCAACCCCAATCTCGTCCAGATCCGTTAGGTCCTCATGTCTTCGAAGCCCTCCCAAACCAGGGTGCAACCGATCCGCCCTCGCGACCTGCTCAGAGCCACCTCGGTTCCCGTCCACCCGTTCGATCAGATTCACGGAACCGACACCAGCGGTCTCGTACCCGCAAGCGACCTCGTTACCGGGCATCCGAACGACGAGCACGTTACCGCTTATTACGCGGTGGCGCCTTCCATTCTCCGCTCCCTGGTAGAGCGCTGGAACCAGACCAATCCTCCACACCACATCACCGACTACACATTTCTCGACATCGGCGCAGGCAAAGGCAGAGCCGTTCTTCTTGCCAGTGAGCTTCCCTTTCGCCAGGTCGTCGGCGTTGAGCTCAATCCCGCAATGGCTGCCGTAGCTGAGGCCAATGCTGCCCTGTGGCGCCGGGAACATGCCTCTGATCCCACTGCCCCGGCAATCGCGCCGATACGCATCCTTGAGGACGATGCCCTTAACCTGCCGCTGCCTTCCACACCAACCCTTGTCTTCCTCTTCCACCCGTTTGAAGATCCGGTCCTTAAAGCGCTGCTCCGGCGCATCGAGACTGCATTTGCCGACCGCCCGGGAACTGTGGATGTGCTCTACGTAAACGCCGAACACGAAGCCATCCTCAACCGCCATGCTGCCTTCCAGCTGCTCTGGCAGGGCCAGGTTCCCATGAGCCCCGAAGACCACGCCGCCGACCTCGAAGCCATCGCGCAGCAGACTGAGTACGGATCGACCGGCGACGAGCTCTGCGCGATCTATCGCTATGTGGGCCGTAGCCACAAGTCTTAGGAAAACAGCAGAGGCGGATCACAAAGAAAGGGACACCTGCACAGAGCCAGAATGGCTCGTGCAGGTGTCCCTTTGGATCAACAGAAATATCTTGGTTTAGGCGACGACGTCGATGCCCATGGAACGGGCAGTTCCGCGAATTGTCTTCGCGGCAGCCTCGACCGAGGCGGCATTCATATCGGGCATCTTCTGCTTGGCGATCTCGAGAATCTGCTTCTCGGTGACCTTGCCCTTCTTCTCCTTGTTCGGAGTTCCCGATCCCTTCTCGATGCCGGCAGCCTTCAGCAGAAGCACCGGAGCCGGAGGGGTCTTGGTGACGAAGCTGAAGGTACGATCGGCGTAGACCGAGATCACAACCGGAACCGTGAGACCAACCAGCGCCGGGTCCTTGCTTGTGCGCTCGTTGAACTGCTTGCAGAACTCCATGATGTTGACCTGCGCCTGACCAAGCGCAGGGCCGACCGGGGGAGCAGGGGTCGCCTTGCCCGCCACGATCTGAAGCTTGACGTATCCGGTAATCTTCTTCGGTGCCATTCAGGTAAATCCTCTTACGCTTCCAGCGGCGACCTCACGGCCGTCTCGCTTAATTTTGATATTTCCAAACTCACTTGCAGGCGGCAAGACTCACAGCGGCCGCACCAACTACTCGACAACCTTGTCCACTTTCGAGAACTCAATCTCAACCGGGGTGGAACGGCCGAAGATGCTGACCATCACCTTGAGGGTCTGCTTGTCTTCGTTGATCTCATCGACCGCGCCGGTAAAGTTCGCGAACGGACCCTCGTTGATGCGAACCTGTTCGCCCTTGTCGAACTTGATCTTGAGCGTCGGCTTATCCTTCGAAACGTCCGTACGAAAGAGAATCGAGCTGACTTCTTTTTCGGAGAGCGCGACCGGATTGTCTCCCGTTCCAAGAAAGCCGGTAACACGCGGCGTGTTCTTGATCACGTGCCAGAGATCGTTGTCGAGATCCATTTCGATCAGGACGTAGCCGGGAAGGAAGACCCGCTCAATGGTGTATTTCTTTCCGTTGCGCAGCTCTGTTACAGGTTCGGTCGGGATCATGATCCGGCCGATCCTGTTCTGCAGGCCAAAGGCAGTGATGCGGCTCTCCAGCGACTCGCGCACCTTGCGCTCAAAGCCGGAGTAGGCGTGGATGATGTACCACTTAAAACTCTCGTTGACCGGCGGAGCCAGCTGCTCGGCTGGTTGCTCGGAGGACGAGTCGCCACCTGCGTTCAACGCGTCAGGGTTTTGCTCTTCCGGATTCTGCTGCTCTTCCGCCATGGTTGTGCCTTCTTCACGCATCGTGTCTTGTCTCTACATCAAGCCGGTACGCGGCTGAATTCTACTTTGTCGCCGCCCCGAGAACGGCCTCGACGGCTCGCCCGATAACGTTATCCACCAGCCAGAAATACGCCGCGAAGATGAAAACCGTGATGATGACCACAGTTGTCGTCGACTGCACTTCGGCGCGCGACGGCCAGACAACCTTGCGCATCTCGCTGCGCACATCCCTGAGAAAGCTGCTCACGCGCTCAGGCAGCGATTTCAGCTGCTGCATTCCGGCGTTGGTCTGTTCGGCTACCGCTATTGTCTTGGCCATAATGCCGCCTCAAATCTTCGTTTGCTACTTATGCCTTCTAGTGGCCGTTCTACCCTGGTGCTCTCGGGAAGAATGGCGGGGGAGCTCGGATTCGAACCGAGAAGTTCGGTTTTGGAGACCGACAGTTTAACCGTTGAGCTTACTCCCCCGGAAAAGCTGCTAAGTTAGCGTCCACTTCCCGGACAACCTAACAGCCACGGCTAAAATCTGCTTACTTCGTCTCTTTGTGGTCCGTGTGCTTCCTGCAGGTGTTGCAGAACTTTGAGAACTCGAGGCGGCCAGTGGTCGTCTTCTTGTTCTTCGTCGTCGAGTAGTTCCGGTTCTTGCACTCCGGGCACTGGAGGGTAATAATCTCGCGCATTGTGGTGTTCTCCTTCTCATTGGCCAGCCACTTCGACTGGCAAGCAGCTTGTACGGGTTACCCCCGACACGCCGCGACGCAGGGCTTATTGGCCCCTGCTGCCAAATCCTGAGTTGTAAAGCGGAGAGAGGAGCGGTCAGGCCACGCTCATCCGCTTTTTATTATCCCATGAAGTCCCCGATTATGAAACAACTCGGGAAGGGAAAAAGTCTTCGAGAGAAAAGGCGGCGAGCTATGCCCGCCGCCGCAATCTCTGATGATTCAGCGTTACAGCCTACTTGAGGATCTCGGAGATGGTGCCAGCGCCGACGGTGCGTCCGCCTTCGCGGATGGCGAAGCGGAGGCCCTTCTCCATGGCCACCGGGGTGTGCAGCGTGATCTCCAGCTGGATGTTGTCCCCGGGCATCACCATCTCGGTGCCTTCAGGAAGCTTCGCCGAGCCCGTCACGTCCGTCGTCCGGAAGTAGAACTGAGGACGGTAGCCGTTGAAGAACGGGGTGTGACGTCCGCCCTCTTCCTTCGACAACACGTAAACCTCGCCCTTGAACACCGTGTGCGGGGTGATCGAGCCGGGCTTGGCCAACACCATGCCGCGCTCCACATCCTCCTTCGCGATACCGCGAAGCAGAAGACCCGCATTGTCGCCCGCCAGACCCTCGTCCAGCTGCTTCTTGAACATCTCCACGCCCGTCACAACCGTCTTGCGCGTCTCGCGGAACCCTACAATCTCCGCATCCTCGCCAACCTTCACCTTGCCGCGCTCGATACGGCCCGTCACCACCGTGCCGCGACCCGAGATCGAGAAGATGTCCTCGATCGGCATCAGGAACGGAAGATCCACCGCGCGCTCAGGCTGCGGAACATACTTGTCCACCGCATCCATCAGCTCGTCGATCTTGGCCTCCCACTGCGCCTCGCCGTTCAGCGCGCCCAGCGCACTGCCGCGGATGATCGGGGTGTCGTCGCCAGGATAGTCATACTTCGACAGCAGCTCCCGGACCTCCATCTCCACCAGCTCCACCAGCTCCTGGTCCTCGACCGCGTCGCACTTGTTCAGGAACACCACGATGTACGGCACGCCAACCTGGCGCGCAAGCAACACGTGCTCCTTGGTCTGCGGCATCGGGCCGTCGGTGGCGGCGACGACGAGAATCGCCCCGTCCATCTGCGCCGCGCCCGTGATCATGTTCTTGATGTAGTCGGCGTGGCCAGGGCAGTCCACGTGAGCGTAGTGACGCTTCGCCGTCTCGTACTCCACGTGCGAGGTCGCAATCGTAATGCCGCGCTCGCGCTCCTCAGGAGCGTTGTCGATCGTGTCAAACGAACGAAACGAGTTCTTCGGGTTGTGCTTCGACAACACCTTCGTGATCGCCGCCGTCAACGTCGTCTTGCCGTGATCAATGTGTCCAATCGTCCCAATGTTCACATGCGGTTTGGAACGATCAAATTTCTCCTTCGCCATTGCTCTCTCCGTCTCGTAGGGTTGGCCGGCGATCTGCCGGCGGGTTCAAATCAAACTTCCAAAACCGTCTCAGTAATACGCGTACAGCCGGAAGAACCTCTGCCGAAGCTCAGGAGCAACACGCTCCAGGCTGGCCAGATACAGCTCGCGAATCTGCCCCTGGTCACCGTCCGGAAGGCTGGCATATTCGCCTGCCGTCTTCTTCCCGAGAAGACCCTTTTTCAGGACATCCTCGAACTCACGGATGCGAACGCCCTGGCGATCCAGCGACCTGAGAAATTCAGTCACTTTACCAGCCGAGAAAGCTGACTCGATCGATGTCTTCACTGCTCCGAACGCGACAGGGTCTGCGATCGGAAGTACCGGCTGCTCATTCAACGTGCTCAACAAACTCTCCTGCGGCGCACCTTCGAAACTTTGGAGCGGGAGACGGGAATCGAACCCGCGACCAACAGCTTGGAAGGCTGTGACTCTACCACTGAGTTACTCCCGCAACTGCCATCGCAGTGTCCAGTTTCTGGACTAAGTCGACAGCCTAATCTGGAGCTGATGATGGGGCTTGAACCCATGACCTCTCCCTTACCAAGGGAGTGCTCTACCACTGAGCTACATCAGCCTTTTACAACCAACTCAACAATCCTACCGCGAACGCAGCCATCCGAGCGTTACGCGAAAGGCAAAAAAACCTAACAGGAGCCACGTCAGCGACTGAAGCCTGCCTGGATCCATCGTGCGCCAGACCAGAATCGCCACAAATGCCAGGACGGCCAGCGCAACTGCCATTCTTCCGCTGCCGGCAGGGCTGAAGTCCAAAAACGCTCCCCTGTTTCTACAACAAAACCAACTACAACTGCATGAAACTTAGTGGTGCACAGGGGAGGATTCGAACCTCCGTAGCGCGTTGCGCGGCAGATTTACAGTCTGCTGCCATTAACCACTCGGCCACCTGTGCACATCCCTGTCTGACCTTTACCCACACAGCATCCTCAACCCATCAAGCCACCCTCGATCACAAACATCCCGATCGAGCGGGTTCTACTTCCTTGAAGGAGTCTCCGGAGGTCTGCATGGCCAGAACGGCCCGACAGTACAACCAAATCCAATCTCTTCCACGGGCTGAGTGGAAACTGGAGCTGGCGAAGGGACTTGAACCCCCGACCCTCTGATTACAAATCAGATGCTCTACCAGCTGAGCTACGCCAGCCCAAACAGCCTTGTCTTGCCCCCTGTAGCCACCGCTGGCTGACGCACAGCAGTGCCTGCGCAGAGTGCGCCGCAGAGCTAACTTTAGCATAGCAGCCACCGGGCTGCAACGGCAGCAGGAACGCGAGCTTAACCGTTCCCCACAGCTTCAGCCAACGCCATCTGCATCGCCGCCCGTTCCTGCGGAGAGGCAATCCGCACCGAGGCCATGCCGGCAGCAGTCGCAGCGTCGATCCCCATCTGAGCATCCTCAAAGACCAGACAATGTTCCGGCGCAATTCCCAGTCGGTCGGCGGCCAGTAGAAACGGCTCCGGATGCGGCTTGCCGCGCGTGTAATCTCCCGCACAAACCAGCGTCTCGAAGCGATCGAGCAGATTGAGCGTGGTCAGCGATGCCCGAACCGAATCAAGCGTGCTTCCCGAAACCACCGCGAAAGGAATCTCTCCGTGTCGCGCTTCAATGTGCTCAAGGACCTCGGGAACCGGCTTCATCAGTGGCAGATTGGCATAGAACAGCTCCTCTTTCCGCCGTTGCAGATCCTCAAGCGGCATCGACAACCCGTTACGCTGATTCAGTGTGGAGATAATCTCCACTACCGGCATTCCACCCCACTCATAAAACAGCTCTTCGGCAAAATCGCAGTTCCACTCCGCCAGCACGCTCTTCCATGCGACGTAGTGCAGAGGCATCGAGTCGGCAATCGTACCGTCGCAGTCGAACAGATAAGCCTTGAAATCCCCTTCCGGAAGCGTCAACTTCATCAAACGAAATCTCCTTGGCTCTCCCATCGCTGCCGAAAGCCGTACTTATATGATGACAGATCAGGCAAATAGCTTCGCTCAACCGAAGCTGGATGGTCGCCGGGAAGGCGTTGCTTGCGTGATAGCCTTTCCATCGTCCAATTAACCGTAGATCGTTCTTCCGGAGGTGGTTTCCGCATGTCGTCGCTCGGTTCCCGGTTGGCAATCTGCTTCGTTCTTCTGGCTCTGGCCGGAACGCCTTCCCGGGCTCAGAACACCGAAACCCCCAAGTCCACAGAGGGCCCTCTTCCCTCCGCGCCAGCCCATCCCAAGACTCTTACCAACGGCTCCATCATCCGCATGGTGAGTGCGGGCCTCAGCGACGACCTGATCCTTCAGGCGATCGCAGCGCAGCCCGGCCAGTACACCACCGACGCCGACTCTCTGGTCGACCTCAAAGACTCAAATGTCTCCGAGCGGGTCATCACGGCGATGCTCAACAAAGGACGCAAACGCCTCACCCCTGAGACGGCAACCGCCTCCGAAGATCCTCCCCCACCTCAGGTCTCCGAGGTCAGTGAGATCGGCGCCTTCTACAAGGACCGCAACGGTTCCTGGCAGCCGCTCCAGACCGAAGTCGTCCACATCAAGTCCGGCGGCTGGCTCAAGTCGACCGCCACACACGGAATCATCAAGCAGGATCGCAACGGACACCTCAACGGGCGCGAATCGAAGCTACCGCTGCAGGCGCCGATCGAGATCCTCGTTTATGCCCCCACCGGGGTCGACATTGCCGAATATAATTTTCTGCGCTTCCGCATCCACTCCGACAACCGCGAATTTCGCTCGGTGACCGGCGGTGTCTTCCATTCGAGCAGCGGAGCGGAGCGGGATGAAGTTCCTTTCCATCCAGTCCAGGCAGGAGCGCGTACCTGGCGCTTTACGGTCGGCCGTTCCGTCGGAGGCGGCGAATACGGCATTCTTCCGCCAGGGACGGGGAATATCACGAATGGAGGCAAGATCTATACCTTCGCCATCACCGAATAAGTTACGTTGCTCTCTTGCGCCGGACAGAGTAGAAACAGACAGGATGCCTCACTCCCCCCTAGCCCTTTGTCCCGATGCGTAAGCCCACGCGATACTCCCTGCTGCTGGTGGCGGCGCTGATCGTCGCGCTGATCGTGGCCATCGTCCTGCGCAAGGCCGCGCCTCCCGAGGCCGCACGCCTTCTGCCCGAATCGGACGCCATTATCTATGTCAACCTCAAGCCTCTCCGGCTGGCGACCCGCTTCGACCGTACGCCGGTAAGTCGGGCACCTGAGTACCAGCAATTCGTCGACGCAACCGGCATCATGCCCGAGCGCGACCTGGACGCGGCCGCCTTTGCGCTCCACCGCATGGACAATCCCAACGGCCCCAACGGTCCCGTTGGCTACTCCGAGGTCTTCGAGGGACGCTTCGACGGCGAGAAGCTTGCTCACTATCTCGACTCGGTCGCCACTGCGCGCGAGACCTACGCCGGTCACACCATCTACACCGTAGCCATCCACGATGGAGACGTTACCCGGCCTCTGCGCGTCACACAAATCGGATACGACTCCGTCGCCGCATCCAATATGCCCACGGCGGAACAGATTCATTCCATCCTCGACCGTCACCGTTCCGCCGCCTCGCCCTTCTCGGGATCCTCGCTGCTCTCCTCCCGCTATCGTGATGTTCCCTTGCTCTCGAGCGCCTGGGGCATCGGTCACATCGGCCTTCCCTTCTCCGACCGCGGCTACATCAGCGTATTCGGGCTGCAGCTTCCCCTGCCGGAGGACACCACCTTCGTGGCCAGCCTGCGCTATACCGGTTCGCTGCGACTGCGTGTCGAGGAGATCTCGCCCAGCGAGGCTGAGGCTGCCCAGGCCGCGCAAAAGCTCTCCATGCTCCTCGGGCTCTTCCAATCGTTGCAACAGGTGCAGCCTCGTAATCCTGAAGATGCTGCGCTCCTCCGCCTGGTGAGCTCCATCAAGGTGGATCAACACAAGGACCGGGCCGTCCTTACAGCGGCGGTTCCTCTCGAGCTGCTCGAATCGCTCAGAACTACCGGCGGCAATCGTGACACCTTGCCTGCCCCCTCTCGCTGATGGCAACCACTGCGCCGATGAAGATTGCGGGACAATGTGCAGACCTCACGCTGGATGCCGGACCGGCTTTCATCCGACTGGCCTTCGCCCTCGAAGATTCCTCCCTATTGTGACTGCCGCATCGTCTTCTCTGCGCCATAGAGAGCCAGCAGAGGATGCCGCACCACTGCCCTGAACTCATAACGCTCTGTCGCCGGCATTCCGACAAGCTGGGCGGAAAATATCCCGGCCTGAGTCACGGTCTGCAACGGCAGCGCCACCCATGGAGCCGTCCGGGCATGAACATCCTCCCCCTCGATGGACCGGTATTCAAATCCCACCGCGAGCGACTTCGCCCCTCCCATATCGAGCAGCTCGCCCTCGAGCCGATAGCTACCCGAACTCCCATCCCACCGATAGTTCCCCGTCTGTACACGCGGAGGAACCAGCGCCGGCTCCACGTTCGTCATTCGCACCACAATCGGGTTCGGCCACTGCTTGTTGTCCTGCATCCGCTGCGAGCGCATCGTGCGAAGATGCAGGCCATCGCTCTCCATATGGAAGGTCGTCTTCGGTGTCACCTTGGGCGCATACTCCAACACCTCTCCGTTCGCTCCCAGCACACTCACCTCGGTCTTTGCCGTCGCCTTCACCGAGTGCAGCACCAGATCCTTCCACTCGCCCATCTTCCAGGGAGTCGCAGGATCGACGATCGCGTACAGAGCGCTCGAGTCTTTCTTCTTCGTGAACCAGACATCGCCCTCATTGGTGATAATCCACGGTCTTACACTGTAGATCGCCTCCGAGTTCACGAACATCCACAGCGCAATCTCGCGCAACCGCTCCTCCTGCTCGATGGCCAGCTCCCCATTCGGCTTCGGGCCTACGTTCAGCAGAAGATTGCCACCCTTGGCCCGCGTCTCAATCAGCAGCTGGATCAGCTCCCGTCCAGACTTGTAATGATCGTTTTGCGGTTGATACTGCCATGCATCTCCCATCGTGATGCAAGACTCCCACGGCCCATCGAAGGGCATCCCGGGGATCGTCTGTTCCGGAGTCAGCATCGCGCCCCGCGTCACCAGGATCTCCGGTTGCAGCTTCCACGCCAGCTGCCGCAGGCTCGTCGCCTCGCCGTCAAAGAAGAGGACATCCACCGGGCCATAGTGCGTCAGCAGCTCGCGAAGCTGTGCGCTGTCGTACTCCAGAAGCCCGGGATTGTGACTTGGCTGCACCCCGTCCACGCCACGCTGAATGGCCTTGCCGTTCTTGTGCAACCAGTAAAAGTCGTCGGGCGAGAAATACAATCCCGGCGCAATCCCCTGCTCCCGGAACGCCTTCAACACCTCTGCGGTAATGTCGCGGTGGAAGGGCGTATTCATCACATTGAACGGTGTCGTCGCCGTCGCGTACATTCCGAATCCTGAATGATGCTTTGCCGTAAAGACCACGTAGCGCACACCGGCCAGCCTCGCCAGGCGAGCCCACTCGCCTGGGTCGAACCGTACAGGATCGAAGGTCTTCGGAAGCTCGTTGAAGAATCGTTCCGTGTACTCCGGGGAAGCTCCCACCAGCGAGTGGCTGATGGTCACGCCAAGCTGGCTGTCGACACCCCAGTGGATGAACAGACCGAAGCCCTGATCGCGAAACCAATCGACGCGATCTGCCTTGTTGAGGGAGCTGGTGAAGTCCGTATTCTCGCCCGCAATGGGTTTCCCCTGCGCCGCCGCATGCAACGCCGCGACTCCACACGCAACCGCAATCAAACAATTTCGCAGACCGTTCCTCACCATGAAAAGCGCTCTCTTCCTCGAACCAAAGTTCGCCGACAAGCGCAGCTCTGCTTCCTCAGCAGCGAGTCTCTTGCCGGTAAACCATCAATCTAAATGTTTTCACCTGCAATACCCAGTTTTCACACCAAATAGAAAAGGCAGGCCGAAGCCCGCCTCCAATCTGTTCCGTGAAACGAATCCGCTAGCGATCCAGCCCTGCCGCCTTAGCCGGTCCCACCGGAACCGATGCCGCCGGAGCAGGTGCTTCCCCGCCGCCCAGCTCCGCGAGAGTCATCCTCAGATACTTATGCGGATTGACCGGCGTATTGCGGATCCGGACCTCGTAGTGAACATGGTTGCCGGTCACGCGCCCGCTATGCCCCACATATCCGATCACCTCGCCTCGCGTCACCGTCTGGCCCGCCATCACGGCAAAGCCCGACATATGACCGTAGAGGGTCTCAACACCATGACCGTGATCGATCGTCACCTCACGCCCGTAGCCGTTTTCCAGTTGCGCCGACTTCACGACGCCATCTGCAGTCGCCCGGATCGGCGTGCCATTGGAAGCCGAGATGTCGATGCCCTTATGAAACTCGCCCTCGCCATTGCCCAGGACCGGATCTTCGCGTTGTCCAAAGCTGCTCGTGATCGGTCCCATGACAGGCCACAGCGTGGGAGCGAAAGCCGTTGCCTCTTGAGCCAGCGGTGAAAAACCACCGAACAGGCTGGACCCGACGCCATATCCCGGACGATTCATCCCACCCAGCGACCGCGTCGCCGCACCACTTAAAGCCTGGTTCCGTAAAGAGTAGAAGGCATCCACCGACTTGTAATAGCTGTCATCCGTAAGGCTCGCTGTCTCGGTCAAAGGTGCGTTCGCCACGGCCTCGGCAACCGCGGCCGCATGCCGATGTCCCGCTCTGCCTGTCATCCGCCCCATCGGGATAGCCAGTTTGCTCGCCGTCAGGCCATACAAAGCCGAGACTTCGCTCGCCAGCGAACCCAACGATGCCGCCTGAATGTCCTTCTCGTGCGCCGCCTCCTCCAGATGCAGATAGTCTTTCTGCAGCGCATTGTGATCCTGGCGCAACTGATTGAAGCGAGCCGTTTTAATCAGCATCCTGGAGTAGGATCCCGCCAGCCCGGTGATCGTAAACATACCAATCACTGCCGCGGCTACGAAGAGGTACGCATAATGGAGTGGCACCGGAACCTTATTCAGGCTGCCTTCCTCATCGCGGCTCACGAACATGATGTAGTAACGTTTTTTAAGCTTCAATCCATGATCCGGGCTCAGAATCTGGCCGCCAGTGGCGACACGAAAAGCCAGCACCCCACAATCCCGGAAAGCAAATCAAATTCACTAATCGGCATTTTGGAATCACAGACTCTCTTGAGCGTCCCTTTCAGGGTAACAAAGCGGTGATTACCCATGCAACCCAATATCGGCAGATAACGTCTGATGCTGCAAAATTTTGCAACACGCCCTCCGGCCTTTCCTCTAAATAGCACGTTACTCTTTCAAGATGGCCCGTTCCGCGCCCAAACCCCTCGGAGAACTCGCGCTGATCGAACAGATTAGCCGGACCTTCTCCTCTGCAGGCGCTGCACGCAACAAGGCAGTGGCGCTCGGTATCGGAGACGACTGTGCCATCCTTCGTCCTCCCCCCGGACACGAGATCCTCGTCACCACCGACTTCAGCCTCGAGAACCGGCATTTTCGCCGCGACCTTCATCCGCCAGCCTCGGTCGGCCATCGCTGCCTGGCGCGTGGCCTCAGCGACCTCGCCGCCATGGGCGCCGCACCTCTCGCCGCCTTCCTCTCACTCGCCCTTCCCGCCAAAATCCTGCGCACCCGGCGCGGACAGCGATGGGTTCAGGACTTTCTTGCAGGCTTCCACTCTCTGGCTCGGCAACACAACACGCCGCTTGCGGGTGGCGATACCTCCGAATCTCCCGCTGACCTCATCCTCGCGGATATCATCCTCATCGGCTCGGCACCCCGGGGCCGCTCGCTCCGCCGTTCCGACGCGCATCCCGACGACGCTCTTTACGTGACCGGTTCACTCGGCGGCGCGCATGCCGAGCTCTCGGCACTCCTCAAGAGGACGCATCGCTCGCGCTCCACTGCCTCCGACAGTCATCCTCATCTCTATCCCCAGCCGCGCCTCGCCGTGGGTTCCGTGCTTCTACGTCGCCACCTTGCCACAGCCGCCATCGATCTCAGCGACGGCCTCTCCACGGACCTTACGCATCTCTGCGAATCCTCCGGGCTCCGTGCCGAGATCGATTCCTCCGCGCTTCCCCTTCACTCCCTTACCGCCAAACTCTCCCGCCAGGATGCACTCCACGCTGCGGTGCATGGCGGCGAAGACTATGAACTCCTCTTCGCCGCGCCAACAGCCATGCGCATTCCGCGCAAGATCGCCGATGTTCCCATCACCCGCATCGGTACCCTTCACCCTCCACGCGCCGGCAAACCGCTCATCACCCTCCATCATGGCGGCGACATTTCCTCTGAGCTCAAACCCGCCGGCTGGCAGCATTTCTCGTCCTAGCGAACCCGGCTTCTATCGCTGCGCATCCCCGTACAATCAACGCATGCGCGAAGCAACAAAGATCATTCGTTCCACCCTCACCCGCGCCGCGGCTGGTGAGCCTCTCCACCCCGGCCCTGTCTTTGCCGCTCCTTACCATGCGCCTGGCGACCCTTCGGGCATTCCTTACACCTACGCCCGCTCGCATAACCCCACCTGGACGCATCTGGAGAAGGCCATCGGCCAGATGGAGTCCTCGGAAGGCTACCGCGCCACTGCTTTGGTCTTCGCCTCCGGCATGGCCGCCTGCACCGCTGTCTTCGGGGCAATCCTGCGCCCCGGCGACGTCATCGTGCTGCCCTCGAACGCCTACTATGCCGCTCGGGTGCTCGCCCAGGAATACTTCGCCCACATGGGCGTCCAGATCCGTCTCGCTCCCACCGCCGGCAACGCCCAGACCGAGCATCTCGATGGAGCGAAGCTGCTCTGGATCGAGACTCCCAGCAATCCCACCATGGATGTCTGCGACATTGCCGCGCTCTCAGAGGCCGCGCATCGCGCCGGTGCGCTGGTCGCGGTCGACAACACCACGCCCACTCCTCTCGGCCAGCTTCCCCTTGCTCTTGGCGCCGACTTCTCTGTCGCCTCCGATACCAAGGCGATGACCGGCCACAGCGACATCCTCCTCGGTCACGTCGCCGTCCGCGATCTCGAACTCCGCCAGAAGATCGACCAGTGGCGCACCCTTACCGGCGGTGTCCTCGGCCCCATGGAGGCATGGCTCGCACTCCGCTCCATCGCCACCCTTCCCCTGCGTCTCGAACGCTCGTGCCAGAACGCGCAGCGCATCGCGGAGTTCCTCATCACTCGTCCCGAAGTCCAGCAGGTTCTCTACCCCGGTCTCCCCTCTCATCCCGGACATGCGATCGCGCGGCGGCAGATGCAGTACTTCGGCCCGGTGCTCAGCTTCATCCTTCGCGACAAGACCGCCGCCGAAGCCTTTCTCGCCCAATCGAAGCTCTTCACCGATGCCACCAGCTTCGGCGGCGTCACCTCATCCGCCGAGCGTCGCGCACGCTGGGGAGGCGACCAGATCGCTGACGGCTTCATCCGCCTCAGCGCTGGATGCGAGGACATCGACGATCTCCTCGAAGACATCGCCCAGGCTCTGGACGCAACCCGATGAGCACCCCGGAATCAGCGACCGTAGCCTTCCCACACAACTGGACCGCCGACCTGCTCAAAACGCTGCCAATGATTGCACCGGCCCGCCAGTTCACTTACCCCCGCCAGATTGCGGGCGAAGAAGATACGCTCGCCCGAGGCGCACTTCTCCTCATGGTCCGTCCGCCCGCGGGAGGATCCTTCCTCGCCACCTGCGCCCTCGGCTTCACCGACCCTTCCGTACCGAGTGGCCTCTTCCCCTGTCCCAACCCCGATGAACTCTGCGCCGTCGCTGGAGGCTACGCCTACATCATCGATACGCTGCAGCCGGAACGCTCTACCCACATTCCGCTCAAGCCCGTCGTCGAGGTACTGCCCGTCCCCTCGCACCATCTGCTCGTGTTCACAGGCTTCCACACCATCTACGCCTGGGGCGCGAACGGTCAGGCCTGGCACACCCAGCGCCTCAGTTGGGAGGGCATTCGCATCACCGGCATCGAAGGGGATGCCCTTCACGGAACAGGGTGGAACATGCTCACCGATCAAGACGTCCCCTTCACCGTCGACCTCCGCAACGGCCAACATCAAGGCGGAGGCTTCTCCTAATCTGCTTCTGCCTTTTGAAGCGTCCTAATCTGCTTCTGTCTTTTGAAGTGTCATTCTCTGCTTATGCCTTTTGAAGCGTCGTTCTGAGCGCAGCGAAGAATCTCAGTAGTTCCCCCGCAGCGCCACAACTCACTCCTCCACCCGCACCGCAAAAAAACTCAGCGCCGCATCGCCCTGCTTCAAAACTCGCACCCGCTCCAGGACACCGTACCGCTCTTTAAGCTCCTCCTTCGAGCGGTGCTCCGCGATCACCCTCGCATTCTCGGCAAGGCAGCTCATCCCGGCGCGGGAACCCAGAAAACCAAGCGTACGCTCATACTCCTTCTCCGCTTCGTAGGGCGGATCGAGAAATACCAGGTCCGCCTTTTCACCGCGCCGTGCCAGCTCTTCCAACAGTACATCCGCTCCCCGTCCCTCGATTCCGTAACCGCCCGTAATCTTCAACGTCGCAAGGTTCTCGCGAATCGCCTTCACTGCCGCAGGCGCGTTCTCGGCAAACCACACAAACTCCGCACCGCGACTGATCGCCTCGATTCCTACTGCACCCGACCCTGCATAAAGATCCACAAACCGCGCTCCTTCCACACGCTGCGCCATTACGTTGAACAGCGTCTCCCGCAGCCGATCGCTGGTCGGCCTCGTCTTTATTCCCTTCGGCGCCAAAAGCGGCCGTGACCGAAATCTTCCTGCGATGACGCGCATCTCTCCCCCTGCCCTCAAAGCCAGCGCTTACAATGATAAGCATGAGAGCGTGGTCCTTCTCGATCGGCAGACTTCTCGGCGTGGAGATACGAATCCATACCTTCTTCCTTCTGCTGCTCGGTCTCTCCATCAGCTACTCGTCGGTCTCTGGCTCCACAGGCATTCGCGGCTTCGCTCTCTGGCTGCTTTTGCTCCTCGCAGTCGTCGTTCGCGAGATTGCCCGTGCCCTTGCCGCCGCCTGGTACAACCTCGATCTCCGCAGCATCCTTCTTCTGCCCACCGGCGGTCTCCAGCAGTACGCCACGCACGAGGCCACGGAACGAGCAGCAACACCCGCCATTGGCAAGCGCCTGGGGCTCGTCGGCCCCCTCTCCAATCTCCTCTTCGGACTCTTCCTCGGGGCCGTCGTCCTGACCGTCGCGCCCGAGATCAATCTCTTCGAGAGGCCCTGGCTCACGCCTGCACATCTTCTTCGCGCCTTCATCTGGGTTAACCTCCTGCTTGCCGCGGTCAATCTTCTTCCGGCTGCTCCGCTCGATGGCGGCCGCATCTTCCGTGGCGAATTCTCCCGCAGCCACGGCGCACTTAAAGGAACCCGCACCGCAGTAGGACTGGGCCAGATCATTGGAATCCTCCTTGCGATCGCCGGCTGCATTCTGCCCAACATGTGGCTCATCATGATCGGCGGCTTCGTCTTCATCGGCTCTCACATGGACGATTCGAACCTTCTGCTGCACTCCGAGAACGACCCCGTGCTGATGCGCGACGTCATGCTGACCGACTACAGCACACTCTCGGCCTCGGACACCCTCGAGGATGCGCTGCAGCGGTCCGTACACACCCTGCAGGACGTCTTCCCCGTCGTGCGGGGCAGCAACCTCGTCGGTGCAGTCTCCCGCCAGGGCATCGTCGAAGCGCTTCAATCCGAGGGCAATGGATACGTCCAGGGCGTGATGACCCGCTCCTTCCAGATCGCCCAGTCCGACGACTCGCTCGTCAAGACGCTGCGCCGGATCATGGCGGGGCAGGGAGCGCAGCTCGTTCCCATCCTCGAAGGCAATCGCATCGTCGGGATCATTACCCCACAGAACCTCGCCCACTCCATGGGCCTGCTCAACGCCCGCCGCCGTCTTCGCCAGCAGGAGCGCACCGACTAGAGCGCGAGGATTAGAACGCAACTCTCGACCCCAGGCCTGCACCGAAAGAGAGTAGCCACGGGACAGGGTGCCCCATCTTCGCGACAGCTTTATCGTCGCTAAGGTGGGTCTTCGAGCCAAGCTCGAACCAGAGCATTCCCGGATGCGAGATGATAAAGGAACGCCGATGTCACCCAATCCGGATCACGACCCACCCCTCGCTCCCGGCCTCTATCTTGTAGCCACTCCGATCGGCAACCTCGAAGACATCACCCTTCGGGCGCTGCGCATCCTCGGCTCCGCCGATCGCATCGCCTGCGAAGACACCCGCCAGACCCAGAAGCTCCTCAACCACTTCGGCATCTCCACCCCCACCGTCAGCTATCACCTGCACAACGAGGGCCCGCGAGCCGAAGAACTTCTCCTGCAACTGAAGCAGGGCTCACGCATTGCGGTCGTCTCCGATGCCGGAACACCGGGCATCGCCGATCCCGGTCACGAGCTCGTCACCGCAGCCATCGCAGCCGGAATTACTGTCTATCCCATCCCGGGAGCAAACGCCGCCATCAGCGCACTCATCTCGAGCGGTCTCTCTACCGAGCAGTTCACCTTCCACGGCTTTCTCCCCGCCAAAGAGGGCCAGCGTCGGACCGCACTCGAACAGCTTCCACGTGACCACGCGACTCACATCTTCTACGAGGCCCCACATCGCATTCTGGACACCCTCGCCGACATCGAATCCATCTTCGGCTCCACTCAGTCCGTCGTGATCGGCCGCGAGCTCACCAAGCTCCACGAAGAGTTCCTCCGCGGAACAGTCAGCGATCTCCGAACACAGTTGAGCGTCCGCGCATCGGTTCGTGGCGAGATCGTCCTGCTCTTCTCCCCCTCGCAGAACGAATCCGCCCCGCCTTCACGCAGCATTGCCGCTGAAGTCGCAGCGCTTATGCAATCTGAATCTCTCTCCGAAAAAGACGCTCTCAAGCGAGTAGCCCGCGACCGAGGCATCGGAAAAAGCGAAGCCTACCGCGAGCTGCAACGCGAGCAGAATCGCAAACGTTAGCGTCTGTTTTTACCAGCTTTCCCACTCAAGACCTCCCTTGCCTGTCTCGTGCCGGACGGTGTATCTGTCACAGCGGGGACGGGAGCCATGAGAAAAATTCGTTATGCGGTCGCAATGAGTCTCGATGGTTATGTCGCAGGTCCGAACGGTGAAGCGGATTGGATCGTGATGGATCCTGAGATCAATTTCTCCGAGCTATGGGCACAGTTCGATACCTTGCTCATGGGTCGCCGCACCTACGAGACCGCCATTGCGGGGCTCGGTAAGACATTCCTTAAAGGAACGAAAATAATCGTCGTCTCCCGCGAGTTACGACAATCGGATCACCCTGAAATCACGATCATCAACGAATTGAATCGAGACTGTATCCAAACGTTACGCTCGCAAAATGGCAAGGATATCTGGCTGTTTGGCGGCGGCAGGCTCTTTCGTTCCATGCTGGAGATACAGGAAGTCGATACCGTGGAGGTCAGCGTCGTGCCGGTGTTACTCGGTGGAGGAGTGTCGTTCCTACCTCCTCCCACACAGCAAACCAGGCTAAGGTTGTCCGGCCACAAGGCTTATGGTTCAGGGCTGGTCTCTTTGACCTATGATGTGCAACGCTAAGCGGGAAAGTCGAGGGAATGGGATGCTTTACTTCCGCCCCTTCACCCGGTCGTACTGATACACGTCGCTCGTAGTTCCAAGAGACTCGTTATAGAGGCTCGTCGCCCCCAAGGCCTCTTTCAGCTCTTCGCTGAACTCGTGCAGCGAGCGCAGATGATCCGCCGTGGCCGGAATCTCCACCTTGCTCGTCTTGAAGAACTTCTGGTAGCCGCGATCCACCAGACGTGCAATCTCGCCGTTCAGCAGAACTCCCGGCCGCGAAAGAATCTCCGGCGTCCCATCTGGAGCGGCAGCAATCTCGGCCGCACACCCATACTTCCTTACCTGGAACGCGTTAGGCGTCCGCTTTGCACCGTCCTGCGCCGGTGCCACATCAAATCGCTGACTGCCAAGAACGGAGAGGACATCATTGAAGCTGCGCTGCGGGGACTTTTTCGCCATAAGGGCCATCATTTAGACTCGAAGTTAACTGTCGCATATCCGGGGGCATGCTTCAATCTGCGATTGCGCAACGTACTGGGAAACCATGATTACCACCGTCAAACCGCTCGGCTCGACCATCCTCGAACGCATCGGCAACACGCCGCTGATCCGTATCGATGGCGTCACCGCGCACCTCGGTGACGCGGCTTCAGGCATCCAGATCCTCGGCAAGGCCGAGTGGGCCAACCCCGGCGGCTCCGTCAAGGACCGCGCCGCCTCCTCCATCGTGACGGACGCCCTCAAGCGCGGCCTCATCGGCAGCGCCCGCGGCTCGAATCCGGCGAAAGGCCTTCTCGATGCCACCAGCGGAAACACCGGCATCGCCTATGCCATGCTCGGTGCCGCGCTCGGCTTCCCCGTCACACTCTGCATGCCGTCCAACGTCTCCCCCGAACGAAAAAAATATCTCGCAGCCTATGGTGCGAATATCGTCTGGACCAGCCCCGCCGACGGCTCCGACGGAGCCATCCGCAAAGCGCGCGAACTCGCAGCCGCCGAACCCGACCGTTACTTCTACGCCGACCAGTACTCCAATGACGAGAACTGGCGCGCCCACTACCGCACCACTGCAAACGAAATCTGGCAGCAGACCGACGGTCAGATCACGCACTTCGTCGCCGGCCTCGGAACCTCCGGCACCTTCATGGGAACCACCCGCCGCCTTCGCGAGCTGAACCCTGCCATCCGCTGTATCTCCATGCAGCCCGACTCCGCCTTCAACGGACTCGAGGGCCTCAAGCACATGGCGACGGCCATCGTTCCCCGTATCTACGACTCCGCCCTCGCCGACGCCAACATCGACATGGACACTGAGGTCGCCTACCGAATAGCCCGCACGCTCGGCCGCAATCACGGCCTGCTTGTAGGCATCTCCGCCGCCGGAGCAGTCGCGGCCGCTGTCCAGGTCGCCGAACAGGAGGCCCGTGCAGGTCGCGAAGCCATCATCGTCACTATTCTTCCCGACTCAGCAGAGAAGTACATGAGCGACCGTTTCTGGCAGGAGCAGGACTAAACAATGCTGCACATCCACTACACCGACTACGAAGCCCTCCGCGCCCACGGCGAAGAGACCTACCCGCACGAGTGCTGCGGCGTGCTTCTCGGCAAATCCGACGCCGAAGGCAATTACGTCCGCCAGATCGTCCGCGCCGGCAACACCCGCACCGACTCCGCGCACAACCGCTACAACATCGCGCCGCAGGAACTCGTCAAAATTCAGCGCCACGCCCGCGGCCTCGGGCTCGACATCGTGGGCTTCTACCACTCCCATCCCGATCATCCCGCTCAGTGGTCCCCCACCGACTTCGCCGAGGCTCACTGGATCGGCTGCTCCTACGTCATCACCGCCGTCGAAAAAGGCACAGCCGCAGTCACCAACTCCTTCCTCCTCACCGGAACCACCGAGGAAGATAAGAAGTTTTCCGACCAGGCCATAGAAATTGAAGTCCAACCCGTCGAAATCGACGTCGTTGAAACCGTATCTGAACAGAAAGGTCAGGCATGAACATTCACATCCCAACGCCGCTCCGTTCCTTCACGGCCGGAGCCGAGACAGTCGCCGTCCCCGGCACGACCGTCGCAGAGGTCTTCACCAACCTCACCACCCGGTACCCCGAGCTCCAGCAACAGCTCTTCAACACCGAGGGCAAGCTCCGCTCCTTCGTCAACGTCTACCTCAACGACGAAGACCTCCGCTATCTCCCCTCCAGGGAAGCCACCACCGTCGCCGCAACCGACGAGCTCACCATCATCCCCTCCATCGCCGGCGGTGCCGGCCGCACGGGCGAAAGCGCTTCGCGCGAAGATTCTCTCTGTAGCTGTTGTCCCCTCCTCTAGTTCGACCCCCTCCCGAAAATTCAGCAATAAAATTGGCCGTCATTCTGAGGCGAAGCCGAAGAATCCCTATATTTCGTTCGCACCGCCCGAAATACCCATCGGAGCCAATGACTTACCGGACCGGCGATGCGTCGATACCGTTTGGATCACATCCTTCGCAAAGCGAGGGGAAGAATCAACACTGAGCCGATTGCGGTGCCAAAGCATCTAGAATAAGAAGAAGGAAAGCCATGCCAACAGCCATCGAAGAAGCCGTCCAGCTCCCCAAGCTCTCTAATGAAGAGATCGCCCGCTACTCCCGCCACCTCATCCTTCCTGAGGTCGGCATGGAAGGCCAGCAGAAGCTCAAGGCCGCGAAGGTCCTCTGCGTCGGCACCGGAGGCCTCGGCGCGCCGATGGCGCTCTACCTCGCCGCCGCGGGAGTTGGAACCATCGGTCTCATCGACTTCGACGTCGTCGACGAGTCGAACCTGCAGCGTCAGATCATCCACTCGCAGTCCACAGTCGGCATGCTCAAGGTCGACTCTGCCGAGCTGATGCTCAAGGGTCTCAACAAGAACGTCAACATCGTCAAGCACAACACCATGCTGACCTCGGCCAACGCGCTCGAGATCTTCAAGGACTACGACGTCATCGCCGACGGCACCGACAACTTCCAGACGCGCTACCTCGTCAACGATGCCTGCGTGCTCACCGGCAAGCCCAACGCCTATGGCTCCATCTTCCGCTTCGAGGGCCAGGCCTCTGTCTTCGCCACCGAGGAAGGCCCGTGCTATCGCTGCCTCTATCCCGAGCCGCCACCGCCCGGCCTCGTCCCCTCCTGCGCTGAGGGTGGAGTCCTCGGAATCCTCCCCGGCCTGGTCGGCGTCATCCAGGCCACCGAGGTCATCAAGCTCATCCTCGGCCTCGGCGACCCGCTCATCGGCCGCCTCCTGCTCGTCGACGCACTCGGAATGAACTTCCGCACCCTCAAGCTGCGCAAGAATCCCGACTGCCCCGCCTGCGGTACGCATCCCACCGTCACCGAGCTGATCGACTACGACCAGTTCTGCGGCATCGAAAAGCCCGCTACCGTCGGTCCGCTCGAGGTCTCCCGCGATAAGGCCGTCGCAGACGCGCCTGTCGTCGAAGGCATCCCGCAGATCACCGTCGAGACGCTCAAGAAGAAGCTCGATGCGAAGGAAGACATCTTCGTCCTCGACGTTCGCGAGCCCCACGAATACCCCATCGCGAACCTCGGAGCTCCGCTCATCCCGGTCGGATCCATCGAGAGCCGCATCGCCGAGATCGCCGAGCACAAGAACGACGAGATCATCGTCCACTGCCGCTCTGGAGCCCGGAGCCAGAAGGCCGCACTCGCCCTCAAGGCCGCCGGCTTCACCAACGTCTCCAACCTCAGCGGAGGCATACTGGCCTGGGCCGAGAAGATCGACCCCACCATGCCAAAGTACTGATCTTTTCTGCTCTCAAAAGGCCCGGCTCGCTGCCGGGCCTTTTTGCGTCTGCAGCCCAATAGCCACACATCGGCATCTCACAGGCAACGGACCTCTTATGCGTCACCGCTTCCAAGCCGAGCAGTGGTTGCCTTATCCGCTAGAAGATGTCTTTCGCTTCTTCTCCGATCCGGCAAACCTTCCGCGCCTCATGCCGAGCTGGCACAAAGCTCGTATTGAAGCGATGAAGCTCGTTCCTCCTCCAAACACGGCCACCGAGGTCGTCGCAGCCGGCGCGGGATCGCGAATCACCATCAGCTTTCGCCCGTTTCTCTTTTCTCCCGTGCGGCTGCGTTGGGAGGCGGAGATTGCAGACTTCGCGTGGAACCAGCACTTCAGCGATCTGCAGCGAAAAGGACCGTTCGCCTACTGGCTTCACCGCCACTCCGTTCAGCCATCCGCCAGCAACGGCCCATCCGGCATAGGCATCCACGGCACCCGCGTTCGAGACGAAATCACCTATCAGCTCCCGCTCGGCTCGCTTGGCAACATCGTCAATCGACTCTTCGTCAAAGATCAGTTGCGCCGCACCTTTGCCTTTCGCCAGGCACGCACAATCGAGTTGCTGTCGCGACGCAGACACGCCAGATAAATCAACAAATCCCACATTGCCTCAGCACGGCTTCATCGAGTCGAACAGCTCCGCATGCTTAGCCAGCTTCGCCTTCACGATCTCCGGATCCACCTCCAGCGACCAGTTCCCTTCCTCGTGCGTCCCCCCCAACAGCACACCATCCCTTCGCGAGAACATGTAGGTGTCCTCGAAGCTGGTCGCATAGGTCACCTCCGGCTGCGGCAGCAAAAACGTAAGCTGCCCACGAACCGGTACCAGCTCCTTATCGTCGAACAGAGCTTTCGCACCCAACCCGGTGCAGTTGAAGACCAGCTTCTCCGGCAGCGCCTGCACCTCTGCCGGCGACTTCAACTCGCAACGCACCACCTTGCCGCCCGCAACACGAAAATCCGTAATCAGCGCATTCAGCAGCATCGGAGGTTCCATAATCATGCCGTCGAACTGCCCCGCGTACCCAATTCGAAATGGATTCTCCTCCTGCTTCAGCAACCGCCGCTCCGGAAGCAGCGGATCGAGCCCGCTGATAATCCTCGGCCGATCCGCTCCCCATACATGCCCCTCGTTCGCAGAGATCGGTGTCCGCGAGATCGTATAGTTCCGCATCCACCGCACGCCGTACCGAGGCTCCGTTGTAATCTGATAGCGCTCATATGCATATTTTGCGGCGGCCAGAAACTGGTCGGTAAAGCTCTCGCTCACCTTGTGAGCATCGTCATAGACAGAAGCGGGATACCACTGCCCTCCCGCAATGTTCGACGTCGTATCCGGCGGCATTGCCTTCGTGTAGATCGTCACCGCATATCCGGCATCCTGCGCCATCCGCGCCGTCGTCAGTCCAATCACGCCGCAACCCAGAACCGCTACCGGCCCTGCATGGCCCTTCAGGCCGAGATCGGTCGCCAGCTTCGCCGTTCCCCAGCTCAGCGTGATCCCTCCCCCTCCATGCCCGTAGTTGTGCACCACGACGGTATCGCCCACCTGCTCGCGCTCCACACGAAATCCCGATGGCCGATGAGGCCGCAACCCGACCACAGTTCGGATGACGCGATTCTCCGCCACGTGCACCGGCGGCAGATGACACGCGCTCTCCGGAAGATCCACCGGAGCAAGCGCCGCCTGGTTCATCGCAGGGTTGAAGATCGCTGGATTCTTCCGCGCGCATCCCGACAAAACGGCTGAGGCTGCGGCAAGGTTCGCGGTACGCAAAAAGATACGACGGTTCACACTGTCTCCTGGCACATCAAGAACTGGCACATCAAGAATGAGAGGGGATCGCTTAAAGTCGTCCGCGAAGTCATCCACGAAGACAACCGTGCTTTGGTTCCTGAACGCCAGAAAGCGGCCCTATCGTCGGGCGACCCGAAGCACCTTTTTATCCCCATCGTTTTTCGCTGGCTTCAGCCCTAGAATGCCACACACAAAGTCATAAACATTCACGTTCGTAAACGAGGCCATCTTCACTCCGGGTTTTACATCCGGCCCTTCCGCGTAAAAGATCGCCTTCATCTCCGCAAACTGTGCCGGATCGAACCCATGTGCTCCCACGCTCTTGAACTCCGACTTCGCCTTCGCTGTAATCGGAACCAGTTCCATGGGTACTACCACCGGATCTCCCTCGCGCTGATTCCCGCTGAAGTCCAGCTTTCCCGGAACATCCTTTCGCCGATAGACGGAGAATCGCGGATCGTTTGCCGCTTTGAGCTCCTTGTAAATCCGCTCCTTCTCTGCCTCGGTCTTCGGATACATCTGCTCTCCTTCCGTCGGCGTGTCCTTCAGATCCACCAGCTTGTCCAGGGACAACCACCTGCGGTCCGCGAGCCTGGCCATCCCATGATCCGACACCACAATCATGTCCACCGGAAGTCCCGTCGCCTTCAGCTTCTCTTCCAGCTCACCCATCAACGCATCCACGTGGTGCACCGCGTCACGGCACTCCTGCGAGTCCGGCCCGAAGTCATGCCCCGCGTGATCCACGTTCGAGTAGTACACCGAGATCAGGTGCGGTCGCTCCGCTTCAGGGAGAGCCAGCCACTCCATCACCTGGGTAATGCGTTTCTCATCATCGAACTTGTCATCGAACGGAACCCAGTAGCTCGGCCGCTTCCCCGCAATCTCAGCCTCCGAGCCCACCCAGAACAGCGACGCCGACCGCATCTTCTGCCGTTCCGCCAGCGACCACAGCGGAACCCCGCCGTACCAGCTTCCATCGCTGTTCGAAGCATGCTCCTTGTAGGAATACTTCGCATAGTTTCGCGTCGGGTCCAGAAACTCATTGCCCACAATCCCATGATGTTCCGGGTAAAGTCCCGTCACGATCGTGTAGTGATTGGGAAAGGTCACCGAAGGAAAACTCGGGATCATGCCCTCAGGCGCGCTCGCGCCCTCCTCCGCCATCTTCAGCAGATGAGGCGCTCCCCACTTCGTCGCATAGTCCCAGCGGAAGCCGTCCAGCGAAACCAGCACCACATAGTGCGCCCGCTTCGCCTTTGCGGAGTTCGGCGCATTCGACTCATGCCGCACCGGAGCCACATCAGCAGCCGCCGCGAATCCTGCCAGCGACACAATCGCAACACACACCTTCAGCCCCAGCTTCATCGATCTCCGCCTCATCTGAATCTTCACCACGAGTTGAATACGGCAGCCCTACTCCGGCTTGTCTTCCGGCACCAGGACCTGCAGCGTCAGCGGCCGCTCCAGCATGCAGTCCAGCTTCGCAATCGAGTGGATCGCCTTCTCGATCACCCCCGTCAAACACGGCTCCGTCGTCACCACAAACGGCAGCCTGTGCTTCGGATAGCCGGGCCGTTGCAGCAGCGAATCGATGTTCGCTCCCACCTTTGCCAACGCTCCCGCAATCGACGAGACGATCCCCGGCTTGTCATCCACCACGAAGCGCAGATAATGCGGCGCCAGAAACTCGCCCGTCACCTGCCGCTTCCGTACCGGCAGCTCCACCGCCTTCGCTCCCTGCGACACCGCCAGCAGGTCCGAGACCACCGCCACCGCCGTAGGCTCGCCACCCGCGCCGTGACCCGAGAACACCACGTCGCCGCCGTAGTTCCCGCTCGTCACCACCATGTTCTGCGTCCCATGCGACCACGCCATCGGCGAGCTCAACGGAATCAGCATCGGAGCCACCCGCGCATGGACTCGCGTCCCATCCACCTGCGCCCGCGATACCTGCCGGATCGTGCAGCTCAGCTCCTTCGCATACACGAAGTCGATCGCCTCAACCGTCGAGATCGTCTGCGTGGCCACCTCGTCAGGATTCAACTCCGCGTGCAGCGCAATCCGCGACAGGATGCACAGCTTCGCGCGCGCATCGAACCCATCCACATCCGCCGAAGGATTCGCCTCTGCATACCCAAGCTGCTGCGCGTCCTGCAACACCGTCGCATACTCCGCGCCCGTCTCCATCCTGCTCAGGATGTAATTGCACGTTCCATTCACGATTCCGCTCAGCCGCGTCACCCGGTCGCCGCCAAGGCCCTGCAGGATCCCCGGAATCACCGGAACTCCGCCCGCAACCGCCGCTCCGTACACCAACTGCACGCCATGCTTCGCCGCCAGCCGCTGCAGGCTGGTTCCGCGGTACGCAATCAACTGCTTGTTCGCCGTCACTACGTGCTTTCCGGCCGAGAGAGCCTTGCGCAGCCATCCCTCCGCCGGAGTCAGCCCACCCATCAACTCGATCACGACGTCGACATCCGACTTCAGCACATCGTCGATGTTCTCCGTCCACTTCGCCGTCGAAGGAACGAACTTCGCCGCAGCGGAATCACGCTTGCGCGCCACATCGCGGTTGTAAACATGCGTCAGTGCAATGCCAGGAAACTTCGACCCGGCCAGCACCTTCGCCACCGAGCTGCCAACTGTCCCAAACCCCAGCAGCGCAACCTTTACCACGCCATCGCTCTTCTTCGCCCCGGCCTTTACCTGCTTCTTCTGCTTTGTCGTCATCATCCTCGTCCGTCGTTCGTCTCAATAATCCACACGCGCAACAAACTTTCGCCACGCATCAAAGCTCTCCGCTCCGTGTTCCGCAAGCATCCGCTTCTCAGGAACCGTTCGCTCTCCCAGATCCTTCCTCATCTCTTCATAGAGAAACGCATCGTCAAAACCCGCAGCAGCAGCATCCGAGGCAGTTGCGCTGTAGAAGACTGCCTCCATCCGCGACCAGTAAATCGCTGCAAGGCACATCGGGCAAGGTTCGCAGCTCGTATAGATCACACAGCCTGCAAGCGAAAAATCCCCAAGAGCCCGGCAGGCATTGCGAATCGCCGTCACCTCCGCATGTGCTGTCGGATCGTTCGTCGCCGTCACCTGGTTGGCGCCCGTCGCGATCACCTGGCCATCGCGCACAATCACCGCGCCAAACGGCCCGCCGCGTCCCGAGGTCACATTCTCGGTTGCAAGCTCGATCGCCTGCTTCATGAACTCTGGATTGCCCTGCATCCGGCTCCGCATCCTCGCCGCGCGCACGCCTACCAGACCGCGAGCACAACAAGCCTGTAAAGATACCTCGATTATTTCACAAGTGCTTTGCTACTCTGCTTCCTAGCAGCATGGCTATCGAATCCATCAATCCCGCCACCGGCAAGCTGCTTCGCAGCTTCGATCCCCTCACCGAAGAGGCCATCTCCCAGAAGCTCGCCCTCGCCGCCGAAGCCTCGCGCTCCTTCCCCTCCGTCCCTCTCGAGCATCGCGCCCTCTGCATGAACAAGCTCGCCTCGCTCCTTGAGCACGAGACCGACGAGATCGCCCCCATCCTCACCCTCGAGATGGGCAAGCCAATCCACGCCGCCCGCCAGGAGGTCGCCAAGTGCGCCACCGCCTGCCGTTACTACGCCGAAAACGCCGCGCGCATCCTCGCCCCCGAGCCCATCGCCACAGAAAACTCCAGCTACGTCCGCTGGGACCCCCTCGGCGTGGTCCTCGCCATCATGCCGTGGAACTTCCCCTTCTGGCAGGTCTTCCGCTTTCTCGCTCCGGCCCTCATGGCCGGCAACGTTGGCCTCCTCAAGCACTCCCCCAACGTTCCCCAGTGCGCCCTGCTCATCGAATCGCTCGTCCGCCGCGCCGGCTTTCCCCGCGGCAGCTTCCAGACCCTCCTCATCGAAACCAATCAGGTCGAGCGCATTCTCGCCGACCCACGCATCGCCGCCGTCACTCTCACCGGCTCTGTACCCGCAGGCCGCGCCATCGGAGCCCAGGCCGGCTGGCTCATCAAAAAATCCGTCCTCGAGCTCGGCGGCTCCGACCCCTTCCTCGTCCTCCCCTCCTGCGACCTCGACGCAGCCGTCGAAACCGCCGTTCGCGCCCGCCTCGTTAACAACGGCCAGTCCTGCATCGCCGCCAAGCGCTTCATCGTCCACGAGTCCATCTACGACGCCTTCGAACAACGCTTCGTCGCCGGAATGGAGGCCATGAAGATCGGCGACCCCATGAAGGAGTCAACCGACATCGGCCCGCTCGCCACCGCAAGAATCGCCGAAGAGCTCGAAGCCCAGGTCCACGCCGCCATCAAAGACGGCGCACGCATCCTCACTGGCGGACAGCGCATGCTCGGCGACGGCAACTACTTCGAGCCCACCGTCCTCATCAATGTCCCGCGCACCAGCGCCGTCTACCGCGAAGAGCTCTTCGGCCCCGTGGCCATGCTCTTCAAGGCCGCCACGCTCGACGAGGCCATCGAAATCGCCAACGACACCCCCTTCGGCCTTGCGTCCTCCGCGTGGACTCGCGATCCCGCCGAGCAGCAGCGCCTCGTCGCCGAGCTCCAGTGCGGAGCTGTCTTCATCAATGCCATGGTCGCCTCCGACCCGCGCCTCCCCTTCGGGGGCATCAAGCACTCCGGCTACGGCCGCGAACTCTCCGCCGCCGGAATGCGCGAGTTCCTCAACGCCAAAACCGTCGTTCTGGCCTCGCACGCTAAACAACCCACTCCATCCACACCGGGACATGGCTAAGGGTGGGGACAGTACGGATTCGCGTGCAAAAGGCCAGAACCGCCGTTATGTACGGCGATTCTGCTTTCCGTGCATCCTTAGAAGATGTATTTGACCGCAAGCTGCATGCGACGCGGGCTATTGTTCACGACACCGTCAACACCCGCATTGCGGCGGGTGAAAACAGAGCTTGTAATAAGTTCGCTGCCGAACGTGTCGTAGGTGGTTACATTGGCAGCATTCTGCATTTCAAGTCGAGCCTGAACCAATTGACTATCCGTAATGCGAAATTCCTTGGAAACCGTGGCATCGACGTTCCAGACGCCTGGCTGGCGGAAATAATTACGACCAAGGTTTGAAAACTCACCGGCTGCCGGAGTGACGAGAAGGGCCTTCTGTGCTGCAGTGAAGTAAAACGATTGCCCCGACTCGACGTGCATCTTGCCCATCTTCGGGCTGCACGCACCTGGAGTAATGCAGGAAGCCGGGGTCCCTACAGCGGAACCGTAGGTATTGGATCCGGCGAAGAACGTAATGGGTCGGCCTGAATACCAGTTTCCATTGCCAGATATCTCCCATCCGCCTGCCATGAGGTCGAGCGTACGATTCCACTGATTACCGATCTTCTTCCCGCGACCGAAGGGAAGCCGATAGGACCAATAGCCGGTTACGACCTGCGTATTATCAAAATCTGCAGGGGCATAGTTGAGGCGGGGATTATTGAAGTCGAATGGCGTTCCTGTAGAGCTGAGAGTACTGCCCTGAGCAACCGTAGTAAACGCCGGATCATAGGAGCGCAAATCGAGCGCTTTGGAGAAGGTGTAGCTGACGGTCATAAGGAACCCATCGGAGAAGCGCTTCTCAATCTGGGCCTGCAGTCCGTTGTAGTTTGAATAATCCTTCGTAGTCAGCACATTCACTGCTCCCAGGTACTGGGAATAAGGCTTGAAAAAGTTCGCGGGAAGACCGGAGTCGACGACGAGAGAATTTCCATCACCCTGAATGCGTTGACCGAGCACCTGTGCAAGTCCGGCTACATTGTTGAGAGTGAGATAAGACGCGTAATTACGCTGAAGGAATGCCGCTCCCGTCTCCCCGGCCTTACGACGACTGTCACCAGAGATGATCCTCGTCATGAGTGAACTATCCTGTCCGCTCTTCACCGTATTGAATGCGTCGAGGAAACCGTTTGCCCGGTAATTTACCTGGTTGGAGTCATAGCCGCCATAGAGGCCGATACCATGATTACCTATGTACGTAAGGGTGAAAACGACATCCTTAGCCATCTCTTGTTGAACGCTGAGTCCCCACATGTAGACCTTCGGGGTGCGCATGTTGGGATCAGCAACTGTGACAGAGTTTGCACTGAAGGGCGGCGGTGTGCGAAGAGCTGTCGGTGTTGTGCCGGGAACCGGTGGAGCCCAGCTCTGCGCACGAACCCCCATCCTCCCCGCAGCGAAATTGTCCTGCCCACTTGTAGTATCGTTCGCCTGGTAAGTCAGGCCAGGCATTCCCTGGAACACGGACGAAGTAAACGAGAAGGAGTTGATGCGGTCGTAGCCAACACGGAAGTTGCCGCGAAGGGAGGTCTTGCCATTGCGATAAGGATCCCAGGCAAACCCAACCGATGGACCAAAGTTGTTCCAATCGTCGTTGTATTCCTTGCCAGGTACGAAGGTGAGCGGTCCATTGATCTGCGCGCCCAGAAGCACATTCTGGTTTGGAACAAGAAGCGGAAAGCCGCGGAAGCGAGGAGCCATGCGCGCGTCGAGACGCAGGCCATAATCGAGAACGAGATTCGGCAGAATCTTCCACGAGTCCTGTATGTAGAAGTCATACTCGGGCCATCGGCTATCCATGATATTTATCGTTCCCGCCGGATCGAATGCCGTCGAAGCAGAGTTGGACACATACCCAGCGGTTACGCTCCCAACTCGCCCCAGCAGATCGTTGACGGCACTGGTCAAGGTAGGCTGATCGAACGTCGTGTTAATGCCTGTGGTCGGAACGTTGTAGTTCGCTATATCGACAGGATTGTTAGTGGTGCTGAAGGAGACCTGTGGGGTCACATTCACCGATCCGATGGACCCGCGATTGTCGATCTCGCGGCCGTAACGGAAGTTGATGCCGCCCTTGAAGATGTGCGCACCCTTTACCCACGTGTAGTTATCGACAAGCTGGTAGGTCGTCAGATAACGATTGTTCGAGATGTAGCTGTTACGTGGAAGATAAACTGAGTTATTGAAGTTATACGGTGTGGTTGCCGCCCCCTCGCCAAGCGCGGGATTCACAAAGGCATAGCCAAAGCGATTCATGCCAACTACAACCTCGTTGGTGGTATTGGCCGTCGGATTCAGACGCCAGTTGATGGCAAGATTGCGAGGCTGACGAAAGGTATTGACCTGCGCAGGCGCACCGGGAAATGTCTGGAGACCTCCATTCAACGAATCGGCGTAGGTGTTCTGGTGGCCCGAGTACCAGCGTCCAAAGATGGCATTTCGATCGGAAAAGATGTGGTCGATCTTTATGGTCTCGTCCACCTGCCTGTCATTCGCCGGAGCGACGAAGCTGTAACCCGCAGTGTTCAGACCATCGCCGACTGCGAAGTTATTCGGCAGTGGGGTGAGCCCGATGAAGCTCTGAACGCTTGGATCAAGACCCACATGGAAGGGGTCATTAGCAGCGATATTGTAGGTGCTGACAGGCACGATGGGATTGCCGTTAGCGTCAACCGATGCTCCTGCTGTTCCATAGGGCTGATTGCGGGCTCCCGCTGCATTCGCATAGCGGATATTTCCAGCGCGGGCGGCGGCTGTATAAACAATGCGATTGACGGATGTTCCCGTGTACGCGTGCAGCAGCTCGATATTGACGAAGAAGAAGGTCTTGTTTTTGAAGATCGGGCCGCCGAGCGATCCACCCGGCATGTTCTGCACAAACTGGGAGCGCGGCTGGCCTAAGGATTTGTTGACCGGCGAGTTCGCGCGAAGGAACGGCGACTGGTAAAACTCGAAAAGATTTCCATGGTACTGATTCGTTCCCGATTTCGTGACCATCAGCACCTGGCCGCCGGTATTGCGTCCGTACTCAGCCGTGAAGTTCGAGGTCAGCACGCGAAATTCGGAGAGCATGTCGGGGTTGAGGTGTGCTGGTGAGGAATTCCCTCCTCCAGAGCTGCTCTCATTGGCGTCGATGCCATCGAGTACATAATTCCATGCACGATCCCGCGACCCATTGACACTGACCTGCCCTCCAGACGCATAAGAACCGCTGACAACGACGCCTGGAATAAACGTCGTAAGTGAGATCGGGTTGCGTCCACTCGTGCCAACAATGGGCAGCTGCGTGAGGGTTTCGTTATCGATCGTGCCGCCGAAGTTGCCGGAAGATTGTGTCTGTACGAGGTCATAGCCTCCGTTCACTTCCACCGTTTGATCCGTCCCGCCGATCTGCATCGCGATATTGACGCTGGTTGGAAGACCGATAGAAAGAACGTTCCCGGTAGATACAAACTGCTTGAAACCAGCCAGCTCGGCGCGGACCGCATAGCTTCCGATCTGCAGGCTGTCAAATGCATAGGAGCCGGAGGAAGAGCTTTTTGTGACATAGCTGACGTGCGTTCCTTCGTTGGTCGCGGTAACACTAACCCCGGAGATAACGGCTCCTGTCGAATCCGTAACAATGCCCGCGATTCGGCTGGTTGTGCCCTGTGCGAGCGCGAACGACGGAACGAAAGCGACAGAGAGACAACAGAGCAAAAACCTCTTATAAGACATGGGCCTCCCACGGTTACAAAATTGAGTTGTATTTGGCTTCTTGCGGGACTAGTTCTCTAAAAACTGGAACTTCGCCGGATTCCCGGTCGCGAATTCGCAACAGGAAATGGAATTTTTATTTCATGCGGTACAAATGTTCCCGGAAATTGTTGTAACCTTATCCCCACTTTCACCTTTGTGTCAAGACATCAATTCATAGAGTGGCCTTGACTTACGCTAAGCACGTGCAGAAGGGTTTCTAGCACCCTTGCCCACTCGTTGACTTTTGGAATTACCCAGCTCTACTCCAACAGGAATGACTTTTCCTATGCCGACCAGAAAAGAACCGAAGAATCCGCCCGCTCCATCTGCGCCACCTCACCTCCTGGAACATTTGAGCGAGAAGCGCATGGAAGTCATCCGGCCGGTTTTAGAGAATCCGCGGGAATTCGTTCTACTGAACGTGAGAGACATGGCACATCGTCTTGCCACCGGACAGGCGACGATTATTCGCATCGTGCAGGCTCTGGGATTTAAAGGCTATAAGGATTTCCAGCACTATCTTCACGATCTATCGGTCACCAGCGCAACGATCCTGGACAGTATGCAGGCTGTCAGAAACGAGATGCAGCCGCCAAAATTCTTGAAGAGCGCGAGAAAACAACTTCTGCAGAACATGGCATACATTCAGGATCATCTCGATCTGCAGCAGGTTCTGAGTATCGCGACAAGAATCCATGAAGCAAAGCGGATCTTTCTGTTCGGAGGAGATATGGCCTCTTCGCTCGTCAGCTACATGGAATATCACCTGACCATCGCCGGTTTGCCCGTGTTTGCAGCGGTAGCCCCGGGACGTACCACGCACCTCGCGCGTTCCAGTGGTGAGGGGGACATCGTTATTGCGATCAGCTTTCGCCGCGGCCTTCGCATGACGATCGAAGGTGCTGAGAAGGCAAAGAAGAACGGCGCCTATTGTGTCGGCATCACCGATTCTTCACTGTCTCCCTTAGCCCGTTTCTCCAACGAACTCGTGATCGTTCCCGTCCATAGCTTGTCGTTCGCTGCAAGTTATGTCGCACCCCTCACATTAATTGACTTGATCACTGCAGCCGTTGGCAGCCTACGACGCAAAGAGATTGTCGACCGTCTCAAAGAGGCAGACCAGGAACAGAAGCATGGTTACAGGTGGTATCAAACAGAGTCTTGATCTGCGAAAAGGAAGAACGATGACGGTGCATAAGGTGTTGGTCACGATGACTCTCGTATCACCCGCAAGTCTGGTGGCACAAACCGGAAACTTTACGCTGGAACAGGCGCTCAGCGCTCCGTTCGCCTCTGATCTGACTGCAAGTCCGCGTCTCAATCGTTTTGCCTGGGCAGAAAACGAAAGAGGCAAGCGAAACCTCTGGATTGCAGAGCAAAACGCTGATGGCAGATATCAATCGAAGCAGCTCACTTCCTACAATCAGGACGATGGCCAAGAGATCTACCAGATCGCCTGGACCCCAAATGCAGAAAACCTTGTCTATGTTCGTGGAGGAGACTCCGAATTTCCCGGCAAATCGAATCCAAACCCCGCTCTCGAAACTGCAGGCGTATCGCAGGATATCTTGCTCATCGCCGCTGCCGGAGGAGAACCGCGCAAGTTGGGTGAAGGATACGATCCTGTCATCTCACCTGTAAGCGATCTGGTCGCCTATATCGATCGCGACCAGATATGGTCTGTCGGGCTGACTACGGATGCAGCCAAAACTGCACCTTTGCTTCATACCCGCGGCGATA
This sequence comes from Edaphobacter modestus, assembly GCF_004217555.1. Classification (GTDB taxonomy): domain Bacteria; phylum Acidobacteriota; class Terriglobia; order Terriglobales; family Acidobacteriaceae; genus Edaphobacter; species Edaphobacter modestus. The sequence continues at coordinate 2,297,971 of NZ_SHKW01000001.1, forward strand.
TCTCCGAGTTGACTTGGGCTCCTGACGGCCACGCACTGGCCTTCGTCAGCGATCGCGGCGATCATGCATTTGTTGGCGTCTACGATCTTCGCACGCAGACTCTCGTCTATCTCGATCCGTCTACGGCAAAGGATGACGCACCCACCTGGTCTCCGGATAGCCAGCAAGTAGCTTTTATACGCCAGCCCGGCGAACCTCAACCTTCACCGGCAAACCGGCGTACAGCATCTCCATGGTTGATCTGCATAGCCAATGCCACCACAGGTGCAGGCCATCCAGTGTGGAAAGCAAGCGAAGGTCGAGGAAGTGCATTCCGCGAATTGCACGGCACGCAACTCTTTTGGAGCGAAGACAATCATCTGATCTTTCCATGGGAGGGAGACGGCTGGCTGCATCTCTACTCCATCTTGTCATCAGGTGGCAAAGCAGAACTACTTACTCCCGGCAACTTCGAAGTAGAGGACGTTGGTTTTCAGGACCCCAAGAATCTTCTCTACGCATCGAACGAGCAGGATATTGACCGGCGCCACATTTGGTCTGTCTCCACGTCAGGAGGAAAGCCAAAACAGCTCACAAAAGGCAGTGGTATCGAGGTCTCTCCAATCGCCGCCGGGCACAACCTCGCCGTCCTGCGCTCCGACGAACACACTCCCCTTCGTCCTGCTCTTGTGGACCCGCAGGGAAACCTTCAGGATCTCGCTCCACAGCTTATTCCGGCCGACTATCCCGGAGCCAACTTCGTCAAACCGGAACAGGTGCTCTTTTCTGCTGCCGATGGACTTCAGATTCACGGACAACTGTTTCTTCCCTCAAACGCAAGGGACGGAAAGCGTCATCCGGCTTTGGTATTTTTTCACGGTGGCTCACGCAGGCAGATGCTGCTTGGCTTTCAGACCATGGGCTACTACTCAAACGCTTATGCGATGAATCAGTATCTGGCTAGCCGCGGTTACATCGTCCTCTCCGTGAATTATCGAAGTGGAATCGGATATGGTCTCGATTTTCGAGAGGCCCTCCACTACGGAAGAGACGGAGCCAGCGAGTTCAATGACATCGTTGGCGCGGGCCGGTATCTGCGGAGCAGGCCCGACATCGACCCTGCACGTATCGGCGTGTGGGGTGGCAGCTATGGCGGCTTTCTTACTGCCCTCGCACTTGCGCGCGCTTCCGACGTCTTCGCAGCAGGTGTCGATATGCACGGCGTTCATCAGTGGCAGATTCCTGCAAGCTGGCATTCGTCTCACGACCCTGAAGTGGACGCGCAGAGACTGAAGACTGCCTGGGAGTCGTCGCCAATGGCTTACATGTCTAGTTGGCATTCTCCTGTTCTGCTCATCCAGGGCGACGATGATCGTAACGTCCCCTTCTCGCAAACGGTCTCCCTCGCCAAAGCGCTGCAAAAGCAGCGGGTCGAATTCGAGCAGTTAGTGTTTCCCGATGAGATTCACGGCTTCTTGCTGCATCGTCACTGGTTGGAAGCGTACAAGGCAGAGGCCGAATTCTTCCAGCACCACCTGCTCTCAACCACTCAGTCAAAATAAGGAGTCGCAGCATTGAGATCGACCCTGAGCTTCGTCTTTTTGGGATTCACTGCACTGTCTTTGCAAGCTACTGCGCAGAATCTCGACCTTATTATTCGTGGAGGCTCCTTGATCGATGGGTCAGGTTCACCTGCGATTAAAGCAGATATCGGCATTGCAGGGGATCGCATTGCCTTCATCGGTCCGAGTACAGGAAAGAAAGCGAAACGAGTCATCGATGCGTCTGGCCTTGTAGTCAGCCCGGGCTTTATCGATCCACACACTCACACTGCCGGTGATCTCTCCGATCCCAACCGGAGCCGCAATGCTCCTTATCTCATGCAGGGTGTAACCACCGTTGCGACTGGGAATGATGGAGACAGCCCCACGGCAATCGGCGCTACTCTCGAAAAATGGAATCATCAAGGGATAGGTACCAACGCCGCGCTTTTTATTGGCCAGGGAACCATTCGACGCGAGGTCATGAACATGTCGGACGAAAAGCCGACGCCTCTTCAAATGGATCGTATGAAGGCCCTTGTCGCGAAAGCAATGCAGGAAGGAGCCCTCGGGATCTCGACAGGTCTTTACTATGCGCCCGGCAGCTACTCCAGTACGGAAGAAGTGATCCAGCTTGCGCAGATCGCCGGACAGTACGGCGGTATCTACGACACCCACATGCGCGACGAAAGCTCGTACTCCATCGGCCTTTTAGGCTCTGTCCGCGAGACGATTCGTATTGGACAGGAAGCGCACCTCCCGGTCATGATCTCGCACATTAAGGCTCTCGGTGCGGACGTCTGGGGAAAGAGCGCTGATGTGATTGCATTGATCGAAAGTGCCCGGAAGGATGGAGTGAACATCACCGCCAGCCAGTATCCCTACACTGCATCTGGCACCAGCGTGACAGCGGCGCTGGTACCCCGATGGGCGGAAGCCGGGGGTGCATTGCTCAAGAATCTGCGAGATCCGAGTCTGCACACTCGACTTGTCAGTGAGATGAACCGAAACCTGGAACGTCGTGGAGGACCTGATTCACTCCTGATGACGTCTTCACGGGATCAAAGCATCGTCGGTAAGAATCTGGCCACGATCGCGCAGCAACGACATGAATCACCGGTAGATGCCGCAATCGAGATCATTGAGGCAGGGGGTTCGGATGTCGCCTCCTTCAACATGAAAGAGGCCGACATCGAAGCGTTCATGCGCCAGCCCTGGTTGATGACCTGTTCCGATGGCTCCGAAGGGCATCCACGCAAATACGGCACATTTCCTCGCAAAATGCATGAGTACGTCAATACCAGACACGTCATCTCCCTTGAGTTTGCCGTTCGCTCCAGTACGTCGCTGCCCGCCAAAACTCTGGGCCTGAAAGACCGCGGGCTGTTGAAACCTGGCTATTTTGCAGACGTTTTGGTCTTCGATCCGAAGACGTTCAAGGAACGCGCAACCTACGAGCATCCGGAAGTTCTGGCGACCGGCGTTCGCTATCTCTCGGTCAACGGTCAACTCGCAATCGACAACGGCTCTCTGACAAAAACGTTGGCTGGCAGAACTCTCAAACATTAAGAGAACGGCGCGTAATCTCGAAAGGGCTTTCATGCTTTTGCCTTCTCTTCGCATCATGCTCCTGTTTGCCGTTGCTCCGGCACTGGCAGGGCAGGCTCAAACTGTCACCGTCATCACTGGCGCTCGAGTCGTCGATGGTACTGGAGCACCCGCTCGTGTCGAGACCGTCGTCATCCGTGACAACCGAATCGTCTCCGTCTCGGATCACGCTGAGATACCCGCGGACGCCCATGTCATCGACGCTACAGGGCAGACTCTGCTTCCGGGTTTGTTTGACCTGCACACGCACCTGAACTCCTCCGCAACGAATGCTCCAGACGACTTCGGCAAAAGCCTCAAGATGTATCTCCTGTGCGGCGTTACAAGCGTCAATGATTACAGCGTCTACGGCGAGATGCTTGCACCTCTGCGGTCATTGCAGAATACCGGCGTGCTGCCGGGACCAAAAGTAAACTTTGCGATTCGCCTGGGTACGCCTCAGGGACATGGAACCGAATTCGGTTGGGGAGATTTTTTCACCCAGATGGTAAGCACTCCTGCAGAGGCTCACGCGGCCATGAAAAGAATCCTCCCCTATAAACCCGATGTCATCAAGGTCTTTACCGATGGATGGCGTTACGGTAGAGGCAACGATCTGACCTCGATGAATCTCGAAACGCTCTCTGCAATTGTTCACGATGCTCACAGCGCAGGACTAAAAGTTTTCACCCATACCGTCACGCTGGCGGGAGCTAAGATCGCAGCCAGAGCGGGCGTAGATGTCCTCGCGCACGGCGTGGGAGATGCCCCTGTCGACGACGAGCTCATTTCACTCCTCAAGACAAGTGGTACCGGTTACGTCTCTACATTAGCCACCTATGAACCTGCAGGAAACCGAACACCAGCGCCGCATCTCACTGCACTTCTTTCGCCAGGTGATCGTCAATACTTGTCGCGCGCCTCTGAACGACAGGAACCTCCATCGCCCGATTCGCCCGCGATGCGTCGATGGCATCTCCTGCAAGAGAATGTTCAGCGCCTTTCGCAGGCCGGCATTCCAATCGGAGTAGGAACCGATGCCGGTGTTGCTGGAACGTATCACGGATGGTCTACCCTCCATGAAATGGAACTCCTTGTCGCCTCTGGTCTCACGCCTCTACAAGCGATCACCGCTGCCACAGGCACAAGTGCTCAGCTGGTCGGCGAAGGCGAGCGCGGAACCATAGAACCAGGCAAGATAGCCGATCTCCTTCTCGTGAAGGGCTTGCCTGACCGGAGCATTGGAGACATCGAAAACACCGAGGCGGTATTTCTCAGTGGCAAGCAATTAGATCTACGGTCACTCGAAGCTGCAATTCAGTCACCTGAAATGACCCCATTACCGGCACATCCCATACCGGCTCTCATCGACGACGCCGAGCGCACGGATAGCCGCACAAATCTCGATACGATGCTGGTCAATAGCACCGACACTGGCGTCGACCACTCTCAGATACTCTTTACCCGCAGCTTCGGTAAAGATGCTCACGATCTCTCTATCCTGGCCAGAATGAGTCCGAAGCCTTCCCCATTTGCCGATCTTGTCATCCCACTTACAAAAGGGGGAGTTGAATTGGCGGATATTTCAGCGTTCAAAGGAATCAGGTTCCAGGCTCGGGGCAGTGGCAGCTATAGAGTTCTTCTTGAGAGTTACGGAATGCGGCGTTCGACTTGGTACGCAGCTTCATTTACCGGCGATGCCAAATGGCGTACGGTACGAATCCCCTTTTCTGCGTTTCATTCGACCGACACTAAAACACAATTGCCGCTTCGTAGAATCACCGGGCTACACTTCGAGTTGGCAGCAGCTCAGGGTAATGACAAGTGGTTGAACCTGGATAACCTAAAGCTGTACTAACTACCCTTATTGAGTGCGTGGGACCGTCCATATTAAACTCCAGCAAGGTGCCCCTCGATCGGATAGCTAGCGGTCCGTCATCTTCTCCAGGTGCTCTGGATAGCGCGCACCCTCCCCCGGAATCTTCGATGCAGCTTCGTCAATTCCACGCAGATCGTCAGCTGTGAGTTCGATGGCAACGCCCCCGATGTTTTCCTCAAGACGCGACAACTTGGTCGTCCCCGGAATGGGAACGATCCACGGCTTCTGCGCCAGCAGCCACGCAAGAGCAATCTGAGCCGGTGTCGCGTTCTTTTGCTTTGCAATGGTGCCCAGCAGATCGACAAAAGCCTTGTTCGCCTTCATCGCTTCCGGCGTGAAGCGAGGCAGAGTACTGCGGAAATCCCCTTTGCCAAATTGTGTATTCTCGTCCATCTTGCCCGTAAGGAACCCCCTGCCCAGTGGGCTGAACGGAACCAGGCCGATGCCAAGCTCCTCGAGGGTCGGAATAACCTCAGCTTCAGGCTTTCGCCACCACAGCGAGTATTCGCTTTGCAGAGCGGTCACGGGTTGGACCGCATGTGCACGGCGAATCGTCTGCACACCTGCTTCGGAAAGACCGAAGTGCTTCACCTTGCCTTCCTGAATCAGGTCCTTCACCGCTCCCGCGACATCTTCGATCGGCACATCGGGATCGACGCGGTGCTGATAGAAGAGATCGATAAAATCCATGTTCAGTCGCTTAAGCGAAGCCTCGGCAACCTCTTTGATATGCTCGGGACGGCTGTTCAGGCCCTGCCCACCCGGGCTGCCATCAGGGTTCACGTTGAACCCGAACTTCGTAGCGATAACGACCTTGTCACGAATTGGCGAAAGCGCCTTACCCACGAGCACTTCGTTCGTGAACGGGCCGTACACCTCAGCCGTGTCGAAGAATGTAATCCCCAGGTCGACGGCCTTGTGCATCAGTAAAATCATCTCGGCCTCGTCCTGAACGACGCCGTACGAGAAGCTCATGCCCATGCAGCCGAGACCGAGGGCCGAAACTTCCAGATTGTTTCCAAGTTTGCGCTTTTGCATTGTCTCTCCCAACTGATGTTTGGACCAACCCACCTCGTCCCGAATCCAGAGCGCATCTTTCCAGCGATGGACGACAGCATGTGACGCGGTCTCAAGCAGATCTCCCGATCGGCACGCCTGATGAGCGCTACCCATCTTCCAACACAATAGCTTGAATAAGATGCTGGGTCTCGCCGGAGTGTCTCTTTCCAGTGTCCAGGTGCATGCCTTCCATCTGCGGCAAGCACGCACGAAAGAATCGCCCGTGACACGATCAGAAGAATCGAAGCTCCGCGATACGTTCCCTAATACCCCATCAGGCCCCGGCCAGCGCCCGACAGCTGCAGCGCCTCATCAGGCCGCAGAGAGCGCGCTGATCGTAACGTAATATCCTTCCGGATCTCGGAGCGAGAACTCCTTGGTTTGCGTGTTCGGATTCACGTGTGGCTCCTCTTCGAGCCGAGTGACGAGAGAGCGTGCCCTTTGCAGCGCCAGGTCGAAATCATCGACACGGAAGAACAACAGGAGCCCGTTGCCGGGTGTCCCATGATCGGGGCTCAGTAATGAGGGATGCTCGTGGGCGCCCCACTCGTGGAGGCAGAGCAAGACAGTTCCATCTGAATCGAGGATTTGCCCAAAGTAATCATGGACAGGAAGGGTACCCGGCTGACCGAACAGCGCCTGATACCATCTCAAGCTGGCCGGCACGTCGCCTACCCCCAGGATCGTCCACGTGCGCTTCATCGGGTACCCCTCTGCGGATAATTCTTATAAGAAGGACGTGTCAGCGCGTTCACGTCAGCCTCGCCACGCTGCCTCGATAGCGGCGACGTCGATCTTCGCCATCGTCATCATCGCCTCGAAGGCACGCTTTGCCTCACCGCCACCAGCCGCCAGCGCATCGGTCAGCGCGCGCGGGGTAATCTGCCAGGAGAGGCCCCAGCGGTCCTTGCACCAACCGCACTGGCTCTCCGTGCCGCCATTGCCGACGATCGCGTTCCAGTACCGATCCGTCTCTTCCTGATCCTCCGTCGCTATCTGGAAGGAAAAGGCCTCGGTGTGCCTGAACGTCGGGCCGCCGTTGAGACCGAGACAGGGAATGCCCAGAACGGTGAACTCCACCGTCAGCACATCGCCCTTCTTGCCGCCCGGATAGTCACCAGGAGCCTCGTGAACAGCGGTAACTTTACTATCCGGAAAGGTGACGGAGTAGAAGCGCGCCGCCTCATGCGCGTCCTTGTCGAACCAGAGGCAGATCGTATTCTTTGGCTTCATGTTCGTGTGCTCCTTGTGCTCGAAAATCGACGTAGCCTTTACCGATCATGCCAGGATAGTCGGCTATCGGCACTTTACTCCCCTCGGCTCGAACCGACCACATCCTGATCGAACCGCGGTTGCGCCGCCGCCCGCCGTTAGGCGTGGAGGATATTTGCATACCCAACTTTTGGCTAATTCCGAATGGTGGGCATCGCACACGGGCAAGTTGCAGGCGAGCCAACGGACGAGGACGTCAAGGCGAGGACTCTTGAGGTTCTGAATCATTTGAAACAGGGTGACTATGGCCCCACGACCCCGGAACAGGTTGCCGAAGTACGCACGAAAGAATTGACTCAGCCATGTGCGGCGGCCAGACAAAAAACACGCTGACTTGACATATTCCCATATGGGTATGTAATGTTCCGTCATGGCTAGAGCGACCACGACTTCGGACGCATTCAACGCGGTCGCCGAGCCCCGCCGGCGGGAGATATTGAGTTATCTCGCCGTAGCCGAGCGGCCTGTCGGAGACATCGTGGCGGCCCTCGGCCTCGAGCAGCCTTCCGTCTCCAAGCACCTGCGCGTGCTGCGCGACGTGGGGCTGGTTCGGATGCGCTGCCATGGGCGCCAGAAGCTGTACCGAACCAACGCCGAAGCAATCCGGCCGCTGCATGAGTGGGCCGGAACCTTCGAGCGTTACTGGCAGCACCAGTTGAATCGAGTGAAGGAACGCGCAGAAGCGATGGTCCGCAAAAGCTCAACAGATTCGAATTCCCTAGCCCTAACCCTTAAGGAGAAACGATGATTGCTACCGAACAGACCCTCGAAGACCTGTCCCTTACGATCAACCAGGAGATCCACGTCCAGGCGCCCCTGGATGTAACCTTTGCCGCGCTGCTCGAGCAACTGGGACCGGGCAACGAAACATCGGATGGCAAATCGCTCAACATGCAGATCGAACCGTGGCCCGGTGGAAGGTGGTACCGCGACCTCGGCGATGGCAATGGGCACTTCTGGGCCAACGTCAAAGCCATCGTGCGGCCCACCCTGCTTGAGTTCGTCGGGCCCTTGTTCGCCTCGTTCCCCTTACTCTCCAACGTGCAATATCGGTTGACGGAAGCCAATGGTGGAACCTTGATCACCTTCCGGCACACCGCGCTGGGCTTCGTCGCCGAGGAGCACAAGGCAGGGATGAACAAAGGCTGGACCTCCATGCACGAACGCGTTCGCAGACAAGCCGAGGCCGCGCGCAAATAGCAGCACTGCGCAGAAGCAGCGCTTGCATCACAATCCAGTCAACTGTCATTCCGACCGGAATCGTTCTTCAAGGCACAAACCAGAAAGGAGAACCCCCATGCTCATCGCACAATACTTACTCTCAGAATTTGAAGCTCAGGCTCCTGTCACGCGAAAGTTCCTCGAGCGCCTTCCCGAAGACAAGCTCACCTGGAAGCCTCACCCCAGGTCCATGACCGCCGGGCAACTGGCATACCACCTCGCCCTGGTGCCCGGTGGAGTCGTCCAGGGGGCTCAGAAGGACCAGATCCCGCCGCCAGACTTCCAATTCTTCCCTCAACCTGCAACCGTGCAGGAGGTCCTCGACGCCTTCGACCAGAGCATCGCCACCGTGCGCGAGGTCCTGCCGGGCTTCGATGACGCCGCCATGAATGCAACCTGGCGCATCGTCGCCGGCGATCAGGAGATCGCAGCCATGCCGCGCGTCGCCTTCCTGCGCAATATTATGCTCAACCACTGGTACCAGCACCGCGGCCAGTTCTGCGTCTACCTGCGCCTGCTCGACATTCCTGTGCCATCAAGCTGGGGCCCTAGCGCCGACGAGCGTTCAGTACTCCAGCCGGAACCTCAGCCGGCGTAACCCCGGTGCCCCATTCATCCTGACCGGATCCCGGAAGACGAACTCCGGAGAATCGGGCAACCGCAAAAAATCCTGTCAAGCGAGAAAACCTGTAACTTGCACAAAACAAAAGGAAGATAACTGCCGATTCAACCCTGTTCCTCCTCTATACTTGAAAGTGAGAAGAAAAGAAAGCGATGCCTCAGCCAACGGCTGAGGCATCTCCTTTAGAAACAATATTTTAGTACCTAAACCCTCTAAAATCAATATTTTAGAGACCCAGCAATCGCTCAAGTACCACAAATAAAACAAGTTATCCCGTATAGATAAGGGGGGGACCCCTCCGCCCAAAGCCTGAGAGAATAGAACTGGAGCATCATGCCGGACGAGCCCAACAACACGATCGCAGTCGCCATGTCCGGAGGAGTCGACTCCTCCACGGTCGCGGCCATCCTGCGCTCCGAGGGACACTCGCTCGTCGGCCTCACCCTCCAGCTCTGGAACCAGCGCCGTCTCGCCGGTCACGAGGGCATGCCCGAGAGTGTTCAGGGACGCTGCTGTTCCCTCGATGATGTCTACGACGCGCGTGCCGTGGCCGAGCAGCTCGGAATCCCCTACTACGTCGTCAACCAGCAGGAGCGCTTCGAAGCTGACGTCGTGAAGCCCTTCGTCAGCGAGTATCTCGCCGGACGCACGCCCATTCCCTGCACCCTCTGCAACAACCATCTCAAGTTCGATCAGCTCCTGCTGACCGCCCGTCAGATCGGAGCGGATCGCATTGCCACCGGCCACTACGCGCGCAACCGCTTCGACCCCGAGCGCAACCGCTGGATCCTCTCGCGCCCCGCCGATCACACGAAAGACCAAACGTACTTCCTGTTCGGTCTCACTCAGGAGCAGCTCTCGCGCACCCTCTTTCCTCTCGGCGAGATGCAGAAGCCCGCCGTCCGCCAGATCGCTCAGGACTCCGGCCTCTACGTCGCGCAGAAGCCCGACTCGCAGGAGATCTGCTTCATTCCTGGCGGAGACTACAGCACCTTTCTGAAGGCCTACCTCGACGAGCAGAACGAGCCCATGCCCGATCTCTCCGGCGAGCTCGTCACCACCTCGGGCGAGGTCATCGGCCACCATCAGGGAATCCACAGCTTCACCGTCGGCCAGCGCAAGGGACTTGGGATCAGCTCGCCCAATCCCCTCTACGTCCTCGCCATCCACCCGGACTCGCATCGGGTCACGGTCGGCGCGGACGAAGACCTGCTCTCGCGTGACCTCACCGCCAATCGCCTCAACTGGATCTCCATCGCCAGCATGACGGAAGGCGAAGAGATTCGCATCACAGCGAAGATTCGTCATCGCCACACGCCCGCTCCGGCAACACTCCTCGGCGCAGGCGACGATCGGGTGCGAGTCGTCTTCGACGAGCCGCAGCGCGCCATCACCCCTGGTCAAGCCACAGTGTTCTATCAGGAAGATGATGTCGTCGGCGGCGGCTGGATTCTCTAACAGGACTGCGCGTGCTTCCAAACGGCGCAGGCAGCAACTGCTGCACCTCAGAAAGAACGCAACTCAGAGACCAGGATCCTCTTCCCGAAAACGTTTCGCCCCGGAGGAAAATGGACTTACCACCGGATTCCCGTCCGTCTCCGGAGGAGCCGGGTAATTGTTGTGATTTCGCCGTCGCCCAACCAGGACATCGATTCCAGCCTTGAGTCCGTTCATCAGACCTTGAAACTCCCGTACCGGCGTCTTGACACTATTCTGGATCGTCGATGCGAGACTTTCTGTGGTGTCCAGTACCGAGGTGACCATCGAGTCCACCCGAACGGTCTGCGCCCGCGCCCGGCTGTTGACCTCAGAAATAGTGGAATCGAACTCCACCGCCTTGGCACGTACCACGTGACTGGTTTCGACCAGGTTCTCCGCCAACACCCTGATCTTGGGCTGGAGGTCCTGCGCCAGGCCCTGCGCGCTGTCGATGACCGGGAGGGCCTTCGCCCGTACCTCTTCGGCAATGACCAACAGCCGTTTTCCCGCCTTCGCCGCGCCAAGAGCAGCAACAACCACAACCACGGCCTGTGCCACCATGGCCACGGCGACCATCGCTACAAAGAACATCAGCAGCCGTGAGTTTCCCGACGAGATTGAGCCCGGATCTTGCAGCCACATCCCAAAGATCATCATGGAGCCTCTCATAGAATTAGAGCCCGCGGAACACCATCTCCAGCGAGCGAAAAGGGTCCAGCCCTAAGCCAGGCTGGATCCCTGAGACCGTTTCCTTACGACGAAGAGGAAGGCTCCTCGGTGGAGGAGACGTATGCCTGTTTCCCGGCATCGATCGCCGCCGCTACCTTGCTCTGCTGATCCTGGACAAGCCCCTTGCCCTTCTCGACATACTCGGACCACTGCGTCCGACCGCGCTCATAATACTCCTTGCCACGGTCGACGTATTCATTCACCTGCTGCTTGCCCTGCTCCGTCATCTGCGAGACGCGCTCGCGGCCCTCTTGGGCGTACTCCCCTGCTCGCTCCTTGGCATCCATCGCACTCGCCAGAAGCTCCTCACGCGTCTCTCTGCCGGACTTCGGTGCATAGAGAACGCCTACCAGGGCCCCAAGGCCAAGACCTGCGAGAAACCAACCTAATCCACTTGCGCCGTTGTCGATATCAGACATTTGCCTCTCTCCTCTTCTCTTTCAATCTCTTTGTCCGGATGCGGAAGCCATCTTGAACTTCTGTTTTATAACAATATCCCCAAATCCTCGAACACGTTAGGGCATACCGCCCAGGTTGGCTCAGAAATCGGAGCTGCCGTTCAGGAAGCTTCTTCGCCGACGGTCAACATCTTAGGTGTGGATGCCCTCCCGTGTCATTCGGGTTGCGCGCAGCAGGATTTCGCCGAGTTTAAGCTGTCCGCTTCCGTCCTGAGGAGTCCTATAGAGAGCAAGCTATTCGAGCAAAGTACGTTGGAAGAGTCGCCGGAATTTCTCATCGCTTTTTATGTCAATCCGCGCGAGTCTTACTGGTTGGTTTAGAGTTTTCACTAGCAGAGCGTCCCTTTAGACGAAAGTGATAGACCTGATGAACATTCACGATATTAGTTTTTCCGTACGCAACTTCGCCGCCATAACGGTTGTATCCCTGGGCCTCGGCCTCGCCGGATGCAAGAGCAACACTGCTGCCGCTCCAGTCCAGGACGACGCCAGCCTGTCGACCGCGGTGCAAAGCCGCCTGTCGTCAGATGGTGCGCTTGCGTCCGAGTCGATTCAGGCAGGGGTCCAGAATGGCGTTGTCACCCTCAATGGAAACGTCAGCAGCGAAGCCGCCCGTTCGCTTGCCGCAGCGGATGTCGCCCAGGTAGCCGGTATCAAGACCGTGGTGAACAATTTGTCGGTCCAGACAGCTGCTCCGGTGGCGGCAGCACCGCCTCCCCCTGAGACCCCTGCACCACAACCTGAGCCAAAAGCGAAGAAGGCTCTGCCCAAGCCCGTGGAGAAGCGGAAGACGGGTCCTGCTCCGATTGAGCGGCCTGAAGTGGCGCAGACGGTACCTCCACCGCCACCACCAGATCCGGCACCCGCTCCGGCACCCGTTCCCGTAACGCCACCTCCTCCGGAGTTTAAGACTGTCACCATCCCGTCGGGAACCACGATCCCGATCCGCATTACGCAGACGCTTGACAGCGCCAGTACGCAGCAGGGCCAGAGCTTCTCCGGCACCGTGGCCACCGATGTCATGGCGGATGGCCTGGTTGCCATCCGGCAGGGCACAGGTGTAACCGGCCGCGTTTCGGCGGTACAGGAAGCCGCCCACTACAAGGGCAACTCCCTGCTTACGGTTGAACTGGTCAGCGTCAATCGCCACGGCGATTCGCTGGCGGTGTCGACGCAACCCTATACCGTGCAGGGCAAAGGCCGCGGTAAGAATACCGTAGCTAAGGTAGGAGGCGGAGCCGCCCTTGGAGCCATTATTGGAGCCCTCGCCGGAGGCGGTAAGGGAGCGGCTATCGGCTCTGTGGCAGGAGCTGGAGTAGGCGCGGGGGCCAATACCGTCACTCGCGGCGAACAGGTACAGATTCCCTCTGAGAGCCTGGTGAACTTTTCCTTGACCAATACACTGTCCATTCGGGTCCCCACATCGGACACCCTCAGCACGCACACCGGAGGCCAGCGCCGGCGTCCGATCAATTCGTCCGAACCTCCACCAACGGATCAACCGCAGCAGTAACCATAACCGAAATTTCAGCATCTTAGCGTTTAGTGAGCGGGCCTCGAGGATCAGGCCCGCTCTTTTTACTCCCTGGTCTCGCTCCTGATGGAGACTCGGATCTGTTCGAGCTGCCGAAACCCGAGCGAACGGGCCAACTCCACCAGCCTTTCCGAACGACGCGAGGTATCTGTTGTGACGCAGGTTTTGAAGCAATCCTCGAAGCGTACACAGGGCTACCTGACGTTTACCCTGCACGCGCACCTGCCCTATGTCGTCAATCATGGGACCTGGCCTCATGGCATGGAGTGGCTCCACGAAGCGGCCGCAGAGACCTATCTGCCGCTGCTGCGCGTACTGAGCAATCTGGAGCGAGACGGAATCCGCTTTCAGTGCAACCTGAATCTTTCGCCGATTCTGCTCGAGCAGCTGTGCCATCCGGTCTTTATCGCCGAGTTTCCGAAGTACCTCACTCGAAAGATCGTCGCAGCCCGGGAAGACGAGGCATTTTTTATCCAGTCCGGCGACGGCCATCTGGCCGAGATGGCGCGATTCTGGTATCGATTCTTCCAGCAGGCTCTCGACGACTTCCACGATCTCAAAGGCAATATCATCGCCAGATTTCGTCACTTCAACGATATCGGTCTTATCGAGGTGATCACATGCGGCGCGACCCACGGCTATTTGCCGCTGCTTGGAACCGATGAGAGTGTCCGCGCCCAGATTAGGACAGCGGTGAACACCCATACCCGTCACATGGGCCGCCATCCTCGTGGCATCTGGGCTCCGGAGTGCGGGTACCGGCCCGCCGGGTTCTGGAACTATCCCGTGGGTTTCGCCGACGGTTCTCCCGCGCCTGCTGGTTTCGACCGCATCGGCGTCGAACAGGCTCTCTCGGAGAGCGATATCGAGTTCTTTTTTGTCGATACTCACCTGGTGGAGCGAGGACAGCGCGTGCCTTCCCCCTATGAGCTTCTCAACGGCGCGGTTCCTACCGACGAGCAGATGATAGCCATGACCCATAGCAGCCACCGGTCGCTGTACCAGCCCTACTATGTCGACGGACCCTACGATAAGCGCTACGCTACGACGATCTTTCCCCGCGATCCCCGCACCGGCATCCAGGTCTGGTCAGGCGACTCCGGTTATCCGGGAGACGGTGTCTACCTGGACTTTCACAAGAAGCGCTGGCCTGGCGGACATCGATACTGGCGCGTGACCGGACCGCGCGTGGACCTCGGTGACAAGCAGCCCTATTATCCGAAGGAAGCCTCGGAACGAGTAAAGTCGCATGCTTCGCACTTCGTTCATCTTGTGTACGAGGCACTGAAGTCGGGATTCAACGATCCTATCCCGCCGATTCTCTGCGCTCCTTTCGATGCCGAGCTCTTCGGTCACTGGTGGTTTGAAGGTGGGATGTGGCTGGAAGCGATTGCTCGTACGCTGCACGACTACGACACGGGCATCGAGATGACCTCCTGCTCTGAATACCTCGATCGCTATCCGCGAGCGGGTTTCATTGCTCTTCCTGGAGGTTCATGGGGGGCGGGGGGCGGGAACGAAGTATGGCTGAACCCGGAGACAACCTGGACCTACACCCACATCTACCCGGCGGAGATGTTCACCCGCGAGATCGCGAGTAGCGACCTTTGGCGCAGCTCGGAACTCGGCGCTAGAATTGCCCGTCAGTTGTGCCGCGAGCTCCTTTTATTGGAATCCTCCGACTGGCAGTTCCTGGTAACAACAGGCGCGGCACGTGACTATGCGGAAGCCCGGTTTACCTCGCACAACGATCAGTTCAACGAAGTGAAGAGCTTCTGGAAGACCTTCGAGGATTCCGGAGAGCTGGCGCTGGCCCAGGAGACCCGCCTCGAAGAGATCGAGCGCCGGGATAGCGTCTTTCCCGACATCGATCCCGGATTGTGGGCTGCGGGTGCCAAAGAGGAGAACCATCAGCGCCCGCCAGAGACCACCAGGCCACACATACCGGCTGATGGCCTTCATCCGCTGGAACGGACAGAACCCGTCGCCTGAACCCCTGCTTCCCGGCCGGACCCTAAAATAAAACAGTGTCCGGTAGAACAAACAAGGATGTGTCCGACAGCACAAAGCCTCCCCTGATTCTGTGGCACCTTCTCTCGCTGGACGCGCCTGTAGTCGCCACTCTGTGGACCTGGTTCATCGCTCGAGCAAACCGGGTTCCGCTCCAGATGTCTTCTCTGGTGGCGATGGGAGCGGCAGTCTGGACGCTCTACGCCGCTGACCGGCTTCTGGATGCGCAGTCACCCGGCCACGATGCGCTGGAAGCCCGTCATTACTTCCATCAGGAGCACCGGTCCGGCTTCATGGCGGGGATCGCGATTGCATCGGTTGTGCTGGCGGTTCTGCTACCTCGGATTCCCGAGACGGCTATTCGTCTTTATCTCATTCTCGGCGGACTGGTCTTCGGATATTTCGTGATTATCCATGCCACTCGCAGTGCGCATCGGCTTCCCAAGGAGATTGCCGTCGGGGTCTGCTTTGCCGCTGCAACGTTCATCCCGACGGTGGCCCGCGTGCCTGAGCTTCGCCTCGTGCTCCTGCCGCCAGCACTGCTGCTGGCCGCGGTCTGCAGTCTCAATTGCCTGTTCATCTATGCGTGGGAGCACCCGTTGCCGAACGGACAGACCCCTCATCCGATCACGGCCGTGGCGCTGCGTTATCTTCCCGTACTCGCTGTTGGAGTAGCGGTCGCGAGCGGCCTTCTAGCTGTATCGGATCGCCACGCACCGCGTCTGCTCTACGTCAGCGTCATGCTCTCGACTCTCTTGCTGCTTATGCTGCATCTTCGCAGCCACAAATTTGCAGCGCTGGAGCTACGCGCCGCAGCTGACCTGGCGCTGCTAACTCCATTGCTTGCGATCCCTTTTCTATGAGCAGTAAGCCAGGTTTCGACCGCATTGCGAAGCGCTATCGCCTGCTCGAATATCTCACGATGGGTCGCATGCTTGAGCAGACGCGGCTGCACTTTCTGCCTCGGCTGCTTACAGCACGCAACGCGCTCATTCTCGGCGACGGTGACGGGCGATTTCTTGCACAGCTGCTGGCGGAGAATTCCAATCTTCACGTTACTGCGGTGGATTGCAGTGCAACGATGCTCAACCTTCTGCGTCAACGCTGCACGCCTTATGGCGATCGGCTTCATACGGTCCTCACTGATGCGCTGAGTTTTACTCCGCCTGCCGGGACGGGCTATGACCTGGTTGTAACCCATTTCTTTTTCGACTGCTTCACTGAGCCTGAGATTGACGAACTTCTGAGGCGAATCGGCCCGGAGCTTGAGCCCTCTGCCCTCTGGCTGGTCTCCGACTTTCGTATTCCTGCCGGCTTGATGAGGCTTCCCGCGAAGATACTGGTTCGCGCCCTTTACCTCGCATTTCGTGTGATTACGGGGCTGTGCATCACCAGGCTTCCGGATCACACATCGTGCCTCTCGACCCGGTTCAGGTGTCTGGAGAGGAAACTGTTTCTTTCGGGAGTGCTCACGACTGAACTATGGCAGGGAGCCGATCTCTTCCTGGAGGCACAAGCGCAAAAGGAATGAAGGCGCGCCACCCTCGGACGTCTTTTCGCATCCTATTGAAAGCATTCAGAATTCCTGCCTATGCCGCGACCGATCTTCGCCGCCACTCTTTTGCTGTTCGCTGCCCCGATGCTGCGCGCCCAGCCTGCGATCGCGACGAACTCTCCAAATGGCCGACCGCTTTCAGAACGTGTGGTGGACTACACGATCGATGCGCGGCTGGACACCGATAAAAAGACACTCGATGCAACCGAGACCCTGACCTACCGCAATCTGACCGGCCAGCCCCTTACCACCTTTCCCTTTCACCTCTATCTCAATGCTTTTCGTCCGGAGTCAACTTTCACGGCCGAGACTCGCGCGGGCGGCGGTGTCCGCGCTTCGGTGGAGGATACCTATCCCGCAGAAAAGATCGGCGGCATTACCGTCTCGCACGTCGACGCAGACGGCTACGGCGATCTGACGGCAACGCTTCACTTCACGGCACCTGACGACGGCAACCTGCAGGACCACACGGTCGCCGAGATCGTGCTTCCGCGTCCGCTCGCTCCGAACGAATCCGTTACCTTCCATCTCACCTTTCACGATAAGTTTCCGCTCTCCGTGGCGCGCAACGGATACAAGCGGGACTTCATGATGGGTGGACAGTGGTTCCCCAAGGTGGGCGTCTTCTGGCACGGCGCGTGGAACTGCCACCAGTACCACGCGACCACTGAATTCTTCTCCGACTTCGGAACCTTCAATGTCCGCCTGACGGTTCCACGTCGGTATACGGTAGGTGCCAGCGGAGTCCCTACTGGAAATCAGCCGAACTCCGACGGGACGAAGACGTTGAGTTTTTATGGCGAGGACATTCACGACTTTGCCTTCGCGGCCAGCCCACACTTCGTCGTCACCGACGCGATCTATCTTTCTTCGCTGGGTCCGGTGCAGATTCACGTGCTGGCTCTTGCCGCCCACCCGCACATCGCGCAGCGCTATCTCGACATCGCACGCGGCTCTCTCGCCGAGTATGAACGCCGCTATGGCCCTTATCCTTACAAGGTCCTCACCGTGGTCGACCCGGAGCCTGGATCGGAGATGCAGGGCATGGAGTATCCAACGCTCGTCACCGGCGATGGTTCATGGACGGGCATCCTCGAAGATGCCGAGATCACCGTCGAACATGAGTTCGGTCACCAGTACTGGTATGGAATGGTTGCCACTAATGAGTTCGAGGAACCCTGGCTCGACGAGGGTATCAATTCTTATACCGAGGTTAAGGTATTGGCCGCGCTTCTCGGTGGCGGGACATCAGCCATACGTCAGCGCTATGCGAATCTCGGCGACGGCTCGCTACAACGCATCTCGTACCTTTCGGCTCCCGATCTCGACCCCGTCACCCGCTTCGGCTGGAAGTTCCGCAGCGAGCAGTCGTACGGTGCTGTCACCTATGGAAAATCGTCCACACTATTGATGACCCTGGAAGGAATCATCGGCAAGGAAACGATGGACGAAGCGATGCGTATCTACTTTGAACGCTATCGCTTCAAGCATCCGACGACGGAAGACTTTCTGCGCACCATCGAGCAGGTGGCAGTCGCTCGCGGCAAGGCTACGACGTTATCCCGTGGCGAAGCTGCTTCTCCAGCCTCCGGGCTCGCCTGTTCCCCTAACGAACCTTCTGCCTCAAGCGCAAATCAACTCGTCCCCACGACTCCGTTTACACATCTCAGCCCGTTTGTACAAGGCCCGACCAGCGCCGCCCCGTGCATCCCCTTGCCTCCGGCCTCCTCCGAGCCGACGTATGCGCCAACCAGTCTGCGTCCGTTCATCAATCAGGCGGTCTATGGCACGGAAGTTCTTGACTACGCGGTCGATGACTTCTGGTCGGAGCCGGTGCGCTGGTGGGAGCCGAGGCCGCGAGGCTCAATCAGAACCCAATATCTTTCCACCGTTGTCCTGAGACGCAGAGGCGACTTCATCCTGCCCGTCACGGCTGAGGTCGTGTTCGACGACGGAAGCCGCGTGCGCGAATCCTGGGACGGCACGGATCGATGGACGCGCTTTACCTATACACGCAACGCGAAGATCGTTTCGGTCGAGCTTGACCCGGATCACCTCGTCCCGCTCGATCGCGACCTGTTCAACAACAGCATCACGGATCGCATCGACAAGGTGCCTTCACACAAGCTGACTGCGATCTGGGAGGTCTTGCAGCAGATGGCGGCACAACTCGCAGCGTGGATCGTCTGAGTCGAATGCAACGGAAGGAAATCGCACAAGTTCCTCTTCCCGAAAGGCCACCTTCATGCCCCGAACCCGCAACATCTTCTTTCATGGTCTCGGCATTGCGCTCCGCCGTTTCCCGGCCTTTCTGTGGACGTATGTCTTCAATCTCGGCCTGGCGGTTGCATTCTGTTTTCCGCTGTACACCCAGCTCTCGAAGCTGCTCGACGATTCCCTGGCTTCGCAGCGGCTCTCGTCCGGTTTCGATGTCTCCGTCCTCGTCACCGCCGCAACGCGACTCCATGGAGATCACACGGGAAATGCAATTGCCATGACCAGTAACGGTTCGCTTGTGGCGTATCTTCTGCTGTATTTTTTTCTCGTTCCAGGAACACTCTTCAGTTACGTGACTCGCACACCTGCAGGGATCAGCAACCTTCTCCGTCAAGGCATGCTGCACTTCTGGCGTTTTGTTCGTATCACCGTTGTCGCGCTCATCGCCGCACTGGTGATCCTCGGGCCGCTGTTCGCTCTACAGAGACGATGGGCTGCCTTCGTCGACGATCGCTTCGTCGGAAGGACCTCACTGTTTCTCACTCTTGGCGGTCTTCTTATCGTCCTTCTTGTGGCGTCGCTGCTGCGCCTTTACTTCGACCTGGTCGAGGTCTACACAGTCCAGCTTGGAACTCACCAACGACTCTCCGGCCGCCCGGACCGCCGTGTTCGCCGTACCTTCCGCCCGGCGTTTCGCCTGCTGCGAACGCATCTTGTTCGTACCTGGATCATCTTTCTGCTGCTGGCACTTCTTGGAGCCGCGTTTAGCTTCTTCGCCACGCGAACCGCGATACACATGCTTGCCCAATCGCAGGTGTGGCCCATGTTTCTCGTGGCGCAGCTCGGTCTCTTCGCGATGCTATTCACCCGTTTCTGGCAACGCGGCGTCGAAGCCTCCCTCGTTCTCCAAAATCCGATCATGCCTGAGGACAGCCCTGTCCTGGAGCCCGAGGGTTATCCCTACACCCGTTCGGCACCCAAAGTTGCAGCCGTAACTCCGCCAGCGGCGGCCGCCAACCCTGATCGTCCCCATCACGTCGAGATGATCTATAACTCGGATCCGCTGGTTTCGGTCTATCCGGCGCCGTTTTCACCCGATGATCCTCTCTCCTCTCCACCCCTCGCTGAGCTCCTCACTCCAGCCGATCCCATCCCTAACCCGGAGCCCGCTTCACCTTCACTCGACGAGCCGGACCCCGGCGTCTTCCACCACGAACCAGGCAAATCTCGTGATCACCGCGATGAACCGTCTCCGGACGTCCCGGGAGCACCCTCCGGGAAGCCCCCTCATGAATGACCTGGTTCCTGCGCAGGGCTCTTCCACACCCAACGGGGTAACCAGGACTGTTCTAGAATCTGGGGAGATTATGAACCTCTACATCCTTCGGCACGCGTCAGCAGGCGAGCGGCGCCCTAATCCCGTTCTCGATCGCAACCGTCCTCTCGATAAGGATGGCAAGCGTTACTGCCTGCACCTAGCACAGGTACTAAATGAGTTGAAGCTCCAGTTCGACCTCATCGTCTCCAGCCCCTTGAAGAGAAGCGTTCAGACAGCGTCGCTGGTTGGAACCGAAACGGGTTACGAGTCCCAGATTCTGATCTCGAACGGGCTGTCTCCCGGAGCTACCTTCCAGGATTTTCAGCGATTGCTCTCCGAGTGTCGCGGATATGAGAATCTGCTGGTTGTCGGGCATAACCCCAACATCAGCCAGTTTCTCTCCGGCATGCTCGTCTCTCCCGACACGACCATGCTCCCTCAGATCCGGCTCCGCAAAGGATCGATCGCGCGCGTCTCGCTGGATCGGGGCCCGGCCATACTACAGTGGCTGCTCGATCCGCGACCCGTTCGTGCCCTCTACACCACTTCGACGAAGAGCTCGCGCCGGAAGACCTCGCGGAAGTAACCCGCCTCTTTCTTCACGGACCAGGCTTCAAGCTCCGCTCCACCTCGGCCAGGAACCAGCTCCAGCACAATCCGCTTCGGATAAACATGCACGCGGATACGAACCACTGCGCTCGCCCGATCCTGATTAAGCGCTACCGCCAGCCGCAGCAACACGATTGCGCGTACGACGTTGGTATGCTCCTCGAGCGGAAGAGTGCGCATCACGCGATCCATCGCATCCGGCGAGGTCTTTCCCAGATATCGAGCCAATGCACTTACGATCGCTCTTTGCTCGGGAGAGAAACCGAAGATCTCCGAGTTGGCGATGATGTACTGGGTATGCCGATGGTGTCCCTGGTGGTTCATGAACTTGCCCACCTCCTGCATCATGGCGGCGGACTCCAGCCAGAGCCGGTACTCTTCGGGGAGTTCATGGACACGGGTCAGCGCATTGAACAGCTCGACGACATGCTGTCTTACCGGCTCGACCTGTCTCTGCTCGATGCCGTAGCGCCGGCATACCTCCAGAACCCCAGCCCAGCGTTCGCTCTCGATCTTCTGATGCACGGATGCGCGCAGGTCTACATCTCCAAGCATCTGGGCCAGGATTCCATCCCGCAGCCCCAGGGCGGAGTAGCGAAAGGACTTCAAACCGAATCGCTCCATCAGATTCGCATAGACCAGAGCGCCGCCAACGATAATCTCCGAGCGCCGCGGCCCGATGCCAGGCACTGCCGCCCGCTGCTCATCGCGCATCTTCACCATGCGGTCAGCAAGCGCACGCACCTCGTGAACCTCGGCCGTCATCGCTCCCACGTGTTCCACTCGCCGCTTCGCCAGTGACTTTTTCCTGGTCTTGGCATCGGCCTTCTTGCGTGCATAGCCGCTAGCCTCGGCCAGTGCCGCCGCCGTTCCCGAGGTCGCAATGACGAGGCCCACCCGCGGCATTCCGATCTTTCTCGCAGCCTTCTTCAATTCGCGATCGATGTATTGCTTCAGCCGTACGACGTCTTCTTTTGCCGGGGGGTCGGTGGGGAGGAACTCCTGCTGCAGCCGGACCGCCCCCAGAGGCAGGCTGGCCATCGCCTTAATGCGCCCTCCATCCGAGATAGTCACCTCGCAGCTTCCGCCACCGAGATCGATCAGCACGCAGCGTCCTCGCGCTCCCACCTCGTGCGTCACCACACCCAGTTGAATCAGTCTTCCCTCTTCAAGGCCCGAGATCACCTCGACCCGCCACCCGGTCGCGGACCGTACCCACTCGGTGAACGCCTCGGCATTGCGGGCGTCCCGCATGGCACTGGTGGCCACAACCCGCACTGTATCCGTTACATGGAGCTGCACGGCCTTGTGAAACCGCTTCAGTGCACGGATCGTCGCTGCCATCGCCTCCGGAGAGATCGCTCCGGTCTGGAAGACGCTCTCGCCCAGACGCGTCACCTCCCGGTCCTCGTGCAGCGTCTTCAGCCTATGCATCTGCACTTCGGCGATCTTCAACCGACAGGAATTGGACCCAATATCAATCGCAGCAAACGTCGGCATCACACCTCACCTTCAGAACCCAGGAAATCACCCACCACAAGCAAGATACATCTCTGAATCCCCGATCACATCGGGACTAGCCAGTATTCGCCCAGCTTCTGCGAAGTGGCTTTAGATGCAGGTTTTTGGGTGGGCCATTTATCCTAGAGGAAGCACCCTCACCCATGACCACACCAACCCTTTCCGCGCCGCTGGTCTCCACTCCATTCTCTCCGCCCGAGCTTTCTTCCGGACCCCGCCGGGCCACCGCGCTGGCGACGCTTCTCTCCCTCTGGCTTGTCATCTTTTTTACTTCCTTGTTTGCTCCCCCTCTCTTGGATGACGCGGATGCCACTCACGCCAATGCGGCGCGCAACATGGCTCTCACCGGCGACATGGTGACCCTCAAGGTCAATGGAATACGCTACCTTGAGAAGGCCGCGCTTCCCTACTGGCTCGACGCGATCAGCTTCCGCCTCTTCGGCTTCAATACCTTCGCGGCCCATCTTCCCGAAGCCATCGGCGTGCTGCTGCTTGCGCTACTGGGCTACCACTGGAGCCGCCGCGCCTACGGGGACCGCGCCGGATTCTATACCGGCCTCGCCGTGCTCACCGCCGCCGGAGTGTTTCTCTTTACCCGCATCTACATCCCCGAGGTGCTGCTGTCGCTCTTCCTCTCGACAGCCCTCTACTGCCTTCTGCGGGCGCTCGACCCGGCGACGATTCTATCTGGCCGGTACGCCTACGCCATCTGGGCGGCTCTTGCCCTTGCCGTTCTCACCAAAGGTCTCGTCGCTCTCGTCTTCTTCTTCGGAGCAGCCACGATCTATCTGGCGCTTACCGGGGAATGGCGCAATCTCGGCAAACTCAAACCTGTTACCGGCTTCTTTCTTTTCTTCGCCATCGCCGCACCGTGGCACATTCTTGCCAGTCTGCGAAACACAGGGGGGATGAATGGCCATGGATTCTTCTGGTTTTATTTCGTCAACGAACACTTTCTGCGTTTTCTCGGCAAGCGCTACCCCAGGGACTACAACAAACTTCCGGGCTACCTGTACTGGAGCCTTCATCTGGTGTGGCTCTTTCCCTGGAGTCTCTTTGCTCCTGTAGCGGTGATCCAGGGCTGGAGATTGCGCAATCGGCAGCAATCCGTGGAGGGCAGCAGCTTTCCGGCGAAGACCACCCTGCTCCTCTCTGCGTATGCGGCTCTCGTTCTCGTCTTCTTCTCTCTCTCGACCAACCAGGAGTACTACACCTTTCCCGCATATCTTGCGCTGCTGACCCTTTTGACGGCGGCACTGGTTCAAGCGGAGCGGCTGTACAACGACGATGCCATCCTGCGGCGATGGATTGTCGCAGCGCATGCCATCTACACGGGTATCGGAGTCGCTGCAGCCGCTGCACTTGCGTTCGGCCTCTGGAGCTCTCGCAAACTGCCATTCAATCACGACATCGGCGGACTGCTTGCGCATCGAGGAGTGGGCGACTATACGCTTTCGATGTCGCACTTTTTCGATCTTACGGACTCCAGCTTCGCTGCTCTGCGGCTTCCCGCTGCGCTTGCGGCTGTTGCCTTCGCCATAGGTCCTGCCGTCGCATGGTGGCTCCGCACCCGACGACGTCATC
Source organism: Edaphobacter modestus (assembly GCF_004217555.1). Classification (GTDB taxonomy): domain Bacteria; phylum Acidobacteriota; class Terriglobia; order Terriglobales; family Acidobacteriaceae; genus Edaphobacter; species Edaphobacter modestus. The sequence continues at coordinate 2,322,145 of NZ_SHKW01000001.1, forward strand.
TTGCATCGACTACGACGATCGCGCTTGCCTCGACGGTCTTTCTCGTTGCTGCTCACATCGCGCTGGTCCGGTTTGCGCCGATGCTTTCGTCCGCCGATCTCGCACAGAGGATTCTGAAACTCGAAGACGATCACCTCGTGTCGCGCGACAGCGAAGTTCTGATCTTCGGCGACCAGGCCTACGGTTCTTCGATTCCTTTCTATCTCGGCAAAGTCGTTCCTCTGGTGGATGGACGTTCCACGTCGATGCTCTTCGGCTCCACCTTCCCCGATGCCCCGCACATCTTTCTCACCCACGACGAGCTTCTTAAGGATTGGGGCACAGGACAGCGCAAGATTCTCTTCGTCCCGCTCGAAAAGCGAGACGAGGTCGACCGCCTTCTCGGCAACAAGAAGATCCCGCTCGCAGAGACCTCCGGCAAGGCACTTTTCACAGACCGCCCATTGGACCGTCCTTGAACGCAAGCGCGCAATTCGTCGTTGCCCCGTCCGGTGTTCCGGCTGCGATTCGGCCTGCCTCTGCGCCTATCGAAAGTAAGGCTCCAGCCAGAAGATCCTGGAGTCCAGCCTCGATCGCGATCATCGTCCTGGTCTGGTGCATTCTTCAGATTGGCGGCCTATTTACTCCGGGCCTGCTCGACGATGTTGACTCCATTTACACCGAGATCGCGCGTGAGATGCTCGCGCGACACGACTATGTCATTCCCTATATCAACGGAGTGCGCTTCTTCGACAAACCTCCATTGATGTACTGGATGGCAGCCGCCTCCATGCGCGTCTTCGGTCCTCATGACTGGGCTGCCAGGCTACCTTTAGCGCTTGGAGTACTCGCTCTCTTCTTAGCGGTCTACGCTCTTGGCATTCGGTTCTTTCGCACTCTTTCTCCAGATCGCTCCCCGGATCGCGGAGGCTTCTATGCCGCCCTTGCTCTGGCCACCAGCATTGGACCCTATCTCTACACCCGTTTCTACATCCCGGATATCCTGCTCGCACTCTGGATGACTCTGGGAGTCCACCTCTTCCTGATTGCCCGGGATCGAGTCCATCAAAATCGCTCTGCCCTGTTGCCCTGTGTGACCTTTGCCGCAGTGATGGCGCTCAACGTTCTCACAAAAGGGCTCATCGGCCTGATCTTTCCTCTTGGGTTCGTCCTCGCTTTCCTGGCGCTGACGGGTGAGCTTCGCCTCCTGGCCCGCTTGAATCCCGTGATCGGAACCACGATCTTTCTGTTGATTGCCGCGCCGTGGCATGTTCTTGCAGCGCTACGAACACCTTCCATCCCTCTGCCGTCCGGCCTCGGACTTCCATCACACGGCGGCTGGGCCTGGTTTTATCTGTACAACGAACACATTGCACGCTTCCTGGGACGGAGAATCCCGCACGATTACGGGCAGGTCCCGATTCCACTCTTCTGGCTTCTGAGCGCCCTGTGGATCATGCCCTGGACCGCATTCCTCGTCCCTGCAATCATCAGGCACATTCGCGATCTTCGATCCGGTGCGATGGTCGCCGCTCGCCGCCACGAAGCCGCTCTCTCGCTGCTTTTATGGGCAGCCCTTGTGCTGGGGTTCTTCACCCTTTCCAGTCGGCAGGAGTACTACAACCTGCCCGCGCTTCCGGCCCTGGCACTGATGGCCGCTGGCCTGCTCACGCGGGCCGACCGCGGCAGCAGTTCCGAGAATGTCTCCGCTCGCTCAAGTGCGCTTCGATGGACGCTCTTTTTCCTCGTCCCCCTGACGACGATCATCAGCGTGGTGTGCGGCTACTTCGCTGTTACAGCCCCGCACCCGGCGCCGGGGACCGACATCGCCTCGCTGCTGGCCGCCAATCCTCAGTTTTACAACCTCTCCCTTGGCCACATCTTCGATCTCACGGGAGCGGCGATGGGATTGTTTCGAGGACCTTTGGCAGCCGTCGCGCTCAGCATGCTCACCATCGGCGCCGGGAGCTATCTGCTCCGCCGTCGCGGTCTTCTTTATGCCGCGAATCTGATGCTTGCCGCCGGGATGAGCGTTACTCTGCTGGCGGCCCACGAGGGGCTTGCCCGCTTCTATCCCATCCTTGGCTCGAAAGACCTCGCGCTCGCCATCAATCAAGCTGCTCCTCAGCCAACAGACCAGATCATTCTCGACGGCGAACTTACCTCAGGTTCTTCGCTGATCTTCTACACCCATCAACAGCTTCACCTCATCAACGGAAACGTCAACGGTCTCTGGTACGGTGCTTTCTGGCCGGACTCCCCACATATCTTCGAGACCGAAAAGACGCTCCGCCGCCTCTGGTCGGGCCCCGGTCGCATCTTCCTGTTCACGTACACCCCCTCAGCACGCACGCGCGATCTCACACCCTTCGGTCCGGTGCGGGTCCTTGACTCCGCTGGAGGCAAGACGGTCCTGACCAATCGCTAATGGCTGAACCGAGACGTTCCTGGTGTCGAAAGCGACGTGGGGCATGGAGCAGCAAGAGCGGTCTTACGGGGCTTCTACCCGCCCGCCCTCGCGCAGCCGGTAGGTCTGGCCACGATAGTAGAAACGATCCCCGCCGTAGCTTCCAAGCCAAAGCAGGCTTCCGAGCAGGTCACGCAGGGGATAGATCAACATTCCACGAATCCACCCGGAGTCGCCCATCACCTGGAGCACCGCTCCGGCCTGCACCCAGCGATTCATCACCATGGCGCCCAGCCATAGAACTCCGAGCGCAACGTGCCCACTCAGCAGGCCCCACGACAGGCCAAGCAAGCCAAAGGGCATGGCGAAGGTAAGTCCGCTGCCGAGATGTCCCCATGGCCGCGAGCGCCGGGTACTCTGCATCCAGCGGAGCTGATTTCGGAACGACACCCAGAACGGAGTATCCTCCACCAGCAGCCGGATCACATGAGTCGCCAGCAGCACACCCACTCCACGCGTCGCCAGACGGTTCCCCAGCACGAAATCGTCGGCATAGAACTGCCCCAGCTCCTCAAAGCCTCCCGCCTCCGCAAAAGACCTCTTTCTTACCGCCATCGTGACTCCGAGAGCGAACTTCGTGCCCTCGAGCATATCCGCTACCATCACGCCCGAGCTCATCTCCACGCTCTTGCCTACCGCGTCCAGCTGCGACGAAAACCGTGCTTCAGCCCCGCGATGCAAGGTTCCGAGATAGATGCTCGAAGCCAACCCCACCTTTGGATCCTTCAGGTTCTGCACCATCTTTCGCAGATAGTCCGGCGCTACCCGGGCATCGGCATCGCTGGTGACGTAAAGATCGTAGCTCGCCGCCGAGTCCATCTTTGCCAGGGAGAAGACCTTTGCGTTATGAAACCGGGGCGGCGGCTCGCCGCACGTCATGTACTTGGCACTAACATGCGGATATCTCTTACCGATCTCCTGCGCGAGCTGCAGACCTGCATCGCTGTCGTGCCGCGCGCAGAACAACAACTCAAACTCGGGATAGTCCTGTTCAAAGAAGGTTTCGAGATTACGTTGAAGACCTTCCTCGGTGCCATGGAGCGGCTTCAGGACGCTTACGGGAGGCAGGAAGCTGGACACACTGGCGGCACGGTCTTCGCGTCGTCTTCGCAAACCAAAACGAATCGCTGCCACGATGACCATCATGCAGTAGATCGTCGACGTCAGCGAGCCGACCGCCGCGATCCAAAACAAAAGCTGTACCAACAAATTCATCCCGTACCTGCAGATCTGCAACCTGCTCGCAAACTTCGAGTTTATCGCAGCCGGTAGGGAGGATCCGGCAAATACTCTTCGTGCAACAAGCTTTCAGATGCCTAGTGGGCTCCGACCGGGCCCTTACCCGGCCTCACTTTTTTCAGCATCCAGACAGCAGCCACACAACCAAAGCTTAGCAGCGAAAGCCACCTAAAGACATCAACAAAAGCCCAGGTGGAGGCCTGGCGCAGCAACTCGCGATAGAGGGTGGCTTGCGCAGGTGCCGCCGCGTTTGCCGGGCCGAAGTAGCCGGAGAGAAAAGCGGTCGTGTGCTGAACTGAATTCTGGAACTGCTGCCCGGTAATCGGGACCGAGTTGAGGATCAGGTTCTGATGCACAGCCGAACGGCGCGTCAGCAGCGTCTGCGCCACCGAGATGCCGATCGATCCTCCCACGTTGCGCATCAGGTTGAACAGGCCGCTGGCATTGCCGATCTGTTCGTTAGGAAGCGTACCGTATGCGGCGGTCGTAATCGGCACGAAGACAAAGCTCAACCCAAAACCGGTAATCAGGATGGGAATCAGAAGCGTCGTCGGCGATATGTCCAGCGTGACATTGCCGAAATAGAGAGTAGTAAATCCGAAGATGATGAACCCGAAGGTCAGCAGATACCGCGGATCGACCTTGTTGGAAAGATAGCCGATCACAGGCATTCCGCAGATCGCCCCCAACCCGCGCGGGGCGACCACAATTCCGGCTGTAAATGCCGTATAGCCCAGCAGCTCCTGGAAGAAGAGCGGAAGTACCGTGACGGTGGAGTAAATCGCGACTCCGAAGAGGAAGATCAGAAGGCAGCCGATTGCGAAGTTCCTGTCTTTCATGACCTTCAGGTTCACAAGCGGATCCTTCTTCTTCCAGGAGATCCACACCCACCACAGAAACGCCGTAATCATGAAAAGGAATGCCCAGCGGATCCAGGTTGCGCCGAACCAGTCATCCTCCTGCCCCTTGTCCAGGATCACCTGCAGACAGCCGGTCCAGACCACCAGCAATCCAAACCCAAGATTGTCAAAGGGCGGAACCCTGGCATTCTTGATATAGGGCGGATCATGGACGAACCGGCTGATCATGAAAACCGCCAGGATGCCGACCGGGATATTGATGTAAAAAGCGTAACGCCATGAATAGGTGTCGGTGAGCCAGCCTCCCAGAGTCGGCCCCAGAACGGGAGCCACGACCACACCGAAGGCGAAGACCGCCGCAGCAGCTCCTCGCTTCGCCGGCGGAAATGACTCAAATAGAATCGCTTGCGAAAGAGGCTGCAGTGCGCCTCCGCCCGCCCCCTGTACGATACGGGCCACCAACATCAGCCCGAGACTGGGAGCCGCTCCGCAGGCGAAGCTGGCGATCGTAAAAACAATGACGCAGGTGATCAGGAACTTCTTCCGCCCGAACCGCAGCGAACACCAGTTGCTCGCCGGCAGCACAATCGCGTTGGAGACCAGATAGCTGGTGAGTACCCAGGTCGCCTGGTCATTGGACGCTGACAAGGACCCCGCGATGTAAGGCAGAGCCACCGAGGCAATGGCGGTGTCGAGCACCTCCATGAAGGTGGCGAGCATCACCGAAGCGGCAATGAGCCACGGATTAACCCCCTGCGTAACCTCTCCAGAGTGATCGGCTGGTACGGTCGAAGTACTGGACATCAAGCCTTCCCGTTGGCGCGAAATGACGAATGGTTTTTCTTATTCAACCTATATTGAAGGGTCGTAATCCCCAGGCTTAAGATAAGACGCACAATCGATCGTCGTGGGTAGATCGAGCAGGCCGGAGACACAGAATCTCAGCAGCACTCAAAACTTTCATCAAACACTTCGCACTGAGCATGCCGGGCATTGACTGGATCTGATGCGGAGCATACTATGCGATGAATTGTCGCGAATCCATCGCGGTTGCAACTCCCCGTTTTTTGGTCTCCTTCCTCTCTATTGGCCTTGGGCTCTTTTCGCATTGTCTACGGGTCCCGTCCATAGCTGACTCAGCTTCTTGAAGCTTTCTTATAGGTGCCTACGATGGCGTCCGCGCATCGAGGCATCCATATAGCCTCGGGCCCGCCAGCACTCAGTGGATGCTTCTGCAGCCTGGTAGCGCGTCTCTCCCGCATGCAGGTGCTCCACAAGGTGAAGTTGACATGGATGTCTCCGGCCTCTGTGAGGCCTCCGGAAGAGCGACGCATTTCAACCGAATGGAGAACAAAGATGAAGCGCAGAGATTTCCTGAAGTCCACTGCCGCACTCTATGGTGCCGGCGTAGCTTCCCGCCTTGGCCTCGCTGAAAACGTGGTCGAGCCGGGGCCTAAACCAAATATTCTTTTCATTCTTGTCGATGAGCTGCGTTATCCCTCTGTCTTCCCCCATGGCATCAATGATGCAGACGGATTCTTCAGGCGCTTCATGCCGAACCTTTATAAAAACATCTGGAAAAAAGGAGTGAGGTTCGGCAACTACCATACATCCTCCAATGCCTGCACGCCCGCCCGAGGCACCATCATCTCCGGCCTCTATTCACAACAAAGCTGGCTTCTGACCACGATCCTCGATACGCCCAATGTCCCGGTACTGAATCCCGCGTTTCCGACTTACGGAAAGCTGCTTCAGCAGGCAGGTTATCAGACACCCTATCGCGGGAAGTGGCACGTCTCCATACCGGATCCATCCGACAACCTGAATAGTTACGGGTTCCAGTACGATACGTATCCCGATCCGACCGGAAGCAACCTCCAAGGAACCTATGGAGATGAGAGCGCGGATCCTCCGTACCACAACGATGCCTACACAGCGAATCAGGCCATCGACTACCTGAAGACCGTCCAGCCAAACGCCGCCCCCTGGTGTCTCACGGTGGGATTCGTCAATCCTCACGACAGAGAGTTCTTCCCCGCAGGAACCGAGTTCCAGACCGTAACCGATGTCTTCAACAGCAAGATAATCAACCCACGCAAACTGAAACAGAACATCGACTACTCCACCAGCGGCCCCCGTGTTCCCTGGACGGAGAACAAACTCAAGTCTCCACCCGACTACGGCTTTCCCCTTTTGCCGCCGAACTGGGAGACGCCGGAGTTGTGGAAGCTTCGCAATAAGCCTACGAGCCAGACCTTCATCCGCGAATTCTCAGCGCTCGTCTGGGGTGGCGTCACAAACGACCCGCTTCAATTCGGCTTCAGAGTAAGACCCTATGGCAATGGAGACCTGGGCATGGGCGTCGCCAAAGCCCCATTCCGCTATTGGAAACGCGGCCTGGATAGTTATGCCCAAATCATCAAAGTCGTCGACGATCAGATCGGAGCCGTCGTCGATCAGCTGAACAGCCTCCCCCAAAGCGTGATCGACAACACGATCATCGTCTTCGCTTCGGACCACGGCGAATACGCCGGCGCTCACGGTATCCTCCAGGGCAAGCTGGCCACGGTCTACGAAGAATGCATACACATTCCACTGATCGTGATGGATCCCAGTGGCCGCTTCACCGGCGACACGAACACCATCCGGACGGGTCTTTGTTCCTCGGTAGATCTGCTGAAGATGCTCGTCACCCTGGGGAACAAGGGAAGCACAGACTGGCTGAACTCAAACAACTACGCGCAGATCTATGGCCAACGGCACGATATGTACTCCATGCTGAAATCCCGATGGGCACCCGGGCGGCCTTATCATCTGTTCGCTACCGACGAAATCGCCCCCGATTTCTTCAACTTCAACAACTCCCCAACGAATGTGCTGGGCCTGCGAACCGACGACACCAAGCTGGGAGTCTATGCGAATTGGAGGCCGCTGACGACCACCATCGACCCCAGCACGGTGCAATTGGAGTTCTACGATTACTCGACCAAGGCTGGCAGACTGGAATTGGACAACAAGCCCAATGACAATCGCGCCGAAGGGGGCTACAACGAGCTGACGCAAAATCTCATTCCCAATGAATTGCAGCAAATCCTTCCCGGAAGCCTGGCAGCGGAGCAAGAAAAATCGAAGATCGCCCACATAGCATTCCGCGATCTGATGAAAAATCTGCCGGAGAGTGTATGGGAAGGAGACGGGCTTCGGACCCAACTCGGTTATGGAGGACCGTTCTAGGCTACGGCCTCACCCCTGAAGGGGGTACACAGCCTCGCGACTGTACTCCCTTCAGTTTCATCCTTCGCGTCGTAGTCGCCAGCGACTAAAAAAATGACTCCCGGAGTCGATCAAAGTAAGTGCAGGCCGACAGACCGCATCGGACAACGGCTCGCGCCTTGGCAGGACAGACCGAACCTGCTAGGCACCTGGGTGTAACTGGTCCCCGTCCAGCGGTTCAACATGGAAAATGATCAGCGAAACCAATTCCCGCACTTCTTTTCCATATAGCCGCCTGCATCCAATAGGAAAGGGTTAGCCATCCCTAGAATCCAGGGGCTCAATACACATATCCCAACCCGCCAGTCATGTTGACAAACCCTTCATTTAGCAAGGGTTATAAACGGAATAGTTTCACCATGGAGGATTGATTGGTAGATGAATCCTCGTGAATGGAATTACATCATATAGATTGACAGTAAGTGACTCAAGGTGGGATCATCCACTAAGTCAAAGAGATTCAGGGCCCTCCATGGCCCCGACGGGAGAGATTAGCGATGGGAAAGATTATAGGTATTGACCTCGGAACCACGAATTCGTGCGTTGCCGTAATGGAAGGCGGCGAGCCGAAGGTGATTCCGAACGAGGAAGGTGGCCGGACTACGCCATCCATCGTCGCGTTCACCAAAAGCGGGGAACGGCTGGTGGGCCAGGTAGCCAAACGTCAGGCGATCACCAATCCTGAGAACACGATCTACTCGATCAAGCGTTTCATGGGGCGCCGGTACGACGAAGTGAACGACGAGATGAAGATGGTGCCCTACAAGGTGGTGAAGCAGGGCGACCATATCGCGGTGGTGGCGCAGGGCAAGGAGTACACGCCCCCCGAGGTCTCGGCGATGATTCTTCAAAAGCTGAAGAAGGCCGCCGAAGACTACCTGGGTTCGAGCGTCACCGAGGCCGTCATCACGGTCCCCGCGTACTTCAACGACGCGCAGCGCCAGGCCACCAAGGACGCCGGCAAGATCGCCGGTCTCGATGTCAAACGCATCGTCAATGAGCCGACTGCGGCTGCTCTCGCCTACGGCCTCGACAAGAAGAAGGACGAGACCATCGCCGTGTACGACTTCGGCGGCGGTACCTTCGATATCTCGATCCTTGAGGTCGGTGAGGGCGTCATCGAAGTGAAGTCCACTAACGGCGACACTCACCTTGGCGGTGACAACCTCGACCAGCGCATCGTCGACTGGCTCATCTCCGAGTTCAAGACCGAGAGTGGTCTCGACCTGACCTCGAAGGGCAACGAGATGGCCCTGCAGCGTCTGAAGGACGGAGCCGAGCGCGCCAAGATCGAGCTTTCGACCGCGCAGGAGACCGAGATCAACCTGCCGTTCATCACGGCGGATGCCAGCGGACCGAAGCACCTCGTCCGCAAGCTGACCCGCGCCAAACTCGAGAGCCTGGTCGACGATCTGCTGCAGAAGTCCCTCGGACCCTGCAGGCAGGCGATGAAGGACGCAGGTGTCGACGCCAGCAAGATCGACGAGGTCGTTCTCGTCGGCGGACAGACCCGCATGCCGAAGATTCAGCAGCTGGTCAAGGAGCTGTTCGGCAAGGAGCCACATAAGGGTGTAAACCCTGACGAGGTCGTCGCGATCGGTGCGGCGGTTCAGGCCGGTGTTCTCGCCGGAGACGTGAAGGACCTGCTGTTGCTCGACGTTACCCCGCTGACCCTGTCGATTGAGACCATGGGTGGCGTGGCGACTCCGATGATTACTCGCAACACGACGATTCCGACCAAGAAGACGGAGACCTTCTCGACGGCTGCGGACTCGCAGACCGAGGTTGAGGTACACGTCCTCCAGGGCGAGCGTCCCATGGCGGCGCAGAACCGGACTCTGGGCAAGTTCAAGCTGAGCGGCATTCCGCCTGCTCCGCGCGGCATACCCCAGATCGAGGTGACCTTCGATATCGACGCAAACGGCATCCTAAATGTAACGGCCAAGGATAATGCCACCGGCAAGGATCAGAAGATCACCATCACCAGCTCCTCGGGCCTCAGCAAGGAAGAGGTCGAGCGTATGGCGAAGGACGCCGAGGCGCACGCGGCCGAGGACAAGGACCAGCGCGACACGATCGAAGCTCGCAACGGTCTCGACTCGATGGTCTACAACGTCGAGAAGATGATCAAGGACGCCGGCGACAAGGTCTCCGGATCGGACAAGAGCGAAGTCGAATCGGCTCTCGAGGATGCAAAGAAAACGCTTGCCGGGACGCCCAGCGCAAGTGAGCTTAATTCGGCTCGTGAGCGTCTAACGACTGCCAGCCATAAGTTGGCGGAGGCGATGTACAAGGCGAATGCGGCTCAGCCCACCGAGCAGGCCACGCAGACCGGATCCGCTGAAGAGCCGAAGAAGGACGAAGGCGTCATCGATGCCGAGTACGTGGACGTCGATGAAAAGAAGTAACCGTCGTAGATAGTTTTAGTGGTTAGCCGTTTTGCAGCAAAAAGAGGGGCAATCCTCTGGCAGGTTTGCCCCTCTTGCTTTATAGGCCCCGATGGATCGTAGGTATGCACCACTTACTTCCAGGAAAGGTGTTTGAGGTGAATAGCAGTAGAAGCCGCAATGAAGAAGAAGTCTCCGATCTGATGTGGTTAGAAAACCTGGAACTCAATCGATTGACAGGAGGAAGGGCGATGACCGAGACGATGTGGAGATGTGATCAGGTCCGTGCGGGACGACTTTACAACCGCATGATGTTCGATACGCGCGAAGAGGCAGAACACTTTGTGCGACGGATGCAGCAGATGGAGCCGGACCAGATGTTTTCGATCGAGGCGATCGAGGCCAAACAGGTCTGGAACTAAGCAACCGAACTGGTTAGGACAGGGTTTCTGAAATCCTGTGATGTTTTCAGGCGACGGTAGTCTCTGGTTTGGGCCAGTACCGTCGCCTTCATTCGTTCAGGTAGGTTTGGAGGCTTAAAAGCTGATGCCGGAGGGAAATGAGATTCACCGGTGGGCCGCACGTCATCAGGTGGCTTTCGCCGGTAGACCAGTCCGAGTGGATGGCCCCCAGGGCCGCTTCACCGATGCAGATGTAATCGACGGCAGAAAGCTCGAGCGCGTTCTAGCCGTGGGTAAGCATCTTGGCTATGACTTCGGTAAGGACAGGATCCTTCATGTGCACCTTGGGCTGCAGGGCGATTTCACGGAAGGCTCAGGACCATTGCCGCCGGTAAAGGGTGCGCTTCGTCTGCGGATGTGGAATGCGGCCGCGATCAGGAAGCCCGCGGTCCCCGGTGAGAGCAAGCGTCACGCATGGTACTCCGAGGACGACGGCACCGGTCATCTCGATCCAGAGCAGATCGCCTGGGTGGAGCTGCGCGGCCCGATGGACTGTTCCCTTTACACCCAGGAGAAATGGGACGAGCTGGTGAATCGCCTCGGCCCAGATCCTTTGAACGGTGACGGCCCCGACAAGATGATTGCCAAAGTGCGCAAGAGCCGGAAGTCGATTGGCGAGCTGTTGATGGACCAAACCTTGTTTGCAGGAATCGGAAACATCTTCCGCGCCGAGCTGCTCTATCGGGCGCGGCTAAGTCCATTCCGATCCGGCAGGGATGTAGAGGAAACGACGTTGCAGTCGATATGGAAGGATGCGGGCCTATTGATGCCGGCAGCGATGATCGACCGGAGGATTGTAACGACGAAGCCGGCGGACCGGCCCCACAAGCGTGGGAAGGTGCTCAAGGAAGAGGCGCATTATGTCTATCGACGCAACGGACTTCCCTGCTTCGTCTGTGACACGACCGTAAAGAAGGAGGAGGTCGCAGGGCGGAATCTCTTCTGGTGCCCGACGTGCCAGGCGGAATAGAAGCTTTACCGCAGCACGAGGTAGGAACGAAAGCGCTGGTTAAGCGCGTAGTCCACAGGGAGGTAGGGATAGGGCGCGTGAGAACGTCGAAAGGCCTCCAGCTCGGACTCCTGGGGAGAGCCGTCAGGACGGAACACTGTTTCGATCAATCGCGACGGAGGAATCGCTGAGAGAAATTGGCGACGCAGAAAAAACCGTATTCCATGGATGTAGACGGGGCGGTACTGTTCGAGGAATTCGGGGTAGGTTGCCAACTTTGTAGCCTGAGTGAACACTTCATGCACCTCGATAATCTCAGGCTGTCTCTTTTGAAGCACGTACGGCTGGATGGCTGCAAATCGCTCGTGCGCGAGTACGCGATCGCAAAGCAGCCCTAGGTCGATGACACGAACGTCGTTTGAGTAGAGCATGACCGCACCCATATCGGGAGCAGCGTAGTTGAGGACACGCTGACCGGTCAGCTGTTGCAGCTCGGTCAGAATTGGTACTGCAACGCCGACTCTCTCCACCGTAATGCGTGGCATATAGACCGGTGCCTTCTCGGATCGCAGAGGCTGAATACGGGCTCCCATTCGCAGAGCTGCCATTAGACAGAGCAGAACGGTCACCCAAGCCAGGCCGCTAGGACGGAGATTGGGAAGAACCGGAAGGAGAAGCAAGGCGATCAGAAAAGGCCACGCACTGTAGAAGGAACGAAATTCAGGTCCCCAGTTAGGACCAATTGCAGTGGTCAACACGAAGGAGAAGAGGAGAAACAGAAGTGTGAACCGCAGCTGCCACGACTCGCGCAGTGCCTGCTTCACACGCTGGATGGAGACGAGCGAATCGCCGAGGACAACCCACTTGTACAAGGCGTATCCCGCAAGCAGCAACAAAAGGGCCTTGCAGGAGTAGAGAATGAGGACTGGTTCCAGGAGGTGGCGTGCGATTCCCAGCCGAAGGCTCGGCGCCGAATATGGGAAGCTCTGCTTGGCGATCACGGTGTTTGGCAGAAGGTCGCCAAAGTAGAGCAGGCGCGCAACGTTGGAAGCGATGAACAGAAGAGTCCAGCACAATACGGGAAGAACGGCACGCCGCCGACTTTGCTCGGCCAATACAAACGGGACGAGCAGCCACGCAGCTTCCCAGCGGGTTAGAAGAAGCGCCGACCCGGCAAAGATGTACCCGAAGCGTCCGAGGCGGCTGACGGAAGCAAAAAGAATCAGCAGCACAAGGACGAGCGTCAGGATGAGGGGGGTTTCCATGCCGTTGATGGTCTCGTAGAACATCAGCGTGCAGCCAACGGTTCCGGCAACGAGGTTTGCGAGCGGCTCTGTGGTCCAGGTTCCGAACCAATGCCGGATGAGCAGGATGTTGATGAGATTCAGAAGGAGGGTGGAGATCTTGGCAAACGCGAGCAATGCGGCAGGACTGGCGATGACTTTGGCTGCCGCGGCCATAAGCAGCATCCACAGCGTGGTGGAATATCCTTCGACGATTCCGGAGCCGGGAGTTGGCTCAATGCGGCCCGTAGACGCGAAGGTCCGCGAAAAGCCGAGCGTAATGGCCGAATCGTCCCAGGTGAGTGCCCAGAAGCGCCACGCCACGAAGATCTGGGCCAGCAGAGCCAGTACGACGAGCACTCTCGAAGCCCGGAGAGCAAGCGAACTGCCCAGGCTGTCCGACCGGTCGGCGACGGGATCGACAACGGTTTCGGCGAAGCGCATGCTGGCCTCTCTTGTAGATTATCGAAGATGCGTGGATTTGGTGCTCAGAGCGAACTGATAAATCAGATAATCAAGTAAAGAAAACTATGGCGACGACGAAGACAAAGGACTACTACGGAATTCTTGGCGTAAAGAAGACGGCGACCGCGGATGAGATTCGCAAGGCGTTTCGCAAGGCCGCGCGCAAATATCACCCCGACGTCAACCCCGGTGACAAAAAAGCCGAAGAGAAGTTCAAGGAGATCTCCGAAGCCAACGACGTTCTCAGCGACGAGAAGAAGCGGAAGATCTACGATCAGCTCGGTTTCTACTCCGACTCCATCGATCCGGCTGCGGCTGAAGCCGCGGCACGGGGTGGCTACGGTGGTCCCGGAGGATTTGGAGGGGGCGCACATGGCGGCCGCGGATCCGCGCAGGAGGTACCCTTCGACTTCTCAGGATTCGACTTTTCGGACTTCAACTCCGGTGGCGGGCATCAGGAACCGGCTGGCGGCGGATTCGGCGGTGGATTCCGCGATATCTTCAGCCAGATGTTCTCTGGAGGTCGCAATGCTGCCTCGCGTGGACCGCAGCCCGGCACCGATCTTGAATATCAGGTCAGCGTCGACTTCTGGACTGCGGTCCGGGGCGGCGTCACCCGGCTCGAGATCCAGAGGCAGGAGGTCTGCCCCACCTGTAAGGGTAAATCCACCACCGGCGGAAGCATGGAATGCCCCGAGTGCCATGGCTCCGGCCAGGTGACGCAGATGGGCGGCCGCATGAAGTTCAATATTCAATGCCCCCGCTGCGGAGGGTCAGGTAAGGTACAGAACACTTGCCCCACCTGCGATGGCGCAGGCGTGGTCGTTAAGAAGGAGCAGCTGGAGTTCCGGATCAAAGCGGGCACCCGCGATGGCCAGAGAATCCGCCTGGCTGGCAAGGGCAATGCTGGAACCAATGGGGGCCCGGCAGGCGATCTCTTCCTGATCATCAAGGCGGGGACTCACCCCGTCTTTACCCGAACTGGCGATGACATCTACGTAACGGTACCCGTCACCATCTCTGAAGCCTCGCTGGGCGCAAAGATCGATGTGCCAACTATCGACACCCACGAAGGCGGAGGAAGAACGCAACTCAAGATTCCACCCGGTACCCAGAACGGCCAGAAACTTCGCCTGCGCGAAAAAGGCGTGCCGTCGGCTGTTCACGAAGGCAAGCGTGGAGACCAGATCGTGGAAGTCAGGATCGTCGTTCCGAAGATCCAGGACGAGCGTTCCAAGGAGATTCTGCGCGAGTTCGCCAAATTGAATCCCGAGGACCCGCGAGAAGAGCTTTTCACGAAAGCCTGATCGCTACATCACCGGTTCATTTCCTGGAGACGCCCAGGGAGCAGTGGTCCCGATGTGCCGTGGCCTTCCAGCGTCTTCGTCTGCATGGGCCGGCGTGCGACTCGCAATAGAACCAACCGGAGCCGGCAGCACGAATTCGTTCACCAGCGAGGCCAACCGCTGCGTGGTCTCCGGCGCCAGCGCTGCCATACGTGCGGCAAGCCACGCCTGGGGTGTAATGATGACCTCCGCGCGCCCCTGGGCAACCGCTTTGTAGATATGGTTTGCCGCTCGCTTCACAGAAGCTGCGACGATCGGTGTCGTGGCTCCGAGATTGAACCAGCGCGCTTCCTTGTTTCGATCACCTACGAACGAAGCACGGGCGTGGCCGCCTGTTCGCATAAGCCCCGGACACACCGTAGTCACGCGAACCCCCTTATGCCGCATCTCGGCGTGAAGCCCCTGGGAAAATCCAACCAGAGCAAACTTGCTCGCCGTGTAAGGAAGCATGTGCGGCACGGCGACTTTTCCGCCAATGGAGCAGATATTGACGATCGCCGGCGATTTCCCACCATTGCGATGAAGCATGTGCGGTAATGCGGCCTGTGTCATATGAAGCGCGGCAAAGAAATTTGTATTGATAGCCCTTTGATAGGCTTCGAGCGGCTGATCTTCAAATGGACCTACTTCCATGATTCCCGCATTGTTGATCAACACGTCGATACGTCCGAAGTGGGAGATGGCATGTTCGACGAGGCTTGCCGCCTGAATCGGATCCGTAAGGTCGGCGGGGATGAGCAGGATCTCCTCGGGAGCGCGAGCCGCCTTACGCTTCAGCAGGGTGGCGCGCGCCTCCGTGAGCTCATTCAAGTCGCGTGCAGCCAAGACTAACCTGTTGCCCGCTCTGGCGAATCGTTCGGCCAGTGCCAGGCCTAAACCGCGCGAGCCTCCTGTAATGAGTACGACTCGATTCTCGGAACGTCGCCGCGATTCGCTTCCCCGCCTCCGGGAATCCAGCGCAAAGGCTACCGTAGCGGCGGCCACTCCAGTAAGCATCTGAAGAACAAGAGGGGTTCGCTTCATGATGGGCATCCGATCCGGTGCGTTAGTCTGGTAAGCATAGCTGATGTTGTTTGACGCCAATCGGAGCTGGCAGGCTAGACTTCTTCTAAGAAAAATAAGAGATACAGGAATCCCTCGACGGACAAGGTAAAACGGAAGCAGGGACAAAGCCATGGCGACGAAACGTAAGAGCAAAGGGGCCTATATGATCTCGGCAGTCGCCGAGATGTACCAGATTCATCCCCAGACACTGCGACTCTATGAACGGGAAGGACTTTTACGCCCCTCTCGCAGTGAGGGAAATACTCGCCTCTACACCGATGAAGACCTGGAGCGGCTGGAGTTTATCCTCAATCTCGCCCGGGACCTGGGAGTGAATATCGCCGGCATCGCCGTCATCCTCCAGATGCGAGAGCGCATGGAGGAGATGAATCGTCAGATGCAGGGATTTGTCGACTATGTCAGAAGCGAGATGCTGGCAAGGATGCAGCAGCAGCAGCAGGGACCCTCGGCAGGGCTGATTCCGATTCGGCGTCCGGTGGTAGTGCCTTCATCCGGCATCGGGAAAAAGAGAAGAACAACCGCAGAATAGTCCACAGGCCACAAAATATTCGGAAATTCACCATAGGCTCCCTTCAGGTCTGACGCGGGCAGGAGTAGCATGGACCGCATCTGTTATTTCGCCTCTTGAAAAAGGAGACTTCCGATGGCACAGCCCTTCGTTCACATGGAGCTCAACACCCCAGACCTGGCCAAAGCCAAGGATTTCTACAGTCAGCTCTGCGGCTGGAGCTTTGACGATATCGATATGGGATCTGCTGGAACCTACTCCCTCTTCAAACCTGTCAGCGGCCCGGGCGGCGGAATGTACAGCATGGAAGGCCCCGCCACGGCGTGGCTTCCCTACATCGGCGTCGAAGACCTCAAGGTCGCAACGGACAAAGCGATCGCGCTCGGAGCAAAGGTTCTCATGCGAGACCAGGAAGTTCCAGGCCACGGCTGGTTTTCCATGCTGGTGGACCCGACAGGTGCCTCGATCGCTCTGTGGCAGGCCAAACAAGCCTGAAATCATACGCGCGAGCGTCAGTAGCTGAATGATCTGCGTCGTCCGATGAGGACGCAGATCATTGCGGACTCGTTGAGGAAGGGCTTCCTGAGGTGCCCGAACCATAGCCCGTGGGAGAACCGAGGGCTGGAGAATTCGAGCCGGGGGACGTCGGGCTTGAGGGCGAGCCAAATCCCGGCGATGATCCGAATCCTGAAGAAGAGCCGGAGCCCCCGCTCGCGGCCCCTCCCAACATAGCCCCAGCGGCTTTCAATTGCTCGATTCTGGGGTCGTAGATAAATTCCCAGGTCTGGTAAGTCGACTGCTCATTCAAAATCGTAATGGACGATCCCGAACGTGAGCTTCCGATGCCGACGATCGGAGCTCCGCCGCCGGAAAAGCTGGTCGCCGACTGGCTTCCCGTTCCGTTCGAGGATCCGCTGGAAACGGTGCCTCCAGGGGTTGAACTCGGCGATCCCGACATCGGACTCGAACTTGAGCTACTGGAACCGAGGCTGAAGGCTGACGAAGAACCGCTGGAGCCGGAAGATCCAGAGGGGCTCGAGGAGGAGCCAAAGCCGCCAGTCATGCCCGACGTCGGCGCTCCGCCCATCGTCGAGCCGCCCACCGTCGATCCACCCTGCCCCGAAGACACCATCGAAGACGCTGCTCCAAGCCCCCCTGCCCCCCCCGAAACCCCCGCCAGCGGCTGACCAAAGAAACCCTTCACCGTGGTCTTCGCCTCACCGATGTGGATCAGTCTCCAGTCAGGCTTACCAGTCATTGGATCCGGGTACTTTTGGCGGAGGAAGCGGATATTGGTGGATTTTTCGAGCTGATCCACTGTTCCCGGATAGCGCCCGAATTTACGGTAGTAGAGCTGAACCGCCCTCACATATTCGTTCCCACGGTGAATCGCCTCCACTTCCCGATCTCGCTGCAAGTTGCGCGCGACCTTCGGAGCCGCGATACTCAGCGTTAGCATCACAAGAAAAACCAGCACGATGACGCCGATGAGCATGAAGCCCTCTTCGCCCTGTCGTATCGCGCCATTCTCCCTGGATTGCATCGCCTTCACCTAATGAACAATCAGCGGGAGCGACTGCCGGTTGTTGTTTGTCATATCTTCTACCAGCACGGAATTCGCCGAGACGGTAAGAATGCGATAGCGGCGCTGTACAACTTCGCCGTCCTGCGCCAGGAAGACATCCTCTCCATGCAGCAGAAAGGCCAGCCGTTTCCCTTTCGATGTAGTTTCAGTACCAAAAAACTTCAGATCGATCGGGGGCGGCGGGGGCGGCCCAGGGGGAGGAGTGTACACCGGAGCAGACACCTTTGGCCGTGCCGATGCGACCGGCTTCGGGATATCGATGGGCGCCGACGATGCGGAAAAGATATTTCGTCCTGTGCCGGAGTAGACCAACTGTTCGGCTACCAGCATTGGTCCCATCTTCAATGTAGGATCCAGCTGCGTCGAGGCTGTTCCGACCTCCCTGGCCACCCCCGCCGAACTTCGCGAAGCTGCCGGACGGCTCGTCTGGACTGCGACCGGCTGCTGAGCCCGAGGCGCAGGACTGTCGTCAGAAAGCTGGTAGTACAGGATTCCGGCTGCAAGCGCAACGAATCCACCGATGGCGATCGCTTTCTTCTGGACGTCGGGAGTCCGTTTCATCGCGCCTTGCCTCCGCCTGCCGCGTCCGAGGGTGAGGTATTTTGCGATCCTGTTGCGGGGATGAGGCCTTTCGTCGACCGTAGGTAGGTGGTCAGACTCAGACGCAGGCCGACCGTGCCGCTCTGCTGGCCGGTCAGCGTCACACCCCGGATGAGGAAGAACATCTTGTCGCGTTCGAGCGAGTTGATGAAGAGAACGAGAGGACGGTAATCTCCGCTGAGGCTCGCATCCATGCGAACCTCGGTAAGGGCGCCGGTAGCGCCCTCGAGCACTGGCGAATCGGCATACTGCACTCGCGTCAACTTCACGCCCTGCTTCTTCGTCAGTTCGCCAAGCTCGGCGACAACGTCGGAGTATGCAATGGGAAGGCGCTTCGCATAGAACTGATCCGAATCGGCAGTTGCCTCCGACAACTTGCCATCGAGCCCCTCGAGAGGCTTTGTAGCAATCTCAGCCGTCTTCATCGCAATGGTCTGCTGCTCCAACGCGGTGGCGTTCTGACTGTTCGCCGCCCTCCACGCCAGCGCCATCTGAGCCAGAAGATAAAGATTGACCACCGTGAGCAGCGCAACAGCTGCGTAGTAGAGGTTCAGCCGCGTCATCAGGACGCGCGCTCTGTCCGAAAGAGTCTGCAGGTTCCCGGCAAATCTGGCCTGGCTTGTTGTGGTCATCGCGACGCTCCCATCCGGGGACGCCGCGGAGAAGCTTTGGTTCCGCGTCCTGACGGTGCGGTCTTCGCAGGAGCCGAGCCCGTTGATTGAGACTCATCTTTACTGCCAGATGACGCTGCTTTTGTAGTTTTCACTGGAGTTTCGGGGAGCGGGTTGTATCCGCTATAGATCTCGAACTCAACCGCTCCAGGAGAGAGCGCGGGAGAGCCCATACCATGTCCCTCCTGTGCCTGCGCTGCCTCTCCGGCCAGGCGGGGCGCAACAAAGCGTTGCGACTTTTCGAGATTTCTAACCAACTCGACCGCACGTTCGCGTTCGCCGCTCACTCGCAGCCGGATGTTTACCTCGCCGGCTTTATTCGTCGCAGGCTCAATACTGGTCACCTGGACGCCGGCAGGAAGGACACGCTCCAAATCCATCATCACCGCGGTCCAGCTAAAGCCTTTCTTCGCGAACGAGGCGTTCAGAAACTGGCTTCGCTCAAGGACCGCCATATTCTGCGGTTGCCGCATCCGTGTCTCATTTCGTTGCCGCTGCTGCTGATACTGGAGCGTTTTTTCCTTGAGAGCGTTCATCTGCGCCTGAGCAACTCGCGCTTTTGCGTCGAGGGAGTGCAGCGCAACGCCAAAGACGATTGCGAGAAGCGCCAGAGCAATTACCGCAAGGCGCAGCCTGGCGTAGAGAGGACGCAGCTCGACGAAAGGGCGTGTCGCAAGATTGATCGAGATGCGCATCAGTTTCTCAACGCTCCCCGGACGCCGGCCAACCAGCCTCGTGACAGATGAGTGGTCGCTGTGCCCGCCGCCAGAGCTTCCGCTCCCACGATCTCTTTCACATTGGCTCCCTCGAATCCATTCTCTTCGAGGACTAAGCGCAGAGTCTCCGCTCCCATGGTTCCTGCGGACAGCATTTCGGCGGGTGCAACGGCTAACGTGTCCTCAAAGTAAGCTGCAGCGACGCTCACGGCCTGAGCGATCTCGCGTCCTGTCATGGCCGCCTCCGCCGATGCGAGTACCTGCGCTTCAATCGCCGCCTCTGCATCGATGCGATCATAACCTTCTTCGCCGACCCTGACGTGCAAGATGGCATCGGGATCCTCAGTGCCAGGAACATCATTCGCGAGCTCGAGCGAGCGATGCAGCAGAAGCACTCCCGCGCGCACGATCGCCGTCGTAATCCCGCCGTGTCCCGCATTGACCACCAGGACTGCAGCCTGCTGTTCGTCCAAGCCAGCCAGTGCGGCCAGCGTGCTTGGAAGTACCGCACCAGGGGTATAGCCGGCAGCGATCACGGCCTGCTCATACTCCGCCACAACCTCATGAGGCATGGCGACAGCGAGAACTCGCACCATGTTCTTATCGGTCGACATCACCTGGTAACTCAGCGCCGCATGATCGCTGTCAAACGGCAAAAGCTTCTTCAAGCGGAACCGGACCACGGCCAGGGCCTCGACCGGCTTTGCAGGCAGGGCGTCGAACTCCAGAAGAAGGACTCGTGCGGCAGCGTCTGGCACGATGACCGTAACAGCCAGCCCCCTGTCGCCCGATCGACCAGAGACTGCGTCAAGTGTCTCGCGCAACGCGGAGACAACCCGATTGAGATCGGAAAAGTTACCAGCCTTCAGGCTGATCTGCAGCGCCCTGCCATCCAGTGGGCTTCCAGCAACCGCAGTCAACAAGGCTGCGGCATCTTCCGCGCGCGCCGCAACAACGCCATCCGGCCTCAGCTCAACTGCAAGCCGGGGACGTGAGCCCAAAGTTTTCGGGAAAATCTCCATTCCGTCTCAGCTTATCCTGTTCTTATCGTGACCCTTTGCCCTGAGACTACCGTCCCGCCTCGATGAAGGTCACCTTATTAATCTCTTTGAGGGTCGTGATGCCATCGCGAACCCGCTCAAGCGCCGAATCGCGCAGAAATGCCATCCCCTTCTCCCTGGCCTTCTTGCGAATCTCGCTTCCCGGCTTCTTCGCCAGCAACATCTCGCGAATCTCGTCGTCGAGCTCCAATAGCTCATGAATGGCCGAGCGACCACGATATCCCGTCCCTCCGCACTCGATGCATCCGGCTCCCTCCCGGAAGCGAAAGTTACGCCACTCGTCGACATCGAGCCCACTTGCAAGCAGCTCCGCTTCATTGTAGCGAACATCCCTCACACAGAAATCACATACCTGGCGAACCAGCCGCTGCGCGAGAATGCAGTTCAGCGCCGAGACGAAGTTGTAGGGCTCGACTCCCATGTTCAGGAATCGGCCCAGAACGTCGACCACGTTGTTGGCGTGCACCGTCGTGAAGACCAGGTGACCCGTGAGTGCGGAGTTGATTGCGATCTGTGCCGTCTCAGCATCTCGAATCTCACCGACGAGTATCTTGTCCGGATCGTGACGAAGGATGGAACGCAGACCACGGGCGAAGGTGAGGCCCTTCTTTTCGTTCACCGGAATCTGCGTGATCCCGCGAATCTGGTACTCGACCGGGTCTTCGATGGTGATGATCTTGTCCTCTTCGCTCTTGATCTCATTAAGCGCGGCATAGAGCGTCGTGGTCTTGCCTGAGCCGGTCGGGCCGGTGACCAGCACCATGCCGTATGGCTCCTTGATGTAGCGACGAAAGCGTTCAAGATCGTGAGCGGCAAACCCCACGACATCCAGCGAGAGCTTCTTGAACTTCTCGCTCATCGACTCCTTGTCGAGCACGCGAAGCACTGCGTTTTCGCCGTGAACCGTAGGCATGATCGAGACGCGGAAGTCGATCAGCCGTCCCTTGTACCGCACACGGAAGCGGCCGTCCTGCGGAACGCGGCGTTCGGCGATATCAAGCTCACTCATGACCTTGATGCGGGACAGAATGGTCTGGTGGTGCTCCCGCGCAATGGGAGCCATAGCCTGCTGCAGCACGCCGTCGATACGGTACTTCACCAGCAGAGAGTCATCGAAGGTCTCAAGGTGAATATCCGATGCACGGCGCTCGAGCGCAGTGTAGATCGTCGTATCGACCAGGCGAATGATGGGCGAGATATCGTCTTCGCTCGTCAGTCGTTCGATTGAGATATTCTCGTCCTGATTCTCTTCACTCAAGAGAACGTCAAACGCGAGTCCCTCACTGGCCTCATCCAGTACGCGTTGCGACTGCTCTGTCTTTTTCAGCAGCTCGGTAATCTGCGACAGCGTAGCCACACGCGTGACCAGGCGCATGCCCAGAAGGCCCGAGATCTCGTCGAGCACCATCAGCTTCGACGGGTCCGAGACTGCAATTGCGAGACGCGATCCCATCTGCTCCAGTGGCACGAAGTTGTAACGGAACATCATGTCCACCGGCACGCGCTTGAAGAGATCGTGCTGAATCTTGAAGTTTTTCAGATCGATAAAATCGGCATGGTATCTCCGCGCCAGAGACTGTGCGCGCTCGAATTCGTCCATTCCCAGTTCATTGACTGGGATCGCCAGCGGAAGATTTGCCATACCCGTAAGACTCCTATGCCAATGGAAGCGTCACCTGAAGGCCTCGAACGGCTTTCAGACAACCTGAAACCTTTTCTTTGCAACAAAATAAACAACTATCCTCAGATTTACCGTGCGCCAGACCGCAATTGGCCCGACCCGTGCCGACCCTGATAGTTCAATCGTACTATTCGGCCCCCTCGCTTTGTTTGAAGTATTCGGTCCTAAAAACTCACATCTTTGGAGAACTTCGATATGAGCGACACGATTCACCCCATCTCCGATTTCGCCCGTGGGACCCTCAACTGGTCGATCTTCCTCAGCATCCTACTGATTCTGGCTGGCTTTTGCACCCTCTTGGTTCCTGCTCTCGGCGGAATCGGCGTCACCATCTTCGTCGGCTGGGCACTGATCGTCAGCGGCATCACGCACTTTGTCTTCGCCTGGAAGAGCCACACCACGGGAAGCCGGATCTGGGAGGTTCTTGTTGGGCTTGCATACCTTTTCGCCGGTATTTACCTCATCCTTCATCCGGTCGCCGGCCTTGCTTCTCTGACCCTTCTTCTGGCCTTTTACCTGCTCTTCGAAGGAATCTTTGAGATCATCTCCTTCTTCCAGATCCGACCCCGCCATGGAGCCGGGTGGCTTCTCTTCGACGGGCTCGTCACCCTTCTGCTCGCGGTGATGATCTGGCGTCAATGGCCTTCCAGCTCACTCTGGGCTATCGGCACACTCGTAGGCATCAGCATGCTCTTCAGCGGATTCTCTCGCCTCATGCTGTCGCTCAGCGCGAAGCGCTTTCTAAAAGCCGCACTATAGCTGCCGACAAGAGAATTTGTCGCGGATACCTACGCGCTGGACGAATCGAGAGATTGAATCAGCGCATCTGCCTGCGCCATCGATCCATCAAGGCTGGTCAGCAGGACATCGACGTCTGTTGAGATCTTCGCCGAGGTTCCCTTCAAGGACCCTATCGCTCGCGCGTTCAGGTTGTGCTTGAGAAAGATCACCTGATCGTGGAAGGCAGCAACTACAGGCGTCATACGGGCCTCTGTCTGGCGCATCGATTTGATGTAACCGGCCTCTTGCAGGCGTGATTTGCGCAGCATCTCGACGGACTGCTGCTTCAGCTTGCGATTTTCCATTCCATCGATCTCCTTCTGCCATTCCCTGAAAAGATCGTTGGAAACCTTATCGATCGAATCGATGCGGTCGTGAAGCTTCTTTGCCGAGTCTTCGGCCTTCTCATACTCACTATTCAATTTCTTGTAATTCTTCTCCAGTTGACCGCCCTGAAAACCGGTGAGCGCCTGGAAGGATTCCATCGTCGTCTTGATTTGCTCCTTGGCTTGCTGCTGCTCCTTCTTCGAGTCCTTCACTCGCGAGACCAGAATGTCTCGCTTCTCCTTGCCCAACGTGGCCATCGCCTTGTAGTACGTCCTTGTGCAGCCGACAGCCATCAAAAGGAGCAGGAGTGCGCAAGCCGTTGCGCAACGAGCCTTACCAGCAGAGTTCATCGACAACCTCTCAGAAGGATGAGTTGAATTCCAACGGGGCCCGACCCTAATGACCACTCATTCCGCTGGCTCCCAGGCTGAAGATCGGGAGATAGAGCGCAATCAGAATGGTTACAACGACAACACCCATCACGACGAGGATGAGAGGTTCAATCAGGCTCATCGCAGCGGTGAGGTTTGTCTGCACATCCTCTTCGAAGAACTCGGCAACCGAGTTCAGCATCTGAGGGAGCGCTCCTGTGGACTCGCCCACCTCAATCATCTCGATCGCGAGCTCCGGAAATGCCTTGGTTTGCTCCAGGCTCTTCGACAGTCCCTTGCCCTCGCGAACAGTCTCAACCGAGCGAAGAATGGCATTTGCCACCTGCCGCGAATCGATGGATCGCGCCGCCGTCTCGAGCGAAGGGACGAGAGGGAGGCCCCCGGTAAGCAGCGTTGAAAGCGTTCTGGAGAATAGACCCACCTGGTACTTCAGCCACACATCCCCGAAGACTGGAATGGCAATGCGGACGCGGTCGATCACCGTCGCGCCCGAATCAGTTTTGGTCCAGCGATAGAAAAGATATCCCAGACCGCCCAACGCGGCCGCGAAATAGATTCCATAGTGCTGGGCGTTTCTGCCCAGATCCATCAGAAATACCGTGAGCGCGGGCAATTCTGTTCCCAGCTGCTCATACAGCTGGGCGAATCTTGGAACCACGAAGGTGATCAGGAAGATGAACAGCCCGATGACCATGAAAATCAGGAGTGCAGGATAGATCAGGCTGGCTTTGAGCTTCTTGCGAAATGTGAGGGAGACGCGCTGGAAATCAAGATAACGCTGCAGAACTTCTTCAAGATTCCCGGAGCGTTCTCCTGCCAGGAGAGTCGTTGTGTAGACCAGAGGAAAACCGCCCTGCGCCTCGAACGCCTGCGAGATCGACTCACCCGTCTTCACGCGGGCGGCAACGTCCTCGAGCTGTGCGCGAAATTGAGGCAGCTTCTGCCGGCGACCCAACAGGTCGAGAGAGCCGAGGATCGGAAGCCCGGCACGGATCAAGGTCAGGAACTGCTGATTGAAGATGAGAAACGTCTCGAGCTTGACCTTCTTGCGGTTACCCCCAAGATTTCCCCGCGTCTTCACCGAGTACACGTAGTAACCGGCCTGAGTAAAGCGAGCCCGCAGTTCATCGGCGGTAGCCGCCATGTGGGTCTGCTCCAACACCCTTCCTCGCTCATCCGCCAGCCGAATTACAAACTCATTCATAGCAAATACTGAACCCTGTTCATTTCATCTTAGACGTTCAAGAGACGGCTTTACGCAGCAAAAAAGCCCCGGATGACCGGGGCTTTCCGAAAATCTAAATCGTCCCTTAGACGCTGAAGCTCGATCCACAGCCGCAAGTCGACTTCACAGCGGAGTTCTCGAACTTGAAGCCGGCGGCCTCGAGCGTTTCTACGTAGTCCACAGTGCAATTGATCAGGTACGCCGCAGAGGTAGCATCGACAAATACCTTCAAATCGTCAAACTTAAGGACTTTGTCCATCATGCCCGCCTGGTTCTCGAACGACATCGAGTACTGAAAACCGGAACATCCGCCCCCAACCACACCGATACGCAGACCGGCGGGAACCGGATTCTGAGATGCCATAATCTCCTTAACCTTCGCAATTGCGTTGGGGGTCAGGGTCACAGGCTGGCTGGAAACAGGTGTGCCAGTAACAACTTCAGCGGTAGGGGTGACGGTGGCAGTGGACATTGAATCTCCTTGTCTCTCTCAGACTCTTTAAGTGTATGCTCCCTCAATCCCAGCGGCAAGCCTCTAGAGGCGTCCTGGCGGAACATCAACTTATTGGATGTCTCCGCACTGTTCCGGATGCAGTCTCGAAAGGAAAAGAGAAACTGGTAACATCACCCACGGGGCTAGCAAGGTTAACCCCGGAAACCTATGAAGCCCCTTCTATTCCTCGCGAACGCCTTCATCAATACCTTTGGAATTACGCAACCTTCTGAAGCTGCAGCCAAACGCGCCTCGCAGTTCATCGCATTTCTGATCGGCATGGTCCTTCTCATTTTTCTAGCCGTCATTGGTTTTGGCTTATATATGATCGCCCGTCGCTAAAGCACCAGAAAAATCAGCCCTCCCAGCCGTGATTCACATATGCCCAAACGCATTGTTTTGAAGATTTTACGTTCGCGCATATATGTAAGCCATACATGCAATTCAACTTGCAGTCGTATCGGGCTTGCGGCCCGAGCCATCGAACAGGTGCGCCTGCCACCCGAACCTGACAGAGAACAACTCCTCACAAAAAGCTGGTTGATCTTTTAGCGGGAAGCGTATTATGCCCTCGGACGGCCCTCGCTGCCATCCGAGCCTGCTGCCGGCCCGCAAATGGCCCAGCCCGGATCGCCCAATTTTGCTGGCCCTGCAAAGGGTGGAGGGACAACCTATGAGCGCAATACCCATCATGCTCATCGTATGGGGAGTCGTGGCAGCCTGTTTTCTGGCGCTGCTCGCATATCGCGGCCAACTCACTCGTTATGAGGAAGACCAACTCTTCCTGAACGAGCGAGAGACTCACGAACAGCAGGAACAGAACGAGATCATACGAAAGGTAAACAAGATCGGTCCTGCAATCCGGGTTCTGGGATTCGCCGCAGCTGCCATGACGATAAGTATTGTTGGCATCTTTACCTACGATGCCTGGCAGCGGCTGAGATAAAGACCTCGAGCCGAAACTTTCACTCCCCAAGACGGAGGGCAAGCAAATATGCTTGCCCTCCGTTTTACATTTTTTCTTCGTTATCCCACTTCCATCAAGCGTTATAGGTCGTTGAAGAAACACGACCTCCCTGACCGGTCCAATTGGTATGGAAGTATTCGCCGCGTGGTTTGTCGACGCGCTCATAGGTATGGGCGCCAAAGAAGTCACGTTGCGCCTGCAGCAGGTTCGCCGGCAGACGCTCGGTACGATAACCGTCGTAAAACGCCAGAGCGGTGGAGAAAGCCGGCGTGGGAACACCGATCTCGATCGCATGAATGATCGCCTTGCGCCACGACCATCCATACTTGTTCAACGCGCTCGAGAAGAAGTCGTCGAGCAGAAGGTTCTGCAGCTTCGGATTCTTATCGAAGGCCGCCTTGATATTGCTGAGGAAGACGCTGCGAATGATGCAGCCGCCGCGCCACATCAATGCGATTCCTCCCATGTTGAGCTCCCACTTCTGCTCCTGCTCGATGGCTCGAAGCAACATGTAGCCCTGCGCGTAACTTACCATCTTCGAGCAATAGAGAGCCCGCCGCACGTCCTCGATGAACTCTTTCTTCTCCGAGATCGTCAGAACCTTCTTCGGACCCTCGAGGATCTTTGAAGCGGCGACTCGCTCATCCTTGAGCGCCGAGAGGCAACGAGCGAAGACGCTTTCGCCGATCAGGGTGACTGGCTGACCAAGATCGAGCGCGGAGATCGCCGTCCACTTGCCGGTTCCCTTCTGACCGGCCGTGTCCAGGATCTTGTCGATCATGGGCTTGCCATCGTCGTCCTTCTTGGCGAAGATCTTGGTCGTAATCTCGATCAGATAGCTGTCGAGCTCGCCTTTGTTCCACTCAGCGAAGATCTCGCTCAGCTCATCCGGCGTCATCCCAAGCGCGTCTTTAAGAAGCTGATAGGCCTCGCAGATCAGCTGGATATCGCCGTATTCGATGCCGTTATGCACCATTTTGACGTAGTGGCCGGCGCCGTCCGGACCTACCCAGTCGCAGCAGGGTGAACCATCTTCTACTTTGGCGGCAATTGCCTGAAAGATCTCTTTCACATGAGGCCACGCGGCGGGATCTCCACCAGGCATGATGGAGGGACCGAAGCGCGCTCCCTCCTCGCCCCCCGAGACGCCGGTGCCGATGAACAGAATTCCCTTCTCCGCAAGCTCTTTCCGACGCCGGTTCGAGTCGGTAAACAGTGAATTTCCGCCGTCGATAATAATGTCGCCCTTTTCAAGATAAGGCAGCACATGATCGATGGTCTGATCGACGACATCGCCGGCCTTCACCATCAGCATCACGCGGCGCGGACGTTTCAACAGCTTGCACAGCTCTTCGGCCGAGTGCGCTCCAACAACCTGGGTTCCCTTCGCTTCGTGGTTGATAAATTCATCGACCTTCGAGGTCGTGCGGTTGAACACGGCGACCTTGTATCCGTGATCATTCATGTTCAGCACAAGGTTCTGGCCCATCACCGCCAGACCAATCAAGCCAATATCGCAAGTTCCGTCAGCCATTCAAATCTCTCCACGGTCGACATCCTTCATGAGGTGTCGAAAGTAAAATCAGGTTTAGCGCAAGATGCACTTTAGGCCCGGCACAATCTGTGCCGGTCTCGCATTTCTATCACATGGAGATAACCGCAGGACAGTACGAGCGGTCTCCCCTTATTGCTCCAATGGGTAAGGGCACCGCATCTGCGGTGCCCTTGCCTTGTTATTGTGCTCAGTGTTTAGAAGTAAAGCCTTGCTCCCAATTGCACCAATCGCGGGAAACCCAACGTACCGGTTATCTGGCCCGCGCCGGAGTTGTATGATGTGGTGCCCGAGCTCGTGTTGTAAGAACCAATCGAGAGATTCGGAGTGGCGAATTGCGGTGTATTGAAGGCGTTCAGGGCTTCCGCGCGGAATTCGGCGTGCACGCGCTCTGAGACGCGGAAGTCCTTGTTAAGCGACAAGTCGGAGTTGAGGTAACCCGGACCATAGCAGTTGCTGGCGCGAGGCTGGTTGCCGTAAGGGAGAGCTCCACCGGCGGTTGGGGGCGGTGTCGCCGCAAACGCCAAGGGGTTGAAGTATTGTGGGATACGACCTTCCGGACTTCCAGACTTGCAGGGGTTGATACCCGGGACGATCGTCGGACGCTGCGTGCTATTGCCATAACCGCTGATGTTGCTGGTCTGCGTGATTGCCAGCGGGCCGCCATTCTGGATGATCATGACGTCGTGGAAGCGCCAGCCCCCAACAGCCATGTCTACCCAGCGGTTCGCCCCGCCAAGGAACCTCTTTCCGCGGCCAAATGGCAGCTCATACGTACCCGCAACGGTGAAGCGGTTGGGCATGTTGTTCGTTGCGCGAGCATACTCACTGGACAGGTTATAGATGTCCTGCGGTCCGTTGTTCCCACTGTTGAGGCTGTTCGACGATCCGTAGGCGCCCCAGATGTTGTCCCAGTTAGACGACCAGGTGTATGCCGCGAGCACCATGATGCCCTTGGTAAACCGCTTCTGAACCTTCACGTTGAGTGCGTTGTAGGTTGAGACGCCAGAGCTCTGCGCCATCGTGATGCCCTGATATTGCGGGAATGGAAGCAGCGACTGGTAGAGAGGTTGAGTACCTGTCTTCCATTGGCCTACACCCGAATAGGCGAAGGGGGTTTGGACTGCAAGGGCAGTGGCCCCTTTTGAATACTGACTGTCGGGCAGTTGATTGATGTTGAGGCTGTTTGGAAGGTTACGGCCATGACCGCCCACGTAGCCCATCTTGAATGCGATTCCCATCGGGAACTCGCGCTCCACCTCCAACGAATAGGACTGGAACAACGGCGATCGCCTGCCCTGATCGATCAGCGACAGCGTAGTGCCAATACTTGTGCCGTATCCGTTGGCATTGCCCGTAGGCTGTGTTTTGATAGACGGGTATGGATTGCTCAGAGTGATGGACGCATTGCCAATTCCCTGAGTGGCAATCGAGTTGGTCAGAATATAGCCCGGAGCATAACCATTGGTGTTGGTGTAGTAGAGCGGGGCATAGAAGACGCCGTAGCCGCCTTTTACGACGGTGTTGTTGTCGACCGCGTAAGCGAAACCACCACGCGGATTGATCTTGCTGCCCATGTTGCCGGTGTTCGTGCCATAGCCGTTTTGATTGGCGAACTCAACGCCGCCCTTGGCCTGAACGCCGGAATTAAGCGCGTTGTACGTAGCATTGCGGTCGAACCCGACAGAGATGTTGTTATTTCGCTCGTGAATACCGGGCTCAAACTCATATCGCATCCCAAGGTTCAGCGTCAGTCGCTGAGTGGCACGCCAGTCATCGTGAAAGTAGCCCGCCTGATACGCCGTGTTGTAAGCCAACTGCGAAGGAACGATCAACGCTCCAGTCGTGGGAATGCCCTGGAGGATATCAGCCGCAGCAGCGCCGGAGAGCGCATTGAAGCTGAACGTGCCCGAGGTATCGCTCAAGCTGGTAAAGGTTTCGCTGATCGACCGGTAGTTATAGCCAACCTTGAAGCTGTGCTTTCCCCAGCTCTTTGCCACACCAACGACAAAGTTACGCGAGAAGAATACGACGGGCCCGGAATTCGATGTGCCTTCACAGACGAGAGTGGTTCCTGGGCAGCTTCCCTCGGTCGTGATGCGAGGGAATGCCTTCTTGGATTGAGCAGCGAGATAGTAGCTTGGGAAGCCGAGGGTAGCTTGATCGAAGCCGTTGCTGATGTCCTGCGTGTCGTTAGGGAAACGGTTGAAACCGAAGCCCACTGTTAACACCGTCGTGGGGTTCACTGTGACGGTGTTCTGAATACCCATGGCATCGACTTTGCGGTACAGCAGGTACGAACCGGAAGAACCGGCCACGTTCCCCAGCGGGTTACCACCAGGTTCCTTGCTGCCGTAGTGCATATAGTAAAAGTCCGCCAGCCAGCTGCTGAAGAACTGGTGAGTCAGCTTGCCGTTGAACTCGTCAGCGCGATCGCCGAGTGTGTCATATCCGTTGTAGTTCGCCTTGCCAAGCGCTGTGATGCTGGTGTTGGGATGAGGATACGAGTTGATCAGTTGCTGGCCGATAGGGTTGATGTTCGTGATCTTATTTCCCGCGTAGTAAACGGGATTCGTCGACGTCGACAGTGCCAGATTCTTAATGCACACGCCGCTGGTGCAGGCGCCTCCGACTACTGTGCCAATCTCAGAAAAATCACCGCCGCGTTGAAGCTCCGTTGGGACCACAAACTGAGTGCTGTTGACGTAAGGCGAACGCTGCCGGTATCCCTCTTCCGTGATCGCGAAGAAGGTCTTGTCCTTGCCGCCGAGCCACTTGGGTAGAGGGATAGGACCGGACAAGCTGCCTACATACGAGTAAAACTCCGCCGCTCCTCGAGGAGTCTGGGGGTACGACACACCGTCGATCGTAGTTGGGCTCCGGTTATTGAAGAAGGTGTTTGCGCCCCAGTTCGTCTGTCGTGTCTCGCCCTGCAGCACACCGTGCAGCGCCCCTGAACCGGACTTCAATGTCGTGTTGAACATACCGCCGCTGGTGCGTCCGATCTCGGCGTCATAGGTGTTGGCTTGTACCCTGACCTCTTCAACCGCTTCGATACTTGGAATGATCACAGCGCGATTGCTGAAGTCAGTAATCGGCACGCCATCGACTGAGTAGTTGTTCGAACTCATCGGGCCGCCGGCAATTGAAATGGTCGAGGAACCGCTCTGATCCTGAAAGCGGACGAAACGAGGATCTCCAACAGGTGTCACGCTGTTGTCGAGCTTCGAAAACAGAAATGGATTTCGGCCAGGATTCGGCAGGTTCTGCAACTTCTGTGAGTCGATCGTCTGCCCGTTGTAAGACGTCGTGTTGTCAACGACAGGATCGGCTGCTATGACTTCAATACTTTGACTCGTTGAACCCAACTCGAGTTTGACATCGTGGCCGATCGTGTTACCTGAATCAACCGTCAGCCCGATCGCCTGGGATTTCTTGAATCCATCGCTCGTCACGGTTACGGTGTATTTTCCTGGATCCACTGCGCTGAAGACATATTCGCCTGATCCGTTGCTCACCGTGCTTCTCGAGATCTTCGTTGCGTCCGAGGTCAGAACGACGGCCGCACCGGGAATTCCCGCGCCCTGAACATCTGTCACGATTCCGCGGATCGCTCCATAGTTCGACTGCGCCTGCACTGTTGTTCCAGCCACAACCAAGAACACGACGAGTAGAACAAAACTGTAAATCTTCTCTTGTAAGCGATACATATTGGCCTCCAGCGGGTATTCAACACATGTGTAGGTCACAGCCTGTGCGTCCAGGCCACGGGAGAAAGGTCTTCAAAGAGCAGACAAGTAAGAATCAGGATCCGGAAAGACGTCGAGCAGAGCCGCACCGTGAAGTGCAACGACCGTCATAGAAAAACGGAGAGGCTATCGCCTGAGATCTTCGGACGAGGAAATGGCTTTTCGTGATCGCTGTAGATAGCTGCGGGGGTCTCTACAATCTGCTCACCGGCTGCGTCGCCGGAGTTCTATAGAAGGCAAATTGGACTACGAGAAACATCGAACAGACTGACAGACATTGTCTCTGCTCTTCCCTTGCATCGCTACGAAAGGGAGCTAAATATACACTTCTAAAAGCAGGGCCCTAGGAAATCCGTGACCCCACCCAACGTGAAAAATAGCCTTTGTGGTATTGGGTTCGAGCCTAGCCGACCAACTTTGAAGTGTCAATAAAAATATTCACGTGACGTTAAAATTCACTGTGAACAGGAGGCAGGATCAACGTCCTTCTGGCGTCCCGTTCCTCTGTCGCATCCATACGATTCGCACATCTCTCCGTCGCGTTCCCCAGGCGTTTGCCTTATGGTGTAAGGAACGGAATCCAAATTTCAACTCGTTCGAAAGGGCGCCCCTCTTTGCTTATGCAACGTGTGTCTGTCGCCGCCGCTCTTGTTCTCCTTGCACTTCCTCTTGCCGCTCAACAGCACAAGGCTACGCAGGCTGAGGTCGATCGCATTACCCGGGATGCCATTCTCATCGACACGCATAACGATGTGACCTCGCTAACCGTTGAAGG
This sequence comes from Edaphobacter modestus, assembly GCF_004217555.1. Classification (GTDB taxonomy): domain Bacteria; phylum Acidobacteriota; class Terriglobia; order Terriglobales; family Acidobacteriaceae; genus Edaphobacter; species Edaphobacter modestus. The sequence continues at coordinate 2,355,001 of NZ_SHKW01000001.1, forward strand.
CTATGACATTGCCACGCCGAATAAGCGCGGTCAGACCGACCTTGCCAGGATGAAGGGCTTCCTAGGCGCTGAGTTCTTCGCAGTCTATGTCGGCGCAGAGTATGGGAACGGCAACCACTCCGCCAATCGCGCGCTGCAGATGATCGATACCGTGCGTACAGACGTCATCGCGGCACATCCCAGGGACTTCGTCTTTGCCACGACAGCAGACGATATCGTTCGCGCACACAAGGAGCACAAGATCGCGGCGCTGATGGGGATCGAGGGCGGCCACGCGATCGAAGATTCGCTGCGCCTGCTGCGCGACTACTATGCGCTCGGCGTTCGCTACATGACTTTGACTCACTTCAACACGAATAACTGGGCAGACTCCCAGGGCGACGCAGAGAACCCCAAAGTCGCTCATCACGACGGCCTCACCCCGTTTGGAAAAGATGTCGTGCGGGAGATGAATCGCCTGGGCATGATGGTCGATATCTCTCACACCGCCGATAAGACCTTCTGGGATGCTCTTGAGACCTCCTCGGCTCCAATCATCGCCTCGCACTCCGGCTGTCGCGCAGTCACGAGCTACACCCGCAACATGACCGACGAGATGATCAAGGCACTGGCAGCCAAGGGAGGAGTGGTTCAGATCAACTTCGGCTGCGAGTTCCTTTCCCAGCGCTACTTCGATGAGGCAAAGCCGCTCCAGGCTTCGATGCGCGAGCAGTACATGGCCGCGATGAAGCTCGAAGACCCGGCGGCCAAAGCTGCGGCAATCGAAAAGCTACGTTCCGAGTTCACAAGCAAGGTCCCCCCAGCCACATTGGCCGATGTCGTGGCTCAGATCGATCATGCAGTCAAAGTTGGAGGAGTCGACCACGTCGGCCTCGGCACGGACTTCGACGGCGTCGCATGCGTTCCGCCAGAGCTGGATTCTTACAACAAGTTTCCGGCTCTTACCCGCGCACTCCTGAAGAAGGGATACAGCGCCGAGGACATCAAGAAGATCTACGGAGGCAATCTTCTGCGTGTGATGCGCGCTGTAGAACAGCGTGCACGGGAGCTTGGCTCCACTCCTGCGATTCATTCGGAGATCTCGAAAAAATAAGCCACTCTTCAATCGACGCCCGCAAGAAGAAAGGGACCTATCGGGTCCCTTTCTTCTTATCTTCCTTCGCAGTGTTATTTGCTCTTCACGGCAATCACTTCGATCTCAAGCACCGCCCACGGAGCCGCAAGCGCTGCAACCTGAAAGGCCGAGCGCGCCGGCTTGTTCGGCTGTTCTTTGGTCCCGAAATACTTCACATACTCCGACTGCATTCCGGCGAAGTCCAGCTTGCCGGTGTTGGGATCAGGTCCGAGGAAGACCGTCATCTTCACGACATCCTTCATGTCGAGCCCCTGCTCCTTCAGAGCTGCCTGAATTTTAGGGAAGATGCTTGCCGCCTGTACCTTGGTGTCGCCGTAATCGGCCTGCGTTCCCTTTGCCGGATCGGCTGCGGTAACAGGTGAGGCAAGCTGTCCGCTCAGGTAATACGTATCGCCGACCCACACGCCCTTCGCGATGGCGGCCTTCTCGTCCTGGATATGTTTCACAACCGTCTGTGCCTGCATGGAGCACGCGCAGGCGGCCATCATTGCTGCTGCCAGTAAACTCTTCCTCATCCAACAGTCTCCTTATCGATCTCTTTCGCTGTTACGCCGAAACCGTCTGACGATGGTTGCCCTCAAGCCGCGCCGCCTTCACCTTGTCGCAGATCATCTGGACGGCACGCCTTCCGCTCTCCGCAGCGCCCTCCTGCCACCCCACGACGTGGCTGGTGTGATCGCCCGCAAAGTAGATAGGTCCATCCGGTGCGGTAATCACGTCGTAATCTTCCTTAGGCGTTTGCCCAATCCATGAGCCCTCGTTCCACTTGATGTGTTTCCATCCGCAGAAGATTGGCTTTTCGAGCTCCTTGCCATGGCCCGGGTGCAGCTTCTCGATCGAAGCGCGGGAGGCTTCAAACTTCTGTTCTATGGTGAGCTGGTCAAAACCGCCCATCGCCTCGTCCATATAACCGGAGACGATGATGCCACGATCAGAGAACATCGACGCGCTGGGATACCAGATCGGGCTCGGCCCCTGAGACAGGAAGGAGAGACCACCATAGATGTTGTAGTCCGTCTCCCAGAACCGACGCGACTCCCACGGCACCTTACAGGAACCGCGGTACGACGCGCCTCCGCGGTCGACCACAGCACGATGCGCCGGATCCAGATCGGCCTTGATCTTCTTGAGGATCGTCAGGGGCATTGCGCACACCGCATAGTCGGCCTCGATATGTTTGCCGTTGCCATACCCCACACGGACTCCCTTGGCCGTCTTCGCAATCTCCGTTACCGGAGCGTCGTAAACAACGACCGGTCCCAGGCTCTTGGCGAGCGCGATAGAGATCTGCTGCATGCCATTCACCGGCTGGAACATCGTTGCCTGCCAGTCCCACGCCTCCTCGTAAAGCTCAGCGCTCCAGAAGTTCGCATCCAGTAACTCATGAACGCTAAGCGGATGATCATCAACAATCATCGTCTTGGGCCCGGCGCCGGGATAGCGCTTGATGTCGGCGCGATCGGAGCCGACATACTTTCCACTCTTATCGAGCGGACCATAAATCTTCAGGACGTCGACCATCTTCTGCCGATCCTCGGTACTCAGTTCCTGGTCGAGTGCGCCGCCGGCAATTGCCTTTGTCAGCAGTTCGCTGACCTGCCCGCGCGTATCGTTGATCGCCTTGCGCTGGCATATCGCCTTGCCGCCATTTATCTTGTCGCTCTGCAGCAGCGACGAGCGCGACGTGTTGACCTCAACCTCGAGGGGAACCTTCAGTTCCCGGCAATAGCCAAGCATCGTTCCATGCACCGATGGAAGCCGTGCAGGTCCCATGTTCTGATAGAGTCCTTCACTCCAACTGATGGATTGCTTCGTTCCATCGACGAACTCGACCACATCACCATTTCGAGCGCTCCAGGCCCTTCCGCCGGGCCGATGCCGCGCTTCGAGCAGCGTAACGTCGTATCCCAGCTTCTTCGCCTCATAGGCTGTCACCAGTCCACCGACTCCGCCGCCCAATACGACCAGCTTTACTCCCTTGCCTGCTCCGGCTGCCGCTGCGATCGGCTCTGCAGCCGTCGCCTTCATCGGCATCAGTCCCAGCGACTGCATGGTTGTGAACGCAGCACTGTACCCGCCAGCCTGCCCTACACGCATAAGAAAATCGCGCCTGGTGATTCCCATCGAAAGACACCTCGCCCTGGAAGGATTTGCGATCAACTCCCCTTATCGTCGGGAAGATTGAAAGTTGGATTGTCAAAAGAGATGGAGCTTCGCCCGAGAGGCATCTTGGCCAATCGCGAAGAACTACTGCAGATCGTTTATCTGTGGATTCACTGTACCGTAACCTTCCCGGGATTTCCAGATATCTCGAGCAGCTAGTCACAAATTTCGTCTGAAAACCACCGCACGTTCTTGACCTATCCTTACTATGGATAAGGCATCTACGATGAAAGAGCCGTGCCGATAAATCCGTTGACAAATCCCTGGCTCCATTGGTGGTCGGACTCAGTCTCCCTGATCTATCAGCCGAGCTTTCCGCGTCTCCTGGTGGCCCTGGTTCTGGGAGCTTGCATCGGTGCAGAACGTCAATGGCGACAACGCGCGGCCGGACTGAGAACGAATACGCTTGTCTGTTTTGGAGCAGCCGCCTTTGTCGATCTCGGACTGACCATCGCGCCCGGAACAACTCAGGTCATCGCTTACGTAGTCTCTGGAGTCGGCTTTCTGGGGGCAGGCGCCATCATGAAAGATGGCGGCAATGTTCGCGGGTTGAACACTGCAGCCACTCTATGGTGTTCGGCTGCTGTGGGAGCTTGTGCCGGAGCAGGAGAGATGTTCGACGCGGTCTTTGTGACCGTGCTCCTGATCGCGATCAATTCGGTCCTGCGTCCGCTCTCTCGCTATATCGACCAGCGCTCTCTCGCCATGCTGGACACTCATACGCTGTATCGTCTAAGGCTGCTCTGCGACAGCGAGCACCAGACAGAGGCGGAATATCAGGTCACTCGAGCCATCGCCGCACGTTTACTTGTGCTCAGCAAGATTCGCGCCGAGAAGGTCGAGGAGACGGATACCTCAATCGTTCAGGCGGTTTTGGAATCGCCGACTCGTGATCCCAATGTTCTGAAGGCACTTGTTGAGGACTTAAGGGCATTCCCTTGGATCCGATCCGTCGAATGGACGGAAACGGCAGAGGAGATCGAGTAGCACCCCTTCCTCGCTGACGGTGGCTATTGATTCCCGGGACTATCGCACACTCAGGAAAGACCGTACAATTCAAATGTCGATGCAGTCTCGAAGAACAGTAGGAACCTGCATTCGCTAAACGCTGAAGATTGATTCGTTTAGCACCAGTTGCGAAAGTGGCGAAATTGGCAGACGCACCAGACTTAGGATCTGGCGGAGCAATCCGTGGGGGTTCAAGTCCCCCCTTTCGCACCAACTCTTTTTAGAAAGTGATTTGCATGAGTCAGTCGAAACCCGCTGAACCGAAGCTGAACCTCTCTACGACTCCGGACTACCGCGAGGGGTACGCCAACAGTGTCCAGGTCCGCATGTCCGTATGGGACTTTCTGCTCGTCTTCGGAACCATGAGCCAGGACGCGCCCGACGAACTATCCGTCAAAAACTTTCAGGGAATCTATCTCAGCCCGCAACAGGCCAAAGCCCTGCTCAACGTGCTGGGCCACAATCTTGCCCAGTATGAGCAGACCTTCGGGACAATTACCCTCGATCAACAGGTTCCCCAGGCCGGCGGTCCCGTCCATTAAGAGGCGCGTGCAATCGTCTCAAGACTCCCGCCGCGCTCCCGCCGACCTTCCTACGGGACTGCTCTTTCCGTTGTTCTTTGCCGCAATCTATCTCTCCCACCTGACGCTGCTTCGTCTCCCCTATTTCTGGGATGAGGCCGGCTACTACATTCCTGCCGCGTGGGACTTCTTTCGTACCGGCTCGCTGATTCCTCAGACCACGCTCTCCAACGCCCATCCGCCCCTGCCTTCCATCCTGCTCGCCTCGTGGTGGCATGTCTCCGGATTCGTCGTCAGCGGAACCCGTACCCTCGTCGTCATGGTTGCCGCCACTGCGCTCGTCGCGGTCTTTCATCTCGCGAAGACCCTGCGGAACATCCCGGTGGCCATCGCCACGGTGGTCCTCACAGCGGTTTATCCAATCTGGTTCGCGCAAAGCACCCTCGCTCATGCCGATATCTTCGCCGCAGCCTTCACGCTGTGGGCTCTGGCGCTTTACTTCGAGCCACGCTCCGAAAACCAGATCCTCACCTCCGGTCTCTTCTCCTTCGCCGCCCTCTCGAAGGAAACCGCCATCGTTACGCCGCTTGCGCTCGCCGGGTTCGAGGCATTTCTTCTCTTTCGCTCGCGTAACCCGTCACAGCGCCGTTCGCACGCCCTCTGGATCGCGTCGCTTCTCTCTCCTCTGCTGCCTCTGGTCGCGTGGTATGCCTATCATCGCCATCGAACCGGTTTCATCTTTGGCAATCCCGAGTTCCTGCGCTACAACGCAACCGCGAATCTGGACCTCCTCCGCATTCTTCTCTCGTTGTGGCACCGCTTCCTGCATCTGGCCACGCATATGAACATGTATGTTCCGGTCGTGTGCGCCATCGCAACTCTCTTTATTCCGCTCAAGCCGTCGACAACTCACGCACTGCCGCGACGCACACTCGCAGCCATCCTCTCGATTCTTATTGCCAACTGGATTGCCTTCTCTGTGCTCGGCGGCGCCCTGCTCACTCGGTACCTGCTGCCGATGTATCCCCTGGTGCTGCTTCTCTGTATTACGGTCTGGCAGCGCCATCTGAGAAACTGGTGGTTGCTCGCCATACTCACCGGAGCCGGGTTTCTGGCCGGCATCTGGATCAATCCACCCTATGCGTTCGCACCCGAAGACAATCTCACCTACCGCGACATGATCGTTCTGCATCAGCAGGCGGCCTCCCTCATTGAGAACCGCTATCCTCAGGCGACCGTCCTCACCGCATGGCCTGCAAGCGCCGAGCTTACCCGGCCGGAGCTAGGTTACGTTCGCAAGCCTCTCAAGGTGGTCTCTCTCCAGAACTTCGCAATCGATCAGATGGCCCGCGCTGCGCAGGATCCCGGAGAATATGACACCGCTCTCCTCTTCTCGACCAAGTGGGAGCCCCCTCGAAACCAGCTCAACCTCGGCAAGGCAACTACCCGACTCAATTCGAAATACTTCGACTTCCATCACGATCTCTCGCCTTCCGAAGCCGCGGCGCTTCTTCACGGTGAGATCGTCTGGCAGGCGCGGCGCAAAGGCGAGTGGGCCGCCGTCCTTCGCTTCCCCCGTGCCGTCAATGCCTCGCTGACTCTGCCCTAAGGAATCAGGGCAGCCCTTCAGTCTCTTCCTGGCTGTGCGAAGATCGCGGTCAACTCTTTCCCGGAGATATCCTCCAGATGCAGCCTCAACAGGTGCGCGATCGTTGGCGCCACATCCACGTTGTCGAACTCCGGGATCTCGCCTTTTTTCGCGATTCCGGCTCCCGAGGCAATAAAGATCGCCTTCATCCGCGGCTCCGTATTCGGATAACCATGCGCTCCCACTTCTTTGGTCTCTGTGACAATCTCCGCGGAAGCATCGTCCGCAAAGGCAAAACCGTTGGCTGCGTAGACCAGCAGATCGGGTCCCTGATCGGCATCCGGTGGCGTCGGCAATCCCTCTTTCGCCGCCTCAGCCGGAGTCAGAACCGCCCGTATCCCCGACTGCCCGAGAAACGCGGACTTCAAGGCCTTTGTCGATTCCGGCGTTGCGTCTCTCTGGTAAATCAGTGCGAAGCCTCCCTCGGGAATACAGAACGCCGGGCTGTGTCCCGAGGAGCCCTGCAATCCCGCCCGCCGAAGCAGAGCGCTCCCGTTCACATGCTTGAACACGCTCTGTTGACCATGGTCCGAGACAATGAGAAACGTTGTTCGATCGAGGTCGCCAGCCTCCCGCACGCCTTCGATGATGTCTTTCACGCGGTCGTCCAGAAACGCAATCGTGTTCCGTCCCGCATCATTTCCGAATCCTGTCTTGTGTTCGATTCCATCCAGTGCAAGCAGGTGAACTCGCAATACAAGAGCGGAAAAGCCACCAGACGTGCAGCGCTTCCCGGCAAAGCCATGGACGTAACGCTCTATACTCAACCTGTGCGCAGGTTTCCTTCAATCCGTTCAGCATTTCGAGGCTATCGCCTCCTCTTCGCATTCTTTCTTCTCGTCCTTTCAGCTCCCGCAGGCTATAGCCAGGGGCCCGATTCCTCCACTCCAGCCGGTCGCGTCATCCTCGTCCTTCCCTTTGAAAATCGCTCCGGCCAGGCCGACCTCGGCTGGATCGGCGACTCCTTCCCCGACACACTCAATCAGCGGCTCTCCTCTGCAAGCTTCCTCACCATCTCGCGCGACGACCGCCAGTACGCTCTCGACCATCTCGGCTTCCCGGCTGACTTCCGCCCCACTCGTGCCACCACCATCCGTATCGCCCAGACCCTCGATGCCAACTACGTCGTGATCGGAAGCTACAACGTCGCGAACGGTCGAATCTCCGTCCAGGCCCAGGTCCTCGAAGTCAAGGAGCTGCGAATGTCTCCGCCGATTGAGGATTCCAACGACCTGCAACGCCTCTTCGACGTGCAGAACACGATCGCATGGAAGCTCGCCAGATCCATCGATCCGCACTTCAGCGTGGCCCAGCAGACCTTCCTCGCCGCCTCGGGACAGATCAAGCTCAGCTCTTTTGAGAATTACATCCGCGGCATCGGCGCGACCGCACCGGAGGAACGAATCCGGCGTCTGCAACTCGCCGTCAAGGAGTCTCCCGGTTATACCGCGGCTCTCCTCGCTCTCGGAAAGACTCAGTACACCGAGCGCGACTACGATCACGCCGCCGCCACGCTGGGCCAGATCTCCTCCAACGATCGCAGCTCCCTGGAGGCGAACTTCTACCTTGGTCTCGCCCGGTTCAACTCCGGTCGATATTCTGAGGCGGAAAAGGCCTTCGCCTTCGTCGCCAGCCGCCTTCCCTTGCCCGAGGTCATCAACAATCAGGCCGTCGCTCTCAGCCGCCAGGGGCACAATGCAACCGCTCTGTTTCAAAGGGCAGTCGCCGCCGACCCCAAGGATGCGGACTATCACTACAATCTGGCCGTCGCCCTCTTCCGCGCGGGAGACGCCCCCGGAGCCCAGCGTGAAGTTGACCTTACCCTCAAACTTCGTCCTGCTGATCCCGACGCTTCCAGCCTGAAGGCCCACATCGCACATGGCGGTCCGCCACCCTCCACCCAGAACGTCACAACCCTCAAGACAGCCGTATCCGCGCCTTCTCCGGCGTTCGAGCCGCTCGAACGGATCCGCCGTACCTACTCGGAGGCATCCTTCCGTCAGGCCGCCTTCCAGATTGACCAGATGCGAGCCATTCGTATGGCTGCGCTACCTCCTGACGAGCAGGCAACACAGTACGTTCAACTCGGCAGGGACTATCTGGCCCAAGGTCTCATCCCCGAGGCAGAGGGCGAATTTCAGTCCGCACTCGCCGCCAGCCAGCACAGCGCGTCTGCGCGTGCCGGTCTGGCAGAGGTTCGCGAACAAAGCGGAGATCTGACGGCAGCCCGGGATGAGGCCCAGCTCTCTTTGAGGCTCAGTCCCAACGCCCCGGCCTATCTTGTGCTCGCCCGCCTCGAACTCAACGGAAATCAAACCGCGGCCTCGGCTGCCGATGTCTCCCGTGCCCTGAAGCTCGAACCCACCAACACCGCCGCCCTGGGCATGAAGCAGGCCCTCGCTGCACGCGGGCAAAGCCTGCCGTGACCCCGTCCATGATCCTCGTTCCCCATTCCGCTCACTGCAGCAATCCACGGGGAAGCCCTCAGCCCTTGCTGCCGGGGCAACACCTGAATCCAAATCCACAGCGCGCCGAAACCTTCTCCACCAAACTGCAAAACTGTTTCGCAATCCTTCTCCTGCTTCTATGCAGCTTCGCGACGGGATTCGCTCAGCCCGGTCCAGTCATCAAGCTCATCCTCCACGACACCATCCAGCCGATCTCCGCCGGCTACCTTGAACGCGGACTCGCCGAGGCGGCCCGTCGCAACGCATCCGCGGTGCTCGTTTCGCTGGGGACTCCCGGGGGACTCTTCAACTCCACGCGCGTCATGGTTCACGCGATCGAACGATCTCCGGTGCCTGTAATCGTTTATGTCTCCCCATCGGGAAGCCGTGCTGGCTCAGCCGGTTTTTTTCTGCTGGAAGCCGCTGATATCGCCGCAATGGCGCCCGGGACCAACGCCGGAGCCGCCCATCCAACCATCGAAGGCCGCCAGATCGATCCCATCCTGAAGGAAAAGATCGAGAATGACGCAATCGCCTTTCTTCGCTCCTTTGTCTCTCGTCGCGGGCACAACGCCCAGGCCGCCGAGGATGCGGTGCGCAGCTCCAAATCGTACAGCGATGAAGAAGCTCTCAAGCTGAACCTCATCGACCTGTCTGCCGCCGACGACAATGCCTTGTTGCGCGCGCTCGATGGCAGACAGATTCGACGCTTCGACGGCTCTACCCAAACGCTTCACCTTCGCGGAGCTCCCTTCGTGCTTGTCGCGCCCTCGCTTCGCGAGCGCATCCTCAGCCGCCTGGCCAATCCCGATCTCGCCGTCCTCGTGCTCGTCCTCGGAGCACTGCTGATCTATCTCGAATTCAATGTTCCCGGAACCATCGTCCCCGGGGCCGTCGGCACGCTCCTCGTCCTGCTCGCCTTCTTCGGGTTCAATCTCCTTCCCATTCATCACACCGCGGTCTTTCTGCTGCTGGCTGCGCTCATCCTCTTCGTCCTGGAGGCCAACTTCCCCAGCCATGGCGTCCTCGGCCTCGCCGGAACCGTCAGCCTCATCGTCGGACTGGCAACCCTGGTAGACGGCCCCATTCCCGAGCAGCGCGTTCACATCTCCATCGCTATCGCTACGGGGCTCGCATTTGGGGGCATCTCCTTCGCGCTTGCCTGGATCGCACTGCGGGCCCGGCGAAGCAAAGTTCTTACCGGTCCCCAGGCCATGATCGGAGCCGTCGCAGTCGTTTGCCCACATCTTGCCGACACTCCCGCCAGCAGCGACTTCCAGGTCGAAATTCGCGGCGAGCTCTGGGAAGCCCGGCTCGTCCAGCCAGGAGGCTCTTTCCCACCCGACGGGTCGACCGTCCTTGTGAAGGCGATCGAGGGGCTCGTCCTCCTGGTCGAGCCGTGTGTCTCCAAAGGGACCGGATAGCCCGCGCACGAACAATCCAGAGTAGACTGGAGAGGCAACACTTTTCGTTTCAAGGGAGTTCTTTGCTGATGTCGATCGTGTCTCGCCCACAGCGTGTGTGGAGCCTCTTCTTTTGCCTCTTTGCAATCTTCGCAGCCAGCACGGCCGGTGCCCAGGCCACCAGCGGCAATCCCACCCTCGACAAGCATCTCTCCAGACTCGATATCGCCGTCAGCGGCATCGGCTCCTTCACCAAGGATGTCTCCGGAACCAACTATCAGGGCGTAACGCTTGATCAGCAAGCCGGTTCCACCCTCGGAGCCCTAGTCACCGTCCGATACACCAAGTCCGCCTACGTGGGCGGCGAATTCAACTACACCTATGCCCGTTACACTCAGAACTTCTCCAATACCACCAACGCCCAGGTTCCCAACCAGTACTTCGCCGGCGGCGTCCAGAATAATGCCAGCGAGTACTCACTGGGCTACGTCATCCATCCCAACCGCGAGTTCCTGGGAGCGAAGCCTTTCATCGCGGTTGGAGCTGGATCGACCGCCTTTCGTCCCACTCCTTTGGGCGGTCAGAGTCTGAACAGCCAGGCTCGCATGACCTACTACTACTCCGTTGGAGTTGAAAAGGAGCTGACACCCCACTTCGGACTTCGAGCCCAATTCCGCCAGGCCTTCTTCAAGGCTCCGGACTTCGGTCAGAACTTCCTTACCATCCAGCAACAGACCTGGACCATCGAGCCCGGCTTCGGATTTGTGATTCACTTCTAGCAGGGTCGGCCCGACTCTCTACTGTGCCTATTGCCAGACTCACCCTCGAGATCGAGATTCCTCATGCTCAGTCTCTCAAAGACCGCAGACAGGTTGTTCGTTCGCTCAGGGACCGGTTGCGCCATGCATTCAACCTCGCCATCGCCGAGCTGGACACGGGGGAAGTATGGAATCGCGCAACGCTGGGGATTGCGGTCATCTCTGGCTCCCGCAGCTACCTCACCGGGCAGCTGCAGCAGATCGACCTGGCCGCCCATCGCTTCACACAGTCGATGGGCGCGGAAATAATCGATTCTTATGCTGAGTTTGTATCGGATTAAACCCGAATATCCACGAAACCGTACCTGAATTCCACCATTTATCGTTAGATATACGCGCACGACTCTGATAACCTAACCAGTTCACTAAGGCAAAACAGTATGCCAGAACAACGAGCCCGAGCCCATCACCGCAACCGCGTCGCCAATACCTTCTCCGAAGAGATTGGAGCGATGCTCGAAGGAGAGCTATCGGATCCCCGGATCGCTCCCAGCTATGTCACCGATGTCGTGCTCGCGCCGGGGGGAAAGTCAGCCCGCATCTATGTAGCAGTTCACGGCAATGAACAAGAGGAAGAGTCTACGCTCGCCGGCCTTATGACCGCGCGGGCCTATATCCGATCCCAGCTTCGGGAACGGATGGGGGTTCGCCACGTTCCTGATCTCACCTTCGCAATCGATCGATCCGAAAAGATGACCGGGCGAATGGACGAGCTTCTCAGCCGGATTCGGAAACGGGAAAGGAAGCAGGCCTCCGCGGATGTGGAATCCTCGCAGGCAACGACCCACTCATGAAAATTGAAGCGACCATTAGCAATCTCCTGGAGAGATTTCGCTCACACCCTCGCTTTCTGGTCACCTCGCATGCACGTCCAGATGGTGACGCCATTGGCTCCGTCCTGGCGCTGGCCGAGATTCTCGATCAACTCGACCGCGAATGCATCGTTGTGCTCGCCGACGAAGTTCCCATGATCTACCGCACCATGCCGAATCTGGATCGCATCCACTTCAGCCTGGACGCGCGCGAGGCGGAGCCGGATCTTTCGACCCCCGCGATCCTGCTTGAGTGCGACGGCATTCCGCGGACCGGGCTGGCCGGGCTGGAGGGGCGCTGCCTCATCAATATCGACCATCACGCCAGCGGCCGCCCGTTCGGCGTTTTCAACTGGATTGATGAAGATGCCTGCGCGGTCGCAGCCATGGTCTATCGGCTTGCAGTCGCGGCGGGAGTCAAAATTACTCCAACCATGGCGACCTGCCTGTACACTGCGATCGTCTCCGATACGGGCTCGTTTACGTATTCCACCACCACCGCGGAGACCTTCGCCCTGGCTCACGATCTTGCCGCCCACGGAGCGAATCCAAGCCAGATCGCCCGGGACATCTACTTCTCCAACCCCGAGAGCAAGATTCGCCTGCTTGGCACAGCTCTCTCCAATCTCCACACGGAAGGCCCCCTGGCCTGGAGCTGGGTCACGACCAGGGATATGGACCGTGCTGGAGCAGGAGCCGAGGACTGTGAAGGCGTGGTGAACTACCTCATCAGCATCGCCGGAGTGGAGTCGGCAGTCTTTCTTCGCGAGCTTCCTTCGGTCGACCAGTATCGCCTGAGTATCCGCAGCAAGGGCAAGGTTGACGTCGCCCTCATCGCCGAGAGTTTTGGTGGCGGAGGCCATCGCAGCGCCAGCGGATGCACACTGGATGGGCCGCTTACCGCGGCGACCGAGCGCATCCTTCATCAACTCCGTACAGGACTCTGTTAGCTTTGTCTCGCCTGAACTTCCGAAATGATTGATTCGAAACAATCCACCGGGCACAGCGCACGGGCCGCGCGCGGATCGCACGGCTGGCTCTCCCATCTCTGGAATCGTCCGGGTACCGCTCTCCCTCGCGAGATGTTTCTCCTCACCCTGGTAAGCGGCTTTCTTCTCCTCTATGGCCTGATCCCCTCCTTCGGGGGAGATCAGCTGGGCCTGGTCGGCGCGGACGAGCCTCGATACGCGCAGGTCGCTCGCGAAATGCTCGAGGCGCACTCGGAGGCATGCCATGCCGTCAACGCGAAGATCGTTCCTCGCAGCCTCCGCCTCCGGGATCTTGAAGCCTCCTATCACTGTCTGGCGGGAGGAACAGTAACTCCAATTCTTTACGGCCAGCCATGGCTGGAAAAGCCGGCGCTCTATTACTGGCGCGCCATGGGTTTCTTCAAAGAGTTCGGAGTCTCGGACTGGTCAGCCCGTCTGCCCTCCTCCACCGCGACGTTTGCGCTGATCGTCCTGATCTTTCTGCATATGCGACGATTCCGGCCCGGAGGCCATCTCGACGCCGCGCTGATTACTACCTCCTGTGTGGCTATCGTCAGCTTCGCTCGAGGAGCCTCCACCGATATGCAGCTTGCGGCGCCGTTCTGCATCGGCATGCTCGGGTGGTACGCATGGTATGAGACCGGCAAAAAGTTCTGGCTGTTCGACCTGTATTTCTTTGGCGCGGCCGCGACCCTGGCCAAAGGTCCTGTAGCTCCGTTCCTCGCGCTGGCGATCATAGTGCTCTTCGCCGGGCTGCGGCGCGAATGGTCCCTGCTGCGCAGGACGATCTGGCTGCCTGGCGTGACGCTCTATCTTGTGATGGTGCTGCCATGGTTTCTCGCGGTGCAGCATCATAATCCGACGTTCTTCCGGGTCTTCTTCAAGGAACACAACCTGGAGCGCTTCGCATCGAATCGCTACCAGCACCATCAGCCCTTCTGGTACTACCTTGCCGTCCTGATCATCGGCTTGATGCCATGGACCGTGATCGCGGGCCGCGCCCTGATCGACTCGATCGAGGTTTCGATCGCGGAGTGGAAGGTGCGACACAATCCGAGGCGTTACCTGGGACATACGCGCGCCGGGGATGCGTTCCCCGAGTTCCTGGTCCTGTGGGCGTTGTTCCCTATTGTTTTCTTTTCGTTTTCCGGTTCCAAGCTTCCCGGTTACATCCTTCCCTCGATTCCTCCTCTCACGATTCTCACTGCCGACTATCTGAACCGCGTTCGCCGTTGCGGTCTTCCGCGCTGGCTGTTGTGGGGTCACGCGGCCACCTGCGCGGTGCTCGTCTTCGTTCTGACGCTGGCTCCCCAACACATGAAGTACGAGACGCTGGTGCCTTCGACGACCTGGCTGATGGCTGCGGGAGGCGCGGCGCTCGGCTTTGCGCTGTTTGTCTTCCTGGTCGTCCGGCGCTGGGGAGTTTCGCAGATTGCGAACGCGACGCTGCTGCCGGTGCTGGCGACACTGGTGTTCCTGCTGGGCTTCCACGGCAGAGACCTGGATATCAACTATTCGGCTCGGCCGCTGGCGCGGGAGATGGCGCAGAAAGCTCCGGACGTGAAGATCGTCGCCGTCGAGCAAGTCAGGCGCGATCTGGACTATGGGATCGCCTTCTATCGCAACGAAGCCACGGTTCACTATGACAAGGACGGCGTTCCGGCGGAGGAGCATCTGCTGGTGATCCCCACCAAGGACCCGGCGGCGCTGGAGCACTATCTTGACGGACGGATCTATACTCCTCTGTTTCTGTATGACTCGCAGGGCCTGGAAGTCTATCGAGTTTCGGCTCGTCCCTGACGAGAAGGAGTCCCGGTTTAAGGATTGCGCGCCGCACGCGAGAAAAATTCTGTAAGCTCAACGGAGACTTTCGCCGCGTGGGCGGCGTAGTTTCTTTGAAGATGGCGGTTGCCACCCAACTCGAGCTGCTGGACCTGAGACAGTTCTCGGCGCGCCAGCTTCGACCTCTGCTGGAGGCGGAGGCGGAGTTGTGGCAGGAGAGACTGCGGTGGGACTACAGAAGCTCGACCGAGCTTCTGCTGCAGTATCTCGACTCCCGCATTCTTCCAGGCTTTGTCGCGCTGGACCGCGGCAAGATCGCCGGTTACACGTTCTGTGTGTACGAGGGTAATAAGGCCGTTGTAGGCGATGCTTTCGCGTTTGCCTCGAACCCGGAACAGAACCTGCAGGTTACCGATGCGCTGCTGCGAAGGCTGCTGGACCTTCTTCTTCACTCTTCGAACATTGGCCGCGTGGAGTCACAGCTGCTGCTTTACGATGCGGGCGCGATCACGGACAGCTTTCTGGCTGCGGGGTTCGTCCGGCATCCGAGGCTCTTCATGGAGCTCGATCTTTCCCTCCCGGGAAGAGGCTCGCTCCCGCGGGAGCGAATCGAAGGCGTGGAGCTGATTCCATGGTCGTCGCTTTACTACCAGGCGGCAGCGGAGCTGATCCATGCGGCGTATCGCGGACACATCGACGCAGAGATCAACGACCAGTACTGCTCGCTGCACGGCTCGCTGCGCTTTCTGCACAACATCGTGCGCTTTCCGGGGTGCGGCGTCTTTGAAGAACACCAGTCCTGGCTGCTGAGGGAGCGGGAGACCGGAAGGCTTGCGGGAATGATTCTGTGCTCCCGGGTAGCGCCGGATGTCGCTCACATTACCCAGCTCTGCGTCGCACCTTCGCAACGCGGCCGCGCCCTGGGCCGGTTTCTGCTGAATCATGCGGCGCACAAGCTGAAGCGATCGGGGACCTCGGCGATCACCCTGACGGTGACGGAGTCCAACAAGCCTGCAGTCGCGCTCTATGACGATATGGGGTTTGGAGTGCGGCATCGCTTCGACGCCATGACCCTCTCTCGGAACTCCTCTAGCTGGATACGCAGTTAAGACCCCCCCCCGGATATGATTGAGTAAGATGTTTATTTTGTTACACTTATTTAATTTTAAGCATCTAAAATATTGATTACATGGGGTTTAACCCATAAAATATTGATTTTTGTAGGGTTAGAGTCACTCCTCCGAACCCTCCGTCTGTTCGCTTCTGTAACTATTCTAGAAGATGGAGAGAAACTAATCGGCAAATGGATGTGGTTTGTTTTGTTGGATTTTCAGGGGGTTGGGGCTTGACAGGGTTTTCGAGCGCGGGTCTGCAGGGTTCGAGCTTCGCTCGAATGGCCCACTCATGCGATGAGACTGCATGAATGGGGCACCCGATGGGTGGATTTGAGCGAAGAGTAGGGCCGGCGGATAAAGATGTTTGGTGAGGTTCGGGGACTGGAAAAGCAACGGCAAAAGGAACGCAGGTCCTTCGACTGCGTGGTTCGCAAAATGCGCGAACCACTCCGCTCAGGATGACACGTTTTTCGGGTATCGGGCAGGTTCGCGCTTTTGCGCGAATGTCCCACTCATGCGATGAGACCGCATGAATGGGGCACCCAGCACCCGGCATGAGATGTTTGGTGAAGTTTGAGGACTCGAAAAGCAACGACAAAAGCAACCGCAGGTCCTTCGACTGCGTGGTTCGCAAAATACGCGAACCCCTTCGCTCAGGATGACACGTTTTTCGGGTATCGGGCAGGTTCGCGCTTTGCGTGAATGTCCCACTCATGCGATGAGGCCGCAGGAATGGGGCACCCGGCACTTTACTCTTTTAGCTTTGCGCTTTCGTCTGCCGTTTATTCGACGTGGTAGTTCGGAGCCTCGCGGGTGATGATGACGTCGTGGACATGACTTTCGCGGAGGCCGGCACCGGAGATACGGATGAAGCGGGCGTTCTGCTGGAGCTCCTCGATGGTTGAGCAGCCGAGATAGCCCATGCCGGAGCGGAGTCCGCCGACGAGCTGATAGACCATGCCTTCGAGAGGACCGCGATGCGGGACTCGGCCTTCGATGCCTTCGGGGACAAACTTTGCGAGGCGGTTGGAGCTGGAGGTCTCGCGGGCGGTCAGGTTGGGGCGTTCGGTCGAGGCGTCGGAGATGTCGTCCTTGCCCTGGAAGTAGCGCTCGCCGGAGCCCTGGGCCATGGCGGACAAGGAGCCCATGCCTCGATAGGCTTTGAAGCTTCGGCCCTGATACAGAATGGTTTCGCCGGGAGATTCATCGACGCCGGCGAAGAGCGAGCCCATCATGACGACGGAAGCGCCTGCGGCGATGGCCTTGGTGACGTCGCCCGAGTACTTGATGCCACCGTCGGCGATGATGGGGATATCGTTCTCGCGACCGGCGCGATACGCTTCGGAGATGGCGGTGATCTGGGGCATTCCCGCACCGGTGACCATTCGGGTGGTGCAGATGGAGCCGGGCCCGATGCCGACCTTGACGGCGTCTGCGCCTGCCTTGATCAGCGCGAGGGCTCCTTCGTAGGTGGCGACGTTGCCGGCGAGGACGTCCATCTCAGGGAATTTGCGCTTGGCCTCCCGAACGGCCTCGAGGACGCGAGAGGAGTGGCCGTGGGCGGAGTCGATGGCGAGGGCATCGACGCGGGCGTTGACAAGCTCCTCGGCGCGCTCGAGGAAGTCTCCCGTGGCACCGATGGCTCCGGCGACGCGGAGGCGGCCCTGGGAATCCTTGGAGGCGTTGGGGTACTTGAGCTTCTTCTGGATGTCCTTGACGGTGATGAGGCCCTTGAGCTCGTAGTCGTCGTTGACGACGAGGAGTTTCTCGACGCGGTGCTGGTGCAGGATCTGCTCGGCCTGTTCGAGGGTGGTTCCCACAGCGACGGTGATGAGATTTTCCTTGGTCATCACGTCGGAGATGGGGATATCGGTGCGGGAGACAAAGCGGAGGTCGCGGTTGGTGAGGATTCCGACGAGCTTCCTGTTCTTGGTCACCGGGACGCCGGAGATCTTGTAGCGGCGCATGACGTCGAGTGCGGCGGCGATGGGCTCCTCGGGGGAGATGGTGACCGGATCGACGATCATGCCGGACTCGGAGCGCTTGACCTTGTCGATCTCGCCGGCCTGCTGCTCGATGGTGAGATTGCGGTGGACGACGCCCATGCCTCCCTGCTGCGCCATGGCGATGGCCAGGCGCGACTCGGTGACGGTATCCATGGCTGCCGAGAGGAGGGGCGTGTTGAGAGTGATCCGCCGGGTAAGCCGGGTCTGGGTGCTGACCTGGGTGGGGATAACTTCGCTGTAGGCAGGTACGAGGAGGACGTCGTCGAAGGTAAGGGCTTCGGGAATCGGGAGATTGATCATGTCGTTTTGATCTCCAGCGGGGTGAGGCCCGATACAGGCAGATTGCCACTGGAGATTTAATGTTTGATTGTAGGTGAGGGTAGAACGATGCAGCAAGGCGGGTGGTTTGCGGGGTGGTGAATTTCTGGAGCAGGCTTTGGGCGATTTAGAGGTGGGATCGTCAGATTTGTTGGTGCTCCGGGACAGCTGAAGCTGCCGTTTCTGGATGACTTTCTGTGACACGGTTGAGCCGTGCCCTCAACGCGGCGGTTCGAGCTCCGCTCGAATGCCCCACTCATGCGATGAGACTGCATGAATGGGGCACCCGGCACCCATGATCTCAGCTGGGCGACATTAATGTTCCGGGGAAATGTTCACTGGAGGGAGACGCGGACCAGCCTGAGATGGCCGTCTTCTTCTGAGGGCTGAGCGTCGGGGTCCGGCGGGAGGTCGATCTCGGTGACCTGGCCGCGTCGGCGAAGTTGCTCCAGCAGGGCCTCATGCGGGTCGTAGTAGTAGGTTTCGTAGAGAACGACCCATAAGGTCTTCGAGGGCGGCGCGGTTGCGACGAACTGGTTGAGATCCTGCTGCTTTACGACCGGGCCGCCCCAGCCTTCGAAGCTCTGCCTTGTCCACCAGTCGTAGATGGAGATGGGAAATCCGGTCTCCTCGGGCTGAAAGTTCTGGTGCCGGGCGTAGTAGTCGAAGGGGACCTGGGCATAGAGGGCATCGAAGACGACCTTGTCGCCGCGGTGGTAGTTCCGTTGCAGCGCATTGACAAGGTTCTGCCAGGGATGTCCGTGAGGGCGGAGCGCCTGTCTCGAGAATCCGGCGCAGTAGATGCACACGACGCAGACCGCCATGACAAGTCCGAGAGCGTGCCAGCGGATGGAGTCTGTCCAGTACTGGAGGACGCGAGCGATGGCCAGGACGAGAAGAGGAACCAAAGGAAGAATGTAACGGGTATTGCCAAGATGAAGCAGGAGCACTCCCACGGTCATTCCCATGCT
Organism: Edaphobacter modestus; assembly: GCF_004217555.1. Taxonomy (GTDB): domain Bacteria; phylum Acidobacteriota; class Terriglobia; order Terriglobales; family Acidobacteriaceae; genus Edaphobacter; species Edaphobacter modestus. Next base: position 2,374,137 of record NZ_SHKW01000001.1, read on the forward strand.
GACGAAGCCGAGGAGACGGCATACCGGGTCGCCTTGGACGAGCCAGAGGAAGGCGACGCCTGCGAGGGTGACGGCTAGGGGGAAGGCGCAGAGCAGGAAGAGGGCGGGTGATTTCGCGGGATAGAAGCCGGCGACGATGGCGACGCTTTTGGCGAGGGCAACCGGGGAGTGGTGGGCAGTGATCTCCTGGCCATAGGACAGAGCGCCAGGATCGTGATTGCTGCGCTTCAGCTCGCGATCTAGCTGGATTTTGAGATGGTACTGGGTGAGGGCGAGGGGAATACCGGGAGCGACAAGAAGAAGGGTGAAGACTGTGGTGAGGCCCAGGGCGGTAAGCCGTTCGCGGACGAAGGTGGAGCAGAAGAGCCAGTGAGCGAAGAGTCCCAGCAGAATGAAGACCCCGACGTAGTGGATGTAGAACAGAGCCGCCGCAAGGAGGCTATAAGCGACGAGAAGGGTCTTCGAGCGGTTGTGCTCGAGGGTAACGGCCCAATGAACCGAGAGGAGGCCGATGAGGACGAAGATGAAGAGCATGTAGTTGCGCACTTCGAGCGAGTACACGAACAACATAGGAGAGAAGGCGAAGAGGATAGAAGCGAGGACTCCGAACCGCGTGCCGAGAATTCTGCGGGCGAGAAGGAACATTGCGGCCATGCTGCCGATGTTGAGGAGGACGCTGAAGAGCCGGAGGTGGGTTTGTGTCTCGCCGACGAGGCGGACCCAGATCCAGAGAAGAACGGAGAAGAGTGGAGGGTGGACGTCGCCGGCAGTGAAGTGAAGGAGCTGACGGAAGCCGAGATGGGTGGTGAAGGCGGAGTAGGTCTCGTCCAGCCACAGCTCACGTGAGCCAAGCAGGAGGAGCTTGAAGCAGGCGCTGACCAGAAATACCAGGCCAAAAAGCAGGAATGGGCTTTCTTTCCAAACAGAGGTCGATCGATCTCGCATCGAAGTACCCTGATCTTTAGTTTTTTGGGGGGGCCGGAAATGTAGGTATACCACGCCTTGCAGGGGTTACCTATGGGAAAAGCGGGTCTCGAGAGCATGCGATTCGATGTTGCGGGAGTGGCAGGAGGTCGCGCGGGAGCGGAGGGTGAACCGCAAAACGGTTTGTAAACTCGCGAACGCGGATGTATCATACGGATTGCAGCGTTTTTTCCGTTGTCCGCAAGAAGCCGTGAACGCACCGGTAAAGGACGGAAGAGATGAGTGGGCTACAGCCCACTTTTTATTTGCTCTGAAATATGCCTTGCGCAGGGGTTTTGCGGAGGCGCGGGACAGGCAGCAGAAAGAATCATTATGGCGCTGAATCTGGACACAATACGGGCGACGGCGGACCGCGTTGCTGCTTCTCACCACCTGGAGGTGGTGGACCTGGAGTTTCAGGGCGGCGGCGGGAAGTTTCGTACGCTTCGGGTGTTCATTGAGAAGAATGCTGAAGAGCGGGCAAAGCTGGCAGCCCGGGCGGCGGAAGAGAGCACGGAAGAAGTCGTGCTGCCGAAGGGGATTCCGGTGGAGATGCTGTCGGGCGTAACGCATGAAGATTGCGCGATGTTCGCGCAGGACTTCGGTACGGTTCTGGATGTCGAAGACCTGATGCCGGGAACCGAATACACGCTCGAGGTTTCGAGCCCGGGGCTGGAGAGGAAGCTGTACCGTCCGTCGGACTATGCGCGGTTTACGGGAAGCCTGGTGAAGGTGCAGACCTTTACGCCGGTGAACAACAACCGGCAATGGCAGGGGCGATTGACGGAATTTGCCGGAGATGTGCTGACACTGGACCTGTCCGCAGTCAAGCAGAAGGGCAAGGCCAAGAAGGCGGCGACTGCGACGGTGGTAGAGATTCCGCTTGCGAATGTGGAGAAGGCGCAGGTGGTGGCTGAGTTTTAGCCTCGCCGACGCATCAGAAGAAAACAGGAAAGAGTAACGGCTCCTGGACGAGAGTCCACAGGGACCATGAAGGACAAATGACGATGGCAAGTGCTTTGTATCAGTCGATTGAGCTGTTGAGCCGCGATAAGGGAATCGATCCGGGCGTGGTGGTAGGCGCCGTGGAGGATGCGATCGCGCTGGCGACGAGGAAGTACTACAAGACGCAGGAGAACATGCGCGCCGAGATGGACCGCGAGAGCGGAGAGATTCGCGCCTATGTGTTCAAGACGGTCGTCGAGGGTCCGGAGCAGGTCGAGGACGAGGTCAACCAGATGACCCTGGAGCAGGCGCGTGCGCTGGCTCCGGAGGTGGAGATCGGTGCGGAGCTGAGATTTTACAAGGACACGACTCCGCTGGGCCGGATTGCGGCGCAGATGGCCAAGCAGGTGATCTTCCAGAAAGTTCGTGAGGCCGAGCGCGACACGGTGTTCAACGAGTACAACCACCGCGCCGGCGAAGTACTGACGGCGACGGTGAAGCGGCTGGAGCCGATGGATGTGATCTTCGACCTGGGCAAGGCCGAGGCGAGGATGCCGAAGCGGGAGCAGAGCCGTCTTGAGCAGTTTGCGATCGGCGAGCGGGTGCGCGTGGTTCTTCTGCGCGTAGACCGCGCCGCGAAGGGACCGCAGGTGATCGTGTCGCGGGCAGCACCGACACTGGTACAGAACCTGTTCCAGAGCGAGGTTCCGGAGATCTACGACGGTACAGTGAGCATCAAGGCGATTGCCCGCGAGGCAGGAGAGCGCACGAAGATTGCGGTGCAGAGCCGCGATAAGGACGTCGATCCGGTTGGCGCGTGCGTCGGCATGAAGGGCATGCGTGTGCAGTCGATCATCCGCGAGCTGCGCGGCGAGAAGATCGACATCATCGAATATTCGGACGAGATTACGACGTTTGCCGAGAAGGCGCTGCAGCCGGCGAAGGTGAGCCGCGTGTCGATTACGGATCTGGGGGAGAAGCAGATCGAGGTGATCGTCGACGATACCCAGCTGTCGCTGGCGATCGGCAAGAAGGGCCAGAACGTCAGGCTGGCGGCGAAGCTGCTGCAGTGGAAGATCGATATCAAGAGCGAAGAGGAGAAGCGCCAGGAGGTCGAGCAGCAGATGCAGGCCATGAGCGGCGGACCTTCCACCCCGATCGAGCAGGTGACGGAGCTGGGCGAGACGATTCTCGAGAAGCTGATCGCTGCGGGCATTACTACGGTCGAGACGCTGGCGGATATGACACCGGAGCAGCTAGAAGAGGTTCCGGGCATTGGAGAGAAGACAGTCGAAAAGATCTCGGTTGCGGTTCGCCACTACTTCGGACAGTACGAAGAGGGCGAGGTGCGGCCAGCAGTAGCCGAGGTTTCGGCTGCCGCAGAGGAGGGCTCCATGGAGAAGACACCGGAAGAGATTCTTGCCAGCGAAGCAGGAGAGGGCCTTGCAAAAGAGGTGAACGGGATTTCGACCGAAGATATTGCAGCGGCCGAGGATGAGGCCTCCGATTCGGACGCCTTCAGTGAAGCAGATGCCAGAGAGGAGCGGATTGAGTTGAATAACGACTCGGTGGACACACTGGTCAATGAGGCTCAGGACTTCTCCGATGAAGGCATCGACGATGGGCGAGACCGTGGCTAATCGCGGCGGACAGGCGCTGCACCGCGGGTGCAGCAACTTCAGAGATAATAGATATAACCACAATTCCTACCTCGAAGAGGCCGATATGAGCAGCTAAGGGCGTGAGGGAAGCGAAAAAAAGGAACGGATGAACAAAGTTCGAATCAACGATCTGGCACGCGAATTGGAAGTGAAGAGCAAATCGATTCTGGACGCGCTGACAGCGGTCGGCGTGACAGAAAAGAAGACCCACTCCAGCTCGATCGAGGCCGATGAGGCCGAAAAGGTCCGCGGGTATCTTACAGGCGGCAGCCGTGCGGGCAGTGGAGCAGCGAGACAGGGGGCAGAGAGGCCGAGGTTTGATCTCTCGAAGGTATCGAAGCCTGGCGACGCGCTCAAAGCGATCCTGGAGCGGAAGCAGGCCGAGGCCGCCGCTAGATCAGCGCCGCCCGTCGTACCACGGCCGGCGGTCGTTCCTCCTGTCGCCACCGTGGCAGTAACCCCGCCGCGGCCAGCGACGGTGCCCACGATGGCCGCGGCGGCAACCACGCCGCAGACATCTGCGGCCGCTGCGACAGGACCACGCAGGATTGTTCCTCTGCCGCGTCAGCAGGCGAATATCGTTGCTCCTCCGCCTGCAGCCCCGGCGATTGCAAGCAGGCCGCCAGCGGGCCCTGTGGTTGCTCGTCCAGTCTTTACGACGCCTCATGCCAGTGCCGCTTCGGTAGCACCGCCCGCACAGCGCCCGGTCCCGCCGGCAGCGCCGCCGCCGACAGCAGTCGCACCGAAGCCAGCGGCCGCTCCGGCACCGCCTGCTGTGCCTGCTACTCCGGTAGCTGAGCAGCCTGTATCTGCGGCTCCAGCGGCTCCAGCGCCTCCGCCAGTGGCCGCGGATTCACAAGCGACGCCTCCTGCGACGCCCGTCGCTGCCGCACCGGCACCTGCTGATTCAACAGCACCTGCAGCCCCGGCAGCAGCACCTACGGGATCTGTAGCTCCTACAGCTCCGGCAGTTCCGGCGGCACCTGCCGCACCGGCTCGGCGCGTCATCATGCCGCAGACGGGTCCTCGTCCGATCTATACGGCTCCGCCCCCTGCACCCGGCGCTCCGCCGCGCAATCGTCCGATCTTCGAGCGTCCGCGTACTCAAGGCGGCGGTCCCGGCGGATCTGGTGGCCCCGGCGGTCCTGGTGGACGTTCTCCTCTTCCTCCGGGCGCGAGACGCCCGATGCACCCGACGCGTACCTTCCCCGGTGGACCGGGAGGACCTGGCGGTCCGGGCGGCCGTCCGGGATTCGCTGGACCTGGTGGTGCACGGCCTGGGTTCGCCGCACGTCCGGGATTTGGCGGACCTCGTCCTGGTGGCGCGGCGCCTGGTGGTCTTCTGCCCGGGCCGGGGGGTGAGGCTCCTGCCGGACGGCCGGCTGGAAGGCCTGCGCCACGCGGCCGTGGCGGTCAGCGTTACGAGAAGACGAAGGAAGGCCCGATGAAGGGCTTTGCTCCTCCGCCGCGTTTTGGCGGGGCGCAGATTCCGCAGCAGCCACTGCCGATTACCCGCACCATCACGGTGACGGAGGGAATCAGCGTGAAGGATCTGGCGGAGAAGCTGGATATTCGTGGCAAGGACCTGATCGCCACCCTGCTGATGCGTGGTGTGTTCGTCACAGTGAACCAGTCGCTGGAAGGTGAGCTGGTTAAGGATGTGGCACGTCAGTTCGGCGCGGATGCCACCATCATCACGGTCGAAGAGCAACTGGAGAACGAGGCAATCGAAGGGTTCCTCGAGGACACGACCGGCATGACGGAGGTGGTTCGCTCGCCGGTGGTGACCGTCATGGGCCACGTCGATCACGGAAAGACTTCGCTGCTCGACGCGATCCGCCAGACGGATGTGGCCGCAGGCGAAGCGGGCGGAATCACGCAGCACATCGGCGCTTACAAGGTGCATGTAACCAAGCCGGATTCTCCGGCGTTCGGGCGCGAGATCGTGTTCCTGGATACCCCGGGTCACGAGGCGTTTACCCGTATGCGCGCGCGCGGCGCGAAGGTGACGGATATCGTCGTCATCGTGGTCGCCGCCGATGATGGAGTGATGCCACAGACGCTCGAGGCAATCGACCACGCGAAGGCTGCGAATGTGCCGATTATCGTGGCGATCAACAAGATCGATAAACCGGAGGCGAATCCGGACCGCATCAAGCAGCAGCTGGGCGAACGCGGCCTGCAGCTGACCGGATGGGGCGGCGACGTGGAGTACGTCGAGGTCTCGGCGAAGAAGCGCATCAACCTGGACCGCCTGGAAGAGATGATCTGCCTGGTGGCCGATGTGAACGAGCAGAAGTCGCAGCCGGATCGTCCAGCCGTGGGAACCGTCATCGAAGCGAAGCTCGATCGCGGACGCGGCGCTGTAGCCAGCATCCTGGTACAGAACGGAACGTTGCGGATCGGCGACAGTTATATCGTCGGCAACACCTTCGGCAAGGTTCGCGCCATGTTCGACGATCGTGGACGCGCCATTGCGGAAGCTGGGCCTTCGACTCCGGTCGAGATTCTTGGTCTGGAAAGCATGCCTGACGCTGGCGATACCTTCCTGGTCATGGCGGACCGCGACAAGGCCAAGGGCATTGCGCAGTACCGCAAGATGAAGGAACGCGAGGCGCAGCTGGCGAAGAGCTCGCGTGTCTCGCTCGAGGGCCTGGCAGAGCAGATCAAGCAGGCCGGCATGAAGGATCTGAACCTGATCCTGAAGGGCGACGTGCAGGGCTCGGTCGAGGTACTGGCCGATTCTCTGGAGAAGATGTCGACCGAGAAGGTGCGGGTACGGGTGCTGCGTGCAGGCGTGGGCGCGATCACCGAGTCCGACGTTCTGCTGGCTTCGGCATCAAACGCGGTCGTCATCGGCTTCAACGTGCGGCCGGATCGCAAGGCCGCCGAGATCGCCGAGCGCGAGAACGTGGAGATCCGTATCCACTCGATCATCTACGAGCTGCAGGACGAGATTACGAAGGCGATGTACGGGCTGCTGGAGCCGGTGTTCAAGGAGAACTACCTTGGACGGGCCGAGGTGCTCAATGTCTTCAAGATCACGAAGGTCGGGCAGATCGCCGGCTGCATCGTTCGCGATGGTCTCATCCGGCGCGATGCGCAGGTTCGCGTGGTGCGTAACGGTGAGGAACAGTGGAAGGGCAAGATCTCCTCGCTGAAGCGTTTCAAGGACGATGCGTCCGAGGTGCGGCAGGGTGTCGAGTGCGGTATCGATCTGGGGAACTTCAAGGACATCCAGGTCGGCGACTTGATCGAAGCCTTCACGACCGAGAAGCTGGCGGCCGAGCTTGGACAGACTGCAGCGGAGCGCAAGGCAGCGGCACCGACAGAGTCGGTGAACGCGTAACCTCATCCTCATTCCACAACTCAAAAGGCCGGGAGCGATCCCGGCCTTTATTTCTTCAATCCAAGTAGGTTCGGCGTCCTATGCGAATCAAGCGTAAGGCGCACTCGGTTGTAATTATGGCGATCCATTTGTTAATCAATCCAAGCGCGTTTTCTATTACTAATCCCCACTTCGGGTCTCAACTCATGTTCAATAAGTGCATCGGCCTGTTGGCGCCAGCCGAGAATCATTCGGCAAAGCGATCGTGAAGTTGCCTGATTCAGCCGCACGCGGCCAATCAGTTCACCTGAGAGTGTTTACGCGCAACTCGGCTGACCTAATAACATACCTATTTGAAGTTCCGGGCGTTTCTTTTCGTATCTTTGGGCGGGAGGCTCCGATGTCGCTGATCCAGATCCCCCTACCCCAATTACCAATGTTTCGTTAGGACTGACTAGCTATTTTCCCAGTCGACATACATGCACTGAATGGAGTTAAGTACATATTCGAGGTTGGGCCGAGGAATTGAGTTCACGGAGGATAGACCATGAAGCTTGGTGCCAGTTGGATTAAGAAGGGACTCTTGCTCGTTACCGGAACGCTCGGTCTTGCATTTGCTGTTCAAACCGGCGCGCAGGTCCAGACGGCAACAACGACGACGGCGGGCGAAACCCGCTACAACGTTACGGTCAACCGCGGCGAAGTTTACGCTGTGAACGGTAACGATTTGATCGTGAAAATGGAAGATGGCACTTTCCGGCATTTTCCGGATGTCCCGGAGTCTGCCCGAGCCACGGTTGATGGGAAACAGCTTGGCGTCCACGACTTGAAGCCGGGCATGAAGCTCCAGCGTACGATCACTACGACAGAAACTCCTATGATCGTCACCACAATCCAGACCGTGACAGGCAAGGTCTGGCATGTCAATCCGCCAAGGTCAGTGATCCTGACACTGGAAGACAACACCAACCAGGAGTTCAAGATCCCTAAGAATCAAAAATTCAACGTCGACGGCCAAATGGTCGACGCTTTCGCCTTGAGGAAGGGTATGAAGGTGTCGGCGACGAAGATTGTGGAAGTTCCGACAGTGGTTTTGGCGCAGGAGCAGAGTGTGACTGGCACGACGCCCCAAGCGGCGCCGCAAAAGGGTGCGGCGCCCGCCGCGCCTCCGAAGCAGGTCGCGACGAAGCCACAGCCTGTTACTGGCACGATTCCGCCCTCTCCGCCACCCGATGCTCCTTTGCTCGTTGCCGCGGGAGAGCCCACCCCTGTCCCGGCGGAAGCGGAAACACCCGCTGCCCCTGCCGAACCACCTGCGGAGAAACGAAGCTACCTTCCCTGGATTGGTCTAGCCGTGCTTCTGGTTGTAATTTTGTTCGTTGTCAGAATGCGCTCAAAGCCCAGCAAGTAGGGATGATCCAGGCTCAATTCGATGACTTTGATCAGGCACGAAGCCGTTGGACAACAGCTTCGTGCTCACCTTGCCTATTTCTCGGCCCAGTCCGAATCCCACCCGTGAGTCCCACCCTGCCTCCACTGCTCGGGGACGTCATGTACTTCAACGGGTGCTAATACCTCTTCCCAGACACACAACAAGTCCTGCACTCGCCCGACTTCTGAGGCCGGCCGCGGAGCCTCGTCAACTTCGATAAGTGAATTGCCTGTACTCACCATTTGAATTCTTTTTCCGTCACAGCAACTGGCCGATCTCAAGACAAGAGGGGTGGGAGTACGCAGCCTGGGGATGTACTGTCACCGGACGGAGCAGAAAGAACGCTATTGCGGTGCCGCTGAACCAATCTCGTATTCACTTTGCACTAGGCCGCCGTTATAGCTGCGGGTTCCAGCGTGATGAAGCTTGATGTCGCTCGGCAAGTGGCCAAATAACGGGATGCCCGCTCCAATCAGCACTGGCACGCGGGTGATCACTAACCGATCGATTAGCCCGGCGCCGAGGAATCCTTGAATGGTAATGCCGCCATCTATGTAAGCATGTTTGCATCCGCGAGACTCAAGCTGCGCAACGATTTCGGTCGGTTTGCCCGACGTCTGTTCGACTAACCCACCCGTGGTTGGTGACAAATCAAGTGGCCGGTGGCTCAGGACAATCACACGCTTCTCGCCGTAAAGCGCTAGGTGTCCGAGTTTCAGCACGACATCGAAAGTCCTGCGGCCGATCACGACTACATCGACGCTGGCGAGGAATTCCTTGAACCCGTGAGGCTCCTGTTCGCCGGTTTCCAAGAAGTCGAGCGTGTCGTCTGGGCGAGCCAGAAAGCCATCGACGCTCACTCCGCAGAAGACGGAGAGTTTCATGGCGACCCTCCTGATTTCACATTAGTTTAATGATCCAGTGTGCTTTGGGCAAGGAATCCGGATTGAGGGCTGTTGCCCTGACGCGATAGAGACGAGCCGGTGTGAGCCACCCTATTTTGTCTCTCATCGGGTATATTTCTCAATGGTCAAATCTTCTTCTCGGCACTCTTGGTTGATGCCAAATCGCCGAGTCGCTCATCGAGGCGGCGATTAATACTGGTATGTCAGCTTGCGTTTACAAATCCGTTTGGCTGCCAACGGAAGCTCGAATGTGTTCTTTACAGGGTCGGCGTCGCTTCGACTTCCTTGACACGCCTGATAGCATTAAATCAGCCAAGTAGAGCCCGGCCCACGCCGGGCCTTCTCGTTTAAACCGGGGAACAGGAACGGGCGGTCTGGACTCATGTCTCCTGTTTTGAATATTTTGCATACTTTAGTATGGGGAGGGATCACACTATGTCGCAGACCGTCGCCGAGACATCGACCAGCAGGACGATGGACCTCTCAGCCATCCAGACCGCACTCCGGGAAAATAAAATCGACGGCTGGCTGTTCTATGACCATCACTACCGCGATCCTCTGGCCTACCGGATTCTCGGCCTGGGCGAAGGCCTGCATGTGACACGTCGATGGTTCTACTTCCTCCCGGCGAATGGCGAGCCGAAAAAACTCGTGCATCGGATCGAATCTGGGCGGCTCGATTCCCTTCCCGGGACAAAGACGGTGTATTCGTCCTGGCAGGAGCTGGAGGCACAGGTCGCTGGGCTGACGGCCGGGGCGACGAAGATCGCGATGCAGTACTCGCCGCGCAACGCGATCATGTATGTCTCGATGGTGGATGCGGGCACGGTGGAGATGGTGCGCGGGCTGGGCAAAGAAGTGGTCAGCTCGGCGGATCTGGTGAGCCAGTTTGAGGCGGTGCTGAACGACGAGCAGATTACGACCCACTATGTGGCGCAACAAAAGATCGATGCAGTACTGGAAGCTGGGTGGCAGGAGATTGGCCGGCGGACGCGGGCGGGTGGGACGCATGAGTTTGCCATGGTTGAGTTTCTCTCGGAGGCGATGGGCCGCGAAGGGATGGTGTGGGAGCATGGGCCGAATGTGAGCGCGGGGGCGAACTCGGCGGATTCGCACTATGAGCCGACGGCAGCCAACTCAAAGCCGATCCGGAAGGGCGATTTCGTATTGATCGATATCTGGGGCAAGTTGAATCGCCCGGATGCCTGCTACTACGACATTACGTGGACGGGGGTTGTGGATAGGGAGCCGACGCCGCGGGAGCAGATGGTCTTCGAAACGGTTCGCGACGCCCGGGATGCTGCTGTGAAGGTTGTGCGAGAGGCTTTTGCAGCCCGGACGCCTATAGCTGGATGGCAGGCCGACGATGCGGCGCGAGATGTGATTGCGCGGGCGGCCTTTGGGGAGTGGTTTACGCACAGGACGGGGCACAACATTGGGACGGAGCTACACGGCAATGGTGCAAATCTCGACAACCTGGAGACCCATGACGAACGGTTGATCCTGCCGAAGACCTGCTTTTCCGTAGAGCCTGGGCTGTACTTTCCAGGGGAGTTCGGGGTGCGGAGCGAAGTGGATATGATTGCCGTGCCAGGCCGAGCAGAGGTGACCGGCAGGGTGCAACGAGAGCTGGTCCGGATCTAGGGATTGGGAAGATGCTGACGGTTTCGTACTGGTATGATGAGGTGAGATGACGACGAACGTTCAGGCGTCGGCCCGGGCCGCGCAGAAGACAACGACTCTGCCGCCAGCGCTCATTTTGATTGCGGGATGGCTGATTCCAGGTGCAGGACATTTTCTGCTGAAGAAGTGGATTCGAGGGTTGTTGCTGTTCGTCTCCATCGTGGCGATGTTCGGGATCGGCCTGGCCTTGAAGGGTAAGGTTTACGGACCCAACACCGCGGAGCTGCTGGACATGCTGAACTTCGCGGGCGATCTGGGAGCGGGGCTGCTCTATGTGCTCGCGCGGGTCTTCGACCTGGGGCAGGCGGCGGTGCAGATTGCGGTTGCGGACTACGGTACAAAGTTCATCGTCGTGGCGGGCCTGTTGAATATCATTGCCGCGGTCGATGCCCACTCGCTGGCGACAGGGAGGAAGGCGTCGTGACGATCTCGCACTTTGGAGCGGTGCTGCTCTTCTCGCTGTTTACCTCGGTCGTCTTCGGGATCACCCAACGGTCGGAGCCGAAGATGATGATTCGCTTTGGAGCCTTCTGCTTCTCCATTTTCGTGGGCGGAACGATTGCGGTCAGCTGGCTGATGTGGCTGATCAAGCACTAGAGCGTCACTCAGGCGAGTGAAAAGAGCCTGGGACCTCTATACCTTCTAAATCTTTGCAAGCCGATCAAGATACGCGGTGAGAACATCGCGGCGGAGGGTGTAGTTGACGAACTTCCCTTCCCGCTCCGAGTCGACCAGCCCGGCATTTTCAAGCTCTTTCATGTGGTGCGACAGGGTTGGCGCAGTGACGGGGATACACTCGCGAATGTCGCTGCAGGCGCATTGTCTCCCGGCACGACCGAGTTTCTCAAGAATCTCGTAGCGTCGTGGATCCGCAAGGGCCTTCGCGATGAGAGTGAACTGGCGATTCGTAAGCGAGATGGATTTGTTGGCCGTCACAGCTTCTAATGTATCGAATCCGTGTATCGACTTGTCTTCCGAAGTGCGAGTTGCAGGATGAAAAGAGAAAAGGCGCACCATGCGGTGCGCCTTTCTGTACTGAGTGGGTGGAGCTTAGGATTGCTGGCCTTCTTCTCCGGCCGGGGGATTCTGCTCCTCTAGCTGCTTCTGGAGCTCCTCACGCTTTTTCGTGCGGGCTTCGGCGCGCTTCTGCGCCTTCTCGTTGAGCTCCTGCTCGGCGCCGAGCAGCTCGATGAAGGCCATCTCGGCAGCATCGCCCTTGCGGGCTCCGGTGCGGGTCACGCGCGTGTAGCCACCGTTGCGCGCGCCGTAGCGGGGAGCGACGACGGCAAAGAGGCGGTCAACGGACTCAGGGGTCATCAGATATGCGGCAGCCTGACGGCGGGCATGCACATCGCCGCGCTTGCCGAGGGTGATCATGCGCTCGACAAGAGGCTTGGAGGCCTTGGCCTTGGTGATGGTGGTCTCGATGCGGTCCATCAGAATGATGGAGGTGACGAGGTTGCGCAGCGTGGCGCGGCGGTGGCTGGTGTTACGTCCTAGTTTGTATCCTGCATTGCGATGGCGCATGATGATCTCCTTCGGTTTGAGCTTCCGTTCAAACCGGAATTTCCGGGTTGTGCGTTGGGATGGGAGCAGGTAGTAGTTCCCTGCCCCCATCTGTTGCGGGTTTTAGAAGTTATCGGTCTCGGCGGGGAGGTTGAGGTCATCGTCCTCGTCCTCCTCGTCGTCGTCGTCATCGAAGTGACCGAAGCTGGCGGCGAGAGTGGCAGCCGGAAGGACGGAGGTCGGTCCGGGCTGCGGGTTGCCGTTTTCGTCGATCTTCATGCCGAGCGACAGGCCCATCTGCGCGAGGATCTCCTTGATCTCGTTCAGGGACTTGCGGCCGAAGTTCTTGGTCTTCAGCATCTCGGCCTCGGTCTTCTGAATCAGCTCACCGATGGTCGCGATGTTGGCGTTCTTGAGGCAGTTATAGCTGCGAACCGAGAGCTCAAGCTCTTCAACGGAGCGATTGAGGTTCTCGTTGCGGATTGCAGGACCGTCGTGGGCTCCGTCCTGACCAGCCTCCATCTCCTCCTCGAAGTTGATGAAGATGGTCATGTGATCCTTCAGCAACTTGGCCGAGAGGCCGAGCGCATCTGCGGGAGTGACCGTGCCGTTGGTCCAGATCTCGAGCGTGAGCTTGTCATAGTCGGTGATCTGACCGAGACGAGCGGCCTCGACGAGGTAGTTGACCTTGCGGACAGGCGAGTGGACGCTGTCGACCGGGATGAAGCCGAGGCCAAGATCGGCGTCGAAGTTCTTGTCGGCCGAGATGTAGCCACGGCCGCGCTTGAGGCGCATCTCCATGTCGATCTTGCCGCCCTCGGAGATGGTGCAGATGTAGACGTCCTTGTCGAGGATCTCGACGTCGCCGTCGGCCTCGATGGAGCCGGAGGTGACGACACCGGCTGCGTCGGAGCGCAGGTAGAGAGCCTTGGGACCTTCGCCATTCAGCTTGAACGGAATCTGCTTGAGGTTGAGGATGATGTCGGTCGCGTCCTCAACGACGCCGGCGATGGACTGGAACTCGTGCAGTACGCCTTCGATGCGGACCGCGGTAACAGCCGCGCCCTCGATGGACGAGAGCAAGGTGCGGCGAAGGGCATTGCCGATGGTGGTACCGAAGCCGCGCTCAAAGGGCTGGGCACTGAACTTGCCGTACTTTTCGGTGAGAGACTCGCCGTCGACTGCGAGGCGCTTGGGCTTTTGGAATCCTCTCCAAAGCATGTGTTTTCTCCTTTTCCGTCCTAGCCGCGAGGCATTCTGCGGTCTGGCGGGTGGTGCGGTTGCGTATTCAGTTTTGGGATTCGCTGAGTCCTCGGCAGAACCGGAGACTTACAACGTTGCTGCCGTTCCCACTCGATGTTGGCTGAGCGACAACGGCAGCAAAGATTGATTACTTGCTGTAAAGTTCGACGATCAGCTGCTCGTTGACCGGCAGGTTGACATCTTCGCGCTTCGGCAGAGAGAGAACCTTGCCCGAAAGGTTGTCGCGGTTGATGTCGAGCCAGGTAACAGAACGCTGACCGCTGGCGAAGTTCTTCGCCTCCTCGAGGAGGGTTATGGACTTCGAAGCCTCGCGGATCGCGATCTCGTCGCCAACCTTGCACTGGAAGGACGGGATGTTGACCTTGCGGCCGTTGACCTGAACGTGGCCGTGGCGGACGAGCTGACGGGCCTGACGGCGGCTCTGCGCGAAGCCAAGGCGGTAGGCTACGTTGTCCAGGCGGGTCTCAAGCTGCTGGAGCAGGAGTTCGCCGGTAACGCCGGTCTTGTTCGAAGCCTTCTCGTAGTAGGCGCGAAATTGCGTCTCGAGGGTGAAGTAGATGCGCTTGGCCTTCTGCTTCTCACGGAGCTGCAGACCGTAGCCTACGACCTTCTTCTGCTTCTTGGATTGGCCGTGCTGGCCGGGGGGAAAGTTGCGCTTCTCAACGGGGCACTTTTCGGTGAAGCACTTGGCTCCCTTGAGGAACAGCTTGGTACCGTCGCGGCGGCAGAGGCGGCAGACGGGTCCGGTATAACGTGCCATGACTTTCTATCTCCTGACTTCGGGTGTCGATCGCTTTACGCGCTGGCAGCGCTTCATCACGATCCGGTTAGCAAGTCCGCGGGAGCGCCAGGGCTCCCGCGGAAAAAGGTTGAAAAGGGTTATACGCGGCGGCGCTTGGGAGGACGGCAGCCGTTGTGCGGAATCGGCGTAACATCGCGGATCGAGCGAACCTCGATGCCGGCCGAAGCGAGAGCGCGGATGGCGGATTCACGACCCGAACCGGGACCGGAGACGCGCACATCGACCGAGCGAAGACCATGCTCGCGGGCGGAGTTGGCAGCGCCAACGGCAGCCTGCTGTGCGGCAAACGGGGTTCCCTTGCGGGAGCCACGGAAGCCGAGCGAACCCGAACTCTTCCAGCTGAGAGTATTGCCCGTCTGGTCGGTGATGGTAACGATGGTGTTGTTGAACGAAGCCTGGATAAAGACCAGACCGAATGGAACGTTCTTCCGCTCGCGCTTCTTGAACTTCTTGTTCTTGCCAGCCTTGCTGGCAGTCTTCTGCTGAGTCTTGGCCATGGCTTATTTCGTCGCTTTCTTCTTACCAGCGACGGTGCCCTTACGCGGGCCTTTGCGGGTACGAGCGTTGGTGTGGGTGCGCTGGCCGCGGACGGGAAGTGAGCGGCGGTGACGAAGGCCACGGTACGACTGAATTTCAATGAGGCGCTTGATATTAAGCGAAACGTCCTTGCGGAGGTCGCCTTCGATCTGGCCTTCCTGTTCGATGACCTGACGGATGCGGTTCAGCTGGTCCTCGTCGAGCGTGGCGATCTTGACAAACGGATCGATGTCCGCCTTGGCCAGGATCTTCGCAGCGCGCGAGTCGCCGATACCGAAGATGTAGGTGAGTCCGATGCGTACCTGCTTGTTGTTGGGTACGTCGACTCCAGCAATACGTGCCATTGGGGTCCTTATCGTTGGGCTCCGGAAGCTTCGCCACGGAGCGGGGTTGAGGGTTTCGGCAGGTGTCCGCGGGGTTCATCGCACGCCTTTACTTCGGCGAACTAGCCCTGCGGGGGCCGAGTTGAGAGGCGAACAAGAGCTCGCCTCGGTTAGCTATCCCTGACGCTGCTTGTGCTTGGCATTCTCGCAGATGACGCGAACGACACCGCGACGGTGGATCACCTTGCACTTGTCACAGATCTTCTTGACTGACGCACGAACCTTCATTCCTTCTCCTAAAAACAGCCTGAAGCTTTTTAGCTTCCAGCTTTCGCCAGAGGCCATCACCGCAAGCCTGATTGCCTGGGTCTTGTGTGCTCTATTTCTTCCGGAGAGCCAACGCCAGAAGCCGGAAGCTGTTTCGCCTACTTGTAGCGGTAGACGATACGGCCACGATTGAGATCGTACGGACTGAGCTCAATCGCGACACGGTCGCCGGGGAGGATGCGGATGAAGTTCTTACGCATACGCCCGGAGACGTGTGCCAGAGCCTGGTGCTTATTCTCAAGCTCGACCCGGAACATCGCGTTCGGCAGGGTCTCGACGACCACGGCCATTACCTCAATTGCATCTTCCTTCGACAAACGATCTCCTTTGGAAGAGTTTTTTTCAACTCTCTCCACAAAACGGTTGTGAGTGCGGGGCCCACGGCATGATCCAGTGCAACTGGATCATAGGCGCGCGGCGTACCGCACGCAGCATCTCTTATGATACCCCAGTTCCAGCTGTTTTCCTATGCCGGTCTGGGATTTCCCTTGGTTTTCCGCCAGAAATAGGCCCTCAGCGGGTCAAAACCAGGGGGCCGTTCTTGGTAAGAGCGACGGTGTGCTCAAAGTGAGCACTATAACTTCCATCCACCGTAACCGCCGTCCAACCGTCTTTCAGGACTTTAACCTCGGGAGCCCCAGCATTGATCATCGGTTCGATCGCCAGAACCATCCCCGCCTTGAGGCGAAGGCCCTTGCCGTGGGTTCCAAAGTTGGGGACCTGGGGGTCTTCGTGCATGCTGCGTCCGATGCCGTGACCGACGAAATCACGAACGACGCCAAAGCCCTCGGCTTCGCAGATCTCCTGCACTGCCGCGCCAATATCGAAGAGCCTTCCACCGACCTTGCACTGCTCGATGGCGGCTTCGAGCGCAGTCTGGGTTACGTCGAGCAGCTTTTGGATGCGGGGCTCCGGTTTCCCAATGGCGTAGGTGACGGCCGCATCGGAGTAGTAACCGTCGATGATCACTCCGCAGTCGATCGAGAGAATGTCACCGTCCTTGAGGACGCGCTTTGCGTTGGGCATGCCGTGGACGACCTCGTCATTGATCGAGGTGCACAGGGCAGATGGAAATCCGTGGTAGCCCTTGAAGGCCGCCTTTCCGCCCAGCTCGGCAATCTTCGCCACGGCGATCTCCTCGAGATCCATCGTCGAGGCTCCAGCGACGACGTGCGGAGCAATCGCGTCATGCACCTTGCGGAGAGCGATGCCGGAGACGCGCATCTTCTCGATCTCCTGCGGGGTTTTGATCATGATCGCCATAGTGCTGCTACTCCACCGCCTGGCGAAGCTGTTTCAGAGAGGATTCGATAGCAGCGGTGACTTGCTCGACGGAGCGGGCACCGTCCACCTCACGGAAGCGACCCTGCCGGCTGTAATGCTCGATGACGGGCGCGGTGAGGGAGTTGTAGGCCTTCATGCGTTCCGTAAAGGCGGCCTCAGTGTCGTCGGAGCGGTGCTGCAGCGGGCTTCCGTCGAAATCGCAGATGCCTTCCTGCTTTGGAGGCTTCGAGTAGATGTTGTAAATGTGCTTGCAGACCGGACAGATGCGGCGGCCGGTGATGCGGCGGAGAAGCTCCTGCTCATCCACACGGATGCTGATGGCAACGAGAGGGGCGTGCCCTGCTGCGGTGGAGGTAAGGTGGCTGTCGAGCCATTCAGCCTGGCCGAGCGTGCGTGGGTAACCGTCGAGGATGTATCCGCGCTCCACGTCGGGCTGCGCGAGCCGCGCGCCGACCATATTGTTGACCATCTGGTCCGGGACGAGCTGCCCTTGATCCATCAGGCCTTTGGCCACTTTGCCCAGGTCAGTTCCGCGTGCGATGTTATCGCGGAGGATATCGCCAGTAGAGATCTGGGGAATGCCAAAATCGGCCATCAGGCGCTGAGCCTGGGTACCCTTTCCCACGCCTGGGGCTCCCAGAAGAAGAATCGGCCCGGGCAGAAAAGCAGAGGCTGCCTGGGCCGAGGAATGCGCTGCAGATTCAGAGGTCAAAATTTCCAATTCCCTACCAGCTCTTGCGTCCACGGATACGGCCGCTCTTCGGAGTAAAGCCGTCGTAGTGACGCATGATGAGTTGCGATTCGATCTGCTGAACCGTGTCCATGGCAACGCCTACGACGATCAGAAGGCTGGTGCCACCAAAGTAGAAAGTCACGCCCAGTCCATTGGTGATCCAGCTGGGAAGCTTGTCAAAGATGGGCCCGACCAGCCAGAGATGATTGAAATGGATTCCGCTGATGATCATCTGCGGAATCATCACAATGATGATCAGGTAGACTGCTCCGACGAGCGTGATCCGAGTCAAAACATCGTTCACGAAGTCCGCGGTTCGCTTGCCCGGACGGATGCCTGGAATAAATCCGCCGTACTTGCGCATATTGTCGGCGATGTCGTCGGGACGGAAGACGATGGAGATGTAGAAGTAGGCGAAGAAGACAATCGCCACCACGAAGACCAGTTCATAGAAGGGCTCGCCGGGCGAGATGTACTGGAAGAGCGGGCCCAGCAGCTTGGTATCGCGGAGAGGGGCGCTGCCGAAGATGCTCATCCCCGCGAAGAGCAGCGGAGCCGACAGGATGGAGCTGGCAAAGATGACCGGCATGACGCCGCCGGAGTTCACCTTGAGGGGAAGATGTGTGGACTGTCCGCCCATCATCCTTCGGCCGACGATGCGCTTGGCATATTGGACTGGGATGCGGCGCTCGGAACGTTCCACGTAGACGATAAACGCGACGACCGCGATCATGCCGGCGATGAGAATAGCGACCGCGATGGGCGTAAAGGCTCCCCATGCGTTGGTCTGAACCTTGTCGTAAAGCTCAGCAATTCCCTTGGGGACGCCGACTACGATTCCGGCGAAGATCAACAGCGACATACCATTGCCGATGCCGCGCTCGGTGATCTGCTCACCAAGCCACATGATGAATGCGGTTCCCGCCGTAAGCGTAAGCACGCAGAGCGGGATAAAGGCACCTCGCGAGATGGTCACCATGGAGGAGCCGGTGGAGGTATTCGTCAAGGTCAGCGCGATGGTGAACGACTGCACGATCCCGAGGAGCACCGTGACGTAGCGGGTCCACTGGGTGATCTTGCGACGGCCCAGCTCGCCTTCCTTCTGCAGCTTCGCCAGAGGCTCGTAGATAACGGTGAGCAGCTGGAAGATGATCGACGCCGTGATGTACGGCATGATGCCGAGGGCGAAGATCGTCAGCTTGCGCAGGTTTCCGCCCGAGAACAGATCGACCAGGCCAAGGGCCGAGCCGGAGTTCTGATTGAAGAACTCCGCCAGCATGGCGCCGTTGATGCCGGGAGTGGGGATGTGGGATCCAAGGCGGTAGACCGCCAGCAGACCGAGCGTGAACAGGACACGCTTGCGGAGGTCTGGGATACGGAAGATGTTTGCGAACTTGTCGAACATCGGAGCGCGGAACCTCGAGGGTGAAACGGAAGATTCGGGATCAACGGCGATGCGAGGGAGCCTCTCCCTCGCCAGCCTTAATTCTACATGCTCGCAGCCGTGGACATTTTAAGCGATCAAAACGGCCTTGCCGCCAGCCTTTTCGATCGCCTCCTGGGCGGTCTTCGAGAACTTGTGGGCGTGGACCGTGACGGCGGCCGTGATCTCTCCATTATTGAGTACCTTGATGAGGCCGTTGCGCTTACGGAGAAGTCCCAGGGCGACGATCTTGTCGAGGGTGAACTCGGTCTCCGAGGAGGCGGCGTGGATCTCGGCGATGCGATCGAGGCCGAGAACCGTGTACTCGGTGCGGAAGATGTTGGTGAAGCCACGCTTGGGGAGACGGCGATGCAGCGGCATCTGGCCGCCTTCGAAGCCACGCATCAGGCTGGAGCCGGAGCGCGAACCCTGGCCCTTATGACCACGGGTGGAGGTCTTACCCATGCCCGAACCCATACCGCGGCCGACACGCTTCTTATTGCTATTGGCCTTTGCAGGGGCCTTCAGATTGGAGAGATTACGGATTGCCATTGTTTCCTCGCTATAACGCCGGGAGGTTACCCCGACTCGCATTTTGGGATTGGCCTTAGACCAATCGATTAAGAGTCGACAGCTCCACCCTACTCGACGACGCGGACGAGATGGGGAATCTTGGCGACCATGCCGCGGATGGACGGCGTGTCTTCGCGCTCAACGATCTGATTCAGACGAGTGAAGCCGAGGCCCTTGACGACGAGCTTGTGCTTCTCCGGCGTGGCGATCTTCGAACGGAAGTACTGCAGCTTGATTTTGGCTTTGGTTTCGGCCATGACTTAGGGGCTCCTCTTACAGTTCTTCTTCAGCTTTGCCGCGCAGCGCAGCTACTTCGGCCTTGTTGCGAAGCTGGGTGAGAGCGTCGAAGGTGGCCTTGATGACGTTATGCGGATTCTTGGTGCCGAGGGACTTGGTCAAGACGTTCTGCACGCCGACCGAGGTCATCACGGCGCGGACCGTACCTCCAGCGATGACACCCGTACCCTCAGGGGCGGGCTTCAGCATGACCTGGCCTGCACCATAGTGGCCCAGCACCTGGTGCGGGATGGACGTATCGGTGAGGTTGATCTTGAAGAGGTTCTTCTTGGCGGCCTCGATGCCCTTGCGGATGGCCTGCGGAACTTCCTTGGCCTTGCCCGAGCCGTAGCCCACAACACCCTCTGCCGGGTCGCCGATGACGACGAGCGCGGCGAAGGACATGTTCTTGCCACCCTTGACGACCTTGGTGACGCGATTGATGCTGACGACCTGATCCTTCAGGTTGAGGCGGTTCGCGTCGATCTTTTTCTTTGTTGCCATAGTGTCTTATCCAGCTTTCTGGCAGCCCGGCTGCGGGCGCCTTTCAAGAAACTTAGAACTCCAGACCCGCCTCGCGGGCTGCGTCGGCCAGGGCCTTGATGCGTCCATGATAGAGATAGCCACCACGATCGAAGACCACCTTCTTGATGCCCTTCTGCTGCGCACGCTCGGCGATGAGCTTGCCGACTTCGACGGCCGCGGCCACGTTGCCGCCAGTCTTCTTTGCTTCGCCCTTCTTGGTGAGGGTCGAGGCGGAGGCGATGGTAACGCCGCTGGCGTCGTCGATCAGCTGCGTGTAGATGTGATCGAGCGAGCGGTAGACGTTCAGGCGCGGACGCTCGGCGGTGCCGGACATCTTTTCACGGATACGCGTATGAACGCGCTTGCGGATGACGTCGCGTTTGCGAGGAGTAATCATAGTTCGTTTCCTTCCTAACAGCGTCGCCAGAGTGCTGACGACGTTCGGTTTGTACTGCCAATCGGGAACAGGGACCAGAGGCGGACTTCAAAAACTCCCTCAAACTACCGGGCGAGTTCATGGTCAGCCTCCGGTTCCCAACTTGCGGCTTATGCCCGGACCTTACCTAGCGCCGGTCTTGACACAGAGCGCGGAAACAAATCCTATCCTTCCCGCTTACTTCGCGCCGGTCTTGCCAACCTTCTTCTTCAGCTTCTCGCCGGTATAGCGGACGCCCTTGTTCTTGTACGGATCGGGCTTGCGGAGCGCACGCATATCAGCGGCCACCTGGCCAACCTTCTGCCGGTCAATTCCGGAGATGGTCACGTGGGTCTGCTTAGGATCAATCGCAACCTCAATGCCGGCAGGCAACGGGAACTCGATCGGATGGGAGTAGCCCAGGGTAAAGACGACAACGCCATTCCCCTTCAGTTCGACACGGTACCCAATGCCGACGATGTCAAGTTCCTTGGTCCAACCAGCGGTAACGCCGTGGACAGCATTAAAGACCAGAGCGCGTGCAAGGCCATGGAACGCAGCCTGCTTGTCGTTCTCACGCTCGGCAATGATTGCGCCATCCTTCTGGACGAGAGAGATACCAGCCGGGAGCAGAGCGGTGACCTTGCCCTTGGGGCCTTCTACGAGAACAGTGTTGCCATTGACGGTGTACTTGACACCGGCGGGCATGGGAATCGGTTTCTTGCCAATACGAGACATACTGAATCCTTTTGGGGCTTGCGAGTCGCGAAGGGATTTCGTACCTTCTTCGTTCCACTGCAGCCTGCGGCAACTGCCGTAATGCATCCTTCAAAATCTCTTCAACAACTCCACGATTACCAGACTTCGCAGAGAATCTCGCCGCCAACGCCTTCGCGGCGTGCCTGACGACCGGTCATGACGCCCTTGGGAGTGGTAATAATCGAGATGCCAAGGCCACCCTGAACGCGCCGGATCTCGTCGCGGCCAACATACACACGGCATCCGGGGCGGGAGACGCGCTGCAGGTCACGAATCGCAGCCTCGTTGTTCGTGCCGTACTTCAGATAGACTCGAATAACCTTCTGGCCATTCTCCTCGGTCGCCTTGTAGTTGGCGATGTAACCCTCGTCCTTGAGGATGCGGGCGATCTCCGCCTTCAACTTGGAGGCTGGAACGTCAAGCTTCTGGTGGCGAGCCCGGATGGAGTTGCGAATACGGGTCAGAAAATCTGCTACTGGATCGGTAAGGTTCATTCAATCTCCTTCATTCCCCGTTCGCTCGCGAACGTAGCTGATGCGAGAACCAGCGGAAATGTTGTTGCCTGCTTGTTTCCGTTCCAGACGTCTGCACCCTAAGCATGGCTCGAATGAGGTCTCTGAAGCGGGCGTGTGAGTAAATCCTCGCACGCGGGTTGGTGATGTTATTGTAGCAGCTCTACCAGCTCGACTTCACGACACCCGGAATCTCCCCCTTGAGGGCGAGTGAACGGAAGCAGAGACGGCAGACGCCGAACTTGCGAAGGAAGGCGCGCGGGCGGCCGCAGAGCTGGCAGCGGTTGTGCTGGCGGGACTTGAACTTCGGCTTGCGTGCGTCTTTGACGCGCTTTGCTGTGGTTGCCATATCGTTTAACTCTCTATCCTTGCAAAAACTGTTAGTAGCCCCAGAGACCCCTTGTACGGGTTACGCGCCCTGGCGGAAGGGCATACCGAATCCCCTCAGAAGCGCGCGAGCGTCGTTGTCGTCCTTTGCGGTCGTCACGATGGTGACGTTCATGCCTTTGAGCTTATCGACCTTCGCATAGTCGATCTCGGCGAAGATAAGCTGGTCCCGCAGTCCAAGCGTATAGTTGCCGCGGCCGTCGAAGCTCTTCGAGGAGACACCACGAAAGTCGCGCACGCGCGGAAGAGCGATCGAGATCAGGCGGTCGAGGAACTCGTACATCGTATCCCCACGGAGGGTGACCATCGCACCGATGGGCATTCCCTCGCGAACCTTGAAGGCCGCGATCGACTTCTTCGCCTTGGTGGTCACCGGCTTCTGTCCGGTGATGGCGGCAAGATCGGCCACCAGGGGATCCATGATCTTGACATTCTGGGTCGCCTCGCCCAAGCCCATGTTGACGACGATCTTCTCAAGCTTCGGAACCGCCATTATGTTCTCAAGATTGAGTTCCTTGGCGAGGGCCGGCTTGATCTCTTTGTCGTACTTCTCTCTGAATCGTGATGCCATTGTGTGTCTTCGCTTTCTCCACGGTTCCCGGATTGGCCTTAGCCGTCTACCGATTCGTGGGGTGAACCTTTTGAATTCTTTTACTGCCCCTAACGCAAAACTACTTCTTCTTCTCGGCAATCGCGTTTCCGCTCGCCTTGGAAAAACGGACCTTCTTCTCACCCTCGAGCCGGGTTCCGATGCGAGTTTTGTTGCCCTCTGCATCGACCAGCATAACGTTCGAGATGTGGATCGACGACTCCTGCTCGGCAATGCCACCCTTGATGTTGCGCTGAGGGTTTGGCTTGACGTGCTTCTTGACCATTCCAACGCCTTCAACCAGCACGCGCTGCCGATCAGCTATTACGCGCAAAACGCGATGCGGCTTGTCGCCCTTGTCTTTACCGGCGATCACAACGACCAGATCGTTGCGCTTGATCTTGATCTTGCTCTTCGTAACGGGCTTGTACTTTGTAGCCATCTTTATCTCCTGTTACCTCGGCAATCTGTCGGAGCCGGAATCCGCTCTATGTCGCCGCAAAGAACGCGGCGAAAGAGACTAAATGACCTCGGGCGCGAGCGAGGCGATCTTGAGAAACTTCTTCTCGCGAAGCTCACGGGCAACGGGGCCGAAGACGCGGGTTCCTACGGGCTCCATCGCGTCGTTGATGACGACCGCAGCGTTCTGATCGAAGCGGATATAGGTTCCGTCCTTGCGGCGGTACTCTTTGCGGGTGCGCACGATCACCGCCTTGACGACCTTGCCTTTCTTGACGGTTCCGTCCGGCGAAGCCTCTTTGACCGCCGCCGTGACCACATCGCCCAGGCCAGCCTTCTTGCCGAGACCGCCACCAAGGGGCAGGATCACCTGCAGCTTGCGCGCGCCAGAGTTGTCGGCCACGTCAAGGATTGTTCTCATCTGTACTGACATCGTTCGTCTCCTGGTGGTGCGGCCAGGGCCTAAATCGTCCCCTGGCTATGAATTTGAAACTTATGCAACAGCCTGCAGAGCTTACTTGCTCTCGGCGACCGGAGCCTTCTCGTCGGCCAGAGCCAGCGAGCTGCGACGGACGATCTCTTCGAGCGACCAGCGCTTCAGCTTCGACAGTGGACGGGCCTCGCGAATGCGAACCACGTCACCGACGCGGGCGGAGTTCTGTTCGTCGTGCGCGTAGAACTTCTTGTTCGACTTCATGACGCGCTTGTACTTGGGGTGCGCCTTGCGCATCTCGATCTCGACGACGATGGTCTTCTGCATCTTGGTCGAGACGACCAGGCCGACCTTCTCGTTACGGCGGGAGGCGGTCTGCTCGGCGGCTTCGGTCTTGTTTGTGGTCTCTGCCATGGCTTAGTCCTTCTTTGCTTTCTTGCGAGTGCTCTTTACCGGAGCTGCGACAACAGCGGCGGGCGCGGAGGCGTCTGCAGATGCCAGTTCGCGCTGACGGGCGACTGTCTTGATGCGGGCGATATCCAGCTTCAGCGTCCGCACCTTCTTGACGCCCTCGGTGTTGCCGAGGCTCTTCTGAAAGCGGATGCGGAACAGCTGCTCGGCAGCCTTCGTCTGCTCGCTCTTTAGCTCTTCGTCACTGAGGTTGCGAATCTTATCGAGTTCCATGTGTCTCTTCCTTCAAACTCTTACTTGGCCACGGCGGTGCTTGCAACGTCATGGCGCTGAACAAAGGTGGTCTTGAGCGGCAGCTTGTGAGCGGCCAGGCGCATCGCCTCCTTGGCGATCTCGGGGTTGACGCCCTCCATCTCGAACAGGATGCGTCCAGGGCGAACAACGCAGACCCAGTGATCCGGAGCTCCCTTGCCCTTACCCATACGGGTTTCGGCAGGCTTCTTGGTGATCGGCTTGTCAGGGAAAAGACGCAACCACACCTTGCCGCCGCGCTTGATGAATCGTGTCATCGCGATACGGCTGGCTTCAATCTGGCGGTCGGTGATGTAACCGCACTCCATGACCTTCAGGCCGTAGTCGCCAAACGAGAGATCGGAGCCGCGCCACGCCTTGCCGGTCATCCGGCCACGCTGCTGCTTGCGATACTTCACCTTCTTAGGCATCAACATAACGAAACCCCTAGCTGTTAGCTGCCGGCCTCCAGCTTGCAGCCAGAGACCAGCTAAAATCCAAATCCTGCTTTGCAGATCAACCAGCCACAAGCTGAAACTCGAGGCTAGACGCTGCTTTTACGATGCGAAGACACCGGCGGTCGTGCCCTGGTCGCGACGCTTCTTCTGTTCGTAGATATCGCCGCGGTACACCCAGGTCTTCACGCCAATAACACCGTAGGTGGTCTTCGCCTCGGCAAATCCATAGTCGATGTCGGCGCGAAGCGTGTGCAGCGGGAGACGGCCCTGAAGATACCACTCGGAGCGCGCGATCTCGTTTCCGTTCAAACGGCCGGAGACGCGAACCTTGATTCCCTTGCAGCCGAAGCGAAGAGCGGAGTCCACACTCTTGCGCATCGCGCGGCGGAAGCTGACGCGCTTCTCGAGCTGCAACGCGATGTTCTCGGCCACCAGCTGAGCGTCAAGCTCAGGCTTGTTGACCTCGAGGATGTCGACGAACACCTCGCGGTTGGTGCGCTTCTGGATGTCGGCCTTGAGCTTGTCGATCTCGGCTCCCTTGCGGCCGATGATGATGCCCGGTCGCGCGGTGCGAATGATCAGGCGCAACTTGTTGCCGGGACGCTCCACCTCGACCGAGCTGACGCCGGCGGCCTTCAGCTTCTCGCGGAGCTCGGCCTTCAGCTTGACGTCCTCGACCAGCAGCTTGTCATAGCCGCGCTCGACAAACCAACGCGACTTCCACGGCTTGTTCACGCCGAGGCGAAACCCATACGGATGGACTTTCTGTCCCATAGCTTCCCTTTACTCTCTCGCTCCTGACCGGTTGAGCCGGCGGGCGGTAGTGCAAAACCCTTATTTTAACTCAAGCAGACGTCGAAAGTTCGGTTACTTCGCGGCTTTCTTGGTCGCTGTCTTCTTTGCTGCAGCTTTCTTGGCCGGAGCCTTCTTCGCTGCGGTCTTGCCGGCTGTCTTCTTAGCGGCTTTCTTCGCCGCCGAAGCCGGAGCTGCCTCTTCTGCCGTATTCACGCCGGCTCTGTTCTTCTCGGCCACGGTCACGATGATGTGGGCAAGGCGGCGCTGGTAGCGGAAGGCACGGCCCATCGGGGCAGGGCGAATACGCTTCATGCGCGGACCTTCATTGGCCACGGCAGACTTCACGTAAAGATTGTCGACGTCAACGTCCAGCCCCTGCTCCTGCGAGAGGTAGTTGGCATTTTGAATCGCCGAACGCAGAACCTTCTCGACCACCGGAGCGATGCGCTTGTTGTTGAAGTGAACCGTGTTGATCGCCTGCTCCACACGGAGCCCCTTGATCAGGTCCAGGACGAGCTTCGCCTTCTGCGGGCTGGTGCGCTGGAACTTCGCCTCCGCGCGGAACTCTCTTGTCTTCTCTGCTGCCTTAGCCATGACTTTCAGTCCTTAGAAACTAAATACTTGTTACGCGACCGCTCTTATTTCGGCTTCGCCGCAGACTCGGTCTTGGCGGAGTGGCCCTTGAAGGTGCGGGTCGCCGCGAATTCACCGAGCTTGTGGCCGACCATATTCTCGGTCACGTAGACCGGGATGAATTTGCGGCCGTTGTGCACGGCGATCGTGTGGCCGACGAAATCCGGGTGGATGGTCGAACGGCGCGACCAGGTGCGAAGGACCTTCTTGTCGCTCGTCTGGTTCATGACGTTGATCTTCGTCATGAGGTGGTCATCGATGAACGGACCCTTTTTGGTAGAACGTGCCATGTGCTAGCTCCGAATCTCTCTATGCTTCAAATTCTGTAGAAGCTTTTCTCTTCCTGCTAAAAGCTTTTCTTACTTGCTTGCGGCGGTTCACGATGAATACATCGGTCCGCTTTGACGCAAAGCGCCTTACTTAGATCTGCGGCTGACGATGAACGCGTCGGTCCGCTTGTTGTTACGTGTCTTGTATCCGCGAGTCGGCTGACCCCACGGCGTCACCGGGTGACGACCGCCAGAGGTCTTACCCTCACCACCACCATGCGGGTGATCGACGGGGTTCATCGAGACACCGCGATTGGCCGGGCGAATTCCCTTCCAGCGATTCCGGCCTGCCTTGCCGATGGTTACGTTCTCGTGATCGGTGTTGCCTACCTGGCCTACGGTCGCCATGCACTCCACCAACACCTTACGGGTCTCACCGGAAGGAAGCTTGAGGAGGGCATAGTCGCCTTCCTTGGCGACCAGCTGAGCCGAGGAGCCGGCCGAGCGAGCCATCTGCGCGCCCTTACCAGGACGGAGCTCGATGTTATGAACCGTGGTACCGGCAGGAATGTTCTTGAGGGGAAGCGCGTTACCAACCAGGATATCGGCATCGGGTCCGCTCATGATCGACTGACCGACCTTGAGTCCTACCGGCTGCAGAATGTAGCGCTTCTCGCCATCAGCGTAGTTGACCAGCGCAATACGCGAACTGCGGTTCGGATCGTACTCAATCGTAGCGACCGTCGCCGGTATTCCGTATTTGTCGCGCTTGAAATCGATGAGTCGGAGCTTCTTCTTGTGCCCGCCGCCTTGGTGACGGATCGTCATCGCGCCCGTCGAGTTGCGGCCGCCCGTGCGCTGCTTGACGGTCAGCAGAGGCTTATGCGGCTTGTCCGTCGTCAGATCGTCGTTGCGCAACGTCGTGATAAAGCGCAGCGATGGTGTAATCGGTCTAAAAGATTTGATCGGCATCTTCTTCTTAGCTCCTAGCTTTTCGCTCCCGGCTCTCACCGGTTTTTCAGCTAGTTCAAAACTTCGTACTCTGTTCCAGTCGCCCTCTTTTGACTTTTACTTCGGGGCGGCTAATGACTCGTTGCCTTACAGGCTGTCGAGGTATTCCGGCATCTTCTCGCCCGCCTTGAGGCGGACGTATGCCTTCTTCCAGTCGGGGCGGTAGCCGGAGAATTTGCCCCGGCGGCGCTCCTTGCCTTCGACGATTGCAGTGCGGACAGCGGAGACCTTTACCTTGAAGAGGGACTCAACGGCCTGCTTGACCTCGGTCTTGGTGGCCTTCTCGGCAACCTCGAAGACCAGGGTGTTCTGAGTTTCTTTGACGCCCATGCCCTTCTCGGTGATCAAGGGGCGGCGAATGACGGTGTACAGGGTCGGCATTACGCGACCTCCTTCTGCGAAGCGGTCTTACGCTTCGAAACATATTTCTTCAGAGTCTCCTGCAGGGCCTCGATAGCGTCCCTGGAGAAGACGGCGTGCTCATAACGGAGCAGGTCATACGGATGAACCTCGGAGCTGAGCACCAGCTCAACACCCGCCAGGTTGCGCGAGCCAAGGAATAGATTTTCGTCCAGCTTCTTGCTGGTCTCGACCAGCAGAGTGGTCTTGCCCGCGTCGAGCTTGTTCAGGGCCTGACGAAAGAGCTTGGTCTTGGCCTCGGGAACCGAGAATGAATCGACGACGGTGATCTTTCCCTCGGCGATCTTTGCCGTGATCGCCGAACGCAGGGCTCCCATCAACTTCTTCTGCGGAAAGGCATACTCGTAGCTGCGCGGCTGAGGTCCGTGGACCGTACCGCCTCCACGCCAGAGCGGGGTGCGGATCGAACCTACGCGAGCACGCCCGGTTCCCTTCTGCTTCCAAAGTTTCTTTCCAGCTCCGGAGACGAGCTTGCGGTTCTTCGTTGCAGCCGTTCCCTGGCGCAGCGCAGCGCGGTAATGCTTCACCGCCTCCCACAGAAGCGCGTCATTGATCTCGCCGGCGAAGACGGAATCAGCGAGTTCAAACTCACCGACCTTCGTTCCACCGAGATTCACTACATTGATGTTTGCCATCGTCCCTGAACTTCTCTTTCTGTGCGGCCATCGATGTGGCGCGCCCTGACTTTATTTCTCTGCTTTGACCGGTCTGTTCCCGAGCAGAGTCCTACAATTCACACTGCCTGCGCCTTCAGCCTTTGCGCCGAAGGCGCTTTTCGCTGGCGCGCAGTCCTACTTCTTCTTCGGAGCAGCCTTCTTGGAAGCCTTCAGCGGATCAAGCGTTCCCGCTCCGGCGAAACCACGACGCTCGCGCGGCGGAGCCTTGGCCTTCGAGATCAGAACATATCCATCACGCGGCCCTGGAACTGCTCCCTCAACCATGATCAGGTTGTCGTCTAGGTCGATACCACGAATACGAAGATTGCGGACCGTTACCTGATCGTGCCCCATGTGGCCAGGCATACGCTGGCCGGGGAAGACACGCGAGGGAAACGACGATGCACCGATCGAACCTTGCACCTGGAACATGTGGCCGTGCGATTTGGGACCGCCACCAAACCCGTGGCGGCGGATGACACCGGCAAAACCACGTCCCTTGGATGTTCCAATTACGTCAACAAACTTCTCGTTGGAGAAGATGTCTACCAGAATGCGATCACCGGCCTTGACGCCGTTCGACTCCTCGCCATCCTTGACTGCAGCCTGCGTTTCAACCGCAACTTCCTTGATCACGCGGACCGGGGGAACGTTCGACTTGGCGAAGTGACCGGTCATGGCCTTGTTCACCTTGGACGCCTTGACGAAGTCGACATAGCCTATCTGGGCGGCGGCGTAGCCGTCCTTGGCCATCGTCTTGAGCTGCGTAATCACGCAGGGGCCAGCCTTCAGTACGGTGACCGGGTGGACGTCACCCTTCTCATCGAACATCTGGGTCATGCCGATCTTCTTACCGAGAATTCCTGATACGGACATCTTCTTTTCCTTTCCTCATCATGCTGGCATCTGGCTCAGCACTGCCGGGTTGATACTTCACTTCAAACCTTTGGGTTATGAGCCCAACGAGCTATTTCTGCACCGTCTTGATCTCAACGTCAACACCGGCCGGAAGATCGAGCTTCATCAGCGCATCCACCGTCTGCTGCGTCGGCTCGAGGATGTCGATCAGGCGCTTGTGCGTGCGAATTTCGAAGGCCTCTCGCGACTTCTTGTCGACGTGGGGCGAACGCAGAACGCAGTACTTGTTCTTCATCGTTGGCAGCGGAATTGGCCCTGCAACCTGCGCGCCGGTACGCTTTGCCGTCTCGACAATCTCTCCGGTGGAGGTATCGAGCACGCGGTAGTCATAAGCCTTCAAGCGAATTCTGATTCTCTGTCCTGCCATCGTCTTCTCTCTTTTCCTTACGCAAAGAACGGGTTGAGCCGCCGCCCACCGAAGCAGGCGGCGCTGAAATTACTTGAGGATCTCGGAGATGGTGCCAGCGCCGACGGTGCGTCCGCCTTCGCGGATGGCGAAGCGGAGGCCCTTCTCCATGGCCACCGGGGTGTGCAGCGTGATCTCCAGCTGGATGTTGTCCCCGGGCATCACCATCTCGGTGCCTTCAGGAAGCTTCGCCGAGCCCGTCACGTCCGTCGTCCGGAAGTAGAACTGAGGACGGTAGCCGTTGAAGAACGGGGTGTGACGTCCGCCCTCTTCCTTCGACAACACGTAAACCTCGCCCTTGAACACCGTGTGCGGGGTGATCGAGCCGGGCTTGGCCAACACCATGCCGCGCTCCACATCCTCCTTCGCGATACCGCGAAGCAGAAGACCCGCATTGTCGCCCGCCAGACCCTCGTCCAGCTGCTTCTTGAACATCTCCACGCCCGTCACAACCGTCTTGCGCGTCTCGCGGAACCCTACAATCTCCGCATCCTCGCCAACCTTCACCTTGCCGCGCTCGATACGGCCCGTCACCACCGTGCCGCGACCCGAGATCGAGAAGATGTCCTCGATCGGCATCAGGAACGGAAGATCCACCGCGCGCTCAGGCTGCGGAACATACTTGTCCACCGCATCCATCAGCTCGTCGATCTTGGCCTCCCACTGCGCCTCGCCGTTCAGCGCGCCCAGCGCACTGCCGCGGATGATCGGGGTGTCGTCGCCAGGATAGTCATACTTCGACAGCAGCTCCCGGACCTCCATCTCCACCAGCTCCACCAGCTCCTGGTCCTCGACCGCGTCGCACTTGTTCAGGAACACCACGATGTACGGCACGCCAACCTGGCGCGCAAGCAACACGTGCTCCTTGGTCTGCGGCATCGGGCCGTCGGTGGCGGCGACGACGAGAATCGCCCCGTCCATCTGCGCCGCGCCCGTGATCATGTTCTTGATGTAGTCGGCGTGGCCAGGGCAGTCCACGTGAGCGTAGTGACGCTTCGCCGTCTCGTACTCCACGTGCGAGGTCGCAATCGTAATGCCGCGCTCGCGCTCCTCAGGAGCGTTGTCGATCGTGTCAAACGAACGAAACGAGTTCTTCGGGTTGTGCTTCGACAACACCTTCGTGATCGCCGCCGTCAACGTCGTCTTGCCGTGATCAATGTGTCCAATCGTCCCAATGTTCACATGCGGTTTGGAACGATCAAATTTCTCCTTCGCCATTGCTCTCTCCGTATTTCTTGAACTTCTTCAGTTCTTCAAACTTCGTTTCCGACCGAGGGACTTCGTCCCGAACTAAACCTTGGCTTCCTTACCCTGTACCTTGGCGATGATCTCCTCGGAGACCGACTTCGGCGCTTCTTCATACTGCTTGAACTGCATCGAGTAATTCGCGCGGCCCTGCGTCGAAGAACGCATGTGTGTCGCGTAACCGAACATGGTGCTCAGCGGCACAGTCGCCTTGATCGCCTGGGTTCCGCCGACCATCTCCATGCCTTCAATGCGTCCACGGCGGGAGTTCAGGTCGCCGATGATCGTACCCATATACTCTTCAGGAACCGTAACTTCGACATCCATGACAGGCTCCAGCAGAACCGGCTTCGCCTTGCGGGCTGCTTCCTTGAAAGCCATCGAACCGGCGATCTTGAACGCCATTTCGTTCGAGTCGACGTCGTGGTAGCTGCCGTCATAGAGCGACACCTTAATGTCGACCATCTCGTAGCCGGCAAGCACGCCGCGAGTCATCGCATCCTGAATACCCTGATCGATCGGCTTGATGTACTCCTTCGGAATCACGCCGCCCTTGATGTCGTTCGAGAACTCGTAGCCCTTGCCCGGCTCATTGGGCGAGACACGGATCTTTGCATGGCCATAGTTACCCGAACCGCCGGTCTGACGAATGTACTTTCCTTCTGCCTCAGCGTTGGCGCGGATCGTCTCGCGATAGGCTACCTGCGGCTTACCGACATTGGCCTCGACCTTGTACTCACGCATCATGCGGTCGACGATGATCTCGAGGTGCAACTCACCCATACCGGCGATGATGGTCTGGCCGGAATCAGGATCGGTGTGCACGCGGAAGGTAGGATCTTCCTGCGCCAGCTTGGCCAGGGCCATGCCCATCTTCTCTTGGTCGGCCTTGGTCTTCGGCTCAACCGCGAGCTCGATAACGGGAGCCGGAAAGTCGATCGACTCAAGCACCACCGGAGCCTTGTCCGTGGAGATGGTATCGCCGGTAACCAGATTCTTGAGACCAACGGCCGCGCAGATATCGCCCGCGAGGATCTCGGTGATCTCTTCGCGCTTGTTGGCGTGCATCTTCAAAAGGCGGCCGATACGCTCGGTCTTGCCGGTACGGGGATTCAGAACCGAGTCGCCAGTCTTCAGCGTGCCCGAGTAGACGCGGATGAAGATCAGCTGCCCGACAAACGGGTCGGTCATAATCTTGAAACCGAGAGCAGCAAAAGGCTCACTGTCGTCGGTCTTGCGGACGATCTTCTCCTCCATATTATCGGGGTTCGAACCCACGATCGGAGGAATGTCCAGCGGGCTGGGCAGATACTCAACTACAGCATCCAACAGCGTCTGCACACCCTTGTTCTTGAACGACGAGCCGCAGAGAACCGGGAAGATCTTCATCGCGATGGTCGCCTTGCGGATGCCAGCCTTGAGCTGCTCAACCGTCGGCTCCTGACCTTCGAGATAAAGACCCATCAACTCGTCATCGTGCTCCGCAACCGCCTCGATCAGGAAGTGGCGAGCCTCGGTGGCCGTATCCATCAACTCGGCCGGAATCTCTTCGACCGAATACTCGGCGCCCATAGTCTCGTCGTGCCAGAGAATCGCCTTCATCGTCACCAGATCAACGACACCGGCGAACTTCGCCTCCGCCCCGATCTGGATATTGATCGGAACCGCACGAGCTCCAAGACGATCGACAATCGTCGACGTCGCATACACAGCATCGGCGCCCGCCTTGTCCATCTTGTTAATGAAGCAGATGCGGGGAACCTTATACTTCGTGGCCTGACGCCACACCGTCTCCGACTGAGGCTGCACACCGGCAACTGCATCGAAGCAGGCAACGGCGCCATCGAGGACGCGAAGCGAACGCTCCACCTCGGCCGTAAAGTCCACGTGGCCGGGAGTATCGATTATATTGATGCGGGTGTTCTTCCAGGTGCAGGTCGTGGCGGCCGAGGTAATCGTGATGCCGCGCTCCTGCTCCTGCTCCATCCAGTCCATGGTCGCAGTTCCCTCGTGCACCTCACCGATACGGTGCGTGATGCCCGTATAGAAGAGGATGCGCTCGGTCGTCGTCGTCTTACCGGCGTCGATGTGCGCCATAATCCCGATGTTCCGGCAACGATTTAGAGGTGTAGTGCGTGCCACGATTGATCTCTCATCTGCGGGATTTCCCCGCGGTAAAACTGCGTTGAACCTAAAACTTCGAAGAAAAGATCCTACTCAGAGAATCTTTCTTTACCACCGATAGTGCGCGAAGGCCTTGTTCGCCTCGGCCATACGGTGAACATCTTCCTTCTTCTTCATCGCCGCGCCGCGTCCGTTCGCCGCATCCAGCAGCTCAGCGGTCAGCTTCTCAACCATGCCCTTCTCTCCGCGAGCGCGACCATAGGTCACCAACCAGCGAATCGCGAGCGAGGTGCGACGCTCAGGATTGACCTCGATCGGCACCTGATAGTTCGCTCCACCCACGCGACGGCTCTTCACTTCGAGCAGCGGCTTCACATTCTCGACGGCCTTCTTGAAAAGCTTCAGGGCCTCGTCTCCGCCCTTCTGCTCAAGATTCGTCATCGAGGTATAAAAGATCTTCTGCGCGGTCGACTTCTTGCCGCCCCACATCATGGAATTGACGAATTTCGTCACCAGGGTGGAGCTGTAGACCGGGTCGGCTGCGACCTCACGCTTTGCGATGTAACCTTTTCTTGGCATTCCTTCTTCTCTTCTTCCTCCAGGACCGTCGACCTCTCAAGCCCTGGACCTGCTTTCAAACTTCAACTTTTATCGAACCGCAGCTTATTTCGCCGCAGCCTTCGGACGCTTCGCTCCATACTTCGAACGGCTCTGCTTGCGGTTGGCCACGCCGACCGAATCGAGCGTGCCGCGCACAACGTGGTAACGAACACCCGGCAGATCCTTCACACGACCACCGCGAATCAGCACGATCGAGTGCTCCTGCAGGTTGTGGCCGATACCCGGGATGTAGGTCGTCACTTCAATCCCGTTAGTCAGGCGAACACGGGCAACCTTCCGGAGCGCCGAGTTCGGCTTCTTGGGGGTCTGGGTGTAGACGCGGGTGCAGACGCCACGGCGCTGGGGCGAACCCTGCAGCGCGGGGCTGGCGGTCTTATAGCGAGTGGGCGTGCGGCCCTGCTTGACGAGCTGATGAAACGTAGGCACTCGAACTCCTTGGTATTGCGAAACCTAAACTTTTGTCAGGCGCGCATAAGAGCTTTCCGCACTCCCTTGCGCTACACGCGCAAAGGCAAGGATGCACGCTGCACCCCTTGGCGAAGAAACCCTGCTTCGCGTCTGTAGAACCCTTTACAACCAGACGAAAACAGTCGACGGTGGCCGGGTCTGCCTACCCGAATCAGGCTTTCGCCCTCGAGTCTGCCCAACTCCGTTTCGCTGTTCCGGCCCACATAGCCCATCCAAGGTGGAGGGTGTCGCAGGCACGTAATCGATGGGCCGCAGACTATCCGCTTCCTGAAATATCAGGTCGCCCTGCGGTTCTCTTTTTCTAGTATCCAGTATAGCGCAAATCTGCTTCTCCCGTCCTTAATCCGGGACGGGAAACCGTGAAACTTGCAGGGCTTTTCTCCGCCCACCACGCCTTCGTTGCCGTCAGCGTGTTCCGGACACTCGCGGAACCTTATGAGAATAGCAAGTTCCCTTTTCGCGGTCAACTACTTTACGGACAGAAACGCATCTCGAACGTCGGCATTCATCAAGCCGAAAATTCTTTAAACCGGATGAGATGGTGGAACCAGCCGGGCGAGTCGGGAGGGGACAAGGATCGACAAGGGTGTTTGCGAGTATTTATCGAACGAATGGCCTTCAAGAATTGGCCCTCAAGAATGCTAGCCTAATCGCCATGATGTTTGCACGAATGCGCCGCACCGCCCCTCTGCTCGTTCTTCTTCCCCTGGCTGTCTTCTCCTTTGCGCAAACCTCCGCAAAGCCAGCAGCTTCCGATCCAAGAATCGACGCTCTTTTGGAAACCCTGGGGAAGACTCGTATCCCCTCTGAAGCTGACATCTCCCCCGACGGCAAGACGGTGGCGTGGTCCGTCCGTACCGGCAAGAACTATGAAGTTCACCTCAGCGACGTCTCTGCCCCTTCGCCCTCGAAGGAGCTGACGATCAGGCCTTCCGATACAGCGAACTGCGATAACGATGCACCTGTATGGTCTCCCGACGGTCAATCGCTCGCTTATGCCTCGACCTGCACCTCCGAACGCACCGGACAGCCTCAGATCTTCCTCTGGTCAAAGAAGACCGGGGAATCGCGCCAATTGACGCACGTCGCGGGAACCATCGACGACATGGCATGGTCACCGGATGGCCGATCCATTGGCTTCCTCTTCGTCGAAAACGCAACTCGCTCCGCCGGCGCTCTCGCGGCGATGAAGCCATGGTCCGGGGTCATCGGCGAAGACGGCGTGGAAGTGCAACGCGTCGCCATATCCAACGTTGGCGATGGGTCTTTCGTGCAGGCCACACCAGCCAATCTGCATGTCTACGAATTCAACTGGTCTCCGGATTCGAAGGAACTCTCCTATGTCGCCGCGAATCCCCCAGGCGAAAATAACTGGTGGGTGGCGCAGCTTTACACGCAGGTGATCGCAGGCGGCCAGCCTCGCTCTATCCTCGACACCACAAAGATCACCGGCTCGCTCCATAATCTGCAGATTGCAGTTCCCCGATGGTCTCCTGACGGCAAGCAGATCGCCTTCGTCGGCGGCCTTATGAGTGATCAGGGCTCGACCGGCGGCGACGTCTACCTCATCCCTTCAACCGGTGGCGAACCAAAAAACATCACCCCGAATCGGGCAGCTTCTGTCGCATTCCTTCACTGGGTTAGCCCCGAGGTTCTCGGCGTCAGCGAGCACGTAGGCGGATCGAGCCACATTACGGCGCTCGATGTAAACTCCGGCACCGATAACGCAAAGCTCAATCTCACTCTGCCTGAATCCATCGGCTCGGGCAGCTTGGTGATGAGCATCTCCGTTTCGAAACACCAGAACGTCGCATTTATCCGCAGCTCGTTCGGCAATGCGCCCGAGGTATGGGCTGGTTCCCTATCGAACCTCAAACAGATTACGCACCTCAATGACTCCATCAAGCCTCTGTGGGGCAAGACGGAGAACCTCGAGTGGACCAACGAGGGCTTCCACGTCCAGGGATGGCTGCTCTATCCCGCGAACTACGATCCGTCGAAGAAGTATCCCCTCATCGTGAGCGTGCACGGCGGGCCTTCTTCAGCGGTCACACCGCGCTGGCCAAGCGTGGGTTATGGTGGAGTTCCCTTCTCCGCGCTCGGCTACTTCGTCTTCATGCCCAACCCGCGCGGCAGCTACGGCCAGGGCGAGAAGTTTACCCAGGCGAACATTAAAGACTTCGGCTACGGAGACCTGCGCGACATTCTCGCCGGCATGGACGCTCTTGAAGCCCGCCTTCCCATCGACAAGAATCGCGAAGGTCTCACCGGGTGGAGTTATGGCGGCTTCATGACCATGTTCACCGTCACGCAGACGACACGGTTTCACGCAGCGGTTGCGGGAGCCGGAATCAGCAACTGGAAGAGCTATTACGGTGAAAACTCGATCGATCAGTGGATGATTCCATTCTTCGGAGCGAGCGTTTATGACGATCCTGCGGTCTATGCCAAGAGCTCAGCGATCGAATTCATCCAGAAGGTGAAGACACCGACCCTGGCTGTGGTCGGAGACCGCGATGGAGAGTGTCCCGCACCCCAGAGCTTCGAGTTCTGGCATGCGCTTCGAGCCCAGGGAGTCAAGACGCAGCTTGTCGTTTACCCTAACGAAGGACATTCGTTCCGTGCCCCCGAGCACAGGCGCGACGTGCTCGAGCGCGCCCTGAACTGGTTTGAAACCCAGATGCCGGCGAACTAAAAAAACAAAATGCGCGGCAGCCGCAACAGAGCAGCGGCTACCGCGTCGAAAAAGACAGCTCTCTCATTTGCCTCCGGGACTTCGGCTTTATACACTGAAGCCTCGGGAATTCAGCGTATGCGGTGAAACCGTTCAGCTTGCGTTCCGGTTGAACGGGGAGGTTCAATGCGTCGGTTTGTTACTTTAGCGGTTCTGTTTCTTTTCACGATCCCATTCGGCATTTCGATATCGGGCTGCTCCAAGGGCGGCACCAAAACCGTCTTCTGCGGCGGCGGCGATACCGGTCCTATCGTCGGCCAGGTCAATACCATCACGCTGCTTCCGAGAATCTTTGGAATCTCTCTGAACCAGGGCCAGATCGGTCAGGTCTCGTCGCCCCAGGCGACGGATTGCAATGGCACGGCCGTCACGGTGTCGGCTTACACGTATGGCGTCTTCGATGCCACGGGCCACCAGTCGAACGCCCTGCTGCAGATCGCGGACGTCGTTCCCTCCGGCGTCAACGCCGGCAAGCTCTGCGCCGGCAACTGGAACCGCAATACCGGCGGCGGAATTCCCGACTACACAACCTGCAACGTGACGGGACAGTCCGGAGAAGTTTACGTGGTTGCCAGTGGCGGGGGCGCAAACAGCAACCCCTTGCCGATCTTCATCCACCCCAAGGTCACCAGCGTTACCCTCGGCAATCCAACGACCGCCTGCGCCGCCACCGATAGCGCCGTAGAAGCCGCAGACCAGTCCTCCAACTGCTGCCAGCTCTCGAAGCAGGCCACGGTCACGGCCGCTCCATACGATGGAACGTCCTGCATCTCGCAGACCCAGAGCCGCCAGCTCGTCGGACGCGCCTACGACACCAATGGCAACAACATCACCTGCCAGGTCGGACACCTCAACTTCGCCGCGCAGACGACCTCCCTCGTCACGATTGACGAAAACGGCGTCGCCACCGCGCAACAGCCCGGCTCCACCGTCATCAGCGCCGATCTTACCCAGGCGGGATCCAGTGCGGGATTCTTCTCCACCTGCGCCCCGGTATCGATCGCCCTGAATGTTCCCAGCACCAGCGGCAACGTCACCAGTGCTGTCGTCAACCAGAACACGCCCCAGCCCCTTACCGCAATCGCGAAAGACCAGAACGGAACCACGCTGACCGGTCTCACCCTCAATTTCGTTTCGACGACTCCCATTACAATCCCGGTCGCGTCTACAGGAACCATTACGCCGGTCTTCCCCGGCGCGGCCTCCATCACGGCACTCTGCCAGCCGCCTACCTGCAATCCTTCTCCCCAGAATGCGATTGGTCTCTTCGGCAACGGTAAGCCTGTCGCCTCGAACCCTGTTGCCGTCACCACGCCGGGCACAAACAGCACCCTGCTCTGGATCGGAAGCACCCAGTCCCGCTACATCCTTCCCGTGGACTTCACCAATCCCACGCTCGGAGCTCCGGTACGCCTTCCGTTTGCTCCCAACTCCATGGTCATCTCCAACGACGGCAGCTCGATCTACATGGGAACCCCCACGGAGCTGATGATCTTCAACGCCACCACCAACAGCCTCTCCCGTGAAGACCCTTCCGTGGCTGGGCAGGCGCTCGCGGTCTCTCCTGACGGGTCAACACTGATCGTCTCCGACCCACGCAAGCAACTGATCTACCTTTACTCGACGGCGGCTCCTACCAGTACTACCGGCACAACAACCACGACGGCTACCTCAAACTACGGAGGTGTCGCCACTCACGCGGAGTTCACGCAGGACAATCAGACGGTTTACATCACGCTGGGAACTCCGGACCCGACCGATCCGACGAATCCGGATAAGATTACGCCGAGCAATCAGCTTCTCGTTCATTCGACCTTTACCGGATGGTCCCAGATCACGCTTCCCGCTCCCGCCTCCGATGTAGCCATCACGGTTCCGAGCGTCGGCGCCTATCTGGCAGGATCTCCCACCACCGGACGCAGCTACTGCGCCAGCACCACCGTCACAGGAACAGGAGCGGCTCAGGTCGTCTCCGGCAATGCGTACTATCCGCTGGCGGATAGTATTACAGCGCCCACAGACCGTCTTGCAGCAACGAATGATGGACTGCATATTCTCGGTGCAACCATCGCTAACGGCGGAAACTTGACCGACGTGGCCTTCAAGCCGGGTGGGTTACCCATCAACGCCTGCCCGCTGACGATTGATCCAACTTACTTTGAAGCCAATCGAAACGCTCCGAATACGGTCCCTCTAGGCGTGACTGCGGATCAGATCACCGGCGTCATTCCTGCCTCCAACTCCAGTCTTGCCTTTGTCACCTATACAGGCACCACGGGCAACGGCTCGCTTCCGGCATACACCCCGGCCAGCGGGGCCATAACCCAGGTAAGCCTGACCGGAGCGACAGCACCGGTTGCAGGCACAATCAGCTCCGACGATCTGACCTTGTATGTCGGCACTTCGGGCGACAACAAAGTCCACCTCATCAATACCCAGACCCTGACCGATACTCCGGCGCAGGCGATTACCCCGAACCTGCCGCTGTACATCAACCTCACCGACAGTCCATCGACGATTGTCACCCCAAACCTGGTTGTCCAGCATCCACGCAAGGCGACCTCGTAAGAGGCATTGCGCAACCCACAACAAGAAAGCCCTCTCCGTTGGAGAGGGCTTTCTTGTTGTCCACAGGTTGTTTGTTCGATCAGGCCAACCGCTGCTTCAGCAGATCGCGCGCGATCGCATCCAGCACCCCATTGAGGAAATGGATCGACTCGGGAGCCGCATACCTTCTGGCCACCTCGAGCGACTCGTTGATGATGATGGCCGCAGGGGTATTCGGATTTCCCATCATCTCAGCCACCGCCGCGCGAATCAGGTTGCGATCCACGACCGCCATCCGCTCCAGCCGCCAGTTCTGCGCATGCGCCTCGATCAGCTTGTCGATCTCCGGCTGCTTCGCAGTGGCCACGCGATAAATATCCTCGGCGAAGGCGCGCGTGTCGTCGTCGACGTCGTCGCGTGAGTCCCAGAAGAGCTTCGCGACCTGCTCCGGCGTCTGCTTGCCCAGGTCGCCCTGAAAGAGCATCTGCATGGCCAGCTCGCGCGATTTGCGTCGTGTTCCCATTACTTTCCATCCTCTTCCGCGCGAATCTTCCGCTGAATCGAGACCATCTCGATCGCCGCGATCGCCGCCTCGAATCCCTTGTTGCCTGCCTTCACTCCCGCGCGGTCCAGCGCCTGCTCCAGCGTCTCGCAGGTCAGCACCCCAAAGGCATGGGGAACGCCCGTCTCCTGCTGCGATTGCCCGATTCCCCGAGCCACCTCGTTGTAGATCGCCTCGTAGTGCGCCGTTTCGCCGCGCAGCAGGCATCCCAGCGTGATGACGGCGTCGAAGCGCTTCGATTCCGCAAGGGTTCGCGCCGCGGAAGGAATCTCCCAGGCACCCGGCACCCGCACAATCTCGACATCGGCCTTCGCCGCTCCGCTGCGGTACAGGCCATCGAGCGAGCCCTGCAACAGCCGGTCTGTGATCACCGCATTCCAGCGGGCCGTCACGATGGCAAATCGCATTCCCTGGGCAGAAAGATCGCCCTCAATCGCCGCGGGCTTTCCGTGCAGAGGGTTCTCCGACTGCCAGAAGCCCAGCACCAGGCCCTCCGAGGCACCATCCTGCAGCTTCACGGTAAAGAGGCGGCTGTTCCAGTGCGTAAGCTCGGGCGATGTCAGAAGAGTGGAGATCTCTTCCGTACGGTAGTTCGCCAACATCCACTTCTCTACCGCCGCATGGATCGCATCCAGCCCTGCGACCTCAATCAGGATCGGAGGCACGGCGGGCGTTCTGCCAGTGATCAGCTCCAGGTTTCCCATTGGAGCCAGAAGCGCGGTGCCGCGTCCGGTATCGTCCTGCCAGCCCTTCCCCTGTTCAAAGCCTAAAGCCAGCATCAGGCGGCCAAATTTGTCCAGCGCGTCGGCAGAGGCCACCTCGCGAACCAGCGTCATTCCCTTGATCATAAGATCGATTGTATCGTTATCGTTCAAAGGGGCCGCGGATCGTAATAGCCTTGTCGACGCGTGCATGACAGAACCAGTTCGCAGACCCCGGAAGGAGTTCCATGTCCGATGCCCTCGTCTCCAAAACCCTGCTCTGTGACATTGAAGGCAAGATTGCCCTCGTCACGCTGAACCGCCCTCAGGTTCTCAATGCTCTCAACTCGCAGGTCTTCACTGACCTGAAGAACATCTTTGCGGAGTTGGCGGAGGAGGATGAGGTCCGCGTCATTCTGATTACCGGAGCTGGAGAAAAGGCATTTGCGGCTGGCGCCGACATCAACGAACTTTCCGAGATCAGCCGCACCATAGGTCAGGCCCTGTCTCACCGGGGTCAGGCCATCTTTCGACAGATCGAAACCTGCGGAAAACCCGTCATTGCCCTGATTAACGGCTTTGCCCTTGGAGGCGGCTGCGAGCTCGCGCTTGCC
Organism: Edaphobacter modestus; assembly: GCF_004217555.1. Taxonomy (GTDB): domain Bacteria; phylum Acidobacteriota; class Terriglobia; order Terriglobales; family Acidobacteriaceae; genus Edaphobacter; species Edaphobacter modestus. The sequence continues at coordinate 2,416,064 of NZ_SHKW01000001.1, forward strand.
TGCACCTTTCGAATTGCGGCGAGCACGGCCCAACTCGGCCTGCCCGAGCCCAAAGTTGGTCTGATTCCCGGCTATGGGGGAACGCAGCGCCTCCCTCGGCTCATCGGGCCCTCTGCCGCCCTGAAGCTGCTGCTCACCGGCGAGAGACTCGACGCTGGAGAGGCTCTTCGGCTTGGACTGGTCGACGAGGTCGTTCCACCGGAGGACCTGCTGACGCGAGGACGGCAGCTCGCGCGGTCCATCCTGACCATGGCTCCGCTGGCGATCGCAGGCTGCCTGGAAGCCGTCCATGAAGGCGCGGGGCGTGATCTGGATTCGGCTCTTCGGCTGGAGAGCCGCATCTTCGGACATCTCTGCGACAGCTGCGACAAGGCCGAAGGAACCCGCGCCTTCCTGGAGAAGCGATCTCCTTCCTGGACAGGCCGATAGCCCGAAAGCAACTCTGGATCCGGCAAGGGCAATCTAAATCTTGGTATTCTGATATCCGACATGCATACCCCCATCGGCCGATCCTCCCTCCGGATCGTGCTCGCCAGCGCCCTCGCCCTCCCACTCGTCCTTACCGGCTGCAGCAGGAGCTCCCTCTCGGGACCAGCGTCACCCCCCCCACAGCCACGACAGGACGCCCTCGATGCGGCGCGCCAGCAGATGGAGCTTATTCCGCCACCTTCGAAGACCCGTTATATGGCGGTCCACAGCCTCACTTCCTGGGAGAATCCCTACCTCACCGTCCAGGGCGGCATGGTCACGCTTCATGTTCTGATGGCGGATGCCAACACCAGCGGGTTGGGAGAGGGAGGCATGCTGCGGCCGGTTGGCGCGCGACGCCGGAATCTCGACGTTCGTGTCAGCGACCTGCCGACTGCGCTGAACGCCATCCCTGAGAGCGCGTGGCCCTACGGCCGTGTCGTGGCCGTGGAAGAAGCCCACGAGATTCCGATAAAAGCGCGCGCGGAGGTACGGCGCAACGTGGAGACCGTTCTTAAAACACTCGGAGACCTCGGGGTTGTCGCCTATGAGTGGACCGACACCGGCCGCGGACTTTAATACGAATCAGCAGTAGCAGGACAGAGAGGGGATTCTCGATTCGCTCGTCTTCCCTACGCTTCGAAATACGTCCATGCATTAAGATCTTTCTTGTTCCACATCATTTGGGGGTCCGCTGATTGCATTCAACCGCGCTCGCTGTCTTCTGCCTCTTTTTTTTACTGGTCACCCTGGCAGGTTTCTGGGCAGCGAGGTGGCGACGACCTGCGGCCGGCATGGCCTCCCTTGAAGAGTGGGGACTGGCGGGACGCAGCTTCGGAACCTGGATCACGTGGTTTCTTATCGGCGGCGATCTCTACACTGCCTACACCGTGATCGCCGTGCCCGCGGCGCTCTATGGCGCGGGAGCGATGGGCTTTTTCGCGGTTCCCTACGCGGTCATCGCCTACCCCTACATGATGATGGTGCTTCCTCGTCTTTGGCGCGTCTGTAATCGGCATGGCTATGTCACCTTCGCCGACTTCGTCAGGGGCCGCTACGGCAATCGCTGGTTGACCGTCGCCATCGCCCTGACCGGCGTCCTGGCGCTGATGCCCTACATTGCGTTGCAGCTGGTTGGCATGAAGGTGGTCATGTCCGCGATGGGCCTGCATGGCGAATGGCCGCTGGCGGTTGCTTTCATCATCCTCGCGGCTTATACCTACTCGAGCGGCCTGCGCGCGCCAGCCGTCATCGCCATCGTCAAGGACATGATGCTCTACATCATGGTGCTGGCGGCGTTGATCATCATCCCCATCAAGCTCGGTGGATACGCGCGAGTCTTCCAGCTCGCCAATCAGGCGCTCGCAACTCACACGCCCCCTGCGACCATTTTTCTCAAGCCCGGTCAGTTTCTCGGCTATTCCACACTCGCAATCGGGTCGGCGCTTGCGCTGATGCTCTACCCGCATACTGCGACCGCTGTGCTTTCGGCCAGCAGCCCCAATGTCATCCGCCGAAACGCCGCCATGCTTCCGGCTTACAGCTTTCTTCTCGGCCTCGTCGCTCTGCTCGGCTATCTCGCACTCGCCGCGGGCATTCAGACGAAGGACACCAGCTCTGCGGTTCCTCTGCTGTTCCTGAAGTCGTTCCCGGAGTGGTTCGCGGGCTTCTGCCTCGCTGCAATCGCCATCGGCGCCCTGGTGCCCGCAGCCATCATGTCGATCGCAGCCTCCAATCTCTTTACCCGCAACCTCTACGGTGAGTTCGTAGGACGCAAGATGCTGCCGAGCGAAGAGTCCGCCATGGCAAAGATCGTCTCGCTCGTGGTCAAGTTCGGGGCCCTTATCTTCGTTCTTTATCTCCCGACGCCTTATGCAATCGAGATGCAGTTGCTGGGCGGAATCTGGATGTGCCAGCTGGTCCCCTCGATCGTCATCGGCGTCTTCACACGATGGTTTCATCCCTGGGCCCTGGTCGTCGGATGGGCCGCCGGCATGGCCTCGGGGACCGCGATGGCCGCCTCACTGCAGCTCAAGAGCTCCGTCTACCCACTGCATCTGCCTGCGTGGCTGGGTGGAACCTGGGCGATGTACGCTGCAGTCCCTGCGCTTTTACTCAATCTGGCGATCTCGGTTCTGCTGACCCTTGTCTTTCGCTCGGCTGGCCTCAACTCCGGCTCCGATTCCACAGATGCCTCCGCATACGTCGGATAAACTGCGTTCCGGTGAGTTTTAAATCTTTGCGCAGCCGCTACGATCGAGCAAGCATCCTACTAGCCTGACATCGCCCATCGAGGTGAACCAGTGAGCACACGAACCCGTTCCATCGCTAAAGGCGCCATTGCCGGACTGCTGGGTGGAATCGTCGCTACGGCAGCTAAATCTGCAGTCGAAAAAATCTATCCGCCCCGGCCGCACGGCGAACCAGAGCCGCCACAGGTGCTCACGAGTAAGCCTGGAGGCCGCGTGCTTGCGTTCAGACAGAACCTCGCCGCACAGGAGGCTATTCAATGGGGCTTCGGCGCAACCGTCGGAGCGGCCTACGGTGCACTCGTTGAGTTTTATCCTCCCGCCACCTCGAAACAGGGGGCCAGCTTCGGCATGGCGCTGGTCGCGCTTGCGCATGACAGGACGCTCCCGGTATTGGGCTTTGCCGCCAGGCCCGAGGCGCAGACCAAGCGCGAGCACACCAGCGAGCTCGCCTCTCACATCGTCTACGGCGTAGTCACCGAGACCGTACGAAGCATCGTTCGTCGCATGATCGACTAGCGCTCCTTCAGCGCAGGCAGATGGTCTCTGGTTTCGCTCCAGTTCGAGACCAGCGCATCCACCACCACATGGCCGACGCGGTACGCGGAGTCGAGCGACGGCATGTAGGCGCTGTATTGCCGAATCTTCGTCTCGGCCAGACTCTCAGCAGCGGTCGCACCCTCACGCTGCTGGTCGTAGTTCGAGGCCGTCCGCAGCACCAGAACACGGTTGATGTCGAGCTTACCTGCCTTCGCCAGCCAGGTCAGCGACTGCAAGGTTCCCGTATCTTCCATCCCGCAGACTGCATAGGTGCTCTTTCCGTCAGTCTGATACTTCACCCAGTCGTGCGCCCACTCGTTCATCAGCTTTCCATGCCAGAAGGTAGAGGCGGACAGATTGCCGCCCCGCAGCACAAAGGGAGGACGCTTCGCCGCCTCCGGTGCGAACTGCTGTCTCCTCTCGCGGATCCCAGGGGTGTCTTCAAGCTGGATGTCTTTCGTCAACCCGAAGGCCCAGTCCACCAGCGCCGGATTCAAATGATAGACATTGCCGTCGTCACCGAATCGAGCCTGCCGCGGCTGTTCGTATGGCGTCGATTTCCCCAGAGGAACATAGCCGGTCTTCCAGTCCTTCGGAATCTCGCGCGCATCGATCTCATGGGCCAGATCGCCGTCGACGATATAGTCGGCCCACACCGCCGAGCCGAGCGAGCCCATCTTCGGATCGATTCCAGCGATGCCCGCGACGACAAAGTAAGCGTGAGAGAGATCGAACCGTAGATCGCTGCCTAGCGCCATAATCGTGGCTGCCGCCCGCGCCGTGCCCACTCCCGTCAGCACACCCAGCACACCGTCTTTATTCATCCGCAGGTCGTGATAGCCCTCAGGGAAAGGCAGCACGGTGTCGAGATGCTCGCGCTCCACCCAGTACTGGTACTCACCGGGGACGTCGCCCGTGTCGGCACCCACTTCGAACATGTTCACAACGACGACTTTTACTTCGATGGGCTTCTGGGGGACCTGGGCGAAGACACACGTCGTCATAAGCAGCGAGAAAAGAGCAGCAAGGAGTCGCATAACTGATGTTAGCTCAGGCACGGAGCATGCAGGAAAGCTTGACCCTATACGCCCTTCTTCTGCGGCTCCCAGATGAACTTGTGAATCTGCAGCGAGAGGCGCGCCGGCAATCCGTCCTCGAGCATCCAGTCGACCAGCTTACGCGGATCGAGCGCCATGTTGTCGGCGGTCCGCAGAGGGCTCGGAGTCTTCTGAAAAGCAGGGGAGAGCAGAATTTGCCCCGCCTTCCGGTCAAGAGCATTCTCCCGAATGAATTCACGGGCGAACTCATAATCGGCGCGGTCCGAGAGGACGAACTTCACTTCATCCTTCTCCGTCAGCGCGTCGAGATTCTCCATGCGGAAGCTGTTCGCGGCGGCGCCGGCGCCGGGACACTTCACGTCGACGATCTTGTGCACGGCCTTTGGAACCTCAGCCAGAGGACGTTCGCCCGATGTCTCGATCATCAGGGTATAGCCTTCCGCAAGCAGACGCTCCATCAGCGGCAGAAGCTCACGCGCCTGCAGCATCGGCTCTCCGCCGGTGAACTCAATCAGCTTGCAAGGAGCCAGCGATTCGATCTCCGCGACGATCTGATCCTGCGTAAACGGCTTGCCTCCGCTGAAGGTGTACTCCGAATCGCACCACGCGCAGCGCAGGTTGCACCCTGCCAGACGCACGAAGATGCACGGCACTCCGGCGAAGGACGACTCGCCCTGCACGGATTTATAAAGCTCAATCAGGTGCATAAGCGGGTTTACTCGTAATAACGCGCGAAGCTGGTGTCGGTCTCGTACAAGGTGCAATCTTTGACTCGCACACGACCAGTGGTCATCTCGTGAAGCTGCTTTGCCGTCTCCTGGTAGAAGTAGCGGGCAAGGTTCTCGGCCGAGGGGTTCAAGGTGGTGAAGGGCTCAAGTTCGTTGATCATCTGGTGATCGAGATAGTCCACCACAGGCCGCATCACCTGCTTCAGCAGCTTGAAATCAAGAAGCAGACCGGCCTCATCCAGTTCTTCGCCGATCAGAGTGACGAAGACCTTGTAGTTGTGACCGTGCGGATTCTCACACTTGCCGCGATAGTTGCGCAGATAGTGGCCGGAGGAGAATCCAGCTTCTACAGTGACTTCGAACATGGTATTTCCAGTACCTTTCAGCGGGCTGCGCAAGGATAAGAGAGGAAGAAGCTGGACACAGCCGGGCCTGCTCTTATTGTACCGTTTCTGCCCTGGCTTAGTGCTTACGTCGGTGGCGGCGATCCTCTTCAGCCCGGCGCTCCGCCTGCTCGAACAACGAGGAGAGAATGCCCGCAAGCGCGACGAACAGCCCAATTACGAGCAGGGCGAGACCCGTCGTCCGCCACAAAGCGACATCCCCCGGCGAACCCGGCTGTTGCGCAATATTGGTATACGCAATGCCGCAGGAGATAAGAGCAAGCGCAAAGAGCGTCGCGGCGAGAATGAATAGATTGCGTCCCATCGATGCCTCTATTCTACGGCGGGTTCGAAGAAACGCTCGACCTCGCCTATGTCGTCGGTTCGCCTATAAGGTGGAAGGCTTTCCAGAAAGATGCGCCCGTAGCGTTGCCGCTGAATGCGCGGGTCGAGCAGCATCAGCACGCCGCGGTCGTCCAGCGAGCGAATCAGGCGTCCAAACCCCTGTTTCAGCGTAATCACGGCATTTGGAATCTGATAGTCGAAGAACGGCTTCCCTCCAGCCTCTTCGATGGCGCGCATCCGTGCCTCCACGACCGGATCGGTGGGAACGGCGAATGGAAGACGATCGATGATGACGCAGCTGAGCTGTTCGCCCTGCACGTCCACGCCCTGCCAGAAGCTTGAAGTGCCGAACAGGACTGCATTCGGGGTTTCGCGGAACTGCTGCAGCAGAACATGCCGAGGCGCTGTTCCATGCAGCAGCAGCGGATATGGCAGTTCGGCCAGCATGCGCTCGTAGATGATGCGCATCTGGTTGTAACTCGTGAACAGGCAGAAGGCGCGTCCTCGAGTGATCTCGAGCACGCGGCGGATGCGCTCTGCGGCGCGCTCAGTAAAGTCAGGCTCGCGCGGATCGGGCATGCTTGGCGGCAGGTACAGCAGTGCCTGCCGCTCGTACTGAAAATGCGAGGGTACGATCAGCTCGCGGGCCGTGATGAGGCCTAAACGCTTGCGGATATGGTCGAAACCGCCTGAAACCGTCAGCGTCGCAGAGGTCAGCACCACGCTCGAGTAGTTGTCGAAGAGAGCGGTCGAAAGCAGCTCTGAGACATCAATCGGCGTCGCCTGCAGGTGCGTATTGAAGGCTGTATGGCCGTGGCCACGCGCAAAACTTCGTACTCCACCCGTGGCGCGGCGCTCAATCCAGAAGACGGTATTTTGATCGGTCGACTCAAGCAGGAAGGCGAGATGCGCACGAATATCCGCGGCGCGTTTGCGCAGACCGGAGGACTCTTCGACGTTCTTCACACGCTCGAGCTCGCCTTCAAGGCGCGTCAGAGCGTTCAGGGTTGCGGTGTAATAGTCTCCACTTTCCTCAAGAAAATCGGGGCGATTCAAAAATGGCATGCGGCCTGCGCCGTTCGGATCATCTGGCAACGCCGAGAAGAACATCCGCGAGCGATTCTGTAACGTCGAACAGGCGCTCTCGATCGCCGAAGTCGAAGCCTGCTTCGCCCGCAGCATGATCTCAACGTCGCGTACCAGCTCATCGACGCGCTGGGTGCTGAGTCCGATTCCGAAGTAGTTTGACGCAACCTCTTCGAGCTCGTGCGCCTCATCGAAGACGACCGCCGCAGCCTCCGGCAGAATTCCCGCATCGGGCGCGTTCGCTGCCTGCTGCTTGATGCCGAGGTCGGCGAAGAAGAGGTGGTGATTGACGATGACAATGTCGGACTCGAGCGCCTTGCGCCGCATCGCCGTGATGAAGCACCGCTCCCAGTCCGGACAGCTCTGACCGAGACACGCTTCGGTGCGTGCGTCGATCTTGTGCCACAGCGCGGACGTTTCGGGCAGAGCGTCGATCTCGGCGCGATCGCCGGTCTCGGTCGTCTTCTCCCATGCCGCGATGTGGTGGAACTGCTCGATCTCCTCGAGGCCATTGAGCAACGGATTGTCGCGCAGGGCATAGAGCTTGTGTCGGCAGAGGTAGTTCCCGCGGCCCTTCATGTAGCAGACCTTCAGCGGTCCCAGCAGCGACTCGAGGAAAGGAATGTCCTTGAAGAAGAGCTGTTCCTGCAGGTTCTTCGTCCCGGTCGAGATGATGATGCGCTGCTGCTGTTCCCGCGCCTTGCGCAGCGCGGGCAGAAGGTAAGCAAGCGTCTTTCCGGTTCCTGTGCCGGCCTCTACGATCAGGTGACGCTTGTCGTGAAAGGCCTTTTCGACCGCGCGCGCCATCTCGTACTGTCCCCGGCGGTGCTCGAAGGCGAGGGAGGAGCGCGAGAGAATCCCACCCGGCGCGAAGAACTCGTGCAGCGACGGCAGGTGCTCTCCAGGTTGGAGAGCCGGGGGAAGAATCGTGATGGGCGAAGGCGCGGACATGAATGAAGTTGGGGCGAAGAAGCGGCAAAAGGCTCGCTGGTTTCTATAATAGACAGGTTGGGTTGAGCCGATTGCTAAGTGGCCATTTTGGAGTGACCTCGCCCGGAAGCGGAGCGAAGAGAAAGCTGGATAGATACGGTGGCAAAAAACGATCAGAAACGGCTCGGCAAAAAACACCGTCAGGCCAGCACCCGGCCCAAGAAGGGTCGCGCCCCGAAGGCTGCTCCGACAACGGGCGCTGTCGATCCCCGCAAGCGAAAGCAGCTCGCAACCAAGAAGGCCGCAGCGGAGAAGCTGAAGCGCGTCCCGAAACGGTCGCCTGACCGCGAGGCCCGCGTGACGTTGCGCGGAGACCAGCGGCGTCCTCCGTCGAGCGTCAGGCCTGTCGCTGTGCGCCCAGCCGCTGCGAGCGAGGATGCAGACGAGCAGCGCGACTGGCGCGAAGCAGAGCTTGAAGCCACTCGCTACAGCACGGACAAGGAAGCAGTCGACGTGAAGGCTCCGCTGATTGCGATCTGCGGCCGCCCCAACGTCGGCAAATCGACGCTCTTCAATCGGCTTACCGGGTCGCGGCGCTCCATCGTCGGTGACGAGCCGGGCATTACACGCGACCGCATCTATGGCGAGATCGAGTGGGCCGGTCGCGACGTTCGCGTCGTCGATACCGGCGGCGTGGTTCCGGACGACGAGGCACTCATTCCTAGCGAGATCTTCCGCCAGGCTCAGGTCGCGCTGGGCGAGGCCGACGCGATCGTGATGGTCGTGGACGGCCGAACCGAACTGGTTGCGCCCGACATCGAGCTGGCGCGGTTGTTGCTCCGTGGCGGAAAACCGGTCTTTCTTGCCGTGAACAAGATGGACTCGGTCGAGCTGCTTGCAGGCGCAGAGAACTTCCGCAGTCTTGGCTTCCGCAATGTTCTTCCTGTCTCCGCCGAGCACGGAACCGGCGTGGGCGACCTGCTGGACGAGGTCTTCTCGGCGCTTCCGGTGGAGACTGTCGCCGAAGAGCCAACCGAAGTCATGCTGACCGCCGAAGACGAGATGGAAGAGGACGAGGACGGTCCGGCGCCGGTTCGCAAGCTGCGCACGCACGGTGAGTACGAACAGGCCGAGACGAAGATCGCCATCATCGGCAGGCCGAACGTAGGCAAGTCCACCCTGCTGAATGCGCTGACCGGAACGAAGCGTGCCATCGTCTCACCGATCGCAGGAACGACGCGCGATGCGGTCGATGAGGTGGTCGAGCGGTCCGGGCACAGCTTCCGCTTCGTCGATACGGCTGGAATCCGCCGTAAGGGCAAGACCAAGCTGATGGCCGAGAAGCTCTCGGTCATCATGGCGCGCAAGCATCTCGAAGCGGCGGATGTCTCGCTGCTGCTGATCGATGCGGTCGAGGGCGTAACCGCGCTCGATGCCAACATCGGCGGTTATGCGCACGAGAGCGGTCGCTCCGTCATCATCGTCGTGAACAAGTGGGATGCGGTCACGACGGGACGAACCGACGGGAAAGCACCGGCGGATAAAAAGGTCTACGAAGAGCAGGTTCGCGATGCGCTGAAGTATCTCGATTACGCTCCGCTGCTGTTTATCTCCGCGGCGGAAGGAAAGGGAGTCGATCAGGTCTTCAAAAAGGTCGAACTGGTGGCTCGCGAGCGGCGCAAGCGCGTCTCGACGGGACAGATGAATCGGTTCCTGGAACGCGTGGACTTCCAGAGGGCCTCGGTTCCGATGTCCAAGCGGGTCAAGATCTATTACATGACGCAGGCTGCAGTCGCTCCGCCGACGTTCGTGCTGTTCACGGACAAGGACGTGAAGCTGCACTTCAGCTTCGAGCGGTTTCTGGCGAATCAGATCCGAGACAGCTTCGGATTTATCGGGTCGCCGATCTGGTTCAAGGTGAGGGCGCGGAATAAGAAGAAGGCCGAGTGAGGGGTACCCCCTACTTCGGATGTAAGTTATTTATTTACAATATTTTACATCGGGCATTGAGGGTAAAATATTGCATTCAAAGGGTTTAATGCCAAAAATATTGATTTAAAAGGGGTTGCGGACTGGAGAGTTCCGCAACCCTTTTTGATTTCTCTTTCAGTTTAGCGGATCGAGGGAAACTGATCGGCAAATTTATCTCTTTGTTTATGTTTGGGTTAGGGGTGGATTGGGCTTGACAGATTTTCAGGAAAGTGGGCTTAAGCCTCGTGTACGTCCAATCGCCATAGGGGGCGACCGCAGATCCTTCGACTTCGCGCTGCGCGCTTCGCTCAGGATGACACCTCTGTGAGCTGCCGACGTTGTAGCCGGGTTGGCTGGTTGGCTTTGGTTGGCGGTCGTGGCAGTACGCGCGAAATACTGGGATTCTTCGCTGCGCTCAGAATGACGAGTGCGGGGGGTTGGTGGCAGGAACTCGGGTTTTTGATGGCAGGGCCTTCGTCGGTGGTGATGGAAGGATCTTCGCGGCGGGTTGATGGGAGAACCCTCGCGGGGTGTTGATCGCAGGACTTCGCGGGATCCTATCGCCGGTTCGATTGTCCCACTCATGCGATCAGACCGCATGAATGGGGCACCCCGCGATTGGCCCACAGGCGCGGTGAAGCTGCGCCGAAGATGAGGCACACAGCGGCCTCCATTTCCCCCCGCTTCGCTCGTTCAGGGTTCGATTGGGATCCTGAGTGCCTTCCATCGAGATGCAGTTGCGGGCTAGGAGGTCTGGGTGAGCCAGGCGGTCCAGGCTTCGAGGGCGCGGTCGCACTGGATGCGGTGGCGCTCTTTTTTGTCGCGGATCTTCTTTCGCAGCTCCTCTTCTAGCGGGAGCAGGAGGTCGAAGGTGATGTTGGCGGGTTGGAAGGTCTTGGCCTCGCTGTGGGTGATGTAGTGAACGAGTGAACCGTGGGCGGTCAGGCGCGGCGGAGGCGTTGGCGTTCGGCCTTGCGCGAGGGTGGCGGCGAAGCGTCCGGCGAGCAGGCCTCCGGCGATGGATTCCGTGTAGCCCTCGACTCCGCTGAGCTGCCCGGCGATGAGGATGCGGGGGTGGGCGCGTAGCTGGAGGGTATCGGTGAGGACCGTCGGGGAGTTGAGGTAGGTGTTGCGGTGGATCTGCCCGTAACGGAGGAATTTTGCGTTTTCGAGCCCCGGGATGAGGCGGAGGATGCGGGCCTGCTCGTTGTACTTGAGGTGGTTCTGGAAGCCGACGAGGTTGTAGGAGTCGGCTCGGAGGTTCTCCTGTCGGAGCTGGACGGCGGCGTAGGGCCAGCGGCCGGTGCGGGGGTTGGTAAGGCCGGCGGGCTTCATGGGGCCGAAGCGGAGGGTGTCGCGGCCGCGGCGGGCGATCTCTTCGATGGGCAGGCAGCCTTCGAAGTACTTCAGTTTTTCCTCAGCGGATGGGGCGGTTAACCGCAGGTCCTTCGACTGCGTGGCTTCGCCACTCCGCTCAGGATGACACTTTTGTGGGGAAGAGTGCGGCTCACCATCTCCGATGGCGATGTTGGCTCTCTTGGAGATGGTGGCTTTATTCGAGAAATACTGAGATTCTTCGCTTCGCTCAGAATGACGATCGTTTTCTTCGTGTTGCGTAGGGTCAGAATGACGGGTGTTGGGGGCCACGGTCTCGGCGGTGGCTAGTGCGGTAGGGATCTGCTCCCACTCTTTGGCGGGGACGGCCTCAGCGGTGGAGAGCGCGTCGATGAAGCGGTCGTACTCCTCTTTGGTGAAGGGGCAGTTGATGTAGTCGGCGGTTCCCTTGTCCCAGCGGGCGGCGAAGTAGACCTTGTCCATGTCGATGGTGCTGGCGTCGACGATGGGGGAGATGGAGTCGTAGAAGGCGAGGTGCTGGGAGCCGGTGAGGCGCTGCAGCTCGGCGGTGAGGGCGGGTGAGGTGAGGGGGCCGGTGGCGAGGATGGTGATCTCGTCGGGGTCGTCGTCGAGGCGGATGACCTCTTCGCGGACGACGGTGATGCGTGGGTGCTGGTCGATCAGCTCCTGGACGCGGCGGGAGAATTCTATGCGATCAACGGCGAGGGCGTGGCCGGCGGGGACGGCGGAGGCGTCGGCGGCGGTGAGGAGGAAGGAGTGGGCGCGGCGCATCTCCTGCTTGAGGAGCCAGGGGGCGGAGTTTTCGCTCTCGGACTTGAGGGAGTTGGAGCAGACGAGCTCGGCGAAGTCGGAGGTCTGGTGGGCCTCGGTGGATCGGGTAGGGCGCATCTCGTAGAGGGTGACTTCGCAGCCAAGGGATGCGGCCTGCAGGGCGGCTTCAGGACCGGCGAGGCCTCCGCCGATGACTTTAATCTTCTTCATTGGTTCTATTGTCTCGCGAGAGAGGGTTGCGTCCGCCCGCATCCTGCAAATCCCACATTAGACGTTTCCCGCTGGAGATGAGGACCCGGCTGCGCCATGAACCCGGCGTTTTGAAATGACAAAGATTCATGAGGCCTTGGGTGAAGGGGTGGGAATCTTCCTCAGCGGGGCGCGTGGCGGTTCCGGCGAATCCTGGGATTCTTCGCTTGCTCAGAATGACGGAGTGGGAGGGGATGACGGGAAGGGGAGGGGATGCTTTAGAAATTTGTTCAACCAGGGCTTCGTTTTCCCTACTCTGCTTTATCGGCGAGAGCCTTGAGTGCGTCGCCGTCGATGCGCATGATGCGCCACTCGTTGAGCATATGGGCTCCCATCTCCTTGTAGAAATCGATGGCCATCTGGTTCCAGTCGAGGACGTGCCACTGGAAGCGATCGCCGCGCTCGAGCGCGATGGCGGCGAGTCGGGCGAAGAGGGCCTTCGCGATGCCGTTGCGGCGGAACTGGGGGCGGACGAAGAGGTCTTCGAGGTGGATGCCGGCGTTGCCGCGCCACGTGGAGTAGAAGGGGAAGTAGAGGGCCATGGCCGCGGGCTTGCCTTCCCATTCGGCCATGAGGCACTGGAAGACGGGGCGCGGGCCGAAGCCGTCGCGGAGGAGATCTTCGGCAGTGGCCACGGCGGCGTGGGGAGCGCGCTCGTACTCGGCGAGCTCGCGGATGAAGGCGAGCATCTCGGGGACGTCAGAGGGAGTGGCTTCGCGGATCAGCAACGGCGAGACGGAGGCAGCGGAGGGATGGGCCGTGGATTGTTCTGGGGTATTCATCATTGTTCGGGAGTATTCAAAAAGGTCGTCAGGGTGCGGGTTTTGCATCGGGCTTCGATGCAGCGGGCGTGGCCTTCTGTGCGGCGAGCCATTTGTTGAAGGGCAGCGAGAAGGCGAAGAGCTCCTTGCCGCCGGAAGTGTGGATCATCTTGATGTAGATCTCGGCGTTCTTGAGGGGCGGCTCCTCGAGGTCTTTGACGTCGTAAAACACGTAACCGGCAATCGTGGAATGAGGGGTTACCGTGGTGGATTTGAAGCCGAAGTCGTCGTCGTCCTGGGTGATCTTTTTGTCGATGGGAGTGCGGCGGCCGGGGATGGGGATGGGGATGATAGGGATTTTCCGTCCGGCGGCCTTTTCGGCGGAGAAGAGACGGCGGTTGATGTCGTCGAGGCTGGCGGCGGGAAATTTGTCTCCGGCGGAGGTGATGAACTGCATGCGGGCTTCGTCGAGGCTGAGGGGGCTGTCGGAGTCGTTGGTGATGATGACGCGGACGGGGATGAGGGAGTGGCGGATGTAGGGCAGGCGGAAGAAATCGCAGTCCCGGGGCTCGGTGCAGGGGTCGATGGCGACGGTAACGTGCTCCTGGGGGTGGAAATCGAAGGCGGGATATTCGCGAGCGGGACGCGGAGGAGGGGCCGCTTTATTGCCCGCAAGGCTGGGAACGGCCAGGGCGCCGGAGAAAAGAACGAACCCAAGTAATGTTCGTAACGTAAAGCGGATGTGGGACTTCATGCGTAATTGATTATCATCTTCGCTGAGATACCTGGTAAAGCGAGGGGATAGATCGGTTGATTCTGGCGGTTTATAGCGCGCTGCTGGCAGCGGTGCTGGTGGCGGGCGCTCCATGGTGGCTGGCGCGAATGGCGACCAGCGGGCGTTATCGTGCGGGGCTCGCCGGGCGACTGGGGAGAGTTCCCGAGGGTCTGCGGGAGGCGGCAGCGGGGCGTAGAGTTATATGGCTGCATGCCGTGTCCGTGGGCGAGGTAATGGCGGCGACGGAGCTGGTGCGTGAGTTGCGCAGGGCGCTGCCTGGCTGGATAATTGCCGTCTCCACTACGACTGAGACGGGCCAGCGACTGGCGCGTGAGCGATTTGGCGCCGAATCGCCGGTGTTTTACCTGCCGCTGGACTTTGCAGTGCTCGTGCGGCGCTATGTGAGAACGCTGCATCCGGAGATGCTGGTGCTGATGGAGAGCGAACTGTGGCCGAACCTGATGGATCTCTGTGCGCGTGAGGGCGTGCCGGTGGCGGTGGTGAACGCGAGGGTTTCGGACCGCTCGTTGCCACGCTACCTGCGGCTGAAAGCGCTCTGGAGGCCGCTGCTGCAGCGGGTATCACTGTTTCTGGCGCAGAGCGGGGAGAATCGGGAGAGGCTGGTGCGGATCGGCGCTCCCGCAGAACGGGTGAGGGTGAGCGGGAATCTCAAATACGACGTAAAAGCAGCGGGTGAGAGCGCGATGACGACCCTTCTGCGGGAGCGGCTTCCGGCGGACGCGAAGGTGGTGGTGGCGGGAAGCACGCTCGAAGGCGAGGAGAGGATTCTGCTGGAGGCGTGGCCACAGGTACTGGAGACGGAGCCGGATACGGTGCTGGTGATCGCACCCCGGCGGCCGGAGAGGTTCAGCGCGGTGGCGGGCTTGATTGAGACGGCGGGGTTCGATGTGGTGCGTGCGAGTGACCTGGTCGCGGGTGGAGGATTGAAGGGCCGGGAGAGGATTATCCTGCTGGACACGATCGGCGACCTGGCTTCGGTGTACTCGTTGGGAACGATCGCGTTTGTGGGAGGCAGCCTGGTGGCCGCGGGGGGGCATAATCCTCTTGAGCCGGCTCGATTCGGAGTTCCGGTGGTGATGGGCCGATCGAGTGAGAACTTTCGCGAGATCGTCGAGGCAATGCGAATCGCAGGGGCGATCCGGATCGTCGAATCTTCACAGCTGGCGGAGGCGATGACGGATCTGCTGACGAACGAGACCAGAGCGCGGGAGATGGGCAGGCACGGCGGCGAGGTATTCGCAGCGCAGGCGGGGGCTACGGCGCGAACGGTTGAGCTGTTGCTGGGGTTGTTGAACAGGAAAGCCGCATGAAAACGCTAAGAAGATTGCTGCTTCCGCTGTCTCCGCTGTATGGCGCGGTGGTGACCGCGAAGCGAAGACTGTACCGGCTGGGGTGGCGGAAGCAGAGGCATCTTCCTTCGCCGGTGATCAGCGTGGGGAGCGTTTCGGCGGGAGGAGCGGGAAAGACGCCCGTGGTTGCGATGCTGGCGGGAATTCTTCGGCGCCGAGGATATGGGGTAAGCATTTTGACGCGGGGGTACGGTCGCGTCTCCAACCTGATTGAACGGGTGGACGCGTATGACGACCCGGCCTGGCACGGAGATGAGCCGGTGCTGCTGGCGCAGCGGTCCGGATCTCTGGTGTATGTGGGAGCCGATCGTTATCGCGCAGGTCTGCTGGCGGAACAGGATAAACGTGGCGACAGAGTTGGAGTGCATCTGCTCGATGATGGGTTCCAGCATCTGCGGCTGGCGCGGAATGTGGACATCGTTCTGCTGACGCTTGCCGACGTGGAGGACTGCCTGTTGCCGGCGGGAGACCTGCGGGAGCCGATCGCGGCGGCAAGTGAAGCGGACGTGGTGGTGGTGCGCGAGGAAGAGGCAGGGCGGATGAAACCCCTGCTCGATCGCCTGCAGGGAGAGGGAAACGGGTTTGCGGTGTGGCCGATTCGACGAAGCCTGGGACTGGCGGAGGAGGACGAGCGGCTGCCTACGTTTCCACTGGCGTTCTGCGGAATTGCACGGCCGGATAATTTCACGCGGATGCTGAAAGAGTCGCGATACGAGCCGCTGGAGACAGTCGCGTTTCCGGATCACCACCGCTACGAAGAACGGGATATGGCGCGGATTCTGGAGCGGGCGCGCGAGCGCGGCGCAAACGGGCTTGTCACGACCGAAAAAGACGCGGTGAAGCTGACGGCAACGATGCGCGAGCGGCTGGAGACGGTTGGTCCGCTGATCGTGGCCCGGCTGAATGTGGAGCTGGTCGATGAGAAAGACGCCATGGCGCAACTGGTAAAGATGGTTGCGGAGCTGGATCGGAGAAAAGCCCCGGAGCGGCCATGAGAAGGAACGGCCATGAGAAAATGAGCGCTTGGCGATACAGGACCATTCTCTGGCGGAGGGGCTGCCGCGGCGCGTACTGATCGTTCGAATCGGCGCTATGGGCGACGTGTTGCACGCGATGCCCGCTGTAGCGGCGCTCAGGAAGGCGCATCCGGAGTGGTGGATCGGGTGGGTGGTCGAGCCGCGATGGCTGCCGTTGTTGCGGGCTACGAGCGACGGCTCCTGGACAATGGAACGCGGGGAGGCAATGCCGCTGGTGGATCGCACGTTCTCCGCCTCCACACGGGCGTGGAAGAAGAAGCCGTTTGCGTGGGAGACTCTGGCGGATATTCGATCGCTGAGGAGAGGGCTGCGCAGCGACGCCTTCGATCTGTGCGTGGACATGCAGGGATCGATCCGCTCAGCCGTCATCGGCAGGATGGCTTCGGCGAAGAGTTTTACAGGCATGGCCGACCCCAGAGAAAAGCCTGCCCGGTGGATGTATGACCGCAAGATACAGGCGACCGCTGCGCACGTGATCGAGCAGGGGTGCGAGCTGCTGGGGGCTGCTGTCGGTGAGAGTCTGGAACCGGCTCAGGTGGAGTTGCCCAGAGACGAGTTTCACGGGCAGGCATGCGATGACCTGCTGGAGAGATTGCTGCCGGGGGGCGAGGACTTTGTCCTGATGGCTCCGAGTGCAGGCTGGGGAGCGAAGCAATGGCCCGCGGAGAGGTTTGGCGCGGTTGCCGCGGAGTTGGGACGACGGGGGATCCGGGTGCTGGTCAACGCGGCCCATGAGATGGATCGCGTAGGCAATGAAGTCATCCGTGCCAGTGGAGGGTATGGAATCACCGTGCCTACCGACCTGGGAGACCTGATTGCGTTGACGCGGCGGGCGAGCCTGGTGATCGCGGGAGATACGGGACCGCTGCACCTGGCGGCGGCGCTGAAGAGGCCGGTGGTTGCGCTGTTCGGGCCGACGAATCCGGCGCGAAACGGGCCGTATGGGACGCGGGCGCGGGTTCTTCGCCACGGCGGAGAGCGGAGCGACCACAGACGACTGGCAGAGCCGGAGGCAGGGTTGCTGGCGATTACAGTAGAGGAAGTGGTGGAGGCTGCGATGGAGCTACTTGCGGGCGCCACCGGGGACGGACGAGGTAAGGTAAGCGAGTGAGTGAACGAAGCAGGTGGCAGCGCATCGCCCGGCGCATCCGTGTACCGCTGGGATTTCTCTTTGCGGCGATGTTTCTCTGGTTGGCCCGGCCGACGGGTACGTTGATGCTGCTGAGCCTTCTGCTGGTGATACCGGGGCTGTGGCTGCGCGGCTACGCCGCGGGCTATGTGAAGAAGAATGCGGAGCTGACACGCACGGGACCCTATGCGCATACACGCAATCCGCTTTACCTGGGTTCGATGATGATCGCATTCGGATTTGCCTGGGCCTCGGGAAGCTGGGTGATCTTTGTGGCGCTGGCGGCGGGATTCCTGGGGATTTATCTTCCGACGATCCGCTCGGAGGAAGAGTACCTGCGGACGCATTTTGCAGGCTTCGATGAGTATGCCCGGCAGGTTCCGAGGCTGCTTCCCCGGCTGACGCCGGCGAAGAACGATCTGCCGCAGGGAAGGTTTTCCCGGGAGAGGTATCTGCACCATCGCGAGTACAATGCACTTATGGGCGCTGTCGCACTTTACGCGGCGCTGGCTGCGCGTCTTCTGCTTCCGCGATAGAAGAAGACCAGGACGCCGAAAGACTGCCGGAGAGCAGTCCTGAGCTGGAGTTTCAGTTTGCAAGTGATGCCGGTAGACGAATTGCGTAACGGGTTGTATCGTTAGCCGTTCCGTTCCATTCCAAATTCTGAGAGTTAGCTCTGTCGAAACGTTTTCCGGTATTTTTTCTCCCGATTCTTCTCTGGCTGGCGTGCACGGGTTGCACGGCGCAGTCGTTGGCGCACCGGCTCTTCCCTCCCCCGCCGCCAGTCACCATTCCCACCCTCGAGCCTCCTCCAGGCGGGTATGTCTTTCCGACGAAGCAGACGCTCAGCTATACGGTGGACTGGCGGGTGTTTACCGCTGCGGTTGCCACCTTCCAGATTGAACAGCAGGGCACGACCCAGAAGATTACGGCGACGGCAGATACGGTCGGCGGGGTCACGATGCTGTTCCCGGTCGTGGACAAATTCGAGTCTGCCTTCGATACGAAGACCGGGTGCTCGACGGGATTTTCGAAGCAGACGGTGGAGGGCCGGAGGAAGATTTCAAGCGATCTGGGCTTCAACTATGGTCAGGGCAAGCAGACGTTGATGGAACGGAACCTGGTGAAGGGCACGTCCAAGACACTGACCGCTTCGATTCCGGCATGCGTTACCGATTCGCTTTCGGCCATCTTCTACGTCGGGTCGCACCCACTGGTGGTGGGACAGGATCTTCGGTTTCCGCTTGCCGATTCGATGCGTACGGTGACGGTAACGATGAAGGTAGAGGCCAAGGAGGAGATCAAGACCCCGGCTGGAACCTTCCAGACGGTACGAGTGCAACCGACCGCAGAGGAAGGAGTCGTGAAGAACCGGGGGAAGATCTGGATCTGGTACACGGATGACGGACGCCATATTCCTGTACAGGTGAGGGCCAGCCTTTTCTGGGGAACGATCACGGCACGGCTGCAGTCGTACGAGACGAAGTGAGGATTCCGATGGACGATCTAACGACAGCAGGGGCGCTTGACCCGGAGCAGTTTCTGACGGTGGCACGCTTCGAAGATCCGGTGGAGGCACAGATGGCGAAGGGCATGCTGGAGACGGCGGGCCTGGAATGCTTCCTGCAGGGGGAGAACGCCAACCATCTGCTGGGCGCAGCCTTCCGGGCCAGACTTCTGGTACACCGGAGGGACGAGAGCGCGGCGCGAGAACTTCTCCCGGCTCCAGAGGAGGAAGGCGGCCCCGTGGACGAGGATCCAGAGGCATTGGAGGACGAGTCATGATTACTCCGGCAGATGGGGCCCACCAGCGGCCCAAGGCGGTGTTGTGCCTCTCCGGAGGTATGGATTCAACGGTATGCGCTTCGCTGGCGACGAGGGAGTTTGACGTGTATGCCCTGCACTTCAGCTATGGACAACGGACGGAGGCGAAAGAACTTGCCTCGGCGAAGGAGATTGCGCGGCTTACGGGCGCAAAGGAGTTTCTGCCGCTGAAGATGGACCTGTTTCGCAGGATCGGGGGATCGGCGCTGACCGACGAGACGATCGCAGTTCCGGATGCACCGGCGGAGGAGGCAATCGGGGCGGAGATCCCTGTAACGTATGTCCCCTTCCGCAATGCGCATTTTCTTTCGGCAGCCGTGAGCTGGGCTGAAGTGGTGGGGGCAAAAAAGATTTTTATCGGAGCGGTAGAACAGGATAGTTCCGGGTACCCGGACTGCCGTCCGTCCTATTATGAGGCGTTTAATGAGCTGATTCGGCAGGGAACGAAAGAGGGCGATATTCGGGTGGAGACACCTCTGATTTCCATGCGGAAGAGCGAGATCGTGCGGCTGGGAGTTGAACTGGGCGCTCCGTTCCATGTAAGTTGGTCATGCTATTCCGGTGAGCGGGAGGCGTGTGGGGTGTGCGAGAGCTGCGTCCTGCGCCTGAGAGCATTTCGCGAGATCGGCACCTTGGATCCAATACCTTATGCCGGCTTGAAAGCGGCATCTAACTCGTAGCAGGATGCTGCAAAGTTTCGAGAATCGACCAGCCGAAGGCGGGTCAGACGAGAACTGAAACCAGGAGAAAGAATGATGAAGCGTATCGAAAGAAAGTGGAGCGTGGGCCTGGGAGCCTGCCTGGCGCTGGTGCTCGCTCTGGCATCGCAGAACGGATGGGCACAGCCGGCACCGGCCAGCGTCCATGGGCATGTGAACAACCCCATTGGCGCCCCCTTTACCAAGGGCCAGGTGAAGCTGACCCAGGATCGGTCCTCCGACGAGAAGAGCCGCAAGTATACGAACACCTTTGAGATTGACGCATCGGGCAACTTCAAGGGCACGGGAATCGCGCCGGGAACTTACGTGGCGATCGTGTTCGTGGACGACAAGAGCATTGACTATACCGACAACGTTACCTTCGCGGCCGGCGAAGATCATCCGCTCAACTTCGACATGTCCCGGAAGGAGTACATCGACAAGATGACTCCGGAAGAGAAGAAGCAGCTGGAGGAGTTCAAGAAGAAGAACTCCGAGGCGACGGAGGCTAACGCGAAGATCTCTAATCTGAACGCTCTTCTGACGCAGGCCCGCGCGGATACGAAGGCCGGCAACTTCGAGCCGGCGATCACCGCTATGCAGCAGGCGACCACGCAGAAGCCGGATGAAGGCATTCTCTGGGTAGCGCTGGGCGATGCTCAGCTGGGCTCGGCCGATGCCGCCGCCAAGGCTGCCAAGGCTGCAGGCAAACCGGTAGATCCAACGGTTCAGGCCAAGTACACCGAGGCGGCAGCGTCGTACAAGAAAGCTATCGATGCCAATGCGGCTTCAAAGAAGCCTAACGTGGAGACAGCAGCAGCTGCCTACAACCAGATGGGACAGGCTCTGGCAAAGGGCGGCGATGGTGCGGGAGCTTCGGGCGCATACGAGGAAGCCGCCAAAGCCCTGCCAGCGAATGCGGGCATGTACTTCTACAACGAGGCTGCGACGCTGTACAACGCGGGCAAGCTGGACGAAGCGGCTGCGGCTGCCGACAAGGCGATCGCTGCCGATCCGAAGCGCGCTGACGCGTACTACATCAAGGCCCAGGCTCTGATTCCGAAGGCTTCGGTCGATCCGAAGACCCAGAAGATCACGGCGCCTCCGGGATGTGTCGAGGCCTACCAGGAGTACCTGGAGCTGGTTCCTGAGGGTCCGCGTTCGGAGGAGGTCAAAGGTATCCTCGCTGGCATCGGAGCCGAGGTGAAGTCGAGCTACAAGGCAGGCAAAGGCAAGAAGTAACCTGCCTCTCGCTGCAGAAACAAGGAAGGCCTCGGCACAGAGCCGGGGCCTTCTGTTTTCCGGGATAGGCCGGGCTTACGAAGAAAGAGGTAGAGGATGAAATCGGCCAGTGTGCGTGGCAGCGTCGACAACGAGCGCGTGGTGAGCTTCGACGAGGCAATGGAGATTGTGCTGGCGCATGCGGCGACGGCCGGGCGACAACCGGTCGAGGTCGTCGACATCAGCGAATCGGTGGGACGGGTATTGGCAACGCCGATCGCCGCCGATCGCGATCAGCCCCCGTTTGATCGCTCGACCCGGGACGGATTTGCGGTGCGGACGGAGGATGCCGCGGATGGAGACTGGCTCACCGTGGTGGGTCAGGTCCAGGCAGGACGACGGTGGGATGGAAATCTCTCCTCCGACCAGGCAATCGGCATTATGACGGGAGCGCCGGTTCCAGCCGGAGCCAATGCCGTGGTGATGCTGGAGCACGTGGAACGAAGCGGCTCAAGCGCAGAGGAGTCCATTCGGCTGGCGGACGGACGCAAGCTTGTTCCGGGCGAGAATATCGTTGCTCGCGGAAGCGAGGCGCAGGAGGGCGATGTGGTGCTTGCGGCAGGCGTAGAGATGGACGCCGCCGCGGTTGCGCTGGCCGCGGCCTGCGGGGCAGCGACGGTGGAAGTGTTCGTGAAGCCTCGGGTATCGATTCTGGCGACAGGGGATGAGCTGGTGGATGTGACGCAGACTCCGGGCCCTGAGCAGATACGGAACTCCAACAGCTATGGACTTTCCGCACTTGTCAGGCTGGCTGGAGGCGAGCCCTTGCGGCAGCCGGTCGCGCCGGATCGCCGC
Organism: Edaphobacter modestus; assembly: GCF_004217555.1. Classification (GTDB taxonomy): domain Bacteria; phylum Acidobacteriota; class Terriglobia; order Terriglobales; family Acidobacteriaceae; genus Edaphobacter; species Edaphobacter modestus. Next base: position 2,437,868 of record NZ_SHKW01000001.1, read on the forward strand.
GACGATCTCGAGCAGGCGATCGGACAGGCCCGTGCGGCTGACCTGATGGTGGTGACGGGCGGCGTGTCGATGGGCGAGTACGATCTTGTGGAAGAGGTGCTGCTGTCTCTGGGCGCCGAGTTTTTCTTCACTGGCGTGCGGATGCAGCCGGGCAAGCCGGCCGTATTCGGTCGGCTACCGGAACGAGAGGACATGCCCGCTGTGTATTTTTTTGGGCTGCCAGGAAATCCGGTCTCCACCCAGGTAACCTTCGCCTGCTTTGTGGAGCCGTTGCTGCGAGCGATGCGCGGGGCCGTGACCGAAAGGCCGCGATTTGTGCAGGCGACACTGGGCGACGACGTTGCAGCACGGCCAGGACTGACACGCGTGCTGCCGGCGAGATTGACCTCGAAGCGGATGCACCCCGAGGTAAGGCTGGTGGTGTGGCAGGGTTCGGGAGATATGGCTGCCAACGCGCGAGCCAATTGCTATGCAGTCCTGCCAGCAAATACCGAGGGATTCAGGAAGAGCGAAGTTATTACCGTGCTTCTGCGGTGAACACTCTCAAGGTTCGTTCTGAGCAGTATTTCTCTCCCGCGGTTATCGTAGAGACTGCTGTGTTCTTTTCAATCTCGCGGAGGCATTCCACGGATGAAGTTATCGCACTATGACGACGAGGGTCGGGCCCATATGGTGGATGTGGGCGCGAAGCCCGCGACACGAAGAGAGGCCAGGGCCAGAGCCTTCGTAGAGTTGTCACCTGCGGCGCTGGCCGCACTCCCAACGAATCCCAAGGGCAACCCGCTGGAGGTGGCGCGGTTTGCGGGTATTCAGGCTGCGAAACAGACTGCTTCCTTGATCCCCATGTGTCATCCTCTGGCACTCAGTTTTATCGACGTGGAGGCGAGGATCGTTGAAGGCGGCGTAGAAATTGGAGCCACCGCAGCCACGGTGGCGGGCACGGGGGTAGAGATGGAGGCGATGACCGCTGCCTCCATCGCAGCGCTTACGGTGTACGACATGACGAAGGCGCTCGACAAAGGCATTCGCATCCGAGAGGTCGAGCTGGTGAGCAAGAGTGGCGGTAAGAGCGGAGAGTGGCGAAGGTCGTGACCACCCACGGATCAGATTGCGGTGGCCAGACTTACCGCAAAGGCGTGCTCGGAGTTTTCCCAGGAGAAGGAAAGTTCAAAGCCGGCGGACTGGAGAAGCTGTTGAACACGAACAGGCGTGAATTTGTAACTGTTCTCGGTGTGGATGGTTTCGCCACGAGCGAATTGCAGGGTCAGGGCAGGACCGGCTGAGTTGGCGGGGATATGCACCTGTTGGCTGATTCGGGAGACGAGGTGCATCTCGATACGGGACTCGGAGGGATTCCAGCGCGCTTCGTGGTCGAAGGCCTCCGGATTGAAGTCGGCTCCCAACTCTCGATTGAGACGCACGAGCACGTTGCGGTTGAAAGCCGCGGTCGTTCCAGACGCATCGTTATAGGCAGCGAGGAGCTGAGCGACGCTCTTCGATTTGCCGGGAGCAAGATCGGTTCCGAGTAAAAGCTTATCGCCGGGTAGAAGCTGCGCGCGAAGATTGCGGAGCACGTCACGGGCGTCTTCAGGCGAGAAATTACCGATGCTGGAGCCGATGTAAAGGGCAAGAGTACGGGTGTCGGTAAGGCGGTTCAACGGCAGTGCCTGGGTCGTGTAGTCAGCGACCTGACATCGTACGGTAACGCCGGGGACGTTGGCGCGGATGTTTTCGGTGGCCTCGGCGAGCGCGGTCTCGGAGACATCTACCGGTTGATAGACCACGGCCTTCTGGCGACGAACAGCGGCAGCGAGAAGGATTCCAGTCTTGGTGGCAGTACCGGCCCCGAGCTCGATGAGGGTGAGCATGGGGGACAGGTCATCTCCCAACGGCTCTGCTGCGCGTTCGATGATCTCGCCGGCATACAGAGCGAAAAGATCACGCTCGACGCGAGTGAGGTAGTACTCGGGAAGCTCGGTGATCTGCTCGAAGAGACGTGAGCCATTCTCATCGTAGAAGAGCCAGGGAGAGAGGGTTTTGGGAGTGCTGGTGAGACCGGCACGGACCTCGGCGGCAACAGCGTCTGTGGGCGATGATGCGAGCAACGACTCGTTAGCTGGTAAAAGCAAGTCGGCGACCGCGGGGTAGGTAGGCACTATAAAAAACCCCTTTGTGAGATCCGCGGTCGAAACCGCTCTGCCATTGGATGCATGTTTGTCACCGGCGGAAACCGAAAATCTCAACCCTGCTGACGCCACGGTGTCAGCAGCTAGGGATCTCGAGTCGTAAGAAGTGTGAATGGCGCGTTACCGAGATTTACCGTGTAAGCCGCATGAGTCTCGCCCATCAGGACCACCGCATAGGGATGATCAAGATTTCTGTAAGTTTGCCGAACGTTCCGGGTCTGCGTATCCACAACGGTCACGGTATTTTGCTGGGGGCTTGCCACGTACAGAAGACCTGCTGCTTCGTCCAGGGCAACTGCCTGAGGATGAGGGGAGACCGCCACAGTCGTCGGTCTCTCCTCCTTCTCAAGGATGGTAACCGTTCCGTCGGCATAGTTGGCGACATAGACCTGGCCCGTCGTTTTGTTTATGGCAATCGCACATGGCATTGAGCCTGTGGGGAGATTGCGGAGGGCATGGGTCTCAAGGTCGATGGCTGCGATGCTCGCATCCTGTACGTGCGAGACGTAGAGGGTCTTCCCTGCCCGTGCGATTCCCCACAGATGCATCGCGCCTGCAGGGATCTTCGTGGTTCTCTCCGTGGCAGGATCAAGCTCGGTGAGAGTGTCGCTTTCGTAGCCGAAGAGGTAGACACGATGGCGGTCCGAATCGACGACGATGGCGTCGGCCGAGCCGGTAGGAAGATTTGCAACATGATTGCTCGCCCCGTCGATCACGGAGAGCATGTTGCTGAAGGTATTCGAGACGTAAACCTTGTTTGCTGCCTCGTCGATTGCGATCGCGTAAGGGCGGGCCGCAGTAGGGACCGTAGCGACCACCTTGTCGGTGCTTGCATCGATGACGGAGACGGAGCGGCTACCGGAGTCGACCACGTAGATTCTTCCGGTACGAGGATTGAGAGCCAGTGCGATCGGGCTGGCTCCGACCTCGATACTGGACGGCGGCTTTGAGGAGGACAGAACGATCACCGCGTTGTGAACGGTATCGACGAGATAGATCTTTCCGGTGTCCTTGCTGTAGACGGCGGCATCGCGATTGATGAGCGTTGTCTGAGAGAGCCCCTGTGCACGGAGCACCGACACTGGAACGAACAACACTGGAAGACCGAGGAAAATACCGAGAAGGCGCTGCCGCATCCTAACTCCATTCCTGGAAGCTCTTGAAAAGATTGTCCCAGCAAGCAACCGTTTGTCTACAATGGAATTCGATTTTAGCAAGTCGTTGCCTTTCGTCGCTGCTGCGTCAACCGCGGAAGCATATTTTTCACAACTTCATTCTCTGGCGGCGGAAGATGAGACGTTTTTTACAGATATTTCTTGCGCTCGTGACCTTTAGCGCGACCGCGTATGCGCAGCAGTCGAAGTTTCGCGTGCTTGCCTTCTACTCGGAGACGGTGGAGCACGATCATGTGGACTTTGCACATCAGGCGATCCAGTTTTACACGGAGGCGGCGAAGCGAGATCAGTTTTCCTTTGAGACAACCACCCGCTGGGACGATATGAACTCCGAGAAGCTGGCGGGGTACCAGATGATTGCCTGGCTGGACGACTTCCCCCACACGCCACAGCAACGGAGCGCATTCGAGCAGTACATGGAGCACGGAGGAGGCTGGCTGGGCTTTCACATCGCCGCGTATAACGACAGTGGAACCAAGTGGCCCTGGTTTGTCAGCTTTCTCGGCGGCGGAGTCTTCTATGGCAACAACTGGCCGCCGATGCCGGTGACGATTACGGTCGACGATCCGGAGCATCCCGTGACACGGCGACTCCCGTCCAGTTTTCTTTCACCTGCGAACGAGTGGTATATCTGGCGGCCGTCTCCCCGCGAGAATAAGGATGTGAAGGTTCTGCTTACGCTCTCGCCTTCCAACTACCCGCTGGGCATGAAGGACGTGGTTCGGAGCGGAGATCTTCCGGTGATGTGGACCAACACACGGTTTCGCATGCTCTACATGAACATGGGACATGGAGACAGGATCTTCACCAGCGACATCCAGAACCGGTTGATGGAAGATGCGATGGTATGGGTTGGAGAGACGAATCACAGATGATCCGGGGTTTGCGCACGGAGAGCCGGCATTCGTAGCGGCCCTCCGCGCGGCGAGGATGCGGGATCAGCGACTGACCGCGGCTCCAACGAGATCGATCGCGTCGGCGATGATGCGCGTGGTGGGATCGTACGCTACGACGTAGCCGTCATAGTACCCATACTGATATCCAGGCGGAGGGGGAGGAACTTCGGAATAGTACGCCCGGGGTACAGCCTGGAAGTGATAGTTTCCAGGAATCCGCTCACCGCGAACGAACTGCGGACGCCCGTGAGGATTGTGTTGCCAGCGATTGACGTCCTTCTGGTAGTGCTGGGCGAAGTGGCCCCGGTCCTGATCGCGAAAACGAAAGTCCTGACCGTGATGATCGTCGTGCTGGTCGTGCTGGTCGTGACGATCGTGGTCGGAATCATGGCTCTGAGCCCGTGCTACGCCGGTTGTCATCGCTAAAGCAAGAACTGGAATAAATACCCGTTGAAAAAATTTTCGTGCAGTGGAATGGCCCATTTTTTCCTCATGACATTGGTATGTCTCGTATTTAGATGCTGAAGAAGAAAAGATCAATGTCTATGAAATGAGAAATGAGAGGAAATTTTTAAGAGAGACATGCACGCATAGAAGAAAAGCGGCATCGAGGCGATGCTCGGTGCCGCAATTGCAAGCGAGATGTGTTACCGGCCTGCGTCGTGCGCGAGACGAAGGCCGGAGAACTGCCACCGCGCGGCAGGCGCGAAGAAGTTGCGATACGTGGCGCGGATGTGAGAGGAGGGGGTGACGCAGGAACCTCCTCGCAGCACGATCTGCGAGCTCATGAACTTTCCGTTGTACTCGCCAAGCGCTCCGGGCAAGGAGGCATATCCGGGATAGCCTGTGTAAGGACTGGCCGTCCACTCCCACACATCGCCGAAGACCTGTTGAAGGCCGGCGAGGTGGCTGGCGGCAGTGGGATGAAGGTTTCCCCTTTCGAGCAGATTGGCGGGCGGAGATGCAGGCGTCTTCGACGATTCGGAGCGTGAAGATCCATTCCCTTGCGTTCCAAACCGCGCCGCTGCATGTTCCCACTCGAACTCCGTGGGGAGACGATGGCCCGCCCAGCGTGCATAGGCATCCGCTTCGAAGAAGCTGACGTGGCATACGGGAGTCTCGGAGAGATCTTCGAGCGGAATAAGTCCATGAAGCGTGTAGATGGACCAGCCCGACCTCGTCTCCGAGTCGCGCTGCCAATATAGCGGCGCCTGCCATCCCTCGGAACGTATGGTGGTCCAACCCTCCGAGAGCCAGAGCTCGGGGCGGTTGTAGGCGTTCTGATCGAGAAACGCCAGGTACTCGGCACACGTGACCAACCGGGATGCGAGCCGGTACGGAGCAATGTAGACCGGGTGCCGCGGCGTCTCGTTGTCGAAGGCAAAGAGGTCGGTGGAGGAAGGATCGGGTGTAATGCCAATCTCGGTGAGGCCGGGAGCGAAGTCGACCCATTCGAGGGGAGGAGCGATTGTGGTCCCGGAGAGGAGTTCGGTGCGCTCGATGTAGGCGGGATGGAGCGGGTTGGTGAAAAGAGCGTGTTTGACGTCGGTGGCGATGAGCTCCTGATGCTGCTGTTCATGCTCGATGCCCAGGGCGATACGGCGTGCCGCTTCGTCTTCGATGGGATGCTGAAGCAACTGCTCGATCGAAGCATCGATGTGTGCGCGATAGGCGAGGATGAGATCGAGGGGTGGCCGCGAGAAGGAAGAGCGGAGCTTCTTTTCCGGCATATCGCCGAGCGCGTTGTAATAGCTGTTAAAGAGCCAGCGAAAATCGGGATGGAAGGGAGTGTAGCCGGCGAGGAATTCGGAGAGGACGAAGGTCTCGAAGAACCAGCTGGTATGCGCAAGATGCCACTTTACGGGGCTGGCTTCCGGGGACGATTGCACCATCATGTCTTCCGGAGACAGCGGTCTACAAAGTGAGGCTGTGGCGCCTCGGACGGCCTTGAAGCGATCGAGAAGAGCGGGGGCGGCGTTTTCGGTGAAGGCTGGCATATTCGTCCTTTTTTCTCCTCTATGGGATGGGCTTACGGCGGGTTTTGTTGCTTTTTCATGCTTCCAGGCTGGGTCGACGGACTGTTGAAACTATTTTGTTCGAGCATCTTTGTTCGAGCGTCCAAGGGATGGTTCTCAGGCATACCCGTTGAGGAGCCGCGCCAGCAGGTATGCGGCGGCCGCTGCGATCCCTCCGATAAGAAGGGTTTGCGTTGCGCTTCGAAGCCAGCCCGTACCCATGATCCTTCCCTTCAAGGCGCCAAAGACGGCAAGTGCCACCAGAGTGATGACGATGGAAAGCTGAAGCGCGGATCTGTTTTCAAAGGCGAGCATGTAAGGAAAGAGAGGAACCATTCCGCCGGCGACGTACGACGTGGCGATGGTAAGGGCGGAACGAGGAGCACGGCCAGGCTTGGGCTGCTCAAGACCGAGTTCGAACCGCATCATGAAATCGACCCAGGCCGTGGGGTTCTGCTTGAGTGCTTCAAGGACAGGAGCGGCATTGGCACGTGGAACAGAATACTGTTCGAAGATCTCATAGACCTCCTCTTCCTCATCCCGTGTGCGCTCCACGATCTCCAACTCTTCCCGTCTTTTTTCTGAGGCGTAGTGCTCGGCATCGCCGCGCGCGGCAAGGTATCCTCCAAGGCCCATGGCGATGGAGCCGGCGGCAATCTCTGCCAGGCCGGCAACGACGACGATGCGCGAAGAGGCGACCGCGCCTGAAAGCCCCGCCGCGAGCGCAAAAGGAACGGTAAGACCATCGGCAAGGCCAATGACGATATCGCGAACGGTTGCACTGGATTCGAAGTGTCCTTCGACATGGGACTGGTCGTGCTCTCCCTGAGGAGTGGGGCTGGTTGAAACGGCTAAGCTTTCGGACGGGCCGGCGGGTTCGGACATGGCCGTAGTGTAGACCGAGGGCCCGGACGATACGGCCGGAAGCGCAGTTTTTTGTCGCCTCACAGCGTCTTTCAGCGCAAAAAAGCGTCTGTATCAGCACGGGTTCGGATCGACGAGGACGACGCAGATGAGAACGAGGTTGGCGCGGTATGTTTTCACCGCTGTGGGTATTTTGGCAGCGGTTGGAACCTCGGCGGCGCAGGATGGTCCTACGGGAGATGGCGCGTCGTTTGCTCGCGGCCCGATGGTACGCGGAACCGTCACGGCAACGGCTGCGGATCACCTGACAATCAAGACCGATTCCGACGAGATCTACCAGATTGCGCTGACTCCGAACACACGCCTGATGAAGGACCGGCAGCCCGTCAAGGCTACCGATGTGAAGGTGGGCGATGGTGTTGGTGCAATGGGAGAACTGGATGCCCCGAAGAAGACCATGCACGCGCTGTTCGTCGCGGTAGCCGACGCAGAACAGGTAAAGAAGATGCGCGAGGACCTGGGGAAGGTCTACATTACCGGCAAGGTGACGGCGATTGACGATGTAAAGCTGACGGTGATGCGGCCTGACCATGTTAGCCAGGTGATCGAGGTCGATGAGACGACCTCCTTCCGTAAAGGAAGAGGAAGGCGGCGCGGTGCGACGACGCCGGAAGGCAGCCCCGCTGCGGAAGGTGGCGCAGCAGCACCTGCAGCCGATGGAAGCGGTGAGATTGTAACGTTAGCCGATGTCAAAGTTGGCGACATGATCGCCGGCCGGGGAGCGGTAAAACATGGCGTGTTCGTTCCGACGAACCTTGCCATACTTCCCGCGGGAGCGGAGGGCGCTATGGGAATGCGGGGACGGCGCGGAGGCGATGACGGCGCTCCAGCGAACAGTCCTGCAACGCCATCCTCTGCCCCTACACGGCAGTAATTTGACCCGGCAGAGGATGAGGGGATTCGGCTTGAAGGATTGGAACGAGGTCTCTGTGAAGAGAGTGTTTCGAACGGCAGTGTTGTGCATGTTCGCGTCTTGCGGGATATGCCTGGGATCGGCGGAGGGGAGGGCGCAGGATGCGAATCCTGTGCAGGCTCCGGCTCCAACGGCACAGGCAGCGTCGGGAGGCACGATCAAGGGAACGGTGAAGACGGGTCCGGTTCCTCTGCCAGGCGTTGCCATCACTGCCACGAATACGCTGACGGGAAAGAAGTATGCAACGACCACGGACATGACGGGCGCCTTCGCGATGGCGATTCCCCGAAATGGCCGTTATGTCGTGCGGGCGGAGCTTGCTGCCTTCGCTGACGAAACCAAAGAGGTGCTGATCAACGCGGCTGGAGAGAACGGCGGTAAACCCGAGGAGGCTGCTGATTTCACGATGCAACTGGCGTCGCGCGTGCAACAACAGCAGGAGCAGCAACAGAATCAGCAGAGCGCCGCAGCGAGCTCTCTTGCAAGCTCCATCGGTCGTGGCATGCAGTCGCTCAGCGTAACGGGGGGTGGAATCGACCTGGCTGACGCAAGCGCCGGCACAGGCAATGCCGGAGCCCAGATGCCGACGATGGCTGGGCTGGGCGGCGACGCAGCGTCAACGGATTCTGTCGCTGTGAGCGGCCAGATGGGGCAGACGAACGGTCTTGCCAATATGAGTGAGGACGACATCCGGCAGCGCGTGGAAGATGCGATGTCGCGAGCTCGCCAACAAGGCGGGGCCAACGCCGATGTTGCCAATGCAGTGGCCGGAATGCTGGGTGGCATTGCATCAGGTGGAGGTGGAGGCCGCGGGGGATTCGGTGGCGGATCGGGAGGCGGAGCCTTTACGGTGCGGGGCGGCGGTGGACGCGGAGGACGGGGATTCAACCCGACGCAACCTCACGGCGCAATCTTCTACCAGGGAGGCAACGGCGCACTCAACGCGACGAACTACTCCCTGACCGGAGCTCCGGTCGTAAAGCCTGCTTACAGCTCGAATCGATTCGGCGTGACCTTTGCGGGATCTCCCTTCATCCCTGGATTGATCAAGCCGAGCACGAAACAGTTCGTATTCTTCAACATCACCGGCCAGCGCAATACCAACCCGCAAAATCTGTACGCAACGGTTCCGACGGAGGCCGAGCGAGCCGGGGACTTCTCGCAATTGAGCACGCCCATCTTCGACCCTTCGACCACACAGCAGTTCCAGTGCAACGGCGTGTTGAATGTGATCTGCGGCAACCGAATCTCATCCCAAGCCAGCTCGCTGCTGAAGTATTATCCCGCACCCAACATCGCCGCGGTGGGCCAACAGGGATACAACTACCAGACCATCACAGCCGCCGGGCAAAACAGCCTCAGTGCGAATGGGCGCTATGTTCGGAACTTCGGACAAAACTCGGGCGGCGGCTTTCGAATGAGGCAACAACAAGGCAATGGTCCGAAGACACTGCGCCAGAACATCAACTTTGGAGTCAGTTACAGCCACTCAGCCTCGGATCTCCCCAATGTCTTTCTTCCACTCGGCGGATCGTCGACGTCGGACGGCTACAATCTCTCGGCTGGCTACACCATCGGTTACGGCAGGCTTACGAACAATGCGACGGTCACCTGGAACCGTTCGCATGCATCGACGCTGAACTTTTTCACCAACGGCACCGACAACCCTGCTGCGGATGCAGGCATCCTGGTGGGAAATGCGGCGATCGCTTCCAACCGTTTCTACTACGGCGTTCCTTCCCTGACGTTCTCCGGGCTTACCGGTTTGAACTCTACGGCGCCCAGCGATGCGATCAATCAGACCATCTCGTTCTCCGACTTTGTGAGCTGGAATCACAAGAAACACAACTTTCGATTTGGCGGGGATTATCGCCGGGTACACGCCGATAGCCTGACGGCTCCTGGAAATCTGCAGAGCGGGGCCAGCCCGCTGGGAGCCTTCACCTTTACCGGCTACGCGACGCAGAATGCGAATGCTCCATCGGGGCAGACGGGAGGATTCAGCTTTGCCGACTTTCTGCTTGGCTTGCCTCAACAGGCAGCGGTGCAGGCAGGACTCGCAAAGAGCTACCTGCGTGCGAACGTATGGGATCTGTACGCAACGGATGACTGGCGCATCCTGCCGAATCTGACGCTGAACTACGGCCTTCGCTACGAGTATTTTTCTCCCTATGCCGAGAAGTACAACCGCCTGGTCAATCTCGATCACAACGCGAACTTCACCGAGGTCGCTCCTGTGACGCCCGGCCAGAGCGGGCCTTTCAGCGGCCCCTTCCCGCGCTCCCTGGTGAATCCCGATCACACGATGTTCTCTCCACGCTTCGGCTTCGCCTACAGACCCAAGGGCAGCTTCTTCAAGGAGACGGTGATTCGCGGGGGCTATGGAATCAACTACAACACGCAACAGTACAGCAGCTTTGCACGACAGCTTGCGTTCCAGCCTCCGTTTGCGGTGACACAGACCAACATCGCGCAGCAGCAAGGCTGCGGCGTGCTTGCGTTGGCCGACGCCTTCAACTGCTCCACTGCAGCCGTGCAGAATAACTACAGTGTCAACCTGAACTACAGGCTGGGGCACGTACAGGTATGGAATCTCGACATCCAGCGCACACTCCCCATGGATATCGTCCTGAATATCGGCTATAACGGCGCTCTCGGCGGCAATCTCGATATTGTGCGAGCACCTAACCGCTCAGTGGCGAACGTACTCAATCCAACCGCACAGCCCTTCAACTATGAAGACTCCCTGGGATTTTCGCGCTTCCATGCCTTGAGCATCAATGCGAGGAAACGGATGCAGAAGGGCATTTCCCTGCAGGCGACCTACCAGTACGGACACTCGATCGATAACGCCTCGTCGATTGGCGGCTCCACTGCGGTACCTGCGCAGAACGACCTCAATCTGAACGCCGAGGAGGGCAACAGCTCCTTCGACATTCGTCAAAAGTTAACTGGCAACTGGGTGCTGGAGCTTCCTTTTGGACCGAACCGGGCTTACTTCTCGAAGGGCGGCTTCTGGTCGAAGGCGCTCGATAACTTCTCACTCTCGGGCGATTTCACCTTTGCCACCGGGACCTATTACACGCCGCACTATGTTGCCACAGTCGCAGAGACGGCGACGGGAACCAATAACTCACTGCGTCCTGACCGCATCTTCTCTCAACCGATTCATGGATCGGGAACGATCCTGGACTGGTTCAACGCCGCAGCATTTACAGCTCCCGCGAATGTCTATGGTACCGCCTCTCGCGGCTCAATCCTGGGCCCGGGAACAGTCGCCGTCGATGGTTCACTCTCCCGCACCGTTCCGTTGGGCGAGACGCGTTCTTTTGAGGCTCGCATGACCGCCACCAACGTCTTCAATACGGTGCAGTACTCGGGTATCGACACGACCCTGAACTCGCGCACCTTTGGCCAGGTTACCTCCACCGCGAACATGCGACAGCTGACCTTCACCGCTCGATACAGGTTTTAGGAAAGGGCAAGATCATGCGGCGAATCACGGCAGCAGTACTGACGGGATTGATGATGGGCCTACCCGGCTATGACATCCGGCCGGCAGCTGCCCAGCAGGCTGCCTCCGACGGCACCTTTACGTTGAAGGTGCAGAGCAACATCGTGCTGACGAATGTCGTAGTGCGCGACAAGAAGACGGGCGCCGTGGTGAAGGGACTTACCCCCGCCGACTTCACCGTTCTTGAGAACGGCAAGCCGCAGAAGATCGCCAGCTTCGATTTTCAGAACGTCGATGAGGCAGTTGCGCTGCATGAGAATACGACGGTCAGCGGTAAGAACTCCATCGCGGACATGGTCAATGGCAACTTCGCCGCAAACCCCGCGCAGCTCAAGGATCACCGGCTGATTGTCCTGTTCTTTGACCTCAGCAGCATGCAGCCTGAAGACACCGATCGAGCGGTCGAGGCAGCGCAGGACTACATCAACAAGAAGATGCAGCCGGCAGACCTGGTGTCAGTGGTCAGCATGGACACCGGATTGAGTCTCGATCAGGACTTCACGACCGACAAGGCTGCGCTCCTGAGGGCCGTGGGACGCTATAACGGTACCGAGGGCACAGGGTTTGCCAACGGGAACGAAGGAGGCACCTCCGGCGGAACCCCGGATGATGGCTCGAGCTTCACTGCAGACGATTCCGAGTACAACGCACTGAACACGGATCGCGAGCTCTACGCAATTCGCACGATCGCGCAGAGCCTGGAGCGAGTCGATCAGCGCAAGAGTCTTCTCTACTTCTCCGGCGGTCTCACCCGACAGGGCATCGAAAACCAGGCAAGCATGCGTGCCGCGACCAACGCCGCCGTGCGTGCAAACATGGCGATCTACAGCGTTGACTCCCGCGGCCTGCAGGCGCTGCCTCCAGTGGGCGATGCCTCGAAGGGAAGCCTGCGCGGAACTGCCGCTTACAGCGGCGGCGCGATGCAGAGCCAGCTGGATGCGAACTTCGGCTCGCAGGAGGTTCTGGCAACGCTTTCGAAGGATACGGGCGGGAAAGCCTTCTTCGATTCCAACGACTTTGCTCCTGCCTTTCAGCAGATTCAGCATGACACCGAGGCCTATTACATCCTTGGATTCCGCTCCAGCGATATAGCACGCGATGGAGGCTACCGAAGGCTGACGATCAAGCTGAATCGTAATGACGTGAAGCTCGAATACAGACCGGGGTACTATGCTCCGGCAGATTTCCAGCATCAGAAGAGCGGAGACCGCGAGCTTGCACTGACCGAACAGATGCGAAGTGATCTTCCTGCAATCGACGTTGCGATCTACCTGCAGGCGCTATACTTCCGCATCGAGGACAATCGCTTCTTTATTCCCGTCTCGCTGATCGTACCGGGCTCACAGATTCCGTTCCTGAAGAATGGCGACCGAGATAAAGCAACCCTCGACGTGCTGGGACAGGTGAAGAACGCGCAGGGCATCTCCGTAGGAGATGTTCGCGATACCGTGAAGCTGGCGCTCGATGCATCGCAGCAGGTGGCGCGAAAGAATATTCAGTATTCGACCGGCTTCACTCTTGCTCCGGGGCGGTATCATCTGAAATTCGTCATTCGCGAAAATCAGACAGGACGCATGGGAAGCTTTGAGACGGATCTTCAGGTTCCCGATCTGAAGAAGGCTCCGCTCAAGCTCAGCTCCATTGTGCTGGCAAGTCAACAGACTCCTAATACGGCCAAGAAGACGGCTAATCCCCTCGTCCGGGATGGAGTGGAATGGATTCCGAACATTGCCCATGTATTCCGGCAGGATCAGCACCTCTACTTTCTGTATGAGGTTTACGATCCAACGCGGCAAAAGGAAAACGGTGCCGCTCCGAAGGCTTCGCCAGGACTGACGCGGCGGCCTTCCGGCGCGGTCAAGGTGCTCACCAGCATCGAGTTTCTCAGCGGAGGGGTGAAAGTTTACGAGACCCCGCTGGTTTCTGCGGAGAGTGTCAACGTGCCCGATCGCGGGGCAGTCGCCTTCCAGTTCGATGTTCCCTTAAGCCAATTGAAACCCGGCACATACGTCTGCCAGGTCAACATTATCGACGACGCGGGCGGCAGCTTCAGCTTCCCGCGGCTGGCTCTGCGTGTGGAAGCACCAACGCGGCCCGCCCCGGTGCCGACCGCAGCGAGTGGTAATTAGGGCGTCTGCCGTGACGAAGGACGTTGACAGTACTGCGGTTCAAGCGGATGATTTGGACGTACCTCGTGGAGGTGTGCCATGGGTCAGCCGGCTCGCTCCTCTCTCACTCCGATTCTCTTCGCTATTTTGTTGCTTTTCAGCGCAAACGGATTTGCGCAGAAGACGCTGAGCCACGAGGAGGCTCGCGCGCTCGATCATCAAAATCCAATATGGGAGTCCATTAGGTCTCATCTTCCCGATCCTGTTTCCGCTTCTGCAGCAAAGCTGGAATCGGCGGCGGACATTCTGCGCGCCCGACGATTTCTCGAAGACGCAATGGATTTTTACGGATTCGCCCTGGAACGTGGCGGAGAGCCCGTTCGCCTGTTGAACAAGATGGGCGTAACGCAGATGGAGCTTCGAAATATGGTCGCGGCACGAGGGTACTTCCAACGCGCGGTCAAGATTAACAAGAAGAGCTCAGAAGGGTGGAACAACCTTGGGGTAATCGAATATCTCCATGGACAGTACGATCGCGCCATCGGCTACTACAAGCGGGCGAGCAAACTGGATAAAACCTCGGCAACCTATCACTCCAATATGGGAACAGCTCTCTTTGAGAAGAAGGACTTCTCCCGTGCCCGGAAAGAATATGACATTGCGCTGAAGCTAGACCCGGAGATGTTGCAGCATCATGGCACACTGGGCGTCACCACGCGGATGCTCTCACCCGAAGATCACGCGCGGTACTGCTTCGAACTTGCGCGCCTTTATGCGCAGCGAGGCGACGAACCGACGATGATGCACTATCTGACAACCGCCAGCGAGGCGGGATTCGACATCATGAGCGCGATGAATACCGACTCCGTGTTTGCGGAATACCGCAAGGATCCGCGAATTCTCCTGATCGTGAAGAACGGTAAGGAGCTACGCAGCAAGGCTACGAATATTGCGGAAGGGGCAACTCCGCCACCCCCGCTGCCATCGGAAAAACACTGATTGACTCGCTCTATTTATAGGGACAGTGACGACAGTTTGAGTTGCAGCAATAACCGCGTTTGAGATGGTAAGCGGCGGTAAAGACCAGGTAAGGGCCTTCATAGTAGAAGTCTTCCTCAGCGAGAGACTGCCTCTCATCTGAAGCATCTTCAGAAGGTCGGTCGTTCCCTTGTTCTGCTTTACGATTCGACATGGCTAAAAAGTGACGCGTTCGCCGCGACTGGTTCTAATACCAGAAACGGTGGCGCAACAGATTCGCTCGAAATCGTCTCAACAGCCGAAGAATCTTCACCAACGAGTCTTCCGTTCCGGTAACGAACCTCTTTGCCTGGGATCGAGGGAATGCGCTCTCCCGGTAACACGATCCCCGCAAGGTTGATGGGGTCGGCCCCGGCAACGGTGATGACGGCCTCGCAGTCGCGGGAACGCGAGGCACGCAGAGAGTCGGCCGCCTCGGGGAGCGCGTACTGTTCCCCGCCGAAGCCTGTGACAAAGCGGCCGCCGCGTATCTCCCCACGTGCTTCAAGACGACGAAGAATTCCAACCAACTCGCGCCACTTCGGAGCGTTGGACTCACGCACCAGAAGATCGCGAAATACGACGCCGTAGCGGAGGAGCAACATGCGCGCATAGGATGCGAGCGCTTCGTCGTTGCGTCTTGCCTGCTCGATGGCGCTGGGAGCGGCGTGAACGGCCTCGTTGAGCAGAGACCATCGGCCCGCGGTGGATCGCACTGGACGACGTGTCGAAACAGAAGTGGAAGCGGGCTTACGGCGCGGGTCCATCATGGCGCGAAGCTGATCGAAGCCGTCAGCGGAGGCAAGCCCCGCGGTTACAAGCTCCCACAGCGCCAACTGGGTGGCCTGGCGGGAGAGACCGAGAATTCGTCCGATATCGTTTGCAAAACAAGCCCCGCGCTGCTCGAGCAGGGCGCGCACTTGCAGTGCCTCGGCGCTGAGTGCCTGGCTAAGGCGCGACTCCTCGACACGCTCGCGGGCGAGAGCATGCGGAAGCCACTCTGCCGACTCGCGGATGTAGAAGGTGATCGGAGCTGCATTCGTGGGGATGACTCGACGCGGACCACTGCTCTCCGCATTGGACCAGGCCGGATGCGGAGAGATTCGGCCCCACCCTACAGCCCCCGACAGACACAGCGAATCGAGCCAGCGAACGTCGTAGTTCGCCACCCGAGCCGGAAGCAGCGTGCGTTCCCACTCAATCGCCGGTGCTTCAAAGCCTTCGAGCTGATGCAACACTTCGAGAACGCCCTCTTCCCCGCTGAGCTGCGTCTGCGGCGCGAGATGTTGCCAACCGAGAAGCCAGCGCATGAAGACCGCGGGCGAGACAGGCTCGATCTGCTTTCGCAGAGCATGAAGGGTTCTGCGATGAATCCGCTGCAGGATGCGGCGCTCGCACCATTCGATGTCGTGATCATGCGAAGGCTTGTGGCGCTCGAAGATGCCGCGCATCAACAGGCCCTGCATCTCCATCGCGAGAAAGACCTGGAAGACATCGGAGGCACAAAGGCCGAGGCGTTCCGCAAAGGCGTTCGCGGTCGTCGGACCCAATAGCTGTACCCAGCCCTGAACGCACTGGCGAAGGGCCTGATCTTTGGTAACGGATTCCGTCTCATCCTTCCAGAGCGCGGCCAGATGTGCCATTCGTTCGGCTGAGGCCCAACAGGCGATTCCGTTGCATTCCACTGCCTGGACCCGTCCGGCGCCAAGGAGGCGATCATAGAAGACCGGCCAGTCGCGCGCTTCCTTCCTGCCGACGAAGAAATCCAGAGGCAGAGCAATGAGCGAATGCAGCAGGTCGTGAAGCTCATGCTCGTCGCGTATATCTGGCCAGCATTCACGGCGAATCTCGTCGATGGCTTCGGGATCCAAACGACCAGCCTCCTCCATCACACTCGCGGGCAGCGTGCGCGAAAGAGAGACGGCGCGTGCGCGGCGTTCTTCAAGGCCAGCCTCATCGAGAAAGGCATAAGGATTTGCATTGAGCAGTTCGTGCGCGAACTGCGACGGCACCGGCGTATCGACTGCGAGGCAACGGATGCTTCCATCCTTGATGCCGCGAAGGACTTCAATCAGGCCTTCGAGGTCCATGGCCTCGCCCAGAACGTCCTTCATCACCTCATCGACGAGCGGATGATCGGGAATCTGGATATCGCCTTCGATATTTTCAAAGCACGCAGCGGCTTGAGGAAATACGCTGGCGAGCAAGTCCTCTGAACGCATGCGCTGAATCTGTGGAGCAACTCGCTTCCCCTTCGAGAAACGCAGAAGCTGCAGGCTGCGATTCGCCGCCCAGCGCCATCGCGTCTTGAAGATCGGCGATGCCAGGGAAGCCTGCTCGAGCAGCTCCTTGGCCGTGTGCTCGGTGAGGAACTGGAAGACATCGGCGAGCGGAAAGCTGTGCTGCTCGGCGAGCGAGATGTTGATGCCGTTGTCCGTCGCGGCGGCTTGCAGCTCGAAGTTGAAGCCGCGGCAGAAGCGCTTGCGCAATGCGAGGCCCCAGGCCTTGTTGATGCGACCGCCGAATGGTGCGTGCAGGATGAGCTGCATCCCGCCGCCTTCATCGAAGAAACGCTCGGCGATGATCGTCGTCTTCGACGGAACAGAGCCCAGGACAGCGCGTCCGGTCACAACGTATTCGATCAGTTGCTGGGCTCCGCCAGCGCACAGACCGCAGTGCTCCATCAGCCATGCCGTCGCGGCCGCAACCTCAGGATCAACAGGAGAGATGTGTCCGGGAACAACCTTCGCCGTGAGGGCAGAGATCTGTTCGCGCAGCTCGCCTACTCCGGTTGAGAGCACTGCCGTCCGCTGCGGCGCCTCACCCTCCCAGAAAGGAAGGCTCGGCGGAGCGCCATGAGCATCCTCCACGAGCACGCGACCGGCGGCTTCGATGCGCTGGATGCGCCAGCTCGTATTTCCAAGAAGAACGACGTCGCCGGGAGAAGAATCGACGGCAAAATGTTCGTCAAGCGTTGCGATTTGCACACCCTCGGGCTGAAGCACAACCGAGTAGAGATTTGTCTCGGGAATCGCACCTCCGTTCGAGATGGCGATCATGCGAGCCCCACGACGTGGATGGAGCTGACCATGAATGCCATCGCGCAACAGATAGGCGCCATAGCGTCCGCGGCTGGATTCGATTCCCGATGCAAGCAGGGCGACAATCTCATCGAAGCGCGCACGCGTCAGATCGCGGTAGGGCCATGCTCGCGTAAGCATGGTGTAGAGACCATTCTCGTCCCAGGGCTCCGCTCCACAGGCGGCAACGATCTGCTGCATAAGCACGTCGATCGGCTGCGGTGGGATCTCCAGTTGATCGAGCAGACCGGCGCGCATGGAGCGAACGAGCGCCGCCTGCTCCATCAGATCGTCGCGCGTCGTCGCGAAGAAGCGGCCCTTGGGAATCGCTCCACGCCAGTGGCCGGCGCGCCCGATGCGCTGCATGCCGACGGCGACCGAACGTGTGGTGGCGATCTGGCAGACGAGATCGACGTCACCGATGTCGATGCCGAGTTCCAGCGATGCCGTCGCGATGAGGATCTTAATCTGACCGCTCTTCAGCCGCTGCTCCGCATCGAGGCGAAGCGTTCTCGAGAGCGACCCGTGGTGCGCGGCGACGTTCTCCGGTCCTAGCCGTTCCGCCAGCGAGAACGCGATCTTTTCCACCAGGCGCCGGGTGTTGACGAAGACCAGCGTGGAGCGATGCGTGTGGGTGTAGGCAGCGAGCTTGTCGAAGATCTCTTCCCACATCTTTGTGGTGAGAACGGCGCTCAGCTCATCGGAGGGAACCTCGATCGCAAGGTCCAGCTCGCGTCGCTGACCGACCTGTACGATCGTTGCGCGCGGTCGTTCGGGGTGAACGCCGGTAAGAAAATCCGCAACCAGCTCGATAGGATTTTGCGTGGCGGACAGTCCGATGCGTTGTGGCGCCTCCGCTAACCCTGTGAGGAATGCGCCAGGCGAAAGCCGATTCTCGCCACGCACGAGAGCATCGAGCCGCTCGATCGACAGAGACAGATGGGCGCCACGCTTGTCATCGGCCACCGCGTGAATCTCGTCAACGATGACAGTACGGACACGACGCAGGTGCTCGCGCGACTTGCCCGCGGTGAGCAAGATATAGAGCGACTCCGGCGTGGTGACCAGGATATGCGGTGGATTGCGCAGCATCGCAGCGCGCTCTTTGGGAAGCGTATCTCCCGTACGAACGCCGGTGCGAATCTCCGTCGATAGATAGCCGCGCTCTAGCGCAAGCTGCTGAATCTCACGCAGCGGTTGATCGAGGTTCTTCTGCACATCGTTGGAAAGCGCCTTCAAAGGGCTGACATAGACGACCTGCGTCGCCGGAGCGAGCGATCCGGCAATGGCTTCGCGCAGCAGCTTATCGATGCAGACCAGAAACGCCGCGAGGGTCTTTCCGCTGCCAGTGGGAGCTGAGATCAGCGTCGCATTGCCAGCGACTATGCTAGGCCAGCCCTCCTCCTGTGGTTCGGTCGGTGAACCGAACCGGCGCAGGAACCACTCAGCCGTAACGGGGTGTGCCCACGCAAGCGAGATCGGGATTTCAATGGCTTCGTCGGTCGCGGGCATGCGTTATTTTAGCGCGACCCTGTTCGATCTTTGTTCGCCCAGCCCTGTGCCACAAAGGGCGTCGCCCAAATTCCAGATTCGGCGCGACTTACATATTCCCGACGCCCACATCGGCGACTTCGGCCGCCTGATTATCCTCATCGAGATACTGCTCGATAACCCTGCCGAGGCTGCCCTGGACGGAGAGGATGAAGTCGATCGCGTCGCGTCCGGCTCCCTGGCCGCCAGCATTGGGCGTGATGTAGTGCGCCACATCCTTCACCTGCTGACGAGCATTCGCGGTGGCGATGGAAAGGCCGCATTGGCGCATGACGGGAAGATCAATGATGTCGTCCCCCACATAGGCGAGTTCGTCGATGGAGTAGCCAGTCTTTTCCAGAATCTCTCGAATGGCGTTCATCTTGTGCGCCTGGCCCTGGTAAACGAACTCGAGCTTCAGGTCGCGTGCGCGAATCGCTACCGTCTGCGAATTGCGCTTGGTGATGATGCCGATTCGCAGGCCTCCGAGACGTCCCAGCGTAATCCCCAGGCCATCGTGCGCGGCAAATCCCTTCGACTCGATGCCCTTTCCATCGGGACCGGGAATGACGAAGATCTGTCCGTCAGTAAGAACTCCGTCTACATCGAAGATGAGAACTTTGATCTTTTGAGCACGTGCTTCAGCAGTCATTCCCTGATGATAGCGTGGCTGGCTGTGCAGGGAGACGGAGTCGCTTCCTGCACAGGAATCTCACCGCCAGCGACCTTCCCCCCAGACCCACCCGTGCCCAGTCTCCCGCCAGTGGCCGGGATACCAGCGATATCCCACATGGAGAGGCCGCAAGTACGCTCCGGGAACCCAGACATAGCTGCCCCGTGCCAGCGATAGTACCCACCACGCCAGGCCCAATTCGGGTGCACTGCAGGTACGGGAGGAATCGCCTCAGGGGGCGGAGGCGGTGGCGCCATCCGAGGTGGAGGAGGCTGAGCATGCGCGGTAGCAACGGCAAGAACAAGAGCGCAGGCTGCAACGGACAAGAATTTCTCCATCGCGCCTATCGTCTCCTACGGCTCGAACCCGCGTCATGAAGATAGGACGCGATACATCCGCATGAGTTGCAGATTCTCCCGTTCCTCAGCGATGGCCGCGATCCTTCGACATAAACCGGTGCGAACAGTCGAGACACTTCCAAGGGAAATAGCCAAAGCGAACCCAGAAGAGTCTCTGAAGCAGGCTTCTCCGATGGGCTCGCACTGTGCGGTAGTTTCCGCAATGTTTACACACTACGGGAGAGAAAGGAGAGGGACGTCGAGTTTGAAGCGGAACGTTGGCATCTGGAGCGGTTCCTTCGAGAGAAGGGATTTCTGTGGACATTACAGGTCTAACCCCGGGGGAGGTAAAAATGGAGATAAGTCTCGGTAAAGATTTTTAGCATAACAGCCATGCCCTCGAACAGGGCCACGCTGCAAGAGACCAGATTTTTACATCAAGTGTATCCGACAAAGTTGAAACCGATGTGCCTGGGTGATTCGTCGTGGTTTGATAGCAGGATGAGGAAAGTTCTACTGAGTTGGAGCGGCGGAAAAGACTCCGCGTGGAGCCTGCACGTGCTCAGGCAGGCACGGGAGTTTGAGATCTGTGGCTTACTGACGACGGTGAACGAAGAGTTCCGCCGGGTTGCAATTCATGGTTTTCGTGAGGAGTTGCTGGAGAGGCAGGCAAGCGCGACTGGACTTCCCTTATGGAGAGTGCCGCTCCCATTCCCCTGTTCGAATGAAGAGTACGAGACAAGAATGGCCGTAGTGTGTCGGCGGGCAGTGCGCGAGGGAGTTCAGGGCATCGTCTTCGGAGATCTGTTTCTGGAGGAGATCCGCGCTTATCGCGAGGCCAAGCTGAAGGGCACCGGCCTCGAACCGCTGTTTCCGCTGTGGGGTATCCCCACACACAGTTTGGCTGCGGAGATGATCGCGGGCGGCTTGCGTGCCCGGCTGACCTGCGTCGATCCACGAAAGGTCCCAGCGGAGCTTGCCGGAGAGGAGTGGAATGCATCGCTCTTGAAAAGGCTGCCCTCGGGGGTAGATCCGTGCGGAGAGAATGGCGAGTTCCACTCCTTTGCCCACGCCGGACCCATGTTTTCCGAAGATATTCCCATTGTGGCGGGCGAGCGCGTGGAGCGCGATGGCTTCGTCTATGCAGACCTGCTGCCGGCCCTCTCCGCCGATCGCGGGCATGAGCTACCTCACACTGGAAACGATGTCTTGCGTTAACGCAGGGCCTCGATGCGAAGGAGCGCAGCGCGAGGACCTTCCTCTTGGTTTGGCCTCCAGCTTTCCCTCGGTGCATATCCACTTCTCGCGACTGCGCACTGGAACACTGGTTAGTGCAGAACGACCATGTCCTGATCTTCGGTCTCGACCACCTGCTGGATAAAGCTCCGCCCCACCAGGAGAACCCCCAGCGCTACCAGGGCCGAGGATGAGAGCAGTGAAACCACGGAACTGGCTCCGAGCATCCCGATTCCCATGGAGATCAGCGCTCCAGTTCCTGTCTGCAGACAGCCAAGCAGAGCCGAGGCGCGTCCTGCGTGACGGGAATACGGAGCGAGAGCCAGCGCAGCCGAGTTCGGATAAGTCAATCCGATGCAGGAGAGAAAGACGAAGAACAGGACCATGGTCGCCTTCAGGCCAACGAGGTGGCTGTGCATTCCAACAAAAAAGACGATGCCGGTAATCACCTGAACTGTCAGGGCGACGAGGAAGATCTGCTGACTGGTGAAGCGCCGCAGAAGGAAGACGTTCAGCTGGTTTCCCCCAATGAAGCCCATCACCAGAACAGCGAAGACGATGCCAAAGGCCTTCGTTCCCATATGAAATCCGTCCATGAACAGGATGGGAGATCCAGCGACAAAGGCGAACAGTCCGGCAAATGAGAACGCACCCGCGAGCGTATAGGTGAGAAACTGCGGCTCCTTGAAGATGGCCCAGAATCCGCTCACCAACGGTCCGGGACGAAGCGAGATCGAATGATCCGGCTGATGACCTTCAGGAAGAAATAGAAAGGTCACCGTAAGAATGGCCGAGGCAATCGCGGCCAGGACTGCGAAGATCCATCGCCATCCCAGAGCAACGATCAGCAGGCTTCCAATCGTTGGCGCAAGCAGCGGAGAGACTCCAATCATGAGAAAGAGGAGAGAAAAGATCTTCGCGCTTTCCTTCACGGGGAAAAAGTCTCGAACCATCGCGATGGCTCCAACCTGCGCGACGCAGCCACCCAGGGCCTCCATAAACCGCAGGGCGACAAAGGCATGGAGGCTGTGTGCGGACGCACAGCCGAGAGAACACAGGATGTAAACCGCCAGGCCGATGTAGAGCGGCCGTTTTCTTCCGAAGCGGTCCAGCAGGGGTCCATAGATCATCTGGCCCAGGGCGAAGCCTATGAAGTAGGTAGAGAGCGACAGCGAGATCTCGGACGTGGTCGTCTTGTACTCCGCGGCGATCGTGGAGAACGCCGGAAGATACATATCGACCGCAAAAGGTGTGACGACGCAGAGCGCGCCCAAAAGCACGATGATCCAGTTATTGTGGCGTTTCAGATGCGCCATCCGAATGGGGTACTCCTCAGAGATTCCGTAAAGCGTAATGTCGCCGGGGTTTTGCGAACGCAGGTCGTCGCGGGAAACGATTGACTTGGTAAGGTTGTGTGTTCCGGCCAACGGGTTGGCCTTTGGTTAAAGAATAACCGACGACAGAAGACAGCAAGCAGCTGGATTTGTCTGCCTTCCATGAGATGATCCAACCTTCGGATTGGACATTTTTTTGTAATCCTGGCTGCAGCCGCGTTTTTGCTGGATTCCCGAGCACCGCGTCGGGCGGGAGGAGAACGGGACCTATCGGATCTCGCATCGGATCGGCCTGCATGATTGTTGGGAATCCGGAGTTCTGATTGCACTGCGCCCGATTCGGCCTGAGATTTCAGCCATCGGGAGCCTGTTGCTGGTGATGACAGCAGAAAAATCGTAGAGAACGGATCGGACGCACTCTCACGTTCTCTGTGTGTTTGCAGAGAACTGCTTCGCCATGGAATCCTGCTTCAATTGGAAGCGGAGGTTTGATG
This sequence comes from Edaphobacter modestus, assembly GCF_004217555.1. Taxonomy (GTDB): domain Bacteria; phylum Acidobacteriota; class Terriglobia; order Terriglobales; family Acidobacteriaceae; genus Edaphobacter; species Edaphobacter modestus. The sequence goes on from NZ_SHKW01000001.1 coordinate 2,461,301, forward strand.
CGGAAGCGGTGGATGCAGTGGATGGCGATGCTGTGCGTTGGCATCGCGGTGGCACACGCGGGGACGGCGGCGAAACGTCCGCGGTATGAGGTGGTGGGTTATGTGTTGGGGCCACGAAGTGGCGTGCTCGATCCCAGCACGATCGCGGGCGGGAAGATGACGCGGATCAACTATGCCTTCTTCGGATTGAAGGATGGCGTGATTGTGGAGCGCCGGGAGATCGACGGCACGAACCTGGCAACGCTGACCGGACTGCGAAAGGAGAATCCATCGCTACAGATCCTGGTTCGGTAGGCGGAGGCGGCAATGGGTCCGCAGGATTTTCGGACATGGCGATTACGGCGGAGGGCCGGAAGAGATTTGTCGACAGCGCAGTAGCGATGGTGGAGAAGTACTCGCTTGATGGCATCGACGTCGATTGGGAGTACCCGGGTTATACGCACGCGACGAACACAACGGTACGAGCGGAGGACAAGGAGACGTACACCCTGCTGCTGAAGGAGCTGCGGCTGCGTTTCAACCGTGAGCAGAAGCGGCTGGGCCGGCCGCTCGTGACCTCGTCGGCGACGGGGGCGACGCAGATATGGCTCGACCACACGGACATGCGCTCCGCATCGAGATGGCTGAGCAGTGTGAACATGATGTGCTACGACTGGTACAACGCCGTCGAGAAGAATACGGGGCACGACTCTCCTCTTTACTCCAGCGCCGCGGACCCCAAGCAGATCTCAATCGACAGCGCAGTGAAGATGAATCTTGCGGCGGGCGTTCCGAGAAGGAAGCTGATCGTCGGGGTTCCCTTTTATGGCCGCAAGTGGACGGGCGTGGAGTCGACCAACCATGGTCTGTGGCAGCCGATCATCGCGCCGGGTGGAGCGGACATCATCTATCGCGACGTTGCGCCGCTGGTAAACACACAGGGGTATGTAAGGTACTGGGATGCGACGGCAGAGGCTCCCTACCTGTACAACGCAGAGACGAAGACCTTCATTACCTACAACGACGCAGAGGCAGAGGCCTCTCGGACGGCGTATGTGCGGAAGATGGGATTGGGTGGCGTTATGTTCTGGCAGTACGGTGGGGATTCTGGGAATGTGCTGCTCGATGCGATTGTGACGGGGTTCGCGAAGCGAAGATAGGCTGGCTTCGAGCTTCGTTCAAATGCTCACCTCAGCGCCATAAAGCCGTGCGAAGATGGGCATCCATCGAAAGAACTTATCCCCATCGCAGTCTGTATGAATTGCAGGATGTCGAGTACGAAATCTCCCCGCTAGATAGTCCTCGTAAGCGTGGGCGATGAACGTCGGCCCCCTCAAAAGAGCCTGGAGATGCGGCTGAGGAAGCAAGTTCCATGCATCTGACCCTGTTAGCGTTGTGCTGCGCCGGCCCGCCCCATAATAGGCCACACGTCTACAATCTTGTCGCCTTGGGACACGTAGTAGCGATCGAAGGCGTTGGTGCTCATATCCAGACTTGAGGGATAGATTTCGAGCAGATCCCCAAGCTTTGGATGCTGCTCGCCATCCCTCCACGTCAGAGCACCATATTCTGCTCCGCCGTTCCCTACCTTCAACCAGGGCATCTCTTTCACAATATCTGTAGACCTTGCCAAGGCTTTAGCTCCGTAATCGGTGGAGATGAGATTGGGATGATACTGGCTATCCACCGTGGTCAGAACCGTCAGCGCTGGCTTGAAGTCGTTGTAGCGTTCCATGTCACCGTCTTGTCCTCCGACTGGGAAGTAGGCGGTGTCCATAAAGACGTAGGTGGCGGCTTGCAACTCGGTCAATCCGGTCTCGTGATCGATGTTGTAGGTGCCTGTGGAACCACCCGTCATGATATTCACCGGCAAACCGGCCTCGAGCGCAAACACCTTGCTCTCGCGGACTCCAGCCAGCACCTCCATGGAGGCCTTTCTGCGCGCCTCAAAACCCTTAACATGCGCCGCATTTCCGGAGTAGGCCATGAAGCCTTCAAACTGCATGTGTTTGGACGCGGCGACTCTCTTAGCCAGATCCACCGCCGGCTTGCCTGCTTCAATGCCTTGCCGTGCCAGCCCCGCGCATACCGAGACTAAAATTCTCACCTTTACGTTATGAGCTGCCGCAGCCTCTTCGACCCAATCGATTACCTGCGCGTCATCGCTGACAAACATGAAGGTGGGATCTTTCTTCGACAGTGCAATGGCCCGCTGGGTGTTGTTCCGACCCACCGGCTGCTTGGTCCAGATCATTCCCTTCATACCCGCATCTGAAAACAGCTCTGCCTCGGCGATCGTGGAACAGGTCAGCCCAATTGCCCCTGCAGACATCTGGCGTCTCGCGACCTCCACGCTCTTGTGCACCTTCACATGCGGACGCACTTTAATGCCGTTGGCATTCGCTGTGTCCGCCAGATGCTTCACATTGGCATTCAGCAGGTCTAGATCCACGACGAGGCACGGTGTCGGCAACATGTCCTTCGTGATACCGCGGAAGTCGCGCTGAGCGAAGCGCTTATTAAGTTCCGTGATAGAACAATCGGCGTTGCAGGACTTCGAAGAAGTCGTCATGGCGGCTCCTCTGCGGGTGGCACCGAGAAAACTCATAGCGATGCCGGCAGACAGAAATTCGCGACGTGACCTCATGGAAATCTCCTATGGATGGACGGTGGTACCTCTCTTGATTGCTCAAAGACTGCGGCGTAATCGATATTACTTTAACACTGGCTGTATTACCCAGAACGTGATGCGCCACTACTGGAAAGACCAATCGTTACGCACAATCCAAACTGGATGGCTCCAGCCGGCGGTATGAACCAAGTCGTTCATGCAGCCCTGCGGATCAAAGCGGGCATCCAACTTATCCCTGGAGGGTTTGGTTATGTCGATGGACGAAGTCGAAAGGGCCAAACTCGGCCTTGCCAGAGCTCTCGTCGACGGGCGTACGGTCGCCGCGAATATACGATCGGAGGTTGGAAGCCCCAGTGGCATGCGGAAGCGCCGCGAAAACACCTGAACCGCAGTTCCAGATAAAAGAGTTGGTTCTGATCCAGGGAGCCAAAACTTGCGAGAGGTTGCGAAAGCCATGAACATTTTCGTCGATTTCAGTATTTATGATGTGGGAGGGGAGTACCGATCCCAGGTTTTGTATCAAGACGATCAGCTTCCACGAGTGGGCGCCTTCGAATGGGTGAACATCGAGGGAGATGATTTTCTTATAGAGATCGTGGGAATATATAAGTCCGTAACTCTTGAAGGGATCCTTGCGATTTCGGCTTACGGAAGGGTAGTTTCGCTGGATAAGAAGCCAATGGTGGAGTTCGTTGACTGCGTTACCGGCAGGAGAATCGACATACTTCGAACTCCCTACACCGACGCAACGTGTCACCTGCTTCATAGAGGTCAAAAGGTTCAACTGCATGGCGGCGGGAAGGCAGTAATCACAAAAGAGGTTCGATTTACTCCCAAAGAAATTGTCTTTTACTGTAGTTAGATCCCGTGCGGGCGCTAATACCGACGCAGCGATAAGCAAGAGATCGCCGAAACCCTTTCTCGATAGCTGCCTCGTGTGTGCCATTCCACGCGTCCCACGATAAGTCGACTTATCGTGGGACGCCCTTCAATACCTGATTTTGCCTTAACCGTTTCTCGTTGATCGGTGAGTGAGAAGCTCCTTATCCTCTCGGTCACCGGGCGTTTGCAAGGCATTTGTTTTGCGCTGCGAGGGCATCGGACAAGCAGGTGTCCGGCACGTACGGCTGCCCTGGAGCCCGCGGAGGCGTTATACGAGACTGGCACGTTTGTTGCTGTTGCCTATAGGTCGCCATACAAGCGGACGCGTCTGTCCGGTTTGATTGCGATGCAGGAGTTGCCGATCCGCTGCTGCCAGTGTCAGAGCCCTTGTAGCATGTCTCGAAGATGGACTTGGCGGCATTTTTGCAGGTTTTACCTTCGTCGGAAGGTGGACATACCTGTTGCAGATTTTCGCGAATGCTCTTGCAATAACCTTTGTCGCCTGTGGGCGGTACGATGTCGCCTTGCGCAGATTCACTCATCGCAGCCGGATCGGTACAGCGAAACTGGTCCTTGTTCGAGTCCCAGGTTGGTTTCATACCAGGCTTCGGGCATTGACCCGCAGAAGCAACGGAGAGTGTAGTGAGCACTAACAGCAGGACTTGTAATCGAATCTTCATTGTGGCCTCCGGATGGAAGCGCTGGGGTCAGCCCTAGAAGCGGGCGTGGTCTCAGTAGCGACCTAATGGTTAGGATGCGTGATCACGGCCGTCTGCGAAACTTAGTTGAACGGCGTGAGACCGCGAGACCGAGGTTCTTCACTGTAGATTTTCATCGGTTCTCCGGACGTCAATCATTCCAGATAGCTTAGGTAGTCCATGCGGAACTTCGGTGATTCGTCCCAGGCTCCACAAGTAATCCGCGGCTGCAGATCATCACCGGATTTGGCGTCTCGAGTTGGCAATCGAATCATTCCTCCGTCGGAGAAGGACTCGCAGGAGCGATAAGCCACTCAATGAGCCCAAACGGATAGGCTGAAATCGCTCCCGCCTTGTACGGACTCCGGACTAGCCCTGAGCTTCGTCACAGAAATCATCGATGGATGCGGATGCAACCCTGACGTGAGCGTGAATCCCGCGGTATTCTTTCACCCATATGGCCACCATCTACCCAGGGCGTTATTCCTCCCGTATCGACGGCCCATTCGTCGTCTTCCTCATCGGCATGCGCATCAACCGTCTGCTTGCTCCGCACAAGTGGCTCCCCACCCTCCGCGCCATGCCGCCGATGATCCGGGAGCTCTACGCCAACCCCTCCCTAGGCTTCCTCTCCGCCGAGTACTGCCTCGCCTGGCGCGGAGTCACCCTCATCCAGTACTGGCGCAGCTTCGACCAGCTTCTTGACTACGCCCAGGCACGTGACGCCCAACACCTGCCTGCGTGGAAGGCTTTCAACCAGAGCGCCGGGAACGCAGACGCCTCCGTGGGTGTCTGGCACGAGACCTACCAGGTCGCCGCCGGCCACTCCGAGTGCATCTACGCCAACATGCCCCGCTACGGACTCGCCGTCGCCGGAACCCACGAGCCTGCCACCGGCCACCTGCGCGAGGCCCGCACCCGCATGCAGTCGTAACGTACTTTGCGCGCAGAACTGTCAAAGCAAGCGGCCTATTTACAGAATTTGGAAAGAGGTCCCGTGAGATCCAACTAGCGCAACCTGAATGGCCTGTGCTGCGCGAGAGTCGTGCCTCCAGAATGCTTCACACCCAAGCCGTCAGATGAGGAAGGCTGGTGGTTTCGATGCAAGATTCAATGCAACAAAAGGCTTCCCATCAAAGTCGCAAGCACAATGCATGTGATCGCGACATAGAGGCGATCGTTTTCCATTGCGAAACCGATGACGGAGAAGGCGACTCGAATGATCGGCGTGAGCAGGAGGATCATGATGCCCAGTTGGGCAATGGCCAGTCCCCGGTCCGCATTTCCAATGGGGGCCAACGCCTGGCGGACAATTTGCCGTGGTGAGGCATAGGCAGAGTTCGCGCCCTCAAACGAGTGGAACGTTACCTGTTGTCCACTATGGACTGCCAGAAAGATCGCTCCACCAACTATCCCGGTCAAGCTCGCTGCTATGACTCCGCTGCGCAGTGTTGCCCCAATCAGATGCTGCAGCTTCGTATCCATTGTCGGAGTGCCATTCATAGTCTCCCCCTCAGTCCCTGCGTGAGCATTTGTATTCCGATGACAGCGACGGCCGCTGCAAATACGCGCCGCAATGTCTTCACCGGCAAGCGCGGCAGCAGTCGCGCCCCTGCCATGGAGCCTCCGAGCACTCCGAGCATTACCGGCAGCGCGATAAGTGGATGGATATATCCGCGTTTGAGATAGATCGCCGCGCTCGCAACTCCCGTCACACCGATCATAAAGCTGCTTGTCGCCGTCGATACCTTGAACGGAATGCCCATAATCCGGTCCATGGCGATGACTTTGAGTGCACCGGACCCAATGCCCAGCATGCCGGATACGATACCGGCTACATACATCAGGCCAAAGCCTGCTCTTGCACGCGATACGTGGTAATCGATCGTTCCTTCCTGTGCGCGATAAACCCCGCTGAGCTTCAACCTGTCAGCGATCGGATCGTCCTCGTTCGTGCGGCTTATCGGTTTTTTTGCCTGGACTACTTGCCACGCAGAATGAAGGAGCACAAGTCCAAATAAGAATGCCAGAGCACTTGTCGGCGTTTTGCTGGCCAGAAAGGCTCCGCAAATTGCCCCGATGGTTGTCGCCATCTCCAAAAACATTCCGATCCGAATATTGGAGAGTCCATCCCGTACATAAGCGGAGGCTGCTCCAGAGGAGGTAGCGATGACCGACACAAGACTTGCCCCGATTGCATAGCGCAAATCCACGCCCAAAAGAAGCGTGAGTGCCGGGGTAACCACGATACCTCCGCCGAGGCCGGTGAGCGCTCCGAGAAAGCCTGCGGCAATAGATACGAGAAAGACGATGAGAATGAATTCGTGCGCGCTCATTTGACCCCTTCCGGATCGGAAAGCACAGTGCTGGACGCGGTGTGATGCGGCGTCCAGCACCGGTTGAATGTGGAGCGGGTTATCCTGCGATGATTTCCTGCTTTTCGGAAGGGATCTTCTTCAAGGCTGCGGCGTCGAGGTTCAAGTGCGCCGTCGCCATCTCCGGCGGCATACGCCTGATCCAGTTATTCAAGGATACATCCAGGAACTGGGGTGCCTTGAACATCTCGAGGAAGACAACGTCGGTGTCTCCGGTGTTCTCGATATAGTGGCCTGCGACGGCCGGAACAAAACCGACATCGTTTGCGTTGAAGTCCATGGTGCGCGCTCTGCCGTCCGGCATGACGATGGTCATCCGTCCCGAACCGGCCAGCCAAAACTGCCATTCCGAGGCATTGGGGTGCCAGTGGAGTTCACGTATGGCGCCAGGCTTGAGCCGGACCAGTCCTGCCGCGACGCTGGTGCTGACCGGGAAGTTGCGGGAATCGACGATACGAACCTCGCCGCCCGCAGTCTTCTTCGTGGGCTCCATCGAAGCCATCTTGAAGGTGTATTGCTGGGGTGCTTGAACCCTGCTCCCTCCGATCGCTGCGCGATCCGCAGCCAGCGACTGCGGCAGTTCCGCCGGGAAGATGTAGAGCTGCTCCTTGGGAAGCTTGGCAATGTCGGTCGCCGAAAGATTGGAGTTCTTCATGAGCACGTCCGGCGGCGTGTGTGCAACGAACTCGGAGAGGAGGAAGGTGTTGTCCTCGGAGAAGTTGCCTTCGTCGAAGACCAGGAGGAACTGGCAGCCGTCCGCCCCCAATCCCTGAATCGAGTGGGGATATCCAGCTGGGAAGAACCAAAGATCTCCTTCGCCGATGTCGTCGATGAACATGGTTCCGTCCGGATTGAGCACCGTGACGCGGGCTTTGCCGTACTCCATGAAGGCCCATTCGTTGGCCGTGTGCCAGTGCAGTTCGCGGAAACTTCCCGACGTCAATCGCATGTTGACGCCCGCAAGATCCTTCGAGGAAGGCAGTTCGCGCTGCGTAACCTGATGAGTCCAGCCACCCTCTTCCACGCGTTTGCGTGCGAGGTCGAAGGAGTACCAAATGGGACCGATCTCCCCGTGGTCCGTGGGAGGAGGGGTGTTGGTGTTGCGGTTCTGCTTGAGCAGCACCTGATTTTCCGGTCCCGGATCGCTCGAGGAATGATCCCCTTCCGCTTTTCGGGTATCTTCGCGCTCTTGTGCATGCGCGGTCAGTCCCGCCATCGCTACAGTCGCCAGCGCGGCAGATCCAACTCCTCCTAAGAAGCTCCGTCTCGACACACCGTCGAGTGTTGGGTTGTTACCATTCTGATCGCTCATAGTCCACTCTCCTTATTCACTGAAGTGCGCCGTAGTCTTCGCAGCAGCAGCTCGCACCCTCATATTCATTAGAGGTGGCTAGCATTGATTCGTTTATTCGTATGATTTGTATTCAGTGATAGGTAAGTCTTATCAGTGAGGACAATCCTGCGAGGGTGGTGTGTTTTGGGAGTGGCAATTGGTATCTGGGCTTGTGGAAGCGAGAGCAGAAACTTCTTCAGAGGCGGCCGTTGCATTTCTCTGCAGCGAGTTCGATGAATGAGCGCACGATCAGTGAGCTGTTCCCGGCTCTTGTAGCGATTGCAATCTCCGATACAGGAACCGATCCCGCTAGTGGTTTCATGATGATGTTCTTCGATTGTGCAAGGACTACTGATTTCGGCAAGATAGCAACGCCGGCGCCGGCTGCAATCAGCGCAACCGCGGTATACATCTCGCCGGTCTCTTGCACGATATTTGGACTGAAACCCTCCTTCAGGCACATCTGAATGACAGAGTCAAAGAAGCCGGGAGCCCAGCGCCGGCCGTATGCAACAAACCTTTCATTCCGCAAATGTGCGATGTGAACTTGTTTGTCTCGAGAGCGAGGATGGCCCTTCGGAAGGACGAGAAGGAAGGGCTCACGATGGATGACGGTTGTGCGTAATTGCTCATTCGAGAGAGGGAGTCGCAGAAAACCTATATCAAGGGTCTTGCTGATGAGTTTCTTTACTTGACTCACTGTGCGGAGATTCATTAGGTCGAGGGTGACATCGGGATGCTGCTTCCTGAACGCGACGACGATGCCCGGCACTATTTCCAGAGCAGCGGATGATACGAAGCCGATGCGCAATCTGCCGATTTCACCGCGCGCGGCCTTCTGGGCGCGATCTGCAGCTTGGCGTGCTCGCGACAGTGTGGCGCGCGCTTCGGTGAGGAAGACCTTGCCCGCGTCTGTGAGTTTGACGGAGCGACGGTTTCTCACGAGCAATTGGACCCCGAGTTCTTCTTCAAGTCTTTGAATCTGACCGGTGAGCGCAGGTTGAGATAGATATAGCCCGTCTGCAGCCCGCACGAAACTTAGCTGCTCTGCCACAGCGATAAAAGAGGTCAAGTGTTTCAATTCCATGGAATAGCCTCGAAATGCGTGTGTTCAGCTATCATGTGCTCCTGGATGACCGCATGACAACTTGGATCCGGTCAAATTGTTGCCAGCTCAGAACATAGGAGACTGGCATGAGAGGGAGTATGGCGGCTCTCAGGTGGACCAGGCCAACCTCTGAAAGTAGCGGAGATGGCGCGGGCAGGAAGTCTCTGAATAAACTTGATCCTGTCGTCCATCCGAAGGTTTCTTTCTAGCCTCGGAAAGGCCCTGTCGCCCGCTCGGGGATGACAACAGTGCGGGCCCGGGGTTCCGATCCATCTCATCAAGCGAGGCACGGACATCCCAAAGTCGGGAATTTTCGACATGGGAAGAACTACGTGATCTATGGAAGAATTCGGTCCATCGCCGATTTTGAATTACGCCTAATCGTGCGCTGCCGAACGTCAATCCGTTCAAAGTCAACCCCTTGGACCAATCTTTGCGGAGATCCCTGGTTTGGCCCTGCCCTTGCGTGGTATCTGGGAACCTCGTGACCGCGTCGCCGTCGTGCGGATGTGGAAGTGTGGGAACCGAAGGAGGATTATTCATGAAAACAGGCACAACAATTGTGACGGCTCTATTCGCCATGGCAAGCTTCCCCCTCTTGGCGCAGCAGGCCCCCCCGGCCAACCAGCCGGACAGCCCCGCCACCCAGCAGAATCCTCCGGCAACGGAGTCAGCGTCGCCAAATAGTCCGACCGCCAGCCCGGAAACATCCGCCATACAGATGAGTCCAATCAACGGCGAACTTGTGGGGAAACTCGACTCAAAGACCGCCAAGAATGGCGATAGCGTGGTGGTTCAGACCAAGGCGTCGGTAAAGACTGCCGACGGAACCGAGATTCCCAAGGGGTCGAAGCTGGTGGGCCATGTGCTCGCCGCGCAGCCGAGCGGGGCGGGAGAGAATTCTCAGTTGGTGCTCCAGTTTGATCACCTTGAATTGAAGGGCGGTCAGAACATGCCGGTCCATTCGCAAATTCAGTCGATCACTCCAGCGGGCGGCGCGGCATCGACCAGCGGGTCCGGCGCCATGAGCGGACCTTCGGCGGGCGCCCCTTCTAACCCAAGCATGAGTGGGGCCACTGGCGGTAGCAGAGCGAGTGGCGCACCGCAAGGTGCGGGCACCTCCTCCGGGGCAGCTCAAACAGGAAACGGTGCCCCAGCGCCGGGGACCATCGTAGCCACAACCGGCAAGATAGCCATCCGCACCACGTCGGTTCCCGGTGTGCTGCTGGCGAACAACGCGCCGGGGCAACAAGATCCCAGGATGGCTCAGGCTTCCAGCATCCTGCTCGGTGCGAAACAAGATATCCAGTTGGACGGCGGTACGCAGATGGTGCTTGGCGTCTCTGCCGCGGGCGGGGGAACGCAGTGATCGGGATTTGGTTGCGGCAATGGGCATTTTTTGCCGTTGCCTGAGACTGAATGGGGAGAAACCTGGCGAGACGGATTGCGCTCGATGAGCCTAGAGTCGGAGTCTGCTTCCACTCTTGGCGTTTGTTCGAACGAACCACATCTCGGAAGGCGAATAGTGGAACTCCAACATAACACCTGACCACCAGCGGTTACTTCATAAACCGCTGGTGGTTTTCGCTGACGCTTATCGTGTCCCACTGGGAGGTGAAGATTGGAAAGACCGCGCTGGTGGGCGCGGTCTTTCGTTGTGGTGTCAGAACGTGAATCGGAGCGACAACTGCGCCTGCAAGGGATCACCGACGCCCAGGCGAAGAAATCCATTGAAATCGAATAGCGCAGGAGCCGTCAACGGATTGACGTTATTCGCATTGTTGAACGCGTTGAAGAGCTCCGCTTTGGGAATAAGTTCGAACCGGTCGTGGAAGCGAAATGGGCGCGCGATTCCAAGATCCAAAGAGAAATACTCGTTATTCTTCCGCAGATGGTTGCGACCGCAATCGATCCCGTTCACGAAGCGGGTAATCGAGTTATTCGGGCTACACGGCGCACCGGTCCCAGTGCCGTTCACATTATCCGTAATAGGTTGTGCCGAGTGAGCCTGCATTCGAATATTTCCCGTAAACCCCCAGGGAAGGCCATCACTCACCAGGTAGAAGTTGAACTTGTGCCGTTCGTCGCGATCCGAGTTCGAATACTCGGCCGCCAGGTTGTAGAGGTTCCCGTAACGGAAGGTAAACGGATCGCGCTCGTTCGAATCATCGTCTTTGTCAACGGAGTACACATAGTTTCCATCGAACAAGAAGTGATGTGTCATCCGCTTCTTGAAACCTACAGTGAAGCCCCTGTAGAGAGACTTTGCATTGCTGATTGTGTTCGTAACTGCGCCAAGATCAGGAAAGGGTACAGGCCCGGTATAACTCACTGTGTCTGCGTTCTGAGGAATCACTGCCGTTGGTCCAACATTGGGATTGAGAAAACGCGTCAGATAAACGCCCTTGGAAAGCGTGAAATCGAGATAGCCCACAAACTCGCTAAACAGTTGCTGCTGGTAGCCCACATTGGTCGTGTAGATGCGCGGGTTCGAATAGTTCCGGTCGAAGACGGTCACGCCAATTCCCGGAGGAAACCCGGTCTGCGGGGGCAGCGGCAGGATGTTGGGATAGGTCGGATTAACGCCGGCGAACTGGGTGATCTGCTGGTTCTGCACTCCATTCGTCGTTATCGCCCCCACCTGCGTCAGCATGTTCTGCCTGGCATTGAAGATTCCCCAACTCGCGCGAAGTACAGAGGTGCCATTGCCAGTTAAATCCCAGGCAAACCCCACCCTGGGCTGAAACAGCTTTGTCTGATTTCGAAGGTAGCCGTCGGAAGGAAATGCGGGGTTGTTCAGATACTTCCCATAGGCTGTCAGCGCCGGCGGCGTCACCGGGTCCGGGAACAGCTGTGACTCCCATCGCAAACCGTAGTTCAACGTAAATCGTTGAGTGAGCTTCCATGTATCCTGCGCAAACAACGAGTACTCATCGTTCACAATATTCGAGTAACCGGCCTGCTCGTTGGTCTCGCCCGCCTTCGTCGGCCCGTTCTGCAGATACAGCAACAACGGACTACTGCCTGTCGCCGTCCCACAACCCACAGCAGTGCTGCTGAACGTGCCATTCGAGCACGAAATCGTGCTCGGTCCATACCCATTGCCAAATGACGCCGGCGATGCATAATGCAGAAATCCGGTTACACTCCCGAAGATATAGCGGCCGTTGAAAAACCCAGGAAAGACCTGCACATTCCTGCTATGCATATACTCGCCGCCAGCTTTTATAGTGTGTCGCCCTTGTACAAGCGTAAAGTTGTCCTTCACGTCGGAGCGCGTGAATACTTCGGAAGCATCTGCTCCTAGAAAAAACGGTTGCCCAAAGCGGAAAGAGGGAGCAAATCCTATCCCCGTATCTCCCACGGCTGTGGGGTCGATCGGGAAGCGCGGTCGAGGCTCTCTGGCATACGTATAGTGAGCTTCGTTCAATCTCTCCGCCGAGATCGTAGCAATCCAGTTATAGTTGACGGTCTGAATCTTCGATGGCCCTTCAATCCCATTCGCGGAATTTCCATAGGTAGCGACGTCGAAGGTCTGGTTTGGGTTTCGCGACCGGTCGAAGGTATAAGAGCTGTACATCAAATTCTTCGCATTCACGTTGTAGTCTACCCGCCCAAACACCGAGACGTTGTTGATCTTGCGATCTACCGGCAACCCTTCCTCCTGGTTGAAGTTTGTCCTATAGAAATTCAGCAGTGTCTGACGCTGGCAGTCTCCGCTCGCATCGATCTGTGCATCTGTAATATTGCTGCGAAACACCGGGTTCGTCACACTGCACGGCGTCCCTATGACCGCGCTCAAATTCGATCGCGTGAGGTTCTCGCGGATGCCTTCGCTCGCTGCAAAGAAGAACAGCTTATTCTTCACAATCGCACCGCCGATGCTGCCCCCGAACTGCTCTCGGCTAAAGTCCTGCAACGGCATGCCATTGGAGGTGTCCGCAGACAATGCCTGCAGTCGCTGATACTCAAACAAGCTTCCATGCAGACTGTTTGTCCCCGACTTCGTGATCACGTTCACAACGCCGCCTGCGGTACGGCCGAACTCTGCATTTGCACCACTCGCGACAACCTGAAACTCTTTAACGGCTTCAAGAGTGATGTCGATAGCCGCGCGCTGGCCGCCCATCTGCTCGCCAAAGAATCCGTTGTTATAGTCGCCGCCATCCAGGCTGATGTTATTGAAAATGCCACGTTGACCGTTGATGTTGATCTCATCTCCATCCGGTCCCTGCGAGATGCTTACGCCCGGCGTCAGCGTCAGCATGTCTTCAAACTTACGACCCAGAACCGGCGTTGTCGCGATCGTTATCTCATTCAGTGTCGAAGACGAGGAGACCGTCGTTGTCTCCAACTGCGGCACAGAATTCACAACGATCGTCTCCGCCACCGAAGAGATCGTCAGCGCGACCTTCAGTGAGATCGCCTGGCCGACCGTGAGCACAATGTTCTTCTGCACCGTTGTGGCATAACCCGGCTTGGTTGCCGTAAGTTCATAGTTGCCCGTTTGCATCGATAGAAACGAAAAACTGCCGTTGCCGTCCGACTTGGTAGTGCGGGTTGCATTTGTATCCAGGCTCTTTACTTCAATCGACGCGTCAGGAACCACTCCCCCGGATCGATCCGACACCTCTCCCTGAATCGTTCCTGTTGTGCTTTGCACCTGCGCCCACCCGCCCAGAGGTGACATCATCGCCATGCCTGCCGCCAAACAGCATATGTAACCCATTGTTTTGCGCATCTCACTACCTCCAAAGAAAAACAGTGCGTAAAACTTGCCCGATAAGCAAGAGACCGTTCTACCGTAGGTATCGAAAAGGCCCTGATTGAGACTCGTTTGTCTTTCTTCTATTTGCCGTCGAACTATGCAATCGGTCGGCCGGTCGCTTGCTCCGGGCCCAACTCACGCAACAAGGTGCGCGCTCAATCCGTGCAATTACGGTAAGACGCCAGACCCAGGGCTACAGCGGATACTGCGTCGCTCAGTATTGCATCAGTTACAACGTTTCTGGCGAAATAATGAAGTGAACCATACCATGAATTCTCAGCCGTTGCGAAGTATATTTACTTCGCGGGCTGCAGTTTCAATCATAAGGACAGCCTGAGCAAGCCGAAGGATATCGGAAGTGCCGTGCTTGTAGTACGGCTTTAGCCGCTGAGGTACAGCTTTCCGCGTCGAGAACCACCGACGCCTGCAGGCCATAAAGCAAAACTAACCCAAGCCTCATGCCCTTCCCCACCTCCGCGAACTCGACGGCATGAGGGGTATCGCGGCCCTGCTCGTCTTCTTCCACCACCTCTGCTCTTCCACCATCTATACGGACAACTGGAGCCGAGGCATCCTCGCCCTCCGCAGAATCTTCGTATACGGAACCGCCGGTGTCGACGTCTTCTCCGTCCTCTCCGGCTTCCTCATCACACGTCATACGGGCGTGACACGGGCGATCTGGATGTGATGGTGAAGAGGCGCAACATCCGTGCACTACTCATACTCAGCCCATCAGCTTCTTCTACGACAAAGGTCAAACCAGAGGCGTGATGTACAAAGCACTGGAGGAGTTCTAGAAATTCGTCAACATGAAGCTGCAGAAAAGCAAGCCGGGCTTAACCGTCACATTTATTCCTATGCGAATCGACCAGATTGAGGCGGCCTTGACAGGAGGAGTAGGCGACATTATCGCCTACGAAGTCATCATCACACCCGACCGCGAAAAGCGAGTTGCCTTTCAGGAGACCGTTACCAACGTTGCCAATATTTATAAGTACTACGTCGCTTACAAGCTGGCACTGGAGCAGTCGCGGATCCGGCAAAAGCAGAAGGTTTACTGGCAAATTAAGGATGTAAGCGTGAAGAAGTCTGTTTCGAAGCTCGCAGGTGCCTCTGTTCTGGTTTTCGACCGCTTACGGCTGGCACGCCACCAACATTGAAGTAGGTCGTTACCGAGCGGGCGGTATCGCGGAAGCGATCCGCGGTTATACCCAGCTACCTGGTTATAACTCCTTAGGAGAACACATACATTCTGACAATGGGTATGGCTCGCCAAAATTGGATCCAGGCTCAATTTACGTGGCATCTTCTCTGATACAACCCATGTATGCTTCGTATGCTGAGACTGTTCATCGGCTTGATCGCTTGTAGTTTGTGTTCCCGCTGGGAATTACTGCTGGAAATTCTGGCTTTGCGGCAACAACTCAATGTCTTCAAGGCAGGACACTCCCGGCCAAGGCTCACCGCTCCGGACAGAGTCTTTTGGGTGACGTTGCGCCGGTTCTTGCCGGGTGGAAGCGCGCGCTGGTCATTGTCCAACCGGAGACAGTTCGGTGGCCTCCATCACCGCTATGATTTGACCGCCTAACTCTGTGTTCTGGTATTCCCGCAAAAAAATGACGACAAATGAAGATAGAGGTGCCAGCTTGCCGATCGCGAGACATGCCGTAACGCTTTCGTTGTCATGCGTGGCCGTCAACAGCCGACTTTCCACCCGGATGGCATTTCGGCGAACCACACCCATTCCAGTTCGATCCCGACAGCCAGAATCAGGGGCACTTCTTTCTGGTGGCCGCCTTCTTCTGCTTCTTCCTCTTTAGGATCGGCTTCTTCGTCTGCATCACCGTCTCGTGCAGCCACACTTCCTGCTGCTTGGTCTGCTCACTCATCAGCAGCGCCGTCGCATCCAGGATGTGGTCCTGCATCAGCGCTGCGGCCTCATCTCCCTTACGCTGCTCAATCGCGCGCATGATCGGCTTGTGGAACGAAAGCGTGTGTTCAAGTTCCACCAACTGCGACGTCACCAGAATCATCTTCGCCATGGCACGATGAATCGTCTGGAACAAACTGCTCGCCGTGCGGTTCTTCGATGCCTGGAAGATCGCCCGATGAAACAACAAGTCCGAGGACACAAGTTTCAGACGATCTTGCGAGCTCGACTCCAAATCCTTGACCGACTTGCGCAGCAGCGCAATATCGTCCGCGGTAGCGCGCTGCGCCGCCAGCCGCGCCAGTCCCGGTTCCATTAACAGCCGCAACTCCGTCAACTCCTGCACCGAGGTGTCGTCCAGCAGAAACAGAAACTCCATCGGCACCGAGAGCACCGCCGAGGTGTCCGTGTTCAGATAGCTGCCGTCACCCACCTTCTGCGTGATGATGCCCATGATCTCGAGCACCTTCAACGCCTGCCGCAGCGACGATCGCGCCACGTTGAAGTGCGCCGCCAGATCGCGCTCCGACGGCAGACGCGTTCCCTGCGTCAGCACGCCCTCGCGCAGCATATCCTGAAAGCGCAGGATCAGCAGTTGCGTCACATTGTCCTTGCCGTTCCCCCCCGGCGAAGCGAGCGTGTCTTCCGTGTCTCTCAAGACGACCTTTTGCATGCGACGCATACACGCATATTCCTCGAGCCGCTCCCGTTCGTCAATCGCTATCCCTCGGTAACGCAGGCCACTCATAAGTTTGCAACCGTCACAAGTCGCAACCGTGACCGATCGAACGATCGATCGAAAGAAAGCCTTGACAGCATTTTCTCAAAGGTAGTACCTTTCGCGGCAATTCAGAAACTCCTGTTTTCCCAGGGCGAAATCTTCGGAGGCCGCACGTATGTTCCACAAAATCACAACAGCCTGGACCCGGCTCACGACGCTACTGATGAGCACGATGCTCTTCACCGTCGCCGCCGGCGCGCAGGTCGAGCAGGGCAGGTTCGTCGGACATGTCCAGGACCCCACCGGCGCGGTCATCGTCGGCGCCACGGTTGAAGCCACAAACGTCGCCACCAACATCGTGCAGCGCGGCCAGACCAACGACGGCGGCGACTTCGTCATCACCCCCGTGCAGGCTGGCAACTACATCCTCGCCGTGACGGCGCAGGGGTTTCAGAAGGCGGCCACCCGCGTCATCGAGGTCCAGGTCGGCCAGATTGTCAGGCAGGACTTGATCTTGCCTGTTGGTACGGCCACTACGACGGTAGAAGTGACCTCGACCGTCCCTCTGCTCTCGACCGATTCGGCCACCTCCGGACAGGTCATCACCAACAAGCAGCTCACGGAGCTGCCCGTGAACGGCCGCGGCTTCTATCGCCTCGCGCAACTCACGCCCGGCGCCGCGCTGCTGCCCCCAACCGGCAACTCGCTCGCCATCCGCCCCGAGGTCGTCAACGGCAACGTCATCAGCGGAATCCGCGGCAGCGCAACCTCCTTCCTGATGGACGGCGTCGACGTCAGCGAGCAGCACCAGGGCGGAACCTTCATCCAGACCTCCATCGACGCCCTGCAGGAGTTCTCCGTCCAGCAGAGCCCCTACTCGGCCGAGTACAACCGCGGCGGAGCCTTCTTCAACGCAACCACCAAGTCCGGAACCAACCGCTACCATGGTGTCCTCTTCGAGTTCCTCCGCAACGAGGTCCTCGACGCGCGCAACTACTTCGCCCTCAACCGGCAGAAGCTCAAGCGAAACCAGTTCGGCGGAAACATCGGCGGCCCGCTCTCCCTCCCGCGTCTCTACAACGGCAAGGACCGCACCTTCTTCTTCTTCAACTTCGAGGCCCAGCGCCTGCGCACCGGCCTCGTCAACAACATCATCGTTCCCTCTAACGCCCGCCGCGGCGGAAACTTCTCCGACCTTCTCCCCTCGCGCCTCATCTACGATCGCAGCAACGTCGTCGGTGGCGTGCCCCAGCCCTTCCCCGGCAACATCATTCCGCAGAGTCGCCTCACTCCCCAGGCGCTCGCCATCCAGCAGTACTACCCGCAGCAGAACAACGCCACCGGGACCTTCAGCGGCACGCCATCACAGGCTATTGACTGGAACCAGTACGTCGTCCGCATCGACCACCAGATCACGCCGCAGCACCGCCTCTTCGCCCGCTGGGTCTACATCACACAGAAAGAAGTCGACCCCAACACCTCGCCCGCGCTGGGCACCGCAAACCTCACCTCCTGGGGGCAGGACATCGCCGTTGGCGTCATCTCGAACGTCGGCAGCACCATGGTCAACGAGGCCCGCGTGCACTTCCTTCCCAGCCACGTTCGGCTGCAGGGCTTTCTGCAGGGGCCGGACTGGAACGGTCTCTTCGGCGTCGCGGGCTTCAGCGATCTCCTTCGCCCCGGCGTCGGCGGAGTCTTCCCCGACTACGCCTGGAGCGGCTACGGCCCGCTGCAGGGCTCCGGCTTCGATCAGCGGCCGAAGTCCCAGGACCGCAAGGCGCTCGAAGGCACCGACAACTTCACCATCCTCAAGGGTCGCCATGCCATCAAGTTCGGCGTGCTCTTCCGCTACTACCAGTGGCTCGGGTATGACAGCGGAAACTCCTCCGGCGGGTTTACCTTCAACGGAAACGCTACCGGCAATAACTCGAGCAGCGGCGACGCGTACGCCGACTTCCTGCTGGGATATCCTTCCGCAGTGGCCCGATCGTACCCGGGGACAAACTTCGGCGGCCAGGGCCTCTACAAGCAGTTCTTCGTGCAGGACGACTACCGCGTCAACGACCGCCTAACCATCAACATGGGCCTGCGCTACGAGTACTCCCCCTGGCTCGACGGCTACAAAGGCCAGATCGGGACCTTCGATCCCACCCAGGCGAAGCCCATCATCGTCTCCGGAACCGGGACCGTACCTGACCTGACGGCGCAGCCCGCCGCACCTGCTGCCTATCAATACTTCGGGCAATACATCCAGACCAGCAGCCAGGCCGGACTGCCGCTGAACATTACCTACACCAACAAAACGCAGTTCGCTCCCCGCGTCGGCGTCTCCGTCAGCGTCGATCGCAAGACCGTCGTCCGCGCCGGCTTCGGCATGTTCTACGAGCCCGAAGGCACCAGCGGACGCGTCAACCTCAACATCCTGCCCTACCGCTTCGCCGAGACCATCAACCAGACCCAGAACGTCACGCCCACGCGCACTCTGGCGAACTACTTCCTCGGCTCGCCTCTCGGATCGACCGCTTCGACGCCGTCGATCAACCCCTCGCGTGTTCATCTCAGCATGGGAACCAACATTCACTACAGCATGAACATCCAGCACCAGTTCTCCGATCACGACCTGCTCGAGGTCGGCTACGTCGCCAATCGCGGAGTACACCTCAGCTCCTTCAACGACGCCAACGTTCCGCTCACACCCGGCGCCGGAGCCATCCAGGCGCGCCGCCCCTATCCGCTCTGGAGCGGCATCTCCTTCCAAACGCAGGATATGTCGAACCATTACGACTCGCTCCAGTCCAAGTTCGAGCACCGCTTCAACCGCGGCTTCAGCGCTCTCGTCGCCTACACCTACTCGAAGTCGCTGCAGTACAACCAGGCCTCCGCCCTCGGCGGCAACACAGCCTACGAGTACGCGCTGTCGCCCTACGACACGCCGCACAACCTCGCCATCAGCGGAAGCTATGCGCTTCCCGTCGGCCACGGCCGCAAGTACGCCAACAACACCAATGGCTTCGTCAACACCATCATCGGCGGCTGGCAGGCGCAGACCATCCTCGTCGTCCGCAGCGGAACGCCGTTCACACCGGTGGTGTCGCCCGATCGTGCCAACACCGGCGTTGCTTTGCAGCGTCCTAACCTGAACCCCGCCGGCGGCAACCCGGCGTTCCAGAGGACGATCGCCAACTGGTACGACAGATCGCGCTACGTCGTCGCTCCCATCTATACCTACGGCCAGGTCCGCGCCAACACGCTGCGCTCCGACACCTACAACCAGTTCGACGCCTCCGTCTTCAAGAACTTCGCCCTGCCCGGTGAGAGCACGCTCTCCTTCCGCGCCGAGTTCTTCAACTTCCCCAACACCGTCAGCTTCGCCGCTCCCAACAACAACTCCGCCACCTCACCCGTCGATACCGCGACCGGCGCGCAGATCACCAGCACCTCAAACACGCAGCGCTCCATCCAGTTCGCGCTCAAGTACAACTTCTAACCCCGACGAGGCCCCCCTTTGCTGCAATCTGCCAGATCTAAAAAAACTCTTCTCTCGTGCGTCCTCCTCGGTACAGCAGCAAGCGCGCTGGCGCAGGGAGTCATCCCACCCGCGCCACCTGCTTCCACCACAGGCGCGGCCACCATCACCGTCGACTTCGCCAATAAAGTCGGCCCCTACAAGCCCATCTACAGCTGGTTCGGCTACGACGAGGCCAACTACACCACCATGCGCAACGGCAAGATCCTGCTGCGCGAACTGCGTGACTTGAGCCCCGTCCCCGTCTACATCCGCGCGCATCACCTTCTCACCTCCGGCGACGGCAAGGCCGAGCTCAAGTTCAGCTCCACCAACGTCTACACCGAAGACGCCTCTGGCAAGCCCGTCTATGACTTCAAGATCCTCGACGGCATCTTCGACGAATACAAGGCCGCCGGCGTGCGCCCCATGGTCGAGTTCGGCTTCATGCCCAAGGACCTCGCCGCAGACTTGCCCAACCGCAAAGTCCCCTACCAGGTCCACTACCCCAAGAGCGCCATCAGCGGAGCCTCCAACAATCCACCCAAGGACTACGCCAAGTGGGGCGAGCTCATCCGCGTCATCACCGCGCACTTCGTCGAGCGCTACGGCAAGGAGACCGTGCTCCAGTGGTACTTCGAGGTCTGGAACGAGCCCGACATCGACTACTGGCACTCCACGCCTGAGGACTACTGGAAGCTCTACGACTACGCCGTCGCCGGTGTGAAGTCCGTCCTCCCCACCGCGCGCGTCGGCGGCCCGGCAACCACCAGCCCCTCCAGCGAGAAGGCCTACAACTACCTCAAGGGCTTCCTCGATCACGTTGCTTCGGGTAAAAGTCTCGCCGACGGCAAGTCCATCCCGCTCGACTTCATCTCCTTCCACGCCAAGGGCAAGCCCACCATCGTCGACAGCCACGTCACCATGGGCATCCAGCACGAGCTCGCCGACGCCGATCGCGGCTTTTACCTTATCTCGCAATACCCCAATTACCGCAGCCTTCCCATCATCCTCAGCGAGGCCGACCCCGAAGGCTGCGCCGCCTGCTCCTCGCGCGTGAACCCTGCCAACAACTACCGCAACGGCTTGCTCTACCCGGCCTACACCGCCGCGGCCTTCAAGGCCCTCTTCGAGTTGCAGGACAAGCACCAGGTCAACCTGCTCTCCATGCTCAGCTGGTCCTTCGAGTTCGAAGACAAGGACTACTTCGAGGGCTTCCGCTCGCTATCCACCAACGGCATCAACAAGCCCGTCCTTAATCTCTTCCGCATGCTCGGCCTCATGTCCGGCACGCGCGTCGCCACCACCAGCACCGCCAACGTCCCGCTCGGCACCCTCGTCAGCACTGGCGTTCGCCTGGTAGCCGACGTCGACGGCATGGCCACGCTCGACGACCGCAAGGCGACTGTGCTGCTCTGGAACTACCACGATGCCGACCAGCCCGCACCAGCCACACCCACATCCGTCAAGCTCAGCGGCCTTCCCACCGGCGTGAAACGTGTCCTCGTCGAGCACTATCGCATCGACGATCTCCACAGCAACGCCTACAGTGCCTGGAAGGCAATGGGCTCGCCGCAGCAACCGACAACCGAACAGTACGCGCAGCTGCAGGCGGTCGCTGGCTTGCAGTTGCTAACCTCGCCCACATGGGTCGACGTCGTCGACGGCAAGCTCGATCTCGCAACCGAGCTCCCCCGTCAAAGCATCTCGCTCGTAACCATCACCTGGTAGAGAGGGCAGACCGAGCGTGACCAACCGCAAGTGGTATTTCGTCGTGATGGTGGCGGTGGCGATTGCCATCAGCTACTTCGACCGGCAGACGCTGCCCGTCGCCATCGCTTCCATCCAGCAAAATATTCCGCTGTCGAACCAGCAGTTCTCCTACCTGCAGACTGCCTTCCTGCTCGCCTACGCCGCCATGTACATGCTCGGCGGACGCCTGCTCGATGCCCTCGGCACGCGCAAAGGTTTCCTGCTCATCATGGTCTGGTGGTCGCTCGCCTGCGCCCTGCACGCTCTCGCCTCCGGCTTCATGCTCCTGCTCTTCGCCCGCCTGTTGTTAGGCGGTGGCGAGGGCGGAGCCTTCCCCGCCGCAACCCGCGTCGTCGCCGAGTGGATCGAGCCCACCGAGCGCTCGACCGCGATGGGACTCATCAACGCCGGAACTGCCGTCGGCTCCGTGCTCGCTCCTCCCGTCATCGGCTTCGTTCTGCTCACCAGCGGTTGGCGCGCCGTCTTCCTCATCGCCGGCGCCCTCGGCCTCGCCTGGGTCGCATGGTGGGCCGTGGCCTATCGCTCCAACACCACGACTCTCTCCTCGAACACCGTCGACGCCCGCGTCCTCGGCCGCAACATCGGCTGGACGCAGGTCATCCCCATGCGCCGCGTGCAGGCAATCGTCTTCGCCAAGTTCATGTCCGACTCCGCCTGGTACTTCCTGCTCTTCTGGCTGCCCAAGTACCTCTACGACGTGCGCGGCTTCGACATCAAGCAGGTCAGCTACTACGCCTGGATCCCCTACGCCGCCTCCGGCATCGGAAGCTTCATCGGCGGCTGGGCCTCCTCGCGGCTCATTCACAGCGGCCGCTCCATCGACTTCTCGCGCAAGCTCGTCCTCGGCTGCTGCGCCCTCGGCATGCCCGTCGTCATGCTCGTCTCCATCGCCCCCGTGCAGGTGGCGCTGCTTCTCTTCAGCATCGCCTTCTTCTGTCAGCAGGCATGGTCCGGCCTCATCATGACCCTGCCCACCGACATCTTTCCTCTCACCATCGTCGGAACCGTCGCCGGCCTCATCGGCTTCGGCGGAGCCATTGGAGGTGCCATCTTCGGCCTCGTAGCCGGATACCTGCTGGGCCATGGATTCACTTATGCGACCCTGTTCCTCCTCGTCGGAACCTTTCACCTCATCGGATTCCTCGCCATCTTTCTCTTCGCCGGCAGGATTCAACCACTAAGCGCCACAGACTTACAGGAAATTGAGAGCGCCGCATGAAGATCACCGAAGTCCGTACTCGCGTCGTCCAATGGGAAGGCAAGACCGTTCCCCTGCCTCCACACTTCTGCACCAACCCCATGGACCTCGTCGCCTTCCGCGAGGCCTCGATGGGCAACTTCGCCTTTCACAACTGGCTCGTCGTCGAGATCTTCACCGACAACGGCCTCGTCGGCCTGGGCAACGCCGCGCTGTCGCCGATGGTGACCAAACAGCTCGTCGACATCTACCTCAAGCCGCTGCTTCTCGGCGCCGATCCCTGGGACGTCGAGTACCTCTGGCAGCAGATGTATCGCCGCACCCTCGCCTTCGGCCGCAAGGGCGTCGCCCTCACCGCCATCTCCGCCGTCGACATCGCCCTCTGGGACCTCATGGGCAAGGACGCCAAACAGCCCGTCTTTCGCTTGCTCGGCGGACGCACCAAGGAGAACATCCCCGTCTACGCCAGCCGCCTCTACGCCATGCCCATCCCCGAGCTTCGCACCGAGGCGCAGAAGTACAAGGACGAAGGCTACAAGATGATGAAGCTGCGCTTCGGCTGGGGCCCGCTCGACGGCGCCGCCGGAATGCAGAAGAACCTCGAGCTCGTCCGCAACGTGCGCGAGGTTATCGGCTACGACATCGACCTGATGACCGACGCCTACATGGGCTGGACGCTCGACTACGCCAAGCGCATGCTGCCCCTGCTCGAGCCCTTTCAACTGCGCTGGCTAGAGGAGGCCGTCATCCCAGACGACACCCGGGGCTACAAGGAACTCAAAAGCTACGGCCGCATCCCCATCGCCGGCGGCGAGCACGAGTTCACCATCTTCGGCTTCCGCGAGCTGCTCGAGAACAACGCGCTCGACGTCATTCAGTTCGACACCAATCGCGTCGGCGGCATCTCGCAGGCGCGCAAGATCTCCGCGCTCGCCGAATCCTTCCAGGTCCCCGTCACGCCGCATGCCGGGCAGATGCACAACTACCACATCGTGATGGCCAGCCTAAACTCGCCGATCGCCGAGTTCTTCCCCCAGGTCGACGTCGAAGTCGGCAACGAGCTCTTCTGGTACATCTTCGACGGCGAGCCCACGCCGAAGAACGGCTGTATCGACCTCGACGACACTCTCCCCGGCCTCGGCCTCACCGTCAACGAGGAGTCGCTCAAGCGATTCCGCATCGTCGAATAAGGAGCCGCAACGATGCGCCCTATCCAACGTCTAGTCCAACTCGCCAATGGAAGCCTGCGCGCCGTCGCCCTCGTCGACGAGCCGCACCTTGTCCTCCTCACCCAGGTCACGTCCGTCTTTCAGCTCACGCGACGCGCTCTCGATCAAAAGACCGCGCTCACCTCGCTCGCCACTTCACTCGCTATCGGCGATCGCATCCGTTACAACGACGTCTACCAGCAGAACTCCGCCTGGCAGCTGCTCGCCCCCATCGACACTCCCGGCGCGCCGCAGAGCACCCTCGTCTCCGGAACCGGCCTCACCCACCTCGGCAGCGCGCGCGAGCGCCAGGCCATGCACGCCGAGACGCAAAAAAAAGAAGCAGAGACCGCGCAGAAGAAAGATGTCGAGATGACCGACAGCATGCGCATGTTCGAGTGGGGCCGCGAAAGAGGCCGCCCCGCTGCAGGCGAGATCGGCATCGCCCCCGAGTGGTTCTACAAAGGCGACGGCTCCGTCATCCGCGCACCCTTCGCCCCGCTCACCATCCCCGGCCACGCCGAGGACGGCGGTGAAGAGGCCGAGGTCGCCGCCCTCTATCTCATCGACGACAGCGGCGCACCGCACCGCATCGGCATGTGCCACGGCAACGAGTTCTCCGACCACGTCTTCGAGCGCCGCAACTACCTCAACCTCGCCGGCTCCAAGCTCCGCGTCTGCTCGCTCGGCCCCGAGCTCGTCGTCGACCCCGCCTTCGCCGACGTTCCCGGCAAGGTGCGAATTCTTCGCAACAACGCGCTCATCTGGGAGAAGAACATTCGCACCGGCGAGGACAACATGTGCCACTCGCTCGCCAACCTCGAGCACCACCACTTCAAGTTCGCCGGCCACCGCCAGCCCGGCATGCTCCACGTCCACTTCCTAGGAGCAGACGCGCTCTCCTTCGGCGACAACATCCGCCTCAAGGCCGGAGACGTCACCGAGGTCAGCTTCGAAGGATTTGGCCGCCCCTTGATCAACACCATCGCCGTCGATGAGACCATCACCTCAGCCGTCCGCGTTCAGCCGATGGCATAAGGAGCCTGAGAAAAATGTCGAAGCAACGGGTAGCTCTTCTCGGTATCGGAACCATGGGCCGCGGCATGGCGGCCAACCTCCTCAAGGCCGGCTTTCCCCTCACCGTCTACAACCGCACACGCGAAAAAGCCGAGCCGCTCGCCGCACAAGGCGCGATCATGGCCGGCACTCCCGCCGAGGCAGCCAAAGGCGCTGACGTCGTCATCTCCATGCTCGCCGACGACACCGCCTCCCGCGCCGCATGGCTCGGCGAAGACAGCGCACTCGATGCAATGAGCAAAGGCAGCACCGTCATCGAGTGCGGCACGCTCACCCCCGGATGGATCGCCGAGCTCGATCAACAGGCGAAATCCCGCGGCATCGGCCTCGTCGAAGCCCCCGTCACCGGCAGCCGCCCGCAGGCTGAAGCGGGCCAGCTCACCTTCCTCTGCGGCGCCGACCAAGCCACGCTCGACGCCGTGCGCCCCGTGCTCACCGTCATGAGCAAGGCCATCCTCCATCTCGGCCCCGTCGGCAGCGGCGGACAGCTCAAGCTCATCAACAACTTTCTCTGCGGCGTGCAGGTCGCCTCCTTCGCCGAGGCCGTCGCCTGGGTCGAGCGCACCCAGCTCGACCGCACCCAGGCACTCGACTTCCTCAAGACCGGCGCCGCCGGCAGCGGCATCTTCAACGCCATGAGCGACCGCATGACCGCGCGCACCTACGAGGTCAACTTCCTCCTGCGCCTGCTCAACAAGGACCTTCGCTACGCACAGACCGCGGCCGCTGAGCACGGCGTCACCCTCACCACAGCAGCTGTCACCGAGCAGCTCTTCGACAAGGCCGAGCAGCAGGGCCTCGGCGAAAAAGATATGTCAGCCGTCGTAGAAGTCCTTCGCAACAAAAACCAATAACCGGCATCACGGAGGTCGATGTATGCGTCACTGGATCGCTGCGGGTCTTCTCGCCTGCCTTACCGTCTCTTCCACGCAGTTGCCGGCACAGGCACAGCCAGGCTTCCGCGACACCAGCCGCCCCATCGAAGACCGCATCACCGACCTCATCGGCCGCCTCACGCTCGAAGAAAAGGCGCAGCAGCTCAACCACACCAACAAGGGCCTGCCGCGCCTCGGCCTTCCCGCCTGGGGCGGCTGGAACCAGACCCTCCACGGCGTCTGGTCCAAGCAACCGACGACGCTCTTTCCCATCGCCACCGCCATGGGAGCCACCTGGGACCCCGAGCTGATTCACACCGTCGCCGTCGCCATGAGCGACGAAGGCCGCGCCCTCTACAACGCCAAGGCCGAAGGCCCGCGCACCACGCACGGCCTCGTCTTCCGCTCCCCCGTCATCAACATCAGCCGCGACCCGCGCTGGGGGCGCATCCAGGAGGTCTTCAGCGAAGACCCCTTCCTCACCGGACGCATGGCCGTCGCCTATGTGCGCGGCCTCCAGGGCGACGACATCAGCCACCTCAAGCTCGCCGCAACCGTGAAGCACTTCGCCGTCAACAACGTCGAGACCGGACGCCAGCATCTCTCCGCCTCCGTCGACGAGCGCAACCTCTTCGAGTACTGGCTGCCGCACTGGCGCGACGCCATCATGGAAGCCCACGCACAGTCCGTCATGTCCAGCTACAACGCCATCAACGGCACGCCCGACGCCGTCAATCACTACCTGCTCACCGACATCCTCCGCGGCAAGTGGCACTTCGACGGCTTCGTCACCGACGACCTCGGCGCCGTGCAGCTGCTCACCGAAACGCGCCGCAACGAAGTCGGTCAGCGCTTCAGCGAAGATCCCGTCTACGCCTCGGCCATGGCCATCAAGGCAGGCAACGACTCCGACGACCCCGAATTCGAGACCAACCTCCCGCTAGCCGTAAAGCGCGGAATGCTCACCGAAAAAGAGCTCGACCACGCTCTGCGCAACGTTCTCCGCGTAGGCTTCCGCCTCGGAGCCTTCGACCCGCCCGAGAACAGTCCCTACGCCAAGCTCGGCATGGACGTCGTCCGCTCGCCCGAGCATTTGAACCTCTCCGACCAGCTCGGCGCCGAGTCCATGACGCTCCTCCTCAACCGCCAGAACTTCCTCCCGCTCGACAAAGACAAGATCAAGTCCGTCGCCGTCATCGGCCCCGCCGCCGGCGACGAGTACGAGACTGGCAACTACTACGGCACGCCCTTCCGCAAGGTCAGCGTCACCCGCGGCCTCGAATCCCTCCTCGGCAAATCCGTCAAGGTCGACTACGCACAAGGTGCAGGCTACACCGAGCCGCTCGATCAGAAGGCCATCGACCACGCCGTCGATCTCGCCCGCAAGAGCGACGTGGTCGTCCTCGGCCTCGGCACCAATCTCCGCATCGAAGCCGAAGGCCGCGACCGCCGCAGCCTCGACCTTCCCGGCGCGCAGCAGCAGCTCCTCGAAGCCGTCTACGCCGCCAACCCGAAGACCGTCCTCGTGCTCGAAAACGCAGGCCCTCTCGCCGTCACCTGGGCCAACGACCACCTCCCCGCCATCCTCAGCGCCTGGTATCCCGGCGAAGGCGGCGGAGACACCATCGCCCGCACCCTCTTCGGCCTCAACAACCCCAGCGGCCACCTGCCCTACACCGTCTACCAGAGCCTCGACGGCGTGCCCCCGCAGAACGAGTACGACGTCTCGAAGGGCTACACCTACATGTACTTCAAGGGCCTGCCGCTTTATCCCTTCGGCCACGGACTCAGCTACACAACGTTTGGCTACAGCAACCTCAAGGTGGCTCAGTCCGGCGCAAAGCTCACCGTCTCGTTCGTCCTCAAGAATTCAGGCCAACGCGAGGGTGCCGAGGTGGTGCAGCTCTACACCCATCAGCGCGCCAGCTCCGTCTACCAGCCCATCAAGAGCCTGCACGCCTTCGAACGCGTTAACCTCAAGCCCGGTGAATCGAAGACCATCACCCTCGAGCTTCCGGTCAGCCGCCTCGCCTTCTACGACGTCAAGATCCACGACTTCCGCGTCGAGCCTGGCATTTTCGATATCCTCCTCGGCTCCTCGTCCGAAGACATCCGTCTCCGCGGCGAAGCCAACGTCAGAACTACCGCCTCCACCAAACCTCCTCTGACGAAACACTAGCCGAGAGCCCCCCAAAACATCTGCCAGCACCACCGACATCGCCACATTTCCCGGCAACAACCTATCGCTGACAAAAAGATCCATAGTCGTCGACTTCGCGCCATCCTAAGTCAAAGTTTCCAGCGGGCGATCGGCCAGCTCGTAGAGGGCCTCCTACCGCCCCGTAGTAATCATCGGCAACGACGACCTGGAGTGTCCAAGCGATCCCGCTTAAAAGGTGGGCGAGGGCAAACGGATAAATTCAGCCCCAGCTTGCTTACTTCCTAGCTAAAATGCTGGGGAATGGATTTTCAATCTATATCGCTGCTCGGCCATCGCATTTCTTTCAATAAAGAATTACGTCGGACCGCGGGTCCGCGATCTAGCCGTCTCGTAGTTCGAACAGCGTTTTCTCTTGTGCTGCTCGTCTTTAGTTTGCTGCCTCTAAGTGCGCAAGATAGCTCCCTCACCCGGGCTTCCGACTTGATGCGTTCGGGAAACTTTCACGATGCTGAACTGTTGTTGCGTCAGCTAGAAAAAACTCATCCTAACGACGCAATCATCCACGGAAATCTGGGCGTCGTTCTTGCTCAGCAGGGAAAACTTGAACAAGCGACGATTGAATATCGCAAATCTCTTGAGATTAGACCGAATCAGCCTGATGTTATTGCTAACCTCGGCATTGCCGAATTCAAGCAAGGTCATTTCTCAGTAGCCATCACGCTTCTGCAGCAAGTGGCGAGAGAAAAACCTGACGACCGTCGTAGCACGATATTGATCGGCATGAGCTACTTCGGGCTCAGACAGTACGAGAAGGCAAGCTTATTCCTCAAGAGAGCGGCTCAGAATGACCCGTCCAACCTAGAGCTACATAGCGTTCTAGCGCAAAGCTGCCTTTGGAGCCATCAGTATGATTGTGCGCTAGCGGAGTTCAAGAACATTCTTGCGGTAAATCCTGAGGCAGTTCAGGCACATATGCTTTTGGCACAGGCACTTGATGGAATGGGGAAGACCGAGGAAGCCACTAAAGAGCTTGAGGACACGGCTCGCGCTGCTCCCAGGGAGCCCCTTCTTCATTTCGAGCTAGGATTTCTTTACTACAAGCAAGGGGAATACGATAAGGCATCTTCAGAACTGCGATTAGAGATTGCGAATAATCCAGGGTATGCCCAATCCTATCTTTATCTGGGCGACATCGCATTGCGCACAAACGACGATAAATCGGCGGAGCAACTCCTTCAGAAAGCTCTCCAGTTGCAGCCGGAGAGCCGGCTTGCCCATTTCGATTTAGGATGCATCTATGTGAATCAGGGCAAAAACCAAGAGGCTTTGACTTCCTTTCAACATGCAATCCGATTGGATCCATCTCAACCGGATGCGCACTATCGACTCGCGAGAGTCTATATGGCATTGGGACAAAAAGAGAAGGCCGCACAGGAACTCGCAAAGACAAAACAGTTACACCGAAAGACCGAAGACTCTTTGATCGAAAAGGTTTCTGGCGACAAGGCAATCCCCTAAGTACTTGAAGTACCCTCAACCTAAGCGGTGCGGCAAAAGAATGAGCGGAACCAAGAAGACTGAAATCTCGCGACGAGATTTTCTATGGATGACTGCGGCGTCGACCATGAGCATGGCTCAGGGTGTATCGACTCGAAACGTTAAGCCCCTCCCTCGAGGAAAGCCGTCGGGTATTCCCTTTGATGCTCGCTTCACAGACATTGCGGCTCAGGCAGGTCTTACCTTTCCTGTGGTCTATGGCGGACTGAGCCATAAGAATTACATTATTGAAACGGTCGGCTGCGGGGTCGCCTTTATGGACTTCGATAATGATGGCTGGCTAGACATCTTTGTCTTATGTGGCGCGCGTATGGATGAGTCAACTCCAGAGGCAAGCAATCGACTCTATAAAAACAATCATGACGGAACTTTCACGGATGTCACAGAAAAAGCGGGATTGATTCGGCAGGGCTGGGCCAGTGGGGTGACGGTTGCCGACTACAACAATGACGGCTTCGAAGATATCTTCATCACCTATTACGGTCAGAATGTTCTATATCGCAATAATGGTAACGGGACGTTCACTGACGTAACGAAAGAAGCGGGTCTGATCTATGAGGGCACCACACGCTGGGGATCGGGATGTACTTTCGTTGACTATGACCGCGACGGACATCTCGACCTGTTTGTCGCCAACTATGTAGATCTACATCTGGACAAGTTACCGAAACCCGGGGCAAATCCCTACTGCAACTTCAAAGGGGTACCCGTAAACTGCGGCCCAAGAGGTCTGCCGATGCCGCGGAATTATCTCTACCGCAATCAAGGTAATGGCACGTTTCGCGACGTTTCGCAGGAAGCCGGTATTGCAAAGTTGGAACGCACATATTCGATGACCAGCGTAGCAGTTGACCTCAACAACGACGATTGGACAGATATCTATGTAGCCTCAGACTCAACACCGAGCCAACTACTCATCAACAAACACAATTCAGCACTCAGTGAAGAAGGTGCTGAGCGAGGGGTAGCCTTCAGCGCAGATGGCGCCGAACAGGCCGGCATGGGGGTGGCTCTTGGTGACTACAACCTGGACGGAAATCTCGACATCTTCAAGACTCATTTCTCTGACGACACAAACGTTCTCTATCAAAATGATGGCAAAGGCAACTTCACGGATGTGACGCTGGCAAGCGGCTTCGGGGTTGAGACTCGTTATATATGCTGGGGAACCGGCTTTGCCGATTTCGACAACAATGGCTGGCCAGATCTTGCAGTAGTAACCGGTTCGGTCTACCCAGAGGTCGAAAAGGCATTCCCAAACTATCCACTAAAGACGCCACGATTCATTTTTAGAAACCTTGGTAACGGAAAGTTTGAAGAGCTTATTGAGGAAGCGGGTCCGGGTATTGCCGAGGTGCACTGCAGCCGAGGATGCGCTTTTGGGGACTTCGATAACGATGGCGACGTAGATATGGTCGTCGTCAATCTGAATGAGCCACCCTCTCTTCTCAGAAATGACGTGAAGAACAATCTGAAGTGGCTCAAAGTACTTCTTGTAGGAACCAAGTCGAACCGAAGCGCGATTGGGTCACGGGTGATTGCCAGATATGGCGGCAAACAGCAGGCGCAGGCCGTTATGGGACAAACCAGCTTTTACTCAGTGAATGATCGAAGGCTTCACTTTGGGTTAGGACAAAGCACTCGCGTCGATCTTGAGATCCACTGGACGAATGGGTTGATTGAGCGCTTCTCCAACGTAGAGAGCAACCAACTGATCACGATCAAAGAAGGTCAAGGAATAACGAAGTCCGCATTACCTCGCGTCAACCGAAGCACCCCGAACGCCTAAGAGAAACGCAAAGGGCATCCGGTCAACGGGATGCCCTTTGCGTTTGAGGAAGTTTAGAAGGAGAACTTTCCTCCAAGCTGCAGGGTGCGTGGGTCACGGGCTGAGGTGACCTGTCCGAAGTTTGCGTCGTTGGTGTTTGCGTTAATGTTGTTGAACTGCGTGTGGTTAAAGGTGTTGAAACTCTCCAGTCGCAATTGGAGATTCAAGTTTTCCTTGAACGTGAAGTTTTTGAAGACGGCAAGGTTGAAGTTTAAGAGGCCGGGAAGCCGTACGACGTCTTTACCAGCGTTGCCAAAGCCGGTACCACCGTTCCACGGAGCCACGGGGTTGGCGAAAGCGCTCTTATCGAACCATGCTAAACGGGTCTTGGGATAGGTGACTTTCGAGACAAGGTTGGGACGGTTCGTTGTTCCTCCGCCTAGGCCGAGAACATCGACGCCGTTGTATGTTATCGGCTGCGGAGCTCCGGTCTGTGCGACGGTGATACCCGAGAACTCCCATCCTCCAAGAACAGACCTCTGGAAAGCATTTCCGGTGTTGCGGAAGAAGGGGAGCTGGTAGATGTAGTTCGCTGTAAAGATGTGCCTGCGGTCGAAGGTGCCTGCGCCGCGGTCGTAGCCGAGGTTGAAGGGATTGGACACCATGCCGAGGTCGTTGGCGACCACGTCGACCTCGTGAGAGTAGGTGTAGGCGAGCTGGAACGTCAGTCCGTGTCGATTCTCCATGCGCATACCGGCCTGCAGCGAGTGGTAGCTGAAGTTCGACTGGTTCTCCTGCTGCGTAACGGAGCTATAGCCAGGGAAGATGCGATAGAGGTTAGCGTTGAGCGAGCCGTTAGCGACTCCGCGGCGGCGACCATAGGGATCGCTCGGGTTCGTCGTGTCCGTCAGCGGAAGAGTGTTGATGCCACGGTTGTTGCTTTGGCTCCAGCCGAGAGAGCCGACGTATTGAACAACAGCGATGGTGGAAGTTGCAACCTGCCTCTGAACGCCGAGGGAGAACTGTGCGGTTCCGGGCGGGCTGTATTGATACTGCAGTGTGGTCATCGCGGATGGGAAGCGTTGCGAAGTGGTTGCGCCTGTCAGGGCACTTTGGTTCGGATTGGAGAAGTAGACGTTGGTTGCCGAGGGCTGGAACGCGAACGGCGGATTCAGTGCGGCGTTATAAACGTCGTTACCCTGGACGCGCTCGTAGAAGAGTCCGAAGCCGCCGCGGATGACGGTGTTGCTTATGCCAGGCGGGCTATAGGCAAAGCCGACACGGGGTTGGAAGGTATAGAAGCGATCCTGCACATTGCCTCGGGGAAAGCCATTGACGCCAGCCTCGCGGATGCCGTTCAGGTAGAAGGGGCGGCCACCGAAGGTGGTCAGAGAAGCGGGGTTTATTGTGCCATCGGGGTTCAGAGGATTGGGGAGACTACGGTCATAGAGATCAGGTACGAAGTTCGCGAACTGGTTGAAGCGTTCGAAGGCATGTGGCAAGCCATCGTACCTCAATCCCAGATTGAGGGTAAGGCCGGGAGCGACGCGCCAGTTGTCATTGACGTAGAAACTGTAGTTGTTGTTAACCCAGTGCTTACCGGCGAGGTACTCGAGTTGAGTGAAGCTGGCGGCGGTTCCGAGGATGAAGTTGATGTAGGAGTCCTGAGAGAACGAGCTGTTGTTGAAGATAGCCGTCCCCTGAGTATTGGCCTGAAGCTGTTGGTTTTTGACGGCGTGCAGCCAGGAGAACCCAAATTTTAACTGATGCTTGCCTTTATTCCAGCTCAGATCGTCGCGCGTCTGGTAGCCCATGTAAGAGTTCTTCCACGGGAAGTAGCTGGAGCTCCAAGTGACGCTGTATGGGCCGCCGAGCTGGATCTCCGGCATACGGCTATCGAAGTTATTTTCGGGGGGGAAGAAGCTTGTGGCATTCCAGCCGGAAGGCTGCTGGTAGTTTCCTATCGGGTCGAGGTTGATGGTGTTGCCGCTGAAGAAGAAGCCGGTCTCGTTGAGTAGGCTCGGCGAGAGCGACTGCGTCAGCTTGACCGTAGAGGACCATGACGGATTTTTCATTGCCGTACCGACGGTCGGGAACGAGCTGTTACCCCAGAGTGGAGGATAGTAGTTCTGATCCACGGCATCATGCAGATAGTGGCCCATCAACTGGAGCTTGGTGCTGATAGCGTGGTCGATGCGGACAACGTCTTCGCGCACGTTGGTGGGCTGGGGAATGGAGGAGATGTACTGGCTCGTACCGAAGTTAGGCCTCGGGAACGTGCCATTGTTCAGCTCGCGGACGGCGTTCTGGTCCATGAGCTCCCTGGGGATGATGTTGTTGGGGAACGGCTGGCCCGGCGTGAGGCCGCGCGCGGAGTAGATAGCGAGTCTCGCTGGGTCTGTCGTAACGGGAACAATCGGTATAGTGCCGTTCGAAGGAGGAGTATAGGCGAGGTCCTGGTTGGGCGAGGCGAAGTTGTTGGCGGCGATGGTATTGACGGTCGCAGGATTGCTACCCTGAACGAGCTTGCGCCATTCCTCGTTGACGAAGAAGAAGGTTCGGTTACGCGCGTTGTTGTAGATGTGGGGGATGAAGAGCGGCCCGCCGATATTGCCGCCAAAGTTGTTGAGGCGGAACTTGGGACGGGAAAGTCCCGCAAGATTGGTGAAATAGTTGTTTGCGGCGAACGCCTCGTTCCGGTTGAACTCCCAGAGGCTGCCGTGGAATTTGTTGGTTCCGGATTTTAAAACCATAAGGATGGTGCCGCCGGAGCCGATGCCGTAGTCAGGGCCATAGTTGCTGTCCAGGGTCTGGAACTGGGCAAGGGCATCGACCGAGGGAAGCGAGCTGAAGCAACCGCCACAACCGCGATCATTGAGCTCGCCGCCATTAAGAAGGTAAACGTTGTGGCTAGTGCGCGTTCCGTTAAAGCTGATGCCGTTAGCGGAGGTGAGAGCGTTAACACCGCCAAAGGCAGGAAGATTGTTGGAGACGCCCATCCCAAGCGCAGCAAGGGAAACGACGTTGCGGCCGTTCGTCGCCAACTGCGTAACCTGTGCGCCGCTGATGAGATTGCTCACTTCGCTGGTTTCCGATTGCAACTGTAGCGCATCAGCCTCAACAGTTATGGTCTGCGACTCGCTTCCTACAGTCAGTTGGAAGTCCTGCTTGATCGTCTGTGCTGTATTTACAATGATGTCGGTCTTGGTGAATTTCTGAAATCCCTTTGCGGCAGCTTCGAGCGTGAAACGGCCTACGCCGACATTGGCAAAGAGATAAATACCCGAGCTGTTCGTTACCGCTTTTCTCGCCTGACCCGTTGCAGGGTTTGTAAGTGTAATTTCTGCGTTTGCAACTAATGCTTCGGAGGCGTCGACCACGGTGCCGGTTATGGTTGCGTTCTCCTGCCCCCATATGTTCGGAGCGGACAGGACCAGACCCAAAACTGCTATGAAAATGCATGAAGATCTACGCATGATGGAACCTCCGGAATAACAGCAGTCTTTGTCAGCCAATGCTTTTTAGCTTTATCTGAAACAGAAGTCGAAATGTGAAAACGTTTACTTAAAACGAACCGAAAGTAGAGAAAACGCTGCATGGAGACGACTGATTTCGTTCATCGTCTTTTTAGAAACGAATATCTATACAACGCTGATGTACAGTCCTTTTGAACCGCTGCAGGCTACTCAAAACGAGCGGATATTGTCAAGGTATTTGTTTCCGCAAATATTCGCTTGTTTTCGCTTGTTTTCGGAATTCAGCCAAGGGACGGATGCTCACCAAATCATTCGACTTGACCTGCGATGCCTGAGCGAGAATGGAATCGGTTCGATTTGAATCTGATGGAGATTTCAAATTCCACCGCAAACAAGTTGACGTCGCCAAAAGAAACGAGCTACCGTTACGACACGTTTTGAAAAAACGTTTACTGTTCCCTGTTTACTTCAGAATAGGCATCAATAATGGAGGACTGCCGCGTTGAGATTGCGCTCATCTGTTACATCAAAAGTGTCCGTTCAGAACCACCGCCTTCAGTGCGTTGCTGTGTTGATGCTATCTCTCACCGGATTGAGTCGCGCTCAGCCTAATTCCGCTGCTTCCATCTCGGTCCAACTCGACTCGCCCCTACATAAGGTAAGTCCAATGCTGTATGGGCTTATGACAGAAGAGATTAACTTTTCTTACGATGGCGGCCTGTATGCGGAGAAGATCCGCAATCGCACATTCAGTGGTCGATGGCATTCGCAACCCGCTCATTGGTTTCTTTTCGAGCAAGGAAACAGTAGCGGCACAATGGAAATCGATGACACAACCGGACCAAGCGAAGCTCTGCCAAGTAGCCTGTTGATCAATGCAGTCAAGGCCGATTCCGCGAACTCCATCGGTGTCTATAACGAAGGTTACTGGGGAATGGCGGTACACCCTGATACAACGTACCGCGCCTCGTTTTACGCGAAGACCGATCAGAGCAATATGGGAACGGTCTCTGTCGAGCTTGTCAGCAATGACACAGGAAAGGTCTTAGCCTCGACCAAAAGCTCCGCAATCTCTGCTGATTGGAAAAAGTACGATGTGACACTCCAAACAGGAAAGATCAAACCAGGCGCACAAAATCATCTGCGTCTTACGGTCGCTCATTCCGGAAAGGTATGGCTGAGCCTTGTATCTCTCTTTCCGCCGACCTATAAAAACCGGGAAAACGGTAACCGGCTCGACCTCATGGAGAAGATGCATGCCATGAATCCGACATTTCTTCGCCTTCCCGGAGGTAATTATCTGGAAGGCGACGAAATCCAGGATCGCTTCGATTGGAAGACAACGATCGGGCCTCTCGTAGACCGCCCCACTCACCCAAGTCCATGGCGCTATCAGTCGTCCGACGGAATGGGACTCTTGGAATTTCTAGAGTGGACAGAGGACCTTAACATCGAACCGGTCTTGGCCGTTTATGCGGGATATTCGCTGAAAGGCGCTCACATTAATGCCGGACCATTCCTGAATCCGTTTGTCCAGGATGCGCTCGACGAGATTGAGTTCGCGACCGGCGGCCCGGACACAAAGTGGGGAGCAAAACGTGCGGAACTTGGCCACCCCAAGCCCTTCCCTTTGCACTACGTCGAAATCGGCAACGAAGACTGGTTCGACCGGTCGGGGAGTTACGAAGCGAGGTTTGCGCAGTTCGACAAGGCGATCAAAGCGAAGTATCCAGGTTTAAAAACAATCGCAACAATGCCACTGAAGAAGACCAAGCCGGACATGCAGGATGATCACTATTATCTGCGGGCTGTCGAGAGCTACAAGCATGCATCCCAGTATGATTCTGCCGATCGAAATGGGCCGAAGATCTTCATAGGTGAGTGGGCCACACGCGAGGGATCTCCTACCCCAAATCTCAATGCAGCCTTGGGCGATGCCGCTCTGATGACCGGTTTTGAACGAAACAGCGACCTGATTCTGATGACCTCCTATGCGCCCCTGTTTGTAAACGTCAACCCCGGCGGCATGCAGTGGGAGAGTGACCTGATCGGCTATGACGCGATGTCCAGCTACGGCTCGCCTTCCTATTATGCCCAGGTTCTATTCGCGAAATACCTGGGTGATACAGTACCTACTTCCACTGCAACTAATCTGCCCGAGCGTTTCTTCTACTCGGTAACCAATGCCTCGACCAAAGGAAAGATCTATTTGAAATTAGTGAATGGAAGTTCGATGCCACAAGCTATCAACGTCCGTATAGACGGGGGGAAAGCCCTCAAATCTGAGGGAGTAGTTGAAACCCTGGGCGGAACCAATCCTACTGAAACCAATACCGTCACGGAACCCGAACGCATTATTCCCGTAAAAGCCGCTCTACAAAATATAAAAAGCACTTTTGAACATACAGTTCCGGCTTATTCGATTCAGATCCTCGAACTGTCCACAAATTAAGACGGCGCTCATAGCACTAGCAAGTGACATAGGATCGCTTGCTGAAGTGGTAAATTCGTTGTAGACGCAGCACTCATTCGTCTTCAGTATTCTTGTTCTGAGTCTTTCTTCTGGAAAGCCCGGTAAGACTCCCTTTAGGGATTGAAGTTGACTGCCGTACTACCAGCCGTGTCTTGACGACCTCATAAGTTGCCTTCTCGACATCGTCGTTTTTCAAACTTGCCATCAGTGTTCTGACGGCACTGATGGCAATCTCTCGTCCTGACATCCGAACCGTTGTAAGTGGCGGGAGCATGAACCGGGCGATCCCAATGTCATCGAAACCTATCAAGGAAATTTCTTCTGGAATTTTCAAGCCGAGTCGCGAAGCAGTGTGCATCGCCCCAATCGCTGTCATATCGTTCGAGCAGACAATTGCAGTAGGAGGTTTGCGAAGTAGAAGCAGACGCTCAGCCCCTTCAGATCCTCCTTCCGTCGTGTAATTGCCAACATGGATGTATTCATCTGGCAACGCGAGGCCGATCGATCCGATTGCTGAGCGAAATGCTTTTTCTCGTGCTAATGCGGAATGTAAGCCTTTTGGGCCAGAGATGAAGCCAATTCTTCGGTGGCCAAGCACAGCGAGATGTTGTACTGCTTCATAGATGCCGTTGTCGTAGTCAATATGAATAGCCGAAAATCCCTTTTTTGCGGGAGCAATGTCGATGAACACCATCGGGATCTTCTGGGAGGCGAGGCGTTCGAGAAGCGGCTCTTCAATACCAAAGGTCATGACTGCGACCCCGTCGACTTTTCGCTCCAGCATTCGCTGAACGCAGACTTCCATCCGGCGCAGATCGTAGTTGGTAGAACCAATCAAGGTCTCATAACCGGCCGCCACGGCTTCTTCCTCGAAGCCTTGAATTAACTCCGGAAAGAAGGGATTGGTAATGTCGGAAATGATGACTCCGAACAACCTACTCCGGCCACTCACAAGGGCGCGTGCCTGATTGTTGGGAATATAACCTAGCTTTGATATTGCCTCCCAGACACGCTTGCTCAAGGCCGAATCGACGTTAGGTACATTGTTCATTACCCGAGATACGGTCGCGACCGAGACCTTGGCAGCTTCAGCCACCGTGCGGATGTCGATGCGACGCTCAACACGGTTCCTGGGTTGCTTCGCGCTAGCCTTCTTCATAAGCAACCCATTTCTCTTCTATAACTCGGCCATCATTTATGTCTCAGTCTTTTCCCGCATGGCGTGGCAACTGTTATAGCAAGACTATCAGGTCACCTTTCATAAGTTGCCACCAAAGTCGCCGAATTAGCATAGAACACTTCCGTCTTCCTCTTGTCATTACAAGTCGTTATTCGCTCGGACACCCAGCCTCAGAGAAGATGTGCCCTGTGCGCTGAGGACTGTGGCGAATGTCATATAAAACACCGTTGAGGGTACATCCGAGCATGGCAATTGGTAGGACTTAGAGTCTTCACTGCGGGACCTAGGGCGAAGCACTACTCACAGGACCGAGGCTCAGACTGCAGCGATGACGGAAACCCTGTACTCAAATCTTGCCTTGGTGCAGATAGCTCTACAAGGCAAGACTGGGTAGACCAACTGTTTCCGATCTGTATCCCTGACGTTGTAGCCAGCGCCAGAATAAGTGCGGTTGCGTACAGCTTTTTCAGTTTACCAGCGACACCGCAATCGGCGCGAAAAAGCAAGCGCGAAATTCCACCCATCATCTGCCGGGACTAAACAGGGGCGTACTTCCGCGCGACCGGGGATAAGGCTTTCTTTCTCCGGCGTCCGGAGATCCTCACGAACACGGAGGATCTATTTGCTAAGGTGATAGCGAGCCGGCGTGGTGAAGCTCACCTATTTCCGTCGTTCTACTACTCCGATGGCGAAGCGGGGGGGGATGACCACACCGGGTCTAATGTCGTCGCATGGTTTGCCATTACTTCTATGGCGCAGGTAGCCCGTTGAAATTGATGTTCTACAACTTCAGACAACGCCCCGGTATTGATGCACGATACCGACATTAGTCGAGTCACTAACAGAGTCGACAGTGTCAACAATAGATGCCACCCAGTTCTTACTCCTCTCTTTGAGAGGCCGACATGAATGTGTCAGCAAATATGCCACACCACGTTTGCCGAGCTCCTTAGCACTTTGGCGAGTGGCACGCAGGTAGCTATGTCGAACGGATCCCTAATTGGAACCACCTACATCATCGATATCAAAGATAGGCGCGGTAGTTCCTTTCAATACGCAACTTTGCGGAAAGCGATCAGCGCATCCAAATCCGCTTGGACTGGAAGTCAGGCGAACCTAAGACCCGCACTCGTCTTCAAGGTTGGAATGGCCGTAATTCCCCAAGGTTCAGGTGGCCCCAAACAATTCGACAATGACATCGCCACAGATAACCCAGGTGATACAAGCGTTCCCAGTATGATATACGTAAAGTTTCCGCCGCCTGACAGCGGCGGTCGGTCGAGCGATACAACATAGTCAAGAGAGCCTGAGACGCTGGCTCGTCGGCATGGCATGAACCCGAAGACGGTTGTGAAGGGGTGGAAACGGGACTCGACCGCAGATCGCCGGACTGGCCCAACGGTTCCGAAATCCACGGTGCTCTCGGTTGAGCAGGAAACGATCATCGTAGCGTTTCGCAGGCACACACTGTTGCCGCTGGACGACTGTCTCTATGCGCTCCAGGCCACGATCCCCAGGTTGACCCGCTCGTCGCCGCATCGCTGCTGCAACGCCACGGCATCAGCCGATTACCCGAGGTGGACGGCGACAGGCCGAAGCGCAGGAAGTTCGAGAGCTACCCCATCGGCTTCTTCCACATCGATCTGGCCGAGGTGCGCACCGCCGAGGGCAAACTCTATCTCTTCGTGGCCATCGATCGAACTTCCAAGTTCGCTGTGCTCGAACTCGTGGAGAAGGCCGACAGGCGAGCTGCCGCCACCTTCCTGGAAGCACTCATCGCGGCTGTTCCTTACCGTATCCACACCGTGCTCACCGACAATGGCATCCAGTTCGCCGACCTTCCGAAGAATCGCCAGGGTCCAACCGCCCGCTTCCGCGGCCATCCCTTCGATCGGACCTGCCATGTCCACGGAATCGAACACCGCCTCACCAAGCCGAACCATCCCTGGACCAACGGACAGGTCCAACGGATGAACCGCACCATCAAGGAAGCCACCGTCAAACGCTTCTTCTACGACACGCACCAACAACTCAAAGCGCACGGCTCATACCGATAGCTCGACCGCTCCATGCCCAGCAGACTGCAGGCCGTGCGTTCGCTCAGACGGAACTCGCTGGAGACGAACGCCACGTCTCCTCTTAGACCGGCAAGCTCCAGCCGTTTTTTCGGATGACGGCCTTCAGCGCCTCGCCGTGAAGACTCAACTCCGCCACCAGCAGCTTCAACCGGCGGTTCTCGTCCTCCATCGCCTTCTGCCGCTGCGCCTCGCTTACGTCCATCCCGCCGAACTTCTGCTTCCAGCCGTAGAACGTCGCCGCGCTGATCCCATGCTCACGGCATAACTCCGCCGTCTTCACCCCACCTTCATGCTGCTTAAGTACCCCGATGATCTGCTCGTCGTATAACGGCTCTTCTTCATCTCTGCTCCCTCGATTCAATTTACGAGAGATCTCCAGATTCAACTGGTAGAGATTCCAGGGAGCACGTCAGGGGCACCTTACTCTCCAGCACCTGACTCCGACAACGTCGCGATCAAACCGCGTCTGAGCCACCGCACGCCTTCGGCGTGGATGGATTGCGTCTTTGATGGCTCATATTAGATCATCCAACTTATAGGCCGATTCCCCACTACCAGCGGCACCGCATCACCACAACCACCTACAACTTTTGGTAGGTCTATAACTTTGCGCGTGCGCAGAGTTATCATTTATTCGACAGTTGAAAAATAACCCGAAACTGGCCAATTAGCCCATAAGTTGGTCAGTATAACTCTTGTGCTTCAATATCGATGATTTGCTCGCTCAAAACTCTGAGGCCAAAAGTTGGCCGGGACATCTCTATTCGACGATAAATTGGCCCAGAGTTCCGGAAGGGTCAACTGATGATACGCGATGGCAATTGATAAAACGGGGCGAGGCCGATGGCGCCTAGCCCCGTTCTATCTTCCAGTTCGCTAGAACTGGATCTTTGCAGCCAACTGCAAAACCCGTCCGTTATACGAAGGGTTGTTTCCGAACGCGCGCGGAGTCTGGAAGCCAGTCGTCGGGCTCGTGTTCGGCACCAGTACATTGTTCGTCACTACATACTGCTGATTGTTGTATGCCGTGATGTTTGTCCGGTTCATCACATTGAACGCCTCGCCAATCAGCAGCACCTTGAACTTCTCTCTGCCGATCGTCTTCGTAATGCGAGGGTCGACACTGATATAGTTCGGAAGCCTATACTGATTGCGCGCCGATCCCGGCGTTCTCTGGTTTGCTATCAGCAACGATCCATTCAGTGCAGTGTTGATCAACGCCGTGTATGGCTGGCCACTCTGCGCCGTGATGATGCCGCTCACACTCCATCCACCCGCGACCGGTCGGAGCACACCATGCAGGTTCTTCGTAAAGTAGTCCAGGTCCCACACCGTCGACAGTACAAACCGATTCCGCACATCATTATTGCCGGGGGCCAGATCAAGCCGCGGATTCAGCGGGTCGTAGGCCTCCTTGCCATCGTCGCTGCCAACCACAACCGCGGTCGCATCGGGCGCGTCGTCGATCACCTTCGACCACGTGTACGCCGCGCTCAACTGCAGTCCCTGCGCAAACCGTTTGTCCAACTGTGCCGTCAGCCCGTTGTATGCTGAGTGTGCCGTTGCCTCAAATTGGAAGATCTGGTTGAAGTTCGGATTCACGAGTTGTGACGAATTGATGCGCATATAGCTAAAGCTCTGCCCAGCCGTATTCAGGATCGTCGCCGGTGTCTCGGATACAAAGTTCGCGTTCCGCGTCCGTGTCAACCGTGTCCCTCGTACGCCCAGATAACCTATGGTCACAGAGGTGTCCTTCGCCACCTGCTGCTGAATCTGCGCGTTGTACTGCACAATCCTCGGCTGATGATATTTACTGTCAAACAGGAAAAGATTCGACTTCGCCGCCGCAAACCCTGCGGGGGGCGTGCATCGCGGAGCATCTGTTGGTACGCCGCACGTATTGTTCGGATAAGCAATCTGACCAGGAAAATACGGCTGCCCTGTCGCGTTCGCATTCGTTGGCGCAGGCCCCGTTGTTGGCTGGAACGTAAACGTCTGCAGGTTCACACCGTTGTTCGAACTTGCCGTACCTGTCAAGATTGACGGCGTGTTGCCATAGAAGATGCCGCCGCCCGCACGAATCACTGTCCTGTCGCTGTTTGCAAACGGTTGGTAGGCCACACCGAGCCTCGGCCCGAAGTTCATATCGTCCACCGGCACCCGCGACGTATCAAAACCCGTTGCCAGTGCCTGAGCATTCACTATGCCAGGCTGATGATAGGTCTGCCGGTCCCATCGCACGCCATAGGTTACTTGCAGTCGCCGCGTCGCGCGCCAGTCGTCCTGTGCAAACGCTGCCAATTGCGCATTGTCCGGATTCGTCGTCGGCCCGCTCGTACCCGTGCCCGCATAGGCCTGCACCAGTTGCAATGCAGAGCTTCCCGTTGCTGTCGCTTGCAGAGCCTGCCCCGTCAACGACCGGCCAAAGTTCTCCAGCGAATCGAAGGTATACGCACCGCTGAAGTTTCCCGGGAAATAATTGAGAATCTGGTCTCTCAGCCAATCCACACCCACCTTAATCGTGTGTGTCCCGGCAACGTAGGTCACCGCATCCGCATACTGTTGCCGGTGCAGCGTCGTCTCGCGCGGGCTGAAGTTGTTCCGTCCCACAGTCAGCAGCGTTGTTCCGTTCTGCCGAACGGCCGCTTCGGGATTCTGCGAATTAGAAAGCCCCGGTTCGTTGTCTCGTTGATAGCTGCCGCGCAACTGGTTCACCAGCTTCTGCGAGAGCGTCGTGTTCAACTCCAGCGCGAACGTGTCTGTGTTCACGTTCGAGTTGCCAGTGTGTTCCGCCGCGCTCGCGGTGCCGCTGTTCTCAAGGTTCGTTCCCTTGAACCGCTGCCCGTTATACCGCCCGCTGATCACGTTTGCCGCGTTGATGCGGTAATCGAGCTTACCCAGATACACGTCCTGGTTGAACGTGGTCAGG
Organism: Edaphobacter modestus; assembly: GCF_004217555.1. GTDB lineage: Bacteria > Acidobacteriota > Terriglobia > Terriglobales > Acidobacteriaceae > Edaphobacter > Edaphobacter modestus. The sequence continues at coordinate 2,504,985 of NZ_SHKW01000001.1, forward strand.
TAAGTTCCGCTCCGCGCAGTCAGGTAATTGATCGCCGCCGTCTCCGCAGCCGTCGCCGGCCTACCCAATGAGGGGATCGACAGCGCAACCGGAATACCAACACTGTTCCGCTGACCGTCATAGTCGAAGAAGAAGAACAGCTTGCCTTTCAGCACCGGTCCGCCAAGGTTCCCGCCAAACTGATGAAAGTGGTATCCCGGCTTCGTCGGAGCCGTTGCCCGCAACCCCTGCTTGAAGTATGACAGTTGCTGCGAATACACCTGGTCATTCGCATTCAGCCCGCGATCGCGAAAGAACTCGAACACCGTACCATGGAACTGGTTCGTTCCCGATTTCGTCACCACGTTGACGACGGCCCCGCCCGCGCGTCCAAACTCCGGTGCAAACGTCGACGTGTTTACTTGAAATTCCTGCACCGCGTCCTGGCTGAACTGGTACGGAGCACGTCCCGATCCTGTCCTTCCCAGTGTCTGGCCAAAGAAGGTGTTGTTATTGTCCGCGCCGTCAATCGTCAGCGAGTTCAGCGTTCCACGCTGTCCGCCAAAGCTCAGGTCGCCACCGCGCACATCGCGCGATACACCCGGCGTCAGAAGCGTAAAGTCTAAAAAGTTTCTTCCCAGTACAGGCAGGTTCGCCACCTGACGTTCATTCACGCTCTCCGCTACGTTCGTCCGAACCGTATCGACGACCGGTACACCGATCACCTCAACCACGGTCTGATTGGCGCCCACCTGCAGCATAACCGGCAGCTCGACTTTGCCACCGACTGTTACCTCGACATGCTTTTGTTCGACCTTCGAGAAACCGGCATGTTCGATCATCACGTCGTAGAAACCGGTCGGCACTACGGGAAACGTAAACGTACCGCTTTTGTTGGTCGTTCCGGTATAGCTGGTCCCACGTGTCGGGTTCACGATCGTAATCGTGGCGTCGCTCACAACCGCGCCGCTCGGATCCGTGACTATTCCTTGCAGTGCCCCTTGATTTCCTCCCTGGGCTACGGCAACTCCACTGGCTAAACTTACACAAAGAAATAAACGCAGCAATCGACTGAATGCAATTCTGTTCTTTATAAATTTCCGCATGGCGCAGAATCTACAACATTTACATAAACGCTATGTTGCAAAAGTCAGAAAATTTGCCGCGGATACAGAATGGAAGCAGCTTCCGGCATATTCCCAGATGACATCTCTATACTCGTTTCATGAAACGCATCCTTCTCTCTCTCTGGTTAATTCTCTCGTTCGCCGTAACACAGCAGTCATGGGCATGGGGACCGCTGGGTCATCGACTGGTCGCCGACGTCGCATGGGATCATTTGACCCCTGAGGCAAAAGCCGATGTGCAGGCTTTGCTTGGACATGAGAGTCTCGGCGATGTATCTTCGTGGGCCGATCACTATCTTGTTGGCAACTATCAGACCTTCTACTGGCACTTCGTCAATATCCCTCCCGATGCGAAGAGCTATGATCGCGACCGCGACTGCCTGATACAGCCGCGCACAACGGCAGGAACGCGGATCGACACGTGGCGCGACTGTATCGTGGAACGCATCGGGTACAACGAACAGCGACTTGCCGACTCAACGCTCGACAACTCGGACAGAGCCATCGCGCTGAAGTTCCTGGTGCACCTGGTCGGCGACGAGCATCAACCGTTGCACACGCTGGGTGTTGGACGCGGGGGGAACGATATTGCCGTGAGAGTATGGGGACGCGACGAGTGCGGCCAGTGGGGGTGCAACCTGCATGAAGTCTGGGACGAGAAGCTGATCGAGCATCGCAATCTTGACGAAGCTGCCTGGCTGAGGATGCTTGAGAACGAGATTGACACGAAGAAGATCGTCCCAGGCAATGGGAACGCCGCGACATGGGCGATGGAGTCGCACGATCTTGCTCGGTTGGCGCTGGTGGCTCCGGGAACGAACATCGACGAGGCCTACTACGAGCGAAATATCGAAACCATCAACCAGCGACTGGAGCAGGGCGGCCTCAGGCTGGCGCAGCTCATTAATGCTGCGTTTAAAGCTTCGCCGTTGACTAACAGTGAGTCCGCAACGGCCCCAAGCAACTTCGTCTGTCTCGATCGTAAGACTGGGCAGCGTGGAATCAGATGCTCTTGTAGTCACTCATTGTGTCAACCTACAACCTGTTCTTAGTCAGGCAATCGCAGAAGGCTTCACGTTGGCGCGTAAACCTTTGCTGTTGGCTTGTGTGGCTCGCGCCATTTGAACTCAGAGGACGCTCGGCAGGAGGGGGCGTATTTTTTTTGAAAATCAACCCGAAAGCTGGCCCAACCCATAAGCTGTCCAGCCTACCTCCTGCTTTCAATACGAACCTTTTGCTCGCTCAAAGCCTCTGAGACATAAAGTTGGCCGAATCGTTTCTAAACAGACCATAAATTGGCCCAATTTCGGAAGGGTTAATCGAAAATACAGGGCGCGTGACGCCTTGATGCTTTTCAGGCGATTACAGGGCTCGTCTGCTAGCTCTCGGAGCGATCGAGTTCCCGCAAAAAGGGAAACGCCAAGATATAAGTTAATCGGCTATAAACAATGGAACTGCGCAGTCGCGATCTTGCTTCGCGAAATCCTTTGTAGACTTTCAGCGGAACCCGGCGCGACGTCCAACTCAACCAAGCACAATTCGGGGAAGTAAATAAAAAGCATAGAGAACTAATTGCGCTTCGGCCCTACGATCTCCCAGTTGTGCTGGCTCGTGCCCAGGGCATTCACCAAATTGCTAAGCTTTGTCCTCTTCCGTCGTCCCACGTAGTACAGAAGATAGGAATTCTTCTTGGCGGATAACGTACTTCGAATCCGCGACAGCACCTGCCACATTGTGAACTAGTCGTCTTTTGGGTTGTAAAAGAACATAGGTACAAAACCGTGGCAGCAGTGGCGGAAACAATATCGGCCATAGGGTGAAGCCGTGGTGGCTACGCTCCTATCGCCAAATGGCGATCGTCGCCCGCCATTCCCATGGCACTCAAACCGAGGTCGACCTGCCGAATGAACCATACACACGTGACGTCTCCGAACCGTCCGCTCCCTTTGATGTACCATGGCGTTCAGTTTTCCGGCCGTCTTCGGGACTTCACGAGTCAGTCCGGTATTTCTGGAATCGGTTGTTCATACCAATTGGAAAGGCACGGGAGCATTGTGATTCTTTGGGGGCTGACCATCCGATTCCTGAAGCAGCTAGCGATCGGCCTTTGGTTTTTTTCCCCTCTCTTGTTGACCTTGACGCTGGTAATCATGCTGCTTGGATACCTTGCCGGAAAGCAGGAGGGCTGGTCGCGCTTCGACAGTTTCTATTGGGCATTCGTCACCGCAACGACAGTCGGTTACGGTGATTTCCGTCCAACCAAGAGACGATCGAGGATCATCGCCATTCTCACAGCCGTGCTGGGGTTGCTGACTATGGGCATCATCGTCGCATTGGGAGTGTATGCCGCGACAAAGGCTTTGGATAGAACCTGAGGCCCTGGACGGCCTGCGCCTCTCGCGAGCGAACTCTGCGACACGCGGGTGGCTTCGCAGAAATCCGTGGAAGGTGGTCAACATCATTGATTGGAACGGTGCTGGTTCCAAGGATAAGTAGATCACCAATTGTCAGATGTGGGGCGCCAGGTCTTGTCCGGATTGTAAAGCTCCATGTTCTTGACGATCTTGAGGGAATCGGGTCCCAGGTCCTTCTGGTAGACAACTCCGTCGTAGTCAACCATGAATGTCTTTACGCCCGTGACGCGATATTCGGCAGGCACGGCTACGAGTGCAAATCCGCCGATCATCGCTCCCTCAATGATGTAGTTGAGCTTGCCCAGGGGCGCACTGGGACCCTGCCCCTTCAATACTTTGAAATAGTACCCGTGGAAGGGCTTGCTCTTGTCCCCGTACCCTTCAGCAAGGGCCTTCGCAACCCCCACTCCGACGGGACCTCCCCAGCTGCCATCCGGATTTTGCCAGGCCAGCCCATCCTGTTTTCCCGGTGTGCTGATAATTCGCTGCGCGTATTGATTCACGTCGAAGTTGTCGTGGATCTGCTCGGCGTAGTCCATCTGAGCTTCCACAAAGCCGCGGCAAACGGTAATGGCGTCCAGCTCGTTAGCTCCGATGCGCCGAAACAGTACCTCCTTGAGACCCGCCTTGGTATCGAAATACCATTTTCCATCTTTCTTGACGATGGGGATTGGAAGTGGCCACTCTTCGTCTCCGACGGAAAGGGTAGCGCGATTAGGGTTCTTGGGGTCTACGACCACCTCAGTCTTTTCGTGAGCTTCCGCGGCAAATGTGGCGGCATTGTTCTTATCGCGAACGGCGTCCTCTGTCGAAACGATATGCCTGCCATCCGGTCCTAACACTCTCATGAGAGCGGGCACGTCATAGTTCGCTGCCGCCTGGATGAGGGCTTCGGCAGCCTGGTTTGGCGTGGCAAACGACATCTGTGCAGGTTGCGATGCCGCCACGGTGGGTGGGTTCGATTGCGGCTTCGCATGGGCGATGGCCGTCAGGGCGCACGACAAGGCGATCATCTGGGCAGTGACAAGGGATTTCGACGTAAGGAAATGGAACGTATTTAATGTCATGTGGTCTTCCTTGATCATGGCTTGCCTATCTCCTCCGTCCGCCGCCGCCGCCTCGGGACCCCATGCTGGCGGATCCCCGTGAACTGCTGGCTCGCGCGCTGCTTCCACTGTAGCCACCGGAGCCGCCGCCGAAAGCTCCGCTTCCGTGTGAGGAGCCGCCGCTGGGAACGCTTCGGTTACCGACGCGATCCGCGCCGCCACTGCTACGATCCATCGTGCCTGCCTGTGGCCGGTTGGCGCCGCCACTGCCACGATCCATCGTGCTTGCCTGTTGGCGGTTGGCGCCGCCACTGCCGCGATCCATCGTGCTTGCCTGTTGCCTGCCACCGGATTGCCCCTGGTTCTGGCGAGCGTTCGCCTGCCGCGTGGCCGTGGAATCGCCACGAGCAGTCCCGCCATATTGGTTCGCAGTGGCCCTGTTTGAGTAGGGAGCGCCTCCGCGGTGCTGAGGATTGTGCTGCCAGTTGTTCCCTCCGCCAGCGGGCTGCTGTGACGGACGGTTGACATTCGTTCTGTTGGAATTGTTTACGAAGCTGTTGTTCCTGTTGATGGTGATGTCATTGTTGCCGCCATGCCACCCACAGCCGTATCCCCAGCCGCCACCCCAGGCTGCCCCCATTGCCATTCCCACACCAAACGAAATGGCCATTCCCGCGACGTAGGCACCTACCGGAGGGTAGACGATCGGCGGATAGGGATAAACTGGCGGGCCGTAGACCACCGTGGGGTTATAGCTGGGAACGTAAATGACCTGAGGTTGAGCCTGCTCGATCACAACGACAGTTTTGTTCTCGACAGTCTTCGTTTCCACCTTTTGCTGTTCGGTGGATTTAAGGTTTCCCGCGTCCTTGGCTTTCGCGCGCATGCGCTGGACCGCGTCCATCACGTCACTTTGCTGCGACAGAAAGGCATTACCCAGGTCGGTGGTCCACTTGATGTTTTCTGCAAGTTGCTTGACCACATCAGGCAGCGGCGCCATCGCCTGGACGCTGGGGTCCCAGTCTTGTTTCTGTACTGCATCCACCAGTTCCTTATCCTTCAGGCCCTTGTGCTGCGGCAACCACTGCTGGAGTTGAATAATCTCCAGAGGATACGTGGAGGCAGCGAGAACCTGGGCCAGCAGCGGATCCGGATAGAGTGCGATTGGTGCCACCAGCGAATCCAATTGATCATTCGGAATCTTGGGCGGCGCGGGTTGCTCTTGCGGCGCATTCTGCTGGGGCGCCGATTGGGCATATGCCGCGAGATCGCCGGGCAACAGGAGCAATACACAGAGCAACGCTACCGCGCCGCGGACGCGACCAAACGGCGGCCTTGACTGGAGTATTCTCACGTTCATGGTTTACGACCTTTCCTCGCAGACTGCACTCCGAGTTGTTCGGGTCCGACTTTTTCACCGAAGTACGGTGGGGCGCCAATTCTACCCCTTCTTTTCTGTAGCGTCGATGATTGCTTTCTACAACATGGCCTTCATGGCATCTCGTCCACGAAGTTGTACTACTCTTCCTGAGCTCGCGGGGTTGCGTCTGGCGCAGATGCGATGTCTTCGTCCAGCCAGGCGTGGAATAGCTCGTATCCGACCGACAGAACAATTGCGCCGACGAAAAGGCCAATAATGCCCATCGCAATGAAGCCGCCTATCGCGCCCATGAAGACGATAAGGATGGGAACGGGGACACCTCGCCCGAGCAACAGCGGCTTCAGCACATTGTCGATGAGGGCAACGAAGATACACCAAATCAAGAAGGCCACCGATTTGGCGGTGCCCATGGTCGCAAAGACGTAGATCACGGCGGGGATGAGGGTCAGGGGTCCTACCTGGAGCACAGCGGCGATGAGGAACACCAGTGTCCATAGGCCCGCTCCGGGGAGTCGCACCACCAGAAACCCGAGACCGGCGAGCATGGATTGGATTAATGCAACGCCGAGGATGCCAGTGGTAACGCTGCGTATGGTCGCCTCGGCGAGTGCTTCAAACTGTTCGCCCTTGCTGCCGAAAAAGTGGATTGCGAGCTTTCGCGAAAGATTCGCACCCTGTCTGGAGTAGGCGAGAAGAAATCCCGCGACCACTATCGAGATGAAAAACTGCAACACGCCAATGCCAACTGCGGCAGAAGCTGAGAGTAGTCCGGCCGCAGCCCCTTTGAGTTGCGGAGCGAGGCTCTGGAGGGCGGCGGAAAAATTGGTATAAGCCAGGCCCCAGAGCTCGCTCAAACGTTTGCCGATGATGGGCCAGGTTGCGACGTTCGGTCGCGGCGGCGGAATGGTCAGGGTTCCGTTCTGAACACGGACCGCGAGACCTTGGAAGTCACCGATCAGCGTTTGAGCGAGGAGTGCAATCGGCACGATCACGACAGTGAGAAGAAGAACGGTAAAGAGGACGGCTGCAACCGTGCCTCGTTCACCGAGCAGCTTGTCCAGTCTGCGGTAAGCTGGGTAACCAGCAATAGCAATGGTCAGCCCCCAGGCGACCACGCCGATAAAGGGGCGCAGAATAAGGAAGCAGGTGGCGACTAGCAGAGCGATAAGGCTAAGGTGAATGAAGACTTCGAGAGCACGGCTCAGGTACCACTTGTCGGGCGCCGGTTGGCTAGAGGTCACGTTGGTTCCTCCTTCGTAGATTAGGCCCGCTCACTTGTCCAACTGTCCCCTGTTCCTCTGCTCCTCCATGAGCCGGCTACCGTTAGGCAACTCCTGATCACGTTCAAGGACTTTCCGCCGCGCCTGAAATCCGCTAGCGCCGGCGTTGATCAGTCACCAAGAAGCTGCAGGCGGACAGAGCGAAAACCAACCTGACTACTTCCCGCGCCGATTCGCTACTGGGCGGAACGCGGGCAAGTGAGTGAAATCTGATTTCCAATAGCGAAGCTTGAAACACCCCGAAGTATGACACGGGCAGCAAGATTGTTCCATGGGAGAAGTGGCCGAATCAGCAGAATTCCCGTGATTATCGATGGCGACGAACGCCTGAATAACTTCGTTTCGATGCAAAAACATAGCGCGAAGTTGTAACGGAAGAAATCGGGTGGGAACAGATAGATGAGACCCGCGCCGCGCCTTCTTTGCAACACCGAACGGGCGAGGTCAATAACGCAGACATAATGTCGTCGGCTTTGACATATGCCTGTTCTTATGGTTTACTTCCGGCTACATCGTCGGCCCCATGACTCTGACAGGATTGATCTAACGTGCTGCGAGTGGAGCAAATATGCTCAAGACAGACTCGACGGTAATAAGGTTGACGGTAATCTTGGTGGCCTAACACTCCACGACGGTAGGGACCAGAATCGTAGCTAGAGGTGCCCAAGCAGCACGTATATCCGAGTGAGGTGATTCATGGCCGACAAAGAGAACAGCCCGAATGAAGGCAGGCTGACTAACAAACAGTACATGAAGGAACTTCGACGCCTCCAGGCGGAGCTTTGCAAGCTTCAGGAATGGGTCAAATACAAGGGACTTCGCGTGATCGTCGTCTTTGAGGGGCGCGATGCCGCAGGCAAAGGAGGGACCATCCGCGCGCTCACCGAACGAGTGAGTCCCCGTGTGTTCCGGGTCGAAGCGCTACCTGCTCCCTCTGACCGCGAGAAGACTCAGATGTTCTTACAGCGCTATGTGGAGCGTTTTCCGTCTGGCGGCGAGATCGTAATCTTCGACCGAAGTTGGTACAACCGAGCCGGCGTAGAGTTCGTGATGGGCTTCTGTACCAAGGAGCAACATCGCATTTTTCTTGAACAGGCTCCTCAGATAGAGCAGTACATCGTGAATGCCGGCATCGTCCTTATCAAGTACTGGCTGGAAGTGGGTGCTGATGAGCAGGAACGGCGATTCAAAGCACGAATCGCCGATCCGCTGCGGCAATGGAAGCTGAGCCCGATGGATCTTGAGTCATTCCGTCGCTGGTATGACTATTCAAGGGCGCGGGATGCCATGCTCAAGGCATCCGACAGCAAGCATGCTCCGTGGTTCGTCGTTCGTTCTGATGATAAGAAAAAAGCACGCCTCAACTGTATCGCGCATTTCCTGAGCAAGATTCCCTATGGAAAGGTTCCGCGGGAAAAAGTGAAGCTGCCACCCCGGGATAGCCGCAAACGATATGACGATCAGACCCCGCTGAAGAAGATGCACTACATTCCCGAGATTTATTGACAGTGCTCGCACAAAATGTCTTGAACAGACGCACAATGATTTGCTTTATCGCTCGGGAAATGAGGTTCATATCTCGCGGTGCGGTTCGGCAGGTGCTTAGGAGAAATGAATGTCTCGGCGCGCAATATCCCAGTTTCTTCCTATCAGTGACTGGCTGCCTGACTGCACACCGAAAACCATACGTGGGGACGTAATCGCAGGCATTGCGCTTGCAGGATTGCTGGTCCCGGAGGGAATGGCTTATGCGGGCATCGCCGGAGTCCCGCCGCAGATGGGCTTGTATGCCGCGATGGCGGGAATGTTTACCTACGCGCTCTTTGGGACGTCGCGACAACTCGCGGTTACGCCTACATCTTCATCCGCAGCCATGCTTGCCGCCCTTGTGGCTCCGATTGCCGTTGGTGACTCCACGCGATATGTTGTGCTCGCTTCAGGCGCTGCGATTGCAGTGGGCGTCATCTTCCTGGTAGGTGGTCTGCTCAAGCTGGGAGCTGTGTCGGAGTTCATTTCCAAGCCAGTTCTCAAGGGCTTTGTCTTCGGACTCGCGCTCACCATCATGGTGAAGCAGGCCCATAAGCTCACTGGCATCTCTGCAGGACAGGGAAATTTCTTCCATTTAGTGTGGCATGTGATCACCTCACTTAATGAGGCAAATCTGTGGGCGTGTGCAGTCGGAGCAATTGCGATTGCCGTGATGGTCCTCCTGGGTGCATTTGCCCCCCGAGTGCCATCGGCCCTAGTGGTGCTGGTCCTCGGCGTTCTATCTGTCTCATGGTTCGGTCTGCAACAGCATGAGGTGGAGGTCGTCGGTACGATTCAAGCCGGAATGCCCTCGGTGAGCCTGCCCAGGATCGGTGAAGACCAGCTGACGGATGTCTTCGTGGGGGCCATCGGAATTGTGCTCGTGCTCACCGCCGAGTCTCTCGCTGCCGGCCGAACGTTTGCTGCAAAGCATAAATCTGAGATCAATCCCAATCAGGAGCTCTGCGCGATGGGAGCGGCAAACATCGCATCAGGTCTATTAGGCGGCATCATCGTTGGTGGGGGCATGTCTGGCACAGCCGCCAACGACAGCAGTGGAGCCCGAACTCAGCTTTCCACCATCACGTCTTCGATTTTTGTCGGCCTTACACTGGCTTACTTGCTACCCCTTATCCGCAATCTCCCGGAGGCTGTTCTAGGGGCGATTGTCGTCCATGCTGTCGCACACCTGGCTGACGTGGGCACGCTCAAGTACTATGCGAAGCTCCGCAGTGGAAGTTTCTGGGTTGCGCTCGTCGCCCTGTTCGGTGTTCTGCAAATGGGAATTCTTAGGGGGTTGATTTTCGCAGTCGGTATAACCCTGGTGATCGTGATGCGAAAAGTCAGCGCTCCACAGGACTCTGTACTGGGCAGGCTAGCGGGCTCCGGGAATTTTGTCGATGTTGATCGTCATCCTGGGGCTGAGCAGATTCCATACCTATTGATCTTTCGGCCAAATGGCATGTTGTTCTTTGCGAACGCGAATCGCATTCGCAACCGGCTGCGCGAGTTGATGAGGTCCGCTGATGTACCCCTCCGGGCGGTTTTGATGAACCTCGAAGCTTCTCCGGAAATAGATGTAACCAGTCTTGAAATGCTCGAGCAGTTGCGGGATGAATTAGAGGAGTCGGGTGTTGCGCTCTACTTTGCGCGTGTCGCGGACCGGGCTCGTAATCTTTTCGATCGCAGCGGATTTACAGAACGCGTTGGGGCGAATCAGATCTTTCCTGGGGTCGATTCAGCCGTCAACGCATTTCTCAAAGGCGGCGAAGTCTGACCAAGCCCATGTATGGAAAATTAACGAAATCCGGGAAGCATCTCCTTGATCCCATGGAGAGGGTTTCCGAAGTGCTGTTTGGACTGATCATGGTGCTCACCATAACTTGCTCGTTCAGCATTGCCGGAGCCGGCCGAACAGAGGTGCGCCAGATGCTCATCGGCGCGCTCGGTTGCAATCTGGCCTGGGGCACCATCGACGCAGCGATGTATTTGATGGCCCGCTTTAGCGAGCACGGACAAGGCATCGTGGCGCTGAGAGCGGTGCGCGCGGCACCGGATCCAAAGCGTGCATATCGAATCATTGCCAACGCTATGCCGCCCTTGCTCGCGTCCGTTGTGTCTCTCGCGCAATTCGAAGAGATGCGGCAGAAGTTGATCCAGACGCCGGAATTGCCGTCGCGCCCGCGGCTCAGCAAAGACGATTGGCTTGCCAGCTTAGGTGTGTTTCTACTGGTTCTGACTGCAACGCTTCCGGTCGTACTGCCATTCATTTTTATTCGCGAAACCACGCGGGCCCTACGGATATCGAACGCGATAGCGATCGCCACGCTGTTTGCTGCGGGATATGCCTTTGGATGCTATTCCGGGCATCGGCCGGTGGCGATGGGCATGTTGATGGTGATTGTCGGAAGCGCGCTGGTTGGAATGACGATCGCACTTGGAGGATGAAAACCACACGACAATTCAGGTTGGTAGTCCTGGGTGCTGCATTCTTCGCGGGGAGTGCAGCGGCTCAGATTGCACCGGCTAACCCGGCGGAAAAGTCGTCCGGATCGCCTTCGAATGAGTGGTCCTTTTCCCTCGGGGCACTTGGATACCTGGTGCCGAACGACCTGTCTTATGGTTCCCCGATCTTCAATGCCGACCACAAATGGCTTCAGACTGCACTCGATGTTCAGCGAGGAGTGTCTCTGGGCTTTGCCTACCGCAAGATGGATTACACGACGTATATTTTCAACGCCGGTTGGGCTGATCCAACTATGGTCATCGCATTGACTTACAAATTCTGACCCCCAATACGCAGAACGATATGCGCCTTCAGACCGATGTACCACTGGTTGCCTTGCGCGTCTACGGAACTTGCAGATCGTCGCCTCATCCGACGCGATGCCCGGCCCAGGTCCCACGACTGCAAGCCGCCGCAGCGCGGGCGACTCGTACAGCGCCACTTCCGCGCCCGGATCGCTCAGGTTGAACCACTGCTCACAAAGTAAATCCGCAGCATGATCCCCCACCCACAGGCGGATGCCCATTCTCTCCCTTCGGATAGTGCGGCTCCACCAGCGCTTCCAGCTCTGCCCAGGGCACCACCCGATCCATCTCTTCCAGAAATAACTCCCGCCGAAATTTCCTTGCGTACTTCTCGAGACTCCTCTGGCACGCCAATGTCTGTCGCACGTGCTTCCTTCCCCCGATCACAACCTTATTCGCACAGACTGGATAGTGGAGTTCTTCAGAAGTTCCTAGCAATTTTGCCAGTTTACAGGCACTAGGTATGACCGCTACTATTTGCGCGTTGATCCTAGGAAGATTGTCTCCTCTGCGAGGCACAATCTTTCGTAGCGCGATGAGCGAGTGCGTTCCATTGATCGCGGATGAATATATAAGCAGGAGAACTGATGCGCTCGCTCCCTTCGAACTCGAGCACTTCACTGCTACTATTCTGCTTCGCGGCTGTGCTCATCAGTCTGACCGCTAGCATCGCGCTGGCAATTGACACTGGATCGAAGTTTGCCTCAGACACCACCGCACAACATGAGGCACCTGAACAGACGTCTGAGCCGGAAGAACATGGCTTATCTCAAAAAGCAGTGGAAATCGCACGCTTCCATAATTTCCCGATCACTAATTCCATGGTTCTGAGTTGGGTCGTGGCTTTGAGCCTGATCGTATTTGCTCAGTTTGCTACAAGAAACATGCAGCAGGTTCCTGCCGGCGCGCAGAACTTTCTTGAATGGATTGTTGAAGGCCTGTACAAGTTTATGGCCGGAATTATTGGTTCTCATTTAGTGAGCCGGACATTCTGGTTCTTTGCATCCATCTTTATCTTTATTCTCTCTGCCAATTGGATGGGACTTATTCCAGGAATAGGAACGATTGGGTGGGGCCATCCGACCTCTCATGGCTTCAAGATCGATCAACCCTTACTTCGCGGCACTAATGCTGACGTCAATATGACGTTTGCGATGGCCCTGGTCTACTTTGCCTGCTGGCTTGTCTGGGCTTTTCAAGAAATTGGTGCGCGTGGATTTATCAAGGAGTTGTTTGCGCCCAAGGGCGAGAGCACTGGTGCGCTGAAGCTGCTGATGGGTATTGTGTTCTTTGTGGCTGGCTGTCTAGAGGTCGTCTCAATTTTATTCAGGCCAGTCTCTCTAAGCTTTCGCCTCTACGGCAACGTATATGCCGGGGAGAACCTATTGGAAGCAATGGTTAGGCTTGTCCCTGGTTTTGGCTGGTTGGTGGCCATTCCGTTTTATTTCATGGAAGTGCTGATGGGTCTAGTTCAGGCGCTAGTCTTCATGTTACTGACTGCGGTCTTCACGATGCTGATTTGCCAGCATGAGGCTAAGGCACCGGAGGCCGTACACGGTTGAGACACCAATTTCAACGATTGCCTATGTAATTGCAGGCAACTGTGAGAAGGAAAGGAAAACTGTTATGAACGGAAGCCTGCACGTTGGACTGGCAGCGCTGGGCGCGGCTATTGGCGTGGGTTTGATCGGGATGAAAGCTTCAGAAGCAGTGGGACGCAATCCTGATGCTTCCACGAAGATTCTTGTTCAATCGATTCTGGCAATTGCTTTCGCAGAAGCGATCGTATTCTACGCCCTGTTCTTGGTTAGGTAAGGAGGAGCCGTGGGTGCAGGGCAAGGCTATCCGACGCCCAACCACATGAGACGACTATGAATACTCTAGTTTTGCTGGCACAAACGAACAGTGGAGAACAGATCCAAAAGATCGCCACGGACTTTGGCGTGGACTGGCCACATCTAGTTGCCCAGATCATCAGCTTTTCCATTGTCTGTATTCTTCTTCAACGCTTTGCCTATAAACCTATCCTCAGGGCGCTCGAGGAACGACGTCAAAAAATCGCCCAAGGGTTGGATGATGCAAAGAAAATATCGGAAGAACTGGCGCAGACCGAGATGCAGCGCCGGGAGATATTGAGGCAGGCCGACGCGCAGGCGGCCAAACTGATTGAGGAAGCACGTGCTGCAGCTGGCCGGGTGAAAGAAGCGGAAACGCAGAAGGCCATAGCCGAGGCGCAACAGATCGTTGCCAAGTCGCGCGAAGCGACTGCACAAGACTATGCCCGAATGATCGAAGAGCTAAAGAAAGAAGTCGGCCGATTGGTTGTGAAGACAACCGCCAATGTCACTGGCAAGATTCTCACGCCAGAAGATCAGCGGCGCCTGTCCGAGGAGACAGCAAGAAATTTAGCCGCTTAACGAGGCCAAGAAGCGATCGTGATGACTAAGAAACAATCCGCGCGTGAAGCTAAGCAAATGTTCCGTTTGTGCGTCGTCAACGGGGTGTTGGATGAGGCGCGTGTGCGCCAGGTACTGCAAGCGGTGCTCCAGTCCCGACGGCGCGGTTATTTGTTGTTGCTGGAGGACTTTCAGCGGTTGGTCAAACTTGACCATGATCAGCATATGGCAAAAGTCGAGAGCGCCGTGCTAATGCCCGCTGATTTGCAGGCCAATGTACGCAGCGGATTGACGAGCGCGTACGGTTCAGGGATAACGATTGCGTTCTCCGTCAACCCGGCATTGATTGGAGGGATGCGCATTCAAGTGGGTAGCGATGTCTACGATGGGAGCGTGCAGTCTGGGTTAGATGCATTGCGGAGAAGTTTCGGGATTGAAGGAACGAACGGAAGAAACACTGAGATCGTATCCCCATAAGGTATGGGGAGCGCTAACCAGGTGAAGGCTATATGGCTGACATACTGAAGGAACTCGAGGATCAAATTGCCGGCGTCAAGGCAACAACCGCCAAGCAGAATGTGGGTATCATCCGTGAAGTTGGTGATGGTGTAGCCCGGGTGGAAGGACTTACAGATGCCATGCTCAATGAGATGCTCGACATGGGTCATGGAATCACCGGCTTAGCGCTAAACCTGGAAGAGACCGAGGTCGGAGTCATTATTCTAGGCGACTATACCCGGCTTGAAGAGGGAGATCAGGTTCGCACAACGGGAAAATTGTTGCAGGTACCAGTTGGTATGGGGTTGTTGGGGCGTGTTGTAAATACGCTTGGGGAGCCCGTGGATGGGAAAGGTCCAGTGAAGAGCACCGTTGCCTATCCGGCTGAGAAAATGGCTCCCGGCATCATCCGGCGTCGCCCTGTCAGCCAACCTGTGCAAACCGGCATCATAGCTATCGATGCGATGATTCCGATCGGACGCGGCCAGCGTGAATTGATCATCGGTGATCGGTCGACAGGCAAGACGACGATATGCATCGATACCATCATCAGCCAAGCTCGCCTTAACCGGGCCGCTGAAGCCGCAGCCG
The DNA here is from genome assembly GCF_004217555.1 of Edaphobacter modestus. Lineage (GTDB taxonomy): Bacteria > Acidobacteriota > Terriglobia > Terriglobales > Acidobacteriaceae > Edaphobacter > Edaphobacter modestus. Next base: position 2,520,035 of record NZ_SHKW01000001.1, read on the forward strand.
ACAAAGACTATCGCCCTCTCTACTGCATCTATGTAGCGATTGGTCAGAAACAATCGAACATTGCCCGTATCATTACTGTCCTTGAAGACGCTGGTGCAATGCAGAACACCATCATCGTTGCATCTCCTGCTTCGGATTCCGCTACCAATCAGTATCTTGCCCCATTTGCGGGTGCTGCGATGGGCGAGTGGTTCATGGACAATGGTATGGACGCATTAATCATCTTTGATGATCTGTCCAAACACGCGGTGGCTTACCGACAGATTTCACTTGTATTGAAGCGGCCCTCCGGGCGTGAAGCGTATCCGGGTGATGTGTTTTATCTCCACAGTCGATTGCTCGAACGCGCGGCACGCGTAGGAGAAAAATATGGCAACGGTTCACTCACAGCCCTGCCCATTATTGAAACGCAGGCGGGTGACGTTTCCGCCTATATTCCTACCAACGTCATTTCGATCACCGATGGGCAGATCTATTTGGAAACAGATTTGTTTTATCAGGGAGTTCGTCCGGCCATTTCGGTTGGCCTCTCCGTGTCCCGCGTGGGTTCAGCCGCGCAGCTCAAGGCCGTGAAGCAAGTTGCCGGACAGCTCAAAGGGGACCTCGCCCAATTTAGGGAATTGGCGGCCTTCGCACAGTTCGGTTCGGACCTCGATGCTAAGACGCAGGCGCAGATCGACCGAGGCAAGCGTCTCGTCGAACTCTTCAAGCAATCACAGTACAGCCCGATTTCCGTTGAAATCCAGGTCGCTGTGATTTGGGCGGCCCAAAATGGGTACTTGGATGATGTGCCTGTGGAGCGGGTCAAGGAGTTCCAAGCCAAGTTGACTGAGTTTCTGAACACGCGCAAGGCTGAGTTGCTGCAGAGTATTGCCACCGAAAAGACGCTATCTCAAGTCTTGATCGGGGAGTTGAAGGCAGCGGCTGATCAGTTCAAAGAGACCTGGAGATGAACACGCATCTATTTCGCGACTAAGGAGCTGGCCGTCAGCATTCGGGAGTCCTGTTCCCGCGCGGCTATTAAACATATCGTATGAGCAGCCCACACGAATTGCGACGACGAATCCGCTCCATTAGCGGTACTGCGCAGATCACCAAAGCGATGGAGATGGTGGCGGCTTCGAAGATGCGCAAGGCCCAGGAAAGTGCTCTTGCCGGACGGCCTTTCGTTTACCGACTATACCGAATCCAGAGAGAAGCGACGACGCGGATGGGAGATTTTAGCCATCCTCTGCTCGAAGTGCGCGAAGTCCGTAAACGCGCGATCATACTCATTGGCGCGGATAAGGGCTTGTGCGGAGCGCTTAACAGCAATTTGTTCCGCCTGGCCGCTGAGTTCGATACTCAATCAACACTTTTCATCACCGCGGGGAAGGTAGCTGCGCAGTTCATTGCCCAGACTCATCGACAACTGGTGGCGGAGTTTGCTTATGGGGATACACCGCGGTTCACCGAGGCAAGGGCAATTGCCGCCTATGCCCGCGACCTCTTTTTGAAGCGAGAAGTGGATCAGGTGCAGGTCATTGCTACTCGTTTCATCAACACACTCACTCAGCAGCCGCTCTGTCTTGAATATCTTCCTGTGGCTGAAATCAAGGGACTGAAAATTCCGGGCACAAGGCCGGAAGAGGAACTTATAGCGGATACCACAGAGGCTTTGTTTGAGCCGAGCCCGGAGGTTGTAATGGGCTATCTGCTTTTGCAATATCTCGATATTTATATCTATCAGGTTTTGCTGAACGCTAAAGCCAGTGAGCAAAGCGCGCGCATGGTGTCGATGAAGAATGCCACAGATAGTGCTGAAACCCTCATCAACGATTTGACTCTCGAATATAACAAACTGCGGCAAGGCAATATCACGCAAGAGCTGCTGGAGATTGCCGGCGGACAGTCCGATTAAAGGAAATGCTATAGATGATCCGCCAATTGCGACGAGGTATGAGTTATGAACAAAGGCAAGATTGTGAGGGTCGTCGGTCCAGTGGTAGATGTCGAATTTACTGATGGTATACCCGCGATTTACAACGCATTGACCTGCGAATGTACGATTCAGAACCAGCCTGTTACGTTGACTCTTGAAGTGCAGCAGCATCTCGGGGATAAGTGGATCCGGGCGATCTCTATGTCCGGCACTGAAGGCCTCAAACGCGGCTTCGACGTCACGGATAGTGGTGGCCCAATATCCGTGCCCGTCGGAGAAGGCGTTATGGGCCGGGTACTCGATGTGACCGGGCACCCTGTCGATGAGCGCGGACCGGTCCGAGCGGAAAAATATTATCCGATCCACCGGCCGCCACCACCGCTCGTGGACCAATCGACTTCCCCACAGGTGCTCTCCACCGGTATCAAAGTGATTGACTTGATCTGCCCATTTTTGAAGGGTGGAAAAGTGGGCGCGTTCGGCGGCGCCGGAGTGGGAAAGACGGTTGTCATCATGGAGTTGATTAACAACATCGCCAAACTTCATGGTGGCGTGTCTGTATTTGCAGGTGTTGGCGAGCGCACGCGGGAAGGCAACGACCTTTACCACGAAATGTGCGAGGCAGGAGTGATCAAACAGGACAATCTGAGCGAATCTAAGATCGCCCTGGTGTATGGCCAGATGAATGAACCGCCTGGTGCTCGACTCCGCGTGGCCTTATCCGGCCTTGCTATCACCGAGTTTTTCCGCGACGAGAGAAATCAGGATGTGTTGCTCTTCATCGATAACATCTTTCGCTTTTCTCAGGCTGGCTCGGAGGTGTCGGCTTTGCTCGGCCGGACCGCCAGCGCCGTTGGGTACCAGCCGACGCTGGCCGCCGAGATGGGCGCCCTTCAGGAACGTATTACATCTACGAAGAAAGGTTCGATCACATCGTTCCAGGCGGTATATGTTCCGGCTGACGACCTGACCGATCCGGCACCCGCAACGACCTTCGCGCACTTGGACGCGACCATCGTACTCGAGCGCTCCATTGCCGAATTGGGTATTTACCCGGCGGTGGATCCCTTGGCTTCGACTTCCCGTGCGCTGGCTCCTGAAATCGTGGGCCAGGAGCATTACGAAGTAGCGCGAGGAGTGCAGAAGATGCTTCAGCGGTTCAGAGATTTACGTGACATCATTGCGATTCTGGGTATGGATGAATTGTCACCGGCAGACAAGGTCACCGTGCTCCGCGCTCGCAAGATTCAACGTTTTCTAAGCCAGCCATTCAGCGTGGCGCAAGTATTCACGAGCCGCGAAGGTAAACAGGTTCCTGTGGTTGAGACCGTCCGTGCTTTCAAGGAAATTCTGGAAGGCAAACATGACGATGTGCCCGAAGGCAACTTCTACATGAAGGGCACGATTGAGGAGATAAGGCAGGACTGAGAGGGCACGGCGTCCATGTATGCGAGACCGCAACGCCAAGGACCAAGTGAAAGATGGCCAACACAACAAAACTCGAAATTGTAACACCGGAAGCCCTGGTTTACTCCGCGGAAGTGGACATGGTCTCGATTCCCTCGGTAGAGGGTCGGCTAGGAGTCCTCCCTCACCACGTGCGCTTGATGGCTCAACTAGTGCCAGGCGAAATGGTTGTGCATAAAAGCGGGCACATGGAGTTTCTAGCTGTCGGTGAAGGGCTTGTCGAGGTCACCGGCTCCAATGTCTTTGTCGTAACTAACATGGCAATTGCTGTGGACAAAATCGATGAAGCGAAGGTCGAAGAAGCCCGCCAGCGCGCCGCTGCCCGACTCCGCGAGAAAATTTCTTCCGAGGAAGTGGCTTCTGTCAACGCATCTCTGGCCCGCTCACTGGCGCAACTGCGAGTCAAACGACGCCATCACCGCGAGTGAATCCAAGATGTCGATCCACTCCACGAAGGGGGCGAGGTCGGGTACTTACTCTATGCGAACGAGCACTGCACGGTTAAGATGTACGTTCTCGGCTGGAAATGGCCGTACTGGACACCGGGATCTTGTGGTCGAGCCTGGTCGCGCCGGATCAATGCCCAAACTCATGGCGCTACACCAACACGACCAGTCGGTAACGTGCAGATGAACGTTCTCGTACTCAACTCGGGAAGCTCCAGTCTAAAGTTCCAGCTGATCGCCACGGATCTTGGCCGGATCACCGAGAACAAGGATGAGCGCTTGTGCCGCGGACAAGTCGAGCAGATAGGAGGAGAAGCGATCGTCACGGTCCACACGCGAAGTGGCACCAGACAGAAGTCTACAGCTTCACTTTTCGATATTTCGAGGTCGTTGGAATACCTGGTACGGTGGATCGCGTCAGACGAATCAGAAATAATGGAAGTCCGGTCTCCGTCCGATATCCATGCCGTTGGACACCGCGTGGTTCACGGGGGCGAATTGTTCACCGAATCCACCGTGATCACTGACGAGGTGTTAAAGGGAATCGAGGAATGCATCGATTTAGCTCCCCTGCACAACCCCAACAACATCAAGGGTATTTTGGCGTCGCGGCAAGTATTCGGTCCAAAACTGCCTCAGGTCGCAGTTTTTGACACCTCCTTCCATCATTCGATCCCAGAGCATGCATACCTCTACGCCCTGCCCTATCACTTGTATAAACGCCACCACATTCGTCGTTACGGATTTCATGGAACGTCTCACCGATATGTGGCCGACCGATACAGGGCCTTGCGTGCGGTAACCGAAGAACAGACTCATATCATCACGCTCCACCTGGGCAATGGCTGCTCTGCTACGGCCATTCGAGGTGGCCGCTCTGTGGATACTTCGATGGGCATGACGCCGCTGGAGGGTCTGGTAATGGGGACCCGCTCTGGCGATATCGATCCAGCCGTCGTGAACCTCATCGCCAGGAAAGAAGGCCTGTCCACACACGAAGTGGATGCTCTACTCAACAACCAGTCCGGATTGCTGGGCATCTCGGGGCTGACAAACGATATGCGTGTGTTGCTGCAGGAATCAAGAGATCAAGATCACCGCCGGGCACAGCTTGCCATTGAGGTCTTTTGTTACCGCGCAAGAAAATACATTGGTGCATTTCTTGCGTGCATGGGCGCCGCGGATGCGATTGTCTTCACCGGAGGGATCGGAGAGAACTCGCCCGACATCCGCGCCCGGATCTGCAATGGGCTTGAATGGGCTGGTTTGAGGCTGGACGACAGCAGGAACAAGCGGATGGTCGGATTAGAAGGGCAGATCAGTTGTGATGATTCGAGCCTGCATGCATTCGTAATTCCGACCGACGAGGAGCTCCTGATCGCACGCGATACCGTCCGTTGCATTCTGAGTGAGCGGTCGCCGAGAGTCGAGGAACTGCGGATCCAATGAGGATCATTTGCGCTCATTTTCTTCGGAGGCGTCGATGACCACGTTCGGTGGCTTTCGGAATGGCATTCGTCGACAACACTAGGGGGAACGAACCGATGAAAAACGAACTGCCGATCGTTTATTTGGCGCGGCACGGTGAAACCGCATGGAGCCTGTCGGGGCAACACACCGGCCTAACCGACCTCCCTCTCACCAGGCAGGGCGAGCGCACCGCCCGCCAACTCGGGGAACGTCTCAAGGGACTGATTTTCGCAAAAGTATTCACCAGCCCATTGCAGCGAGCGCGGCAGACTTGTGAACTGTCAGGGTTTGGCGCGGTGGCTGAGATCGATCCTGACCTCGTCGAGTGGAACTATGGCAAATATGAAGGCCGCCGGGGTGACGAGATCCGCGCGGAGCGCCCAGACTGGAACTTGTTCCGCGACGGCTGCCCTGGAGGCGAAACGCCTCAGCAAGTCAGCGCCCGTGCGGACAGCGTTGTCAGCCGAGTGCGCGCGATTCCTGCAAACGTACTACTTTTCACAAGCGGGCATTTCATGCGGATATTGGCGTCGCGTTGGCTCGGGCTCGAACCGACAGCCAACAGCAGATATTTCATGTTGAGTACGGCGAGCCTCAGTGCCGTGGGCTACGAAAACAATATTTCCCGGCCGGTGATCCGATTCTGGAACGACACTCGCCATGTGGACATTGAGCCCGAGATAGCGGCGCACGCCAGTCCGTGACACGACGCGAAGGAACCCCGTGGAGGCAGGTTGACTTCAAGAAAGGAAGACTCCGATGAGTACAAAGGGCATCGCGGCAAGCGGGGCAAAGGCAGCGGAGGAAGATCCGTCCAAACTTCTCAAACAATACGGGTGCGACCCCATTCAGTTTAGGGGGACCGACGGGCTTTACGAACGGCATCTTCACTTCGACAATGCGATCGACGAGAAGCAGCTCGCTAACTACCAAAGATCACCAGATCCGGCCTCGCCGACCGATGCGGCGCGGCTGTCGCTGGTGCGCTCTGGTCTCGGCTCTTTGACTGGAAGGAAGCGCTCGCCATTGGCGCCTAGTATTTTTGACAGTTGCTCTCCTTCCAGAACTCCTTCATCCTTCTTTCACCACTGTATCGAAAAATCTCGTACCTCAAGTGTCGCTTGTGGTAGTATGCCGGCCAGAGATTTTCTAACCTTCGTCGGTTGCACGATCCTCAGGCACATCGTGGCGCCTCGGCGATCGGAGAAGGCGACCAGCGGCCCAACGAGACGGTACAAGGGCGGGGCCAGAGAACGGTTGTGTCGGGTCAAAGTACTCGTAAACCGAGGCGGGAAACAGCTAAGTGATTGGGTTTGGGTACCTACCTCAAGGCAGCTTAGCCGCTGACCGCTCACCTGTCGCAATCCGAATAACATCGAGAATGCATGGGCCGAATGAGTTTGGACAACCACCAACAGAGACGGTCATTTAGCACGTGCGTCGCTCTTGGCTGGTAACCGCAGGCAGCAACGATTTGGAGGAGTCATGGGAGCAACACTCAGTAATGTGAATGCACCAAAGACGCGCGGGGTCAGCCCAAGTACCACGCTATCCACCGAGGAGCTTCGCAAGATAAATGCCTATTGGCGAGCGTGCAATTACCTTGCCGCGGGCATGATTTATCTGCGCGACAATCCCCTGCTTCGCGAACCCCTGAAGGCAGAGCACGTCAAGAACCGGCTACTGGGCCACTGGGGTTCAAGTACCGCTCTGAGCTTTTCCTATGTTCACCTCAATCGCCTCATCAACAAATACGATCTCAACACCATCTTCCTTGCCGGACCTGGCCACGGCGCGCCGGGCGTGCTGGGGCCGGTTTATTTGGAGGGCACCTATTCGGAGATTTACCCAACCAAGAGCGAAGACAAAGAAGGGATGTGCGCGTTCTTCAAGGAGTTCTCCTTCCCAGGCGGTATCGGCAGTCACTGCACTCCCGAAACGCCGGGCTCTATCCATGAAGGGGGCGAGTTGGGTTACAGCGTCTCCCACGCTTTCGGAGCTGCCTTTGACAATCCCGACCTTCTGGTGGCGGTCGTGGTGGGTGATGGGGAAGCAGAGACCGGGGCATTAGCCACCTCCTGGCACTCTGACAAATTTCTGAATCCCATTCGCGACGGCGCCGTGCTGCCGATCCTCAATCTGAATGGCTACAAGATCAATAACCCTACGCTCCTCGCGCGCGTGTCCCACGAGGAACTGGACGACCTATTCAAAGGTTACGGTTGGGATCCGCATTTCGTGGAGGGCGACGATGTGGAGTTGATGCATCAGAAAATGGCGAGCACTCTGGAGGACTGCGTGTTACAGATTCGCGGCATTCAGGAAGAGGCCCGCGCCAGTGGCAAACCGAGCCGGGCGCGTTGGCCCATGATCGTGCTGCGCACCCCGAAGGGGTGGACCGGCCCAAAAGAAGTGGATGGCCACAAAGTAGAGGGTTCCTGGCGTGCCCACCAGGTACCTCTGGCCGGCGTACGCGAGAATCCCGCCCATTTGAAGTTGCTGGAAGACTGGCTGCGTAGCTACCGACCGGAGGAGTTGTTCGATGAAAGCGGGCGGCTGATCTCAGAGTTAAGAGCACTTGCCCCCACAGGTACACGCCGAATGAGCGCCAATCCTCATGCCAATGGGGGTTTGCTGCGAAAAGCCTTGCGTCTGCCTGACTTCCGGGACTATGCGATCCAAGTGGAAAAGACCGGGCAGACTGCGGCGGAGAACACGCGTCCCCTCGGCCGATTTTTGCGCGACATCATGCGCCAAAATCCGAGTAACTTTCGGGTTTTCGGGCCCGACGAAAATACCTCGAACAAGCTCGATGCAATCTACGAGGTGAGCAAGAAACTGTGGCTGGCCGACTACCTGCCGGAAGATGCCGACGGAGGCGAGTTGTCTCCCGATGGCCGAGTCCTTGAGATGCTCTCCGAGCATACCCTGGAAGGCTGGTTTGAAGGCTACCTTTTAACAGGTCGACACGGATTCTTCTCCACATACGAAGCTTTTGTCCATGTCATCGACTCCATGTTCAACATGCATGCTAAGTGGCTCGCGAGCTCTGCGGAGCTAACCTGGCGTGCACCCGTGTCCTCGCTCAACTTGCTGATTACCTCCACTGTCTGGCGACAGGATCACAACGGCTTCACCCACCAGGACCCGGGGTTCCTCGACCTGGTGGTCAACAAGAGCCCGGATGTTTGTCGGATCTACCTGCCGCCAGACGTAAATACCCTGCTGAGTGTCGCCAATCACTGTCTTAAGAGCACGGGTTATATCAACGTCATTGTGTCCGACAAGCAGAAGCACCTGCAGTACATGACCATGGACGAGGCCATTACGCATTGCACCAAGGGCGTCAGCATCTGGCAGAAGGCGAGCAACGACGAAGGCTCGGAACCTGATGTGGTGATGGCCTGCGCGGGCGACATTCCAACCAAGGAGGCGCTGGCGGCCGTAGTGCTGCTTCGTGAGCACTTCCCCAATCTTAAGATCCGCTTCGTGAACGTCGTGGACCTCTACAGACTCGTCCCCTCGACGGAGCACCCCCACGGCCTCTCGGACAGGGACTTCGACAGCTTGTTCACGAAAGACAAACCTATCATTTTCAACTTCCACGGTTACCCCTGGTTGATCCACCGCTTGACCTACCGACGTACCAATCACAAGAACCTGCACGTGCGCGGCTACAAGGAAAAAGGAAACATCAACACGCCGCTCGATTTGGCGATCCAGAACCAGATCGATCGTTTTAGCCTGGCAATCGACGTTATTGACAGGGTGCCCGTACTACAAGCGGCCGGCGCCCACGCCAAAGAAATACTGCGCAATATGCAGATCAACTGCCAGAACTACGCTTACGAACACGGCGTAGATAAGCCTGAGGTGGATCAATGGACTTGGCCGGGCTGAAACAAGTTCGGTACGTCGCTCGAGGGTGAGTCTTGAGTCTAGCGATGAGAAAGGCAGACTCCTCGGATCGCCTGAACAGTTCCAGACGGTTCAAAATGGGTTGGGGCTGACTGTGGCATGAGAATCGGGCGCTCCAACCTAAGGTCGTTAGCGTGGCCGGAGGAGTAAGTAATGGGTGAAAGACTTCCGATTGGTTACCTGGCTCACGACGGCGAGACTTCACGGAGTCTGCCCCTTCAGTACACCAGAGCAGTGAGATCAAAGCCAGGTCAGTGCCCGCGCGGACAGACGGTGGCTTGGGCTCGAACCGACTGCCAACAGCGGGCATGTCATGTTGAAAACGGGGACCCGTAGTGCGTTGGGCTACCAAGACGATCCGTACCGGCCGGTGATCCGACTCTGGAACGATACTCACCACGTGGATATTGACTCCGACGTAGCGGTGCACGCCGTTCCGTGAAGCTCGGATACGAAAGAATACAGGCCCACCTCAGAAAGGAAGATTCCTATGAGCACAAAGGGCATCATCTCAGTCGACGAACAATGGACGAAGGCAGATGGGGCAAAGCTTCTAAAACAGTATGGGTGTGGCCCCATTCCGTTCATGGGGGCGGACGGACTTTATGACCGGCATCTGCTGTTTGACAACATAAAGGATCTCGCGGCGATACCTGGCAGGGAGCGTTACGAGGCATTTGCGCGATCTGTGCGCGATGTTCTCTCGCAGCGATGGTTACTCACGGGAAAGACATACGAACGCGAGAATCCGAAGCGTGTTTACTACCTGTCAATGGAGTTTCTCCTCGGTCGCTCGTCGGCCAGTAATGTCATCAACCTTCTGCTCGATCCGTTTGTGGCACAAACTGCGAAGCAGAAAGATATTGATTTGCTCTGTTTACTTGAGCAAGAACCGGACGCGGGCCTGGGAAACGGGGGACTTGGGCGGCTGGCAGCATGCTTCCTCGACTCCATGGCTACCCTGCAGCTTCCTGCCATGGGCTACGGATTGCGTTACGAGTTCGGCATCTTCAAGCAATCCATAGAGGACGGCTGGCAGCACGAACAAGGAGATAACTGGCTGCGTCACCCGGATCCCTGGGAGGTGGCCCGTCCCGATGAGGCGGTAGAGCTAAAGTTGAATTGCTCATTCGAATTGCAGGGAGGGTCATTCCGGGCAGTACCTGGCCGGCCCTCCACTTTGCTTGGCATCCCGTATGACCGGCCGGTTGTGGGCTATGGCGGAAAGACCATCAATACACTGCGTCTCTGGGCGGCAACCGCATCGAACTCCTTCGACTTCCAGGAATTCAGCAGTGGAGACTTCGCCAGTGCGCTGGCCGATACTCTCGCAGCCGGGTCTCTAACCCGTGTTCTTTATCCAGACGACTCAACGAGCAAGGGACAAGGCTTGCGCTTCGTGCAGGAGTATTTTCTCGTGGCATGTTCGCTGGCCGACCTTGTCCGGCGCTTCCGGAAGACCAATGCCGACTGGAGTGAGCTTGCGGACAAAGTCGCTATCCAACTTAACGACACGCATCCAGCCATGGCGGTGCCCGAACTGCTGCGGATCCTGCTCGACGAAGCGCATCTTGAATGGGACCAGGCCTGGGACCTAACACGAAAAGCTCTGGCGTACACCAATCACACGCTACTGCCAGAAGCTCTCGAGAAATGGCCCTTATATTGGTTCGAAACGATGCTTCCTCGGCACCTGGAAATCATATTGGAGATCAACCGACGTTTGCTTGATGATGCTCGAGACCGATTCCCAGGCGATGAGAAAAGAATTGAGCGAGTCAGCATTGTCGAAGAAGGCGCGGCGCGAAAGATCCGCATGGCGAACCTGGCGATCGTAGGTTCTCACGCGACGAATGGTGTAGCGGCGATTCACTCCGAGCTACTGCGGACCACCACGGTCAAAGAACTTGCCGAGTTGTTTCCCGAGCGTTTCAATAACAAGACAAATGGCGTCACGCCACGACGGTGGTTGCTGCTCGCGAATCCTGCCCTGGCTCACGCGATCACGGGAGCCATTGGTAATGTTTGGGTTACTGACCTGGACAAGCTGAATAACCTCAAGCCGTTTGCAGAGAACGCCTCTTTTCGTGCTGCCTTCCGCGACGCAAAGCACGAGGCCAAATCTCAATTTGCTAACTGGCTCAAGACGACCTCTGGACAGGTGATCGATCCGAACAGCATCTTCGATGTCCACGTCAAACGCATTCACGAATACAAGCGGCAACTGCTTAACGCGTTGCGCGTCGCAGTGCTTTATAACCGCCTGCGAGAGAATCCGGATCTTCAGATGATCCCACGCACATTTTTCTTCGCCGGCAAGGCTGCACCGGCCTATCGGTTGGCCAAGTTGATCATCAAATTGATCAATAACCTTGCTGGCACCATTGATGGTGACCCGGTAGTGCGCGGCCGTCTTAAGATAGTGTTTCTGCCCGAGTACTGCGTTTCCCTCGCAGAACATCTTATTCCGGCCAGCGACGTTTCCAATCAGATCTCCACGGCTGGCTACGAAGCCAGCGGCACCAGCAACATGAAATTCATGATGAATGGCGCCCTCACGATCGGAACGCGCGACGGCGCGACCATCGAAATGGCTGAAGCAGCAGGCGAGGAAAACTTCTTCATGTTTGGACTGACGGCGGATCAGGTGGTCAGCAGCCGCGGATGGTACAACCCGTACTGGCACTATGAAAATGAGCCGGAGACTCGCGCGGCTCTAGACCTGATCTTCTCTGATTACCTCAGCCGCAATGAGCCGGGGACTTTTGCGCCACTCCGCGACACCCTCCTGACCCATGGAGACTTCTACATGCACCTGGCGGACTTGAAGTCTTATCTTGATGCAGACCGTCGGCTGGTGGAGCTGTACGCCCAACCCGACGACTGGGCGCGAAAAGCGATTCTGAATATTGCAAGTTCGGGGAGGTTTTCCAGTGACCGGACGATCAACGAGTACGCGATCGATATATGGAACGTAAAGCCATGTCCGGTACCGTAACGGAGGTCCGCTTGGGGGCATGCGATGTCGCAAACCCGCAGTGCAGAAGACGGCATTCTTGGTGACGATATGCTCAGGACTGACCCGCAACGAAGTCATCAACTGGATATAGTTCCCGCCGCGAGTGTGGGGCGAAGCGCTCCTCTTGGCGCCACGGTCACCAGCGGTGGCGTGAATTTCAGTTTGTACTCACGCGATGCTTCAGGTATCGAATTGCTTTTCTTCGATCACGAAGATGACAGACAGCCCTCGCACGTGATCCGGTTAGATCAAACCGTCAATCGCACGTATCACTACTGGCATGTCTTCGTTCCGTGCTTGCAGGCGGGGCAGCTGTATGGGTACCGGGTTCACGGGCCACTCGATCCCGCCAAAGGGATGCGTTTTGACCCGACGAAGGTCTTGCTTGACCCGTATGGTCGCGGAGTTGCTGTTCCTCGAAACTACTCGCGTGAAGCGGCGCGACAAAAAGGCGACAATGCCGCCACGGCGATGAAGAGCGTGGTCGTGGATCCAGGTTTGTACGACTGGGAAGGCGACACACCACTCAGACGGCCATCGTCGCAGACGATCGTCTACGAGATGCATGTAAAGGGATTTACGCGGCATCCGAGCTCCGGCGTCCCGGAAGCGACACGCGGCACTTTCCGCGGACTCATTGAGAAGATCCCCTATCTCCAGGACTTAGGCATCTCAGCTGTCGAACTGCTTCCCGTCTTTCAGTTTGATCCGCAGGATTGCCCACCAGGTCGCGTCAACTATTGGGGTTATGCGCCCGTGTCTTTTTTTGCACCGCACCAGGCATACAGCTCTCGGCAAGATCCCATGGGCCCCGTGGACGAGTTTCGCGATATGGTCAAGTCTCTGCACCGAGCTGGGATTGAGGTGATCTTAGACGTCGTCTTCAATCACACAGCAGAAGGTGATCATCTTGGACCAACATTAAGCTTTCGAGGGCTGGAGAATAACGCCTACTATCTTTTGGAGCCCGATCGGTCGCATTACGCCAACTACAGCGGAACAGGAAATACGCTCAACGCCAATCACCCGATCGTGCGCCGCATGATCGTGGATAGTCTGCGCCATTGGGTCGAAGAAATGCACGTGGATGGTTTCCGTTTCGATCTCGCATCGATCCTCGCCCGCGATTCCGCTGGCCAAGTGATGTCCAGTCCTCCTGTGCTTTGGGATATCGAGTCGGATCCAACGCTGGCCGGCACAAAGATCATTGCTGAAGCCTGGGATGCTGCCGGACTTTACCAGGTGGGCAGCTTTGTTGGGGATAGCTGGAAGGAATGGAACGGCCGCTTTCGCGATGACGTAAGAAGTTTCATTCGTGGCGAGGACGGCTCGTTGCGGCGCTTCGCTGACCGCTTGCTAGGCAGCCACGAGATTTATCGGTACAAAGAACGTGAGGCAGAGCAGAGCGTGAACTTTGTCGCTTGTCACGACGGATTTACGCTGAATGACCTGGTCTCTTACAACCAGAAGCACAACGAGGCCAATGGTGAGGAAAACCGTGACGGCGGCGATGACAATCGAAGCTGGAACTGTGGTGCCGAAGGCCCAACTTCGGATCCGGAGATTGAGCGACTCCGAAACCGCCAAGTGAAGAATTTCATGACCGTCATGCTGCTCTCTCTTGGCCTTCCCATGTTCTTGATGGGCGATGAAGTCCGGCGAACGCAGCAGGGCAACAATAACGCTTACTGTCAGGACAGCGAAGCGAATTGGCTCGATTGGTCTTTGCTCGTGAAACACGCGGATTTTCATCGCTTTGTGAAGCTACTCATCGCGAGACGATTACTGCGGGACATTGGCCCCGAGCGCCAGCGGATGACCTTGATTCAGTTAATTCGCCAGGGGATTAGGGGCTGGCATGGAGTAAAACTGGACCAGCCGGACTGGAGCAGTTACTCGCATAGTGTCGCCCTTAGTGCCGAGATATCAAAAGAAGCCCTACTGTTTCACTTCATCTTCAATTCGTACTGGGAGCCTCTTGACTTCGAACTTCCGAGGACAGGAATGGGCAAGCGAGTCTCATGGAGGCGATGGATCGACACGTTTCAAGAGGCACCCGAAGACATCGTGCCGTGGCAAGAAGCACCCATTGTTCCTGAGTACACCTATCGAGCCGGCCCTCGGTCTGTGGTCGTTCTTTGGGCGAGCGTTGGTGAGGGACCGCAGCACACCTAACGAAAACGGATGGTACGGCCGCATGACCTGCATCACCGAGTAGGGATTTCCGTCCTACGGCAACAGAAGGGAGTTTAAAATGAGTGCTGCAACAGTTTCCCCCACGTCGCCCGCGATTCAAAGGATGGATCTGACTAGTATCAACACGATCCGTACCCTCTCTATAGATGGCGTGCAGGCCGCCAATTCCGGACATCCTGGGACTCCCATGGCGATGGCGCCGGTGGCGTATTGCTTGTGGCAGCAGTTCCTTCGCTTCGATCCCGGAGATCCGGTATGGCCTAATCGCGATCGGTTCGTGTTATCGATAGGGCACGCCTCCATGCTGCTCTATTCGATGCTTCACTTGACCGAAGTCCGAGCCGTTAGTAAGGACTATGAGATTCTCGGCGAACCGTCGGTTCCACTGGATTCCATCAAGTCATTTCGGCAGTTGGATAGTCGCTGCCCAGGACATCCGGAGTACCGCTGGACATCGGGCGTGGAGACCACGACTGGGCCGCTTGGCCAAGGCGTCGCCACCAGCGTTGGCATTGCCATGGCCAGGCAATGGCTGGCCGCGCGTTACAACTGCCCGGGCTTCGACAGTCTCTTCGACTTCAACGTCTATGCACTTTGCGGAGACGGCTGCATGATGGAAGGCATCTCTGGCGAGGCCGCTTCCCTTGCAGGGCACCTGCAACTTTCGAATCTTTGCTGGATTTACGATAACAACCGCATCACGATCGAAGGCCAAACTTCTCTGGCCTTTAGCGAAGACGTAGCCACGCGTTTTATCGGCTACGGGTGGAACGTTACCCGGGTTGGCGACGCAAACGATCTCGATATGCTGGCCCGCGCGTTTCGAACTTTTCTGAGTACCAAGGACAGGCCGACGCTGATTATCGTGGACAGCCACATCGGATACGGTGCTCCTAACAAACAGGATACGAGCGGGGCCCACGGCGAACCTCTGGGCGAGGAGGAGGTCCGGCTCGCCAAACGGAACTACGGCTGGCCGGAAGATAAGAAATTCTACGTGCCGGAGGGCGTCTACGATCACTTCCGTCAAGGCATCGGAAAGCGGGGCAAGCAACTACGCGACGATTGGTTCGCGCGAATCGATGAGTATCGCAAGCAGTACCCGGACCTCGCCGAAGAACTGTATCGCATGCAACACCGCCAGCTTCCGGAAGGGTGGGACCGAGACCTTCCCGAATTTCCCGCTGACCCGAAGGGCTTGGCGACTCGCGAGTCCTCGGCTAAAGTGCTGAATGCTGCCGCCAACAACATTCCGTGGTTGATTGGAGGCTCTGCAGACCTCGCACCCTCCACCAAGACCCGCATCACACAAGAGGGCGCCGGTGATTTCTCGGCGGAGTCCTATGCTGGACGAAATTTGCACTTCGGGATCCGTGAGCACGCCATGGGGGCCCTACTTAACGGACTCAGTTTGGTAAAGATCCGACCCTTCGGGTCGGGCTTTTTCATCTTTGTCGACTACATGCGGGGATCACTCCGTTTGAGCGCCTTGATGGAACTCCCGGTAATATACGTGTTTACTCACGACTCCATCGGAGTCGGCGAGGATGGCCCCACTCATCAGCCCATCGAACAGCTTGCTCACATGCGCTCCACGCCTGGGCTGATCATGATCCGGCCCGCTGATGCGAATGAGGTGAGAGAGGCGTGGAAGGTAATACTGCAACTACATCACGAGCCGGCGGTGCTTGTACTTTCTCGCCAAGCCGTGCCCACAATCGACCGGGAGAAGTACGCAGCAGCCTCGGGTTTGGCACACGGAGCCTACGTTCTGGCAGATGCCCCAGGCGCCGACCCAGAGGTCATCCTCATCGGCACGGGCAGCGAGGTTGCGCTCTGCCTGCAAGCCTACGAGCAATTGAGCAAGGAGGGAGTGCGAGCGCGTGTCGTTAGTATGCCGTCTTGGGAATTGTTCGATGACCAGGAAGGAAGCTACCGAGAGTCTGTTCTGCCTCGACATGTGAAAGCCCGAGTGTCGGTGGAACAGGCATCCGACTTTGGCTGGAGCAAATACACCGGTTGCGAGGGGCACAACGTTTGTATTGAAACGTTTGGAGCCTCAGCACCTCTTAAGCAGCTGATGAAGAAATTCGGATTCAGTACAGAGGAAATTGTGGCTGCCGCGAAGAAGCAGATTGCGCAGCACCAAATGCGGAGTTGAAAGGAGCTGTTCTGCGATCGGTTCCGTTCGGACCTGTTCACAATTCTCTTCTCTCCATGATCGACACGGACGCAACTTCTATCATCTGCCGTAACGGTGGGGTCTACGACGACGTTGCTCAACCCGCGACAACAGACGCTACAGGCTTGCGGGGCTGGCCGCGCACAACCTCAGCATCGAGTGCAATAGATTCGATCAGACAAGCACCGCCCATGTGGTGCGCCGTGCCTGTGTTAGCGCGCGTTTCAACGATTTTGACCCCGGCTTGAGCAAGATCGAGGACCACAGCGGCACTACTGCTGCGTGCGGCTTGGTTCAGCACTAAGAGCAAAGTCCTTGTCTCATCGACTGCCCGGCAGAGGCGAAACCAGGTGGCCAGAGGGTACTTGACAGTGTCCCGCGAGTCCAGGCTCGCCAGATCGAGCACAACAAACCAAAGCCCGGCGAGTTGATGCGGGGCTTGCGCCACCCCCGGGACGTACCCACAGCAGTTGGCTCAGAACCACTCCGTTTTGCGAAGCTGAAACCGGATCGAAAGCGTCGCGTACAGTGTCGCAGTAGCTGCGTCACGAGCATACATTTAGGTAGATGGATTGTTACCCATTCCCAACGCGGCTGCCCGTACGGACCATGGTTGGCAACAGTCGGCCCGTATACGTACAAGCACTCCTTTGGTGGGCCAAGCAGCAACTCCGGCGGCTTCGCGATTGATAGCGATGCTCCTCTTGCCAAAATCGACTCGCGCGAGTGGACTACGGATTCCATCCGCCTCCCAGGGCCTGATAGAGCTGGACATAGTTTTGCATCTCTGCATTCCACGCCTGAGCGAGAGCCAACTGCGAGGTGAAGTACTGCTGTTGCGTTACCAACACTTCAAGAAAGCTCGTCGATCCGTTCGTGAAACGAACATTGGCAAGCCGGGCCGTCTCCTTATAAGTATTCGTCTGTTCCTCTATCTTCATGCGAAAGAGTCTTGATTGGTTGTAGCCGACAAGACTGCTAGCGACATCTCCGAAGGCGATCTGGACTGTCTGCCTGTAACTCAGTTCGGCTTCGGTCCGTTGCGCCCAAGCGAGTTTATAAGCGCCCCGGATCGCGCCACCAGCATAGAGCGGCTGCAGTGCTTGCCCACCGACTGCCCAGACGGTAGCGGGTCCCTGCAAGAAGCTGGTCAAGGACGTGCTTTGCGCACCGAACAGACCTGTTAGAGATATCTGGGGAAAAAACGCTGCTTTCGCCACGCCTACGTTAGCATTTGCCGACATCAGGTTTGCTTCACTTTGGCGGACGTCGGGACGTCGTTCCAGTAGCGTCGACGGAAGCCCCGTAGGCACGGTGGCTAGGTGCGGCTGATCGTTCAGTGCCAGACCCCGTGTAATCGGTCCCGGGTTTCTGCCGAGCAGGATGCTGATCTGATTCTCGGTTTGCTCGATAAGCCGCCGATCGGTAATCACCTCTGCCTCTGCCTGCTGCACCAGCAAATCTGCCTGGTAAACGTCGGTGACAGCACTCTCACCGCCCTTATATTTGAGCGTGTTGAGTCGCAAGATGTCCTTATCGGCAGCGACAGCCTGTTGTGAGAAGTCCAGTCTGTAGTCGAACTGGCGAAGCTGAAAATAGGCTATGGCAATATCAGAGACCAGCGTTGTCTGAACAACGCTGCGTCCATAGGTGGTGGCGAGCAACTGCGCTCGCGCTGCCTCTGTCCCCCGCCGATATTTTCCCCAGAAATCGGCGATATAGTTCAACTGTATGCTGACCGAATCGAAGGTTGGTGCATTTGGCGCCAACCTATTGCGTATATGATCCACTCCTGCCGTTCCGTAGAGATTCGGCAATTGATTCGCACGGGTAACCCCAACGATCGCCTGCGCCTGCAGGATACGAGCCGCAGCGATTTGCATGTCGTAGTTATTAACCAGCGCCTCTTTGATCAGCGCCGCCAATGCCTCATCTTGAAAAACACCTTCCCATTGCGTCTCTGCAATGGATTGAACAGCCGGCTGATTGGTCAGGTCCGGCGCTGTGCCGCGGTACTGTCCCGGAGTATTTACGGCTGGCCGGTTATAGTTCGGCCCTACCTTGCAACCGCTTATTAAAAGCGTCAGGACGATCGCCGAGCATACTCTTACGCTAATCATGCCGTCGGTCCTTCGTGAGTAGAGACGGGTTCTCTTTCCTGCAGTGGCGGCTTCTCCTTTTTGAAGAGATAGCCAAAGCGTTCGACAACGTCGAAGGAGACAGGAATAAAGAAGATGGCGAGCAATGAAGCAGCCAGCATGCCTCCAATCACGACAGTACCGAGGACCTGCCGGGAGATGGCGCCCGCTCCGGTAGCCGTCCATAACGGTACGCAGCCCAGAATGAATGCAAATGCTGTCATCAGAATTGGACGCAATCTCACTTTCGCTCCAGATAGGGCGGCATCGATCAATGTCTTGCCGTTTTCGTGCTCCACCTTGGCGAATTCAACGATAAGAATGGCGTTCTTGGCCGATAGACCGATGAGCATGACCAGACCGATCTGGGCGTAGACATTGTTGTCCAGCCGCCGCAGATACAGTGCTGCAAAAGCTCCGAAGACCGCGATCGGTACACCGAGAAGAACACTAGCAGGCAACGTCCAACTTTCGTACTGTGCGGCCATGATCAGGAAGACGATAAAGAAGGAGAGCGCGAAAACTACGCCTGGCGAAACCCCCTGCGAGGCCTTGACCTCCTGATAGGACATGCCCATGTAGTCGTAGCCCATCTCGCCTGGCATCGTCTGTTTGAAGACATCCTGCAGCGCGGCGATTGCCTGGCCTGAACTGTATCCCGGAGCTGCAGAACCGTTGATCTGCACGCCCTGAAACAGGTTGTACTTCATCACAAACTCGGGCCCGCTGCGCGGTACGTTAGCGGTAAGCGTACTCAACGGCACCATCTGCCCTGAGCTGTTGGTTACATAGAACTTGCCGAGGTTGTCGGCCGATGTTCGATAATCTCCCTCGGCCTCAACGTAGACTTGCCACTGGCGCCCGAAACGATTGAAGTAGTTCACCAGTGATCCACCCATGAAGGTCTGTAGTGTTTGGTACACACTCGTCAGGTTGACCTGTTGCGTGAGAACCTTCTCCTGGTCCACAGTGATGCCGACCTGCGGCACCCCGAACAGAGCGGTTGTCATGACACCGGCAAGCTCGGGACGTTTTCGAGCTTCCTCCATAAAGATCTGTGTATTCTTCGCGAGGAACTCGATAGTGCCGCCGGAACGGTCTTCTAAAACAAAGGTGAAACCACCCGAAGCTCCTACTCCTGGAATCGCGGGAGGTGGAAACGTAAACGCTATCCCCGATGTAACTCTGGATAGGGCGGCCGTCAGGTGCCGCTTGATCCCGTTGTAGCTTTCCTCAGGTGTCTTGCGTTCCTTCCAGTCTTTGAAAGAGACAAAGAAGAAGGAGCTGTAGGTGGTATTAACACCACTAAGCATGCTGTAGCCAATGATCGAGCTGACGTACTCCACGCCCGGCGTATCGAGAATGATCTTTTCGACCTCCTTCGAGGCCTCGGAGTTACGTTGCAATGACGCTGCGTTCGGCAGTTGCAGACCGGCGTAGACATATCCCTGATCTTCATCAGGGAGGAAGCTTCCGGGCACCTTCTTCCCAAAGAATCCGGCGGCTACAACAAACACCAGCAACAACAGGAAGGAGAAGCCCGCTTTGTGGATAAGGTGCTTGCAGGTATCGACGTATCCATCCGTTACCCGCCCGAAGACACGATTGAACCAGCGAAAGAAAGCTCCCAGCGGCCCACGGGATGCTTTCCTGGGACGAAGCAGCATCGCCGAGAGCGCTGGGCTTAGTGTGAGGGCATTGAATGCCGAGAAGATAACCGAGACCGCAATGGTGACGGCGAATTGTTGATAGAGCCGGCCAGTGATTCCCGGAATAAACGCAGTCGGAATAAACACCGCGGCTAAAATGAGGGCAATCGCAATGACTGGGCCGCCTACTTCCTCCATCGCCTTGACGGTCGCGTCATGCGGCGTCATGCCGTGTTCGATATGGTGTTCAACGGCTTCCACAACGACGATTGCATCATCCACGACAAGCCCGATCGCCAGTACCAGACCAAACAGGGAAAGCGTGTTGATGGAGAAGCCGAGCAAGGGAAAGACCATGAAAGTGCCGACCAGCGAGACCGGTACGGCGAGTAGCGGTATGAGCGTCGCTCTCCAACCCTGCAGAAAGATATAGACCACAATAATTACGAGTACCAACGCTTCTAGTAAGGTGTGCTTGATCTCCTCAATTCCAGCCGTGACCGACAACGTAGTGTCCAGAGCCACCACATAATCGAGATCCTGGGGAAAGCGGGTCTTCGCTTCCTCCATCAGCTTCCGTACTGCGGCGGCGGTTGCAACCGCATTTGCCCCCGGAGCTTGATAGACAGCCACCAGGGCGGCTGGTTTACCGTTCAAGCGACCGACCATGCTGTAGCTCTGAGCGCCCAACTCCACACGCGCAACATCCTTCAATCGGAGAATTCCTTCACCAGCTCTCGCGCGGACAATAATCTGTCCAAACTCTTCAGCAGATGGAAGACGCCCAGGTGCACGCACGGTGTAGGTAAACTGCTGCCCAGGAGGAACGGGGTCGCCACCAATCTGGCCCGCCGGGTTTACATTGTTCTGCGCCTGTATCGCGTTGATGATCTCTGGTACTGTGATCCCCAGACTTGACAGTTTGTCAGGGTTAACCCAGCAACGCATCGCATACTTATCTGCGCCAAAGATGGACACCGATGCCACCCCGGGTACTCGTGTTAGCGCGTCATTCAGATTAATGGTGGCGTAGTTCGCCAGGAATATATTGTCGTAAGTATTATTCGGTGAACTGAGATCAATCAGCATCAACGGAGCCGCTGTTGACTTTTGTACTGTGACTCCCTGATCCAGGACAGAACTTGGCAATTGGGAGTTTGCCTGCGAAGACCGCATCTGCGTTAGGATCTGGTCCGTGCTGGGCTCCGTATCGATACCGAAGTCCACCGTCAGGGTCATCTTCCCGTTGCTTGAATTCAACGAGTACATATAGTTCATGTTGTCCACGCCTGACATTTGCTGTTCAATCGGCGTTGCGACTGACTGCGCCACCGTCTCAGCATCCGCGCCGGTGTAATTCGCAATCACCTGTATCTGCGGATCAGCAATATTGGGGAACTGCGCCGTTGGCAAACTCAGCATGGACACGACACCCGCAAGGACCATGAGGATCGAGATAACGATCGCGACGATCGGCCGGTTGATAAAGAATTTCGACATGGTTAGTTGCTCCCCGGCGCGGATGCAACCACATAAGGCTTCGGAGTGACGGGGGTACCTTGTCGCACCTTCATGAAGCCCTGAACGATAACCTTCTCTCCCGGCTTTATCCCCTCGGTGATGATCCAGTTTGTCCCGACCCGCTCTCCAACCTTTATGGGACGGAAATTCGCCTTGTTGTCGGGAGTCACCACAACGATCTGGTACATCGACTGAACTTCGATCACCGCTGCCTGTGGCACCAGCAAGGCATTCTTGCTGGTGCCGGTCTCGATACGCACAGTACCAAAGCCTCCGGGGCGAAGAATGCCATCCTTATTCGCGAACTCGGCGGCAAGCTGAATGGTGCCCGTCGAAGACGCGATCTCGCGGTTCACCAGCGTTATCTTTCCCTTCGCCGGGAACGGCTCCCCATTGGCCTGAATGAACTCGATCTCGAACGCGGGGCCTCGCTGCGTGGCTCCTCGAATCAGCCGTGAAATCGCTTGCGCTTCGCCGAGGTAATCTCTTTCACTGAGGTTGAAGTAGGCCCGGATAGGATTGACCTGGGACACAGTCGTCATCTTCGTGGTCGTGCCCACCAAATCGCCTACATTCGCATTCGATATGCCAGCCACTCCGTCGATAGGCGAATATACCTTTGTCCACGCGAGGTTCAGTTCGGCCTGTGCCATGTTGGCTTTCGCGGCATCAACCTGTGCCGTGGAAGCTGCAAGAGTCGAAATGTCCGTGTCGAGCTGTTTCTGGGGAATCGCACTTTGAGCCGCCAAAGGCCGGTCTCTCACGACATTGTTGTCGGCCTCAGATCTCTGCGCTTCAGCCATCGCAACCTGCGCCTTCGCTTGATCCAGAGCCGCCACAAACGGTCGAGGATCGATTTCGTAAAGCAGCTGTCCTTTGCTAACGAAAAAACCCTCGGAGTAATTCCGCCGAAGTAGATATCCCTGCACTTTAGGCGTAATGTCCGCATTCACTTGACCGTTAAGCTGCGCAACCCATTCCTTGTAGATGGGTACGTTTTGCTCGATCACAGTCGTCACCTCGACCTCGGGAGGCGCTGGCGGCGGCGGCGCTTCGTTCTTCTTGCAACCAATCATCAACAGTAGGAACAACAGAGCAGCAACAGTAGTAGCAAAGCCAAGACCACGATTCTGTTGACACGACCGAAAGATCACTCGCCCTCCTTACCGGTACTGAGGGAATACCTGCCTTACATGCCACCTTGCATCCGTTTTCTCGCTGGCCCTAGATCGCTCCTATTACTTGCGATGCATTTGGTGGCGGATTATAGCTCATCAACGGGTATGTCGACCTCGTCGGCTTCGCAAATCAGGGTACGACCGATATGCTCTCCGCCTCTGGGATACTCTTCTTCGTAAAGGCGCCTGATTTACCGGCATCCAGAAGCTGCTGACCATCAAGGCGGCCGAAAAGCTCGATCAGTTTGGCGACCAGGCCAGTCCATCCGGTCTGGTGGCTGGCTCCCAGACCCGCGCCGTTATCGCCATGGAAGTACTCGTAAAACAGTATGTAATCCTTCCATTGGGGGTCGGCCTGGAACTTCTCCGTGCCCCCGTACACCGGTCGCCGGCCCGATTCATCCCGCAGAAAGATTCGGGTCAAACGATTGGCAATCTCCTTGGCGACCTCGAATAGGTTCATCAACTTGCCTGAACCGGTCGGGCACTCGATTTTGAAGTTGTCGCCGTAATAAAGATAGAACGACAACAAGGCGCGGATGATCAACGCATTGACCGGCATCCAGATCGGACCACGCCAGTTGGAGTTGCCTCCGAACATGCCTGTGTCCGATTCAGCCGGAAGATAATTCACCCGGTATTCCTGCCCTTCCACATGGACGATAAAGGGATGCTCTTCGTGGTAGCGGGAGAGCGCTCGTATGCCATAAGGGCTCAGGAATTCGTTCTCGTCTAGCATGCGCGTCAGAATCCGGCGCAACCTGCTCTCATTCACCAGCGCAGCCATGCCGCGCTCGCCATACCCGAAGTGGCCGGGCCCGGTTGCATGAATGCTCTCGCGTAGTTCAGGCATTCTTTGCAAGCGTTCAAACATGACCTCCGCTGCTCGCGGTACCCGTTCTCGCTGCCACGGCTCGATTACCGTAGTGGCACACAGGGGAAGCAGGCCCACCATGGAGCGAACCTTGAGCCGCCTGGCACTTCCGTCGGGTAGGCGCAGGACGTCGTAATAGAACCCATCCTCCTCGTCCCACATGCCGTCCGGCCCTGTCTGGTTCATGGCACGGGCGATCCACATGAAATGGTTTGAGAACTTTATTGCCATGTCTTCGTAGGACTGGTCGTAGGCTGCTAACTCGATGGCGATCTCCGCCATATTCTGGCAGAAAAGGGCGACCCATGCGGTGCCATCTGCCTGCTCGAGGTGGCCACCGGTTGGCAGAGCCGCGCTGCGGTCGAATACGCCGATGTTGTCCAGCCCAAGGAAACCTCCCTCAAAGAGATTCTTGCCAAAGCGGTCTTTGCGGTTCACCCACCAACTGAAGTTCAGCGTCAGTTTGGCAAATGAGCGTTTGAGGAACTCGATGTCACCTTTCCCACCAAGCGCTTGTTCCGTCCGGTACAAGAAAATGGAGGCCCAGGCATGCACCGGAGGATTGACGTCGCTGAAGTTCCATTCATAGGCCGGGATCTGACCGGTCGGATGCAGAAAGAACTCCTGCAGCATCAAGTCGAGCTGTTCTTTGGCGAAGTCCGTGTCGACCGTGGAGAGAGCAATGGTGTGGAAAGCCAGATCCCACGCGGCATACCAGGGATACTCCCACTTGTCGGGCATCGAGATGATGTGCTGATTCACCATGTGGAACCATTCGCTGTTCCGCATCAAGCGTCCGCCCGGCTTCATCGGATCGTCGCCATGTTCCGTGAGCCATAAGTCCACGTCGAAGAAGAAATACTGTTTGCTCCAGAGCATCCCGGCAAGTGCCTGTCGCATAACCCGGGCCTCGTCTTCGCTGACCCGCTTCGGCGTGATGGCGCGATAGAACTCATCTGCCTCGCGCTGGCGGGTCTGCATGATTTGAGCGAAGCTCTTGAACGGATCGCCGATGGCGGAAGGCGCCGCATCGCTTAACCGTAGACGGATGGTTGTTGTCTCTCCTGCACCCACATTCAACTGATAGTGCGCCGCAGATTTGGTTCCCGTTTTCTCGGGGTTGACCAAGTCCTGATTCCCGTTGACTATGTAGTTGTTGATTCCGTCTTTGACGTAACGAGACGCGTTGGGCGTACCGAAAATACGCTCGTTGTTGGTCTCATTCTCCGTGAACAGCAACGGGACATCTTCCTCGCAGTACAGATAGCGCTCACCCAGATCGACGTGCGAGGCTGCAACAGCCTGAGCGCCTTTCTGACCGGAGACCTGCTTCAAGGATGGCTTCGGTGTACCAGGCCACCACGTCCAGATGTTGCGGAACCAGAGCGTCGGAAGGACATGCAATGTGGCCGGCTCCGGCCCCCGATTACTCACGCTGATCTGGATGAGGAGGTCTTCTGGAGCCTCTTTGGCATATTCCACGAAGACATCGAAGTAGCGATCTTCGTTGAAGACTCCCGTATCCAGTAGTTCATATTCCATGTCGCCACGATTGCGCCCTCTGTTCGTCTCGATCAGATCGTCGTAAGGGAAAGCCGCATGCGGGTACTTGTACAGGTGCTTCATATAGGAATGCGTGGGGGTGCTGTCTAGATAGAAGTAATATTCTTTAACGTCTTCGCCATGGTTAGCCTCGCTGTTCGTCAGACCAAACATGCGCTCTTTGAGGATGGGGTCTTTGCCGTTCCACAGGGCAACGCTAAAGCATAGCAACTGCTTGTCATCGCTGATACCGGCAAGGCCATCTTCACCCCAGTGGTATGCCCGGGATCGGGCCTGGTCATGCGTGAAGTAGTCCCAGGCATTTCCATCCTGGCTGTAATCTTCGCGAACCGTCCCCCACTGCCGCTCGCTAAGGTAGGGCCCCCACTTTTTCCATGGTGTCTTGGCAATGCGAGCCTCATCTAGTCTGGCTGATTCTGGATCTTGGATCATCTGTGCCTCTCTTCGGAAATGTGGGTGCCTTCACTTCTCCCTACCGCCATGCGACGAGTCCCTGAGAACGGATTACGGGCGACCTGATGACTTATGACTAGGATCACTCCTTCTCGAAAAATCGAGAGTCCACCGCTTATCGGGTGGCGGAAGACGCTTTCGAGATCACCTACAGAAAAGCGATCGCGTTTTGCAGTTTGGCCTGATGTCCTTTCGTATCTGAGCGAGAGTGTGTGTTTATCACAATGGTCGAGCTGGTCTGGGCGGCACTTTTGCCGAGTTCCTCACATCTAATCTCTTGCACCAGGGCTCCGCAACTAGCGAAAGTGCTAGTTGCGCAACTCCGTTGTCCTTGACAGTGGCAAAATCAAGGCAACCTACAGCGAATGGCTGATTATGAAACCCCAGTGAGGAATACAAATGGGCAGCAACACCGAGATTGTCGTTCGAACCGCGTGGTGCCGGATGCTCGCGGCAAGCATGCCGCAGATGCAAACTGGCTGCGCTCCCAAGACGCTGCTTTGATAGCAAATCCTTGCCGTCGGCGTGTCGGTTCTGCCATGGGACTACCTTGTGGTCAAAATCACTTCTCGGCAGTGGTTCGATTTTTGCTATTGTCATGATGCGCTCTCGAAATCTGATGCTCTTCACTCGCGCCCGTTCAGATCGCGAATGGGCGCGCGGAAATAGCAGTCAGGTCAGTTTTCGTTCTACGCGTGGCCCGGCGTGGTCAACAATAGTAATTAGTAATTGTTTTTTGTTCTACTCATATTGTTACGGAGACAATTTCAAGATAAGGTGTCCGACTGGCTTCGGCAAGCTGATGAAACTCTATTTGAGGGTGCCCAACAGATTGCCGGGTATCTGAACAGAATCTTCCTAAGGAATGAATCTGGAACGTGGAAACTGATTCGAATTGGAGTATTTACATCGTCTGCACATAGTCCTTGGTCCTTGGTCGTTGGTCCTTGGTCCTTGGTCCGGGCCGTCCGGGCCGTCCGGGCCGCAGAGATGCGGACGCGTCTCGGGCATGAAGCGTCGCTGTCGAAACACCATTACGCCAACAATCCTTGCTTGATCTAGGGTAGGTTCGCTCTTCCGTGCTTCAGCACCTGTCCCGACACCGGTGCTGGCACCCGTCCCGGCACCGGTTGTCACGGCAGCGGTAGTTCCTCCTTTCCGGATTCGGCTCCCATCAAGGCACCCCTCTCTCTTGAGATCGGGGGCACAACGATCACTCCGATTGGCTTCCTCGATTTCATGCAGGCCTGGCGTTCCGACGTTGTATCAAGCGGGGTACCAACCAATTTTGCGGAGATCCCATTCAACAACACTGTGTTCGGCGCTCGGCGCCAGACGATTTCTAGCGCAGCGAACTCACGGATGGGCGTGCAGATAAATACCAAGGCGTTTGGTACTAATGTTTTGGGTGTTGTAGAGACAGATTTTTTGGGTTTTCAACCGGGCAATGTCACAACTACCGCCAACGCCTACGGGATGCGTCTGCGATTTGCTTTCGCAGACTTCCAGAGGGGGCAA
Organism: Edaphobacter modestus; assembly: GCF_004217555.1. Taxonomy (GTDB): domain Bacteria; phylum Acidobacteriota; class Terriglobia; order Terriglobales; family Acidobacteriaceae; genus Edaphobacter; species Edaphobacter modestus. The sequence continues at coordinate 2,547,548 of NZ_SHKW01000001.1, forward strand.
ATGGGAGATCCACGCGGCTCAGGCCTGGAGTTTGTTGACGCCCGGCCGCAAGGGGATCTCTCCTTTGCCTGGCAATCTGTTCCTCACTCAAGACTTGGACCCGAACATCCAATCGGGTCTTGTGTGGGCGCGTACCACTGGCGTACCTGTGGCTTGTCTAAGGCCGCTACAAAATCTTCCGGCGCCGGAACGTGGAAAAGTCATTTGCTTGAAAGCACATATCAAGCCTCCTTCTACGGTCGCGCTCCGCGAGTTAATTCATGACCGTGGCGGCGCCCCTACAGGATTTGGGCGGATCTACTGATTTGGAGCCGTAGATTGGTCGGCCGGTTTGACCAACAGAGGTGGAAGCGCGGAGGCAATCTTCAAGTCAACCAAAAGATCTAGTCGATGCTCAAGCTGTAGAAACTTAGCGATGGTTAAAGATGAAAGTCCAGCCTTCTGGAATTCTTTGGCGTACTTCCTCTTAATGTTTGTGCGCTGGGATTCAAAGTCGAGGCTTTGATCGATCATGCCTTTTGCGTCGGCATCGGTTATGGAGGGGAACTTGTCAGCGTACGACTTGATCAGTGCTACCCGCTGGTCGTTGACCTTAACAAGATCGGCTTCGTACCTGCGATACACGGGCCAAAAGATTTTGCTCTCCTGATCATTTAATTGCATGGCCTGCGTAATGATAGCGACTTTGTCTGCTCGCAAGTCGGCTCGGAGCGACTCGATCGAGGAATCTAAGCTCGGTTCGTTACTTTGTGCGCTAGAAGCGTTAGGAAAGACGGTGAGCAAGAGCAGAATTGCAGCGAACAGCATTCTTCTTTTCATATTTCCTCTCTCGTAGAGACAGCCAGCACAAATGATTGCGAACTTTATGAAAAATATATTGACCGCTTAGCCCTATAAATTACTGGAAACTTCCTGTTTGCACTACTAGAAAAAGTTCTAGTTATTCGATACACAAGATGCTTGAAATTCAGAGGCCGGTGCAATCTCTTGGCTGACTGAAAGGGTTCAGTTTGTGTACCAACACGATTGGGGGGGCACTGTATTGGACAGAATACCCCTGTTCACAAGCAATTCCGGGCATATTGTCGGAGGCAGTAGATCTCAGCGATCTGAGACTCTTCCGACGACCACCGCCCGAGTCATAGCCGTCCAAAACGAGCGCCAAGTCTATTAAGTGACTCCTCAGTGGATCGCTGGCAACTTCCAAGTAGTGGTGAGGCAAGCACATAACCCCACTACCATATCTTTGGAGAGGAATACACGGAGCGTTCAAAAAGACTACTTCTCGGCTTGAGGGGGTAACGATAAACCTCCAGAGACGAATCGACCTCCTTTGATAACTGTACTTATCGCCCTTTGAAGATCTTCACTTACGCGAGACTTAAACACATAGCCCGACGCACCAATGTCAAAGGCAGCATTCACGAAATCGATGTCTTCGTGCACGGTTACGAAGATGGCCTTTACGGTACAACCAGCTGCCTTGACGCGTCTTAACACTTCCAAGCCAGTCATGTCACCTAAAGAGATGTCCAAAATGACAAGATCAGGACAGAGTGCGGTGACCTTATCCAGTACCGCTGCGCCCTCATGTAGCGCTGCCACCACTTCATAATCCGGCTCAAGTATCTCGATGAGAGCTCGGAGGAAAACGGGATTGTCGTCAGCCAACAGCAGTGACGGGACAGCTGCCAAATTGGGCATAATCTTTACCAGCTACACGAACAGGCCTCTCAATCATTGCTCGGAACGGAAAATAGGTGGAGACTAACGCTCCCGCGATGTAATAAGAATGTAGCGGATATTTGACAGGGTGGATATTAGCAGAATTAATAGTCGGTTCGCGAAAGGATTCACGGTTCTGGAACTCTTGGACGAGTTTAGCTGTATACCATATTGGTCGCTCAAGTGTCTTTGCTTCGTCCCAGATCTTGGCGGATAAATGGTTACAGTCCCGCCCTCAAAAAATATGGCCGAGAACGTCGTTAGGCTCTTTTGTGGCACAATGATCGCAATCAATGAACCACGTCCTCTGAAGGCATTGTCGCATTCTCTTGCGCGGCCAATAGCTGTGAGCCACAGATAGATTGCATCTTTGGTTTAGCTTGGTCGGTGAAGATCTTGATCATCACATCAGCAGATGGGAGTATCCGCGAAGACAGCCCCTCGTTGTATGTTTGTCGCCAAGTTTCAAAGGGCTTCTTTGATCTCCTCAAGCGTTCCGAACTGCTGCACATTCACGTTGAGGTTCGCTATTCTACTGTGCCGAAGATTTTCAAGGACGCCCACCCGCGCAGGTTCGCATTCCGACAGCGCTCCATAGGATGAACGGATCGAGCGGCGTGTGATGATGTGGAAACAACTTACCGGTTTCACCACCACCCGTCTAGCACCGTGTATCCGTGTCGTCCGCTGTTGCTGATGTTGCGGCTCCCCCTGTGCGATATAGATCCCAACCCGCCTCGATGAAAACGCTTAGAGGCTGTTAATAACTTTAGTTCTCATGTGTAGGAAGGCAGTGATTGTGTTGTTGTCATCGCGCAGCATAGTTGGATGGGGAATAAGGGTCAGGTTGGTTATCCGAGCGATGTGAGGGATGAGGAGTGGTCGTTTGTGGCGCCCTATCTGGCGTTGTGCCGTGAGGACGCTCGGCAGCGGTCGCACCGTTTGCGGGCGGTGTTCAACGCTGTGCGCTGGCTGGTGAAGACTGGGGCGCACTGGCGGATGATGCCGAACGATCTTCCGCCGTGGCCGGTGGTGTACCAGCAGACGCGGCGCTGGATCGGTGCCGGATGCTTCGAGATCATGGTGGAGGACCTGCGCTCTCTATTGCGCGAGCTTGCCGAGCGCAAGCCGCAGCCCACGGCGATGGTGGTGGACAGCCGGACGCTGCAGTCCACGCCGGAGTCGGGGGCGCGGGCCGGATACGATGGTGCCAAGCGGCGCAAAGGAGCCAAGGTGCACGCTGCAGCAGGCCAACCGCCTAAACAGATCAATTCCATCGTTCCAAATCAGAAAGGTTCTCGACGCCTGCCGTCATTAATTCGTGCTCGCTTCGCAGGTTGGGTGCTTCCGACAGCAGCGAGATTTGCCGCTCAAGGGACAGGATCCTCTTTGAGGGGAGCCATGGTCCGAGTTGGTGTGTCTGAAAGCATAAGAACGACTCAATTATGCGGTGTCAGTCCAGAATCGCAATTTCAGGTCGTTCTGTTGCCTTTGATCGTCCTAAAATTGATACTCAATTCCACCATCTGGAAATCGCGGCATTTGGTCTTGTTGTAGAACTCCGCACTTGGGGCATCTCGGTCTCCATTGATTTGAATAAAAGTTACTGGTACCTAAGACGTTTTGGAGTCCAACATGCGACGTCATCGTTCCGTGACGGAAGCGTTTGCTATTTTCGACTCGGAAATCCAATCGACTGTATGCAGAGGCTCTAACGGAGTTTATTTTCGTCAGATCGTAAACGTCCCGATTCTGCGCAAAGCTCAGTGCCAAATTGTCGGGGGTATAGGGACGCCCGGACGCACCACTGTAGCGAGTTGTCATTAGCGTGCCGTGACCGATGGTCCATATAGCCCCGAGGTTGACGACAACTGGAAGGTCGAAATTACCCTTTCGCAGCACACCATCGAGACCGCTATACCAGCTTCGTGCGTATGTTAGTGTGCTGGTCAGTCGAATCCTAGAAGAAGCTCTAGCTTCCAGAGAGAACTCTATTCCCCTAGCTAAGCCGTATCCTTTGCTTATCATTGGAAACATCAGAAAGGCCTGTCCAAATGTGTCTGCTATGTTTGCCATCGATAACTGCGGATAGTTGATTGCAACGGGATAGGCTGAGTATCTCTTTTGATAGAGCTCTAGCGTTGCCTGTACATGCCGATTGTTTATGACGTCTGTCCCGCCTGTAACCTGCTGGACGCGCATAGGCTTCAAACGCTGCTGGTTATCGAAATTTAACAGATAGAGGGTAGGAGGAGCTTGAGCGTATTCAGCGTAACCCACATGTACTAATCGACTCTGAATGGGGGTTGCGACCAGAATCTTGGGTGTCCATTCTGTATGCCCTCCGAGTGCCCAATGGGTTAGCCTTTGCCCAACGACAATTTTTGTTCGAAACGGAAGCAAAAAAGATGCCTGGGTATATTCGGCTGTGCTAGCTGTAGTGAATCTTCGGTTCAGTGAAGTCTTGTCCATTGGAAGAGGACTTTCACTGTAAGGATTCTGCAGACCGATAGGCTGCTCGATCCTATAATTCATGCGATCGAGGCTGGTTCTCACGCCTGCGGTAAGTGTGAGCCACGGAGCTACCTGTGCCATCCCGTCGTACTTGAGTGTTGTGATTCCGTCGCTTGTTTTCTCGTTGTAGACAGTCGTGTTCGATTGAAGCTGATCCGTTTGAAGCATTCGTTGTGATTGCTGCGAATTGGCAATGCTCACAATTCCGAATGATTTAGTCGAGAACAGATGTTGCCAGTTGAGCCCGGTTGCATTCCTCCAGCCGTGATATTCGATATCGAACGGATTGGTCTCCCAAGCGTTTGTTGCACTCGGGCTAATCTTGATTGAATCGATACCTGTCAACGACAACCCCCACCAATTGTCCCTTTCACTGATCCGATCGCCAGCCCGGATCAGCTCATTTTGATATATGGGCACACCGTTCAGTCCAATATCGTTGGTTAGTAAATGGAGCACACTGTGCCTTGCAGAAATGAAGAGCGATCCATCTCGACTCCAAGGAAGAGTTGTGGACCCACCTACTCCGGCCAGACCTAATTCAGCTGTGGAGTGGGCTTCCACCGGACCGTCGGGGCGTGTCGATATTTCCAATACAGACGACAAGCGCTGATCGAACTTGCTGTCATAAGCATCCGTATGGAGTGTCATATGTCTGACGGCGGCATTGTCGATCATCGATACAAAACCACCGGTGGTATCTGAGAGAGCAAGCTGATTAATAGAAGGGATTTCTATATTGTCGATGACAAAAAGATTCTCTGAGGGGTTTCCGCCGCGAACCAGAAAATCATTTCGTTGGTCATTGTCGGAGACAACACCGGGTAACATTTGGATAAAGCGCGATGGATCTCCGAAGGTGCCGGCGGAAGTCTTGATCTCGTCCATCGTTATTCGACGCTCAAACCCTTCGTTACTGTCTTGCTGGGTATGTGGAGCTTCTACATTGACGGACGACCTGACAATGCCGAATGCGCTTCCTGCGGTATGAGTCTTGGGAAGTTCGTCATTGTGTACCGTCTCCGCTGCAGACGGCTTTGCCCTAAACGGGGACAATGGAACGCCATCCGATGCAACCCTTACGACGCAACTGCGCCGCTTATCTGATGTCGCCCTTGGAATATCGGCACACAGACGATCTTCTCCATTCGCCAGTCTTGGCGGCATCAGCGTTTGCTGTGCTCGCGACGGAAATCCGTTCAGCGTCAAGCAGAAGACGATGTGAATCTTGACCAGAGTCGAATGCACGATTTCGCCCTCCCGCTCTCGATGACTCGGATATCGGCTTGATCGCGAATTTCTTGATCACTAGTCTCCGTGGCTATTTTGGGATCTACAGCTGAATCGGAATAGAAGTGAGTGGAGGTAAGAGGCCAGATTCAGGGTTCTATTAACCCTGTCTGGGAGGATTGAGCCTGCAACTTTCGGGTCATAAGATTCTCGCAGCTTCCTTCTTTAATCCTTGCACCTATGGAGGATTTCCTAACTCAATCATCGAATTTGGCCGATAATCCGCCAGGTGAGCGTGAATGTCCATTCAATTGAGTGCTTATAACGGAGTTCCAAATTGGAACTAATGCCCGCCAAAAGACTTGATCTAGAGTGGGAACAGGCATTACTAAAGTATATAGACCTCGTAAAAACTACCAAGTTATGCGTAAAAATTACGCACACGCGGAAACTTTGGTAACAAAAACAAATTCGCGGAGTTTTGAAATGCTGGCATCCCAGAGTTGTACGTCTTCTCAAGGTCTTTCTATATCGACACTGGAATTGTTCAAAGGGCCCGATCAATCCGACTTTTGCCGAACCAGGTCGGCTGATGGAGTGGCAGAGGGGGTGGGCTTAGCGCACGACGCAGGGAATATTTTAGGCGCGCTTAGCCTATATGCGGAATTGCTATCTGGTCCGGGTGTGCTGTCGGACGAATACCGGCCGTATGCAGAAGAGATCCGACTACTCGCTGAACGTAGCAACATCTTGATCGAGCGACTGGCTGGATATACTCGACAATCGACTAACAACAGTGAGAGCGCGGTTCTTCCACAAGTCGTGAACAACTACAGAGGCCTTTTGTCTCGAATAATTAGGCGGCCTGTTCACGTTACTGTTGGTCCGAATGCGTCCCATCCCATTCCCGTTTCAAGCGAAACTATCGAACGCATCTTGGTAAATCTTGTTAAAAATGCTGCTGCAGTGACGCCGATGGCCGGCATGATTTCTGTGACCATTGAAGGCAGCATCGATAGGGATGAATACGGCAGACGGCGGGTCGTTATGACGGTGCGGGATGATGGGCCAGGTATGAGCAAATCAGCTCTAGATAGATTGCGTGGTTTGGCCTGGCATTCGAAAACACATCGGCGTGGACTCGGGTTGCGCATCGTACGTGAATTGGCTGTCAAGTCTGGGGGGTGCGTCGAGGTTGACAGCCATCCCGGTTGTGGCACCAGGGTTTCAGTGACTTGGTTTGAAAATCGGGCAAACGCAGCATAGGGGTAGACGAATGGATGTGCACCGCGACGTATCGCACAGAGTAGTTAGAGGAAGAGAAATATGCTGGTGAAAGATGCGGCTGCCCGATTATACGAATCATCAACAGTTTCCTTGAAAAATTCGAATAATTGCATAGCCAAGGAAGCTAGCGAACGCTTGGTCGGACCCGCCATAACGGAGTGTGCTCCCCTGCATGTCCTGGTGGTTGATGATGATCAGCAAATGCGAACGGCTTGCTGCCATGTTTTGGCACAAAAAGGCGCTCACGTGTCAGAAGCCGGCACACTGGCTGAAGGTGAGATGCTACTGCAAAACCAGAAGGTCGATCTCCTGTTGCTGGATTTGAAGCTTCCCGACGGCGGCGGTCTAGCCTTACTCGAAAAGGCGAAAGTTCTTTATCCAGATACGGCGGTGGTCGTGATGACTGCCTACGCAACGGTTTCCTCCGCAGTGGAGGCGATGAGAATTGGGGCCCGTGATTACCTGACGAAGCCGTTTGCACTAGAGGAATTGACCGCTGTACTCAAGAGTGCGGGGCAGCGAGTGCACTTTGATCGAGAGAGTCGGCTGCTACGCGAAAAGCTGCGATCCCAGACGAACACGGATGGACTCGTAGGTCGCTCTTCGGAGATGCAGAAGCTATACAGGATCTTATCGAAGGTTGCGTTTTCGACTCACCCTGTTCTGATTCTGGGTGAGAGCGGCACGGGAAAGGAAGTCGTGGCTCGGTCCATTCATTTCAACGGACCGAACGTGGCGAAGCCGTTCGTTCAGGTTGACTGTAGTTCCCCCTTTCCAATTTGGATTGAAAGCGAGCTGTTCGGGCATGTGAGAGGTGCATTCCCAGGGGCGGATTGCGCAAAAGAAGGGTTGTTAGCTTCCGTTAGTGGAGGAACTGTTTTTCTTGACGAAATCGGAGCGCTCCCACTGGATCTGCAATCTAGGCTTCTGCGTGCACTACAGGAAAAAGAGGTTCGGCCGATGGGCGGCACGCAAGCCAGGCCTATCTCTGCCCGTGTGCTCGCAGCGACAAACCGCAATTTGGCGGCAATGGTAGAGCAAGGAAAGTTTCGCAAGGATCTGTTCTTCCGATTGAATGTTGTTAACTTAAAGATGCCTGCGCTACGCGAACGCCGAGACGATATTCCGTTGTTAGTTGTTCATTTCATGGCCAAGGCTGAGAAGGAAGCTGGCGTAGAAAGGACAGTATCCGATGAGGCCCTGCGTGCGTTGGTCAAGTACGATTGGCCAGGTAACGTCCGAGAACTCGAAAATGCAATCGAGAGAGCATGGGTGTTATCGAATGGACTGACACTAAACTTAGACGATCTTCCGATCTCACTACAGGATCTTGAGGTTCCTCTCAGGGAAGAATTGACGATAGAGCCGGCCGTAGAAACTATTGCGCAGCCGGACTATAAAAGCTCTTCGTCTAACAGTGGCCATATTGTTCCGATCGCAGAGATGGAGAAGCAAGCAATTTTGGGAACTATACGTATGCTCAATGGTGACAAGATTTTGGCGGCTAAGCTGCTTGGGATCGGCAAGACGACTCTCTACCGCAAGCTCAAGGAATATGGTGTAAGTGATGAGTTCGAAGGCCCAATTTTGTCGGTCTCGTAGCAGCATCTAGTTCCTGATAAGCTCTCCAAGAGCTTCAAAAGTTGAAAACTTCTCCCGGGCATCCACACCAGTAGATCTTCGCGTTACGTCGTGATTCGTTTCGCGAGTTCGACCTATTCCAGAACATAGCTATTTCTCAATATTGCAACGCCGATATCTAGTCCCATGAAGACTTATATTGGCGACGACTCAGCAGATCTAAGCCGATTGAAGGCAACGCTGAAATCGGCAGCTTTCTGTCTCGGAGTATGTCTAGGGGCTTCGCTAGGAATAATCGGATGCGCAGGTAACTCGTCCGGAACATCCTCGTCCTCGACGATATCGGCAACAAGCGAAACTGTTCGCGCAGGCGAGACCATTACGTTCAGGATGGATGGGGCCGATGCAGGTCAAGGGCAATGGAAGGTCGTTGGCGCATCGACGAACGGAACAATCGATCAGAATGGCGTTTTTCAAGCGCCCGCTACCGTTCCTCAGCCAAACTCAATCTCTATCAGTTACGTAGTGGGAGCCAAAACGTTTACACATCAAGTTCAAATAACGAACCCAGTCCCGATTGTGTCGAATGTTGCGCCAAATGTTATTCGTATGCCGATTAGCACAATCACCGTTAGTGGAAGTAAGTTCGTTCGCAATTCCACAGTCCTTGTCAACGGCAATGCCGTTCCGACCACATTCATAAACTCAGGAAGCCTCCAGGCTACCGTTGTCGTTCCCGCGCAAACAGCATTGCAACTCAACATCACTGTTGGCAATCCGGATCCAGGACCTAGCGCCAGCAGCGCGATCCCATTACCGGTGACCCTACAGCCATTGTCTGTCTCGCCATCCATTGTCACAGGTGGAGCGGTTAATCTAACTATTTCCGGCCTACAGTTTTCCGGGGATGTTGGCGCGACTATCGACGACCGCCCTCTCTCAGTCGCATCGTCATCAGATACCTCTGTTTCTGCTATTGGCTTTCTTCCGCCATGGCATACGGGTACCGCGAAGATTCGACTCTTCTCCAAGAGCACCTCAGCCGACCTTGCCGAGATTCAGATTCCAATCGCTCAAACAGCAACATCATTTGACACGGCCGCTCGATTTCTCACTCAGGCCGGATTCGGGCCACGTCCTGATTTAGTTCAGCACGTCCAGACCGTCGGCCTTGATGCATTCATCACAGAGCAGCAATCGATGCCGGTGCAGCCGTACAAGTCAACGGATCGCGGGATCATCACCATAATAGAGAGGTCTGTGCTGGGATCGAATCCGTTGCGCATGAGAGTTGCCTGGGCTCTGCAGACCTTTTTAATTCGTGCCGGTATATCCGCGCAGTCATCTAACTACCCATTTGAAGCAAAGATGGAGGTAGACGCTACAGGGAACTTCAGAGACCTATTGACCGATGTTTCGTCGGATGTCTCGATAGCACAACTGCTAACCTTGGCGGGCAATGCAGCGCCTAAAGATCCAAGCGTACATCCTAATCAGAACTTCGCTCGTGAGCTCCTCCAATTGTTCACCATCGGAACCGCGATGCTTAATGATGACGGAACGGTCCAGACCGACCTTAATGGTTCACCTAACCCTGCTTACGATCAGACCACGATTCTCGACCTTAGTCGCGTGTTCACCGGATGGAATTATCCTCCATCCGGAGATCCTGGCTACACATTCTACGGTGTCGACTGGAGCGCCCCACTTGTAGCGAACGAGAACCAACATGACAAGGGGCAAAAGCAGCTATTCGGAAATGTCACTCTACCGGCGGGGCAAACAGCGTCTCAAGACCGCGCCATGGCGCTTGATGCAATATTTGCTCACCCAAACCTTCCGCCGTTCGTAAGTCGAATCCTAATTCAGCGTCTGGTTAAAAGCGATCCCTCACCTGAATACGTAAAGAGGATCGTTACAGTCTTCAAAGATGATGGCCGAGGTGTACGAGGAAATCTCTCGGCAGTGGTGAGGGCAATCCTGCTAGACCCTGAAGCCAGGGCCGGAGACACAGAGCCGAGTTCCACGGACGGATTTCTCCAGGAACCTTACCTCTTTGAGATGTTTGCCATGAATATCACCGGCTGGACGAGCACTGACGTTCAGCCTTCCTATCTGCCCTGTGCCTTGTCAGAGTGTATCTACAATGCACCGACTGTTTTTGGATTCTACAGTCCTTCCTATCGAATTCCTGGGACAACGATTAATAGTCCTGAATTTCAGATTATGAACAATATCACGCTGATCAATCGAAGCCAAATACTGTGGGGCATGATTACTGGGCAACAGGGCGGGTTTACCGGGCTATCGAAATCGTCTTGGCTTTATCAAAACTTCACGACTGTTCCTGACTTGGTTGACGCTCTAAACCACTTGGTTTACCACGGTCAGATGTCCACGGAGGAACAGCAATTCATTGCAGATTACTGCAGCAAACTTCAGACGACCGATCCGATGTTACCTGCGGAATCAGCGATCTTTCTTGCCCTGAATAGCGATAACTACACGGTATCTCACTAGGAGTTGATCATGATTACGAGAAGGGATTTTCTCAAGCTCAGCAATCGCGCCGGAATAGCAGCCGCAACAATGCCGCTTTGGTCGAATGAGCTGTCCATTAGAGCATTCGCTCAACTATCAAGCCCACAATACAAGGCTGTTCTAGTGATTGCGCTCACCGGCGGAAACGATGGGAACAACATGATTGTGCCCATCGATACACATGTCTATCAGCAATACTCACAACTCCGAGGTAAGGTTGCATTATCGCAGTCGGCGCCTCTTCCATTAGATGGGACAGCAAATTCAAGCTTAGGCACCTTGGGTCTACATCCTTCTTTGGTTAACGTGGCAAGACGATTTAACAAGCGACAGGCGCTTGTGGTTGCTAACGTAGGACCTCTAGTTAAGAAACTGACTAAAGCACAGTTACTCAATAGCGAATCACTTCAGCCACAGGCTCTTCTCTCGCATCCCGCCGGGGTAGCTCAGTGGCAGAGTGCGACTACTGTTGCTCTCCCTGACTCAGGATGGGGAGGTCGCATCGCAGACGTTCTCTCGGGAGATTCCGGTAGTCTGCCTCCTGCGTTTAGCGCGTCTGGGAGTTCAATCTTCACTGTCGGCCACTCAGTGCAAGGTGTAGCGGTGCAGTCGCAGGGCGGAGGCGCGATTGCTATCCCTTCAGGGTTACAGGCTGCCGTTCAGACAATCGCGGAGAGCGATGCACAATCCAGCAATTTGATCGTTTCTCAAGTAGCCCGTCTACGTAAGTCTTCAATGGAAGAACAAGCTCTGTTGCTAAAAGCGGCTGGATATGGTCCGACTTTAAATGCAAAATTCTCTACGAGCGCTTTCGGAGCCAGCATGAAGATGATAGCGCAGATTATTAACGGGCGTTCGATCATAGGCGCGTCACGGCAGTTGTTCTACTGCGCTCAAGGAAACTATGACCATCATCAGCAACTAATCACAAACCAAGCCGCTAATTTGTCTGATCTTGACGCCAATCTAGGCGCATTTATGGATGCATTAGATGAGATGGGGCTGACAGATCAGGTCATGGTATGCACGCACTCTGATTTCAACCGGACTATGCAGAGCAATATGAATCTAGGAACCGACCACGGCTGGGGCAACCATCAAATCATCATTGGCGGCGGCCTGACCGGAGGTCGTATCGTTGGTGATTTTCCTGACCTCGATTTAGGAGGCGATTCAGACATGGGAACTCAGGGAATCTGGATCCCAACAACATCGGTCACGCAAATGACCGCCGGCATCGGTTCTTGGATGGGCTTGACGTCGGATCAAATTAGCAGTGTTTTTCCGGATCTCACGAACTTTCAAGGACCGCTTCAGTTGTCATAAAAACCGACAGAATTAATCCCTTCTTAGACCGAGGACAGATCCGATGACAGCTGGGTCGCATGACCCGCTATAACTTGAGTCTCGGTTCCTTTCGTTGACTTGAACCGTGTTTGATCGGCATAGGGGCGGCAGTTTCCTGCCGACCCCTGCCACACCAGCGCGCATACGGGTCCGTACACGGCGGTTCGAGAAGTCACCCTTGCCGCCAAGCGACGGTGAACCGGGCAGCCCACCATAAGCTTGAGGTCCCAGTGTGCTTCTATGAATTTTTTCTCGGCAACACACTCTGGGCAGACCTTAGCCGTGGTGAATAATAAATGCTTTGGGTTGACCTCCTGACCCAACAGGCGGACGCGGCTCGAATAACGACCAGCAGTCTGATAGGAGATCGCGTGGAGGTCTGGGGTGCTCCCATGTGTCATCGTAGCCAATGTGCCGCCATCGAGCCCGGTTTTTATAAAATGGAGTTTGCGGGTTATGCGTGAACTTCCGAGTTTGTCAGTAATCTTTCGCTTGGCGTCGCTATTTCGGAAACTTTTCAGGAGTGGTCGCGTATTGGTCGTGCAATGTCTTTGATGATTTGGGGCAGCCTTTCAACTCTCTTGGAATGTGTGAGATACGAATGACGCAGAATGGGCGGCGCCGGCCCTTTTCACCGGTACGCCGAATTGTCTCAGAACGAGGATTTGAGCGGGCGCTCAAAGAGTCTAAGTGGTCGGAACTTCAACTTCGAAGAACATTGACACGATTCCCGCCGTCGCATAGTGCGCGGGTGAGACGGCTCACCGATTCTTAACCTGTGCGGGCTGGACTACGTCGTCTCCGAGACGTGCGGGGCATGCTCTTGCATCTCTCGTCGTCGGAACTGTTGTGTTGAGCGTGCTTATAGCGTCGGCTAATACGCTGTTTGTTTATGCTAGACGCCGCGACATCGACAGGCCTTGAGGATCAAGCGACTTCAATATCGCCGGCCCTCGTGCAAACCCTGCCCAGCGATGCGTCCTCGATGCGTTGAAGATGATCCTTCTCGGCGCACCATTAAGGAAGTTCTAACAACGGTTCCCAATTTGGACCGGAGGCAAGTACGCGTGCGTGAGCAGCTTTGCCCGATGGCATTCGCATGTTCATTCACCTCTGTGTCAGTGTGTTGGCCTTAGCAGTCCGAAATTCTGCAGCACCGCGATGTCCAGCAGCTTTTCGGGAAGAACGCGCGCGAGCATCGTCAGTTTGATTGAATCCTTGCCTGCCAGATAGCGCGTTTGTGGATGTTTATCCGTCAGCGCGCGCTCTACCACTTCCGCTAGTGTCTCCGGCGGACTTCCAGCGCGCTCATGTTTCGTGAAGATTTGAACCATCCGCCGCATGGGCCGCACCATAACACGTAGCGCCCTCCGCCGGCAGTCCCGCGATAGTATGTTCCACTCCACCCAGCGTCTTCTGTACTGCCGGCGTATTGATCGAACCTGGTTCAATGACGCAGACCGCGATTCCTTCTGGTCGGAGTTCAAGCCTTAGTGCCGTGCACATTGAAGCAAAAGCCACTTTCGAACTCGCGAGCGGACCACCGAAAGGAGGCGTAATTAATATGGTTGTCCACTGAACAAGTGTTGATAATCCATCCTTTGGTCGCAAGCAACTTGAGATTAGCCTGTGTAGTCGGCAAACCGCACCTTACCCCAGCGCCTGACTCCGACCAAGTCCTGATCGAACCGCGGCTGCGCCACCGAACGCCTTGTACATCCTCTGGTGATCGCCGAAGGCCGCGTATCTATGCAAAGCTTCGCCAGTTTGCAGATCGGCAAATGCCCCATAAACGTGGCCTATGAACGACAACCGCCCGCTACATACCGAGGATCATCCGAGCCTCCGTCAAAGACGACGGATGTGATGCGGTTCCAGATACGGTTCTCCGAAAGCCGCGATGAAAGAAGCTGGGTTATCGCACCCTTCACATATGCCCTTGGCTCTGGCTAAAGCATATCGGCGGACAGCGCCGCTTCGGAGGCGGACAATGATTTTGCGTTCTCTTGTCTCGTTTCGGTAAGGTGAATGAGGCTCATCCACCCAGGCCCTGCGACTGCTCGTCGGCACCGTCCGAAGGATAGAGAAGGTCACACCTGTTCGCGCAAAGCTGAAATGTCGGGACATCTGCAAAGTTATGGAGGAGCGGATGACGAACCGGAAGCGTTGCCTGGTCCTGCCATTCAAGTCGATGACTCGTTTACGGGCCGCAAATTCACGCGGGACGAAACGCCCTTGGCCCAGAGCTATCGTGCCTAGATGCCATGACATAAATTGACGTATTTCTGTCATGGCATCTCAATGCAGATAGATCTAAGGTGGAAATTGAAAGGTGATCCCGAAATGTCCACCGCGACAGAAACATAACAGAGACAACGTCGATCAGGGGTAAAGAACATGGGCTGAGCTGATCCCAAAAAATCAGCTAACAGCACAGTTTCGATTTGACGAATCCGTGAGAAGCAGTTCGCTATACACCCTAACGGGTGTATGCATTCCCACCCTTTTTAGGGTATCACTCTTGATGGTCGCCGCTGTTACCACACCGGACACAAAGGATGTATCACAGTTTTTATCACTCCTATCCTGACCGGGAACATTGAATTGTCAGTCAGCCGTCTCTATAAGCACGTTCCTGAAATCGATCGGGAGGCCCAGATTCACCTGCACCAGGACGAACTAAACGGTCGAGTCACTAAACAGCCAGAAGATTGAAATAACTTCAGGGAGAATCAAAAATACGAGTGCGGTTCCTATCCCTCATCCTTATTGAGGAATCTACAGCAGTTAAAGAA
This sequence comes from Edaphobacter modestus, assembly GCF_004217555.1. Classification (GTDB taxonomy): domain Bacteria; phylum Acidobacteriota; class Terriglobia; order Terriglobales; family Acidobacteriaceae; genus Edaphobacter; species Edaphobacter modestus. Next base: position 2,562,568 of record NZ_SHKW01000001.1, read on the forward strand.
CAGCGACGATGAATCGAAGCCAGGAGATAGTTCGAGCGACATGCCGGAAAACATAATTCCTCTCCCGGGGGTGGTGGGGTGCAGCTTCTTCGTGTTTGCCAGCGCGGCGTTTGCGCAATCTCCTACGAGCATCTTCTCGCCGGCCGCGACACCAGCCCACTCAGTGTTCGGGCTTTCGATGTTGGTGCTCTCTGTCACGCTAGCCATATTTCTTCTTGTTGGCGGCCTGTTGCTCTATGCACTGATCCGTTATCGGTATCGGCCCACAGATCCCGATCGCGAGCCCGTGCAGATATACGGCAGCAATCAGATCGAGCTCTCCTGGACAGTGATTCCCATCCTGATCGTGGTGATGCTGTTCCTCACCACCACGCGAGTCATCCTGGATACCCAGGCTATACCCAAGCCCAACAATACGATGGACGTGACCGTCATCGGTCACCAGTTCTGGTGGGAGTATCGATATCCAAAGCTGGGAATCATCACGGCCAATGAACTTCACATCCCTGTCAGCGATCCAGCGAAGCCTGAGCCAACATATCTTTCGATGTCGTCTGCCGATGTAGCCCATAGCTTTTGGGTGCCCCGCCTTGCAGGCAAGACCGACGTGATTCCAAACCGCATTAGCACCATGTGGATCGATCCGGAGAAGGCTGGTCTTTACCTCGGCCAGTGCGCGCAGTACTGCGGAGTTCAGCACGCGAAGATGTTGTTGCGCGTATATGCGCAGACTCCTGAGGAGTTTGCCGCTTGGGCCAGCCAGCAGAAAAAACCCGCGCAGCAGGAATTCCCCGGAAACCCTGCTGCTGCAGAGGGCCAGATCGTCTTCATGCACAACGCCTGCATCAACTGCCACACCGTCAAGGGCACCGTAGCGACGGGGCGGTTTGGGCCAGATCTAACGCATCTGGCGAGCAGAGACACGATCGCCTCCGGGCCGATTCAAAATACGCCAGAGAACCTGAGAAGGTGGATCGAGAATCCCAATTCGATGAAGCCTGGTTCGCTGATGCCGTCGATGCACTTGAACGCTCACGATCTGGACGTGATTACGGCCTACCTTACACAGCTTCACTAACCCTTTACCGGAAAGATTTAAAGTATGACCACAACTCCTGTAATGGAAGAGATCGATGTGTCGCTGGCCTCTCAGCCAAGCCGCACAAAACTGAATGTCGTGTATGAATGGCTGACGACAGTTGATCATAAGAAAATCGGCCTGATGTACATCGCGTACGCGCTGGCCTTTCTTATCGTCGCGGGAATCGAAGCAATGTTGATCCGCATTCAGCTCGCGATCCCCAACAATCATTTTGTGTCGCCTCAGGTCTTCAATCAACTGTTCACCATGCACGGCACAACGATGGTGTTCTTTGTCGGCATGCCGATCCTGTTTGGCTTTGGCAACTACCTCATCCCGTTGATGATCGGTGCGCGCGATATGGCGTTCCCACGGCTCAATGCGTTCAGCTTCTGGATCTCCGCCTTTGGTGGCCTCCTGTTGTACTTCAGCTATTTCGGTGCAAGCGGACTCTACGCGGCGGGGTCGGCTCCCGACGTCGGCTGGTTCGCGTATGCGCCTCTGACAGAGAAGGTGTTCTCACCCGGTCATAGCACGGACTACTGGACACTGGCAGTCTTTCTAAGCGGTGTCGGATCGATCGGAACTGCGCTCAACATCGTGACCACCACCCTCTGCATGCGATGCAAAGGCATGACGATGGGCCGAATGCCGCTGCTGGTATGGCTCTACCTGGTGATGTCCGGCCTGGTCTTCGTTGCGGTCAGTCCGCTGACGGCGGCGCAGATCATGCTGACGATGGACCGCTATCTTGGCTCGCACTTCTTCGATACGCAGGCAGGCGGCTCGGCCGTTCTGTGGATGCACTTCTTCTGGATCTTCGGCCATCCCGAGGTCTACGTACTCGTTTTGCCGGCGTTCGCGTTTGCCAACGAAATCATCCCTGTGTTCTCTCGCAAGGCCATCTTCGGTTATCCGGCGATGGTGGCGGCGTCGGTAGGCATCGGCTTTATCAGCCTTGGCGTGTGGGCGCACCACATGTTCACGGTCGGCATGGGTGCGGGCGCCAATACCTTTTTCGTCTTTGCCACAATGGTCATCTCCGTCCCAACCGGCATCAAGATCTTCAACTGGTTGGCGACGTTGTGGGGCGGAAGAATTTATTTCACCGTGCCGATGATGTTCTCCGTTGCCTTCCTCTTCCAGTTTTTGATCTCCGGGCTTACCGGTATCATGCTCTCGGTCGCTCCGTTTGATTGGCAGCTTGGAAACTCGTACTTCGTGGTAGCCCACTTCCACTATGTGCTGGTCGGCGCGATTCTGTTTATGATCTTTGGGGCCTTCTACTACTGGTATCCGAAGGTCACAGGACGAATGATGAACGAGCGTCTGGGCAAGTGGCACTTCTGGGTCTTCCTGATCGGCTTTCATCTCACCTTCGACCTGATGCATATTCCGGGGATACTCGGCATGCCGCGGCGTGTCTATACCTACGAGGCAGGCCGCGGTTGGGAGACCTTGAACTTCCTCGTCGGAGTGGGCGCCATCTTTCAGGCAGCCGGCATTCTCATCTTCGTCTACAACATGGTGCGGTCATACTCCCGAGGCAAAGAAGCCGGACACGATCCATGGGATGCGTGGACGCTCGAGTGGGCCACGACATCGCCTCCGCCCGCTTATAACTTTGCCATCGAGCCCACGGTCAACAGCCGTCGCCCACTGTGGGATTTGAAACATCCTGAAGATCCAGACTCGGACTACGAACAATGACAACGATCAGCACGATTCCTGTTAATGCAGAGGTTGAAGCGCCATGGACCTTACCGCACCGCGGCACTATCGGCATGGCATGCCTGATCCTGGCCGAGGCCGCGATCTTCATCATCTTCGTCGTCGCCTACATCTTCTACATCGGCAAGAGCCTGAGCGGTCCCACCCCGGCGCAGGTTCTGGAGCTGCCGATCTTTGGCACCATCTGTCTTCTTTCGAGCAGCATCACGGTTCACTTCGCGGTAAGCGCGCTGCAGAAGAAGAACCTTCGCGGCTGCACGCTCGGCCTGGCAGGTACCGTTCTGCTGGGGGCGATCTTTCTCGTCACGACGGCGCGGGAGTGGTACCACCTCATCCACGATGAGGGACTTACCATCCAAACCAATCTCTTCGGAACGACCTACTACTCGCTGGTCGGCCTGCATGCGGTTCACGTTATCGTGGGCCTGATCCTGCTTTCGCTGGCTCTCGCGTTTTCTTTGGCTGGCCGCGTGAAAGAAGAGCACGCGGAGAAACTCGAGGTGCTCTCTCTTTACTGGCACTTCGTCGACGCAGTATGGGTGGTCGTTTTACTGGTCGTCTATGTTCTGGGTAAATAGCCTGATGACGGGAAAAGGATCATGCACGAAAGCGATTTCATGAAACAGGCTACGCAACATCACGGGCACGGGGTCGACGACTCCGTCCACCTTCCGGCGCCAACGCCATGGCCGATGGTGCTCTCTCTCGGCATTGCGCTGATGATTACGGGAATGGTCACGCACTGGGTCATCAGTCTGCTCGGGCTTGTGCTGACATTGCGGTCGATGTTCGGCTGGTTCGTCGCGGTCCTTCCGCACGATCACATCTCGGTTCCCGTGCAGCCTGAGTCGATCACAATCTCCAGCAGCCGCGCCACCCGCATCGTGGTGCCAGTCGCTGAAGAACATCGCAAGCAACTGCCGCTCGAGACCTTCAGCATCACGGCCGGAATCAAGGGCGGTATCGTGGGCGGAATCGCAATGGTCATCCCTGCGGCTCTTTACGGCCTGCTCCGATATCACAGCGTCTGGTACGCCGTGAATCTGTTGGCTGCCGGAGGTTTTGTCAGCTGGGCAGGAGAGAGCAACGCCTTCATGGCCCAGTTTCACCTTCTGGGTCTGCTGGCCGCTCTTGGCATTCACAGCTTCACCACGGTGCTGGTCGGGCTGCTCTACGGAGCCATGCTGCCAATGTTCCCAAAGAAGCCGATTCTAACGGCTGGCTTTGTTGCGCCCCTCCTGTGGACGGGCATCCTCTACTCGGCGCTGGGCGTGATCAGCCCTATCCTCAACGCACGTATTGACTGGCTATGGTTCATCCCATCGCAGATCGCCTTCGGTCTGGTCTGCGGCTTCATTGTCAATCTACAGGTCAAAGTCAGGACAACGCAGTTTCAATCATTGCCATTCTCCATTCGCGCCGGCATCCACAGCGATCGATCGCACAAGAAAGACTACGCTCAATGAGACCAGCCTCTCAAAGACTCACAATGTTCGGCGCTCTCCTGCTATCTACGGGCTGCATGGTATTCACGGGCTGTAGCCGCATTCCTGGCCGGCCCGGGCCGGGACCCGAGGTTGTTCGCCCTGAGCAGGTTCTCGCCTTCCCGACTCTTTATAAAGAGAACTGCGCAGCCTGTCACGGAGAAAGTGGCAGGAACGGAGCCGCCATCTCTCTTGCCAACCCGGTATACATCGCGGTGGCCGGAGAAGATAACCTGCGTCGGACGATTACAAAGGGCATTACCGGAAGTCTGATGCCACCCTTCGCAAAGAGTGCTGGCGGCATGTTGACAGACCAACAAATCAACGTGCTCGCGCAGGGCATTGTCCAGCAGTGGGGGACGCCGAATCTTCTCGCAGGGCAGAATCCCCCGCCCTACCAGGCCACATTAACGCATGATGCGGAGCATGGACAACAGGCCTTCACCTCCTCCTGCGCTCGATGCCATGGGCCTGCAGGCGAAGGAACCGCAACCGATCAAAACAACGCCGCAGGCAAATCCGGCGCTCGCAGACTTGGCTCCATCGTGGACCCCTCCTATCTCGCTCTCATCAGCGATCAGGGTCTCCGCAGCATTATCATCGCAGGCCGGCCCCACGAGGGAATGCCCGACTGGCGCACCGACGCGGCGCAACCTTTAACCGACCAGCAGATTACCGACATCGTCGCCTGGCTCGCATCGAAGCGCGTCTCTAATCCTGGCCAACCATATCTCACGCACTACTAACGCATATGGCATCAATTTTGTTCAACAAGAAAAAGATCCCCACTGGAGCAGAAACGCGATGACAAAGAGTGAGCAGATCTCACCAAGCGATCAAGCTACCCCAACCGAGCCCGTGGCGAGCCCGAAGAGCGCAGGCCACTCGCGCCGCGTCTTCCTATTCAAGATCTCCATGTTGGTGAATGGAGCCGTTGGCGCCTTTCTGGCAGTGCCGATCTTCGGCTATCTTCTGGGGCCCGCGCTGAAGAAGAGTTCCAGCGAGAACTCGTGGATCAACCTTGGCCCGCTCAGCGATTTTCCTGAAGGCGAAACCCGCCTGGTCAACTTCCGCAATCCCGTAACCACAGAGTGGGACGGTCAGACCGGCGACATTCCGTGCTGGGTTCGCCGCGTCTCCGGGAGCGACTTCCAGGTCTTCGCCATCAACTGCGCGCACCTGGGATGCCCTGTCCGCTGGTTCTCCCAGTCCAAGCTCTTCCTCTGCCCCTGTCACGGTGGCGCTTACTACGCCGACGGCTCCCGAGCCTCTGGCCCACCCGAGCGCGGTCTCTTCGAGTATGACCACAAGGTCGTCAATGGCCGTCTCGTGATAAGCGCCGGCAAAATGCCAACGCTAGCCACCCAGGCCCAGACCGAGGCACCCCTAACCCAAATCGAAGGAACCAGCCCTGCGGGGCTCGCAGCCGTAGAGCAACTCAAGCCGAGGTGCAGCTCATGTCAGGGCTAAAACAACGCGGCATCGGCGTCTACAACTGGTTCGAACAGCGGCTCGGCATCGGCACTCCTGCCATCGAAGCCGCCGTTCACGACGTTCCCTCCAGCACATCCAGCTGGTGGTACGTCTTCGGCAGCGCCGCCACCGTCATCCTCGTTCTCCAAGTCATGACCGGCATTCTGCTTGCGCTGGTCTACACTCCTTCCGCGAGCCACGCGTGGAGCAGCCTCGAATTCCTCGACCACAACGTCACGCTCGGCTGGTACCTGCGCGCCATGCACGGCTGGGGCTCCGACTTCATGATCGCCATCGTCCTCATCCACATGGCACAAGTCTTCCTCTTCGGCGCATACAAGTTCCCACGAGAGCTCACCTGGATCATCGGCGTCCTCCTCCTGCTTCTAACCCTCGGCATGGCCTTCACCGGCCAAGTCCTTCGCTTCGATCAGGACGCCTACTGGGGCCTCGGCATCGGCGCCTCCATCTCCAGCCGCGTTCCCTTGATCGGTGGCCCGCTGGTGAACATGCTGCTCGGCGGTCCAATCATCGCCGGTCCTACGCTCACCCGCTTCTTCACCCTGCATGTCTTCGTCATTCCCGGCGCTTTGCTTGCATTCGTCGGTCTACACCTCTTGATGGTGGTGCGGCTTGGCATCAACGAGTGGCCCATGCCCGGTCGCCTCGTCAACCGAAAGACCTACACCCGCGAATATCACGAACTCACCGAGAAGACCGGCATCCCCTTCGTCCCCGATGCCGCCTGGAAGGACGTAATCTTCGCCGCAGCCATCATGCTTGCCATCATGGCCTGCGCATTCTGGTTCGGCCCCTTCGGCCCAACGGGCCAGCCCGATCCCACCATCATCGAGACCGCACCCAAGCCCGACTTTGCCTTCCTCTGGATCTACGCGGTCCTCGCCTACCTTCCACCCAGCCTCGAAACGCCCGTACTCTTCATCGCTCCGGTCATCGGCATCGGCGGCATGCTTCTGCTTCCCCTGCTCTCAGGCGAAGGTGAAAAGCATTGGACGCGCCGCCCCGTAGCCGTGCTGATGGTTGCAGTCATCGCCGTTACCCTCGGAGCCTTCACCCGCCTCGGCACCTATACGCCGTGGAGTCCCATCATGAATGCGTGGAGCAGCGATACCATTCCTGCAACTTACCTGAAGGACCGAACCCCACTCGAACGAGAGGGAGCCCTCGTTCTGCAGAATAAGCAATGCCGCAACTGTCACTCCGTCGGCGGCGAAGGCGGCCTGCGCGGCCCGGCACTCGACTCCGTGGCCTCGCGCATGACCGAAGACCAGATCATCCGGCAGGTCCTCCAGGGAGGGGGCAACATGCCCGCCTACGGAAACGCGCTCAATCCTTCCGAGACCACCGCTCTCGTAAGCTTCCTCAAAACACTGCGTGGCAACAACCTGTCTCCTGCCGTCGATGCCTCGCGACAAGCGGTAGTATCCAGCGAACAGCAGTCAACCTCATACGGAGGCCACTAGTGCTCCGCCCACTCCCTTCCTATGCCTCCTGAATACCGTGCCATCTTCGACGACTGGTCACCCCCTCTCTTTCTGACCACTGCGGTGATCCTCACCGCAGTGGTCTACCTCCGTGGCTGGCTCGCCATTCGCAAGACCCGGCCATCGCTGTTTCCATCGTGGCGACTGATATCGTTGCTCCTCGGTCTCGCCATCCTCTGGATCTCGATCAGTTCACCGCTCGATGGCTTCGCCGATGCGCTTCTCAGCGCCCACATGGTGGAGCATCTGCTCCTCATGTCCTTCGTCCCGCCGCTTCTGCTTCTCGGTTATCCGACCGTCCCCCTTCTGCGCGGCCTTCCCCGGATACTCATTGCCTCTGTGCTCGGGCCAATGCTGCGCCGTAAGGCACTCCGGCGTCTGGGCCATACTCTCACCACACCGGTTGTAGCATGGCTCGCGATGAATCTTATCTTTCTCGGCTGGCACGTACCCGCCGCATATAACTACGCGCTCGAGCACGAACACTGGCACGAGTTCGAACACATCTGCTTCCTGGGGACGTCGATTCTCTTCTGGTGGCCGCTGATCCGTCCATGGCCCACGAGCGCAGGCAATCAGGGCTGGTACATGCTCCCCTACCTCGCCTTAGCGGACATCGTAAACAGCGCGCTCTCGGCGTTCCTGGCCTTCTGCGACCGTCCGGTCTACAGCTACTATCTGGAGCAGCCGAATCCGTTCCACATATCGCCGCTCTCTGACCAGGTCGTGGGCGCAGTCATTATGTGGGTCATCGGCTCCATGGTCTTCTTGATCCCCATCGTCGCCGTCACAATCCGTCTTCTGCGACAAGAGACACGCCGGCGTGAGCCAATTTCCAGGCCCGACTCCGAGAGCCTGCTTAAAAAACGCTTGGGAGCAACCTCATAGCTACCAACCCTTTCCCCTGAAGCTGTAGATTCCGTTTTTATAACTACACAAAACAAAAGCAATTATGGCACGCCCATCGAGGGTACTAGTTTCACGAAACGGTTCTATCCATTCCCTGCTTTTCGTTACCTTCGTGAGCGCTATGCGAACGGCATCTTGTGGAGTTCTGCTTAGGGCATGATTCTTGAGTCATGGGACGTTACAAGGAAGAAGATGTATCGCGATGGAGCGGTCGTGTATCTGAGCAAGCCGCCAGCGGTAAGAGCGTAGCAGCGTTCTGTCGTGAACACGGGTTGCGGGACTGGCAGATCTACGAGTGGAAGAAGCGCTTGCGTCAGTCCGAAGCAACATCCTTTGTCGCTGTTGAGGTGGCAGTCCCCGCAGCGTCTGCCTCGTCATCGCCAGTATCGGTGCAGATGGTGGGAATTGAGCTACGACATCGCCGCGGCTGGAGCTTGATCGTAGAGCCTGGATTTGATGCGGCTCACCTGCATCGGCTGCTGTCTGTTCTGGAGATGGAGTCATGATCGGTCTTCCACGTCTGCAGGCATTGGATGGCGCGCCGGGGCCGCGGATCTGGCTGGCGGCGGAGGCGACCGACATGCGGTGCGGCTTCGATCGTCTGGCGCAGCGCGTGCAGACGGTCATCGGTGAAGACCCGCTCAGCGGTCATCTGTTCATCTTCCGATCGCGTGGCGGCTCCCGCTTGAAGATCCTGGCGTGGGACCGCGATGGTTATGTGCTGTGGTACAAGCGTCTGAAAGCGGGTGTGTTCAAGCTTCCCGCGCGTTGCGCCAGGTGTGGGTTCGGTTGAGCTGCGAGCGAGTGAGTTGGCGATGCTGTTGGATGGCATCGACATGGCGAAGTTGAAGCGAGCACCGCGTTATAAACTACCGCCGACGAGTCGATCGAAGGACCGGGAAAACGCCGTAGCGTGAGGTGCCTTATCCCTTTACACTCACGTCTACTTACTAAGTGGCGGAGATCGATCCTAACTCGTTCGAGTTACCAGAAGACAGTGCATCGTTGCGAGCGCTTGTGCAGCAACTGCTGTTGGAACGCGACGAACAGAGCCAGCAAAAAGAGCGGTTGCAGGTAGAGCTGGTTCGCGTGAGGCTGGAGCTGGAGCGTTATAAGAAGTGGTATTACGGTCCGCGCGCGGATCGGCTGCAAGCGCAGGGAGAGCTTGCACAACTGCTGCTGAACTTCGCCGAAGAGCTGGATCAAAAGCCGATCTACGCAGACGATCTTCCACGCACTGTGGAGCCGACGGAAGAACTGCGGCGCGTGAAGCGGCGCAAGGGCCGGCGCAATCTCGCCAACTTCGAGAACCTGCCTGTCACCATGCATGTCTACGAATTAAACGAAGCAGAACGGGCTTGCCTTGCTGTGGACTGACGCGCAAGGAAATCGGCGCCGATGAAAGCTGGCAGATCGAGTATCTTCCCGGCCACTTCGAGCGCATCCATCATGTGCGCAGGAAGTACGCCTGCACGAGCTGCGAGACGAACGGCGAGAACCCGAGTATCCAAGCGGCGAAGAAGCCGGAGACGGCGATCGACAAGGGTCTGGCAGGCCCGGGCTTGCTGGCCTACATCGTCACCAGCAAATACTCTGACTACCTTCCGTTGTATAGGCTGGAAGATATCTTTTGAGAGGCAAGGCTTCGAGATCTCGCGGGCCACGCAATCAGTACGGTGCGGCGATGTGGCTGAGCTGGTCGAACCGTTGTATGCGTTGATGGTCGAGCGTGTGCGCGCCTCGCACGTGGTGGCCACCGACGATACGATCCTGCCCATGTTGAGTAAGGGCAAAACAGCGAATGCGCGCATGTGGGTCTACGTGGGCGATGCATCGCAACCTTACACTATCTTCGACTTCACGCTGGATCGCGGTCGCGATGGACCGAAGCGTTTTCTGAAGGACTACAACCAGGTGCTCCTGGCCGATGCCTATGGCGGATGAGGTCCCTAAGGTTCGTGGCGCCCTCTTGCGAACCGTGGCCACCGGTCGGTCAGGTGGCGTACCGATGAGGCGTGCCAGAGCGAGCAACTGTTCGGTTGGAATTGGATTGAATTCTTTACTGAATGGTCGGCAGTCGATATTCTGCAGCTCCGGACTGCCGCATAAATATCGGTCGTATGCCAGATCAAAGTCCTCTATGCCGATCGTAGATTTCTTACACCCATCAGCAGAAAGAACAACTTCCTGGAGCAATCTTTTCAGATAGCCAATTAATCCACCGGTTGCACAATAGCACCTGAAGATAAAGCTCGCACTGCGTAAATCTTTTAGTGTGAATTGAGACTCCATATGATTGAGGAACTCTTGTTGGCAAGCGGCAAATTCCGTTCTCTGCTTTACATCGCTCCATGAGAAGCACAGCAGCGAAAGTTTCGCTCGGAAGCGCCTGCGCAATTGCGAATTGTGATTAATCACTTCCATGGCGTCGTCAAGGCCAGAGACAATTAGCATCCGCTTAGTCCCGTTCTCTTTCTTCATTTCGATTAAGTTCTTCAGCCAATTCGATGCTTCGTAAAATAATTTTTCATTATGTCTGTCATAGAGGTGCTGAAAATCGTCAAGCCAAATAACATCTGTCTCACACTCTTCCAAGAGCGTTGTGATCCGATGTGTTATTTGACTCTCTGTCGATCTAATACCAGAATCTCCTGGATCCAATACGGTGAGGATTGACGCAGCCATATTCTTTAGCGTCGGTACCGAAGGTACTTTAACCTTTGCCCAAGGACGCACCGTCCCTTCGGTTGTCTCGTAGGAGCAGTTTTTCTCGTACAGGGCATCGAGAGTGAACGTCTTTCCGGCTCCAGTTGGTCCCGTAAGGGCGACACAATATGGGTCCTCACGTTTATCTCTCGCAGCTGCCAAGAGTTCTATACGTTCCGTGACCTCGGTGGAGGCGGCATGGGGAATCGTCACGTTGAGGAAAGTATGGGGATCGAACATTTCATTAAGCTCCGTGATTGCGCACAGCTTTGTAGGTAGGGATGCCCGATAGTTCGAGGTTCAGAGATTTGCTGGCAGGAGACGTTGCTGAAGGGCCTGGCAATGCCCGGATCGTTTTGGGTGCAGGGAGAGCTAGTTCCGGCTGTTGTTCAACTATGCGGGCCTTGCCTCGCCTCGACAGGCCCTTCAAGTGCTCCCGATCCCTCTGGAATAGTTGCTTGATCCGCTGCTTCCCCGCTAGCCATGTATCGGGGTCATACTTTGGGCTGTGCTTCTGAATCTACTCATGAAGCCAGAGGCTGAGACCAACCGCATAGTCGTCTCTGAGAGCCCTGGCAATAACGATCTCATCGCCGTACAAGACATGGATTTCTCCTATGTCACTTTCGTCGACCCGTATCTGTACGTCCAACGTTGCTCCATAGAGGTGGCGAAGATGATGTAAGGCGTCGGATCCGTAATACAGGCCTTTGAACTCGATGCCTTTGTGAGTCAAGACGCGCGGGTAGGGCCTCCCCATCACGATGTTCAGGCATTCACGGTCGGCCGGGAAGCGAATGTCCTCCGTCCGGACGTTCAACTCCCACATAGTTTCGGGGGGCATACCCAGGGAGTGGTGCTTTTTCTGGTGGTACACATCACATACGCGCCACTTGCACGCGTCTGCCATGACCGTCAACCACAGTCTTCCTGGATTTTTTCCGGCTCCAGTATCTGAGATCTCCAACTCGATCTCGACATGCTCAATATGCGCAGTTTCGAAAGGCCTTATACCTTTATTCCAATTTGCGGGTTCGAGTTCGCGTAGCACGTGCCCTCCTTAGAGTTGCGATAGAGATAATGCGCATTCTTGCCTGGCCGACGGCGCAAAAAGTGATGCGCTGGATTCGGCCACCGGCAGGACCCAGCCGCTGACTTTGTCTATGTACAGTTCGAGATAGGGCCGTCCGAGCCATGTCCCCTTCTCATCAACAACGAACAAATCAAGCTGTTTACGGCGAACATCTACACCGTTTGTTGGCTCGGCAGTTATTCGCTTCCCGTTCGGGTGATGTGGGCTTTGCTCGAGTCGACGTGTAGGCATGGCTCGCCAAAATGGCTTCCGACCTTTAGTCATTTGAGTAGCTAGCCGCTTGGCAAAGTACGGAGGCGGCACCGTTTTGGTGCAGCATTGCTTCGGCAATGTTGTTTGGCTACTATTCCGTCAGCAAAATCTGGAGCCTCAACGCCATGTTGCGATACACTCCTCTACTGGCTCTCTCGTTAGTGCTCTGCCCTTATCGTGCCGTCACCCAGGAAAGCTCTACGGAAGCCATTGAAATGCTCAACCGTATCGCTGACCACTACATAAACGCAAAGTCTGTTCACCTTGAAGCCACTACCAGCCGCTCGTCTCACAGCGAACTCTATAACTACTCAACCACCAGCCATCTCATCGCGTTGATGGCGGACGGCAACCGCTTCCACTATGATGGTCGCACCTCTAGCGGGTCCGGCCTGATCGTTTCCGACGGCAAGAGCGAGTGGCACCTTCGCCGAAGCTTTGGTCAGTACGATGAAGCTCCAACTGGTTCCTTCTTTCGGCGCCCTTCCTCCGCCGGAAGCGATGACGATGCTCCTGTCGAAGCGCGTTACCTCGTCACTTCGGTCACCCAGATGCGTGACCATACGAATTTGCCCGCTTTGCACCCTCGGAGTTGATTGAGTACCGTGGCCAAAAGGTCAAGTGCACGGTCATCCAGTTCGAGTACAAGCAGAGGCTTGATCGCGATCCTACCCGGCCCATCGCTTGGCGCAATACAGTTTGGATCGATCCTGCAAACCTGATTATCTTAAAAAGTGAATACCGCGATCGGCATCAGCTTAGTCAAGGTATGGCTATGCCTCCCCTGCCGACTGGCGCGAGGAGCGCGACGAAACCATCTTCATCCTGGCTGATCTGAATCCGCCCCTCCCGGCTGATACGTTTGCCTTCACCGCTCCCTCCGACGCAATCGGAGTCGCCTCGCTCCCCTCACTCTTCCCGCTGCCCAGCGGTAAGGATCCTGGCACCTCGCCAGGCACGGCTCAATACGTTGGCAAAGCTGATACAAGCTGCTGAACACAAACATATGCGCACGGTTGCAATCGGATACTGCCCAATCCTCCTTCAGGTTGTAGAAGTTAGGCTGCTGGTTCACATATGGGTCAGATTGCCAATCCATGGACTTAGACCAGGTGTACGAGGCCAGGAACGACAGACCATTCGATACCGTCTTTTGCAGTTGAGCCTGCAGTGCGTTGTAGCTTGCGGGAGCTGCGTTCCAGGCGTAGGAGAAGGGACCGCCATACTCTGGGAAGGGCTGCCTGTCCGAGATGAGACCAGGTCCAGGATAGAGAGCCGTATTCACCGTCGGCACGATGTACTGATGCCGGCTTACAGATCCCACGTAATCCAGCTTCATCGTGAGGGTGGACATGAGTTGTTGCTGCACACCGAGGTTGTACTGCATGGAGTACGGGATCTTGTTGTTGGGGTTAGCTCCATAACTTGCGTACGGAGCCACGTTCTGAAGCAAGGACGAGGCGGTCGGGAGATTTCCGAAATACATCGTCGGTACGCCAAGATCGAGGCTGGTGAAATTCGCGGCAATACCGCCGGGCCAAGTCAATCGAAGGTTCTGATTCTCCTGAACCAGGGTGTTGTTGTGATCGTCAAGCATCGCGAAGGCTGCATGCACGACGGTCTTGTCTGTCGCGGAATAGACGACACCAAAGCGTGGCTCCCATCCGTTGTACTGCGGGTGGAAGTAGCCGCTCGGTCCAGTGGCGGTAGGGTAGTACGGCGGAACTGCACCTGACACAATGAACTGCCCAGTCAACACGTCGAGACCTGAGACGACCTTGTGGTAGTTCGGTGGAGTGACATAGTCCCAACGAATGCCGGCGGTCACAACAAGCTTCTTCGTAAGTTGCCATTGATCCTGCGCATAGACGCCATACCAGTTCACCGTCTGGTCTGCTCCGATGTTCCCAACCCATGGAGCATAGCTGTTCGGCGTGCCAAGGAGGAAGCTGGCAGGACCATAGCCTGTCGGACCCGCTGTTGCTCCCTGCGCCGTGGCATTTTGCGCGAAGCTCATATTTGCGACCCATCCATCGTCATAGCTCCGAAGGTGGTAGTAAAGACCGCCGAAGCCGAGCGTGTGGTTCCCGACAACCTTGGAGAGGTCGGCGTGATAGTCCATCGTCTCTTGCGGACCCAACGGGATGGCAAACTGAGCCACGCCACTAAAGCCATTTGAGATGTTGATTTGCGGTCCGAGCTGGATCCCAGCATGTGCAGGGGCAGCTTCAGTAAAGCCAATCGCGTCTGTGAAGGCCTGGCCCCGCCGGCTCATCGTTGCTCGCGAAGTTAACGTAGGAGTATCCATACCGGATATTCAGGATCGTTTTCGGGTCGAAGATATGGGTATAGCCGAAAGCAGCCTGCTGGGTGTAGTTGCTCAGGGTGTGCACGTACGTCGGCAGATCCTGCGGGCTGATCACGTGTTGATTCGAACGATTGAAACGGAGAAAGACGGAGTCGTTCGCTGTGATCTGATGGTCCAGTCGAACACCGACGATATCGCTATCCGTATTTGTTGCACCGGAGAACTGATAGTTGGGCAAGGTACCTTCGGGAACATTGAGGTTTGGAGCCGGGTAATATTTTTGCAGGATCTGCAGACTTGCAGAGTTCAGCCTGCCCTTAGGGATGACATTTCCCGGAAAAGGGTCGCGTAGGGACTGGCCCGGGTGTGCCGGATCGGGACGACTTGAAAAGGGATCATAGATCTGATTCGCATATTCCGGGCGACCCAGGCTGTCGGTCCCAACCTGCGCGCCGAGGACCGCAGAGAAATCCCCCTGCTTCATTGCGTTGGTGAGAGTGCTGGCCAGATACGATCTTGTCTGCGCCGACCGGAATCCCTCCCAATAAAACGAGAAGAAAGTCTTGTCTTTCCCGCTGTAGATATGCGGTACCGTTACAGGACCGCCAAGATAAACACCATACTGATTCTGCCGATAGGGCAGACGCTCGGTCTCCGGGAAGGTTCGGGCGTCAAGGATGTCATTCCGGAGAAATTCCCAAAGCGCTCCGTGGAACTTATTCGTACCGGAGCGGGTCACGAGGTTGATGTTTGCACCCGAAGAGACCGAAAACTGTGCGTCCGTGATATGCGACTGCACGTTGAACTCCTGGATCGCGTCTGGTGGAGGCGCAATCACCCAAGTGTTCGTGTAAGTGGCATTGTTGAATATGCCGTCCATCGTGAAGTTATTTTGCTCTCCGCGTTGTCCGTTCACTGATGGACTGATGCCGCCAGCCCCCAAAGACACTGTGAATGAACCCTGCTGCCCGTTCTGGACTGGTGCAGCGCCCGGAGTCAGAAGAGTCAGTTGGGTGAACGAGCGTCCGTTGAGCGGAAGATTGACCGTGTCTTCGTGGTTCACCACGTTGCTCAACGTTGCAGAGGTTGTGTTGAGCTGAGGAGGCGCGTCCGTGACGTTTACGGTTTGCGAGGTCTGTCCCACCGCGAGCTGGAAGTTCAGCGTGACGCTCTGGTTGACCTGAAGCTGGATATTCTCCCGGTTAATCGTCGCAAAGCCATCCATCGTCACAGTCAGTTTGTAGTTGCCCGGATTGAGCTGAGGGAGGATGTACTCGCCGCCCGCGTTGCTTTTGGTGGTCCGATGCATTCCCGTTCCGGTGTTGACGACGTCGACGTCCGCGCCGGGGATACTGGCTCCAGTCGAGTCAGAGACCACGCCCGTGATCAGCCCGTTCGTCGTTTGGCCGCGAAGCACCGCCGAACTGAGACATGCCAACAGGAGCAAAAGAAGCTTACCCAACCAAACGCGATAAGGAGCCTGTGATGGGCATGAACGTTGACTGTGTGTGGTTGTTCGATCGCCAGGTCTTAAGTTCCTTCTGCCTAGACGAGTTCCCGTGACTCTACCTGCAATGCTGCACCCGTTGTTTCGAAAGTCCACTGTCGCCTCCAAGAGACATCGCATAACGCCCTGCTGAGAGCCTTCCGACGCCGAGGAATAAGACCTGCGTTTTTCATAGACCGGGGAAGGCGAGCAGAAACTTGAACTGATTGGCCAACATAGACGAATTGTTCTTTTTTTGTCAATAGAAGCATTTCAATGTACGTTTGTGGACAAAACGCAAGCAACGTGTGATTGTTATATTGCATTGCACATATTATTTGATTTTGCTCAAACACCGTTCCAGGGGTGCGAGATGCGGAAAGTTTTTGATTTCGAGGGACGACGGGTCAGGATGTCCATATGAGGGCACTTTCAATCGATCTCGGCGGCACACACGCAACCTGCGCTGTCGTCGAAGACAGGACCATTCACACATCGCAGGTCGTACCGACGGATGGCGATCGGAAGCTTCGGGAACTTCTGCCTGTGCTGGCAGATACACTCCGGAAGCTTGCGGCAGATGCCGGGCTTGGGCTGGGCCAGATAGAAGGAATAGCCGTTGGGTTTTGCGGCCTTGTAGATCGCAAGAACGCCCGTGTGACGTCGACCAACTTGAAGTACACGGATGCAACCGAAGTCGATCTCAAGACCTGGGCGGCCGAAGAGTTCGGACTGCCGATCGCAGTCGAGAACGACGCACGTCTCGCTCTATTGGGCGAATGGTATGCAGGAAGCGGGACCAGCTCCAACGACATCGTCATGATGACGCTTGGCACCGGAATCGGTGGGGTCGCAATGATCGACGGGCGGCTTCTTGTCGGGAAGCATTTTCAGGCGGGATGCCTTGGCGGACATCTTGCGGCTCGCTTCGATGGCTCCCCATGCAACTGTGGCGGAATAGGTTGCGCTGAGTCGGAGGCCTCAGGATGGGCTTTGCCGAGGATATGCAGGGGCTGGCCCGGATTCGAATCGAGTTCTCTCGCAGGTATGGAGCTGAACTTTCAAAATCTGTTTCAAACAGCCGATGACGGTGACTTGGTTGCCTTAGCCGTCCGTGAGCACTGCATCCGGGTGTGGGCTCGCACAGCTGCGTCATTGATTCACGCTTACGATCCGGAGCTTGTCCTCATCGGCGGCGGCGTGATGCGGCGCGGCGATCTGATCGTGCCGTACATCCAGCAGTACGTGAAAGAACACACATGGACTCCCTGGGGAACAGTCCAGGTGCGTCCTGCCATGTTGGGCGATAGCGCACCGCTACTTGGAGCGGTTCCACTAATCGAACTTATAAAACGGAGCGAACTAGATGTATGATAAGCAGCCTTATGTTCCTGTTTCATCCGATGCAGGTGATTGTCATGTCGGGTGGGACGCTATCCGGGAGAACCTCCGCCGATTGACGAGCGGCAAGCGCTGCGTCGTTTGCGTCGAGTGCTATCCGGGCGTGTCCGTGCGGGAGATCAAACAGGAGCTCGAAGCAGCGCTCGATCCGCAGGTTGTCATCGATACCGAATCACTTCTTCTGTCACCGGATGAGATCGACAAGCGAGTCTCACCATTGCTGACGGATGACCCCGTCTTCGGAACGTTCAACTCGGTTGAGGTGCGCGACTTCTTCGATCCCCTCAAGGTGTCAGAAGCGCAGAAAAAACTCGAGTCGTCGACCGCAGGAATCGCGCTAGTTATCGGCACTGGTGCTGTTGAGATTGCGAACGAATACTACGTTCTTGTCTACGCTGACCTAGCCCGCTGGGAAATACAAAGACGACAGCGCGCAGGAGAGATCGGCAATCTCGGAGCGAATAACACCGACGAATCGCCGGCTCAGAAATATAAGCGGGCGTACTTCCTCGATTGGCGGGCGGCGGATCGAATCAAACAGAAGCTGCTTCCTACCATCGATTTTCTTTTCGACACGAACGACCAAGCTACGCCCAAGATGATTACGGGCGATCAGATGAGAGCTGGTCTTGACCAGGCAGCACGCCAACCGTTTCGCGTCGTGCCATTCTTCGATCCAGGTCCCTGGGGAGGTCACTGGATGGAACGTGAGTTCGATCTTCCCAAGGACGTTCCGAATTACGCCTGGTGCTTCGACTGTGTGCCGGAGGAAAACAGTCTCCTCCTCGGTTTCGGGACGGTTCGTGTCGAGATCCCGGCGATCAATCTCGTCTTCGCTCACCCCACGGAGCTCTTAGGGAGCTATATCTTCGGACGGTTTGGGGCTGAGTTCCCCATCCGCTTCGATTTCCTCGACACAATCGAGGGCGGCAATCTCTCTTTACAGGTCCATCCTCTCAATGATTACGTGCGCAAGCATTTCGGCCTGGCATATACCCAGGACGAGAGCTATTACATGCTCGATGCCGAGCCCAATGCGACCGTTTATCTCGGCCTGAAGGAAGATATCAATCCATCCGCGATGCTGCAGGATCTGCAGGCCGCACAAGAAGGTGGACCAGACTTCGACGCTGACCGCTACGTGAGCAAATGGCCTGCACGCAAACACGACCACTTCCTCATTCCGGCAGGGACGGTGCATTGTTCCGGAGCGGGCAGCATGGTGCTCGAGATCAGTGCGACTCCTTACATCTTCACGCTCAAGCTATGGGATTGGGGCCGTCTCGGGCTGGACGGACAACCGCGACCGATCAATATCGCCCGAGGAGAAGAGAACATCCAATGGGACCGCAAGGCGGCATGGATCAAGGAGAACCTGGTCAACAGGATTGAAGCCGTCGGTCAAGGAGAAGGCTGGCGCGAAGAACGTACCGGCCTTCATGAACTCGAATTCATTGAGACTCGCCGTCATTGGTTTACCGGCACCGTCCCGCACGATACCAACGCAACCGTGAACGTACTGAATCTGGTTGAGGGCGAGGAGGCGATTGTTGAGAGCCTTACAGGCTCATTCGCGCCGTTCGTCGTACATTATGCGGAGACCTTTATCGTTCCCGCGGCCGTGGGTGGCTACCAGATCCGGCCTCATGGACCATCGGTTGGCAAGCAGTGCGCCACACTCAAGGCATACGTGCGACCGGAATGAAGCGACCACCGAACCGCTCTAGAGTTCGAATGAACGCCAGACCGTCGCGAACAAGGATGGTTCTGAAACCCACTGGAGACTTTCCGGAGCCTGAGCGAACTGATCATAGATCGATGTGTCGGATAGCCCAAGCTCCGGATAAGCTCTCGCCTTGTGCTCTTCCAGGCAAGAGCTTCGATACCGAGGATTGCTCTCCCAACGGATGCCACCGTTCTCATCGAGGATTGGGAACCAAGCCAAGCCTCCGCGCGCCCTCACCCCGTCGTACACGAAGCCGTAGTCGCGGTCACAGCATGCTGCGAAAATCATTCGTTCATGCGGGTTGGCGTTGATCACGCAATGAGCCCAACCCGGCGGGACAACGACTCGATCTCCAGGCAAGGCGGTGACTGCAAGGCATCTACCTGGGTCATCACTCGTCGATTCCTGAGCATAGATGATCGCGGTGCCGTCCCATATCTCGAACAACTCCGGCGCCGACCATCCGGAATGGGCCGAAATCTTGTGAATGTGTCCCTGACTGCGTACCGGTTCGCGCCCGAGTCTGCCGGCAGGGTATGAGACAACGCCGAACAAGAGATTGCGGCGCTCCAATTCACCTTTGTGCTCTTCTCTGCCGACATCCATCACGATGCTGTAGACCGGGTCAGGTCCGCTGCACTGCGGATCAAGAAGACTGGCGCGAATAGCATCTAAACGCCGGTGCTCTGGAAGTGGCCCAAACACGTTCGCACCGTACTCAAACTTTTGCGTTGCTTCATTCCATCGTAGATCGAGATTTCGTGATGACGACATATCCGATCCAATGGGCTCAAGGCTGTGTGGAGGGTACCAAGCGAGGAGAGCCTTCACTGGCAATCACACGGTGACTGAATCCTTCTCGTTGAATGGTCCCGTAGTCGTGACCGGCATCGCTCGCCCAGCATGCCCAGAAGATCAAGGGATCTTGCCCGGTGTTCACCACTCGGTGTGCAGTGTGCCCGGGAATGTAATGTAAGGAGCCCGGCGTCATCTGCTCCCAGCGGCCACTCCGGGACTCGTCCATGAGGAGCAACATCCCCGTTCCTTGAACGGCGGTGTAGTACTCTCCGCGATCACGTTTCGCATGGAAATGTCCTCGCGTCATGAAGAACTCCTCCCCTACCCTTCCCGGCTCAATGACGGTCACTCCCCAAAACAGCCCGCCTTCGTTATCTTGCGCCGTGGGCTGTGTCCATTCCACGGAATAGACCAGGGTTTCCGGGTCCATAGAGGTCCACGCTGCGTGATCCTCGAAGACATCTTCAAGGTCACGGATTTTCTTGGATAGCCGAAGCACTCCCTCTCCAGCGATTTTGCCGCCCAGCCAATCAAGTTCCATCATCCTGATCCACTTCCCGCGACTCTACATTAGCGGGTTTGGTGATCGAAACACAATCTATTTCGCTTCCTCACGCTTGCGTTATCGCCAATTTCGATCATTGAAACTTACGAAATGAGCCATAACGATTGACTTAGAGGTGCTAACCGACTATCACGTTATAGATGGAGAAGTATCTGACGCAGTCCAACTCACTCTTTTCGATGCGGGGCCAAAATGTCGGGAATCGAACCAACCACGCGGTCTCAGCGCTCGGGAACGAGCAACTCTGCTTATGTCTGGTTTGTGGCCTCGGTGGCTGCTGCCTCGGGATTCCTCTTCGGGTTCGATACGGCGGTCATCAATGGCGCACTCGTCTTTCTGAAAGTCCATTTCGGTCTCACAAGCTTTCAGACAGAAATCGCCGCGAGTTCCCTTCTCTTAGGATGTCTGGTCGGCGCTGGCGCAGCCGGCAAATGCAGCGACCTGTTCGGACGTCGCAAGAGCCTGATGGGCGCCGCACTGCTCTTTGCAGTATCCGCACTCGGGAGTGCTCTTGCTGTCAGCTTCGTCTTCTTTGCATGCATGCGCGGTTTCGGAGGCCTGGCAATCGGGCTTGCTTCAGCTCTCACCCCCGTCTACATCTCGGAGGTAGCACCACCGGAGAGTCGGGGGCGACTTGTCTCACTGAATCAACTCGCGATCGTGACGGGAATTCTGGTTGCGTACCTCAGCAACTGGCAACTCGCAGGGCTAGGTTCGACGAGCTGGCGATGGATGTTCGGGGTGGCTGCCTTTCCTTCGGTCGGCTTTCTGGTCGGATTGTTCTACATACCGGAGAGCCCGCGCTGGCTGGTCGCTAACAACCAGAGGGAAGCAGGGTACGCGGTCCTGGAGAAGATCGCCGGACCACACGGCGTTCAGGCGGAAATGAATGCCATCGAGCTTGCGATCTCAGAAGAGGGCGGAGGGGCCGGAGAACTGTTCTCGGAACAAATGCGGCCGCGACTCCTCATCGCCATTGCTCTTGCCGTGCTCGAACAGATCTGCGGGATCAACACGGTGCTCTACTACGGGGCCCTAATCTTCGCCCAACAGTTCCACGGTCAGTCCATGAAGCTCGCCATTGGCGTCAATGTGGTCGTCGGCCTGGTGAACCTGATCTTTACCATCGTGGCCATGTTCTTCATTGACCGCTGGGGCCGTAGATTGCTTTTCCTTGTTGCAACGGCTGGTATGGCTATCTCGCTCACGGTCCTGGCCGCGTCGTTCAAGTTAGGGCCTGGCGGCCAATATCTGATCTTCGGCTGCATCTTGGCTTACATTGCCTTTTTCGCGGTCGGCCTGGGGCCGGGCGTGTGGGTTTATATCGCCGAGATCTTTCCCACCCGCGTGCGCGGTCAAGCTACCTCGATTGCCACTATGGCTTTGTGGTCTGCGTGTCTGGTCGTGACCCTTACCTTTCTCTCCATTGTTGACAGCATGGGCCTCTCCGGAGCGTTTGCCCTATACGCGTTGCTATCCTTGATAACATTCGTTTTCATTTGGAAATGGATTCCCGAGACACGTGGGAAGTCACTCGAACAAATACAGCACTATTGGAGCCAGCGATAATGGCGAAGCGTAAGCAGCCAGAGAAACCGAAGAAAGAGACGCGAGAAGCGTCCGAGCCATCTGGACCGGGCAAGCAGCAGACACGATTGAATGCGATCCTCGAACACTTGCGCAAATCTGGCAATGTCACGGTCGAATCTCTCAGCGAGAAGTTCGGGACATCTTTGGTTACGATCCGCCGCGACCTGGATCAACTGCAAAATGATGGGGTCCTTCAGCGAACCCATGGCGGCGCCGCACTGCTCGAACCTCTCTTCTACGAGCCATTCAAGAATGATCGGACTTTTCAGGCCCATCTCGAGAGCTTTTCCGATGAGAAGCGAAGGATCGGCCAGGCAGCGGCCGCACTCGTTGAGAAAGGGGACACAATCGCGTTGACTCCGGGCACCACCACCCTTGAGGTCATCCGCGGACTTCCTTTGAACCAAAACATCACGGTTGTCACAAATACCGTCAACGTGGCCATGGAGCTATCGAAGCGGAAAGACCTCGACATCTTTGTTACGGGCGGCCATCTTCGAGGCGATTGGTTTTCCCTTGTCGGTCCTACCGCGGTGGACAGTCTGAAGCAGATGTTGATCCATACCCTGTTCATCGGTTCGGATGGCATTGACGGACAATGGGGAGTCAGCTGTCTCAGCTCGGAAGAGGCCCAACTCAACGCGGCGATGGTTAAGGCTTCCCGCCGTCGAATTGCGGTGGTTGACTCCACAAAATTCGGGAAGGTAGCGGGCTGGCGCATCTGCGATATCGGAGAGCTGAACATTCTGATCACGGATACCGGGGCCACTGACGGGATGATCGCGCCATTCGTCGAACGTGGAGTAGACGTCAGGCGGGTATGAAGAGGTGGCTCCTCGACAACTGGCGATTGATGATGGCTAGGTGTGGAGTCTCAACAGGTTGTTCCGATCTAGAGCGGATCGGCTGACGGGTGGCGACAGTCCGCGGCTAGCATGAGGGCGATGCCAGTTGTACTGATGCAGCCAGGGGCGAAGCTCCTGGCTGCGTTCGTCTGAGTTCCGATAGGTGCGGGCATAGGCCCATTCTCTGAGAGCGGTCTGGATGAAGCGCTCTGCTTTGCCGTTGGTGCGCGGCGTATAAGGCCGTGTGAAGTGATGCTTCAGGCCAAGCGCACGGCAAGCGTGGGCGAACTGGCGTGATCGATAAGCCGGGCCGTTATCGGTGAGCACCGCGCGGAATCGGATGCCGAAGCGTGCATAGTAGGCCAGCGCCGCCTCAAGGAAATGCAGTACGGAGGCCTGCTTTTCATCTGGATAGATGGCCGAGAAGGCGATCCGCGAGTGGTCGTCGATGGCGACGTGCACATACTCCCAGCCTGCGCCGCCCACCGAGTCGCGGCGATCGCCGGTGACGCGGTGCGAAGGCCGCACGATGCGCCCCAGCTTCTTGATGTCCAGGTGCAGCATGTCGCCAGCACAAGCATGCTCATAGCGAACGACCGCTGGCCGAGGCTCCAGATCGCGCATCTGGTTCAGCTTCAGTCTGCGCAGGATGCGGCTGACCGTCGCCCGGCTCAGCCCCGTCTGTTGCGCAGTGCGCAGGCCTGTCCAGCGCTGTCGCCGCAGCACTTCGACACGTCCAACCAGCTCAATGGAAGTGGGCTGCCGCAGCCTCCGGGGACGAGAGGAGCGGTCCCGCAACCCTTCCAGACCGAACTCACGATACCGGCGCACCCACTTGGCCGCTGTCTTCGCGCTCACGTGGAAGCAGGCCGCGGCCTGCTTCCACGTGCATCTCTGCTCCACAACCCGCTTCGCCAACTGCTCTCGACTGTGCACCGTCAGTCGGGCATTCTGGTGGTAGTCCATCTGGTCTCCTGGGTCGCCAAGTCTTCACAAACTCAGCTTCCCAGTTCTCGATCAGATGCACAACCTATTGAAACCTCACAACTAGTCTTCTAAATGAGCTTTCGCCGATCATTTCGAGGGGCGCGCGGCAGGTGCCACCAACGATATGGCTTCAGTCGAAACACATCGCGAAACGGCTCTATCCATTCCCTGCTTCGCTACCTCTTGGTTCCCCATTGCGTGAATCAAAGATAAAGTTTGCAAGAGATTTGCAAGAACGTTTTGGCATTCTGGCACTTTTAGCGCTTCCTGCACCTCTTAGAATCTGTAAGCTACAGATTCCATTAGCGACGCGGGAGACCGATCCCGTCTCTGGCCACGCTTCTCGGACACGGATGGGCGAAGCATGACTGAGAGTGGTCCGAGCAGGGCCCTCGCGCCATTGAATCGAGATCTTTCAGTTGAGCGGAGCTTACTGCCGCCGCAAGGCAGAAGTCTGTTGGGAACTCCAACTGGCCGTAAAACCGGCTTGTCGGAAAGGTGAAACCGAACTGCCTGAGGAGTCCTGTTTCCGGAAAGTTCGAGGGCGATGCGGGTGCCCGCCGAAGTCTTGGCCAGCATATTGCGTCAAACTGGTGTTTTGGCCGCTTTATGATGTTTCTGTCACGGTGTGTCGAATAAACCACAACTTTGCGCATGCGCAAAGTTATGGTTCCTACCAAAAGTTGTAGGTTGGTGGTGATGCGATGACGGTCTATGTCTCGGCTAATGCTCAGGGGAGTACCTGGATTGTCAGCGCGGCAATCTCTCTGAGATCAGAGGATGCGCCTTCCAGTAATGGTGTACTTCGCGGGAGAATCCTGTGGCGTGATCGCCTTCTCCTCCGCAGGTTTCATCACCTCTGTACGCTTAAATGCCTCCGCGGGCCTCAATGCCTCCGGTGTCATCACCTCTGCAGACTCTTCCGGTGCCATCAACTCCGCAGAATTCTTCGCCCCTGCAGGGTTCTCTGGGATCATCGCCCACGCGAATCCGTGCGCCAGCCATAAGAAAAAGGTGGCGAAGAAGCACTCCGAAGCAAGAACAGCTACGAAGAACATTGCCTGACCTTTATTGTTGGCGTGGGCATACAACCCGATTACCAGGAAGCAAAAAGTTACGACTGAGAAGCAGATCGCCAAGCGCCCAAGCCGACGAGATAAAACACTCATGCGATTACTCATTTAGGTCCTCCGTCGCTTACCTAAATAGATCTCGGAGAGTTTATCGCGGTTCGTTGTGCTCCGTCCGCATCTGCGCTGGCTGTTAGCGCAATGAATTCCTTTACTCACTCTGAAAGCGCAAAGTTATCATTAAATCTCCTGTTTTCCGTAGCTGCCTGCGCACACAATACGCGTCACTTAGACCCGCAGGAATATGCTTTATCGCGCAAAATTATCGTTTAGAAAACAGATGTTGTCGAATGAAGCATAACTTTGCGTTTGCGCAAGGTTATGCTTCCTACCAAAAGTTGTAGAATCGCTCGTGAAAAAAAACACCATAAGCTGCTGGCCTGTAAGAAACACCATATCTTGGCCAAATAGCCAGCTTATGGTGTTTTTTACGTGGGAAAGTAAGCGTATTCAAATCTCATCCACGCCGGCGGCGTGGGAGAAGATTCGAAGTTGCTCATGTATGGTCCGCCGTCTGACTGCAAGAGAAAAGTGGTTGGATGAAGAGAGTCTGCGTTAATGTATCCGGCCTGTTTGTGGAGAATAAGATCTCCTGGCACATGATGAGATACGCCGCGTGTCTGTCCTTTGAAACCCCTCGGCCGCGAGGGCCTTTTGAGCAAACAGGTTTCAGAGACGCCGTTATGACTGTTCTTTCATCTTCACTCGTCCGTGCAGACCTTGGTGAGATGGCTTGGAACCGGTTATGTTTCGCCGGCCTAGGCTAGGCAGTAGTTTCGGCGGGCACGACCCGGTAGTCCTGACCAGTCGAGAGCACAGCCCATGCGATGCGAGCCAGCTTGTTGGCCATGGCGACGATCAACACGTTGCGCGGGGCTCTGCCCTCGAGTGAAGTTAGCCATGCACCCATTGCGATACGATCTCGCTTGGATCGCAGGACAACGGCACGGGCTCCGTGAACCAGAATCATCCGTAGATAACGGTTGCCCCGCTTACTGATGCCATAGAGCCGTGCCTTGCCTCCTGTTGAATGCTGTCTGGGTACCAGTCCCATCCAGGCGGCGAACTCTCGTCCCTTCCGGAAGGCCGAACCGTTGCCGATCGAAGCTACGATCGCGGTTGCCACCAGAGGTCCGATGCCCGGAATCTGTCGCAGTCTCTGGCATGCGGCATCGCTGGAGGCAATCCGCTCGACTTCCGCGTTCATCTCTTCAAGCTGAAGTTCCAGCTCCTTCCACTCGCTCCACATCATCGCTATCAGGTTGCGCATCCTTGGAGTCAGGTTCTCCTCCACGTTCTCGAGCACGCTTGGTATCGCTTCTCTGAGGCGAATCGGACTCTTAGCAAACACCATGCCTCGCTCCAGAAGGAATGCGCGAATCTGGTTGATCACAGCGGTTCTCCGCTGCATCACTCGTTCCCGGACGCGATGCAACGCCTGCAGATCCAGCTGATCATCGGTCTTGATAGAAACAAACCGCATGTTCTGACGACCCACGGCTTCGGCGATCGCTTCTGCGTCAATGAAATCGTTCTTGTTCGACTTCACGAAGGGCTTCACAAACTGAGCGGGGATAAGCTTGACGTCGTGCCCTTGGGCTCGCAAAGCACGGCCCAGGAAGTGTGCTCCTGCGCACGCCTCCATCCCGATCAACGAGCTCTGCATGTTCGCTGTGAATACGATCAGCTGCTTCTGCGTAAACTTCTTCTTCAGGAGCACCTTGCCGTTATCATCAAGGGCTACCAGGTGAAAGGTCGTCTTGCCGAGATCAATCCCTACTGAACGAATCTGCATGTCGATGATCCTCCTTGAACCTGCCTACAAGATCCTCCACGCCCTAGTGGAGTTCAAGCGGCGGACCATCTCAGTAACCCCGTTTTCAGGATATTTGGAGTGGAGGAGATAATCTGTCGCAATGATCCCGGATCTGAAAGTCACCTATCTTTACCATGATGCTGATGTCATCGAAGTTCGAGTCGCCGCCGAAAATGCTGAATTTCGAGGTACGGCAGACGTATATGTCGGCACTGATGGCTTGCTTGAAGCTGCCGCCGCGCTTGAAGGTTTTCCGAAGAACGGCCGCGACAGGCGAGAGGTAACCTTCGGCGCAGCCGGAAAGCAGTTTGCTGGCGGATCAGTTCATCTGAAGTTCTATTGCAAGGATATGGCTGGGCATGCGACGTTTCGGGCAACGATAGAGGGTGACTACGGCGACATGGATGTGGCAGAGAGCGCAATAGTCCACGTGGACTTTGACCCAGCGTCCCTCGATCAGTTCCTAGTGGAGCTTCGGCAGGTTGAAATAGACCATCGTGGTTCCGCTTCAATGATCACCGGCGCATCCTAATGCCTCTAAGTCTGGTTTTCAGCAATTTCGTGTCCTTCATACCCGGTGACACCCCCATCAGACATCACGTAAATACGTGTTTCCGCCATTTCACCTGTGTTTTGGCGTGTTTGACGTCGTGTCCACTTGAATCGCCGCTGTTTACGCGGCTTCCCACCCGGAAGACAGCTCTATTCTGCGCAGCTCAATCTCCCCGTCCTATAGCCGTTCACAATGCTCAAATGCCGTAACGACGCGGAGATTCCTGCATCTGTGCGCCATTGACCGCAGACTTCAGGTCACAGTCTAGGTAGCTTCCCGGTAGTGCCGAGTGAGCCGGATTTGCACCATTGCAGAGATGCCCCTCCTTGGCCTTCATCAGGAGGCGAGTCGCAAATACTGTGTGCATCCCCTAAAGCCGGGGATCGACGGGCTCGCTTTCCAACGCCAAGACACCGAAGACACATTCGTGAGTAAGCCGTAATGGTTCCCTGCGGACAAAGCGTTCCAACGCCTCGATCCCCAACGCGAACTCACGGCTGGCGAGAGAGCGTTTCGCACCAACGTTCCTCGGCCGTAACCGTTCAAGGTTTTCGGGCAGCAGGTACTCGGGTCCATAGATGATGCGGAGGTACTCAGAACCCCTGCATTTGATTGCGGGCTGCGTGACTCCTCGGCGGCCTTCCGCGATAAAGTTGAGCGGCTTGACCACCATACCCTCACCCCCTCGCGAGGTCATCTCCATCCACCAAGCGACTGCATTGGCGGAGCTCCGCTCGTCCTCAAGATTGACGACGTGAAACGGCGTAGCAAGCAGGAGTTCTGTATCCGCCCCACAGAGCCTTCCGATCATCTCCATGTGCCAGGTGTGGGTTTTGTCCGTATGGACCGCCCCTTCGCTCGCGAGGATATGGAATGGAGCCAGTTTGAGATCGCCGAGGGAGTTCACCGGCCAGCAATACTGCCGGTAGGCGCGGGTGTAATGGTCAACCGCATCCAGCCGCGCAGTAGTCTGGGTCGACAGAGCTTCCAAGCCGGGGACACGCAGCATTGCCTGCGCGATTATGTCGCTCTCTGCCTTGAGGGCATGGAGGCCAGCGTTGCCCACGGGCGCATACTGCTTCTGGAGGAGTTCCTGTGCCTTTGCCGACCAGGGCATTAGCTCGCAATCGAGGCAGAGCCAGTCGGTTCCCAGTTCATCCCACAGACCCGACTCATTGACGGCTCCCAGAAGACGGATGAGGAACTGGCGCTCCAACTCGTCATTCGTAAAGAAGCGACGGCCGGTGCGGGTATACACCGTTCCCATAGAAGCCTGCACTACCCCGAAGCGTTTCTGCGATACGCTCTCGTCTTTGCACAGCACGACCACAGCACGCGAACCCATGTGCTTCTGCTCGCAGACGACAGTCGAGATGCCTTCCTTTCGGTAGAAAGCGAAGGCCTCGTCCGGGTGCTCCAGCAAGTCTTCGTGTTTGCTTGTCTCTGTGGGCGACATCGTGGGTGGAAGGTAGATGAGCCACTTGGGATCGCTCGCAAAGCGACTCATCACTTCGAGAGCCGCGATCGCATTCTCCTCCCGGATCGTGATCTTCGGCTTCAGCCTAGTGTCGATGAGGCGCTTGCCAACAACATCGGCCAGATCGAGCACGTCGTC
This sequence comes from Edaphobacter modestus, assembly GCF_004217555.1. Taxonomy (GTDB): domain Bacteria; phylum Acidobacteriota; class Terriglobia; order Terriglobales; family Acidobacteriaceae; genus Edaphobacter; species Edaphobacter modestus. Next base: position 2,591,622 of record NZ_SHKW01000001.1, read on the forward strand.
CTGTGCGTGCTGAAGCAGACGTGGAGTCTCGGATGCTTCGGGAAGGAAGGGTCTGGCGGGCTCGTAGTAGGTCTGGTGCGCTTTGACTGAAACAATCTCGCGTTCCGGATAACGCAATGCTGTGAGCTCGCCACCGAAGACGCAGCCGGTATCGATATTGACGGTGTTATTGAGGAAGAGGGGCTCGGGCACCGGTGTGTGTCCGTAAACCACGAGAGCTTTGCCGCGATAGTCAGCAGCCCAGTTGTAGCGAACAGGCAATCTGAACTCATCCGTCTCGCCGGTGGTCTCGCCGAAGAGGGCGAACTCGCGGACGGCCCCAGAGCCACGGCCGTGCATCGCCTCCTTCAGACCAGCATGAGCGACGACCAGCTTCCCATCGTCAAAGACTAGGTGGCTGACCAGGCCGTCCAGAAACTTGGCCACTTCCACGCGGAAAGCTTCTGACTCCTGGCCGAGCTGTTCCATCGTTTCAGCCAGGCCGTAAGTCCGTTTCACATCTCGGCCACGTAACGCTCTCACAAGTTTCATGTCGTGATTGCCGGGAACGCAGAAGGCCTGTCCCGAATGAACGAGGCTTGAGACGAGACGAAGGACCTTGATGGTGCCAGGACCACGATCGACCAAGTCGCCGACGAAGACGAGCTTGCGCCCATCAGGTGAAGAGACCGAGTACGCATCATCTTGCTGATCGACCGTGTAGCTAAGCCGTCCCATAAGTTCGACAAGCTCATCGAAGCAGCCATGCACGTCGCCGACAATGTCGAAAGGCCCGTGCTCCGTCTTCTTGTTATTCCATAGCGGTTGCCGTTCGATCGTGACGGAATCAACCTCTTCAGCACTTGAGAGTTTGAAGACGTGGCGTATCCCCTCGCGTTCCAGACCGCGCAGCGAACGCCGGAGTTGCTGGGACTGGTTGCGGATGACATGCGGCCCAAACTGGCGATCCGGGCGAAGAGTGTTGCGATCCTGGCAGAGCCGCTCCGGCAGGTCAAAGACGATGGCCTCGGCGAAGAGGTGGTACTCCTTAGCTAGGGCAATGAGCGATTTGCGAGCCTCCGGCTGGACATTGGTGGCATCGACCACCGTCAGCCGTCCCCGGGCGAGCCGCTTCCGAATGATCTCGTGCAAAAGGTCGAATGCGTCGCCGGTGGCGGACTGATCGTTCTCATTGTCCGAGACGAGGGCTCGGCAGAAGTCTGAGGAGACGACCTCTGTCGGCAGGAAGTGCTTTCGTGCGAACGAAGATTTGCCGCAACCGGACGGTCCCACGAGGAGGACGAGCGAGAGCTCAGGCACACTGATCTTCATGCCGCGATCTCCTTCTGAGCGAAGACCGCCATTTGTGTTGGAGCGCCTCGTTCCGCGTCCAGTGGTCCCACCGGCTCGAAACGAACCTCGTAGCCAAAGCGCTCGGCAACTCCGTTCGACCAGCATTCGAACTCGGATCGCTTCCATTCGAAGCGGTGATCGCCGTGCCGGAACTCCCCCGCCGGGAGCGTCTCAAAGACCGCGTTGTATTCCGCGTTCGGAGTGGTCAACACCACATGCTTCGGTCGTGCGAATCCGAAGACGATGCGCTCGAAGGTGGCGAGTCGCGCCGCATCGAGGTGTTCGATGACCTCGACGATGGCGGCGGCTTCAAAGCCATTGAGACGTTGATCCCGATAGGTCAGAGACCCCTGAATCAGCTCGATCCGACCGCGCTGACGCTCTGGTAGCTCGCCAAGCCGCAGGCGTTCCTTAGCGGTCTCAAGAGATCGCCATGAGACATCCATTCCCAGAATGGATTCGAACTGCTTCTCGGCGAGGAGAAGCCGGAGCAGCTTGCCCTCGCCACAGCCGAGGTCGAGCACCCGCTTCGCCCCGGTCCCCTTGATGACGGATAAGACCGTCTGGAGGCGTTGGGCATGCAGTGAAAGTGTAGATTCCGCAGCCCCTGACTCGGCCGGTGCGTCCTCAGTCTCATCGCTCGGAGTGTCGTCTACTAACAGACGGCTCAGCGCCTCCCTCGTGAGATTCCGTTGGCGTTTGAGATATCGGGAGACGATCAGGTCCTTCTCCGGATGCCGGGGTAGCCAGCCTTCGCCTCGCGTCAGGAGTTTCTCGATTTCATCCTGAGCCACCCAGTAGTGCTTCTCATTGTCGAGGACCGGGATCAGTACATAGAGATACGTCAGCAAATCCTGAAGGCGCATCGTCGCGGAAAGTGTGAGCGCCACATAAGGGGACTCGCCCCACTCCGGGAATTTCTCATCCAGACGTGATCCCTGCAATTCGATCGTGTAACCCAGGGGCTCGAAGAGCCGCCTGACAATGTCTTCGCCGCCTCGGACTGCGATGACTGGCAGATGAGCGGTCAGAGGAATAGCCGTGTCCGCGAGTTCCTGACGCTCTTTGCTGCGCCCGCTCATTGCAGTCGCGAACATCCGGCCCATAGCCACGCTCAGAAAGGAGTTCGCGGCGTAGGGCCGATCGTTGACATATTGCTCAAGCTGGCCGCCTTCACCGGCCGGACCACGGCCTCGCACCAGAGCCACCGGGTCAATCTCGATCAGGAGGGCTGCCATGCAGCGCTCCGCAGAGGCTTCTGGATAAAACACATAACCGGTACCGAAGGAGAGCTCTTCCGTCTGGAGGCGGGCCGGATTCTTATGAAGGAGGTAGCCGAGGTCTGTAGCAGGCTGTTGAGTCGTCGAAATGGTCAAGAGCATTCAGGATGAGTATAAGTCCTGGACCAAATGGAGAATGCCCTTCGGTCTCACCGGACCGTGACGAGGGCAAGCACTACCGCGTGGTGCCGACGTTCGTGGGGGGTGATAGGTGACCCATCCTTCACTTCTTCGTGCGACCAAGAAGGAACCGGGACCGTATCCATTGTGGCCATTCGCTGGATGCCTCTCCTTGGCCCCTAGCAGCCTCTTCACGGCGTCGGCGTGATCGTCTGTCCAAAGCGTATCCGCAACCCTTGCGGAGTCAGGATCGCGGACATCAAGCTCCGCACTCTGCCGGGTAAGGAAGCCAGTCGGCGTACTTGCCGACAACCCCGTTTTACGTGGCGGTCTCAACCGGTCGATGCAACACCGGCTTGGAGTTTACTCGCAGGAGTTTCAAAGCCCAAGGTTTTTCGCGGGCGTTGATTTAAGCGCAGCGCTACTTTGTCGAGATCGGATTGAGAATAGCCGGACAAGGCGGTTTTTTTAGGGAGGTACTGTCGCAGCAGCCCGTTCGTGTTTTCGTTGGTGCCGCGCTGCCAAGGGCTCTGCGGATCACAGAAGTAGACTTTCACATTCGTGGCCACCGTGAAGCTCTTGTGTTTGGCCATCTCCAGCCCTCGGTCCCACGTCAACGAGCGCCGCAGGGACACGGGGAGCTTACGAACCTGCCGGCTCAGCGCGGCGACGACCGTCGCTGTGTCTTTGCTGGGCACTTTGACCAGGATGGTAAAACGCGAATGTCGTTCCACCAGTGTTGCGATGTGACTGTTCCTGGTGCCGCCGAGCAGATCGCCCTCCCAATGACCGGGAATGGCGCGGTCTTCAATTTCTGCAGGTCTTTCCCGAATGGAGATGGCATCGACGATCTGACCTCGGGACTGTCCGCCAGCCCGAGAGTGCCGTGAGCAGCGGATACACCGCTTGGACCGCAGGTGCTGAATCAGCTCTTTCTTTCTTCAACACTCCTCGTGCCTGGATGAATAAGCTGCGGTAAATGGTTTCGTGGGACACGCGCATGCTCTCGTTCTTGGGATACCGTATCTTCAACCATCCCGAAATCTGTTCCGGCGACCAGTCCAGGATCAGTTTACTGGCAACGATCGTCCGCAGCTTCCTGCGGGTCGCAAGAAGGCACGCAAGCTGGTGTTCGGAATCTTCGCTTCGCTTGCGGAATTCGAACGCGACCAGATCTCAGAGCGAGCCAAAGCCGGCCTGGCATCGGCCCGGGCCCGCGGTCGCAAAGGCGGTGCGCCCTTCAAGATGACGGCGGCGAAAGTACGGTTGGCCATGTCGGCCATGGGACAAAAGGAAACGAAGGTGACCGATTTGTGCAGAGAACTGGCTATTACTCGGCAAACGCGCTACCGGCATGTCGCGCCGGACGGCACGCTACGCAAGGACGGCCTTAAAGTCGTCGAAGGAGGGCGGGCACGGCATCGGCACGGAAAGAAACACTGACCTCCCGCGGCTTTACCCCGGTTTTCCGTCTAATTGCTACTCGGACCCCATCTGCCAGCTGCTCTGCTTGAAGATGCAGTCGCCCTTGGCATTGCGGCGTTCGCTCTCTTTCGGTAGGTGCGCTGCGCCCATGCCGCGACACGTTTAAGGCACGATCAGGGGGGCCGTGGAGACGGCGATGCGTCGCGCGTCAAAGCACGTGGGCAACTGGCCGTAGGGAACTTTCACCTTGGCGAAGACGTTCTCGTAAAGCGTGACCGTCGTTTTTCCACCACGTTCACACAAATGGCCGACCGCGCTGACGACGTATTCTTGCTCTCTTGAAGCATTTGATCTTTCCTGTTGAACCAATCCGATGCCGTTCTGTTTTCTCTGTTTATGAGGATCGTGTATGCGCCATACATGGCGGCGGTGAAATCCATAGGTTCGGTGCCGAAGTCCTGAAAGACCGGATCGATGTTGTCGTAGATCAAAAGAATCGAGGGAACTCCTTGTTTGGCCCCGAATTGGATCTGCTTCTTTGAGCTTTCGATTCTCCGCCGGATATGGTCGCCTAAGGTGCGCGAACTGCTGTTGATGTGCAGGTAGGCGGGGTCTTTGACCACGCCGAAATTTCCGGTCCTCCGCCAGTTCCTTTAACTCGAAGATGATCTCACTGCCACCAACAGAGACGCCGTAATCCGGCCTAGGCATGTGTCCTCGTCAATCTTTTCGAATGGTAGATTGTTGGCTGCAAGAAACCCTTCCAACAGACTTTCGGATTTGGTTTTCATGAAGACGTCCCTCGGTACGGGCTGGCTCTCATGCTAAACGACCCTCAGGCAAGCACGGTGCGAGCCAACCAACAATCTGAAATCGGCAAGGGTCCGGTTGACCGGCAAACCGGAGAGCGCCGGGCTAAACCGGCATGTTTTCTGCTGCGGGATTTCTTGAACACTCACAATCCGACGATCGGTGACCGAACCATCCGAGTTGAAGATATGGACCTATCGTCTCTCTCGGAGCCGGAGATCGAACGGCGTCTGAGAGAGCTCTAGTTGTGAGGTTTCAATAGGTTGTGCATCTGATCGAGAACTGGGAAGCTGAGTTTGTGAAGACTTGGCGACCCAGGAGACCAGATGGACTACCACCAGAATGCCCGACTGACGGTGCACAGTCGAGAGCAGTTGGCGAAGCGGGTTGTGGAGCAGAGATGCACGTGGAAGCAGGCCGCGGCCTGCTTCCACGTGAGCGCGAAGACAGCGGCCAAGTGGGTGCGCCGGTATCGTGAGTTCGGTCTGGAAGGGTTGCGGGACCGCTCCTCTCGTCCCCGGAGGCTGCGGCAGCCCACTTCCATTGAGCTGGTTGGACGTGTCGAAGTGCTGCGGCGACAGCGCTGGACAGGCCTGCGCACTGCGCAACAGACGGGGCTGAGCCGGGCGACGGTCAGCCGCATCCTGCGCAGACTGAAGCTGAACCAGATGCGCGATCTGGAGCCTCGGCCAGCGGTCGTTCGCTATGAGCATGCTTGTGCTGGCGACATGCTGCACCTGGACATCAAGAAGCTGGGGCGCATCGTGCGGCCTTCGCACCGCGTCACCGGCGATCGCCGCGACTCGGTGGGCGGCGCAGGCTGGGAGTATGTGCACGTCGCCATCGACGACCACTCGCGGATCGCCTTCTCGGCCATCTATCCAGATGAAAAGCAGGCCTCCGTACTGCATTTCCTTGAGGCGGCGCTGGCCTACTATGCACGCTTCGGCATCCGATTCCGCGCGGTGCTCACCGATAACGGCCCGGCTTATCGATCACGCCAGTTCGCCCACGCTTGCCGTGCGCTTGGCCTGAAGCATCACTTCACACGGCCTTATACGCCGCGCACCAACGGCAAAGCAGAGCGCTTCATCCAGACCGCTCTCAGAGAATGGGCCTATGCCCGCACCTATCGGAACTCAGACGAACGCAGCCAGGAGCTTCGCCCCTGGCTGCATCAGTACAACTGGCATCGCCCTCATGCTAGCCGCGGACTGTCGCCACCCGTCAGCCGATCCGCTCTAGATCGGAACAACCTGTTGAGACTCCACACCTAGCCGGGGCGGAGGGATTCGAAGACTAGCCTCCGCAATCCGCCATGTTTCTGACTTCACGGTACTTCTGTCGTAACTCGCTGACCTAAGCGATTTCCAGGAAGTCTCTGGCTTCCCCTATTGTCTATAGATTCTTCCCTGGGGAAGCAATTTCCACCAAAAGCGGTATCGCTGGTATCACCCCCTCCTTTCGCACTAGGCAGCTTGTGAGATGCAGTGTCTGGAGAAACTGTTCGTACTCAAAACCAGTCCAGCCGAGTTGGCGTTCCCAGTAGCCATAGGCCTCGAACTGATAGACCATCACGGCACGCTGTTCGCCACCATGGCCCTGAAGATCCGCCTGGCCATCGCCATCCAGATTCAATCGGCGTGCAAGAACTCGGTGGGGTACGGAGTGCTTCCAGATCGCTGTACGTACCCGCTTTCCTCGCCATTCAATTTCGCGCGGAAGACCGACATTGACGGAGATTAGTTTTGACATAAGCTCCTCGGCTTGGAGATTCGAGGAACATTCACAATCTTCTGTTTATGGATGCCGTCGCGGCTGGAATTCAAGAGAGCGTGATCTTGCTGCGCCTTGTTAAGACGCAGCAGTAGAGAACAGTGAAATGAGTCCCTCTGGAATCGTAGGATGTGCGAGGATTGCCTCGCGAAGCGAGGTGTAGGGAATCCCACCGAGCATGGCAATCTGCACACATGCCATAATCTCACCTGCACCCACACCGAGCGCTGCGAACCCGAGGATACTATCGCTGTCGCGCTCCACTAGGCACTTTACGAATCCGCGCGTTTCCATAAGGCTACGCGCCCGCAGCACGGCCCCCATTGGGACCTTGAAGAGACGATAGGCGATACCTTTATTCTTCGCATCCTTCTCGCTCATTCCAACGCGCGCGAATTCAGGATCCGTGAAGAGGCAGAACGGCACCTGCCTACCGGTAGTCACCCGGTTCCCGCCGAGTATATTGTCGCGGACCACGCGGAAGTCATCCTCGCTGATGTGCGTGAATTGCGGGCTGCCTGCGATCTCTCCCACTGCCCACACTCCCGGAGCAGTCGTCTCTAAGCGTTCGTTCACTTTGATATATCCGTTCTCTGTCAGCTCCACTCCGGTGAGTTCCAGCCCAATATCTTTCGTGTTCGGTACACGTCCAGCTGCGACCAAGAGGTGCGTACCCTCCAGCGACCTCTCCACTCCGCACTGCTCGAGAGTGACACGCACCGACTGTCCTGATACTCCAGAGATGTTTTTCACCCTGGAGTTCAGAATCAGTTCAATGCCTTCGTCCTTGAAGAGGCTCTGCAGCCTTCTGTGGTGTCATCGTCTTCGCCATGAATGACGCTATGATTGCGGTCTATGACGGTGACCTTACTGCCAAATCGGCGCATGTGCTAACTCCAGCCCGACGTATCCCCCTCCGAGAACGATCAGGTGCTCAGGCACGACCTCGAGTTCCAGGGCCTCGACGTGAGTCGACGGTTGTGCTGACGCGAGTCCAGGAATGTTCTCAATAACTGCGTGGGTCCCTGTGCCGATCACCACATCCTTGCCAGTCAGCAATCGTTTTGTTCCGTCCGGCAGCGTTGCCTCAAGTATCTTTGGTCCCACAAATTTCCCTTGTGCTATGACCAGTTCCGCTCCGCTTTGCTTGTACAGGGCGAGATGCGTGTCTATGAGCCCCTGGACCATTCTGCGTTTTCGATCTCTCACGGCAGACATATTGACGTGAAAGCTATCGATGCTGATTCCGAACTCTTCGCTGCGGCGAACATTCTGGACAACCTGCGCCGTATGAATAACATTTTTACTTGGTAGACATGCGATGTTGGGGCAGGCTCCGCCGACATACTTGCGTTCCACCACGGCGACGCGCTGTCCTTGTCCCGCGAAGGTCCACGCCAGCAGTTTCGAACCTGCGCCACTACCAAGGATGAGGAGATCGTAAACTTCGGGTTGCGCTTGAAAATCCATATGTGCGGTTCTCCTTTCGGTTTGGCGTATCTCAGCTGGTATAAAAAACGCCGGGCACTCCAAACGGACGTGGGACTTTCCCAAGATTTCGTCTGCCTTAGTTATTGGCTTTTGTTTTCGGAAAGGATGGCTTTTTTGCCGAAATAGCTGATCAGGTAAAAGGACACCCCCAGGGATATGACATCCTTGAAAAGGAACAGGCCCAAAAAGCTCATGTACCTCATCCCGTGAATCCCAGGGACGGAAATTATCGCGCCGGGCGTAGTTATGACCATAGTGCTGGTTGTAAAGAACATGGCTGATGCAATGAACCCACCTACGATACCGGCTTTAGGCCTCAAATAGCCTGCTATAAACAACAGAGCAGCAATGATCTCGGTAAGACCGATTAAATCAGAGCCGATATAAGGGCCGAATATTTTGAAGTGCCAGCTGATCAGCGGGCTGTTAGAAACCAGGGAAACTATGCCTTCGGCGCCGGGAGCAGTCATCTTGTAGGATCCGGCCCAAAGGAGCATAGCGATCATGCCGATACTGGTAATCAGGAAAGCAATATTACGATCATTCACCCATGCAGCCAACTTGGCTAAATTGCTTTTGGCTTTCTCTGAAAGGTCAGCAGAATAAACCAGGTTTGGCTTCTCTGCGTTAATTGCTTGTCCTGACACAAACCGACTCATAATCACTTCTCCTGACTGTGGTTGATGGGGTTGCGTATGGGCGCTCTGCCGATAGGCACTCTTTCAATACGCCACGGTTGCCCATCAACGTGAGCAGAACGAACCTTGTCCATCCTATGTCGATCACGGGCTCGTTTCATCATGTTCGAGTGAAAGCAACCGAAATACCAACTCAGTTCCTCTTCCTTTGTGGCAGGTTGTCGAGCTAAGTTCTTTCTGTTCTGCAGAATCGAATTGCAACGTCAAAACAAATCTCATTACTAAATGGGATTTCAACTATCAGCGGAATACCAACTGAGAAACTCATTCCTGAGATTCAACAGATACATCAACGCTTTGGGTTTTAAGTGCAAGAGTCCGGGATTTCAGTGCAGTGACAATGCAGCTAAATCCCGGAGAAGGATTGAAAACAAACAAGCGTGATTCCGAGAATTGAGTGCAGCGTGACACCAGCTATTCCGCTTGTGACTGGATAGTCTGTTCCGAGGATGCTCCCGGAGACAAGGCGACGTTCGCGCTCGATCTGCACGCCCCTGCCGGCATGGCATTTCTGGCAGTTGGTACTTTTAGACGTCGTGAGCGATAGTCATTTACGTTACCGATACGTCGATTTACCTTGTTGTGGAACGAAGGAGGAGGAGATCGACATGCTGCCAAAGCAACCGATAGCCGTTCCACAGGACGCCTTTGACACTGCCGCCGCATTACGCACTCGACTGGCGGCCGCCGCCGCAGGCCCGTACACGGTTGGCGTTGGGCTGAAGCAATCTGGCGGAGAGTTCACCGATCAGATCGCCTTGTTCGTCTACGTTCAGGAGAAAAAGCCTGCGAGTGAGGTCCCGGAAGCTGAGCTGGTACCCCCAGAGTTTGGCGGCTACGTTACGGATGTAGTGAGGGCCCGGCCGACACTCATCGATGACACGACTCGGTACGACACCTTGCGCGGAGGAATTCAGATTTCCAGAGAGTACACCCTTGCCGATGGCATCTTCCGCCCCTCGGTGGGCACGTTGGGAGCGATAGTCCGAAGTCGCGAGACCGGCGCGCCGCAGCTGCTGACCTGTGCCCACGTCGTAAGGCAGTCCGACCTGAATGTGTATCAGTCGGTTCAGCTGTTTACCTCACCTGATACAAATCAGGTCGGGACCGTCTTCGCCACGCGAAATGAGTTCTCGCCTCTATTCCTTGATTGCGCCGTCATCGATCTGAATGGTTCGCGTGACGCCGAAATGAGCGTCCAGGACATCGGGCGGGTGCAGGGCGTGTCGACGCAGCTGCCGGCCCTGGGCGAGGTTGTGAAGAAGCGCGGCCTACGGACCTTCTTGACGCATGGCTTCGTGGTCAGGTTGATCCCGTCGTCGTCTGTGCCAGCCGTCGATTACTTCGAGATCAGTGGCGGTGTTCCCTTTGTGACCTTGTTCGCTGGCAAGGGTGACTCGGGATCAGTGGTGCTGAACGCGAGCAATCAGGTGATCGGTCTGCTGTTCGCGATGCCGGATGAGGATCTCGGCCCCGGACTAGGCAGTCGCGGCCTCGCCATGCCGATTCACAATGTGCAGGAGGCGCTGCAGGTCGATATCGCCACGTGAGGTGAACCGCCGCCGCACGCTGCTGCTCGACGAGGGTCTCTTCCGGCGCCACGACGGCGCCTCCCTGATGCTGCTCGCGGGCCGGTGTCAGGTAGGGAGATGGTCGTCAATGTCGTGTCCGCTCCGCACCCCACCGGCCGGCATCTGCGCCCGAAAATCGGGTGACTGGCGAGCGAACCGGGCGGCGGCCTGAATTTGAGACAGGGACATTCGCGGTAAGCGGCAAAACCATTATCGTCGGGAATCGGATCGACATCGATGGGGTACGGAACGGTCGTTCTCGCAATGAGACCGATGCGGTCGTTGTGGTGGGCGGAGTCGGGCGCGTGCCGGTCGTTAGATTTCGCCGTGTACAACTCCTCGATTGGTACTGGCCACATCCCTAGATGTCTATAGAAGGATGCAGTCACAGAAAGGTCAAGTCAAGCTGATTTGCGATCACAGCGAAAAGATCTTTTAGAACCGGGTCGTCAATTGACGAGAACAGATGAGATGAGAAGGCCGGTCTCCAGCGGGATTAAGCTCCCAAGTTATCGACGCGCTCAAGGTGCTGGAGATAAGGAGACCGGCGATGAAGAAGCCTAACACCACGATGGTGCAACTGACACTTAACAAGCGGCATGGAACCCTGACCATTTGGTCTGGACCTTGGCTACAGGTCGAGACCTTATTGCGTGCTGGATGAGGCAGGGGACGTCCTGAGTTAGTAGTTGGAGATGTAGCCGGCAATCTCGGCGTTTTCGTGCCGACGCTCTATCGATGGATTCCAGCCTCCACTGGTCGTGAGTTGGCATCTCCGCTCTCCTCGACTCTCTTTACTCACCGCAGCAATTATCTTTATGGGCCCCAATTATGCCGGGTAGCCGGGGTGTCAACATGCGTCGGGGACGGGGACTAGCGGCGAGATGCGGAGCATGCGGGCCTGGCCGAGGCGGGCGCCGAGTGGCGTTGCTTCGGTGGGCTCCTCGAAGATTTCGGAGACTAGGGCGGTGAGGGGTTCGTCCAGCGGCAGGCCCAGCGTGAGCAGTGAGTTTGTCAGGAGGTCTGTAGGAAACAGGCCTTCGCCGTAGAGGATGGGGAGGCCGAAGTGTTCGGGGTCGTTGCCTTCGTGCGGCGCGAATAGTTGGATTTGGGCGAGCAGAATGTTGCGCCACGCCTGTCCGTCGGCCTGCCGCACGCGGGCATAGAGCAGCGCCCAGAGATCGGTCTTGGGGACTAACGGCCGGAGATTGACTCCATTGAAGACGGGCGCGGCATAAGGCGCCTGAATGCGGACTCCAGTCGCGTCGCGGGCGGCCTGGCAAACCAGCGGCGGAGCAGGATGCTGGACTCCGGCGATGCGGAGCATGGGGCCGAATCGGCTTTGTGCCGTGGACCAGCGGCTGGCGGTGTGGCCGACACGGACTTCGTAGGTGAAGAAGCCGAACAGGTCGGGCGAAGAGGGCTGCAGGTCAGGCGGAAGAGGAACGAGGTACTTTTTGGGTGCGGTGGGCGAGCCTTCGAGGGGCTGCATGGCGGAGAGGCCGCTCTCGTCACGGGGTTGGCCGGGAGTGATCAGGCGCATCCACTCGGAATCGATCGGGAGCGGAGGCTCGGCCGCGTCTGGTATGCGGGTGTCGGGGGCCAGGAGGAGAGGGTCGGGGCCGCGGGCGAGGACACGGACGAAATAGGCGTCTTCGGGGTCTAGGGGCGGCTGGTCGAACTCGAACCATAACATGCGGCGGCGCGGGTTGCTGGAGGAGTAGTCGTCGGCCGGGATGTACTCGGAGAGGGCGAGGCCTGCTGAGAGGATGCGCGGCGTCTGCGAGGGAGGCGTGGTGACGGGAAGAAGGATCGAGCGTGACACCTCGTCGCTGGCAGGGCCGTCGAAGGCGAGGCGCGCGACGTAGTCGATAGTGATTTCGGAGGGGAAGGCGGGCGCGGCGACCGCCGGAGGAACGGCGGGCAGCGGGCGTGGCTTGGGGTCGAAGGCGTCAAAGAAAAGGAGCTCGGTGACTTGGCGTACCGGTGCGTGGGCGTCGATGGTCTTGACGGTTGTGCCGGTGAGGGCTTTGGGGCCAATGACGCGGGGAAGGCGGAAGCTGGCGACGGTCTCCGTCACGTCGCCACGGCCTGCGATGCGGACGATGCGGTCTATGGCGATGCCGTCTCCTTTGAGGCCGTCCCAGGTCCAATCGCGGAGCACGTCGAATTTGACGACGTTGATCCAGCGCTGGACCAGATCGGAACCGGAGGAGAAGGTGATGGACGATCCCTCAGGCGAGAGGGTGTGCCGGAGAGCGGAGGAGCAGGCGACGACCGTGCGTTTGGCGGCGCGGCCGGAGAGAGTGAGAGCAAGGTGGTCGAGGCCGAGTTCGGCGGCCAGCCTTTCGGTGGGCGAAGGCACGCTGTTATCTGAGGGCGGCGGCTGGAAGAAGAAGGAGCGCAGGGAGGAGAAGCCCTCAGGTTCGCCGAGCAGGTCTGATTCAGCGGTGGCGGCGGCGCGAAGGTCGATGTTGATCTGCGCGCCGCGGCGCAACTTGTCTTCTGCGAAGTAGCCGGGTTTATCGCGCCCTACAGCGATCAGTTGGAGGCGGAGCGCACGTGCCGTGGGCAGCGCAAGTGGGCCTTCGTCGGGCTGGTGGCTGGCCAGAGTGATGAGGTCGTCATGGTCTTCGAACGCGAGGTCGAGGGTCATCTCCGGTCCGTCGAAGGTTCGGGTGGTTTTGTAGAGCGGAAGGTAGGGGATGAGATCGCCGTCGAGGGCCTTGAGCTGGACCTCGATTTCGACGGTGAGGACATCGGGGTCGGGTACGCTGATCTCGCGGGTGAGTTTGGGGTCGGCGGCGAGCGCGGCCAGGTCGTCTTCGAGGTCGGCGAAGGTGGCGGAGCCGGTGAAGAGGGCTTCCGGGTGGCCGAGGCGAGGCCTGGCGATGCGGAGTTGGCGCGAGTCTTGCGAGGGGCGCTGGAGGACTTCTATGTGCGCGGGAGGCTTGCGGCGCTGGAAGGTGAGACTCGCGAGGGAATTGCGATGCGGCTCGGGCAGAGAGACGCTGCTGTCCGGGCCGCCGCGCGTAAGGTCGGAGAGACGGACGCGGAACTCGTAGGTGTTGCCGTACTGAAGCCGCACGTCCTTGTCGCCGACCGGCTGAAAGACTTTCTCGCGGTTGAGCATCTGCGGCGGGGCGGCGGGGTCCGGGTTTTGGACTTCAGGGCGGGCGTGCAGGCTAGTGAGGTCGGGGTCAGTGAGCGCGAGAGAGCTTCCACGCCAGGTCGCGAAGTAGGGTGGGAGCCAGAAGGCCCCGGCCTGCTTGGGAGAGAGTTGGGCGGGAGCGACTTCGACGACGCCTTCGCCCTGGAAGCTGCCGAGAGAGAATGGGCCGAGGGTAACGTCGCCTATGCTTTCGATGCGGAGCAGGGAACTCCATGCATCGTCGCCCTGCTTGCGAACATCGACGCGAAAGCCCGCGACGCCGTTGGGGCGGTCGAACATGAGCGTACGGTCCGGATTGAGCTGTACCTGCCGATGCAGCCATTCGGCGATTTGCTCGTCGTCCCATGCGAGTTGGATGGAGTCGCCGGCGTCTGTGTTCTGGGCGCAGTGGACGAGCTTGGCGAGGCCGTCGTCGTAGGTCTGCGCTTCGCGGAAGATATCGTCGGCGATCGAGTCGTCGGGCCCGGTTGTAACGGGAAAGAGGACGGCGGCAAAGACCGGGCGAGGGACGGACAGTTTCGGGATGCGGGCGGCGTAGCGGGCGAGTATGTCGACTCCGGCGTAGTCGCTAGTGGGATGGAGATCGATGTAGAGCCAGCCGCCTTCGGCGAAGAAGGCCGGGTCAGCCGGAGTGACGGTAGCCTGGCCCATGAGGCCGAGGGCAGCGGCGAAATTGGGCTGACGCAGAGCGTAGGCCATCAGCCGGCCCCAGCTTACGTCAGAGGATGGGGCAGAGGGTTGGTCGGGTTGGTCGGTGACGCCCTGGTGCTGTGCACAGGCGAACTCGTCGGGGCTCAAGAGCAGCGGCGAATGTTGACGGTTGCCGATGAGTTGCTGATAGCTGGGTGTGATTGCCTTTCGAAAGCTGGCTTGGGTGCGGTTGGGAGCGATGGGCCGGATGGTGAAGTGGGTCGTGAGTTCGGTAAAGAGGTCTATTTTCTGGAGTGGAGGACCGTCGAGGACGAGGGGGCCGGTAGATGTCGCGTCCGCGGGCTGAGGCAGACGGGCGAGGGAGCCGATCATGTTCGCTTCGAAGACAAGATTGGCGCTCGAAAAAGAAGGCAGGCCGGGTTGGAGCGGCTGGAATGGATCGCCTTTCGGTAGGCAGAGGAAGCGCACGGTCAGCGAGGCGCCGTCCCAGGATTGCGGGAAGGTCAGCAAGCTCAGAAAACTGTTCGGACCGATGGGCATACTGATTCCTCCTTGGGTAGGGATTTTCTAGACTGGGACTTCCGCGGCAAGTACGAAAGGTGTAGCGCCGGGCACGAAAGCAAAAGCGGCGACGGGAATGTCCTGGTGGAACTGAGTTTCAAAGTCGATGTCTTCATCAAAGAAGATGGCGATGTGGACGGACGCGGCAATGCGGATCTGCGCAAAGATTGTGACGAGGAGGGGGTTCCCGTCTTTGCGAAGCATTTTGGCGAGGACTTCGGCGCTGAAGGAGAAGCCGATAAGGCCGGCGAGCAGTTTGGCCCGGGCTTCGATGCCGACCAGAACGCCGGGTTGAAGCGTTTCGGGAACCAGGCTGTAGCCGTACTTAATGGTACCTTCGACGGCGAGCAGGCCGGGAATGAGGTCGCCGCCTATGGAGATGACGATGCCGAGGGTGAGCTGGACGAGGGGGCCGCCGGTCTCGTGCAGTTCGATGCTGAAGCGGAACAGGCCGCCCGCGTAGAGCAGTGGAGGGAAGATGCCCTGCTGCACGTCTCCCTGGAACTCCATGAAAAGGAGTGCGCGATCGACTCCAGTGAGCGCGGCTTCCAGTTCGCCTTTGATGGTGAACTGGCCGTAGAACTTGCCCAGACCGATTTCGACCCGGCCATCTGGACCGTCGCCGACTCGAAACAGCAGACCCATGTGGACGACGAAGGAGGGGCTGGACCCGCTGCCCGCGGTGATGGAGACGTCAAAGTGAAACGGTAAGCCGACCATGTTCGAGAGCGAATTGAGAATGTCGGTCAGATCGCTAAGGGCTCCGGCGAAGACGAGATCGGGGGTGGCGAGCTTGGAGAGACCGCCGGCGACGGTCTCGTAGTGCGACTTGATTTGGAAAATCTGGCCGAGTGGGTCGGGCAGTTGCAGGTTCAGCAGCGAAGGCGGAGCGGAAACATTGAAAGCCGCCGGAAGAGCAGAATCGATGCCGAGGATGACTTTTTCCAGATTAGGCTGATCGACCTTGGGAACGAGGTCGTAGTCGCGTGTGAGACCCCAGCCGCCGCCTTTCATGAAGTCGGATAGCGGCTTCGCGGCGACGGTGAAGGTGTCGTTGTCGATGCGCCAATGGTCGTCGTGCGAGATGGTGAAGGAGGGCAGTTCGACCAACGGCAGGGCGAAGTTGGGGCGGGGGAATAGCCCGGTCGCTTGTACGAGCGAGTGCGGATCAGCGACGATCGGAGGCGTGTCGAAGAGCAGTTTTCCTGGCTGTCCGGGATCGATCTTTGCGGTTTTGAATAGGGCGCGGCTAGTGTCAGTCGCCATGAGCAGGGCGTACTCGATGGTGGCGTTGGTGCGACGGGTGTCGGCAGGCTCGCGGAACTTGTAGGGACCGGGGCCGTTGCGGACGAGCGGAACTCCGCGGTGGGCGTCGACGACGGCAGGCTCATGGGTGAAGCCGTCTAGGCGAACGAAGGTCCACTGGCCAGCGCGCGGAAGCTTGGGCGCCCCGACGATGGCGACGGCGAAGCCGAGTGTGTTGCCGTCGTCGAGCGCGGTGTCCGAGACGATACTGGAAATCTGGGCTTCGAGCGTTCCACCGACCCGCACGGCGCAATCGACGGGGCCCTTGATGGCGCCGACCTTGTCGAAGAGCAGCTTGAGGGTTTGCTTCCGTACTTCGTTTATCGGCGGGGGTATTTTTTTCGGCGAGTTGTTTATCTCGGAGGGCGTGAGCTGGACATACCCGGGGCGGTCGTAGATGGGGACGATGCCGCCGATGGCGCCTTCGATAGCGGCGTCGGCGTCAAAGATGACGGGCTGAACGGTGGTGGAGGGATTGAGGGTAATGATTGGGCCGACGATGCGGATGCGGCGGATGTTCTGGAAGCTGCGGACCGCTCCATTCTGGAAGGCATCGGGGCGCTTGAACTCTCCGGCGTCGATGGCGACCCAGCCGGTATCGATACGGAAGACACGGCCGGAGTTATGGCGTTCGAGGAAAATGCTGCGGATGACCCGGGCGCCGCACTCATAGAGGATGGAGCGGAACTGGATAACTTCGTAGGCGGTGCGGCCGTTGAGGACCTGGAACTCGACCTTGGTGACGGAGGCTCCGAAGGGTTCATCCACGTCCTGATGCCATTGGCTGAACGTGCTGAGGCCGTAGCCCGAGAGGTCTGCGCGTTGAAGGGGAACGCCGCGAACAAAAGCTTTGTTGAACGGTTGGAGCAATTCGCTGGGAAGGACGCTACTGACGCCGACAGGGGCGGGGGGCGCGAAGTTCGCCAACTGGCGCATCATGCCGGGCATCATGCGCGAGGGGTCGTCCGGGAAGCGCTGACGCGCGACCAGACGGATCTGGCGGGCGGAGGTGAGATCGCCGAAGGATGGTTCGTTGAGTAACGTGTCGGTAGCGGGCAGGAAGACGGGTTCCGGAAAGTGCGGGAAGGCAACGAAATCGAGCTGCGCGAAGGCGCGCAGGCCGAACGGGAGAGAGAAGAGAGCGCCAGCGGTGCTCTTTTGGCCGATGGCGCGGAGGATCTCTTCAGACACTGAGGTGGGGAGTGCGGGAACAAGTTTGACGGAGTTCGCGCCGAGCAGGGTCGGGCCGCCGTTGAATTTTGAATGTCCGAACGTGGCACCAATGTTTGGTGGCGGCTCCAACTGCACGGGCTCCCACTGCACCTGCGGCTGCATGAGCAGGCGAACACGGTTGAGCTGGACGGAGAGCAGGTTGTCGACGATCTGGGGCTGGTTGGCTCCGAGGGCTTCGATGGCCACGCCGAACAGGTGCTCGCTGCTGGAGAGATCGAGCAGGAGCAACGACTCGGTTTGCGACTGGATGTGTTTCTGGAATGCGCCGCGAACGATAATCTCATCGGCGTCGTCGAGAAGAGGGACGGTGGGCGTGGGGAACGGGACTGGGGAGTCGAGGTGGGCTGATAGGGTGGGGCTAGCGCGGTCGGCCCATGGCATGGTGACGCTGAGCGCACGGGAGACGGCGGTGTCGCGGCGCGACGTGACGATGTTGGTGGCGTAAGGGTCGGGTAGAGTCGGGACGGCAAGACCGACATCAAAGAAGACGACTGCTGTGCCGGAGTGCAGAAGCGGAGCGGTGTCGAACGTGGCGTTGAGGGCAAGCCGTCGTGGCGGGCGGACGAGAAGGTAGAGGTTTTCGAGCGCGAAGCCGGCAGAGTCGTTGAAGCCCTGGGCTTCCGGGGCTGTTGCGTGCAGCGTGAGAGAGATGCTGGTGGGCGAGGTGTACAAGCCGAAGATGTTGATGGCTGCGGCAAACTCGAAAGGCTTGCCGTCGGCCCGGCGCGGGAGATCCCACTGGTTGACGCAGGAGCCGCCGGAGACGGCTACCTCGTCTATGCCGCCGCGCTCGCTGCGGAAGTTCAGGAGATTGAGCGGCTGGGCGGCGAAGCGGAGCCGAGTGAGCGAGGTGTCCCATAGGTCCAGGTCGTAGCTTGCGCCGGACACGGGCTGGAAGGATTGGATCTCGATCTGTTCGGCGTTGCAACTGAAGGTGGCGGCGAACCAACGGAAGGGGTCGCCATCTTGTGCCGCGAGGGTCGATGTGAGGCCGTCGCCGAGCGCGAAGACCAGCGAGCCGGCGTGCGAGGCTTCTCCGAGGTCGGTTGTGGGCGTTCTACAAATAGGGAACGCCCAATGGGGGTTGTTAACCGCGGCCTCGCCGGAGAATTGGGCGACGCGGGAAAGGTTTTCGGAGATAGACCAGGAAGGCTCGGTGGCTTGCAGAGGAAACCCGATCTGGTTGCCGTCGAGGAAGGGCGCGCCCGAGGACGTGAAGTGCAGATCGGAACCGAAACCGGAGAGGGTGAGGTCTCCAGTGAACGATGTCGGGGCGCTGGCGCTGACGTGCAGTTGCGCGGGGAGCTGCAACTGGAGCGCTTCGGCGTCCGAAGCGCCGCCGGCGGCGGGCGGGGGCTGCTCGAGATCGAGCGAGAGCGTCCAGAGGGTTCCGGGCGATAGGAAAATGCCTGGCTGTGGAATCAGATCGTGATCGAATGTGAGCGTTCCGCCTGTGATACGAGCGCCGACGAAGTTCTGCGTGTCGGCGACAAAGAAGCGCGCCTGGAGCCATACGGTTCCGGCGGGAAGCTGCCATGTTCTGCGGTCCGGCGAGGGTGTGGTGCCCTGGGGAATCAACATCAGCAGGAGTACGTGCTCGGGGAAGCCGGGAGGGAGCCTGAGGGTGACGGGAATGAAGGCAGGGTTCTCAATGGCGACGAAGCGTGAGAGTTGGCCGCTCTTGTCGGAGAACGGACCGAAGCGCTCCGACCTGCGCTCGGGCGAGAATGAGAGGAACGTGCCGAAAGGCACCTCTTCCGTTAGCAGCCTGAGGTGTCTTCCGGCGGCTGTGAGGGCGGCCGCCTGGGCGGCGCCAGCCTGGATGGCTTCAACGATGATGGGATCGAGATCGCCGGGCGGGATGATGTCGGCGTTGGCGGGATTTTGGAGGATGAGGACCGCGGCCTGGGCGCGGAGGAGGTTGCGAAGCGCCTCGGGAGGCGTTCCAGGAGCGGGTGCAAGAGAGTTCAAGAGGTCAAGCAGTTGCTGAATGAACGGATTCATCGCGTGATGAACTTCCGGCGCTCGAATTCGGCTACACGACTTTCGCTCCCGAGACTGATCGAACTTTCTCGAAGAGCATCATTCATCTTCCAGCACGTTCGCAACCGGGCGATTTCCTGATGGCTCATGCTATGTCGCACCTCTTAACAAAAAGTTGAAAAACGTCACATGATGATCAGGTTAGGCGTGTCGCCGCGATGGGTCACCGTGCGAGGAGCCCTCAAAATCTTAGAGACGAACAGCTTACAGAAGGAAATGTAGGTTCCCGTAGCGCGCTATCATCTTTTCCCTGTGATTGCTATGTGAGCCCGGGGCCGACTATTGCAAAGATCAACAAACAGACCCAATGATCGCCACCTGGGCTATGTCTCGCACTGAATACCGTCCATCGTGCGGTGTTCACGCGACCCGAATTCCAACAAATCAGGCGGAATCCCATACGGCGCTTACGGTACGACGGAGGCAGATATCGTATACGCCCAGCAGTGTCATGTGGTCAAATCCTTTTTTCCGAGGCGAAAGCACCACAGCGCGCGGTCAACACGATTTTTACGGGCTCTGTTGCATTAACTCTGTTGGTCGCAGTTCGTCCGTTGCGCGGTTTGCATCAGGCAGCGATAACGAAGATGTCGAACAGCTTGTTTACGAAGCGCACCTCGTCTTTGACATGCGGCTACACGTGAGGCAATGTCCTCGGCGGATCATCCGCATCACCTCGCCCCCCTTCATCGTAGCGGCGGCGTCTTCATTGTCTGAAAGCCTCGCGTGGGGCGAATGGCTCGCTTCAGTGCGCCGTGGTCCGCTTCAATGTTTCGCCAATCCATCAACATGAAATCGATCAACCGGCCATGCTTGTCGACGGCCCGGAACAGGTACTTCCAGTGGCCACCGACATTCACATACGTCTCGTCCACTCGCCACGAGGTCGCACGGTACCCCTGGTACCAGCGGACCCGCTTCTCAAGCTCAGGCGCGTAGCGATGAACCCAGTGCATGATCGTGGTCGGATCCACGTCTACGCCGCGTTCCTGCATCATCTCCGCTAGATCCCGGTAGCTTATCCCATACTTGTAGTACCAGCGAACGCACACCAGGATGATATCCACAGGGAAACGACGGCGCTTGAACATCCGGGTTCCGGGATCTTCTCTAACCATTCTGCGCGATGCCGTGGTGCATAGACGCTGGTACCGCTACAGGGAATGGCCCAGCTTCGGTAGAGCGCTTTGATTCGACTCATGACCCGTGTGAGATCCTTCGTAATGGTTACGTAGCTGCGACCTAATTCCTTTAAGGTGCGCATCCCGTGCTCGCCGTGATAAACCGACGTGAGCTGGTTGCCACGCAGCAGCTCCGCCAGCTTTCGCGCATCGATTCGGTCACTCTTGCTGCCGTCTTTCAATAGGGCGTTCTTGCGCGGATCGCAGACCACGAGATGGGTGACGTGAGGTTTAAGCAGGTCATGTAACCAGGCGGCAGAGGTCCCTTCTTCGAAGGTCACCGATAAACTTCCGTGTAGCCCCTGGATGAACTCAAGGATCGTGGTCGCTTTCGTCTCCAGAATACTTTCCATGATCAACTTCCCTCGGGAATCCGCGACTGCAACCGAGATCGTTGCTTGGTGGACGTCCATGGCAAACGAGGATTCTCCTTCGTGCTTGCCTCGGCTGTTGCTGGCTCCGTGCTCTAAATTGGCGACGATTGTTCATCGATTGAGTGGCGCCTTTACTTTTCATCAGGCTGCTATCCGCTGCCTGGCTACTGTTTCTGCCCTGATCCCTATGGCCCAGATGAAGCCCAACAGTTCACGAGCAACTGCAATGGTGATCTTTCTCTTGTCTTTGCCTGCTGCTGCCAGTCTCACGTAACGCTTGTGCAGCCGGTGTTGCGCCTTCCACGCAATCTCTTTAGCCTCTTCCGAAATACTCTCCTGCCGTTTGCGCAATCCGTACCAGATACATGGTGGACGATGATAACTCCATGCCGATTCGACGACGATTCGTCTCAAGTGCGAGTTGCACGTTTTGGTGATGCTCCCGCGCCGGGTTCGCTTGCCGCTGGAATCCTCGCTGGGCACGGCGCCGCAGTAACCATCAGTTGCCGAGCACCGTCGAAGCGGGACACCTGACCCAACTCGGCCGCGATGGTTACAGCCGAGATATCTGCGATACCCCGCAGTGCCTGTAGATCGTTGATGACTTGCTGTAACGCGGGCGAGGCCAGTTTGACCGCCTCGGCAATGGCTTGCTCCAGCCGTGCTACCCGTTCGCGCATGTGTTCGACTTCGTGCAGATAATCTATCCGCGTTGCCTCCTGAGCCATCTGTGTGAAGCGTAGCTGCGCAACCCAAATCAGATAGGGACGCGTCCATGGCCTGATTCCAGACGGTGGGCGCTGGCCTGAGCGCAGTAGAAACTTGCTCAGCCGATGCCGTGCCGTCAACTGATCCTGCTTGGCTGCTTCTTGTCACCTTGCGTAGCGACTCTGCGCCGGTTCGGAATGATTCCAGGGCTTGGTACCTCCCCATCCGGCTCCGCAATGGCAACGGCGATCGTCTCGGCATGGACATCCAAACCTAAAAATCGTAACTTTCCTTCATGACCGGCTCCCTTCAGCTTGTGGCTCTGAACTGTGCGTCCTTCTGAACTCACAGCCTAACCCACGATCAGCGCATCGGTGCCGGTCACTCCATACTGACTGTTATCGCCAACTAATCAAACCTGAATTTAATTCGACTTCGCCGAAGGTTCATGTGATCAAGGTGCTCCAATCACTAAACGGCGCGGTTTACCACGGCTCAAAGACAGCAAAGTGATGGGCGTGGCAGATGAAAACGCGCCGGAAGATCCCCAAACTCAGGAGACCATCGTAGGCGGATGTGCGGGAGAGTCCTTCCGAGGAGTCTTCGTATGTGAAGACGGAAACCCTGGGGAATTCAAGTGAGCCGATCTGCAAGTCCTGCAGCGGCATGGTCGAAACTGGACGTTGTGCTCTATCTAAACCGCCACCAAGCAACGAGGTCCTTCCTAATAATTCCAGCGGCATATATCGAGCCGTATGGAACAGGAAAGAGACGTTCGTGACGGAGTCGAGCTTTAGGCGAACCGCCCGCGATGATGACATCGGCCGATGCAGTAGGCCTTCGTTGGCACGGGATAACGTCCGACCTCCTTCGGCTGCGAATCCACGAAGGCGCAACTGAACTGCGAAATCGCCATTCATAAGGGAGTTTTAAAAGTCGAATTATCTTTCTCAGCAATATTGCAGGAGATCCAACCCAGACCGTACCGACGATGAATCTCGAGACACCCAGTTCAGACTCAGTGACCTTGTCGCAACCGAAGTTTCTAGTGGAAACTTAGTGCCTTGCGAAAGTCATCTTTAAGACCCCTCTTAGTAGAAGAGGATTCTGCCCCACGGTCCATCTCGGCTTTCCCCACATAGTTCTTTCTTTGAGAGGCCTTCATGAACGAGTTACAGAACAATTCCCCGTCGGTGGCAGAAGCCACGGTTAGATCATTCTTGTTGGGCACCGAGAACTCGGAGAAGGCTGTGGAGATTACCCCTCCGGCTGATGAGGCCATGACTCCAGCACCTGGCGATCCGTTTTCACCTCAGCCAAGCACGGCCTTCGAGATCTTTTACTCGGATTCAGCACACTATCGGCGCACAGACTCACTTGTCCGACGCCAACATCACCGTTGCCGCGTTCTGGGTGATCTCCACTTGGTTCCAGGAGGCCCTTACCGTGCTTCCGTGCTTAGCGATCACCGGCCCTGCCCACGAGGCAACCGAACTTCTGCGCGTCCTACACGATCTTTGCCGCGGATCGCTGCTCCTTGCGGGATTTCGGAGGGGGGACCTCAAGGATGTTTGCTGCCGGACTCTTCTGATCTCAGAACCCAACCTGAACAATCAGACCGCAGCCCTTTTGGGAAACCTCACAAACCGAGGATTCATGATC
This sequence comes from Edaphobacter modestus, assembly GCF_004217555.1. Classification (GTDB taxonomy): domain Bacteria; phylum Acidobacteriota; class Terriglobia; order Terriglobales; family Acidobacteriaceae; genus Edaphobacter; species Edaphobacter modestus. The sequence goes on from NZ_SHKW01000001.1 coordinate 2,615,015, forward strand.
GTGGAGCAACGATCCTACTTATATTGTCATAGTTCCAACGCGATCTACATCGGCGACGATCCGACTATCAAGAGAATCCAGCACGCGATCTACATTGACGTGACGTCGCCACTCGACGCAGAGAAAACAACGCCTCCCGAATGGGTGCACCGAAATATCGAATACCTTCCCGGCGACCTCACCAAGTATCGCAAAAACAACTTGGATCAGGTACGTCGCCTTGAGTTCAATCCCACAGGTGTTTCGCCCGAGACTGGCGCCATCGCAAAAGCGCTCGGAAGCTGCATCGTGGACTCTCCCTCTCTTCGCACGGCGCTCGTGTCAATCCTCGCGGCGTGCGATCAGCAACGAAACTCTGAAAGGCTGGACACAGTCGAAGCCTTTGTCGTCGAAGCAGTGGTCGCCTTGAGCAAGAGTGGAGCTGAACACCTTTACGCACGGGAGATCGCGGTCAAGGTCAACAGTCTTGTGGAAGAGCGGGGCGAACGGTTCAAACTTAGCCCTGAGAAAGTGGGGCATCGGCTGAGGAGGCTGGCTCTGCCCACCCGCCGGTTGACCCAGACCGGCAATGGCTTGGTTATGGACAAGGAGACGATGACGCGCCTACAGACGCTTTGCAGGATGTACGTTGGGGAGAATCTGCTTGCTGAAGCCGAAAACCTCCATTGCTCGCAAGCAACAGAAAAACAATAGGTTGAGGAGGTTATGCGGGATATGTATGTTTTATGGAACCAGCCCAAGGTGAAAGCCACTTAGAACTGACGACTTTCACCTTATGGGGTATCAACTTTGGCCTTATGAGGTACAACTTTCACTTTATGCGTTAACCCACACACAAGCGCATTTCGCCTTCCGCGAGGAACTAGCTGCAGCCGCTCGTGCTTCCGCACTCCATGCAGCGGTAGCAGCTTCCGTTGCGGGTCATGATGGCTCCGCAGGTGGAGCAGCTTGGGGCGTCGCCCATGTCGTACATCGATTTCATGGCGTTGGCTGCGTGATAGACGCCGCGGTCTTCCATGGAGAGCGAGCCGGAGCCGCCGGGGGTATAGGTGGGATCGGGTGCGATTCCATGTTGGGGTGGAGTGGTGGTGTAGGCGTCCTCTGCCGCATAGGAACTACCGAGATTCCTCGCATCGCTTGGAATGACGGCTTCCGATGAACCTGAGAGCGATGGCACGACATAGCTGCCGGCGCCTTGGACGGTGCCCTCGACGGGGACGGAGTGCTGATCCTGAACCATGTTCTGGGGCGCGAGTCCGGCGAAGAGGTCGAGCTGGTGTCCGGAGAGGAAGCGGATCTGGATCCAGCGGAAGATGTAATCCATGATCGACTTGGCATAGCCGATCTGCTCATTGCCGGTCCAGCCGGAGGGCTCGAAGCGGGTGTGGGCGAACTTCTCGCACAGCACGCGCAGCGGAACACCATGCTGTAGCGCAAGCGAGACGGCGGTGGCGAACGAGTCCATCAGTCCGGAGACGGTGGAGCCTTCCTTGGCCATGCGGATGAAGATCTCGCCGGGCTGGCCGTTGGGGTAGAGCCCGACGGTGATGTATCCCTCGTGCCCGGAGAGGCCGAACTTGTGGGTGATGGAGGCGCGCTCCGCAGGTAAACGATGACGAACGGCGCGGGGCGGGGACTGCGCGTCGGCGGCGTCGGCGTTCTTGCTGGCGGCCTCGGTGATGGCGTGGATCTGCTGCTCGAGTGAAGAGATTCGGACCTGCGCGGCAGCCTTGGCGGCGGCTACGGCCTCTTCGATCTCGATGGAGCCGGCGGCGGGTGCGGCGACGGCGTCGGTCTTCTCCTTCTGGGCCTTGCCGTCGGCGCCTGAGACGTTGAGCGGCTGGGAGCCCTTGGAGTTGTCACGGTAGATGGCGACAGCCTTGAGGCCCTGACGCCAGCTCTCGATGTACGCCTCAGCAATGTCATCCACGGAGGCGTCCTGCGGCAGGTTGACCGTCTTCGAGATGGCTCCGGAGAGGAAGGGCTGGGTCGCGGACATCATCTTGATGTGGCCCATGTAGTGGATGGAGCGGGTTCCCTTGGAGGCCTTGAAGGAGCAGTCGAAGACGGCGAGGTGCTCAGCCTTGACGTGCGGCGCGCCCTCGATGGTTCCGGTGGCGTCGATGTAGCTGACGATGGCGTCGACCTCGGCGTTGGTGTAGCCAAGCTTGAAGAGAGCCGAAGGGACGGTGTTGTTGACGATCTTGATCATGCCACCGCCGACGAGCTTCTTGTACTTGACGAGGGCGAGGTCGGGCTCGATGCCGGTGGTGTCGCAGTCCATCATGAAGCCGATGGTTCCGGTAGGGGCGAGGACGGTGACCTGCGAGTTGCGGTAGCCGTGCTTCTCACCGTGGGCGAGCGCGCCGGTCCAGGCATCCTTGCTGGAAGCGATGAGCTCGTCGAGCTGCGGGGCGACGAAGGGCTCGGCACTGTTGCGCGACTTGCCGATGTTGTTGACCTCGGCGCGGTGCATGCGGATGACGTCGAGGAAGGGCTCGCGGTTGACGTAGAAGCCGGGGCAGGCACCGCCGGCGATCTCGGCCTGCTGGGTGAGCGGCGTGGCGGCTCCCAGCGCGGGGCAGAGCTCGGCGATGCGCGAGGACTGCCAGTAGGCGTCGCCGCAGAGGATGGAGGTAACGGTGGCGGCGAAGTCGCGTCCAGCGTCGGAGTCGTATGGCAGGCCGAAGGCCATCAACAGCGCGCCGAGGTTGGCGTAGCCGAGGCCGAGCGGGCGGTAGTCGTGCGAGTTCTTGGCGATGCTCTCAGTGGGGTAACCCGCGGCGTCGACGATGATCTCCATCGCGGTCGTGACGACGGCGATTCCGTGACGGTAGGCGGCGATATCGAACTGGCCTCCCGGAGTGAGGAACTTCAGGAGATTGAAGGAGGCAAGGTTGCAGGCCGAGTCGTCGAGGAACATGTACTCGGAGCAGGGATTGGACGCGTTGATGCGGCCAGTGTTCTTGCTGGTGTGCCAGCGATTGATGGTGGTGTCGTACTGCATGCCGGGATCGCCGCACTGCCAGGTCGCCTCGGCGATCTTGGTCATGATGTCGCGGGCACGGTACTCCTTGACGGGAGTGCGCGCCTTCACGGTGCGGGTGACGAAGGTGGAGTCGGCTTCGACAGCGGCCATGAACTCGTCGGTGACGCGGACGGAGTTGTTGGCGTTCTGGAAGAAGATGGAGCTGTAGGCCTCGGAGTCGGGGCCGGAGCCGTCGTAGCCCGCCTGCACCAGCGTGTGGGCCTTGGCCTCTTCCTTCTGCTTGCACTCGATGAAGTCGATGATGTCGGGATGGTCGACGTTCAGGATGACCATCTTGGCGGCGCGGCGGGTCTTGCCGCCAGACTTGATGACACCAGCGAAGGCATCGAAGCCACGCATAAAGGAAAGCGGACCGCTGGCGGTTCCGCCACCGGAGAGAGTTTCCATGCTGCCGCGAATGCCCGAGAGGTTCGAGCCCGTGCCCGATCCCCACTTGAAGAGCATCCCCTCGGTCTTGGCGAGGGTGAGGATGGAGTCGAGCGAGTCGTTCACCGAGTTGATGAAGCAGGCCGAGCACTGGGGCTTGCTGTAGCCGGTGACGGAGAACTCGATCGCGCAGGTGTGCGGGTTCCAGTGCCAGTTCTGGGCGTCGGAGTTGGGCTCGAGACGGTCGCAGCCGACGTTGAACCAGACGGGCGAATTGAAAGCGACCTTCTGGTTCAGCAGCAGGTGGCAGAGCTCGGCGTAGAAGACTTCGGCGTCCTCGATGGAGGAAAAGTATCCGCCATCCATGCCCCAGTCACGGATGGATTCGGCGACGCGGGCGATGAGCGCGCGGACGCCGGTCTCGCGCTCGGGGGTTCCGAGTTGGCCGTGAAGGTACTTCGAAGCGACGATGTTGGTGGCGGTCATCGACCAGTCGGAGGGAACCTCGACGTTCTTCTGCTCGAAGATGGTCTTGCCTTTGAAGTCCTGGATGATAGCGTCACGCAGCTCCCAGTTGACCTCATCGAAGGGCGAGACGCCGGGGCGGGTAAAGTGGCGCGAGAAGGTGAGGCCCGGGGCGTGCTTGGCGGCGGCCGAAGAGGTTTGTTCAGAGGCTACGGCGCTGGTGGTCTTTTTTGAAATCGTTGCCATGGGGGAGTTTGCTCCTTCTCGCTTTTTAAATTGAATGCCCGGAGTAACTGGGGTCTCCGGCTGTGCTGGTCCTGAGCCTCACGCTGGGTGAGCAGGACGGGTCTCTAAGAAGGCTCCAAGGCGATGGCCGATTCAGGATGCCGGAGGTGCTGGCTCATCCTGGGTAGGCGAACGGGCTGGAGTCGTGCGGAACTAACGGTCTCAACGTGGACTCAGAGGGTCTCACGTCTCTCTTGCAGTCGTGAAAGTACCGCCGCCTGTAGGGTATGTCAAGTATAAAGCACAACATCTTGTGCTGTCAGGGGCAATACTGCGTCTAAGCGAGAGTAACCCAGGAAGGGCGGTGGAAATCAGCGATTTAGCGTGGAAGTCTGGAAATCTCCCCGCCTGAGACGGCCAAAACGGTGCCGAAACGGGACCGATTTGCCATGTCCGCTTGACACTTTCGTTGTACCGCTTGAATGCCCAGCCCTTCCTCGACCGTTACGGGCACGAACCACTTCAGGCACGGCGGACAGGGAGATGACGATCCAGCCAGGTGCGCACGCGGTCCGAGCACGCATAGTGCTGCCCAAGGCGGCGGTAGCTCTCGAACTGCGACTCGCTGAACCATTGGTCGAGGGTCGAGGTATTCGGAAAGGTGGGGTTTTCCTTGTGGAAGTTGACGACATCGGCTGGCAGATCCCGGGTATACGCCGATTTGATGTACAGAATCTGGCCGACCGCCCCATTGGAATAACGGATGGTTCCCGCGATGCAGGGGTAGGGGCTCGCCGCCGGAGTTCCGGTTGGCTCCATCTGAGAGAGATCGAGCGTGATCTCGGCCCCATGGTCGATGCGGCATTTACGGATAGCCATGCCGATTCCCTGGAACGACAGGTCGCCATCCTGTTCGGCATCGCAGATCACGATGGTGGCGCAGTGCCGACGGACAAGCTCATAGAGGCCCATGTTTTCAAAGTGGCCGCCATCTGTCAGGTAGACGAAGGCGGCTTCATCGTTCACCAGTCCGAAGAGCTCCGCAAGCAGATAAAAGAGACCGAACCAGGGCGAGGCCGGATTACTGTGGCGTCCCCGGAGGCGAAAGCGCTTGTGCCTCGGATTGCGAATCCAGAGCCCCAGCCGCACGTTGAAGATCGTAAGCAGAAAGGCCATGGTGGGGCTGGAGTGGAAGCCCCAGTTGGGGCTCATCGCGGCTCCTGAGGTGGCGACCGCAGTCGCCATGCGCGGGCCGCCGTCGTCGTAGGCGAAGCTGCGCGTGGGAGCGTAGCCGTTGAACTGCACGCGGTCGGTATCGGCCTCGGTCCAACCCACATCGTAGCCACAGTAGAGGGGGGTGAAGGCGAAGGAGACTCCCTTGCGCTCCTGGTAGGCGAGGTCCTGGCCGAAGGACAGATTGAGCGTGGTGCAGAAGATGGGGAACGGCCCTTCGTAAACGGGCGGCTGCGGTGCGGTGGAACAGAGATCCGGACCGCAGGTGTTCGCCCAGAGATTGCTGAGGCGAGCGTCGTTGAAGCGCGCCGGAAGCAGATCGATGAGGCGAAGACGTTTGTCGCTGGCCGCGAAGCCGGTAAAGCGGTTGGCCCGTCGATCGGGATTGCTGGCCCCCGCGTAGCAGCGGGCGATGCGGTCTCGATAGAAGGAGTGGAGGGAAAACTCGTTGACGTCGATGCGCCAGCCAAAGAGCAGAGCCGTAACGGCCAGCATGGCCAGAAGAACGAAAAAGTCGGAGTGAGGCACGATCTGATCGCCGATCTGTGACTGGATTGAGGCCAGTGCCTTCTCGATAACCCAGGAGAGAGTGAGCACAAGTCCTGCGATGAAGACAGGCGGACCGATGAGAGCGAGCATGTTCAGCAAAAGCGCAGGCTTCGACTTCTCGTCTTTGGGGGTGCCGCTGATGATGGAGCTCTTGCCCGCAAGCACGCTGACCAGAGTAGTGCCGATCCATCCAATCCAGAGCGGTTTACCCACATGAGCCACATGGAAGAGCCAGGAGACCAGTCCCGGACCAAGCAAGGAGCTTGCTGTAAAGGCAAACCAGACCAAACCGAAGAGGAAGCTCCAGGCTCGCAGGCGGGCGAACCATTCTCGAACCGATCCATCCACGAGATTTCCGACAAGACCACCAGCGATCTCAATGGAGACAAATACGACCGTCAATCCCAGCCAGGGCAGCAAAGGAATGGCCGCGCGAGTGACGTGTTCAAGAGGCAGAAAGAAGGAAGCGATAAAGATGACCAGCCGCGCGAGATTGATCAGCACATAACCGCATCCGACCGCGCCGGCCATGCCGAGCAGTACGATAATCCGTCTCCAGTTCTGTGGGATGGCGCGAGCGGCCGAGAGCACCAAAAGAGCAATTCCAGCAAGCATTGACGTAAAGACCCACGAAGTAGAGGTGTCCTGGTCGAAGCCGGTCAAGGGTTGCCACCAGTGGAAGGAGTAGGCCTCCTGCCATGCTCGGAGATTGTTCATGGCGTCCGGTTCACCCGGAGGAGGGAGAGATGGCTTGCCTGGGTTGGAGCTGGCGGCAGGTCTCTCGTCCTTCTCCGCGAGCCGATGCAGGTGGCTGATGTGGACGCGAGTGCTCAGAGGAACGATCCCGGTGTTCTCCGGCCAATTGACAGTGCCGACCACGCGCTGAACACGGTTCCAGTGGCGAAGCTCTGCCGCGGAGTGCGGTACAGTCTGCGGGAGGGGGGGCCCGGCCCAGAAAGACGAGCGGTAGAGATAAGGGCACAACGCAAAGACCGAGATCAGAACCGGCACAAAGACCAGGCCGAGCACACCGGTCTGTCCGAAGCCGCTTTCTTCAACCGGATGGCAATGATCCGCGGGCGGATGGACGAGCTGCGTGAAAAAGATGATGCAGGAAGAAAACAGAAACCCGGCAAAGATTAGGGCTGCGGCAAACAATCCATGATCGAGAAGGAAGTGCGCGACCCGGCCGCGCGAACTGAGATAGAAATGGGGCAGAAGCATCACGAGCATGATCGAGGAGATCAGCACGATCTGATTGAGAAAGGTATTGCGCAACCAGATGGCGAAGGCGACCCACGTATCCGCGGTGAACAGGCCAACCCTCGGCGTAAGGTAGTTGGAATAGCGGCGCAGCCAGCGGAGAGGCTCCGGCCAGAAGCTGCGCTGCGAAGGCGGCCCCGGTAGCGGCTGGAGCTGCTGTTTGACCTTCTCGATGTTCTCGCAGGAGATCCACGACGCGAAGAACTGATGGATGTACCCTCCACCGGAGACCGTGGAGAGATAGTCGAAGGAGTTGATTCTGTCCGAGGCAGCCAGTCCCTGCAGAACTCCAAGGTTGAACGTGGCGCTTCGAATCCCACCGCCGGAGAAACAGATTCCGGTAAGTTGGAGCTCGTCGGCGATGGCATAGGCATCTTTTTGTGGATCCGCTGGCGGCCAATGGCCCTTGGCGGCCAGCTCCTGTTCCAGCAGCCACTTTTTTGGAGGATACTCGGTTAGAGTAGCCAGCCGTGCCTGAGCTCTGGGTTCCTTGTGCAAGAGCGCCGCCATGCTCTCTGTGTCGAGGGCACCGAGTGCCGGAACCGCACGTTTGAACGCCAGCCGCCAGGATTGAGCGAAGGCAGCGATGTCTCCTTCCACCGTAAGCGACGCAGAATACGCCCGAATCTGCTGTGCCAGCCGGAGGCAATAGGCCGTTGCCGCGCCCTCGCGCAGCTCGCCTTCCTGCAACTTCGGGTCGACAGAAGAGCTGCCGGAGTTCGCCATGAAGGCTCCTTGAAGCAGAATGGTGCCAGGTGCTCTGCTTCGGGAAAAAGGGGAGTATCTGACTCAAAAAAGTTTGGGGCCCGGAACGGAGAAACAATAACAGAGTAGGACTCAGGCGCAGCACATCGATATCCGCGATGTAGCAGGAAGATCAACCTTGCGGTTGAGAATCCGCGGACAGGCTCTTCTTTCGGTCGCGGATTCGTGCCCGCAGCGTGGCCGTCGCGTCGCGGTGACATAGAACACAGAGCGTCCGAATATTGTCGAGATCGCACTGGCCGCCGCCTTCAATCACAGGAACGATATGATCGGCATCCCACAAGCTGCGACGGCTGGAGATGGCCTTCATGCCATACAGCCGAAGCCCAGCCACCCGGACCGGGCCTTTCGCACGCTTCAGCGCGGCATATGCGGCAACCGTATCGATCTCACAGACGGAGCAGCGACCACGGTCCCGGGCGAAGACCTGGTCGCGCAGATAGCCCGGGTCCGTACGCAGGCGCCACTGGTAAACGCAATAGTCGCTGCAGAAGGTTCGCCGGCGTTTCGCGAGGATCTCAAGTTCGCACCACCGGCAGAGAGGAAGACCGTTTGGCCCTGTGGGCAGATCGCTGCGACAAGCGCGGCCGCCTGGAAGTGTGCGTGAGGGGTGAATCATTCCTGATCCAGAATAGGCTCAGATCTCGAAGTCCACCTCGACAGGATCGATCAGGGGCATCAGCCAAGCCAGCAGCCTCTGATGGACCGGGTGGTCGTGGTAGGCTTCAAAGTTTGCAGGATTGGCAAATTTCATCACCCCGCCAAGTTCGTATCCCTGCGAACGTGGGGAGATGTTCCTGCCCACGAGGGTCTCGACCAGGCCGGGAATCTTTCCCTGAAGAGCCTGGATCTCCCGGATCGCACGTTCTTTCTGGTCTTCGGCGACTCCGGCCTTCCAACGAAATAGAAATGTATGGACGATCATGAAACCAGTTTAATCTCCTCCGCTTAGAATGGTTCAACGAAGCGAGGATACAGAAGTATGGCGAGAACACAATCGACGATGGTGAAGCTGGGAACGGTGGCTCCCGCATTTGAGTTGCAGGATGTTGTGACAGGCAAGGCGGTGGGGCGTGACGATGTGGCCGCCGACCGCAAAGGGCTGCTGGTCATGTTCATCTGCGTGCATTGCCCTTACGTAAAGCACATCGAAGAAGAGCTCGCGCGGATTGGTAAAGATTACGAAGGAACGATCGGCATCGTGGCCATCTCGTCGAACGACGCCGTCACCCATCCGCAGGATTCGCCCGAAGAGATGAAGAAGCAGGCCGAGCGGCTCGATTTCCGCTTTCCCTATCTCTACGACGAGACCCAGGAGGTCGCCCGCGAATACGATGCCGCCTGCACGCCCGATCTCTTTCTCTTCGACGGCGAAATGAAGCTTGTGTATCGTGGACAGATCGACGACAGCCGACCGCGCCGCGGCGATATTAGCAACGACATTCCCGTCACCGGCAAAGACCTGCGAGGCGCAATGGACGCCGTGATCCAGGACAAGCGTCCAGACCCGAATCAGAAGTTTTCCATCGGATGCAACATCAAATGGAAGGAATAGGTGCCGCATGGACCCAGTGCTTGAAAAGCTGAAAAAAGGAATTTTAAAGTTTCAGACCGAAGTCTATCCTCCGAACGCAGAGACGTACTGCAAGGCTGCCAGCGAACCCCAGAGGCCATCGACACTGATTGTTACCTGCGCGGATTCGCGCATCGACCCGGAACTCCTCACGCAATGCGGCCCCGGCGAGCTCTTTGTCACGCGCAACATCGGCAACCTGGTTCCGGCATATGGCGAGATGATGGGCGGTGTCAGCGCTGTGATCGAGTATGCCGTCAGCGCGCTTGGGGTGCAGCACATCGCAGTATGCGGCCACAGCGACTGTGGGGCAATGAAGGCACTGCTCAATCCGTCGAGCCTGGAGTCGATGGCCACGGTGAAGCGATGGATGCGCAACGCGGAGGCAGCACTTAGCGTGACGAACTCCCTTAGCCAGAAGGATGATAGGCCGAGTGACCGGCTGAAGCGGCTGACCGAGGAGAATGTCCTTCTGCAGGTTCAGCATCTCAGGACGCATCCGTCGGTCGCGGGTGCAGCGGCTCGCGAGAAGCTCACGCTATCCGGCTGGGTTTATGACATCGGAACCGGCCAGGTGCGCATCTCCGAGAACGGTTCGCGAAACTTCCTGCCTGTGAATCCGGGAGTTGCTACCGCATGATTGTGCCGAAAGGCAGGCGCCTTGCACAACGGACAGTACAGTACGTGGGCTTGCCGCTTCTTGGCCTGCTCGCATACGACGTGGCGGTCGTCATCCTCTACCAGAAGGGCTTCCTGCAGTGGGCGGCCCTCGAGCAGATTCCTTTATCTCTGTTTGGCTCCGCCATCGGTGTCATCCTTGCGTTTCGCAACAGCACCTCCTATGCCCGGTGGTGGGAGGCGAGGACTCTGTGGGGCTCGATCGTTAACAATGCGAGGAGCTGGGCCCGCCTCGTCACCACAACGCTCCGCAACCCCGGCGATGGCAGCTCCGGCGAGTTCGAGCGAACGCAGCGGCAGATGGTGTATTACCAGATCGCCTGGGCTCATGCTCTGCGGCAGGCCCTGCGACGGCTTGATCCGCTGAGCGAGATTACGTCGCTGCTTACCCCGGAAGAGATCGCGGCGCTTCGCGACCAGACGAACGTACCCGTCGCCATTCAACAGTGGCAAAGCACTCTCTTGCGATCCGCGCTGGATCGCGGCTGGATCGACAGCGTACAGTGGCACGCCATGAATCAGAGCCTGGACGATCTTGTCGATGCCCAGGGCGGGGCGGAAAGAATCAAAAACACACCGATGCCCAGACAGTACGACTATCTTCCGCAGGTATGCGCGCACATGTTCTGCTTTCTGCTTCCTCTGGTGATGGTCTCGAGCCTGGGATGGTTCACTCCTCTTGGATCGACGCTCGTGGGATTCATCTTTCTGGCGCTCGACAAGATCGGCCGCAACCTTGAAGATCCTTTCGACAACACGATGCACGATATTCCGCTCACGTCCATCACGCGGACCATCGAGATCAATCTGCGCCAGATGCTCGGAGAGACGAACCTGCCCGAGCCACTCGTTCCCGTCGACGACATCCTCTGGTAAACAGCATCGTTCAGAACCACCGCATCCGGCGAAGAACGAGGAGCAGAAGAACGGTACACATGATCGTCAGAAACCCCACAAACAGCGCGCCGTGCGGCGACTCTTCAAAGGGCAATCCCTTGAGATTCATCCCATAGATTCCCGAGATGGCGATCGCAGGCAGCGCTATGGTTCCGAGCACGGTGAGCACTTTCATCACCTCATTGGTGCGATTCGAGACCGAGGTCAGGTAGATGTCGAGAGAGTTGTTAAGAAGGTCGCGCTGGGTTTCGACGGAGTCTAGCAGTCGCGCAACGTGGTCGTAAGTATCGCGAACGTACAACTGGTGCTCGCTGTCGATAATGGTGTTGGGATCCCGTTGCAGATGCAGGCAGGCATCGCGCGTGTTGACGAGCACGCGCCGTAATCCGATCAGTTCGCGCTTGATAGCAAAGACCTGGGCAAGAATCTCCGGCGAGGGGCTGTCAAAGATGGCGTCTTCCAATGCATCGATGCGGTCGTCGAAGTGGTCGATGGCAGAAAAGTAGCGGTCGACGATGGTATCGAGGATGAGGTAGAGAAGGCGGGCAGGGTGCTCACCATCCCCGTCGCGACGAGCGCGCTCGAGCGCTTCGGTGGTTGCGGGACAGACGGGGTCGACGACGGTGATTAAAAAATCCTTCCCCGCAAAGATATCGATCGTAGTAAAGGTAGGCATCTGCTCCGTAGGAGCGTCCGGATCGGGCTTGAGATAGACGGGCTTTAAAACAGCGAAGGTGTACAGATTCCCGGAGTCGACCTTGACGCTCTCATCTTCACTGCGGGCGTCTTCGATATGCAAAGGGTGGAGATTGTATTGACGCGCCAGCTCATCGAGCTTTGGATCGTGTGGATCGTCCAGTTGATACCACGGCATGAGGCATTTTCTCCTGTTTACAGCTTCATCTCTTTTTCTTTTTAGATATTCCAGCATCAGCGAAGGCATAAGCCATCGCCTCTCTGAAGAGAGGAAGATCTTTCCTGTACTCCGCCGGCTCTCGAGGTTCGAGCAGGATCCATTCCTTCATGGTCCGCTTTCCCATTGTCAGCATCGCAACGTCATCTCGTTGGGTCAGATACTCGATTCTCTCTCTCGGCAGCTTCAGAGCTACGCCTTTACTACCTCCGCCACGAGTAAAGGCGAATACCTTCCCGCCAGCAAGAAAGCTCGCATGCGTTCCGCTCTTCTTTTCGCTCATGCCGTCCAGCGAAGAGAGCAATCTTGAGATCGTAGCCACAAGTTCAGGGTCGGACATGGAACCGCTTTCCTTCGTTGGACCGCAGAACCAAACTGAGATCCTTGCGTCCATCGTACCGGCTTCAACGTATATTTCAGATAAGATCTCACCCAGAAATCCTGAAATGAGGAACGTTCCCTGATGTTGAACCGTTGCCGTGCCTTCGTGTTTCTCCTTGCCGTAGCCGGACCGTTCGCATACGCGCAGGGCGTTTCGCCCTCGGCGCCAGCCTATGATCCAGTCCAGACCTTCGCTCCGCTCACCCTGCCCGATCCTGTGAACGCATACCGTTCCAGCAATGGCGCGCCCGGGCCGAGCTACTGGCAGAACGAGGCCGACTACGATCTGCACCCCACCATCGACGTTCAGAACAAGCAGCTCAGCGCCACCGAGACCATCACCTACACCAACAACAGTCCCGATGTGCTTACCAGTCTCTGGCTGCATGTGGAGCAGAACATCTATCGCAAGGATTCGCGCTCGCGCCTCGCGGGCGGAGCCGTTCGCTCCCGTCGTGGCCATGAAGAGACAGGCCCTCGCCCCTCATCAGACGGCTACGCCTTCGACTCAGTCGACATCGAGTCGGGCAAGCAGCACGTGAAGGCCGACTACCTCATCTCCGACACGCGAATGCAGATTCGCCTTGCGGAACCTCTGAAGCCACATGGCGGTCAGTTGAAGATCCACATCAAGTACCACTATCAGATCCCCGGCGTCTGGGGTGGACGAACCTCATGGGGCAAATCCGCGCAAGGCGAGATCTACGATATGGCGCAGTGGTATCCGCGCATGTGCGTCTACGATGACCTTCGCGGATGGGATACCCTGCCTTATCTCGGGAGCGAGTTCTACCTCGAATATGGCCAGTTCGACTACTACGTCACCGTGCCCTCGAACTTCCTCGTCGCCGGTTCGGGAGAGCTGGTGAATCCGAAAGAGGTTCTTACCTCGCAGCAGATGGCTCGGCTGGAGCAGGCTCGCAACAGCGACGCGACAGTCATGATCCGCACTCCAGCCGAGGTGAACGATCCCGCGAGCCGCCCGAAGAAGGACGGCACGCTCACCTGGCACTTCCACATGGACCACACTCGCGATGTCGCCTTCAGCGCATCGCCGGTCTTCGTTTGGGACGCAGCAAAGATCAATCTTCCCGACGGAAAGAAGTCGCTCGCGATGAGCGTCTATCCGCCGGAGAGCGTGGGCGACGATGCCTGGACCAGGTCGACCGAGTACGTGAAGAACTCCATCGAAAACTTCTCCAAGCGCTGGTATCCCTACCCGTATCCAGCGGCCATCAACGTCGCCGGCTTCTCGACCGGCATGGAGTATCCCGGAATCGTCTTCGACGGCATCCCGGACAAAGGCTCCTTCCTGTTCTGGGTGACGGCCCACGAGATCGGCCACGACTGGTTCCCCATGATCGTCGGCTCTAACGAGCGCCGCAATGCATTTATGGATGAGGGCTTCAATACCTTCATCGACATCTTCGAATCGGACGAGTATGCCGGAGGCAAGTATGGCCCCAAGCGCGACTCCGAGTACTCGGCCGGCGGTGAGCCACCGGACATGATCCTGAAGGTGCTCGACGACCCCACTGCACCGCCAGTCCTCTTCCCTGCCGACGGCTACACCCCACGCCTCGGTCACCCGGTCAGCTACTTCAAGGGAGCCTACGGCAACGTCCTTCTGCGCGAGCAGATCCTGGGGCCAGAGCGCTTCGACTGGGCCTTCCGCAAATACATCCGCGACTGGGCGTTCAAACACCCCTCGCCCTCGGACTTCTTCCGCGCCATGCAGAGCGAAGGCGGCGAAGACCTGGGCTGGTTCTGGCGTGGCTGGTACATGAACAACTGGAAGTTCGATCTCGCCGTGACGAAGATTGACGCAGCCAGCATGACCATCACCAACAAAGGCCAGCTCGTGCTTCCGGCAACGGTCGAGGTGAAGTTCAAGGACGGCACCTCGGAGCGCACCGAGCTCCCGGTCGAAACCTGGCTCAGCAAGGGCGAATACGTCTGGTCCTCAGACGATAAGAAGCCCATCGCTTCGGTCACAATCGATCCGGATCATAAGCTTCCCGACGACGATCGCAGCAACAATACGAAGTCGGCCGAATAAACACTTTTCACTATCGTTCGCTTACGGCCTGCGCCGGATCGTCTTCCTCGATCCATCGCAGGCCGCAGCTTTTGCAATGCCAGGATTCAGAGCCGCGAGGCAAAGGAAGCGAGACGAGATAGAGAGCGATCAATGCGGCTTTTCGTCCCTGGCGCTCCCACGCGATATCGATGGAATTACAGCGCGGACAGCGTGGTTGCTCAAACGAGGGCTGATCGGGCAGAGCGATTGCCTCTGGGATGGGTTGTTCAAGAACCTCCTCAGCGGCGTTTACATCGGCCGCCGCAACCTGAAGACGAATGCCTCCAAGCAGATTGGACATCTGCCAGTCCAGTCGGACAAAGTTCTCATCTTTGAGAAAACAGAAAATACCGGCGGATTCGATAACGCCACGGACAACGATCGCCTCCGATAGGTCACGGTACTGACGAATCGTGACTAGGTTGCGATATTGTGGCGATAGATCCTGCTCGCCTGCGGGTTCAGGCTCATGAAATTCGATTCCACGTCGAAGAAGTTCTGCCTTTAGTGCAAGCCTGGCGTCTTCGACCAGGGAATGCCAATCATCCGCAATCCCAGAGAGTTCAGCGTCAGATAGCGAATGATAGAAATCCGCAAACGTAGGCTTTGCCATGCATCGGGATCATAACAGGGAGCAAGCAGCCGCCCTTCACGCCTCGTGAAGGACGCGGCCCGTCCCCTTCTCGATATTTCTGATCTCGCCATCGCGCATATGGATAATGCGGTCGGCGATCTGCGCGGCCTCGGGGTTGTGCGTAATCATCAGGACGGTCTGGTTCAGCTCGCGGCTGGAACGCCGAAGCGTGTCCAGCACGGCATCGGAGTTCTTCGTATCGAGATTGCCGGTGGGCTCGTCGGCCAGAACGATGGAAGGCCGCGTGATCAGCGCCCGGGCAATCGCGACGCGCTGTTGCTCGCCTCCCGAGAGTTCGTTCGGCCTGTGGTCAAGCCGGCCTTTAATACCCATCATATCGGTCAGGTGATCGAGCAGAGCCTGGTCGAGCGGCTTCTTCTCCGCCGCTCCCAGATTTGCGATGTCGTGGGCAATCTCGATGTTGCCTTGTGCCGTGAGGGTCGGCAGAAGATTAAAGCGCTGGAAGACGAAGCCGATCTTGGCGCGGCGCATTCGCGTTCGTTCCAGATCCGACAACTGCGAAAACTCCGCCCCTCCAATAAAGAGCGAGCCCGAGGTAGCCTGCGTCAGGCCGCCAAGGACGTAAAAGAGGGTCGATTTGCCGGAGCCCGATGGACCAACGACCGCGACGAACTCGCCTGGATCGGCGGAAAAGCTGACATTGCGCAACGCCGGAACGTCGAGCTTGCCGGAACGGTAGGTCTTGCCCAGATTTTTGGCAACGATGATCGATTGTGTCGTGCCTGCCGCGCCCGCAGGAGAGGAAGAAGTAGTCACCATGAGTTACCTTTGAGTTTACCGTGATTGGGACCTTAGTATGCGAATGGGGATAAGTTGGGCCGAGCTCTTGCTGCTCGCCCTCACCGGCTGGACCGTCGTCGGAATCCTCGGCGTCACCCTCTCCTTTATCCGGCGGGAGCGCGTCCAGGCGCGGCGCCACCTGGCCTGGATCGGTGGCATATGGCTTCTCTACTTGGCCATTCTGCTGGCTGTCTCCCTTGCAGCGTATCCACGCACCGTGGCCCGCGGCCAGGAGCAATGCTTCGGCACGCTCTGTCTTGCCGTTGTTCGAACGGAGGTCATGCCCGGTTATCTGACAACACGAGGCGAACGCATCCTGCGCGTATCCGTACGCCTCACCAACCACTCCCGCGATAAGCGCCAGGGCGAAAAGCGTCTGAAGGCTTATCTCGTCGACTCCCAAAACCGTCGATGGTACGAGGTGCCGGGCCTTCAAGGAGTACGCCTTTCTACCCCGGTCGCTCCGGGAGATTCGATCGTCAGCACGCCGGTCTTTAAAGTCGCCGGCGATGCAAATGAATTTAGGCTTGTATTTACGCGCGGGCGTGGATTGCCGAACGCTCTGCTTCTGGGCGATCGCGACAGCCTGGCGCATCCCACCGTCGCCGTGCCTCTCGAACGCTAGCTAGCGACAGGTTCTGGTGCAGTATGTCCCCGCTGCATCTCTCCGTGCACAAACAGTTGCAAAATACTGAGATTTCACTTTTAAGTGCAAAGCGTTGCGACCTGCCCCAAAAAACGTCTGCATGGTGCACATTTTGAACAAGTAAAGTTGGCACGCGGATTGCACTTATGCCAGATCGTGTTGCACGGGCCTTTACTCCACTGCGCATCGGGCTGGATGCGATGTGGAGTTGATTCGATGACAGATTAATGTACCTGGGCTCTTTCTGGGTTTTCGGACACTGCGAATCTCCTCAGTGCTGTACGCGGTGCCGCGAAACAATGCAACCTTTGCTTCCTTCTGGAAGCCCCCATGGGACTTGAAATCGGTGATGCCCGCCACGAACTCCCCACCGGCAGGTCTGGGCTGGCATCGATTGGCCACTGCGCAGCAGCGTCTGCGCAGACGGCGGACTATCGCTAACCAATGTTGTGGAGGAAGAAGTGAAAACCATTGCAGCTACTCTAGTTACAGCCTTAGTCGTCTCTGGACAGGCATATGCCCAGAGCAATACGCAGAAGTCGACGGAGAAAAACGAGAAGAAGCAGAACAAGACTCGTGCTCTTCGCGACAGCCAGATGGATAACGTCACCGCCGCCGGAGAAGAGAACACGGCAGTAGCGGCGAATAACTCCACCGCTACCGTGAACAACAGTGGATCTGTCAACCTTAGCGGGACCGCTTTGAATGGAGCTTCCGGTGTCAACATCGTCAGCTCGTCCGACGCTCTCGTAGGCAACGGCGTTAACGTTTACAGCGGAACAATCTCCGCTCCTTACGCCAACAGCGGAGCCGATGTAAATCAGAGCAATGACATCACGCAGGACAGCGCGCAGATGGGATCGATCTCCGGCTACTCGCGTGGAGCGAACACACACCTCGATGTGAGCGCAGCTTCTGATGTAACCAAGAGCTCCTCGAGCACCAGCAGCTTCGACAGCTCCCTGGATACGTCGAAGACCCATGACCAGAGCCTGGACCTCAGCCACACGAAGACATCCTCGCTCTCGAAGGACTACAGCAACACCCACGATCAATCGCTGGATGCCAGCACCAGCAAGTCGTCGTCGCTCTCGACGGAATATTCTTCGTCCAAGAATGCAGACGCCTCGCTGTCCACGGCTCACTCGTCTTCGAAGGACGCCGATGCCTCGCTGTCCACGGCTCACTCGTCTTCGAAGGACGCCAGTGCTTCCCTGTCCGCGGATCACTCGTCTTCGAAGGACGCCAGTGCTTCCCTGTCCACGGATCACTCGTCTTCGAAGGACGCCAGTAAATCTCTGGCGGCGAACGGTACGCTTTCGGCCACCCCTTCTTCGCTGGACGCGAGCGCAGCGCTGGAAGCTTCGGCAAGCAAGTCGGCCTCCAACTCGAGCTCGCTTGACGCCGAAGCAAGCAAGTCGGCCTCCAACTCGAGCTCGCTTGACGCCGAAGCCAGCAAGTCGGCCTCCAACTCGAGTTCACTTGACGCGGCAGCCAGCAAGTCATCCACCAACTCCGACTCACTTGATGCCGCAGCCAGCAAGTCGTCCTCCAAGTCGGCCTCACTCGACGCCAGCAAGTCGTTCGATGCTTCGCTGAGTGCGAGCAAGTCCTCTTCGAAGACCTCCAGCCTGGATGCAAGCCACTCCACCGAAGATACGTTGGCGGCGACGGACAGCAAGAGCTCCACCCTCTCTGCAACCGTATCGAAGTCCAAGTCCGACACGTACTCCAACCACACCGTTCAGTCGCTTGATCTGACCTACGACAAACAGGGTGCAGTCGCCTTCGACTCCGCCAGCGGAAAGTATGTCGCGGTGGATGGATCGACTGTGACCGCAACCAACAACTACACCGTTGCCCTGGCCGGCTCCGCTCTGCAGAACGCCCAGGCCCTCAACATCGTCAACGCTGCCGGCGGCATGGTTGCCAATGGCGTCAACGTCGCTCGTACGTCGAACATGAACTCGGCGCCGACGATCGTGCAGTCCAACAGCATCAATCAGGTCCGCTAAGAGCGATCCGGCGCGAACGGATCCGACAGTACTCCTGTCCGGATCCGCTCGCGTTCCGCTCGCTCCTTCACTGGATTCAAGGGAGTATCGTATGCGACGAATTCTTGTGATAGCGGTTCTGGCTCTGCTGAGTTCAGCAGGTATGGCGAAGGCCGGCGCGCAAACGCCGGTTCAAGCACGCGCCCAGGCCAGGACTCAAACCAGGGCAATGCCTCTCAGCGATGCTGCGCTCGACCAGGTTACGGCCGGAACCATCTCCGCCGGAATCTCCGACGGCGTAGTCCGCTTTCAGGGGCAGACGCCCACAGCCAACGGTCTGGTCTCGAGCACAGGCTCGCTCGCCCTTCAGAGCGGTCCTCTTGCAGGCAACACCGTAGGAACGCTCAGCCTGAATGGCAATGCACAGCAGAATCTGAGTTCGCTGGTGAACATCAACGCCGTGAACTCGAAGATCAACGTCCTGCTCAACCTCAACGTAAACATCAACTCCACTGTGGGAACCCTGACACAGTCGAATCTGAATGGGAAACACTAATGCACCTGCCCCGAATACGGTTCCGGCCCTGGTGTACGGCACTCGCGCTGATGACGAGCGCCCTGTTCTTCCCTGCCTCCGCGTCCTCTCAAACCAGAGAAGGCGCGGACGCGCAGGGAAGCAAGAAGATTCGCTCTCTCAAGGACATTCGTGGAGAAGGCGTCGTCCGGCAGAAGTGGGACATGAGCTGCGGAGCCGCCGCGCTGAGCACCCTGCTCACCTACGAGTTCAAGGACGATACCCCCGAAACCTCCATCGTCGTCTGGATTCTCCATCGCGTCGATCCTGTGCGCGTGCGCGCTCGCGGGGGCTTCTCGCTCCTCGACCTGAAGCGCTTCGCCCAGGCTCGCGGATACCACGCTGAGGGTTACTCCGGCATGTCGATCGAAGAGCTCGTCTCGCAGAAGACCGCCGTCATCGTCCCCATCCGGCTCAAGGGTTTTGATCACTTCATCGTGGTGCGGCAGATCACCGGAGGACGGGTCATCATAGCCGATCCCGGCTTCGGTAACCTCACCATGCGGGTCGATCGATTCGAGTCGCTATGGAAAGAAGGCATCGCCTTCGTCGTGCATCCTCCCACCGATCTGATGATCACCGAAAAGCATCCCTCCATCGCCTCCCGTAGCATCCCCGACCCCAGCATCATTCAGCGCGGAATCGGCGTTGCCATACCACCCAACTATCTCTATTGATCTCCTCCGGAACGATACAAAGCGAAAGGCAAGATCGATGCAGTCCATGATGATGAAACGATATTGCGCCTCACTGATCTGCTGGGTTCTCGTAGGTTCGGCCACCGCAAGCCAGGCTCAGGAACATCAGGCTTCTCCGGCACCGCCCCAATTACAAACCCGCCCACCGCAAACCAATCAGCCGCTCTCCCCGCAGGACTCCCTGCTGACGGCCGTCAATCAGCGACTCAACGACGCTCTCCGCGAGCGCGACGCCATCATCCGCAATCTCCTCGAGCGCGTAGGAGAACTGGAGTGGCGCGTCAATGGAGGCTTCACCACCTCACCGAAGGAACTCATCGCGGCCAAACCCGTCTCAGTCTCGTCCTCCTCCGCCACAGCCTCGCCCGCGCCGCGCACCGGAGCCGTCACAGCCGTCAACTCCGTCGTCACCAACTCCGGATACGACATCGAAGAGCGGCAGGCGAGTCAGGCACTCGATCAGGCCCTCATCGTGCGCGGCGGCCTGCTGCTGCCCCCTGGAACCGTCGAGCTCGACAACACAACCTCCTATTTCAGCTCCACCACCGATCGAATCAATATCGACGGCTTCGCCCTTCTGCCGGTTCTCGTCGTCGGCGATATCTCCTCCCAGCGGGTGCGCAAGGATCTTCTCCTTCCGACCTTCTCCGCCCGCCTGGGTCTCCCCCACAAGCTGCAGTTCGATACCTACATTCCCTATGGCTATCAGCTGAATCGCACCACAGACGTAAACAATACCCAGACCTCGCAAAGCACCTTCGGATTGGGCGACATCACCTTCGGCTTGTCGCGACAGCTCACGCTCGAACGTGGCCGCGTTCCCGACCTGCTGGCGAATGTGCGATTCAAGACCACCACCGGAGTCGACAGCTTCAATCTCAACAGCAGCCAGACCGCACTCGGCACAGGCTTCAACGCCGTGCAGGGAAATCTCACCGCCGCCAAGTCCAACGATCCCGTCGTCTTCTTCGGCAATCTTTCCTACACAGCAAACCTCAGTGGAACCCACTCGATTCCGGCCAACGACCCCGATAACCCGGGAGCCATGGTTCCTGGACACTTCAAGCCCGGCGACTCCGTCGGCTTCCAGCTCGGCTCCATCCTCTCGCTCAATCCCGAGACCTCGATGACCATCGGCTGGGACCAGCGATTCACCCGAGCCACCACCCTGAACGACAAGACCATCCCCGCCTCGTTCCTCGTGGAAGGTTCGCTGCGGCTCGGCGCGTCCTACTTGTACGCCCCCGGCAGAACCCTCGATCTCAGCTTCGGCGTCGGCCTCACCCCGGACACGCCAAACCTGCAGTTCTCCGTTGGCCTGCCCATACGAAGAGCCCTCTGGCACCCAAAGAGCAACGTCCACTAAGTGAAGCGAATATGAGGAAGGAACGCCTGATCTCCATACGCGCCGTGCAGCTCTCCCGTTCTACCGAACTTTACCTCAGACCAACGGATTGACGTTGTCAGGAAATCACAATCTGTTGACAGCTTCCTGACAACTTCACCCCTGCCGAGTATTAGCGTGAGGGCACGTCTTCGCTGAACGTATCCATCGGGGAAGGCGTGAAGGCAACCAGCAACTCCGGTAATGCCGGTCTCCGGCGATGGGGTATGAATTGGGCGATCCCCCATCGCCATTTTTCCTTCTACGACGGAGTCATGCCCGATTCGAGAAGCGAGTGCAGCGTAATCTCTTCGAGAAAACTGATCTCCATCCTTACCGTCACCACACCTCCCAGGTCCAGAGTGTTCGTCAGGTTACTGCGGCACGTGCACAGATCCGTCAGTGCCATGTGTGAGGAGCGGGTGAGCTCAAGTCCGGTCGCGACGATCGATCCGTACAGATCGAGAATCGAGCGAAGCTGCACCTCAACGCGCAGCTCCATCGTCTTCGAGGAGAGGGTGCGCCGGTCCAGAACCCACCCCCCGCAGTCCGCGAGAGAGGCCAGCAGCTCCGGCAGCACGCCCGAGCGCTCGTCATAACTGAACCCCTGAATGTCGAGTGAGGGCATAATTTTTTTGGGGTCCTTCCCTTTTGAGATCAACCGATCCTAAGCCTTCATCGGTGTCAAACAGTTGTAGCGTGATCCCGGTCGCGGTACGGTGGTCATATGACGAATGAGCGCACGGAAACCCGATCATGATTGTCGGCGTCGGTACGGACATGATCGAAATCAGCAGAATCGAACGCAGCATCACCCAGTTCGGCGAGCGATTCCTCCAGCGCGTCTTTACTCCCGGCGAGATCGCCTATTGTCAGCGCAAAAAAAACCACGCCTCGGAGAGCTTCGCGGCACGCTTTGCCGCCAAGGAAGCCGGTGCCAAGGCGCTCGGAACCGGCATCAGCCACGGTGTCGCCTGGAAAGAGATTGAGGTGCGCCGCGAACCCTCCGGAAGGCCCACGCTTCACTTCACCGGGCGAGCTCGCGAGCTTGCCGACCTGCTCGGGATCGCACGCCTCTCCCTGAGCCTCACCCACGGCCGCGATCTCGCCTTCGCCGTCGTAATCGCCGAAGGCGAACCGCTCTAATCTAAAGAAGTCATTCACAGGCTTCTGTTCTGTGCATCACATAATCTCCCCGCAGGAGGATCTTCTCCACTTTGACTGGCCAGCAGACTCTTATAGCCCGCGGCGCTCTCGCCATCCTTGCAGGTGCGGTCTCCATCCCCCTGTCTTCCAGCACCTACCTGCGCCGCCTCCCCAGCCTGCGCTTTGACCGCCTCGCCGCCGCGGCGTTTCTGATCACTCGTCTCGGCCTCTTTGCGGCCATCTTCTTTATCCTCCGCCTCGCTCCCCGCGGCGATGTTCCCGCCTACTACTGGCCCGAGGCGCTCTCCGTCCTCCGTGGCCAGCTGCCATATCGCGACTTCCTCAGCAGCTATGCGCCGCTTCACCCCTATCTGGACGCTATCGCCGTCCGCATCTGGCATACGCCCCTCGCCATCATTCTTCTCGCAATCCTCGTCGAGGCGGCTCTGCTTCCTCTCTGGCTGCGCTTCGGCCGCACCCTGCTCTCGGAGACCGAGCTTCGCACCGCGACCCTTCTCTATCTCTCCAATGCCATCAGCCTGCAGTTTGTAGCGGTCGACGGTCAGGACACGGTCATCATCGCCGTCTTCTTCGCTCTGTCCCTGCTCCTGCTCGTTCGACGGAGAGAACTGCTCTCGGAAGTCTCGGTTGGGACCGCCATTGCAGCCGTCAAGTTCCTTCCCCTCGTCTACGTCCCCGTCTTCTTCGTGACGCTTGTCAGGCGCTGGCGCTGGATGGCAGGCTTCGCCATTCCCGTTCTCCTCGTCTACGGAACCTCCGTCGCCATGCATCTGCCCATCCTGGTCCCCCTCCAGCACGAAGGGAACATCAAGGAGGCGAGCAATCTTCCCTACTTGGTCGAAACCCTTCTGGGCATCTCCCTCCCCTCACGCCTCTGGGACCTCTTCCTTCTCGTCGCT
Source organism: Edaphobacter modestus (assembly GCF_004217555.1). GTDB lineage: Bacteria > Acidobacteriota > Terriglobia > Terriglobales > Acidobacteriaceae > Edaphobacter > Edaphobacter modestus. The sequence goes on from NZ_SHKW01000001.1 coordinate 2,638,249, forward strand.
CTGGCCGCCCTCTTTCTCCTGATAGGCCAGGCCGCGCGCGCAGCCAGTCATACCTCCCGCCTCCGCGTGGTCACCTTCGCCTTCGCCGCCGTCACACTCGCGCTCCTGCTCTTCTCCAAGAAGTCCTGGCCTCCGTACCTGATGCTTGCCCTCTTCCCCATCTGTCTTCTCCTCACCTCGGCCTCGAAGCTTCAACTCTCAGCATTCGCAGGGTTTAGCGTCGTAGGCGTGATCGAGCACAGCTATTGGTCCACGCTCCTTCGCCAGGTGCCGGCCCAGGAACTGCACCGCGATCTCCTCTCCGGCAAGCCCATCTACCTCCTCTTTCTTACCCTCGATCTCCTCCTCCTGGCCGGTTACTCCTGGCTGCTCTCCCTCTCCTTGCAGCGCATCCGGTCGGCCCCGCACTCTCTCCCGGTCGACGAAGCCGGCGTCCGACCCGCCCAGGTAACCTCGTGAAGACTCCGGGAGGGATCTTTCCTCTCCTCCTCTCATGAATTTCGCTCTCAGGGATGGCATCTTCGCCCGAAACTTCGTTGACTCCCTCCCAAACCTCAGATATCCTGAAAACTCGCGCAGTCTCGCACCTGCACGTCTGAGTGCATTTATGCCCGGATCGCAGTGAGACATCGTGGTGGATCCACCGGGGCAGAAAGCAATTGGCCCCCAAAGCACCCACACCTCAGGCCCCCGAACCAGGCCCTGTGCGCAATCCAGGCGATTGGGTTGTCACGCCCAGACGTCTGGGAGGTATACAGGTTCGTCACAGAACTTCGTTTCACCATGCTGTACCTATCCGTTCCATCATTCTTCCTCAGCATCACGCCGACCATGGAAGACGGCAGAACCAGGGAGTACTTAAGACGATGTCCACCAGGATTCCGAGCGCGAAAGAGATTCAGCGCAAGTGGTTTGTCCTCGACGCCAGCGGCAAGACGCTTGGCCGCCTCGCGACCCAGGCAGCCAATGTGCTGTCCGGCAAGCTCAACCCGATCTACACGCCCTATATCGATACCGGCGACCATGTCGTGATCATCAACGCCGAAAAGATCGTCCTCACGGGCCTCAAGGCTGACCAGAAGCTCTATCGCCGCTACACCGGCTTCCCCGGTGGTCTCCGCGAAGAGTCCTTCATCAAGCTGCTGGAGCGCCGTCCCGAAGCGATCGTCGAGCAGGCCGTCAAGGGCATGCTTCCCAAGTCGAAGATGGGCCGCCAGATGGCCACCAAGCTGAAGGTCTACAAGGGCGACAAGCACCCGCACCAGGCCCAGCAGCCTCAGCCGCTCGAAGCGACCGCCTAAGTTTCGCGGATCGCATTATCCAGTTTGATGGGCTTCGGCCCCGTTTCAAGAAGGTTCAAGGAGCATCATGGCAGATCTCGTCCAGTACTATGGCACCGGCCGCCGCAAGAGCTCGATCGCGCGCGTCTTCCTGCGCCCGGGCAGCGGAAAATTCACCGTCAACAAGAAGGACGTTGACGTCTACTTCGTCACAGCGCAGCAGCGCGTTGCCGCCAGGCGTTCGCTCGGCATTCCCGACATCGGGGAGACCTTCGACGTCATCACCACCGTTCGCGGTGGCGGCGTCATGGGTCAGGCTGACGCGGTCAAGCTTGGTATCGCCCGCGCGCTGATGGTGTTCAACCCTGAGCTCCGCAAGGCGCTCAAGAGCGAAGGCCTCGTCACCCGTGACTCGCGCGCCAAAGAGCGCAAGAAGTACGGTCAGAAGGGCGCTCGCGCACGCTTCCAGTTCTCGAAGCGATAAAAAAGCTCCACAGCAAAGTCTTTTGCTGTTGCTTTTCGCATTGAGAACCTCAGTCTTGGCAGGAGCCTGATCCAACCGATCCGGCTCCTGCACGCATCACCCGCGGGAGGTACGTTACCCGCGGCAAGGAGTCCAATCTCCCCTGCGGGGGATAAATCCAGGTCCCGGATGTTCGCACTCCGACAAGGGCCTTCACCAAGGAGATTCAATTTGGCTACCATCACAATGAAAGAACTGCTCGAAGCTGGAGTCCACTTCGGGCATCAGACCAAGCGCTGGAACCCGAAGATGAAGGAATACATCTTCGGCGAGCGCAACGGAATCTACATCATCGACCTTCAGAAGACCCTCAAGATGTTCAAAGAGGCGTCGAAGTTCGTTACCGATCTCACCGCCGCCGGCAAGCTCGTTCTCTTCGTCGGGACCAAGCGCCAGGCACAGGACGCCGTGGCCGAAGAGGCCAACCGCGCCGGCATGCCCTACATCAACTCACGCTGGCTCGGCGGTCTGCTCACCAACTGGGTCACCGTGCAGAAGTCGGTCAAGCGCCTGCAGGAGCTCGACGACATGTCGACCGATGGCCGCTACGAGCTGCTCACCAAGAAGGAAGTCATCAAGCTCGAGCGTGAGCGCAAGCACCTCTCCACCAACCTTTCCGGCATCAAGAACATGAAGCGGCTTCCCGACGCGCTCTTCATCATCGATTCCAACAACGAAGCCATCGCTGTCTCCGAGGCCCGCAAGCTCGGCATCCCCGTCGTCGCCGTCGTCGACACCAACTGCGATCCCACCGTGGTCGACTACGTCATCCCCGGCAACGACGACGCCCTGCGCGCCATCCGCCTCTTCACCACCAAGATCGCCGACTCCGCTTACGAGGGAACCCAGATGGTCTCCGAGCGAGCCTTCTCCGAGGAGGTCGCCGATGTCCAGCAGGCCGAGATCGCTCCCGAATTCGTCGGCGAAGAAGGCGAGCTGAACGAGGTTCAGGCCTCCATCACCGCCGCCGACGCCGATGAGGACGACAACGTTGACCTCGCCGCCGTCCTCGGTGGCAACATCCGCAAGGCGCCCGCCGCAGCCTCTGTCGATGAGCCCGAAACGGCCATCGCCGAGACCGGAGCCTAAGCCCCGCCGGTTTCCGGGCACAGCATTTTGCAGTGCCGTAACCGCCGTCTGGTTTCATCAGGGGGGCGCGGGTCTTCAGCCCGCGCCCCCTTTGCCTGAATCATGCTCTACACCAAGAAGGGAATTAGCAATGTCTGAGACTGCCGTAAAGATCGACGCAAAACTGGTCAAGGAACTCCGCGAAAAGTCCTCCGCCCCCATGGGCGATTGCCTGAAGGCGCTGCAGGAGGCCAAGGGCGACATGGAGGAGGCCTTCGTCGTCCTCCGCAAGCGTGGCATGGCATCGGCCGCCAAGAAGGCCTCGCGCACCACCAATGAGGGCTCCGTTGGAACCTACATCCACGCCGGTGGAAAGATCGGCGTCCTCGTCGAGCTCAACTGCGAGTCCGACTTCGTCGCCCGCACCCCTGACTTCCAGGAGCTGCTCCGCGACATCGCCATGCACATCGCCGCCGCCGACCCGCGTTACGTTCGCCGCGAGGACGTCACCCCCGAAGACATCGAGCGCGAAAAGGAGATCTACCGCGCCCAGGCTGCCGCCACCGGCAAGCCGGCCAACATCATCGAGAAGATGCTCGAAGGCAAGATGAGCAAATTCTACGAGGAGGTCTGCCTGCTCGACCAGCCCTTCATCAAGGAACAGTCGCAGACGATCTCGCAGATCATCGCAACCCGCGTCGGCAAGCTCGGCGAAAACATCAGCGTTCGCCGCTTTGCGCGCTTCAAGGTAGGCGATCCCAACTGGACCGTCGCCACCACCGCCCAGACCTCCACGGAAGAAGCCTCGGCGTAACGCAACCTCTCGCATCGAGAAACGAGCCCGGACAACCGTCCGGGCTCTTCTTTTTTTGAAGTCCTCAGTATTACTTCCGTTTGTCCTGTGCGAACATTCTCACCATGTTCGCTCCCGTCCACACGGCTCTGCTGCTTCTGACGTGGACGCTGCTCACCTCGGCTCTCGCCGCTGCCGCGCAGGATCTCGAACCTCGCGCTTACTCCGCGTCGCCTGTCGGCACAAACTTCATTGGAATCGGATTCGGCCGGTCGAGTGGAGAGGTCGCCTTCGATCCCACTCTCCCGATTACCAATGCAAATGCCACCCTCTACTCGCCCGCGCTGGGAGTAGGGCGTACCTTCGGTGTCCTCGGGAAACAGGCTCTCTTCACCAGCACACTCCCCTACGCCTGGGGCAACATCTCCGGCGATGTCGGAGACCAGCAAGGCCGCATCTCGCGCTCCGGCCTCGCCGATGTGAAGACTCGCCTGTCCATCAATCTTCGCGGCAGTCCCGCGATGACCCCAGCTGAATTCGCCCGCCGCCCGCATCGACGGCTGATCCTCGGCACCAGTCTCACCATGACATCTCCCTCAGGACAGTACGACAACACCAAGCTCATCAACCTCGGAACCAATCGCTGGTCTTTCAAGCCCGAAGTCGGAATCTCTTACCCCCTCAAAAAACTGGACCTCGATCTCTACGCCGGTATCTGGTTCTTTACCCCCAACAAGAGCTTCTATACCGGACACTCCAGCCGCTCGCAGGACTCTCTCACGGCGATTCAGGCGCACGCCAGCTACACCTTCCGGCGCAGCCTCTGGGCAGCGATCGACGCTACCTGGTACGGTGGCGGCGCCTCAGTCGTCAACGACGGAGTTCCCTCCGAAAGGCAGGCCAACACTCGCCTCGGCGCAACACTCGCCCTGCCCATTACCAGGAGACAATCCTTCAAACTTTCCTACAGCTCGGGAGTGACCGGCAACATCGGTTCGAAGTTCAACACCATCGCCGGTGGCTGGCAGTACGTCTGGTTCGGTCGCCCCTGATTCCGTCGTTGAATTTGATCTATGCTTCTCCGGACTATCGTCCGTACCCGCGATAAGATCAAAGCCGCTGGCGAAATTGACATGGCCCGAGGTCTCTGCGTGATCTGCGGCAAATCGAGGCGCTCAGTACGATTTCTCAAGGCGCGTTATTACGCAGCCTGCATCCTGCTCACAACTGGAATCGCACTCCCTGGGCAAGCCGGAACTGCCTCTAGGCCCGTCGTCACTGTTCTTCGTGAATCAGTCATGGATATAACAAAAAATGGGACGACAAGGAGCGCCTGCATCATGGTTTGGGACGACAGGCAATTCCATATGGAATTCCGGAGTCAAACTCTCCCTGCTCTACAAGCCACTCTCCACATCTACGAATCGACACTTACTTCGCTTCAGTTTCAAAAACTCCTGAACGCATTAAACGCAGACTCAGTCGCGCATCTGCCCATCTTTCCTGAACCTCAGTATCCATTTGGAATTCCGCAGGCCTTCTTTTTCACTGCACAACGATCATCAGATTCGAAGGATGTGGTTGGCTATCTTGCATGGGACAAACAATCCGAAATATCAGGACTGCCGCCTACCTCCACTCCAGACACGATCAAGCAAAAATGGCTGGATTCGGCTGTTGCTTTGCAACCGATCACGATATGGTTGCACGAGATTATGGGAATGAACTGGCAGGAGGTTCCTCCAACCCGATCCAGTCTCTGCGGAGTATATCCAACCGAGTGATCGAAAAACAGAACTCTCGCTCTTGCACTTCCAAACCATTGCAACATCCCACTCACAACCACTTCCTCGTCCGGCTCACCGGATCTTTCCCTTTTCGGCGCGAGCAAATACTATGGCGAAACAGTATCTCGCTGAAATTCGAAGGGAAAACTCTCGCATGAAGAAGATGGGGAAAGTGTTTCTCGGGCTGTGGTCGGTTCTTACCGTCTCTCTTCTTGGATACGGTCTGTTTCTGGCGCTTCGTGGCTCACCCCCCGACGCCGAGCAAGGCAATATGATTCGGGCGTTCTACTATCACTTTCCCAACTGGATTGGCGCCGCCATATTCCTTCCTCTCAATCTCCTCGCTTCCATCGCGTATCTTGCGTTTCGAAACAAGAACACCCTGGCGGCGACAAAAGCCGATGCTATGGCATTAGCCACAGCGGAGATGGGCGTTCTCTATTGCATTCTCGGCATGGTGACCGGCTCCCTGTGGGGCCGCGAGGAGTGGGGCATCTGGTGGACCTGGGATGCGCGACTGACTACGACGCTGATGCTGGCGCTCATCTATGTCGCTTACCTCATGACGCGGCATCTGACCTCCGGAAGCTCACGCGCCACCATCTGCGCTGTCCTTGCGATCTTCGGCTTCGTGGATATGCCGATCGTCTACATGTCCACACAGTGGTGGCGAACCCAGCATCCTGCGCCTGTCTTCGGCGGCGCCGAAGGATCAGGTGTTGCTCCAAGCATGCTGAAACCAACTTTATGGAACGTAGCTGGATGGGTCGCCTGGGGAATCCTGATCGTCGGCATCCGTTACATGGCCGAGCTTCGCTCGCAGCTCCAGGAGCAGGAAGAGACATTGCGGGTCACGGATAGTTCAACCGCACAGGAGAGCATCCATGTTTAGCTCACTCATCCCTTACGATCCGTCGATCGATACCTCGCTGGGACACCGCAATCTTGTTCTCATCTACTGTGTCGTCTGGTTGATCCAACTCGCTTATGGCACATACGCCATTCGTCAATGGGTAGCCACCAGAAAGGGTAGACGCTAGCCGTCCTGCGCGCGCTGGAAATCATTGAGCAGCTCCAGATCGGCGGTCCCAACTGGACCGTCGCGGCACATCCGCGCATATGCCGCTTCAACCTGCTGTGACACCCGAGCTGATCCCTGCTCCGGCTGCTTCCATAATCCAAACCCACGCTCCCAAAAGACATCCTTGTGCAAATGACTGCCATGGAGATACTTGGCCCGGCTTATGTATAAGTTCGCCCGACATATACATATTTGGATGCATGCCCTCTAGCACAATGGGAATTCTTCCGTGCATTCGCCGTGGGGCCCCGCAGCAGCAGGACCACGAACTTTCGGATCGAGCTGCGAGCCTGTCAAAGTGACGACGCAATGACGGCATCTAGTCATCGTCACGTCGTCGCTCAACGCTTATGTGACAGTCGCAAATCCTGCTTGTTTTAGCTAACTTATTTATCCTCAGCCGCTAACCGTTTTCGCATTGAAGCGCCGCGCCTTGGCGGGCAAATTGCTTTACACAGGGTGGGCAGCAACAACGATCGGAGGCCCGCCGTGGCGATGTTCCAGTTGGACTATCTATCCTGTCTTCTCACCGTCGTCGCGACGATCCTGGTCGGAAAAAAGATGTGGACCGGTCTTGTTGTTTCGTGCGTCAACAGTCTCATCGTCTGTGTGATCGGGATGCACACGGCGCAGTATGGCTTTATCCCTGCGAATGTGTTTTGCATCTGTATAAACGCATACAACCTTCGGGCATGGTCCAAGATGCAGGAAGATCCATCCGAATCGACGACGGACGCAAGCAGCGAGCTGGTTGCCGCCTGCAGACAAATGAGCACCGCTAAAAGGGGAGCCACGCGACGCTTGATAAATTCTTTCAGAATCCGCAGCGAAGCAAGGCTCGGGAATTCGATCTCGTCTCTCGCTGTCAAAGGCGTATCTCCCTTCGCACCAGCGCCCCTTCGCACCGACACAAGTGTCGGCGTGACCCAGCCTTGACGCAGTTTTATCGCCGTAGGGTGGGAAGTCCACAATCTCAACGGTTCCCGTCCCGGTTTCCCAGCCATCAGAATTATCTCCGCATCGCCCACCACTTCACCCGGAAATGAAAACGCAATGATTCGCGCCTTCCACACTTGCCGCGATCAAGCGGTTGAAGGTTGTGGGGTATGCGCAGATCGTGATCTGATTTTGCTGTCAAGCGGTGGACCACGAAAACAACTCATTACAAAGGAGATCCATTTGCCGATTAGTTTCCTCGGACCTTCTACAATGGATCTAGTGCAGTTGAAAGATGTGGGGAGATAGGAAACCCTGCGAAGCAGGATAAGACTATAACCCTTTTGGATACAATATTTTAGGGTTTAAATCCTTTGTTTTCAATATTTTAAGTCGAACATCCTCCTCTATCTCGATAAGAATCAATATTTTACAGAAAAGAGGGGGAGGGGTAGTCCCCGGCGAGCGCAGACACTGTGTCGTCTCCGGCCGTCAGTACAGAACCGCCAAATACCTGTCACACCATGCGATACTTGAACCTGACATGTACAAAAGAGTCCTCCTAAAGCTCTCAGGAGAAGCACTGGCCGCCGGTCGGGGTTTCGGTATCGACGCTGTATTCATCCACAAAGTAGCCGAAGAAATAGCAGCCGCGCACTCTCTCGGATGCCAGGTCGGAATCGTCGTCGGAGGAGGAAACTTCTTTCGCGGTGTCGCCCAGCAGGCGATCGACATGGATCGCGTAGCCGCCGACCACATGGGAATGCTGTCTACGGTCATCAACGCCATTGCCCTTCAGGATGCGATTGAAAAGCGAGGAATCTTCTGTCGCGTCATGAGCGCCATCGAGATGCACCAGGTCTCCGAGCCTTACATCCGCCGCCGCGCGATTCGCCACTTTGAGAAGGGTCGTATCGTCGTATTTGCCGCCGGAACCGGAAACCCCTACTTCTCCACCGACACCGCCGCTGCCCTGCGTGCCATGGAGATCAAGGCAGATATCCTGCTCAAGGCCACCTCGGTCGACGGCATCTACTCTGCCGACCCGAAGAAAGTTCCAGACGCCACCCGGTTTGCGCAGATCACCTATAACGACATCCTCCGCCTCAACCTCGGCGTGATGGATACCACCGCCGTATCCTTGTGCCGCGACAACAACATGCCGATGATGGTCTTCAGCATGCGGGAGCAAGGCAATATCGTCCGCGTCGTGGCGGGCGAAAAGATCGGCTCACTCGTAACCGCCTGATCTGCGACCGCTCTTCCCGCATCAAACGCCAGGGAAAGCGTGTTCACACCAACAGGACATTAGGATCTTGGCCTCCACTGCAACGACGCCGCTCGTAAAACCGGCACGCAAGCCTCCGCTGCCTGCTCTCACAGGCATTCGTACCCTGCTCGCCTTCAACATCGTTCTGTTTCATTTCACGCCGCCCTATCTCGGTCCCATCCGTCCCTTCGTCGAACACGGATTCGTCTTCGTCAACGTCTTCTTCCTGATCTCAGGCTTCATCCTCTCTTATAACTACTTCGATCGCGGCGCAAACCTGGTCAAGCGGGACTTCTGGATGGCCAGGTTCTCGCGGCTTTACCCTGTTTATCTGCTTGTCCTGCTGATCTCGATTCCCATGCTTGAGCTCGAATGGCATACCCGTTCCACAGCGGAGTTCTGGCAGGGCCTCGTGCTCACACCTTTCTTGCTTCAGGGCTGGAGCCCATCGCTTGCGACCTTCTGGAATACAGTCGCATGGACGCTCTCCTGCGAGATGGCTTTTTACGCTCTCTTCCCATGGCTCATCCGTCTGCCGTGGCCGCGCAAGCCCTCGCGTCTTGTGCTGATCATGTTTGTGCTCTGGATCATCGACCTTGTGCCTGCGTTTTTGTATCTGTCGATGAATCCGGATCACCTGGCGACTCCGATCGATCGCTATACCTCGACTACGCTCATTCGGTTTTTGAAGTACACACCGATTCCCTATGCCCCAACCTTTCTGTCGGGCATTGCGCTGTCGCGCCTTCAGTTGACGACCACCATCACCGAGCGGAAACGGATGGCCATTGCTGCAGCGGCCCTTGTCGTGCTCGTTTTATTCTTTTGTCTCGTCTCCGACCGGATTCCCTATCTCCTCCTGCACGAGGGTCTGTTACTTCCCGTGTTCGCTACGCTGGTCTTCGGGCTGAGCGGTCAACACGCGATTTCGAAGATCTTTTCCTGGGGTCCGTTGCTGCTGGTCGGGGAGAGCAGCTACTGCCTCTACCTGCTGCATTTCAATGTTTACCTGCTCATCCACAATTACCATCTGCCGGAACGTCTGCACGTGGCCGCATTCGATCCCTGGATCTCCTATGCTGCCCTGATCGGTCTGTCGATTTTCATCTATCGGTTCATCGAAAACCCTGTCCGGAAGGCCATCCTGAACCGGTTTCCTCCGGAATCGCGACGAAGACAAGCTTAAAAAAGAAGGGCCTCGCGAAAGCGAGGCCCTTTCTGCACTCCTGATTCTCTATGGACTGACAACCTGAGTGGCATGCGAACCATTCGCAACCGCCACAATGCAGGTAGGAGTTCCTGCAGCTGGAAACGGAGTGTTCTGTACGTTCTGCAACGATCCGTTGTGAGCATCCAGCTTCAGGCCGGTCGTCGTGTTGTCGAGGTTGTTCGCGCTGTACATATAGACTCCAAGCGCGGGCTCGATCGAGAGACAGCTGGGTCCGGTTCCCACCGAGGTGGCGCTCGATCCCACGGAGCCTACCGGTGCTCCGGTGGGTTGATCGATCACATAGGCGCTTACCGTGTTGCTGTTGAAATTCGCGACATACATATATTTGCCGCGCGGGTCGACCGTGACGGCAACTGGAAGCAGACCTGTGGCAAACGGTGAGTTCTGCATCGGCTGCAGAAGGCCGCCCGAGATCACGAGGTTTCCATAGAGCTGATTGGTTGAGCGATCCGTCACGTAGACAAAGCGTGAGGTCGGATCCGCAGCGATGGCACTGGGATTGGTTCCTGCTCCATAGCCAACGGCAACTGTCTTTCCGGTGTTGTCGACCGAGATATTCGTCTTACCGATAGGAGTCAGAGCTCCATTGGTGGTGTTCTGTGAGAAGGCGAGAATCCAGCCAACCGGCGAGCCCGATGCTACCGCGGGCTCGGCGTCGATGATGTAGACGTAAGGGGTGAAACTGGTGACGACCACGCCAACCGGGTTATTGCCCAACGGCTGAACCGTGGGGGTTCCCAGAGAAAAATCAGAGTTGACCGGGAAGATGTTCACCCCGCCGGGACCGGGGTTTGAAGCCGAGTATCCCTGCTGGTAGGTGAAGGTGACATAGAGAAACTTACCCGCCGGGTCCATGACCATGGACGTGGGATTGGCTCCCGTGGGATAGGTGTTCTTCGAAGTCAGCTGGCCGTTGTCGTCATCGACCGCGAACTCCTGAATCGTTGAGTCACCCTGGTTCAGAGCATAGATGAACAGACCGTTCGGCGACGCAATGATCTTTACGGGGTTATTGCCGGCCGCGACCGGCGAACCCGGTACGGGAACCAGCGCACCGGATTGATAATCCACCGCATACTCGTTGATTCCGGCCCCTGCGGCGGTCGCATAGACATAGGCAACCGTGTAGTCACGCGTGCAGGCAGTCAAACCGAACGCGCCGGTCAACAATAGCGCCGAAGCGATCCGGGAAATCGCCGAGGCCTTTCCGGCAGCCTTGTCCGTTAGCGTCGACTCAAAGATCTTTCCTGTCAAACTCATCCTCTTCCTTCATCCGGCGGATCGCACCGCCTTGCAACATTCTATCCATCTTCACACCTCAACCGGAATCAGCGTCCCGGTACGGCGGGCACTGCCACGAGGCAGCTAGGTAAAGCATTGGCTCCAAATGGAGTCTTCTGAACCTGTATCAGTTGCCCGGTGGCGGGGTCCATCTGGGTTCCCGAAATATTGCTGCTCAAAGAGTTGGAGGCATAAAGATAAATGGCATGGGTGGGATCGCCTGTGCTGGGGGCTCCAATCATGCTGAGGCAGGTCGGCCCCGTTCCTACCTGCACGCTGGGTGAGACCGTCGAAGGAGTCGGCGCTCCATTCGAGCCTAAAGTGAATCCATCGATCGCGCCGGCGCCTGTGCTTGCGACGTAGAGGAACTTCCCGCTCATATCGATCGTCAGGCCGGAGGGGGCCAAATCCGTAGCAACCGTAGCGATGAGGCTGGGGATACCGGTCGGCGCAATGGAATAGGCCATCACGTCATTCAAGGCAAGATCGGTAATGTAAAGATGCCCTCCCGAGCTGTCGACGAGAATGCCCGCAGGAGTTCCTCCCGATTGGAATCCTGTCGATACGACATTGCCGGAATTGATCGTCACTCCGGGAAGTGGAGTAAGACTTCCGTCATTCGGATTCTGGGTGAATCCAAAGAGATTCGCCGAGGTCTCACCATCCTGCGCGATCACGTAGACAAAATGGCCTGGGCTGGTGGCCGAGATCTTGACCGGACTGCGGCCCAGGTTGAAGGTCGATGGAGCGTTCAGCGTGCCATCCGCATTAATGGGAAAGATGGTCACACCGCCAGGTCCCGGATTCGCGGGCGTGTACAACTGCTGCTGCGTGCCATCGGGCAGAATCGTGTTCTGGTAGGTGAAGGTCACGTACAGAAACTTGCCCGCCGGATCGATCGAGGCGTCGGTCGCAAAGCTTCCGGTAATGTTATAGGTCTTCTGCGGGTAGACCTTACCGTCGGTACCGATAAGAAAATGGACCACGCTCGAGTCGTCACGATGTACGACATAAATGCTCAAGTGATCCGGCGAAGCCACAACCGTGACAGGATTCTTGCCACCGGTAGGCAAGGGAGAGTTAGCTAGCTGGACAAGATAGCCCTGCTGATAGTCAACTTTGTAGCCGTTGAGCAGTCCGGCGGTTCCCTGCGCCGTTGTGGCGTAGATGTAGCCGACCGTATAGTCGCGACCGCACGCCGTCAGTCCAAGCCCCACCGCCACGGACAAAATCGAGGCTATCGCTCCACGGCCAATCTTCTTCAACCTCATGCGCTTCCCTTACTCCAAATGCCGATCCGGTTGTCAATAAAGAAACCGGTCTTCTCATCTACTCCCTCTCAAACTTGAGAGGGAGTAGATGGGGTCTTGTTTGCCGCCAGCCTGTGCCGGCTAGTTAACGTTCGGACTAAGCGCCATACACGTTGGCTGGCCGATCGTCGGGAATGTAGAGTTTCTCGGCAACGCGCTTAGCTCGCCCGAGTTGGAATCGAGTCGCTTACCGGTAATCGTTCCATCGATGTTGTTTGAGGTGTACGCCCACTGATTTGTCGGGTCTTCGACCATGCAAACAGGGCCTGCACCCACGGGGTATGGGTTACCCGCGGCGGGGCTCCCGCCGGTTCCGAGGAACTGCAGCTTTCCGGTGGTCGGGTCGATCGTGAAGGCCGAGATCGAGCTGGCATTGTTATTCGGATTGAGCGAGGAGCGGTTCAGAACGTACAGCGTCTTACCCTTGTTGTCGACCATCGAGTAGCTCGGATTCGAGGTCAATGGCAGGTTGGCGACAGGTCCACCGGTAAGAACATTGAGCGAGCACGCCGAGGAACCGGTCCCAACCGTATAGGGAATAACCTGTCCGCCGGTGCTGTCCGATGTCGGCGCCGCATCGGTGAGATAGACATAGTTGCCGCTCGTGCTGATCGAGGTCAGGTTTCCAGCACCCGTGTTGATGGTGGAATTTGCAACCAGCGTTAGCTGGCCACCGGCACCCACACCGTAGGGGTACACCGTCTGATCGCCGGTGTCGATGGTGAAGACACAGCTTCCGGAGACACGCATCATGGTCGGGGCCGGGCCTACCGGGAAGAAGGTCAGCTGCGTCTGATTGCTGTCTTTGATCTGCTGGTTCGGTACCAGTTGCAGGCGTCCTGTGTTCGGATCGATCGCGAAGACGGTAATGTCGCCGAGGCCATTTGGATTCGGATACTCCGGAGTGTCCGGATAAAGCGTATCGAGCACATAAAGAAAGTTTCCAGTGCTGTCAGTTGTTGCCCACATGGGAGTACTTCCACGGCTCGTATAGGTCTGTTGGAAGGTCAGAACACCGTCTCCGCCGACACTGAAGAGCGCGATGCCGCCGGGGGTCGCGGCAGTCGTGCCCGAAGCTGGAACGCCTTTATTGATCACGTAGACGTATCGTCCGCCCGGCTTCACGGCAATGGAGATAGGATTGGTGCCATTGGAACTGAAGGGCGAGCCAACCACCTGCGTGAGATTGCCTGAGAAGTTATCGACCTTGAATCCTGCGATCTGGTTATACTGCGTGCCAAGCACCCAGATAAAGGCGACCGTGCCTCCCCCGCACGCCGTCATGCCCAGACCCATTGCAACGGACACTACCAAGGCCATTGAAACCCGGCCAATCCTGCTCAACCTCATGCGTTTCCTTAATCCTCGCCGGCATCGAGTTCTTTGACGCCGCCTGTTGCGAGCAATTCTTTAGGGATAAATTCCTTTCGCCATTGTAGAAGGTGAAAAGAGTTTGTGCCACCTTCGCGGCACGGAATCCGTTCATGCCGGGAGCCCGCGGGCCTCCCGGCATGGAGCCGAGGCGGTTTACCAGACGCGGCAGGCGTTCGCCGGCATCATGGGTTGGCCCACCTTGCATCCGAAGGCTTTTCCGAATTCATCGAAGTTCTGCACGGCTCCGTTCGCACGCCAGCGACCGGAGGAGTGCGGATCGGTCTTCGCTCGAAGCCGAGCAGCCTGCTCGGTGACGTTCTCGCACCATACCTGCCCGAAGCCCAGGAAGAAGCGCTGGGCGGGCGTGTAGTCATCTACCTTCGCGGTCGTCGAGGCATTCTGCTCCGCCAGCGTATTCATCAGCGCCTGATAGGCGATGCGCAGGCCTCCATTGTCGGCCGTATTCTCACCGAGTGTCAGCTTGCCGTTCAGGTTCTGGCCAGGCGCCACCTCAAAGCCGCTATACTCTTTCACTTCGCAATCCGTGCGTTCGGTGAACTTCTTCCGGTCCTCGTCGGTCCACCAGCTGCGAACGTTGCCTTGCGGATCATACTGACTTCCCTGGTCGTCGAAGCCGTGGGTCATCTCGTGCCCGATGACGACGCCGATGCCACCGAAGTTGACCGCCGGATCGACCTTGAAATCGTAGAACGGAGGCTGCAGAATTCCCGCCGGAAAGTTAATGTCGTTCATCGCCGGGTTGTAGTAGGCGTTGACCGTTGGCGGAGTCATGGTCCATTCTTTCTCGTCGACGGGCCTCCCGATTTTGGCCAGATCGCGCCTGTCGTTGAAGGCAGCAACCTGCTGCGAATTCCCCACCGGGTTATTCCGCTCGATCTTTACCGTGGAGTAGTCCCGCCAGTTGTCCGGGTAGCCTACCTTGTCGCGGAAGGCATCGAGCTTCTTTTTTGCCTCTACCTTCGTGGCATCGCTCATCCAGTCCAGGTGCTGGATGTCCTGATCGAGGGAGACCTCAAGCGCTTTGACGAGCTTCTCCATGCTGTTTTTGGCGGCGGGCGGAAAATTCTTCGCCACCCAATCCTGCCCGACCGCCTCGCCGAGTGCGCGATCTGTCGACTGAGTGCATCGCTTCCAGCGCGGAGCGAGCTCCTTCTGTCCCGCCAGGGTCGCTGCATAGAACTGGAAGTTTTCCTGAACGAAGGCGTCGCTTAGATTGCCGGCGAAACGGTGGATGGTATGCCAGCGCAGATAACTCTTCAGCGCTTCCATCTCGACCGAATCGATCTGCTTATTCATTGCCTTGAAGAAATCCGGCGCCACCACGTTTACGGTCGTAAGCCCGCCCTGCTTCTTTGCATTGAAGTAGACCTTCCAGTCGAAGTCCGGCGTGAGCGACTGAAGTTCGGCAATGGTCATCACGTGATACACGTTGGCCGGATTGCGACGGTCGACACGGGACATCGAGCCTTCGGCGAGCGCTGTCTCGATATCGAGAACGTGCTGGGCTTCCCTGGCCGCCTGCTCGGGGCTATCGCCGACGAGAGTGAACATCTTCGTCACGTGCTCCACATACTGAGAGCGAATCTTTTTGGAGCGGTCGTCCTGGTTCAGGTAGTAGTCGCGGTCAGGCAGACCGAGACCGGCCTGATCGACCTCGCCGATCTGCCGGCTCGAATCCTTCTGGTCCTGATCGGAGCCGAAGTTGAAGATGTAGCCGATGGCGAACTTATCTTCGGTCTCACCCATCAGCGTCGCGAGTTTCTTCTTGTCATTCCAGCCGGCGATCGACTTGAGAATCGGCTCGATGGGCTTGGCACCAAGGTTGTTTGCCAGATCGGAGTTCATGCAGGCGGCATAGAAGTCGCCGTACTTTTTCTGCAGCGGTGTCTTCGGCGCATCGGCAGCGGACTTGAGGTCGGTGTAGAGGAGATAGTTGTTGTACTCCGCAAGCTCATTGAACCGGCCCCAGCGAGTCTGGTCACCGGGGATAGGATTGTTCTTTCTCCAGTTTCCACAGGCGTATTGATAGAAGTCGACGCATGGGTCGACCGTAGTGTCGATGGCCGAGAGATCGAAGATCACGGGTTTCTTCGGCGCGGACTTCGGCCCGGAGACATCTTCTGCGGACACCGGTGGCAGACGCACTGCAAGCATCAGGGCGAAAAGGGCAAACTTCCACGGCGTAAGGTTCATGACTCTCCTAAAAAGACACAAGGGCTTCTATCGGTCTCTCCACACTACTCCCGCACCCGGGCAAAGAAAAGATGTCCGTTACCTTGCGTCTTCCTGCCGGGATGAATCGAGCAGGGCGGATTGCGAGATGGGAATGGCCAACGGGAGAGCTAAAAGATCTTCAGGTGGATAGTCAGATATTTCTTGGGGTTCTGACGGACAGCGGTTACCAGGTCGGAGCTGTTGATCAGCAGATTGTTCAAGTTCGTGTGCAGGGTATCTTCCGTCGCCAGTTTGCCCAGAGTTCCATGGCCCTGGTTCACTCCAGTCACCAGGTGATTGACCTGCGTGAAGGTATCGTCGAGCTGCTTGCGGAACTGCGGATCTTTCAGCAGCAGGCCCATCCCGCCTTTGCCGGCATCGGCGTCGGCCATCAGGGAGTTGGCATGCTTCAGGGTGGAGTTCAGATTGTCGTAGAGCTCGGGGTCTTTGAGCAGCTTGCCGGCCGTCCCCTTGCCGCTGTCCAGCTCGGTAGCAATATTGTCCAGCTTCGCCGTGGTGTCGCTCAGACGGTTGTAGAGGGATTCGTCACTCACCAGCTTGCCGATGGTCCCCTTGCCCTGGTTCAGATTGATCGTCAGTTTGTGCAACTCATCGACGGTTCCATTGAGCTTGTTGTACAGATCCGGACTGTTGATGAGCTGTCCGATGGACCCCTTCCCCGACTGGAGGTTATCGACGATGGTGTTCATCTTTGCGAGGATCACGTTCAGGCTCTCGATGGTTCCCTGGCTGGCCTTGACCACGTCGGTCAGGCTCGGGGTCTCCAGGGTCTTCAGCTCATCTCCGTCTTGCAAGGGAGGACCCACGGCAAACTGGCTATTGATATCAACGACGGTGTCGCCCAACACGCCGATGGTTGTCAAAGAGGCCTTCGAGTCCTTTTTCAACTCGTCGGCGAACTTATCGTTCAACTTCATCACGACCCTGACCGGAGTCAGTTTCCGTTCCGGAGTTGCCACCACGGTTACTGTCTTGACCGTGCCGATGGTCACGCCTTGCAGGTTTACGGCGGCACCTGGCTTCAATCCAGCGGAGTTCTCAAAGTACGTCGTAACGGTCAGCTTATGCGACAGAATTCCCAGGCCGGCGGAGCTGGTCATCAGAAACAGCAGAGCCACCAGAACCACCGACGCCACCAGAACGATGAGGCCTACCTTCAATTGTGACCATCTCACCTCCTGCTGACTCGGCATAGCTCTCCTTGAAAATCAGGTCTTTCCGAATCCGCGTGATCGACCGGAATCACGTCGTACCTGCAACACAGATAACTGATAGTTCAGAGGATACATCACCTCATATCTAAAGCATGGATGCGGAGTTCGGAGGCATGGATGCAGGAGTTCGTCCATCTGGCCCAAATCTCAGCGAGAGACCTCGTTCCTGCTGCCCTGGTGGCTGAAATCCGCCTGAACCAGCCGGGTAGACCGACGACGACGCGGAGGGGCAGCTTGAACGGGATCGAGCCGATAGAGGATCAGAAGATTTCGTTCAGGATCATCCATTGCGGGAAAGGACGCTACGCGCCTGAGGTTGTAGAGCGAGGTGAGCGCATCCATCTTGTCATCGTCCACCTGATTCCAGGCGACGTACCAGCCGGGCCGATAGACTTTCACCCGGGCGTCCAGATCCATCGTGCCGAAGTCGTCGCAGATCGAGGGCAGACCGGTCATCAGGGAAAGGTCCGAGCCACTGATAGACAGCACGAGAGGATTATGCGCGTGATCCGAATCTACAATCTCGCGGATGCGATCGGCAGCGCTGGCGAAGGTGTACTCCGGATGGAGAACGTACCCGATAACCTGCCGCGCATCTGCGATCGCCATGATGGCCAGGGCAGCAGCGCATGAGAATGCGAGAGGCGAAAACCGTGGAACCGGGGAATCGCGCCGGATCCAGCCGCTCTCGAAGACGATGACAGTGAGCAACGTCACGGGAACAGCAAGGACGAGATAGTACCGGGGCTGGAGATTGTTGTGATACACGATGAAGGCCGCATACCCTGCAATCCAAAGAAGAAGCGCGGGGACAAGAGGATTGCGGAGTAACCGTGGTCTGATCAGCAGAGCGACACCTGCCGCCACCAGAGCCAGGGGATAGAGAACCTGTCCCACCCACATTCCATCGACGAAGCTGTCGCGCAATACCTCGAAGAGGTTCTGGGTTGTAATTCCGGTGTAGGCGTTCGCACTGAAGAGATACCGATAGTCCTCAAGAAAGTGCGGTCTCACGACGACACCGTAGTAAGCGGCCCAGATCAATCCGGCGAGGAGGAAGATCGGCGTTCCCAATCTCAATACCGGGCGGAATCGATAGCCGGAGCGCGCAAACAGCAGCCACGCGATGGAGGGAAACAGGAAGATCGCGGTGGTTTTGGTAAGAACCATCAGAGGCAGTAGAAATCCCAACGCCACCACCGGAAAAGTTTTACGCAGCCACGTCGGACGGGACGAGACCTCGTCGTTGGGTTCGGGGAGATAGGATGCCGCGAGCAAAGCCAGCAGAGTGAGCAGAATGAGCATCGGCTCCAGGATGGCCAGGCGACTGAAGACGAAACAGAATGGGTTAACCGCCAAAAGAAGGACAGCGATGGCGGGAGCCAGGGATCGCTCGCGTTTCGGCTGCGCAGCTCCCCGCCAGCGACCGACAAGGAGATAGACGCACAACAAGCTCAGTGCGAAGATTCCCGTCGCCAGGCCGCGCGCGGCTACAACGTTGACTCCAGTGACGCGAAAGACGGCAGATTCGAGCAATGGCCACACGGGAAGAGCGGCCGCCGGGTTGAAATCTCCGGGGACATACCAGTCACCACGCTGGAAATGGCGAATCGCCGCATCTCCATACCATCCTTCGTCGGTGTATTTTGCCCAATCCATCCAGGGGGAGTGGTTTGGAAAATCCGCGCGCAGGTGAACGGCATGCAGGGCAAGAAACACAGCGGCGATCACGAGCAAAGACAGCTCGATCAGACGGACCGCAGAGCGGGCTTGCCTGAAATCATCGCTTGTGGAAGGTGTCATGAACGAGATGCCCTGTAAGTTGAATGGCCTGCCTCACGGATGATGGACCACAATGCACACCAATAAGTATGATGCGCGATGCCGTATGGAAGTCCACGTCATTCGTAGGCCAAAGCATCGATGGGATCTTTGCTGGCGGCCTTGTAAGCTGGGTAGATCGCTCCCAGCAAGGCTCCCGTAAAGGCGATCACGACGGACTTCCATACCCAGGGCAAGTCGATCACGAAGTCCAGCGTGGGAAATCGTGCTTCAAGTGCGCCACTCAACGCATAGCTCAATGCCACGCCAAGCGCGATGCCGACAGCCGCAATCAATGCCGTCTCGCGAAGCACAAGCGAGACAATGTAGATTCGCGAGGCTCCCAGCGACTTCAGAATCCCGATCTCTCGCGTTCTCTCCATCACCGCGGTATACATCGACTGGAAGATCACGAGGAATCCTATGACCAGTGCAATTCCGACGACCACGCGGATGGCAGTGCTCATATAGGGAAGCCGTGCCGGAGAATACGCTGAGAGATACTCCTCGGCGGTGCGTACGTCATACTGGCTCATTCCCGGGGTCGCAAGAATTGCCTTCCGGACCTCCTCCTGAAAGCGAGGAGGGTCTTCCGTCCTAAGATAAAAGACCGAAGCCTTTCCCTCGGAACCGTTCAGACGTCCCATCGTATCGATGGGAATGAATTTGCGACCACCCTTGCCGTGCTCGACGATGCCGCAGATCCGAAAGTCGTGCTCGAGAATTTTGATCTTATCGCCGACCTTTTTGCCCGCTGCGGCGTAGTCATCGACAATTACGTCGTCCGGGCCCTGAAAAGCCGTCCCGGAGAGAAACGTGAACGGCAGCAGACCGCTGAAGCTCTTGTAGTCGATACCATAAATACTGTCGAGCGATCCGGTGATCGTGATATTTACAGGGGCAGCGACGGCGACATGCGGAATCTTTGCAAGAACGTCTGCGACCTTGATCGAGGCTCCAGCGCCGGTCATACCGATGAAATTGTTGGTCGTGGCTGGGCGCACGATCATGTCCATCCCAATACCACTCTGCCGCTCTTTGAAGCCGCTGATCTTGCCCAGCAGGATCGCCGTGATCGACAGGATCATGATGACCTCGATGGCGATGGCAAGTGCGCTGATAAGAGAGCGCAGGGGACGGTGGACAAGATTGCCGACTACAAGTTTGTTCATGCTTCTATCAGTGTATTGCAAGGGGGATGCGTTACTGGCCAATCCCCTGCTGAGGAACGGGCCGGGAACGGCGCGAAACGCCGTGCACAAGAACGTTTCGACGAACTTCCGTGCGGGACGGCCCCTTGAATAAGGTTCCCAGGATGGGCATCACGTATGCTGCGGCGTATGCTGCGGCGACCAGACCGAAGGCAACATAGCCCATGGCATAGATCGTCGCGCCGAGGCCACCCTCCGGGGCAATATGCGCGAAGAAAGCGCACATCAGCAGGCCCCAGGGCGAGGTCCGGGTATCCCCGCACAGGGAGTCAAAGAGGACGAACAGCATGATCCACAGCAGGGGAGCCCAGAAGAAGATTCCTATCCACCGGCCGATGTGAAATGCCTCTCCGGAAGGAGAGAACGAGACTCCTGTCGTGGTATCGTCCGCTGCGAGACCACCCATTTCATGGGCGTAGAAGTTTCCGAAATTGACAGTGGGTTTGCCGGGCCACAAAAACCGTGGAATCAAATTCCCGAATCCCATGATGACAGGGGCTGGACCGATCGGTCCGCGTCTTTCCGTGACGTCATGCAGCCCGTCATCGGGGGAGATCATCTGCAGACGATCCAGAAAGCCCTGGGACTTATTGAAATATCCCTGGATCTGCCGGGAATAGTAGTCCTCGCTGCTCTCTTCGTATTTGGTGCGAGTCCCTTCGAGGTCGGAGAGCAATTCTGCGCTCACCCGCACGCGCCCGGCAAAGGTAGGCTCAAAAAAATTACGTCCGTACTGCGCGTAGGGCACCAGATAATGGACGGCTAGAAAAAGCCCAAAAATAAGGCCGACAAACTGTATTCGAGAGAGGCGGTACCCCTGGGAGCCGGCGGCAACCATCCAGCACGCCAGCGGCATGAAAATGCCTTCTTTGGAGAACCCCATCAGTCCCAGACCGAAGATCGTTCCTCCGGAGATTAGCACGATCAGATTGACACTGCTCCTTCCGCCGGTTCTCCGAAGCTCATAGATCACGCCGAGGATCAGAGCCATCGGCAAAAAGCGGTTTATCTGGGACAGGGCGCTCAGGATGCCACCCTGCTGAATCTCGACGAATTGCATCGCGCCAAAGATCGCTATGCCCGTTACTGTGCATCCCACCGCGGCGTTTTGCATGTTGGCATCTGTAACGAGGTTCGCCAGCAGAGGGCGGCGGAATGTCAGTTTCCGGCTTATGGCGACCGCAATCAACATCGCCGTTATGCTCCCGACGTACACCTGCATCGTGAGGATGGGCTGAACGAGATTAGAATCTGCAGGCTCGCCAAGGACGGCCTTCCAGAATAATCCGAAGATCACGGCCAGAGTGGAGTAGAAAAAAACATAGGCCCCGGAGGGACGGGAGAGCCCTCCAGCAAGATTAAACGTAACTCCCGCGATAACGATGAACACAAAACTGCAGAGGGCGAAGAGAGTCGAGGTTCCCTGGTAGACCTGGACAAGAAAAAGCGCGAGCGCGAAACCGGTTACTCGCAAAATCGGTATATGAACAGGAAAAGGTATGCGCACTCGTCTTCTCTTTGGACCTCTCCACTTTCAAGGAACCCGCTTCGCCGGAACACCCTACTCCCGAAAAATTGCGGCTCTTAAGACCAGAACAGATTCTTAGGACACTCTAACGATAGAAGTCTGCGCCTAGGCAGTCAAAAGCCGAGGTGGTCGGGGAGTCGAATTCGAGACTGTACCGGATCGGGATTCCAGGACTAACTAGTCTGATTCCAGCAAGCTAAGGCTCTTCAGAAGCTTTGACTTAGGCCATCATCGGGACTATTCTGCCGAAAACTGCGGAAAACCGCCGACATTTATAGAGTCTATCCAGAGAAAAGGAAGGAAGCGGAATGGAACAGTTCGGTTACGAGCTGCGAATGGAACGCGAGAGAAGGCAAATTACACTCGAGACCATCTGTACGGTCACGAAAGTCTCTCTCCGTCACCTGGAGGCGCTCGAAGCCGGAAGGTATGCGGAGCTGCCCGGTGGCGTTTTTCGTAAAGGTATCGTCCGCAGCTATCTGAGTGCGGTCGGCCTGGAAGAGCCGCTCTGGCTCGAGCGCTTCGACGCCATGCTTCAAGCCAATGGAGCAGCGAGCGAGGAGGAGGGCTGGACAGAGTTTGCAGAAAACGTCAGAAAGAATCGTGGCGGCCGTTCCGGAAGACGACTGGATTCCCGTTGGATCGGGGTCGCCGTCATGGTGGCCGTGCTGGTTGTGTTCGGCTGGGGAGTATGGAAGTTTGTCCTGCACGGCAGACTTTTCCTTTAGCCGTCTGTTCCGTTCCAGGGCCACCGAGTCCAAGCGCTCAATTATGATGGCAGTTGGCTTACTTGTCCTTTCCGGCACTCCGGGACCTGACAAGCTCCCGTGAAGGATCACCCAACATTTAACTGGACCGAGCTCCCGATGCAAACAATAAGCATCGGCCTATCGAAGTCCCGATTATAAGAAATTGCCGGATCACCAGAAATCCGGCTCGCTAAGACAATTCTAGGAGACAGTGAATGACAGGCTTCAGGCTCTTTGCCTGTCGCGCGATGATGTTGATCGCCGCGACAGTCTTAGTCGTGGGCGCACAGGGCGCCCTGGCGCAAAACGTTTTAGGCAGTATCAGCGGAACGGTATCGGATGTAAGCGGGGCCGCAATCAGCGGAGCCACCGTGACGCTGTTGAATACAGACCGCAATGAGATTGTGCGCAAAGTCACAACAAATGGAAGCGGCTATTACGCAGCCACCACACTCCCTCTTGGCGGGTACAAGATTACGGTGAGTTTCTCCGGTTTCGGTGATCAGGTGTTCAACGGAGTCGTATTGCACGTCAACGACGCGCTTACGATGAACGCAACCCTCCGCGCAGGAGCTGTGGAACAGGTCCTGGTCACCGCTGATACGCAATCGATCAACACCGAGAACGCGACACAGGCCGGTCTCATCAGCGGAACGCAGGTACGAGAGCTCGTGCTTTCCAGCCGTAATTACGAGCAGCTCGTTGGTCTGCAGCCCGGCGTGGCCTACTCGGGCGCCGACCAGATCTATATCGGCAATTCGAGCCCAAACGGCGCAACGAACGTCGTGCAGTTCTCCGTCAATGGCTCGAGAACCAGCGGAAACGCCTGGACCGTCGATGGCTCCGACAACGTCGACCGCGGCTCCAACTACACCCTCCTCACCTATCCCTCCGTTGACGCGATCGCCGAATTCAAGACCTTGCGCGGAACCTACCAGGCGGAGTTTGGACGCAGCGCCAGTGGTCAGATCAACGTCATCACCAAATCAGGCAGCAAGGATTTCCACGGCAGCGCCTATGAGTTTGTCCGCAACGACATCTTCAACGCCAATGATGTGCTGAACAAGCAGACCACGACCCCCAGTGGGGCTGCCAAAGCGCCCGCTTCCCGCGGCCCGCTGCGCTACAACGATTTCGGCTACACCATCGGTGGTCCGGTCTGGATCCCCAAGATCTACGACGGCCGCAAGAACAACACTTACTTCTTCTTCTCGCAGGAGATCCGCCGGGTCATCACTTACAAGCCGGTCACTTTGACGGGCGTTCCGAGCATGAATGAGCGTGGGGGAACCTTCACCCAGCCGGTGTGCGCCAACACCAACTCCGCAGGCGGCTGCGCCGATGGCGGCACAACCACTGTGCCGATCACCAGCACTTTGGCGCAGGCGTATCTCAAGGACATCTACGCGAACGTCGGAACGCCCGACCCAAGCGGGACCCTGGTGACCGCGCCGCAGCGCAATCTTTTCAACGCGAATCAGCAGATCGTGCGAATCGACCAGCAACTCGGTCAGAAGCTGAGTGTCTTCTTCCGCTTAATCAATGATTCCATTCCCACGCAGGAACCTGGCGGCCTCTACCAGGGCGTCGGCTATCCCGGCGTTAACACAACCAACACCAATGCTCCCGGACGCATCTATCTGGGCCATGCGACGTACGTGATTACTCCTACCCTGGTAGTCGATGGCGGCTATGCCTTCTCCTCCGGCGCGCTGCTCAGCGATCCGGTTGGACTTGCAGCCAACGCAAACTCGCCTGACATCAGGCCGAATCTGCCATTCGCTTCGACGCTTCCTCGCGTTCCAACCCTCACTTTTTCGGGTGGAACGGCGATCTCCACCTACGGTCCGTATCGCGATTACAACCGGAACCACAATATCTTTGCAAACCTCACCAAGACCATCGGGAATCACACGGTAAAGGCCGGATTCACCTACAACCACTACAACAAAGAGGAAAACAACGCGAGCGCGAACGCCGGAAGCTTCGGCTTCACCAACGGCAACCTTCCTGCGGGCTCGACGGCTCAGCCGTACCAGCAGGCGTGGGCGAACTTTCTTACCGGCTTCGTCTCCACCTTCAGCCAGGCATCGATCGACGTCACTCCGAGCATTACGGCCAACCAGATCGAAGCGTACCTGCAGGACGACTGGAAGATTACGCCACGACTCACGCTGAATCTTGGCCTGCGCTACTCGCACTTCGCGCAGCCAACGGACGCAAACCATCAGCTGACGACGTTCGATCCTTCGCTTTATAACCCGGCGGCTGCACCGACGATAGGCAAAACTGGACTGATTTGCGTGACTGGCGCTCCTGCGTCGGCCTGCAACGGATTCACTCCTGTGGCCGGCGTCACCCTTGCTCAGGCGATTACCAACGGCGTCAGCATCAATAACGTCAACTCACCCTATGGGAACAAGATTGCCAAGGCGGATAACCTGAACTTCGCCCCTCGTGTCGGTTTCGCCTTCGATGTCTTCGGCGACGGCAAAACCTCGCTACGCGGCGGATACGGAATCGCGTACGACTCCGCTCTGTTCGCCATCTACGAGCAGAACATCTTCCAGAACCCGCCATTCGTCAACACACCGACGATCTCCAACACCAGCTTCGATAATCCCGCCGCGGTCGCTGCGAATGTGAACTACTCGGCGCAGGTGCTGCGAGCCACCGCGCCGCACTTCAGCACGCCATACGTGCAGCAGTTCTCTCTGGACGTGCAGCAGCAGTTCCCGGGCGGCGTAGTTACCGATATCTCCTACGTCGGCAACCAGCAGATTCACCTTCTCGGCCTGGTCGACATCAACCAGGCTCCAGTCGGGGCCTTCGCAGCCGCAAATCCGGGCGTTGCGGTCACCTCCAGCAACGTCTCTCAGATCAATCCGTACCGTCCCTACAAGGGCTTCAGCGCCATCAACTCGGCCCAGCCGATCTTCAAAGGCAACTATCACTCGCTGCAGATGTCGGCCCGCAAGGAGTGGAGGCATAACTCCCTGGTAGCCGCCAACTACACCTGGTCGCGTGCCTTGACCAACGCCAACGCCGATCGGGTGGGAGCTCCGCAGATCTCGTCGAATCCTCAGGCCGAGTACGGACCCGCTGCAGCCGACCGGCGGCATATGTTCAATTTCAACGCCGTCTATGCCCTGCCCTTCTTCTACGAGCAGCATGGAGTGGTTGGACATCTGCTGGGAGGCTGGGAGGTCTCGGGCCTTGGCTACTTCAACACCGGACTTCCGCAGAACGTCACCACCTCCGGTCTCGATCCTGCCGGCGTCGGCGTCGTATTCAGCTCGAGCGTATCCTCAGGTCGCCCGGACCAGATCGCGAATCCGAACCAGAGTACGCCGGGCAATCCAATCCACAACCGTCAGCACTGGTTCAACATCAATGCCTTCACTGCGGTTCCGGCGGGACAGATTCGTGGCGGAAACGCAGAGCGCAACGTGGTCCAGGGCCCCGGCTGGTGGCGCGCTGATACGGGATTGTTCAAGAACATGAACCTTACCGAGAGGACGCACTTGCAGTTCCGTGGCGAAGCATTCAACCTCTTCAACCACACCAACCCGGATACGATCAGCACCTCCAGCCTGATCAGCGCCAGCGGCTTCAGCCCGACCGCTGGCAACGTTACCGGTTATCGCGACAAGCGCATTCTTCAGCTTGGGGCGAAGTTGGTCTTCTAGGTTCCAGCGACCATCCCAACCGAAAAGGCGTCTGCTCCCTGCAGACGCCTTTTTTTCAATGTTTTGCGGGGTCTCGAAATTACCGCTCAATGCGGAATCCTGCCGTCTGCCCCCTCGGCCTAGCCATTAGTTGGGTAACTTTTGATACACACCCTTCCCTGGCAGGTAGAATAGTAGGGTTGTATCAACCATGGGACACAGTCTTCCAGAAGGCTTCCCTGAAGGAGTTTCATTTGGCTACACGCGAGCGTTTTCTCTTTACCAGCGAGTCTGTCACCGAGGGCCACCCCGACAAGATCGCCGACCAAGTCTCAGATGCCATTCTCGATGCCTGCCTTGCGCAGGACCCCTACAGCCGTGTGGCGTGCGAGACGCTTACCTGCACCGGCCTGGTTGTCATCGCCGGCGAGATCACGACCAAGGCTTATGTTGATTTCCAGAGCCTGGTACGCGGAACCATCGCGGCGATCGGCTATGACAATGCGCTGTACGGGTTTGATTCCAACACCTGCGCCGTAATCTCGACGATCAACAAGCAGTCTGGCGACATCGCCATGGGCGTGGACACAGGCGGCGCCGGCGACCAGGGCATGATGTTCGGCTATGCGACCAATGAGACTCCCGAATTGATGCCGACGCCTATCTCCCTCGCGCATCGTCTCGCGCTCAAGCTCAGTGAAGTTCGCAAGAACGGAACCATGTCGTACCTTCGTCCCGACGGCAAGAGCCAGGTCACGGTCGAGTACGATTCCAACCACAAGCCTGTCCGTGTGGACGCGGTCGTCATCTCCACGCAGCACGCGGAGACCGTAGGCAATGAGGAGTTGCGCGGGGACATTCTGAAGAATGTGATCCAGGCCGTCATTCCCGCCGAGCTTCTGGACGAAAACACCAAGTACCATATCAACCCGACCGGTCGCTTCGTCGTCGGTGGACCGATGGGCGACACCGGCCTGACCGGACGCAAGATCATTGTGGATACCTACGGCGGCATGGGTCGTCATGGCGGCGGAGCCTTCAGCGGCAAGGACGCTACCAAGGTCGATCGCTCGGCTGCCTACATGGCTCGTTACGTTGCTAAAAACATCGTCGCAGCCGGGCTGGCCGACCGCTGCGAGGTGCAGCTTGCTTACGCCATTGGCGTGGCAGAACCGGTGAGCGTGCTTGTAGATACGTTCGAGACCGGCAAGGTCGATGAGAAGGAGCTGGAAGACCTCGTTCGCAAGAACTTCTCACTGACTCCGAAGGGCATCATCGAGAGCCTGAATCTCCGCCGCCCGATCTTCAAGGCAACTGCGGCTTATGGTCACTTCGGCCGCTCTGGCGCGAATTTCACCTGGGAGGCAACCGACAAGGCTGCCGCCCTCAAGGAGCAGGCTCTGAGCCTCACGACGGCGAAGTAACGCTTTCAATTCACGGTACAAAGGGGGCGAGCCATCCGGCTTGCCCCTTATTTTTTTGCCGATTCCCGATTGCCGACTCACACCAACCGGAAATCTCTCGCACAACGTCACCCATTCCCGCCGCATCCGAATCAAAGCCATGCTGATTCGAGCCGAGTTCGACATTCAGTTTCATCTCCCTGCACCGCTGACCGTGATCGCGATGCTGCGGCTGCATCCGTCGCTCGATCCATGCCTTCAAGAGCCTGAGACACTGACGATCGAACACATCGACCTTGAGACCAGGCAGCAGTTGGCCGGACGCGAGTACCTCGATGGATTCGGAAATCGCTGTCTGCGATTCAATGCACCCGGAGGTGCGCTGCGGCTTGCTGGGAGCAGCCTCGTCCGTGTGAATGGAATCGCCGACGAAGTGAACGCGGGAGCCCCTCAGCATCCCATCGATCAAATCCCCGACGATGTGTTGCAGTTTCTGCTGGGCAGCCGCTACTGCGAAGTCGACAGGATGTTGGAGATCGCCTGCGGACTGTTCGGCTCGACCCCGGAGGGATGGCAACGGGCGATCACAATCCGCGATTGGGTCCACAATCACGTGCAATTCGATTACCAGGCCGCCCGGCCAACGAAGACAGCGCTCGATGTCTTTACCGAGCGTATCGGGGTGTGTCGCGATTTCCAGCATCTTGCCATCACGCTCACTCGAGCGATGAACATCCCCGCACGCTACGTAACCGGCCATCTCGGAGATATTCGTATCCCTTATAGTGGGCCTGGAGACTTCAGCGCCTGGTACGAGGTTTATCTTGGTGGGCGGTGGTGGTCGATGGATGCGCGTCATAATGTGCCACGAATCGGACGTCTGCTGATGGCGGTCGGCCGGGATGCAACGGATGTAGCCATTACGACCAGCTTCGGCTCCTCTCTTCTAACCCATTTCTACGTCGAGAGTAACGAAGTGGACGAGGCAGGGGAAAAAGTAGCACTTCCCTTGGCATCGGCCCCGGCAACGGCGACAATCCCGCCGTCGGGAGTCACGATTTAACTGCATCTCTCGGCTCCATTTTTGAACGAACAAAACGGAGTGTGGTACGCATGCCAGTCGAGGGAAGATACTGACATGACGATGTCCGCAGGCAAAATCACCGATATTCTCTCCGCCAGGCAATGGCAACAAGTATTGGACCGGGATGCCCGCGCCGACGGCCAATTCTTCTATGCGGTCCATACCACCGGGATCGTGTGCAGGCCAAGCTGCCCGAGCAGGCGCCCGGGAAAGGCGAATGTTGCATTCTTCTCAACGCTCGAAGAAGCCATCGGTGCGGGTTATCGTCCTTGCCGGCGTTGCCATCCGGAACGAACGGCCCCCGAGCCAGATCCTCAGGCTAAGCCCGTTGCGCGCGCAGCCCGATACCTGAAGGAACACGCAGGCGAACGGGTAACGACAGACGAACTGGCCCGGGCTGCCGGAATCAACCGGCTTACCCTTCACCGCGCCTTCAGGCGAATCTTCGGGGTCAGCCCCGTTCAGTACGCGAGACAGCAGCGCCTGAAGGCCTTTGACACAAACATACGGGAGTCGACCATGCGAGTTACAGATGCAATCTACGACGCTGGATTTGGATCGAGCAGCAGGCTTTATGAGAACAGTGCTGCCCGCCTGGGCATGACGCCACGAGAGATGAGAAACGGTGCCGACGGGATTTCCATTCGCTACACCATCACAGATAGCCCTTTAGGCCGAATGCTGGTCGCGGCAACGGAGAAAGGCATCTGCACCATCGCCTTCGGCGAAGGGGATTCGGAGGTGCTGGAAGTTCTGAGCGATCGTTTCTCCAATGCCACGTTGACGCACGAGAGACCGAAGAGCGGCTGGCTGGCAGAGGCGGTCGACTACATCATCGGCCAGATGGGTGAGCATCCAACAGCCGCGACATTTCCGCTCGACGTGCGCGCAACTGCGTTTCAACATCGGGTATGGCGGGCGCTGCAGGGGATTCCTCGCGGCGAAACGCGCAGCTACTCGCAGCTTGCAGCCGAACTGGGGTCTCCCACTGCGACTCGCGCGGTCGCAGGAGCCTGCGCGGCAAATCCCGTCGCGGTCATTGTCCCGTGCCATCGCGTCGTGGGAAAGAACGGATCGCTCACCGGCTTTCGCTGGGGAACCGAGCGCAAACGCAAGCTGTTGGAGGCAGAGAAGAACGTCGCGTTCTCGTCTTGAAAGACGAACCGACATACGAGGTATGACCAGGGGACAGCGATCCCATATGCCCGAGGACGGACCAGTTGGGATGAGGGGGGAGCCACACGGTTCCCCTTTTTGCATTGGGATCTTAGGACAGTCCGACAGCATCGAGGGCACCCGGATGGCAGGCCGCGAGTGGTATCCTGAAGGGAGGAGAATCTTCTTTCTCCGAACAGTTTTCAACATAAAAACGAGGTGCCTATTATGGCAACAGCAACAATCGATAAGGCGACGATAGCGGCCGACTACAAGGTTGCGGATCTCTCGCTGGCGGACTTCGGACGTAAGGAAATCGACATTGCGGAGCAGGAGATGCCCGGCCTGATGTCGATCCGCAACAAGTACGCTCCCGCGAAGCCCCTTGCCGGCGTCCGGGTCACCGGATCGCTGCACATGACGATCCAGACCGCCGTCCTCATCGAAACGCTCGTCGCTCTCGGCGCCGATGTGCGATGGGCGAGCTGCAATATCTTCTCCACCCAGGACCACGCCGCCGCCGCAATCGCCGCCGCAGGCATTCCGGTCTTCGCATGGAAAGGCGAGACCCTCGAAGAGTACTGGTGGTGCACCGATCAGGCTCTCCGACACAAGGGCGGCCTCGGACCGCAGATCGTCATCGACGATGGCGGCGACGTCACACTGCTCATCCACAAGGGCGTCGATCTGGAGAAGGGTGATGGCTGGGTCAACACTCCCTCCGGCAATCAGGAAGAACAGGTCATCAAGAACCTCCTCAAGAAGATCAACGCCGAAGATCCCACCTACTTCCAGAAGATCGCGAAGGAATGGCGCGGTGTAGCGGAAGAGACGACCACCGGCGTGCATCGCCTCTACAAGATGATGGAACAGGGCAAGCTCCTGGTACCGGCCATCAATGTTAACGATTCGGTCACCAAATCGAAGTTCGACAACCTCTATGGCTGCCGCGAGTCGCTGGTCGACGGAATCAAACGCGCCACCGATGTGATGGTCGCTGGAAAGGTCGCCGTGGTCTGCGGCTACGGTGATGTCGGCAAAGGCTCTGCCCGTTCCCTGCGTGGCATGGGAGCCCGCGTGATCGTCACCGAGATTGACCCCATCAATGCCCTGCAGGCTGCAATGGAAGGTTACGAGGTTACGACCATTGAAGAAACGCTGGGTATCGGCGATATCTACGTTACCTGCACCGGGAATCTCGACGTCATCACCTACGAACACATGCAGCAGATGAAGGATCAGGCGATCGTCTGCAATATCGGACACTTCGACAACGAGATCCAGATGGACGCCCTGAACCAGGCGAGCGGAGTTACCCGGTTGAACATCAAACCGCAGGTGGACAAGTACACGCTGCCGGCAGGCAACAGCATCTTCGTGCTTGCCGAAGGCCGACTGGTCAACCTGGGCTGCGCTACCGGCCACCCGAGCTTCGTCATGTCGAACAGCTTCTCCAACCAGACACTGGCAGCACTCGACCTGTGGAAGAACAAAGACACCTACAAGGCGGGCGTCTACATCCTTCCCAAGCAGCTTGACGAAGAGGTGGCGCGACTTCACCTCGAGAAGATCGGTGTGAAGCTGACCACACTCTCGAAGAACCAGGCGGACTATCTGGGTGTCGCAGTCGAAGGCCCGTACAAGTCCGAGCAGTACCGCTACTAAACCACCCTAAGGCTATCAACAGGAAAGACCGCCCATATCCGGCGGTCTTTCCTGTTTGCGAACGCCGAGGAACAGTCGCATAAGCTTGCCGCCAGATCCATCTTTGCAGGGCAAATATCCGCCAGCTGGACCAAGCGGCTACTCCGCCTGCGCCGGAACGTAGTCCGGAGCAATGATCGCCTGCAACTCCGGCTCTTTGGAGAGTGACTGCTGTTCGACCAGAACGACGGTGCTGGCCGAACCGGAGGTATAGGTCACCTGAGATCCGCTGTAGGCCGGCTCCGTCTCGTTGGTGAGACCCGTTCCCGCAGGTACCATCACCAGCGTGTAAGTACCCGCCGGAAGATTCACGTATCCGCTGTTTGCACCAAAAGAGACATTGGAAAGAGTCGGCGAAGCCGACGTTAGCCGGTGTCCGGGGGGAAGCAGATAAATATCGACAGACCCGGTGCGAGCAGCCTGGTGAAGAAACCGGAGAGCAATCTGCCCGTGCGGAGTCGGCTGGCTCTGATCCTTCAACACCAGTTGTTGCAGATTCGAAGAGAAATTTCCAATCAGAACGGTATATTGGCCCGCGGTAGCCAGCGTCGCTTTCGACGAGGTGAGGGTCTGGCGGCTGCCCGACATCGTCGCCGTGGTCGTATAAGTTCCCGGCTCAACCGGCACATATGAGGTGATGGTTCCAAAGGCCAGCCTGTAAGCGATCGCCGAAGAGTTCTGATAGATATCGATCTCGGGTGCGTCCGGAGAGACATCAATCACCCGAACCCGGGACCGGCTCGTGCTCGAAACCATGCCCTGGCATCCGGACAGCAGTACCGCACACATCCCCCACGCGATCCAGCTGGACGCCTTCCTGGTGAAACAATGGAGAGACAAAAGCGGTTTGCCCGGGTTGAGCATTATCAGGTCGAGAACTCGATATGAATCACTCTAAATGTTTTCAGTCGGAGAGGCGATGGAGAAGAATTCTCTGGGCCATCGCTCTTGTATGCACGAACATAGGGGTTCCCCTTCACGCGCAGACCAGTCCGGCGGCCCCTGAACCCAAATCTGGTCAAAGCAAGTTGCCCGATCCTCCGCCCCTGGCGGTCCCTCCTTCCCCTTCCGACATCTCCCCGCTAGCTCCCGTCATTGCTCCGGCAGTCGGGCCCCGAGTCGAGGCCATCGTGAGTATGCGCGACAACCAGGGGAAGAATGCAGCTATCGCTTCACACAAGCAGAACTACGAGCTCACCCTCAAAGACTCCGAGTGGCTCGATACCGGCGTCGTCGTCTCAGCCGGAGAGCTTGCGACCTTCAAGAGCACGGGCGACATCATCATGGCAGACGCTCGAGAGGCTACACCCGACGGCATCGAGCGCGGATGGAAGGATCTGCTGCGGCAGTTTCCTCTGAATCAGGCCAAGGTGGGTGCGCTCATCGGCAGGGTAAGCGATATCGGGGCCTCCGTTCCCTTCTCGATTGGAACGTCCGGAGAGGTAGCCATGCCAACGACGGGCACGTTATACCTCCGCATCAACGTGAGCAGCGACCTCTCCTTCACCGGAGACTACAAGGTAAAGATCAAGTTCGCGCCCGCACCAAAAGCGAAAGGCAACGCCGTCTCCGCCACGTTGGCAGCGCCCATCAGCACCGTCATTACCCCCGCCACATTTGACGATATTCCGCGGCGGGTCTCCGATGTCGCGGCGGGGCATGGCCATCCTGGTGACATGGTGAACTTCGCGATTGTCGGAACCAGGGAGCAGGTTCAGGCAGCCTTCCAGGCGGCGGGATGGACGGCTGTCGACAAGTCTGTCCAGGAAGCCATCCTCGATGGCTTGCTGAAGACCCTCAGCCGCGAGGCATACACCGCGGTGCCTATGAGCACGCTCTACCTCTTCGGTCGCCCACAGGATATGTCCTACTCCCGCGCGGATCCTCTCCTTGTCGCTGCCGAGCGGCATCATCTCCGCGTGTGGCAGAGCGACAAGACCGTCGCGGGACGGCCCTTGTGGGTGGGTTCCGCGACTCACGATATCGGTTTCGAGAAAGATCAGCGAACCGGAGGCGTCACCCACAAGATCGACCCCGAGATCGACAAGGAGCGCGATTACCTTCTTCAGGGCTTCGACGCTGCCGGAGCCTTTTCGAGCGCCGCATACGTAACGCCATCCAATCCGCTTCTCGACGCCAGAACTGCGACCGGCGGAAGCTTTCAGTCCGACGGACGCATCCTGACCATGGAGTTGAGGTAACCACTCCGGATCTCCAGCCGCTCATGGATCCTAACGAATCCTTGCGACCAGCAAGGTCATATCGTCATGCTGGGGCGCACCGGCCGTAAAGCGATCGGCTGCCTCCAGCACACAATCGATCAGCTGTTGCGCCGTGGCAGTGCACTCAGGCCGATCCAACAGCGTCCGGACGGCAGCAATCATGTGGTCTTCTCCCCATTCTCTTTCCTCTGCATCCATCGCCTCTGAAACTCCATCCGTAAAGGTGATCAGGACATCACCGGGATGTAGCAACAGGCTCGCTTCAGCGTAGGAAACTTCAGGCAGAAGTCCGATGACCGTGCCGGTCGCCTCAAGCAAAATGTTTTGATCGCCGCGAAGAAGGATGGGAGGATTGTGGCCCGCATTCACATAAGACAGCATCCGCGTACAGGGATCGAACTCGGCATAAAAGAATGTGGCATAGCGATTCGCCGTTGAGGAGTCGTAAACCAGCCGATTGACGTGCTCCATCAACGCAGCCAGATCGCCGCCCTGCAACTGAGCTGCGCTGCGCAGACTCGCACGCAGGCTCGCCATCAGCAGCGCGGCCGAGATTCCCTTGCCCGAGATATCTCCCAGCGCAAGCGCAAGCCGCGTGCCGCACACCGAATCGCTGGCCGGTAAAACGAAGTAATCATAGTAGTCGCCTCCCACCACCTGGGCCGGACGGCAATAACCTGCGAGATCGATTCCGTCTACATCCGGGCAGCTTTGCGGAAACAGCCGCTCCTGCACCTCGCGTGCAATCTCAATCTCGCGCGAGACACGCTCCCGCTGCGCAATCTCGGTGGAAAGATTCTCGAAGAGCTCCGCGTTTTCAAGAGCCAGCCCCGCCTGCGTCGCAACCGATTGCAACAGCTGTCGATCGGTGCGCGAGTAAGGCTCTTCGGAGCGCTTCGGTCCAAGCGCGATCACACCCGCCAGCCGGTTGCGACCAGGCAGCGGAACCAGCAGCTCCGTGGAAAGGTCGTTCAACGCGTTGCGCTCCGCCTCTGTCGCATCCACCAGCCAGCTCGACGGATCGTCGCGGTACACCGGGGCCGGGGCTGGTCCGCGCGCGAGATTTGTGATCGTCGCCGAGCTTGCCGCCAGCGCCAGCGAGCCGAATTGGGGTGACATCATCGGCGTTGCTGGCATTCCAGTCGCGAACTGCAACCGATAGCTGTCTCCCGCGCGCAAAAAGACCGCTATCCGCTCGACGTGCAGCGTATCGCCGATTCTTTGCGTGATGGCGGTTAGCAGAGGATTAACCTCTGTGAAGTTACGAGCCTCTTCTGACAGCTCCGACAATATCTGCTCGGCAGAGTAAGCCTCGCGAAAGAATCTCTGATCGATCCGCTGCTGGAGGCGCTTCGACAACAGAATGCGAAATGCGAAAAACAGAAGGAGGATGCCGAATATCTTGATGACATCGGCGGTGCGATTCTCTCCGGATTCGGTCGCAAAATAATCGCGGAGCGCGAATGCCATCCATAGTCCCAGCAAGGCCGCCAAGACCGCAATAGAACGCCGCGCAAACGCATACTTAGTACCCTGTCGAATCAGAATGCTGACGTCCATCGCCCTCTGGACGATAACGACATAAGCCAGGGTCAGCGGAAAGAGAAACAGTATCCCGACAATGGTCAGCACAATCCACTGCGGTATTCCCTGTCCGATGTCTGTCTTTCGAATCACCGAGATGACGACAAGAACAAAAAACGGGATCAGGCCGACAGTGCTTCCGAAGTAGAGAATGCGCAACCGGCGGCGAGCATCTCCGGTCGCGGTGCGGATCTTGGGAAACAGGCAGACGAAAAAGTATGAGATCGCCAGAATGCTGAAGATGGCCTCAATCGTATTGAGGCTGATCGAATAAGGAACCAACCAGTTCGAGAGCGAAAAGTCATAGAGATTCCCAAATTCTCCAAGCAGATCCATCGGAAACAACAGAAGGGTCGGAACCACGAAGATCCACTTGATCCACGGATAACGCATATCGATGATGGAACGTTCCGGGAAGTAGATCCCGAACGCCATCAGGCAAAGCGGCATCGCGGTCTGCGACAACGCCGACCAGAAGACGGCTACCGGCGCCAGCGGACCGGACAGCGAGGACGTTGCGACAAAAAGTGAGTTGAAACTCCCGAGAATACCCAGAATGAGCCAGGCGTGCGGATTTCGCGGCCGCGCAAACACAACATACAGCCCCGTCAATAAGCAGAAGTAGGAAAGGGCCGCGATAACAGTCAGCACCACCCATGACCAGAGGGGTCGGGATCCCGGATGAATGGGCTTCAATAACACCGTCGCGGTGCGAACATCGCTCTTGCCGGGACGTCGGAAACTGACAGCAAGCGGTTCCCCCGGCCGACTGCGTCGCACCTCATTCATCAACACGCTGCCACTGAGATAGGGATGGCCATTAATTGTGAGAACCGTATCTCGTGTTCTCAATCCCGCGGCCTGCGCCTCGGGAGTAACTTCGTTGATCGCTGCTCCCTGGCGGCCACCCTGAAAAGGTGGACGAGCAAAGTCCATTCCATGGGCCTGCGAACTGAAATTACGCCTCGCGCCCAAAACGAGGTGGGTGAGCGCAATCAGCGCCACCAGAGCCAGAAGAACGTATTGAAACCGTGCAGATCGCTGCAGCATAAGAAGAAGGATGGCTGCATGCAGCCATCCCTTTCATCCCCTTCCGCAAGAGAAGCCCACCGTCATTATTTCTTCGGCTTGGTGGCTATCACTTGATCCTTGATCTTGTCATACACTCCCTGCGGTAGAATCCCGCGGGAGACAAGCTGATTCTTTGCCGTGTAGGGTCTGCCGTCGACAATGCGCTTGGCATAGGCATCTCCGATTCCCGGAATCGCCTTCATTTGGTCGGGCGTTGCGCTATTGATGTCGATCTTGTCGGTCGCTGCTGCAGCGGCAGCAGCAGGCTTCGTCGATGATGCCATCTGCGCAGGCATCGAAAGCGGAAGCATCAGCGAAAGAGCGACGGCCAGAAAGGAGCTTCGAAAGATTCGCATAGAGGATTGCAACTCCTTGAAAAAAATGACAGAGGGTTCACCGGAAGGGTACGAGAGTCAAGGGGGACGGTCAATGGAGAGTTTCTTCGCGCCCATACTGTCTGGCAACGGGTCGTGCGCAGGTTGACTTCCCCGGGCGCCAACGCTACTCTGAACTAGCGATGCGTTCGCTGAACCTCCACCACGGGCATCATCACCATCATCATGCGCAGAGCGTGTTGGCGGCTATGTCCGGTGTGGCGAAGTAACGAAGCTCGAGACCACAGGATTCTGAAAGGCCCGCCAACGCGCACTCCGCGAGCGGGCCTTTTCTTGTGTCAACGAACAAACGGGGGATTTGAGATGGCAGATGCAGTAAAGATCGACTTTGCCAAGATGGACGGCCTGGTGCCAGGCATCGTACAGGATTGGAAGACCGGCGAGATGCTCATGCTCGGCTTCCTCAACGAAACCAGCTATCAGAAGACACTGGAGACAGGCTTCGTCACCTTCTGGAGTCGCACCCGCAGCAAGCTGTGGATGAAGGGCGAGACCAGCGGGAACCGCCTCCGCGTCGTCGAGGCCTCCACCGACTGCGACAACGATGCTCTGCTCTTCCGCGTCCAGGTCGAAGGCGACGGCCTGGTCTGCCACGAGGGCACCGTGAGCTGCTTCACCAAAAAGATCGAAACGGAGACGAAGGAATGAGTGACGCGCAGAAGAAGCTGAAGCTCGGAATCCCCAAGGGCAGCTTGCAGGACGCAACCATCGCGTTGTTTCAACGTGCAGGATGGCAGATCTTTGCCAGTGGCCGAAGCTACTTTCCCGGCATCGACGACACCGAGATCGAGTGCATGCTCGTCCGCGCGCAGGAGATGGCTCGTTACGTCGAGCATGGCGCGCTGGATGCCGGCCTCACCGGAAACGATTGGGTGCTGGAGAACCAGCACGATGTCGAATACGTCACCAGCCTCACCTACTCCAAGCAAAGCCGCCAGAAGGTGAAGTGGGTGCTCGCCGTTCCCGAGGACTCCCCCTTCCAGAAGCCGGAGGACCTCGCCGGAAAGATCATCGCCACCGAGCTGGTCGAGTTCACCAAGCGCTACTTCGCCTCAAAAAACATCCCCGTCACGGTCGAGTTCAGCTGGGGCGCCACCGAGGTCAAGCCTCCCACGCTCGCCGACGCCATCGTCGAAGTAACCGAGACCGGAAGCTCGCTGCGCGCCAATCGCCTGCGCATCATCGAAACCCTGATGGAGAGCGAGACACAGCTGATCGCCAACAAGACCGCTTACAAGGACGAGTGGAAGCGCGGAAAGATCAACAACATCTCGCTGATGCTCAACGCTGCCATCGCCGCTCAGGGTCGCGTGGGCTTGATGCTCAACGCTCGCAAGGCTGATCTGCGTGAAGTAATCGGTGTGCTGCCTGCTCTCAACTCGCCTACCGTATCCCAGCTCAGTGATGCCGAATGGGTCGCGCTCAACACGATTCTCGATGAGACAGAAGTTCGCGAGGTCATCCCAAAGCTCAAAGCGGTGGGTGCCACCGGCATCGTCGAGTATCCGCTCAGCAAGGTCGTTCTATAAAACAGCCGTCAGCTTCTGGCTCTTAGCCTTCTAACGAAAGCTAGAAGCTGGCGACGAAAAAGCTGAACCCTCTGGAGTCCTGGTAGATGAAGCTGGTAAAGACATACGGTCGAACTGCAAAGGCTGCCGCCGCTCTTCTCGCCTCGATCGAGCGGCGCGGTGCAGTCAACACGGCAAAGGTCGAGCCCATCGTCCGCCGCATCCTTGCGGACATTCGCAAAGGCGGCGATGCATCTCTGAAGAAATACGCCGCGAAGTTTGACAGTCTCGCAAAGAACCAGTCCCTTCGAGTCACTCGCGAAGAGATGCAGGCAGCATGGGAGTCCACAGCACCCGAGCTGCAGGCCGCGATGATGATCGCGCGCGGCAATATCCTCGCCTTTGCCGAAGCTCAGCATCCCAAGGAGTGGAGCATCTCGGCGACCGACGGCGTCAAGACCGGCCAGCTCGTCCGCCCACTCGGAAGCGTCGGCTGCTACGTCCCCGGAGGCCGCTACCCGCTTCCTTCCACCCTGCTGATGACGGTAACCCCCGCGCAGGTCGCAGGCGTCGAGCGCATCGTCGTCTGCTCCCCCAAGCCCGCGCGTGAAACCCTTGCCGCCGCATGGCTCGCAGGCGTCTCCGAGTTCTACCGCGTCGGCGGAGCCCAGGCCATCGCGGCTCTCGCCTATGGCACGCAGACGATCGAGCCCGTTAACAAAATCGTCGGCCCCGGCAATCTCTTCGTCACCGCCGCCAAAACCCTCGTCTCCTCCGAATGCGGCATCGATATGCCCGCCGGCCCCACCGAGATCGTCGTCACCAGCGAGCGCGGCAATGCTGCAGGCATCGCCGCCGACCTGGTAGCTCAGGCTGAGCACGACCCCGAGACGCTCGCGGTCCTGATCACCAGCAACGAAGCCCTCGCAAAGGAAGTAGCAGCCGAAGTCAAAGGGCAGGCACGCGGAAACAAAATTGCCCGCCAGTCGCTCGCGGCGCAGGGTGCAATCTTTGTAACGGAATCCGTTACCGAAGCAAGAGAACTCACCAACCGTCTCGCTCCCGAGCACCTGACTGTCGATTCCACCGTCGACCTTAGGTGGGTCTCGAACGCAGGCAGCGTCTTCGTCGGCGACTATGCCCCGCAATCCATGGGAGACTACATCTCCGGTCCCAACCACGTTCTCCCCACGGGCCGTGTTGGCCGCGTTCGCGGGGGCTTGAGCGTTCTCGACTACGTCAAGATCATTACCGTGCAGGAGTACACTCGCAAGGGCCTCGGCAAACTGGGTCCACATGCTATCGCACTCGCCACCGCTGAAGGACTAACCGGCCATGCCGAAAGTGTTCGCGTAAGGATGAGATAACCATGAGCGTAGTCACCAAGGTCGCAACCGTACAGCCACGCCGGGCCGTTCTGGAGATGCCGGAGTATCACCCTCCGCTCGCAGGTCGCGATGCCCTTCGTCTCGACTTCAACGAGAACACGCTCGCCCCTTCGCCGCTCGTGCTCGACCGGCTTAAGCAGATCACCGCCGAGGGCCTCACCAAGTATCCCGAGCGCGCACCCGCGGAAGGCAAGGTCGCCGCACACCTCGGTCTCGACCCCGCACAGGTTCTTCTCACCAACGGCGTCGACGAGGCGATTCACCTGATCTGTTGCGCCTTCCTCGAAGCTGACGACGAAGCCCTCATCGCGACTCCCTCGTTCTTCATGTACGACGTCAGCATCGCCATGATGACGAGCGGCCTCGTCAAGGTACAGGCCGACGAGACGTTGCAGTTTCCCTTCGAGCGCTTCCTCGCTGCCATCAATGAGCGAACCAAGCTCATCATCGTTGCGTCTCCCAATAACCCCACCGGGGCCACGGCAAGCCGCGCCGAGCTTCTCGCCATCGCCAACGCCGCTCCTCACGCCGTGCTGCTGGTCGATGAGGCATACTTCCACTTCCACGGCGAAACCGTCCTCGGCGACCTCGCCACCACACCCAACCTCATCGTCGCCCGCACCTTCTCGAAGGCCTACGGTCTCGCGAATCTTCGCATCGGAATGCTCGCCACGAGCCCGGAGCTGATAACGTATCTGCGCAAGGTTAGCTCGCCCTACAACGTCAACGGAGTCGCACTCGACTGCCTCATCGCAGCCATCGACGACGATGCCTACATCGCCTGGTACGTCGAGCAGATTCGCATCGGCCGTGAGCGAATGATGGGCGGCCTCGACGAGCTCGGCGTGCACTACTTCCCCAGCGCGGCCAACTTCGTACTGATGAAGATCGGCCCGCTCCACAAAGAACTGGTCACCGCCATGCGAGGCCGCGGTGTACTGCTGCGCGACCGCTCGGCTGACCCCGGCTGCGACGGCTACGTCCGCATCACCATTGGAGTCGCGGATCACGTCACGCGCGGCCTCGAAGCCCTCAAGGCATCGCTCGAAGAGATCGGCTGGAAGCCTATCTATGGTTTCAGCCTCACAGAATCCAAAGCAGGACAGGAGCTCTAAAACAAGATGGCGGCCAGCAAGAAGACAAGAACCACGACGAGCGGGAAGTTACGAACTGCGACCATCAAGCGCGACACCACCGAAACGCAGATCGCACTGAAACTCAACATCGACGGCACCGGCGTCTATAAGGTGTCGACCGGCATCCGCTTCTTCGATCACATGCTCGAGCTCTTCACCCGCCACGGCGGCTTCGACCTCACGCTCACCTGCACCGGAGACCTCGACGTCGACCAGCACCACACCGTCGAAGACGTAGGCATCGCACTTGGCGAAGCCTTCAACAAGGCGCTCGGCGACAAGAAGGGCATCCTGCGCGCAGGCTACTTCGTCATGGCGATGGACGAGACACTCGCCGTCGCCGCCGTCGACCTCTCCGGCCGCGTCGCCTATGTGGTCGATGACAAGGTAAAGGTCCGTCTCGTCGGAGACTTCCAGTCCGAGCTTCTCGCCGACTTCTTCGACGGCTTCGCCCGCGGAGCCAAGGCGAACGTGCACGTCAAGACGATGTACGGGCGCAGCAACCACCACAAGATCGAAGCCATCTTCAAAGCCTTCGCACGCGCGTTGCGCGGAGCTTGCAGTCGCGATGAGCGCATGGCAGAGATTCTCCCAAGCACCAAGGGACTGCTTTAGGTGGAAACCTTCACCAAGCAAAAAACTTTTGCATGGCTAGCGCTAATCTGTGGAATAGCGCTAATCGCATATCAAGTGTTGCTTGTTGATTTTGGTTTCTTTGACGAACGAGTCTTCTGGGTATTTAGTCTCATTTCTGTTGCTCTTATGGTCTTTGCAGGTGTGCTTTTTCTTTATTACCGAACAGGTACGGTTTCCACTGTGGGACTTGTTATCTGTGCGCTTTCACTTGCGTTCTTGATAACTCAGTTCATCACCGCTCTTATAAGAGACTTCAACCGCGGAGGACATCGCCCATGATCGAAGTCATCGACTACAAAGCGGGCAACCTCACCAGCGTCCTCAAGGCGCTGCACTATCTCGGTGCCGAAACACACGTCACGCAATCGCCCGACGATGTGCGCAAAGCAAGCAAGATCGTCCTCCCCGGCGTCGGACACTTCCAGGCGACACAGCTCCTGCACGACCTCCAGCTCACCGTGGCCACGCGCGAGGCCATCGCTCGCGGTGTTCCCTTTCTCGGCATCTGTGTCGGCCTGCAATGGCTCTACGAAGGCTCGACTGAGGCTGAGAGCACCGACGGCCTCTGCCACTTCTCGTCGAAGTGCGAGCGCTTCCCCGCGACCTACAACAAGGCCGATCTGAAGTCTCCGCACGTCGGTTGGAACTCCCTCGAAGACATCCGCAAAGATTCACGCCTTCTACGCGGAGTCGAGAACGGCGGCTTCGTCTACTACACGCACTCCTGGCGTGCGCCTGTAGGTGCAGACACAGCTGCCACAAGCAGTTACGGCGGTCCTTTCACTGCGGCCGTAGAACGCGACAACGTGATGGGCGTACAGTTTCATCCCGAGAAGTCCAGCAGTGTCGGCCTACAAATTCTAAAGAACTTCGTGGAGCTATAGAAATGCCTTTCGTTTATGAAGTGATGCTCGCCGAAGAATCGCCGCAACCCTCTTACAAGCTCGCCCAGCAGCTCGTTCCTGCCGGGACGCTCGTTGGCACTGGGCAGAACATCGCCATCCTCTCCGACGGCAAGAGTGAGTTCCATCTTCGTGCGCCACTGCAGGGGCTATTGGTCGAGTGGTTCGCCGCCAGCGGCGACCCGCTTGACGCAGACGAAACCATCGCCCGCATCGTCGCCGAAGGCTCTGAGCAGCTTGTCTCCGATGCCACTCCCGTAAGGATCAATCCATGCTGACGAAACGCATTATCGCCTGTCTTGATGTCCGAGACGGGCGCGTAGTCAAGGGCGTCCAGTTCGTCGACATCATCGACGCCGGAGATCCCGCTGAGCTCGCGCATCGTCACGCCGCCGCCGGCGCCGACGAGATCGTCCTGCTCGACATCACCGCCACTCATGAAGGACGCGGCACGCTGCTCGATACGGTAAAGCGCACAGCAGCGACGCTCTTCGTTCCCTTCACCGTCGGTGGTGGCATCCGTTCTGCCGAAGACGCCGCCGCGGTCTTCGACGCGGGCGCGGACAAGGTCAGCATCAACTCCTCTGCCATCGCGCGCCCCGAACTCATCGGCGAGATCGGCTCGAGTTTTGGCGCGCAAGCGGTCATCGTCGCCATCGACGCCCGTCGTGCAGCCAATTCCGCAGACCCCGTCGGCGACGCCGAGGTCTACGTCGCCGGAGGCCGCAAGCCCACAGGCCGCAAGGTCGTCGAGTGGGCTCGCGAGGCCGAACAGCGCGGCGCCGGCGAGATCCTGCTCACCAGCATGAACACCGATGGCATGCGCTCGGGCTTCGATTGCGAACTCACCGCGCGCGTCTCCGAGGCTGTGCAGATTCCGGTCATCGCCTCCGGTGGCGCAGGCTCCGCCGCTCACTTCTCCGAGGTCTTCTCGCGCGGCAAGGCCGACGCCGCACTCGCCGCCAGCATCTTCCACTTCGGCGTCACCGACTCCCGCGAGCTCAAAGCCGAGCTTGCCCGCGCAGGCGTCCCTGTACGCCTTCCCTGTTAATTCTTTCCAGCTACGCTGCTGATTTTCTCTAGGAGAACGCATTGCTCATTCCATCCATCGACCTCATGGGCGGCCGCATCGTCCAGCTTGTTCAAGGCGAAAAACTCAAACTGGCCTTCGACGACTTCGACTACTGGATCGAACGTTTCAGCAAATACCCGCTGGTGCAGTTGATCGACCTTGACGCCGCGATGCGCCAGGGGTCGAACGCGGACCTGATCTTGCAGTTCACCTCGAAGCTTCCCTGTCAG
Source organism: Edaphobacter modestus (assembly GCF_004217555.1). Lineage (GTDB taxonomy): Bacteria > Acidobacteriota > Terriglobia > Terriglobales > Acidobacteriaceae > Edaphobacter > Edaphobacter modestus. The sequence continues at coordinate 2,682,120 of NZ_SHKW01000001.1, forward strand.
GTCGGCGGCGGCCTTCGCACGGCCGAAGATGGCAAGCGCATGCTCGATCTCGGAGCAAAACGCGTGATCTATGGCTCCTCCCTCTTTGGCGGTGACAACGACGCCGACCGCAAGCGACATCCGTTGATCAACCTCGACTTCGCCGCGAAGCTGCGCGATGCGCTCGGCGAAGAGCAGCTCGTCTTCTCTGTCGACACCAAGGGCGGACAGGTCGCCGTGCGCGGGTGGAAGGAAAATGTCGCGCTCACCCCCGAAGAAGCGGTCACGTGGCTTGAGGATTACTGCGCGGCGTTCCTCTATACGCACGTCGACACCGAGGGCACGATGATGGGCTTTCCCATCGACGTTGCGGCCATCCTGCGGGCGACGACAGCGAAGCAGCTTATCGTCGCCGGAGGCATCAAGGAACGCGCCGAGGTCGACGCACTCGATGCAATGGGCGTGGACGCCGTGGCGGGAATGGCTATCTATTCCGGCGCGATGGAAGCTTAATTATTGTCCGGGCTGTCAGGCAGAGCGTAATAACCCTTGCGCGCCTGAACCTTGGTGTCCTTGCCGCAACTGATGCTCAACGTGCGGAAGCTTCCATCGGCCTTCAGATTTGTTGGCGTGTAGCTGGCAAGATACTGGGTACGCAGCTCGTCCTGAATCTGGCTGAAGGCTTCCTGCAGCTTCTTTCCATTGCTTCCCACGTTGAGCAGGCGACCGCCGGTCTCGCGCGCCAGGCGATCCATGTCGCCTGCGCCGGTGTAGCCGAAGCTTCCGTAAAAGCCACGATCCGCGATCAGAATGACGTAGATGATTGCGTTCGACTTTTGCGCCGCCTCGATCGACGACTTCAGCGTCTCCTGCGAGCCCTGATCGGCGCCGTCGGTCAGGATCACAAGCACCTTGCGACCGGCCTCCTGGCGAAGCTTGTCGTGGGAGGCGAGGTAGACCGCGTCATAGAGAAGCGTCCCACGGGGTGTACTGTTTCCCGTCACGGAGCCGGTTCCGGCTCCGGTGTTGATGCTCGCCTTCTCCAGGGCGCGCCTTAGCTGACTCGGAGAGTTGGTGTAATCGGCCAGCAGATCGACATTGATGTCGAAGGAGATCAGGAAGGCCTCATCCTTCGGAGTCAGGACGTCTCTGAGGAACTCCGCGCCGGCCTCCTGCTCCATAGGCAGAACGTTCTGCTGGCTGCCACTGGTGTCGAGCAGAATTCCAATCGTCAGGGGAAGATTCTTCTCCTGGGTGAAGTTTTTGGTCTTCTGCAGAATCTTGTCCTCGGAGATCTCACAGTCGTCCTTGTGAAGGTTGGTGATGTACCCGTTCTTATCGCGGACCGAGAAGTAGACGTTGACCAGGTTTACGTTCACTTTCAGGGTCTGGGTATCGCCGATGTCGGTCGGCTGCTCTCCAGGCGCGGAGCTGGATGGCGGCGGGCCTCCCGGCGAAGGGGCCTCCTGCGCGCGCAGAGCGGAAGTGAGACCGGCAAACAGGACCGACAGGGCGACAGAGGCACACAGAGAGGATCGCATGAGTTTATTAGACGAACCAAGCAGCCGCCGGGTCAGCGAAAAAAATGATAGCACCGCCCGGAGACAGATACGGATGGACCAGGCGCAACGTCAAACTAGGTGGTTGCGTCCTACAAGGAGGGCGGGGGCTGCAGTCATTGTGATAGCCTCCTTATCCTGTCGCTGGTATTCTGGTAGTTACTAGCCAATTCAGTGCCAGAAGGTCTGGGTGGAAGGCGTATGGGGGTTTGAGTGGTCAGGGAAAGCTTATTGGCGGGAGTTCTGGCGTTCATGACGCTGGGACAGCAGGCACAGAAGACGACCGAGGAGGCCTCGGCGGCGCAGCAGATTCCGGATGCGCCACGTCCGCAGGTCGGTCTGCCAGCACTCAACACCGTTCGGCCTGGCATGGGAACGACGCCGGACGCGGCCAACGATCGGCCTCAAACCGATCCACAGGCTCCTCCCTCCAGCCTGCCATCTTCGGCCGCTGGCCAGCAGAGGCCCGACGACGGTCCGCCGCCGGAGCTTCCCGCGTCCGGGCAGGGGCCGGATGCGTTCAAGCTGGTTGTGCGCACAAATTTTGTCGAAGTTCCGTTCACGGTCAAGGACAACAAGCAGCGGCCGGTTCCCGGCATTTTGTGGCGCGAGGTACGAATTTACGAGAACAATCTCCCGCAGCACATCAGCCTGTATACCGTCGATCCGTTTCCGCTTTCGGTCGCCATCGTGATCGACCAGAGCCTGACTCCCGACAACATGGCGAAGGTGAACAATTCGCTTGCCGCGCTGCAGGGAGCCTTTGCGCCCTACGACGAGGTGGCGGTTTACACCTACAACAACGGTCCGCAGCGGCGCACCGACTTCACCGCCGCGAACAGCGCGCGCCTCGAGTTCGCTCTGAACAACTCCAAGAGCACGGGCCGCGAGGTCTACATGAACATGGGCGGACCGCTGGCCCAGACGACGACGCTTAACGGGCGCAATTTCGATCCGAACACAGCGCCGATCCGCAACAGCCAGGCGATGGAGCTGAAGGTTCCGAAGGAAGTTCACACCCTCAACGACGCGATCCTCGAGGCCGCGAAGTCCATGCCCACCCGCGGAAGGGATCGTCGCCGCGTGATCTATGTGATCAGCGACGGCAAGGAGTACGGCAGCAAGGCGAAGACCAAGGAAGTGATCCGCTACCTGCAGACCAACAAGATCGCCGTCTATGGAACGCTGGTCGGCGACTCCGCCCTTCCGGTGGTCGGCTTCCTGGACAAGATTCACCTGCCGTTGACGATGCGGGACAACATTCTTCCTGTTTACACCAGCGAGACCGGCGGGAATCTTGATGCCGAGTTCCGTCAGCGTGGCATTGAAGAAAGCTTCCAGAAAATCTTCGCAGAGGTCCGCACTCAATACATGATTGGCTACTACACGCATCAGCCGTTTATCGACGGCAAGTACCGTTCGATCGACGTGCGCGTGCTGCGGCCTAACCTGACGGTGATTGCCAAGAAGGGTTACATCCCTTTGGCGAGCGATTCGGGTCCCACGAACGTGATCAGTCCGAACCGATAAACCGGCACGCGCCAGCGGAGACGATGCTCGAAGCGAACGCAATGCTGGCGCTGGCTGCTGCCGTTTTATGGGGCGGCGGCGACTTCTCGGGCGGCATGGGAGCCAAGAACGCGGGCGGAACGATGCGTGGCGCGCTGTGCGTCGTTCTGACCAGCCACGCGGCCAGCTTCTGCGTCCTCGTCGTTCTGGCGTCGCTCTCTGGAGACCCGTTTCCGCGCGGCGGCCCATTCTGGTGGGGGCTGCTGGCGGGCGTGATGGGTGGACTCTCCCTCACGGGCTTCTACGTTGCCCTGTCGCGAGGCGCGATGGGCGTTTCGGCGGCGATCAGCGGGCTGCTGGCGGCGGCGATTCCGGCGGCGGTCTCACTTGCAGGAGAGGGCTCACCGGGATGGCGGCGGATCGTGGGTTTCTTCGTTGCCGGAGCTTCGATCTGGATCATCGCAGCCGGCGACAATCCAGAGGCGAAGCCGGTTTCGAGCGGGACGACGTGGCTCGCGATCCTCTCTGGTGCGGGCTTCGGAGTCTACTTTACCGCGCTGAAGTTTGCCGGCGTTGCGGGCGTGGTGTGGCCGATGGCGACGGCCAGGATAGGAAGCCTGACGACTTGCTCCCTGATGCTTGTAGCGATGAGCTTCACCGCAGAGAAAGAGAGAGGATGGCTGCCCCGGAGGGCCGTCCTGTGGGCGCTTTCGACGGCGCTACTGGATACCTCCGGCAATATGCTGTTTATCGCTTCGACGCGAGCCGGGAGGCTGGATGTCGCGGCCGTACTGGCATCGCTTTATCCGGCTTCGACGATTCTACTGGCAGCGTGGATGCTTCATGAGCGTCCGACGCGGCGGCAGGGTTTCGGAATGGTCGTCGCGGCAGCGGCCGTGGTGATGATTACGCTTTGAGGCCCCCCCCCCCCCATATTTTTGTAAGCCTTTTATTTTGTTTTGCTTATCCGGAGTTTTATTTGCAAAATATTGAAGACAAAGGGTTTAAGTGCAAAAATATAGAAAACAAACGGCTTATATGCCATTAAGAGAAAGATCTGCCATGTAATCCCGCGTGACGCTGCCAGATTACGAACCGCAGATCCTTCGACTGCGCTGCGCTCCGCTCAGGATGACACCCTTGATGACACCCTCATTCGATTCGAGCTTCGCTCGAATGCCCACCCTATCCGCGATAAAGCCGAAGGGAAGATGGAGCACCGGTTCCGTGGCGAAGATGGGCACCCGGTTCCGCTGCTACGCGAAGGTCTCTCCCTCTATCTACCTTCTATTGTAAGGATCGGCAGATAACTAATCGGCACTTAAATGCGGCTTGTTTTGTTTGAGATAGGTCGGGTTGGAGATTGACAGGAGATTCCCATACTCCAGCCCAGCAGGGTGAGCGCGGTGAGGACTGCTACGACGAGGAGGTTCGGATAGACCAGGATGCCGTGGATTCTAGGCTCGTGACCGGGGATTCCGGCCCAGTAAGAGGCAGGCGCTAGAAGGAACGGGACGTAGAAGAAGGGGGTCCAATAGGCGAGCGACAGGAGGGCCGCCGCGGTGACGCCTGTGCGGGGCTCTGCGGAGCGGCGCCAGAGCAGCCAGGTGGCGGTGACGGCGACCCCCGCAAAGAGGAAGAGCAGGATGGCGGAGTGATACCGGGCATGGGGATGCCACAGCGGGTTGAGCAGGTGATTGGGGCTCCAGTCGAGCAGAAAGGACATTCCAGAGCCGCCGAGGAGGATGAAGGTGAGGAGAAGCTTGCCGACAGTGGATCGATTTAGGGTCATGGAGTTTCTCCCCTCAATTAGTAAGCGAGTGCTCACTATATACTGAGGATGAAAAGTCAGGCAAGACGGGAGAACAGGAGATGCCGGATGGAGGCTGAAGCACCGAGGAGGCGGGGGAGGCCCAGCCGCAAGGCCGAGATTGTGGCGGCTACGGAGAGGTTGGTGCGGGAGCGGGGCGTGCCGGGGGTGACGACGCGGGCGATCGCGGAGAGTGTTCCCTGCTCGGAGGCTGCGATCTACGTGCACTTCAAGGATAGGCTGGAGTTGATCCTGGCGGTGCTCGAGGAGAGTCTGCCGGAGTTGCTGGTTCCCTTGCAAGCGCTGAAGGAGAGGAAAGGGGAGGGGACGCCGGAGGAGAACCTGATTGCCGCGGTGAAGGGGCTGAGACAGTTTCATCAGAGGGTGACGGTGATGCTGTGTTCGCTGGCGGGAGAGCCGGAGTTGCGGGATCGCTTCAAGGCCTCGATGAGACGGCAGCAGAGAGGGCCGCAGAGAGGCGTGGCCACGCTTGCGGAGTACATTGAGGCGGAGAAGGCGCTGGGGAGGATTTCGGGAGAGGTCGATGCTGGGATGGCGGGCCAGATCCTGATGGCCTCGGTATTCTTCCATGCGTTCTGCGGCGAACTGCTGGGAGAGAGCGGACCTCTGGATGAGCGGCGTCTTGTGGGATCAGCGATCCGGATTACGCCTAGAGCCTGATCGTGGCAGGATCGATGCTGGGCCTGGGGTATGCGAGCTTGAGGCCCTTCGGGGTTTCGACGAGGATCCGGGAGATCGCGACGTTGCGGTACCACTTGTAGTCGGAGGGAATGACGAACCACGGAGTGTGCTTGCGGCTGGTGGCTGCGATGACGTGGTTGTAGGCCTCTTCATACTGAGGCCAGAACTCGCGCTCGCGGAAGTCGCTCACTGAGAGCTTCCAGTGCTTTTCAGGATCATCGATGCGGGACTGGAGGCGCCGGGCCTGCTTCATCCGATGAGCCAGACATAGGCTTTGCGTCTGAGCTAGATGCGGGATGAAAGGAAGGCATGGCCCGGAGGCCATCTCCCTCGTAGAGCAACCTCAACGTTATTTGGCAGTCTCTTCGGGCTTGGGCGTAACAGTATGCGCGTCGGCGGGCTTGTTGGCCTCTTCGGTAACGCCCTTCATGCCGTCCTTGAAGCCGCGAAGGCCCTCGCCGAGTCCTTTGCCGAGCTCAGGCAGTTTTTTGCCGCCGAAGAGCACGAGCACGACGACTGCGAGGACGATGAGATGCGTCGGTGTAAATAGTTCGCCCATGGAATATCTCCTCTTGCGCCGCCGCGCCTTGCCTTGCATGGATATGTGCGGCGGTAGGGTTATTGTCGCACAGGAGTGGGGTGGCTGGCGTGGAGCGAAGAGCCTTCGGATGGAAAGATCCGCCGGTTGGGAGATTCGGGCTTTTGCCGGAATGAGGGATTGCATTCGGCAGCAGTTGGGGAACCGCAGGTCCTTCGACTGCGCCTCTCGCGGTGAGACTGCGAGAGGCTCCGCTCAGGATGACACTTTCCTGGGCAATTTTCCTGGCCGCAATTTTCCTGGCGGCAGGTTTGCTGGCGGCACTTTTTGAGTCGCACTTTGCGGAGGCCACTTTTGTTCGGTGCCACATTTCTTAGAAGAGCTCGCGGCATCCAGGTCGATACGATCAGGCGCTGTTCGCTGAGGAAGCAGTGCCCTGGCGACGGTTTCCGGCGTGTATGGGGAGGAGGGAAAAGACCCGTCCATCGAACCGAAGCAAGGCAGAGGTGCGCCGGACGTTATATCTTGGAAGGGTAAGCTTAAATGCAGGAGCAGATGTTGGAGAAGAAGACGCAGGAGTTTGTGTTGCCCAAGGGAACGAAGAGCGCGTCCGGTTTTGGCCGCCGCGTATGGATGGGAGCGCTGGCCGCGGCTCTGCTAACGGTTGCGACAGGGTCCGGCGCTGCACAGGACGCCCAGTTGGTGAGTCCGCAGGCGACCACCAAGCAGAAGCCGAAGATCGGATTTATCGCGCCGGTCACCTACGACAACAAGTACGAGGTTTATGGCGGCATCAACTTTATGAACTTCCAGGGTGGACAGTCTCTGCCGACGCGCATGAACATGGGCGGGGCCGAGGTGCTGATGACCTACTGGCTCACGCCGAAGTGGGGTCTGGGCGGGGAGTGGCGCGGCGAGTGGGGAACGACGCCGGTAACGCCAAACATTACCTTCAACGGCAGGGCGCTGGCCTCGTTGAATGGAGGACTGCTGGGAGCGCAGTATCGCGGCCCAAAGAACCAATACGCCGCTCTGAACTACCATGCCTACGCCGGAGCCATGTATGGCAAGTTCGACTACACGGCCGACCCGACGCTCCTCGGAATGTATACGAACCGGACCAAGCCGATGGCGGCGTTGGGCATAAGTATCGATGTGAATCACAGCAAGAATATGGCGTTCCGGCTTTCGCCGGACCTGATCCTGGAGCACTTCGGGACGGAGACGCGGCAGTTTTTCGCGATCTCGGGCGGTGTGGTCTACCGGTTCGGAAAGCGCTGAAACGGACGTAAGAAAGGCCGCGCCGGAGGAGATCGTCCGGCGCGGCCTTCGTGTTTCTGGAGACGCGCTTCGTAGCTCCGGGAGCGCCTCTTCGTGTCTCCGAAACCGCTAGGTTCCCGTGCCTCCGTTGCCCTGGAGGAACATCGGAGAGACGGGGTTTTCGTAGACGGAGTAGTCGCGGGTGACGACCGTCAGGCCGCTGGCCGAAACGAAGTAGTTCTTCTTGTCTTCCTGGGGATCGTATCCGATGACGGTTCCGTCGGGGATGTGGACGTCGCGGTCGATGATGGCTTGGCGGATGCGGCAGTGCCGGCCGATGTTGACGTGAGAGAAGATGACGGAGGAGTCGACGTCGGCGTAGGAGTTGACGCGGACGTCGTGCGAGAGGACGGAGTTGCGGATGACCGCTCCGGAGACGATGGAGCCGCCCGAGACGATGGAGTTAATGGCCATGCCGGTGCGTCCGGGCTCGCCGAAGACGAACTTGGCGGGCGGGTACTGGTAGGGGCGGGTGCGCATGGGCCAGGATTTGTCGTAGAGGTTGAAGATGGGGCTGACGCCGGCGACGTCCATATTGGCTTCATAGTAGGCCTCGAGTGTTCCGACGTCGCGCCAGAAGAGGGCCTTCTGCTTATTCTCGTCAACGAAGTTGTAGGCCTGCACGCGATAACGGCCGAGGAGGTCGGGGAGAATGTTATGTCCGAAGTCGTGCTTGGATTTGGGGTCGTCCGCATCGCGGATGAGCTCGGGGAGCAGGACGTCGGTGTTGAAGAGATAGATGCCCATGGAGACGTCGACCATGTCGGGGGTGAAGGGGGAACGGACGCTGGTCTCGCGGGGCTTTTCGATGAAGCCGGTGACCTCTCCGTTGCGGGCGACCTCAACGACGCCGAAGGCGGCGACCTCGTCGGGGCTGATGGGCAGCGTGGCGATGGTGACGTCGGCCCCGGTCTCGCAATGCTGTTCAAGCATCAGAGCGTAGTTCATCTTGTAGATGTGATCGCCGGAGAGGATGAGGACGTACTTGGGCTGCTCGGAGCCGATGGAGTAGATGTTCTGATAGACGGCGTCGGCGGTTCCCTGATACCAGGATTTGGAGACGCGCTGCATGGGAGGAAGGATCTCGATGAAGTCGCCGAGCTCGTTGGCGACTACCGAACCCCAACCTTCGCGGATGTGGCGGTTGAGGGAGAGCGCCTTGTACTGGGTGAGGATGTAGACCCGGCGGAGGTCGGAGTTGATGCAGTTGGAAAGGGTGATGTCAATGATGCGGTACTGGCCGGCGAAGGGCACGGCCGGCTTTGCGCGATCACGAGTGAGAGGAAAAAGACGTTCACCGGCACCACCGGCAAGCAGAACACCAAGAGTATCTTTCATCTTTCGGCGACCTCAGGCAAGTCCCTTGGGGACCTTCTGTGTTGGGATGCACAAAACAGGAACCACGTGCAGGGAGGAGACGCGAGTCTACCATGTCTCTGGTCAGCTTTGGATGTAAGAGGATGATGAAGCGGCAAGGAGGGGCGCCTGCTACCGATGGGAAGCAGGCGCTCTCGAAATAGAGGGTCAGGCTTCGGGCGCGTCGCCGGACTCGTTGACGCTGATCCGCAGCGACTTGAGGAAGCTGAGGTCGCTGTTGGTGAAGGGTCCTTCGATTTCCGCAGAAGCCTCTGCGGTTTCCTCGGCATCGGATTCGACCTCATTGAGGCCGATGGTGGCCTCAAGCATCAGCAGGACATCGAATCCCTGTTCGCGGATGTCCTTGACGACGACTGCGATGTCTTCGGACTCGGAGACCGTCTCATGGATGGCTTCGCCGAGCTTCTGGATGAGATTCTTAACCTTCTGATTCAATGCCACCTCCGGGCTGCTCGATAAACGTCTGACCTCGCATCGGGTATTCCCGGTTAGTAGATCGGCGGGAACGGCATTGCGGGTACTGCGGACCGACTTGAGGACAGGATACGCCCATCCGCGAGCGCGCTGCAACGGGATTGCATCAGCCGTGATTCATCGGGAATTGTGAATTTCCCGGGGCGTGCGCTGACCGGTTCGCCACTGCGGTCGCGGAATGCATTAGACGACCGTGTGATGATCGGACCAGGCAGTTTCAAGGCGATGGGCGAGATCCTGAACGGGTACCGAGCGCTTAGGACCCCATAGAACCACTCCCACGGCAGCAGCGCATAGTCCCGCCATCATCCAGAAAATCCGTCTCATACAAAGCACCTCCCGGGTTGTTTCTCCCGGCTTGGATGCAGGGAGAGGACGGAGCGTTTGATCCTGAAGGGGAGTCTTTGCGGAGCGGGGTCGAACGGCTACACTCATCGATATGGATTCGGTACGCTTTGGCCGGGCATTGGGAGTGGGAGCGCGGGCAGCCGCCAAGTCGCTGGTGACGGCGGTGGACGCTGCTACTGCACCGAACCCGGGTACGGCTCAACAACCCCAGGTTCAGAGACCGAGGGGTGGGGCGGCCCCATCGCCCACGCAGAAGGTAGCACAGGCCGCGACCCAGGCGACACGAGCGACAGGGGGAGTCGTCCGGGGGAGCAAACGGTTCGGCGAGGCCGTGTGGTCGCCGTTTGTGCGATTGTCCGGGGTTCTCTGGCTTGAGTTTACCGGGGTCTTCTTCGGAATCTTCGCGATCTATGCGGCCAGCGGCGCGTGGAAGCTGCGTCATGACCTCATCGAGAGGGCCGGCAATCACGATGCGCACGTCCACTTTTTGATGGCGGCGGTGATGGCGGTTGTCTTTTCGTACTTCTGCGTCAGCAGCTTTCTGCGGGCACGGCGCAGGGGACGGGCGCGCTAGAACAAGCAAGGATCCTGATTTCTGAGGGCCTTTTTGCATTTTCGGGCAGGGGTGCGGACCATGCAAACCGCAGGTCCTTCGACTGCGCCTCTCGCGGTGAGGCTGCGAGAGGCTCCGCTCAGGATGACACTTTTATGGATGGATGACCTGTTCAGGGCGGGGATGACACCTCTATGGCACGGATGACATCTCCGGGGCTGCGATGACACCTTTACGACAGGTCCTTCGACTTCGCCCCTTGGGCCTTGCTCAGGATGACACCCTCTATGGCAGGGACGACTTCTTTAAGACGGGGATTACACCTCTATAACTGGGATGACATCTCCAGGGCAGAGATATCAGATTCGTTCCCTAGTCCGCTTCTCCCCGGTGCAGAATCATCTCCGCGATGTCGCGGATATTCTCGATGCTGATGCCGTCGCGCTGCTGGAGGGCCAGGGGGTGATGGGCATTGGAGATGGTGAACAGTGGCCGGTGCCCGACAGGCTGCGTGTGCACGTCGATCTCGAGATTGATGGTGTTTCCGAAGAGAAACAGGTCGTTGTTGAGCCAGCCGGAAAAGGGCGGCTCCTGCTCTCTTCCCTCCACGTGCCAGAGATCGTTGACGTGAAGGAAGTTTCTGGGGCTGATCTCGGCCCAGACTCCCCAGACGAAGGGAGCATCGAGGCCGTGGACCGGCACCAGGATGCGCCCGCGGAGGTAGAAATCCCTGCCGTCGATCACGCACTGGTCCGGCGTGATGACGACCCGCGCGTCACGCTCTTCCAGGGGGATGGCCATGATGGCCTGCGGAGCCTTGAGGCTGTACTTCAACGGCAGAACATCGTGCCGCTCTCCGCAGACGGTGCAGGCAAACCCTCCAAAAACTTCTCCGGCCATGGGTTCATTCTTCCATAAAAGAATCGCGGAGGAGGCTAGTACACTTGAACGTCATGTCGAAGACGACCTCTCAGTTATCGCGAAAAGCCGTCCAGACGAGCTCGGGGATTCCTGTGGATGAGGTTTATGGCCCGGAGCGGATGGCGGAGTTCGATTCTGTCGAGGCGCTGGGCAGGCCCGGCGAGTATCCCTTTACGCGGGGAATCCAGCCGACGATGTATCGCGGCCGGCTGTGGACGATGCGGCAGTATGCGGGGATGGGTGACGCGGAGGAATCGAACCGGCGTTACAAGTTTCTGCTGGCGCAGGGGGCGGGGGGTGGAAAGGGCAAGGGAGGGCTGAGTGTAGCGTTCGATCTGCCGACGCAGATCGGGTATGACTCAGATAGCCCTATGGCTCTGGGCGAGGTGGGTAAGGTTGGGGTCGCAATCGATTCCATCGAGGACATGGAGCGGCTGTTTGACGGGATCCGGCTGGATGCGATCTCGACCTCGATGACGATCAACGCGACGGCTCCGATTCTGCTGGCGCTTTATGTCGCGGTGGCCAGGCGTCAGGGCGCCGACGTGAAGAAGCTGAACGGGACGGTGCAGAACGACATTCTGAAGGAGTACATCGCCCGCGGAACGTATATCTATCCGGTGAAGCAGGCGATGCGGCTGGTGACGGACATCTTTGCGTGGGCGGCGAAGGAGGTTCCGGAGTGGAATACGATCTCGATCTCGGGATACCACATGCGGGAGGCGGGATGCACGGCGGTGCAGGAGGTGGCCTTCACGCTGGCTGATGGCATGACCTATGTGCAGGCTGCGATCGATGCCGGGATGGACGTGGATGAGTTTGCCCCGAGGCTGAGCTTCTTCTTCAACGCGCATAACAATCTGCTGGAGGAGGTCGCGAAGTTTCGCGCGGCACGACGGATGTGGGCGCGGATTATGCGGGAGCAGTTTGGCGCAAAGAATCCGCGGAGCTGGATGCTGCGGTTTCATACGCAGACGGCGGGATCGACCCTGACGGCGCAGCAGCCGGAGAACAACATTGTGCGGACGACGGTGCAGGCGCTGGCCGCGGTGCTGGGAGGGACGCAGTCGCTGCATACGAACGGATTCGACGAGGCGCTGGCGCTGCCGACGGAGCAGGCGGCAAGGATTGCGCTGAGGACGCAGCAGATTCTGGCGCATGAGAGCGGCGTGGCCGAGACGGTGGACCCTCTGGCGGGATCGTACTTTGTGGAGACGCTGACGGATGAGATTGAGGCGCGGGCGGAGGAGTACCTGACCAGGATCGCCAGATTCGACCTGGGCGGCCATTACGGGATGCTGCGCGCCATCGAGCAGGGGTATGTGCAGCGTGAGATTCAGAACGCGGCTTATGCGTATCAAAAGGCCGTGGACGAAAAGAGCGCGATTCTCGTGGGTGTGAACGAGTTTGCGAGCGAGGAAGACGGTAAGGTTCCGCTCCAGAGGATCGATGAGGCACTGGAGCAGAGGCAGGTGGAGCGAGTTCGGGAGTTGCGAGCGAGGCGTGATGCTGGTGTGCATTCGGCCGCGCTGCGTGATGTGGAAGACGCCGCGAGAGGCGGCGAGAACCTGATGCCGCGGATCGTGAGCGCGGTCGAGAGCTACGCGACTGTGGGGGAGATTGCGGATGTTCTGCGCGGGGTGTTTGGGGAGTACAGGGAGTCGGTGGTGGTGTAGCTTGATTGCCGGCTTTGGATCTACGGCGTCGGCGCGGATCGGGCCTCCGGCGAGTTCGGCGCGTTGGGATCGAGAGTGAAATCAAAAACGACCGTTGAAAAAGTATTCGCTACTTTTGGAACCGGCTGAAGCGCATATTCCCCTGCGGACAGAGGTTCTTTTGGAGTGATTTTCAGCCATCCGTCAGAGACCTTTTCAACGGTAGCGTCTACCTGGGCATCACTTCGTTTTGCATTCCCGGTAAGTTGCGTGAAATTTACCTGGGCAAGAACGCGGCGATCTTTGTTGATCTTCGCGCGAACGATAGCCCAATTGCCGAAGGACGCATCGGAGGAATCTCCGCCGGGGTCGTCCATGAAATGCACATAGAAGATGGGCTTGCCGGCGTGAAGCGCTACTCGGGCGTGCGCCCCATCGATCTCGGTTGTCATCTTCGGCTTGTAGAAGACGCTTCCGGCAAGCGAACCGGCAACGTTAGCGCCCCTTGTGATTGTTTACCTCAACAGTGGTATGGTGAATCGGCACCAGTTGCTGCTTGCCCTGATAGACATCGAGAACCCAAGGAATGCTGCCATTGGTGATCGGTACGCCAGGGATGGGCTCAGGAATGCTTTGGGCGGGCGACGTTAGAGGAAAAACCAGGGCAAAAGCAGAAAACACAAGGGACAGACAATCGCGTTTCAATGAAACCTCTTCTTGGTCAGGGTCGATTAACGATGCCATAGCTTCTTGATGTGCGCAATCACCTGTTCATTGACCATGCTGGGTCCGCAAACTACGATGATTCCAGAGGGCACGATCTTGTCAGAACTTCAAACTCCCCTGCGCAAAACTGCACTGAACTCTGTACACCGCGCCGCGAAGGCGAAGATGGTGGACTTTGGCGGCTGGGATATGCCGGTGGACTGCTGCGGGCTGACCGCCGAGCACATGGCCGTGCGGACCGGGGTGGGCGTCTTCGACGTGTCGCATATGGGCGATATTCAGCTGCGCGGGCCGGGATCGCTGGCGGCGGTGCAGAAGCTTTGCATGAACGATGCCTCGAAGCTGCAGGCGGGGCAGGCTCACTACTCGGCGATGCTGTATCCGAACGGGACGTTTGTCGATGACGTGGTGGTGCACAAGCTTTCGGACAACGACTACCTGATCGTGATCAATGCGGGAACGCGCGAGAAGGATGTGCAGTGGGTGCGGTCGCAGATCGGGTCGATGCCGGGCGTGCATGTGAACGACTTCAGCGACTATTACACGCAATTGGCGATCCAGGGGCCGAAGGCGCAGGAGACGCTGCAGAAGCTCACTCCGGTGGACCTGAGCACGATCAAGAACTACTGGTTTACGTGGGGGCAGGTCTCCGGCCTGTACAACGTGATGATTGCCCGGACGGGATACACGGGCGAGGACGGGTTTGAGATTTATATTCCGTCGGATGAGCCTACGAGCGCGAGGGTGTGGAACGAGGTACTGGAGGCAGGCAAGGAGTTCGGGATTTTGTCCTGCGGGCTGGGAGCGCGGAATACGCTGCGGCTGGAGGCAGCGATGGCGCTCTATGGACACGAGATCTCGGATACGATCAATGTCTTCGAGGCTGGGCTGGGACGGTATGCGAAGCTCGACAAGGGCGATTTCGTCGGGCGCGATGCGCTGGTGAAGATCCAGGAAGAGGGCGGACCGAAGAGGAAGCTGGTGGGCCTGGAGATGATCGAGCGCGGGATCGGGCGGGATGGATACCCGGTGTTTTCGCTGGATGGAAAGCGGATCGGCGAGGTGACGAGCGGGTCGCCGGCGCCATATCTCAAGAAGAATATTGCTCTGGCGTATGTGCCGGTGGAGAGCTCGGCGCTGGATACAGAGGTGGCCGTGGAGATTCGCGGGCAGATGGTGAAGGCGAAGGTGGTGCCGACACCGTTCTACAAGCGGCCGAAGAAGTAAAGCCGGCAGTGCTGTATTTTTGGCGAAAAGGACTCGAAGGAGAGGCGATGCAGTTTCTTGTTTTGACGGAACGGTTTATGGACAAATTTCCCGCCGAGGCGTGGAAGCCTGAGTTGATTGAAGCAGAGGGACAGAGGGCTCGCGAGTTGTATGCTGCCGGTGTTCTGCGGAGCGTGTGGCGGCGGAAGGATAAGCCCGGCGCAGTGCTGGTTCTGGAAGCTGCGAACGAGGCTGAGGTTCAGGACGCGATCGAGAGCCTTCCCTTGAGGAAGCTGGGAATGATCGGGTTTCCGCTGGTGACCCAGCTGGAGCCATATCCGGGGTTTGGGCCGCGCTGAAGCCACCGCCGCCCTGTTTTCCACGCCGGACCCACTACAATGAAAGAGGAGAACTCCCAACATCTATGTCCTATCCTGCGGATTACAAGTACACGAAGGAACACGAGTGGATTAGCGTCGACGGCGCCAAGGGCCTGGTCGGCATTACGGATTATGCCCAGAACTCGCTGGGCGATATTGTCTTTGTCGATCTGCCCAAGGTGGGCGACAAGGTTGAGGCCGGAAAGATCTTCGGCTCGGTTGAGTCTGTGAAGGCGGTTTCGGACCTGTATTCGCCGGTAACGGGAACGGTGACCGAGGTGAATGAGACGCTGAAGGATGCTCCGGAGAAGATCAATGCGGATGCGAACGCGACCTGGATGCTGAAGGTGGACGTGAGCGACGCCGCGGAGCTGAATGGCCTTCTGTCGGCCGCGGACTACGAGAAGTTCGTCAGCGAAGAGACCGGACACTAGAACGATGCGCTATCTGCCAAAGTCCCCTGCGGACCGTAAGGAGATGCTCGCCGAGATTGGCGTGGCATCGATCGATGATTTGTTTTCGACGATTCCTGCGGAGTATCAGTTCAAGCGCGATCTTGCGATTCCGCGCCAGCATGGCGAGTCGGAGATTATCGATCGCTTTCGTGAGTTCGCGAACCAGAATGCTACGGGTTACGCGAGCTTTCTGGGGGCGGGAGTGTATCGGCACTATCGGCCGGTGCTGATCGATACGGTCGTCTCGCGCGGCGAGTTCTTGACGAGCTACACGCCATATCAGCCGGAGATCGCGCAGGGCACGCTGCAGGCGATGTTCGAGTTCCAGACGATGATCTGCGAGCTGACGGGCATGGAGATCGCGAACGCGTCGATGTATGACGGCTCGACCGGTGCGGCTGAGGCGATCATGATGGCGGTGCGGGTAACGGGTCGAGATGGCGCCGTGATTGCGCGGACGGTGCACCCGGAGTATCGCGAAGTGGTCGCGACGTATGCGCAGCACCAGGAGATTCCGCTGACCGAGGTTGGGTACGCGGAGAACGGGCGCGTGGATCTGGCCGCTCTGGACGCAGCGATTACGAGCGACACGGCTTGCGTGCTGATTCAGTCGCCGAACTTCTTCGGGACCATCGAGGATGTTGCCGCGATTGCTGACATTGCGCACAAGAAGGGCGCGTTGCTGATTGTCTCGATCGCGGAGGCGATCTCGCTCGGGATTGTGAAGCCTCCTGCGGAGGCGGATATCGTCTCTCTCGAAGCACAGAGCTATGGCGTCTCACCGAGCTACGGCGGACCTTTCTGCGGCGTGATTGCGTGCAAGGAGAAGTTCCTGCGGCAGATGCCGGGGCGCATCGTGGGCGAGACCAAGGATATGGACGGCAAGCGCGGGTTCGTGCTGACGCTGTCGACGCGCGAGCAGCATATCCGGCGCGAGAAGGCGACCTCAAACATCTGCACCAACCAGGCGCTGGTGGCGATGATGACGACGGTCTTCCTCACGGTGTATGGCAAGGAAGGCATGAAGGACCTTGCGGTACAGAACCTGGCGAAGGCGAAGTATGCCGCCGACACGCTGGGCAAGGGCGCGAAGGTGCTGTTCGAGGGCGCTCCGCGGTTCCATGAGTTTGTGCTCGATCATGGAGAGGATGCCGAGGCTGCCAATGCCGGGCTGCTTGAGAAGAAGATCATCGGCGGTTTGCCTTTGAGCAAGTGGTATCCGGAGCTGGGACCGAATGCGAGCCTGTGGTGCGCGACGGAGCTGACGACGAAGGCGCAGATCGACGCGGCAGCCGAGGGGCTGAAGTAGCCGTGGATATCTCCGGTGTTATCGGCGAGGAGTTGGTTGCGGTGGAGTTCGTGCAGGACTTCCTGCAGCTTCGCTTCAATGGTCCGCTGCTGACACTGTATGCGTGGCCACACATTCTGCTGAGCGAATTTTCAATTGCGTATGGCGAGCCGGAGTATCGCAATGCTCTGTGCTCGTTGATCGGCGAGAAGGTTGAGGAGGCCGCGCTGGAGGAAGGCGATTCGCTGACGCTGAAGTTTGAGAACGACACGGTGATCGCGCTTTCGCTGCGCGAGGAAGATTTAGACGGGCCGGAGGCTGGAAGTTATTCGGAGAGCGGCTCGGCTATGGATCAGTTGGAGTTTTAGAAGCGGCAGTGGCGCGCGCAGGCGAACTACTGAGATTCTTCGCTGCGCCCAGAATGACGGGATCAACTGTGGCGGCTCAGAATGGCACGGTTTTTTGCAATGAGGGAATGATGGCAGAGACGAAGTTTGTAGGAACGCCGAAGAAGGTGACGACCCACGTCAACCAGAATGAAGATTTGATCTTCGAGAAGTCCTCTGCGGGCAAGAAGGCCTACCGGCTGGCGGAGCTGGATGTTCCTGCTGTAGACGCCGCTTCCCTGCTGGGCGATGCGGCTCGCACGGACCTGGGCGTGATGCCGGAGCTGAGCGAGATCGAGATTATCCGCCACTTCACGCGGCTATCGACCTGGAACTATGCGATCGACCTGGGGATGTACCCTCTGGGCAGCTGCACGATGAAGTACAACCCGCGGGTGAACGAGGTGGTATCGCGTCTCGAAGGGATCGCCGAGGCTCATCCGTATCAGCCTGAATCTCTGTCGCAGGGCGTGCTGGGCATCATGAAGCTGCTGAGCGATTGCCTGGTTGAGATTACGGGCATGGACACGATTACGCTGCAGCCCGCTGCCGGCGCGCATGGCGAGTTCACGGGCATTCTGCTGGCGCGGGCGTATCACGAGGCGCAGGGTAATGCGCGGAAGAAGATTCTGATTCCGGACTCGGCGCATGGGACGAACCCGGCGACGGCTGCGGTCTGCGGCTACCAGGTGGCAAACCTGAAGTCGAATGCGCAAGGCATGGTGGACATCGCAGAGCTCGAGCGCATGGTGGATGAAGATACTGCCGCGCTGATGCTGACGAATCCTTCGACCATTGGCGTCTTCGAGAGCGAGATTCACAAGATCGCCGATATTCTGCACGCGAAGGGCGCGCTGCTGTATATGGACGGCGCGAACATGAACGCGCTGGTGGGCAAGACGCGCCCAGGTGATTTCGGCGTGGACGTGATGCACCTGAACCTGCACAAGACCTTCTCGACGCCGCACGGAGGCGGTGGCCCAGGGTCGGGGCCGGTGGCGTGCAAGAAGATTCTGGAGCCGTTTTTACCCAAGCCGGTTGTAGTGACAAAGGCAGATGGCACGCTTGCGCTGGACTACGACAGGCCGCAGAGCATCGGCCGTGTGCGAATGTTCTACGGCAACTTCGGGATGTTCGTTCGTGCGCTGGCTTACATTCTCGCCAACGGTCCCGATGGCCTGCGGCAGACGACCGAAGACGCCGTACTGAACGCGAACTACATTCGCGCCAAGCTTGAGGACACCTTCGAGATGCAGTACAAGACGCGGTCGCTGCACGAGGTTGTCTTCTCAGACAAGCGGCAGGCGAAGAACGGCGTGAAGACGGGCGACATGGGCAAGCGGCTGATCGACTATGGTTTTCACGCCTATACGGTCTCGTTCCCGATGGTGGTACAGGGCGCGATGATGATTGAGCCGACGGAGAGCGAGAGCCGCGAGGAGCTGGACCTGCTGATCGACGCGCTGAAGCAGATTGCACGCGAGGCGGAGGAGAATCCCGAGCTGGTGCAGACGGCTCCGCACGCCACACGGCTGCGGCGGCTGGACGAGACGGCGGCGGCGCGCAAACCGGTGCTGCGATGGAAGCCCACCCCGAACGGAGCGGCGGACTCATCGGCGCTTACGCCGGATACTGCTGCGAAGGAGTGGTAGTGCAAGACTTTCGTTACCTGGGCGACGATCGGCGGGCTGAGCTCGAGAAGTACGAGTTCATGATGGGCGAGGCGCGGGGAAGGCTTGCCGCTAGTCTTGATTGCCTTACCGATGCGCTGATCATGGTCGGCCAGCACGGAGTGTACTGCACGAGCAACCGGAACCCGACGGTTCCGGCGCTCGACCTGCAGGGTGTGATGGTGAATCTGAATGGGGCCAAGGAGCTGGTCTCGGCGGTAATGGAGCGGATGCGCGCCGAGCGTGAGGCTGCGGAGAAGCAATAACGCTACTGCGCGGTGACGGTGACGGACTCGTCCGTGTTCTCCCACTTGACGTGCAGCTCGGTGGAGTTGCCGTGGGTGTTCTCAAAGGAGATGGACATCTTCTCCTGGGGAGTGGAGAGCTTCGCCGACTTCATCGGAATTCGCGCCACGTCCTGCGACTGATCGTAGTTGGTTCCCCATTGGCCAGTCTGCTTGTTGACGATGAGCAGCCACTGGCTGGAGCCGGGAAGAGTGTAGAGGGTATAGGTTCCGGCGGGAACCGGGGTTCCACCGACCTTCAGATCCGCTGCGGTGACAAAGGTCGTGGATTCGTTTGCTCCGGTGCGCCATACCTTGTCGTAGGGGACAAGCTCTCCCATGATCTTGCGGCCACGCATGGAGGGCGCTCCGTACTTCACGGTTAGAGTTTTTCCATTGAGCGAGACGGTAGCGGTCTCAGAAGGGCTCGGAACCGCCTTTCCCATCTGGGCGAGGCTGGAGGTTGCCAGCAGAACGGTACAAGCGAAAGAAGCAAGGCTGCGAAGATTCATAAGGTGTGTCTCTCTTTCGTATCGAGCTATGGTGCTACTCTACGGCTCTACGATGCTGGACTGTCCGTAAGAACCTGTCAATCGGTCGTGAACATGCTACGCTTAACCTATGCGCCCGTAGCTCAGCTGGATAGAGCGGCAGCCTCCGAAGCTGTAGGTCAGAAGTTCGAATCTTCTCGGGCGCACCATTTTTCTTACGTTCTTCGGCCTGGCTTTCTCAGAAACAGCAGGAGGAGCGAGCGGTAATTTACACGGCTGCAATTTCTTACAAAAACAGAAGAGGCCCGGTTTGCACCGGGCCTCTTCTGTTTGAAGGATTGAAGTTAGAAGAAGAGCTTTGCCGCGAACTGTAGCTGGCGCGGACCGTACAGAACGCCTGTCGTCTGGGTTGGGGTTCCAAACTGCGTCGCCGTGTAGGGCTGGATACGCTGGTTGCCTCCGGTAGCGAGAGGCGCGGCGAAGGAGTACGCCAGGTTGTTTACGCCGAGGACCTGACGCTTGTTGACGGCATTGAAGGCCTCCATCAACAACTGAAACTTGATTGACTCGTGGATGGGGAAGTCTCGCGAGATGCGCGCATCGAGGTTCCGAACGCCGCCGTAGACATAGGCATTACGAGGTACAAATGGCGCGCGACCAAAGGCGGAACCAGGCGAGTTGTTCAGGTTGACTCCCATGCCCGTTGCAGTACCGTCAAGACCACCGGTGGGATTGTTGGACATAAACGCGGTCAGGGGAGTTCCTGACTGGGCGGTGAAGGTTCCCGAGAGCATCCATCCGTTCACGATCGTTCGAGCGTACCTGGAGGGCAGGGTGAAGTTCGAGGTTGCGATGAGGCTTCCTACGAAGCGGGATCGCATGTCGAGATCGGACCTGGAGTACTCGCGGGTCAGGTTGATGCCGCTGGGGTAGTTGTTCTTGAGGTTGAAGGGGTCGAGGAGAACGTTGGTTCCGTTGAAGGTTCCATTGACTCCCGAGACCTGGCTGTTGTCCATCGCCTTGGACCAGGTGTAGTTGACGAGGAGCTCCACGTTGTGGCTCATGGGCTTGCGGATGGTGACCGCGAGCGCGTGATACCAGGAGTTGAGGCCGCTGAAACCAGCAAGGATGCTGCCGTCGTTCGGCGAGGGGCGAGGAGAGCTCACAGGCGAGAACGGCACCGTGACCTGCTGGGTGAGCACATTGGAGGAGTTATAGACGTCGTAGGTCCGGGTGGTTGTAGGCGCGGGCTGGTTGACGTCGATGAAGTAAGGAAGACGAAGACCGCGGGTGCCGACGTAGGAGAGGGAGAGCGAGGAGTGCAGCGGCAGCTCCTGCTCGACTCCAAGATCCATCGAGTGGGTGAAGGGATTGGAGAAGTCGGGGCTGAGACCGCGGAAGGAGATGGTGGGCAGCGCCGCGTTCCCGAGTCCGACGGCCTGCGGCGTGGCTGCTCCGGCAAAGGGAGCGGCAAGCGCGGGGCCGGGGGGAGTGAAGAGCACGTTGGGAGCTGCAGGTGCACCGGGAGCGGTGGGGCTGGCGAAGTTGTACTGCTGCTGGAAGACACCGTTCTCTACGCGAAGGGCGTAGAAGGTGGAGTTCGAGGTAAGGCCGTAGAACATGCCGTACCCGCCGCGGAAGACGGTTCCGGGCTGCGGCGACCAGGAGAAACCTACGCGCGGCTGGATCATCTTGTAGTTGATGTTGATGGTGTCGGTATAGTACTTCCCGAGCGGGCTGGGCTGGCCATTCGCGCTGGTGATGTAGGGCCGGGGCGGCTGAGGGACGAGCTGCGTGTCGTAACGAACGCCCGCTGTCAGAGTAAAGGAGGGAAGGACCTTCCAGCTGTCTTCCGCGAAGACGGAGAGATCCTTGTTCCAGAAGTCGTCGCTGCCGGGAACCGTGCTGATCAGATCGGCAACCTGAGTGAAGTTGTTGTAGTGACGAGCTCCGTTGAGGCCGTAGACGTCCTGCACCCAGTTGGCGAAGGCTCCATAGGGAGTACCGGAGTAGGTGTAGTTGCCATTGCCCTGGAAGAGGTTGGCGATGTAGTCGTGGATGAAGTTGAGGTCGACACCGGCCTTGAGGGAGTGTCTTCCTCGGGTGGTCGAGTACACGTCGAAGACCTGCCAGCGATGCTCATCAGGAAAGGCGGGCCGGGGAAGCGCGAGGTTTCCGCCATAGGAGAAGAGGCCCGAGATGGAGGTTGCGGGGCCAGGCGCGTTGGAGCCGGTGGTCTCGAGGTCGCGCGACCACTGGAAGTGAAGCGCGTTGGCGGAGTTTGCGCTTACGACAGACTCCCAGTTCGCAACAAGGAAACGCTCGTGGAAGTCGTTACGGCCATTGGAAGTGTTGGAGTCGTTGTTGCGGGTGCTGTCGGTGCGGTAGCCGTTGGGCAGCTTGAAGTTCTGCCAGTTGAAGCTGGCGGAGAGGTGGTTTTTGTCGTTGAGCTGGTAGTCGAGGCGCGGGAAGAAGATGTCCTGCGTGGTATTGCGGGGAAAGGCCGTGAGGCTTCCGATGATGTACTGCGCGGCGGCATTGCACTGCGCGAGGCTCACGCCCGCGGGGCAGGTCGTAACCGGGGTCTGGACACCACTGACGTTGGCAACGTAGGTGTTGTTGCCGTATCGGGTAATGTCGGCAGCGGATACGGACGAGGTGAAGAGGATGGGATTCACCTTGCGAAAGCCATCGTAGGTGAAGAAGTAGAAGAGCTTGTCCTTGATGATGGGACCGCCGACCGAACCGCCGAACTGCTGCTGCTGATGAACCGTGGGCTGCAGAAGGAAGGGCTGGTTGTTGAGGCGGCCCGTGTACTTCGCGAAGGGATCCAGAGCGTTCAGCGAGGGGTAGCGAAGATAGTAGAAGAGATCGCCGTGCGTGGTGTTGGTACCGGACTTGGTGATGGCGTTGATCTGTCCGCCGGCGGCCTGCCCGAACTCAGCCGAGTAGCCGGAGGCGGAGGACTGGAACTCCTTGATGGAGTCCTGCGAGAAGACGTAGGGGGCTCCGAGCGAGCGTCCGCGGGCTTCGGAGAAGAAGGCCTGCTGGTTGTTGGTCCCGTCTACAAGGTTCGTGTTGTAGAGACCGGAGATGCCGCGGTAGGAGATGAGTCCGGTGTTGCCGTCGGGTACGACGTTGGGAGTAAGCAGAACGAAGTTATCCCAGCGGCGGCCGTTGACCGGCAGGTTGGACACGAGCTGGGCTCCGACGGTCTGGGAGACTTCGGACTTCTCGGTATCGATGAGCGGAGAGGCGTCGGTGACAGTGATCTCAGAGGAGGCCTGGGCTGCGGGAAGCGCGGCGTCCACCGAAAGGGTCTGTCCGACTGTGAGGATGAGGTTCTTGCGGTCGACCTTTCCGAAGCCTGGGCCGGAGAAGATGATCTCGTAGTTTCCCGGCTGCAGGAAGGCCGATGTGAAGTCTCCGTTGCCACCGGCGGTGAGCGTACGTGTCGCACCGGTGTCACTATTCATAATGACGATGGTCGCGCCCGGAACGGCGGCTCCGCTGGAGTCTGTCACCGTTCCCGTAATGTTTCCGACGGCTGAGGTCTGCGCGGCGGCAGGCAACGCGGCCGAGACGGCAAAAACGGCCGCAGCGGCAAGGGTAAGAAGACGCTTACACGCGGGGGGATAGCTCATGGGATACTGGCTCCTTGAAGACGACACCGGCGAAGGACGGTGTGTTAAAAAAATCTGCCTCTGCCGAATGGCTGTAAAATCCGCCGAAGTTCCGGTTCAGGTAAGGCTTAAAGTTTAAAACTTGTAATACTTCTACGGTCAGGCCTGACGTGGTCGGCTGTCAAGGGCAGAGACCGCGGACTCCTCAAAAAATTGGGCCTTTTGCGGGGGGCAGGACACGGGACCTTCGAAACGATCCCGATCTATCGCTAACCGGACGAATCGTTAGTGCAGCGTGTCCGGGATGGTCGCGTAGCGGATAAGGATTTCGAAGGGAACGACCGCGAGTGTGGCCTCGTGAGTAGCCTCAAGCACGATAGGGCACCCTGCTCCGGCCTGCTCGACCTCTAGCCAGCGCGCCGCGCAGACGCACCAGCGGTCACCAGGCTTTAGCCCGGCAAAACCAAACTGTGGCATGGGCGTGCTGAGATCATTGCCGAGGAGTTTCGAGACGCGGAGGAATTCCTCGTTCACTATGCAGCAGATGGTATGGACACCAAGGTCGTCAGGCCCCGTCTCGCAGCAACCGGTTCGATAAAAGCCGGTCATCGGTTCGCAACCACAGGTGTCGAGGGGCTGTCCGAGGACATTTTTGCCTCGGGCTTTAACGCGTTCCTTGATGTCTTCGGTGCCGGGCATGGGAGAGATCTACTCTGAACTGGATTGCTCCGGGAAATTGTTTCCGGCTGCAATCAAAGTATCCCATGTTTGCCGGATCGGAGCGAGTGGAGGAAAGGGGCTGCCAGGGATGAAGCCATAGATGCATGGGACAAAAGACACAGTTTGAGACGCAGATTCGTTAGGCTAGGGTAAATGACGGACTTAAGGAAGTTACGGGTTGGGATCGTCGGCTGCGGAAAGATCGCAGATGGACATGCCGAGGTGGTCAAGCATCTGGAGGGAGCAGAGCTGGTGGCGGTCTGCGACCGCGAGTCTTTGCTGGCCGAACAGCTGGCGGTGCGATTTGGCGCACCTGCATGGTATGGCGATATGGGCGAGATGCTGGCTCGAGAGAGACTCGACGTCGTGCACATTACGACACCGCCGGCGGTGCATCTTCCGTTGACCCGGCAGTGCGTTGCGGCGGGGGCGCATGTGTTTCTGGAGAAGCCTCTGGCGTTGACGACACCGGAGGCACGGGAGCTGATCGATGTCGTAGTTGCCGCCGGACGACAGATGACCATCAATTACTGGCCAAACTTCGATCCGCCTGCGATGCAGTTCAAGCAGATGCTCGCAGACGGGGTTGTGGGTGAGCCTGTCCATGTAGAGGCGTTTATCGGCTACGACCTGGCCGGATCCTATGGTCAGGCGCTGATGAGCGATGCCGGGCACTGGGTGCATCGGCTTCCCGGCAAGCTCTTCCAGAACATGATGGATCACATCTTCAATCGCATCGTTCCACTGTTTCCGGAGGGGGAGCCTGAGGTTCATGCGTTCGCGTACAAGCGGCGCGAAGGGATTCGGAATGACGGCACCGATGCTCTGCTCGATGAGCTGCGGGTATTTCTGCGCGGGGGAAGCGTGTCGGCGTATGGAAGCCTGTGCTCGCATGCGCGTCCTGTGGCGAACACGCTGAAGGTGTATGGAACGAAGGCGACGGTAGAGGTGGACTTCAACAATCGCACGGTCGTCTCAACCGCCTCGCAACGATATCCGAGCGCGTTGGGGCGGCTCGCTCCCCCGCTGCAGATGGCGGGAAGATACCTGGCGGAGACGAAGAAGAATGTCGGCCAGTTCCGGAGGAACGAGTTTCATTTCTTTGCCGGGATGTCGAAGCTGTTGGAGCTGTTCTATGCGGGAATCCGCACGGGCGGAGCTCCTCCGATTCCCTACTCCGAGATTCTGCGCGTGTCCGAGGTGATGGATCGGGTGATCGAACAGGTGTATCCGGCGACGATTGCAGGAGGCGCACGATGAAGATTCTTGTAACCG
The DNA here is from genome assembly GCF_004217555.1 of Edaphobacter modestus. Taxonomy (GTDB): domain Bacteria; phylum Acidobacteriota; class Terriglobia; order Terriglobales; family Acidobacteriaceae; genus Edaphobacter; species Edaphobacter modestus. The sequence continues at coordinate 2,707,369 of NZ_SHKW01000001.1, forward strand.
GCGCCGGCGGATTTCTGGGAAAGGCGATCGTCGATCGACTGCTGGCGCATGGCCAGACCGATCTGAGATGCATGCTGCGCGACACGTCGAAGGCACGTGGGCTCGAGGCAATCGCTGCTCGTTACCCTCAGGCGAAGCTCGAATTTGTCACCGCGAACCTGCGCAACCTGGTCGAAATTGCCCCCGCCGTTGCGGGCTGCGAGATGGTGATCCATGCGGCGGCGGCGCTCAAGGGATCGCCAGCCGAGATGTTCATGGACTCGGTCGTCGCCTCGCGCAATCTGCTGGAGTCGGTGGTCAACGAGCTGAGGCCGATCCGGGTGGTGCTGGTGAGTTCGTTCGGAGTGATGGGAGTGGCCGAGCTGCCGCGCGGCGCGATGGTGGATGAGAACACACCGCTGGAACAGCACCCGGAACGACGCGACGTCTACGCGCACTCCAAGTGGAGGCAGGAGCAACTGTTCTGGGAGTACCGCGCAAAGTATGGCTTCGAGCTGGTGGTGCTGCGGCCAGGCGTAATCTATGGACCGGGAGGAGGGCACTTCTCCACCCGCGTGGGCTTGAACCTCTTCGGGAGGTTTCTGCACTTGGGAGGGAACAATGTGCTTCCTCTCACATACGTGGACAACTGCGCGGAGGCGATCGCGGTTGCGGCGCTCTCTGGTTCGGACGGCGAGGTCTACAACGTGGTGGACGATGATCTCGTCACGTCGAAGCAGTATCTCGCTGCGTATAAGAAGCACGTCAGGAAGGTGCGGTCGGTGCCGGTTCCCTACTTCGCGCTGATGTGGGGATCGAAGATGGTAGAGCGCTACAGTGAACGGTCGAAGGGGCAGCTTCCCGCCATCTTCACACCGTACAAGACGCGGGCGATGTGGGCTGGCAACCAGTTCAGCAATGCGAAGCTGAAGAGCATTGGTTGGCGGCCGCTGATCTCGACGCGTGAGGGGATGGAGCAGGCGTTCGCGGCGTTTCGCACGCAGCCGGAGAAGGCGAAGTAAGATTCGAGGCGGTTGCGCTGCGCGGGAATACCCACCTTTGCGACGATGAAACCGTCGGGAAGGTGGGCATTCCGCAGTTCACGGTAAAGAAAAGCCTGTGCCGTTACCGGGCTTCGAGGACTGCCTTGATGCGGTCGCAGGCCCAGAGCAGGTCCTCGCGCTCGATGGTCAGAGGCGGAGCGAGACGAATGACGTTGTCGTGGGTCTCCTTGCAGAGCAAGCCCTCGCGCATAAGCGCCTCGCAGACGGGGCGTGCGGGACCATTGAGCTCGACCGCAACCCAGAGGCCGCGGCCGCGAACCTCGCGGATCTGCGGGCTGCGGATCTGGCGGACACGATCCAGCAGAAGTGCGCCCATCTCTGCGGAACGCTCGGAGAGCTTCTCTTCGACGATGACGCGCATGGCGGCTCTTGCGACCGCGCAGGCCATGGGGTTTCCGCCGAAGGTGCTGCCGTGGTCGCCCGGGTTAAGGACGCCGAGGATCTTGCGGGAGGCCAGCACGGCAGAGACGGGGTAGAAGCCTCCGGCGAGCGCCTTTCCGACGATCATGACATCGGGCGTGACGTCTTCGTGCTGGCAGGCGAAGAGCTTGCCGGTTCGGCCTAGACCGGACTGGATCTCGTCGGCGATAAAGAGTACGTTGTTTTCGCGACAGATGGCCGCCGACTCGCGGAGGTAGCCGTCGGGCGGGAGGATGATGCCGGCCTCGCCCTGGACCGGTTCGACGAGGAAGGCTGCAGTATTGGGCGTGATCGCTTCGCGCAAAGCCGCGGCGTCTCCGAACGGAATGACCTTGAATCCCGGAAGGAAGGGGCCGAAGCCATCGCGGTACTGCGGCTCGGTAGAGAAGCTGATGATGGAGATCGTGCGTCCGTGAAAGTTGTTGGCGCAGACGATGATCTCTGCCTTGCCCTCGGGAATCCCCTTGACCTTGTGGCCCCACTTGCGCGCGACCTTCAGGGTGGATTCGACGGCCTCGGCTCCGGAGTTCATGGGAAGAACCATCTCCTGCCCGGTCAGCTCGGAGAGTTCCTTGCAGAAGAGGGGAAGCTGGTCGTTACGGAAGGCGCGGGAGGTAAGAGTGACGCGCTGGGCCTGCTCGAGCATGGCCGCGAGAATGCGAGGGTGGCAGTGACCCTGGTTGACGGCCGAGTAGGCGGCGAGAAAGTCGAGATAACGTCGGCCTTCGACGTCGTAGATCCAGACGCCGGAGGCACGGTGGACGACGACGTCCAGAGGCTTGTAGTTGTGTGCGCCGTACTGGTCCTCGAGCGCGATTAGGCTGGAGGCAAGCTCGTGGTTTTTCGAATCGTCGATCACGTCGCGCTGGAGAACGGAGACAGCCATATGGATCGCCTTTGGTAAGGAGGCGTGATTGCCTTACCGGTCATTATTTCACGATGGTGGTGCTTTCGAAAGCTTCCCACAAGTGCGGACAGGGCTTCGTTTGCGGAAGTACGGGGCCTCTGATGATTCGTCCCGTCAGAGGCCCCGTACTTCTTGTGCGATTTGTTTCCTTCGCGGCCATGGCCAGCTGCTGCTGGTATTCCTGACGCAGAGCGCGGTTCGTTACTTCGCGGCCATGGCCAGCTGCTGCTGGTATTCCTCGTAGGGGCCTTTGTGATCGGTGACATGAAAGTTCTCGGGACCGCCTTCGAAATGCCAGATCCGCGTGCCGGCCTCTTCGATCAGGTCCTGGTCGTGGGTGACGAGGAACACGGTTCCCTCGTACTTCTGGATGGCCTGATTGAGGGCGTTGATGCTCTCGAGGTCAAGATGATTGGTGGGCTCGTCGAGGACGAGCACGTTAGGCTTCTGCAGCATAATCTTGCAGAAGAGCAGGCGTGCAGCCTCGCCTCCCGAGAGTGCGTCGGTCTTCTTGAGGCCCTCTTCGCCACGAAAGAGCATTTGCCCGAGGATGCCGCGGATATCTTCCTTGGTGGCCTGCGGATCGAACTGGTGCAGCCAGTCGCTGGCGGTCATGCCGAGCTGAATGGAGCCTTTGTGATCCTGGGCGAAGTAGCCGATCTGTGCCTCGTGTCCCCATTTGACGATGCCGGAGTCGATGGAAACATCCTTCTCTTCGATGCCTGGGCCGTTGGCGAGCAAGGCTTTCAACAATGTGGTCTTGCCCTGGCCATTGCGGCCGATGAGGACGACCTTGTCGCCACGCTGAACGGCAGCGGAGAAGTTGTTGATGACGTGCTCGGTCTTTCCGTCAGGCTGAGCGTAGGACTTGTTGACGTCCTCGAACTCGAGAACATTCTTGCCCGAGGGGCGAAGCATATCGAAGCGAATGAACGGGCGCGCGATGTTGGAACGGGCGAGTTCGCTGGTGGCGAGGCGTTCGACTTCCTTCTTGCGGGAGTTCACCTGCGAAGACCGCGTACCGGCGGAGAAGCGCGCGATGAAGTCATTGAGCTGCGCGATCTTCTTCTCACGCTGCTCGTTCTGGCTCTCGATACGGGTGCGAATGCTGGTCTTCTGGAGGACCATGTCGTCGTAGCCGCCGTTGTAAAGGATGATGGTCTCGTAGTCGATGTCGGCTGTGTGGGTGCAGACATTGTTGAGGAAGTGGCGATCGTGCGAGATGGTGATGACCGTGCCGTTGTAGCGATTGAGAAAGTCTTCGAGCCAATGAATGGATTCGAGGTCGAGGTAGTTCGTAGGCTCGTCGAGCAGGAGGGCGTCGGGGTTGCCGAAGAGCGCCTGCGCAAGGAGGACACGGACCTTCTGGCCGCCCTGAAGCTCAGACATCTTACGCTCGTGAACTTCATCAGGAATGTCGAGCCCCTGGAGAAGGACTGCGGCGTTCGCTTCAGCCTCGTAACCGTCTTCGTCGCCGACGATACCTTCGAGCTCGCCGAGACGTGAGCCGTCTTCGTCTGTCAGCTCGGGCTTCTCGTAGATGCGCTCGCGCTCCTCGAGCGCGGCCCAGAGGCCCTTGTTACCCATGATGACAGTGTCGATGACGCGGTAGGCGTCGAACTCATACTGGTTCTGCTTGAGGACGCCAATCTTCTTCGGGCGGACGACGGTCCCCTTCTGGGCGTCGATCTCGCCGGTGAGCACCTTCATAAAGGTGGACTTGCCGGCACCGTTTGGACCTGTGAGGCCGTAGCGGCGGCCGGTAGTAAAAGTCACCGAAACGTCCTCAAAGAGGAGCTTCGAGCCATAGCGCATCGTTACATTCGAGACAGAAATCATCACTCTAATTCTCTCATGGCAGCACGAGAGAAAGACGGGCTGCCCCCCCCTCAGTGAGGGGCTTGAAAGGTGCGATTGGAAATGGATTCTGGAATCAGAGGCTTGCCAGGGAATCGAGATAGGACTCCCAGACCTCGCGCCGCAAGAAGAGGCTGGCGGTGCGGCCTTCACGCGCTATATCGATCAGGCCCGCTTCCTGCAGCTCCTTGAGGTGATGGGAGATGGTGGGGGCGCTGATGTGTTGATGCGCTTCAAGGGCTCCACAGATTAAACCAGGCTCAGCGGCAATCTGGTGAAGAATCGCGTAACGGCGAGGATCGCTGATGGCTCGTCCGATCGCTTCGAACTGTTGCTGAGTCAGGCCGGGTTTCCGCGCCTTTGACATAACCGTTAAATGTAGATGAAAAGTTCAGCAAATGGTTGCAGGATGGCCGAACGGAGATTTGTCCGGGAGTCCGTACTGCACGGGGCTGGTTGGCCGCCGTGCAGTACCGGATGGGTGAGAATCAGCGTCCGCGATTACCGCGGCTGGGGCGGGAGCCCGAGTTGCCTCCGCGCGGGTGCGAGGCGTTACGACTCGGGTGCGCGTTGTTTCCGCTGCCTCCGTGGCCGGCCTGACCCTGCGGACGTCCTGCACCAGTCCCATGACCTTTGCCTTTGCGACGGCCGCGAATACCAGGACGGCCGTTGTTTGCGGGTTCACTCGACTGTCCTGCCGAACTCGAATTGTTACGCCAGCTTCGAGTCTCCAGGGCAAGCAACGCATCGAAACCCGAGGTGGAAGCGCCACCAGAACCCTTTGCAGGGAGCACATTGAGATCGAGGGGCTTGTTGCGCTCCTCCTTCTCAAGGTTCTTATCGGCCACACGCCAGTTGAACTTCATATTCAGCTCCCGTTCGAGCTTGCGAGCTTCATGACGCTCCTGGGGCATAACGAAGGTCGTCGCTACTCCCTTAGCTCCGGCACGGCCGGTGCGCCCGATGCGGTGGACGAAATCGTCGCTGGCGTTAGGAATGTCGTAGTTAACAACGTGCGCGATGTCGGAGATATCGATCCCCCGAGCCGCCACGTCGGTCGCAACAAGGACGCGATGCTTTCCGGAGGCAAAGCCCTTGAGGGCAGAGGTGCGCTGGGACTGAGACCGATCGCCGTGAATGGCGTTCGAATCGTGACCCAACTTCTCCAGCTTGCGCGAGATACGGTCGGCTCCATGTTTGGTGCGCGAGAAGACCAGGAAGCTCCCCTGCTCTTCATCGAGCATCTGGTTCAGCAGGCCGAGCTTCTGGTCCTGCATGACGGTGTAGGCGCGCAACTCGACCCGGTCGGAAGGCTTCGAAGTGGTTCCAATCTCGATTCGGACGGGGTCCTTGACGTAATCGCGAACGATCTCCTGGATATTGGCATCGAGCGTGGCCGAGTAGCACATGGTCTGACGTCCTCGGGGGACAGCCGTGACGATGCGCCGGATGGCAGGAAGGAAGCCCATGTCGAGCATGCGGTCGACCTCGTCGAGGACGAACATGTCGACCTTCGAGAGATCGATCTCGCGACGACGGAGAAAGTCTTCGAGCCGGCCTGGAGTTGCGACGACCAGACGTGGACCGCGATCGAGGTGATCGAACTGCGTGTTCTCGGACAAGCCGCCGCAGACGAGTACCGCATCCTGTTTGGCGCCAGGCATCAGCTTTGCGTAGTTATCGAGAACCTGCATGGCAAGCTCGCGCGTGGGCAAAAGAATAAGAGCACGGACTGGGTTACGCTTGCCCCGAGTGCTGGGAACCGAGGTCGCGTCCAGCCGCTGCAGGATGGGAACGAGAAAGCTGAGGGTCTTGCCAGTTCCGGTGGAGGCGGTGGCGAGAATGTCTCGGCCTTCGAGCGCAGGCGGAACGGCCCCCGCCTGAACGGGCGTGGGCGTGACAAAGCCAGCGGCGGTAAGGCGGCTCTTAAGCGAGTCCGAGATGTTGAAGTCAGTAAAGCGGGGGGATGAGGTTGCAAGTGCGACCGGGGCTTCCACCTCGCCGGTCGGCTGCAGTTCAAGCGTTGCGTTGGTCAAAATAATCCTTTGGTTGAATAAAGCGGCGGAGATATGCAGAAACGCCGTGGGCGTTATCGAAACTATGACTCAGCATGTCTCTCGTGCGTCCGAAAGGCTGCTGCTGCAGGCGAGGCTCGTGTCCGTTGACACAGCCTCCAGCCAGAGCAACCAACGCAGCTTCCGCATCTAAGGGGAAGACCAACGGTGGGGGAAGCAAATCGCAGTCTCTGGCCAGATCTCCTGATTCCACGGTGGAGTCTTTGCCTGCGATGCTATTGCGCAACGATTCTTACCCAAAGCGCACTTACAGAATATCACGCAACCGTTAGAAGCGTAGGTCTGCGGCGACCAACATGTCTTTATTTGTTCAATCTCTGTGCCACGATTTCGATTTGAGCTTGCGCTTTTCCCAAAGTCTGATCCACAGGCACATTCAACAAACGGGACACCCTGACGAAGATTCGATCGAAAACACTGTCGATGAGCCCCTTGTTGAAGAACCAGCGTCGCATGCGAAATTTGGACCGGTTGAAGTCGCGAATCTTTGAGAGTGGGAATCGACGTAGAGAACGCTTGAAACGCGAGCGACAGGCGGAGGCGTTACTGCGGTTGCACGGAGATCTGATGACCCCTGAGGAGCGAGGGCTGTTTGGAAGCGTATTTACAAAGCGGACAGAGCGAGAGTGCATGGAAGCGGATAGAGACCACTGTGAGATTTGGCTTTTTATCGCTCCGGATTGTTGAAGAATATCGCAGGGATGGTGGATCTGTTTCGATGGAGATCGACCGATCCCATCTGAAGCGGCCCGATTGTGTAATTTTGCCCTGATAAGGAGGGCGCGCCAGCAAGCTGTGGCGCACCCGAGTAGCTGATTCAATGATCAGATATGGCAGCTCACCATGCCACGCTTTTCGAGGTAACGCTGGTGATACTCCTCCGCCTTCCAGAATCTTGTTGAAAGCAATACCTGAGTCGCAATGGGATTTCGATAGGTTCCGGAAGCGTTTAGCTCCGCGATCTTGGCGCGCGCTTCGGAGGCCTGCTGATCGTTATGGGTAAAGAGGACGCTGCGGTACTGGGTTCCCCAGTCCGGTCCCTGCCGGTTGACCTGTGTGGGATCGTGCAGGACAAAGAATGCATCCAGAAGTGCCGCGTAGCTGATTCGCGAGTTGTCGAAAGTAACCTGAACGACCTCCGCATGGCCAGTGCGGTCCGTACAAATATCTTTATAGGTTGGGTGCTCGAGGTCTCCGCCTTCGTAGCCTACTGCTGTATCGATGACTCCAATAATTTCATTGAATTTTGCTTCTACACCCCAGAAGCATCCTGCTCCAAATGTAGCCTTCTCGATTGCCACTTTTACTCCTTTGCTGCGAATTGCACTTGCTTCATACGAAATAGCCGACAGGCCTGGGTCTGCGGTCGAACGATACCTATTTGATGCTCTTCCCCATGGGTTTGTCATCCCCCGATGATGAGTAGCGGGAGTAATTTTGGGACTCTTAATCTAGAGCTGTCAATGGTCCTGCTGATTATCTTTCGCGATGACCGAAAGAGAGCCTGGCACGATCCCAAACCTGATCCTTCCCGGAAGAGTTTCGGCAGGATACATAAACGATCTTCCTCGGAGGTGGGAGCCGTACTGCCACTCAGCGAGAGGGGGTCAATCGCGCGGCCGGACTCGCGTTCGAGAGGCGGGAGCTCGACGCTTGCTGGCTTTAGGAGGAACTGGCTTTTTGAGCTGTGCGAACTCCGGCGTCTTCTGTTTCGGAGTTACCTTCAGCCCTCGAGCCGCCCGGCCCAACGCTGTGACCTCGCCTGCCGTGAGCTCGCGAAACTCGCCCGGAGCGACATCGAGCCGGAGAGCACCGTAGCCGATGCGGCGGATCTTCTCGACGTGATGGCCGATCTCCTCGAACATCTTACGGATCTGTCGGTTCCGCCCTTCGGTGAGGGAGAGTTCAAACCAGGGATTGTCGCCTCCCCGGACTTGCTCGACCTTTGCGGGGGCGGTAACAACGCGATCGCGCCGGCCGCTCCGAACCTCATTGAGGCGGCCTCGGTCGATCATGATGCCGCGACGAAGCTGGTCGATGCTCTCTGCCGACGGTACGCCCGAAACCTTTACCAGGTAGGTCTTTTCCACTCCCGCTGCCGCCTTGGAGAGCTTGTTGGCAAGATCGCCATCGTTGGTCATCAGCAGGAGGCCCTCGGAGAGGTAATCGAGGCGGCCGACAGGATATAGCCGGACGCGGTCCCCATGGGGACCCTGCTTCTTTGCCATCAACTCCATCACGGTGGGGCGCTTCTCTGGGTCAGAGAGAGTCGTGACGTATCCCCGGGGTTTGTTGAGCATGTAATAGCGCTGCTGCTCACGACCGTGCAACAATTTGCCGTCAACGCGAATGTGGTCGCGATCGAGATCGGCACGTGTGCCCAACTCGGTGACGACCTGCCCGTTGACCTGGACGCGGCCTTCGAGAATGAGTTCCTCGGATTTGCGGCGACTGGCAATGCCTGCTGCCGCGAGAATCTTCTGGAGGCGCTCGCCCCTGGGTTCGGTCGGTTCGGTCATCTCTCCATTATCCCCCGAACGGCGACGATGCGCGCATCGAGAGCGCTTATGGATGGTGCAGCGAAAGGCCGTACTCGGAGAAGAGCTCGAGGATGCGCGGCATGTCTGCCGCCGGGGTGAGGCCAGCCAGATCCGCAAAGAATCGCTCGATTCCAGCCGGTGAGATGAAGATGGCGATTCTGCCGGTCGTCGTGCCTGCATTGCGGAAAGTATGAACGGAGCCGCGGGGAGCGAAGAAGATCTCGCCGACGGTGGCCTTGCGCCACTCCCCCTCGCTGAGGATCTCGAAGTCCCCGTCAAGAACGGTGAAGGTCTCGTCCTCGCGTGTATGGCAATGCGGTGGCGGACCGCCGCCGGAAGGGGTGGTCTGGATCATCGTCGTCGAGGTTCCGCCGGTCATACTTCCATCGACGAGAATTTCAAGGGTCTCGCCGAGAATATTGAAGGTTCTGATGGGTTTCATCCCAGGCTCCGACCTCGCGTGATCGTTTCCCCACAACGGCTACACCAGCGTAGCAGAGGGACTCCGTCTGACTGATTCTTATTGATTTGGTTCTTCTACAAGCTCGGAGGATTGTTCGGACTTCGGCTCGTCGGATCTCTCTGCTTCCCCTTCTTCTTCTTCTTCGTCATCGGGGAGCTGGTCATCCAGCGGATCGTCCACGGGATCGGGGCTGCCGTCGGCCTGGGGAAGGTGGGTATGGCGCTCGGGTTGCAGCTCGTCAGCGGTCTCCGGCACATGGTGCTCGGCGGCAGTTCCAGGCTCCATGGGAATCTCTTCCTGCTCCGCGAGCTCGCCGGCCATCTTTTCGAACTCCTCGATGGAGGGAAGCTCATTGATGTCCCTCAAGCCGAAGCGAAGAAGAAAGTCCTTGGTGGTCTTGTAGAGGATGGGACGGCCGATGACCTGCTTCCGTCCAGCGGTGGTCACGAGCTTGCGCGTCATCAGCGAGCCGAGTACGCCGCCGGAGTCCACGCCGCGGATCTCGGAGACCTCAGGCGCGGTGATGGGCTGCTTATAGGCAACGACGGCCAGCGTCTCGAGCGCCTGCAGGGAGAGCTTCAGCGGCGGTTTGAGCGATTTGACGAAGCCCCGGACGGCGTCGTGATACTCCGGCTTGGTGGCGAGGCGGTAACCGCTGGCGACCTCACGAATCTCAAGGCCGCGGTCGCCGTTCGCGTAGTCGGCAACGAGCTGGGCGAGGATGGAGCGGAAGTACTCGCGGAGGCGACGATTCTTCTCCTTCTCTTCCTTGTTCTCGCGCGTTGACCTCTGTTGAGTGGTCTCCTCAGGGGCCTCAGGCGGGACTTCAGCGGCCGCGGCGACAGACTCGGAAGCATCCGGTGCAGCTTGTTCGGAGTCGGAGAGAATCTCCCCGTTCAAGCCGTCCACGTCGGTATCGACCTCTTGCTGAGGGGCAGCTTCGCCCGCGCCATCGCCTTCGAGGGCAAGCGCTTGCTGTGCCTGGGCGAGATGGTCGAGTTCTGCCTGGGCCTCCTGACCCAGCAGGCCCATCAACTGCGCCAGAGTCACCGGTTCTTCCGACGCGTAAATGACGGCTTCAATCTTTGCTTTCAGGCTCATTGCCTTTGAGTGTATAAGAATGACCCTCGTACGGTGTCCCCGGAAGGTGCCATTCGGGACCTCTTTTGCACAGCAAAAGGGGCGAGGATAGTCTCTCCCCGCCCCTTTTGGATCGTCCACCTGGATCGAAATCTGGAGCTATTTCACGAACATATTGAAGAGCCAGTACAAAACACCGGAAAGGATCGCCGCGGCCGGCAGGGTAAAGACCCAGGCCAGGGCGATGTCCCGCAGCGTCGAGGTCTGCAGCCCGCTCTTGTTCGCGGCCATCGTGCCGGCGATGCCCGAGGAGAGGACGTGCGTCGTACTGACAGGAAGCCCGTAGCCATCGGCAGCGAGAATGGTCATCATCGCGACCAGCTCCGCCGAGGCGCCCTGCGCATAGGTCAGGTGAGTTTTGCCGATCTTCTCACCGACGGTGACGACGATGCGCTTCCAGCCCACCATGGTTCCGAGTCCGAGGGCCAGGGCAACCGCGACCTTGACCCAGGAGGGAATGAACTTGGTCGCGCGGTCAAGAAAGACCTTGTAATTACCAAAGACCTTCTGGTCGTCGTCGGAGATCTTAGGGCCATACTTCGGCAGCAGGCGCATGGTCTCGCTGACCAGGTACATCTGGTTGCGAACGTTGGACTGCATATTGGGAGGTACCTGTTTAAGGGCTCCGTACCGTGTGACCTCGTTCTGTATGTCGTTAACGGTCTCTTGCAGGGCAAGCATCGTCGTCGGCTGGAAGGTCCGGGTGGAGACGAAGTGCTCAAGCTCCGGACCAGGCTCGGCGATGACCACCTTCTGGTCGACGTAGCGGGAGATGGAGTCGGATACCTGGTGCGAGACCGCAGTAAAGGTCTCGACCTGCGAGCGTGTGACGGCGTGGTTCAACGCGTAGGCTGTGGGAACTGTCCCCACGAGGATCAGCATGATCAGGCCCATGCCCTTCTGACCATCGTTGGAGCCGTGGGCGAAGCTGACGCCGGTACAGGTAAGAACCAGCAGGGCGCGGATATAAAACGGCGGTGGATCCGTGGTTTTAGGCGCCTCATAGAGGCGAGGATCGCGCAACAGTATCTTGAAGAGCCCGAATAGAAGAGCGGCACCGATGAAACCAACCAGGGGCGAGAACAGTAGCGCCTTGAAGACCTTCGTTACCTGCTCCCAATCGACACCGCTCACGCCGCTGGCTCCGTGTAGCAGCTGGTTGGTGATGCCGACGCCGATGATCGAGCCGATCATGGTGTGGGAGCTCGACGCGGGAAGGCCGCGATACCAGGTCGCGAGGTTCCACAGAATTGCCGCCACCAGCAGGGCGAAGACCATGGCGAAACCTGATCCCCGACTGACCTTGAGGATCAGCTCTACCGGCAGCAGCGTGATGACCGAATACGCTACTGCGCCCGAACTGGTAAGCACACCGACAAAGTTCCAAAGACCCGACCAGACCACCGCGACGTGGGGTTCGAGCGAATGGGTATAGATGACGGTGGCGACCGCATTCGCGGTGTCGTGAAATCCGTTAACAAACTCGAAGCCGAGGGCGATCAGCAGCGCAATCCCGAGTAGAAAATACGGAAAGATCGAGCCCGTATGGACGAACGAGAGATCCTCGTGCAACTTGCTGACGATGTAGCCGATGCCACCGAGAAGCAGAAGCCCGAAGACAATGCTGCCGATCCGGCCGGGGGATGATTTTTTCAACTTCTCATCGAGAAGGGAGCCTGAAGGGAGCGCGGCTGGCGTTGCCATAAGTTGTCACCTGGAAGGAATTAGGGCCCGATTCGTGAGGATGACGATAGGCCCGCTTTGCGAACAGAGTGTGAATGGTAGGTAAAGATCCCACTGGCTGAAAGGGAAATTTGTTTCCCCAGGAAGAGGTGAAAAATCCCCAGATGTGCAACTATTTTCACACCGTGAGACATGTTTTGGCCCAGCGGGAGCGAAATCGGACAAAAACCGGGGTTCGCGATTTGGTCCATGGCGTGCCTTATGTCATGGCATATGAAGATTAAGCTCCTTTTCCTCGCTGCAGTAATTCTTGGTTCTCTCCCAGTTGTGTGCAAAGCCGACGGTGTAGCCCCTTTCGGTGTAGCTAGTGCTTACAATCTAGTGGCCCTTGGTACGGTTAACTCTCAAGGAAATACGGTCATCGCCGGCAATATCTCCACAAATGCGGACATCACGGGACGTGTTGCAGCCGCGGGAATGGTCCTGAATGGAACGACCATCGGAAGCAACCTTTACAGCGACCCCTGGGGATCGCAGGCGTCCTACGATTTGGTCTCGACCGGCGGCCTGAATCCGGGATCGCAGTTCAACATCAACAGCCACGGGAACGTCTACGCTCCCGGCACAAACGGCAACTTCAATTTCAACGGCGGCGGCCACCGTGTCAGCACGGGCTCTTCAGGCATCGACTTCAACAGCCTGCGCACAACGCTGGATAACCAGTCGCTGGCACTGGCCGCGCTGACGGCCAATGGCCAAGTCCTCGGGACCAACCACTCCTCGGTCAACCCATCCTTCTTCGTCCTGAAGGGAACGAGTTCGACGCTGAATATCTTCAACATTACCGCTGCGCAGTTTGGCGATACGAATCATCCGCTGGACATCATCGCTCCGGCTGGTTCGACGATCATCATCAATGTCGAGGGCGAACACGTCACGCTGGGGACGGGGATCTACTACAACGACCAACAGAACTCCGGCGACAGCAGCGCGAACAGCGACATTCTGTTCAACTTCTCCGATGCGGACACGGTCACGATCAATGGCCAGTTCACGGCGTCGGCTCTTGCTCCGTTCGCGATCCTGAGTGGCAACGGACAGATGGCAGGAACCTTTATCGCCGCCGCTATCGGTCAGACGGGAGAGGTTCACAACCAGGAGTTTACCGGCACGCTGCCCCCAACCATCGCATCCACGCCAGAACCGGCTTCGCTTGCGCTGATGGGAACCGGAATTACCGCACTCGCCGGATTAGTTCGGCGGCGTCGGAACAAAAAGAGCTGACCTGAACTTCAACGACCTCTCGTTGAGATATCCGTTGAGAGGGAAAGACGAATCTTCAGGAGCAATCAGGAGCAATCGGGACAATCGGATTGCCCGCGAGCCACAAGCAGGAAGCTGCGTGGTTCGCGGGCGATTCGGCATCGACAGGAACGTCCTGTGGCTTATCGCCAGTCGTCGCGAGCCTGTTGCTGGTCGGCAAAGACCTGGTCGAAGTTGTCGGTCTTCTTGATGAGAATGTCGCCCTCCGTCATCGGCTGGTGCAGCAGGACTGCCTGCAGACGCACCAGCTCGAGCATCGCCAGAAACATGCAGATCAGGGCACGCTCGGTGTGCGTGTTGTGCAGAAGCCGGCGCAGGGAGACCGGCTTATCTTCCATCACCAGCCGGCGCTTTACGTAGTCGATCATCTGGGCAACCGTGACGGACTCTTCATCGACATCGAGCACCGGCCGCGTGCGCATACGGCCAAGGATGTCCTGAAAGACGCGGACCAGGTCTACGGTATCGGCTGCAATCTCGCGTTCGGCAGCGGCAGACTCGCGAAAATCGCGCATCCCCGGGTTGGTCCACGTGGCATCTTCCACCTGCTGCTTCTGCATCAGCATCTGGGCAGCAGCCTTGAACCGCTCGTGCTCGAGCAGCCGCTCCACCAGCTCGCGGCGCGGGTCTTCCGAGTCGGTCCCGGTGACATCGCTGGGATCCCGTGGCAGCAACATCTTCGACTTGATGTGAATCAGCAGCGAAGCCATGTAGATGAACTCGCCGGCCGCATCCACATCGGTCTGCTGCAGCTTGTGCGTGTATTCCAGAAACTGTTCGGTGATACGCGCGATGGGAATGTCGTAGATATCGATGTTCTGCTTGCGGATGAGATCGAGAAGAAGGTCGAGCGGACCGTCGTACACGAGCCCGACGGTGACGGAGAAGGGCGACTGCGAGGCTTCCTCTTTGTCCTTTTTATCCTTCTCCTTCTCTTTGGCCGTGGCGCGCTTCGGCTCAGGCGCGGGCGCGGGAACCGGGTGCTTGAGGGCGAAAGGCTCATGCGGCTCCGGCGCATCTGCGCTCGCGGCGGTGGACTGCCCAGTATCGGTCTCGATGGTCTCGTCCGGCTGTGCAGCCGGATCTTCGGGATGGAGAGTTTCGTCGGTCATGGTTAGCGAAGACCTACAGCATCGCGGACTTCCTGCATCGTTTGATTCGCGCGGGTGGCGGCTCGCACGGCTCCCTGGGCAAGAATCTCTTCTACTTCAACGAAGTTGGACTCGTAGTAGCGGCGGCGCTCCTGAATGGGAGCCAGGTGTTCGACGACCGCATCTGCAAGCCAATTTTTGCACTCGATACAACCGATTCCCGCGGTAGTGCAGCCGACGCGGGCATTCTGCTGCGTCTGTTCGGTTGAGAAGACCCTGTGAAGGTCGAAGACCGGGCAGACATCGGGATTCCCGCGATCTTCGCGACGTATGCGCGCCGGGTCCGTGACCATCGTCTTGAGCTTGGCGCGCACCTCCGTCTCCGGGTCGGAGAGCAGGATGGTATTCCGGTAGCTCTTGGACATCTTGCGACCATCGGTTCCTGGAAGCTTGGGCGATGGGGTCAGGAACACATCGGGCTCAGGCAGAACTTCGTGGCGGCCGAAGCCGGTGATCTTCCTGGTCTGATGGGCGGCCTCGTAAAGCTCATGCGCGGAAAAGGTCGATTTCGTCTTATCGTCAGCCAGCTTCCGCGCCTTCTCTTGAATGGCACCCATCTCCCAGGGAGCGGCACCGGGCGAGAGATAAAAGTCTCCGGGGAAGAACTGGTTGAAGCGCCGGGCGACCTCGCGCGTCAGCTCGACGTGGGCGACCTGGTCGGCGCCCACCGGGACATAACGCGGCTTGTAAAGGAGGATGTCCGCGCTCTGCAGCAGGGGATATCCAAGAAACCCGTAGGTGGCCAGATCCTTCTCCTTCAGCTGCTCCTGCTGGTCCTTGTAGGTGGGTACGCGCTCAAGCCAGCTGAGAGGAGTGATCATGCTGAACAGGGAGTTCAGCTCGAAGTGCGCCTTCACGTCGCTCTGAATGAACAACGTCGAGACCGCAGGGTCGAGACCGGCAGCCAGGAAGTCCAGCATCACCTCACGGATGTTCTCCCTGAGATTAGCCGTATTGGCATAGTCGGTCGTCAATGCGTGATAGTCGGCGATAAAGAAGTAGCACTCGTACTCGTGCTGCAGCTTCACCCAGTTATAGAGCGCACCCATGTAGTTGCCCAGGTGCAGCTTTCCCGTGGGCCGCATGCCGCTTAGAATTCGCGGGCGTGATGTGGAAGGGGTGGAATCGGTCATGATGCTCAAATAGAGATGATACGGGAAACATGCGGCTAAAGAGCCGCGAGGATGCGGTCAAAAGCGGATTGCAGCGGATAGAGAAAGACCCGGAAGATGAATCCCCCGGCCACCAGCATGAAGATCCACAGCGCGAACATGCCCATGCGGTCATAGACCTGGAGGGCGTTGTACGGCAAAAAGTGGCGCAGGATGCGGCTGCCATCGAGCGGAGGAAACGGCACCAGATTGAAGACAAACAACAGCAGGTTGATCAGGATGATGAAGTAGAGCAGAAGCGCGATGGGAAAGAGCGCCGGGAGGTTCTCCGTTGAAACTCCGGGATAGTGCATTGCGAGCGCCATGGCGGTAAAGACCGCGACCGCTCCGCCTGGAACCACGTGCTTGATGATCAGCAGCAGAATCAGCGCGCCCGTGGCTAGCAGAAGGTTGCTCGCCGGCCCGGCAAGGGTCACCATAATATCGTCGCGCTTGTAGTTCTTGAAGTTGCGTGCAGTCACGGGAGTCGGCTTTGCCCAGCCGATCAGCGGCCAGTGATAGACCAGCGCGATTAATGGCATCAGCACGGAACCGAAAGGATCGAGGTGCTTCAATGGATTCAGAGTGACGCGGCCAAGCATCTTGGCCGTAGGATCTCCCAACCGCCATGCCATCCAGGCATGGGCGCACTCGTGCACGCTGAAGGCAAGAATAAGCGCTACCACTTGGAAGAGGATGAGAACGACGTCCTGGTTCATTCCTTTAGCTTATAAGCTTACCGCTTGAAGCGAAACAAGACTATGTAACGGCAGCTTTTACGGCTGCGTGGATGTATCCTTCTCGCGCTTCACCTTTGCAGGAATCCCAACGGAAACCGTTGCCGGCGGAACCGGCTTGGTGGCAAGAGCCATCGCCCCCAGCATGGCATTCTCGCCAACATTGGCCCCAGCCAGCACGGTCGAGTGGTACGTGATGCGGGCCCGCGGACCCAGCTCCGTCGGCTTGTTGGTCACATCTGCCTGCACGTTGATGTCGTGCGTGTGCGAGTAAACATTGGCGTAGTCGGAGACACTGGTGCCTTCATGCAAGATAATTCCACCGCGGTCGTCGAGCATCACGTTCTTATGGATGGTGCAGTTGTCTTCTATTGTGAGGTTGTACCCGTAGGTGAACTCGACGTTGTGGAAGATCTTTACTCCCTTCCCCATCGATTTGAAGATATGATGCCCCAGCATGCATCGAAAGCGGAAGCCGAGCCAGTGGTTCAGCCCCAGGGGAGAGCGGTCGAACATCTGCCAGAACCAGATCAGGGGCTTTCGAATGGCGTATTTTTCTGCATCGATGTCGCCGTAGTACTCGGGCTCCAGCGTCACGTTGCGCGGATCGAAGTTCTCCATCAGCGTATAGCTCGCAAGCTCGCTGTTCAAAGTGGCCTGCGTGCGGCCGCCATGGGGTCTGCCCAGATAGATCTGGTAAAGCTCATCGCGGACAATTTCGGATCGGCGATCGACCGACTCATGCCGATTGAACTCTTCGTTAAGTTGCGCAAGCCAGCGGCGGAAGGTCGCCTCGGCTTCGGGGGTCGGCTTCAATTCGCGATAGGTGTACTGGGGCATGAATCTCTCTCTCTCTAAAATATTCGGCCGAGCCGTTGCACTATTCGATGGCGAAGACAGCATAGACGGTCGCCGTTTTTTCAATCTCCCTTGGATTGATGGCCAACGGTTGAACCTTATCCATTGCCATCGGCGCAGCGGCCATGCTGCGGAACATCGGCCGGGGGCCGCTGGGCTGAACCTCATTGCTGGCGTAGAGAAGAACGCCGAGCTTCGTGTTCAGGCTGATCGCCATCTGCTCGGCCTGCGTATGCGCGCGCTTCAGGGCCTTGGCGGCAGCTTCGACCTCGGGAGCGTTCTCATCCTTGAATCCCCAATCGATCTGGCCGGACTGATTGGCTCCCGCCTTCACGGCAAGATCGAGCGCCTTCGCGGCGTCGTTCGCTCCCGTCTTCACCGTCCAGCTCTGCGTAACCTGAAACTGCCTCTGCGCCTTCTGGGCTTCGGTCAGCTTGTCCACCTGATAGTTCTGCACCGGCGCTATCTGCTGATTCTCACTCTGAATCGTATCCTTCGGGATCCCCGCATCCGTCAGCGCCTTGACGATTGCGTTCGAGAGACGCGAGCCGTTCGCGTAAGCCGTGTTGCTGTCCGGACCGTATGCGATAAAGCCGATGTGAAGCGTCCCCTGATCGGCGATCGCAGTCACCTTATCGGTTGCCGTGATGGCTATGGTGCGATTCTCCTTGTTCACCTGGATCGTCTGCGCCTCACTAAACGCTGTGAGGACCACTGCGGCACTCAGGGCGGCGATGCGGAATCGGATCATGCTTCTTCTCCTGTTTTGCTGATGAGAGCGGCAAGGGTTTCTTTGTGTTTTGGATTCGCGGTGCGCTTCTGCTTCGGATCGGGCAGAACGCGCTCGGGAGGTGGAGTGCCGACGCGGTCCCGTGCGTTGGACTTCACAGCCTTCACCGCGGAAAATACCTGCTTCTTCGCTTTCTTCATCTCCGTGCACCATGGGCGGGTTGAGACGACTGCGAGGCCCTCTGCGATTATGCAATACTCTTGTACTTATGGTCCGGTAACTGCCGGACCGCACAAAGGATGCGACTGGCGGAGAACGACGAGCCGCAGACCCGAGAGGTGCAGAATGGAAGAACGCGATTTTTTCGATGAGCGTCCGGAACAACGGACCCACACGATGACCTGTCCGCATTGCGGCCAACAGGGGGAGTACGAACTGGGATGGATTGTGAGGCGCAAGAAGAACCAAGTCCCCCGGGGGGCCGACGATCGCGATCGGGCGCGATACGCCAAGGCGCAGAGCTACATGGTGCGTCGCGACGACATGGTGGGCTGCAAAAATGTCCGCTGCCGCAAGCGGTTCGAGGTCGCGGGAATTCAGTCCGTGGCCTTCCTGTAACGGGAGACCCGGCCAAGAGGAAATCCGAGACTATTCCGGTAAATTGTTAAGTTTTATGGCGTTGCTTTACGAATGAATGACCGTTCAGATATGCTTTCGCCTGCTGGATGAACACCATGTCGGCCTGCGTGCCGGAGCGGGACGGGAAAGCTCGAGCGCTGCTATGTTTTAATAGAGCAGGAGCTGCTGCCGCATCGGCAGCCTTTCCTCGAACCGCAACAAAACGCAGGGAGACATAAAGGACTCATGGCTAACACGCTGCTGCCGATCGAAGAACGGAACCTGACCCCCGACGAGGTCGAACTCCTGGATAAACGCCGCCGTCGCGGTCAGCTTTTCCTGGTGGTCGGCTTTCAGTGCCTCATCGTTTTCTCGCTGGTGACGCTCTGGGCCGGGCAGGACTTCACGCTTTCGCCAGGCTTGGCGCACCCCATGGTCTATTGGGACGCAATCACGGGAACGCTGGCCGTGATCTTCCTTACGACTGGGATTCGTCTGCGCCGCGGCTCCAACGAGTTTATCAGCTACTAAGCGACAGCTTAGGACGCGCAGGCTCGGCAGCCTCGGAAGATTGTTCGAAAGAGCGGGTGGACCGTCGAAGGACGTTTCGCTCGCGGACAGGTTCGGATGGTTGCTGGGGCGCTTCAGTTGGCGGCATGTACCCGCTGGTCCGCGGGTGCGATTCTCCTTTTCCAGAACGAATTAAGGCTTTCGGCGACCCTGGCTGAGCCCGGACGCTTTTCTGCGCTTGAGAGCGTATTGCTCGTGGCAAGCATTCTTGTCTCCGCCGGTCTCTTCTTCTGGCGCTTCGGTCCAATCCTCCGAACGATTCTCCGCTCTCGAAGAGATGTCGACTTCTCACTGCATCCTATCGGGCGGCGGGTCTGGGACTTCTTCTGGGAGGTCCTCTGCCAGGGCAAGGTGATCCAACAGCGTCCTCTGCCCGGGCTCGCCCACGCGTTCGTCTTCTGGGGCTTTCTCGCCTTCGCGCTCGTCAGCCTGAATCATCTGGCTCTTGGCTTCGGAATCGGCTTTCTTCCTCCAGCGAGCATTGTCGGCAACTTCTACTTTCTCTTTGCCGCAGCCTGGGCCCTGCTGGTGGCGATCTCGATCACAGGACTTTTCGTCCGACGATTCTTCGTGCGGCCCATCTGGCTCGGGCGCAAGGTCTCGTACGAATCGGGTCTGATCGCCTTCCTTATCTTTCTGCTGATGGTCAGCTACCTTGCCGCTTTCTTTGTCGAAGAAGGTGGCACAACCGTAAAGGCCTTGTGGTGGACCCACACGCTGGCTCTGCTTATCTTTCTGCCGCTTATTCCGCATACCAAGCATCTGCACCTGGTACTGAGCCCGGTGACCGTCTTTCTCAAGCGCGACGGATTTTCGAAGATCCCGCCTCTGGCGGGCGATGAGGACTTTGGACTGATCGCGGGTAAGGACCTGACCCGGCTCATCTCGTTGCAGACCTATAGCTGCGTCGAGTGTGGCCGTTGTACCGAGCACTGCCCGGCGTCGACGACTGGCAAGGTACTTAACCCGAAGGAGATCATTCTCGGGCTCCGCACATATCTGAACGAGTTCGGTCCCAGCTCCGACACGCCGCTGCTCACTGAATCCCGGATTGCCTCCCCGGACAATCCGCCCGAGAAGTACCTCAGCATGGAGGCAGCCTTCGAGTGCACGACCTGCGGAAGCTGCGAGTTCCAGTGCCCGGTCGGAATTCAACACGTTCCTGTGATCGTCGGCCTGCGGCGGGGAGCGACCAATACCGGCGCCTGGGAAGACAACTACGGCACCAAGCTCTTTCTCGCGCTCGAGAAGAACGGCAACGCCCTTGGGCTCAGCGCAACCGAGCGGGACAAGTTTATCCAGAAGCAGGCCTTCCCTATCTTCGATGGCACCCAGGAGTATTGCCTCTGGCTTGGCTGTATGGGAGGTTACGATCCGAAGGGCCGCGAGATCATCGCCGACTTCGCCCGCGTCATGCAGCATCTGGGAACCAGCTTCGGTGTGCTGAAGAAAGAAAAATGCACGGGCGATCCGGCGCGGCGGCTGGGCAACGATCTCGTCTTCCAGACCCTCGCGGAGAATGGACTGAAGGCCTTTGAAACCGCGAAGGTCCGGAAGATTGTGGCTATCTGTCCCCACTGCGTCCGCACCATCGCCACCGACTGGCGGGAGTTCGGCGTTGCTCCCGAGATCGAGCATCACTCCGAGTTCATGGCGCGCCACAAAGACAGGCTGCCGAAGCAGAATGGCGAAAGCATCGTGTATCACGACCCCTGCTATCTCGGCCGTTATCAGGAGATCTATGACGAGCCGCGGGCTGTGGTTTCACAGGCTGGCTTGCTGGTCGAGGCACCGCGTTCGCACGAACGCAGTTTCTGCTGCGGGGCCGGCGGCGGCCTGGCCTTCCTCGGCGAAGAGCAGGGCGAGCGCGTCAGTCATGTTCGTGCTCGCGAGCTTGCCGGAACCGGAGCCCAGATCGTCGGAACCGCCTGTCCGTTCTGCAACACCATGTTCCGCGACGCACTGACAGCAGTCAGCGATACACCGCCCCAGTTGCTCGATATCGCACAGCTGACCGCCCGTGCCCTGCCGGCATCGCAGACACAGAGAGAATCCCTGCCAACAGATTCAGGAGGAGTGCATTGAAGATCGTCGTAGCAATCAAGCAGGTCCCCGAACGCGATGCCCCTGTCCACATCGCCGCCGACGGCAAATGGATCGATGAGAACGACCTCAGCTACACCATCAACGAGCCGGATGCCTACGCGCTCGAAGAGGCGTTGCAGCTGAAGGAGAAGAACGGCACCGGCGAGGTGATCGTGGTCTGCGCCGGTCCGGAGCGAGTACAAAGCACGTTGCGCGAGGCTTTGGCGAAAGGCGCCGATCGTGCCATTCACATCGAGCTTGACGACCTCGGCTCCCTCGATACGCTAGGTGTCGCCCGCATCCTCGCCGATGCCATCAAGGCCGAATCGCCCGACCTCATCCTCACCGGCCTCCAGTCCGATGATCTCGGCCTGGGGCAGACAGGCGTTGTTGTGGCCGAGTTGCTCGGGATTCCACACGCAACCATCATCATGCAGGTGGAGCCCACGGCTGCCGGCCTCAAAGTCAAACGTGAGCTCGAAGATGGCTGGTTCCAGCATGTCGAGATGCCGCTTCCTGCGCTGCTCACGATCCAATCCGGCGGCAACAAACTGCGCTACGCCACGCTGATGGGCATCAAGAAGGCAAAGACGAAAGAGCTGAAGGCGGTAGCGGCGGCAGCGGCTCCAGGCACGCTTGCCGTAACGCTCGATCGGGTCTACCTGCCCGAGAAACAGAAGAAGACCGAGATGCTGACCGGTTCGCCGGCGGAGATCGCGGCAAAGATCGTGGAAAAGCTGAAGTTCGAGGTGAGGGTGATATGAGCGGAGTTCTCGTCGTAATGGAGCAGCGCGCCGGCACGTGGAATCGTATGAGCTTCGAGGCTCTCGCCGCAGGCCAGCAGCTTGCCGCCAGCCTGCAAGCCGAGTGCTCTGCCGTCGTCATTGGAGCAGGCGTCGATTCTCTGGCCGCGGAGCTTGCCACAAAGAAGCTCGCAAAGGCGTATGCCGTGCAGCACGATCTGCTGGGGACTTACACCTCCGACGGTCATCTCGCGGCGCTTGAGCAGCTCATCAAGCAGGTTCAACCCGCGTATGTTCTCTTCCCTCACACCTACCAGGTGCGGGACTTCGCGCCTGCGCTTGCTACCCGCTTTCAACAGGTTCTGATCAGCGACGTCATCGCCATTCACGAAGGCCCCGTCTTCGTTCGCCAGCTCCTCCAGGGCCGGCTCAATGCCGACTACCGCCACACAGCCTCAGGTCCCTGCTTCGTCTCCGTTCAGGCAGGAACCTTCCGCGCCGATGCAGTCGAAGGGGGAACCTCGACAATCGAAGGCTTTACGGCTCAGCTATCGCCCGAACAGCTGCGCAGCAAACCAGGCGAGCCATTCCGCGAGTCTGCCCAGACAGTCGATCTCTCCTCCGCACCCGTGATCGTCTCGGTGGGACGTGGAATCGGGGAGCAGGAGAACCTCGGCATCGTGGAAGAACTTGCCACGGCGCTGGGAGCCGAGCTGGCCGCATCCCGCCCCATCTGCGATAACGGCTGGCTCCCCATGGAGCGGCAGGTTGGGAGCTCCGGCCAGACGGTGTCTCCTAAGCTCTATCTTGCCATCGGCATCTCCGGGGCCATCCAGCACCTGGTGGGCATGAAGGGCTCGAAGGCCGTCATCGCGATCAACAAAGACGAGAACGCCCCCATCTTTGAGGTAGCAGACTATGGTGTTGCGGGGGACCTCTTTGAGATTGTCCCGGAGCTGACGAAAGCCGTTCTTGTTGCAAAATCCTAACGGCTTTTGTGGAAAACAATGGTTGTCTGCCTGCTCGGACTGATTTTCCCCATATTGGTCCTAATTCCGCGGGCTTTTTTTCTATGGGCCTCTATACTGGAATCTGCATCATTTGCTTCACTTCTCGGCCACGCGCATCGAATGGATTAAAGAAGAGGGCCATGGCGACCATCTCCCTACCCCTGCAGATTCGAAATGAAATCGGGGATCCGATAGCGACCAATCGTTTGGAGCAGGGCCGCCTGCGCGATCGGTTCGGACGCGCTATCACAGATCTGCGCCTCTCCGTCACCGATCGCTGCAATTACCGATGCGTTTACTGCCGCACCGGCAATGAAGGTGCACAGTACACCGAGCTTGCCATTGACGACTATCTTCGGATGGTTCGCATCCTGGTCTCCCTCGGCGTAGAAAAGGTCCGCCTGACGGGCGGCGAACCCCTTCTAAGATCGGGCCTGGTTGACATGGTGCGTGAGCTCTCAACCCTGCGCACGGCTTTCCTCCCCGATGGTTCTCCAACCGAGTCCGGACCGCCCCTCGATCTCGCTCTCACCACCAATGGTCACCTTCTGGAGACTCTGGCGGCCCCGCTGAAGGACGCGGGACTGAGCCGGGTCACCGTTAGCATGGATGCCGTCGAGCCCGAAACCTTCTCCGCGATCACCCGGGTTCCACGGAGCTTCGAACGCGTTCTCGCAGGCGTACGTAAGGCGACGGACGTCGGTTTAGGACCTGTCAAGATCAACTGTGTTCTGCTTCGCGGCTTTAACGATCACCAGATTGAAGCCTTTGGGGAGTTCTCCCGTCGCGAAGGGGTTATCGTGCGCTTCATCGAGTTCATGCCACTCGAGGAGGATCGCAGCTGGAAGCCCGAAACCGTAGTTCCCATGAAAGAGGTCCTTGAGCGCCTGAGGGCCTTTCGACCCCTGGTTGAGCTGCCGCGGCATGTTGCAAGCGAGACCGCCAGACGGTTTACCTTCGATGACGGACTCGGTGAGATCGGTATCATCGCTCCGGTTTCGAATCCCTTCTGCGGACACTGCAGCCGCATCCGAATCACGTCCGACGGCAAGCTCCGCACCTGTCTGTTCTCACAGAGCGATCATGATCTTTATGGACGGATGCTGCGCGGTGGAACCGATGAGGAACTTGCTGCGTATACGCGTAAAGTCGTCCTTGATAAGGAAGAACGTCACCACATCGGAGAACCCGGTTTCGAGAAGCCCTCCCGAAACATGGTTCATATTGGTGGCTAAGAACTATTCTTCTCGCTTTATCAGAAACAAAAAATTCGACTCCTGGTCTTTAGGAGTGACATAACAAATTGAATCCAAGGGACCTGTGCTAAAAGACCGGCGCCAGTTTGAGGTCATTGACAGCCGCCAGATGGATCACCTCCGGGTGTTCCACGATGTGGCGCGCGCCCTCACGGCGAGTCTCGAGCTCGAAGAGATCCTCAGCGTCATCATGAACAAGATGGCGCACTTCTTCGGACCCGAACGCTGGTCGATGCTCATGGTCGACGAGAAGAGTAATCAGCTCTACTACGCGATCGCGGTCGGGGAAAATGCCGAAACGCTCCGCGGGCTTCGTGTTCCCATGGGAGAAGGCGTGGCCGGCTGGGTCGCCGCGACCGGAAATCCCCTCGTCGTGCCCGACGTAAAGCTCGATCCGCACTGGGCTGCCTTCTCCGCCAAGCACCCCGATCTCAATATCCAGTCGATCGCCTGCGTTCCGGTGCGTTCAGGAGAAAAGACGCTGGGAGTCATTCAGCTTCTGAACAGCAAGCTGGACCTGCTCTCGGAATATTCCATCTCTTTTCTTCGTATCCTCTGCGATTACGCCGCGATCGCGATCCAGAACGCGCAGTCGATGACGCTGATCCAGGAACTTACCATTACCGACGATTGCACTGGCCTGTTCAATGCGCGGCACCTCTACACGATGCTTGAGGAACAGGTGGCGCAGCGCAAAGAGTTCAGCCTTGTCTTTGTCGATCTTGACCGCTTCAAATCGGTGAACGACACTCACGGTCACCTCATCGGCAGCCGGCTGCTCGCCGAGGTCGGTAACCTCATGCGGCGCTCCCTCGGTCCGGCGAACTCCGCCTTTCGCTATGGGGGAGATGAATTTGTGGCGTTGCTTCCGGGAATGGGCAAGGCTGCCGCGACCGGCACAACCCTGGCCCTCTGTGAAGATCTTCGCCGAACTCCGCTGCTTCAAGGAGCAGGGCTCTCGCTCAAGCTTTCGGGCAGCTTTGGTCTTGCGACTTTTCCAGAGGACGGCAACAACGTCCAGACGATTCTTCGCTCCGCCGACGAGATGATGTACGAAGCCAAGACCACACGCGATAATGTAGCGGTCGCGGGTCGAGGCCTTCTGATGGAGCGGGCAAACGTCCCCACGGCCATCCGCTCCTCACGCTGACTCACTGATCCGGCCGGCGCGGTGAGAGCGCAAAAGGCCGCTTCGGCTGGGGAAGAATGGCATCGCGATTAGCCGGAGCTGTGGGATGGATCCCAAAGTCCCAGACGCCCAGGTTCACCTCGCGGTCCGAGAGCACTTCCAGCAACGCATACTCGCCGAACGTCAGCGACTGACGAGGGGTCAACTTCATCCAGTGATCTCCCGGAAGTACCTCCACCGACGTCTCCACCAGGTCCTCATCCTGCTGCACATTTCCCAACATGCTGATCTTGAACGACGCCACAATGCGCGATCCGGTTCGCACGTCGGCGCGCACGACCACATAACGGCTGGCCCGCGGGTCGCCGGGATTTTCTTTCATCGCAGTCGAGGCGCCGTGGGTGTCCACCGTAAGGGGAGCGCTGCCGCTCGGGGCCGCGGCCTCTCCCAGACGGATGTAGAACACCGGTTGATCAACGTGCAGTTGCACCATCGAACGCTCTCCCTTCAATTGAACCAGCTGATGGGGACTCGACAGCGGATTGACCACCGCCTTCAGGATGTTGTGCGCCGTCTTGTGGTTCAGCTCCCCATCGGACTGCGGAAGAGGAACCAGCTGCGGCTGGCCTCGGAAGGTATCGAGGGCGAGCACGTTGTCCAGATCGGGTAGCCTCAGGTCCTTCGCGACCTCGGGCGTCATGGCGGCGCGGTCGGCCTCTTCCTTCAGCAGCTCAGGGTCGATCGCCGGGGCGGTCCCGGGACTCTGTGAGGCGTCCGGCTGCGCATGGCTTCGCTCCCATCGAGTGGTCGCCTCAAAGTCGACCAGCGCTGAGGGGATCTCTTCCTCTGCTCCGCCCCGTTCCGCCGAGATGTAACGTACCCGATCCCCTACGATCCGGTAGCTCATCACGATCTGGTAACTACCGTCCTTGAGGATCAGGCGCGTGCGACGGGGCGACGCAGCGTCCGGGGCCGGAAGCGGCGTCTGCCGCGGCGACTGGGCCGTCAGCACGGCCGTTGCCGGGAACCACCCCGCAAAGAGGAGTAAAATCAGAAGGAACTTTGTGTGTACTCGTTTCGTCTTACCCATAGACCTGATTCCACAGTGTAGTGCCAGCGCTTCCTTAGACGCGCGTCCAGGGTGCAAAACGAGCATCTTGACGTGCGATTTTGGCATTGTCGACAGGCTGTGCTAAACAGGAAGAGACATTCTTTCATGCGCGAGCTCTCTCAACTCGGATTACGAGAGCACCGGCCTATCTGGCTGCAGGTGCTTGCCGTCGTCTGCGTGCTGGTTGTTTGCGTCATGAGCACGGCCCAGGTCTCTCATACCCACGCCGAGTTTTCCGCCCTGAAGCAGGGCTCTCACCATAATGGCCCGTCCCCCGACGACCACTGCCCCCTGTGCGTGGCGATGCATTCGGCACTCGCGACGCCAGATTACTTCGCACCGGAACCGATGCTTGCGATTCAGCGTCTCGATTCTGTCGCGGCCGAGGCAGCTCGCATCTTTCGGTGGCGCTTCGAGATGGCCAGCCGTCCTCCACCTGTCCAGAATCACGCCTAGTCCCTGCAGGTAGCCGACGTTCTGAAAGCAATAGCACCCCGGACAGTTCGCCTACCTGTGATGCATTTCGGAGTCGTATTCGAATGCGCTTTCTTCTCAGGTTCGACAGGAGTTCTTTCTCATGCGCAGGTCCCTTCCCTGGATTTTCTCCATCTCGCTGTTTGTCTTCTTTGCAGCGCTTCTCCCGTACGCGCACGCGTATCAAAGTAACTCCGGCACTGTTTCCGGAGCGGTTACCGACCCCACCGGAGCCGTTGTTCCCGGCGCCAAGGTAGAAATTACCAATCACGTAAGCGGCTACACCCGCACGGCCACCAGCGATGCCTCCGGACAGTTCCGCTTCTATAACGTTCCGTTCAATCCCTATCGCATCAATGTAACGGCAGAGGGCTTCGGTCCCGCATCGAAGTCTATCGACATCAGCGCGATCGTGCCTATTGTTGTTCCTGTCAAGCTCGCCGTGGCCGGGTCATCGTCAACGATGACGGTAGAGAGCGGGTCTGACCTGATCGAGAACGATTCGACCTTCCACACCGACGTCGACCGCTCGACCATCGACCACATGCCCGTCGAGAGCCAGTCCTCCTCGCTCAGCTCCATCGTGACGCTGTCGTCGCCGGGCGTTGCAGCCGACTCGAATGGTCTCTTCCATGGCCTCGGCGATCACGCGGAGAACTCCTTCTCCATCGATGGCCAGCCCATCACCGACCAGCAGAGCAAGGTCTTCTCCAACCAGGTGCCTTCAGACGCAATTCAGTCGCTCGAGGTGATCGGCGGTGCTCCACCTGCGGAGTACGGCGACAAGACCAGCCTCGTCATCGTGGCCACCACGCGCTCCGGACAAGGCGTCACCACACCGCACGGCTCCATCGCCTTCGACTACGGAACCTTCGGAACCACCAGCCTCGACGCCAACCTCGCCTACGGCGGACAGCGCTGGGGCAACTTCGTCGCAGTCAGCGGCCTGAACACCGGACGATTCCTCGACGGCCCCGAGTTCCAGACCCTGCACGACAAGGGCAACCAGCAGAACGTCTTCGACCGCGTCGACTACCAGTTCAACGACACCGACTCGCTGCACACCAACCTGCAGTACACGCGCTCCTGGTTCCAGACGCCGAATGCCTTCGACACGATGAATGTCCTCGACCAGTTCGGCAACTCCGTCGGACCCACCGACCAGCGGTCGAAGATCGAGACCTACAACATCGCGCCCACCTGGACGCACATCATCAACCCCAACACCGTCGCCAATCTCGGCGTCTACATCCGCCGCGATGGCTACAACTACATCCCCAGCAACAACCCGTTGGCCGATCTCGGCCCCATCCAGCAGGAGACCGTGCAGCAGTATCGCACCCTTACCAACACGGGCGCGCACGCCGATCTCACCTGGACGAAGGGCATGCATAACGTGAAGGCCGGCATTCTCTATCAGCAGACCTTCCTTCGCGAGAACCTGCACACCGGCCTTGTCGACCCCGCCCTCAACGCCCCATGCGTCGATGCCGACGGCACTCCGGCGAATGGCTTCAACGATCCGGCGCAGTGCGCTGGCGCGGGCCTCGCCGCCAACGGCGCCTTCAATCCTGTTCTACTCCCGTACGATCTCACTCGCGGCGGAACCAACTACTTCTGGCACGGACAGACTGACGTCAAGCAGCTCGCGCTCTACGCCCAGGATCAGATCACCAAAGGCAACTGGCTGCTGAACCTCGGCATTCGCGGCGACCTCTACAACGGCCTCGCCATTCAGCGCATGATCGAGCCCCGCGTCGGCATCTCCTACAACATCAAGAAGACCAACACCGTCCTCCGCGTCTCCTACGCCCGTGTGCAGGAGACTCCCTTCAACGAGAACCTCGTTCTCTCCACCAACGGCTGCTACGACCCCGTCATTCAGGGAATCTTCGAGACACTCGGCGCCTGCACGCCCGCGCCCTTCAACCCCGGCATGCGCAATGAGTTCCACGCCGGCTTCCAGCAGGCCTTCAGCAAGCACCTCGTCGTCAGCGCCGAGTACATCTGGAAGTACACGCACAACGCCTACGACTTCTCGGTCTTCGGCGCCACGCCCATCACCTTCCCCATCGAGTGGAAGAACTCGAAGATTCCCGGCTTCGCCCTGCGCGCCAACGTTCCTGAGACGCACGGCATCAGCGCCTTCGTCGTCATGTCTTCGGTCGCCGCACGCTTCTTCAACCCGCAGGTCGGCGGAGTCGGCGCAACCCCCGGAACGCCCGGCTCCAACTACCCCTTCCGCATCGACCACGACGAGCGCTTCAACGAGACCGCGCACCTGCAGTACACTCTGCCCTTCCGCAAAAGCACGTGGTTCGGCTTCAATTGGCGCTACGACAGCGGTCTCGTGGCAGGAGCAACTCCCTGCTACAACGTCACCGACCCCAACAGCGGATGCGCAGGCTTCTCGTTCGACAACAATGGGACCCCGTTGACGATCAATGGCCAGCCGGCGATCAACCTCTCCAGTCTGACAGCCGACCAGCAGTTCCAGGCTGGTCTGGCATGCGGCGGTGTAAAAGCAACGCCGACAACGGCATTGCCCGGCCTTTGCCTCGCATCGCAGCTCACCTCGTCGTTGCTCAGCATCCCCGCCCCCGGAACAGAAAACGACGACCACAACCCGCCCCGCGTTCAGCCTCGCAGCCTGTTCGACATCGCACTTGGTGAGGACAATCTCTTTCACGGCGATAAGCGGAAGGTGGGTCTGCGCGTAACCGCCGTGAACGTGACCAACAAGTACGCTCTCTACAACTTCCTGTCGACCTTCTCGGGAACCCACTACGTCACTCCACGTGCGATCACTGGAGAGATCAGCTACAGCTTCTAAATCAATCCAATCAATCAATTCAGGGAGAGCGCGTTCTGCTACTGTTTCCGCGCTCTCCCTTCTTTTCTGCACCAGCAAAACACAGAAGGAACAAGAACTGATGGGCACCCTCCTGCACTCGTCGCAGACGCATCTGCGGCGCTATGCCGACCTCGCCGGCGCTGCCGCCTCCGGCGTCTGTCTTATCCACTGCCTGCTCACGCCTGTCGTGATCAGCCTCTTCCCGGACATCATTCCTTATCTTCCGGGAGACGCGTGGTTTCACCGCGCTCTCGCGATCGGCATCGTCATGCTGGGAGCAGCGGCATTCGCTCCGGGATATCGCATCCACCGCCGCCACTCGCTTCTGGCCCTCATCGGTGCCGGAATTTCGCTGATCCTGATCGTTGCCTGGGCAGGAGAGACGCTAAGCCACTCGCTGGAACTCATCCTCAGCGTCACCGGGTCGGCCATGCTGGTCGCGGCGCACCTGCTGAACCATAGCTTTTGCAGGCAGTGCCGCAGTTGCAAAGACCTCACGAGGTGCCAGGCAACAAACTTGTAGACGAGAGAAGGCTAGTGCAGCCATCGTCCCCGCACTAGCCTCTCCAGATCGGAAGCACCTCGGGATCGGAGACGCGAAGGCTCTGTAAAAGGCCGTGATGAGGACTGTAGCTGCACACTGGGTCGATCGCGTCCGGGTCGCCGGTCATCAGGAACGCCTGGCAGCGGCACCCACCGAAGTCCTGCTCTTTTCGGGGGCATGCGAGGCAGGTCGGAGACATCCACGCGTCTCCCCGGAAACGCTGAAAAGCCGACGACGACTCCCAAATCCACGCGAGGTCGTGTTCGCGAACAGTGTCGAAGCTCAGGCCGGGGATGATCGCCGCGGAGTGGCAAGGCAGCGCTTGTCCCGCCGGATCGATCAACATCATCTGCCGGCCCCATCCTCCAACGCATGCCTTGGGAAAGCTGCCGAAGTAATCCGGGAAGACCGCCTCGAGATGAATGCGCCCCTTCAGCCTCTGCCTTGCCGCATCGACGATCGGCAGCGACCGCTGCACCTGGTCCTCTGTCGGCATCAGCAGTGAGCGGTTTTTCAGAGCCCAGCCGTAATACTGAACATGCGCAATCTCCAGGCGATCGGGATTGAGGTCCTCGGCCAGCGCAATAAACTCCTCCAGCCGGTCGAGATTCATCCGGTGAACGACAAGATTGATCGTGAACGCCAGCGGAAACCGCTTCAGCACAGGCACCAGCGCCAGCTTGATCGCATGCGCCTTCGTCCCTGCAATATGGTTCGCCGAAACTTCGTCGAGATCCTGAAAGCTGAGTTGCAGGTGTTCGAGCCCAGCCTCCACCAGGGTAGCGAGGCGTTCTTCCGTCAGGCCCACTCCCGAAGTAATCATGTTGACGTAGAGTCCGGCTTCGCGGCCCGCTCGAATCAGCTCCGGCAGGTCCCTGCGCGCGAGAGGCTCGCCGCCGGTAAGATGCAGGTGCAGCACACCCATCTCCGCTGCCTGCTGGAAGACGCGTCTCCAGTCATCCGTCGACAGCTCCGATTCCGCGCGCTGCATCTCCACTGGATTCGAGCAGTAGAGGCAATGCAATGGACACCGATGCGTCACCTCCGCGATAAGCGACAGCGGTGAACCAGTAACCGACGATGAAGAATTCGACGACATCGTACTCAGACCCTCACAACTCCCCGCTGTTCCAGCCGGTTCAACAGACTCAAAATATCGCTTTGCACTTCGTTCGCATCCGCTCCCTCGTACTGCTGGAGCAGGTCTGTAACAACTTCCGTTACGTTTTTCGTTCCATCCAGCTTCGCGAGAATCTCGCGGGTGGGGCCCGTAAGGTTAAGCGTGCCTTCTGGAATCAGCAGAACGGCTTCGGTCGGATGCAGGCGGCATCCCGGAGCCAGTCGCGGGGTCGAATTCAGATCCATGGACAAACCTCTTCGTCGTTCAATCGCAGTCCGGAACAAAGGCGCCCGGGGGAATATTGCCAGGCACCACATAGGCATAGTCGATTGCGTCAAGCTGCGCCCACAGGATCGCGCACTTTGCCTCCAAAGCCTGGATCACCTGCTCCTGCTGTGCTCGCGTAGCCGCATGGGTCGAAACATAGTCGAGAGCAAAGGTCGCATCTTCCGGAGCCTGAGTCAGACGGCCTACAAAGTAGGCCAGCCCGGGAGTCAGATAGGGATAATGCAGGCGCATCTGGTCCATGCGCAGCGAGATCAGGTCGCGTGAAAACAGCTCGGTCAGCGAGGAGGCGACCGCAATCAACAGGGAGTTATCTCGAACCAGCGCGAGGTACGCGTCTACGGCATAACGCACGCCGGGCAGAACGCCGGTGCATGGAATCACCTGTTCGCGGCGAAGACCGGAGGCCTCGGCAAGCTGAATCCATTTTTCGACACCGCCATAACCATCCTTGTCGCCATCATGGTCGAGGATGCGCTTTCGCCACGCGCGCCGGAACGCCGGATCATCGCTCTTGGCCAGAAGGAGCGAATCCTTGATGGGAATACGGCTCTGGTAGTAGTAGCGATTGAGCGCCCAGGCCTGCAGCTGGCCGCGCGTCAACTCGCCCCTGTGCATGCGAAGGTGAAAGGGATGGCGATGGTGGTAGCGGCTATCTCCCACCGCCTGCAACCGGTCTCGCAGCTCCTGGCGCGAAAGCAGGTTCGTCTCTACAACTACAGTCGTCATCGTCATTGATCCACTTGCCATCCGTCGTGAGCCACCTGCCATCCCGCGTCCACAACAGCACGATACTCCGCGCTTCGGCTGTCGAGAATCGGGTTGGTGTTGTTGATATGGACGAAGACCCGGCGAGAAAAGTCTATGTCCGCCAGCAGTGCAATCGTTCCGTCCTCGCCACTGAGAGGCACATGTCCGATGGATCGTGCCAGCGGAGTGCCGGAGTGCGTACGGCTCAACTCCGCATCGCTCCAGAAGGTACCGTCCACCAACACCGTATCGCAGGTTCGGTAAATTGCCCGAAGCTCTTCCGTGATCTCAGGAACCGATGGAGTGTAAGCCACCCGGCGGCCATCTTTCTCCAGCAGCAGCCCTAAACTCGCCTGTCCTGCCTCTCCCGTATCAAGCTCCCGCGCATAGAATGGCAGCGAGCCCGCCAAGGGAACCGGGGTGCAATCGATCCCGGACTCACCCAGAGCGAACCTTCTGCCGGGAACGATCTCGATCCACGTCAGCTGATTGGGAACCCGCTCAAGCATGCGGAAAAAACTATTTGCCTCGAGCGTCTTCCGCACCAGCCGCGTCGCATAGATCGTAAGCGGCTGAAACTCCCTGAGCAGCAGGACTCCCAGCACCTGGTCAAGGTCCGCCGTGGTCAACACAATGCCTTCGATCGGCGTATTGCGGCGGCCATATTTTGCGGAAGGTTGCAGCTCGGAGTTCGCTTCTATCTGAAAGCGAAGATCAGGCGAGGCATTCAGCAGAAACCACTTTTCTTCGTCGCCAGAGACGATAGCCTGCAGCTGCAGGCGGGGTGGCACGCTTTGGGGCGCAGACCTGCTCAGCTCGCAAAACTGGCAGGCACAGTTCCACTGGGGAACGCCGCCACCGGCGGCAGTCCCCAGCATTTTGAACAGAAACATTCTTTAGCGTTCTGCAGGGGCGTAGCAGTTGATCTCACAAGCAAGGCTAACTTCTTTAAAATCAGGGCGGGTCCAGGTCTTCATTCGCGGTTTTCTCCTGTTTCTTTGGATAAACCCCAGCAGGTTCGTTTGCCTCGCCCACCGGAATCGTATCCGGAATTGTACATAATTTTAAGGACGCGTGGAAACTCGAGTGGTTAGCTTGTCAGACCGTTCCAAGCTATTTTCTCCGCCAGCGGACCCCGTCCTTCGAATCCTCGATCAGGATGCCCTTGCCCAACAGATCGTTACGGATCGCGTCCGCGCGGGCGAAATTACGTGATTTTTTGGCCTGGGTGCGTTCTGCAACCAGGGCCTCAATCTCCGCGTCCGACTGCGCCAGGTTCGTCACCAACTCCGGTGCCGCCTCACCCAGCCGGCCCTCGGCCTCGGCCCATGTCAGGGCAGCGCGCGTGATCTCGGCGTCATTGTCCTTCAGAACGGAAAAGACCCCGTCGAACAGCTCCAGCACCCGCAGAATCTCATCGACATTTCCGGCCCGAAGCGTGCCCGCGTCCGCAGCCGAGTTCGCCGCCCGCACCAGCTCAAAGACCGCCGCCCGCGCCTCCGCCGTGTTCAGGTCGTTAGCGAGCGAGGCCGTATACCCCTGCTCCGCCTTCGCGGTAGCCGCAGCCAAAGCATCGTCTATCCCCTCGGCAAACCCGCCCTTCAGCATTCGCTGGTGAAACGTGCGCAGCCGGTCGATCGCATTGGTCGATTCCGTCAGCGACTCGAACGTAAAGTTCATCTGGTGCCGGTACGGAACCGAGATCAGCAGGAAACGGATCGCCGACGCGCGATATCCCTTCAGCAGCAGATCGCGCAGGGTGTAGAAGTTTCCCTCCGACTTCGACATCTTGCGCCCTTCCACCAGAAGGAAGCGCACATGCATCCAGTGCCGCGCAAAGGCGTGTCCCGTCGCCGACTCCGACTGCGCGATCTCGTTCTCGTGGTGCGGAAACATCAGGTCTTCGCCGCCGCAGTGCAGATCGAACGCCTCGCCCAGATACTTGGTCGCCATCGCGGAGCACTCGATATGCCATCCCGGCCTTCCACAGCCCAGCGCCGTCGTCCAGCTCTGTTCTCCGGGCTTGCACGCCTTCCAGAGGGCGAAGTCCCTTGCCGCATCCTTCTCGTATTCGTCGACGTCTACCCGCGCGCCGTCCTCAATCCCATCAAAGTCCTTCCGCGACAGCTTGCCGTACTCCGGGAAGCGCGCAATGCGGAAGTACCAGCTGCCGTCCTCGGTCTGGTACGCGATATCCTCCGACGCCAGCTTCTCGATCAGCGTCACCATGTCCGGGATGCAATCGGTAGCCCGGGCCACAAGCTCCGGCCGCTCGATGCTCAGCGCGTCCGAGTCCTCAAAGAACGCGCGCTCGTACTTCTCCGTGTAGTCGGCGATCGGTTTGCTGGCCGCGGCGGCGTTGCGGATGATCTTGTCATCCACATCGGTGATGTTCATCACGAACTTCACCGTCATCCCCTGCTGGCGCAGGAAACGCCGCAGCACGTCTACATGCAGAAAGGTACGGAAGTTGCCAATGTGGCCGTAGTCGTAGACCGTTGGCCCGCAGCAATACATTCTCAGCTCAGGCGCGCCCACCGGTTCCAGTGTCTCGACCTTGCCGCCCAGGGTGTTGAAGAGTTCCATCGTTGCCACGTGCGCTTTTGTCCTGTCGCAGCCGAGCACGCAGCGCGGTGCAGACCTCTCCCGTTTGGAATTTCCCTGTTGATTTTAGCCGATCCCCGGGAGCTGCTTGTCACCGCAGGAACCAACTAAGCTCCACCCAGTCGAAGCTGAGGCGTCGCCCCAAGCGCCTCGGAGGCAAATTCGCCTGCGACAAACTTCGGCCACGCCGCTGCCGCGATCATCGCCGCATTGTCGGTCGACAGCGCCAGCGAAGGAAAGGCCACCGGCAACCCGCGTCGGTGCGCCTCCGCCTGAAACCTCCGCCGCAGCTCGCTGTTCGCCGCAACGCCTCCGGAGACGACAACGCCCCGCGCGCCAAACCTCTCGGCCGCAGCGAATGTCTGGCGAAGCAGGTTCCCCACCACCGCATGCTGGAACGACGCAATCAGGTCCAGCGTCTCCGCATCGCACAGCGCCGCCGTCTCTTCCGACCCCGGCTTCCACTCCGGATGCTCCGCCAGCACCCCACGCCGCGCTTCCGCGCTCCCGCGCATCTCGTGCGTCTCAATGTAGCGCAGCACCGCTGTCTTGATCCCACTGAACGAAAAGTTGAAGCTCGCTACATCTCCCGACCCCTTTGCAGGGGCCTTCTTGTTCGACAGCGAGATTCCCTCGCGATGCGCACGCGGCTTGATCTGCCCGAAGCGGAACGGCACCGCCTGAGGATTCCCGCGCCTCGCCAGTACATCGATCCACGGCCCTCCGGGATACCCCAGTCCCAGCAGCTTCGCCACCTTGTCGTACGCCTCGCCCGCCGCATCATCCACCGTGCGGCCCACATTGCGATAACGCCAGCCGCCCTCGCCTCGCTGCTCCGCAAGATACAGGTGCGTATGACCGCCCGAGACCACCAGCGCCAGCAGCGGAAGCTCCATCGGGCTCTCAGCCCGCTGCCGCGCCTCCATCAGCACCGCGTGGATATGACCCTCCAGGTGATTCACCCCGATCAACGGCTTGCCCAGCCCGAAGCTCAGCGCCTTCGCATACGTAATCCCCACCAGCAGCGCACCGGCAAGCCCCGGCCCTTCGGTGACGGCAATCGCATCCACATCATCAAGCGACACTCCCGCCTGCTCCATCGCCGCCCGTACCACCGGAACTATATTGCGCAAGTGTTCCCGCGATGCCAGCTCCGGAACTACGCCGCCGTAATTGGCATGCAGCTTCATCTGCGACGCCACCACATTCGACAGCGCCTCACATCCACCGCGCACCACCGCCGCAGCCGTCTCATCGCACGAGCTCTCGATGGCCAGAATCAGGCCTTTCGGTTCGTCATTGTGGCTCGCATCGCGCATCTCTTTATCATAGGGGACTGAGATGGCCGAGTCAGCGAACCCGAAGTACCTCGCAGCCCGCAACATCGCCGAGACACTACGCACCGCAGGCCACGAGGCTTACTTCGCTGGCGGCTGCGTACGCGATCTCCTGCTCGGCCTCACTCCCAAGGACTACGACGTCGCCACCTCTGCCACCCCCGACGTCGTCCTCGGCCTCTTTCCCGGCAAGAAAGCCCTCACTGTAGGAGCACATTTCGGTGTTGTCCTCGTCTGTGAACCCAACGACGGTTCCGACGGAACCTCCACCGAGGTCGCCACCTTCCGACACGACGGAGCCTACACCGACGGCCGCCGTCCCGACGCCGTCCGATTCTCAACCGATCCCCGCGAAGACGTTCTCCGCCGCGACTTCACCATCAACGGCATGCTGCTCGACCCCGAGATCTACGAACGAACGGGCGACGCTGCCCAGGCCACGCTCGACTTTGTCGGCGGCCGCGACGACCTCGCTACCCACACCCTGCGTGCCATCGGCGACCCCTTGCAGCGCTTCACCGAAGACAAGCTGCGCATGCTCCGCGCCGTCCGCTTCGCCGCTCGGCTCGGCTTCGCCATCGAGCCAGCAACGGCTACCGCCATCCGCCAGCTTGCAGCGCAGATCAACGTTGTCAGCCCCGAGCGCATCCGCGACGAAACAACCCTCATCCTCACCGAAGGCGGCGCCCGACCTGGCTTTGAACTCCTCGACCAGCTCGGCCTGCTTCCCCACATCCTGCCTGAGATCACAAAACTTCACGGCGTCCAGCAGCCGCCCGAGTACCACCCCGAAGGCGATGTCTGGATCCACACCCTCCTCCTCCTCGAAAAACTTCCCGCCGGAGCCTCGTCCACCCTCGCCTGGGGCGCCCTCCTCCACGACGTCGGCAAACCCGCAACCTTCCGCGCTCCAGACCCCGCTAACCCCAACGACCGCATCCGCTTCAACGGCCACGTCGAGGTCGGCGTCCGCATCGCCGAAAAGATCCTCCAGCGCCTCCACTTCTCCAACGAAGAGATCGCGCAGATCACCGCCCTCGTAAAAAATCACATGCGCTTCGGCGACGTTCTCCACATGCGCGAATCCACCCTCAAGCGCTTCCTCCGCCTCCCGGACTTCGACGAGCACCTCGCGCTGCACCGCATGGACTGTCTCTCCTCGCACGGTGATCTCAGCCTCTACGACTTCGCGAGGGAAAAGTACGAGGCCGCTCCCCCCGAATCCATCCAACCGAAGCTCCTCCTCACCGGGCGCGAGCTCATCGCCGCGGGCTACCATCCCGGCCCGCGGTTCAAGAAGATGCTCGAGGCCGCCGAAGACGCACAGCTGGAAGGCACCGTCGCCACCCCCGCTGAGGCGCTACGCTTCGTCCAGAACCGCTTCGGCCCGCCTCACCGGTAAGCGCGGCGTCTTCTTTTCATCGACGTTCGTCCATCTGCTCAGGCATGCCTACTTCCCTGCAGCCCGCAACTACGAGGCCCCTCGCGCTGGCCACCGGCGAAAGCGGCGACCTACCGCGACACTGCCGACGACCTCTCCGCCCCAGCGCCGTAACGGTGATCAGTGGTACGGCAGCAGCCCCCCAGCGCGCTCTCGATGCCTTCGTGTCCTGGGTCAAAACCGCTGCATCTAAAGGAACATGAGCGAACTCGACGTCGTCGTGATTGGAGCTGGCATCGCCGGGCTCACCGCCGCGCGGACTCTCGCCGAGGCCGGAGTTCGCGTTACGGTCGTCGAAGCCCGCCACCGCATCGGAGGCCGCATTCTCACTCATCGAGTGGGCGGCGAAACGCTTGAGCTGGGCGCAGAGTTCATCCACGGACGCCCGCCGGAGCTCTGGGCCCTCATCACCGAAACCGGCCTCGACACCTACGAGCGCGACGGCTCCCAGGGTTGCTTCAAAGATGGTTCGCTCAAACGCTGCCGCGAAGAAGACAGCGCCTTCCATCCGTTCGAGGGCCTCGAAGAATTCAAGGGCCCCGATGTGAGCTTCAACCAATACGTCGCCGGCCTCGACGCCACCGAGGCCCAGCGCGCCTCCGCTCGCAGCTTCGTCGAGGGCTTCAATGCCGCCGATTCAAACCAGATCAGCGTCGCCTCCCTGGGCGCGCAGCAGAGAGCCGAGGACTCCATCGAGGGCGACCGCATCTTTTACCTGGGCGCCGGCTACGATCGCCTCGCCCAATACCTCGCCAACCGCATCGTCGACTACGGCGGCAGTATTCGCCTCAACAGCCCCGTGCGCGAGATTCGCTGGAGCCCCGGTTCGGTCGAGATCATCGATGACAAGCAGACCTTCTCCGCACCTCGAGTCATCCTTACAATCCCGCTGGGCGTTCTTCAGTCTGGAAGCCTCACCATCGAGCCGCTTCCCGAAACCATCCTCGAAGCCGCCTCTCAGCTTCGCATGGGTCACGCCACCCGTTTCACGCTTCTCTTCCGCGATGCATTCTGGACGACGACACGGCGCTCATCCCGAATGCAAGACCTCAGCTTCCTCTTCAGCCTCGACGAGATGCCTCCCGTCTGGTGGACGACTCATCCCCACCCCAGCCCCCTGCTCACCGGCTGGGTCGGGGGTCCACGCTCCGCCGAGCTGGCGAGCCTCACTCCGGATCAGCTCGCCGAACGCGCCTGCTCCACCCTGGCCCGGATCTTCTCGCTCAAGCCCGCCCGCGTACAGAACCTTCTTCTCGGCTGTTACACCCACAACTGGAACAGCGATCCCTTCGCTCTGGGAGCCTACAGTTACGTCGGAGCAGGAGGGATCGACGCCTCACGCCAGCTCTCCGAGCCCGTGGCCGGCACACTCTTCTTCGCTGGCGAGCACACCGACACCACCGGCCACTGGGGAACGGTCCACGCAGCCCTGCGCTCCGGCCTGCGCGCCGCCCGGCAGGTGCTTGATCAAACCGCTTAGGAGATGCTCCTAAGAAGCTAATGCGAGGACCCAACGCGAGCGATTCAATCCTGCGGCATCGGGTTCAGCAGAAATTCCTTCGTCCCTTGCCACACCCCTCGCAGTGCCTCCCACTCTCTTTTGACAATCCGATTCCCTGTGCGCAAAACCACAAACGCAGGCATTCCGAGAAAAGCCAGCGGCGAGTTGCGACGGATAAAGCGAAGATCAGACAGGGTCAGCGTCTTCGACATGAAGAAACTCTCCTTGTTCGGTGCGCTTGCCCCTTCTTTATGAAGAACCGCGGTATCTTCCGCGATGACCATCTTCTACCGCGTCTTCTGCATTCTCAGGCACAGATCCGCGTCATCGAAGTACATGAAATACCCCTCGCACAGCAGACCTACTTCTTCAAGCATCGCTCTTCGAGCCAGAACGCTCGCAAAGGTCATGTACGAGTTTCCGATCAAACCGGGCCGGAGCATGGAAATGAGTCGAGTACCCGATCGAGGGCATAACCCTGCCTCCGCCCCATGCCTGTACCTCTGCAGAATTATGGGCGTAGAACAGGACAGTACCAACCAGTCCTGCCTCTGGGTTCTCGACCGCCCGACGCACCAGCTTCCGCAAAGTATCCGGGGGGCAGACCGTGTCATTGGTCAGCAGCTAGAAAATTCGTCGGTTCCCTTGAGACCCTCCCGCAACCCCACGTTGCATCCTTTGGAGTAGCCCAGATTCTCTCCGGTCTCAATCACGGTCACTTCAGGAAACGCCGATCGGATGCGCTCCACGGAATCGTTCGTCGAGCCGTTGTCCACCACGATCGTTTGGAGATTGCGATAATCCTGCTTTCGCAGGGAAGCCAGGCAATCGACGTGTCCCGCCACCCATTCCAGTTCACGATCACGCAGCAAACGCCAGGGGAGGCTTTTTCTTCTTCGATCATCTTCACCTGCAGATCTCTCCCAACCTTTTACTTTATTACAGAGCCCTGAGAAGAGCTATCCTGCGCCTGAAGCTTCACGCCTCGTTCCCGTGCCAACGCCCCCACTCTCTCCCGCAGCCCCTGCGCATCGAACGGAGCCCGCACCTTGGCGTCATTGTCGAAATAGACATAAACATCGCGCGGCCGTACCTCAGCGTCCGCCGCATCCGCGCGACGCCCCGCAGGCTGTCCGCCCTGCGCCCAGGTCAAAACACGCTCGGCCCACTCGTCCAGCGCTGCCTCCCCATATCCGCTCGTATACAACTGTTCCGACCCGTGCAGCCGGCAGTACACAAAGTTCGAGCTCACATCCATCAAAAGCGGCCACTCCACCGTATCCGCGACCACCAGGCCAATGTCGTGCTGCCGTAACAACTCCACAAACTCCGGCACCACGAAGCTCTCGTGGCGAATCTCCACCGAATGCCGCAGCGGAGCATCCCTCTTCACGCGAAACCCCGGATCCTCCCGCCTCCGATCCGCATGCCTTCGCATCAGGGCCGCTGCTTCGCGATGCGACCTTGGGAGCAACTTGAAGAACGTCTCGAAGCGCTCGCGATCAAATCGCATCTGCGGCGCGAACTGCCAAAGCAGCGGGCCGAACTTCGCCCCCAGCCGCAGCACGCCACTGCCAAAAAAGTTCGCCAGCGGAACCCTCACCTCACGCAGCTTCAGCATGTGCGTGATAAAGCGCGACCCCTTCACTGCAAAGACAAAATCCTCCGGAGTCTGCTGCGTCCACTCTGTGAAACTCTCAGGCCGCTGCAGCGAATAAAACGTTCCGTTGATCTCAACCGTTTCAAAGCTTTGGGCCGCAAACTCCAGTTCCCTCCGCTGCGGAAGTCCCTTCGGATAAAAGATTCCCCGCCACCCCGCATACCGCCAGCCGGAGATGCCGATCCGGATCCGACCCGCTTGCCTGCCCTTTGCCGCTGCCGTATGGTTCATGTCCTCATTGGATGGCTTCCCTTCCAGCGAAGACCGTAGATTCCGAGCAGGGTCCTCACTACAACTCCACTCAGCAACGCCCCACTTCCACGGAGCATCAGACCGATATGACTGTCCAACGTCCGCTGCTCAATACTCCTCGCGACCGTACCCCGAACACCCAAATTACCCTGGATGGTCTCGTCGTCGCCGCACGCACCGGCGACCTGCTCGTCGACGTCATCAACGACTCCCGCGAGAGCCGGGGGCAGAAACCGCTCCCACAGGTCTGCTACCTCCCACAGATGGGCCCTGTCGAAAGTTGCGATACCTGCATGGTCGAGGTGGATGGCAAACTGGCGCGCGCCTGCGGAACCCAGATTGTTTCCGGCATGGATGTCGTCACCTCCAGCAATCTCGCCGACATGGCCCAGCGCGAGGCCTTCGACCGCATCCTCAAGAACCACATGCTCTACTGTACGGTCTGCGACAACAATAACCAGAACTGCACCATCCACAACACTACTGCCGTTCTTGACGTTAAACACCAGGTCCGCCCCTACACCCCCAAACCCTACCCCCAGGACCACTCCAACGCCTTCTACCGCTACGACCCCGACCAGTGCATCCTCTGCGGCCGCTGTGTCGAGGCCTGCCAGGACGTACAGGTCAACGAAACCCTCTCCATCAACTGGGAGAGTGACAATCCGCGCGTGCTCTGGGACGGCGCCGATCCCTACAACGCAAACCAGATCGACGGCTCCTCCTGCGTCTCCTGCGGCCACTGCGTCACGGTCTGTCCCTGCAACGCGCTCATGGAAAAATCCATGCTCGGCCACGCCGGCTATCTCACCAACCTGCCGCACGAGGTTATCGACGAGATGATCGACGTCGTCAAGGCCGTCGAGCCCCCCATCGGCTACAGCCCCATCCTCGCCATCTCCGACATCGAATCCGAGATGCGCCACGCTCGCGTCAAACGCACAAAAACCGTCTGCACCTACTGCGCCGTCGGCTGCAGCTTCGAG
Organism: Edaphobacter modestus; assembly: GCF_004217555.1. Lineage (GTDB taxonomy): Bacteria > Acidobacteriota > Terriglobia > Terriglobales > Acidobacteriaceae > Edaphobacter > Edaphobacter modestus. The sequence continues at coordinate 2,749,777 of NZ_SHKW01000001.1, forward strand.
GTCTGGACTCGCGATCGCCACATCCTCAAGATCGAGCCCACCCACGGCCCCGCCAACGGAATCTCCACCTGCATCAAGGGCAAGTTCGCCTGGGGACACATCAACGCCGACGACCGCCTCGTCTCCCCGCTCCTCCGCAAGGGCGACACCTTCGTCGAGATCTCCTGGGACGAAGCCCTTGACCTCATTCAGCAGAAATTCACCGAGATCAAGCAGCAACACGGCCCCGACGCCCTCGCCTTCATTGCCTCCTCCAAGTGCACCAACGAGGAGAGCTTCCTCATGCAGAAGCTCGCCCGCGCCGTCATTGGAACAAATAACGTCGACAACTGCGCCCGCTACTGCCAGAACCCCGCCACCGAGGGCCTGCAGCGCACCGTCGGCTACGGCGGCGACTCCGGCTCCATCTCCGACATCGAGCAGGCGGGCCTCGTCCTCATCGTCGGGGCCAACCCCGCTGAAAATCATCCCGTCCTCGCCACCCGCGTCAAACGCTCGCACAAGTTCCGCGGCCAGCGCCTCATCGTCGCCGACCTGCGGAAGCACGAGATGGCCGAGCGCGCCGACATCTTCTTCCGGCCCAACCCCGCCACCGACTCCGCGTGGCTCAACGGCGTCGCCAGGTACATCCTCGACCACAACCTCCACCAGCCCCAGTTCATCCAGCAGTGGGTCCACCACTTCGACGAGTACAAAAAGTCCCTCGAGCCCTTCACCCTCGAACACACCGAGCGCATCACCGGCATCCCCCAGGCCACCCTCATCACCGTCGCCAACGAGATCGCCGCCGCCGATGGCGTCTGCATCCTCTTCGCCATGGGCGTCACCCAGCACACCAGCGGCTCCGACACCTCCACCGCGCTCTCCAACCTTCTCCTGCTCACCGGAAACTACATGCGCCCCGGCGCCGGTGCCTATCCTCTTCGCGGACATAACAACGTTCAGGGCGCCAGCGACTTCGGCTCCATGCCCAACCTCTTCCCCGGCTACCAGAAGGTCGACGACGAAGACGTCCGCGCAAAGTTCGAGGCCGCCTGGGGAGTCACCCTTCCCACCACCACCGGCAAAGACAATCACCAGATGATCGACGCCATCCTCGAAGGCGGACTCAAGTCCCTCTACATCAAGGGCGAGGACACCATCACCTCGGACTCCAACGCCAACTACGTCGCCACCGCACTCTCCAAACTCGACTTCTTCATCGTGCAGGACATCAACTTCTCCGAGACCTGCCGCTACGCCGACCTCGTCCTTCCCGCCGCCGCCTCGCTCGAAAAAGACGGAACCTTCGTCTCCACCGAGCGCCGCATCCAGCGCATCTACAAGGCCCTCGATCCTCTCGGCGAATCCAAAGCCGACTGGCAGATCATCCAGCTCATCGCCAACCGCCTCGGAGGCAACTGGAAGTACACTCACCCCTCCGACATCATGGACGAGATCGCCTCCCTCACTCCGCTCTTCGCCGGCGTTACCTATGAGCGACTCGAAGGCTTCAAGAGCCTCCAGTGGCCGGTCGAGCCCGACGGCAAAGACACCCCGCTCCTCTTCACCGAGAGATTCAATTTCCCCGACGGCAAGGCGCGCTTCTACCCCATCGAGTACCGCGGTCCCTCCGAGGCGCAGGACAGCATCTACGACCTTCATCTCAACAACGGCCGCCTGCTCGAGCACTTCGAGCAGGGTTCGATGACCCGCCGCACCCCTGGCATCCACGCCATGACCCCAGACAACTTCGTCGAGGTCTCCCCTGAGCTCGCCCGCGAGCGCGGCGTCACCACCGGAACTCACGTCAAACTTCGCTCGCCCTACGGCGAGGTTCGCGTCCAGGTCCTCGTCACCGACCGGGTCGAGGGCAAGCAGCTCTACATGCCCCTCAACTCCGTCGACGAACCCGTCAACCGCCTCACCAGCAGCTACACCGACCGGGCCACGCACACGCCGGCCTTCAAGGAGACGGCCGTCAACATGACCATCCTCCCCAACCAGGCCGCGCACGAAGACAAGGGCCCGCTCCCCCGAGGAAACTTCCGCTTCGGAACCCGCACGCCCCAGAACGGAGTGGAGATCGAACGCAAATGGGCACGTCCCGATTACTACCTTCCCGGCACCGGTGCCGGAGATAAGCTGGTGCAAATCGCCTCCAGAAAGGTCTGATCTGCATCAACCGTATCAACGTCATCGCCAACCGTATCAACGTCATTCTGAGCGCAGCAAAGAATCTCAGTATTTCTTCCGCTCCGCCGTAAACTTCGATTCACCCAAGGAATCCGCATGGCTAACCCGCTCAGCTTCAAACCCCAGCCCGTCGATCCGCACCTGGAGCTCGAGCGCCGCCTCGCCCGTGCCCCGCGCGAGCACGCCGAAGCTCTGTTAGTCGTCTACGACGTCATTCAGGCCGCCCATGATAACGGCACCCTGGACGCGATCCACGGTCTCATCACGGCGCGCGACAAAATTGCAGGACGCCTCGCCGAAGCCGCAAACACCGAGGAAGGAAAGGCCGCTCTGCTCAACCTCCTTGAAGCGGCAAAGGTGCTCGCCTCCCTCGATCCCGAGTTGCTGGCGCCACTCGCCGATGTCGTGCGGCAGAGCTCCGAAGAGTACCGTCGCGAGAGCACTCCGCCCTCAGCCTGGCAGCTCCTTCGTCGCGCCACCAGCGCAGATGGACGGCGCGGACTCTCCCTCTTCACGCTTGTACTCACCAATCTCGGCAGGTCGTTCAAGCGGTAAGATGAGCCGAAAGCCCGCAAAGAAGCCCCGTGCCGAAGTCCACCAAACTCCGCCGATCCTCCTTCGCACCCATCGCCAGGGCGACATTGGCTGGGTCATCGAACGCCACGGCGCGCTCTATTCGTCCGTCGCATCGATGAGCGCGAAGGCTACCGGCTTATGCACGAAAAGCCGTACACTGCCTTCGGAAAAGATTTGATCTCTCAGGACTGGCAGCTCGATCTCTTGTAACCGAGGAGCTCTCCATGCTCGCACAGACTCAACTTATCGGCTTCATCCCCACCGTCGATGCCGACCGCGCCCGCAAATTCTACGTCGATACCCTCGGACTCACCTTCGTCTCCGACGATGAGTTCGCTATCGTCGTCCGCTCCGGTGGCATCGACATCCGCATCTCCCGTATCGCGGCATTCAATCCGTCTCCTCACACCATCCTTGGCTGGAAGGTCCCGTCGATCGATGCCTCCGTCCAGCAGTTTGCCGCTGCCGGAATCAAATTTGAACGCTATCCCTTCCTCGAACAGGACGCCTCCGGTATCTGGACCGCTCCCGACGGTGCCGCCAAGGTCGCCTGGTTCAAAGACCCTGACGGCAACGTCCTCTCGCTCTCTCAACACGCCAGTGTCTGACTCAGTGAACTCGCGTCAACTTCGTAAAAGGACCTGCCGCGCTCGGCCCTGCTCCGCTCTCGATCCAACTCTCGTCCGAAGACAGTTTGCCTGCGAAGGTTCGCGAACAACATGCGCCTGAGTACGCCCCAAACTCAAACAGGACACCTCGTTCCCCCGCTCGTTGAACCTTAAGACGGTCGCCATAGATCTCAAAAAGACGGTGAGGCTGAATCCCTGGCGCCAATCGAACCGTACCCGGAATCTGCAGTATGTCCGACCAACCGACAAACTGGCCCGGAGCCTGCTCCCCAATGTGGACCACTCTGCTCATAAATCCAACTGAACTCCACGAGCCCGTGATCGCATTGTGCGTCTTCATTCCCGCCTCCGGACGCTCCAGCGTCACCTGCTCATCGAAGCTTCCACGACGGAAACGTCCCACCCAGAAATCGCCTTCCTGTTTCGTCAGGTTCAGATCTACAGCTGGCATACTTGCAACTGGCGGAACGAAGTGCAACTCCAGATGTCCATCCTCAAGTTTCACCTGTGCCGCGCGCGCATGGTCCGAGAAATAACCTTCTTCTCCAAAGGTGAACTCGGCTCCCTTCTGCTCATACACGCCAAGATCCAGAGACTCCCATTGCTGCTCTACTCCGGCAAGGGTCTGGTGGTCCGATGTCGCATCCGGTGCCACCGAAGTCCACAACACCATGTGAATCCCGACAAAGCCGCCGTGTCCGTTCGGAGTCTCCCATAACCCCGACAATCCCTCCGGATCAGTCACAACCCTGCCCCGATAAGGACTCCCCTCTGGTGAAGTGCCCGTCTGCGCTGGAGCCGAGAGAGCGCCGGCAACGGTAATAACCGCGCAGAGAATCGTCTGCCAACTCAACCCACCACGCTGTCCCATGCCTCCACAGACACCGCTAGCCGCCCTTTCGTTCCCCGGCTCTCGCCACCGCCCGCGTCATCGTCTCCAGGCTCGACCACATCGCCGCCCACTCCCTCTCCGTCATTCCATCGCGAAACCTCTCCCCTGCCCTGCGCCAGGCCGGCTTCGCCTCACGCAGCCGGACCCTTCCCTCCGCAGTCAGAGACACACATCTCCGTCTGGCATCCTTTCCCGCGACCGACTCCACCCATCCCTTCTCCCGCAATACCTTCAGATTCCGCGAGAGCGTCGTCTTGTCCATCCCCAGCATCTGCCCCAGCGCGGCCTGTCCCTTGTCCTTCGCCGTATCCAGCGCCAGCAGCAACGCAAACTGTGCCGCCTCGATGCCTGCCTCCGACAGACAGGCATCGTAGAACTGCGTCATCAACCGGGCCGTGCGCCTCGTCGCCGCCAGCGCGCACGATAAACCTCCGCTTGACGCGTCATCCGTTCGTCTTCCGTTCATTTCTTAACCCTACTTCGTTCCTGTCTCTCCCGTCTGAGGCTTCATCAACAGCCGCATAGGAGACAACGGGCCCACTGGAATAAATTCCAGATCAACCATCCCCGCCTTGTCCAGCGGCAGACTCCCCATAATCGCCTTCGCCTCCTCCACGGTATTGCAGCGCAGAAAGAAGACAACCCCCTTGCCATCGGCGCGCGAGTACCACTGATCGATCTTTCCATCCAGATACAACAGCATCGTCTCCCGTGCCTCCTCCGGAAGCACCTTCATCAAATCGGACACACTGACACTCGGCTTACGGGTAAGCAGCACCATCACATCGGTTACCGGCACGGGAGGAGGCGCAGGCATCGCAGCACCCTGTGCCTGCGCATGCATACCCACACCAAGAACGAGAGCAGAAAGACTGAGAAGATTCACGGAAGCGCTCCTTCAGTTGCACATGCAACTGTTTAGTTGCAGATGCAACCTTAAAGTGAGGGCTTCAAAAACTTTCAGCCTATTCTTCGCCGTGGTCAAATAATCCTTGTGAGCAACCCAACCAGCCATCCCTTCGAAATCGGCAATCTCTCCGTAGGCCGTGGAACGCTCTTCCTGATTGCGGGCCCCTGTGTCATCGAATCCGAACCGCATGCCCGCATGATGGCCGACTCCATCCAGCGGATCACCTCCGACCTTGGGATTCCCCTCATCTTCAAAGCCAGCTACGACAAGGCCAACCGCACCTCCATTCATAGCTTTCGCGGTCCCGGCCTCCAGGAAGGTACCCGTATCCTCCAAACCATCGCAGAGACCACAGGGTTGCCGGTCCTCACCGACGTCCACACCTCCGAGGATTGCGCAAGGGTTGCCGAAGCCGTCAACGTTCTCCAGATCCCGGCCTTCCTCTGCCGCCAGACCGATCTGCTGATCGCGGCTGCAGAGGCCGCCAGCCAGCATGGCAGGGCCATCAATATCAAAAAGGGACAGTTTGTAGCCCCGGCCGATATGCGCCATGCCGTCGAAAAGGTTCGCGAGAGCGGCTGCAACCGCGTCTCGCTCACCGAACGGGGAGCCAGCTTCGGCTACAACAACCTCGTCGTGGACATGCGATCGCTCCCCATCATGCGGGAATTCGCGCCGGTCGTCTTTGACGGAACTCATTCCGTTCAAACACCTTCTGCAGCGAACGGCGTCTCAGGAGGCCAGCCGGAGTTTATCCCCATCCTCACCCGGGCCGCGGTCGCAGCCGGGGTGGACGGCGTCTTTCTCGAGGTCCACAACGACCCGCCGAAGGCGAAATCCGATGGAGCAAACGCGCTACATCTAAACCATCTGCGCGGCGTTCTGGAACAACTTCTTGCGATCCATCGGGTAGTGGCCTAGCATTCTGGTCACTCCCCGCCCGGTCTCCCTTGGTTTCCTGTTGTCACTTCCCACACACAAAAAAAACGGCCCCTCGCTTGAGGGGCCAATCTGCCTTGGTTCTCTCTGGTTAGGAGAGTCTATTGCGGGAGCGATCTAAGCCGCTCGCCGACAAACCGTACTAAACTTGCGGGCGACATAGAGGGAACTATGCCGCCCTTTTGGGGGGAGGGCCTACATTACTGGTTTGCCTCTGGTGGTGCGCTGACGCCCGAATGAGAGGGCTGGGGAGAGGCCGGTACCGTGTTCGATGCGGAGTTGGAGTCCATAGTTGCCAGGCTGTTGTGCAGCAACGTTACTCGGACGCCATTTGTGACAGCCTTTTCGCCATCGACTGGCTTAGCCGTATTCTTCCCGAGGCCGGTACGGTAAATGCGATATACCGGGACCTGGTGTTCCGTTACGAGATAGCGGACAACAGCGTCCGCCATCGCCTGCGAGGTCTGCACGCCGGAGCGGCTATATCCCTGAACCTCGACAATGTATCCCTTCTCGTTGGCCAGCTTTGCTGCTACATCGTCCAGTTCGGCCTTGGCCTTCGGACCGAGAGTGGTACGTCCGGAAACGAAGGCTACGGACGATGAGCTTATCTCCTTGTACTGATCAAGATTGCTGACCGTGGTGTTGAGGGAGGTAGCGCGGCTGCTTGCGTTGGTTGCCGTCTGCTGTGCGGCGCCAGCCTTATTGGCGGCGTCAGCTGCATGCTGATCGGCCAGATCTGCGGCACTCTGTGCCTTATTGATTCCGGTTGTCGCACGCGAATCGACGTCACGGATGTCATTCGCATTCTTCGCTTGAAGCTGATCCAGTTCGTTGGTCCGGTCCTTGATCGGATCCACCTGTCTGTGTACCCACTTCTTACGGGCCAAGGGGTTCATCTTGCCCCAGAAACCCTCCTTCGATTGCGATTCAAGAGGCTTACCCGTAGCATAGGTGGACTTGTCGTCCACGCTCATCTGGCTTCCCGCGGCTGGGGCGGAGGTGCTCGTGTCCTGTCCCGACGGAGTCGCCTGCGTAGCCGACTGAGCCAGGGCGCTCATACTCATCGCGGTGCCGAGTACTACAACTGAGAGACCAAATCTAGTTCCGGTTATCATGTCTTCGCTCCTCTGCACTGCATCTGCCGTTTCAGACGCCTGTATACCGGGAACTAAAGCATGTGCCGTGCCAAACCACTTAGCGCTAACTTGCACTGAAAACAAGTAAGTTAGCTAGTTGTAGATTCTTCCCCCAAAATAGGCTTTCCAGGAGCTCCTGCAATTTCTTCCAGGCAGCCGGTAAGTATTTCGGAGGAGCCTCCGCAGCCTTCTTCGCCGAGTAGTTATTTCGTATCCACCCGGATCACCCGGATCTCGGGCATCTGCATGTTCCAGTTCGCCGGGATCGACTCGAAGATAAGACGAAACTCGCGCTCATCCCCCGGATTCAAAGGTGCCGCGCTGACGGGTTGGGTATCGACATAGGGTTCGCGGGTCCGGATGAGGGCCAGCGGCAGTGTCTCCACCTGGGGAGGCATCTGCTCCTGGTTGTGAAAGAGAACCTGAACCGTCACCCCGGTCACCACCGCCGGGCCCAAGTTTCGAATATGCCCGTCGATGAAGGTCGACTTGCCTCCTGAGAGGCTCGTCGATTCGCTCATCTGGAGCTGTGAAAGCTGCAGATTGGAAGCGTAGGCATCGATGGGCTGAACCCCGGTGACCACTGGTGCCTTGCGATGTCCCGCAAGCAAAAGACCTCCCAGGACGGCAAGCACCACTGCTCCCGCAATCAGCCAGGCGGAGAGCGGCATGCCCGAGGAGCGAGCCAGCGGGGGAACGAAGATCTCTGGTGACTGCGGAATGTGATTCGAAGCAACGGGAGATTCTTCGCTGGGAGTCGCTTCCTTCCCATCCGGGCCGTCCGTACCTTGACGTCTGCGTTCCTGGTCGCTCATATGGCCGAAATTCTATACCGTCATGCCCATCCGCGATCTTCCCATATCGGGTCTGTTCCGGCGTCAACACTCCGCTGGTCAGAACTTAGCGTAATTTTCATTGTTGAAATCCACCAGATAGATGCATCATCGGGTCAAACATCGTCATCTACATGGAGTAGCAGCAGGAGAACCGAGCCATGACTCCCCCTATCGGCTTTCGGACCAGTAAATCGACGGACTCCAACAGCACCTCGATGGGGATTCGCCCTGCCGTTTCTTCAGACCCCATTGTCCCCGGCTCGGGAGCTCCTTCCCGGGGCGCTGACTATGCCTATCGCATAGCCGCCCTGACCGCCGGCCTGGTACTGCTCGCGACCGTCATGTAATCGCCTGCCCGCTTAGGCGAAGCTGGCGCGTTTGACCTTCTGGCGAAAGTCCTCGCCCTGCATCTCCACCACGACGCACATCTCCTGCAGCCGCGACCTCATTCGTTCGCCGATGCGATCCCCCAGGCTCTCCTCGCGCATCCTGCCTGCCCCGTCACCGGCCATGGTTCCAAGCGGCCCCTGGTTGGCATAGTTGGTGGTGATGATGGTCGTGCGCCGGTCGTTGTAGCGCGTGTTCAGAATGTGAGCGACCGTATCCCATACCCAATCCGTCGGCTTTGCAGCTCCCAGCTCGTCCAGAACGAGAACCTCGGTCTCGAAGACGGGCCGAAGAACCTCAAGCTCGGTCTCGCGAACCTGGGGGTTGTAGCTGTTCTGAACCTGCTTCAGAAGGTCCCGGTAGTCGTAGAACAATCCCGTTGCTCCGCGTTCGACTACGAGCGACTGCAGAATGCCCACCGCCAGGTGCGTCTTGCCGACCCCAATCGATCCGGTCAGAAGCAGACCCGTGCCGTCTGTCTCCAGGGGGTAGCTTTCGACAAACCGCTTTGCCCGCAGCAGCGCCACCCCCAGCGATCGGTGGGATGAGGGAAAGTTGGTCTCGTAGCTCTCGAGCGTGCAGTGCTCGTAGCGGCGCGGGATCGCCGCGCGTTTTACCCGGAGCCGGGCGCGTTCCTGGATGCGGCAGATGCAGTCCTCGGCAAACCTGCGGCCGTCGCGCTCGACGACCCGCAGCCCCGCGCCTTCGCAGATGGAACAGACTTCAGCCATTGCCTTCTCGTTTCGTATCCTCAGTATCGCAGCAGTCCGGCTTCGCTGCCCCTGTGCGAAAACAGGCTGCGAAATGGTAAAATAAGCTATGTGCTCGCCATTCCGGCTCTGCTGGCCTGGCACGGCGTCGCGACAGGCCCATCGATGTGACGTGACCGTACCGTTGCAAGCGATCCGCGACCCGGAAAAGCCAAATTCAAACGCCGGCGAGAAGATCGTCCGGCGAAAGGATCGGTTCATGCCGAAAGAAGGAATTCACCCGAAGTACCAGACCATCACCGTAAAGTGTGCCTGCGGGACCCACTTTGAGACCCGTTCCACACACAAAGGCGATATCGTCCTCGAAATCTGCTCCGCCTGCCACCCGTTCTTTACCGGCAAGCAGAAGTTGGTCGACACCGCCGGACGCGTCGAGCGTTTCCGTCGCAAATTCGCCCAGTCGGATGCAGGCAAGGCAGCTGCTACAAAGTAAGCGACGAAGCGAAAACCATCGAAGGGGCCTCCGCCACTGCGGAGGCCTTCTTCTTGGACCTCACCTGAGATACTGATTCCCGTATGAAGAAGCGCTACACGCTCGAGCAGAAGAAGTGGGACTCGCCGGTCGAACACGCGATGCCCGCGCAAACTCGCGTGCCTGCCAGCTTCACCATCGGCAACGTCACCATCGCTCCGGCGACCGTCCTCGCCCCGATGGCCGGCGTGACCGACACCGTCTTCCGCCGCTTCATCAAGAACGCCAGCCAGTTCAATGCCCACAGGGATTCTGAGCAGAGCTTTGATCCTCCTCAGAGTTGTCATCCTGAGCGGAGCTTTGATCCTCCTCAGAGTTGTCATCCTGAGCGGAGCCCCGGAGGGGCGGAGTCGAAGGACCTGCGGTTTGCCTCAGACGCCACCAACGTAGCTGCCGAGACCACCAACCAGCAATCCGGCTGCGGCCTCATCATGACCGAGTTCACCTCGGCCGACGGGCTTTCTCGAATGCGCGAGACCAAGCGCAAGCGTTACCTCACCTACTACGACGACGAGCACCCAATCTCCGCGCAGCTCTTCGGCTCCAATCCCGAGACCCTCGCCGACTCCGCCCGCATCGTTCAGGACGCCGGTTTCGATCTCGTCGACCTGAACCTCGGCTGCCCGGCCAAGCGCGTCGTCGCCTGCAACGGCGGCTCCGGCCTGCTCAAGGACCTGCCCCAGATCGAGCGCATCTTCAAAGCCATCCGCACCGCCGTCTCGATCCCCTTCACGGTGAAGTTCCGCATGGGCTGGAACGACCACCACATCGTCTGCGTCGAGCTGGCGAAGATGGCCGAAGACTGCGGCCTGAACGCCTGCGCGCTGCACGCCCGCACCCGCGAAGACGGCTACACCGGTCAGGCGCGCTGGGAGTACATCGCTCAGGTCAAAGATGCCGTGAGCATCCCTGTCATCGGCAACGGCGACATCCGCACCCCCGAGGACGCAGCAGCGATGGTCGAGGCGACCGGATGCGACGCCGTCATGATCGGCCGCACCGCCCCGGCGAATCCGTGGATCTTCCGCCAGATCGCGCAGTACACCGCTTCGAAGGAAGCTACCGGCGTTGGCACCTACGACCATCCCACCAACGAAGACCGCTACCGCATGATCCGCACCTACTTCCAGATGCTGGTCGACGAGATCGCGCTCGAAGAGGCCGCCGAAGCGGCCCGTGCCGAGGCCATCATCGCCTCCGGTCAAATCGCCCGCGACAAGCGCAATCGCGACGCCGTCGGAAAGATGAAGCAGTTCGCCGCCTGGTTCACGCACGGCGTGCCCGGTGGAGGCGCGCTGCGCAAGCAGATCTTCGAGTCGAAGAACGGCAATGCTGTCATAGCCGCAGTCGAGAATTTCTTCGAATCACACCAGATCGTCGATGAGGCTTCGCTCGATGCTGTGACGGACGACACAACACTCCTCACCGAAGCCGCATACTGCGACTAGCAACGCAGCACCTACCCTCGCATTGCAGCCGCAATCCGATCGATCGCGCGATGAGCCGATAACGCCGCTCCCTCCTGCCATGCCACAAGGTGCGACAAGTAGTCACCCGCAAACACTGTGCGGCCCTCCGGATTGTCGAGCTGCTTGTACGCCGAATCACTGCTGGGCAGGTGATTGTTCGCGAAGCACCCAAGCGAGTACGGAATCTTCTCCCAGCTCACGTAGATCGGCTTCGTCAGCAGCGATGACTTGCCTGGATGCAGCTTATCGACAGCCGCACGCGAAGCATCCAGCTTGCCTTCACGCGACAGCGCACCAAACGGCGTGGGCGCACCCATCTCGTCGCGCTCCGCATTGAAGCCGGCAATAAGAATGCCCTTCGGCGAAAACAACTTGTTCGACGGATACCACACCAGGTCGACCATCTGTTGCGCGAAGCTTATTCCGCCATAGATGCGATACTCCTTTTCCCAGAACCGCGGCGACTCCCACGCAATTTTGTAGAGCGCCGTCATCGGCATAGCCGTAAACGCTCTCTGCGCTTCCGCCGAAAAGTTGTTCTTCGTCTTCGCCAGCACCGAGAGGGGCATCGTACAAATACACCAGTCCGCAGTCATCGTCTGCGTCTTGCCACCCCTGGTGTAGCTCACCGTCACGGAGTTGATCCCGGTTGTAATCTCCGATACCGGAGCCTCATACGTAATCAGGTCGCCGAGCACCTTCGCGAAGCCATAGCCGATGCGATCCATGCCGCCGATCGGCTGGAACATCGTCGCCTGCCAGTCGATCTGCTCTTCGTAAAACTCGCCCTTCGACATATCCGCCGCAAGCAACTCCGAAAACTTCAGCGGATCATGAAGATGCACATTGTCCGGTCCAGCTCCGCGCGGCCGCGTAAATCCGGCGCGAAGAGTTCCCATGTACTTGCCTTTTTCATTCAGATCGCCGAAGCCCTGGAGAAAGTCCAGCAGGCGCGTCGAGTCTTCCTTCGTAAGCTCTTGATCGAGTGCATGTTGATTCACAGCCTTCGAAAGCAGCTCAGCGATGTAGCCCCGCGTATCGTGCACCACCTGCCGCTCCTCAACCGCCTTGCCACCGTTCAACACATCGGCCTGCATCAGCGCCGAACGTGAGAAGTTGATCTCCACCTCCAGCGGTACGTTCAGCTTCTCGCAGTAGTCGAGAATGTGTGTGTGATGTGACGGAATGCGTGCAGGCCCGGCATTCAGGTAGTGCCCATCCTCCCACGTACACTCCTGCTTCGTGCCATCTGTAAATTCAACCGTCGATCCTTTTCTCACCGACCACGAGCGTCCGCCAGGACGATTTCGTGCCTCAAGAATCGCCACCGTAAACCCAGCCTTACGCAACTCATACGCAGACACCAGCCCAGCAATACCCGCGCCAAGAATGACTACCTTTTTGCCCTTGCCAAAGTCCGATGGCAGGTCCGGCAGCTCCGACGCGCCCGTAGCTGGAATCAGTCCAAGTGCGTGCATCGTCGAGTACGCGGCGGAGTATCCGCCAAGCTGCGCGATACGCTGGATAAAAACACGACGGGTAAGGCTCATATCGAAAACGCCTCTTCTCTCGTGACTGAAATATAGGGGTAGCCTGCCTTCAGTATCGGACACGGCAACAACCGCACGCAAGCAAATAGAGCGCGGTGACTAGAGTGCTGGAGGTATCATCCTCGAACCCTCGAATATACCCGCACATAGTCCACCAGCATTCGCTGCGGAAAGGTTGTCGTCTCATCCGGATAACCCGGCCACCCGCCTCCGACAGCAACGTTCAGGATCATAAAAAACGGATGATCGTAGACCCACCTGGTTCCCACGGGAAGGTTCTTCGGGGTGCGCTCCACGATCAGTTTGTCATCCAGATAGAACCGAATGCTCCCCGGAGCCCACTCGACCGCATAGGTGTGGAACCCTCCATTCACTGTCTCTCCGGAAGGAAGATCGTACGGAGCGGAGATGCCCTTCGCGCCGCTGTAACCCGGACCATGCAGCGTGCTGTAGATCCTTCCGGCCTCGCCGATGTTCTCCATCACATCAATCTCGCCCGCACCGGGCCAGCGCACACTGTCGATGTCGTTGCCCAGCAGCCAGAAGGCAGGCCAGATTCCTTTGCCGAGTGGAAGCTGCATCCTCGCCTCGAACCTGCCGTAGGCCTGGAGGAACTGTCCCTTGGTGGTGATCCGCGCCGAAGAGTAGGGTCTGGCGATCGTGTCCAACCCCGTGTAAGGCTCCTTGATCGCTGTGATGACGAGGTTGCCGCCTCTCTGCTGCACGTTCTCGAGACGCGACGTGTAGCTCTCCAGCTCCTTGTTGCCCCAGCCGCCGCCTCCGGTATCGTAGGTCCACTTCGCCAGATCCGGCGGAGACCCATCCACTCCGTTGAACTCGTCGCTCCAAACCAGCTTCCATTGCGCTTCCGCGGCATGGGCCGGCGTCATCTCCGAGCGGAAGACGAGGGCACAGCAGAAAGATACCGCCAGCAAAGTGGCACAAACAGGCAAGCGCATCCTGCACCTCCGAACCTGCACAGCCATCCTACCCCGCCGCGATTCCTGCACCATCGCGAGGATCGGTGCTGCGCTTGCGCCACACCACCTTCGCCTTCGTCCTCCAGCGCTCATCGAGTGCGACGAGTTCCCAATCGACTTTGGGTGAGAGATAACGCAGCACCAGCTCGGTTGCGGGATGCACACGCAGCGCCGGCGCCACCAGGTAGAGCTTCGGCGGGAGCTGCGAGAGAACCATCCTGCCAAAGTAGCCTGCTCGCTGAAGCTCTCCCGGACCGCCGGCGTCCGTGCGCAGGTGGTGCCAGCGCACGCGGATCCAGTAGTCGAGCCCCTGCAGCGCCAGGTGCAGATCTTCCTCCGCCTTCAGCTCGATCACGGCAAGCCGGCCATCGTGCAATACACCGAGCAGGTCCAGCATCCCGCGATCTCCAGCCACGAACGCGGGAACCTGGGTGTAGACGTGGTTGGGGTCCAGATGTGGGTCCAGCGGTTCGAGGTTCTGGCGAAGGATACTTTCGAGCCAGCGCTCCGGCTGCATGCGGTAAAGAGGATCGCGACGATCTCCCCCGGCGTGCCTGCGCTCAAAGAGCCTTGTCACAAGCTCGCGCAGAACATCTTCGTTGTCAGTCGCGAGCGGTGTCTCGCTCGGCCCTGCACCGAAGGTGATCTGCTCCTGCACGTTGAACGAATTGCCCGCATATCCCGACCGGATTCGTGCAAACTCCAGGCCATGAAGCAGGAAGGCCATCTCCGCTCCACTCGCAATCACAATCTCGACCTGGGATTGCATCGCCTCCGGGACCAGCGCCATCACCCGTGCCGCAGCATGGGAAAGGCGTTCTCGCACCGCCTGGCGGTTGGGAGCATGGATCAGGCGTGTCGTGACGTTGCCCGTGTCGGCGGCCTCGCGCTGCTCAAGCTCTTCCGTCTGGGAATCCAGCTCCCACAGCTGCCACTGTGCCGCACGCTCGTTCAGCCACGCCATGCGCGAGACCGTCAGCGTTCCTGCTCCTCGCGGAACAATCACCTTGAGCCCCTGCCAGACGCGACGTCCGTCACCAGTCGAGCGGCAATGCTCGAGCCAGAGAATCCCGATTGTCAGAATGCCGTCGATGGTCGCCTGCGTCTCCTCAGGGTTTACTGCGATCACAGCCCAGGCGCGCTGCCCCTGCACCAGCGATCCGCGAGCATAGGCAGGACCAAAGCTCTTCTCGAGGTCCATCGCCGTCCGCAGACCCTCGAGTTTCCACTCGGGAAATGCCCGCACAGCGATACGTTCAAGCACACGAAGATACTTCACCCTCGTGGCTTCGCGTGTCGAAGGCGTTCTCCGGTCACGGTCTCGGGCTATCTCGAGCGTCTGGGGTTTCGTCTGTCCGAAGCGCAGAACGGAGACACGCAAAACTCCATTGCGTTCCTCAATCGCCGTCACCCGGCGAACAAGATTCGCGTCGTCGCTCCACAACTGAAGCGTGCAACGGCCATGCTCGTCGCTCAGCCGGTACTTCGTGGAACGCATATCAAAGAGAACCCGGCCATCTTCCAGCACCACAGCCTGAGGAGAGCGGGTAAGAAAATCCTCAAGAGTTGCGGCAATCGTCTCCGGCGCCTGCTCCTCGACCGGCTTCCGTGCCCTGCCGGCCGAGCCGGTCCCTGCTCCTCGAGTGAAAGGCATAGCCCGAACGCTACCACAATCCATCAGAGCTGCATTTGAAAGTGGAAATCCGTGATGCGGAGACCCTGCCGAAAATAGAACGCATGCGCCTGCTGGCGGTGCGTTCCCGAGTCGAGCGAAAACGTCTCGCAGCCTTCTTCCCGCGCCAGCGCCGCCAGCCAGGAGATCATCTGCTCCCCGAACCCCTGAGAGCGCATAGCCTCATCCGTCACCAGGTCGTCCACATAGAGAGTTCGTCCGCTCCAGAGAACGCTCATCACGCGAAATCCAGCAACCGACGCGACGGCTCCGTCCTGCTCCAGGAAAGCCAGGCGATACCCTTCTCGCTGCTGCTGCTCGATGCGCTCCACGAAGTCATCGGCCACCAGCCTTGGCCGAAGCTGATGCATCACAGGAAAACAGCGGGCAATCTGCTCCCTGCTCTCCGCGAGCCGGATGGAGACCATGGTGCTTACCAGCCTTCGGCTGCGCGCAGATGCGTGATATGAGCGACGTGATGACGCGAATGCCAGGCATACATCAGCAACACCACCGGAAGCGGCGTCTCCCCGCTCTCCGGATGGCGAAAGCCCCGCATCCACTGTTCTTCCGTTAAAGATTGCAGCAGCATCACCCAGCGCGCGTGGAGACTTTCGATCAGCTCCAGCGACCACTCCACCGGAGCAGTCGAGTCGTGCAGGGTAGCCCATGCCTTCTCGTCGTAGGGCTTGATCGTGGGCCAATCCTCCGTCAACGCCAGCCGCATACGGATAAAGGCGTTCATGTGACTGTCTGCGATGTGATGGATCAGCTGCCGCACCGTCCATCCTCCCTCGCGATAGGGCGTGTTCAATTGCGCCGAACTCAGGCCCTCGGCGGCGTTGCGCAATTGCTCCGGCAGCTCGGCCAGCGTAGCGATTGCGTTCAACCTCTCTTCAGGGGAAATCGTCTCGGGGCGCTCAAATCGGCCAACAGGGTAGCGCGGGTCCACCAGAGTTGCACTCATACGGGTGTCCTCCTCTCTTTATCTCTTTCAGAAAAGCTAGCATAGCCAGGTTATGTAATCTGAAAAAAGAGGAAGCCATGTCGCGCATTCTTTCCACAGCCCTCGCCTTCGGCCTCGCAACGGCGGCCTTCTTCTCTCAGGCGCAGACACGCTCGGCGACGAATCCCATCCAGAACAACGGCTCTCGCCATCTCGGCTTCGATCGCAATCTCTATCCCGGCGACTCCGCCCTTCCCGATTTGGGAAAAACCTTCGCCTTCACCGGCTACTGGCTGAACAATCCACCCGGCGAGACAACCAACACCTGGCAGGGCAAGCGCGAGATTCTCTTGCGCAATCATTTTGGCTTCCTCGTTCTCTTCAATGGAAGAGTCGACCAGGAGATTCTCCGCACAAAGCGCCACGGAACCACCCCGGCCACTCTCGGCAAACAAGACGCCGCCGCCGCAGTTGCTGCCGCACAGCGCGAGCATTTCCCCGCCAATACCATTCTCTTCCTCGACCAGGAAGAGGGAGGCCGATTACTCCCCGAGCAAGCCGAATATCTGCTCGCGTGGACCGAGGCCGTTGCCGCCTCCATCTACAAACCCGGCGCCTACCTCAGCGCTCAGCCCGTCAGCGACTCTCCCGGCAAAACCATCACCACTGCAGAAGACCTGCGCCAGCAGATCGCAACCAGGCATCTTCACCCCGTCGCGCTCTTCCTCTACCAGGACGCCTGCCCTCCATCCAACGGCTGCATCGTCACGCCGCCCCCCATCAGCGTCACTGGAGTTCCCGAAGCAGCGGTATGGCAGTACGCGCAGTCACCGCGCAGGCCCGACATCACACGCGCCTGCGCGAAGACCTACGCGGCAGACAACAACTGCTACGCCCCCGGAGTTTCCGGCATCCCGCTCGACATGAACGTCGCCACCTCTGACGACCCCTCGCATGGCCGCTGATCTCGAATTACCACCCCGCCTCTGGGTCGAGCCTCAATGCCCCGCGCCGGCAATCGGCAGCATGACCTGAAACTCCGTCCTGCCCGGCTGCGACGCAACATCGATGGCGCCATCGTTATGCCGTACCAGGCGACGAACGATATCCAGCCCCAAACCCGTGCCATGTCCCATCGGCTTCGTCGTAAAGAATGGATCGAAGATGCGTGATCGTATCTCTGCCGGAATGCCTGGCCCATTGTCGATGACGCGCACCACCACACGCTGCCCCTCGCAGCTCGCGCTCACCTCCACCCGGCCACCATGCGGTGCGGCATCCAGCGCATTATCGAGAAGGTTTCCCCATATCTGGCTGAGTTCGCCGGCGAAGCCGTAGACCCGTGGCAAGTCTGCCGGAAGTTCCACCACGACAGCAATCGACTTATCTCGTGCCTTCGAACGCAGCACCGACGTGGTGTTGCTCAGGCTTGGCTCCAGCGCCACAGGCTCAGCGACCATCGCCTGGTCCATGTGAGTGAACCCCTTGATCGCCATCACAAGCATCGAAATGCGCGTGGCCGAATCCCCAATCTCCGACGCCAGCCTCCTCACTGCACATCCCGTCGCCGCCCAGTGAAGCACCGCGTTCAGCGCCGATCCCCTCACCACCTCGGCAACCCGATTCAACGCCTCGAATGTCACTTCGGTATCGGCAAGCATCGAGGCATTGTTCGTATCCAGTTCGTGAGCAGCGAGCCACTCCGCGATCGCATCTTCGCGATCCATCTGCTCGATCGAAGCCCGCGTCCCCGATATCTTTTTCTCTAGGCAGGACGCACGGATCGCATCCACAGCCTCCAGTTGAGCGCCCGTCAACCCGGCCCCTCCCACCTCGCGCGCAGCGCCCTCATTGCCGTCCAGCCGGTTCAACAGAACACATACGTTGCGTTCCATCGCCGAGGCGGGATTGTTCAGCTCATGAGCCAGCCCCGCGGAGAGCTTCCCCAGCGAGATCATCTTCTCGTCCTGCAGCTCGGTCGAGGTAAACAACCGTGCCCGGTCGACCATCAGATGGACCAGAATCGACGTGATCTCAAAACACTGCTGCACCATCTCCCGAAGGCGATCCCGATGCAGCGCCAGAACTTCTAAAGGCTCCAGCGCGATTGCGTCCCCAGGCGGACTTACCAGCCGCGAATAGGGGAGCATCCCGGTGACGTCGCCCTCTCCCCACTCCACCAGCTTGTTAGGGCCCGCTCCGCGATCGACGAACAGCGCCATGCGTCCCGACAGAATAACGAAGAGCCCCTCGACCGGCTGCCCTTTTCGCGACACCACCTCGCCCGAACTTCGCTTTTGAAGAGACGCATTTGCCACTAGCCAGGCCAGCTCCTCACGAGGAGCCGAGCCAAGAGTCTTGTGCTTCGCCAGACGTTCCATCAGGTCCATTGCTGTCACGCGCGCGCAATCTCTCAATCAGGGCCGATTTTCTTCAACTCAAGGTATCAGATTGAGCCGCAGCGAGCGACTACGACTGCAGGCAAGGGCGCAGCCCAGTTACCGCGGGAACAACACCAGTTCCCGCGGCGGATCTTCCTCAAGTGCTCGTAAGCGCTCATCCAACCCTGACACATGAATCTCCAGCTTGTGTCCATCGGGATCCAGAAAGTAGAACGACTCGCCAGGACTCCGGTTCTCCTGCCAGCACCGGTCGCCCGCCGAACGCAACCTCTCCACGGCCGCTGAGAAATCCGCAGGATCGACCGCAAAGGCAAGGTGCGTGTACTCCCCAAGCGGCCCCGTTCGCGTCTCCGGATCGACGCTGAGGCAGATCCAGTCCGTCCCCGCTTGGAGGTATGCGCCCTTGTACCACCTCGCGACCGGTCGAAGACCGACGATATCGGCATAAAAGGCGAAAGAAACCGCAAGATCCCGAACCGAAAGCGTGATGTGACTGATACCACGGATCATCCCGCCATTATCCCCGCGCCCCCCAAATCTCTAAAGAAACCCTCGCCAGGACGAACTCACCCGTTGCTGCAACCTGGCGGCTTCCCTATCATCAAAACAAGATGACTACTCCCGCCACCGATCACAAGCGATACTTCACCGACAAGCTCGGCATCTCCGAGCGTCTTATTGAGCGCTGTCTCGCGGAAGCCCTCTCGGCCGGCGGCGAGTATGCCGACCTCTACTTCGAGTCGGTCACCTCGACCTCCCTTGGCATCGACGAATCGCTGGTCAAAACCGCCTCGCAGGGAGTAAGCCTCGGCTGCGGGGTTCGCGTCCTCTCCGGCGAGCGCACCGGCTACGCCTACACCGACGATCTCTCCTCCGACGCCCTTCTCCGTGCGGCCCGCACCGCAGCCCTCATCGCCTCCGGCCCCGCCAGGGAGCTCATGCAGGGCTTCCGCCACACCGAGGGAGATTCTCTCTATCCCATCACCGGCGCCACCGCCGACGCCGAGATCTCCTCCAAGCTGGCCCTTATCCAGCGTGCCGATGCCGCTGCCCGCGCCTACGACCCGCGCATCACCCAGGTCCGCGCCAGCTTCTCCGACGAGCTGCGCCGCATCCTCGTCGCCGCATCCGATGGCACCTTTGCCTCCGACACCCAGCCGCTCTCGCGCCTCAACGTCTTCGTCATTGCGAAAGACGCCACCAACACCGCCCGCGGCTCCTCCGGCGGCGGCGGACGCATCGCCATGGACTTCTTCGAGAGCGCCCGCGGCCCCGGAGAAACAGACAAGAGCCCCGAGCACTTCGCCCACGAGGCCGCCCGCACCGCCATCCTCCAGCTCGGCGCTGTCGCGGCCCCCGCCGGCGAGATGGAGGTCGTCCTCGGACCCGGCTGGCCCGGCGTCCTGCTCCACGAAGCAGTGGGCCACGGCCTCGAAGCCGACTTCAACCGCAAGAAGACCTCCGCCTTCGCCGGCCTTATCGGCCAGCAGGTCGCCTCCAGCAAAGTCACCGTTGTGGACAACGGCCGCATGCCCAACCGCCGCGGCTCCATCAACGTCGACGACGAGGGCAACCCCACCCAGGAGACCGTCCTCATCGAAAACGGCATCCTCAAGGGCTACCTCTCCGACAAGCTCTCTTCGCGGCTCATGGGAACCCCCAACACCGGCTCCGGCCGCCGCGAGAGCTACCACCACATCCCCATGCCGCGCATGACCAACACCTACATGCTCAACGGCGACGACATGCCCGAGGACATCATCAAGTCCGTCAAGCGCGGCCTGTACGCCGTCAACTTCGGCGGAGGCCAGGTCGACATCACGAACGGCAAGTTCGTCTTCTCGGCCTCCGAGGCCTACCTGATCGAAGACGGCAAGGTCACCCGCCCCGTCAAGGGCGCCACCCTGATCGGCAACGGCCCCGAAGCCCTCAAGTACGTTTCTATGGTTGGAAATGATCTTGCTCTGGATGAGGGCATAGGAACCTGCGGCAAATCCGGCCAGTCCGTCCCCGTAGGCGTAGGCATGCCCACCGTCAAACTCGACAAGATGACCGTCGGCGGCACGGGGTCCTAGCCGGACGGGCGAACGGGCTTCGCGCCGCCACATCGGGTGCCCATCTTAGCGACAGTTTCATCGTCGCTAGGGTGGGGCGTCGCGCGGCAGCGCAATCCGATCCTGATCACACAAAAGCATGGCATTCCTACCTATCCTTCACTAAACTCGTCCTCATTGATTCACTGAGGACGACCATTGTTCTGCCTGCCTGTTCCCAAAGATAAGTTCCAGACCACCACTCCATGGGCTATCAGCACCATCGTCATTATTGACGCCTTGCTGCTAATACCGCTCTACACCAGCGACAAGATCTCCTTCTTCTCGCACTACGCCTTCACTCCGTCTCATCCAACTCCGCTGACTTTATTTACCGCACTCTTTCTCCACGTCGGCTTGCTTCACTACGTCGGAAACATGTGGTTCCTATGGATCTTTGGTCGCAAGGTTGAATGCACCTTAGGTACGCTTCGCTTTGCTGCCTTGTACCTTCTTTGTGGTGTAGGAGGGCAACTCCTCCACCTGCTCCTGAATCTCCACTCGAATCTTCCGCTCCTAGGTGCCTCAGGCGCCATCTCTGGAATCGCGGGCTTCTACTTCTTCGTCTTTCCCCGGGATCGATTCAATCTCCATCTCTACTTCGGTTGGTGGCGTATTAAGACGATCGACGCAACAACCCGAAGCGCTGTTGGTGCGTGGATCGGAGAACAATTCGTTCTTGCGCTCATAACTCAGGTCGCGCAATCTTCGAGTGTGGCGTTCTGGGCTCACGTCGGTGGCTTCGCAGTGGGCGCCGCTACAGGCGCTATCTATCATCTCCGCGTACCCGAAACATCACGACCATCAATTCCGTTGGTTGCCCTCGAGGGAGAAGATATCGAAGAACAACCAAGCGATCTCACTACGCTGAAACTCAACTAAGAAACATCTCCTTCTAAGGGCCGGCTGCCCCATTCATGCGGCCTCATCGCATGAGTGGGACAATCGCACAAAAGCGCGATCCGCTGTTCTCGCTCGCCTGAGGATCAGGCATAATGAAGCAATCTCGCTTCATCGCTCCATCGAAAATTCATCGTTCCTTTGCCCCGCCATATCCGCTGCCGTGGCGGTCGTGTCTATAAGCACCTACGCAGGCTGCCGGTCTCTCTCCGGCACAAGGAGCAATTGCATGAATCTGGATCGTCGGGACTTTCTTCGGGCTGCCCTGCCAGCCGGCGCAACCGCTACCGGTCTCTTTAACGCGTCTGCATGGCAACCGCTCTTCGCGCAGGCGACAGCCAGTCACGCCCCCGAAGCCCCCATCACCGAACGAACCGTCGGGCTCGACGGAGACAGCCCGCCAAGGACCTACGAGCAGCACATCGTCGAACTCCAGCGACTCATGGCGAAAGGCCCCTACCCAGACGTCTACCTCAAAGGCGGAGCCGTCACCGAATTCGAGCAGCGCATGGCCAGCCTCCTCGGAAAGGAAGACGCCGCCTTCTTTCCCACCGGCACACTCGCCAACAACATCGCCGTGCGCCTGCTCTGCGGCGAACGCCGCAACCTCCTCATCCAGCACGAAGCCCACCTCTATCAGGACGAAGGCGAAGGCCCATCCCTCCTCTCCGGCATCAACATGATTCCCCTCGCCCCCGGCAAGCCCTGTCCCAGCATCGAGGAGATCACCGCTGCCCTCGAGACCGCCCAGCACAGCGCCTATTACCCCACCAGCATTGGAGCCATCTCCATCGAAAGTCCCGTTCGCCGCCAGAACGGCGCCTGCGTCCCCTACGCCGAGGCCGAGAAGATCACCAGCCTCGCACGCTCAAAGAACATCGGCACTCACCTCGATGGATCGCGGCTCTTCCTGCTCTCCGGAACTCCCGGCTTTCAGGTCAGAACCTACTGCGCTCTCTTCGACACCGTCTTCGTCTCCATCTACAAGTTCTTCGGCGCTCCCTTCGGAGCCATCCTCGCCGGAAATAAAGATCTCATCGCACGTGCGAAGGAACTCCGTCACACCTTCGGCGGCCTCATCTATCACGGCTGGATCGCCGCGCTTCCCGCGCTCGCCGCCTGCGACGGATTCGAGGCGCGCTTCACTCAGGCTAGACTCGCTTCAGAAAAACTTCTGAACGGACTTGCCGCCGCGGACGGTTTCACCGTCGAGCGAATCCCAAACGGAAGCAACATCTCCCTCCTTCACGTCTCCCCCAAACGAGCGCAGGGGCTTACCGAAAGGCTTGCCAAAGCAGACATCCGCATCCTGCCCACTCACGACGGAACCGTAAAGATCTACTTCAACGAATCCATCCTGCGCCAGCCCACCGGCCAGATCCTCGCCGCCTTTCTTGGCTAGGTCTAAATTTACCGTCCAAACCGCCACAAAACCAGACCAACGACAACCTAGAAGAAAAGATTGAGCACCAGACCAAACTGATTCAACTGCTGATTGGGACTCTTGCCGGTATTGTTCTGGTGCTCATAGTACGGGTCCAACTGCACATGCTTTCGGATCGGGAAAAGGCATCCCGCATAGATCGCAGTATCGCTCCACTTCCCATACTGGCTCTGGTAAAAGGCCTCCACGCCCGCATAAGGCCTCAGATGAAAGGAACGAATTGCAACCGCTCTCTCGACCTGCACTCGATTCCGATAGCGCCAGGCGAAGCTATCGCCGCTCTTCCAGTCAAGGTCGAATCGGTTCCGGTCCGTCAGAAGAAGCTTGCCTTTCATCGGAAAGCGCGCAGTCGCCACCGGCTCGATCCGATTCGTCGCCGCGCCGCTGTTCGCTTGAGGCAGGTAGCGGTACCCCACCGACAATACCAGTAGCCGCGGCTTCGCATCATCCAGATCGAACCTCGTAACGTTGGCCAGTCGGACCCAGGAATGAACGTAAAAATCCACGGTGGGTCCAAACTCCGCCTGGACCGGCTCATTGGCCTCTCGCGTCTGCTTCGCCTGGAAATGGAACCGCACCCCATTGCGCAGCTTGGAATAAAAATCTATCTCCGGCAGGAACTGGCTGGTCTGAGCGCGTGCCGGCAAACAGAAACAAATCAAGCCCACCGCAACCACGAGTTGCCGCCATATTGTTCCACGCATTGAAACCGCTCTCACGCCGGACTGGATTCAAACCCAGGGGATATCGAGCATATCGCGAAATCAAGTCCGATATTTTCCCAAACAATCTGCCCATCCGGATGGCGGGTGCCCCCAATGCGCAATCCACTCCAGGAAGAGCAAGGCTTCAGCCGCGCACCGCACTGCCGAAGGGCCACAGCGCAGACCGAGAGGAGAAGCGACGAATCCGGTCACAAATCTCCCACCCAGTCGGCAAACAATTGCGATCTCCCCATCGCCCAATCATCCCATCCCTGTACGATGAGTATCTAGCTCCTAACCCTGTCGATCCGGAAGAAGCCTTACGTCGCAAATGCCTCGTAGCCCCGAGTTTCTAGCACGCATCTTCAGAGCCTTCCGCTACCGCGACTTCCGCTTGATGTGGATGGGGGCCTGCGTCTCCACCATCGGCACCTTCGTCCAGCAGTTCGCACAGAGCTGGCTCGTCTACGACCTCACCAAGGACGCCTTCTACCTCGGCCTCGACCTCTTCCTCGGCCAGCTGCCCATCATCCTGTTCTCCCTCTTCGGCGGCGTCTTTGCCGACCGCCTGGATCGCCGGAAGATGCTTCTCGCCTCGCAATACATCCAGATGGTGTGCGCCTTTCTGCTCGCCCTGCTCTTCGCAACCCACATCATCAAGGTCTGGCACATCCTTGCGCTCTCCTTCTTTGTGGGAGTCGGACAATCCTTCGGCGGTCCCGCCTACTCGGCACTTCTGCCAACCCTGGTCGACCCCGAGGGCCTCTCCAACGCCATCGCGATGAACTCCATTCAGTTCAACCTCGCCCGCATCGTCGGACCCACCCTCGGAGGGCTGGCCTACGCCACGCTCGGTGCCACTTGGTGCTTCACTCTCAACGGCATCTCCTACCTCGCCGTCATCGCCTCGCTCTTCATGATCCAGGTGAAGTTCGTACCGGTTAAATCCACCGAGTCGGTCCTCACCAGCATGAAAGAAGGGCTCCGATTCATACGACACCGTGATGGCATGAGCGCGCTCGTCATCCTCGCATTTTGCACGACCCTCTTCGGCTCCTCCATCAACAGCTTTTTACCTGTCTTCGTTCGCAACATCTTCAACAAAGGCCCCGAGACTTACACACTCTTACTGGTATGTTCGGGCGCGGGATCGGTCCTTGGCGCACTTGCCGTAGCCGCCTCGGAGAAGATGAAGGGACAGGGCCGTCTCTCGTTACTCATCCTCGTCTCCTTAGGTCTCGCCACATCGGGCTTCGCGCTCTCCAGATGGCTTCCTCTCTCTTGCGCGCTGATGTTTCTGGGTGGCGCAGCTATCATGGCTTCCGCCTCGTTCATGCTTTCCCTCGCTCAGCGGATCACGACGGATGCGATGCGAGGACGGGTCATGAGCGTCTACAGCCTGGCCTTCCGGGCGGGAATTCCATTAGGTGGCCTTGTACTCGGTAAACTGATCCCCATCTTCGGAGTCTCAAAGGCTCTCACAGGAGCCGGATTGGCGCTGGTGGCGATCTCGCTGTACTTCCTCATCCTGAATCAGGACTCCACGTTCCGCCCCGCCTCCCAGGAGCCATAAGCGTCCTCCGATAAGCTCAAGAGCGATGCGCCTACGCTCCATCCTCTCGAGCATCTGTCTCACCGCGCTCCTGTCGCCGGTTGGACATTCCTACGGCCTCATTGCATAGATACGAACCATCGCCCAGGCCCGATCCGCACTCTCAAATGTAAAATTCGCCTACTACGGGACCCAGCATCCATCGAGGTGAGAGATGTCCCATCTACGGCGAATATTCCTCACTCTTTTACTCCTCCCAGCCTTCTCTGCCGCGCAGGAAACCCACAACCACCCCGCACCTGAAAAACTGGGAACAGTCTCGTTCCCCATCTCCTGCAAACCCGCCGTTCAGCAGCAGTTCGACCGAGGCGTGGCCCTGCTTCACTCCTTCGCCTACGCCGACGCCAGGAATGCATTTCAGGATGTCGCCACACTCGATCCGCAGTGCGCCATCGCGCATTGGGGATCGGCCATGACGTACTTTCACCAGCTCTGGGAGCCACCCATCCCACCCGCAACCCTTACCGCAGCTCAACAGCAAATCCAACTGGCCCAGCAGATCAAAACAGCCTCCGAACGCGAGCGCCAGTTCATCGATAGCCTGGCCCTGGTCTATCGAGACGCAGCCACCATTCCGTTCCACACCCGCGCGCTGAACTACGAGCACGCGATGCGCGACGTCGCTTCCACCAACCCAACCGACGTCGAAGCGCAGGTCTTCTACGCGCTCGCCCTTCTAGCCACCGCATCTCCCACCGACAAGACCCATGCCAACCAGAAAAAAGCCGCCGCCTTGCTCGAGCCGCTCGATCGCGCCTACCCGCAGCATCCGGGCATCCCTCACTACCTCATCCACGCATACGACAACGCGGAGCTCGCCCCGCAGGGCCTCGAAGCGGCGAAGGCCTACGCCCAGATCGCTCCCTCCGCGCCGCACGCCCTGCACATGCCCTCGCATATCTTCACTCGGCTCGGCCTCTGGGATGACTCCATCGCGTCCAACCTTGCCGCAAGAGAAGCGGCCCATCAGCAGGGCGACACCGGCGAAGAGCTGCACACCATGGATTACCTTGTCTACGCCTACCTGCAAAGCGGACGCGATAAAGACGCCGCTCAGGTCGTCCAGCAACTGAAGAACGAGCCGAGGCTGAATGAAGGCGATTTCAAAATAGCCTACGCCTCCACCGCAATGCCGATTCGTCTCCTCGTTGAGCGCAATCAGTGGTCCAACGCTGCCGCTATCGTTCCTCCAGCTGGAGCCCCGCCTCAAGTAATCGCAATCGCGCTCTGGGCTCGAGGCCTGGGACTCGCCCGGACCGGCCACTCAACCGAGGTACGTCTGGAGATCGATAAATTGCAGCAGATCCAACAGCAGCTCCGCACCTCGGGCCGAGACTACTGGGCGACCCAGGTCGCGATTCTGAAGCACGAAGTCATGGCGTGGTCAGCCCATGCGGAAAAGAGACCAGAGGAAGCGGCAACACTCATGCGAAGAGCCGCCGACGAAGAGGACGCAGTCGAAAAACTTCCCGTCACCCCAGGCCCCATTCTCCCTGCCCGCGAGCAGCTTGGCTCCCTGCTTCTGGAACAGAACCAGCCAAGCCTGGCGCTGAAAGAATTCCAGACGGCCCTCGCAAATGCCCCCGGGCGCTACGGTGCCAGGCAAGGCGGAGCACGCGCCGCCGAACTTTCAAGTCAGAACTAAAGCTACGTCATCGTGCTCTGTGAACCACTTTATGCAGCCTCGTCCCATGAAGGACTTCGGGCAAGCGCACTTCTTCCTTACCAACCTAAGCTGTCGAAACGACGCCAAGCTGCTGCATCATCCCAAAGGTATCCATCAGGATTCGGCTATCGGTCATCTTCCCATCCACAATACGGTCGATTACAACGCCCTTCACGCTGACACTCTTTCCTGTCGCAGGAATTCCAAGAAAGGTCCCGCGATGGGTGCCCGTCCACGTGAATCTGCTGACGACCTTTTCGCCTGAGACCACGGTCTCTTCGACTACCCAGTAAAGATCGGGAAATGCAGCGCGCATCATCCCGATCATTTCTTTCAAGCCTTCGCGTCCCTGCCGCTGGCCGGGCAGAGGATCAAGCTCGACAAAGTCCTCGGCGACGATCTCGTCGGCCACCTCGAGCCTTCCCTGGTTAAGCACCTCATCGATAAACCTGCCGACGACCGCTACGTTCCCTGGCTCCGCCATTCCTCATCCCCGGCTTTCAGAGTTCAGAAGCGCAAACCTTATGCCCATAGACCGGCCATGTCAAGCTTAAGATCGCATAAGCCGCAATTCATGAATCACTTAGATATAGATGCGCTCTTGGAAGTATCCTTGAAGAGCCATGCCGACCGAAACCAGGACGAACCTCCGCCAGCTAGCCACCGACGTTCTCACCCGCGCCCTCCGCGCCGGAGCCACAGATGCAGAGGCAGTCGTCTATGAGGGAGACGAGTTCTCCGCCCGCGTCCGTCTCGGGCAGGTCGAGACGCTCAAGGAGTCTGGCTCCCGCGCCGTGGGCCTGCGCGTCTTTCTTGGCCAGAAGACCGCCAGCACCTCGTCCTCCGATTTCTCCGAGGATGCGATTGCGCATCTCGTCGAGGGCGCAATCACTTTGGCGAAGGTAACCAGTGAAGACCCTTTTGCCGGTTTGCCCGAGCCGGGAGAGTTCGGTCAGCTCGAAGGCGACCTGAAGCTTTACTTCGATGACGTCAACCATCTGCCTCCAGCCGAGCGAATCGAGATCGCGAAGCGCAGCGAAGCCGCTGCGATGGCCTTCGATACCCGCATCCAGAACTCCGGCGGAGCCGACTTCGACACCGGAACCTCGCACAAGATCCTCACCAACTCCCGCGGCTTCACCGGAGAGTATCGCCGCTCCTACTGCGGCTTCTCCGTCTCGCCCATCGCCATCGACGAGAAGGGCGGAATGCAGCGCAACTACTGGTACTCCAGCTCGCGCACCACGTCGCTGCTCGAGTCGCCGGAAGAGATCGGCCGCATCGCCGCCGAGCGCACGCTGCGCCGGCTGGGAGCGCGGCGCGTGCCCACCCAGAAGGCCCCGGTGGTCTTCTCGCCCGAGATCGCGCGCTCGATCATCGGCAACATCTTCGACGCCGCCAACGGCGACGCCATCTACCGGCACGCTACCTTCTTCGCCGACATGCTCGGCAAGCAGGTAGCAGGCGAGAACATCACCGTCATCGACGATGGAACGATGATGCTCGGCGGCGATATCAAGATCGGGGGCTTCGGAACCTCGCCCTTCGATGGCGAGGGTCTCCCCTCGCGGCGCACGGTGCTGGTGCAGAACGGTGTGCTCGAGAACTACGTCAACAACACCTACACGGCGCGCAAGCTCAATATGAAGTCCACAGGAAACGCCTCGCGCGGGCTGGCAGGAAATCCGGGAATCGGCTCCGGCAACTTCTATCTCGAGCCCGGAACGCAAACTCCCGACGAGATCATCGGCGGAATCAGAAACGGTCTCTACGTGACCGAGACGATGGGCTTCGGCGTCAACATGGTAACGGGCGACTACTCGCAGGGCGCTGCGGGGATGTGGATCGAGAACGGCGAGCTCGCCTATCCGGTGGAAGAGATTACCATCGCGGGGAACCTCAAGGACATGTACCGCAACATCGTCGCGATTGGAAACGATCTGGTCTTCCGTAGCGCGGCAGCAGCGCCGACGATTCAGATTGAAGGCATGACCATCGCAGGCTCTTAGCGATATTGTGGCGGACGTTTGGTTTGATATGTAGTTCCATCGAAGGTGTAGCGAATCGTTCCATCAGTTACTGCCGTGTAGTACACAGCCGCAATATTTCGTAACCCGTTGGTCTTTTGTTTCCCGATACTGAGTGAGTCGGCGAAAGCAGTCAAAACCAACCTCATCCCTTGAGGCGTTTCGCGGTAGACCCAGTAGTGCGTCGCATGAGCACCTGTCAGGAAACTTTGTCCGATCACAACGTAGTCACGCTCTCGCTCATTCGCGAGATGCACGATCGAACATAACGTCCAGTCGTCGGGAAGAGAAGTTCGAGGTAGTGATTCAGAGTCCAGCGTCTCTTGTACGAAAGAGTCTCGCTCCAACAATTGACGAATGGACAAAGGCAGAGCAACTTTGTGAGTTACCTCTCCCTCCGTCGAAAAATAGGATTGCTCTTGCGACAGTGGAGACTCAGTTGATGTGCTGAAGACCTGGTTTTGAGTCAACAGCGTAAAGGCAAGCAGTAAATGACAGAGGTTCATTGATTTTCCGATGTGAAGCAGCTTACCCTTTCTTCTCTTTTGGAGACAGATAAAATGTAGCCGTGGCGGCAAACTTCCACTTCGAAAAAACAGTCGCCTTCTCTCCCGAGCAGGCCGATGCGATTCTCCGTTCCATTCCAGCCCTGCCGGGAGTCTTCGCGCTCTACGGCGAGCAGTCCGGTTCCGAGCCTTACCTGACGCGGGCGGCAGATCTGCGCCGCCGCATGAAGCGCCTGCTCGATCCGCCGGAGTCGCAATCGAAGCGGCTGAACCTGCGCGAAAGAGTTGCGCGGATCGAATACACGATCACGGGCTCGGAGTTTGAGTCGACCCTGACGCTCTACCACGCGACCGCCGCGGTCTTCGGTTACGCCGACGCGCGTCGACGCCTGCGGCTGCACACGCCAACGTTCCTGCGCTTCACCGTGGAGAATGAGTTTCCCCGCGTCTATGCAACCAACCGGCTTTCGAAACGAGGCCTCACGCAGATGTACGGGCCGTTCCCTTCGCGGGCTGCGGCGGAGAGATATTGCGACGCCGTCCTCGACCTCTTCAAGCTGCGGCGCTGCCATGAAGACCTTGCGCCTTACCCGGAGCATCCGGGCTGCGTCTATGGCGAGATGAAGAAGTGTATCGAGCCGTGCAAGCAGGCCTGCACACCAGAACAGTATGCAGCCGAAGCTGCAGCGGTGAAGGCATTCTTCGACACACGCGGCGAGAGTATGTTGTCCGGCATCGCCGTCGAGCGAGAACGCGCATCGGAAGAGATGGAGTTCGAGCGTGCGGCCCAGCTTCACGAGCAACACCAGAAGGTGAAGGCCGCAGCCGCGCTGGCCGACGAGATCGTACAGCCGGTTCCGAAGCTACGCGCTATTGTCGTGCAAAAAGCTGCGCCCGTGGAGGACCGAGGAGATGAAGCCGCGCTGTTCCTTCTGGCTGCAGGCTGCATCGTCGGACCAGAGCGTATGTCGACGCTGGGGGTTCGCGCGGTCAAGGAGCAGACGAGCGTAGGCAGCTCTCTGTTCGCCCAGCCATTGATGCTGGCGCCCGTACCCATGGAAGGCGAGGCTGCTGAGAGTACAGGCTCTCCCGAAGATCGGGCGCGTGAGGCGATTGAGCAGCTCGAGAAGCGCGCCTCCGGAGACAGCGACCTCGCCCTGTTGAGCGATCACCTTTCGTTGTTCCGCCGATGGTACTACCGGCCCGAAAAACAGCGCGCCGGTGAGGCTTTTCTCCCCCATCCGGATGGAAGCTGGCCGATTCGAAGGGTTCTGCGCGGTGCGGCGAGACAGGTTCTCGGTGAGCCCGGGCCATTGCCCGATGTCCAGCGCGAGGCAGCGAAGAAGGCTACGAAAGAAGCAAAGACGCGGGTGCTGCATCAGGGACGGCCGGATGTGGAGCGCATCGTTCCGGTCGTGGACAGGAAAGCGGAGGGCGAGCCATAACGGTCCGACACGCAGCGCGTCTCAATCAAGAAGACCGATCCTCCCTGCGCCGCACTGGTAAACTCTCAACACAGGAGCACACCCTTGGTTGAACTGGCATTCTCGATACTGGCATCCGACTTCGCGCATCTGGCCGACGAGGTGAAGGCTGCCGAGCGCGGCGGCGGAAGCATCGTGCACGTGGATGTGATGGATGGCCACTTCGTTCCGAACATCACCTTCGGTCCACCGGTGGTGCAGGCTCTGCGCCCGGTGACGAACCTTCCGCTGGACTGCCATTTAATGGTCGAGAATCCGGATGAGTTCATCCCTGCCTTCGCCGAGGCGGGTGCCGATCTGTTGAGCGTTCACCAGGAGGTCTGCCGCCATCTGCACCGGACCCTGCAACTGATCTCGGACCACGGCATGCTCCCCGGCGTGGTCATCAATCCGGCGACACCGGTGGACACGCTGATCGAGGTTCTGCCGATGGTGCACTACGTCCTGGTGATGAGCGTGAATCCGGGCTTCGGGGGCCAGAAATTCCTCCCCTTTGCGGTGGAAAAGATCGCCTATCTGGCCGAACTGCGGAAGCAGATGGGACTGAACTTCCGTATCGAGGTCGACGGCGGAATCGCTCCCGAGACCGTAGCCTCGGTCGTCCAGGCAGGAGCGGAGATGCTGGTCGCGGGTTCGGCGGTCTTCAGCAAGGGAAAGACAGAGCAAAACGCAAAGAAATTATTGAAACTTGCCCGGGCGGCGGCACCAGACAAGCCCGCCGGGAAAGGCTAGAATAAAATCGAGCCTGAGCACCCCCGGTGCGAGGCGGATGTGAGGTTTACCGCTGATGAATCATCGTTCTTCTTTCTTCCCGAGTCTCAGGGCTGCGGTACTGGCTGGAGTCGCAGTCGCCCTGATGGTGGCCCCGGCAGGAACGTACGCACAGGCTAACGAATCTAACGGATCAACCCAGACTACGCCCGACGCAGCCGCTGCCCAGCAGCCGCCAACGGACGCGACCCTGCAGGCCTCGCCCGACTCCTCCCAAAAGAAGGGGAAGGAAGACAAGGTCGTCCAGTCGAAGGACACGAAGAAGCGGATGCGGGATTCGAAGAAGACCGACGCGCAGGCTGAGGCCGACGCGAAGCTTCCAGACCGGCAGCTTTACGACAAGGCGCTGATCGCGACCAAGAAGGGTCACTTCGATGTGGCGCGCCTCGATCTTCAGACGCTGCTGAACACCTATCCTGATTCGCAGTTCCAGATGAAGGCGAAGCTGGCGATTGCGGACAGCTGGTATCGCGAGGGCGGAACCGCCGCGCTGACGCAGGCCGAGCAGGAGTACAAGGACTTCATCACCTTCTTCCCGAATGCGCCTGAAGCCGCCGAGGCCCAGATGCGCGTGGGCGATATTTACTTCCGGCAGATGGACAAGCCGGACCGCGACTACTCCAAGGCCCTGCACGCGCAGGAGGAGTACCGCCTGATGCTCCAGCAGTTCCCCGACTCGACGCTGGTGCCGCAGGCCAAGCAGCGGTTGCGCGAGGTGCAGGAGGTTATGGCGACACGCGAGGCCGAGATCGCCGGATTCTACGCGACCCACGAAAACTGGCCGGCAACGATCGCCCGATACCAGACGGTTGCCGACTCGTATCCGCAGTTCAGCCGCATGGATGATGTTCTCGTCGCTCTCGGCGACGCTTACTCGGCTGAAGCACGGATCGTCCGGTCGCAGCCCTCGCTTCCAGAGGGAGCGAAGGCCAGATTGCTGCAGGTATATGAAGGTCAGGCCGTAGAGGCTTACCGTAAGGTCGCGCTGGAACACTCCGCGTCGCCGCACGTGGAAGATGCGCGTGACCGCCTGGCGGCGATGAATCTCCCGATCCCCACACCCACCCCAGAACAGGCTGCAGCCAGTGCAGCTTTGGAAAACAGCCGTGGACAGTACCGCATTCAGGATCGCGCGAGATTGATGATTCTGCGACGTCCGGACACCGTGCTGGCTGCTCACTCGGGTGAGCCGCCTCTGGTGGACGCGAAGCCAACCGTTGCTCCGGCGGTCGTGCGGGGGATCCAGCAGGATTATGCAAATGCGCTGAACCCGGCGGCAGGCGAAACCGCGGCTCGGGCAGCGAACCTTCCCAATGCCTCTGCTGAAGCCGCCGCCCCTGCGGCGGCATCGGCGGCGGCGGCCCCCGTTGCTGGGGCGCCCGCGAAGCCTGCAGCGCCGTTACAGCTGCAGGATATCCCAGCCGCGGGCGGGGATGCCTCCGCCGGCGCAACGGAGACGAATGTTCCGACGACCGCTCAGCCGGCAGCGGCCCCCCCGAGCGGTGGCAGCAACTCCATGGGAGTTGAAGTGCTGACGCCTGGTGTGAACGGCCAGGCTCCGGCCCAGAACGACCCCAACGGCGGCCTGAAGCCTGTGGGACCGACGAACAACGCTACCCCGCCTCCGATCGAGAAGCCGGCAGCGGCTCCGGATGCGGTGAATGACGTGGTTCCAGCAGCTCAGCCAGCACAACCGGCGCAGGCTGCTGCCAATGGCAAGAAGAATCCTAAGCCAGCCTTCGACAACGACGAGGAGTCCTCGAGCACGCACAAGAAGAAGAAGGGTCTCAAGAAACTCAATCCCTTCTAAACCAGACACACGTCCTGCGGAAAGGCCCCGGACTCAATCCCCGGGGCCTTCCCTTTTCTATGCTCCATTGCGGGTCAGGCAGGGTCGGGCCTGCGCCGCGGCAGGAACAGCACCGAAAGCAGGAGAAACGCGATAATCGCGGCTCCCGAGAAGAGAACTGGACCGAAGGAGAGCCGGCGAGGAGAGCGGTGGCGGTGCGAGATCGGCGAGAGATGACCGCCGACCACCCAGGCATTGCCGGAGATCGAATCATCCGTCTCGTAGACCGCATTGCCTCCAAGCACCAGAGCACTTCCACCGATACGTGCCTGTGAGTCGATAACTGTGTTTCCGCCGATGACCGTCGCAGACCCCGCAATGCGGCCGGTGACGTTGAGATTTCCAAAGAGAACCAGAACGCGCCCAGCAACATCGCCTTCGATCTGGACGGAACAGAAGAAGCAGATTGCGTTGTCAATCCGTTGCCCCTGGGCGACGAAGATGTCCTGGTTGAAGTAAGTGCGTGAGCCGTGGTTTTGCGCGCTAGCCGTTGCCACGGCGA
The DNA here is from genome assembly GCF_004217555.1 of Edaphobacter modestus. Taxonomy (GTDB): domain Bacteria; phylum Acidobacteriota; class Terriglobia; order Terriglobales; family Acidobacteriaceae; genus Edaphobacter; species Edaphobacter modestus. The sequence continues at coordinate 2,784,079 of NZ_SHKW01000001.1, forward strand.
ACCAGAAGAGAAAAAGGACGGCGAATCCCCGAAGACGGGTTCCTATGGTGATCACAGGCTCTTCTCCTGGCGTAGTTTTGCCGAGCTGAGCGGCACGCCCGTACTTCAGCTTCCGGTAACAATACGCAGGCAGCCCAGGGTCGGTTCCGTCAAAAACTACGTTCGGCCCTCGTCCCGTTTCACCGGCGGGCAGGAGGAGGGGGATGAATCCCCTGTCCCTGTGGGTAGGCGGGAAACTGATAGCGGTTGCGGCGAACGAAATAGACGACTAACCAGACGATTCCGATCACAATCAACAGGGGAGCAAGGAGGATCAGCGTGCCCAACGGCTGCGGGATGATGGACCGCGAGCCGTGGATCCCTGCCCCCTCTGCCACCAGGGCTTCGCCTGCAAGAATGGCAAGATCGCCATCCACCCTCGAACCTTCGCCTAGATTGAGATTGCCGGCAACGATGGCGGTATCGCCAGCGATCGAGTGGCCGGGATCGACCGTAACCGAGCCAAATGCGACAGCGACATCGCCCGTTACATCTCCGTGGATGTGGACCGAGCAGAAGGCGCAGGCAACGTCGCCGGCCCTCTCCCCTTCAGCAACAACGATCTCGGAACCAAAGCTGGCACGATCGTCGCCGTGCGATCTTTCTTTGGCAAAGGCTGCTTGCGTGAGGAGGACGATCAGAGCGGCCGAGAGAAGAGTTCCGCCAAACTGTCTACGCATGAAGAACCTCGCTGGCTAGTGTACCCCGGGGAGTACCGCAGGAGCTGGGTAAGTTCGCGCCTGTGCGAATGCTACGCTTAAAGACACATGAGCCACGAACTACCGAAAGCATACGATCCGTCCGTCATTGAAGAGCGCTGGGCCAGATACTGGGTTGAGGAGCGCCTCTTCGACGTTGCCACATCCGAAGATACGGACGAGAGCCGCAAGAAGTTCACCATACTGCTGCCGCCACCCAATGTAACCGGCCGCCTGCACATGGGGCACATGCTGAACCAGACGGAGATGGATATCCTGACGCGCTGGCACAGGATGCTCGGCGAGACTGCGGTGTGGGTCCCGGGGACCGATCACGCAGGCATCGCGACGCAGATGATGGTGGAGCGCCAGCTCGCCAGCGAGGGCACGAACCGCCGCGCGCTGGGACGCGAAGCCTTCGTGGAGCGCGTGTGGAAGTGGAAGTGCGTCTACGGCGGCGCGATTCTGGACCAGATGAAGCGTCTGGGCGTGAGCGTGGACTGGAGCCGCGAGTACTTCACCATGGACGACCGACTCAGCGTCGCTGTGAAGGAGTGCTTCGTGCGGCTGTGGGAGCAGGGGCTGATCTACCGCGGCGCCTACATCGTGAACTGGGATCCGGCGATCCAGACGGCCGTCAGCGACCTCGAAGTGGAGCACGAGGAGCGCCTTGGAAAGATCTACCATGTGCGTTATCCGCTGGCCGATGGCACCGGCTCCATCGTCGTAGCGACCACGCGGCCGGAGACGATGCTGGGAGACGTTGCCGTGGCCGTGAACCCTGCCGACGAGCGTTACACAGCCGTAATCGGCAAGATGGTGAAGCTGCCGCTGAGCGGCGTCAACGGCGGACCCGAGCGCGAGATTCCAATACTGGCCGACGACTGGGCGAAGCCTGAGTTCGGCACCGGCGCAGTAAAGGTGACTCCGGCGCACGATCCCAACGACTTCGCCATCGGACAGCGGCATGGGCTTCCGAATCTCTCGATTCTCGACGAAACCGCGCACGTTACCCTGCCGGGCTCGCACTACGACGGCATGGAACGCTATGCCGCGCGCGAGAAGATTGTGGAAGACTTGCGCGAGAGCGGTCTGCTGGTGGACGTGAAGGACCATACCCTCTCCATTGGCCTGAGCCAGCGGACCGGCGTCGTCATCGAGCCGCGACTCTCGCAGCAGTGGTTCATCAGGATTCAGCCGCTTGCGGACAAGGCCATCGAGGCCGTCGATAAGGGCTATATCCGGTTCACGCCGGATCAGTACCGCAAGACCTATGACGAGTGGATGAAGAACATCCACGACTGGTGCATCTCGCGACAACTCTGGTGGGGACACCGGATTCCGGCGTGGCACTGCGCGAAGTGCGGGGAGATCACAGTCGCACGGGAGACTCCGCAGGCCTGTGGCAAGTGCGGATCGAACGACCTTACGCAGGAGACAGACGTGCTCGATACGTGGTTCTCGAGCGGTCTGCTTCCCTTCACCGTCTTCGGCTGGCCGGGCGCGGAGGGAGACTCCGGATTGACCCCGGACCTCGCCGAGTTTTACCCGACTGAGCTGCTGGTGACCGGCTTCGACATCCTCTTCTTCTGGGTGGCAAGGATGATCATGCTGGGCAGCCACTTCATGCTGGACGTTCCCATGCCCGACGGATCGAAGCGTACGTTGAAGGACGCTGTCCCCTTCCGCGAGGTATACATTCACGCGCTGGTCCGCGATGCAGACCGGCAGAAGATGTCGAAGACCAAAGGCAACGTCATCGATCCGATCGAGATCGTGACGAAGTATGGCACGGACGCCGTTCGTTTCACCCTCGCCAGCATGGCCTCGCCGGGCACCGACATCGCCTTCAGCGAATCGCGGACCGAAGGTTATCGAGCCTTTGCCAACAAGATCTGGAATGCGGCGCGCTTTCTGTTTATGCAGGTGGACCTCGCGAAGGAGGCTGGATACAAAGTGTCCATGCTGGCCAGCGGCACAGTTCCTGAGCTTCCAGAAAACACTCCGCTTGAGACGCGATGGATCTTTGGCAGGCTCAACGCTGTAAGCGATGAGGTCGCACGCTCTCTTACGGATTACCGTTTCGATGAAGCTGCCGCAGCTATCTATCAGTTCTTCTGGAAAGAGTTCTGCGACTGGTACCTGGAACTGGTAAAGCTTCGCCTTGAGTTCGGAGAAGGCACGGAAAAGAATGCTACGACGGCGCTCACCCTGGCGTCGCTGGTCGCGGTGTTTGAAGCTGCGCTCCGGCTCCTAAGCCCCTTTATGCCCTTCCTTACCGAAGAGCTTTGGCATGCGCTGTACGAGGGCAAGCCCCCGGCAAAGTCGATTGCCCTGACGCAGTATCCGCAGGCAAGGGACTTCGCTGCGGATGACGCCTCCGTCGCAGCCATGACGACGTTGCAGGAGATCATCACGACCGTGCGCGCTCTACGGAAGGAGCTCGGCGTTCCTGAAAGGGAGGCGGCTCCGATCCGTCTGCATGCGGAGAACCGCGTACTCGCGCTCGCCGATGCCAATCGGGACATGCTGGCGAAGATGGCGCGGGTCTCGGAGGTTGAGTTTGCCACGGAAGCGTTATCCGGCACCAACGCCCGAGCGACTGCAGGCTTCGACGTCGCGGTAGTCTACGAGCGGCAGATCGATGTCGCCGCCGAGCGCGAGCGGCTGACGAAGGAGTTGGGCAAGCTCGAGAAGGGCCTGATCGCGGCGGAGCGCCAGCTGGGCAACGAGGCGTTTATGGCGAAGGCTCCGGCACACATCGTGGAAGGCCTCAGGAAGCAGGCGGCAGAGACAAAGATGCTGTATGACAAGGTGAAGGCCGCTCTGGACGCACTACCCGGCGCCTGATGGGCTATGGCTTGTGGATCGGCGGAGGAGGATCGCCGTTGACCTTCGTCTGATCCACCGCGATGGCGACATTCTCATGCTTGATGTCCAGCCGCAGGCGATTGAAGAAGCCCATGTAGACATTGGCGACCCAGACGAGTGCGAACCACGCGACCAGGTATCCACGCCAGCCCTCATAGAGCATCTGAAACTGCGTGATGAGAAGAAAGAGCGCCGCGACATAATGGCTGAAGCAGTACTCGCAGGTGAAGAGGTAAAAGAATTTTCGAGGAACAAGGGCGTGACAGTTCTGACTCTTGTCCTTGCACCATTCACGCGGTTCGCGAAAGACTTCCTCGTGCGTCACCGTCCAGGCAATGGAGGCAACGGGCAGAGCGAGAATGAAGAGATAGGCAAGCTGGGTTGAAAGTCGCATCGGCATCCTGTACTGGCATTGAGATGCATTTCAGGGGTTTAGGATTACAGAATGGACTGGAAGAGCAAGCGGATACGAACAATCCTCGAGGCGGCACTGGCCGAAGACAAGGTGGCGAACGACGTCACAACGTCATTGACGGTCGACCCGAAGCTGCGCGCCACCGGAACCATCCTCGCCAAGCAGGCGTGCGTGGTCTCCGGAATGGGCAGCATCCCCGTAATTCTCGATATCTTCGGCAAAATGAGCAATGGGCCGGTAGGTCGCTTCGAGGTGGTGAGCCATCCTGAGATCTTCGATGGCGTCAAGGTGCGGGCCGGCCAGCCTTTGGCCGTCATCCGGCATAATGCCGCAGCCCTGCTCTCAACCGAACGCGTCATCCTCAACTTGATGCAGCGTATGTGCGGCATCGCGACGCTGACGCGCGACTTTGTGAATGCCGTAGCCAGGACAAAGACCAAGGTGCTGGATACGCGCAAGACGATCCCCGGCCTGAGAATTCTGGATAAGTACGCGGTGAGCTGCGGCGGAGGTGTGAATCACCGGCTCGATCTGCAGGATGGAATCCTCATCAAGAACAACCACATCTCGCTCGGCGGCGGTCTGCTGGTCGTACTGGAAAAGGCGATGAAGAGCCACAAGACGGGACAGGTGGTGCAGGTTGAGGTTCGCAGCGACGTGGAGCTCGAACAGGCAATCGCGGGTGGAGCACCCTCCATCCTGCTCGACAACATGACGCCCTCGCAGACGAAGAAGGCCGTAAAGAAGATTCGCGCTGCCCTGCCCGAAACCCTGATCGAATCGTCGGGCAACATGAATCTGAAGACCGTGCGAAAGTATGCGCTCACGGGAGTCGACTTCGTCTCCGTCGGTGCCCTTACCCACTCCGCAACCGCGGTCGACCTGAGCATGCGCATCACCGCGGATGTCTATTAGCAACGATGGCATTTGATCTGAACGAAGTTACAGCGGGGCTTGCAGGGACAGAGTTTGCGGGCAGGTTAGTGCATCTTCCTTCTGTCGGCTCGACGAATACGCTGGCGCTGGAGGCTGCACAGGCGGGCGCACGCGGGGGCGTGTGGGTCGCGGATGAGCAGACTACAGGGCGCGGGCGCGGCGCCCACCGCTGGCACTCGATTGCAGGCGATGGCCTGTATGTCAGCATTCTGGTCGCGCCTGCACTCACCCTCGAGAGGTCGCTCTGGATCTCCCTCGCCACCGGGCTGGCATCCAGGCAGGCGATTCGGCATGTCGCCGGACTCGACGCAGACATCCGCTGGCCGAACGATCTTTTGCTCGGTGGAAAGAAGTGTGGCGGAATTCTCGTAGAGACGTCCATAACACCCGCAACCTCTGGCAGCCTGGAATCTACACTGCGCTACGCCGTCATAGGCATTGGCATCAACCTCAATCACGAATCCTTCCCAGAGGAGATCTCGCAACTAGCCACGTCGCTGCGCCGCGAAAGCGGACGCACAGTACGGCGGGAGACCTTCCTCGTCAGGCTGCTGCAGGCCCTTGAGAAAGAGCTGCGACGGCTCGCCAGACCCGGGGGAAAAGATCTGCTGGAACGATTCTCTGCGGCTTCGAGCTGGGTCCACGGAAAGCGCGTGCATGTCGACGAGAGCGGAGGATATGCTGGCGTCACTGCGGGGCTGGATGTCCGTGGATTCCTGCTGGTCGATTGCGAGGACGGCGTGCGCCGCACCGTGCTCTCCGGTGGCGTACGGGAACAACATTGATGCCGCGCAGGGCAGATGCAACAACGCAACCAGACGCGTCGCGGAGCCAATCTTCTACAGAACAATAACGATGCAGAATTACTTCAATTATTTTACCGAGATCGAGGAGAGGTTCCAGCATCGGCGGGGATCGCTGTTGATGCTGTCTACGCTCGACTGGGCGTTGATCGAGACATGGCGTGAGGCAGGCATCCCGCTCGAGGCTGTTCTGCGCGGAATCGACAACGCCTTCGATAAATACGATGAGCGGGCGCGGCGTACCTCGAGCCGTCTGCGCAAGGTCAACGGCTTGGCATGGTGTGCCCAGAGCGTGATGGAGGCTGTCGAGCAGGCGATGGAAGCCGCCGTGGGGGCGTCGAACGTAGGCGCAACAGAACCGACGGAAAGCGGCTTCGAGAGCGAGCGCGTGGCGAAGTACCTTGAAGACAATGCAAGAGTGCTCGAAGCAGCGAAGATCGCACCTCCGGCCGATGCGGTCGTTGCAGAGACTGGTGCGCGGCTTCGAGCGCTCGCCGCTGGCCTGCGCGTTGATCCAACAGTTCCACTGGAAGACCTCGACCGCACCCTGACGGTGCTCGAAGAGAAGATCTTCGCGGCCTTGCTGACCGCAGCCGCGGAAACCGAGCTGACGGCCCTGCGAGAGCAGGCTTCGCGCGAGCTTGCTCCTTACCGGGGCAAGATGCAGGCAGTCCAGATCAAGCAGGTGCAGCAGCAGTTCCTGCAAAAGAAACTGCTGGAAGCGCGCAGCCTGCCCAGGTTGAGTCTCTTTTACATGTCTCTTGGATGAGATGATTTGTAACCGATGAAGTTATCGATCGAAAAAGTCGTCTACGGTGGCGCCGGTCTGGCACATGTCGAAGCTTCCGGTGCGGCAACACGCGAGATCGTCTTTGTGCCATTCACCCTTCCGGGTGAAGTGGTGGAAGCAGAGGTCGCCGATACACGGGACAACTTCAAAGACGCAGCGCTCAGGCATGTCATCGCCGCGTCGTCCGATCGTATCGCTCCGCAGTGTGTTCACTTCGGCGTATGTGGCGGATGCCAATATCAACATGCATCGTATGACGCGCAGCTCCGTCTGAAGCAGAGCATCCTGCAGGAGACCCTGGAGAGAGCAGGATTGAATTCTCTGCCCGCAATGCAGGTGCATGCAGCCCAACCGTGGGAGTACAGGAATCGTATCCGTCTGCGTGTCGCGATGGTCGACTGGGAGTTACGAGTGGGCTACCTGCGGCGCGGATCGAGCGAGTTTTTGCCGGTGCAGATGTGCCCTATCGCCGCACCCCTTCTGTGGTACGCAGCAGAGACGTTTCTTCAACGCGCGGGCAGCTTTCCCCAGTGGGCAAATGCGACACAAGAGATCGAGTTCTTCACTACCGGCGACGAGCAGAAGCTGCAGATGACACTTTTTGTCAGTTCTCAACCCGTCAAAGGATTTAGCGAGCTTTGTGAAGCGCTGTGCGAACAGTTGCCCCAGCTTGCCGGAGCCGGTGTGCAGATCATGGAGACCAGCGGGCGTGGACGCAAGTCGCTCCGCATGCAGCCGGGAGCAACCTGGGGAGCAGCCGGATTGAACTACACGGTCGCCGATGAGACCTACTGGGTGAGCCGCGGAAGTTTCTTTCAGGTGAACCGGGCCATAGTTGCTCAACTCACCGAACTGGTGTGTGCAGGCAGAAGCGGAAGACTTGCATGGGACCTCTACGCCGGCGTGGGACTTTTCTCGCGCATCCTCGCCAGTCAATTTGCCGAGGTAGTTGCCGTGGAGGCTGCGAAAGGCGATCTGGAGACGAACCTCCGCGGCCCGGGAAGGCGAGCCATCGCTTCAACTACAGTCGAGTTTTTGCGCCAAGCCGTCCTCGAACGCGATCGCCCTGAGCTCATTGTCATGGACCCTCCGCGTGCGGGTGTTGGATCGGAGGTCTGCGCGTTGCTGGCTCGACTGAAGGCTCCGGAGGTGGTCTATGTCTCCTGCGATCCCGCAACGCTGGGGCGCGATCTGCGCGCAATGGTAGACTCCGGCTACAAGCTGAACCAACTGCATCTTGTCGATATGTTTCCTCAGACCTTCCACCAGGAGACGGTGGCGGTCCTCCGGCTTTGATGCAGAAGTATTAGCGGGAGCAGAGTTCTGACGGGCCACGCAGAGAAATACCGGGCCACAGCAACGATGGAGCGGCTCCAATTGCGGCGAGCACCGCTGCTGGCTGCCGCTTGCTGGTTTGCCTTCGGCATCGCCATCGCACGACACTGGCAACCGCCCGTGATCCTCGGAACGGCGCTCCTGCTTCTTCTCCTCCTCGCCGTAATCGCACTGCGATCCGCGTTTCGGATAGCCGTATTTCCCGTGGCGGCTCTCTGGATCGCGACGGGAATCTGGTGCTGGCAGATTCGCCCTGTCCCCCAGGCCCAGCACGAGCTTCTTCGATACGCCGACGGATTGAGCCGCATGGTACACGGGCACGTAGTGCGCATCCGCTCACTTGCGACCGAGGACAAGCCAGCGGATCGAGACAACGATCCCGCCTCGCCGGTCGACCTCGTGCCTCGGGCTGCCGCTGCACTTTCGATCGATGTGGCTGTGGATGCAATGGAAGAGGTGACCCCGGATATCTCGCGAATGGTTCCGGTAAAGGGCGGTGTGCGCGCGATTGTCATCTCGCAGGATCAAGCACTGCCTGCACTCCATTGCGGCGATGAAGTGGAGATGCCGCTGCGTCTGAAGATTCCGGAGCGGTATCGCGATCCAGGAGCCTGGCAATATGCCGACTATCTTCTTGCGCAGGGCATCTCGGCACATGGAAGCGTGCGATCGACGAAGATGCACATCATGTCCGGAAGCGGCGTCGATCTACGATGCCAGGTCTACGCCGCACAGAGCTGGGCTTCGGACCGGATGCTGGGCCTGGTTCACTCCGCAGCGAACCGGGGCCTGCTCGCTGGGATGAGGCTCACGGAAGAGGACGCCGGCATGCTGAACGCGATGATCTTCGGCGACCGGACGCGACTGAGCCACACGCTGCGACTAGGGTTCGAGCGCACGGGTTCCTTTCATCTCTTCGTTGTCTCGGGAATGCACGTTGCGCTGCTGGCGGGCATCGTCTTCTGGGTATTCCAAAGGCTTCGCTTTCGCCGCTGGCTGGCAACTCTGGCAACACTCGCATTGATGTCCGCTTACGCGTTATTGACAGGTTTCGGCGCCCCCGTACAGCGCGCGCTTTTCATGACCACGGTATTTCTGCTGGCGCGTCTGCTCACTCGCGAGGGCAGCGTATTGAATGCACTGGGAGCGGCGGCTCTGGCAGAACTGATCTGGTCTCCATCGAGTCTCTTCGAGGCTAGCTTTCAGATGACGTTTCTCGCAATCGTCGCCATTGCGGGAATCGCGGTTCCTCTTGGGGAACGAACCTTCCTCCCATACCTGCGTGCATCGCGGAGACTGCATGAGCTTTGGATGGAGCCCGTTCTCCCCCCGAAGCTCGCCCAATTCCGCGTTATGGTTCGCATGTGGGGCGAGGCGCTGGCGGGACTCTTCGGCCATTGGGCTCGCCTTATGCCCGGAGCTGTAATTCGAGCTCTGCTCTTCGCCGCCGAACTCGCACTGATCGGCCTTGTAGCCGAGATGGTGATGGCATTACCGATGGCGGTCTACTTCCACAGGGCCACCCTGTTCGCGCTGCCGGCCAACATGCTGACCGTCCCCGTCGTCAGCCTGCTGGCACCACTTGCCGTACTCACCTTCTTCGCCGCACTGCTCGGCCCGTGGGTGGCTCTTATTCCAGCCGCAGGAACTGCCCTGCTCCTCCATGGCATCGTGTGGATCATAGGAAGAGTCAGCCAGATCCAGACAACCGAGGTTCGAGTTCCTGCGCCAGCATGGTGGATCGGGTTGGTGGCATTAGGCGTGTGGACCTTCTGTTGTTGGGCGGTACGAAGATCCCGGGCATGGGCGTGGGTCGCCGCGGCCACGCTTCCGCTGGCCCTTGCCGCGGTGCTGTGGCCAGAGGCGCCGACCATCACGAAGGGTACGCTGGAGGTCACTGCGATCGATGTTGGCCAGGGAGATTCGCTGCTGGTCGTCAGCCCGCAGGGCGGCACGATACTGGTGGACGCCGGGGGCCCGGTTGGCGGCTTGAACGAGTCAGCCGCAACCACGAGCACGTTCGATGTAGGCGAAGAGGTGGTCTCGCCCTACCTGTGGTCGCGGCGAATCCGGAGGCTCGATGTGCTGGTGCTGAGCCACGCGCATAGCGATCACATGGGTGGAATGTCTGCAGTGATGCGCAACTTTCGCCCGCGCGAGTTGTGGGTCGCGGTCGATCCCGACTCAGAGGCATATCGTGCTCTGTTGCACGAAGCCGCAACGCTTGGCGTTCGAGTGCGTCATCTATCCGCCGGGACCAGCCTTGCCTGGAGCGGATCGCAGTTGAGCGTGCTGGCTCCCTCGCCGCGCTACACAAATTCTGGTGAACCCGCAAATAACGACTCCCTCGTGATGCGCCTGGAGTATGGCAAGGCTTCCGTGTTGTTGGAAGGCGATGCGGAAGCGTCGAGCGAACAGGCGATGCTTGCGCGCGGCCTCACTCCTGTAACGCTGTTGAAGGTAGGGCATCACGGCAGCCGCACCTCGACGACACCGGAGTTCTTTGCTGCGCTCGCGCCCAGGGATGCGGTTGTCTCCGTCGGCAAAGGCAACACCTTCGGACATCCGCGCCCTGAGGTGATTGCCAGGATCGCTGCGGCAGGAACCCGGCTCTACAGAACCGACGAGTTCGGCCTGACGACCTTTCTGATGAATCGAGATGGCGAGGTCCGCCAGGTTCTCGGTGCGGGAGACGACGAGCCCTGATACTTTCTTCCAGTGACCGTATCCCTAAGCGCTTTGCTTTGTTGGCGCGGCGCTCGGATGAGATTTTTTACAATTGAAACCGCGCCAAACCAGCCGTCAGGTAGCTACAGTAGAAGCGCACCATGGGCCCTCTGAAACCTTACTTCGAGAGGATCAAACATGACCACATGGAAGCAACACCTGACAGGATGTGCGTTGGCGGGGATGATGTTCTTTTCATCATCCGCCCTCGCCGACACTCTAACCTTCGCCGCGCTTATGAGCGGAGCTAATGAAACTCCACCGAATGCATCCCCGGCGACTGGCATCGCGTCCCTCTCGCTGACGGACGATCTGCTGGCAATTCATATTGAATACTCCGGCCTGATCGGAGGAAACCCAAGCGCGGCGCATATTCATTGCTGCGCGGCAATCGGAACGAATGCCCCCGTGTGGGTTCCTTTTGACGACTTCCCCACCACCACATCGGGAACCTACGACATCACAATTGACCTCTCGACCTTTGTCTTCAGTGGGGGTGGCACACAGGCTGGACTTATTGCGGGAATGAATAATGGCACCGCTTATACCAATATCCACAATGCCACGTTTCCCGGCGGGGAGATAAGGGGCCAGATTGTTCCAACGCCGGAGCCCGGTACCCTTCTGCTCCTTGGCACTGGCGCGGCTGGATTGGCCTCAGTGCTTCGCCGCCGTATTCGTATCTGATGTTTCGCTGTCCATTCCGTGCCGCGCCATGTGCCTTGGCTGACTCCCCGCCTCTGCATTCTCCGTGCAGCTCCGCTTCGTTTAGGAGTACCGTGGGAACAGCGGAGGCAGGCCTATGGAGAAGCAGGACCTGAAGAAAGCAGAGCAGGACATCGTTGCATCCAAAGCCGAGGAGCAGGCAGAGGAACAGAAGCTCATCCGGCGGATGCAGATGATGATGAACATGGTGATGCAGGTGATCGCCCAGGACAGAAGCCTCTCCATCGAGGAGGCATCCCAGATGATCGCCGATTCCCGGAGAGCTGCGCTTGTGATGTTTCCTGGCAAGGAACTTGCGTATGACCTGATATGGAGACCAAGGTTTCAACGCCTGATGCGTGAACGCTTCCGCATCATGTAGCCATGCACGCCCTGCTAAGCTTGGGGTTATGCGGACCAGACTGGCAAGAAAGCACGACCTTTCGTCCTTGATGAGGATCGTGCGCCGTGTCGTTCCCCTGATGCACGCCGAAGGAAATTTTCAATGGGATGACAAGTATCCGAACGAAGCGGTGTTCCTCGACGACATCGAGCGCCGGCGGCTCTGTATTGCCGAGATCGAGGAAGAGGTTGCGGGCGTTGTCGCGTTGACCACAGATCCGGAACCCGACTACACCCAGGCAGACTGGGACATCACGCAACCCGCGGTGGTAGTTCATCGCCTCGCGGTCGATCCTCTCTTTCGAGGTGCTGGCGTGGCGAAGGCCTTGATGCTTGAGGCGGAACGCGTTGCAGTAGCGCAAGGTATCTTCCTCATCCGCACCGATACCAACAAGCAGAACCAGGCGACACAGCGGCTCTTCCCAGCCCTTGGTTATCGTTTTGCGGGCGAGATCTCGCTCAGGATGCGGCCGGGGCTGAGATTCTTCTGCTACGAAAAACAGCTCCCACAACCGTAGAGCTCAGCCAGCCTCCGCGCGCCCGGCAATCTGCTCGCGGAGACCCTTGTTCTCCTCTTCAAGAGCGGCAAGACGCTGATGAAGAGGCGCCATGACCTTTACGATCTGTTCCTCGGTATAGCGCGGCGTTATGTGCTGCTGGCAGTTCCAGTCGAAGGCGTCCACGCGGATGATGATCGCTCGCTCAACTAGTTTTCGACCCTCGGATGTGCTGAGCTGTTCGACAAATTGCTTCGCGCCCTCACCTTCGTGCACCGTCGCGTGACCTAGAATCTTGAGGCGTGTTCGCGATGGGTAGTCCATCAGAAAGAGCGCCACGCGATCGTCGTGGCCAAGGTTGCCGAGGCTGATGTACTGACGGTTACCCCGATAGTCGACGAAACCGACGGTGCGATCATCGAGCACATGAAGAAAGCCCCGCTCTCCTCCGCGATGCTGGATGTAAGGCCAGCCAGTCTCACTTACCGTTGCAAGATAAAAGGAGTCGCGCGCAAGAATAAACTCCTTCTCGTACTCCGACAGTGCATCGCCGGGCGGAGAGAGCTTTTCGATGCGCTCATACTGCGTGCGGCTGCCACGCTTTGCCTGTTGCTCTTTCACCAGCGGAGTAAAGGCGATCTGTGCGAAGCTGCGGCCCATGACATCGCTCCTTTCTTCGTGTGATAAAGATTGGATTCGCTCTCAGAAGACATGATTCGAAGTTTCACTCAGCCTCGACCGATCGCTGCTTCCAAAGGGTAGAATGCTTCCGTCGTCAACAACAAAGCCAATGCACATCTGAAACTGGGGGACTGTGAATGAATCGTAAGCTGATAATTGCCTTGTGGGTAGCTGTATGGATGATGGGTGTTTCGGCGACGGGCGTTGCGCTCGACAATGGTTTGGCGCGAACCCCGCCCATGGGGTGGAACAGCTGGAACAAATTTGCCTGCAAAGGTCTGAACGAGAAGGTCGTGCGCGAGACAGCCGACGAGATGGCCTCCAACGGTATGAAGGACGCCGGATATCAGTACGTCATCATCGATGACTGCTGGCAGACCGGCCGCGATGCCGAAGGCAACATCATCGTCGACGCGGAGAAGTTCCCCTCCGGCATCAAGGCATTGGCCGACTACATTCATTCCAAGGGCTTGAAGTTCGGAATCTACACCGACGTCGGCACGATGACCTGCGCCAAGCGGCCGGGCAGCATCGGCCACGAATACCAGGATGCGCGACAGTACGCCGCCTGGGGAGTCGATTATCTGAAAGAAGACTGGTGCAATACGCTTCCAAATCAGAACAGCGAGTCCTCCTACACCCTCATGCGCGAAGCACTCAAAGCCTCGGGCCGACCTATCGTCTTCAGCATCTGCGAATGGGGCTCCACCAAGCCCTGGCTGTGGGCAGGCCCTGTCGGAAACCTGTGGCGCGCAACACCCGACATTCAGGACTGCTGGGACTGCAAGCGTGAGTGGGGTGGCGGAGGTGTCACCCAGATTCTCGACCTGATGGACGGTATCGAAAGCTACTCCGGTCCGGGACACTGGAACGATCCCGACATGCTCGAAGTAGGCAACGGCGGCATGACCACCGAAGAATATCGCACGCACTTCAGCATGTGGGCCATCTTCTCCGCGCCTCTGCTGGCCGGAAACGACATCGCAAAGATGTCCGCAGACACAAAGGAGATTCTTCTGAACAAAGAGGTGATCGCGATCGATCAGGATGCGCTGGGCCAGCAGGGACGTCGCGTGAAACGGAATGGCGATACGGAGATCTGGTCCAAGCAGCTTGCCGATGGCGGACGAGCGGTGGCTCTGGTCAACCGCGGCAAGGCGACGGAAAGCATAACCGTGGCGTGGAACGAGATCGGCTATCCCTCCACTCTCCCCGCCACGATTCGTAACCTGTGGACTCACAAGGACGCGACAGCAAAAGGCAGCTTCACGGCTGAGGTCCCGAGCCATGGAACCATCCTGGTCAGGCTGAACTTCTAACGCGAATCACGCAGGAAAAAGAAGCCGTCTGCTGGTTGGCAGACGGCCTCTCTCGCTTGATATGAAGTCTCAATCGGAGCGCGATCCAATCAACTCGCTCGACGGGGTGTGGCGAGAACCCGCCAGAGAAGCGTGCCCACCGGAGGCAGGCACGCGACCAGCCAGAACGTCAGACCATATTGCCGGTGATCGAAGAGATGGCCCAGCAGAGGCATCAGCAGGCCGCTCGCAAGTGCCCACGCCGAGATGCAGAACCCCGCCAGGAATGCCGAGTGCTCCTTCGGCAGCACCGCCATCCCATCGGCAAGAGGAAACACGACAAAGCCGCCCGCAACGAACATCTGCAGAAAGAAGAGAAGCATCGTCGCGAAGACCGGGGCGGCACTGCGTGCGGCCATGGGCGCAAGCACAATCAGAAATCCGGCGGCAGAGAGCAGCAGAAAGATCGAGCCCGGCCGCCGCGACTGGCCGCGTTTCCTATCGTTGCGACGCCTGATATCGGCAAGCCGTCCAAAGATGAGGTAGCCTGCCTCCCATCCCGCAGGTGGCAGCCAGAGAAGATGGCCAAGCGAAGTCTGGCTCAGATGCATCACCCGCGTGAGATAGAGCGGTGCGGCATACAGTCCAAAGGCCAGCGGCGCAGCTCCCAGCCCATAGGCAGCAGCAGCAGCGAAGAGGTTGCGGCTCCAGCGCGATTCCCCCATCTCGATCGGCGCACGGTCTTCAGTGATCGCAGTCGCCGGTGCCGCATACCAGCCCGAGATTCGCAACACCACCCACAAGGCGATCCACAACAGGCCCAGCACGGTAGTTACGCCAAAGGCGGCGCGCCATCCCCATCGCACCGCGACCGGAGTGATCAGCAAAGGTGTCAGTGCCGCGCCCAGGGAGCTTCCGCTGTACGCGATTCCCAGACCGAACGAGCGCTTCTCCTCTGGAAGCGTCTCGGTCACCGTCTTCAGGCCGGCGGGAAAGGTTGCACCCTCGCCGAATCCCAGTACGCCTCGAGCAAGACACATCCCCGCAAAGCCCATCATCAGGCCGTGGCTGCCCGACGCGATCGACCATATCGCGACCGCGCCAAGCGTCGTCACCCACAGCCCCGCGCGATCCATCCAGAAGCCCCAGATCGGGTTGGCAAGCATATAGCAGAGGCTGAAGACGAGGATGGCATAGCCATATTGCGTCGCCGATAGATGCAGCGCCGCAAGAATCGTCGGACTCAGGATCGCGAGCACGCTGCGATCCACATAGCTCAGCAGGCCCAGCAGTGTCATAGACAAGGCCGGAGCCCACTGGCGGATCGTCGAGGGTGCCTTCGCACTCACCTCCGTAGAGGCGCTCACGGCTTCGTCTGGCTCGCCAGCCATCGCTGCAGGTTCGGCTCCTGTGCGGTGCGAACCCGCACGCAGTCGTTGATATTGTCGAGAGCCTTGGCCAGCGTGCGCTCAGCCGCGTCGACCTTGTGCGACGCGAAGAAGCTCGCCACCTCATCCCGCTTTTCGACCGAGCAGAAGGTCCCCGCCGCACCCACGACACGAGATCCGGAGTTGGTCGTGAACTGCGCATGGACCTTCTCCCAGTTCTTCTGGATGTAACTCCACGTGGTCTCCCGGGTATCGCGTCCCGAGAGCAGGATCGCAATCGGAATCCAGCTATCCTGGTTCCTCACCTCACCCGAGACCACATAGTCCAGTGTCCTCGTCACCAGCGCAGGATCGGTAAACAGAGCCAGCGTCCGCAGGGCTTCCGATTGCAGCCCGGGATCGCCGCCGTCTTTGCTCGCTGCCATAATCTTCTCGTATAACGCCGCATCGCCCTGGGCTGCCGTTACCGAGATGGCTGTGGCCGTCAGCAGCGGATCCAGCCCCTTCTCCCCCCGCGCCCCAGGCGCATAGGCGCGCTCCGCCAGCTCCTTCGCCTCCGTCAGGACTGCGGGGTCCTTCGCATCCCCCAGGGCCTCCATCAGCTCGGCGCGCAGCTGCTCGCGATCGTAAGACTCACCCGCGCAAGGACGCCCCAGCGCAGCGTAGACCGGTCCTAGCTCCCGCCGTACAACTGCAGCCAGCCGCGTGCGATCCTCGTCCGTTGCAATGCGCGAGTCGATCGACCTCACCTTGTCCAGCGCCGTCCCCATCACTTCGCCATGAGAATCGTTCTTCAGGGCAAGCACCAGATTCATGAACTCGCCCGCATCCGCCTGCCCCGAACGCACCAGCGCCCATCGGTCGCCCACAAGGCCGATCCTCTCCTCTGGGGTCAGCGATTCTGCCTTCGCAACGATCGCCGCAAGCTGCGTTGGCGTATAAGCCGTGCGATAGTATCCCTTCGCCCTCGCATTGCCGTAAAAGAAAGGCAGCTTCGCATCCGCCGCGAGCGGCAGGGTCGCATCCTCCGGCGTCAGCACACGGCAGAGAGGCTTTCCATTGCTCTTCACACATACCGGAAGCGTCCACTGCTGCGACGAATCCGCAGCCGCTCCTGAAAGAAAGAACCGGCTCTGCGCGACCGGAACACCATTCGCGCCCTGCTCCGAGAACGTAAGCAGAGGAACTCCCGGCTGGGTTACGAAGCTCTGCATGATCTTGTCGACCGGCTGGTGAGAGGTTGCGGTCTGTGCGCTCCAGAAGTCCTCGGCGGTTGCGTTCGCATACAGATGCGCCGCCAGATAGTTGTGCACGCCCTGGCGGAAAGTCTCTTCGCCAAGATAGTTCTCCACCATGCCCAAAACGGCTCCAGCCTTTCCATACGCGATGCCGTCGAACATCTCGTTGATCTCGCCGGGCGTCTCAGCCTTCGCTCGAATCGTGCGCGTCGTCTTCTGCGAGTCGAGATTCAGGGTTACATCCAGTCCACGCGCATCGTCTTGCGGAAAATTCCACTCCGGTTTCCACTTCGCCACCGGTTTCGACTCCATCCAGGTCGCAAATCCCTCGTTCAGCCACAGATTGTCCCACCACTGCATCGTCACCATATCGCCGAACCACTGGTGCGCCATCTCGTGCGCCACCACGATTGCAACCCGTTTCTTCGCCGGAATCGCGCTCGTCTTCTCGTCCACCAGCAGGTCGGTCTCGCGATAGGTAATGCAGCCGAAGTTTTCCATCGCGCCCGCCTCGAAGTCCGGCAGCGCAACCATGTCCAGCTTCGGCATCGGATACTTGATGCCGAAGTACTTGTCGTAGTACGGAAGAATGTACTCCGCGCTCTCAACCGCGAACTTCGTCATCGCCACCTTGTCCGGAGTCGAACAGGCACGGATAGGTACCCCATCGGCCTTGCCGCTGGTGCACTTGAAATCACCTACGAGAAACGCGACCAGATAGGTCGACATCTTCGGCGTTGTCCGAAACTTCACCGTGTGCTTCCCTTCCATGGGGCCCGGCTTGTCCGACACGATCTCGGTATTCGAGATAGCCGTATCCGCGGAATCGACGACGAGAGCAATGTCGTACGTAGCCTTCAAGGCCGGCTCATCGAAGCTCGGATACGCACGCCGCGCATCCGTAGGCTCGAACTGTGTTACCGCATAGTTGCGGCTCTTCGTCTTCGAAAGATAGAACCCGCGCAGTTTGTCATTCAGGATTCCCGTATAGCGGATGCCGAGCGTCACCTTGCCCGCAGGAACGGCCTGCGGAAACGTAAAGGTCGCCTGCTCCTTCCCGCTGTCCAGCGAGACCTCCGCCGTCTGCGACCCCGCTGTCACGGAAAGAAACCTGATCTCAGCCGCATTCAGCGTGATTGCCTTGCTCGGAGCATCGAGCACAACATCGATCGTCTCTTCTCCGGAAAATGTCGCTGCCTTCAGGTCAGGCGTCAGCGTCAGCGAGTAGTGCTCCGGATGCACGCCGCCCGGAAGGCGCTGGGCATGCAAAGCAACTGCGGCGAAAGGCGAGAGCGAGGCGAGAAGGACGGCGCGGTGAAGGATGGTTCCCAGAAGCATTCTTTAAGAATACCCAACTGCCGGCTCCGGCTCATCCAGCGCCTCGCTTGAACATTGAAGATTTGTGACGGAAGACTGCCGCTCAAGCCTGCTTCATCGACACCGCACGCTCGGAGACTCCCCCCACCTCGGCTGCCCGGGCCTCGGCATAAGCCGCGGCACCCAGCAGCGCGCAGGTATCGTCCAGAATGATCCGTACCGGAATCGACTGCAGCAGGGCCGACATACGCCCTTTGTCCAGAAACGCCTGCATGAAGAATCCATTCTGAAGCGTCTTCAGCCTCTTCGGCGCGACGCCTCCACCCAGGTAGATTCCGCCCGTTGCCAGAACCTTCAGCGCGAGATTCCCTGCCTCTGCGCCATACGCCGAGGCAAAGGTCTTCATCGTCTCGAAGCAGATGGAGCTCGATCCATCCTCCGCACACTCGCCGATCACTACATTCGGGTCCTCGGATGTCATGCGGTCGCAGAGCCACTTCGGCTCGTCCAGCTTCTCCACGTCGCGTAGAAACCGGTATACGTTCTGAATTCCAAGCCCGGAGACGACACGTTCGAAGCTCACGCGCCCCTTCAGCGTGCTGCGCAGATATTCCAGCATTGCGATCTCGCGATTCGAGCGGGCTGCGAAGTCGCAGTGTCCGCCCTCAGACGGGATAGGAATGTGTTTCGTGCCGTCCCAGATCAGAAGCGCCTCGCCCAGTCCCGTGCCCGCCGCGACAAGTCCGCGATGCCCCGTGGCCTCCGGATCGCCCTCGTGCAGGGTATAAATCTTGTCGGGTGCGAGCTCCGGAATCCCGTAGCCGTTTGCCTCAAGATCGTTGATCAGAAAGACATGCTTGATCGAAAGCGACCGGGAGAGATCGCGAACATCGAGGGTCCAGGGCAGGTTGGTCAGCTTCAACCGGCCATCGCGCACCGGACCTGGGCAGCCAAAACAGGCTGCCAGAATGTCGGTCCCGTTCGTCGCGGAAGCGTCACCGTCGGCGGCTAAAAACTTGTTGACGATCTCATCGAGAGAGCCAAACTGGCGTGCGGGAAACTTCTCATCCCGCAGAGGGTGCAACCGACCGCCCTCAAAGTCATAGAGAGCAAGGTGGACCTTGGTACCGCCAACATCACCGGCAAGAATCATTCAGTTCAGCTCCAGAGTTCCAACGCCGTTGGTCGGCTCTGGCAGCTTAGCCGCTGCCGCCGCATCGAGCAAGAGCGTCAGCTTCCCGCTTGCCGGACGAATGATCTGCGAAGGATATGTCTCCGGCTGGTATGTCCCCTGAAACACCTCGTGCAGCACCTTCGCCTTGCCCGCGCCTTCAATCAGGAACGCCACCTCCCTGCCCTGATTGATCACCGGCCAGGTCAGCGTAATCCTCCACGTATCCTTCTGCGGCACATGGTTCGGCACAACAATATGGTTCATCTCGTTGAGAGCTTCCGTGTGGGGAAACAGCGAGGCCGTGTGGCCATCATCGCCCATGCCCAGAAGGATCAGGTCGAACGTCGGTGTCTCCGCTCCCTCAAGCTTGAAGCCATTGCGTATCGCGGCTTCATACCGCGCTGCCGCCTCTTCCGGCGCCAGTTCGCCTTCCATGCGATGAATGCGCTCCGCAGGCAACGGAACCTTCGAAAGCAACGCCTCGCGCGTCATCCGGTAGTTGGAGTCGGCATCTTCAGGTCCAACGCAGCGTTCGTCCACCCAGTAAAGGTCCAGCTTGTCCCACGGTACCTGCTTCACAAAAGGCTGCGACGGGTCGGCCAGCAGGGCAAACATCGCCTTCGGCGTCGTCCCCCCTGAGATCGCAACCCGCGCGATCCCTCGCGCATTCGCCGCCGCGGTAACGGAAGAGGTGAAGAGCTCAGCAGCGGCCTTCGCAACCTCGGCCGGAGTGTTGTAGACACGGTAGGTAACAGTCGTAGAACGAGGCATATTCTCTATGTACTTCTATGCAGTCTGGTGGAATGAAATATTTTTCGGTCCCGGCAATAGCGCATAAGCGTGGTGCCGGGACCGAAGAAGTTAAAGCTTACGCCACTTGCGTCCCTCGGACTCGAGCAGCGCATCCGCAGCCGATGGACCCCAGGTGCCTGCGGCATAGTTCGGGAAGTCCTTCACAGGAGTCTCCGCCCACGCCTTCAGGATCGGGGTCATCAGGGCCCACGTCGCCTCCACGCCATCGCGGTGAGCGAACAGCGTACCGTCGCCCAGCATCGCATCCAGCAGCAGACGCTCATACCCGTTGGCCGATGACTTGCCGAAGGCATCCGCATAGCTGAAGTTCATATGCACCGGGCTGATGTCCATGCTCGGCCCCGGAAGCTTCGCGCCGAATCGCAGCGAGATGCCTTCATCCGGCTGAATGCGCATCGAAATCAGGTTCGGCTTGATCGCGCTCGAGTCATGGCACTCTCCGCCTTTGAACAGAAGCATCGGCGGCTGCTTGAACTGAATCGTGATCTCGGTCACACGCTTGGGCAGCCGCTTCCCTGCGCGAATGTAGAACGGAACTCCCGCCCAGCGCCAGTTTTCAATCTCCAGCCGAATCGCGGCGTAGGTCTCGGTCTGCGAGCGTGGATGCACACGGTCTTCCTGGCGATACCCCGGAACCGTCTTGCCGTCCACGATGCCCGGGCCATACTGTCCGCGAACCGTGTCGGCCGGGTGGATCGGCGAGATCGCCTTCCACACCTTCACCTTTTCGGCGCGAACCGCATCCGCCTGGAACGAGACCGGAGGCTCCATCGCAACGAAGCTCAGCAGCTCCATCACGTGGTTCTGCACTACGTCCCGCAGCGCACCGGCCTGCTCATAGAACGGGCCGCGGCCTTCGATGCCGATCGACTCGGCCGCCGTAATCTCCACGTGGTCGATGTAGTTGCGGTTCCAGACGTTCTCGAAGATCCCGTTCGCGAACCGGAACACGAGGATGTTCTGCACCGTCTCCTTGCCCAGGTAGTGATCGATGCGGAAGATCTGGTCTTCGTTGAAGACCTTGTTCACCTCGTCGTTCAAAGCCCGTGCGGACTCCAGATCATGCCCGAAGGGCTTCTCGATGATCGTGCGGACCCAGGGAGCATGCCCGTCCTTATCCGCCTTCGGCTGCGCCATCCCATTCTGGCCCAGGTAAGTGATGATGTCGGAGAAGTACTCCGGCGCCGTCGCCAGATAGAAGAGCCGATTGCCCTTTGTGTTGAACTTGCCATCGAGCTCCGCAAGCTTCTTCTTCAAGGCGTCATAGCCGGCAGCATCGTCGAAGTTCATCGCGTGATACTGAACCCGGTCTACGAACGGAGCCAGCTTCGGATCGTTGTCCTCCACTCCGCCGCCCGCGATAATCCCTTCCTTCATGTCCGGAGCAAAGCTCGCTTCCAGCGGCCGGCGTGCCACGCCGACGACTGCAAAGTCCTTCGGCAGCAAATTCGCTTGCTGCAGGTGATAGAGCGCAGGCAGCAGCTTGCGCTTCGTCAGGTCGCCCGAGGCGCCGAAGATCACAACAATGCACGGATCGGGGGTGCGCTCATTGCTGCGACCCGCAGCCTCTTTATCGGGACTCACTTGAACTTGTGTCGTAGCCATATCGATCTTCCTTACACTCTCTTGAGGTTAAGCCTTCTTGACGTCGTGCCCGCCGAAGGCCCCGCGCATGATCGAGATCATGCGATCGGTAAAGTTATTCTCCTCGCGCGACCGCAGCCTGCGGATGAGCGATTCCGTAATCACCGGCGCCGAAATATTCAGGTCGATCGCCTCGGTCACCGTCCAGCGCCCCTCGCCCGAATCCGGCACCCAGGCCTCCAGCCCGGCCAGCGTCGGATTGTTATCCAGCGCAGCCGCCGTCAGGTCCAGCAGCCACGAGCGCACCACCGAGCCCTTCTGCCAGATATGCGAGATCTGGGTCAGATCGAGTCCGAGCGGCTCCTTTGCCTTCATGATCGAGAAGCCCTCGGCATACGCCTGCATCAGGCCATACTCGATTCCGTTGTGCACCATCTTGACGAAATGTCCCGCGCCCGATGGCCCCACATGTCCCCAGCCCTCGGTCGGCGAAGGCGCCAGCGCCTCAAAGATCGGCCTCAGCCGCTCCACAGGAGCCTTGTCGCCGCCAATCATCAGGCTGTAGCCCTCCTTCAGGCCCCATACGCCGCCCGAAGTCCCGCAATCGACGTACTCAAGACCTTTGTTCGTCACTTCGGCATGGCGACGCTGCGTGTCCTTGTAGTTCGAGTTGCCGCCGTCGATGATCGTGTCGCCCTTCTCGAGCAGCGCCTCAAGCTTCGCAATCGTCTGATCCACCGGATCGCCCGACGGAACCATGATCCATATCGCGCGCGGAGCCGACAGGTTCTTCACCAGGTCCTCGAGCGAATTCACGCCAAGAGATCCCGTCTGCGTAAGCTTTGCCGTCGCCTCCTTATTAAAGTCGAAGCCGACAACCTTATGCCCAGCCAGCTTCAGTCGCTCGGCCATATTGAAGCCCATCTTGCCGAGTCCGATAAGTCCCAGTTCCATCGTCTTTCCTTTCCATTGCTGAGGCGAGGGCGGTATGGAACATCACGCGCCCTCGCACTTCGCGGCCAACCGGAGTCTCCTACGTCCCCTCCGGAAAATCTGCTCCCACTGTCACCGGCTCCCAGGCCGCAATCTCCTTCTGCCACGCTTCAAGCTTCTGCCGCAGGCGCTTCAGCGCTCCCGCTCCCAGCAGCAGACGCAAGGGAGGATTCTTCGAATCCACCACCTGAATCATCGCCTGCACCGCCTTCAGAGGATCGCCCGGCTGCCGTCCATTCTGATCGCTCCTGTAGCGGCGTCCAATGGCCGCTGTCGTAGCGTAGTCCTCAATCTCCTTTGCAGCTTCCACTCCGGAGCGCCCCAGAAAGTCCGTGCGAAACGGTCCCGGTTCGATGATAGTTACATGAATCCCGAGGGCCGCGACCTCCTGGGCCAGCGCCTCCGAAAGCCCTTCCACGGCAAACTTCGAGCTCTGGTATATACCCCATCCAGGGCTGGCGGTGAGTCCGCCGATCGAGGACACATTCAGAATATGCCCGCTGCGCTGCTTGCGAAACTGCGGAAGGAACGCACGCGTCACTCGCAGCAGTCCAAAGACATTGGTCGCATACATCGGCTCCAGCTCTGCGTCAGCGACCTCTTCGAGAGCGCCGATCACACCGTAGCCTGCATTGTTGACCAGCACATCCACCCGGCCGAACCGCTCCAGCGTCTTTGCTACCGCCGCATCCACCTGGTCCTGCTTGGTCACATCCAAAGCCAGCGCCACCGCATGCCCGGGATATTTTTCTTCAAGATCGGCGACCTGTTCCACCTTCCGCGCCGTCACTACCACGTTCTCGCCGGCCTTCAGCACCTCTTCGGCCAGCAAGCGGCCAAAACCAGTCGAACTCCCCGTGATCACCCATGTGCGCGGCTTACCTGTCTGTTCCATTCCATCTCCTTAGCGTTCGAGCGGCCTGTCAAAAACCCGACGTCCGGCCCAAAGGGGAATGAATCCCGAAACCCTGAAAAGCTCGCATCGCCGGCCACAAAAGACCGCTCTCTCACGCTCCACGTTGGATGCTTGCCAACTGCCATCGGACGCGGATCCGTCCGCAAAACGAGTGGGCGGAGAGGTTATCCTCTCCGCCTCGCTCTTTACTTCTTCACCAGCTGCTTTGCCTTCTCCACAACATGGGCAACGCTGATGCCCAGCTTCTCCAGTGCAATTGGCCCCGGAGCCGAAGCACCGAAGCGGTCCAGTCCAATCACACCACCGTTGTGACCGACATACTTGTACCAGCCCATCGTCGATCCGGCTTCCACCGCAAGCTTCGGTGTGTTCTCGGGGAACAGGCTCGCCTTGTAGGTCTCATCCTGCTCATCGAACAGCTTGAAGCTCGGCATCGACACGACCGATGCACCGATCCCGGCAGCCTTCAGCTCCTCAGCCGCCTTCATGATCAGCGAGACCTCCGAACCGGTCGCGATCAGAATGATGTCCTTGCCCGAGTTATCGAGCGCATACGCGCCCTTCTTTACACCCTCGTGCACCTTGTACTTCTCCGCATCCAGCACAGGAAGATCCTGCCGCGACAGCGCCATGAAGCTCGCGCTCTTACGCTCCAGGGCAAGCTGCCAGCAGGCCGCCGTCTCGTTCGCGTCCGCGGGACGGAAGTCCGTGAGCTGCGGAATCAAACGCAGCGACATCAGCTGCTCGATCGGCTGGTGCGTCGGTCCATCCTCGCCCAGACCCACCGAATCATGCGTGAAGATGAACAGCGAGTGCAGGCTCATCAGCGCCGCCATGCGGAGCGCATTGCGCGCATAGTCGGAGAAGGTGAAGAACGTCGAACCGAACGGGATCAGGCCACCGTGCGCCGCCATGCCATTGACCATCGCGCACATGCCGAACTCGCGCACGCCGAAGAACACGTTGCGGCCCTTCGGGTCCACATGAAAATTCGCTGAATCTTTGAAGATCGTCTTGGTCGAAGCCGTCAGGTCCGCGGCGCCGCCAAACAGCTCCGGCACCACGTTCTCGATCGCATTCATCACTACCTGGCCCGCATTGCGCGTCGCAACAGGCTTGTCGGTCGGGAAGGTCGGAACCTTCTTCTCCCACCCTTCTGCCAGCTCCGCCTTGATCACGCGGTCAAACTCCGCCGCGGGAGCAGGATAAGCCTTCTTGTACTCCTCAAAGCCCTTCTGCCACTCCTCGTGAACCTTCTTGCCTTTCGACTTGGCCTGGCCCCAGTTCTTCGCGGCCTCCTCGGGAACGTAGAAGGTCTTGTCCTCGGGCCAGCCGAGATTCTTCTTCGTCGCCTTCACCGCATCCGCGCCCAGCGCCTCGCCGTGCACCTTGCTGGTGCCGGCCTTCGGGCTGCCGTAGCCGATCACCGTGCGCACGCGAATCAGCGAGGGCTTCGTCGTCTCTGCCTGCGCCGCCTTGATGGCAGCTTCCAGAGCGACAAGATCGTTGCCGTCGTCCACCATCTGCACGTGCCAGTGATAACCCTCGAAGCGCTTCGTCACGTCTTCGGTAAAGCTCAGCTCCGTGGGTCCGTCCAGCGAGATCAGGTTGTCGTCATAAAGAACGATCAGCTTGCCCAGGCCCAGCGTCCCTGCCAGAGATGCTGCCTCGTGCGAGATGCCTTCCATCAGGTCGCCGTCGCCGCACAGCGCATACGTAAAGTGATCGATAATCGCGTGCTCATCGCGGTTGTAGACCGCGCCCAAGTGCTTCTCCGCAGTCGCAATGCCCGCGGCCATTGCAAATCCCTGCCCCAGCGGTCCGGTCGTCACCTCAACGCCCGGCGCCTCACCGTACTCCGGGTGTCCCGGAGTATGCGATCCCCACTGGCGGAACTGCTCCAGTTGCGAGATCGGAAGATCGTAGCCCGACAGGTGCAGCACACCATAAAGCAAAGCCGAGGCATGTCCGTTCGACAACACAAAACGGTCGCGGTTGATCCACTTCGGGTCCGAAGGATCGTGCCGCATCAACTTGTGATAAAGCAGGTACGCAATCGGAGCGCAGCCCAGTGGGGCGCCGGGATGGCCTGACTTCGCCTTTTCCACTGCATCCACGGCAAGAAAACGGAGGGCATTGATGGAGAGCTGGTCTAGCGCATTCTGCTGATCGGTCTGCTGTTCGCTCATTCTTTTCTTCTTCCTCTTCAGATTCCGGCGCGCGCAGGGCGGCGCGCGATTCGCGTGATTTTCGTCTTAAGGCGTATGCCCCATCCAGTGTACAGGCGGGAGCGATCTCACGACATCCCCGGAAAACTAAGGCACCACGTCCACCTCGACATTCCTTCCCAGCCACCGTTCCTGCTGGTTTTCCCCGGGCCACGACTGGGTAAAAAGAATCCTCCCCATCTGTCCCGCCTTCGTCGGAATATCCACATACGATCCCGAAGACCCCACCATCGTCGAGATCGCCTCATTCACCGTGGCCCAGTCGTCGGTCGTATACACCGCGCGGAAATGTCCCGCATCCACGATCCTCAACGTATGCCCGGCCTTCACAAACTTCACCGGTCTGCCCGCCGAATAAATCTGCCGGTTATTGCTGAACGTCCGCTTCTCCGCCGGCACCGCGTATCGCTCCGCCACCAGCGAGATCCGGTCGAAGACCTCGCCGTCGGCCAGCGATCGCAGCAGCTTCAGGTACTCCGAGTGCGCCCACACCAGCGGCTGCGCCGAACCGGCCGAGCGCCCGAAGTACATCCCCTCCGACGGCAGATCCGCCTCATCCCATATCTGCTCCGGAAGCATGCCGCCCTTGGAGCTGAACTGCTCGATCGCCGTCGTCAGCTTCTTGCAGCTCGTGCCCCGCGCAAGTTCATAGTGTGCGCGCTCGCCCGTCAGCAGCGGCCATGCGCGTCCCTGTCCCCACCCATCGTACGGTCCGCCATCTTTCTTCTGTCCGTAGCCGTCATGGTTATACCGCCGCCAGCAGGGGCCGAACTGCGTATCGATCTTCAGTACGTGATCGATCACCTTCACCGAATCCACAATCAGCGGGTCGTCCGCCCGCCGGATGCCATACCGGACCAGCTCCAGGAATCCTCCATCCACCACCTCGTTCGCACGGAATACGTTCTGCTCGCCCGGCCCTCGATTCGCAATCCGGAAGCAACACGCCGGCACCGTGTCGTCGTGAAAAGGCTCACCCGGCGCCGGTGGCTGAATCCGCACATAATGACGCTTGATCTCCGGATGCAGGACGCCTACGTTCGTCGTTGTCCACTCATCCAGGTGCGCCTCGATCCAGTCCGCATACCCTTCGAGAAATCCCGCCAGCTCTATTGATGCATGCGCCCGTGCAATGTCGGCCGCACACAACAGACCCGCAATCACCGCAGCAAGCGTCGAAGGCGAATATCCCGCCGTCTCCTCCCATCGTTCCTGCTGCGTCACCGGAGCATACTTCACCAGGAAGGCCGCCGCTCGCTCCACAAACGGAAAGATGCGAAACGTTCCCAGCACCCCGCGCTTCCACAACCGCCACGCCAGCATGATCGGGAAGGCCTGTTCATCCAGCTGAATGCCATGCCAGTATGGCGAACCGTCGATCCAGAAATTCTGCGCAAAGCTTCCATCCGGACGCTGGGTAGTGGCCAGGTACACCAGCGCGCGCAAAGCCGTATCTTCCTTGCCGCAGGCCAGCAGCGCCGTCGCCGTCTGCACCATGTCCCGCGTCCACACCAGGTGATAGCCGCCAAGGTCGTTATCTCCCCTCGAGGCTCCCCACGGAATCGACGCCGAGGCGATAAACGCGCCTGAATACGTCTTGTCTTCATGCGCCAGCAGCACATTGTGACTGATCCTCGCCAGCCAGCCCTGGTCCGTCGCCTCCTTCGCCAGCCGCTCCGGCGAAGACGTCCTTCCCCACTGCAGCAGGAAACGCTGCAGGTGGTCCACAAACGGCGTCGCCAGGCTCTGCAGCATTCCCGTCAGCGCCGCATGATGACCGTCCCCAAACGCGATCGCGATCGTAAACTCACGATTGACGGCCAGGTCGATCTCGCCCATCACTGCGATATTGCCATTCAGGGCCTGTCCAAACTGCCAGCTCATGCGCATGTTGCGGAACAGGTCCTGATAGCCATCGCTCGCACCCACGTATCCGCATGAAGATCGCGTGAATCCGCAGTCCGCGCTCATCGCCAGCGACGTGTTTCCCTTCCACGCCAGCAGGCTTCGCTTCCCCGCCACATCTACGCTTCGTGCCGAGTTTCCTGCCCCGCCGCCATTCAGGTGCGGAGACAGCAGCGCATAACACTTCATCCGGCGTAGGACCTCTTCGTCTCCCTCGATCTTCACGTGCATCAGCACCGTCGAAAAATGTGGATTCGAGATCACGACCTTCGTCACACGATAGCGTCCGTCCCGCTCCTGCCCCTTCATCCGCACAGCAAGGGCCGCTCCGTCCACGTATTCGAACTCGTAATTCAGATCCCGCTTCTCTTCATGGAAGAATGTCTCGCCGTCGCTGAACAGCAGCTCCATATCGCGGGTCTGCGGCCGATCGATGGTCGGGTAGTAAATCTCATTCAGCGTCCCGTGCGAGAGCGTGTACCACACGCGGCTCGAAGCCGAGTAGGCCGTTCCCACCGCATCTTTTCTGCTCGAAGTCCACCGCGGTTCCAGCCCCGGCGCGCCAAAAGCCGGTCCATCGTCGTCCAACCAGCGGTAGTTTTCGCATCGTGCGCTCATAGCTGTCATTAAAGCTCAAATCTCCTCATCCCGTATTCCTCTTCGGAGGAAGCGGCATGTCAATTCTTTCGATTGCGCTATCATGGCCGAGGTTACGAGAAACAATTCGCACGCGTCGGTCCGCTTGCATCGCACCCGGCGCCCAAGGCATCTGAACAACCTGAACCCCGGCCCATACCATTGCGGCCGGCATGAACCTACAAAGAGACAGGAGACACAAAAGTGGCATACGAACTTCCCCCTCTGCCCTACGACTACGCCGCGCTCGAGCCCCACATCGACGAAGCGACCATGAAGCTGCATCACGACAAGCACCACCAGACCTACGTGACCAACCTCAACGGCGCCATCGAAAAGCACCCGGAGCTCGGCAGCAAGTCGCCCGAAGATCTCCTCAAAGACCTCAGCGCCATCCCGGAGGATGTGCGCAAAGTCGTGCAGAACAACGGCGGCGGCCACGTCAACCACACCATGTTCTGGCAGATCATGAAGCCCAAGGGCGGCGGCGAGCCCACCGGCGCCATCGGCAACCAGATCAAGGCCGACTTCGGCGACTTCGAAACCTTCAAAAAGCAGTTCAACGAGACCACCGCCAAGCAGTTCGGCTCCGGCTGGGGCTGGCTCGTCTTCAAGGGCGGCAAGCTCGAGATCGTCACCACCGCCAACCAGGACAACCCCCTCTCGCAGGGCCTCTACCCCATCCTCGGCAACGACGTCTGGGAGCACGCCTACTATCTCAAGTACCAGAACAAGCGCCCCGACTACCTCGCCGCTTGGTGGAACACCGTCAACTGGGAAGAGATCAACAAGCGCTTCGAGACCGCCAAAAAGAAGTAATCTCCAAACTCGCTCTTCAATAAAAAGAGGCTGCCTTCACCGGCAGCCTCTTTCCATCTCAAACCGTATCGTCTCAATCGGCAAAGTCCGTAGACTCGCTGAGCTGCTTCCACCGTCGATCTTCCTCCAGCTTCGCCAGCGCGCTCCTCTCCGCCCCCTGAAAAGCATCCGATCCCAACAACAGCCGCAGCGGAGGATCCTCCATCCCGGCCACCTGCAGAATCACCTCCGCCGCCTTCGCCGGATCTCCCGGCTGCTTGCCGTTGTACCCCTGCTGAAAGCGCACCGAAGCCCCCACCGTCGCGTCATACTCCGGCCTGCCCGGGCGAAGCTCCGTCGAAGCCCCGGCAAAGTCCGTGCGAAACCCTCCCGGCTCCAGGATCGTCACCTTCACCCCCAGCGGCCCCACCTCTCGCGCCAGCGACTCCGAGAATCCCTCCACCCCGAACTTCGCCGCCGCATACGGCGCCCGGCCCACCGGCCCAATTCGTCCACCAATCGAGCTCACCTGAAAGATGTGCCCCGCCCCGCGCTCCCGAAAGTAAGGCAGCACCGCTTTCGTCATCAGGATGACGCCAAAGAGGTTCGTCTCGATCTGCGCCCGAAACTCCTCCATCGGCGTATCTTCCACTGGAGCCACATTCCCATACCCGGCATTGTTCACCAGCACATCCAGCTGTCCAAAGCCCGCAATCGCGGCCTCCACCGCCGCCTTCGCCTGCGTCTCGCTCGTCACATCCAGCGCGGCCGTCCGAACAGAATCCCCATACTTCGTCTTCAGCTCCCGCAACTGCTCCGGATCGCGAGCCGTTGCCACCACGCGGTATCCCGCCTCTAAAACCCCCTCGGTCAATGCACGCCCAAGACCGCGCGAGCTTCCCGTAATCAGCCAAACCTGCAACATCTCTCTCTTCACCTCAAAGCATTAGAGAATTCGCGCGCCACAGGGGATGCACCCAGGATCGTCGATACCGGACGCCAGCTCTTTACCGCATTCCACCCGGCATCGGCGCCGTAGCCACCCCAACATGCGAGTCCGCGCAGCCGTAGTAGAGAAAAAGCCTCTGCCTGAACAGCACCAGCCCCTCCGCGAACGTCGTTCCCGCCGCATACTGCCCCGACCTCTCATACGGGCGTTCCGGCTTGAACACAGGCTCCTCCACGCGCGCCTTCAAATACGAAGGATCGCCCCCCGCAAACAACGCCTCTCCCACCGAATACGTCCCCGGCGCAAGCTTCGGATCGCCACTCCCGCGCTCCGCATTCTTCGCGTTGTAAATCACCACAATCCCATCCGCCGTAAGTAGCGGAGGCGGTCCGCTCTCCGGAAACGCGCTGTCGAACTTACCCGCACGATCCTTCAGAAGCTCCACCGGCTTGCCGCTCGCATCCTCCACCGGCGTCCAGTGGATCAGGTCCGTCGATGTCGCAAGCCGTATCTGAATCTCACCCCAGTACATCCAGTACTTGCCCTTGACCTTCGCCGCAATCAGTCTGTCTCCCACCCGATGCGTCAGAATCGCCGCCGACTTATACTTCAGCCCCGCATACTTCCCTTCCGATCCAAAAGCCTTTCCGTGCTTGGTCCACGTGCGCAGATCCTTCGACGTCGCAATCCCAACCGTATACACGCCTCGGGTCCGAGCCCACTGCGTATAGGTCAGCACATACGTTCCATCCTCCCGCTCGACGATCCTCGGGTCTTCCACGCCTCCCGGAACCTCGTTCTCCTGCTGGCTGTCACGGTCCGGATAAAAAACCGGCTCTCCCGATCGCTGGAAGTGGATGCCATCCTCGCTCTCCGCCAGCCCCAGCCGCGAGGTGTGCTCGCCAATCACCATCGCCCCCGTATCATCCTCCGCGCGATACAGAACATACACCTTGCCGTCTCTCACAATCGCCGCCGGATTGAACGTATGCAGCGCCTCCCAGTGGACTGGCTTGCCCGAGACCGGGTCCGTAAACGTCGATTGCGGTCGCGGACTGATCACCGGAGCGTCCACCGGCCGCGTAAACGGACCCACCAGCCAGCCCTGCGTCTGTGCCTGCGCTTGAGCCTGCGCGACAGAGCACCGAGGCATCGCCGCAAACACAAAGACCAACGCGATCCATGCTGCACGTACCATCACTCTCCCTCGACCTCCGCCGCCCGGAACCGCACCGGCCTCCGGCGAACATCGATTCTACAGACAAGAATCTACGGACAGGGATCTACGGACAAGGAACCGCAGCTACAGGGAGCCCGCCGCTTCAGCCACCGGGATCGACGCCCGAGCCCGTATCCGGACGGCCTACTTCTCCGGATGAAGATGCATCTTCAGAAAGTCCACGTACACGCCCCAGTCCGGAGGCACCATCCCATGTCCGCCGTCGTGCATGTAGTAGCTCAGGTCATGCAGGATCGGCTGCTTCGCCTCCGGCCACGTCTCCGTGTCCAACGGATCCCTGCCCAGCAGGTTATACACCGGCCCTGCCGCAACAGCCGCCAGGAACTCCCCCTTCGGGTCCGACCAGGAGTCCGTGTTGCCGGTCTGCAGCAGCAACGGTCTCGGCGCGATCAGCGCAATCAGCATATTCGCGTCCATGGGAGCCTTGTCCGGGAACCCCGCCCACTTCCCGTAGTTCTCCGCAAACTGGTATGGATATCGCGTCGGCGCCGTCAGGTGCTCGATCGTCTCGCCATAGTTGCGATGGCTCAGCGCCGCTCCTCCCTCTCCGGAGCAGCTCGCGATCACCGCCGCAAACCGCTCGTCATGCGCTCCCGCCCACATCACCGTCTTGCCCAGCCGCGAGACACCGTGAATCGCCACCCGCTTCGCGTCCACGCTCTTGTCCGTCTCGAGATAATCCTGCACCCGGCTCATCCCCCACGCCCACGCTGAAATCGAGCCCCAGTCCTCTGGCCCGCGCTTGCTCTCGCCCGCCTTCAGATAGTCCTTGCGAATGCTGTCCGGAAAGCCCTCCGCATAGTCCGGTTCCACATCACCGTAGTAAAACGTCGCCACTCCAATCCCCGCATCCAGCACCGGCTCCACGCTCAACTTGCCGAACGCGCGCGCCTTATTCGCCGGAATCTTCGTATGGGTCTTCGCGTCCCACACCTCGCCGATCGGCAGCCCCGGGTCATCCACCGAGCTCGAAGGCGCCGTAAAGCTGATGCACAACACCATCGGGACCGGCTTCTTCGCCGCAGCCGGAAGATACTCCACCAGGTGAATCACCTGCGAACCCGGCTTGCTCGAAAGATGAACATCCACCCGTCTGCGAATAGCCCTTCCGTTCAGCGCTGGTGTTCCCTTCTCAATCATCTCGAAGCTCTCGTGCTTCGGACGCCCCGGGGCCACGCCATACTGCTCAGTCTCGAAGATCGAGACGATCTCCGGCCTCCGCTTCTTGACCCACGTCTTCGCGTCCTTCACCGGCGTGCCGTCCTTCAGCACCAGCGGATCGGGAAGCGTATACGTCCCCACCTTCGCCTCGTCGTAGTTCACCGGAACCCCTGCCACCACCACCGGCGGGGTCTGGGTCTGAGCCCACGCGCTCGCGGTCCAGCCCGCAACGGAGAACGAAGCCGCAACGGCGACGAACGAAGCCGCAACGGCGGCGCACGAAGCCCCAACCAGGCCGGCAGGAATCGCCTGCTTTACCCTCATGAACAAACTCCCGTTCTTCCGCGCCCGAAGATCGCGGACTCATCGTTGAAATCAGAATCGTATGCAGGAAAAAGCTCGCCATAACAATAGGTCGGCAACCATCAAAGCGTCAAAACTGGTCGCCCACTTCTTTCCCACCGCTAGAGACCGCACCCAAATGCTGTCAAGTCCAGTTTCGCGGAAACAGCACAAAACAAAGGGAATATAGTTGCCGATTTACCCCACCCAACTCTCTACAAGGGAGTTAAACACAGAAAAGGCCCGGATTTTCACACGGGCCTTTTCCTCAAGTCCTTTTGAATCAATATTTTTATGGTTAAACCCTCTCAATCCAATATTTTACGCCATTTTAATGGCGTAAAATATTGAAAACAAGAAGGTTGCAACCTGCACCCCCACGGGGGGGTAACCTACTCGACCTGCTGCCCCTTACGAGGACGCCGGTTCGCCTGCAGCACCTTCTTCCGAAGCCGCAAAGACTTGGGAGTCACCTCAACCAGCTCATCGTCCGCGATGAACTCGATCGACTGCTCCAGCGTCTGCTCCTTGTAAGGAACCAGCCGCAGAGCATCGTCCGAGCCCGACGCGCGCATGTTCGTCAGCTTCTTCTCGCGAACCGCGTTCACGTCCAGATCGTTGTCGCGCGAGTGTTCGCCGACGATCATGCCCTCGTAGACCTCGGTGCCATCGCCGACGAAGAGGATTCCACGATCTTGCAGCCCGTTCAGAGCGTAGGTCGTCGTGGT
The DNA here is from genome assembly GCF_004217555.1 of Edaphobacter modestus. GTDB lineage: Bacteria > Acidobacteriota > Terriglobia > Terriglobales > Acidobacteriaceae > Edaphobacter > Edaphobacter modestus. The sequence continues at coordinate 2,817,686 of NZ_SHKW01000001.1, forward strand.
GCCGCTGCGGTCCGAGATCAGCGCGCCCGACGGACGCTGCGGAATCTCGCCCTGGTAGGGAACGTAACCGTCCGCGATCGAGTTCATGATGATCGTTCCGCGGGTCTCGGTCAGCATCTCCGAGCGCAGACCGATCAGACCGCGCGACGGAATCATGAACTCCATGCGCACACGGCCGGAGCCGTGATTTGTCATCTTGGTCATCTCGCCCTTGCGCGGTCCAAGCCGCTCGATCACAGTTCCCACGAAGTTCTCGGGAACGTCGACCGTCAGGTGCTCGTTCGGCTCCATCAGCTTCTCGTCGATCCGGCGCGTAACGATCTCCGGCCGCGAGACCATCAGCTCGAACCCCTCGCGACGCATGATCTCGATCAACACCGAGAGCTGCAGCTCGCCGCGTCCCAGCACCTTGAAGGTCTCGGGCGATCCGGTGTCCTCGACGCGAATCGAAACATTGGTCAGCAGCTCCTTGTCAAGCCGCTCCTTGATATTGCGGCTGGTGACGTACTGGCCTTCGCGTCCCGCGAACGGAGAGTTGTTGACCGAGAACTGGATCGCAATCGTCGGCTCGTCGATCTTGATCAGCGGCAGTGGAACGGGATTCTCGATATTCGTGATCGACTCGCCGATGGTGATGCCCGCAACGCCGGCAATCGCAACGATATCGCCGATCGCCGTCTCGGTAATGTCTGTCCGCTTCAGACCATCGAAGCTGAACAGCTTCGAGATCTTGACGTTCTGCAGCGAGCCATCGGTCTTCGAGACCGCAACCTCCTGGCCGGTCTTCAGCGTGCCGTTGAAGACGCGCGCGATCGCCAGACGGCCGAGGTAATCGGAGTAGTCCAGGTTCGTCACCAGGATCTGCAGCGAGCCCTCGGGATCGCCCTTCGCCGGAGAGATCGTGTTCACGATCAGGTCGAACAGAGGCTTCAGGTCGGTTCCCGGCTGCGCGAGGTCCATGGTCGCCGTGCCTGCCTTGCCGTTGGTGTAAATGATCGGGAAGTCGAGCACATTCTCGTCGGCATCCAGGTCGATGAACAGGTCATAGACTTCGTTCACCACCTCCTGCGGACGAGCGTCGGGACGGTCGATCTTGTTGATCACAAGGATCGGAGTCAGCTTGGCCTCGAGCGCCTTCGAAAGCACGTAGCGCGTCTGCGGCAGCGGACCTTCAGAGGCATCGACCAGAAGCACGACACCGTCGACCATCTTCAGAGCGCGCTCCACCTCGCCGCCGAAGTCGGCGTGGCCCGGCGTGTCGACGATGTTGATCTTCGTCTCCACGTAGTGGATGGCGGTGTTCTTGGCCAGAATCGTGATGCCGCGCTCTTTTTCAAGATCGTTGGAGTCCATAACGCGGTCGGTGACGGCCTCGTTGGCGCGGAAGGTGCCTGACTGGCGGAGCATAGCGTCGACGAGCGTGGTCTTGCCGTGGTCGACGTGGGCGATGATGGCGATGTTACGGATCGGCTGCTGGCTCACTGCGGTAGATGTCCTGTCTTTTTGGCGCTTTCAAGGATGGGAACGACTGAAAATGCGCGTGTTTCCTTAGTTTACCGCAGATGCCGCGTTCGAACAGCGCAGAAGGGCGTCCGGATGAAGAACACAGCGTAAAAACACGCAAAACCAGCCTCGTTCCCGCGAGATAATAGAGAAGAAGCTCAGCCCAAGGAGCAAGCCCATGTCGAGCCCAGAGATCGCAGCCTGTACCCACCCGCTTCGGACCAGCGTAGCGGACTTCATCGCCGGACTACGCGAGTTGGAGCGGGACCTGATTACCAAGGACAGGATCGCAGCCTACATGGGCGCGACTACGCTGCGCCCCGAAGCCCTTCACGACTACACCTGGTGGCGCGACAGCTTTTACACCCGTAACCTCATCTATCGCGACGACCTCTTCGAGGTAATGACCATCTGCTGGTCCCCCGGACAGAAGACCGCCATCCATACCCACAACGGCCAGCTCGGCTGGATGACGGTCTCGCAGGGAGAAGTGCTTACGCACGAGTATCATCACACTCACTGCAATGCTCCGGAAAACCAGAACGTGGTCAACATCGATTGCCTGGGCGGAGCCACCGAGCTGGAGATCGACAAGGTTCGTACCATCAACTGCGCCGAAGGCACAGGAATGGTGACAGTCGACAAGCTCCAGACGATCCACCAGATTGAAAACGCTGGCACAACCGGTTGCATCAGCCTGCACGTCTATTCGAAGCCCTTCGACTCCTGCATCGCCTTCGATCTCGAGAAACAGCGCTGCTACCGGCGCCAGCTGAGCTACTTCAGCAAAGACGGGCATCGGCTCGAGAGATAATCCGCCGGCAAGGATTGTATTTGGCCCCTGAGCAGGCTGCCGCTATACTCAAACTCCTCATGGCCCAACATCCATCGATGCAGTTCGCGCAGATCGCAAGGAACAACTATCTGCTGGACCATGCCTACGATGAGATGTTCGCTCGACCGGGCGAGCTCCACAGCCACTATGAATTGCTGCTCGACCACTTCTCTTCGCTGTCCGCCGATGAATTGCAGCGGAGAAAACAGGCTGCCGATCTCAGCTTTCTGAATCAAGGCATCACCTTCACGGTCTACGGCCGCCAGGAAGGCACCGAGAAGATCTTCCCCTACGACCTTCTTCCCCGCATCATCACCGCGGCCGAGTGGAGCAAGGTCGAGCACGGCCTGATGCAGCGCATCACCGCACTCAACCTCTTCCTCAAAGACATTTATAACGAAGGCCATATTCTGCGGGATGGAGTGGTTCCGCGCGAGATCGTCTTCAGCTGCAAGCAGTATCGCCGTCAGATGATCGGCCTGCAGGTACCGCGAAACATCTACATCGCGATCTGCGGAACCGACCTGATACGCCTGGAGAACGGCGAGTTTGTTGTGCTTGAGGACAACCTGCGGGTTCCCAGCGGCGTCAGCTACATGCTGACCAATCGCCGTGTCATGAAGCGCATCTTCCCGCAGCTCTTCCACAGCTACAACGTGCGCCCCATCGAGCAGTACACGCAACTGCTTCTGAGTACACTGCGCTCGCTCGCGCCGGAAGGAAGGCCGGAGCCGAACATCGTTCTGCTCTCTCCGGGGGTCTTCAACTCCGCGTACTTTGAGCACGCCTACCTCGCCCGCCAGATGGGCATCGAGCTGGTCGAGGGTCGCGACCTGGTCGTCCATGACAACATCGTCTACATGCGCACGACCAGCGGCCTGCGGCGCGTCGATGTGATCTACCGCCGTGTCGATGACGACTTCATCGATCCGCTGGCGTATCGCCCCGACTCTATCCTTGGCGTCGCCGGTCTCTTCAACGCCTATCGCGCCTGCAATGTGACCCTGGCGAACGCCTTCGGAACCGGCGTTGCCGACGACAAGGCGCTCTACGCCTATGTTCCCGACATCATTCGCTACTACCTGACCGAAGAACCGGTACTGAAGAACGTCGAAACCTACCTGATGACTCGCCCCAGCGAGAGGCAGCACACGATTGCAAACCTCGACAAGCTGGTGGTCAAGGCCGTGGGCGAAAGCGGCGGTTACGGCATGCTGATCGGGCCGCAATCGACCGCAGCCGAGCGAGGGGAGTTCGCCCGCAAGATTGAAGCCGATCCGAGAAACTACATTGCGCAACCGACGATCTCGTTCTCGCGCGCACCATGCCTTGTCGAGGATTCGCTTGAGCCGAGACACGTCGATCTGCGGCCCTACGTTCTATACGGGGACAAGGTAACGGTTGTGCCCGGGGGATTGACCAGGGTTGCGCTGACGCGGGGCTCCCTGGTGGTGAACTCGTCCCAGGGCGGAGGAAGCAAAGATACATGGGTGCTGAGCCATTGAAGGAAGGTGCCGATGCTTTCACGTGTTGCCGATAGCCTGTACTGGATGAGCCGGTATCTCGAACGTGCCGAGCACACGGCCCGCCTGCTGGATGTGAACCTGAACCTGATGCTCGATGAGTCCTCGACCAGTTCAGAACATCGCTGGCAGAGGGTACTGCACGCGCTCGGAAGTCCCCGCGATGTGGAATGGAATGGCGATCCCTATGCGCTGACGCGCACGCTCTCCCACGACCTCGATCACAAAGCGTCTATCGTAAACTGCATTATCGCCGCACGCGAAAACTCGCGGCACGTACGCGAGCAGATCTCGACTGAGCAATGGCAAAGGCTCAACTCGCTCTACCTTCAGGTGACCAGGCCACATATTGAAGCCGAAATTGAGTCGGCCGAATTTCTGCAACTGGTGATGGATTCCATCCATCAGTTTCAGGGCATCACAGACTCGACGATGAGCCACGGAGAGGGATGGCAGTTCATCCAGGTCGGGCGGTTCATCGAACGTGCTTCAGCCACTGCGATACTGCTGGAGGCGTATCACGAAGACCTCTGGGTCCACCCGGAGCGCATACCCGAGGGCAACGAATATCTGGAATGGATGGGCCTGCTTCGTTCTGCCACCGCATTCGAGGCGTATTGCAAGGTCTACACCGCCGACCTGACTCCCGATCGAGTTCTCGAATTTCTTCTGCTCGACCCGCAATTTCCTCATTCGCTCCGCTTCGCGATCGATAGCCTGCAGTGCGCGCTGGAAGCCATTCAGAGCGAGAGTGGAAAGCACCGCGCCGAACCGCTGCATCGGCTCGCGGGACGGTTGCACGCGATGTTGAGCTTCAGCAGCATCGACGACATCCTGAGCCAGGACGTGGTCTCGGTGCTGCGAAACATTCAGGCGCAGTGCCGCGCAATCCACAACACCATCTACGAACTGTACGTCGATTACTCGATCCAGATCGCTCTGGCTGGCTAAAGGAGGCTCCACCATGCACTACTCGATCCGCCATCTCACGAAGTTCCTGTACAGCGAGCCGGTGAGCGAGAGCATGATGGAGACGCGGATGCATCCGCGCAGCGACCAGAACCAGCGCTGCCTCACCTTTCATCTTTCGGTCAGCCCGCGCTGTCGCGTCTTCAGCTATCGGGATCATCTTGCCAACAATGTGCATCACTTCGACATTCCCGGTATGCATCCGCAGCTCGTCATCGTCGCGGAGTCTCTCGTAGAGGCGCAGCCTTCCGGACACATGCCATCGTTTCTTGCTCCAGACGCGTGGACCGAACTCGATGCCATGGTGGAGAAGGGCGATTACTGGGAGATGCTGCTTCCCAGCGAGTTCGCGCAACCAACCGGCGCCCTCGAGGCGCTGGCCACGCAGCTGGACGTTCGCCGACGGGACGATCCGTTGATGGTGCTGCACCACTTGAACCAGCAGATCTACGAATACTTCGACTACAAACCGAAGTCGACCAAGGTCGATTCGTCCATCGATCTGGCACTTGAGACCAGGGCCGGCGTATGCCAGGATTTCGCGCACATCATGATTGCGCTGATCCGCTCGAAGCTGCGGATTCCCTGCCGCTATGTGAGCGGTTACCTGTACCACGGCCTGGCCGATCACGACCGCTCGCTCCATTCAGCCACCCATGCGTGGATTGAGGTCCTTCTGCCTCAGCTGGGTTGGGTGGGGTTTGACCCGACGAACTGGCTGGTCGCAGGCGAGCGGCACATCCGCACCGCAATCGGCCGCGACTACGCCGACGTTCCGCCAACCCGCGGCATGTTTCGGGGCCACGCTGCGAGCGAGCTGACGGTTGCAGTGCGAGTGACGCCGAGCCAGCCCTCCGCCGGACTCGATCATGAGCTTCCCGTGCCCGAAGACTGGTCGATTCTCGTGGAAAAAGCAACCCAGCTGCCGGAACAGCTACCACCGCCCACGCGCCAGCAACAGATGGCGCAGCAGCAGCAGGTGAGGAAAACAATCAGCCTGCGAGAGCTCGAGATCTAGGCTCGTCAGCTTCAGAGATTCAGCTTCTTGAAGATGCGCTCCGGTATGTGTCGGATCACAAACATGATCGGCTGCCACTGGAAGGGGACATAGAGATTATCGACGCGCTTATCCACGGCGCTGACGATCGATCGAGCCACCGCGTTGACGTCCGCGAACTTCTCCGATCCCTTCATTGCCGAGGTCATCGCCGTCTTCGTCGGCCCAGGCTTGATGGTGAGGACCGTAACGCCTTCGCGATCGACGCGATTGCGGAGGCCGGCAAGAAAGGCCGAGAGCCCGGCCTTCGAGGAGCCGTAAACGTAATTCGACTTACGGCCGCGATCTCCGGCGACCGACGAGAGCACAGCGATGGTTCCCGAGCGGCGCTGTACGAAAAAGTTCGCGAGCCAGGTGAGGAGCGAGACGGGAGCCATCAGGTTGGTGTGAAGGATATGCGCTGCTGTGTTGAAGTCCTGCTCGGCGCTGGCCTGATCGCCTAGAACGCCGTGCGCGAGATAGGCGACATCGAGGCCGGTAAGCGAGTTGACCGCGTGCGCCAGCAGGGCGGGATGACGATCGGTATCGTCGAGGTCGGCGACCGCCGTATCGACGAAGCTGGCTCCGCGCACGCGAAGATCGGCGGCAACTGAGGCAAGCTTCTCGGCATTGCGGGCGACGAGAAAGAGGCTCGCGCCCTGCGAAGCCCAGATGCGGCACGTGGCTTCCGCAATGCCGGATGTTGCTCCAAGAACGAGAATCTTACGCTGAGTGGGGGAGGTGTTTGCTGCTTGATTCTGAGTCATAAACTAGGCTGGTCTCCGGTAACGCGCTCCCAGAAGCTGGAGGTGATCATGGGATCGCGGAAGCGGGCCAACTGCTCCCATTGGGGATAGAATGCCTGGAACTGTGCCGCGGTCATCGCAGCATCTTTTGCGGGATAGAGGCGTCCGCCAAACTCGCGGGTCATGTCGGCGAGACGCTCAAAGAGCGGGAAGCTCTTATCGGGCTTGATGGGAAAGTCGAGCGCCAGGGTGATTCCCGGTCGCGGAAAGCTCATCACTCCGGGAGAAGGCACGTCGCCGAAGGCCTTGAGGACCGCGAGGAAGCTTGCGAGCCCGGACTTCGCGACCTCCGTGAGGATCGCGACCGTACCTGCGCGCGCGTTGTTCCACGGAATCACGTACTGAAACTGCAACAGGCCGCTCTTGCCATACATACGGTTCCAATGCAGAACCTTGTCGAGAGGATAGAAAAAGGGCTCGTAGTCCTGCAGGGTGACGACGCTCTTCTTCATCTGCTTATGAAAGAAGAGGGTGTTGAACGCCGCCACACTGAGATGATTCAGGGCAAAGCCAGGAGCATCGAACGGAAAGACCAGCTTCGGTTCGGGCGAGGGCTTGAGGGGGGCGCGCCTGGTCGAGTGATCCCCCTGCATGAAGACGCCGCGGCAGAAGTTCTTGCCGGTCGAGGTGCAATCGACCCAGCTGACGGTATATTCGATCTCCTTGCTTGCCTCCGTCAGCGCAAGGAACTCGTCGATGCCGTGAAACTGAATCCCTTCATAGTCGATCAGGCGCGAGACGATGGGCTTCAGCTGCAAGGTGGCCCAGCGAATGAGACCGGTAAGACCCAGTCCGCCAATCGTCATGGAGTAAAGATCCTGATTCGTGGAAGAAGAGCAGCGAAGAACGCTTCCGTCGGAACGGACCAGCTCGAATTCAGGAACGTGACGGCCAAAGGTTCCGGCGACATGGTGGTTCTTGCCGTGGATGTCGTTCGCAATGGCTCCGCCCAGGGTCACGTATTTCGTGCCGGGAGTGACGGGAAGGAAGAATCCTCGGGGAACGGCGAAATCGAGAATCTGCGCGAGCGAGATTCCCGCCTCCGCGGTAAGCAGACCCGTATCGCGATCGAAGGCAAGGATGCGGTCCATGGCCGGGGTAGCGAGGAGGTTCCCATCCTTCAAAAGGCAGACATCCCCATAGCTTCGGCCGAGCCCGACAGGAAGGATTCCGTTATGAAGATTCTGCGCGACCGCCGGGAAATCACTCTGCCAGTGCAGAGGAACGATGTTCGCAGCATAGGTCGGGTAACGCCCCCAGGACTCGAACCCTCCCGAGGCGGAGGCGGAGTTGCCGGAGTCGTAGCGGAGGCGCTTCTGGGCTTCGTGAGCTTCGGCGGGCGGCATGGCTACAGAATACTTGGTTGGAGATTAATTTCCGTGCACAAAAAGAGGCACGGCGGTTGGCCGTGCCTCTTTCGTTGCAGAAGAACTGATTACGCGGCTGCCTTCTCCGACTTGGCAGCAGCCAGAGCGGCCTTGGCCTGCTCTGCGAGCGCCGTGAAGCCGGCGGCATCGTTAGCGGCGATGTCGGCAAGGATCTTGCGATCGAGACCGTTGCCCGCCTTCTTGAGGCCGTCGATGAAGGTCGAATAGCTCATGCCGTTCAGCTTGGCGGCAGCGCCGATGCGAACGATCCACAGGGAACGGAACTGGCGCTTCTTCTGCTTGCGGCCAGTGTAGGCAAACATCAGGGAGCGCTCGACGGCCTCCTGGGCTGCCTGGTAGAGCTTGGATTTCGTGAGGAAGTAGCCACTCGCGCGCTTGAGGATCTTTTTGCGGCGGTCGTTGCGTTTTGTACTCCGTTTTACACGGGGCATCGTAGTTCTCCTTTTGCGTACATCGTTTGATCGTATTTCGCAGTGACTTGCCCCTGGAAGTTCTTGTGCAGTGTGGTTTTCCTTGATAGAAACCACGCGAGCACACTTCGCTCCGGTTGCTGTACTGCGAACTACGAAAGCGGCTGGAGGTAAGGTGGCCTCTTCACTCGCTTTGCTCATTCAGATCTCGGTGGACGTGGCTTGCGCTCGTCCAGGGGCCTTTACGCATTCACTGGCCCGTTGCTGTTTGCAGCGGCTCGATCTGAAAACTTCCGGTTCCTGATGCCTGAAAAACTAAAGATCCTGGTCCGATCTTTCTTTATCAGGCGTAAGGAAGCATGCGGGCGACTTTGGGCGAATCCGCCTCAGAGACCAGCGTGATCGAGCGCAGGTGGCGCTTGGTCTTGGTCTTCTTCGAGGTGAGGATATGGCGCATCTTGGACTGGCCGCGCTTGAACTTGCCCGTACCGGTCTTCTTGAAGCGCTTGGCCGCGCCTGAGTGTGTCTTCAACTTTGGCATTGTGTTCCTGACTGGTTGCTGCGTTTCGACAACCTTCCAAGTATATACGAGATTTTGCTGTTCCGGGATGGTGGCGCTCCGGGAGGCCCGTTTCCGGAGGCGCTCACCGTCGTAGCCCGGCCTTTTACCATCCGGAAAGACGAGGATTTCGAGGGTTCGAAGGCCCGAACCACCGGGGGAACAGCAGGCTGCCGGGGACAGGAGGAACCACGAACGGAAGCGCCACGGACGATCGATTACAAGTATAGCAATATCAATGATTTACCCAGCCAGGAATCGCCGCAAGCACCTGCCATCTTCCCCTCTGTTTTACCTCCTGAGCATGTTATACTTAAGCTACGTAAAAACCCGACAGAAACGTGCCCGAAGTGCTTGATTGACGCGGCTTTTCGCGAATCGGGCGAGAGGTTTTTCGAAAGGGTTTTCCCCGCACTTTTCAGGAGCTACATGGCAACTACGGCAGTCCCCACCGAAACGGAACTTTTGGAAGACGACAAGACGGCAACCAGCGCAGAGCCCAAGGCTACGGGAGGCTATTCGGCCGAGAACATTACGGTTCTCGAAGGCCTCGCGGCGGTCCGCAAGCGGCCGGCGATGTACATCGGCTCCACCGGCGAGCAGGGGCTGCACCATCTGGTCTACGAGGTGGTCGACAACTCGGTGGATGAGGCCCTTGCCGGCCATGCGACACGGATCGACGTGACGATCCACGTGGACAACTCGATCACCGTGACCGACGACGGCCGTGGTATTCCCGTCGACAACAAGACGGTGAACGGCAAAACCATGCCGGGTGTGCAGGTGGTTCTGACCATGCTGCACGCGGGCGGCAAGTTCGACGCCTCCAACTACAAGGTTTCGGGCGGCTTGCACGGCGTAGGCGTAAGCTGCGTGAACGCGCTAAGCGAGGAGTTCGACGTCGAGGTATGGCGCGACGGCTATGCGTGGACCCAGGACTACTCCAAGGGCGACCCCATCAGCAAGCTGCGCCAGATGGGAACGAGCAAGCGCCGGGGGACCAAGGTCCACTTCCTTCCCGACAAGTCCATCTTTACCGTCACGGAGTACAACTACGACACGCTGGCCCAGAGGCTGCGCGAGCTCGCCTTCCTGAACAAGGGTCTTGAGATTCACCTGACCGACGAGCGCACGACCGATCCAAAGACCGGCGAGAGCAAGCACCAGGAGTTCAAGTACGTCGGCGGAATCGCGGAGTTCATCAAGCACCTGAACAAGGGCAAGCAGGTGCTGCACGAAAAGCCGATCTACATGGAGGCCGAGCGCGATAACGTGGCAATGGAGATCGCGCTGCAGTACAACGACGCCTACTCGGAGACGATCTTCACGTTTGCCAACAACATCAACACCGTCGACGGCGGATCGCACCTCCAGGGATTCCGCGCCGCGCTGACCCGCACCATCAACTGGTCCGGCCAGCAGATGGGCCTGTTCAAGGATGTGAAGGAGAACCTGAGCGGCGATGACGTGCGCGAGGGTCTGGTTGCGGTGATCAGCGTGAAGCTTTCGCAGCCGCAGTTCGAAGGCCAGACCAAGGGCAAGCTGAACTCGGATATCGCCGGTACGGTACAGGCGTTCATCAACGAGCGCCTGGGCGCCTTCCTGGAACAGAATCCGCAGGTCGCAAAGAAGATCATCAATAAGGCGATCGACGCTGCCCGGGCCCGTGAAGCTGCGCGCAAGGCCCGCGATCTGACCCGCCGCAAGGGTGCGCTGGACGGCGGCGGTTTGCCGGGTAAGCTGGCGGACTGCTCGGAGCGCGAACCGGATCGCTGCGAACTGTACCTCGTCGAGGGTGAGAGCGCAGGCGGAACCGCCAAGCAGGGCCGCGACCGCAAGTTCCAGGCGATTCTGCCTCTGAAAGGTAAGATCCTCAACGTCGAGAAGGCCCGCTACGACAAGATGCTGGGCCACGAGGAAATCCGCGCCATGATCACAGCCCTGGGCTGCGGCATTGGCAAAGACGACTTCGACGCCACCAAGCTGCGCTACGGCAAGCTGATCCTGATGACCGATGCCGACGTCGACGGATCGCACATCCGCACGCTGCTGTTGACCTTCTTCTTCCGCCACATGACGGAGTTGATCAAGCGCGGCCATGTGTACATCGCGCAGCCGCCTCTGTATCGCATCAAGAAGGGCAAGTTCGAGCAGTACATCAAGGACGACCGCGAGTATGTCTCCGTCATGGTCAAGCGCGCCTCCGACGGCATGGTCATTCGCTATGGCGAGGGTGGAGCGAAGCTGGAAGGCGCCGCACTCACGAAGTTCATGGGCCAGCTGAACGACTACCTTGGGTTCTTCGACAAGGTCCAGAAGCGGTTACGCAATGAGGGAGTTACGCGCGAATTCGCTGATCTGTTTGCCCATGAGGGCAAGGAGCCGGCCAAGCGCGCGGACTTCGAGGCTCCCGATAAGCTCAAGACGATGAAGGCGAAGCTCGAAACCGTCGCGAAGACGTACCAGTTCAAGCACGTGAGCGAGGTCGAGTTCGATGAAGAGCACAAGATGTACTCCGTAAACTTCACCGATGCGCAGGGTGCCGTGCGGTCCATCGACTGGACGCTTGCCGCTTCGCCGGAGAGCCGGCAGATGCTGGGCAAGCATGCACAGATTCGCGAGCAGCTCACGGGGCCGTTCGTCATCGAGTATGCGCAGAAGGGTGCGAAGGCCGACGCTGCCGACGCTGCCGAAGAGGCTGAAGAGGTCGCATCGGAAGAGGGGGTGGCGGAGACAGCCGCCGCTCCGGGAACGGCGCTCGAAGCGAAGCCGGGCAAGCGCCCAGGCAAGGCTTCCCAGGACCCCGTGGAGAAGAAGACCGCACGGGAGGTCTTCGAGTACGTCATCGAGCAGGGACGCAAAGAATACCAGGTGCAGCGCTACAAGGGTCTGGGAGAGATGACGGCTCCCCAGCTTTGGGAGACCACCATGGACCCGGAACGCAGAACGCTGCTCCAGGTGAAGCTCGAGGATATCGCGGCCTGTGAGGAGATCTTCACCACTCTGATGGGCGAGGACGTAGAGAGCCGCAGGAAGTTCATCGAAGAGAATGCGCTGGACGTGAAGAACCTGGACATCTAATCGATCTCATTTCAAGAGCAGCGAAAGCGGCTGGGCCCTGAAGATTCAGGGCCCAGCCGCTTTCGTTTTTGCAATAACATCAGAGCGTCGATATACGACGGCGAACCGCGCCTACAACGCCGAGCAGACCGGTGCCCAGGAGAAGAAGACTCCCAGGTTCCGGCGCATGAGCCGAGGGCACACTGGCTACATTCGTGGCGATAAAGGTGCTGTCGTTATAGTCGAGGTCGGAGATGGAAGACGAGAGATCTTCCATCCCTATGAAGAGCCCGACGGGAACGTCGGTTGCTCCTACCAGCCCGCCGCCGAACGCGCTTACGTAGGCATGATTGATGCCGTCGTCGTTGCGGGAAGGATCGGTGCCGAAGGTCTGGTTATTGTTTTGGTTATAGATCTCGAAGACCAGGATATCGCCCGCGGTGACGAAGCCGAAGTTCTGCGCGCTTCCCACCGCGGTACCGTGATTATTGAAGAAGTAGCTGCTGGTATACCCACTGGTGACGTCGACGAGGCGGATATAGTCAGTGGCGGCAGCGCTCGAGGAGAAGAAATAGCCCGTGATGTCCCCGGTACTTGCCGCGGTGAGAATGGAAGTTGGGGCTACATTTCCCGTATTTGAATAGGAGATAGGGGAAGCGGATAAGGCAGAAGCCCCAGCGAGCAGAGAGGCGGTCAGGACAAAAACTGCAGCGAAACGAGACATAGGTTCTCCGTAGCAATACATGGATTGCAAGAGCACCAAACATATTGCATGCGGATGTCCAAACCGAAACCAGACTAAGTCAGTTGATTTCAGTGAAATACTCGTTCCAGAAACTCCTGGATATGCAAATCTTTGCCGTGACAGGAGACAGTTCACGGACAGGAACGAGAGAGTCAGACCAGAGAGGAAGCGAGCCGCGCAGGTTCCCAACGCCAGGGAATTACGTCAGTCTGGAATCTTTCGGTATCCCGCTTCATGATGTTCATAAGTAACCAGCCTATCGCGTACATATCGGATGTGGTCCCGCGTCGACTGCCTCGGCAAGCCCCGATTTATCCGTAGCGTTCCACCCGCTGCAACAATGCGAGCTTCCGCGCAGGGTCGAGAAAGCTCGCCTCAACCGCATTCGCCGCAAGCTCGCGCATCTGGTCCAGGGTGAAGCCATATCTCTCCTGGGCCAGTACATACTCTCCCAGAAGATTGCTTCCAAACATCGGTGGATCATCGGAGTTCAGCGTAATCATCAGGCCCGATTCGAAGTACTCCTTCACCGGATGCTCATCAAACCCTTTACAGCATCCCGTCCTGATATTGCTGGTGATGTTAATCTCCAGAGGAATCTGCTTGCGTGCCAACACCTCAATCAGCTCCGCATCGTGCTGAGCAGCCAGCGCGTGCCCGATGCGCTCGGCGCCAATGTTGATCGCCGACCATACACTCTCCGGCCCAACCGATTCTCCCGCATGCGCGGTCAGCCGCAGCCCCGCGTCCTTGGCCTCTTTGTACAGATCCCGGAACTGATCCGCAGGCCCGCGCGCCTCGTCGCCCCCAATTCCGATCCCTATGATGCTTGGGTACTTCTTCTTCAGCTCCGCGGCCTTGCGAAAGACCCGGGCTCCCTCTTCCACTCCAAAGTGGCGTACCGCATCGACGATCCACAGAACGGACGTCCCAAAGTCCTTTTCTCCGCGCTCGCGTCCCCGTTCGATGGCATCGACATAAGGCTCCACCTCGGTCTTCTTCCAGAAGAAGATGATGCCGAAGGAGACATACACCTCCGCATGCACCACCCCCTGACGGGCCAGCTCGCGGATCATGTTGTAGGTGATCAGCTCATAGTCGTCCGGCCCCTTCAGCCGCTCGGTCACGGCTTTGAACGACATCAGGAAGCCGAGAAAATTCTCGTATTGGTAGAGCCGCTCCGCACCCTCCAGCGTGAGAGGCTCTTGGTCATGCCGTTTACTTAGCTCCACCAGGGTCTCGGGCTTGATCGTGCCCTCAAGATGGAGATGCAACTCTGCCTTTGGCAGACCGCGCAGCCACTCCATAACGTCTATCTCATGCTCTTGTTTTGGCAGCCTTCGGGCCATCCCTCTATCTTAGGCTTCGGGCGAGTAAAACTCACTTCGCTTTCGGCTGTAGAAGACATACACCACCAGTCCCACGACCAGCCACACGAAGAATCGCAGCCAGGTCTTCACGGGAAGACCGGCCATCAGCAGAATGCAGAAGGCGATGCTGAGAACCGGAACAACCGGCCCCAGCGGCACCCGGAACCCGCGATAGCGCTCCGGTTGCCGGGCCCGCAGCACCAGAACACCCACCGACACCAGGACAAACGCAAACAGGGTGCCGATGTTCGACATCTCTGCAAACGTGCCTACGTCAAACAAACCCGCGGGAATCGCCACCAGGAAACCCGCCACCCACGTCGCGAAGGCCGGTGTCCTGAATCTCGGATGCACCTTGCTGAACGCCTTCGGCAGCAGACCATCGCGCGACATCGCGAACCACACGCGGGCCTGACCCAGCTGAAAGACCAGGATGGACGAGATCATTCCGATGATCGCGCCCAGCAGCACCGCCAGCCGTACCCAATGAAGGCTGTGCCCGCCCGGCAGCATCGAGACACGCTTCAGCGCATTCACTACAGGAGCCGCATCCCCAGCCACGGTCTGCCACGGCACCATTCCAGTGAGAACGACAGCGACGCCGATATAGAGAATCGAGCAAACCACCAGTGTCGCCAGGATTCCGATAGGGACGTCCTTCTGGGGGCATCTGCACTCTTCGCTCGCCGTCGAGACCGAGTCGAAGCCGATATAGGTAAAAAAGATGATGGAGCCGCCGGCGAGAACTCCGCTCCAGCCGTTTGGCGAAAACGGAACGTAATTGCTGGGGTGAATGAAGCTCAGTCCAAAGAAGACGAACACCAGGATCGCCAGGATCTTGATCAGAACCATGATGTTGTTCGTCCGTGCCGACTCCCGGATTCCCCGCGCCAACACCACTGTCAGCAGCAGAACGATGAGGAACGCGGGAATGTTGAACCCCGCATGCCACCCCGGATTGTAGATGCTGTGGCCCTGGAGATCCGAGAGCCCCAGGGGCAGATACGCCGGCGAAAGCCACTGCGGCGAGATATTCAGCCCCAGCCAGTCCAGCAGATCGACGACATGCGCGGCGAATCCCACGCTCACGCTCATGTTGCTGAAGGCGTACTCCAGGATCAGATCCCAGCCGATCACCCACGCCACCAACTCGCCCAGCGTCGCATAGGTGTACGTGTACGCCGATCCCGCGATGGGGATCATGCTTGCAAGCTCCGCATAACAGAGCCCCGTCAGAGCACAGACGATCGCCACCAGCACCAGTGAGATGGCCAGAGCAGGCCCTGCGCCCGGTCTTCCAGCCACGGCGCCGCTGTGGTGATGCAGGAATCCAAGGATCAGGTCGATCACCGGCGAATCGGAGACACGGACCTCCGCGGCGGGATTTCCACCGATTGCCGTCCCGATCACTGTGAAGATTCCGGAGCCGATTACGGCGCCGATTCCAAGCGCTGTGAGGCTAACCGGCCCCAGCGTCTTCTTTAGCGCGTGCTCCGGCCGCTCCGATTCAGAGATCAGCTTGTCGATCGATTTGGTTTTGAAGATTTGCCTGGCCAGCACCCTGCTCCTCAAACAGAATTGTCCGGCAGAGTCGTCCCGGACTCACCCGAGGTACAACCATATGCCTAAAGCTGGAACTGTTCGGGCGAGGAGCTACCTCCCGGGCCGGTCCGGCGTGCAACACCGTAACCGAAGCCCAGGAGGCCTCATCGATGACCTAGCGCTTCGACGAACCGCGTGCGAGCTTGCGGACCTTCGCCTTGTTCGAACCGCGAGGAGTCGTCCGCTTTGCCTTCGGGGCAGCCTTCTTGCGGGCCGCACGCTTTACCTGCTTGCGCTCTGTCTTGTCTGTAATGCTCTTGGTATTTGCCATCAGTTCTTGCCAATCTCTCTTTGAAGGTAATTTCAGGGAAACTTAGAGGCGCTCCAGCTGGGCAAACTTCTCCACCAGCTTCTTCACGCCATGCTGTTGAAATTGTACTGTAATCTTGGCGTCATCCCCATCTCCTTCGCGACGAAACACGGTTCCTTCTCCGTATTTCGGGTGCCGCACCCGTGTTCCCTGCTGTAAGCCTGTTTTGCCCGTCGGCTCGGCAATCTCCAGCCGGGGACGCCCTGCCTTGGCAGCGGACTTCTGACCACGACCCGCAAAGAAGCTCGCGATATTGTCCAGCGACCCTGAGCCTCCCGCCGGAGACCTTCCCCCTGCACGCTGTCCGGCCGCGGGCTTTGCTGCCCCGTGACCGCCGCTCTGGTCTTCGTCCTCATAGCTCCAATGCCGTTCGCCCTCCTCGCGGTCGCCGCGGCCAAACCGGTTGGCCTTCGGGTACGGTGTGGCATACAGGCCGCTGTAATCGCCGCTGAACTGGGGACGAGCCGGCGGGCTTCCCAGGTCCTCCACCAGCCGCGACGGCACCTCTTCGAGAAATCGCGACGCCACACTCGCCTCCGGCATATCGCTGCCGTAGCGCCGCCGATGCCGCGCCCTCGTCATCACCAGCGTGTCCATGGCGCGGGTCATGCCGACATAGCAGAGCCTCCGCTCCTCCTCCATGCCGGACGGGTCCATCATGGTACGGGCGTTTGGAAACAGGCCCTCTTCCATGCCCGCCAGAAAGACCAGCGGAAACTCCAGCCCCTTGGCGGCGTGCAGCGTCATCAGAGTCACCTTGGCCTCGGCCGAATACTGGTCGGCATCGCTCGCCAGCGCTGCGTGATCCAGAAACTCATCCAGCGTCTCGCCGCGCTCCTCCGCATCCTGAGCGGCGTTGGCAAGTTCCTTCAGGTTCTCGATCCGCGAGAAGCTCTCCGGAGTTCCTTCGTCTTCGAGCGCACGAATATAGCCGCTCCGGTCGTTCAAAAACTTGATCAGCTCCGGAAGCGTGGCTCTGCCTCCCGGCGTGCGAAACGCCGGACGCTCTCTCCCCGAACTCGCAAAAGGACTGTCCTCCTGAGCGGAGCGAAGCGCAGTCGAAGGACCCGCGGTCTTGTTTTTAGGCGAGCTCTCCTTCAGCACCACTGGTGCAAATGGATTGAAGCTCGCCGAATCGATCCCGTGCAGCTGGTCGGAATCCCGTGCATTCTCCGCTGCAATCGTCGAGATCTCTTCGCTCGGACTAAAATCGAAGGCGAAGTTGAAGCTCGTGTCGAAGTTCTCGCCTTCGCCCTCCGCCGGTTCCGAGACTTCAGGCGCATCCTCGTCCTGGGAAGCTGCGAACTCCGAAACATCGAACGAGGCATCGAACGAGACATCGCCACCTGCATCTGCGCCCACATCCTGCGTCAGCTTCTCGGCGAACTCCGCCCCCAGCATCGCGCGCGCATCTTCTATCAGCCTTCTGAATCCCTCCAGCGCATTCAGCGTTCGCTGCGGCAGCAGCCGATCCTCGATCGCACGTGCCATCGCATCCCACGTGCTCAGCCCCGCGCTCAGAGCCATCCGCTCCAGCGTCTCCATCGTCGTCTTGCCGATGCCGCGGGTCGGCGAGTTCACGACGCGCTGCAGCCCAATCGAGTCATGCGGGTTCTGCACCAGCTTCAGGTAGCTCAGCAGGTCCTTCACCTCGGCGCGATCGTAGAAGCTGAACCCACCCACCATGTGGTACTGAATCTGATAACGCCGCAGGGCCTCTTCCACCAACCGCGACTGCGAGTTCGTTCGATACAGCACCGCGCACCGAGGCTCATCCTCCTGCTGTCCTGCTTCACGCAGGTAGCGCTGAATGCGGTCCGCTATAAATAACGCTTCGTTCTCGCCATCCGGAGCCTCGTAATACCCAATCAGCGATCCACCCTCGCGCGAGGTCCACAGGTTCTTGCCCTTACGCTGCGTGTTCTGCGCCACCACCGTACTCGCGCCCTCAAGAATCACCTGCGTCGAACGGTAGTTCTGTTCCAGCCGGATCGTCTTCCCGTTCGGAAAATCCTTCTCGAAGTCGAGAATGTTCTTGATGTCCGCGCCGCGCCAGCTATAGATCGACTGGTCTTCATCGCCCACGACGCACACGTTCTTCTCCGAGCCGGCGAGTAATTTCATCAGCTCATACTGCGGCCGATTCGTGTCCTGATACTCATCGATCATCACGTAGCGATATCGCCGGTTGTATCGCTCTCGTACTTCAGACGAAGACTTCAGCAGACGCACCGTCTCCAGCAACAGGTCGTCGAAATCCAGCGCATTCGCCTTCGCCAGCTCCTTGCGGTAGATCTCGAAGATATGCGCGATCTTCTCTTCCATCGGATTGGCCGAAGCGAGGAAGTACTCCTGCGGATCGATCATGTGATTCTTCGCCCAGCTGATCCGCCCCAGCGCAACCCGCGGCTTCAGACTCTTGTCGTCGATGCCGAGACGCTTCAGTGCCGTCTTCACGACTGCCTGCTGATCCTGCTCGTCATAGATGGCGAAGCTCTTCGTCAATCCCACACCATTGACACGCAGGGCCTCGATGTCTCGCCGCAGAACACGCACGCAGAAGCTGTGAAACGTTGCAAGCGTCGGCTTTGCCAGCGTCGTATGACCGAGAATCTTGTCGACGCGCTCAGCCATCTCCTTTGCAGCTTTGTTTGTGAAGGTGACGGCAAGAATTGCATCCGCGGGCACGCCGCGCTCTTCAATCAGGTAGGCGATTCGGTGCGTGACGACTCTCGTCTTGCCGCTACCCGCACCCGCAAGCAGCAGCACCGGACCATCCACCGTGCGAATCCCCTCCTGCTGCTGAGGATTCATATTCTCTAAAAGACGACTCAATTTGATACACGCTCCATCTCAATTTTAACCTTCTCGAGACATTCACACCTCGCATGAGCTGTCCGTCCCTATTTCCACCCGGTTCGTCACTTACATAAGTCTCCGGGAACTTCTGTGAGTCCAATGCGTATCGACATTCGAAGAGCTTTCTGAACCATGGCAGCAAGCTCATCGGTCGTAACGCAGTACTACCGGGAGCTAAAAGATGAATTACCGTAAATTTGTTGCAGCCACTGTCGTCGCCGCCTCTTCCCTCCTTGCATCGCCTGCGGTCTACGCTGTAACCAGCGTGCATTCGCCTGTCCTGGCGATGTTTGGCAAATCGAAGACCATCAAGCTCACCTTCCTGAATGACTCCACCGCCCCTATCGAAGTAAAGGCCGGCGAACAAGTCATCAAGCTCGAAGCGGGCAAGCCTGTCACCGTCGATCTCACACCAGGCACCCGTGTCGTCTCCGCGACTGCTACACCCACGCACGAAGCCGGGACCCTCATCGCCGAGATCACCAACGCACTGAACGGCGCGACCATTCACATCAAGTAACACACATCCGAGATATTCCCCATCCGGCCTTTGAGGCGGCGTCCCATTCAGGGCATCGCCTCAAGGGCCGCAATTCCGTTTTGGCACCTTTCTCTGTTCACACTTCCGGCATGGCAGCTTGATATCCTTAATACCGTGATCCGGAATGCAGCAATCTTCTGCGCCTCCTCCAACGGCGCCAGCCCCATCTATCGCGAGGCGGCGATCGAGCTTGGCCGTGCTCTCGCCCAGCAGAGCATCGGCATTATCTATGGCGGAGCCAACGTAGGCCTGATGCAGGCCGTCGCAGAGGCCTCCCTTCTGCATGGAGGACGAGTCGTAGGTGTCATCCCTGAGGTTCTTGTCGATCTCGAAGTCGCTCACCGCGGCCTCACCGAACTCCACATCACCACCAACATGCATACCCGCAAGGCCATGATGGGAGAGTTAGCCGACGCATTCCTCGTCCTGCCGGGCGGCTTCGGCACGTTTGAAGAGATGTTCGAGGTTCTTACCTGGCAGGCTCTGCGCCTGCACCAGAAGCCCGTCGTCCTCATCAACATCAACGGCTTCTACGACAAGCTGCTCGACTTCCTCGATCACTGCGTCGCCGAAGGCGTCCTGAAACCTCATGCCCGCGCGAGTCTTCGAATCGTCTCGTCGGTCGACGAAGTCTTTCCTCTACTCGCAGCTCACCAGATCGGCAGCTAACCCCTATCGGAAGAGTCAGGACTTCGCCAGGCAAGCCTCGCACTGGCACACCCGTCGCAGGTACTCCCACGAGTAGATCCCGCTCTCGTGCCCATCGCTCCACTTGAACTTCACCGCATAGTTCCCCGTTGGAATAACCTCGAGAGGCCGCACCGGGGCCTCGTACATGGGCAGCAGTGTCTGAGGTTTCGGCTTCGCCTCTCCCAGCTTGCGTCCGCTGTGCTCGCGTTCTTCATGGCACGTCGCGCATGGACACCCATGTCGCAGCCAGTGAAAGCTCCACTGGCTTTTGTGTCCATCCTTCCAGTCGATCTCGACCCCGGTTCCCTCTGTCTTATACACACGAACCTTCGCCGGAGTGACGGCTTCGATCGGAAGCCGCTGCTCCGGCGCCTGCGCTGCCTGTTCCGCACTTACGAACCTGATTCCCTCGTGACTCATGCCGCAACCTCGTTCCGCGCCAGCCTTATCATCCGTTTCTCCAGAAAAAATACGCGGCCATCGCGCATCCCGTCACGACGACAATGGCTCGCAGCACGCTCGGATTCATCCTCCGCGCATACTGTGCCCCCACATAGCCTCCTGCACCGGCCAGCAGCATCGACACCACGCAATACTTCCACACCACAGCTCCGCTGGCGATAAACGTTACGACAGCGCACAGATTCGAAAGGCACGCCGCCAGCACCTTCAGCGAGTTCAACGTGTTCATCTCCTCGACGCCGAACAGCGCAAGCGCCGTCATGATCAGAAATCCCGCACCTGCGCCGAAATAGCCGATATAGAAGCAAACCGGTAGCAGCGCAAGAAACAACGGCATGGCCGCAATCTTTCTCTCCGCATGAGGCACCGTCGACCGACGCCTCAGCCATCGGGATACCGGTCCGCTCAACCCGAATAACAACGAAGCGGTCAAAAGAAGCCACGGAACCATCCGGAGAAACGTAACCTGGCCCGTATGCAACAGCAGGATGGCCCCGCCTACGCCTCCTGCCACCGAGGCTCCACAGACCGCCGGCAGCAGGTCGCGCCTCAGATCGTTGCGAAGCGCGGCCACCGACGTCAGCTGTCCCGGCCATAGAGCTACCGTGTTCGTCGCGTTGGCCTGAATGGGAAGCACCCCTACCCCCAGCATTGCGGGGAACGACAAAAACGATCCGCCTCCAGCCATGGCATTCATCACCCCGGCGACCGAGGATGCCGCGACCAATCTCACGTACGGCCAGTGCGAACTCAATTCGGAAAGCATCCATCTTCCATTGTATCGGCTCGCCCTGTATCTGCTGGCCCGGCTGCGTTCCTTACAGCCGCATCTCCGGAGTCGCTCCAAGCAACTCTCGCGTATACGCCTCCCTCGGCGCATCGCACACCTGCTCGCACTCCCCCAGCTCCACTAGGCGCCCTCGCTGCATCACCGCCACGCGATCGCACAGGTATCGCACCAGCGGCATCGAGTGAGAGATAAAGAGATAGGTCAGCCCATACCTCTGTTGCAGCTCCCGCAGCAGATTCACCACCTGCGCCCCCACGCTCACATCCAGGGCGCTCACCGGCTCGTCCAGCACTACAAACTCCGGCCGCAGCGCCAGCGCGCGGGCTATATTTATCCTCTGCCTCTGTCCCCCGCTGAACTCATGCGGGAACCTCAGGAGCGCACTCCCATCCAGTCCCACCTCGGCCAGCATCTCCTCCAGCCGCTCTCTCCCGCAGCGTTCTCCGTGAATTGCAAACGGCTCCGCAAGAATCTCCTTCACTCTCATTCGCGGATTCAACGCTGCATAAGGATCCTGAAACACCACCTGCATCCGTCGTCGCAGAGCCCGCATCTGGCTCGCCCGCGCCACCAGCAGATCACGGCCGTCATACGTCACCTCGCCTGCCGTGGGCTCCACCAGCCGCAGCAGCATCCGCGCTACAGTACTCTTTCCCGATCCCGACTCGCCCACCAGGCCCAGCGTCTCTCCCCGCCCGATCGTGAACGACACGTCATCCACCACGCGCGCGCCCGCGCCGTACTCCTTCACCAGCCCCCGCGCCTCAACCAGCGTGTTCTCGCCTCTCATACCCCTGTCCATGCACTCCTTCAATCCAGCTTCGGATGCAGCCGATGAAATCCCGTGCTCTCCTGGTAGGCCCGCGCAAACGCAGCCAGCCGGGCATCCGAATACAACGCCCCCAGGAATGTCAGCGACACCGGAGTCCCCGGCCCGCCCGTATTCTTGCGGTCTCCGTCCCCGTCGTGGTCAGGAGCCGGAGCATCGGTACCGCGCACACCGTTCGGCACAATCACCGCCGGGTTCCCCGTAAGGTTGGTCCCTGAAAGCTGCGCACCATTGCTCGGCGTTACAACGACATCCACCTCGCGGAACAGCTTCGCCATGCCATCGATCGCCAGCATCCGCGCCCGCTGCGCCTGGATATAGTCGACCGCCGAATAGAACCGCGCCTTGCGAAACGTGTTCGGCCAGTCAAAGCTCTCCTGCCCCGTAAGCAGCGCATCGCGTCCGCTCAGCGTCAGCTCATCGAATGCCGCCGCCGCCTCCGCTGCCAGGACCGGCGTGATGTCGCCGAAGTGATATCCCTTCGGCATCTTCACTTCGATCAGCTTCACGCCCATCTTCCTCAGAGCATCCAGCGCTGCCTGCCCATACTTCGCGTCGTACGTGTCACGCGCAAAGTCCCGTTTTTTTTCTTCCGATGCTCCCGCCTCCAGCACCGGCATATCGAACTCATCCTTGAGATACCCCACCCGCAGCTTCTTCCAATCGAGGTCAGCATCCCAGTTGAAGGCCGCGTCCTTCACGCTGCGATCATGCCCGTCCGGCCCATAGATGACGCTCATCACCAAGGCACAGTCCTCCACCACGCGGCAGATCGGCCCAATCTTGTCCATCGTCCAGCTCAGCGCCATCGCGCCTGTCCGCGGCACCAGCCCGAACGTTGGCCGTAGCCCGGTAACACCGCAGCGCGTGCTCGGCGACGAGATGGAACCCAGCGTCTCCGTCCCGATGGCAAATCCCACACATCCCGCCGACACCGCACTCGCGCTTCCCGCCGAAGATCCGCTGGAGCCCTGCTTCGGATTCCAGGGATTCCGCGTCCTTGCCCCGAACCACAGATCTCCCTGGGCCAGCGCCCCCATCGTCAGCTTAGCCACCAGAACCGCGCCGGCCGCATCCAGACGCTCCACCACCGTCGCGTCATAGTCGAAGCTCTGCTGCTCAAACCCCGCCGCACCCCAGGTAGTGGGATAGCCCTTGACCGCAAGCAGGTCCTTCGCTCCCCACGGAATCCCGTGCAGCGGGCCCCGATACCTGCCTGCCGCAATCTCCCTATCCGCATCCGCGGCCTGCTTCAACGCACGCTCTTCCGTCAACGTAATCAAGAAATGCAGCCGCGGATCGTACCTCTTCAATCGTGCCAGGTACATCTTCGTCAGCTCGACCGAGGCCACCTTGCGCGTCTTCACCAATTCAGCCAGCTCACGGACCGAGGCAAACGCCAGCCCCTCACCACCCACCACAGATGCACTCGCCGCAAGCTTCTTCGCATCCGGAGCCTTGCTCATCCGCATCGGCCTTCGCTCCGTCTCCAGCTTCATCCCCGCCGGAACCGGGTCGAAGACAAAGGCCGGAGCCACCTGGTTCGGAATCTTCATGCTTCGGATCACCAGGACCGACTCGCGCTGTTGCTTCAGCCCCTCCAGCACCATCGTCTTCTGCTCGGCAGTCAGCTTCACCGCCGCAATCGCCGCCGCCGCATCGATCATCTCCGGCGTAATCGCCGCCAGGTGGTCGTGATCCACACCCGCACCCGCAGTCTCTGTCGTCGAGACCTGCGCCGCCATGCCCCAGAGCACCCCAGGCAACAGACCCTGCCCAAGTCCCGCCACCGAACACACGGCTAAAAACCTGCGCCGATCCAACCCGTCAGCATGTCTGCTCATCTCGGCATTATTGCATCTCCTCCGAATCGTCCCGGCATCGCTCGGCGTCGTCCGTAAAATAATCGTGAGACACTCCTCCCGGGCCACAATCAGGCCGGGAAGGCCATCCCCGATCCTTTATAAGAAGCCATCCGCAGTCCTTTTATACTTAGAACGTTTGGGAAGAAAACATCTATGTCAAAACGCGAATTTCAGACCGAAGTCAGTCAACTCCTGCAGCTCATCATTCACTCTCTCTACTCGCACCCGGAGATCTTCCTCCGCGAGCTCATCTCCAACTCCTCCGATGCGCTCGATAAGCTCCGCCATCTAACCCTCGTCGAGGACCAATACAAGGCGCTCCCCTTCGATCCCCGCATCGACCTTGAGCTGGACGAAGAGAATAAAATCCTTCGCATCGCCGATACCGGAATCGGCATGAACGAAGAAGACCTGGTGTCGCACCTTGGAACCATCGCGCGCTCCGGAACCAAAAACTTCCTCTCGCAGCTCTCCGGAGACGCCAAGAAGGACTCCAACCTCATCGGACAGTTCGGCGTCGGCTTCTACAGCGTCTTTATGGTCGCCGACCACGTCGAGGTGATCTCCCGCAAGGCAGGCGAAGACAAGGCATGGCGATGGACCAGCGACGGCAAAACCAGCTTCGAGATTGAGCCCGCGGAGCGACCCGTTGCCGGAACTACCGTAATCATTCATCTGAACGAAGAAGGAAAGCAGTACGCCAACAGCTGGCAGCTTAAAGAGATCGTAAAGAAATACTCCAACCACATCGCCTTCCCCATCTTTCTCACCTACGACAAGAGCGAGTGGAACGAGGCCGACAAAAAGTCCGTCAAAACCCGCACAACCGAGCAGATCAATGCGGCCAGCGCCCTTTGGCGCCGCTCCAAAAACGAGCTCAAGGATGACGATTACAAGGAGCTCTACAAGTCCCTCACCGGCGGTTTCGAAGATCCTCTCTTCTGGTTTCACACCAAGGCCGAAGGCAGTCTCGAATACACCACGCTCTTCTACATCCCATCCAAGGCCCCCCTCGATCTCTTTCAGGCCGAGTACAAGACCGGCGTCAAGCTTTATGTAAAACGCGTCTTCATCATGGACGACGCCAAGGAGTTCCTGCCGCAGTATCTGCGATTCGTTCGCGGAATCATCGACAGCGAGGATCTTCCTCTCAACGTCAGCCGCGAGATCCTGCAACAGAATCGTGTCCTCACCAGCATCCGCTCCGCCAGCGTCAAGAAGATCCTCTCCGAGCTGAAGAACATCGCTGAAAATCAGCCCGAGCAATATCAGAAGTTCATCGCGGAGTACAACCGCCTACTCAAGGAAGGTCTGTACGGCGATTTCGCGAACCGCGAGACCCTGCTCGAACTCATCCGCTTCAAGTCCACAAAGGCGGAAGGCATGACCAGCCTCGCGGACGTGAAGGCGCGAATGAAGGAAGGCCAGAAGAGCATCTACTACATCACCGGCAGCGCGGAGTCCCTTCTGCGTACCTCGCCTCTTCTCGAGATCTACAGGAAGAAGGATCTCGAAGTTCTTGTCCTCGACGACGAGATCGACGAGATCGTCTTCGCCAACGTGGAGAAATATGGCGACATCGACCTCAAGTCCGTCAACAAGACCTCCACCGACGGCGACCTGAAGGACGAATCCGAGTCCGGCAAGGCTGAGGAGATCAAGCCCCTGCTCGAGAAGGTGAAGGGCATCCTCGGCGATCGCGTCAAAGATGTCCGCGCCTCCGTTCGCCTCGCCGACAGCCCCTCCTGCATCGTCTCCGACGACGAAGAACCCTCCATGAAGATGCAGCAGATGCTGCGCGCCATGGGACAGAAAGATCTGCCCGCCCTCAAGCCCACGCTTGAGATCAACCCCGATCACGAGATCGTCCGCAAGCTGGTCGCCCGTCCCGACGACGCCGTCGCCGAAGATGCTGCATGGCTCCTCTTCGATCAGGCGCTTCTTCTGGAAGGTGTGCCGCTGCAGGATCCTGCCACCTTCGTCCAGCGGCTTAATCGGATGCTCAACCTGTCCGTCTGACATCCTCTACGAACCGTTCGCCTGCGCTCTGTCGTGGCCTCACTCGCATCCCACGAGCCCACGATAGAGCCAGCAGGTTCGCGGTCAGACCTTTCGAGAGCCATGCCAATCACGCTAGACTTTCGAATAAGGTCGAACGAAAGAATGAATCACCCTCATCAACCCGGCGACACCGCACCCAAGGGGTGCTGCGCACCCTCGTCGCAGCGTGGAGAAAGCGCCGACACTCCCTCGATTGTTCCTGCCTCGCAGGAGATGCTCCCGGGATTCCGCGAGCGCATGCTCTCCCTGCCCGGCGGAACCTTCCTCATGGGAACCGACTACGCCGATTCGTTCCCTGACGATGGAGAGGGCCCGGTGCGCGAAGTCACCGTCGCTCCCTTCCTCATCGACAAGTACCCTGTCACCAACCAGTTGTTTGAGCAGTTCGTCCGCTCCACCGGATACAGAACCGAGGCCGAGACCTTCGGCTGGTCCTTTGTCTTCTGGTCTCACATTCCCAAAGCGAACTTCGCCAGCCTCGTTGAAGATACCGTGGCCGCGGCTCCCTGGTGGTGCAAGGTTCCCGGAGCCTCCTGGAACACCCCCGAAGGACCGGGCTCGCACCTGTCAGGACGCGAAAACTATCCCGTCGTGCATGTCTCCTGGAACGATGCCCTCGCCTTCTGCCAGTGGAGCGGCCAACGGCTCCCGACCGAAGCGGAGTGGGAGTACGCCGCCCGCGGCGGCCTCCAGCAGAAGCTCTATCCCTGGGGCGACAAACTGCGGCCAGACGGAAAGCATCGGTGCAATATCTGGCAGGGCGAGTTCCCGGACCGGGACACCGGCGACGACGGCTATGCCGGAACCTGCCCCGTCGATGCCTTTCCTCCAAACGGCTTCGGTATCTATTCCATCACCGGCAACGCATGGGAGTGGTGCGCCGACTGGTTCGACACCCATTACCACCGCACTGCGGGCCGAAACAATCCAACCGGGCCTTCCACAGGAACTTCCCGGGTCATGAAGGGCGGATCGTTTCTCTGCCACAAATCCTACTGCAATCGCTACCGCGTCGCCGCCCGCAGCTCCAACACCCCCGACAGCTCCACAGCGAACATCGGCTTCCGCTGCTGCCGATAGCTTAATCGCCTGCCTCCTTCACCTTAGCGCGGCCGAACCCAACTTTTTTTAGCGGTTCGTATCACCAGAAACTTGTTTTCTGCATCTCTCTTCATGAAGCATCCATGCGAGTTGCTACACAGGGCCCCGATTCGTCGCTGGACCCTTCATTGAACTGAGTCTTTTTTAGACCTTGTGTCTCCTGTAGTTGATTCTCCCGGGTTAGGCGAAAAGGAGTGCTTCGACCGCGCACAGCGGATCGGACCCTTAAGCGAGTGGGCAAGTGTCCCTTCGACACTCTGCCGACCAGAAATCCCAGAACCAACCCGGAGCTTCGGTCACGTAAGTATTGGCCGCTCCGCTTTCAGGAGCAGTGATGAAAACGCAGTTCACCTTCCCCCCTCTTCCATTTCCATCCAGACTTGCCCTCTTTCTCTTCGGTTTCACCTTCCTGGTGCTTCCGGCAAGATTTGTCCACGCGCAGTATCGAGCGGGCCTTCAGGGCACGGTTACCGATTCCACCGGGGCCGTCGTTCCCGGCGCGACCGTCACCATCGTCGACAAAGAGACGAATCAGACCCAGACCGGCAAATCCGACGGTGGCGGAACCTACACCTTCAATCGCCTTGCCCCCGCTCCCTACACCGTCACCATCGAAGCTACGGGCTTCGCCAAAAAGACCGTCGACAACGTCAACATCTCCGGCGAAACCATGCAGGGCCTGAACATCAGCCTTGACCCTGAAGGCTCCCAGCAATCCGTCACCGTCACCGACACAACTCCCCCAATCAATACCGCGACCGCTACCATCGCCGGAGTCATCACCGCCCAGCAGATGCAATCGCTCCCTTCCTCCAACCGCGACCCCTACCAGCTCCTCCGCCTGGCGCCAGGAGCTCTCGGCGACGGCTCGCAGACTGGCACAGGACAGAGCTACTCTCTTCCCGGCAACGGCGGTATCGGCGGTAGCAGCAGCTCCGGAAGTATCTTCGCCGTAGAGAATCGCGCACAGACTCAGGGAAACGGCGTTCGTACCTCCGGCAACTCCTTCCAGATCGACGGCAGCCAGGTCAACTCCCTTGCGTGGGGCGGCGGCGCCGTCATCACTCCCAATCAGGAGTCCGTCAAAGAGGTCCAGACCCAGACCAGCCCCTATGACGCGACCAACGGTCGCAACAGCGGCGCGCAGGTTCTCATCGTCTCCAAAAACGGCACCAACGACTTCCACGGCAGCGCCTTCTTTAAATTCCACCGTCCCGGCCTCAACGCCTATCAGCGCTACAACGGTCCAGGCTCCGAAGGCGATACCGATCGGCTGCTGCGCGACAACAACCGCTTCAACCAGATCGGCGGCAGCATCGGCGGCCCTGTCTGGAAGGACCACGTCTTCTTCTTCTTCTCCTATGAAGAACTCCGCAACAGCGGACGCGATCAGGCGACGCACTGGTACGAAACCCCTGAGTACGATCAACTCATCGCGCAGAGAAAAGCAGGCGGAGTCTCCGCTGCAATCGCCGGCTTCCCGGGCGAGAGCGTCAGCTACCAATCCGTCGCGGCAAACTCCGGATGCGCCTTCGCCGGGTTGAGCGGCGCCTACTGCCATGACGTTCCCTACAGCGGCGGCGGAACCGCACTCGACGTCGGCTCTCCCTTGCCTACTCCTCTCGGGACCGCCGATCCCAGCTACCTGGGCAACAACTCTCCCGGCATCGGCGGCGGCTTCGATGGTGTTCCCGATCTCTTCTATGTCAACACCGTCAATCCCAGCAACAGCGTCAACCAGCAGTTCAACGGACGCCTCGACTGGCAGCTCAATCCTCGCGATCTCATCGCCTACACCGTCTACTGGGTGCCCACCTCTTCGACTTTCTTCAACGGCCCCAACCGCACTGCCAATCTCTGGAACGTGAACCGGCTCGCCTACTCTCAGGGGGCGCTCTGGAATCACGTCTTCGCTCCCACCCTGCTCAATGAGTTCCGTTTCAACGCCGTGCGCTGGTACTTCAACGAGATCACCTCTAATCCCCAGGAACCCTTCGGCCTGCCCCGTGGCATTCTCGATACCATGGGCGGCATCGGCACCTCCGAATTCCAGTTCTTCGGCTCCCCCGGCCCCGGCAACTTCGCTCAAACCACCTACAACATCCGCGACACCCTCACCAAGACCTGGCGCTCGCATAACATCCGCATGGGCTTCGACGGCTATCGCGAGCTCGACAACGACACACAGACCTCCGCCGCCATCCCCGCATACACCTTCCGCAACCTGTGGGAGTTTGCCAATGACAAGCCGCGTCTGCTGAATGGCAACTTCGATCCCCGTACCGGAATACCGACCTCCGCAACCAAGTACATCCGGTCGTTTATCTACGCCGGCTATGTTCAGGACGACTGGCGCGTCAATGCCAACCTTACCCTCAACCTCGGCCTGCGCTACGAATACTTCACGCCGACCACGGAAAAGAACGGAAATATCAGCAATCCGGTCCTCGGCACCGGCGCCCAGACCCTCACCGGAGCCACCATGAAAGTAGGCGGCGATCTTTACAAGACCAGTCCCAACAACTGGGGACCGCAGTTCGGCTTTGCCTACTCCATCAACCCCGCCTCTAATCATCTGACCGTTGTCCGTGGCGGCTTCGGCATCGCCTACAACCGTATGCAGCAGGCTGTCACCCTCAACGGCCGCTCCAATCCACCCTTGGTCACCAACGTCAACGCTGTATGCACCGACACATCTCTCATCAACTGCCCTGGCGTTCTATACGCTGCATCCTCTAGCCCCACCAATATCAACGGCTATCCCTCCAATCCAACGGCCATCGCGACCTTCGGTCCTAATGGACTTCCGACGAGCGGGGCTGCACTTACGATCACAGGCATTCAGCAGGACCTTCCCACCCCCCTCACGTACAAGCTGTCTCTCGGTGTGGAACACGCCCTTACCTCCCGCTGGATCCTCAGTGTCGGCTACCAGGGCAGCCTCTCCCGCCACTACACTCGCCAGAACAACCTCAACTGGATCTACTATCCCAACCTGAATCCCTCCATCAGCAACTTCAGCTTTTTCTCGAATGACGCCACCGCTAGCTCTCACGCATTCCTCACGGAGGTTCGGCACACCTTCGGCAACAACTTCACCATCAATGGACAGTACCGCTATGGCAGGATCCTGGACACTGCCTCCCAGGACTACTACATCGACCAGTACCCCTACGACAACCGCTTCGCCTACGGCCGCGCCGATTATGACATCACCCACAACGCCAAGCTCTTCGGAACCTACTCCCCGAAGCTCTTTCCCAATAACCGCTTGCTCAAAACCATCTTTGGAGGGATTCAGATCAGCGGCATCCTCCAGTACCACACCGGCTTCCCGTGGACTCCCATCTACGCCAACACCGGCTGCAACGTCGTCTACGTCGGCAGCGGATACTGCAATCTCCGTCCCGGCTCCCAGTTCGCGCGAGGGTCAGGCGATACCAGCAACGACACCTTCAAGCGCGCCGGCGGTCAGTTCCCCAACGGCGGCCTCGCCTACTTCTCCATCCCAACCTATCCCACCACTGGAGCCCCCCCGCCTCCAGGCGTAGGCCGCAACAGCCTCCACGGCCCCAACTACTTCGACACCGACATGGATGCACAGAAGACCTTCGGCATTCCACAAACCAGCATCTTCGGCGAAAATGCCGGACTCACGATTCGTGCCATGTTCTTCAACATCTTCAACCAGACCAACCTGACACCCTTCAACACCGGCGATGGCAATACCCTAATTACCAGCAGTCAGTTCGGGCAGTCGCAGACGGCTCTCGCTGCCCGCGTCATCGAATTCCAGGCGCGCTTCAGCTTCTAGGCTGTGTCGGATCCATCAACCACAAAGAAGAGAGGGGCGCCCCCAAGGCGCTCTTTTCTTGTCATTAAGTCTCGTCCTCCAGCAGGAGCACGCAATGAACCGCCTCACCCGACCCATCGTGAACCTCCTTCTCCTCCTGGCTCTCTCTACTCTGCCGTCCCATGCGCAGCAAACCATCGAGATCAACGCCAACGCCCCCACCACTCCCTTCCCCCACTTCTGGGAAGAGATGTTCGGCTCCGGCCGCGCCGCGCTCGTCCTGCGGCAGAGCTATCTCAACGATCTCAAAGCCGTAAAGCAGGTCACCGACTTCCGCTACGTTCGCTTCCACGCCATCCTGCACGATGAGCTGGGAGTCTACAACGAAGACGAGCACGGCAACCCCGTCTACAACTTCGCCTACATCGATCAGATCTACGACAACCTCCTCGCCAACGGCGTGCGCCCCGTAGTCGAGATCAGCTTCATGCCCAAAAAGCTCGCCTTCAACCCCGACTTTCTCCATCCCTTCTGGTACAAGCCCAACGTCTCCCCCACCAAGTCCTACGAAAAGTGGGACGGCCTCATCACCGCCTTCGCAAAAAATCTCGTCGGCCGCTACGGCATCGACGAGGTCTCCCAGTGGCACTTCGAAGTCTGGAACGAGCCCAACATCGACTTCTGGGGCGGTATCCCGCGCCAGCGCAGCTACTTCGAGCTCTACGACCACACCGCGCGCGATCTCAAAGCCGTAAGCCCGCGCCTGCGCGTCGGCGGTCCCGCCACCGCAGCCGCACAATGGGTCGATGCCTTCCTCAAGCACACCACCGAAAACAACGTCCCCGTCGACTTCGTCTCCAGCCACGGATACGCCGACGACACCGTCGAAAATATGTTCTCGCCCAGCGACAACGTTCCCGCCGATCTCCCCATGGACCAGCGCGTCTGTCGCGCCATCGCCAAAGTCCGCGGCCAGATGAAGGCCGCCGGCAAGCCCACCATGCCACTCTTCTGGACCGAGTGGAACGTCCCCGGCCATAACCAGTCGCGCGACACCACCTACGTCGGCCCTGCCCTCGCCAACACCGTCCGCCAGTGCGACGGCCTCGTCGACATGATGTCCTTCTGGACCTTCTCCGACGTCTTCGAAGAAGGCGGGCCCGGCCCCCGGCCCTTCATCGGGCAGTTCGGCCTCCGCGCCGAGTTCGGAATCAACAAGCCCAGCTACTACGGCTTCGCCCTTCTCCACCAACTTGGCGACCAACGTATCGCCAACACCTCACCCGACATCATCACCACTAAATCTGCGGATGGAAGCCTGAAGATCGCCGTCTGGAATCTCGTCGCTCCCGACGCCGAGTCCCTCCGCAACGGCAAGACCCGCACCCTCACCCTCAATATTCAAGGGCCCGCCGCCAACGCCCCCGTGGCCATTCAGCGGGTCGACAACGAACACGGAAACGTCCTTCCGGAGTACGCCAAAATCGGCAAGCCCGACTATCCCACACCAACCCAGGTGGAACAGCTCAACCGCGCTACTACACTCCCTCCCCCGGAGCAAACCCATCTCGAAAACCACCAGCTCACCCTGAAGCTCGAGCCCAACGCTCTGGCCCTCGTCACAGTAACCTCCCACTAAGCTCGACACAGATTCCTCGCTGAGTGGCATAATCCCTTGCATGCCAACAGAAACACTGAAGGAGATCACGTGGCCCAGCAAACTCCATTGCACTTCCTTTTCTACTTCGCCGCACCTCCAGATAAAGTCTGGGAGGGCTTCGTCTCCTCCGAATCCAATCGCATTATCTTTGCGGGGGCCGAACTCGAAGCCGATCTGAAGCCCGGTGGTCTGATGAACTGGGTCGGCACAGGGACCGACGGTAAGCGCAGCATCTACGTTCGCGGCGAAGTGCTCCAGTCCGAACCGCTAAAGTTGTTGCAATACACATTCGCCCTTGGCTCTTCCAACAAGGTTTCGCGCGTCACGATAGAGCTTGTGCCAGAGACTGAGGCCACCAGAGTTTCCGTCACCCATGACCAGTGGGCGGAAGACGACACTGCCTACGTCTCCTGTGCCGATGGCTGGCCACGCATCCTCTCCCGCCTCAAAACACTGGTCGAAACAGGCAAGACGTTTAAGCCACACTGATGCGTGACGCATCGCCGATGACGAGCCGCGGTGTGCTATGTATGTTGTTGCCAACACAAGGAGTTTTATTCAACTCTTACCGAAACGAGGAGGGAGGAGGTCCTCACCGCCGAACCTCGACGCCATACACCGAAGTCCGCGCAAGGATGTAAAGCGTCCGCCCATCCTTTCCCCCGAAGATTAGGTTGATCGGACGCTCGGGAACCTTGATCGTATCGATCAACTCGCCCGACGGGTTGTAGACATAGACCTGCCCCGCAGCAATGTAAACGTTCCCCGCAGCATCCTGCGTAACGCTCTCTCCGCCGCACTCCGCGAAGAGTTTCAGATGGTTCAGCGTCCCGTCGGAACCAACATCCGCGACATACGTCTTCTGCTCACTCTCGTCGCTCACATAGAACGGCTTGCCTTCCACCGCCCTTCCAAGGCCGAAGGCGCGAAGAACGTCCGCCATCTTCGTACCGTAGTAGAGTGCGCCGGTAACAAAATCCTCTCCCGCCGGAATAAACGTAGTGCCGTCCGGAGAGACATACTGATACGGCCTCGGAACAGGCACAGCCTGTACGAAGTCATTCTCATTCCGCCAGTAGTTCACCGGCAGCACAGGAGTCATCCCGTCTCTCGCCGAAGCCTTCTGTGGCTTCAGCAGCGTGATCTCCTCATCCAGTGCTTCAGGCCTGAAGCTGTACACGGTCCCGTTCCCCGCGTACGAGACCACCATCAGGTCTCCCGCCTTGTCGAAGACCAGCTGAACAGGATCGAGCGGACTGTCGCGTACGATGGCCGCTCTCTTCTCCTCCGGAAGCAGGCGATAGATCCGCTGCCAGTGCGCATCGACAAAGTACAGCTGGCCCGCAGGATCGACCGCAGCGCCGGAGACGTTGTAGAAGCCACCAGCAAGCCGCTCGAGCTTCGCTCCGTCCGCAAGAACCGGAGAAGCCTTCTGCGGCTGTGTTTCGGGATCGTCCGATGAAGTATCGATCGTCATCGAGGCGAACTCGCGGTTCCGCACCACCTGCGTTGCTTTGCCATCGATGACGACGGAGTTGTCGAAGGACACTTTGTTATCGCCATACACATGGATGTTTCGCAGACGGATGTTATGCGAGTCCGCCACATGAATCGCATTCAGGAAAGGCTGATAGCTGCTCACGACGCGATAGCTGTGATAGTTCGCAACCGTAATGTTGCTCGAGCTCTCGATCGACAACGGCAGCGCAAACGGCCCTTCGCCGCGCTCCTCCTCCGTCTGCAACGCATAGATCTTCCAGTTCGACGCGTGATCGATCTTGATCTCGTTGCGAACGTGATGCTCGCTCGAAAGCTCGTAGACGCGCCCCTCGGTGGTGGTGTTCGAGATCATCATCCCCGCCTGCGCAAACGTGCTCGGCGTCCAGATATTCGCGAACGTTCCACCACCGCCATCCGTCACCCACAGGCTCGGATACTGGCTGTCCCACCGTCGATTGAGATCGGTATCCGCCGTATGCGTGTTGTTATAGATCGTGTTGAACGAGACACCGGGAAGCGTCGTTCCATGCCCCCCGAGAAAGCGAACATCGTCCATCAACGAATCCTTGCCCGCCATCCACTTCGCACCCACCGCACGGCTGTTGATCCCGTTGGTATAAAGACCGATGCCGGTAACAATATTCGTTCCGCCCTTTGGAGCCTCCAGCAGCGGCTTCGGAGAGCCCGGCCCCTGGAACCCCGGGGTCGAGTCAGGAATATCGAACTGCGTCGTCGATGGATTCAATCCAATCAGCACCGTATCCGGACGAAGCGTAATCGTATCGGTAACAATATAGCGACCCGTCGGAATATAGATCGTGCGATGCGCTGCAATCGCCTCGCGGATCGCTGCCGTGTCGTCCGTACTCCCATCGCCCTTCGCTCCCAGGCTCTTGAGATTCACCCACGTACTCTGTGCCGGAACGGCAGGAATATCTGTCGGCACGAGCTCAGGCATCGACGAAAGCGAGCTTACATCGAAGTGCGTCTTCACCTCTCCCTTCGCCGAAGGCGTGGCAAAGATCAATCCATGCGTCAGCGCATTCACGCGATACATCTCGCCACGGCCCGGAAGTTTGTTCCCGCTCTCACGAAACGCAGCAAAGACCGGAACACGGTGGCAAACAACATCCTCAAGGTTGATCTCTGTCCGCAGACCAAGATCATTGCTGACGATAACCGCAGGGCCGCTTAGATCCTCGAAGCGAGAGTCCTTCACCCAAAGCTCCTCCGCATAGCCCGGATCGATGGAGATCGCGGTAGGAGTATGACGAATCTGTGCCCGGATCAGCGTAAGACCTGCCTCATGTTCCTTGATCG
Organism: Edaphobacter modestus; assembly: GCF_004217555.1. GTDB lineage: Bacteria > Acidobacteriota > Terriglobia > Terriglobales > Acidobacteriaceae > Edaphobacter > Edaphobacter modestus. The sequence goes on from NZ_SHKW01000001.1 coordinate 2,853,273, forward strand.
CAGCCTTGCTCTGTCCCTCGAAGGTGGAATCCAGCAAGGTAAACTGCCACCCCGGAGAAGGCTTCCGCGTCATAATGCCGTATTGCCCGCCGTAGAAGTGAAGGTCTTCCGCCTCGTTGCCCACATCATGAAGCGCGGCCAGCCCCGATCCCACATGAAAGTCCATGTGAGCCAGGTAGCAATGCTGTGCGGCGTGAAAGCGGACCCCGACTGCGGCAGGATTGCCCTCTTCAATGTCAAGATCGATGTTGCTTACTGCTGAGTAAAACGTCCCTGGATTCGCATCCGCGATCGAAGGATTGATCGGAACCACTCCCGGCACCGGCGTCTGCGGCCTTCCCTGTCGTATGGGCGCAGCGTTGTTACGCGGACGATTGCCGGTGAACATCACCATGTAACCCATTCCATCCTGGTAGCCCGGCGTGTTCTTCCCCAGCACAAAGGTGGGACGATTCGCCCCATAACCGATCAGCCGGATGCCTGGCCAGACAAAGACCGTCTTCGAGAGCCTGTAGCGTCCTTCCGGAACAAAGACGATTCCCTGCCCCGCCGTCTCCTGCACCTTGTCGATCGCCCTCTGGATCGCTTCCGTATCGTCGCCGATTCCATCGCCATGAAGTCCGCCCTCGCTACGAACCAGATACACAGCCTTCGCGTCCTCCGGTCGCAGCGGATAATACGAGGTCGAAGCCCATAACGGCATCCCGGCACACACAATCGCAAAGCCCGTCATCCGGCCCAGAAAGCGCTTCCATCTCATCTGCATTCCCTCTCTACCGCAATTACCAGACATAGGTCCCGACCGATCCTGCGGTCAGCGAGCTCTTGATTACCTTTCCGTGGAACCGAACCGAGAAGACCTGATCCGATGCGCTACTGTTCGCGACGATCAGAACTGTCTTTCCATCGGGCGTCCGAAAGGCAACATTGGGAATAGCATCAGCATTACTCGATCCGATCCTCACCGAACCATCGGGAACAAACTTCGAGGCCTGCGCAATGGTGTAGTACGCGAGATTGCGCTTCACCTTGTCGCCATCTATCGTCAGCGCTCCCTGGCATCCCGTGCAGCCGCCATCGTTGGTATGAGGACCAAACTGCGGATCGGCCGCAAGATTCCACAGCAACACGTTTCGACTCCAGTTGCGTGTCGTTCCAATCACGATTTTCGCGACGGGCTTCGCCACATCCATCTCGCCTTCATTGCGATGATCCGTGACGGATTGTTCCGTGAAGTACAGATTCTTCTTCGGAAACGCATCGTGAACCTGCGTAAACGCATCGACCGTCCCGCCATAAAGATGAAAACCGGTTCCATCCACGTACTTGTTTGCCTTTGGATCTTTCAAAATGGAGAGCGGATACGCGGGATGATCGAGGTTGTGATCGTAGAGCACGATCTTCGTCTTGATGCCTGCCTTCTGAAACGCGGGGCCGAGGTCATTCTCGATAAAGTCGGCCTGTTCCGACTCGAGCATCAACATGCTCGGAGTGTTCTTCTCATTCAGCGGCTCATTCTGCACGGTCAACGTATCAATGTCGATTCCCTCAGCCTTCATCGCCTGAATGTATTTCACAAAGTAGGTCGCATACGCGGCGAAGTATTCGGGCTTGAGAACGCCTCCCCTCGCTACTCCACTCGTCTTCATCCAAAGCGGCGCAGACCACGGCGAGGCAAGAATCTTGATCTTCGAATTGATGGCAAGAATCTGCTTGAGGACGGGAATCACATCCGCGCGATCCGGCTCGATCGAGAACTTCTCCATCGTCACATCCGTCTGCCCCTCCGGAAGATCGTCGTAGGAGTAAACGTGATCGTTCATATCGGAAGCGCCCACGCTCACCCGCAGATAGCTGACGCCGATGCCGTCCCCTTCCGTAGAAAACAGATCCTTCACCAGAGCAGCGCGAGCCTCCGCGCTCATGTGAGCGATCAGCTGCGCGCTGCCGCCAGTCAGAGCGAAGCCGAAGCCATCTATCGTTTGATACCGCTGCTTCTCATCCACATCGATGACCTGTCCTGCCGCGTCTCCCCCGGCAAAGGCCAGAGGAGGAGTCTGCAACTGAAGCAGTGCCGAACGGTCCGGTTTCGTCAGCCACAACGACGCATCCTGTGCGCGTACAGGTATAGGTGCAAGAGCCACGGCCAGTGCCAGGAACATCCACGATCGCCTTTGCGTCATCTCAACTCTCCCATCGAAACTAATGCTGATCTTCTCTACTCCCGCGCCTTACTTCGTGGCCGGAACCTGTTTCAGTCCAAGCGCAGAAAGATATCCTGCGTTGATGCGGCAATGTTCGAACTTCACGCTCTCAAGCAGGCCCGCAAAGGCGCGATCGATCGTCTCCTGATCGGGGCGCACCTTCAGGCGAGCCTCAACGTTCCCCGCGCCTCGCGGCAGCTTCGCAAACGCGGCAATCTTGTCCCATCCCTCTGGAGGCACAATCGTCACGACTGCGGAGCTCTTCTCCAACTTCTTGTACGGCCAGAACGCCCACCCGATATCGTTCTTCTCCAGCAGCTGCCGGAACTGCGCGATCCATTCATCGTTGTTTTCGCCGGACTCACCCAGCCACAACGGAACATTGTTCTTCTCGCGAAAGTCCACATAGCTCTGGACCGCCGATTGTTCGACCGGCATCCAGTACTTATGCAGCGTATAAGCGGTGTTGCCATCGAACGGCGGCCCAAAGACCGCGAAGTTCGTATCCCACTGGGCCCCGCCCAAGAACAGGATGTGGTTCTTATCGATCTGGCGGATCGCCGTGGTCAGCTTCTTGTACAGCGGTTCAAGCTTCGCATTCAGGGGCCGCAGCGAAGGATAGTGCGGAATGGGCTCATTCAACAGATCGTAGCCCAGCACGGTCTTGTTGCTCCCGTAATGACGAGCCAGACTCTCCCAGATAGCGATCAGATGAGCCTGTTCCTTCGGGCTGTCGTAAAGCCACGGATACCCATGACTATCGTCGATATTGGTGCCGGTCTGTCCCCCCGGGGCTGCATGCATATCGAGAATGACATACAGGCCTTCCTCATGAGCCCATCCGATGACGCGATCGAGCAGACGAAAGCCATCAGCATTGTCCGTCTCGAAGAACTTGTAGTGCATCGGGATGCGGATGGAGTTGAATCCCGCTTCGTGCAGCAGGTGAATGTCGGCGCGGGTTACGTAATTTTCCCGGTACGCATGCCAGAACTCCGCAGCCTTGTCCGGCCCCAGCAACTCCGTCACCAGCTCTTCGATCTCGGTTCCCGATTGCGGTCCTCCTTCGAAGAGCCACATGTAACCCTCCGGAACCATCCAGTTGCCCAGGCTCGTGCCTCGCAGAAGCAGCGGCTTACCGCTGCCGTCGATGATCTCCTTCCCGCGTGTATGAGCAAACTGCGCAGTGGCTGAAAGCGATGCCACGCACAGCATGGCGATGGCAAAGAGGCGACGACACAACATGGTGTGATCCTCGTTTCGAAGAGACGTTCAAACTACGGCTGCGGTGTAACGTCAAGCGTGGCATGCTGCGTTGCGTTTGAATCGGTACCGATCCAGAGATCGAAGACTCCCGGCTCGATCGACCATCGGTGCGTCTGCGGGCTCCAGAAGCCGAGCTCCTTCGTGTCGAGCGTCAGCGTAACAGTCTGGCGTTCACCGGGCTTCAAGGCAATACGACGGAATCCCTTCAGCTCCCGAACCGGCCGCGACGCCGACCCCGAACGCTGGTGCGTATAAAGCTGCACAACCTCATCCCCCGCAAGACCGCCCGTGTTCTGAACCTCGACCGAAACCTCGACGGAGCCGCCCGAGTGCACGGTCGTCGCGCTCGTCTTCATTGGTGCCAACGAAAACGTCGCGTAGCTCAATCCATAGCCGAAGGGATAGAGCGGCGCGCTCGATCCATCCCAGTAACGGGTATCGCGATCCTTGGGAATCTGGGTCAGGTTGTGCGCATAGTAGAGAGGGACCTGGCCGACGCTTCGCGGCCAGGTCACCGGAAGTTTGCCTCCCGGGACTGCGTTCCCGAAGACCAGCGCAGCAATGGCATTGCCGGCCTCCGTTCCTGGATACCATACGTCGAGAATGGCGGGCACATGCTCCGAAGCCCACGTGATGTCGAGAGGGCGGCCATTGACCAGCACAAGAACGACAGGCTTGCCCGTCGCGACCGCCGCCTCCAGCAGTTGCTGCTGTTTACCCGGCAGCGTGAGCGTGGAGCGCGACGCTCGCTCTCCGTTCATCGTCTGTGCCTCGCCAAGCACCAGCACGGCAACATCGGCCTGCTTAACCAAGTCGATGGCGTGGTGAAACTCTGCTTCCTTTGCGGCGTCCGTCGTAAGGGTCGGCTTCGGGCTGGGGAACTGATCGTCGAAGATCGACGGCTGCCCTCGTTCGATCTCAACTCCTTTGGTCGAAAGAATCTTCGTTCCGGTGGAGGCCAGCGAACGCTCGAATCCTTCGACAACCGTGACGGTATCTTCCGGATGACTGCCGAGACTCCACGACCCCATCACATCCGGCCTGGAGTCGATCAGGGGCCCGATCAGCGCAATCGACGTCACATCCCGCTTCAGCGGCAGCAAGCCGCCTTCGTTGCGAAGCAGCACAGCCGTGCGGGTCGCAATGGAACGCGAGGCGGTGCGTTGCTCCTCTGACACCAGCTCCTTCTGTGCGCGGTCGAGGGAGACATAGGGATTCTTGAAGAGACCCAGCTTATACTTCGCCAGCAGAATCCACCGCACCGCGTCGTCGATCTCGCTCTGCGGCACCAGCCCCTTCTTTACGGCATCGGCCAGGTGATCGCGAAACGTCGTCGAGGTCATCTCCATATCGACTCCCGCGTGTACGGCACGAACAGCGGCATCTTCGGGTCCGGAGGTGAAGCCATGAGTCGTGAGACTAAGTACCGAATCCCAGTCGCTCACCACGAAGCCTCGAAAGCCCCACTCCTTCCGCAGCAGGTCATGGAGCAGCCAACGGTTTCCGGTAGCCGGAACCCCGTTCAGGTCCATGTAGGCACTCATCAGAGAGCCCGCTCCGGCCTTGATCGCAGCTTGATAGGGAGGCAGATATACATTTCGCAACTGCTCTTCCGACAGGTCGGACGAGTCATAGTCGCGGCCGCCCACAGCTGCTCCATATCCGGCAAAGTGCTTCACGCACGCCAGAATGCTGTCCGCATCGCTGAGCTTGTCTCCCTGGAACCCGCGCACCTGCGCCTCAGCCATACGCGATCCAAGATAGGGATCTTCTCCCGCTCCTTCCATGATGCGTCCCCAGCGAGGGTCGCGTGCAATGTCCACCATCGGCGCAAAGGTCCAGCGGATTCCCACCGCGCTGGCCTCGCGAGCCGCCATGCGCTGGGCTCTCTCCGCCGTTGCGGGATCCCACGACGCCGCCAGCGCCAGTGGAACCGGATAGATCGTTCTGTAGCCGTGAATCACGTCGAACCCAAAGAGCAGCGGAATGTGCAACCGGCTCTTCTCCATCGCCAGGTGCTGCAGCCGGTTGATCTCTACGGGGTCGCGAACAAACAGCAGCGAGCCCACCTCGCCCTTCAGAATCCGCTCATCGCGTTTGGGTCCCTCGGGAGAGTTCAAGGCGATCTGGCTCATCTGGCCGATCTTCTCCTCAAGCGTCATCCTGGACAACAGATCGTTTACGAAGCGGTCTGCCTCAGACGCCCGGTTGTCCTGTCCTCTCGCAACCTGCGCTGCGTCCACCTGGACACACGATGCAGAGAAAAACAGGAAGAGCAAACTTCCCGACAATAGTTGGCAAAGACCGGCACGCGAGATACGAAACATTCAACAAGGCTCCAAAACGCAAATCGAGATCGCGAGAATAAAAGGTTGTTCGGCTGCGTAGCTCTCCCCATACAGCAGTTCTTCGCACAGGTCAGCCGCACAAGTTTAGACAAACGTTTGTCTCATTGTCCATCCCCATGCGCTTCCCTGCCGGCTTCGCAACAGGCTGACGAAAGGAGTTCCCCGTACCGTAGAGGCCATTATCCTGGACTCAAAGCGTATTCAACCCTTTCCCATCGCTGATACTGTTAACGAAATCATTTCGTTCCATAAATTTGCGGTCCATGCCAAAACCATCCTCGACAACACCTGGCGTCCGCCATGCCAACCTGAAAATGTTGGCGCAGCATCTTGGCCTCAGCCCATCGACCGTCTCCTTTGTCCTCAATAACACTCCAGGACGCTCCATCCCCGAGAGCACTCGGGCCCGCGTGAAAGCAGCCGCGGAAAAATTCAACTATCAGCCCAGCATGATCGCCCGTACCCTGCAGGGCAAGCGCATGCAGACCGTCGGCATCCTGCTGCCGGAGCTCGGCGAAGGCTATCACTCCCAGGTGTTATCCGGTGTCGGCGACCTGCTCATGCGCGAGAACTACTTCTACTTCACCGTCCACCATCGACACCGCAAAGACCTCATCGACGCCTACCCCAACCTGCTTCGTTCTCGCGGAGTCGACGGCATCCTGGCCATCGACTCCCATCTCGACGAGCCTCCCCCTCTGCCCACCGTCACCGTGGCGGGCCACACCACCCTGCCCGGCGTCTCCAACGTTCTGCTCGACGAGCAGCACGCCGCAAGGCTCTCTCTCCAGCACCTGCGCGATCTCGGTCATCACAAAATCGCGTTGATGCACGGCCAGCCCTTCAGCTCCGATGCGGATACACGCTGGTTCGCCAGTCTCAAGGCCGCCCGCGAACTCGGCATCGAGATTCACGAGGAGCTGATGATCTATCTCTCCAAGGACTCGCAATCCCCCGAGATCAGCTACCCTGGCATACGAAAGCTCATCAAGAGCGGCCATCCCTTCACTGCGGTGCTCTGCTTCAACGACGTCGCTGCCATGGGAACCATCCGGGCCCTCCATGAAGCCGGCCTGCGGGTCCCCGACGACGTTTCGGTGCTTGGCTTCGACGATATCCAGTCCGCGGCCTACCAGGTTCCCAGCCTCACCACCATCCGGCAGCCGCTGCAGAAGATGGGAAGCGCCGCAGCCCAGCTGCTCCTCAAAAAGCTCGCCGGAGAGCCTATCCCCGAATTCATCCTCGTCGCTCCAGAGCTTGTCGTCCGGGAATCGACCGCACCGGCACGCCGCGTGGCTGCAAAAAAGACAAGCTCGCGCCGGTCCGGCGCTAAGGCTTAGCCTTCTCTTTCAGACCTCCGCCTTCCTTCAGCGTGTAGAAACGATCCGCCGCTACTCCCTCGAAGACCTGCGAGCCTCCGCTCGGCCATCGAACCTCGACCCTATCCATCTTCGTCGAGTTCCCCAGGCCGAAGTGCAACCGCACATCGTTCTGCGAAAGATAGCTCCCCCCGCTGCGAACCTCGTCCATCTGCTGCATCGCGCCAGTCGTTACCAGCACGCGCGCATTCAGCGCCATCCGGTTCGTACTCGATCCTTCAAGCTCGAAGCTCACCCAGTGATTCGCAGGGTCCGGTCTCGCCTCAAGAATCATGGGGGCTCCCGTCAGATTCTCCACCACCAGGTTCAGCCGCCCGCGATTGAGGAGATCCCCCACCGCGAGCCCGCGGCTTACCTGTGGCGTCGTAACCACAGCGCCCACCTGCGCGCTCACATCCTTGAACGTTCCGTCCCGCTGATTTTGAAAGACCAGCTTCGGCTCCCTGTACGCCGTCCCTAACTTCGCATCATCCACCTGCGGATACACATGGCCGTTTACCAGCACAAGGTCCAGCCAGCCGGAGTTGTCCAGATCGACAAAGGCATCGCCCCAGCCCACAAACTGTTCCGTCGGCCGCGCGATCCCTGCCGCGTGCGAGACATCGCTGAAGCTCAGATTGCCATCGTTCCGGTACAGCACCGCATACTCATCGCTGAAGTGCGTGATGGCAACGCTCATCCGCCCCGTGTGCATGTAGTCTCCGAGCGCTAGCCCCATGTTGGCCTGTTCCACTCCATCATCGCTCACCGCAACCCCGGCATCGTAGCCAGTCTCCCGAAACCGCCCGTTGCCTTCATTGCGATACAGGTAGTTCGGCTCGCCATCGTTGGCGACAAACAGGTCCAGCTTGCCATCGCCGTCGAAGTCCGACCACACCGCACCCAACCCGAAAAAGCGCTTCGGATCGTCCACACCGACCAGCTTCGCCACTTCGGTAAAAGTGCCGTCTCCGTTGTTGTGAAACAACGTATCGGGATACCCCTTCAACCCGCGCGGGCCGCACTGCACCGGAAGATCATGATACTGGCATGTCTTGCGCGAACCGAAGGTCGGCAGGTCCTTCATATCGAAGTCGACGTAGTGTGGCACAAACAGATCCACATAGCCGTCACCGTCGTAATCGCCAAAGGTCACGCCCGTAGCCCACCCCGTGTCTCTGTCCAGCCCCGACGATTTGGTGACATCGGTAAAGGTGCCATCTCCATTGTTGCGATAAAGAACCACGCCGCCAAAGCAGCTCACCACAAGATCGGCACGGCCATCATTGTTGTAGTCGCCAGCGGCAGCGCCCATCGCCCAGCATGGATACCCAACGCCGGCCTTCTCGGTGACATCGCGAAAAGTTCCGTCGTGATTGTTGCGGTACAGAACGCTCCGTGCCTTCTTCCCTTCAAGAGCCATCGCTACACTCGGCCCGTTTGTGAAGTAGATATCCAGCCAGCCGTCGCCATCGTAGTCCAGCAGCGCAACTCCGCCGCCCATCGACTCCACGATATATCGCTGATCGGGACTCGCCAAGTGCTCAAAGTGAATCTGTGTCGACGCCGTGATGTCGACAAGCTGAGGAGTCCTGGCCGGTGCCTGTGAATTTACCTTCGCAGGCGCAACCGTTCGCTCCACCTTTCGCTGCTGGCCCCACAGATGCGGCGATGCCGTAACCAGAAGGAGTACAGTCACGCAGACCCATGGCCGAGAATCTCTCCTCTCTCGCACTAGCGACCCTCTTTGTCCGGCTCGGCCACGCCCTCTTCCAGACGCAGATCCTTGTAGATCTTTCTCAGCTTCTCCTTCAGGTCCTTGTACTTCTGATACTCCGCAAGCTCCCGTTTCGCATCCTCCGGTCGCTTCAGCTTGCGATACACCACGCTCAGACGATAATGCGCCTGCACGTTTGAAGCATCTGCCGCCACCACGCGCTCCAGCAGTGGCAGCGCGGCCTCGGGATCATTCTTCTCTGTAGAAACACGCGCCATCCCTATCAGCGCGTCCGCATCGTGGGGCGCGAGCTTCAATGCCTGCTGATAGCGCTCTGCAGCGCCGTCCAAATCTCCCTTATCGAGAGCAGTATCTCCCAGACGCGTTACAGCCTTCTCATCCGCAGGATTCGCCGCGACCGCCAGCCGGTACTGCTCCTCCGCCTCACCCCGCAGCTTCAGATCGGGGGAAGCATGCAGCGCCTCCGCCAGTTCATAGTGAATTCCGGGAAGATGAGGATCTGCGGCCAACGCTTTGCGAAAGTCCGTAATCGCGCCATTCATATCGCGCTGCCGCACCAGCTCGTGCGCCATCGCCTGGTACATCTGCCCAGCCTCAGGAGCGGCAACCGACAACCCCAGCAGTGCCTCGCCCGCGAGATCGGTATAGATGCGATACGCAGCGTAGAGCACGCGTGGATCCGTCGGCGCCTTCTGACGCAGCGTCTCCACGACGGTCGCGGCGCGGGCCAGGTCCTGGGACGCGCTATCGATCTCGATCAGCTGAAGCCCCACCTCCATACGAATGCTCGCGTCCTCCAGGTCGCCCACCACCGCTTCAAGATCCGTCCGCGCAGCATCCGTCTTGCCCAGCCGACGCTCGCACATTCCCAGCAGCGCACGAATCTTTGTCAGGCTGGGCTGCTGTTCGATTGCGGCACGAAGATGCGGCTCAGCACCCGCGTAGTCTTTTTGAAAGTAGAGCAGCACGCCAAGATTGCCCTCTGCATCCAGATTATTAGGATCGGCAGCCAGCACCGCCGCGAACTCCTTCGCCGCAAGCTCAGGCTTCTTCTCGCTCAAAAGCTGATGAGCTCTCTGTTGATGAAGCTGGACTTGTCCCGCCGCAGAGGTCGCACCTGACTGTGCCACAAGAGGACCGGGAACCCCCAGCCCTGCCATAAGAAGAAGCGCCCAAACCCTCATCCCACGACCATACTCTTCTTCGAATCTTCTAAAAACAGAATAGGGATGGCGGCGGGCCGCCATCCCTTGGAGGAAGCATGCTTAGAACGAGAAGCGAGCGCTGAGCTGCATCCCGCGCCCGTTCACTGTAACCGAACGAATCGTCGAAGTTCCCGTAGCAATCGATCCGTTCGGATTCACGATGAGTTGCGCCGAACCCTGGTTACCGTCTGTTGTCGGCAATCCAAAGCTCGGGTGGTTGAAGAGATTACTGGCGTCGGCACGAATCTGCAGACCCATGCCCTCGCGAATCGCAAACGTCTTGCCCAGAGAGAAGTTCACCCTCGAAAGTCCCGGACCGTTCAGGAGATTGCGTCCTGCATTCCCGAACGTTCCAGGCGTCGGCGACGCAAATGCCGCCTCGTTGAACCACTGGTTCGTACCATGATAGGCACCCCGGCTCGCCAGGCTTGGATTGCCCACCAGGTTTGGGTACCATTGGGCATTCTGCGCTTGTGAGTACGAGAAGTCCTGCGCCATTGAAACGGTAAAGGGCTGACCACTCTGTAGAACCAACGTTCCTGCGCCCTGCCACCCTCCTACGATTTCATCCAGCAACCAGTTGTTATTGAGGAACGCTTTGCCTCTTCCAAATGGAAGCTGATAGACAGCGCTTCCTGCAAATTTGTTTCTTATATCGAAGTTCGAATTGGCATAATTGGCGCCGGGATCAAAAGAGCGTTGATAGTTTTGCGCTCCGGCCCTGCTTCCCCATCCGGAAGAATCCAGGTTGTTAAGAAAATGTGACCATACGTAACTGAAGTTGAAGTACAGCCCGTGGCTCATCCGTTTTTCAACCGAGGCCTGGAGAGAGTTGTAGTTTGAGCGGGCGTTATTCGTGCTCCCGAAGAGATTCCCAAACTGAGGATAGGGACGAAACTGTTGATCGTTGGGTGCAAGCCGATTCTCTGGAACCTGATTGATGTCCACCGGGAATGGAAGGTCGTGGCCATGGGTCGCCACATAAGCGAGTTGAAAGACCATGTCGTTAGAGATCTCCCGCTGCATACTCAGGTTCCACTGATAACTGCCGCCCACGGGAGCATGGTACTGGTTGTAGTTGACATTCTGCCCGTTGTAAGCGGCTGGATCGGTGCTGTTGGAAAGATACGGAAGTGTGGATCCATTACTCGACAGGACCGCAACAGGAGTTACACCATTCGACTGGTCACTTACACTTCCCCTTTGACCAAATGCCTGGGCCATTCCCGGAGCGTAGGTGTCAAGACTCCAGTTGTAGGCGTAAAGACCGAAGCCTCCACGCAAGACCGTGTGCGAATCAAGCAGCCATGAGAAGCCGACCCGAGGCAGGAAAGTCGAGTAGTTCGGCTCCTGTAAGCGGCTACGGCCATTTGCCTTGGTAGATCCGAACCACATCGCTCCCAGGGTTCCCGTTGCAGGATTCTGGACCGTTGGATCGAAGGTAGCCATGTTGCCCTTGACTTCGCCCCATCCCGACTGAATCTGGTACCGCAGTCCAAGGTTCAGGGTCAAATTCGGCCTGATCTTATAGTCGTCCTGGATAAACACCTGAGGAACCCGCATCCTTGCACCAGCTTCTGGCGTCACCTGCGCTCCCCATGCATTCGCTTGTCCTAACAGGAAATCTGCATATCCGAGCCCGGTGGAAGTGTCCCCTTGCGTTGACGCGGTGTAGACACCCGCAAAGCCCATGGTGCCGGCATCGATATTTCCCCAGTTGGTGGAGTTGTCACGGAAGAATAGGAACTCTCCACCAAAGTGAAGAATGTGCTTACCGCGAATCAAGGTCACCACGTCCGAAGGATCGTAGACATGCATCTTGTACACCGCGTTGGTGGCGGGCGTAATTTGATAAACACCGGTGACATTAAGAGTAGGCAGGACATCTGCTTTCGCAAATTGCCAGCCCACTTGCGCTGGGATGCCCATTCCCAGAGAAGCAGGTACGAAGAAATTCATCTGATTCGTGTACCCAATGCGAAGCTCATTAATTACACTTGGCGAGATCTGCCATACGTCAGTAATCTGGGCGTTGTGCCGGCTTACTCCCTGCGATTGATAGTTGACGGGAAAGAATCCCTGCCCATTCGAATAGGCCGGGTTATCGCTGGCGGTTTCTGACAGAGTCAATCGGTTATTTCCGGTGATATCCCAATCCGCGCGTCCAAAAAACTTCTGAAAGGGCTGGGAGTTCGGAACATTGTAGAAGTAATTATTCTGCACGACGCCGTTGGAAGCGATCGTACCCGGAGAGTTGGCTACCGGGTAGTAGGCGGAAAGTGCCTTCGCAACCGAATCAATCCTGCTCGCAGGAATTCTGTTGCCGTTCCCGTATACCTCCGCGAAGGACCTTCTTTGTATCTTTCCGTCGACCACTGTCGTGCTGGCGGGGTCGTAGATAGTGGGCAGGCCAGTAAAGTCGCCATTCAACATGGCCGCAGTGGGAACCGTAGCGGTTCCCGTCGATGCCGCGCCGTGGTTGATGATCTTGTCGTAGTCGAAGAAGAAGAAGAGCTTGTTCTTCAGAATCGGTCCGCCAACGCCAAACCCGAAATTGTTATAGCGAAGGGGAGAAACAGCTTCTCGTCTCGTCTTCTGCGCAAACGCATAGTTTGCTGCGTTCAGCGCATCGTTTTGAAAGTATTCATAGGCTGCGCCATGAAAACCGTTGGTTCCGCCCTTGCTGATCTGGTTGAACATGATGCCGCCGATCCCGTACTGCGCCGAGAACGCGGAGGAATTCACCTTTACCTCCTGGATCGTCTCCAGGATCATCACATCGGCATTTGCGCTATGCGGCAGCGTAATCGCCGCACCATCGGAGAGAATCGTGCTGAAGGGCAGGTTGCCGTTTATCGACGCAGCCTGGCCCGGATTGGAAGCCCCCTGCGCGCCCTTCGGCGCGCCAGCGGATCCAGGCAGCAGAATCGTGAAGTTCTCCCAGTTCGGCGTTCCCACCTGCGGCAACGTTGACAGCTGTTTCGCATCCAGCGTCGTCGTCTGCTCCGCATTCTCGGTCGAAAGCAACGGCAAGTCTGTATTCACCACAATCTGCTCGGTCACAGCGCCCACAGTCAGCTGTGCGTTCACCGTCGCATTTCCCACCACCACCGTGACGGCAGATCGAACGTACTTTTGAAAGCCCGACTTCGAGAACGTAATCTCATACGTTCCCGGAACGATCGACGAGGTGTCGTAAAGACCATCCTGGTTCGTCGTAAAGTCCTTCGATACGCCCGTGTTCTTGTTCAGAACCGTGACCGTCACATCGGGAATCGCGGCGCCACTCGGGTCCGTCACAATACCGCGTATATCGCCCGCATTCATGCTCTGTGCAAGTGCGCTTAAGCTGCAGCCTGTCCAAAGCACTGCTGCAAGGATGACTGGGAGCCATCTCCAGGAAATCAAGGAACGTCTCATGATGTTGCCTCCGTAAATACTTCAATCAACTGCATTTCTTCCGCCCTCATCGTCGGGGCGGTAAAAAAGCTCCAATACAGACAAACGTTTGTCTAAACTCGCTTAGAACTGCGCCTGCCATTAAGCATCAACGAAAGAATCTTCGTCAAGCTTTCATTTTCATCAGGCAACCTTTTTTCCGAAGACAGGCCCCCATCGACAGGACCGCGCAGTCCGCATCGCCAAGTGGTCCGAACACTTCTACCGCGTCAGTCCATCTCGGTCTGCTGTCAGCAGGAAATTCAATTCCTTACACTTTGCGCTAATTGTGCGCAGCAGCAGGAGGCGGCGCGCTCGACGAAGGTGTCGGTCGGCCGTCAATTGTCTTCGGCTCCATCAGTTCCACTCGCGTGCCATCGGGATCAAAAAGATTAACCTGTCGCTTCCGATTAATCCCCGTTGCCACCTTCACTGGCTTCCCGTACTGCTGGAACGCAGGTCTCGCTTCCAGCGTCGCCACCGAGCTCCCTATCTCCGTAACCTCGAGCGACGTATGGTTCTTCCCTCCCATCTCCGTGGGCAGGGTTCGGTACAGCATGAACTCGACATAGTCGGTTCCGTCGGGAACGCGCATATTGATCCAGCTCAACTCCTTCGGATCAGGTCCGCCGCGCCATGTCTCCTCAAACCCAAGAATCTTCCCGTAGAAATCGAGAGACCTCTCTGTATTCCCAACCAGAAAGCCCACGTGCATGATCTTTGTGGAGATACGCGTCGAAGGCTCGAATTTGCCCGCTGCCTTTGCCTCCGCTCCTCCCGGCAGCGTCTGGACAAACTCCACCAGCATCCCTTCCGGGTCTTTGATCTCGAACGCAGAGTCTCCCACCTTCGTCGTGCCGATCGATGGAACCTCAAACCCCTTCGACAGCAGATACGCGCGCATCTGTTGGAGATCGTCCACGCTGAAGCAGATGTGGCTCATGTGGTTCGGTGGATTCGCAGGCTTCTCGTTGAACAGCTCGATGTGCTGGCGATCATTGATCTTGACGAACGCAATCCGCGTCGAGCCGTCCGGGCGCTTCAGATCGTACGGCACGTCGTAACCCAGAAGGTCATGCCAGAAGGCCTCTGCCCGCGGAAGATCCGAGACGAAGTACGCCACATGAGAGATCCCCGTAATGCGAGGACGAGCCACGCTCTCTTTCTTCTCAGACTGCTGTCCCCACGCCGTAAAGGTCAGCGACAGCAGCGCCGACGCCATTATGACCGTCAGCCCTCTTCCGCGATTCAGCCCCATTCCAGGTCTCCTCCGTTGATTCCATTGCACGAACCCCGACAATATCACTGGAACGTCTTTGAGGCGTCCGGTATCTTTGTCCTTTGGCGAAAAGCCGGACAAGTTCGCGGACTCCTCGCATCTCATCTACAGCGTTCGCAAAACCCGTACCGTGGAGATTCCTTACTCATGAAGTCCTGCCTGCAACGGTCCTCCCTCCGTCGCTCTCCTTTCTGCTCTGCGGCAGCCCTCCTGCTCTTCACCGCCGCGCTCGCCTCCTCGCCGGCACAGACCACGCCCTCGGCCTCCGAAACCCTTCAGGTGGATGCAAAGGCGAAGACAACTCCCTTTCCCCATTTTTGGGAGCAGATGTTCGGCTCTGGCCGCGCCATCCTTTCCCTGCGCGACAGCTACCGCCAGGACCTCCGCTCCGTAAAGCAGATCACAGGCTTCCAATCCGTTCGTTTTCACGCCATCTTTCAGGACGAAGTCGGCCTCTACGATCCGGATCGCAAACCCATCCTGTTCGCGCAGATGAAGGACGCCACCGCCGCCGCACCGTCCGACAACACCGGCATCTACAACTTCTCCTACATCGATCAGATCTACGACGGCCTTCTCGATCACGGCATCCGGCCCTTCGTCGAGCTCAGCTTCATGCCCATCAAGCTCGCCTCCGATCCCACCTCGCTCCACCCCTTCTGGTACCGGCCCAACGTCACGCCCCCACGCGACTACGCCCAGTGGGACGCCATGATCACTGCCTTCGCGCAGCATCTCGTCGAACGCTACGGCATCGAGGAGGTCTCCCACTGGGACTTCGAGGTCTGGAACGAGCCCAACATCGACTTCTGGAGAGGAAAACCCGCGCAGGCCTCCTACTTCGAGCTGTATGACCACACCGCTCTCGCCATCAAGAAAGTAAGCCCTCGCCTCCGCGTCGGCGGTCCGTCCACCGCGCAGGCCGCATGGACCGGCGACTTCCTGCGCCACTGCAAAGAAAACAACATCCCCGTCGACTTCGCCTCCAGCCACGTCTACGCCAACGACACCGCAAAGGATGTCTTCCAGACCGACGAAGTCATCCCACGCGATCGCATGGTCTGCCGCGCCGTCCGCAAGGTTCACGACGAGATCGCCGCCTCGCCCCTGCCTTCCACTCCGCTCATCTTCAGCGAGTACAACGCCAGCTACGCCAACGAGCCCAACGTCACCGACTCCGTCTACATGGGTCCCTGGCTCGCCGGCACCATCAGCCAGTGCGACGGCCTCACCCAGGCCATGAGCTACTGGAGCTTCTCCGATGTCTTTGAAGAACAAGGTGTCGTTCGAACTCCCTTCTACGGCGGCTTCGGCCTCATCGCCGAAGACGGCATTCCCAAGCCCGCCTTCAACGCCTTCGCCATGCTCCACCAGCTGGGAGATCAGCGCATCCCCCTGGCCTCCGACTCCGCTCTCGCCACCCGCCGCGCCGACGGAACCCTCGTCCTCGCCCTCTGGAACTATGCCCCGCCGGACGGCACCGGAGCGTCCTACACCCGGCCTCCCGCCAGCCGCGGACCCTCCCGGACATTTACACTGCAATTAAGCGGTGTCTCGCCCAACGCGGCCGCGACCATCCTCCGTCTCGATGAAGGCCACGGCAATGTCATCTCGACCTACGACTCCATGGGGCGCCCCGCCTTCCCCTCGCGCGATCAGATCGTCAAACTTCGCGAAGCCGGAAAAGCGGCTCCGCCCGACCACGCCAGCCTCCACAACGGAGCTCTTACGATTCAGGTCCCTCCCCAGGGGCTTGCAGTCGTCATCCTCGGCAACGAAAGAGCGAAGCGCTAAACTTCAGTGTGTGGGGCAGTCTCACAATTGATCATGGTGTCTCCAGCATGAAGCCTGTCCCCTCGGGTGGCATCACGCGCCGAAGCGCGACCCGGTGGATCGCCGGAACCGTCCTCTCCGGCCTCGCCGCCCCGTCGCTGCTCGAAAGAGCCGCTCTCGCCGCGCCCCGGCCCGCAACGCTCGACCCCGATGCCTCTGCCTTTCTCGACGAGATGGAGCGACAGGCCTGCCTCTACTTTTACGAGCAGGCCGATCCCTCCACCGGGCAGGTTCTGGACCGCGCCAACAATCACATCACCCAGGGCCACCTCGACCCTCGCTTCGCCTCCAGCATCGCTTCAACCGGCTTCGGCCTCACCGCACTCTGCATCGCCGACAGCCGGAGATATCTCCCATCAGACAACATCCGCAAGCGAGTCCTCGCCACCCTTCAGTTTCACCTCAGGCCCATGCCCACCGAGCACGGGTTCTACTACCACTTCAACGATGTGAAGACCGGCCTCCCCCTGCTCAATATCGAGGTCTCTCCCATCGATACCACCATCTTTCTGTGCGGTGTCCTCACCTGCCGCGCCCACTTCAAAGATCCGAAGATCGCCGATCTCGCCACCCAGATCTACAACCGCGTCGACTGGCCCTGGATGCTCAACACCGGCAAGACCTTCGCTCTCGGCTGGCTCCCCGCCACCGGCTTTCTCACCCCCCGATGGGACCACTACGCCGAGATGATGATGATGTATCTCCTCGCCATCGGTTCGCCCACCCATCCCATCGACCCCTCCTGCTGGAGCAGCTTCACCCGCCCCCGCGTCCGTTTCGAGAGATACAACTTCATCAGCGGTCACGACCCGCTCTTCATCCATCTCTACTCCCACGCCTGGTTCGACTTCTATCGCAAGCGCGACAGCTATGCCGATTACTTCGCCAACTCCGTCACCGCCGTCCGCGCGCACAAGGCCTTCTGCCTCAGCCTCAACCGGGGCTATAACGACGACTACTGGGGCGTCACCGCCTCCGACTGGATGCACGGCTATACCGCCTGGGGAGGCCCGCCACTCCTCGGTCCCGTCGACGGCACCGTGGTTCCCTCCGCCACCGCCGGCTCCCTGCCCTTCCTTCCAATCGACTGCCTGCGCGTCCTCCGCTCCCTCAAGGAAAAATACGGCGAGTACGCCTGGGGACGCTACGGCCCCTGTGACGCCTTCCATCCGGATCTCGCCTGGTACGACGCCGACGTCCTCGGAATCGACCTCGGAATCAGCCTGCTGAATATCGAGAACTTCCGCAGCGGCTTCGTCTGGAATACCTTCATGCGAAACCCCGAAGCCCCCAATGCCATGAAGCTCGCCGGCTTCCGAAACTACTGAAGCCTCTCCGGCAGCGTCACCGGCCGGCGAGTCTCAGTCCCGGCAAAAATCTGGGCATAAACATACCTGACACACTATGAATTTGGCCCCTAATGCTCCAGCGTAATTATCGGTAGTAAGATGGATCATCCCTATTCTGAGTAAGATGCGTGTACAGATTATTCATCGATGAGTTTGGCCATGACAACATAAACACGCGCAACGATCCTAACGAACAATTCCTTTCGCTAACCGGGGTGGTTTTAGATCTAGACGGTGCCCATCTTAATCTCACTGAGCAAATGAACGCCCTAAAGATAGCGGCTTTCGGAAGTGATGCGGTCGTATTGCATAGGCGCGAAATCATCGACAAGAAACCGCCCCCATTCGATGCATTAGCTAACGATGGCATCAGAGAAGCATTCACCCAAGGATTGATCAAGATGGTGAACGATGCGGAATACACTGCTCTCACCGTCCTCATCGATAAAAAGGAGCACTTTGAAAAAGTATAATGTTTGGCGGTTCCAGTCCTATCACTACTGTCTAACTGCGATGCTGGAGCGTTACGTCATGCTGTTAGCTGACCGGGATGGGAAGGGGGACGTGATGGCAGAGTGGCGCGGAAAGAAGCCAAACATAAAACTAGAAAAAGCCTACATCCACGTTTACAACAACGGGACCCCGAATATGCCTTGGAAGCGTTTTCAGTCGCGACTATCGTCCGGACAATTAAAGATTCAAAAGAAAGAAGCTAATATCGCTGGCCTCCAATTGGCCGACCTCCTAGCTAATCCAGCCGGGCGCGATCTCATTTGCAAGAAAAAAGGGGAAGAGATGACAGCGCCGTTCGGGACGCAAGTGGTTAAAGCTCTCTATGAGACCAAATATCACAGGAATTGGCGAGGAACAGTCAGAGGATGCGGAACGAAAATGTTGCCTTAAAGTGAAAACCGGCCCTCAGTTGGCGACCGGGCGACGCACAGGCGTCTGCCTCCGCCTCTCAGCGGATTAGCTATATGATGCACCATGGAGCGTGACGATAGCAATTAAATTCTGTGGAAAACCTAGTCAATAATTAATTGGACAACCCATTTGTTTCTAATTAGATGCCATTTATTGCTGTTGACGATAATTGTTCAATACATACACGATAAGCACATTGCCTACGGCATTTGCCTCCGTTCCAAGAATTTTGGTGAGATATAACCCCCCGAATTATCTAAGTTCGACAAAATGAATAAGCTATTCAAAATAAATAACTTATCCATTTTAATTTAGGGGGAGGGTACCCCTAAGCTACTTTAGGCTGTCCTTTCCCTTCAAGCGCAGGCTTCGGCGAGGGCTTCGTAACCACCGCCTCATCCAGCGCCTCATTGGACTCCTTGCTGAGTGGCTTCTCGTGCAGCAGCAGCGCCGGATCAAGAACTCGAACGTTGAGGCGGAACGGAGTGCACCACCCTCCGACTCTCTACCTCAGCAAAAATCTGTCAAGCCCTTAACCGACCTAAATCATAAGAAACAAAGGAAATCCATTTGCCGATTGGTTTATGCCTCTTCGCTAAAATATAAGCAGGATCAAAAAAGAAGCGCTGAACAAACTGCTTTGGGCTGATCCCTTCGAAGATTGAAATAAGTCCTTATAATTCAATATTTTGATACTTAAACCCTTTCTATTGAATAATTTATGGCAACAAAAATTGATAAGC
The DNA here is from genome assembly GCF_004217555.1 of Edaphobacter modestus. GTDB lineage: Bacteria > Acidobacteriota > Terriglobia > Terriglobales > Acidobacteriaceae > Edaphobacter > Edaphobacter modestus. Next base: position 2,872,958 of record NZ_SHKW01000001.1, read on the forward strand.
CATTCAAAACAAATGGCTTACCAATTTTGGTATAGGGGGGGGGTACCCTAAGCTACCTTAGGCTGTCCATTCCCCTCAAGCGCAAGCTTCGGCGCGGGCTTCGTAACCACCGCCTCATCCAGCGCCTCCTTGGACTCCTTGCTGAGTGGCTTCTCGTGCAGCAGCAGCTCCGTCGCCCGCACGATCGGATTGGCGTGGAACCATCGCTGAAACGCTCCGTCACGAAGCAGGTTCGTCAAGGCCAGCAGGCTCATCCCCTGGTGATGCGCCATCCACGACCGCACCAGCTTCGGCTCGCGGCTCCCGATGTAATCGGCTGCCTCGTAGAACCCGTAGTCGCCGACCCAGCCCATCGAGGCCATCCGGCGGATATTCTCCACCGCGTCGTCGCGAAGAAGCGGAAGCGCAAGAAACGTGGAGTACGGAGAGATCACCGGTCCGTCCTCCGCGCCATACTTCAGAGCGACCTGCGGAATGCCCCAAGCCTGGTATCCATACCGGCCGGACTCATCCGTCTTCGCGAATCCGGACTCGGAGATTCCCCAGGGAATGTTCCTCACATGGTCCCGCTGAATCCGTACCGCGGACTCCAGAGACCGCGTGATCAGCGTGTTCGGATAGGTCCGCATCCAAAGCGCAGGCATCATGAACTCGAACATGGTTCCCGTCCACGACAGCAGGCAGGCTCGCCCCTTCACCAGCACATGCGAGCGGTCCAGCCGGAACCAAGACTCCTGCGCGATATCGCCCTTCGCCACGGCAAGGAAGAAGGCCATCCTCGCCTCGGAGGCGAGAAGGTCGTAACAAGCTCCGTAGAGCTCGCCGGTCACGCCGTCGTAGCCGATCGAGAGCAGCTTTCTCGACTTCACCAGGAGGAATCCGTACTCCATCGCATCGGCGTAGCGATTCGCCCGTTCCGCGATGGACTCGAGATCCTTGCATAACCGCGCGATCCGCGCCTTCGCCGCGGGAAGCAATCCGCGCAACTCCGCGGCCAGCGCCTGGACCTCCGCGCTTCCCGCTACCGTTGCCAGCTTGGCCTCCAGCTCCGTGGCATAATCCGCCGCCTTCTGAAGCGTCAGCGGCTCCGGCTGAACCAACGTTGCGCCCTTGAAGAGACTCTCAAAGCGGCCAGACTGCCAGGGCGCATAGGCCTCGGAGAATTTGACCCACTCCTTGCGGGAGCGTTGCTTCTCTTCTTCAACCCAGTCCGACTGAGAGTTGGCTTTGCCCTCAGGCCACGATAACCACGCTTCAGGAAGCAGCGGCTTCTTCAGCAGCTCAAGCGTTCCGGAGTGCAGCGAATAAAACGAAGCCGCAAGGTTCCCGCTATCGACCGCCGATACGATCTTCGGAGAGATCGGTTGCAGGGTTTCAATGTCGTACCAGTTGTAAATATGTCCCCGCTGCTTCTCGAGCCCCTCGTAGGTGGCAAGGGTTCCCAGCGTAGCTTCGGCGAACTTCTCCGGTGTCAAAAAACCGAACTCGCACGCGGCCTGCCGTGCGTTGATCAGCATGCCCAGGTTCGTCGGTGACAGCTTTCTCACCTGGTGCGTTCCCTTCTCTTCGACGTTGTCGGGAATCAGCCAGTGATTCTCCGGCCCGCCGAACTCCAGGAAGTATCGCCAGATCAACAGCGCCTGACGCTCCAGAAACTTGCGATCTGCCGACTTGAGAGGACCTTCGACTGCGCGCGGAGGCGAGTTCACCCATGTAGCCACGGCCGGAGCCAGCGCCCACAACACCAGCACGGGCGAGGCCGGGAACAGCGATTCCGGACGCGCCAGCGCAAGTCCCATTGCGATCGTCAACGAGATCACAGGCGACAGCTTGAGATACATATCCAGCGAGCCGCGACCCAAGTTCGACTCCGACTCAGCCGCCGTCTCCCAATCCAGCAGGTTCTTTCCCGACAGGAAGAGACGGATGAGGGAACGCACGATCGCATCCAGCGACAGGAGCATGTGATGCGGAAGAAAGATCAGGTTCAGCAGCGTAATCGCCATGGAAGAGACAAACGTCACGATTCCGTCGCGAAGAGCTGCGAAGCTTCGCTTGAACACAGCGCGGCCCACGTTGAAGCCCAGCTGCACAAGTCCAGGAAGCAGAATCACCAGCAGGACGGCCTCCGTCCAGTAGAGAGCGCCGCCTGGCAGGAAGAACCAGCCGAAGACGAACAATAGAAATACGATCGGCTCGATGAGGCTGCGGCGCAGGTTGTCCAGGATCTTCCAACGCGAGATCGTGCTGATCGGGTTCAGGACCAGGCGGCCGTACTCGTCAGGAACGACGTTGAAGAGCCAGCGAAGAATCTGCCAGTCGCCCCGCACCCAGCGATGCTTGCGCTTCATATGCGCAGAGTAATGAGATGGATAGTCGTCGATCACCTCGATGTCCGACACCAGGCCCGCGCGCGCATAGGCGCCTTCGATCAGGTCATGGGAGAGGAGCGCGTTGCGGGGAAAGCGGTGGTTCAGAACCTGGTGGAAGGCGCTTACATCGTAGATCCCTTTTCCGGTAAAGATTCCCTCGCCGAAGAGATCCTGGTAGGCGTCCGAGACCGCTCGCGCATAGACATCGAAGCCGGTCTCGCCGGAGTACAGGGCAGCAAGGCGCGAGCGGGACGCCGAGGACACGCTTACACCCACGCGCGGCTGCAGGATTCCATAGCCCGCAGTAACGATACGGAGCCGGGGGTGAATGATCGCTCGATTCAGCGGGTGCGCCATGGTGCCGATCATCCGCGCCGCGGTGCCGTGAGGAAGCTGCGTGTCGGAGTCCAGCGTGATGACAAAGCGGACGTGCTCGAGCACACCCAGAGGACCCGCCTTCCGAGGAAAGCTGTCATGCTCTTCTTCGAGCAGCCGGTTCAGGTCCAGCAACTTGCCCCGCTTGCGCTCCCAACCCATCCAGACTCCCTGGCGGGCGTTGAAGGCGCGGTGCCGGTGCAGCAACAGGAACGACCCTGCGTCGCGTTTTGCATACTTCCGATTCAGATTGTCGATTGCCCGTGCCGCCAGATCGACCAGCGGACCCTCGTCCACTTGTGGAGGCCGAACGGCGGTGTCCGGCAGATCGGTCAGGAGCGCGAAATGAAGATTGGGATCCTGGTTTGAGAGATAACGTGCTTCAAGCTCATCCAGCAGATCTTCAACCTGTTTTTCATTGAGCAGCAGCGACGGCACCACAACCAGCGTCGACGCATCCTGCGGAATGCCCTTCGAAAAGTCGAGCTTCGGAAGAGCTTCCGTCTTCATCAACATCGTAACGATGCCGTTCACCAGATCGACCGCACCCTGGGTCGCAGGCAGCAATGCAAGCAGCAGGGCGGCCATCACCGGCCAGAAGTCATGATGCGGGACCAGCGGGAGAATGATCGCCGTGATCAGCAGAAGGGCAAGCGTGAAGGTTCCAAGCGTGTAGAACTCTTCGTTGTAGGTGCTGACCAGCTCCCGCAGGCGCTCGACCGGAGAGGGACGAAAGCCGATACGAAGCTTCAGCTCCCGTACCCCATCGGCAAACAGATAGTAGCCGATGTGCGACTTCCTCTTCGCCATCCGCGGATCCTGATACTCGATCCGTTCCGCCGCCTGGGCAAGTTCGAGGGCAACCTGCGCCGTCTGTACCTCATTGGTATCGGCGTGCCGCGCCAGCTCCGCGATTCGCAGCCGATACGAAGCTCGCGTCTCTTCCTCCATGCGGCCAAACACTCCTCCCGGATCAAGGCGGAGCACTGTATCAAACGCCACGAGCGGCTCAAGGGTGTCTCGCCACTCGATCTGGTTCATACGTCTCAGACTATGAATCGGAGCAGAAAATGGCGACTGCTCGATCGGCGGCAGGTCGCCCTGGGCGAAGGCCTCATCGGCACGGCGGAGGATGAATTCCAGCTGCGAGATCTTCAGTGCCTCCGGAAGCAGCTCTATCTCTCTCAGCCGCAGCGGATGATGCCGCTGCATCTGCTCGATATAGATCGAAAGCGAGCGTGGCGACCAGATGCCGTCCACTGCAGCCAGATAACTTCCGGCGATGTGAATGATCTGCGGAAGCAATCCCACGGGAGGGAGATCCGCTTCGGGAACCTCGCGAAAGGTCGCGGCTGCGCTGTCTCCACGCGGGATGATCGATTCAAACATTCGCGCGCTCTCAACAAGTTCCAGCTTTGGAGTCAGCTCCGTCGTCGAGGTTCCCTCCTTCCACACCGGCACGCGCGACACGAGCCATTTGCGAAGGTTGTCAAGGTAGCGAACCAGATCCTGCTGATCTTTTCCCGGCAATTGGGAGTGAAGACGCTGCGCCAGATCGTCGGCATGACGCCGCAGCTCTGCTTCACCGATGGTCGGCTCCTCCGGCAGGCCGGTTACAGCCGTCTCCTGCACGGGCGCCGTCAAGGGTGTCGTTTGTGCTGATGTGAGATCTTCAGACAATGCCATCGAATCCCTAACTCAACTCTCTCTCGTAAGATTTCGCAAAAAGAAATTAGAACTATCGCTTCAGGCGGAGATGCATCACTCAGGAATTATCTGTAGCTCGCTGCCTGCATCTCGAACATACCCGCATACACACCGCCGGCCGCCATCAGCTGCTGATGATTTCCTTCTTCGATCAAGCGGCCGCCGGATAACACGACGATGCGGTCGGCCATTCTCACTGTCGAAAACCGGTGCGAGATCAGCAACGCCATCTTGCCTTCCGTTAACTCTGCAAATCGTTCAAATACCTCCAGCTCGCTCCGAGCATCGAGAGCTGCCGTGGGCTCGTCCAATATAAGTAACTGCGCATCGCGCAGATACGCACGAGCCAGAGCAATCTTCTGCCATTCTCCACCGGAGAGCTCGACGCCGCCTTCGAATCTGCGGCCCAACATCTGGTCGTAGCCTCCCGCAAGTTTCGCAACGACGGTGTCTGCAAGGCTCTTATGCGCGGCCGATTCAACCTCCGGTTGATTGTTCATGTGCTCAATCCGGCCGATGCCGATATTCTCGCGCGCCGTCATCTCGAAGCGCACAAAATCCTGAAAGATTACGCCGATGTGCCGGTGCAGATCCTCAAGCGAGTACTCGCGCAAGTCTACGCCATCCAGCAGGATCTGACCTTCGGTGGGATCGTAGAGCCGAGTAATCAGCTTGACCACGGTCGTCTTGCCCTGTCCGTTTTCGCCGATCAGAGCGATGCGCTCCCCGCGCCGTAGCTTCATGTTGAAGTTCTTCAACACTGTGCGCGTAGTTCCCGGATACGCAAAGGACACATTCCGAAATTCGAAGCCTTCGACGATCGACTCGGGAATCCGACGACCGCCCGGGTTGGGATCGACGATCGACTTCATCTCGAAGAAGGCGAGCAGATCGGTGAGGAACAGGGCCTGATCGGCAATGCCGGACGCTGTCGAGAAGACCTGCTGCAGGTTGGAACTTGCCTGTTGAATCGCCGCGGTTAGAAAGGCGAACTGGCCGATATCATACTGCCCAGCCAGGGCTCGCCAGACGACATAGACATAAGCTCCGTAATAACCCAATGTGCTTACAACTCCGAGCAGCCCCCCCATCAACAGCTTCGACCGCGCCAGAGTAACGTCCTCACGATAGATCTGGCTGGCCAGGGCTTTGAATCGATCTGTGAAAAAGCGATGCAGCCCAAAGAGCTTAACCTCCTTGGCTCCCTCGCGGCTGCCCGCAACCTGCCGCAAATAATCCATCTGTCGCTTTGCCGGTGTCTGGCGAAAGTTCTTGGCATATCCAAGAAAAGCGAAGTGTGTCTCCCCTACAAAGGATGGAAGAACGCCTAAAGCAAGCAACAATACGAGCCATGGAGACGCCCAGGCCAGAGCCACAGAAAAGGTAAGCGTGGTGATAACCTGCTGGACCAGGCGGCCCAGCTGCTGGATCAGCACCAGACGGTCCGTTGCCTGTACCCTGGCACGCTCTAATCTGTCATAAAAGACTGGATCTTCGTAGGTCGTCAGGTCCAGGCGTGCGGCCTGATCCATCACGCGCACGCTCACATGTTGCGTGTAGCGATTCGCCAGCAGCGCATCGGTGTAGTCGATGACGCGCATCAGCAGACCGAGAGCCACGTTGAGCCCTACTTCGGTCGCAACCAGAACCCAGAAATTCCCGGGCAGGTTCTGCCCATGCAGAGCATTGGCAATGCCATTGAGAATGGTGGCCGCGACCTTCGCAATTCCGAAAGGCAGCACCGCCACGAAGACACGAAGGATCAGGCCCCACGTAACCACCCAGGGACCGGACTCCCATAAGATGTGCAGGACAGGGGGAACATTACGAAGGGCCCGCAGCCGCTCCAGCCAGGGGCTCTGAGCTTTTGCAGGAAGTAAAGGCTCGTTCATATTTGGGTCTTTGCTGAGAATAGTCTCCCCACAACTTTATCTGATGGATGCGCAAAATCTGATGGATGCGCAAATCCCGGCTGGCGTTGGATATAGGCGCACGCCCGCGAGTGATGTGCGAGCAGGCTCGACCCGGAGCCGCCCGCATGTCTGCTTGGATGGAGGATTTCGTTATTTCTGCGTTACTCTCAGCGCAATCCTTCGATTTTTCGCCCTGCCTTCCTCGGTTGTGTTATCGCCCACAGGATGCTGATCGCCATACCCTTCCGCCTCCATTCGGGAGGGATCGATGCCCTTGCCAGCCAGCGAGTCCATCACACTCTTTGCCCGTGCCTCGGAGAGGGCCTTATTAGCATCCTCATTGCCTGTGTTGTCGGTGTAACCGCCGATCTTCACGTGCACGTTGGGATAAGCCTTCAGGATTTCGGCGACATTCTTCAACTGCTCTTCGGAAGACGCCTCCAGCGTGGCCTTGCCGGTGTCGAATCGTAGCCGGTCGAAGTTGAACCAGGTCGTATCATCGACGGGCTTTGAAGAATCCTGGATGAAGGAAAGCAGCCTATTCTCAATCCCGAACTGAGGAATATTCAGCTCTACCCCATCCGGCAGCCGGGCCTTGAAAAACTCCCCCAGCGTGGCCATCGCGGAGGATCCGGCATTGGAGGCCGTCTGCATTCCTTCACTCACCGGAGCCCTGGACCGATTGAAGAACCACAAAGCAGCGAGCAGCACGGCCGCCAGAATCACCACAGGCCAGAGCCAACGGTTCGTCGTTGCCGCCGTCCGGCGGTCAACTGCAGCAGCGGGTGCGGGGGAGATACCGGAAAAGAGGCCGGACAGACCTGCAGGCATCAATCCCTGTAACTTCGGGGCCTCGCTCTTCAAGCTTGCAGCAAGATCGGATGCGGAGACATTGTTGTCACGAACGAAGCGTCCCAGTCCGCCAAGCACCAGTGGGGCGGCCATACTCAAAAGCGTGCCGGCTTTGCTTGCTCCCACTCCTGAAAACTGACCGAGGGCATCGGTTATCCCCGTGAGGCGAGAACCGAAGATGGTTGAAATCAGCTTTCCGGACATCTCCGTGAGGGGAGAACCTCCGGAGAGCGCGGCTGACGGGTTTGCCATCAACGCCGAGATGGAACTGCCCGTGTTCGCCGGATTCGTGATGAGGCCGAAGATCTGGCTAAGGAAGCCAGGTTCGTCTGCACGCGAGGCAAGGCCGGAGAGCATGGCTGCCGCTCCACCCTGAAGGCCACGCTGAACGGTGTCGGTCGACTCTCCGAGCTGAGTCGAAAGGGGGCCCGCCATGGGACCAAGAAGTCCCATCACATTCTCAATGAGTGAAGCCATAGCTAACTCCTCCTGATCATGCTTTGTCCGTTGCTTCTTTCCGGGCCCATGGTCAAAATTTTTGGAAGTCAGGATCAACACAGGGGAATGTCGTTCTTCTCTCTCGAGGAGAACCCTATCTCCACTGGTTGATTTCAGTCCTCTGCTTCCTCCCCTGCCGGTCTCCTCGCGGTCGCCACAATCTTCTCCGTGAGCTGCTGGGGTACGGCATCGTAGTGATCCATATCCATCCTGAAGCTGCCGCGTCCCTGAGTAATCGAGGTCAAGGCTGCTCCATAGTTCAGCATCTCCGCCATCGGAACCTCGGCGCGAACGAGGCTCCCCGAGCCTGCGCTTTCCATGCCCTGCACGCGCCCTCGACGGCCGTTCAGATCGGCCATCAATGCACCGGCAAACTCGTCCGGCGCCTCGATCTCGACGCGCATGACCGGCTCAAGCAGCGTTGGCTTCGCCTGCTCCATGCACTTACGAAACGCCAGCCTTGCCGCCAGTTTGAACGACATTTCGCTGGAATCGACCTCGTGATAGCTTCCGTCGATTACCGTTGCCTTGAAATCCACCACCGGATATCCGGCGAGGAAGCCCCGAGCGGCCGACTCGTGAATTCCCTTTTCCACGGCAGGCACGAACTGCCTTGGAATCGCACCGCCGTAGATATTGTTTTCGAACACGATTCCACTGCCGCGGGGAAGTGGCTCCATACGAATGCGGCAGTCCCCAAACTGTCCATGCCCGCCGGTCTGCTTCTTATGCTTGCCTTGCGCCTCGGCGTGGCCTCGAATGGTCTCTCGATACGGCACCTTGGGTGCCTTCAGCGTGACCTCGGTGTGATACCGCTTCTTCAGCTTCGAGACGGTCGCTTCGATGTGTGTCTGGCCCGATCCGGCAACAAGAAACTCGCCCGTATAGGGATCGCGGTAGAAGCGAACCATGAGATCTTCTTCCATCAACCGGTGCAGCGCGGGCGCCAGCTTATCCTCATCGGCCCGCGATTTGGGTTCAATCGCATACGTCATCACGGGTTCTGGCGTAGATACAGGCTCCAGAAAGATCTCGTGGGCCTTGTCGCCCAGGGTGTCGCCGCTTAGAGTCGAGCGCAGCTTAGGCACGGCGCCAAGGTCGCCGGCATGAAGCTCCTGAATCTCCATCGGCTTGCGGCCCTGCATTACGGACAGGTGCATCAGCCGCTCCATCTCGTGCCGGGTGAAGTTCTGCACCGCCGTGTCATTTCTCGCTATCCCGCTCACCACCTTGAAGAAGGAGATCCTCCCGGCGAAGGGATCGCTCATGGTTTTGTAGACGTAGAGTGCCAGGGGCTCCTTATCGTCGATCGGGCGCATCACCATCTCTTCCTGTGTGTAGCCGTTTGCAGCCTTGCCCTCTCCATTTCCGTGCGCGACAACGATCGAGCTCATCGCGCGAGCTGCAATCGGTTCCCGCTCCACGGCGGTCGGCGCATAGATCTTCAGATAGTCCAGGAGATGATCGGTTCCGACGTTCCTCAATCCGCTTGTATAGAGGACGGGGAAGATCCTATCCTCGCGTATGGCCTCGTGCAATGCGGAGATCAGATGTTCTTCCGGGATGGTGCCCTCACGAAAGAACTCTTCCATCAACTCGTCTTTGCCTTCCGCGACTAACTCCACCAGTTGCTCGTGTGCCAGCCGCGCGTCTGCCTCCAGGGCGTGAGGAATCGCTCCCGGCTCTCCCCTTCCGCTTCCTCCCGGCTCATAGAGGTAAGACTTCATCGTCACGAGATCCACGACGCCATGAAAGCCCTTCTCATCCACAATCGGCAGCTCCAACGGGACAACCTGGCGGCCCCACTTTGCCTGCATCGTTTCAATCATCTGCTTTCGGCCGAGGCGGCTGTCGGCCTTGGGATGGTCCACCTGGTTCACGACAATCGCGCGAGGCAACGCGACCTCCATCGCGTACCGCCAGACGCGGTCTGTCATCGTCTCCACGCCGGTGCAGGCATTTACGACGACCAGGGCCGACTCCACGGGCATCATCGCCGCCCGGGCCTCGTGGACGAACATGTGAAAGCCGGGCGTATCGATCAGGTTCACCTTCACCCCGTTCCATTCAGCGAAGGCCACCGCGTTCGCCATCGTCGTCTGCCGGGCCACTTCTTCGTCGTCATAGGCCGTAACAGCAGATCCGTCTTCGACGCGTCCCAGCTCCGGAGTCATCTTCGCCGTGTGCAGCATGGCGGCAATCAGCGATGTCTTTCCGCAATGAGCGTGTCCCACCACCGCGACATTCCGAATTTCTTTTCCCCCATAGACCCTCATGGAAACCCTCCGTACCCATCAACAGCCGTAGGAAGCAGGTGACTTAAATCGTGCTTTCGTTGATTGGAAGCGAGTATTGATTCTGGAAATGCAGGGATCTCGTCACAGCTGAACCGCGCCGCTGAGATCAGCCATGGAACATTGGCTGACGAAGTCGTTCTGCCATCCTTTTTCACCAAGGGGGCACCAGCTTTCGGTCGAAAGTAAGGGGCGAACATCCATGCCGCCATCACTGCGATGTCCCTTCCCGGGATAAAAATGGCTCTGGCAGAGCACATCGTTTTCATCACACCGGCCCGCTGGCTCACCGGCGAGACACGGATGCTATCACACACGGCAACCGGCGCGTCAACGGCCTCCACTGAATCACCGGCTGTGCAGGAACACCTCCAGATGGAGAAGACAGGCAACTTAAAATCCCATGAACCTGCTTGCTTTGGACTTTAACGTCTGGACAGGAAATTCCTGCGAGAGGATGCGTTCATTCGCTGGCTTTCCGGACGCAGGTGTGTCGATTGCCCAGATCGATCTTTAGAGTCAAAGGACTACAGAAGGGAAGCAGTCAACCAGCCACGAACCGACAGTCTGTTCTAAAGCTCCGGCTTTGGGGTGAAGAGCTGTTCCGTCGAGGGGCGCTTGGGAGATGCGGAGGCGCGAGACGCACGAATGCTCTGCACTCCAGAGCGCTCTGGCGGGCGGGAGAGAAATGCCAGCAGCTCTCGCAGCTCCTTCTGAAGCTTGCGCAGCTGCCCGGACGAACCGGAGGCTGCTCCCATCTCGATATCCAACGCGAGTTGCGGAGCTTTCTGCCGCTGCTCGGCCTTGAAGACCTGACGGGCGCCGGGGATGGTATAGCCTTCGTCGTAGAGCAGGGATTTGATCTGCAGGGCGGTCTCAACGTCCCGACGGCGATACAGCCTCTGACCAGTTCCGCCCTTGTGCGGCTTCAACTGGGGGAACTCGCTCTCCCAGAAGCGCAGAACATAGGCCGGGACATCGCACAGGCGAGAGACTTCGCCGATGCGAAAGTAAAGCTTGTCCGGAATTTCTGCGCCACTCGGCGGGTTCCTGCGAATTGGCTGGTGGTGCGCCATGCCAAGGCTCCAGAGGGCGCCCATTGCCCTTTCCTCAGTATAGGACAGCACGGAACGAGGAAAATAGTGCATTTTCTTCTTACGAATCAGGGCGGAGTCTCTGAGCGGGCTGGTTTGTCACTTCCCACCGGGAGTGGTTCGTGATGAAATGGCAGCGAAAAATCCAACAGAAAAACCCTGCTGCTTAACTCAGGTCCGGTCGAGAGTGGCCGTTCGAGCAGGAATGAACTTCGTGGTGGTCAGCAGCGTATGGTTCTTGAGAAAGGCAAAGAAGGAATGAGCGCAAAGCGGGCGGTTCTTACAGTGGCGATTCTTACGGTGGCGATGACGTGCGGTTGCCGCATCGCTACGGACGAGCACGGCGACAACAAGAACGTCAAAGTCGCAACGCCTTTCGGTGGCGTCGAGGTGAAGACCAACGATAGGGACAGCATCACCGGGCTCGGCCTTCCGGTCTATCCAGGCGCGGAGCTGGTGAAGAAGGACAAAAACAACGGATCGGCTGACGTGAATCTGAGCTTCGGGCGCTTCCAGCTGCGGGTAAAGGCAGCCAGCTACAGAACCCCGGATACTCCGGAGAAGGTTGCCGATTTCTACCGCAACGCCATGAAGCGCTACGGCACCGTCATCGAGTGCAATCACGACAAGCCCGTTGGAACCCCGACCCAGACCGATCAGGGACTGACCTGTTCGGACGGAGACGGAAACGGAAAGCACGCCGAGGCGAATGCCGACGCGAGCGGCAAGAGAGAATTCAAGGCTGGATCGAAACAGCATCAGCATATTGTGGCCATCGACCCTGAAAACTCAGGAACAAAGTTTGGCCTTGTCGTGCTCGATCTGCCCGGAAATCTGTCCGTTGGCGGATCCGATCCGGACGAGCGCCAGTAGAGGCCCCAGTTGCTTGCCCCCCGCTTGAGGCTGGGATAGCTTTGACTTATGCAAGAGTTTTGTCACCGATGTGACGGCGAACTGGTCTCCGCCGACGGCGCGTCACCGTTTTGCCCGCATTGCGGTGCGCCCCAGATTTACCTATCCGAGACGGCCGAGGCCGATTCCGCAGCCGAATCGTCGACCGGGATTCTGCCACCCCCTCCACCTCAGCTGGTGGAATGGCGGACGGCGATTCTGTGCGCGATCCTGGTTGCAGTGATCGGAGCGGCTCTCAGTGTCCTTTCGACGAAAATTCCCACGTTTTCGTTTGTAAGCTGGCTGTGGACTGTGAGCGCCTCGGTGGTTGCGCTCGGAATCTATCAACGACGAAAGCCAGAGGCTCGAATGGACGCCGTCGTCGGGGCACGGATAGGAATCGTTGTTGGACTCACGCTGATCACCTCGATTGGACTCACCATGGCAATCGCTGGCCTGGTAGCGCGATTTGGCCTGCACAATATGGCGAACTTCGATACGGAGCTCCTCGCGCAGATCAATAAGGCCGCATCTGCAAATCCACAGCCCGCCGAGGTGATGCGATACATCTACTCCCCGGAGTTCAAGGCCGGAATGATGCTTGCCGGCTTTTCGATGCTGGCCGGTCTGATTATGCTGATGTCTACCGTCGGGGGAGCGATCGGCGGCCTGATGCGGACGAGAAGAAGCTAGCCAACCGAAGCATCAAATGACGGGTCCCTGCTGGTATCATCAGCAGTGGCTATGAGTGAAGAAGCGGTAGTTCAGAAACCGAAGATTCGCGAGAAGGGCCGTCTGATGTCGGCCTCTGAGATCGAACGAACCCTGGTGCGGCTGGCGCACGAAATCGTCGAAAAGAACAATGGCGGCGAGAATCTTGGGCTGGTAGGGATCAAGCGTCGGGGCGTCCCGATTGCACAACGCCTTGCCGCCATGATCGAAAAGATTGAGAAGCACCCCATCGATACAGGCGTGCTCGATATCAGTTTCTATCGCGACGATCTGTCGACGAGCGGCGTGCGGCCTACGGTCGCCCCCGGAACCATTGGTTTCGATGTAACCGGGCGCGATATCATCCTGATCGACGATGTCCTGTACACCGGCCGAACCATACGCGCCGCGCTCGACGCGCTGTTTGACCACGGCCGCCCCAAGAGTGTGCAGCTGCTGGCCCTGATCGACCGTGGGCATCGCGAGCTTCCGATCGAGGCCACTTATACCGGCCGTTCCATCCCCACCTCGAGCCGCGAGATCATCGAAGTGAAACTGAACGAGATCGACGGGCAGGAACAGGTGCTGCTGGTCGAGCGGGTGGACTGATCGACACGATGCAAAAGGCAAGTGAGGTTGCGGCACGTCGATCCGAATACGCTCCAGGCTCCCTGTTGAGCGTGGCTCACCTGTCGGTGTCAGACGTCTCGAAGATCCTTACAGAGACGGCGCGACTTGCAACACTGGCCCCGGCAGAGCGCAGCGCTCTGCTGCGAGGCCGTACCGTAGCGCTGCTGTTTTACGAATCCAGCACGCGCACACGAACCTCCTTCGAGCTGGCCGCCAAATCGCTGGGAGCGACCACGACGCTGGTCAGCGACAAGTCCTCCTCCATTGAAAAAGGCGAGAGCCTGAAGGATACGGGCCTGACCTTGCGGGCGTTGGGAGCCGAGTGCATCATCCTCCGCCACTCCGCGTCAGGAGCGCCGTTCGTGCTGGTCCGGGAGACGGGTCTGCCGGTCCTCAATGCCGGCGACGGCATGCACGAACATCCCTCCCAGGCACTGCTGGATCTGCGGACGATCATGACTCGACTGCATGGAGCGGAGGGTGCCGCCTCCGTTGGCGAGCGTTCGCTCGATGGCGTGACCGTCGCGATTACCGGAGACATTCTGCACAGCCGCGTGGCCCGCTCCAATGCAATGCTTCTGCCGCGGCTTGGCGCGCGCGTCCTTCTCTGCGGGCCCACGAAGCTGCTGCCCGAGGTAGCAGCCAGTCTTGGTCCCGGCGTCGAGATTGAGCGCGACTTCAACCGCGCCCTGGCACAGTCTCAGGTGGTGATGATGCTCCGTATTCAGAGAGAGCGTCTCGCAGGCCTGGAGCTTGACCTGAGCGATTACATTGCGCGCTATCAGCTGACCGGCGAAAAACTCGCGGCATTGGCTCCCTCCGCCCTGGTGATGCATCCTGGCCCGATGATTCGGGGCATGGAGATTACAGACGAGGTTGCCGACGGGTCGCAATCGACGATCGAAGAGCAGGTGCGGCATGGTCTCGCCGTCCGCTCGGCGCTTCTGGCCAGGGCCCTCGGCTCAGGCGCCTTCAAAGGGATAACTGTATGAGCGAGATCCTGATTCTCAATGGACGTCTGATCGATCCCGCAAACCGTGTGGATGCGCCCCGTGATCTTCTGCTGCGCGATGGCCGTGTTGCCGCCATCGAAACACCAGGAGCATTCGGCGGAGTGCAGGCAGCCGAGACCATCGACGCAACCGGCCTGGTCGTGGCGCCGGGTCTGATCGATGTTCATGTCCATCTTCGCGAGCCGGGCCAGACCTACAAGGAGACGATCGCGACCGGAACTGCCGCTGCCGCAGCCGGGGGATACACCACGGTCGTCGCGATGCCGAACACGGTGCCGGTGAACGACACCGTCGCAAAGCTGGAATGGATGCTGGACGCGCAGCGAGGATCGCTCGTCAAGTTGTTCGCGATGCCTGCTGCAACCGTAGGCAGCATGGGAGAAGATCTGACTGACTTCGAAGCGCTGCGTGCCGCGGGCGCCGTTGGATTTACCGACGACGGCAAGCCGGTGCTCGAAGATCGCGTCATGCGGGCGGCCCTGGTTGCGGCAGCGCGGGCGGAGGTTCCTGTCTCGCAGCATGCGGAAGATACACGGCTGACAGGCGGATGCAGCATGAATGCCGGGCCGCTGGCTTTTCGCCTGGGTCTGCGGGGCATGCCGGTGGAGGCCGAAGCCCGCATCGTCGAGCGGGACATTCAGCTGCTGCGGGAGATTGAACGTACAGAGGGGCTGCGACCGCATCTGCATGTGCAGCATGTCTCGACCGCCCGTGCTATCGACGCCATTCGCAAAGCCAAGCGAGAGGGCCTGCACGTGACCTGCGAGATTGCGCCGCACCACTTCGCTCTGAACGAAGAGGCTGTCGGCGACTACGACACGCACGCCAAGATGAATCCGCCTCTACGAGCGGAGGCGGACAGGGCGAAGATGGTTGAGGCGCTGCTCGATGGAACCGCCGACTGCATCGCGACCGATCACGCTCCTCATGCAGCGTTTGAGAAGCGACAGGAGTTTGAGCGCGCGCCGAATGGCATCACCGGACTCGAGACGGCGCTCGGACTCGCACTGCGTGTGCTGCATCGTGACCACGGCTTGCCGCTGCCGCGAATCTTCGAGCTGATGAGCACATCGCCTGCGGCGATCGCGTCTCTGGCAGGCCGCGGCGCGCTCGGTGCCGGCCACTTCGCGGACGTCGTTCTCTTCGAGGCGGACGCCGAGTGGACCTTTGATGCAAGCCAGTCGCGGTCGAAGTCCCGGAACACGCCCTTCGATGGCGCGCCTATGCTCGGCCAGGTGCGATACACCATCTTCGAAGGGCGCATTGTCTATCGAGCCTGAGCTGCGAACCCAGGACGCGAGTCTTTAGAATCTCTGGAATTCCTCAGACCAGAATTCTCAGACCCGCGCAATCATGACCTCGGTCGATTTCATCAGCGCCGCGGCGGTTTGGCCTTTGCGAAGCTGCATCTCGCGCACCGCATCGGCAGTGATGATCGACGTGATGCACTGGTCGCCTATCGAGAGAACGACCTTCGCCAGCAGGCCGTCGATCTTGATCTCGACGATCGTTCCAATCAACTGGTTTCGGCCGCTGACCTTCTGAAAGCGCTCGCGCTTCTCCTTCGATCCTGCCGTCGATTTCAGAAACGGTGCCAACGTGCTGCGAGAGATCAGGTGGTGTCCGCCAGGCGTCTTTACACTGGCCAGCTTGCCGGAAAGAATCCATTGCTTGATGGTCGGATAGCTGAGGCCGAGTTCTGCGGCGGCTTCCCGCGGCTTCAGCAGAGAGTCAGAGGTTGGAATAAGGCACCTCACATCGAGCAGTGGAATCCTTTCTCAAGAATAACTCCAGGCGAAGCCTTTTCACCATCGAGACGAAGTGGGATCCTTTATTCGTACAATTTCACCTATTCAATATCGTATAGTTTCGACATGCGATTCTATTCTTTCCGGGTGAAGTGTGCCGCGCTTCTCATCGCTGTCATCGGACCGAATGTCCTGGCGCAGAGTGGAAGCGGAGATCTTGCCGGCAGCATTACCGACGCCGGCGGAGCCATCGTCAGCGGCGCGAAGGTTACGATCTCGTCGCAGACCGCAGTCGGTGTCGGCCGCAGCACCGAGAGCTCTCGATCGGGAGATTACGCGATCGCTTCGCTGCGCCCGGGCATCTACACGATGCATGCCACTGCGCCGGGCTTTGTAACTCTCGTTCGCGTGGGAGTAACCATCAGAACCGGCCAGCGGGAGCGTGTGGACATTCGACTGCAGGCGGGTGCTGCCGACCAGGTCGTAAACGTCACCGCCGATGCCTCACCGCTCGTCAGCGAGTCCGGCGCCCTTACGACAGTGATCGGACGTGAAAGCATTACTGCCCTCCCGCTGAACGGGCGCAATGTAATCTCCCTCACGACCCTTGCTCCCGGTGTTTCGCTTCCTCCTGGCACGCTGCTGCCCCGCATCAACGGGGGCCGCCCACGCACCAACGAGTACCTCTACGATGGCGTCTCGGCGCTGCAGCCCGAACCCGGCCAGGTCGCCTTCTTTCCTATCATCGACGACATCGATGAGTTCGCCATCATGTCAAACGGCGTCTCGGCGGAGTTTGGCCGTTTCAACGGCGGTGTCGTCAACCTGACGACGAAGGCGGGCACGAGCAACTTTCACGGAGAGGTCTACGAGTTTCTCCGCAACGAAGCCCTGAACGCACGCAACTACTTCACACCCACGACATCTCCCAAACCGATCTTCCGGCGTAATCAGTACGGCGCTGCGCTCGGCGGGCCGGTGCTTCCCCGCCGCCTGTTCTTCTTCACCGACTACCAGGGCACCAACCAGGCCGTGGGTGTTGTGCGAACAAGCACGGTACCGACCGTTGCCCAGCGTGGGTATCCTGACGCAAACGGGAATCCCACCACTGGATTCAACTTCGGCCCCACAAAGATCTATGATCCTGCGACCACAGTGCAAAACGGATCGAGCTTCCTCCGCACCGAGTTCCCGAACGACACCATTCCAATCAACCGCATCGATCCGGTGACGCGGGCGCTGCTTGCACGCTATCCTCTGCCAACCAGTTCGGCAGCGACGAACAACTATGTGCGCGTGGCCAACGATATCGACCACCAGAACCAGTTCGACATCCGGCTGGACGCGCAACTAAGTGCGAACGATCATGGCTTTGCCCGATACACTTACTTCCACGACGTGGAGCAGCCAGTAACGCCCCTGCCCGACGGAAGCGGTGTCATCAGCGGAACGATCCTCTCTACCGGAAACGTAACCGGCCTCTCGCGTACTCTGGGCCAGCAGTATGTCGCCAACGAGACGCACAGCTTCAACGCTCGCACACTCAATGAGGCCCGCTTCGGCTACACGCGACGCGCCCTTGGCCGCACCGGGGCCGCGCTTCCTGGAACCGCATCCCAGACTCTGGGAATTCCCGGCATCCCATCGAACGCTGCCTTCAACAGCGCGCTTCCCGTGTTCTCCATCGCAGGCATCACACAACTCGGCTCTTCGCCCAGCACCTTCTCGAGCTTTTCGACCAACGTAACGCAGATCTTCGACATGGTCTCCCGGGTACAGGGCAAACATGCATTCAAGGCCGGCATCGACCTTCGATGGGAGCACCTTGACGCAGTTCAGCCTCCTAACCCTACGGGTAATTTCGCTTTCTCCACACTGTTCACGAATCAGGGCGGTGTCACCAACTCAGGAAACGCTCTCGCCAGCTTTCTGCTGGGCCAGGTAAATACCTTCTCCATCGATCTTCAGAACAGCACGATTCGCCCGCGCGCCCATATTGCCGAGTTTTTCCTGCAGGACGACTGGAAGGCGACTCCCCGCCTCACGGTGAATGCCGGCCTGCGATGGACACTGAATTTTCCGTCGACCGAGGCACACGATCAGGGCGCGGTCTTCAATCTCGCGACGCAGCAGTATCAATATCTCGGGAAGGACGGGTTCTCCCGCTCGGCGCGTGAACTGCATTACGGAAACTTCGGTCCTCGTCTGGGCTTCAGCTACATGGCCACGCCGAAGACAGTCCTGCGTTCCAGCTATGGATTGATCTTCATTGAACAGACCGGAATCACGACTCCCTTTACGACCCCGCAGTTTCCGTTCCTCCAGACCGTTCAGCAAGCCACGCTCGACAGCATTCATCCGGCATTTGTACTCTCCAACGGTCCGTCGGTTGCGCCGATTCCACTGACCGCCGATGCCGGCCTGGGGCAGGGCGTCTTTACCGTCAACAGAAAGCTGGGCTCCGGTTATGTGCAGCAATGGAACCTCGCGGCGCAACATGAGCTGGCGCGCGATCTAACGATTGAGATCGCCTATACCGGTTCCGTCATCACTCGCGTCGGCATCCCCGACACCAACCTGAACCAGCTCACCGTTGACCAGCTCGCACAAGGGGCTTCGCTTACCGCAACGACAGCCAATCCCTACTTTGGACAGATCCCCGTCTCGTCCTCTATCGGTGGAAGAACGATCTCCGTTGCGCAGCTCATGAAGCCCTATCCGCGCTTCCTCACCGTCTCCGCCTTCCGCAACAACACCGGACGAACCAACTACAACGCGGCAGAACTGAAGCTGGAGAAGCGGACCAGCTACGGTCTGACGGCCATGCTGAGCTACACCCACTCGAAGCTGATGGACGATGCCTCTTCCGTCTTCGATTCCTCCATCCTTACCGGCCCGGTGGCCAACTATCCCGTGGCCGACAGCTTCAACCCTTCCCTTGAGCGCGATGCCTCGCTGGGCGACATGCCGAACGTTACGGTGGGTTCTGCTGTGTATGCCATTCCACTGGGCAGAGGTCATCAGTATGCCTCTTCCGGCGCTCTGTCATGGCTGCTGGGAGGATGGAACGTCAATGGTCTGATCACGCTGCAGAGCGGGATGCCCTTCGCAATCACGCAGGCCACCAACTTCAACGCCTTCGCAGGCTTTGGAACGCAGCGCCCGAGCATCCATGGCCCGGCGAACCTGCCTGCCGGAAAGAGAACCGTTGCCCGCTTCATCAACACGGACGCCTTCTCCGTCACACCGCAGTTCAAACTGGGCAATGCCTCTCGCGATCCTGCGCGCGGGCCCGCGTATCGCGATCTCGACCTCGGTCTGGTGAAAAACACTCGTTTCAGCGAGCGGCTCACGCTGGAGCTGCGCGGCGAGGTGTTCAACGTCACCAACACTCCGGCCTTCGCACAGCCGGCGGCCACGGTAGGAGTCGCTACCTTCGGGTCCATCACGGCTACCACTTCAGATCCACGTGTTGTCCAGGTGGCAGGCAAGCTTCATTTTTAGCCGTTCCGGCTGCCTACTTTGTATGGAAGATCTTGCGATTGATATCGGGCCAGAACTCTTTGAAGGTAAAGTTCGCGGAATCGATGATGCAGCTCGTGAGCCATCTCTGCCCAACTTTGGTCCACGTGCGGTATTGGTCGGGATAGTAAACCATCGAGAGACCGGCAGCCGATCCGGTGCCGATGATCTCCGATGCATTGAAGGCCTGGGTGCCTTTGTCGGTTCGCGTAATCAGCACGCGAGTGGCGGCATAAAGAGCCCGCTTCCCAAAGCCGCCGTGTCCCTTCGTATAAAACCGATTGTCCTGACGAAAGATCACCGGCCACAAACCGCTGACCATGAAGTTTGCATCCGCTGTGTCCAGCAGCGTGTGATAGTAGTAGCGCCCATACCCCGCCGCTCCCTGATGAAACTCCGGATAGGAGTTGCCCGCCATGGAGACGCCTGACTGAATCGCAGCAATGAGAAACGATGAATAATCGAAGCTGTTTTTTGCCGCGATGATGAACTTTTCTTTGGGGCTCTGTGGGGGAAGCTTCGTATCTGCCGAGACCGCGCTGAAGTTCGGCATAATGCCCAGGATGCGCTTGGTCTGTTTTGGACTTGCAGTTCCCTGCTGACTCGCCGGCTGTGGTGTTGCAGTTGGCGAGGTATCCTGTGGTTCCGGCACAGGCTGCTGGAAGCTCGCCTGAGGAGCCTCGGGAAGGAGGGCAATGTCAAAGGCTGCACTGCTTTGGCCGGCCTGAGCCACGCTCTGCGACGCAGAGAATGACATGAGGGAAAAGACACAGGCCGCGAGGAGAGCGGGAGGTCGTCCGGTCTTTAGGGGCATAGTGAGGTAAGACGCAGCGATATGCAAATGGACACACGATCCTTTCGCGATTTCTTTACGAATTTATCCTGCGCCAATCCCCATCTTCCGGGCCACTGTCGTAAGAATCTCAAGTGCCTGATCGATCTGCTCGCGGCTGTGTTCGCTGGTCATGATGGTACGAATTCGAGCTTTGCCGTCAGGAACGGTGGGAAACGCAATGCCCGTGGCCATCAGTCCGGCATCGAAGAGCGCGCGCGAGAACTCCATGGTCTTTCTGCCATCGCCGATGATAATCGGGGTAATTGGAGTTTCGCTCGCCGGAGTCGTTCTTCCGCCAACATCGAAGCCTGCTGCAGTGAGCTGCTCTTTGAAATAATGTGTGTTCGCCCAAAGGCGTTCGATGCGCTCCGGCTCACTCTCAAGAATGTCAAAAGCGGCGATGCAGGTAGCCGCTACCGAGGGTGGATGAGAGGTTGAGAAGAGAAACGGCCGCGCCCGATGGTAGAGATAGTCGATCAAATCACGCGATCCGCAGACATATCCGCCCAGTGCACCAATAGCCTTCGACAGCGTTCCTACCTGCACATCCACCCGCTGTGTGCAGTGGAAATGATCGACCGAACCGCGTCCGTTCCTGCCCAGCACTCCAGAGGCATGAGCATCGTCGACCATCATCATCGCGCCATATTTGTCCGCAAGGTCACACAACTTATCGACCGGGCCGATATCGCCATCCATCGAAAAGACGCCATCGGTAATGATGAGTTTGCGGCCAGCCTCGTGCTGAATCTCCTTGAGCAGCTCCTCGCAGTGCGCAATATCCTTGTGCCGGAAGACCTTGATCTTCGCGCGCGAAAGCCGTGCCCCATCGATGATGCTGGCGTGATTCAACTCGTCGGAGATGATGAAGTCTTCCTTGCCCAGAATGCTCGATACCGTGCCTGCGTTCGCCGTGAAGCCGGACTGGAAGACGACACAGGCCTCCACGCCCTTGAAGGACGCGATCTTCTCTTCAAGCTCCATGTGGATGTGCATGGTTCCGGCGATGGTGCGAACCGCGCCCGAGCCTACGCCGAACTTTTCGGTCGCGGCAATCGCCGCTTCGCGCAGCTTGGGATGATCGCAAAGTCCCAGATAATTATTGGACGCCAGGTTGATGACCCGCTTACCGTCGTAGGTGCAGACTGGTCCCTGCTCGTCATCGAGGACGCGCAGTTTAAAATAGGTTCCACGCTGCTTAAGATCGTTCAACTGCTCCGTCAGATAAGCGAGTTGCGGTCGTATCGGGGCGCCAGTGCTCATGACGTCCATCCTAAACCTTCACGGTACAGGCAGTCGTTCGGCGGTTCCTGGGCATCCAACCTGTTGGACACACTGGAGTTCAGCCGGTTTCAGCGCGAGTTCCAGTGTGTTTCTTAAAATTAGCGACTCTGAACGAAACGAGGCCCGCAAAAACGATGAAAGGCACGATGAATCCCTCCCCAGCACTGAAATGGATGACAGCGGTTATTCTGTCCGCCGCAATCTTTACCGGATGCAGTAAGTCAAAACAGGATCAGGCCATCGAACAGGCAAAGAAGCAGGCTGCATCCACCGGCCAGGCTCAGCAGGTCGTCTCCGTCAACAAGAACGGCGATACCGTAACCACCACCGTCCAGCCACCTATCCCAGGCCAGACCGGCCAGCAGATCACGACCACTGTAACCCCGGCCTCCGCTGTTGCGGCAAACACGCCCGCAGTGGCAGGTGGTCAACCCGCAGTCAGTGACCCCTCCCAGAACGGCATGGCAGCAGTTGGCCAGGCTCAAGCTCCAGCGTCGGCTCCAACTCCTGGCAATCCGGTCATTGTTCCTGCCGATGTGCAGATACCTGCCGGAACGACACTGGCAATCCGCATCAATCAGCACATCAGCGTGAAGACGAATCACGCCGGCGATCGCTTCGACGGCGAAATCGCTGAGCCTGTCATCGGAGACAATGGCCGTCTCATCGTGCCCAGGGGAACTGCTGTCGGAGGCGTCGTGGCAGCCTCACACAAGCGCGGTCACTTCAAAGGTGCTTCCATCCTGCAGCTTCGGCTCACCTCGATGACGCTGAACGGAACGAACTATCCCCTTCAGACGAGCAGTCTCACCCGCACGAAGAAGGGCAAGGGCAAACGCTCCGCGGCCTTCATCGGTGGAGGCAGTGGACTCGGAATGCTCATCGGAGGCGTCGCAACTGGAGGAACCGGCCTGCTGATCGGCGGCCTCGCCGGCGCAGGAGCCGGAACGGCAGCGGCAGGTCTCACCGGTAATGGCGATATCGATATCCCCTCGGAGTCCGTCATTCACTTCAAACTCGCCGACACCCTCGCAGTTCAACCCTCCTAGACTGAAGCAAACACAGAGAAGCCCCGGCATCCTCGCCGGGGCTTTTCTGTTGAAAGATCCTACTTCAATACAAGCTCAACTCCCGTGCCGGGGTCCGGCAGAGTGAAAGCAAGCGCATCGCCACCTCCAGAGGTCTGTTGCACAGGCTGATTGTCGGCTGTCGCGATCGAGACCGATGTGCGCCAGCCATAGACTTCAATGCGAAGACTTTGCCACCACGGCCGAAAGCTTCCCTGGTGCGCACCCACTCGTATGTGCAGCTCATTGCCGACCAGCGCACAGGTTGAATCCATCCTGAGAAACTGTCCGGTTCGGAAGGCGAAGGAGATGCCGTCATCCAGGTAGACACTGCCGTGGCAATCAGGAGTACCAGTCCGCGCAGGCCCGGGAACATAAACGCGCAGCGTCAACGGTCCCTCCGGCTTCTCCTCTGTACTTTGAACCAGTGGCTGCACTGGCAGGATCGCTCCGCCGCGCACGTAAACGGGAAGCGTCTCGAGAGAGGGCGTGATCATCAGGGGATGTGCTTCCGATGCGGGCGGCGCAGTCATCTCCTTGGCCGCCTGGGTGCGCTGTGAGTCTGCCGGCGTCACGGCCAGCGGTTGCTCCGCATCCCGCGTGGACGTGCTCGTCACCCGCGCCGTCAGCTTGCCAGTCCAGTAGTCGTACCAATCGCCAGGGGGCAGCTTCAGCTCGTAAGGATCAAGCTCGTCGGGATAAGGCGACGGAGCCACCAGAAGATCGGGACCGAACAAAAACTCTCCCCCCGCATCGAGATCCAGGGGATGGCCATCCGGCGTCGCATTCGGAAAATCCAGAAAGAGCGGCCGCACGATCGGCATCCCCGTTCGCGACATCTCCTCCGCCATCGTGTAGAGGTAAGGCATCAGTCGATACCGCTCTTCGATGTATCTCCGCCGGATCGCCTCCTGTACGATGCCATGCACCCACGGCTCCTGGTCCCCCGTTCCCTTCGCGGTGTGATCGCGATCGATCGGTTGAAAAGTCCCCATCTCCAGCCACTTCGTCAGCAGGTCCGGCTGCGGAGTCCCCGCGAATCCTCCTACATCCGCGCCGCTCATCCCGAACCCGGATAATCCAAGGTTCAGCAGCATCGGCGTCGTCATGCGAAGGTGGTTCCACGTCGAGGAGTTATCTCCTGTCCACGTCGCCGCATAACGCTGTCCACCCGCATAGCTCGCTCGCGTCAGCACGAACGGCCTCTGATCCGGCTTCAGCTTCAGCAGCCCCTCGTACGTGCCGCGCGTGTTCTGCATCCCGAAGACATTGTGAATCTCCAGGTGCGTCGCCGTACGCGGCTTGAAACCAGGCTCGTCGATCCGGTGCTGCACCGTATCGGGCATCGTCTTCGTCGGCGTCTTGAACACGGCAGGCTCGTTCATGTCATTCCAGAAGCCTGCAACACCCTCCTTGTAGAAGCCATCGTACAGCGTTCCCCACCACGCGCGACTCTGCGCCTGCGTAAAGTCCGGAAAGACCGCAGGCCCCGGCCACACTGGTGCAACGTAGGTTGAACCGTCCGCGTTCTTCACGAAGTGGTCCCCCGCGGCGCCCGTATCGTAAGGCGCATATCCCGAACCCGGAAGATTTGCAATATGCAGATCGGTAATGACCACTACGTGAAAGTGTTTCTTCGCCAGCTCCTCGATCATCGATGAAAAATGAGGAAACCGAACTTCATCCACCGTAAAAGGCCGGTTCTCCTTCTGGTAGTCGATATCGAGATAGAGCGCGTCTGCCGGTATCCTGTCCTCGCGCAAACGGTCTGCGACAGCCATCAATCGTGACTCCGGGTAATAGCTGTACCTCGACTGCTGAAACCCCAGCGACCACAGCGGAGGCAGCGGACTCGGCCCCGTCAGCCACGCATATGTCTCGACCACCTTCCTCGGCGTCGGTCCATAGAAGACGTAGTAGTCCAGCGGACCATCCGGAGCTCCAAACGAGTACGCGTTCGCCATCTCCTTGCCGAAGTCGAAGCTCGAGCGGAAGGTGTTGTCAAACAACACTCCCACCGCCCGCCCTTCGTTAAAGCTGATGAAGAAAGGAATGCTCTTGTAGATCGGATCCGTCGATTCCTGAAATCCAAACGCGTCCGTGTTCCAGTCCGTAAACGCCTGATTGCGCCGGTCGAGCGGCCCGGTCTTATCCCCAAGCCCAAAGAAGTGTTCGTCGGGTTGCATCGTCTTGTACAGCCGGAACGACGAGCCGTGAAACTCCACTGGCCGCATATCCTGCTGCAGCAGATGTCCTGCGGTATCGGTCACGCGCAGCATCCCACTGCGGCGATCGAGCGAGACTCGCAGCGCCGCCGTATGAAAGCCCACAGCCTCGGCACTTGAATCCGCCTCAACCGAACTCGCAGCCCTTCGCGCCTCTGGGAGAACCGCCCACGAAGCATCCTCCGGAAGAGTCTTGTTGCGCCCCACGCGCACGCGAATTACATCCGGACGCAGCGCAGTAATCTCCACCATCACCCCGCTGATGGTCGCGCTCAAGCCGTTGGGCAGAGGACGGGTCTTTTCGACGCGGTTGAGAACGAGAACCGTTGAGTCGCCAGTGGCAGCTTGCTGCGCAGATCCCGCCCCCACCGCCAGCAGCGCAAAGCAGAACAGTGCCTTAAACATGGAAACTACATTAGACCGTTCCGTGGCCGCTGTCTTCTACTTCGCGTCCTCGTACTCTTCATGCCAGGCCGTCTGGATCGCCTCCAGAATCCCTTCGTTCGACTTCGCTGGATCACCCACAAATCCCGGCAGTTCAGTCACATACTGGTGCAGATCTGTGAACCGCACCGTATAGGGATCGAGATCCGGAAACTTCTCCTGCAGTTGAATGCCGATCTCTTCGGAATCGGTCCAGTCAATCTCACGCGGCATATCTTCGTCTCCTCACGCAACGCAAATCGTTAGTCCTGCTTCACCATGGCCGGCTTGCCCTCTTGCACGTAGTTCCGATTCCACTTCGGAATCTCCACCACATAGGTCCCCGGCTTTTCAATCACAGCCTGACAGCCCAGCCGTGAGTTCAATTGCAGATCGGCTGCTGTGTCCATCCGGTCCAATTCCTTGTCCTCAGGCTCGCTGATTCCTTTGGCGCCGTCCTTCACCCAGAGATGGCAGGTAGTGCAAGCGCAAACCCCACCACATGCGTGATCCAGAAAGATCCCAAAGTTCTCCGCCACGTCCAGAAACGACATCGGCTCCCCATGCCCGTCGTAGGGCAGCGAATCAAACGCAAACTCCACTGTCCGGCCCTCGGGCTCGAACGTCACCCGAACCATTCCCTCGCCAGCAGGCTTCGACAAATCCACAACCTGGTCCTTGTTGATCTCACTCATCTCTTAATCTTCCGTCGACTCTCCGGCCGTAGCCTCTTCCTTTATCGAACCTTCAATCGCAGCAGTCTCTTCTTCGGCACTCATTACCTGTGCCTTCGCAAACGGATGCGGAGCCGTTGGTCCCTCTCCTATGCTCTCACCTGCGGCCGCCATCGTCTTGCCGCCCAGTGCGCCGGTCACCGCCGAATCCATCATCAGCTCCGCGAACCTCCGCGTCGCCTTATCCAATCTCTCAATGGCAGTGCGAATCAACTTGTAATCGCCCCCCATCACTGAGGCCTTCAGCTCATTCTCTTCGGCGTTGATCTTTTCGATCTCATCCGACGTCAGCTGCTGCCAGGCCTCATGCTTCCTGCCCTTCTCCACCGCCGCCAGAATCGTCTCCGCTTCATTCTTCGCCTCAATCACCTGACGCGCGTGAATGTCCTCCTCGGCGTTATCGAACGAGGACAGGATCATCTCCTCCACCTGCTCATCCGTCAGCCCGTAGGTCGGCTTCACCTCGACCTCGGCCTCCTTGCCGCTCCTCTGCTCCCGCGCGCTCACATGCAGAATCCCATTCGCATCGATCAGGAACTTCACCTCGATGCGCGGCAGCCCCGCTGTCATCGGAGGAATCCCCTTCAGGTCGAAACGAGCCAGCGACCGGCAATCCTTCGCCAGTTCACGCTCTCCCTGCACCACATGGATCGCTACATTCGTCTGTCCATCCACTCCAGTCGTGAAGTGCTCCGTCGCACTCGCCGGAATCGTCGAATTCCTCTGAATGATCTTTGCCACCACACCGCCGAGCGCCTCAATCCCCAGCGACAGCGGAGTCACATCCAGCAGCAGCAGATCTTCAATGGCTTTTGAATCACTGCCGCTCAGAATCTCCGCCTGTACTGCCGCTCCAAGCGCCACTACCTCATCCGGATTGAGCTCCGTGTGCGGCTTCCTGCCCCGCGCACCCAGCCCGAAGACCTCATCCACCAGCCGTCGCACCGCAGGAATTCGCGTCGATCCGCCGACCAGGACCACCTCGTCGATCGCCGAAGCGTCCAGCCCCGAGTCCTTCAGCGCCTGCCGGCAAGGTCCAGCCGTGCGTGCAATAACGCCCGCAATCAAGTTCTCAAACTGCTCCCGCGTGATCTCGCGCAGATATTGCTTGCCGCTCGGCAACACCACATCCAGCTTCGCGCTCTCGGCATCCGACAAGCGAATCTTCGCCTCGATCACCGCCTTGCGGATCGCCTGCACCGCCTCCCCATTGCCGCGAACATCCTCGCCAAGATCTCCCGCAATATCGTCCAGGGCAATCGCAATCAGCAGGTTGTCTATATCGTCGCCACCCAGGTGAGTATCGCCGCCTGTCGCGATCACCTCGAAGATCCCTTCATGCAGCTTCAGGATCGAGATATCGAAGGTTCCACCACCAAAGTCGTAAACGGCAATCAGCCCGTCCTTGTTCTTGTCGAGCCCATACGCCAGCGCCGCCGCCGTCGGCTCATTCACCAGCCGCAACACCTCAAGCCCCGCGATCCTGCCCGCGTCCTTCGTCGCCTGCCGCTGCGCGTCGTTGAAGTATGCGGGAACCGTGATCACAGCCTTCGTCACGGGAGCCTGAAAGAACCTCTCCGCATTCTTCTTCAACTGCATCAGCACATACGCTGAAATCTCGGGAGGCGTCAGCATCAACCCGCCGACGCTCACCTTCAGAACCTCGCCGGGCTTCAGCCCGTCTGCCAGCTTGAACGGAAACAGCTTCAACTCGTCCTGCACATCCGCGATATCGCGTCCCATCAAACGCTTCGCTGAATAGACCGCGCTCGCCGAATCCGACATCAGCGTCGCTCGCGCCGCATTCCCCACCCTCACACCATCATCGGTCCACGCCACCACCGACGGAACCAGCGGCACCCCGTCCTCACCCGGAATCACCGTCGGCGTCTCCCCCTGCATGTACGCCACCAGGGAGTTCGTCGTCCCCAGGTCAATCCCTACCACGCGTTCATCAGCCATCAAGAGTCCTCTATTGCTTCTCTTATTGTCCTACAATCGCGTCACCCGGTGGCTTCGCCAACCTTTCTCGATTACAGAATGGAGATCGAACGTGAATCGACATTCACCCACACTGCACTTTTTCTGCGGAAGACTTGCCGCCGGCAAGACCACTCTTGCCCGACAGATCGCCGACGAGCAACGAGCCGTCTTTCTGTCTGAAGATCTCTGGCTCTCCCGCCTCAGCGACGGTATCCGAACCTTCGATGACTATCTCAAGTGGTCGCGACGCTGCCGGTCCGTCATGGCGCCTCTGATTATCGAGATTCTCAAGCCAGAACCTCAGTTGTCCTTGACTTCGCTGGAAATACGCCAAGAGAACGAGCCTGGGTGCGCTCTCTCTTCGAAGCGGCAGGCTCCAACCATCTCCTGCACTACCTCGACATCCCCGAAGAAACCTGCCTCGTCCGGCTAAGAAAACGAAATGAGGGCAAACCTGAAGGACTCTACTATGCCACCACCACCGAACCAGAGTTCCGAGCCATTTCCAAGTACTTCCAGCCACCTCTGTTAGAAGAGGGATTCAACCTTCGCAGGGAGATCGTGCAGGAAAAGATGTAAGATCACGTCCATCATTGCCCCACCAGCTCTCGCCGCAACGCGTTCCTCAGCCACGCCTCATACGCATCGCCCGTCCATCCCCGCTCTCTCACGAGCATCCGGAAAACCTCGCGACTCGTCAGCGTCCACAGGACTGCTCGTGCTGCATCACGACTCAATCCCGGTCTCAGCAGCTTCGCCCTTTCCAGACCGTCGATAATCATCTCCTGCGAGTCATATCGCTGGCAGTTGCGCTCGTCCTCCACGGCCGCCAGCTCCGGAGCCACCATACCCGCTCCTCGCAGAAGATTTTCGACCGGAATCTCCGACTCGTAGATCTGCCGGGCGATACGCGGCGGATACCCCAGCCGCGCCAGCGGATCGGTCACCTTCACCACCTCAGCGATGAGCGCCTGGAACGCCTCCCCGAATCGCGCCGCGTCCAGCAGCTCCGACACAATCCCCTTCTTCGACCCGAAGATCGCATACACCGTAGGCACCGCCACCCCAGCGGCCTTCGCCACTGCCGGGATCGTCATCCCCGCATATCCGGTCTCTTTCAGAAGCGTCCGCGCCGCAGCCGCAACCCTCCTGCGGGTCTCATCGGCCTGGCGCTGCCGTGCCGGCGATTCATAGACCCGCTTCTCGTCAGCCTTAAAGCCTTTCGCCATATTGACAGTATAAAGACATATTTGATACATGTTCATATATTGAATATCTGGACACATGAAGCTACCTCGCGCATTTCGAACCACCACCTAAACGAAACAAAGGAGTTCCCTCATGTCCGTCATCACCGATCAGGCCACCACCATCCACTCCTTCTACGACCAATGCCTCAACCAGCGCCAGTCCGGCCTTCTGCCAGAGCTCTTCACCGCCGATGCAGTCGCCCATACCCCGAACGGCGACTCCACCGGACTCGCCGACGTCCAGCAGACCGTCGAGCGCGTTCACGCCATGTTCCCCGATCACCACTTCACGATTGACGACATCATCGTCAACGGCGACAAGGCCGCTGCCCGGTGGACCATGACGGCCACCAACACCGCGCCGATCGGGGGCATTCCGCCCACGGGCAAGCCCATTACCCAGCGCGCAAACGTCTTTTATCGCTTCGAAGACGGCAAGATCGCCGAGTTATGGCTGCAGCTGGACCAGATCGGCGTGCTTCGTCAGATCGGCGTCCAGATCCCCGGAGCCCAGCCAGCTCGGTAACCACCAAAACCTCTTTCACCGGTAAGGGAGACAAACAGACATGCGACTCACGATCCTCGGAGTAACCGGCGGCATCGGCCGCCTCCTTCTTCCTCTCGCCCTCGAACAGGGCCACGAGGTCACAGCCTTTGCCCGCGCCCCTAAAAAGGTCGCCCAGACCAGCTCGCGCCTGCGGGTCATCGGTGGCGACCTCTTTAACGCGGACGAGATGGCCGCCGCCATCGAGGGCAGCGATGCGGTCCTCTCCGCCTTCGGCCCTACCACGCTGCGCCGCACCCACCTGCGACGCGACTTCGGCCGCGTTCTGGTCAAGGCCATGCGCTCGACCGGAGTGGACCGCTTCATCCACGTCTCCACGGCCTTCCTCTTCGGGGAAGGGGGGCTTGTCTTCTCGGTCATGTCGAATACGCTCTTCCGCAACGTCACGATCGACCATCGCGAAAGCGAGCAGGAGATGATCCAGTCCGATCTTGCCTGGACCATCCTCCGGCCTCCGCGCCTTCTCGATGCTCCTGCTACCGGCAAACCGCGTGTCGTCGCGGGTCATCTGCCGAAAGGCGGCTTCAGCATCCCTCGGGCCGATGTAGCCGGTTTCATGCTGCGGGAGGCGGTAGCCCCGCAGTACATCCGTCAAGTCGTGGGTCTCAGCACGTGACCACGGTAACGCAATCGGCGTCGCGCCATGCGTTCGATCCATTGCGAGGAGGATCAAACACATGTGAGCCTTCTCGCATTCGATTCCTGACGTTTTCCGCGGGCGGTCCGATTTCACGATACCTTATCGCGGTGAGAGAGCATCCTAAAAGACCATGACGACGCCGACCCGTTCAACAGCCATTCCCAGTGTTCGTTATCGCGATGCCCATGCCGCAATCGACTGGCTCATCCGCGCCTTCGGATTTCAAAAGAACGCGGTTTACACCAACGCCGATAACACAGTCGCCCACGCACAACTCACTCTTGGGGAAGGCGGCATGGTGATGCTCGGCTCAGTCGACGGAGCCAGCGAGTACGGCAAGCTCATGGTGCAGCCCGATGAGATCGGTCTTCGCGAGACCACCGGCATCTATCTCCTCGTCCCCGATGCCGACGCGACCTATTCTGCGGCGAAAAACGCAGGTGCCGAGATGGTCCTCGACATCCGCGACATGGACTATGGCGGTCGGAGTTTTACCTGTCGCGATCTCGAAGGTCACCTCTGGAGCATCGGAACCTATGACCCATGGCATCACGAAGCATAAACCTTACGATACTGTGACACATCGCCGACGACATCGGTTCCGCTCCGTGATACCGTCAGGCCATGGAGCTTAATCCATACGCGAAGTCTCTCGGGGACCAGGATCCGATCCCGGTCATTACCGCGACAGTCGAGCGGCTCCATGCCCTCATTGATCCTCTCTCGCCGGCCCAGGCCGACCGCAATCCTGAGCCCGACAAATGGAGCATCCGCGAGAGCATCGCTCACCTGGCGGACTGCGAGATGGTCTTCGCCTTTCGTCTGCGTCAGACCCTCGCTGAAGGGCACCATATCATCCAGCCGTTCGACCAGAGCATCTGGGCGAAGCGCTACGCCTCCTACGACCTGAAATCAGCCTTCGACCTTTTTGCTGCCGCGCGAAACTGGAACCTCAAGTTCCTTACAACGGTTACCGAAGACGATCGTCACCATCCGACGACCCACCCCGAACGCGGCACCATGATCCTGTGGACCATCGTCGAGACCATCGCGGGGCATGACCTCCATCACCTTCAGCAAATCGAGCACCTCGCCCAAGTGGTGTGACGACCTGCGCAGCCGACGTCGCAAACTTGATTTCTGACGGAATCATTGACAATAGAAGTTCTTCGTAAATTGCTGACCTACCTCGCTGAAAAAGTGGCGGGAGGCGAAGCAGACCAACTCAAGGAATATGTCGTCGCGATTGAAGGTCTGGGCAAGCCAGCGTCCTACGATCCCCAGCAAAACTCAACCGTCCGGATCCAGGTGGGAAGGCTTCGTCAGAAGCTGGCGGAGTATTACCGAACCGAAGGTCTTCACGATCTCTAATTATCGACCTGCCGAAGGGCAGATTCAGGCTGACCTGCGAGCACAAGGACGAGAGTGAGCCGATCAGCGCACTGGTTGCGCCTGGGATCTTCGAGCCAGTCGGAGTCCTGCTTTTTTTCTGGCGCATTTTCTGCGCGGTTGGGAACGGTCAGAACCGGATGAAGGCTCCGAACTGGTAGACGCGGGGCTGGTTCGCCTGGGGTGGTGATCTGGGCGAAGGAGCCTTATCGGGAGTCCCGCCTTTTGTGCCCCTTCGCCTCTACTCGAACGTCATGCGATTCTTTCGCGCGGTAATCTCCATCACGTTCATCTGCGGTACCTTCTGGAGATCTTCCAGGGATTTGAAGTTGCCGTTCTTCTGCCGGTAAGCAACGATATCCTCGGCCTGCTTGGCCGAGAAGCCAAGCTGCTTTTCAATATCGGCCGCCGTCGCCTTATTCATATTGATCTTCGACGTCACCTGCGGAAAACTCTTAACGAGGTAGTCGAGAATCTCGGTGTAGTCCTCATCCGATCCGGTAGCGCCAAGGCCCACCATCTTCGTGATGGTATCTTCCCAGCCTTGTCGACTCTGCCCGTTCGCAATCACGTTGGTCGGCGAATGACACCTGCTGCAGACCCGGACCAGCGTCTGCTTTCCAGGTCCTTCCGGAAGCTGCGGGTATTGCGATTCACCCTTAGCTTGCGACTGGGCGGCCTGCGGCTGAGCGCCCTGCTGGAATGCAGTCGAAGCGAGCGCCGCCGAAGACGCGATGACGAGTCCGCCCCCCAACGCAAGAGTTCCGATCCAGACCGCGCGTGAGGTATTGCCTGCCGATTTAACTTTTTTGACCATGATCTCTATTGAACTGCACCTGTCATGAATTTGTCAGCGATTTTGAGGAGCTAATCGAGTTCCGATCCACCTGATTTCTTCAACCGGATGTACGGGCTGAAGTCTTAGACGCCCTTCTTCCCTTTGGATGCCGTTTCTCCTCGAAGGTAGGGAAATTTTAATGAGACGTCTCATTTTAATTGGGGATGCTATGCGGGCGGCCCGACGACTGTCAAGAGATTTCTCCAGGCCGGAAGTGTACTAAGTGGCGCCCGCTCTATAGTTAGGTGTGAATACTCAAAGTTAGTTCTGGCCGACGACTAAGTTTGACTGAGACGCTCCAAAAAAGATTGCTTTCTGTCAAGCTGCCGAGACCGGTCTCGAACAGGCCTTCATGTAGGATTTGTCCATTATGCTGCCAACACAAAAGGAACTGGCAAAGCTCGCTGGTGTTTCTTCAGGCACTGTTTCCAACGTGATCAGTGGGTCGACGCGTGTGAGCGAACGATCCCGGCAGAAGGTTCTTGAGGCAATCCGGGTGCTGAACTACCAGCCCAACCTGATTGCTCGCAGCCTGAAGACAAACAGAACCCGCACGCTCGGAATCGTTGTTCCCGACATCACCATTCCATTCTTTCCCAAGATCATTCGGGGCGCGGAATGCGCGGCGCGGGAGCGCGGATATTTTTTGATCGTACTCGACTCCGAAGGCAGCCCCGAGCGCGAGTCGGAGATGTTCGCTCTCCTCCGGGCTCAGAGAATCGAGGGCATGCTGCTGGTCACCGCCAGCGGAGAAGAGTTGACACCGGAGCGATGGAACGCGATCAGCTCCGCATTTCCTGTGGTATGTCTCGATCGCCTGCCCGTGGATCTTGACGTGGATTCCGTATGCGTGGATGACTGTGGCGCGGCCGAGATGGCAATCTCGCACCTGATGAGCTGCGGCCACAAAGAGATCGCAATCATAACCGGTCCCCTCACCCTTCGTAACGAGCAGGAGCGAGTACGGGGATATCGTCAGGCTCTGCAAAAAAGCTCCATCCCTCTCCAGCGTTCCCTTATCTGGAACGGCAGCTTCGAACAGGATGAGGTTGCCAGGCTCTGTCAAAACGGAATGCTTCGCCCGGGCGGGAGACCCACTGCCCTCTTCGCCACAAATGGAGTGACCGGCCTGGCAGCCTTGAGGAGTCTCTATAGCATAGGGTTGAGCACCCCCAGGGACTTTGCGTTCGTCACCTTCGATGAGATCACTGCCGAAGATTTCTTTCGGCCGGCGATCACCTCCGTCGTGCAGCCCACCTTCGACATGGGATACAAGGCAATCGAGGTGCTTCTGGATCGGATTGAGAAAGGTCAGAACGAGGGACGACGCGAGAGAGTTCGTCTGCCCGCCACCCTTACCGTCCGTGAATCCTCCAGCAACTTCCAGCTTCAGGCCAGCGCCTCTGGAAACCCACCCAGGCGGCGCGCCGCGCGAACCCGTTGACAAGGATTCAGCCTCCGCACTAATGTGAGACGTCTCATTGAATCGGACCGATGTCGGATCTCGCGGCCTCCTACTCGCTCATGACAACAAGAACACTCCTCCGCGCCGCCTCGATCACAAAAAGTTTTGCCGGAGTTCACGCCCTCAAAGGCGTCTCCTTCGACCTGGTCGAGGGCGAGGTCCATGCGCTCATCGGAGAGAACGGTGCTGGCAAATCGACCTTCACCAGGATCGTAACCGGTGCCCTCAGTCCTGACTCAGGCGAGCTGAGGATTCGCGGCCACCTCGTCACCCGCAACACTCCCGAACATGCACGCTCGCTTGGAGTCGCCGCCATCTACCAGCAGCCTCTCCTCTTCCCTCATCTGACCGTCGCGGAGAACATCGCGATGTTTTTGGAGAGCAGTGCCACATGGCGAGTCAACTGGAAGAGCCGCTACTCCCAGGCTCGCGAGCTGCTTCTTCGCCTGGGAACGAACCTCGATCCTCGCAGGCTCGCTTCCTCCCTGAGCATGGCCGAGCAGCAGATCGTAGAGATCGCCAAGGCCATCGGCTCAAACGCCACCATCCTGTTCATGGACGAACCCACCGCCTTGCTCGGCGAACGTGAGGTCGAGAACCTCTTCCGGCTGGTTCGGCAGCTGCGCGGCGAGGGCGTCGGAATCGTCTATATATCCCACCGGCTCGAAGAGATTCAGGCAATCGCAGATCGCATTACCGTGCTGCGTGACGGCAGTACGATCACCTGCAGAGAGGCTGCGAGCGTGGATCGAAGGGATCTCATCGAGTTGATGGTCGGCCGCTCCCTTGCGTCCATCTTTCCCAAGCGTGACGTGCCCGTTCGCGAGACTGCGCTCAAGGTTGAGGGTCTGTCCAATCCAGCGCTGGGCTTGCAGAATGTATCCTTCGCGGTGAAACGAGGGGAGATTCTTGGCTTCGCCGGCCTCGTCGGCTCAGGACGGACAGAGGTCGCCCGGACTCTCTTCGGACTCTCGCCGGCCGCTTCCACAATTGAGCTCTTCGAGACACCGGTGCGCATCACCTCTCCGGCACAGGCGATACGCCTGGGCATCGGCTACCTTCCCGAAGATCGAAGGCAGCACGGACTCATTCAGGAGATGGCAATCTCGGAAAACATCAGTATGGCCAACCTCAGGGAGGTGTCTCACCGGGGGTTGATCGAGAGGTCGAAAGAAGAGGACCAGGGGCAGAGCTATATTCGCGATCTGCATATCAAAGCGTCAGGTCCTTCCGTCGCCGCGCGCACTCTCTCCGGTGGAAATCAGCAGAAGGTCGCGCTCGCACGATGGCTGGCGATCCATCCTCGACTCATGATTCTCGACGAACCGACTCAGGGTGTCGACGTCGGCTCGAAGGCTGAGATTCACGAGCTGATCGTACAAATGGCCGAGCGGGGGGTCGCAGTCATTCTGATCTCCTCCGAGCTTCCCGAGATCCTCGGAATGTGCGACCGCATCGCCGTGTTTCGTGGGAGAACGATCGTCGGCACGCTCACTCGTGGCGAAGCGACGCAGGCGAAGATCATGGCACTGGCCTTCGGACATCCGAACGCGCTCTGCGGAGAGGCGCTCCAGCAATGAACATGCGCACCAGGGAGATCGGTGTCTTCCTCACCATCGTTGCGCTCATGCTAGTGCTGGCGTGGCGAACCACCGGCTACTTCAATGGCGCCAATCTCATCGATCTGTTTCTGGCAAACATGCCGGTCATGATGATCGCCGTTGGCATGACGATGGTGATTCTGACCGGCCAGATCGACATCTCCGTCGGCTCCATCTTCGCAATCTGCAGCGTTGTCATGGGACTCTGCGCCAACCGGGGCCTCCCCATTCCTCTCTGCGCCTTCTTCGCCTGTGCGGTCGGCGCGATCTGCGGCGCCCTCAACGGCGCTCTCATCGCATATCTTCGAATCCCCTCCATCGTGGCCACCCTGGCAACCATGGTCGCGCTCCGCGACGGTCTTCGCTGGTATACGCAGGGCTCATGGATACAGGGTCTCCCACGCCAGTTCCAATGGTTCGGACAATCGCAACGAACCTACACTGTTCTATGCCTATTGATTGTTGTCTTCATCACCGTCGTCACCGCTTTAGGTCTGCACCACCTTCGCATAGGCAGGGACGTGATAGCGACGGGCTCGAACAAAGCCGCTGCCCATATGGCAGGAATCGACACAAGCCGCGTTGTCTTCAGCGTCTTCCTGTTGACCGGCGCATTCACCGGGCTTGCTGCCGTTCTTAATTCCGTTCGTTTCAACCAGGTTCCCAGCAACTCCGGCCTGGGGCTCGAGCTGAAAGTTATCGCCGCCGTCGCAGTCGGCGGAGCAGCAATCACGGGAGGTTCCGCGACAATAACCGGAACTGTACTTGGAGTTGTCTTGTTAGGTTGTATCGGTT
The DNA here is from genome assembly GCF_004217555.1 of Edaphobacter modestus. Lineage (GTDB taxonomy): Bacteria > Acidobacteriota > Terriglobia > Terriglobales > Acidobacteriaceae > Edaphobacter > Edaphobacter modestus. The sequence continues at coordinate 2,909,672 of NZ_SHKW01000001.1, forward strand.
CTGCTCTCACATTTCTTGGAATCAACGCATATTGGGAAAAAGCGATTCAGGGTGGCATCATCCTGATTGCCGTCGCCGGCGACACACTTCAGCTTCGCAGCAGAGACAATGAATACACTCTTCCGACCTAAGCTCAAACTCTCAGGCATGCAATGGATCCTGGTCGGAGCGCTCCTCATCGAAGGAGTTATCTTTTCCCTGGGCTCGCCGGCCTTCCTCACCTGGGGGAATCTGTTGGAGATCCTGCGTTTCAGTGTTGAGCTGGGTCTGCTGGCCATCGCGCTCACTCCCATCCTGATCACCGGAGGCATCGATCTCTCCGTTGGATCGACGATCGGTCTGGTCGCCGTGACCTTTGGCCTGGCATGGCACACCCTCCACCTGCCGATTCTTCTCGCCATCGCACTGGCTCTGCTGATCGGCTGCTTATGCGGCGCCATCAATGCGGTTCTGATTGCCGGTCTCCATCTCCCCGCCCTCATCATCACGCTTGGCACCTACTCCTTATATCGAGGAATCGCTGAAGGGATTACTCGCGCCTCCGAAAGCTTTACCGGCTATCCGCATGATTTTCTCCTGCTAGGCCAGGGATATCTCTGGAAGATTCCTGTCCAGGTCTTCCTCTTCGCTTTTTTCATTCTTGTCTACGGCATTCTTCTCCACCGGTCTGTCATAGGGCGGGGACTCTACGCCATTGGGCTGAACTCCGAGGGTGCACACTACGCCGGCATCCCCGTCCGCAGGTATCTGTCCCTCGTCTATCTCCTGTCGGGAGCAATCGCCGGTCTCGCCGCAATCATCTATGTAGCCCATCTTGGGCTGGCTAAATCCGATCTCGGCACCGGCTTCGAACTTCAGGCAATCACTGCCATCGTCATCGGCGGAACCTCGGTCTTTGGTGGACGCGGCAATCTCTTCGGAACGGTCCTCGGGCTTCTCTTTCTCTGCGTTCTTCAAAATGGCCTGCATCTCCTGGCGGCTCCCTCTGAAGCGACGGGTGTCCTCACGGGAGTGCTCCTGATATCTGTTGTCGCAATCGATCTTCTCCACGAAAACATTCGCACCTTCTCCGAACACGCACTTCGCCACAGAAAAACAATTCTCCTCGCAGCGAGCGCCTGTACTCTCTTCGCAGTCGTCCTGGTCATCCATCATCTCCGTTCTTCCCGCACCAGCGTTTCAGGGCAACATCACCGCCCCGTCATTGCCGTCATGCCCAAGGCAAAAGGAGATCCGTATTTCCTCAGCGCCCGCGCAGGAGCGGAAGAGGCCGCCCAAAAGCTTGGAGTCGATCTCATCTGGGACGGCCCCACAAGTCTCGATGCCTCCCTGCAAAACGAGCTGGTCGAAAGCTGGATCACGCGCGGAGTCGATGCCGTCGTCGTCGCCGTGGAGAACAAAGGCAGCATCTCGACCGTTTTGCGGAAGGCGCGTCAGCATCATATCGCCGTGCTCACCTGGGACGCCGATGCTGAGCCCGATGCACGGGACTACTTCCTCAACCAGGCCACGCCCGAAGCCATCGCGAACACCCTTACCGACGAAGGCGCACGCCTCCTCTCCGGCAAGGGACAGTTCGCCATCATTACCGGCGCACTCAGCGCCGAGAATCAAAACCAGTGGATCGCCTTCATCAAATCCAGGGTCGCCGAAAAGTATCCGCAGTTGAAGCTGATGACTGTGCTGCCAAGCGACGATGACCGCGATAAGGCCTTCACGCAGACGCAGAATATTCTTAAGGTGTATCGCGAGGTAAAGCTCGTTATCGCCATCTCCGCTCCCGCCGTTCCTGGAGCAGCCGAAGCCGTTCAGCAGTCAGGACGCGACGTAGACGTCATCGGCCTTTCGCTGCCCACCATCTGCCGCCCTTACATCCACAAGGGAGTCGTCCAGACCATCGTCTTATGGAACACGAGAGACCTCGGCTATCTCACCGTATATGCCGGGTGGCTCGCATCCCAGAAGAAAATTGCAGCGGACGCGACTTCCATCCAGGCGGGGAGACTTGGCCCTCTCGATGTGCACGGAAGTGAGATCATCCTCGGCAAGCCCATGATCATCGATAAAACAAATATCGACCGTCTTAACTTCTAGTGCGCCTTCAGGGACGCGCCCCGGCTGCCTGGATCGCCTCGTCTACGCTCTTCGCATCTTCAAGAACTCGAATCTCCAGATGGAACTCTCTCCGCTCTCCCGGAGCCAGAAACTGGAGCGTCCCCTGCTTGCGTTCGTGCTCTCTTCCCCGCGTGTTGCAGTTCGCGGGTTCGAGCCCAAGCACGAAATGATTGACGCCCGTCATCTTCCACTGATTGAACTTCGGCAATGTCGTCGGATCGTAACTCAGCTCGACACCAAAGCTCGGGTCGTTCCCATCGCTCACCAGCACCACGGTCACTCGATCCGCTGTGCCGCTCTCCATCTCGTGAAAATAGACTCTCTCTCCCTGTCCCATCCGCGGAGAATCGAAGAGGTCCCACTCGTTCACGCTTGCGGCCGAAAAATCATCGATGGGCTCGACCTTCTTCGAAGGTGCATAGACCCTTGCCTTTGGAGTAAGCAACGGGTAGCCGAAGTTGAAGTGGTAGAGAACCATCAGAGGCGTCGTCCTCACTCCCTGGTTTTCGACGACATCATGGATCGCGAACGATGCACGGTTCAAGGAAGTCGTGACGGTTCGCTGCAAGACCAGGTTCGGCCCGTGGACTGAAGTCTCCCGCACGCTGCCCGAAACCTGGAGGATGCAATCATCCTTCTCCCAGGTCTCCGACCAACTGACGTTCTCCGCAGGCGTATTCGAGATGGAGCCATGCAGACCCAGGTCTTCGCCCTCATCCCGCGAAGGGGCACCTGCTGCTGCCAGCCCGCATGTGGTCAGAAGTCCGCCAGTGAATCCCTTCAGCCACTCAAGGCCGCGGCTGGAGAAGTACGACGGATGCACCATTCCTGTAGGCGAATGCCAGCATAACGAGCGCCCCTGGTAGCTAGCTTCATAAATGTCCATCCCTTTATCAGGGACCACCCAGAACTCGAGGCCTCGTGCCGTGCGGACCCGCAGTGTGCCGGTTCCCTTCGCTTTGCCATCCGCATGAACAAAGGGCGAGATCCCTCCCACCTGCGACAGCCGTCCTACCTGACCCAGCAGTTCTTCACGCGAATTCCATGATGGCATCGCTACTCTCCTGGTTGCGGCACACCTTCCACGCACGGCCGGCGTGCTTTCGAAATGCAAATCAGCAACCGTGAGTATTTCATGTCCCAGCAGCCGCCGTTTACGGCAGTTTCTTCAGCCAGATGTTGCGATGAGAGATCTTCAGGTCGCCGCCTCCCTCGATCTCTAAAGCAAGCAGCCCCTTCGCCCTGTAGAACTTCGGATCCGTGTCCACCAGGACTGCCATCACGTGCCCGTTCACGATGTGGGTCAGCGTGTGGCCATCGGCGATAATCTCCACCTGGTTCCATTCGCCCGGCTTGATATACGCCTTCAGCTCGTCGGAGCTTCCCAGTGTCGCCAGCAGGCGAGGCTTTACACCAGGTTCGGTAGCCACCACCTGGCCGCGCCACGCAATAATCCCGCGAGGGCTGTCCTGCTCATAAAGCTGGCCGGTGTAGCGATTGTTGTAATCGAAGTCGCCCTGGTACCCGGTCAGATTCCACTTCGCGTGCTGCTGCAACAGTGCTTCACTCTTCTTCATTCTTTGCTTCTGCTCGTCGGTCATCTGGGCGAGACGCTCAGGCGAAGGCTGGTGCGGTTGGGGCGCAATGCTTTCGCTGCGGTACTGGATGCCGCCATTGGCTCCCTTCCCTTCCAGCTTCATCTCCACCCGCAGCCTGAAGTTCCCCACCTCTCCGCCTCGCCAGATGATGTTTGTCGTTCCGGAGGGATGCGCGTCACTCGATACGCCTACAATCGCGCCATCTTCCACATGCCATACCTCGGAGGGACCATCCCACCCCGCCAGGCTCTTGCCATCGAAGATCTGCGTCCACCCTTTGTGATCGTTGAAGTCGATCGGTTCGGGCTGCACAAAGCGGCTTCCACCCGCCGCAGGTGGCGCAGGCTGTTGGCCACCGACACTCGAAACACCAAGTGCTGCAAGAGAGGTGAGGGTTAGCATCGCTGGCGCAAACAACCGCGCTCCGGTTCGGCTCAACATAGTGTTCTCCTTGAAAACGAAACCCCTGGGATCAGACGAGTGGAATCGTCTCCCACTGCTTCGTCTTCGCTGACTTCAAAACAGCATCCGTAACATAATCCACCGCCAGTCCTTCCTTGAAGGTCGGCGCGGCTTCGCGCTTCTCTCCGACGGCCTGGAGAAAATCAGCAACCTGGTGGATAAACGTATGCTCGTACCCGATCTGCAGCCCCGGAACCCACCACTGCTTCATGTAGGGGTGGTCTCCATCGGTGATGTGAATGCTCTTCCATCCCCGCAGCCTGCTCTCATCGCGATGATCGAAGAACTCCAGCCGGTGCAGATCGTGCAGGTCCCATCGCGCCGAGGCCCGCTCTCCATTGATCTCCAGCGTGAAGAGCGCCTTGTGTCCGCGGGCATACCGCGTGGCTTCGAACAAAGCCATCGAACCATTTTGAAAGCGCCCGATAAAAGAGCTCGCATCATCGATGCCTACAGGCTCAACCTTGTTGGTCAGGCTATGCTTCCGCTCCTTGATGAAGGTCTCCGTCATCGCCGCGACTTCCGTAAGGGAGCCATTCAGCCAAAGCGCCATGTCGATGTTGTGTGCCAGCAGATCACCGGTGACACCGCTGCCCGCGACCGAAGAATCAAGCCGCCACAAGCCCTCGCCGCCCTGCGGAAGATCCTCTGAGATAGTCCAGTCCTGCAGAAACTGCGAGCGATAGTGGAAGATTCGACCGAAGCGCCCTTCCTCCAGCAGATCCTTCAGCAACGCCAGCGCCGGAACACGGCGGTAGTTGTACCAGACCATGTTGGGGCTCTTCGCCGACTCGACGGCGTCCACCATCGTCTTTCCTTCCGCTGCCGTCCGCCCCAGAGGCTTTTCGCAGAGAACCATCTTCCCTGCCTTCGCCGCTGCCACCGCAATCTCGGCGTGGGTATCGTTCGGGCTGGCAATGTCGATCAGGTCGATATCGCTCCGTTGAACCAGCGCACGCCAGTCCGTCTCAATCGATTGGTACCCCCAGTTCTCAGCGAAGCCCTTTACACGATCCGCATTCCGCGCGCACACCGCCTTCAGTACAGGCTGATACGGAAGATCGAAAAATCGCGGCGCCTGCAGAAAGGCGTTCGAATGAGTCCGGCCCATAAAGCCGTATCCGACTAAACCTACGTTGAGTGCCTTCTTTGCCATTGGCCTAATCCCACCCATGTGCGTTGCGAACCGAGATCAGTGTTCCCAGGACATCGCGCCACGTATCCGGCGATGTCATCGTCTTGTTCGGGAACATGCAGCCGTCCCAGCAGATATGCTCAAAAGCCCGCGTCGGCGTCCCGTCTTTCTCTCTCATCCACAGACCGGCCACCTTGACGATATCCATCTTCCCGTTCGGATCGTTCGCTGGACAATGCCGGCCCGTCTTGTCGTGTGAGCCCGTTCCATGAACCGTTCCATCGTTCTGCGCGACATGGAAGTCGACGGTCCACGGCCGAAGCGCATCGGTCAGCTTCGTCAGAGCGGCCATCAAAACATTCTGATCCATCCAGTCGAAGCCTTCGGGTAGCAACCGATCTTCGGGAGCGTTATACCCCAGCGTGTACAGCAGGGAGTGCGCCATGTCTGCCTGAAAGCCCACGGTCTGCGGACGGTCTACCTGCTCCAGGAGTTCAAGCATATGTCTCCAGCCATGCATGCCTCCCCAGCAGATCTCTCCCTCTGCCGCGAGTCGCTCGCCGTATCCTTCGGCAATCGTCGCCGCCTCGCGAAACGTCTCGGCGATCTTCTTCGTACTGCCGGCGGGGTCTTTCGCCCACTCCGCCGGGCCTGTAGCCGAATCGATCCGGATGACACCATATCGCCGGATACCAAGTTCACGAAACGTCTTTGCCATCGCGCAGGTCTTTCTCACCTGAGTGAGAAATCTCGCCCGCTCTTCCTCGGAGCCCATCGCAGAGCCACCACCCGTCGGTGGCCACACCGGCGCGACCAGCGAGCCAACGACCAGGTTGCGCCCGGAGATTCCCTCTGCAACACGCGTAAGATCGTCTTTCGTCGAGTCGATGTCGATATGCGGCAGCGAGGCAAACAGATCCACCCCGTCGAACTTTACGCCGTCCACCTCGGCACCCGCCGTCAGGTCCAGCATGGTATCGAGATCGATCGGCGGTTCCGAGTCCGGACCCTTGCCTACGAGTCCGGGCCACATTGCATTGTGAATCGCCGGCTTGTTGTGCTGTGCTGTCACCGTCATAAAAATTCCTTACTTCTTCACCAGAGGAGCGGCGTCTGGATTCCCCGGGCCAAAGTGCTTCAGCATAACCAGAGGATCGGTCGAGCTGAGGTTCTCCACCACGATGCCTCCCTGCGCAGTCGCAGCCGTAACGAAGACCTCATCTTCCGTCATCTCGCCAAAGCGAATCATCGACGGCGTGGAAACCGTCTGCCCGCCCAAACGTCCATGCCCCTGCGTCACAATCACGCCATAAGCCTCGCCGTCTTTAATCGTCACACTCCGATTCGGCAGCACGGTCAGCTCTTTGGCGGAGTAGAACGGCGTGCCATAGGTTACCCACACCTCGCGGTAACCCTGGTCCTTCATCTCCTCCTCCGGCCGCACCGCCTTCGGGAAGGTCTTGTTGCTCTTCGCAAACTCGGGATTAATATTGGCATCCCAATCGAGCATGCTGATCAGGTAATCGATGTCCTTGCTGAACTCCGGCTTCACATCCTTAACCAGTAGCTCCCAATCAACGATGCGTCCTTCCACCTCAGACTGGAACATCGCGAACACATCGCTGTTCACCTGCGGCTCATAGGTCACCAGCGATCCCGGAGCATGAAGAATGCCCGGATCGATCTGCCACCCCTCGCCCGGAATCAATCGATATGCGCGCGCGTACGCAAGAATTCCGTTGTCACCCTGATTCCACCGCTTGAGACACCGACGAATATCATCCTTCGTCGTTCCGGGCTCCAACCCCATATACGTATGCGGAAAATTATTCTGAATCTGGTTGTACTGTGGCGGGAAGTAATACGCCTCCGGCTTACCCTTCTGGCCAACCAGCTTCGCAAACTCATCGGTCTGGTGCATGTGATGCGGAATCGGGCCCATGTTGTCGAAGAACTTGCACAACAGGTTCCATCCGCCTTCACGCTCCATCACCTTGCCGCCGAGGATCACGTCTCCGGCAGCCTCCACCGCATCCTTCAGCAGAAACTTCTCGCCCTTGCCCGGATTGATATAGCTCAGTCCCTCGTCGGGAAGGGTCGCGGCTCCGTTGGATGCCTTCGTCGTCGACGAGAACCAACGCTCGTTGATGCCCCCCCGATGGCCTCCAAAGGCATATAGATCGTCGGGGTGAAGCTTCAGACGCCTGCCGGGAATCATAAAGGAGCGGGGAACCCAGCACGGCGCCAGCCTTAAAACTCCACCAGTTGCGTTGACTACCTCTTCTACGCGCGATCGATTAAGCATCTCAGACACTTTCCTTATCTGTAAAAACTTCGGTGGCTCTCCCGAAATCCACGCCTGCACCCATCCCACCATCACAGTCGTAGGACCCGGACAACGTTTCTGCCGCAACTCTTTCTGTTAGTGCTCCATTCCTATTCCGAAGGAGTACATCGTATTGTCGTGGGTGACAAAGAACGCATGACCATCGCCCACTGCGACTCCGGCCCCATGCGCATACGTGCTCACCGCATCGCCGCTTGAATACAGCTCCTTGCCGCTCGTCGCATCCAGCACGTACAACGTCGCATGCGTGGACGCATCTCCCTGCGAAAGCGCAATTACCATCCCGTTCGCAACCACCGGCGGAGCAGGATTGACGAGGTCCCGCGAAACCCACGCCGGAACCAGCGTCGTCTTCCCTGCGCTCTCTTCCACCTTGAAGGCAACGATGCTTCCGTGCGGCGCCGCTCGATTGCTGTTGGCAAACTTCGCCGCGTCCTTCAGCGGTCCAGGCACCGAGGCCAGCACCCATGTCGCTTCCCCATCCTGCCAGCTCGCGAGAGCGGCAATCGAACCCGCCTTTGCCTTCGATACTGGCGGGGTGCAAGCCAGCGCCGTCTGATGATCCGCACCGCCGAGCGATGCCGCATCCAGCAGAACATAGCTGCCGTCTTTTCCTGGAGCGACAAGCACCTTCTTCTGGTTATACGTAAACGCCACCGGAGTCACGTTCTCAAGGCTCCCGGCCCCGGCCGGCGTGTACCAGTCCTTCACCTTCGCAGTCGCATCGAGCGCCACAATGCTGTTGGCGTGCACCTCTCCTGCCGCATCTGCTTTGCCAGCGCCCGTCACAGCATAGGCTACACCGTCAGATACTGTCGGTCCCATCGCAATCAAAGGAGCGACCGAGCCCGTCTTGTAGCTCGCCACCGGATAATCGGTTGCGCCCATATTCAAAGCCCAGACAGCGTTCTCGACTCCAGCGCAACCCGCGCGACTTGCCGTGTACATGGTCTTTCCGTCCAGACTCAATCCGCCTGAAACTCCCGTCGGCCCCGGAAGAAATTTGACCGCGGGCGCGAAATCCGCCCCCGTCGCAACCACCTGCTCGTGGAGATAGCCGTCGCCCGTAAGAACATAAATACCCTTTATCCCGAACCCTCCGCCTCCCGGCGATACGCCTATGTGACGCTCGGAAGCCTTCGTCGGCGGCCGAGGAACAGGCGGAGGCGTACCCGGCGCACGTCGCGCCCTGAAGTTGATGACCACCGGAGCTTCCGCAACCGCGGTCAGGTTCGTCGCGCCGCACGGCGAAGGCTTCACGTCGAAGTGCTTCGTCCACAGCAGCGTTCCCAGCTCCGAGTCCACCGCAAAGAGATCCTCCGGGCCTGCCCAGAGCGCGAAATCCTTGAAGCCCCGTGCATTGATCAGGCGAGGAACCAGAAGCGGCTCACTGTACGACATGGAATCCTTGCCCGGCGTCGTTCCAAGCTTGATCTTCCAAAGCAGCTTGAACTTTCCCGAGAGATTCTCCTTGGTCATAATGTTCTCGGACTTCTGCCAGCCGCTGTGCGCCATATCATTCCGCGGCGAACTCCAGTTGCCCAGCGCCTGTGCACCTGCCGACGTGACGCAGCCTAATGCCGCGGCAAACGAAAAACCGATTGAAAGGCCAAGCCATCTCTTCATCTGCAGACTTCCTCAAAGTGATCCCGATGCAGCGTTATTTAGTGCCGAAGCAGTAGACCGTTCCGTCGAAGGTTCCAAACAGAATGCGTCCCCCTGCGACAGAAAGGCCAGCCTGGTGAAGAAAAGAGGCGATCTCGTTCCCGCTTGAATAAAGCTCTTTGCCTGTCTTTGCATCAAGCACGTACAGCTTCGCAGGAACGGAGCGCTTGATCCTGTCCTCTGCCGAATAAAGACCGCCCTCGACCTCGTTCGTCTGGCCCGTAAACTCTCCTCCAGCCAGCACAAACACCAGGCCATTCGCAACTACGGGAGGCTCAGCCGTCAACATGTCGCGCGACTGCCATGCATTCGCCAGTACGGTCTTCCCATCTTTCTCTTCCACCTTGAACGCAATGATTCCGCCATTCGGTGTCTCCCCATAATTGATCGGGAACTTCACCGTCGTCGGTCCGCCGTTGGGGGCCAGCACCCATTGAGTGCCGCCTTCATCCTTCCAGGCCGCAAAACTTCCCCACGTCCCCTCCGTCTGGAAGTTCACATTCGCGTTCGCGATCAACTCCGAACGGAAAAGCGGTGTCTGATGATCGGCTCCACCGATCGATTTGCTGTCGAGAAGATAAAACCGTCCTTCTTTTCCTCCGCCCACCAGAAGATCGCGTCCCTTGTAAGGAAAGACCACCGGCGTCGTATTCATATCGAGATCGCGCTTGGTCAGCCATTCGTAATTCGATGGCGTGAAGTAATCCTTCAGCGTCAGGGTGTCGTTCGAAAACGTGTAGGCCTGAAAGCTTGTCGAGAGCAGCCCCGCCTTTGCATCGTACGGGTGATCGCCGGACTCGAAGTAGATCGTGCCGTCTGTTCCGATCGCCGGACCCGCCGTTCCCCACAACCCGCCCTGCGGAGGCGAAGACAATGTCACCTTCTTCGTGACGGTGTTGTAGGCATAAAGGACGTTCGGTACGCCGCCGCATCCCTGCCCGGTAATCGTATAAACCACGCCGTTCACCAGGTTCAGACCGTAGGGCTTCCCATAGACGTTGGGCAGCATCTGCACCGGGGCTTCCTTCTCCTCTCCGGTGGCGGGGTCCATCAATCGCAGATAACCATCGGTCGTCATGACGTAGAGCACCCGCTCCTTCGCGTCAGGCGGACTGATTACAGGCGTTGCACTCAGCGCATTCGTGCAGATGAAGCCCTGGCCTTCGCCGGCTTCCTGCGGCTGGCTCGATGCCCATTTCAATTTCTTCTGCCATACCAGCGTCCCGGTATCCGCGTCGATCCCATACACATCGTTCGAGCTTCCCGCAAAGATCGCAACCGTCTCCGACCCCTTCGCGGTCTTCACCCCAGAGACGATCAGCGGCTCGCGGAACGACTGCATTCCCATCGTCTTGTTATCGGTCTTCAGCTTCCACAGCATCTGGATCTTGCCCGCATTCCGGGATGTGATCTTCGTCTCATCCCTCTGCCAGGCGTCACGCGACGGGCTATAGCTGCTCGTCGTCCACTCCGGCGATTGCGTCGACTGCCCAACGGCAAAGCCCGTCGCCAACAGCCCGCAGCTCAGAACACCGGCAAACGATAGAACAGCCTTGCGCAACAGGGCGGGAGATACAGGGTGCCTGCCTGCCTTCATGGAAGCGATCCTCATGGAATCTGGTATTAAATCGAGTGAACCACTGCAGCTATGTCGAGAAAGCGGGCGGAGTTCCGAGCTGGACCGGCTAATTATGAGACGTCTCATTTCGAGAGCATCCTACCGACGCAGCTTCGAAGCTGTCAACTTTAATTCCGCTCCGGACAATCTTCCCGAGGACAAGACTCCTGCCGCCAATCGAGTCCCCTCCTTCCAGGAAGTCCTCACCAACGTCCTCGGCTTACTGCACCGATGTCCCACCACCACCGTCTCCTGCAGACTCGCGCCATACCGGCTAAGCTGGAGAGGTCTATGACCCGGTATGCGGCGCTTATGAGAAGAATCGAGACACAGGCCCCCTCCCTGTTCTCTCTTCGCGCCATACCGGCTAGCTCTCTCCTCCTCTTCCTTCCGGCTCTCGCTTCTCTACTGCTGCCGGCGGGCTGCAAAAAATCCATCCCCGACAGGCCCATCGGAGCTTCGGTCCACATCCAGGCTCCCCTTGGACTGCCTCCCGTCCCGATCCCGCCAGACAATCCCCCCACTGCGGAGACCATCGCCCTCGGGCAGCGCCTGTTCTACGACCCCAGCCTGTCAAAAGACGACACGCTTGCCTGCGCGAGCTGTCACAACCCCAGGTTCCATTTCACCGATGGCCTCAAATTCTCCAGGGGCGTCGGAGGAGAGACTGGAATCCGCAACGCCCCAACCCTGCTCAACGTCGCCTATCAGACGTTTCAGTTCTGGGACGGACGCGCATTGACCCTCGAGGAACAGGCAGCCAGCCCCATCGCCGACCCCATCGAGATGAACCAGTCGCACGAGGTCTCGGTCTCCAAGCTCAACCGCGATCCCGTCTACCCCGCCATGTTCCGCAAGGCCTTCGGCACCGAAGACATCACCCTCAAAAGAATCGAGAAGGCGCTCGCCAGCTTTGAGCGAACCATCCTGTCCGGCAACTCGGCGTTCGACCGTTATCAGTACGGAGGCGACAAGACCGCTCTCACTCCGCAACAGGTCAGAGGCTTCGCGATCTTTATCAATCCCGGCAAGGGCAACTGCGCCGCCTGCCACACCGTCAGCCCGCAATACGCTCTCTTCACCGACGGCAAATTCCACAACCTCGGCCAGGGCGTAGGCGAAGATGGCAGCACCTTCGCCGATCCCGGCCGCTATCATCAAACTCAAATTGATACTGACCGAGGCGCCTTCAAAACCCCTACGCTGCGAAACATCGCGAACACCGCTCCCTACATGCACGACGGAAGTCTTCGCACCCTGCGCGAGGTAGTCGACTTCTACGCCGGCGGCGGAAACTCCAACCCCTATCTCGATAAAGAGATCAAAACCATTCATCTCTCCGGCCAGGACCGTGCAGACCTTGTCGAGTTCCTCAAATCCCTTACGGGTGATATACCTCCGAATGTCGGCCCTCCCGCCAAGGACACTGCTGCCAAGGACCCTGCCGCCAATGAATAGACACGCTATGACCTCGAGCCTTCGAACCCTCGCGCTTCTCTCTCTCGGATCCATCGTCCTTGCGACCGGCTGCTCGCAAAAGCCCACGTCGCCGCCTGCGACAACCGCCGAGCAAAAGCCCGCAGCTCCGCTCTTCAAGGTCGATCCCGCCACCGCGGGCGCCATCACCGGAACCGTGCGCTTCACCGGAAAGCTTCCGCCTCGCCAACTGATCGACATGAGTGAAGATCCCGCCTGCGGCGCCGCTCACCACGTCAAGGCCTACGACGAATCCCTGATGGGGGCTCGCGGCGGCCTGCTCGCCAATGCGTTCGTCTACATCAGCCAGGGCCTCGAAGGGAAAAACTTCCCCGTCCCCTCCCAGGCCGTCGTCATCGATCAGAAGGGTTGCTGGTTTCACCCTCGCATCCTTGGAGTCCAGGTCAACCAACCGGTCGACATCGTCAACTCCGACCCCGTCACGCACAACATCCATCCCATGGCCGAACTCAATCGCGCATGGAATCACAGCCAGGGTCCAGGAGACCCTCCGCTTCACCGCAAGTTCCTCAAGCCCGAGATCATGATCCCGGTAAAGTGCAACATCCATGGCTGGATGCACGCTTACATTGGAGTCCTCGACCATCCTTTCTTCTCGGTCTCCAACGACGCCGGAGTCTTCACCATCCCCAATCTTCCTCCCGGAACCTATACCCTCACCGTATGGCAGGAGAAACTGGGAACGCAGCAACAGCAGATCACCATTAGCCCGCAGCAGCACGCGGTTGTCGATTTCAACTACAAGGGGAAGTAACGAATGCGCAACACACTGAGCTTCGCGTTGATGCTGGGCTGCACGCTCTCCACGTTTTCACTGATCGCCTGCAAAACGCAGCCGGCCCCGCAGGCCGAAGCTCCCGCAGCAGCAGCCCCCGCCGAATCCGGCGCCCCAAAGATCTACGTCACCAACGAGGTCTCCGGCGATCTCAGCGTCATCGACAGCGGCAACTTCAACCTTCTCGCCACCGTGCCGCTCGGAAAACGTCCGCGCGGAATTCACTCGAGCCCCGACGAAAAGACTCTCTATGTCGCTTTGAGCGGAACCCCCATCGCCGGTCCCGACGTCGACGAGAGCACCCTGCCGCCGCCCGACAAGAGCGCCGACGGCATCGGAATCTTCGACGTCGCGCAGCGAAAGCTCGTCAAGATCATCCCCGGCGGCTCTGATCCCGAGAACTTCGACGTCAGCCAGGACGGCAAGCAGCTCTACATCTCCAACGAAGACATCTCGGCCGTCAGCATCATCGACATCGCCTCCGGCACCATCGTCAAAACCCTCACGATCGGCGCCCAGCCCGAAGGCGTAAAGGCCACCCCCGACGGTAAGCAGGTCTACGTCACCTCCGAAGAGACCAGCGAGATCGCCGTGCTCGATCCCGCAGCCGGAAAGATCGTCGCCACCTTCAAGGTCGGGCACCGCCCCCGCTCCATTGCCTTCATGCCCGACGGCAAACACGCCTACATCAACGCCGAGAACGACGGCACCGTCGTGCTGGTCGACACGAAGCTGCACAAAGTCGTCAAAACCATCCAGCTTGGAAAACCCGGCCTGGTCAAGCCTATGTCGGTTCTGCTCTCGCCCGACGGGGACAAACTCTACGTCAGCACCGGCCGTGGCCGCATGGTCTTTACCGTCGACACCGCGACCAACAAGGTCCTTGGATCGATCGAGGTCGGCCGCCGTCCCTGGGGAATCGCTCTCTCCCCCGACGGCAAGACTCTCTACTCCGCCAACGGTCCATCCAACGACGTCAGTGCCGTCGATCTCGCAACCAACGCCGTCGTAAAAAAGGTCAACGCCGGGCAAGGTCCATGGGGAATCGTCGTGCTGAAATAACCATCAGCCAGGTCTGCTCGTCCCAAGATATTTCTGGTACGCTGCGATCCAGTTCGTCGCAATCTCGCGCTGCGCCTCGGCCAGATCGATCTTCTTCTCGCACACCATCCGGGATAGGTGGCGCTCCAGCGCGTCCTTCGCGCGAGCGTTCCACCTCGTCTCGCTGTAGGACTGCGGCCACAGGTTGCGAACATCATCCGTTCCGCCCAGCTGCGGGCTGATCAGATAGTCCACCTGGAAGTCCTTCGCGGAATGATCGATCGAGATTCCGTACTCACGAAACACCGCCTCCTGCCGCGAGTAAGGAACCGCGGGATCCAGATCCTCGTCTCCCGCGGCACAAATATCCTGCAAGCTCACGGTGTGCGTCATTCCCGGCGTCAAAGCGCGATTCGGCAGCGAAACCGCGATATCCGCGACCGAGCGATGCAGCCCCGGCAGCCCGAAGATCACAGCAACCACCCCCGCAAAAGCAGCGACTCCGTAGATGTAGCTCAGCGACAGCCTCGTTCTTACAAAACTTCGAACCCGATCCCCCAGCGACCCCACCTCTGCTCCCCTCGCCTCCGCCAGCTTCGCTCGCAACAACATGTGAGCCTGCTCCCCATTCGCAGCCGCGCGCGAGTTCCCCATGTCGCTGGCCTTCAGCTCCTCGCCAATCTCCAGAGTCTCCGCCAGACCGGCGCGGCACTCCTCGCACCCTTCCAGGTGATGACTCGCAAGCTCTCTCTCGCTCGAGCTCATCTCGCCATCCAGATAGCGAATCAGCTCTACCTCCGACAGGTGATCGACGCCGCTTCGCACGGGCCACCTCCTTCACTTCTTCGCAGCCGGGTCAGCGACCGTCCCAGGCAATTCGCCACGTGCCCCAGCGAGATCCCCAGCACCTCCGAGATCTCCCTGTACTTCAGGCCCTCCGCGCGCAGTTGCAGGCACAGCCGGTCCGTCTCCGGAAGCGCCTCGAACGCCCGGCGCAGCCTCACCTGCCGCTCATTGAAGATCACCTCTTCTTCAGGATTCGGCGCCGATCCCGATTCCAGGCTGTATCGCCCACTCTCATCGGCGCGATCCTCCATTCGATATCGGGTCCTTCGCTTCAGCGCAAGATGATGCGTCACGCGAAACACCCATCCCGGAAGATTGCTGCGCGACCTCCCATCCTGCAGGTGCCGATACAAGGCCAGAAAGACCTCCTGGATCACGTCCTCCGCATCATGCACCTTCAGACCAAGCGAGATCGCATAGCGAAACAGACGAACCCGAAACAGGTCGTGGAGATGAAGAACCTCCTCCTCCAGAACCGCCGCATCCGCTACGCAGTCCGCCCTCTCTAATACGCCAAAATCCTGAGCGGGACTTGCGGGACTACCGGGCCTACCGGACATATCGAATCTCTCTGAGCCGTCTCACCGCCTCATCCTAGGAATCTGTCTCCTGCTCTGTCAACCGTCCCGCGGCACCGTCACACACATGCCCCTCAAAAAAAGCCTGAACAAAACTGCTGCAGGGGGAATATTCCATCAGAGACGTTCCTCTCGCTTCAACCAACAAGCTCAATATTCCACTGCCGAAGGTGACATGGCTCTCCGTACCCTTGCTTCGCTGCTCTTGTTCGTCAACATCTTTGCCCACGCGCAACTCAACCAGCCAGCGCCCACGGCTTCAGGTCGCGGAGAGATCCGCCTTCAGATCACCGATCCCTCCGGAGCCGCCCTTCGCGCCCGCTGCATCCTCTCCGGCCTCTCCACCTCCGTAAACATCTCCACCCAGACCAACGCGCAAGGCCTATGGACCGCACACGACCTCCCCTTCGGCAGCTATCGTCTCGAGATCTCCCGCAACGGCTTCGCCACCGAACGCATCGAGCTCGACATCCAAAGCACCGCCCCCCTTACCCGCCAGGTCGCGCTCAAGCTGCAGAGCGTCACCACCGCCGTCGCCGTCATCACTCCCACTCCCATCGGCAATGAGAGCCTCTCTCGCGAACAGACGCCACTCCCCGTGCAGTCCCTCACCGCCGAAGATATGCGCAACACCAACGCGCTCGACCTCTCCGACGCTATCAACAAGCGCCTCAACGGCGTCTACGTCAACGAGAACGCCGGCAATCCCTTCGAGCCCGACATCAACTATCGCGGCTACACCGCCTCCCCGCTCCTCGGTACGCCCCAGGGTCTCTCCGTCTATCTCGACGGCGTCCGGCAAAATCAGCCCTTCGGAGACGTCGTCTCGTGGGATCTCATCCCGAAAGTCGCCATTCAGGACATGGAGCTGATCCCCGGCTCCAACCCCGTCTTTGGCCTCAACACGCTCGGCGGAGCCATCGCCGTCAGAACCAAGGACGGCTCCAGCAATCGAGGCCTCACCGTACAGGCCGTCGGTGGCGCCTTCGGCCGTCGCTCCGTCGAAGGCGAATACGGTGGCTCCAACGGCAGAGACCTCGACTGGTTTGCCGCGGGAAACTACTTTCGTGAAGATGGCTGGCGGCAGTTCTCGCCCTCCGAAGTCAGGCAGTCCTTCGCAAAACTTCGCTGGAATCGCGAAAAGACCAGCATCTCCCTCTCCGGGGCCTACGCCATCAACTGGCTCACCGGCAACGGCCTTCAGGACTTCCGTTTCCTCAAGAAGGACTACACCAGCGTCTACTCCGTCCCCGACACCCTCTGGGATCACTCCCCTTCCCTCACCCTCAACGCCAATCGCCAGATCAGCGACCACTGGTCGCTCTCCGGAAATCTCTACTTCCGCCACGTCCGCTCCGACACCACCAACGGCGATATCAACGACGAGTCCTTCGATCAGTCCCTCTACAATCTCAACGCCTCCGACATCACCGCGCTCCAGGCCGCCGGATACAGCGGCTTTCCCGCCACCGGCAATCCCGCCACCGAGCCCTATCCCTACTGGAAGTGCATCGCCCGGGCACTGGAAAAAGATGAGCCCTCCGAAAGCTGCACCGGCATCATCACCAACACCCGCACCCAGCAGAACAACTACGGCCTCACCGGCCTGCTCTCCTGGCGCACCGCTCGCAACCTTCTCTCCGTCGGAGCCGCCTGGGATCACAGCGGCCTCAGCTACCAGCAGGCATCCCAGCTCGGCTACCTCAGCAGCGACGGCGTCTCCATCACCCCGGTAGACGCCTTCGCGGATGGCTCCACCATGCAGGACGACGAGCCCTACGACACCCGCGTCCAGCTCCACGGCACCGTAAACACTCCTGCCTTCTATCTCACCGATACCCTCACCCTCGACCGCTGGTCCATCACCGCCTCAGGCCGCTACAACCGCACCGCCGTCGAAAACATCGACCGCCTGCCTCCCGATACGCCCGGCCGAGGCTCGCTCAACGGCAGCTACGTCTTTCAGCGTTTCAACCCAGCCATCGGCGCTACCTGGCGCGCCTCCTCTCTCATCAGCCTCTACGCCAACTACAGCGAAGCCAGTCGCGCTCCCACCTCCATCGAGCTCGGCTGCGCCAATCCCGACTTCCCCTGCAACCTGCCCAACGCGCTCGTCGACGATCCCCCGCTCCACCAGGTCGTCAGCCGAACCGTAGAGGCTGGCATCCGCAG
Organism: Edaphobacter modestus; assembly: GCF_004217555.1. Classification (GTDB taxonomy): domain Bacteria; phylum Acidobacteriota; class Terriglobia; order Terriglobales; family Acidobacteriaceae; genus Edaphobacter; species Edaphobacter modestus. The sequence continues at coordinate 2,927,521 of NZ_SHKW01000001.1, forward strand.
CAGCTCACAAAGTCATCTCTCCTGGAGCGCGGGCTACTTCCGCGGCGAAAACTCCAACGACCTCCTCTTCGTCGCGTCCGAGCAAACCGGCTTCGGCTACTTCCTCAACTTCGGCAAGACCCGCAGACAGGGAGTCGAGCTCAACCTCAGTGGACAGCTCCCCCATCTCGCCCTCGGCGGCGGATACACCTTCCTCGACGCAACCTATCAATCTCCCCAGGTCGTGAATGGTGGAAGCAACAGCTCCAACGACAGCAGCCTTGACGGCTTTCCCGGAACCGATGGGGATATCACCATAACGCCCGGCGACCGCATTCCCCAGACGCCGCAGCACGTCCTCAAGGTCTTCGCCGACTACAAGCCGACTTCGAAATGGCTCATCGACCTCAACATCATCGCGGTCTCCAGCTCCTTCGCCCGCGGCAACGAGAACAATCAGGACCAGCCCGACGGCGTCTACTATCTCGGCTCCGGAAGCTCCCCCGCGTACGGTGTAGCCAACCTGGGAGCACGCTACACCTTCAACTCCCACTTCGAAGCCTTCCTCCAGATGAACAATCTGTTCGACTCCCACTACTCCACCGCTGCTCAGCTCGGAACCACCCCCTACGACGACAGCGGCCACTTCATCGCTCGCCCCTTCCCTCCCGCTCCCGGATCGGGAGGCGACTACCCTCTCCGCAACACCACCTTCCTCGCCCCCGGCGCTCCATTCAATATCTTCGGCGGCCTCCGCGTCACCTTCTCCAGAAAATAGAGGTGCGTCAGGCACTCCGCCCTTCTAAGAAAGCTGTCAAGTCGCTTAACGCCTTAAGTGGCTAAATACAAAGGAGATATAGTTGCCGATCAGTTTGCTGCACGTTGCTAAAATAAAGTCAGAAGCCGAAAGCCTCGAACCGAAATTCGAGGCCTTTCTACCGATTGATCCCAAGCATCTGCAGAAGCGCGGCAAAAGCCATGCTTACCTACATCGTCCCCATCGCGGCCGTCGCCTGGGCCGGGGATCCCGGCCGAGCCCTAGCCTTCTCCCTACTCATCGCTGCCCTGGGATTTCCCGCTCTATCTGGTGGCAAAAATGGTGGGAAATCGGCGCTCTTCCACGCCATAAACCTTCAAACATTCATTAATATTGAATCTCATTGAAAACATTGAGATAAATATAGGTTATTTGACCTACCAAAAGAGGAGACAACCGTCTCATTGACAGAACATTTCCGATGATTTGAAATCGATCACTCAAGAAGCAATCGTTTTTTTAATGAAAATTGATTTCCTTATGCGATCGACTCGCCCGCTTGTTGTTCGGATTCGCTTTGGCCCAGTTCACCCCGCCCGGGTAGCTCAAGCCAGGAGAAGCATGTCGACCGCCGTTTTGCGGCAGGGCCCCCGTTTTCATACTCTGCGGAAGTGCAAGTCCACCTACCATTCCATGTCGGTCCGCGCCTGACAGCGCCGGTCGATACAGCGGTTTCGATTTGAAGAACCTGGTTTTGCCTTAGATTCAAGACTCTGATGTTCGGCCCGGAGACGTCTTTGGTTCCACGTTTGGATGTACCGTTGTACAGACAACTACACGGCCTGCCAGGTCGAGCTTCCCTGATGGGGTTCGGGCAGGCTCCCCTGACAGGCGTACAAGGCCGTCGTCCCGGCCGGTCCTGCCTAAGGGCACGTACCTCTCTAAAATCCCTTCCCCACCGACGGAGCAGCCGCAATGCCATCCACTCCGGCCTTGCGTTCCCGATGGACAGACCATCGCAACGAAGCTCACAGTCCGGTCTCGAATTTATCCACGGTCGGCGTCATCCGATGCCGTCGCGGCTAAAAGCAGCGCCATCCCCTGCAAGGAGGAACCCCCACAGTAAAAACAGCACCGCTGGAAGGGTCAGCGAAAGCCGCCCCAGCGTAACTCATTCCCCTCTACGGTCAAAGACAGAAAACAAAAGGTTGGTATACAGCGAAGTTCGGTTCTGCCGAGCTCGTGCTTTTCCCTTCGGCCCGCTCTCATGAGCGTTTCGCGGAAGTCCCGAATGGATCTGGGCCTGTCTCCCCGGGAAGACAGGCCATGGAAAGATGCACCGCACGCTGCTTTGCCCAACCGCGCAGCCGTAGAGCAAATACTTGCGAAGCACCAATTTTGAGGAGTCACCGATGCAACGAAGATCTATCACTCTCAGTATTCTGACCGCCTTTCTCCTAGTGGCCTGTTCCGCTATCTCCTGGGCACAAACAATTACCGGAAGTGTGAACGGTACAGTCACCGATTCGTCGGGCGCCATCGTCCCCAACGCCAAGGTCACCGCCAGCAATGTGGACACCGGCGTCAACACCGACACCACGACCAACGGCGACGGCATCTACAACATCCGCTTCCTGCAGATCGGCCGTTACAAGGTCACGGTCAGCGCCCCCGGCTTCGGAGACTCGACCTATGGCCCGTTCACCCTCGAGACCGGCCAGAACGCCAAGATCGACGGCCACCTGACCATCGCCGGCCAGGAGCAGAAGGTCTCGGTCGATGCCGAGATCGCTCCCCTGCTCAACACCGAGAACCCTACCCTCGCCACCACGCTCGATAACCGGGCGATCGAGAACGTTCCCCTCGTCAGCCGCAACCTGACCGCGATCACGATGTTTCTTCCCGGCTCGGTCAGCACCCAGCCCAACAGCTTCGTCAGCAACGCGGCCGTCTCCGGTCCGCTTAGCGGAAACAACCCCAACGGCGGCAGCAGCAACGCCTCCGTCTCCGTCAACGGCAACCGCCAGCAGGCCAACCAGTACCTGCTCGACGGTATGAACATCAACCAGACCCTCGACGACCAGATCGGCTATAACCCGAGCGTCGACGCCATCGGCCAGGTCCAGGTCATCTCCGCCAACGCCAACGCCGAGTATGGCAACGTCAACGGCGGCGACATCCTCTACCAGACCAAGAGCGGAACCAACAACTGGCACGGAAGCATGTTCTACTTCCTCGGAAATTACAACCTCGACGCCAATAGCTGGGTAAACAACTTCACCGGCGTTGCGAAGAACTCCTACACCCGCAACCTCTTCGGCGGAACCTTCGGCGGCCCCATCCTGAAGGACAAGCTCTTCTTCTTCGTCGACTATCAGGGCGGCCGCTTCCACTCTGGCGGTGAGTCCTTGGCCAGCGTCTATACCCAGAAGATGCGCAATGGCGACTTCTCCGAGCTCCTGAACCCGGCCATCATGGGCGCAGGCAAGACCGTTCAGCTCTACAATGCGACCCAGCCTGGCCTTCCCGCCTACGCCAATAACCAGATCCAAGTCACCAACCCCTCAGCACAGTACCTCTTCGCTCACCCGGAGCTCTATCCGCTTCCCAACGCCGCTCCAAACCCCGGTTCGCCGACCCAGAACAACTACCACGGTCTCCAGAAGCAGCGGAACTACGGCGACCAGTTCGATGCGAAGGTCGACTGGAAGATCAGTGAGAAGGACAACATGTTTGTCCGCTACTCGCAGGATGACAGCGGCCAGACAACCCAAAGCGCTCTAATCACCAGCTTTAACAGCGCCCCCACCTTTCCCTTCCGGGGTGTGGCCATCAACGAAGTCCACCAGTTCAGCTCCTCGCTCGTCAATGAGTTCCGGGCCGGCTACACCCGCATCCAGAACAACGGCGCGGTCCTGCTCGATCCCAGCGGCCAGTTCGGCCTGAACGGCAACAGCATCCTCGGCATCGGCACCAACAATCCTCAGGCACAGCCGTTCGCTGGATTCGCCGGCCTGACCATGGCCAACTCGGCCAGCCCCCAGGGCTTTAACGCCGGCAACGGATCGAGCGACTTCACCACCATCGGCAACTCCAACGCTGGAACCAACTACACCCTCAACACCTTCCTCTACGGAGACAACCTCACGTGGTCCAAGAACCGGCACACCTTCAAGTTCGGTGCCCAGTTCCTGCGTCAACAACAGAACAACTTCTACCCCGGAAACGACGGCTCCCTCGGAGGCTTTTACTTCCTTGGCGCCGGCACATCGAATGGAGCTAGCGGCGGATACACCGGAGCCGACTTCGTCCTGAACCGCGCCGGCTTCGTCAGCAAGGGCGGCGTCTCCGGACCGGTCGGAATGCGCTCCTGGCGGGACGCTTACTTCGCTCAGGACGACTGGAAGATCTCCCCAACCCTCACCCTCAACCTCGGCGTCCGTTACGAGTACATCCAGCCCATCTACGAGGTCAACAACAAGATGTCGACCATCGATCCCAACAACCCCTCGGTCATTCTGCTCGCTGGTTCGGAGCAGGCTCGGGCCGCGGGCTACAACCGCGCCCTCGTCGATCCCTACTACGGCAGCGTGATGCCCCGTATCGGCTTCTCCTGGCAGGCACAACCTCGCCTGGTCGTCCGCGGCGGATACGGCATCCAGAACTTCATGGAAGGCACCGGAGCCAACCTCCGCATGACCACCAACCTTCCCTTCCAGGGCTCCTATCAGGCCACCGGTGTTCAGGCCAATGCCATGACTGGAACCCCCGGTCAGTTCTTCGACGTCCAGAGTGGATTCGGAATCCCGAACCCCACCGGCGGAGCCAGCGGTGTCGTCTATAACGTCTGGAACAAGAAGATCAAGCCGGCCTTCATCGGCGAGTACAGCTTGACCCTCGAGTACCAAATCAGCAACACCGCCTCCTTCCAGATCGGCTATCTGGGCGAGTCCGGACAGCACCTCATCACCGCCAACCAGAGAAACCAGCTCCAGGTTCCGTGCGTCCTCAATGGGGTCGTTCAGGCGTTCCCGAGCGCCGGACAGCCACAACCCGCGGGGTGCCCCAAGTCCCCCTTCCAGGACACTCCCGGCGTAGGCTACACCGGAGTCATCCGCTACACCGACTCCAACGCCATGATGAACTACAACGCTCTGCAGGCGAGCTTCCGTCAGCGCCTGGCCCACGGTCTGCAGTACACCGCAAACTACACCTATAGCCGCGCCATGACCAACAGCATCGGCTTCTACGGCGCCCCCAGCGTCAGCGGAGCCAGCGCCTACGCCGAGAACGTCTATAACCTCCACAACGAATACGGCCCCACCGGACAGGACGTCCGCAACGCCATCAACTTCAACCTTGTCTACGATCTTCCCCTCGGCCGCGGCCGCAGGTTCGGTGCGAACATGCCGTTCGCTCTGGACGAAGTGGTGGGCGGATGGAAGATCGGCTTGACCGGCGTCGCCTACTCCGGCTTCCCCGTCAACATCAGCACCTCAAATAATAACGCGGCTGTTAACGGCAACTCTCAGCGCGCGAATCATTATCGTCCGCTGAAGGTTGTCAATCGCTCCATCAACAACTGGTTCGGTACGGACCCATCCGCAGTTCCTTGCACCACGCCTGGCGTTGACAACGGCATCTGCGCCTACGGTCAGCCCGCGCTTGGAACCTTTGGCACTGCTCCTCCCGACTCCGAACGTGCGCCGAGCTTCCAGACGTATGGAGCTTCGGTCACCAAGGACTTCACCATCTGGCACGAGCACCAGATCAACTTCCGCGCGGATGCCGACAACTTGTTCAACAGCGCGTTTCTCGGCAATCCGCAGAACAACATCCTCGACAAGCAATTCGGCAACATCATCAATCAGAGCAATCCGATCCGGTCCAACCCGCGTCAGATGCAGCTCTCCGTCAAGTACCACTTCTAACCACCCCTTAACAGAAAAAGGCCCGGACTCTTTCGAGTCCGGGCCTTTTTCTGTTAAGTGTTGCGCTCGTGGTGTGTTGGAGAGTTCCGCTGGTCGCTGTGATCGTCAAGGGCATCGTCAATTAAGGGTGTGAGAAGCTCAGGGGATGCGGCAGATATTTGGCGCAATCAACCAGTATGAGAAGGCGATGATTGTTGCGAAGTTGAAAGGTGCGCGGCAGCGTATGAGAGCCAAGGAAGGCCGTTGCGAAGGGCGCAAAGCATATGGATTCCGAGCAGGAGAGCAGACTGTTATTGAGCGAATCAAGACGTTGAGGAAAGAAGGTCTGCCGCTACAAGCAATCTCCGACACGCTGAACCGCGGAGACTCACCGAACCGTGAAGGCGTGAAGACTCGCACAGCCGCAATGATTGAGGCTGCAATCACTAGGGTTGATGCGAACCGATCCGTCATACGCTTCTGTTCCGCCATGGCCTTGGTCCGCTAGACAGCCGTAAAAACAGAAGATATCCAACGTAAAGTTCAGCGCGAAACCTCAGGCAGATAGGGCGGCTGGTTCCTCGATTACTGGATTCTCCGTCACTTCGGGAAGTGCGGGCCATACGATTCCAAGTAGTTCAAAGAGATTTTCCGTTCGTTTCTCTATCGCGCTCTCGTCCCACGTTTCGGCGTCTTTACTATGAAAATACTGAGTCAAGTTAAGCTTGCTGAATTTCAGAAGCTCAGGGCGCTTGATATCCCAGGATGAATTTGACAGGGCAGGGTTCAGGCTACCTGTGATTAGCGTCAGATTGCCCAAGGTGTTGATCAAACGATCGCGACGTTGAACAGCTTTCTGCTTCCTGAGAGGATCAGGATTCTTCGTTGCTGGATCAATAATGGCTTCTTCAACAAGCGACCAGTGCGTGGTCCATGCCTGTGGCATGATGTGCTCGATTGTTAGTCCAGGCGGGAGTGGCTGAGCTTCACTCTTTGATGTTAGAGCGACCGAATCGAGGGCTTCAAGAACGGCCCGAACTTTGGCCTGGGACAACCGCCCGTACAACGGAAGATCAGTGACGGCAGCTCGGAAGGTCTTGTCATCTGGGAAACGAGTGCTATCTCCGGAGTTCCTGGCCATTTGTTCCGCAACTGAAGCAGCCGTGATCGTTCCACTGTTATCGAGTACTCGGATAAGGTCAATGAAGTAGCGATTGTAGTTCTTACTGGTCAAGTTGCAGATCATGCGCCTTATTAAGTACGACTCCACGAGTTCCAGGACTTTATCGAATTCGGTAGTCTGTTCTGGTACGAGCTCAGCGTGGGTATAAAGCAAGAAGGGGAATACAGTTGTCGTATCCACGGCATCCAGCCTCATCAGGAACGTTGCCAAGCGTTTGTGTTTTCCAGGCTCATAGAATCTCCTGAATACATCTGCATAACGGGACAATTGAGCGATATGTTCCGCAGGATTCTTCGGGATGGTAAGGAGTGAACCAGTGATCGATTCCGACTGGTCTACGAACGCTTTGAATTCATTAAACAAATGCGACGATTTAACTTCGTCACGAATCATCATAGCGAGATAATGATTGATGAAGACATCAATACGGGGGCGGGTTATCCGTCCCTGTTTTACTTCGCTGCGCCACCAAGCCGTCTCAAATCTCTGCCAGTGATCAACATAAAGTTTCTCAACATCGACTCCTTCGGCAGCCGCGCGTCGAAACAAGAAGTTTTTTATAAGGTCGGCGGGCAGCAAATCTTGCCCTCGAGCATTGAGGGTCTCAAAAATTACCTGAGTTTCGTCATCTTTGTCTAGATCGATTACGACGACTTGGAGACAATCTTTGACTACCTGCCACAGTGAATCGAAGCGGTCTCCGGCAGACTTTGACGACAGCAATTTAGCATCTTGATCGTCATCTAAAGTGCCGTTTAGCCAAGATGACAGTTGTGAATGAAAGAATCTGTAACCGCCAATAATGTTATTCGACGCCTCATTCAGTTCTGGTCGCAACTTGATGGCTTTATCAACATTTGCGGGAGAGCCTGCCGCATGCACAACACGATACGCTGCGCGATTACTGTAATTCCCGAGGCGATGTCCTTCAACACAAGCTTGTCCAGGCTCAACTCAGCGACCAACCGTTTCAGCGTTGCCATCTACTGATCCGTATACAGTCGATGACCAGGATATTGAGTAGTTGCGGGAGTAGGTGCAGAAGTAGGTTGTTGCGCTCTGCACAATTTGCTTTATTTTGAATTGTTTAGCCAAGGAGTTGGCCATTTCCTCTTATGGGGCAGAGAGAACATTGCTTTAAGGTTCCGCATATATATTTCTTTAGCCCCCTCTATCTCTACCTACTTATAGTGAGTAAGGCAGCATTGAAGAAGCTAAGTATATTATAATCATATACTTAGCTGATGCAGTAGAAGTAGGCCTACTCGACCTAATCCTACCTACTCCTGCACCCACTTATGCTAAGTTGTTGACAGCAATAAGGATAATCGTAACACCGCCTACCTACTCCTGCTCCCTTGATTAGGAGATGAAGACCGACTCCTCCTCGAAGTGCCGGAGGAGGAGGAGGAGCCGAAAACAGAATCGGCGGTCATCAAAACTTTTCAACTTGACAAGTTTTCAATTTGAAAAGATAATCGTTCTCATGCATGTGGTGACCCAGAAGCACCTGAACGAAGCGGCCACCGAATATCCAGATGCCTCAAAGGAGATCGCCGCATGGTACCAAGTCGTCAGGGCAGCTCGTTGGGCCAGCTTCGAGGAAGTCAAACAAACGTTCACTGATGCGGATGCGGTGGACGGTTACGTCATCTTCAACATTCGCCACAACCGCTACCGTCTGGTCACGATCATTCATTACGCCAGAGAGCGGAATGGTAAACCAACCATGGGACACGTTTACATCCGGTCGTTTCTGACACACAGGCAGTACGATAACCCCGCTAACTGGGATAAGGAGTTCGGAAGATGAGCACAGTACTTGCAAACCCGGCAGAGATGATTCATCGCGGTGCACCCCACCTCATTCACAGCGATGAGGAGCTGGCCACTTACACCGAAGCCCTCTTCGAGCTCACCTCCAAGGCCGACACCACCCCGGAGGAGGACGAGGCCATTGACCTGCTCACCCTCCTCATCGAGAGCTACGAGGCTGAACAGTACCCTGTACCGCCCGCTGACCCCGTCACCGTCCTCCGCTACCTCATGGAGAGTCACAACCTCCGGCAGAAGGACCTCAGCGATGTCTTCGCCGGTGAGGGCAACGTCTCACAAGTGCTCTCCGGCAAAAGGGACCTCAATAAGGATCACATCGCTCGGCTCAGCGAACGGTTCCACGTCTCCCCGGCGGTGTTCTTCGGCTGACCGCCGCCGTCGTCGACGTCATCATCATCGTCATCATCGGCTGACCGCCTCCACCACCGCCACCAGCGTCGCCCCCGTCATCATCGTTATCATCAGTAGCGGAAGCCCCCGACAGCACCCGCTGGGGGCTTAACGTTTAACACCTCCGCATTCGCCGACCCCCTCCTCCAGCCCCGATATACAACGTCGTGTGAATCGCCCGGATCCGTCTATAGAATCTCCGAATGCGTCTCCGACTACTTCCCGTGTGTGTAGGCAATCTGGGGGGACGATTGCGCTCACTGGATCGTCTCCTCGGTGTGCCACAATAGTGTGGAGCCTGAATCAACCCAAAGAGGAAGCGTGCAAGTCGAGAACCCCTTCTTCGAACACCCCATACTGAACAGTCCCTATGCGCAGCCCGCCTGCCACTGGGAGCTAGATGCTTCCGGACAGCCGAGTCAGCGGGTCATTCAAACCCGTCGCCGCGCTGAGTTCATTACGCCCATTCCGAAGCCCAAGAAGCGTAAGGGTGAGGGGACGCAGGAGGACATCGTCTTCGATGAAGGCGGGGGGCTCTCCACACCGGATCAGCGGTACGCCCCGATCCCGTTTATTGACGAACTCAGGGCCGACGTCGACGCTTGGCGTGGATTACCTAACCCTGATGACTGGCTGGTCAACCCGGAGACGAGGCGGCTTCTCCAGCATTGGCGGCACTATCAGTTCAACGGGGTTCGCCCGTTCTTTTGCCAGGTCGAGGCTGCCGAGACGATCATCTGGCTCACCGAGGTCGCCCCCAAGCGTGGCAAGAAATACCTGGAACACCTGAAGCTCGTAAACCAGGAAGCTAACCCCGAACTCCTACGTATAGCCCTGAAGTTGGCGACCGGCGCGGGTAAGACGACGGTCATGGCGATGATCATCGCCTGGCAGACGGTCAATGCCGTCCGGCACCCAAACAGTCAGTTCACGCGCGGATTCCTTGTCGTTGCACCTGGTCTTACGATCAAAGACCGCCTCCGGGTACTCCAACCCAACGATCCGGACAACTATTACGCGAACCGCGAGTTGGTGCCGACCGACATGCTGCTGGACATCCAACGGGCTGAGATCGTGGTGGAGAACTTTCACAAGTTCAAACTGCAAGAGCGTCTCGACGTCTCGAAGGGGGGCAAGGCGCTCTTACGGGGGCGATATGGACCCGAATTGAAGACTACCGAGACCGAGGGGCAGATGGTCCAGCGGGTGGCGCAAAGCCTAATGGGCATCAAGAATATCCTCGTCATCAACGACGAGGCCCACCACTGCTACAGAGAAAGGGTCAAGAATCGGGTCGACGAAGAGCTCAGCAGAGACGAGGAGGAGGAAGCCAAGAAGAACGCTGAGGCCGCTCGCGTCTGGATCTCCGGGCTTGAAGCGGTGAAGCGTCAGCTCGGCATCTCGAAAGTCATCGACCTGTCCGCGACGCCGTTCTTTCTGCACGGCTCTGGATATCGAGAGGGCACGCTCTTTCCCTGGACCATGAGTGACTTCTCCCTCATGGACGCGATTGAATCCGGCATCGTCAAGCTCCCCCGCGTTCCCGTGGCTGACAACGTGCCGGGCGGCGAGATGCCGAAGTTCCGGAACCTCTGGCAGCACGTTGGGAAGGATCTCTCGAAGAAGGGTCGCGGCAAGGCGGGCGTACTTGATCCACAAAACATCCCGGCTACCCTGGTTAGCGCCATCCATGCCCTCTACGGCCACTACGTGAAGACATTCGAGGCCTGGGAGCGGGCAGAGATGGATGTGCCGCCCTGCTTCATCTTCGTTTGCAACAACACCTCCACTTCGAAGCTTGTCTACGATTTCGTGTCAGGGTTCTTCCGTGATTCCGACACTGAATCCAGGTTGGTGCCTGGGCATCTTCCTCTCTTCCGCAACTTTGATGAGTACGACCAACCGCTGGCACGACCCCGCACTCTACTTATCGACAGCGAGCAGTTGGAGTCCGGCGAGGCGCTCGACGAAGGCTTCCGCAAGGCGGCGGCGGTCGAGATTGAGCAGTTCCGACGGGAGAAGATCGAACGCAGCGGTGAACAGGTTCGAGCTGAGGAGATGGACGATGTCGAACTTCTCCGCGAGGTCATGAACACCGTAGGCAAAAAGGGGAAGCTCGGCGAGCAGGTGCGCTGCGTTGTTTCAGTATCGATGCTGACGGAAGGGTGGGACGCGAACACCGTCACGCACGTGCTCGGAGTGCGGGCTTTTGGGACGCAACTGCTCTGCGAGCAGGTGATTGGAAGAGCCCTGCGGCGCGAATCATACGACTTGAACTCCGAAGGCCTGTTCGACGCCAAGTACGCCGACATTCTCGGCATCCCCTTCGATTTCGCTGCCAGCCCCGTCATTGCGCCGCCGGTAGCGCCCCGGAAGACTATTCAGGTGAAGGCTGTTCGTCCGGATCGGGACTACCTGGAGATCAGCTTCCCACGTGTGCAGGGCTATCGAGTCGAACCTCCGGAGGACAAGCTAGACGCCATCTTCACGGACGAGTCCAAGCTGGTTCTCACTCCGAGCCTGGTGGGTCCGACCGCAACTACAAACTCAGGCATCGTCGGCAAGGGGGTTGAACTCACCGTTGAGCACCTGGGCAACATCCGGTACTCGACCTTGATCTTCCAGCTCACGTCCTGGCTGCTCTACAGTCGCTGGCGCGAAGCGGGCGAACCGGCAGAGCCGCATCTCTTTCCCCAGCTCTACAACATCACCCGGCGCTGGCTGGACGAGTGCCTGGTCTGCACCGGCGGCACTCAGAAGGCGCAGATCATGACAGGAAATCTGAAGGACATCGCCTGCGAGCGGATCACTGCAGCCATCACGCGGGGCACAATCCCCAGGTCCCGGATCAAGATCATCCTCGACCCCTTCAACCAGATCGGATCGACATGCCACGTCAATTTCGCCACTACGAAGACTGAACGTTGGGACACGGGCGGTGCGACGAACCCGCCGCGTTGTCACATCAACTGGGTCATCCTCGACAGCGACTGGGAGGCGGAGTTCTGCCGGGTCGCTGAAACGCATCCCCGGGTGCGGGCTTATGTGAAGAACCATTCTCTCGGGTTTGAGGTGCCGTACCGGCGCGGGTCGGAGAGTAAGCGATATCGCCCCGACTTCATCGTGCGCATCGACGATGGTCATGGGGACCAGGATCTATTGAACCTGGTTGTCGAGATCAAAGGTTACCGGGGTGAGGATGCCAAGGACAAGAAGGACGCGATGGAGACTTACTGGGTCCCTGGCGTCAACAACAGCGGCAACTACGGGCGCTGGGCATTTGCGGAGTTCACGTCCGTCTATGCCATCGAGTCTGAGTTCATATCGAGGGTCGAAGGGTTATTCAACGGAATGATTGAGGACGTTCTGAAGGCGCAGCCCGAAGTGCTGGCTCCGCAAGGACAAGGGGCTTAGGAACAATGGCAAAAGCACCTACGATAAAGACCGTCGCGATGCTCACGCATACCAAGGCGTCGCGGAAGAACATCCCAACGGCGGAGTTTCAGTCGGTCATGAGAACGGACGAGCAGCGGGCGACTCGTGTGGCTTACGAGCGGCGCAACCGCGATCTAGACCCTCAACTGATCTGGCGCGGCAAGTACCCGGACGCCGACCAGGGCGAGGACGATCCCGACCTTCTTGTGCCTGCACCGCCGCTCTACATTCAGGAGAAGGTGCAGCCCAAGGTGCTGATTGACGAACTGAAGCGCCAGACTGAACGCGGGCAAGCTTCGTCAACAAGCGGGCAGGCTGACTTGTTTGCTGATTTTAATGGCCTTCCAAGTGAAGCCGCCAAGACTGAGTTCTACCAGCACGATGCGCACTGGTCGAACCGAATGATTCTTGGCGATAGCCTTCAGGTGATGGCTTCGCTGGCCGAGCGAGAAGGCCTACGCGGGAAAGTGCAGTGCATCTACTTCGACCCGCCCTATGGAATCAAGTTCAACTCCAACTTCCAGTGGTCGACGACCACCCGTGATGTGAAAGATGGGAATGCGGACCACATCACGCGTGAGCCTGAACAGGTGAAGGCATTTCGCGACACATGGAGGGATGGGATTCATTCGTACCTCACCTACCTGCGAGACAGGTTCACTGTCGCACGTGATCTTCTGACAGAGTCAGGCTCAATATTTGTGCAAATTGGTGACGAAAACGTCCATAGGGTACGCGCGTTACTTGATGAGGTGTTTGGGGCGGAGTGTTGCGTGAATCAGATCACTTTTCTCAAAACATCCAGCAGCACTTCTGACTACCTGGGGAACGTCGCCGATTACCTGCTTTGGTATCGAAAGAGCAAAGATTCTGTCAAATTCCGTGAGCCGTTCTACTCAAAGGAACTTGGAACGGGATCGTTCGAGGCATACAACAAGGTTCTTTATGCCGATGGCACCATTATGCCTCTCAATGGGATGCCGAAGGCTGAGATTGAGAAGGGCGAGATCATTAGGTTCGACAACATTACGTCTCAAAGTGTGGGGCGTGACAAGGGTGAGGGCGCTGCTTCCTGGTTTCCGGTGAGCATTGAGGGTCGAGAGATACTGCCCAATATCAAGGTCCGATGGAAGACTAACCAACAGGGCATGTCGCGACTCTTGAAGGCGGGGCGCCTATCCCCGGCAAAGAATAGCTTGAATTACCTTCGAAAGCTCAAAGACTTCACCGCTGTGGGCCGCCACCATATCTGGACGGACACAGTTATCTCCGGGTCGTCCCTCGAAAAGAACTATGTTGTAGAAACCCTTCCACTAGTGGTGCAGAGATGCATCTTGATGTGCACAGATCCGGGCGATCTTGTCTTAGACCCGACATGTGGTTCTGGCACAACTGCTTATGTCTCGGAGCAGTGGGGCCGCCGTTGGATCACGATCGATACATCGCGTGTCGCACTGGCGCTTGCACGCGCCCGAGTAATGGGAGCGCGTTATCCCTTTTACCTGCTGGCCGACTCGCGCGAGGGGCAGGTTAAGGAAGCTCATCTCACTGGCCGTATACCTTCGGAATCCCCAACGCATGGCAATGTTAGACAGGGATTTGTGTCCGAGCGCATTCCGCACATCACGCTGAAATCCATTGCCAACAACGCTGAGATAGACGTGATTTGGCAGGAGTATCAAGACAGACTGGAGCCGCTCCGCGAACGGCTAAATCAGGCACTCAAACAAAACTGGCAAGAGTGGGAAATCCCGCGTGCAGCGGGCGACGCGTGGCCGAAAGGGGCGAAGCAGCTTCACGCAGATTGGTGGGAGGAGCGCATCGCTCGGCAGAAAGCAATCGACGCATCCATCGCGGCCAAAGCAGAGTCGGAATTTCTCTACGACAGACCTTACGAGGATAACAAGAAGGTTCGCGTCGCAGGGCCGTTCACAGTCGAGAGCCTGTCGCCCCACCGTGTGCTCGCGATCGATGAGAACAACAGATTCTTTGAGGAGGCATCGGACAGCGACGGTGACGCTCGCGACGCGGCGAACTTCGTTCAAGTCATCCTCGATAACCTGAAGACCAGCGGAGTGCAACAAGCGGACAAGGGCAGGAAGATCGTCTTCTCGTCGCTCACCCCGTGGCCTGGCCGGTATGTCTGCTCCGATGGCCGGTACCTCGACGGCGATGGCAACGAGAAGCGTGCTGCCATCCTCATAGGTCCGGAGTTCGGCACCGTCTCGCGCCCTGACCTCGTCTCCGCCGCCCGCGAGGCTGGCGACGCTGCCTTCGACATCGTGATCGCCTGCGCCTTCAGCTACGACGCGCACTCCTCCGACTTCGACCGACTCGGTCGCATCCCGGTCCTGAAGGCTCGCATGAACGCTGATCTGCACATGGCCGCAGATCTAAAGAACACCGGTAAGGGCAACCTGTTCGTGATCTTCGGCGAGCCGGACATCACCATCCTGAATGCGGCTGACGGCGAGATCCAAGTGAGGGTGAACGGCGTCGATGTGTTCCATCCCGGCACCGGCGAAATACATAGCTCTGAGGCGAAGGACATCGCTTGCTGGTTCGTTGACACGGACTACAACGAGGAGAGCTTCTTTGTCCGCCAGGCGTATTTCCTCGGCGCGAACGATCCGTACAAGGCTCTCAAAACTACCCTGAAAGCGGAGATCAACGAAGAAGCCTGGGCTACCCTGCACAGCGACACCTCACGCCCCTTCCCAAAGCCCGAGTCGGGCAGGATCGCGGTCAAGGTCATCAACCACCTGGGAGACGAGGTCATGAAGGTTTTTAAGGTGGGCGGATAAACGGATGGAATTTCGGATCGCGGACACGTTTACGGCCAGTCTCGCCCGGCTGACCGGCGAGGAGCAGAAGGCGGTCAAGACGACTGCGTTCGATCTGCAGTTAAACCCGGCGCACCCAAGCCTCCAGTTCCACAAGCTTGACAAGGCTAAGGACCAGAACTTCTGCTCCATCCGCGTCAGTCGTGATGTTCGCCTTATAGTCCATCGGACCGGCGCAAGCTTGCTGCTCTGCTATGTAGACCACCACGATCCGGCCTACCAATGGGCGGAGCGCCGCAAGTTGGAGACTCACCCAAAGACGGGGGCGGCGCAACTGGTCGAAATCCGCGAGCGCGTGCAGGAGATCACCGTTCCGAAGTACGTGGAGACACCAGCCAGCCCGGAACCAATGGTCGAGAAGGCACCGCTGTTCGCTACCGTTCCGGAGGCCCAGCTACTCCAGTACGGCGTTCCTAAGGAATGGATAGATGACGTGCGTGGGGCGACCGAAGACACGCTGCTCGATATCGTCGGACATTTGCCCGTCGAGGCTGCCGAGGCGCTGCTGAATCTTGCGACGGGAGTAGTTCCGAAGCCGCTGGTTTCAGAACCGGTGAGCGATCCGTTCCTTCATCCTGATGCTCAGCGCCGCTTCCGCGCTGTCAAGAACGTCGAGGAATTGGAGATCGCGTTGAACTCGCCCTGGGAGAAGTGGGCAGTCTTCCTGCACCCGGCCCAACGTCAGTTGGTCGAGCGAGACTTCAAAGGACCGGCTAAGGTCGCTGGATCTGCGGGCACCGGCAAGACCATCGTGGCACTGCATCGTGCGGTCCACCTAGCGGACGATAATCCGAGCGCCCGTGTCCTGCTGGCCACGTTCTCCGATGTGCTCGCGAACGCGCTACAGACCAAGCTGCGACTGCTGATTGGTCGCCGTCCACGCCTCGGTGAGCAGATAGAGGTGCTCTCGATGCATGAAGTGGGCTTGCGGCTTTACAGGTCTCAGTTCGGTGCGCCTACGATAGCGACCCCGACGGAGATCCGCAAGCTACTGGAAGAGGCTTCGAAGATGTCAGGCGAAAACAAATTCTCAGATCGGTTCCTGTGGAGCGAATGGAACCACGTGGTCGATGCCTGGCAGCTAGGGGCCTGGGAGCAATACCGGGACATCACCCGACTTGGCCGGAGGATCCGGTTACGTGAGGCGGAACGGAAGGTCTTGTGGTCGATCTTCGAACAGGTCGACGCCGGTTTGGCGAAAGGCAAGAAGATCACGGAAGCGACCGTCTTCGGACGATTGGCGAAGCACTACGCCGATGGAGCAGCTCCTCCCTTCGACTTCGCCGTCATTGACGAGGCCCAAGACGTCAGCGTTACACAGCTGCGCTTCCTGGCGGCACTTGGAGGAGGCCGTCCCAACTCCCTCTTCTTCGCAGGCGACACGGGCCAGCGGATCTTCCAGCAGCCGTTTTCGTGGAGGGCCATGGGGGTTGATGTCCGAGGAAAGTCCTCGACGTTGAAGGTCAATTACAGGACCTCTCACCAAATCCGAACTCATGCGGACCGCCTGCTGGACAGTGAGATCTCGGACGTTGACGGGAACGTTGAGGAGCGGAGAGGAACAATCTCGGTCTTCGACGGAGCACTTCCGGAGATCGTTGAAGCTGTAACCAAGGAGGAGGAGCAGAGCACCGTTGCCGATTGGCTGAGACGGCGCACCGCAGAAAACTACCGGCCAGACGAGATGGTCGTGTTCGTACGCTCTGCTGCCGAGTTGCCACGCGCCGAAAAGGCAGCAAAGCTTGCGGGATTGCCGTGCAAGGCGTTGGACACTCACATGGAGCCAACCGAGGGGACGCTTGCTCTTAGCACCATGCACCTTGCCAAGGGACTTGAGTTCCGGGCAGTGACGGTCATGTGTTGCGATGAAGGGATCATTCCCCGGCAAGAGCGGATTGAAGCAGCTGGCGATCTTGTGGAAGTGGAAGAGGTCTATAACACCGAGAGGCAACTCCTTTACGTCGCCTGCACCCGAGCCAGAGACTGCCTGCTTGTGACCAGCGGCGGGCCGCCGTCAGAGTTCCTACGGGATCTTACCGCTACACAGTAGAGACCGGTCGCCGATGCAACCTCATCGAAAGCCAGTCATTCGGAGTGTCCGCACTCCGCGTCAAATCCTGAAGCACTTGCCGAGGAGCATGCCACTGGTGCTCCTCACCACAAGGAGTCTGTTCCGCCAATGCGCTTGATCGTAGATGGACTCGACTCAACAATCCCCCGTTTCCGGCATCTCTGGGGACACCATATAGTGGGCTTCAGGCCCTACACGCACTGTCGCAGGTGCTTTGTCGGACGTGATGAGCGTAACGTCAGACCCACCATGGCCGACGGCGAGTACGAACTCGACGGCAGGGGCGAAATCTTCTATCTCTGTGGAGTCGGCTTTAAGGAGCGACACAACACAAACGTGCACCTGGCTGTGAGACCCCAGATAGGCAGCATCGCCGCAATAGGTTCTGCTTATGGAGTACGCTTCACAATTCGGGATGCGCAGGCTATTCCTATCAAACACCCAATGTTCTTGGAATCTCCGCCACGCGGGCTCGAAGGCCTCAAGGAAAACCATCTGAGGTGCAAAAACTTTCAGTTTGGCTGCCAGATGTTCGAGGTGGACGAAGTCGGCGACACGGTCAAGGGGGTCGTCGTTAGAACTCTGCGTGATGGTGCCCCGGTTCGCCGATGCAAATTGTAAGTGTTTCGGCGATGGACTTTTCCGGTTCGAACAGGAGTAATCTCTATGCCACAACCGAACCAAATTAGACGAGCTGCGCTGTCGAAACCTGTGCAGCTATCTATTTTCCAGCGTGACGGGTGGTTGTGCCGTTGGTGTAACAAGCCTGTGATTTTCGCCCGAGCGATGAAGTTCTTGGAATTGGAGCTGCGGGACTCTGGTTTGACTGCACCATTGGCGTACTATCACGCCCACTGGACCGGGGCGACAGCACCCTTACTTGATGAGCTGGGGGCAGTGTTAGTCAGTTTGGTTTCTCGACTTCTTTCGCTTCGTTCTAACTCCCTCTGTGAGTTCGTCCTAAAGCCCGCCATACGGAACTTCCACTCGACGATTGATCCAACCCCGCCATCTTCGGTACCACTAATGCGACCTCAGTGATCGCCCCGGTTGGTGCAATGGCCCACTCAACCCAGAGCAGAGTAGAGGGTCTGCCGCGATATCCTATACTCAGTGGCGAGTCCCGCCTTCTTTTCCCCAGCCGCTACTCGTTTGCGAATCTCCGCGACCTGCATAGCCGTCAGTGAAGGCTTCCTCCCTTTATAGACGCCAGCTTTCTTCGCCAGCGCAATCCCCTCCCGCTGCCGTTCTCGTATCATCGATTGCTCAAATTCGGCCACTGCGCCCAGCAATGAGAGCAGCAGGGTAGACATCGGCGAGTCCTCGCCAGTGAAGGTCAGGCTCTCTTTGACGAACTGGACGTGAACACCCTTTCTTGTGAGATCAATCACAATCTTCCGCAGGTCATCTAAATTTCTTGCGAGCCTGTCCATACTGTGGACCAACAGCAAGTCGCCTTCACGGATGTAATCGAGGGCAGCCTGTAACTGTGGCCGCACCGTGTCTTTTCCTGATGCTCTGTCGGTGAACATCTTGTCCACCTCCACGCCCTCAAGCTGGCGCTCAGTATTTTGATCAAGGGCACTGACCCTGCGGTACCCGACCCTCTTGTCATGCCGCCTGGCTGACATCATCCAATCCCCCTCAAAGTGTCCAGTTAGACTCTAGACTATCCGCAGGAAATGTCAATAAAATAATGAAGCTACCCTAGATGGACAAAAAAGATGTCAAGCTGGCGTGCAACTTTGGGGTATACCCCAGATTGACATACCCCCGAATTAACTCAAAAAGGGTCGAACGTTATTTTTATGGTCTACCCCTAGGAGAGCCGTCGAAGCGCAGCCCCTATCAGGCTACGTTTGCAGCCCTCTTCGTGACCGATCTCACCGCTTTGGCAGTTTTCTGAATTGGATGGGTGATTGTGCGCGACATCTCTTCGGCTTTTTCCCCGAGCAGCTTGGTGAACTCATTCAAGAGCTCAGCATGGTGCTTTGCCAGATACTTCGCAATACGTGGGTTAGCCAGCAACCGTTCGACGTATCCGAGGCCGAGAGTCAGGTCGAGCGCCTGGGTAGCGTAGGACTCTTCCACCTGCTTTAGGTCGGTGAGCAACGCCTCGGACTCCTGTTGGAGGACTTCGAGCTTAGCGCCGCTGCCAGGACTAGATCGACTCACTTTCTCAGGGGTCACCAACAACTCAGGCTTTGTAATCGTCAGAAGTGCCTTCGCCATTCTCGTTGAGAATGCGTTAGCGTGAATCATTCGCTCAGCGGCTTGGATCTGACCGATTGGCTTCATTTTGCGCAGGACGCCATAAGTCTGGACGGCGACCCTCCGATTGGTGAGGAGCTCGACAACCTCTTTACATATGCCATCCAACATCGATCGCTTTCGACGGATGGTTTCTACATCGACGGAGAGCGATACCGAAATATCCTGTTCGTTAACTCCGTTCGACAGGGCTTTCAATATCATGTAGTGCTCGCCAATGTTGGATAGCTGATTGACCCGCTTGTTGTAGGTATACCCCTCGTCGTCGGTAGAGAGGATGCACCGAACCTCCGTTTCCTGGCGCTCCGTCAGAACATCTAGCCTAATCGCTCCATCGAGGAGCAGGAACTTGCCGTCACCAATCGGAGAGACCACCAATGGTTCCACCAGTCCCAGGTATGCAATTGAGGCGGCGATCTGCTTATATTTCCTCGATTTCCGTACTTCCGTTGTGAGCGTTCCCCTTGTACTGATAGACGCGATCGGGAGCAGCACGGTCCTAAGCTCAAAGCCAACGTTGGTAGACGAGTTCACACTGAATCCTTTCTATCCGATGCGCTCCGCAAGATGGCTCGGAATATCTTGGATGGATTCGGCTCGCAGGAGCGTAACGAAGTTTTCATCCTGGAGAAGCCGTTTCATCGAGGTGGATAGAATCATCAGCCGATGAGTAACCGCGCTCAAGCGAGCCACCGCAGACCGCTGCTGTTGGACGTGCTGCTCATACTCTTCGATCAGCACTCCCGCTGATAGCGTTCGCTTAGTGAGGCTTGTTCGTCCTGATATGCGATCCTTTGCCAGACGCATCGCGACGATACGACGCGCCATCTCCAACTTCGCTCCTCGCAGATCGCCCGTCTCATAACCCTCAATCAGAGCACCCTGTACCTCTTCGTTGGTTCCGTTGGAAATGACGATAGCAATTCGAAGCGGAATTCTTCCATCGTCCACGGCCTGGAGTAGAACGGTCTCACCGTGCTTGAGAAGCTGGACGATACCGTAGGCATGGCTCTTTTCCACCCCAAGCTTCTCGGCAATTTGTTCCGTCTTGTATCCTCTGTCTAACAAACTCCGAAACTCAAACAATAGGGCGCGATTGGAAGGTGGCCGCCTCGCGACATTCTCAACAAGGCTCATCAGGTATAGCTGCTCACGAGTTACTGTAGTGACGATCGCCGGGATCACAGTTTTGCCGAGGGCCATGAATGCCTCCAGCCTTCCCTGGCCGCACACCAACTCGTACTGGAATCCGCCGCCAGCGGGGACCTGATGGTTCACAAGGATTGGCCTTTTGAGTCCCACTGCTTCTATGCTGGCCACAATTTCCAGGAACTTGACTCGATTTCTAGGCCGAGGGTTAGCGATGAGTATCTGGGCAATCTCGATCATCTGAATGACCTCTTCGCTCATGCGACCCTCTCAATCGATCTGCGCTCAGCCATGCCGATCAGAAACCTCAAGTCGTCGAATCTATACAGATCAATCAAGATGCCGTTTTCTCGGCTGAGTCGAAGCCGAGTGGTGAACAGATCAGTGCCCGGAAACAGATAGTAGTCCCGAACGGTTTGATTGTCGGGTTCAAGGCGAACTGCAATCGTGACGTCTGGCCGGAGAGATGCATCGAATCGAAGATTCCATCGCGTGCTACCGCTGGCAGTGGCCTGGCAGCGAGCCATAACCAGAGACATCGAGAACTCCTCGTTCACGATAAAGAGGTCCGTGATGGGATCTTGCCGCACGAACGCCCCGTCCTCACGTAGCTTGCTCAACAGCGTCTCGCAGTGCTCCGCATGAGTACGGCGGAGCGCTCGGTTGAGTTCGATGAAGGCGAAATCACGGTCGGGCGTGAAGCCCACCAGCGTATATGCCCGCAGCAGTGTGTTGAATCTGGAACGATAGGCGCTGCTCGAAGGCATCTCCTCGGTCTCGTCGATTAGGACCCCGGAGAGAGTCCCGTAACGTTTGAACAGGTTGCGGAGCCGCTCTAGCATCTCATCGTTGGTGAAGTGTCTTGAACGAGCCTGGATGATTTGCTGGGCCCGGAGGAACTGCTCGGGTGGAACGACGGGGTCGAACGCGGCTTCTTTTCTGATCCACATGTCGGGAGTGTTTACGATGCGCTTCTTTTTCAGCTTGAAGGATCTGCGATTGTAGACGTTCATGCCCGCATACTTTGGATTGGTTAGCAGTTGATGCACCGTTCCTCGCGTCCAGGCTCTCCCGAAGTCTGTCAAGAGTCCGCGATCGTTGAGGGACTGAGCAATCTGCGCTTCAGTCCGCTCCCCACGCGTGAACGTCTCGAATGCTGCCCGGACAACTTTGACTTCTTCGGCTGGACCAAGTACGAGTATCACCCGATCCGTCTGAATGCTCTTCTGTTGACCGCGAGACAGGAGTTCTTTCGGCGTGCCATCCATGGCGACCAGTTGTCGCCGTAAGCCGTATCCAGCCGGGCCGCCCTGCCGATATCCCAACTCAATCAATCGGCACTGCCCGGCAAACACTTTCACCGACAGTTCCCGGCTATATTCCCCCGCCATAGTCCGCTTCACGCTTTTGATCAGGGTAGAGATCGGACTCCCGTCGTTCTGAAACTGCTCTGCGCAGTAATGAACATTTACGCCCGCTCTTCGGCAGACGTACTCGTGATAGGCACTCTGGTCAACATCCTGGAAGCGTCCCCAGCGGCTCACATCGTAGACAAGCACGGCGCTAAAGTCGGCATGGCCGGATTCTGCTTCCGCGAGTAACTTCTGCAACTCTTCCCTGCCTGCAAGGGTGAGGCCACTCTTTCCCGAATCGGTGTACGTTGTCACAATCTCCATGCCATGCTGCCTCGCGTAGCGGGCGATAACTTCGGACTGATTCTCAGTGGAGTATTGCTGATGCTCGGTGGACATCCGGACATATTGGGCTGCGCGTAGAAGTTTTCGGGGGGACCTTAGGTCCTGCTCTTCCATGGAGAGACCGCCTCTCGACGCGCCTTGTTAGGCTGAACCCGACTTCTCGAAGCCTGATACGCATCGGAGGCGCGATCATACACTAGCCTTATTAACCTAGCTCTTCATCGAATCCAGTCTCTTGCAGGTCATTGGAAAGATAATGTTTAGGGTTCGAATGATGATTTGAGAGCAAAATGTGAGTGAAGATGTGCGTTTTCGGCAAAGTCGGCTTCACCCCTCCTGGGACTATCCGAGCCGAACATACTCAGGATCGGTTTGTACTCCGGGGATTGCTCCAATCGCGCATGCTTCGCCAAGCTAGTCGTTGAAGTCCTTGATCATCACTTCACTCTTGCTAAACATGGTGAAGTCGCCCGCATGGATCAGAATGTCGCCATATGGAATCTCCATGCTGCGGTGGAGTTCGTGGGTGTCACTCAGGAGGACAAGTCGGAACTGGGCTTCAGCATAAGCGTGTGATCTTCCCCACTGGATTTGTTGTTAGTTGCGGGGTGATGATGCGGGGATGGAACGTGGGGAAGTTGTAGGGGCGAAGCGGACGCGGGTGCATCGGAGTGTGGCGGAGAAGCGCCGGATCGTGGAGTTGGTGCTTCAGCCAGGGGTGAGCGTGGCGCGTGTAGCGCAGACAGAAGGAAGCATTGCGCTTCGATGGCCACCGCAACCGGAGCCAGCGTTAGCCCAGAATCGTTCTGGTGAACTAGACGATCTGGCGGTCCGGCGGCTTGCAGCTATGGGCATTTGGCGTCGATCCATTGTGCGACGGCATCCATAAGCGCGGCGGCTTCGCTACTGCCGACAGTGATGAAGCCGTGCGGTTCAACGCCATAATATTTGGTCATCGCTTTCGCTCCAGTGGTAAAGCTGGAGCGCCTTGCGATTGCATTAAAGGTGTTACGGTTCTCCCCCCAGTAGGTCACTTGGGCTGCATAAAATGTGTCTCCACCGAAGGTCCCAGGATAGATCGCTCGGCTCGGCGCCGGGAAGTTCACGTATTTTTGCTGACTTTCCAATACCGTGACGTCATAGAGACGCGCGACGAAGGCACGCATCTCGTCCACGTTTCCTGCTTGGCGAACATCTTTGCACTCTATCGCGACCCGGGGCCTCCCTGTCGGTCGCCCACCAGTTTTCCTCAGCTCAATGCCAACTGCTCGTGGAACCACGGATATATCAATCTCGTGAGCCGCTCCGCTCCGTCCTTGGAACTGAATGCCGTTCCAAATTTCCCACTCTGATCCGCTGGAAATCCGACGGAAGCCGATGACACTTGCATTTCCGGGACCCAAGGCCGCTCGTGGCACACCAGTCGGAGGTCCATCGCGCTGAATGAATCGAAGGTCAGAATCGCTTGAGCCAACGCGAGTGCCGTCCGACCGCTGCAACCAAACGTCGAATCCCTGATTCTGCAGTCTAGTCGCCACACCGGTCATGATGAACAGTTCGAAAACCCGACCTGCACCACTGGCAGTGCGCAGTTGGGGCACGGCGCCGAGAATCGCGTTAACTGCTGCTTGCACATCACTGATCATTCGTTGGCACCCCGACTTCGTGTTGATTCTACCCATGATTGGAGCGCATTCTGAAGCTTCGGAAGCGCGGCAATGGATAGGGCAACCTCGCTTCTGCGAATACTCGGTTCTTCGTATTCACCTTGAAGAACTAGGGCGACCTCTTCCATCCTTACCGTAGATGACTCAGGTCCGCCTAGAGGCACTCCGTTGGACAGAATCTCGTTAAGTTGATCGAGAGTCGTTTCTAGTGTGAACACAACTTCCGATATGCGATTGGCGACATAGTCGGCCGTCCAATTGATCTGCTGGTCTTCGACAATTGGCTCCGCCGGAAGCGACCTTGCTCGCCCTTCCGGTTCCACGCTGGCTGCTGCTCTGTGGAACGAACTGCGTGCTGCATATGTTGCAGATCGTCACGTGTCTCTTCTGCAACCCGTCCCTGATTCAGAACTTCCAGCAGTTCAAACGCGAGCCAATCCGCGTTTGCAAATGTCAAGGCTTCGATCAGCGGCAGGAGTCTTCTATCAATTGTTGCCATTAGCTCGTTAGTTTCCGTCCGGAAACATCTTAGCTGAGTCCGCCCATAAGTCCGGGCTGAAAAACACCCGCTTCCTACCGTCTCATCGAGGTTTCAGACAAACGGATCGATATTCTTATCCGGAAAAGTGTTGAACTGTACCGAAGCTTAGGCTAGTGAATCGCGAAAAGTAGCCTGTTCATACGAACCGTGTAGTGACCTGCGGGAATCCCCTTAACCATTCCCTCTTCACAGAGACCTAGAAAGGCTCCACCGCGGGCAGCTCTTCTTTCGCGCCGTCGGGCTAGTGGGATAAAGTTTCTCCATTGCGCTCTCCCATCGAGCGACAGGGCTGATGTTTGCAGAAGACCCTTGCCGAGTCGCCATGAGTGCTGCTTCTCCGTACCCATTCGCCATCGTGGACCCTCGCATTGCGCTTACCTCGTTCTTATTAGAGCACTCAGACTGGCTACGGTGGATGCCTCGGGGCCACTTTAGCTTGTAATCTCCTAGGCCATTGCCGCCCGAATGATCTCAGCTTCGGTCACAGGAACGCGCATGTTCTTCATGCGGCGACTTTGGTTCGCAGCTCCGAAAGACGGATGCAAGAGAGCGACTACGTTGGTTCGTACTCCTGCCGCAGGAACCTCGACGTCGTGTGCAGAGTGGCCGACAGTGCTCTGGTCAATGTCAATCCATCCCTTGGCCCCGCGCCAAGGCGTAAGCGCAGGTATTAGGCCGTGGGCACGGCCTGCGACTTCGGGGCCGAGTAGTAGTATCGCCGTCGGCTTGATCTCCTGGATCTGCTTCAACAAGAGCGAAAGGCATGCCTGCTCGTAGTCATGGTCAGGTTTTCGAAGGAAGCGTCCGGTCTGCTTGCTGCCGGGGAGAAGGCCAACAAACCAGTTGGTGCGAAAGCATTGAGCGGGATTGGAACCGGCTTGAAGGAGTAGAGCGTCCAAGTTACGCCATGTTGCTTTGTCGTCTTCACGGCCCGCTGACTGAATCTCGTTGCGGTACTTCTGGCAACCGAAGTTGTGCCCGATAGCAATGATCGTGGGGTGGTCATTCCGAACCACATGACTCAGGCCGAAACCCTCGGGAAAGAATGCCGGGCCGGGGAGTCCTCCCACAGCCGGTAGGCGGTCGGTACCCGATGGCGGCGCAATCGCCAAGGACTCTTCCTGCCATCGCGCGATCGATGCGAGCAAACTCATGAAGCCACTCTACGCGATGAGGGCCTCCATCTTCTCGACTATGCCGTGAATTTGGGTGTACTTCATCAAGACAAGCGGAATAGCCCAGCACGTGTTCAAGGAGCATGTGCCGGGCCATATCAGCTTCATCAACGGTTGGTGGCACCGCGACTGACGACGCCGTTCAATACATATGAATTGGTCAACGGCATCGTGAAGTCGAAAGTGGGTTCTGCAGGCATGGCGCTGACTGAAATCACTTCGTCGTAGTAGTAGTCAGCCACATAGATTTCCCGAAGCCGCTCGAGCGCAAGGCTCTCTGCCCAACTTTCAGCAAGAATTTCTGCCAGACGCTGATACGTGAGCTTGGCGAAGGGCGTGCGATCACCGGTGTTCCGATCCATGTAGTCCCGGACCTTGCGGTAAAGTGCACGATCGACCTCGGACGAGTTGCACACCGCAGTGACAAGACCGCCAACGTTGGGAATGGAGTCAAGATTCGGGTTCCGCTTCCTGCCCCGGAGCCCATCACAGGCCTTCTTCCGGATCTCGCTGCGGAACCCTACGTTGGACAGGAATGATTCTGCCTCAGCACCGTAGAGCGTCAGGCGCCAGTATTCCTTTTCCGGGTACTTCGGAACACACTTTTCCTTCAAGATGCTGACAATTCCAAAGTGGACCAGCAATGCAACCTTAACTTCGGAGAGGAGCTTCTTCGACGCCGACGATACCTCGATGACAGAGCCATCGATCGAACACTCGCAGTCGAAGTAGCCCTGAAGGACCGCACGGATGCCGTCACGGTTGAGACGACGCAGAACCGGCCCCAGAACCTTACCTGCGGCATTGCACCGCTTCCATCCGAGCAGTTCATAGAGCCGCTCGACGTTGACCTTCGAGTTGAAATAGTACCCCAAGGAGTTCGTCTTCCCAGGCCTTGCGTAGATCCTGGGTTCCTTCCCGATGAGTGCAGTTCCATAGTTGACGATGGCGCTCTGGACGACGGGGTCATCGTTGCAGAGCAGAATGCGGTTCCATCCAAGGTGGCCGTCGGCCAGCGTTACCCCGACGAAATAAAGGTCGTCGTAGGACAGATCGGCGACCACCCCGATGCCCGATCCATAACTACGGTTGACCGTCAAATGGTGACCGGGGCTGATGTCTGACAGCTTCTTCCAGACCCACCATCCGGCTTCGTCGATGGTAAGAAGCTTCTGGCTTGCGGTGGCCTTGATGACAAGCCCTGACCGGGTGACGACGCTGAACACGGAACGGGAGCCGTTGTTGGTTAAAGTTTCGGTATGTTCGGCTGCGCCATGACGATTGAACAACGGGTACCGAGTCGGCGTGTTCTTGTTTGTACAGGTGGCGCCGACGCCGGTCTCAGTAAAGATTTCTCCAACGTACTTCAGACCATTGGGGGAGATCATCAGCTGATCAGCAGTAATACAGTGGCTTAAGGTGGGTCCAGGATCAGGCTGGACGACGACGTTCTTCGGTGCGAAGTCTTCAAGAGGCACTTTCGTTGTTCTCCGAGTGGTTTATTCGCGGGGTCGTTAAACCTCCACTCGGGCTAATACCGTTCCCGGGATCAGGATCCTGAATATGTCGGCTCCTTTATTTCGCCAAGAGCACGTCATAGTTGCGGCGTTCATAGCGAACCCAGTACTCGCGGCGGTGGAGGATGCCCTTGATGCGGGTGCGTGCGTTGCGACCTTTGCCCACGACCTCTTCCGTCGCGTTGCACATCGCAATGAGGAAGCGCTGAGGTACGCCTTCGGGGTGACCAAGCAGGATGGCTGCGCTGTAGCGGGCCATCATGGCCATCAGCACGGCATCGCAGGCGTCGGTGTCGAGGTTGGGATACTTCCCCTGGTCGAGATAGCTGTAGGCCTTCTCGACGTTCTCCACCTTGTTACTCGCGCCCTTCTTCGTCAGGCCCATGAGAGAGCGCAACGTCGAAGCATTGGTCAACATCCCCACAGGAAGGCTTCTAAGGCCCTAGCCGTACCTCGAGTCTTCGTTCTTGCCACTCGTTCGCGGACATGGAAGATCACTCAGTCAACCCCTGAAAATAGTTTGTACCAATTTCAACTTCGGTGGTCCCGACTCTGTAGGTTGTACCCGAAGGGCGAAGTAAGCCCTCAGGGAGACAGGGCATGAAAGTATCCACCGTCCGCGACGGTCAGGGACGCATTCTCGGCAACACCACCCAGTACTTGGACGGCGACACCGTAGCCCGCGATCGGAGCGGCAGTATCCTGGGTCGCTCGAGCCGGACCTTCGGCAACACTCGTGGCCCGAACGACCGGCTCGTCAGCAACAACAAAGCAGACGCCCGCCTCTTGTTCCGCAAGTAACACTTAAAACACTCCACCGAAAGGACAGGTACATGGATCGGCATCATTCCCGCGCCAGAATGATTTATTCGCTTCGCAGGCTATTAAGAAACGATCACCCGTTCGGCCAGCCAAACTGTGATCGCTGTGTAGAGTTCCTGACCGCCACGCAGAGGATCAAAGACTTAAGCTGCGGAGCGCATCAATGGACATCCCTGCCGGTTACCGGTATCTACGTCTCGAACGAGAGGCGATCACGACGTTTTCTAATAGTGGGCTATTCGAACCCCGACGGCCCAACCGAACGTCCCAACAATCTCTGCTACTGTGTCCCGCTGTTATTGGATCGTAGCGTTCCGGGAGGTGGGTTCAAGCTGCTTGCCTGCTTTGCCCCGGAATCGATGGTTCCGCTGTCGAAGGGGCTTTACTTAGAGAACAAAGCAGTTAAAGAGGACGCGCTGGAGGACTGGTTTCGCTTCTGTGGGCCGCTGGAACGATGCTTTTGGCCGCACGAAACAGGAGAGTCCCCGGAGTGTCAGGGAGATAGGAGTGAACTTGACCCTGAGTGGGAGAGGTTTGCACGTGCGGGGATCTTCTACAAAGACTCGATCGATGCACTCGTGAAACTGTGGTCGGAATCGAAGAAGGAGATTCAAGATGAACTCAACAACTAGCAATCCGACCTCGGGCCCCATCCCATTCCCCAAGAGCAGACGGGGCGAGGTCGCAGTGGCGACTGAAGCCGACAAGGCCGCCGACTGCGAGCACGCCGCCAAGATCCATGAGCTATGTAGGGATACCTCGATGGCGCTCCAGGAACTCCGCCACGGAATCTTAAATGTCCTGTACGACACCATGGAGAAGCTAAATCTGAATACCATGACACTCGTGCAGGTTCTGGATGAGCGTCCCAGCGCCGTGCAAGAGCTTGTTGATAGAGACGCCGACGGAATTAGGATCGAGATGATCGTTGAATATTTAGAGAGACTACAAACCTATTATCAGCAGTAGACGTCATGCGAGGCCGGACCTCGCTTGTTCCGATTTTTTCTTAAGCAACTCTGCCGAATCCAGTCAGACTGACCTGATCGCCTAAAAGGAAACCCATTGCGCTGGCCGTTCAAGAGTAAAGCTGCGACTGACATACGAATTTTCCGGGACCCGAAAACTGACGCGGTCACACTTCGACTTGTTGGGCCGATGTGTTTTCCGAGCACTGAGAACTCGATTGTCACGCTGTCCGTGAGCCTGAATGTAAAGCTCGATGACGAGGGGATCCAGCGCCTTTATGAGCAGCTGTCACACTATGCGAAGCGGGAGATCGGAGACCTGTAGTAGGCATTGCGGCTAGCCGACCTCCCACCCGATACGCCCGCCCCAAAGCTAATAGTCGCAACGCGTGCTTCAACCCCACGATAGGCCCACTGTGAGAATTTCTCGCTCTCCCCCGTTACCCACCAATACTTTTCCAGTTACGGCGCGTAAGTCGTTGATATTACTGGCACTTCTATTCTCATAACCAAAAGGTCTGCTTATGGTCATGCTTGACGAGCCTGGCGTGAACTCTGGTATTTCGGTAGCGCCACGAGTTCTGGGTATCGCTTCAGCAACGCTTGTGTAACCTCTATTTTCCAGCGTTTCTTTTGGCTGCGCAGATTCCATTTATCGAAAGCTTTGCTGAGTATTTTTGCTGCCACAATCTCATCGCACTTATTTATTCGGCAGAGATGTCCGACTACATCGTCCACATAACCAGCAAGTATGGATCGACCTGCGTGCAGGACCGAGTTGCAGCGCTCGCAAACCATTTCGAAGCCCGAGAGTTTTACAGTGGTTCTCTGATCACTGAAACGCCACTTCTCATGACAAAAAAGAATCTTGCCGCGCTGTCGGCAGACAATGCAGCGGTGCCCAGCCTCCACAAGAGCTGCGTCCCTAATCTTCTTCCAGGCGACCCGACCTTTCAGCATACGATGTGCACTTCGACCCCAAAGCGGGGCTGGAATAAGTTCAGGAACTATCTTGTGCGCTCTAGCAGGCATGCTCAGAGATGATAGCGCGTAGCTTCAGATTGGCAGTCGAGCGCATCGAGAACGGTATGCCGCCTAGCGAGATGAAGGAGTCTCATCGCGTACCCCCTGCATAACTCTCGAACCCCTGGAAGGTGCTATTGATGGTCTTCCGGATCGTCGCATCGTCCGCGTCGGCGATGTACTTGAGGGTAGTGTCGAGGTCACTGTGACGGAGGTACCGTTGCAGTGTCTGCGCTGGGAGCCCTTTATGGTGGAGGGTTGTCGCAAACGTCTTTCTCAGTTTGTGCAGCACAAACTGTCGGCAGACCGGGTGGGTGGCGCAGGATTTACCTGCCTTGTTGCGACACTGACCACAGTTAACTCCAGCACGAAGGGCCAGCCGCTTGATGACGCGGAGGGCGTGACCGTTGGGCTTCCCGCCCTTGCCCGGAAATATCAGGCGCGCCTGTGGGTACCGTTCCCGCCGAGCCTTGAGGACCCGCACAAGAACATCGGGGATCGGCAGGGAGCCTTCCTCCTTGTCCTTGGGTTGATATCCCAGATCGAGATGTTCGGTGACGGTATAGGTTTTGAGTTCGAGGTCTACATCGGTCCAGCAAACAAACTGAGCCTCCTGCTCTCTCGCGCCGGTGCAGAGGAAGAAGTGAAGGAGATCTGCTTCATCCTGCGTCGCCTCGGCGAAGAGTTTGGCGAGCTGGCTGGGGTTGTAGGCGCGAACCTTCTTCTCGGTGTACTGAGGCAGGTCCTTGCCAATTAGCAACGACGGGAGGCCGTAGTGGTGCAGGAAGATCTGGAGAAAGTCGACGCGATTGCGGACGGTGCGAGGGACACTGCCCTGGACCTTCTTAAGGAACTCGACGTAGTCGAGCATGTCCTTGCGGGTGATGTCGGCAAGTGGCTTGTTCACGAACTGCCGGGTGAGCTTGGCGGTGGACTTTTTCCGCTTGTGTCCAGCGATCTTTACCTGGGTGTCCTTGGCAGCCTCCTTGGCGGCGTCAGGGCTGAACAAGAAGAGGGTCGTCCGGTAGGCGGCGAAGGTCTTCGCGGACCTATGTGTCTTTACCTCTGCCAGGTACTCCTTGATTGCATCGTTGAGGAGCAGCGGCGGTTTAGGCTGCTCAGCAGTCAGAGGGGTACGGGCTGCGGCGTCGGGGACAACCTGAGGGACAATGTCATCGCCATCATCGTTGACATGCTGAAGGTCACGCACCTTCTGCTGGACCCGGGTTAGGGCCAGGGTAGGGTCCTTTCCGACCGACTCCCAAACCCGCTTTTGTCCGATGCGATAGCGTAGGTGGTAGGAAGCGCCGGGGAACTCGGTGGCTCTGCCGGAGTGGATGGCATGGTGGGGGCGTAGGCGGCCATTCGCTGCAAAGGCGGCCCTGAGGTAGGGATAGCTTCCGTCAGGAAGACGGACACGAAGATACAGCTGGACGGGTGACTTCACATTAGCCTCTCGGGCTAATACCGTCGCCAGGTCGCGTTCAGTGATTATGGAATCGGCTTGGTCTGCAAATCGGGTAGCAACTGCTGGTAGCAGATGGGCCCGAGTGGCTCATAACCTATTGATGTAGAAGGATTTGTAAAATTTCTGGCGGAGAGTGGGGGATTCGAACCCCCGATAGAGTTTTTGACCCTATAACGGTTTAGCAAACCGCCGCCTTCAGCCACTCGGCCAACTCTCCGAACCCTTGCTTTGCTCGGGCTTTCAGGTGATTATACCGTGGCCGCCCGAAGTGTGTCGGAGAATCTCTCGCAAAACGATGAATTGATTTCTTTTGTCCCGAGGAATCAGGGAGCCGCAGTGTGTCTCTGATCACGAAGAGCGAGGTTGAAGAACACCCAATCCGCGTGCAGCCAGACCGACATCTTCCGCCTCGCTCTCGATCAAGACTTAACGGAACTTGAGATTCCGTCCACGCTCGACCTTTACTTGACTGTGACGTTTGCCTCGGCGGCCTTGTTGTCGATGAAGCGCTGTTGCGCCTCAAGAACCTTAGCCCGGGCAAAAGAGGCGTCGCGCCAACCTTTCACTTCGACGCGCTTGCCTTCGAGGTCCTTATAGATCGCGAAGAAGTGGGTAATCTCCTTCAGCATGTGGGGATAGATCTCGGAGAAGTTCCAGACGTCCTTATAACGTGGATTTCCCTTGCCCACGGCCAGAACCTTCTCGTCACCGACTCCCTGGTCCCGCATCTCGAGCAGGCCGATAGGACGAACCTCCATGACGCAGCCTGGAAAACTCCCCGCATCGACCAGAACCAGCACATCGAGCGGATCGCCATCGTCTCCCAGCGTCGAGGGGATAAACCCATAATCTCCCGGATAGTGAACGGGGGAGTAGAGGTTGCGGTCGAGACGAAAGACGTGAAGCTCCTTGTCGTACTCGTACTTGTTGATTCCCTCCAGGGGAATCTCGATGACAGCGTTGATTACCTCGGGCGAGTCTGGGCCCACGGGTAGCTCAAGGTAGTTTGGCATAGGATTGATTCTCTTCTCGTTGTTCGCGAAAATGGATAGGGTCAGCTGGGGCCGATGGCCGGTGAATGAATCTGGTAGCGGGTTTGCCTGCGGATGACGAAGCCGAAGACCGCATCATGTCTATAATCAAACAAGATGAA
The DNA here is from genome assembly GCF_004217555.1 of Edaphobacter modestus. Lineage (GTDB taxonomy): Bacteria > Acidobacteriota > Terriglobia > Terriglobales > Acidobacteriaceae > Edaphobacter > Edaphobacter modestus. Next base: position 2,960,376 of record NZ_SHKW01000001.1, read on the forward strand.
GGCTCATGTCTATGTCACGCTGAAACGAACCGTGCTGGATGCCCAGGGGCAGACAGTCGCGGATGCGCTGCACAGGATGCAGTATCGCGGAGTGGCCGATGTTCGGCAGGGAAAGTATTTTGTGCTGACGCTCGATGACGGGCTCGAACATGCCGAGGCCGAAGCTGAGGTAGGCAGGATCGCCCGCGAGGTACTGACCAATCCCGTAATCGAAGAGTGCAGTTTTCGTTTAGAGGACTGAAGACAAAGCGCTTGCACTCGTCGTTTTCCCTGGAGATGGATCGCCAGCAAAATCCGATGAACTCTTCATTTCTGAATCTCATGCAGAGGCCCCGGTGCGAAACCGGGAGGGCAGATCGCAACGCATTCGTATCGTTGAGTGGAAGGCCCTTCACCACGAATGCTACGCTCAATAAAGGAGAAAGCGTTGAGTGATGCAGTCTTAGGAAAGAGCTCAGTCGTAACGCCTGAGCTAGGAACGAGCCGTTTTGTAAGAGCATGCCTGCGACAGCCGGTAGATCGTACGCCCGTATGGTTGTTGCGGCAGGCCGGACGGTATATGCCGGAGTATATGGCGGTGCGGAAGCATCATTCGCTGCTGGAGATCTGCAGAACTCCCGGAGTTGCTGCCGAGGTTACGATTACTGCCGCGGAACGGCTGGGCGTCGACGCGGCAATTATCTTCGCCGACCTGCTGTTGCCTTTTACGCCGATGGGCGTTGACTTTGAGTTTCTTGCTGGCGAAGGTCCGGTCGTACACACTCCCATAAGAACTCTCGACCAGGTTCGGGCTCTCCGCACAGATCGCGTAGAAGACCTGACCTACGTCGCTCAGGCGATCGAACAGGTTGCACGCCATTTCTCTGCCCCACGCGCCGATGGCGACCAGCTAGGCATCATCGGGTTCTGTGGAGCGCCGTTCACGCTGGCCAGCTACATGATCGAAGGCGGTTCTTCGCGCAATTACGTTGAGACCAAGCGCATGATGTACGGCGACGGCACCGCATGGCCGCTGCTGATGGAGAAGCTGATCGATGTTCTCGCGGCCTATGCGGCACAACAGGTGGAAGCTGGTGCGGACGTCATTCAGATCTTCGATAGCTGGGCAGGCGCGCTGGGAGTAACGGACTATCGCGAATATTGCCTTGCGCCAACGACCGAACTTGTCCGTCGCGTTCAAGCTCTGGGCGTTCCAGTCATCTACTTCGGCGTCGATACCGCTTCGCTGCTTCCCACCATGCGCGAGACGGGAGCCGATGTGATCGGCCTCGACTGGCGAATCCCGTTCGCGGAAGGATGGAAGGCTGTGGGAGAAGGTTGCGCCGTGCAGGGCAATCTCGATCCCATCACCCTGTTCGCCCCGGAAGATGTATTGCGCGCACGCGTGCGCGAGGTGCTCGACGCAGCGGCCGGTCGCCCGGGACATATCTTCAACCTGGGACATGGAATTGTTCCGGGAACTCCTGTAGAGAACGTCATCAAAACTGTGGAATGGGTGAAGGAGTTCGGAGCGCGATGAGCCATGCTGTGCTGCTGCTCGCCCACGGAACTCCCAACGTACGGGGAGAGATGGCTGAGTACCTCAGCAAGGTGACAGGCGGCCGAGCATTGCCCGATGAGGTCGTCGAGGAGTTGAAGCATCGCTATGCGCAGATCGGCCTACGGGAGACCCCCGGCCAGGAACCGCCACCGCTGACCAAATGGACCTTAGCCCAGGGTCATGCCTTGGAGCAAGCGCTCGGCGGGACATGTGTCTACATCGCGATGCGAAATTGGTCGCCTTACATCGCAGACGTGGTCGAGCAGATGCGGTCCGATGGCGTGACGAAGATTCGCGCCGTCTGCCTGGCTCCGCAGAACTCGCGAACAAGCGTCGGACTGTATCGCCGGGCGCTTATGGCCGCGGCAACAGGCATCGATGTGGAGTTCGTCGCTGAATGGGCGGAGAACCCGCTGCTTGTCCAGGCCTTCGCCGAAAGGCTTCAACCCGTCTGGTCCAACGCCTCTGCGGAGCTGGGCAAGCCAGTGCCGGTGCTGTTTACTGCACACAGTGTTCCCTGCCGCACCATCATGACCGGCGAAGCTTCCATCGCCGGAGCGCGCCCCGGAACACCGATGCAGGATTCACCGGACCCGTATCCGGTGGAGGCGAAGAGAACCGCCTCGCTCGTTGCGGAGCGGCTGAGAACCGCCGGGCTCACGGAGCGCGGCTGGTATTTTGCGTTTCAGAGCCAGGGCGTCAGTGGAGGCCCCTGGATCGGGCCCACCGTCGAGGACACTCTCAAATCGCTCAAGGAAGAAGGACACAAGGGCGTGGTGATGCAGCCCATCGGCTTTGTCTGCGATCACGTGGAGGTTCTCTACGACATCGACATCGCCTTCAAGGAACTCGCCGCCGGTCTGGGATTGAAGCTTTGGAGAGCGGAGAGCCTGAATGATTCTCCAACTCTGACGAAAGCTCTTGTGGGCATCGCAAAGAGTGAGGAACCAGTGGAGGCAACCAGCCTTTCTCCGGCGAAGGTAGGCTGATGAGTCAGGTTCGATCGCGGCCGCGACGGATCGCAGTCATCGGCGGCGGAATCGCCGGCCTCACTGCGGCCTACGAGCTGGCAAAGCTCTCGAGCCTCGAAGAGCCTCTCCATGTAGCGCTCTATGAGGCATCCTCTCGGCTGGGCGGTATCGTCGAAACGATTCGCGAGGGCGGATTCGTCATTGAAGGCGGTCCCGACGGCTGGGTAAGCGAGAAGCCGTGGGCGCGTGAGCTGGCCATCGAGCTTGGCCTGGAAGAAGAATTGATCTTCTCCAATGACGACGAACGACGAACCTATGTGCTCATCGACGGCATCCTGAAGGCGATGCCGGGTGGGATGCGCATGATGGTTCCCGCTGACCTTGCCGCGCTGGATGCCTCGGATCTCTTCAGCTCCGAGGCGAAGCAGGCATTCCACCAGGAGCTCGGGAGAGCCGAAGAGTTGAAGAAGCAGGCTCCCATCCACGATGAAAGCGTGGCGGCATTTGTGCGTCGACATTTCGGAGATGAGGTTCTCGACAAGATCGGGGCGCCATTGCTCAGTGGCGTCTTCGGCGGCGATGTAGCCCAGCTGAGCGTTCGCGCCGTGATGGCACCCTTTGTCGCGATGGAACGCGAGCATGGCAGCTTGATCGCAGGCCTCAAGGCGCGTGAAGCGACGGCAGGAAAAAAGAAGACTCCTCTCTTCACCACGCTTCGGAGCGGACTGGGGACGCTGATCGACCGGCTGGTTGCAGCGATTCCGCACGAGTGGGTTCACCTGAACGTGGAGACGACAGCGATAGAGCGCGAGATCGAGGGCTGGACTTTAAGCACGAGCGCGGGCCGGGAACAGTTCGACGTCGTGATGATCGCGGCACCGCTGCACGTTGCTCGTGCGCTGCTGGCACCCATTGATGACCGCGCCGTGGAGCTGATGCAGATGGATGCGAGCTCCGCCGTGATCGTCGGCTTCGGCTTTGACGATGCAGCGAAGGCACCTGTCCCGTCAGGATTCGGCTTCCTGGTCCCACCGGATTCCAATAGCCTGCTTCTTGCCTGCACTTTCATGGACCAAAAGTTTTCTCACCGCGTTCCCGCGGGTGGCCGCCTGCTGCGCGCCTTCTTTGGAGGACGCGCAGCCGAGCGCGTTCTGCGCTGCGGAAACGACGAGACGGCTGCGATTGCGAGAATGGAGCTGGCAAGGATTCTCGGACCGCTGCCTGAGCCTCGCGTCACGGTAGTCCGTCGTCTGCCGCTTTCGCTTCCGCAGTATGCTGTTGGGCACCTGGAGCGCATCGCGGAGCTGGACGAGCGGCTGCGCGGTCTCAATGGTCTTTGGCTTCTGGGCAACGGTTACCGTGGCGTAGGTCTGCCGGATCTTATCCGCGACTCGCGTGCAGCGGCGCGAGCTGCCTTCGGGCTCGCGGGAGGAACCGGGAAAGCGAACGAGGCTCCGATCTCGGCCTAGGGCTGCGGTGACGCTCATTTCAGAGCTCATCTGACTTCGGCCATCGGCGCCGCGCGAGCAACCCATCGAGCCACGAATCCGATTTGGTACACGTTATCCACGGAAATTTAACGTAGCAGAGCTCAAAGCTCTTGATGGGCGCAGGTTTTCGAAGCATACTCCAACAAGAAGCTTTAGCTCCAGCAAGACGGTTGCCCACCGAGACACCGATCGTGACCCGATATAGCCGTCAAGACGTACTTCGGATCCTGCACCTGAACACACGGCAGTTGATGTCGTGGGAGCGGGCAGGACTGCTCTCCCCCCAAGAACAATACTCCTTCGAAGAACTGGGCCAGCTTCGCGCGCTGCGCGATCTGCAGGCTCACGCGGCCAAGACTCGCACACGTATCTCGGCCCGGAGCATCCGGGCTTCAGTCGACGCGATGCAGCGCGTGGCCGGGATGCGGAACCCTCTGCTGGAGAGCTCGGCGGTGCGGCGCGGGTCGCGGCTGGCCTTTCGCATCGATGGAACGCTCGTCGATCCGCTGACCCAGCAGCTTGCGTTCGACTTCGACGCCTTTGCGGGATCGCGGCTGGGACTAGTGGTCACGGGCGAGATGCGCCCGCAAAACCCGGCGCAGAGAGCAGCCGAGTTGCAGGAGATGTTCCTGCGCGCCGTTCAGCTGGAAGAGAACTCCGCGACAGTGAGCCAGGCGGCGACGCTGTATGAGGCGATCCTTGCTGCGCAGCCGACGCACGCGCCGGCGCTGATCAACCTGGGAACGATTTACTACAACATGCGGAACTTCGAGCGTGCCGAGAGCCTCTACCGGCGGGCCACAGTCGCAGATCCGGAGTATGCGCTGGCGTTCTTCGATCTTGGCAACGTGCTCGACGAGATGCAGCACCTCGATCAGGCGACGGCCGCTTACCAGAAGGCGGTTGCGCTGGTTCCGCAGTACGCGGACGCTCACTATAATCTCGCGCTCGCGTATGAGCGACAGGGACATAAGCGGCGCGCCCTGCGCCACTGGCTCACCTATGTACGGCTGGACCCGGTCGGCCCGTGGGGGAACCATGCACGCGATCAGGCCAGGAAGATTCTGAAGTCGGAGAAGCTGTCCATCGTGAGCCGACGCGGGCGACTGGTCCGCGCTGGGTGACCCCTCCCCTCTTGTTTTAATTTTGTCGTTTAGTTTCAATCGCTTACGCGATTTAAACAGGATAAAATATAGATTCCAGACGGGTTAAGTGTCAAAATATTGATTCTAAAAGGGAAAACCCCCGGATGGTTGCCCGGGGCCTTTTCTGACTCTTTATTAAGTGTAGCGAATGGATGGTAATTAATCGGCACTTTATATTTCTTTTGGATTCATAGAGTTAGGTGGTTTTTGGGCTTGACAGATTTTTGTGGGGCTGCGGGGTTGGGGTCGCTTCGCTCCGGTCTTCGGCAAAGCGGTTGTGCCTTTGGCGTGGCTTGTATAGAGGGCCGAGCCGGAGGGCCTTGGCGTGCCCGGCGCGCCTGACGCGCTATGTGGACGACTCCTGTTGAGATCGACGACACGCCCTGCTGCCGTGGGACTTATAACACTTCTCTTTGCGGGTAAATACTTAGAAAGAAACTGAAGAGTTCTACGATCAGCATCCTGAACGGTCTCCGAATCGAACCCATGCTCCTGATCGGGGTAAATGTGGGTTTCGCATGTCAGGTTGACCAGCAGGCATAACTTTGAAAGTTGCCTAGCATTCATCACAGGAATGTTCGTATCGCGCTCACCGTGAAGGATAAGCAATGGTGGCATCCCTTTCAGGTCTCGAAAGAACTTGTCTGGAAGGCTTCCGTACCATTCCGCTATCGCGTCTGGGCCTTGCCCCTGGCTGCCCACCGCCAGCGCGACGGAGGCACCCAGGGAGAAGCCAACGAGAACGACTCCTTCGCTTCGGCCGGCACTCAACTTGTTCATCAGGTTCCGGACTACAGTCACCCAGGCGGCATAGTTTTCATCGGTTCCCGCTGAGCTGTTGTGCGTCGCCTCCAGGTAATGCGGCAATACTACCCGGAAGCCGTGTTCAGCGAAGAATTTTGACTGTTGCCTGTTAAAGCCGCTTGGACCGCTCGCCCCGTGAAGAAGTATCATCAACGGCGCGCCGGTACTCACGCCGAAATTCTCGTAGGTGACCTCCTGCGTTCCTTTTGCGGCATCCTTCTTGCCCGGTTCAGCCGAAGCTCCTAACAGGACGGCGCTGCAGATTAGAACGGCCAGTGTCTGAATCAAGGATTCCTTCCGATCTCGCTCTCTTTTAAGGATAGCGATTGGATGGTAACTAATCGGCACTTTATATTTCGTTTGGATTCATTGAGTTGTGTCGTTTGGGACTTGACAGGATTTTATGGTCTCGGGGCGTGTGGGTCGCTTCGTCCTTCGGACTTCGCTCCGGCCTTCGGCAGTGCGGTGACGCCTTCGGCGCGGCGTTTAGAGGGCCAAGCCTGAAGGCTTGGCGTACCCAGAGGCGGTTCGAGCTTGGCGCGAATGAACCCACTCATGCGATGAAGCCGCATGAATGGGGCACCGGCCTTGCCCGCCGCCGAAGAGCCTGAGAGCATGGCGATATGGGGAAGAAGAAGAGGTATAGCGCAACGTTCATCGTTGCGGCGCAACTCGGTATTCTCGCCGGAATTATTTTGGCTTTCTACTTAGTGCCCGGATCGACTTCGGCGAAATTGCTTTGGGCGGTGTCTGGACTCTTCTTCGTCATGATCAATTCTTGGCTATTCCTCCGAAACAATTCAAACTGATCCACCACTGGTTCCCCGCGTGGTTTGAAGTTCGACTTTGTTGCCTAGAGATGTCTATTTTTGTGTAGGGACGCCGAAACAATGCGCATAGCCGTCGTCGTCGGTGAGGAAGAACTCGGTCTGCCCGTAGTCTCGATCGTCGAGTTCTGAGACGGCGTAACCGAGACTCTTCAATCGCTCTCTGCTTTGGTGGATGTCGGTCGGCGTCCAGTAGAGTCGAATGCTCTCGTAGTCTTCCGGCTTGACCGGAGTTCCGGCGCGCTCGTTCAGCATGAACCATAAATCGCCTTTGCGAAGCATGCAGAAGATGAGCTTGCCGTCTTTGTGCATCTCTGAATTCGTCGAGAAGCCGAGGCCATCGACCCACAAGCGAAGACTCTTCTCAAGGTCGGCGCTGGGAATGACGGGGATGCAGTATTTGACCGACATAATGGTTGCCTTCGATGTCGTCTTAGAGGGTGAGTTTGGCGATGGTGGCTAGCTGCATGAACGAGGTGCCTTCGTAGATTTTGCCGATCTTGGCGTCTCGGTAGAGTTTTTCGACGGGGTAGTCTTTCACGAAGCCGGAGCCTCCGTAGACTTCGACCGCGAGGGAGGCCACTTTTTCCGCGACCTGGGAGGCGAAGTATTTGGCCATGGCAGCCTCCTTGAGGAACTCGTGGCCCCCGTCCTTCAGCCGGGCGGCGTTGTAGACCAAGAGACGCGCGGCCTCGATATCGGTGGCCATCTGGGCGAGCTGGAATTGCATGGCCTGGAACTCGACGATGGGCTTGCCGAACTGTTTGCGCTCCTTGGCCCAGCGAACGGCATGTTGCCAGGCGCCCTGGGCGAGGCCGAGCATCTGGGCTCCGATGCCGATGCGCCCTTCGTTGAGAGTCTCGATGGCGATCTTGTAGCCCTTGCCGGGAGCGCCGAGGACGTTGGAGGCAGGGACGCGGCAGTCTCGGAAGATCAGCTCGCAGGTGCTGGAGGCGCGGATGCCGAGCTTGTCCTCTTTTTTGCCGAGGGTGAATCCGGGTGTGTCCTTTTCCACGAGGAAGGCGGTGATGCCCTTGTAGCCGGCGGCGCGATCGATGGTGGCGAAGACGATAAAGAGGCCGGCTTCCTTTGCGTTGGTGATCCAGAGCTTCTGGCCGTTGAGGACATAGCTGTCACCCTGCGAGGTTGCGCGAGTCTCGAGCGCGAAGGCGTCGGAGCCCGAGGCCGCCTCGCTGAGCGCGTAGGCTCCGATGGTGTCCACGGCGAGGCGGGTGAGATAGCGCTGCTTCTGGTCTTCGGTGGCCCAGCGAACGAGAGCGTTGATGCAGAGCGTATTCTGCACGTCGACCAGGACGCCGACTGAAGGATCGACGGCAGAGATCTCTTCGACGGCGAGGATGGCCTCGAAGAAGGTCCCAGCCGAGCCGCCGTACTGTTCGGGAATCTCAATACCCATCAAGCCGAGCGCGAAGAGCTGACGCAGCAGGCGCGGGTCCATCTGCTGGGACTCGTCCATGGATCGTACGAGGGGAGCGATCTCGGCAGCGGCGAATTTGCGTACGGTGTCGCGGAACATGCGCTCGTCTTCGCTCAGTTGTGTAAGTGCCGTGGGAGTGGCGGACGTTGCGGCGTGCGACTGGACCATGAGATCAACCTCGATGTGACTGCAAGTACAAAGAAGGTGAGTTTAATCACTTTTCTGGAGGATGGGAAGCGACGGGTGGCAAAGCTAAGGCAGGCGATGTTACCGGCTCGATCCTCGTGGTTCGAGGATCGCCCGAATGGCCCATCTTAGCGATAGAAAAGCCGGTTGTGAAGATCGAGCTCCCAGCAATAGATGAGAGAGATTTCAATGAGGGATTGGCCCGTTATCGGTAGAAGAGGTGGCTCGTATCGCTAAAACAAGTAGGCGTGGAGATTCGTCGCCGGCGGAGGCTGTGCGAAAAGTTTTACACTGGTAATTCAGGTGTTTTGCCGATGACGACGAAATCGAACCCGACACCGCGAACTCCACTCCCCTTCCTGGGCATAGCCTGCGCGGTGGGAGTTTCGACGATGTACTACAACCAGCCGCTGCTGGAGGAGATTGGCCGCACCTACGGAGCGACCGCAGCACGGACGGGATTTATTGCGGTAGCGACGCAGGTAGGATACGCGGCAGGGCTGCTTTGCTTTGTTCCACTGGGCGACGTGCTGGAGCGCCGCGCGCTGATGATGCGCATGTACGCTGCGGTTGCTGTGGGTCTGCTGCTGGTCGCGCTGGCTCCGACGCTGACATGGCTGATGGTGGGCTCGGTTGTGATTGGCCTTCTGGCCTCGGTAACGCATATCGTTCTTCCGATCGCCCCGGACCTGGTGAGCCATGAGCAGCGGGGACGCGCCATCGGAATCGTGATGACGGGTCTGCTGCTGGGAATCCTGCTGGCCCGCACGTTTGCGGGATGGGTGAGTCATCTGGGGGGTTGGCGATGGGTGTTCGGCGTAGCCGCGGTGATGAACGCAGCCTTTGTACCGTTGTTGTGGCGAGTGATGCCGAAGTTGCCGCCGAAGCAGAAGCTGAGCTATGGCGACGCGATGCGCTCGTTGTGGACGCTGTATCGCACACAGCCGCTGCTGCGCGAATCAGCAGCGGTAGGGGCACTGATCTTCGCATCGTTCAGCTGCTTCTGGACGACGCTGGCGTTTCTGCTGGAGAGCCACTATCACCTGGGAGCCGGGGTCGCCGGTACGTTTGGGCTGGTGGGAGCGGCGGGCGCGCTGGTTGCGCCCCTGGCCGGCAGACTGGCGGACAAGCACGGCTCGCGCTGGGTGATCTCGATGGGAATGGCGCTGCTGGCCTTCTCCTATCTCGCGTTATGGGTACAGGAGCGGGTCCACCTGTCTACGATGCTCCACATGGTTGCGCTGGCGTTCGGAGTGATTGTGCTCGATGTAGGAGCCCAGATGTGCCAGGTGGCCAACCAGACGCGAATCTTCGGACTGGTGCCTTCCGCGCGAAGCCGTCTGAACACGGTTTATATGACGGTGTATTTCACGGGCGCCGCGGCAGGTTCGGCGCTCTCGACGATTGCCTGGGTTCACTGGAGATGGAACGGTGTTTGCGGGCTGGCAGTGAGTTTGATCGGGCTGGCGGCGCTGCGCCATGCGCTGGGGCGGCGCTCGACGGACGAAGATCGCTGCCATCCGGCGCGGGAAGACGAACTGATGGAGGCCTGAGGCCTTCTTCAAAAGAGAGAACAGGCAAGAGCGCGGAGGTGTGGTGAGCGAGGCAGGGATCGAACCTGCAACCCCGAGCTTAGAAGGCTCACCTTGATCCGAAGACCTTAGCGCGCAATAAAATCAGATACTTACAGTGGTTTTCTCTGTACTCAGAATAGTACAGTCTTGGGGTATTTCGAGCAAGGATTATGCGGACGTTTCCGCTTTCTTCATGTCTCGCTTCTCAATGGCCTCGCGTTTCGCTTCAGGCAGACGGTCATACAGTTCTTCAATAGCCTTCGGCCTTGAGATCCTGTCAATGAGAATCTTTAGGGCAAGGCATGAGGGAAAACAGCACCCTCGTAATTACCTCCGAAGCGGGCCGAGCGCGGAGCTTATAGTCAGCTTCCAATTTCAATTTCATCTGCGGAATCACATTGAAGGCTAGATTCTTATCCCCGCAGAGGGCATGATCCTTTCCCTCGTCCAATAAGAAGAGTGCATCGGTCGCCCCCATTCGATAGCCGGAGCACAGATCGAACCCGATGTCTCCGGCGAGGCAGGTATCTATAAAGTGTCCAGCGGTAAGGTCGCGGACCTTGACTTCATCGCAGGTCGCGTCCCTGGTGAGCAGATCGTAGAGAACGTGCTGAGTGTCTTTCTTGCGAGCCTCGGGGTTTGTTTGAACCTCATGGATGAACTCATAAAGGAAGTTCGAAAGATCGTTGCAGACGGTCTTCTTTGGGTCGGCGACGGCGAAGATCATTTGCACGATATCGGCAAACCCTGAGACGTACATCTTGCAGTCGGGTGTGTTGACGGGATCACCGCAGACAATGGCTTCCGTGGCTGCCGACTCGCGGCCTTGAGAGTGGGCGGGCATAACCGAGGCAAAAATTACACAAATAGCCAGTAATATCAATCGCATAAATTCTAGTTTCCAGCAAATCAGCGTCCAAAGCCTGACCTAATTAGAGGGATTGACAACCGTCAACGTAGTAACCGGAAGTACAACGCTCGACAATATTGCTTGGCTCCTACCAAGTGAAACGAACCATATTGACCGCCTGCCAAAGTCTCAAAGATCGGGCGCAATACATCGAACAGCAAACTCGGGCTGACAAGGTTTAGGCATTGACCATTGCACCCTGTATTTACGCATCTTCTGTCGGTTGTCCGTCCATATAAGAGATACAAGATACAAGACACCACCCACGCCCCCAACCCCCGTCCCCCAGTCCGACTCCCGTAGGTCGTCTGACAGTGGGACAGGGATCGGGTTTGGCCTTGAATTTAGACAAGGGTTGAGTTCAGTCATTAAACGACACTGACGCGGCACGTTTCGGGGGTTTAAAAGCCGAGAGTACCTTCTCCCATCTCGCCACTTTCTGCGAGTAACGGCTGTAGAGCGATTTGACCGTCTTCGTTGTTGGATAGCAATTCGGCCTCTCTTTCAGCTTCGCTTTTATACCCCAGCTTGATTAGTGCTTTTCCCATTGAAGAGATGAGCGCAATGCAGGCATTGATAAATTCCGTGGCGTCATCGACAGACAATATTTCATCTGGATGCAGGACGGGGTTTCTGTATTCCTCAGTGATATGCTTTAGCCACCCCAAAACCTTGCTTTCAGCCGTTGAGCATCTGCTTAGATTCCGATGGTATGCACCCCAATTTCTCTGCTTTATATCGGGAAGCGCGCCTACAACCGCTCGATAGTATTCGCGGATAATCTCTTCCGTTGCTCTTGCAACATGGAAGCATGCAGCGGTTCCAAGGTTGAAGGCTAAACACATACCTGCCTGCCGAAAGTCCGCTGTTGCTTTTTTAGTTAAGTACGATCTACCGGGTTCGGGAACCATGGTCTCAGCCTGTTGCATCAGTTCCGTTGTGCTGAAGGCACCTTTCTGAGAAACAAAGAATGCGTCCCAACCCACAAGCTCGGCTTTCAGGACACTCTCAAATTCGACCGCTGCTTCACGGATAGCGTGGCCCTCAAAATACGGAACGATAACTTTCTCGCCATTATCTAGGTTGAATCTCATCTCCGAAAGCTCGAGTGGGACAACTCTGTTTATTGCCTGGACTAAAGTGTTTGCGGGAGTTCTCGTAGTCCTGAGAGGAAACAAACTAAAGAACTGGAAAAGTTCTTGACGGGCTTCATGGAGAACTACCCATTCTTCAGCCAATGGAGAACTAACTCTTAGATCGGTAAGGGGATGTATTTTTACTGCCAACGCATAAAAGTAATAGCAATCAACCCGAAGCATGGCCCCTCGTAAATAACGCGCCTGACGGTGTGTACAGCTAATTGAAGGCTAAAGTAGGTAGCGCACACGATAGTCCGATCAGTAAGGCTAAGTATATGGAAATGGGTGATGGTCCGCTTTGTTGCGACGGGGGCGGTCCAAATCTTGAGCTTTCACCCATAAAAGCCCTCCGCAGCTCACAAACTTACATACACAAACAATTCTGAGAAAGTGGATCAATTTGGTCGCATATTGCGTTAAGCCTAACGGCTCAACTACTCAATCAAATGAGTCCGGTTTGCGTCTCGACCACTCTGCGATGGCTGTGAGTATCGCGTCTCGCTCCGCCTCATCTTCTACCGCGATGACGCCTCCAGTCACGATGACATTGTCGACACTATGTCGAAGAGTCTGGCTGAACTCACCGTCCACCACCCAATAGTCCCTATGCCCGGAATCTCCCGAATTTCTGTAGCTCCGAACGTGCCATGCAGTCTTCCCGTTTTCGCCTAGATGCCTGTTCGAGGTCATTACAAAACCGTCGAACAAACCTCGATATATGCCCGCTGGGTGCCACACTAACCGCTCGTCGTTCATTGTGCCATCTTCTCACGTTGGTAACTAAGCAGCGCATCATTCGCATTTAGCGGGCCGTATAGGCACCGCTAAACACCCTTGGCTATTACCCCTAGCTACGGTTTTGCAAGCAGGCTTACGCGCTCGTGAACGGCCCACCGCTTACCGCTTTCGTCCTCGCTTCCACACTCTGAAGTCCTTGCGTGCAAGGATGGCAGTGCCTATCAAACATCAATCAGGGTGGCTATGACTTCGACAGCGAATCTTAGGCCGAATGCGTGCATTTTCTCATTATCAATGCGTCGGAGTTAGGCGGCTGTCTGATGGCGTCCCCATATAAGAGATGCCGAGATAGCCGACGCGCCATCCCCGTCCGCCGTCGATTCCGTTGGGGATCATCGTCGGCTGACGTGGTCTGGATTTTGAATTTTTATAAACGACAACAATGATGACGGTAATCAGTCGCCGGAACGTTCATCTAAAAATCGGATGGCATTACCTCCGGGGCAGATGCTATCGTTTCCCATGCGAAAATTTAGCTTCTATGCGCTGGCCTCGCTCGGGCTCTGCGCGTCGCTCCACGCATTTGAGAACCCGCGAGTTGACGTCAAAATCGCCAACCGCCAAAACAACGAAACGGACTATACCTACCAAGTTCCCGGTCATGCTTCTTCGCAGACCAACGACAGTGCAAGCTGCTACAGTTCGGGGAATAGCGCACATTGCAGTGGCTCTGGAATTACTAACACAACCGTCACGGCGCCACACGACGTCCTTATGCATCTCACGGGGGCGACATTCACGTTGCTATTGCAAGATGGTCGAATGGCTGTCGTGAATTGTGAAAGCAAATTCCAGGAACGATTCGCAGGGCGAGCGGGAAACAGGCGAAGCTGTCGAATCCCACTTATGGACGACGTTCAAGCCGAGTTCAAAGGAAACAGTGCCAAGTTATTTTGGGTTGTCAGTCTGGATGGCAAGAAGACTGAATCAGAAACCTACAAGATACTGGCCGTCATCCCAAAGCTTCAGTCGCAGCCATAGACGGTGATGGCAGGGTTAGGGTGGCTCAAATCTAGGAAGGCCCAATAGAGCCCTCTGTCGCACACAAATCTACATACCGAAGAATAAACCCCAAATATCAGACCAAAATGGTCCACTTTTCTCAGAATTAGTTGTGTATGTAAATTTGGAGCTGCGGAGGGCTTTTATGTGTGAAAGCCCAAGATTTGACCCCACCCCACCGGGTAGGTTCATCGTCAATCGTCCCGGCGACTTAGTTTTCCACGCCAAAGAAAAGAAGCGACATCTGGCTAAGGCGAAGTTGATAATGAACAGATACAGAGCAAGCGGTCAATGAACGAACAAAACGGCAACAAAACCAAGGACAAAAAAGGAAAGCTTCTACCCTGGGCTCAGGCGTTCTATGGCCAGGGGAAAGTAAAACGGAGCCGTTTCTTCCGGTTCCTAAACTCGACAAAGAGCCAAGCAAAAGATATAAAACTTGATCGATGGATCGAGCTGGTTTTGGCAACGGCGATTGCCTTTTTCGCTCTGATCCAATGGAAAACTACCATAAGCAACAATGAAAGCACCTCCCAACAAACGAACCAATTGATCACAGCAGCCAAGATCAGCGCCCAAGCCGCAAATGCCAATGTTCTAGCGGCTAACAATTTTGCTGCCAGCGCCCAAGCTATAAATCACGGCATCGCCGATGCTGTCGGGCAGTTAGGCACACAGGCCAAAGCGACGCAAGAGGTCGGTCTTGCTGCTGAACGTTCGGCGGATACGGCTACAGTCCAGCTAGAAGTGACCGGCCGTCCTTGGCTGAAAATGATCATTAGTTTCACATCTCCGATTACGTTTGATGAAACTGGGCTTCACGCATCAATGAATTTCATTCCCATAAACATCGGACAATCCCCCGCGCAAAACATACAGATAAAAGCGGGGCTCGTGCCGGGGATGATGGGAGCTGACTTGACCGAAGTGCAGAAACAGATATGTGAAGGTTCTGGGCACGCGGTATTGGGTCCCGGATACACGCTGTTCCCCGGCGACCACTATGCCGACCCGGAGGGCCTGATGGTCCCCAAACAAGCATACATAGATTTTCTACGAAAAGACGTCGGTTTAGCACCGACCTCAGTTGTGGGATGCATCGACTACACTTATAAAAACAGTCAGCGGCACCACCAGACGGGATTCGCTTACGACCTATTGATGAGCGATGGAAGACTGATCGTTGTCGAAAACACACCTCTACCTCCAGAATCTGTAATCCTCATGTCTCGGCCATCAGGCTCCTACGCTAATTAGCCATTCAGTTACGGTTCGAAAGCAAGCTAACGCGCTCGTGGACGGCCTGTAGATCGGTCGTCACAAGGTTGGCATATCGCCGGGTCATCTCAAGCGAACTATGCCCGAGAACCTTCTGAAGGTGGAACACGGACCCGCCGCGTCGGAGGTAGTTCACCGCAAACGTATGCCGGAAAGCGTGAACGGTGCGGAGTGGTGGATCAAAGCCGAGGTCTCTGCATAGCTGTCTCACCTCGCGCAAAGCGTTCCGCCGACTCCAGAGAGTCCCGGTCCTGCAAGCGAACAGCAGGGCGTCCGACTTACAGCCGAACTCCTTCAGGTATCGGTAGAGGGCTTTCCTCAGCTCGAAGCTAAATGGGACGACTCGCTGTTTCCTGCCCTTGCCGTCCAGTGTGACGAGCAAATTGTCGAGGTCAATCTCTTTGAGCCTCAGACCAAGGATTTCCGCGCTACGTGCGCCAGTGTCCAGAAGAAACAGCACGAATAGATGCAACCGACGCTGATGGTAGTTCTTTGCTTTGGGCTTCCACGCGACTAGGCGCTTTATTTGAGGGTCGGTGAACGTGGGCATCACAAGCTGCGGTTCACGGAGGCGATGTATACGCGGATGGGTGCAACCGGCCCCGCATCGCCTCTCAGAGCCACCCGCCCAATGAAGGTAGGCGTTGAGACAACGAAAGACCGCGTTCGCTGCCGTTTCTTTCAGTCCCTTCTCGCGCATCCGCACGACAAGAGCCTTGAGTTCGTCTTGTGTGGGTGATTCACACGGCAGCCATTTCTCGCACCGGCGATACCACTCGATTGTGTTGGGTGAGATGTTTGTGAGGTATTGGCGCTCACGAATAAAAGACTCGAAACGCTCTAGTCTCGGGGTCACAGGATTTCTCTCCAGTCTCGGGGTCAGAGTTCGGAGGAAACCGCTGTAAGTTTTCGTAAGTTATTGAGCGCGGAGGTGTGGTGAGCGAGGCAGGGATCGAACCTGCAACCCCGAGCTTAGAAGGCTCGTGCTCTATCCGATTGAGCTACTCGCTCGCGCGTCCTGAAGCCGATCTTAGATGAGAATCCTGCTTCTCTCTCATTGTAAACGGGGTGGTGAAACTTCCTTAAAAAAGAGCGATGCAAAACATGGCGCCGGAGTGTCTACTAGGTCTGCGACAGACAGGAGATCAAAACATGGACAGGCTTAAAGGAAAACGTGCGCTTATCACCGGCGGTACTACCGGGATCGGTCTTGAGACGGCGAAACAGTTTCTGATCGAGGGGGCGCGCGTCGCCATCACGGGGAGAAATCCGACGACACTGGAAGCTGCGAAGAAGGCGCTCGATAGCGATGTTCTGGTGATTGAGTCCGATGCCGCGGATGTGACGGCTCAGAGGGCCCTGGCGCAGCGAATCGGAGAGACTTTTGGTCAACTGGATGTTCTGGTGCCGAACGCGGGCATCGTGGAAATGCGGCCAATCGGGCAGTGGGACGAGGCGACCTTTGATCGCTCGTTCGGGATCAACTTCAAGGGGCCATTCTTCCTGATCCAGGAGCTGTTGCCGTTGTTTGCAAATCCGGCGTCGATCGTGTTGATGGCGTCAGTGAATGCGCATATCGGGATGCCGAATACGAGTGTCTACGGCGCGACGAAAGCGGCACTCGCTTCGCTGGCGCGGACGTTGTCGGGAGAGCTGGTTT
Source organism: Edaphobacter modestus (assembly GCF_004217555.1). Classification (GTDB taxonomy): domain Bacteria; phylum Acidobacteriota; class Terriglobia; order Terriglobales; family Acidobacteriaceae; genus Edaphobacter; species Edaphobacter modestus. The sequence continues at coordinate 2,977,138 of NZ_SHKW01000001.1, forward strand.
CGCGCGGCATTCGCGTGAATTCGATCAGTCCGGGACCGATTGCGACTCCCCTCTACAGCAAGCTCGGATTTCCAGAGGCGGACCTGAAAAACGTGGCGGCTGCGATCCAGAATCAGGTACCGTCGAAGCGATTCGGAGAGCCAATTGAAGTCGCAAAAGCTGTGGTCTTTCTTGCCTCCGATGAGGCTCCCTTCACAGTGGGCAGCGAGTTGCTGATGGACGGTGGAATGGCTCTATAACTGGCGACAGTTATGACGTCGCGAAGGCGCGTCCGCGCAGAAGTGTAGAGACGTCGGCCAGCGCTGCACCCCAGCGGTCTTCGGCAGCTTGTTCATCATGGCCGAGGGCCTTGAGGTAGAGGCTGACGGTGAAGCCCTCCTGCGGCCCGGTCAGGTCGATCAGCGCAGGCCGCAAGGTGCACTCGAGTGCGGCATAAGGATGCTCGAGCGAAGTTGCGAGGCGCGTGATGCGGTGCAGGAGCTGCTCGTGCTGGTGGAAGGAGACGAAGACGGAGCGTTCGCGCCAGACGAGGTCGATGTAGCTGGCGATGCCTGTGGGGGCATCTTCGAGGATGAGGTCGAGTTCATGCCGCAGCGGCTCGAGCTCGTCGGGAGCGAGGCTCCATACATCGCATTTGGCAGTGAAGACGGGCGAACGCGTGGCATTGAGTGCACGCAGGGCATGCATCAGCGGGGGATGCTGCGCGGCCTCTTCGAGCCAGTCGAGATCGTACGGGTTCTCGCGAAGATCGATGAAGTGACGCGAAGGATCGTCGGGATCGGCCCAGGGAACGACGAGGACGGGATCGTCTGCGCCGCATTCGACGGACCACTCGGAGAGCATCTTTCTATCTTAGCGGCAGTAAAGAGATGGTCAGGCGTGATCCAGCAGAAAAGCCATCAGGGTGTGCTCGGCCCAGTAGCCGTCGTAGCTGGTAGACGGATCGGGCGCAGCGAGAAAGGCGCAGTGTCCGCCGCGAGTGCTTTCAAGGAAGGTGATGTTGGGATTTGCGGCGATCTTCTGGCGGCTGTCGGGCAGCAGGCGAATGAAGGGATCGTCGGCGGAGTTGAGAATGAGTATGGGTACGGCGATGCGATCGAGCACGCGCGCGCTGGCGGCACGGTAGTAGTAGTCGTCCGCACCCGTAAAGCCGGAGTAGAAGGCTGTGATGCGTTCGTCGAAGGCACGGATGGAGCGGATGCCGTCTGCACGGCGGGGATCGTAGGCGCGAGGAAACAGCGCAGCCTTGCGCCGGTAACGCGCGAGAAGAGCGTAGAGAAACTTGATCTCGTAGATGCGATTCTGGGGTTCGTGCAGGGAGTCGGCGGAGGGGCCGAGGTCGATTGCGGGTGAGACGCCGATGACGGAACGCAGGGATCGAGGAGCCGAGGCGGCGAGATCGCCGGCGAGTTTGAGGACGAGGTTGCCTCCCATCGAATAGCCGATGAGAGAGATCGAGGTGAGTCCATAGAGATCGGTGAAGTGGCGCATGACGGCACCGACGTCGCCGGAGAGGCCGGAATGATAGAGGGTTGAGCTGAGCGCCTCCGTTCCGCCGCAGTTGCGCATGTTCATGCGGATGATGTTTGCGCCGGCCTGCCATAGCTTGTCCGCGTTGCCGACGACGTATTGCGAGTGGGAGGAGCCTTCGAGACCGTGCACGATGATGGCTGTCGGGCGCTGGGCGCGGACTTCGGTGGGCTGCCAATGGCAGTCGCAACGGATGCGGCTCGAGATCTCAGAACCTACAGCGGGCGCAACCTCCACGAGGATGGTTTCAGCCGGAGGAAGTGAGTGCATACGTCGGAGGAAGTTTCCCAGGATGGTTTGCAGATGTCCGTTGGAAAAGAAACGTCGCGGCGCGAACTCAGCGGCGTGAGCGACGCGCTGCGCAAGGGTCTCGAGTGCCGTCGCCATTACTGCTTCGCCTTCCTGGCGGCAATGCCTTCGAGGAAGGCAACCGCGTTGAGTGCGCCGCTGGGTTCGTCCTCGTGCTTGAAGTAGACGTAGACGTCGCGGTTGGCTGCGAGGGTTGCGAAGCGTTCGACGAAGGCGTCGAGCTCAGCGGGGGTATAGGCGCCGGTGCGGCGCAGACGAAAGCTGGTGAAGGCGGGCGCGGTGTGGACTTCGGGAGTCGCGAGGTCGTCGCTCTCGGCGATGCAGAGGGCAGCGTTATGGGAGCGGAGAATGGCGTAGATCTCGTCGTTGAACCAGGATTCGTGGCGGAACTCAAACGCGATGGAGAGCGCCCCCGGACCACGGAGGGCTGGGGCCGAAAGGAAGCTTTCAAGTCGCGCGGCGTCTGCCTTGAGGTTTGGAGGAAGCTGGAAGAGGAGAAGGCCGAGCTTGCCTGCCTGGCGCGCGGGTTCAAGCACGGAGACGAAGTAGGCGACGTCGGATTCGCAGTTTGCGAGCCGCTTGATATGTGTGATTCGCTGGGGAGCTTTGAAACTGAAGCGGAAAAAATCGGGTGTGGAGGCGAGCCAACCTTCGAGCATCGCAGCAGTGGGAAAGGCGCGGAAGGTGTAATTGACCTCAACCGAGCTGAGCTTTCTGGAGTAGAACTCGAGGAATCGCTTCGCAGGAGTGCGGTCGGGGTAGAAATCCGGTTTCCAGGTGGGATAGGCCCAGCCGGAGGTTCCGGCAAAGACGCGGGCAGCGGCCGCAGTGGCGGCGATTTCGCTGGAGGGCGGCGGCGCTTGTGGGAGTCGGGCCACGGCGTAGAAAAGAGTTGCGATACGGGTGATACCCTCAAAATGCCCGGACGTTCGAAGGGAATTTGGGGCGGCTAGTGGGTTTCGAACCCACGACATCCGCTGCCACAGAGCGGCGTTCTGCCACTGAACTATAGCCGCCGTATCACTTTCAATTGTAGCATTCAGATGCTGGCGACGGGGATATTCTTCGCCAGTTGGAGCTTCCATGAAGCCGCCCAGCCAGCCCGAGATCCTCTCCCCCCGCAGCGGCAAGGGCCGCGGGATGTTCGACGACGAAAATCTGGACATCCTGTCGCACGTGCTGGACGACTTCATCAAGATTCCCGGGACCTCGATCCGGTTTGGACTCGATGGCATCGTGGGCCTGATTCCGGGCATCGGCGATATTCTCGGCGGAATTGCATCGTGCATCATCATCATCGCGGCGTGGATTCGCGGAGTTCCCTATGTAACGCTTGCCCGCATGGTGGCTAACGTGATGATCGAGGTTGTTGTGGGCGCGATTCCCCTGCTGGGGGATGCCTTCGACATTGCATGGCGCGCAAACCGCCGCAATTATGCGCTGCTGACGGGGAGCCTCTACGAGCCGCGAAAGCACACCATCGAGAGCTGGATCTTTCTTGGCGTGATGTGTATGGTCCTGTTCGTGCTGACGATGATCCCGATGCTGTTGCTGGCATGGCTTGCGAACGGTTTGATGCATAGCCTTTTCGGCGTTGAGGTTCACTTTCCCGCGTGGCTTTAGTCATGCTTCGGAGTCCTGGTGCGATAGACTAGGGAGAGTCGGGGCGTAGCGCAGTCTGGTAGCGCATCTGCTTTGGGAGCAGAGGGTCGGGGGTTCGAATCCCTCCGCCCCGACCAAAAAATCAGGCATTTACAGCGAGTTTGGCTCCTTCGTCATGTTTGCTGTGTTGCCTTTGGTAGTCGGCCGATCATCTCGATGCATACTGAGCCGGACTATTTTCACGGTGCAGTACGGCCTCGAAGGAGCCTGTCCGAACGACGCCTCCCCATTCGTTGTTCGAGAGGGGCCGAACGATCGATTGGATATTCATACGCGGATCCATTCGAACTGCAGGCCTGCGAATTCACAACTCGGTTTCAGCTTCCGACCACTCCCTACTGTCAGTAAGCTCGCTTTCACAGCAGAACACTTTACTTCAAAGAAGTCGGGTTCAGGCGAGGCGCCTCCATCGCTGTTACGTCCTAATGCGTCAACTTCCGCTAACTGTCGAAATGTCGACACGGGTACTTCGCGCTCTCGATCTACTCTTCGGAAGCCAGAACGTATAAATGGTTTCCTAATGAACCTGATAGATACTCCGCGCCGAAGATCAACATTGGCTCTAAAAGTGCAAATGAAAATGTCAGGATCGAGATCGACTTGACCAGGGCCGATATCGTCGCGAGGCATCGTGGCAAACATAATGCCCGCGGCGGTTCTGGGGCGACCAGCTTATCCGCGGTCGAAAGCCGCGATCTCGGCCGATCCGGCCGTTTCCATGGCCGCAGGAGTAATCAATGTCTGCACAGAAACAACGGCCGTTAAATCACAGCAATAAATACAGTGCGGACTCAGCCTGCACTCACTGTGACGGTGTCATCCGTCACGAATCCTGGTGTATCACAGAAAACGCTAACGTTCGTTATGCACATCGGGCGGCCTTATTCGCCAACGAATTATGCCTTGAAGATCGTATCATCCTGCATGCCTTGGGAGTTGCTTGGCAGGAAGAAGGTGTCTAGCAATTGACACCATGTCGAAAGAGATCAAAACCGCCTGCAGCTGAGTGAGAGCCGAGAGTAGTGATGCGAGCTGCCCCGCCTATACCTGAACCCGCTAGCCCTGCTCTTCGTGGAACCGGGTCTCTGGCCTTTGCTGAAGTTGCAGGGAGTCGACTCTTAGCGCCTTCCCTGCGCTGAAAAATCCTCAAGCGAATTCGACTTCTGTCATTTCGCTGCACCTGTCCCATAGCTGGGCTGCGAGCGTCTCGCTGCGGGCGTGATCGGCGATCTTTGCCGGGCCGACGATCTCACCTTTCATCTCTCCGAGCAGCTGGGGACCGTAGTAGCCGCCATTCTCCGCATCCGGAGAGGTCGCGGCGTACAGCGTGGGCAGGGCCCCCTCCGCCTCATCGTTGAGGAAGATGCTGATCCCGTGGCCGATGACGATACGAAGCATTCTGGCCATGGAGGAGCGTTCGTCGGTGCGAAAGAGCGCTGTCGAGGCTACACCGGGATGTGCAGCGATGCTGCGGATCGGCGAGCCCTTCGCTCGAAGGCGTCGGCTCATCTGCAGAGCGAGCATAAGATTCGCGAGCTTGGAGTGCTGGTAGGCGCGAAGCGGGGAGTACGCTCTCTCCGACTGCAGATCTTCGAGTTTGAGATGGGTGCGCTTGTGAGCGATCGAAGCGATCGTGACGACGCGAGGAGGCTCAGAGGAGCTTGCGGCAGCCTGTTCGAGAGCGGGCCACAACAATCCTGTGAGAGCGAAGTGGCCGAGCACGTTGGTTCCGAACTGCATCTCGAAGCCGTCGGGGGTTACGGTGCGGCGAGGAATCGCCATCACCCCCGCATTGTTGATGAGAACGTGCAGCGGGCGCTGGCGTGCAAGTTCCTTTGCGGCGAAGTCGCGGACGGAGGCGAGCGAGGCGAGATCGAGCGAGGCCACTTCGGCGCGTAAGCCTGGAGCTTCTTCGCGAAGCCGTGCCAGCGCGGCCTCGCCTTTCGTGAGGTCGCGGCAGGCGAGAATCAGCTCGGCATCTCTGCGAGCAAGCTTCAGTGCGGCGCAATAGCCGATGCCGCTGTTGGCGCCGGTGATCAGGAACCGCCTGCCTGACAGGTTCGGAATGTGCTCAGCCTTCCACGTGCCACTCATAGGTTGAGGTTTGGACGCACGAGATCGAAGGGCGTCGCAAATTTATCTCATCCACGTCAGAAGTTTTTATCTGTCCGCGTGTCCTCAGATACCGGAGGACGCTAGGTCCACGCAACACGGACGGCGCGTTTCCCCAGACGAAGCACGGGACTGGGCCCAAGCTCGTCCACCGGGATGGTCCGATCGGTAAACTTTGCTCCGTTGATGCTGACCGCGTTCTCGCTGAGCTTTCGCGTCGCTTCGCCGGCCGATGCAGCCAGGCCTGTAAGCTGCAGCAGCTTCGGGACACGCAAGGCGTTGCTTTCCGCGACGACAAGTCCGTCGGAGTCTCTTGCGATCTGAATCACCGGAACATCTTCGCTTACGGCGCGCTGCTGGAACTGCGTGGCCCAGCCTTCGGCGGCGGCATCGGCCGCGGCCTGCGAGTGGAAGTCGCGGGTGATGGTGTGGGCCAGGTTCTTCTTGGCCTGCATGGGATGAAGTTTTCCCTCTGCGACCTCGGCCTGCATGGATGCGATCTCGGAGCCGCGCAGGTCGGTGAGGAGCGTCCAGTACTTCCACATCAGGTCGTCAGAGATCGACATCAGCTTGCTGTACATCTCGAACGGAACCTCGTGGATGCCGATGGCGTTGTTCAGGGACTTCGACATCTTCTGCACACCGTCGAGGCCCTCGAGGATAGGCGTCATCAGGATGATCTGCTGAGGCTGACCGAAGTGCCGCTGCAGGTCGCGGCCGCGCATGAGGTTGAATTTCTGATCGGTGCCACCGAGCTCGACGTCGTTGTGGAGCGCGACGGAGTCGTATCCCTGGGCGATGGGGTAAATCATCTCGTGGACGCCAATGGGCTGCTCCTGGTTGAAGCGCTTGTGGAACTCCTCGCGCTCGAGCATCTGCGAGAGAGTGAATTGAGCCATGAGCTTGACGAGATCGTAGTAGCTGAGCTTGTCGAGCCATTCGGAGTTGTAACGGACCTCGGTCTTTTCGGGATCGAGGATCTTAAAGACCTGCTCCTTGTAGGTCTCGGCGTTGGCTGCGATCTGCTCGGGCGTCAGAGGCTTGCGCGTGACGTTGCGTCCGGTGGGGTCGCCGATGAGCGCGGTGGAGTCACCGATGAGGAAGATGACCGTGTGACCGAGCTGCTGGAAGTGGCGCAGCTTGCGGATCAGAACGGTGTGGCCAAGGTGAAGATCGGGAGCGGTGGGATCGAAGCCCGCCTTGATCCGCATCGGCTTGCCGGATGCAATGGACTGCTGGATACGCTCTTTGAGAGCCTCGACGGGGATGATCTCGGCGGCACCTTTGGTGATGAGATCGAGCTGGTCTTCAACGGATGGAAATGTCGACATGGTCGTTTTTCAGTATAAAGAGGCCGGAGGGTCCGCGACGCCGTAATGCCCGACCGAAGACGCAAGCCGGAACGAATCACGCTACCCAAGGACAAGATCTGCAAAGCCTGTGGGCAAGCCTTCTCCTGGACGGAGAAACGCACCCGGGACTGGGATATTGCGAAGTACTGCGGTCGGCGGTGCAGTGGATATCTGCCTGAAGCGAAAGCGGAAGCGCTGGAAGCGGCGATCCTTGAGCTTTTGGGAGAGAGGGAGAAGGGAAAGACGATTTGCCCGTCGGAGGCGGCGAAGCGGGTTGGAGGGACTGCGGCCAGACATGACTGGGAGTCGCTGATGGAGCCTGCGCGAGAGGCCGCCCGGAAGTTGACGAAGGCAGGCAGGATTGTGGTGACTCAGAAGGATAAGGTCGTTGACTCGGTTAAGGCGAAGGGGCCCATTCGTCTGCGGTTGCCGTAAAACCTGGGAGTGGCGATCTGCTTCTCATAACAATGGCGACAGCGAGCGGACCGAGAAAACGAACTACCGCGAAGAAGAGTAATCGGTGCTGGCCTGGATTCGAGCCCACTCCTGGGAAGCGACCTGGAACAAAAGGGAGCTGTAAGCCTGTACCGGGAGCCCACAGCAAGGCGACGCGCCGGGCCACCCAAAAGGCAGCGGCGGCCTCAAAGCTCGCGAAGCAGGGCAGACCAAATCCAAAGGCCACAAAATAGCTGGCTACCCGGGCCTATACTCTGACGCATGGACGCGGAGCAGATTCGGCAAGTGGCGCTGCAGATGCCGCATGTCGTTGAGACCATGCAGTGGGGCGCGAACCTCGTCTTCTGGGTGGGAGACAAGGCGATTGGCGGAAAGATGTTTGCTCTGGCCAATCTGGATGGAGACGGCCGGGCAGTGCTCTCCTACTGCGCGGGGCCGGAGCGATACGCCGAGCTTCTGGAGCTAGAAGGAGTGATCCCAGCCCCCTACCTGGCGAGGGCGCACTGGGTGGCGGTGGAGAGGTGGGACGTTTTTCGAGCAGCGGAGTGGAAGAGTGAGTTAGCGGCGGCGCACGCTCTCGTGGCGGCAAAGCTTGCCAAACGGACTCGAGATGTTCTGGCGATGCCCCTCCGCGAACAGAGACGCCTGATCTCAGAGCGCAAAGCCGTACTGGCTGGCCGCGCCGTCAAGAAGCGCTGAAGATGCTGAGGTCAGCTGGGGATCTGGTCATTGTTGGGGTGGTGGCGACTCCCGCGCAAGACCGAGCCGAAGTGGTGCCAGTGCGCGTAGATCAGAAAGACTTCCAGTAGCGCGACAAACAACGCCATGCCGATGCCCTGCGGTTCCATCGTGATGTGAAACAGGAGGATGACCACGATGATGGGTCCGAGAATGGTTAGCGCGACTCCTACGTAGCGTCCGATGAGAAGCAGCACACCGGCGACGATATAAAGAATTCCGAAAAAGACGAACCAGCCATATTTAAACAGCAGCCCGAGGAAGACTCCGGCGTCTCCCGGAGGTGGCGTCATGGGGATGAAGTGAAGGAAGGTGTTCAACCCAAATACGGTGAACAGAAGACCGAGCAGGATGCGGGCGATGAGGACGGCTATCTTCACGAGCAATTCTCCTTGAGGATGAACTGAGCTACGTGCGAGGTTCCGTTGAAGGTTGCACCATCATAGTGGATTGGGTAGCGTCAGGATATGGAAAATGTGATGGGAAAAGGCGTTGCGCTATCGCTCACGGGTAGAACCGCATTGGTTACAGGGGGTTCGCGTGGCATAGGGGCGGCGGCGGTACGCATGTTTCGGCTGGCTGGAGCGCGGGTGTTCTTCAACTATCGCTCGGCGGATCGGCAGGCGCAGGAATTGGCAGTTGCATGTGGGGGCGAAGAGATGTGCCGGGCGGCCAGGCAGGAACTGGCGACGCCGGCGGATGGTGCGGCACTTGTAGGCGCCGCGACCGAGGCGTTCGGAAGGCTGGACTGCCTGGTGGTGAATCACGGCGTGTGGCCACCCCACGACGCGCCTATCGGATCGATGAGCGACGCGCAGTGGCGTTCGACGCTGGGAATCAATCTCGACAGCACTTTTGGACTGGTGCGAGCTGCGGTGGCCCAGATGCAACGGCAGGAGCCGCTGGACGGTGTGCGGGGCCATATCGTGCTGGTCGCCTCTACCGCTGCCCAGAGGGGTGAGGCCTTTCATGCCGACTATGCCGCCAGCAAAGGTGCTCTGATCAGCCTGACCAAGAGCCTGTCGAGCGAGCTGGCAAGTGAAGGCATCTATTGCAATTGCGTTGCTCCGGGCTGGGTGGATACAGAGATGTCTTCCGCTGCCCTGACGCACCCGGAGACGTCCAAGAAGGTGCTGGCGACGATTCCTCTGGGGCGTCCGGCGCGCGTCGAAGAGATCGCCGGACCGATACTGTTTCTTTGCACGCCCCTGGCGGGTTTTGTCTCGGGCGAGATCTTCAACGTCAATGGCGGTGCTGTACTGGTTGGATGACTGGAGCGATGATGAAGTTCTTTCTTGCCTTGTTTCTTGTACCCGGATTGGTTTTACCTGCCCGCACGCTGGCACAGGCTAGCGCCATTCCAAGTGCCGCTCCAGCCGAACTGAAGGGTACGACCCAGGAGGAGCTGGGAAAAAAACTGCTGGATGAGATGGTTGAGGCGCTGGGGGGAGAGGCATGGTTCAACCGAAAAGACCTGCAGGTCTCAGGGCGAACGGCGGCATTTTATCGTGGAGCTCCCAACGGCACCGTCATCGAGTACACCGGATGGCGAAGATTTCCGGATGCAAACCAGGCGGGAGCCGAGCGCATCGGCTTCCTCTCCGATAAAAGCATGATCCTGCCAGGAAAGAAGATCGACGTGGTGCAGGTGTGGACAGACGGCAATGGATACGAGGTGACCTTCAAGGGCCGGACGACGCTGCCGAAGGATCAGGTAGCGGATTATTACCGGCGGCAGGATCACTCCATCGAGAGCGTGGTGCAGCAATGGATCAAAGCGCCCGGCGTCATGGTGCTCGCCGAAGGCTCGACGATGGTGGAGCGGCGCATGGCCGACAAGGTGACCGTACTGAGCGCCAACAACGATGCCGTCACCATCGAACTCGATGCCACTACCCATCTACCGCTGCGACGAACGTTCAAGTGGAGAAACGAGAAATTCGGAGACTTTGACGAAGAGGCGGAGACCTACGCCGACTATCACACAGTCCAGGGGCTTCCTACGGCTTACAACATCACCCGCTACCGCAATGGAGACATGCTCAATCAACGCTTCCTCACGAAGGTGATCTACGCCCAGGGACTGTCTCCCGACCTGTTTAATCCGGACAACCTGCTGAAGAAGAAGTAGTCGGCACACTTTGAAAGGATGGTTCCCGCGGCTGAAGCCTTAAGCCCAGCGGTTTATACTCAGGTCTGCCATGACTGAATCGACTGAAAAGCCTGACGTTCCGCCCGCGGCGACCGAGACGCCGGAGGCAAAGCAGACCATGGACATCCTCGAGATCATGTCCATCCTGCCGCATCGGTACCCGTTTCTGCTGATCGACCGTGTCGTTGAGATCGAGCGGCGGCAGCGTATCGTCGCCATCAAGAATGTGTCCTTCAATGAACCGCAGTTTCAGGGGCATTTTCCCGACTATCCCATCATGCCGGGGGTTCTGATGGTTGAAGCCATCGCGCAGGCAGGAGGAGCGCTGCTGCTGACCGAGATTCCGGATCGCGGGAACAAGCTGATGGTCTTCACTGGAATCGACAGCGCGAAGTTCCGCAAACCGGTGGTGCCTGGCGATCAGGTTCGCATCGAGGTGAAGGTGTTGAACTGGCGCTCGGCGGCGGTGCGGATGCAGGGTACGGCAACGGTTGACGGCAAGGTTGTCTGCGAGGCGATCGTGATGTGCGCCCTTGTGCCACGGCCAGCAAAGAAGACCGAGGCTAAGCCCGAGTGAGTATCCACCCCACAGCGATCGTTGCTGAAGGAGCCCGAATTCCCGAGAGCTGTACCGTCGGGCCCTACTGTACCGTGGGTGCGAACGTTGTGCTAGGTGAGCGCTGCGAACTGGTTTCTCACGTCGTGCTGGACGGCCATCTGACGATGGGCTCCGACAATCGCATCTTTTCGTTTGCCTGCCTCGGAATCTCGCCGCAGGACCTGAAGTACAAGGGCGAACCTACACAGCTTGTCATCGGCGATAAAAACAATATTCGCGAGTACGTCACGATCTCTCGCGGGACCGCGGGCGGCGGCGGCGTCACCCGCATCGGATCGAGCTGCCTGATCATGGCCTATACCCACATCGGACACGACTCGATTATCGGCAACCACTGTATCCTGGCCAATGGAGCGACCCTGGCCGGCCACGTAACGGTTGAGGACCATGCGGTAGTCGGCGCGCTGAACCCGGTGCACCAGTTCTGCACGATCGGAACGCATGCGTACACTGGCGGTGGAACGACGATCACGCAGGACGTGCTTCCCTACTCGCTGACCAGCATCGAGCGCAACAATCGTGCCTACGGGATCAATAAGATCGGCCTTGAACGGAAAGGCTTCACCTCCACAGAGATCAAGCAGCTGCGCGCCGCCTACAAGCTGCTACAAGCCTCCAAGCTCAACACCTCGGAGGCCGTGGCCGCCATTCGCGAAAAGATCGCCGCTGGCGAGTTCGGCGATAAGGTCGCCTATCTCGCCGACTTTATCGCCCGCAGCGAGCGTGGCGTCATCAAATAAAACCGAACCTCTTGCGGGAGAATCAGCGGCATGCGTTTTACCTTGATCCTCGGCTCGTTCGTGATAGCTATCGTTTGTTCTGCCCTTGGACAGGAAAGTTCATCCTGGTCGGTGGCTGATCCTGGTTTTCGTCCCGTAAATGTCACGGCGACGCGGGCTGCTCTGTGGACATGCGGTGTCGGTGAAGGTATTGCTAGCTCAACAGATGCCCAGCACTGGCAGGTAAAGCATCATGTCGACAGTGGTGGAGCGCTCCTGCTTGGGATGGGATTCACCTCGGATACCTTCGGGTACGCCTATGGCACCTCAGGTACAGTGTTGACGACGACCGATGGTGGAAGCACATGGTCGCCGCAGAAGTTTGGGACCGATACTATCCTCCAGGCGTCTTTTGCGGATGCGGGTCACGGACTTATCCGCACCCAAGCAGCGCTATCGTATCTGAATGGCGACGGGACGCTGCATGCGATTCACGAACCCGCAGACGTGCTTCAACGTTTTCCATATACAGCCTCGCTTGTGGCTCTTGCGCCGGAGAAGATGGCGATTCTTCTTTCGCAAGGGCCGGGCTCGGAGGCCGGGTTTCTAACCACCATCGACGGCGGCAAGACGTGGAGCTTTCACGATCCTCCAAACACCGGCATCGCCAGCTTCGTGCGAGCAGACGGGAGCTACTGGGCCTCCGGCCACGAGGTGGTGGACAAGGATAAGCCTGGCGGAGGCCGTGGGGTTGCGCTTGCGATGCACTCTGCGGATGGCCTGCAATGGCAGCACACAGCCAACGACGTTCACGAGTGCCAGGCGCAAAATTGCGGCGCCTGCACGGCATCAGGCTGCCTTGCCTCCGACTCGCTCATCGTGAATTTTTATGGAGCGACAACCAGGTCCATCACGATCCCCAGAGGGAGCTTGACCTCGAAATGGGCCGCTATCGACGGGCATATCTGCACGGTAGGCTCTGCGTTGAACTGCGCCGCCACGACGGAGGCAAAAGACACATCCACGCCGGGGGGACCTCGACCCACCGAGCAGGTTCCCAAGCCCCTGAATGCGGCTCCTTCTGCTGCAAGTGTGCTGAACTGCATCCTGTGCGGCATTGACCCGATTTATGTCGACGAGAAGCTGGAAGGAAGGATCCCGGTGCCGGTGAGCTTTACGGTGCGCGCCGATGGAACCGTGGAGGCGGTCGACGTAAAAGATATCGCGTCGGAGGGCCTGAAGAAGAAGCTGGCCAGTCAGATCGGGCAATGGCTGTTCGAACCTCCGATACAGAATGGCAAGCCGACCCAGGTCTCGACGAATTCAACCCTGACGATCACGGTCATGCGATCGCAATGACGAACCAATCCAAACTTGGCCTGATTGCCGGCAACGGACGCTTTCCTTTCCTGCTGCTGGACGCAGCGCGCGCCCACGGGCTTACGGTAATTGTCGCTGCGATCAAGGAGGAGACGGACCCCTCCATGAATGTGCGAGCCGCGGCGGATCCTAACGTTCGGGTTCACTGGATGTCGCTCGGCGAGCTGTCCCGTCTGATCGAAACCTTTCACTCCGAAGGCGTCAGCCGAGCCGTGATGGCGGGCCAAGTGAAGCATAAGCAGATCTTTTCGAGCATCCGGCCCGACTGGCGCCTGGCGAAGCTGCTGCTGAGCCTGCGGACGCGCTCGACGGATATGCTGTTGGGCGCGGTTGCCAAGGTGCTTGGTGACGAAGGCATCGAGCTGATCTCTTCGACGCAGTTTCTGGAGCCTCTTCTCGCGAAGCCCGGCGTGCTGACGCGGCGGGCACCCGATGACGAGGAGCGGAAAGATATCGCCTATGGACGCACCGTCGCGCGTGCCATCGCAGGGTATGACCTCGGGCAGACGGTCGTGGTGGCTGGACAAGCCTGCGTTGCCGTCGAGGCTATGGAGGGGACAGACGCTACCATCGACAGGGCCGGCGCTCTCTTCCGTACCCTTGAAGCCGAAGATGCCGTCAGAGGCGACGGCAGCGAGCGTACGACCTTGCGGCGTTCCCTTACTGTCGTAAAGGTCGCCAAACCCAACCAGGACATGCGCTTCGACGTTCCTGTCGTTGGCGTTCCGACGATCCGCACCATGCAGCAGGCGGGAGCTACCTGCCTCGCGCTGGAGGCCGGAAAGACGCTGATGTTCGATCCCTCCGCGATCGTCACTGCGGCCGACGAGGCGGGAATCGCAATCGTCGCGGAATAGGCCGGTTAACGCGGCGACGATGAATTGTCTCCACGGAGTAAAATTTGCATGCGCGGATGCCCGCGCGCGTCTTGCCGGGCTGATATCCGTCTACTAAGAGATGCTCTACAAAAGGGGAACGATGATGCGCAAAGCAATGTGGATCGCAGTGGTTTTTGGTGTCGTTGCAGCTTGTGGGTTTGGCATGAAGGCGCATGCTGCCGCGGATGAGGTGCAGGCTGGCTCAACTGCCCCCAACTTTACCCTGCCGTCACAGGAGGACAAGCCGGTAAGCCTGACCGACTACAAAGGCAAGTGGGTCGTCCTGTACTTCTACCCGAAGGACCAGACGACGGGATGCACGATTGAGGCGCACAACTTCCAGCGCGACATGGCGAAGTATGACGCCGCGAACGCCGTCGTGCTGGGCGTGAGTCTTGATACGGTCGAGGGTCACAAGGCCTGGTGCGCAAAAGACACCTTCAGCTTCAAGCTTCTCGCCGACCCGGATCACAAGGTCGTGGATGCCTACGGCGTTCCCGTTATGGCACACGGCGATATGAAGTTCGCCAGCCGGCAGACCTTCCTGATCTCGCCGCAGGGCAAGGTCGTCAAGGTATGGCCGAAGGTCGACGTTCAGGTGCACAGCGAAGAGGTGTTGGCGGAGATTGCTGCCAACAAGAAGTAAGAAGATTCAAGCAGACGCAAAAAGGCCCGGGCGCTCATGGAGAGCAGACCGGGCCTTTTTGCTTGCCTTTAGTAGATCGTGCTTACTTCTTGGCTGCCGTCTTCTTGGCGGTTGCCTTCTTGGCTGCCTTCTTTGCCGGAGCCTTCTTCACTGCCTTCTTGACGGCCTTCTTGGCTGCCTTCTTTGCCGGAGCCTTCTTGACGGCCTTCTTGACGGCCTTCTTTGCTGCTTTCTTCGTTGCCAAAGTGTTAGTACCTCTCTTCTTCATGGATTTTTTGATGATTGCCGTGACCTTCTTGCTGACCGCCTTTTTCGGGGCGACCTTCCCGCCGCGCTGGGTCCCGGCTTTCTTCGCGGCAGATCTTGTTGCGGAAGGAACAGGCTTCTTTGAGCCTTTTTTGACTGCTTTCTTCGCAGCCACCTTCTTCGGCGTAATTTTCTTCGCTGAACTCTTTTTAGCAGCGGTCTTCGAAGCTTTCTTCGGAGCAGACTTCTTCGAAGCAGACTTGCTGGCGACACTCTTCTTTTGAGCCGCCTTCTTCACTGGAGCTTTCTTTGCGGCCACCTTCTTCGCGGGTGCAGCCGCCGGCTCACTCTCGGGACGCACGGACTCTCGATTGGCAGGCGTATAAGGCTCTGAGCCGGTGGGTGGAGGAGTGAAGATACGAGCATCTTCGGAACGATCCTGCCCTTCGGTCTCTTCCCTTCCGAAGATCTCGTTGCGCTCTTCCCGGTCAAGAGTGTCGTCGTCGTCATCGTCGGAAGAGATCAGCACCTCTTCCTCCTCTTCGTCTTCACGAAACCCGCGGCCGAGCTCGTCGTCGTCTTCAAACTCATTATCGTCCGCGGCCGCTGCGTGGAACCTGATCGTCTCGTCTTCGAACATCATGATCTCTTATCCCCTGGCTGCTTTGACTTCCTGCTTCAATCGATTGCATCGTGTTTGATATCGTTTCATCCCGTTCGATACAAACTTAAATCTTACCTTCGATCCTGGCACGAGATTCTAGCAACAGGATGCCTCTGTGCGCCAGCAATGGCAAGCACTCTTTTTGGTAAGGAAGCTTATCGTGCAGCTTTCGATTTCGTTTTGGAAGAGGACGTCGACTTCGTGCTCGATGTTTTTGAAGAGGACTTCGACTTCGTACTCGATGTTTTTGAAGAGACATGAACCGGCTTTTTCGCGGAGACAGAGGGGCGATGTGCAGTGTTGCGGAGCGGGCTTTTCGTGCGAGCCCGCATGCGGGGCGCAAGTTTTACAGGCTCCGCAACCGTCAGCGTGCGACCCGTCTTCACCGCATTGGAAGAAAGATGATTCCATCGGCGAAGATCTTCGACCGACACTCCGAAGCGGTCTGCCACAGTGATCAGGGTATCTCCTCCACGCACCTTGTAGTGCTGCGCATGCGCTTTGGTGGCCAACGTTACGGGCACTACCAGCTCATCACCCTCGTCGAGAATATCGCCTTTTGCGAGGCTGTTGGTCTCAGCGATGTCCGCCGCACGCGCGTGCAGCAGCGCCGCAACCGAATCGAGCGACTCTCCGGCCTTTACTACGTGGAAGCGCCAACTGGAGCGCTTGTCGACAGGAATCTGTTTCACACGCGTCTGAAACGCCCCCAGCGTGCCGGTGGGAATATGAAGATCGAAAGGCATATCCTGCGGCGTGCTCATGCGCAACAGGCTCGGGTTCAACGCGACGACCTCCTGCAGGGAAGCGTCGGTAAGATCGGCAACTAACGGAAGATCGATGGTGTAGTCGACGGTCACCGTGTCGGAGATCACGGGAGGGTCGGGAACCAGCTTATCGAGACCGTATTGGGTTGGATTCTTGGCCATGATGATCGCCGCAATAATGCCCGGCACATAGTTCTTGGTCTCCCCGGGCAGCACGCCGCGGCGGTAAAGCTCCCAGAAGTCCGCATAGCCGGTGCGCATGACCGCGCGCTGCACGTTTCCCGGACCCCAATCGTAGGCGGCCATCGCCAGATACCAGTCGCCGAACTGGTTGTAAAGCATCTTCATGTAACGCGCATACGCCTTCGACGACTTCTCCGGGTCGAACCGCTCGTCCACCCATCCATTTCTCGCGAGGCCATATGCGTTCGCAAAGGGCATGAACTGCCACATGCCTCCAGCCCCCGTGCGAGCATTGAGCGCCTGCGGCTGAAAGCCGGACTCCGCGACGGCCAGATAGATGAGATCCTGCGGCACCCCTTCGTCCCGAAGATTCTTCGAGATCATGTCCTTGTACTTGCCGGCGCGCTCAAGCGAGCGAAGCAGATGAGCGTGTCCTGAAGACGAGTTGGAAAAGTAACTGATGAAGCCGGCGACGTAATCGTTGACGACAAGAGGAAAGTCCGACCGCGTCGTTTTGAGCTCCGCGGCGAGCTGCGCGGTCAGGGCGGCGTTCGGGGGAAATGTCACTTCATTGGCTGCATCCAGGGGAGCTGCTTCGATAGCGGGCGAAAGTCCATTGCCCTGCTTGAGAGCAGCAATTTCGAGCGAGTTGACTGAATCGAGCAGATGTTCGAATTCGTCGTTCAACTGTGGATCGCTCTTGAGGTCCAATCCGCTGGTCAACATCTGGTCGACCGCCGAATCAAAGTCGGCACGCGCGGCTTCGAGATGCCCGTCGCGGTAGTTGCTCACTCCGCTTCTGTAGGTCTGCTCCACGCGAGCGATAAGCTGCTGGGCTTTATAGGCCTTCGCGGAGTCCTCGACGCTCTGCGCTGTCGTATGCGGCGCCGCCTGCGCGCCATTTGCCGAAGGCGCACCCGCCACCGCAGGAGCCGTCCCCTGCGCGGGAATCTTGCCGGGCGCGCCCGCCTGGGTCGTTTTGTCCTGCGGGCATCCGGCAAGCAGCATCAGCGGTAGACACGCCGCCATCAGCCCCAACCGCCGCACCAGATTGTCTCTTTCTAATCGATGCATTGTTCCTGCTCATTGTATGACGTCCGCGAAGTCAGAAAACACCGGCAGCCCTCCATTCGCAATCGAGACTGCCCGGCGCGACAGCCGTGCACGCTGATATCATCGATAAATTGAGGCATTACGTCACACCGTATGGATCCCAGTCACATCCGAAATTTCGCGATCATCGCGCACATCGACCATGGCAAGTCCACGCTGTCGGACCGTCTGCTTGAGCTGACCGGCTCGCTGACTTCGCGCGAGATGCAGGCGCAGGTGCTGGACGCAATGGATCTGGAGCGCGAACGCGGCATCACGATCAAGGCCCACACCGTCCGCATGGTCTACAAAGCAAAGGATGGCGAGACCTACCAGCTGAACCTGATCGACACGCCCGGCCACGTGGATTTCAGCTACGAGGTTTCGCGCTCGCTTGCCTCCTGCGAAGGCGCTCTCCTTGTCGTGGACGCCTCGCAAGGCGTAGAGGCCCAGACCCTCGCCAACGCCTATCTGGCCATCTCGAACGGCCTCGAGATCATCCCGATCATCAACAAGATCGATCTGCCCAGCGCCGATATCGACCGGACCAAGGAGATGATCGAGAAATCGGTTGGGCTTCCTGCCGACGATGCGATTCCAGTCTCGGCCAAGACTGGACAAAATGTCGAAGAGATCCTCGAAGCGGTTGTTCATCTTCTGCCTCACCCGAAGGGCGACGCCGACGCTCCGCTGCAGGCGCTCATCTTCGATTCATGGTTCGACGCCTACCGCGGCGTCATCGTGCTCGCGCGCGTGATCAATGGCCGCATGCGCAAGGGACAGCGCATCAAGCTGATGTCGAACAACAGGATCTTCGACATCGAGAGCATGGGCGTTATGACGCCGAAGCCCGTTGAGCTCAACGAGCTCTCTGCGGGCGAGGTCGGTTTTTTCGTAGCCACCATCAAGAATGTCGCCGACACAAAGGTCGGCGATACCATCACCGACGTTGACCGTCCGTGTTCCGAAGCTCTGCCAGGCTTTGAAGACATCAAGAGCATGGTCTTCGCCGGCCTCTACACCGTCGATTCGCATGAACACAGTCTGCTGCGTGACGCGCTCGAGAAGCTTCGCCTCAATGACAGCTCCTTCAACTTCGAGCCCGAGTCTTCGGTAGCCCTGGGCTTTGGCTTCCGCTGTGGCTTCCTTGGCCTGCTGCACCTCGAGATCATCCAGGAGCGGCTCGAGCGTGAGTACAATCTCGACCTGATTACCACAGCACCGGGGGTCCGTTACAAGATCACCCTGACCGACGGCTCCATGGTCGAGGTCGACAATCCGTCTCGCTGGCCCGATCCCAGCGAGATCGAGCAGATCGAAGAGCCCGTGATTACGGCGAAGATCCTCACCAACGAGGAGTACGTAGGCGGAATCCTCAAGCTGGTCGAAGACAAGCGTGGCAGGCAACAGAACTTCGAATACGTCTCCGAGACCAGGGTCATGCTCACCTACGAGCTGCCGCTCAACGAGATCGTTCTGGACTTCTACGATCGCCTCAAATCGGTCTCGCGGGGGTACGCCTCGCTCGATTATCACCTCGCAGGCGCATGGGTATCACCCATGGTCAAGATGGACATTCTTATCGGCGGAGACCCCGTCGATGCACTGTCGTTGATCGTCCACCGCGATTCCGCCTACGAGCGGGGCAAGGTCCTGGTCGAAAAGATGCGCGAGCTGATCCCGCGCCAGATGTTCGAAGTCGCCATCCAGGCCGCCATCGGTTCCAAGATCATTGCGCGCTCTACTGTCACTGCCATCCGAAAGAATGTGATCGCCAAGTGTTATGGCGGTGACATCAGCCGAAAAAGAAAGCTGCTGGATAAGCAGAAAGAGGGTAAGAAACGCATGAAGCGGATCGGCAAGGTAGACATTCCGCAAGAGGCCTTTTTAGCCGTTTTGAAGGTTGGGGAAGAGTGATTTAATTATGCAATATTTTGCGTAAGTTCCCGATTGAGATCTGCTAAATTGGCGCTAGTAACATTCCAGTAACTTTAGTCTGTGGAAACCCCTAATTCATCTCCTTCTTCCATTGATACGGCTGAATCTTTTGGCCGTTATTGATATTGTGCCTATAAGTTACAGATCCTACTAAAGTTGTATTTTGCCAGCCTCGAAATCCTCTTAACGGTGACCGCCGGATCCTCCGCCTTTTCGTTATGACCCCCTCCGGCGATGCACAGGATTTCCACAGAAAATCACTTTTCTGAAAAAGGTGCTTTAAAAGCTTACGGGAGGCCGGCTGGCCTCCCGTAAGCAGAGGTTCCGTTCTTCTTTACCTGGTGGTGGATGGTCGCGGTGTGGCCGGGGTGGTCGTTCGCGGACGCGCTGCGGGAGCCCCTGCGGACGGTGCCGCCGGAGGAGGGGCAGCTACTCCAGAGGATGTGTTATATGCCTCTACAACCGCCAGGGTGATGTCGATGTTGGGATTCTGGCTTGCCCACATAACATTGCTATTTTGCTGGTTGCTGACATCAAGCAGCAGCGTGTAACCGTTCTGCGCGACGTAATTCTGCACGGTCGCCGAAACCTTGCGGGCCACTTTGCCATAAGCCTCCTGCAGGTCGGCCTGGTAGGCGTTATTGGCATCCTCACTGTCGCGGTTGAGTGCCTTCTCTTTGGAATCGATATTTTTGAGGCGGGTCGCGCGTTCCTCATCGCTGAGAGTTGCCGGCGCACTTTGAAGCTGCTTCTTCAAAGAATCGACCTCTTTGGCGAGCGTGTCGATCTGGGCTTTCTTTGGCTCGTACTTCTTCTGCATATCCTGAACGGCCTGCTGGCCCTCGTTGGTGGCAAATACAGCCTGCTCAAAAGCGATTAAAGCAATCTTGGCGGGAATCGCCTGAGGGGGGGCGGGGCGAGCGGGCGCAGTTGTTGTGGGAGCGGGGGCCGTAGCCGGGGCGGGAGTTGCAGGCGCCTGCGCCATTGCAGCGGAGGCGGAGAGTCCCGCACTGAGAGCGGAGACAAGAACGAGGTTACGATTCATGCGGTATTTGATGCTCCTTCGGGGTCGTTCAAAATGGTCCGGCTGTGCGAAAGCTACGTTCGGATACTGCAAAAGTGGAGGTGTAGTTATTTGGACGTCCGGGGCCGGGTTGCGGGAGCCGAGGACGATGGAGGACGAGCTGCAGAGGGTGCAGACGGAGCGGGAGCCGACACTCCGGATGCTGCGTTATACGCATCCACCACTTCCTTCGAGATGTCGGTGCCAGGAGCCCACATCAAGGTCAGGCCACCCTGCTGCTGGGCGTTATTATCAAGCAGCATCGTGTACCCATTCTGCTGCACGTATTTCATCACAACAGGCCCCAGCTTTTGCGCGACCTTGCCAATCGCCTCCTGGACGTCGGCGTTGTAGGAGTTGGTGGCGTCTTCCCCATCACGCTGATACTGCTTCTGCTTTACGTCGATGGCGCGTGCGCGCGATGCACGTTCATCGTCCGGCATCGAGGCTGGAGCTGACTGCATCTGCTTCTGCAGCGTATCGATCTCGGCAGCAAGGGCGTCGAGCTGAGCTTTTCTGGGCTGGTACTTCGCTTGAAGCTCCTGAAGGCTACGCTGGCCTTCGTTGGTCGCGGCCGCAACCTGTTCGTACTCGATGACAGCGATCTTTGCAGGAATTGCCTGGGGTGTAGCCGGTGCTGCGGCTGCAGGTGCGGGGGTCGCGGGTGCCGCCGAGGTTGCAGGGACCTGCGCCGGGCTGACGGCAGCCATAAAGACCGCAGCAAAGGCGGAGGCAAAAGGAAGGTTGCGATTCATGCGGTGTTTAGTGCTCCTTCGGGGACCCCTTGAGAAATCATTCGGCCTCAGGCAGAGTCGCTACCTTCGGACTAATGGCACTGCATCCGCTCGATGAGGCGCGCTCGTTATTATGCGCGTATCACCTGTGCCTCGACCATCCGACGTAAGAACCGCCAGCAGGGAGCGAGAGGGCTGCCAGAACAGGTCGATTATAGGACCGCCCTTCGGGCCGGTCAAACGAAACTGCCGACGAAACGGGATGAATCCAGAAATTGGGAGGGCTCGGACGAGAATGCACTATTTTTGGGACCGCCTACCTTTCCCAGCGGCAGAAAACCCTGAAAAAAACGGACTCTCCCTTTGGAAGAAGAATTGCTTTTACCCATGATGTGTTCACGTCCGGAAGCCCTTTCAGGAGCTGAGGCCGTGGAAACACAGCCGATGTTCGCAATAAGACGCCATACCCAAAAGTTGGTATGGCCGGCGACCGAAGGGCTTAGGGCTCGCAGAGCCCATTTTGGGAGGCCAGTGACTGGCCATATCAGAAGAAGCTGCCTCCAGAAGGAGGCAGCTTCTTCGTTCTTCCCCCGTACAACTGCTCCCGGCGACTCCTGGATTGACTTACCGGATGGACTTATCGGACCTTTCCGGATAAAATAGAACAGTATCCGTAAAAGGGTGCTTGCAAAACATGAGGTTTTGCGCGTACCCTGTGTCTGCCTCAATGAACCGGCCGTGGGTTCCGATCCTGTGTACCGACGAAGCAGTTCTGAAGTGATGGAGGCATTCGATAGAGTGCACCGGCGCTGCCGGGCAACGTTTCAAAGGATGAAAGGGTGAAAGGAACGGCCGATTGAGGCGTTCCGTCCGTCTGAGCTGGCAGGTCGCCGGCCCGCGGAAGTAGCGGCAAGATAGACGTCCGTTTTGAGTACAAATTTGAGACCGTTTTCTCCGACGCTGCACGGGTTTGATCCTTCCTTCGTCTCGCCGACGAAGCAGGAAGACTCCGTTGTCGTGGGAGTGAACCGCTAATTGCGCTTTGGCGCAACAGGAAGTGGAAGCATGACTTCAGAGCAGAATGTACCCGAGGTGCAGTCGCATCAGGGTTCCTCGGCGACACCCGTTCAAGATGGGGAGTCGCAATATATCAGCGGATCGGTCGCGCCCGGCATGGGTCAGTCCAAAAGCAGCCGGCGACGCCGACGCAAGCGAAAGAACAAGGTCGAAGGCCCCTCAGCTCCGGCTTCTGGCGAACAGTCCGGACCGATCCCGGCGATGCAGGCTTCCTCGGTGCAGCCGCAACAAACCTCCGGCCAGCCATTCCAGAATGGAGGCCAGCAGCAGGGCCCCGGCGGCGCCAAGCGCTGGAAGAAGAAGTTCCGTGACCGAGACCGTCCACGCAGCTCCCAGAACCCAGGAAATACGGCCGAGTCCAATGGGAATGGTGGTTTTCGGGACACTCACCAGCCGGGCAACAATGCGTTCAAGCGCTCCAAGGGAGGCAAGCAGCAGCGTGGCCCTCGCAGCTTCGTTGGCCCGATGGATCACAGCTATCGTGAGGTAAACGGCAACTTTGCAGATTCTCCGCCCTCGACCATCGAAACCGGAAATTTCCGGCGGTCGAATGGTAGCGGCGGCCGCCCCTACGCGGGCGACTCGCAGCCGATCGATTATTCGCAGGGTCGTCCGATTCCTATCCCTGAAGACGCGCCAACGAAGATCTTCTTTTTCATTGAAGATCTTTTCTTCCTCGCGAAGATCCAGGAAACTTCCCGGAAGCTCGGGGTGAAGGTCGCCTTCGTCAAGAACGACAAGGACGTGATCGCTCAGCTGACAAAAACGACCGAAGAAGCCCGGCCCGGCCTGATCGTCTTCGACCTGAACAATGCCAACGCCAAGCCGCTTACGCTGATTCCCAAGCTTAAGGCAAAGCTCAAGCGCGGAACCTCGATCATCGGCTTCCTCTCGCATCTGCAGGGCGACCTGAAGGCGAAGGCCACAGAGGCCGGTTGCGATACCGTGATGCCGCGCGCGGCCTTCTCTCAGAACCTTCCGAATCTGCTGCGCCGTTACGGCATCGCTGAGGAGGACGACAACAACTACAATCAGTAGCGGGAAACCGGGCTCTACCTCTCCTGCAGTTCACCTTCAGAATAGGAACGAAGGCAGTCGACGACAGGGGAACGAATTCCGCTCACGATAAGTATTGTTGTCTCTGCCTGCAATACGGGAGACTTCCTTTGGGAGACACTCGACAGCGTACTGGCACAGACGCGGCCAATCGACGAGATCATCGTCATAGCTCCGCGTGCGTTCGCCTAGCCTGGAGGCCACCCCATGGGACGACCGCCCAGTAGATGCAGATGCAGGTGATGTACGGTCTGTCCGCCGTCATCCCCGGTATTGACGACCACCCGGTATCCCTTGTCGAGCTTCTGGGTCCGCGCCAGGTCGGCGGCCGTAGCCATCAGGTGTCCAAGCAGTGGCTTGTGCTCGGCCAGTGCCTTTGCCTGAGAGGCGATGTGTTCTTTCGGGACCAGGAGTAGATGGGTCGGAGCCTGGGGGTTGATGTCGGGAAAACCGATGCAGAACTCGTCCTCGTAGATGCGGTTTGCAGGGATTTCACCGGCGAGAATCTTGCAGAATAAACAATCAGCATTCATCTTCATGGTCTCTTTATCGATTAGATACGTATCGAAATATTATTTTACGAAGTACTTGGGATGCCTTCCCTCAATCCACGGGTTGTACGTTTCGGCAAAGGCGGCGCGGCTCGAGACAGAGGGGTGACTGAAGCTCCAGAATTCCACGAAGGGATTCGGATTTGGATCGGTCAGTGACATCTCCCCAAGCAGCTGGAAGGTGCTCTGCGCGGTCTTTTGCGGATCTGCCACAATGCCGTGAACGGCCTCCTGTCCGTAGACGTCGGCTTCGTGCTCGTGCATGCGGCTGTAGCCGTTTACGATCGGTTCGCTCAGGAATGACAGGACGGCAAGAACGAGCAGCAGCACTGGGAGCGCACCCCAATCGGTCTGCGAGGTAACTTTCCATCGGGCGCCGTAACGGGCGATCAGCCACCCGACGCTGCGGTAGCCGATGTAGAACTCCAGCAATAACAGCACACCCAGAAACACCAGTGTCGCCGGAATATGGTTCAGCACATAGTGTCCCATTTCGTGGCCGAAGATAAAGCTGATCTCGTCCGGAGTGGCCTTCGTGATCGAGTTATCCCACACCACGACCCGTTTCGACGCCCCATAGCCGGTGACATAGGCGTTCAGGGTTGTCACCTTCTCGCTCGCCTTCATCAGGAACATGCGATCGGGGGGAATCTCGATTCCGCCACGGACGACCACTTGTTCAAGACGGTCCACCAGAGCAGGATTGGTCTTCGCAAGCGGCTCAAATTTGTTAAACAGAGGGTCAATAATTACGGGTGCGACAAAGACGCCGAGCAGAACCACGATCATGGCCGGGATCCAGAACCAGAACCACCATCGATCAGGCGACTTGCGGATGACCCAAAAGAGCAACATCACGAGCAGGCCACCAAAGATAAATGTGAGGAGGAAGCCCTTCGTCGCATCCCAGGTCCAGCTCCCCCAGCCCTGCACCGACTGCCCGTAGACGCGGGCGGCATGTTGTCCGTAAAGATCGAGAGGAAGATCGAGCACCGTCGTTATAGCCATCAGCAGTAAGGTGAAGGCAAATCCCTGGACCCACCGATTTCTGCTGAGATTGACGGCCATATTGCGCATCTTTGCGACAACGCCGAGTCCCAACAGAAGCACTAATTGCAAGATGCCCCAGCCGCTTCCAACAAAGTCCAGAATCACGCGAATGCGTGAGTACGTAATCGCCTTTGCGAGCTTTTCCGGCGGCAGCGAATACGCAGGCTGGTTCTGAGGATTGGGCGAGGGCTGCACCTGCACTTGTGAAGGCGGCGGAGCGGATGTTTGTGCCGGCAGAGCGATCGGCATAGCCGCCGTGCAAAACAAGAACAGGGATAAAGCGAGGGTCCGGAGGTGCATACTCCGATTCTGCTCCTTAAATGGAGTTAGTTTGCATGATCGCGGCCTTTCCCGCAATCTTTCCTGCACTGCGCGCGGGCGAGGTACGAACGGGCTGGCGGAATTGCTAAACTTCTCGAATGGGCGGTTCGCGCACATTGCCGCTCTTCGAGGAACATGCGTCCCCGTCTTGCTGGAACGAGCGGATGACGGCCGGCGAGTATGCCGTGCATTACTCGAATTTTGAAAGTTGTCCCGAAACATCCCCCTGCTGCACTATCTTTGGCAGCCTTCCGGAGGCGGAAACCTACGCGAAAGAACAGGTCACAAAGAGGCCGGATCTGCGCTGTCGGATCTATGACCATCGCGGTTTCGTCGGCAAACCCATCCGGGAGTTCAAAGGCAGCAGCTATAAGGGCGACAGCGATCTCTCCCCTCGCTTCAGACGCTGGCTCGGGTCGACGCTCTTCTTCGGGGGACTGATCCTGACCATTGTGGATTGGCAGGCCGACTTCAGATTCGTGTGGCCGGCCATGATCGGGACTCGCATGCTCCTCCCTGGCCTTCTGCTACTCATCACAGAGGCGGTGATTGTCTTCTATGCAAAACGCAATAGGCCTCGGGATGGAGAGAAGACGGGATGACCTTACTGCTGCTGCAGATGGCAATCGTGGTGCTCACCGCTCTTGTCTGCGGTTCCCTTGCCCGCAGGCTCGGACAGGCAAGCGTGATCGGTGAGATCGTCGGCGGCATCCTGCTCGGACCTTCGGTGTTCGGCCGCTTCGCTCCTCATCTCTCATCCGTTTTGTTCCCTCAACAATCCTTCGGTTCTTTCGAGGTACTGAGCAATATCGGCCTCATCCTCTTTTTGTTCCTGATCGGAGCGGAACTGGATTACGAACATCTTCATGAACAGAAGATAACGGCGACGCTCACAAGCATGATGAGCATTCTGTTGCCCTTTGCGCTGGCAATCCTCGTAGCCCCCTCTCTCCGTTCTCGCTTCGCTCCCGAGGGAGTTGGCGCCCTTCCCTTCACGCTCTTCCTGGGCATCTCGCTGAGCATTACGGCCTTTCCCGTCTTGGCGCGCATCCTCGAAGAACGTGGGCTGCAGTCGACGTCGCTGGGAGCGACGGCCCTGATGTGCGCCGCAGTCGACGACGTGTGCGCCTGGTCTCTGCTTGCCGTTGCCCTCGCTCTCATCCAGCCTGAGGGCAGCACGATGACGATCTCACATCGTCTGCTCTGGCTGGTCGCCTACATTGTTGGAATGGTGTGCCTCGTTCGTCCGCTCGGGAGATGGCTGGCGAGGCGATGGACGTCGCCTGCGCTCTCTTACGGGGTGTTTTCGGTGATTCTCGCGGTGGTTCTCGCTTCGGCGGCGGCGACCGAGGCGATCGGCGTACACCCGCTCTTTGGGGCCTTCCTCGCGGGTCTATGCCTTCCCCGGGTCAAGGGTTGGCAGAGCACTCTCCGCACCCGGCTCGACGTAGTTGTCTCGGTCCTCCTGCTGCCGCTTTTCTTTGCTCTCACGGGAATGAGAACCAGGCTGGACCTGCTTTCGGGCACAACCATCTGGCTCTGGACGGCGCTGGTGCTCCTCGTCGCGGTTGTCGGGAAGATGGGGGGCGCGGTCCTGGCGTCCCGATGGACAGGCCAGCCCTGGAGATACTCCTGGGCCCTGGGAGCCCTGTTGAATACACGCGGCCTCGTGGAGCTCATTGTCCTGAATATCGCCTACAAAGCCCACGTTTTTTCACCTACCCTCTTCACGATGCTGGTGGTTATGGCGCTGATCACAACGATGATGACCACACCGATCCTCAACTGGCTCGGCGTCGGAGGTCGAAATATAGAGAGTCGAAGCACACCCACAATGCGGTCGGCCTGAGACCGTTCTGATCCCGGAACGTCCCATTTTATGTACTTCCGATACACTTCTGCTTCAGGCGGTTTTCCTAACGACGAAATGAGTCCGTCCCGATGATGAGATTTCAAGCAGCACTTTCATGCGGTTTGACCGCAGTTTCCCTGGTTCTCTGCGCTCCCTTGCTTCATGCTGCAGACGCTCCGTCGAAGCAGGCCAATACGCTTCTCCTGGACGCCATGGGCGCCGAGCTGCATCGAGCCATGGCCTCGCTGGGGAGCCCGGGTGCGGATGCAGCAAAGCAGCCCAAACCCTACTTCGTCAGTTATGCGGTGAGCGACTCGGACAGCTTCAATATGACGGCGCAGTTTGGAGCCATTGCTCTCTCCCGCGAGAGCCGTCGCCGCAGCGCCGACGTTCAGATTCGGATTGGGAATGCCGAGCAGGACAACACCCACGGAGATCATCGGTCCAGTGCCTTGACGACAATCCCGCTGCCTCTTACCGACGATCGCGCCGCCATCGAGCGCAGCCTGTGGTTCGCGACCAATCGCGGCTACGCCAAGGCTCTCGACAGCTATCTGAAGGTGCAGACCGAGCAGCAGGTGCGCGCCAAGGAAGAGGACAGCTCCGCTGACTTCTCTGCCGAAAAGCCGGCAAACGCGGTGCTTGCGGCGTCCACTCCGCTTTCGGTTGATACCTCGGCGTGGGAGAAACGACTGCGGGATCTCTCCGGCCTCTTCCGCGACTATCCAGAGATCTTCTTCAATAACGTCTCCGTACAGGCCACCTCCGAGACCGTATACTTCGTCTCCTCGGAAGGCACCAGGGTCGCCACTCCGAATCAGGTGGCGAGACTGGTTGTCGTAGCGCGCACTCGAGCGGCAGACGGAATGGACCTGTTTCGCGCCGAGACCTTCGAGGCCGACTCGCTCGCGCACCTCCCCGATCAGAAGACGCTCGTAGACAAAATCAATGCGATGGCGAAGAACCTCGTTGCCCTGCGCACGGCTCCCGTTACTGAACCGTACAACGGCCCCGCAATTCTCAGCGGGCGCGCCTCGGCAGTCTTCTTTCACGAGGTGCTTGGCCACCGCCTCGAGGGACAGCGCCAGCGAGGCGACAATGAGGGCCAGACCTTCACCAAGCTGCTGGGAAAGCAGATTCTTCCCACCTTTATTAGTGTCACGGACGATCCAACATTGAAGGCCTTCGATGGCGACTCATTGAGCGGCCACTACAACTACGACGACGAAGGCCAGCCCGCGCGAAGGGTGGATCTGATCAAAGATGGCGTCCTCGAGACCTTTCTCATGTCGCGACTTCCCATCGCCAGCTTCTCAAACTCCAATGGGCACGGTCGCGCGGAGACAGGCCGCATGCCGACGGGACGGCAGGGCAATCTTATCGTCAGCTCCACCAAAACCGTGGGTGATAAAGAACTCCGCCAGATGCTGCTCGATGAGGCGAAACGGCAGGGCAAGCCCTATGGTCTCTACTTCGAGGACATCTCTTCCGGCTTCGCTGTCACCACGCGGCGATCGCCGCAGGCCTTCCAGGTGATTCCGCTGGTCGTCTATCGAGTCTATGTCGATGGCCGCCCCGATGAGCTTGTACGTGGCGTCTCGATCGTAGGCACGCCGCAGGCCGCACTGAATCGCATTGTCGCGACCGGAACCAAGCAGGACATCTTCAACGGAATCTGCGGAGCGGAGTCAGGCAGCATCCCCGTCAGCGCCGTCGCACCCGCGATGCTGGTCAGCGAGATCGAGACGCAGCGACAGGCGCAGGGTACAACGCGTCCCCCGATCCTTCCGCCGCCGCCTGTCAACGAGGGCGGAAAGGAGGACAAACGATGAAGATCCTCCTTCGAAGATCGATGACGGCATCCGTCTGCTCAGCCGCGCTGCTGACGACAATGTTCGCGGCACACTTCTCCATCGCCCAGACCCAGACCCAGACCCAGACCGACGATCCCATGTTGAAGGCGATGCAGGCGGAGCTGGAACGCGAAAAGGCGCAACTCCTTCTCCCGGGCATGCAGCGTCCCTACTTTATCGAGTATCGGCTGGATGACTTCTCCAGCTTCGAGGCGGTCGCCAACTATGGTGCTCTCACTCGTGAGGAGGAGGGCCACCAGCGTGTTGTGCGTGTCACCGTGCGCGTGGGGGATTACGCATTGGACTCCAGTACCGGCCGCGGAGACGGCGTCGCGCAGCTTGCGCCAGAGGACGATGATCCGGTCGCCCTGCGCTACGCGCTCTGGACCGCCACGGACGAAGCCTACAAGAATGCGCTTCGCGCTTACTCAGCGAAACTCGCGGCGCTGCAACAGTTCCAGTCGAGCCGCGTTGAGAAAGATCTGTCCCAGGAAAAACCCGTCGTCCACATCGAGTCTCTCCGCAAGCTTGAGATCGACCGCAAGGAGTGGGAGAAGCGCATCATCGATGCCAGCGGTCTTTATGTAACCGCACCAGAGGTTCGCACCTTCGCAGACCAGGTGCAATACTCGACCGCAAACGTCCGCGCCATGGTCCTGAACCGATATCTCGTCAACACCGAGGGAACGGTTCTGCGCTACGGCCTCAGCGGGTATAACAACGCCATCAGCCTAGGCGGTCAGGCACCGGACGGCATGCGGCTGGCGCGCGACAACGGGTCAGTCGCGGTCTCAGCCAATGACCTCGAAAGCTGGCCTGCCTTTCGGAAGCAGGTGATCGATGACCTGAAGAGCCTCGACGCTTTGAGCAAGGCTCCTTTGGTCGATGCCGAGGATTACCATGGGCCGGTGCTCTTCTCCGGCGACGCGGCCTCGGACGTAATGAACCGGCTCTTTGTATCCAATGTCGAGGCGGACCGTCCCGAGCTCGGCACCAATGCGCGGACCCGGGGCGCCTATGCCTCCAGTTTCAAGGCTCGTGTTCTGCCAGAGTTCATGAGCGTCGTCGACAATCCGCTGGAGTCGAAGTTCCAGGGCCGCTCCCTGCTCGGCGCTTACCAGGTCGACGATGATGGCGTGCCAGCTCAGGCCGTCGATATCGTTACGAACGGCAGGCTCGACAACTACCTGATCGGCCGCGAGCCGATCAAGGACTTTCCATCTTCAAACGGCCATGGGCGGGCCGCACCCGGCGCGCCGGCGCACTCGCGCAGCGGTGTGATGATCTTCAAGTCGAGTCATCCGGTCTCTCCCTCCGAGCTGAACAAACAGCTGCTCGGTATGGCGAAGGAGCAGAAACGCAATGTCTATGCCGTAGAGACCATGGGAGGCGAGGCTCCGCGGTTGCTGTATCTCGTGCATCCGGACGGCAGTCGCCAGCTTGTTCGCGGCGCGGTCTTCGACGAGCTGGACAATCGCAGCCTGCGTTCCGAGATTCGTGCGGTGGGCGATGACCCTTACGTCAACGATTCGCTTGGGACACTGCCACAGACGACCATCGTGCCCAGCCTGCTGTTTGGGGATATCGAGGTAAAACGCGCCACCGAGGAACAGCAGAAGCTGCCCTACTATCCGCCCCCACCTTCAGCGAAGTAAGCTTGAACAACATAAGGAAAAGAGCCGATGGCGTTTGATCCGAAAACTCTGCAGCTGCTGACATTGGTTGCTCTATTTGCCCTGATCTATGCTGGCCGCCTCTCCAAGGGCTCGCCGAAGGAGACTGCGGAAGGCCTCGCCTTTTCTTTGAAGCCGCTTGTTCTCTGGAGCCGCGGCCTCGTGCTTCCCGTCTACTTTGCCCTGCTTGTATGGCCGCTCTGGAAGACCCATCAGCACATTCCCTTCTGGCTGCCTTTGATGTTTCTCGCGCTGCTCGCACTTGTGCTCTACCAGTTGCCCGGAACCATCGTCTTCACTCCAACCGGGCTGGTGCAGCGCTTCTGGTTACGCAAAGAGAAATCCATGCGCTACGACGAAGTCATGAGCGCGCAGATGATCGGCGCAGGGCGGATGACGCGGGTGCTGGGAGACAACCGGGTCAGCATGACGCATACCTGGAATCACAGCGGATCGGAGCAGTTCCGCAAGGAGCTGGAGCGACGCACGGGAAAGCGCGTGCTTCGCTAGCGATTCAATCGGTACGAACCAGGTAGGGCGCGACGTCTCCAGAGACGTGAAGACTCCCGGCCACTTCATCGGCATGAGTCTTGTCTGGACGCGCGGGATTGATCCGGACCCAATGCCCGGTGGGTCCGGGAAACTCGATCACCTTGGCGGTTGCATATCGACGCATCAGCTCGTTCTTCAGCTTGAGCGCATCCTTCTCGCTTTCGAAGGCTCCCACCTGGACGCACCAACGGCCACCGGGGATGGAGTTCGGGCCGGTACTCGGCCCCGGGGTCCAGGCCTCCACCCGCACCTTCGCCACGCCCATGCGGTACAGTCCGGTAGCCTTCGCAGCCGCAAGGGAGAGGTCGATAATGCGACCTTGGACAAAGGGACCCCGGTCCGTAATCTTCACCACCGCCGCCTGATTGGTGGTCAGGTTGGTCACGCGCACAATCGAACCCAGGGGAAGGGTTCGGTGGGCGGCGGTCATCGCGTTCTGGTCGTAGACCTTTCCATCGGCCCCCTTGCGGCCGGCATAAGGCGGGCCATACCAGCTCGCGACCCCGGTTTCGACCAGTGCGGGTTTTCCGTGAACATCCGGGGGAGCAGGAGGCAGGGGCTGCGCCGTTCCCGCAGACTGGTTTCCCCTCGTTGAAGAGGTCGTGTCTCTTCCGGCGTACGTTCCTTTGTTCGAACCTGCCGCGGGGGGAGGGGGAGGACGGTACGCTCGCGGTGGCTTCTTGTGGCAACCCGCTATGGCCAGCGTCAGCGCCGGCAGTAATACGGCGGACCTGAGGCGTGCACGAATCACGGCTTCGAAGTATCCTTCGTATCCTTCGTGCCGGAGGTCGGGGCCCGACCAGCCCGCTCGTCCATTCGCTGCGCCATCCGGTTCAGCTCGCGGGCAGCAGCTCGAAGAGCCTCCGAGCCATTCTTCCGCAGATCGGAAACAATCTCATCGTTGAAGTAACGAATAACTTCGCGAACATCCTCCTCCATGCGAGCACCGGCCCCGTGCAGACGCTCTTCCCAGGGACGCTTTGGACTCCCGTTGGCCATACCTACACTTCTCCACCTTCCATTATCAAAATGAGGAAATCCGGGGGTCAATCGCTTCAGCTCTCTATTCCATCCTCGGTGCCGAGGTGGTAACGTCGTCGGAATCACCACGCGCACGAGCCGGCCCATACAACGTACCATTGCCCGCAAGCGTCCTTCCAACAAGGACGTCCATTCAAAAGAGCGTCAAGCTCAGGTATTCGCTGCCTTTTCCGAGAGATGCGAGACCAGAAGTTTTTACGAGGTTATCGTCTTTGACTCTGCCACTGTCTCACCTATCTTGCTCGTTGGCCCTACCGCTCATCTGTCTCTGTCCCCTGGTTGCCGTGCAATCGGCGCAGGCTCGCCCCTCGGAGCCAGTGAAAATAGAAACGCCCTCTTCTCTTCCCGATTCGCCTGGGGCTCTGCTGGCCGCTGCGGAAGGGTTCAGCAGTTCGATGGACGACTCCGGGATGCCCGATTCTGGTGGGCAGGGCGCAACCACCAGTACGAACAGTACAAACAGTACAAACAGTACAAAAAAGCGGATGGTGCTCCCGCGTATCAAGTTGGTGGGCTCGAGTCAGCAAGCCCCGCCGCAGAGGGCGCGGGACAAGATCGAACTGGGTCTGCGCGAATCCGTGACTCCCTACGCCATGCTGGGATGGCCTCTCTCTGCAGGCTGGTCTCACCTTATCAACGGCAGCCCAAACTATGGGGTCAACAGCGAGGCCTTTGCGCAACGCCTTGGAGCCGCGGCGGCTCTGAATAGCAGCAAGGAAATCTTCAGCGACGGGATTCTGGCGACCGCGTTCCACCAGGACCCTCGTTACTACCAGCGTGGCCGTAGTCATAAGCTGATCAATCGAGCCGTTTACGCTGTAACCCGCCCCGTCATCGGCAGAACCGATAGCGGAAGGACCATTCCCAACTATGCCTTCATTCTGGGGACAGGCGGAGCCGCGGCACTTACACAAACTTATTATCCTGAGCGCAATGTGACTGGCACTCAGTTCGCTCGAACCTGGATCACATCGCTTGGTGGGTCCGCTTTTGGTTCTCTTGTCAGCGAGTTTGGCGGCGAGGCTATTCAATGGCTTCGTATCAGCAAGGGCGAGTAATCCTCCTGGTCCTGGGTTTGAGCGCTCAGGCAGAGTTGAATCTGGTGAAAATGTACAGGGCGTTGATATTAGGAGTGTTGCTTTCTGCGGTACCAGCCGTAGCCCAGATCGACGGCCCACTCTCCGTCGATCCACCGATCTCCGCGGAGGCACCTTCGTCTTCAAACGAATCGGCGCCGCCTGCACATGAGCCGGGGATCAGCTCCGTAGCGGTCACTCCCAACGATCTTCCTGACGCGCCGAGCGCAGCGCAGTCCCACCAAGAGGATGTCGTCTCTGTCGTAGAACGATCGTTGCATAACAGCGGAAAGGAGCAGGCTCCATGCACCTTTATCCGCGCCTTCGGGGCGATCTACTTCGACCCCAGCAAGGTCGATCAACCGAGGCCACGCTGCAGCGAACTGGTCTACCCCTACGAGCGCTTCCTGAGCACAAACATAGCGATCCCGCTCAATTGGAAGCAGAAGGGCTATCTCGCCGCTCACTACACCACTGACCCCGCCAGCCTCGGCACGATCGTCGGAATCTCCGCCATCAGTATCGCCGCCAACTCGCACACAGCCTACGGTCCCGGATTGAAGGGCTTCGGTGAGCTTGCCGGAGTGAGCCTGCTGCAGAACGCCACCGCCCAGTTCTTCGGTACCTTCGCCGTCCCCGCTCTCACCCACCAGGATCCTCGCTATTACCGGATGCCGAACAAGCCGCTTGGCAAGCGCATCCTCTACTCCATTACCCGCAGCTATGTCTCTCGGAGCGACGACGGCAAAACCATCCCGAATTATGGTGTCTTCGCCACATACCCGATCCTCGCCGAGTTCAGCAACCTCTACGTTCCCGGTATCCAGAGCGATGGAGCCTCCACCGCGGAACGCATCGTGATTGGCCTCGCTCTCGATCCTGTCAATAACCTGGTGAATGAGTTTCTACCCGATGTCGCGAAGCGTGTTCACGTCCGCATCATCTTCGTCCAGCAGATTTTTAACAACCTCGCCGTCTCAGGGAGTGGCCCGATGTGACGAAAAGTCGCGGCGGAACCAAATTTTGCACCCTTTTCTGTCTTTCCGCTCACCCCACCTTCCATGCCATTCAATGCAGAATCTCGCCGTTCGATTCCCTAGACTTCGATCCGACCCCTCGCCTGAGTAGTCTTGACGATGTTAAAGCCCTTGTCTTTCTTTCACTTATCGGTAGAAGATAACGGGGGTTGAATCAGGGTGTTCACTTCCGATGACACCCGTGGCCGGATAAGCTTCAAGAGTAGCTGTTCAGGCTTCACAAGATTCAAGACGGAATCAGGAGAAAAGAAACGCATATGGCAAAGTCCGCGAAGCTGGCCGAAAAGGCCCTCACGTATGGAGCAAAGGCCGCTTGGGCCGTGTTCGACAAACTGAACTCGATCTCGCCCAACGCAAGCTTCACACCCAGATGGAGCGACAAGCCCCTCCTTAAGTCCTACCAGAAAGAGAAGCCCCCTCTAGGCTGGCCCCGCACAACCGACTCGCTCTGCCCCAGGTGCGTCCCTGAGATCCGCCAGCAGATCGTCGACGGCAAGCTGCCCCACGAGATCCTTCTCAACGAGAAGGTCGGCGAGATCAAGGCTCAGATCATCGAGCGCGACGGCCAGATCCTGATGGTCAAGGACTGCCCCATCCACGGCCACTTCGAGGACGTCATGTCCATCGACCCGCCGATGATGAAGCACCTCGAAGACGTCTTCCCGGGCCGCGACATCCGCGCCCACAACGATGAGAAGCTCCACAACCACGGGACTTCCACCGTTACGCACGGACGAGGGTCCGTGCTCACCATTGACTTGACCAACCGCTGCAACATGATGTGTGACCCCTGCTTCATGGACGCCAACCAGGTCGGGTTCGTCCACGAGCTCACCTGGGACGAGATCAAGACCATGCTCGACAACGCGATCACCATCAAGCCGCGTCGTCAGATGAGCGTTCAGTTCTCCGGTGGCGAACCCACGCTGAGCCCCTACTTCCTCGACGCCGTCGCTTACTCCCGCAAGGTTGGCTACAACTCCGTGCAGGCCGCAACCAACGGCATCGAGTTCGCGAAGTCCAAGGAGTTCGCCAAGGCCGCCGCTGAGGCTGGCCTGCGCTACGCTTACCTGCAGTTCGACGGTATCGGCAACGCAGCCAACTCCCACCGCAAGGTCGGCAACGCGTTCGACGTGAAGCTCCAGGCTATCCACAATCTGCACGAGGCCGGCGTCGATATCGTCCCGGTCACGACCATCGTCAACGGCATCAACAACGAGCAGGTCGGCCGCATCATCGAGTTCGCGCTCGACAACCCGAAGAAGATCAACTTCCTCTCCTTCCAGCCCGTTTCCTTCACAGGCCGCGACGAAGAGGTCTCGGACGAGCGCCGTACAGCACAGCGCTACACGCTGTCGCACCTCGCGCACGACATCCGCAACCAGACCGGCCTCGGCGAATCGACGCGCGACTGGTTCCCGATCTCCTTCATGTCCACCTTCTCCGACTGGGCCGACCTCGTACACGGACCGGACCACGACTGGGGTCAGCTCTCCTGCGGATGCCACCCGAACTGCGGCATCGGCATGGCGCTGATGATCGACAAGGAGACAAAGGAAGCTGTTCCCGTCACCGCGTTCCTCGATGCCGTGCAGCTCGCCAAGGACGTCGCCCGCGTCAACGACGCCGCCCGCGGCAAGTTCCTCTCCATCGTCGGCGTCTCGCTCGCGCTCTTGCGCAACTACGATCCCACGAAGGCTCCCACGCACTTCAAGATCGTCGACCTGCTGCAGAAGTTCGACAAGTGCTTCGGCGCCACCGGCCGCAACTACGGAAAGGTGACCGCCGACCGCACCATGGCCGACATCGAGAAGCGCCGCGGCGACCGCTGGAACTTCCTCTTCATCGCCGGCATGTGGTTCCAGGACCTGTTCAACTACGACTTCCGCCGCACCGAGCAGTGCATCATCCCCTACGCCACGCAGGAGGGCGAGATCAGCTTCTGCGCCTACAACACCGGCGTGGGCTGGCGCAACATCATCGAGAAGATGCACATGACCGCCACCCTCACCAAGTGGTACGAGGAGCACGGCCGTCATGAGATCTTCGCCGGCGGCAAGAAGGTCGGTATCGAGAAACAGGAGAAGTACGACCTGGTGCTGAACCAGGCCCACGTCGACTCCGCCGCGAACGATACCTTCGAGAAGTCCGGCATCGCCAAGAACGCCCGCGAGGAGAAGATCCGGGCGCGCGACGCGAAGATCAAGCAGGACGCCGACAACGCAAAGATGGCCAAGCTCTACCGCAAGGAAGTCCTCAAGGAAGCGGAGCAGCCCGGCTTCATCTCGCTCGGCGAGATCAAGGCAGCCCCCGCGAAGGTCGAGTCCGAAGAGACTGTCGCAGGCGATTAATCACGAATCGAATCAGCAAGAAAGGCCGCCAGCGATGGCGGCCTTTCTTCTTTTTGGCTGTTGAACGTGCGAGATGGAACTACTTCCACGCCATCCGAATCCTGCGTGTCAACATCCCCGCTCCCAGACTGCCGAGCCCGAGCAGCCCAACCAGCGGCCACTCGCTGCCCGTTTTTGGAAGCGCGGTGGGAGCCGGCTCAGCCGAAGCAGTCTGCGTTGGCTGAGGCGCCGGGGTCGACGTCTCGATCAGCAGCACCTCCACTGAGTCCGGCATCGGTTGCGCAGGACGAGGTGGCGCCGGGGGCGCAACCCCTGCGACCAACTTGTTCTGCGTAACCACCGTTGTCGGCTCTTCCGTCACTACGGTCGCACTTACACTCATCCCCTTCTTCAGATGGAAGACCGACTGCTGCGTGCCATCGATGTTGAACATCTGGCCCTTTGGAACCTTGTACTGCTTGTTCGTTCCATCCGGCAGCGTGAGAATCACCATACTCGGCGGGTTGACATACCATACCTTCCCGTCGATCGTCCGTACCGTCTTCACCGTGGTGGGAACCGTCTTCGTCGTGACCGTTTGTGTTAAGTGGGTGCCAACCTTGAGTTGGTGAACGTTCATCTGCTTGCCATTCTCCGTGAACGTCTGGCTGTCAGGTACAGAGAAGTGCTTCACCTCTCCGGTGCCGTCCATCTTCACCACAACGTCATTGCCGGATACATAGACCACTGTGCCGCCTTTCACTGCGCTCTCATACTGCGCTGGTCCTTTCTGCGTTGTCGTCGAGCTCATATCTTGAGCCCTGACACTCGAAGACAACATGGCGCAGCCAAACGTGCACAGCGCTGCGCGAACGATCCATTTGCTTCTGATATTCCAATGTGCGATTGCCATAGTTCCTCCTTAGGGGTTAGGCCGCACAAATCCGCGTACGGCTGGCTGCGCATCTGCTCGTAAAGAGGCAGAGACGATGTATCGCTCCGGCGCGCTCCCGACAAAATAAAACGGGAAACAAGTCACCAGAGTGATTGAGGAGATAGGCCCGGGTTGAAGGACAGAGACATCCTGGGGGGTTACTACTGTTATTTGATCGACTACGTACGTCGCTTCCGCATCGGGAAAGACGAGCTTGATCTCGTCGCCTGGCGCGACGTCCTTCAGGCCACGAAAGAAGCCGTCCCGATGGCCCGCGATTCCGAGGTTTCCAGGCTGGCCAGGATGGGCCGTCCCAACGATGCGTCCCACGCCGCGGTCCAGCGTAAGGTCGTCGGTGCCATCAAATACAGGCACCTCCAGATGAATCTTAGGAATGCTCAGCAAAGCCAGGGGTGTGCCGAAAGCATGGCTCAGACTCGCGTTGTAGGCGTGAATTCGCTTGTCGCTCCAGAGGCTGGTATTGATACCTGCGGCTCCCCCAGCCATATCACTATCGGAATGTGCGGAGAAGAGACTCGCGGATCCCTGCTGGAACGCTGCCATGACGACATGCGCAGCCACAAAGCTATATAGGCGCATTGCAGCGTAGCTGCAAACCAAAATCACGCCTGAAGTCAGCAATATCCACTCTAGCGAGCGGAGGAGGTGCATTGCCCTGGGGGTAGCTTTCCCGCTCATGGATGCTGTCCTCACACGACCTGCTCCTTGGGGAGAAACTCTCCTTACAAAGCCCTACAGATGTGAATCTCCCCATGAACCCTATGCGCCCAGTACGATACACCGTTTCCCCATCTTTTGAAAGGGAGGCACCTTTTCTACCCCATGACGCTGAGGCGCTCAGCCCGCCTTGGTATGTCATATCGTTCTCGGCGGCGGCCCAAGGTAATGCCGCAAGCATGAACGCAATACCGCTAAAGAAGAGCGCGACCGACAGGGACAGGCCACTTTGGCATGGGGCGAGTCTAGCCCAGATTCCTCCCTCAGACGCAGCCATTCATCCCAAATCCCCAGCCCGCTTCCGTGCGTCTTCCAGCCGCCGCTTCGCGTGCCGCGCCCGAGCCTTCATTGCAAGCGTTCCGTCCCTCAGCGCCTTTTCGATAAGTTCGGAGGCTATATCGTAAAGCTCCGGCTCCTCACTCGCCAGCAAACCGAGCCCTTCCACGGCAGAGCAGCGGGCAACGTTGCTCTCATTCTCGAGCTGTACCTGCATCATCCTGGCAGCTCGCAGCCGTTGCTCGCGCGTATGCGCCGTCCGCGAAACCACCAGCCCCAGGTGCCAGAGCGTCCGGGATTCCTCCGGCTGCGTCTCCGCCAGAAGGCCAGCGAGCTCGTCCGCATAGGGTCGCAGCAGCGCCACGTCGATGTCCGTCACCCGGTGCGCAACATCAGAGGCCCTCTTGCGTAGCTCCGGCTCCTCGCCGAACATCGCGCTGACAAGGGCCTTTACCGCGCTGCGCCGTGACACCACATCACGCGCAATCTCGCGCGCCCGCTCCAGTCCCCATCGACCTTCGCTGAGTGACCGTGCCAGGCTATTCACCGCATTATCTCCAGAGAAGCTGCTAGTCCTTTGCTGCGATCCCCTGCAGTTCGAACCGTGCTCCAAACAGCAGCGTTCCCGAGCCCAGAAACGCCCGCGCCGGAAGCTTGTCTTTGAAGTAGGTGCGATACACCACGTTGAAACGCTCCCACAACGAGACATCGCTGGCGAAGATCTGCACCGACACCAGGTTGTCCATCGTCATGCCCGCCATCGCCAGCACGCGTTGGAAGTCCTGCATCACAAGATGCGCCTCTTCTTCTGCTGTGTCGGGAACCTTGGTCGTTCCGGGGATAAGGCCGATCCGGCCTGAGAGATAAAGCGTCTTGCCATCCACCAGGACGGCATCGGAAAACGGCGCTGCAGGATTGCTGGAAAAGTATTCGCGGCTCATAGCTGTCGTGATCGCAGTTTACCGCAGTCGGCTCCAGCGAACCTAAAGGAAAAGGCCGCGATAACCGCGACCTTTCAGCATGACCGAATCGATGAGGCCTTACTCGCCCGAGACCGCAGCCGCTGCGTGGTGCGGCGGGCGTCTCGTCGCCCTCGCGACAGAACGCGTCTTCACGCGACGACGTGCAGCGTGACCATAGGTCCACTCCCGCACCGGTCCTACGTCCACATGCACAAACTGGTTTACGGGATAGTATCCCACCCCACCGGCGTGCAGACTCAGCGCCGTGTCTCGCAGTGTCGTCGTGGCTACGCCGGGGACGCGAATGTCGATCGCCTTGGCCAGCATGTGTTGACTATGTTCCGCCACTCCCGAGTTCGCGGAACGCGACCGCAACAGGCTGTTGCTCCAGGGCGTACGATAGCCGCAAACAATGTCGATCTCGCCGTCCGGTCGGCCCAGCTTCATCATCAACGCATGAAGGACATCGAACTCCTTCGGATCGTAGTGGCTCTCTGCCTGGGTTCGATGATCGCGGAGAAAGTAGTCGAGCTTCGCAATGGCATCCGGAAGGTACGTTTCGCCGATCCGGTACACCACGTCGATATCCTCTCCGGTGTGCAGATGGTGCAGTCGCAGATGGTACTCACGGTCAGTACCGCCATTCGCTTCGGCATCTCTTGCACACGCGATTCCGGTTAGCCCAATCAGAATTGTCGCTGTCAAAGCAGCAGTAAATCCGAACCTGATTGCTGTCCGCATTCGCACCCCTGGGAAAGAATTTGCTTTATAGAAAATGACAATCGCAAATGCGATTCACCGTTCGCCATTTACCTTATCCCAGTTTACAGAACCCGGACTATCCTTGAGCGGACACTGTGCAACATCGTTCCTGCTTTAGTGATATTTCGGATAAAACCCCTTGAATCTTCAACTTAATCGGCCAGCAGCCAGCATGTAGACTGGACCATATGGAACTTGACCCCATTCAGATCCGGGTCCTGGGATCTCTTATCGAAAAAGAGATCACTACCCCCGAACTTTATCCTCTTTCGCTGAATGCTCTCGTCAATGCCTGTAACCAGCGCTCGAGCCGCGACCCCGTACTCGACCTCACCGACGATGAGGTCCGCCAGGCACTTCACTCGCTTGAAGACCACGACCTGATCACTACCGCGCATGATTCTCGTGTTCCCAAGTATGAGCATCGCATCCGGACCGTGCTGAACCTGCGCCGCGACGAAACAGCCGTGCTCTGTGTGTTGATGTTGCGCGGACCGCAAACGCCGGGTGAGCTTCGTGGCCGCACAGAACGGCTTTATGCCTTCGACGACATCTCCTCCGTGCAATCGACCCTCGATCGGCTCGCTTCTCGAGATGATTCCACGAACAGTGCCGTAGACACAGGGCCTGTTGTCACAGTGCTTCCACGCCAGCCTGGTTCACGCGAGTCCCGTTATGCACATCTTCTCTCGGGCACTCCCGAAACCATTTCTCCTCAAGGGAATCGCCCCAGCGTTCCTGCTTCAGAAGCCTTGCAGATCGACCGCATCGCTCACCTGGAGTCACAACTTGCCAATCTCGCTGAAAGTCTTGCCGCACTCCAGGAGCGAGTCGCGAATCTCGAGTCCGGCACATGATCCATCCCCGCTTCGGTCGATCCTCTGTGATGATGATCGAGTATCCGTGAGATTCTATGTCGAACATGCGCGCGATCCTGAGCGGCGTTCCTCCCGACCGGCGAAGTCTCCCACGACGGCAGGAGGATGCGCGCAACGAGCAGCACTCGCGTCTTCTCCTCCAGATTCCTGATGGAATCCTCTGCATCGGCCGCGACTGGCGAATCACCTTCGCGAATCCTGAAGCCATCAGAATCTTTCAGATCGACCCTCGTCACCTCGAAACCCTCTCCATCTGGGAGACACGTCCGGCGATGGTCGACACGGAGCTCGAATCTCAGTACCGCTCCGTAATGGAGACCGGCCTCCCCTGGCATCTGGAACACTTCAGTGCTCGCTGCGACCTGTGGCTCGATCTGCATGTTCTTCCGATGACAGAAGGGATCGCCGTTATCGTGCGGGACATCACGGATCGCAAGGGCGCGGAACTTCTTCGCGATTCGGCCTCCCGGCAGCTGCTGCAGGTACTCGAAGCTACAAACGATGGCGTTGTCAGTGTCAACCGTGACGGCGATTTGACCTTTCTCAATCGACGCGCGCGCCAGTTACTTGCGGTCAAAGGAGATCTTCTCGGCAAGAACATCTGGAGGGAGTTTCCCTTTGTCAGGGAACACGGCCAATACAAATACCACTTCTCGCGTGCGATGAACGAGGGCGTCGCTGGCGAGTTCGAGGATTTTTACCCCGAGCCGCTGAACCTCTGGCTCTCCATTCAGATTCGCCCTTCCGACGAAGGTGCGGTCATCTTCTTCCGCGATATCACTGAGCGCCGGGACTCCGATCTCGCCCTTCGACGACAGGGGGATCTGCTCTCTGTCGTACAACAAGCCGCACGCGTCGCCACATGGGATGTCGATCTCTCCACCGGAAGAATCACCTTCGGAACCGGCTCTTACCCCGTCTTCGGCCACTCCTTCGAGGAGCTTCCCGATCTGCGGGCGTTCCGCGCGTATGTCCCGTCCGAGTATCTCCCGATCATTGACGACCTTCTGCTTGAGACACGCCAGACCGGCGAGATGATCGTCACGGACTTCCCTATCCGGGCGGCAAACGGCTCTCTACTTTGGATTGAATGCCGCTGCCAGGGAGTGATTGTGGACGGCGTCGCGACTCGCCTTCGTGGCCTCTGCATCGACATCACCGATCGGAAGAGAGCCTCCGAGATTCTGAAACAACGGCAGGAAGAGACAGAACGACAACGCTCTGAGCTTGAGATCATCTATCGAACCGCTCCCATCGGCCTTGCCCTCTTCGATCCCGTCGAGTTCCGGTATCTGCGCGTCAATGACAGGCAGGCCGAAACACTCGGCCTGCCCGTCGAAAAAGTTCTAGGCCGTCGCATTATCGAGCTCGCCCCTCTAAAGGGAATCGAGGAGATCTTTCGACAGGTCGCAGCCGGCAAGACCATTCGCAATCACATCTTCGAAGGCGAGCTGCCTACGCGCCCCGGTGAACACCGCTTCTGGAATGTCAACTACGCTCCCCTATTCAGTCCCGAAGGCAAAGTCGAGGCCATCGCTGCTGTCATCCAGGAAGTCACCAATCAGAAGAAGGCGGAACTGGCTCTCATTCAAAGCGAGAAACTCGCCGCCGTGGGGCGTCTGGCCAGTTCTATCTCACACGAGATCAACAATCCTCTCGAAGCGATCACAAACCTCTTTTACCTCATCGACACCTCGGAAGGATTACCTCCTGAAGTCGCCCAATATGTCCGCATTGCCCAGGGCGAACTCTCGCGAGTCTGCCAGATCGCGACGCAAACGCTTCGTTTCCATCGTCAGGCCGTAAGCGCGACCCGCGTCACCGCCAAAGATCTGGTTGACGCGGTCCTTAACCTCTATCACGGACGCCTGCTCAACTCAGGCATCCAGGTCGAGACCGACTTTACAACCTCACACCCGATCCTTTGCTTCGAAAACGATATTCGACAGGTGCTCAACAACCTGATTGCCAACGCCATCGATGCCATGCGTCAGGGAGGACGGCTTGTCGTCCGTGCCCATGAAGCGACCGATCATTCCGCCGAGGATCATTCGAGAAAAGGAATCCGGATCTCCATCGCCGACACGGGACATGGCATGTCGCCTGCAGTTCGAGCGCGACTCTTCGAGCCCTTTTATACGACCAAGGAGCTCAACGGTACCGGTCTCGGTCTATGGATCTCCTCAGGCATCGTCGATCGTCATCAGGGCAAGCTCACTCTACGCAGCACCGATCATCCGGTTCATCACGGTACGGTCTTCGCGCTGTTCCTTCCTTGTTTTGAGGAAGTTCAGCAGCCACTTGAAACATCGGAAGGCTGAATTCAGGATGCAGGTCCTCCCGGAATCTTGCTTTTGATGCGAGCCTCCCATGTCTCCCTGGCATCAGGCTCCATCGTCGCGATAACTGTCAATGCATGCGTGTAGGCAGTTCGTGCCTCTTCGTTGCGCTCCAGAGCCTTCAAAGCATTCCCTAAAGCCTCCTGCGTTCGCACAGCTTCGGGCTCGATGGCCACAGCCTCTCGCGCCTCGAGCAGCGCCGCGTCCGGCCTCTTCTGCTCCAGTAAGTCGGTGGATCGCTGCACATGGCTTAATGCAGAAGCCAGCGGAATCCGAAACGTCCCTTCAAACACCAGTACCCCATCTGCGATCGAAGCGTCCGGCTTCAAT
Source organism: Edaphobacter modestus (assembly GCF_004217555.1). Taxonomy (GTDB): domain Bacteria; phylum Acidobacteriota; class Terriglobia; order Terriglobales; family Acidobacteriaceae; genus Edaphobacter; species Edaphobacter modestus. The sequence goes on from NZ_SHKW01000001.1 coordinate 3,021,066, forward strand.
TTTTCAAACTCACGATAGGGATTCAGCACGCTCGAACCATATTCAAAGCCGTTCAACGTTCCCGCACTGATCAAGACTGGCCCCGTAATCTCGACCGCAACTGGACGCGGCACGTTGGCTGCGAAGGAATCCGGTGTGGGCAGCGGCTTGCAGGGAATCCCATAGTCTTCCGCGCGCAGAAACGGGTCTGCAAAATAGGCGAACCAGCAGTCTTTAATCCCCTTGCGATCCGTATATCGCTTCACTGCGATCAACTGCTGTGCCCAGTCAGTGTTCGAGTCCGTCAGGTATTTGTAAGTCTGCGAAGGACCTCCCCACAGCTCATTCGCGTAAGCCATGTAGTTCGGATAGACGCTCACCGAAGAGACGATATGCAGCAGGAGGAGACCGCCGACTGCATAACTCCATCTGCGATTCCATTCCCGCGCATCTACAGCGGGTTGTATCCATGCCCACGCCCCGCCGGCAACGAAGACACTTAGAAACACCCAGACCGGCAAGATGTGCCTCGCGCCGATATTCAGATGTGACGTCATCGCGACCAACAGGTAAAACCCGGGGGGAATTGTCAGAAAGAGAATCTCGCGCCACCGGCGAAACCGTCCCACAACGATAGCCGCGACAGCTATCGCCAGTAAGGCCATGAACGCGATCGTCGACTTGATTGCAATCACAGCCGGGAAGTAATACCAGATGCCGTGCGCATACACCTTGCCGAAGAAGTAACTCGGCATGCCGTTGGCCATTGAACGGACGTCCGCCAAGCCATACAGATACGACTCCGGAAGAATTTGCCACTGGGCAAGGAACAGAATTCCTCTTGCCTCAATCGGCCGCAGCGGCAACACATATTCGGTGAGCGACGGATCGAGCCGCAAACCATCGGGACGGGCGTTGTAACGAAAGCCATAAAAGGCCCACAGCACAACCAACGCCACAACCGTTATTCCCGCCAGCGCTCCCACCATGCGCAGCGCCCGCTTTTCTCTTGCTTCTCCATTGAACCTGAACGCCACCTCACAGCCAGCCAGCAACGCCAGCATCGGTAGCAACAGAACGGTGGAGTGTTTCGCCGTCAATGCCAGGCCTGCCGCGAAACCGGCAACGAGGAGCCGAGCCATCGAAGCGTGCCGGCAATAGCGATAGAACGCATAGATCGCAGCCAGAAAAAAACACGAAGCTGCTGCGTCCGTCGTGACCAGGGCACTGTGTGCCAGTACGTTCGGCTCGAAGACCAGCAGCGTTAGCGCGAGAAAACCTGCAGCCACGCCGAACATCTCAGCGGCCACTGAAAATACCAGCAACGCCAGCACCAGCGAGATGACTCCCGAGAACATACGCACGCGAAACGTGAGTGACTCGGCGCTGTACTTTGGCCCGTTGCCAAAGAGCATGTCACGCCCATCCAGATATGCCTCTGTCTTGAAGTATCGGTGCTGGTCAGGAGGAACATACAGCGGTAACCCCAGCAACGGAATCGTAGCCAGCATCTTCACCAGCGGCGGATGCTCTGGGTTATAGCCATAGTCGTGCGTCTTCCACGACATGTATCCGGAGAAGATATGGTCGCCCTCGTCCCACGTCAGCGATTCCTGACGAACTGTCGTCACCACCTCAAGCGCGAAGACCACAAGCAGGAGAAAGACACCTCCAAACACAAAACCACGTCGCGTCTGCTCTCTCATCGATCTCACAGGTTACGCCATCTTAAAGCAGAGTCTTCCCGTTCGCACAAGGCACTTACATCTCCGCCCAGCGGCGCAGCAGGTTGTGATAGACCCCCGTCAAGTTCACACCCAGTGGGCTACCCGGAAGCTCGATTGCGAGCTTTTGAATCGTCTGGTCGAGGTCAAACAGCATCGTCCGGTCCCCATCGCTGCGAATCATGCTTTGAATCCAGAAGAAGCTCGATACCCTCGCCCCACGCGTTACCGGCTCCACCTTGTGCAGGCTCGTCGCCGGATATAAAACCAGATGCCCTGGCGGCAGCTTCACGCTATGGGTACCGTATGTGTCTTCCACGATCAGTTCACCGCCGTCATACTCTTCGGGCGGAGTCAGAAACAGTGTCGCGGACACATCGGTGCGAATCCGTTGTCCTGATGGAACCACAGACCGGATCGCCGTATCCACATGGGTTCCGAATCGTGCACCGCCACGATAGCGGTTGAACATCGGCGGAAACACGCGAAACGGCAGAGCCGCGGACATGAACACCGTCGACCGTGCCAGTCCCTTGAGCACGACATCGCCCAGCTCCAGCGCCAGCGGAGATGCCTCCGGCAGCTGCTCATTGTCCTTCACGCGCTGCGCCTGGTAGCCCGCCGTAACCTTGCCATCCACCCAATCCGCGGCATCGAGCTTCGCCCGCATCTGTGCCACTTCCGCCGCATTCAGGATGTCCGGAATCGTAATCAGCATAAAAACCGTTCCCTCTATATAAGAACTCTTACACAAAAACAGGTGGCGGCGGAGAGAGGAGACATTCCCTCCGCCGCCACGTCTCGTCCCCCCGCCTAAAAGTGCATGTTGAATCCGAACTGAGCGTTGAATCCCTCGCCGGGAATCAGGTGGTTCGGGTGCGGTTGGTCGATGTAAAACTTGTTGGTTAGGTTGATGAGGTTCGCCTGGAAGTCCAGCCGGTCGTTGATGGGCCTGCGAAGCATCATGTTGAAAATCCAGTAGCCATTGATCGACTTGAACGCCATCGGGGTCTGAGAAACCGGCGCGAGATTTGACAGGGGCACCGCCACCAGGGCCGTCGAGCTTGCGCGGCGCGGCCCCAGGAAGTTGCCGCCGAATCCGCCCACGAACCGCCATGGAAGATTATGCGTCACCCAGAGGTTCCCCGAGTTCCTCGGTACGTTCGCCAGCGGGAAGTTGTTCGGCGAAATGAAGTACGGGAAGATACCGTAGATCGGATCGTTCGGCTTGTACAGCGATCCGAACGGCGATGCGTTCAACACACTCTGCGTCACAACGCCATTCAAATACGCGTAGCCCAAAATGACGTCGAAGTGCGATGCCATGTGACCGAGCGCACCTATCTGAAAGCCCTGGACGCGCTGACTACCGACGTTCAACACCTGCGTTGTGTCCTGCGGATTCGTCTCGTACACGTTCGTCTTGTTCGTCCTGAAGTACGCTCCGCTCACATTCAGCCTGTCGTTCAGCAGGTCCCACTTCGTGCCGGCCTCATAGGTCTCGTTCTCCTGCGGGTCCTGCACGGCGTTGTTCGCGCTCAGCGAGAGCGACTCGGCCGACGGATTGAACGAGGTTCCATAGTCGAAGTAGATGCTTCCGTTCCGAGCCGGCTTGACCACGACGGCCGCGCGATAGGTCGGCTGCTGAATCAGCTGCGAAAGCTGGGGAGACGTCGCCGTCGGATCGACGAAGGTGTAGAAGTAGTCGAAGCGAACGCCGCCGGAGAGCTGCAGCCACTGGGTCAGCTTCAGAGTATCCATACCGGAGACGCCGTACGCATTCGACGTGACATACGTGCGCGCTCCCACCGTCGGAGCAGGCAGCGGATCCTGCGCATTCGGATTGATCACCGGAGTAAAGATGGTTGCCGGGTACGAAATGCTCTGAGGCCGCGAGCGCTCCCGCCCACCTTCAGCCGTCACGACAAAGTTGTTCTCGATGCTCTTGATCTTCAGGCGCCCAATCATCTGCGTCTGCTCCCAAAGAATGTCTTCGGTCGAGTTGCGCGTGATCACGTTTCGCCGCGCCAACACATTGGCCAGCGGCGTATTCACGTTGTAACAGGGCGTCGCGGCCGTCGGCGAACAGGTCGCCGTCGCCACTCCATTGATCACGGAGAGTGTGGGATTCGTGTTGATCTGCGGCTCGACGACCCGTACGTCGCGGGGGTAGTTGCCCCAGCGCAACGTTGACCGCAACACAAGCCCGTTCGAGAAGTCGTGCTCGATCCGGCCCGTCACGATATCCGGATTCGTGTTCAGGTGGCTGTCCGTCGCATAACCATAGAAGGTGCTGCGGTCAACCCTCGCGCCGGAAACACCGAGGTACGGAATACCGTAGTCCGGAATGCTGTCCTCGCTCTCGTGGAGATAAAAGATTCCACCGTGCGTCGGCCGATTCAGACCGAAGCTGATGCCGGGCGCGATTCCGAATCGCCGCGTCTCCGCATAGTCGCGCTCCGCCACCTTCGACTGTGTGCCCACCACGTTCATGCGGAAGGCCGCGCCGGGAATGAAGTCCGTCAGCGGCTCATTCACATCGGCCGTCAGGCGACGCATCTGGTTGGTTCCAAGCTGCAGCGTCCCACGGATAATCTCGTGGTCCACCGGCATCTTCGACTCCTGGTTGACGACACCACCCGTCGATCCGCGGCCGAACTCCACACTGGCCGGGCCCTGCAGCACTTCGATCGCCTCGTAATTGAACGCATCGCGGTAGTAAGAACCGAAGTCACGGATACCGTCGATGAACATGTCGTTGCGCGCCGAAAATCCGCGAATCGTCAGGTTATCGCCCTGGGCTCCGCCTTCGCCTGCGGCGATGCTCACTCCAGGAACATTGCGCAGGCCATCGCGAATCGTCGTCGCCGCCTGCTCCTGCATGATGAACTGCGGAACCACATTCACGGTCTGTGGCGTATTCGTCAGCGTCTCGGTAAACTGCGCCAGGCCGATCGAGTTGGGCGACGTCGAAACATCCACCGACTCGCTGGCTCGAAGCCCCACCACCGCGTTCGACTCATCCTCGACGTGCGCACTCAGCCCGGTCCCGGCCAGCAACAGGCGCAGGCCTTCCTCATCGGTAAACGCACCCGACACGCCCTTGGTCTGAAATCCTGCCAGCGTCCCCTGCGGAAGATCCACCCGAATATGCATGCCGGTCTGCTGCTCGTAGGCCTTGATCCCGTCCTCGAGACTGCCTGCGGCGATATTCAGCCGCTTCACCGGGGCATTCGACGCTGGAGGCACGGCAGCGGCAGCACCGCTCTCGCTCGACTTGACGGCCGCCTGCGCGGAGTGGCTCGTCCCCATCACCGTATACGCTGCCAGAGTTCCTACCGCCAGCCAGCTCTTCGACCCCGCAAACCGCCTCAGGTTTCTTCTTCTTGCGTCGTTTTTCATCTTTCCTTCTCCCTTGCTGGCCCGCTCCGCGACAAAAAAAACGCACAAAGGGGCAACAACCGCTCACACCGTCTTCGGGCCATCTGCGCGAAGCGGTGACTACTGACTAAAGCAATGGAAGGAAATGGACAGGAGCTGCGTTGATAGCAATCAACCGCGCTCCTATAATCACAACAATCTTCTGTCCTCTGACAGATAGATCCACAGATCCTCGCGGTCTCCGCCAAGAGATAAAACCCGCGGGGATCTGCTCTTCCACTTCACTTCACCGCTGCTGGATTTCCTGAGCCTAACCTGCGAACTCCTCGAAATCTTTTGATCCATTTGCCGATGCTTGAAATATAAGACAAGATGAGTCCGATATCAATAAAAATATACGACAAAAAAGGTCTTAGATAGAAACTTTTTAAAAATGGCGCTATTCGCACACATCGCGCTCTGCTGATCTCTTAGGAATCGTCTCAGTTCAAAAGGGAGAGGTTTTCGACGCCTGCTGTGCAAGGATTAGTCACAGAATTGCTCATCACTTTGAAAGTAGTTTTGCAATTATTCGAACCCATGCCAATGTAGGCTAAGCGTAGGAGTTAGCCCGATGAAAGTAACATCGCATAACACGATGCGTAGGTCGCCACAGACGATTCAGTTCGTCATGGGTGATCGCCGGGCACTCGATCTACCCTGGCTGTAACCCTTCAGTGTCTCCTACGCTAGCTATAGCAATCCAACTTACGGAGTGGTGAAGAGCACAGTTACTTCGACTGTTACCGAGCCGCACTGTTCTCGCAATTCCCTCAGTAAAACTTCCTTCTTCTGCCCGAACGGCAGGGATAGAAACCCACTTCCCTTCCGTTTCTCGCCGCGGCGCGTCATGCACCGCAGTGGGAACCGATGCTCGAGCACGCCATGTACCGCTCGCTCGAGGGACGCGAAGCCGGTGAAGAAGTCGCGAGCTGGAACACGCGCAGACGGAGTAGCGTAACCAACGCAGCGATCGGCAAATCAACACCGGTGCGCAAAACAAAGCGGCGGAGAGCATTATGCTCTCCGCCGTTCCTCCATTGAGAGGAATACAGGTTAGAAGTTGAGCTTCAACTGGAACTCCGTGCTGCGAGCCCCACCAATGTTCGATGTTCCCGAACCACGCTGATAACGGTTGATATCGTGGTCCGCAAAGCTATTCGGACCATTCAGAAGGCCGCTTATCGCAGAAGGTCCACCAGCCGCAGTGGTCGTGTTCGCCAGAGTACCGTTGATGTAGTTTTTGAAGTTGGAGAAGTTCCCGATGTTATAGAACGCAATCACCGGAACCAGGGACATCCCCTCCCGCAGGCGGTTGAGCCGGATAGGATATCCGAAGCTCATATCGATGTTCCGGTAAAAGGCATTGTCAGGTCCGTGAGCTTCCTGGAGCCGGGCAATCGGCTGCTGGGTGGCCTGCAGAGCGCTCAACTGCCCTTGAGTAAAGAGACCTGACGAAACCAGCGCCTGACCTGCCGGTGTCAACTGCCCCGCACGAGTAGCGTTGTACTGATCGATCAGCTTGTTGAGGTTTTTGCCCTTGTACTCGTGCATGAAGTAACCAGGGTTGGTTCCAGGAACTATGTCTCCCACGGTTCCGTCACCGGTAACATCCGACGAGAAGATGGCCCCGGTTTCACTTCCACTGATTCCACCGATGTCGAGATTGAGATCATTGGCGGCCGCTGAGTAGAAGTGGCCGATAAGGCTAATCTGCGGACCATACTTCAGGGTTGCTGAGCCACCAATATTTATCTGATGCGTGTGATCCAGACCGTTCCGTCCCATGTACTGGGTGGGATTGTCATAGTCATACGAAGGCGAAGCGAAGAACTGGTCACCTACGCCTGTATTGCCGACGTTGTTGGCTGGATTTGCGGTGCTGACAATCTTTGAAAGCGAGTACGAAATCTGCAGATTCGAACTCATAACTCCCGGGAGAGGGTGTGCCGCCTGCTGTTTGAAGACCACCTGTAACGCATCATAACCGGAACGGCCAACTGGCAGTAGGAAGAGACCCTGGCCAAGTGCAGGATTGACTCCAGGGAACGCCGCTCCCGGCAAATGCTGACGAGACGCAGGGAAGCCACCAAGGAAGGCCTGTCCAGAGTCCAGTCCGTTCGATGCAAAATCTGTAATCGTTCCGCCGTTGTCAATGACACAGTTGATTGCATCCGATCCCGCCCTTCCAGCGCACGGGGTATAGGAATCTGCTGTAGCCGAGATTGCAGCCGCAGCATTGGCTCTATTCAAAGTGCGCGCCGCGCCTACATGGTTTACATCGACCTGTTGAGAAATCTTCAAGGTCGAGTTATGCACGTAATCGACCGTGAGAATGGATCCCCTAAAGATCTCGCGCTGAATTCCGGCATTCCACTGTTCAGAATAGGGAGTGCGATAAGGAGCAGCATAGGCTCCTCCTACAGTCAGAGTATTACCAACATAGGTTCCATTACCCGCCGGTCCTACAGCTTGCGTTGCCGCCTGATACTGATTCTGAAGATTGATAAAGTGCTGACCAGCCTGGCTCAAGGGCTGAGAGCAGAGAGTGGCGATCGAAACGCCTCCATCGCCTGTGAGGACTGTGCCATTTGGCAAAGCCAGTGTGTTCGAACCTCCACAGATGAGTTGACTGTTATCGTTGAACAGACCCGTTTTGAGCAGGAACGAACGAGCATTCGTCGTGTTATTGAACACGACGCTCTCGTAGAAGATACCGAAACCAGCGCGAATGACAGTCTTGTGATCGCCGGGGCTGTAGGCGAAACCGATCTGAGGACCGAAGTTGGAATATGGCTGATGGACCTTCTGGCCGTAGCCTGGCGCGAATTGATCGAGAAGGGGTGCGCTACCTGTGCACGGAGCAGCCACCAGGGCTGTGTTTACGTCAGAGCACAGTGGCGTGGCAAGATCCTGATTCGCACGGCCCGTATCCACACTCCAACGAACGCCAGCAGTCAAAGTGAAGCTTGGGGTTACTTTCCAGTTGTCCGAGACATAAGCACCTTGGCGCCAATCCCAGGTTCCGCCGCCGGGCAGTTTAAATTGAGGAATTTCAGTGAAATATCCCTGCCCGTTACCGAAACGTACCTGGTTAGCGAAATAGCCATTCAGCGGATCAGAGGGGCAAGGAGCCGCACCGGGAACGCCGCCGCAATTTGCCAACAACGTTGACGCAGCGAGATTGGCTCGTGGCGCCAGGCCGAAGAAGCTCGCGAAGCCTCCGCCCAGAATGTGGTTCAGGCTGTAGCCGTAACGGATGTTGTGGGTGCCCTTCGTCCAGCTGCCGTCATACCGAGCCTGCTTGTCCGACTGGTAGGTATTCTGCGGAGAGTTGACGTTCGGCCCCGAGAAAAGACCCGCCGTCGTAAGTCGGAAGTTCAGCCCAGGAAATCCATTGTAGACATTGTCATTCCCGCTTGTCCCGTCGACCAGTAGATTATGAAACTTCTCATAGCTGCCACGGAAAGAGTGAGTGAAGTGTCCAAAGGAAAAATCGGCACCGCCGGCGATTCCCGGCGTGTTGTCCCGGTTGTTATAAATGGAATAGCCAGCGCCAAAATTCGAGCTTGAGCTGTTGACGTTATAGTTTCCGCGAACGAAGTAATGTCCACCAAGCCAGCCGTTATAGTCCAGGCGAGCCGTCGAATACGTCTCCCGATAAGGAGAAGGAATCGACGGGAAGGCTGACTGAATCGCTCCAAAGGTCGGGGACATCGTGATCGAAACGGGCGACTCCTGCTTGATGCGCTCGGAGTTCGCAAAGAAGAACAGCTTGTCCTTGATGATTGGACCGCCGATGCTTCCACCAAACTGATTGCGCTGGAACGGTGTCTGGATACCGCCGGCGGTTCTCGCGAAGAGAGCGCGATAGTCCTGGAAGTTGTAGAAGGCCTGCCCGTGGAAGGAATTCGTACCAGAGGCGGTTGAGACCAGAACCTGACCGGTCGACGTCACATCGCCTGAGACGTCCTGTGTGGAGCGGTTGAGCTGGAAATCACCGATCGAGCCCTGGGAGACGTTAAAGATGGTCGTTCCGACGGTCTCGTCCGTGATGTCCTGGCCGTCAAGAAGAATCCGGGTGGTACGGCCCGAGACGCCACTAATCGAGAGCGCTGAATAACCTGCCTTGGTAGGGTCGAAGGACTCACCACTCTGCAAAATGACCCCCGGCTCAATCTGAGCCAGATCGAGGAAGTTGCGTCCATTCACCGGCAGCGAATCGATCTGCGCCTTGGTGATAACGTCACTGACACCGGCCTGCTCCGTATTAATCTGCAGAGCGCCCGCGTTCACCTCGACGGTAACATTCGATTCACCGATCGACAGCTTGAAGTTACCGCTGGTTGCCGTTCCAGTACGAACCACCGTATTGACCGACAGGGTTTGAAAACCCGAGGCTACAATCGTCACCTGATAGTTGCCCGGAGTCAGTGGACCCACGCTGTAAAAACCAGCGGCGTCCGTCCTAAGCGAGCGGGTGAATCCTGTGTCGGTGCCCTTAATCGTTACAGCCGCGTTTGGCACTACAGCGCCGCTCGAATCCGTGATCGAGCCTTGAATGGCTCCACCCGTCTGTGAAATGACCTGCCCGAAACCCAGAGCCGACATCGAGATCAGCACCAGCAAAAGTCCAAATATTTTTTTCATTAAAACTCCTCGTACGCCTGCACAGTCACCGATCGCTCCTTACCCCTGTCATAGCAGGTAAACGCATGAGTGCTGGAAGGCTGTTCGTGGAGCTATAAGGCATTTCACGGGCCATTTCTGGCAACCCGTCACAATTGATCCAAGGTCTTGTGTTTCACACTCTTAGAGAATGCGCCATTGTATCATTAGATTGATACGTTTATGTTTTCTTATCATCAAATTGACTAACGAATACAGAAAACCATATTCATCGCCAAATCACCGTACTCCACAATTTGGCTTAAAAGCCATCTATCTTGCCTAAGTTCTGAATATCGAACAGTTTATTCGTGGCGATACAAAGTCGCAGATCAAAGCGTTACCAGACAGAATCGCACAGGGCAGAACTACCTAATTGCTCGCACTCTCACGTTTATACGGCTTCTGCATTAGGGCCCGAGCCTCGTTGATCGCGCCCTGCGTATTGTCGTTGGTCTGTACAGCGAGGCGATACTCGTTGACAGCGCGATCGCGCTGTCCGGTCACATCGAAGATGCGGCCAAGCTCGATGTGACTCCAAACCTCCACCCACTTTGGCTCCCCATCCCCACGCAACGCATCCCGAAAGGAATTGGCGGCAGACTGATAATTGCGCTGCATAAAGAACACCTCGCCGATGCGATAGTTTGCCAGGGAGCTGTTGCGGTTCGCATCCAGGGCCTTCTGGTATTCGATCAGCCCGGCCGTCAGATCACCCTGCGCCACCTGCTGCTGACCACGGAGAACAGCTACACGAACTGCAAGGTCGGGGGTGCTCTTGAGCACCCAGTTCTGGGGATCGATCGAGATCCGTCGCGGACGGCCGAAGGTCTCCACCGAAAAGTTACTCTCCGTGCCCGAGACGTCGACCCGGCGAACCTCCGTTTTGCCGTCCGTCTCGATCCGCAGCTCTACAGGCATGTTGAACAGGTCCAGGTCCTGGGCGATCGAGCCAACCGTTCGAAATCCCTTGTTACTTCCCAGGCGAAAGACCGTGTACTTATTGGTAAAGGTAGGAGCTCCCGTCCCATCGCACCATTGCGCAAAGAAGGATGTGAGCTGCAACTGCGACTGGGCCTCGGCCACGGTCTGGACGTTCGAAGACCGAACAGACTTGTCCGTGTATTGAGAGAGCAGCCCTCGCAGGAACTTCAGAAAGGCCTCGTCTCCCATCTCCCACCGAAGCATATGGAAGACCATGGCGCCTTTCTCGAGCGTCATGGACTGGAACTGCGGCGAAAACGGGTCAAGGCGTCCCACACTGGAGAGCGGTTCCGTGTCGTAGGCCAGCGCGCCGGCCTGAACGTCAGTCACCGCAGACTCGAAGGCACTCTTGCCGGCGGAGTCCTCGACATACATCAGCTCTCCATAGCGCGACATCCCGTTGGTAATCCACGCATCGTTGAGGGTGGCCGGCGAGATCTCCGAGCCCCACCACTGGTGAGCGAGAGTGTTGGCCAGCAGGCGAGAATAAGTCTTTCCAGCAACACGCGCCCCTGAGATCGCAGCAATCTCAGGAGCCCACGTAGCGGACACCGCGTCGTCGGGCATCTCAACAAGATTGATCTGTCCACTCTCCGGCCGACCGAAGGTCGTCGACATGAACTCGAACTGCTTGGCGGCATCCTGCGCAAAGGGAACGGCGACAGCCTTGCGGGGCTCGGTCACATAGACATGGATATTATTGATACCCGGCGCCGTAATGGGCTCGAGGAACTTCCCCGCGATAATGGTTCCGGGAAAACCCGGTCTGGTCCACTTGAAGGTGTACTCGGTGCGGTTGCCAGGAAGGCTCTTCGGAGCGGCCACGCCAGATCCGGAGCCGATCACGCGCTCATCGCCAGGAACCCGTATATGCATCTCTGCGGTGAAGCGATCGGTATAAAGGCCGGCCATCGGAAACCAGCGACCCGGGTAGAGCAGAATGCTGATGGGGTCCTGCACCGATGCGAAGTTGATCCCTTCGACCGGACTGGTCTCCGAACCCCGGAGGACGCCCCCATACTCGAAGGTCCAGGTGGTCGAGGTCCCCTTGGGAATCGGGGTCGCCAGGTTGAACCGGACCGTGGAGTTGGTCGTGACACGCTCAGCGTCGAGAGGCTTTTGAGCGGCATCCGTAACCTTTGTGAGCTGGAGACCGTTGTTCAACTCGAAGACGGGCGCGGTCAAATCCTCCAGCGCGGTAAAAGTGACTACCGCAGTGGCTGCAATCTTGTTGTCCGCAGGGAAAAGATCTGCATTAATCACGTAACCGGTGACATCGAGCTGCGGCCGCGCTGGAGCCGCCCATGCGGCGCTCGCGATAAAGAGGAAAGGGATCAGGAAGGCAGGCGAAGAGCGAAATTTTCGAGCAAAAGCACGCATGAAGGGGAAATTCCTCAACAACATGGTACTGCCGTTCTACCTGCCGGGGGCAGGCGTCTTTGTCTTAGACGCTCGCGGCCGGGATTCGGCCCCGTTCAACGAAAGAAGGATCGAGGAGAGAATCGACCGCATTCGCCACCTGGCTGATGGAACCAGCCCCTGCAGCCGGGAGAAGCCTGGACCGAACCTTCGCGAGGTCAACGATCATCCTGGCTCGTTCCGAAGTGTCGTCCAGCAGCCGACGAAGAGAGACAGCAACGTTCGCCGGGGTGAACTGTTCCTGGATCAGCTCCGGAACGATCGTCCGCCCGGCGATCAGGTTCACCATGGCGATGGGCAGGTTGCCGTGGCGATCCGTGGCCCCGGAAGGCCAGACCTCGGGAGGATACCTGACCAGGCGTTTTGCAAGTTTGAACGTGAGAGGCGAGACCCTGTAGACGACGACGAAAGGATTGCCGATGACGGCGGCCTGCACCGTCGCAGTCCCGCTGGCCACTACCGAAGCTCGAGCGTGAAAGAGAGCCTCGCGGGCATCGGAGACAAGGCGGAGACCTGCGACAACTCCTCCTGCGACGCCTGAGGATTCGGCCTGCTGCTTTACCCATGACCGATCGAGAGTCGAGGCGATCGGCAGGATGTATTCATACTCATCTCCGAACCTCGCAACGGCCCCGAGCATCGTGGGGAGATTCAGCTTTACCTCCCTGGATCGGGAACCCGGCAGCAGGGCTATCCATTGTTTTGCCGGATCGAGTCCGTTGCGCTCCGCATAGGCGTCTCGCGAACCCGCAGGCACTGGAAGTTCTGCCAGCGGATGACCGGTGAACGTGGCGTTGACTCCGCGGTTGCGATAAAAGGACTCCTCGAAGGGAAAGATGACCATCATCCGGTCCACACGCTCCTGCACCCAGCGCAGCCGTCTCCGCTTCCACGCCCAGAGCTGGGGACTGACGAAATAGACCACCGCGATACTGAGCGCCCTCAACTCCCGCGCCAGCCGGAAGTTAACGTCGGGAAAATCGATAAGCACAGCAGCTTGCGGCTTGCGCTCTTTAATAGATGCGACAAGTTTTCGGTATGAGCCGTAGACCTTGGGAGCGTGACGAAGCACCTCCGTGATGCCCATGTGAGCAACGTCTTCGGCGCGGACGATGCGTTTCTGCCCGGCTGCCTCCATCTCGCGGCCGCCAAGGCCGAAGAAGGTCGCGGAAGGATGGCGCCGTGTCAGCTCGGCGATGATCTGCGCGCCATAGTGGTCGCCTGAAGCCTCACCAGCGGAAAGAAACAGCGTCGGGTTGGACGTAGTCGCAATGGGTCCAGTGTAGATTTTTCTGGAGGTGCTTGCATGGCAGGACAAGTAAAGCGGTTTCGCGCGGTGCTCGAGCCGTTACCGGGTGGATTGGGATGGATCATAGCGCGGATTCCGTTCGATGTCGCGAAGGCGTGGAAGAAGATGGTGCGACTGCGCGTCAAGGTCGAGGTCGGCGGCGAGATCTTTCGCACCTCGCTCTTCTCGGATTCCACGCACGGTGGTCACTTCGTTCTGGTGAATAAGAAGATGCAGAAGGCGGCCGGCGTTCGGCTGGGTGGAATGATCGACCTTGCTGTCGAGCCTGATCTTGAGGAGCGCGAGATAGAGGCTCCTGCGGAGCTCGAGAAGCTTTTCAAGAAGGAGAAGGCGCTGGCGAAGTGGTACTCGAAGCTCAGCGATGCGATCAGGCGGGATATTGCGAGGACGATTGCGGAGGTGAAGAGTTCGGAGGCTCGCCAGCGGCGCGTCGAGCAGATGGCTGAGCGGATGCTCCTCGCTATGGAGGGGGAGAAGGTGCTGCCGCCCATTCTTGACGTGGCGTTTCGGAGGCATCCTTCGGCGCGGAGGGGTTGGGAGGCTTTGACGGAGGTGCAGCGTCGCGGCCATCTTCTCGGCGTCTTTTATTACCAGAGTCCTGAGGCGCGGGAGAAGCGCGCGGGCAAGGTTGTGGAGGACTGTCTGCGGGTTGCGGAGGCTAAGAGACAGGGTTCTTGATTTGGGTCGAGGGGATGGGATCGTCCACGTGGGCTCGGGTGAAGAAGAGGGTGTGGAGTTTCTCCTCGCCGAGGACGCGGCGGAGTTCTCGGAAGGCGAAGAGGGGGATGAAGGCGCAGAGGACGATGATCGAGCGGGCGAGGAGGACTTCATAGTCCATTTCGCGCAGGACGGTTCCGGCGGGTAGGTGGTGATAGAGGCGTTTCACGAACTCCTCAAGGAGGTGGAAGAGGAAGACCAGCATTCCGAAGATGAGGGACTTCAGGAGGACGGACTGGTAGAGCGGTCTGGTTTCCGTGTGGCGACCGATGCGGACCATCTGTCCGATGAGGATGACCTTTGCGATGACCAGGGCATTGATGATGGCGAAGGTGTAGTTCATGGGATCGGCGCCATATCTCCTCGAGACGAGGTCGGTGTAGGCGACGATGGCGCAGAAGAGGACGGCCAGGTAGATGGTGATGATGGCGAAGTCTTTCAGTTCATTCTTGGCCCTCTGCTTGAAACCAGGTGCGGATGGATTCTTGCTGGTCATGGGAAGCCTCCCTGTTCTCGGGCGATGGGGCGTTGCCTTCGTGTTGGTCTTGCTTGAGGCCCAGCGGTGGTGCGGATGATTCTACTGTGTCGGGGTCGTTGCTGACGGGAAGATTGAGGTCGCCGCGGTCTTCGGGGGAGCCGGGCAGGGGTTCCGCTCCATAGTGGCGGCCGAGGGCTTCGAGCAGTGCTGCTGCGGTTGGTCTGGAGAGGCGGCGCCACTGCGGGGGAGGAGGGGTGAAGTCTGCGGGAGTTGATGGTGTGGGGGTTTCGGCACCGGGGCGGGGCAGGTCGGGTGTGGGACCGGAGCCGTAGGTGTAAGGCGGATTGGGTTCGGTGGGTTCGGTGTCCTGAGCGGACCGCAGGTCCTTCGACTTCGCTTCGCTCCGCTCAGGATGACACTTCGTCTCCTGGGTGGGTTCGGCTTGGCTGGGTTTGGGTTGGGCGTTCTGGCGCTGGTGCTCGGTGAGGTTGGAGTTGGCGGTCTGGAGGGCGTAGAGGAGGAGGCCGGCGCGGCGGAGGTCGATGTCGTTGTTGGCGATACGGAGCATGATGTCTCCGATGGCGTGCTGGATCTCGGCGCGGGAGTTGGGGACGGGAATGGAGAAGGAGGCCTGGCGGGCGCGGCGCTGGCGGAGGTTGGCGACGGGCGGGCTGGTCTCGTGGTGGTGGTAGCAGAAGCGCTCGCCACGCATGGCGGGGCTGCCGCAGCGGCGGTCTTCGGAGCCGAGGTGACGGCAGCGGCGGGAGGCAGGTGTGGGCTGCTCGGGTATATGGATGGTGTCGGTCAGTTCGGTGATCATGGGTTCCCTCCCCCGGGTATTGTTTTTGCGCAAAATCTTCAAAACAAAAGACCTGAGTCCGGACCTCGTGGACTCAGGCTGGTTAAAGTCGAAAGCCCGGCGGGTGGCCGGGCTTGAGTGGTGTCTCTGATTTAAGGCTAGCAGAGGGTGTCAAGGTTTTGGGTGTGGAAAAGGGGCTCCGGGGCGCGGTTTTGCTGGGGTTCTGCGTGTGCACGTTCATCGGGATGAGAGGTGAATGGCGACGCCACAACTCACTTGCTGTCAGCCAGCCGTTATTCCACTAAATGGTTATTGCGAAAGGAGATGGCAGAGCATAAAGTTCAGACGCTCCCCTATCTGAATATTGCAAAAGGATGCTGTGATCATTCGTCCGTTTACTGCCTGCACGTTGGTTTGTCTTCTCGCCTTCTCCGAATCACTCCCCGCTCAACAGACACCCGCTACTCCCGCCCCAGCTGTCGCTGCTTTGGTTGCTCCGGCTACGACGACTGCACCTGTACCATCCGGACCCGACGCTACCGGGAAGTACAAGCTGCTCGAAGGGGAGGATGTAAGTCTGCAATTCGCACAGGACCTATCCTCAAAGACCGCTGCGGAGGGCGACCCTGTCGCTCTGACGCTCGTGGACGACCTCAAGGTAAATGGCATTGTGGTGGCGAAGGCAGGAAGCAAGGCTCTCGGAGAGGTGAGCAAGGCTGAAAAGTCCGGAATGATGGGCAAGGCCGGTGAGCTGAGTATTCGACTGAACTACCTGAAGGTGAGGGAGGAGAAGATCAGGCTGCGCGGCACCAAAGGCAAAGAGGGCGAGAGCGGCGTTACAGGCGCGGTGGTTCTTACAGTGCTCTTTGGGCCGATCGGTCTGATCAAACATGGCAAGAACGTGGAGATCAAGCAGGGACAATCATTGCATGCCTACGTCTCGGAAGATATTTCTCTCTTGCCTGTGTCGTAGAGATAGATGGCGCAAGAGATTGGATCTTCGCTTTCGCGAAAATTACCCACTCATCTGCGATGAATGGGGCACCCAGGATAATGCCTAGATTTGAGAGTGTGTGCAAATAATGAGCTCATCCACGCGCGTTCCGCAGCTAGATGGCCTTCGGGGCCTAGCGATTCTCCTGGTGTTGGTCCACCACGCCTATCACGTCAAGCTGCTGTGGATGGGTGTCGATGTCTTCTTTGTGCTGTCGGGATTCCTGATCACCTCGATTCTTCTGAAGGAGAAGGCGAAGCCTCTTGGTAAGTACATCGGGAACTTCTATGCTCACCGTGTCCGCCGTATTCTCCCCGCCTACCTAATGGCTCTTCTAATTGTAGGAGTGGTCGTAAGGAATGGCTGGACGCACTTCTGGCCCTATTACATCGGTGCGATGAACTTCATGCAGCCGCTGGGAATCCACCAGTCGGACGTACTCCCTCTCTGGTCTTTGGCCGTCGAAGAGCAATTCTACTTGATCTGGCCCCTAGTGGTCTTTTGGATGGGGAGGAAGCACCTTACATGGCTGGCGAGCGGGCTGTTAGTTCTGGCTCCCATCCTGCGCTTCCTCTGCACCCCTCTCTTCAAGGCGCATTGGGCTATCTACATGCTGCTCCCTTTCCGCATGGATACACTGGCGGCGGGAGCGCTGATCGCAATCTTAGGGACGCAGGTTCCAAGAAAGCTTTACGCTTGGGCAGTCGCTGTGGGCATAGGCGGACTCATGGCTCTCTCCTACTTCCATGTGACCACCTACGCAAACACTCGCCCGGGAAACACGCTCGTCTATGAGTGCACTCTGCTGATAGCCTTTGGGCTGTTCGCTTATGCGCTGGGGGCATCTTCGAAAGTGCTGGCATGGGCTCCCTTACGGTACGTCGGGACCATCAGCTATTCGATTTATCTGATGCACCTGCTGGCTCTTAGCCTGATCCCGAGCAGGCCCCTGGCGATCATTGCCGTGCTGTCGTACTCCACGCTAAGCTGGTTCTATTATGAGAAACCCATCCTCCGTTACCGTCGCGAAGTATTTGCATTGCAGTCAGCAAGCGTATAGACATCGCAATGTTCGGCGGGAGAGATGATCAGCTGGTTCAAACTCGTTTTCTTCGAGTGGGGAGGATGCGGAACTAAGTTCTACAAGGTGCTCGCGTGTCTCTTGTTCCTGTTGGTAGGGGTGGGATGTGGGCAAGGGGCAGCTGCACCATTGCCCGCATCAATCAACGATAAGACAGTGTTCATAGGGGACTCAATCACCTACTTTTGGAAGCTGCCTAAGCACAACTTAGGTATTCCTGGACAGAGGACTGCGCAGAACGAGGCAAGATTCCAGACGGCCGTCGTCCAGAGTGGATTGCCTCAGGTCATCATCCTCACCGGAGCCAATGACGTCCGGGTTCCCAGTCCCGATTACTCAGGGATTATAGCGAACATCGAGAAGATGGTGGCGCAGGGAAGGGCGGCAGGCATAGACGTGATCCTTTGCGAGCTTACACCCATCACGTGCTGCGACACTCAGGTCCGGACGTTGAATGCCATGATAAAGGACTACGCGACTAGCCAGCACCTTATTCTGGTCGATTACTACACTCCGATGGCGGGGAAAGACGCCACCTACCTGAAGGATGGTCTCCACCCCAATACCCTGGGATACGCGATCATGGAAGACACCCTGACGCAGATCCTTCAACCGGCCAGCTAGAGGTATCTTTATTGGAGCGGGATAAATTCTCCACGGCAATACTGATATTGCACGTGAGATCAAGATGATAGCAAGTCTATCGGTATCGCCCCCAAATCACTTTAGCGTTATTGCAACAACGTCCCGGTCTCTGGTTCTGATTTGGATTCATCCGGTGGGATGACTACTGCTGCGCCTACCTTGTCGTCGGTGTCGAGGTCGAGGAGTTTGACTCCGCTGGTGGAGCGGCCGGCGGCGCGGATGCCCTTGGTGTCGATGCGGATGATCTTTCCGAACTGGCTGATGACCATCAACTCGCTGGTCTCGTCGACGAGCTGGATGCTGGAGACCTTGCCGATCTTGGGCGTGGTCTTCATGTTGATGACTCCGGAGCCGCCGCGGGTCTGGAGGCGGTACTCCTCGACATCGGTACGCTTGCCGAAGCCGTTCTCGGAGACAGACAGGATGAGGCAGGGGGTGATGTCCTTGCCTTCGGCCTGGAGCTCGACCTGGCGCTTGGCGCGGTACTCGGCGGAGGGGGTGACGGCGACGCCGATGACGTAGTCGTTCTTCTTGAGGGAGATTCCCTTGTTTCCGCCGGCGCTGCGTCCCATGGGACGCAGGCCGCCGGTGATTCCCTTGTCGGCGTCGTAGGCCTCGGAGAAGCGGATGGCCATGCCTTCGTGGGTGGCGAGGAAGATGACGTCGTCGCCGGTGGTGGTGCGGGCGGCGATGAGCTCGTCGTCCTTGTCGATGGAGATGGCGATGATGCCGCGCGCCATGACGTTCGAGAAGTCGGGCAGCGGAGTCTTCTTGACGGTGCCGTTGCGGGTGGCGAAGAAGATGAACTTGCCCTCTTCGGTGAGGTCGCGGATGCCGAGGATGGTGACGACCTTTTCGCCGGGCTGGAGGGCGAGGAGCGAGGCCATGGCCTTGCCCTTGCCTGCGGCTCCGACGTCTGGGATCTCGTAGATCTTGAGCCAGAAGACGCGGCCGGTGTTGGTGAAGCAGAGCAGGAAGGCGTGGGTGGAGTCGACGATGAGCTGGGCGACGAAGTCCTCTTCGCGGGTCTTCATGCCGAGGCGTCCGGTCCCACCGCGGCGCTGCTGGCGGTAAGTGGAGATAGGCGTGCGCTTGAGGTAGCCGGTGTTGGAGATGGTGACGGCGACCTGTTCGTCGGCGATGAGGTCTTCGAGCTGGATCTCGGTGGTCTCGTCGACGATCTGGGTGCGGCGGGCGTCGCCGTACCTGTCGCGGACCTCTTCGAGCTCCTTGACGATGACGCGGCGGAGCTTCTTCTCGGAGGCGAGGATGGACTCGAGCTCGGCGATGGTGTCGCGGACCTGGGCGAGCTCTTTGAGCGTCTCGTCGATGGAGAGCTGGGTGAGGCGGTAGAGCTGCAGCTCGAGGATAGCGTCGACCTGGCGGTAGCTGAGGATGAGGGTGCCGGTGGTCGAGAAGGTCAGATCGACGCCATATTTGGCAGCGTCGAGGGAGACTCCGGCGAGCTCGGTGCCGCGCAGGTTGATGCGTTTGTTGGAGAAGTAGGCGAAGAGGTTCTCGCGGGCCTCGGCACGGGAGCCCGACTGGCGGATGATCTTGATGACGTTGTCGAGGTGGTCGAGCGCGATCTGGAATCCGAGCAGAAGGTGTTCGCGGTCGCGGGCCTTGTTGAGGAGGAAGGCGGTGCGGCGGCGTACGACCTCGATGCGGTGCTCGAGGAAGTAGCGGATGGCGTGGTCGAGCGGGAGGACCTTCGGCTGGCCGTTGTGGACGGCGAGGAAGATCATGGAGAAGCTCTCCTGCATGGGGGTGTGCTTGAAGAGCTGGTTGAGGACGATCTGGTGCTCGGCGCCGCGCTTGAGCTCGATGACGATGCGCATGCCGTCGCGGTCGGACTCGTCGCGGACGTCGGAGATGTCGTCGATGATCTTTTCGTTGGCGAGCTGGGCGATGCGCTTGATGAGGTTGGACTTGTTGACCTGGTAGGGGATCTCGGTGACGATGATCGCCTGGCGGCCGCCGGTGATGTTCTCGGTGGCGACCTTGGAGCGCATGATGAAGCGTCCGCGGCCGGTGTTGTAGGTCTGGGCGATGCCGTCGCGGCCGTAGAGATAGCCGCCGGTGGGGAAGTCGGGTCCTTTGACATGCTCGAGAGCGATGGCGATGTCGGGGCGGTTGTCGCCCTTCTCCTTATTGAGGAGCGCGATGCAGGCGTTCACGACCTCGGTGAGGTTGTGCGGCGGGATGTTGGTCGCCATGCCGACGGCGATACCGCCGCCACCGTTCACGATGAGGTTGGGGACGCGCGCCGGGAGGACGGTGGGCTCGAGGGTGGACTCGTCGTAGTTGGGGGCGAAGTCGACGGTGTCGGAGTCGATGTCGGCGAGCATCTCACCGGCGATGCGGGTGAGGCGGGATTCGGTGTAACGCATGGCGGCGGGTGGGTCGCCGTCGATGGAGCCGAAGTTGCCCTGGCCGTCTACGAGGATGTAGCGGAGCGAGAAGGGCTGCGCGAGGCGGACCATGGTGTCGTAGATGGCGGAGTCGCCGTGGGGATGGTAGTTACCCATGACGTGACCGACGACCTTGGCCGACTTGGTGTACTTTTTGTTGTACTGGAGGCCCATCTCCTGCATTCCGTAGAGGATGCGGCGATGCACGGGCTTGAGGCCGTCGCGAACGTCGGGCAGGGCGCGGCCGATGATCACGGACATCGAGTAGTCGAGATACGACCGGCGCATCTCATCTTCAATATTGATGGGGAGAAGCAGCGCCGCACCGGGGCCCTTGATGGTGCTGTCTGAGCCGTTTGGGTTGTCTGAATTGGGACCGAGCGGGAGCTGGGGATTCTGATCGTCTGCCATGGTTTCTACCCTCTATTATAGAGGGTTTCGTGGGTGTCTGCCTCTCCTATCGCGACTCCGGGAGGTATCGCGGACGAGTCCGGCACCGGGTCGCGGCAGGGAGAGGAGATGGCCGCTACGACTATCAA
Organism: Edaphobacter modestus; assembly: GCF_004217555.1. Classification (GTDB taxonomy): domain Bacteria; phylum Acidobacteriota; class Terriglobia; order Terriglobales; family Acidobacteriaceae; genus Edaphobacter; species Edaphobacter modestus. Next base: position 3,042,236 of record NZ_SHKW01000001.1, read on the forward strand.
AAGAAAGGGGATCTAGTCCTTTGAACAGCCTGCGAGTGAGCTTTATCGCTTCGGCTTCCCTGGCCGCATGCCTGGGCTGCGATCCCCCGCCCCAGCCGAAGCCTCCCCCGACCCCGATTCCGAAGAGCGCGATCTCCTTAGGCATGGAGGCCCGGGTGGCGGCGGCGATTCCCCGTACGCCGGCTGGCGACGTTACGATACTTGTCGCCAGCCGCTAGGACGTTTGCCGGGCATCCGGCTACACACCGCTACTGTGGGGTATCGATGGGGTGTGTGGTCTTGTCGAAGAACTCCTGCTGCAGCTTCAGGCTGACGTTGTCGGCCTTGATGGCGGCGAGGACCTTGCTGACGGAGTCGACCCACCAGTTGATCTGGTATTCGCCTAACTCGTGAGTGGCGGCCGAGCCGTCGCCGGCGTAGTGGTCGGGAAAGCTGGCGTACCACCAGATGCCGGTGTAGACGCCCTCCGGCAGGCTCTGGTGATGCTGGTCGCCACCTGATTCCTCGTTTGCGCGATCCAGGTGAACGAGGTCGGGACGTACGATCAGCAGCTTTGAGGTTTCGCTTTCGCCGGCATGCTGGTCGTTGGTGGTCTTCTTCTGCGGGCCTCCGGAGGTGGGGGTGCGCCGATCGAAGACGTAGACGACGTAGTCGTGGGGCTTATCCAACTGGGTCTGCGCGAAGTAGGGCAGGAGGTGATTGTTTCCGCCGTGGCCGTTGATGATCAGGATCTTTTTGCAGCCATTGCGCCCCATCTCGTCGGTGGTCGCCTGCAGCATGGCAAGCTGCATCTCGCGGCTGTAGGAGACGGTACCGGGCTCCTGGCGCGCCTCGGCGATCTGCCCGAAGTAGTAGGCGGGAAAGACGACGGTGTATTGCTGCTGCGCGGCGTGCTCCGCCACATAACGGGCGTTCAGAAGATCAGAGCCGAGCGGCAGGTGGGGTCCATGCTTCTCCAGAATCCCGATGGGCAGCAAGCAGGTTCCCTGGGCTGCCTTGATGGCTTTGACGAAGTCGGGGCCGGTCAGCTCTTCCCAGTGGACCGACAGCTTCGCCTGCGGAGAGCCGGCCTGGGCGACGGCCAGCGGCCCTGCGCCGAGGACGGTTGAAATAAGAAGGGAGGTCGCAAAGGAATATCTCTTAAGGTTTCTGCCAGCTGTCGTACGGCTCACTCAGTCATTTCTCCTGCGCGAATTTTACAGCCTGCTCCGAGCTTCCGTTTGCTTCCAGCGACAAGGCCTTTGAAGATCCTGCGAAAATATCATTTAAAGTCTTAGAGTGAGGGGTACGGGAGCTTTAGAATTAGACCCCATTCTTCGGCGATGAAGAGCGGTAGATCGCCGAGCTCTCGGATTCAACAAAGCGGTTTGGCAGCTGCAGAAGGAAGTTATGAAGACACTCGATCCGACCTGTGGGGAGACCGGCCTCGAAGTCATCGATATCAAGGACAGTTCTGAATACACCGCACGACGGATCCATGTCCGCGATATGGCGACACAGATGGAGGGGATGCGCCGGATCGCTCATGCCTTCGTCGAGCGTCCGGAGACTGTACTTCAGGAGTTGGTCAATGCCGCGGTGGAGCTTTGCCAGGCCGATAGCGCAGGCATAAGCATCGAGCGTCCGGACCACCCCGACCAGGATTTCTACCATTGGGTTGCGACCGCGGGCGAGTATTCGGGCTTTCTGGACGCAGTGCTGCCGCGCTATCCCAGCGCATGCGGCGTATGCCTTGAGCGTGGCAGGCCTCAGCTGTTCCGCGTGGGACAGCGGTTCTTCGACCTGCTGGGCGTTACAGCGCCGCTGATCACCGACGGAATTCTTTTGCCGTGGCAGGCAGACGAGACCCGCGGAACCATCTTCATCATGGCCCATGGACGAGACGAGGCCTTCGATAAAAACGACTGCCGGATGATGGAGGTCCTTGCCGACTTCGCCGCGATGGGCATCAGGCAGCAAGGACTGCAAAAGAGGCTGACGGAGCAGGCGAGCGCCGCAGCCGCAGCCGCGATGGCGAACGATCTGGCGCACAAGATCAACAATCCGCTGCAGAGCCTTACCAACGTGCTGTATCTGGCGCAGGAGCGCCCCGAAGAGCTGGGCGCCCGGGCGCTAGTAGAGCAGGCATCGGGTGATCTCAAAAAGCTCTCGTCCCTGGTACAGGAGCTGCTGGCTCTGCCTTATCGGAACAGCCGATAACGATCCAGCCGATTTCCGGAAATGGAACTGACTCTCTTCGAAGCCTTTGTTTCCATTGACGAGGAGGTTTGGCGTATGTTCCTCTTTTCAGGACGTCCTGCGCTGAAATCCTTGTAACTTATTCACTTCCCCAGGGATCGCGCTACATGGGTTTGCCCTCATCGGGTGAATCGAGTGCGGCATGCGATCGGTTTTCAGCCGGCAGTGCCGTCTGTTCAGAACTCGTGAACAAACAAATCTTCGACTGCAGCGCGTCCTGCTGCAGTGACGAGGAGCGATCCGTAAAGACACCCGGATGACCGGGGCACGGTGGGCGTCTGTGAAGTTCAGACGATCCGTCGTTCATTGACAACCTGTAGTTTTCACCTTCAAGGAGATACCATGTTGAGCTTCAAACGATCTCTTATTGCAGTGGTTCTGATTCTGCCTGCTTCTCTGCTGAAAACCCCTGATGCGTGGTCCCAGACAACTCATCGGCCGAAGATTGCGGTCGATGCGAAGAGCCTTGAGACGGCCACGCCTTTCCAGAACAATAACGGGAGTATTCCGCCGCCCAACCAGTACTCCGGTCCGCTGTTCACGACCAGCCATGCCTGGCCGGAGAAGCCGCTTCCGCCGCTCAAAAATGCTCCTTGGCAGGCTGCGATCCACAACGGCAAGATTACGGTTCAGAACGCTCCGGCATACGCCGCCGCTCTGAAGGCCTACGTCAGCAGGAATGCGCGCACCCTGCTCATGAACTATCCGGCATGGAATGCGGGCAATGCGCACTGGTATACGGAGCCATGGCTGGGCAGCCAGCGCGAGGCCATTCACGGAACCTATGCGGCAGGAGAGTTCGGACCGGGGATCTTTCCGGGCACGGGTCTGCGCGCAACGTTCAACACGCATGTGCTGACCTACTACGACGAACGCGCGGCTTATTCTCTCTACAAGTTCTGGGGCACCTCGGCGCTGTCGCCGAGGATTCAGACACCGAACAGCCAGTTCGATGAGGGCTCAGTGGTGGTGAAGGCTGCGGTGTTCGCTTCGGAGGACAAATCGAAGCAGCTGAACTGGTGGGATGCGATGAACGGCGCGCAGGTGTGGCCGCTCTATGTCGGTGTCGGGCCTCTCTCGCAGGATCCTCCACCTCCGCCCCAGGTGTGGTCCGGCTATGTGGCGCAGTTCGACATCATCGTGAAGGATACGCAGTCGTCGCCGAAGACGGGATGGGTCTTCATGACCCTGGTCTACGACAAATCCGCGCCCGGGGATTTCTGGGACAAGATGGTTCCGCTGGGAGCGCAGTGGGGCAACGACCCGCAGGCGACGGCGGCGGGACAGCCGCTGGTGGAGAACTGGAACAATCCCAAGGCGCCTCTCTACTCCACCCAGACACTGGGCTGGGGCGGAAGGCTTTCGGGACCAAACGATGGAGGACGCAATAACATCGCGGTCAACGGCAAGGTGCTGGTCAACGAACCGGACTCGAGCTGCATGAGCTGTCACAGCACGGCGGAGTGGAATGTACAGCAGCACAAGATGAATTCCTTCCTTCTGCCGTCGTTTGCGACGGCGAATCCTCCGGGATTCCAATTGTGCGGAGACAACGGCAAACCGGATCCGAACGGATCCAACATCTGCTCGCCGGCGCCTGGATCGACCGCGTGGATGAAGTGGTTCCAGAATCGCCCGGGTACCCAGCCGATGGATGCCGGCTCGATCGCGATGGACTTCGACGAGGTCTTCTCCTTCAAGTCGCTCAAATTATGGTGGCAGGCGGTTGGTCCGAAGGGACAACCCATGCCGATGCTCCTGCGAGTACCGGGACATGGGACGCAGTTCAATCAGTACACGGGTGCGCCTTTACCGGCATCGCGTTCCTATTGATCTGACTGGATGCAAGACAGAGCGAGGCCGGACCGCACGGGGTCCGGCCTCGCTTTTTTGTGCGTTCACGCACTGGAAACAGTGATTACCGGTTCAGGTCGTGGATGGTCTGTGCGGCGGCCTGGCCGAACTCCCCAGCCGTATCCTTCGCCCTGCCGGCAACCTTGTCCAACGTACCTTCGGCGGCCAGGTCGGGGTCGCCGGTAAACCGGCCCACTCCTTCCTTCACGCTCCCGATGACGGAGCCGATCTTGCCTTCGGCCCGCTGCCGGGTTCCCCACCCAAATGTCTTTCTTGCTGCTCTATCCACAGAGTCATAGCCGGTGTCGTACTCCTGCTCCCATTCGTTCAAGACCAGCATTGCTACCCCGGCGCCGATTGCCGTTCCTGCCAATAGCCACGGAAGACCTCTCATCGGTGCACCTCCATAGCCGTAGGATGCAATCCAGGGCTCCCTGCGCCGAGGCGGGGAAGGCGCGTGGAGAGTTTTCCAATCCTGGCGGAGGTTCCGGTTCGCGGTTCTTTGCTATAATCAGGAGCAGCGTCTTCGGGAGCCGTCGGCTTCCTGGAAGCACCTGAATTTGTTCGATAAGCAGATTGACGGTCGGCCAACGGCTTTTTATCCGTTCGAGTCGATCACCTCCGCAGCCGGAACGCGAGAAACGCCCGGAATACAGGAAGGATTCGCCCCCGACCGGGAGACGAATGGCCTGCGTGGAAGGATCTGCGACTTAGAGATTGGAGTAAGTTATGGCGCAAAAATGTGATCTCTGCGGGAAGGGCCCGCAGTTCGGCAACAATATCTCTCACGCCCACAACACCACCCGGCGTCGCTGGAACGTGAATCTGCAGTCCGTGAAGGCAGTTGTCGAGGGCACCAGCAAGCGCATTCGTGCGTGCACCAGCTGCATCAAGACGGGCAAGATCGTAAAGGGCTAACCGGCCGCAGTCGGTCTGGACCTTCTGAATACTCTGGGCCTTCTGATCGGATCGATAAAAAGAAACGCCCCAGCCGCATGATTCGCGGGCTGGGGCTTTTCCTGTTTTTCCTGTGCCTGGATTCATCTGAAAGTCCGACACTGGTTTTTGGCTTATTTTTCTTTACTGCTTTTCGAAGTTCAATGAGGCGCTGTTGATGCAGTACCGCATTCCCGTAGGCTTTGGACCATCGGGAAAGAGGTGTCCGAGGTGAGCTCCGCAGTTGGCGCAGGTCACCTCGATCCGCCGCATTCCGTGGGAGTCGTCCTCGTGGGCGTCGATGGCGTTGGGGGAGACGGGCAGCCAGAAGCTGGGCCATCCGCTTCCCGACTCGAATTTTTTGTCCGACATAAAGAGCGGGGCATTGCAGGCTCCGCATTGGTAGACTCCGGTCTCATGATTGCTCAGCAGCGCGCCGGTGAAGGGCCGTTCGGTTCCCTTCTCGCGCATGACGTGAAACTGCTCCGGGGTGAGCAGCTCGCGCCACTCGGCCTCGGTCTTACGAACTTTTTCCTGCTTCACAGACTCAGGCATCGCAGTATTCCTTTCTTCTCTATTTGGATGCTTCCGACGTGGGTCCGTCACACGGCGGGCGGCTAAAGACCTCGGGCGAGGACCTCGATCTCCACCAGCGCATCCTTGGGCAGCGCGGCGACAGCGACGGTGGAGCGTGCTGGCGGAACAACGCCTTCAGGGGCGAGATAGCGCTCGTAGATTGCGTTCATGGCGGCGAAGTCGCCCATGCTCTTGAGAAAGACCGTGGTCTTGACCACATGGGCAAAGGTGAGACCCGCCTCGGCCAGCACTGCCTTGATGTTTTCCAGTACACGGACGGTCTGCTCGGCCACACCACCTTCTACAAGCTGCCCGGTCGCCGGGTCGAGGCCGACCTGTCCGGAGGCGTAGAGGGTATCGCCTACACGGACTGCCTGGGAATAGGGGCCGATGGCTGCGGGGGCGGCGGAGGTAGACAGGGCAATCTTCTTTTCGCTCATAGAAGGCCAGTTTATCCTTCCGCCGCGCAGACACGCCACAACCCGCGCCTGTGCAAGTGTTTGCGGCCAACCCAATTGCCCTGCGCTCTCTCTCATGAGATGGCGTCGCGTCCCTGCGGAAAATTTCATCTCCTCTCACCTCCGGGCCCTTTGCGCAGGACTATGATTCCGGCGGGCCATGATTTCGCTAAAAACTAAAAAACGGAGACAAGCATGGGAATTCTCGATTCCATTCAGCAGTTGGCAGGGCAGGCAGGTGCGGCTGCTCAGGGCGATCAGGCCAAGATTGCAGGCGGTTTTATCGAAGCGCTGGCAGCGCACCCCGAGGGCATTGCGGGCGTGCTGAACAGCCTGAAGGCTAACGGTATGGCCGATCACGTTGGAGCGTGGGCCACGGGGCAGGCACAGACCGCGACTCCCGAGCAGATTGAGCAGGGCCTCGGCTCCACCGGGCTGATCGAAAAGACGGCGGAGAGCGCGGGCGTATCTTCGTCCGTGGTGACTTCTGCTCTGGCGATCGTGCTTCCGATGGTGATCCAGCACTTTGCTACCAAGGGGCAATCGGAGGGGCAATCGGAGGAAACGGGCTCCCTCAGCGGGCTTGCGCAGCAGGTGCTCGGCAAACTTTTCTAAGTACGATGGAAGACCTCGTACCTGAAGCCTGAGTTCCGCGACGAGCGAAGGAAACAGGGTTTTTGCGCTTAACAGATTTTTGAACTCGATCTGCGAGGCGCAGAGCAACAAACGCCGGTGAATTCCGGCGACAAGGAGAGACAGCATGGCCAATCTTGAGCAGTTGAGACAGAAATATAATCCCGTGATCTTGGCGATCAACAGCTTCGCCGAATTTGGCGCGAAGGTAGAGGCGGTCGACCTGGCCGGCGAGCAGTTGCACATCAAGGCAACGGTCCCTTCGAAGGTGGTGGCGAACCGTGTGTGGGATGCAATCAAGCTGGTCGATCCGAGTTACTCCGACCTGAAGCATGAGATCGGCACCGCGGGTGGAGACAGCCAGCCGTACACGATTAAATCCGGCGACAACCTGTCGAAGATCAGCAAGCTCTTCTACGGTTCGCCCAACAAGTACACGGAGATCGCCAAGGCGAACGGGATCGAGAACCCCGACCGCATCCAGGCAGGGCAGCAGATTAATGTTCCGGTCCTGAACTAAACCAAAGAACAAAAGCTTTGAACTAAACCAAAGAACGAAGCGAGGAGCCGCGACCGTCCTGGACGGTTTCGCGGCTTTTCCTTTTTGGTTCCGGTAACTGGTGTTGGCCAATGACTTGCACCTTGATTGGGTGCAGACGTGCATTTGGCGCTTTGCGTCGCGGAAGAAGGAAAGTTTGGGTATCTCACCTGGAATTTCTTTCCCACATCGCGGGCCCAAAATAACGTCCCCGGGGGCACATGCGTCTGCGCCAACGCCCGGGACCGAACAGAGAAGGAGCAACATGAACGTGAAATGGTATCTCGGTGGTATCCTCGCAGCCTCAGTTCTGGCGGCGCCGGCATTTGGACAGGTCTCCATCATGATTGGAACTCCTCCGCCGCCGATACGTTATGAGGTCGCTCCTCCGATGCCACAACCCGGTTACGTATGGGCGCCGGGATATTGGGCTCCCGTACACGGACGCTATGAGTGGTATTCCGGCCGGTGGTCGCGCCCCCCATACCGGGGAGCAGCATGGAACAGCCCACGATGGGAGCACCAGGGCCAGGGCTGGCGTTATCGCGAAGGCGGCTGGCAAGGACACGGCCACCATGGCAATGGACACGCCTACGGACATGACAAACATGACAAATAGAACTGTGGCGTCAAAAGGGAATGGAGGAGAGGCCCGGCGATTGTGCCGGGCCTTTTCCTTTCACTTCACTTTCACTTCTCCGCGCGTTAGCGAAGATCGGCTGGAAGGCTGTCGAGCGATCCGCTGAAGTAGCTTTCGCGCGAACCGATCTTTGCGTCCGGATAGTCCGGAACACGCACACGGATGCTGTGAAGCCCCTCTGCGGGAGAGCCGTTGGGTCCAGCCTGCGGCTGAAAACTTAGCAGATAGTAGTTGTGTATCCGGTTCGAGAGCTGGTGCAGCCCGTTGTCGAAGCCCTTCTGGGTGGTGAAGTTGATGTACTCTCCGCCGGAGAGCTCGGCAAGTGTGCGGGGCGCGTTCTTTTTCGCGGCATTCACCGCCATCACGAGTAGGCCAAAGGGACCGGACCCGCCACCGAATCTCAGATCGTTGAGGACCTCGGTCTTCCCGGGCGAGAAGGAGACGGAATCGACGACAGTGTTGGTCTGGCCGAGCGATGCGATGACGTCGGCGGGCTTCTTGTGGCTGCCGTGGTCACGGGTCTCGCTGATCAGCAGGATGGCGTGACGGTTGCGATCCTTGTGCTCGTCGAGCAGGCTGCTGGCCCAGGCTACGGCATCGAAGGTTGCTGCCTCGGCGTCATCGCAGGGCTGCAATTGCCCCAGTGCGTCGAAGGTGGCCTTCGGGTCGGGCGAGAAGTCTCCGAGCAACGTGGGCTCCTTGCCGTAGCTCGCAATCGCGATCTGCCTTGGCGCTCCTCCTGCGAGGTCATCGAGCATGGTTGCCAGACCGGAGAGCTTCGCGTACTCCATCACGGCAGCCCGGCTGCACTGCATCAGCACGACGAGCGTCAGGCCGAGCGAATCGGTGTCCTCATCGAGGTGGATGGCCTGGGCCACACCGTTGTCTTCGACCACGAACTGATCGGCACGAAGCGCATAGATGATCTCGCCCTGCTTGGTCCGCACGGTGGCAGGGACCAGGACGACATTGGCCTGAGTTTTGAGGGTGTATGCGCTGTCTGGCTGTGCCGGTGTCTGTGCCGGTGGCTGCTGGGGCGGCGGCGTGTTGCCGGGTTGCTGGGCCGTGGCCGTGGAGAAGAGGACGAGCCAGACGAGGACGGCATATGCGGAGGATCGCATGCGAGTAAGAGCCCATAACTTTAGACCAGGTCGAGTTGCCATGAGACTCCGAAGAGAGATATGTGGAAGCGTATCTTCCTTGGCCGCTTCCCTTTCCAAATAGAATTGTTTCAGAGCCGAAGGATCGTTGATACCGGTCCAGTAAGAAATATCGGTTCCAGACTAACCTGCGCGCCTCGCACCGCGGGGCCCTCGCAAGAATGAGCGCCGATGAAGCTTGCCGATGTTGCCCTGTCCTCCGAGCCTGTCTCTCGTACGATCTCCTACCCGACGGCCCACGCCGTCGACCAGGTAGACGACTACTTCGGCACCCGGGTCAGCGATCCCTATCGATGGATGGAAGACGTCGACTCCCCCGAGGTGACGGACTGGATCGAGCGGGAGAATCGCCTGACCCGCAGCATCCTCGACAACGTTCCGGGGCGCGAAGCCATGCAGCAGCGGCTGATGGACCTGATCAACTTCGAGCGTTACACGGCTCCTGTACGCCGAGGAACGCGCTACTTCTACTGGCACAATACGGGCTTGCAGAATCAGAACGTCCTCTACTGGACGGAGGGGCTGGAGGGCGAACCGAAGGTCCTGCTCGATCCCAACACGTTGTCGGCTGATGGCACGGTTGCCATCAGCGGACTCAGCATCTCGGACGATGGCCTGCTTGCAGCCTACTCGATCGCCGATGCCGGCTCGGATTGGGAGAGGTGGCATGTTCGCGAGGTCGCCACGGGAGAGGATCTTCCCGATGCAGTGGCGTGGTCGAAGTTCAGCTCCGCGTCGTGGCTCAAGGACGGCTCCGGCTTCTTCTACGAAGGCTACGATCCTCCGCAGGGCGAGGCGCTCAAGGAGGCAAACTACTTCCACAAAATCTACTTCCACAAATTAGGAACGCCGCAGAGCGAGGATCGGCTGGTCTTCGATCGGCCCGACGACAGGGAGATGAACGTCGGCGCCGCGGTGACGGACGATGGCCGCTACCTGATTATCTTCGAGACGAAGGGATCGAGCCCCAACAACCAGCTCTCGATCAAAGATCTTGAACGACCGGATGCTCCCGCGGTGAAGATCGCCGATGCAGCCGATGCGGTCTACTCCCCCATCGACAACGACGGCACGCGATTCTGGATTCATACCACCTTCAATGCACCGAACGGCTGCGTCGTCGAGGTCGACCTCGAACATCCGGATCGCGAGCACTGGAAGACGATTCTCTCCGAGAGCGCGAATCATCTGGACAGCGTCAGCATGATCGACGATACGCTGATCGCAAACTATCTCGCCGATGCGCAGAGCATGATTGAGCTGCATACGCGCGAGGGCGATCTGATCGAGCGGCTGCAACTTCCGGCCATCGGTACGGCCGCGGGCTTTGTGGGCAAACGGAGCGAGACGGAGACCTTCTACCAGTTCACGAACTTCACCACGCCGGCGACGATCTACCGGCTCGACATGAAGACGCGGCGCTCGACCATCTATCGCCAGCCAAAGTTGAAGTTCGATCCAGCACAGTACGAGACGCAACAGATCTTCTACACCAGCAAAGATGGCACGCGCATTCCCATGTTCGTGAGTCACAGGAAGGGGCTGGAGTTGGATGGAACGAACCCGACGTTGCTTTACGGCTATGGCGGCTTCAACATCTCCCTGCGCCCCGAGTTTTCGTCCGCCAATCTTCTGTGGATGGAGATGGGCGGCGTCTACGCGCAGCCGAGTCTTCGCGGCGGCGGCGAATACGGCGAGGCATGGCATCAGGCTGGCACAAAGCTTACCAAGCAGAACGTCTTCGACGACTTCATCGCGGCGGCGGAATGGCTGATTGCGAGCAAGTACACGTCAGCGCCCAAACTGGCGATCTCCGGCGGAAGCAATGGCGGCCTGCTGGTGGCCGTGTGCGAGATGCAGCGCCCGGAGCTGTTCGGCGCAGCGATGGCCGCAGTGGGAGTGATGGATATGCTGCGCTTCGACAAGTTCACGATCGGCTGGGCGTGGAAGACGGACTACGGTTCTCCCAGCGAGGATGAGGCCGAGTTCCAGACGATCTTTCGATATTCGCCGCTGCACAATCTCAAGCCGGGTACGGCCTATCCGCCGACGCTGATCACGACGGCGGACCACGACGACCGTGTGTTTCCGGCACACAGCTTCAAATTCGCCGCAGCGATGCAGGCCGCGCAGGCCGGTCCGAATCCCATTCTCATCCGCGTGGAGACGCGTGCCGGACATGGCGGAGGTATGCCTCTAACCAAGCGCGTGGAATTGATCGTGGATCAGTTTACGTTTCTGTCACAGCAGCTTGAGATACAGTCGCACGCCTGATTCCGTCTCATGCGCTATGTTGCGCGAATCGTGCAGCATAGCGCGAACCACAAACCATTTTTGCATCGTCACCCCACCCGGCAACGTCGAATATTCGGAGTGGAATGATGATGACAAAGATAAAGGGTTTGATCCTGCTATCGTTGGCGCTCTGCCCCGCTTTCGCAGTGGCGCAGCCAAAACCTATAACGGTACGCACGCGGACACAGACGGTTCGCGATCGCACGCCGAGGGTACGGGTACGCGACTCGCGGCCACATCAGCGCTAACGATTCTGTAGGTCCTCTCTGGTTGTTGTATTGAAGGCTCCCGGCTGCCGGGGGCCTTTCGTCTTCATTGCGCGGCTTTGGCGATGCGCAGAAACGCTGCCAGTTTTGCGGGGTCCTTGCGGCCGGGCGACGCTTCTACTCCACTGGCTACGTCAACGCCCCAGGGATCGAGCTCGCGGATCGCCTCGCCGACATTCTCCGGACGCAGACCTCCCGCGACGATGATCTGTAGAGTCTTCGCGGCATCCTGAAAGACGGAGCGAGCAGCCTTCCAGTCAAACGAGACTCCCGTTCCGCCTCCTGCATTGCCCACTCGCGAATCCACCAGAACACGATTTACTTTGGCCAGCTCGCCGATCTCTCGCAACTCCGCACTCAGACGCTCACGGCTGTCGGTGCCTACCACCCAGTGCAGTGTCTGGATGATGCCGATGGTATCGCCGAGACGCTCCCGCAGCCGATGAAGGAGGGGCAGGTCAACGCCTCCATGAAGCTGCACCGCGGTGAGGCCGGCTTCGTGAACGATTGCGGCGATCTCCGCGGCATCGCGGCTGTACACCACTCCGACGCACTCTACGTGCTTTGGAAGATGCGGCGTAATGGCGGCAACCTGCGCGGAGGATACGCGACGCTTGCTCTCCGCGAAGACGAACCCCAGAGCATCGGCGCCCAGCTCTACGGCGAGCTGCGCATCTTCAAGGCTGGTGTTGCCGCAGATCTTGACCCATGTCATCGCAGCACTCGTTCTGAATACTGGTGATCGAGGAGCGAGGCCAACGCCGCTCCAGGATCGGACTGACGCATCAGCGTCTCTCCCATCAGGAAGGCGTCGTATCCCACATCCCGCAAGCGGGAGATATCTCCGGCGTTTCGCAGGCCGCTCTCGGCCACCTTGACCGTATCGGCCGGCATCGATGAAACGAGCTCGAACAAGAGCTCCGGATGCATCTCGAAGGTGCGAAGGTCGCGGCTGTTGACGCCGATGACATCGAATCCCAGCGCGATCGCGCGCTTCAGCTCTTCTGCCGAATGGACCTCGCACAACACATCGAGCGCAAGGCTGCGAGCCTCGTTGCGAAGGTGATTCAGCTCTTGATCCGCGTGGGCTGCGACAATCAGCAGAATGGCATCCGCACCCGCGGCACGCGCCTCTACGATCTGAAACGGGTCAACAATGAAGTCCTTGCGCAGACATGGAATGTTGACGACCCGCGAAGCCGCCTCAAGAAAATCGAGCGATCCCTGAAAGAATTTTTCGTCGGTAAGGATGGAGAGAGCTGCCGCTCCGCCAGCCTCGAATCCTTTTGCGAGAACCGGTGGATCGAAGTCCTCGCGGATTAACCCTTTCGAGGGCGATGCCTTCTTGATCTCGGAGATGATGGCAGGGCGCTCGAGGCTTACGGTACGCAGTCGCGCTGCAAATCCTCGCGGAGTGTGCATCGAAGCTCTTCGCTCAATCGATCCGAGGTCTGCAGAGGCCTTCCGCTCGCTGACCTCCGAGGACGTGTTGGCAAGAATGTCGTCGAGTCGTGTTGGCATAGCTTCTATTTTACGAGTTAGTAGAAAGCAGCAGATCGCTCGGCTTAAATGAAAAGAGAAGCGCATTGCGCTTCTCTTTTTTCTCTCATTGCCTGTGAGGTGAATCCTGGTGCCGAAGGGGGGACTCGAACCCCCACACCCTTGCGAGTACATGGACCTGAACCATGCGCGTCTGCCAATTCCGCCACTACGGCAACGGTCGTATACGCCCTGCCTGTGGGAGGCCGAACACCGCAACCGCGAGTCTTTAGTGTCGCAAAGCCCGGCTCACGTGTCAATTCAACCGATGGTCTAGACTGATCCTGCGAGGAGCCTCTCACAACGTCATGGAACAACCGCAAAAGAAGCCGTCCCAGCCTGATCTCAATGCCTCAGAGACCATTCCTGCCGACCTTGCCGTCGAGATCCGCAAGCTGGCTCACGAACTCAGCAATGCGCTTGAGATTATCGTTCAGACCAGCTATCTGCTCGGGACGGTGGGCCTGAAGGAGCCTGGCTCGGAATGGCTGCGCATGATGGATAACGGAGTCCACAAAGCAATGGATATCAATCTGTCGTTGCGCGACTACATCAAGTCTCACACGCAGCCATAGATCGCCCAGAGGATTGGGCCTTCATCGAGACAACAAATCAAGCCGGGCGGGCAGCTCGCTTCACGGCCTTCTTCGCCGCAAGCTTTACCGGCTTCTTTGCAATGGCTTTCTTCGCGGCAGTCTTTTTCGAAACAGCCTTCTTAGAAACACTCTTTTTAGAAGCAGTCTTTTTAGAAGCGACCTTCTTCTTTGCTGCAGGTGGCCTGGTGGCTTTCTTCACGGAACCCGGGGCCTTTGCCGCAGCCAACGCAGTCCCGTTGCCGGTGCGACGAGCAGCATGGGCCTGCATCAGTCGATCGATCTGCTCCAGCAGAAGCCGGGTGTGCATCGGTTTTACCAGCATCCTGTCGGCTCCCATCTCCTGCCAGTCTTCCTCGGCGAGCGGGTAAGCGGTCAGAAGGGCCACCACGGGTTCATAGGGCGCTGATCGTGCTGCTGCAATCACGGCCGCGCCAGCCTGGTCGCTCTCCATGCGCATATCGCTGATCACCATGTGGTACTCGTTCGAACGCAGCTTCAGCTTTCCCTCGCGCCCCGAAGCCGCAGTATCCACTTCGAAGCCATTGATCTCGAGCACGGCCTTGAGCGTGAGCAGTACCGCAACCTCATCATCCACCAGCAAAATCCGCTTCTTCATCTTTCTCTTTCTCTCCTCGCTTCTTTCCGATTGAGGTCTTCAATCGGTACAAGGAATTCAGCCCGGGATGTTTTCCGTCTCTACACAATACACAAACCAATCCCATTGCAGAGAGGGGACGCACGGACAAAACTGAACCGAACCCTGCGTACGATGCCGGACGGCGAGATTCCCGTTGGCCGCTTCGCACATCATCTGACCCCGAATATGCATCCTAAGAGGGTGTTATACTTCAGTGTGCGGCGTTGCTTTGATACGCCCGCAAATCCATTTCAGATACGCATGGCAAGCCTGGTGGCCTGCTGTGGAGGCGACCTATTCCACCTATCGATAAACGCTCCGCCAAGTCTTTCATCCGCACGAACGAACGAATCCGCGCCCGCGAAGTCCGCGTCATCGACGAGAACGGCGAGCAGCTCGGGGTAATGCCTCCCTTTGAGGCGCTGAAGATGGCCCGCGAGCGCTCTTTAGACCTGGTTGAGATCTCTCCCAACGCCGTTCCTCCCGTCTGCAAGATTCAGGATTACGGTAAGTTCCTCTATGAGAAGGACAAGAGCGATCGGGCTGCACGCAAAAAGCAGAAGGTCATCGTTGTCAAGGAGGTCAAGTTCTCCGTCACCGTGGACGAACATGATTACCAGACGAAGAAGAATCAGACCACCAGGTTTTTGAACGAAGGGGATAAGGTGAAAGCCTCGCTGCGCTTCAAAGGCCGGCAGATGGCTCATCGGGACCTTGGTTACAAGATCATCAACCGCCTCATTATGGATATCGGAGACGCCGGCATCGTTGAGTTTATGCCTCGTATGGAAGGTACGACCCTCCATGCGATCCTGGCACCTTCCAAAAAGAGCGAACCGGTTCTCAAAAAACCCACCACGGCACCAGTGAAAACCGAGCCGTCTGCCGCAAACACCGGCGCACAGGCCTGATTTCAAGAGCGTAGCCTCAATTCCGAGGCTACGCTCCTCCCAATTCCCCAAAATCAGTTAAAATCGATTCTCTCTTGAATCCCGCGTGGCTGCCTCCACGTCATGAGATGGCGTTCCTGCGGCTGTGCCGCAACAGCTAATGCTGACTTCGCCGGCTGATCCTTTCCCGCTAAATCCCGGAGCATTAGGGGTATAGCGCAGGGAGTCCTGTGCTCGCGGGACTGAATAGGCAATTTACATTCCAAACCTCGCCAAAACATACACTCAGAAGTTGTTATTAGGCGTTTTTCGTTCTGTTACGTCAGTAACTCGAGCCCATAAATATTGTTATATATACCTCATAACATTGGACTTATATACGAACCCATCATATGTTTACCTCAGCTGATCTGTCCAGCGAAAAATTTTGCAAGGTTAGTAAATCTCTTGAGGTAATCAACATGAAGCTTATCGTTCGTACTGCCGTCGCCGCCCTCGTCATCACCGGTGCTTGTGCCTCCACCCAGATCTCATCGGCCTCCACCGCTGCAAAGGTTAGCGTCGCCCGCAACAGCGCCCTCCCGACCCCCATGTGCGCTCCTGATGACCCGAATGCCTGTGGAATCACTCGCGGACGCTAACTCAATCCAACAAAAACTTCTAAAACTCTGAAAATAAGGGACATGTCTGCCATGAAACTTGCTGTCCGTACCGCCGTCGCCGTTCTCGTCTTCACCGGGGCTTTTGCCTCTACCCAGATCTCCTCCGCCTCCACCGCTGCAAAGGTTAGCGTCGCCCGCAACAGCGCCCTCCCGACCCCCATGTGCGCTCCTGATGACCCGGATGCCTGTGGAATCACTCGCGGACGCTAACTCAATCCAACAAAAACTTCTAAAACTCTGAAAATAAGGGACATATCTGCCATGAAACTTGCTGTCCGTACCGCCGTCGCCGTTCTCGTCTTCACCGGGGCTTTTGCCTCTACCCAGATCTCCTCCGCCTCCACCGCTGCAAAGGTTAGCGTCGCCCGCAACAGCGCCCTCCCGACCCCCATGTGCGCTCCTGATGACCCGGATGCCTGTGGAATCACTCGCGGACGCTAACTCAATCCAACAAAAACTTCTAAAACTCTGAAAATAAGGGACATATCTGCCATGAAACTTGCTGTCCGTACCGCCGTCGCCGTTCTCGTCTTCACCGGGGCTTTTGCCTCTACCCAGATCTCCTCCGCCTCCACCGCTGCAAAGGTTAGCGTCGCCCGCAACAGCGCCCTCCCGACCCCCATGTGCGCTCCTGATGACCCGAATGCCTGTGGAATCACTCGCGGACGCTAACTCAATCCAACAAAAACTTCTAAAACTCTGAAAATAAGGGACATGTCTGCCATGAAACTTGCTGTCCGTACCGCCGTCGCCGTTCTCGTCTTCACCGGGGCTTTTGCCTCTACCCAGATCTCCTCCGCCTCCACCGCTGCAAAGGTTAGCGTCGCCCGCAACAGCGCCCTCCCGACCCCCATGTGCGCTCCTGATGACCCGGATGCCTGTGGAATCACTCGCGGACGCTAACTCATGTGCTCCTGATGACCCGAAATGCTTGTGGAATCGCGAAGTAGATGCTGCAAAAAAATGCAGTTTACCGAATAAAGATTATTGTGTCCGTCCCCGTCTTGAGCTAGGCTGATAAAGTCTTTAGGGGACGTATGATGACTCAAGACGCGTTCGTTGGTCTGCTTTCCTATCTCGAGCCGATTTTGTGCGCAATGGTTTTAACTCTTTTGTTGCGCAGCAAAGAAGCTAGAAACTTTATCTTCCTGGTCGGCCTACTCAGCGTGAAGATCATATCTTCTGCTATCTGCCTGCCTGTGCTTTACTTCGCTCCGCAGCACGCGATAGAGAAGCATATGGCCTATCAAATTTATTTTTACGTTTACTGGACGAGCTATGCGCTTGAGGCCATCCTCTCGCTTCTCGTGATTTACAGCATCTTCAAGCTTGCGATGGCTCCCCTGAAGGGTTTGCAAACCTTGGGTATGCTCGTCTTCCGTTGGGTCGCGGCTATATCTATCGCTGTGTCAATTGGGGTTGCATTCACACCTCACCTGACCGGCCTCAAGTTTATGGTCGCGATGGTCACTCAGCTTCAGCAGACGTCCAGCATCCTTACGCTGTGCCTTTTACTCTTCGTCTGCTTCGCCATCGTGCCGATGGGACTCTCGCATCGCAGCAGGATCTTCGGTGTCAGCTTCGGACTTGGCTTTCTCGCGACTACAGAACTTGTACGTTCCGCATGGTTGTCTCACAGCACGAAGATGTACTCAACGGTGAATACCATCAGCGGGCTCACGATCTGCCTGACCCTGCTTGTATGGTCTGCGTACTTTGCGTTCCCTGAACCAAAGCGCCGTCTCATCGTTCTTCCGACGACATCGCCCTTCCTTCGCTGGAACCAGATCTCTATGGCTCTAGGCGACAATCCGGGTTATGTGGCGGTCGGCGGCATTCCGCCCGAGCTTTTCGCTCCTGCAGAGCTTGAGGTGATGCGGCGTGCTTCGGCCAAGATGGTGCCAGAGCTGGTCGATTCCGTTTCTGCTCCGGCCTCAGGATCCGCAATCATGCGCTCCATTCCGGCCTAAGCTTTCAGCTGGCCTTGCGGATACGCTGAACGATTGAGAAATACAGGCAATAGGAAGGGCCGCCCTCGGGCGGCCCTTCTAGTTTTACGAATTGTGAGAAGGCTTACTCGCCAAACTCAGAACGCTTCCAGTTGATCAGATCGCCAAGAGTTGTACCGCTGCTCGAGGACGAGGAGGAGGAGGATCCCTTGTGATCGCGCTCCTTGTAGCTCTCGACTTCTGCGCGGCTTGCCTCTTCACCCACTGCGCGGATGCTCAGGCCAACCTTCTTCTCCTCCTGGTTCATCTTCACGATCCGGAACTCGTGCTCGTCGCCAACTTCGAGCTTGACCGGAACGTTGTGCTCGTCGACTGCCTCAGAGACATGGCAGAGACCCTCAACGCCTTCAGCGATCTCAACAAAGGCTCCGAACTGCGCTGTGCGCAGAGTCTTGCCCTTGATGACGTCGCCAACACGGTGCTGAGCAAAGAACGTATCCCAAACATCGGGCTGAAGCTGCTTGACGCCAAGGGACAACCGGCGATTCTCAGGCTCGACGCCCAGAACCACAGCCTTGACCTTTTCGCCCTTCTTCAGGACCTCGGAAGGATGCTTGATGCGCTTCGTCCAGCTCAGGTTCGAGACGTGAACGAGACCGTCGATGCCGTCTTCAATCTCGATGAAGGCTCCGAAGTCGGTCAGGTTGCGTACCCGGCCCTCGATCACGGCACCGGTGGGGTACTTGTCCTCAAGCTGCTCCCACGGATTCTCCTGGAGCTGCTTCATTCCCAGCGAGATGCGGCGGTCATTCGGATTGACGCTCAGAATGATCGTGTCCACCTCATCGCCCGGCTTCACCAGCTTCGAAGGGTGCTTCATGCGCTTGGACCAGGTCATCTCCGAGACGTGAACCAGACCCTCGATGCCCTGCTCGAGCTCGACGAACGCGCCGTAGTCGGTGACGGAGAGAACGCGGCCGCGAACCTGTGCACCGATCGGGTAGCGTTCCGTCGCATCCAGCCACGGATCAGGCGTCAGCTGCTTGAAGCCCAGCGAAACGCGCTGCTTGTCCTTGTCGAACTTCAGCACCTTCACCTGGATCTCGTCACCAACATTGACCAGATCACGGGGATGCGTGAGGCGACCCCAGCTCATATCGGTAATGTGGAGCAGGCCATCGAGGCCGCCCAGATCGACGAACGCGCCGTAGTCGGTGAGGTTCTTCACAGTTCCCGTAAGAATGGTGCCTTCTTCAAGGGTAGCCAGCGTCACCGACTTCTTTGAATTCTGCTCTTCTTCCAGCAGTTCCTTGCGGCTGATGACTACGTTTCCGCGCTTCTTGTTCAGCTTGATGACGCGGACTTCGATCTCCGTACCGATATAGCCGTCAAGATTGCGCACCGGGCGAATCTCAACCTGCGATCCGGGAAGGAATGCCTTGATGCCGATATCGACGGTCAGGCCACCCTTCACCCGGCTGAGGACCATACCCTTGACCGGAGTCTTTTCGTTGGCCGCAGCCTCGAGCTTGTCCCACACCTTATGGCGCAGGGCCTTCTCGTAGCTGACCAGATAGCCGCCCTCGGACTCTTCGCGCTCGACGACCACTTCAACCTGGTCGCCAGCCTGGAACTTGGGAGTGCCGTTGATATCCAGCACCTGCTCCAGCGGAATGAGACCTTCAGACTTGAGCCCGATGTCGACAACAACATGCTTGTCCGTAATCTTGACGACAGTGCCGGTGACGATCACCTCTTCGGTGGTCAGGCTCTGCGCGGCTGCGGCATCCGCCGCTTGTTCGCGGTCGAAGTTCGCCAACGCCTCTGCAAAGTCGGCGGAGTCGTAGTCGGGCTCAGGTCCCCCAGCGGCCTCAATCTCGGTCGCAACGGCTACTGGGTGCTCCACGGGCTCGCTCTGGGCGGTCTCATGCTGCTGGTTAGGGGTGGATTCGGAAGACAGGTCGGTGTTCCCGGCTGTCGCTTCGGGCGCTAGGACTTCCAGTTCGGTGGTCAGGGGTTTGCTCTCGGTTCGATCGGAATGATGGTTATCTACCATGATGATTGCGGACTCCGGGACCCAAGCGTCCGTTCCATCGCGGGCGACTTTCTCTCGGGAACGTTCAGCCAACTTTGAGGGACTGAACTTCCATTCCTGATCGAGCGCGCAGGCAGGAACGAATTTTTCATCTTGCTAGAAGGAGCGGCTGCACTTGGGTCCCACACGCAGAGGCTCGTACTTAACGATAGAACCTCACCATCCATACGTCAACCGAACCGGGCAGCCAGAGTCTGCGCTTTTTACACCTTTATTACTTCCGAAGCGCGCCCCCCCGCCAGAACCGGAGATTCTGTCATCCCCAGCCGCTATACTCGGCAATCATATGGACCACTTATGGACCCCCTGGCGGTATGCCTACATCACCCGCAGCGATCCCCAGGCCCGTACCGGCGTTGCACCTGAATTAGCAGACTGGCCGGCAGCCGAAGACAAGCACTGCGTCTTCTGCAACATGATCGCTGCCACCGACTACGCCATTGCCCACGGAATGCCGCTGGAGATCGCCGAACGAGCCTCGCACATCATTTATCGCGGACAATACTGTTTCCTTTGCCTGAATGCATACCCCTATGCAACAGGACATGTGCTGATTCTGCCCTATCTCCATACCGACTCCCTGGCTGCTGCGCCACCGGATGCGGTACACGAGATGATCGAGCTCGCGCAGCGCACGGAGAGGGCCCTCCGCTCAACCTACCGGCCCGATGGCATCAATCTCGGCATGAATCTGGGGGATGCTGCCGGCGCAGGAGTGGCCGGTCACATCCACATGCATGTGCTTCCCCGCTGGATTGGTGATACCAATTTCATGACCGTTACCGCTGAGACTCGCGTTCTTCCCGAAGCCCTCGACACTACCTGGAAAAGACTGCGGGATGCGTTGAAGAACAGTGCAACTCCTTAACCCGGGAATACATCGAAAGGAACATAGTCCCCTGTAAGGTTTCGGGAATTTCTGTCTCGTCGAGGGCTTCACATGAATCCACTCTCGAAAATCCCTCCCTCCTCCGTTCGGCCCGGTTCCCGAATGCCTCCCAGCATGGGGGCGCGTTCTGCCGAGTCTCGCCCTTATTTCGTTGGCACCGGAAACAGATACCCTGCCAAGCCGATTCTTCCCCTTTTTCCCCATGAATCCGAAGACGCTCGCCTGACTGGTGAGACGCGCTCCCTCTTCCGCAGGCTGCTGGCGCTCAACCTTCCGGTCGCTGCGAGCGGAGCGGTTTCGGCCAAAATCATTCCATCCCGAATGGGAAAGATCGCCTGAGGCCCACACGTGGCCCAAGCCATTCGACCTATCAAATTAAAGGGACCCTGCTCAGCAGCGTCCCTTTCTTTATGCCTGATCCCTTCCGCTTTCAGAAGTTCAACCGAATCTTGGCTCGAGAATCACGGCGTGAGCCGCGGGCCCAGGCTGTCCAGGCTTCTCCCGCGCTGACTTCGACGGCTGGATTCGAGTCGCTTCAAAGCTTGTGATCTTCCATTCTCCCGAAGGCAGCTGTCGATAGACGCGGGTATAGCGGTACGTTCCCTTCACCGCGGTTCCTTCGCTCGTTCCCTCTACCTCGGCCCGGCTGGTCACAATCGCAACAGAGTCAAGCAATTTCACCTTCATATCATCCAGCTCGACCCTTGTAAGGACCAGCTGGTGATTCCGGATCCGATCCAGTTGCTGGGCCTTCGTATTTACCTGGCCCGACATCGAGATGCCAATAAAGTCGTCGGAGAGCATGCGATCCATGGTCGCTACGTCGCCAGCCAGCTGAGCGGTGCGCCACTTCTCCTCCAGGGCCTCCACCTGCTTCCTGGCGTCATGCTTCTTATGGTGTTTCTGCTCCTGTTGAGCATGTGCACATGCGATAAAACAGGAGAGCAAAACCAACGCCATCAGCACCGTGGAAGATGTTGAGCCTTTGCGAAATGGGGCCGGGCGGACCATGAGCGTACCGGATAGTAGACCGAGATACAGCCCGGAGTCAAAAAAATACTCCACTAACGCAGTCAGGTCGAGAGCCAGCGGGATGCGTTTCATCCCGCCGGCGGTTCTTCAGCAGACTGCGGTTAAATTCTCCAACTGCCGCTCCAGCATCTTCTGGAACAGTCCACCCACGGCATACTGTTGAAAGTGGGGTGTATTGCGGTGGAAGTCGAGCGCCGCGTCATCGGCATACTGCTCGTAGATGACCACCGTCGCCGGTTCCCCCTCCACAAAGTGAGGAATATAACTCACGCATCCGGGCTCCTGACGCGATGCTTCCGTCAGCTTGCGGAGGATTCCGGCTATCTCGTCGTGATCGCCTGGCTCAAAACGCATCCGTACTGTAAAACTCACCATTCTCGGCTCCTCTACCCCTTCAGTGCCGCGTCAAATTCAGGCAGCGTAATGGTCTGATCGCGATCGGGCCCGGTTGAAACCATTCCGATCTTGGCCTTCGACTCTTTTTCGAGGAAGCGCAGATAGTCCTGCGCCAGCTGCGGCAGCTTCTCCCACTCCGTAATTCCTTCGGTGGATTCGTTCCAGCCCTTCAGCGTCGTATAGATCGGCTGGATCGAATCGAATCCGCGCATATCCGCCGGAATCACATCGGTCACCTTGCCGTCGATCTTGTAGCCGGTGCACACCGGAATCTCTTCGCAGGCATCCATCACATCGAGCTTGGTTACCACCAGCCACTCCGTGCTGTTGATCATGTTGCTGTAACGCAGCAGCGGCAGATCGAGCCAGCCACACCGGCGCGGACGCCCGGTCACAGCACCGTACTCCTGTCCCCGCGCCCGCAGCAGGTCTGCGGTGTCGTCGTGGATCTCGGTCGGGAATGGACCTTCGCCCACACGCGTAACGTATGCCTTGGTCACTCCGATGACCGTATTGATTCTCGTCGGACCCACTCCAGTACCTGTCACCGCTCCGCCCGCCGTTGCCGATGAGGACGTAACAAACGGATACGTCCCGTGATCGATATCCAGCAGCGCGCCCTGCGCTCCTTCGAACATCACGTTGCCGCCGCGATCCAACTCCTCGTTCAGCAGAACAGCCGTGTCCGTCACAAAGGGAGCCACCTGCTCGGCCGCCCGCGAATACTCCTCATACATCGTCTTCGGGTCCAGCGGCTCGGTTCCGAACAGCGCGTGCGCGATCGTGTTCTTCTCGTGGCAAGCGTTCTCGATGTGCGTACGCAGCAGCGCAGGATTGAGCAGATCGATCACCCGCAGACCGCTGCGGTGCATCTTGTCCTCGTAGGCCGGGCCAATGCCGCGGCTCGTGGTTCCGATCTTCGTCCGTCCCGGAGCATTCTCCGCCGCCAGCTCGATCATCCGGTGATAGGGAAGGATGACCTGCGCCCGGTTGGAGACAAACAACTGCTTATCGACTGGCAGACCGGCGTCCCGAAGCTTCTTCACCTCGTTCAGAAAGGCCATCGGGTCCAGCACCACGCCGTTGCCGATCACGCCCTTGCACTCAGGACGTAGAACGCCGCAGGGAATCAGCTGCAGGACAAACTTCTTCCCCTTGATGATGACCGTGTGTCCGGCGTTATGCCCGCCCGCGTAACGCGCCACCACGGAGAACCTCTCCGACAGCACGTCCACAATCTTGCCCTTGCCCTCATCGCCCCACTGGGCACCCAAAATGACCGCAGATCTCGGTTGACTCACGATGGATATCTTCTCCAAAAGAATGGCCATTTCTGGCCGGCCCCGAAGGGTAGTTTTCGAATGTACGCACAGTACCCGGATGGGATCGGGACGAGACGCGCCTCACCCATCATATCGTGTCCCTGTAAGATCGCCCCATGCGCGTCATCCTTACCGGAGCAACCGGGATGGTCGGCCAGGGCGTTCTTCGCGAATGCCTGCTCGATCCCGGTGTTACCGAGATCCTCGCCATCGGCCGAAGCTCCGTCCATCCGAACAGCCCGAAGCTCCGCGAGCTGATCGTTCCCGATCTTGCCAATCTCTCCGGCCATGAAGCGCAGCTCTCGGGATTCGACGCCTGCTTCTTCTGTGCCGGGGTCTCCTCGGTCGGCATGTCGGAAGAGCAGTACACGCAGGTGACCTGCGACCTCACCGTCTCCTTCGCCCGGACCCTGCTTCCCCTGAACACCGCGATGACCTTCGTCTACGTCTCGGGAGCGGGAACCGATTCGACGGAAAAGGGCCGTACGATGTGGGCGCGAGTCAAAGGCCGCACCGAAAATACCCTGCTCCATCTCGGCTTCAAAGCCGCCTACATGTTCCGACCGGGCTTCATCCAGCCGCTTCACGGCATCCGCTCCAAGACCCGCCTGTACCAGCTCGTCTACGATCTCTTAGGCCCGCTGATGCCCCTCCTGAAGAAGCCCCTGAAGAACTACATGAACACCACCGAGCAGGTGGGCCGCGCCATGATCGCAGTCGCCCGCAGCGGGTACCCGAAGCCCGTCCTCGAGATCGCCGACATCAACACCTTCTGATGTGAGGTTCGCCGAAGCCGCGCAAAATGCGCCAAGAACCTGACTCCTTCATCACCAGCTGGCAGTGCTGCGGGGAGTAAACGCCGGGGGCGCTCCTGTATCTGGACGAGCCCGGCGACGCTCCACCCAGCCTCGGGTATCCTTGCTGCACTCAACTCATGCCATCCACGCGCCTTCTCTACGGAACCACCGCCTTCCTCTCGGCCTTTCTCCTCTTTCTCATTGAGCCCCTTGCCGCGAAACAGATCCTCCCTCTTCTCGGAGGCTCCTCCGCGGTCTGGCTCACCTGCCTGGTCTTCTTCCAGACCACGCTCCTTCTCGGCTACCTGTACGCCCATTGGCTGAGCGGCCTTTCCGACACAACCCGTCAGCGCCGAATCCACATCGCCGCCGTCGTCGCGGCTCTCCTCTCTCTTACTCTCAGCTGGTTTCTTCCCCCATCGTTCAGCAGCACTGCCCATCCGGTCGAGACCGTCTTCTGGACCCTCACCCGCACTATCGGGCTTCCCTTCCTCCTGCTCGCCTCCACCAGCCCTTTGCTGCAGTCGTGGCTCTCCCAGCGCGAAGCCGACCACAATGGCAAGCCGGCAGCCGTCTGGTTCCGACTCTTCGCGCTCTCCAACACGGGTTCGCTTCTGGCACTCCTTGCCTATCCCACGCTCTTCGAGCCGAACCTCACCCTGCGCGCGCAGCGCACCTTCTGGTCGGCAGGTTTCCTGCTCTTTGCGATTCTCGCCTTCGCGCTCACTTCGCAGCTGAGCCTCTCATCCCTTTCAACCCCACTCAATTCGGATGACGAAGCCCCGACCGCTCCACTGACCCATCGTTGGCTCTGGTTCCTGCTTCCCATGGCCGCGGCGATGCAGCTCAGCTCCGTTACCGCTCACCTGACCAGCAACATCGCCGCGATCCCTCTGCTCTGGGTGCTTCCGCTCGCCGTCTACCTCATTACCTTCATCCTGGCCTTCGACCGGCCCGCGCTCTACCGGCGTCCCCTGGTCGTGCGTGTGCTCGTCGTGATGCTCGCCAGCCTCGGCTACGCGCTCTCGAAGACGGACTTCTCCCTTCCCATCACCCTCACCATCCTCTTCTTCCTCATCGAATGCTTCATCGCCTGCCTCTTCTGCCACGGCGAAACGTATGCCCTGCGACCGCGCCGAGCCTCCGAGGCCACCCTCTTCTACCTCCTCATCGCCGGGGGCGGAGCCACAGGAACCTTCCTCGTCGGAATCGCCTTCCCGCTCCTCTTCTCCGCCAACTACGATCTCGCGCTCGCCTTCTTCGCCACCGCGCTGCTCGCCCTGGCCGCAACCTGGCGCGACGGCTGGCCCCAGCGCCTGCTCTGGGCCACCGCAAGCGCATTACTCTTTGCCCTCACCCTCGCTCTTCATGTGAGCTACTCCAATAACTCACTCGCCTCGATGCGAAACTTCTACGGCAGCCTCCGGGTCACCCAAACCTACGCCGCCATACAACAGGCGCCCCTCCGCACACTTCTTCACGGCGTCATTCAGCACGGCACCCAGATCTTCTCCCCGGAGTTCAGCCACCGCCCCACCACCTACTACGCAGCCGACTCCGGCATTGGCCTTGCCCTGCGCTTCTGCTGCAGCGGCCGCAATCACGACGCCGCGCATCCACGCAACATCGGCGTCATTGGCCTGGGAACCGGGACTGTCGCCGCATACGGCCAGCCCGGCGATCGCATCCGCTTCTACGAGATCAATCCCCAGGTCGAGCCCATAACGCGCAATCTCTTCACGTATCTTCGCGACTCACCGGCCGCCATCACCGTTGTCCCCGGCGACGCCCGGACCTCGCTCACCTCAGAGCCGCCACAGCACTTCGACATCCTGGCCATCGATGCCTTCTCCGGCGACGCCATTCCGCTGCACCTGCTCACCACCCAGGCCATCCAGCTCTATCTCAGGCACATGACGCCAAACGGCATTCTCGTCTTTCACGTCTCCAACCAGTACCTTGATCTCCCTCCCGAACTCGCGCTGCTCGCCGAAGCCTCTCACCTGCAGGTACGGAACGTGATTACCGGGTCCAACGAAGCTCGCGCAGAGTTCCGCGCCGAATGGGTCCTTATGACCGCAGACCCCACCTTCTTCGCCCAGCCCGAGATCGCAACACTCGCCGACCAGATCTACGTCAAGCCCCACCTGCGCCTCTGGACCGACGATTACTCGAGCCTCCTGCCCATCCTTCAGACAGGAGGCCACTGAGCAAAACAAGCGATCCCTGCGCTACTTCACCATCGCCATACCATCGGCGTACTTGCCGGCATCGATCGTCTGAGCAACCTTCCACTGGCCAGCATCGTGGCCTAAATCGATCACGGAAACCTGGTTCGACATATTACACGCCACGTACGCGTGCTTTCCGTCCGGACTCACCAGAATCTCCGAGGGGCCATCGCCCACATCGATTGTCCGCTCCGTCTTCAAGGTCTTCAGATCGACCACCGCCACCTGCTTGGCTCCCCTCATCGCCACCAGCAGCCATCGTCCGTCCGGAGTAGTCGCCGTCCCATAGCCTACGGCCGGCAGCTCCACCCAGGTCTTTACCTTGTTCGTCGCCGTGTCGATCACCGCAAGCTGCGGCTTCTTCTGGTCCGCCGTAAAGACCATGCTGCCGTCGCGCGAGATCGAGATGCGCTGCGTGTTCCCCGAGATCGGAATCACCGCCAGCGTCTTGCGGCCCACCATGTCCAGCACCGAGACCGTACCCGGCCCTACGTTCGCCGTATAACCGCGCTTGCCGTCCTTTGAAAGCACCAGCATGTGCGACTGCTCCTGCCCGGTCGGAACCGAGCCGACAATCTTCAGCGTCTTCGGATCGATGATGCTGACGCTCTTGTCGAGCTCCGTCGTGACGAACAGCATCCCGCTGTTCCTGTCGTAGATTGCGCAGTGCGGGCGCACACCATGGCCGAAGTCCACCTTGCCCACGATCTTACGGCTGCCGAGATCGATCACGGACATCTCGCTGCCATCCGTCCCCGCGCGTCCTACACCGGCGTTCCCGTAGATCGGAACGTAGGCCGTCTTTCCATCCGGCGAGACGGCAAGCTCATGGCCCGTAACACCGCCCACGGGGATCGTTGCCACCACCTTGGCCGAACCCGTATCGATTAGCGCCAGATTGGCGTCCTTCTGGTTCGCCACCAGCAGTGTCTCCGACCGCGCAGCCACAGTCGACGCGCAGATAGCCGCGCCGCACACGAGAAAGCCCCAAACATTCTGTCTTTTCATAGCGCTCGCAAGTATAGAGAGAGGCAAGCAGCCCCGTCAGCCGAAAAATTTCGCTACGCCAAAAAACACAATTCACCGCCCTATACTTGAATCAGTCCATGCCCGAGCTTCCTGAAGTCGAAACCATCGCCAACGGCGTCCACCAACGCGTCCACGGCCAGACCATCCTCTCGGTCTGGACCAGCAACAAGCCCCAGACCTTCAAATCTTCGCCAACCGAGATCGCAGACGTCCTCACCGGCTCCCGCATCGACCGCGTTCACCGAGTCGGCAAGACGATCGTCGCGGACGTCACTCGCGCCTCTCGAAAAAAATCGACTGCGGCAGAGATGCCCGCACAGTTCCTGATCCATCTCGGAATGACCGGGCGCCTCCTTGTCTCCTCCCCTGAGACCGAGGTCCCGCCCCATACTCACGCCATCCTCACGCTGAGCGGAGGCAAAGAGCTCCGCTTCGTCGACGCGCGTCGCTTCGGTCGTCTCTCCGTGTCGGCTAGCTCCTACACCGGTCCCGGACGCGAGCCCCTCACCATCTCGCCTGAAGACTTCATCGCGCTCTTCCGCAACCGCAAGACAGCCATCAAAGCAGCGCTTTTAAACCAGTCGCTTCTTCACGGCGTCGGCAACATCTACGCCGATGAGGCGCTGTTCCACGCCGGAATCCGTCCCCGCCGCCAGGCAGGCCGGCTCACCCGCGACGAGCTCACGCGTCTCCGCGCCGCGCTCATCAAGGTGCTGAAGCACGCCATCAAGCTAGGCGGCTCCTCGGTCTCCGACTACGTGGACGCTGAAGGAGTCGCCGGCTTCTTCCAGCTCCACCACCGCGTCTACTCCCGCACCGGCCAGCCCTGCCGCACCTGCTCCACTCCCATCGAGCGCATCGTCGTCGGTGGCCGCAGTACCCACTTCTGCCCCACCTGCCAGAGATGATGCTGCGGTGCTCTAATGGCACATGTTCCTCAAGCAGTACTATCTCGGCTGCCTGGCCCACGCCTCTTACCTCATCGCCGACGAGGCAAGCGCCACGGCCATCGTGATCGATCCGCAGCGGGACATCCAGCAATATCTCGATGACGCAGAAGAGCTCGGCGTAAAGATTCGCTACGTCTTCCTCACGCATTTTCATGCCGACTTCCTCGCCGGACATCTCGAGCTGCGCGACCGCTGCGGTGCCGAGATCCGCCTTGGCGCACGTGCGGAAGCGGAGTACAGCTTCGTCCCCATGGAGGACGGCGACACCCTCGATCTTCCCGGCCTGCGCCTTCAGATCCTCGAAACCCCTGGCCACACCATCGAATCGATCTCGATTCTCGTCTTCGATCGAACGAAGAATCCTGATATACCCCACGCCGTATTGACCGGAGATACGCTCTTCATCGGCGATGTCGGCCGTCCCGACCTTCGCGCCTCGCTCGGCTGGACCGCGCAGGAGCTCGGCAGCCATCTCTACGACTCCCTGCACGACAAGCTGATGAAGCTACCTGACGAAACCCTTGTCTACCCCGCTCATGGCGCGGGTTCCCTCTGCGGAAAGAATCTCTCGTCGGACACCGTCTCCACCCTCGGCCAGCAGCGACAGTTCAACTACGCCCTCAAGCCCATGGCCAAGGACGAGTTCATCAAGCTGGTCACCGCCGATCAGCCCGACGCTCCCGCCTACTTCACCTACGACGCCATCCTGAACACCCGCGAGAGATCCACGCTCGAAGACTCCCTCAAACACGCGCTCCGTCCGCTGAGTCTCGACGATGTCCTCGCCTTGAACCCCGCTGAGGTCCAGCTGCTCGATGTGCGTGACGCTGCGGACTACGCCAAGGGGCATATGGCTGGCAGTATCAACATCGGTCTCGCGGGACAGTACGCCACCTGGGCCGGGACTTTCCTCGACACCGCACGCCCCATCGTCATCCTCGCCGAGCCGGGACGCGAACAGGAGGCCGCCATGCGCCTGGGAAGAATCGGCTTCGATCGCGTTCACGGCTATCTGAAAGATGGAATGGCCGCACTGGCAAAGCGGCAGGATCTTGTCCAGACCACCGAGCGCGTAAGCGCTCCCATGCTCGCAGAAGAGCTACAGTCTTCCAATCCGCCTTGGATCGTTGACGTCCGCACACCCAGCGAGTGGAGCGCGAATCACATCCCGGGCAGCGTCAACATTCCGCTCAGCCAACTGCAGCAACGCCTCGAAGAGGTTCCCCACGGCCGCAGAGTCGCTCTCCACTGCGCCGGGGGATATCGATCGTCCATCGCAGCCAGCGTCCTGGATCAGCGTGGCATCACGAATCTCATCGAGCTGGCCGGTGGCATCTCCGCCTGGGAGGCTGCGAGCCTGCCGGTTGAAACCGCGTGAAATAGAATTCGCTTCCGCTCGCCATGCGGACTCAGTGCTGTTCCCATCACTTTGCGGGCGCGTGGCCGGGGCTCCACATCGATTGGTTCGCGAGAATGTGATCCACCTTCACACCCGGAAACAGCGCGCGGATATCTTTTGCGGCCTGCTCCATGCCGGGCTCTTCCGAAGGCTCGTGACCTATCAGGACGAGCGCCTTCTTACGCCCCTGAGCCGTTGCATCCCTCGCGTATTCGACCGTCTCCCACTCAGAGGCCTCTCCCGCAATCAGAACGTCGACATTCGCCTGGCGAAGCGCACTCACCTGGGCTTGCAGTCCCGAAGCTCCGGGCCGAAGAGCGATGTGCGTCACCGGCATCTCAGGATCGCCGACGATGCGCATCGTCTGCGCATGCAGTCGCGATTGAATCTCGCTGACCACCTCCCGAAGCGACATCGTCGGAATGGTGAGAAGGCCGGGATTACTCGGATCGTCGAGATACTCTGTAGCCCCCAAAGCCTCCACCAGCGCCATGCCGAACGGGTCGGGACGAGCCATGTGAATCTCATCGTGAAGACGAAAGACCACCATGTGGTGTTGTCCGATGAACGCCAGCTTCTCCTTGTAGACGGGGTCGTCTTTGAAGAACGACGTGTCATCGAGATGGTTGTAGAAGGTCGGCTCGTGCGTGATGATCAGGTTCTCGTTGCGCCGCGCTGCCTCACGAAGAACATCCATCGTGTCGAGAAAGGTAGTGGCGATTCCCGTAACGGGTGTCCCTGGATCGCCGGCCTTGATCGTGTCGACCGTCTTCGCAGGAGGCGCGGGAGCGTAGCGTCGCTGAATCTTTTGAATTGCATCGGCTGCCGTGATCGGCGCCTGCGCATGGGCGAGTGGAGCAAGAGTGAGAACGATCGGGCAGATCAGAGCAATAAGCTTTCGCATAGGGTATAACGACCTACTTCTTGAAATATACATAACCCCAACGCTCGGGCACGTGCATGTTGATTACTCCCTGAGGCGACCAGACCCAGTTGTCTTCCTTGGGCTGGCCGGCCTTCCACTCCACGCGGCTGAAGTTGATTCGCCACTCCGTACCGACCACAGGTTTGGGCACCGGCTGGCGGGAGCGGAAGGCCGTCCACGGAATCGCAATCTCCAGCGTCCAGCCCTGATCTTTGTCCGCCGGGTTGTTGAGCGTACCGTCGATAGCGACGGCGGTCTTCAGCCCTTCCATCTCCCAGCTGTTATCCGCCTTGCCTCCCATGCGATAAGGCTTGTTCAGATAGAGATCCCACCCGGTATTCAGCGCGTTCATCTCAAACTCGAAGTAGCCTTCCTGATCGGCAAGAGGTTTCAGGAAGACTTCAAAGTCATTGTCGTGAAAGATGACGGCATCGTGCTTTGTAATGGACGCCTTGACGTCGGGCTCTTCGAGCTCAGCGGCAATGTAGAGAAACTGGTCATCCCACAGCATCTTCGCCCGCGTACGAAAGCGAGGCCTGGGCTTAATCGAGCCTTCGATATCCACGAAGTCCTCTGTCCATGCGGCATTCGCCCACGCCTTGTCGTCCAGCCTTCCATCAAGATGGATCGCCGACGGTGTGCGATGGACTTCATAGACCTTTGGTTTTCCTGCAGGAGGGGCAAGCGGCGCAGGAAGAGCAGTGGCTTGTTTGGGTGTCGCATCCTGCGCAAGGGCGGCGCCCATGGTCAGCGACGCGAAGACAGCAACCTGTGCGATCCACGAAAGAGAGGACAATCGAAACTCCAGAAGGCTCAAAAGGAATTTACTACCGGTTAGTGGGTCAGTTTGGGGTAAATGACTGAAGTTCCGAAAACGTCACTTTGCCGGAGGTTAGGTGTCACCCCCGAGAAGCTAGTTTACGTCCATGTGGGTTACTTCCGGTTTGCCCGTTATCCGGAAATTACCCTCGAGCCTCGGTAACCCTTGCGACCACACGGTTAATCAAACGAAGATACGCACCGGAACCACCGTCTAAGCAAGCCGTTCGGCAGGCAACGAAAAAACCTTCCACTGAAGCACTTTGACGTCGATGTCGCGGACGAAAAAGACTAGGCGCTGAGCCGGCAATACCGAGGTAAGATGACATGGAAATTCGAATCAACATGGAGCCGAATATGAACCTCAGGAAAATCGGCGTAACTGCGCTGTGTTGTTGTGCAATCTTTGCGGTTTCGATCCCCATCGCCGCGCAGACGATGACCAAGGCGGTTGTCGCGGAAAAGATCCGACGGGTGGAGGACGGCGTGGACGAGTTCAGGAAGTACCTGGAACGTCGTGGTGACAACGCGAGAAATGCATCCTCGACAGCCCAACAGAGCGGCCGTGCGTCTGGTCGCAGAGGTACGGCAAATACCGAAGCAAGAACGGCCACGGCTCAAGCTGGCAAGGACGAGCTGGACGATGCCCTAGGCGATCTGAACAGTTCCACAAACAGGCTACGACGCAAGTTCGACGCCACCGAGAAATGGATAGAAACGAAGGCTCAGGTCGAACGTGTGGTCGACGACGGTCGCAGGATCAACCAAGTTGTCGCCAGAGGGAAGTACGGGAGCGACGTGGCTAAACTGTGGGCAACCCTTCGGAACAACATCAACGATCTGGCACGTGCGTATAATGTGGCACCGTTAGGGGCGTGAGGTTGGTTCCGATCAGTTGTCACTGCGTTGGAAGGCTTATAGGGCAATGCGCTCATCCAGCCGAGATGGAGGTCGTATTGCAAGCACCGGGTGGATTGTCGGCCATCCGGACATTACCCGCCGCAGCAATCTCAACTCCGGGGCCGTCGTGATTGAAAAAACGGGCGGTCTCAACCGGTCGATGCAACACCATCTGATATGAATTCATATTCTAAAGGTGGTGTTTATGGCACAAGGAAAACGGGACAGGCTTTCCACCGAGCAGCGGATCGACATGTGGCGCCGTTGGAAGTCGGGCGAGTCGTTGCATGAGATTGGCCGCGCCTTCGGTAAAGGCCATGGTTCTATTCGGTTCTTGTTGACGCAGCGCGGCGGGATAGTTCCTGATGCTCGTCGACGCTCGCTGGGAACGCTGACGCTGGCCGAGCGGGAAGAAATCTCACGAGGAATTGCTTCCGGTTTGTCGATTCGTGAGATAGCCAACGGGTTGCAACGGGCTGTGTCGACAGTGAGCCGGGAGGTGGCGCGTCATGGCGGGGTCCACTCTATCGAGCCAATGAAGCAGATCATCAGGCCTGGGAGTCGGCTCTGCGGCCCAAGGTGTGCCTTCTTGCCATCGACGAGAAGCTGCGGACGATCGTGGCCAGTAAACTGATCCAGGACTGGTCGCCGGAACAGGTTTCGAAATGGCTTAAGGTCCACTATCCCAGCAACGAGAGCATGCGCGTGTCCCACGAAACCATCTACCGCAGCTTATTCATCCAGGCCCGGGGAGTGCTGAAAAAAGAGCTGATTCAGCACCTCAGGTCCAAGCGGCTGATACGTCGCTCACGGCACTCGCGGGCTGACGGACAGTCTCGAGGTCAGATCGTCGATGCCATCTCTATTCGGGAAAGGCCTGCGGAGGTTGAAGACCGCGCTATTCCCGGTCATTGGGAGGCGACCTGCTTAGCGGCAGCAGCAATAGTCATGTCGCAACCCTGGTGGAACGACATTCGCGTTTTACCATGCTGGTCAAAGTTCCCAGCAAAGATACAGCGACGGTCGTCGCCGCGCTGAGCAAGCACGTGCGTAAACTGCCCGCGTCCCTGCGGCGCTCCTTGACCTGGGACCGGGGGCACGAGATGGCAAAACACAAGAGCTTCACGGTGGACACGAATGTGAAAGTCTACTTCTGTGATCCGCAGAGCCCCTGGCAGCGCGGCACCAATGAAAATACCAACGGCCTACTGAGACAATACTTCCCTAAGAAAACCGACTTATCCGGTTACTCTCAAGCCGATCTCAACAAGGTAGCTCTGCGCCTAAATCAACGCCCCCGAAGACCTTGGCCTTTGAAACCCCGGCGAGTAAACTTCAAGCCAGTGTTGCATCGACCGGTTGAGACCGCCCGGGATTATAGGTAACTTTGATTGCCCCGCAATTCAACCTGGTCCACTACCTACTGCCGCAAATCCTCTTCGAGCGGGCTCTGGCGCGCTAAAATACCGGCAGCCTGTTCCGCACTTACTGCAGACCCGATGATCCTGCTCTCGGCGCTTTCCTGCACGATCTCCAGCGAGTACCCCTGCAGCGGACTCATCTTCACCATCTGGTGCGTGTAGTCCTTCAACATGGGCAGATCCACAAAGCTCACATAAGTCCCTGTCAGAAAGAACTTTCCCGGACCAGCCATGTGAACCGAGCTGGCCGTCGCCGCCGCCAGGGCCTTGTGATAGAGCCTCTTGAACTCCACGCACCGCGCATCGCCCTTCTTCGCCGCTTCGAAGACCTCCTCCGGCTCCATGTCGAGAAACCGCAGCCGCATCGCACGGTGGCCCATCACACCTTCGAGATGCCCCCTGCCCCCGCAGCCGCAGTAGCTCTCCTTGTCGTCCAGCGTCACGATGGTGTGGCCGCCCTCCCACACGCCCGCCGCAAACGGATAACGCCCAAACCCGATTCCCATCCCCAGCGTCCATACACGGATCATGCTGTCCAGCTTGCCGTGTCCCGCCGCCAGTCCCGCCGCCACACCATCGGCGTCATTCAGAATCGTCACCGGGGTCTCGATACCATGCTGCTTGAGCTTTGCGCCAATCTGATCGCGCAGACGTGCGCCCTTGAGTTGTGGCAGGTTCGGAGCCTCTTCCACCACCCCGTTCTTCACCAGCCCCGGCACTGCGACCCCCACGGCATCCAGCTTCGCGCCTTCCCCGGCAACCGCAAGCACCTGCTTGCAGATGGTGTCGACCAGCGCCTCGGTCGGCATCTCTATCAGCGCACCGTACTCGCTCTCATCCTCCGGGAAGCGCCGCAGATCGCCCACCAGCGCATGGTCCACCACCAGTCCCGTGAAGATCTGTTCCGATAACGTCACACCAACCGACTTCGCCATTGCTTCCTCTACCTCGTGCAAGACTCTCGTACGGACCCGCGTTCCTTAGTCGAACTTACTCACGCGATTCAATCCGTTGAAAGCCGCCACTTTATAACATTCCGCGAGAGTTGGATAGTTGAAGACCGTGTCCACGAAATATTCGATCGTTCCACCCAGCGCCATTACCGCCTGCCCGATGTGCAGCAGCTCGCTGGCGCCCTCACCGATAATGTGCACGCCCAGGATCGAGTGGCTCTCGCGGTGAAAGATCAGCTTCAGCCTTCCCGTCGTATCGCCGCGAATCTGGCCGCGCGCGATCTCGCGATAGTACGCCACGCCCACCTCGTACGGCACATCCTCCTCGGTCAGCTGCTCCTCGGTCTTGCCGATAAAGCTGATCTCGGGAATCGTATAAATTCCATACGGGTAAAAACTCGGATTCGAGACGATCGACTCGTCCCCAAACGCCCTTGCCGCCCCAATCCGTCCCTGCTCCATCGACACCGATGCCAGCGACGGAAACCCGATGACGTCCCCTACCGCAAAGATGTTCTGGCACTTCGTCCTGAAGTCTTTGTCCACCGGGATACGGCCGCGCTTGTCGGCTTCGACGCCCACCGCCGCCAGGTTCAGCTCATCGACATTGCCCTGGCGTCCGACCGCGTACAGCAGAGCATCGCCCTGAACCTTCTTCTTGCTCTCGAGGTTGGCGACCACGCCACCGTCCGGCATCTCTTCGACCGACTCCACCTCTTCGTTCAGCCGCATCGTCACACGCGCATCCCGAAGGTGATAGCTCAGGGCCTCCACGATCTCCTGGTCGGCAAACTCCAGCAGCCTTGGCCGCCGCTCGATCAGCGTCACCCGCACACCGAGCGCGGCGAACATACAGGTGTACTCCACCCCGATCACGCCGCCGCCCACCACAATCATCGTCTTCGGCAGGTTCGTCAGCTCCAGCACCTGGTCGCTGTTGATGATGGTGTTGCCGTTGATCGGAACCAGCACCGAGCTCGCCGGCTTCGTCCCCGTCCCAATCAGCGTGCTCTTGGTCTCATACACCGTCGGTCCGCGCGAGTTCGTCACCTGCACATGGGTCGGATCCACAAAGCTCGCAACCCCCGACAACATCTCCACATTATTTCGCGAAAGCTGGGCCTCGGTTACATCGATCTCGGTCTTGATGACGTGCTGAACCCGGAAGGCCAGGTCGGCCATCGTTATCCGCTCCTTCACCCGGTAGTTCATGCCATAGATCGACTTGTAGTTGTAGCCCGACAGATGCAGCACAGCCTCGCGCATCGTCTTCGAAGGAATGGTCCCGGTGTTGATGGAGACGCCGCCGACCACCTCGCGCATCTCGACGAGCGCAACCTTCTTGCCTAGCTTGGCCGCATAAATCGCTGCGCGCTGCCCAGCCGGGCCGGACCCGATAACGATCAGATCGTACACACTACCCATATACTCCAAACTCTTTGCGACGTCTGTCGTCGCCGGTTCAGTTAGCGATTAGCCCCTCTTCGCCCGCTCTGCAGCGATGGGCGCAAACACTGCCGCCCGAGGACCCGTCCCTTCCTATGTGCCTCTCCATGCTCAGAGTTACCGGCCTTCCGGCGACCCTTCAGAACACACTCGCTGCCTAAAAACTACCACACGGCCCCTCCGCGGCCCCCCGCCGCTCCCCGTCTCTCCCCCTCCGAGCCCCATCATCTCGCTCCTGCTACTAAACTTATCGACGTGTTCCGCTGCGCCATCACCGACCGCACCCTGTTTCCCGGCGACGAGTCCCAAAGACACGCGGCCCTCGTCCAACAGGCCACCCTGTGGGCGCGGCGAGGCATCGACCTTATCCAGCTCCGCGAAAAAGATCTCCTCGCCGCTGATCTTGCCGATCTCGCCAACGGCATCCTCGCCGCCATTGCCGCCGAGTCCTCTCCCACTCGCCTGCTCATCAACCGCAGTCTCCAGGCCGCCGTTGAGAGTCGGGCTCACGGCGTCCACCTTCCCGCCCACTCTCCCCTGCTCCCCGGCCACGTGCGCCGCCGCTATGCGAGCCTCGGACTTCCGGCCCCCATCGTCACCGTCTCCTGCCACACCCTCGCTGAAATTCAGATCGCCCGCCGCAACCGCGCCGATGCCGTCCTCTTCGCCCCTGTCTTCGGAAAATCCATCTCCGGCCAGCTCGTCACGCCCGCCGCCGGCCTCGAAGCCCTGCACGAAGCCTGCCTCGCCGCCGACCCCATTCCCGTCTACGCCCTCGGCGGCATCACCGAAGAGAACGCTCCGCAGTGCCTCGCCGCCGGAGCCAAAGGCATCGCTGGAATCCGCCTCTTCCACAAATAACTCTCCGTCATTCTGAGCCGTAGGCGAAGAATCCCGGTAGTTTGCCCGAAGCGGCACAGAGATCCGTCTCCAGCGAGTGTCACCGCCCGAACCGACTCCCCACCTCAGACGTAAGGAGCCACATACCGCGCCAGGAACCCGGCAAAGGCATGCCACGCCGCCGTCATCCCAAGGCACAGCGCCCGCCCCGCTAAGAAAGACCAGGGGCGCGGCCCCATAAGCGCTGACTTAAGAGAGATCAGGGGTTTGAGCTCGGCTCGATCCTGGCAAGCGGCACTTCTGAGGAATTAGCGTCAAGCGCAGCTGTCAACTTGATCGAACGGGAGGTCATTGACGTTCATGCGAACCCAGCCAACTTGACCAGAATGGATCTTTATTCTTGCCCACCACTGGTATCGGGGACCAGGCCCGACGTATTGAGGGTCCATCTGAATCACCTTGCCTCGGAACCAGACCAACCAAAACCCTTCACCTACGGGATGCAAAAGGTAAACAGGCGAACCCACGGGAATGGAGACAGCGTCCTTGTCCGGGCCCTTTTGTCTTATTTGAAAGCGCAGTGGATGAGTTTCGATCTCTCCTGTAATGGCAGACACGTGCTCGTGATTTCGCAACTGAGCTATCGGTTTTCCGTTTGGTTTATCCATTACGGTCAGATCTCGATTGGCAATCCACTCGCGATAGGTACAACACTCAAACGGGCATGCACCCTTACTAATGTAAAGATCCGGTGGTGAGTTGCCTTGCTCCCCTTGCATAATTCCTGCGGCGACAAAAGTCAGCGCGGCCCAAGCGATTGATCGCATATGCCTCCGCATCATAAAGGAAATCATGGAGCCGCCTTCAGGAGAATTGCCTTCGAAATAAATTGGGACCGGGGAACTCAGGAAAGGTAACGCGGCAGTCCGGCTGGGCCATCCAAGTCGGCCGCGGCGTCCCTTCGTATGCGACCGCATAAGGGCATTCGCGCAGAAGCGTTAACCCGTCGCACTCTCATCGACGCACTATCATCGACACATGGCCCAGCCCAGAGCCTCGAAGCGCCGCTACAATCCGCCTAATTGGATCGAAACTCTCCCCACCTGGGTCTGGATTCTCGTCATCGCCTCGTGGTCCATCCTGCTCTACAGCCGCGTGCTTCAGGCACCCTTCGTCTACGACGACCTCGATCAGATCGTCCGCAATCCCAACCTCGCCTCCTGGCACTCCGTCTTCACCCGTTTTCTGACTGCCCCCGTCGCCTTCGCCTCCGAGTTCCGCTCCACCGGCGGCAGCAGTGGCGCCTCCTACCGTCCTCTCTTCTGGCTTTCGCTCGCGCTCGACCGGCAGCTCTGGGAACTCCGTCCCGTCGGCTTTCATCTCACCAACCTCCTCCTTCATCTCTTCAACGGAGTCCTGCTCTTCTCTCTCCTCCGGCGCCTTCGCCTCGCCACCTTTGTCGCGACCGCCGCCGCTCTCCTCTGGCTGAGCCTCCCCATCAACTCCGAGGCCGTAGCCTGGATCAGCGCCCGCGCCTACCTGCTCTGCCTCTTCTTCCTTCTCCTCAGCCTCCTCGCAACCGTCCGTTATCTTGAAGGTCTCGGGCCGATCAACCTCGTGGGCGCGTTCACGGCTGCGGTCGCCGCACTTCTCTCTCACGAATCCGGCGTCCTCATCCTTCCATTCGCAGCCCTCGTCATCGCGCTCTCCTCTCGCGACAACTTTCAATCCCTCAAGACCCGGCCGGCGCTTACTCTTCTGGCGGCAGACCTTGCCGCATTCGGCGTCTTCTTCGCTCTCCGCGTTGCCGTCGGCGTACACGGCGCCGACGGTCCTGCGGCCTTTACAGCCTTCGCCATCACTCTCTGGAGATACCTTGGCTGGGTCTTTCTTCCCATCCACATGAGCGTCGAGCGCTCGACCTCCACACCGCCCAACACGCTCTCCGTTGCCGCTGCACTCGCCTGGGCAGCGTTGCTGGCCCTCATCGCCCTCACCGCGTACCTGTGGCGACGAATCCCCCCGGCCGCCTTCGGCCTCACCTGGCTGCTCCTCGCCCTGGCCCCCTTCTGCGGCCTTGTCTTTCTGTATCAGGGCATGGCGGAACGCTTCGCCTACATCGCCTCCATCGGCGTAGCCATCGCCATCGTCTCTCTCTGCTCCGTCGTCCGGTCACGGCTACGCCCCTTCGTCCTGGGAGCCGTCGTGCTCTGGGCCATGTGGGGAATCTATCGACTGGAGACCCGTCTCTCCGACTGGGGCTCCCCCGTCAAGCTCTACCGCGACTCCCTGGAGGCGACCCCGAACAGCTCGGCGCTGCTCTTCAATCTCGGCTTCACCCTCCGCGAAGCGGGCAATCTCTCCGAGGCCGTCACCGCCTACCAGAACGCCATTCGGCTCAGCCCGCGATACCAGCGTGCTTACGCAAGCCTGGGCGAAACCTACACCCGCATGGGGCGCCTGGAAGAGGCCCGCGAGGCCTTCCAGCAGGCCCTCTCCCTCAATCCCGCCGACGCCGGAACCACCCTCAACCTCGCCGTTGTCCTCCATCAGTCCGGACATAACGTCGAGGCCGAACGCGAGTTCCGCCATGCCATCGCGCTCGCTCCCAACAACTCCGACGCCTACACCGACCTCGGCGTCCTTCTCTACGAGCAGGGACACGCCAACGAGGCCGCGCGCATGTTCCAGAGCGCCATCGACCGCAACTCCACCGACCCGACGCCGTACTTCAACCTGGCGATCCTCTACCAGGAGTCCGGCCACCCCGACCAAGCGCTCGCGCTCTACCGCAAGGTCCTCGAGCTTCATCCCAACGACCCCGACACCCTCGCCAACATCCAGCGGCTCGAGAACCCCCACTGATCCGGAGCGCGAAAAACCCTGTCAAGCCCCGGCTCCAGCGATGATTCTCGCAAACCGAACAAAAACAACCAGTTATGCCGGAAAATAAATGCCCCGAAAGTGGCCGTCAGTTCCCCCGCATCGCTAAAATAGAACCAGAGACAGAGAATGGCCCCGGAATATCTCCGAGGCCATTCTCTTTTCCACCTAAAACCTTATTTTGCAATATTTTAGCGATAAAATCGCCTGGAATCAATATTTTGCAGCGATAGCCGTCAGCTAAACCATTGAAAATAGTGATTTTACCCGCGTTAGAGGGGGGAGGGTCTCCAGTCTAGAACCTCTCATCCGCCGAAGGCCCATAGATCGCCGGAACCGCAGCCTCCTTTAAGCGCAAGTACACCGTCAGCTGGCCACGATGATGGGCCCAATGCATCAGCACTCCCTGCTGAATATTGACATAGCGCGGATCCTCGGTAATCAGGTGTCCCGCCGCCTTCAGCTTCCAGGTCGTCAACAGATGCTCGTCAGTGGTCGACTCCAAAGCTGCGCGAGCCTTCTTCATGCTCTCGTCGAGGATCGCCAACAGCTCAGGGGTATTCGTCCACTCGAACGGTTTGTTCTTGTTTTCGCCCACAGGAGCGAAGTCCAGCTCGTCCTGGTTGATCATCAGGTCGATCCACTTCGGCATCGATGCGACGAGCGATGCCAGGTAACCCAGCTTCATCGACTTCTCATGGGGAGCCCAGTCGTTTTCGCCCTCTGGAACCCGCTCCAGCGCCTTCCGGGTCCCTGCCTCTTCGCGATTCAACGTCTCCAGAAACAGATCCTTCAGCTTCACGCTCATTTTTCAATCCTCCATCGGAAATCGTCATTCGAAAGGACAACTCTACTCCCTGTCGTACACCGTCATCGTATCCAGCGTCCCGTCCGGCATCGCCACATGCGTCGTCTTCTTCAGCTTCTTTCCGGCCGCCGCCAGTTGATATCTCGCTTCGAGAGTCCCCGCGGTTCCCTGAAACTCGACCCGCTCGGTCACCACCAGGACCGCGCCCTTCCACTCTCCTCTTACGCTCAGGATCCGGAAGGGAGTGCCGGCAGGAAACAGCATTTCCATGGGAGTCTCGCCACCGCCAACCCGAAGACGCAGCGTGTAATTCTGCTTCGTCTCCGGCCGCTCGATCGAGACCGCGATCGCCATCTCCTCACCGGCCTGCGTGATCTCCTCGCTCTGCTTTACCGGAGGCGGAACCTGGCCGAAGTCGCTCTCGGCAGCATTCAACCGCCACACGCCGTTCAGGTCCGGCCTCGCCACGCCTCCGCGCTGCGCCATCGCCCCCGCCGCCAGCGTAACCGTTACGGCCACGCCGGCGAAAAGCTGTCTCATGGATTTCACCCCTACAGGTTATCCATCGATCGGAGATTCAGCACTACGAATCGGAGATCCGGCACTACGAATCGGAGATCCGGCACTACGAATCGGAGATCCGGCACTACGAATCGGACCCGATCGGCGCGCCATCGAAGTGAAAGACCTCCGGGAGCTCCAGCCATCGCGTTCCCGCTGGAGCTTCCGCCACGGGTTCCTGCATCGGATCCATGATCGACCACCACCGCTGCGTCTCGGGATCGGCTGCCATGCGCCTCATATCTGCCTCAAAGTCCTCGCCGTGGTACTCCAGATATGCCACCAGCAGCGACCCATGCAGAAAAATCGAGTAGTTGCGGATATTGCACGCCTCAATCGTGGCCAGCACGCCTGGCCACACCTTCTCGTGGTAGCGAATGTACTCGTCCTTGAACTCGGGTCGTAACTGAATTACCTGTGCGTATCGACGCATGAATCTCTCACTCCTACTTATCGGCTGGGGTTGCTGAAGGAGTCGGCGCAAACTTCGCAGCCAGCTCAGGCGTGGATTGAAGATCGCTCGCGCCGGACTGTGCCTTCGCCACTTCCACGGCGAAGACGTAGCTCGGCCCAAACATATTCGATGTGAAAAAGATCAGCTTGCTGTCCGGAGAAAACCGGACGTTCGGCTCCAGCCTGTAGTTGTGGTGAGCCATGTTCACCAGCTTCTCACGCTCGAAGACACCGGGCTTCCAGAACGTCGGTTCGACCAGACTGTCGTCGTTCTTCCGCCACTCGGGATGGAAGAGATTGATCCATTCCCCCACCTGCGAGTGCGCCACCTGCCCCGGGTCGCCGCCATCGCCGCAGAACAACGTAGCGCCCTTGTTCACGTTGAAGTGAATCGACCACTCATCGCGTTGCAGGTGATACGCCACCCGCTTGTTGGTCGAGACATCGAACGCCGCCAACCAGAAGTCTTCACCCTTGGGAGGTTGCCAGTCATACCAGACCGTCTGACCGTCCTGGCCCCAGAACTCGTGCCCGGCGATCTCCATCAGCATCGTTCGCTTGTGCCGCAGCTCGTTCTGGGTTCCGTCGATGCGAATGGTCCAGATGCGGTCGACCTTGTGCCATGGGCCTTCGTGGCAGTACATCAATAGCGTAGGATCGATCGGAGAAAAGAGCAGGTGCCCAATCCAGTCGGTCGAGTGCAGAAGCTCCTTCACCTTTCCCGTATTCAGGTCGACCGTAAACAGCACCACCGGGATACGAGCGGCGAGGCGACGCTCCATCATTGCGCCCTTCCCCTCGGGCTGCACCAGCGGGCCGGACCTCGGCGAATTCCTTCCATACTCCTGGGCCGCTCCAGCCTCCGTCTCCGTATACACGCCTGCCCCAAGAGTCTCATCGGCATTCACCGTCGAGATCGTTGCGCGGGCCGGCAGAGTCGCCAGCTGCGTAACCTTGCCGGAGACCAGATCCGCCTTGAAGATCGTCTGCAGGTGTGTCGTCGCATCCATTCTCGAAAAGAAGATGCTGTTCGTCTTTCGGCCCACGACAATCGCACGATTGCCGGAACCCATGCGGTCCTGCTCCGAGACTCTTAATGCAGCCGCCGGATTCGGAATCAGCAACCGCGTCTTACGGCTGGACAGCTCCATCGTGTGGATTCCATCCGGAGCCGTGTAGACCATGATGCCTCCGTCAGGCGAATAGGCATTCACATTGAAGTAGAAGCCCGAAGATCCCGGCTCGTCCGTCACGCGAAAGATACGGTGCCCCGTATCGCGATCCACCCACGTCTTCGGAGGCATCGCCGTCTGTGCAATAGCCCCAAGGCATCCGGCCAGCAAGACACCAGCGATTCCCGACTTCATCAGAAACCTCATCATGCGCTCCTTCATCACTCTGTCTTTCCCTATACCTGCATTCACCGGTACTTCACTTCATCCAAACCCTTCAAATCCACATTGCCGTCTGCCTTCAACCGGCTTCCCTGAGGAACGGTCAGGCTGACGTCATCCAGCACAAGATGGTCAGTATCGGCGATGCTGCCCGCATCTGCGGCTGCGATCTTCACGTGATCGATGCGGAAGTTCTCGAGCTTTGCATTCGGATACGCCGCAATCGCAATCGCCGTCTTCGCTCCCGTCGCCTCGATATTCCAGATATGAACATCGCGAAAGTGAGGCAGCCCCTTCTCTTCAGGAACCTTCTCAGTCAGAACCTTCCAGTAGGCCGGAGGATTCTTTACGTCCTTCGGCATCTCCGCATAGCTGTAGCTTGGGTTCCAGTTCAGGTTCACCTGGATCGGCGTACGAACGTTTGTCAGGTGC
Organism: Edaphobacter modestus; assembly: GCF_004217555.1. Lineage (GTDB taxonomy): Bacteria > Acidobacteriota > Terriglobia > Terriglobales > Acidobacteriaceae > Edaphobacter > Edaphobacter modestus. Next base: position 3,086,078 of record NZ_SHKW01000001.1, read on the forward strand.
AGATCATGGATACGGAGATTCTCGCCTCCACCTCCGCGCACCTTCGCACTCTTCAACAACACACCGCTGCCAACTCCCTCATATGCGGTCAGGTTGTAGGCCTCGATGTTGCGGAAGCCTCCCGAGGTCTCGCTGCCGAAGGTCACCGCAGCGGCCCCATGCCGAATCACACTGTCGCGAATCACCACGTCTTCCGTAGGCCGATTCACGCGCAGACCGTCGGCATCGCGCCCGGCCTTCAGGCACAACGCATCGTCGTTCACTTCGATGTCCGCATGCTGCACCAGAATCTTTCGCGAGCTGTCGATATCGATGCCATCGGTCGAAGGGCCGTGTCCGCCGATGTTGTTGCGAATCGTCACGTGATCCACTGTCACGTCGTGCGAGTAACAGATATGCACCGTCCAGAAGCCCGACCGCTCGAGCTGGGGCCCATCCAGCGTCACCTGCGACGAATCGAAGATCTGGATCAGCCGCGGTCGCTTGGCGTCATAGTCCGAGGCCCAGCGCAGCCCCTTCGGCTCATACTCTTTCCTCAGATCCCAGTAGCTCTTCCACCAATAAGAACCGTCGCCGTCGATCGTTCCTTCACCCGTGATCTTCACATCGGTCTGCTTGTAGACGTTCACCAGCGCCGCCGGCCAGGTCATCTCGATCCCGGCCACGCGCGTCGGCATCAGCGGATACGCCGACAGCTCCTGAATGCCGAGCAGCTTGACGCCTTTGGGGATCTCCAGCGTCTCTCCGCTCTTCACGAAGATCGAGCCGATGCGATACGTACCGGGGCGGAACGTAATCGTCGCATGTTTTCCCGCGCCTTTATCCAAAGCACGCTGAATCGCAGCCGTGTCCACGGCAGCGCCATCGCCCTTCGCGCCAAAGTCATTCGCCAGCAGCGTCTCTGCCTTCGCTTGCAGACCGGCGCTGAGTCCAATCACCGCGATGGCTGCGACGAAACTTCGCTTAAGCATTCTTCCCCACCTCAACAAGTCCCTAACCGCACATGCACACAGGGTGTGTCGATTTCATTCGCACCACATTAAAGCACCCACCCCATGCCTGTCTGTACCAAATGAGAAATATTTTCTCCTTTGCTTTTGGTGGTCACAATCGTCATTCTGACTGAAAGGAAGAATCCCAGTAGTTTGCCTGCCTCGGCTTAAGTTCCCAGGGCGACACCTAAGGCCCATTGACCCCGCCCCACCAAAGTCCTACGCTTAAATACGTGCTCATTACCCCGGTCCAACTCTTCGACGAACCCCTCGAGATCGACGAAATCATCGCCCCCGATGCACTCGAATACGGCCCTGACATCCGACAGGTCGCTCCTCTGCCCGTAAAGGGCCAGGCCGATCTCCTCGTCGAGCACCGCAGCGAAGAGCGCGGCTCTCGCTCCCAGGTAAACGACATCCGCCTCCGCGCCTCCTACGAGGGCGACTTCGAGATCCTCTGCGCCCGCTGCGTCGACCCCGTTCCCCAGACCCTCTCCGGTGAGTTTGACCTCATCTTCCGTCCCGCCGAGGCCGACGCCGAGATGGGCGAGCACGCAATTACCCCCGACGAGACCGAAATCGGGTATTATGAGGAGAGCGGTCTTTTGCTCGAGGATGTCGTGCGCGAGCAGGTGTTACTATCCCTGCCACCCCGAACCCTCTGCAAGCCGGACTGCAAGGGCCTCTGCCCTCGTTGCGGTCAGAACCAGAACCACGCAATCTGCTCCTGCGAACAGACTCCGTCTGATCCGCGTTGGAATGCGCTGGCGGGTCTGGCTGACAAAATCGAGGTTAAGCACTAATCAAAGTTTCTGCCTCGTCGCCCGCACTCGTGCCGGCTCCGGGCGATCGAAAGGGATACTGCAATGCCTAATCCAAAACGGCGCCACTCCAAGCAGCGCACCGCCAAGCGCCGCAGCCATGACTTCCTCACCCCCGCCGGACTCTCCGAGTGCCCCAACTGCCACGAGCGCAAGCTGCCGCACCGTGCCTGCCGCAAGTGCGGAACTTACAAGGGCCGCGACGTCCTTACGGTCAAAGAAGCAAGCTAAGTATCTTTCCTGCAATAGAAACCCTGATATCGTTTCCTGATGCCGATTGACATCGTGGTTGACGCAATGGGCTCCGACAAGGCCCCCGATCCTGAGATCCGCGGGGCCGTCCTTGCTGCACGTCATTACGACGTCCGCGTCCACCTGGTCGGGCCCGAAGATATCCTGCGCCCTATCCTGCGCCAGCACGTCCGCCATCAGAAGCACCTTCCCGTCTTCATCACACCGGCCTCCGAGTGGATCACCATGGGCGACAAGGCCGCGCAGGCCGTCCGCACCAAGCGCGACTCCACCATGCGCGTCGGCCTTAAGATGGTCCGCGAAGGCCTCGCCTCTCGCGCCTCCTCGCAGGCTGGCCACCCTCATTCCGCCTCAGGGCCCGGAAAAGCCGCCGGCTTCTTCACCGCTGGAAACACCGGAGCCGCCATGGCCACGGCCAAGATGGTTCTTGGCATGCTCTCGGGAGTCGACCGGCCCGCTCTCGCCACCATCGTTCCCACCACCCGCGGAACCCCCTCGCTTCTGCTCGATGTCGGAGCCAACGTCGACTCCGACCCCGACAATCTCGTGCAGTTCGCCGTCATGGGCCACATCTACGCCCAGAACGTGCTCAAGATCTCGAACCCGCGTGTCGGCCTGCTCTCCATCGGCGAAGAGGACTCCAAGGGCAACGCCCTCACCCGCGACACCCTTCCCCTGCTCCGTGCCCTTCCAGGAATCAACTTCATCGGCAACGTCGAAGGCCGCGACCTATTCAACGGCAACTGTGATGTGACGGTCTGTGACGGCTTCGTCGGCAACGTCGCCCTCAAGACCTCCGAAGGGATCGTCAAGCTGGTTACCACCTCTCTCCGCGAGTCCCTCAAGTCCACCGTCACCTCACAGGTCGGAGCCCTGCTCTCTCGCCGGGCCTTCGACGACTTCAAAAAGCGTCTCGACTACTCCGAGTATGGTGGAGCGCCACTGCTGGGTGTACGCGGGGTCTGCATCGTGGGCCACGGCTCCTCCAACGAGAAGGCCATCATGAACGGCATCCGTGTCGCCGCAGAGTTCGCCCATGCCGAGGTCAACTCCGGCATCGAAGCCACTCTCGACTCCACCGCAGCCGTCGACACGAAGGCCTGACCCTCATCCACCTGCGCTATCCCGCGCTCCGCACCACTCCCTCCAGCGCGCGCGCCAACTCCTCCACGCCTCGCCGTATCTCCCTCGGTGCCACCGTGGCGAATCCCATCTGCAGCCCGTCGCGCTCCCTCTGCTCCAGCTCCTGCGCACTGCGATAGAAACCCGCCAGCGGAATCGTATCTACCCCGCGCGCCGAGCCCGCCTTCGCCACTGCCCTCGCGTCAATCCCCGGCGCCAGCCAGCCCACTGTCTGCAGTCCCGCCTCAATCTCCGAGATCTCCACCACACCCTTCAGCTGCTTTCTGCCCTCCTCCAGCAGCACTCCCAGCCGTTCCGAGTACACCTCCCGCATCCTGCGCAGATGTCTCCCAAAGTGACCCGCCTCGATGAACTCACACAGCACCGTCTGCTCCAGCAGCGGAGCGTGCCGGTTCAGGATCGACTTCGCCGCCGCAAACTTGTCCACCAGGTCTTCCGGCACGATCAGGTACCCCAGCCTCAGCGCCGGAAACAGCACCTTGCTGAAGCTCCCCGCGAACAGCACCAGGCCGTTGCGGTCCAGGCCCTGTAGCGCCGGAACCGGCCGGCCCGAGTAGCGGTACTCCCCGTCATAGTCGTCCTCGAATATCAGCGCCCCGGCACGCCTCGCCCACTCCAGCATCTCCAGCCTTCTCGCCAGGCTCATCGTTACGCCCAGCGGAGCTTGATGTGCTGGCGTTATGTACACCAGCTTTGCCGTCTGCCGGGCCCCCGGCAGCTTCGCGCCCTGCCCATCGATCCCCAACGAGATCATCTTCGCGCCCATGGCCTCGAACACTCGCGCCGCACCGATATACCCAGGGTCCTCCACGAGGACTCTGTCCCCCGCATCGACAAAGAGCCGGGCCGTGATGTCCAGCGCCTCCTGCACCCCCGAAACCACCACTACCTGCGCCGCCGTACACACTACTCCGCGCGACCGTGACACGTAGGCCGCGATCGCCTCGCGCAACGGGCCATAGCCCACCGGCTCGCATCCCGTCAGCATCGACATGGAGGCGCGCCTGAGCTTTCGATTCGCAATCTGCGCCCATAGCGTTACGGGAAACTCATCGAGCGCCGGCAGGTTTGGACGAAACGCGCGCGAGGCCCTGCTCGAAAAGTTTGGAAACAACCGAACACCTTCGCCGTACTTCGCCAGCTTCCGTTGCGGCTTCGCCGGCGGCTCTTTCCGGGCGCCGTTCCGCCTCACCTCCAGCAGCTCCTCCGGCAGAACCTTGCTCACGTACGTGCCCGAGCCCACGCTGCCTTCAATGTATCCCTCGGCTTTCAGCTCCTCGAATGCGGTCACGATAGTTCCGCGAGAAAGCCCGTACTCCGCGGCCAGATCCCTCGTCGCCGGAAGCCGTGTTCCGGGCCGCAGACGGCCTTCGAGGATCTCCCGCCGCAACGCGGCGTACAGCCACCGATAGGCAGATTCACCCTCTCCACGCTCGCCCAGCAGAATCTCCGTCAATCCCGATCGCCTCGGCATCTGTTTCCTCGAAATTGGTACAGCAAGACTACCGTAAATGGCTCTGTTTTACTGGTCTTCTTTTCCTTAGTCTCATCTCAGCAACAGATTTCCGCTCCACCGTACGAGCGGGAGGAAACGAGAGTTCAGACATGAGCCTCATCGAACGCTGGGCCTACGTACTCGCCGTCATCTGCTACGCACCGCTGCCATCCACATCCCCTCCGCAGCAGGCTCCTGCCACGCAGCACGAGCCTGCCGCGCGTACCCGCACCGTCATCTCGCAGCGCCTTCCCCCGCTCAAAGGCGACAACCTCAATTTCCAGGTCGTTCAGGTCCACTACGGTCCGGGCGAATCGTCTCAGCCCCACAGCCACCCCTGCCCCGTCATCGGCTACGTTCTCGAGGGTACGGTGCGCATGCAGGTCCACGATCCCGCCTCTGCCCAGCCGGGTCCGGTGACGGTGTATCACGCCGGCGACAGCTTCTATGAGGCTCCCAACGGGAAGCACCTCATCTCCGCCAACGCCAGCCAGACCGAGCCCACAACCTTTCTCGCCACCTTTATCTGCGACCACGCGACGCCGCTCACTGTTCCTGCTGCCCAGGAAAAACCACGCTCATGAACCCGATCCCCATCGCCTCAACCTGTGCTCTTCTCCTGGCTGTCCTTCCAACTTCAGCCCGTCATCTCTTCCAAAGTCAGCTCGTCATTCTGAGCGCAGCGAAGAATCGCAGTATTTCGCCTGAACCCCGCAAACATTTCGACCGGCCTGTCTGCTCCACCGGCGAACCAACCCACAGACAAGAAGGAGAACTAAAATGCAACCACGCTTCAACTACGCCAAACTCTCCCCCGGCGCGTATCACGCCATGCTTGGTCTTGAGAAATACCTCACCCAGTGCGGCCTCGAGGAGGGCCTGCTCCACCTGGTCAAGCTGCGCGTCTCTCAGATCAACGGCTGCGCCTTCTGCCTCGACATGCACTGGAAAGATCTACGCGCCATCGGCGAAGGCGAACAGCGCCTCTACTCCCTCGACGCCTGGCGCGAGTGCCCCTACTACACCGACCGCGAGCGTTCGGCACTGGCCTGGGCTGAAGCTCTCACCCTCATCACTCAGGGCCATGCATCCGACGAAGCCTACGCCGAGGTCAGCGCCAATCTCAGCGAGAAAGAGATCTCCGATCTCACCTTCGCCGTCATCACCATCAACGCCTGGAACCGGCTAGCCATCTCCAGCCGCACTGTCCCTGGAAATTACCAGCCGGCCAGAACGCATGAAACCGTAACCGCATGATCGCGCCCGATCTTCCCTGGGGACGCCAGGAAGTCTGTCAAGCGCGTAAACTCCGTAATCCACTGAAAACAGTGAAGATAAACGATGCCGATTAGATTCATGAGAATCGCTATACTTTAATGATTCGAACAAGGCTTACCGATTAGCCCGGCAGATAAGCCGGGCTATTGATTTGGAATCATGAATTTGCCCCGTAAGTCATTTCTGTTGAAGAACTTGCCATGGAGGTTCAAGGTTATCTCGTTTTGAATGAATATTTTGCGCAAAAACAGTCCCTTTGGGGGTACCTTGGTGACGACAGGAAAGCCTCAATCGGCATCCAAGATTGAAGGAAGAGGGTCCTAAAGGGAATGAAATCCTGCTCGCTTGGTTTCACGTTTGCTGTCTCGGTTCTCTCGGCAGGTCTGCTGGCCTCAAACTCTTCGGCCCAGGCACATCTGGCCCCGAACGCACAGCAGCTCGTCAAAGTCGCTGTCGACACCGAGCTCGCAGCGGACCGCGCCGATCAGTCCCGTTGGAGATACAGGTCGACTGTTCGCCGGGCCGACGGCGAGTTTGTCTATGAGGTCGTGGAGACAACTCATGGTTCGGTAAAGAAGTTGATCCAGAAGAATGGCCAGTTCCTCAATCCTGCCGAGCTGGAGAAGGAGAATCAACGCATTGACTCCTTCGTTCACGATCCCTCGCAGCAGGCCAAAAAACAAAAGGACAGCCAGCAGGACGACAAGCGGGCCGAGGACATGCTCCGCCTGCTTCCCGATGCCTTTCTCTGGACCCTCAGGTCCGATGCTCCTGAAGGAACGACCTTCTCCTTCGTGCCCGCCCCCGGCTTCAATCCATCCTCCATGGAGGCGCGCGTCTTCGCAGCCATGGCCGGAGAGATTCTCGTCTCGAAGCCCGAACACCGCATCCAGCGCATCTCGGGCAAGCTGATCCGCGATGTGACCTTCGGTTTTGGTCTCTTCGGACGCATGCAACAGGGTGGAACCTTCCACGTCGAGCGCCGCGCCCTCGCGCCGAAGGTCTGGCAGATCACCGAGTCGCACGTCCACATCCAGGGCCACATTCTGCTCTTCAAGACCATCAACGAGCAGGAGGATGAGGTCAAAACCGATTTCCGCCCCTCGCCGCCCGCCATCACTCTCGAGCAGGCGGCCAGTCTCCTTCACAGTGAACCGGCTTCGCTCTCAGCCAGGCGCTGATTCGTACCGCGGCTCGCGCAACCGGCTCTGCAGGCTATCCTTGGAAAATGTCCGGCCATCCTTATAAGTACACCGACCGCGAACTGATCAACCGCATCGAACGCTCGGCCGGGCAGCGCGCCGGCTACAAGCAGCTGGTCCGCGAGCTCGGTATCGGAGGCGGGCGGGAACGCCGCCTTCTCCTCGAGCAGCTCGCCCGCATCACTGCCCGTGGAGCGTTGGTTAAGATCGACGAGGATCATTGGAGCCCCCCCTCTGCGGTTCCGGCCAAGACCGCACGAGCCTCCAGGGCCGGCAACGCACCCCTCGAGCCGCACCCGACTCGCGAACGCCTCGTCGCCGGACGCATCGACCTGCACCGCGATGGATATGCCTTCGTGCGTCCCAATGGAAGCTCGAATCGCGAAGACGACCTGTTCATCCCGCCGAACGAGCTCAACGGAGCCATGCAGGGCGACGAGGTCCTCGTCGACGAGGCGCCTCGAGATCGAGAGGGCCGCCGCTCCGGACGCGTAGCCCGCGTTCTCACGCGCCGAAACCCAACCGTCGTAGGAATCTTCCACTATGCGCGATCTCAGCGCCGCAGCCCATGGGAGGACCTGCCGCTGGCGAAGGGAAACTATGTAACTCCCTTCGACGAACGCATGACGCAACCGATCCTCATCCTCGAAGGCGATGAGATCGTCAGTGAATCTTCTGCCGCCCCGCATCGAGTGCTGGGCGAAGAGGCGCAGGAGCAGAGACGCCTCTGGACCGCGGCGGAGAATCCGCTCACTCCTCTGGAAGGGCTGGCAGTCGACGTGGAGATCACAGGCTTCCCTACCCCCGGCAGACCGGCGCGGGGACGCGTGATTGAAGTACTCGGCCCGCCAGACGCCTTCGGAGTCGACGTCGAGATCGTCATCCGCAAGCACCATCTGCCCCGGATCTTTCCGGCCAACGTACTTGCCGAAGCCTCAGCCTCGGCGACACAGACCGTCGATATGCTCGCCCCTGACGAGCTTGCAGGACGGCGCGACTTCCGCGGGCTCCCGATCGTCACCATCGACGGCGAGACCGCAAGGGACTTTGACGATGCCGTCCATGTAAAACCGCTTGCGAATGGCAACTGGCAGCTGCAGGTTCACATCGCCGACGTCAGCCACTACGTCCGGCCCGGCACCTCGCTCGATCTCGAGGCACGTCTGCGTGGAACCTCGGTCTACTTTCCCGACCGCGCCATTCCGATGTTGCCGAACGATCTCTCGAGCGGAATGTGCAGCCTGCGCCCGGATGAAGATCGGCTGGTCCAGAGCTGCCTGATGGAGATCGACGCGAAGGGTGAAGTGGTCCACTTCGAAGTCTGCGAAGGCATCATCCGCAGCGCGCGCCGCATGACCTATACCCAGGTGCAGGCGATCCTCGACGGCGATTCCGTCGTGCGTCTCGAGTTCACCGACCTTGTCCCGGAGTTCGAGCAGATGCATCAGCTCGCCCTTCGCCTCAATGGCAAACGCAAGCGGCGCGGATCCATCGACTTCGATCTGCCGGAGCCTGTCGTGCAGTTTGATCCGGATGGGAACATGCAGGCTATCGTTCGCTCGGAGCGCGGCTGGTCGCATCGCCTGATCGAGGAGTTCATGCTCGCGGCCAACGAGTGCGTCGCCCACTGGATCGAGGCCACCGGAATCCCCGGAATCTACCGCATCCATGAAACTCCCGATCCGAAGCGCATCGTGGAGTTTGAAGACACTGCCGCGCAGTTCGGCTATACGCTCGGTTTCAGCAATCTGCCGGTAAAGCGGGTGCAGACCCGAGGAGATCGCCGCGATGCACGAGGCTCCGGACGCAGCGCACAGACCCACGAGATTCCCGATGCGATTCCGGTCACGCCGCAGATGTACCAGCGCCTGACTGCAAAGATTCAGGGTAAGCCGGAGGAGCGCATCCTCTCCTACCTGATGCTGCGCTCCTTGAAACAGGCCCGCTACAGTGAGAAAAACGCAGGCCACTTTGCACTCGCCTCACCCAGCTATACGCATTTCACGTCGCCCATTCGTCGTTACCCGGATTTGATCGTTCACCGCCTGCTTCGTTACCTTCTTCAGAGCGGAGCCAGCCCAAACGGCTTTCCGATTCTGAGCAATGAGCCGCAGCCATGGGGAGAAAAACAGGACTCCAAAGGTAAGCCCTCACAGAAGAAAACACGGCAACAGGAAGGTCCGCTTCCGGAAGACGAGCTGAACGCGATGGCTGCTGAATCGAGCCAGGCCGAACGACGTGCGGACGACGCCGAACGCGAGCTGATTGAGTGGAAGAAGATCCGCTTTATGCAGGACCGCGTGGGCGAAGACTTCTCCGGCATCATTCTTTCCTGCACGAAGTACGGTTTCTTCGTCGAGCTCGACGAACTCTTCATCGAGGGCATCGTCCCGCTCGCCAGCCTTCAGGACGACCGGTATTTCTTTCGGGATACCGATCGGACCATCGTAGGAGCACGCAATGGACGCGTGTTCAAGATCGGCCAGCATGTTCATGTGCTGCTGGACCGGATCGATCGTCAGCAGCGACGGCTGCAGTTCGCGCTGATACCTTCGGAAGAGGAGAGTGCGCCGCGCTCTTTACGACGTCCCAAAACACGATCTTCGAACGAGGAAAATCTTAGCCCCAATCGATCCGGGAAGCCGAAACCCAGGACGAAGGCAGCGAAACGGCAGCGCAATCGGAAGGCGAAGGGCAAGCCTCGCCGATAAATACAAACCCTGACGTTAGAGGGTCGTGGCTCAGCGCAACAGGCCGGAGCATCGTAGAATGAAAGAGCAAAAGGAGTTTAGGAAAACGCATGGCTCACATGGTGTTTTGCACAAAATTCAAGGCGGAGATGGAAGGGCTGGACGAGCCCCCATTCGATTCCGACTTCGGTCAGAAGATCTATAAGAACGTGTCGAAGAAGGCTTGGGGAGAATGGGTTGAACGGCAGAAGATGCTGTTGAATGAATACCGGCTGCAGCCCTGGACCCGAGAAGCCCAGGAGTTCCTGGTAGAGCAGATGAACGAGTTCTTCTTTGGCGAAGGCGGAGAGCTTCCCAAGGAATACGTTGCTCCCACCAAGTAATTCCACTCGTGTACACTTAATTCAATAACCCCGCTGCTATCCTCCTGGACGGCAGGCAATAAGTCGGGACGTGGCTCAGCCTGGTAGAGCGCACCCTTGGGGTGGGTGAGGTCGCTAGTTCGAATCTAGTCGTCCCGACCATTCTTCCAAATGAGCCCTTTTGAAGATCATGTCAAAGGGCTTTCTGTATGTCGGCGTTACACTTACGTCGTCCACAGAGCAGTTCGAAAATAGCATTTTGAGCAGTTTGGCCTTTTCGACTGGATTCTGCGAAACATACAGTGAATAGGCCTTATTCGCGAGTTCGAAGATTTTTTGCGCGTCTAGGGCCTTGTCTCCTGCTCCACCGTTATTGAGCCCTTGGATGGCCACTTTGATCTGCTGCTCTTCAGTCCTCCAGGCGTTCATCTTGCGCTCCCAGAAGTCCTCAGGGATTTTGCCGTCCAGCTTGTCTGTGTATGCCCCGTCCATCCGGTTATGGATGCCCGCGAGCCGGGCCTCTAGACGCGAACGCTCAGCATCGACTTTGCTCTCCGCGTGCTGTTGATCCTTACGTAGTGTCGTGACGATCTGCGACACAACCTCCTCCGGAACCTGCAGTCCCTTGAGCGGCTCCCCCAACCGACTGGCAAGGTCTTCTTCCCTGAAACGGGGAAGTTCACACTTGCCACGATGACCAGTGCACCGATAGTAGACGTACTTTTGTTTCTGGACGTCCCCAGTGAGAGTGCAGCCGTCGTAGGCGCAGTTCATTAGGCCACGGAAGGCAATCTCTCGTTTCGAGTACTTGGGCCGGTTGTGTCCGGCGAGGGCCGACTGCACTTCCTCGAACAGCACGGGGTCCAGGAAGCGAGGATGGGTACCCTGATAAGTTTGCCCACCCCATTCGAAAGTGCCCACGTAGAACCGGTTCTTTAGTATCAAATAAACGTTGCCCCGGCTGATCTTCTTGCCAGTCTCGACGTGTATTGTCTTGGCAAGTGTAGTCAGTGAATGAGAGCCCCTGGCGTAAAGTTCGAACATCCGCTTCACCGTGATTGAATCAACTGGATCGACCTCGATCGAGCGTTCGGCCTTGTTGTTCCGGTAACCAAAGGGTGCGAGGCCAGGGAAGGTACCCTGAGCCGCCTTTTCGCGCATTCCCTTCTTTACTTCTTCGCGAAGATTCTCCGAGTAGTTACGCGCCATTACGAGGTGAATTCCCTGGATCAACCGGGTCTGAGATTTGGATTCTTTCGAGACTGCCGAGCCTTCCTTTACAAAGTGGATCTCGATGTCCAAGTCCTCGAGAGTGACAGCATCACGAAAGTTGCGGTAAAGGCGGTCTGTCTTTTCGACGATAAGGACGCGGCATGATCTATGCCGCTTGAACCAAGTCACCATCTCGGAGAACTGCTTTCTCCCCGATGTCTTTGCCGTTTCGACATCCTCGAACGCTTTGACGATCTGGAAACCTTGGCGATCGGAATACTCGTGCAAGAACTTGGATTGCGCACCTAAAGAAAACCCTTCTTGCTGCTGCTCACGGCTAGACACGCGGGTGTAAAGAACAGCTTCTGTCATTGTTTCTGTTTCTCCAGTTTGAATGTGGGCATCTTCATTTAGATCGACAGACAATTTAGATTCGAAGTGATTGTCAGCGCGAACTCTCCCAATTTTGCAACAGTTCGAAGACACTAATCATGGCTCGAATATCCATGCCCCTATCAGCCGGGCTTCTGGCACGTCGGGCACCCACGATCAATCCGAAGAAGGAAATGACTACCGCAACCTATTGGATTGGACACCGCTCCTCATATAGAGGAGCCGCGATCGGTGATCGTTCATTTGGCTTTACGATCGCTACCAGTCAGCAGCCACTCGACTGACTTTCCGTAGAGTCTCGCGATCCGGAAGAGCGACACTACGCCAATCTCCTTCTGCCCGCGTTCTGCAGCGGAGATATGACTCTGAGCGACTCCGATGGCCTGAGCGAGTTCCGACTGATTGGTGTCGAAGCCCCTCAGTTCCCGGATCCTCCGGCCAACAGACTTCCAATCGGCAATGAACAGTTCGGGCGGGTTTTCAATTGACATTGAATCTCTGTATGGATATATTATCTGTATAGAGCTATAAACTCTATCTCTGATATCAGATTACTGCACTCGGCTCACAAGGGCTGAGGCAAGAGGAATGAGAACGACGATGAACCTTACCGCCCATTGGACCAGAAATCATGATGCAACTGTTGATGAACCACATTCCGTGCTGTGGCAGGACGGTCGCTCTGCGACTCCTACGGAATATGAAGATCACCGCGACGACACCTACCTCATAGTGCACCGCGATGATGGATGCACCGAAGTTCACTACTTCCCCGACTTAGTCGTAGAGGTAACTTACGACCGGGTCGCTCGACAGTGGTTTGCTAAAGGCCACGACGTCGAGACATTCGCGTTGGATGTCACAGACCCTAACGCCACCGACGATCAGATCTACCAGGAGATCTTTTCCTTCCCGGTGGTCTATCGTCATCGCATATGTCGCTAATAAGTAATGGGACTCGAGCGCTTCGCCAGCAACGCTCGGGGTAGATACCCTGCGATGCCTTCTCACGCATCCCCTTCTTGACCTCCTCACGGAGGTTACCGGCTTCATCAATTTCAAGTGAGGTTTCCACCGGCGCTTCTGGGCTTGACAGCGGAAGTAAGTGGGGTGCTGAGTTGATTCTTGACTCGTGCTCTGGACGAACTGGACATTCCTGTCTCGCGGTGTGACGCAACCGCTGCTCCTACAGGGGACGCCATAGTCAAGCTGCTGGGGTAGACTTTGATAACTTGCCAAGAGATTTCCTTTCAAGCTCGGTTCCAGCGTCTGCAAGACGAAACGGAACGGTATGGTCAACCGTGAGCCGCAAAGCACTCTGTGGAGCTGGCCGAACCAGAAACTGCCCGGCCTGAAGATTGGCCTGAGTGTCGAGATCGCACCTCAAGGGGGAGTTTCAACCCAGAATTTGGAAGAAATCAAAGGCGCTCTACGTGAACTCGGATTACAAGATGATCCGCAAGGTGAATAGGTAGATGACCGCTAAGAAGCTCCTCAGCGAGGAGCTTCTTAGCAACGGTGCACTTGAATTGTGCAGCCGACAGCGACCTGCGTGACCTGCAAATCCTTGCGTCGGAACCGGAAGCATGTGAATTGATGGCTATCTAATCTGCCGTTACACTGATCACTCGACACGCTTGAAGTTCGTTGGATCCTCCTAAGATTTGCTTACCTCTGGATAAGCGCCCCCAATGACGATACCGATTCTTTCCGATGACCTAATCTCTCATGTTTCCGGACTGGTAGCTGCCTACATTACGACTCAACGCAATAGATACATCCATGTCGCCCTTCCCCTGTCTATCAACCAGAGAACTGCGATGGCAGGGTTCTTCTCGTCGCAGCTTCTGGATGAAACGCGACTGCTTGTACTCAATGAAGAGCGAGTAGACAATCCTGATTTCTATCCGATGTTGCAACGCATGGGTTTCGACAATCTGCCCGACCAAGCGACAATGGCGGCGGTGACATTCGCCGACTGTGTGGTCTCTCATGGATATTGCACAGACGAGTTGCTCTTTCATGAACTTGTGCACGTGGAGCAATACCGTCAATTGGGAATCCCTAAGTTTGCCGATCTTTATCTCCGGGGCTTCTTAAGCGGAGGCGGCTACTTCGAGATACCCCTAGAGCGAAACGCCTACGCACTTGGCGAACTGTACGGGAGGAATCACTCTCGGCCCTTCTCGGTGGCTGATGAAGTGGGCCGCTGGATCTCGGAAGGTCGGTTCTGAACGCAGAGGTTAAAGAAGGATGAATCGTCATTGCCAAAAGAGCCCGGTTCGCGCTCTCAGACGTTCTCTCCACACCCCTTTATGGTAAGCGTGGGGTGTTGGCCGGGTGTACATCGTCGATTGGCTCCGCGATGATGTGTTCATGGCTGAAGCAGTGCTTGCGGGCGGATTGTCGGTCTCCTCGCCGACCATCCCATCACACGGATCGCTGAGTTGTTGCCATGGAACGTCACCATCAACACGCCTACGATCACGACTCAAGCATAAATAGGTGTCCACCTAAATTAGGTGGACACCTATTTGAGACACTCTCCTCCACCAACACACTCACAACAACCGCCCGGACCAAGCGCTTACCCCGATACTCGGAATCATATTGCCGCAGACACTTCCACGACTGCGGTTGGCAGAGTGAAATGAAACGTTGCGCCTCGTCCGTCGTGGGATGTGGCCCACAAACGGCCACCATGCGATTCCACGATTGAACGGCTGATCGCCAGCCCCATGCCGGTGCCTTGAGTTTTAGTGGTGAAGAAGGCATTGAAGATCTCGTCCGCTCTTCCGGCCGGCAATCCTACTCCGGTGTCGCTGACTGAGATCAGCACTTGACCGCCCTCGCCTGGTCCCGTCTTGACCGTGAGCACTCCGCCGGTCTCCTTCATTGCCTGGATACCATTGAGCATGAGGTTCATCAGTACCTGCTGCAGTTGCACCCGGTCCGCCGTGATTTTGGGAAGATCGGCGGCAAGGTCCGTACGAATCGAAACGTCATACCGGTTGGCTTCGCCCCGCAGCAGCAGGACTATTTCGCCGATGATTTCGTCCACGTCGACCGATTCTCGCTGTGGAGGAGTCTTCTTAAACAACGACCCCAAACGATCGATGATGTTGGCTGCACGCACCCCGTCCTTCACGCTCTCTGCTGTTGCCCGGCGCGCCTCGTCCAGGTCCGGCTGGTCGCGGTTCAGCCATCGCAAGCTGGTCTGCGCATAGGTCACGGCCGCGCAAATCGGTTGCTTTAACTCGTGAGAGATTGAGGCCGCCAGTTCTCCGAGTGTGCTGACCCGATTGGTGTGTGCAAGTTCTGCCTGTAGCTCTTCCGCATGTCTGCGATCTTCAATGTCGTTCGCCACTGCACACCACTTCACGATCTTGCCTCGGTTATCGCGCAGAGGCCGGGCGCGTGTCTGGAACCAGCGATAGACTCCGTCCGATCCGCCCCGAAGCCGCGCTTCATAATCCAGCGGTTCGCCAGTCATCTGCGACTCGCGCCATCGTTCGGTGACGCGCTTGAGATCGTCGGGGTGAACCGCCACCTCCCATCCTGAACCTGAGGCCTGTTCCGAGCTCAAGCCGGTGTATTCAAGCCATCCCCTGTTGAAGAACGTGCGATTGCCCCTGCGGTCGACAACGAAAGCCAGGGCCGGCATGGTTTCTACTGTGTCGCGGAATTTCCTCTCCTGCTCCTGCAAGTGGTGAACCCGCATTTGATAAACGCCCCACAGCAGCGCCAGAAATCCGGCGATGCACGCCAGACGGAACCAATTCGTCTGATAAAACGCCGGCAGGACTGAGAATTCAATCGAAGCGTCTTCGCTATTCCAAATACCATCGCTGTTGCTGCATATGACTCGGAATCGATACGTACCGGGGCTCAGATTGTCGAAGGTGGCTTCCCGAGTGCTGACCGTTTCACTCCATCCACGATCGAATCCCTCGAGCCGATAGCGATAACGGATTCTTTCGGGACTCGCGAGACTCAATCCCACGTAATCAAACACGATTCTCCGCTCGTCAGGTGTAACCCGGATCGACTGTCCCAGATTGACTTCCCTGCCGTCAATCCGAGCCGCTTCGATGTGCAGCAACGCCGGTAGAGGACTGGCGGCGCTTCGATATGGATTCACAACTGAGAGGCCACGGCTTGTAGAAAACCACACATTTCCCTCAGCGTCTTTCACGACAGAACGAAAGCGCTTCACTCCCTCTGTTCCTCGCAAGCCATCGTCCTGCCCATAGAACCGAAAAGCAGAGTCATTGAGCGCCTGCCCACTTGTCAAACGGTTTAGCATCGCTCGCAGCACCCTGTTTCTGGTTGCTATCCAAAGCCCCCCATTGCTATCCTGCGCCATTCCGAAAACTGGTTCGCGCAGCCACTCTTGCGTGCCTCGAGGAGTTTGAATACTACCCTCTCGAAGAAAGGAGAGACCTCCGCTCGTGCCTATCCACAAAACACCGGTGGAATCCTCTAGGAGGCAGGTGACATCGGGGGAAGTCAGGCCGTCGCGGACAGCATAGTTTCGCCAGCCGTTCTTTGAGAGCTGGCTAAGACCCTCTGGGGTGCCAAACCACATGCTTCCGTCCGTACCCTCGGCAATTGAGGAGACGGTATCGGAGATGAGACCGTCGTTTTTGGTGTAGTTGGTAAAGTGATCGTCTTTGAGTTTACTGACACCGCTATTCAGCGTACCGGACCACACCGCGCCATCCTGACTGACATAAACTGCATAGACGCTGTTTTGCGCAAGTCCATCGGTCACAGTGTAGGCCCGCGTACTTATCTCCTTCGGACCGAAGGCCAAACGCGTCAGGCCCCCATGCTGCCTTCCAATCCATACTTCATTCTTCTTTCCGGCAATCGAGTAGACCACATCTTGGGATAGCGAATTGTTCTCGATTGTGCCCGTCTCTGCCCCTTTGAGCCAGTGCAGGCTGCCCTGCAGTGGCGCGAACCAAGCCCGTCCATCTTCGTCAACGTAAACAGGTCCGCCGCTCTCAGACCGACCGTCCTCGACCGGATAGGTGGCGAAAAGACTACTGCGCAACCGCTCGATACCGTTTGACCTTCCGACCCAAAGATTGCCTTCACGATCTTCAAAGAGCGCTGTAACTGGCCCGGAATCTCCCGGGAGTTTCGCATCAAACAAAATCTCATCTCGGTTCGCGTGAATCAGTCCTTTGGCGGTGCCCACCCAGATGCTTGAGTCGTGGCCGCGAAGAAGGGCATGAACATCGGCTCGACGCAGGCTGGCCGGAATACCCATCTGCGTGAGTTTGGCGCCGTCCCATCGCAGAACACCTTTGTCCGTTCCTATCCACATCTCACCGTTGTCGAGGGGAAGCAAAGAGGTCGTCTTACCGCCGATTGTTCCTTTTGCTACTCTTGAAAGGCGACCATCAAACAAATACGAGAAGCCGTGATCTGGGGTGGCCATCCAGATCTTTCTGTCGCTGGCTTCTGCGATTGCGACAACGGCCGAGTCGGCCACTCGGTCCTGGGCCACACCGGTGGCCCAATTGAACCGTGCAAAAAGGTCGTCATCGCCTTGCACAGCGATCATCGAGTTTCGCGTCGGAAGGTTGTTCGCTTGCGAAGCCAGAACTTCGTACTTTTCTCCGTCGAAGGTAAGAATGCCGAGCCCAGTGAGTGAGGCGAAAAGTGTGGTGCCGTCTCTTCGGGTCCCTATCGCCGAAACCGCAAATTGCGCCCCCTCACGGCCCAACTCGAATCTGCCATTGTGTAGCCGCAATATCTGCGAGCTTTCCAGCAGTATCCACAAGTCTCCGCGTGAATCTGTCTTCAATGCTTGGACTGCACCGATTTGAAGGGTTCCTGGAACTGCTTGTCGGAAAACCTTAAAGTCCAACCCGTCGAAACGAATCAAGGCTTTCTTTGTACCAATCCAGAGATAGCCATCTGAAGTTTGCGCGAACGCCGTGACCTCGTCGTCAGGGAATCCTTGCTTCTCTCCCCAGGTCTCCCGCGCGTATTGCGACACGGCGTGGTTAGGGTTTAGGCGTTGCCCTGATGAGACTGGACCTAGTACTGCGAAAAGTGCAAGTGCAATGCACACCAATGGCCAATGGCTTTTCTGCGCCACCTCAGGGCAGATAGGCGAACTTATCGACGACCAGTTCATTGTCTCTAGTAACAGGGCTCTTGTCGCTGGGTACCACGTAGAACATGAAAGTGAATAATTCTTGTCCAGGGGACGGCACTCCGGATGTGAAAACATGTTCGCGGAATGGACGAGCCACCGAACGCCCAGCCGAAGAGCCCCGGAAAGTCTTAAAGGTGACCCGACCCGGCTCCCAGAGCATCGAGTGCGTAAACACGCCCGGAGGCTCAGAAAAACTCACCGTGTTTCCGGGAACGTACAGTGGCACGATGGTATAACGAAGATTGGCTGGATTTCCAGCATTGCCCCAGCGGCCCATTTCAACGTCTAGTTCGCGGTAGTGCTGCTCTCCTCCCGATAGATCGTACGTGTGAGCGCTCAGAACCACTGCGGGCTCAAGCTGCGAAACATCGTGCACAGTGAACACGTAGGTTCCATAGCCGAGACTGCGGGTTTGCGCGACAAAGGCGCACGTCCACTTGCCATCTTTCTTAGTAACACGTAAATGCAAGGCTCCGTGCGAGTCGACCCATGCGTTGTCCGCGTCATACAAATTGTCCACTCCGCCGCGGGCTGCGGAGGTCATCCGGACATTCCAGTCGTATCCACTGAAATGTAGCGTTTTGGTGGGTAGGGGCGGGAGGGATCCCTCACCCTTCACTGTTTTGACCGCGATGACAGATCCGCCCGAGGCGGGATACACATCCATGGTAGCCGGCGGGTGGTAATCCGGGTCGACGAGTAGTGCAGCGTATTCGTATCCCAGATGGATTTCCGCGCTCCATGTTGAGTCATGCTGAATCGGGGTAAACGGAGTTTCGACGCGAGGCTGGACCCACCAAGGTCCGCTTCGCACGTAGAGGACAATCTGTTGTCCAGGCCGTGCTCCTGAGATGCGTCCCGCAATGGTGCCCATTCGTTCGCGCCCGCCCTCAGCTGCTGGCGGAATTTTCGTAAATTCGATCGTTGGGGTGGCGTCGGTTCTCTGGGTGTGACACCCGTTGAGCGCAAGACAACAAGCCAAAACCAGAGCTAGCGTCAGGCAGAGTCCTCCGCCAGTTAAGTCCCGATCGCAACCTCTAATTCTCAAGAAGGGATTTCTCATAGAAATCCAACCGTCCACGGCTTTCGCAGCTTGGGTAAGAATGCATCACCTTTGGGCCTGGTGTCCAACCCATACTTTGGTATTGATCGATACGTTCGTCCGGTAGACTCGTCCTCTCGCCTCCGGCCTAATGGAAGCGACTGCATGGCAACTGATCTGTCTTATTCGGCCGGTTTGCAGCCGAGGGAATTGCGGCCCCGCAACAGCCTTAAACCAATACGAAGGTATCGCCAACTCCATACCTTCGTCCGATTGTTCCGCGGCATTGGAGGCTTTCGACTTTACGTTCGGTTGATCAACAATCAGCTAAGGTCCAAAAGGAGGTTCACGGTGAACTATTTCAACCGCCCAGCCGAACGCTTCGAAGTGGAGTGGCAAGAGAGATTTCGGAATCTACAAGCGCTGATCTGTGAGCTTGTTCTCAAGAACGAGCAGCTCAGGATGGCACTCGCAAGCATAACGGTGATCACACATGAAGAGGCTCGTGAGCGCGATGGCTAATCCAGAGCAATCTTGGGCCCTTGGGGTCTCGATGAACGCATACTTGGCCGAGTTACTCATCGGGGAGCCGATTGGTACAGAGATGTCAGAAGTGCTCCCAACGTGCCTTATCGGTCCGCTTGATTCACCTGCATGTCGATCATTCTGTTGATGTTGTATTGAATGGCATGGAAGGTCATACTTCGGATTCCCAACGGCATAACGCGGGCTCCAGAATTTATTGTTGGCCCCTGAAAGTTCGAAAATCGTCTACTAGGGCCGACCATTATTTTAGCTTTTCTATTTATAAGCTTACGAGCGGCAACCGTTGGTAGATTCGAACTTGAGATTGCTCATCGCCTCGGTTAGGCTGAGGGCAAAAGCCTGATGTCCTTATATAGCTTTCCTTCTTATCTTAGGGACAATTCTTCCTTCAATCAGTTGCGAAAACATGCAACCCAAGGGGTTGTGGATATACTTGCTCTCGACCATGAAATCCTGTTCATTTTGCACTCTTTTTTCTGCCATGGCATGTCTCTCGATAGCCATCGCAATCGCTGGTTGCGGCAGCTCGAATCCTGCTGTTTCAAATGGTGGAACCCCGCAGTCGCCAGCGACGCTTCCTCTCGCCGTTACTTCAATTTCGCCGACATCTGTTCCGGCGGGAGCTGCAGCCCAGACGCTCGCGGTGAACGGTAGTGGGTTTCAGAGTACGAGTGCTGTTCAGATAAATGGTGTGTCCGTCCCAACAACCTATGTCAGAGCGACACAGTTGACTGCGGTGGTACCCGCAAGTTCCCTCGCTACCGGAGCTATGCTCCAGGTGGCTGTACTCAATGGATCCAGCAGTAGCGCCAGTGCAGCTCAACGATCAGCCTTGAAGTCGATAATCCAGTTCCTGTCATTGCAGGTTTTTCACCGACCAGTTTTCTTGTAGGGGCTGCGCCAGTCACCATTTCCGTTACAGGATCGGGTTTCATCCCAGGGACTGTTGTTCAAGTGAATGGAAGCGCCCATGCCGTATGATGACCCCGTCGCGTTGATAGAAAGGTAGTCGAACTCCCAAATGAAAGACGATAGGATCATTTACCTGGTAGCCAGCGGCGACCTTCGCCTCGACGCCAACCAAGTCTGTTGGCCCGCGCAGGCGGCAATGGAACAAGCCCTGGCTCAATCCGTAGAACGTCTCAGCGGAAAGGTTGTTCGTGCTCACCCCTACGTGCCAGACAAGAAGCACGGATTTCTCGATTCGCAACGTTATGGAATGGACGTCTTTAAGAGCATCCCCGAAGACGCTCCTCTCATTGTGGCGGAGGCCGTCTGGCAGTATAGCCATCATGTGCTTCCAGGCCTGACCACGCATACAGGCCCTATCCTCACTGTCGCCAACTGGAGTGGACAGTGGCCCGGCCTCGTCGGTCTGCTCAACCTCAATGGGTCGCTCACCAAGGCAGGCATCGCCTACTCTTCCCTCTGGAGCGTCGACTTTGCCGACGAGTTTTTCCTGAACGGACTCCAGGAGTGGATGCGCACAGGAACCGTCACGCACGATCGCTCGCACGTCCATGCCTTTCAGGGGGCAACTGGCCGCGCATCACAGATTGGAGAAGCAGAAGCCGCTCGTCTCAAAAAAGAGAAGGCCATCATCGGCGTTTTTGACGAAGGCTGCATGGGAATGTTCAACGCCATTGTGCCAGACCATCTACTGCACCGGACAGGCATCTTCAAGGAGCGGCTCAGCCAGAGCTCGCTCGCCTACGCCGCCACGCAGGTAAGCGATGTCGAGGTAGAGGCCACCTTCCAATGGCTCCAGCATCGCGGCATGCGCTTCGCCTTTGGCACCGACGAAGCAACCGAGCTCACACGCTCCCAGGTGCTGCTGCAGCTCAAGATGTACATCGCCGCCGTACGCATCGCCGATAACTTCGGCTGCGCCGCCATAGGCATTCAGTATCAGCAGGGATTGAAAGATGTGCTTCCCGCCTCTGATCTCGCCGAAGGCCTGCTCAACAACACGGAGCGTCCACCTGTCTTCTCCGCTGATGGAAAGCGTGAGCTCTTTGCCGGCACAGCGCTTCCTCACTTCAACGAGGTCGACGAATGTGCAGGCATCGACGCTCTCGTCACGCACAGAATATGGAACACGCTTGGTCTTCCGCCCGAGAACACACTGCACGACCTCCGCTTTGGAGAAGACTTCGACGGTAGTTTCGTCTGGGTGCTTGAGATCTCGGGAGCCGTGCCTGCGGCGCACTTCGCCAATGGATATGCCGACGCAAGCAGCGAACGCCAACCGCCCATGTACTTCCGTCTTGGCGGCGGAACTCTTACGGGCAACAGCCATCCCGGCGAGATCGTATGGAGTCGCGTTTTTATCGAAAACGACAGGCTGAAGGCCGATCTCGGTCGCGGGACCGTCGTCCGTTTACCTGAGCAGGAGACCGAGCGACGCTGGTCCATCACCACGCGGCAGTGGCCGATGATGAGTGCCGTGCTGCACGGCGTCTCACGCAACCAGATGATGGCGCAGCACAAGGCAAACCACATCCACGTTGCATACGCTAACGATGCAGCCACCGCTGACGAGGCCATGATGGCGAAAGCAGAGTGCTTCCGTGCCATGGGCATGGAGGTCTCGCTCTGCGGCGTCTCGCCTGCCTGATGAGATGATCTGTCTGAGCACCTGTATCACTCACCGCAGCTGCTCAGACACAGATTTACGTGTGAGTTTGTTTGTACCATCCTCTGAACCATTCGCGAAGCTCAGTCACCTCAACCTCACGCGTTGTGCTTAGCGGAAACGGGTAGCTCTCGCGTGTAAAGTGACGTACCGCCGAAGTCACCTTAAGTCCCCACGGAGTAGGCAACGGCCCCAGATGATCAATGAACTCGTTCAGCAGATGGCTCTTTGTCTCAAACGCATTGCCATGTCCACCCGTTGCAAACAGCGAAGACATCAGCTCCGGCAGTGTGCAGGCCACTCCCGAGACCACGCCATCGCAAACACTCTCCACAAGCGCTGCCGACAGCGCAGAGTCGTTGCCAATCAAACGCGCATGCGTCAGGCCAGCCGCAGTCATGGCGCGCACGATATCCAATGAACCCGAAGAGTCCTTAATGCCCACAATGTTGGAGTGTTTCGCGAAGAGCGAAAGAACTGTGTCGACATGCAGGCCTGAGGTGAATTGCGGAAGGTTGTACAGCAGAATCGGTAACTCAACTGAAGACGCTACCGCCGAGATGTACGCCGCCAGATCATCTTCGCGGTAAGGAAAGAAGTTTGGCATGGGAAGCAACGTGGCATGCGCACCTGCAAGCTGCGCAACGCGTGCGCGTCTCACTGTAAGACGCAGATCGCCAGCGCCGATACCGCACAGTATCTCCGCATCCTGCGCCTCCTGCCGGGCCACGCGCACCAGCTCATCGACATCCGCATCCGAGACGATCGTAAACTCGCCCGTCGCTCCGTTGATCGCATAACCGCGAAGGCTAAACCTGTTCAGTTCGATGACCTGCTGCCGAAACGAGGTCGTGTCGAGCTCGCCATCGCTGGCTCGCGGAGAGAGTAAAGCAGCGTACACACCACGAAAAGAAGTCAAAGGATTCACCTTACACAAAACAGCAGGACAGGCCGAACCTGAGCGCATCAACCGAAGACTCTAACTAGTGCAAATCATCTCAGACAGCGCTTTCCGCTGCCCAGCAGATGTAACTATACACATAAATCAACCACTATGTCGACAGCGCGAATACAGAATTTTAGCCTGTGTTCGTCACGCGAACTATTCCGCAATCAGAAATATACCGTTATTTTGCAATAACTTACATGTGTAGGTTCTACTCTCGGTAGCTCGATTACGTCGATGGCGCTAATCGTCAATAAGGGATAATCCTGATAAATGTCGACATAAAAGCATTCGATCGTCTATAACGATTGTGCTTGCCGAACCTCCGGAGCCGTACAGCCAGGGCCACAATTACAGGAGAAGCCGTGCCGAAATCAGCGTCGTCCAACACGCGCACTAAGTGGATCACTATCGGACTTCTATGGTTCGTCTTCCTGTTCAACTACGCTGATCGGCAGGCTATCTTCTCCGTCTTCCCCCTAATCAAGACGGAGATGCATCTCACTGATGTCCAGCTCGGCATCCTCGGCTCCTGCTTTATGTGGATGTACGCTCTGTGCGGTCCTTTCACCGGATGGATAACCGACCGGTTCTCGCGCAAATGGCTGATCCTCGGCAGCCTTATCTTTTGGTCGGCCGTGACTGGAGCGACCGCCATTGCACACACATATCAAAGCATGGTCTGGTGCCGCGCACTCGGCGGTCTCGGCGAGGCCTTCTACTTCCCAGCCGCCATGTCCATGATCAGCGATTACCACGGCCCTTCCACGCGTTCGCGCGCGATGTCGCTGCATCAGACCGCCGTTTATGCCGGCAGCATCGCTGGGGGTTCCATCTCCGCACTCGTCGGCCAATACAGCGGCTGGCGCTCGAGCTTCATCTTCTTTGGCGGCTGCGGCATTGCGCTGGGCATTATCCTCATGTTCTTACTGCGCGAACCCCGGCGCGGACAGTCCGAACTTGCCGCTGATCGCCAGCCACTCAAGACATCCACCGCGCAGGCCCTTCGCGAGATCCTTGGCAATCGTATGGTGCTGCTACTCATCGGCATCTTTATGGGAGCGAACTTTGTGGCGGTCGTCTTCCTCACCTGGCTGCCCACCTTCCTCTACAAAAAATTCCACATGAGCCTCTCAATGGCAGGCCTCAACGCCAGCCTTTACCTGCAGGCCGCGTCGTTTCTCGGTGTGCTCTGCGGCGGCTACCTGGCCGACCGCTTCTCGCGCCATCACGGCGGAGGCAGGCAGCTTACTCAGGCCATCGGTCTTTTACTTGGCGCTCCGTTTCTTTTCCTTACCGGATGGACGCTTTCCATCCCCGTGCTTGTTCTTGCCATGATTGGCTTTGGTTACTTCAAGGGCCTCTACGACGCCAACATTATCGCCGGCATCTACGACATTGTTGCCATTCAAAATCGTGGCACTGCTGCAGGTATTGCCAACTCGCTCGGATGGCTCGGCGGTGGCCTCGCACCCATTATCATCGCCCTCGGATCGGCAAAGGTTGGCATGAGCGCGTGTATCAGTGCCACTGCCGCGATCTATCTCGTTATTGGCCTGCTCACGCTGGTCGCCTCACGACGACTCCGTGGTACGCGCGACCCTATAGATACAGTGACGCCTCTATGGCCCGCAGCTGACACCTCAGAGATTTAGGTCCGAATAGCTTCGCTCGATCGCGCTTGCCCGCCGATTGCGGTCGAACTCATCCAGCCTCTCCTGCCGCGATATCTGAATATGCTCTGCAAGACGATGCATCGCCAGCTCCGGGTCTTTGCTCACAATCGCCTCAATAATCGCCGCGTGCTGCCCGTGAATCTTACGTAGCTTCTCCGCGCCATAACCCAAACGCCGCATTGCAAAGATGCGAATCAGCAGCCTGGTCTCGTCCACAATCTTGCGTATGCGCGGGTTGAACGAAAACGCCATCAGGAGGGTATGAAATCCGCGGTCTGCCGCAACGAAACGCTGCATCTGCTCCGTATTGAGATAGGGCTCACCTGTGGCCTCGAGCTCATCCACAAGCGACAGGATGCCGTCCGACAGCTGCTCAAGTCGCTTGATATCTTCACCAGGAAGCTGCTCGCGCGTGACCTTCGCAATTACGTAGACTTCCAACGCCTCGCGCAGCTCGTACAGGTCCACGATGTCCTCGCGCGTTAACCGCACCACTACCGTGCCGCGGTTCGGCGCCTGCTCTAGTAAGCCTTCAGATACGAGCTGACTAATCGCCTCGCGGACCGGGGTACGGCTGCTCCCAAGCTCTTTGGCAAGCAAAAGCTCCGAGATAGCGCCGCCCGACGG
Source organism: Edaphobacter modestus (assembly GCF_004217555.1). GTDB lineage: Bacteria > Acidobacteriota > Terriglobia > Terriglobales > Acidobacteriaceae > Edaphobacter > Edaphobacter modestus. The sequence goes on from NZ_SHKW01000001.1 coordinate 3,111,565, forward strand.
AAGATCACCTGAGGCAATGCGGCTTTGAATGTACTGATATGCCTTCTCGCGAATGGTGTAATTCGATTTGCTCGGTCTAGCCTTCGTCTTGGTTCTCATGAAGTTCCAGAATATCGACTTTCCTGTACACGAGCAGCATACACAGAATTTTCAATCACCCTTCAACCTCTCCAAGCTGCATTGTGTATGCAATATGTCTACACCGCTATGAGCAGATATTCTGCAAGTATTTAATCTTCGACCTGCCTAGCGAGATACGCAACTAAGTACACTTGTAGCAATAAGTTACAGTTATTTATAAAGGATGGATACTGACCGAAAATACTATTGCTTTACCACTCTCTATCAAAAACCTGAGAGGCGATCGCATATTTTGTATCCGATATGTAGACAAGAAATATGCAGATGCGTATAGTTTCGTGCGAAACAACTCCGTGTCCGCGTGGGCGGTAAATTTCAGAGCTGACGCGGCCGCAGCGATGCAAGAGGGAACGTCTATGAATAATCTACGAGTCGGTGCGACAACGCTAGATAAGGTCTCCAACCTACGTGAATTCAACTGGAAAGTCTGCTGCAAGGCGGTCTACACGCTGGCGCTCATCGTCATCAGCACCGTCCTCGTCTCGGCTCAGGTTAATTCCACTGGAACTATCTCAGGCCGCGTCACCGATTCGCAAGGAGATGTCCTCAACGGCGCAGCGGTCTCCATTGTGGAGCAGCTGACCAACGTTGAAACGAAGCTCACGACTAGCAACTCGGGCTTCTACTCCGCCGGCTTCCTCAAGCCGGGCACCTACTCCATCAAGATCAGCGCCACCGGCTTTGATAGTGCGCTTAGCAGCGGTCTAACCCTGCAGGTAGGCCAGGTGCTAAACCAGGACTTTACGCTCAAGGTAGGTCAGGTCACCGAAACCGTCAACGTCTCAACCGGTGCTCCTCTTCTCAATACCGAATCCGGCGAACTTGGCAACGTCATCTCTCACGAGCCCGTGATTCAGCTGCCGCTCAACGGCCGCAACTTCTCTCAGCTCGCCCTCCTGGTCCCCGGCGTTAACTCGGGTTCAGTCGGTGGCGTCCGCGCCTCTGGAGGCGGCAACGAGACCCAGCGTGCCGGAACCTCGATCACCGCCAACGGTGCACGCGGCAGCTTCAATCTCTACATGATCAACGGCATCCAGAACGTCGATCAATCCGTCGGTACCGCGAAGGTCTTTCCAAACCTAGAAGACATTCAGGAGTTCAAAGTGCAGATCGGCAACTCCGACGCACAGTTTGCCGCAGGCGGAGCGGTTGTCAATATCATCACCCGCTCCGGAGAGAACAAATTCCATGGATCTGCATTTGAGTTCTTTCGCAACTCCGCGCTCGATGCACGTGGCTATTTCGATGCCGCCAAGCCAATCTTTCAGCAGAATCAGTTTGGCGGGTCGCTCGGCGGTCCAATCAAGCGCGACAAGCTCTTCTTCTTCGGCGACTATCAAGGACTGATCACCCACACCGCGCCAACTGGCATTGCCAGTGTGCCCACCACGGCAATGCGATCGGGAAACTTCCAGGGCTTTGCAACGATCTACGACCCCGCGACGTATAACGCGACAACCAAGACCCGCACACAGTTTGCGAACAACCAGATCAATCCATCACGATTCGATCCGGTCGCGGTGAACCTACTGCAGATATTGCCTCTGCCAAATCTGCCGGGCAATGCGAACAACTTCCGCTTCAATAACCTGCTGGTCAATAAGCAGAACCAATATGACGTCCGTGTTGACTACGTAATCTCGCCGAAGGACAGCATGTTTGCTCAGTTTACGAGCGGGACCGCCGACGTGACCTTTCCCAAAACTCCGGTGAAGATTAACGGTGTCTTCAATCCGCTGGCCTTTGCCTCCGGCGCTGGGGTCGGGGCGAACCGCATTAACCATGCGCCAAGCCTGCAGGCGACATTGCAGGAGACACATGTATTCTCCTCAGCGCTGGTGAATGAACTGGCCGTGGGATATACACGGTTCGATCTGCGCGTAAACCCGCTGGACCAGGGATACAACACGGCACAGGCACTCGGTCTCCAGGGCGCCAATACAGCTTCGAACACGGACGGCTCCGGCATGTCGAGCCTGACCATCTCTGGTTTCACTGGCTACAGCGCGAGCTTTCAACCCGAAATTGTTCCTCAGAATACGATCCAGATCTCCGACAATGTCATGCTCAACTACGGGGCTCATACCTTCCGTTTCGGTTTCAGCGGAGTGCATAACAACTTCGGATTCAATCAGCTCTCGGCCCCCTCTGGTGCTTTGAGCTTTAGTGGAGCCTATACAAATAATGGTTCCTCTGCAGGTGGCTCGGGCTTTGCCGACTTTCTTCTCGGCGTTCCTGTGAGTTCGACCAAGTCAATCCTCCCGCAGGGCATGCCTTATGTCAGCTATACCGACTTCGGCGCGTATGGTCAGGACACATGGCGCCTCACACAACGCCTCACGTTGGTGCTCGGCCTGCGCTACGATCTCTTCACCTCTCCCATCGATCGCAAGAATCGCATCTCGAACTTTGTGCCTGACGGAGGCACGATCTCGCAGGTTGCTGGCGGCACGGGAAAGGTGGTGCTTGCCGACCAGGGAGGATACAGCCGCGCGATCATTCAGACGCGCAAGCTTAACTTCACCCCGCGCGTCAGCCTCGCGTACAAACTCGGGACCAAAACAGTTCTACGCAGTGCCTTTGGCGCTTACTTCTTCGACGAACAGGGAACCGGATCTTCCGCACGTCTCTTCTTGAACTATCCGTTCGCCCAGACGTTTAGCACAACCTGCTCATCGACCGTTACCTGCCTCAGCACATCCACCGGCATTCCGCTGTCGCCTTCAGCGAGCAACGTGCCGGTCGTCGTCTACTTTCCACTGCAAAACCCAACTCCTTACGTCAATCAGTGGAACCTCACCCTCGAGCATCAGGTTACGAACTCTCTTGTTGTACGCGGTTCGTACGTCGGTTCGAAGGGAACTCACCTCGGCATAGCTATTAATGAGAATGTGCCGATCCCCGGACCTGGAAACGTCCAGACCAATTCGCCCTATCCTGCTTACTCGACGATCCAGTCCTGGGAAAATCGTGGCGTTTCCAGCTACAACGCTCTCCAGCTCTCTGCTGAGCAACGCGCATGGCATGGGCTGCAGTACCTCGCCGCATATACCTGGAGCCGCAGCATCGATCAGGGCTCTGGTGGCAATTCATCGTCCAGTGAATCGCGCATCAACATCCAGAACCCTCGCAACCTGGCCGCTGACTATGGTCTGTCGGACTTCGACCATCGCCACCGTTTTACCCTCAGTCCTGTCTACCAACTTCCATTCGGCCGCGGACGGCAATATGGTGGAAGCGTGAATGGGTTTGTCGACGGTCTGATCGGCGGCTGGGACCTGACTGGCATCGTGACACTGCAGAGTGGTGCTCCGTTCTCCGTCTCTATGGCCTCCAACGCCTCGCTCAACACCGGCACATTCCTTCGGCCTAACCGCATCTGCAACGGCAATAAGCCCGGCGATCAAAGGACGCTGACGGCTTACTACGACATCAGCTGCTTCGTGAACCCGAGCGAATTTGATCGTCCACTCCATCGGTCCGTCTGGGATACATCCTCACCATTCTGTTCGCAAAATAAAACTGCCGGGCGAGTTGAAACAAGGAGGATACCTGCATTGCCAATGGTCGGATCAACGTACTCTACCTGCGCGTGTAGGTGCCCAACCAACAGGGCAGCGCCGAGAATGGCGATCTTGAAACTGTCAATACGGCGAATCAGATTTCGACAATCCTGGCGATTCTCACTGTGTACTCCACAAAACGCTTTGCTGGAACGCACTAGTCATATAGTTCCGTCGAAGAACAGACATTTCAATTGCGTTTGACCATATCCCTAGCTCCGTCTTATACTTGCCGTCGCACAATAAGCATCATATCGTGCACCATACGCAATATTTAATTAATCCAAAAGTGGCCCGATAAACCGCGAAAGCGTTCCTACGGTGTTTTTGGATTCTGAGATGTAATGAGTGTGAGGAATATTCATGAAGAAGAATCTGTTGCCTTTGCTCACAGTATTGTTCGCAACGGCCGTCGCTTTTTCATCCGGCCCTTCCTTCATGCCTGATGTCAAATTTACCGGGTCCACGACCAAAGGCTGGCATACGCTTGGCCATGCGACGTGGAGTGCCGATGCAGGAACTATCACGGGAACACCGAGCGATGGTGGCAGCGGATGGCTGGTGCTCGACAAGTCCTACCAGGACATCAGCCTTTACACGGAGTTCCGCTGTGAGGAAGGCTGCGAGGCGGGCGTTCTTTTGCGTGCTGAAAAGACGCCGGATGGAGGCATGAAAGGCTTCTATGTCTCACTGAGCGATTCGTCGTTGACTACATACTCTGTAACGATCGGGCCTGGCGGAGAGATCGAAAAGCGCGACAAACTGGCGCGCGGCGGTCTGCTGGCTCGCGTGACGCCCCCGCCCTCGCAATCGCAGGGTGATAACAGGCCAAGGCCACCGACATCGAATGTCGATCTTCCGCTAAAAGCTGCAGACACCTCGCTTCGTCCCCACGAATGGAACAGTGTAGAGATATTCTTCGACGCCAATACAGTCAGGTCGTTTCTCAATAATGGACATCAGCAAGGCGCAATCGCCGAAGACGGCGGCTATGGACCTATTGCGCTATATGCGGGCGGCAAAGGTGCAGTGCATTTTCGCGGGACTGCTTACATGGACATGTCGCTGAAAGTGCGCGATGAAGAGAAGCTCGGGTCAGGCTTTCGGAAGCAGCGACTCAACGACTTCTATTATTCGTGGGGTACGGCGGCTGCCGATTTCAACCACGACGGCGTGCTCGATGTTATTTCCGGGCCATACATCTATTACGGCCCTGATTACCGAAAGTCCCGTGAGATTTATTACGCCCTCAGTTCCAACCCGACAACTGAATTTGCAACCAACTCCACGATGGAGTTCGCGGCAGATTTCAATGGAGATGGATGGCCTGATGTAATCACAGTTATGTTTGGCGGTGGCCCCGGAGTGCAGCTCTACATCAATCCAAAGGGTGAGAATCGGCGCTGGCAAAAGTTTGAAGTGGGCACTGGCGTTCAGAGCGAGATTGCGGTTCTGCGGGACATCGATGGCGATGGAAGGCCGGAATTGGTTTATTCCGGAGATGGGCGCGTGCGATATGCCAAACCCGATGCCTCCAATCCTACAGATAAGTGGACAGTACACAACATCTCGGAAAACGGCTATGGAGCGAGTCACGGTATAGGCGTTGGCGATGTAAACGGCGACGGCCGCATGGATATTGTCAATCCATATGGATGGTGGGAACAGCCAGCAGTAGGAGCTGATTCAGGAACGTGGACCTATCATCCAGCTGCCTTTGCCCATTTCGGACGAGGGATGATGGGGGGCAGTGTTATGGCTGTCTACGACGTGAACGGAGACGGGCTCAATGACGTTGTCACCTCGCTTAACGCACACGGCTGGGGGCTCGCCTGGTATGAGCAAAAGCGGGATCCGCAGGGCAAGATTACCTTTGTCGAACATATGGTAATGGATGACTTCTCAACAAAGAACGCCGGCGGCGTCACATTCTCAGAGCTTCATGGCACAGGCTTTGCCGATGTCGATGGTGATGGGATCCCGGACTTTATTGTCGGCAAACGTTATTTCTCTCATCTCGACACGAATCTCGACCCGGACCCACGAGGCGCACCCGTTCTCTATTGGTATAAGACGGTTCGAAACCGTCAGGAACCGGGTGGAGCGGAGCTCATTCCACAGCTGATCGATACACATAGCGGTGTCGGATCGGATGTGCTGGCAGTCGATCTCAATCACGATGGTGCAATCGATATTGTGACGTCTACGCGATTCGGAAGCTTTATTTACTGGGGAACTCCACGGCATGTCGCAACGGCTCAGCGAAAGAAATAGCCGCGGTTCAATTTCGAAACCATTGCGTCGATAGGAGATTTTGAACGATGAACTCGCGAGACGACGGATTCGCCAACTCAGAGAATTTTTTGCCGGGAAGGCGTGCCTTCATCGGAGGCCTTGCAGGCGCCACCGCGGGATTTGCTACGTCGCTGGCATGTCCAGCACAGGAGGCGCCGGTATCGAAGAGATTGCGGCCTGTGACGGCGTCCGATAGCTCAACAGTGGCGGAGACAAGCGCTGGTAAAGTGCGTGGTTTTGAGCATAAGGGTATTTAGGTCTTCAAAGGTATTCCTTATGGGGCTCCCACTTCGGGCCGTTAATCGCTTCATGCCACCCGCGAAACCTGAGTCCTGGACAGGCGTACGTAGTGCTCTCCGCTGGGCGCTGGAAGCGATGCCATTATCTCGTCCGGACAGCGTCGCAGATGAGGCGGCGCGTGACCGTTTTCTTGCCAAATATGACGCTAAGCACGCTCTCGTAGAATCCGGATCGCATCAGTTCACACTCAATGTTGGAGCTGACGATTGGCCGCTGCCGATTCCACTCGTTGACAATGCGGGCAAATGGTACTTCGACGGTGCGGCTGGTCAGCAGGAGATCGTTTACCGCAGGATCGGCAGTAACGAATTATCCGCGATCGAAGTTTGCAAGGGAGTCGTTGCCGTTCAACGCGACTATGCCGCATCCTCACACGACGGACATTCGGCAGGGATTTATGCGGAGCGCGTTGTCAGTGATGCAGGGAAGCAGAATGGTCTCTACTGGGAGACGAAGTCGGGCGAACCGACAAGTCCGGCCGGAGCCATGCTCGCCCAGGCAAGCCGAGAAGGCTACGATACCTCCGGAAACAAAACTCCTTACCATGGCTATTACTACCGCATGCTCAAGAACCCGGGAGGGTTTGCGTTTCTCGCTTACCCGGGCCCAGTATCGCTCCAGCGGCGTCATGACCTTTGTCGTCACCCAGGATGGTGTCATCCAAGAAAAGGATCTTGGCCCGCAATCCAGCGAGATCGTGGGAGGCATCGGACAAGATCAAATTGACAGCACATGGAAGCAGGTTGAGGAAGACAGCCGGGTACTAGAAATGTCTGTGCTTGAAACGCCCGGGTTTTAGCTCAGAGTTACGCCTGGGTGAGGCGTAACGCATGAGTTCCTGCGTCGTCCTCACAGAAATCCCGGGTTATTGCAATAGAGTTACCAGCGGAACACGGCGCGTCTAAGGGCTCAAGGAACGCAGCAGCGAAAGGTCCGAAGCGATCCCGTATGAGAAATTGGACACCTCACTCGCTGAATCTGTGCAGCCATATTGAGAAAGTTTTTCTCAGATGATTCACTGTCAGAGGGCAAGATAGTGGGTGGCAACGGTGGCTTGTCTCGATTCGAGGAAGCCAACACAATTCCAACTATAAATATCCCGAGCCATCCAAAAGCCGTGTTTGTGATTTTCAATCTGATTCAGAAATCGGTGATGCCGATCAACAGCGCTTTATCGTTTCTCCCGTCGCGCTCTGTAGAATGTCTCCCATGAGGAACGGCGATGATTGCTTTGCTGGCTGAGGGCGTTCCTGCCGAATGCATGGTGGGCACATTCAACTCTCATGGATGGATGGCACTTGCTGTCACAGGTGTAGGCCTGGTAGGTGCCATTTACTCTTTGTCCAAGGGATTTGAATGGCTCCGCGAGGAAGCGGATTGCAAACGTGACCAAAAAGAGGCACCTGACAGACGTACAGCGAAAAACTGGCTTCTCGGTTTATGGGTTTTGCTCCCACCTGCATGGTTTTTTATCGAGTACATTTTCCTCTATAGGCACTTTGGCAAACCTGCCTGCTTTGAGTCGTTCAAGTATGCTCAAGAACTAGCTGGCAAGGGATGGGCTGGCATGGTCGCCGTCCTCAGTGGCCTCTATTTCGGCAAGGAAATCCTTGGCAAAGAATGACTCCGCATATCTCAGAGAGAAAGTAAACACGATCCAAAACGGAAAGCTCCCGGACCTCAGAACATTCGAGAATCCGGAGTGCCCTAGGTCGTTAAGAACCTTTGTATCTACTTCCGTGTTTCACTCTGCTGCGGACATATTTTCCTGCACCTCTTGCAATCAGCGCCCCATTTGGGGAGGAAAGGCGCTACGCGTGGATAGCCCAGATGCAAATCTGCTATGCAGACAACCTTCGAAAGTCATTTCTAACTAGATCCACTCAAAGGATGCGGGCCGCCGGTACGATGCAACGGCGCTCCTCGCATGACGCGATAACAGCCACACTCGGAATGGAAAAGAAACACACCAGAGCGATCGTCGGAACTTGAAAACTGAAAGACGTCCCGTCATTTGGGCTGCGGACGTTGGCCAGCCAATCCTCTTTATTTCGATTGTTATCAAGGATTAACCGCGGAAATCCGGCTTGCAAACCTCTGATTTGCGATGGATTGCTATTTATTTAGCAAGTCGCGTCGTTCCTTAATCGTCTGAATGGTCGGTTGAGTTGCTTGCAGAAGATCCCATATGGGGGTGCCCTTCGCGTCGGAAATAGACCTGGTCACGCGAAATATATTCAGTAGCCGTGCGAACTGGCAAGGAGTCCGCCCTGAAGATCATCGGCGATTGCGTCGGACAACCGGTGCGTTTACGACATACGTCGACACATCTTGCCACCCTCCCCTCGTCTAATCTATACTCGCGCGTCAGTGCAGCGCAGGCGGGTTGCATCGAGGCAGGACCATGAACTTTTGGCCACTGGCAGTCTACGTCGTCATCGTCGGCATGCTTGTTATGGCCATGTTGAGCCTGTCCTTTGTCCTGGGTCAACGGCACCATGATCGGGCCACCGGTTCCCCGTATGAATCTGGCATCCTCTCAGAAGGTTCTGCGCGAGTGCGGTTCTCGGCAAAGTTCTATCTGATCGCGATGTTCTTCGTTATTTTCGATCTTGAAGCGGTGTTTTTATTTGCCTGGGCGATCGCTGTCCGAGAAACCGGATGGGCTGGTTACGCCGAGGCACTGCTGTTCATCACGGTACTGCTCGCGACGCTCCTCTATTTGTGGCGCGTCGGCGCTCTTGATTGGAGACAAGGAAGCAGACGGATGGTGAGTTAGCAACAGGCGGTGTGCCATGCGCTGGTCGATCAGTCGGCCTGCTGATGCTCTGCAGGCTGAGAAGGCCGATGGGAACCTTGAGGAGGCGATCCGCCGCACTCTCGTTCTGTCCCGAGTGGACGATCTTGTGGCGTGGAGCCGCAAGAACTCTGTCTGGCCGTTCAACTTCGGCCTCTCCTGCTGTTTCGTGGAGATGGCCACAAGCATCACAAGCAAATATGACATCTCCCGGTTCGGTGCTGAAGTGATCCGTGGTACGCCACGGGAAGCGGATCTTATGGTGATCGCGGGTACGCCATTTATCAAGATGGCACCGGTCATCAAGCGCCTCTATGAACAGATGATGGAGCCGCGTTGGGTCATTTCCATGGGGTCATGCGCTAATTCCGGCGGCATGTACGACATCTACAGCGTGGTGCAGGGCGTAGATAAAATCCTCCCGGTAGATGTCTATGTCCCCGGATGTCCGCCTCGGCCCGACGCGTTTCTCGAAGGCGTTCTGTTATTGCGCGATGCGATAGGAAAAGAGAAGCGGCCCCTCAGTTGGGTCATCGGGCCGCAAGGAGTGCAGCGGCCTGATATGCCTTCGATGCGTGATACGAAATGGGCACAGCGGCAATCGCTTACTGTGCTCCGGCCCCCCGATAACGTTTAGCCGTACCGGCGGTGTGAATGATGTGCAGCCTTCTCGTCGATCAGGAACTACGGAATGAACTCGGTCCTACGGCTGCACCCCAGCCTGTCTGCGACGCAGTTCCGACGTTCTGGGTTTCGAAGACCGACATCCATGAGGCCATTCGCTCGCTCCATTCGAGTATTCCAGAACCGTACAGAATGTTTTATGACGTTACGGCAATTGACGAACGCGGCCGCACGCACCGCGACGGCCAGCCGCCGAGTGACTTCACCGTCGTTTACCACCTCTACTCTCTTGAACGGAACGAGTATGTTCGGTTGAAGGTCGCGCTCAACCAGAATCAACTCTCACTCCCCACGATCACTGACATCTGTCCTGCGGCCAACTGGTATGAGCGGGAGGTGTGGGACATGTTTGGTATCGTCTTCGACCAACATCCGCATCTGACGCGCATTCTCATGCCAAGGACGTGGTCGGGACATCCCTTGCGTAAGGACCATCCGGCACGAGCCACGGAGATGGGCCCCTTTACTCTGCCTGACGAAAAGCAGGACGCCGAGCAGGAAGCATTGCAGTTCCGCCCAGAAGAATGGGGCATGTCGCGACAAGACGAGGATTCCGATTTCATTTTTCTGAATGTTGGTCCGCAGCACCCCGGCACGCACGGCGTTCTGCGCATCATTCTGCAGTTAGATGGCGAGGAGATTGTCGATGCTATCCCCGACATAGGCTTTCATCACCGCGGCGCCGAGAAGATGGGCGAGCGCCAGACATGGCATACCTATATCCCGTACACCGACCGCGTGGATTATCTGGGCGGGGTGATGAACAACTTTGCGTACCTGATAGCGGTCGAGAAATTGGCGGGCATCACCGTGCCTCCGCGCGGAAATATGATTCGGGTCATGATGGCGGAGCTCTTCCGTATCATCAGCCATCTGGTGTGGTACGGCACATTCGCACAGGATCTTGGCCAGATGTCACCCGTGTTTTATATGTTCAACGACCGCGAACGAGCGTTCGGCATCGTCGAAGCGGTCTGCGGTGCCCGCATGCACCCCAACTGGTTCCGCATTGGTGGTGTGGCTCAGGACCTGCCAAACGGATGGGACCGCCTGTTCCGAGACTTCCTGAACTACCTGCCGGCCAGGCTCGACGAATACGATCGCACTGTCATGCGCAACCGTCTGTTCAAGGCGCGCACGCAGGGTATTGGAAGCTGCACGGTAGAGGAAGCAATTGAGTGGGGAATGACAGGTCCGAACCTGCGCGCGTGCGGTCTCGATTGGGATTTTCGCAAGAAACAACCCTATGCCTGCTACGACCAGCTCAAATTCGATATACCTGTTGGCCGCTCGGGAGATTGTTACGATCGCGCGACCGTACACGTCGAGGAGATTCGCCAAAGCCTCAGGATTATCCAGCAATGCGTCGATGAAATGCCGGGCGGCCCATGCAACGCGGACCATCCGCTGGCCACCCCGCCGCCAAAGCCGCGAACCATGCACGATATCGAAACGCTCATCCATCATTTCCTTGGCGTGAGCTGGGGTCCCGTGATTCCGGCCGGCGAAGCCATGGCGGCAATCGAAGGAACCAAGGGCAACAACGGCTACTACCTGATAAGCGATGGAGGCACTGGTTCCTATCGGACTCGTATTCGCGCCCCATCGTTTGCACACATGCAGATGCTGCCGCTGCTGTGCCGGGGATTGATGATCCCGGACCTCCTGGCGATTCTGGGAAGTCTTGATTATGTGCTCGCGGACATAGACCGGTGAAGAAAGCATGAGGAGGAGGAAGCGATGCTGACTGCGGAGGAACGTGAGGAGATCGAATCGAAACTTGCCGACTATCCGAACACCCAGGCCGTCGCTATCGAAGCGATGCTGATCGTTCAACGGCACCAGGGATGGGTATCGGATGAAAAACTGCACGATCTCTCAGACCTCCTGCGGCTTTCCGTTGCCAACCTGGACGGCGTAGCGACGTTTTACAACCTGATCCGCCGGAGGCCGGTGGGACGGCACGTCGCACTTATTTGCGACAGCGTCTCGTGTTGGATCATGGGCTCTGAACGGATGCGGGATCGCCTCTGCGACAGGCTGGGTACATCGGTAGGCGGCACAACTTCCGACGGGCAGTTTACTTTGTTGCCCATCGTTTGCCTGGGAGCGTGTGATCACGCTCCAGCCATGATGATTGACGGCACGTTACATGAGGATCTAAACGAACGGAAGATCGAGGAGATATTGGCGCAGTACACATAGGCATTCTCTATGGAAAAACCTCTTACAGGCAATTTTCGACCTGACAAAACTGCGGTGAGCCTTCCGGAGTACGAGCGTGCCGGTGGATACCAAGGGCTTCGCAAGGCACTCGCTATGGAGCCGGCTGAAGTCACGGAATTGATAAAGAGATCGAATCTTCGCGGACGGGGAGGGGCGGGTTTTCCGACCGGCACGAAGTGGAGTTTCGTGCCCATGGGAAAGGAAGCTCCGCATCCGAAGTACCTCGTTGCGAACGCCGACGAGATGGAGCCGGGAACATTCAAGGACCGCGCATTGATGGAGAGGGACCCGCACCAGTTGATTGAAGGATTGATCGTATCCGCATACGCGATTGAGGCCGATATCGGTTACATATTTTTGCGAGGCGAGTACGAGTGCTCCAACCAGCGCCTTTCCAGAGCGATCGCCGAAGCAAAAGCAAGCAACTATCTCGGCCGCAACATTCTCGGATCGGGCTACAGTCTAGAAATTCATCTTCACGCCAGCGCTGGCCGTTACATCTGTGGCGAAGAGACGGCTCTGCTCAATGCACTTGAAGGAAAGCGAGCGCACCCGAGAGCGAAGCCACCCTTCCCCCAGGTTTGCGGGCTCTGGGGAAAACCGACGATCGTTCAGAATGTGGAAACACTTTGCAATGTGCATCACATCGTAGACAAGGGGCCTGATTGGTTCCGAGGCCTGAGCCGAACTGAAGACGGAGGCACAAAGCTGTTTGGGGTCAGTGGCAAAGTCCGGAGGCCGGGACTATGGGAACTTCCGATGGGCACGCCTCTGCGTGAAATCCTCGAGGAACATGCCGGAGGAATGCGCGATGGCTTGCATTTTCGCGGATTGCTGCCTGGCGGAGCGTCGACAGACTTCCTGGTTGAGGAACATCTGGACACGCCTATGGACTACGGAAATGTACAGAAAGCGGGAAGCCGACTGGGCACGGGAACTATGGTGGTGCTTGACGATCAGACTTGCCCTGTCGGCATGGTCTGGAATCTCGAACACTTCTTTGCACAGGAATCGTGCGGCTGGTGCACACCGTGCTGGAGCGGACTGGCGTGGACGGAAAAGATTCTGTTCGCAATGGAGCAAGGCAGAGGAACCGCTCGAGATCTCGATACGCTGATGTTCCAGACCAAGTTTCTTGCTCCGGGCAACACCTTCTGTGCCTTTGCGCCTGGGGCAGTCGAGCCACTGCAGAGTGCGTTGAAATATTTCGCTGGAGATTTTCGTCGGCACATCGACGAACAACGGTGTCCCTGGAGATGACCGTGGCGACCATTTACATCGACGACAAGCCCAGACAGGCGAATCCGAAGCAGAATCTGCTACACGCCTGTCTTTCACTGGGTTATGATCTTCCGTATTTCTGCTGGCATCCGGCATTGGGCTCGGTGGGCGCATGTCGCCAGTGCGCAGTTAAGCAATTCCGCGACGAGCAAGACACTTCAGGCAAGCTCATCATGTCCTGCATGACACCAGCTGCCGACGGCACACGCATCTCCATCGTCGATCCTGAAGCCGTGGCCTTTCGCGCCGCTGTTATCCAGGGCTTGATGCAGAACCATCCGCACGATTGTCCTGTATGCGACGAAGGCGGCGAATGTCACCTCCAGGACATGACGGTCATGACCGGACACCGGTCACGCGTTTACAGTTTTGGCAAAAGAACGTTTCGCAATCAGTATCTCGGTCCGCTGGTGAATCATGAGATGAACCGCTGCATTCAATGTCAGCGATGTGTGCGCTTTTATCGCGAATACGCAGGTGGTGACGACCTGAACGCGTTTCATCTGCGCGACACGATCTACTTTGGGCGACACGAAGACGGCGTTCTGGAAAACGAGTTCAGCGGCAACCTGGTTGAAATCTGCCCGACGGGTGTATTTACCGATGCAACACTCAAGCGCCACTACGCGCGCAAGTGGGACCTACAGATGGCGCCGTCGATCTGCGCTCATTGCGGGCTGGGTTGCAATACCACTGTTGGCGAACGGTATGGCACACTGCGCCGCATCGTGAACCGTTATAACCACGAGGTGAACGGGTACTTTCTTTGCGATCGTGGACGGTTTGGCTATGAGTTTGTGGAGAGCAATCAGAGAATTCGCCATCCACTGCTGAACGGCAAAGCAGCAACGAAAATTGAGGCATTGGAACGATTCGGCGCCATCTTGCGCGATGGCAAGGTGTTCGGCATCGGGTCACCACGGGCCTCCCTGGAGGGCAACTTCGCACTACGCACACTGGTTGGTCCCGATCGTTTCTTCGCTGGAATTTCCGACCATGAGTTGCAGCTCCTTTCGACCATGCTCCGCATCCTGCGCGAAGGCCCGGCGCGATCACCTTCCCTTCATGAGATGGAGCACTCGGATGCAGTGTTCGTGCTTGGGGAGGATGTCACGAATGTCGCGCCGATCATGGCTTTGCGACTACGTCAAGCTGTGCGTCAGGCCCCCATGCGGATCGCGGAGAAACTGCACATCCCGGAGTGGCTCGACCATTCGGTGCGCGAGGCTGTGCAGGATGAGAAGGGTCCCCTCTACATTGCTTCTCCTTACGCGACGAAGCTGGATGACATCGCGACGGCCACCTATTACGCCGCGCCAGATGATCTGGCACGGCTGGGTTTCGCTGTCGCCCACGCGATCGATCCCGGTGCTCCCGTTGTGACGGGGCTTGTGCCGGACCTGGAGAAGATGGCGGCGGACATAGCTTTTGCGTTGCTTGGCGGGCAGCATCCATTGGTTGTTTCCGGTACAGGCTGTGGTAGCCAAAGTGTCATAGAAGCGGCGGCGCAGGTTGCATGGGCTCTGTGCAAGGTGGGACGCCATGCGGCTCTCAGCTTCACGGTGCCGGAGTGTAACAGTCTTGGTCTTGCGTTGATGGAACCTCGTCCACTCTCTGAAGTCGTCTCTGCGATCAAGAGCGAACCAACAAACACGCTGATTGTTCTTGAGAATGATCTGTTTCGCCGTGGTCCTGCAGACGCAGTGTCATCCTTGCTGAAAGGTGCCCGCCACCTTGTCGTTCTCGATCATCTGGATAACGCCACAACAGACGCAGCCGAACTTGTATTGCCCGCAGGCACCTATGCCGAATCTGATGGAACGATCGTGAACAACGAAGGGCGCGCCCAGCGATTCTTCCAGGTTTTTGATCCCAGTACCGATGTGCAGGAAAGCTGGCGATGGTTACGCGAAGGGGCGATTGCGGCGGATTCTGAGAACGAGGCGCAGTGGCAGAGCCTCGACGATCTCACGACGGCCATGGCCGCAGAAATGGCTGCATTTGAATCGATTCCGCAAGTTGCTCCTCCGCGGAAAGCTGGTGGGAAGATCGCACGCGAACCGAACCGATACAGCGGTCGCACTGCGATGCTAGCCAATATCAGCGTGCATGAGCCCAAACCGCCTGACGATCCCGATTCTGCCCTCGCGTTCTCGATGGAGTCCGGTCCCGAATCGGCTCCGCCTTCGTTGATTCCTTTTTTCTGGGCACCCGGTTGGAACTCCATTCAAGCGGCCAATAAATTTCAAAGCGAGGTGGGCGGCCCATTACGCGGCGGTGATCCCGGAGTCCGTCTGATTGAGCCGTCACTGGAGCCGGGCTGGCAGTATTGCTCTACGGTTCCCGCAGCATTTCAACAGCAGCCGGACGTGTGGGTGGTCGTCTCGATATTTCACATCTTCGGGTCAGAGGAACTCAGCCGCCACGCGCAAGGCATCGCTCAACTGGTCCCCCTTCCCTATGTGGCATTGAACCCAGCGGAGGCTTCGCAGAGTGGGGTGAACGCCGGCGAGCGGATCAAGGTGTCAATTGAGGGGTCTCTATTCGAACTAGAGGTCATGTTGCGAGCCGACCTGCCTCGCGGTGTAGCCGGCTTGCCCGCCGGACTGTCGCCAGCCGGGGGTATACTTCTGCCAGCTTTTTGCAGGCTTGCACCAATCCTGGCTGAGCCATCCACAGGTGCTTTATGACGTGGAACCTCTTTCCCCTCGTCATCATCGCGGTGGTTCTGTTTGTGGTGCTCAATCTATCAGCCGGATTGATTTGGGTGGAGCGCCGTCTGCTTGCCTTGTGGCAAGACCGGTATGGCCCCAACCGTGTCGGCCCATTTGGGTTAGGACAGGTGGTAGCCGACTCGGTGAAGATGTTCACCAAAGAAGACTGGGTTCCACCCTTTGCGGACAAACCGGTTTTTGTCCTCGCGCCTGCCATTATTGTTGTTACCGCGCTGCTCTCATTTGCGGTCGTGCCTTTTGCTTCGGGATTTGTCGTTGCCGATCTCGACATTGGGGTCCTGTTTCTCCTGGCGATGTCGTCCCTGGGCGTTTATAGCGTTGTTCTGGCAGGCTGGGCGTCGAACAACAAGTACTCGCTGCTCGGTGGCATCCGCGCTGCCGCACAGATGCTCAGTTACGAGGTCTTCATGGGTCTGTCCCTGTTGGGCGTGGTCATCCTGGCTGGCTCATTCCGGATCTCGCATATTGTCGAAGCGCAGCGCGGGCTGTGGTTCGTGGTGCCTCAATTCCTCGGCTTCGTTCTGTTCCTGATCGCGGGCGTGGCGGAGACGCGTCGGCTGCCATTCGATCTTGCGGAAGCGGAGAGCGAACTGATAGCGGGCTTTCACTCAGAGTATTCCGGAATGAAGTTCGGCATGTTCTTCGTTGGGGAATACATCGGCGTAATCCTGATCTCGGCGACCATTGCGTTGTTATTCTTCGGTGGCTGGTTAGGGCCCGTGTTGCCGGGCCCGGTCTGGTTTGCAGCGAAGACGATGTTCTTCATCTGTCTATTCATCCTGTTTCGCGCGGCGCTTCCCAGGCCGCGATTTGATCAGATGATGTCCTGGGGCTGGAAGGTGATGCTGCCCCTGGCACTAGTGAATTTGTTGGTAACCGGGGCTGTTGTGCTGGCCCGGACATAAAGGAGGCCCTTCGTGCTCAGCCTCGTGCGCTCTTTGTGGGAGGTTTTCCTGCACACTTTTGCGCGGCGCGTGACCGTTCAATACCCGGAGGAAAAGCCCTATCTCGCGCCTCGGTATCGGGGTCGCATTGTCCTTACGAAGGACCCCGACGGAGGAGAACGCTGCGTCGCCTGCAATCTCTGCGCCGTCGCCTGTCCGGTGGATTGCATCTCTCTGCAGGCAACGGAGGATGAGCACGGTCGGAGATACCCGGAGTTCTTCCGGATCAATTTTTCCCGCTGCATTTTCTGCGGCTATTGCGAAGAAGCGTGTCCCACGTATGCGATTCAGCTAACACCAGATTTCGAGATGGGTGAGTACAAACGGCAGAATCTCGTCTACGAGAAAGCTGACCTGCAAATTGAAGGCCCGGGAAAGTATCCAGATTACAACTTCTGGCGCGTGGCCGGAGTCGCAATTGGTGGCAAAGACAAAGGAGAAGCTGAGAACGAAACTGCACCCGTCGACACTCACAGCCTGATGCCTTGAGGATGAGCCATGACCACACTTTTCTATCTCGCGGGTATTGTTGCCGTCATTGCTACGCTGCTCGCCATCACCCGACGCCACGCGGTCCACGCACTGCTCTATCTGGTCGTGTCGCTGCTCGCCATCGCCGTGGATTTCTATGCTTTGGGGGCGGCTTTTGTGGCAGCGCTTGAAGTCATGATTTATGCGGGTGCCATCATGGTGCTCTTTGTGTTCGTCGTGATGATGCTCAACGTCGCCGAGCACGCTATGGAAGTGGAGCGCGAGTGGCTGAGACCTCGAAACTGGTATGGGCCTTCCGTTCTCGCTCTGATCCTATTGGCAGAGCTGGCCTACTGCGCTTTTACATTCGGCAGCACGCCTTCGCTGGCTAACGCAGTAAGTCCAAAGCAAGTCGGCGTGGCGTTATTCAGGATTTACTGGATCGGAGTCGAACTAGTGTCTCTGTTGTTGATGGCGGGGTTAGTCGGAGCATGTCATCTGGGACACCGTGCAATCACAAGAGAGGAGGAACGACATGCAACAGGTGCCGATACAACACGCGCTGATTCTGGCGGCGATTTTGTTCGCGCTGGGTCTCGCCGGGCTTCTGACGAGGCGGAACCTGATCTTCACGCTCATGTGCATTGAGATCATGCTCAATGCGAGCGGCCTGGCCTTTGTCGCGGCTGGTTCCCGCTGGGGGCAACCGGACGGTCAGGTAATGTTTCTGTTTATTCTCGCCGTGGCAGCCGCCGAAGTTTCTGTCGGGCTGGGCTTCGTACTCCTGTTCCACAAGCGACAAGCCGCATTGGATGTGGACGCCGCCAGCAGGTTGAGAGGTTGAACATGTTCCAACTATTGTGGCTTGTTGCGGCTGTTCCGCTTGCAAGTGCTGCAGTACTTGCGCTGTTCGGTTCCCGGTTGCCCCGCAAAATCATCGCGATCTCGGGTGCCGGCTCCATCGGGTTCTCCGCGGCACTTACTTTGTTGATTGGCGCAGAGTTCGTAACATCGCCACCTGCCGGCAACGCTTATGTGCAGCACCTGTGGACGTGGATGAATAGCGGTGGATTTAGACCCGAGGTCGCACTCTATCTCGATTCTGTTGCGCTTCTCATGCTTCTGGTCGTCACGTTTGTCGGCTTCCTGATTCATCTCTATTCCGTTGAGTACATGCGTGACGATGAAGGGTACGCGCGATTCTTCGCCTATATGAACCTTTTTGCAGCGTCGATGATCACGCTTGTGCTAGCGAACAATCTGCTCTTGCTGTACCTGGGGTGGGAAGGTGTCGGGCTCTGCAGCTTTCTGCTGATCGGTTTCTGGTATCGGGATCCAGCGACCGTTCGCGCAGCGAGCAAAGCCTTTATCGTGACCCGGGTGGGCGATACCGCTTTCGCCGTAGGGTTATTCCTCCTGTTTACGCGGCTGGGGACGCTGGACATCCAGGAGTTGATGCATCGCGCCTCAGCGCAGTGGAGTTCGGGCAGTGGGGTCGCTGTGGCGGCAGCAGCGCTTTTACTCGGCGGGGCAGTTGGTAAATCCGCGCAACTGCCGCTCCAGACCTGGTTGCCGGACGCGATGGCCGGCCCCACGCCCACCAGCGCACTCATTCACGCGGCGACCATGGTCACCGCGGGAGTTTATCTGATTGCACGCACGCACGTGCTCTTCACATTGGCTCCTCCTGTCCAGCTTGCCGTAGCGATCATTGGCACCGCCACGATGCTTTTGGCCGCCTTCAGCGCACTTGCCCAGCGTGATATGAAACGAGTGCTGGCGTACTCCACCATCAGTCAGATCGGTTACATGTTCCTCGCGCTCGGACTGGGTGCCTGGTCGGCTGCCCTGTTTCACCTTATGACGCACGCTTTCTTTAAGGCGCTGCTCTTTCTGGCTGCGGGAGTCGTCATTCATGCCGTACATGAGCAGGACCTCTACCGCATGGGCGGGCTCCGCTTCGAACTGCGACTCGCATTCTGGTCGTTCGTGATCGGCGGATCGGCACTGGCCGGCCTGCCACTGATAACCGCTGGTTTTTTCAGTAAGGACCTCATCCTATGGCAATCCTGGGCAGGTCCGAATGGAAATGTATTGTTCTGGATCGCGGGCATGACGGGAGCCATGCTTACCTCGCTCTACACCTTCAGACTGATCTCTCTGACCTTCTACGGCCCACAGCAGGCACACGTGAAAGCAGAAAGCGGCCTCTCTGTTCGCATCGCGCTGGTCGCACTTTGTGTTTTGTCGCTACTGGGTGGGTATGTGGATACTCCTCCACACTTTGGCGGCGTCCCCGCACTCTCAAACTTTCTAAGCAGCGCTTTGCCTCCGCTCGAAGAGGTTCACGTAGGTCCGATTACTGAAACCATCACGGCCCTCTGTGCCAGTCTGTCGTTCGGACTCGGCCTCGTGCTGGCGTACCTTCTCTATGGACCACACCGTTCGCGGCTGCCCGCCCAGGGTTTCCTGCCGAGGCTCTGGCTCTCAGGCTGGGGCTTCGACCGGATATATGACCAGCTGTTCGTTCGCCCGTTCCAATGGCTGACACGAAAGAGCAAGAGCGACATTGTGGACGTGCCGATCCGTGGGTTGGGCGAGATTACGGTGCTTGGGTATCGGACTTTGCGGCGGATACAGACCGGACATGTGCGTTGGTACGCAATGGGACTTGCTATGGGAACTGCCGCGATCCTTGCGATCGCATTCTTTGCCCGATGAGGTATTGTGATGATCCTGCTCAGCCTGATTCTGATTCTTCTCGTCGGTGGTATCTCATCGTGGATCGTCGCTCGTTGGCACGTAACAGTGGCACGTTGGATTGCTGTCGCAAGCGTGGGAGCGGATCTGGCGGTCACCATCGGTGTATGGATTGCCAACACTGGACGGTCGCAGCCCGCGACGCAACGCTGGTTGGAAGAATGCAATTTCAATTGGATTTCGCAGTTTGGTATCCGTTTCCATCTGGCACTCGATGGCCTTAGCCTGGCGTTGCTGCTCCTGACCTACTTTCTAGGCATCGTGGCCATTCTTTCCTCTTGGACGGAGATCCGGCAGCGAGTTGGTTTCTTTCACTTCAACCTGCTTTGGGTACTGGCAGGCATAACCGGTGTGTTCCTGGCTGCGGACCTGTTCGTCTTCTACCTGTTCTGGGAGTTGATGCTCGTGCCAATGTACTTTCTGATCGGCATATGGGGCCACGAACGGCGGATCTATGCAGCAACGAAGTTCTTTCTTTTCACGCAACTGAGCGGTCTGTTGATGCTGATCGCGATCATTTCGCTGGCTGTTCTCCACCAGCACGCAACCGGCGTTTTCACCTTCGACTATGAACAGTTGCTCAATACAACGTTGTCTCCCCGTTCAGCACGTCTTTTGATGCTCGGGTTCTTTGTCGCGTTTGCGGTGAAACTACCCGCATTTCCCTTTCACACCTGGCTCCCGGATGCACATACCGAAGCTCCCACCGCCGGTAGCGTCATCCTGGCTGGACTTCTACTGAAGACGGGCGCGTATGGGCTGATCCGTTTCGTGCTGCCTCTCTTTCCAGGCCCGTCGCGCGAATTGGCTCCCCTCATGATGACAGTCGGCGTGATCGGAATTCTTTACGGAGCAGTACTTGCGGTCGGTCAAACCGATCTTAAACGGCTCGTAGCCTACACCAGCGTCAGCCACATGGGATTCGTGCTCCTCGGAATCTTCGCGGGAAATGAAATTGCGCTCGAAGGAGCCGTGATCCAGATGATTAGCCATGGAATCAGTACGGGCGCGTTGTTCGTTCTTGCCGGCCTGCTTCAGGAGAGGATGCACACCCGCGAGATATCACAGATGGGTGGCCTTTGGGAGACCATGCCTGCGCTCAGCGGGGCGGGGCTCCTGTTTGCCATGGCCTCGCTCGGACTTCCAGGACTCGGCGATTTCGTAGGTGAATTTCTCGTTCTGCTTGGGGCGTATCGAGCCAACATCAGTCTCACGGTTGTAGCGACCCTGGGCCTTCTCGCGGCCACGCTCTATGGGTTGAGGTTCGCTCAGGGCGCGTTCCATGGCCCGAACCTGCATCATTGGAGTCTGCCGGACATGCGCCTTCGCGAATCGACGATCCTGGGTTCAATGATCCTTTGCCTCCTTTGGATCGGCCTCTACCCGCAACCAATCTTGAACACACTGCGTCCCAGCCTGGCTGCCGTGCAGCAAAGTGCGTTCCCGCAAGAGCTCGCTAGGAGATAAGAAATGAATGCCGCTGATTTTATTGCGTTGCTGCCGCTACTTACGATTTCGGCGACCGCAGTCGTTTTGATGATCGCGATCGCAATCCGGCGCAATCACAAAGTTGCCGTCATAATTTCGCTGATCGGCGTGGCGGTGGCCGCGGCGAGCCTTTCGCTCACTGCATCCGCAGAACCGCGGCAGATCACCAGCCTTTTAGTTCTCGATTCCTATTCACGTCTCTACATGGCGATTCTTCTTGGTGCGGCAGCATTTGTATTCCTGTTCGGCTATGACTACCTGAAGCGCCGCCAGGAACGTCCGGAGGAGTTTTATCTGCTTGTACTGCTGGCAACGACAGGCGCAATGGTGCTTGTCGTCAGCCTCAATTTTGTGTCGTTCTTCCTTGGATTGGAGCTGCTGAGCGTAGCACTTTACAGCCTGATCGCATACGTACGAACCGAGAGCGCGTCTATCGAAGCAGGAATCAAGTATCTGGTTCTTGCTGCGTCATCATCATCCATCCTGCTGTTTGGTCTCGCGCTGATTTATGCGGATTCGGGGTCGATGGATCTCTCTCAGTTCGCTGCGGCGATGATCCGCCCTACAGGGTCTGCAAACACCGTTTCTCTTATGACGGGCCTGATGCTTGTTCTAACAGGCGTCGGGTTCAAGCTGGCGGTCGTTCCATTTCAACTCTGGACGCCGGATGTCTACGAAGGCGCGCCCTTGCCGGTTACGGCGTTCATTGCCACCGTATCGAAGGCTGGAATGTTTGCGTTTCTATTGCGTTGGTTCCATGTGCATGATGGGGGGTTATCGGGAGCGCTGGGCCTCGTCCTCACGATCATTGCGATCGCTTCCATGCTGGCGGGAAACCTTCTTGCGCTTTTGCAGACCAACGTCAAGAGGATTCTTGCATTTTCATCGATTGCTCATATGGGTTATCTGCTGGTCGCGTTGCTCGCTGGAGGACCACTCGGTGCCCCGGCAGCCACCTACTACCTGATCGCCTATGCAGCGACGATTCTCGGCACCTTCGGCCTGATGACCGTGGTGTCCGGGACGCGATGCGAAGCCGCCTCTATCGACGACTACCGTGGACTCTTCTGGAAGAGACCGCTTCTTGCAGGTGCCTTCACCACAACGCTTCTTTCACTTGCAGGGATTCCACTCACTGCGGGATTCCTCGGTAAGTTCTACGTCATTGCGGCCGGCGCTTCACAATCCCGATGGCTACTTCTCTTCACCCTGGTCGTCAGCAGCACCATCGGTCTGTTCTACTATTTGCGCATCATCGTCGCTATGTACTCCCAACCGGGAGGCCCTGGCCTCGAGGGAGAGTCATCCACACAGCAACTGTCTCTCCCAGCTACCCTGGCGCTCACAGCTCTTACCGCTCTCATATTGCTGCTGGGCGTCTACCCGGCACCACTTTGGGATGTCATCCTGGCTGTCACCCGCGATCTCGGATGATCTATAACCCGGCCTAACAAGGGTATTTTCCCTCGATATAGTGCTCTAGCTGTTCGATCGTGTGATCCTGGGCGAAAGCGATCCAGTTCACAAGGTCTCCGATGGAGATCATTCCCAGAATCTTCCCGTCGCAAACCACAGGAAGATGGCGAATCCGGTTGGTTGTGATCAGCCGCATGGCTTCGTCAACGGAACACTCTGGCGCAATGGTAATCGGCGACTCAACCATGATCTCGCTCACCGGAGTATCTTTCGAGCCTCGTCCCAGAAGGATGACCTTTCGGGCGTAGTCTCTCTCCGAAACGAGACCCACGAGTTGGCCTTGATCGATCACCAACAGCGCACCCACATCCTTATCGGCCATCATCTGCATGGCGGAATAGACTGTCGCATCGGAGGGTACGAACCATATGTCACAACCCTTCTTGCGTAAAACGAAAGACACGGGATCAAGCACTCTCATGGCTAGCTCCTTACACGATTCAAGTCTCAAGGCGCTTTAGAGAAGAGACAAGCTAGACGCCGTACCCCAGTAGCTGCGTGTCGGGAACTGGGACGCGGCGCTTGCGGCAAGAAAGACAAATTTTCACAGCTACGCTCACACTTCAAACGAAGAAAGCCGTCACTCGGCGTCGAAATATACGCCCCGCACCGCAACAATTGCAAACCTGCTACCGAAGTTGAGCACATGGAGGACTTGCGGAATTTTCTACACGCCCTTACAAGAATGGAGAGGAGTTGACCGACGGAGTTGGCAGCCCGGAGGAAGTTCAATGGCTTCCATCTTGTCGTCTCGTCTACTTCTAAGGTTGCTAAGCCTAAGCAGTCGGAGTATCTACCTAAAAAAGTGGCTCCACGGGCTAGGTTTGGGACCACCTAAACACGTTTCACAAATGAAGTTAGTGACTGGAGCTGATGCCGCTTGTCCCAGTCCCTGTTTCGAAATGGCCAGTCTCTCGTATTCCTGTTTGGCCGAAAGTTCGAAGATTGTCCGCAGACCCCGACCATTTATCCAATTGGACTTTTTTGCCGAACTATGTGGGGATACCTCCAGGAGTCCGGTATATATCCACGAAGCCAGCCGCGTGTGCCCCGCTTAGTAGTCTTCTGGATACATAGCTCCTCGCCTCTTCCTCCAACTGCGGAAGATCGTCCGCTAGTCTATCGAGGACCTTGGCAACTGTCTGGCTGCCGTCGCACACCTTGATAACAGCAGCCAGTGAAGTCGAGATCTCAACTAACCGAAGGGTGCCCTTGTCATCGACCCGCGTGGCATAGAAGACTTCCCCCCGCTGCTCAGGTTCCGTTCGGGCCGCAATCGAAGTGACGATCTCCTCCAACTTGTATTCAAGCTTCAATGTTCGAGTCGTGCCTCTGGCACGGGGAACGTCCGCCGGCTGCAGCGGCTCGCCTACAGCAATGGCAACATGCTCGGCACAAGCATTCTCCTGTGCTTCTCCAGCAGCGGTTAGCATTTCTTCCGCGCGTACCAAAGCACGGACGGCAGGATTCTCCAGGAGGCGATGCTCGCTCAGGAAGCGCAGGAAGTCCCCGCGAAAGAGGCTTCCGACATAGTATCGACGGAGATCAGACCCGATCAGGTCCCCACGAAGTTTCACCCGCCAGGTGCGCCACTCTTCGTGAAAGCAAAGCAGATCTGTCGCCTGGTCGATCGAACACAGCAGCCAGCGGAAGCACTCGACCGTCATGCTGAGGAACTCGCGCAACTCGAAGAGCACATCGCGATCTAATCCCTTCACCGGGATCATGTAGAAGTTCGGAAAGATATCAGGGTAACTCCGAATCAAGGCAAGGTCCTGCCGGCTCTGGGTAAGTCCCTGATGCGACATATCGGAACACAACTCTTCCAGCACCATCTCGTTTTTGTGGTCCGCGTGAATCGGCGTTCCTGCCAGAGGAGCCAGTATGTTCAACTGAGGATGCGACCGCGCATGTCGCGCCGCATACGTGAAGATTCGCAGCGTGCCGCGAAGATCCTCCCAATCCTCCTCGGGAAAGCCGGTGATGAGCGCCGCCGTTGTCTTCATCCCAACCTGCTCGGCTATGTCGAGCATCTCCCTTGCACGCTCCAGATCGAGATCTTTATCGATCACCCGTTGCATCTTCTGGGAGCCTGTCTCGATTCCAAAAAAGATGCTCCGGCAACCGCTTCGAGCCATGAGTTCCAGCAGTTCCCTGTCGACGCAATCCGTACGGGCGCTGCACTCCCATGTAAACCCCTCATCGCAGGCGAGCATCGCCTCGCAGAATGCGACGACACGCTTTCTGTCGACCGTAAACATATCGTGTACCAGTTTGAAGTGGTGGATACCGTAGACTTCTGCAATCTCTCTCATCTCCTTTAGCACCCTTGCAGGAGATCGAAGCCGGAACTTCCGCCTGAAGAAATCGTTGGTGGAGCAAAAAGTGCAGGAGAACGGGCATCCTCTGCCGAGTTCGATGGAAGCTGACGTGGACTTGGCAAGATACTTCGACAGGTGATATGCCGGCGGTGGAAGATCATCGAGGTCCTCGATCACCGGCGCATTGGGATTCCGTCTTACCCCGGTTCCGTCGCGGTAGGTAAGTCCGCGGACTTGCGAGAAGTTATAATCCCGGTGAAGTTCCTGGAACAGGGAGGGCAGGGTCTGCTCCACCTCGCCGCGGAGGATGAAGTCCACACAAGGAAAGGCAGCGAGGGTGGCAGCATCCACAACAGAAGCCTGCGGTCCGCCAAACAAAATCATCGCGTAGGGGCGGAGGTTCTTCACCGCGCGGGCCACGCGGATGCTTAAGGGATAGGTGCTGCAGATGGAACTGAACCCGTACAGATCGGCGTTTGAGCGAACGGCGATCTCCGCAAGATACTCCGCAAACGTGTCGGCGTGTAGCCCGCCCGGCATCGCGGCATACTCCAGATAGGCTGTATTTGCGTCGATAAGGTGAGGGATGTCTCCGCAGCTCTCGAGGACTGCGGCGACGCTCAAAATGCCAAGCTGCGGCAGCGAAGCGGCTAACTGCACCGCCTCGCTTAGCAGCTCTCCTTGGCTTCGAAACTCCGTGACAGTCGGAGCAGTAATCAGACAACAATGCATGGCTCGCCCTCGTCGACGACGGAGCCCGTGTACTCAGATCTCTACTAGCCTTCTGTTTTAAATATCACCGTCAGGCCCTTGCCAGAAGGAATCGGCCCCGACCCCGACGATAGCGCATGTATATCATTGCCATTGCTGCCAGAGGGAGGGTCGTTGTACCAAAAAAACGGATTAACTTCTAATTTCAGCGCAGCTGTCACTGCGGCGCCAACATCTTCTGGTGTTGCTTTATCCACGGGCACTTTGATCAATAGGAACGGTTCCTTTGTGTAATCCGCCATCATTCCACTCCAGAAGTAGAATTTTTTGGATCCCCAGGGTTTGGCTATTCTAGTCCAGGAAAGATTCGCGTGCTGCACTATCATGATTTTTTTTATCGGTTCACAAGCGATCCAAGCCAGATCGTCGAACTCTGCTCCCCCAGGTTGAAGTAAATCGAATCCCCGTCGACGGAAAGATTCCGTGCTGTCGTCAACACGTTGTCGATCGATGCCCGCTGGTTGTGAAAATGAGCTACAGCAAACGAAGTGCCTGCCGATTCAGCTATCTCAGGGGAAAATGCCTGCCCGTAGATACAGGAAAAGCCATCCTTGTTTGAGAAGTAAAAGATGGTGTGACCATCGCCAGACCAACGTGGATGTTCCGGCGAAACACCTGTATCCGGAATCGGGATCCACTTTCCTTCTACCTTCGCGGTAGATCGGGGAAGATGCACTGCAAAAATTTGCTTACGATCACCTTTTGTCTCGGTAAAGAGCATCATCTCGTTTGCGGGGGACCAACTGGAATCGCTCAGATCAGCGCCATCCTCCTGCAGTACAACCCATGAATGGCCCGTGCGCGGATCCGCCATCTTGATCACGGAAGGCATGCCCTCTCGATAGAAGAAAGCACGATCAGTATCGAACCATGCCGTCGGCGCTCCACATCCGCGACAGAGGCGCCGCACCGGACCCTCTCCCACCCTGATGTTGATGGAGGTGACTTCGTTCGTTAAATCGGTCTGTTCATAGGCCAGCAGTTGGCCTGTCTTATCGACGATCGGCGATCGCGTGGGCATGCCGGGATTTACCAGCAGAGATTCGGAGACCTCGAGGTTATCCCTGATCCAGATGCTTCGCCTGCTCCCCCTTCCTCTCGTGAAGACGAGCCATCTTCCCCCCTCTGAAACGAAGGGAGAGCTGTCGATCTGCGCATCCTCCGTAATCTTCGACAGGGTGACCTCACCCGGATGCGGTGCCCGATCGATTCGCCATATATGAAGTGCGCCTGACTTGCGCGTGAACGCGATCGCTCCGTTGTTCGCGATGGAGGGATTGAGGTCCCTGGCGTTTTCCTTGAGGAGCTGCCTGGGCGCACCTACAGACGTCCATGTCTGCGGATCCAGCTTGATCGTCCAGAGGTTGACCTGTAATCCACTGGGCCCACAGCCGAACACAAGCCCACTGTTACCCCAGAATATTTCGGCAGGTTGCGACATGATGAGGCCATCACTCCGGAGACGTCTCATGACGTGGGTATTCACGATCCTGCGTCCATCCCGACTTGTAATCCACCACTCCGAGCATCCTGACAAGGCCTTGTCTGCTTTCTCGCATCCCGAGAACATAATTCTTTGTCCATCGGGGCTCCAGACTGGAAGACGCGAATCCTGAAAGCTCTTCGCAATCTGGACAGGCTGGCCTCCTCGCAAAGGGAGCAGGAAGGCCTTACCGGATGCAACGCTTGGGTCGGGATCGCCGGTCCAGTACACCAGGCTCTTACCGTCGGGCGAGATCAGGGGATTTCGGCCGCGTGGAACGAGCAGGACTTCCTTTCCCGCGTGAACGTCTTTCAGATAGATCCCCCCTCCGTCCCGCTCGGAACGAAAGGCTACTGCACTTCCGTCTGGCGATATGCTCGGGCTGACATCTCGCGCAGAGACGCTCGTTAACCGAGAGGGTCGCCCACCCGGAAGTTGTTGGAGAAAGATGTCCAGATTTCCGGTATCGGAGCGATCGGACGAATAGACGATCACGTGGCCATCTCTCGACAGGCTGGGACTTTCCGATTCATCGGTGTCCGGAGTCAATTGGACAATCTCACAGATCCGGCACTTGTTCCTGGCTCTCAACCAGAGAACGCCTCCACCGGCCATGACCCCCATCAACAGCACTGCCGCGACGATGCGCCGTGGAGTGCCAAAGATCCCGGGCGGAGCCAATGCAGCGGCCACATTCTCGATCGCGGGATAGCGATCCTTGGACTCTCGCTGCAGACATCTTCGGATCACACCTTCCCATCGAGCCGGAAACTCTTTCTCCGGCAGCTTCAGGGTTTCCTTTTCCGACTGAGGTTTGGGCGTGGACCACTCAGGAAGCGAACCCGTCACCATCTCGCACATGACGACGCCCAACGAATACTGGTCTGCGAGCGGTCCCACCTCCCCGTTCTCCTCCTGCTCGGGAGCCATATAGCCGCGCGTTCCGATTCCTCCCGGTTCGGCCAGTCCGCCGGCCGCTCTCAGCATCTTCAAGGACAGCCCAAAATCGGTGATCACCGCCCGCATCTTCCCGGTGACTCCCGGAATGAGGATGACATTGCTGCTCTTGAAGTCGCGGTGCACAAGGCCGGCCGCATGAGCCGCGCCGAGTCCATCGACCATCTGCCGGCACACGCTCAGCGCAAGGGCGGGGCGAAGAGGGCCACGGGTCCGAATCCATTCCAGAACAGTCTCTCCCCGCAACAGTTCCATACTGAGAAACCAGACCAGCTGTCCATCTTCCAGGGAATGACTGAACAACTCGTGTACGCGACAGATATTCGGGTGAGAGACCTCCCGCGCCTGTTTTACCTCTTGCTTGAAGCGCTCAATCACCTCGACGTTCGAAGCGATCTGCAGGCGGATCGTTTTAAGCGCGACCGCCTCGTCTAACTCTGTATCCCACGCCTCGTAGACCTCGCCCATTCCGCCACGGCTAAGGAATCTCAGGATCTCAAATCGTCTCGCATAGATGCTTCCTGTCTCTAGAACAGGCTCATCGCGAACAGGTTCGATATAGGTATGTAAATCGGCGGCGGGCTTCTCCATGAATCCGTCCGTGCTGGCGTTCGCTCGCAGAAGTCGCAGCACTTCGGCTTCAAGTTCCCTATCTTCACCTGCCGAACTGTGCACAAAGGCTGCCTGCTCCTGTGCCTGCAGATCCGCCGCGGCGTCAAAAATACTTTTGATCTCGCGCCACCGTTCGGCATTCATGGGGCACCATGCGGATCCTTCGTAAGCTCTGTATGAAGCCACGCCCGCGCCATCGTCCAGTCCCGCTTCGCCGTCCGCTCGGAGATTCCCATCACCTCGGCGATCTCCTCAAAGTCGAGTCCCGCAAAGAAACGCATCTCTACAATCTGGCACTGACGCTGGTCCCAGGTCGCAAGCCGCTCCAGTGCCTCGTTCAGCGCCAGGAGATCGACTACCTTCTCAGGAGTTCCAAGTCCGGACTCAAGCTCAACTTGCTGGTGAGCGCCGGGACGCTTATCCGCGTTCGCAGCCCTGGCGTGATCGACAAGCACCCTGCGCATCACCCGCGATGCCAGTGCAAAAAAATGCGCACGGCTCTGCCAGTCCACCTTGCTCGTGCCTGCCAGTTGAAGAAACGCCTCATGCACCAAAACAGTGGACTGAAGCGTGTGATTCGGCCGCTCATGCCGCATGTGTTTCGCAGCGATAGCGTGGAGTTCCTTGTAGATGAGTGGCACGAGATCAGACGCGGCGTCGGAATCCCCTACCCTCATCCGCTGCAAAAGCACCGTCACATCATGTTCAGGGACATCTCTGCTCATGGGCATCGGCGGAGGTCCAATCTTTCAAGTTTGGAAAGAGTGTACTCCTTCCGCACTTTCAGACTGGCTGCTCATTCGTCTGCGCTGGAATAAGAAACTCTCTGTGCCCGTGGCGCGATTTCTTCTGGCCTTCGCATTAACGAGTAGACAGATGGAGTCACAACCACTGTCCTAAAGGAGACACGATCATGAACTTCATCTCTCTCAAATCCGTGCTCACCCCCTCAGTCCTCGCCTGTGCTCTCACGCTCGGCTTGTTTGCACCAGCATCCCGTGCCAGCGCTCAGACCACCCTCCACGTCGTGGCCGATATCCCGTTCGACTTTCGTAGCGGCTCCGAGATGATGCCCGCCGGGAAGTACGAAATCAAGGCGTTGTCCAGCCATGTTCTGGTCCTGCGCGGAACAACCCAGAACAGGTCGCAGCTCCTGATCGCCAGAGGTACTCTAACGCTCAAGCCGTCCGACCGCGGCAAGCTGGTATTCCACCGCTACGGAAGCAAGTACTTCCTCTACCAGGTGTGGTCGCCAGGTCAGTCGGACGGTTTCGAGCTTCCGAAGGGCCATGCGGAGAAGGAAGCAATTCGCGCGGCAAATACCCCCGCACCTACGACGACAGAGCTCGCTTTGAACGAGCCGCTACGCTAACCCTGACAGCCGGCCATGGGTTCTCCCATCGGCCGGCTGCCTCTCCCCTGTGGAATTAACTACCTCGAAATTCGAGATCGACGGAGGTGCGTCATGCTTCACACCAACCAACATCCTGATCACTCCGGCTCTCGGACCGCGTCACTTCTCAATAGGATCATGGCCGAATGCGAAGGCTTCGGTGCTCGCTACCAGTACTCCCCCCGCCTCATGTTCGCTGGCGCGGTACTCACCGCGATTCGACGGTCCAGATCCGCCATGATCCTGTGATAATACGGCGGTGACCTGCGGACTAACTATAGAATCGGGCTCCGGGATCAACCATCAGGTAAGACGTCGGCGCAAATACGCGCCGCGAAGGATCACCCAAGGGCATCACAAGCCTCACAAGCGGTAGTTAGAAAATCGTCTCTCTGGGCGACCATTTACCTTCAATCATTTAGTGATGGACAAAGAGAGTTGGGAAGAACTCAAGGAACGGAAAGAAACAATAGCGATTTTTTTCGCTATACCTGGCCGCTGATCTGGTCCCTGTCTCTTCAACAAACATTGGCAACGGTTGCATTTTGCGCCTGTTGCTTGTCTGCCGTTACTGGATTTTGCATACGCCCCAGAGTCATTACCGGCGAAGAATGCCGCAATAGTTCATGGGTCAGCTTCACGGATGCGCCGGAAGAACGATTTTCGGGGGATGTGATTCATTTTTAGCGTCTTGCCGCTTTGACCTTCCATAACACCAAGGTTATAGAGCTTCATTGCAAGGGCAACCGTGACATAGAAAGCCTTAGCTCCGCGAGCCGGCCTGCCCTCGACCGAGTAGGAGGCCAAACGTTGTCTCCAAGTCTCGAAGTGCGTTAGTTCGGTTGAGCGCATAGGGCTGAGGGTGTGCCAAAAGCAGCGCCATCGTGCCATGTGCACTGGCCATCATGCGCCGCAGCGCCGCGTCGACGTCAGCCGGTCGCGTCTCTGGCGGTAGCAGCACGCTTACTGTCTCCCGCACGCCTGCCAAAAATCCCCGCGCCAAGCTCTCCCGAGTCTCGATCACCTTGGGGTCGGGATGGCGGACCAGGAAGATCAAGCTGTAATGATCCGGATATTGCAGGGCAAATCGAAGCAGGGCCGCAGCGAACAGATGGATCTTCTTCCATGGATCATCCGTCTTCGCCATCTCTGCCATCATGCGCGTGGCGAACTGTTGATAAAGGTCTGCGCAGACATGCTGAATCAAGGCTTCCTTGCTTTCGAAATGGCGATACGCTGCCATTTGCGAGTATCCAGCCTCGGCGGCGACGCGACGCATCGACACCGCCTCGTAGCCCTCCTCCGCAAAGATGC
Organism: Edaphobacter modestus; assembly: GCF_004217555.1. Classification (GTDB taxonomy): domain Bacteria; phylum Acidobacteriota; class Terriglobia; order Terriglobales; family Acidobacteriaceae; genus Edaphobacter; species Edaphobacter modestus. The sequence goes on from NZ_SHKW01000001.1 coordinate 3,143,577, forward strand.
GTGCCGTCGCTGTCACCAGCCGCTGCTTTACGCTTATCTCTTCGGATAGCATATTCTTCTTCACTCCCTCACCTTACAGCGAAGCTGTTTACAGTGTAAACTGAATCTAACAGAATTTCGCATCATCTTATGTATACGGTGTAAACGTGAAGTCCGGCCTTCCAATCCTACTGATGCTTTCCTCATTTGCTGCAGCCCAGCAGACGACCTGCACCCGTATCCTCACGATGCGTGACGCACAGCGATGCACGGCGTCCATACCGGATAAGACACCGGAGCTGCTGCCGGATCATGTCTACTCATTGCCTGAGCTGATCGATCTAGCCGAGAATGCCAACCCTGAGACGCGGATTGCCTGGGCGGCGGCGCGTGCGCAACTTGAGCGCGCCGGTGTGGAACGCGCCGCCTATCTGCCGGTACTGGCCTTCGCCGCACAGGGCAGTGACGTGCGCGCCATCGTTCCATTCCCGCAACCCATTGCTCCGCGCGGCTATGTCACGGTGGAACAGCCGATCGCAAAGGCGCAACTGGAATTGGAATACGCGCTTCTCGACTTTCGTCGCGGAGCTAGGTTTGACGCTAGTCGGGACGCCGCCCTTGCCTCGACTCTTCGTCTCGGACGCACGCACCAGCAAGTCGCGTATAACACTGCGACGCTCTTTGCGAAGGCCCAGCTTGAGAACGGCCGCCTGGAGGCCGCAAAGACAATCCTCCATACCGCGGAGACGCTCGCCGAGAATGCGCAGTCCCAATTCGACAATGGACGCACCACACTGCCCGATCTGCAAAACGCGCAGGCGGGCGTAGCCGAAGCCCGCTTCGCCCTGGTCAGCGCCGAGGGCTCGGCAAAGAAATCCCGCCTTGCACTCACTGAGGCGCTCGGTGTGGAACCGACTACGGACATTCTTCTCGCTGCGCAGCATCAGTTCACACCTGAGGACGAGCTTGCACCTAAGGTTGATGATCTAATTCATGCCGCATGGAAGCAGCGACCCGATCTGCTTGCAAGGGCCGACGATCTGAAAAGTGCACAGGCGAATATCGAGTCAGCACACGCCGCCTATCTTCCTGCCGTCAAGCTCGCCGCCACTGGAGGACAGACTGCCACCTGGCCTTCGGCCGATTGGGGTCAGCTCGGCTACGCGAATGTCTCCACGTGGTCCGCCGCGGTGAACCTCCGCTGGGAGATATTCAACGGTGCGCGAAGCCATGAAGTTGCTGCCGCTCGTGCGGAAGCACGCTCTGCCTCTGAAGAACAGCGCGCCCAACAGGACCGTGTCACACGCGAGGTCTGGCAGGCGTACGTCGATCTACAAACAGCGTTTGAGCAGCAGCGCGCCGCGAAGGCCTTTCTTGATTCGACACAGACCTCGTATGACTCATCCCTTGAGGCCTATCAGTATGGCGTTCGCTCGCTTGTCGACGTCGTACAGGCCGAACGACAGCTCGCACAGGCCCGACTCGCCTCAGTTGACGCGGAAGCGCAACTCTCTCTAAGCGCCGCTGCGCTTACCTTCGCTACCGGTGCTGGAGTTCAACCATGAACGCAATCATGATCGCTCGACGCTTCGTTCTTCTGCCACTCGCTCTTTGCCTCGCCGGCTGCTCCCGCAATCCGAATCTCGAGATCCTCGGCAGCTACTTTCCCGGCTGGATGATCTGTCTCGTACTGGGCGTCGCCCTGACCGCGGTCGCGCACACCCTGCTTCGCCGCCGCCATGCGCATCACGCCATCGGCCATCCCGCATTGATCTATCCCGCGATGCTCGTTCTCTTCACCTGCATTCTGTGGCTCTGCCTCTTCGCCTGAAAGGACTCCTCTTATGACATCTCGAGGACCCATCTCCTATCGCCAGCTTGGATACGTAATCGTTGCCCTCGCCATCCTCGTGCTCACCGCCTCGGCCCTTCTGGTCGATCGCCAACCACGCACCGACGACGCGACCGTCCGCGCTAACACCATCGCGTTTGCTCCAGAGGTGGAAGGCCGGCTCGAGCACCTCTACGTACAGGACAATCAACCGATTCACAAAGGAGACCTGCTCTTCCAGATTGATCCCCGGCCGTACGAGTACGCATTGCAGCAGGCACGGGCGGAACGTGCCACCCTCGAAGGTCAAATCGAGGACGAACGCCGTCGCATCGCGGCAGAACGCTCCGCCGTCGGTGCAGCCACGGCTGGTGTCTCCGGATCGCAGAGCAACATCAGCGCATCGGAGGGAGCCCACCTTGCTGCGCAGGCTGCGGTCGAGCGCGCTCGTGCTGCGCAAATATCCGCAGAGGCACAGCTCCGCTTCGCGCAGAACGACTATAACCGTATTGAGCCGCTACTCAAGAAACACTTCGTCACCGTGCAGCAGGTAGATCAGACGGCTACTTCGCTTCATGTAGCCGAGGAAGCCGCGCACGCTGCAACGTCGCAACTGCTACAGTCACAGGCGCAGGAGCGTATGGCGTTTGCAGCGCAGCAGGCTGCAAACGCCAATCTGCTGGCGTCGCAATCCAAACTCAATGAGGCAGAACACACCGTCGACACACTTGAGACACTCATGGCGCAGCGCCCTTCGAAAGATGCGAAGGTTCTGCAGGCTAAGCTCAATCTGGCATGGACATCCGTGCGTGCGCCCTTCAACGGCTTCGTCACCGACATGAACATCTCGCAGGGCGCGTATGCTCACGTGGGCACGCCCATGTTCACCCTTATCGACACAAGTCGTTGGTGGGTGCTTGCCAGTTATCGCGAATCCAAACTGAAACACATTCGCCCTGGCTCGCATGTGGATGTCTATCTAATGGACAACCCGCACCGTCGCTTTGACGGCGTAGTGGACAGTGTCGGGCGCGGTGTCTTTCCTGAAGATGGTGCCGTCGCCGCCGGGCTGCCGCAGGTTGATCGCACGTTGAACTGGGTGCACCTTTCGGCACGCTTCCCGGTGCGCATCCGCATAACAAACCCGGATGCAGAGGCGTTCCGCATCGGCGCAACCGCCATCACCGTAGTGCGGTAGGAGAAGCCCGTGCCCACCCGCTGGAACCGCCTCATTACTGCCATCCACGACGAACTGAAACCGTACCCTGGCCGTACTCTCGGTACATTTCGCGATGCGCTCGCCATCGTGTTGGCGATGATTGCAGCCATGGTGCTGCAGTTGCCCGGAATCTCCCTCGCACTCGCGCTCATCCTCCTTCTGCAGCGCGAGAGCGCCGGCGTGACCTTTCGCACCGCTCTGGAAATCGCTGGAGGAGCGGCTCTGGGACTTGCCGGCGTGCTCCTATGGGTGCAGGCTACTGATGGCGTTGAGGTCATGCGCTTCCTCGGCGTCGCGCTTCTCGTCTTTACCGCCGGCTTCGGAATGGCGGCCTCTCGTTTCCCGCTCGTCTGCACCATGTTCGGCTTCTACGGCTTCGTTTTTCTCTCGTCGTGGGATACTCATCGCTCCGCGAGCGCTATTGTTACGACTTCGCTCTACCAACTCGCTTCGCTCTGCCTCGCTCTGGGCACGGCCGTAGTGGTCAACTTCTTCTTCGCAAACCGCCATCCGGCCGAGGCTCTCCATGAGGAACTGCACAAACGGTTGCAGCTTCTATGCGAGGTCTTCCAAGCGCTCGCATCGGCAACATCACACCGCCAGGCCTTCTCTGCGCTGCACCACAAGCTGCTGCAACTCGCCGCGGCCGGGGACGCTCCGCTGAACCAGCTTTACGAAGAGGCGAAGTCTTATGGGGCCGAACTCGAACCAGGTCTGCACTTCCGGATCGGTCTCTTGGCCCGGTCGATGAATACTGCAGCGGTGCTTCCTTTTGAGGAACACGATGCCCCATCAGCAGCAGCACTCGCCAGTATCTGCGAGACGCTTCTCGGAGGTTCGGCCAAGCCGCTTCCATTGCCGCCGCACGCTTCCATTGCCGCGCGGTCGCTCTATCTCAGGCTCAGCCAATACGCAACGGGTGCTCAGGTAACCGCACCAGCTCCGCAGGCGAGGGTCGAACCGGCAACGTCCTTCGCTCTTTTTCGCCCCGACGCCTTTCGCAACACCGCGGCTAGCATGTACGCGCTCAAACTCACGCTCAGCGCTATGATCTGTTACACCCTCTATAACGCCATTGCCTGGCCAGGCATTCTGACTTGCGTTGTAACCGTGTTGTTCACCGGACTGTCGACGACCGGAGCCATGAAGCAGAGGCAGATCTTTCGCTTGAGTGGTACATGCATCGGCGGGGCAATCGCCCTCTTTTCCGAGTCTGTCTTCTTCCCGAACATGGACTCCATCACGTCGCTTGTTCTTCTCGCTGGCGCTGTAGCACTGCTTTCAGCGTGGGTCTCGCGCAGCCCCTCCATCGGCTCCGTTGGCGTGCAGATTACTTTTGCATTCTTTCTGACCTCGCTCACAGGCTTCTCCGCCTCGGCCACGATAGCTCCTGCACGGGACCGTGTGATAGGCGTCGCCCTCGGCATCGCTGCCATGTGGCTTGTCTTCGATCAGCTTTGGCCTCTCCGTCCATCGCAGGCACTTCGACAGATCCGCGATCGTATTGCCACCAGTCGTGACGCCGTATTTGCAGCCTCAACCCTGGCGTCTCTCGGCACACTCCGGCAACAGGTCTCCGCAGACCTGGCGACCATGCAGACTCTGACGCTCTCCGCGGCCTTCGACTTCGGACACGAACGCGGTCGGGAGTTCATCCGCAGCCGACGCCTCGGTCGCGAGATTGAAGCTGCCGCGGCTGAGTTCTATCTCGCGCTCCATTCGCTTGAGGTAGTCGGAGCGGACCACCGGCACTGACGCCTTCGGCTTCGCCGTTGTCCTGGTGATCGATCAGAAAGTCACTTATACCGCATAAGAATTTACGAATTCCGTAGACGGATGCTTCCGGCTAATGTCGAAGCATGACGACACCCAACGAAGTGGTCCAGACAATGGCGATCATCGGAGGAGGGGTAAGCGGAACCCTCACAGCATTTCATCTCGTTCGGGAGAGAACAGCTACGCGTGTGATCCTCATCGACCATCGTCCGGACTTTGGACTTGGCCTGGCGTATTCCACGCCCAGTCTTCGCCACCTCCTGAATGTTCCCGCTGGAAGCATCAGCGCGCTGCCCGATCAACCGGATCACTTTCTCGACTGGCTTCGCAGGCACCATGATCCGGCCGCGACAGCAAAGACTTTCGCTCCGCGTGCGGTATTTGGCCGCTACATCCAATCTCTGTTGGCATCGACGAATGGGCTTCAGCAGGAGATCGCAACGGTCGTAGACATCCGCTTGCACGGTTCCGGAGCAATACTGACCTTCCATGACGGGCGAGAGCTCCCGGCTAACCAGATCGTTCTGGCAACCGGAAACTTCGATCCTGCTCCTCTTCCGGGCATCACGAAAGCCGCCACCGATTCGGGGCTGTATCAACACGACGCATGGTCGCCAGCAGCCTACGAAGGACTGGATCACGATGCCCCGGTTACTCTGATCGGGACGGGTTTGACCTCTGTCGATGTCGTGCTGAGATTGCGTGAACTTGGTCATCGCGGCAAGATCATCGCCGTGTCACGTCATGGCATCTTTCCAAATCGGCATGACGACTACACTCCCTTGAGCTTCAGCGCAATTCCTCCAGACGCACCAGCTACCTCTCTCGCGTATCTTCGTGCCCTGCGCTCTACAATACGAGCGGGAGCGGAGTGGAGAGCTGCAATAGATAGTCTCCGCCAGACTACGAACAAACTATGGCTCCGTCTCCCTGTAGAAGAGCAGCGCCGCTTTCGTCGGCACCTGCAACGGAGATGGGAGGTCGTACGCCATCGCATGGCACCATCTGTTGCAGACATCATCGCGTCTGAGATACGAATTGGCACCTTGGAGATCCGCGAAGGTCATCTGAAGGCGGTCGATGCCACCGATGCGGGCGCTTTTATAACTATTCGGACACATGATGGAGACGATAGTTTCTCCGTTGATCGCGTCATCAATTGCACCGGCCCGAACATGACCTATCGCCGCATTCCTTCAGTTCTTCTCCAGAACCTGTTCAAGAGAGGGCTTGTCACGTCAGGGCCTTTAGGAACTGGATTCCACTGTTCGCGTGACGGCGCCGTCATCGACGAGAACGGTAAGGCTTCGGAGATCATCTTCAACCTTGGCCCAGGACGGCTTGGCGATCTTCTTGAATCCATCGCCGTTCCTGACATTCGTCAACAGGCTGTGCAACTAGCGGCAACGCTCGCCCGTCGCCTGAAGCAGAAAGATGAGCCAGCAGAAGGTGCAGCTCAGGAGACAAAGTCGCTATCGTGCTTCTTTGTCGTCTGATCGCCACTAGCATTTGCGTGGGGACGGCACTGTTGGCGGGGTGTTTACACCGACACTCTTCACCGGCGCTTCCTTCGGCTTCGTGGCAGGTCACCTGCTGCACACTCAGCATCCGGTTGTGCTCGCCATATACGGCACGGGTCAACTCATGGCGGCTGTGACATGTGCTCCTTTCATGGCGGGCTATGATGGCAGTAGAGCTGACCGGGCAGTGGCATCTTTTGCCGATCATTCTGCCATGTAGTCTGGTTACTTCGTGGATCGCCCGCGCTCTCTCGGATGAATCCTTATATGCCATAGCCAGCCCCGAGCCTACGCAATGAAAGGGGACGAAAGCTCATCCAGCAGTTGCAGCCCGTTTAGAATGCAACAAAAAGGAGACAGATCGAGTCATGATCGAGAACTTCCGGATTCGAGTGTTCAGAGCCGTTGCACACCATCTGAACTTCAGCCGTGCAGCGGAAGAGTTACTGCTCACCCAACCAGCCGTCACGCAGCAGATCAAGGCGCTTGAAGATGAGTTCGGTGTCCCCCTGTTCGATCGAGGCGGCGGCCATATCACGCTAACCGTCGGCGGAAAGGCACTCCTCCCTTTTGCCGAGAGGATAAAGAACCTTTCTGATGAAGCAATTGGCGCGGTCGCAGAGGCGTTTGGGCAACAGGCAGGCGAACTCTCTTTGGGCGCCTCTCAAACCATCGGCCAGTATCTCTTACCGACGTTCGTTGCTGGGTTTCGGAGAACAAACCCGAAGATCAAGGTGACGGCTCGAAGCGGGAATACGGACGAGATGATCGAAGCTCTCCTTGCAAGACAGATCCACCTGGCGCTCATCGAAGGGCCGGAACGGCGCAAAGACGTCCACATCGAACCCTTCATGGAAGATCACATGGTGCTTGTCGTTCCGGCAACTCACGGCTGGGCCAATCATGAAGTCAGTCTGGAAGACCTGAAGAGCGAACCTTTGCTGGTACGAGAATTTGGGTCGGGTTCCAGGCGGGTCGTCGAACAGGCCCTCTCGAAGGCAGGGATAAAGACAAAGGACCTCATCCTCAGTATGGAACTCGACTCGACCGAAGGTCTATTGAGCGCCGTTGAGGCAGGGCTTGGAGTGACCTTCGTATCGCGGTGGGCCGTTCGGAATCAGCTCTCACTTGGAACCTTGAAGGTAGCAAGAATACAAGGACTGAAGCTATCGAGGCGATTCTCGATGGCATATGCAGCCGGTCCGGCGCCTACAGGGATCATGGCTACCTTTCGTTCCTTCCTCCTCTCGCAGGCTATGGAGATCGCACCCAGAAGAATAGCCAAGACGCCTGCCTCTTAGCATGTCTGGTTTTCCGCCACAAACACGGAGGTGATCGTCCTTTCTTTTAACTGAAGAGTCCGTTCGTCAGCTCACAACAGCAGCTCGACATCATGCACCTTGAAGGTCACCAACTCCTACGATGCCAAAGATGTGCGACATCACACGATCGCTCCAGGCAAGGTCATTGAAGATCGTTGGATGCTTGCGTCCAGTTCCGGCTGGTTCGATATTTCGATCACCCAGGATTTGGCGCCATGCTTTGCCGGACACGTTGAAAACGGAAAGCCCAGCATCAGCGATCCGGCTGTATTCAAGGAAGCATAGACACCGGAGGAAATATGCTCAGCAAGGCAAACACATGGGCGGTGGGAGTGTTTTTGTACGCATCGCTCACCGCAGGAGCTCAAACGACGTTTTCACCCATCAGTGAGACATCAAGCCCCCTGCTAGAGAGTAGCGCCATGCTCAACGGCCAGAAGGTAACGGTCGACTACAGTGCCCCTTCACTTCGTGGCAGAAAAATCCTCGGGGAGTTAATTCCGGTAGGAACAGTCTGGCGCACCGGGGATAACGCAGCCACAACACTCACGACGCCAATCGACCTCAAGATTAGGGACTTATATGTTCCGGCAGGAACCTATTCGATGTATAGCATTGTCACGAAGAAGGGCTATCAGCTCATCATCAACAAGCAAACGGGCCAATCGGGTGCTGAATACGATCAGAGTCAAGACTTGGGTCGTACGCTCCTAAACACCAATGACACCGATGGCCCGATTGAACAACTCGTAATCGATTTCGAGAATACCCCGACAATAAAACTGAGCTCTATATCAAGTGGGGATACTCTGAGTCGTGGCTGCACATAACCGCTCAGCAAGCTATACAACCGCCAAAATAGCCATAACCAGATTGCGTGTACCGCCAGAAGCCATCAACCGCCGGCGATGGCACCGACGATGAGGAGTGGTTCTACCCCCTTGACTACCACGTCAGGCAACGGCTCATCAGAAGCGATGTGGGACAAGTCTTCTTCGCAAGCGAAAAAACGAATGAAAGGACGGCGAAGCTTGCTTGTGTGGTCTCGAATCGTCCCCTCAAGCATCGGATAAGCAATCTCAAGCGCGTCGAGGACTGATCTCTGCGTCACCGGGCCCTCAACCGAAACCTGCACCTCACGTGACGCTCCGGCCAGCTTAGAGAGGTGGGCAGGCAGTTCGATACGAATGGTTGCTTTCACGAAAGTGTCTGAACCTCGACCGAGAGAACCGCAGGGAGATCGTGAACAATGGCCTGCCAGTTGTTCCCCGAATCGTTTGAGGCGTAAACCTGTCCGCCTGTCGTGCCGAAGTAGACACCACAGGAATCAAGCGAGTCGACTGCCATCGCGTCCCGCAGCACATTTACGTAACAGTTGCTCTGTGGAAGTCCCTTGGTCAGAGGCTCCCACTCGTCTCCGCCCGACCGGCTCCTATATACCCGGAGCTGACCATCAACCGGGAAATGTTCAGAGTCACTTTTGATAGGAACGACGTAGAGAGTTTCAGGCTCGTGCGCGTGAACATCGATCGCAAAACCAAAGTCTGTCGGCAGGTTGCCGCTGATCTCTCTCCAGGAATCGCCAGCATCATCCGAGCGCATCACGTCCCAATGCTTCTGCATAAAAAGCCTGTCCGGACGAGATGGATGCATGGCGATGTGATGAACACAATGACCGACCTCCGCCGTCGGATCGGGAATGTGTTCCGAACGAAGGCCGCGGTTGATTGGCTTCCATGTCTGACCTCCATCGTCTGTTCGAAAAGCTCCGGCCGCAGAGATAGCGATGAAGATTCGCTGGGGATTCGTCGGGTCGAGAAGAATGCTGTGGAGGCACATGCCACCGGCGCCAGGTTGCCATGCAGGGCCCGTGCCGTGCTTGCGAAGCCCGGACAACTCCAACCACGAATTTCCTCCATCTTTGGAATGGAACAATGCCGCATCTTCTGCCCCGGCGTAGAGAGTGTCTGGGCAGGTAAGCGAAGGCTCGAAGTGCCAGACACGTTTGAACTCCCAGGGATGTGGCGTACCGTCGTACCACTGGTGCGTCCCAGCTTCGCCTTCATAGAGAAATTTGTTGCCCACAGCGTTCCAGGTAAGGCCACCATCGTCGGAGCGCTGCACCACCTGACCGAACCAACCGGAGGTCTGCGAGGCGTAGATGCGATCGGGGTCAGCGGGCGATCCCTTTAGATGGTAAATTTCCCATCCGGCGAAGTGTGGACCTGAGACTGACCAGTCTTTGCGCGTCCCGTCCGACGTAAGGATGAATGCGCCTTTGCGAGTTCCGACAAGCAATCTTACCCGGCTCATGTCTTTGCCCTCCAGAGAAGCTAGAACCAAACGAGTGCTGCGCACCCTCAAGAGTGTACGCAGCACTCCCTATGAAAGCATTACTAATTTCTGGTACCGACAACAGCGAATAGGACACCTTGCGGATCCGTGGCCAACACGATCCACATCGGCCCTGGAACCTCCTGCGGCTCCATGAGCACTTGGCCATTCTTTTCTCTAATTCGTGCAGTGGCGGCATCAATATCGCCCACAGTGAAGTAGAAGAGCCAGAAAGGCAGCGGAGCCTTACTCGGATCACGGGTCATCATGCCACCAATTCGCGCGCCGCCGTTGTTGAAGATCCTGTATGTCCCCATGGGTCCCATGTCCATAGTGCTATCTTCTGTCCAGCCAAAAAGGCTCGAATAAAAAGACCATGCTGTATCACCGTTGTTCGCAGAAAGCTCGTTCCAGCCAACAGTTTCAACGGATCCTGCAGGAGGACGTGGCGGAGCATATTCGAGCGACCCTTTGAAAAGAAGAAATGCCGCGCCCTGCGGATCCTCCACTGAAGCAAAGCGGCCAATTCCAGGAATATCCTGGGGTGGAAAATGAAGTTTGCCCCCAGCCTGCTCCACACGCTGAGCGTAAGAATCCACGTCATCGACGCCCACAAAGCCCGCCCATGTTGGTTTCATGCCGCCTCGAAGCATCTCAGGTGTGAGTTCCATAAGACCCGCAACGTCCATATCCCCGGCTGAAAAAAGCGTGTAGGGCATGCCCCCCGGATCACCGGAACTTTTCGTCTGCCATCCGATGACGTGAGAGTAAAAGGCTGCAGCTGCTTTTGCGTCCGTCGTTCTAAGTTCGTGCCAAACGAAATCGCCGCTCTTGGCGCGTGCTTGGGTTGTCAATTCTTGTTGGGCTGTTGTGCTCATCTTCGTGTTACCTCCACCGGAACCAGCCGGTTTCGATCTTTGCGTGCACCGTTCACGACAAGATATCAGAGGAAAATGTACACTGTCCACAACCCGACATGAAATCGAAAAAAACAACTCGTCCTCCAGTTCGGAAGACGTTTCGTCATGGTGATTTAAGAAGAGCCCTGCTGGAAGCAGGTGTCGCATTGGCACGTGACGGCGGCCCAAATGCGGTCGTGCTCCGAGAGGCAACGCGGCGCGCGGGGGTTGCCCCTAATGCGGCCTATCGCCATTTCTCCAGTCATAGTGATCTCTTGCAGGCAGTGAGGGCAAGCGCACTGTCATCACTCGCCATGGCCATCGAAAACGAGATCGCCGAGATACGACCCACAAAGAACAAGGGAGATGTGGCCCGGGCCACGCTGCGCGCCGTGGGAACCGGCTACTTGAGATTCGCCCTCACTGAGACGGGACTCTTTCGAACGGCGTTCTCAGTCCCGGACAAGGTAGAGGACGATCTCGACGCCGCCAAGACAGGCAAGAGTGGCCTCAACCCATTTCAATTACTCACTTCAGCTCTGGACCTGTTGACAGAGGCAGGCATCCTTCCACGTGAGCGTAGACCCGGAGCGGAATACCTTGCTTGGTCCTCGGTCCATGGTCTGGCTTTTCTTATCATCGAAGGTCCGCTCGGCAGCGCGTCTGACAAGGAGGTTCAGGCAATCTCGCAACGTCTCCTCCAGATGGTAGAAAAAGGCATTTGATTTTGCCTCGCGTCAGAGATCGAACCCGCTCTCCTCTGCACCCTTTACACCCTTCCTAGGCAGTCATTTACTTCATCGCATAGTATGAGGTGTTGGATAACAAGCTGATCCAATTGGGTCGTATAGAACTGCTAAGCCGACCTTCCATAACTCTTCCAATCTGATCTGTCGATTTCGGAGCGGCCAGTATGGGCCTAAAGGAGCTTTGAGCATGAGCATGACCCGACGGGACTTTGCACGATTAGGAGCGGGGATCTGGATGGCAACCACGGCAGAGGCACAACCGCTTGCAAGAACGATCCCTGAAGCCCGCTCGGCAGATGCGCAGCAAGCGCATGGCTCCTCTCAACCCTGGTACCGGACCATCAAGCGAATTGGTCAAACAAACTTCAATGAGATGGATGCGAAGTCGAATAAGGTCGACGTCTGGGCTGACTACTGGGCATCTGCAAGAGTGCAGGCCGTAGCATTGTCTGTCTCTGGCCCCGTTGCATTCTATCCCTCAAAGGTTCCCTTCTTCCATCACAGTCCATATCTGGAAGGTCGTGATCTTTTTGGTGAGTGCGTCCACGCAGCGAAGAAGCGCGGGATTCGTGTCTACGCACGAATGAGCCCCGACATTCAGTGGACCGATCCCCAACTGCTGGAGACACATCCTCTGTGGTTCCGCCACAACCAGGACGGCAGTTTGCAGTCGTCGGCTCCGAACATCGCTTTTACCTGCACCATGAGTGAGCATTATTCAAAGCAGCAGCCGGCGATCATCCACGAACTCAATGCGAACTACGATATCGATGGCGTGTACATGAACGGCTGGCCGACGATCCAGGTTTGCTACTGCGACAACTGCAAGGAGATCGGCGATCCACACTCCGCGGCCTACAGAGCAATGCTCATGAACCGAGTGGAGGAACTGATCAACCTGTACAAGGCTACCGTTCTGGAGAAGAGCCCAGATAACTTCTACTCCTGCAATCTGGGCGGAGGTTTGAAGGAGTCCGGCCTGGAACAGTGGCGTCTGACGCGCGACGCTCTCTGGTACACGGCAGACAATCAATCCCGTTCAGGCGTCGTCGCGCCGATTTGGCAGGACGCTCAGCAGGTCAAGTTTGCGCGCGCGCTCATGGGCGACCGCCCGGTTGCGGCGGTCACGGCGAGTTATGGTCGCGCCGGACAGATCATGTGGCGTCAGGTGACAGATACGACCGCAGAGCCAACCTGCCGCATGGCTCAGACGGCCGCCGCGGGTGGCATCGTCTGGTACCACTGGCTGGGGCTCGAACAGGGCTTTCAGGAAGATCGACGCTGGCAGGCGCCAGGGCGCGACTTTCTCTCCTGGCACGCAAAGAACGACGCACACTTTCATAACAAGCGCTCGCTTTCGAAGGTCGCAATCGTTGCGTCCTCTCGTTCCGTCACGGCGTACAAAGCGCCTTACCCCGAAGACCGCACCGACCATCTGGAAGGCATGTACGCCGCGCTCGTCGAAGCGCGCATCCCGTTCGACTTCGTGCATGATGAGGACCTGAATGCTAAGCGCCTTGCAGGTTATTCAGCCTTGATCCTTCCCAACGTCGCGTTGCTGTCAGATGCTCAGACGCAAGCGCTGGAACAATACGTGCAAACGGGCGGATCGTTGCTCGCAACCTTTCAAACCGGACTCTTTGATGAGCACGGCACGCCACGCTCCGATTTTGCACTTGGCAAGCTCTTCGGAATCCAGAAGGCAGGAGAGCCTGTCCGATCCTCCTCGCAAAAGACCGATCCCATCGGGGCGATTCATCTGCAATCCATTCGCAAGCGCGGGCCATTGAGCGAGGGATTTGAAGAGACCACATGGATTGCCGGTCCTGTGTGGAGGCAACCGATTGCTCCTTCTGCGGATGCCGACATGACTTTCATCAAGCCCTATCCGGTGTATCCGCCGGAGGCTGTCTACCAGCGTGAGGTGCCAAGTGATCTGCCGTCGATCGTTGCGCGGGAGGCTGGTAGCTCGCGGCTGGTGTACATGGCAGGCGATATGGACAGCTCATTCTGGAGGCTGGATCACCCAGACCTGGGACGCCAGATCGCAAATGCTGTTCGCTGGATTCTCAAGGACAGCAACGCCGTCGATGTCAGCGGAGACGGCTTGATAGAAGTCATTGCGTGGGAGACGGAGTCGGGGTTCGCCGTCCACATGTTGAACTACACCGGCGCGAACGCCTATCGCGGTCACATGCGCAAACCCGCAACGCTGACGGAACAGCAGGTTCGTGTGGTGTTGCCCAACGGAGCGAGAATCCGCAAAGCTTCCCTGCTTTACAAGGGCGAGTCTGCAAAGTTCACGCAGAATGGAAATATTGTCACCATTACTGTGCCAACTGTCGGCCTGTATGAAGTGTTAGGCCTCGAAGTCTAGGGCGGAAGAGGCACGATTTTACCTGGCTACTTTTGGGCATTTCCATGGTTCATGGCCACCACCCATCGGTAACGGGAAATGGGATGTCGTCAGCGATCTCACACTCGTCGTCACCGTGCCAAAGATCGAGCCCAACCGCTACTACACCGGGCAGATGGTCGACCTGTACACTTACAACTTCGCCTACCTTGGCACGCGCGCGTTCGGCAACGACGGCGGCACGTTCCTGATCGCTGGCCCGGGATGGAACGGCGCAACCCCCGCCGGGGTGAAGGCAGTCATCCGCTCCGAGACTCAGTTCGCGTACATCATCTTCCGCACGCAACTCTTCAACGTGGCCGATTTGCCGAAGGTGAATAAGATCCAGGCCGGATATCACGCTGAGCCTCTCAGCAACTTTACTCCACGCCCTCATCCGGCATCTTCCCCATCGTCAACTTCCTATTCCAGTTCTGCCCGCCGAGTCCTTCTGAGACAGCACTGCTCGCACGATTCGCGAAGATCAACATCGGCCCCGGGCAGACCTTCGACATAAACAAGTTTTCGCCGGAGATCCAACAGGCCATTAACGACGGCATCAAGGATTCGGATGCCGACCTTACCGGGGTGATGAAGAAGATCAACACCGATGAGATCTCGAGCGGGGAGATGTTCGGAGCCCGCGACTTCCTCAGAGACAACTACCTCTATCGCTACGCCGGTGCCAAGCTCGGACTCTACGGTAACTCCAGGCAGGATGCTCTTTACTTCGGCTACTTCGTCGACGCCAACCATCAGCCGCTCGATGCATCGAAGTCGAACTACGAGCTCCATTTCCCGAAGGGCGATCTGCCACCGACCAAGGCCTTCTGGTCGCTGACCATGTACGACGGCAAGACGCAGCTCCTCGTAGCAAACCCGCTGAAACGCTACCTGCTCAACTCCACCATGTTGAAGTCGTACAAGTATGGCCCCGACGGCTCGCTGACGCTTTCCATCTCGCACGACAATCCGGGCCCCGCAAAGCAGCCGAACTGGCTGCCCGCGCCAGACGGCCCGTTCTACTGCGTCTTCCGCGTCTACCTGCCCGGAGACACCGTGCTCAGCGGCACCTGGAAGAAACCACAGTTGCAGCCTTCACCTACTAGTGCAAGAGCCACGACGAACTGACTAGTCCTGCAGCTGGTCGTCACCAAAACGACCAGCTGCAGGGACAGAGTACGCTTACACTTGGCCTGCTTCCTTCCGTTCAGGAACTTTTGCACGTAGAACATTGAGTCGTTCGGTAAGATGCGATTGCAACACAGCCTGTTCAGGCTTTCCGTAGAGATTGTTTCGCTCACCGGGATCCGCCTTCAGGTCATACAACTCGCCCTCAGACGGATCGAGAACGTATTGAATCAGCTTGTACTGCTCTGTACGAATGCCACGATGCGGCGCTACTTTTTCCGGATTAGGCCACTCGTAATATTCGTAATACCATTCCTTGCGGAAGTCTGGGTTGTTCTTCTTTGCAAGGGGCAAAATACTCTTGCCCTGCATGTGTTCCGGAACGGGTACCCCTGCGAGGTCTAGAAGTGTAGGCGCAATATCGGTATCCAGAATCATCTCTTCTCGAACCGTGGCGGACGGAATTCGCTTGGGATACCGCACCTGGAAAGGCACACGGATAGAAGGCTCGTGCATAAGACGTTTATCAAAAAGTCGCCATTCGCCCAGGAAGTATCCGTGGTCAGAGGTGTGAAGGATGGCCGTGTCATCGAGAATCTTCTTACTCTCAAGATGGTTCAAAACGCGACCGATGTTCTCATCCACCGCAACCAGGCCTGCGTAGTAATCCTTAGCAACACCTTCCAGCGATCCACATGCGACATGAGTCGACGTGGTGCCGAGCTTGTTTTCGGCGTCAACAAAGCTCTTCGGTTTCCCGGGATACCCTTTGAGATCGTCATCAAAGGTGGCTGGCTTGGCGATTGGTGTTCCGTTGTATAGATCGGCATGACGACGTGCGCGGAAGAACGGCTCATGTGGCGCAACGAACCAGATCAGAACGCAGAAGGGCTTATCGCCGCGGTCTTCGTCGATCCATGAGATCGCGCGATCCGTGGTGAGATCATCTGGATAGACGCCTTCGTAGCGTTTTTGTGGTCCAACTTTTCCTTTACGTCCTTCTTTAAAGAGAGGGTTCGCGTAATCATTGCCTGGATTGTTGTGACCGAAATAGTAGTCCCAGTTGCGCTCTTCGACACCATTGCGTGTGTGCACCTTACCAAGTACTGCGACTTCGTAGCCCTCCTTCTGAAGAATCTCGGTGAAGAGCGGGATGTCAGAAGCAAGCGGGATATTGCCGTTCTTATTATCGAGTGCTCCTGTCGAACGCGAGTACATTCCAGTAAGAGCTGTTGCTCGCGCGGGAGCGCAAAGTGCATTCGTGCAGAACGCATTTGTAAAACGAACGCCTTCGCGACCGATACGATCATGATTTGGTGTCTTAAGGAGCGGATGCCCCGCAATCGAGAGTGCATCGGCCCGCTGTCCTTCGCCCAGGAAGAAGACGAGGTTTGGACGCTTTTGCTTCGTTTGCGCTTCTGCGTACGGAGGTGCCACTACGGCGGAGACTGCCGCTGCGCCCGCGACGGCGAGAGACCCTTGCAGGAAGTCGCGCCTGCTCACCTCACCTCGTCCCGCAACCGATACTTTGTTATTCAGCTCATTCACGTCCGACATAAAATCCTTTCATCGAGTAATACGTTGCTTAGAAAGAGAACTTCAACCTGAAGACGACATTGCGCGGGTCAAGAGCAGAAGTGATCTTGCCGAACGTTGCCGTACCAACGGTTGTGCCCAACCCATTGAAGGCGGGATGATTGAAGAGATTGAAGAACTCGCCTTCAAACTTCGCTGTAATCGGCGTATCCCCAACGAGCCGGAACGTTGCCTTTTTGGAGAGGTTGAACTGCGTGCTGTTCAGGCCCGGCTGGCGGATGGTATTAAGTCCAAGGTTGCCGAAGGTTCCTAATGCTGGTTGAGTAAAGTTCCCCGTTGAGAAGTAGCTGTTGATGTTCCCGTGCTGATACGTCACGGGACCCGTTGCGTTGGGACGCTGTCCGGTATTGCCAACACCCGCGCGATCCGCGGCGATGGTTACGGTCACAGGCGTGCCCCCCTGGAAGGTGGAAACTCCGCTTACCTCCCAACCGCCAAGCGCGTACGCTGTAAGATCTCGGCGGCCACGGAAGAACGGCAGATCATAGACATAGTTGAGGGTGAAGCTCTGCGGACGATCGTAAGCCGTTGGCCCCTTTTCATTCACAAATTGGTTCTGTCCTACCTGCGATCCAAGCGAACGTGAGTAGGTATAAGCCGCTTCGAAGAGAAACCCGTTCTTGAATCGACGGCGTGCATCGATCTGCAGCGAGTTATAGCTCGCAGAAGCAGATCGCACGTCGTAGTTGATTGCGGCATAGCCTTTATAGGGTCGAACCGTATTCGCGTTCACCGTCCCTGCTGCGACTGCAGCGTTAGGTTGTGGCTGATTGATGTTCGGTGTCTGGTCCAGATGGCGGGCGCTGTTGCCTACATAGCTCACCGAGAGAACGGTGGAACCCGGAAGTTGCTTCTCCATTGTGAGTGAATACTGCGTGACCATCGGATAGAGCTTGCGCGTATCGAAGGCAGCGAGCGTCGGAGGAAAGAGTGTCTGGGATCCAGAGGCAAAGCCTGTAAGGGTTGTGTTGTAGATAGTTGCGGATTGGGCAAACGGAGGATTGGCGCTCAGACTCTCGTGGTTGTCATTATCCCAGTGATAGAAGAGTCCGTAACCGCCGCGAATCGATGTAGTCGAGGAACCGAAGGGCGACCACGCAAAACCAAGGCGCGGTCCAATGTTATTCCGCGCACCTGTGAGAGAACGAGGAAGATCAAGACCTTTCTGATTGGCCGGCGTGATGATGCCGTTGAGTGGATCGCCCGTCCCGGCTACGAGTGCTCCCGTCGAAGTTACTGTAGGCGCGTTTGCAGCAGAGTACAGGCTTGGCACAAAATCCGAGATGCGGTCGTATTTGTCGTAGCCATTGGGCGCACCTTGGAAGATGGTGTCACGTACGCCAAGATTCAGTGTGAGATTGCGAGTGACCTTCCAATCGTCCTGCACATAAGCTTCGAACATATTCGAGAAGAGATAGACGTTGGGCACATTGCTCTGCTCCACGTAGCTGAAGGCATGACCAGTAAGAAAGTCTGCCAGCGCATTGCCAGTGGCCGAACCTGTGAAACTAAACGATCCAGCTTGCCCGCCATAGGGAAAGCTGTCGAACTTCTGAATGCGAAGAATGTTGAAACCTGTCTTGAGGGAGTGATTATGTAATTGCTTCGTTACATCATCGCGCCAGGTGTAAACATTGTTAGTGTTATTTGTCAGACCCTGCGCACCGATAGACGAGAATCCGCTTATCGTAATCGTAGGAATCAAATTATAGATATTCGCGTTATACAAGCTTGGAATTGCTAGTCCGGCGGGACGCTGGCCATTGCTATCTGGTGACTGCGTAATCTGATTGCGCGAATAGCCAATCGTCGCCTGGTTCAGCAGTGTCGGCGAGAAGATGTGTGTCCACTGCGCTACACCGTTTTGTCCCGGCTTCGAGAAGGAACCACCGATAGTCGCGAAAGATTGGTTCGAAGGTTTCAGGATTGCTTGTTGCTGACTCCATGCATCGTGTGCATAGCGCAGAGTAACCGTATCGCTAGGCGAAAGCGTAGCGTCGATACGAATCAACTCTTCGCGCCAGCTCGTCTGGCTCTTAGGACTTATGACGTAGTTCGAGGAGCTGTTGCTGTTGGGCAATGGAAAGTATGCGTTCAACAGAAGTGTCGCATTTGGATCAATATTTGTAATCTGGTTGCCCGCATAAGGTAGTCCGGTATCAGGATTGGTAATCGGCGCGGAGCCAGCGAAGTTTCCGGCTCTCTGCGCAGCAGTAGGTGTCGTTGCAGTGAAAGTGCTCTGTGGTGCTGAGGTGAAGCTAGTAAGTTCCGGGCCGGAGCGACGATCAAAAGCCTGTGACCAGAAGAAGAAGAGGTTGCGCGCAAAGCTTCCCTTCGCACCAGGGAGCAGATGACCGCCAAAGTCATACCCAAAGTTGTTGTCGTGAAGCGGCGGCTTCACAGTGTTGAAGTAGTTGCGAGCATTAAGTGCGTCATTCGAAAACACCTCGTACAGATCGCCGTGATACTTCTCCCCGCCGGAGCGCGTCACGATATTCACCTGGCTATAGCCAAAAGATCCAATGTCCGCCGTGTAGTTACTCTTGTGAACCTGGATCTCCTGAATTGCTTCCATAGGAGGAAATAGATTGAGGCCGCGATTGCCGCCCGTATCCATAGCTAAAATGCCGTCATAAGTGAACGCATTCGAGTTGATGCGGCCACCGTTCACTGACGTGAGCGGGTTGCCTTCCTGTCCCACTCCCATGCGCTGACCGGTCTGTGAACTGCTGACACCAGTACCCAAAGAAAGAAACTGTGTGAAATTGCGGCCATTCGTCGCTAGCTCACGAAGCTGTGTTCCCGTAATGATCGTGTTCAGAGATCCTTCCGAGGTTTCGATCGCAGGAGCATCGGCCGTTACGGTCGTCGTATCTGAAGCCCCGCCTACTACAAGCTGAAGGTTGATCGTGCGTGTCGTGTCCGATTGCAGAACAACGCCCAGCTGCTCCACGCGCCCGAAGCCTGGTGCCTGCGCTCGGACGACATAGTCTCCTGCACGGAGTGCGGGCAGCGAGTAAAAACCATTCGAGTTTGTCTTGGTGGAACGCTCAAGGCCCGTCGCACTCTGCAGAACCGTGACATCTGCATTAGAAATCACAGCACCCGAAGTATCCGTGACGGTTCCGCTGAGGGTTCCACTTCCGGAGCTCTGGGCAATTGCAGAAACAGTAAGTAAAGAAGACAGAAAAAGATTCGCAAACAGAATGGATAGCCTGGAAAACATAAAGCCTCTCTAACGGCACGTGTCGCAAGGACGCAGTAACATCCCTGCGCGCAACGTGTACGGGCGCAGCAGCGCTACACACGAGCTATTTATCTAGATGAATGAGAGAAGAATTAAATCGCGCACAGTTCTTGCCGGACCACAGAGATGGTCAACAACAACAAAGCGTTAGGTGGATATGGATGAGGCACATACAAAAATAAGAGTAACACAGCCAAAGGTCTGTCCTGCCTCCTAAGGCAAAGCGAGTAAGTGTCGGCTTATCGCCCAAAGCAGAGTGAAAATCCGCGATGGGTAGATGGTCGCATCGAGAGATGTTCCCGAGAACAGCATTCACCGCGCGCACACGTTCTCTCGGCGGACGATTGCGCTATCTCCCGGCGTACCTGCATTGACGACCGTCACCAGTAGCCGCGCTTCCTGTCAGCGACAGCAACGCGAACGCGATGAGGCTGGCAACATACATTCCACGGGGTCATCCGGTACGACCATAGCACCTCGAGTCTAAAGGGGCGGAACAGAGCCCTTGAACAGCAAGATTGGTAGCCTCTGATGCACTAAGCGAACAGCTGCTTCTTCTTCGCGAAGAGAAAGCTCCATCAAGCAGGAAGACTTTTCCATCCGCTTACTCGAGCGCCTCGTTCACGTCCCGAACTAGGTTTCGCAGGTAGCTTCTCTTGTTGAGCAACGTCACCATCGCATCGCGCACAGAGGCCTTCCCCGAATCATCCCCAGTATTCACCGCGTGATCCCATCGGGCCCATAGCCCTTCAAGCTCCGCCTGCGTCTCCACCATCCTCGCGTCAAAGGTGTCTTTCGCCGTCATCAGATCGCGCCGCAGCTCGGGCTCGTCCTCGCCCATCTGCTTTGCCATCCGCATCTCCTGCAGCTGCATATTCAACTCGAACACCTCTTCCAGCAGCTCAGGAGGAACAATCTGCTTCTTCTGTCCTCCAGTCTCCCGCGCAGCATCGGTCGCCGCCTTGGATTGTTCTTCGAGCTCCACCCCCTGGAGCTTCAGCAGATACTGTGTTCGCAGGATTGGATCCTTCAAGGTCCGATAAGCATCGTTCAACAGCGAGGACTGCGTGAGAGCCTGCTCCTGCTCCGCTGCGGGTCGTGAGGCGAAGCGGTCTGGATGAAGCTTCCGGCTGAGTGTGTAGAACTGCTTCTCGAGTGCCGCTGTATCCATTACAAGCTTTTCAGGAAGTTCGAATACCTCAAAGTAAGTCATGGCTTTTATTGTAGAAGGCTAGCCTCTTCGCTCTTCAGAAAGCGTTCGCTAAGACGGATAGTCTCGTCCATCACATCCTGCTCCCCTCCAAGGCCCGCGAGCCACTGCATCTCCTCATCGCGCCGAAACCAGGTAAGCTGCCGCTTGGCATAGTTGCGATGCCCCTGCTGCGCCTGCGCCACCGCCTCTTCGCGCGTGATCTCTCCGGCAAGCACCGCTGCAGCCTGCGCGTAGCCCAGAGAGCCGAGCGCCCTGCACTCGCGACCATAACGCTCAATCAGTTTCGAAGTCTCCTCGATAAGCCCGCGATCGAACATCGCTGCCGCGCGTTTGTTAATACGTTCATACAGCCTGTCGCGCGGCGGATTTAGCCCCAGTCGAAGGATGCGATAACCCGTCAGACGGTCGCGCCCCTGCTTCCACTGTTCCGTCATCGGCCCTCGCTCCCCTCTGCCCGCGACTCCCGACGCCAGCGAAACCTCAATGGCGCGGATCATCTTGGGAACATCGTTGGGATGGATCGCTCTCGCAGCCGTGGCATCGAGCCGCGTGAGAACACGATGAAGATGCCCGGTGCCCCGCGCTTCTGCGCGTTCGCGCAAGCGATCGCGCAGCTCCGGCCTGGCAGGCGGCGCGGGAAACAGCCCGTCGATCAGAGCGCGCAGGTAGAGTCCTGTCCCGCCTGCGACGATCGGTACCGCTCCGCGTTCCCGGATACCACGCAGTGACTCGCGCGCCATCCTGCTGTAGTCACCTGCGGTGACTTGCTCGTCCGGCCATGCGACGTCGATCATGTGATGAGGAACCATCGCCCGTTCCTCGACCGTCGGCTTGGCCGTTCCAATCTCCATCTCGCGATAGACCGCGACGGAATCGCAGGAGACGATCTCGCCGCCGAAACATTCCGCCAGCCGGATCGCCAGTGCGGTCTTTCCACTCGCCGTCGGCCCAGCGAGCACAATCATCGGCCAGTTGCCGGTGCTCACCACAGTCTCCACCATCCCGCTGAAAAGACGTGACTCACCCCGGCGCGCAGAACGCTGAAGAACAGTACCGCGAACACAAGCAACATCAGCCCACGAAGCTGACGTCGACGTTCCCGGCGAAGCCGTTCAGGAAGAGATACCGCCATCGGCCGAAGTTACTCCGGCCTCTTGTTGACGAGATAGTGGATTCGCAGCTCGAGATTAGGCCCGTGGAACTCTTTCGGGAGCGGAGGAAACTGCCCTACCCCGGTAATCGAGCCCCAGGCCGCGCGGTCCAGCGCCTGATCCTGCGTCGAGCCATCCAGGTGCATCGCGCCGATTCGTCCGTCAGAAAGAATGGAAAAGCGAATCAGCGTCTCACCCTGCTTATTCAGCGGCGGGCGCGCCTCCTCCGGAATCAGCGGGAGCCACGTGTTGTAGATCTCGCGCAGGATCTTGCGGAGGTAGGGGTTGAAGTCCACCCCCATCGTATCCGACAGAATATCGACACCGGTATTCATGCCCTGGTGCTCGACAGGAACATTCGCTCCGTAATCCCCGCCCTGGCCACGGTTCTGCGCCGCCTGTTCCGCGGCTTGGCGAATCGCATCGCCGGCAGACAGATTCTGGTTTCCGAAGTTCGGCTTTGTAGGAGCCGGACGCGGCGCCTCCACGATTGCCTGCTGCTGCGGAGGATGCTGCGGCAACGGCTGAGGAGCCGGCGGCTGCTGCTGAGGCTGGGGCGCAGCAGCCTGTGGCTGCGGTGCAGGAGGCGCTGTCATAGCCCCGGGAGCTCCCGCCTTGCGCATTGCCTGCAGCTGCTCAAGAGTCTTGCGATCGATCGTCGGCTTCGCCGTCTGCTGCACACGATCCTTGTCGCTCATTACCTTGCTTGGCTTCTTCGGAAGCTCTTTGCCGATATCCTTCGGCATATCGAGATAGGTCAACTCCTTGTCGCGGTCGCGCAGAACGTCGGAGGGATTGATCAGCCGAGGCTGATGGAAGATCACCTGCGGCCCGTAGAGCACAAACCATCCGATCGCCAGCCAGATGATGATCGAGATGTAGACCGCCTCGCGAAAGCGGGCCCGCGCCCGCTCGTCGTCCAGCGCGTCGAGCAGATGAATCAGCTCATGCTCTTCGAGATCGCCATAGCGATTCGTCCGCAACCTGTTCGGGGGCGTGGGCGGTGCGGAGCTGGGTGGGGTCTCTAGAGAAGGCATCGGATATCTAGGTCAGACGGCTGACGAGCACTAAAGTTGCTGTTACTAAACAGATGCTTAACCCGCATTCGGCAGGCAGGGAACAGCGTCGCCCTTTTTATTTTCTCATCCTTTCCATCTCTCTGAGCGATTCCATTGCGCCCACATCCCGTCAACAATCGTAGACTGGCCAGATGAGTACTGGATTCGCACCGAGCCTGCGGGGGCTGGTCTTGACCGTGAGCGACAGCTGTTTCCTCGGCAAAAAGAACGACCTCTCGGGCCCTGCCATCGCCCATCTGCTGAACCAGGTAGGGTTAGCGACTGTCGCCCGGCAGATCGTCCCGGATGAAGTAGAGGTCATCGCGGAGGCCCTGCGGCGCGGGGTTGAGACAGCAGACCTCGTTGTTACGACTGGAGGAACAGGACTTGCAGCCCGCGACGTCACCCCGGAAGCAACCAGGATGGTCTGCGAACGCCTCGTGGAAGGGCTGGCGGAACGGATGCGGTCGGAAGGGGCCAGGCAAACCCCCTTCGCCGCGCTGAGCCGCGCCGTCTGCGGTACCTTGAAAGGCGCCCTGATCATCAATCTCCCCGGAAATCCGGGAGGCGCAGAGAACTCGCTCCAGGCCATCCTGCCCCTGCTTCCTCATGCGCTTGAGCTGCTGCGCGGACGTACCGAGCACGACACAGACCCTCGGAATACGCCAAAGGTAAAATAGGGGAATCTCGTGAAGATCTCTCCTGCTTCTCTCATTCATAAATGGAACGCTGCCATGATGGCCGCGCTGCTCCCTTATGGCGCCTGGGGCATCGGCGCGCTCGCGATCATGGATTCGGCGGCGATCCCCGTCCCCATCGATGCCATGGTCATCGAATTCGTCGTGCACGACCATTCCCGGTTCGTGCTCTATTGCTTCATGGCTGCCCTTGGCTCGGCCATCGGCAGCCTGCTGCCGTTTTACCTGGGGCGCGCCGGCGGAGAGCTGTTTCTGCTGAAGCGCATCAACCGCAAGCGGTACGAGCAGCTTCGCGACCGCTTCGAGCGTCAGGAGTTTCTGGCCATCATGATTCCCGCAATGATGCCGCCTCCGATGCCGGTGAAGCTGTTCGAATTCGCCGCTGGGGTCTTCGAGATGCGGACCATCTCCTTCTTCGGAGCAATCCTGCTGGGCAAGTTCATCCGATTTATGACCTGGGCCGTCATTACCATTCTCTACGGCCCGACGATCGTCGCCACCCTTAGCGTCGCCATCAAAGAGCACCTGGGATATGTGCTCGCCATCGCTTTCGCACTCATTGTCCTCCTTGCAATCTGGGTCACCCGAATGATCTTTGACCGACGCAAGGGAGAGAGCCTTCCCGTAGAAGACGAGGCTGGGAGCACGTCTGAGTAGGTCGTGACCGCTGTCTCAACCTCGACCTGGAACGAATCCGGAAGAACGAATTCCCGGCCTTTTCGTCTCTGCTACGAAAGGCTCATGAAGCACCATCTTCGTCGGGCAGAGTTTACGGAGCACAGGCAGACTCCATCTTCCTGCGCCTTAAAGCCATTTTGGGTTGGAGGACAAAAAATAGAAGGGCTGCGAGATCTCGCAGCCCTTCTATTTTCTGCGTGAGCCGCAATTTACGCGGGACGCTGGCTGTGCAGGCCGTCGCGTACGCTGGCAGCAATATTGCGAGCCAGGGCCGGAAGCCCGAAGAACGCACCCGCCGTGATCGCGGTCGACATAACGTCATTGGCATAGAACGGAATCGCCGCGACGTAGCAGGCTGCCAGGCCAGGAGCCGTATGCGGATACATCGAGCTTCCCGCCCACACAACCAGGTTGCTCAGAACGAAGAACGAGGTGGACGTTGCGAGCACGGCTCCCGCGACGCGCAGAGCGGAAGGCTTGCTGGCGAGCACCTGATGGCCGAAGAGGCATACCCCCGCATACCAGAGCCAGGTCACGACATAAGCGCTCACGTGGAAGGGGTAGTTGTAGACGTAGGTCGTCAGATAAAAGTCCGTCGCCATCAACGCGAGGACAGCGAAGATGCCCTGCCAGCGCCCACGACGCGCACCGAAGTAAAGCAGCCCGCCACCAACGGCCGTGAAACCAACACTGGTGGTCCCAAACGTATGCGGCAGGATGCGGCTTAGAACAGCGACGATAAGTGCAAAATAGGCGGCCATAAGGAACCTCAGTCTGCCAATTTTAGCTGAATTTTTCCCTGAAGAATGTAAAACCTAGCGTTGAACGTGTCCATCCATCTCCATCCTGTCTACCCGGCGGTCGTCATTGACCATCACCACGGCCGACAGTGGAATCTGGTCTCGTCCCAGCACCGGAGGGTCGTAGATGAAGCGGAGATCCCGAAACGTCACCGCCGTAAGGCCGTCAGGACCTGTAACCGTCTCGTTTACGATCGGGAACTGCGACCAGTCCAGATAAATCTGGCCCAGCCAGCTGCGTTTTGCCACCAAGGTCGCCAGCGTGGTCGGCGGCTTGTGAAAGACATCCGCCTGCGCACTCGAGCTGACGTTCCCGTTCAGGGTGTTCACGTTAGCAATCTGGTATACGAGCGGCGTCTCGATCAGCGTTTGCCAGCGGAATGGATTGATCGGGTACGGATTGGCAGTAATCCGCAGAGTCTGTTCCTGCCTCAGACCCGCCTCGCGGGTCAGCGCAATCGCTTTCTCGCGCTCGACATACCGCCAGCCCCAGAAACCAACCACTCCCACAAGCGCGGCGATAGCCCAGCCGCGCCCGCGATACGCCGGCCGCCGGGCACCCACTTCACTGCCCACCAGCCCGAACAGTGCGGGGGCAACCAGCGCGGCCAGCAGCAGCAGAAAGATCACCGGCTCAAAGATGAAGACGAAAGAGCCGGAGTACCACCGAGGGTTGAAAGGAAAAAATGGACGGAGACCGTAGTTATTGGTCCAGTCCAGCAGAAGATGCGAGAGCAGCGCGATAAGAGAGAACAAATAAAGGCGTGGCCAGTGAATAGGAGCTGCAGCGCCCGACCCCCTCGAAGCATGCGTCCCCCTCGAACTCCGCCAACGCAACAGCAGGCGATGGCCCAGCCAGACCACGCCCGTAATAACGACGGCCTCAAACGGCACGCCCAAGAACGTATGGGTCCATCCACGATGATGCTCCAGGCCAGCAATCGGCCCCTTGAACGACCAGAGAACGTCAAGGTCAGGAGCCTCGGCGGCAAGCGTCATCGCCAGGGTGGCGTACGCGGCCTTTCGATTGAAGCCGGCGCGGGAGAGAACAGCGCCGGTCATAAAGTGCGTGACTGGGTCCATCCGGACTCCAGCATATCGCGACCCGGGAGAAATTATCGGCCGCACTGCAACAGTGCATGCGTTGCCAGCACCAGCGCCACAAGCAGCAGAAGAATACGAACCCGATGCAGCCGGTCCCAGCGCCTGTGCTCAGGCAGCCACCTCTCAAGAGGAGCTCCCTCGGCAAGCGCAGCCACACGGTTGTTGATCGGAACCAGCCAAACAATCGTAAATACGATGATCGCAGCCCAGAGAATCGAAGCCGCAACCAGCGGATAGAAGCCTGGCTCACCCCGGTGAACGACCGCTTCGATCAGAAACAGGATCAGGCACAGGCCATACCAGAACGGCATCACGCGGCCCAGGATGCCGGCGAACAGACTCAGGGCCTTCGCCTGCGCTCCGGCATCCAGCTTCCACATCACCGGGTTGATGAAGAGCGAGACGGTAAGCTCGTTGCCGACCATCAATCCGGCAAGAACGATGGTAAGAATGTCGATAAGGTGCATGGCTTTCGAATCCTTCCGCAGTGGTATCTGTCCTTGAGAGTCGTCGGCGTGCTCTTCTGGCTCAGAAATTTGTCAGCGAAGCGTTACTGCGGAGTAAGGGCAAGAGAGTGGAGGAGTGGGACGCCGCGACGGGGAAGGCTCGACGACGGTCACCGTCCATCTGCCCTCCTGCAAATCTGCATCTGAAATGGTTTTCGCGATGCAGGAATCTCCGGCATCCTGACGCCGGAAAAAGATTTGTGCTCGGGGCCTCAGCGTGTTTTCATCGGTCTTGCACATCAGGAGACACCATGCCCTACCTCATCTCTCGCGCAGGCCAGACCTACGGTCCTTATACCCTCGAAGACCTGCAGCGTTACGTCGCCTCCGGCAATGTCCTCCTCACCGACCTCGCGAAATCCGACGAGATGGCCGACTGGCTTCCTGTCGCACAGATTCTCAACCCTGCCGCAGGTGCTATTCCCGCCGCAGGCGTCACCCCTGCCACAGGCGCTCCCATCCCGCCCTCCTACGCTCCGCCCGCCGCACCCTACGGACAACCGGCTCCCTACGCCGTCTCGCCCTACCCCGATCCGCCAAACCTCCACTGGGCTCTCGTCCTCGTCCTTGCCATCTTCTCCTGTGGCATCTTCGCCGTCATCTGGGACTTTGTGCAGGTTCTCTGGATGAAGCGGATCGAGCCCCAGACCAGGGCCTTCCCTTACTTCATCGCCTACGCCGTTCTGTCCTTTCTTAGTGGGGGCCTCTCCATGCGCGCCAGCGCGATCGCCATGCACACTGGCCATCGTCACACCTCGCCGTGGTCCATCCTCATCAGCATCGCTGTACTGGTCCTCCTCATCCTCTACCGCTTCTCCATGCGCGACTCGCTCGAGCACCACTTCAACAACGCTGAGCCGCTCGGTCTCCGGCTCGGGCCCATCATGACCTTCTTCTTCGGCGGTCTCTACTTCCAGTACCACTTCAATCGCCTCAACGCTCTGAAGCAGGCCATTCGCTACCGCAGCGGCCTTTGATCGTGGCGGCTCATCGACCAACACTGCAGCGCTCTCAAGGCCATCTCCTTTGCTGGGTGCCCCATCTTCGGCGCGGCTTCATCACGCCCAAGGCGAGCCGTGCCGCCATCGCTCTGTCGCAGCGGCGAACAACCGCGACTCTCATCCTCGCCATTCTCGCCGTAGGCGCAATCCTCCTCCGCTTCCCGCCCACGCAGTACAGCTTCTATCCGCAGTGTCCCATTCACCTCTATCTCGGCATCCTCTGCCCGGGCTGCGGAACCACACGCGCACTCGCCGCTCTTCTGTGCGGACATCTCTTGCAGGCGCTTCAGCTCAACGCTCTCACCACGCTGCTCATACCGGCATCCCTCGGCTGGATCGCCTATCGCAAAAAAAATCCAGGTCCGTTTCACCTCTCCCCGGTAGCGCTCTCCGCCATCCTCACCATCGCAGCGCTCTTCACCTTGGCCCGCAATCTCTGATACCTCCAAGCCTTTGCTGCATACACCCCTTTGCTGCATACGACCTCCGACCGAACCAGCACCCAAAACGCAAAACGGCCCCGACATCTTCGCCGGGGCCATCTCTGAAATCACAAACCGATTGTCTTACGACTAGACCGTTACAGGCTCCTTCTCCGAGACCGGCTGGGCCGATCCGCCCTTCAGGTCGGTTCCACCCGGCTTGCGAATGTCGATGCCGCCCTTGAAGAACGCACCGTCTTCGATCGAGATGCGCGCTGCAATCACGTCGCCGGTCAGTGAGCCTTCGCTGCGAATGTCCACGCGATCGCTCGCCTGGCAGTTGCCGCGCACCTTGCCCAGCACCACAACTTCGCGAGCCACGATGTTCGCCGCGACCTGTCCGTTACGGCCCACCGTCACGCGGTTGCCGGGCAGGTTGATCGCGCCTTCTACCTTGCCGTCGATGTATAGCGACTCGGAACCGGTCACCTCACCCTTCACAACCAGCGATTTGCCGATCGTTGCCTGTTCGCCCGTAGCCGGGGCTGCAGTGGTGCCTGCGCCGGGAGAAGCCGCACGCGGAGCCTCGTAGCTCGGCGCCGGGGGAGTCGGCCGCGACGGTTCTGGAGTTGAGGGGGTATTGCTTCCCGGCTGATTCGGTTTCCACATATCTGTTCGTATCCTTTCCTCACTGCTGGAGATGACCACTCTCTGCGGGCTCCACTGGCGCGCCGCGCAAAGGCACACGCTCTATTGTCACGATACTACTCCGCGCCGCATCGCGGACTAACCAACATTTACCGCGTATTCCACAGCTCTTGAACCTTCCTCAGCACTCCCGGGAAGCTCTTTCCCCCTCCCATGAACTTTGTTCCACAGATAACCCCTTTTGTTCCACTCCCCAAAAGTGGCAGGCCTTGCAATGCGCCAACCTCCCAGGCTTCGGTAGCATGGCTGCAATTCTCCCCCCTGGCTGCGGAAACCTTCGCGAGCTTCTATCCCATCCGGCCGGCTCTCCCCACAAACCCCTGAGCTGGCCGACCACCTCCCGAGAAAAACATACGTGAAACGCCACCCTGCCCTTCTCTCGCTGAGCCTCGCTTTTCTGCCCTCTCTCCTCTTCGCTGCCGCTCCCAAGACCCATACCGTCGCCCTCGGGGCCGCGCGTCGCGTCTCCTACACCCAGCCCGACGCCACACCCGAAGCCCAGATCGACCAGACCTCCGCCATTAAGGTTCGCCCCCTCATCCTCGACGGCCGCCAGAAGGACTGGACGACCGGAAATACCCACGAGATCACCGACCGCACCTTCGCCATCCGGCGCGCCCTGCGCGTCAACGATGCCCTGCCCTCCGATGCCTCCCCTCGCTGGATCTGGCAGCCCGGCCCCTGGATCACCGTCGACCGAGTCACCGGCCACATCACCGCGCTCCACCTTCCCGACTTCGACCCCCTCGTCTCCGACGCCGTCTGGTTCCGCGACTACGCCGCTTACTGTGGAACCGCCACCACCGCCAAAGGAGCCAGCCTCTACGTCATCGTCGCCCAGCTCGGCGCCCGCCGCCCCGTCGTCCAGAAACTCCTCGGAAAATGGCCGCAACCGAACCGCGCCACCCCTGTCTGCCAGCCCGCAAAGTGGGATCGCCTTCCCCTCCGTGTCGCCATCCAGCCCACGGGCGGCGAAAGCACCACCTACGACGTCGTTGGAACCTCCTCCATCGTCGAAGAAGGCGACAACGACGATGGCAACTGAAGCCGCGGCTTGCGAATCGGATCGGAAACCGGCAGACTGTCACTCATTCAAGAAACAAATTCTCTAACCGCTGCGCGCAATCCAGCATCTGTTAGAAAGAGACAATCTGCTGCAAAAGAGGGCATCCCATGAGACTGCTCATCGCCTTCCTGCTTCCCTGGCTAACCTTCTTCACCATCGGGCGCCCGCTCGCCGGTATGATCTGTCTCGTTCTCCAGGTCACCCTCATCGGCTGGATTCCTGCTACCATCTGGGCCGTCTACGCTCTCAGTCAATACAACACCGACCAAAAGATTCGCCGCGCTCTTCGACCCTAGTTAGTTTGGAATCGTCTCCCGTTCCTTTACCCCTGGAGGTACTCATGAAGGTCATGCACCTTGCGGACTCCGGCAACTCCCCCACGCTCGTCGAAGCCACTCTTCCCGATCCCCAGCCCGGTCCTGGGCAGGTCGTCATCCGCGTCTCGGCCGCCGGCATCACCCCCACCGAGCTCAGCTGGTACCCCACTACGCACGACCACGCGGGAGCTCCACGCACCGCAGCCGTTCCCTCCCACGAGTTCTCCGGAACCATCGCTGCCCTTGGCCCCGGCGTCCACGACTTCACCCTCGGCCAATCCATCTTCGGCATGAACGACTGGTTCGCCGCGGGCGCGCTCGCCGAGCTCTGCCTCACCGAGACCTCCTTCATCGCGCCCGCCCCCATCACCCTCACTCCCCTCCAGGCCGCCTCCGTCCCCATCGGTGCCCTCACCGCCTGGCAGGGCCTCTTCGAACACGGCCACCTCCATCCCGGCGACCGCGTCCTCATCCACGGAGCCGCGGGAGCCGTCGGCCACTTCGCCGTCCAGATCGCCCACCTGCACGGGGCCCACGTCATCGCCACCGCCTCACCCGCCACCGCCTCCCTCGTCCGCCAGCTCGGAGCCAACGAAATCATCGACTATCAGGTCACCCGCTTCGAAGACGCCATCACCCAGCCCGTCGACATCGTCTTCGACACCGTCGGCGGAGACACCCTCCTGCGCTCGCTTCCCCTCGTCAAGCCCGGACGCTTCGCCGTCACCATCGCCTCCGATAAAGAGTCGTCCGAAGATCCCCGAATCAAGCACGCCTTCTTCATCGTCAAGCCCCACCAGCGCCAGCTCATGGAGATCGCAGCCCTCATCGACACCGGCAAGCTCCGAACCTTCGTCGATGCCATCGTCCCCTTCGACAAGGCCGGCAGCGCCTACAACCGCAAAGTCGCCAATCGCAAGGGACACGGAAAGCTCGTCGTCGCCATCAACCCAGCGGTCGCCTGAGTCGCCCCCTCACCCATGCTGCTGGATCAGCGGCTTGATCAGCGCCTCCAGTCCGTTCCACGCAATCTGCACCCCGATACACAGCAGGATGAACGCGATGACCCGCAGGATCCCATGCACCGTCGAAGGCGAGATCGCCCGAGTAATCTGCGGCGCATAGGCGTAGCACACGTACACCAGGGCACTCAGCAGCACCACCGCCAGCATCAGTCCCACGCGAGCCAGCACCGTCTCCGTCAGATTGAGACTCTCCATCGTGTGCGCACTCAGCGTCAGCATCACCACAAGACATCCCGGTCCCGCCGTCACTGGAAACGTCAACGGATAGAACGCCTTCGATTCGAAGTTCTCCCTCGTCATCTCCTTCGCGCCTGCCTGTGCATCCGCGTTCTTCGAGCTGCTTTCGACGTCGCTCTGGTTCAACACTCCCCAGCCGATCGCCGCCACAACCACCCCGCCCGCAAGCTGCACAATCGGCATGGAGATCCCGAAGAAGGACAACAGGTACGACCCGACCAGCTCAATCACGGCGAGGAACAGCGCCATGTTGATCGCAATCTGCCGTGCCAGCGACTTGTAGACCACCGCCGGCTGAATCCCCACCAGCCCAAGGAACACCAGCGCAGAACCCAGCGGATTCACCAGCGGCAGCAGCGCGCTGAAGCCAATCGCAAAGTGCGTCCACACGATCCCCACATACCCTCCCCGTGCAACAGCTCTAATCCATCCAGGTCCAGCCGCTCACTCACCGCACGACTCCTGCAACAATACCGCAAGATCCTCCCGAACCCCGAGGCTCTCAACAACTCGGTAGTGGACCAGTTTGAAAACCAGGGCATCCAAAGTTACCTATAACCCCGTTTTCCATGCGCAACGTGAAGGTCGCCTGGAGATGGTATTGCAAGGGGTCAATATCTCTTGAATATCGACCCTTTGTCTAGCGGTCTATTCGTTCAAGAATCGGCCCTAGTAAATACGCCACAAAGAAACCGCATGACCAGATGACGGCTGATCCCCAAAGGATGCCCCGACTAATCTTGCTGACCGCGCCGCAGGTTGTGGGGTCGTCTGCATCGCAGACTTCTCCCTCGCGTAATCGGGGAGCAATGGCATAGGTCATCACAAAGCTCATCGCAATCAGTACGCCCGCGATGCTGAACGTCCAGACTTTATGTCTCGACAGATTGACCAGCCAAGGGGCCGCCGACAGCAGCGATGCCACCGTCGTCCCCATTCCCAGGAGAACGAGGACCGACGGAAGCGCACAACAGAGCAATGTGCTGAACGAACTGAAGAGAGAAAAGTAGCTGAGCAGTGCAGCCCGTCTCGCGCGTTGGACGGGGGCGTGTGAATCAGCCGACATTGTCATTTGGCCTCCGTCACGGACTTGTAGCGGAGCGTATCGGAAACCTTCCCTTTGCCAGACTGCGGGAGTGTCCCATCGACCACTACTGTCTTGCCGAGCAGAGCCGAGATGTCCGTTCCGGCTGAGAGAGGCGTCAACGCATATCGATCCTTTGTCCCGGTGACCTCCAGGAATGGGGCTTGCGACGATCCTGACAACTGCCCGCGCACGATCAAGTTTGCATCCTTATGCGTAAAGCCGTTCTTTTCGACGGCCTCATTGAACTGGCGCATGGCCGCGTTATTGCCCGGCGCGAGTTTGATGGAAACGAGGCCGGTATTCAAGTCAACATCTACGGTGCTCACTCCTTGAATGCCTTTCATTGAAACGTGGATGGCATGAGCGCACGGAGCGCAGTCCATTCCAAAGACGGTTAGGTAGACCTGCTCGTATTCAGCATGAGCGGCAATAGCAGAGAAAGCGAGGAAGCCTAAAGCGAAGATCTTCTTCATGTTCAGTCCTTTCAGTGGGAGCTGGTATGGGAGGAGTATTTGAGATAGCTGAGATTGATTGCGAAGCGGACACGTTCACGGCCATACACCGATTCGGACACATCGCGGAACAGTGGCCCCTGGACTCCGCCCTCGATAGCGATGTTCTTGAAGATCGCAAGCACGGACGGCCCTAACCAGACGGTTGTGGAGCTGCTGTCGGGAAGGATGACGCCGCCTGAACGAATCGAGCCCGTATGCTCTCCTGTGAGTTCGGCAAAGCCACGGTAATCCCATTTGTCGTATCCACGGCGAAGGCGGGACGGACGGTAGCCGTAGACGGCGCTCCAGGAGAGCGTGTCTGGTCGTCTATCGTTGGACGCCTCTGCAAAGCGGGTGTAGCCGCCACCGACCCACACGTACTGACTGCGAGAGGCCAGCCCCGTAACGAGTGTGCCAGCAACGCCCGGAGCGCGGTGCAAGGTACCAAGCACCCCCGAATCCTGCTGAGGGCCGGGAACCACCAAACCGAGTGAGGCAGTCGATTCGATTCGCTTCCCGACACTCGTAACGGAGTGCAGAAACCGCCATGATGCTCCTGCAGACCATTCGGTTCCGCTCATCATGCGGCTTTCTGGTAGATTGCCGCTGCCGAAGGAAGCCGGGAGAAATGCGTTGATGGTGATGTGAGGGGTGACGCCATAGCCGAACCCGGAGCCCGTAGAGAACTGAGTCCCTCGAGAACCGTTACGGCCAAAAATCCCCGTATTGAAACTAAACTCACGCTGCGAATTTACCGGAGTCGCGTAGCTGAAGACGGGGCCGTGGTCAGCGGCAAACGCTGTGCCCGTCACAAGGACGGCACAGGCCAAAACCATTCGAGATTTCATGAATGCTCCTAATCAAACCAAATGAGGCACAGGCACACGGACGGTGCGCAGGTCATTGGAATGCGGAGCGAATCAGATTCTTAGGACAGTAGTTTTCGCAGTTAGAAGCCTGGGCGGGGAGTGCTCATCAGGCGCACGCCATACGGTAGAGGATACAAAGTGAACCTGGGTGAGAAGGTAGGGCAGGTGCGCCACGCAAACCCACTGGACATCGGTCGCCGGAGACGCGGCTGCAATCTGAGGTGTCTCATCGGTCCGAACTTCCGTCCGGCAGCAACCCATCTTCTCCATGTGTCCGCATTGCCCGTGCATCGCACGGCAGCAAGCACTTTCCTCATGGCTCATCACCTTACTCGTCAAGCAGGCCATAACAGGCGCGGCTGCGGTGAGCAGCAGGAGGATGGCAACGATGCTGGCAAAACGGCGCATAACAGTGTCCAGTATACGTCCTCCTACCTCGGGGACTTGTAGCGCCTGAGGAGTCTGGTTTTCGGCAACTTCAGTCATTCACTCCAAACTGACCCACTACCAACAACGCCGTATCATGACTCCATGGAGCCCTTCGACGACCTCCTCCGTCAGGCCGAGCTCGCCCACGGCCACCTCTGCGCCGGCCAGATCCTCGGCGTGCGCCTGGCCATGCTCGGCTGCCAGCGCCTCGGCATCGCCGAGCCTCGCACCACCGACCGCAAGCGCCTCGTCACCTTCGTCGAGATCGACCGCTGCGCCACCGACGCCATCGCCGTCGTCACCGGCTGCCGCCTCGGCAAGCGCGCCCTCAAGTTCCGCGACTGGGGAAAGATGGCCGCTACCTTCGTCGATCTGGCTTCTCCGATAACAGCTCTCAACGCCCCTCTCGCGCCCGACAACGACGCCCCCACCTACAAGGGCATCCGCGTCGCCGCCCTCGAATCTTCCAAGCAGCGCGCCCGCGACCTCTACCCTCACATCGAAGACAAGAACCAGCAGCAGATGCTCGCCTACCGCGAGCTCCCCGACGCCGACCTCTTCCACGAGCAGTGGGTCCAGGTCCCCATCCACCCCCGCGAGATGCCCGGCTACAAATCCCCCCGCATCGCCTGCGCCCTCTGCGGAGAAGGCATCAACTACGACCGCAACCTCACCGACCCCGACGGCCGCATCCTCTGCCAGTCCTGCGCCTCGCCCGAAGCCCGTTACTACCGAGCCCTGGACTGAAAACACGGCTTCAACTCGCGCTGTCTCCTCGCCGGGAGCCTGTTCGTCATCACGACTCCCTTTCGGAAGAAAGCACGCCTCCCGCTCTTCGTTCCTGGAACCCGCATCTTCGCAAACCGGCGGGTTTCTACCGGCGGACACAGGTGTTACGATGTCGTCATTCTGAAAACGCGGTCGCGCCAGACCCGTTCAGATCGGGCCCCCACGACAATCCGCAGCGTTGAAGCTTCCTCGTTCCGATTACAGGAGCGAGAAAGTCCTACCCAAGGAGTCCATCGTGCCCACTCACAGGAATCCAATCCTCTCGGCACTCACCGCCGTCATCCTTCTGTCGTTCACTCCGACTGCCGGCGCCGATTCGTTCTCCGCTGTTTTTGCCTATCCTATGGTGATAGCCTGTCCGACAACGGCAATCTCCACTCCGCCGTCGGACTTCCCCCGGCACCTTACTACAACGGCCGCTTCTCCAACGGTCCGGTCGCGGTAGAACAGCTGGCCGCGCAACTCGTTGCTCCCCTCTTTGACTTCGCCTGGGGCGGAGCCACCACCGGCGTCGGCAACGGTGGCGACGCCGGTACGCAGACCAGCCTCGGTCTTTTACACCTCCCCGGAATGCTGACGGAGCTGGCTACCTCCACTGTGCCTCCTGGCCTCGCCCCAAGCTCGCTCTTCGTCGTCTGGGGAGGCGCCAACGACTTCGAAGCCGGAGGCTCGGTGACCACCGCCATCAGCGACATCGACGCAATCGTCGCTTCGCTCCAAGCCAGCGGCGCAACCCACATCCTGGTCCCGGGACTGCCCGACCTCGGCCTGACCCCTGAGTTTTACGGCGATCCCGCAGCAACACTCTTCAGCCAGCAATTCAATCAGGGCTTGCAATCCACTCTTCCCTCCGATGTCATCTATTCCGACGTCTTCGGTCTTCTGAACTCTGTAACCCAGAATCCCGGCGCATATGGATTTACCAATGTGACGGAGCCCTGCTTCAACGGATTCACCGTCTGTTCCAATCCAGGCCAGTATCTTTTCTGGGATGACCTCCACCCAACGACGGCCGCAGACGCCATTCTGGCCAGACAGTTCCAATCGGATGTCGCGCCGATCCCGGAGCCATCCTCGTTCCTCCTGTTGGCAAGCGGGATTACAGGACTGGTCGCCGTGCTGCGAAGCCGCAGAGAAGCCTGAGGATTACGGGACGCGGAACGGCGCGGCGCCTTCTGGCCATCCGTCAGCCAGTTCTTTTTCCTCCCTCCATGTGGCTGAGGAGGCGGTCTCTGACGGTCCTAAGGCAAATACTGCGCAGATTCGCGCCTGGGCATCCGCAGCAAATAATCTGAAGCCGCTGGTTCTTGATTTCGATGCCGGCTCCAATGTGGGCTATGGGGTCGTGCGCTCGACCGGTGCGCTGACCGATATGCAGGGGGTTCGCATTGTTCTGAGAGTGACGCGGCAGGCCGGTAAACTCTACTATGTCCTGACTTCTTACCCAATTCCGAAACCGTGAAGCGAAAGGCTTGCCGATGAGCCCATATCGTTATCCAGACAAGACTGGATTTCCGTATCTCAACTATCTGCTTGGCGCGTACTTTCATCAGGACTTCGAGATCAATGGAAATACGCTCGAAGAGATTATCGCGACCTGAGGGAACGGTCACGGATATTCAACGCTTTATCGCCACTTATGGCGACAAGGATTCACATCTCGCGGAGGAATTCGTCAATATCTTCCATCCGGACATTATTGCGGAAGGCTGGGAGGGCATGACGACACGCGAGTGGCTTCTTCGTATCTCCTAACTACTGGAAGAAAAATAAAACCTGCATCAAGTTGGGATGCAGACCCTCCGGGTCCTTCGCAAGGGATGGACCCGGGGTTGTTGGCTGCTTTCGGATGACAAAACATCCGTTCCCGTTAGAAAGAAAATCTGTTTAGTGCTTGACCGCAATCGCCGAGATCTCGATCTTCGCTCCGCCGATCAGGCCTGCAACCTGCACCGTGGCGCGGGCGGGCTTCGGATCCGCCATGTCTTTGATGTAGACCTCGTTCATCTTCTTGACGTCGTTCAGGTCAGTCACATACACCGTGACCGAGACGATGTCCGACATCTTGAAGCCCGCCTTCTCGACAACCTTCTTGATGGCCGCAATTGCATTGGTGGTCTGCAGCGTGATGTCGGTCCCGGTAACCTTGCCATTGGCATCCGGCCCTTGCTGTCCGGCGACATAAAGGGTGTTGCCCGCGACGAATCCATCGCTGAAAGGCATTCCCTGCTTGAAGTCGATGGCCTTGTTCTGGGCGAAGGCGCTGCCCGAGGCACACACGGTCATGATCCCGGCCAGCACAAGGCCGCGCTTCCGCATCAGCGAATACAGCTTTTTCATCGTTCAGTCTCCTGTTGATTTGTTCCTAGGGGCATCTTCTCATCCTTCCCGCCCTTCGACATTTCCCATATGTCCTAGATGGAAGCAATCGAAAGATAAGGACCCACCGTTGCCTCTGTGCCTGCGCAACAAAATCGGCCCTCCAATCGCCATCAGGGGATCAAACAAAGAGAGGGCCGGCGCGGATCTCCGCAACCGCCCCATCCCTTGAAACAGGAAGCTGTTTACCGCCCGTAATAACCATAAGGATAAGGCGCAACCCGATGCGCTCTCACCCACTGCTCATGCCGCCACGCCTCACGGCGAGCCATCTCGTCCCTGCGAGCCTGCTCCCAGCGCAGGCGATCGTAGTAGGCTCTCCGCTGCCCATAGTAATCCGGATAAACAACAGGCCGCCCGATCTGCACCCCGAGATTCACCTGTGCAGCCTCGGCCTTCTTCGGGCTCACCAACAGAAACGCACCGCCAGCAAACCAGCCGTCATTCCCTTCGCAATCATCGCCTTCAGAGTGGCCTTCATAACAACCTCCAAACTACATCCATACTGAACACCCATTCAGTCAGCCCGTTGCGCGCAACTTTCTCCCTGGCGTGTGTTTACGCCCCCTCAAATGCGAGGCGGCGAACATCCCGTGTCCGCCGCCTCGCACTTCATCTCCTCTACAACTTCGCCAATCGGAGATCTCACGGCAGCCCAGGACCTGCAGATCGCACCCATCCCTGTCATCAGGTCAAACACGGAAATTTTCAACAACCAAGGTGTTTTCCGTGACTGATTGTGCGCCTGCAAAGCTGAGCACGGACTTGGAGAAGTACTGCAAGAATGGTGCATGAGGCTGGAGTGAGTGACGGCGAGGTTGATCGTCTCGCTCGGCTTTCCGCGGCCGGTAATCGAGTCTATTTAGGCGTCTAATACCAAAGCATAATAGGCAGCAGGCCAGCTTCTCGCTACTATAAATCTCAGCGTGTGTGGGGGCATTCGACAAGATCGTCTGATGCCGACAGCTATCGCACCTGGATGTCCTCAATTGACGAATTGCCTTTAAACAATACGAGCCTCGGGGAGATCTGTAGAGCCTCCTCCGAGGCCCTGAGCCGGAGCGCAGAGCCTGAGGAGCTGAGCGCTCAAGGGGGGTCCTAGCCTAGACAACCCCCTGTACTGGATTTGATGCTGGTTTTATAAATCTGGTGGCCATCGCTACGCTGTGCTGGGACCTTGCCGGGTGCCCCATCCCTACGGTCTCATCGCAGCGTAGCGAAGCTCGAACCGTCTCGTTGAGCACACGACATTTAGCCGCTGAGGGGTCCCTACCGCGTCCGCTCCACAACGCCACCCACCTGTGCGATCAGGGCCAGCTTCGCTATCCCCAGGAACAGCCCATGCTCCACCACGCCCACCATCGCATCCAGCTTCGCCGCGATTGCCGCAGGATCATCCATCAGGATCCCCGAGCAATCCAGAATCAGGTTCCCTTCATCCGTGATGTATTTCGACCCGTCCTGATTCGTCCGAATCTTCGGAGTGAAGCCCAGCTCCCGCAGCTCCCGGCTCACCAGCGGCTCCGCCATCTGGATCACCTCCACCGGCAACGGAAACTTCCCCAGCTTCTCCACCTGCTTCGAGCCATCGGCCACGACGACAAATATCCTGGACGCGCTGGCCACGATCTTCTCCCGCAGCAGCTTCCCTCCGCCTCCCTTGATCAGCGCCAGCCCGGGCGCAACCTCATCGGCCCCATCCACCGTCAGGTCCAGGCTTGGGCTCTCCTCAAAGGTCGTAATTGGAATCCCATAACTCCGCCCCAGCTTCTCGCTGTCGTCCGAGCTCGCGATGGCGCGAATCTTCAGGCCCTGGTCGCGTACCTTCTCGCCCAGCAGCTTGATCCACAGCGTCGCCGTCGAACCCGAGCCCAGCCCCACCGTCATGCCCGGCTCCACCAGCTCCAGCGCGCGCTCCGCCGCCAACTGCTTCAATCGGGCCTGCTCTCCGCCTGTATTTTCCATCGCCATGGCTTCGTACTCCTCTCCCCTCACATTCTTCCATCCCGCAGGCCTCCTCGGGGGGTCACGAGAGACATTTCCTACATTCCTCGCACGTCGACGGGAATTCTGGCTGTTAAGACCAGATCGGACACATCGGTAAACACTTGCCGACTTCAGGGTACCTATCTGGTCTCAGTGAGTGCATTGGCGATTTGGCATTTCGTTGAGAGAACTGATCTCATATCCCGAGGTCTGGCTAGCTCAATGCCTTTGCGAGTCGAATGAGTCCTTGCCGTATCGCAAGCTCGTCGAATCCGCTAAAGCCGAGGAGCAACGCATTCGGATCAGGACGTCTCAGAGTGCATCGATCGACGGCGAGAACCTCAACACCCTGGGCCGCGGCCAACTTTTCCGCCTGTCGTGAAGTCATTCCATTCTTGAGGTACCCGATCGTGTAGAGGCCTGCCCTGACGTTAGAGATCTCAAGCAACCCACCCAGATGTTGCTTGGCCCCTTCCATAAGTGTTTCGAGGCGCTCCGCATACAAAATCCGCATCCTCCGCAGATGACGTGCCAAATGCCCATCTACGACGAAGTCGCAAAGCACTGCCTGGTCAAAGGATGAATTTCGGAAATCGGTTCGGTAGCGAAGAGCCACGAAGGGATCTACTAACGGCGCGGGTAATACCACGTAGCCCACGCGCAAAGCTGGGAATAACGTCTTGCTGAACGATCCGATGAAGATAACGCTTGAGTGATTATCGAGGCTTTGCAGAGCAGGCACAGGCGGTCCCTCAAACCTGTATTCACTGTCATAGTCATCTTCGATAACAAAAGCGCCAGCGCGTGCGGCCCAGCTAAGAAGGGCCATCCGCCGCTCCAGCGACATCATTACCCCCAGCGGGAATTGGTGAGCCGGCGTTACATAGGCTCCCTTCGCATCCGGACAGATCTTCGTTCCGGCGGAAACAGACAGCCCTTCGTCATTCACTGGTACAGGAATCATCCTGGCTCCGACATTGTCGAACGCGATTCTGGCTCCGAAATATCCAGGGTCTTCCATCCATATCGGATCACCTTTTTTCAAGAGCAGCCGCGCCAACAGGTCGAGCGCCTGTTGTATTCCGGAAACGAGGACGATTTGTTCCGCAGTGCATCGCACCCCACGTGACGTGCGCAAATACTCGGCGATTGCATCGCGCAATGGCTGATACCCGCGCCGATCAGCCTCTTTCTTTAGCCATGACCTGAAATTACGTGCCCGGTCCGCGGCAATACGTCCCCAAATTTCGGATGGGAATTCGTTGATGGCCGGAGCCCCGATCCGAAAGGGGCGGATCCCCTCAACAAAAGCCTGGTCAATCCAGGGTTGCGGTCGTTTATTTGTCGCAATGACGCGACGAATGTATGCAGGTACCCTGGTTGCCTGGCGGGCCGGGCGGGGCGCCTCCACACGATTGACCCATGTACCGAATCCGACACGGGAGGTGACATACCCCTCGGCTTGTAGACGCTCCAGAACGCTGACGACTGTGCCCCGGGAGAGTTCATACTGGCTGGCGAAATCTCTGGACGCTGGCAGTCTGGCACCTGGCGCGAGCCGACCGTCAAGAATGGCAGAGCGCAGTTCGCCGTACAACCAATTGGTTAGGGTCTGATTGTGCGACCGGCTTTTGAGAGTGAGCTCGAATGAGCTAATGGCCTTTGGCATCTCAAATGGTCCAATAGACTTCGCGAAAATGGCTCTGTTCGATGAACCAACGGTGCCATAGTATCAGTTCTGAAATCGAGAAGCGCATGTATCGTCATTGAGCTCCCGCTTCTTGTCGAGGAACCCATGGAAGATCGACAGATGAAAGTTGGAATTTGGTTCTACGGCTTAGGTACTGTTCTCACCGGCATTCTGAATATCGCCTGGGGTTCATTCGACGCCTCTCATCAGCCCATCCAAGCTCTGAGTAAAAATCTTCCCGGTGAACACATACTGGCCTACGTCGCGGGCGCCTGGCTGGTCGCAGCGGGTCTTGCAATTTTGTGGCGGCGCAGCGCAAAGATTGGCGCCGCGGCATCCGCCATTGCCTATTTGATCTTTGCGGCGCTTTGGCTGGCTCGGTACTATGTCGGAATTCATGCGCTTGGCTGGCGAATCGACGTCTTATTTGGCGTCACTTTCGGGCTCGCTCAACAGCTGATGCTGATCGCTCCGGTAGCGTTCGTTTACGCCTCCACCGCCTCACCGGATTCCCTGTTGCAAAAGAGAGCAGTTATCGCCGCACGTTGGATGCTCGGATTGCCTCCTGTCATCTTCGGCATATTTCACGTCATCGGCATTCGCGTCTTCGCGAGCATCGTCCCGCACTGGATGTCGTTTGGATATTTTTGGGCGGCGCTGACCGGCATCGCCTTCTTCCTGGCAGGTTGTGCAATTTGCTCAGGAATTATGGATATCCTGGCCGCCAGGCTTCTTGCGTTGATGCTGTTGCTGTTCGAAGGTTTTGTAGAAATACCTCCTATTTTTATCCGGCTGCACAATGAGGCAACATGGGGCGCTGCTGTCTACAATGTGACTGCGATAGGGGCATGCTGGATATTCGCCGAGTTTCTCGCGAGCCGCGCGAATCGAGGACGAATCGGCGCCGCGGGGAATGTTGCCAAGTCACGGCCCGATACGGTGGTCGCGTGATTAAGTAACGCCTGGTCGTCGACGAACATTAGGGTTGCCTCCGTCTTAGTTGACGACTTCAGGCTGAGGCGCTCATCGACCGCTGTTTACACATTCGCAACTCGATAAGTAACGACAAACGCCGTAGGGTTCACTGAATTCCAGTGTGGGACGAAGAGTCGGCAAGTCGTCCACTTGCCAGTGGCATATTCGGACACTTGAACTAGAGCACATCGGTAAACACAAGCCGACTTCACAGGACTAATCGCATGAAGGCTCACAATTGGGCACGCGCAGGATTGTTTGCAACTCTTATCTGCCGAACCATTACGCCGACGCAAGCTGACAGGTGGACGGTCCAAGTGGGGCATCCGACATCTTCATCAAATGTGCGGATGAACCCACACAACTTGTCAAGGCTACAATCAAAGCACCCCGCCCTTCAGGTGTGCGCTCTCTTTTCCCAGACCGCCTCTGTAAGGTGCGGACTCCTACCCCCGAACTATTTTCCTGTTTGCACCAGAGCCGGTTGTGTCACCACTCGTGCAACGCCAGCCTCGTTGTAGATTGCGCGGACGATGTCAAGATCGGGCTCTTGAAACCACGCACGTGCGATCAGAATGTCACCATTCCGCACACCTTGAACAAGTTCATGGAACCGCTGATCTCCGATCGTGAGACCAGCATTATTAATGATGATGGCACTGAATGCGCCAGGCACAGAGGCGCGTTCTTCATCTGATGTGCGCGCGGGTACTCCACCGTAATCTTGAAAGAGTTGGTAGAGTGGAGTCGTCACTGCAAAATAATCTGCATGGCCAACATCATGAACGTTGTAATTATGCTCGGGAATGAGTAAAACATCTGGATTCGCGGCAGCAACACTTGCAAATACGGACGCCTCAAGTGGACCGCTCCCTAAGCGACTCTTTCCTCCACCTAAAATTAAACTTGAACCTGTGCTGCAAGTTGCGGGGCATGAAGCCGGATTGTTATTGCACTCAGGGGGATAGCAACTCCAAACCTGATCTGCTTTAACATTTGAGTCGACGTAAAACAGAGTGACTCCCCAACGTTGTTTTGCGTAGGCGATTTTTTGATTCAAAACATTTACTTGTGCCTTTTCGTCGATCGAAAAAGGCTGACAAGTATGATTGAGATCTCCTGGCAACTTACAATCTGAAAAATTGCCGAACTCCATCGTTTGCGGACGAAGTGTCACGCCTGTTCGCAAACCAGCATCGGTAAATTTTTTAAAATATGCGTCGATGAGTTTCATTCCGTCATAAGGAGTGTTTGTCCCAGAGACGATTGACTCCCATTCAGGAGCGATGGTTGTAGCAAGCGACGGATCCCCGATATACGTGGTGTCTTGCGGATATTGCTCGCCTTCGAGATCCCAGGTGATGGCACCTTGAGCCTTTATGCTTTGTAAAACACCAATGCTCTGATCAGCGTACTTTAAAATTTTTCGCTGAAAATCGACGATACCTGCACTATTCGTAATATCGATTGTTCGGTCGTTGAGCCAGCCACGTGGATTTGTATTACCGAAGCCAGCATTAATGGCGCCTTGACCCGTTACGGGTGCAAGCATCAGTTCCCCAATCGGACGACGATCGCTCCATCGCATCACAGGTGAGCTTTGATCAGCTCGAACTGATGCTGTCATTGCAAAATAGAGAAGAGAAG
Organism: Edaphobacter modestus; assembly: GCF_004217555.1. Lineage (GTDB taxonomy): Bacteria > Acidobacteriota > Terriglobia > Terriglobales > Acidobacteriaceae > Edaphobacter > Edaphobacter modestus. The sequence continues at coordinate 3,187,904 of NZ_SHKW01000001.1, forward strand.
CGAATCCAGCTAACGATAATTTTTTCAATGGTGTTCTCCTTAATAAACCGGGTGCCCAAACTTACTAAGGGTTCTTCGGGACAAATGTATCCGAAAATAAAATATCTTATTTTACGCTCAGTTTTTTTGACGGATCATGGCCTTTCACACCACCGCCCCGGCCTGAACTTCTGGCGCTTCATGGCCGGGCTCGGCAGCCGCTTTTCGGCGATCTTCACCGTATTTCGCATCACGGGCATTCTCAAGGGATTCGGCACCACCGGCGTCTTCCTATTCATCGCGGCGTCCATGCTCCTCGTCATGGCGGGAATCGGCTTCATGGGACCGCCCACCCGCGATCTCGCGCTCGAAAAGATCTCGCATTTAAGTGGTGGTGAGCCGGACAGAAAAAATTGGGAGTCGTCCTCCGGGCCGCCACCCGAAAAATCCTGTCAAGGACAAAACCTTATAAAGCCCTGTAAACACTATGGATATATTTGCCGATTCGATAAGTCTCGGCTGCTAAACTTAATTCAAGGCATCGAAAACAGTCGGGGAAACCTCTCCAACATCACCTTTAGAAACAGGAATTAGTTGCAACCCGTTTGCTTAGAGAATTTTGTACGGAGGTCCGCATTCAAGTCCTCTGTATTCAAGATTTTGCAACAAAACCAAGGGGAGGGAGTGCTTCATCCCTAAACCCGCAAAATGCCGCTAAGCTGGTGTCGCTATGGTAGCCTCCTCTAAGGGGTTGCACCGTTCAACGGCCACCTCGAACCACCCCTATGGATGTGACCCCGAAAAGGCTCTGGCCGCCGGTTCTTTCTGCGGCATTTCTGCTCCTCACCTTGCAGCAGCCCTGCCTCTCGCAAACGGCGCCCCCGAACGCCGCGATCGGCTCCGCTGACCTTCCCGACGCCCCCCAGCCGCAAAACGCTCCCAAACCCAGCGAGACGCGCCGGAACTCACGCGACCAGGAGCCCGAGGACATCACCCTCGCCGGAACTCCGAAACGGCTCCTCAACGACCAAAAGGCCATCTGGACCAGCCCGCTCCGCCTCAAGCCCAGCGACGGAATCTGGCTCGTCCCCTTTGGAGTCGCCACCGGAATGTTGATCGGAAGCGATCATCACACCATGACGCAATCGATCCACCTGAACACCGACGCTCAGGACAAAGCCAACACCCTCTCCAGCGGTGCTCTTGTCGGTATCGGCGCTGTCCCCGCCTCCGCCTACCTCTGGAGCCTCTTCAACCACGCTCCTCAGGCGCACGAGACCGGTCTCCTCGCCGGCGAAGCAGCCATCAACGGACTCGCCGTCAATGAGGCGCTGAAGGTCGTCTTCCGCAGGGACCGCCCTGTGACCGATAACGCGAACGGTAAGTTCTTCAGCTCGCCCTGGAATAACGGATCTTTTCCCTCGAACCACGCCACCCTCGCATGGTCGATGGCCTCGGTCATCGCATCGGAGTATCCGGGCTGGCTGCCGCAGGCAGCGGTCTACGGCCTGGCAGGAACGGTCAGCGTCAGCCGCGTCCTCTCCGAACAGCACTTCCCCTCCGACGTCCTCGTCGGCAGCGTCACCGGATGGCTGATCGGACGGTACGTCTATCACGCACACCACAACTACACCCTTAATCCCTACGACTCACCTCGTCCTCTGCCCGCCAACTACATCGCCCGCAACCCGGCCACCGGACAGAACACGACCACCCTGCCTGCGCCCCCTCCGCCGCCCGGCTTCGGGCTTCCTCCCGACCCCATCGAACACCGGCCACCGCCGGTCTTCGACGCCGATCCCGACACCATCGGATCGACCAACGTCCCCATGGACAGTTGGATCTATCCCACACTCGAGCGGCTCGCCGCCCTGGGCCTGATCCCGACACAGAATGTATCGATCCGACCCTGGACCCGCCAGGAATGTCTTCGCCAGCTTCATCAGGCGCAGGAAATCTCCGATCGCATCAGCCTGTCCAGTCCGCGCCTGGTCGCCGAAGCGCGACGCCTCATGACCGACCTCGACCGTGAGCTCTCGAAAGAATCGACCTCCTATGAGGAACTGGCTCTCGAGTCCGGCTATGCGCGCTATGGAACCATCGCCGGACCAGCCCTCAATGACAGCTTCCACTTCGGCCAGACATGGTGGAACGACTTCGGGCGCCCCCAGGGCAGGGGCTCGAATGCAATCGCCGGCTTCTCGACACGCGCTCACTATGGCCGTCTCTTCTTCTACGCTCGCGAAGAGCTGCAACACGGCCCCGGCAACCCGGCCCAGTCTCCCGAGATGAATCAGCTGATCAATCAGCTGGATCGTTTTGGACCGGATAGCCCCTACATTCCCATCACGCCCCAGCAGGCAGCCTACACCCGCCAGCGCCCCCTTGAGCTCTACGCAGGCATGGCCTTTGCCGGAAATGCACTGTCCTTCGGCAAGCAGCAACTCTACTGGGGCCCAACCACCATGGGACCTCTTGCGTTCTCGAGCAACGCCGAACCAACCTACAGCCTGCGCTTCGTCTCCACCCGGCCGCATCCGCTGCCGTTCGTCCCATCGCTCGGAACCTATCGATTCGATGTCGTACTCGGTAAACTTTCCGGACACTCCTACCCTGCGCGTCCCTGGTACAACGGTCAGAAGATCGCCTTCAACTTCGGCGAGAACCTGGAGATCGGCTTCACCCGGTGGTCGGTCTTCTGGGGTGTTGGACATCCCATCACACTGCACAGCTTCAAAGACAACATCTTCAGCTTCAATTCAACCGGAAGCTATGTTGGCAACGGAGCGGCTCCCTATGGTGACCGGCTGGATCCCGGCGATCGCAAGAGCAACTTCGACTTCCGCTACAGACTGCCGTTCCTGCAGAAGATCGTTACGCTGTACGCCGACGCCTACTCCGACGACGACCCGAGCCCCATCTCGGCTCCACGGCGCGCCGTCTGGAATCCCGGCATTTACTTTGCGCGCCTTCCCTTCTTGCCTCATATGGATCTACGCGTCGAAGCCGTCAGTTCGCAGGGACTCGCGACAGACTTCGGGGGCCAGCACTTCTTCATGAACAATCAGTACCTGGACAGCAATACGAACAAAGGCTTTCTGTTAGGCAATGCAATTGGACGAGATGGTCGCGCGATCGAAGGGCGTACCGGATACTGGTTCTCCGCGCGCACCCGTGTAGAAGCTGGCTACCGACAAAATAAAGTCAGCACGCTCTTCCTTCCCGGAGGCGGTACTATCACCGATGGTTTTGTGAACGGCTCCTATGCCATCAACCGGCACTGGACAGCGCAGGTCTTCACCCAGTACGAACGCTTTCTTATCCCGTCCTATGCGGCTGGATCACAGCACAACACCAGCGGCTGGATCCAGCTTACGTGGAATCCTGAGCTGAGCCTGCGCCGCTAATGTTATCCAAGTCTGCATTACACGATGACATGCAACGATACAAACGACGCTGACTCCACGGTGGCGCTACAAGTGTTTCTTTCAGGCGGAGGCGCCATCACCGATGGATTTGTGAATGGCTCTTATGCCATCAACCGGCACTGGAGGGCTCAGGTCTTCACTCAATACGAGAGGCATCCCGTCCTATTGGGCAGGATCACAGCACAATACCGGCAACTGGTTCCAGTTGACTTGGAGTTCATCATTAGATGGACGCAGAGTGACCGATCTAGTTTTCCGACTAGCTCCAAAATTTTGGGTGCATGGAGAGTCGCCGCTTCCAATAGAGGTTGAGTTTACTTTCCATACGTCCATCTCTAACAATCTCGGCCGTGTCAATGCATTTTTGAGCGTAGGACGGCACTCACTCCGAGGAGCTGTTTCGTTACGCTTTGGTTGAACAAACTCATCATCGTCGACTAAGGGTTCGGGAGAAGGAGCCGAACATGATCATTGTAGGAGTGGATTATCATCCAAGCGTTCAGCAGGTAGCGTTTTTAGATACGGAGACGGGCGAGAACGGCGACTGAACCTTGACCTGTCTTCGCTGTAGATCGCGATAGAAACGCTCTGCCTCTCCATCGCTGTGGGAAGTTCTCTGTTGCGCTTTCTACTGGTGGAGGCAGCCCAGGCCGCTGTCCGCTGGAACCCCGACTGGCGACGTCGCTTCGTTCATCTGGCCATGCGTCGCGACCGCCGCATCGCTAAGGTTGCGATGGCACGCAAACTGGCCGTCAGCCTCTACTGGATGTGGCGTAAGGAATTCGATTACCCACAGACTTTGCAGTTCGGTTCGCACGCGGGAAAGCCTGTATACGTCCATGGTGTGAAGTAAATCACCGCCCACTTGATTGGGCATCCCGCTCCCTATCCAGGGAGTTCGAAGTAGTAATCATGGTCGAACGTGCGATCGGAGAGATGGTTGGGTCGGACCGAATTCCGCCCGAAAGATTACATGCGAACCCTTCGGTCGTCGATGCCCAGAGTCTAATCGCGCCTCGACAGAGCAAACTCTGTTATGAAATCACGTCGGTAGGCAATCCATTTCAATGCCGTGCGCAGAAGGGCCGACGGAATGAACCACCATGCTCCTAGCCAGAGATGGCTCAACTCCGAACGCACAAAACGCGTTCCTTCGCGGCCAGTACCACCAAACTCTCGACGAAGCCATGCTTCGCGCGCATGAAGCACTCCAATATCGAAGTACCGACGCACTTCCTGCCACCAAGTATAGCTATGCGAATGGTAAACCTTGGCTTCAGCCACATAAGCAATCTTCCAACCACCAAAAGAGGCTCCGCCGCAGCAACCGTGTCTTCTCCGAAAATTACATCCTTCCGAAATCCGCCTACCTTCATGAGGGAAGTCCGACGATAGGCAGCAAAAGAATTTGAGCTGAAGATGGACTTGAACCCGAGCTGCTCTCTATCTGCAAGAACACGAAGACTTGATTGCTCCGGATAATTGAACAGCCGCGCATGGGCTTCGATGGGATTTGCCTCTGGACGGGGAAGTTGACGCCCATATGCAACACCAACAGTAGAATCTTCAAAGGCACGAATCAGAGTAGGAATCGCCGTGGAGTCCGCCAATGGAGCATCCTGGGTGAGAAATACGACGATCTCTGCATCCGGACAAATCTCAACTCCTAATTGGCGCGTCCGTGATTGAATTGCTCTCGTGGAATCAATCGCGTCTGGAAACCCGCTTACTAAGATGGTCCGCCGCTTGATCTTCCCCGGAAGATCTTGTAGGCAGATTCAAGGAGGATCATCGACATGCAGATTCGATCGGTTGGTATTGACCTTGGCAAGACGACCTTTCACCTGGTGGCACTTGGTGATAACGGCAAGGTGCTGCTGAAGAAGAAGTTTACCCAGAAGCAGTTGATTGCCTTCACCGCGAACATGCAGACCTGCTTGATCGGGATGGAAGCATGTTCGGGGTCGCACTTCCTCGGCCGTGCTTTACGGGAACAAGGTCATGATGTGAAGTTGATTCCAGCCCAGTTCGTGAAGCCGTTTGTGAAGTCGAACAAGAACGATTTCATCGACGCTGAAGCGATTGCTGAGGCCGTGGATCGCGAGAACATGCGCTTCGTGCCGATCAAGACAGATGATCAGCTCGACCTGCAAGCTCTCCATCGCGTGCGTGACCGGCTCATGGCGCGAAGAACCGCTCTGATCAACCAGATTCGTGCGTTTCTGCTGGTGCGAGGCACAGTGTTCGCCAAGAGCCCGATTCGGCTGAGGGAAGCTCTGCCTGAGGTGCTTGAGAACGTCAACGAGAACCTCACCCCGAGAATGCGGAACCTGGTTGCCATGCTGTGGAGCGAGTGGAAGGACCTGGAGCTTCAGATCGTGCAGATGAACGACGAAGTGGAACGGATCGCTTCGAGCGATGAAGCGTGTCGGAGACTGCGGCAGATTCCTGGTATCGGACCGCTGGTTGCAACCGCGATCGTGGCCTCCATCGGTAACGGCGCAGCCTTCCGCAAGGGGCGAGAGTTCGCGGCCTGGTTGGGGCTACTACCGAACCAGCATTCGACCGGTGGCAAGGTGAGGCTGTATGGAATCAGCAAGCGCGGTAACTCTTACCTGCGCAAGATCCTGATTCATGGAGCACGCGCGGTCGTATTGCGATCCAAGCGGGACCGAATCGCGATGGGCCCCTGGATGACCTCGCTTGAGACGAGGGCGCCACGAAACGTATTGATCGTGGCAACAGCACACAAACTGGCGCGGATCGCGTGGGCAGTGCTCTCGACGGGCCAGCACTATCGAGCAGTACCCGAGGCAGTGACAGTATAAGCAGGCTTAGAAACCAGCAACATCAAGTTCTCCCCACCGAGGTCTGCACCGGATAAGTGAAGATGAAAGAACAGTCAAAACGGCGCACCTGAAACCTGCTTGCCGAAATGGCCCATACGAGGCCGGGCGTTTTCAAAGGACAGGTACGCGGCGTATCTCATCAAGCCCAGGAGAAAACTCTCCACCTAAAAGGCCGAATACATTGACGCAGACTTTCCTTCATTCGAAACTTTTCCCTTGCATTCACACGGCGGACCATACATTCGGCAACTTCAGTTCCGTCCGTCGATTCGGAATCGAGTATGAGCACCATCTCGGCAGAGATATTGGCCAGTAGCGCTTGGCTAACGCGCTGCCAATCACCTGCAGCGTTGAGTGTCGGAACAATGACTGCTACTTTCATAGGGGCGCGGAGCCCAAACGGACCCAACTGGCGAATCCTTTCCCAGACCCTCTTATTGTCCCAGCACTGTATTTGCGGCGGCGATGGCAATACCGAACTGCCCTACAATCTGGGCGATGTCAACAATAAGACGCATAGTCTTTCCTTGGTCGAGGTTTAGCGGTATTACGATGGTATCGCCCGGATACACGTGGAGAGAGTTAAAACCGTTTCCGCGAAGAGACGAGCTGTACTGCTTACTGATCACTGCACCTCCAGCCCGAATCACATACGCGCGCTTACTATCAGCATCACGATTCGCACCGCCAGCCAAGCGTATAAAGTCTCCTACTCGTCGGTGAGGATCATACATGAACGAATTCTGATTGTAGACGGCACCATCAACGTTGACCGTAGGCGGAACACGAGGAACGATAAATCGGTCTCCATCCTCCAGCGGCAGATCGGGTAACTGCTCAATACTATGACTATCCACCGGTAGCTCGAGCACAATTCGACCACTAGCTCGAGCTCGACGCAAGCTGTTAACAATGTTCTGATTTTGTTGTTGGGCTGCGGCTGCTGCGGCAGTATCCTGCGGATTGATGGAGCGACTTGCGTTGGCGCTTGCGACTGTGCTAGCTTGCAACGCGATTTGATCAACGTATTCGTTCAGGCGAGCCTGTTGCACTCGTCGCGTTGATTCTCTCGTGAACTCCGACCCATACAGATAAGCCTCAGGCGTTAACCCGCCCGCTCGCTGCACGACCTGCCGCAACGTCTCGCCGGCTCTCACGCTATAAACTCCAGCGGAGTTGAATTCACCCTCCAAGCGAACGAATCTGGTCTGCTGCGCCTGAGGAACACGAATGTCAGCCTTGGAGAAAATCGTGACGACGTCTCCTGGCAGCAACTCTAGATTTTGGGAGGAATCCCCCTCAAGCACCACCTTACCGAGGTTAAACGGGAGCAGCGAGGTGGTGAGATTTTCTTTGCTCTGCCTTTCAACGACGGCGTACGACCAATCAATATCTGGTTCGCTAAGTTTGACGTCATTCTTTGGCTGAAACTGCCCCGAAGAGGCATTACGAGAACTCGTCCCAAGACTGGCGCTCGCCGCACTTGCCCGCTCCGACCCCGTCGTGTCGATTGGCTGTGTCTGGCTAGCCCCTAACGCGTTGTTCTGTTGTTGAAAATTGGTTTGGGAATTGTACGGAGCCAATCGGTCTACATACTTCGGAATGTCCGAAAGACTAGCACAATTCAATTCATCGTCGCCGGTCGTTGCGGTAGTTCTATCCTCCATCATTGGGTTACGCAAAGAGTTGGACGACATGGAATCTTGATCACTCATTCGCCTATCGCCGTTTACAGCTGGGTAGCCCCTCAAAGCCCTGTATTCCGGTGTTGACGAATAACGCCAGAACGGATCGTCACCTTCCTCTCCAACCGGAATACCATAACGCAGGGTCGGAACACCGTATGGAGTTCTCGGAAGGCATGTAGGAATGTAGGTCATCATGGGCTGACCAAGCTGGCTGCGCTTGAGCCAATAATCCCGCGTAATCAATGAATCTTTATCTGGCAGAAGGTCTTTTACCCGCATCCCGGGCTTCCACATGTAACGCCCCGGATTCGCCACATTGCCTCGAAGTGTAATTGCGCCCTTGAACTCACCCGCGACGGCTACAAGTTCCAACAAATCGCCATCTTGCACTGGAGTTGCTTTCCCTTGCGTATCTAACGAGACGTCCAGGGTGCTGCGCATATGGCGCTCATCGATCCGCTCCAGCCGAATCGCGTCGCGCGATGCGATACTCGTCAGCCCTGCGGCCAGGTCCAACACATCACCCACCGTAGTACTATCGGCCGATTTCAACTCGTATATAGACGGGACCTTCACGTTTCCCGCCACGGCTACTTGAGGCCCTACCGGAGGAATGTAAATTACATCTCCCGGAAGAAGGGCGACATCGTTTGACTTGTCGCCCCGAACAAGCAGGTCATAAAGATCGAAGTCTACGATCAGTTTGCCGCCGCGCTTCAATTGAATATGTCGAAGACTGCCTTGGGGAGATGGCCCACCCGTAGCAAAGATCGCATTCACCAAAGTGCTAAGCGAGCTAATCGTGTAGGTGCCAGGACGGCGGGCTTGCCCAACCACAAAAACCTGGATCGAGCGCAGTTGCCCCATGTTCACATTGAGGTCAAAGTTACGGAACAACTTGTTCATCTGAGACTTCAGATAGGGCTGTACCTGCTCAAACCTCAAGCCTGCAACCTGAACAGTTCCAACCTGCGGGATGAAGATCCCCCCGGAACGATCTACGATGAAACGGCCATTGAGAGTGACCTGTCCCCAGGACTGAATCAGAAGTTCATCGCCTGGCCCTAGAAGATAATCCGGAGTAACAGGAGCGGTATTGACCGGGGAAAACGTTGAGGGAGGATTGCGAAATAGAGCAGCCCCGAAAATGGGAAGCATCTTTCCAGTGGAGTTCGCTACAAACTGCTGGAATTCCGTTGGAGGATCAAGTGGCAATATGGAGAATGGGTTGAACGTCTGCTGTAGCTGATTCTGGTTCTGGTTCCCATTCTGCATTTGTGCAGCAGAATTGGGCTGCAGGACAATTCCCTGAGGCGATGAAGGTGCCGATGTCTGCGGCGCTCGATATTGATCACTGTACCCCCCGCAATTCACATCTCCAGGAGTACACGAACTCTGCTCTTGTCCCGGCGAACTTCCAAGACTCTGGACCGGCAGTTGTCCCGAAGCTGCAACTCCGCAAGACAGAAAAACCACGGCATAGGTAAACCCGCGAAGCCGCGCAAAACCAGACTGCTCCCTACCAAATTCTCGCAAACCGATTAACCTCTCTGAACATTCCTCGCGAAAGGCCTCTGGCGAGGCTGCATCCGCAGTTCAAAACCGCTGTCTTGAGCATACTCGAACGATTTTCTCACTCGGAGAAAAGGGAAGGACGCAACTTCCGCGATACCGGCGCTCCCTAGTTTTGGGGTTACCCCATCTCAACGGTCCTCGCCACCCGCAGCATGGTAGCTTCGCCGAAATGACGCCCAAGAATCTGCAAGCCTATCGGCAACCCGTCCCTAGTTTCTCCCAACGGAACGCTCATGCCACAGATACCTGACAGACTTGCGGCAACGGAATATATGTCCTCTAAATACATCTTGACCGGGTCATCGGTCTTCTCACCCAATTTGAAGGCAGGCGTCGGCGTTACCGGAGCAACCAGGACGTCAACATCTGTAAACGCAGCTAGGAAATCCCGTGTCAACAAGGTTCGTACCTGCTGAGCTTTTTTGTAATAAGCATCGTAATATCCGGCACTTAGAGCATAGGTTCCAAGCAAGATGCGTCGCTTTACCTCAGCTCCGAAACCGGCATCTCGCGTCCTACTGTACATCTCCGACAAAGTCTTCGCCTCGGCGTCCCGTAAACCAAAGCGCACGCCGTCGAATCGTGAGAGATTCGAAGATGCCTCGGCTGTGGCAATCACGTAGTAGGTCGGTACGGCGTATTTGGTGTGAGGCAGACTAACCGGTTTTACAACGCATCCGGCTGCCTTCAGCCCATCCAGCGCCCTCTCAATAGCGGCACGGATTTCCGTGTCCAGTCCGTCACCGAAATACTCTTCCGGAACCCCAACTTTCAGCCCCTCGACAGGACCGTCAAGCGCATTTCGATAGCCCTCCACGGGTCTGTCTGAGGAAGTTGCGTCCAAGGCGTCCTTCCCGGCGAGCACCTCCAACATCGTTGCCGCATCCTTCACATTCTTTGTGAACGGTCCTATGCGGTCGAGGGATGAGGCGAAAGCGATCAGACCGTAGCGGCTGACCCGACCATAGGTCGGAAGCACCCCAACCACGCCACAGAATGCAGCCGGCTGCCGTATGGATCCTCCGGTATCGGTTCCAAGCGTCGCCACGGCAAAACCCGCCGCCACCGCAGCGGCAGAGCCACCGCTCGATCCTCCCGGAACCCGATCGAGAGCCCTGGGGTTGCGAACCGGTCCGTAAGCCGAGTTTTCGTTCGAACTCCCCATTGCGAATTCGTCGCAGTTCAATTTGCCCAGCAGGACAGCCCCGGCGGACTCGAGCCGCTCCACCGCCGTAGCGTCGTAAGGCGGCCGGTAACCTTTCACAATCAGGGAACTGGCCGTAGCCGGAGCCCCCCGCATCACCAGAACGTCCTTGATGCCCACCGGAACCCCGGCCAGTGGGGGCAGAACTTCGCCGCGCTGCGCCATCGCATCGATCTTCGAGGCCTGCGTCAGGGCCCGTTCCCGGCTCAAGGAAAGATAGCTGTTAATTTGCCTGTCTTCGGCTGTAATCCGGTCATAGTGCGCCTCGGCCAGCGCCGTGGCGGTGGTGCGTCCGGCTGCAATCGCGTCCCGCACCTCATCGATTGTCAAACTCTTCAGACTCTCTGCTGTCAAACCCATCTCTCCACGAAACCGGCGAACCGGCCACCTACCGCTCAATGACCTTTGGAACTTTGAAGAACCGGCCATCGGTCTCCGGCGCGGAGGACATGACCTCCGCCCGGTCAATGCAGGGCTGCACACGATCGCCGCGCAGCGTTTCCCCGTGCGAGTGAACCGCCCCGCCTTCCAGGATCTCGCCCACCTGCGCCATCGGAGGGACATCGCTCGTGTCCAGCTCGTTCAACTGGGCCACATAATCCAGGATCGCGTTCAAGTCCCGCTGCATGCGAGGCTCTTCTTCCTGGGTCAGCTCCAGATTGGCGAGCTCCGCCACCCTGCGCACGTCTTCGATCGTTACTCCAGACTGGCCGTTCATCGCTTTGATTCTTACCTCTTCACTATAAAGTGTAGCCCGGTTACCTTCATCCCTGCGACTCGCGCCAGCTCCCGCGCCAGATGCTCACTCATGCTCCTCATCTGCTCCAGCCAGGCAGTCTCCCGCACTTCGATTCGGACAGAGCCTTGCTCATAGCCCACCACGCTGCCCCGCCCGGCAAGAGCCCTTCCGCAGACGACCACCCACGCCATCGCAAGGCGATCCTGGGCTGAGAGCGCACTCAACCCGCTGTGGGAGCCAAACCTGATTACGTCCCGAAACCGTTGCATAATTTATCGGAGCTCGCCCGCGATCCTTCGATTTCGGTCGGGATTCAAAACCGGCCTTCGACGGAGATGGAACAGAAACAGCTGACAGCACAATTCTACGTCTCAAGCGGGCGGATCAGCTAAGGGAGGCGACATCCACCGGCATACGGACTTTTTCGCAGAATTCGCTTAAGCAGAATTCGCTTAATACGCTCCATCCTGCTTCAAAACCACCACAAACGTCTTCAGAAGAATTCTGAGATCCCGGCGCAGAGACCAGCGGTTTACGTAGTCGCAATCCAGTGCAACCCGTTCGTCATAGGTCAGTTCGCTGCGTCCGGAGACCTGCCAGAGTCCGGTCAAACCGGGCTTCACCCTGCAGTAGTACTCGAAGGAATCCGCATACTTCTCCACCTCTGCAGCCACGATCGGTCGCGGTCCGACCAGGCTCATATGTCCGGCCAGAACATTCCAGAGCTGAGGAAATTCGTCGAGGCTGTAGCGGCGAAGGAAAGATCCGATGGGTGTAATGCGCGGATCATGACGCAGCTTGTGCGTTTTGTTCCACTCTGCCCGCGCCTTCGGGTGCCGGGAAAGATACTCCTCGAGAACCTCGGCCGAGTTCACGCACATCGTTCTGAACTTCCACATCGAAAAGAAAGCACCATGGTTCCGGATTCTCCGGTGGGAGTAGAAGATCGGCCCCGGCGAGCTGAACATCACCAGCAGCGAGATCATCCCCAACGCAATCAGAACGATCGGTGCGGAAATAAGGATCAGACAGATATCGATACAGCGCTTGATGACCCGGTAACGAAAAAGTCCGGACGGCACTCGATCCAGCGGATACGTCGTCCTGGATCCCGGCCTGCTGATCGCCTCTGTGTACGAATAAGAATCTTCGATAGCCGCTGTCCGCGACTCAGGAGATTGATATTCTGCCTGCATTGAAATCCTGTGTCTGTATAACGCTACCCCCGCTTCTTCGCGTTGGTCCCGGAATACTGGTTATCGTGCATAAAAATGTCGCGGCAGTGACCTAAATCCTACAGAATCTCCAAACTTACTCCCTGCCCACTCCACGTCACAGTTTGCGTCCGAGGGTTATCTTTGGTGGAACAGAGCCTCTTTCGTCAAACCTCGCTTCGAGCCCACATATTGCTCCCTCTCGGAGACAAAGCATTTCATCATCATCGGCATTTCATCATCATCGCAGTCCGTTCATTCTAATCACTGTGCTTCGGTTTAACACAAATCTATTTTAGGCCAATTCCAGCCAACATTCCCAATCCGGAACGGCCAGCATCCCCGCGCCTGGTCGGATAAACTTGTCGGATGCAGGTTTACGATACCCCGCTGCACGATGTGAAGATCCTTCAGCCCCGCCGCTTTAGCGATAGCCGTGGCTGGTTTGCAGAGGTTTTCAACACCTCCGCCTTCTCCTCCGCTGGTCTGCCCGCTGAATTTGTTCAGGATAACCAGTCCTTCTCTGCGAAGGGAGTCCTGCGAGGGCTCCATTACCAATTAGGTAAACCCCAGGGAAAGCTCGTCCGCGTTCTTACGGGTCATATCTGGGATGTCGCCGTCGATCTGCGCCGTAACTCGCCCCAGTTCGGAAGATGGGCCGGCTTTCATCTCCGTCCCCGCAACGAATCCGGCGAGCTCGAGTTGCTCTGGATCCCGGAGGGCTTTGCTCACGGCTTCCTTGTCCTCTCCGACTCCGCCGAGGTTCTCTACAAAACGACGAATCTTTACCATCCCGCGGGGGAGCGCTCCATCGTATGGAATGACCCCACCCTCAACATCCGCTGGCCCCTGGAAGAGTTAGGCGGCGCCTCCCCCTGCGTAAGCGGTAAGGACGCCCAGGGTAGCCTGTTTGAATCCGCCGAACTTCCCTGAATCCCAAATCAGCGATCTGACGGGAATCTGGATCGTTAACTCAGCCGGGCCTTCTCCTGGGAAGGCTCTCACGCTCAGCCGCGATCCAACAGCCATCTCTCCACCTCGTCCAGGCTCTGGACCCCGAGGTAGCTTCCGCCACACCCTGCCTCTTCGGTGCCATGGATAAGGAACGCCTGCCGCAGACCCGCGCTATTCGCTGCCGCGACATCGCTGCAGCGGTCTCCCACCATCACGCTGTCCGCCAGAGACACCCCAAACTCAAGCATCGCCCTTCGCAGCATCCCTGTTCCGGGCTTCCTGTCCTCATGATCCCGCCGATACTCCCCGATCCCACGTTCCGGGTGGTACGGGCAGTAATACACCGCGTCGAGCTCCACCCCCTGAGCCCGCAGCTCGCCTCGCATCCACACCGTCAGCGAATCGAAGTCCGCCTCGCTATAGAAGCCCCGCGCGATCCCTGCCTGATTCGTCACCACGATCAGCCGATACCCCAGCTGCATCGCCGTCCGGCACAGGGAGAAGATTCCCGGGACAAACTCCACATCCTCAATGCGGTGCAGATAGCCGATCTCAACGTTCACGACTCCATCGCGATCCAGAAACAGCGCTCTCTCGCTCATTCCTTGATCCTGTAGGCGTGCTCGTGTCCCGGAGCTTCAATCAACTCCACCATGAAACGCTCGGTCGTAATCCAGAACTGCACCCGCGCGCCCCGGTAGGCGACCGCAGGCTTGGGAGGACCGGCCATAATCGACCCGTTCGCCTCCAGGCTTCGCGCGTCGCGATCCAGGTCAACCGTCAGGTACGCCACGTGATTCAGAATATTGATGCCACGCTTCAGCGCCGTTGTCACCGGGCTCGCCTCGCCCAGGGGCGAAATCAGCTCATAACAGGGTCCGTCTTCCGCGCGCCCGAACTGCACATAGACCCCGATTCCAGGATCTTCGAAGACCTCGGTCCACCGGTCGATCCCGAACATGCTCTCCAGGAACTCCCTCCCCTTCGCCATATCGCCTACCACCAGCCCAATGTGATCGAACTTCAACCTGCTCATACCTCCGTCATCACCTCGCGCAGAGAGTCCCGCCAGTCCATCATTCTCCAGTCAAACGTTGCAGCCAGTCGCGCGCAGCTCAGGCGCGAGTTAAGCGGTCTCTTTGCCGGCGTCGGATATTCGCTGGTCGTGATCGCCTCCACCTCCGCCAGTTTTGCGCCGGGCTCTCGCTCGCGCAGTCTCTCGATAGCCTCCGCCGCAAACCCGAACCAGGTCGTCTCCCCCGCCCCGGCAGCGTGATAGATCCCCCCCGATTCCCCGAGCGCCTCTGTCAGCTCCCGCCCCGCGCCCGACGCTTCGATCCGGCCGATCACCTGGGCCGTCATGCGCGCAAGATCACGGCTCCATGTCGGAGCGCCATGCTGATCCGCCACAATCCGCAGCCGTTCACGCTCCTTCGCAGCCTTCAGGATCGTCCGCAGAAAGTTCTTTCCCTTCGCGCCATAGACCCAGCTGGTACGAAAGACCATGTATCCCGCACCACTCTCTACGAGAGCACGTTCGCCGGCCAGCTTGCTCGCTCCATACACACTCACAGGGCCGGTTGCATCTGTCTCTCGATAAGGAGCGTTCCCGGTACCATCGAAGACGTAATCGGTTGAAAAGTGGATTACTCCCGCGCCAATCTTCCGTGCCTCTTCTCCAATCGCACGCACCGCCTCCGCGTTGATCGCATACGCAAGATCGGGCTCGCTCTCGGCCTTGTCCACGGCGGTGTAGGCCGCAGGATTCACAATCCACCGCGGCCGAATCGCCCGCACCTTCTCCCGCACCGACGCGGGGTTCGCCAGGTCCATCTCGTCTCGGGCCGGAGCGACAACCTCGCCCACCGCTGCCAGCGTAGCGGCAAGCTCCCCACCAACCTGTCCCGTCACCCCTGTCAGCAGAATCCGTCCACTCATCCCCAGAACACCGGCTCCGATAACAACCTCACAAGATACTGTCCGTAGCTGCTCTTGCCCATCCTGCCCGCAAGGTCGCGAAGCTGATCTTCGTTGATATATCCCAGCCGGTAAACGATCTCCTCCAGGCAGGCGACCTTCAATCCCTGGCGCTTCTCAATGGTCTGGATAAACGAAGCCGCCTCCAGCAGCGAGTCATGCGTTCCCGTATCCAACCAGGCCATTCCGCGGCCCAGCACCTCGGTCTTCAACTGACCGCGCTCCAGATAGCAGCGGTTCACATCCGTGATCTCAAGCTCGCCCCGCGGCGAAGGCTTCAGTCCTTCGGCGATCCCGACCACCTGCGAGTCGTAAAAATAAATTCCCGTCACCGCATAACGCGACTTCGGGTTCGCCGGCTTCTCTTCAATCGAGATCGCCTTACGATTCGCGTCGAACTCCACCACCCCATACCGTTCCGGGTCGAGCACAGGGTACGCAAAAACCGTTGCTCCCTCGCGGTTCGCCGCCGCCTGCCGCAGCGTCTTCACCATGTCGTGCCCGTAGAAGATGTTATCGCCGAGCGCGAGACAACATGGCTCTCCGCCAAGAAACTCCTTGCCGATCAAAAACGCCTGTGCCAGCCCATCCGGCGAAGGCTGGACGGCGTATTCCAGTCGGATGCCCCACTGCTCGCCCGAGCCCAGAAGCTGTTCGAACCGGGGTGTATCCTGCGGGGTCGAGATAATCAGGATCTCCCGAATCCCCGCCAGCAGAAGCACGGAGAGCGGGTAATAGATCATCGGCTTGTCGTACACCGGCAGCAGCTGCTTGGACACTGCCTGGGTTACCGGATGCAAACGCGTGCCGGAGCCTCCGGCCAGGATGATTCCCTTCATCGTGCGCTCCCCGCCGTCGTATCCGCAGTCTCGCGGCCGCCATAGTTCTGCGTCACCCAATGCTGGTACGCTCCGCTGGTGACGTTTTCCACCCAGGCCGCATGGGCCAGATACCACTCCACTGTCTTGCGCAACCCGGTCTCGAAGCTCTCCTGAGCGCGCCACCCCAGCTCGCCCTCGAGCTTCCGCGCATCGATGGCGTATCTGCGGTCATGCCCGGGACGATCCGCAACATACTTGATGAGCTGTTTGTGAGGACCAAACTCCGACTGCGGAAGCAGCTCGTCCAGCAGGCTGCACAAAGTCGTGACCACCTCAAGATTGCTGCGCTGGTTTCCTCCACCCACGTTGTAGGTCTCGCCCACGCGGCCACGCTCGAGAACCGCCATCAACGCCCGGCAGTGATCGGCAACATAAAGCCAGTCCCGCACCTGCTGGCCATCGCCATAGACCGGCAAGGGCTTACCCTTGCGCGCGTTCGCAATCATCAATGGAATCAGCTTCTCCGGAAACTGGTACGGTCCATAGTTGTTCGAGCAGTTGGTGATGATCGCCGGCAAGCCATAGGTATGAACCCACGCCCGCACCAAGTGGTCGCTTGCGGCCTTCGAAGCCGCATAGGGTGAGTTCGGCGCATAGGGCGTCTCCTCGTGAAAGGCCGGATCCTCAGGCTCGAGCGTGCCGTAGACCTCATCGGTCGACACATGCAGAAAACGGAAGCCTGCGCGGTCCTCCGCTCCCAGTGAATCCAGATAGACCCGCGCCGCCTGCAGCAGCGTAAAGGTGCCGTCTATATTGGTCCGAAGAAACGCCTCCGGCCCAAGAATCGAACGGTCCACATGGCTCTCTGCCGCGAAGTGGACCACCGCCCGCGGCCTGTGACGCTCGAACAGCTCCTTCACCAGAGCCGCATCGCAGATATCTCCATGCACGAAGGTATAGTCGCGATCCTTCTCTACGGTGGTCAGGTTCTCCGGATTTCCCGCATAGGTCAACTTGTCGAGACTCACCAGGGGGCCCTTGCCCCCGGCCAGCCACTCCAGTACAAAATTCGAGCCAATAAAACCCGCTCCGCCGGTTACAAGAATGGGCGCTCCATTCCCTCCACTCAGACTCTGCTCTGCATCCATGTCGTTCGTAAGACTCCTCTCGGAACCAGCGTCGCCTCGCGTGCCCTGCCCGCAGACTGCCGGGTGCTCAAATCAGAGTACAGCACTGCATTTTACCTTCCACTCCGAGGCAACGGAGCTCACACTCCCGATCTCCTACTCAACAGCGAAAGGATCTAGACCCATGGCCACGAATCCGCAACCCGTAGGAACCCCCGTCGACAGCAAATCCCCTGATACCAAGCGACATGGGATAGAGCCCTCCGGCCCACGAGGGGATAATCCTGGAACAGCAGGACCCGGACCAACGTCCGTACGTTCCGACACTCCTGAAAATGCCGAAGGACACATCAACCCCTCCCCCGAAGACACCAACGCGACGCCTGGCACCGCGCCGGAGAAATAATCGCCCGCGCAGGAAATCGAAAGATACCTGACTCCCCCCTTGCCATCGCCCTGCGACGCGGAGCAGCATGGTAGGCATCTCACCCGGGCCCCAAAGAGATGCGCGAATCGCCGCGCAACGGAGGGAACCAAATGGCTGCATCCGCTCCTTCACCCGCTCTCGACGAATCCAAACTCAACACCTTCATGAACCAGGCTCTCCAGGACATGGGGGCGGCCATGCATGCCGCGCTCGTCATCATCGGCGACAAGCTTGGTCTCTACAAGGCGATGTCCGACTCTAATCCTGTTACACCAACAGAGCTCGCCGCCAAAACCAAAACCGACGAGCGCTACGTCCGCGAATGGCTCAACGCCAACGCCGCCAGCGGCTATCTCACCTACGACCCCGGCAGCCAAACCTATACCCTTCCCCCCGAGCAGGCCTTCGCCCTCGCCGTCGATGACAGCCCCGCCTTCCTCCCCGGAGCCTTCCAGATCATCGGCTCCGTCATGCGCGACGAGTCAAAGATCACCGACGCCTTCCGCACCGGCAAAGGCGTAGGCTGGCACGAACACGACACCGAGCTCTTCCAGGGAACCGAGCGTTTCTTCCGTCCCAACTACGCCGCCAATCTCATCTCGCAATGGATTCCATCGCTGACCGGCATTAAACAAAAACTCGAAGCCGGAGGCCGCGTCGCCGACGTCGGCTGCGGGCATGGCTCCTCCACCATCCTCATGGCGAAGGCCTTTCCCAACTCCACCTTCTTCGGCTTCGACTATCACCCCGCCTCGATCGAATGGGCGCGCAAAGCGGCAAAAAACGCCGGTGTCGGTGACCGCATCACCTTCGAAACTGCGTCCGCCAAAGACTATCCCGGCAACGGCTACGATCTCGTAACCTTCTTCGACTGCCTGCACGATATGGGCGACCCAGCCGGAGCCTCCACGCATGTCCGCTCCACGCTCGCCAAAGATGGTTCATGGATGATCGTCGAGCCCTTTGCCAACGACAAGGTAGAGGACAATCTCAATCCCGTCGGCAGAATCTACTACTCCGCATCAACCATGATCTGCACACCCGCCTCCCGTTCGCAGGAGGTTGGCCTGGCCCTCGGAGCACAGGCCGGCGAGGCGCGTATGCGGGAAGTCGTCTCCTCCGGTGGCTTCAGCAACTTCCGCCGCGCAGCCGAGACTCCCTTCAACCTCGTATTCGAGGCTCGCGCATAAAACAGAACAGGCCGAGGACGCGTATCACCGCCGGCCTGTTTCTTACGAAGAAGACGCAAACACCGACTCAGCAACGGTGCTCCGGAACGAGATGAGGATAAGGATGCGCAAGAGCGTCCTCTGAAGGACTGCGTATGGAACGGGACTGCGCGCAAATGGATGCGTAAGCAGTAGAACTCATCAAAACTGAACGGGGGTTCCCAGGGGTGAGAGTCATCACGGACTCGGACCAGAACGGCGAACGCGGTGATTGTGCTCCGAGCCGGGAAAAATGTCTCCACCGATCCGGCCCTGACGCCAGGCCGTGCGCGGACCCGAGCTGCTATGCGACACTGAAAAGACCGAAGGCGTACCTTGCCCAGCCATCCGGCCTCGCATCCGTACATCCACCTTCTCGGGCCTGTAGCTCAACGGTTAGAGCAGGGGACTCATAATCCCTTGGTTGGGGGTTCAAATCCCTCCGGGCCCACCGAATCCCGATTTAGTAAATCACAATTAGCAGTTATATATGAATAACTTACAGTGAGTATCTCTCTAGGCCAGTCAATTGGGTCCAAGATGAGGCTAACTGTACTTTGGCTAAAAGGTACAATTTCGGTACAGTGCTGTCCTCCAACACTGCACCGAAAGGGCCCTATGGCGACCATTGTCAAAACATCATCTGGTACTTGGAAAGCTCTGATCCGTAAGACTGGCTGGCCCACAACATCGAAAACGTTCCGCACGAAACGAGATGCCGATGACTGGGCGCGCCGTACTGAAGATGAAATGGTGCGTGGTGCTTACGTGCAGAGGGCATCTGCAGATCGAATGACCCTTGCGGACGCTCTCAAGCGCTACGTCGCCGAAATCACTCCGACCAAACGACCCATGACGCAGGTCGCCGAAAAGCGGCACGCAGTGATCCTGCTCAAGCACCTTGGCAAGTATTCCCTTGCAGCAATGACACCGGAGATCATCGCCCGTTTCCGCGATATGCGTCTCGCCGGGGAAGACCGCAAAGATAAGCAAGGCAAATCGCTGCCGCGCGCTAACAACACGGTCCGGCTCGACCTGGCATTGTTAGGCCATCTGTTCACCGTTGCCATCAAAGAGTGGGGCGTCGGGCTTCCGTCGAACCCAGTATTGAACATCCGCAGGCCTGCTCCCGGACCGGGACGCAATCGTCGTCTGTCCCAAGAAGAAGAGATACGCTTACTCGCCGCTGTAGATAAGCATTCAAATCCAATGCTGCGCTGGATCGTGCGCATTGCTCTCGAAACCGGAATGCGCGCATCGGAAATTGTCACGCTGCGTAGGATGCAAGTCGATCTTAAGCGACGCATCGTGCGCCTGCTCGAAACCAAAAACACGTCGCCGCGCACCGTACCTCTTAGCGCTACTGCAACAGAGCTATTTCGCGACGCACTGAATCATCCGATTCGCCCCATAGACACGGATCTAATCTTTTTCGGCGAGCCAGGCCGAGACGGCAGACGACGCCCATACCAATTCAATCCTGTATGGCTGAACATCAAGTGTGAGCAAGGGCTCGGCGACATCCGTTTTCACGATCTAAGGCATGAAGCGGTAAGCCGCTTCGTCGAAGCTGGATTTTCCGATCAGGAAGTTTCGGCAATCAGCGGTCACAAATCGATGCAGATGTTGAAGCGCTACACCCATCTCCGAGCGGAAGACTTGGTTGCACGCATCGACCAAGCTCTTTCACAGAAAAACCACCGCTAGTGTGGCATAGATTGTTCGGTCTAGTGATGTGGCTAATTGCCAAAGCGGTACATCATGGAAATTCTTTGAAACGGTTCCGATGACGCTATCTTTGAAATTGCCTGGCGCGAAACTCCGAGCCGCCTTGCTATTTCCGATTGACTGATTCCAGCAGTCAGAAGCATGATGGCTTGCCTCTTTCGGATGCTGATTCTTGCGTCCACCAACTGCCGTGCAACATTCCGAATGCGGTCACTTTCAAACAGAACAATGTCTAACTGATGTGCCAAGTTCCAGAGAAAAGGATCGCCAATTCCTTTGCCCTTCGCTAGGGAAATATCTGGGACATTGCTTGTATGATGCTTAATCTTAAAAATCTCCCACTCGAATTTTTCTTTGCTTCTTCTCGCTCTCTGATAGCTTGGATTCCACGTTCCATCATGATGTTTAGGGCGATGACTTGAACAATACCTCGCGCTGAGTGATGCCTTTTTGTTTGGGTCTTGCAATGGCCACGTAGCCCCTTTGAGAATCATTCCCAACTCTGTTGCTTCACCGCAGAGTTCACAATAGGGCTTCAGTCTGCGGGCGTTCAATCTTCCCACTCTTATCTTCTTGGGTTCCTTGCCTTCGCATCGGGATGCAAGTTCTCGCAATGTACTTACCGTCGCTCTGAACTCATGGTGGATCTGCTCAAGATTGAACTCGCCAACCGGAGGGAGCACGCCATCTCTGGATCTGATCCAGTCGTTCAGCTTTCGATCGCCTTCTGTGCTATTCACGACGCAAGCAAACAGATCATCGAAAAATGGAAACCCGTTCCGTTCAGCAATGATGCTAAGTAGTTGGCCTTCGCAGAGAACTCGTCCAAGGTAAGCCACAGGCAACGTGGCGATGTAATCGCGCCAGGCGCCATCCACAATATCCGCGAGCAGCACATAGATCGGGTATCGCCGCGATCGAACCGAATAGCGAGCCCATTGTCTCGAAAACATATTGACCGCGGATGCGACTCTGGAGTTGCATCCGCGATAGATCTGAATTGGGTCGGCGTCCGGTCGGTTGAGAGGCTTTTTTCTGTCAACCATATCGATCAAATAATAGCACCTACTTTTGAAGAGGATTTCCTTGGCTACCGTAGCTCTATCGCAAGTCAGGAGGTAGATTACGGTGTCAACCGCTGAAATACTCATCGCTCAATACGGACCGTTGCTCACCTTAGCTCAGCTGGCAAAGATTCTCGATCGGTCCGTCGAGGGACTCAGAATTGGCCTTCGCTCAGAGAACGAATTGGCTTCCAAAATCAACGCTGCGCGTGTGAGGTTGGGAAGACGTGTGTACTTTTCCACAGTCAGGATCGCAGCAGTCATTGGGATCGATTAGGACGAGGCGGAATGTCCTTACCACCCCATCGGCGCAGACAAAATCTCAGTCCTCACTTCGACCAGAGAGTGATCGACCTTGCCACTTCGCAACATTTTGAGCTAGTCAGCGGCGAAGTCTATCAGGTGGCGCAGGCGCTTATCCTGTGCGGTCTTCCATATCAGCCGACGTCGAAGAGCAAGATCACAAGACAAGCCATCCTGGCGAATGGAAATAGGGTGAGTGTGACCTTCAGCACGGCCCTCGAAGGATCGATGCCTTTTGGAAGTGATCGGAGCCTGTTGCATTTCTTACTCGACAAGGCGGTGAAGATGAAATCGAGATTTGTAAACTGGGAAACCGCAACAGAATTTCTGTTGGCGATGAGGATGGCACAAGGCGGCAAAAATCGGCGGGATCTACGAGAGCGTTTTATCAGGCTCCGCGGATTGACGATTGGAGTGGAGCGAAGGACTGCCGTTGCGAGTGAGGCGGAGATTATGCCTGTTATCCGACGCTCGCGTTTGCCGACCTCGCTAGAACGCAGGGCTGAGCGGTACGGGCAGCATAGATTGCAATTGGACGAGGAAGCATACGGCATTGAAATCGATGAGGTGTTTTTCGAGGAGTTGATACGCCACCACGTTCCAATCCCTGAAGAGCTCATCCAGGCAACTCGCAGGCAGTCGCAGCTTCAGGATCACGTGCTCTTCCTGTGCTGGCGGTGCTACGCGGCTCAAAACGAATCTCTGATTCCCTGGGAGTATCTACGCCAGCAGCTCTGGCAAGACGACACCAATGAATGGCGCATCAGGGAACGGTTTGCAAGAGCCATTCGAGTTCTTCGTGCGATTTGGCCCCAGTTGAGAGCGGAGGCTACGACCAAAGGGCTGTGTGTAGCACCTCCAGATCGCAGTGTGTACCTGACGCCTGGTGCTGCGATCAGAAGGAGACTCTCCTGATCCTGATATGTGCTGAGCGGTGCGCCCTGCTCATGAAGAAATCCACAAACTCGGGGTGGAAATTCGTGATCGCAAGGGGACTTGTAGGTATGCCAAAGGGGACCTGGTGGTATGAAAAAGGGGACTTGTAGGTATGGAAAAGGGGACTTCCCGGTAGGTTTTCGAACCGCATATAAGGAAGCAAGAGGTACAAGAGGTTCAAGAGGTCTAGCAGGAGGTTAGGCGACAAGAAAATTGTGGATCAGTGGAAAAGCGTTTTCCGCACCCTCTACGGACGTCTCCTAACGACTGTGAAGACATACCCGGAACATCACTCACGCCACTCCGACACTCGAGATCCACGCTATGGCGGTCCTTTTGAGCTCGGAGTTATGTGGTTTTAGACCCGTTACATCACCGCTGATTTGAGGCACACAAGGGATGACAAGGCGAATCCGCAGAACCGCGATGAAAAAGAACGACCTCTTCGCGGATCCTAGGTTGGAAATAGTACTTCATGCCAATTGTTATCCCATGCGGCGTGAAGCCCTTGGGGACTCAACAACTTTCATACAAAAGTCAACAACATGCGTACTCGCTCTCGGTGTAGGTAACAGAAATCATACTGTCTTCATACAGAACTCAACATCTCATTTCGTGCTCAACTTCGGTGGTCAACACTTTTCATACAAGAATCAACAATTCGGGACACTTCTCGGCAATACGAAGACGAAGATCACCACAGACGATCCGTAGTGGAACATAAAGGATAAGCACTACACTGCGTGGCTTTTTGGCATGTAACCGTTGCTTCATGAGCGATTTATCGCGTATGTCAATTTGACGCTCTGTATGACATTTGCGATACGGATTTAAGTACTCAAAGAAGGAGTCCCATATGGCAAAAAAGCAGCAGGTAGTGACGATTCGGTGTGAGCATGCCTTCATTCAGGCTATCCAGAAGGCGGCTAAGGCGGAGGGATATGCTTCTCCTTCTTCCTATATCCGCCAGGCCTGCGTGAACAGTCTTAATGGTGTGTCTAGAGCCTTGAGTGAGGCGGAGGAGCGCATTCTCGCGACACTGGAAAGGCAGAGCCGCGATCTACATAAGCTCCAAACTGTCGCTCTAGTCCAATACGCTGCGTTCGATACTTTTGTGAAGCTTTTCATGACCTACACCCCGGAGATGCCGCTGGAGGTCAAAGAAGCAGCGATCGCATTGGCCAAGGCCAGATACACCAAGTTCAGGAAGGATGTCGCGCAGGAAATGACCGGCAGGGTTTCAGAAGCGCTTCGGGAGATAGCTGAGACGTATGACGGGCTGGGTTCAACCCGGTAATAGATGAGATGTAGAGCGCCCAGGAAATCTTAGGATGGCTTTGTGGCAAAAACTTCTGCGATTCGCATAGTCTGCATTAGTGATACGCATGGGCAGCATCGCAAATTGAAAGTGTCGGCGGGTGATGTCCTTATTCACGCAGGCGATTTTATGCTGTCTGGTCGACGCCTGGAGGAGATTGTCGATTTTGACGATTGGCTGGAGACGCTGCCCCATCGGCACAAGATCGTCGTTGCGGGAAACCACGATCTACTTTTTGAGGCTTATCCCGAGCTTGCACAGGCCAGATTGAAGAACGCGCGATACCTCGAAAACGCTGGAGCGGAGGTTTTGGGCTTACGCATCTGGGGCTCACCCATTCAGCCGACTTTTCATAATTGGGCATTCAATGTCGATCGTGGTGCTGCGATTCGTCGCTATTGGAAAAAGATTCCGGCCAATACTGATGTTCTCATCACTCATGGCCCACCGTTCGAGACGTTAGACAAGGCCAACATCCTCGGCTCTCACCTGGGGTGCGAGGAGCTTGCCAAGGTTGTCTCCAAAATCAAGCCCAGACTCCATGTGTTCGGACACATCCATGGTGGCTACGGGAAGGAGGCCGCCGATGGTAGCACGACCTTCGTGAACTGTGCGGTGGTAGATGAAAGGTACGTGCTTGCTCACGCACCCATCGTGGTCGATCTTCCTAATTCACAACGCCCCTTCCGCACCTGAAGGTGGAAAGAATCCGGTGTGTAAGAGGGCGATTTATAAGGCTGCTGGCTAAGATATCGCTAACCTCCCGAATGCACGAAGGATTCCCCCGATCTGTCACAAGAGATCCTCCACGCGATCATGGATGTTTTCGCCACTCACTCCTCAATGAGCCAAGCAGGCTCTCGAATCAGAGAAGGTGCGCGCCGGCCTCAAGGATGTGCTTCTTGTCGCATAAAGATCGCCAGCGGGTAATTAAGCAACCCGACCACCGCCAACACAATCTTCAAAGCCAATTCTCGATTCATGGATGCCCTCCCGAATACCGTGCAACCCCATTCGTCACCGATTTCGAGCGAGTCCAAGTGGTTGAACGGTGTGATAGAGCAAGCCACGCCGGAAACTGACCCTGGCGATCTAACATTCGCCACGCTGTCACGAGTCATCGAACGGATGTCGATTCGCCACCGGACGCTCCGGACGCATTCCGCTTGCCAATCCAGGCAAGTTACGGGGACACATCAGCCAGAACCCTGCGGTTCCCTTCAGGGAGCCGATATCGGAAGATGATGTTTCGCCTCATGCTCCTTCTCACGGCTGCGGATCCGCAATTCCTCTACTGCCCAGCCCAGTTATTCGTCCCACTTCCTGCTCAGAATCGAGCCCCGCCGGTTACAGGGCAGGGCGTAACATAACCTCCTTCCAAAATCGCCGGCGGACGATTAGACGAGCAGCCCGCGCCCCGTTATATCCGACGAAGAATAGATTTCTTGGATCAGTTCCTATGCTCTTGTTTTGCGCGGGGTTTGAGCTGGTTGTCGGTGTATGAATTGCTCGCTATCTGGGTGCGGTAGTCTATTTCGAGTGGCTGATTCATTTCAGCCCTCAGTCGTTGGAGGAAGATGAAGCGTTTAATCAAAGCTCTTTTACCAAAACCGGTCTTGAGAAGTCTCGCCCCAGTTCGCGAAAGATGGCCTCGCCGCCGTAGACAATACCGACACTTCCGCACTCTCTTCACCACTTCTCCAAGTGTCCACTTAAAATAAGTGGACACTTCGCAGATCAGTTTCGACCACCCATTGGTCAACAGGGGAAGACCAGGCGCTTACGGTCGCACAACTACTATTAAGGCAGCACTACACCATGGTCGCGAAGACAATGAGCACTGTTCGGTTAGAGCAGCGAACCTCGTGGGCAACCACATTAGGCTCACATCTTGTGGGCATGACGAGATGCCTTTCTACGCGAAAGTTCTGAACA
The DNA here is from genome assembly GCF_004217555.1 of Edaphobacter modestus. Lineage (GTDB taxonomy): Bacteria > Acidobacteriota > Terriglobia > Terriglobales > Acidobacteriaceae > Edaphobacter > Edaphobacter modestus. Next base: position 3,214,378 of record NZ_SHKW01000001.1, read on the forward strand.
GAGGGTTTTGCGGATCTTCTGTTTAGAACCTTTGACGCATCATCGAGAGCCGGGTTTTCATACCTCGCCATTTGCATATCAACCAGGCCGGAGGCAAATGTGTCCAACCATAGTTTCTCTTGATGACCTTAAAAAACTCACTAACGTTCGCTTCTGTGTGGGCATCGGAAAGGCCGCCGCCCTGATGGGAAGCTACCACCTGATCGAAGATCTCAATGCGGGCTCCGCTGCGCACAAGCCGTTGGTTCGCGTCGAAATCGGCAAATACCCGATAGTTCACGTCGTAAAACGGAAAACCCTCTCTCTTATAGAACGTTCCTTGGTGGTGCAAGGTGTTCTTGAGTCGTAACGCGATTCCACGACCGGGACGAAACTCGTGTTTGCCATCGATCGAGACGCGGAATGCCACAACATCGACATGTCTTGATTTGGCGGCCTCAAGCTCGCGAAATGGGATATGCAGAAGCCTGTCTCCCGCATTGAGATGAAAGAGAAAGGTACCCTGGGCTACAGTGATACCTTTATTCATTGCATCGTAGATACCCTTATCTGGCTCGCTCACCCAATAATCGATCACGGAATCGTACTGACTTAGCAGTTCGCAGGTTCCATCCTGTGATCCGCCATCGATCACAATGAATTCAACATTTTTATCGTTTTTGAGGCGGGCAACACTCTCAATTAGATCCGGAAGATCTTGTCGCGCACGAAAGACAACGGTGATGATCGAAACGAGAGGCTTAACTGCTCGCGACGTTTCATGCCTTCGCGTGTTCGCATTTGTTCTCGGTATCATCTCTGAAAGAATAAAGAAGAACCTTGTTTTGGTGTTGGAGTCGCAGGTTTCGGGGGCTGAAGCTGTCTCTAAATTAGAGAGACATTGTCCAAGACCGTGCCGTTCGAAGAATCGTTAATCCCAATTGTAAAATATTGCTGCGCGACACTCATTGCGAAAAATTCAATGAGGATGTAGAGGATCGATAGGAAGTCGGAGAAAAAAATAAAACCCAAACAGCCCAGTAAGACTGCCGCAGGCAGATATCTTCTCGTCAGTCGATTACCAGCACTTACGTAAGCGGCAATTATACCCCAAATGTAGTTAATACCAAAAATTCCAAAGAACCAGAAGTCCAAGAAATATTTGGCGATGTAGGTGTGGACACCGTCAACGATCATGTCGCTTCCCAGGTCCGCAACCTCAAGAGACTTACCCGTCATTACTATGGGGAGTGCCGAGTAGAGGAAAGAGAACGATGCATGTTCGTAACGATAAACATGGACGATCCAGCATAGATTCGAAATCGGCGTAGAAATATACGAGGCCATCCACAGGTACGCCGTTGGCCAGTCGTAATATATCCTCTTGATTTGCATGTAACTAAGTAGTCCCGCACTACCGACACTACTGCGACTGTTTCCAATAAAGTCGGACAACATAAGTCCACAGCATAGGGTCGATATCGCGACGAGGTAAATCTTCCTCTTGCTGAGCGACGTTCTCATAGAGAACACTACCAAAGCTTGGAATAGCATTATCAGCATTAAGCCGCGAGATACATAAATTAAAAGGCATAATGGTGCAAATAGAAGTAGGCACCCCTTGCGCAGTAAAGATGTCTCCAAGGGAGCCGATATAAAAATAAGGAGAATGCAGGGAAAGAGTAGTTGACGCAATGATCCGTATTCCTGGTAGTCGAGGGTATCCAGACCAATAAAGCCGAATAATGGCGGTAACCCGTGCAGTCTCCAATTCATGATCATAATTGCAAGCACTATTCCGACCAGGAACAAATGAAAGCGTCGCAATCTTGTAATGTCAATTCGGTAGTGGGAGTAACCAGAAGGAACGTACCCTATGGAAAAGTACGCTACACGGATTGTGGCATATCCAAATAGAAAAGAGAGAAGTGAGGCTACAAAAAGGATCAGGCCGAGGGAGATGTCAGGATAGGAAGTGTATGAGATGCGGAGCTGAAGAGCGCCCAGCATGAGCAACCAAACCGCGACGAACAGGCTGAGAGGTTTGCAATAAAACGGCAGTTGCGATGGCCCTCGGACTTGGAAAACACGTGAGGTAATCGTTGGCATGTGTTTCGGTACGTTCCGCACAGTAATGAATTAGATCATGACCGATGGGCTTAGAAGTAGCAGCTTCAGCTGCTCCTGGTTATCGGCGCCCTTCCGGGGCCTTTAATGACTCGCTTATCTTTACTTAGATGAAATTCTGCCAGCTTTAGCCAGTACCGTAGCCTAACCGCCTGCCGGATCAAGAACTTTGTTAAAGGGTTGGAGCTAAAGTAATCGTAATGGTCGCTAAAATCAATGAATCCTTGGTGTTGCATCCGAATACTGGCCGTGGCCTTCTGATTAACGCTTTGGCTACCAAAATGAATGATATCCGCACAGGGCGTGTAATATATTTTATAGTCTTTAATCTTTAGCATGTAACAGTACGCTAAATCGACTTGGAAAAGTGGGAAACGCTCATCAAGCATCCCCGCCTGTTCCCAGGTTGTCCTTCGAATGACAAACGCTGTGCTTCCTAAGGCCTCGATCAACTGCTCGCGGGAATGGTCAAAGTTTGAGGCGTAGTAGTTGGTGCTAACGACTCCGTTTGGGAACAACTTGTGCCAGTTTAAGCCTTGAAGGATGAGCGTTCCCATCCGAGCGAATCTTCTGACGCACATTTGGGTGGTACCGTCAGGATTCAGCAGCCTGGGCGTGCAGGCTGCCGCATCGGGATGCTTATCCATAAACTCGACGAGCGATTGAAAGGCATTTGCAATCAATCTTGTGTCGCTGTTCAACAGGCATGCATAACGCGCACGAGACATCCTCATGCCGAGATTGTTATTTTTTGCATACAGCTGACCAGATGTATTGCGAACCAAAATCACCTTGGGAAACTCTGCTGCAACCATGTCGGCACTGCCGTCCGACGAATTATCGTCGATGCAGATGACTTCAAATGTGATCCCTTGTGTGTAGTCATAGATCGAAGTCAGACATTGCTTCAACAACTCCCTGGTGTTGTAGTTCGGGATGATGATGGTTATGTCTAATAGCGTATTGGTCAATTGCATCTTCCTTGATTGCGCATCGGATTGCTCTTTGGCCTTTGAGAACTACTTCGTATAGCTGCACGAAGCAACCTTAGCGTTTCCTTGTAGTGTTGCAACTCATCAACATAGATTATATCGAAACCAAAATGCCCGATTGATGCGATCAGCTGCAACCTAAACCGGCCGGGACTAACACTGCTCTTGGTACAGGAAAACTAAGCCCTTCAAAACAGAGCACCGGCTCATGATGAGGTCGTTCAACTGGGCCCGACCACCGTTTTGCGGAAACAAAGCTACATTGCGAGAGTCCTCTGCCACTTGAAGAAGAACTCTCCATTTTGATCCAATACCCTTGCCTTCCACGGTTGCATTCCCCGTGCAGATCTTCTAGGATTCCGTAAATGCATTTCACTTGGAAAATGAAGGCCCGCGTTTTGGCCAGGGACTCCTCCGTGTTGAACCTGTTAATGGGGATGAGGGCCAGAAAGCAGCAAAAGGCATGGGAAACAGGAGGCCGATTTGGGCCGCCCCACATTATTAAGCAGCGCATGTTGCTGGATCATGCACAAAAATTTCATATAGATACTCTGGTAGAGACCGGAACCTACCTCGGGGATATGATCTTTGCGATGAAAGATCACTTTAAGAAAATCTATTCCATCGAGTTAAGTGAGGAGTTGCACGAAAGGGCAAAGTCGGCATTTAGGAAGTACCCACATATTCATCTTGTTGCCGGTGATAGCGCAACTGCAATCGAGAGTGTCTTGGGTGGCATCAATGAGCGTTGCCTGTTCTGGCTCGATGGCCATTACTCAGGGGGGATTACCGCTTTGGGAGATGTTCGATGTCCGATTCGTGCAGAGATTGAAGCGATTCTCCGGCATCCGATCAAGGACCACGTCCTTCTCATTGATGATGCCATTTGCTTCGACGGACATCATGGATATCCAACTTTGTTCGAACTCCACGATATCGTTGTAAGTCGTTTCCCGGGGTACGAAATGCAGGTTTTTGATAATGTGATCCAAATCCGTCCCACTCGGTAACCAGTCTTCGTTGAGCGGCTCTTTCCGGAATGACTTCAAATGTGATCCCATGCATGTAGCCATAGATCGAAGGCAGACATTGCTTCAACAATTCCCTTGTGTTGTAGTTCGGGAAGATAATGGTCATGTCTAATAGCGTATTGGTCGATTGCATTTCTGTTGATTGCGCATCGGGCTGCTCTTAGCTTTTGAAACAACGACAGCTGTGACATATCACCTTATGAGGTCGTCTATGCACTCGATTCTAGTCGTGCAACGTACGGCGACCTGCAATGAAGCAGACATGCTGATCCCCTGATCGCTGTGTCGATCAGAATTGAAAATAAATGAAGTCGGTGTGTCCAAAGACCCCAAAGAAAATGATGCTGTAGAGGCATCCGTAATAGCAGCAGATGCGAAAAGAAAAAGATTGCCAAAGATTCGGCGCTTTGTGGGGATGTTGGATCCACCATTCTACCAAGAACATAACAGTCACAAACCCGAGCAAAAACGGGGTGTTTGCTCGCGGGATACCCGCCGCAGCCAGGACCATTGAGCTCATTCCGCCAAATGGATAGAAATGAGTGAGAATGTACCAGGCTGAGCGAATGTCGCTGGCGCGAAATGGTACCCAGGCAATCGTTACCAAGATAAATGTAAAGAGGAGCTGCAGGGATTCGAGAGCCTTCGGATACCTATCAAGACGGAGCGCGGTTCGAACTTTACCTCTGAATTCGGCTGTCAGATGAGAGCAGATGAGAAACATCCCATGGAGTCCTCCCCAGACCACGAACGTCCAGTTTGCTCCATGCCAAAGCCCACTTAATAAGAAAGTCGCTAGCAGGTTGAAGTACAAACGAAATGTCCTCACTCGGTTTCCACCTAATGGAATATAGAGGTAGTCGCGAAACCAAGTTGAGAGTGAAATATGCCAGCGGTGCCAGAACTCCCCAATCGATCGGCTGAAGTATGGCTGCGCAAAGTTTAAACGCAATTCATAACCCATCATTCGGGCGATTCCAAGAGCGATATCAGAGTATCCAGAGAAATCACAATAAATCTGTATCGCAAAGCTTAGAGTGGCAAGCAGTAATTCGACTCCGGAATAGGATCGAGGGCTAGCATAAACTAGATTTACAAACCCACTCAACGAATCCGCAATGACCATCTTCTTGAAGAGGCCCCAGGTTGCAAGAGTGATGCCAGATTTGATGCGATCAGAACGGAGCACCGGCTCATGATGGAACTGTGGGAGCAACTGACGCGGTCGTTCAATTGGGCCAGCCACCATTTGCGGGAAGAAGGCTACATAAAGCGCATAATCTAATATATTTTTTTCTGCTGGAGCTTTCTTTTTGTAAACATCGATGGTGTAGCTCATTGCCTGAAATGTGTGAAAAGACAGGCCAACAGGAAGAAGAATCCGAAAGATTGGAAGATCTTGTTGTCCACCGAAAAAATGGACTATCTCGGTGAGAGATGTATTAAAAAAATTCAAGTACTTGAAAACGACTAGGAGTCCGATATTACAAAATAAGCTGAGGCCAAGGAAAAATCTCCTCGTAGTTCCAATCCTACTTTTTTCAATTAGTAGACCAGCCGCAAAATCGATAAGTGTGATGCCCCAGATAACGACGATATATTTCGTATTCCAGCACATGTAGAAGTAATAGCTGGCAATAAGTAAAAAAATCTTACGCGGGGTACCACGCAGCACTAAGAACAGCGACCAGCTCACCGCAAAGAAAAGAAGAAATTGAAAACTATTAAAGAGCAATCTCAGCGCCCCCTGCGTTCTTCTTTGGAAACTAAGTCGTAGACGGCTCGCGTGTAAACCTGTGCTCCTGCGCGGTTGAGATGGGCGCGATCAGAGAACATCCGATTGGCATACAGAAGGTAATCAGGCCCGAGCAGTTTGCAGGATGAATTGAGTCGGAGAAGGTCGGCGAACGCTTGATCCATCTTTGGGGCCAAGGCATATTCTCCCTCTCGCTCATATCGAGGAACGAAGTAGCACCGGATATGATGCTCGTCGATGATCTGGTTGAGTTCAGAAAGCTGTGCACTTTCGGTATCCGCAGATCGTGTCATGGTTAACGTAGGCTGGTCGGATGGCAAGTGAAAATCATCAGGTAGACTGTCGTTCGGATAGTGGCTCTGTTCGTAGACAAAGTAATAGCCTCTATCCTTCAACATTTTTGAAACATTGACACCGCCCTCCCGGTAATAATTGAGTGGTCCTCCATGTTGGCGTGAGGTTATCAGGAAGCTAAAGAAATCTCGGACAAGATATCTGAAAGGAAAAATTCTTTCTGCAATATCGTGGTCGTTCCATGGAAGACGGAAGATGCTGGCGCGGTTTGTTGTGGTTTCCCATGGAATTGTCAAAAGTAGGATATCCGGTACTTCTGACTCTCTTTTCACCATTTCGCGGAGTTCGGGTACGAAAGCTGCTCGTGCAGGATAGCCAGAGTTATAAGAGTAATAATCCAACTTGTCGGCGGCGGCCAGTCGGTCAAACTCATCTGGGATGAATCCAGCAAGAACTTTGCTGTCTCCAAAGATTAAAATCCGTTGGCTAGAATGATTCTCGGGAAACACTGTTCCATGGAATTCTTGTTGTAATTTGGCACGGTAAACGACGTCAGCTCCTATGCTAATGAATGGAAATAGGATGAATATTCCATAGAAGACTAGCCAAAGTGCCGCAAAGCCGAAAGCATAACCAGCTATGTGCCGCCCGAACTTACGACCAGGGGGGGGCGGGGCTGCTTCTACAGCGTAAGTTAGTCCGGACTGTCTTGCATCCAACATTCGATTTAGATGTCAAAAAAGTAATACGTGGGTTGATTAACGAAGTGAACGGCTCCTCGTCGAGCAATCACGAGCTCGTTCTTTGGCGTTCCATTCTTCTAAGATCTCTGATGTAAAAGACCATGCACCTTGATCTCCGCCAGCGACCGCTCGTATCCATTCCAATTGGGCTCGTTTTGATTCGCCCATGTCAGAAACTTTCGCAATCCTTCGCCAAACTTGTGTTGTGGCTCGTAGTCCAGTAGTCGCCCAGCCAGAGTCAGATCTGCCATTCCGTGTCTTATATCGCCGTTTCGGAAGGCTCCAGTGATCTTCAGTTCCGAAGGAGAACCAAAGAATTCGTTGACGAGTCTTGCGACATCCAGAACGGTGGTTCGTTCGTCGGAGCCAACGTTCACCGCATCACAACCCGCAAAAGGGGTAGTGATAGCGGCTGAGGTTGCACGCACAACGTCGTCGATATAGACAAAATCCCGGCTCTCCAGCCCGTCCTCAAAAACATGGATCGGACGTCCAGCCCTGACTAGATTCGAGAATATTGCTAATATTCCTGTGTACGGATTTTGAAGTGATTGTCCGGGGCCATATACGTTCTGATAGCGCAAGGCAACAGTAGGTATTTTTCGGACCTGACCAAACATGAGCGCCATCTGTTCCTGCACCTGCTTGGTCAGTCCGTAAAACGAGGACGGCTGATGAGGTGCCGTCTCCGGTGTCGGTATAGTCTCGCAAGCGCCGCCGCATCGGGGACAGAGGGGATCGAATTGACCGGCTTGCTTTTCTTCGACGGACCTTGAGACGGGATAGACCACTCCATCACGCTCACAGCAATATGCCCCTTCGCCGTAGATTGCCCTCGAGGAGGCAACGACGATCCGCTCTACTTGGAGGCAGTTCTCCTTCGAAAGGAGCTCGTACAGCAGTGCCGTTCCCGCAATGTTAGTACGCTCGTAACGGGAAACCTCGTACATAGATTGGCCGGTCCCTGTCTCCGCTGCTAGATGAACAATGCAGTCCTGGCCTTCCAGGGCAGGCCGAAGGGAAGCCGGGTCCGCAACATCCCCCACCACTAGCCTTACATGCTTGTCAAGATCACCTGGCAGTACGCGGTTCCCTGCGTGCACCTGATCCAGGAAACTGTCTAATATGGTCATCTCGTGTCGGAGTGCGAGCAGGTGACGTGTGAGGTGCTGCCCAATGAATCCTGCACCTCCGGTGATCAATATCTTCATTTTCGCTAGTATAGCTAATACTGATACTGATGCACTAGATCAACATACAATAGCTATCCGTCGGTTGGCTTGGACACAAATTATTGACAACAATGAAGCCCCTTCACGATTGGGGATAATTCTGCTGACCCTGCCTCAAGACGATAGACTGCCCTCCCGGTCCTCGGACGGAGTTGTTGCGTCGCAACGTTGCCCACTTCCTCCACTCGGCAATACGTCTCTGTCTTGGAGTGAACAGGCGCCGTTTCAACTCTGACAGAGTTGGTTTCCAGAAGCCGGATTCTTTGGAAAAATAAAGGTCTTTGCAAGCTCTACCTGCGAATCGTATGATTCGTTCGAATCTTGCGACCGGACCCATGTAGAGATCCCAGAAAGCACAATCATCCAGAAGGGATTCTTTGTATCGCTCAATGCTCATTCGAGCAGGCTTATTCAGTAGCGCGAAGTCATGGTGTACCAAGACATCACCGGCAATAAAAACGCTCTTGCCGGAGTCGTGAAGACGATGGAAGAGGTTGGTGTCACTGAGATCGAGCGGGAACATAGGATCATAGCCACCCATCTCTCGGAGTGCGCACACTCGTAATGTAGACCCAGAATTTGCTGCGTATGCCGCCCTCTTTGAGGTGCCTACAAATCCTGAGCCGAACCAACGAGGCACACCGAATACAAACCGAAAAGGGGAGACGATGCGGCCGTCTGCAATAACCTGAGGAACAATCGCTCCGATCGTCTTGTCCGGGCTCAGTTCACTGGCAAAGTCTGCAATTTTTGCCAAGAAATCCACCGGTAGGCAGGAGTCCTGGTCCAGCGTCAGTAGCCATTCGTATCCCTCGGCTTCAGCCTGTTCCAAGGCTTGATTGTAAGCCTGCGCCAAGCCCGGGTTATGCGGCGCCGATTCGTACAGTATTCCGCCGGGGAGCTTCCCGATGTCTTGACCGCCCGGCGTGTTGTCCCAAACTAATATTTTTAGATCGAAGTTGTCTGGGGAAGTGTTTTCAACTGAAGCGAGAAGCGTTTGCAATGTCGAAGAATCAAGAGGTTGCATCTTGTAAATGACGATCACGGCAAACAGTCTGGTGATTATCTGAGACGAGCTGCTTCTCTCGGCACTACGCATTCCCATATGTTTTTGTAATGTCGACACTTATCCTGCCTACAAGCGAACGTGAAGAATCTTGCTCACTTGATCCAATATGACTGCAGACCTATGATCCTCTCGCATTCGCATAAGGGCCTCTCGCCCAAGAGCCAAAAAACATGCGAGGCAAAATCCAACTACGCCAAAACCCAAAGTGATCAACATGCGAGGCGGGCCAGACTTTTTGTCTGGAGGCACGGCGTGGTCGACTATCTGGATGATTGGTGCCGATTTTGCCTCATCGATGCGGGCGGCTTCGTATTGCCTTGACAGCAAATCGAAGAGCGTCTGATGGTACCGGACCTCTCTCAATTTCCTGACATACTCCATACCCTCTTTCGGAACCCGCCCGGCAGGCACCTGAGTGTCTCCAGGGAGCATGTTCTTCTGGTTATTCTGCAAAGCAGATAGTTGTTGGCGAAGGGCGTCAATCTGGGTTTGCAGTCTCTTGAGATCGGGATTCTCGTCGGTTGCATAGGTTCGCATGGCCTGCAATTCAACTTCGCGGCTTCTCAACTCAGCGCCGGTTTCTGCGATGCTTCGGATGGCCATTGCTGATTGCCCGCTCAGCTCTATGAGGCCGGTTTTCTCTTGAGTTGTTCGAAGGTCGTTTTCAGCAGCCGCGAGAGCGCTCTTTTCTTCCTCAACTTGCCGATCGAAAAATAACCGCCTCTGGCCGGCTTCAGTGATTGCCAGGGTTGAATTCATCTGATACAGCTCATCCACAAATGCATTTGCCATATCACTGGCTAACTTCGGGTTTGGATCTTTCACTGTGATGATGATTAACCCCGACTTGGCAGCGTCGAACTGCGCGTGTTCCTTAAGTATTTTGCGCGTATCCTCCAGTTTTTTCTGTTTCCACAGAGACTCGAGCCGGAATCGATTGATGATGTGGTCCGTGATCGTCCGGCTTTCGAGCATTGCCACGTAAATATCGCTCGGGTTCTTCAGCAAACTTGCAGCCCCACTTGCCCCTAGTCCTGCCAGGGAACCCAGCTGTCCCATCAGGACTGATGCAGTGGACTGCGGGGCTTGGGGAGGGAGAATTGTCGCAGTCGCAGTAAAGGTGACTTTCATCAAAAATGCAATGGCTGCTCCGATGAGAAGCGAACCGAAGGTAATGATCGCAATGCGCAGTCGGCTTCGAAGCAGAATCAAAAGCATTCTCAGATATCGGGAATCCTCGCTCCCTGAATAGAGATCACCGTTGGCCAGCGGTTCTAGTGTTTGCGCAGCTTTCATTTCCTACAGAATGATATCGCATCCAGTCCCAACTAACGCCGGCAATTAGACTGATGGGGCGGATATCCGGTTTGGAAGAGCACCAGTGCATCGTTCTGGATGGATCACGCCCACTATAGCTGACCGATATAATTGATTCTTTAGCATCATTGGTCAATACCGGATCAGGGGCTAACGCTGTAAAGATTGCTTTGATTACTGGAGAAGACGGGGTGTATCTGACAGAGCCTTTTTTGCGCAAAGGATATGAGATTCATGGCATCGAAGGATGCGGTTCCCTGTTCAATACTGGTTGCATCAATCGCCTTTATCGAAGCTCGTACGTGGGAAACAGAATTGTTGTCGCGCGAGTCGCTGGATGATCAAGGGAGTAATAGGGAGAATCCGGCTCTGGCTGCTTCCTCAAGACCCGGAAAGCATGAGCGACGAAACGCGTGGCGCGGAAAGGAACCGTCGCGCGGTGCTTACCGGCAGCGTCGCAACGGTTGCGCGTGTGGTTCAGGTCGGAAGTTCGTTGATTACCGTACCTCTTACTCTGAATTACCTGGGAAATGAACGTTTTGGACTATGGATGACCATCAGCTCCGTGCTGGCAATGGCCACATTTGCTGACTTTGGCATCGGCAATGGCGTTCTGAATACCGTAGCCAAGGCTTTCGGGAAAGACGATAAAGAGGGAATCCGTAAAGCTGTCTCCAGTGGCTTCGCGGTTCTTAACATGATCGCCACGCTGCTGTTAGTTCTATTTTTTGCTATCTATCGATTCGTCAACTGGGCAGATTTTTTTCGTGTCACTTCTCCGCAGGCAAGGGCGGAGGCCGGCCCCGCGCTGGCGGTCTTCGCCACCTGTTTCGCGCTCAATATTTCGATGGACGTGGTGCAGAGGGTACAACTCGGTCTACAGGAAGGGTATCGGTTCAGCCTGTGGCAATTGTGCGGCAGCGTGGTGGGATTTATCGGTGTACTAGCCGGCATCTGGTTTCATGTAAGCCTACCGATACTGGTAGTAGCTATCGCTGGCGCGCCAATCTTTGCCACTACGCTGAATGTTATTCACTTCTTTGGTTTTGTACGTCCAGACCTGCGCCCAATGCGAAAGCTTGTGGCGAGCAATGTGATATCCGAGATTGCCAAACTTGGTGGTCTGTTCTTTGTGCTTCAGGTGGTCGTGGCGGTTTCTTACTCGGCCGACAACTTCATCATCGCCCGAACACTAGGAGCGGTGAATGTGCCGGAGTATTCAATCCCTCAACGCATGTTCGCGGTCATCACGATGATGTCGGGAATGCTGGTTGCCCCTCTTTGGCCGGCTTATAGTGAGGCTGTCTCCCGAGGACACATGGACTGGGTGCGCCGGACGCTCGGCCGGTCTCTGCTTCTCGTGCTCGCCTTGACTTCGACTGCTTCGTTGATAATGCTACTTGCGGCTTACAGGCTCATTCACTGGTGGGTAGGCTCACGTATTCATCCCTCGTTCTTGTTACTGCTCGGTCTCACAGTCTGGACGGTCATGGGTTGCTGTGGCGACGCCGTAGCTATTTTTCTTAATGGCGCGTCGATTATCAAATTTCAACTGCTGTGCGCTTCCATCTTCGGTGCGGTGTGCCTTACGGCGAAAATACTATCTATTCGACACTATGGCATCGTTGGTATCCCGTGGGCAGTCATTCTGACGTACGGTCTTGCAGTAGTTTTGCCTTACAGCTTTTTCGTGCCACGATTTTTTCAATCGTGGCTCCGTCACGCAAGGAAGCCTGATCCTATCGCTGTCGCCCCCAAAATCTGACGCGGTTTTGAAATTCCAAAACTGGTTGGAGTTCAGAACGACTGCGGTTTGGAGGCGCGGTCAATCAAAGCGCCGCCCTTGACTCTGCTTGTCTCGACCGAAGCGAAAATTCAGCCTCTTGCTTTCGTATAAACTCAGCAATCTCGCGATCTTCGTGATGGAAAGCCGCAATGTCCAGATATTCACGCTTCGCTCGGGCAATGAAGTAGTTCTGCACGTCCGCTAATATGTCCAGATCTCTTTGGAAGTCGACTGAAGTGAGGTAATCGCCGACGTTGTCGTAGAGTATTGCAAATGTGTATCCCGCCTGGGATAAATCTTCAAAAATTCGATTCCCATCGTAGGGTTGGTTCTGAAAGAAGAAAGGATCGTATTCAAAGAAGATCATCGGCTTTGTTTTGCGGAGCCAATCCAGTTCGGCACGAAGAATGCTACAGTCAAATCCATCGGTGTCGATCTTCAGTATCTTCGAATTCCGAAACTGTGGAAAGCTCTCCATAAGTTGACTGAGTTTAATGGTTTTCAGCACGCCTTCTTGATGACTTTCGAAATGCGCGGTACCTGCAACAGGTGCCAACTGCCCCTTCAACTCACCGGTATAAGTCCCGACGAAAGCGCGGACTGTCTGAACGGGCTGCAAGTTAGCCCGCCTAAGATTTTCTGAAAGTATATTGAAATAATATTCATCGGCCTCAATGCAGAGAATTGGACATCGACTTTGCTGACGAATGATCGCTACTGTATCGCCAATATTCGCTCCAATGTCTATAAGGTGCAAATCAGTGTATTTTTTGGACATGTAGCCGCACAAGCGGGCGATGTTGCTCGAATAACGAGGAAAAGCAGAGCGGATCAGCGGCAAATCATGCCCGAGCGGTACCAGGATTTCGCTATCCGCTAAATTGAATCGAACATATCTCTTGCCGGATCGCCCGAGCATCTTCCTCGTCAGAGTAAAAAATCCTCTTCGCAATGGACCGGGGCGCCGGCGTTTGGTATTAGAAACGAGTTGGCGCATTACGAACTCGGCAATATAAGACGGTTGCATCTGCTCTCTCCAGTGGCGTTTTCGTCATAAGCGGTTTACCAACTCGACTCGGACGCGCAAATTCTTTCCGGCGGAATTTAGGGCGCTCGCGTTAACTTCTTCGTTGGCTATCCGCTGGAACATTTCACAACCTAAAAAAAACTCACTAAGTTTGCTGCTCCTCACGTAGATTCCTCATCTCAGATTCGAGCATCAGGCCTATCACTTCTTTTCATACCATGCTTGGCCTTCCAGCCAAGCCGGCTTGCGGACTTGAAGGGTCAAATGCGCATCGATCGTGACATACGCATTCCAATCCTTTGCCAATAAGGTCGAACGCTGTCTCAACGAATTGAGTAAGGGGATAATTTTGACCTGTCGCGATGATGTAGTCTTCCGCTAAGGGTTGCTCAGGCATCGTCGAGGTCGGAAAGCTGCATCGCTTCAAGCAACGATAGCGTCCCTAATGCGATGATCCGGCAAGGCTAATGAGGCGGTTTTCCGGTAAAGGCTTTGAAAACTGGCAGCGGTCTTGTCCATCGAGTATCGCGACAGGACTAGGGTGCCCTTGTCCACAAGATCCTGTCGCAATTCTGGAGAATCCAGAACTGCCTTCATCAGACGCGATAGATCCTCGGCCGAATCGGGACTAAAATAAAGGGCTCCATCTCGGCCCACTTCAGGCAGTGTTGTGGCATTCGAGGAGATCACAGGTAGTCGGGCCTGAAATGCTTCCAAAATTGGGAGCCCAAACCCTTCAAACTTGCTAGGGAATAGCATGGCCGTCGCCGTCTTAAATATAGCTTGGAGTTGAGTCGAAGCCACAAACCCTAAAAAATGTATTTGCTCAGATATTCCGAGATTCTGCGCTAGGCCGTCGAGCTTGGAGCGGCGATCAGTTGACGATCCCGTGAAAAACACATGGGGAGCGATGCCGTGCTCGCGTTTGAGGATATGAAGAGCGCGCAGCACAACTTCATGGTTCTTGTGTGCCCATGTCTTAGCTGGGTAGAAGAAAAACTGAGATGGAAGAGCGTACCTTTCAACGGCGTCTCGTATCTCTTCATCTGATGGATCTTTGTAGGCATCAAAGACCGATCCCCATGGAGCCACTACCACCTTTTCATCCGGGATGTTGTAGTGCGTAATAATATCCCTTTTAGTCCACTCAGCCTGCACGCAGACAAATTTTGCTTGCTCACAGAATGCCCGATACCATTTTTCTCGCAGCACGAAATCGTTCTTTGAGAAGAATTCCGGGTAGTGCAAGTGCTGGAGGTCGCAAGGTTGAAAGATCGCTGGGCACGTTGTTGAATACGCCGTCGGCGATACGAAATGAACCAAGTCAAATCCATTTGATTCGATAAATCCATCTGAAGCCGGAACGTCTGCGAACTGGACTCTCAGCCGACGCCATAAATTACGAACGGGCGCTACTCCCCGCAGAATGCGTTTAAGCTGCGAGGGTTGGGGCTTTGGAATAGCTGCCAGATGACAGGGACCGAATATATGAGGTTCAAGCCAATTCCTCGTGGCCTCATGCACGATGAACGTATATTCCTGATCTTCAATGGATGATCCAGACAATGCATGTGCAAGCCATAGCATAGAGGAACCGACGCCTGAATTGGGATCATCGATCCTGCACTCGACGGCAATACGAAGCTTGCGATTGGAGATCATCTGCGCATGTTGTTTTATCATACTAACCACCGACAGCACTCTACAGCCTGCCTACTTAGTGAATTCAAATAGTCCACAGGCCAGCTCACTCTCTGGAATTTTCAGAGCATCTACCTCTTCGTAAATCTGCCCGTCATCTCCAACAAAGGAGAACGATACTAGACGGAGAGAGGAAAAACTATCGAGAATGGTCTTCGGTGCAAAGACCCGATGCGCGTTGAATTCAACTCGTTCACGGCCGATTGGAACCGAGAAATAGAGCCGTCCGCCTGGAGCCAGCACTCGCTGCAGCGCGTTAATGAACTTGAAGCAAGCCATCGGGTCAATCGGGTCAGAATATCGCCCCAGTCCAAAATGTTCTGCGGCGTGAAGCGTAGATATCGAATCGACACTGTTGTCTGCCATACTGCTCAATTCCGTCGCGTCATCTTGCAAAAAACGAAGCCCTGTCAGATTACTTTCCAATCGCCGTATATCTACTACCGTGACGGGCATGAACACTAGCAAATGGGCCACGAAGCCGTCTAAGCGCGAACCAATATCAATGTGTTGCGAAGGATGTCGCTCAAATATTTTTCTGGCGGCCCATAAATCCTGATGGAAGTAATGGCCACTGGCGACGCCAGCATTGTCTTTCCGGTCGGAAAGAATTGGGAACATGTCCAAAAAGTTCAACCGGAAGGTGGAAGAGGTATTCATCGCTCGGTACTTGTACAGATCAATCAGGAAGGATGGCACCCCAAAGAGACTCCGAAAAAATATTCTTGGGTGGAATCCTGTTATGTAGGATTGCCTCTTGAAAAATTGGCTAAGCATCAAAGGTAATGCTGACATATCTCTGCCGTTGAGGCAACGGCAACATGAGAGATGTGCCATTTGCAAGCATTGAAATACGATTGCGTCGCTGTAATTAGATCTCCTAATTGGACACCCTCTCGAGACCGAAAGCTGGTCTCGAGAGGTCATAGCGCCTCTGACGCAGTCGCGGGTTTTATGATGGAAAAATTCGTAGGCCTGTTGGTCACATTGCAAAAAAACGAGCCGGAAATAATGCTCAGGAGAGGAACCGCCCTGTAGGCGTAGGATACGAGGGAAGTACCGCAAGGCGGCAGCCGGTAGGGCTGAACTATGGTTCATATACCTGACAGGACAAGGCTTAAACGGCCTGTGTAGTGGTAGGCTTATAATAGCGCACCCTACTAAGGATGGCGATGACAGAGCAACGTAGAATTCTTATACTGCAGGCACACAATTTAGGGGATGCGGTGATCAGCACCGCACTGATTGAAACGATTGCGCGTGGCCTTCCCTCTGCACAAATTGACGTTCTGACCAGACCAGAGATTCATTCGATATTTGCACACAACCCATCCGTGAATTGTGTCCATACAGGGCGTTTCCCGATGGGTTCTGTTCGTGACTTTGGACTAAGGGAGATGTCCGCTCTCCCTCGTTTGATCGGCAGGTTACGCCACCGAGAATATACCGACATTGTCAATCTCGCGGGCGATTTTCGTGAGGAATTTCTGGGAAAATTGATTTCGCACCGGGACAATTGGAGTCCTGCGTGGTCAGCTGACCATGCCTGCGGTCAAGTAATTCGGCGCTCAGCCATCCCCTTTGCCAATCGACCGATATTCATACCTGCGAACAAGCCCAACATCTATGACGCGGCATCCATCGTGGGAAGTGCGGTGAGCGGTGCGGAGGGGCGGAAATCTGCCCTTTACTCGCCTGCAAAGAAGAGGATCGTCTGGAATCCTCTAGAGAACGTTGTAGGCATTCATCCTATGGCAAGTCAGCCTTGGAGAAGATGGGAGATGGAGAAATGGCAATCTCTTGCTCGACACTTGGTCGCCCGAGACATGGATGTGCACGTATTCGGCTCCCCTTCGGAGAAGGAAGAGCTAGTTAGATACTTCGGCACCTTGGATAGTTCGAGAATAAGAATAGTGACAGGTGGTCTTTCCGATTGTTTCGTAGCGATCTCGAGACTGCGCGTGTTGCTTTGCCATGATAGTTTTGCCTCGCACGTAGCCTACGCTCTGGGCGTTCCTACAATCCTTTTGAATGGAGCCAACGATGCAGCAGCCTGGGCTCCGCCCGGAGCCGTGGTTCTCGCTGCTGGACCGAGCCTGACATGCTACCCATGCTACAACCGCCCCACGTGTTTCGGCGGGTCCAATGAGTATGCTTGTATTCGGCACATTGAAATCGTTTCAGTAATAGAGGCAGTTTGCGACCTACTGAGAATTACTTCCAGTGATCGGCACATTGTTCCCCTACTCCAGGTGTGAGGCTGCGGAAGATGCCGTAGATGGCGTGCAGCAGTTTTCCTGCGACGGCGATGAGCGGTTGGAGTTTGGCCTTGTGGCGGCTCTGCAGCAGCTCGTAGATGGCCTTCATGTGCCTGTCGCGTTGTGCGGCCACCAGCGCGGGCATGCCTCGTGCGCCGGATCCAGCCCGCCATGCGCGACCCACTGCCGCACCGACATCTCCTCCGACAGCGGAGACAGACTCGACCAGCGCTGGGCATCCGCCTTGTCGGTCTTCGAGCGCCGGATCGCCTGCGCGAACCGGTTCACGGCCTTCCGGTTCAGCACCGCAACCTCGATGCCTGCGGCGAACGCCAGCGCCAGACCCAGCGAGTAGATGCCCGTCGCTTCCAGCGCCACACGTAGATTCCTGTGATCGAAGAGAACTACCTCCATCACATTTTGCCGCAATGACTGGCGCATATTCCAAGTGCAAGAGCGGTACACTCATCAGCTTTTCCCTGTTTCGATAATTGCTCTAAATTACGGTCGCTTAGCTACTTAGGGCTACACTCAATTACGCCAGTATTTCTTTTATTTTCATAGACTTACATCGTTTAGTCAAAACTCATAATCCCTGAATTGCGCTCAACTCCCGTTGAGTACGGTCCATTACTCTAAACTTCCGCGAAGCATTGCCGGAGATTCACTAAGGGCCCATAGCTCAATTGGTTAGAGCAGAGTGCTCATAACGCTTTGGTTCCAGGTTCAAGTCCTGGCGGGCCCTCCAGCTTCTCTAGAACACGGAGGTGCTCGTACGGTACAGTGTCGAATCCCCTCGCGTGCACTATACTGCATAGTGCGTTTTCGAATACTTCGCTTGCTTTCGTTTGCTTCGAATATACGTACAATGAAAGCAGAGGTGAACCATGTCTCCTACCGCTGTCCTCACGCCCGAGATTCCTTCAGAAGCCGAAGCTGTGCTCGCCAAGCAGACCAAGGAGATCCTCGCCCCGCGCATAGGAAAGAATGCGTCGCTCGATCTGCGCGCTATGAATTTCGCATCGGAGCCAACGGTGAAAATACCAGCTTCAGCGGCGCGTCTTCTGGTCCAGATCCTGGATGAAATGAGCCGTGGCAACGCTGTCAAAATCGTGCCGGTTCATGCGGAACTTACGACACAGGAGGCAGCGGACCTGCTGAACGTATCGCGTCCAACTCTGATCCAGATGCTTGACCAAGGGCATATCCCGTTCCGAAAGGTGGGAACGCATCGGCGCATCTCATTTGCGAAGGCTATGGAGTACAAGAGAAAGCTCGAATCAGACCGAAAGGCCGCACTCGCCGAATTGGTGGCCTACGATCAGGAGATCGGCCTCTGATCCATGCCGCCATTCACTGCCTTTCTTGATGCCAACATTCTCTATCCCGCCGAACTCCGGAGCTTTTTGATGTTCCTGGCAGTGCCGGGGATCTTTCGCGCCCGATGGTCTGACGATGTTCATGAGGAGTGGATCTCGAACCTGCTCGAGAGGCGTCCGGACCTAACTAGAAGTCAGCTCGAACGCACACGGCAACTGATGGACAAGCACGCTCCCGATGCCCTAGTTACCGGATACCGGCAATTAGTGTCGGCTCTGAATCTACCCGACCCCGATGACCGACATGTCCTGGCTGCTGTCGTCCGCGGCGGTGCTAGCGTGATTGTCACCAACAATACCAAGGACTTTCCTGCCGAGGCGCTTGAGGAGTTCGAGATTGAAGCGCAAACTCCAGACGAGTTCATTCACCACCTTATCGACTTGTACCCCGGCGAGATACTACAAGCCGCCGAGACCCATCGAGCGAGTCTTTCGCAATCCGCCGAAGACTCGCGAAGAATACTTAAGCACACTCGAAAGACAGGGGCTGATTGAATCTGTGAAGGCGCTTAGGGCTGTTTGGACTGCAGAGGCGTAAGTCGCCTTAAGCTCATCAGGGGAAGCGCTCGGAAATCTAGAAAGCTCCCTCAAGAATTGCGCGGAATCATTGCCGCTAATAGGGGCTCGCAGCGCGCAACGCCAGAAGTAAGCTCGCTTTGATCGAAGAACCCTCATCTAACCAGATTTCGCGAACAAAGGGAGGGAGCCTCTCTGGATCTCGTTGGGGTAGGTCTTGTCCAAAACGTAGGACACATGGACACTATTGAGATCTATCAGCCAGCGACTGATGGGGGAATCAGAAAGGCATGTTTTCACAATATTGGTTGATGATCATATTAGCGGTCGCGCGGCTTCGATCACGCTCATCAGTCACGGACGGCATTATCGCGCAGAGTTCGTGGTATAACCCATTGAGAAGTGAGGTATCTCGTGACTGCATAATCTCACACCTTATGCGGTTCATTCGTGCCTTGAGTAGCTACACACGTCAGCTGTTTCGCTTAAACAGAACTGCCCTAAATTACCCTCCCTCGGCTACTTAGGATTACGCCCGATTGCGGTCACATTTCTTGTATTATCATAGACTTACAGGGATATCCGGAAAGTCATTTGAACCAGGGCGTCGAGCTTAGCCGTTGCCGCCTTGCTTTTCTTCAAGCGCTTGAGTTCATCTTCGAGGTCAACCACAACCGCCTTTATTTCAGCTACTTCATCCAGCAAGGGTTGCATTTTCTTGCGAGGCCGCGACACGGCGGGTAGCAAAATCGATCGACCACGAGTAACGGCTGTCACCTTCTGGCGTTCCACATTGTTTGAGCATTCGGGCGTAGCTAGACGCGGAGCTAATTTTCGGAATCGTTGAGTCCGATCGGAGTTGATTACCGTTCGTGAGCGCTAAATACACTCGCGTTTTGCGTTCCGCCAAGTCCCACCTTGGCGTGCCCGGCCAGCTTAGAAGAAAATAACGCTAAAGTCATTGCGCAGACGTGAATATCAAGCATCGCAGTCTTTGCGGTGACACTCATGCGTACAAATGACTGGCGTTCATGTGGATGCTCTCCGACAATACACGCCCTATCCCCTATATCCAATCAAGCCACCCTTATCTTCGTTTGGCACAGATGTCCATAAAATGGTCTTACTACGCGCCGAGTACGGAGAGGAGACTCATGAACTCTGGGACCAACCGGAAAGATTTCTGCAAACAGTTAGCATTGTCTTCACTTGCCGTGATAGGACATTCCATGCCCAAGCCGCCCGCCGCTCACGGCAGCGACAATCAAATCAACTGGGCTGGTTCCGTATCTCTCGCTGAACAATCTTTCGTTAGATCAAACTCAATTCCCAATCAAAATCTAGTGATAAGCGTCAAAGATTATGGCGCAAAGGGTGACGGTATTACCGATGATACGGAACATATCCAACTCGCCATGCAGTCTAATGCTCTCATCTTTTTCCCGTCCGGAAATTATCTCGTATCGAAGACGATTTACTTGCAGTCTCTCAAAAACGTTCATATTTGGGCAACTGGTGCGATTCTTACCAACACGACTCTAACCAAACATTTCTTCCAGATCGATCAATGTGAATTCGTGACAATTACTGGAGGCAAATACACGCGATCCGGTGTTCCCAGTGCTTCTTGGCCTACCGATCGACATTGTTTTTATTTCCTCAATTGCATGGACGTCGTTGTTCAGAATATTTTCATCGACGGCTCTCCGGGTATGGGGATTTGTATCGCGAATGGCATCAACGTCAAAATAGTCGATAACATCATCAAGAACACGACACGCGATGGCGTCTATAGCCACTATTCAGTAAATGTTCTTTACAGCGGAAACTATCTGGAGAACATCACGGACGACGCTCTAAGCATGCATGATTATGGATTCAACGCCGCCAAACATCGTATCCAAGCCCTTGGGTATTCACAGGCTGGTAACAGTATTATCGCCAACAACAGAATCAAAAATACAATGCGCGGGATAGCATCGATCGGTTTGCAGTCGCTGATAATCACAGGCAATGTAATCGAACACGTTGTCAATTGTGGCATTGAGGTATTCAACACCCTTGAAAGTTTTGAAGGACCCGATGCACAGGTCCAGGATGTCGTGATCTCCGACAATCTCGTTTCCTACGCATGCCTTAAGAGCCACAAAATCCTCGGGAAATTGCAAGGGGATAACAACCAAGGCGGGGCAGGAAAGGCCGCGATTACCGTAGGCTCTTTTGGAGCAGACTATCAATATGAAGTTGAAAACAAACGGCTCTCAAATATCTCCTTAACAGGAAATATGGTCAACCATTCGGCCGCCGATGCCTACTTTCTCAATAATATTGACGGCTTGGTCTTTAATAACAATACGGCGCGAAATTGCAACACTTCCCCGTTTCCGCCGTACACCGGCTATATCGTTGAGTGCTGGTCTTGTACTGACCTTTGCGGCTTCAACAATAACGTGATCGACAGCAATTCGCCTTCAAACGCCATCGCTGGATATCGAGTGCGAAATACAACTGGATCCATAGGTGGCTGGATGGGGTCGAAGTATGTTGTATATCCCGGCTCTACAACAACACCCAAGGTTCTGTATTGAAGTTAGAAAGTGCTGCGTCCGGACATATGAGGCTCACCCGCTCAATCGGACGGTAAACTAACCGAACAATTTCCAAACATCCCAAACAAGGTAATTCCGCGAATCACCTTGTTTGGTGTGATGAGCCTCATTAGCTTGGCGCTATGGGCATCGGCGCTGGCATTCGGATATCTCTGTACGGCTGTCGGCTCAAGGTGTCCAGGACGTCGTAAACGCTTTGCGCGGGTGCGCCAAGAGGCGAGGACGACGGGTGTTGAAACCTCTGCCATCTTCGTCGCATTCGCGGTTGGTTTCTTAGTGACTACCGTGCTGACGTTGGTATTACTCCTCGGTTCTGCATATTGGGATGTCGTAAGGAGTACCGTTCAGTTGTGGAAAGCCTCAAATTTATGCCTAAGCGAAATGGCCCCTGCAAGGCCCAAGCAGATAAGCTACAAAAAAACCGTCGCTCCAGTAAGAGCGGATCCCCAAGGGGAAAATCTGCTTAGTCTGCTGACTCCACCGCACGTAGTCGAGTCATCGGCGCCACACGCTTCTCCAATGCGAAGACGGGTGCTACGCCATAGGTAATCACGAAGCTTATGGCAATAAGCGACTCCGCAATGCTGAAGGTCATATCTTGTGCCGAGACAAGCTCACAAGCCAAGGCGATAGGTGGAGAGAGCGTTCGTCCACGGGAAAAGGTTATCGGTAACTATCGGAGTGGGCTCAATTTAGCTGGTCGAACTAGGTGCCTCGTGATATTGCTAAAGTGCCTTTACAAAAGTATCCGAGGGTTATCCATGACAAATAGCAAGACTTGTTTTTCTTTCTGCCGTCGAAACTCCATATGCTTTTTAAACATTTTGTTGGCGATCGTCATTACCGCAGTCTTAGGATCAGTCCTCGGTTGCGCTAGTAGTGGAGCGAGCAGCACATCCCAAGCCACATCCCCCGCCAAAGTCGTCTATCCCCAGACGACGATCACAGCAGCGGTAGGACAAGCGATCACAGCCGACACCCCAAC
This sequence comes from Edaphobacter modestus, assembly GCF_004217555.1. GTDB lineage: Bacteria > Acidobacteriota > Terriglobia > Terriglobales > Acidobacteriaceae > Edaphobacter > Edaphobacter modestus. Next base: position 3,237,179 of record NZ_SHKW01000001.1, read on the forward strand.
TGTTACGGGAACGGCTACATCCTATGCCGTCAGTCCGGCGCTTCCCGCAGGCTTGAGCCTGAACACTTCCACAGGAGCAATCTCCGGAACCCCAACCGCCGTCGCTACTCAGGCAACTTACACCATCACCGCGAGTAACTCGGCCGGATCCACCTCCGCGACTATCCAGGTTACCGTCAACTCTGCAGTTGTACCTCCTTCCAACCTTGTCTATCCCCAGACGACGATCACAGCAGCGGTAGGACAAGCGATCACAGCCGACACCCCAACTGTTACGGGAACGGCTACATCCTATGCCGTCAGTCCGGCGCTTCCCGCAGGCTTGAGCCTGAACACTTCCACAGGAGCAATCTCCGGCATGCCAACCGCCGCCGCTGCCCAGGCAACTTACACCATCACCGCGAGTAACTCGGCCGGATCCACCTCCGCGACTATCCAGATTACAGTCAGCTCTGCAGTTGTACCTCCTTCCAGCCTGGTCTATCCCCAGACGACGATCACAGCAACGGTAGGACAAGCGATCACAGCCGACACCCCCACTCTTACGGGAACGGTTACATCCTATGCCGTCAGTCCGGCGCTTCCCGCCGGCTTGAGCCTGAGCACTTCCACAGGAGTAATCTCCGGAACGCCCACTACTATTGCTGTCCAGGCGCCTTATACCGTCACCGCGAGTAACTCGGCCGGATCTACCTCAACGACTATCCAGATCGCCGTGAACGCGGCACTCGCCCTCCCTTCTAATCTGACCTATCCCCAGACGACGATTATTGCGACGGTTGGGCAGGCAATTATCTCTGACATTCCCGGCGTTACGGGAACAGTGACGTCCTATGCTGCCACTCCGGCACTTCCCGCAGGCTTGAGCCTGAGCAGTTCCACGGGCGCCATCTCTGGAACGCCTACTGCCGTTACTGCTCAAGCAGCCTATACGGTTACCGCATCAAACTCGGCGGGAAGCACGACGGCAGTTGTGACGATAGCGGTAAACAAAGCCTTGGCGACTCTGCTCGACCTGGGTCACTCTGCTCAAATCAAACTGCTGCGAACCACGACAACTCGTGTCCTCAGTCAGGACAACTCTGGTCACTGGGCACTGTGGGACTACACTTCGGGTACGGAACTTGCCAGTGGCGATCAATATTTCCCCGGCCCCTCTGGGGCCCATACCTACCCATTTTACTGGCCAGTAGACATGGCTGGACAGACTGTCGCAATCGGACAGACAAATGGGTTAGAGGTTCGTTCCTCATCCGACGGTCATCTTCTCTCCACCATCATCTCCCCCGCAATGATCGACCCAACTGATTCCACTGTGGGAAATGCCTGGTGGAAGTTGGCTTCGGATGGCAGCTACATATGCGCTGGCTCCCAGGCAGGTCTCTCCGTCTGGGCACCCACCGGCCAACTCCTCGTCTCCCGTCAAGGAGACTACTCCGCCGCGAATACCTTTGCCGCGCCGGGCGAAGTGCGTGTTGCAGATGGGGCTGCGGGCGAGAACGTCGTCGAGACTATCTCAACTTCAACCGGAACATCTTCTATCGGTCCGGCATTCTCCGGGCAGTTCAACTCCTGGTTCCTCGATGGAGAGCGCTTCCTGACAAACACGGGCACCGCCGTCTGGACATATTCGAAATCCAGCGTCCAAGAGGCTATCGTTTCGTTCCCAACGGTCGAAAACCTGACCGGACAAGGAAACTGGGTTTGGACCTACGCGTCAAACACCACCGGATCTCCGTTGGCAATCTATCCGGTCGGCGGAAACTCTCCTGCTGCAACCTACAACCTGAGCGCTTCCGCCGCAGTCATCCCTTCAGGAACGACCATCGGTGTGCTTTCTTACGGAACTGCGGCGAGTAGCGTGATCGATCTGTCGGGTTCGACGCTGTCGAAGGCAGACTACACTCTACCCGTCGCGTTTCTGTCCGCGTATGCTGCAACCTCTACCTCTCAGTGGCTTGCGGGAAATACTCATGGAGTTGTCCTCGACGGATCAAGCTTGTCGACTACACCTCGCTACCTTGGACTGGGTATAGCCTGGAGCATCTCCGGTGCTGCAGGTAGGGCGGCAGTCGCCACCGCGAGCGGCAAAATCCTCTACTTCGATCCGGCCCTGAGCACGCCACAGGGAGCCATCAGCTTCTCGAGTTCGAAGATAGTGCTCTCATCGGACGGGACCGTGCTTGCCTCCGCGGCCAATGCAACCGATGCCCAATATGAGACCGATCGAACTCTCAACTTCTACTCACTTCCGGCAAATACCCTAACCACTAGCATCCCCTACCAGTTTTTGCAGGGCACGCCGAATCTGTATGATTTCTCTCTCTCCAGTTCCGGCACGATGCTCGGTCAAGTTCTGGGAACATACAACGGGACAACATCAACCTATGTTCGGCAGGTCGCGCCGGTCAGCGGCGGACCCACAGTATGGTCGGATAACCCACCCGATCCCAACAATGCAATCCAACTCTCGCCGGACGGTACCCTGATCGCCGTCTCAAGTGGCTCCGGTAGCTCAACTTCCGGTACGAACATCTTAAAAAACGGTCTGTTAGTCACGGCGGTTCCAGGTTGGGTAGTCGGCTGGATCGACGACAATCGAGTCCTCGTAAACAACTATGCAGCCTATACCAACGCCTATTCGAACTCTGCAATCTATGACGCCACAGGCACGAAACTTGCCACCACAACCCTCCCGGAGCTGCTGCGAATTCAGCCGGTTACATCTGATCAGGTCTACTCTCCGGACCGCAACGCGATCTACTCTCTATCCACCGGGTTATCGACATGGACAGCAGCCGATAAATCGACAGGGATTGGAGCCGTGGCAGGCAGTTATGTGGTATTCGCCTCAGGGAGCCGAGTGTTGGTAGATAGCTTTTGATCCCGTGAAAGCCATTATTGACTACTGCTCGAACAAAAGCTGCTCCAACCATCAAAAGGGAACTGCCTGGAGAGTCAACCCTCCCAGGCGGTTCGCTTCATCAACGCAGCATGGTTGAAATCCATAACGCTTCTTACTTCTTCTCATCCGCCAACAAAGCACCAGCAGCCCAAAGCACCGGAGCTTGCCCATGGAAGTCTCCGTTCCGCCGCTTGCGGGCATAGTAGTAAGCGACATCATCCTTCTTCCTGGTACCTGCGCATAATCCATATGCACCGAAAGCGTAACCCGCAGCGCACAAGGTCCACTCCGCGCATCTGGCCTTCACATTACTGTCCGAGCCGAAAATGGGCATAGGTCGCAGCGTCCAACATCATTTCAGCTTTGCGGAAGCGATTGGCGAGCGCCCTATATGTCTTCCAGTGCATCCCCTTGGGCCTAGGTGGAAGACCATCAGATACGGCTCCGGACCCGCCGAGTCGAACATGTAGCGTGTCTTTGCTACCCCACTTCCGCCCACTGCCCCAGCCGCCCATGAACAACTCACTGTGAGATTTTCCGAAATCATTCTAGGCACGCCAGCGAAGCCCTGTTTTCGTCGACTGCGATTCGAAGCTGCTGAAACGAGACTCATCAGGTATTAGCTTTACACTCCGAATCGGATGGAAGTTGGGGGAGGCACGACTGATGTAAGGGTACCTGTCGTTTGCCTCGCCGGATTGCGTCAAGCAAAATTACGGCTCTTTCACCACGCAGTATTGTTTGCCGACATAACCGGACGTGGGCGCCTGTGGTAAATAAACAAGTTTGCCGTTGAAATCCTTTGCCGCCGTGTTCGTGAATTGAATATCCGCCACTCTGGCAGAGCCGAGTGCGCGTCGGACAGCGCGTTCGGGCAGACAGTGCATTTGCATATGACGCTGCCCAAGACCCAGTGCATCTTGAATTCTGGAACGGATACGAAGGATGTGGCGGACTCGAATCATTTGTGATGAGATATCCGGCGCCGCGAAAGAATCTTGAACTCCGAACACGAGTACACCACCCGGCGCGAGCACTCTTACGAAGTCGCGGAGATACGGCTCCGAAAAGCCCCGAGGCACATGCTGGAGAACGATATTGCTGTAGATGAATGAGAAGCTTTCCTCAGCGAATGGCAGCCGTACGTCGGAGTGAACCACATACTGGCAGTGTGCGTATTGGTTGAAAGAGTCTGCTTTTTCGATCATCCGCCGCGAGATATCCATGCCTACACAAGAGGCAAAACGTCGCCCCAGAGCCTGCGTTAGGCGGCCAACACCGCACCCAAAATCCAACGCCGCACAGTCGAAATTGGGAACGCAGCCGATGCCAGCCAGATGGCTCATGACGATCCCAATTTCGGCTTCTCCGGTGGCCATGAACTCCGAGTTATCCCACCTGCCATCGCCTCTGGAGGGATCGGTGAGAATGGCGCCGAACGCATCGCGCTCGGCGAGAGATTCCCAATCGTTCTTGAGCTTGTCGAGATTCATCAGTTTCCAGTCACAATTCTCACTGATAGTGCCGTCCTTGGTCTATTTCGGAAATCAAACCTTGCGCCTCATCAAATTCCTCCGGACCTGCAGCTCGTTGGAGTTTTACGGCCCATCCGAGATGGATTTTCGGCGAACATGATGCCAGTTACACTTGGATCTAAGCGACTGAGTGAGTCGCATTTAGATTCAAATTGCGCCATCACTCAAGGCAATCTGGCTCTCGATCCAGCGATAGGTTTTCTCTATACCGTCACGGAGTCGAATCGACGGCTCCCATCGCAATCGATCGAGGATCATCGTATTGTCGCTGTTGCGGCCATTTACTCCTTTCGGAGCCTTCAAATCATATGTTCTCTTGAGCCGGATGCCCGCTATCTCCTCAACAATATCCACCAGTTGATTAATGCAAACCATCTCGCTGGAGCCAAGATTAATGGGTTCGTCGATATTGCTGTTCATGATCATTTGGGTCCCTTGAACACAGTCATCGATAAACATGAAGCTGCGCGTCTGATGTCCATCTCCCCAAATATTGATCTCATGACGTCCGGACCTCTTGGCTTCTATGATCTTGCGGCAGATGGCAGCAGGCACTTTCTCCCGTCCCCCTCTCCACGTACCGTATGGCCCATAGACATTGTGGTATCGCGCAATGCGACAAGTCAGGCCGAAGTCCTCCTCGAAATTCTGGCACATCCTTTCACTGAATAGCTTCTCCCATCCGTATCCATTTTCAGGCATGGCGGGATAGGCATCACACTCCTTGAGAGCAACTACGTCCGGTCGGGTCTGACGGGTCTCGTTGTAGACGCATGCAGATGACGCGTAGAAGAGCCTCTTAACACCAGTTTCGCAGGCTGCTAACAGCATATTCGTGTTTGTGAGCACGTTGAGCATACAAAGAGCCTTGTTTTTCTCAATAAACCCCATGCCCCCCATGTCTGCGGCAAGTTGATAGACGTGGTCTGCTCCTTCCGTTGCCGTCAGACAATGCTCTTTTTCTTTGAGGTCGAGGGAGAGATTCTCAACACCATCCGCTATCTGGTGCCACTCTTCCATTCGCTTGATATCGATAGCTCGGATGACTCGAATGCCCTGGGCAATTAGGCTTTTTACAAGATGACCTCCGATAAACCCGCCTGCCCCGCAAACAACTGCCGTTGGTGACGCGATATCCAATCCGCAACTCCTTTCCCTTTTGCTATCGAGAAACACTCAGGTGAGTTCATCGGCAAGTCCTTCTTCAACCGGCACGCCGCTAATCATCGCCCTAAGAGGCAATCTATGAGTGCACGGACAGAAAGTTGTCAGAACACTGTCAATTTGTTGTCGCAGAACTGAGAGCACTTCTCGTTTGCGCGTTCCGCTCGTCCGCGGAAAAACAGGCTGAACGCAGAACATCGCAGCATCGGATTTCAATTATGTTTAGGGGAGCCATTAGGACGCTCCAACAAGAGACTGAACATGATAATCGCCCATAGCGGAAGCGATAAGTCATACACCTCCGTATCGGCCAGCCCACGTATCAAGATAAAAAGCAACAAGGCACAGTAGAAGGTTCTTTGTGAACCGGTAGCGAAACGCCGCACATGTAGATAGAAACTTCCGTAAAGGCCCACCATGATGCAGACTCCAGCGGCACCATATAAATAGAACTGCTGGATGATTTCATTGTGGGCATGGCGAGCTTCAAAATCACCGAACGGGGGAATTACCTTCCACACGGAATAAAACCCGTGTCCGACCCATGGCTGCTTCACTGCTTCGCCTAGGATGACTGCCCAAATACCGAGGCGCCCAGACAGAGTCTCCGGGCTATTTCCTGCATTGGAATAGGTATCGAAATACGAAGTCAGAAGTCCCGAAAATACAGTAGTGATCAGAGCGGCAACAAAGATCATCCCAAGCTTTGTTTTCCTGCTCATGGATTTGTCTCTCATGAGCAGGAATCCCTCCGCAACTATGAAAGCAATGATCGTTGTCTTACTGAGACTCCTCAGAAGTGTCACACCGAGCACGATTGCCGCCCCCCCCCACTTCCCTAGCTTCTGTGTCATAAGGTACTGAGCGAAGAAGAAGGCAAATCCGCACAAATATCCAACTTGATTGGTGCCCAGCAATTCCTCGTCGCCAAGCCGAAGGTCCGATTGTGCAGGCATGAGCCATGCGATGAGGGCAATGGCACAAGCGCCCCATACATATCCCTTCATCATGGAATGAATAGACTCTGTCAGGGGCTCCACACGCAGCAGCAACGCCACGATCGCGACGTCGGCCGCCATTGCACACCAGTAGGTGATGGCAGCGACCAAGGATGCTGCACTACTCCACAACAGACTGCAGCCCGAGAAGACCAGAAATAACAGCACCCATCGGATGCTTGGGAGCTTTAACATGCTCCTGAAAGTGCGGTCGCAGGCCCCAAGGGCATAAAAGGCAACGACAATTAGAAGCAGAAAGTTCAGCGCAAGGTTGATCTCAGTTCCTGTCTGTGGATCAGTACCCAGAAGACGCACGGAAAGAAGCATGATAAAAAGCCGGAATGAGAAATATAGCCCGACGATGAAGGACATTCCCGTGTCAGTGGGCAGTGCACCGATCTTCCCGCCGACATAACTATTACTTGAGTTCATCGACGTTTCTCAATTTAAGTGCTTGTACACCTCTAGAACGTTCTGGCTGCCCACAGGGGCAAATAACGCATAAGGATGACGATCGACCACAGTTCATCATCACTCAGCGTTCCTTTGCAGTCGGGCATTCCCGACGGCTAAATTCCGTTGTCCAAGATCCATTTGAGTCTGTCCGTCCGTATAACGTCGCACATCCTCCGAAATCCACCACAGGAATGGTCAGCATCACCCCAGCACACCCTGAACCGCAGAATACGGAACAATGACCACAAAATCTCCTGTCTTGTCGGGTGTGAACTGGAGTCTGCTGAGCCGCCTTTGCTGATCTTCGCATTCAGGTTGAGTTCCCGAAACCGCAGACCCTAATGAACGAGTATTGATGATCCATACGCGGTCGTTTCCCCATATAACAGAGCAATCTGGGGTCCCGCTGATCCTGAAGCATACCTCTTGCATACTCCGGGGACGTGTCGTGTAAGTCATGAGGAAGAGTCGCGGTTGCAATTCGGCTGACACAGACTGGCATCAAAGACGCCCTCTGCGTTCGACTGTGTCGTGGGGCAGGAGCGTTCGACATCTCTAGGATAACGACGCAGCTTCAGCATCTGAAGACTAATGTTCCAGATAAATGCAGGATTGTTGCTGAGATAGCGACGCCACAACCGCCTGGGATCCTGCAGCAATCGATGCAGCCACTGTAGACCAGCGCGCTTAATCCAGTTTGAACAATCGCGGATACGGCCGGTGTGATAATCAAAAGCTGCTCCCACTCCTACCAGCAGAGGCACCTGTAGACGGTCGACATACTGCGCCATAAATCGTTCCTGCTTTGGAGTGCTCATCCCTACCCACAGAATGTGCGGCTTCGAATCGCGCAATTGGGCGAACAATGTCTCTTCCTCCTGCTCGTTAAGCGTTCGGAACGGGGGCGTATACGTTCCTACCACCTGGAGGCCGGGTAGCCTCACCTCCAGCGCTTCTTTCAACTTCTCTGCCACGCCAGGCCGGCCACCATAAAGAAAGTGGCGATACCCCCGATCCAGCGACAGTTCACACATCTTCAACATAAAGTCTGGCCCGAAAACACGATCCATATTGCTAACCCCCTGTACTTGACCGACCCATGTCATGGGCATGCCATCCGGGGTGTTGATTACAGCATGGTTCAGAATTTCCAGAAGTCCGGGGTCCTTCTGGGCTTCCATCACACCATGCACGCCCGTTACGCAAATGTATCCAGCACGTCCGCCCATGACCCATTGATCGGCTAATTCAACGGCTCGGACCATATTCACCGCCGACACCTTTACACCGAGGACGTCGACATGCTCGTGGTCAACGGCAGAGTCTGATATAGGGGCACCACAACCATCGTGCGAATAGAGAATTTGCGAGTTTGATCCATTTGAAATAGACATGGTTTGAGAATGCTCCGTCATACTCCTCCACACATTGAAAAGAACAGTGTGTGGATGAGAATCGCCAGATCCATGCATAGGGTCCGGTTCCTGATGTAGGAGAGATCGTGATGGAGATTCTCGTGGATGGGGAAAGCTCTGTCCTGGCTCAGTTGCCATAGACCGGTGATTCCAGGAGTAACCTGAAGTCTTTGCCGCTGGTACTCGCTATAGCGACGCACAATGAAAGGCATCTCAGGCCTAGGTCCGACCAACGACATTTGCCCAAGGAAGACATTCATCAACTGAGGGAGTTCGTCCAGACTGGTCAGCCTGAGAAACCTGCCGACTCTTGTGATTCTTGGGTCGCTGGATATCTTCGGAGAGCACTCGTACTTTCTTGCTCTGGAAGACATCGAACGAAATTTATACATATTAAAGAGCTTGCCAGCGTGCCCCACTCTCCTCTGCACGAAGAGTGCAGGCCCAGGTGAGGTCAAGCGGATGAGAAGCACAATCACAATGAACGCAGGTGAAAGCACCACTAAGAGGATGGAGGAAGCTGCAATGTCGAGCACCCGTTTGGTGAAAGCATAATTCCAAGCGACATCCGCCGGCTCCTCGTGAATCAGCGATAGCCCACCGATTTCAATCGATTCTCGTGGCCCGCCTTCCGGTACAAGAGGATCTGACAGATGTGCGACAGGGATTCCCACCTGCCGCACTACAGCTCTGAGCTCGTTTCCCTCTTTCAAAGGGAGGTTCGGCACCCCCAGGATTACCAGATCGCACTGGAGCGACTCCAGCAGGCTCGCCGTAATCGAAGCGCACTGCACCGGAATCGTGTGCCCCCCATAGGCAAGCTCTAACCTGCATTCATCGATCGAACCGGGGTCCTCATGGATCACGGCTACGGGACGTAGCCCCAAAAGGGGTGACGATAAGAGTCCCGATGCGATACGCCGCCCTGCTTCACATGCTCCGTAGATAACAACTCGTTCCATAACGGAGTACCTGCTGTGCAGTCTTTGGACTAGGAAAGCGGTCATATACTTCTGGAGCGCCAGCAGAGGGGGCATTAGCAAGAAGCCCATAACAATTGCACTCCGTGGGACCTCCAACTTCAATAGGAAACTGCCCAGCAAAATGAAGAGCAGGGCTTGTAAGGACATCCGAACCGCACCCGCAGTCTCCCAGACCGGATGGAGGTGAGCCCATTTGCTGTCCGTTCCCTTTCGCTGTAACAGAAGTACAGCTAACAGGCCACAAACGACGCTGATCCCTAACAACTGGTGAAACGAATATTGGGCTGAGTCCGTGAAGCGCACTTGCAGTACGGAAACGACAAATATCGATGCGGCACATGTGACAAAATCCGCGACGAGCTCGCAGGCTGTCGTGATCTGCAGAAACAGCTTTCTTGAAATCGCATCCCGACGCTTGCCGGACGCCGCAACTTCATCAGTACTTAATTTCGAAACAAAGGATTCAGATGCGATCACTCTCGCTCACCTTTCCCTGCGATTCGGGGCTGAATCTCTCCGTTATAGCGACTGCCTTTCGGCGCAGTCGCTGAACCGAAGTGGCGTGTGCAGCACTCCCCAAGCTGGACACCGATGACAGGAGTCCACGGTAGAGGTTTGCATATTGAGTTCCTAATACCTCGGAAGAGAATTGTGGAAGAGAGATCTGAGTCATTGGAGGTTCCTGGAGACTGGCAAGAATTGCGTCCGCAAACCTCTCCTCTGCTCCAGGGCCCAATGCGACAAAACGGCAGTGCCCTTTGTCTATCTCTCGAAAAGCAGGAATATCGGAGCAGACAATATGGCATCCTGCGAGCATAGCCTCTGCCACGGGTAGGCCGAAGCCTTCTGTTTCCGATGGAGCGACAAGGACTTTGCAGTGGGTGTAGCACCACTGCAGCACGGGTTCAGGGAGCCCCTGCAGAAAAACCACCCTCTGATCAAGCCGTAGATCAGATACGAGTTGATGAATGCGTGCAGTCTCTGGACCTGTGATGCCAATCACGAACAACTTCATTTCCGGATCAACTGAACCCTCACGAAGCAGCCGATGAAAGACCCGAATGAGAAGTTGAACGTTCTTATTCTTTCGGTGCTGCGAAACAGAGAGCAGGAAAGGCTCACCTTGCCATCCGGGCAGAGGCGAGTATTGTGTATAGCGCTCCTCAGTCTCGACGCAGTTATATATTCGAATGGCCTTTCTCCAGGTGCCCCTCGGGACATACTGCTTCATCCGAAGCACCGTAGTATCGGACACGCATGCGATCGCGTCGACGTTGCGCAAACATTGTTGCAAGATAACGCGATTGAAGATCACCTTTGGAAAGCCGAAGTTTTCCGGGATCTCGTAAGGATAGAGATCATGCAGTGTCAGCACAATGGGACAAGAGATTGCCGATGCATTTACAGGAACCGGATACGACAGGTGAACGACGTCGGGCCGAATCAGAGCAGCCAGCTCTGGCAGCCTGCGGTAGTACCAAAGATTCCGACTCGACAAGCTTTGATCCATCTCGACAACGTGAGTCGTAACACGATCCATCGACGAGAGGCTGGCGGCCTGCACTAGTTCCTGCTGCCAGGGAGCGAGTGCAAAATGCACTGCCGAGATGCTAGATTGCGTAAGAAGACAGCGCACGATATTTAGCGCGTGTCGTTGCACTCCGGAAATGCTGGATGAGAACTGAGCTGCGGTGATCAGCACCTTCATCGTCACGCTCCTCCCTGAAGTTCCGTGATGATGGGCCTGGAAGGAATGGAGCTGCTGGACTTCTTGGAAAGTCCAAGCTGTCGAATTAGGGGTAGATACACTAACAGTCCGGCCACTCCATAACACACACGTGCAATCGCAAGTCCCTGCAAACCGCGGTGGTGAAGTAGATAGAGCATCATCAGCAACAAAACGCTTTTGCTGCCCAAGCTGATGTACGCTACGGTACGGAACATACCGAGCGCCTGCATCGCGTAGATTCCGGTGACGCTGAGTCCGGAGAGGGCAGAACCCACAATAATCAGTGGAAGAATCTTTGCGGCACTATGCGCAACTGCAGGACCAGCCCAGATCCGAAGAAAAGGATTCCCAACGAGAAGTAAAATCCCCCCCCCACATGCGACCAGAAGCAAATTACAGAGAAAGACGTTCAGAACAGTGTGCCTCAGCGCCGCACTCGAGAGCGTGGTCACGCGACTGGAGAGGTAAGGAAAGAAGAAGAAGAGACCGGAAGCCGTCAGTCCGAACAGTGGCTCGGCAAGTTGGATACTGACCGAATAGGGCGCGACCACCGCCGCTCCAAGTGAAATGCCCAACAGGATCCGGTCAGACTGCCGAAATAGCACACTACCAAGCGCCTGAAACCACACGAAGATTCCCGACCCTAATAGATTGCGCGTCTCTTGAGCCTGAAACATTGGCCAGAGCGACGTTGTATCCAGGAACTTTCCAAGATGTCGAAACTGAAGCCAGGTACCGACGGCGAAAAGAACTGCAGTGGCAATCATGATGCTTTCCGTCCGCTTGCCCAACAAAGCAAGAACGCCGGCGGACCCCAGCGTAAGAAGCCGGATGGCCGTACTGATCTGTACCGTTCCTCGATACTCTTCAAACGCGCGTTGTACGGCGACACTGACAGTTTCGATTGCGCGCATGAGGATCATAACGCTGGCGATACGAAGGCAAATCACACACTCCCGCTCCGAGGTCAGGCGCGGGGCGGCTATGTGCCGAGCCGCATACGGTGCGGCTACCCAGGCCACCAGTGCAATCACCAACCCGAGCGCAAGATTGATTGCAAGCATGGTACGTACGGCCTCTACCATTGCTATGGGTTTATTCTCCCCACGCAGCCTCGCTACACGCTGTATTCCGACATCGGAAAAACCGGAGGCAATGATGCCACCAGCACTGACAACAGCTGTAGCTACCATCCACAGCCCGTACTCCGCCGCACCCGCATTACGCAGAACTACCGGAGCCACCACAAGCATGCCCAGCGGATAGGAAGCGTAATCCAGTACGCCATATCCGGCATTTGTGATGTATTTTCTCATGCAATCCCCTTGCCTCGTGAAGCGATCGCATGAAATCGTCTGCGAAGAACAGGAAGAACTTCAGAAGCAAGTTGCCTCCGCGGGTCGTCTGGGCTAAGCCTTGTCCACGCTTCGCGGAGCAAAATCCACGCGGACACGGTTGCACAGGAGAGGAAGGTCAATAGCAGCGTAACGATGAGGCGTGGTGGAAACGACTTCTTCTCCGGAACCCCTGGAATATCGATCACACTGATGACAGGGACGTCCTTTGCCTCCTCGATGCGGGCCATCTCGTATTGCTGTGTGAGCAGCTCGAAAACGGTCTCCTGCACTTTCACGCGGCGATAGAGGTCAGCATATGGAACTGCAAGGCGAGGCATCTGACGTAATGGTGGGTAAAGCGCCCCATTGTCATCGGGGCCTCTCACGGCTCCTCCAGAATCGGAGGTTTCCGAACTTAACGGAGCCGATGACCCGGTCATCTGCGCTAGATCTCGACGAAGCGCCGCAATGCGTGCTTCGGTTCCTTTTACGCGCACATTGTTATCACCATAGATCTGCCGCAAAGACTGAAGGCCAGACTGCTCAACAAGCAGTTCCCCCTGCACACGTGCGCCGGTCTCGACCATCGCACGCGTCTGCTCTTTAATATCGATAGTGCTGTTCTTACTGGAAAACTCACTTAGGTCGAGTTGCGCACGCTCGAGATCGCCCTCCACAGCGTGGAGTCGGTTCTCGATAAAAATGCGCTCCTGGCGCGCAGCCGAGGTGCTGGTCTTCGTAACAAGATTGTTCAGCTCTTCAAGATAGGCCTTCGCCATATCGCGAGCTCGTACAGGATCCGTATCCTCTACTTCGATCGTGATCACTCCGCTCTTCTTGTCATCGGTGACCTTGGTCTGTCGGGCAAGGCGCTTGGCAGCGGTGAACCGATAGCGTGAGTGGTAGACCCGCTGAAGATCGAAACGATCAATCAGATGTCCACGCACCGTTCCGCTCTGCAGGAGATTGACGAACAATACCGAGGTCGTGTGTCCGCCGAAGAGTCCACTGGCAACGCTGCCGAGCGCTCCCAGTCCTCCGCGGCCTGCTAGCGCCGCCAGCATCATCGCGCCAGAGTTCTGTTGGTCCGGCGGCATAATGCTGGCTGTGGATTTGTACTGTTTCGGAAGGAGGAAAGCTATTCCGAGACTCACCACGAGCGAGATTGAGGCGACACGAGCCAGCAGCCTTCGATGCTGCCACAGTAATGCTGCGCGAACCGCCCAGTTCGCGGGAATCCGTTCGCTGCTTTCTTCAGTCGAAATGGCGGAAGTGATGGTGTTCATTTCGTCCTCCCCATCGGCTTGTAGGAAAGCTGAAGAGTAAGTTCGTTATTGCGTTGCGGCTGCGGAGACAACAGCGGGAAGCGCCACCACTCTGCCTGGTCTTCGAGGCGTAGTTGCCATTCGGAACTGAGGGCGATATCGGCGGTTGCACGAAAATCGCGTACGTAGCCCCCATGCAGGAACTCACTGCTGGAGTTCATACTGCGTCCACTCACCTCGAGTGAGGAACGCGGCGAAACCTGCCAAGTCGCCCACATTTGCTCCCCATAACCTTCCCTACCGATCCAGCTACCAATCAACTGGCGGTTATTCGTGTAGCCGCTCAGGTAATGGACATTGAAGTAGTAGTAGCCTGGAAACTCGTCTCGATGCGGGGAAACAAGGCCTTCTGCGCGGATTGTCAGATGGGGTACCCTCGGAACACATCGAAGAGCAAACCCTGAGATCCATACACTCCGCTTCGCATAGTTCAATGGAAAGGGTTCATCTTCTGTGAAGGTATCTATGTATCCCGTCAGGCATTCGCGGAGACCAGGAATCCGATACTCGGCATCGAAGGCAACGCGCCGGTCGCCCGGGTCATTTTCTTCGTCTCCAGTCCCAACGGAAAAGACGCTCCGCAGAAATGTCGAAGTGGTCACAGGCGCTCCTTGGCCGCCAAAGAGCACTGTACGCGAGACACCGAACTGGAAATTCGGCGTTGGCTCAAACGTAACCTTTTCTCCATGAATCCATGGCTGGTTGCCAAGAGCCACCCCGGGGGTTCCGAACGTCTGGTGATCTGTGTGAATATACTGCGCACCATCGAGGCGGCCTACCAGCAGCTGCGCCCGAATCGGGCCTAGCAAATTCAGGAATCCCGGCAACTTAAACGGCCGCACGCGATCGTAGCGAAGCATTGTGATTGGCTCTGCATTGTTGCTGAAAAGAGTAGAGCCACTTCTCGCCGGTCCCCACCAAAGAGTCTGCTTGCCAAAGGTAAGCTGATTGTTGGCGAAGGCGTATGAGATATTCGCGTCGAGCAATCGTCCACGAAGAAAGTTCGATGGCAGCCCGGATGCCGCAGCTGGCGTGAAGTCAGCAGCGGCAATCTGCTGCTGAGCGGAAGCGTTCGGAACAGGCGCCGATGGCACACGCTGGATCTCGCCTCTGACGTAAGCAGCGAAAGGCCCGGCGGTCGCTCGGACTGACATCCCCGAATAAAGGTTTACGCCCTGACCGAACGGACGGCCGTAATCATCCACATGCGATTCCGCGAAGTGGTAACCGTCCGTCAACGGCCTGCCAGAGATCGACGTGATGCGCTGATCTATCGACTCAATCCTGAACTCTACATTTCGACCACCAGCACGGCGCCGAAGCTCTGAGGCGAATTCCAGCCTCAGAGCTCGCAATGTCTTGGCGACATCGTCGCTGACGGGCTCGTCTGCCGTTAGATCATCGGCCTCTTCCAACAAACGGGCGCAGTCAAGGCGCGTCCAGGGACGCAGATTGAAGAATGCGCTTTGAACATAGCCTTTCGCCGCCAGCAATTCGAAGGCTGGATAGATCCAGCTCTCCACGGGAACATAAGGCGATGCCATGTTCGCGGCGTTGCTCTGGGATCGGTCACCCGGTCCGGAGAAGCCTGCGGCTTGTCGATTCGCATTGAACATAAGACTCATGAGAATCACCGTAAACGTGCGAGACGCCAACATGGGACCTAGAGGGCCGCCACCGCAATTCCAGCGGTAATGGCGATGGAAGACGCAAGCTGCGCCGTAGTCAGAAGATTCCGCCAGAGGAGCGAGTTTCCGATGATCTTCTGCGGCACCACGACAACATCGCCAGGACTCAGCCTGGTCGAGAGCACATCTGGATCGAACCATCCACCTGAGTGCCGGCCGACGACCGAACCGTTTGCGCGGATGATGAAGATCTCCTTACGATTTGCGGTTGAGTTCGTCCCTCCTGCATGGCTCAGGTACCAGGCGGCCGTCTTTCCCGGAGCGAACGTGAGCGCCGTGGCGTTGTAGACCTGCCCCGACACAAGCACGAAGCCCGGACGTTTCGGAATTGTCAGCACATCACCTCTCCGCAACTCGATGTCTGCGGGAGTATTGGCCCAGCTATCGATATCGGCGCTGATATGAATCACCATGCGCCCAGTAGCGGGATGGCTCTTAAGTTGCGTAACCGCCTGCTCCTGCTGCGCCTTGATCAGCTGCAGGGTGCCCCCCGTATCACCACTCCCGACAGCCGGTCCAAGTCGCGCGGCCGCGGAGTTTGTGTCGATCTGACGAATAAGTTCCTGACGGCTTTTCTCCTCGAGATCACGCACCTGCTCACGGATCAATACGGCGCCTTCCGGGTATGCGGTATCGCGCATTCCGCCGGCACGGCGAAGGACAGAACTGAGGCGCTCGCCTTCCTGAAAGCCATAGTTGCCAGGAAATTTGACCTGCCCCTGAATCGTGACGGATTCGCCAATCTCGTTCCATCCGGTGATCTGGTGGATCGTAAGGATGTCGCCGGGCTTGAGCGGAACATCCGCATTCGGTTCGCTTCCAGAAACAGCAGCGCCAATTTGGAGAGTGGAGACCCTCCCCGCAACACGGCTGCCGCCTTCGACACTGTAGCTCGTCAGGTCGGCACTATTCAGCAAAGCGTCGCGCTTGAACCCGCCTGCCATCCGCACAAGCTGGGCGGCCGTCATGCCGTTCGACAGCGGATAGGTTCCTGGCCGTAGCACCTCACCATGAACTATGACCTTCGGCGTATCCACCTCATATCGTCCAAAGATGCGGATCGTATCGAAGGGCTGAAGAGTGAGATTTTCATTACCAATCAACACCTCAGAAACATTGAAGGCGATGGTCTCTGCGTGGAGATCAGGGGGAACGAGACGTACAATCTCGCCGTGGGCCGCCGGCTCGGGCAACATATCCTGATAACTGTGCAGCACATCGTTGAGCCGCATGCCGTCGGTATAGGACAAGCGACCCGGGCGAACGACGTGGCCTTGAAGATAGATCGCTCGCTCGCTGTAAGGAAGAATCGGAGCGATATGGATGCGGTCTCCGTCCTTGACCACAAACGTCTCGATTGCAGCTCGGTCCGTCTGCAAATCCTGTCCACTGACGCCCTTCAGCGTTACCGTTTCCCGCTGACGATTGGCATCGATGCGCTCGATCGTGATGTGCCCCAGGGAGGCTGCGGCCGTTAGACCGCCAGCATCCTCGAGCACCGAAGCAAGAGTCGATTCGCCGGGCTTCAGTTCATAGATGGCTGGCCGCTTTATTGCACCAGAAATAGCGACCTGCGAACCCGCCGGAGGTACCTGAAGCGTGTCTCCGCTTTCGAAACGGGCGCTGCCCTTTCGAATTCCGTGGAGGAGGAAATCATAGAGATCGATATCCTCGATCAATGCCTGTCCACGGTAGTGCCGGACAATGCGAAGAGAGCCAACCGAGGTGGGTCCGCCAGCGGCATAGAGCGCACTCAGAGGGGTCGACAAGGAGCTAATGTCATACCCCCCCGGCCGTTGCACATCTCCAACAACATAGACACGCACCGAACGCAACCGAGAGATCGTGACGGCGACCCGAACATTCCGATATTGCTGCTTGAGTGCGCCTTCGATCAGGCTCTCTGCCCTTTGAAGCGGCAGGCCGGCAACTTGGAGCGAGCCCGCGTCGGGTAACAGAATATGACCGTCCCGGTCGATCACCCGGCTGATGCTTTGCGTGACTCCGCCCCACAGGCTAATGGCGAGGGTATCGCCCGGACCGACGACATAATCTGGACCCAAAGGGATATCAAGCGGAGTGTCTCTCGTGGACACACCGCGTCCCATAGAGGGGAACTCCCGACTCACGAAGACCTCTGAGCCAAACCGCTTCAAAGGAGCTGCATGCTCTGGAACCTGTGTGTATAAATCACGCATGGAGCGTAAGTTGTAGGGAGTGGGCAGGCGCAGCACCTTCGGTACATCGGTCGAGGCGTTTGTCTCTTCCTTCCCACGGTTTTCCATCTTGTCCCGGCTGTTTCCTGCAGGGAGAGTCGTGCGCGGTTGGCCGTCTCCACCGCTCTCAAGATTAGAGAACCCCGTATCTCCCCCTGTACTCATGCCAGACGGGCTCGTGCTCTGGCCATCGGATGACGGTAAACCAAACTGCGAATCGTTCTGCGCGGGCCCGGCACCGGCACTCTGGAGTCCCCCTTGGGGAACATACCCACGTGCCCTCAAATAGGTCGTAACATTTGCGCGCACACTGGCATTCGTCGCGATCTGGTTGTAAAGCATCTCGTCGGTGATGTCGGTCGCCTCAATCTGCGTGCCCTGCTGTTGCAGACGATCGGCAACCTGCGATTTCACGTCCATCAGCAGATTTTCGTTTTGCTGTAAAATCCGGATAATTTGATCGGCGGGCAGCGACGCTACGGGCGCATCCAGATTGCTTGAAGTTGTGACGGCGCTGCGATCGTCCGCAGAATCCGAGCTGCCGCCAAACGCCAGCGTGGCTGCACTCGGATCATCGTTCGTCGGGGTTTGCGACGTATCCTGCGTCGAACCAGAACCGAGCACTCCCTGAGCCCTTGCATTGCCTGCCAGGAGAAACAACGATCCCACAGCGGATGCCAGTGCCAAGAGAATCACGCGTGAAGTGCGAGCGAAACAGGTATGCGGATACGCGTGTTGCCTTAGAGTCATAAAGGGGGTCACACCAATGAAAGCAGCACCTGCTTGAGTTGCCGACTTCTCCTATCTCCTTATCGACCCTAGAGAACGGACACATCCGCAGTGTCATGGGTACATCAGTGAATTGTCATTTCTTCGTTGCCTCCAATTTAGAGCCCCGATAACGCCCGGTTGTGCGCAGCAGCATCCCGGATAACTCCACACGAGAGGAGTGACATCAATTGACAAAGAACAGATGATCCGGGGGACAAATATGCCGCGTTCGATTCAACTCCGTGTGCTCTACAGGTGGTCGTGCGAGCCTCTATCTTTCCGGACAGCCACCTGGACGTTGGCTTGTCTTAATCAGTCGATTGTTGCAAGGAGGCGAGAGAACTTCTATGGGACGCATATATGGTCGGAACCGAAGACACAGCGTTCCGGCTGCGCTCTGAGTCCCCTCGTGGTCATCACGCGCAGGGAGACTGGACTGAGGGGACTATCGGACTCAGGCATTCGGCGGATCAGAACTCATCAATCCCAACAGTCCTATGACAACTGCTTGACTGTGAGTTGACAACTGTTTCTGTAAGCCACTCTATCCTTACTACAATACGGGACTGTATACGCGACTCTGGTGAATGCGCGCTGTAGAGCCAACGCAGAGAGGTGGCATTCACTTGTCCGTATTCGATAGCAAAGGAATTTCGGAAGGAACTCAACTTCGCGACCTGTCCAAACCCTCGGCTGCTGGTAGCCCTCCCTCAGAGGGGCAGTCGCCAGCCCAAGAATCAATCCTGATCAACAGGAAAGTAATGTCCCATATAAATCGAGAGCAGCGAATCCGTGAGGCTGTGCTGTGGCGAAGGTGAAGATGCTCTCTGTCAGAGGACGAGCTTCTCAGACAGAGAGTGACTCTCGACATCCAGAGCTATTTGGATGTAAAGTTTCGTCCTTCCGAACGTCTCACGGATGAAAGTACATTCCTGTTATCGAAGAGAACATGCCTCCATCACATTTTGGGCACTGACTGGCGCATATCCGAGTGCAATAGCGGTACACTCACCAGCTTTTCCCTGTTTCGATAAATTGCTCTAAATTACGGTCGCTCAGCTACTTAGGGCTATACTCAATTACGCCGGCATTTCTTTTATTTCATAGACTTACATCGTTGGGTCAAAACTCATAATCCCTTGGTTGGGGGTTCAAATCCCTCCGGCCCACCAAAATCCAAGTTCACAAACCAAATAAGGCACGCAGGCGGAACCGCGCCTCATCGTTTCGGGGCCCTCATCATTTCGCAATGGTGAGTTACTCGAGACGGCTTCGAATAGGTGCGAGACTGGAAGGTGAAATATCCAGGAAGGAGTCCGAGCGGCTTGATTATCAGGAATTTTGAATATTTGCTGGCATTGAATAAGGAAAGACACTTCGCGCGGGCCGCTGCTGCCTGCAGGGTATCGCAACCCACCCTGTCCGCGGGGATCAAGCAGCTGGAAGAGGATATGGACGTGCTGATCGTGAAACGCGGCCAACGGTTTGAGGGCTTCACGCGCGAGGGCGAACGCGTGCTGGCGTGGGCGCAGCAGATGCTCGAAGACTGCACGCGGTTGAAGCAGGAGCTGCACGTGCTGCGCGATCATGCCATGCAGGGTCCATTTCGTCTGGGGATGTTGGCAGCAACCTCAGCACTGGCCTCCGTGCTGAGCGTGGCGTTCGCGGAAAAATTTCCGGAGTTGCAAATCTCGATGGAGACAGGTGACCCGGAGCGCCTGTTGCAGAGGGTGCGGCAGGGCGAGATGGATGTGGCGCTGATGTATCTGGACGAGCCAGTGAGCGAGGGGCTGGATGGATATGCACTCTATCGGGAGCGTCTGTTTCTCGTGACAACGGGGGACGCAGGCAACGGTCGTCGCGTGTCATGGGAGGAGGTGGCGACATTACCGCTGTGCCTGTTGCGGTCGGCTGTCCCACGCACTGCGGAGACACAACTGAATAAAGCCCCCAAGGTGATCCATACGGATTCGGCAGCAGTGATGGCCGCGCATGTGGGGACGGGACGGTGGTCCACGGTGCTTCCTCAGTCGCTCGTAACGATGTTGGCGAAGACGCCTGCTCTGCGGGCGATCGCGATTGCAAAGCCCGGCGAGCAGGTGAATGTGGGATTTGTGACGGTGAAGAGCGACCCATTGCCTGCTGCCGTGCATGCCCTCATGGAGATGGCGCACACCCCGGAGCTGGTCGATGCAATACGCGCGATGCTCGAGACCTATAAGAACTATCAGCCAAAGGATTCCCGCAGGGTCAGTGCGCCGAAGCAGCAGTCCTGAATTCTCTGCATCGACCCTGAGCTGCTCCATCGATTGAAAAAAAACTATCGATTGAAAAAAGCTATCAGCAGATTTGAATTTCCTGTTTGATCGGCGCAAACCGCGATGCGACTCTGAATGAGTGATGTTCAACCATTGTGTCGAAATACCGAGTTATTCGTCTTCCCAGGTACTCCTGCTGAAAGAACTGGACCGCACTCTTGCCGCGGTGAATGAAGCAGAGATCGCTGTTGCGCGCGAGATGATTCTTCTGGCCAGGCGCGTCTTCGTGACTGGCGCCGGGCGCAGCGGACTGGCGCTGAAGATGGCTGCCATGCGCCTCATGCATCTGGGGCTGGTCGTGCATGTAGCTGGTGAGGTGACGGCCCCGGCCATCGGTCAGGGAGATCTGCTACTCGTGGCCTCGGGATCGGGCACCACGGCAGGCGCAGTGCATGCGGCTGAAGTGGCACGAAACGTTCAAGCACAGGTCCTCGTGCTCACCGCCGCGCCCGCATCGAAGCTCGGCCAACTGGCGCAAGGCTTGATCGTGATTCCGGCAGCCACCAAGCAGGACCACGGCGGAGTGAGGTCCGAGCAGTATTCGGGAGCGTTGTTTGAGCAAAGTGTGCTGCTGGTGATGGACGCACTATTTCAGGTGATGTGGCACGAACGCGGAGAGAGCGCGGAGCAGCTGTGGAAGCGCCACGCGAATCTGGAATAACGTCTTCCCCTTTGGCAGACCCTTCGCGGGCTTATCTCGGCTAGTTGGTATCATCGCTGATTTTTTCAATACTTAGAAACGGAGTACAAAAATGAAACTGCAGGTTGCAATAGATCTACTCTCGACGGCGGATGCGCTGGCGTTGCTTAACAAGGTTGCGGAACACGTAGATGTGATCGAGCTGGGAACCCCTCTTATCAAACAGCAGGGACTGAGCGTCGTTACAAATGTGAAGGCGGCGTATCCTGACAAGCTGGTGTTTGCAGACATGAAGACCATGGATGCGGGCGAGCTCGAAGCCGACCTCGCGTTCAAGGCAGGGGCGGATATTATGACCGTGCTGGCTACAGCGGCTGACAGCACCATTGCCGGCGCGGTGAAGGCAGGCAAAGCGCACGGCAAGGCAGTCGTGGCCGACATGATCGGTGTAGCGGATAAGGCTGCGCGGCTTCACGAGCTGAAGGCCATGGGCGTGAGCTGGGTTGAACTGCATGCGGGGCTCGATGAGCAGGCGCAGGCAGGCTATTCGATTGAGAAACTGCTCGAGGTCGGGCGCAGTGCCGACATGCCATTCTCGGTTGCCGGCGGCATCAACGCAGAGCGCATCGGAGGGGTCGAATCTGCAGGTGCAACCATTGCGGTTGCCGGTGCCGCGATCTATGGCGCAAAAGATCCCGGAGCCGCAGCTGCAGGTCTTCGGAAGAAGATCAAGCAACTGGGATAAGCAGGAGCATCCATCCGAGAGGAGATGGCGCTCCATCGCGCTGTCTCCTCTTTTTCATTCGAGCGACCAGGTGGATGGCTTCGCGCTAATCCCGCCCAATCGCGTGTTGCATCTTCTCAAGTGAGATCCGCGCTGTCTCCGGATAGTAAAACCAGACCAGAAACAGATCCAGCACCATCATGCTCGCGAAGAAGAAAAAAGGAACCGCCCCCGACGACTTCGCCAGCAACGGAAAGACTAGCGAGATGATCGCATTCGTGATCCAGTGCGAGGAGCTGCCCAGGCTCTGCCCTTTAGCGCGCATCCGTGTCGGAAAGACTTCGCTGATATAAACCCAGACCACGGCCCCGTGAGAGATCGCGAAGAATGCGATGTACAGCATCAGGAACCAGACAATCAAATTTAGATGCTGGTGCGTGTAGAACATGTAACCGATCGCTGAAAGACATCCGACCAGGCCAACCGTTCCGGTAAGCAGCAGCTTCTT
This sequence comes from Edaphobacter modestus, assembly GCF_004217555.1. GTDB lineage: Bacteria > Acidobacteriota > Terriglobia > Terriglobales > Acidobacteriaceae > Edaphobacter > Edaphobacter modestus. The sequence goes on from NZ_SHKW01000001.1 coordinate 3,259,891, forward strand.
TCGTCCCAGGCGATCGATGACCGACATTGCAATCAGCGTGGCCACCAGGTTGGTAGCGCCTACCGCAACCGCCTGCAGATTACCGGAGACCTTCGTCGCCCCGGCCAGCGTGAAGATGTCGTTGAGATAGTAAAGAACCGCATTGATCCCGGTAAGCTGACAGAACATTCCCACCGTAATCGCGAGGAACACAGGAAGTCGGAACTTCCGCGCTGTCAGCGATTCGCGTCCTCCCTGCCCCTCTTCGCGCAGCGATTGAACAATTTCCTCCAGCTCTCGCGTGGGATCTTCCACTCCCGTAAGGCGCAGGATATCCAAAGCCTCGCTGTTCCTTGACTGCGTCAAAAGCCAGCGTGGACTTCGCGGTATGAAGAAGAGGGCGATGAGAAAAAGAGCTGCGGGAAGCGCGGCAATTCCAAGCTGCCATCTCCACTCCGCTGCGCCGAGGGATAAAGTTCCCAAAAGATAGTTGGAGATGTAAGCCAGCAGAATACCGACAACTACGTTCACCTGAAAAAATCCCACCAGCCGGCCCCGCCAATGTGCCGGCGCAATCTCGGCGATATACATGGGACCAAGTACCGACGAACCGCCAATCCCCAATCCTCCGATGAAGCGAAAGAAGATGAGCGACGACAGGTTCCACGCAAGGGCACAGCCGATCGCAGAGATGACATAAAAGGCTGCCATCGCTCGCAGGCTGTCTCGTCGGCCGTATCTCTGACCGGGAATACCCGCAAAGATCGCGCCGATCACGGTACCCCAGAGCGCACTCGCCACGGTAAAGCCGAGCGCGGCTTCAGACAAATGAAACTGCTGGGTCAGCGCGGCCGTCGTTCCGGAGATCACTGCGGTATCGAACCCGAAGAGAAGCCCGCCAAGGGCTCCGACGATCGTGCTCTTGATGACGTGAGACGACAACTTCATAGCATCTCCTGAAACACTCAAACCCACCACGACACGGCACTGGCGGAAATACGATCCAACCGGCTCTCCGTCTGAATGACGAACCACAAGCCGCGAATCAACGCGGTTGAGGATCGCCCTCTTTCTGTGGCTGCTTGGCATTGCCGGGGCCACCCACAGCCTGCAAGGCAGGAATGCGCTCACTCATCTCCGTCAACGGTGGAAAAGGCATATGGGGTTCGGCCTGATACCAGTACGCGACGGAGTAGAAGTTGTCCGAGCGAGCATTACCATGTCCATGCTCGATGCTTGCCTTCATGGACTTCGTAAACGGGATCGGGGAATCGAGATGAAACCGATACACGCTTGACCGCGATCCTGCGAGTTCCTGCCCCACAACCGGTGAACCATGCAGCGGGAAGCTTTGCGAGCCGCCGAAGTCCCATGCACCTAAAAAATAGTCCTCCGACCCCGTCCCGACCATCGTCGGAACCGCCCCGTCATCCACTTCGAACCGGTCGTTTCCCTCGCCCCACCACCCATCCTGATTCTGCAGTACCGACATGGTCACGCCAATGAACTGTCCGTGCCCCTTTGCCTCAAACCAGGTGTAGTTGTCCTTGCCATCCGGATTGCGCCGGTAGTTCACTCGCGGGTCGCCATTGTCATACCAGTCTGAAACCCACCCATGATTCGGCTGGGCCTGCCTGTACTGCGCATGAAAATACAGCGTCCCGACAGGCAAAGGCTTCGTATCCTGCCGATAGTCGATATTCCAGTACAGATTGCTCAGCGATTGCTTGCCTTCATTGGTCACCGTGATGCGAGCATGTTTTGCATACGGCATCTGGAAGTAGCTGTTGAGCGAACGATCGCTCCCGGCCGACAGCACCGGCGAGGACCAGAAGTAATACTGCCCCGTGCCTAAACCGAAGAAGTCGCCGATCGGCGTCTCCACGCTGGGCGTGTCTTCTCCATCCCAGTACATCCGCAGCACAATTCGTTTCAGGTGGTAGCTCTCCGGAGAGTTCAGCGTGAACCAGATATGCGAGATCCTTCCAGGACCATCGACATCGAGAATGGTCAACGTCTGACCCGGCGTGAGCGTGCGAAAATCTGCGTTCGCTCCCGTCGCCTCACGGCTTGAGGACCGATGCATCGTATAAGTCTGTTGCACGGTGGGGTCAGGAAATCCCTCCATGCCCTGACCGTGGGCAAAGCACGACACCAGAACGACGGATAGGGCAAGCAGCTTCATGCGGGACCAACCTCCGATAGTTTCCACCCGTAATATTGCCTATCGAGGTGCCGCCGCGACAACAAGAAGTGCTGCAAGCTCCATCTTTTTAAGGTTGTGCCGAACCTGAGAAGTCATCCATTGCTCGTCTCCGCAACAGATGTCAGTTGTACCCCAGCTCATGAGGAGCAGGATAGGTCAGCGTGCGGTCTTTCTTCTCGTACCACATAAACAGCTTGTGATCGCCATTCACCCGCACTGCGACGATGATCCCCGTTCCAAACGTCCCCGTCCCATCCGTCTTTGAAATATCCACGTGATGCGACTTGATCGGCCCCACCGGGCTCGCCGTCGTCCAGTCTTCCGTGAATCGCTGCAGCGTATAGTCGTACTTCTGCGGGTGCTTCTGCCAGTCCGGATCGCTCATCCACAGCGCATACGCCTGGTTATAGTCCTTCGCCTCCAGCGCCTGAAAAAACTTATCTACTTTATGCTCCGCCGGAAGGTTGGTGTAGAACCACCCATGTCCCGTCAGATATCCACCCACTCCCACCACAGCGGCGATCAGAATCAGTGCGATCCCCCCAATCACCAGGCCTGTCTTGCGCCGCTCCCGGCCCGCATCGTACGTCGGTGCATTCAGCAGAGTCATCGATCCCCCTCACATCTTCACTCGCCTATATTAGACCGTCGCACCGGCTTCAAATGTTCCCACCTCCCGCCCCTCAGACGTAAACCTTGTCGACCCAAGCCCCTCATGCGATCGCCACCGCGCCCATCACACCCTCCACCTGCGGTACCGGCTCCAACGGAAGAATCCGAAGCGACTCCAGCAGCGCCTCCAGAAACTGCACCTTGCGCAGCCTCTCCACAATCAGCCCATACTGCCGGATGTAGAACTGAAAGATCAGCGAGAAGCCCACGATCATCGGCTGCAGTCTCTGCGCGCTCGCCACAATCTCGCTATAAAAATCCGGACGCGATCGACGCGCGGAGCACCTCTGCCCTGCAGCCGCCAGCGCAGCTCCTCACGCTCGTCGATCGCCTCTCGGCTCTTTCAACGCTGTCCCAACGCGTCGGCCAGCTTATCCAATCCCTCGGCCTGCGTCTTTAGCATCGCAGTCTGGGTCTCAAGACTCACCGCCACCAGCTGACGTTGCGCGACATCGTTGATGTTTTTCGAAGATCTCCATGTCGATGGGATCTCACCACCAGTGGCGATGAAAGATCAGTCCCGGGGAGAGATGCTTGGAGAGTAGGTTCTTGAGGCTGGGCATAGATAGACTCCTTCGAGAAGGAACACGAGGGCCCGGGGAAGATCCGCAGGATTCAGGTCACACCCACCATTGATGGATCCTGATATGCGCAGTGATACTGCGCTCGTGCTTCCCCCTTGTCAAGAAACTTTGCTCCGCTCCCACACTTTTTGCGACTCCCTGCTATATCTTTGGTGCGAATCCGCCCGTCCGCGCTCTATTCTGGATCGCATGGCGCTCCCAGCCCCAACCTCCACCGCGCGAAGAAGACCCACACGCCTCTGGATCGATGCCCAGGCATGGGCCATCCGCCGTCTTCACGCCCTGCACCGCGATGGCACCGCCGCTCATCTTCAAACCGGAGCCCTCGGCGAGCGCGAAGCCCTCTTCCATCTCCGCCGCTCCGGATACACCGTCGTCGCTCGTCGCTGGAAGTCCTCGAAGTTTCGCGGCGATCTCGACCTCGTCGCCTGGCACGGCAACGTCCTCTGCTTCATCGAGGTCAAGACCCGCAGTCATCGCGACGCCTTCGCGGCCGAGTTCGCCGTCGACTCCGAAAAGCAGCGCGTCCTCCGCCGCCTCGCCCGCGTCTACCTGCGCCGCCTGCCAGAGTCCGCACGTCCCGCAACCGCACGCTTCGATGTCCTCTCCATTTATCTCGCCTCTCTAGAAGAGACAATGCAACCCGGCGAACCCCAGTTCGTCCTCAACCAGGGAGCCTTCGAATGGGCATAACCTACACCCAGGGAACCGATCCCGCCCGCCTCGATTCCGTCGAGCTCAGCGAGCGCCTCTCCGCAACCATCCGGGCCGCCGTCCCGTGGCTCGTCACCCTCTCCGACGCCGATGCCGGCACCCCCGAAGCAGAAGGCAAGTGGTCCGCCAAGGAGATCCTCGGTCATCTCACCGACTCGGCCATCAACAACCTCAGCCGAATCGTTCGCATGCAGATCGGCTCCGAACGCATGCCCGGCTACGACCAGCAGTCCTGGGTCGCGCTCCAGCACTACCGCGACCGCGAATGGGCCCAGGTCCTCGCCCTCTGGTTTGCCCTCAACGAGCATCTCGTCTGGGTCATCCGCCACATCGACCTCTCCCGCCTCTCCAACCAGGGCGTCGTCGCCGATTCTCCCCTCACCCTCGGCTTTCTCATCGAGGACTACATCGCACATATGGAACATCACTTCCACGCCCTCCGCAGATGGGAAAAACCGGGGAAATCCACGGTCCAGAACTCGGGACTGATTTCATAGATAAAACAGAAATCTCTTTTGAAACTGTCATTGACATACTACTGCCTCGATGACAGAATACTGTCATGAGCGAGGCAGTTCTCACCCTGAGGGACCGGCAGACCGCCGCCACCCGCGAGCAGATCCTTGAGATCGCCATGCATCAGCTCGGCCAGGGCCCACGCGGAACCTTCTCCCACGAGAGCATCGCGGAGGCTGCGGGACTCGGCGCACGCACCGTCTATCGCTACTTCCCCGATCGGGCATCCCTGCTTCAGGCTCTCTGGATAAGGCTGCGCGAAGCCACCAAAACCCGCTTCCCCGAGACCGAAGAGGAGATCCTTCCCCTCGCCCGCTCCGTCTTTGAGGAGTTCGAGGCCAACGAGCCTCTCGTGAGGGCCGTCATCACCTCGCCGGCCGGAACCGAGGTTCGCGAGCGCGGAGGAACCGAGGGACGCGCCGCCTTCTCCAAAAGCCTCTCCTCCGCCCTCGAAGGTCTGCCCGAGACGGAGAAGGACCGCATCATCGCCGTCTTCGTCTCCATCTACAGCGCGCCCTTCTGGCAGTTGCTCCGCGATCGCGGCCTGCTCTCCGGGGCCGACGCGCAGGAGGCTGTCGCCTGGACTCTCGAAGCCCTCATCCAGGCCGCAAAAAACATTCCTAAAACAGAGCAGCAACATAAAAGCAGGAAAGTGAAAGACCAATGAACAAATCCGAGAAGGTAGAACTCTTAGGCGTCGAACTCGAGTGGAAGCTCACCGACGCAGAAACCAACAACCAGTACTGTGTGCTCCAGGCCACCATTCCCCCCGGTGTCATGGTGCCCCCTCACCGCCATCCCGATCAGGAGGCCTTCCTCGTACTCGAAGGCGCACCCGAGTTCGCGCTCGAATCGCCCTCCGGTCTCGAGTGGTGCTTTGCCGTCCCCGGCGAGATGATCAACATCCCTTCCATGAAGCTCCATGGCTTCCGCAACCCCACCACCTCCGACGTCCGCGTGCTCATCACCTGCACCCCCAACCTCGGGCGGTTCTTCGAAGACGCGGGCCTTCCCTTCGTTCGCGAAAGCCCCTACCGTCACAAGATCCCCTCCGCCGCACAGATCCAGCGCGTCATGGACATCAGCGAGCGCTACGGACACGTCTACTCCACCGAAAAACCCGGTGCTTGCAAGCGCGGCACCGGTCGGTTCGCCGTCGAAAAGCTGCTGACCCACCCAACCCTGTCAAGTGTCAATCGGGCCTATCTGTTTTAGATACTGTAAGATATACAGTGCCGATGAGTTAGCCGAACATTGTTACACTTGAACTATGAAGGAATAAAGACCTGGCCGTCCGGCCGGGTCTTTCTGCTTAATTCCATGGAATCCGCTTGCGGATTTCATGGGGTCATGCAATAACTACGTCATGCGTAGTACGCGGAACGTAGTAAAAACGGAAAACGAACAGTACTCCGATCCACCTCTGCTTGTCTTGGCCAGCCTTGCCAACGGGCCGAAGCATGGCCACGCCATGATTGAGGACATTGTGTTCCTCTGTGGAGCCCGTCTAGGCCCTGGAACCCTTTACGGAGCCATTGCCCGGCTCGAGCAACAGCATTTAATTGAGCCTCTACCGCCTGAAGAGCGGAGACGGCCTTATCGCATCACCGCCGAAGGAATACGCGTCCTTCGCGCAAAACTGAAGACATTGCATCAGTTCTCGAAAGCCGGACTCCAGAGACTGGAGTTGGTATGAACGTCAGGCTTGCACGTCTGCTCATGCGCTTCTATCCACGCCGCTGGCGTGAGCGCTATGGTGCGGAATTTGAGGCGCTGCTGCAATGCGGACCCGCCAGCCTTCGCACGATCGCAGACATTATGCTCTCCGGATTTTGCGAGCATATCGTTCCAACGTTAGGAGCCGACATGAGTCACCAGACATATCCCTTTGGCCTCATCATCCGGCAGCCGACTGCCTTTGTTCCTATCGCAATGTCGCTGGCTGCTCTGACGCTCGTCCTCGTGACCATAACCGTCTTCGGGGTCGCCCATCAACCTTCCGATGAGGGAACTTCGGCGCACATCTGGCAATTGCTTATGGCTGGACAATTACCGCTGCTCGCACTCTTTGCGATCCGGTGGCTACCCCGAGCTCCAAAGCAGACTCTTTACGTGCTTGCTCTACAAGCCGGAGCCGTACTCGCCTCGATGGCACCTGTCCTATTTCTGGGGCTATAGATTTTTGTGGGCCGGTCCAAAGCTAAACGATTTGGATTGAAGATTTTGCACAATATTGTAGGGAGGGGTAGACCAACCCTCATGGAGAAACACCCTCCACAAGGGTTGGTCGAGAGCTCTTACTTTCCCGTGTAGCTGACGCGCCAGACCGAGTTCGATCCATCGTCCGTCACCAGCAGTGAGCCATCCTTCGCCGTGGTCACGCCCACCGGTCGGCCCCAGACATCGCCGCTCGGAAGCACGAACCCGGTCAGGAAGTCCTCGTACTCGCCCGTCGCATGGCCGGTCTGGTGCAGCGGAACGCGGATGACCTCGTATCCGACGCGGGCCGACCGGTTCCACGAGCCGTGCTCGCTGGCAAAGATATCTCCCGAATACTCCGCGGGAAACTGCTTGCCGTTGTAGAACGTAATCTGAAGCGACGCGTTGTGAGGATTCAGCAGGACGTCCGGCACGATCGCCTTGTCCTTCAGCTCCGGATGCTTGCCCGCATGCCGAGGATCCTGGTGCGCTCCCATGTACCACCACGGCCAGCCGTAGAAACCGCCCGGCTTCACGCTGGTGATGTAGTCCGGAACAAGGTTGTCGCCCAGCGCATCGCGCTCGTTCACCGAGCACCACAGCTCGCCGGTAATCGGGTTCACCTCTTCGCCTACGCAGTTACGAATGCCGTAGGCGTAGATGTGCATGCCGCTTCCGTCCGGGTTGAACTCCAGAACATCGGCGCGGTTCTTCTCCGCCGGATTCGTGTCCGGATCGTCCACGTTCGATCCCGATCCGACCGAAACCCACATCTTCTTGCCGTCGAGCGAGAAGCGAACGTCGCGCGTAGTGTGGCCGCGGCCGCCAGGGATATCGGCAATATGCTCCGGTTCGGCGCTCGCCTTCACGTCGCCGTTCTTATAAGGAAAGCGCACCACCGAATCCAGGTTGCCGATGTAAATCCACTTCGGATTCGGACCCTGAGGATAGAACGCAATTCCGAAGGGCTTGTTGAGCCCGGTGGCGAAGACGCTCGTCATCTCCGGCTTGCCATCGGCCGTAATGCCGCGGAAGACGCGAATCTGTCCTTTCGCTGTCTCGGCCACGAAGGCGTCGCCGTTCGGCGCGGTGCGGATCAGACGCGGATTCTCGAGCCCGGTCGCATATTGTTCGACCTTGAACCCTGGCAGTGCCTTCGGCCACACGCCCTCGGGACGCGGAACCAGCTTGGGCGGATTGCCCGCTGACTCCGTCGCATACGGCTGAGGAAGATCGGCCACGGTAATCTTGCGGGTCTTGCCCGGATCCTCATAGCGGAAGTCGGTGAACGGAGGTTTTGGCGCAGGGGCTTCGAACTTCGCGGTACTCGCGGTCGCTTCGCTCGGCGCGGGAGTCAACGCCTTGGCATTCGGTCCGCCTAGGTACTTCAGGTAGCTCACCACCTGCCAGCGCTGCTCTTCGGGGAGCGTCGCCCACGACGGCATGCCGTTCGCGAGATCGCCGCGCGTGATGTACCAGAAGACCTCACCGGCCTTGGCGGACTGGGTTGCTCCAGTGGCCAGCGCAGGAATGTTTCCCGCTCCCTTGGCTGTGGGCCCGTGGCAGGCTGCACACTTTTGTTGGTAGACGGTTCCGCCAGCCTCGGCGTCCGCTTGTGCGGTGTGCGGATTTTCGACCGTGACCGAAGAGGCTGGCGCGTTATGAAAGTTGGCATCCTGTGCCGACAGGGAGGTCACCGTCGCAAAAACAGCGAAAGCTAGTGTGGAGATTGATTTTCGTGAGTTCAAGCGTCCCTCTTCATCGTGAAATCGCAACCTGCAGATTGAGTTGATGGCTGTCTTAATGTCAGACCATTCAGGTAAACCAAATGTCACCGAAACGTCTCTTTTTACTTTACCAAGTAAGACGGGGCAGCTGGCGTTTGGGCCGAAGATCGAACAGATGTTTTGAAAATACTTTTCCATCGGTCTCCGCGGAGGGTCTGCACCTTGATTCAGGAGGAAGACCCTGCGATACTTAATCGTGCACAGCACGCACAAACTTCCAATCAATCTCAAGGGGTCGCGGAAATGTCTGCAAAGTACATCTTCGTAACGGGCGGCGTTGTGTCTTCGTTAGGAAAGGGCCTGGCTGCGGCCTCAATCGGCTGTCTGCTGGAAGCCCGCGGACTCCGCGTCAACCTGATGAAGTTCGATCCCTATCTCAATGTAGATCCGGGAACCATGTCGCCGTTCCAGCATGGCGAGGTCTTCGTGACCGACGACGGGGCCGAGACCGACCTCGATCTCGGCCACTACGAGCGCTTCACTCACGCGAAGCTCTGCCGCGACAACAATCTGACAACGGGCCGCATCTACGAGCAGATCATCACGAAGGAGCGTCGCGGCGATTATCTCGGCAAGACCGTGCAGGTTATCCCGCACGTAACCAACGAGATCAAGAACGCCATGCGCAAGGTAGCGCAGGACACCGAGGTCATCATCGTCGAGATCGGCGGGACCGTGGGCGACATCGAGTCGCTTCCCTTCCTCGAAGCCATCCGCCAGATGCGCCAGGATCTGGGCCGCGAGAACACCGTCTTCGTCCACGTCACGCTCATCCCGTGGATCGCCGCCGCGCAGGAGCTCAAGACCAAGCCCACGCAGCACTCCGTCAAGGAGATGCTCTCCATCGGAATCCAGCCCGACATCCTGCTCTGCCGTACCGACCGCGCCGTTCCGCGCGAGATGCGCTCGAAGATCGCCCTCTTCTGCAACGTCGAGGAGCCGGCCGTCATCGCCGCCCGTGACGTCGCCAGCATCTATGAGTGCCCGCTCAACTTCGCCTCGGAAGGCGTGGATGCGCTCGTCCTCAAGTACCTCCATCTCGACGCGCCCCAGCCCGATCTCTCGCGCTGGCAGGACATCGTCCATCGCGCCTACAACCCCAAGGACGAGGTGTCCATCGGAATCGTCGGCAAGTATGTCGAGTACGAAGACTCCTACAAGTCGCTGAAGGAGGCTCTCGTACACGGCGCGCTCGCGCACAACCTCAAGCTTCGCGTCACCTGGATCGAAGCCGAGGGTCTGGAGACACATGACGCCGATGGACGGCCCACGCTCGACTACCGCCGCCAGCTTGAGGACTTCGACGGCATCCTGGTTCCAGGAGGCTTCGGCAAGCGCGGCATCGAAGGCATGCTCAACGCCATCCGCTACGCGCGCGAGACGGGGACGCCGTACTTCGGCATTTGTCTCGGAATGCAGACTGCATGCATCGAGTACGCGCGCAATGTCTGCGGACTGAAGGACGCCAACTCCGGCGAGTTCGATCCTGCCACGCCTCACCGCATCATCTACAAGCTGCGCGAGCTGACCGGCGTGGAGGAGATGGGCGGAACGATGCGCCTCGGCGCGTGGCCTTGCGTGCTCGAGCCCGGATCGCTTGCGGCCAAAGCCTATGGGACGACGGACATCAGCGAGCGCCACCGCCATCGCTACGAGTTCAACCGCGAGTATGAGGCGGTGCTGACCGGCGCTGGACTTCGCCTGACCGGAACGACTCCCGACGCGACCTATGTAGAGATCGTGGAGATTCCCGGTCACCCATTCTTCCTCGGCTGCCAGTTTCACCCCGAGTTCAAATCAAAGCCTCTCGAGCCACACCCGCTCTTCCGCGATTTCATCGCAGCGAGCTATCGCAATCGCGAGGCATCGTCCGAGAGCGCGACCCCAAGCCTGACCGCAGTCTCGCAGGGGTAAAGTGGCCCAATTGGGTACTGATGCCCAAAGTTTTTGTGCGCAAATATTTGCATGATCTCGACCTAAAAGCCGGTTAGTCTTTCCCCATTTGGGACTGACCGACTGTTCAACCCTCTTTAGCCGCAATTTTGTGCGGATTGAGACGGGTTTGTGCATTCTTTTGCGCATTTCGCGGAAGCATCTTTCCCGTTGACTGCCTCGTAAGTGTAGTAGCACCTTACAGATACCTTGAAATTACAGGGATCTGAAAAGGGGCCCTTCTAATGCGCAAAATTCTCTCTGCACTGGTTCTCGCACTTGGTTTAGCTGCTGCTCCTATGGCGGCTCATGCTTCGCCCGTAACGTACGATTTAACCCTCGTCAATATATTCGGGAACGTCGCCGGAGGTACCGGCTCATTCACCGTGGATGACAACCCAAACTTTCTCGCAGATGCCTTCTTCCAGAATGGTTCTGCCGGAAGCGATTTGACCGACCTGTCTCTGACGATCGGCGGCAACACCTTCACCCTCGCCGACTCCGAGTCTCCGGCTTCCGTCTTCTTCTTTCTTGGAAGCGTAAGCAGCATCAATTACGACGGAGCTCTGGGGAACGGCTTCTTCAAGATCACGCTGGATTCCGCCGGGCTGGGATACGTCTATACCAACATCCTTGGCGGGCAGGGCTCAGCGGGACTGATCCTGGCCACTCCGAGCACTGCGGCGACTCCAGAGCCTTCCTCCCTGCTTCTCTTCGGGACAGGAGCTCTTGGCATCGTGGCCTTTGGCGCTCGTAAATTTGTAGCCTGAAGAAAGCAACTCCGCTCCTTCCGGGGGAACTCGATTGTTCCCCCGGAATCTTTGTTTCTGCTGACTTTCCGGCTAAGGGACTTTCCATCCATCGGTATAGCTGTGCGGTACCATCCAAACCAGGATGACAACTCAATACAACACCGGCCGAAGCTCGTCGGGACCATTCCTTGCCTTTCTGCTCGCATTGCTGCTCGGAGCAGCCGCCCTGGCTCTCTTCCTCCGCCAAGCGACCGGCGGCTACATGGCTCGCATAGCGGATCGTATCGCAGGACGTAGTACAACCTTCGATACCTCGGTTCTAGCCATAGTTCAGCGTATTCAGCGGCTCAACCGCCTTGAAACCGTGGTTTATTCGATGGACACCATCGTCGAAGGTTCCAGGTCCAGCGCCGTACTTCCGGATCTGCTGGCCGGAGACCGTATTCTGCTGGTCGTTCATGGCCAGGCGATCGCGGGGATCGACCTTTCCAATCTCAAGCCGGAAGATATCCGCATTACGGAGAACAACGGTGTGCGCGGCATCCATGTCACGCTACCGGCTTCGCAGCTGTTTGCTACCACGCTCGATAACCAGCACACCCGCGTCTACGCGCGGTCGACCGGCATTCTTGTGCCTGTTGATCAAAATCTCGAATCGGAGACGCGAGCGAGAGCCGAGCAGCAGCTACAGAAGACGGCGCTATCAGACGGAATTCTGGATGCCGCCCGAAAAAACGCCCGCGCCACGGTGGCTACACTGCTTTACAGCCTGGGTTTCCAGCAGGTGGACGTCAGCTGAGGATGGGCAGAGCCCAGAAGGGTTCCTTTCGTTCAGAAAACCGGTTGTGTGCCCCTGCCAGCCTTCTGCAACCTGCGCTATCATCCTTGCATGAAGTCCGCTTGCAGTGAGGATTCCGTGGCCTCTGCCTTGAATACGCTGAATACGCTCCCATTTCCTGAAGGAGAGGAAGAGTCGACCCTTGTCAAGACGATCGGCTGGGTTTCGGCCGGTCTGGGAGCGGTCGCGCTTGGGCTATTTATTGGCCGCGAGCTTCGCCAGCGTTACAAGTTCAACCGCCGGACACCCTATGACTTCTATTCGCACTCCGGAGACGAGCAGGACGTCGACTTCGGGCTGGGCGTTTAATAATTCCGCTGACTGTCGAACGCAATTTTTTCTTTCTTCCGGGATTCGTCAGGCGCAGCGTTCTTCCACCGCTAAATCGCGATCTATTGGAAGATAGATATCCCGCAGCGGATTCGACTTGATACATTAAAAAAGACACACCCGGGCCCCTCCCCAAAACTTATCTCGGCCGAACCAGCCACTTGCTGATTCCGGTCCGGACCCAAGGTGTTGCGCAGGTGACTCCGTTGAGCAGGCAACCTGAACGCAAACCTACTCCCCTGCCTCCGAGGTTGCCATCGGTCGGTGGAAGCTCGATCCTGCATCTCACCCTTGCTGTATTTGTCTTCATTTCGGGAATCACAAACTCCGTTGCCCAGCAGTTCAGTTTTGCCCATTATGGCCAGGACGAAGGTCTCCGGAACCTGGACGTCTTCGGACTGGTGGAGGACGACGAGGGTCTGCTGTGGCTTGCCACGGAGAACGGCCTGTTCCGTTACGATGGCGCACAGTTCCATCGCTTTGGACCCAAAGACGGAATCGGCGAAACCCTTGTGCTGGGACTGCACAAGGACGCTTCCGGGCGTATCTGGGTAGCAACGAACGATCATCTGTACTTCTTCGATGGGAGCCGTTTTCTTCCTGCTCCCCTGGGGAGCTCTACGGTGCAATTCGGGGTCGAGGAACCGATCAACTCCATCGATCCTGCGCACATTCTCTTTCTCGATCATGGTTCCCTGATGCTTGTTACGCAGAGGGGAACGGGCAAGGGCGCTGCTGGCTGGACCACAGCGCCGTTCTTCCGTCTTCCTGAGGTGGATGCGAATCCCGCTCTGGGAAAGCTTCACAGCATCTTCGTCTCGAAAGATCGACTCTCCGGATACGATCTATGGCTGGGATGCGGTCAGGCCGTCTGCCGTATCCGCGGGTCTTTGAAGACACAAGAGCCACAGCATGTGGACGTCTTCTCCGACGCTCAAGGCATTCCGGCGGATTCATGGACCTGCTTCTTCAGGGATCGCGAGGGAACCCTGTGGGCGCGCAGCCGCCGCTATGTCCGGGTGCTCGCCCGTGGCGAAGCGGTCTTCCGTTCGCGGGATATTCCTTCGTCCGATGGACTGCCTGCCTATCGAGGTTCGGGCATTCTCACCATAGCTGAGGATCCCCAGGGAGCCGTCCTCACGCAAACCAACCGCGGGCTGGCCCGGTGGGAGGGATCTTCCTGGAGGATCTTCGACTCATCCAATGGCGTCGACTTCAAGGATGTCAGCTCCATTTTGTTTGATCGCCATGGGGCTCCATGGTTTTCCACGCGAGGACAAGGTGTCGTACGGTGGAGGGGCTACCGTGAGGCGGAAAACTGGACCATCGCTCAAGGGTTGCACGATGACGTCGTCTGGCCCATCTTTCGAGATAGCCATCATGATCTTTGGATTGCGGATCAGTTCCAGATCAATCGCCTGAACAAAAGAGGCGAGCGGCTCGCCACACCCAGGACCTTTCAAAATGCACCGATCCTTCATGGCACCAGCTTCGCGGAGTCGCCGGACGGATCGCTCTGGATCTTTACCTTGGATGGCGAGGTCTATCGCACCGATGCGGCGATCAGACGGATCGTGTTTCGATCCAAGCTTCCCAGCCTCGCCCGTGCGTTTACGGATTCGTCGCATCGAATCTGGATCCTGTCGCGGAACGGCCTTTACGTGGTTCGCAATCCGGATCAACCCTTTATCGAGAAGATCGCCGCTTCCCTGATCTCTCGAGACGCATTTGCGGATGCGGCCGAGAGTCCCGACCACGATCTCTGGTTCCTGGCTGACAATCACCTCTACCGGCTGTCGTCCAAGAGTGGGCGATTCAGCAAAGTCGAGCTGGACCCTGACGAAACCCGTGGCCAGATGCGAAACATTGCCGCCGCCGCGGACGGCACGTTATGGATCGGTGGCGGAATCCCCGCACTGCTTCATCTGCGTGTTGCGGGCGATCGCGCCACGATGGTGAATAGAGTCACCTCCCCCGACCTTGCCTCAAGCGACGTTCAGATCGTGCGGATCGACGGACGGGGCTGGCTCTGGATCGGCACCGACCTTGGCGTGAATGTCTTTGACGGCAGGCAGTGGCGTCTGCTGACACGTCGCGATGGCCTCATCTCGAACGACACCGATGAGGGAGCCTTTCTAGCCGATACCGATGGCTCGGTCTGGATTGGCGCAAACGGCGGAGCCATTCATCTGCTTCAACCCGAGCATCTCTTCTCTTCCGCGCCTCTCGATGTACGCTTCACCTCCGCCGATCTGGGGACGCAACCGCTCTCTCTCACCTCGACGACACTGACCCCCTGGCAGGACGCACCGCTCGATCTTGCGTTCAGCTCGCTGAACTTCGCGCGCGAAGGCTCCGTGCATTTTCGCTATCGCCTGACGGGAATGGAGTTTGACTGGAGCGAGACCACGTCGCATGTCTTGCACTATCCGGCCATCGCACCTGGGGATTATCGTTTTGAACTTCAGGCGGTCGATCCAGATCAGCAGAAACAGTCGGCTATCCTCTCGCTGCGTTTCACGATAAGGCCGCCCTGGTGGCGAACCCGGGCCATGTACCTGCTGCTTGGGATTCTCTCCTTCGTGGCATCCATCCTGGTGTGGCACTGGCGGGAGCGGCGACTCCTGCATCGTCAGCACATGCTGCGGCAGCTGGTCGCGCAAAGGACCCGGGAACTTGAAGCCGAGAAGGCGGAGCTGGTCGCCGCGCGAGAGGCACTGAGCCACCAGGCGACGCGCGATGCACTCACGGGGATATGGAACCGTGCGGCGATCTTCGACATTCTGACCCGCGAGATGGACCGATCACGGCGCACGGGGGTCATGTTCGCAGTTGTCCTGGCCGACATCGACCATTTCAAGCAGATCAACGACACGCTGGGACACCTTGCCGGCGACTCCATTTTGCGCGACGCCAGCAGACGCATGCTTCACAACATCCGGCCTTATGACTTTATCGGACGCTATGGCGGTGAGGAGTTTCTCATCGTTCTGCCGGGCCTGCCGCTGCTCGATCCCCACATGCGCCTCAACCAGCTGCTGCAGTCGATCTCCCGCGAGCCCTTCGAGGTCGAGAATCGTTCCGTGCACGTAACTTCGAGCTTCGGCGTTGCATGGTCCCACCCCAGTATCGTCGTGGCGGAAGACCTGATCCGCCGCGCAGACGAGGCCCTTTACCGCGCAAAAGCCCGGGGCCGCAACTGCATCGTCTTCCATGAGGAACAGCAGGGGCGATTGATCTGATCCTGCACTTCAAGGGCCGGACCGCCGCCAGAAGAAAGAGGGCAAGCTCCTGCAGCATTCGATAAGCTTCCAGATCTCCACGAATGCGTGGTTTTGCAGAGCAGGGTTCGATGGAGACGCCCACACGAGAACGCGGCGCTGGTCATTTACGATAGTCATGATGAAACCAGTTTTTCTCTTTCCTGGCCAGGGCTCGCAATCGGTTGGCATGGGGCGTGATCTCTACGAGACCTTTCCCTCCGCCCGTTCCGTCTTTGAAGAGGCCGATGCGGCACTTGGATTCCCGCTTTCGAAGCTGATCTTCGAAGGTCCGGAGGACCAGCTGAAGCTCACCGAGCACACACAGCCTGCCATCCTTACGGTGTCGGTCGCGGTCACGCGCCTGCTCTCCGAACGCGGCATTACGGCGACGCTGGCTGCCGGCCACTCGCTTGGCGAATACTCCGCCCACGTCGCAGGAGGTACCTTCAGCTTCGCGGATGCGGTTCGCACGGTTCGTGCACGCGGACGGTATATGCAGCAGGCGGTTCCCGCGGGCCAGGGGGCGATGGCCGCGATCCTTGGGCTGCCCGCAGCGCGGATTACGGAGCTCTGCGCGCAGGCCTCCGATGAAAACACAGCCCCGCCGCCACCTCCGATTAATCCTGACGCACCGAATCCTGAAAAAGCCGTTGCTGCGAGCGCAGGGACACCCTCGGCTGCGGGCGCTACCGATCCAGAGGCCACGCGAGCCGCCATGGCTCGATCGATTGTCGCCCCCGCAAATCTCAATTCGCCGGACCAGACGGTTATCTCCGGCTCGGCCGCGGCAGTGCAAAGGGCAGCGGATCTGTGCAAAGAGGCAGGAGCCAAGCGAACTGTGATGCTGCAGGTCAGCGCTCCCTTCCATTGCGCGCTGATGCAGCCCGCACAGGATCTGCTCGCAATCGATCTTGAGGGCATTCCGTTCAACGATCCCGCATTTCCCATTGCGGCGAACGTCGATGCCCGCCTGATTACCCGCGGGACGGACGCGAGAGACTGTCTCATTCGCCAGGTCACGGGCTCGGTGCGCTGGGTGGAGTGCATTCAACTGCTCGCCGCGCAGGGAGCAACCCACTTTATCGAGGTTGGCCCAGGAAAGGTCCTGACCGGCCTGAACCGCCAGATTCTGGGCAGGGATTCCGCCATCGCCTCTCTCAACGTCGAGGATGCGGCTTCGCTTGAGAAGGTGATAACGGCTCTTAACTAACGCAGGAGCCTTCAATCGATGTCAGCGATGAAACATCTGCTCCATGCAGCCCGCGGTCTGGCCCTGATTGCCACGCTCTTCGTAGCGGACCGCGCAGTTGCGGCTCCCGTTGCCGGCTACAGGGTCGTGGCGAAGTATCCGCACGCTACCTCTAGCTATACGGAGGGGTTTTTCTACCTGGGCGGATTGTTTTACGAAGGCACCGGACTCGAAGGACGCTCAAAGGTTGTGGTTACCAGGCCCCAGACGGGCGAGGCGGTTCAACAGCTCCAGCTGCCGCCGCAATACTTCGGCGAAGGAATCGTCGACTGGGGACCGAATCTCTATGAGTGGACCTGGCAGTCCCACATCTGTTTCGTCTACGACCGCTTCAGCCTGCGACCGATCCGACAGTTCCGCTATACGGGGGAAGGCTGGGGCATGACCCGTACCGATCGAGAGCTGATCACCAGCGACGGTACTGCAACGTTGCGGTTTCGCGATCCTGAGACCTTCAAGGAGACGCATCATGTCATCGTCAAGGACGGATCGCAACCGATCCTGCAACTCAACGAGCTGGAGTACGTCAAGGGCGAGATCTATGCGAATGTCTGGCACTCGGACCGCATCGCCCGCATCTCTCCCCGGGACGGGCACGTTATCGGCTGGATCGATCTCACCGGGATTCTTGCTGAGGATCAGAAGGCCGATGCCGAATCGGTGCTGAACGGCATAGCTTACGATGCACAGCAGGACCGGCTGTTTGTTACCGGAAAACAATGGCCCACGATCTTCGAGATTAAAATAGTCACACGGCCAGCGATGCTTCTGAAGTCGATGCCCCGCTAAGCTGGCCACAACTGAGAGGATTGAACAATGAAACCCGACGAGCTCGTAGAAGACTTTACCCTTCAGAATCAGGACGGCAAAGACGTCTCCCTCTCCGACTTCAAGGATTCACCCGTGGTGCTTTTCTTCTACCCGCGCGCCGATACGCCGGGCTGCACCATCGAGTCCTGCGGATTTCGGGACGCCTTCAAGAAGTTTCAGAAGGAAGGCATTGTGGTGCTGGGCATCTCGCGCGACACCGTCGCGGCGCAGAAGAAGTTCAAAGAGAAGTACAAGCTTCCCTACGACCTGCTCGCAGACCCGGAGATGGTCCTCATCAACCGCTACGACCTCATCAAGCCGAAGAACATGTACGGCAAGCTGGTGAAAGGGGTCAAGCGGACAACCTACCTTATCAGCCCGGATACCGGAAAGGGACAGCGGCTGATCCACGTCTTCGAAGAGGTGAAACCCGAGGGACACGCGGAAGAGGTTCTGGGACTGTTGAAGCAACAGAAGAGTTAGCTTCTCAATAGTCCAGCTCGTCCATGGAGGTGGCCCAGCCGAGATCGCGCTCCGAGGTAATTCGCCACTTGCCTTCCAGCCGGTTCAGTTGAAGCTGGGATGGAATGAACCACTCCGAGGTGAGTCTGCCGTCCTGTCGCACCGCGAAGTGTTTTATAAGGCGAACCTTCGCGATTGCGTCATCCGGGCGAGTCACCTTTACCTGTTCCATCTTCACGGCCCATGTCCCGTGTCGCCTGTCGATCGCAGCCTGCTTGTCGGCAACAACCTGATCTTTGCTGACGTTGTGGCGAAGAAAGTACCGCTCGACGGGGTCAGCATAGAAGGCGGCCTGGGCCGCGGCGTCGCTCGAGCCCATTGCCGCCTCCCACTCCTGCACGACCTCAGCCAGATCGTCCCTGAGCCCAGGCTCCTTCGGAGCGGGTGGGGCGGGTGGAACCGGGGCTTGCTGCGAGACAGGGATGGGAGCTTGCTGGGAGATGGGAACCGGAGACTGCTGCCTTTGGGGCGGCGGAGTCCTGGTCTCCGAGTGACTTGGAAGAAACAGCCAGGCTGCAGGCGCGATGACCAGAACAACAATTGCGGCCGCCCAGGCGCTCCACTGCAATCGCCTGGACTTCTTCTCGTCTTGTTCATCGGAGACCGCTTCATCGAGTAGCAGTCTCGGAGCGGTTACTGCTGCCTCCAAAGGTTCTTCTTCGAGCATCGTGGCGATGGCGCCACTGGACGGTCTTTTTGCGGAGATACTCGACCGCGACCGCGTCATGACCTCCGCAACTCGCGGCTCGAACCTCCGCGGTCTCTCTGTCGCAGATTCGTAGCCGATCGCCGATGATGCCGCTCGCGCAGGTTCAGGCGCCGTTGTTTCCGGTTCTAACTTCGTGTTCGCAGCCGCTGCTTCGGTCTCCAGATCGGTCGTCAGGATCACGATCTCGGTCACAGGCACGGTTTCGACCGGCGGTTGCTCACGGGGTTTAGGCGACTTCTCAGAGAGCAGCGCGGGCGATGTGGAGGACGGCGCGTCCGGCTGAACGATGGGAAGTACCACAATCTCTTCCGCGGGCACGATGTCTTCCGGAGGAGGAACTTCAAGTGGAGTTTCCCAACTCGTAGCAGCAGCTGGCACGTCGGCGATGGAGGGTTCCGGATGAGAGGATGCCTCAAATTGATCCAGCCCGAGCTGGATCCTCATCTGGTCAAAGACACGGTCAAGCTTCTCCTGTACCACGACATCCTGCGGGGTGTTGCCCAGGAAGGCCGACGCCTGAAAGCTCACATCCGCGCCGATCGTGGTTACGCCTTCCTCGGCATCGACGTCGATCACAGTGGTGTCCCGGCGATTGATGGCGCGGGGCGAGGGGCCAAGCCCAAAGAATGTAATCCGTCTGCCCTCCCGCACAATCTCGGTGGATACCGAGCGAAGGCAATCTTCCAGTACTCCCAAAACCCTTTCAGGATCCTGCCCTGGGATCCGCTTCATGATTTGAAATTTCAAGTGGCCCTCTTTCAACAAGACAGAATGTGTTCGAACAGCAGAAATCAGGCGTGCATGAACAATAAATCGCTTTGGCGAATCCTCTGCAAAGGCAACCGGACGTCGACGATAAAAAACGAGATCGCGTCCGTGTCCGGCGCTAAACGACGTGAAGATCGGGCCATCTCTATGGTGCATCGATCGGCCCTCGTCCTCATCACACCAGAAAATGATCTGTATTTCTATGGTGCTTTCAAGCCATACTCACGAGTCTAAATCTGTGGGGTTCCTGCCATTACCCAATCGGGACAGGTTAACCAACAACTCACAGGTTTGTGATCTGTCTGCACTTTGAGTGCCGTGAAAGTATGACAGCATAGAATTATGGCTGACGGGGAGAGTCGAACGCCCGCGAGAGCGGGGGCTGCCTTTCGCTCGCGTAATTTCCGGCTGTATCAAAGCGCGAGACTGATGGTGATTATAGGGGCGGAGGCGCAGTCGGTCGCCGTCGCCTGGCAGGTGTACCAGATTACCCACTCGGCGCTTGACCTTGGGCTCACAGGGCTCGCCCTCTTTCTTCCTGGCCTGATCTTCATGCTCGCCGCCGGACACGTGGCGGACCGCTACGACCGCCGCAGAATTATTCTGCTGTGTTACGGGCTTCAGGCCCTCTGTACCGCCATTCTGCTGTGGCTGTCGCTTAACCCCTGGACCCTTGCCGGGCGGCGCATCTGGCCCATCTATGCTGTCCTGGTCCTTATCGGCATGGGCAGGGCTTTCAGCGGACCCGCCTCCAGCGCCCTGCTCCCCAGCCTGGTTCCCAAGGATCACTTCGTCAATGCCGTGACGTGGGGAGCCACTATTTACCAGATAGCTAACATGTCCGGTCCTGCCATCGGTGGCTTGCTCTTCACGCTTCCATTGTCGGGAGCCTTGGAGCCCTTACGCGGAGCCGCCGTTGTCTACTCTCTTACCCTTCTGATGCTTATCGGCTTCATCGTCTTCATCAGCATGATCCGCCCCGAACCGGTCGAGAGGAAGGCGACCGCTTTCAGTATCAGGACTGTACTTGCGGGTCTCGAGTATGTCTGGCAAACGAAGCTTCTGCTCGGCTCCATCTCCCTCGACCTGTTCGCCGTCATGCTCGGGGGGGCGGTCGCCCTGCTGCCTATCTTCGCGACCGAGATCCTGCACGCCGGTCCTCGCGGCCTTGGTCTGCTGCGCGCCATGCCGAGCGTAGGCGCGCTGATCGTCTCCCTGATTCTGGTCGTGAGGCCAATCAAACGCCGCGCAGGAGTTACGATGTTGACCTGCGTAGGCATCTACGGCGTGGCGACGATCGTATTCGGCCTCTCACGCAATCTATGGCTTAGCCTGGCTGCGCTACTCGTGACAGGAGCCAGCGACATGGTCAGCGTAGTGGTTCGGTCCAGCATCCTGCAGCTTGCCACCCCGCCTGAGATGCGAGGACGCGTCAGCGCCGTGAACTGGCTGTTTATCGGGGCTTCCAATGAATTCGGCGAGTTTGAGAGCGGTCTAACTGCAAGCTGGTGGGGGGCCGTGCCGGCAGTTATTGTCGGAGGGATTGGCTCGCTCCTCGTCACCGGCTCCGCTGCGGCTCTCTTTCCCAACCTTCGCCACGCGGATGCTTTGACTCCCGAGTCGCTGATGGAAGCCAATCGGGAGTTGAGCACAGCGGAGCCAATCGACTAAAGTACACCCGAGCTCACGTATAAAAGATTTCCGGAGGGAAGACGATGCAGAGCGGTGCCAAATGGGCTATCGGCGGGACCCTGGTGTTTCTGGCAGTGGTGGGGGCTCGAGTGGGAATGATCTACCGCGAGCGCAATGCACCGGAAAAACCTGTCGCCGCACCTGCTCGCCCAAAGATTGCCGACGACGACCTGGTGTTTCTGAAGAAGAAACGCCAGTCTTCGATGGCCGACGCCAAAGAGCTCAACGGCTCAGCGATATGGGTCTCCGCAGGGGGGCAGATGGAGTTCTACCCGGCCGCAGGGAAGCGCGTCGACTATGCCAAAGTCACCGGTACGCTGCTCGGGGCCCAGAAGCTCGAGGTGAAAGACTTCGTCGAGCAGACTGCTCCCAAGTCCGCCACTCATCGTGTTCCGGGCGGCGACCGCCAGGTTCTGATGCTGTTCACCCTGCCGGCCTCAGAGAATCCGGCGAAACAATATGGCGTGCCGGTCGGCTACCATGAGTCGGGCCAGTACACCTTTTATCTCGACGAGATCTTTTTCTACGACGATCCACACGAACTGTACAAGCACTGGGGCTCGGAGATCTGGAAGGCAGTCGATTCGCACGTCGTGATCCTGGGAATGAGCGAGCGCGAGACGCAGCTTGCCCTGGGCCAGGTCAGCAAAAGCCTCAGCAATGATTACGGCAATCGTCTCGTGGTTTATGCGAACTTAGGCAAGCCTATCGCCGTAACGTTTATTAAGAACAAGGCGACGGCCTTCCGACCCGACCAGGGCTTCTAACTGAGCGGGCCGATTCCCGAGGACGGTTGCGCCGGTTCCGAAGGAGTTCGAGATGGCGACAAGTGCAGTCCGGCAGTCCGCGTGGATGCGGCCGGTCCTCTATGTGCTTTGTTTTATTGCCGCGGCAGCCGCCCTCCGCCGGATGGTTGCGTTGCTGCTGGTAGAGACCTCGGCGCGCGCAGGACAGTTCGGTGAGCTCGACGCGGCGTTTGCGGCACGCAAAGCTCTCACCCTCACGCATATCGTTCCGGCGCTGATCTTCGTCCTTCTGCTGCCTCTCTGGTTTTCAGCGCGTCTTCGTAGCAAAGAGACACTGCACCGGCGTATCAGCTGGGCGTTGTTCGTCCTTGGCTTCATCATCGGCATCACGGCAATTCCACTGGTCGCTACGCCTGTGGGCGGCGCCACGGAGCTCTCCGCCATCATCGTCTTCGATGGGCTCTTCCTCTTCTCGCTGCTGCGAGCGCTGACGCTCTTCCTCCGGCGCCAGCCCCGTTATCGCGAATGGATGATGCGTGCTATCGCCGTTCTGCTGGGGATTGCGACCACGCGACCGGTGATGGGAGTCTTCTTCGTTACAGCGCGTCTCACGCATCTGGAACCACAGCAGTTCTTCGGAATCGCGTTCTGGATTGGCTTCGCCGCCACCTATGCCGCCGGAGAGTGGTATCTGCATCGTTATCCGGCGGAGCGGAACGCTGCCGCCTGATCTCAGCCCGTATTCCGCAATCCCGCGCTGATGCCATTGATCGTCGCGGAGATTGCCCGGTTCAGCTCCGTCGATTCCGGCTCGCCGTTCGCGGCTGCCGCGCGCTTGCGGCGAATCAGTTCCACCTGGATCAGGCTCATCGGATCGACATAAGGATTTCTAAGCCGGATCGAACGTTCGAGGACCGGGTTGGTCTCCAGCAGCCGTTGTTGCCCCGTCACGGCGAGCAACATCTTCTGGGTCAGATCGAACTCCGCCTTCAGCATCGTATAGACACGGTCTCGCAGCTTCTCGTCTTCCACAAGCGAGGCGTACAGCTGCGCGATGCCAAAGTCCGACTTGGCCAGCGCCATCTCCACGTTGCGAATGATGTCGACGAACAGCGGGAAGTCCCGGGCCATCGACCGCAGTTGCTCAAGGCCGTTGGGATTCTCGCGGACAAATAAGTCCAGGGCGTGACCGACGCCGAACCACGCGGGAACAAGCTGCCGCGACTGCATCCATCCGAAGACCCATGGAATCGCGCGAAGGTCAGCCATCGTCCTCTTGCCTGTCCGCTTGGCCGGCCGCGATCCGATTCGCGCATTCTCCAGCTCCGCCACCGGCGTAGCCTGCTCGAAATAGGTAAACGTTTCAGGATTCTCGATGATGTGGAGGCGATAGAAAGAGTACGACGTCTCGGAGAGACGTTCCATCGCGGCTTCCCACGCCGGAGTTATCTCACCGGTCAAATGCGGGGTGGCCGCGCCTCTCTGCAGCAGCGCGTCCGGCCTTGCCAGCGCATCCAGCGATGCCGCGATCATCAGCTCCAGGTTGCGCTCCGCAAGCACGACATCGGAATACTTCCAGTTGAGAACCTCTCCCTGCTCCGTCAGCCTCAGCTCGCCCGAGAAGCTGTCGACCGGCTGCGCGAAGATCGCGCGATGCGTCGGTCCGCCTCCGCGTCCCACCGTTCCCCCGCGACCATGGAAGAGCCGAAGCGTCACGCCGCATTCCGCCGCAACGCGATGCAGCTCGCGATGGGCCTTCCAGATCTGCCACGTGCTCGTAATCATGCCTCCGTCCTTGTTGGAGTCCGAATAGCCGAGCATGATCTCCTGCCGATACCCCCAGGATTTCAACAAAGGCTGAAAGGCCTCGCTCGACCACAGACGACGCATACTGTCCGGCGCATTTTCAAGATCTTCGATCGATTCGAACAGGGGCACAGGCTGTAACCCCGGATCGTCGCCCTCCGTCTCCACGCGAACGCCGCCCAATCTGGCGAGCCACAGCACATGCAACACATCTTCAGCGGTCGTCGCGCCACTGATGACGTATTGCTGAATCGCTTCAGGAGGATACTTACGCTTCAACTCCGCGATCGTCCGAAACGTCTCCAGCACCTCGGCGGTCTGCGCCGAAAGCGCTGCGGGCAGTCGCAGCGCCGACGAGTCTGCGCTGCTCTCCGCGCAGCCCGCAATCTCCGCCACGGCCGCCGCATGAACTCGCGCATGCTGGCGGATGTCGAGCGTCTGCAGATGCAGACCGTACGTCCGCACCTCGATCAGCAGCGGATCGATCAGCATCTCGGCAAGCCTCTCGCCGCGGTTCTCCATCAGGCTGTTCCGCAGCACCGTAAGATCCGCCAGCAGATCCGCGGCTTTGGTGTACGGAGCGAGCGCCGGATTCGGGGGCAACGGCACCGAGCTCTGCGGCGTCGATCCCAGCCGCATGAGGATGCAGGCGATCAGGAGCCGCAGATATTCAAAGTGGAAGCGCTCCTCGAGGGTCGTCTGGCCCGCCGCGCGAAGCTGCGCAAGGTAGTGGTCCAGCAACGCCTGCAGCTCTGCCGAGACCGGCACCTGCTGGGTGGAGCTTCCCAACTGCTCGAAGAGGTTCTGCAGCCTGCGGCGGTAATGATTGAGCAACAGCGAGTGCGCCATTGCGAGAGATTCGCCGGTGGTTTGCGGAGTGACGAAGGGATTTCCGTCCCGGTCGCCGCCGATCCACGAGCCAAAGCGAATGAGCTGCGGAAGCTCCGCGATGGGAATCTTCGCGCCGGGAAATTCGTCGTCGATTGCAGCCGCAACCTCCGTGTAGAGGACAGGCAGGGTATCGAAGAGCGACGCCTCGTAATAATCCAGCGCCATACGGATCTCATCGCGCACCATAGGCCGGGCGCTGCGGACATCGTCGGTCTGCCATAGCGCCGTAATCTCGCCCGTCACTTCGCGTTCGAGCGATTCAAGCTCTTCTTCGGGAACGGCGATCCTGTCCAATCGTTCCAGCAGATCGGAGATGCGCCTGCGCTTGAACATCACCGAGCGGCGTGCCACTTCGGTGGGGTGCGCGGTGAAGACGGGTGTAATCGAGATGCGCTCCAGCATCGCCACGACCCGCTTTGCATCAAAGCCTGCCTCGCGCAGCCTGCGCAGGGTACCGCGAAGGTCGCCGCGCTGAGGCGGAGCATCGTTCAACCGGCTGGAGCGTCGTCTCCGCTTGCGGTGATTGGTCTCGGCCAGATTGATCAGCTCGAAGTAGAAGCTGAAAGCGCGTGCGAGCTGATAGACGCGGGTGAGATCGTCGGCATGGCTATGAACCCTCCCCAGAGATTGCTCGAGGTGCGAGACTGCGGCAACAGCATCCCCCGTGGCGTCGGCTTCGCGCCGGGCGATCGCAGTACGGCGAAGCTCTTCCACGGCGTTGTAGAGAGACTCGCCAGACTGTTCCTTGAGGACCTCGCCCAACAGCATGCCCAGGGAACGTACATCGCGCCGCAGCGGAGATTCTTTCAGCTCGCCTGCGGAAGCAAGCAGTTCGGAGAGACGTTGCGGCCAGTTTGAAGGACTCCAGAGCGACGGCATCTTTTGATTATGCACTGCAAGCGAGGAGCTTCGCTCACCGAGCTACATGACTAAGGCCAGGCGCTCGAACTCTTCCTGCATCCGGTCCATCGGGTACCCCGCGGACTCCAGTCGAGAGGCCGTCGAGCGCGCCGCGGGAGCGGATACACCATACCCTCGCGTCGCCAGGTAATGGCTGATGACGTCGGCAGCCTGCCAGGAGTCGAGATGAGCGTGCAGCAACTCTTCGCGCAAACCCGCAAGATCGGCCGCTGAGAATTTCTCGATTCCATTTGTTCCAGCAGTGGTCATGGCCCGTTACCCCTCGCAGTGCCGCTCATCACACCGCTGAATATTAGACGCGAATCCATGTCGAAGGATGCGTCCTGCATGACAAGGTACGCAGGAGGTATCAGAAAATGTTCCGGCATTTTGCAATTGTCATAGTTCTGTCACGTTTCGGTCGCAGCCTTGACGGAATCAGAAGGGGGCCTGCCCAATCGCGGGCTTCACGGAAGGATGCAGACCGATTCGCAAGGGCGGCGGCAAGCTCCCGGTCGCGATACCATGAAGAGGTATGAATCGTCCTCAAGTGTTGGATGGAGTCGCAATCGCCTCTGAGATTAAAGCCGAGGTCGGCCGCGAGGTTGCCGAGCTCTCCTCCCATGGCGTCCGCCCTGGTCTCGCCGTCATCCTCGTCGGCGAGGTTCCCGCTTCACAGATCTATGTGCGCAGCAAGGTCAAGACCTGCGGCGAGCTTGGCATCTACAGCGAGATGCTCACTCCGCCCGAAAGCATCACCACCGAGGAGATGCTCGCTCTTGTAGCCAACCTCAACGCTCGCGACGATATCGACGGCATCCTGATACAGCTTCCCCTGCCGAAGCATGTGGACACCAAGCGACTGCTCGAGGCGGTATCGCCCGACAAGGACGTCGACGGCTTCCACCCGGTGAACGCCGGCCGCCTGCAGAGCGGCCAGCCCGGTCTGGCTCCGTGCACACCTGCGGGAATCATAGAGATCCTCCGCCGCAGCGGCCTTCCCATCGCCGGCCAGAACGCTGTCGTCGTCGGACGCTCCGACATCGTCGGCAAACCCGCGGCCCTGATGCTTCTAAACGAGTCCGCCACTGTCACCGTGTGCCACAGCAAGACTCGCGATCTCCCTGCCGTCACCCGGAGCGCCGACATTCTTGTCGCGGCTATCGGAAGACCCGGCTATGTCGCGGCCGATATGGTGAAACCCGGCGTTACGCTGATCGATGTCGGCATTAACCGCCTTACCGATGCCGCAGATGTGCAGCGCTTCTTTCCCGGCGACGCCGAGCGAGCGGCTACCTTCGCCAAACGCCGCTCCGTCATCGTGGGTGACATCGATCCAGCGGCCTTTGCTGTTTCTGGCGCCTATACCCCCGTCCCCGGTGGTGTTGGAGCCCTTACGATCGCCATGCTGATGCACAACACGGTCAAGGCGGCGAAGCTCCGCCGCGGCCTCGCTACGGGAAAGAGCTGATTTATGCTTCGCGTTGGACTTACGGGCGGCCTTGGAAGCGGAAAATCCACTGCGGCCCGTTTCTTCGCACAACGCGGCGCTCATATTATTGAAGCGGATTCCATTGCCCGCGAGATGATGCAGCCCGGGGGAGCCGTCTACACCGCCATCATCGAGCACTTCGGCCCGACAGTTCTGCTACCCGATAAACAGCTCGATCGCGGCGCGCTTGCTCGCATCTCTTTCGGGGAGGGCCGGGTAGAGGAACTGAATAACATCGTCCATCCGGTCGTGATTGCGCAGCAGGCAACACTTGCTCAGCAGATCTTCGAGCGCGATTTGAATGCAGTGGTGATCGTCGAATCGGCACTGCTCTTTGAGACGAAGCACAACGGCACAAAACACGACAAGACAGGGCAGAACGAAGAGCCACCGTCGGCTCCCTGGCGAGCTCGCTTCGACTGCATCATCCTTGTAACCGCGCCTGAAGAGCTAAAGATCGAGCGCTATCTGCAGCGTATTGCCGGTTCGCCGCTTTCTCCTGAGCGCCGTGCCGAGCTTACAGCGGATGCGCGCCGCCGGCTTGCGCAACAGATGCCCGACGAACGCAAAGCCCCGCTCTGCGACTTCGTCATTCACAACGATGGCCCCATCGCGGAACTTGAGTGGCAAGTCGATGAGCTTTGGCCCTTGCTCCAGTTCTCTTCCGCGCTTAACCACAAGCATTAGCGCAGATTATCGACCGACCTGTTGCAGTCCTCCTGACAGGGAATGCCGAACCGAGCGAGAAAGGCTTCCATCTCCTTTGGAAAGAGGCGCCGATTCGTTCCATTCCAGGGAGTCGATACAATCAATACAGCATCGTACTGCGTAGTCCACGATGGGAACCTCCAGGAAACTTTCGATGAAATTACGCCCCGTTCTTCTTGTCGTACTTCTTCTCTCCGGCTTCTACTATGTGACGACTCATTCGTCGTCCACCGGCAGACTCTTCCCCTGGCTGCACCCTGCCTCTGACGCCGATACAGGTAGTAATACAACTTCTGTCAGCGGTCCCGGCGGCAGTTTCCAACTCACGGAAGCCTCGGCTGCTCCCGCCTTCGACACCGAAGAGCAGCAGAACATCGCTGTCTACAAGAAGGCGTTACCCTCCGTTGTCAATATCACTTCCACAGAGGTCGCCTTCGATTTCTTTTACGGCTCTGTACCGCAACAGGGTCAGGGTTCCGGCTTCATCCTCACCAAAGAGGGCCTGATCCTCACCAACAACCACGTCATCGGCAACGCGGAGCGGCTCGAGGTCATGCTCTCCGACAAGCACAAATACAAGGCGCGCCGTCTGGCCGCCGATAATAACCACGATCTCGCTCTCATCAAGATCGATGCTCCAAACCTCACGCCGGTTACGCTGTCCAATTCGCGTGATCTCGTCGTCGGCCAGCGTGTTTATGCCATTGGCAATCCGTTTGGTCTCAACGGCACAATGACGCGCGGAATTATCTCTGCCATCCGCTCCATTCGAGGTCCACAGGGCAACCCCATCGAAGACGCCATCCAGACGGATGCCGCCGTCAACCCGGGCAACTCAGGCGGCCCGCTTCTCAACTCACGCGGAGAGGTCATTGGCATCACCACCATGATTGCCAGCAACGGCGCCGACCAGAGCTCCGGCATCGGCTTCGCGATTCCCATCGATACAGCGCGAGCCATGCTCGACGACTATGCCAAGTACGGGTACATCCGGCGCCCTACACTCGATATCGTCACCCTTCCCATTGGTCCTGATATCGCAGAACAGATCGGTCTGCCCGCCGACTACGGCATCCTCATCGAGCGTCTGCTTCCCGGAGGAGCCGCGGAAAAGGCCGGTCTGCATGGAGGAACCCAGCGCGCCTATCAGGGCAATATCCCGGTGATGCTGGGCGGCGACCTTATCGTCGCGATGGACGGACAAGAGATCACGAGTCCGCAGGACCTCTCCGCTGCAATGAACTCGCATCGCGCGGGGGACACCGTCACGATCACCATCTTTCGCGGTCGCAAGCGCATGGACGTGAAGGTGACTCTGGGAGACGCCCGCAATCAGCAACAGGCGAGCAGCGCCCAGAGCACGTAGCTCAAAAGGCTCCCCTGCGCGAGAAGATACTCAGCTGGGTGCCGGTACAGGTCATGGTTATGACTTTAGGAGGTACCGGCGTCCCACAACGTGATATCTCCCGCTCAGAACTCGCGAGATCGCCTCGGGATACGCGAGATGTTCCTGCTCCAGAATTCGCGCTGCAAGTGTATCCCCCGTATCTTCATCGAGTACAGGGACAGTGCTCTGCAGCACGATCACTCCATGGTCCACAATCTCGTCGACAAAGTGCACCGTACATCCGGCTACCTTGGTTCCATACTCGAGCGCCTGGCGTTGCGCGTCCAGTCCGGGAAACGCGGGCAGAAGTGACGGATGGATGTTCAGGATGCGGCTCGGAAATGCCTCCACGAATGCCGGGGTGATGATCCGCATATATCCGGCGAGACAGACGAGATCGACGCCATGATCGGTCAAGGCGGCAATCATCCGCGTATCGTGCGCCTCGCGTGCCTCCGGCCCCTTCCCCTCCTGCGGAATCGCAAGCGCTGTAAGTCCGAGAGAACGGGCCGCTTCCAATCCTCCAGCCCCAGGCTTGTTCGAGATCACGACTGCGATCTCGGCGCCCTGAATCCGGCCGTCTGCAATGGCGCGATGAATCGCCATGAAGTTTGAGCCTTTTCCTGAAAGGAGGATGCCTAGTTTATGCACTGTTTTTTTCGGTTCCATCACCTCCGATTCTAAAGCGCGACGGGCGCACAACCTCGATGTCCGGCACAGACCCACACCCTTTCTGAGAACGTACGCCCGTTTGAGGGTTTTTTTCGAAAAAGCCATAGACGACCCGATCTCACAACTCTCTTCCCCTAGACGTTCGAGTGGTATATGCTCTCTCCCATAGACATTCTTGTGGAGAGTCCAACGTGCCGCGCGCGAAGAAAACGACCGATTCCGAGATGCTCCAGGGCACTCTGGACATGCTTATCCTCAAGACCCTTCTCATGGGTCCTGCCCACGGCCACACCATCGCCCACATCATCGAGCACACGTCGGAAGACATTTTGCAGGTCGAACAGGGTTCCCTCTACCCTGCGCTGCACCGCCTCGAAGATCGTGGCTGGCTGTCCTCCTCCTGGGGAACCAGCGAGAACAACCGCAAGGCAAAGTTCTACAAACTGACGGCCGCAGGGAAAAAGCAGCTCGTGGCCGAGACCACTCGGTGGCGCCAGATCGCGCGAGCCATCGGTCTCGTCATGGGGGAGGGATAATCCATGCCCCTTCTACGGTTCTTTCGCCGTCGCCGTCGCGATGAGGAGCTCCAACGCGAGATCGATCAACACCTCGCCCTCGAGCAGGACCTCCACCTGTCTCGCGGCCTGAGCCCAGAGGAGGCAAAGCGACGGGCTCATCTCAGGTTCGGCTCCCAGCGGCGAGTCCGCGAGCAGCTCTGGAACAGCAACAGTATCGTGGCGGTCGAGAAGCTCCTGCGCGACATTCGCTATGCCTTCCGCACGCTCCTACGCTCTCCCGGATACACCCTGATGGCAGTCCTCACGCTAGGCCTCGGTATCGGAGCCAATACCGCAATCTTTACCGTCATCAACGGTGTGCTCCTGCGGCCGCTGCCCTACGCGCAGCCCGACAAGGTTGTCCATCTGCAGCAGACTGCCTCTCGCATCGGACCAGACCCGATCGGGTTCTCTGTTCAGGAGGTTCGGGATTATCGCGAGCAGTCGCGCGACTTCTCCGATCTGGCCGAGTATCACTCCATGACCTTCAATCTGCTGGGGACGAAGGTGCCGGAACGCGTCGTCACCGGTGTGGTCTCCGCAAACTACTTCAACGTACTTGGTGTTAAGCCTGCCCTCGGGCGTCTCATCACTCCGGCGGACGAGACTCTTACCGCGCCCCCGGTTCTGGTGCTCAGCTACGCGTACTGGGTGAGGGAGTTCGGCTCGGATCCGAAGGTCCTCGGACGCCCCTTCGTGATGAACGATCGCGTGCACACTGTGATTGGAGTTCTGTCCCCTGTTCCTGATTATCCCGACGCGAACGATGTCTACATGCCCACCACATCGTGCCCGTTCCGCTCCAGCCAGGGAATGATCGCGAACCGCGATGCTCGCGTGTTGACGATTCTTGCGCGGCTCAAGCCAGGCATCTCTGCATCCCAGGCACAAAACGATCTCGCTACGATTACCGCTCGGCTTGCCCTTGCGTATCCCAGGTCGTATCCACAGGCTGCAGGAGTCACGGTCGGGGTCACGCCGGTGCAACGTCAGCTCACCCACGCCGCCCGTCCGACCTTCCTCATGCTGCTCGGCGCAGCTGCGCTTGTGTTGCTGCTGGCGTGTGCCAACCTGGCAAACCTCGCCCTATCGCGTCAGCTTCGCCGATCCCGTGAGATGGCCATCCGCCTCGCAGCGGGAGCTACGCCGTGGGACATCATGCGACAGCTCCTCACCGAAAGCCTGGTCGTTGCGCTTGCCGGCGGGATTCTCGGTGTTGGGATCGCCGCAGCAAGCCTCAAGCTGCTGGTAGCTTATGCTGCCCGCATGACCGTGCTCTCTGGAGAGATTCGCCTCGACGGCTGGGTGCTTGTCTTCGGTCTCAGCATCTCTCTGTCCACCGGCGTTCTCTTTGGAGCGTTTCCCGGATTCATCGCCAGCCGCAGCAAACTCGCACTTCTCGCCGGATCCGACGAGCGCGCCGCGGGAAGTGAAACCGGAACCCGCACACGCAATGCGCTGGTCGCCGCGCAGGTAGCCTTCTCCTTCGTGCTCCTCATATGCGCGGGTCTGATGATGCGCAGCCTGTATAACCTGCTATCGGTTGATCCCGGGTTCAAAACGGCAAATGTACTGTCGATGGACATACCCCTCAACTGGACTCGATACGCAGACCTGACTCAACAGAACACCTTCTTCAACCAGATCCTCGAGCGCACCAGACAGGTGTCCGGCACCGAGGCTCTTGCGATGAGCAGCATCGTTCCCCTCAACAGCGATCGCGGAGGAATGAACAGCGGTGTCCAGATTGAAGGCCACCCTCAACGTCCGGGAGAGCCTCTACCCCAGGTCAACCACGAGCTCATCACTCCCGACTACTTCCGTTTGCTCGGTGTTCCCCTGCTCTCCGGCCGCACCTTCACGGATGCCGACAGCCGCGACGCTGCGCCCGTTGCCATTCTGAACGCCCAGATGGCCCAACACTTCTGGCCGAAGCAAGACCCCATCGGACGTCGTCTCTCCGACGACGGTGGTAAGACATGGGCCACGGTGGTCGGGGTCGTCAGCAACGCGCACCAGTACGGGCTCACCCGCGACTTCATCGATGGCGTTTATTTCCCGCAGGCCCAAGTCACCTTCATGGGCGATCCTCACCTGCTCATCCGAACCCGCGACGATCCCGACCGCGTGTCCAGGCAGGTTGTCTCCATCATCCACCAGATCGACCCCCAGCAGCCGGTCACCGATATCCGAACGCTCGAGCAGCTGCGAAGCGCCCAGTTGGGAACCTCGCGCGTGACCTCGATCCTGCTTGGAATCTTTGCCGGCGTCGCTCTCTTCATCACGATCGTCGGCGTGACCGGAACTCTCGGCCTCAGCGTCTCTCGCAGAACCAGGGAAATCGGGATTCGCATCGCCCTGGGTGCAAGCCGTCAGGAGATCCTGCTCAATGTCCTCAAACGAGGTATGACTCCGGTCCTCGCCGGAATCGCAATGGGCTCAATCGCTGCTCTGCTGTCGACCCGGTTGCTGGCCACCATGCTCTTCGCCATCGAACCGAACGATCGGCCAACGCTCATCGCGATTGCCCTTCTTCTCGTCCTGGTTGCGCTGATCGGATGCGTGATTCCCGGGCGGCGCGCCACCCGGATTGACCCGATCCAAGCCCTTCGAACCGAGTAGGATCTCGCGACCCTCAACGAACCCCGCGGTGCTAACGTAGCCATAAACCTCGCGGGGTTTGCCGTCCCTGCTGGAACGTTAGTTGTAGCTGACCTTCCGCTCGCCTCGAACGATCCTGCCGATGATGGAGTGGCGTTCGTTGGCGCGATTCAGGATCGCCTTGGCCTTCTTCACCTTCTCGGCAGGAATCACCGCGATGAGGCCAATTCCCATGTTGAACGTGCGCAGCATCTCATCCTGCTCCACGTTCCCCAGCTTCTGCAGATGTTCGAACAACGGTGGAACCTGCCACGTTGCCAGATCGACCTGTGCGCCCATTCCCTTCGTCAGAATCCGCGGAAGATTCTCCGTAATCCCGCCGCCGGTGATGTGCGCCATCCCGCTGACCAGGTCTGCCGCCGTCAGTTTCTTGATGATGGCCAGGTAGCTGCGATGAATTCGCATGAGGGCGGCGCCCGTCTTATCCTTCAACTCGTTGACATACTGTTCGGGCCCATACTTCGCCTCTTCGAACAGCAGCTTCCGAGCCAGCGAATAGCCATTCGTGTGCAATCCGTTGGAAGGCAGCCCCAGCAGGATGTCGCCCACCTGGATTCCTTCTCCGGTGATGATCCGGTCACGGCTCACCGCCCCAATGATCGTCCCCGCCAGGTCGTACTCGCCGTCGCTGTAAAAGCCAGGCATCTGCGCCGTCTCTCCGCCAATCAGGGCGCACCCGTTCGCGCGGCAGGCGTCCGAGATACCTTGGACTACCGTCTCCACAATGGAATTTTCAAGCTTTCCCGTGGCCAGGTAGTCGAGGAAGAACAGCGGTGTCGCTCCTTGCACCGCGATATCGTTCACGCAGTGGTTTACCAGGTCCTGCCCTACGGTGTGGTGAATCCCCAGGTCAAAGGCCACCTTGAGCTTCGTTCCTACACCGTCTGCCGAAGACACCAGTACGGGGTTCGGATACTTTTCGAGGTCCAGCGAGAACAATCCGCCGAAGCCTCCAATCTCACTCAACACATGCTTGTTGAAGGTCTTCCGTGCCAACATCTTGATGCGATGCTTTGACTTGTCCGCCGCGGAGATATCCACTCCGGCATCCGCATAGCTGATGGCCCTTTTTCCGGGAGCTGGCATGGGCTTCTTTATCGCATTCTTCTGCGCAGCCGTTGTCTGCAGCTTCGACCCACTCGTCGCTTCCTGCTTTTGCCTCGTGCTGTCTGGGGTGGTCGCGTCGGTCGTTGGGAAGGTCTCCGGCAAAGTGCTCTCCAGGGGAATTTATGCAAAAAAGCAGAGTTTCCAGTCTAGCAGCACCGCCCGGCTCTTCGGATAACCTCCCGCAAACTCCTACGCCTTCACGCACCCCGCATCCGTCACGCCCACAAATTGGGCCCGAATCTCCGGTCCCGGTATCGGGCAAACCGGATAACGCCCAAAGACGGCATACCGGATGCGACCTATCCCCGCATACACCGCCTCACGTAGAAATCGTGGTGTCCAACGCACCATCCTCCCCACCCAGTTCCATGGCGCCCGAAGCTGCCGCAGTGCCCACGCGACCGCATCCGAATGATGAAAAAACTGTTCCTGCCGCGTCAATGCCTCCGGAAAGATTGCGATCGACTCCAGGGACTCCGGAGTCTCCCCATATCTCGTCAGCAGCTCTCTTCCCAGCTCCGACTGCAGCGGAACATACCGCATCCTTCGTTCAAAATCCCGCTTAGCGCAGAACTGCACCAGGCCGTTGCACATGCCGCAGTGCCCGTCGTACAGCAGGACCGGCCTTCCTGTCAGCTCCGCTCTCTGCTCCGCCGTCATAGCGCTTTCCCCCGCCTATACTGAATAAGATGCCTCTCTCGCACCGACGCTCCCACCTGCTGCAGGAAAAAGCCGAGGCCGTCTTCCCCGGCGGCGTAAACTCCCCCGTTCGCGCCTTTCGCTCCGTCGGCGGCGAGCCCCCCTTCCTTACCCACGCTGAAGGTGCCTGGCTCTACGACGAGGACGGCAACCGTTACCTCGACCTCTTCGGCTCCTGGGGCCCCATGATCCTCGGCCACGCCTTCCCGTCTGTCGTCGAGGCTATCCGCGACGCCGCGGGCCGCAGCGCCAGCTTCGGAGCCTCCACCGCCGCCGAGGCCTCCCTCGCCGCTCTCGTCCAGAAGTGTTTCCCCTCGGTCGAGAAACTCCGCTTCGTCTCCTCAGGGACCGAGGCCTGCATGTCCGCCATCCGCCTCGCCCGCGGCTTCACCGGCGGGGACTTCATCATCAAATTCGAGGGCTGCTATCACGGCCACTCCGACGCCATGCTGGTCAAAGCCGGCAGTGGAGTCGCCACCCTGGGGATCCCCGGGTCTGCGGGTGTACCGGCGGAGACCGTGATGCACACGCTCGCGCTGCCATTCAACGACCTCGACGCCGTCCGCGCCGCCTTCGCCGCCCGTCCCGATCAGATCGCCTGCGTCATCCTCGAACCCATCGTCGGCAACGCCGGAACCATTCCCCCGGCTCCCGGCTATCTCGAAGGCCTCCGCGAGATCACCCGCCAGCACGGCGCACTCCTCATCCTCGACGAGGTCATGACCGGCTTCCGCGTCACCCTCGGAGGAGCCCAACGCCTCTACAACATCCAGCCCGATCTCACCACCTTGGGCAAGATCATCGGCGGCGGTTTACCTTGTGGAGCCTTCGGGGGCCGCGCCGAAATCATGAACCACCTCGCCCCGCTCGGCCCCGTCTATCAGGCAGGAACCCTCAGCGGAAACCCTCTCGCCATGGCCGCCGGAATCGCGACCCTCGAGCACCTCATCGCCAACGAAAAGGCCATCTACCCTCAGATCAATCAAACCACCGCCGAGATCGCCGAAGGCGTAGCCACGATCGCCCGCGAGGCCGGAGTCACCCTGACCACAAACCAGGTCGGCTCCATGTTCACCTGGTTCTTCACCAACACCCCGGTCACCGACTTCGCCACCGCTGCCACCTCAGACACAGCCGCCTTCGGCCGTTTTCACCGCGCCATGTTGGAGGCCGGGGTCTGGCTCCCACCCAGCCAGTTCGAAGCCGCCTTCGTCTCCGCCGCCCACACCCCTCAGGACGTAGCCTTCGTCCTCAACGCCGCCCGCACCGCCCTGGGCCACGACTGATCCGCCGCTCTCTCCACGCTGTCCGATAGCCCGTTAGAAATGCGCCACCTATAGATTTCCTGTTACTTTTTCCGGAAATCCCCGTCGGATGGATACCCCCATAGGGCTGGGAGTCGATCATGTTCGAGTCAGATATAGGCAAGGACGATCAGGCAAAAAAGATGACGCGAAGGCTCTTCTTTGCTGGCATCGCTGCGTTCCTGGCCGTGCCTGTTCTGCGAAGATCTCCTATCGTCGAGGCCAGCGATACCGTCCACGGAACTCCCGGCCAGGTCACAATCGTCAACTTCAGCAACGATGGAAAAGACCTCGGCCGGCAGACTGTGGCCAAGATCCTGAAGACAAACAGGGAATGGCTTCAACAGTTGGGCAAAAACTCGTTTGAGATTGCACGGCTGGCGGATACCGAGGTTCCCTACTCGGGCGTCAGCTGGAACGAGCACAGCCGTGGAATCTTTCGCTGTATCTGCTGCGACACCGCGCTCTTCAGTTCGCAGACGAAGTTCGAATCCGGCACCGGCTGGCCAAGCTTCTGGGCGCCGCTTGCAAAGGAGAACGTTGCGGAGGCGGCGGATCATTCCCTGGGAGCCGCGCGGATTGAAGTTAGGTGCGCGCGATGCGAGGGACATCTGGGCCATGTCTTCGACGACGGTCCCGAGCCCACAGGACTGCGCTACTGCATGAACTCGGCATCCATGCGCTTCATAAAAGCGTAGGTCCGGTCATGCTCCTTACTCGGTACGAAGAGCCACGACAGGTTCGATATGCGCTGCACGACTCGCTGGGAGATAGCTCGCTGCCAACCCACACAGCGCCAGCAGCAGCGTAACGCCCAGCGATGCCAGGACATCGTAAGCACTGAACCTGTAGCCCAGCCATGAGGCAACAATCTTTCCCGAGCCCGCCAGGAGGACCGCTCCGAGAGAAACACCGATGCCGAGAAGGACGAGCGCATGGCGAAGCACAAGCCAGAGGATCGCCTCGCGCTGAGCTCCAAGTG
This sequence comes from Edaphobacter modestus, assembly GCF_004217555.1. Lineage (GTDB taxonomy): Bacteria > Acidobacteriota > Terriglobia > Terriglobales > Acidobacteriaceae > Edaphobacter > Edaphobacter modestus. Next base: position 3,297,325 of record NZ_SHKW01000001.1, read on the forward strand.
CCAGACGAATCCCCAGCTCCCGCGTACGCTGGCCAACGGAATAAGCCAGCAGGCCGTAGATACCCGCCACGGCAATCACCAATCCGCAGAGCGCGAAGAGGCCCAGCAGACGTGCTGCTAACACCTGATTGCCGAGAGAGTCTTCAAGCACCTGCTGCATGTTCTGAACTCCATTCAACGACGCATCGGGCTGCAGTTGATGAACGGCGCGTCGAAGGTCCCGCGCAACCGTTCCCTCGGGAAGCGGAGAGCGAATCGCTACATTCATGTAAAAGTTGCCCAGAATCGAATAGAGCTCGTCCTGCGGCAACAACTGCGCCAGGTTGTAATGAATCTCCGGCAGCGGTGGTTGGCCCAGTGTCTTCTGCGGGCTGTCATCCACAACGCCGATGATCGTCGACCATTGCCGCTCTCCCGTGTCGTTCAAGCGTAGTTGTTGGCCGATGGGATCTTCGTTCGGAAGGAAACGGCGAACGAAGGCTCCGTTGACGATAGCCATCGGAGGACCCGACGGCGTATCCGTAGAAGCAAAGAACCGTCCTCGCAGCAGGCGGATGCCCATCGTTCGGAAGTAGTCGCCGGTACTGGCACGCGCCTGGGCGTCCGCATGCGCCGATTGCGGCGGCTTGGGATGATGCGCAAGCTCGACCGCCATGTTGAAGTCCCACCCGCCTTGCAACGGGCGAACCGTCGTCAGCCCCGCAGACTGGATTCCAGGTAGCGCCCTGATCTGATCCAGCAGGGGCCCGTAAAAAGTATCGACGATAGATGCCATTCCCTTCTGCTCCGGCGGTGTGACGAAAAGAGCGGAAGCGTGACTGGGGAGGTAGACATCAGAGATGCCGCAACCAGCAGCGTTAGAGTAAGTGCGATCTCGCCGATCACAAGCGCGTCGCGCCAGCGAGTCTGCTGCTGGCTCACTCCACTGGCAGCGGCCCCCTGACGAAGGCCCTCCTGGGGCGCTACGTTCGAGGCATGCAGCGCAGGCAGCAGCCCAAAAAGAATCGCCGACACACACGATGCGACAAAGAGATAGGCGCAGACCCTCACGTCGATGTGGATCTGATCGCCAAAGATAATAGCGTTCGTCAGGTATCGCTTCAGCAGATGAAGCGCCAGCACTGCGAGCTCCAGCCCAAGTGCACCCCCGGCGAGACTGAGCAGAAAGCTCTCTGTAAGAAGCTGACGGATCAGGCGGCCACGCTGAGCGCCAAGAGCGGCGCGAACTGCAATCTCGCGTCGGCGGGTATTTCCACGTGCCATCAGAAGTCCGGCAACATTGGCGCAGGCAATAAGCCACACGGCAAAGACTGCCACATCGAGCGCAAGGATTGCCGGACGCACCGAACCGGTGACGACATCCGAGTAGGAATCGATACGAACAGGGTCCACACTCTCATCCTTCGGATACTCATGCCGAAGCTGGTCGTGGATCGAGTTCATCTCATGCCTCGCGTCGGCAATGGAGATGCCGGGGCGAAGACGTCCGATCACGCTCATCATGGCGGAGCCGCGATCCTGAAGTGCCTTGTCGTCGACCGGAGCCGGAGTCCATATCGCATTGCCTCCCGTATTTGCGGGGAAGGCGAAACCATCCGGCATCACCCCGACAACGCTATAAGGAAGACCATTCACCGGAATCGAACGCCCGACGATCGTAGGGTCGGCATGGTAAAGCTCGCGCCAGATCGAAGCCGTAAGGACGACGACGTTCGTATGGCCAGCCTCGTTATCGGCAGGCACGAAGGTGCGTCCCATCATCGGACGAGCTCCAAGCAGGTCGAAGAGGTTCGCGCTCGACACAACCTGCGCAACCAACTTGGGACTTGCCGTTCCACCAAGCGTAGGAACTTGCTCGGTGTAAAAAGCGATCTGTTGGAAGGAATGACTGCGAGCCTTCCAATCTCGAATGTCGGGCAGCGAGGTAGGCGAAAAGCCACCGCTCTCGGAACGCACCGCCATCTGCACCACCTCGCTCGCGTGAGGAAACGGCATCGCGCGAAGCAGCACCTGGTCCACAACGGAAAACATCGCCGCATTCACGCCGATGCCAAGCGCCAGTGTGAGAATCGCGGTCAGCGCGAAGACCGGAGCATTGCGAAGTTGGCGGGCGGCATAGCTAAGGTCCTGCAGGAAAGATCTCACGACGGTCTCCAAATACGATTCGCATCAGATCACTGCATGCGAAGCTCCGGAATTTATTCCGCATAAATATCACAGAATCAGGAATATGAATTTAAGGTTCAGGGATCACGCTGTCCGGATTCGCAACCGCATGTCCGGAAGTGGACAGGGATTCGATATTCACCCTGGCAATTTCGCGATGCGCTGTGGAAAGTCCAGGCACTCATACGACGGCGACCCGCCTCCGCCCAGACGCTCGGCGAGTTCTGTACCATGGTCGGGTCTCAACCTATCTCTAGAAGGAGCAGTCGTAAATGGAAAAGCAGACAAGGAGAGGTATCCTGAAAAATGTAACGAAGGCGGCCATCGGTGGAGCGGTGCTCGCCCAGGGTGCCTCGGCGCAGACAGGATCCATGACAAAGAAAGATGCTACGGGTAAATCTTCCCCGGCATTCCCGTTTACGACGGTCGTCTCGTTCGGCAATCTGCTGTTCGTCTCCGGGATCGGCTGCCGTGTGGCAGGCACCATTGAGGAAGAGACGAACTGGGTACTCGACGAGATGGAGAAGAATCTGAAAGCGGCGGGTTCGTCGCTGGAGAAGGTTCTGAAGGTGAATATCTTCCTTGAAGACATCAAGGATTTTGACCGGATGAACGCGGTGTATCGAGCGCGCAAGTGGGGATCGGTCTTTCCCGCACGGAATACGGTACAGCCCGCGGCGCTTCCGGCTGGAGACCATGGCCTGGCGATTGACTGCATCGCATACGTCTAGCAGGCGCAGTAAACATTCTCTGCACGGTGTCGGAGAATGCCCTCGAACGAAGACCAGCGACGAGTCCCACGGTTAGCGGTGGACTCGTTCTGCTGGTTACAAAAGACTGCGGAGCGGTCCAGAATCAGGCAACGGTCAGAACACACCTTGCGTGACCGTTCGACCGGAACGATTCTTCCAGCAGATGGACGAGAGACCCCCGCGCATACACCTTAGTTGGACCGCCGCATCAAGGTCCCCATCTGCAAGTGGCAACATTTTAATTTCGCTCTGTGTGGAATTTCTCTACCCCGACGGTGCTATCCCCAAATCTTTCCTCCCTGCTAGGATTTGAAGAAAGAAACTGCATCCAAAGGAAATATGACGCAGAAGATTCGCAAAGCAGTCTTTCCCGCAGCAGGCCTCGGAACAAGATTTCTCCCCGCAACCAAAGCCACTCCAAAGGAGATGCTTTGTCTCGTTGACAAACCCCTCATCCAATATGGTGTCGAAGAAGCGGTCGCTGCAGGCTGCACCGAAATCATCATCGTCACCGGTCGCGGCAAGACGATCATGGAAGATCACTTCGACAAATCCTTCGAGCTGGAGGCGACTCTGGCTGCGAAGAACAAGACCGCTCTGCTTGAAATCGCACGCTCCGTCTCCAAACTCGCCAAGATTACCTACACGCGCCAGTCGGAGCCCCTCGGCCTCGGCCACGCCGTTCTCCAGGCCAAAGAGATCGTAGGCAACGAGCCCTTCGCCGTTCTGCTGCCCGACGATATCGTCGATGCAAAGGTTCCCTGCATGAAGCAGATGGTCGAGGCGTTCGAGCAGACCGGTGCCAGCATCCTCGGCTCCGAGGTCGTCGAAGGTGCAGCCATCTCCGCCTACGGCTGTCTCGACGTCACCCCCGATCCGAAGAACCCCCGTCTGCTTGCCGTCAAGGACATGGTCGAAAAACCGAAGCCTGAAGAGGCCCCCTCGCAGAACGCCATCATCGGCCGCTACATCCTCACCCCGCGCATTTTTGAAACTCTCGAGAAGATTACCCCCGGGGCCGGTGGCGAGCTGCAGCTCACCGACGGCATCAAGGCGCTGCTCCAGTACGAGAAGGTCTACGGCTTCACCTACGAAGGCAAACGCCACGACGCCGGCGACAAACTCGGCTTCCTCAAAGCCACAGTAGAATTCGCCCTCAAGAACGACAAGCTGGGCCCGGACTTCCGTGCATGGCTGAAGCAGTTCCCGCTGTAGAGAGACACGGCGTATCGCCCGGGATCACAAGGTTGTGATCCCGGGCGAAGCCGATGAATTCTGCTGAAAGCCGACTGCCGCGTCCTTTCCCTTCGAGCATCATCCAACTATCCGTACTCAACTTTACGGAGCAACAGATGCCCTCACTCTTCGATCCTATTCAAATAGGCGACCTTCACCTTCCCAACCGCATCTTCATGGCGCCTCTCACCCGCCTGCGGGGAACACCCGACCACATTCCCACACCCATCATGGCGGAGTACTACCGTCAGCGAGCCTCCGCCGGACTCATCCTCTCCGAAGGCACACCCGTCGACCCGCTCGGCGTGGGCTACGTCAATGTTCCCGGCATCTGGTCGCAGCAACAGGTGGAAGCGTGGAAGCCCATCGTCAAGGCCGTGCACGATGCCGGCGGCCACATCTTCTCGCAGATATGGCATGTCGGCCGCCTCTCCGATCCTCAGTTCCTCGACGGCCGGCTCCCCGTCGCACCCAGCGCCATTGCTGCCGAAGGCAACGTCAGCCTCCTCCGTCCCGCACGCCCCTTCGTAACCCCGCATGCGCTCACTCTCGAGGAGATCAAAGGAGTCATCGAGGCGTTCCGCCGCGGCGCACAAAATGCGCAGGCCGCGGGCTTCGACGGAGTTGAGATCCACGGAGCCAACGGCTACCTTATCGACCAGTTCCTGCAGGACGGCGCCAACAAGCGCACCGACGAGTACGGTGGTCCCATCGAAAACCGCGCCCGCCTCATGCTCGAAGTTGCCGAAGCCGCCATCTCCGTCTTCGGCCCCGGTCGCGTAGGCATGCACCTTGCCCCCCGCGGCGACACGCACGGAGTCTCCGACACGAACCTGGCCGCTACCTTCAGCTATGTCGCCAAAGAGTTGGGCAAACGCAAGCTCGCCTTCATCGCCGCACGAGAACATGTTGGCCCCGACAGCCTCGGTCCCGATCTGAAGCAGCTCTTCGGTGGCGTCTTCGTCGCCAATGAGGCCATCGACCAAAAGGTAGGTCAGCAGCTTCTCGATGAGGGCAAGGCCGACGCCGTCGCCTTCGGCAAATTGTTTATCGCCAATCCCGATCTTCCCGCCCGTTTCGCCAGTGAAGCGCCGCTCAACCGCCCGGAGCCTAACACCTTCTATGCCTCCGGGCCCCACGGTTACACCGACTATCCCTCGCTCGCAGAGTAAAGATCTCTTCCAGGAGAGATTCGCTCCACTCTTCCTGAGATACACCCTATTTATGAGGTCCACTCGTCGATTGATCAGTGGACCTCTGCATTTTCCGCATCTCACGAAGAACTCGATTCTGATCGAGTAATGGAGAGACGAAAGATGCCAGAGACAGCAGCCCCCACGGTTTCTATCACCCGCGAAAAGCTGATCGAGCTTCTAAATGAAGACCTCGAGCGCGAGTACCAGGCGATCATCGCCTATGTGAACTATTCACAGGTTATTAAGGGAGCGGCTTACATGAATATCGCCGCCGAGCTCGCTGTCCATGCGAACGAGGAGCTCACCCACGCGCTCGCCATCGCCAACCACATCGACTATCTCGGGGGAATGCCTTCCGTTGTGCCGAAGCCGGTCAAGACCTCCGAAAAGGCGGAAGAGATGCTCCGCTTCGATCTCGAAAATGAGAGGGAAACCATCGCGCAGTATCGACGTCGCGTAAAACAGTGCGACGAGCTGAACGAGTTTGCCCTGAGCGAGTCCATCCGCGAGATCCTCATGCAGGAGCAGGACCACCTTATATCGCTGGCAACCGCATTGGGCATCGATCCGCCCAATCCCGGCATTGCCGACTGAACCTCTACCCTTCCGGTCATCAAACGAGAAGCGCCGCCCCCAATGGACGGCGCTTCTTCATATCCCGACGTCAGAACGTAAACGCCACTCCCAGGGTAAACCGGTCCTGGAGAAACTTCTTCTCCGGCCCAACCCGAATAATGTCCGTTGTATACGTCTCATCGAGATCGTTCGGATCGAAGTCAGTATAGGAGTCCGCGATGATGTCGGGATTCTTGCTCCAGGTCTCGCGCCAGTCGGCCCGAAGCATGATCCTTGGACTCACGCGGTACTTTATCCCCGCGCCATATTGCAGTCCGAATTGAAAGATCCCTCCGCCGTCCAGAGGTGGCGTATTCCCAAAGTCGAACGCCGCCTGGATCAGACCGATGTTCTTCAGGCCCAGCGTGAACGGTCCAGCTGGCTTCTTCAATGGCGATCCGTTCAGTGCGATCAGCTGAAACACTGGCCCGACAGCCGCGTACGGCCTCCATCTCGAGGTGGGCTTTGTTGCGTGAATCAGCAGATTGTATTCGAACTGCCGCGTCACCAACCCAATCGGTATCGCTTCGAGATCGCTGTCATCCAGAATCACATCTGTGCCTGGCGGAATTGCCACGTTCGTCGTTCCCAGCTGATACTTCACCTGCTGACGAAAATAAGAGAACTCATTGGAAAAGTGTTTCCAGCTGTTCACCGTCACCGAACCACCAGCGGCCCATCCATCCCCCACATTGTCTGCAAGGAAGACGAAGTAGGCATCTTTGTTGGGATCGGAAGATATTTCCAGTAGACCCACTGCCGACAGGTAGTCCTCGCGCATGTGCATGTAGCCGCCATGCAACGCGAACTCATATCGCGGTGGATCCCATTTGTGGTTCTCCTTCGCCTTCTCAATCGCGGTTAGATCCTCAGCGCTCGGCTCGGGAAGTTCACCCGGCTGTCTGCGCTGTAATCCAGGATTACTTCCATATCCTCGATAGTCCGCACCGGAAGCATCCGTTTTTCGCCACGCCCCCGTGTCCGGCGGCAGCTCGCTCGCGCTATGCAGATAGTTTTTTGCCTGCAGGGCCCCCGCAATACCCATGTACACGAGGTTGCCGCGGTAGAGATCGCTGCGGATCGTCAGGGCCGTATCGCGCGTCGCGCGCTTGGTTCGGTTGGGTGGCGGTGCCGGTGTCGCCGGTGTCGTCCTCGGGTTGTCACAGCTGTTCATGCGCACCACGGCTGCCTCTCCATCCGTCAGCAGCCTGTCGCCGGTTGAGTTGTACGCATCACGCGGAACCCACGGCCGCTCCACCATATCCAGACTCTCCACGCAGCCCGTAAACATCAGGTCGTTCACCACCTTCGACCGCTCGTTGTCGATGTGCTGATCGATCACGTGGATGAACGTCTTCTGCTTCTTCGAGAAGGCAATGCCAATGTCCTGTGTCGAGGACGACGTCAGCACCGTTTGTCCGTCGTAACGCTCCTCCGTTGGAAAAACACGGAGATGGTGTCGCGCCATGAACGTGTTCGTGGTCTTGCTTAGCGTTAATACAGGCGGACGCTCATCCAGTAACAGAACAGACATTGGAGCCTGCGTATAAGTCTGGTTGCCGGTCAGCGTCTTCACCGTACGAAACGTCGAACCTGCATACAGATCGTCCGTCGGCAGCCAGCCTGCAGCGGCAAAGGCACGCTGCAACGCAGCCGGCTCTCCAATGAAGACGAGATTCGTAATGTCTGAGACTTTATTGGAGCCCTTCGTTCGCGTGCGGAACGGCAGCTTCTGAACGAACGCCTGCAGTTGTTCGCGGCCCTCGGCGTTGTTCTCCATCGGCGCCACTGAAGGTGGATATACGGTCGCGGTAATCAGAGGCCTCACGTTCTCAAGAATCAGCTCCGTGCCGCCGTGATACAGAATCTCCGGCTCCGCAAAGCCAAGCACGGCCGAACCCGATGCGGAAGCAAAGATATAGGCAATCGGATCGATACCGGCAAATGCCAGAACGCCGTTCTGCACGGTGTGGCCGATCGTTCCCGTCGAACGAATCCCCTGGATCTTGCCCTGGTCGGTCACCTTCTCCTGCGCATTCTCCACCTGATACACGCGCGCGTCGATGCCCAGGGCCTGGCCGTCCGGAGTCGTAACCTTCGTCCACTTGATCGTCAGCGAGGCAGTTTCGTGCTTGAAGCCCCACCCCACGTTATTCGCCTGAATCACCGTGCCTTCGAGCTTCGCTCCCTGTGGAATCAGGATTACTCCGTCCACGACGACCGGAGTGATCGTGACCGCGTTTACCGTGGAACCTTCGTGCGTCGTGCGCGAGGAAAGCTCCTGGGTCAGACGCACACCGAACCGTTGTCCAGCCGGAACGCCCTTGATGGGACTCAAATCGCTGATAGGAACTGCATAGGCCGTGCGCAGCCCCGACAGATCGAGCGTCTCTCCATTTGTCGTCCAGCGGCCCTTAACAACTGAGCCATCCGCCAGTTCGACCATCGCTTCGCCATTGGGAAAGACCTGCAGATACTTCGGCGCAGCCTGCGCGGTTCGAGGAGGTGTATAGATTTCCTTCAGATCCGTTCCCAGAAGAACACCGAGCTTTGCCGACTTCGACTCGCCCGCCTGGCTGTAAGTCAGCGATGTGTCGTCAGGAAAGACGGGAGTGTTCGCATTCACAAGCCGTCCCGGGATCGCCTGGTCATCTCCGACAACGATTATCGGCGTTCCCTCTGGCTGCTGCGGTCCGCTTAGCGCGAAGGCCCAGCGGTCGTCGCTCGCCTGGGTCTCAACCACCGCGCCCGACGAAAAAGGCACCACCCCGAGCACCCGCCTGCGCCCGCTATCCAGATCGTAATAGCGCAGAACGTATTGTTTCGCTCGATCGCCCTTTGACGGCTGCAGGATCAGAACCAGTGCGCCATCCTCTCCGCGTACCCGCCATGCCGCCACCGCGTGCGGAGCAATCTTGCGAGTCTTTCCCTTTTCTGTAATCTGCGCCTGGCCGTCTTCGTGCCCTGGCTTGCGTGCAATCGTTATGGGAGAAAGAACAGCCGAAGGTTTCTGCTGCGCGTGCATAAAAGACGTGAGCAACAATCCCGTCAGAAGCCAGTGCCAGAGAGAGCAGGCCCTCACCCTCCGCAAACCGACAACATCTTGCGACCACAAACCCATATGGCCTCGCTCACTTCGATGTCAGGAGAAAAACGAAGAGCGCAGCCCCTCTTCGCTGACAGCGATCATATCGCAGGCACACTTTCCTGAATCCAATTAAGCGAGGTACATTACCCTGATCCACTGACGTTCGTGTGAATGCAGAAACGCCCGCGTTCGAAGAGCATTCGAACCCGGGCGAAGCATCGGCAATCGGGATTCTTACGCTTCGACGCTCTGCACAAAAACCCCGGCGAACGCCTTCCGTACCCCGGCAAACACGACCAGCCAGAGGATCGTCGTCAACAGAGCCACAGGAAGACCTTCAGTCGCCATCAGCGAATGGAATAGAAGAATGTTCACAACCACGGGCCCCAGCAACAGCAGAGCCAGGGGAACAAAGCGGTTTACCAGTAGCAGCAGACCGCCGATTAACTGCAGCAGGAAGACTGGCAAAAGATAGTGCGACAGGAACAAGGCGCCCATGTACTGTCCGGCAAGCCCCGTAGGCGGTTGCATGGGAATAAAGTGCAGGAAGCCGTTCAAGCCAAAGACAGTGAATAAAAGTCCCAGCAGGATGCGTGCAATCGTAAAGGCAATCTTCATCGTAGTCTCCGTAGTCGCTTTCGGCAGGTATGGTTCTGTTTACGCCGTCAGCGACCGCACCTGCTCCAGGGTTGGCTTCAGAAACGCCTCTCGATCGATCGCGCCCATCATGATCTGCGCTGCGCCCGCGGCATTCACGAACTTCACGTCGGTAATACCCATAAAGCCCAGAATCGCGCGAAGATAAGGCTCGATAAAATTCATCGCTCCTGCCGGAGTCCCAGCCTCATAGACGCCCCCGCTGGCGGTCAGAATGGTCGCCTTCTTGCCCTTAAGAAGGCCTTCGGGACCAGTTGCACCATAGGCAAAGGTCTTCCCGCTACGGGCCACCTGGTCGATCCACAGCTTCAGCACCGATGGAATACTGAAGTTGTGCATTGCCACGCCTATTACAATCTCGTTCGCCTGATCCAGCTCGGCGATCAGGGTATCCGACTCCGCCAGTACCGCCTTCTGCTCCGGTGTGCGTCCACCCTCGGGCGTAAAGGAAGCCCCAACCCACGTCTGATCAATCGGTTTCGGCGGAATGGCCGACAGGTTACGATCAATGACCCTACCCTCCGGGTTACGGTTCTTCCAGGCCTTGGTAAACTCCCGCGTAAGCTCACGGCTGATTGAGCTCTCCAGCGGACTCGAATCAATATGTAATAAAGTAGGCATTCAAGATCTCCTTTGGCGACAGCAGACGACTAAACAACATACGTTGTTATATCATTAGTAGACGACATATGTCGCCGAGGCGATTCTTTTTCTCTCTGGTAGCCTCTAATGCGCAGGACCTTTATGCCCATCTCTGACTGTGAAGTTCGCGATCCACGCATCCGAAGGACCCGCCAGGCCCTGCAGGGAGCCTTACGCAACCTCATGCAGCAAAAAAGCTTCGATGAGATCTCCGTTCAGGACATCACCGAGGCCGCAGATGTAAACCGGGCGACCTTCTACGATCACTACACGGACAAATTCTCCCTTCTGGACGCGATGGTGGCCGGCGGTTTTCACAAGCTTCTGGCCGAACGCAACGTCATGTTCGATGGAACCTGCCCCTCCGCAGCCAGTGCCATCATCCTCGCTACCTGCGACTACCTCACCGCCACGCACGCCAGCGGAGACTGCAATCGCAACAGCGCCTTTGAGCCTCTGGCCGAGGCCGGCATCGTCGCTGCGATACGGCGTACCCTCTTCAAGGGCGTCGAAGATAAGCCAGTGCCTGAGCCTCTGACTCCGGAGATCATCGCCACGACGGCTGCCTGGGCCATCTACGGTGCCGCCAAGCAGTGGTTCTACACGCCGCAGCATGTTCCGGCTTCAGAGATCGTTCAACCCATCCTGCAACTCGTGTTTCCGATTCTCGCGACAGCGGGTCCCACTGGACCCCACGATTCAATCGAAGCCCATCCGCTGACCCAGTAACAGGGTTCGTCCTCTGTCGGCTGTTTCGCATGAGGGACGAAGAATCTGCGTCTCCCCTCTCCTTGGAACGATCTGGAGGGTCACGGATATCGCTGAAGTCCTTCCCCTGAATCTTTATCTTGATATCAAGCATCTTTATATCAAGCTATGTCGAGCCGCCTCAAAAACGAACCTGATCTGAGTGGCATCCACCTGTGGCTCCTTCTCTGGAAGGCCTCCCGTGCCGTCGAGGCACACGCCACTTGCAGCATCGCCCGCTTCAACATGGGAGCCACCGACTTCGCTGTCCTCGAGGCTCTGTTTCACAAGGGTCCGTTGACGGTGAAGCAGCTTCGAGAGAAGGTGCTTCTCACCAGCGGCTCGATGACCACGGCGGTCGATCGCCTCGAAGCCCGCGCACTGGTCGCGCGCCACGATGATGCCAAAGATCGTCGTGCTCGCATCATCAATCTCACACCCGAAGGCCGCAGATCGATCGAGTGCGCCTTCTCCCAGCATCGCGACCATATGGAGGCTGCACTGGCAGGCTTCAGCGACGAAGACCGTGCTCGCCTTCTGCCACTTCTGCGCAGGCTGGGCCACATCGCCGAGACAACATTTCACGCAGTACCGCAACCGCAACAGACAGGCGCAGACGCGCGCCGGAAGGAGTAACGCAATGCCCACCGCAACCACAACACAGAAGAAGATCCTCGGAACCTACGGCCCCGGCTCGCAGCACTGGGTTGGCGATGGCTTCCCCGTACGCAATCTGTTTCCTTCGAATGGAATTCAACTCGAGGTCAGTCCCTTCCTTATGCTCGACTATGCGGGCCCGCAGTACTTCCAGCCCGCTCCCCAGCCGCGTGGGGTCGGGGAACATCCACACCGTGGCTTCGAAACCGTGACCCTCGCCTACCAGGGCTCCGTCGGGCATCGCGACTCGGCTGGAAACTCCGGGGTCATCTACCCCGGCGATGTCCAGTGGATGACCGCTGCCTCCGGCGTCCTGCATGAGGAGATGCACGAAGCCGAGTTCACCAGGAACGGCGGAACCTTCGAGATGATTCAGCTCTGGGTCAACCTTCCCGCGGCCCACAAGATGTCGAAGCCCGGCTACCAGGCCATCACCAAAGAGCAGATTCCAACCGTTGCCTTCGGAACCGGCGGCCACGCCCGTATCATCGCGGGATCGCTCAACGGTTCCAAAGGCCCGGCGAGCACCTTCACGCCCATCAATGTCTGGGACGTGGAGTTGAAGGCAGGCGAGCGTGTCGAACTGGCGATTCCCGAGGGCCACAACACGGCAGTCGTCTTGCGTAAGGGCGATGTCTCCATTAACGGCTCAACGAAGCTCTCCGGCGAAGCTCGCATCGCCACACTGGGCCGCGACGGCGATACCCTCACGCTTCAGGCCGCATCCGATTCGCATCTGCTTTTGCTCAGTGGCGAACCCATCAACGAGCCAGTGGCCAGCTATGGCCCCTTCGTCATGAACACCCGCGAAGAGATCAGCCAGGCCGTGCAGGACTTTCAGTCCGGCCGTTTCGGTAAGCTCTGAGCTTGTACATTTGCATAGCTGAAGAAGGCCGATCCGGAGAACATCCGGATCGGCCTTCTTCTATTTTGACGTCTCTGGATCTTCAGCCCTGCGGATGCGATTGTAGATACTGGATGGACTGCTTCACTCCCTCGGCGTACGGCGTCTTCTTCACGTTCCCCAGCAGACCCGTCAGAGCAGTGTCGTCCAGCAGCACCGGCGTCGTCTGCAGATAGTGCATCTCGACCAGTTCTCGCATAAAAGGATTGAACAGCCCCATCACCCGCACCATCGTCTTGCCCGCCGCCCGAATCTTCGGCTTCTTCCCCGTCGCCCTGAAGGCCATCTCGGCCATCTGGCGTTGCGTGGTTTCGCCCGCTCCGGCAAGGTTCCACCATCTCCCGCGCGCCTCCGGCTTCGCTGCCAGATCGAGCGCCACCGGCCCCACGTCGGGGACGAAGACGAACTCGTGAGGCGTGTCGATCGGCCCTATCATGTTCGCCGTTCCTCCATTCACCGCCGCCTTGAAGGCTCCGTCGAGAAAGCTTGCTTCCACCCCCGGCCCGTAGAAATCGGGAAGTCGCAGGATCACGCCTTCTATCTTCCCGGCAGCATCGGCGGCAAGCAGAAGATCCTCCTGCTCCTTGCGCATCTTTCCTTTGAACGTCACGGGATTGCGGGGATGTTCCTCGGCCACCGTGGCGGTGATCGGTGTGCCATACGGATAGACCGTCCCAATCAGCAGTACACGACGCACGCCCTCTGCGATTGCGCCGTCGAGCGTCTTCTGCATCGTTGGCGGATGGAGCTCGAAGTGGTTGTAAGGTACGCCAACCAGGTAGATCAACGTGTCTACACCGCGAGCCGCCGCGCGCACCGATGCCGCATCCTCCGGATCCCAGGTGACAATCTCGGCACCAGGATCGCCGCCGAAGGTCTTCTCGAGCCGCGCACGATCACGCCCTGTAACGCGATAGGGCTGATTCCGTTCCCGAAGAGCCTCAGAGAGGCTGCGCCCGATAGCCCCCGCGGCTCCAAACAAAGCAATCTTTCCCATAGACTTCCTCCCGGCTTCTCTTTGAAGAACAAGAAAGCTCACAAACATGAACAGCATTCATAAACATGAACACTGTTCACTAAACAGTGTTCAGTCTATACTGATTCTCATGGCTGTCAAGAAGGTTCAAGGAATTCTTCCCCGGCAGCGGCGAGAGGCTGCGAAGCAGAATCTTCGCGGGCAGATTCTCGCCGTCTCGCGCGAGATCATCGCGGAAGAAGGATTTCCCGCCTTGACGATGCGCAAGCTGGCCGAGAAGATCGGCTACTCGGCTGCCTCGCTCTACCTGCACTTTCGCAATCGCGACGAGATTGCGAGCGAAGTCAGCCGCGTAGGCTATGCCGATCTGTTGACGGCTCTCTCTTCGGCAACGGGAAAGGCCCGCCGGGACGATCCCGCGGCACGCCTTCGTGCTCTGGCGACGGCCTATATACAGTTCGGGCTGGAGAATCCTCAAACCTACCGGCTCATCTTTCTCGGAGACACTTCCTATCTGCAGGCAGTGGCGTCTCGCCCCGACGGCGATGACCCTGCAACCCGCGCCTACGGCCTGCTGATCGAGGTTGCACGCGATCTCATCACCGCTGGTTTTGCTCCGCCAAAGGGGATCTCCCGAAGGCCTCGGGCGGTGACACCCACAGAATTGGCTGAAACCCTATGGGCCGGGATGCACGGCATCGTAAGCCTAAAGCTGACGTGTCAGCAATTCCCCACCGCGTCTGCAGAGATCATGACGCACGTGATGATCGAGACGCTTCTCCGTGGACTCGAAGCTTCGCAGGCCGGGTGAACTGTGGCTACAGGCCGTTCGCGCTAACAAAAATCTGCTCGGGCTTGGCCGCGATCACCCGATACAACCCGAACTGCCGTGAATTCTGCCCTCGCAATTCGAAGAGAAGACTCGCACGGTTGCTGGCATCGACATCGACAGCGTCGATCAGCCGCATCCATGGCGTACGATCCAGGTGCGCCGCATCCGTGACGCTGGCCAGCGCCACCTTCAGCTCACCCATGCCGTTATCCTGAGCCACCACGGTTACATATCGCATCACGGAATTTGTTTCGACCGTGTGCGCCATATAGACGTAGGTTGGGGCGCCTCCGTAACTCAGCGTGTACCCCTTCAGCTCTTCATCCGCAAAGATCACCTGCGCCGGGACCGCGGCAGCTCCGTGCCGTCCCTTCGCGGTCGTAGGCTTTTGGGATTTTGCAGCAGTCGAAGCTTTGGGAGTTTGCGTAGCAGCGGGAGGCGCAGGGGCTGTCGTGACCGATGCCTTGGGTGGTATTCCCCGCTTCAACGTCGGGGGTCCGCCGTCCGGCGTCACGGTCGTCGACGCGGTCGTGGTTGTTGGCGAACCGGCAGAGCTGCCCGCAATCGCTGTAGGCGGGGTAACGCCGGGCACAATGCCATACGCAGTGAGCTTCGCGCGGGCAAAGCCCTGCATCTTGGCCAGAACCCCCGCATGCTCGTTGGGGTCTTCCCATGGCCTCGCAAACGGGTGCGGGTCGCGATCCTTCGGATCCGAGACGGCAACCATCTGGCGCATGTCCTTAGGAATCCCCATCAGCTTCGGAGGCCCGTCGTTCTCTCCGCTCCCTTTGCCCCCGTGATGCAGCCGGGGCCTGTCAGGATCGTCGTTCAGCGAATCGCCGCCGGTCACGGTCGCAGTATCGTTCTTCTTATTTTTCTGTTGGGACTGTTTTTCCTCTTCGGGCGACCGCCGCTTCAGCGTCGGCCGTTCGGCCGCATCGTCCGAAGAGGCCCCTCCACTGCTGTCGCCGTTTTGGGAGGTATCGTCACTCGGGGTCCGGCGATGCATCGTCGGCCGATCCGGATCATCGCTTCCGGCCGAACTGGCTTTCGTATCCGAACTGGCTTTCGTATCCGATCCATTGTCCGTCTTCGAACCCTGTTGCTGTGCCGAACCCTGCTGCGCCGGATCTGCCGGCTTGCCTGCATCCCCACTCTTATTGCTGAAGTGTGGTTTGCTCGAATCACCGGATACGGCGATCACTGGAAGATTCTTCGATGGCTTGAGGGGAGCACTCTTCCTTGCCGCCGCCGGTGGCTTGAAGGATCCATACGCCATCCATCCCGCATCGAAGGCCGGCCCCGGCGCTCCGTCGGGCAGCTTCGCATGCAGAGCCGATTCGAGCACGACCGTTCCCTTCGCCAGTCCGGCATCCTGCAGTTCGTAGATATTCCCGGACAGAAGAGCAAAGGGCACTGGTTGTGGCTTGTAGAGTCCCCCATCTTCAAGATCGCCGTCGATGAAGACGGTCACCGGCATAAACCGGCTTCCGGTCGGCTTGGCCAGGTCGCCGGTCCACTCGTACACTCCTACCGCCCTCACAACGGTCTCAGGGGTCGACGCCACCTTATGAGTCTGGCCCCAGACTCCGCCGGCCACTGCCAGCCCTGTCACGAACGACACAATCGCCTTTTTCATATGCGTCACGAGTTTAGACGCATCCCGCCCAAAACCCGCATCGACCTTCTCGACAACTCCCGGCTTCGTTACCATGGCGGTGGATGTCTACCTCGATCCAGCCCCTTCTCGCCGTTCAGAACCTCTCGATCGCCTTCGGAGAACGCCCCGCCGTCGACCGCATCTCCTTTTCCATCAACGAGGGGGAGACCCTCGGCCTGGTCGGGGAATCCGGCTCCGGCAAATCGGCCACATCTCTTGCTCTCCTTCGGCTGCTTCCCCCTTCGACGAGGGTAACCGGCTATCTCGGTTTTGCAGGTGAAGACCTCGTCGCTCTGTCCGAGAGAGCGATGAGGCGTCACCGCGGCCGAAACATGGCAATGATCTTCCAGGAGCCCATGACCGCGCTCAATCCCGTCATGCCCATCGGCGCCCAGATCGCGGAGGCTGTGGAAGCCCACCATCCCAGCCTCTCCCGTCGCGAAGTACGCGAGCGGGTGCTCGAGTCCATGCACGAGGTTGCGCTGCCTGAGCCTGAGCGCCGAATCCGCGACTACCCGCACCAGTTCTCCGGCGGGCAGCGCCAGCGCATCCTGATCGCCATGGCCATCGTAAACCGACCGCGCCTGCTGATCGCCGATGAGCCTACGACCGCACTCGACGTCACTGTGCAGGCGCAGATTCTGGCTCTCCTCAATCGCCTTCGACGGACCCACAACCTGTCCATGCTCTTCATCTCGCACGATCTCGCCGTCGTCAGCCAGGTGGCCGATCGCGTCGCCGTCATGCAGCACGGCAACATCGTCGAGCAGGCACCGGTAAGTCAGCTTTTTCACTCGCCGCAGCATCCTTATACGAAGCGCCTGCTCGCCTCTGCCCCCACCATGCGGACCGACCGCACCCAGCCGCTCGCCACCCTCGCCTGAAACCGAAGTGGCGGGTACACTAATTCGAGGCCCGCTAGGCCACCCCCGGAACCCATGCGAGCCCTGATTCTCTCGGACATCCACGGCAATCTCGAAGCCCTGAACGCCGTTCTTGAAGCTGCCGCCGGCCAATACGACGTGCTCTGGAACCTTGGGGATGTCGTTGGCTACGGAGCCAGTCCCAACGAAGTCATCGAAATCATACGTCCCCTCGCGCAGCTCAACGTACGCGGCAACCACGATCGCGTCTGCTGCGGCCTCGCCTCCGCACTCGGCTTCAATCCCGTCGCTCGCGCCGCCGCCTCCTGGACCCACGACGAGATGACCGAAGCCAACCGTGCGTGGCTCGCCGCTGTTCCCAAAGGACCGCTCAGTCCCGAGAATCTTCCGGGCGTCGTCCTCGCACACGGCTCGCCCCTCAACGAGGACCAGTACATCCTCACCATGCGCGACGCCTGGGGACCATTACAGCAGAGCAATACCCAAATCACTTTCATCGGGCACACGCACCTGCAGGGCGGCTTCTGCCAGCGGAATGAGGAGTGGCACGAGCTGCGTCCCAACTACACAACGCGAAACGAACCCGACAGCTGGACTCTCTCTCTGGCCGAAGGCACGCGTCATCTCATCAACCCAGGCTCCGTAGGTCAGCCTCGCGACTGCGACTGGCGCTCCGCGTTTGCGATCTACGACACCGAGGCAGCCGAGATCGTCTTCCATCGCGTTCCCTACGATCTCACCGCCGCCCAGGGCCGCATCCTCATGGCTCAGTTGCCGGAGAAGCTCGCACTTCGTCTGCGCGAAGGGCGCTGAAAGCAAGTGTGGGTGACCCCATAAGATGAAACTGCTACCCATAAAGTGAAACTAAGCAGAGGCCTCCTGGGGCCTCTACTTTTTGTCACCGGGATGTATTTCAATATCGATCAGGTGTAGATGAGTGAATTGGCGATTACGCACTCACCGAGACTTAGACGAACCACTAATTTCCGGATAGCCGACCATCCAGAAGTGAATGACGAGATGGCAACGTCGTTGATAATCCAGTGCCATTTCCATGTACTTGGATCTGTGAATAGCTTGACCCGTAGTCAGGTACAGGGCATATGCTGGCTTCGGAGCGCTATGGAAACCTTCACAATCGGTGAACTGGCTAAGGAGTGCCAGATCAATCTGGAGACACTTCGTTACTACGAGCGTCTCGGGCTTATGCCGGAGCCGCCGCGCTCTTCTTCAGGACACCGCATTTACCCAACTTCGGCACTGTCACGTGTGCATTTCATCCGACGTGCGCAAGCTCTGGGATTCTCCCTCGCAGAGATCGCGGAACTGCTTGCACTTCGCCGGAATCAAGAGGACGTCTGCAACGATGTCATTCGCCAAATTGAAGCCAAACGCCGCGAAGTCGACCGAAAGATTGCCGACCTCGAGTCGATCCGCCGTGCTTTGTCGCGCATGAAAAGGCTTTGCAATGGCGATTGCCTGGTTGGAGATTGCCCGATTCTGGAAAGCCTTGATACAGCTAAGCCGTCGGTCAGATCCCGCAAGCGGAATCCGAGACGTACCTGATGCTGTTTTCTTTTCACCCACGCACGGCCTTCGTGGTTCTGCTTTTGCCTGTTGTCGGATTCTCGCAGCAACCGACCGCACCCGCTCCACAGAAGCCCGAGCCGATACAGGAACAGGTCACCGTCTATGCAACCCGCACGGAAGGACGCCTGGAAGATCTCCCGGCACGCGTTGAGATCCTCGATCAGGATGAGATCGACGAAAAGACAGCGATGACGCCCGGCAATATCGTCATGATGCTGAATGAGACGAGTGGACTGCGCGTTCAAACAACATCGCCCTCACTTGGAGCATCGAGCGTCCGCATTCAAGGTATGAAGGGACGCTACACACGCTTCCTCGCAGATGGTCTTCCTCTCTTCGGACAGCAGGGCGCCGGTCTGGGACTGCTGCAGATACCGCCGGTTGATCTGGGTCAGGTGGAGATCATCAAGGGCGGAGCCTCGGCGCTCTACGGCGCGGGAGCGATGGGAGGCGTGGTGAACCTCATCACCCGCCGTCCCCGCGACAAGGCCGCTCGGGATTTTATCTTCAACCAGACATCACTCGGTGGCACGGATATTTCAGCCTATCTGGACGGCAGGATATCGCCCCAGATCGCTACGTCCTTGATGGGTACAGGGAACTGGCAAGTTGAGCGAGACCGTAATCGCGACGGCTGGGCCGACCTCGCCGGATACAGTCGCGGTGTGACACGGCCCCGCCTTTTCTGGGACAACGGAAAAGGGAGAAGAGGCCTGCTGACCGGAGGTTTCCTCTACGAGGATCGCAATGGAGGAACACTTCCGGGGAGAGTCCTGCCGGCTACCGGCAGCCCGTATATTGAAGCGCTCAGCACGCGAAGGGGCGATGTCGGCGGTACGGCGCAGTTCCTCCTAAGCGAGAAGTATGTCGGCACACTGCGAGGGTCGTATTCCACGCTGCATCACCGCCATCAGTTTGGTGAGGTGCTGGAGCGGGACCGTCATGAATTGCTCTTTGCAGAAGGCAGCCTTCGCGGCACTGCCGGACACAACACATGGGTGGGTGGAGCGGCCTTCGAGCGCGATGCCTATCGTCCCGAAGATGTTCCAGAGTATCGCTACACCTATCGCAATCCAGGCATCTTCGGGCAGGACGATCTCCAGGCGACCTCGTGGCTGTCGTTCTCGGCCAGCGCACGCGTCGACTTTCACAGCCAGTACGGTACGCTCTTCAGTCCACGATTCGCCGCGCTCTTGCGTGGAGACGGCTGGACAAGCCGGCTCGCTCTCAGCCAGGGGTTCGCAGCGTCGAGCGCACTTACAGAAGAGACAGAAGCAGCCGGCTTGACTCGACTCAAGATCCCTTTCCCACTGCGCGTGGAGCGTGGACGTGGACTGACGTTCGATCTCACCAGAAGCTGGAGCCTCGTTACCGCAACCGCTACTCTCTTTGCCTCGAACGTACATGACCCTCTGTACGTGGAGCGGACCACTGCTTACACTCTCACCAATCTCGTTTTACCGACGCGCAACCTGGGAGTCGAAGCAGTTGCCATCCTTCGCAAACATGAATATTCGGCTACTGCCTCTTATACCTGGACCCGTGCTCAGCAGCAGCCGGGGACCGTGCGACAGGATGTTCCACTGACTCCCCGCCACAGCGCGGGTCTGGTGGCCAGTTGGGAGAGGCCAAACTTCGCGCGTATCGGCATCGAAGGCTACTACACAGGGACGCAACAGTTAGAGGACAATCCTTACCGAACGGAATCAAAGCCCTATGTTCTCTTTGGCTTCCTGATTCAAAAGCAACTCCGGGCGTTTCAACTCTACCTCAACGCCGAAAACCTTAGTGATGTGCGGCAGACGAAAACCGATCCTCTGCTTCTCCCGCAACAGGCTCCCGACGGACGCTGGACGACCGACGCATGGGCGCCGCTCGATGGTCGTGTCTTCAATGGCGGCGTGCGCGTGCGTTTTTGACAATTGTCTTGTTCGGGCTTGTAGGAATTCCGGTTACTCCTGAGTGACGGTCAATCCGGAAGTTGAGGTCAGTGGCGATAACAGTCCCGAATCGCTCATTTCAGGTATGCGACTACTTCACGTTATACGTAAGCCCACAGCAAGCGGCGTCAGCGGCTGGCGTGGCATCTTCCCTCAAGATTCAGGCGCGCTGCTCTTCCAATGCCATCGCCAGCTCTTCCCATTCCGCCAGTAGAGTCGTCCGTTCGCCGCGCAGACGTTCTGCTTCAGCGGCATCGATCTGCGACTGCTCCGCGGAAGTGAAGTTCCCCAAGCGCTCCTCTGCTGTGGCGATCTCCGATTCGAGTTGAGGAATCCTCTCCTCAGCGAACTTCAGGCGGTCTTCCATCTGCTTCAGCTTGATCGGATTCACCCGCTTCACCGGGGCTGCAAGCGCGCTCTCCACAACCGGAGCAGCCTCAACCACCACGGGCCTCGCAACCGGCGCAGGCGCACTCAATCCAGCGCTCAGTGACTCCTTTACCTTCTCCGGTCCTCCCTGCTTGCGCCACAGGTAGTCCTCGTAGTTGCCCGGATAGATGTGCACGCGTCGATCCTCCACCTCGAAGACACGAGTGGCGAGTCCATCGATGAAGTAGCGGTCGTGTGAGACAAACAGAACCGTGCCGGTGAAGTTTCCAATCGCATCCAGCAAAACATCCTTCGCCCGCAGGTCGAGATGGTTCGTCGGCTCGTCCAGCAGCAGCATATTCGAGGGCGAGACCAGCATCTTCGCCATCGCATACCGGTTGCGCTCGCCGCCGGAGAGTACGCCAAGCTTCTTGAAGACATCGTCGCCCGAGAACATGAAGCACCCCAGAAGGCTGCGGAGCTCGACGACCGGAACCTTGGGCGATGCGCCGGCAATATCATCCAGCATCTCGGCATTGGGATCGAGCACCTTGTACTGATCCTGCGCGAAGAAGTCGACCAGAGCGTTGTGGCCGTAACGAACCGTGCCCGAGGTGGGTGCCTCCTGCTCGCTGAGCAAACGGATCAGTGTGGATTTGCCTGCACCGTTGGCTCCAACGAGAGCGATACGGTCGCCGCGCTCGATGGTGAAGCTGACGTTGTCGAGAATCGTCTTCTGGCCGCCATCCGGAGTGGGATAGACCTTGGTGAGATTCTGAACCTCGATCACCGTGCGTCCCGAGGCCGTGGGCTGCGGAATCGTAAAGTGAATCGTCGCCTCGTCTTCAGGAACCTCGATGCGCTCGATCTTTTCGAGCTCCTTGATTCTCGATTGCACCTGCTTGGCCTTCGTCGCCTGGTAACGGAAGCGATTGATGAATGCCTCGAGCGCCTCGATGCGGTCGCGCTGGTTCTTGTACGCATTCATCAACTGGGTGCGGCGCTCTTCCTTCTGGGTCACATACTTCTCATAGTTGCCGTGATAGGTATGCATCCGCTTGTTCCAGACCTCAACGGTCTTGTTTACGGTCACGTCTAGAAAGTAGCGGTCGTGCGAGATCAGGATGAACGCGTTCGGGTAGTCGTGCAGATAGTTCTCAAGCCAATTGCGGCTCTCGAGATCCAGATGATTGGTCGGTTCGTCCAGCAGCAGCAGCGACGGTGTCTGCAGCAGCAGCTTGGCGAGCGCGATACGCATCTGCCAGCCGCCCGAAAACTCCTCGGTCTTGCGTTCCCAGTCCTCTTTCGAGAAGCCGAGTCCGCCAAGGACCGCGCCTACCTGTGAGTCGAGCGTATAGATGTCGTGGACGTGCAACTGGTCGGCGATGTCGGAGTAGCGCTCTGCGGCGGCGATGTATTCCTTCGACTTCGGGTCCTTCTCGGACATGGTGGTCATCAGCTCGATGGACTCCGCCTCAAGCGCATGCAGATGATCGAAGACCGACAGGCACTCCGCAAAGACGGTTCGTCCGCGCAGCGCCAGGCCATCCTGCGGAAGATACCCGATCGTCGTGCCCTTCACCCGGGTCAACTGACCGTAGTCCAGCGACTCCGCGCCAGCCAGAACCTTCAACAGTGTGGATTTGCCGGTTCCGTTGCCACCCACCAGACCTGTGCGCTCGTCCGGCGTAATCAGCCAGTTCACATCTTCAAAGAGTAGTTTTTGGCCGAACCGCTTGCCGGCAGAGATCAGTTGCAGCATTTCTCTCTATTTTCGCATCTTCGCTGTCTCTTTTTTTTGACGAAGCGATGACAAGCCCGTGACACCACCTCTCCGAAGTGCCCCTACGCTTACCGAGGATCAACACAGTTCCTCCTCGCCTGTCGTTGAGCCGGCCTCTGTCCGTCTCACTTGGACCAGAGGATCGTTCGAATTCCGCGGGGCCATACATTTTCAAGGAGCTCGCAATGAAGCGTCTTCCCCAACTGCTCACCTTTACAGCAGCAGTCCTTTTTTTGAGGCCGTCTGCCGTCTTCGGGCAACTTTACACGCAGGTTAACCTCGTCTCGAACGTCTCAGGCGTCGCTCCTGTCACGGATCCGCAGCTCATTAACCCTTGGGGACTTTCCCGCAGCTCCGGCTCTCCCTGGTGGGTCTCCGATGCCGGCACGGGGCTAAGCACGCTCTATAACGGAGCAGGAGCCAAGCAGGCTCTCGTGGTAACCATTCCGAAGGCCGATCCTAACGACAAGACCTTCCCAACCGGAACTCCCACCGGAACGATCGCCAACTCCAGCCCTACCGACTTTCTTCTCGCAGCCGGCAAGCCTGCGGCATTCCTCTTTTCAACCGTCGATGGAACCCTCGCGGGATGGAATTCGACTTTCGCAGCTACTCCCGGCGTACCCGGTCCTTCCACCAACGCTGTCACCGTCTTCCGCGCCAAGGACGGCTCCAGCTACACCGGGCTTACCGCCGCGTTCGTCGACGGCAAACGCTATCTCTACGCTGCGAACTTCAACAAGGGCCGTGTCGATGTCTTCGACAACACCTTCAGCCCGGTCAAGCTTAAGGATGACGACAACCATGGTCGCTCCGACCGTTCCTTCGGCGACGATCGCTTCTTCGGAGGCAACGACAAGCCTTTTACCGATGACCGCCTTCCGCGTTTCTACGTTCCTTTCAATGTGCAGACGATCGGCAACGATGTTGTCGTCACCTACGCGCTCCACCTTCCAAATCAGCAGTTTGAGACCGACGGTCCAGGACTCGGCTACGTCGACGTCTACTCCTCCAAGGGCAAGCTGCTCAGCCGGCTCGAACATGGCGACTGGCTTAACGCACCCTGGGGAGTCGCCCTGGCTCCGCTTGATTTCGGACGTTTCAGCCACGATCTGCTTGTAGGGCAGTTCGCCGGCGCCGGGACCTCGGAGTCCAGTGGATACATCGCCGCTTACGATCTCGCTACCGGCGAGTTTGATGGTCTGCTCGAGGACGCCACCGGCAAACCTATCTCCATCAACGGTATCTGGGCGATCAGCCCGGCCAATAGCGCCACCGCAAGCAGCTACGACACCACCGGAGCGCCGGCATCGCAGCTCTACTTCACCGCCGGCCCCGACCATGGAACGGGCGGCCTCTTCGGATATCTCAAGCCCGTAGCCACAGAGCTGATCCAAGGCAACGATCAGTAGATCCTTCCTCAAGCAAAGGAGCCGCGACCAGTATGGTTCACGGCTCCTTTTTTTTTCTCTTCTTATGCGGTTGAATCCGTGTACCAGCAACGAGGAAGGGTGAGTGCTCGTTTCCCGGGAACGTTGTCCCGATCCAGTGGATGCGGGAGCCGGCTGACCGCTCCCTGGGAGCCTGCGCGTCTCCGCGAATAGAACGTGAACTCAAGCATGTGCGGAATTTCGACCTCCGCCCTTCGTGTCACCTCATCCCAATTGTTGGGGTGAATGTGCGCTACGCGAAAGTACCTGAGCAGCTTTCGAAAACACATGCTGTAGTGCTTGAACATGTATGGATCGAAGAGCCTGTCCAGGTGGTGGAACTCGATAATGACGATCCGGAACTGGTCCAGCAGATCTTCGGGAAGGCTCAGCAAGACCTCATACTCGAAGCCCTCGATATCCATCTGCAGGATCATGTCGCCCGTGTAGTCGCCAAGGCATCTTCGCTTCCAGCTTGCCAGCGTCGTGAAGATCTCATCGTCGGTGGCACCAAGATATTTCTTTTCGAAATGGAACTCCGGTCGCATCTGCGGAGGCGCGGATACGGAGTAGTCCGCCATGAAGGACCGTATCCCCCGATTGGCGATCTGATTCTCGAAGTCCGCGATGGTGCTCACGCCGGGAGAGAAACAATATTCGATCCCTTCCAGATCGTCCGGCAACAGGTAGCCGCCATCCGCGTCGCCGCCGATGCGGATTAGCTCTCTGCCACAGTCCTCTGGCCGCAGGCTGCGTAGAAGTTGTCGCAAATCATCGAGCTTCGTGTGCCGCCCCACACGGTAGCCCATGGAAAAGAAAGCTTTTCTTAGCACGTCTTTCATTCGCCGCCAATTCTATCGCAGCCCCGTTCGCCTCAAATGACGCGTCTCTGAAGAGACAACGGCGGAGCGCCTCTGCTACTGTCAAAGATGAGAGCTTGATGCCAGGTCAGTCCCAATTATTTCCGGATCACGAACCGACCGTTCTGCCTCCGCCTCAGGGCGGTCCCACCGAAACCAGACGTGCCGTGGCGCCCGTGTGGCTGCAGCGCCTCTCCCTGTTCGTGCTCGTGCTCTTCTGCGTCTACCTTGGAGTTCTCGTCATGCTGCTTCCCTGGTGGACGCGCGTGTGGGACCACAATCTCTTTATCCAGTCGCATCCGGCACTCGCCACGTTCCTGCACAACGGAGCCGTACGCGGAGTCGTCTCCGGCCTGGGGCTGCTCGATATATGGATCGGCATCTCCGAGGCCGTTCATTACCGCGACTACCGCGGCTGAAGCGGAGAAGATGTTGCGCGGGGTCTGTACGCAGTGGCCGGATTCACGCAAATTTCCAAAGGTATCCATACTCAACCGGAGAGACAATAGAAGGGACATGGACAAGCCCGATCAACCTGACCCACTTGAAGAAGCCCCGTTAGCGTACGAGAACCCCGGCTTCCTCAACTCTCCGGATGCGCGCATTCTTCGCATCATGGCCGAGTACCAGGAGCCGCTCAGCCGCTTTCGGCGCGAGCGCATCCAGGACACGGTCGTCTTCTTCGGCTCCGCACGCTTCCGCGCTCTGGACGTGGCGGCGGCCAACTTCGAGCTGCTCGCCAACACGGGCTCGCGTGAGCCCGCCCCCGAGCAGCCCGCCTCGCTCGAAGAGGTCGAGCACGGAAAAACGACCGGCCAGCGCCTCCGTCTCGCCGGGGCTGCCATCGAGATGGCCGCCTACTACGAGGACGCCCGCATCCTCGCGTACAAACTCGCCACCTGGGCAAAGTCCCTCCCCGGCCCCCGCCATCGCTTCGTCGTCACCTCCGGCGGTGGTCCCGGCATCATGGAGGCCGCAAATCGCGGAGCCTACGAGGCAGGAGCCAAAACGATCGGCCTCAACATCAAGCTGCCCTTCGAGCAGCAGCCCAACCCGTACATCACGCCCTCGCTCAACTTCGACTTCCATTACTTCTTCATGCGCAAGTATTGGTTCGCCTACCTGGCCAAAGCCCTGGTCATCTTTCCCGGCGGCTTCGGCACGCTCGACGAGATGTTCGAGCTCTTGACCCTGGCACAGACCAACAAACTCGCCAAGAAGATCACCACCATCATCTACGGGTCGGCCTACTGGAAGAGCGTCATCAATCTCGACGTGCTCGCAGAAAAAGGCGCCATCGCACACGACGACCTGAAGCTCTTCCGCTTCGTCGACACGCCCGAGGAGGCCTTCGAGATCCTGAAAGATGACCTGACGCGGAACCACCTCGAATCCGCCTACGAGCGGACCGCACACGAGCGAGCGCATCGCTCGGTCACAGATCCCAGCATCCCTCCGGAGCCCGCGCCAACGGCCCAGGATATTCTCGGCCCGGACATCGCCACTACACGCTGAAGGCACCTGCTCCGCGAAAATCTTTGCGGGTAACCAACTGAGTAACGGCGTTTTACGAATATTGAAGCCCCGTTCTCAGTGCAGTCATCACTTTGTCACAAACTTCCCCTCATACTGCCCCCGAGCGAGATAAAGCGCTCGGAGGGGCCCCATGAGCCAGTCATCCATCTCATATCTGTGGCGCGAACCCCAGGCTGCCCGTGGTTTTACCACGGGTGTTTCGCTGCACAGCCACACCAACCAGTCCCAGGAAACCCTGGACTTTATCGCCGAGCTCTCCCGCGACTGGGGCTTCCTGCAGCCTGTTATGCGTTGGGCCGAAGGCCGTAGCCAGCAGTCCTCCGGCATCCGTCCGGACTACGCCCACAGCTACTGGACGCCGCCGCTCACCCCCCGCCTTGCCTTCGACCTTGAAAGCTCGCAGATCGAAAACCGCCTGCAGCTCCCGGCGCTCGTCTCCCTCACAGACCACGACGACATCAACGCGCCGATGCTGCTCCGCTCTGTCCCCTCGGCACGCCACATTCCCGTCTCCGTAGAATGGACCGTTCCCTTCTACGAGAGCGCCTTTCACATCGGGGTTCACAACCTTCCCTCAGCCACCGGCCAGCAGTGGATGGATCGCCTTCGCGCCTTCACCGCTATCCCGGTGCCCGAGCGTGGTCCGAACCTCCTGCGCGAGATCCTGGCCGAGCTCGACGAGATTCCACAGGTGCTGATCGTCTTCAACCACCCCATCTGGGACCTCTACCGCATCGGCCGCGACCGTCATGAGGTCCTCGTCAACGAGTTCCTCGCCATCTATGGGCAGTACGTCCACGCGCTCGAGCTCAACGGCCTGCGCGACTGGAAGGAGAACCGCGAAGCTGCCACCCTCGCCGGCAAATGGAACCAGATCGTCATCTCCGGGGGCGACCGTCACGGCGTAGAACCCAACGCCAACGTCAATCTCACCCGGGCGACCTCATTCACCGACTTCGTCTACGAGATCCGCCGCGACCGTCAGAGCCATGTCCTCTACATGCCTCAGTATGCGGAGCCCTGGAAGCACCGCATTCTCCAGTCCACCCTCGACGCCATCCGTGACTACCCGCACTTCCCCGAAGGCTCCCGTCGCTGGGACCAGCGCGTCTATCATCCCGACGGCAGCGGCGCCATACGTCCGCTGTCCGAGCTCTGGCCCTCGGAGAATCGTCGCGCCCCCGCGTGGATTCGCACCATCCTCGCGGCGGTTCGCCTCATGGGACAAGCTCCGCTCTCCGGAACGCTTCGCTTCGCCTGGGACGACTCCGCCAAGATGCGCGCCGCACTGGCAAAGCAGGAGGCCTAGAGCGACGAATTTAGCAGCGTATCCCCAGATCGCGCTGTACTCTAATGCCGTGCGCGTTCCTCGTGTAGCCTATCTCCCCGATTCGTTCCACGAGATCAATGGCGTCGCACACACCAGCCGTAACTTCGTCGCCTATGCCGAGCGACACGCGCTGCCCTTCCTCTGCATCCGCGCCGGAACCCGTCCGCACACCTTCGAACAGGTCACCGAGCTCCGCACTCTCGAGCTCAGGCGATCTCGCGCCGCCGTTCGCATCGAAAAAGACCTCCAGTTCGACCCGCTCTTCTTTCGCCACACCAGCGTCATTCGCCGCGAGCTCCTCCGCTTCAAGCCCGACCTCATTCACATCACCGGCCCCAGCGAGCTTGGCATCTTTGGCGCCTACTTTGCGTGGGAGCAGAAGATTCCGCTCGCCGCCTCATGGCACACCAACGTCCACGAGTACGCCGCCCGCCGGCTCGACTGGCTCACCCGTCGTATCTCGAAGCCGGCAGCAGCGAGCCTCGAACAGCGCGTCGAGGCCTCCTCGCTATGGGCTACCACTCGCTTCTACTCCCTCGCGCGCGTCCTCTATGCGCCCAACGAAGAGCTCTGCCGCATGCTCGAGCAGGCCACCCACCGGCCCTGCCATCTCATGCAGCGAGGGGTGGACACCGTCCAGTTCTCCCCCGAGCACCGCACCCGGTCTATCGACGACTCCACGCTCGTCCTCGGCTACGTAGGCCGCCTCTCCGTCGAGAAGAATGTCGCCCTGCTCGCACGCCTCGAACGCGGCCTCCTCGATCTCGGCATCTCCAACTTCCGTTTCCTTATCGTCGGACATGGCAATGAACAGGCTGGCCTCCGCGCTTCGCTCACCCGGGCCGACTTTCCAGGCGTCCTGCGAGGCGCCGAGCTCTCCCGCGCCTACGCCGACATGGACCTCTTCGTCTTCCCCTCACACACCGACACCTTCGGCAACGTCGTCCTCGAGGCGCTCTCGAGCGGGGTTCCGGCCGTCGTCACGCCCGGAGGCGGTCCCAAGTACATCGTTCGCGACCAGGAGACCGGATTCGTTACCTCGGATGAAGGATTCGTTCCCGCTATCGCCGCACTCGCAGAGAACCGCACTCGACTTGCGCAGATGCGTACAGCTGCGCGAGCGTACGCCCTCGCCTGTAGCTGGGATGCTGTCTTCGACCGCGTCTACGAAGGTTACCGCGACGCCCTGCCTGCCCTGTGATGCACTCGATCTCGTCTGCAAAGTTCACCGCAGAGCGCGCAGCCTCCGGCAGGCGTCCGCCAGATCTTCATCCTTCTTCGCGAAACAGAATCGCAGCAAATCCTCGCCCTTTCCCGCTCGAAAAAATGCCGATCCCGCAACTGCCGCCACACCGGTCTTCGCCAGCAGCGACCGTGCCCTCTGCGCCGCTGTGTCTCCGCTCAGCACACCGCCCAGACCCGCCGTCGAAGCCAGAATGTAGTACGCACCATCCGGAACATGGGGTGTCATCCCCGCATCGCTCAGCGCGCTCACCAGCATCTCGCGTTTGGTCTCATGCTCCATCGCCAGGCCCGCGTAGAACGTCCTCCCCAGCCTCTCGATACCCGCGGCCACCCCATGCTGGAACGGCGAAGGGGCGCAAACGTAAAGCAGATCGTGAAAGTATCCAATCGCCCCAATCCACTTCGCATCCGCGATCACATACCCGATGCGCCACCCTGTGACCGAGAACGTCTTCGAGTAGCCCGACATCACAATCGTCCGCTCACGCATCCCGTCGATGGCCGCCGGAGATACGTGCTTCGCATCCCCGTAGATGAAGTGCTCGTAGATCTCGTCCGTCAGAACAAACAGATCGAACTCGCGGGCAATCTCCGCCAGCCCCTCGAGCTCGTGGCGGGTAAATACCTTTCCCGCCGGATTGGAGGGCGTGTTCACCACAATCGCCCGCGTCTTCGAGGTAATCGCTGCGCGCACCCGCTCCAGATCCACGCTCCACTGCGGACCTTCAAGCTCCACCGCTACCGGAACGACGCGCAGCGAACGCAGCGTGCCCACGTGGTAGCCATAAAACGGCTCGAACAGGAGAACCTCGTCGCCCGGATCGAACAGCGCCATAGCCACCGCATGGAAAGCTCCCGTAGCCCCGCTGGTCACCAGCACCTCGCGCTCCGGATCGACCACCAGGTCCTGCATGTGCTCTGTCTTCTCGGCAATCGCGCGTCGCAGCCGCGCGATTCCATCCAGCCGGGTGTAGATGTTGTGGCCCTCGTGGATCGCCGCAATCGCGCCTTCGGCCACCACCTGGGGAACCTCGGTGTCGCATACGCCCTGGGCCAGGTTGACTCCGCCAACCCGGTCGCTTTCCACGGTCATAGCGCGAATCTCCGACTGAACCACCCGCGGAGCCAGCTCACTCAGTCCCAAGCCACGTACCTTCGAGACCTCAGCCTGCACCATCGCCCTCACCTCCGGATTTCCTAACTGGATCCGCCTATATCTTACGTCCGCCTTCGTCTTTATTCCCCATCTCTACAGCCGGAATAAACGAAGGCGGAGAGGTGCGGTCCTCGCCTGTCAGCCGTAAAGGGGGGCGGGCTTAAGGGGCGGGCGAAGCGGCTGCATCATTCGCATGCTATCCTGCCCCCCGGTGAAACCTTTCCCAAGTCTAGCCTTGTTGTTGGTCGCAATCGCTGCCGCAGGACAACAGCACTCTTCCAAGCCGAAACGTCGAATTCAGATGTTCGCGATCCAGCCTGACAGCAGCCAGTCCGAGATCACCTGTGGAGACAGCTGTTATTGACACGCAGCAATCTGGTCCAAGTTCTGTTGTGAACTCACGAAATACCGTTGTTTTGGCGCGGCTATCGGGAGGTAAAGCAGATATCCGCTATATCGAAGGGCAGGACATTCGAATCATCCTGCTTCCCTCCGTCGATCCTCGACAACTTGATCTCCAGTCCTTTGAGAGCCGAGGACCGATGCGGGTCGCCTTTTTCGGTGCATTCAGAAGCCAGCAGACAGGTAATTGGAACACCCTCCCCTTGCCAAGCCTTCAGGCTTGGCCCTCTGAAAGCCGCCGCGAAGCGGCATCAACTCTGCCGAAGGCATGAACGAAGTCCGCAGGACGAAGCGATCGTCCTCGTGAGGTCCGGAGGAACGAGCGCGTCCATCCCTGGACTTTACTTCTTCATCTCCGCAAGATAGATCGCCGTATAGTCCAGGTAGTTCTCCGCATACCGTGCAATCAACTTCTGATCTTCCTCGCCCAGCTCCCTCTTCACCTTCCCCGGAATCCCCACAACCAGCGACCGGGGTGGAATCACGGCATGCTCCGGAATCACGGCTCCCGCCGCGACAATCGATCCCTCTCCCACATGAGCATGATTTAGGATCACCGCTCCGATTCCGACAAGAACGTTGTCCTCCAGGGTGCACCCATGGACCGTAGCGTTATGGCCGATCGTGACCATCTCCCCCACCGTCACCGGATACAGGTACCGCATTCCATGCAGCACCGCGCAGTCCTGCACGTTGCTCTTTGCCCCGATGCGGATTGAGTTCACATCACCCCGGACTACTGCATTCATCCAGATACTGGCCTGTTCTCCCAGCTCCACGTCTCCGATGACCTGAGCGGAAACATCCACATAACAGCTCTCCGGCACAACCGGCGTTTTGCCCTGATAGCTCCTGATCATTCCCATCCCCCACAAAGAGAGATTCTACGGCTGTCCGCTCCACTACCCAAAGAACAGTGTTGAAACCTGTCAAGCTCATAAAGGCATAAGTTATTACAAAACAACAAGATACATTTGCCGAATGATACCCTGCGTTTCTATACACTAGAACGTGGGGAGAGATTAGATCGCAGGGATATAGAAAATGGGATTGGCGTGGATTGAACGCACTTCTTTTAGGAATATAGAAGGTACCCAGCTAAACTGTTTATATTGAATATTTTACAAAGAAACATATGGGTGGGTACCCACCCATGGCAAGTGAGCTTCCGAAAGTAGAAGATTCATTCAATTCCTAACACTTATTGGAAGGAATGAAGTATCCTGTCACTGTCCCTCTCTGGGAATGTTTGGAGGTGTTTTTCTTGGCAGAGGTTCGAGTTCAAGAAGGCGAACCGCTTGAAAATGCCCTGCGTCGCTTCAAGCGCAAGGTGCAGACAGAAGACATTATTAAAGAAGTCAAGCGTCACTCCTTCTACCTGAAGCCGGGCGAAAAGAAGCGCGTCAAAGAAGCGCTCGCCCGCAAGCGTAATCGTAAGAAAGTCCGCAAGGAGCAGGACTAATCAATAGCTCCGTTAAAGGACGTCACCTCTCGATAGGTTACCAAAGAGAGGTGGCGTTCTAGAAATGCCGGCGATAGACTCCCGCTGTCGACTAGGCAAAGCACCGAGGCCTGTTGTGTTCGGCTGCTCGTTGAATTGCATTCTTTCCGCCATCTTGGCGGTCCCCAGGCCTACGTGCCACCACTACGGCAGGATGATTGCTCAGGGAGCCTGCATTTGAAATTCCATGAGCTGTCGACCTGTCCCGCATTTTCCGGGAGACGCGGCTATGGAATTTGTAGATCGTTTATTAACGTGTGCAGATTGCGGTGGAGAGTTCATCTTCACTGCCGGCGAACAACTCTTCTTCTTCGATAAACAGTTCAAGAACGATCCCAAGCGATGCAAGCCCTGCAAATCTCGGCGAGCAGGGATTTCGGCGCGTCCGGGAGCTGGTCCTGCGGCAGCCGGAATCTCGCGGACTGAGACTCGTACGGTCTGCTCCGATTGCGGGATCGAAACCACGGTTCCCTTCAAACCCACACAAGGAAGGCCGGTGCTCTGCCGCCAGTGCTTCCAGAACAAGCGGGATGCTCCTCCTGCGGTCGTAGCTGCGATCGAAAGCGTGCCTCTGAGCGCCGAGATTATGGTCGTAGCAGCGCACGCTCCGCAGGCCTGACATCGACCTTTCACGTCCATCATCCTGGCCAGTACCATGGTCAGGATGATGGACGATGCTCACCTCCACCTCCCCGACGCGGCCGACTTGGTGCGTGCGCGCGTTCCGCTTGGCAGCTTCGAGCTCACAGTCTGCACGGACGGAACCTATCTGCTCGACGGCGGGGCGATGTTCGGTGTCGTACCGAAGACGCTGTGGCAGAAGCGCGCGCCCGCCGATGAGCAGAACAGGATCCTCCTTGGACTGAACACGGTGGTTGTCCGTACGGGAAGCCACACCGTCGTCATCGAGACCGGAATTGGCAACAAGCAGAGCGAGAAGATGCGGGAGATTCACCAGAACCAGGAGCTTCTGCCTCAATCGCTCGCCGCCGCCGGAGTGCGCCCCGAAGAGGTCGACATCGTCATCAACTCGCACCTGCACTTCGATCACTGCGGCTGGAACACGACGCTTCAGCCCGACGGCTTGGTCACGCCAACCTTTCCCAACGCTCGCTACTTCGCCCACCGCGGAGAGGTCGAGCATGGTCACCTGCAGCTCGATCGCGATCGCGTCAGCTACCTTTCGCCGAACTACGATCCGCTGATCGAGTCCGGTCAGATGACGCTGCTCACCACAGAAGGCATCCGCCGAAAGCCGGAGATCGTTCCCGGAGTTTCGGTCGAGCTCTTTCCTGGCCACACCCGCCAGCTCATGGCAGTGCACATCGAGTCGCGCTCCCATGCAGGAGCCTCCGAGCACGCCTGCTACATCTCCGACCTGATTCCCACCTCATCCCATCTCGATACGACCTGGGTGATGGGCTACGATCTCGATCCTCTTGAGTGCATCGCGCAGAGGAAGCGCTTCTACCAGCGAGCCATCCCGGAGAAGTGGCTCGTGCTCTTTACCCACGATCACCGCACCCCGATGGCGCAGGTCGTTCTGAATGAGAAAGGCAAGCCCGTCGCGCAGATTCAGGAGTCCCATCTCGCGTCAAAGTGACAACGCGAAGCCTTCCACCACTGGCTACTCCGAAAAGCGCCCACTCGCGGTCACGGGGTAGGAGGAAGCTTGATGGCACAACGACAGAAGAGCCCTGCCGAAGCAGGGCTCTTCTAAACTGCGCTGGCTTATGCGGTCGCGATCGCGATCGGGTCGATCGAGACGAAGCGGCCGTGCTGGCCGCGATCCTGGAAGCGGACCACACCGTCGATCTTCGCAAACAGGGTGTCGTCTTTGCCGCGGCCGACGTTGAGGCCGGGCTTCAGCGGAGTCCCACGCTGGCGAACCAGGATGGAGCCGCCGGTGACCGTTTGGCCGCCAAAGCGCTTCACGCCGAGGCGCTGTGCATTTGAGTCGCGACCGTTTTTGGAAGAACCAAGTCCTTTTTTATGTGCCATTTCGATTGCCTCGTTTCGCGCCGCTCGCCTGGAGCGTTACGCTTGAAAGTCTGAATTTTGGGGTAACCAGCAAAACTGCGAACGGCGGTTACTGGAGCGACTTGCCGTTCACGAAGATCTCGTTGATCTTGACCTCGACATAGTTCTGGCGGTGACCCTGCATCTTCTTGTACTGCTTCTTGCGCTTGAGCTTGAAGACGAGAATCTTGTCGCCACGGCCTTCGCCTACGACCGACGCGGTCACCTTGGCTCCGTTCAGATCTCCCTCGAACTTGCCCGCTTCGCCGGAGACGGCGAGGACGTCGGAAAACTCGATGGCTCCGTCCTGGTGGGGGGTGGTTTCGATCTTCAGGGTGTCGCCGGGAGCGACCTTATACTGCTTGCCGCCGGTGCGGATGACTGCGTACATGGCTAAAACCTCTAAGCGTTCGCTCGTGGGAGCGTGGCCGCTTCCTTGATGAATTGTGCTGCATGGGGCGGTTGCGGGAGTGGTGTATCAGGCCGGCTCGCCTGAGCTGATTTCGGCTCAAACCCTGCCATACCTGACGTTGGGACACACTGGCCACAGCGCCAAACTTAATGAGTTTACCGTGTCGGCGATGGACGGGTCAACTGATTCAGTCGAAACGCCAGGGCGCGAGACCGAAAAGGATACCTCTTCCCTCTGAGAAACGAAAGGCAGGTGCTCTCTAAATAACGCAGAATGATGAGCTTGATTCGAGATCAGATCTCCGGTTCCTTATCGGCGACGGAGGCGATTGGTGCGGGTGGAAGTGCCTCTGCTTCGGCATCGCGGCCATAGACAACCTGTCCGTACTCGAGCAGGGTCACCATGCCTACACCGCCGCAGATATTGCCTGCGACGGCCGGAATGAGCCATCGTGGGAAGGTCAGAAGGGGAGCATGGCCGAGGAAGACTGCGGTGAGGACCTCTCCGCTGCCGGCGATGCAGTGGGCGAAGCCGCCCAGACCAACCACGAAGGCCAGCATCCAGATGATCATCACCGAGCCGGTGATGGAATGGGACCCGGAGACGAGCCATGCCACCGTCGCGATGATCCATCCGCCAACGACACCGCTCCAGAAGATGGTCGCGGCCGGGCGAGCCGCCGCCTCCAGCCCCAGCCACGAAAGTGCGCCGACGAACTCGGGCCGTAGAGCACCGGTGAACGACGCCAGGGCCGCAAAGGCCGCGGCTCCAAGAATATTGGCACCGAGGACGATCAGCCACAGACGCAACGTCTTCCAGAGGTGTTGTTTTTCTGCCAGAACCAGCGCTACCGGATAGAGGGTGTTCTCCGTAAAGAGCTGGGAGCGGCCCAGGATGACCGCGATAAATCCCAACGGGTAGAACATCTTACCGATAAACAACGTGGCGGCTGTGGGTTTGGTTCCAGGAGGAGTGAGCAGGGCGATCGCGATGGCGTTCCCCATACCGGAGAGGCCCATGAAGATGCCGCCGGCGATGCCGGAGATGAAGAGTGAGACGCCGGACCGGCCCAGCTCCTGACGGGCGTTATTCGCTACCTGCTCATAGATGTCCTGCGCGCTGGGACGCTCGAGATGCATCTGCGCGGGAGGAGGAGGAGGGGGCGCCGCCGGTTGGCGTGGTCGGAGTCGAAAGGCCATTGTGGTGAGTGAGATGCAGGGAGGACCGGCAACGCCCGGGGGCAGACGGATATTTGTGCGAGGCGGGAAAGATACTGGGATTCTTTCGGTTTTCAGCTCAGCATGACGATGGCTGAAAAATGACGATGGCTGAAAATTTTATTGGAGGCGGTTTCGGTTCAGAGGAGAGGCTGAGACGGGCTTCAGCTCCGGCGTGGCGATCTCCGGCGCGGCGTCTTCGTTCAGGGCCCGATGGGCGGCACGCAATAAAACGGCCGAGGCGTCGTCTTCCCCAAGCTCCCAGATCATCACGCCGCCGAGCCGCTGATCGCGGGCGAAGCCGGCCTTGTACGCGATCGAGACGGGGTCCTCGTAGGTCCAGAAGACGTCTCCGTCGAAGAGCCAGGGCGC
Organism: Edaphobacter modestus; assembly: GCF_004217555.1. Lineage (GTDB taxonomy): Bacteria > Acidobacteriota > Terriglobia > Terriglobales > Acidobacteriaceae > Edaphobacter > Edaphobacter modestus. The sequence goes on from NZ_SHKW01000001.1 coordinate 3,333,499, forward strand.
CTGCGAGATGGGATCGCGATAGACGGTGGAGTGTTCGATGAGGCCCTGGATATAGGGATAAGGACGATCGCCGTGGATTCCCTGCCCTTCCTGAAAGAGGCCGTGGGCATCGTCGGAGACCTGGTGCCATCCGTAGGCATAGAAGGGCACGCCCATGAGGAGTTTGGAGGTGGGAACGCCTGACTGGCGCCAGGCTTCGATGGAACGGGCGACGGTTCCTCCGTCAAAGTCGGGCGCGGCGGACAGCGGCGCGAGAAGGCCGGTGGTGTCGCTCCAGGGGCCGATGAAATCGTAGGTCATCAGGCCGACCTGATCGACGAGCGAGGCGACGGCGGCAACGTCGGTACCGGGATACATGTGCGGCGTGTGACCGACGGCGATGGTGAGCTTGAGGGCGGGGCGGACGGCATTCATCTGTCGGCGGAACTCCCGCAGCAGAGCCTGAAAGTTGGCGGCATCGGGTTCATGGGGGAACTCCCAGTCGACATCAATGCCGTCGAAGAGGCCGGGGGCTTCGATTCCGGGAGCGAGGTGGCCCTTGAGGAAGATATCCACGCAGGAGGCGACAAAGGCCTGGCGATTCTCCGGCTGGGCATCCTGGGCGAAGTCCGAGCCGCGGCCTTCAAGCGAGATGAGGATGCGCAGGTGCGGGAACTTGCGCTTGAGAAGTTGAAGCTGATGGAGGTGACCACGAAAGGGCTGAGATGGTGAGTCCGCGATGCCGTTGACGCTTTGTTGTGCGTTGAAGGTGAAGTTGAGGTCGGCATTGGGGTCTGCAACCGAGCAGCGGCCATTGGTCACGAACCCCTGGGCGTAGTTGATCTGGTCGACGAGCGGGGCTTTGCCGCCGGGAGAGATGAGGTTTTTGACAAGGTAGGGTTGGTCGTCGTACAGCGCCCACTGCGGAAAGTATCCGACCAGAGCGGGATGCGGCGCAGGAGAGACGTCAGCTTTTTGCCCGAACGCTGCCGGAAGCGCGCATAGCGCGACGCCGATGCAAAGGAGGAGGCGAAGTCGAAGCGCACCCATACTGTGAGAGACGCGCTGGAGATGGAATCGATGCAAGGTTATGTTTGCAGTGGAGCGAATTCTGGCTGGATATGCGTGTTCGTTCTGGTGCGCAGATTTTTGCTGCGGGAGAGGAGACGCAGGTCCCTCCACTCCGCTGCGCTCCGGTCGGGATGACATTTCGTTTTCGGCTAGTCGCATTTTTCTGACTTCGTTTTGTCGGGCGCACTTTTTCTAACTTCGTTTTCGGCGGGGCACTTTTCTGACTTCGTTTTTGGCGGTCGCACTTTTCTGACTTCGTTTTGGCTGGTCGCATTTTTTCTGACCTCGTTTTTGGTGGTTCGCACTTTTTCTGAGGGATGGGCGGTGGAACGGCGGCTTTTGCCATGGAGCGGAGGAACGAGGGCCCTTGGTAGAATCGTGTTGACTATGTCCACTGCCACTGCGCTTTCGCCGGAGATTCTTGCCAAGTACCAGCCCGTGATCGGGCTCGAAGTTCACGTTCAGCTGCTGACGGAGTCAAAGGCGTTCTGCGGCTGCGTGAACCAGTATGGCGGCGAGCCCAATACGCATACCTGCCCGACGTGCCTTGGCCTGCCGGGCGCATTGCCGGTGCTGAACCGGAGGGCCGTGGAGTATGCGGTGCTGGCGGCGAAGGCGATCAACTGCGAGATTCGCGAGACGAGCGTCTTTGCGCGGAAGAACTACTTTTATCCTGACTCGCCCAAGGGCTATCAGATCTCGCAGTTCGACAAGCCGGTCGCCGAGAACGGCTGGATCGAAGTTCCGGCATTGGACGGGAGCGGCGCGCCGATTACCAAGCGCATCGGGGTTACGCGCCTGCATATGGAAGAAGACGCGGGCAAGAGCATCCACGATGGCTTTGCCGACTCGATCAACCGGACGTACATCGACCTGAATCGCTGCGGCACCCCGCTGGTGGAGATTGTGAGCGAGCCTGACCTGCGCACAGCGGACGAGGTCTTCGAGTATCTGACGAAGCTGAAGGAGATTCTGCTCTACACCGGCGTGAGCGACTGCAATATGGAAGAGGGCTCGCTGCGCTGCGATGCGAATGTGAGCGTGATGCTGAAGGGCGCGAAGCAGTTCGGAACCAAGGCCGAGGTGAAGAACGTCAACAGCTTCCGCTATATTCGCGCCGCGGTGGAGTACGAGATCGAACGGCAGATTGGTGTGCTCGAAGATGGCGGCCGCGTGGTGCAGGAGTCGCGGCTGTGGAACTCGGGCGAGGGCAGGACGTACTCGATGCGTTCGAAGGAACAGGCGCATGACTACCGCTACTTCCCGGAGCCGGATCTTCCGCCGCTCGTAGTAGGTGCTGAGTGGCAGGCCGAGATTCTTAAGATGATGCCGGAGCTGCCGGAGGCACGGCGGGAACGCATGATTGCGGAGTATGGCCTCAACGAACAGGATGCCGCGACCATCACGGCGACGCGCGACTTCGCCGATCGCTTCGAGACGGCGGCGAAGAAGGCGAAGTCTGCCAAGCGCGTGGCATCGATTCTGCTCTCCGAGATTACGATGCGCCTGAGGGCGGCAGAGCTGAGCGACGACCAGTCTCCGGTCTCGCTCGACGGCATCGTGGCTGCTGCCGATCTGATGGAGGCGGGAACGATCAGCTCCAAACAGCTGAAGCAACTGCTGGATTCGAGCTTTGCCGAGAGCAAGGATTTTCCGGAGATCTACGAACGGGACAGGCCGCAGCAGATCTCGGACGCGGGTGCGATCGAGAAGATGATCGACGAGGTGATTGCGGCGAATCCGAAGCAGGTAGAGCAGTATCGCGGAGGAAAGAAGACGGTTTCGGCATTCTTTGTGGGCCAGGTGATGAAGCTGTCGAAGGGCCAGGCGAATCCCGGGCTGTTGAATGAGCTGGTGGTGAAGAAGCTGGACGCCTGAGGCAGTTCCTCTCTCCGAAAAAATGTTGATTGGCCTTGGCCTTCCTGCGTTCTAATAGGCGGATGCGAAGGGCCGCATCATTTCTGCGGATGTGTGCGACGGCTGCGGTACTATCGTTGGCGCTGCTCGGGTGCAGAGGAGACGAGACCTACGTGGTGCCTGAAGAACCGCTGCCGCCAAATACAATCCTGCTGTCGGGGATGATGCGCGAGCTTTCGGCAACGCCGGGCTTCACCGAAACGCTGCTGTCACAGCTCAACGGCAACAAGCAGGGCCCCGCGCTGATGTCGCCGGACCTGATCCATCGGCTGCGGGAGCTGATTCTGGGCAAGGACTGGCAGGGGCTCGATCGCTTTCCCGGATGGACCATTCAGGGCATTAACCCGACGGTGAAGCTGGCTGGGCACTATGTCGCGAAGAGAGGCGACAAGGAAGGCACCGCGTCCAGCACGGATGGTCTGCCGAAGAGCGGGGCGGTCACAACGGAGCGCATCCAACCGTACATCGATCTCGGCCCGTATACGCTGGAGAAGGCCGAGACGGTCGATCTCGATAAGCCATCCACTCTGCCGGGGTTCACGACGGAAGGCATCGTGACCGCGCTCGGCGCAGGCGTCGAGCGCGGCGACGGACCGAATCCGCAACTTGCCCCAATGCATGCGGAGAGCCAGCGGCTGGCCGATGTGCTGAATCGGTTGAGTCTGAATGAACTGAATGGGATTGCCCGGGCCACGGCAGTGATCGATGGGCAGACAGCCCTTACGCCGGAGGGGCTGATTGCAGCGCTGATGGCGAGCGGACACACGGTAGCGGTCTTCGATGCCCGCTACTTCGCGAACTTCGGACATTTCCACTTTAGGGGGCAGGAGGTGATGATGCCCTTCTGGATTGATTCGCAGATCGCGATTCCAGGCGAGAAGCGATCGCTCCTTGTACCGGTGAGCCATGCGGAGTATGAGTGGGAGATTCGGGCCCCCAAAGATAAGCCCGGCATCAACGCCAATGTGAGCTGGTACTTTGGCATCGACGGCAAGAGCGAGTTCCGCACCATGGATACGCAGGACCAGGCGTGGGTGCTGGGACGGCACGCGCATGAGTATCGCGACAAGGATGCGATTGAGGTGACTCGGCTGGTGGGGAGGATGGTGGTGGCCTATGCGCACCAGCACCTGCGGCGTCCCGATCTTCCGTTCGGTGGCTACTATCCGCTGGGTGTGTGCCAGGACGGTGTTGCGGCGATTGAAAAGAAGATGACGGGTAAGGACACGCTGTTTCCCAACACAGCGGAGATCTCTCTCTTCGATGATCCACGTGATGCTGAAGTAAACGCGATGATGGCTGAGATCCCGAAAGATCATGAGGGTGGGCTGCCAGGGCCGGAGCGCATCTTCGGCTCGCTTCCAACGGATGACTTAAGCGCGATCACCATTCCGGGGCTCGCGCAGGATCTGACACGCGTGAAGACCGCATGGCAGGAGGGCTCGCTGGAGCGCACGACAACGTGGATGCACCGAATGCTTCTGCGTGTGATTGGAGCTACAGCGTGGCTATTGCTGGCTGGTGTCGCGCTGTGGCGACGAAGACGCAAGACGCATTGAGGCGCTGAATCTCAGCCCGATGGATGCAACTCGCAGAACGCATTCTGCCTTCTCAGATAGATTGGGAGGATAGTTATGGCAACGAAAAAGGCAAGCAAGAAATCTGCGAAGAAGTCATCTGCCAAGAAGAGCACTAGTAGGAAGAGTCCGAGCAAGAAGGCCACCAGGAAATCGACAGCAAAGAAGTCGGCGGCGAAGAAATCGGCGGCGAAGAAGACCTCCAGGAAGTCGAGTTCGAGGAAGTACAGTCCATCGGCAGGCAAGAACGTCGAGCGCGAGATGCATGAGATGAAGCGTGGCAGGCTGAAGAGCGGACGCAGCGGCAGGAAGGTGACCAGCCGCAAACAGGCGATCGCTATTGGTTTGTCGGAGGCTCGCAAGGAAGGCAAGAAGGTTCCCGCGAAGAAGAGCTAGAAACCGAATCCTCGAGGTGCCGTCGGGAATCCAAAGGCCCATGAATCTCGATGCAATCGTTCGCAAGCCTCTCCTGACGGCTTTGCTCGGAGAACGCCGGGTAACTCGCGTGGAGGTACGTGAGATTCCTTCAAACCGGGACAGCGAACCCCGCGACACCTTCATCCCTGTCCTGTTGTCGGGTATATCGCGGATGGAACAGCGCTGTTTCAGTGCGAAGACGAGGCAGAGCCGCAGTTGCTAAAGGCTGGCGGCGCATTCTACGAGCCTGCCGACAAGGTCGTCATTCATTTCGGCAACGCATCGGAAACGGAGACGATGCGGTTCATCGCTTACTACCTGCTCGATGGTGAGCAGGAATTGATTGAGCTGCTTCCTGAAGCCTGACCGAGGCGAGACTACTTCTTGTCGGACGAGGCAGCGGGTGCAGGAGCAGCAGGTGCGGAGGCAGCAGGCGTACTTGAGGTGTCTGAAGAGGTGCTCGCGCTCTTTGAGTCGGTGGTCTTCGATTCGGAAGACTTCGGCTTCGCATTACCGTAGCCGTCTGCGTACCATCCACCGCCCTTGAAAGCCACTGCAGGAGCCGAGATGACTCGCTCAAGATGTCCGCTGCAATGGGGACAGACGGTGATCTCGGGATCGGAGAACTTCTGGATCTTCTCAGTTCGTTCGTGGCATTCCGTGCATTCATATTCGTAGAGGGGCATGGTTGTGATCGTTCCTGTGATGTGACTGGCTTTGGCTGCGGTCCGCGAAGAGCGCGGACAAGTGTCTTCTATGATTCTAAATCGAGACAAAGAGAGGCCCTGCATCGAGCGGATGCAGGGCCTCGGGGTTTTTCAAGCTACAGCTTGCCAAGCTCAATCAGACGAACACTGGCAATGGCTTCGACCTTGCGCAGCGATTCGACGACTGCATTTGCCGTGGCGACGCTGGGGACATCGATTTGAACGACAGCGAGCGCCTGGCCCTGCGGGACGCGCTGGGATCGGGTGGAGCGGCCGAGGGCGAAGTTCGCAATGTTTACCGAGTTGTCGCCCAGGATCGTTCCGATACGGCCGATCACGCCGGGTACATCGTGGTTGCGGATGGCGACAAGTGTACCGGTGAGCGGAGCTTCGATATCAATGCCATCGTAGGTGAGCAGTCGTGGCGAGGAGCCATGGAGCACAGTCGCCGAGGCCGAGGCGTCGCCTTCCGAAGAGTGCAGCACAAGTTTGAGGACGGAACCTGCCCCTCCAGTCGTGAACTCTTTCTTGTCTTCCTGGACGCGGACGCCTCGCTCTTCTGCGATGGCAGCGGCGTTGATGCGATTCGCTGTGCTGCGCGACTCGCCGTTCGCTTCGGATTCGGCGAAGATGCCCGCCAGGGCGGCGTTGCGTACCAGGTCGGTCTTGCCGGAGGCGAGACGACCGGTGTAGCTGATCTGGATGTTTTCGAGGTTCCCGGGGGTTGCGTGCGAGAGGAATTGCCCAAGACGCTCAGCCATCTCGATGTAGGGAGAGATCTCGGTGTACTCCTCGTGCGTGAGCGAGGGCAGATTGACGGCGTTTTGTACGACACCAAGTTTGAGGTAGTCCCGCACCTGGCGGGCGAGCTGGATGCCGATAGCCTCCTGGGCCTCATCGGTGGAACCGGCGATGTGCGGCGACAGGATGACGTTGTCGAGCTCGAAGAAGGGCGAGTCCTTCAATGGCTCCTTGTGGAAGACGTCCAGGGCGGCTCCGGCGACGTGCCCGCTCTTGAGGGCGTCGGCCAGTGCCTGCTCGACGATCAGTTCGCCACGGGCGCAGTTGATGATGCGGACGCCCTTCTTCATGATGGCGAGCGAGGTCGCGTTGATGAGGCCCTCGGTCTGGGGGGTGAGGCCAACATGGAGCGTGAGGTAATCGGAGCGACGGAAGATCTCGTCGATGGGAACCAGGGTGACGTCGTTTTCGCGTGCGATAACCGGCGCGATGAAGGGATCGTAGCCGATCAGGTCCATGCCGAAGGCGCGGGCGCGGCGGGCGACCTCGAGGCCGATGCGGCCCAGGCCGACGATGCCGAGGGTCTTTCCGCGAAGCTCGCGGCCCTGCAGCGACTTCTTCTCCCACTTGCCATCGTGCATGGTGAAATTGGCACGCGGGATGGAACGTGCCATCGAGACCATGAATCCGAGCGTCAGCTCAGCCACGGCGATCGCGTTGGCGCCGGGGGTGTTCATCACGACGATACCGCGACGGGTGGCGGCGTCGGTATCGATATTGTCCACGCCCACGCCGGCGCGTCCGATGACGCGAAGCTTCGGTGCGGATTCCAGCAGTTTGGCGTCAGCCTGAACAGCTGAGCGGACGACGAGCGCATCGGCATCGGCCAGCTCGGCGGGTAGGCCATTCTTGATCTGATCGGCGGTGACGACCTGCCAGCCTGGTTCCTGCTGGAAGATGGCAAGGGTAGCGGGAGAGACTTTTTCTGCGAGGACGATCTTCATGTAACTCCTATTCTAATAGGGGCGGGAGAGCCATGTTGTCACTCAAATTCGCCAATTTGTATAGGAGTTCCTGTGTCGCCGGAAAGATTCAGGGTTCTTTTAAGCAGATGGCTTGCTCATTTGTGTTTCACATCCTCGATGCCCAGATCTTCCACAACATTGGGGTCGGTCTTCCTGAGTTCGGCAAGAAGACCCTTGTCTGACAGATCGAGGGGCGTGGAGTTTCCCCAGTCCTCGTGCAGTGTCTTGTGCAGGCGCCTGGTGATGTGTTCGTCATCGACCTCGATGGCCAGCTCGCGCCTGCTGTCAAAGCTGCCGGGAGCGAAGTTGATGGAGCCGATGATGGCGCGCCGATCATCGGCAAACAGCAGCTTGGCGTGGAGCTTGATGTGCTTCAGCTTGCGTATGGGAATGTCGAGATCCTGAAGGATGCGCAGGCCGCTGACGCCCTCTACCAGTTTTTCCTTCTTCAGCTTGTGGGGCGGCCGTGCCATCACATGAATCTTTACTCCCCGACGGAACGCGCGAACGACGTGCTCGATGATGACGGGATCCTGATAACGCTCGTTCTGTAGCCAGAGGGTGTGCTTCGCGCTGTCGATCAGGTGGCAGAGACGCTGCCGCCCGTTGCCGGTGCACCAGATCAGGTGGGAATGATCGCCCGATACGAATTCCGTGCGATCCCAGTCTGCATCGAAGCACTGAATGACCTCGTCGACCTCGTGCTTGTGCGAGGTGACGATGGCATAGTCGCGAGTCTCGGTAAGATTGCGGGTCTCCCAGTTGAGCGACTGGATGTAAGCCACGGCGTCGTCGATGACCATCGACTTTTCATGAGTCAGGTCGAAGTGAGGATTACTATCCTTCACCTCGACGCCGATTGCCTTCAGGTGGCTGCGAGTCTCATCGTTTTCCTTTTCTCCGTCGCGGCGCTCGGGGTTGAGCATGACGCGCACCTTCACGCCACGTTTGTGTGCGGCGACGACCGCATCGAACAGAGACGGATCTGAGAAGACGAACATCTTGATCCGTATCGAAGAGGTGGCGCCAGAGATGGCGTCGAGGAGGGGTTTGGCCGAATCGTCGGGAAGAATAATGATTGAGCGGGACATCGCCTGTTCCTTCGTTTCTGTTTCGTTACCGAACGTGCGTCAGGGGGCCCATAGGAGGAGACCCCACCATTCTACGAGACTGCCTTTTCCGCGCCGGTGTCGTACTGCGTGCGGTAGAGGGCGGCATAGAGTCCGTTTTGTTTCAGCAGTTCTTCGTGGGTTCCGTTCTCCGCGACAACTCCTCCGGAGATGACGATGATCTGGGTGGCATCGCGAATCGTCGTCAGCCGGTGCGCGATTGCGATGACGGTTCGGCCTTTCATGAGTTTTTCAAGGGCATCGACGACCAGCTTTTCGGACTCGCTGTCGAGGGCCGCCGTGGGTTCGTCGAGCAACAGGATGGGGCTGTTGCGGACCATAACCCTCGCGATCCCGATGCGCTGGCGCTGGCCTCCGGAGAGCGTCGAACCGCGCTCGCCGACGGGCGTGTCGTAGCCCTGCGGCATGCGGGAGATGAACTCGTCGGCATTGGCGAGCTTTGCGGCGGCGATCACCTCGTCGCGGCCGGCGCGGGGATTGCCGAAGGCGATGTTCTCGAAGATGGTTCCGTGGAACAGGACCGTATCCTGCAGCACATAGCCGATGTGATCGCGGAGAGGCTTGATGCTGTAGTCGCGAACATCGACGCCATCGATTAACACGGCGCCGGATTGCACATCATAAAACCGCGGAATCAGGCTGACGACGGTGGACTTTCCGCTGCCGGTGGGGCCGACGATTCCGACGAACTCGCCGGGGCGGATATGGAAGGAGACGTCGGTGAGGACGGGGGTGGAAGGGTCGTAGCCGAAGGCGACGTTGCGAAGCTCGATCTCGCCCTTGAAATCACCGGCTTCGATGGCGTCCGGCTTCTCCGGGATGATGGTGTCGGTGTCGAGGATGGCGCGGACGCGTTCGACGCCGACGGTGACCTGCGCGATGGCGTTGGTCGTTGTGGCGAGATCCTTTACCGGCTTGAAGAAACGGCTGAGATAGGCCAGGTACACCGTCAGCGATCCTACGGTCATGGTCCCGGTGAGAATGAGTGCCGCACCTCGCCACAGCACGATCGCCGTGCAGATGGAGACGACGATCGTCACCACGGGCGACAGCAGAGCCTTTACGCTGCGTGCCTTGAGGGCGGCGCTTACTGTGGCCTGGCTCACATTCTTCAGCAGGGTCTCTTCGGTGGCCTCCTGCCCGAACGCTTTTACGACCTGCATGGACTCCAGGCCCTGCTGGACCACGGCCATGATGGCGCTCTGCTCTTTGCGGACCTCGTGGGTCGCGCTCTTCACTGCTTTTTTGAAGCGCGAGACGAAGAGCAGAAGAAACGGCGTGACGGCGACGGCGATCAGCGTGAAATCCCAGTTGAGCCAGAACATCAGCCCAAGCATGCTGAGGATGGTGAGCATGTCGACCAGAATGCTTAGCGTCGAGGACGAGGCGAATCCCTGGATGGTCTGGATGTCCGTGGTGAGCGTGCTGATGATCGGACCGGTCTGGTGGGTGTTGTAGTACCCCAGCGAGAGCCGCTGCAGGTGGTTGTACATGCGCATGCGCAGGTCATGAGCTACCCACTGGCCCACGCTCTCGGTGTAGTAGTTGTCGATGTATGAGGCCAGGGCTCCGAGGGCAGAGATAACGACATACAGGCAGGCAGCTATCAGGGCTGTCTGCAGGCGATTGCCGTGCTCGAGCATGGGGGCGAGGATGTGGTGCAGCCATGGAGCCATCTTGTGATCGCCCACGACGTTATCGAGGATGATCTTCAGCGGCCACGGGGCGGCGAGGCTCATCAGCGTCTCTACCAGCATGGCGAGCAGGATGATGATCAATGTGCCGCGATACGGCCGAATTAGGTCCCCGATGAAACGCAACATGGCAGACACCCGCGAGTGTCCGAATCGTAGCGGAAGAACGGTTTCATGAGAAGACGTTTGTGTGGGGAGCGGGTCTTTTTGCGACCTAAATAAAGTAATGCGGCAGGAACGAGCTGAGGTTATCGGTGATGAGGCCGGAAGATTCGCGGATGCCAAGGCCACAACACTGCTGATCGATCATCCAGAGGCCGAGAACGGGATGGCGGCTGGCGCCGAGTCTCGAATTGTCCGGGAAGGAGGCGGCGGGCGCAAGGGCCTGCAGAATAGCCGGGCCATCGTAGGGACCGTCGGTCGAAGCCAATGTCCTGCCGTCACGCACGAGGGTGATGTTGGCTCCCTCGCGGGAGTGGAGGGGCTTGCGGATGTAATCGCGGGGTTTAGAGGCGGAAGACTCGAAGTGGGACTCGAGCAGAAAGTCATGGTTGGGGAAGAGCTCCCACAGGATCGGGAGCAGGCCCTTGTTGGAGAGCAGCATCTTCCAGACGGGCTCGATCCATCGCATGGCCGTATAAGTATCGAGCGCGGCGGGACCGAACTCCTCGGCCAGCATCATCTCCCACGGATAGAGCTTGAAGATGGAGAAGATCTGCCGTTCCTCGAGATCGACGAAGGCCTGGCGGTCGTCGTTCCAGCCGACGTCGTTCATCAGGATGGATGTGGTGGATAGACCGGCTTGCTGTGCGGTATCACAGAGATACGCGAGGGTGAGCTGATCTTCCGGATTGTCGAGACCGGCGAAGTAGACAGGCTTCGAGAGGTACGGCGCGACATCTCGCCACTTCGCGATGAGGCGCTCGTGGATGGAGTTGAACTGATCGGCGTTGGGAAACTGTTCTTCGAGCCACGACCACTGGATGACTGCCGCCTCGAGCAGGGAGGTCGGCGTGTCGGCGTTGTATTCGAGCAGCTTCGGAGGCCCGGCACCGTCGAAGGCTATATCGAAGCGTCCGTAGAGGGCTGGGGGTTCGTTCTCCCAGGCCCACTCGATGGCGGGGATGGCTTCTGCGGGAATCTCGAGCTCGGCGTAACGCTTCCTGTCGATGATGTGCTGGGCGGCTTCGAGGCACATCTGCTGCAGCGTCGTGCCTGCCGCTTCGAGAGTGTCGATCTCTGCGGCGGTGAATTCGTAACAAGCGGACTCGTCCCAGTACGGACGATCCATTCCTCCGTCCTCGGGCGAATGAAAGATGAGTCCCGCCGAAGCGACCTTCTGCTGCCAGTCATCGCGTGGACTTATAGGGATACGCCGCATTATTCGCCTCCTCCGTGGCCCGATGACATGGAGCCGCCGAAACCTCCGCGTGTGGTGGCTCCAAACCGGGTGACATAGCTGCGACCTCCGGATGGAGCATAGCTGCCGCCGCCTACTACTGTGCCAAGACCGTATCCGCCCCAGCCGCCATAGTAGAAGTGATACAGCGGGTGATAGGGAATGTAGCCCGGCCCTCCGAGATTTTGATATTGCTGGTTATTCGCCGCGGGTAGATTTGCGCATAGGGTGTCGTCCACCACGCGATTGTTCTCGTCTACGCAACGCTGCATCTCCGGCTTGCGACAGCCGGTCGCCATGGAGAGGGCAACCGAGGCGAGCAGCGGTGCGGTAACTTTGGCAGAGCGTCTCATACCTGCCCTCTACGCCCCTGCCAGGCGAAGAAGAGAAGGACCGCGACTCCAACGATCCCAACCAAAGGCCACGTGTTTTTCAGGTGTTGATGCTCTCTGCCGGCGATGGCATAGGTGTGGTCACGTTCAGGCATGTAGCTGCCGCCAGTAGCGAGGGTGCCGCCCTCTGTGCTGCCGGAGCCGCCGTAGTAATAGCGAAAGGAAGAGCTGGCCGCCGGCCTCTGCCCAAGCACACGCTGTTCGCCGGAGCTGTGGCAGAGATCGTCATCGACGACGATGTTCTGCGGGTTTACGCAGCGCTGCATCTCCGGCTTGCGGCAGCCAGCCATCAGGGCGAGGGCTGCCGCAAGGAGGAGAGCTACGACTTGGACGGTCGAGCGCTTCATTTTCGCTTCGTTACGTCTGGAAATTACTTCGTTGCGGTTAACTCGGCGAAGGTCTTCTGGGCGGCGATGAGGCCGTTGCCGAAGGCGAAGCCGGGCAGGGGAAGTTTGGCCGCGATCGCAACCTGTTCGAGAGCCCCGATGATCGCGATGGTATCCATGTAGTCGAAGAAGCCTATGTGCGCGATGCGGAAGAGATGACCCTTCATCTCGCCCTGACCGTCGGTCACGATGGCGGCGAACTGCGACTTCAATCCCTTGACGATGACGCCGGAGTCGGTGCCGTCAGGCGGCAGAATCGCGGTCGCGGCTGCGGCCTCGTATCCAACGGGCGCGAAGAGCTTGAGGCCCATCGCGGTTGCGGCGGAGCGGGTCATGGCTGCACAGGTCTCGGCGTTGTCGACGAGCTTCTTGCGCCCCTCGACGAGGTTTCCTCCGCCCTGTCCGGCGATGTAGTCCAGCGACGCTCCCAGCGCGGCGATCAGCGCGACCGATGGCGTGTAGGCAGACTCACCCTTGGCGGCGTTCTTGCGCTCCTTGCGGAGATCGAAGTAGTAGCGCGGATTGTGGGTGGACTCCATGCGGTCCCATGCGCGGGCGCTGATGGCGAGGTAGCTGAGGCCGGGAGGAATCATGACGGCCTTCTGCGAGCCTCCGATGAAGACGTCGACTCCCCATCCGTCCATGTCGAGGTGCGTGGTGCCGAGGCCGGTGATGGCGTCGACGATCAGCAGGGCTTCGGACTTCTCGGCCTTGAGCAGCTCCGCAATGCCTTTGATGTCGTGACGTACGCCGGTCGAGGACTCGGTGGCCTGGACGAAGACGGCGCGGGTCTCGGGCTTGAGCGCGGCCTTTACCTCGTCGAGGGTGAAGGTCTGTCCGTAGGGCTTCTCAACCACATCAGCCTGGCAGCCGAAGGCCTTGGTCAGCGAGGTCCAGCGCTCGCCGAACTTCCCGGCGGTGAGGACGAGGACGCGATCTCCGGGCGAGGTGAGATTGGAGACCGAGGCCTCCATGGCTCCCGTGCCACCGCTGGAGAGGATGATGACGTCGTTGACGGTTCCGACGAACTCCTTGAGCTGGGCGAGGACGCGGGTGTAGAGGGCGCGGAACTCGGGCGTGCGGTGGTGGATATCGGCGGCCGCCATGGCGAACTGTGCCGCGGGAAGCAGGGGCGTGGGCCCCGGAGTGAAGAGGCGCGTTTTCCGGATCATATCTCTATTGTAGCGACGGGCAGCCGGTCGGCGTGCGTTCTATGATGAAGAGTCAGTTTCAGATACAGGGAGATGTGCCATGACGATTGGCCAGAGGGTCGATGCCGACATTGTGACGGCGATGAAGGCGCGGGACGAGCATAAGCTGACGACGCTTCGGATGGTGAAGTCCGCGTTGAAGAACAAGGCGATCGACAAGCGTGCGGAACTTACGGATGCCGAGGAGTCGCAGATTCTTTCGACGCTGATCAAGCAGCGCAGGGAGTCGGTGGAGAGCTTCACCAAGGGCAATCGCCCCGAGCTGGCTGAAAAGGAGCGCGTCGAGATTGGGATGATCGAAGGCTATCTCCCGAAGGAGGCCGGCGAGGACGAGATTCGCACCGTGGTTCAGGGTGCCATCGCACAGCTTGCCGAGGCGGGAACCAAGCCCGCCCCCAAGGACATGGGCACGGTGATGAAGATCGTTCAGCAGCGAATTCTTGCCAACGGCTTGCGCGCTGACGGTAAGCTGGTGAGCGAAATGGTGAAGGCAGAGCTGGCGAAATAAAGCAGAGGTCGGCCCACGGTAACCAATCTCGGCAAGCGGAGGGTGGATGGCGAACTTCAAGTACAGTGCTGACGGGCTGGCCCTGACAAAGAGCTTCGAGGGGTTGGAGCTGACGGCCTACCAGGATAGCGTGGGCGTCTGGACCATCGGGTATGGCCATACCGGCACCGACGTTCATCCGGGGCTGACGATCACCGAGGAGCAGGCGTCGATTCTGCTGGCTGCCGACGTGGCGTGGGCTGTGACCTGCGTCAACAAGTCGGTGAAGTCAGCGATCAATCAGAACCAGTTCGATGCACTGGTGGATTTTACGTTCAACCTTGGCTGCGCCAGCCTGGGGCAGTCGACGTTGTTGCGGCTCTTGAACGCGGGAGATTCCGCTGGAGCTGCCAAGGAGTTCCTGCGCTGGAACAAGGCAAGGGGCAAGGTGCTGAAGGGGCTGACGCGCCGGAGGCAGGACGAGATGGACCTGTTCAGCACGCCGACGATGCCAACGCGAGTGGGGCTGCCGCTGCGGGCAGCTGCTTTTCCGCTGGCCACCAACGGAGCGGTAAAGAAGGCCGCAAAGAAGAGCGCCACGAAGAAGGCTGCGAAGACCGGCCCGAAGACGGCGGCAAAGAAGAAAGCCGCCGGTCGTACACGCGGTCTATGATTGCCTCCTAAGTTCTGGAGGCGAGCATGGCTGAGCCTGCAAACGGGAAGATCTGCTACATCGAGATACCTGCGATGGACGTTGCGCGTTCGTCGGAGTTCTACAGCCGCGTCTTTGGCTGGACGATCCGGCAGCGCGGGGACGGCGCGACGGCCTTCGACGACACTACTGGACAGGTAAGCGGAGCATGGGTGACGGGCAGGCCACCTCAGGAGCCGGGGCTGGCGGTCTACATCATGGTCAATGACGCCGAGGCCGCGATCGAAAAGATTCAGGCGAATAGCGGCGAGATCGTGCAGCCGATCGGCGGCGATCCGGGAGAGATCACGGCACGGTTCCGGGATCCCGGCGGAAACATCATGGCGATCTACCAGGAGCCGAAGCCGAAGAACGTCAGCGTCGAATAGACCAGTTCAGCTGTGCCCCCGCCATGATGGTGCGGCCCTGCAGGGGTACGCCCGGGATCTCCTGATACGACGTGTTGGTGAGATTGAGGGCGCGTACATAGGGACGGATACGCCCGGTGCTGCGTGCGAGTGATAGGTCCCACAGTGGATAGGGCGACTGCGTCGTCTTCTGGATGACTGCAAGCTGCGAACGCGCCACGAGCTGCCCTGGAAGCTGTCCGCTCCAGGCGATCAGCGCGGACTGCGCGGCATAGTTGAAGGCGTACTCGGAGATGAGACCCGGCGGGGGCGAGGTCGCCTGCACGGCGGTGTAACCCAATTGAAGCTGCTGGGAGGCTGGCAGACGGAGGCGGAAGCTGGCTTCGCCTCCGTTGTAGGCGAAGTTCGCGACGTTGGTCGCCTGCCATGGTTCCGAGAGGTCGTACTTGGAGTAGTCGATGCCGTTCTTCTGATGAAGACTGAAGCCGGTGGCGGTAAGGGTGAAGGGAGCGCTGGCCGGAGTCCAGTCCACGCCGCCCTCATAGCTCCAGGAAGATTCGGGCTTGAGGTTGGGATTGCCGATGGTGGTGGGGTCCGAATAGTACAGGTCGAGGTAGGTGGGCTGGCGATAGCCATGTCCCACCGAGGCTCGTAGCCGCAGCGTGCTGGTGAGCGCATAGGCGGCTGCGATGTTGGGCGAGAAGACTGAATCTCCGCCGGAGAAGACTTGCTCTCGCGCGCCCAGCGAGAGGGAGAAGCGGCCGAGCGAGCGCAGCGACAGATTCACGTATCCCGCCCCCTGATTGCGGGCATGAACACCGAGATTGGTGCTGTGAATGGAGTCACCATTCGCCTCAAGCCCATAGGAGAGCGTCGTATTGGGCCCGATGGCATCCGCACGTCGCAGCGCCGACTGCCACGCCGTCGTGATGTGGTTGTTTCGGTAGTAGTTGGGGCGGTCGAGCAACAGGACGAAGAGATCGGTGTGACGGCGGTAGGCAAAGCTCGCCGAGGTGCGTTGGCCCAACTGTTGCTGCAGCGCGGCGAACCAGCCCTTGGTGCGCTCCCACGAGTCATAGGGGCCGTAAAACTGGTTCGCCCCGTAAGGGCGGTCGCTTGTGGCCAGCAGGATGTCCGTCGTCCCCGGCTTCAGCAGGCTTAGCCACGTCTCCGACGCGAGCGCATTGCTCGAGTAGTTGCGATCGGGCATGAAGCCGTTCGAGGTGTCACGGCTGCCGGTAAGCTCTTCGCTGACCAGCGGCGTGCTGAAGTCCGCGCGCAGATGATTCTCGAGCGAGCCGTAGTTTCCCGCACCGGACTTGGCGATGAGGCTGAAGCGGGTATCGGGCGTTGGGCGTTCGGTGATGAGATTGACGGCCCCTCCGATGGCATCGGAGCCGTAGAAGGTAGAGCCGGAGCCGTGCAGCACCTCGACGCGGGAGAGAGCGTCGAGAGGAACCGGGATGTCGAGGTTCATGTGAGCGGTCTCGGGGTCGTTGATGCGAAGGCCGTTGAGCAGGACCAGCGACTGCTCGAAGGTCGTGCCACGGATGGACAGATCAGACTGCACCCCGGCGGGAGCGCGTGATTGCAGGTTGATTGTGGTGTCCTGCCGCAGGTAATCGGTGACGTTGTTGTAAAGCAGCGGCTGTTCGCGTGTGTCCAACGTAAAGACGGAGCGGTTGGACTCGGAGAGCGGGATCGGTGGAATGGCGGTCGTTACGGTGACGGTCTGCGGGTCTGCCGTCGCTTGCGTAGAGAGCTGAGGCTGTTGGGCCGCGAGCGGCATGGAGGCAAGGGCGAGGAGCAGGACTGGCCGTAGAGCATACACAGGAAGATGATCTCCGAGATGAGGGCCGTTGCAGCAGTAGTTTTGTTCGCTAATAAGTAGTTTATTGATTCAACTAAAATTTGTGGATAGGAGAAAGCAGACATGCGGATTGAGTCGTTCCTCGAGCAGAGCCCGGTCTTTCAGGCCAGCCGGATGGCGCGTCGGATGGAGTCATCACTGAATGCCCTGCTGAAGCAGGAGGAGCTGACCTTCTCGGAGTCACTTATGCTGGCGGCGATCTTTCTCGAAAAGAAACGAGTGAGGCCGTCGGAGCTTGCGCGGACCTTCGAGACGACGCGCGGCAACGTGAGCCATGCAGTCTCGTCGTTGGAGGCGAAGCGGTTGGTGCGGCGGCGGATCAATCCGGAGGATGCTCGCGGATTTCTGCTGGAGCTGGAGCCGGCGGGCAGGAGACGGGCTGCACGAGTGGCGGCAATTCTCGACCGAATGCAGACGCAGATGGAAAAAGAGGTCGGCGCTGCAAAGCTGGAGACGATGCTGCGGCAAATGGCCGACGTGGAGGAGTTGTGTTCCCGCCTGGCGGGGTCCAGCGAGAGAGGCCGGGCGTAGGGGGTAGCTGGCGCATAGACCGCCTGTGATGGGAGGAGTATAGTCCCGGGCCATCGAGGTAACGCTATGCGAAAGATCATGTATGCGCTGGTGTTGTTCGCTCTGGCCACTCCGCTACTTGCAAGCGACGATTCTTTTGCAGGAACGTGGAAGCTCAATGCCGAGAAGACCAAATATACAACCGGAACTCCATCCAAGGACGTGACCATCGTTATTGAAGAGCAGGGCGACAACGTTCAGGTGACAGCTACGGGCACGTACGTCGACGGCTCGCCGTTGTCGGTGAAATACACCATTCCCGCAAAGGGAGGGATGGGCACCGTAGAGACCGGCGACTTCGACGGCATTAGTTCTAAGATGGTCGGCAAACACACTCGCGAGCTTCGCTACATGAAAGACGGGAAAGAGATAAGGACGCGTCGAATGGTCCTGTCGGAAGATGGGAAGACGATGCAATCGACGGTAAAGGGAACCAACGCCACGGGCACGAAGGTTTCGGGCACGGACTTTTTCGACAAACAGTAACCGCGCAAAAAGGACGCTGCCTGACGTCGCGAACGGCCTACTCGGGGATGATCTTCACAAAGACGCCATCGGGCAGCGTCTGGCCCCCCAGAACATGTACGACGCCATCGCGGGTAAAGCCGCGCAGCATGATCCCTGCGCCGGAAGCAGGAACTCGTCGGGCATCGGGGTCGGGCGGAGCCGAGGATTTCGTTGGGTAAGGCGTCGCCTTGAGGGGTGGCGGGGCCGGTTGGCCGGGAGCCTGGGGCCGTTTCATGCCGCGGTCCATCGCCTGGTTGGCGAGCCGGTCGGCGTCCTTGTTCTTGTGTCGGAGCGCGTGCGAGATCTCGAAGGCGTCCAGGCGGGCGATCCGGTTCTTCGCCTCCTGCCATAAGGGCTTCAGATCCGGGGAGTTAACCCGATACTTCCCCTGGATCTGCTTGACCATCAATTCGGAGTCCGAGACGACCCGCAGCCTGCGATGGCCGTGCGCCAGGGCGTATTCCAGCACGGCCAGCATGCCGGAGTACTCCGCGTAGTTGTTGGTACGGACCCCCAGAAACTCGCTCAGCTCGGCCAGCGGCTCGCCTGCCGGCCCCGTCAGGACGGCCCCGTAGCCGGCTGGCCCGGGGTTGCCGCGGGCTCCGCCGTCGCAGTGGGCGGTTACCCATCCGGTCTGGCCGGTGGACGAGGAGGCAGGGGTATCGGCGAAGAGGCCAGGAGAGATGGAGCGGGTAGGCATGGGGTCAAGTTTATAAGAACGGGTCAGGCCCTGGTAACGAGGGGCGATGGGCCGTCTGCTTACCTTTCAGGGACGAGTTGGGTCTATTGAACAGGAAATGTCGTTCCTGACTCCGGAGTCGGACGTATGAAGGCTGAAGCAATTGGGATTACCCCTGGGAGCGAACTTGCTTCCAGGCTCACATTGACCTCTCGGGGTCGGCAATCCAGCCCTTTCGCGCTGGGTTTGCGGGATGCGGCGGTAGAATCGTTGCCAGGGATGGCAAAGGCAGCGGCTCAATCCGGCGCAAGAAACAGCAAGCTGACACCGGCGCAGCTCGAGGCTCGTGCGCAACAGCGCATTGAGGACGACGAGTTGATCCGCGAGGCCCAGAAGGGCCAGCGAGCGGCGTTCGACACCCTGGTTCGGCGTTATGACCAGAGTGTTCTCCGGCTGGCGCTGCATATGCTTGGGAATGAGCAGGATGCCCAGGATGTGCATCAGGAGGCTTTCATCAAGGCCTACCGGCATCTGGGAAACTTCCGGTTTGAGTGCAGCTTCTATACATGGCTGTACCGGATCGTAACGAATCTTTGCCTCGATCAGCTCCGGCGGCGCAAGAGCCGCAGGGAGGATCCGGCGACGGTGCTGGACTCCAGCGGCGACGAACTGGATCTGCTGGCGAATATCTCGGACGACCGCGCGATGTCGAACCCGGCGCGGGAGCTGGAGCGGAAACGGATGGGTGAGCGGATTCTGGCCGCCCTCGATAAGCTGACTCCGCGTGAACGGATGGTTTTTGAATTGAAGCACTACCAGGGACTGAAGCTGCGCACCATCGGCGAGATGCTGAACACGACCGAGGAGACCGCGAAGAATACGCTCTTCAGAGCGACGAGAAAGTTGCGGGCGAATCTGGCGGAGTTGCGAGGAAACTAGAGTTAGGCAGTACCCCAAAAAAAAGACGGGCATATAGACCCGGACAGAAAAACACGGCAATTTTTGAGGCTGGTAGAGGTATACGGAAATGAAGTGTGAGATGGCGAAAGACAACGTGATCCTGGCGTACTACGGCGAGCTGCCGGATGAGCTATCGGGCCCGTTGGAACAGCATCTGATGACCTGCGGGGAGTGCAAGGACGAACTGGAGATCCTGCAGGGTATGGAAATCCATTTGGCGACGCTTCCGGTTGCCGAGCCGACTCCAAACTTACTGGCGCAATCGCGGATGCGACTGGACGATGCCCTGGACGCCATTCCGGCCCACGGCTTCCTGACACGGTTCAGAACCAATTTCTTCATCTGGATGGGACATGTTCGCAGCGCTCCGGCGCTGGCGACCCTGCTGGTGGGAGTCGGCTTCCTCGGGGGCAATTTTCTGAATCGCTACCAGGTGGCTAATCTGCCGGTGCCACACCAGGGACCGATCTATACCAATCCCACGCAGAGCGTAATCGCCAATGTCACGGGAATCGACCGCACGCCCGATTCCGAGCTGGTGCAGGTCCATTACAACCGCATGGTTCCGGAGACGGCGGAGGGCTCGCTGGACTCCAAGGAGATTCGCGACCTGCTGATGAAAGCAACGACGTCCTCTGCTGAAGGGGTTCGCGCCAACTCGGTTCAGTTGCTGGCCAGCGAATGCAAGGCTGGTCATGAATGCTCCGCGAGAGAGGATGGCAAGGGCGTTCGCGGTGCACTTCTGGTCTCTCTTCGCTACGACAAAGATGCAGGCGTTCGCCTGAAGGCTCTCGAGGGCCTGGAGAGTTTCATCGCGCAGGACCAGCGGGTTCGCGATGCCGTGCTTGAGGCACTGGCGCACGATCCCGATGCGCAGGTCCGGATGGCTGCGGTCAGTCTTCTTACGCCGGTCCAGCACGACTCCAGCGTGAGGCAGGTGCTGCGCACCGTCTCCACCCAGGACGAGAATCCCAATATCCGCACCGTGAGTTTCAACACGCTGCAAGGATCGGATTCGATTCAGTAGCCAGGTCACAGCGAAAGCACCGTGAACAAGCCGGGATGGATGCAAGGAAGGCAAGATGAAGCACGGAAGATCATTCAGCATTCTGGTTCTCGCCACGGGCATTGGCCTGCTGTGCGAAGCCCCATCCTGGGCTCAGACCAACCTGCTGCACGACGATGCCATGCTCCGGATGGTGGGTCTTTCAAGCAAGAATATGCAGGGATATCTTGGCGTCGACCTTCGTGACGTCAGCGACGAACAGGCAGTCGTACTCAAGCTGAAAGAAGCCCGTGGCGCGGAGATCACGGGTGTCGACCATGACGCCCCGGCGTGCAAGGCAGGGTTACAGCTGCATGACGTCATCCTGCAGATGAACGGTCAGGCCATCGACGACGAAGAACAGCTTCGTCGCATGCTTCGCGAGACACCCGCTGGACGCCAGGTAACGTTCGTGATCAGCCGCGATGGCCAGCAGCGGACGATCCAGACGCAGTTGGCGAACCGCGAAGAGGTGGAGCGCCAGGCATGGGAGAAGCACTACACCGTGCCCGATCCCTCAGGAAGTTCCTCCGCCTCCACTCCACGCGTGGGAAACTCCTTCCTCTCACCCTCGAAGTCGGGGTCGACCAAGGGAACTCGCGCTTTTCTTGGAACGACGATGCTGGTTAGCTCCTCCTTCACGGGAGCAAAGCTCGAAGTGATGGGGCCGCAACTCGCGGACTTCTTCGGTGCACAGGGGAGTGCCGGTCTGCTCGTGCGAAGCGTGGAGCCCAACAGTCCTGCGGCCGACGCCGGAATGAAGGCAGGCGATGTCGTGGTCAAGGTGAATTCTGTTGAGATCGCCAGTGGCAACGACTGGTCGAAGACAATTCACGAGAATAAGGGGAGATCTGTAACTGTCGTTGTCCTTCGCGATAAGAAACAACAGACCCTGACCCTCATTCCCGACGCGAAGAAACGCTCTGCAGTTGAGCCGTGGGCCAATATCGAGGGGTTCTTTGGCAATTCTCCGCAGGCCCAGGATACTCGCGCCACGCTTGCAGAACTGGAACCCGTGATGACTGCCATGGCCGCAAAGATGCGGCACAGTCTCGAAGAGGTTGGCGACACGCCGGAGATGAACCAGATGATGGCAAAGCTCGATGCCTGGTCCAGTAATCCGGAGTTTCAGCGCCAGATGGCGGTCGCAAGACGCCAGGTCAGCGCAGCGGCCGAGCAGATGAGGCTCGATTCGCCCGCGCTCCGCGACCGAATGAATGCCCTGCACGAGCATGTACGAGACATGACGCGGCTCGATTGAACTTCGCCGCTCGATGCGTCCCCAGGCTTTCCAGCCCCCTTTCTCCGACCTTTGATGCCCGCAAGTTGCCCCGTCCGATATACTTAACCTCGACTATGTCCTCTGCTGCGACCGTTACCCTGAAGCCACCTAGTCGTGCCAAGCGGCGCTGGAAGGCTGCGACGCGTAAGATACGCGAGCTGGCATCCATTGGCTCTGCACTGGCGTCTACGGGCCACCCCTACATGGCGCACATCGTGCCGATGCGCAGGTGCAATCTCTCCTGCACCTACTGCAATGAGTATGACGACTTCTCCGATCCCGTACCGGTGGACGAGATGCTCCGCCGTATCGATCATCTGGGACGGTTGGGGACAAGTGTTATCACCATCTCGGGCGGCGAACCCCTGCTGCATCCCGATCTCGACCAGATTATTGCCCGCATTCGCAAGACAGGCGCTATCGCCGGCATGATCACCAATGGATATCTGCTGATGCCCGATCGTATCCAGCGGCTGAACCGCGCCGGACTCGATCACATGCAGATCTCGATCGACAATGTGATGCCGGACGCAGTCTCTAAAAAAAGTCTCAAGGTTCTGGACAAGAAGCTGCAGATGCTGACCGAACACGCGGAGTTCCACGTGAACATCAATTCAGTCGTGGGTGGCGGAATCGCGAATCCCGACGATGCCCGCGTGGTCAGCGAGCGGGCGCTTGGCCTTGGCTTCAGCTCGACGATCGGAATCATTCACGACGGTACCGGCCAGCTCAAGCCCCTTGGCGATTCCGAACGCATCGTCTGGGATAAGGTCCGCAAGCTTACACGTCGCAGCTACTCCCGCTTCAACCACTTCCAGGAAGCGATCGCCAACGGCAAGACCAACGACTGGCGCTGCCGCGCCGGCGGACGTTACCTCTACGTCTGCGAGAACGGTCTGGTGCATTACTGCAGCCAGCAACGCGGCTTTCCGGCGGTTCCGCTCGCGGAATATACGACTGCGGACGTCAAACGCGAGTTTCTCACCGAGAAGGGCTGCTCTCCGAGTTGCACCATCAGCTGCGTTCACCAGGTCAGCTATATAGACCACTGGCGGGCTCCGCAGAAGGACACCGTCACTCCAAACTCGTCGCATAAAACGGACGCGCAGGAATTGGTACAGATTCAGTAGCGGCCGGAACCAGAGATTGCAACGCCGGAGGCATGATGAGCGCATCTCGTTTTGTCATCGCGCTGCTGGTTTCTCTCGCGCTTGTGCCATGCGTGCATCCGCAGGCCGCTCCTTCCCAGGCTCCGCAACCGGGTGGGCAACGGCCCACCAGCACACCCTATGCCGGTGATCTCTCCATCTTCGAGTACCCGGACCGCGATAAGAAGCTCCAGATCGACCGTGTGATGGATCTGCTCGACGTCCGGGCAGGAAAGAACGTCGGCGACATCGGCGCCGGTTCAGGCTGGTTTACGGTACGCGCCAGCAAGCGTGTCGGTCCTACGGGAGCGGTGCTCGCGGAAGACATCAATCCTCTGGCCATTGAGGCGATCGGCAAGCGCATCGCGAAGGAGAATCTCGGCAACGTCCGCACGGTGCTCGGACGGCCCAACGATCCGATGCTTCCTTCCGGGAGCGTAGACGCCGTGCTTCTGCTGAAGGTCTACCACGAGATCGCGCATCCGGTGGAGTTCATGCAGAAGCTGCGGCCTGCGCTGCGTGAAGGCGGGCGGGTTGGCATCATCGACAAGAATGGCAACGGTGCCAATCACGGCGTCGACCATGAAGTTGTGGAAAAGGAGATGGGGGAAGCAGGTTTCCGGCTAAGTGCCACTTATGACTTCACCAAGGCCGATGGACAGGATTACTTCCTGATCTTCGTGGTGAAATAAGTGAGTTAAACAATTCAGGCCTGGCTCAGAGAACGAAGCCAGACCCGAATCGCTTTTCTTCGAAAAACTAGTTCTGGGGTGTCGACGCGTGGCGCAGCTTGGAGTTTGCCGCGGCACTCTTTCCCGGAGTCTCGGCTGCAACCTGGGATTCCATGTTGTCGATCGTGGCGTAAAGCTGGTTGATATCTGTCACCTGAACCCAGTTCTTCTGGCTCACGACCCAGATGGTGGGGGTCTGGGTGATCCCGATGCGCTCGCCGAGCGTGTAGTCGGCATTGACCTCGGCGGCGAAGAGGCCGGAAGGATCGATCACGAACGGCTGATTCAGTTTGTGAGACTGGAAGAATCGACGGGTGAAGTTGGAAAGATCTTCTTTGGAAGCGATGGAGGTCTGTGCAGCGAAGACAGCGCCTCGGAACTCCTCGGCGACCTGCGGCGAGACCTTGTCCTGCAGGTAACGCGCGGTGATGGCGGCGTCGCGGCTCCAGATGTGCATCTTCAGAGGAAAGTCGCGCCGGACGATGGGAATCTTGTAGCGATCGGCCGCTGCGTGAACGATGGGGTACGCATGCGCGCAGGCCGGGCACTCGAGATCCTCGAACTTATAGATGGCGACCTTTGCTCCGGCCGGCGGCTTCAGCATGGAGGTGTCTTTGAAGGCGTTACCGGAGTTCGGCGGTGCGGAGAACTGGGCCGCTGCAGGAAGGCACAAGGCGGCGAGCAGAGTAGCAGCGAGAGAGATGCGGTTCATGATGGTTGGACGCATAAGGCCTTTCTTTGTATTTTAGACGAGCCTCGGCCGTGGCAGCGATTTTGCGGCGGATTTTCGCAACCCGGGCAGCCAGCGGGTAATCTAATCCTGTGAATACAGAAGATTTCCCATTCAACCTTTGATGAAATTGGAGTTTCGTCTCTCGATGACAAGGAAGTATTTGCCGGTTGCAGCCATGTGGCTCGGATTCTCCCTGGCCTCGCTGGCCCAACAGCCGAAGCCAGAAGAGCTTCCATCGGCCCCTGAACCGAATACCGCGCCCAACGCCCCAGCGACGCGGCTGGCAGGCGGGGTTGTGGTCGAACGGGCGACTCCGAATGCGCTCCCCCTGAGTATCGATGAGGCGATCGGCCGTGGACTCCAGCACAACCTGGGAATCGTGCTGGCGCTCCAGAATCAGAGGTCGGTTCATGGCCAGGTTCTGCAGGTGAAGAATAACCTGCTTCCGAGCATGACTGCCGTGGCGAAGACCTCGACGCAGCAGATCAACCTCGCCGCATTGGGATTCAACCCCAACACCATCTCGATCCCCGGTTATGTTGGAACCTTTCCGCAGATCGTAAAGGTAGACGTTACCTCGGCCCAGTTGAACCTGAACCAGCAGCTCTTCAATGTCCCGGCCTACTACCTCTACCGGGCCGCACAGAGGGCCGATGACGTCGCCTCCTGGACAACACTAAACGAGCGGGGAGTCGTGGCCCTGAACGTGGGCAGCCAGTATCTCCGCGCTGTGGCCGACGCGTCGGAGATCGAGAATGCACGCGCACTCCTGAAGGCGGACGAGGTGGCCCTGAACCAGGCAACGGCCTCACACGACGCCGGAGTGGGAACACACCTCGATGTCCTGCGCGCGCGGGTTCAGCTGCAGACCCAGCAGCAGACGCTGATCAATGCCGAGAATACCTTCGCCAAGGACAAGATTGCCCTGAACCGTCTGATGGGCCTTCCAGCCGAGCAGGAGCTGACCCTGACCGATACCACTCCTTATGCCGAATTCGCAGCGCTTCCGCTGGACCAGACGATGTCCCTGGCCTATGAGAGACGCAAGGATCTGCGCAGTCTCGAAGCACAGATGGATGTCGCGGATCGCACCCAGAAGGCAGTAAAGTACGAGCGTTTGCCCTCCCTTTCGTTCGACGGTTATTACGGCGTGCTGGGCGAGACCCATGGCCTCTACCACGGCGTGTTCAGCGCGGTGGGCAAGCTGACGTTCCCAATCTTTCAGGAGGGGCAGCTTCGCGGCGAACGCGAGGTGGCCCAATCGCAGCTCATCGGTCTCCGCCAACAGATCCAGAGTCTGAAGGTGACCATCGAGCAGCAGATTCGTTCGGCGATGCTGGACGTCGAGGCAACCGATGATCAGGTAAAGGTAGCCCAAAGTAATGTAGGACTCGCGACCCAGGCGCTGCAAGACACTACCGACAGATTTGCCGCAGGCATCGACGACAATCTTCCGGTCGTACAGGCGCAGGCTACGCTCGCGTCAGCGCAGTCAAGGTTGGTCGAGACGCTCTATCAGTACAACCAGGCAAAGCTGAGGCTGGCCCGAAATACGGGAGTGGTGGAGACCCAATACAAGACCTATCTCGGTCGATGAACTGGGATCCGCCGATTTCCTACCAGCTATATAAAGCCGGTTTCGCTGGGTTGTTCTTCCTGAACATATTCTGGATTACCCAACAGAAGCGAGCCGCCTACTGCATCGGGACAAACTTTCCCTCGCAACTATATGGCTCGATTTGCTTCGGTGAGGTCGGCGACACCACCTTAACATCTGTTCCGCTGAAATCTATATTGGTCCCCCCTGGTCCCAGCGTCACGGTAGCGAAATGGCCATGCACCTGCGAGGGCGCGATCCCATCCACACGTACGTTGTCCAGCGTCACCTGCGTTATGTGATCGCTGTTCAGACCCGCGATCAGCACATCGCCATCCGTCGTACTCGTCATGTTCTGGATCGTGATGGACTTATAGTCCGGAATACGGTCCCCCTTGTACGTCGGATCCTCGAAAGGCTCCGTCGTCTGGTTGGTGTAATAGGGACTGATTGCAATGGGATTCTTCACATCCCTCATGCAGATATTCCGATACATCAGGTCATGCACCGAGCCACCTCGGGTCACATTGCTCTTAATACGGATACCGCTCGTCGTATGGTCTTCCGTCAATCCATCCACCAGCAGATAACTCTGTCCCGTGTAGGTCTCGCTCCCGATCGACATCCCATGCCCCGAGTAGAAGTGATTGTCGATCACACTCATATGCGAGACGCCGGTCTTGATCGCAATATTGTCGTCGCCGTTGTCGATCCAGCTATGCGCGATCGTCACATTGGTAGAACTGCCCGGATCGATTCCATCTGTGTTCCGCGCATCCGTCCCCCGAACCGTAGGGGTTAGCAGATGCACCCCCCAGGCCGTGAAACCGTTGGTCTGGTTTACGCTCACGTGGAAGTTCGTCGAGTTGTGCAGCGTAATCCGGTACAGCACCAGCCCATCCGCGTGCGATGCCACGATCATTCGCGGCGTGAAGTACCTCTCATTCTTTGGCTCCGCCTTGCGCGACATCTGCCACCAGCTGTAGTCCTTATTCAGGATCTTCGCGTATCCTCGGCCATCGATTACGCCATCGCCCATGATCCCGACATTCTTCGCGTTATTCACGCTGATCAACGGACGACATCCTCCACGTGCCGGCGCGGGATGCTGCGGTGCCGGAAAAACAGCCGGTGGTGCTCCCATCGCAATCGTTCCACATAAGCCGGATGTGGAGCCTTCCTCCTTTATCTCGTACACGGCTGCATCGCGAGATCCGAACAGCGTCACGCCCTTGTCCACAAGCAGCGTCACGCCCTCTCTCATCTCAAGCGGGCCGCTAAGAAATGCATCCCTGCCTCGTGACATCTCAAGTTCAACTGCCGTCCCTGATTTGCAGTGATCGAGCGCCTTCTGAATCCGCTCGGTGTCGAGCCTCGCCTCGTCCGCGTCCCCGAGGCCGTCGTTCACCGCATGCAACTGAGCTTTCAGTTTGGTGCATGCACGGGGTACCTTCGGCTCGGTTACATGCCGCGTATCCTGTGCTGCCGCAAACGAAACCACAGCAACCGCCGCAATCAGCCCCAAGCGGAACGGCATTGGTCCGACCTCCTACTTTTCTCATGCAACCCTAACACGATCAGTGAGTTTCAGTCACTCCAAGCTCGATTCTTTGATTCGTCTCGACAGATCTTCGAGCGTTTGTGTGATTTTTTCTGAAACGCGAAGAGGCCGCCCGGCAACAGGGCGGCCTCTTCTTTAGGGAGAATAGTTCCAACGGAGGCAAAGCCATCAGAACTTTCTGGCGAAATACTATGTTTGGCAAAATGACGTGTCAAGGTTTAAACCTAAAAACCATAACTCGTTTTATTCCAACTAGTTATCAACGTTATAAAGTAGGTAACACCCACCCGTTTATTCGCCTAAACTTCGCTTTTAGCTCTCGTGTCGTCAAATAAATGGTCGTCGAATCAGGTGCTTAGCTTTCCGCTTGCACCACCCTTGGTGCATCGGTCTACCCTTTGACCCCTGACCCTCGACCTTCCGCCTGGATCGGCAACTGTCTTCCACTCAGGTCGATTCTTAGAAATTCCGGCTCGGTGGCCGCCGGTTTGCCCTGCAGCACCCGAATTGCAGCTCTCCCTGCTCCCAGCGAAAGTCCAAGGACCACCGCGGCCAATGCCCCAAAGCCGCAGAAGATCGCGATGCTGCTCAGAAGACTATAGGTCTTGCGAACTTCCACATGAAATTCTGGCGGCATGGGTTTGTTCCAGGTCACCTCGACGCGAGGATGAATTCCCTGCACCAGCGCCTTCGCTTCCGGCAGCGTCCATTGCCCTGTCGTAATCATCAACAGGTTTCCCGAACGGCGCATCACTACGGTTCCAGCCGATCTGCCTAGCCTGCGAATCTCCGCTTCGATCGCACGCAATCTGTCTCCGGCGATCTCCGGAGTCGGATAGAGCAGCATGGTGAGGGAGCCCCTTCCTGCATACTTCGCCATCACCGCCTCGGCGGCCTTATCAAAGCCCAGGATCGCTCCCGGCAAGATACCCCCCATCGATTCGTAGCTTATCGGCCCCAGCGCGTATTTCACCGAATCGCGGTCCAGCCCCTTCTGCGGCAGAAGCGTCGGCAGCGTCGGAGCTAGCCCCTTTGGCCCGCTCACCTTCGGCAACCCAATCTGTATCCTGTTCAGGAGAGCTTCGACCTTCGGCCCCCGGGCACCGGTCGCTTCCACGACGCTTCCCCCGCTACGAAATACATAGCGGTCACCGTTCAGAGTCGTCTCCTCACCCAGCCCCACACCACGATAGACCGAGCCGGGCCGTCCAAAGTAGTTGTAAGCCGCGTGCGCTCCCGTAGCGTCGACAAACTGTCGCGCTGTCACCGCCACCAACGGTCCGGCATCTCCGACACGATAGACCGCCTGCTCACTTCGCTTCAGTCCATCTTCATTCAGGATTTGATCCAGCTTCTCGTCACTCTTTATCGGAGACGCAGCCGCCGCATCGGACTGACGGACCCAATCCCCTGCCTGCTGTGGAAGCAGGGGAGAAGGCGGCACAACCAGCATCGTCTTTGCGTCCTGACTTAACGCAGACGATGCCCATCCTCCCGCCGATACGCCTGCAAGACAAACCCACAGAATCTGGCGCGCCAATCCGTGCACTCTTCGATCGCCCTGTGCCATAAACACCGCCCTGCTAACGGCCAGATTACACCAGCACGAACCTGCGATGCGAGTGACGCCCCCTTGTGCTCGAAGTACCATTCTCTCGAGGTGAACCTGCTTGCGAAGAACGATTCCGTTCCTCTTCTTACCAACGCTTCTCGCTGTGATTGCTGTCGCACAATCCAATCTGCCGAAGACGTATAAGGGCACTCCTTACCTCCATGCCCCGCAGATCGCTCCTCAAACCATCCCAGGCAAGGTCGAGTGCGCCTTCTACGACGAGGGCGGCGAAGGAGTCGCCTACCACGACACGGACGCCGTCAACCAAGGCTCCGGAAAACTGAACCCTGCCAACGGAACCTACCTCAATGAGTTCCGTCTGCGCGAGGGAGTCGATATTTCGTACACAAAATTCCATAACTCCCCCGAAAGAATCGACGATAACCCCTGGACCATCGTGATGCCGCCTGCCAACCAGCTCTACGTAGGCTGGACCGAGCCCGGCGAATGGTTCAATATCACCGTCGAGGTCCACCACGCCGGTGCCTACACCGCCGACCTGCTCTACACCTCCAACCGAGGTGGAACCATCTCCATCGACCTCAACGGCAGACCAGCCACAGGCCCTCTTACCATTCCCACCACCAACAATCCGGCAGATCCTGTCGCGTGGCGTCAATGGCACCACTGGAATATCGCGTCTAACCTGTTGAAACTAAAGCTGCCAACAGGTAGAAGCGTTCTTACAATCCATATCCTTACCGAGGGCCAGATGAATCTGGCGACCTTCGACTTTCGACCTCTCTCCTGAATCCAGACCCCGCTGCAAGACAACAACCCTGTCGCAGCGTGTTCTACATCGGGCAAGGAATGGTACACTAGAACCTGATCGTCGAATCCGATCTGGTTCTTGCTGGTTCTGGTTACCCTCTACTCGCAAATAATCCACGTTGAGTTCAGCGGTACATCTTAGGCAGTAAAAGGAACAAGTTCATGGAACAGGGAATTGTAAAATGGTTTAACGATGCGAAGGGATTCGGCTTTCTGAGCCGCGCTAACGGCGAGGATGTTTTCGTCCATCACTCCGCTATTCAGAGCAATGGCTTCCGTTCGCTTCAGGAAGGCCAGAGCGTTCAGTTCAACGTCGTCAAGGGCCCCAAGGGCTGGCAGGCAGAGAACGTTCAGGCTCTCTAAATTTTTTCAAAGTAAGATGCGGAAGAGGGCGGTTCACAGAACCGCCCTCTTCGTCTCTCTAAATCTATCTCTCAATCGACCCGGAAGATAGTTGAGCGCTCGCGTAAGGCTCCCACCGTTTTGCAGCCATAAACCTTCTCCGGAGGAAACGATGTCAACCCCACCCCCTGGCAAGTACCAACTCCGGTCCCTTCACGAAGAGATTGGACTCTTCGATCGCAAACTGGCGCATGTCTCCAAATACGAGAGCTTTCCCACGGAAGCTGACCGTGAAGTCGCCGTCAGTAAATTGAATTCCAAGCGGAAGCTACTCGTTAGAAATGCTCTCCAGATGGCGAAAGATGGTGTCGAATTCGATCCGTCAGAGCTCCCCGCGTCGCTTCGGGCAGAAGAGACTCCGAACGAGCCTCTCCCTGTACCATCTGTGGAAATTGACGCACAGCCGGAGACTGACTCCGTAGCGAAAGCAAAGCCCGATTCTTCCTATCCGTCTCCCTATGCTGGAACAGCGCTCGACTGTCGGCAGGAAGTACAGGCCTACAAGCAAAGCAAAGCCAGGAAACAGGCCTAAGCAACTTCGCCTGACTCAATTGAGCAATACCACTCTGCGGCTACATTGACGCAGAGCTTTTTTTGCACCTTACCTAAGCCCCCCCTGTCAGATTAAACGCTATTTCGAACTGGAGCGGCCCGATTTCAAGCTGAATTTACAACGATATTCTGTACTGGACTCAGAGCTATTGGATACCAGATGGAATTCTTCAGCGATACGGGATACTGGCTCACGGTAGGCAAACTGTACGAGAACAGTCAGTGCTCGATATGGTTGCACACGAGTAAGGAAAGATCTGCCGACTCTCACATCGCGGCCTCGCTTCGCGGAGATAACGAAGGGGTCCCAACAAACGAAGGCATAGGGCTGCCTAGCTTTTTGATACTTGGCGGATACCTACGATGCGCTCTCGTACCGGAGCGGAAGATGTTCGCTTTAGGTCCGGTCAAATCGACAATCCAGACATAGCCTGAGAGACTAGCGTTTATCCAGTTGCTCGACTAATTCCTTGATATGCCTCTTGAGAGAATCGCGCGTCGCGCCGTAGCCGACACTGGCGGGTGGTACATCGTTCCACTGTTCGATCTTGGGCTGAGCAGAAGCGAGCTGCGCATCCACGGGCAGTACAGTTCCAATCGTGATCACACGCTGAGAGGCGGAGACGTCGGAAGACGTGACGGCTGAAGGATGAAAAGAACTCACGTCGAAACCGTCAGCGCGCAGGCCCTGAATAATTGCGGGCGGAACCGTCGTTGAGTCGGGAGCTATGCCACGCGACACCGCCCGGAAAGGTAATCGAAGCTCCTGAGCCAATTGATTGAAGTAAGACGCCGCCATGAGGCTCTTAACGTTGCCGTGTTCACAGACGAAGAGCACCTGAGAATTATGAGTCTGGACATGACTCTTCGAGTCAGAGCAAACCGAGTGTCAGGATGAAAGCAGAAATCATGACGATTCTGATCAGAGATAGATGCACGGGCAGCCTCCAGGTGCTTCTGATGCTCGGTGTACCGTCCCGGGAACAGAGGTTTTCTCCCGGTTCTACATCGACCCGGTAGCGTTAGCAGCGGAACCCTGCACGATGTAGGAATCGCAAGCCCGGTGTAATTGCGTTTACGGTATCGGTGTATAAATGCGAATCTCCGCAAATTGGGAATCATGTTTCCTCACGGCAACATACAGCTTGTCGAACTCCGCTGAGAAGAAGCCCGTCCGCGCTCCGCTGACCGTCTTGATTCGGCCAAGTTCGTCATAGTGGTCGGCATCCCGCTGTTGGAACACTGAAATCCCGCCTTCACCTCCGATCGCATAGATCCTGTGACGCCGCTCATCATAGAAGACATCGTCACAATCGCCGATGGCGTGAAGAGTCGCTATCCGCTTACCTTGGTCGGTATCCAGCACAATGAGCCGTGCGGGAAGCCGGGTTACCACGAATAGCCGATGGTCCCGCTCGTCCAAAGCCATCGGATAGTTGGCTAGCGGCCCTCCCGTGCCCCACGATTCCACTACTGCTCCCGTCTTACGGTCCACAACAGCAATCTTCCGTGATCCTGGCAAGTTGACGAAGATTCTCGCTCCGTTCTTCTCTAGCTGGAACGACTCGGGATGGGCATCTAGTTTGATGTCCGCGAGTTTTGTACCTTTTTGATCAAACTCCCCTAGAGCGCCTCCCCCGTAGCCAACCCAGATGTGACCGCTGCTCGGTTCATGGCGGAGGTTGTCGGCATCATCTCCGTACGGAATCGATTTAAGCATCTTCCAGGAAACTGCATCGAATACCCGGACTGACCCGTCGTTGCCGTTCGCTACGAAAACTAGACTGGATGAAGGAATGAAAGCAATCCCTTGAGGCTCCGCCAATCCGTGCACCGAATTAACTTCTTTGTTCGCTTTCAGATCAATCACCTCAAGCGAATTATTCCCCAGAGCCGCTACAAACAGTCGCTGTCCCTTGAGGTCGATTGAGAGGTGATCGATCCGACCCTGGACATTGGCCATCGGAATCGTGGCCTCCAGCTTCAGCAGTTCGCTTGCATCGGACTGCCCAAACGAAACGTTAGATACACCCATCAGCGATAACAGAAGAACGATGACTGCCGCTTGGCTCATTGTGTCTCTCCAGTTCATTTGTTTCCTGGTTCGTAAAGTGACGATGCGCGGATCATCGGAGCGCCTCTTCGGGCGGCTTAATCGCCACAAATTGCCGATAGAGCAGAAGGTCATAGGCGATCTTCAGGGTTCCGGCGATGAAGAACGGAACATTGATCAAGCGCGGGTTGGCGAACATGAGCCCGACAAACATCGGTGGGATTGAGGCACCGATTGTTCGCGCCACGCCCGTAATGCCGGCCGCGGCAGATCGCTCTTCGGGATGAACGACGGCCATCGTGTAGGACTGCCTCGTGGGAACGTCCATTTGGCTGATACTGAACCGCAACAACAAGACCCCGATCGCAAGTTGAAGCGAAGGCATAAGCGGCAGCAAAATAAGCAGAATGTTCGAAGGTAGATGGGTAAAGACCATCGTCCTCACCAGTCCAAACCGGGATGCCAGGCGGGATGCCAGAAGCGCGGAAATCCCAGCAAACATATTCGCTCCAAAGAAGATCGCACCGAGCGTGGCCGGTTTCACACCGAAACGCAGGTAGAACCAATAGGCAGCGAAACTCTGAACGACGAAACCGCCGCCAAAGGAGTCCAGGGCGAACAGTCCCGATAGCTTGAATACAATCTCTCGCGAGTGTCCAATTCCGAGGAGAGTCTTTTTAGCCGCAAGACTTGAGGAGCGATCCTCGGACGCGCCCACTTCGGTTGCTGACGAGAGTCGCGCGAACACCAGTGTCAACACCATACCGAGCGCGGCATACGCGATAACGACGGCGCGATAGCCTTTGATGGAGGCCGTTCCGCTTGAACTTACCAAGGCGGGAAGCATGCCTCCGCAGAGAGACCCAATAGCGGTCGCGAATGACCCGGTCAATGTGTACCAGGCAAATGCCATCGTCCTCGTGGAGGACGAAACGACATGCGCGAGCGCGGCTTGCTCAATCGAAAGAAACGGCCCAACCTCGTTGCCGCTTGGACTTACGACTCCGACCGTCCCGGCGATCACAAGGAACAAGAAATTGTTCGTACAGGCGAAGGCAAGACCCGCACCAGCCATAAGAACGGACCCGATAATGAGCATCCGCCGGCGTCCAATACGGTCCGCCTGGGTTGTCAGAATTAGGGAAACGACCGTGTCCCCCAGCAGGGTCAAGGTGAGAAGCATTCCGATCCGCGATTCACTGAGTCCTATGCTGGTCAGATAGAAGACAAGAACAACCGACAGCGCACCGTATGCGAAGAGGCGAGTGAATCGAGTAAGAAAGAGTAGCCGTGCGTCGTAGTTGAGGCTTCTTAGGATACTGTCGCTCCAGAGATCACTCAGCATG
Organism: Edaphobacter modestus; assembly: GCF_004217555.1. GTDB lineage: Bacteria > Acidobacteriota > Terriglobia > Terriglobales > Acidobacteriaceae > Edaphobacter > Edaphobacter modestus. Next base: position 3,368,110 of record NZ_SHKW01000001.1, read on the forward strand.
CCTGGCTCTGACTTAGAATGCATCTTCATTTCCCTCCGATCGAGGAAAATAAGAACAATCCTGCAATGCCCAGAACCAACAACGATGATAGGTTCGGGCATGAGAAAGGACGGCGCGACGAAGGCCACACCCACCGCAGTTGCGCCCAACACACCTCCCGCACGTAGCCCAGATACATGGCGAATTGGGCGGCAAGCGGTCGGGGAGCTAGCTGCGCAAACGATAATCCTTCAAGATAATCTTCCCACTCAATCCAACCTCGGTCCTCCACTAATTCCGACTGTATCCGGCTGGCCAGGGCGATAGGTCCTCCAAAGCCTAGCGTTCCGAGACGGAGGAAATAGAGCAGAAAGTCGCCGAACGGCGCTTTCTGCTCTATTGCGGGTTGGAGGCTGCGGTTCATGCAGACCTACTTGACTTGCGGTTTTTGTGAGTTGGTTTCATCAAGCGCGGCGCGAAGTCCTTGCGCCAACTTAACAGCATCGTCGTTGGCCCAGAAGTGCATGAAGTAGAGATGAGGCTGGTCGAACAACATGTGATTGTGCATGGCCTCGACTTCAATCCCATGCGTCCGCAGAGCACGAATTACCGGATTGACCTCTTTGGCAAGCAGAACAAAATCTCCAGAGATAGCAGCTTTACCCTGACCAGTAGGCTGGAAGTTAATGGCCGTAGCGGTACCCATCGCGGGCGGGACTTCCATGCCACTATCGGTGATCTTCTCTACGCGCGGAACGGAAAACTGCAAGATCCCTCCGTTTACTTTGCCGGAATAACCGATGGCTTGCTCGACCTGTGGTGTCTGGAGATCGATTGCCTGCGGGGTAGTGGCTGGCGTCGTCGCCGCAGGTGCAGGAGTCTTCGTCAGCGCGATTGCAGCCGCAAGCGAGCGTGCCAACACAACCGGATCGCCATGCCCGGCGATGTGCATGTAGATAACGCGAGGTGATTCCCCCAACAGGTGATTGTGAATTGAGGTCTGCTCGATTCCTTGCTGCTGGAGCTTCAACATGACAGGTTCGATTTCCTCCTCAGTCAAAACGAGGTCGCCCATCACCATTGCCTCATTTCCCATCTTCTTGAAGGCCACCCAGGAGCCCAGCGCAAGCCCAGGGGCTACGGTGACACCATCTTTTACAACTTTCATGTCTCTGCGTGGCAGAGCGAATTTATAGACTTCCCCCGGCTGCATCTGCCCAGATCGCCCCAGGGCGGCCTCTACGGGTTTCCATGATGCGGTGGAATCGTCCTGTGGCTGGGCAAAGGTACAGTTGCAGGCGAGTAAACATGAGGCGGCAAAGGATACTATCTGACTCTTCATTGAATTCTCCGTTTTCTACGCAATCGAGTGATAGAGTCCTTCGATCAGATCCATCCCTCTGTTTAGCAGTTCGTCATCCGGGATGCCTTGCTTAGCCCATCCCTTCAGAATCTGGTTGATGGTGATACCTTCGGTGCGACCGAACTTTTCCTCATCGAGGTCGGCGTCGTGGATAGCCTGCCCGATCAGTCGTACCTTCTTGTCTGCGAGACCGAACCGGGCACACAGGGTTTCGAACGTGCATTTCTCCCCGTCATGACCAAAGCCACCGGCCTGATACATGTCGAACGGCACAGCTTCAGGGTGGATGGTCGGATTACTGTCAAAGAGGAAGGAGGCTTTGGGATCAATGAACCGCTTGATCAGCCAGGCGGAGGAGACCCGATCGATTCCTGGCCTTGGACGCGTGATCCAGTCCCGGCTTTGATAGTCAGATTTCGATACCTTACCTTTCCCGACCCGCGCTTGCGTGGTCGCTGGATGCTCCGCCTTGTAGAGGGCTTCTTCGGCCTTTACCCTGAGCGGAGACTCGAAAAAGTCGATTTCGGAAATGTCTTCAAAGCGTCGTTTCAGGCGCGTCAGTTGCGTCGAGAATCCCTGCGCGGACGGTTTGAGTTGTTGAACCTCTCGGATGAGTGCCGTGTAGTCGGGTTTGCGCTCTTCGCGGAATCGTTCCTTGAGCACATCGGAGGGAAGGTCATCGATTGCCAGGACCTGAAGCACAGAGGCTTCTCCCTTGAATCCACGGATCGCCGTAGCCAACCACTCAAGCCGTTCCTGATTCACTGGCGTATTCGGCAATACATAGCCGGAGTTGCGTAACGCGAAGGTTCCGTACTTCTGGAGTTTTCTCCATATCCCTACCCTCTCGCTAGTTCTCTTCGAAGGCAAACTGAAGATCAGAAGGAGCCACGGTGGCGTACTAGTCGACATGCTCATAGGACCTCAGTCTTGCGATGATTGTTCAAAGACTTGCTTTCGCTGGTCATAGACTCTTAATCAACGTTCAGATCAGCGGTGTCCCCTCTCGAATCTCGTCGGACGCACGCTTCAGAACTTTTTCACCCTGTTTGATATTTGCGCGAATCGCAACCTGTTCTCCAAAAACTGCACCTTTGCGAACGTCCACCCAATGCGCACGCCCGTTGACAGAGGTGATCACAAAGGTGCGTTCCGTTGTGGACACGACACTCGTCGATGGCACGAGCAGGAGCGGATCCGCTGAACTCACCGGCCAATCAACCGATGGATACATGCCAGGAGCCAGGGTGCCATCTTTGTTGTATGCGTCAAGTTCCACCATCATCGTTCTGCTCTGAGGATCAAGAGCGTTTGGGATCCGGGCAATCTTTGCTGCATATGACTTGCCGGGTTGTGCGGCGATGTGGAAGCTCACAGACGTGCCACGCACCACGTGCCCGACATAGCTTTCTGGCACCGGAACGGTCAAACGAAGATGCGCTACCTGTTGAAGTTTGAGCAGCGGTGTGTGAGCGTTCGCTTGGACCAGCATTCCCGGATGAACGAAGCGATCTGTAATGGTCCCATCGAAGGGGGCTGTAACGCGGAGGTAAGCTTCCAGCTCTTTGGTCGCACGCAATCTATCTTGGGCTGCCCGTGTGGCGGCCTTTCTACTATTTACAAGTGAGTGTGCCGCGTCACGTTGCTTCTCGGCCTGCACGAGTTCATTGCCAGCAACGGCTCCCGGTGTCTTCGAAGCTTCCTCAAGTCTCGCAAAGGTGCTCTCAATACCGGCAGCCTGGGCCTCAGCCTGGCTTTCATCGGCCTCTGCCTGATGGAGAGTCGATTCGGCAGCGGAGGTCTGCGCCTTCATCTCCGGCGCGGAGAGCTCGACCAACAATTGACCTCGCCGCACATTGCTGCCGCGGTCGACGAGCACCCGTTCGATGTAACCGGGTACTCGCGCCTCGATATCAGCCTGAAGAAAGGGAGCCAGCTCAGCAGGCAGGGAGACGGTTCGTGAGGGAGTGCGGCTTTCTACCGTGGCAAACTCTACATGTGCAGGAGTCTGCGCGCCGGCTGGCAGGCCGAAAGCGAGGGTCAGGATGGCAACTGTCTTATGGCTGTACATAGTAGCGACTCGCGGGATCTTGAGGATTCAATGAATTTGAAGTAACGGAGGCGCGTCGCTGCAGAAGGCCGTAAATAGCGGGCAGCACGGCCAAAGTGGCGAATGTTGAAAAGAGAAGACCCCCAATCACGGCACGTCCGAGAGGGGCAGATTGTGCGCCGCCCTCCCCGAATCCGATTGCCATGGGGATCATGCCGCAGATCATCGCCGTAGCGGTCATGAGAATTGCACGGAGGCGACCGACGGCGCCCGTGTGCGCTGCAGTCTCTGCCCCTTCAGTCTGTCGTGCCTGCTCAGCAAAGGTCACCAGAAGAATGGAATTGGCGACCGAGATGCCCACCGCCATGATCGCTCCCATGAAGGATTGAATATTGAGTGTCGTTCGCGTAATGAGCAGCATGAGCACCACACCACAGAGAACGCCCGGAACCATGCTCAAGATGGCCAAAGGCAATCGGAGAGATTGGAAGTTCGCCATCAGGAGGAGGAAGATAGTCGCAATGGCAAGCAGAAGTCCCACCCGCAAACCAGAGATGGTCTCCTCCATAGCTGGGACCTGGCCACGAACCGTCACGGTTGAGCCCTTCGGCGGTGCGGCAACATTTCTGAGGGCAGCTTGAATCTTTTTTTGCGCCTCTCCGAGAGTTACTCCGTGCAGGTTGGCTGTCAGACTCACGACGCGTTGCCCACTAAGCCTCTCGATCATCTCCGGCATGATGCCGTACTGCAGGCTTGCCACCTGGTCCAGTTGAGGTTGCGAGAGGCCATCTCGCATCAGCGGCAGAGAGGACAAGGCAGGCAAGCCCTGAGCGCGGCTCGGGGGTAGCTGCACTTGAATCTGAAAAGCATTCCCCGTTTGCGGGTCGCGCCAGTAGTTCGGCGAGGTGAACCGCGATGATCCTGTTGCGGCGATCATTGAGTTTGTGACGTCCGCCATGGTCAGGCCGAATTGTCCCGCGTACTGACGATCTATGTTCACCTCAACCGTCGGATATTTCTGCGGCTGAACGACTGACACATCGCGCAGAAAACTCAACTTGCGAAGTTCCGCTTCGATCTTCGCAAGGTAGGCATAGTTTTGATCGAGGTTGACCCCTTGTACATCGATCTGCACGGGAGTGGGAGAACCAAAACTCATGACCTGCGAGACGATGTCTCCTGCCTCGAAAGACAGCTTGAGCGCGGGCAGTTCTTTCTGGAAAGCTGCTCGCAGGTCTTCGCGCAGACGCTCGTCATCGGGATGCCCGGACCGAAGCTGCACCTGCACCAATGCCTCCTCAGGCCCACTGGTGAAAAGATGAATCAAGTTGACCGGATAGCTGGATGGCTGCACACCAACATAATCGGATGTAACCTCAACGTTTTCTTTGCCTATTGTTTTGCGAATGAGATCGAGCGCGTGGAGAACCATGGGCTCCGTCTCTTCGATGCGCGTGCCGATCGGAGCTTTCAGACGCATTCGCAGAACGGGACCATTGGCGTCGGGAAATATCTCGGTTCCCAAACGCGGTGTAACGACCAGCAAAACGATCACTGACACTCCGAAATAGGTGAGAATTACAGGCCATCTACGTTTCAGAACGGCTTCCAGGAATTTTTCATAACGCAATCGGAGCCGCCCGAAGGCTCCTTCTAACTCTTCCCGCCGATGCGACTCCTTCATCATCCATGTGCCAAAGACGGGAACCAGTGTGCTTGACAGCAGATAGGAGGCAATCATTGCAAAGCCGACTGCCAGAGACAGCGGAACAAACAATTGCCGCCCGACACCCTTCATGAAGAAAGAAGGGACGAAGACGGCCAGGACACACAACATCGAAAGTAACCGGGCAATTACCGTCCGTTTGCACGCTTCAAGAACAGCCTTGGCGTGAGAGACGCCCGGAAGCAATTGCGTATGGATGTTTTCGATCTCCACCGTGGCCTCGTCCACAAGAACGCCTACGGCGAGCGCTAGACCGCCCAGCGTCATGATGTTGATGGTCTGCCCTGTGGCCCAGAGAAGAAGCACCGCAGCGGCGAGAGCGAAGGGGATATTCGCAACCACGATCAGCGCGCCGCGCCAGTCCCGGAGGAAGAGCAATACGACCAGCCCTGTCAAGAAGGCTCCGAGAAGTGCTTCCCGGACTAGGCCGTTGATCGCGTGCGATACATATCCAGATTGGTCGAAGGCCAGCTGGACATCGACATCGCCCGGAATCACTTTTTTGAATACTGGTATAGCTGCTTTCACGGCGCTGATGACGGCAAGAGTGGAGGCATCCGAACGCTTCGTCACTGGTATATATACCGTACGGCGGCCATCGACATGCGCATAAGCCGTCACGATGTCGGTTCCGTTCTCCACGGCTCCGATATCGCGGAGATAGACGCTTGTACCCGATCCAGGGTGGACCGGAGTGTTCATCAGGTCGTTCAGCTCCGGTCCAAGCGTCGCATTGGTGCGCACGATGCGATTGAGAGAACCGTCATAGAGATTTCCCGACGGTGCTACGACCGTACCGCTGCTGACGGCGGAGATCGCCTGTTCGGGGGAGATGTGGTATTGCTTCAGCTTGTCAGGATCTAGCGAAACCACGATGGTCCGTTGATTGCCGCCAAAGGGCGGAGGCGCGGAGACCCCGGGCAAGGTCGCAAACAAGGGTCTTACCTGATTGAGGGCAATGTTTTGTAGTTCGCCTTGGGAATGCGTGGAACTTGTGAAAAGAAGCAGGCCAACAGCCACGCTTCCAGGATCGAAGCGTGTGATAAATGGCGGAACTGTTCCCGGAGGCATGAAGGCTCGCGCTCGATTGACGTAACCGACAGTTTCGCCCATGGCTTGCTGCATGTTGGTGCCTTCCCGGAAGGTCAGCTTCATCAGCGCAGCGCCTTGAATGCTTTTGCTATCGACCGATTGAATACCCGTGATGTAGAGGAAGTGATACTCGTAGTAGTAAGTAAGAAATCCTTCCATCTGGGCGGGAGTCATGCCACCATACGGCTGAGCGACATAGATGACCGGATTGCCCACCTCGGGGAAGATATCCGTGCGCATTTGGCCAAGCGACAGAACGAAGCCGGCCGTGATCGCGATCAACGCCACGATCACGGCGAGGGGACGAGTTAGAGCTGCAAGAACAAGACGCATCGCTTCCTTACCTGAAATTCACTTACTGGCGGCCTGTAGGAAGGGCTGTATGTCCCCCCGCGCCGCGTCGAATTGGAGAAGAGCACGCCACACATTCAGGCGTGCGATGGAATCGTCGATCTCGGCCTGCACTACGAGCCGCTGCGCTTGTGCCACATCGTCGATTGGCGCAAGGCCTGCTTGATAGCGAGCCCGTGCCTGATCGAAGGCTATGTGAGCGGACTTCACCTCAATCGGTGTATTCGCCGCGATCTCGCGTGCGGCGTGCAATGTAGCCTTGGCTTTGGCGAACTGCTCCTGCAGGTTTCTATCTGAAAGCTGTTCGCTCGCTCTATTTGCTCGAAGGGTCGCGGCCTGAGCGGCTTCACGCGCGTGAATGCTCGCAAAGTCCATAAACGGAAAAGTTATGTTCACCCCGACAGCATAGTTCTGGACGTTCGGAACTAAGCCGTTTGCTCCAGTAAGACGCTGTCCATTGGTCTCGGCGCCCGTCCCGCGCGCATATCCCGCACCTTCTAGGTTGAATTGCGGTACCCAACTGCGTTCTGTTGCATGCAACTGGGCAGATGACTGCGCCGTTGTCGCCCTTTGTTCGGCCATTACAGGATTCTGGTCGCTCTTGAACGGTAGTTCTTCGTCCGCCGATGCAGGCAGTTCATTCAGCAAGCGAGAGGCGTCGAAGGCCGTTCCGCTGTCATTGGCATGGGGTATGAACTTCGCCAAGGCAGCGAGGCCTAATTCTTCAGCCTGTCTTGCATAGACGAGCTGGGTCTGGGCCATTGCACGCTCGGCATCGATGCGCGATTCATCCGCTCCCGGACGTAACTGAGCGGAGGCTAGCGCGTGTGTGCTTCGCAGTAAGACATCCCAGTTGTCTACCGCTGCTGCAGCCGACTTTTCTGTCTGCCGTGCCGCGATCAATGTAAGAAAGGTATCGGCAGCGGCCGTGCCTACTTCAAGTTGGCTGCGCTGGACGGCGGCATCAGCCTTGTCCCTTGCGGCGCGGGCAGCTTCTACATTGGCGTGGCGAAGTCCGAAGTCGAACGGCTGCCAACTGATCAACAAGCCGGTTGCACTACCCCAAACGGAGCCTCCGTTATTGGTTCCAATAACCGGGCCCGAGATCAATGGCAGGGTGTTCTGCGGAAGCAAAGCACCGAAGACATTGTTGCGAGTAGCGCGGTTGAATTGGGCCAGACCGTCTATCCGCGGAAGATAGGCAGTGCGCGCCAGACGGATGTTCGCTGCCGATGCGTTCAATTCCTCTTGAGTAATGTGAATCAGAGGGTAGTCCCGAAGCGCAGACTGTACTACGTCCGTGACAGACAGCGAGTCACCAGAAGCAAGTGCGTTGTGCGCGTCGGTAATCTGTGCATCCGCTGCCGACATTGCTCCGAAAAATGCAATTGAGCAAAGAAAAACTCGCACGGAATTCCGTAGATTGACGCGCTCGCAATTGCTCATACCGCATTGTCTCCAAAGCAAATCCTTACTCCGTGACCAGACACTGTCGTAACTCCTCTACATCACGTTATAGTCATAACACAAAAAGAGTACAGTGATAACCTTAAAATTGGCAAAAGGTTCGCTCAGGCATGATTGTTAGGAAGCAGTCCAGAACTCTATGAATGGCTGAATGAATAAATGAATAAGCTCTTTCTTTCCCTGGTATTGATCCCTACGCTTCTATACGGATCTTTGCCTGGGCAGACTCCCGCGACAAGCCGCCCGATTCTCGGCACTGTCCAAGATACGAGCGGCGCGGCAGTTGCTGGCGCGTCGGTTGCCCTGGAGAGTCCAGACGGCAGCGAAATCATGCACACGATCACCGACGGTGTCGGTGAATTCCAGTTCAAGAACGTTCCTCGGGGCAGGTATCTTGTGGATGTCCGCCAAAACGACTTTAAAGAGACCAAAACGAACGTAATGGCCGATTCAGCGAGCCATCCGCCAGTTCGGATCGTTCTGCCTATAGCTGGAGTGGAAGAGCAAATCGACGTCGGAGCGTCCGATAGCTCCGCCCAGGTCAGCACGGAAATTAGCCAGAACCAGAACAGCAATTCTCTGGATCGCAATGCACTGGATCGTTTGCCGGTCTTCGATCAGGACTACATCACCACGCTATCGCGGTTTCTTAACCCAGACGCTACAGGAAGCAACGGCGTCACACTCGTCGTCAACGGAGTTGAGGCAAATGGGCCTGGTGTCACAGCGTCCGCCGTTCAAAACGTAAAGATCAACCAGAACCCATACTCAGCGCTCTTCTCGAGACCTGGACGCGCTCGAATTGAAATTACGACGGCGGGTGGAACACCACAGATCCACGGATCTGCGAACTTTCTCTATCGCGATTCGTTCTTCGATGCCCGAAACCCTTTCGCGGTCGTGAAACCCGGAGAGCAGCGAACCTACTACGAAGGTTCTGCCCCAACACCGGAGCCAGCACCCGTCCCTAGGAGAAAAGCGATTATCTCCAAACAATCCATAAAGGCTTGAGGGAAGGGCTGGAAGAACCGCCTTCTTCGATAGTCCGACTGCACTTGCAATTGACACCAGGCGAGGATCGTCGGGACCCATGGAATCAAGATGACTACGTGAAATATCGATTCTCTCGAGGAGCCTTTTAACTGGCACGATATTGTCGGACGCAATTTTAAACAACCAGGAAGACAAAATCTCGTCATTACGGCGTCGCGGATGACACGGGAGAAGAAGAGATGACATTTGGTGTCCCCTCGACTTGAAAGCTCCTGCGACACGTCCGGCTGCTTAAGCAAACATCGCTAATTTGTACCAGTACAAATTAGCGATGTGTCAGTACAAATTAGCGATGTTATTGACAGCCAGCCCCGTCGACTCTGCCTGCTCCTGTGCGTGATAGCTCGATCGAACCAGCGGACCGGATTCCACGTGTCTGAACCCCATTGCCAGGGCTTCGTGCTTGAGGAAGGCGAACTCGTCCGGTGTGTAGTAGCGGGTCATCGGAAGATGATCGCGTGAGGGGCGGAGATACTGACCGATGGTGAGGATATCGACGCGCCGGTCCGCAAGGTCGCGGAAGACGGCCAGAAGCTCGTGCATCTCCTCACCCATACCCACGATAATGCCGGTCTTGGTAACAATCTGTTCCCCGCTCTCGGCGGCAATCTCTTTTGCATACTCGAGGAACCGCAGCGAGCGCTCATATCGGCCGCCCGACTTTGCGACGCGATAGAGCCGCGGCACGGTCTCTATGTTGTGATTCAGGATCTCCGGTCGAGCGGCGACGACCAGCCGCAGCGACTCCTCATTGCCCTGAAAGTCGGGGGTGAGAATCTCTATGCGGCAGCCGGGAGCCTGAAGGCGAATCTCCTCGACTACCTTCACAAAGGCGTGGGCTGCGCCCACATTGTCGTCATCGCGATTCACGCTGGTGATCACGGCATGATGCAATCCAAGCTGCGCGACCGCATAGGCCACGCGGCGCGGCTCGTCGAGATCGATGGGCTCAGGCCGGCCCTTCGGTACCGCACAGAAACCGCAGCGGCGCGTGCACAGATTGCCGAGCATCATGAAGGTTGCGGCCTTCTGGTTCCAGCACTCGCCGATATTGGGACAGTGAGCGCTCTCGCAAACCGTATGAAGATTGAGCTCGCGCGCCATCTTCTTCAGATTGTGAAAGGTCTCGCCCATGGGAGCTTTCGCCTTCAGCCACGCCGGCTTGGGCGCGGGCTTTCGGGGCGTAAGGTCGATCTGGACCAGCTCGGCGGTCGGAGTCATCTTCTTAATTGTATCGCTTGCGACGCTTCCAGCCGGGCGCCGCGCAACGACTCGACGATCTCCCCGGTCGGATAAAACTCCATTGCGATCATTCCGTCGTACTTCAGTTCGCCCAGCTTGCGGTAGATGTTGGCATAGTGAATCTCCCCGGTGCCTGGCTCGTGGCGGCCGGGAACATCGGCTACATGGATCAGCCCGACGGAATGAATATTCTTTTGGAGCTTCTCGATCAGATTTCCGTGGGTACGCTGCTCGTGGTAGAGGTCGTAGAGCACCTTGATCCTGGGGCTTGCCACCGCCTCCACAATCTCGAAGGCCTGCTCGACGGTATCCATCCAGATCGGCGGGTTCTCCAGCCGGTCGATTGGCTCAAGAACCGCATTCGTTCCCGTCTGTTCGAGGACATCAGCGGCCCGCTTCAGCGTCTCGATAGATACCCGCTGGTGGTCCTGGTCCGACATGCCCTGGACACGCTTGCCCGAGAACAGGATCAGCCTCTTACAACGGACTCGCTGGGCCGCCTGCGCGAACTCCTTCAGCTTCTCTGGATAGGTCGCGGTGGCGGCGGGATCGGCAAAGCCAGGGACGAGGCCGGAGGTCGCGTCCACGGAGATTCCAAGTGCGTCCATCCGGGCCAGCATATGAGCAGTCTCAGCATCGGACCATCGCAGAGACTCGCCGATCAACTCGACGTAGCGATATCCGGCCTTGGCGACGCGCTCAAGGTTTTGTTCGAAGCTTCCGCGGCTCTTCAGCGTCCAGATCATGACCGAGAAACGGTGGTCTTTCACCGCGGGCCCGGGCTGTGCGCCTGCCTGAATCGCATCCATCGACCATGGCGCGAGGAACGTCGACGTTATCAACTTTCCAAAAACTCTTCGAGTCAGCACTTCAAGAAGCTAGCACAGCTGCCGTTGTAGAAGCACACAGAGAACGAACCCCCTGCCCTCCCAGGAGATCAGTGCAGCCGCTCTCTGACCTCTGTCCGTACGAGATACAGAAAAAATACCAGGGCAAACAATCCCTGCACCACAAATGGAGCCGCATGTGTCTGGCGGAAGTACACCATGTTGCCCAGAAACAGCGTGAGGCATCCGGCAAGCACAAGAGCCCATCCCCAGCGCGTCAGCCGCAGCAGGCCGAAGATTCCCGCCGCAAGAAGCGTACAGATCGCGAGCACACCATACTTTCCCCGCCCCTGCCCAAAGGTGCCGCGCAGCGCCGCAAATGCATTCAGGGTTGTCATCACCAGCATGAACATGCAGATGCCGGCAACACCGGGAAGCATTCCCCTGGCCCGCGTCTGTAATTTCTTCACTTCGTTTGAATCGCTCATAACGTATGCAGATACGCCAGGAGGTCATCGAGATCCTGCTGATCGATCACGTTGGCCTGCGCGGGCATCATGTTCCTTCCGTGAAGAATTGTCGCCGAGACCCGCTCATCCGTAGCAGCAGCCCCACTGTCCAGGTACTGCTTCTGGAAGATCCCGCGCAGGGCAGGGCCGGTGAGCGGGGTGTTCGTCCGGTCGCTATGACAGACCAGGCAATGCGCCTGATACACCCCATGGCCCCGGGCCTGCTGCGGGTTCAGTTGCTGCAGCGGAGTAGGCGGCGGAATAGACTTGCAGCCTGCCAGCGTGCAGGCCAGCACCAAGAGGAAACACTTTTGCGTCATCACTTCTATTCTCTCACCCTACCCGCGAGCCGACTGCACCAGGAGAAGCATCGCGATCCCCATGAGTCCTATATAGACGTAACGGAGAAAGCCGTCGCCATGCAGACGATGGTTCACGACTCGTCCCAGCCAGATGGCAGGCCACAGAATGGGAAGGCACAACAGAAAGTAATGCGTCACTGCGCGACTCCAAAGGCCAGCAGCCCAATATCCACCCATGCCGACGATGCTGGCGGGCAGAAAATACCCCTGCAGCGTTGCGCGGAAGTGTTGTGCGGACCAGCGGCGCATCGCCCCGTAGATCACCAGCGGGGGTCCGTTCATACCGTAGGCTCCGCCAAGCACGCCCGCGCAGAACCCGCAGCTGACGAGCCAGCCACGGCTATCGCTCGTCAACTCAGGGGGTCTGCGGCCAATGAGCGAGTACAGCGAGAACGCAAGGATGACGATAGCCAGCACAATCTTCACGCCTCGCTGATGATTGCTGGTCAAAAGCAACAGCCCTATCGGAATGCCGAGCATCGTCGAAGCAAACAGCCATCCTGTGCTGCGAAGGTGAATCTTGCGCCAGTCCTGCGCGACCACTACGGCCGCGATCGTGATCGAGATCAGCACCGCCAGTGGAGCGGCCACAGTGACCGGAAGATAAAGGGCGAGCAGCGGAACGGCAATCAGCGCCTCACCGAATCCAAATGCCGAGCGGATGAAGGTTGCGAAAAAGACTACCGCCAGAATCTCCGCAGTCGTTGCGCTCACTCTTCGAACCACCCACGAAAGAGTCGTCGCTCCATACGAAAGTTAGTCTTCATTGATCCATTTTACGGCTTGGACTCCCTGCCTTTGGCATCTCAATCCGCCTCCGCAATCCGTTCGACAATCTTGTCCATGGCAACCCGATCCGCGCTGGACCCCGGCGTGTGCGCGCTGACCATGATCGAGAAGATCATAGTTTTTCCGCTGGCGCAGTCGACATATCCGCTCAAGGCGCGAGCCTCGCTCAGGGTTCCCGTCTTTGCGAAGACATGATCCTTCAGCGATGATTTGCCGAACCGTTCCACCAGCGAGCCATCCTCGCCACCGATGGGCAGCGTTCGCTTCCAGTCTGCAAACCAGGGCTGCGTCGACGCGAATTGCAACAGCCGTGCGGTCGCGCGCGGAGCCACGAGGTCGTGACCGCTTAAGCCCGACCCATCGAAGAAGACGAAGTCCTCAGGGTCGATCCCTGCGCGCGCGGTTAAGAATGCCCGCACTACGCGCACCCCATTGACAGTCGATCCATCATTCAGAACGGCAGCGCCAACGTTGTGCAGAAACATCTCCGCATGGAGGTTCTGACTCACCTTGTTGGTGACGACCATATCCTCGATCAGGGGAGGCGAGGTGTGTTGACCAAGAATCGTCTCCGTTGCGCTTCCGCAATCATTCACGCATCTGAATGAAGCAACCGCCGGAGGATACGTCTTTGCCCAGTCGATCACGAGTACGGGCTCGTGCGAGGCCTGCAGAAAACCTCTCGAATCGCTTGAGATGCGATGCTTCGCCCGGGCCACTCCCGTCACCAGGATTCCACGCGCTTCAAGCATCGACTTCAGTGCGGAGGCCGCGTACTCGGCAGGGTCGTGAATCGCAACCTCTTCCTCATCCGGATGAGCATCCACTGCAATCGAGCCATAGATTCGAAGAACCTTCGAACCCAAAGCACGTTCCATCTGGACATGAGCGCCGCTCGTTGCCGGTCCCGTGGTCAGCGCGGTCGAATCAACCGTGTAATAAGGTGCGATAGGATCAATCGTCACGGATGCCGGTGAACCAGGTCCGCTGCCCGGTGTAACCGTTACTTTCAATTGGCTGTCGTTGATCGTCAGCGCGGAAACCGGGGCTCCGTAACCCCAGACCGAGTCATCAATGGACCAATCCTGGGGGTACGGCTCCCATGGATAGAGCGTATCGTCACCGACCACATCGCCGTTGATCACCTTGAGGCCTGTCTTCGCCACCTGGTCGGCCATCTCTTCGAGATATCGCAAGGCGGGGGGACCCGGCGGCGGCTGCTGCCCAGGAGTAACTCGTGGGCGCATCGCTGGCGGAACATAGGGAATCTCGCGCCCTGAGAGATTCGCGTCTCCACCTCCGACGAGCACTACATCGCCCACAAGTCTGCCAGGCGTGCTGAAGGCGCCCCTCGTGACCACCTTCGTCTGAAATGTGGCATTCGCGCCGAGTAACGCAAGGGCCGTTGCCGTGGTGAACATCTTTGTGTTGCTCGCGGGCTGGAAGAGCTGGCCTTCATTCAACGAATAGACTGGCGTTCCATCCATCGCAGTGACCTTGATTCCCCAATGCGCCCTCGCTACCGCAGGGTCGGCGAGCACGGCCTCGATCTCGCGTGCGAGCTTTGAATCCTCTTTCGCCCGTCCTGCCTTGGCCGAAACGTCTGCCTTGGCTCCCCTTTTCTGCGCCGGGACGGGGGCTGCAGTCACGATCGCAAGAGCTGCAACGGCCACTACACCGTACATTGTCTTCATATTCGCGAAGTCTAGCATCCTCATGGTCTTTGCCAGCGTCTTTCCTGCATGGCGCGGCCTCGCTCTAGAATCGCTTCATGGCCTTCGCCTCACGCCCGCACTACGACTGGCAGCTACGCACCCGCTCCCTTGCGCTCGGCCGCCGGACGTTGGTGATGGGTATCCTCAACGTCACGCCTGACTCGTTCTCCGACGGCGGCCATTTCTTCGCTCCCGAAGAAGCGCCCCACCGAGCACTGGAGCACGCGATCGCTATGCTCGATCAGGGAGCCGACCTGATCGACCTGGGCGGCGAATCCACACGACCGGGCTCGACAAGGGTCTCAGCCGACGAAGAACAGTCCCGGGTTCTTCCCGTGCTCTCTGCCCTCCTTCAGGAACGTCCATCGACGATCGTCTCGATCGATACCTTCCACGCATCCACCGCCCGGTGCGCCGTGGAAGCCGGCGCCGAGATCGTCAACGACGTCAGCGGTCATCTCTGGGACACAACCATGTCCAGCACTTGTGCGCGGCTTTCCTGCGGAGCTGTTCTTATGCACACGCGGGGCACGCCATCCGAATGGAGCTCTCTGCCGCCACTGGATCCGGAGGAGATCGTGCCTCTCATCCTCACGAGTCTCGAGGCAAGTGTTGTCAGCGCCGAGGCTGCGGGCGTTCTTCGCCGCCGGATCGTCGTCGATCCTGGACTCGGCTTTGGCAAGAGGCTGGAGGAAAACTATCCCATCCTGGCGAACCTGGCTGCCCTGCATCGGCTCAAGCTGCCGATCATGATCGGCGCCTCGCGCAAGAACTTCCTCGCCAATACTCTCGCGCAGGCTCCGAACCTCGCTGCGATGAGCAACGGCGAGCTGCCACCAGCGCACGCTCGCATCAACGCGACCCTGGCAGCGAATGTGGCAGCAATCCTCTCCGGAGCTCACATTCTCCGGGTTCACGACGTCAAGCCGGCCTGCGAGTCTGCCGCCATCGCGGATCAAATTCTTCTCGGCTGCTGACTTAGGTGATAACGATTGGCAGACAGAGCTAAATAAATCCTTTCTGATCCACCTTCGTCTCCCAAGGCCTCGTCGTCATCATCCTCATCCTCATCGTCATCGTCGTCATCATCCTCATCCTCATCATCTTCGTCGTCGACATCGGCGTCGTCGATTGTGCGCAGACCAGGCTTGCGATCGTCCACATCCGCGGGACTCTCCCGTTCACCCGGTGTCGGTGACTGCAACGCCTCGCTTCCCGCCCACTCGGTGGGCTTGCTGCTGGAGTTGTCGAGGGTTGCTGTCACATCTGGACCCACTTTACGCACCGTGTCGTCAAAGGTGCCTGGATCCTTGTGCACACTCGATCTCTGATTTGGATTGTTCCCTTCAAGGTTTGCCATAATCCCTCCCGACGCGCGGCTGCAACCCAACGTGTTCAGGATTGGATGCAATCTGGCCGGGCGCGACAGGGTCTGGGAGATCGTTTTCAAAATCTTCCCCCAGACACCTGCGCGATACTGCTGGCGCTTCTTTCACCTGCGGCGCCAACTCCTCAAGGCTGCGAGTAATAGCCCTGGATCGTCCTTGCCGTGAGACCGGGCTTCGTCATCCGGATTTCGACGGAGTGATACTCGTCCCGGCGGTCGGCGGGAGGGGGATCGTATGAGATCTCGTAGTATGCGGTAACGTCTTCGACGCTGTGCTCAAGCAGGGCAGTGAGATCATTGGAGTTCACGGCCAATCCACCACTCTGCACAGCCAATACCTGCAATGCCAGATTGCCCAAGGCGGCGTCCCGAGGCTTCGTCAAACCTTTCACAAAGTTTTCGTAATAAAGGTTGCGAAGCAACGATTCGTTCGCACCCAGCGGATCGAGCGCGTAGAGAGTCACTTGCGCCTGACGAAGCTGGGTGGACAGTTGCACGACGGTCGAAAAGATCTGTTGTTCCTGCTTCGCACCGAGCTGAACATTCGGTCCGCTCAGCAGCGGCCAACCCGGCGAGACCCACAGAATCAGCTTGCGCCCCTTCTTCATACCTTCTCGCGCCACCAGTTGGTGCATTGCGTTGATCGAGAGATTCATCCGGTCATCCGCCCCATAGAATCCGCTCGAGCGTCGAAGCGTTCGAAGACCACCCGTGTACTGATCAAGGGCCGTGCTGAGAGCATTACCGTCCTTCGAAGGGCTCGGTTGGATTTGCATCCCCGTATCGGTAACGATCGCCAGCGACGTGGGATTAGCCAGGTGTTCCCCATGAGACCGCAGGAAGTTTTTGATCTGATCCCGTTCCATTGCGACAGTGGAGAAGGTGGCGTTTACTGCGTCGATCACCAGCAGGACCTCCACCGGAGCCTTTTCGCCTCCCAACTCCGCAAACGAGGTCATCGCCTGGGAAGCCTTGTTGTCGAGGACCTGAAAATCCTGCTGCTGAAGCGATGCAACGGGAAGCCCTGACCTGGGCGAAACCACCACATCGAGGATGACCTTCCCTCCGGGCTCAGCTTTCGGCTCAGTCTGCTGTGCGGATAGAGATAGTGCAGAAGAAGAAGCGAAGATCAGCGAAGACAGAACAAAAACACCACATCGGCTTGCGATGGACATAGGAGGACTCCCTTGCCAAGGCCTCGCACGGCCCGATGTCGAGCCCGCTGGACCTGGTCAACCTATGGATTAGACGAGATGAAGTCTCCGCAAGACGCTATTTCTAAAGAGTGGAGCTCTTTAGGGAGATGAAATAGAGTGGCATGCATGCCGATCTCACGCAGGCGCATCCTCACCGACTCCGCTCTTCTGGCTGCCGCATCTCTTTTGCCTCGACCATTGACTGCCGCGCAGACCGGTGCTCCGCAAGGAGCCGCCGACGCCTACGCCACTCCAAAGCCCGACCTCAACGGGCCGGTGCAGCCCACATGGGAATCTTTCCGCGACACCTATGCCGTGCCGACGTGGTTCAACCAGGCGAAGTTTGGAATCTTTATCCACTGGGGCCTCTACTCCATCCCGGCGCACGGCAGCGAGTGGTACGAGCGTCACATGTACAAGGATGCCGAAGGCATTAAGTGGCACGCCGAGCACTACGGGCCGCAGGACAAGTTCGGCTACAAGGAGTTCATCCCTCTCTTCAAGCCCGACAAGTATCACGCCGAGGAGTGGATCTCGCTGTTTCAGCGCGCGGGCGCACGCTATGTCGTCCCTGTCGCCGAGCACCACGACGGCTTCCCCATGTATCGCTCCGAGCTGACGCCGTGGTGCGCGGGCCGCATGGGGCCGAAGCGCGACCTGACCGGCGAGCTTGCCACGGCGGCGCGCAGGCAGAACCTCATCTTCGGGCTGTCGTCCCATCGCATGGAACACGCCTACTTCGCCTACCCGGCCAAGGGTTTGAAGACGGACCAGTTCAACCCGATGCTCGCTGGGTTCTACGGGCCGCCGATCGATCAGCAGTTCAACAGCGGCGCCAACTCAAAGATCTTCCAGCTGGACTGGCTGGCGCGTGTGCAGGAGCTCATCGATAAGTTCGAGCCGCAGATGCTTTACTTCGACAACGGCGTAAACCCGCGGGAGTACGACGAGGTGAAGCTGCGCGCCGCCGCATACCTCTACAACCGGGCCCGCGAACGCGGCTACCAGGCCACGCTCGCTACCAAGGACGACGCGTATCTCTTCGCGACCGTCCAGGATTTTGAAGGTACCCACCATGCGCCCAAATGGCCGTACGCCGGAGCCTGGCAATGCGACACGCCCATAGGCAATTCGTGGGGCTACATCGAGGGATTGAAGGTCGCCAGTGGCCTGTCGCTGATCCATCAGATCGTCGCGGTCGCAAGCTGCGGCGGCAACCTGTTGTTGAACATCTCGCCAAAGGGAGACGGTTCCATCCCCGAAGACCAACAGCAGTCCCTGAGCACGCTGGGGGACTGGCTCACAGACCATGGCGAGGCAATCTACGGCTCCCGGGCATGGATCATGCCCGGCGAAGGCCCGGCCGTGTCTGCCAGGCCGAATGGTGACTGGAAGGGCCGCTCCACTGGCATCCTCAACTGGCCCCGCGTTTCGTCTGCGCCGGAGAAGCCCTACACCGAGGCCGACTTCCGCTTCACCACAAAGGATGGCAAGCTCTATGCCATCGGCTACAAAGAGCCGACAGGCGAGGCAACGATCCGATCGCTCTCCACGGCGAAGGCAAAGGTCGAGCGCGTCTCGCTGCTGGGCAAACAACCGCAGCCAGTCAAATTCCACCAGACAGCCGAAGGACTTGTCTTGATTCTTCCTCCGCAGACAGCCAAGTCCGAACAACCTTATGTTCTGCGGGTGGAAGGCATGGTGCCCGTGGGCCTCTAGCTGTGGATTAATGGCCCGGCCGAATTCGACTCCAATGCTATCCTTGGCGAAGGAAATACGAAATGCTGACTGCCCTCCTTGCCATCCAAATCGTAGTCCTGATCGCCGTCGTCGCTCTGCTGTTAAGAAAACAACAGGCCCCGTCAGATCCGCGACTTACGCAGCTCCCCGACCAGCTCACTCGGCTCGACGCTCGCAATCAGGCGCTCGATGAGCACATCCGCAATGCGTTTTCGCAGATGCGGGCAGACCTCGCTGACGAGGCGAAGCGTACCCGTGAGGCAAGCGCAACCGACTTCGCTTCCCTTCGCAAAGAGGTCACAAGCAATATCGCCGAGCTCAGCCAGCTGCTTCAGGGCGGTCTAAATAGTTTTCGTGACGATAACAAGACTTCGGACAACCTTCTTCGCAAGGCTGTCCAGGATCAGATGGACACCATCAGCCAGCGCATCGCTTCTTTTACGGCCGAGACAAACAAGCAGCATATTGACCTGCGCGAATCCCTCAATCAAAAACTCAAAGATCTCACCGCCAGCAATACGGATCACCAGACTCAGCTCCGTAACGCCGTCGAAGAACGACTGGAAAAAATCAACACAACAAACGCCTCCAAACTCGAGGAGATGCGGAATACCGTTGACGAAAAGCTGCAGACCACGCTGCAGACGCGCCTGACCGAGAGCTTCGGCCAGGTAACCGACCAGCTCAACAAGGTGCACAGCGGTCTCGGCGAGATGACCAAGCTCTCCGACGGCGTCAACGACCTCAGTCGCATCTTCACCAATGTCAAATCGCGCGGAGGCTTCGCCGAGGTTCAGCTCGGCATGCTTCTCGAGCAGATGCTTGCCCCCAGCCAGTTCCTTCGGAATGCAAAGGTCAGGGATGGCTCGCAAGAGGTCGTGGAGTTCGCGGTTCGCTTCCCCGGCCAGTCCGGCGAGACCCTGCTGCCGATCGACGCCAAGTTTCCCCGCGAGGACTGGGAGCGGCTGGAGGGTGCCTACGAAAGCGGGAACTCGGAGCAGATTGCCGCGGCGGGTAAGGCATTCGAGGGCGCCATTAGAACCGAAGGCGACCGCATCTGCTCGAAGTACATCAATCCTCCACGCACCACTCCCCACGCAATCATGTTCCTTCCGACAGAAGGCCTCTACGCCGAGGTAATGCGCCGTGACGCGTTACAGGCTGAGATCCAATCAAAATGCCGCGTCACCATCGCCGGTCCCAGCACCTTATCGGCGATCCTGACAAGCTTCCAGATGGGCTTCCACATGCTCGCCATCCAGGAGAAGGGCGACGAAGTATGGAATGTGCTGGAGGGAGCAAAGAAGGAGTTCGGCAAATTCGAGGGATTGATGGACAAGATGGACAAGCAGGTGGGAACGGTACAGAACACCATCCGAGACCTGGGCCAACGCTCCCGTGCAATCCATAAGACTCTTCGCGAAGTCGGCACGACGGAGAAAGGTCTTCCTGGGGCACAGTTGATCGACTTCGATCAGGCCGCGGGGATCACCACCTTTCTTGCAGCCTCCGGCGAGGACGATTGACAATCCTTGCGCGCTCTGATTTTCCTGCAGCCCGGTTTGCTTTACACTCTCCTAGGCCCTCAGTATGCTTGAGATTGGCCTGCGTTGGGCGTAGCGTCCGCGTATCGCATCGGTTTTGACCCCAAGAGGTATAGAGGAGAACGACATGGCAGCAGTTGATGAAAAGGTGAAGCAGATTATTGTCGAGCAGCTTCAGGTGGATGAGGCTGAAGTTACCCCAGGCGCAAGCTTTCAGGAGGACCTTGGCGCCGACTCTCTCGACGTAGTCGAGCTCGTCATGCAGTTCGAAGAGGCCTTCGACATCCAGATTCCCGATGAAGACGCAGAGAAGATCAAGACCGTCAAAGACGCTACCGACTACATCGAGAAGAATCAGAAAGCGAAGTAATCATGCTAGAGCGTCGTGTCGTCGTAACCGGCCTCGGACTTATCTGCGGGGTCGGTAATACCGCGCCCGAACTCTGGGACGGCCTGATGGCCGGCAAGAGCGGAATGGCCGAGATCAAGGCATTCGATCTCACCGGCCACCCTGTCCGCTTCGCCGCCGAGGTAAAGAACTTCGATCCTCTTCAGTTCGTGGATAAGAAAGAGGCCCGCAAGATGGGCCGGTTTATTCACTTCGCCCTGGCTGCGTCTGACGAAGCGATGAAGCACTCCGGCCTGACCGTCACCGATGAGATCTCCGATCGCGTCGGTGTCCACATCGGATCCGGCATCGGCGGCTTCGATGTGATCGAGCGCGAGCACAGTGCCATGCTGGCCGGTGGACCGCGCAAGATCTCGCCATTCTTCATCCCGGGTTCGATCGTCAACCTCGCCGCCGGTCACGTCTCCATTCGCTACAAGGCCAGGGGGCCGAACGAGGCCACGGCAACCGCCTGCACCACCAGCGCTCACTCCATCGGCGATGCCTTCCGTATCATCCAGCGGGGTGACGCCGACGTCATGCTTGCCGGAGGGACCGAAGCGGCTATCACTCCTATGGGAGTCGGCGGATTCGCGGCCATGAAGGCACTCTCCACCCGCAATGACGATCCCATCCACGCCTGCCGTCCCTTTGATAAAGATCGCGACGGATTCGTTGTAGGAGAAGGCGCCGGAATCCTCATTCTCGAAGATTTGGAGTTCGCCAAGGCGCGCGGAGCGAAGATCCTCGCAGAGATCATCGGCTATGGCATGTCGGCAGACGCCTTCCACATGACCGGAATGGCACCGGAGGGCGAGGGCTGCTATCGCTCGATGAACCATGCCCTCAAGGTCGCCGGGGTCTCTCCTGACCAGATCGACTACGTCAATGCCCACGCCACCTCCACGCCCCTGGGCGACGCGCTCGAGTCGAAGGCCATTGAAAATGTCTTCGGGGAACGAGCAAAAAACGGTACCTTGCTCGTCAGCTCCACTAAATCCATGACCGGCCATCTTCTCGGCGGAGCTGGTGGACTTGAGGCGGGCATCACCATCATGGCCATGCAGAACCAGATCGCGCCTCCGACGATGAATCTCGTCGAAGCCGACCCGGAGTGCCGACTGAATTACGTGCCTAACAAACCTCAGCCGACAAAGATCGACTATGCTCTTTCGAACTCCTTCGGCTTCGGCGGTACCAACGGATCACTCATCTTCAGACGCTGGACCGAATAAGAAACCGACTCTGTTACAAAAAGACGAGAGGTGTGGATATTCCGCACCTCTCGTCTTTTAACCCTCCATTCGCGGTATAAAGGTTGGCGTTCGGAGATACCAACCTATGAACCTTCGCTACCTGCTCATCCTGTTCGCAACTGCAATCTCCGTCACGGCACATGCCGAGGTTGCACTGCCAAAAATTTTCTCCAGCCACATGGTGCTTCAGCGCGACATGCCTGTTCACATCTGGGGTACGGCATTGCCGGGCGAACAGGTTGCGGTCTCTTTCCATGGCAGTTCTGTTAGTGCGACCGCCGACAGGGCTGGCCGCTGGAGCGTCTACCTGCCGCCACAGCTTGCCGGTGGCCCCTTCTCCCTCACCGTGCGCGCCGCTAACACCGTTCAGCTCGACGACATCTTTCTCGGAGATCTCTGGTTTGCATCCGGTCAGTCGAATATGGAGATGCCTTTGGCAGGATTCTCCGGAGCCGACCTCAAAGACTCCGAAAAGGAGATTGCCGCTGCCAACCACCCAGAGATCCGCCTGCTTCACGTGGCGCAGGACACTTCGGACTATCCCCTTGAAGACGTCAAAGGTGCGACGGGATGGTCGATCTGCACACCTGAAACTGCGCGCACCTTCTCCGCCGCAGCCTACTTCTTTGCTCGCGATCTCCAGCAACATCAGAAGGTCGCCATAGGCCTGATCGACTCAACGTGGGGCGGCACTCCCGCCGAGGCTTGGGTAAGTCTTACTGGAATCGCCGCCGATTCGTCGCTGATGCCCGTCTTTGCCGCTCGCGCTGATCGCATGGACCGCGAAAGCTCGGAACGACGCCTTGACCAGATCGACAAGCGGGCAAAGCTCGAAGGAAAGGGATCCACCTCGCCCCGCCCGTGGCATCCCGATCCCGCCTCATGGCAGCCTGCGGCGCTCTTCAACGCCATGGTTGCGCCCTTCACGCCGCTGCCCATCCGAGGCGTCATCTGGTATCAGGGCGAGAGCAACTCCAAGCTGAACACTGTCGAACTCTACAACCGGCTCTTCTCTTCGCTCATCCAGGACTGGCGCCGTCAATGGCGCCAGGGAGACTTCCCTTTCCTCTTCGTGCAGATCTCCGCCTACGCCAGCACGCCGCAAGAGAACTGGGGGCTGCTGCGTGACGCTCAGCGCCGCACACTCTCACTCGCGAATACCGGAATGGCCGTTACCATCGACTCCGGCGATGAGCACAACGTCCATCCCGCGAAGAAACAGATCGTCGGCGAGAGACTTTCGCTGCTCGCACGCAAGATGGTCTACGGAGAACAGGTTGCCGCCTCGGGCCCTCTTTTTCGCTTGGCATATCCTGAGGGTGGAGCGATGCATGTGTGGTTCAACAACGCAGAGGGGCTCACCGCACAGGGAGCGCCCGAAGGCTTCGAGGTTGCGGGAGCCGATGGCAACTTCGTTGCAGCCAAGGCCCGTATCGAAGGCGACACCGTCGTCGCCAGCAGTCCTTCGGTTCCCGAACCGCGCTACGTTCGTTACGCCTGGCCGAACTTCCCGTCTGCGAACCTTTACAACGCAGCCGGCCTGCCTGCTTCTACCTTCACGTCGTATCCCGTGCCCTAACGGTCTAACTGCTGGCAAATGCAATACAGGTCATTACGATCATTCCGAACAGCCACCAGCCAATTACAACCATCGCCGCCTTGCCTCGCGAGACTTTCGCGACGATCGCTGTTCCGATCACCAGGAGTGCGAGCACCCACAACCCAATTACATCGAAGAAGCTAAGGATCGTGCGCAGCCAGGGTGCTGCATCAGGCATGTAATACGCGAGATTCGTTCCTACCGGATTCTGCACGTTATAACTGTCGGTGTTCACACCGGCCATCAGCAGCACAATTGCCAAGAGTCCACTTATCAAGCGGGGTAGCGAAGCATACATCCATACGGCGAACATCCGTCCGTATGTGGTCTGTGCTCCCAGGCCGAAGTTAAAGCTGGCCCA
This sequence comes from Edaphobacter modestus, assembly GCF_004217555.1. Taxonomy (GTDB): domain Bacteria; phylum Acidobacteriota; class Terriglobia; order Terriglobales; family Acidobacteriaceae; genus Edaphobacter; species Edaphobacter modestus. The sequence goes on from NZ_SHKW01000001.1 coordinate 3,392,107, forward strand.
ATACAGTAGCGCGCCGATCGCAACGAAGATCAGGATGAAGAGAAACGATCCATAGCTTGAGTATCGGTATCCCTTCGCCATGCCCTGGAGCCGCGCCGCTCTCTGTTCGGCAGTCAGATCATTGAAGGCGTCCGCCTGTTTCGGGTTTTGCTGGATCTGGACCTCCGCGACGCGGGCAAAGCCAACCTGCTTGTCGACAGCGACAGTAACGCCTAACGTAATGAGCAGCGCCAGGGCAAAAGGCAGCCACCACCTTGCGCTGCGAAGAATATCGGTGAACGTCTTCGTGGGCGCGACAAACACATCGACGACGCGCTCCACTTCACTCAGGCCCGTACTCTGCCCCGTTATGACGGCATCCTTCATGCGCACTCCCCTGGCTCCACTGGAGCTACACAGATCAGCGGAAAGATTTGTTGCCAGATTGTAGCCCGGAAGGCGTGGCCCGGAAACGAGATTTTACGTGTTATTCACTTCGCAGGGCCTCGGTTGGGTTCACCTGGGTAGCGGACCTGGCTGGGATCAAGGTAGCCATCAAAGCGACCAGAACCAGCAGGAGGGTCACACCTCCAAATGTCACCGGATCGTGCGGGCCGATATGAAAAAGCAGGCTCGACAACACACGCGAAGCAACAAGCGCCACCACCAGACCCACTACTGTCCCTGCAGCAATCAGTCGCAGGCTTTTGCCCATCACCAATCGCAGAATATTGCCTTTGGTTGCCCCTAATGCCATGCGCACGCCGATCTCCTGCGTACGCTGTGCGACGAGAAAAGCGATTAATCCATAGAGTCCTATTACCGCCAGCACAAGCCCCGTCATAGCGAAGAAACCGACGAGCAAGGTTTCAAACCGATTCCGGGCCGCGATCTTGCTGACCCTCTCAGACAAGGTTTCGATGTTGACCGGAACCGTCGGATCAATCGCAATTACCCGAGTCCGCACCCATGGTTCCACAACGTCCGACGGAAGGGTCGTCTTAAGAACGACGTTCGAACCCCTGTCCCAATCTTCAGGCATGTTGCGTCTGAGCCGATAGTATTCAGGCTCATCTCCATCGGCCAGACCGCCGTTCTTCACATCGGCCGCGACTCCCACGACGGTATACCAGGGATTGTTCTCCGGCATCCATCCTGCCAATCGTAGCCGATGACCGATCGGGCTCTCACCGGGGAACATCCGGGCGGCCAACTTTTTACTCAGGACGAGGAAGTGATCTGCTGAGGTCAGCTCACCTTCGGTAAACCCTTCTCCCTGGACGATTGGAATATCCAGCGCGCGGAAATACTCCGGGGTGACCCAACGCCACGTAACCAGGCCGCCTGTTCCGCTTGTTGGTTTTGGCCTGCCATCCACCGCGATGGAAGCGTAAATCTGGTCGTGATGGTAACCGGCGGGTGGAAGCGAATCGCTCATGGCAAGCGCGGTTACGCCAGGACCGTATCTCAGCTCCCTTTGCAAATGTTGAAAGAACTCCATTCGTCGCTCTGCTGTCGGATAAGCTTTTTCTCCTAGCGAGAGGTTTACAGTTACAACATTCTCCACGCGCATTCCAAGTTGCTGATCCTGGAGTTTCAAAAAACTGCGGAACAGAAGCGCACCACCCACCAGCAGAATCATGCTTGCTGCAATCTGTACTCCAACCAACCACTGCCTCAGAAAGGCCGGCGCGGAGATCGACATCATGCGCCCGGCCAACGCCTGGGCTCGGGGTCTGCGCAGAGCGGGGACAAGTCCGAACAGAATGCCGCAGCAAAGAGCAAACGAAATCGTGAAGAGGATAATGCGCACATCGATCTGAGCCTTGCTCAGGAATGGAATCCCTTCCGGTGCAGCCACAATAAAAAGCTTCAGCAGCAGCTTTGCGAACACACATCCCGCTACAGCCCCCGCCAAAGATAGAACAAGCGACTCCGTCAAAGCCTGGTACACGAGGCGGCCACGGCTCGCCCCCAATGCGGACCGGACAGCAAGCTCTCTTTCTCTCCCTACCCCACGCGCCATCAAGAGACTGGTTACGTTGGCACATGCGATCAGCAGGACCGCCATTACCAGTCCAAAGAGTACCCAGGCAACAAGCTGCACATCGTGCATCTGCCGATCGCGAAGCGACCTTACCTGCAAGTGAACCTCTTTACGAAATGGAGCGGGTGCCAGTCTCAGCGAGTAATCGAACAACGGCTTCAACTCCTGTTTCGCCTGTTCGCTTGTTACTCCTGCCTTCAGTCGAGCAAAGGCCCACATCGGCTGTCCCGGATCTGCCTTCCGCTGGGCCGCTTCATCCAGCCCCTCAGGCATCATCACATCGAAGTCCTGGAGTCTTGGCATCTCGAAGCTTTGTGGAAGCACCCCAATCACACGAATCGACTGGCCATCGATATTCACCAGCTTTTCCAAAATGCTCGCGTCGCCACCGAAGCGGTTCTTCCATAGCTGATATGAGATCAGCGCTACCTTCGGCGCATGAGGACGATCCTCTTCCGCAGTAAAGTTACGTCCAAGAACGAGACTGACTCCAAGAGTCGGAAGAAAGTTTGCTTCCACACGGGCGCAACTCAGACGCGCTGGACGTTCCTCCGTCAGGTCGCACGGATTCACTCCTATCTCGGAGGTGAAAGCCTCAAACGGCCTCTGATTGTCGCGCCATTCATAATAAGAGCCACCCAGCATGAACTCCTGCGGCTCCACCGGAGCAACGAGCCCGACCGAAACAAGTTGATCGGCATGGCCATAAGGCAGAGAGCGAAACAGGATTGGATCGACGACACTGAAGACTGCGGCGGTCGTTCCAATTCCAAGCATGAGGGTCAAGACAACGGTGACCGTAAACGTCGGATTGCGGCGAAACCCGCGGAGAGCATATCGCAGGTCCTGCAGGAGCCTCTCCATCCTGAAGCCAGGACGACTTTCCCGACACTCGTCCTTCGATCTCTCCACGCCGCCAAACGCAATCATCGCCTGTCGGCGAGCCTCCTGCGGCGTCATCCCCGCGGCGATGTTTTCCTCCGTCTGCCGATCGAGATGAAATACAAGCTCCTCGTCCAGTTCGGCATTCTCCCTCCCGAAAAGCAACCTGCGAAGACGGACCCTCCATGCCCTGAACAGTTCCATCGCTCACGCTCCCTTCAGAACGAGTGCAATCGCTGCGGTCAGACGTTCCCAATTCTTCAACTCCGCTTCGAGCTGTTTTTTTCCAGCCTTCGTCAGCGAGTAAAACTTTGCCCTTCGATTATTCTCCGACTCCCCCCACTCCGCCTGAATCCAGCCTCTGTACTCTAACCGGTGCAGCGCGGGATAAAGCGAGCCCTGCCCGATCTGCAAAACCTCCCGCGAGACCTGCTGGATACGCTGCGCGATGCCCCACCCATGCATAGGCTGGAGGGAAAGCGACCTCAGAATGAGTAAATCAAGTGTTCCTTGCAAGAGATCGGACGGGGGTGGCATTGCACTCCTCTCGACATTCGACAACAGAATGATCCCGACTCTTGTCGAATGTCAAGGGGAAGTGTTCTTTATTCCACTACGATGAGGATCTGGCCCGCACTCACGGTCGCATCCACCGCTACCGCCACCTTTGCGATGCGGCCTGCCTTCGGAACCTTCAGCTCGTTCTGCATCTTCATGGCCTCAATCACGACTACGCCTTGCTGTTCCACCACTTCGTCGCCTTCACTCACCAATACACGCACTACACGTCCCGGCATCGGAGCCTTCACCGCGCGCGGGCCTGTCGCTCCATCTTCCTTCCCCCGGCGTCCACGCAGAGAGCGCGGATCGTCCACAACAAATTCGTAGCGACAGCCCGCGATCACGACAGCATCCCCATCGAGAACGCATCGATACTGACGCCCGTCAACGAGGAGGGAGAGAACTCCGGCCTCCACCGTGCGCACATCTACCTCTATCGCTTGTCCATCCACGGCGCAGCCAAGAACTCCAGCGTCCGCCAGATTTGCTGGCAAATCCACACGCCGTTTCCTGCCCTCGACCTCCACCCATAGGGTCATGCGCGGAGCCCTTCCCCACGTCCCGCGACCGTCCATCGACTCGTCGGAACCGAAATCGGAGAGGCAGCACCGTCCTTTCGCACCGCAGCAAATAGCGCTGCTGTCAATGCGATCACATCTTCCGGCACATTCGCCTGTTCCTTTGTTTCAGGACGAGCCAGTAGCCGCTCCAGATAGCCGGTGTCGATCTCCGCGGTACGGAAACCGTCGTCGAGCAGGATCCGGCGGAACAAGCCAATATTCGTACGGATGCCACCGACCACATACTCATCGAGAGCGCACAGCATTCGCGCAATGGCTGCCTGGCGGGTTTCACCGTAGGTTACGAGCTTCGACAGCATCGGGTCATACTCGAGAGGTACGGTCCATCCTTCATAGACACCGCAATCCTCACGTACTCCCGGGCCACCCGGCTGCACCAGACGCGTGATCTTTCCCGGAGACGGAAGAAAGTTGTTCTCCGGATCCTCTGCGTAGATTCTGCATTCAATCGCGTGCCCGCGAAGTTGAATCTCTTCCTGCTTCACCCCGAGCGTCTCTCCCATCGCGACGCGAAGCTGCATCTGGACCAGATCGAGCCCTGTGATGAGCTCAGTCACGGGATGCTCCACCTGCAAACGCGTATTCATCTCGAGAAAATAAAAGTCCCGCTCAGCATCTACCAGAAACTCCACCGTTCCTGCATTCACATACCCCGCGGAAAGCGCTAGCCGGACAGCGGCCTCACCCATCCGGCGCCGCAGGTCCTCGCCCACAATCGCAGATGGCGCTTCTTCAATCACTTTCTGGTGGCGCCGCTGCACCGAACACTCCCGCTCACCCAGATAGACGCAGTTGCCGTGCATATCTGCCAGTACCTGGATCTCGATATGACGCGGCCGCTCGATCAGCTTCTCAAGGTAGACCTCTCCTGAGCCAAAGCTTCGTTCGGCTTCGCTGCTCGCCGCCATATACGCTGCAGGAAGCTCCGCCTCGGTAAAGACCGCGCGCATTCCCTTTCCACCGCCACCGGCCGCCGCCTTCAGCATCACCGGATATCCGATCTGCGCGGCGACTCCAACCGCTTCATCAACCGTCGCGAGGCCCTTCACGCTTCCCGGGACCCGAGGCATCTGCGCAGCATCTGCGGCCTGCCGTGCCTTCGTTTTCGAGCCCAACGCTCGCATCGCACTGGCTGGTGGGCCGATAAAGGTCACTCCTGCCATCTCACAGGCCTCTGCGAAAGCGGGGTTCTCGGAAAGAAAGCCGTATCCTGGATGAATCGCATCGGCCCCCACGCGCCCTGCAACCTCCAGAATGAGATCCCCGCGTAGGTAGCTCTCCGCAGCCGGCCCCGGGCCCAACCGGTACGCCTCATCAGCATGCGAGACATGAAGAGCTGCTCGGTCCACATCCGAGTACACCGCCACTGTTGCCAGGCCCATCTCGCGACACGAGCGCATCACCCTTACCGCAATCTCACCCCGATTTGCAATCAACACTTTTTTCATAGTCGCAACAAGCCGCCATTTTACCGGGCCACAGAGATCCGTCCAAATGTTTGCTCAAGACGAGATAGCTTAGGCAACAGAGCAAGCAAAGACAAAAAGAAGAGCCTCCCGCTGTGGGAGGCTCTTTGCTCTTCGAAGGACCAGCGGCTACTGCATCGTTACGCCACCCTGGGTCTTCTCTTCTTTCTTCTTCTCGTTTTCCTTGCGGGCGCCCATGGCCTTCTGGCTCCACTCGTCGGCCTTGGCCAGGTCATCCTTGCGGGCGCTGTCATTGCCGCACTCAAGATCGGCCTGACGACGATACGTAAGATTGAGATACTGCATGGCATCGTCATAGGTCTTATTCACCTCGACAGCCTTTTGCAGATACTGCAAGCCCTCGGTGACCAACGCCGTGTTCGCGTCCTTCAACTTCTGGCACGACGCCTTACTCATCTTCACGTTGCCATTACCGTCGTCGGTCAGGCCATCCGCGGCAAGTATGGTCTGCGCGTTTTTGTACGCCTGAATCCAGTCCACAACGCCGATGGTGTAGTGCGCCTCAGCGTCATTCGAGTCGAGAGCGATCACCTTCTTCTGGTATTCCTTGGCCAGTTCGAACTTCTTCGTATTGAAGTTGATCGAAGCGATCTGCTTCAACGCGCCGACGTCATTGGGATCCTTTGCCAATACGGCCTGGAAGCCGTCCATCGCCTTCTGCGCCAGCGCCAGATTCTCTGGCGTATCTAGGTTCGGGACCACCTGATACGAATACGCAGTGGCGAGATAAAGCTTGGCCTGCTCGTAGCCGGGATCCAGCTCGATTGCGGTCTGAAAGTGGTTAACCGCCTCTTCATAGCGTGCGTTCTTGAACGCTTGCACGCCCTTCGTCAGCTGGTCACGCGCCTTCAGGCGATTGCACCCGGTAACAGAACTAAGCATCAGCGCCAGCAGAGCGGCCGTAACCGGGATCCGTGCGGTCAATTTCATGGGACGTGATATCTCCTTCAGGTGGGCGCGTATATGATCTGTGGACGGAATTTAGTGAAACGAAAATTTATGCTTGCCGATTGATTGTAATGGTATACCGCCCTGTGTGACCAGTGGCGGATGTTCTATTCCATGCAATTCTTCAGAATATTGTTCTAGCTTGAAGCAAATCCTTTGGAGAGCGGACTCAGCAGGGAAAGCTCCAAAGATCGAAATCGTCTTCCTGCAAAGGCAAACGAATCGGGCGGCCGCGCTTGTGGCCGGACCGCCCGAAACAATACTTGGTATGCGACCAGACTAAATCTTACTGTCCTGCTTCAACCCGCGGTGTGATCAGACCGATATTGTCGACCCCAGCCTGATGGCCGAAGTCGATGACCTCAGCAACCTTGCTGAAGTCCAGGTCTTTATCACCCTTGACGAACATTACTTTCTCTTGACGAGCCGTAAAAATCTCAACCAGCTTGGGTTCGACGTCCTGCTTGTTGAAAGAGGTGTCGTTGATCTTATACGAAGGCGCGCCTGCACCGTTAGAGAGAACCTGCACCACAATGGTGCGGTCATTTGGCGTATCGTTGGTTTTATTCTTTGGTGGCTGTGGCACCAGTGTATCCAGTCCCTTCGGGGTTACCGGTACGATCACCATGAAGATGATCAGCAGCACCAACAGCACATCGATCATCGGCGTTACATTTATTTCAGACATCGCTCCGCCGTGACTTCCACCACCGCCCATTCCCATAGCAAACCTCCTTCATTACACCGGTCTGCGCCTCGGCAGATCCGTAAAATCTTTACTTTTTCGTCGTTACGGGCTCAGCCTGCTCACGCTTCTCCGTAAGTAGACCAAGCTGGCTAACTCCCGCCGCTCGCACGCCGTCTACAGCATCCATCACCTTACCGTAGTTGGCTCGGGCATCGGCGCGCATAAAGACCTGCTTATTGGTCTTGTTCTCGAGCTTCGCCGAGATCTTCGGACCAAGATCGTCCAACGAAACCTTGTCGCCACCAAGGAAGGTCGTGCCATCGCGAGTAACTGCGATCGTGACCGCATCTTCCTTGTTCGCGTCTTCCATCACTGTGGCCGAATCGGTCTTCGGAAGGTCGACGTTTACCTTGTTGTTCAACATGGGAGTAATAACCATGAAGATGATCAACAGCACCAACATAACGTCCACCATCGGCGTAACGTTGATGTTGGAGTTGACCTTACTCCCTTCGTTCCGCGTTGCCATCGCCATATTTCTACACTCCGTCCGGCTTCGCCGTATTCACGTTCCTGCGATCGACCTGCCGCTGACTTTGACTCGATTCCTCCGGATACCCATCACCTGGGGGCATCCGGAGGGTCTTCGAGCTGTCATTCTCGCAGGATGTTCTTCGGTCCTTCAACTTCCAAGGGAAGTCCGGGGACTACCGGTGGCTCTGCTTGATGAAGTAGTCCACCAACTCGCTGGAGCTGTTGTCCATCTCCACGTCGAAGGCCTCAACCTTGCCGGTGAAGTAGTTGAAGGTCATAACAGCCGGAATAGCGACCAGAAGGCCGAAAGCCGTCGTCACCAGAGCTTCCGAAATACCACCGGCGACCGCGCCGATACCGGAGGTCTTCTGCGTAGCGATCTGCTGGAAGGCGTTCAAGATACCAACGACGGTTCCGAACAGGCCGATAAACGGTGCCGTCGATCCGATCGTCGCCAGACCGCCCAGGCCGCGCTTCAGCTTGGCGTGAACGATGGCTTCGGAGCGCTCAAGAGCGCGCTTGGAGCTCTCGATCTGCTCTTCCGTGATGGCGCCACCGGAACCGAAGCTGCGGAACTCCTGCAAACCGGCGGTGACAACCTCAGCGAGGTGCGACTTCTTGGAGCGATCGGCGACCTTGATCGCCTCATCCAGACGCCCATCCTTCAGTGCACCGGCAACCTTCGGGGCAAACTCACGCGACTGTTTGCGGGCAGCAGAGAAATAAAGAGCGCGGTCGATGATCACAGCCAGCGACCAAATTGACATGATGAAAAGAATAATAACGACCACACGGGCCAGGTTGCCCATGTTGCCCCAGAGCTGCAGGGGGCTGAAACCAACCTGCGCCTCCTGGAAAAACAGCGCGAGCGAGGTGGGTACATGAGCCATGTTTGCGAGATGAGCGAGAATCACAGAATATTCCTCCTGATTGGGAACTCTAAGCTTCGTATTTCAGATCCAGAGATCTCCCAGAGGTGCTGCGCCTGGGATGCCTGCGGAAAAATCGTTGTCGTCTCGAGCCGCCATATACTGCAGAGCAACCCGCGTGAAAGAGCCTAGCCGCCGAAGTTGAAATTGACCGTTATCGTGGTCTCAACTTCAGTTGCCTCGCCGTTCAGAACATACGGCTTATATTTCCAGTTTCGGACCGCGTCGAGTGCGGCCGCACGAAGCATCTCCGGTCCGCTGACTACCTGGAGATTCTCTACCGACCCGCCCTTGGAGATAATCGCGTGCAACACCACAGCACCCGAGACGTGTGCTGCCTTTGCAATCGGAGGGTAGATCGGCTTCGGCTGCGAGATCGCATTACCAGCAACAACGCCACTCGATACGCGAACCGGGCCCTTTGGCTTTTCAGCCTTCACTGTGGGAGCAGGCGCGTCTCCAAAACCGCCCATCACGCCGCCGGGAACACCCGACCCCGAACCCATGCCGCTCATACCGGCAACGCCGGCCATCTGCGGCGGAGGCGCAGCCTCTTCCTTCAACATCTTGATGTCCTTGGGGATCTTCGTCGGGGCATGCAAACCCTGATCGATCTCCGAAACCATCTTGATCGGCTTAATCACCTGCGCCGGCGGGGGCGGGGGTGGAGGTGGCGGTGGTGGTGGCGGTGCCGAAAGCATGGCGGTCATCGCCGTCTTAGGCAGGGCCTCGGGATACAGCAGCGGAATCAAAATCAGAGTTCCAAGGATCGCTCCGTTGAAAAGAAACGTGCCGATCATCCAGTACTTGGACTTGGTCTTGAGCTTGCCGCCGGACTCCATCAATGAATCTTCGAACATATCCAGCCTCGCGGAGAAGAGCTATTCGACTATAGACACCGCGCCTTTTTCGTTTGTTCCCAGTTTGGATCTTTTTTTTGAAATTCTTGGAATTATTTAAATTTTGCTGTGTTAAGCCTTTACTCGCTTGCCCGCAGGCAGCGACGCGCTCTTGCCTCGCCTCATACGCCACTCCTGGTAAGCCACCAGCATGGGCGCGGCAACGGCGATCGAAGAGTAGGTTCCAATCAAAATGCCCACCACCAGCGCGAACGAGAACCCGTGAAGTACTTCGCCGCCAAAAAGATACAGGCTAAGCACAGTCAGAAAAGTCAATCCCGACGTCAACACGGTTCGACTGAGCGTCTGGTTGATCGACCGGTTCACCACCTCGCTCAGGGACTCACGGCGCGAGCCTAAAAGGTTTTCGCGGATTCGATCGAAGATAACGATCGTGTCATTCATCGAATAGCCGATCAGGGTCAGAATCGCCGCGATCACCGTAAGAGTAATCTCCTGGTTCGTAAGGCTGAAGGCGCCGACCGTAATGAGGGTGTCATGGAAGACTGCCACGACCGCAGCTACACCATAGATCAGCTCAAACCGGAACCAGAGATAGATCAACATGCCGATCAGCGAATACACCGTGGCCAGAAACGCCTGGCTCTGCAGCTGCTTACCCGCCGTCGGGCCAACGATCTCCACCTGCTCTATCGTCGCCTTCGAGTCGTGATAGTTAGCCGCCAAGGCGCTCTCGACAGCCTGGCGGCCCGCATCGTGCGCCTGGTCGGTCGCCGAGGTGATCGGAAGCGCGATGATCACTTTGTTCGCCGCATGGCCGCTGGGATCGCTCACGCGCTGAATGCGCGCATCGTGAACGCCAGCCTTGTTCATCGCCTGGCGAATATGATCCTCATTCGGGTTCTGCTCGAACGCCACCCGGATCTGCGTTCCGCCGGTGAAGTCCACACCCTTAGGAATGCCATGCCAGAACAGCATGCTCAAGACTCCGGCGACGGAGAAGATCAGCGAAAATCCGAGGAAATACCACTTCTTCCCCAGCCAGTCGATATTCGAACTACGAAATAATTCCACGCTCTTACATCCTCGGGCGGCGGCTCCTGGGCCCCGCAATCTCAAAAACTTCAGGCTAGATCGAAAGCGCTACTGCTCCGCGCTCCTTGTTCTTCAGGTGCGCCTCAAAGATCATGCGCGAAACGAAGACCGCCGTAAACAGGTTCGCCAAAAGACCAAACGCCAGCGTTACCGCGAAGCCACGCACCGGTCCGGTCCCGAACAGGAACAGAATGAGCGCGGAAACGATCGTGGTTACGTGGGTATCGATGATCGTAATCCAGGCATGACCGAATCCCTGTTGCACAGCCATCGCCGCGGACTTGCCCGCTCGCAGCTCTTCGCGAATTCTCTCGAAGATCAGGACATTCGAGTCCACACCCATACCGATCGTCAGGATCACGCCGGCGATCCCCGGCAGCGTCAGCACCGAGCCCGCAAATCCCATAAAGCCCAGCAGAATGATCAAGTTCAGGATCAGCGCGAGACAGGCATTAATCCCCGCACCGCGATAGTAGAGCAGCATGAAGACCATTACGGCCGTAAGACCAACGACTGCCGCCATCACGCCCTGCCGGATCGAAGCTGCTCCCAGGCTGGGTCCAACCGTACGGGTCTCGAGGAATGTGATTGTCGCCGGAAGCGCGCCGGTTCTCAGCATCAGCGAGAGATCGGCGGCCTGCTGCTTGGTAAACCCACCCTCAATCTCACCGCGGTCGCGGATGGCCGAATTGATACTCGCAACCTCTTTTACCTTGTTATCCAGCACAATCGCCATCGAGCCCGGCGTCGCGCTCGTCGCGCTGTGTTCGCTGGTGTACTTGTAGAAGCGGTCCCCTGCCTCAGTGGTCAGGGTGAATGTGATATTCGGCCGTCCGTTCTGGTCGGTCGAGGGCTGCGCATCGCGAAAGTCCGTTCCCTCAACTTCGCTGACTCGCTTCAGCAGCCACACCTGGTCCGGGGCTCCAGCGGAGGCCGCCCCGTGCATCAATACCGAGTCGGCGGGAATCACACCACCGTTGGACTGCAGGGCCTCCTGATCGCTGGCGAATGGACCGCCTGCCACCGCATGAATCTCCAGCTTCGCCGTCGATTGAATAATCTCCTCGACGCGGCCCGGATCGCTCACGCCAGGCAACTCCACCAGAATCTGGTTGTCGCCCAGGCCATACTTCTGGATGACCGGTTCGGTCACGCCCAGCTTATCCACGCGCTCGCGGATCGTCTCGATCGAAGTATCAACCGTCCGGTTGGCAAGCTCATGCGCCGCCTGCTGCTTCATGGTCAGCGTCGTTGTGCCATCGCCGCCCGAAGCGACATCGTAGGAGCTGTAGTTCGGCCCGTTGAAGACTCCCCGCGCGTCACTCAGCTTCCCGGTGGGAATCCCCGACACGACAATCGTCTCCGACCGCGCCGGATCGATCCGTCCGGCGGACACACCTGGAATTCCGGCTGCCGCCAACTCTGTCTGCAGCCTTACCGCATCGCGGTCCACCGATGAGGCGATCGCCTCATCGACATGAACCTCCAGCACCAGATGGACTCCGCCCTTCAGATCGAGGCCCAGGTTGATGCGTCGAGCGATCGATTCCTTCAGTCCGCCGTGCGGGATACCCACAATGCCATAGCAGAACACCAATAGCACAGCAACTATGAAAGCCGTCTTACCGGCCAGATTCTTTCCCATAATCTCTCTTCATAGCGGTTGCGGCTTATATACCTTCAAGCCAAATTGCCGCGCCCGCTGTTTCTTCCTTCAAATCTCTCTTGATCCGGAGTTGCCCTCAGGCGCCCGGCTCATCCGTGGTGACCGCGGCGATCGCGCTCTTTACAAACTCCAGCTTCACTCCATCCGGCTGGACCCGAAGAATAAGCGAATCGTCCTTAATCGTCAGGACCGTCCCGCGAATTCCGCCATTGGTCGTCACGCGGTCGCCGGATTTGATCTGCTCCAGCATCGCCTGCCATTTTTTCTGCTTCCTTTGATTCGGAACAATCATCAAGAAATACAGCACGACGAAGAACAGAATTGGCAGAGCCAGGCTTCCCAGACTTCCCAGGCCACTCGGCGCACTCTGCAACCAGATTGCTAACATCCTCACAACTCCATTTCTATTTCTCTTGTTGAACAAGCACCCGCAGCGCAAAAAATACGCGCAGGAAGCGTGGAAAAGACGCAACCCCGCCGAGAGGCCAAAATGAGTGCCTAGCCCCTAAGCATCGCCGCTCGCATACCCCGGTGTCAAGAAAACGCGCTTCCCGATGGGCACTCGCTGAATCCAGGGCGCGGCCTACTCTTCTCCGGTCGCCGGCTTCAGCGGACCGACGCTGAAGTGGTCAAACACCACGGAAAAGTCTTGTTTGCCCGGCGCCGCCGCAACCATCCCGATCTTGACCGGCACATTCGGCGGAAAATACGCCAGCCTCAGCATCGACCAGCTTGTGTTATCAAGCGAATACTCGATCTGCACCGCGTCCTTATGCCGCTGAAGCCTAAGCCATATGGACTTCGGGCTGTCTGAACGCGGAATCACCGACCAGTCCGATACCTCCCGCGTCACGACTGCACTGATGTTCTGCTTGCCGTCCACGAATTCGATCCCGGTTTTGATCCAGTTCTTTTCATCAAGGCGGATCATAAGCCCCGCCTGATGATAGAGTTCGCGATACTCGCCCGAGATCCTGACCTTCGCCTCAAAATCTCCTTTTTGCTCCTGATACCGGAAAGGACCGTTGTCGCGGATAAACCCATAGTGCGTCACCCGCCAGTAATCCGTGCCGGCAGGGACGGTCTCAGTCAGGACCCCGGCCGACTCGTTCCACTTCGCAGGCTCGTGCTCCCACGCCAGCTTCGGCGTCTGCGCAAGTGATGAAAAGGAAAGGCTCAAGAGAGAGGTTGCAAGCGCGATCGCACGGGTCAAAGTCGCCTCCGTCGGAAGTCTATGCCGTATTCCTCCAGACCGTCCAGAATGCAATGGACATCTATAATCCCGGCAATGCCCGATACCCCACCCTCCGCAATCTCCGCTCCGGAACAGGACCCGCGCATCTACTTTGCCGCGGAACGCACTTTTCTCGCCTGGATTCGCACCGGACTTGCCTTGATGGGCCTGGGATTCGCCATCGCCCGCTTCGGCCTCTTCATCCGCCAGCTGCATATTTCCACCTCCCCCCATTCCACCGGCTCCGTCCCCAGCGCAGGCTCGGCTTTCACGGGAATCTCTCTGCTTGTCCTTGGGATCCTGGTCAACGTCCTCGGCGCAGTCGATTACTCGCTGACGATTCGAGCCCTGCGCGCCGGCAAATGGATCCCCGGCAGAATTTCGAGGATGGCCGTCACGCTCGCCATGGTGCTTGCCATCCTGGGCGCAGTCATGGCCATTCGCCTTTTCCTGCTCGGCTGAAATCCCTCTTCTCCCGCTAACTCCTTACCCTCCAAAAAAATGAGTCACTATTTTGCGGATCCTCGTCACATAACCGGAGGCCGCGCCATGAACCCCGTACTCTCTCCCGCCATTGCGAACTTCGCCGCCGCCCGTCGCGCCACCTTTCGCACCCTCCACGAGTCCGGCTTCTTCGTGATTCCCAATCCCTGGGATGTCGGCACCGCCCGCTACCTGCGTGCTCTCGGATTCAAGGCGCTAGCCACAACCAGCTCCGGCTTCGCCTTCTCCCACGGCCTGCCCGATGCCGACTGGGCCGTTCCCCGCGACGCCACCCTCGAGCACATCCGTTCCATCGCCTCCGCCGTCGACCTCCCCGTTAATGCCGACTTCGAATCCGGCTATGCTCACTCCCCCAACGAGGTCGCCGAAAACGTCCGCCTCTGCGTCGCCACCGGAGTCGCCGGCCTCTCGATCGAAGACGCCACAGGTGACCCGGTTCACCCGCTCTACGATCTCTCCCTCGCCTCCGAGCGCATTCGCGCCGCCAAGCAGGCCATCGGCCACTCTGGCGTTCTCCTCACAGCACGCGCCGAGGCCTTTCTCACCGGCCATCCCGAGCCTCTCCGAGAAGCTCTCCGCCGTCTGGAGGCCTACGCTGCCGCCGGAGCCGACGTCCTCTACGCCCCGGGAGCACGGACCCGCCCCGAGATCGAGGCCATCGTCAAAACTGCCCACCCACTGCCTGTCAACGTTCTTGTCTCTTCCAGTGCACCGCTTTCATTAGCCCAGCTTGAACAACTCGGAGTCCGTCGCGTCAGCACCGGCTCCGCTCTCGCGCGCGCCGCCTGGACCGGCTTCATCGCCGCCGCCCGGGGAATCGCACGCGAGCAGACCATGGCCGGCCTCGACCACATCACTCCCTACGACGAGATCAACGACTTCTTCCGGAAAGACCGCGCCGACCTCGCTATCGCCGAGGCAGACAAACAACAGTCCTGAATCCGCCCAGCTAAGTCTGGAACCGAAGCACGCCTCTTGCCTTCGCCTTGGCTGCCTCTTCCTCGCGGCTCTTGGGAGGCGCCGTCGTCTCGAGTGATCGAAGAAGGTCCCTTGAAATTCCGGCGATTGCGTCGATCGCCTCCTGAAACGCCTTCTCGTTCGCCTTCGACGGTTTGTTGAAGCCTGTTATCTTCCTCACAAACTGCAGGGAAGCCGCTCGCACCTCATCCTCCGTTACAGGCGGATCGAAGTTGAAGAGCGCCTTGATATTTCGGCACATAGCTGTACCTCCATTCCAGAGCCTTCGCACCACTCGAAACCACTTTACTCGCGCCGCGGGTCCTCCGCATCCCCTACTCGCCCATCACCGCCCCCGCGCTCCGGGTCCGCGCCCCCGCGCAGGTGCCCCCGATTCTCCTCGAACTGCTCCGCCAGCCAATCCTGTCTCTCCACCGACGACTCCTTCTCAAGAACGGAGCACACGAGACATGCTCCTGAAACCGTTACAAATTACAAAGACCTGGCCGTGATACCGGCGAGATCCTACCCTCCGCAGCCTCGCCCCCGATCAAGGATTCTCTTCCCTTCATCTCACTCCTCCTTCCGGCCTCCTGTCACACTCTCGTCCCCAGCTCCGTCATGGTGATGACGAACCGATTCCGCCCGATGTGACGGCGCGGCGTGCGATCGCGTCGGCGTCGAGCGCTGAGCGCTGAGCGCTGCTCGACTGCAACCGCATCACCGAAGGAGAACAGACACATGGAACCCATGAAACCAAGGATCGCCAACCCAGCCAACCTCATCCCGGATGCCATGCAGGCCCTCATGGCGCTTGGAGCAGTAGCCAAGAAAGACAATGGTGTCCCTACCTCCACACTTAACCTCGTCTATCTGCGGACCAGCCAGATCAATGGCTGCAGTGTCTGCGTCGATATGCACGCCCGCGCCGCAAAACAGGCCGGGGAGACGGACGAACGCCTCATCGCCGTCGGTGCATGGCGGGACGCTCCTTACTTCACCCCCGCCGAGCGTGCGGCACTCGCTCTCGCAGAGTCCGCGACTCGACTCCCCGACCGCTCCGATCCAGTCCCAGACGACGTCTGGTTCGAAGCCGCTCAGCACTACGACGAGAAGGCTCTTGCCTCCCTGACCGTTAACATTGCTGTCATCAACCTCTGGAATCGCCTGAACGTCCCCACCCGGCAGATTGCAGGGGAATGGATCAAATCCGCCGCGGCCCAGAAGTGGCAGCAGGAGAATGCAGCCGCAACCCGATAAACAACCGCACCGGTCATCGCGACATACGACGGCCGCTGCTTCACCCTGTCACGCCTGCCGACTCTGTTGCAAACTTACTGCCGCGCCCAGCAGCTGCTCTCCACCTGCGGAGACCTGCTCGGAAGCAACGCCTTCGAAACCTTCCCCGCAATCCTCGAGTCCCCTTCATCGAAAACTACTGCTCGGGGATGAGTGCGGACCCGTGCCAGACTCTTCGATCCCTTCTTCACCACCAAAGGCTCACCGATACGGGCCTGGGCCTATGGGAGATCATCTACCGCCACCGCGGCCTTCTCCGAGTAAGAAGCAGCCAGTCGCCCGAGCATCACGGAACGACCTTCAACATCTTCCTGCCCTTCGACGCCGTCGTCCGCTAAATCCGTGCAGACAGCCTCCACAGAAAGCCTCAGGCCATCGACCGCTACCGCTTATGGCAACCGTAAAGCATCCGGATCGCGGTCCATGAAACGCGAGAGCGCCTCGACAACCAGGTTGTGGTCGTCGCGCTGCGGAAGGCCGGAGACCGTGACCGCACCGATCACTCCCGCATTCACCACGTGCAGGGGGAAGCTCCCTCCATGCGTGGCATACTCGGCGTCGTCCAAAGCATACTTCTCACGCAGGCTCATATTGCTCTGCGCCAGGTACAAGCCCACCTGGTACGAACTGCGGTGGAAGCGCGCAACCACATTCGCCTTGCGCTGCACCCATCGGGCATTATCCGGCGTCGTGCCTTCGAGCGCCGCATAAAAGAGCGGCTGAATAGGCTGTCCGAAGCGACGAATGTCGATAACCAGCGCATGCTTACGCGCCTTTGCAAGATCCCGCAGAAGCGTTCCCAGACGCCAGGCATCTTCGTGGTCGAAACGGGGAAGACGTAGCTCGGTCTCCTGGTGAATGACCCGAGCCAGATCGGCGGATGAAGCCATAAGAGAATCCTCTGTTGTTAAAACGACGTGATTGCGATACTAATACTCGCCGATACAACTTTATCCTTGTTCTCTTTGCCTTGTCCCCTTCAGGAGGTTTTATGACCCTCGTTCGTACGCTGGCCGTCGCCGCTCTCTGCTCTTCGGCCCTTTCGCCCCTCGCAGCATCCGCGCAGGATCCACTCCATGCCTGGACTGGAGGAGCCGACCCTGCCGGCCTTGAGAGATGGGTGAATGCGCGGCTGGCGCAGGAGAAGGCCGACGTCGACAAACTGGTCGCGGTAAAAGGCGCGCGTACTATCGACAACACCGTGCGCCCCTACGACGACGCCCTGAACGAGCTGGCCCTCGCAGGCAATGAGGCGTATCTGATGTACTCGGTTGGGGACTCAGCCCCGCTCCGGGACAAGGGACAGGAGCTGGTCTCGAAGGTCTCTTCCGCAACCACCGACCTCAACCTGAACCAGCAGGTCTATCGTGCACTGGCTGCGGTTCCTCTACCGACAAGCGATCCGGCAACGAAACACTACATCGAACGCGCCCTGTTGGAGTATCGACTTGCAGGGGTGGACAAAGATGACGCAACCCGCGCGAAGATTCGAGGACTCCAGGACAAAATTACAGAGTCCTCCCTGATCTTCGGACGCAACGTCGCCGACGGAAAGCTTGAGGTATCGGCGACGAAGGCCGAACTGGACGGCCTTCCCGAGGATTACATCGTCCGGCACAAACCGAATGCCAGCGGCGTCTATACCCTCAATACGGATTCGCCAGACTCGACGCCCGTCTTCAACTTCGCCACGAGCCCCGATCTGCGCAAGCGAATGTACCTCTCCTACAACCAGAGGGCATACCCGAAGAACACCTCCGTGCTGAAAAGCATCCTCGAGACGAGGCAGGAACTGGCCACCACGCTTGGCTACAAAACCTTCGCAGACCTCGCAATGGCCGATCAGATGATGGGATCCGCCTCAAATCTGAAGACCTTTCTGGAACAGGTCGACACCACCTCGCGCACTGTCTCCGACAAGGAATACAAACTGCTCTTTGCCTTTGCCGAGACCCGGCAGCCCGGGCTGAAAAGCATCCCCGCCTCCGACGGTAACTACTGGGCCGAACAGTATCGGCGTGCGAAGTATGACTTCGACGCACAGAGCGTACGGCCCTATTTCCCCTACATGCCAGTGCAGGAAGGTATTCTCACTACGGCCGCGCACCTCTTTCACGTCGAGTTCAAGGCCGTTCCGGATGCGAAGACCTGGCACCCCTCCGTATCGACATACGATGTATTCGACGCAGTCGCCGGCGACCATAAAAAGCTGGGTCGAATCTACCTCGACATGCACCCTCGCGAGGGCAAGGACAAATGGTTCTCCTCGGCGCCTGTCGTCCCTGGTATCAACGGCAAACAACTTCCCGAGGGCGCTCTCATCTGCAACTTCCCTGGCGGCGAACCGGGAGATCCGGGGCTGATGGAGTACTCCGACGTAGTCACCTTCTTTCATGAGTTCGGCCACCTGATGCACCACATTCTCGGCGGTCAGGGTCAGTGGTCCAACGCCGGAGGCTTCAACGTCGAGGGCGACTTCGTCGAAGCTCCATCCCAGATGCTCGAGGAGATGTTCCGTGATCGCGGCATCCTCTCCGCCTTCGCGAAGAACTACAAGACCGGCGAGGTGATTCCCGCGGCGCTCGTCGAAAAGATGAACGCCGCCGGAGCCTATGGGCGAGGACGCTGGGTACAGTCGCAGCTCCTGTATTCGACCTTCGCCCTGCAAGTGCACGACCGTCCGCCTACCCAGATCGACTTCGACTCTCTGTGGCGCGAGGACTTTGGTCGCTTTTCCCAACTGCAGTTCGTCGACGGCAACCGCTTCTATGACAGCTTCACGCACCTCACCGGCTATTCGTCGAACTACTACACCTACATGCTCGACAAGGTCATCGCCGTTGACTTCTTCTCGAAGTTCGACCGATCGAATCTGCTGGGGGGTCCGGCCGCAATGCGTTACCGCAAAACCGTGCTCGAACCGGGTGCGGCGAAACCTGCAACCGAGCTGGTGAAAGACTTCCTCGGCCGCGAGCAGAGCCTCGATGCCCTGAAGACGTGGATGAACGAGGAGTTCGAGACCAGCGACACAAAGATGGCGGTTCAAAGATAACCCGGACCGTTGCCGCTACACTTGAAGCATGCAGCTAAGGACCGTGAGGGCGACGCAGTATGTGACGGCTCTACGTGAGGGCGGAAGCCTTCCTGCAATCGTCGCCGCAGACGACCTTGGTCTGTATGTGTTGAAGTTTCGCGGAGCCGGACAAGGACCGCTGGCGCTCGTAGCCGAACTAGTTGCAGGCGAGATCGGACGCGAGCTCGGCCTGAATGTTCCGGAGCTCGTCTTTGTCGAGGTCGACGCCGCTCTCGGCCGCAATGAGCCCGACCAGGAGATCCGCGATCTGCTGAAGGCGAGTGTCGGATTGAACCTGGCGCTCGACTACCTTCCGGGCTCGACGATGTTCGATCCAGCCGCAGGAGATGTGGCCGACGCGAAGACTGCGTCCATGGCCGTATGGTTCGATGCGTTCGTAATGAATGTGGATCGCACACCTCGCAACGCCAACCTGTTGTGCTGGCATCGTGAGCTGTACTTCATCGACCATGGCGCCGCTCTCTACGTTCATCACGACTGGCATACGATCCTCGAACGCGCGGAGTCCCCATTTCGCGAATCGAAACACCATATCCTGTTGCCGTGGGCCACTGCTCTCGAAGAGGCCGGCGAAAGCGCGCGGCTTCTGCTGACTCCGGAGAAGATCGCACAAATCCTTGAAGAAGTTCCCGACAAGTGGCTCTTGCGAGAAGAGGACCACATCAGCGCGGAACAGAAAAGAGCCGTCTACAGCGACTTCTTCGCCCGTCGCCTGAAGGCGTCCGCGAAGTTCCAGGAGGAGGCCGACCGTGCCCGTGCCCAGCTCGTTTGATTACGCCGTAGTGCGCGTCGTGCCCCGCGTCGAACGCGGCGAGTTCATCAATGCGGGCGTCATCCTGTTTTGCCTCGAACAGAAGTTCCTCGAGGCTCGCATCGTCGTCGACGAGGCGCGTCTCCAAGCGCTCTGGCCGGAGATCGATCTCGAGCTCGTCCGCCGCCACCTGGAGGCCATTCCGAAGGTAGCTGCCGGCGATGTGTCCGCGGGACCCATTGCGCGGCTCTCCCTCCGCGAGCGCTTTCACTGGCTGGTCTCGCCCCGCAGCACCATCATTCAGGTCTCGCCCGTTCACACCGGTCTGTGCGAGGAAAAGCCGGAAGCCATGCTCAGCGAGCTCGAAAAAAGACTGCTCTGGACACGGAACGATTAAATCCGCCCTGTGGTAGCTTCAAAAAATGCGCCGATCTGTTCTCGCTCTTCTCGCCTCAGTCATCTCTCCGGTCGCCTTCGCGCAGATGCCCGTCTCTCCCGAGACCCGCTCCACCGTCGCCCACATCATAGGCGACATCATGGTCAACGGGCAGGCCTATGAGTACGACCGTCAACTGGCAGATACCATCGGTCCCCGTCTCACCGGCTCCGACAACTACGTCCACGCCGTCTCCTGGGCCGAACAGCAGTTCCGCACCCTCGGCCTGGCAAACGTGCATACCGAGCCCTTCACAATGCCTGCAACCTGGGAGCCCGAGACCCCGGCCACAGGCCGCATCACCTCGCCGCGCATCCAGAATCTCCACATCTACTCCCTCGGCTGGAGCCCCTCCACTCCCAGCGGAGGCGTGAAGGGCAACATCGTCTATCTCGAGCACCTCACCATCGAGGGCATCGAAGCCCAGAAAGACAAGCTCGCCGACAATATCGTCCTCATCGACAAAGAGAGCATCGGCGACCAGCCTGCTTTCAGTCAGATCCTCCAGGCCTTGAACCACCTCGGCAAGCTCGCTCCGAAGGGGCTTCTCCTCGAAGGCGGCCCGAACGGAAGCGAGTCGGCCACGGCCCTGACCTTCGACGGCACCCTTTCCAGCTACCCTATAGCGCAGGTCGGTCTCGAAGACGCCGGGCTGATCAAGCGCATGCTCGATCACGGTCCCGTGACGGTCGAGTTCTCCTTCAAGAACCGTATCCGCAAAAACGTGAAGGTCGACAACGTGGTCGCCGAGATTCCGGGTAGCGATCTGCCAAACGAGACTGTCATCGTCTCCGGCCATCTCGACTCCTGGCATCCCGCAACCGGAGCGCAGGACAACGGCACCGGCGCCTCCACCGTCCTCGATGTCGCCCGCGCCATCAAGGCCAGCGGCCATCCGCCCCGCCGCACCCTGCGTTTCCTCCTCGTCGGTGGCGAAGAACAGGGCATCCTCGGCTCCACCGCCTACGTCCGCAGCCACAAGGACCAGATGTCCTCCATCGACTGCGTCCTCATCTCCGACACCGGGGCCCAGCGCGCCAAGGGTTGGTATCTCATGGGCCGCGACGACGAGAAGCAGGCGCTCACCAACGTCGAGCCTCTGCTCAACGGCCTCGGCTCCGGCGACACTACTCCTTCGGTCGAATTCCTCTTCCAGACCGATCACATCTCCTTCGATCTCCTGGGCGTCCCCACGCTCGTCCTCTGGAACGAGACCGACAAATACTTCAAGCTGCATCACAAGGCGTCGGACTCCTTCGACTCGGTCAATCAGGCCGACCTCAATCAGGGCGTCGCCACCACTGCCGCTACCGCATACGCCATCGCAGACTCGGCGAAGCCGTTCGCTCCGCACGACACCCCTGCCCAGACCGAAGAATGGTTGAAGAAGGCCCGGCAGTGGGACGACTACAAGTTCTTCCAATCCGCTGGCGTCTTTCCGTAAAGCGGAGCAGCAGGAGACACAACAGAGACGAAGGAAGTATCAGCCGAGTGCCCCACTTTCGCGACAATCTACTGTCGCCAACGTGGGCATTCGAGCGAAGCTCGAACCATTCCCCCCAACCAACCGAAGTCTCTCGACCTAAGCCAGCTCCGCTCTCACCCGCTCCATCGTTGCGAGATAAAAGTGCAGGTTGTGCACAGAGTTCAGGGTCAGTCCCAGCGGTTCCCCCACAACGAACAAATGCCGCAGGTACGCCCGCGAATACCGCGCGCAAACCATGCATCCGCACGTCGCATCGATCGGCCCCTGGTCCTCCGCATACTCCTTGCGCTTGATGTTCATGCGCACAATGCCGCCATCCTCACCCCGCGCAAACACCAATCCATGGCGGCCCGCTCGCGTCGGAAGTACGCAGTCCATCATGTCCACGCCCATCTTTGCGTACTCCTCAATCTCGTCGGGATAGCCCACACCCATCACATAGCGAGGTTTGTCCTTCGGCAGCCACTCCAGCGTGCGCGCAATCATCTCGCGGGTCACCTCACGCGGCTCACCCACCGCAAGACCTCCAATCGCATAGCCGGGAAGGTCCATCTCGACAAGATGCTCCGCCGACTCCTTACGCAGATCGACGTACATCCCGCCCTGGACGATGCCAAAGAGGCTCTGCGTCTTTCCCTGCATCTCAGAAAACCACGGCACGCGATGCTTGTTCGCTTCGAAGTGGTCCTTCGAGCGCCCGGCCCACGCATGTGTCAGCCCCATCGAGTCCTTCGTGCGCTCCCAGCTCGCCGGCGTCTCCACACACTCATCGAAGACCATCGCAATATCCGCGCCCAGCGCAATCTGAACGTCGATCGAGTGTTCCGGTGAAAAGAAGTGCTTCGAGCCATCCAGATGGGACCGAAATTCCACGCCATCCGGAGTCACCTTGCGCAGACTGCTCAAGCTGAAGACCTGAAAGCCGCCCGAGTCCGTCAGCATCGGTCGCTCCCAGCCCATGAAGCGATGCACGCCACCCATACGCGCAATCAGCTCATGCCCAGGCCGCAGATAGAGATGATACGTATTCGCCAGGATGATCTCCGCGCCGCGCTCGCCCGGTCCAATCCTCTCCAGTACACCCTGCTCGACCGCCTTCACGCTGGCTGCCGTTCCCACCGGCATGAACACCGGCGTCTGCACCATGCCATGCGGCAGCGCAAGCGTTCCCCTGCGGCCGCCACTCTCCGCGGTCTTCTGTATCTCGAAGCTCAAACCCATCTTCTGCATTGTAGAGGGATCAACGTGCAGGCGTTATAGTGGAGGTCCCATGCACAAGCCACTTCTCCTCGCGCTTTGTCTCTCTCTCCCCGCCGCCGCACAAAACTTCTCCGGCCCCGCACCCCAGGGACCGCCGCTCACAGCCGATTCGCTCCAGAACCCCGGCGTTCCCACCGGCACTCTCTCCGACAAGCTCTCCCTCACCAGCCGCACCTACGACGGCATGACCAGCAACTACTGGATCTACGTCCCCGCGCAGTACGACCCCAAGACTCCGGCAGCCGTAATGGTCTTCAACGACGGCGGTGGATACATCGACCGCAAGGGCAATCATCCTGCCCTCAACGTCATCGACAACCTCATCGCTCAGCACAAGATTCCCGTCATGATCGCCGTGTTCACCGACCCCGGCGACATCTCCGGCGCACCCGGAACCCCAACCTACAAATTTGTCGACGCTTACTCCAAAAAATGGTCGCGCACCCTGAAGGACTCCATGCGCTCGACCGAATACGACACCGTCTCCGACCGTTACGCCCGCTTCCTGCGCGACGAGCTTCTGCCCGCCGTCTCGGCCAAGTACAACCTCCGCAAGGACGCCTACAGCCACGCCATCACCGGTATGTCCTCCGGCGGCATTACCTCCCTCAACGCTGCCTGGCAACTGCCCGACGAGTTCAGCCGCGTCATCTCCTGGATCGGAAGCTTCACCGCCATCCAGTGGAACGAAGATCCCAACGTCCCCGACGGTGGCCAGGATTACCCGGAGAAGGTCCTCCGCGAACCCCACCGCAACATCCGCGTCTGGCTGCAGGACGGCAGCAACGACCAGGAGAACAACCGTTACGGCAGCTGGCCGCTGGCGAACATCCGCATGGCCAACGCCCTCAAGCTCAAGTCCTACGACTTCCACTTCAGCTTTGGCCTCGGTCCGCATAGCCCGGTCGAAGGCGCGGCGGAGTTTCCCGAAGAGATGATCTGGCTCTGGCGCGACTACGATCCCGCCCATACCGAGCAGACCTACGCACAGGACCCCGCGGAAGCCACCAGGCCGCCCTTCCGCGTCTCCATCGCGAACCGCGAAGCGCACTAGCTACGAAGGCGTGGGTCGTGCCTTCATCGTTGCGGCTGCACTCGCCGAGGCAGCCGCAGCCAGACCCGCAGCCACCAGCGTTACAACCCTGAAGCCGCTGACGAACGCCTCATCCACAGCGCGTCGCGCACGCGGATCCGCGGTTTCGATCGCCGCAAGCTTCGCCCTCTGGTCCACAATCTTTCGCGCAGCCTCGCCCGTGACCTCTGCCGTGGCGAGTCTTCGCGTCAACGATGGCACAAAGGTGTGAAAGAAGACCGGCGCAAAGACCGCCAGTGCCAGCAGCGCCGCGACCTGCGACACCGCGTTGTTCACCCCCGAGGCCGCTCCCGTGCGCGACTCCTCCACCGAGCTCATCACCATCGTCGTCAATGGCGCAACGCTCACCGCCATCCCAAGTCCGAGAAGCAGCACCGCCGGAAGATATGTCGTCCAGTAGGTTCCGCCCACGCCGGGCCGCGCCAGCAACGTATATCCGCTGGCGATGATAAGCGGACCCACTACCAGAGGACCCCGCGCTCCATGTCGCGCCATCAATTCGCCCGACCACGGCGACAGCAGAAACATCAGCACCACCATCGGCACCATCGCCGCCCCCGCATGCGTGGGCGTGTAACCCTGAACCTGAATCAGATTGAGCGGCAGATAAAAGAGCGTGCCGCCTAGAGCCGCATAGAGGCAGAACGTCAGCAGGTTCGCTCCCGCAAACTCGCGGCTGCGAAACAACGTCAACGGCACCAGCGGACTCACCGCTCGCTCTTCCACGACAAACGCCGCCACCAGCAGCACAACCCCGGCTGCACCGGCCAGCCATACTTCGTAGCCGCCTTCCGCTCCTTCAATCAGCGCAAACGTAACTCCCGCCAGGCCTCCCGTAAGAAGCAACGCGCCCTTCCAGTCAAACCCACGTAACTCGCCAGAGCGCACAGGCAGAGGAATCTCCGGAACGTACCGCAGCAGGATCCACACCGTAAGCATCGCCAGCGGAGCATTGATGAAGAACACCCATCGCCACGATGCATGCTCCACCAGGAAGCCGCCCGCAACCGGACCCAGCGCCGTCATCATCGCGGCAAATCCCGACCAGGTTCCAATCGCACGCCCCCGTTCTTCCGGCGGAAAGTGCGCGCTGACCAGTGCAAGACTGTTTGGAAGCAGCATGGCGCCACCGATTCCCTGCAACGCCCGCCCCGCGATCAGCTGACCGATGTTCTGTGCAAACCCGCACCCAACAGACGCCACGGCGAACAAAACCACGCCCGCCATAAAGATCTTTCGCAGGCCAACACGGTCTCCCAACGCTCCACCCACCAGCAGCAACGCCGAAAGAAACAACGCATACGCCTCGACGACCCACTGCACCTGCGCCCCTGTCGCCCCAAGTCCATGCTGCAATGCCGGAAGTGCAACATTCACGACGGTCCCGTCAATGAACTCCATGCTCGAGCCCAGCACCGCCGCAGCCAGCACCCACGCACCGCAACGTCGTGTCGTATCCCGGCAGCGACCGGCGAGAATGACCGCTTCGTCGCACGGACGCCTTACACTCCCGATCAATCGGATCGTCTCCTCTGCCCTTCCATCAGGCTATAGTTCAAAACTACACCAAGGAACGGCGGCAAAGAAAAATGCCGGCTCCCCTCGCAGGGCAGCCGGCATCTCACCTTGGTTTCGCGGCGGTTAGAACAGTACCTTCGCGCCGAACTGCACGATACGGGGATCGAAGGTGCTGGTGATCGTACCTCCCGTCAAGGCACCAGAGGACGTACTAGCGATCGATCCGCCCGGCTGGGTAAAGTTCGTGTGGTTTAGAGCGTTGTACAGTTCGCCACGGAACTCGACCTTCAGCCGCTCCATGGGAGTGTCGAAGCGCTTGTTGAACGCAAGGTTCAGCGTCGTGTACATCGGGCTGCGGCCCGGATCGCGAGACATGTTGCCGAACGGGCTTACCGGAACGTTATTCACGGTCGGCACAGCGGTCGGAAGTGAGATCGCCGCAAGGTTGATGTACTGCAGCGACGTCCCTGTCGACTTCGACTTGTCCAGAGAGTTCAGCACCTGCCCGGCGACACGGTTCGGACGATACAGGTTCGATCCACGATAGCTCGCCGAAATGCCAGACACCTGGTTGGCCGTCGGCGGATTGTAGTTGATCTGATACGGGAAGCCGCTCGTCACCTGGTTCACAGCCGACACCTGCCACTGTCCCAGCACTTGGTTTACGATGCCACCCGTGTTCAGGTAGTGACGTCCGCGTCCGAAAGGAAGCTCGTACACCAGCGACGTCGTGTTGACGATCGGCTGGTTATACTCCGACTGGCCGTAGTCCGCCGCCGGGTTGCGATAGTCCTGGAACGAAGGCGTATTCGCCTCCAGCGACGCGCCCGCGTTGTCCAGTGCATGCGACCAAGTGAACGAGTTCAGCAGCGTCAGCCCAGCCACCATGCGCTGCTCATAACGCAGCTGCAGCGCATCGTAGTGCGAGTACGCCTCGTGCAGTGCAATCGTAATGTCGCCGTAGGTCGGAATCGGCCGCGTAAACTTTCCGTTCGTAATCACCGTAGGATCGGCCTGGTTATAGTTACCGAACTGCAACAGCTTCAGACCGTGGTTGCCGACATAGGCCACGTCGAACAGGATGTTCTTCGCGAAGCTGCGCTGCACATCCAGGTAGTAGTTGTGCACATAGCTGTCGCGGTAGCGATTGCCGTCGATATAAGTCACGTTGGCCGTAATCGGATTGAACGTCAATGTGCTCGACGGGAAGCCCTTGTCGATCGGAACATACGTTGCCGCATTGCCGCCGGCGTTCGGCGCTGCCTGCGTTACCGTGACGAACAGCGCCGCACCCGGATTGATCGCCAGAATGTTGCCAGAACCTGCGCGGTCGTAGTGCGAGAAGCTGATGCCGTAGCCGCCGCGAATCGCCGTCTTGTCGTCCACAGCATAGGCAAAGCCAAAGCGCGGAGCAAAGTCGTTGCGGTCAGGATCGTAACCGTACTTGTTGCCTGTCGCCGTTACCGGAACCATCGCGCCCAGCGGATTGCTGGCAGCTAACGTCGGGTCGAAGTTCGCCTGCTGATTCTTCTGCTCCCAGTACGGCGTCGTGTACTCGTAGCGCAGACCGATGTTCAGGGTCAGGCGCGGCGAAACCTTCCAGTCGTCCTGCAGGTAGGCGAACTGCGAACGATTCCGAAGATGCGCCACGAAGTACGACGACAACGAGTAAGCGCTTGAGGCTCCCCACAGGAAGTCGGCAACATAGTTATCGCTCGTCGCTGCCTGAAGCGGGTTGCTCGCGGTCACATCTTTATAGTCGCGGCTATAGGCGCCGGAGAAGGTAAAACCACCGTAAAGCGGATTCGTGTCCTGCACCGCCATCCAGACCTGCTGGTACTCGTAGCCCGCCTTCAGAGAGTGATTCTTCACCACCCACGAATAATTCACCTTCGGATTGAGCAGTGCGGGATTCTGGAACTGTGGATTCGTCGTCTGTCGTCCCAGTGCCGAGAAACCGCTGATACCGATTCCAGGGATACCTCCCGCTACAAGCGGATCCGTCGGCAGACCGGGAAAAGTAATCCCGGGATTCGTTCCGATCGAACGGGAGAACTTACCCGCCTTCGTACGCGAAAGCCCAAGGCGAGCATCCAGCAACTGGTTCGAGCCGATCACCCGCGTATAACCCAGCGCAATCTGCTGGTCCAGAATCCGCTGATCGCCGTTCGAGCCGCCGTCCAGCGGCAGGCCGAAGATCGGAAAGTCCGTTGCATTCTGTTTCAGGTCCGAGACGCGAAGGAAGAATGAGTTTTTCGGGTTCAGAGCCCAGTCCAGACGCAGGTTGCCCTTGTCTGAGCGGTTGTTCGAACGCTGCAACGTCGTAAAGTTATTCACCGTCGCCGAAGTCGGACCCTGCTGCGCGATCAACTGAGCGATCGTCCGGGCCGCAGGCGAAATATTCGGCGAGTTCAGAATTGAGGTACCCGCAGCATAAGACGTCTGATCATAGGGGTCATACACTGTCCTGCTGAACTTGCCGGCAAGCTGATTCGGTGTCGGCAGCGTGGCAGACGAGATCTGCTTACGCGACTGGCGGAAGCCCTCATAATCGAGGAAGAAGAACAGGTGATCCTTCACGATCGGCCCGTTGAAGTTGCCGCCGAACTGATTGCGGTTATACGCAGGCTTCTGGCCCCCCGGCGGACGGAAGAAGCCTGTCGCATTCAGGTCTGTGTTGCGGATGAACTCGTACACACGCCCATGAAACTGGTTGCCGCCCTGCGCGAAAGCCACGTTCACCACTGCACCCGAGGCGCGGCCATACTCGGCAGTCTCGTTATTCGTCACAACCTGAAACTGCGCGATCGAGTCCGGCGCCGGCTGAATAATCTGGTTCGAGAAGCCCTGGTTCGACTCGCCATAGGCATTATTGTCCATGCCGTCCAGCAGAAAGTTGTTGAAGATCGAACGCTGGCCATTAACGTTGAACGATCCCTCACGGACCAGGCCAGTGTTCGAAGTACTGGAGTAGGACTGCGTTGTCTGCCGCACGCCGGTCGTCAGCCCGATCAGGTCTGAGTAGTTGCGGCTCACCAGCGGAAGCGCCGCCGTCTGGTACTGCGTCACAATCTGTCCGCGCTGGCTTGTGTCTGTCTCCACCTGCAGCGATACGCCCGAGACCTCAACCGTCGTGCTCGTCTCACCGATCTTCAGCGTCAGATCGATTCTCTGCCTCGCCGCCACCGATACCGAGATATCAGTAGCCCGAACCGGGGCAAACCCTTCCTTCGAAACCTCAATGTTGTACTGGCCCACGCGTAGCGCCGGAACCTCGTAATCGCCGCTCTCGCTCGTCTGCCGCGTGCTCACCACACCGGTGGCCATGTTTGTAACCTTCACGGTTGCATCGGACACAACTGCACCCGATCCGTCATGCACCGTCCCTACAATGCTGCCATTCTCATACTGCGCCAGGGCTCGGCCCGGCAACAATGCGAGGCACACGAGCGTCGCTGTCAGTAGATTTACGATTTTGCGCATACCTGTAACGCTAACTACGTTTCGTGTACGCACGATGACTGGAATATGAATAGAACGTTTCAATGGCGCTGCATGCAGTGGAAAACTGGCGCGACAGATCAGTGCTGGTCTGCCGTCGCTCTCAACTGCTCGGGAACCCACGGACTCGTGAGCATCTTCGTTGAACCCGTCAAATAGTAGGTCGGAATCTTCGGATACTGCTCCTCGACAAGAATCAGGGTCCTGAAGTCGAAGCTCTGCACTTCAGCCCGCGACTCCATCCTGTTCTTCACAATCGCCCCGCACAGCGCATCCACGAACGCCTGCGGACCCACCGTGTGATTGCGATGCGCGTCGTCGCCCACCGCGCCCTCCGGCATAATCTTGGTCTCGATGTTGAACCGTACCTTCGCCGCGTTCTCCGCCCGCTCCTTCGCGTGCGCATCGCTCTTGCCGGCGCCCGTGCGATAGTAGTCCACGTAGAAGTTCACGAACCGGAAAAGCTGCGCCACATACGTCGGAACATAGGGACTGATCAGTCCTTCCTTCTTCGCAAACGCCACCGCCACCGGCGACAGCGCCAGATCGTTCTTCTGATCGGCTCCAAAGTGCACCTTGTCGCAGATCAGGGTCTTCTGCGCATCCGTGCTCGAGATGTCCTTTGTGAAGACGCGGTTCTCCTGCGTGTACGGTGCGCCGTCGGCACGCCTGCAGCTCTCGGGGTTCAGAAATTGGTCATGCCAGATCAGCGAAACGCCATCGGTCGTCACTCCCGTATCCGTCTCCAGCGTCGTCACCAGCTGATCCAGTCCGCTCTCAAACGAAGGCAATGTATTCTCCGGCCGCAGGCCCCGACCCCCACGATGCGCCGTCACATCGAACTTCGCCAGCCTATCGCGTTCCTCTGCCGACTTCGCATTTGCGCGCTCTTCCCGCAACACCTGCTGCAGCAGATCGGGCCGGTCCGTAATCAGACCGTCGATGCCCATCCGGATCTCGGTACGCATCTTCTCCGGATCGTTCGTCGTCCACGGCACGACTATGAATCCCTGCGCCTGCAACTCCTTCAGCGGAACCTCTCCGTTCAGAATCGTGGCATCCACCGGAGACAGCACCGGCCGGCCAGCCCCATGCGCCTTCGCATGAGCCCACGCCTTGTCCATCACTTGTATATAAGGATTCGCCACCGCACCCTGGGCCTTCATCATCACAGCCGAACTCACGCAGAAGATTACGCCACCTAAAAGTCGCTTCGTCATAAAGCACAAGCATCCTACATCGAAGTTACGTAAGCGTTAAAGCGGATCAAACCGAGGCACCTAGCTCGAAAGGTTGGCACACGAAAGCAAAAAGCGGCCTAAATGTCCTGCTCTGAAAAATGGAGACCGCCAGGCCGGGCTCCCGTCACCGCCGCAGCCTAGACACCTGCACTCAAAAATGGTGCGAAAGTCCAACGAGCACGGTGTAATCCGCAAAGAACGCATCGCCGTTTTTTGTGTTGTTCGCCAACTCCGGAACGCTAGGCGGTCTGTCCCTCCGCAGCGCCCACGGCCCGTTCACCGACAATGTCGTCCGCCGCACATTCACCATCAGGCCAGGATCGAGCGAGATCACGCTTCCGGGACGGCGAAAGCCATTGCTCGCCCCCAGCAGGTCGCGCACCGGAACCCCCTCTCCGCGCACCCCAAGGCTCAGCGCCACCCCACGAAGCTTCGGCACTCCCTGCGACACTCCCAGCCGATACAGATACTGGTCCGTCACCGACATCACGCTCTGTCCCGGTTGACTCCTGAAGGTCAGCACTCCATTCGTGTCGCGCGGATTGAAAAGGTACTGCGCCTGTCCATAGAGATCGGCCCTCGTCCACATGGATTTGTATCCCTGCGTGGCCAACATCAGGCCCCATCCGCCATCGCCCGGCTGCATCGACTGGTCCGCCGTCGCCTTCACCACCTGGCCCTTGTAGAGCGCCGATCCAGTCGCATTATTGATGCCCGTCGGGATCTTCACCGAAGCGCTCACCGCAACATCGCCTCCGAACTCCGTCGGCGGCCGAAAGATCCAGCGCTGCGCCCCCAGCGTAATGTCTCCAATCCCGCTCACCTGAAACACGCCCGTCGGAGGATAGAGCTGGTTGCGCGATCCATCGAAGACCGGTACATCCGCAATAAAACTCCACTGCGGAGTAAACCGGTACTCCACGCCCATATCGAAGATGTTCTGGTGATTCCGAATCGCGTTCGGCCGCGCAATCTCTTCGTCGCCGATAAAGTATTTGTTCGAGTTGAACATCCTGTATCCGATGTCCACCGTCAGGTTGTGGATCGACCATCCATACTTCGTTCCGCCATCCAGCGATCGCACCAACTCGTCCATCGAGCGCTGGTTCGAGTGCGCCGCAACGCATCCTTGAGCGGACGCCCTATCTTCCCCTGCAAACGCAGCTATAGCAAGTGCGGCTGTAAGCCACATCCTTCTTTTATCTTTGATCATGGTTTTCCTCGCAAAGAGCGGCCTCAAAACGACTTCTCGTAATTTCCCAAATTCTGAACTGTCAGGAGCGAACCCCACTCTACGTTCGTTCAGCCGCGTGCGTCTTCCATCGAAGGGTTGAGTTTTTTCTCCACCGCGCCCACCCAGTTAACCTTCGAAGCAAAAAAGAAGAGGCGCCTTTGTGGGCGCCTCCGGAGAGTTATACATCACGAAAATTACTTTAGGATCTCCACTCCCGCCTGTCATGGCCCGGACGATCCATCTTTACGTCCACCTTTCGATGGAGAAGCTTGCTCGGCTTACTCTCCATCCGCAGCCTGGCCGTCGAGCCACGCCCGGGCCGCCTTCAACTGCGGCAGGTCCGCATCCGCCTTGGCCCACGCCTGCAACAATCGCGCATAGTCCTGGGTAGCCTCGCCTCTCCGGTTCGCTCCCGCATCTGCCTGCGCTACACCATACAACGCAAATCCAGACTCCGGTCGCTGCTTCAGCGCTGCCTCGTAGGCCTGCTTCGCCTCGTCATAACGCTTCGCCCGCAGCAGGGCATCCCCGCGTGTCTCCTCCACCGGCCGAATGTAGAACGGCGGCTCTCGATACCCGAGATCCCGCTCCGCCGCCGCCGCCTTGGTGAACATCGCATCCGACTCCACCCCGCGACCCTCCGCCAGCAAAACACTCGCCCGCAGCTCCATCGCTGCAACATCCAGATAGCTGTGCACCGGCTTTGCCATCGCGTCTTTCGACATCGACATCCCGGCCATCCCCGGCATGTCGTCCGGACCCATCGCCGGCTTTTCCTTCACCCTCGCATCCAGCGCATCGCTCATGCTGGCCGCACTCTCCTTATCGCCCCGCTCCAGAGCCCCCATTCCTCGCGTGTAATCCAGCATCGACTCGCGTAGCTCCTCCAGGTTCTTCAACGACGGGTCCGGCGCGCTCTTCTCCAGCGCGGCCGTAGCACTCGTCCAAACTCCCGCCCGCAGCAAAACCGGAAGATCCACACTCAGCCTCGACATCCCGTCCCGCGGAACCTGACGATACAGCGTCGGTCCCACCTCTCCCCGCGCCTTCGCCAGCTTCTCCGAGATCTTCATCGCCTCCGTAACTCTTCCACCCTCCATCAGGTCGGCGATCAGATACATCAGGTTGTGCACATAGTTCCAGTCGTTTTCCACACTCACGTTCTGCGCGCGCATATAAGCCTCGTCCACCTGCATCGAAGCTAGAAACGACTCGCGCGCCGACTCATAGTCTCCCGTCCGATAGAAGATGTGCCCCGGCATATGCACCATGTGTCCCGAGGCAGGCGTCAGCTCGCCCAGCTTCTTCGCGCTCTCCAGCGCAAGCTCCGGATGATCCCCCGGCTCCACCGCATGAATCCAGTAATGATTCGCCGCCGAATCCTCCGGATGCTCCTTCAGAATCGCCGCCAGAATCCGCTGACCCTCCGCCGTTCCCGCACGCGGCTCACCTTTTTTGTCGAACCCGTCCATCAGCGACTCCGCCAGAAAGATCCGGGCCTGCACGTCCTCCGGCTCCAAAGTAACCAGCCTGCGGAACAGCTTCGTCTCCTCGGAATCCACATGAGGAGCACCCTCTGGCGGCTCCGGCTTCTTCACCGAATCCGGCTTCGCCTGCAGCTCCTTCTGCGAGTTCCGATACCCGGCCACCGCCGCGTCAATGTAAAGCCGCTCCGCCTTGCTCGCATGTCTTTCGAGAGCAACCGCACGATCCAGCGACTCCTTGCCCGATGGATCCTCTGCGCTGCGAAAGACCTCCGCCCGATACAGCCCCCAGTAGCACATCGCGCACTTCGGATCGGATCGCACCGCCTGCTCAAACGCGCGCGCCGCCTCGTAGTCCCAGAAGTCGTGCAGAAGGTTCAGTCCCTGCGTAAACCAGGCCTTCGCCTCGTCATTCGCTGCCGTAATCGCGATCGAGCCATTCCCGATCCCCGTCATCTTCACCGGCGCGGGCAGCTTCTCCGGCGCCGAGATCGCCGCCGCCATCCCGGTGCCATGACACGTCGCCGGCTGCTGCGCACTCCCAACCCCGCCCCACAACACTGCTCCAGCAACCACACCGAGCAAAACCGCCCCGTCTACTCGACAACCCATAAAACCTCTCATCCGGAGTCGCACCCCGAAACCTCAGCATAGACTCCGGTGGATTCCCTTCACCACATTCCTACTCAGCGGCCAGAATCTCTTGTTCCATTCGCAAACACCTTGCACCCTCGACAACACCTCGTGTTCCTCTTCGAGGAGTACTTCGTGTCCTCCGGGTGTTTGACGTTCTGCCGACCGCGGAAAGCGTTCCGGGAGATCGATCGTTCGCCGCATTGCGATTCTCAACCGCTGTCAGTTTTTAGACGGAGAGGAATGGCACACAAGTAGCGATCAGAATGAGCAATCAATGCGCCGACCGCTTTCCTAGCTCCGAGGGCCAATTCCTCGCCTACCCGAGCCTTCGCAGCATCTCGTCCACCGAGAGCCCCAGCACCGGATGCACCCACTCCCCGGCGACCTCCTTCAGCGGCTCCAGCACAAACCGGCGAGCGTGCATCTCCGGGTGAGGCAGCGTCAGCTCCGCTGTGTTGATCACCTCATCCCCATACAGCAGCAGGTCCAGGTCGATCACCCTTGGCCCCTTCGTAATCACCCGCTCGCGCCCCATCTCCTGCTCGACCTCCAGCAGAGCCCGCATCAGCTCCTCTGGAGCCAGAGACGTCTCCAGCACCACAGCTCCATTCAGAAATCTCGGCTGATCGGTATAGCCCACCGGCTCCGTGTCGTGAAACCTCGATACCGCCTTCACCTCGCCCAGAGCAGCCAGCCGCCGGATCGCCTCACGCAGGTTGGCCTCACGATCCCCAAACCTCGAAGCCAGGTTCGACCCCAGCGCAATCGCCGCCAATCCCGACGCAAGCCTCATGGAACCCGTCAAACCGGTTTAAGCGGTTACCGGCTGCAGACCCGCCGGAACCCTGTGGGCTTCGGGTTCCGCCACCTCGTCGTACCCGTAAACCAGCTCCCACGAGGACCGGTCCCGCAGCATCCGCTGCACCAGCGCCGTATGCATCGCATGGCCCGCGCGCTCCGCAACCACCCTGCCCTCAATCCTTCGACCCGCCAGCGCCAGGTCCCCGATCAGGTCCAGCACCTTGTGCCGCACAAACTCATCGGGAAACCGAAGCGGGCCATTCTCCACGCCCTTGCGAGAGAGAATGATGGCGCTCTCGTCCGAAACCCCGCGGATCAGCCCCATGTTCCGCAGCATCGCTTCGTCTTCCTTAAATCCGAAGGTCCTCGCAGGGGAGATCAGCTTTACATAATCTCCCGTCGCCAGGTCCACCCGCAGCGTCTCGTACCCAATCGGCTCCGGAAAGTCGATCGTGTAATCGATCGCATACCCCTTCCCCGGATAGACTCCGATGAACTTCGCGCCGTCGCACACTTCCACGGGCTTCAGCACCCGCATATACTCACGCTTGCGCCGCTGCTGTTTCAGCCCCGTCTCCTCGAAGGCCCGGATATACGGTAGCGAACTGCCATCGAGAATGGGAACCTCAAGATTGTTGATCTCCACAATGACGTTATCCACCCCGTAGCCGATCAGCGCCGACAGCAGGTGCTCTGTCGTCGAGATCAGCACACTGCCCCGCATCAGGCTCGTGGCATAGCTCACCTTGGCGACATTTCTTCCCGTCGCCGCAATCTCAAAGTTGTCGAGATCTGTCCTTCGAAAGACGATGCCGGAGCCGGCCGGGGCTGGAACCAGCCGCATAGAAACCGGTGCCCCGCTGTGAAGCCCCACTCCACAGAACTCAATTCCCGACCTTATCGTTCGCTCAAAATGGGGGTCCGATGCCAACAAACAGCTTCTCCGGTACAATCCGCTAATTAGATTACAGTGGGGTCAATGCAAATTTGTGTGGCAAAAAAGACACACTTCTGCCGCATTCCTGCGATACGCACCCCCCGCATAAATCACATAACGTCAGAGACATAGAGATGATCCCCCAGGACCTGCTCCTTCGCACCCAGACGAAACTACCTTGGTTCCTCCAGCACCTTCGCCAGCTCGTCCGGGTGGAAAGCCCAAGTGAAGACCCAGCCGCAGTTAACGCCGCCCAGCAGCTCGTCGCAGACTGGGCCACCGCCCTCGGCGGCCGGGTCAAACGCCATCGCCAGAAGAACTTCGGCGATGTCTACGAGCTTCCCTTCGGGGCAGGCTCGTCAAAGTCCGCCGCCCGTTCCGGCCAGAAGCCCATCCTCATCCTCGGCCACCTCGATACGGTCTGGCCCCACGGCACCCTGAAGTCCATGCCCTGGCAGGAGCACGCGGGCAAGATCTCCGGCCCCGGCGTCCTCGATATGAAGGCCGGCGTCGTCATGGCGCTCACAGCTATCTCCGTCCTTCGCGAGCTCAATCTCCTCCGTCCGGTCACCCTGCTTCTCGTCTCCGAGGAGGAGATCGGCAGCCCCGTCTCGCGCCCCATCACGGAAAAACTCGCAAAAGAATCCTCGGCGGTCTTCGTCCTCGAGCCTGCCCAGGGCCTCGCCCTCAAGACCGCCCGCAAAGGCGTAGGCCACTATGAGGTTCACGTCACCGGCGTTGCCGCGCACTCCGGTGTCGATTTCGAACGGGGCCACTCCGCAGTCCTCGAACTGGCCCGCCAGATCGAGCGCATCTCCGGCTTCACCGACCTCTCCCGCGGCCTTACCGTAAACTGCGGCGTCATCGCCGGTGGAACCCGGTCCAACGTCATCGCCGCCTCCGCCCACGCCGAGGTCGACGTCCGCATCGCCCGGGCCAGCGACGCCGCCCGCGTCGAGCGGCTCTTCCACCGCCTCAAGCCCATCGATCCCGCCTGCAGGCTCACCATCACCGGCGGCATCAACCGCCCGCCCATGGAGCGCAAGGCAGGAACCATCGCCCTCTTCAAGCAAGCCAGAAAGCTCGCCGCGGAACTAGGCTTCGATCTGGACGAGGCCTCCACCGGAGGAGGCTCCGACGGCAACTTCACCGCCGCCCTCGGCGTCCCCACCCTCGACGGCATGGGAGCCATCGGAGCCGGAGCCCATGCCGCCCACGAGCACATTCTCGCCGAGCACATCGTCCCCCGCACCGCCCTGCTCGCGGCCATGCTCGCGACCGTCCGTGACCTACTCAAGGAGTAGCGACCCCAGACCCTCCTGCATGTAGTTCGCGCTGTCGCCGCCCGTCACATCGTAGGTTGACATTCCGCCGGACAGCGGCCTCACAGGAGACGATCCAGGGACCGAGGCTATGACTCGTCGTCGATGCGATCGCCGTGGCTCGGCGGCTGGCTGGTAACGACGATGCGCACGCTACCCGCGCTCCTGTTCATCGCCTGGTGCGCCTGTCCGGGAGCGATCTCGATGCCCTCGCCTGCACGCAGCGTGAAGTCATGATGCTCGATCTCCATCGTTAACTCGCCTTCCAGCACGAGGAAGAACTGCCGCGCATGCACGTGGTGGTGGCGTGTCTCGCTGGTGCCGGGCGGCATCCGCTCTTCAATGATGTTCAACTCCGGCGTGCGAACGAGGTACCACCCGTCGCAGTGGGTCCCCCATGTGTAGTGTTCGGCGTTCGCGGTAGAGATCACTTTGGCTGGCATCTTCCTCCGATGCTGGAAGCGATCCTTGCGATGCAGCAATTGGAGTTACAGCGGAATATTCCCATGCTTCTTGGGCGGATTCTTCTCCCGCTTGGTCGCCAGCATATCAAGCGCCGTGTTCAGCCTGCGCCGCGTCTCGCTGGGTCGAATCACGGCATCCACATAGCCGCGCTCCGCCGCAACATACGGGTTCGCAAACCGCTCCCGAAACTCCTCGACCTTCTCGTTGCGCGCCTCGGCCAGCACCTCGAGCTTCTGTTCCTCCGACAGCGAAACACCCTGCGGCATCACCGCCTGCGCCCGCCGCACCACGGCGTCCAGCTCGCGCTTATAGACGATGTTCACCGCGCCCTCCGGCCCCATCACCGCAATCTCCGCCGTAGGCCACGCAAGGTTCACATCCGTTCGCAGATTCTTCGAGCTCATCACGCAATACGCCCCGCCGTAGGCCTTGCGTGTGATCACCGTCAGCTTCGGCACCGTCGCCTCCGCAAACGCATACAGCAGCTTCGCGCCATGGCGAATAATGCCGCCATGCTCCTGCCGGGTTCCCGGCATAAAGCCCGGAACATCCTCAAACGTAATCAGAGGAATGTTGAAGGCGTCGCAGAAGCGCACGAACCGTGCCCCCTTCACCGAGGCATCGATATCGAGCACACCCGCAAGCACAGCCGGCTGGTTCGCGACTACGCCGACCGGCCTTCCATGCATGCGCGCGAACCCCACCACCAGGTTGCGCGCAAAATGCTCCTGTACCTGGAACAAATACCCCTCGTCCACGATGCGCGCGATCACATCCACCATGTCGTACGGCTGATTGCTCTCTTCCGGAATGATCGTGTCGAGCGCCGCATCCGCGCGAGCCGGATCGTCGCTCGTCGCACGGCGCGGAGGATCGTCGAGATTGTTCGACGGCATGAACCCGACCAGCTCGCGAATCATCGCCAGGCACTCACGATCGTCATGCGCCATGAAGTGCGCGACGCCCGAGATCTCGTTATGCGTGTGCGCTCCGCCCAGCGCATCCTTCGTCACATCCTCGTGCAGCACCGTCTTGATCACATCCGGCCCGGTCACGAACATGTAGCTGGTCTTCTCCGTCATCAGCGTGAAGTCCGTAATCGCCGGCGAGTACACCGCACCCCCAGCGCACGGCCCCAGGATCGCCGAGATCTGCGGTACCACGCCGCTCGCCAGAGTGTTGCGCAGAAAGATATCCGTGTAACCCGCAAGCGAGAGCACCCCCTCCTGGATGCGCGCGCCCCCCGAATCGTTCAGCCCGATCACCGGCGCGCCCACCTTCATCGCCATGTCCATGATCTTCACGATCTTGGCCGCATTCGTCTCCGACAGCGACCCGCCGAAGACCGTAAAGTCCTGCGCGAACACAAACACCACGCGGCCATCGATGCGCCCATGCCCAGTGATGAACCCATCGCCCGGAACCCGCTGCGCATCCATCCCGAAGTCCGTCGCGCGATGGGTCACAAACTTGTCCGTCTCTTCGAACGTTCCCTCGTCCAGCAGCAGGTCGACACGTTCGCGGGCGGAGAGCTTGCCCGCCTTTGTCTCTCGCGTCCGTCGCTCAAGACCGCCGCCTTCTTCCGCAATCGCATGCCGCGCCGCCAGCTCGGCCAGACGCACCTGCTGCGCCGTCGGTTTCCTCTTCGATGTCATCGCTTGTTCCGCTGCCGCCATAGGCTGCGATTTTAGCAGCGCATCAGAAACCTCCGTTTCCGGTTGCAGCGAAGATACAGCGAATATAATCTGGCAGCAGCAAGTTCCAAGCCGATGGCCACCCCCCTCAATCCCGACCGCTTCGGCTTCCTGCACATCGACCTCAACTCCTTCTTCGCCTCGGTCGAGCAGCAGCTGCACCCCGAATATCGCGGCAAGCCGCTCGCCGTCGTCCCCACCATGGCCGACACCACCTGCTGCATCGCCGCCAGCTACGAGGCGAAAGCCTTCAAGGTCAAGACCGGCACGCAGGTGGGCGAGGCAAAAAAGATGTGCCCAGGCATCATCCTCATCGAAGGCAACCACACCGAGTACGCCAAATACTCCAAGGCCATCGCCGAGGCCGTCGAGCTCTGCTGCCCCGTCGCGCACACGCCCTCCATCGACGAGATGGTCTGCCAGCTCATGGGCCGCGAGCAGGAGCCGCCCCGCGCCCGCAAGATCGCACTCGAAATCAAGCAGTCCATCTACAAGAACGTCGGCGTCGCCCTGCGCTGCTCCATCGGCATGGCCCCCAACCGCTACCTCGCCAAGATCGCCAGCGACATGCAGAAGCCCGACGGCCTCATCGGGCTTCTCCCGTCGCAACTGCCAAGGGCAATTGCTCATCTGGAACTGCGCGACCTTCCCGGCGTAGGCGCGCGCACCGAAGTCCGCCTCAACGCCAGGGGCATCACCACCATGGAGCAGCTCCTCGCGCTCGACCGCAACGGCATGCACAAGCTGTGGGACAGCGTCTGGGGCGACCGCCTCTACCACTGGCTGCGCGGCGCCGATACCGGCGACGACGGCGCGCCTGTCGCGAGCGAGGTGCAGAAGTCCCTCGGCCACTCTCACGTCATGGCCCCCGAGTTCCGCAACGAAGAGGGCGCCTGGGCCATCG
The DNA here is from genome assembly GCF_004217555.1 of Edaphobacter modestus. Lineage (GTDB taxonomy): Bacteria > Acidobacteriota > Terriglobia > Terriglobales > Acidobacteriaceae > Edaphobacter > Edaphobacter modestus. The sequence continues at coordinate 3,432,215 of NZ_SHKW01000001.1, forward strand.
CCAACAAGCTGCTGCACAAGGCCGCGATGCGCCTGCGCATGGAGAAGTTCTACACCGGCTCCATGTCCGTCACCATCCGCTACCAGCTCACCAAAGAGCAGGCCGAGCGCATCAAGTCCAAACGTCACTTCAGCGGAATCAAGCAATCCGGCTGGGGCATGGAGGCACGCTTCCAACAGTGCCAGGACACCCTCACCCTTCTCGGCGCGCTGCGCGGCATGTGGGCGCGGCGTCCGCAGGGCGAGGAGTTTCGCCGCCCCTTCTTCGTCGGCATCACCCTGCGCGACCTCATCCCGGAAGACGAGCACCAAGAAGACCTCTTCGGCGATCCCGACAATCGCACCCAGCTCTCCGCCACCATGGACAAGCTCAACCTCAAGTACGGCCACACGACGCTGCACTTCGCCGGAATGCTGCCCGCACGCGAGAGCGCACCCACACGCATCGCCTTCACCCAGATCCCCGTGCAGTATGGCGTCGACTACATGTAAGGCTTCGCATCCGGATGAAATGATGGAAATGCTTCGCCTGCCAGATGCAATGAATTACTTCCCTGCCCTGCGGCAGCAACAATCGCTGTGATCGTCTGCGGCAAACGATCCGCATCATCGTCTGCGACAGAAAACAATCGGTGTCATCCTGAGCGAAGCGCAGCGGAGTCGAAGGATCTGCGGTTTCGCATAGGGGCGCGCCCCTGCGATTCCCCATCATCCTCCCCCACAACAGGGCGCCCCATTCATGGCGCAGCATCATCGCGACATGAGTGGGGCATTCGAGCGAAGCTCGAACCGCCTCGCCTAAGGCCACGCATCCTCCGCATCAAAAACCACCCGACACAAAGCGGCTCACCTGCTGAGGTACGCTTTTCCTGTGAGCAGCGCAAACTACATCGGCCGCCTCGCCCCTAGCCCCACGGGCCTCCTCCATCTCGGCCACGCAGCCACCTTCTGGACCGCCTACCAGCGCGCCCTCGAACATCACGGCACACTCCTCCTCCGCAACGAAGACCTCGACCCTCATCGCTCCAAACCCGAGTACGTCGACGCCATGATCGAAGATCTCGCCTGGCTCGGCATCGAATGGACCCCGCCCATCCTCGTCCAGTCCCAGCGCCTTGCGCTCTATCGCGAAGCCTTCGCCCGGCTGCTCGCCTCCGGCTTCGCCTATCCCTGCACCTGCAGCCGCCGCGACCTCGCACAGATGGTTCAGGCACCCCACGAGGAAGCAGACGACGAGCCCGTCTACAACGGCCACTGCCGCCCGCTCGTTGAAGCCTCCTCCACCGTCATCGAGCCCGGCGTCAACTATCGCTTCCGTGTCCCCGATGGCGAGACCATTCGCTTCACCGATCGCAACCTCGGCCCACAGAACTTCATCGCCGGCCTCGACGTCGGGGACTTCCTCATCTGGCGCAAGGACGGCCTCCCCAGCTATCAGCTCGCATGTGTCGTCGACGACGACAGTTCGCGCATCACCGAAGTCGTTCGCGGAGCCGACCTGCTCAAGTCCACCGCACGGCAGATCCTCCTGCAGCGCGCGCTCAACATGCAATCGCCTGCACACTTCCACACCCATCTCCTGCGCGACGACCGCGGTGTGCGGCTCGCGAAACGTTACGACGCATTGGCCATCCGTTCTCTACGCCAGCAGGGACTTACGGCTGCCGAAGTCCTGCAACTGGCCGCCCGCTCGCTGCTGCAGTACGAATAGCTCCTCGCTTGCGCAATCTCTCACGGCCAGATTCATCCACCTGCTCACCTCGAGAGAAAGACACATGCACCCTCTTCTGCATCCCACTTCGTATTGGAGCGTGCACGCATGACAAACCCAGGAACCCTTCGGCTGACGTGGGCGGCAACTGCGCTGGCCGCAGCCCTTGCCCTCACCAGCGGATGCAACAAGCATGTCGACAACACCATGCACTTTACCGACGCCATCAATACCTACTACGCCGCCCATCCCGTCTGCCTCTGGGAGACCTCCGTCAAGTTTCCGGTACAGGCCGACACATCGGATGCGAGCAAGACCTCCGGCTACGACGCTCTCGTCGATCAGGGGCTCCTCGCGCGCACTACGGCCGAAAAAAAAGTGATGATCGTCGCCAGCAAGCAGGTCACCAACTATGACATCTCCGAGAAGGGCCGTGGAACCTGGGTCGCCGATGTGGATCAGCCCGGCTTCGGCAACTTCTGCTATGGCCGTCGCAAGGTAACAGGCATCGACAGCTCTACGCCCACCACCGCCGAGCGCGGGGCCACCACCCAGGTTATGTACCACTACACCATCGTTGATCCCCCTGCCTGGGCCACCGCAGAAGAGACCAAAAACGCCTTTCCCCAGATTCGCGAGAATCTCTCCGGACCTCGTACCGGAAACGCCGTTCTCATCGAGACCAATGAAGGCTGGAAGGTCGCGCGAACCGGCCCGGCAATTCGTCCGCCGTCCGGTCAATAGAATCCGGTCAAGCCCCAACAGGGTCTAAACCCAACAAATCACGCAACATTGAGTTGCCGATCAGTTTTCCCCATTTTGCTACCCTTAAAAACCAGAAGAAACAGCCCCGGATCATTCCGGGGCTTCCCTTTTTCTGCGTCCTTGCAACCCAAACGCCCGTCCCGGCAGCGCCCGAGCCGAAAGGACACAACCGTCATGCACGAACCGAAACGAAGCGGCACAAACCCGGATGAAATGGCACAACCGTCATTCTGAGCGAAGCGAAGAATCTCAGTATTTCGTTGTTGCGCCACACGACTTCACGACGAAATACGACCAAGCAAGTTCGTTGGATTCAATATTTTTACCCATAAAAACCCTTTAACTTACCGCAACATGGAGAGGGGGAGCCCCCGGCCGTCAATCACTGCTCCCCGGTCCATTCAGAGCTTCCTGTTCCTCGTCCCATGGCTTCATCTCGTACTCATGAGGCGGAACCTCGCCCGCGAGATAGCGAACGAAGTAGTCCCACCGCCGACGCGTCATGTACGGCGTATCCGCTCCATAACCGTGGTGGACGTTCGGAAGCAGCAGCAGGTCGAAGTCTTTGTTCGCCTTGATCAACGCATCCACCAGCGTCAGCGTGTTGTTCAGCGGAACGTTGTCGTCCATCGTCCCGTGCGCAAGCAGCAGATGACCCTTCAGGTTCTTCGCAATGTTCTGGTTCGCCTGGCTGTCGTAGTTGCTAGTTCCATCGGGATTCTTGACCTCGAGTCCCGCCCACTTCTCTGCCCAATCGTCCTCGTAGTCGCGCTGGTCGTGATTGCCGCTCTCCGCAATGCCGACCTTGAAGAAGTCCGGGAAGTTGAACATCGCCGCCGCCGTAGCATTGCCGCCGCCCGAGTGTCCATAGATTCCCGCACGGTCGATGTCGATCCACGGATACCTCTGGGCCAACTCCTTCATCCCCGCGACCTGGTCGGGAATCGTGTTGTCTCCCAGGTTGCCGTAGTAGAACTCGTGAAACGCCTTCGACCGGAACGGTGTTCCCATGCCGTCGATGCATACCACCACGAAGCCAAGCTCCGCCAGCGCCTGCATATCGCGATGCGCCGCCGCAAAGCCGCGGCTCCCGCACGATCCTGTCTGCGGCCCCGGATACACGTTGTTCACAATCGGATACTTCTTCGACGCATCGAAGTTCGTCGGCTTGAACAGAAACCCGTAGAGATCTGTCTTTCCGTCGCGCGCCTTCACGGTGATCGGCGTCGGTGGAACCCAGCTCGTCGCGGTGAGCTTCGTTATGTCCTGCTTCACAACGTCCAGAGCCAGTTTCCCGTCGCTCTCGCGCACCACGGTCGTCTGCGGCGTCGTCGGAGTAGAAGCCACATCCACGAAGTACTTGCCATCGGGTGAAGCCGTCACCGTGTGATCCTCATTCTCCGGCGTCAGCAACTTCATGCCGCCGCCGTCGAAGTGAATGCTGTAGTAGTGCTGGAAGTAAGGGTCGCGTCCCTTCTCCTTCCCCACTCCCAGAAAGTACAGCGTCCTCTCCGACGCATTGACCAGCAGGACCTGCGTGACGTTGCCCTCGCCGTGCGTGATCTGGTTCTTCAGCTTGCCGGTTTTGCCGTCGTACAGGTACATCTGTCCCCAGCCGTCGCGCTCGCTGAACCACAGCACCTCGCCGGTTCCCCACAGATACTTCCAGTTCACATGATCGTTTCCGCTCTCGAAGAACTTCGGCGCGGTCTCGGTCATCACCTCACGCACGTCGCCGGTCTCGGCACTGGCTACGCGAAGCCACTCCTGCCTGTGATCGCGCGAGGTCGAAACGAAGGCGAGTTGTCTGGAGTCGTCGCTCCACTGCACGTCTTCCCAGCCTCCGTCGCAGCTCACGTCATCGCAGATCGTCGAGCGATGCTGATCCGGCGGAAGTTTCAGTCGAATCACCTTCGGCGCGTTCACCTCGATCACGACGCGCTCGATCATGGTCACATCCTTATCGCCCACCAGCGGATACTTCCACGCTTCGAGCTTCGGATGACGGTTCGTCACCGGAACGAGATACATCTCGCCCACCTTGCGCTGGTCCTGCTGAAAGGTCGCAATCTTCTTCGAGTCCGGCGACCACAGCACGACCGGGCGATCGCTGTGCTGCCATCCAGCGTTGTCGGTGGCATAGCCGAAGTCCTTCACGCCATCGGTCGTCAGCTGGGTCTCCTTGCCGGTCGCAACCTCGCGCATCCAAAGATTCCAGTCCCGAATGAAGACTGCCTTTGTCCCATCGGGCGAAAGCTCGGTGGGCCGCGACGATCCGCGGCGGTTCGCGCGGCTACCGAGAGCAGAAGAGCCCGGCTTATCCGCAGAGATACAAGCGCCTGCCCCGCTCAGGTCACACCGCCAGCGCGCTCCCCCCGTCGTCACGGTCACGACCTTATCTCCGTCTGCAAGCGAGAGCTCGGAAAGATTCAGACTGCCTGCGCCAAACGTCGCAGCCCCTGCAGGGGCTCCCGCGGGCCGCGAGGACGCCATCGCCGCATTCAGCGCGTTGGCCAGCTTCGCGTGATCGAACGCTGGTCCCTTCGTCTTCTTCGCGGGATCCACCAGAACATACGTTGCGCCATCCGGACCGTGATCCCGATACCAGAAGCGGCCATCGCCGAGCCATGTCGGGTGTTCCACGGTGTGATACACCAGCGGGTTCACGTTGTAATTCATGAACTTTTCAGCCTGCGCATAATCCGCTTTCGTAAGCAGTCCCGCCTGCTGTGCGATTCCCGTGACTGTAAGTGATGCCAGCAGCGCCGCCGCCGACATAGACAGAATCTTCCCCGACATTCTTCACTCCCTCGCCTTCCATCTCAAAAGGTGGATGAATAAGGCCTAGTCTAATTCCCCGGACGAGACTGCAACACCGCATATCTACTGATCTATGGAGTCTCCTCCGAATCCTGCCTGCCCATTCTCCAGAGCACCTGGCGCAGGATTCCCATCCAGATCGGCACATCGGCGGCGGTCAGTCCCATGCGCAGCACAAGACGTCGCACCTGCTCTTCGCTTGAGTTCGCAGGGTGTCGCCGGATATACTCCGACGCTTCAAGCACCTGCTGAACCAGCTCGATGAACCGTTCGACCTCACCGGCCCGCGCTGCTTCGCGAACCCCTGTTGCCGCCTGGGCGCCTGCCCCGCGCACGATCTCGTAGAGACATACTGCAACGGCCTGCCCAAGATTCATCGAGGGATGTCGCATCTCCTCATGGCTGTGCATGGGAATCGTGAGAAGCCAGTGGCAGTGGCTCAGCTCCTGATTGCTCAACCCGGTCTTCTCGGAACCAAACAGCAGGGCGATGCGCGACGCCCGATCCCCGGCGTCACCGTGAATCTTTCCCGCGGCCTCCGCGAGCGCGTACAGGGGATGTTCCAAGGCGCGCTCCCCGACTGCCGTCGTCCCAACGACCAAACTGCAGTCTGTAACCGCCTCCGCTACCGTGCCAAAGACCTTCGCGTCGGCAAGTACGGCAGAGGCATCGATCGCCGAGCGTGCCGCTTCCAGCGGAGGCGCATACTCGCTTACCACGCGCAGATGGCGGAAGCCGAAGTCGTGCATCGCACGCGCCACCGCGCCAATATTGTTCGGATTGCGGGCTCGCACCAGCACAACGACGATGCGATCGAGGAGTTCAACGCTCACAAGGCCATTCTAGGCGACAAAAAAATGCGGCCCGGGCGTGTGCTCCCCCGGGCCGCGTATTTTGGTTGGTTATGGTCTATCGACGTTCGCGATCGTTATGAGTGTCGTTGTGGATCTGCTGGCTCACGTGGTTTTGTTCGTGATTCACCTGCTGACGCTCCTGCTGGTTCAGGTGACCGCCATTGGCCTCACGATCTGCGTGTACCTGCTGATTGATTCGCGCTTCGTTGTGCTCGATGCTGCCCGTCTCATGCGGCGTAAGCTGCCCCGAGTGAACACCGTTCGCAACCCGCTGCTGCTGGATATCGCCGCGTTCGCCTACCCTCGACATCGCTGCCGTTTGCGGACGCCCATGGTTGAACGACGCCAGTTGTGAGCGATCATTGCGCATCGCCTGCTCGTGCGATATCTGGTTGGAGGTGGGCTGGAAGTGATGCTCGTTGAAGGCCGCCTGCTCGCGCTCCGAAGCACGCAACGTCAGACCGCCGCGGCCGCCGTTGTAGCTTACGCGGTTCACGTTGTTCACCACAACCGTCCGGTTGTACACATTGGTTATGTGAACACTTCCAAAGTTATTTACCGCGCGGTTGTACGAGAAGGCTCCGCCCCTCCAGTAGCCGCCCTCATAGCCGACGCCCGTATAGCCGAAGCCGTAGTTCACGCCGCCATAGAAGCCGATGTGGGGTCCCCAGTAGCCCGCATGAAAAACATAGGCTGAGCCTCCCCATCCCCAATAACCGGGGGTCCACAACACGCCGGTTGCCGGAGGACGCACCCACACGCCGGGGACCCAGTAATATCCCGCAGGACCCCACGCCCAGTAGCCCGGCGTCCACATGTAGCCATCGCCAGGGCAGGCAGGCTGCGCGTAGACCGGTAGTACTGGTGGAGGCGTGTTGACCGAGACTCCAATGGCAATATTGACGGCGGCCGAAGCAACGGCGGGGAGAGCGGCGGCAGCGGCAGCCGCTAAAAGGATGGTTCGTACTGTCTTCAGGGAGGGCATCTTTGTAACTCCTTCGGGAACACTGCAAAAAAATAACGCAGTTCAAAGTTCAACACTCGAGCGGGCCTTTTTATTCCAGTCCACTCAGGAAACTCCAGACAAATAGACACGCATTATTCTGCTAAGTTTTGTGGGGAGCCAAAATCCCCACCCTGTCCGCATATAGAAAGTTAAGCTCTCAACGCACAACTCTCCCCGTTCTGTTCGCATCGTGCGTCCCTGTACCCAAACACGCAACGCACCGCGATCGAATAAACTGACCGTACCCAGCGGTGTCCGATAATTTTTCCCAGATCGTGAAGCAGCAGGCCGACATCGTGCGTATCGTCGGCGAATACATCAAGCTGCGTAAGACCGGAGCGCAGAACTACACCGGCCTCTGCCCCTTTCACAAGGAGAAGACGGGATCGTTCTCCGTCAACGCCACCCACGGCTACTTCTATTGTTTCGGTTGCCACGAAAAGGGCGATGTCTTCACCTTCATCATGAAGCTCGAAAATATCCCCTTTCCCGAGGCCGTGCGCGTCGTCGCGCAGAAAGCAGGGATTCCACTCCCCAAACGCGAGTTCTCTTCGCCGGAAGAGGCACGCGAGGCCGGACTCCGTCGCCAGCTTCTCGACATCCATGAAGCCGCGACCCAATACTTCGAAGCCGCGTTGAAATCTCCCGAGGCCGCACGCGCACGCGAGTATCTCACCGGTCGCGGTGTGACGCCGGAGCCGATTCAGAAGTTCCGAATCGGCTACGCACCCGACGACTTCAATCACATGCGCAATGCGCTGAAGCAACACTTCTCCGACGAGACCCTTCGCGCCAGCGGGCTCTTCAAATCGAAGGAGCAGGCCGATGGCTCGCCCGGGCCGCTCTACGCCGGTTTTCGCAAGCGCATCATGTTTCCCATCGCGAACGAACAGGGCAAGCCCATCGCCTTCACCGGCCGCGCCCTCGACGCGCAGGACGAAAAGGGACGCGACATCGCCAAGTACATGAACTCGCCCGAAGGCCCCATCTATACCAAAGGCCACGTGCTGTTCAATCTCGACAAGGCTCGCGCCGAGATTCGCACCCTCGGCTTCGCTCTTCTCGTCGAAGGCCAGATGGACTGCATCTCCGTCTACATGGCGGGAATCCGCAACGTCATCGCCACCTCGGGCACGGCCTTCACGGAGGCGCAGGTCCGCCTGCTCTCGCGCTTCACCCCAAACAAGCAGGTCATCCTCAACTTCGATCCCGACACCGCCGGCCGCACCGCCGCGGAAAAGGCCGGGGCCATGCTCGTCGAAGAAGGGTTCGACGTCCGCATCGTTCTTCTCGAGGACGGCCTCGATCCCGACCGTTTTATCCGCGAACGCGGTCTGGCTGCCTACACCGCGGCGGTCCGCGGCTCCAACCGGTACATGGACTACCTCATCGAGCGCGCGCGCCAGGAGCATCCCGCTCGCACGGCCGATGCCAAGGTGAAGGCCATGAACTTCCTTCTGCCGCACATTCGCCGCATCCCCTCGCCGCTGCAACGCGATGAGTTCGCCGCAGACGCGGCGCAGAAGCTCGGCATCGACTCCGCCATTCTGCGCCAGGAGCTGCGGCAGGCCGCCATGCAGCGCGTCGAGAGCGTGCGCTCGCACAGCCACGACCCCGCCAGCGAGACCGAGCGCATCCTTCTCCGCGCGCTCGTCCTGCCTGAGAACGACCCTGCACGACTGCTTGCCGTTGCACGCCTTGCCGAGAACCCGGGCTGGTACGACGGCCTGCCTTCCTCCGCGATCCTGGAGACACTTGCGCTGGCGCCCGCGCCGGAGAATCCGCTCGATGCCGCAACCGATCAGTCCAGCCGCGTCCTTCTGGCTCGCGCTCTCGAGCATCCCGATACGGAGGATCTGGCCACCGCCCCGCGCTCCCTCGCCGAGCAGGTTGACGATGCACTTCATACCCTGGAGCGCCGGCATCTCGAACGCCGCCAACGCGAACTGCGTGTTTTGATCGCCGAAGCCGAGCGCCGGGGGGATGACGCAATGCTCGCGACTCTCCTGCAGGAGAGGATGCAGCTCGACCGCCGCCTTCGCGAGCACTGACACTTCCGTAACATCCACTTGTTACAATCGAAGACAATGGCCAGGCCCTTGACCTTCTCTGTGGGAATCCCCACCTACAACCAGGCTGAGTACCTTGAGGCGACTATCCTTTCCCTCCTGAACCAGACTCGGCCTCCGGACGAGATCGTGATCTCCGACCACTTCAGCACCGACCACACTCCGGACATCATCGCCAAATACGAGGGCAAGGTTCGAGGCGTGAAGCCTCCTGTGGGCTCAAACGTCGGCGCCCAGTGGGACTTCACCATCTCCTGCCTGAGCGGGGATTGGATCACCCTCTTTTCGAGTGACGACATCGCCTACCCGAACTTCGTCGATGGGTTGGTCCGCGGAGCCTCGCGCCGCGAGGACGCCGTACTGGTCCGCGCCGGCTGGGAGAACATCGATAAAGACGGCAAGGTGCTGAATAAGCAGTACTTGATGAGTGTTAAGGCCGCCACGCTGCCGCCGGACACCCTGCTCGAGCAGAGACACGGCCCCAAGGCAAGCTTCGCCGCGTTCGCGGTGCATCGCAAGACCCTCGCCGATTCAGGTGGCTACCACCTCGGCATGGAGTCCTTCGGCGACTGGCCCATGTTCGCTCAGCTCGCCCCCTATGGCTCGTTCATTTACGTAAATGAGCTGATCAGCGGCTACCGCGTGGGCCATGACGGCGACAAGTTCCGCAAACGCCTCGGCATGTGGATCCGCGATGAGCAGCGCATGTTCTACGAGGTCTTTCCTCTCGCGGCCCAGCGCGCCGGTATGACCGACACGGCATGGATCGCCCAGTCGAGCCGGGATAACTTTCTTCGTTATCTCAGGTCGGCCCAGGACAAGCTCTCCGCCGAAGAACGCGCCAACGTGATTCCACTGTTCGAATCGTGGGCTGCGAAGACCGGCTCGGAGAATCTTCTGCTCGACTTCGCGGAAGGTCGTCCTCTTCCACGTCCCGTGCGTACCCTCCTCACTCAGGGCAAGAACCTTGTCCGCCCCCTCGCCCAGCGCGTCCTGGGAGCTCTGCAACGGCGGTAAGCCGGAATCGGGAATCTCATGGACAACTCTACCAAGCGACGGCTCATCCTCGGCTTTATCTCCAACTGGATCAGTAAGCTGGCCACGACCATCGTCCAGCTGGTCCAGGTTCCCGTCTTCCTGCACTTCTGGAGCGTCCCTCTCTATGGAGAGTGGATGATCGTCACGGCGATCCCTTCGTACCTCAACGTCAGCAACTTTGGCTTTGGAAACGTCGCCGGCAATGAGATGACGATGATGGAAGCACGGGGAGATCGCGAAGGAGCCCTCCGAGTCTTCCAGAGCTGCTGGTGGCTCATCACGATCATCTGCTCTGCCTGCATGGTTCTACTCGGCCTGGTGCTCTATCTTTTCCCCGCGGCCAAACTACTGAAACTCCATGCCATTGATGCGACCGACACCAAGTGGATCATCTTCTACCTGGGCTGCTCGGTTCTGCTTGGGCAGCTCGAAGCTCTGCTGCAATCCGCCTACCGCTGCGTGGGCCGCTATCCCTATGGCTCGTTCGTAAAGAGCATCTTCTCGCTGATCGCGTTCGCCATGATGCTGGTTCCGGTCTGCCTCGGCGGAGGAGCCCGTGTGACCGCGCTGGTCTTTGCCTCCACCAATGCCACCCTGACGCTGGTGCTCTGCATCATGGTGCGGCGCGATCTTCCCTGGATCCGCTACGGCTGGAGCCACGCTCGCTTCTCCGAGATTCGCCGCCTCTCCGGCCCAGCCTTTGCCTTCATGGCCTTTCCCATCGGCAATGCCCTGAATCTACAGGGAACCCTGATGGCTGTCGGGTATGCCCTCGGGCCCACCGCGGTCGTTATCTTCGGAACGGCCCGCACCGTCTCCCGGGTCGCCCTTCAGCTTGTCCAAATGGTCAACAACACCTTCTGGCCGGAGATGTCGAGCGCCTTTGGCACCAACGACATCGCTCTCACGCGAACCCTCCACAGACGCTCCTGTCAGTTGGGATTGATCATCGCCGTGGTCATCGTGGCCACCATGATGACGCTCGGCCCCTGGTTCCTTACGCACTGGACCGGAGGACACGTTCCCCCCAGCCGCGGCCTGCTCAGCATTCTGCTGCTGGTGGTCATTGCGTATTCGCTGTGGTCCACAAGCTCGACCCTGCTGGCTGCGGTCAACAAGCACCAGAAGCTTGCCGCCTGGTACCTCTTCGGGACCAGCGTCACCGTGGTACTTACCTACTTCCTGGCAAAGCACTTCGGCCTTTACTGGGCCGCCGCGTCGCTGCTGGTGTCGGAGCTGGTGATGAACATGTATGTGCTGCCCGCGTCGCTGGAACTCTCCCACGACACGTTCCCCGCCTTTGTCGCCAGCATGACGCACTATCCACAGTCTTTACGCCCTGCGGCCCTGATGGCGCGCTTTCGCCGTTCCCGTCCGCAGATGGAGAGCTAGAGGCAGTTATAACTGAGGTTATAATGAAGTGGGAGGTTCGCCATGGCCGCTACAGCTGTAAAGATCACTACCGTAGGGAATTCTGTAGGAATCATCCTTCCCAAAGAGGTCCTTGGACACCTTCATGTGGAAAAGGGCGACACTCTCTATCTCACGGAGGCTCCGGATGGAGTTCGGCTGAGCCCCTACGATCCGGAGTTCTCGCGCAAGCTCGATGCGATGGAACGAGTCATGCGTGAAAATCGGGATGTACTCAAGAGGCTCGCCGAATAGGTGGACGAGCCGATCTGGATGGACAAACCTGAGGTTCTGGTCGCACATTCCCGTCAACTGGCCGAACACGGCGGTTCAGACGGTATCCGCGACGAAGGCCTGCTCGAATCTGCACTGGGCAAACCGCACAACGTCTTTGCTTATGATGCGATGTGCGATCTGCCGCGCCTGGCAGCGTCCTATGCCTTCGGTATTGCTCGTAACCATCCCTTCATCGACGGAAACAAGCGCACGGCCCTTGTCGTCTCCGAAACCTTCCTGCTTCTCAATGGCATCAGAATCGTCTCCTCTCCTGAAGAGAAGTACTTTACCTTCCTCCATCTCGCCGACGGCACCCTCACCGAAGACGAGTTAGCTACGTGGTTCACCTCCCACGCTGTGGCCCTTTGAGGCTCTAAAATATTCATAGACCTGAAGATGCCTCGCCACAAGACCACAGATCCCGGATATCGCAATAAGCATGGCCAGGTGGTCGTCTCTCGGACCGGCTTTCCCTCCGAGAGCTTTCCCGGTCAGACCATCTACCACCTTCGCTGTAGTCACTGCGGCCACGACTACGGCTCGAATGGCACAGACATTCATCTTCGCCGCTGTCCCAGCCATCAGGGAGGAGTTCGCGGCGAGCCACTTCGCACCCCGCCGCCGAATCTTTTTTCGGTCTGAGCCGTCTAAATTTGTGTGGTATCCTGTGATTCGCTGGGGAAGTGTGCCCTTGAATGCCCTGACCTCTTTGAAGGTCCGGCTGGCCAAAGCGGTCTAAACCGCTACCTGCTCCCTGCCCATTACGAAACAACCCAGGGATAACTCCGCCCGGATACCACCGAATGGTCTGAGCGGCATCCCACTAAAAAGATTATTTTGCAGGAGCGCGCACCCTCGTGGCCGAAGAAATCGACAAGTACGAAGAAGATATTGACAAGCTCATTGAGACCGGAAAAGAAAAGGGGTATCTGACGTACGGGGAGGTCAATGACCTTCTGCCCGGCGATATCACCACCCCTGACGATCTCGACGATCTGCTGACAACCATCAACACCCAGGGCATCGACGTCCTCTCCGGCGACAAGTTCGACCGGGACAAGTATGAGCCCGAGGCCGGCGAAGAGTCCGAGGATGTAGAGCTCGACCTCTCGCCTGGAACCCTGGAGAAGACCAACGACCCCGTCCGCATGTACCTGCGCGAGATGGGAACCGTCCCGCTGCTTACCCGCGAGGGCGAGGTCGAGATCGCCAAGCGCATCGAGCGCGGACAGATCCGCGTGATGAAGGCCATCTCCCGTTCCCCGATCGTCATCCGCGAGATCGTGGCCCTCGGCGAAGACCTCCGCCGAGGGGTCCGCAACATCAAGGAAGTCGTCACCTTCGACGAAGAAGAGCTGACCGAAGAGATCCTGCAGGCCCGCGTGAAGCAGACCGTCGGCCGCATCGATGTCATTCTGAAGCACCAGAAGAAGATCGTCGGTCTCGAAGAGAAGCTGGCCGCTCCGGCTGGCAAAGACGCGAAGGCCAAAGCGAAAGAGACCCGCAAGACCCGCTGGCTGATCGGACGCGAGCACGTCTACATCAACCGCGTCATCCGCGAGTTCAAGTACACGAACTCCGAGAAGAAGCGGCTGCTCGACAAGGTCAACAAGACCGTCGACTCCATGCGCACGCTTGAGCGCCAGATCAAGACCCTCGACACCAAGCACGAGGCCTCCAAATCCGAAGAGCTGCGCAAGGAGTACAAGCGCCAGCAGAAGAACTGCCGCATCGACCTCGAGCAGCTCGAGAAGGACGCCGGAATCTCCATCGCCGACCTCAAGCGCACCCAGCGCGAGATGATCCAGGGCGACATGGACGCCGAGCGCGCCAAGCGTGAGCTGATCGAGGCCAACCTTCGCCTCGTCGTCTCGATCGCGAAGAAGTACACCAACCGCGGCCTCCAGTTCCTCGACCTCATCCAGGAGGGCAACATCGGCCTGATGAAGGCGGTCGACAAGTTCGAGTACCGTCGCGGTTACAAATTCTCGACCTACGCCACCTGGTGGATCCGTCAGGCCATCACCCGCGCCATCGCCGACCAGGCACGCACCATCCGCATCCCGGTGCACATGATCGAGACCATCAACAAGCTCATCCGCACCTCGCGTCAGCTGGTGCAGGAGCTTGGCCGCGAAGCGTCTTCGGAAGAGATCGCCCGCCGCATGGACATCCCCGTCGCGAAGGTCCGCAAGGTCCTCAAGATCGCGCAGGAGCCCATCTCGCTCGAGACCCCCATCGGAGAAGAGGAAGACTCGCACCTCGGGGACTTCATCGAGGACCGCATGGCCGTCTCGCCGTCGGACGCGGTCATCAGCGTCAACCTCAAGGAGTACACCTCGCAGGTCCTCCGCACCCTGACGCCGCGCGAAGAGCGCGTCATCAAGATGCGCTTCGGCCTCGAAGACGGCTCCGAGCACACGCTCGAAGAGGTAGGCCAGTCCTTCCAGGTCACCCGCGAGCGCATCCGCCAGATCGAAGCCAAAGCCCTCCGCAAACTGCGCCACCCAAGCCGCAGCCGCAAGCTGAAGGCATTCGTCGACGGAGTCAAAGAGGTCTAACCCAATACCACTGGAAACAGCAAAGAGAAGGCCGCGATTGCTCGCGGCCTTCTTCTTTTGTCCATCAGAACTGCGGCAGAAGAGGTATACAATTCGGCGTGCACGGCGGGTCTCCTGAATTTTGAGTTTTCACGGAGGGAACGATGCGCTTCTATTCCTATAGGGTCTGGCCGGTGGTTCTTGGTGCCGTACTATCATCGCTGACCGCATGCAAACAACAGACCCAGACGGGCACAAATGAAGCCGCGAACACGGCCCAGACGGCGGCGAAGGACGCATACGTGTTCGGGTATCCCCTGGTGCTGATGGATGTCACCCGCGCCAAGATGACGAATGTTCCGACGGTGACGGCAATGGTTGCACCGATGGATCAGATGGCAAATATACGGGCGTTTCCGGACGCAACGTTTACCGATGTTGTAAGTCCTAACGCGGATACGTTGTATTCGACAGCGTGGCTCGATCTAAAGCAGGAGCCGATTGTGCTGAGCGTTCCGGATACGCACGGGCGCTACTACCTGATGGAGCTGCTGGATGGGTGGACGAATGTGATTCCATCGCCCGGAAAACGGACGACAGGAACGGGTAAAGGAAACTTTGCCCTCACAGGGCCCGGCTGGTCGGGCAACCTGCCGGCCGGCATGAAGGAGATCAAGTCTCCGACTGCGTTGGTATGGGTGATTGGACGCACGCAGACGAACGGCAAGGCCGATTATGCGGCGGTGCATGCGATTCAGGATGGGTACAAGCTGACTCCGTTGAGCGCGTGGGGTAAGCCATACACTCCGCCGAAGGACATGCCGGTTGATCCCAAGGTCGATATGAAGACTGCGCCTGTGGAGGTGGTGGCGGCGATGGATGCGGCGACGTTCTTCAACAGGCTGGCGATGCTGATGAAGGATAATCCTCCGGCTACGGCCGATGCGCCAATGGTAGCGAAGATGGCGAGCATTGGCATTGCGCCAGGGCAGCCGTTCGATCTGAACAAGAACGGAAGCGATGCGGCAAAGGCGATCTCCGATGGTCTGGATGAGGCGAAGAAGAGAGTGGTGGAGCTCGGCGGAAATCCGGGAATCGGCAAAGTTGTGAATGGATGGATGCTGTTGACTACGGGCATGGGCGACTGGGGCACCAACTATGATGCTCGCGCAGGAGTTGCAGTGGTAGGACTGGGAGCCAACCTGGCAGCAGACGCGTTCTATCCGTTGACGCGGGTGGATGGAGATGGCCAGCCACTCAATGGAGCGAACAAGTATGCTCTGCACTTCGACAAGGGGCAGACGCCACCCGTGAATGCGTTCTGGTCATTGACGATGTACAACGCCAAGCAGGCTTTTGTGGCCAATCCAATCAATCGCTATGCGATTGGGGACAGGGACAAGCTGAAATTCAACAAGGATGGTTCGCTGGATATCTATGTTCAGCATGATTCTCCAGGGAAGGACAAGGAGTCGAATTGGCTGCCCGCGGACGCGGCCTCTTTTAACGTGGTGATGCGGATGTACTGGCCGAAGGAAACGGCGTTCAATGGGAGCTGGAATCCGCCGCCGATCAAGAAAATGGGTTGAACTCCGGACCGGGTGCCCCATTCGAGCGAAGCTCGAACCCCTAAGCCACAACCTCCAGCCCCTTCTTCTCCACTAGGCTCAGCTGCTTCAGCGAAGCTCCCTGCGGATGCTTCTCTCCGTTCTCCCACTTGAGTTGGGAATATAACCGATGGTTCTGTGTTTTTCTCATCGGGGACATCATCGAATGACAACACTGATGCAGACATCTGCAATTGAAGCAAAAGAAGTTGTGCTAAAGCTTGGGATGGCAATCAATGACGAGAGCTTTCAGCAGGCCAGAAGATATGTCAGCGACGACATGAAGTACGTCGGTCCCTTTGGCTCCCGCATTGGAGCCGAAGCATATCTTCAGGAAATTGAACATCTTCGCCTGAAATTCGATATTCAAAAGATCTTTGCTGATGGCAATGATGTATGCGTAATGTATGACATTACCGTGTCAGGTATCACGCTCTTTGCCTGCGGCTGGTTTCAGGTTACGGACGGAAAGGTCAGGTCACTAAGAGTAACTTTTGACCCTCGGCCTCTTCTTCCTGAATCTGACGCAAGCATATAATTCGGCCCGCTCGAGCGCATCCTCACGCCGGGTGCCCTATTCATGCGGCTTCCTCGCATGAGTAGGTTCATTCGAGCAAAGCTCGAACCTCTAAGCACAACATCCAGTCCCTTCTTCTCCACCTTCTCCGTTCGAAGGCCCCACGTTCAGCCCTCTTCCCCACGCTTCTTAATCACAAGCTCATCCACCGTAAGCTTGCCGATGCTCAGCTCCTCGATCCTTCCTGTCCCTATGCCCAGAGCGCCGATCGCGAGCGCACCGATCGCCAGCGCTCCCACGGCCATCGCTCCGACCGCCGTCCCCACCACGGCCACGCCAACAATGGCCGCGCCCTTCAGTGCTGTCGCCTTCAGGCTGCGTCTGCGCATCATGCAGACGATCTTACTCCGCCGGATGCCGCATTCATGACGCGGCCTCATCGCGACATGAGTGGGATCATTCGAGCGAAGCTCGAACCCGTTGTTGCGATCTCACAAACCAATTACCCATTCTATGAGGAGTTGTTTCCTGTTACGTCGCCTCCCTACCGTGCGGGCCTCCCGCCGGTCCAGCGATAACGCGCCCCACCCCGTATTTCCCTACCCGGCAGTTACCTACAAAATCCTGCGAAAACAAAGGCAGATTCCGCTGTCAAGCCCCAAAATCGTGCAAATCATTCAAAACAAACATGATCTACCGTGCCGATTAGCTCCCCTCAGCCTGCTACACTTGAAAAAGATCAGAAAATGCAATGGCCCCGGGGAGAACACCTCGGGGCCATCCTGTTTGTTTTCAATATTTTGACCCTTAAACCCTTTATCCTCAATATTTTGGCGCTCAAGTATCCCGATAAACCTAAAGGAATGAATATTTTACGAGAAACAAGGGGGAGGGGGTGGACAAGTCAACCAGCGGTCCCAACGGTTCTGGTGCCGTTCGTGACGCGTTTGATCACCACCGCAGTCAGATCGTCGATCTGCCTGGTTCCATTCGCAAAGGCCTTCACTGCGCTGTAGAGCTCCGCGATGATCTCCTCTGGAGAAAGATGCCGCGACTCGCGAATCGTCCTGGTCATTCTCTCGTCGCCGAACTGTTCTCCGTCTGCATTTTCCCATTCGAAGAATCCATCGGTGGCCAGCACCACCATATCTCCGCAGTCCAGATCCAGAATCACGGGTTCCCCCGCATTCAAGTCAGGCAGGAGTCCCAGCGGAATCGCCTGAGCGGCGAACTCCTGAAAGGCATCGCGGGCCGATGAGTACACAAACAGAGGCCCATGTCCGGCGGAGATCAACTCCACTCTGCCATTGTTGTTCGAACAGACCGCAGCCACAAACGTCGCAAAACTGCCGGAAGGAAGGTCTTCCCCGAAGTACTGGTTGATGTGCTGCATCGCCCTCACAACATCATCATGCGTATCGAAGCTCGATCTCGCATAAGCGCGGCATACGGAAGCGAGAAGTGCCGGCCCGATGCCGTGCCCCGTGACGTCCGCCAGCGTGACGACAAGACGGCCGTCTCTCAACTTCTTCCAATCGAAGTAATCACCACCCGTTGCATCGGCGGGCAGATTCCAACCGCTGATCTCCATCCCTTCGATGATAGGGCGAGTCCTCGGCAAAAGAGATTGTTGAATCGACCGGGCAATCTCCAGATCATGCTCAACCTCTTTCAGCTGGCGTTGCATCTCGGCCTCGCGCAGAGCTGCCTGCACATGCTTGCGAATCTCTCCGCTCACCATTCCCGCGAGAAAGCCGCTCGCCAGCAGGATCGCCGCGTAGAACCCAACGGCCGTCTGAGTCGCCGAATGCTGGCTCAGATTTTCAAGGCTCGGACGCCATCCCAGGGAATACGCGCTCGCCAGAAAGCCAAGCGCCGCTGCTATTCCCGCAATCTGCGAGACCCGCGGATTCAGCCGCAGAACCGAGAGCAGGATCAACGGAAAAAACGCGAGCACCCACGGCGTTGCCAGCGCCCTGTACTCCGCCGCCAGCCGCGGACTGGAAAAATACGCGATGCCCAGCGCCGGCACCGCAATCTCCAGAATGATGTTGAACAGCCACAGCGCACGAGGAAGATCGTGCCCTGTCTTCAGTGCCTTCGTGACGACCGACAAGGTCCATAGCTCGTACGCCACTACCAGCAGCAGAACGAATACACCCCACGGACTCATGTGTGATCCAAAAACGACGATGCGAACTGCCGTCGCGACCGCGAACACAAGCAGGAACGCCGTTATGCCATAGATACGACGCCGTTCACTCTGAAGAAGTGCTTTACGGAAGGCCAGAGAATCTACCTGTGCATCGTTCATAGGTCGGATCACGCGCCGCTCTAAGATTTTTGAGAAATGCCCTGCGATTTTTGAGAAATGCCCTGCCGTGAAACATATGCCTTCCTTCGTGAGGAGTAAAGAGGAACTCGCGCCTGGACAGGAAGCCAGGGGACTGTAACGTGTTCAGCTATGGTCCGCATCCTGGCCACTATCCTCCTCGCCTGCTTCATGGGACCAGTCGGTCCTCTCTCAACTTTTCGAATAGCTCGAAGAAACTCTCGTCTGTGGGTTGATAGACGGTGAAGCCCAGTTTGCGGCTCTTCGACATGTCCGTGACCACTTCGAGCGGACGACCCAGGTCGGCGTCGGTATGCCAGGCCGAGGCGAGCACGTTCAGATCGTCTTCAGCCAGACCATACCTGGCGGCGATCTGCTTCCAGATTGGCGCAGCGTCGGCAAGCTGCTTCTCCAGCGGGATGCCTTCCCCTTCCAACTCCGCTGCCTCTACGCCAAACCATCCGGCGATGCGCTTCCACATCCAGTTCCAGCGGAAGACGTCACCATTTACCACGTTGAATGCCTGGTTGCGAGCCGCTGGTGTGCTCGCGGCCCAGAGCAGATGCTTTGCCAGCACGCCCGCATCGGTCATGTCGGTCAGGCTCTTCCACTGCACGGAGGAGCCGGGGAATTGCATGGGCTTGCCCAACTCCTTGCAGATGCTGGCGTAAACCGCCAGCGTCGTACCCATGTTCATGGCGTTGCCGACGGCGTAGCCAATGATGGTGTGCGGTCGGTGGATGCTCCAGCTGTAGCCATCGCGCGCCGCAGCAGCGAAGACCTCATCCTCCTGCGCGTAGTAGAAGTTTTCAAGATCCAGCCGTTGCTGCTCTTCACGAAAGGGAGTGGAGGGCAGGCTGCCCTTGCCATAGGCCTCGAAGGGTCCAAGATAGTGCTTTAGACCCGTGACCAGCGCTACATGCTCCACCGACTTTGCCCCGGAGACGGCGTCCAGCACATTGCGAACCATGCCGGCGTTGACGCGGATGTTTTCCGCCTCAGTCTGCTGCCGCAGCCAGGTGGCAAGGAAGATATGCGTTGGCTTTACGTCCTTGAGAGCGGCGTCAACGGCAGCTGCATCCTGCAGGTCTACGGCGACAGGAACGATGCCCTCGCGTTGCCCGGGGCGGCGCGCCATACCGTAGACCGTCCAGTCCCTCTCGGCGATCAATCGATCTGCCAGGTTGCGGCCTACGATTCCTGAAACTCCAACGATCAATGCTGTCTTTTTCATTTCAACCCTCAGCTCCCCAAACCGGTTCTCCACTAGCATCTACTACCACTGTGGAGTCTTTCAGATGATGGAACAAGTCATCGGGTATCCAGCCCATGATCCCAGTTGTGCCAGGGGTTCGTTCGAGCGAGGCTCGAATTCCACCTCGCTAATTCAGCGTGGCTACTGAATCAGGCCAGGAGGATGTGGCGACCCTACGGCTCCATTTGGCTATACTCCCAACTATGCTCCGCATCCTGGCCGCCACATTTCTTGCCTGCGCTCTCTCCGCGCACGCTCAGCAGTACGACCTCGTTCTCCGCAATGGCCACGTCCTCGACCCGAAGAACAACGTCGATGCCAGGAGTGACGTAGCGATTCGCGACGGGAAGATCGCCGCCATCGAGCCCTCGATTCCAGCCAGCGCTGCAAAGCAATCCGTGGACATCTCCGGCCTCTACCTCACGCCCGGCCTCATCGACATCCACGTGCACGTCTTCACCGGCCTTCGTCACGACGCCTGGGGCAACGGCGATCTCTCTGTCCCCGCCGACGTGATGGCCATCCCCAACGGCGTCACCACCATGGCCGACGCCGGCTCCTCCGGCTGGCGCGACTTCCCCGAGTTCCGTCGCCGCATCATCGACGACTCGAAGACGCGCATCTTTGCCTTCCTGAACATCGTGGGCGCCGGCATGGCCAACAGCGACGATGCCGCCGAGCAGAACGAACACGACATGGACCTCGACGCGCTCTCAAAGACCATCGAGCAGAACCGTGACATCATCGTCGGCATCAAGACCGCGCACTGGCAGCAGCCCAACTTCATCTCCGTACAAAAAGCTGTCGCCGCCGGGAATCGCAACCACCTGCCCGTCATGGTCGACTTCGGCTGGTTCGACAACAAGTCCTACGAGCAGATGATCTCCACTCTCCTGCGCCCAGGCGACATCAGCACCCACGTCTTCCGCATGCCCGCACCGCTGCTCACCCCCGATGGCAAACCCGCGCCCTACATGCTCGAGGCCCGCAGGCGCGGCATCAAGTTCGACGTGGGCCATGGGGGCGGCTCCTTCAACTTCGCACTCGCCGAGCCCATGGTGAAGGGCGGCTTCTTCCCCGACTCCATCTCCACCGACCTCCACGTCGGCTCCGCCACCGGCGTCATGCTCAATCTGCCCAACGTGATGAGCAAGATGCTCGCCCTGGGCATCCCTCTGCCCGAAGTCATCCGCGAATCCACCACGAACCCGGCCAGCGAGATAGGCCACCCCGAACTCGGCCAGATCGCCGTCGGCTCGGTTGCCGACATTGCCGTGCTTCGCATCGATCACGGTCACTTCGGCTATTCCGATCTCGCCGGCGGAAAGGTCGACGGCACCGAGCGCATTGTGCCCGAGATGACCCTTCGCGCGGGCCGCGTCGTCTTCGACCTCGACGCGCGCACTGCTGTACCCTGGCGCGAAGGCCATCTCAAATACGCTACTCGTTAACTGATTCCACCGCTGAGCCTGACGAATGGGTTCATTCGACGGAGGGTCGAACCGGCTTCTCCGGCCACCACAACCGTGGCAGGCAACTCCCTGGAATCGGCTATCTTCTCAAACGCGCTGTTGATCGTTTCCTGGGTGTTTCTCGATGAGATATGAATCTTGCGGGTGGCCTTCGATACTGTCTGACAGAGCTGATATCGATTGCCGATGATCTCTTTTGCGCGAAACACGGATTCAGAACGCATACATCCTCCGATACTTTGCGGCGTATCAGATTTTGACGTCGTCTGAGGCGCAGGTGAACTGCAACGTCTTGACAACTCGCAGGCCCTTGCCCGCAGGTTGTCTGTCATCGAGTCTATACCCCCACGGCGCCTTCGATCACACACTGACATGGCCGGCTTCCCCAATCGGAACCTTTCCTCCGGTCACCTAAGCCGCCGCATACTTCACGAGCATGACCAGCCGACTCCCCGAAGCCTCCCAGTAGTCCGCCTCATTCACCTCAACCCGCAGCACTGCAATCTGCGGATCGTCCTTCCCTTTAGGAAACCACGCCTTATACAACGGATTCCACAGATCCTGGATCTTGCCGCGGTCCTGGTTCACGCTCGCGATCCCCTTGAGGGTGATGTACTTGGAATCCTTGGGCTCCGCGAAGGTCAGCGTGACATGCTGGTCCTGGCCTACCTCCTCCACTTTTTCCGAACCCTGCCGGGTGAGGAACCACAACGTTCCATTGAAGGGGTCCTCCTGCACCGCCATCGGGCGCGAGCTCATGCTTCCATCCTTTGCCACCGTGGTCATCATGGCGATCCGGATTCCCTTCACCAGCTCCGCAATCTTCGCCTGCCCCTCATGGCCGCTCAGTTCTTTGTAGTGGCTGTCCTGGTCGTGTTTTTCGCTCATGGTGCTGTCCTTATGGTTGTAGGATGCACATTCGAGTCGCCCGGCAATACAGGCCATCGCCGCGTAACTGCCGGTCCATCCAGTCCATCCATGGCTATTCGCAACCACTTCGCAGGAATTGGGATGAAGCAAATCGCAGGCACCCGGCATCTATATTTCAAGGAGCTGTATGACGACCGAAACGATGACCGAAAGCAAATTCTTCAATATCACCGCTCTCGCCAGCACCTTGCCCGAAAGCGCAGAGACGATGCTCACCGATCTCCGGCTCACCGATGAGAAGGAGGCGAGCTGCCGCATCTTTCGTGTTCACCGGCCAGCGCCGGCGCACTACCACACCAGCTGCGACGAATACCTTTACGTTGTTTCCGGCCGCGCCGAGATTGCAATTGCCGGCCACGCTCCGCGAGAGATCGGCCCCGGCGAGCTGGTCTTCTTCAAAAAGAACACCATCCATGCCATCCCGAAGATTCTTGAGAGTCCCTTTACAGTGCTTGCCGTTGACACTCCGCGCCGGCCTCCGGAAGATGTGCATTTCGTAAATCCGGAAGATGGCACGCCCGAGAGCTTCATAAAAACTCAGTATTAGCCGACATACAAAACAACAGGCCCGGGATTGCCCCGGGCCTTCGCTCTACAAGCCAGGAAAGCTTCAGGCCGCCGCTGCAGCAGTGAATCCATCGCAACCGCTGATCGGTGTCACCTTCAGATGCAGCGATGCATGCTTGGGATGACCGCACTCGTCCACCATGTTCAAAGGAGCCTCATGGCTCTTCATGATCGTGATCAATGCAGGGGCCGAAGTATGACCTTCTCCAAAGTGAGTACACAATCCACACTGCCCATTCTCTATGTGTTCCATCGCTGCTCCTCCTGTTTTTGTTTGAGTCTGCAATCTCCAAACCTGTTGCGGACATGCCGCGCTGCAGTCCGCAAATTCACACTAGACCATGCGGCTATCGCTGTAAATCGCGACCATGTTGGTCCGGGAACAGTTGATTCGGAACACGCACCCTTTTTCGGCGATCGCGATTGGCGTCCGCCGATGCCGTCGCGCCCGCATGTCTTTTTGGGCGTTCCATTTGGGCAGTTCGTGGAACTCCATCTCGCCCCCTGCCGTATCTCTCTCAGCACCGGGAGGTCTGGCAACGTTGAACTACACCGATCCGCTTTACACCGCTGGAATGACGGAGCACCAACGCGCATGGTTCTACGCCGAATATGAGCAGGCGCGCCGCGACGAAGTGGTCGGAGTTCTTCTCGCGGTCTTTCTCGGCAACTTCGGGCTCCATCACTTCTACCTTCGCCGCACGGGACTCGGTGTTCTCTATCTTCTCTTCAGCTGGACGGGGATCCCTGCAATCCTCGGGTTCATCGAGGCCTTCTTCATGCCCCGGCGAGTCCGCATCTACAACGCCATGCAAGCCAGCTACATCGCGGGACAGATCCGCGCCAGCAGCGCCTTCGGATACCAGCCAGCCGTGGTCTCTAGCGCGGCATGCCCGGCCTGCGGAGCCGCCCTCACAACCGGAGCAGGGTTCTGCCCCCGCTGTGGCGCGGCCACTACCGGACAACCAGCCGCCTGACTACTGCCAGGCGACCTGGCTCTCCTTTCGCTTAAGTCGCAAGGGGAAGCTCCGAAAAAGAGCGAGTCGGCACGAGAGATTGGGCCAGCTTCCACGTTCCACCCGTTTCGGCATGGAACTGTTTCATTTCAACACGTCCTACGGATGCAGCGGCGGCGTCTGCGCCCGCAGCCAGTCCAACAGACCCGCCGGATCGTCCGTGATGATAGCGTCCACGCGCGCTGCGACCATCTTCTTCCAGCCCTCTTCCGTGTTCACGGTGTAAGGAATCACTTGAAGTCCCGCACTGTGTGCTGCGGCAACCTCAGCAGGAGTCACCAGGCTCTCGTCCGGACTCAGAATCCCTGCGCCCGAGATCTTCGCGATGTGTACGAAGCTCTTGTCAGGATCGGTAATCCCCATGAACTTGTCATACTTCGCCTGCCCGAACAGCGCCGACAGCCGGATCTTTGGGTTGAGCTTCTTCATCGCCTGCAGCGTCCTGAAATCAAAGCTCTGCAGAATCACACGCGACTCCAAATGGTGTCGACTCACCGCCTCCTCGATCATCTGCACAAACACTTCGGGAGTTGGCGTGATCTCGGGGTGATCGATAAAGATCTTGGTCTCGACATTGAAGTCGAAGCTCCCCTGCGGAGCGAGGTCCAGCACCTCTTCAAAGGTGGGAATCGTCGTATGCGGGACGGCAACCTGGTGCGGAAACGCGGCCAGCGTCGTCGCGCCACAATCATACTGCTTCAGTTCCGCGAGCGTGAGCGAGTGGATCAGGGTTCCCGCAGGCAGCGCCGGTCCGCCGCAGTGCCGCTCGTTCGCGAGCACAGCCTTCATGAAAGGCTCGTTCGATTCCACCTGAGTCAGATAAGGCGAATGCGAGACGACCAGCACGTTGTCCTTCGTGACCGCCAGGTCCAGCTCCAGCGCATCCACCTTATGCTCAATCGCGAATTCGAAGGCGGGGATGGTGTTCTCCGGTCGTGACGCTCGCCCGCCGCGATGGGCGTGAACGAGGATCGTCTGGGCGGACGAAGGCAGAACTCCCAGGAGAAGAAGTGCAATCAGGTTTTTGAACATGGATTGGATTTTCGTCGCTCGTGGTTACAACGCAATAAAGCCGCTGAAGCGGAACTAATCTGAAATACGGCGATAAAGCCACCACCATCCCAGAAGAACCGGAATTAAAAGCAGAAACGTAAACAAAAACGCATACAAAATGACTCCGAATGAATCTCCTGGAGCGAAATCACTCATCTCGCCTTTAAATATGAATCGTGTGTAGAACTTGTTAGCAACAAGGAAGGATGCGATCAGGATCACCGGACAACTTGCGACCGCTCCTCCAATGACCAACAATTTCTTACGTCCCATACCTCAAACATTCTCACGTCGGTATTGAGAGTACAAGTCGAGTAAAATTCGGTCCGGTCGAAGCTTAGTTGATACAACGGAGAGATGATCCTGCGCCGCCTTTTCCCCCTTCTGCTCTGTCTGACTGCAACCGTCGCCTGCCACGCGCAGGAACAGACACGCCCCACCTCGCCGCAAGAGGCTCGTCACCGAGCAACGCTCGGCGTCAAGGCCATGCAGCAGTGGTACGAGCCCTCCATCGGCCTCTATAAGACCACCGGCTGGTGGAACTCGGCCAACGCTATCACCGCGCTTACCGACTTCATGCGCGTGAGCGGCTCAAAGCAGTATGTCGGCGTGCTTGCCAACACCTACAGGCAGGCGCAGATCACCATCCCCACAGAGAAGCGCACCGATCCGAAGCAGGAGAGGACCGGTTTCCCCGGCTTCCTGAACAAGTACTACGACGACGAGGGATGGTGGGCGCTTGCATGGATCGACGCTTACGACCTTACCCATGACCGCCGTTACCTGACGATGGCGCAGTCCATCTTCGACGACATGGCCGGCGGCTGGGACTCGACCTGCGGAGGCGGCATCTGGTGGAGCAAGGACCGCAACTACAAGAACGCCATCGCCAATGAACTGTTCTTCTCGGTAGCCGCGCATCTCGCCACACGCACCCCTTCTGAGCGTCAAAAATTTGCCGACTGGGCCACGAAGGAGTGGCAGTGGTTTCGAGGCACCGGCATGATCAACAGCGACCATCTCATCAACGACGGCCTCGTCATCGACAAGGTTACGGGCACCTGCCGCAACAATGAAAAAACCGTCTGGACCTACAACCAGGGCGTCCTGCTGGGAGCACTGGCGGAGTGGTCGAAGTCGTCGCCGGACTCCGCCATTCTCGATCAGGCAAAGCTGATCGCCGACGCATCGCTGACCCACCTCACAGACAAGGCCGGCATCCTGCACGAACCCTGCGAACCCAAATGCAGCGGCGACGGCATCCAGTTCAAGGGCATCTTCATGCGTAACCTGCGCGCGTTGGAAGGTGTCGCGCCCGACCCACGCTACCGCACCGCCTTTGCCACCAACGCGGATTCGATCTGGACCAAGGACCGAACACCCGAAAACACGTTCGATGTCGTGTGGTCAGGGCCGCCCATTTCGCCCGACGCGGGAACGCAAAGCTCGGCGATTGACGCTCTTGTGGCAGCCATGACCACGAAAAAGTAGGCCATACTATCTGCTCCAATCGAGGGGAATCCGGCCATAAAGCGCTAAAATAGACAGGTTGCGGAAAAACTTGATTCAGGACGGCAGGCGATGAGCACAGGAACCCAGACGGTGTTGGCAGGACAGGTAGAGGCGGCAGCAAAAACAGCCGGCTTGGTTGTGGTCGCACAGCAGGAGGGCAAGGATTTCTCCGGCGGGCCGACCGCGCGCTTTACCCTTGGCCTGGCCTCCAATCCCTCCAAAACGCAGACGCTCGAGCTCAGCGCGGCATTCGACTTCAGCGGAGCCGCCTTGAAGGGGGTCGTCGAAACCTATCTCAAGGAGACCGCCACCCGCCTGAAGAATCCGCGTCCGGACTGTTATCTGACTCTCCACGGCATCCCCCTGAGCTTCGGTAAATTTGAGTGGCCCTTCCATCCATCGACCTCGGGCGCTGATACCAATATCGTTCACGGCGAGACGCGCCTGGAGGACGGCAAAGAAAGCATTCTGCACGCCAAGGTAGCGGCATCTTTGACCGTGACCTTCGCCGAAGTGGTCGCGGCGCTCGAACAGCCCTTCGCAGAAAGCTTCATCTACAACGCCGTCCGCAAGACCATGGACCAGGGACAGCTTGAGCTGGTCAAGAGCGGCAACCGCCAGCCCGTTCCTGTAACCACCCGCTACTACAGCTCAAAGCAGCAGAAGTTCATCTTCAACGACACCACTGAAGCACAGCGTCAGGAATTCCTGGCCGCCAAGGTCTTCTGGCTCTCCGGCGTTCTGGGCGGCGGCGAACCCATATGGCTGACCGATCCCCGCGACGCGCAGTACCTCAATACGACCGTCGAGGAGCTGAAGAAGACCGCGGCCGCAGTGGCCCATGAGGGAATTGTCCTGCTGACCGCCGATACCGAGTTTGGAACTCCGTCGGCTGCACTGATGTCCCATCGCGAAGGTTACGAGCAGGAGCTGGCGGCGGCGCTGCAGTTCATCAAGCCCTCTTTCAACGAGGAAATGCGGGCCGGCCACACCAATATGTAACCGTTTCGTAACAAGAGAGAGCAAATATGCTCCTGGACCCGTGAAATATTTGCAACTCTCGCAAGCCTTTGTGTATCTTATAGGGCGGCCTGACGAAAGGGTGTACCTTGACGTACCCCTTGGGACCCATTTTTCGACTGGGCTCCTGGCCGCGAGGGAAACATGAAGCTTAACCGCATTGCAACGCCACTGATGGCAGTGGTCCTTATGAGCGGCGCCCCGATTTTTGCGCACGCCCAGAACTCCCAGAAGCAGAACACGCCGGCGCAGGTCCAGGATTGGAACACGCCGCCAGCCGGTACCGAGCAGGTCCAGCAGGGCTTCCGCGACGGTATCGAGGCAGCCAAGCTCGACAAGGCAGCGAAGCGCAAGATCGACGCCAAGTCGTCGCATCTCTACAAGAATCCCCCAGTGAAGGGTGCGGCTAAGGATGATTACCGCAACAGCTTTGAAAAGGGATATCAGGCGCAGCTCGAGCATGACAACGCCGGCATGTAATCTGCCGGATCAGCCACAGAAACTCGCTTTCGGTAAAGCTTCAGAAGAGAGGTCCCGCATCGGGACCTCTCTCTTTTGCTCCAGCCAGGCCCGTTCTTCTGCGAGCCATAGGCCATTGCACATCCGGATACGCATCGCGATCCACACGGCTTCCACAATAGTCTGTGCGTAAAATCGCACTCACCCATGCTCACCCGCCTGCTCACCCGCCGCTCCGCCATCGCCTCCATCGCGGCCACCGCCGTCAGGCCGCGTGCGCTCTTCGCGCAGAACAGCGAGGATCTCTCCACCACTCTCGCCGCGCTCGAAACCAGGAGCAAAGGCCGCCTCGGCGTCGCGATCCTCTTTCCGTCCGGCAAGCAGGTCACACACCGCGCCGACGAGCGCTTCCCCATGTGCAGCACCTTCAAGTTCCTCGCCGCATCCCTCATCCTTCAGCGCGTCGATCAGGGAAAAGAGCATCTGGACCGCGCCGTCGCCTTCTCAAAGAGCGATCTCGTCACCTACTCTCCCGAGACCGAAAAACACGCCGGCGGAAGCATGACCGTCGCCGAGCTCTCGAAGGCCGCGCTCACGCTCAGCGACAACACCGCCGCCAACCTCCTGCTCGCCAGCTTCGGCGGCCCACCCGCCCTCACCGCCTTTGCACGCTCCATCGGCGACCCTCTAACGCGTCTCGACCGCAACGAGACCACACTCAACGAGAGCACGCCCGGCGATCCACGCGACACCACCACACCGAACGCGATGCTCGCCAACCTGCAACGCATCTTCTTTGGAAACGTCCTCAAACCCGCGTCACGCCAGCAGCTCACCGACTGGATGCTCGCCAATACGACCGGCAAACCCAAGTTCGTCGCCGGCCTGCCTTCCACCTGGAAGGTCGCCGACAAGACCGGATCAGGCGAGCACGGCTCGAACAACGACATCGGCGTGCTCTATCCGCCAGACGGCGAGCCGATCTTTATAACGTCCTACCTCACCGAGACCGCCATCTCCACCGACGAGCGCAACGCGATCCACGCCGACATCGCCAGCGCCATCGCTGCAACCCATCAGCCATGAGGAAAGCCGAACACGTCCGCGCCTTCTGAACGGCCCACACAATCGAAGCCTGCCGAATCGAGCAGATACCTAATTCGCGCCGTCCGTCTTCGCAAACGCCACCGTGTAGTCTCCCACACGCTTGCCATGCTGCATTCCGGCCGTGATGTCTGAGCGGTAGTGAATCCCTCCATACAACCGTGACATCGCGGCTTCTTGTTGTTGTGAGTCAAAATAACTCGCCTCACCTGGGAAGAGATAGCTGAGCACATCCGCAGCCGCCGCAGAAAACACTGAATGCCCCGAAACATATGCCGGAAAATTGGGCAGCCCCGTCTGCACCTTGATGCTCGGATCCAGCTGCGAAGGGCGCGGATTGAAATAGAAGTACTTCGCATCCCAACACGCTACAGCCGCATCGTGAAGCGCCATGTTGAGCAGCGCAAAGGTCCGCGCGGCACGCACCTCGCTCTGCCCCCCGGAGATGACGTAAGGCACCGCGATAAAGTCCCAGTGCCCTGGCGGGGTCGGCGTGCTCACACCGTCGGCCCACTTGTACACCGTGGCTAATTGGTCCCGAGTCAGGTTGTTCACCGTCTCCTTCACCTCAGCCGTCTCCTGCTGCATCTGCGCGGAAGAGGTGGAGGGTGGCGGAACCGGCCGCTCGTTCACAATATCCGTCGGCGTCATCATCCACGCCTTCACCTGGCCGAAGAGCGGCAACATCGGCGGGCGCGGCGGCCCGTCCTGGCTCACCCACGGAATCTCCCCACGAGCCTTCGTATTGTCAAAGAGCGCCTGCCATATCTGCGGACTACCGCCCGCCGCTCTCATGCCGTCGTTTGCCGCACGCGCCGAAAAGACCGCAGCCACCGCCTGCCCCAGCGCAAGCCCCGCCGCAACATCACTGGCCGAGGCGCGTCCCGAGAGCTGCGCCACCTGCTGCTGCTCCGCCGCCTTCGCATCGATATAGTCCGCCGACGTAGGAAAGAGCAGCTTGAGCAGCACCGAATTCACTCCCGCCTCCACCGCATCCTCCGACGGATAGGAAGGCAGATCGCTCGATGGCAGCAGCGACTGAATGCTGCTGTCGTTCTTCGACGGCGAAGCGCGCTTGTACTGGTACTTGTAGAACCACGCCGACTTCAGCGCGTCAAACTGCGCGATCGACACGTAGCTGTACGCCCGTGCCGCATATGGAGGATTGCTGAACGGATACTGCGGATCGGCGAATGGATTTGCCGGATTCGGCACGGGATAGCTGCCATCCGGATTCGGCGCAGGAGGCAGGTCCGACTTTGCGACCAGCTCTCGCATGATCTCGTTCCATCGCAGCACACCGCCACCGCTCCAATACGCGATAGCGGTCTTCTGTGCTTCCGTTAGGCTCGCCTGCGCGGTCTTGATCTGCGCCAGTTCAGCCGTGTAGCCGGGATCGTTCACCGGCACAGGTGCTACCACCGCAACCTGCGTTGGTCCTGAGAGCAGGATCATCTTCCACGCTCCCGCGTTCGCATCCACACTGGTAAAGATCTGCGCCGGTAGCGTCTCTGTTGAGGGTATGCCCTTGCTGCAGCTCAAAGACAACAGCGCTGCCGTCAACATCGCGCCTGCCATTGCGGCGCGGTATACATTGCGAGGATAGTCAATCATGGAGCTGTGGTCCGCCCTTCGCGGTGGAAGGTATACATCAGGCCGGTCGTAATGGTGTTCGCCTGGCCGACATTACGGCCGTCGAAGACGTTGCGATAGGCCACCCAGTACTGCAATCTGCGCAGATGCGGAATCGGATACTGTATCTCGAAGCCAGCCGCCGAGTAGTTCATCCGGTTCGAGACAAACGGCATATCCTGGCGCCGGATGTCGCCACCGCCGCGCGTCTGCTGCTGCGCAAAGTTCCCGACAATCTTCATGTCATGGCGGTAATAACCCACGCTCGTCGAGTAATCGAAGACGTTGGGCATCGCCACCTCGTTGCTTAGATACATCTGGTCGTTGGTGTAGTAGTACGGCCGGTCCAGCGTCACATTTGCCCGAAACGTGTACGCCGCGCCCGCATTCAGGTACAGCCCGCGCCGTCCCAGAAAATTCAGCGTGCCGCGCCCGGTAAGCGTCTTGCTGTTCAACCCCAGCGACAACGGCTGCAGATCCGGTGTGTAGTTCGTCATCGGCAGGCTGGTCGAGACCAGGACGATCGCCCGCAGCGTGCCCACCTGCTTCAGACGCAACCGTAGCGGATCGCCCTTCACGGCAAAGGAGAAATCCTGGAATCCGCTCTGCCCGTGCAGCACGCCCTGACTCGCATTTGTCCACACGTAAGGAACATTGGCCAGCACGTTGATGCGGTCGGTAATACCGTAGTTGGCCATGGCCGACACGCTCTGCGTCGTAATCGTGCCGATATTACCGTTCACTCGCTGCCGGGAACCCTCCCAGTAGCTGCTCCACTGATCGTGCGTATACAGCGAGCCGGCGCACAGGACTCCGCGTGCCAGCATGATGCCGTCCTGCATCGTCTGTGCGCACGCCGCGCCGCCCAGCAGAATCCAGCAGGCGAAAGCCAATGCCGTTCGCGTCATGGCAGCGAACCTCGGTCTGCGATCCCACCCTCGAGCCATCGCTCTGCGAATTGAAGGCGCATACAGCCTCTCCTGCCAACGTTGTCTCGATACACGCACGGCACTCCACGCTACGCACCCTGTGCGGTGCGCGCAGTCGCTTTCACCGCATCGCAAAGCGAGATCCCCGGAACACGGAGCAGACTAGACCCGCGACGGGAGGCTGTCGACCAACCAGAGGTGGAGTGTCCTATCCACCTTCCGATGGAGAAACCTCAACGCCCCGCTAGCTGCAGCCCATTGCTCTAGCATCGAACAAGCTGAGCCTCCAGAAGGAGCAACGCCGATGAAAGCCGCCGTCCTCCGTGCCTCCGCAACCGCGCTCTCCATCGAAGACGTCCCGCGTCCCGCCGTCATACCCGGCCACACCCTCCTCCGCGTCCTCGCCTGCGGAGTCTGCCGCACCGACCTGCACATCTTCGAGCACGACCTGCCAACCCTGCGCGATCCCCTCATCCTCGGCCACCAGATCGTCGGCGAGGTCGTAGACGGTGCCACGGCAGAACTCCCCATGGGCTCCCAGGCCGGCGTCTCCTGGATCGGCGGAGCCGACCTCACCTGCCCCTTCTGCAAACGCGATGAAGAAAATCTCTGCGACTCGCCCACCTTTACCGGCTATACCGTCGACGGTGGTTACTCCGAATACGCCCTGGTGCGCTCCGACTTCGCCTTCCCGTTACCCTCCAGCATCGAACCCCAGTACCTCGCGCCGCTTCTCTGCGCCGGAATCATCGGCTTCCGCAGCCTGCGCGTCGCCGGAACGCAGCCGGGCGAGCGCGTCGGCCTCTTCGGCTTCGGCGCATCCGCCTCGCTCGCCATCGAGGTACTCCGCCGCTGGGGATGCGAGGTCTATGTCTCCACGCGCGGCGAACGGCACCGAGCGCAAGCCACGGAACTCGGCGCAAACTGGATCGGCTCCGAGAACGACAAGCCTCCCGTCGCACTCGATCGCGCCATCACCTTCGCTCCATCGGGCGCTGTCGTGGTCGCCGCGCTCTCAAGCCTCCGCAAGGGAGGCGTCGTCGCCATCAACGCCATCCACCTCGACCAGATGCCGGCCTTCGACTACGACAAACTTCTGTGGGGCGAGCGCCAGATCCGCTCGGTCGCCAACATGACCCGCCAGGACGCCCGCGACTTCCTCGCACTAGCCCAGCAGATCGGCATCAGGCCCCGTGTCCGCAACTTCTCCCTGGACCAGGCCAACGAAGCCCTGCAAGCCGTCAAGCACGAAACCGCCGACGGTCCCTGCGTCATCCTTCCCTGAAGCCCAGCCTCACTTCACGAGGGCCGGGTTCGGCAGCGGCTTCTTCTTAT
This sequence comes from Edaphobacter modestus, assembly GCF_004217555.1. Lineage (GTDB taxonomy): Bacteria > Acidobacteriota > Terriglobia > Terriglobales > Acidobacteriaceae > Edaphobacter > Edaphobacter modestus. The sequence continues at coordinate 3,465,443 of NZ_SHKW01000001.1, forward strand.
CCCTCAGCGTGTCCAACGAAACCGAGCCCGGCGGAAGCGCCTTGCCGCCCACGTCGGGCATGAACATCTCCAGGCCGTTCTCCGGAGTCATTCTGCTGTAACCCTTTACCAATTGCTCGCGGTACTTCATCAGATCCAGATCGAACCACGTGTCATCCGAGGCGTCGATCAGCGTGAGGTCCGCATCGTGCATCACCAGCTTGCCGAAGCCAACCGTACCGCCGCGCAGCCGCAGAAAGTTATGCCACTGCGCCAGCTCCTCGTCGTCCTGTGGCGTCGTGCTTCCATACGTCACCACCGCATCGGGAGCCTGAAGCGCAATCGCCGAGATCTGCCCCCGGATATGCGGTGGCGGAAGCAGCGCCGTCGTGTCGAGGTAGATATCGTTGTCCTTCACCTCCACACCCGCTACCGGGTCTTTGCCGATAATGTCGTCGATCTCCACCTTCAGCCCTCCGAGCAGCCCTTTCACCGGCATCTTCAGCACGCTGATCTTCGTCACCTGCAGATGAATCCTGCCGTTCGGTGCGGGCGAGAGCGTCCCCAGCACCTCTACCGGAAGCGGCACCAGGAGTTTGTGCATCGTTCCCGAGAGCTTCATCTGTTGCCCCTCGCCCGTCAGCTTCATATTCTTCAGCGGCGACCGCGACGCCATCGCCGAGTTCAGATACGTCGTGATGTCGCCCAGATTCGCATGAATCAACCCGCGATCGATATGAAAGACGAAGGACTCTTCATCGTCCAGCGAAGGAGGCCGATCCTTCCGCGTCGGCACCATCTCGCCGCGAAGCCAGCGAATATAGATACGGAACTCCGGCCCCTTGCGCAGCTCAAGATTGTGCGCATACACCGTCGTCAGCGCATCGTTCGGCGACGCCGCCCCCGCAGCAGGCTTCGCTGCATCCGGAAGATCATGACTGGCCGCCTGATGACCGTCCTTTGAACCCGCAGGCCGCAAGATCCAGACCAGGAACAACACGGCTGCGAGAACGGCTGCGGCGATAGCGTAGCGGCGAGAATTCATAGATTCGGTGGTTTGGCGCGAGTAACGCCGTGGAAGCTTCCAGAAGCTCTCTCCCGTAGGATGCAAAAACCTTCACGCAGTCACCTCTCTCCCTCCCGCAAGCCCCAAAATTCGCTAACCCTTTACGATTCTGTCGAAACTTGCACTGATCTATTGGGTTTACGGAAGGACGCGTTAATTGGGAGTTACCCGGAGACTGCTATGAAAGCTTCGCTTTTTGCTGTACTTCTCGTCTCCCTTGCCACCGCATCCGGCCAGGCTCAGACCACCACGCCCGCCCCTGAGCCTCCCTCCGCTCAGCCCGGCGAGCCCCCGCAGAACGGCACCCAGCCCACCCGCGATGCCAGCGGAACCTACACCATCACCCGCAACGCCCGCATCGTCATCCTCGACATGGTCGTCACCGACTCGAAAGGCAACGTCGTCACCGATCTCAAGCGCGACGACTTCCACGTCACAGAGTCCAACGAGCCCCAGACCGTTCTCAACTTCGAGGCCGCCGGCGCGCACTCCTCTACTCCCGAGCTCAACATCGATTCCACAGCAGCGCTTGACACTCTCGCCCCGCGCGCGCCCGTCAACATCGTGCTGCTCGACGAGTTCAACACCCGCTTTGAAGACATGGCCTTCGCCCGCTACTCGCTCAAGAAGTTTCTCGAGCGGCAGCCCGGCAAGCTCTCCACCCCCACCATGCTCATCGCCGTCAACCTGCAGAACTTCACCGTGCTACACGACTACACACAGAACAAGGACGACCTGATCGAGGCTCTCAACCATCACTTCGCCGCCTACCCATGGCAGGCGCATCAATACGCCTGGCTGGCCGAGCGATACGGTACCGCCTTCATGACCCTGCGCCGTGTCGCCCAGGCCACCATCGGACACCCCGGGCACAAGAACATGATCTGGATCGGACGCGGATTCCCCAACCTCAACATGGCGAACTTCCCTGTCGACACCGAGCAGCGCGTCAACAGCGCCGTGCAGGACTGCGTCAACACGCTGCGCGACGCCCGCATCACCCTTTACACCATCGACCCCGCCGGCCTTCAGGTCGATCCCCAAACCTATGGCTCCGACGCCGCCTTCACCGATCCCTTCGGCGGCAACTACCAGTTCGCCAAACTTGCCACCGCCACCGGCGGCCGCTCTCTCTACGGCCGCAACGATGTCGACGCCGAGATCGGCACCGCCATCCGCGACGGCTCCAGCTTCTATACCCTCACCTACCGCCCCACCAACGACTCCCGCGATCTGCAGAAGTTCCGCCGCATCAAGGTCACCGTCGATCGTCCCGGCCTCACCGTCACCACCCGTGAGGGCTACTACCTGCAATACGGTCCCGGCCGCGTCAATCCCGTCAATCCTTCGCGCCGTCTTGTAAGCGATCTCCTCTCCGCCGACAGCAGCACCATGGTCTACGACGGCGTGCCTATCTCCGTTCGCCGCTCTCCCCAGACGCCCGACACCTTCAACATCCACGTCGAGGCCAAGGGTTTGGCCTGGACCTACGCCACCGACACGGAACCCCGTCGCGCCGAGGTCATCCTCGTCGCCTCCACCTTCGACAAGAAGAACAAGGAACTCAAGCGCGACGCCAAGGTCATCCGGGCCAACGCCACCGGCGACGTTCCACCCACCGGACGGCTCGAGCGCTCTCTCGACATTCACTACCTGCTTGCCCACGATCCTAAAGCCACCCGCGTCCGCTTCGTCGTCCGCGTCGCTGCCTCCGGGCGCATCGGAACCGCGGACGTCGATCTCACCAGGCCGCTGCCGCCCCCTGACTCCGCCGCAGCCCCGGCGGCCACTCCCGCTGAAGCTCAACCCTAGGGCCTTCTGCCAAAAAACTCTTGACATCACTTCAATAGGTAAGCTATCACTTACCGTAAGTGGACGCTTACCTACAGTCCGGCCTCGACGCCCTCGCGGATGCCACCCGCATGGCCATCTTCGACCGTCTCACTCATGGTCCGCTCGCCGTCAACGAGCTCGCCGCCGTCATGCCCGTCAGCCGGCCCGCAGTCTCGCAGCATCTCCGCGTACTCAAAGAAGCGGGCCTCGTTCTCGACACCAGGGACGGAACCCGCCGCCTCTATCAGGTCGACCCTGCCGGCGTCGCGCGCCTCCGCGCCCACTTCGATCAGGTCTGGACCCGCGCCCTCAGCGCATTCGAGATCGCCGCCTCCAAAGCACCAGCTTCTCCAAAGAAGAAGAAGAAAGGTGAACACAAACATGCCGGAAACCGCAGTCAGCGCCGCCGTCCATAAGAGCATTCGCGTCTCCGCGCCCATCGAGCGCGCCTTCTCCGTCTTCGTCGAGCAGATGGAGACCTGGTGGCCACCCGACCACCACATCGGCGCCGAGCCCTTCCAGTCCATCATCATCGAACCCCGCGTCGATGGTCGCTGGTATGAACGCGACGCCCAGGGCAACGACGGGCTTTGGGGCTTCGTTCGTGCCTGGGACCCGCCAAACCTCGTCACCCTCTCCTGGCACCTCGGTCCCGACTGGAAGTTCAATCCCGACCTCGCCCACTCCAGCGACGTAGAGCTGCGATTCACCGCCGAAGGTTCGTCCGCTACGCTCGTCGAGCTCACCCACTCCGGTATTGAGCGCCACGGCGAAGGCTATCAGCAGCTCCGCGAGATCCTCGACGGTCCCAATGCCTGGGTCCGCACCCTCGAAGAGTTCGCCAGGGTCGCCAACAAGGAGACCGCCGCATGAGACCCACGCCCTGGCTCCGCGCCGCCTCCATCCTGACGCTCTTTCATTCCATCTCTCACACCCTCGGCGGAGTCTTCGGCGCTCCCGCACCTGGCGCGCAGCAGACCGCCGTCGACGCCATGAAGACCAACCTCTTTCCCGTGATGGGAGTGACCCGCAGCCTGTGGGAGTTCTATCGCGGGATGGGTCTGGGCGTCACCATCTTCCTCACCGTCGAGGCCATCGTCTTCTGGCTGCTCGGCAACCTCTGCCGCTCGAGCGATGCAGACCTGCGCCCCGTCCTCGCAGTCTTCCTCATCGGCTATCTTGCGTTTGCCGTCAACTCGCTGATCTACTTCTTCGCGCCGCCGGTCGTCGTTGAACTGCTGATCGCCGCCTGCCTCGGCATGGCGATGGTCTCCATCAAACGCCCAGTCGCTCGCCCTGCCTGAAAGGTGGAGTGGGGCATCTCGTCCTATGATGGAAGGTGATGAACGACCTGAACCTCGCCGCACTCTCCACCGAAGCCCGCAACCCGCGCACCACGAACATCGACCAGCTCTCCACGCTCGAGATGGTCACCATCATGAATCAGGAAGATCAGGCCGTTCCCCTGGCTGTTGCGACGCAGCTTCCGCAGATCGCCCGCGCCATCGACGAGATCGCCGCACGCTTCGAGAAGGGTGGGCGTCTCTTCTACATCGGCGCCGGAACCAGCGGACGCCTCGGCGTGCTGGATGCAAGCGAGTGCCCCCCGACCTTCTCGGTTCCGCCCACGCTGGTGCAGGGTCTCATCGCCGGCGGCGACTCCGCGCTGCGCAAGTCGAGCGAGAAGTCCGAAGACTCCCGCGAACAGGGAGCAGCCGACTTACTCGCCGCGGGCTTCGGCAAGGATGGCGCGCCCGATACGCTGGTCGGGATCGCCGCCAGTGGCCGCACCCCCTTCGTCATCGGCGCAATGGAGCAATCGAAGAAGCTCGGCCTCCTCACCATCTCGCTCACCTGCGTGGCCAACTCCCCCGTCTCCAGCTCCCCGATGGCCGCAATCGCCGACATCGCCATCGCACCCGTCACCGGCCCCGAGGTCGTCACCGGCTCCACGCGGCTGAAGGCAGGAACAGCGACGAAACTCGTGCTGAACATGCTCTCCACCGGAGTGATGATCCGCACGGGAGCCGTCTACGGCAACCTGATGGTCAACGTACAAGCCACGAACGAGAAGCTCGTCGATCGCGCCCAGCGCATCATCGCCGAAGCGACCGGAGTCGACCGTGCAACAGCAGCAAAGCTGCTCGAGGAGGCAGGCAGCGTAAAGGTAGCCATTGCCATGCAGAAGCTTGGCCTTGATCGCACAGATGCCGAAGCAAAACTCAACGCAGTAAATGGTGTATTGGCAGCACTGTTGCAACGCTAGATGGATCGAGGATCGGCAATGCTACTGCTGGGTGCTCCATGTATGCGGTTCAATCGCATGAATGCTCCATCCGATCGATGCTCGAACCTCGTCTCCCTCACCCTGTGTTCGCCGTTCTTCCGCTCGGCACCCTCTGCACTCCAAATCGCTCCACCAGCACCGGCTTAGGATAATGCACCGGCAGTTCTTCCATCACCACGCGGTTTCTGCCCTCTGACTTTGCCTGGTAAAGCAGGCTGTCCGCCCGCTTCAGCATCGCTGTCCATGAGTCTCCGGGCTGCATCTCCGTTATTCCGGCACTTACCGTGGTGAAGATCATCTTGCCGTCGTAGTGAATCCGCATCTGCTCCAGCCCGTAACGCAGCTCCTCGGCCACCAGCGTCGCGTCGACCGCATCCATCCCCGGAAGCATCAGCACAAACTCTTCACCGCCGATACGCGCAATCAGGTCATCCGGCCCGAGACGTTCCTTCACCAGGTCGACAAAGGCGCACAAGGCCACATCTCCGCCTCCGTGCCCGTGGGTATCGTTCACCCGCTTGAAGTTATCCAGGTCCATCGCGACGATCGCCAGCGATCTCCCCAGCCTGTCGCATCGCACCAGCTCCCGTGTCGCATGCTCCATCAGCGCCCTGCGATTCACTGCGCCCGTCAACGCATCCACTCCGGCCGCATGCGCCACGCTCGAGTGCATCTCTATCACGGTAAACAGGACATACATCAGCAGCAGGCAGTAGGACACCAGCATGATCGCCAGCATCGAGTACATCCACTGCGGATCCGACCAGGGGGATGCCGTGCTCGCCCCCGAAAGCCCTCGCCAGGACAGCACAGACCGGTAAGCCAGCGCCGCCGTGTGAATCGTCAGCAACGTCGCGGTTATGCGCGCCGGAATCGCGAACCGCTCGTCCTTCTGGCGAAAGAGAGTCCACGCCATAACGATGCACATCCCCAGCACCGGCAGGCTGGCCACACTGAACGACCACAGTCGCATCCGGTTAAGAAACATCGGGAGATAGATCACCATCACCACGCCGATCGACACCAGCGCCGTCCAGTGCCGGAACGGTCGGCGGACAATAAACCAGCGCAGGCCCATAAACATCATGACGAACGAAAGGATGTTCAGCTCATTGGCAATGAGAACGGTGACGAACCTTGGAGCGTAGCCGTTCATTCCCTGCAGTGTCGTCTTCGTGAAATCGAGAAGCGTCGCGGCCGCAAGCCACCGAGCCCCGATCACGCTGCGATCCACCAGCGCCAGGGAAAAGAGAACGACAGTAAACAATCCAAGAGATACGAGAAAAAAAATATGTGATGTTGTGTAATCCATATGGGGTCCCAATCCACCGACCCAAGCCAACGCGCACAGAATAGCCCCCACATCGCGTCTTCTCAATCAAAAAAACTTTAGTTTCGAGACGAAAGTTTTCATTACGCGGCCTTTGCAGGGTTCGAGGAAACGAGAGTCACCGGTTACTATCCTTCTTCCAGAAAGGTAACCATTCACGCGCAAATCCATGATCGCTGAAGGGAAGTCCTAGAACAGGCTTAGCTTCCGAGGCATCTCGATCCCGAGATGTTCATATGCCAGCCGCGTCGCCACTCGTCCTCGAGGCGTGCGATCCAGAAAGCCGATCTGGATCAGAAACGGCTCATACACCTCTTCGAGCGCGTCCTGCTCTTCGGCCAGCGCCGCCGCCAGTGTGTTCAGCCCAACCGGTCCGCCATCGTACTTCTCGATAATCGTCCGCAGCAGCCGCCGGTCCAGCTCGTCGAAGCCATGGGCATCCACCTCCAGCATCTCCAGGGCCTTCTGTGCCGTCTCGCGGTCGATCTTTCCCGCCGCCCGCACCTGCGCATAATCGCGCACGCGCCGCAGCAGGCGGTTGGCAATACGGGGGGTTCCTCTTGAGCGCATCGCGATCTCGGCTGCGCCATCCCGATCGATCGGCACATTAAGCACTTCAGCCGAGCGTTCGACCACGAACCTGAGTTCGTCGTCGTTATAAAACTCCAGCCGCAGCAGAATCCCAAACCGCGAGCGGAGCGGAGAGCTCAACAGACCGGGCCGCGTCGTCGCCGCCACAAACGTAAATGGCCTGATCTCCATCACGTGCGTGCGTGCCGCCGGCCCCTGCCCGATCATGATGTCCAGCTTGTAGTCCTCAAGCGCCGTATACAGCTTCTCCTCAAGCACCGGCTGCAGTCTGTGAATCTCGTCAAGAAACAGCACCTGCCTCTCGCGCACGTTGGTCAGGATTGCCGTCAGATCGCCCTGAATCTGCAGCGCAGGTCCGCTCGTCTGCTGAAAACCCACTCCAAGTTCGTTCGCGATGATCGTTGCAAGCGTGGTCTTGCCCAATCCCGGTGGCCCGAAGAGCAGCACATGGTCCAGTGCCTCGCCGCGCGACTTCGCCGCCTCCAGCGCAATCGCAAGCTGCTCCTTCGCCTTCGTCTGGCCAATAAACTCCATCAGCCGCGTCGGCCGCAGCTTCAGCTCGAACGCAGCGTCATCGTCCACGCGCCCCGCCGAGACCAGCCGGTCCGCATCGCCCTTCAATCCTTGATTCGGATCGATCTTCGCCTTGTTCTTCGGAAAATCCACTCATGGCGATAGTAAGGCGAAGAAAGCGCGGAAGCAACCGTTCCCCCGCGCGCGCATCGATCCCTCAGGACCGCCCTGCTGATATAACCGTAAACAAATGGATCGACGACAGATGATCACCGGTGCCGCCGCAATGTCCGCCCTGCTCTCCACCCCTGTCCGCGCAGCGGACACTTCAAAGTCTTTCCTCGAAATCACCACATGGCGACTGCACAACAGCCCTGAAGACCAGCTCCATCGCGTCTCTGACTACCTCGAAGCCGGCCTCTTCCCCGCGCTGACGCGTGCCGGAGCGAAGCCGGTAGCAGCATTCGCCAACCTCATCGGGCCGGATGGCCCCAGCCTCTTCAGCATCACCCAGTATCCCTCGCTCGGCGCCATGCAGGACGTACTCGCAAAACTCGCCGTGGACCAGCAATACGACAAGGCCTCGCAGACTCTCGGCGGCGGGAACGGAATGCCCTTTGTGACGATGGAAAGCACTCTGTTTCAAAACCTGTCGATTATTCCCGAACCGATCCTCTCAAGCGACGCCTCCAGCCGCCCTCCACGCATCTTCGAGCTGCGGACGTATCAATCGCAGTCGATGGCCGCGCGCCAGAAGAAGGCCGCGATGTTCAATGGCGGTGAGATCGGAATCTTCCAGCGCCTCGGCATGCGTCCCGTCTTCATCGGCGAATCCATCATCGGCCAGCGCCAGCCGAATATCACCTACATGCTGTCCTTCGACAATCTCGATGGACGAGAGAAACTCTGGCGAGCCTTCGGCTCCGATCCGGAGTGGAAGAAGCTCAGCGCTCCGCCAGAATTGAAAGACGCACAGATCGTCGCCAACATCAGCAACATCATTCTGCGTCCGCTGCCGTTTTCGCCAATCCGTTGAGACTGTCTTGGCGCAAGGCGAAGCGACGCGTCATACAACGACACCTGTTCTGCAGCATGGTTCCTTAATGAATGGCGATATCGCCGGCCGGAGCCTCGCCCGGCCGTTTCTTCTTCAGCAGGAAGGCTAGAGGGACCATGCCGCACGCCATCCACGCCAGCAGCCGGTAGACATCCTGGTAGCCCTGCATCCCTGCCTGGCGGAGAAGGTCCTGGTAGATAGCCGCCTGTGCCGCGTAGGTTCCCTCGGGCCCGCCCCCGAGGGCCCGGCTAAGCCCGCGTGTATATTCGACAAACTGCGGATTGGCGTAGTTCATATACTCCTGCAGACGCGCCTGGTGGAACATGGAGCGGTTCGTGACCAGCGCCCCCGTGACCGCAATGAAGATACTGCCGCCAATATTGCGGGCGAAGTTGATCAGCCCCGCAACCTGATTGCTCGCCTCGCGCGGAAGACCTATATACGCCGCATTTGTAATTGCGATGAACGCGAACGGGATCGGCAACACCTGAAGTACGCGCAGCCACGATGCGAAACCAAAGCTCATTCCAAGGTTCACGTGCGTCGAGCTGTAGTAGAACGCTCCGGCGAAGAAGGCGAACCCCAGAGCCGCGAGGATCCGGGCAGAAAACCTTCCGGTCGCGACCCCGGCAGCGGGCATCACCACCACCAGCGCCAGGCCGCCCATCGTCAGTGCTTCGCCGGCGTTGGTCGCGTTATAGCCTAGCAGGCTCTGCAGAAACTGTGGCTGCAGCACCGTCGCGGCATTGAGCACACCGCCTACCAGCATCATCAGAAAGCAACAGATCGCAAAGTTCCTGTACTTGAAAAGCCGCAGATTGATGATCGGATTCTTGTGCTTCAACTCCCAGACAATCAGTCCCGTAATCCCTGCTACGAACATCGCGGCAAACACCCGAATGAACGTCGAAGCGAACCAGTCGTTCTCTTCTCCCTTGTCGAGCGCGATCTGCAGTCCCGCCATCGCAATCGTCAGCAGCCCCAGCCCGACATAATCGAGTCTTCGCGCACTCTTGGGGTCCGCCTTGATCCACGGCGGATCCTGCACCAGCCGCTGGACCAGAACGAGCGCCAGAACTCCAACCGGAAGGTTGATGTAGAAGATCCATCGCCACGAGTAGCTGTCCGTGATCCAGCCTCCCAGCGTCGGTCCGATCGATGGAGCCAGCACAGCGACAAGGCCGTAGAGAGCGAACGCGAGCCCGCGACGCTTCTCGTCGAAAGAGTCGGCCATGATCGCCTGTGCCATCGGTTGCAGGCCGCCTCCCCCCACGCCCTGCAGCACGCGGAAGATCAGCAGCGCCTCCAGCGACGGGGCGATGCCACACAGAAAACTCGCCACGGTAAAGATCACGATGCAAAGCTGAAAGAAATTGCGCCGTCCAATCACGCTCGAAGCCCATGCTCCGATCGGTAGCACAACGGCATTGGAGACCAGGTAGCTGGTCAGCACCCACGTTCCCTGGTTCGTGCTCGCTCCCAGGCTTCCTGCAATATGGGGTAGGGCGACGTTGGCGATGGAGGTGTCCAGCACCTCCATAAAGGCAGCCAGCGCGACAGACGCGGCAATCGCCCAGGGGTTCGACTTCGGCTTCCATCTGCCATGTTCGGGCTCAGCCATTCGACCTCAATCCGTGGGCCGGAGAGATGGATAACCACAACAGGTTCAAACCATCTTGGACCTATCCGCAAACGCCCTAAGGTCTCAACTCCAGCAGCAGCACGCCATGCGGAGCAATCATCACTCCCTTAAGCCCGCCTTCCACAGCGCCCAGACTCTTCTGCGCCCAGACGTCCCTCACCTTGTAACTTTTCTTTAGCAACCCGTAAGCCAGCCATGGCTTCGTCATCACAGCCACAGGCGAATCCCCTGCATTGAACAAAGCAAGATACTCTCTTTCACCATCGACCTTCGTCGTCCACGCAATAAGATCCCGGTCCTGCCCCGCCAGCCGCTGCTCACCCCCGCGCTGGTCCATCGCCACGACATCAGCGTTCGTCAGCAGTGAGGCGGTCCAGTCATCCAGCTCCGTAAGATTCGCTCCAAGGAATAACGGGGATCGTGCAATCGCCCACAGCGTCATCATCGTCCTCTGCTCATCCTGGGTAAGCCGCGTCCTGCGGGGATCGCCATGTCCCGGTACCGGGCCCAGCGTTCCCAGCGGAAGCATGTCGGCATCCGGCCAGTTGCCGGGTTTCACATGCGGAACCCAGCTCGCAAGAACCGCAAACTGGTTCTTCACTCCCTGCGGAAAGCGCTCGCTCTCCGGCCTCTCCCACCGATCCCACACATCGTCGGAGATGCGCCAGAGCTGTGCGTTCGCTGCCACCTCCGCAAACTTGTCCAGCGGTGCCGGCCCCGGCGAAAGACTCAGCACCATCGCACGTCCCGTCTTCGCAATCGCCCGATGAATCATCCTGATCTCATCGCCCTTGTACGGGTGCGAAGCGATGCAGTCCACCTTGAGATAGTCCACGCCCCAATCCGCGTACTGCCGCATCAGCGAGTCGTACCAGGCCTGTCCTGCCGCATTGTCCTTTACGCCGAAGTTATCCGGGTTCCACGGACATGTATCCGCTGTATCTGCCACCTCTGCCGCGCGAAACGCGCTTCCCGTCACAGGCGTATTCTGCTCCACCGCCTTCTTCGGTATGCCTCGGATGATGTGAATGCCGAACTTCAGCCCCAGCCCATGCACGTAGCTGCTCACCGGCTTGAACCCCGCCGACCCCGCCGCGCTGGCGAAACGATTCAGCGCCGGCTCATAGCGGCCGTTCGCATCCATGCGATACGCAAAGGCATCTGCCTTCGGCTTCTGCGGGTTGAGCAGGTACCAGCCCTCGTCGACAACCGCATACTCATACCCCGCAGCCTTCAGACGCTTCGCCAGCACGTCCGCGTTGGCGCGAAACTGCGCCTCGTTGATCGTCAGCCCGTAAGAATCCCAGCTGTTCCAACCCATCGGCGGCGTCGACGCCAGTCTCTCCTGCGCCACACTGCAAGAGGAGGCGAGCAGTCCTGCCGTGATCGCGGTAATAACCCCGTATCGCTTCAGCAATCGAGAATCCTCCCGCACCCCGGATCAACGGCAGTTCCCGCGGCCGATTCCAGCCAGCCGCGAAGCGACATCACTTCCTACATTCTCGAAGCCACAAACAGGCCGCCCGAGATCGCCAGCAGGTCCTCGATCACGGCGATCACAAAGTCCGGCAGCTCCATCTGGGTCACAAGGCCATGGCGAATGTAGTATCCCGCAAAAGCTCCGCCAATGCCGCCTGCGGCCCCCAGCAAAGCACCCGCGACCAGGCTCCTTCCGCCGCTCGCGGCCAGCGCGGCTCCGCACAAAGCTCCGGTAATCCCGCGCGCGCTCAGTCCTATCGCCGAAGTCCGCGCCGGTGTATTGGGAAGCTTGTCCACAATCAGCTCTCCGATCGCGAGCAACGTAAAGATCGAGAGAGCAGCCATCGTGTTCAGGAACGCCAGCGGCGTCCCATCAAGATGGATCCAGTGCAGGTATGCCGCCGCACAAACAATGGCGGGAGCCATCATGGAGCGCAGACCGGCAACGCACCCAATCAAAAAGCAGAGCATAAGAACCGGAAAGACCATCTTCCTCACGTCCTTTCCCCAAACGGACTGCAGCAGGCATTCTCGCCCAAACCTGGCGAGGAAGCAAAAACTTATCGCAGCCCTCCATACCGCTCACCCCTCTTCGCCGAAAATTCCGCTACAGCTCGCACTGCAGGATGGTAATGTCCTGGGGCTGCTCAAACTTCCATCCCGCGCTTCGCAGCAATCCAGCCTGCGAGAAGCCAAGAGCGCGATGCATCGCAACGGAAGACAGATTCTCTCCGCCGATCACTGCGACCATCTGCCTGCACCCTGCACCGCGGCAAGACTGCATCACCGCTTCCAGCAGCCGTCTGCCAATTCCGCGGCCCGCACAATCCGCGCGCAGGTAGATGGAATCTTCCACCGTAAACCGGTATCCGGCACGCGGACGAAACGCCGTGGCATACCCGTAGCCCACAACCTCGCCCTCCTCCTCCGCCACCACGAACGGCAGACCCCGCTGCCGCACTTCGACCATGCGCCGGCCCATCTCCACCCCATCGGGTGGCTCGAGTTCCATCGTGGAGGTACTCGACAACACATAAAAACGGTAGATCGCAGCGATTGCAGCCGCGTCCTCCAGGACAGCCTCACGCACGTTCACGGACATACGACCACTCTACAATTCGCATCCCGCCTGTCCCCGCCGTAGGGCCCAAAATGCTAGGCTGAAGACCGATGCACGTCCCGTCTCACCCTCTTCCCTCAGGCCGAGGCCGGCGCCTCCTCGCCGCACTGGCGCCCTCCATCCTGGCTGCCCTGCTGGCCTCGTGCGCCAGTCCCGGGCCGCCGAAGCCGCCCTCGCTCCACCTTCCCGAAGTCGTCACCGACCTCTCAGCCCAGCGCGTCGGCCAGGACGTTCATCTGCACTGGACCTCGCCCTCCCGCACGACCGATAAGTCCGACGTATCCTCGCCGATGGTCGCCGAGGTCTGCCGCGATCCCCACCCGCAGCCGGAACCCGCAAAGTCCACATCAAAGCCCGCATCGTCTCCATCAAAGTCAACATCGAAGACATCAAAGCCCACATCGAAGCCAATCCGCAGCGCGCCGCTCCAGAGCATTCCAGGCTGCGACGTCGTCCTCCATGTCACCATAAAGCCGGGAGTCACTGACGCCGACGACCGCCTTCCTCCCGCGCTCACTGCCGACCCGGTCGCCTTGTTGGGCTATAGAGTCCGCATTCTGAATCCCCAGGGTCGTTCTGCGGGATTCTCGCAGGCTGCGCTGGCTCCGGCGGGCGCAGCGCCCCCGCCCGTCGCCGGACTCAAGGCGACCCCCGCCCGCAGCGAGGCCGTGCTCGAGTGGCAGCCGCTGGGCTCAGTCTCTCTCGTCGAGCTCGACCGGACCCTTCCCGAAACTCCAGCAGAAAAGGCCGCACCAAAGAAGAAGGCAGCCCTCGCTCTGCCCGACGAGCAGCCAACCGAGGTGCGGCTGCGCTCCGCAAAGGATGAGCCTCCACAGAACGACCCCGGTGGAATCCTCGATCACACCGTTCTGCGCGGACAAAGTTACGTCTATCGCGCCCAGCGTATCCGGACCGTTGCGATCGCAGGCAAAAAGTTCGAGATCAGGGGAGCAGTCTCCTCTCCCTTCACCCTCGTGATGACAGACAGCTTCGCCCCCGCGACTCCAACCGGACTCGCCGCCATTCCCGGCGTAGAGGGCAACGTCGCGACCATCGATCTCTCCTGGCGGCCCAATGTCGAAGTCGACGTGGCCGGATATAACATCTATCGGCGTGAAGGCCCCTCCGGCAGCTTCAAGCGTCTCAACCCTGCACCCGTAACCGGCCCGGCATTTTCCGACACCACTGCCCTCACCGGAAACACCTATACCTACCGGGTGACCGCTCTGGATACCACCGGCAACGAGAGTCCGCCCTCAAACGAAGTTATCCAGACCGTAACGACGACCCCATTGAGTCACGATGCACCCTGAGCCACAAAATCAGCCACGAAAGGCACGACCATGAAGTACTGCAAATATCTCTCTCCCTCGGGCATCGCCCGGTACGCGTTCGTGAAGGAACAGGATGGCGCCTTCTGGGCCGTGGGCCCCATGGTCGCCCCCGAGGAAGACCTGGCTGTACGGCTCGCCGCGCTCGAAGACAGGTCAACCGAGGCGTTCGTCGCCGCCCCGTTGACGAGCCTCTCCCTGCTGCCACCCGTAACTCCCTCGAAGATCCTCTGCGTCGGACGCAACTACAGCGAGCACGCCGCCGAACTGGGCAACGAGGTCCCCAAGGAACCGCTCCTCTTTCTCAAGCCCCCATCTTCCCTGCTCGCATCCGGCCATACCATTCGGATGCCCGCGTTATCGAAGCGTGTGGACTACGAGGGCGAGCTCGCCATCGTCATCGGACGCCGCTGTCGCAGCCTCGGTCCCGACGAAGACGTGCGCCAGTACATCCGGGGCTACACCATCGTGAACGACGTCACCGCCCGCGATATCCAAAAGTCCGATGGCCAGTGGACGCGAGGCAAAGGCTGGGACACGTTCTGTCCCTCCGGCCCCTTCGTCTCCGACGAGATCGATCCCCTCAACGGCACCTCCGTCAGCGTAACCACACGCCTGAACGGCGCGGTAAAGCAGAACGGATCGACCGCCGACCTGATATTCCCCATCGATTTCCTGCTGCGATATATCACCGCCTTCACCACCCTCGAGCCCGGCGACCTTATCCCGACCGGAACACCCTCCGGAGTAGGTCCCGTCCAGCCAGGCGATACCGTCGAGGTGGAGGTCACCGGCCTCGGGGTCCTCAGAAATACCGTAGCCGCCGACTAAATCCAGTCCCTGCAACACCCTGGGGTCGCCTCCGCTGGCGCACCCCCCAGAAGAGGGCCCGCGCAACGCGTTCGACCTTGATAAAATCAAACTAAGCAGCGAAGGAGCGCACAATGGCATCGATTCTCGAACAGCTTCGTAGCATGACGACCGTGGTCTCCGACACCGGTGATATCAACTCCATCAAACAGTTCAAGCCAACGGACTCGACCACCAACCCCTCTCTCATCCAGGCAGCCGCCGGCATGCCCGAGTATCAGTCCATCGTCGACGACGTACTCCAGCAAGCGCGTAAAGACGCCGGTCCCAGCGCCTCCGATAAGGAAGTGGCCGCGCTCGCCTTCAAGTCGCTCGCCGTTGCCTTCGGCAGAAAGATTCTCGAAATCGTTCCCGGCCGCGTCTCCACCGAAGTCGACGCCCGCCTCTCCTACGACACCGAGAAGTCCCTCGAAACTGCCCGCGACATCATCGCCCAGTACGAGAAAGCAGGCATCTCCCGCGAGCGCATCCTCATCAAGCTTGCCTCCACCTGGGAGGGCATTCGCGCCGCCGAGATCCTGGAGAAGGAAGGCATTCACTGCAATATGACCCTTCTCTTCGGCATGCACCAGGCCATCGCCTCCGCCGAAGCCAAGGTCACCCTCATCTCGCCGTTCGTCGGGCGCATCCTCGACTGGTACAAGAAAGACACCGGCAAGGACTACACCCCCGCCGAAGATCCCGGCGTGAAGTCGGTAACAACCATCTACAACTACTACAAGCGCTTCGGCTACAAGACCGTGGTCATGGGCGCAAGCTTCCGCAATACCGGCGAAATCATCGAGCTCGCCGGATGCGATCTTCTCACCATCGCCCCCAAGCTGCTGGGTGAGCTCGAAGCCGCGCAGGGAACCCTTGAGCGCAAGCTCGACCCGGCAAAGGCCAAGGACCTGAAGATCGAGAAGATCGCCGTGGACAAGGAGACCTTCGACAAGATGCACGCCGCCGACCGCATGGCCAGCGACAAGCTCAAGGAAGGAATCGAGGGCTTTTCGAAGGCGCTCGAGGAGCTGGAGAAGACTCTCGAGAAGCGCCTCGCCGAGATCAGCGAACCCGCTGCCGCCCGGTAAACAGATTTTGACACTCCGGAATGAGAATTTGAGTTACTTTCAAAAAAAGACCGCGTTCAGGGACGCGGTCTTTTTTCTAACAGCTGAAACTGTTCTCCCCAAGCCGCACAGAACCGGAAGGATGCAGAGGCAGAACGCCCGCTGACCGCGCCCTCGTCCCTCCAGACAAAACGCAGGAGTCTCCCTGGAAATGGTGGAAAATAAGGATGGCTAATAGTGTGCTTGCTGCAAATGCTCCTTCTCCCCAGGGAGAGGCAGCCGCGCATGAAAGACGAATGCCTCACATTCGGGCGCTCGATGGCATTCGCGGACTGGCGATCGGGCTGGTCCTGCTGATTCACCTGCTGCAATCGAACGATAAGCCCGTAGGATCTTTCCTCGTTCAGCTGATCGTCAAGATCAAGCAATCAGGATGGGTCGGCGTCGACCTCTTCTTTGCCCTCTCCGGATTTCTCATCACGGGAATCCTCGTCGACTCCTTCGGCGAAGAGCGTTATTTCCGCAACTTCTACGCGCGCCGCACTCTTCGGATCTTTCCGCTCTATTACGGCGTCCTGCTGATCCTCTTCCTGATTCTGCGACCGACATGGAGCGACGGCCGCCAGTTCTACCTGCTTCTTGTCTATCTGCAGAACACCGCCCTGTGGTGGCACGGAAACCAGCCGGCAGTTCTCGAAAGTCTGACCGGCCATCTATGGTCCCTCGCCGCCGAAGAGCAGTTCTACCTGGTATGGCCGATCATCGTCTTCTGGGTTCGCGACCGACGCAAGCTCATGTGGATCGCCGCCGGACTCGTCCTGGCCGTACCGGTCATCCGGACCGCCCTGCTCATGAACGGCGTGACCTTCCGGGTGATCTATACCTCCACCCTCTGTCGCGCGGATTCCCTGCTCGCCGGCGCCTGGCTTGCGCTGGCTGTCCGTGGAAACCTCAAAGAACGGGTTCTTCGCACAGCGCCGGTCACCTTCTCGGTTGCCATGCTTTGCTGCCTGACGATTGCATGGACGACAGGAACATTTTTCTGGGACAACAATCCCCTCGTCACCACCATCGGCTACAGTGCCCTTGCCGTGGCGGGAGCTTCGCTGATCGCCATGGCGCTCCGTCCCGGCTCCACCACCGGAGCCATCATGAATCTGTCTCCCCTGCGTTGGCTGGGCAAGTACAGCTATGGCATCTACATCATTCACCCGATGATCGGCTTTCTCTTCGTGCCGTGGATTGAGACACACATTCATGGAAAGATCGCATCGCATATGGCCATATTCATCGCCACGCTGCTTGTTACGTTTCCCCTTGCATGGGTGAGCTATAACGTCTATGAACGTCGTTTCCTTCGTCTGAAACGATACTTCGCCTAGCAGGGCGCAGGGCGCGGCGACCCTGCGCAATCTCTCAGGATGAGCGAGCCGTACACCTCAACCGTCTCGCAGACTCGCTCATCGGAAACGTCAATCCACAGCTTCGTTCGGTGAAGCAGCGTTGCGGGACAGGATGGTCAGAACACATTGAGTGATCGTGGCGGGAAGCTCTCTACAAACACCGGGTCCCACGGCCGTCTTCCCAGGCTGGGCCACCTGCCAGAGCTGGATGGAATTCGCGGCATCGCGGCCCTGATGGTCTTCTTCCATCACCTCTGCTCTACCAGCTTCGACATCGCCCCCTGGACCAGCCCAATCGTGCGAGGCCTCTACTGGCTCGGAAGTTTCGGAGATAGCGGCGTCGATGTCTTCTTCGTTCTCTCCGGCTTTCTCATTACCGCCATTCTGATCCGCGACCGGGACAACTCCGACTACTACCGGGACTTCTACTGGAAGAGAGCGCTTCGAATTCTCCCGCTTTATGCCCTCTGCGCGTTTGGAATTCTGTTCTTCATTCCCGGCTCGCGATCCTTCGTTCTGCTCTGCGTCTTCTTTGCTGCAAACTTTGCCAATGTCTTCCACGTCCAGTCCATCGGCGGCTTCTGGTCCCTGGCCGTAGAGGAGCAGTTCTATCTGCTGTGGCCGACCGTCGTCCGCCGCCGCTCCGTCGCCACGCTGCGTCATTGGGCCCTTGCGATCGTCTGCACCGTCATTGGGCTGCGATACCTCTTCGCCCTCTTCGGACACCACAATTACTGGCACACGTATCTATGCTGCGACGGGCTTGCCGTGGGCGCGCTGCTGGCCTGCATGCTGGAACGCTGCCAGCGACAGGGGCTGGGCCTCGAGACAAGGCGCGGCACCCTCCTGTCCCTGCTCGGCGCCGGTGTCGTGCTGGCGGGTGTGTGTTACGCCATTCCAACAGATCCACGACACATCGCCTTTCACGCTGCTACCGGAGCCACCGCAATCACCCTTCTTTGCGGAGGATTCGTTGGCCTCGCCGTCGCCTACACGGGCCGTTCGGCGTTTGGCTGGTTACGCTCTCACCTGCTTACCTTCTTCGGTCTCATCAGCTACGCGTTCTATATGTTCCATATCTTCGTCCGCGACGCCTATGACCACTTCCGCGGTCCGCTGCAGCCCAACGACCTCGCCGGCTACTTCACCAGGATCGCGGTCGTGCTGGCAATCACCATCGTCCTCACCCTGATCTCCCGCTACGCATTCGAGCTGCCGATCATGTCGCTTCGCAGATACGTTCTGAACCGGCACACCAAGCCGGCCGTGGCCGAGTCGCTCTAGATCGCAGTCCCTCTAGACGGCAGTTTCATCCGCCCGCATCCCGGCAGAGCTATCCGCGCGAACCACTCCGCTCAATGCGAATGTCCGTGATGGTGACCGTGCGCCCCCACGGCTTCGGCTTCAGGCGGAGAGCTGCACCCGTGTATCGTCTCGCACCCGGAGGTCTCGAACTGGATCGTCGTATGGGTGATGTGAAAAAGATCGTGCAGCCGGCCGTTCAGCTCCGTCAAAATGCCCGAGCACTCCGAAGCCGGCATCTCGTCGATCCTCACATGGCTCGCCAGCGCATGTGACTGCGCCCCCAGGCTCCAGACGTGAAGATCGTGTACATCCAGCACGCCAGGCACGCCCTCCATCGCCTCGCGCACCGCGCCAAGCTGCATGTTCCGTGGCGTTCCTTCCAGCAGAATATTCAGCGTCTCCCGCAGAATCCCGACGGAGCTCCACAGGATCATCGCTGCAATCACCAGCGAAAGCACCGGGTCCACCCACGACATGCCGGTAAACAGAATCGCCGCGCCTCCACCGATAACCGCCGCCGTCGAAAGCGTGTCGCCCAGCATGTGAAGGAACACACTGCGAATGTTGACATCCTTCGAAAACCGCCACAGCAGTGCCGCAATCGTGCCGTTCATCACAACCCCGGCGGCGGCGACCCCCATCATCAGTCTGGGCTGCACCTCCACCGGCGTATGCAGGCGCTCAATCGCCGTAAGCGCGATCCAGATCGACAGAACCACCAGCGTACCGGCATTCACGAACGCTGCCAGCACTCCCGCTCTCTGGTACCCGAAGGTCTTCTTCTCGTTAGCCGGGCGCGCCTGGAAGTACACCGCGACGTAAGAAAGAATAATCGCCAGCAGATCGCTGAGGTTGTGCCCGGCCTCTGAGATCAATGCCAGCGAGTGCGCCCGCAGCCCGAACACAAACGTCGCCAGCACGTAGGCGAAGGTCAGCCCCATGGACGCCTTCAGGACCTGCTGCATTCGGCGGTTCGGGGTGGCGACCATGTGCATGGCTTAAGTTTAGTCTCGATGGGCCGGTCGTATCTACATCTCTACATCATCTCGAATCGTTTCAGGTCGCCGGCGTGCCGGCATCTTTTTGAGAATGCGGGATCCCCAGCCGCAGGCCGCTCCAGCTTTCGGCCACCACGATGCTGTTGGCCGGATTATGCGGCTCATAACGAACCTGGATCGGAAGGTCTGTCCGAATATCCCGAACCAGGTCGCCCAGCGACGTCACATCCTGCGCGGCCTCGTAGGCGACACCCGCAATCCGATAGTTATAGACGATGATCTGCTGCGGGGGAGTCGTGTCATCCTGCTGGGAAAAAGGAGTATCGGTGATGCTGCCGTCGGTAATGCGGCCGCTGGAGGCAAGCTGTTCGCGGCGGGCGCGTTCGATCTCCTCTGCCGTGGGCCGCTGGCGCCGAAGAAGAAACCAGGCGATACCACCCACCGCAGCTGCCGCGGCCACCGCCATAACGGCGTTTCGCGGAGAACGCAGAGGAACCGAGAGATACTCTGGCACGGTCGTAAACACGGCTGTTAGCCAAAGCATAGCCCAGGTCGAGAAGATTGCGGCTGAAGAGTTTGCCGCGCTGTCCCTTATTTGTGGATCTGTCCCATAAAGGGCGCTTTCTCCCAGTCCCACTTGTCTCCTGTCCAGCGCGCAAGCTGGCGATATACTGAGATGTGAGTAAAAGTCGCGTTTTTTCGTCACTTCGAGCCCCTTCCATCTCTCTCAAGGCCTCCTCGGCCCATCCTCTCGATCTGGGCGAGGGGCGCCGCATCCGCTCCACCACCGTGGTCTGCGTTCGGCGCGACGATTCCGTGGTCATGGCGGCCGATGGTCAGGTATCGCTCGGCAACACCGTGATGAAGCACTCCGCCAAAAAGATCCGCCGCCTCTATCAGGACAAGGTGCTCGCAGGATTCGCCGGCTCCACCGCCGACGCCTTCTCGCTCTTTGCCCGCTTCGAAACCAAGCTCGAGCAGTACGCCGGCAACCTCAGCCGCGCTGCCGTCGAGCTGGCCAAGGACTGGCGCACCGACAAGATGCTCCGCCAGCTCGAAGCCCTGCTCATCGTCGCCGACGTCAAGCAGACCCTCATGCTCTCCGGTACCGGCGACGTCATCGACCCCGACGAAGGCATCTGCGCCATCGGCAGCGGAGGCAGCTTCGCGCTCGCCGCAGGTCGCGCCCTGCTCGACAACACCCAGCTCTCCGCGCGAGAGATCGCTGAAAAGTCCATGAAGATCGCCGGCGACATCTGCATCTACACCAACGACAAGGTTCTGATCGAAGAGCTGAAAGCGACTACATAGCTTGAAGGGGTAAACAAAAGATGGACAAGACGATTCGATTCATCTCCGATCCGAACGAGCTCAAGGCAGAGGACTATCGCTACTGGCAGAGCGTCCGCCCCGCCGAACGCATGCAGAAAGCATGGGAGCTAAGTCTTATGGGATACCGGATGAAAGGACTAGCGCCTGATGGACAGGAACTTCGTCGATCTGTTGTCCGCCTTAAACTTCCAAAGCGCTAGGTACCTTATTGTGGGCGGATATGCCGTGACCTATCACTCCGAGCCACGGGGACGAACGACTCGGACATCTTTTACGCGACCGACGCTCAGAACTGCGACGCTATCTTCCGGGGGCTGGCTGCGTACGGTGTTCCGCTCGCTGGCGTGTCGCCTGAAGACTCCCGACCAGATGTTTCGGTTCGGCCGTCCTCTCTATCAGGTGGACTTTCTTCCCAGGATCACCGGCGTAGACTTCGAGGAAGCGTGGCGAGATCGCATCATGGTTAATATCGAGGGAAATGTTGATGCTCCGTATATCTCCGCCGCACAGCTCAAGCAGAACAAACGTGCCTTTGGACGTCTAAAGGACCTCGCGGACGTCGAATCCATAGAACAGTGTGAAAGCGCTCTCCAACCGCGCAAATCAGAACAGTAAGGAACACCCATGGCAATCTATCTACCCGGAACCGCTGACGATCAATCCCTCGCACTCGACGAGATGACCCCCCGCGAGATCGTCACCGAGCTGGACAAGTACGTCGTCGGTCAGAAGGCCGCGAAACGCGCCGTCGCCATCGCTCTGCGCAACCGCATGCGCCGCCAGAAACTCGCCCCCGACCTCGCCGAAGAGATCATGCCCAAGAACATCATCATGATCGGGCCCACCGGCGTTGGAAAAACAGAGATCGCCCGCCGCCTCGCCAAGCTCACCAACTCGCCCTTCCTGAAGGTCGAAGCCTCGAAGTTCACCGAGGTCGGCTACGTGGGCCGCGACGTCGAATCCATCGTCCGCGACCTGGTCGAGATCGCCATCGACATGGTGCGCGAAGAAAAGCTCGAAGAGGTCGAAGACAAGGCCGAGCTCGCCGCCGAAGACCGCTTGCTTGATCTCCTGCTGCCCCCCACCCCCGCTGCGGTTACCGCCGCTGCAGCAACGCACGAGCCCGGAAGCAACGTGATCCAGCTTCCTGCCGCTACGCCGGAGTCTCCGTCCGAGACAGAAGAAAAGCCCGGAGAACGCGAACAGCGCACACGCGAAAAACTCCGCCAGCAGTTCCGCGAAGGCAAGCTCGATGAACGCATCGTCGAGATGGACGTACGTGACCGCAATCAGCCCAGCTTCGAGATCATCACCAACCAGGGCACCGAAGAGATGGATATCAATCTCAAGGACATGCTCCCCGGTCTCTTCGGCCAGCGCACCAAGAAACGCAAGATGAAGGTATCCGAAGCCTTCGAGTATCTCGTGCAGGAGGAAGAAGGTCGCCTCATCGACATGGACCAGGTCACCCGCCTCGCCGTCGAGCGCGTCGAAGACTCCGGCATGGTCTTCCTCGACGAGATCGACAAGATCGCCGGGCGCGAAGGCGGCCACGGCCCCGACGTCTCCCGCGAGGGCGTCCAGCGCGACATCCTCCCCATCGTCGAAGGCACCACCGTCAACACCAAGTACGGCATGGTTTCGACCGACCACATCCTCTTCATCGCCGCCGGAGCCTTCCACGTCTCCAAACCCTCCGACCTCATCCCCGAGCTCCAGGGCCGCTTCCCCATCCGCGTCGAGCTCCATTCGCTCACCGTCGAAGACTTCGTCCGCATCCTCACCGAACCCAAAAGCTCGCTGGTCAAACAGGCCGTTGCCCTGCTCGAAACCGAAGGCCTCAAGCTCGAGTTCACCAAGGAAGCGATCGCGGAGATGGCGCATTTCGCCTTCCGCGTCAACGAGACCACCGAAAACATCGGAGCGCGCCGCCTCCACACCATCCTCGAGCGCGTCCTCGACGAGATCAGCTTCCAGGCCCCCGACCTGATGAAGACCTCACGCGGACAACCCACCGAAGAGGGCGTCGTCGCCCAGATTGCCGCCGAGAGCGGCCCTGCCGCCTCGCCACTTCCCGTCATCGAGCGCGAAACCGCAGGCGTAACCGAAAAAGTCATCGTGGTCGACCCCGAATACGTCCGCCAGCAGGTCGCCTCCATCGTGAAAGACCAGGACCTCTCCCGCTACATCCTCTGATCCTGAAACCTACATACCGGCATTCTTTGGGAGACGCCAAGGTGGCGCGGTCGGGCGCCTCCCTCCAATGCTGCTCTTGGGACTGCGGCTGAGATATGCTTCCGGCATGACACTTTCCGCTCGCAATCAACTCATAGGCACCGTCGAAGAGATTCAGCTTGGCGGAGTAATGGCCCACGTCGCCGTTCGCGTTGGCGAGAACCTCATTGAAAGCGTGATCACCAGAAGAAGCGCCGAAGAGATGGCACTCAAGCAAGGGGATGCTGTCAAAGTGGTGATCAAGTCAACCGAAGTGATGCTCCAGAAGGACTGAGCTCATCCTCCTGCCACAGGCCAGAGGGTGCGGTTTCTGACGGCTGGCAGCGGCGTCGACCCGCCGCTATCGCCACGACCTGGTTCAAGATAACTTCCTATTTGCCGACCATTCGGAAGCTTGCGACAGATTCGCTCACCACAAGCGAAGAGTGAAAGAATGGAAACGATAAAAGGAACTTGTCTATGAAAGTCCCCGGATTACTTGTCCTTGTCTGTGCAGCTTCTCTCTTTGCTAACGCCGCCTCGCAAGGCAACAATAGCAGCTTGCCTCCTGCACAGGTGCCGGCAAAGACCCTGCCAGTGCCGGGAGATGTCAGCCCTGAAATGCAAAAGATCATCGCCGCCCCACGCAATCCGAACTGGAATGTTTTGTGGAAGACGGGTGAGGAATGGAGAGCGGCTGCCAACACTCAGGCGGCAAAAACGATGCAAACTCTTCCGGCATCGCGCGAGCGTCTCCACGTCACCACCAAGCCCGGCACGATGGGCGGAGTAAGAATCTTTACGGTTTCATCCGACAGCATCCCGCACGAACACCGCGACAAGCTGCTCATTCACGTTCATGGCGGCTGCTATGTCATGTTTCCAGGCGAGTCGGGTACAGGCGAGGCCATCCTCATGGCCGGACTGGGACACTTCAAAGTGGTCTCGGTGGATTACCGCATGCCGCCCGAAGGCTACTTTCCCGCAGCGCTGGATGATGCGATGACCGTTTACAAGGAGGCGCTGAAGACATATGACCCTAAAAACATCGCGGTGTTTGGCACATCCGCTGGCGGTGCTCTGGTATTGGAGATGATGCTGCGGGCGAAGCAGATGGGCCTCCCCATGCCTGGAGCGATCGCGCCTGGTACACCGATGTCAGATGTCACCAAGACCGGCGACACCTTCTACACAAACGAGATGGTTGACAATGTTCTTGTATCTCGCGATGGATTCTGCGATGCCGCCACGGTTGTTTATGCACACGGACATGATCTTAAGGACCCGCTCCTCTCTCCGGTTTACGGAGATATGCACGGATTTCCGCCAGCGATCCTGACTACCGGAACGCGCGATCTGCTGCTGAGCAACACCGTGCGCGTCCACCGCAAGCTGCGCGAAGCCGGCATCGATGCGCAGCTCGAAGTCTTCGAAGGGCAGTCACATGCTCAGTACCAGTTCGATGATCGTGCCCCCGAGACAAAGGCAGCCTTCGGAGAGATCACCGCATTCTTCGATACGCATCTTGGCCACTTATCGGACAGATGACGGCGCAAAAGGTTTGCTCCCGAATAACGGTCAAACCGCACCTTACCGGTTGTTGGCCGTTCGGGAGCGTAAGGGAAGGGTTGCCGACAAACCGGACAGAACCCAAAATGCATGGCAGTAGGCTCTTCTCAAGGAGCGTGACTTGGACCTGTTATCGCCAGTTGAGATTTGGCAGTACTAGCTATCAGTAAACACAGGCCTGGTTTGCGCTTCTAATAGATTGCTAATTCAGATCAGTAGGATGCGCGTCAGGCAAAGATTCCAAGAGGGCTGCCAGATCTCTTTTCAGATAAGACAGCTTGGCACGTACATCCTGAAGCATTGCCATCCGATCTTCCAGATCATCGATGGTCAGCAACAAGTGCTGCTCGGGGCTGTTGGTCACATGATCGATCTTGACCTGTCCAACGGGCGTATTGGGCGGTGGGTCCAAGCGCTTCAGCTCAATCCAGGTGCGCATCAGTCTGTCGCGTCTCGTGATGTGGTCTGGGTCACTTGGCGCAACTTCACTTAGGAAGTGCCAGATTACAGGCGGATAGTGGCTCGTCGGAAGTATGGGGCGGTCAAAAAATTGGGCGAGCATGTTCGACTCCGTTTCAAGGGTTCGGGTCTCTCCCTTTTGAGCATGAATTCCGTACAACGCAATTCCTGCTGCAATAGCCCCTCCTGCGATTCCCGTTCCTGCCGCTGCAGCCGTTTGTGTAGTCGAGAGCTGCAATCCCGCGCTAGTTCCTCCCAATCCTCCCCCAATCAGAGCACTCAGCAGGTTCGCTCGAGTTACTCTGTTATCACGACGGTCAGCAAGGAAACCGCGGACCTCCGTTGCCCGCGCTATCTCGTTGTCAATCTCGGCTACCGTCGCGTCTATTTGCAATTGCACGGCTGCTGTACGCTCAACAACCCTCTGGTGCAACCAAAGTATCCTCCACTGCTCAGGCGAGCCGGCAGGGGCATCCTGTCGTGCGGCTCGAAGCTCATCAATCTCCGCCGAGATTCCAATTAGACGCGCAGTGCTGGCAACAGGAGTAATAGCCGCTAAACCGGGATTAGCGAAATCCCCATGAGCCTGGCACCAACCGGCTCCAGTGGTGACAAAAAGCGCTAGAATCACCGCAATATGGGTATTTAAACTCATCAACTCAAGAATGCCATGCCTCTTGAACAGCGAAAAGTTTCTTTGCGGTCCAGACGGAATAAACGAGTGTTTTCCGTCCTGTCGCCTCAGGACATGCAAATCGGCACACTCACCTTTCATCAAATATCCTTTCGTTAACTCCCGCAAATACGAGGAAAGATATCCCAAAAGTAGAGGTAGATGGGCTGCTGCCAACCCGCTCTTCGGACGCGTCTACATCAGCTACGCCGATCGCTTGTCGTCCTTGAGCCCGTGATAGGCAGAAATCCTCAGGTCGTCGGAGTCAGCAAACTGTTGCAAAATCACCTTCCCACGAATTTGAAGCCAAGTGGCGAAAGGCCCGGCAGAGGAGAAGACTCGGCTAATCTGCCGATTGTTCCCGGTTACGGTCTACTCGTACCCTTGAAATCTAGGAGCTTGTTGAAATAGCTAGAGCTGACTCCTTTACTGATGAGGTTTTGGGTTGATGCAGGGGAGTTGGGTTGTTTATGACGGCTGGCTGGCGGATTCTGCGGCATGTTTTCTTGCCGGGTTGAAGACTCAACCGGCCTTCAGGCGCACTGCTGCTGTGGGTCCTGCTGAGTATGGCTTTGGATGAGCCTTGGCAGACGCAGCAGGTTATGTGCGGCGCAGCTGAAGACGAAGATCCAGTCGACCTTGGCGAGTCCTCGCACCTTCAGCTGGTCGAGCGGACCGGTCTGCTTCAACCAGCCAAATGTCTTCTCCACGAGCCAGCGGCGGCTGAGGCTGAGCGCATAGCCGGCGTGCCGGGTGGTCCTGCCATCGAGGTTCGAGCGGCGTCCCTTGTCGTTCTTCTGCACATGTGCGGTGACGTTGAGGGCGCGGGCTCCGGCGATGAAGTCCTTCGCGTCGTAGGCCTTGTCGGCACCAACCGTGATGCGCCGCGAGCTGTTCTTCTGCCGCTCGTCGAGCATCAGCAGGGCGGCGTCGCGCTCGGCATGGCCGTCGGCCTGGGTCGCCATCGCGGCGGCGATCAGGCCGTTGCGGTTCTCCACCAGCGCATGGCCCAGGTACGCGAGCTTCGACTCCTTGCCATAGCTCTTCTTGTAGAGCCGCGCCTCCGGATCGGTAGTCGATTGATGGGTCTCGTTCGACCTCTTCTGCCCACGGAAGTTAGTGCCGTCGCCATCATCGGAGCCATCCTTCGGCCGGAAGCTCTTCTGCGATGCCCAGGCCTGGATCAGCGTGCCGTCCACGGTGAAGTGCTCGTCACTCATGAAGCGCTTCGCCAGCACGTTCACCTCGGCGAAGAACCGCTGCGCCACGTCCGACGTCAGCAGCCGGTCGCGGTTCTTGGAAAACACGGCATGGTTCCACACCGCGTCGTCCATGCCCAGGCCGACGAACCAGCGGAACAGCAGGTTGTAGTTCAGCTGCTCGACTAACTGGCGCTCCGAACGCACCGAATAAAACGCCTGCAACAACAGCGCCCGCAGCACATACTCGGGCGCAATCGAAGGACGGCCTGATGCCGAATATAGCGCATCGAAATCCTCGTTCAGCGACACCAGAACTGCATCCGTCAACTTGCGAATCTCGCGCAAAGGATGATCCTGTGGAACCCGCTGCTCCAACGTCACACAACTGAACATCTCACCCTGAACCCGCTCGTCGCCACGCATACAACAGAGACGGACCAACACCCAGATCAGACGAAGCCAGAACCTATTTCAACAAGCTCCTAGATCCTCGAAGAACCCATCTTCACGCCGAAGGCCTAAGGTGGGGTATTCGAGCGAAGCTCGGCCAACTCGCTAAGGGCACGGCTTCAGCAGTGTCAAAATGCATCTCACAACAAGAGGTCTTCAGCCTGTTCACGAGCGAGACTCAACCGCACGGTCCCCACGCGGCATCACCAGCTCCACATCCCCCAACCCCAGCTCCCGACCATCCTCGCTCCGCACCACCATCTCCGCCAGGGGCTTGCGCTCCTTCGCATCCAGCAACACAGAATGTTCGTCTCCACTGCCGAACATGAACCTCTCCCCCCACTGCCGCAGCGCCACCATCGCAGGCAGCAGTGCCTCGCCCTTTTCGGTCAGTTCATACTCGCGGTAGGCGCTCCCATCCGATGCCGGAACCACCCGCAGAACTCCCGCCTCCACCAGCCGCTTTAGCCGCGTAGCCAGGATGTTCTTCGCCATCCCCAGCCTGCGCTCGAACTCCGAAAAGCGCTTCACCCCCAGCATCGCATCGCGCACAATCAGCAGCGACCACCACTCCCCCACTACGTCCATCGATCGGGCTATAGGACAGACGCTGTCCTGGTTGGACTTATGCTTCATACCATCCTCCAGCAATCATTTTATCAAAACTAGTTGCATCTTGAAACCACATTCAACCATCAAAACCACGGCTGCAAAAGTTCAGGTGCACAGCCGGAAAGAGGAGTGAGAGAGATGAAATTGCAAGGCAAGAAGGCATTGATTACAGGCGGCAACAGCGGTATCGGACTGGCAACGGCAAAGCTCTTCGTCGAGGAAGGAGCGGAGGTCATCATCACCGGCCGCAATCAGCAGACCCTCGACGAGGCAGTCAAGCTGCTCGGGCCCCACGCGCACAGCTTCCGCGCCGAGATAACGGACTCCGCCGCCCGCAAAGAGGCCTTCCAAAAGGCCGCGGAAAAGTTCGGTAAACTCGACATCGTCTTCGCCAACGCCGGCATTGCCGGCAACACCCCCGCAGGCAAGACCTCCGAGGAGCTCTTCCGCCAGATCGTCGACATCAACCTGACCTCCGTCTTCTTCACCGTCGAAGACTCTCTCCCCTACCTCAACGACGGCGCCTCCATCATCCTCAACGGCTCCGTCATCGGTACTCTCGGCCAGCCCGGTTATGCCGCCTACGCCGCCACCAAGGCCGGGGTTCGCGCCCTCGCCCGTTCCCTCGCCGCCGACCTCTCCCCACGCCGCATCCGCGTAAACGTCGTCGCCCCCGGAGCCACCAAAACTCCCATCTGGTCCCGCAACGACTCCCGCACCACCGAGCAGGTCTCCGGGCTCGAGCAGCAGTTCTCGAACGTGATCGCTCTCGGTCGCATGGGCGAGCCGGAGGAGATCGCCAAAGCCGTCCTCTTCCTCGCATCCGACGACTCCTCCTACGTCCAGGGCGTCGAGCTCTTCGTCGATGGAGGAATGACCGGAACCCCGTTCGGAGGACCCGCAGCCCGGGGCTAAGAGCCAAGCCAAAACCCTTGTCAAGTCCCATTGCGGAGTAAGCCTAACAAAATGAACGGCTTATAAATGCCGATTAGTTTCGCGCAGCTTGCTAGAATAAAACCAGAAAAGAGAAGCCCCGGAGGGTAGCCTCCGGGGCTTTTATTATGTCCTTTGTTTTCAATATTTTTGGCTATAACTTCCCTGTTTTCAATATTTTGCAGGGAAAATTTCGCACAACTTACACATCATAAAATACTTACCCTGTACCCCCCCGGCGGGGGTACAGGGCAAAAAACTATACCAGCGTGGCGTCCAGGGTAATCTCGGCGGCCTTCAGCACCTTCGAGACCGGGCAACCAACCTCGGCCTTGTGAGCCAGCTCGTCGAACTTCGCCTTATCGAGATTGGGAACCTTAGAAGTGTTGGTGAGATGAATCTTGGTGATCGTGGGACCTTCGCCGTGCAGGTCGAGCGTTACCACCGCCTTCGTCTCGATGGACTCAGGCGTGAAGCCGGCCTCGGTCAGCTGCGCGCTCAACGCCATCGTAAAGCAGCCGGCATGAGCGGCGGCGATCAGCTCCTCAGGGTTGGTGCCGACGCCCTCGGCGAAACGGGCGGCGAAGCTGTACTGCGTATCCTTGAGCGTGCCGCTCTGGGTGGAGATGGTGCCTTTACCCTCTTTGAGAGTGCCGTGCCAGATGGCGCTTGCGCTGCGATCCATGGAAATTCTCCTTTATGTTCAACCGCTTTTTTGACGGTACACGATTCGATGCATCCCTGCGGTGAACCGGCGGTTGAAAATTCTGCAAACTGGGTTAGCCTTACGGAATGTCGAGCCTGGACTCAACGGTAAGCGAGAACCTGGAGAGGAGGACCGGAGAACAATGCTCCCTACCTGCGGAGCACCATCAGGTCTATTGCCCCACCTGCTCGTCGCGACTCGAAGACAGCCGTTGCAAGCTGGTCTGCCGCACCTGCGGATACTTTCTGAGCTGCGCCGATTTTTACTGATCTTCCCTTGCCCTCTCAGCTGCGAAATCACCGCCGCGTCCTCCGTTCAAGGTGTCTGGAAATCAGCTTCCTCTGGTATCGTCATCTGCGATGAAGAACCGAAGCTTGTCACGGAAAAAGACCGGCGCGCAGACGCGGCGGCGGTTGGGGTTCGCTCTGACATTGACGTTGACGTTGGCAGTCGCCGCTCGTGCCGAGACGCACGATGCGGTTGAGTGGGTCAATCCATACATTGGCACCGGCTCCGGGTCCATCGGCTACGGCGGAACCATGCCCTTCGTGACACCACCGTTCGGCATGACGAACTGGACCGCGCAGACGCGACAAAACCGCCTGAGCGTGGTCTCGTACAAGTACGAGGACACCGTCCTCCAGGGCTTCATGAGCACGCACCAGCCGGCGATCTGGATGGGCGACTACGGCTACCTGACCCTCGTTCCTCAGGTGGGAGCTCTGGCGACGACACCCGAGGCGCGACAGATGCGCTTCAATCACGCTGATGAGATCGCGCGGCCCGACTACTACTCCGTCTGGATGACCGCAAAGGACGGCAGCCGCCTGCGCGCAGAGATCACCGCAACCGAGCGCTGCGCCTACATGCGCTTCACCTTTCCGAAGAACGCGAGCGGACGTGTGCTGGTGGAAGCCTCACGCCCAGGAGTCGCAGGCGAAGCGAAGTTCGATGCGGCTAAACACGAGATTACGGGTTACAATCCAGACCGCACCGATCGCAATCTCGGACCGTTTGCGCTGCCGAACTTCAAGGGATACTTCGTCGTCGAATTCCGGCAGAGCTGGAAGAATGCGAAGACCTATGGCGCGGATGGCGCCGGTTCGCACGGAGCCTACGCGGAGTTCGGCGCAGGCGAGATGGTCGAGGCGCGCATAGGAACATCGTTCCTCAGCGTCGAGCAGGCACGGGAGAATCTGCGCAAAGAGATTCCCGCATGGGACTTCGACGGAGTGCAGAAGAAGCTGCGCGTCACGTGGAACGACAAACTGGGCCGCATCAGCGTGGAGGGCGCGACGGACGACCAGAAGAAGATCGTCTATACCGGCATCTATCACGCTCTCCTGTATCCGCGCGTGTTCTCGGAGTACGGAAGATACTACAGCGCCTTCGACGACAAGGTGCACGAGGGCGAATCCTACACCGCCTACTCGATCTGGGACACGTTTCGCGCGGAGAACAGCCTGATCACGCTTCTCGCCCCCGAACGAGTTCCCGGCATGATCACCGCGCTGCTGCAGAACTACAAGGAAGGCGGATGGATGCCGAAGTGGCCGAATCCGTCCTACACCAACATCATGATCGGCACGCACGCCGACTCGCTGGTGGCCGAGGCCCTCGTGAAAGGCTTCACCGGCTTCGACAGGAAGACCGCCTGGGATGCGGTCTACAAGGACGCGATGACTCCGCCGGAGGGCGACACGACCCGGCGCTGGCTCGACCGCGAGCCTCACACGCCCTACGAGGCGCGCGGTGGCCTCACGTACTACAAGCAGCTCGGCTATATCCCTACTGACAAGACCGATGAAGCCGCTTCGCGCACCATCGAAGACAGCTACGACGACTGGTGCGTTGCCCAGGTGGCAAAGGCTCTCGGCAGACAGAAGGACTACGAGTTCTTCCTCAAACGCTCGCTGAACTACAAACATCTCTTCAACCCCGCCGTCGGGCTGATGAACGGCAAAACCTCCACGGGCGCGTGGGCTCCGCTGGGCGGAGGACGCGACAACCCCACCAACCGCTCCGTCTCTGGCTGGACCGAGGGCGATGCATGGGTCTACACCTGGGGCGGCCTGCACGATATCCCAGGCCTGGTGGCGATGATGGGCGGCGCGGACAAGTACAACGCCAAGCTCGATCAGCACTTCGCAGGCAGGCACAACGTCCATAGCAACGAGCCGAGCCACCACTACGGATACCTGTACGACTACAGCGGTCAGCCGTGGAAGACGCAGGCGAAGGTACGCGAGATTGCGAACGCCGAGTACGCGAACCAGCCTTCGGGGATCGACGGCGACGACGACTGCGGACAGATGTCCGCGTGGTACCTCTTTACGGCGATGGGATTCTATCCCGTGAATCCGGCGAGTGGAGAGTACATGATCGGCAGCCCGATGTTCGGGAAGGTGTCCCTGCGGCTGGGGAACGGAAAGACGTTCACGGTGCTCGCGAAGAATAACAGCGCCACGAACCTGTATATCCAATCGGCAACGCTGAACGGTAAGGCGCTCAACGAGCCAGTGGTTCGCTACAGCGACATCCTGCAAGGCTCAACGCTGGAGTTCGTCATGGGAGCAAAGCCTTCGAAGTGGGCAAGCGAGTGGAGAGGAAAGGCCATCAAGGATTAACAGCGCCGTCGATTTTGTGAGCTTTCCCGCGCCGGGTTGACTACAATTCCGCCAGCTTCATGGGCCATGGGTTTCCAGACTTCGAAGGCGAGGCTTCTGCATGAACAGCGTGCGTCATTATCCCTTGGCAATTCTTGTTGCGACCCTCTGCTACTTCGGTTTGGGAGCGGTGTGGTTCACCCTCTTTCGCGATCCATGGCTTGAAGGAATCGGAAAGACCATGGAGCAGTTACAGATGAGCGGTGTCAGCCCCATGCTCGCCTATGGAATCGCCCTCATGATGACCCTCGCGCTGGCTCTGTTTCTTTCATGGCTGATTCAGGCGACAGGCCCCCTGACGGTCGCGCGCGGAGTTCAGGTCGCCATCGTGCTCTGGTTCTGCGTCGTATTCGCCACCTGGGCGACCGAATACGCATTTGAAGGCCGCGGCGTGAAGATTCTCGCCATCACCAGCGGCTACTGCCTGGTGGGGATGGTGCTGATGGGCGCCGTACTGGGTGGATGGACGAAGAAGGTGGAATGAGCAACAAGATGCGGAGCTGTTATCGCTCTCGTCTGGCTAAGCGCGCCGCGTGCACGCATCCGGCGCGCCCGGTAGTTACTTCGCCGATGCTTTACGCGCAGCTTCAAATTCATCCCCGGGGAGCCACTGAATCGCCTTTGGAGCGGAGATCGCCTCCCAGCCCAGTTCCATACCAAAGCGCACAAGCTTGGCGTTACCCGCGAAGTCCCAATCCGGATGATAGTTGTCGGAGAAGTTGTGATAGTCGCGACCGACGAACTCTTTCTCCCTCGCCTCGCCCCATGCCTCGTCGTGGCCCTCGAAGAGCTCTCCCTGATCGACCGAAAAAGCAGGAATGCCCACGCGGGAGAGGCTGAAGTGATCGGAGCGATAATAGCCGCCGGCCTCAGGGTGCGCATCGGGAACGATGGCGAGATCGAATCGTTTTGCCGTTGCTTCCACCACGGAGTTGAAGGTCGTGCGCTGCGCTCCGTTGAGATTCACCTCACGCGGAATCCCGACGGGAAGGATCATGTCGTAGTTGATGTCGAGCGCGATCTCGGACGGCGGAATCGGCGGGTGCTGGCCGAGATACTCAGAGCCCAGCAGACCCTGCTCCTCCGCGGCTACGGACGCGAAGATGACGGAGTGCGGTGGCTTGATGCCAGAGGCAGCCCAGGCGCGGGCCATCTCCAGAAGCATGCCGCAGCCAGTGGCGTTGTCCGCGGCTCCGTTGTAGATATTGTCGCCTGCCATACCGGGAACGAAACCAAGGTGATCGTAGTGCGCTGTGTACATCACGGCCTGGTCGGGCTTGTGTTCGGCGACGTTTGCGCCAGGAAGAATGGCAACAACGTTCGGAGATTGAAAGCTGCGGACATCGCTCTCAATGTGGGCTTCGAGACGGACGGGAAGCTCTGCAGGTTTGAATCCTCGCTTGCCGGCGGCTGTCATCTCGGTGTCGAGGTCGAGGTTTGCGGCCTTGAAGAGCGTGCGTGCAACGTCGAGCTGAATCCAGCTTGCGGCTGCAAGCTGCGGGTCTTTGTTATCGCGCAGGTAAGTCTTCTCACTGGTGTTGGAGTTCTTCACCACCTCCCAGCCGTAGCTGGCGAGATCGGTGCGATGAATGATGAGAGCGCCGATGGCTCCCTTGCGCGCGGCCTCTTCGAACTTGTAGGTCCAGCGGCCGTAGTAGGTGAGGGCCTTGCCGCCGAAGAACTTCGGATCGTCCGACGGCGGATCGCCGACGATGCAGAGCACGACCTTGCCTTTCACGTCGACCCCGGCGTAGTCGTCCCAGCCGTACTCAGGAGCTACAACACCGTAACCGACGAAGACGATCGGGGCGTCGATGTCAACCGATGGCGTGAGCGTGCGATTGCTCACCGTGTAGTCGTCCCCGTACTTCAGATCGTAGGAGTGCAGCATGATCGACATGCCGCCGCCCTCGGGCTTCTTTGGAACCAGCGAGAAGCGCGTCTTGTCGCCGATGGTTTTGGTTCCGACGAAGTTGACCTGCTGGAGATAGGTTCCGTTATCACCGCCGGGCTTCAGACCATCGAGCGCGAACTGGGTCGCGATGTATTGGGCGGCGATCTCGCCGCCGCGCAGGCCCGGACCGCGCCCTTCAAGAAGGTCGTCGGAGAGGAACTTTACATGCGCACGAATCTTCTCAGGATCCACCGCTGCCTCGGCGGACTTCATCGCAGCAGGAATCGACTGCGCCAGCGCGGCTGCGGAAAGCATGAGAAACGGAAGGAAGGCGGCACGAATAGATCTCACGTGTATTCTCCTGCAAGATAGGACGATGACTTCAGTTTAGCCGCTGAGCGCGGCGCAACTCGCTTTTTAGATTCGGGAGCGGAAGCAGACTCCGGCTCGGGAAAACGCAATGGACGGATGTCCATAACATCGAGCCGCTGAAGAATCTTGCGGGCAAGCCCGGTAAGCGGAAGCGAAAGCAGGCGGCTGGTTCGTAGCCAGTGAAGATCGGCCTTTGCGGCAGGAATGGCGCGGCGCAGCGCGCGATCGTGAGGGCCTCGCGGAGCGACGACCTGCACATAGTAGTTGGTATTGGTGATCGCGTGGCGCAGGCGAAGCAGGGGCTCGCGTCCTTCGATAGCGTCGATGGGAAGCGGGGGAAGCTCATACATTCCGGGCATCAGGCTGACGTCGGCTGCGCGGCGCTCCAACAGAACCTCGGTCACGGTGCCGCGCTTGCGCAACGAGAGCAGATGCGCGGCAGGCCGGCTGCGCTGGGTTGAGCGCAAAAGTGTGACATGCTCGCCGCGTGTCCTGCACATGGAGAAGACGGGGCAGTTCAGGCAGAGGGGAGCGCGCGGCAGACAGATCGTCGCTCCCAGCTCCATCATTGCCTGGTTGTGGTCGCCGGCGGCGTTGGTCTTCTGATCGACGCGGCGGCGTGGAACCAGCGCCGCGGCCTGCCGCTGCAGAAAGGTTCGGCTTACGACGGTGGTGTCTTTAGGACGGCCCAGAATACGCAGAAGAACTCGTTCGACGTTGCCGTCGACGACCGGAACGCTTTCGCCGAACGCGATACTTGCAATCGCGGCGCAGGTGTATTCGCCGATGCCGGGCAGGGTGCGCAGCTCGGCCGCGGACCTGGGAAGCACGCCGCCGCGCCCTTCGGTGATGAACTTGGCCGCTTTGTGAAGCATGCGCGCCCGGCGGTAGTAACCCAGGCCGGACCAGGCGGCGAGGACCGCGTCCTCGCTGGCGAGAGCGAGCGCGACGATGGTTGGAAAGCGACGCAGGAAGGCGTGATAGTGCTCGATGACAGCCGCGACCCGGGTCTGCTGCAGCATCACTTCCGAGACCCAGGTGCGATAAGGATCGGATACGCCTCGCCATGGAAGCTCGCGGGCGTGCATGCGGTACCAGTTCATGAGGCGCCGGCGAAAGAGGAGTGGATCGAGCTCGGCGTGAGCGACGATCCCAGCGGTGGCCTCTAGCTCGTCGTTGGGGGAGGGGCGCAGTCGAGCTTGCATCGGAAGACAGTCTACCGCCTCTCGTGCGGACGTACTATGGAGAAGTATGCGACCAGCGCCTTTTCCACCACCAAAGGTAACGAGACGAAGCGTGCTCAAATTTGCAGCCGCGACCGGTGGACTTGCGATTGCCCACCCCTTCTCGGGCGCGGCCCAGGCGCACCACCCCGATGCGCACGTCTCTGCGGAAGACGCTCGATGGCGCGAGACCTGGAACGCGGCCTTGGCGTGCCTGGCCGCGAACGTTCGCACGGTTCCCTGGTATGACCGGCCCGTTCTCTTCGAAGGCGCCGTTTATCCCGGAATCTGGCAGGAGTGCGGTCCACACGAAGGCCTGGTCTACGCCACGCTGGCGAAGTATGTCATCGTGAGCGATCCGGCGAAAGGCGCGCTCGCCGCGGCGAAGAACAACCACATCGCATTCTTCGCCTTGCAGCGCGAAGACGGTCAGTTGCCCGCTTCCATCAAGATGACCGAAGCCGGATATGGACAGATTCAGATGGTGGTTCCGATCGCGGCGACCGCGTGGAAGCTTTCGCAACTGACCGACGACGACGAGCTGCTGGTCACCGCTTACAAAGCGTGCAGCCGATGGGACGCGTGGCTGCGCGAGCACCGCAACACACGCGGCACGGGCCTCGTGGAGGGCTTCTGCACCTATGACACGGGCCATGACAACAGTCCGCGCTGGAAGGGAGTTCCCGACCGCTGCCCGGACGCGGATGCGAAGAAATTTCCGACAGGAGTTGGCGTACCCAGACTGTGTCCCGATCTCTCCGCAACGGTATACGGCGGACGCGTTGCGCTGGCCGCGATGGCGAAGGCGCTGGGCAGGCCGAACGAGGCTGCGCGGTGGGAAGCGGAGGCCGAGGAGCTGCGCCTTCTGATCCTGTCGAAGCTGTACGATCCCCAGGATGCAGCCTTCTACGATCTGGACACAGAGAACAAGTTTGTCCGGGTTCGCTCCGATGTGATCAGCCGCGTGCTGGGCGAGCACGTGTTGAAGATCTCCGAGGCCCACGACCGCGCGATCTTCGAAGCGGTCTGGACACGGCAGATCCATAACCCAAAGGCCTTCTGGGCTCCCTATCCGCTGACCTCGATTGCAATGGACGACCCAGCCTTTGTGAAGCCGATTCCGCGCAACAGCTGGGGCGGAGCTTCGCAGGCGCTGACTGCCCTGCGCGCCCCCCGCTGGATGGATCATTACGGCAAAACCACCGAGCTGAAGCAGATGATGCGGAAGTGGTGCGAAGCCATCCTGCGAAACATCGAGTTCCGGCAGCAGATGGACCCATGGACGGGCGAGTTTACGCAGGCCGACCCCAGCGGATACTCGCCGGCGGCACTGACCTTTCTGGAGTTTGCCCGGCGCCTGGATAGGGCGCCGAGCGTCTAGGCCATATGCCTGTTGCCGGAGTTGTCTCCGGTACCGCAAGCTGGTTGCACTTTTCTGGAGACGGTAACCCTTCTATGAGACTCAAGCTCGTCTGCCTGTTGTCCTTCTTTGTCCTGATGCTGCGCTTCGCGGCAGCGCAGGGAACAGTTCCAACCTTCACCCACACGGTAGGCGATAAGAGCTATACGGTGATGGGCGGCGATCCGGGCGAGGAGAAGACAACGACGGTTCCAACGGTGCTTGTTCCGGTTACGCTCGAGTTCGAGTCGAAGAAGCAGGCCGGAAGATCGTTTCGCCTGGATGCGGGCGCTGACGTGCCGCGTGTGCTGCACTCGCCCGTGTTCTCACAATTTCCCTTCGGCGCAAGCGGCACGACCCAGTACGCCGATGCGATGCTGCGGGCTACTTTTCCCAAGTCCGCGGGCTGGCATACGCTGCTGGGCAAACCTGAGGTGAAGCCCATCACGGTGACAATTCCCGCGGGCTTCGGATATGTGCTGACCTCGAAGAAGAGCGGCAGCGCGCTCGCGGTAGTCGATCTGCAGTTCCTGCAGAAGGAGGTCTTCAAACAGGTTCCGAAGCAGGACGGCAAGCTGGTGCTCGCGCTGACGCACAACACCACGTACTACGTTTTGGGCGATGCCACGGTCTGCTGCTCGTGGGGAACGCATGGAGTCGACGGTACGACCGGAAACTCCTTTGTGCTTGCAAGCTATCTGCACGATGCTCCGGCGATCGTCGAGGACAAGGATGTGCAGCCGCTGACGCAGCAGCTTGCGGAGTTCGTCAACGATCCTCTCTACGATCCGCAGATGGAGGAAGGAGCGAACTACGCGAAGGGGCCGGGGAATCGTGTGAGCTGGATGCGTCCTTCGTTCGCCGAGGGAGGCGACCAGGGGCGTTGCGGCGGCACGAGAGTTTCCACGCGGTACTTCCTGCTGGAGCCGACGGACACGAACCCCAAGAACAACTTTCCGGCTTCGAAGGGCTTTGTCGCGAAGGCGGGAGGCGACTCGTACCACGTGCAGAACGTTGCCCTGCTGCCGTGGTACGCCGGTGCTTCCGGGAGCCCCTACAGCTTTCCTGACGCGAAGGTGCTGACGGAGGCAGCCAAGCCCTGTCCGGAGCGGCGCGCCGGGGCCACCTCACCTTCCCGGCCGACCGTGGAAGCCATCGTTCCGCCGTCCGGCGACAATAGCCATCGGCTGATCGGGTACTGGGCCGGTTATGGCAGCGCCAGCTCCACGTTTCCGCTGCGTGAGGTTTCGCCGCAGTGGGACTACATCCTGGTGGCCTTTGCGACTCCCGATAAAAACGCGCCCGAGGGAACGATGCAGTTCCACGCGCCCACCGGAATGGACGAGGCAGCCTTCAAAGCCGATATCGCAACCTTGAAGAGCAAGGGCAAGAAGGTGATGATCTCGCTCGGAGGAGGCGGACAGCACTTTACTCTCGCCAACCCGGAGCGCGTTCCCAACTATGTCGCGTCGGTGACGAAGATCGTCGAGGAGTATGGCTTCGATGGAATCGACATCGACTTCGAGAGCCCGTCGCTTTCGATCGATCCGGGCGATACCGACTTCCAGCATCCCACCACGCCTTCGATCGTGAACCTGATCAACGCGCTGCGACAGCTTCACGATCACTTCGGCGAGAAGTTCATGATCTCGCTGGTACCCGAGGGCACACAGATTCCCGGCGGCTATCCGAGCTATGGCGGACAGTTCGGATCGTACCTGGCGATCACGTATGCGATCCGCGACATCCTCACCTTCATCGATGTGCAGGACTACAACACGCCTCCGCTGCAGGGACTGGATGGGGAGATCTACCAGGCCGGCAACGTGGACTATCACGCTGCGATGACGGAGCTTCTGCTGCACGGCTTCAACGTGGGCGGAGACCCGGCGCACTTCTTTCCGCCGCTTCCGGCGAAACAGGTCGCTGTAGGCTTCCTGACCGGGGATGCGAGGCCCTCGGAGGTGAACCAGGCGATGGAGTACATCATCACCGGCAAGGCTCCCGCGGGTACGACCTATAAGCTACGCAGGACCGGCGGTTATCCGGAGATGATCGGGGCGATGTTCTGGACGATCGATGCGGACCGGAGGGGGAACTATAACTTCTCGAACTCCGTGGGCCCGCTGTTGCATGGGTACCCCCCTCCCCCCTCAAAATAGGCACCCGGCACCTTTCGGGCGTTGGATGAGAAGCCGGGCTGAAGCTGACCTACCGCAGAGGCCTGAATGGGGCACCCGGCGAACTACTGCGATTCTTCGCCTTCGGCTCATAATGACGGTTTAGGGGGTACGGAGTGGGGTCCGGCTCGGACATCTTCAAAATGGCCTCAGAAGAGCCGTCGTTACTGCGGCGGCTCTGCACCGGACTGCTCGCTGACCATGTACTCGGCGTACCAGTCCGGCCAGTTCTCGTCGCGCTGCCCGCCGGTGCGCTTCTCGTGCTCGCCGTGGGCCGCCCCCGCACGCCGAAGTGCGCTCGCCAGATCTTTCGCCGACGCGAAGTTGGTCGTCGCGGAGTCGATGCGACCGGGCAGCCGCGTCGTGAGCTCCTGCAACAGCCAGCCGTTGCCGTCCGGATCACGGAACGAGGCGAACGAGCGGTAGCTGCGATGCTCGGGATCGGGACCGCTGGCCCGGAGCCGCCCAAACAGGTAGGGCTCGTCTGGGCCAGCGTACACACCGGCGGCGTCGTGGAAGACCTCGCTGAGCTTGACGCCGCGGGCGAGCAATTCGTCGCGGGCGGCCGCTATGTCGGAGACGATCAGGTATAGGCCCTGGGTGGACCCGGGCGCCGCTGCAGTGACATTCTTGCCGAAGATGACGGAGCATCCGGAGCCAGGCGGCGTGAACTGGATCACGCGGAAGTCGTCACCGGAGGCGTAGTCGGCGTCGAGCCGCCAGCCGAGCCTGCTGTAGAAGTCTTTCGCGCGGTCGACATCCGAGACGGGGATGACGACTATCTCGAGCTTGAACGGTGATTGTGGGGATGGAGGAGTTAAGGGTCCGGCTTCAGGTTGCATCATGGCTCATTCTCCTTACAGCGAGTGGCCCGTTCCGCAATCGGATGATATCGAAATGCAATTCAACCTTCGCCATTATGCCAGAACAGAGAGGGCGATTCCATTGGGATGCGGGGCACCCGGCATTTGGGATTCGGCTGTCTCGAGAATCTGTGGCGCTTCCGGCGAACTACTGAGATTCTTCGCTTCGCTCAGAATGACGGTGTGTGCCGAAGCAATGGCGGTGTGGTCGAAATGGCGGTGTGGTCGAAATGACGATGTGCCCGAAGCGTTCCCAACAATTCTATGACGTGTGGCCGAAGCATTCCTAGCAGTTCTGGTACTTCCAGTTGCGCGGCTTGCCCTCGGCTATCCATTCGATGGCCTGGGCGATGCGCTTTTCTTTGGTCTCGGCGCGTTTGGCTTCTGTGATCCATTCGGCGTATTCGCGTTGGCAGGAGGAGCTGAAGTCGGCCCAGACTTTTTGCGCGGCCTTGTTCTTTTTGAGGGCGGCGGCTAGTTCGGCGGGGGTGTCGGGGGTGGGGCGAGCGGCCCTTTTGGGGCGCTGCATGGTTTTGGCGCCGTCGTCGATGAAGGCTGCGGCCTGCTTGATGTAACTGACGAGGACTTTGTTCGGCGGGAGGTCTTTGAGGCTGGTGATCTTGCCGATGGAGCCCATGCCGTTTTCGTCGATGCCTTGCTCCTTGAACCAGACCTTCATGGCTCCACCGAAGAGGCCGAAGCTGCAGTGCGCCTTGAACGCGGCTAGGTTGCCAAACATCTGTCCGCGATAGGTAAAGAAGGGCATGCTCCACTTGATGTCCTCCTGGATTTCGGGGACGACCTTGTGGACGAGCTCGCGCAGGTGCGTGAGGATGGGCTGGGCGAAGGCGGCGGACTTGTTGATGTAGGCATCGACGCGGGGATCGAAGGATTCGGCGGCTTTCATGACGCGAAAAGTTTATCAGTGTGGCGTGGATGCGGTTCGAGCTGTCGCTCGAATTGCCCCCTCATGCGATGAGACCGCATGAATGGGGCACCCGGCATTGAGGATTAGGCTGTCTCGAGAATTTGTGGCGCTTTCGGCGAACTACTGCGATTCTTCGCTTCGCTCAGAATGACGGTGTGGCCGCAATGGCCGAGGGAGGTTCGGAAGCGATCCGAAGCAATCCATGGACGCACTATGCGACGATTAAGCGATGACTAAAGAGAGAAGCGAACGAACCCCGCAGGTGCTGCCGGGGCAGGCCCATGGACCGGCAGTGGTGATTACACGGAGGGCAGCGGATCGTCTGCGCGCGGGATATCTGTGGGTGTACCGGTCGGATGCGGAGTCGCTGATTCCGCGCGAGGGCGAGAGCGATGTTGCGGCGGGTGCGCTGGTGACGGTGGTGGACGGGCGCGGAATTCCGCTGGGCTCGGGCCTGTACAGCTCGGCCTCGCAGATCGCAGTCCGGATGGTGAGTGGCGTGGCAGGGCTGACGCGCGCGGCGTACCTGAAGGACGTGCGGGAGCGGATGGAAGCCGCGCTGGAGCTGCGGCGCGAGCTGGCACCGGCGTCGAAGGAGAACGACTCCTGCAGGCTGGTCTTCGCGGAGGCCGACGTGCTGCCGGGGGTGGTCGCGGATCGCTACAACGACCTGGTGATTCTGCAACTGCTGACGCAGGGGACGGCACAGGCGGATGTTCGCGGTGTGCTGGCGGAGACGCTGCGAGAGCATTTTGCGGATGCGGTTACGGCGATCGTCGAGCGCCCAGACCCGAAGATTCGAGAACTGGAAGAGCTGGAGGCGCCTTCCACTGCGCCGCTGTGGTCCGTGGATGGGGCGAAGCTAACGACCGTGTTCACGATCAACGGAGTGCGCTTTCACTACGACGCTTCTTCGGGACAGAAGACGGGAGCGTTTCTGGATCAGCGGAGGAACTATGCCGCGGCGGCACGGCATGCGAAGGGGGCGGCACTCGATATCTGCACGTACCAGGGCGGATTTGCACTGCACCTGGCCCAGAGCTGCGAGCGGGTGACGGGAGTGGATGTGAGCCGGGCGGCGCTGGAGGTGGCGGATCGAAATCTTGAGCTGAACCCAGGGCTGAAGGCGCAGGTGGACTGGATGGAGGCCGACGCGTTCGAGCTGCTGCGGGAGTATGAGGCAACGGGGGAGAGGTTCGACACGATCGTGCTGGACCCACCGGCGTTTGCGAAGTCGAAGCGGGCGGTGGAGGGCGCGCTGCGCGGATACAAGGAGATGAACCTGCGGGCGATGAAGATGCTGCGGCCGGGGGGAACGCTGGTGACGTGTTCGTGCTCGCACCATGTGGGGCGCGAGGAGTTCGTCGGCGTGGTGGCGGCGGCGGCGGCGGATGCACACAGACGGGTGCAGGTGCTGGAGGTGAGGGGCGCGGCTCCGGATCATCCGGAGATTCTTACGCTGCCGGAGACGGGGTATCTGAAATGCCTGATCTGCAGGGTCGATCAGGGGTGAGTAAAGTGTAAGTCATTGATATGCAATGATTTGCATATATAACAAATTGATGCATTTTTAAGGTGCGGACGAAAAAGTTCGACTAAGATCGTTCGCATGCTCACAGGATCTGTTGCACGTCGAACCTTTGCGGTCCCCGTGTCTCTTCTTCTC
The DNA here is from genome assembly GCF_004217555.1 of Edaphobacter modestus. GTDB lineage: Bacteria > Acidobacteriota > Terriglobia > Terriglobales > Acidobacteriaceae > Edaphobacter > Edaphobacter modestus. The sequence goes on from NZ_SHKW01000001.1 coordinate 3,508,637, forward strand.
GCTTTGGCTATGTTTTGTGGCGTCGGGTTTGCCCAGAACAACACACACGCGATCATCTCGCAGATTTACGCGGCCGGCGGCAACAACGGCGCGGTGCTGAACTCCGACTACGTGGAGCTGTTCAACCCGACGGGGAACACGCTTACGCTGAACAACTACAGCATTCAGTACGCGAGCGCGGGCGGAGCCTCGATCTCGACGGTGACGGTTCTTCCGGCGACGATTACGCTGGCTCCGGGCCAGTACTACCTGATCGCCGCATCGGCGGGCGCGACCGGCGCGGCACTGCCGGCGACTCCGGACGTTGCGAACACGAATATTGCGTTTGGCGCTACGGCGGGCAAGGTGGCGCTGGTGAGCTCGACGACGAGGCTGGCCACGGCCTGCAATCTCTCCGATTCCACGCTGGTGGATTTTGTGGCGTATGGCAGCGGAACGAACTGCGCGCTGGGAACTGCCGCGCCTGCACCGAGCACGACGAAGGCGGACGTTCGGACGAACGTCTGCACGATTTCGAACAACAGCGGGCTGGAGTTTGCGGCGCTCGATCCGGCTCCGCGGAACTCGGCCACGACGCCGTTTGTGTGCGGCGCACCGACGCCGCTGGCGGCGACGGGACTGGCTACGCCGGCGACGGTGCTTGCGGGTAACTCCACGCTGCTGACGGTGACGGTGTCTCCGGCGACGCAGCCGACGAGCAGCGGGATTGCGGTTGCGGGCGACCTGAGCTTGATTGGAGGCTCGACCACGCAGCCGTTCTTCGACGATGGGAGCCACGGCGATGTGGCTGCCGGGGACAATATCTTTTCTTACAGCGCGCCCGTTTCGGCGACGGGGAGCTTTACGCTGCCGGTGACGGTGACGGACTCGCAGCTTCGGACGGCGCAGGCAACGATCGCGCTGACGGTGGCAACGCCTCCGCCGACGACCTCGATCAAGGCGATCCAGGCGGCGAAGCCGTCGCCGTATGCCACCCAGCAGGTGACGACGAGCGGCATTGTGATTGGCGTGAAGTCGAATGGGTTCTATCTCGAGGCGGTGGATGCTTCGACGAATCCGACCACGCCTGAGGGAGTCCTGGTCTACACGGGATCGACGACGAAGCCATCGTTTATTGCCGTGGGCAACCTGGTGGAGGTGACGGGAACGGTCAGCACGTATCCGACGACCGGCCTGACGCCGGGAACCGAGATCGATGGGCCGCAGACGTTCACGTTGCTGGCGACCAACCAGCCCTTGCCTGCGCCGGTGACGATTACGGCGGCGATGGATTCGCCTGCGGGAGGGATCTATCAGTTCACGCGGTTTGAAGGGATGCGGGTGGCGATCGGCTCGTTGACGACGACGAGCGGAACGGATGCTTCGCTGAATGAGGCGACGGAGACGAATACCTCGAATGGGCGCTTCTATGGCGTGGTGACGGGGGTGCCGCGGCCCTTCCGCGAACCGGGCATCGCGGTGACGGATACGTTGTTCGGACCGGTGCCTGCCGGAGTTCCGCGGTGGGATTCGAACCCGGAACTGCTGTATCTCGACAGCCTGGTTCTGGGAGGACCGGCGATCAACCTTACAAGCAACACCACGCTGACCGGTGTGGTGGGTGTGATGGACTTCTCGTTCGGCTCGCCCGAGCTTCTGCTGGACGCGGCGACGCGGCCCACGGTGACGGGAGGAATGACGGCTCAGCCGGTTCCGGTGCAGGGGGCGAATGAGTTCACCATCACGAGCTTCAATATGGAGCGGTTCTACAACGACAAGGCGGATGCCGATAACCCAGGCAGCTCGGCGGTGGTGGTCACTCCGGCGGCGTACCAGCGCAGGCTGACGAAGGCATCGCTGGCGATTCGCACGGTGCTGAATATGCCGGACATCATCGGAACGCAGGAGATCGAGAATCCCGCGGTTCTGGCGGATCTTGCGGCCAAGGTCAGCACGGATGCGGTGGCGGCCGGTCAGCCGGACCCGCTGTATGCTCCTTATCTCTTCCTGGCCAACGACGGCACGGCGATCAACACGGGCTTCCTGGTGAAGAGCACGCGGGTGAATACCCTGAAGGTGGAGCAGGTTGGGCTGACGACGACCTTTACCAACTCCGTGGGGAACCAGGCGATCCTGAACGACCGCACACCGCTGGTGCTGCATGCAGGCATCAAGCGCGGGGGTACGGCGCCGGATTATCCGGTGACGGTGATCTCGGTCCATCAGCGCTCGCTGATCAACGTGGACGACCCGACCAGCACGGGTGCGACGGTGCGGCTGAAGCGTGAGGCACAGGCAGAGTTCCTGGCCAAGCTGATTCAGGGATACCAGGCGGCGGGCGAGCATGTGGTGACGGTCGGCGACTATAACTCCTTCGAGTTCTCGGACGGCTTCGTGGATTCGCTCGGCGTGACCAAGGGAACACCGGTTCCGGCTGAAGAGGTGGTGACGCCTCCTGTGGCAGGACTGGCGAATCCTCCGCTGGTAGACCTGGTTACGCTGCTCCCTGCGGATCAGCGCCAGAGCTACGTGGAGGTCGGAAGTGCGCAGGTGCTCGATCATGTGGTCGTGACCCAGGACCTGGTTCCGACGAACACGCGGCTGGTTTATGCGCATATCGACTCGGACTTCCCTCTGGTGAACCTGAACGATGCAACCAGCCCCACACGCATCAGCGACCATGATCCGGCGGTGGCGTACTTCACGGTTCCGGCGGTCCAGGGAACGGTGAAGCTGACGATTTCGGCGGTGCTCTCGGCGACGGATAGCGGCTATCAGGCATTGGTCACGGTTGCGAACAATGGAACCGGAACTGCACAAGACGTCAGGTTGACGGGAGCGGCGCTCGAGAATGCCATCGGGTCGCCGATTCCGGCTGTCCTCGGCGATCTTCAGCCGGGAACGTCAGCCGTCATCACGATTCAATTTCCCCCACCCGCTGGTGCACCGCGGCCGGTGCTGGTGGAACGTTACAGTGGCACTTATAACGGCGGCAGCTTTGGCGCCAATATTCGCGCCACACTGCCCGTAAATCAATAGATCCGGGCCATGTTCATAAATCCAACAGTGGAGAAGACAATGATCAAAAAGACGTACCTTTCGCTTTCCATCTTCGTATTGGCAGTTCTGCTGGGGTTCACCTCACCGGCATCGGCCGATCCTATCGTCGTCCAGCTTGGGGGCGTGAGCGCTTTTGCGCCCATCGTCTTCACGGGCACCATTGGAACTACCCTGGTTCCCGACCCTCCGTTCGAGCTGGACAACTCGGGGAATCCGGAGCTGTTCCTGAATGGAAGCAGCTTCAACATCGATAGCCCGCTCGTGCTGAACGATCTGCTGTTCGTGAACTTTCCTCCCAGCATCCCCGCGGACGGAAGCGCCACGGGCACGCTGTTTACCGTGGATCTGCCGTTGGGAATGACGCCCGGCCTTTATAACGGGTCGTATTTCATCTTCGGCGGCCTGACTCCAGACGATCAGGATCTTCTCGCCGAGATCGACTTCCAGATCAACGCGCAGCCGGCGTCGAGCCCAATACCCGAACCGAGCACATGGATTCTGCTCGCGAGCGGGCTTGGCGGGCTTGGGCGCGTGGTCTACAGCAGGCGGCGCGGATTGGCAGTCCGACAGGAAGCCTAGGTTATCCAATCTGCTGAAGCGAGGGACCCTTCGGGTCCCTCTTCTTTTTTGTTTAGAGGAGATCGGGCTCTAGTCAGAGAGATCGAACCACGACGGCCATGCGGTCGACGACGGAGGCCCAGGTGTAGCGGGCCAGCACCATCTCGCGTCCCTGGCGGCCCATCGCGGCGAGGCGGTCGGGATTGGAGAGCATCTGGGTGAGTTTGGTCGCGAGGTCTTCGACCGAACCCTTCTCCACAAGGGCTCCGTTAAACCCAGGGGTGACAAACTCCCGCAGCGCCCAGGCGTTGGTGACGACTGCGGGGACCTGATACAACATCGCTTCGAGGGGAGCGATCCCGAAGGGTTCATAGAGGGAGGGCAGGGCGAAGAGAGTTGCCTCGCGAAAGAGCGACTCGAGCTTCGTCCGCTGCTCGGGATCGGCCTTGGAGAGATGACCGTGGAGAACGGCTCCGGCAGGCAGGTTGCTGATCTGCGTGGGTCCCACGATGTGGAGCTCGGCCGAGGGAATGGATTCGCGCACCACGCGAAAGGCCTGGAGCAGCTGTGGGCCTCCCTTGCGAGCGAACTCGGTTCCGATGAAGAGGATTCGGGAGGCTCGATAGTCCTTGTTCGGGTCCGGGTCGGGGACGGTTTCGAGATTGATGGCGCCTCCGACCGCGAAGACCTTCTCGGCCGGCACCCCGTAGTTTTTGATGAAGGACTGCCGCAGATACTCGCTGAAGGTGAAGATGGCCGTCATCTGCCGGGCTGCCTGCTCCTCAAACCGGAGGGCCTGATCGATGCGGCGGCGGGATACGCCCTCGACCCCGTAACCGCTGGCCAGAAGCTCAGGGAGGTTGCCGTCGTGGTAGGAGACGCACTTGTGAGCGGGAAAGACCTGCGGGAGGGAGAACATGTGGCCGATCTGCATGAGGACGGGAGTTTCGACTCGAACCGAGGCCGCAGCTCGGGTGAGGGCCCTTCGGTACATCGGGTCGAAGTAGAAGTGTTTGCGCCAGACGGCCCGGTTCCGGGAGAAGTTTTTGGCAAGCAACAGGGCGTTGGGGAGCTTCGGCACCCGTATTCCGACGGCTGCGTGGAGTAAACCATTCTGTTCCATCGCCTTGAGCAGAAAGGGCGAGATGCCGGACCAGGTTCGAGGGGAGTAGGGTTCGGAGCCGGTAGAACCACCAACGAATACCGTGACATCGCGCATGGGCCACAGGCTAGCACAGGCTCTTCCAAGGGGAGGACGGGAGGCAATATCTTGTTGTATTGGGGGGGATGGTTGGGTTAACAAATATGAGTGTGTTTATATCAGATGATGTGAATCTTTTTACTGAGATAATGCGTCTTATCAAATAGCCCAGCCCGGTGGCTGGCGACCAATATCTGATTCCGTTTGGAGGAATTGAAATGACCATCACACGTTTTTCCCCATTCCGCAGTCCGCTCAGCGATGTGGCTCTGTTGCAGAATCGGTTGAACTCGATCTTCCATGACTTTGCCGTGCCGGCAAATGAAACCGAGTCTTTGGCGGGGGGAGGTTTCGTGCCCGCGGTGGATGTCTATGAGGACACCCAGAAGGTGGTGGTGAAGCTGGAGGTTCCGGGCATCAACCGGGAGGATCTCGACGTCCGGGTGGAAAACAACACCCTGACAGTAACGGGCGAGAGGAAGTTCGAAGCTGAGGAAAAAGAGGAAAACTTCCAACGCATCGAGCGTCGCTACGGCAGCTTCAGCCGCAGTTTCACGATTTCGCAAACCGTCGATACGGATTCGATAACGGCGAACTATGATGCGGGTGTGCTGACGGTAACGCTGGCCAAGAAGGCCGAGGCGAAGCCGAAGCAGGTGAAGATCGGGGTGGGTTCCGCGACGGCGGCGGCCCCGGTGCAGAAGCCCAAAGAGGTTGAAGCATCGGCTGCGTAAGGCTTTGTTCCGCTGGAGGTGCACGGGCGGGAGATGAACCTGTCTCCCGCTCTTTGTGTTTGCGTAGGTGTGGGGCCACGAACGGCATGCGGCATGGTGGCGGTTTGAGGATAGGATTTGGGAGACGCGTTCTCCACGCAAGAGTTGAGGAGAGTTTGAATGGCGATCAAGTGGGAAAAGCTGACGGTGAAGTCGCAGGAGGCCGTGCAGGGCGCGGTGCAGCATGCCGCGGAGAACGGCAATCCTGAGGTGTTGCCGCTTCACCTGATGGCGGCGCTGCTGGAGGATCGCGAGGGTGTGGTGATCCCGGTGCTCGACAAGGTGGGCGTGCCGGTGGAGCAGTTGCTGAGCGGGGTAAACTCCGCAGTTCAAAAGCTGCCGAAGGTGCAGGGTGGAGGGCAGCCGGGACTGGCGCAGGCGACCCAGAAGATTCTGGAGCAGGCGTTTAAAGAGGCGGACAACTTCAAGGATGAATACGTCTCGACCGAGCACCTGCTGCTGGCTTTGTCGAAGCAGAAGGGCGATGCGGTGGCGAGCGCGCTGGCCTCGTTTGGCGCGACGTATGACGCGATTCTGAAGGCGCTGGCCGAAGTGCGCGGATCGCAGCGCGTGACGGATCAGACTCCTGAGGGCAAGTTCCAGGCTTTGGAGAAGTATGCCAAGGATCTGACCGAATTAGCGCGGAAGGGCAGGCTGGATCCGGTGATCGGGCGTGACGAGGAGATTCGCCGCGTGATCCAGGTGCTGGCGCGCAGGACGAAGAATAATCCGGTGCTGATCGGCGAGCCGGGTGTGGGTAAGACGGCGATTGTGGAGGGGCTGGCGCGGAGGATCGTTCAGGGCGACGTTCCGGAGATTCTGAAGAACAAGCGCGTGTGTGCGCTCGATCTTGCATCGATGGTGGCCGGGGCAAAATTTCGAGGTGAATTTGAAGAACGTTTGAAGGCGGTGCTGAAGGAGATCGAGGACTCGAACGGCGAGATTATCTTGTTCATCGATGAGCTGCATACTCTCGTTGGCGCAGGTGCGGCCGAGGGAGCGATGGACGCGAGCAACATGCTGAAGCCGGCGCTGGCTCGCGGCGGCCTGCGTGCGATTGGTGCGACAACGCTGAACGAATATCGCAAGTACATCGAGAAGGACGCGGCGCTGGAGCGGCGCTTCCAGGTGGTGTATGTCGGCGAACCGAACGTGGAGGACACGATTGCGATTCTTCGCGGGCTGAAGGAGAAGTACGAGGCGCACCACAAGGTTCGGATCAAGGATGCGGCGATTGTGGCGGCGGCTACGCTGTCGCATCGGTATATCTCTGATCGTTTTCTTCCGGACAAGGCAATCGACCTTGTGGACGAGGCAGCGGCGGCGCTGGCGATTCAGATCGGGTCGGTGCCGGTGGAGATCGACGACCTGGAGCGCAGGGCGACCTCGCTCGAGATCGAGCGTGCGGCGCTGCAGCGGGAGAAGGATCCGAACTCGCAGGAGCGGCTTGAGGTTGTGGAGCGCGAGCTTGCGGAGATCAAGGAGCAGGCGTCTGCTCTGCGTGCACGCTGGCAGAAGGAGCGCGGAGCGATTGGCCGCATTGCAGAGCTGAAGGAGCAGCTTGAAGGGCTGCGCTTCCAGATGCAGGAGGAGACTCGCAAGGGCAACCTGCAACGTGCGGCTGAGCTGCAGTATGGCGAGATTCCGAAGCTCGAGGCCGAGCTGCGCGAGCTGACGGCGCTGCAGGATGCGGCGGTGGCGGAAGATGCTGCCGAGGCTGCGACTGGAGCGGCGACGAGGCCCTCGCGAATGCTGAAGGAGGAGGTTGACGAGGAGGACATCGCGGCGATCGTCTCGAAGTGGACGGGGATTCCTGTATCGAAGATGCTGGAGGGCGAGACGCAGAAGCTGGTCCAGATGGAGGACCGTCTGCGCGAGCGTGTGGTGGGCCAGGATGAGGCTCTGAGCGCGGTTGCGAATGCGATTCGGCGGTCTAGAGCTGGCCTATCGGACCCAAAACGTCCGATAGGGTCGTTCATCTTCCTTGGGCCTACGGGCGTGGGAAAGACGGAGACGGCACGCGCGCTGGCGGAGTTCCTGTTCGATGATGAGAAGGCAATGGTGCGACTCGACATGAGCGAGTACATGGAGAAGCATGCCGTGGCTCGATTGATTGGCGCGCCTCCTGGGTATGTTGGCTACGATGAGGGCGGACAGTTGACCGAGGCGGTGCGGCGCAGACCGTACTCGGTGATCCTGTTCGATGAGATTGAAAAGGCTCACCCGGATGTCTTCAACGTGCTGCTGCAGGTGCTCGATGACGGACGCCTGACGGATTCGAAGGGTCGCACGGTGGACTTCAAGAATACGGTGCTGATCATGACCTCGAACACGGGTGCCGACAAACTTACGAGCGCGTGGGCGCAGGGTGAGGATGGGTTTGAAGAGGCGAAGGCGCGCGTGATCGATGCACTGAAACAAGTATTTCGCCCCGAGTTCCTCAACCGCGTCGACGATATCGTTGTCTTCCATCCGCTGGACGATAAGGAGCTGACACACATCGTCGATCTGCGGCTGAAGGATCTCGAGAAGCTGCTGGCGGATCGCAGGATCACGCTGGAGCTGACGGACGCCGCGCGCAAGGCAATCTTCAAGGCGGGCTACGATCGTGCGTACGGTGCGCGTCCGCTGAAGAGGGCGATTCAGCGCATGGTGCAGGACAAGCTGGCGGTCAAGATCCTTGACGGTACCGTGCTGCACGGCGACCACGTTGTTGTGGATGCTGGCAAGGATGGTCTCACGTTCTCAGTGAAGGAGAGAGTAGCGGCGTAATCCTTGGCAGGGAGCGAAAATGCGATGCCGGGCGTGAATAGCGCCCGGCATTTTTTATGGCGGAGAAAGCCGACGCCGACAGGTCGAAAAAAAGTTGCAATTTTCTTCAGGAGATCCACTTCAGCAGGCGAATGACACCCATGGATGCGGGTTTGCGATGGGTCGAGACATTGGTGCGTCCGCTGATCTCGTCACGATTCTTCGCATAGTATTCGTAAGATTTAAGCAGCATCTCTTCGTTCGTGAGGGTGGGCTTCCAGCCGAGCCGCTGCTTGATGCGCGAGGTATCGAAGACGAAGCTTTCGGCGATCATCTTGTAGTGATACGGGCCCAGCGGCGAGATACGAAGCTTGTGCGCGGCCATCATGGCTGCGATGGTTGGTGCTTTGGGAAGGGAGCGAACCTTCGACCTGCTTCCGGAAGAGGCGATGACGGTCTCGTAGACCCGCCGCATGGACTGTACATTGTCGGAGCCGATGTGGAAGAGATCGGACTTGCCGTACTTCGCTCCGAGGATGCAGGCGGTGGCGAGATCTTCGGCGTAGATGAACTGGTAACGGTTGTCTCCGTCACCAACGACCCAGACAGTTTTGTGGTCGTCGATGAACTCATAGAGGATCGCCAGCAGGCCGAGGCGGCCGGCGTCCATGATGGTGGGACATCGGAGGGTGACGATCTCGAGATCGCCGGTGAACTCCTCGAGTAATTTTTCGGCAGCGAGCTTCGATCTTCCGTAGAGCTCGACAGGGGCCGGCGTGTCGCGGTCTTCGTGGACGGGATGGCCGAGGTTCGAGGCCCAGAGGCAGTTTGTGGAGACGAAGACGAAGGGGCGGACTCCGGCATCGCGCGCAGTTTCAGCCAGCAGCCGCGTGGCATCGACGTTCGAGGTCCACAGCAGATGCTCGTCCATCCTCATGCCATGAGCCAGTTGCGCGGCTACGTGAAAGACGGCGTCGAAGCGATGCTCGTTGAAGACGCGCTTCATCAGGGAGGCGTCTCGCAGGTCGCCCTGGATGCTGATAAGGCCGGGAAGGGTATCCTCGTCGCGCTCGAGGTCGATGTTGACGGCGGTGTGGCCTTCGCGCAGGAGACGACGCTTGAGGACTCCGCCGAAGAAGCCCGAGGCTCCGGTGACGAGATAATGAGACATGGCAGTTCCGTAAACCGAGATGGACCGCGTGGCGGCAGGACACCAGCTTCCTGTCCCTTATCTATCTTAAGGCCGCAACGGAATGTTCGCAGGACCGTCTTAGTTAGAGGCGGGAAGATTCGCAGGTTGTTTCCTGCACTGAAGTCACTCCTGTACCTTTGTTCGAAATCGATTGAGTATACTGATCGGATTAGTTTGGCCACTCCCAATAGAATCTTCATGCAACAGGCAGTCATCATCGGAGCGGGGCCTGCAGGCCTTACCGCCGCGCTCGAGCTTCTTCGCCGCACCGGAATCAAGCCCATCCTTTTGGAGAGCAGCCACGAGATCGGCGGCATCTCCCGGACCATACGATATAAGGGCAACCGCATGGATATCGGCGGCCATCGCTTTTTTTCGAAGAGCGACCGCGTCATGCAGTGGTGGATCGACCTGATGCCGCCGGAGGCCGAGTCGGACGCGCTCATCAGCTATCAAGGCAGGCAGCGGGTGGTCGAGATTCCGGTCGATCAGCCGCAACATCCGCCGCTGCGCGGTATGGGTCCGCTTGAGAGCGAGCACTATACAAGAGAGCTTGAGGGAGCGGAGGAGTCGGAGGCTGTTGGCCATGTCGAGGCAGTCGTGACACATGCGCCTGCCGATCCCGATCTTGTGATGCTGATCCGGCCGCGCAAGAGCCGCATCTACTATCTGCGCAAGTTCTTCGACTATCCCATCACGCTGACGGCGACGACGCTCGGCAATCTCGGAGCCGTGCGGACGGTGAAGGTAGGTCTCAGCTATCTGAAGTCGCGCGTTTCGCAGATTCGACCCGAGAAGAGTCTTGAAGATTTTTTGATCAACCGCTTCGGACGCGTGCTCTACCTGACCTTCTTCAAGAGCTACACAGAGAAAGTGTGGGGGACGCCGTGCGACCAGATCTCTGCCGAGTGGGGTGCACAGCGCATCAAGGGCCTGAGCCTTACGACCGCGGTGAAGCACTTCGTGAAGAAGACATTCACACGGCAATCGAAGGACCTTGGGCAGAAGAAGACCGATACCAGCCTGATCGAGCGGTTCATGTATCCGAAGTTCGGGCCTGGACAGCTGTGGGAGCACGTCGCGGACCTTGTGCGCGAAGGCGGCGGCGAGATTCACATGGGCTGGAAGGTCAATCGCATCCATTGTGAAGGCGAGAAGGTCGTCTCGGTGGAGGCGGTGAACGGTGCGGGTGAAAGACGGACGTTCGCGGGGGAGTATTTCTTCTCGACCATGCCGATGCGCGAGCTGATTCGCTCCCTCGATGCTCCGGTTCCCACGGCGGTACGCGAAGTCAGCGAAGGACTGCAGTATCGGGACTTTATTACGGTGGGCCTGCTTGCCGACCGGCTGAGGGTGAAGGAGTCGGATGGCGGTCTGTTGAAAGATACGTGGATCTACGTGCAGGAGCCGGATGTGCTCCTGGGACGGTTACAGATCTTCAATAACTGGAGCCCGCATCTGGTCGCAGACGCGTCGAAGGTTTGGATCGGCCTTGAATACTTCTGCTACGACACCGATCCGCTGTGGAAGATGGCGGATGAAGAGTTGAAGCAGTTTGCCATCGCGGAGGTCGCGAAGATCGGAATCCTTCGCGCAGAAGATGTGAGCGATGGACACGTCGTTCGCGTTCCGAAGACCTACCCGGCATACTTCGGAACGTATGATCGCTTCGACGAGTTGCGCGAGTTTACGGACTCGTTCGAGAATCTTTTTCTAGTGGGCAGAAACGGGATGCACAAGTACAACAACCAGGACCACAGCATGCTGACGGCGATGGCCGTAGTGGATGGACTGGTTGCGGGAAGAGTCGACAAAGCTGCGCTGTGGGATATCAACACGGAGCAGGAGTATCACGAAGAGAAGAAATAAAATGAGATGGGCGGAGCGAGAGATGAGAGTTCGAACGCTGGCTCTTTTGGTCTGCGGCCTTTGCTGTTCGCCGTTCCTGCTATCGCAGCAGGCGAACATCCCGGTTGCGACGGTGGTGACTGGCATCGAACAGGCGCGGCTGGCCGACGTTCGCAGCCTGGATGGAACTCTCTATCATGTTCAGGGCGTCGACCTCGATCGTGACCACATATGGATTACATCGGTCGATACTGCGAATCGCAAGGGATATCTGCATCAGTTCAGCCGGGCCACCGCGAAGTTTGAGCGCCAGGTGGAGCTGAGCGATGGGCTTCGTTTTCATCCTGGAGGACTTTCGGTCGAGGGCGACTCCATCTGGGTTCCGGTTGCGGAGTATAAACCGCATAGCTCCGCGGTTCTCCTGGAGCTGGACAAATACACTCTCGCGATCAAACAGAAGATCGCCGTGGCGGATCACGTTGGATGTGTCGCTGTGACTCCCGATGGTCTTATCGCGGGGAACTGGGGAAGCCGGCAGTTTTACGTCTTCGATCGCCAGGGGAAAGAGCTTCGCGTGATCGACAATGCTTCGCCCAATCAGTATCAGGACATCAAGTTTGGCGATGGCAGGCTGGTTGCCTCGGGAAATCTGACACGTACGACCGGTGCCATCGACTGGTACGATTGGCCCTCCATGAAGATGGTGCGCAGCGTCCGCTCGGGAGTTACGGATCGAGGAAGGCTGTACACGGCCGAGGCGATGGCGCTCAAGGGAAGCGACCTTTACCTCGTTCCCGAAGATGGCCCGAGCCGTCTTTTTCACTTTGTCCTGGCGAAGCCTTAGCGCCGGTAGAGTAGGGTTGAAAGTCCAGGTAGGTTCGAGTGAAGAGAGTTATCGTGCTGTTCGTAGTCGCTCTTGTCGTGTTGCTTGCAATGAATCGGCAGAGGGTGTTTCTGCGGGATCCGTTGGGCAAGGCCTATCGCAATGATGCGCAGCTACCGGGTGTGCGGGTGTATATCAACTACTCCAACGATGTTTTGGTGGAGGAGACGGATCGGCAGCGCACTTACGTGGTTCAGGGATGGAACAGGATTCCCGGTCTTCCCCAGGCGCTGACCTGCCTGCGCGGAATGCTCTGCTGGACGGATGCCGATCGGGCCAGGCAGGCACCGCTCGAAGCCGTAGGGGCCTCGCCGGACACGGAGATGAGCGATCGCGAGGTGAGCTTCAAGGAGCGCGATGGTACTCGCGTCAGAATCACTCTGCGCTGAGGAATACTTTAAGGAAAAGGGGGAAGAGCCAATGAGCGACGGACGCGAGGAGCGCGAAGAGCAGGAGCAGCGGAGGACGTGGGAGGAAGAGGACAAGCGGACGGGCCGGGGCGACCGTCCCTATCGCGAACGGGAATGGGAGGACCGGGGGAGGGAGCCCTCGTAAAGCTCAGGCGGCGATGGTTCCTTGATGAAACAGCATCTGCCAGCGGTTGTTGCGCTGCACCCAGATCGAAGAGTGATGCGACGTGGAGTTGGCGGTAGTGATGTGGTAGGTGGCCAGCGCGGCGCCTTCGCCGAGTGCGGTGACGTAGAAGTGGCTCATGGTAGCGGGCCGGGCCGAGCTGGTCTGAAGCGCGTGGGATAACTGATTGATATTGAAGATGCGGCCGGAGGTGCAGAACTCCTTGAAGTCGGAAGCGAGAAGAGAGGTAAGTTCCTTCCGATCCTTTTCGCGATCCGGGTGAAGCAAGCGTTCCTCGAGAGAGTGAAGGTGTTCCTGTAACTGAGCAGCTGTCATGACGATTATTTTGACGTCCTCTCCCCGTGCAGAAGTTTCATAAGAGTAGCAAAAAGACGAGCCGTCCCGTATTGGAACGGCTCGTCGGTTTTGACGCCGGTGAAGTTAGAAGGTGAACTTGCCTGCGAGCTGGAAGATACGAGGGTCGGCGGCCCCGGTGACATTGCCGAAGGTTCCGGAGTTTAGCGCAGTCGTGAAAGCGGAGGCCCCACTCGCGCTTGTGACGGTGAAGTTGGGATGGTTCATGACATTGAAAGCTTCCATGCGGAGCTGGAAGGCAAGTCTCTCGTGGATGGGGAAGATACGGCTGACGGCGAGGTCGACGTTATAGAAGCTGGGAGTACGGAAGGCGTTGCGGCTGAGATTGCCGTAGGTTCCCACAGCATTCTGCGTAAATGCCGCCCGGTTGAGGTAAGCAAGGTTGGCGCCCGTCCGCTGAATCTTGTTGCCGGTGTAGAGAGGAACGCCGGGGATAAGGTTCGGCCGATCGAGGCCTATTCCGGTCCGGGAGTTGTCTATCCCGGAGGTAACGTTGAACGGCGAGCCGGAGAGAATGCGAATGAGAGGCGCGACCTGCCACCCGTTGGCCAGCGCGCCCTTCCAGCCTTGCAGGCCGGCGAAGTGGCTGCGAGCAACCAGGGTGGTGTTGAAGATGTGGCGAACGTCGAAGCCGCAGGGACCGCGATCCAGCCGCGGGTTGTCGGTGTGCTCGAACGCGGGTCCGGCAACGTCACCCGGGTTGTCGGCAACTGCAAGGCACTTTGACCAGGTGTAGTTGGCCAGGAAGCTGAAGTTGTCCGACATGCGGTGCTGGATGGCGGCGATGACACCGTTGTAGCTGGTGGTACCGCCATCGGTAATGAGCGTCATGGTTGGGCCGTAACCCTGTCCCTGCGTGCTGTTGACCAGCGACAGCTGGGTACGGGCGTTGGTATTCGAAGTCGCTGAGCAAGGCTGCCCGACTTGCGGATAGAGAACGGTATTCACTCCGCTGCTCACCGGAATCTGCGATATACCGTTGCACGATCCAGGTCCGGTCCAGTTCCCCGGAATATAAACTCCTGGGTTGATTCCATTTCCCAGCCACTGGTGCGCTTGCTGGTTACCCAGGTAGTTGAGGGAGAACATCCATCCGTTGCCGAAGTCCTGCTGGACACTGGCATTCCACTGGTAGATAACGGGAGTTTTCATGGTCCGCTGCAGCAGCACCCACTGCGTGTTGGTGGGGAAGGTTGCGCTTGCATCGGGTGGGAAGACGCCGGGAAAGGGATTTCCATTGGGATATCCACGCCATGGGTCGTCGAAGGGAACCTGGCCGTTCAGACCGATCTCATTGACGAAGGGAGGGTTGGACGCTAGGCGCTGCGACATGTAGAGCGACGGGGTGTCGTACATCATGGCGCCACCCATACGGAAGACGGTCTTCCCGGTACCGAAGGGATCGAGCGTGACACCCACGCGAGGGGAGACGTTGGCCAACTGGTTGCTGGTGAATGACTTAGATACCCCCGGATCGCCGTAGTAGAAGGAGCCCGCCGGAGAATTGGGGAATACTGTGGAGTGCTGGTTGGCGTCGAAGGCGGCGCGGTCGAAGGTGCTGCCGCGGCCAAATTTATCAACCTGATAGAGGTTGGGCTCCCAACGGACACCGTAGTTGATGGTGAGGTTCGGGCGGGGGTGCCAGGTGTCCTGAGCGTAGAGGCCGAAGACGGTCTGGCGATAGGTGGTGTCCTGGCTGCGGCTTTGGCCGAACGCAACCGGAGCGCCAGTCAGTTGACCGGTCAGAAAATCCGCCAATGTTTCGCCCGACGCGAGACCGGCAAAAGTAAAGCTGCCGTTGAAGAGGTATCCGGCGCGGGTGTTATCGCCGGTGCGGAGGATTTCGCCGCCGAAGGCGAGTTGATGTTTCCCGACCAGCCAGTCGACATCGTCGGAGAAGTCCTCGGTGTTGACGTTGAAATAGCCGGGCGAGCACGTTCCGCAACCCGTTTGGAAGCCCCCGGTCATCTGGATACGGAGGTCCACTGGGACGTAGGTGAAGATGTTGATGCCAACGGTGTTGGCGTTGATGCCGCCGGCCGTCGGTCCGCGATTGTTGCGGCGGCGGGAGTACGTCCCGTGGAAGGTGTTGACCATCTTCGGTGTAATGAGGAAGGTGTCGCCGAGGGTGAAGCTCTGTACGCGCTGGTCGTTACCGGGGACTGTCGTGAGCAGAATGTTGGTTGGAGAGTAGTAGCTGGGGGCGTTGTAGTTGGTGAGGTAGTAGCGGCCGAAGAGGGAGTGGCGTGGGCTCCAGGTGAAGTCGACGCGGCCGATGTACTGGTCTTCGGTGTTGTTGCCAGGAAGCGCGACGTTGACGCGGCCGACGGAGTCCGCCTGCGAGAGCGGCAGATAGCTCAGCAGGGCCCTGGCGGCGGGGCTGAAGGTCGCCGGGTTGATCTGGCGACTTGGTGTAAGGACTCCGGTAGTAGGGTCACGGAACGCAGCGGTGGCGCGGGCGCAGTTGCCGCTGGTGGGCATCTGGCTGAAGTCACCATTCAGCATGGCGGGCGTGGGCAGGCAGTAGCCGGTCGAGTTGCCGACCTTCTTCTCGCGCGTGCCCTGATAGCCGCCGAAGAAGAACAGCTTGTCGGAGATGATCTTCCCGCCGAGGGTTCCGCCGAACTGGCTGCGCTTGACGGTGTCTTTGGCGGTAGAGAAGAAGTTGGTCGCGTTGATGATGTTGTTGCGCAGAAACTCGAATGCGGTGCCGTGCCACTGGTTGCTGCCGGAGTTGGTGACGACATTGACCAGCGAGCCCGGGTGAAGGCCGCTGCGCGCGGGAAGTGAGTTGGATTCAACGGAGAACTCGTGCAGCGCATCGGGGAAGGGGAACGGCAGGTTAACGTTGGTGAAGTTGTCGGTGTGGTAGCCGCCGTCGAGGACGTAGTTGTTGTAGTTGCCCTGGCTTCCGGCTACAGCGATGACGACGGAGCTGGCGTAGTTCTTGCTGCCGACCATGTCGCCCGAGGGAGCGGTGACAGCGCCACCCGAGATAAGGACGAGCTGCGTCGCCTGACGTCCGTTTAGAGGAAGCTCGGTGATGCGTGCCTGATCGATGACCTGTTTGAAGGTACTGGTCTCGGTCTCAAGCGTGGCCCCGGACGCCTGCACCTCGACGTGCTCGGTGGCGGAGCCGACGGTAAGCTCCGGATTGATCTGAATGTTGTTGCCGACCTCGAGGGTTCCCTTCTGTGTGTAGCCGCTGAAGCCGGTCGCCTCGACGGTGAGCGAGTAGGGGCCGACGGGAACGTTGGGAAGCGCATAGAGGCCGCTGCCGTCGGAGACGGTGATGCGGCTGGTTCCGGTGTCGGTCTTGGTGAGGGTGACCTTGGCGTTGGGGACTGCTGCGCCGGTGGGGTCGGTGACGGTTCCCTGAACGCTGGCCGTGCCCGCTGCCTGCGCCCACGCCTTCGGGAGCAGCATCAGTGGGAGAAGTGCAAGCAACAGAAGCAGATTGGATGGTCCAATTATTAGATTTCGTCGCATACGATGGGCCTCGGAAGTAAGTCGATTCCGCGCGTAACGGCTTTCTTTCACGGCTTAGAAACAGCTCTTCATTCGCGCCACAGGACTATATGGATGGGCTTTCTTCACTGTCAATAGAATTAGTTCACCTTTTGGAGTCGAGCCGGTGGCAATCAGAGCACTTGGTCAGACCAATACGACCGCAAAACGCTGAAGTTCGTCTACCGGACACTACTTACGGGCAAGGGCCACCCGCGGAATCGACTGAAGGTCGTGGACGAAGTCCACATCACGCCAGCCTGAGAGAAGGCCTGCGACGGCGTCGCGCTGGCCGTGGCCGATCTCGAGCGCAAGCAGTCCCTCCGGCTTCAGCGCTTCGTGGGCCTGCGGAATGAGCCGCTTGTAAATTTCAAGACCGCCGGCGCCGGAAAACAGCGCTGAGGCAGGTTCGTAGTCGCGCACCTGCGGGTGAAGCTCCGCGGCATCTTCCTCTGGGACGTAGGGAGGGTTGCTGACGATCGCATCGAAGGCCCCCTGCCTCTGCTGCCGGGGAAGTGCGTCCAGAAGATCGGAGAGGACGAAGAGGATGCGCTCCGACACGTTCAGCGCGACAGCGTTTGCCTGGGCGATCTCGAGTGCGGGTGGCGAAAGGTCGAGGGCCAGCAGATTTGCCTGGGGAAGATGAGTCGCCAGCGCGCAGACGATCGCTCCGGAGCCCGTGCCTATGTCCGCGATTGCGAGGGAACGGTCGTGTGGCAGGCGCTCCAGCACGGCCTCGACAAGATGTTCGGTCTCGGGCCGTGGAATGAGGACAGCGGGTGTGACGCGGAAGGGAAGGCCATAGAACTCCTGCGCACCGGTGATGTACTGGAGCGGCTCGTGGCGCAGCCTGCGGGCGATCGAAGCTTCGTAGCTGCGAAGCTGTTCGGGGGTAAGCAGCCGAGCGGGATCGGCCAGCAGGGCCGCACGCGAGATGCCGGTGGTGTGCAGCATCAGCGACTCGGCGTCGCGGCGTGCGGTGTCGCTGAGCTGAGGGTCTTCGGCCAGCTGCCGGGCCGCGGAGAGAAGCGCCTGCTGAAGAGTCAACGTGATGGCTCCATCTACAGACTGCGGATCATGATGATATTGCCGTCGGGATCGGAGACCGTCAGGGTGTCCTTCGATTTGAGGACGGAGATGTTCTGCTTGTGGAGAATGCGTGCGGCCTTCGAGAGGTTCTCCGAGCGAAGGATGAAGCGTGCCTTGGAGCCGAGTGCTATGTTGGCGATCTCGATCTCCTGGCCGGAGTTGCCGGGCATGTGCAGAAACATGGGATCGCCTGCGATGGACTTGAAGGAGAGCTGGTTGAGGTAGAAGTCGCGGGCGGCTGTTGGGTCCTTCATCGCGATCGCAACGGAGCCGATGGAGTCGGCGATGCGATCCTGGCCGACATGCTTGCCCTGGTCGTTGGAGTGAAGCGAGCCGGGCTGATACTGAGTGTATTCCAGGTTCTGAGCAGTGCCATTGGCGTCGATTGGGCCGGCAACGGTGAAGAGCAGATTGCCGGCTCCGGCCTTGCGAACCGGCGTGGGTGTCAGCCCGTGCGCCACGTAATCGTCGTGAATCGCCTGGAGGTCGTCGCCCTCGAAGCAGACGTGCAGAAAGCCGATGGAGGCTTCCTTCGGAATCTCGGGGTTCGCCGGATAGAGCTCAAGGAACTGATGATCGTTGATCTTGATGAAGCTTTCGCGGGGCTTGCCGTCTTTATCTTTGAGGTCGAATGCCTCCTCAAAGCCGAGCTTCTCGTAGAACTCGCGGGAGGCCTCGAGAGAACGCACGCGGATCGCGATATGGGCGACTCCCGCCAGGGGCGGCGTGTGCTGCTGCTGCGCGTGAAGGAGCGGAGAGGCGAGAAATGCGATCGCGAGAGCGGCGATGCGGCGCAGAGAGGCAGGCTTGCGGCGTTGAAGCATGGGCGTCGAGTCCTCGGGCTTATCTGAAAGTAATTTTCGCAGATTAGGTCTTGCAGTTCATCGACTGAAGTGGCGAGTATTGGCAGATGAGAAAAACTACTAGACTGGTTATCTCTTCAGCTGTCGGACTGGCATCCGAGTTTATCCCTATTCCAGGAATGCTTGCAGCGGCACTCATATTCCCGCAAGGAATTCATTCAGACCATGCCTACTTGTACTTATGCCTCGCGGTTATATTGAACTTCATTCTCTTCTTCGCCACGACTTATTACCTCTTTGGCAGGTTTAAGAAACCTGCGGACTCGAACTGACACATGCTCTCCTCCGCAGGCTCTAGTTAGACCGCTTACTTTGTCAGCCTGAGCAAAACCGCGCCGTGAGTGGGGAGCGTGAAGGCATTGGTGTCCTTAATCATGCCGAGGTCTTTGGCGGCCCAGAGATCGCGCGCGTGGGCACCGTTGGCGAAGCCGACCTGCTTCAGCGGCAGCTTGAGTCCGCGCATGACGTTGCGGTCGTGAGATAGGTTGAAGATGGCCAGCGCCACGGAGCCGTCGGAAAGAGGGCGCGACCAGATCTCGATCTCGTCCCCGGAGAAGACACGTTCGGCCTGCTTGCCGAGCTTGTCCTGGTCGATGGCGATGGCGTCGCGGTTGGTGAGGATGGAGCGAACGTCGTCGTTCATCTGGGTAAGATTGTTCCCCGCGATGAGAGGAGCGGCGAGCATGGACCACATGGTCATGTGGGAGATGTTCTCGTCGTGGCTCATCTTGCCGTTGCCCACCTCGAGCATGTCGGGATCGTTCCAGTGCCCCGGAGCGGCGTACCTGCCGAGGCCGGCCTGCGCCAGAGCGATGAGCATCATGCTGTTGTAGTTGGCGCTGATGTCATTGGTGGTGCGCCAGAGGTTGGCGCCGACCTCCGGACCCCACTGCCAGACCTGATCGAAGCCGTACTGGCAGAGGCTGTAGACCATGGGCCGGCCGGTCTTGACGATCGCGTTGTGCATCTTCATGTAGGCGTCGCGCATCATCTTGTCCTGCGCGTCGGGATCGTTGGGGTAGGCCTGCTTCATGTTGTCGCGGAAGCTGCAGAGGTCGTATTTGAGATAGTCGATGCCCCACTCGGCGTAGGTCTTTGCGTCCTGCTCCTCATGCCCGAAGGAGCCTTCGTAGCGGGCGCAGGTCTGGGGGCCGGGCGAGGAGTAGATGCCGATCTTGAGGCCCTTGGAGTGCACGTAATCGGCGAGCGCCTTCATGTCGGGAAACTTCTCGTTGGTGTGGAGGACGCCGTTCGCGTCACGCTTGCCCTCCCAGGTGTCGTCGATGTTGACGTAGACATAGCCGGCGTCGCGCATGCCGCTTGAAACCATAAGGTCCGCGGCCTTGCGGATGTCGGCATCCGTGACCTTGCCGGCGAACCAGTTCCAGCTGTTCCAGCCCATGGGCGGAGTGGCGGCGAGCTTCTGCGCGGTGAGAGGCAGGGAAGCAAAGATGAGAGCGACAAGGAAAAGGCAACGACGCATTCGGTGATGATCCTCCAGTTAATTTCGAGAGGACTCCATGAGACGGATTAGTGGGACGCTTGTCAAACGCCGGGTTCATTGAACAGATTTATTTCATATCAGTTAAGCAATCATGTTGTGATTGCAAATCTCCTGACCTCAAAACAAGAAGGTAGCTTGTCATACGGGATTTTTGATTTCGTAAAAACATTCTCGAATATCAATATCTTCGGTAAATTCTCTCGGGTGTAAAGATGGCCAACTGCACTAAACGAGGTATTAGTGTCCTCTCTTAACGACTGGTTTTTACCGTGGTAGGCGTCCGTAATTTGGCCCGAAACCTTGTTGACTGCCAATGTGTACTCACCGTACATGGCAGCTATGAAATCCCCTTCCTCCGTCCCAAACATTTGGAAGACTAAGTCGAGTTGATTATTGACCAAAAGAATTGATGGTATTCCTTGGTCAGTTCCCCATTTAATCTGTTTTCTCTTCTGCGATATTTTGGAACGTATATGGCTACCCGGAGTTCGAGACGAGATCTTGCCAAAGTTTTTGTCTTTGTCAATCTGGGTTATCTCAAAAATCAGATCGAAGCCATCGAATGAGACTTGATAGTCTGGTCGCGGATCGCTTTCGACAACTATCCGTATGAACCGAAGATCATTAGCGTGCAGAAATAATTCGAAGAGTTTTTCTGATTTGGTCAGCGGTGAGATTTTTGTCATTCCTACCTATTTCTTGTCATCAATATCGGTGATGATGTGCGAGCTTACGGTGAGCTTGTGGTAGTTGCTGTAGCTTGCCGTAAACGACCACTCGGCGAAGGCGTCGTTGCTCACCGCGTTCGAGGTGATGGTCCTAGGCATCCAGAACTGTTTTGAGTCGAAGACAACCGGCGCGTAGTCTACGGCCCACGTCCACAGGGTGGGCCTGCCGTTATTGTCGATGTGATTGGGAATGACCATCTCGACACGCAGCGGGCGAAAGCTGGTGGGATCGATCCAGGCACGTCCGGACTGTTTCTCCGGGCCGGGGCAAGAGTTGTCATGGAGCACGTCAGGATTGATGGTGTAGTCGATCACAATAGCGGGGGCTTTGTTGAGTTGCCCCATCGGCTCAAGGATGTAATTGAAGCAACGCGCCATTTCGAGCGAGACGACGCCGGAGGCGGTGCTGAACGCTCCGCTGAAGATAGCCGGGCCATGAATCTCGTCGCCCTTTGCGGCGTGCCTGTTGACGGTCCTGACCTCGCGAGTCTCGGAGAAGGATGGCGCCTCTCCAATCGTCTTCGATCGCACGAGACGAAAGACAGATTCGCTGGTCGTTTTCGTTTCGCGTGTGTCGGGTTGCTTCATGGTAGAGACCACACGCTCGTCGCAGAAGAAGTTGGGAACGCTGGACAGGTAATCCCACATATTCTCCTGCAGACGCAAGAGAATATCCGGCAGCGAGGGCTGGGGAGCAGGCGTGTCAGGCGCGACGAGTGACTGCGCGGCCGCCATGGGCGGAAGGAAGCTGGTCAGAAGGACGACCCGGAGAACGTGGCCTGCAGGCAAACAAAAACGCAACGGAGACTCCAGAGTTACTGTGCGCAGAATTGTCGCCGAAGAAGCGGGGTTATGCCAAGGGCTTGCGGTAGGATCGGACCGAAGACGGGGAATCCGCGATGACGGAGTGGAATGCGCCTGAGTATGCGAGGATCTCGGCGTTGCAACAGGCGATGGCGGCGGAGGTGTTGTCCCTGCTCGACCTGGGAGATGCGAAGAGCGTCCTGGACCTTGGCTGCGGCAACGGCAAGGTAACGGCAGAGATCGCCGCGCGCCTCCCCGAGGGCCGGATCGTCGGTGTGGACGCCTCCGCCGACATGATCGCCTTTGCGACAGACCACTTCGGCCCAGCCACTCACCCCAACCTCCGCTTTGCCGTCTCGGACATACGCAGGATCGGCTACGAAGACGAGTTTGACCTCATTGTCTCGTTCAACGCACTGCACTGGATTCCGGAACAGGCCAAAGCGTTGCGTGCGATTCGCGGTGCCATGAAGACCGGAGCGTCGGCGCAGCTTCGTCTGGTGCCGAAGGGTGAGCGCAAGAGCCTTGAAGATGTGCTGGAAGAGACACGGAAGTCCCAGAGATGGGCCAGCTACTACGACGGCTATCAAGACCCCTATTTGCAGCTGACCGCGGCAGAGTACGCGGAGCTTGCCGAGGGGAATGGCCTGCACGTAGTGAGCATGGACGTGAAGGACAAGTCGTGGAACTTCGGATCGCGCGCAGGCTTCTTCGCGTTCGGCTCCGTGACCTTCATCGAGTGGACGCGCCGGCTTCCCGAGGAGGCGAAGCCGGAATTCATCCGCGACGTGCTCGACCGCTACAGCGTAGTCGCCGGCGACGAGAAGACCTTCCGGTTCTACCAGATGGATATCCGGCTGGCGAAAGACGACGCGCTATAACGGCAGCAGCAGCCTTACGCCGCTGTGGTCTCGGCCTTCATCTTCTCGGCGATGTCGTGCGCGATGAGTGCATCGATGGTGGGCTGCAGCATGCCTTCCATCACCATGTTGAGCTGGTGCGTGGTGAGGCCGATGCGGTGGTCGGTCAGGCGGTTCTGCGGGAAGTTGTAGGTACGAATCTTCTCCGAGCGGTCGCCGGTGCCGACCTGCTGCTTGCGGTCCTTCGCCTGCAGCTGGTGG
This sequence comes from Edaphobacter modestus, assembly GCF_004217555.1. Taxonomy (GTDB): domain Bacteria; phylum Acidobacteriota; class Terriglobia; order Terriglobales; family Acidobacteriaceae; genus Edaphobacter; species Edaphobacter modestus. Next base: position 3,531,446 of record NZ_SHKW01000001.1, read on the forward strand.
ATGCGCTCTTCCTCGACCTCGTAGAGGCGGGCGCGTAGAACACGCATGGCCTTTTCGCGGTTCTTGATCTGCGACTTCTCGTCCTGGCAGCTGACGACGGTGTTCGTCGGAATGTGAGTGATGCGGATGGCGGAGTATGTGGTGTTGACCGACTGTCCTCCGGGGCCTGAGGAGCAGAAGGTATCGACGCGGAGGTCTTTGGCTTCGATCTTGATATCGACCTCTTCGGCCTCGGGCAGGACCGCCACCGTGATTGCAGACGTGTGCACGCGCCCCTGGGTCTCGGTGGCGGGAACGCGCTGCACGCGGTGCACGCCGGACTCGTACTTCATCTGCGAGTAGACCTTGTCGCCTTCAAAGATCGCGGTAACTTCCTTCATGCCGCCGCCGATGCCCGTCTCCGACGTCGAGAGCACCTGCACCTTCCACTTATGCTGCTCGGCGAAGCGCAGGTAGGTGCGGAACATCTCGGAGACAAAGATGGCGGCCTCGTCGCCGCCGGTTCCGGCGCGCAGCTCGATGATGATGTTCTTGTCGTCGTTGGGGTCCTTGGGAAGCAGCATGACCTTCAGCTCTTCTTCCATCTCGGCGAGGCGCGGCTCCAGCGTGAGAAGCTCGGCCTCGGCCATCTCCTTGATGTCGGCGTCGTCCTCGGCAAGCATGGTCTTCGCGTCGGCGACGCCCTGCTTCACACTGCGGTACCCGCGGAACTTCTCAACGATGGGCTCGAGGTCGCGGTGCGCCTTGGCGGTGGCGGAGAACTTCTTCTGGTCGGTGACGAGCGCGGGGTCGGCAAGCTGCTGGCCCAACTCTTCGTAGCGCGCTTCCATCTGGTCAAGGCGGTCGAACATAGGAACTCCTAAATCTTTATGTACAAAGGGGATTGAAGCGGGAAAGAGCGAGTTGGGCGCAGCTAGGCGAAATCGTGGCGGCTGGGGGCCACGCCGGGAAGAAACACCGGGATTTCGGCTGCAATTCGCATCTCTTATTAGATGTTACTCCCGTAGGAGTGGGTTCATGAGACGAAATACACTCAAGCTAAGAGTTTTTGGCTCCCCTCACGTCCCGGGATTCTGGATGACAGGAGTGGCTGACAGGATGCGGAGCTGAAAGTACTCGCAGATTCTGCGGGCCGCGTCAGCGGGTTCCACAGTGCTGGTGTCGATCGATAACCCTGACGAAGGAAGCTCCGGGAAGCGGTCGCCTCCCTTCTGGCGGAGCTCGCGGAAGACCTCCACGGACCGCAGCTTGAGGAACTGGGCTCGCGAGGGGTTCTCCATCCGCTGCTCGAGCACATCGACCGGGCAGGTCAGCTCGACGAAGCAGATCTCGCCGGCGCCTCGCTGCACAGCGGCAACAGCGGCCTCGATGAAGCCGGGATTGACGGTGGATTCGGGTGCGAAGGTGAAGATAGTGGAGACATCGTCCTTCGCGGCTGCCTCAAAGACAGAGAGCCATATCTGTTCGCGCAGCCGAACGAACGATGGCGTTCCGAATGGAAAGACGGACAGCAGGGCGTCCACGACAAGGTGGTTGTGAAACAGGCGAAAGCCAGTCAGCTCATGCAAAGCTTTGCCCACGGTGAGCTTTCCTGACGCCGCCGGTCCGTGCAGAAAGATCAGTTTCATCGCTACGCGGGTGTCGGCTGCAGCCAGGCACTCGGGGTCGACTGCATGATCGCGATCTCTTCCTCGCTCATATCGACGCCAATGTCGCCGAAGAGAGGCGTCGAAAGGTAGCGCTCGCCGGTATCGGGCAGCATGCAGAGAATGGTGGAGCCCTTGGGAGCGCTTTCGGCGATGCGGATCGCTCCGGCGAAGGTGGCTCCTGAGGTGATCCCCACGAAGATGCCCTCCTTGCGTGCGAGTTCCCTGCTCCACTTCATAGCCTCGGCGTTCTCGATGGCGAGCACCTGATCGATCTTGTAGGCATTGACCGCGTCCTCGGCAAGCTTGGCGATAAAGTCCGGGCTCCAGCCCTGCTGCGGATGCGGCTTCCAGGAGGGGTGGCTACCGGAGGGCTCGCCGTCGGGATTGCGCGGCTGAGGAATGCCGCTCGCGACCATCGGAGCATCCGAGGGCTCGCAGAGAACAACCTTCGTGTCGGGACTCTCTTTCGCCAGAACACGCGCGACGCCCTTCAGCGTTCCGCCCGTGCCGAAGCCGGTCACCCAGTAATCGAGCTTCTGGCCACGGAAGTCTTCGAGAATCTCGACAGCGGTCGTCTTGGAATGAAAGTCGGCGTTGGCCTCGTTGGAGAACTGGCGCGCAAGGAACCATCCGTGGGCGTCGGCGAGCTCCTTCGCCTTGGCCGCCATGCCGGTACCGCGGGCGGGCCCGGGGGTAAGGATCACCTTGGCCCCTAGGAACCGCATCAGCTTGCGGCGTTCGACCGAGAAGGTCTCGGCCATGCAAAGCACGAGCGGGTATCCCTTCTGGGCGCAGACCATGGCGAGGCCGATGCCGGTATTGCCACTCGTCGCTTCTACAACCGTCTGCCCCGGCTTCAGTGTTCCGGTGCGCTCGGCATCCTCGATCACGCCAAGGGCAAGCCGGTCTTTGACCGAACCCAGCGGATTGAAGGCTTCCACCTTAACAAACAGGTTTACATCCGGGGGAGCCAGCCGATTGATCTTTACGACAGGCGTATTGCCGACGGTTTCAAGGATGTTGGCGTATCGTTTTCCCACTTGTTGCTCCTGGCACTCAGATTTGCCGTACGTGGCCCACGGATGTCTGATGGAAATTCTAGATGGAGCAGCCGGTTTCGGCATCCATTCAAGATGTAAATATGAGGTCATTTCTGGATGGCTCTGTTTCGGGATGTGGCAAATCTTGCGGAGATGCTGGCCGGCGAGGCAAGCCGGCTGAAGAAGCGGGCTGCCATTGCGGAGGCGATTCGCACGGTGCATGAAGCTGCTCCCGAGAGCGAAGACGCGGGAAGATTCGCGCTTTCCATCGCCGGAACCCCCTTCGCCGAGGCAGATCCGCGCAAGCTGAACGCGGGAGGGGCGCTGTTGTCGAAGGCTCTTCTGGAGGTAAGCGGGGCGACGCAGGTCGCGTTGACCGCTGCCTATCGAAAGCACGGCGATCTTGGGGCCGCGGGGTTCGATCTGCTCAGCACGAAGGATGCCGGGGACAGCCGATTATCCCTCGCCGAAGTGGCCGAGGCATTCGCTGCCATGGCCGTGGCGCGAACGACGGCGGTGCGCGCCGGCCTGGTTGAGGGCTTGCTGCGCCGGGCCACACCCATTGAAGCAAAGTATCTGTTGAAGCTGATGATCGGAGACATGCGCATCGGCGTGAAGCAGAGCCTGGTGGAAGAGGCCATCGCGGCAGCTTCGTCGAGCTCGGTTGCCGAGGTGCGCCACGCCGTTATGCTCGAGGCCGATCTCGGCTTTGCCGTTCGGCGTGCCTTCGAACGAACCTTAAGCGAAGCGCGCATGCGGCTCTTTCATCCGCTCGGCTTCATGCTCGCCTCGCCCGTCGAAACTCCGGAAGAAGCAGTGGAGCGTTTCGAGCAGAAGCCGGAGATTGCGGCTGTTGCGAAGAAGGCGAAAAAGAAAAAGACCAGGGGGGACGACACAGATAAGGAGACAGACGCTGCTTCTCCCGAAGCCACTCTCTCCGAGTCTCCTATCGCGCCCGGGCAACGCATCATCGCCGCTTTCCTCGAAGACAAGTACGACGGCATGCGGGCACAGTTGCATTGCGGCGATCCGAGCCAGCCGGACCGCGTCGCTATCTACTCCCGCAATAAAGAAGATGTGACCGAAAGCTATCCCGAGCTCGAGGAGGCATTTGCGACGGCCAGCAGCGCGGCCACGGGGCCACTCATCTTCGACGGCGAGATCCTGGGCTGGGATCTCAAGGAAGGCCGTGCCCTGCCCTTCGCCGTGCTGGGCCAGCGCATCGGCCGCAAGCGCGTCTCGAATGCGTGGCGCGAGCAGGTTCCCGTCGTCTTTATGGTGTTCGACCTGATCTTCGCCGACGGAGAGCTTCTGCTGAACCTTCCCCTGCGCGAGAGACGCAATCGGCTGGAAGCAGTGGTCGAGCGTCTCGTCGAGACCGCACGCTCTCCTCTCGCCGTGGATGAACGCCGCAAGCTGCCGCAGGGTGTCATGTTCGCGGAGCCCGACGGGGATTCCATCGAGCGGTTGATGCTGGCGCCATCGCGGCTGGTGGAGTCCGTCGAAGACATCGAACGCGCCTACGCCGATGCACGCGCACGCGCCAACGAAGGTGTCATGCTGAAGGCAGCAGAATCGGTATATCAGCCCGGCCGTCGTGGACTGGCATGGCTGAAGCTCAAGCGCGAGCTGGCAACGCTCGATGTCGTGGTCACGGGAGCCGAGTTCGGTCACGGCAAGCGAGCCGGAATCCTCAGCGATTACACCTTCGCCGTGCGCGGCCCCGACTATGAGACGACCGGCGAGTTGCTGAATGTGGGCAAGGCGTACTCCGGCCTCACCGATGCCGAGATCGCGGAGCTGAGCGCATGGATGATGGACCACACCCTCGAGGATCGCGGCTTCTTCCGCACGGTCGAGCCGCTCAGGGTTCTGGAGGTCGCCTTCAACAACATCATGCGCAGCGACCGGCATGCCAGCGGATTCGCCCTGCGCTTTCCGCGCATCGTGCGGATCCGTGATGACAAGCCCGTCACCGAGATCGACACGGTCGAGCGCGTGGAAGAGATCTATCAATCACAGGTCGACAAGCCAGTCGAGGTCGAGACAGCCAGCGAGGATTAGACCAAAGCTTCCGAAAAGATGCGCATGCCTTGCGGGTGTTGGAGCGTACTCCGCCGCTGCCTGACACAACAGACCGATCCTCTGGGTCAGGAACCCGGCATGCGAGGCCGCGAGCGGATAAGCCCAGTCCGAGGTGCAGCGCATGCACTCGTTCACAGTTTTTTCTCACTCATGGGGCTATCCTCGAAACAAAATCAAGGTGAGGAGCATCCATAGCTTATGGAATACAGACAGCTTGGACGATCGGGATTGAAGGTGCCGGAGCTCTGCTTCGGTGCAGGCACGTTTGGTGCGAACAACGAGTTCTTCAAGGCGTGGTCGGAGACGACGCAGCAGGAGGCCGACCGCATCGTCGGCATTTGTATGGACGCGGGGCTGAACTTCTTCGACACCGCCGACGTCTACTCCAACGGCTCGAGCGAAGAGGCCCTCGGCAAGTCGCTCAAGGCCTACAAGCGCGAGGACGTCCTGATCTCGACGAAGACAACCTTCCGCTTCGGCGAGGGTCCCAACAACACAGGCTCGAGCCGCTATCACATGATTCAGCAGTTGAACGGAAGCCTGAAGCGCCTCGGCACCGACTACGTCGATGTCTATCACATGCACGGCTTCGACGCGTTGACTCCAATCGACGAGGTAATGAACACGCTCGATCAGTTCATCCGCGACGGCAAGGTGCGCTACATTGCCTGCTCGAACTTCTCCGGCTGGCACCTGATGAAGTCGTTGAGCGTCAGTGAGCGCTACGGCTGGGCGCGCTATGTCGGCCACCAGGTCTACTACTCGCTCGTCGGCCGCGACTACGAATGGGAGTTGATGCCGCTCGCGCTCGACCAGGGTGTCGGCGCGCTCGTGTGGTCGCCGCTCGGCTGGGGACGCCTCACCGGCAAGATCCGCCGCGGCCAGCCGCTGCCCAAGGACAGCCGCCTGCAGACAAAGGTTGTCGTCGACAACGGCCCTCGACCCGATGACGAGCTGGTCTACAAAGTAGTCGACGCGTTGGATGAAGTTGCGAAGGCGACCGGAAAGACGATTCCGCAGATTGCGCTCAACTGGCTGCTGGGAAGGCCCACGGTCTCTACGTTGATTATCGGTGCTCGCAACGAAGAACAGTTGAAGGCAAACCTCGCCTCGGTGGGCTGGAAGCTCGACCCCGAGCACGTCAAGAAGCTTCACGAGGCCAGTGAGGTCGAGCGCGCTTATCCCTACTGGCATCAGGCGCAGTTCGGAGAGCGCAATCCTCTGCCGGTGTAAAACCTACGAGCAGAGAGAAAAAATGCACAAAGAGAAAAGGGCCGCGGCGATCGTCCGTGGCCCTTTTTCTCAAGACCTTACTTGTCTCAAAGCCTTCATTTCAAAGGTCACTTACAAATCCTTAACTGACTTCCTACGGCTTTTTTACGCCGCGCTGCGTATGCTCAGTCATGCCGTCTAGTGGCTGGCGATGAGATCTCCACGACGAGTTCATCGTAAACAAGCCACCGGCAGGAGAGGTAATGAAGACTAGTAATAAATCTGGCTCGACGCGAACTGCGTGCCTGAGCTTTTTTCTTGCGTGCAGCGCGACTGCTGCGCTCGCGCAAAGTGGTTCTTCTGAGGCCATTCAGATTGCTTCGACCGAAAACCGTTCGGCAGGGATCCTGTACAAAGTACCCGGAATGTCAGATTCTCTCGCTGGCGATGCACAAAGCGACGCCGCAAATCACACAACCCCCTCAGGAAATTTCTTTCAGCGGCTTGGCGGCTACTACAAGGCCGACTGGACAGGAAAACTTCCGTCCTCTTCATCCCCGCGCCGGATGCTCGATGCTCCGCTCGATTCGCCTCCGTTTCCCAGCTCCGACTGGGGATACGGCGGCTCGCCAGCCATCGGCGTGCCGGATGGAAATGTCTATCCGCTGATGACGGCACTGGGCAAACAGAACAGCCGGACGAAGATCTATGGATGGATCGCCGCAAGCGTCAATGGGAGTACATCGTCGAAGAGCAACTACCCCCTCTCCTACGACGTCTATCCCAACTCCGTGGTACTGAACCAGGCGGTGATCTACCTCGAGCGCCTGCCCAATACCGTGCAGAAGGAGCACTTCGACTGGGGCTATCACCTGACGGCGTTCTTCGGCAACGATTATCGTTTCACGACGGCCAAGGACTACTTCAGCCAGCAGCTGCTGCAGAAGAATCGCCGCTACGGATTCGATCCGGTGCTCGAGTACCTCGACCTCTACTTCCCCGTGAAGGAAGGTCTCAACATTCGCATCGGCCGCTTCCTCTCCGTGCCCGGCATCGAGGCGCAGCTTGCACCGAACAACTACAACATGTCGCACTCGCTGCTCTACACGATCGACCCCTTTACCGACACCGGTGCGATTGCGACCCTGAAGCTGACGAAGCAGTGGATGGTGCAGCTCGGCATCTCGGCGGGACACGATGTAGCACCATGGTCCGACGATGCCAAGCCTTCGGCCATCGCCTGTCTGAACTACTCGACGAAGACGAATCACGATAACTTCTACGCCTGCGCGAACGGCATCAACGACGGCAAGTATGCGTACAACAACCTGCAGCACTACGACGCCACCTGGTACCACAAGTTCAATGCGAAATGGCACATGGCGACCGAGGCCTGGTACATGTACCAGCGCGAGGTTCCGAACGTCGCCGGCAATGTCGAGAACCCGGTTCCCACAGAGATCGGAGCAAACGGAGCGTACTGCGCCCCCGGCCAGCTCACCTGCACGGCGCCAGAGTATGCGGTCGTCAACTACGTGAACCGCGAGTTCAACCCGCATCTCTTCGTCGGCTTCCGCTCGGACCTGCTCAACGACAAGAAGGGCCAGCGCACGGGTATCCCCGGCAAGTACACGGAGAACACGCTGTATGCGACGAAGTACTTCGGGTCTACGATCCTGGTACGGCCTGAGATCCGCTTCGATCACTCCTGGGACCGTCCGGGCTACAACAACGGCACGGCGAGGAACCAGTTCTTCTTCGGTGTCGACATGATCTACAAGTTCTAACGGCATTAAGTTCCAAAACAACGGAGGCAAAGGTAACCCGGATTTTTTTGAACGTTTCAGCAGCCATCCTCTCGCCTGGGATGGCTGCTTTTCTATTTGGGGCGCGTGTCCCCAGCTTCGCGGCAATTCCGGATACGGTTCGAGAACAACAGATACAACGCGCAGGACCATCGCTGGTGTACTCACAACAGGCACAATCATGGGCCTGGAATGTGAGGAAAAACAGATGAAGATGCAATCAATTGCTCCCAGCAAACCTGTACGCAAGCTTGGACACAGAGAAGGAAAGACGGTTCAGATCGGCAATGCTCGCCTTACATGGAAGGCCACCGGAGAAGATACCGGATACACGACGAGCCTCTATGAGATGGATCTGCTTCCGGAGAATGGCATCCCGCTGCATAGCCATCCGTATTCCGAGGTGTTCTACGTCCTGCAAGGACGGACGGACTTTGTCACAGTTAACGACCAGGGAGAGGAGGAGTGGGTGCGGTGCGCAGCGGGAGAGACAGTGATCGTCCCGATCAATCGCCTGCATGCATTTCACAATCGTACCGAAAAGCCGAGCCGCTTTCTCAGCTTTTCGGTCTACTATCACCAGGTCCTCTTCGACCGGCTGGCACAGGAGGTCGACGTGGATTCGCCGCAGACCGTCACCACCGGCGCCGATCCGCAGGAATACATCCACTTGATGCAGGAGGCGCTGAAGCAGGATATGTACTTCCCGCAGGCGAGCTTGAGCAATGGCCGCGAGGTCCTGCAAGAGCTAAAGGATCGTACGACGGTGATAGGAATCTAACCTGTTGCGCCTCGACCTTCGAAATACGTTGTGGTCGAGGCGCGATTCTTTTGAGACTAGCTTTAGCCCAGTGCAAGGCGAAATTGACTTGGCGTAATGCCAGCCGTCTTGCGGAAGACGCGAGAGAGATGATGTTGATTGGCAAAGCCGGTAGCAAGCGCTATCTCAGTCAAGCCAAGCCGGGAATCGCGCATCAATCCCTTCGCCCGGTCGACGCGTCGTTCGAGAACAAATTGATACGGTGTCTTGCCCGTGCTCGTGCGAAAGCTGCGGATGAGGTGCGACGCGCTAACACCGCTCTCTCGAACAAGATCTTCCAACCGGAGATCATGGTCGATATGAGCATCGACGTAATCGATGCAGCGGCGAAGAGCGGATCGTGCCAGGCCGCCTTTGTGAGACCTTGCCTGCAACGCCATGCTGGAATATCTGCTCTTCAGATACTCGGCCAGCGTGATTGTCATACTATCGAGAAACAGCAGACCGCTCTCAAAACGGCTTTGTTGCTCGGAGAGCAGCACGCTGAGCAGTGCGCGAAGCGAACTGTCTTCGAGAAGATCGGACGGCTGAATACCTAGGCTGCTGTTGCCTTCGCCTTGTGTAAATGCCTCCGGCTGAAGGGAGAAGAGTGCAAACTTCGCATCAGACTTCATCTCGAATTTGCGAAACTCTTCCACGCGGCAGATGCTGGTGTTTCCCGCTGCGACTGTGCCGTTTCGCAACGTCGCCGATTCGAACCAGGTCGCCGAGAGGTCGCTAAGCGCCAAACCGAGACTGACCTCGGAGGATGCAGGAATCTCCCACACCCCTGGTGGCACCTCGATCTCCGCAATCTGCACATAGGGTCCCAGTACTTTGCCTGAAGACAAGGCGGAATTCTGTTGAATGGAATGGACTTCTGTCATCAGTTTCCTGATCGTGACCGTTCACGACCCGTCGTCATTTGGATGAGCGCCTCCCGCAAAGGATTCTTCGCCGCCGTGCGCGACGGCCGCAGCGTGGAAACGCATAGTGTGCTGTAATTTACAGCGATCCGTCCCTGCGACGCTCGACCGTTTTGAGGAGTGAAGTGCGAAGAAATTACATCGTTTTGACATCGTTCCTGGGGCTTTGTCTTGCAGCTTCTTCTTTCCTGAAGGCACATACCTTTGCCGTAGCCGACGGGCAGTTTACCCTCGACGGCAAACCCTTCCGCGTCATCTCCGGCGAGATGCACTACCCGCGCATCCCGCGTGCCTACTGGCGCGAGCGCTTCCGTATGGCAAAGGCGATGGGCCTGAACACCATCACCACCTACGTCTTCTGGAACGTCCACGAGCCGCAGCCCGGCGTCTACGACTTCACCGGCAACAACGACATCGCCGAGTTCATCCGCGAGGCCCAGCAGGAGGGCCTCTACGTCATCCTTCGGCCCGGCCCCTATGTCTGCGCCGAGTGGGAGTGGGGCGGCTATCCCGCATGGCTGCTCAAGGACAAGGGCATCGTCGTGCGCACCACCGACCCGAAGTTCATGCAGCCCGCCGCACGATGGATCAAGCGCCTCGGCCAGGAGCTCGCGCCCTTGCAGATCGGCAACGGCGGCCCCATCATCCTCACACAGGTCGAGAACGAGTACGGCTCCTTCGGCAACGATCACGCCTACATGCAGCAGATCCACAAGCTCCTCGTCGACGCCGGCTTCACGAAGTCACAGCTCTACACTGCCGACGGCCCCGAGCAGGTTCCCGACGGCTCGCTGCCCGACCTGCCCGTCGGCATCAACTTCGGCGGCGAAAAAGTTGGAGATGCCGAGAAGGCCTTCGCCACGCTCAAGAAGGTCCGTCCCAACGGCCCCTTCATCAACAGCGAGTACTGGGCAGGCTGGTTCGATCACTGGGGAGGAAAGCACGCGCACACCAATGCCGACGCACAGGTGGCCAACTTCAAGTGGATGCTCGAGCAGGGTTACTCCGTCAGCATCTACATGTTCCACGGAGGCACCAGCTTCGGCTGGATGAACGGAGCCAACACCGACGGCAAGGGAAGTTACGAACCCGACGTAACCAGCTACGACTACGACTCGGCACTCGATGAGAGCGGACGACCCACGCCGAAGTACTTCGCCATGCGCGACACCATCGCCAAAGCCACCGGGATTACACCGACACCCGTCCCAAAGGTCGCCGCTCCCATGACCGTGCCCGCCGTCGCGCTGCTCGAGACAGCCTCGCTCTGGGATAACCTTCCCATCGCGATCCGCTCCGACACCGTTGAAAGTATGGAGCAGATCGGCCAGGCCTACGGGTACATCCTCTATCGAACGCACCTCAAGGCTGATGTCGCAGGCGAGCTGGTGCTCGATGCGCTCCATAGCTATGCGAAGGTCTACGTAAATAAAAAGCTGGCGGGAACGATCGACCGCCGCTTGAGACAGGATCGCATCACGCTGTACGCAACCGTGGGTGCTCAGCTCGATATCCTGGTCGAAAATACCGGACGTGTGAACTTCGGCAAAACCATCAACAGCGAGCGCGCTGGAATCACGCGAGAGGTTACGCTTGCAGGGAAGCCGCTTCTCGGCTGGGAGATCTATCCCCTGACCATGACCCACACCGAGAAACTTCCCTTTGCGAAGAAGGTCTGTGAGGGTCCATGTTTCTATCGCGGCACTTTCAGTCTCACGCAAACAGCGGACACGTTCCTCGACACCACGGACTTCACCAAGGGTCAGCTATGGCTCAACGACCATGCTCTCGGAAGAGTCTGGAACGCAGGCCCACAGAAGACCCTCTATACGCCGGCGCCGTGGCTGCAGAAGGGAGAAAATGAGGTGATCGTGTTTGACCTCGAAGGAAAGATGGGGCGCGCGGTACGCGGCCTGGACAAGCCTGCGCTGGGCACAGACGCAGGCCACCCGTGAACAGCAACTGTCGGTGCGGTTAGGACACCATCGACCTTCTGCTCACCATTTAGTCATCATCCCGGTCGTAACCGTACATGGCACGCAAGTTCTTCTTGTAGACTGCTCTGCCGACAGCCCGGCCCAGGCGAGCTCCTGCCGTCTGGTCGAATCGAAAATGTATCCCGCCGTAAACGCGAGCGTCGGAGATGTCGTCTGTAATCTGCATGAATGATCCGTATTGCAACACGATGTCGGGTACTGCCGGGTTTGACAATGTAATCGAATGTCCAGCTTCGCCGTAAAGGCGTCTCAGGACCTCGGCTCCCGCATTGGATAAGCTGCCGTGGTTTGAGGGATAGCCCGGGAAACATGGGGTCAGGATGAATGGCAGGTAGTTCGGATCGGGGTCGGTCTTCCGGTTGCCGTCCGTGTCACCTGCACGGATCGCGGTTTCGGGACGCCAGAAGTTGTAGTGGTACTTGTTGAAGAATGAAGCGATCGCGCCGTCGTTGATCGCCATGTTGATGAGGGCCAGGGCTCGGGCGTTCTCGGACAGCGAACGCCACTGTTGTTGCGCGACCTGCCTTGCGGCCTGATTGAATATCAGGGTTGGCGAGGAGGCCGCGTAGAAGACCACGACATCAGCCCGATCTTGTGGCCGCTCTGTGCTGTTGAGGCTCCCTACCGACATCACCTCGTTGTACGCTTTCGCGTATTCGCGACTCTTGAGCGCTGGCGGCGGATTGAGGAGAAACTCACTCGCACTCGGGATGCCGAACGGCTTTACGTTCTGCCATTGAAAGAAGACTCCGACCGCGGTTCCATTCACGATTGGACAACTCGGTGTGGCCTGCCATTCACCTGGAACAGGCGGGGCGGGTATCTTGAATTGCGGCGGCGACGAGCCGTCGTTGGCTCGAAGAGCGATCATCGCATACGCTGCGGCGTCGCCCGTCGCTATGCCTTTACTCTTGGCTGGACCGTCCGGTATCAAACCCAGCGAATTCGCACGAGCAGCATCAAGCACCGTCAAGCTGGCCGGGAAATAGGTACTGAGCACTCGATAGGCAGCCTGGATGGCTGCTGCGTCGGCCGAGGCGCCATGGGGCGCGACGATGTTCCCAAGATACGGTCGATAGTCGCCAGTGATGGAGTTGACGGCTTCAAAGACAGCGAGTTGCACAATCGCTGCATATCGCGCCTGGACGAACGGGTTCTGGCCGCTCGTGATGTTGATCGCAATTACGTTCCAGTCCAGGACGGCATCTGTCTTTGCGACAGCAGGCCCGACCAGTAGAGTCGCCATCAATAGGCATAGGCCAAAAGTCCTCTTCGTTGCGCCACCTTGCATCCTCTTCATTGTGCTTCCTCCCAATTCTCACTGCCTTCGGGCAGTGTGACCTGCATTCTTGCGGTAGAGGGCATGGTGCCCGTACCGAAGCGCGTGTCCGGGCGCCTCAATAATCCCATGGGCTCGAAACACGCAGGACTGCGTACTGTTATCAGTACAGCTGCCACCAGAGACGGTGTAGTTCCCGCTAATTTCACTTCTATGCTGGTTCAGGGTCCCGACAAAAGTGACGACGCCCGTTGCTAGTCTCAAATTCGAGAGCTACCGACATGCCAACAATGAAACTGCCGGAAGGAAATGATCCCGGCCTAAATCATCTCCGCACTGAAGCAGTGCGTATCGAAAGTGGCAGTTCCGGTGATTTCAAAGCTACCCTCAGAGCTGGCGCTGCCGCTCTGACCGATGCCACCTGCCCACGTTGAAGTTCCCTTGTGTGGAATGGAAGGTTCCGTTCAAAAGGTTAGCGATATAAGGAATGTTGATGTCCGAGACGCTTCCCTGATCACCAGCGGCGCATCCACCGTGGATGCTGTATGTCCCGGTGAAGGTGGCGTTGATGAAATTCCCGGTGAAAGTGACTACCTGTCCCTCAAAGGCCGTGCAGGTCAGGGAGGTATTGTCGGCAGTCGGAGTACCCGTCAAGCCAAGAGGGGGCAGTCGATTGAAACAATTTGAACAGGGGACATGCAGTGCCCGAGGCGGTGTGATCGCCATTTGCGCACCTCACGGGGCCCGTGACACGCACAACACTAACACAAACACTCATGACGCGCCGGAAATCTCCAGAACGATCGGACCAGATCAACGCAGACCTTGGGCCGGGCTTTAGTGGCCTGCCGACGGGCTGGCGTTCTTCGGTGGCCGCGGGATGAAGAACAGCAGCGGAAGCATGCACGCGCAGAAGATGCTGAGGTACTGGATGATGTCCAGGTAGGCGAGCATTCCTGCCTGACGATGCAGTTGGTTGTAGATATAAGCCTGCGCGGTGTGGGCTCCCTGCCCGACCATCGGGTCGCCCCCTGCGTGTCCGCCGAACATTCCCTTCAGCTTCTTCACCTGGTCGACGAAGCCCGGGTTCCCCGGAGTGAGGTTGCGGACCATCTGGGTCTCATGCGCCGCCGTCAGTCGCGTAAGCATCGTGGCCACAAACGCGGTTCCGCACGATCCGCCGATGTTACGCGCAAGGTTCGTCAGGCCAGAGACGTCATTGCTCTCCGACTGCTTCACGCCGATGTACGCGATCATGTTGATCGGAATAAAGAGGAAGGCGAGTCCCGAAGCCTGGAAGATACGCAGGAAGACCAGCCGACCGTAGCTGATCCCCAGGTCCATCGTGTGCATCGTGATCAGCGACACCGTTAGCATGAGGAAGCCGTAGCCCATCAGCTTTCGCGGATCGACCTTGCTTGAGAGAAAGCCCACCACCGGCATCATCGCCATCATCATCAGGCCCGCAGGCGAAAGCACCAGGCCCGCAAGCTCAGCCGTGTACCCCAGCAGCGTCTGCACAAACTGCGGAATCAGGACGGTCGTGCCATACAGCGAGAAGCCAAGCACGAACATCAGGATGAAGCCGATTGAGAAATTGCGCCGCCTGAACAGCGTCAGGTTCACGATGGGGCGATTCCCTATACGCAGTTGACGCAGCTCCCACCAGATCATCGTGACGAACGCAACAATCATCGTGATGACGAACAACGTGATCAGCTTCGAGGCGAACCAGTCGTCCTCCTGGCCCTTGTCCAACACAAATTCCAGCGAGCCGAAGGTCAACCCCAGCAGCGCAAAACCGAGAAAGTCGAGCTTAATGCCGCCCTTCTTTGACTGCTTCACCTGCTCCTCCACCCACGGTGGATCCTCGACAATCCGCGACGTCAGAAACAGAGACAATAGACAAATCGGAACGTTCAGGAAGAAGATCCAGCGCCAGTCGTAGTTGTCCGTAATCCATCCGCCCAGCGTAGGACCGATCGCCGGCGCGACCACAACGGCGAGACCGTACATCGCGAAGGCCTGTCCGCGCTTCTCCGGTGGAAAGGTGTCGGCCAGAATCGCCTGCTCGGAAGGAGCCAGTCCGCCACCGCCGATACCCTGCAGGATGCGAAAGAAAACCAGCAGCGGAAGCGAGGGTGCCAACCCGCACAGCGCCGAGCTGATGCCGAACAGCACCACGCAGATCATGTAGAACTTCTTACGTCCGATAAAGGTCGTCATGTACGCGCCCGCCGGTAGAATCACGGCGTTCGCGACCAGGTATGCCGTCAGCACCCATGTCGCCTCGTCCTGGCTTGCGCCCAGCCCACCGGCAATATGCGGCAGCGCGACGTTCGCGATCGAACTGTCCAGCACCTCCATGAACGTCGCCAGTGTTACCGTCATGGCGACGATCCACGGATTGATCCTTGGCCGCCAGACGTTGGCAGGAGCATGACCAACCGTTTGTTCCTGGGTGCGCTCCGATAGCGGGGAGCCGGGTAGCTCTATTGTGCTCGATGCCATGGGTGAGTTTTCGATTCCCGGCAGGCGGGAGAGATTCAATTATCGCCCGAATTTTTAAGATTGCCCCGCTGATGGGGCAATCCCCTTCCGCATCCGCTCCTCAGCGAGCGTAGTTCTGGGTGTACAGGTCGCGCGGAAGACCGGCGCCGCGAGCCTTTCGCTTAAATGCGGCTGCCTCTTCGCGGGTCATCGCACCCCCCACGGTCACCAGATAGGGTGCCCGCCCGTTGGGAGAAAAGACCTCTGGATTTAGCGACGAATGTTGTTTTTTTAATTCCTCGGCCTTCTGTTGTGCCTGCGCCTCGTGGTTGTAGGTGTAGGCCACAACGTGCCATTGCGTCCGTGCCGTGGACGCTGTGGACGGCGTCGAAGCCGCGGCTGTATCTGTCGCGGCGGGCGGCGGGGTTACCGGCGTGGGGTGCGGTACCGAAGAAGGCGAAGCTGCCTCGGCTGGCTGCGCTGTCGTCGGCCGCGCATCCGCGCTGGCCCCGGCTGTGGCTCCGCTCCTTGTCAGCCGCCAGACGAAGAACAGGATCAGCACAATCGCCACCGCCGCCACGATCCACAGCCGCATACGCCGGGGGTCATCTTGCACCGGCTTTACGATGCGGTGTCTTACATCAGGAGTCTGCGACGGAATCGCCGGTCGCACCGGCCTCTCAGGCCTGAGCGGTATCCCAGGTCTCGTCTGGGCCTGCTTCGCCTTCTCCGCAGTCTTCGCCTCTTCTATGCCATCGAATAAGTTGGCTGAGGCCTTCGTGCTAGATTGGCCCGGCTCCATGGTGATTGGCCCGGCGGTGACTGGTGGCTTCGCGGCCCTCTCCCCCGCCGGTTCCTTCTGCGCACCTTGCGCGGCCTGTGCGGCAGGGCGCTGAGCCGCAGCTGCCACCTGTACCGGCGAAACCGGACCTAGTGCGGCCGCCATCTCGCCCAGACCCCACTTTCCACTGAGGCCATTGCGAATAATGCCGTCGAAGGGCGAAGGCAGCAACGTAGCCGAACCCTGCAGGGTCCGTCTTCCCGTCATCGCCTGCAGCAGGACGATGGCCAGGTCATGCACGTCTGCCGCTTTTTTTCGAGCAACCTCGCTCTCGTCCCCGTCCGGCGACGCTGCCTCTCTCACGCAGTCGCTGCGCAGCTTCACCGTCTCGCCCGCTGCGAGAACATTCGAAGGTTCGATGTGCTCATGCACCAGGTCGCGTGCGTGCAGCGCGCCAAGCGCTCCCAGAAGGCTCGCCGCCAGTTGCCTGGTCTCGTCCACCGTCAGTGTGCGGTTCTGTAGCAGCTCCGCCAGGCTCATCTCGGTGGGTTCCATCACGGCATATACCAAGGGAGTTCCGTCCAGCATGGCTTCCCCGTACTTCCGCATCGCCACCAGGTTTTCCTGCTTGATCTCCGAGACCATGCGCCACCGCTCCAGAATCTCGGGTTCGTCGAAGTGTGCCTCGATCAGGCGCACCAACGCGGGGGTTCCCGTGCCGTTGGTGGTCAGGAAGAAGGCGCTTCGCCCCTCTGGGCGGATCAGCTTTTTCAACGGATAGGCTTCAGCGATCGTTTGACCTTCGTATTCATTCCAGAGTTGCATATACAGACCAGTCCTGAGGGGATGTGTGCAGGAAGAGTGCCCACGGGGCAAATAAAACATCGTCCGCCGCTTTGCCGGAACTTACACACGGGAGGGCGACGGTTCGTAGTGCTCCCATTATCCCCCAATGTCCAGGCCTTCTCAACGCCGCAGAGCTTTGCATGTGCCTCAATTGGTTCGCGCCGGCGGGCCATGCTAGACTGCGATTTTTCCGGCTATTGCAAAAAAGGTTCCCAGTTGCGATCCGGAAAAGGGGAAGGTACCCATGCATCCGGATCTGGAAATGATGATTGTGCTCCAGGGCTTCGACCTCGAGGTCCGTCGCCTGACCGAGGAGATGGCTGAGCTGCCCAAGCGGATGGCCCGTCTCGCCGCCCAGCACGAGGAGGCGAAGCGTCAGCTTCGATCCGTCACGGAAGATCTTGCGAAAGAGGAGGTCCTTCGCCGGCGGCAGGAGCTGGACATCAAGGACCACCAGCAGAAGGCAGCTCGTCTCCGCAAGCAGATGGATGTCGTAACCACCACCGCGCAGGCCTCCGCTCTCGAACACGAGATCACCTTCGCCGAAGGCGAGATCACCCGGCTGGAGGATGCAGAGCTCGAAAGCATGGAGCGTACCGAGCAGCTTGAGGCCGCAAAGCTCACGGCCGAAGAGACCGTCGCCAACCTCGCCCAGGAGCATGCCGCCGAAAGCGCCCGCGCCGCCGAGGCTCTCGAGCGCGACCGCGCGCTGCTTGCCGAGGTCCACGCAAAACGCAACGAGCTTCGTCCCCAGATCGGCGAGAGCTCCCTCTCCACGTACGATCGCGTGGCAAAATCTCGCGGCACCGCCCTGGCCGAGGGGGTCGATCAGAAGTGCTCCGCCTGCCAGATGATGGTGCGGCCGCAGCGCTGGAACGATCTGCGTGAGCGCAGCAACGACGAAGCCATGTTCACCTGCGAGACCTGTGGACGGCTGCTCTACTGGGACCCCGCTCGCGACGCTCCGCAGAAGAAGCCGGTAAAGAACGAAAGCATCGCTGCGTCGATCGTGAGAGCTCTGTGAAGAGAATCTGTGTCGACATGGATGAGGTGATGGCAGACGCTCTGGGGGAGCATCTGCTGCGCTATAACCGCGATCACGACGAAGAGCTCACCCTCGACGATCTGCACGGCAAGGCGCTCTGGGAGGTCGTCTCCATCGACCGTCATAACGCCCTCGAAAGCTATCTCCGCTCCGAAGACTTCTTCGAGGGCCTTGCCGTCATGCCCGAATCGCAGCGCGTCATGCGCCTTCTGCAGCAGAAGTACGAGGTCTTCATCGCGACCGCCGCCATGGAGGTTCCCACCTCCTTTCACCAGAAGTTCCGGTGGCTCGAGCGCCACTTCCCCTTCATCTCCCCTTCGCACATCGTCTACTGCGGCGACAAAGGAATTCTCAACGCGGACTTCCTTATCGACGACAACCCGCGCCAGCTGCGGCGATTCAAAGGCGAAGGCATTCTCTTCACCTCGCCGCACAACATCGCGGTTAAGGGATTTCGCCGCGTCAACGACTGGCTCGACGTCGAGAAGCTTTTTCTGGGGTAGCGGAAGCCGCCGCATCGATGCGCCTGCGGGACGGATTCCGGAAGCTCTCCCGGGCCACGCTGGCAAACGCGCTTACCACCGCTCGATCCTCACCCGCACGATAGGCCAGCTCAATATCGCTCATCACCCTCGCGCCGCGCAGCGCCGGGCAGGAGACGTGAGGTCCCGATATCTGCCGAACGCAGGCCGGTCCGATCGACACTCCCAGCCCGGCGCCGATCAGGCGAAGAATCGTCAGCCACTGCGGCGCCTCCTGCACCACGCGCGGTCGGAATCCATGCGCTTCGCACAGCGAGATCGGTTTCTCATAGGCACGTGCGCCCGCCATCGGCGCAAAGAAGACGAACGGCTCCTCGCGCAGGTCGCCGGCCGAGATGACGCTGCGTCCTGCAAGCCGATGCGTCGCGGGCAGCACGGCAACATATGGCTCTGAGAAAAGAGCCTCCACATGCAGGCCCTCCGTCGGTCCGGCGTCGCGCAGAAACCCTGCATCCAGCATGCCCCGGTTTAGCGACTGCGCGACTCCCGACGTGTACGACTCCGACAGTTGCAGCTGCACCCGCGGATACAGGCTCCGATAGCGCCCCAGCATCGCAGGCAAGGGCGTCAGCATGCCCGAGCCGATGAAGCCTACCCTCAAAAAACCTTCGTCGCCGCGACCGATGCTGCGGGCCTCCTCCATATCCTCGCGAACATTGCGCAGTGTGCGCCGCGCGCGATCCAGAAAGACCTCGCCCGCGACCGTCAACCGGACCGCTCTCGAGGTACGCAGGAACAGCGGATAGCCAAGGATCTCCTCGAGCCTGCGTATCTGTTGCGAGAGAGGCGGCTGTGCCAGGTGCAGCCGCTCAGCGGCCCGGCCGAAGTGAAGCTCCTCCGCGACGGCCACGAAATAGCGAAGATGGCGCAGTTCCAGATCACGATCATTCATATCTGAAACATCCTAATCCGAACGAACAATATATTGGACGTATGGCATGGCCGCTTCTAGCCTGACATTCATAAGGAGTTCGTCATGTCTTCGACCCTCTGTCTCGCCGATATACCCTCGAATGAGAATTCGATGTCCACAGCCTCCGTTCAATTGCGACCCTTTCAGCCCGGTGACGCCGAGGCCTTCCGCTGCCTCAACGAGGCATGGATCGAAAAGTTCTTCGGGCTCGAGGAACAGGACAACAAGATACTTGGCGATCCCGAAGGATACGTCCTCGCCAAAGGAGGACATATCTTCTTCGCCGTTGCGGACGGAATCCCGATCGGATGCTGCGCCCTCGTTCCTGTTGCCCCCGGCATCTACGAGGTGGCCAAGATGGCAGTCGCCGAGTCATGGCAGGGCCGCGGAATCGGTCGACGCGTCCTGGCCTACACCATCGAACAGGGGCGTTCCCTCGGCGCCGATTCTCTCTACCTCGAGACCAACAGAAGGCTCGCCAACGCCATTCACCTGTATGAATCGCTCGGCTTCCGACACCTTCCGCCCAAGCACTCGCCCTACGCGCGCGCCGACGTCTTCATGGAGCTGCGCTTCTAGCGCGTGCGCGCGGGTACGCAAAGACCCCAACGACAGGCAGGAGCCCACGCGCTTGAACTTGAAGCTGCCGTGGGCTCTACTGCACCGCCGACTCGGGGATGAGATTCGTTCCCGCTGCTGCAGCCGAAGTGGAGCCTTTCGCTTCAGGCGGAGCGAATCGATCCTTCAACCTCAGCAGGGGGGACTCGAAGTACTTGTAGCTCAACATCGCAACGACGATGGACGCCACAAACCAGAACACCAGGTAAAGCATCGCGCCCGTCATCCGTGAATGCGTACGAGCCTGCAGCCAATACAAGACCCCCGTCATGATCGGGGCAAAGAGCAGGTGGTACACGTAGATGCCGTAGCTGTACTTGCCGAAGAACCTGAGCGTTCGCGAGCTGAACACGCGGAAGGCCAGACTGGTTGGTAGAAGGCACTTCACCAGCAGTCCCGAGAACAGAACCGCCGAGATCGTATATCCCACCGAGGACATGAGGAAGGTGTGGAAATCCAGCCTGCGCGAGATCGCGACCACGGCAATCGCTCCCACCCCGGAGACATAGACAGGCCAGCGAAGCCGCGAGGAGAGCCCCTCGATCTTCCACGTACGGAGACCCGCCGCCAGGAACGCTCCCATAAAGAGGCCGTCAGCATGGGTCGGCAGCTCATAATAGATCCACTCCATCGTGGTTTCGGAAGGAAACACCCAGAGCAGGACGCATCGCAAAACAAGTGCGGCCCCGATCATCGACAGAGAAAACCGCATGATCTTCTTCGGCTCCCGCAACAGGAAGATCGTGAGCGGCCAGAGCATGTAGAACTGTTCTTCCACCGCCAGCGACCAGAAGTGCTCGAGATTCAGAGCCGGGAGCACGCCTTTCAACGATGGATTGAGATTCATCGCAATGTTCTGGCAGTAAAGCAGAAACGAAAGATGTCCCAGCCGCCACTGGAGATGAAGCACCGGGGTAAGCAGGAAGCAAACCAGCAGCACACCGTAAAAGAGCGGAAAGATCCTCAGCGATCTTCGAATATAAAAATTCTTGAAGTACCGGTTCGTATCGAGGGCGTCGATAAGAATTCCAGTAATCAGGAAGCCGGAGAGCACGAAGAACAGATCGACTCCGAGCCACCCGCCGCTGCCCAGCCATCCGGTCACCTGCGCGGCAAGCGAATGGAGATGAGTGGTCAGAAGTGCATGGCGGGCAAACACCAGCAGAATCGCCAAACCGCGAAGACCATCCAGAGCGTTGTAATGTTTGTGGGGAGTTTGGGCCTTCAAATTTGCGCTCCGGGCAATCCGCAATGGCTCATGCTGGCGACCTGCCACTGATCGGAGAGGGGTAAGTAGATTTCGGTCTCTTCCATCATCGCGATGATGACGCTGCTAAAACCGCCATGCCGGAAAGGTTCACATTGCGGAGGGGAGAAGCTCGCAAACACTGTTCGTGCAACCGTAGAATCATCTTACCCCAGCCGCTGTGACAGGACTGCGAAACGGACCCACGCTTCCCGAACCAATCCTCCAGAAATTGCAGGACTTGCATAAGAAAACGGTTGAATCCCTGCGCGGAAACCTTATCCGTTCGCGTCAGACGATCCGGCCATACCGTAAAGCTCGCTCTCAAATCGCTGGATCGCCGCCTCCGACCACGCATGCGACGATTTCCTCCAGGTATCGCCCTTCTCCTCGAGGAAGTTGGGAAAGTTCATGCGGCAGTAGCCCGCTCGTTCCCTGAAGTCGTACAGCCCCTGCGGAGTTCCATCCAGGTACAGCACCGCCCGCAATCCGTCGCGCGACCACTCCACCGCCGCAATCCGTTCCGCCTCGGGCCGCTCGAGCTGGGCGTCGCTCTTCGCCAGCGCGTCCACGTTGTAGATCAGCATCGCGTCCAGAATGCTCTCCTCGTGGGTCGTCTGCGACCGGTCGCAGGCGTAGAAGTAGCCTGCAATTCCCTCGTCCTCAAAGACCACCGTCCATGGTGGCGCCGTCGGAGAGTCGGAGGAGAGAAAGGCGAGTCCGGGGGTAAAAGTAAGCGACTGCATACCTCTCACGATACGATAGAAGCGATGCCCCATGGCAATGGCTCGACGATGAAGAAGGCGGACGCCGTTTGAACCTTCCTGCATTTAAAATTGGCTGGCCCCAGCGGCTGGCCGCGTTACTGCTCGTGCTTTTTCTGTCGCAGTGTCTCTGGGTCATCTCCCGCCAGCAGCTCTCTACCGACGATTACCGCTTCGCCCGCTGCGGCCGCGAGATGTGGGAGCGCCCCTCGCCCCTGGCCGGATACTTCACCTCCTGCGGCAACCTCAACGGCGACGGAACCTTCGGATACCGCGTCGCCGGTCTCCCCCTCTCCGCCCAGCGGCTCGCTCTCCTTGCCATCGACAAGATGCGCAGCCCGGAAAACCGCCTCTATGCCTCCAGCGCCCTGAGCGGTTCCACTTGGGAGGCGCGCCACGAGCTCTCGAGCGTCAAATATCTCCTTCATCTTCCGTTCGTCTTCTTCGCCGTCTGGCTTGGCGCCGGGCTATGGTGGGTAGCCCGCCGGCTCTTCGGAAACGAGGGCGGCTTCTTCGCGCTCGGCCTCTACTGTTTTTGCCCCGACATCGTTCGTTATTCCGTAGTTCCCAACAACGACGTCCTCGCCATGTGGGGACTCTACGGGCTCGTCTACACCGCCATCGGCGTCGCCCACGCCATGCAGGGGCCACGGCGCAAGTGGCGTCCCCGCATCGCCCTTCTGATCGTAGCGCTCGGCCTCACCGCCGCGGCCCACCTTCTTGCCGCCATGATCGGCCTCCTCGCCGCGGCGATTCTCATGATGTATCTGGCGGAGCGCCGCCGCAGCCACGTCATGCAGATCCTCATCTTCTCGGCCCTCGGCGCCATGGCCGTCTTATTCGCGTCCTATACCTTTCGCCTGCCTGCCTTTACCTACGTCTTCACCGGCGGCAGTGCGCGATTCTGGTTCTCCCTCGACGCCGCGCGAGGCTTCTTCGCCTCTCCTGCCAATGCGGCCATCTCCGTCGCCACGGCGGTCGCGGCCATCCTCTGGCTCGGAATCCGCCGCTGCCGCTACTTCGGAAACACCATACCGCTCATCCTGGCGCTTGTCCTCTTTCCGCTGGTGACGACGCAGGCCGTCTCCCGGCCCTGGCTCTGGGCTCTCCCGTTCCTCTTTACCTTTCTCGGCGGAGTCTTCGCGGATATTCTGGAAACACGCTACCGCAAGCTTTTTCTTGTGCTCACCGGCCTCATCCTCGTCACCCAGGCCGGTCTGTGCATCACACTCTTAACGACGATTGCTCACCAGTCCTGACCCGTCTGCCACGCGTCTCCAACCTCTAACGAGAGTTCGCACCAGCCGGGCGCCTACAGGTCTGAAAATAGTCTCAATCTTTCAGGATGGTCCAGTCTTGATGAAGGTCACGCTTCGTTCTGCAGGCACCGTGTGTGCACTTACCCTCTTGCTCTGCCTCTCCGGTTGCCACCGTCACCGCAAGACCACCTCTGCGCCCAACAGCACGGACTACTCCGACAACATCGAGACGCTGGTCGCCTCCCGCAAGCTCTCCTTCCTTCGCTGGCCCAACGTCTCCGACTACCAGCCCCTGATCAAATCCTTCTACGACGATCGCAACAACGAGATCGCCTGGACCCGCGACGGCAAACCGACTCCCGCGGCCCGTGGCTTCATCCAGGCCTTCGCCGACGCGGCCAGCAAAGGCCTCAGCCCCGAAGATTACGATAGCTCCCGCTGGTCCTCGCGCATCCAGGCCCTGTCTTCCAGCAAGGAAGACAGCATCACCCAGTTCGATGTCGCCATGACCGTCTCCGTCATGCGTTTCATCTCCGATCTCCGTATCGGGCGCATCAACCCCCAGCACTTCAACTTCGGCATCGACGTGGCCAACAAGAAGTACAACCTCGCCGAGTTCGTCTCCGACCACGCCGTCGATGTCACCGACGTGCCGCAGCTGCTCTCAACCGTCGAGCCCGACTCCGACCTCTACCGGCGCACCGAGCAGGCCTTGGCTCACTACATCGAGCTTGCACGGCTCCAGCCCACCAGCGCCGCCGCCAACCCGCTCCCCATGGTGACCAAGCCCCTCAAAACAGGCGACCCCTATCCTGCCGGCAACGAGCTCGAGCAGCGGCTCGTCTTCGAAGAGGATGGTCACGTCACCGCCGCCGACCAGAACGAAGACCCCAAACAGATCGTCACCAAAGCCGCCACCGAGGGCCTCAAGGCCTACCAGGAGCGCCACGGCCTCACCGTCGACGGACGCCTTACGCCCGAGACGGTAAAGAGCCTCAACGTACCTATGTCCCGGCGCGTCCAGCAACTCCAGGACGCGCTCGAGCGCTGGCGCTGGCTGCCCGAGCCCTATCTCAATCCGCGCCTCATGGTGAATCTGCCCGAGTTCGTTCTCCGCGGCTACAGCCCCGACCACAAGCTCGACTTCACCATGAAGGTCGTCGTTGGAAAGGTTGTCGACGAGCACCAGACCCCTGTCTTCGCCCACATGATGCGCTACCTGGTCTTCCGGCCCTACTGGAACGTCCCCACCGACATCGCCCGCAAAGAGCTCGTTCCGAAGATGTCCGCGAACCGCAGCTATCTTGATAGCCACAACTTCGAAGTCATCAATACCAAGGGCCAGGTCATTCCCGCCTACACCGTGAAGCAGGTGGCTCAGGGAGGCCTAATGGTGCGCGAGAAGCCCGGCCCGAAGAACTCGCTCGGCCTCATCAAGTTCATGTTCCCCAACCAGTACGACATCTACCTGCACTCCACGCCTGCGACGGAGCTCTTCAACCGCACCCGCCGCGACTTCAGCCACGGCTGTGTCCGCGTGCAGAAGCCCGACGAGCTGGCCGCCTGGCTTCTCGAAGGCCAGAAGGACAAAGACGGACAGGACTGGAACCTCGACAAGGTCCGCGAGGCTCTGAACTCCGGACCCGACAACCATCAGGTCAACCTCAAGACACCCGTCCCCATCGTCCTCTTCTACGTCACCGCCGAGGTCGAGGAAGACGGTCACGTCCACTTCTTCGACGACATCTACGGCTACGACGACAAGATGCAGCAGGTGCTGCAAAAGGGGCCACCCTATCCCATCCGCCCCGATCCGGCCATACCGAAACCCAAACCCGGCGACACCGTTTAGCCTCGGCCCGCACTCCCCACGCGCAGCTCCCGACGGAATCGAGACCCACCACAACGGAACACACCGATAAGACCACCACAAACGGGTGCCCCATTCATGCGGTCTTATCGCATGAGTGGGCTCTTTCGAGCACGGGTGCCCCATCTTCGCGCGGCTTGATCGCGGCTAACGCTCTTCCCTCTGGGAGGAGGTATAGCCGAGACCTGCGATGAAGCTAGTCGGCCCGCTTGCTGCTCGCCCGTGGAGGCTTCGGCTTGCTCTTGGCTTTGAGATCGAGATTGAGCGCCACGGCAGCGCGGATGAGCCCCTTCAAGGCCGCCTCATCGACCTTGTCGCCTTCGTGGATGTCGATGGCGCGGCGGACATTCCCGTCGAGGCTGGAGTTGAACAAACCGGAAGGGTCCTCCAACGCAGCTCCCTTGGCAAAGGTCATCTTGACGACGTTCTTGTACGACTCTCCCGTGCAGACGATGCCGCCGTGGGAGAAGACGGGAGTCCCCATCCACTTCCACTCTTCGACGATCTCAGGGTCAGCTTCGTGGATGATTGCGCGCACCTTCGCGAGCATCTTCCCCCGCCAGTCCCCAAGTTCGTTGATCTTCGCGTCGATGAATGCAGATGCAGATTCCACCGGGACGGTCCTTTTCATTACAACCCCAACTCTCGCACCTAATTTAGCTGCGCTCAACGTAATCTGCACTTCCGCCAACGTCGAGTAGTGGGTCAGCTCGGAGTGAATAACTGAAGTTGCCGAAAACCGGACTTGGTTCCCGGGAGCCAGCGCAAAAAGAGATCAGTAAACAGAGGAGCGTTTCTCGTTACTGAGACGAGCCTCCATGAATCACTTACAACCCTCGATTTCCGTAGAGCTTCTAGGATTCCCTTTCTGATATTGCTGAAGGACCTTTTCCTGCTGCTCGAGAGGGATAACACACCACAGGGCACGTTCCGCGTCCGTCACAGTATTCCTGTTGTAGGGTTCCATGGTCCAGGTATGACCACCGTCGTTTGTTCGGAACTGAGTCCCGAAGATCTGAGGCTGTTTGATGGACTGGAGGTATCGGTCCATCGTAGCGGCCATCATCCACCGGTCAGCCCCGCCCATCCCATATGCGGTCGAACTCAGGACATGCGCCAGCATCAGATCGGCAGGATCAGATGAATGCTGGAAAATGATCGAAGCGTAGCTGAAATCTTCCTTGGTTTTCAATTTCCCATCTGCCAGGAGTGAGCGAACGGCTTCGTGACGCTCAACGTCGTGCTTTGTTGTCGCCTTCCAATCCAAATCGGACGAGGCCCTTACCTGCCCTTTGCCGAACATGTCGTTACCACGATCCCACTGATCAGCGATGACTAACCGTAATAGTTCCGGGTTCGCGCTCGTGTTCTTTGGGATGGTGGGGCTGCTAACCTCTTTGTTCGGTGCCTGCGCCGGGAGCACGGCGCCATAAGTCAGGGCCCAAACTATGTAACAAATTAGAAGATTGAAGCGCATGCGTGTCATCGTAGAGCCAGCAAGATAGCAGGATCAAGTCAGTTCAATACCGCAAAGTCAGCTTAGCGGAAGTGATCGGCAACCGTGCGGATGGCCAGTTCGCGGAAAACGGGGTTATCGGCAACTTCGATTCAGGCTCGGCTGCACGGTTGCGAACTTGCTCAAACGAGACTTTTCAGGAGTCGCCTACCGTGCGCTACTTACGCGCCTCACCTGTGCTAACCGCAGCCAATCTCCGCGTACTGTTTCCGAACAGCTGGGTCATCCGTTATAAAAATATCGGCTCCATCTTCCTATGCTCGATGATTTCAGTTATGCCATCGACAGTGATCGCTTCGTAGGCCGGATAACCAGGGGGAAATCCTTGTGGGGGATTTTTTAGTTGGAAAGCACCTCCACATCTCACCCTGCCATTTTTCTTTTCTATTATTTCCTTATTTTTGTCTTGCAATCTGAATCGTGCACTGCCGCCCCAAGGCATACTGAAATAGCTCATCGTAAGCGAAACGTCTCCGCGTGTTAGTCCTGGCGGGGGTGTATTCCATCTTGGCAGTCTGGATTCACTAGCTAGTGTGAATGATGACTCCGGGAAGTATTCGCATCCAATAATCAGAGCTGCCAACACTCCAAGAATCAGCAAACCATCGGTGCGACGGATTATCTTCATGATCTGCCACTTCCCTCCAGCGGTATATCAGTTTGCGCTTCTGCGGCGACACGAACGTTGACAACATCATTGTCGCGTTAAGGGTAAACGACCTTCAGGCTTGAGCCCTCGAATCATGCGTGGCTTACGGGCCAACGTCCCGCAAAAGAGGGTTATAGGTAACTTTGGTCGTCCCGGAGTTCAATATGACCCACTACCCAACGTCGTCGCCGCCTCGCACTCCTACGATCTGCGGTCGGGCGCTCGTCAGCGTGGCCTGCAGGCGGCGCCAGAAGAGGTACGACACGCCCTACAGAACCCCGGTCCCTCACCGACCAGCTCCGACGCCTCGACCCCATCGCCAACGGCGAGGTGGCTATCAGCGCCGAGACGAGCGTGATGGCGAAGCCCGCGTAGGCCCACTCCTTCAGCCGCGCGGGGACCATGGGGACGAGCAGTGCGGCCACGCCCGCCAGCTTGGCCCTCGAGAGCTCGATGCGGAAATGGCAGGGAATGTGCGTAGCGGGCCAGCTTCTCCGCATCTACCTGATCGCTCTGGTGATCGCTATGGGATATAGCTCGCAGCTCACGCACGTTAGCCACGATCACCTCGTGCTCCAGTTCCTGCCCCAAATGCGAACGTGCTCCAGGGGTGATTGTAGCCACATCGGGCGGCAGTCATTGACTACCGCCCTTTATCCACGCACTTCAAATCACGGAAACATGGCCCATCTCGTTCAGCTTGTCCGAAATATCCTGGGACAGCTGCAGCGACGCAGCCGAGATGTTCTCGCGCAGGTGAGCCACAGAGGATGTGCCAGGAATCAGCAGCATGTTGGATGAGCGTTGCAGGAGCCACGCCAGAGCCACGACCATCGGTGTCGTGCGCAATGCAGAGGCCGCATCGTCCAGGGTCGACGACTGTAGCGGCGTAAAGCCACCAAGCGGGAAGAAAGGAACGTACGCCACGCCCTCGGCGTTGAGGCGATCCAGGAAGCCGTCGTCTTCTCGATGCGCGACATTGTAGTAATTCTGCACGCACACGATCTTCGTTATTGGGCGAGCTTCATCGAACTGCTTCTGTGACACGTTGCTGAGGCCGATGTGCTGAATCAGCCCTTGCTGTTGCAACTCAGCCAGCACCGTGAGGGGCTCCGTGATCGATGCTTCGCTTGGCGCAGAGACGCCACCGACTCGCAGATTGACAATCGGCAACACGTCGAGGCTGAGATTGCGCAGATTGTCCTCTACGGACTGTCTCAGGAACTCGGGAGAGGTGTCCATGATCCACGAACTATCGTCTCCGCGGCGAGCGCCTACCTTTGTGACGATCGTCAAGTCCTTTCCATACGGGTGCAGAGCTTGTTTGATGATCTGGTTCGTTATGTGTGGTCCATAGAAATCGCTTGTGTCGATGTGATTTACGCCGCTCTCGACGGCCTCCCGAAGGACCGCCAGAGCAGCGTTGACATCTTTCGGGGGGCCGAAAACATGAGGTCCAGCAACTTGCATCGCCCCATAACCCATCCGCTTAACTGTGATTGAGGTTCCGGGAAACGTGAATGCGCCACCGAGGTTGTTCTGCGTGTTCATATCCATCTCTCCTATACACTTCGTAGTGATTAGATGAAGGAAGCTTCAGGTTTGGAGTTCGCATTTGAGCAAAGCCGCCGCCGTACGGTTCGAGCCAAGAAAGACGCCAGTTCAGGCGCGTTCGTCAGCGAGCGTCGAAGCCATCATGCAGGCAACTATTCAGGTTTTGCTGAAAGACGGCAAAGCGAAGTTGACAACAACACGTATAGCCGAGCGCGCGGGTGTTTCTGTTGGAACACTGTATCAGTACTTTCCGAACAAGCGTTCCCTGCTGCAGGCGCTCTTGAAGGAACATCTGGACCACGTAGCTCTCGAACTGGAAATCACGTGCGAAGCCGTACAGGGAGCGTCTCTTGCGAGGATGGCCGAGGCGATCACTTCCGCCTTTGTGCGGGCTAAGTTTCGCAACATCGACGCCAGTGTTGCGCTCTATGCGGTAAGCGACGACGTCGAAGGCACGCGCATTGCGCGTGGAATGCATGCGCGTGCGACGAAGGCAATGACGGCCGTGTTTCAGACAGCGCGTGAGAAAACAATTACGAAGCCTGACATAGTGGCAGCAACTCTGTTGAGCGCGATGGCAGGGGTGAGCCGAGCGATGCTGGAAATGGGAGTGACGCGAGGCACCATGGCGACAATGGAGAAAGAGCTGACCGTGATGGTCCGGGCATACCTGGAGGCTTCAGCTGTGGGGAACATTCCTTAGAAGTGCAGCGTGGACTAAAGCGTCGGCTCCGGTGGCCGACGGGCTTTTCATGGGAATAGTCTCTCTCCGTTCCGAAAGACCTGCTCATCCCATTTCTCAGTACCAACAAGGCCAAACTTCAGGAACAGCCGGCCTGCACTCGGCGCCAGAAGAAGTATGACACGCCCCAGAGAACCCCGGTCCCCACCGACCAGCTCCACGCCTCGACCCCATCGCCGACAGCGAGGTGCGCGATCAGCGCCGAGACGAGCGTGATGGCGAAGCCGGCGTAGGCCCACTCCTTGAGCAGGTAAAGAAAATCGCCCCGGGCCGGAACCATGGGGACGAGCAGTGCCGCCACGCCCGCCAGCTTGGCCCACGAGAGCTCGATGCGGAAATAGGCGGGGAAGCCGAGGTGGGCGAAGGTCCCGGCCACCTGCGGGAGCCGCAGCTGGGCGTAGGCGGTGAAGCCCATCTGCAGCGCCAGGAGCGCCGTCGAGATCCAGAAGCCGGCGACCAGTCCCTTGGAGGCCTTTGTCTTGTTGGACGTCATCGTGCTTGTGGAGGCGTTCATGCCGCACCTCCGCCGAGCACTCGCTCCAGACCGTCGAAGAACTTCTGCCAGCCGTATTTTGCGCCCCCATAAGCTTGCTGCTGATCGGGACGGAAGCCGGACTGCTCCATGCGAACGTGGGTGCCGCCGTCCGCTGGAGTCAACGTGAAGAGCACAACGGAGTCAAGCCCCAAAGAACTCCAGCTATAGGAGAGCTGTTTTAAGGGATCGACGACGAGCACCTCGCAGTCGATCACTCCATCCCATTGCGGCATGGGTTCGGACCGGAACTGGAACCTCCGCCCAACCACGGGTTCGAAGTCGTTTTTCAGCAGCCACTGCGCGACGAGCGGGCTCTCGGTGAGCGCGCGCCACAGCTTTTCTGGCGGGTGCGGGAATACCCTCTCGATAACAACGGTACGGGTACCCTCTGCTGGATTGCTCTTCTCTGCTGCATTGCTCATGGTGCTCATGGCTCCATCCTTTCCAGAAGTGCTTCAAGCTGGTCAAACCGGTCGCGCCAGAATGCACCGTAGTCACGCAGCCAGGCCACCATCGGCGCCAGCGCATCGGGCTGTGCGCGATAGTGAGTCTCGCGTCCCTCGCGGCGATGCCGTACCAGCTTTGCCCTCTTCAGCACCGTCAGGTGCTTGGAGACAGCAGGCTGGGACACGCCCGCATAGCGAGTCAATGCGTGGACGGTCTGTTCGCCCTGCCGGGTCAGCTCCTCGAAGATGGCCCTGCGCGTCGGATCGGCAAGAGCACGGAACACGTGATTGGCATTGGCCGGCTTCACACACGAAACCATAACCGTATGGTTATGGTTTCGTCAAGAGAGAAAAGCAACACAATTTCCGATTCCAGCCTTGCGCGATATCAACTCCTTCGATTTGCGCAGCAGGCAGAGACACGACGGACAGATTCGTGACGAGCTTCGCATAACCCAGCCTTCTCCGGTTCTCGGTGAGCGCATCATCGCCAATGCACGTTTCGAAAGTCTTGAAAAACGATACTGACCAGATTTGCAGTCGACGCAGGTCCGGTACTATCTCGCATCTTTTCGATCTCAGTACGTGGAAAAGTCGATCGACCCCAACCGAACGTGCTCTTTACCCGCAACCGGTGCGAACATCCTGAAACATCAAAGGGGGTTGTGGGTCGATCCGGCTGGAGCAGGTGCGTTGTAACCGTCAGGTCGTGTCGGAACGACCTACCATAAATATCGCTCATCTAATATAGTGCCATCATGCCAACCAGGTGGACAGCAATTGGAATTGATATCGTCGTCCCGTTTCTGCCCGCAATAGCTTGCTCCTCCGTATCTTCGGTCCTGAGAACCTGATGCTTACGCGGAGACACATCCTGCTTCGCTTGATCCTTGCGGCCGCCCCATGTTTCCTGATGTGCACTGGCGGGATCGCGCAACAGTTGCGATCTGAATCCCTGCCGGATGCGCCGTCTCAAACCCAAAAACCACCGACAACACCACAGACGGCCAATCCAATACAGGGCGGCGTAGAGATTTTTAAGCTGCTGCAGGAGAAATCCCTTGTATTTCCCGACCTCGCCACCACCGGGGGGGCGTTGAGCAACAGGCAAAAGTTCAAGCTGGCGGCAAACAACAGCGTGGCGATGTCAACGATCGGGGCAGCGGCGATCGGCGCAGCGTACGGCCAGGCGATCGATAGTCCCTCGGGGTATCACCAGGGCGCGGAAGGGTACGGGAAGCGCTTCGGGGCAGAAATGGCCCGTGCCGCATCAGACAACATGTTCGGGACCTTTCTATTGGCGTCTGCTTTGCATCAGGACCCGCGGTTTTATGTGAAAAAAAATCTGTCGTTTAAGCAATCTTTGGAGTATGCCGCTGTCAGGGTGTTCATCACGCGAAGTGACTCCGGAGAGAGGGTAGTCAATTATTCGGGCCTGATAGGCCCGTTGATGGGCGAAGGGCTCGCCAATGCCTACTACCCCGACGAAAACCGCACTGTCGGCAGCACCTTCACCCGCTATGCTTCCGACCTGGGATGGAGATTTGGCGGGAATCTGCTACGCCAGTACTGGCCGAGCATTAACAGAAAGCTGCGCCTTGCACCCGAGTCTTCGCCAACCCGTGGCACGACAGACAACACTCCCTGACGACACTTCGCCGTTCTCAAGGCTGCTGTAAACCTGGGGGACATCCAAGTCCTAAGGTAGACCCACCTCTGCAACAATAGCGGTGTCTTTACGCTGCGTCAGTTGACGACAAATCGCCAATGCACTCGTCGAAGTGCCCACTTATAAGAACACCCGCCTCCACCCTTCATCCAAACCCGCATTGATATCCTTAATCCTGAGGACTCTGTGCAAACCGTAGATGTCGTTGTTTTAGGAGCAGGCGCGGCCGGCCTGATGTGCGCCATCGAAGCAGGCCGCCGCGGACGCAGCGTCTTCGTCCTCGATCACGCCGAGCGCATCGGCAAGAAGATCCTCATCTCCGGCGGAGGCCGCTGCAACTTCACCAACCTCCACTGCCGGCCCGAGAGCTTCCTCTCCTCCAACCCCCACTTCGCCAAATCCGCGCTCGCCCGCTTCACCCCCGCCGACATCCTCGCGCTCGTCGAAAAGCACGGCATCCGCTATCACGAGAAGACCCTCGGCCAGCTCTTCTGCGACCGCTCCGCGCACGACATCGTCACCCTGCTCGAGCGCGAGTGCAAAGACGCCAACGTCCGCATCCTCACCGCAACCAGGATCGAGTGCCTCACACAGTCCGCGAATCCCTCGGCACCGGCCAGCCCGCGCTTCACCGTCGAAACCTCCTCCGGCGCCTTTCGCGCCAGCTCCGTCGTCGTCGCCACCGGCGGCCTCTCCATCCCTAAAATGGGAGCCACCAGCCTCGGCTACCAGCTCGCCCAGCAATTCGGCCTCGCCCTCGTCCCCTGCCGTCCCGCGCTCGTTCCCCTCGTCTTCAACCCCGAAGATCGCGACCGCTGGTGCGATCTCTCCGGCCTCTCCACCGAGGTCGTCGCGGTG
The DNA here is from genome assembly GCF_004217555.1 of Edaphobacter modestus. Lineage (GTDB taxonomy): Bacteria > Acidobacteriota > Terriglobia > Terriglobales > Acidobacteriaceae > Edaphobacter > Edaphobacter modestus. Next base: position 3,564,581 of record NZ_SHKW01000001.1, read on the forward strand.
GCCACCACAAAGCGCCCCGTACGCTTCCGCGAAAAGATGCTCATCACCCATCGCGGTCTCAGCGGCCCGTCCATCCTGCAGGCCTCCTCGTACTGGCAACCCGGCCAGCCCGTCGAGCTCGACCTCGCCCCCGAAGCCCAGCTCCTCTCTCCGCTCTTCGCCCGCAACGCACGCCGCGACACCGCCTCGGCCGTCGCCGCCCTTCGCACCCTCTGGCCTGCGCGCCTCGCCGAACGCTGGCTCGCGGTCTATCCACCCTCGGGGTGGACCAACGCCACGCTCGAAGCGTTCGAGCGCGATCTGCACGCCTGGCGCATCACACCCGCCGGCTCCGAAGGCTACGACAAGGCCGAGGTCACCGCCGGAGGCGTCGACACCGCCGAGCTCGACGCCCGCACCATGGAGAGCCGAAAGGTTCCCGGCCTGTATTTCATCGGAGAAGTCGTCGATGTCACCGGCTGGCTCGGCGGCTACAACTTCCAGTGGGCTTGGGCCTCCGGCGCCAGCGCCGGACGCGCCGCATAATTCCTGTCAACCCGAAATCGATCCAAATCACAGAAAACAAGACTCATAAAAGTGCCGATTAGATATCCTCGCTTCCCTACAATAGAAGCAGTGGAAGAAGATCACTCCGAAATGGGCCGATTCTCCAATCTTTGGAGAAGAAACAACCTCCCACTGGATTCGTTCCCGTTCGATCGGCTCGGTAAGTTAGGGTTCAGATAAGTCCTTAGGGATCAATATTTTTTGGGTTAACCCATGCATTATGAATATTTTGCGCTGTGCAAATTGCGCAACTAGCACAAAATAGAAGACTTATCTAAAAAGAGTAAGGGGGATGCCTACTGGACCACCAGCGTAAGGCTTACGGTGTGGCTAAGCCCCGCGCTCGAGCCCGTCACCACAATGTTGTAGGTTCCCGGAGCCGTCACCCCGTTGGTGCTTCCGCCGCCTGAGCCCGGCCCGCCGTTGGAAGGAATCAGGCGCCCCCCGCCGCAGCCGGCCGCAACCAGCAGCACGCACAGCAGGGCGGTCGAGGCGAGACGCCTCCGCCGTATCGTGAAGAATCCCGCAGGAAGCAGAAGCGCCGCCCAGAGGAATCGGTCCTCCAGGTGCTCCAGGCGCAGCCTCGAGAGACTCGGAACACCCGTAAGAATCGTCACCGAGACCGTCGTCGCTCTGCCGTCCAGCGGCACCGTCGAGGGTGTAATCGTGCAGGTAGAGTTCGCCGGAGCCCCCGAGCAGGCAAGGCTTACCGTCGCGCCCTGTACCGCCGGTCCCGAGGTAAAGAGCAACGGAAACACCGCATTCTGCCCACTCGAGGTCGTCACCGACTGCGGCCCGTTCGCCGCCAGCGCAAACTCGACCGCCGAACCTGTCAGCGGAAGTGTCTGCGGTGAGTTGTCTGCGCTGTCGCTGATTGTCAGCGTACCCTTGCGCGTTCCTCCCGCCGTGGGTTGGAAGACCAGTTGCATCGTGCAGGCCGAGCCCACGGCCAGCGGATCCGTGCAGGTGTTTGTGCCGGGCGCGATGGCGAAGTCTCCATTCACCGCAATCGTCCCGATAGAAAGCGGGAGACCGCCGTTGTTCGTGAGAGTTACGCTCTGCGGCGCCGAGCTCAGGCCAACGCCGGTCAGCGGGAAGCTCATCCCGAACAGCGGCGACAGCGAAACGCCCGGCGGAGCTACGCCGGTTCCACTCAGCGTCACATTCTGCGACCGGTACTGGTCGGAGACCGTAAGGGTTCCCGTCGCTGCGCCCAGCGCCGTCGGCTGAAAGATCACGCCGACCGTGCACGTCGAGTGCCCCGTCAGCGAGTTGCCGCAAGAGTTCACTGCGATGAAATCGCCGGTCGTTTTGGCCGCAATCAGCGTCAGTGCCTTGTCGCCCGCGTTCGTCAGGATCACACGCTCGAGCGCGCTCGATGAGCCCAGCGGCTGCGCGGCAAAGGAGAGCGCCGCTGGAGCCAGGGAATCGGTCGCGGGCAGAACACCGGTTCCATTCAGCGAGGCCGTCAGAGCGTTTCCGTCGGCGGAGATGGTCAAGCTGCCCGCGCGCGCTCCCGAGATCGTCGGCGTAAACACGACCCCGATCGTGCACCCGGTGCTGGCCTTCAGGCTGCTTCCGCAGGTGTTCGCGGAGATGCGGAAGTCGCCGCTGACAGCAGCAGTGCCCAGCGCAGCCTGGGCACCGGACGTGTTCGAGACCGTGATGTTTTGCGCCTGGCTCGGCGCGTTCACGTCGACCGCGCCAAAGCTGACGAACAACGGTGTAAGAACGACTGAGCCTCCCGGAGTTCCCCTGCCACTCAGCGCCACCGTCGCCTGTCCGCCGGAGACATTGCCGAAGATTGTCATGGTCGCGCTGCGGTTTCCGGTTGCTGCCGGAGCGAAGCTCACGTGAAGCGTGCAGCTCTGACCGGCAGCGACAGAACCGCCCACGCAGTCGTCCGTCTCGAAGAACTCCGCCTGCGGACCGAGAGGAAGCTGCGCCAGCGAGATGTCCACACGGCTGATAGTCAGCGGCGCATTGCCGGTATTGGTCACCGTGACGCTCTGTGCCGCGCTGGGTGTGCCGATGGCCTGGTCCGCAAAGTTGAGGGAAGACGGATCGAGTGTGATCGCTGGCTGGGCGGGAAGAGCGGCGGTCAGCAGTGGAATCTGCCAGATACCGCGCCCGTAGGTCGCAACGCGAAGCTCGCCGGTATGGCCGTCTCCGGTGCTCATCGCGGGAGCAGCCCTCAGCTGCATAGCCGGAGCGTTCGGCAATCCCGCGCCCAAGACGCTCCAGCAATTGCTCGTCGTGCACGTCGTCACCTGCGTCGTCGCAAACACCCCGCTGTCCATCGCGACATAGATCGTGTTGGCGTCGTCCGGGTCGACCAGAACGCTGTTGGCTGGAACATCGGGCAGGTTGCGGGAGATGTTGGTCCAGTGCGCTCCTGCATCGGTCGAGCGATAGACATGGGCCACATGAAATCCCTGCACGGTCGCATAGACGGTCCGGCCCGTGGCATCGTGCGGATCGACCGCGATCGAAGAGATGTCAAAGTGGTTCGGGTTGAAGGTCGTAATCGCCCCGTTCGTCACCGGCGACACGCTGACATCGCTCCACGCACTGGCGTTTGTCCCGGTCTGCGCCGCCTGGGTGACAAAGAGGTGCCCGCCCGCGGTTGCTCCGCCGTCGGCGCTTCCGGCAATTCCGGCATAGATCACCTGCGACCCGGAGCTTTGCGCCTCGGCCGCGCTGAAGGCCGGTCCTCCCGCCGCGAGCGAGCGCACCATGGCATTCGCCGACGCGCAGGTGGGGCTTTGCGGACCCGCCAGCAGCCTGCTGATCGCATTGTCGCCAGGCCAGACCGAAGCATCCGCTGCCGGACCGCGCCAGACGCGGCAGGTTCCAACGATCAGGTTGGAGGAGAGCGCGGGGTCAAGCAGCCACGGCGTGTTGATCAGCGAGCTGTCGCTGGCCGTCTGCGAAGGCCCGATCGTGGGCTGGCCGGTAAAGTCCGGGGCAGCGCAACCGCCACCTTTGTCGCAGCGGCCGATGCTGACGCCGGCGGCGGTGGAGATGTACCAGAGATCCGGATTCTCCGGATCGATCGCAACGGTGCCTCCTTCGCTGGCGGCAAGCTGCGCCCATACGCCGGTTCCGGCGGTCGAAGCCGCGGTCGTGGAGGCCGTGCCATTGGCTCCCAAACCGGCGAGCAGTGTTGCCGGGTCGGTGGGATGCTGGGCCAGGCTCTCCACCTCAGCCAGTGAGCCCAGGCCGCCGTTGAGATTCTCAAAGTGAACGGCGTCGTCCGGGGAGCACGGCTGCGCCTGCTGGTTCACGCCGTCTATCGAGCGCCACAGGCCGCCATCGTTGCCGACCAATAGAAAGGGAGACCCGGAGGTGGCCTGCGCCGCCAGAGCGTGCTGCGCCGGAGCCACCCTGGCCGGAGCGCCGCAGCCGTTCAGCACGTTGGTGGTGTTGCGCATCGTGGCGCAGCCGGAGGCCAGCGAGCATCGGTAGAGGTCTACCGTGCCGGCGAAGAGAAGCGTGTCTGTACCGGACGCCATAGCCGCAAGCGAAAGGTTGTAGTCTCCCTGCGGAATGACGGCGCTTCCATCGTTTCTCTCAAGGGAGGTTGCGCCGAGCTGCTGCGCAAACGAGACCGGCGCGGCGCAGCCGCTGCCCGTGCCCGCGCATACGTCGCGCCAGAGCCCCTGGTCGCGATTGCCACGGTCTACGGTGAGGCCATACATATCGCCGCTCGAAGGCTCGACCGTCAGGGCTCCGCGGAAGATGGGACAGTTGCTACTCCCCACCTGATCAGAATTGGTAGGGCATGCCGCTGTCGTGAGGCCGGGGCCGGGCTGCTGCGGCAACCGCGTCCAGGTAACCCCATCGACCGATTCGTAGTAGCCGTGAAAACGCAGCGCGGCGTAGAAGCGATTACGCACCGGATTCCACACCACTGCGGTGGCCGCATTGCCTCCGCTGGTGATGACTCCGGCGGCGAGCGGCCGCTGCACCGTCTGCGCGCCATCCATCACCGTGCTCATATGCCAGGTGAGGCCGGCATCGGTGGAGTAGTAAAGCCCCATCACACTGTCGGTCGGTGTCGCTGCGCCGGTCAGGGTTCCTTCGGCAGCCTCCGAGAGCGCAGCGACCACTGTGTCAGACGAGACGGTGCTCCAGGCAAGGCCGGCAAAGCTCAGCCCGGTGAAGAGATAGTTCTGGTTCGGAACATCCTGCGAACCGTTCACGAGCGTCCAGGTCAGTCCGCCATCGGCCGACCGCAGGAGCCCTCCGCCATAGAACGAATCGGTTGCGTCGTTAGGATCTCCGGTTCCGGCAAACACCAGGGGTCCCCGCGCACTCATTGCTCCAATGCTCAGGGACGGAACCGCACCGCTTCCCGCATTGCCGCTGAAGACCGGAAGCGTATCGGTGAGAGGAGCAAAGGTGACCGCCGACGCCGGTCCGGCCGCATTGGTCGACTTCCACACGCCTCCGCCGGTCGTGCCGATATAAACCGTGTTGCCGGTCGAGTCCGCCGGATCGATTGCAATCGCCGTCACCCGCCCGGTGACTTTGCCGTACGCCGCGGAGCTGACCTGGGCCGGTCCCAGCGGCTGCCATGAAGCCGCAAGACCGGTGGCGCGAGGGGCAGCGGTTGTCCTTGTCTGCGCGATGCTGAACGGCAGAGCAGCGAGGAGAACTGCCCATACAGAGGCGCGAACGAGCCTTCCTGCTTCGCGCAGGCGCACTTCGAGCTGTATGGATTTCCCTGACCCCATGACGTGCTACCTGCTCAACGCAAACACCTGTTCCTGATGCTGCAAAGCTGCGTCGATGGAGTCAACGCGGAAGGCGAAAGAAGAGAGAGGGAGAGTTTCAGAAGGGGGTAAGAAAACTTTAATCTTTCCCGCCATCTGAAGTGATCTTGTAAAGACGCGGCGCCTCGTGCCGCCGCTGTTCTAGCAGCGCACGATCTTGGGAGAGTCGATCGACCGCGTAGCATTCCTGGAATCTACGACCAGCCTGGCCTGGCTGACAATTTCACCATAGTTGTAGAGGGAGTGGTCGGTGAGAATGAGTACGCAGTCAAACCGCTCGAGATCTTCAAGCGGTGTCGAACGCATGTTGAGGTCGTAGTGGCGTCCCCGTCCTACTTCGGGGAAAAAGGGGTCGTTGTACTCCACTTGTGCGCCGGCGTGACGAAGCTTCTCGATGACGACGAGCGAGGGCGATTCGCGCAGGTCGTCCACGTCGCGCTTGTAGGCTACCCCCAGCACCAGCACCTTGGCTCCGCTGAGAGCGGTGCCGTTGCGTTCGAGAGCGCGTGCGGTCGATTGCACGACGTACTCGGGCATGGCCTCGTTGACTTCACCCGCAAGCTCGATGAATTTTGCCTGGATGCCGAACTGCCGCGCCTTCCAGTTGAGGTAGAAGGGATCGACGGGAATGCAGTGGCCGCCTACGCCGGGCCCGGGGTAAAACGCCTGAAAGCCGAATGGTTTGGTAGCGGCGGCCTCGATGACCTCCCAGATGTCGATACCCATGGGCCCGCAGAGCTGCTTGAGCTCGTTGACGAGCGCGATGTTGACGCAGCGATAGATGTTCTCGAGCAGCTTGGTCATCTCCGCCGCAGCGGGCGTGGACATGGGCACGGTCTTCCGGAAGACGCTGCCATAGAGCGCCGACGCGGCGGCGGTTGCGCGCGCATCGACTCCGCCGATGACCTTCGGGATATCGCGGCGCGGAGTGATGATGTTGCCCGGATCCTCGCGCTCCGGCGAGAATGCCACCATCACGCCGTCAATCTCTCTCTCTGTTTCGGAGGCCGAAGGATTGCGCAGGACCTTGAGACCTTTTTTGCCGCCGACGCGATTGATCGTCTCGACGATGATCTCTTCCGTCGTTCCGGGATAGGTAGTGCTTTCAAGCACCACCAGCTGTCCCGCACGGAGATGCGGTGCGATCGCCTCGATGGTCGAGACGACGAAGCTCATATCCGGCGTGTGGTCTTCGTTGAGCGGAGTGGGAACGCAGATGAGCACGGCATCCATACTGGCGATCTCCGTGAACTCCGCGGTTGCGCGAAAGCCGCTGCGTCGTGCGGCCTGAATGTGATCCGGCTCGATGCGATGAATGTACGACCGGCCCGCGTTGAGGCTGGCTACCTTTTTGGCGTCGATATCGAAGCCGGTAACGCGAAAGCGTTCTTCGCTGAAGAGCAGCGCCAGGGGAAGCCCCACATAGCCCAGCCCGATGATTCCGACCTGCGCCGTGCGCTGGTCGATCGCCGCCAACCACTCTTCCAGTCCCGCTCCCGTCGATACAGCAATGTTTGGTGGTGTCACTCTCTCTGTCTTCCTAACCAGCAAATTCTTCGCGATACCATGCGACGGTGCGGCGCAATCCCTCTTCGAAACCTATTCGGGGAGCATACCCTAGAGCGGCGAACGCGGCGGAGATATCGGCGAGTGAGTCGCGAACGTCACCTTCGCGCTCGGGGCCATGTATAGGTGGATGCTCAAAGCCGAGTAAGGTTGCTAGAAGCGCATACGTTTCGTTAAGGGTGTGGCGCTCTCCGCATGCGATGTTGAACACGCGCCCGGCGGCCAGATGCGCGGGAGCTTCCACGGCCAGCAGATTGGCACTGACCACGTTGTCCACGTGGGTGAAATCCCGGCCCTGCTCGCCGTCGCCGAAGATGGTCGGCGTTTCCCCGCGCATCATCATCAGGATGAAGCGTGCCATCACTCCGGAGTAGGGGGAGTCCGGGACCTGCCGCGCGCCAAAAATATTGAAGTAACGCAGGCAAACGGTTTCAAGACCGTAGACCCGCCAGTAAGCCTGCATATACAGCTCGCCGGTCAGCTTCTGCACCGCATAGGGCGACAGAGGCTGCGGCGCCATGGTTTCCACGCGAGGGAAGCCGGGCTGGTTGCCGTAGGCAGAGGAGGAAGCCGCATAGACCACGCGCTTCACGCCCGCCAGACGAGCGCCTTCGAGCACGTTGAAGGTGCCGCCGATGTTCGCCTCGTGGCTTGGCCGGGGCTGTTTCACGCTGCGCGGGACGCTGGGCAAAGCACCCTCGTGGAAGATGTAATCGATGCCTTCGCAGGCGCTGCGGACAGCATCGGCATCCGCCAGATCGGCCTCGCGCAGCTCGATCCCGTCGCTTACAGGGTCGAGGTTTTGCCTGAGGCCGGTCTCGAAGTTATCGAGCACCCTGACCTGATCTCCACGCTCCAAGAGCGCGTGAACGAGGTGCGAACCGATGAAACCTGCGCCGCCGGTAATAAGGTAATTTGCCAAGTTTTAAGAATATCAGTCTGGGAAGTGGAGACCCGCCTGCGCGGGGAGAACCTGCATCTGTTGCATATAACGTCTGGAATTGAATTTTGTTCCGGTCGAAGCCGCGGACATGTAACGAATTTTTCCGAAGATGGGCCGCTCGCTCCATGCGCGGTCGAACTTGCCGAGAATGGCCCACGCTATGCCGGCGTACCCGTTGGGATCGCGGCCATCGAGGAAGTACTTGTCGTTGAGGTGAATGGCATACTTTATGGCCGTGTTCACGTCCGGGGTCCACTCGAGGATCTTCTTGGCCCAGTACATGCGCATTACGTTGTGCATCCAGCCGTGGTGCAGCATCTGGAGCTGCGCGGCGTTCCAGAGGTCGTCGTGGGTTTGGGCGGCCTCGAGCTCAGGGAGCTGGTAGACGAACTCGCGCTCATCCCGGGCGTGCTCCGCGATGGTCTGCTTCGCCCAGGGCTCGGCGCACCCTAGGGAGTCATAGTCTTTGGTGTAGCGGACGAAGTTCACCGCGAGCTCGCGCCAGACGATCAGCTCGTTGAAGAATGCGTCGCGAGCCGGACGCAGCTGCGGATTCTTCTTCACCGCGGCCTCAACCGCAAGCGCAATGGTCAATGGCCCGATATGGCCGAAGTGCAGGTAGGGCGAGAGGCAGGATGTGCCATCCATCTCGGGCCGGCTGCGGCTGGTCTCGTAGTCCACGAGCATCGTATCCACGAAGTGTCGCAGACGTTTGAGTGCGGCTTTGGTTCCTCCGGTCCAGGCGTCGACGGGTAACACGGTGCGGTCGAGATCGTTCCATCCGCGCGTGATGTCCTGCTGAACCGAATCGGCGTGGAAGCCCTTAGGCCTTTTCCACTCGCGGTCGACCTTGAGGTTCTCGTACGGCTGCATGAAGTCGGGAAGCAGACGATAGAGGCGCGGCCTGATGGTGTAGGCACCGTACTGTGTACGCTCCATCCGCTTCGAGGGCACGATGACGTCGGTATCGACGGTCCAGAAGGGAATCCGCAGACGGGAGGCGAGCTGCTGGCGCCATCGCTCCGGTTCGCGCATCGGGTTTTCATCGCCGATGACGATCGCCGCGCCGACCTCAGCGAACAGGCGCTCGCGCGATTCGTTGGGTGCGCGGCGCATTACAAATGCGATTCCCCGCGCAGCCAGATCTTCTTCGATGTCTTTCAATCCCTGATTGAGAAAGGCATAGTGACGCAGGTTGGCATGAGGAAAGTTCGAGATCGCCGCGAAGTACACCACCAAGGGCAGGCCAAGCGCATTCGCGACTCTGACCGCGAGATCGACGGCGTGATTATCGCGGCCACGCTGGGCGCGCTGCATCCAGTAGACGACGCATCTGCCATCGCGATCGGGCTCGCCCGGGCACCGCACCGTGACTCGCGGATCTTCCGCAAACTCCCGGGCAAGCCCGCGAAGGTTCGATGGCTGGCTTGTGGCTGACTTATGCCGTGCAGCCTTCCGGCCGGATGGATCCATCGGCAACGTCCCCCGGTCTCAAGGCTACCTGAAACAAAGAACCTCGAACACCTTACCTTTCACGCAGGCCGTAGACACTTACGGTGCAACTGTCGCAGTGGCTTTGGGATGTCTCTCCGTCCTTCTCCTGCTCCGCGATTCGCTGTGCCTCCACCTCTCGATGAAGATCGGAGAGATAGTGGCGGTAGATCTCGAGTGCATGCAGCACCAGAGGATGCGAAGGCGGCAGATTGAGGCGGAGAATCCGTATTCCTTCACGCAGGTCCTGTTCGGCCTTCGCCTTCTCGCCTGTCTTCCACTCGGTAAATCCAAGCACAACGTGGACCTGGCCCATGGGGAAGGACTCCGGGGCGAAGCCCCCCTGGACAAGCGACATGGCCTGCCTTGCCGCGACCACACCTTCGCCGCAGCGGCCCGTGAAACAACTTGCGAAGGCATAGCCTACCAGCGCCGAAGCCTTGTCTTCGCGGCTGGCCTGGGGAAGCAGGGCCAGCTCGCGTTCAGCAATCTCGGCATGGTGCCTCGCGTCCTTGTTCTTGCCGAGCATGAGGTAGGCATCGGAGAGGTGACCTTCAGCGCGAGCGACCTGGAGAGGATCGCCGAGCTTCTGGAAGATGACGAGGGTGCGCTTGCGGCAGTTCAGCGATGCCTCCCCGCGCTGAGTGAGCGTATAGAGCGTACCGAGGTTATTTAATGTGACCGCATAGTCCTCCTGCATGAAGGGTTGGGACTCGAAGACGTGCAGGGCGTGGAGGTAGGCATTTTCCGCCCGGTCAAACTGACCGAGGTCTTGCTCATCGGAGGCGATTTGAGCCCAGAGACGCCCGACTGCATCGTCAGTGAGATTCAGTCGTCGGGCATCGTCGATGGCTCGACGAGCCTGAGCGATTTGCGTGCCCTTCTGCCCCGAGATGTTCTGCCGGGCAAGAGTGGGCTGGACAGCGGTCAGAGAGAATGCGAGAGCGAGAAGCCATATCCAGGGGAGTGAAATCGAATGGGGGAAAGGCTTCTTTCCGGAGCGGCGGAGACTACGGGGGGACACCATGGATCACCTCGTCGAGAAACGGGGAGCGGGTATGGTGTCGATCTACGCGCGGATTTTGGGGGAGTTCGCGGTTTGTGACGAATCGCGGATGAAAAGCCGGTAAAGAGGCGTGGAAATTGAGTTCGGCCCTACTTCGCGTCGGCCAGCGGTGTGGACCGACGCAGACGACCATCGTGAAGGTGGAACTGTTCGCCGCGCCAGACGACGGTGTCGCCGGCGAAGCTCCACAGCCAGAAACCGAAGGCGAAGAAGTCCCGCAGCGGAAGAAGCCACAGGTCGCGGAGGACTTGCTCGTCGCGGAGCACGCCGACCCCGACCGATAACGCCACTGCAACGCGGGCCAGCAGCGCAAGGCTCAGCAGTGTGAAGCTCCAGAGCGCAAAGCCACTGGCGATGCAGGCGAAGATGGCCCAGGGAAGGCAGAAGGTGATTCCGAGCCCCACGTAGCCGAGCTTGCGGGAGTCGCGCGTGGAGCGTGCCCAGCGTAACTGGTGATCGACGAAGCCCTGAAGGCTGTAGTCGGGAACGGAGGTCTCGACTACTTCGTCCGCCAGCTCAACACGATAACCCGCATTTGCAATGCGAACCCCCATCTCGTAATCGTCCGCGAGATATTCGACGAGCGGCTCCAGCCCCCCGGTCTCCGCCAGCACCGACCTCGTTGTCGCCAGCGTCGATCCCAGGCCAAAGCGGATGCCTCCTTCGAGCTTGCGCGCGGTGAGGACACCGGCAAAGAAATCGGTCGAGATTCCCAGCGCTTCCAGTCGCGACCATAAGCCGACGTTCTTCGTCCGCGTATGCCCGACGTAAGGCGCGGTGACGAGACCAACGCGCGGTCCGGCGTCGCGAGAAGAATCCCTGAAGCAGCTCATGATCTTTGTGAGGTAATGAGGCGACACGAGGATGTCGCTGTCGTTGATGACGACGTGCTCATACCGGGCCTCCTCGAGCATCTGCACCAGGTTGCTGACTTTACCGCTGGTGCCGAGCCGGCGCGTGCACTCAATCAGGCGAATGGCAATCGACGGAAACTCCGCCTTCAGACGCTCTATCTCCGCGACCGCCGGATCGGAGAGGCTGGAGACTCCAAAGAGAATTTCGAACTGCCCGGCGTATTGCTGGCTGCAATGGCTGACAAAGCCGGCATACATCCTGTGATCGATACCCTTGACGGGCTTGAGGATGGAGACATCGGGAGTAAACCCGGACGCGCCCCCCCGTATGCGGCAGGCAAGATGAAAGTCCCGCGTGCCCCAGAGAACCAGCATCATGTAAACGACGCCGGCCAGCGCCAGCAGTGCAGTGAGGCCCTCGATGCAGATTGCCAGCATGCTTTTCAGTCTAACGGGTCCATGCAGCACGAGGAATGGATAGGTTCGGGTATGGCGGAGTTCGCGCGCGCTGGTATTCTTGAGAGCCACGATCGGCAACGGAGATTCCGGAGCGGAATCGAAGCCTACGCGTAGAAGAGTCCGGTAGGGCAGAGACGCTGTTTTGCAAAGGAGAGCGTGATGTCGGCAAGGACTTCGGAAGAGGAAACGGCGCACTCGCAGGCAACGGACTGGCGAGTCGATGGGATTCGCGTGGTGCGCTCCGGCGAAAGCAGCTGCGATACGCCGCCGACGCTTGGCATGAACCGCGAGGTCGCCATCAGCGGGTCACGTACCGGCTCCACGCATCTGTGGGCGGGCACGAATCGAATTGAAGCCGGAGCGGCCACCGGGCCTCATCACCACGGAGCCCTGGAGAGCATCATCTATGTGGTGCGCGGAGAGGCCCTGATGCGCTGGGGCGAGAGGCTCGAGTGGATCACCAAGGCGGGGCCGGGAGATTTTCTGCTGGTTCCACCGTATGTGCCTCACCAGGAGCTAAACGCCTCTGCCACCGAGGAACTTCATTGTGTGCTGGTTCGCAGCGGGCGAGAGGAAGTGGTGATCAACCTCGAGGATGTGGAAGCTGTCGACGAGCCGGAGTGGATTTAGGCGGAGAGGATCGCCGAGGCAGACCGTTCCCTATAGTTGCCCGCTACTCGTAACGCAGCGCGTCGATGGGGTTGAGATTGGCTGCCTTCCACGCGGGATAGATTCCAAATACCAGCCCGATACCGCATGAAGAGAGAAATGCGGCCGTAACCCACAGGAGGGAAACCTGTGACGACAGGATGAAGCGCAGTCCCATGGCGAGGCCGCTGCCGAGGAGAATTCCAATGATCCCGCCCAGGGCGCAGAGGGTGATGGCCTCAAGCGTGAACTGCATAAGGATGATCTTCTTCGTTGCTCCGATGGCTTTTCTGACCCCGATCTCTCGCGTTCGCTCGGTCACGCTGACCAGCATGATGTTCATCACGCCCACTCCGCCGACCATCAGCCCTACTGCCGAGAGGCCAAACATCAACAGAAAGAGCGAGCCCGTGATCTGCGTCCAGAGACGGGTGATGGAGTCGGACCCGAAGATGGCGAAGTTGTCCTCGGCCTCATTGTGCACCTTGCGGCGACGGCGCAGCTGGTCGGTGATGGAATCGATCACAGCAGCCTTATTCTTCTGATCGTCGAACTTCACGCTGACCCAGTAGTCCAGGACCTCCGGGTGCAGCTTGTGAAAGGTGGTGATGGGGAAGTAGGCGAAGTTGTCTTCGGGATTTTTTCCTCCACCGAAGGCCGATTTCTGTTTCTCGAGCGTACCGACGACAGTAAACGTTCCCCCCTCGATCTGGACCTCCTTCCCGATGGGGCTCTCTTCGCCGAAGAGGTCCTCGGCTGTGTCGTGGCCGAGGACGGTGACGTTGGCTGCCCGCTCCTGGTCGCCTTCGTTGAAGTACCGTCCCTCGTGGACGTCCCAGTCGTACACATCTTTCGACGAGGTGGTATCGCCTTCGAGCGAGACGCTTTCGACCTTATGGGTGCCATACTTCGCCGTGACCGAGCCGGCGTTGAACTGGAAGTTCTGGTAGCGGAGCGAGGGCGAGACGGCCACGACGTGTGGAAGTTGCGCCATCGCCTCGGCGTCTTCCATCGTGAGCTGCTTACGGGTCAGCATCTCCGTCGTTGGCCGTACCCCGATGACAGGGAAGCGGAAGACCCAGATGACGTTGGTTCCCATCGCCTCGACCATGCCGGAGACCTGGGAGTTGAGCCCGTTGATGACCGAAGAGATCGCGATGACCGTGACCACACCGATCACGATGCCGAGTATCGTCAGCCCGGAGCGCAGCTTGTTGGCGCGCAGCTGATCGAACGCCATCTTCACTGCTTCTTTCTGGTCTCCAACGTTCATCTCTTCACTCCTGGTCTCGTCACTCCCGGCCTCAACGTTTTGCGTTACATCTCCGATCGCAGCGCGACGATGGGATCGAGGTCGGCCGCCTTTCGCGCGGGGTAGACCCCGAAGAAGATTCCAACGCTGGTCGCAACCAGGAGGCCGGCAAAGATACTCCAGATGGCGATCGAGGAAGGGAAGCCGAGGAGCACGGTAACGACCTGCGCTACGCCCATTCCACCCATCACGCCAATTGCGCCTCCTGCAAGAGCCATAGTGGCGGACTCGATGAGGAACTGGATGAGGATGTCTCCGCGTCTGGCTCCGAGGGCCTTGCGCACGCCGATCTCGCGGGTTCGCTCTGTCACCGAGACCAGCATGATGTTCATGATGACGATTCCGCCCACCACCAGCGAGATTCCCGCGATCGCCACGGCAACGGCCTCGAATCCCTGACTGATGCTCTTCCACAGCCCCACGAACGTATCGCTCGTCTCGAGGGTGAAGCTGTCGTCGACACCTGGCCGGTCATGCCGATGCGAGCGCATCAGTTGCCGGGCCTCGTCGGTCGCTGCCTCGAGCGCACCCTCGCTGCCACCGGCCTTGGCATAGATGGTCAGGCTCTTCGCGGTTCCATAGGTCTTCTGAAAGGTGGACAGGGGCACCGCAACCCAGTTGTCCTGGCTTTGACCGAGAGTCTTCCCCTGCTTTTCTCCGAGACCGATGATCGTGTAGGGGACGCCATCGACGCGAATCTCCTTACCGATGGGATCCTCTTCCTTCAGCAGGTTCTCGTGGATATCCGCCCCGACAATTGCCACGTGCGAGGCGTGCTCATCGTCGGTGGGAGTGAATCCCCGCCCCTGCACGATGTTCATGTTCTGCATCTCGGGCATGGCGTAGGTCTGGCCGCGAATGATGGTGTCGGTCGAGGATTGGGTTCCGAAGACGATCTTGCCCGTTGCGGTCTGCTGGGCCCCGATCTGCTCGCAGTGCCTGCAGTTCTCGGCGATGAACTGATAATCCTCCAGCAGGATGTTCTTCCGCTTCTGGAACGCGCGGTACTGCTCATAGCTGGTGATGATCTGGGGCTGCTTGCTGATGGTGAACGTATCGGCCCCGTACTTGTTGACCTTGCTGGCCACGTAGACGTTCGCGCCGTTGACGAGGGTCACGACCGCGATCACGCTGGCCACGCCAATAACGACGCCGAGCAGCGTAAGGATCGATCGCAGCTTGTTCGCCCAGAGGGACTGCAGGGCAATCTTTACAGCTTCCTTAAATTCCATAGCCCAGATCCGGAGGGTCCAGTCTACCCCGCCGTCCAACGGTCTACGCAGAAAGTGTGACGAACGTTCCCGGGAGCCCGGACCTCTTTCGCTGAATCTTTTAGGCCGCGCCTGGCATCGAGAATAGACTAGTCGGTTTGACGACTCTCCAGCCGGAAAGGAAGAACATGCAGGCTCAGAACACGCGCGATCATCTCCTTGAGGTAGGTCTGAGGCTCATCCATTCGCGAGGCTACGCCTCCACTGGAATGAAGGAGATCCTGGATGAGGCCCAGGTCCCCAAGGGGTCCTTCTATCATTACTTTCCGAGCAAGGAAGCTTATGCCAACGAAGTGCTGAAGCTCTATGCACAGGGGGAGGGGGAACGCGGCGAACGAATGCTTCGTGATCGGAAGATCGCTCCCCTGAAGCGCCTGCACCGGTATTTCGAGGAACTGATACGGGTCTATGGACCCACCGCCGAGGTAACAGGCTGCATGCTCGGCAACCTGACCCTGGAGCTAGCCGATCACAGCGACTCCACGCAGGCGTTACTGCAGGAATCTTTCTCGACCTGGCAGGCGATCCTCGCCGAGGTTCTGCGCGAGGCCATGGAGCGTGGCGATCTCCCCCGATCTACGAAACCGGAGGAACTTGCCGGCTTTCTGCTGAACAGCTATGAAGGGGCCCTGCTGCGGTCGAAGGCGGACCGCTCCGTCAAGCCGCTGGAGACGTTCCTGCACTACAGCTTCGACGTACTGCTGCAACAGGGGAGATAAGGGAGGCACCTCCTTTTCTGAGTCTCTTTTTCCGAGCCTCTTTCTGAATCTTTAGACCGACTGGTCTACTCTACTCTCCTGAAGCCGTCTGACGGCTCACAAATTTCAACTCCAGGAGACCTGTCATGTCCACCTCATCGAACAAAGGAACCGCACTCATTACCGGAGCATCCACTGGGATCGGCTCTGTCTACGCCGACCGCCTCGCGCGGCGCGGTTACGACCTGATTCTCGTCGCCCGCGACGGCCAGCGCCTCGATGCCCTGGCGAAACGGATCGCGTCAGACACCAGCCGCAAGGTAGAGACGCTTCCCGCTGACCTTACCCTGAAAGGCGACCTCACGCGAGTGGAGCAGCGCCTCCGCTCCGATGCGGGCATTACGGCACTGGTGAACAATGCCGGCTTCGGGGCCACCGCCAAGCTCATCGATTCGAACGTCGATGAGATGGAGAACATGATCCAGCTAAACGTGACGGCTCTTACCCGTCTTACCGCGGCTGTGCTTCCCGGTCTTCTCGAGAAGAAGACTGGCGTCATCATCAATATCTCCTCCATCGCCGCGCTGAGTCCGGAGGTGCTGAATGGCGTCTACAGCGGCACCAAGGCCTTCGTCGTCAATCTCACGCAGTCGTTGCACAACGAGGTGAAGGATAAGGGCATACGGGTGCAGGCGGTTCTTCCGGGAGCCACCAGCACTGCTTTCTGGGATCGCGCCAGCCTTCCCGTGGCGAATCTTCCTAAGCACATCGTGATGACCGCCGAAGAGATGGTGGATGCCTCGCTGGCCGGACTCGACCGGGACGAGTTGATCACTGTTCCCTCACTGCCGGAGCTGGGCGACTGGGAGAAGTTCGAGGCGGCCCGCAAGGCTCTGGGGCCCAACCTCTCTCACCAGCATGCCGCATCGCGTTATGGCGTGAACGCCTGACGGACGAGGTTTTGAAGACTTACACCGTCGCAGGCTGCCTTAACCGACTGGAAGCGGTCGAGGCCGCCTCGGTGGCCTCGAGAAAAGCCCTTTGCCGCGATTTTCGAGGGAGGAGACGCGATACACTTAAGGGGCAGGCGGCCGGATGATCGCTGCCGCGCAAGCCGCGAGGCTAAGCACGGGAGAGGAAAGTCCGAACTCCGCAGGGCAGTGTGCCGGATAACGTCCGGGACGGATGGTTCAAGCCATCTGGACGGCCAGTGCAACAGAGAACATACCGCCTCGCGCAAGCGGGGTAAGGGTGAAAAGGTGCGGTAAGAGCGCACCGCGCGGTCAGTAATGAACGCGGCATGGTAAACCCCACACGGAGCAAGACCAAATAGGCAGGGACTTCGCCGCTTCTCTCCAGGCGGCGATGGCGTATCGGCCCGGTGCGCCCAGGCGGAGAGACCGGCAGAGAACGAAAGTTCAAAACCGGAGCCGAAACCTGCGGGTAGGTTGCTAAAGCGCCGCAGTAATGCGTCGCGTAGAGGAATGATCATCTAAAACAGAATTCGGCTTACGGGCCGTCTGCAAGACTCAAAAACCATGGCCCTGAAGATCGCACAAACGGTTTCAGGGCCATCAACATTTCTCTTGAACTTTGGCCGGGGCATCTTGAAACTGAACCGGCATCGCCATTGCATCTCTGGGGAACTCCTTTTGCCACGACACCATGTTGTACCTGTCACACTGATCGCCTTTCTGCTCACAGCCTGTAACGGGAACAACACCATCCCGGTCCCAGCTGCGCCTGTCTTTACCAGCACGCCAAGCACCCAAGCGGCCGAGGGGTCGCCTTACAGCTATCAGCTCGGAGCCAGCGACACTGCCGTTGCGTTTTCCGTAACGAACGCACCAACCGGCGCGACACTCAGCGGAAATACCCTTTCGTGGACACCCACGGCACAACAATCCCGCACTCCAAACAGCTTTACGGTAACTGCGAACGTGTCAGGCGGGGCATCGGCGACACAGTCCTGGACAGTGACGCCATCCGGTACCATCCGGATCAGCCGCGTCGATACGTTGTGGAATAAAACCGGCTCAACAAATGCTTCCTTCGACTGGAGTCCTCTGAACGCCTACGTTGAGGCGCTCGTGCCGCAATCGGATGGCTCCTTCAAGTCATTCCCCGGAACCGCCGGCGCGAATGGAACCTTCGAGATTCCCAATGTCCCTCCCGGATACTACTGGCTGAAGCTGGGACCGCGCGACACCTACTGGACAAGCAGCAGCAGCTTCGACATGGGCAGCGACATCTTTGTCTCAACCGCCAATCCCACCACTCCGACCCCCTCGACGACGGACATCAACTTCAGCTTCACCTCGTTGGACCCAACTGCTACGCCCGGACTTTTAGAATTCGATCCTCTCGAACGTCCTTTCCGACCTTTCGGAGTCCGACGAATTCAGGTTCCACCACATTCTCCGGAGCATTTGGGATTGGCAGCAACCTTGATCTTTCCGCGATAAAGAATGCATTCGTGAGGCAGTACGAACCGACTGCGTTTGGATCCATGGATGGATACGTGATGGGACCTTCGCTTACGCTGTCGGATCTGTCCCTGACGACCGGCGGCCCCAATACCATCAGCGGAGCACTGAATCCCACAGTTCCAGCTTCGATTAACCTCAGCGTCAAAGGTTCCGCGTGGGCTCCCCTGTTCGATCACATTGCGCCAACTGCGCCAACCGCTCTGGGAGGCAGCTTCTACCTCTCCGTACAGCCCTATATCTCGGCCGACGGTCCAAACGTATTAAGCTCAAAACCGATTGATCTCCTCTGGACCAGCGGAAACTGCAGCAGTGGAAACTTCACCAGCGGAGACTTCTCGGCCATCCTCACACCCTCCCGCCCCACGAATCAGCCTTTGACGGCCGACGTGGAGGCCGGGGCCGTGCAATACAGCGATCCATTCTCTTCCGCCTGGAGACGCACCTTCCGCGTCTGCCAGACCGCTTCGATATCTATTCCTATGCCCGGAGGAAGTACCCAGAACTTCAATCTGCTCAACACCCAGACGACCTCGCTGCCAACCGCCACGGTCAAACCGCTGCTTTCGGCAGTCCAGAACCCGAAGATCAACGGCGCCGACCTCTTCACTGCCGGCACAATCAACGGCACAGCTGTGACGCTCAGTTGGGACCCGCCCGCGATTGGCACACCGTTCGGCTATGCGGTCGCCATCATGAGCCCGACGACATCGCCGGTTGGCACATCGCTGGTTGGCACATTACCGGTTGGCACATTACCGGTTGGCACGCCGCAGGGCACGATAATCGGCACGGTCGGCACATTTCCGGTCGGCACATCGCCGGGCGGCACATTACCGGTTGGCACACCGCCGGGCGGCACGATAATCGGCGGCATCGGCACAGTCGGATTTTTTTCCACCACTCTGTTGAGCACCGCAAAGACCTCGATAACCGTGCCACCTAACCTGCTGTCGTCCGGAAAGACCTACTTGTTTGTCATTACCTCGGCGGTTGACGGAAGGGCAAATATGGAAACAAGCCCGCGCCGCTCTTCGCTTCCCACTGCAAATGCTCAATTGATCTCAGCCCCGATAACCATTCAATAAAACTAGAGGAGAATACAAATAGAGAGTGCATTGGCCCGATGCGCCCCTGGAGAGGCCTCGAAAGAGGAAGCTGGACTTGCGGGTAGGTTGCTAAAGCGCCGCAGTAATGCGTCGCGTAGAGGAATGATCATCTAAAACAGAATTCGGCTTACGGGCCGTCTGCAGAAACCAGTGGCCCCGAAGATCGCCAAAACGATCCCGGGGCCATCCGCTTTAACCTGCCAACTTCTTCTGTAAACAGGCCTTCCGGAGAAAGCTGTCGCCAAAGGCTCCGTGCTCCCGATACACTCCTAGTGTTTTTGATACGTCTCAATTTTGGGAAGGCACACCGCTCATGTCTCCATCGCACCGCCTCGGCACCCGCTTCCTTCGCCCGTCTTTTCTACCAGCAACCATGCTCGGCCTCTTCTTCCTGACACCAGCGGCGGTACTTGTGGCCCAGTCCGTCCCTCCGGCACTGGAGTCTCCTCCGGCGAGAGCACCCCAGACCGGTCCCCATGGTGAAAAGCTGCCTGGGATGCCGAAGTTTCATGACCCCGCACCGTATGACATCGACGAGCACACGGGTTATAAGCAGATCTTCGACGGCAAAACCTTCACCGGATGGGATGCCGACCCGAGTATCTGGCGTGTTGAAGACGGCGTGATGATTGGGGAGACCCTTGAAGGAAAGCCGAAGGGCAACAACTACATCGTCTATCGCGGTGACAAGACCCGCGACTTCGATCTGAAGCTGAAGATGAAGATTGAAAAGGGAGGTGGCGGCGGCATTCAGTACCGCAGTGTGACCGGCACACCGTGGACCCGTGCGCAGCCCGAGGGTCTGCCTCCTTACGACCTGAAGTTCATGATGACGGGGCCGCAGGCGGACTTCTGGTTCCCGGTACGGGCGCAGGCAGCCGGACACACCGGCCAGTGGTACTCCGAGAACACCATGCAGGGCATCCTCGCGTATCGGGGCCAGGTAACGCAGGCGCTGCCGGGTGAGACCAACCGCCTTGTCGCAACGATCGGCGATAAGCAGGCGCTCGGCGGCTATGTGAAGGTGAACGAGTGGAACGACTACGAGATCATCGCGCGTGGCGGTGTGATGATGCACATCATGAACGGTCAATTGATGGCGATCTTCATCGATGACAACAAGGACTCGGTCAATAACCAGCCGGGACTGATCGGCTTCGAGATCGAAAGCCAACCCTGCAAGATCTCCGTACGCGACATCTGGCTGCGGAAGTTGGACTAGGCGAATCTTCGGTCGGGTTCGAACGATGTATCGGTGTTTTCCTGCGCGCGCCAGCGATCTCCTGGCGCGCTTTTCCTTGGGTTTGGATGGCGCTTTCGTCCCGCCTGAAGTTCGGCGGTTTACTTTGTTTCGGTCGGCAGAGCAAAGACAACGAACTTGTTGTGGACCTCGGCCGGCGCTGCGCCCTTGGGAGCGCCCTTTGGATTGGCCGTGCCACTCGCGGCCGGCATGGCGATGTATTCGCGTCCATTGACCGAGTAGACAGCAGGAATCCCGACCGCCTTTTCCGGCAGATCGCCCTCCCAGATCGTCTTGCCCGTATCGGGATCAAGCGCCATCAGCTTCTTCAGGCGAGGCTCGGGCACGAAGAGCAGATTGCCAGCGGTTACGGCGATCCCGTACTTCGTCAGGTCTCCCGTCCCGGTCTTGATGCCCTTAATCGGGTAGTTGGGATCGCTGTCTACCGGCACCTGCCAGAGCTGCTTGCCCGTATTCATGTCGTAGGCCGTCAGCGTCGTCCACGGTGGACGCATGACGCCGTTGCCCGTGGATTTGGAGTACCAGTAGCCGTAGTCGGTGCGCCAGCGCGGCTCGCCTTCCGCCAACCCCTTCATCACCTTGCGTGGCGGAGCGTCGCTGGGAATGAAGCCGTTGTTTACGTAGGTCAGCAGGTCGGTCATCGACTGGCCGACAATATTCGGGAAGCCAGGCATGGGAGGCTTGCCCACGTGAATCAAGTCCGTCAACTCTTCAATGCTCATATGGCTGCTTACGCCGACAAGCGACGGATAGGTGGGAGGATGACCGGCACGGTCGGCACCGTGGCACATCGCACAGTTCTGCTGGTAGAGCGAACGGCCACGCTCCATCGGTGTGTTGCCTGCGCCGAACTGAGGCATGGACTTGGTCAATTGAATGACCGCCGGGATATCGAAGCCAAGCACATAGACGCGTCCCCGTATGGGATCGGCAGCGGTGAGGCCGAAGTTTGCGCCGCCGTTACTACCTGGAGCCTGCAGGGTCGCCCTGGTAGAAGGTGGCGTGAAGATGCCCTCCCAGCGCAGGGAGGCTAATTTTTTCTGAAGCTCCGAACGCTCGGGCTCTGGGATGGCAGGGTCGATGTCGTCGACCGTGAAGGTCTGCCGCACAAACGGCTTGAGCACCGTGGGGAACGGCTGTGTGGGAGAGAGTTTTTCGCCTTCCATATGCTCGCCCTGCGGCACAGGACGCTCTTCGATGGGAAAGAGCGGCTTTCCGGTTACGCGATCGAAGGCGAAGAGGAATCCTGTCTTGCCGGCGATGGCAACGGAATCCACCATCCTGCCGTTGCTTCTTGCGGTGAACAGGACGGGAGATGAGGCCAGGTCGTAGTCCCACACATCGTGGTGGACATCCTGAAAATGCCACAACAGCTTGCCGGTACGGATGTCGATCGCGAGCAGGCAGTCTGCATAGAGGTTGTTGCCCGGACGATCCACTCCCCAGAAGTCATAGGTCCCTGAACCCGTGACGGCGTAGAGGATTCCGCGATTTTCGTCGACCGAGGTTCCGGTCCAGGCGTTGGCTCCGCCGTTGAAGGCGCGGGGATTCGGCCCCCAGGTCTTGATCTCGGGCTCGTCCTGCGTGGGGATGGTATGGAACTGCCACAGCAGCTTGCCGGTGTTCAGGTCGAAGCCGCGAATGTCGCCGACCGCCGAGCCGTACTCCTCGCCTGGGCTTGAGCCGAGGAGGAGAGTGTCGTGCCAGACCTTCGGCGGCGAGGAGTTCTGTACATTGACGATCACCTCGGGATCGCGCTCGAGGCCGAGCTTCAGGTCCACATCGTAGTCCGGATCCAGCTTTCCGGTCGCCGCATCGATCTGGCGAATGTGGTTGCCCTTGAAGAACACGACGCGATGCTTGCTGTGGTCCGTGCTCTCCCAGTAAGTGAGGCCACGCAGACGCGGACCCACCATCTTTGGCTCCGTGATCCAGATCTCTTTGCCCGTCGCGGCATCGACCGCGGAGATCGCTCCCCCATTCTTGCCGAAGACGTACATGACTCCCTTAACCACCAGAGGGTTTCCTACCGACACGGCGGAGCCGAGGTCATAGGTCCAGGCAACCTGCAGTTTGTCGACATTGGATTGATTGACCTGCGTAAGGGTGGAGTAGTGGTTCGCTCCCAGCGTGCCTTCGTAGCTCCCCCAGTCGACATCTGCCGATGCGCCGTTGGCACCTTTCGGCGGGGCTGCCTGCACGGCGAACACGGACGCTGCCACGGCTGCGGCACCCAGCGCGGCGGCACAAAGCCGCTTACGCGACACAAAGGTAGAAAGGTGGAAACGATTCATCCGGAAGGCCTCGTAGCGATTGACGAATTGCGGAAACTCTCGCGTCCGGAAGAATACATGATGCAATGTGTTTTGCACTATACGCAATTTGATTTCTCAAAAGCGGAGGAGGAGTGGAGGCAAAGCCGTCCGATTTACCTGCAGGCTGGGTTGTCGGCCCCGGCAAAGGTGGCAAAGACGATACTTGCAAAGGGCACGTCGAGCGTGCCCCATTGCCGCTACAAAGAGAGAAGGTCGCGGCCACAGAGGTCGAGGGTGCGTTGACGGAGTCATAAAGCAGCTCTCGATTTGTGCTACCGTTTTTCGAGACCTGATGATGACATTTCCCCTCCGCCGAGCCCTTCCCGCCGTCTTTTTATTCGTCGCTTCCGCCGCCTTCGCCGCCATTCCGCTGCAGGTCAAAACCGACAAGGGCGTCGTTGAAGGTGAAGCCACAACAGACGGAAAGGTGATGGCGTTCAAGGGAATTCCCTATGCCGCGCCCCCTGTCGGCAATCTTCGTTGGGCTCCTCCTGCTCCGGCCGAGCCGTGGAGCGGAGTTCGTTCCGCGCACGACTTCGGCTATCACTGCGTGCAGTCGGCCATTTACAGCGACATGGCTTTTCACGATCCCGGCCCGTCGGAGGACTGCCTGACTCTCAACGTCTGGACACCGGCTGGCGCACAGCCCGGCAAGCTGCCGGTCATGGTCTGGATCTACGGCGGTGGCCTGAGTGGTGGAGGTACGTCCGAGCGTCGTCAGGATGGCGAGTTTCTGGCTCATCGCGATGTGGTCGTCGTCTCGATGAACTACCGCCTAGGGATCTTCGGCTTCTTCGTGCATCCCGAGCTTTCGGCCGAGTCGCCGCACCATGCCTCGGGAAATTATGGGCTTATGGATCAGAACGCCGCGATCCGCTGGGTGAAGGACAACATCAGCGCCTTCGGTGGCGACCCGTCCAACATTACGATCTTTGGGGAATCAGCCGGATCGTTTTCGGTTAACTTCCACATGGCGTCCCCTGTCTCCCGCGACCTGTTCCAGAAGGCCATCGGCGAGAGCGGCGGAGCCATAGCCACCTCTCGCGGGGCTGAGGCCACGCTGCCGCAGCGCGAGAAGACCGACGCTGCCTTCGCGCTGGCCACCTACGGCACCAGCAAGCTTTCGGAGCTTCGCCGCATTCCTACGGAGGACATCATCCGTCCCGTCCTTGCGTCTCGGCCCGGACCCCGCTTCGGTCCCGTAGTCGATGGATACTTTCTTCCCAAATCAGTGGCCGAAATCTACGCCGCGGGGGAGGAGGCGCACATTCCTCTGCTCGCAGGCTGGAACGCGGATGAGGGTCGCGGAGGCATTGCGGGCAGCCTCAATCAGTTCACCGCCGCAGGCTTCGCGGCCCAGGCCGAGACGGAGTTTCCCGGCCGATCCGCTGAGTTTCTCCGGCTTTATCCCAATACCACGGAAGCAAGCGCGCTCTGCTCCGCCGCCGACTACACTGGAGACAAGTTCATTGCATACTCCACATGGCGCTGGCTCGAGGCACAGGTGGCCACCGGCGGCAAGCCGGTCTACCGCTATCTCCTTGCGCTCGGCAATCCCGGGGATCGCTTTCACACGCCGGCGGCAGGAGCGTTCCACTCCGACGACATCGAGTATGTCTTCGGCACCCTCGACTTCCGTCCCGAGGCTGTGTGGCGTCCCGAAGACCGTAAGCTCTCGAGCGAGATGCAGACCTACTGGACAAACTTCGCGCGCACCGGCAACCCCAACGGTCCCGGTGTCCCGAACTGGCCTGCTTACGGTCCTGCTGAGTGGCAAACGATGCACTTGGACAAGACGTCGGCCGCGCGGCCTGATGCGAAACGGGAACGGTATCTCTTCTTGGATGGCATCTGGGGCAAGGCTTCGAACGAAGCGGCAACTCGTTGACGCAAGCGGGTATCACCGCCTGATCGCCTCCAGAATTGCTCCTCTGTACGTCGTCAGTAGAGATGTCCTCGTGTGTGCTGTCTCTGCTGGATCCTCCCATACGAGAAGTGGAAAGCTACATTGAACTGTGCCCGGCGTTGCCGGCGAATCGGCAACTCATTGGTTGTTGCGGCCAACCACAATGCGGCAATCGGCTTCCTATGGTTCACTCCATGCACGAGGGAGAAGAACGAACAACCGAGGAAACGACAATGAGTCTTGAGAGCGTTCTGGTCGAGGAACTAAAAGATTTGTATAGCGCCGAGAGCCAGCTGGTGAAGGCGCTTCCGAAGATGGCCAAGGGAGCCTCAAATCCCGAGTTGAAGAATCTGTTTACGGAGCACCTGGAAGAGACCAAGGGTCAGGTGGATCGGCTGAAGCAGATCTTCGAACAGCTGGGTAAGCGGCCAGCCGGCAAGTTATGCAAGGGCATGGAAGGCCTTGTTGAGGAAGGGAAAGAGCAACTGGAGAGCGATGAGGAGGGCGCCACCAAAGATGTGTGTATCGCAGGCGCTGCGCTTCGCGTCGAGCACTACGAGATTGCGGGCTATACGGCTGCGATTGCCATTGCGAGGACGCTGGGCCAGGATGAGATTGTGGAGTTGCTGACCGAGACGCTGAACGAAGAGGAAGAGGCGGGCAGAAAGGTGCTGGAGCAGTCGCAACCGCTGATAGAAGAAGCTTCGTCCGAAGGTGAAGAAGAAGAGGAAGCGCCGGCGCGGAGAGCAAAAGCCAACGGAAAGCACCCCACCAAACGGGCGTCCCGCTGAAGGCAAAGCGAGACTTCGAGAAGGCTCGGCGTGACGCCGGGCCTTTTCTTTTCTGCACCTTCACATGAATACAGCAGCTAATCAGGGAGGCAAAACTCCAGTGTTTACGGGGATTTCGCTGGTCCAGGCAACTTTTCTCCAGCGCAACTGCAAACCACCGAGACCCATCTGATGTAGGCAGAGAGGTGATTTATGGCTTTCGAGACTAAAGCAGTCCGCACGGTTATCGAAGTGCTCCACGATGGCGAAAAAGGCTTCCAGTCGCTGGGGAGAGAGTTAAAGGATCCGAGGGCGAAGTCCTACTTCACAGAAGAGGCCGCGACCCGAGGCAGATTCGCATCCGACCTTGAATCGGCACTGAGCTCCGCCGGCGGCAAGGCCGTTGCAGAAGGCGGCACGACGTCAGGAGCGATACACCGCGCCTGGGGCGAGCTGAAGGCAAAGATGGGCGGCAGCGACCACACACTGCTTGAGACCGCGGAGCAGGGCGAGGATGCGGCGAAGAAGGCATACGAAGAGGTGTTGAAGATGAGAGATGTTCCGCCACCGATCCAGAGCCTTCTCAGAGAGCAGCAGACTCACATTCTGGCCTCTCACGACAAGGTGAAGGCCATGCGGGATTCGACAGCGGTATAGATGCTTCTGCAACAAATAGTGGTGGCCCGGCATGGAATTGCCGGGCCTTATTTTTTTCGCGCGGGAGATCTATTCTGCAATTCCGAGCTTCTCCGAAAGCCGCTGGAGGAATACGGTCTGCCCCTGAAATATGCGTTCGAATGCGTCCTGGATCGGGAACCAGGCTCCGCGATCCGCTTCCGGTATCTCTATCTTTCGTCCGGAACGGGGCGGCCACTCGATTTCGCAGAGATTGCTCATGAGTAAAGCAGGATCACAGTCGCCCTCAACGGCCCATGCGAACACGCTTTTTCCGCCTGCCTGCTTCGTTGTACCAAGCTCGAGGAAGTCGCTCCGCTTCAGTTGATTTACATCGAAGCCTGTCTCTTCGTTGAACTCTCGTATGGCAGCGGCAAGCGGTTGCTCTTCATCGCTGAACTCACCCTTGGGCATGGTCCAGGCGGCAAGATCCTTCCTGGCCCAGAAGGGGCCGCCCGGATGTACCAGAAAGACCTCCACCGAAGTGCCTCGACGTCGATACATCAGAAGACCTGCGCTTTTCTTTGCCATAAACTCTGCCGTAATTATGAAGGCCACTATTGCTCAGCTTTGGCTTGCACAACATCTGGGGCGTGCACAAGGCTCTGGCCTGCTCAATCTGAGTCCACATACTTAATAAGTAGAACCTCGTTGCCGAGCTCGCTGTAGATCAGCTCGTCGACGGTTCCGGCAGCGAGAAGAAGACCGAACCCCCCGGGCCGCATTCCTTGTTCTTCACGCCTGACGATGTGAGCGACCGGATCCTGCGATGAATTGGTCATCGCTACGGAACCGACGGACTCGGGTCGAAATCCCGATCCCGGATCGCGAACGTGAAACACGAATGTTCGTGCTGTCCGCACGGCTGTAACTTCTACGACCTGTTCGGGGTTGAATGCAGCGCCATGTTCCATCGCGTTCAGCAGGATCTCGTAGAGCGCCTGCAACATCTCCTGACGCGTGTTCTGGGGTAGCTGGACACTAAGTTCCTTTGCAAAGGTCAGAAGGCGTTCCGCAGTCAGCATGTTGCAGTTTGCACGAACCGATACCCAGCCTGGCCGGGCTGTCACAACTTCGATGTTATCCCTCCACTGACTGTCGGAGGCGGCTCTGAGGGCGAGGTCTGCGATCGCCGGCGGATCGAATGGCGCGGCGAAGCATGCGAAGGCTCCAGCCCGCAGAGCGGCAATCACTTCGTCGGGAGTGCTGTGAGGCGCAAGCAGGATGCACTTCACGGCGGGCCTCACGAGACGCATCTCTTCAAGCAGAGCGAGGTCTTCTTCGATGAGCGTCGCGGGACTGGTGATGACTACGCCGAACGAGCGCAGGCGCAACCGCTGCAGCGCGCCGATTGGACCGGCAGCGAAATCGATGGGTGTGCCGGCGGCAGAAAGAATATCGCCGATCTCATGGATTACGTCGTTATCCGTTCCTATAACAAGGACCCTGCTCATGCTCTTCTCCCAGGAATGGAATGGCACTTCTTCGCGTCGGGGCCCAGATATGGAAATGATATCGAAAACCTTCGTC
This sequence comes from Edaphobacter modestus, assembly GCF_004217555.1. GTDB lineage: Bacteria > Acidobacteriota > Terriglobia > Terriglobales > Acidobacteriaceae > Edaphobacter > Edaphobacter modestus. The sequence goes on from NZ_SHKW01000001.1 coordinate 3,592,265, forward strand.
CGACAATGCTGCACGACTCGCATGGGATATTGTTGAAAGAAAGACTCCGTTTTGAGGTTCCTGTTGCATGTCGCGTTCTTTGGTTGCGCTCTCCCTCGCACTTCTTTCGTTTCCCGTGGTAGCGCAGAAGAAGAGCGCACAGGACATGGTGGTTCATCTGAACCAGATTCAGGTAATCGGAACGCATAACAGCTATAACATGGGCTTCGCTCCCAGCGAGGCGAAGTACTTTGAAGCCCACTATCCAAAGGCATATCACGGCGTGGAGTATCACCACCAGACGCTGACGAAGCAGCTCGATGCAGGTGTGCGTCAATTGGAGCTCGACATCGTGCAGGACCCGAAGGGCGGACGATTTGCGCACCCCAGGATCGTCGAACTGACCAGGCAGGAGGGTCTGCCAGCCGATCCTGACTTCGACCCCAACCACGACATGATGAAGCCGGGCTTCAAAACACTGCACCTGGGCGATCTTAACGAACGCAGCAGCTGCCCTTTGTTCGTCGAATGTCTACGGACGATTCGGACGTGGTCGAAGGCGCATAAGGGACATGTGCCCATCTTCATCCTGGTGGAAGACAAGCAGGGAAAGGTAAGCCAGCTGCCCGACGCCGTAACGGCCGAGCCCTGGACCGGAGTGACATGGGACGCGATGGATGCGGAGATTCGTTCGGTGTTCAAAGAGAGCGAGATCATCACTCCGGATCAGGTTCGCGGAAGCTATTCGACGCTTGAGGAGGCGGTGCTGGCAGGAAAGTGGCCAACATTAAAGGAGGCGAGGGGGAAGGTGATCTTCCTTCTCTATAACCGGAAGTCGGCGCCGGCGTATCTTGCGGGACACGCAATGATGAAGGATCGCGTGTTGTTCGTGAACGGGCGTCCAGGCGAGCCGGAGGCGGGGTTTGTCGAACAGGACAACGGCAAGCCCGCGGAGATCGATGAGCTGGTGAAGAAGGGATACCTGGTACGTTCGCGAGGGGACTTCAACACGGATCAGGGGCGAACGAACGATACGACTCGACGCGAGGAACTGCTGGGCAGCGGCGCGCAGATGATCAGTACGGATTTTCCAGTGAGCGAGCCTGCGCCGTGGACGGGGTATATTGTGGAGCTGCCGAGGGGCCTGGCGGCGCGGTGTAATCCAGTGAACGCCCCGAGTGGGTGTGTAGATGGATTGATTGAAGGGAAAGGGCAGCGTTGATTCCTGCCATCTCCTGGAGATGAAACGACACGCAGCTTCGAAGTGATCCGCGAATGTTAGCTGCGCCGGAGGGCAGGCTCAGGCCAGGGGACGGTTGAGCTCGGTGCGCCAATCTTCGGGCTGCGCGCTGGTGTCGGGGTTTACGAGGTATCGCTCCCAGAGGTCTTCGCGGGTGTTATAGCGGTGCTCTTCAATCCAGTTCATGAACTGGCCCCATGCGGCCGCCAGGCCAGTGTAGTTGCCGCTGTAGATGGTGCGGGCGACGGTGGCGGCGGCGAGTTGGCCAGCCTCGACGCGCCCTGTCGGCTTGATTTCGGCATCGACGGGAAAGCAGATCCGGAAGTCGAAGGTCTCATTGGGGCGGCGGAAGTGGTAGGTGAACCAGGGTCCGGTGGGAACGACGGCCTGCGCTTTGAGCACAGCACTCAACTCTTCAAGACCGGCATTCATGGCAGCCATGATCTCTGCGCGTGGCACAGTGGTGTGGATGAAGGCGATGGTCTGTGCGGGGGATTCTACGATCTCGGGCTCTGTGATCATTCCACACTCCTCTCTCTTTCAGACCGAGTTTTCGTCCCTTTCCGGGAGGCCGAAGAGGCCAATCCAAGGCAGGAAGAGCGCCATATGCTGTTTCAAGCATAAGCTGGCCAATAGACAGCATCATTATTCACCGGCCTGTTATTTAGTAAGGCCGGTAATATCCCCCGTATGCGAGCGGCGGATATCCATAGCCAGAAGAAACCTGAGGAGGAGGATACGGGTACGGGTACGCCGCAGGTGGAGGAGGATACGGGTACGCTGCAGGCGGAGGAGGATACGGGTACGCTGCAGCTGGAGCTGGATATCCATAAAACTGAGGAGTTGGATTCATCACCACAACCACCGTCGAGTTCGGCTGGGTGTATGTTTGCAGCATCGGGGGGGCCTGCTGCTGGGCGAGTTGCGCGTACGATCGTTCGATCGGGGCCGGTGCTTGCTGCGCGGATTGCGCGTACGCTCGTTCGATCGGGGCCGGTGCTTGCTGCGCTGGCGCGGGATCCGCGTAGTTATAGCGGGAGATCAGTTCCGGTTGATGCTGCACCTCGGTCTTGGTCGGAATCCCGAAGTCGTCCATGATTTTTATGGTTAAGCGAGTCTCCGCTTTCAAGACCGGACGCGGTCCACGCCGCGGCAAGTTGATCAGGTCGATCGGCCACAGCACCGGGATCAACCACTCCACGGTATCGCGAACCGCATGTCCTGTCCCAAGGATTCTCCCGTTCGCGTCCACCGCATTCTTTCCGGAGGTCGCGACCACCCGCGTCGAAATCGGGATCACCGTATCGTTTCCCACCACCAAACGATCAAACTTCAGCTCCATCCAGCCCTTTCCAACGAAGTGTCCGGGGTCTTTGAATTCTTCAAAGCGGCCGACCATGTAGCTCTCATATGGAAAGACTGACCGGCCGTACAACTCAACGTGGCTTACCCGGCAGAGCACCGGGTCTCCGATCTTCATCGTCTTCGACGACAGATTGGGCTCGGACACTATGCACTGGATTACCGAACCAGCTGGAATCATCTGCTCTGCACCAGAGGCAAGCGAAGCAGACAACAAGATGAAAAACGTGGCAAGAAAGCGCTTCATGTAAATCTCCTCTACACACACGTGAACTAAGGAGTGTGCCCTACACCTTCGGTTTTGCCGGAGAGGAAGAATCTGATTTGAGACGGATCTGAGAGGCCCTTGGATAACTGCCGGCGATTCTAGCTTAAAAAATCAAGCAACGTTATTTTTTTCTGCAGCTTTTCCATAAAAATTTATGGTGACGTGGGGAACAGCGAGAATTTACTTCATGAGCCTGTGAGGCCCTTGCAATTACGGGATGCCCTTTGCAACCTCTCGAGGTGGATTCGGGACGGTTGGGGCCAAGGACTAACGACGGAGAAGATGTGGGAGAGATCACTGTTACGAGGATCAAACCAGGACAAATAACGGACGATTCGTCGCCCATATGCTGCAAATAGCCATAATCTGGCCATTTGGCCAGATTATGGATTATGTCGTCGTCGTCGTCGTGAGCGAGGCACTCAGATGCGCATGGGCATCAGGATGTAGCGATACTTCACGTCCTCGTTGCCGTCCTCGGGGCGCATCTGGCCGGCTGACTGGGCGTCCTTGAACTCGAGCCTTACCTCGCCTGTGTTGCCGATCGCCTTCAGGAAATCGAGCAGGTACTGACTGTTGAATCCAACTACGAGCGGATCATAGTTATACGGCGTCTCGATGGAGTCTTCTGACTCGCCCGCATCGGTCGACGAAGACGATAGCTTCAGTTCGTTCTGCTCCAGGCGAATCTTGATCGCGCCCGAGCGCTCGTCGGCGAACTGGGCGACGCGCTGGATCGCGCTCATCAGGTCTTCGGAGCGCACGATGACGAACTTGTTGTTGTCGCGCGGAAGCACGGCCTCGTAGTTAGGAAACTGCCCGGTAAGCTTGCGGCTGGTCAGAACACGACCGCCGACGCGGAAGAAGAGCGTCTGATCGTCATCGGCGAACTCGATGGCGTCGGAGTCGGTATTGGAGAGGAGCCCAGAGAGTTCGCCCAATGCCTTTCGAGGGATCAGCGTCTTCTTTTCGCCCTGGATCCCCTCAAGCTGTTCGCCCATTTTTTCGATGTGGGCGAGACGGTGGCCATCGGTGGCCACCATCGCCATGGACTCGGCCTTCAGCACAAGCAGTGCACCGTTCAAGGTGTAGCGCGACTCTTCGTTCGAGATGGCGAATATGGTCTTCGAGACCATATTCTTGAGCGCCGCTACCGGAAGCTTCACTGCGCCAGCGGATGGGAACTCGGGAACCTGCGGGAAGTTCGCGCGCGCCATACCGACCATCTTTGTGTTCGAGCGTCCTGCGCGAATCTGCACCCAGTGGTTGTCCATCAGCTTGATGGAGATCTCCCCTTCGGGGAGCAGCTTGATGTAGTCATACAACTTGCGTGCAGGAATGGTGCATGCGCCAGGCTTTTTGACCCGCGCCGAGCAGCTGGTCTTCAGACTCTGATCCAGGTCGGTCGCCGTAATCGTAAGCCGGTCACCACCCTCATCCTGGGTAGCTTCGAAGAGGAAGTTCGAGAGAATCGGGATAGTCGTCTTGCGCTCGACCACGGACTGCGCAGCGGTCAGTTCGCGAAGCAGCTCTGCACGAGAGACGGTGATCTCGAGGTTGCCTGTGGGGGCGGCGTTTGTGGTCATCTCGGAAACCTGGGTGGCAGTGGTCACAGTGTTTTCTCCCCGTCGCTGGCGTTCGCCCGCAGTCGACTCATAGTTTGGCTGCTGGCCAAACTGTACACCGAATCGGTCCGGCCATGCCATGCCATACAGGTTGTGGCGATGCGACAGCTTGATTCTAGGTTGCAAAGAGCCTTTCGCGCGACAGGATTTGTTGTGGGAAACTGCCCCGGTGTGTGGGCAATGGAGCAGGCCCGGCGAAGCTATGTGCGAACCGGCAAACCATGTCGCGCGAGGGACGGCTTTTAAGAAAGAAGAGTTTTTAAAGAGAAATGCTCGTAGTCGTAATCGTTCGCGCATGAAAAGTGGATAACTGGTTTATAGCATTTTTTATCAATCGTTTACGTTCATGCGCAGTTTTAGAAAACTGGACAAGGAAAGTCGCAAGACCGGGAATACAGGGTGGAAACTCAAGCTCGTGTCCTCGCTTATCCCCGTTCTTCACAACCACTCTCCCGCATTCGAAAAGAAGACCCTGTGTTCATGGTGGGAATTTCCAAAAAAATCAATAAAATCAGATGGTTGCAGAGACCCAATTTTTCACAGCCAGGCGCCAGCCCGGAGGATAATCAGTCCTAATCAGTATTTTGCTTCTGCGGGTAGCAGAAGAAGGCGACGCGAGCCCGGAGGGTGAGACACAATGAAAATCGCCATCTTTGGTGCCAGCGGAGCCACCGGTCATCTACTGACCGAGCGCTCGCTGTCTGCCGGGTACACCGTCACCGCCCTGGTTCGCAGCCCCGGCTCTTTCTTGCTGCGCAACAAGGTTCGCGTCGTAGAAGGCAGCGCATTCGATCTTTCTGCTGTCTCCCGCACCGTGGAGGGAGCTGATGTCGTTCTCTCGGCTCTTGGGGCTCATTCCCCAATACGCAATGAAAATGTGCTTCCTCGAGCCGTTCCTCTGATCGTTCAGGCGATGCAGCAGGCTGGTATCCGGCGGATCGTCGCTCTCGGTTCCGCAGGAGCGCTGCCTGACTCGCTTGCAAAGCAGCCTGCCTGGCGTCGCTGGTTCGTTCAGAAGATCGTCTATACCCTGTTTCTGAAGTGGCCCGTGCATGAGCAGATGGTCCAGTACCGCTCGCTCTCGCTCAGTAGCCTGGACTGGACGATGGTGATGCCTGCCCTGCTGACCAATGGCCCTGCCAGAGGTGTTTATCGCGTCGACGGAGAGGCCTTGCCTGCGAATGGCAGTCAGATCGCCCGAGCCGACGTAGCCAACTTTATGATGCTGCAGGTTACAAGTCCGCAGTGGGTTCGCCGAGGCGTCTACATCTGTAATTGACCCTGGCAAGGATAGAATCCATTGGACAGCAACTCTTTCTCTCATATCGCGATCCAGTGTCCTCACGCAGCCAAGGAGTCGTATGAAGCAACGAACCACTTTCATCCTTGCTTTGTTGGCAACTGCAGCTCTTGCTCAGCGTCCGTCAGCTCCTACTATGCCGCCCCAACCTCCGCTTGTCGGCTCCCTTGCAGGACACCCGGCGTGGCCCGCGGCGAAGCCCGCAGACGTCCAATCCGTCGATGCCATCGTCCGAGCGCTGTATGACGTTATCTCGGGCCCGAAAGGGCAACAGCGGGATTGGGACCGTATGCGGTCGCTCTTCCTGCCGGATGGTCGCCTGATCCCTTCGCGCACTGACCGCGACACACATCGTAATGACGCAATCGTCCTCACGATCGACGGCTACATCGAGCGCTCCAGCCCCCGTATGGCGTCTGAGGGCTTCTTTGAGCGTGGGATTCACAACGAGGTAGAAGAGTTCGGCAACATCGCGCACGTCTGGAGCACCTACGAGTCACGCCACATGGCCGAAGATTCCAAACCCTTCGCTCGCGGTATCAACAGCATTCAGCTACTCAAGAGCGCCGACCGCTATTACATCGTAGAGGTCCTGTGGGACAGCGAGACTCCCGCCTCGCCGATCCCGACAAGATATCTGCCAAAGTAACAGGCTCTCATTCCGGACGAGCCGACACGACGAAAGCTGTTGTTACCGGTTCTCTATGGCCTGGTTGCAAGCACCAGCGGCGATGGCCCGGGTGCCTCAAGGAGTAGCGGATCGATAAAGCCTGCCTCCTTCAACCACGTGCTGATCTCTTCAAACGAGAACGTGTCCCCGTCCTCCGTATTCACCAGCATGTTGGCCGCGAAGATCAACGACCCAACCGGAGCTGTCCTGTCCTCATTCACCAGGAACTCCGCAATCGCGATGGTTCCCCCGCTTGCGAGTGCGTCGAAGGTCTTCCGCAGCAGCTCCTTGCTTCGGGTCTCTCCCTCACTGTGCAGAATATGTCCGAGAGTCGCCACATCGTGCCCGCTTCCAAACTCCGCTGTAAGTAGGTCCCCTGCCACGAACGAGAAGCGATTCGTTAGTCCGAAGCGATCGACCGTCGCCTGTGTCGCCGGCAGCACGCCGCTCCAGTCCACTGCCGTCACCATGACATTCTCCGCGCTCTGGGCCAGGGCAATGCCCCACACGCCCGATCCCGCCGCTAGGTCCAGAACCCTTACCTGTGAGGCGCGCTTATTCAACGCGAGGTGCTTCGCCAGCGTCGACGCAGCGGGATAGCTCATGGGAAAGATGTCGGTAACGAAGTTTTGGAAGAAGGCGCTTCCATCACCTTCCTGGTTTACGGCCACTCCGGGCCGGCCTGTGCCGACGATCTCGTTCAACTGAAGCCACTTTGGAATCAACTGCCCGCTCGAATGCTTCAGAACTCCGCCCTGAAATCCCGGCTTCGTGCTCACAAGAAACGTCTCGCTTTCCGGAGTCAGTTTGTATTGTTCCCCGTCTTTCGCCAGAAAGTTCAATCCCACCAGAACGTTCATAATCGCGCGCAGGCCGCGTTCCGAAGCTCCTGTTGCTGCTGCAGTCTCTTTGAGCGTCTTGGGACCTTCATCCAGTACATCGAAGACGTGGTGCCGTATCGCCGCTTCCAGGACCATCGGCGGGACGTATCCCCAGGCAAGCTGCATAATGCGTTCAGGCGTAACGCCAGCGGTCGTGCTCATGTCGTTCCTCTTCTCTTGTAATTGGATTGGCCCGGCGTCGAAATTGTAGACCACCGCAAACCGCTTTGAATCGAAAGAAGAAAAAAGATTACCTGCGTCAGGGACGGTTCCCCATTCGTCGCGTGCCGCTGAAATAGGAACAAGAGAAGAACAAAGAAAGAGGCTGCACCTGGCAGCCTCTTTCTTCAGGTTTCGAGCCGCCGTTAGCTCAGCGTCTCCATCATCTTGTTGATGGTGCGGTTGAGGTCCTTGTCCGCGCGGCGCTGCTCATCGATCTTCGCGATGGAGTGCATCACGGTGGTGTGATGTTTTCCGCCGAATTGTCGACCGATCTCCGGCAGCGAGGCCTCCGTGAGCTGCTTGGCGAGGTACATCGCAATCTGACGCGGCACGACGATCTGGCGCGAGTTGTTCTTCTGCTTCAGTTCGGCCACGCGCATGCCGAAGTTCTCGGCGACCGTGCGCTGGATCGTCTCGATGGTGATCTTGCGTACCTGCGTGTCGATAAACTGCTTCAGGCACTGCTGCGCCACTGCCAGCGTGATCTCCACGCCATGCATCGAGCACCACGCGATCAGACGCACCAGTGCGCCTTCGAGCTCACGCACGTTGGTCCGCACGTTCGAGGCGATAAACAGCGCCACGTCGGTCGGCAGCGCCGTCTGCTCGCTCTCTGCCTTCTTCTGCAGAATCGCAACCTTGGTCTCGAGGTCTGGTGGCTGGATGTCCGCAATCAAGCCCCACTCAAAGCGTGAGCGAAGACGATCTTCAAAGTCCGCCAGCTCCTTCGGTGGGCGATCGCTGGCGATGACAATCTGCTTCATCGACTCGTGCAGCGCGTTGAAGGTGTGAAAGAACTCCTCCTGCGTCCGCTCCTTGCCGGCGAGAAACTGGATATCGTCAATCAGCAGCACATCCACAGTGCGGAACTTATCCCGGAAGCTGGTCATCTTCTGGTAGCGCACGCAATCGATCATCTCGTTGGTAAACTTCTCACCACTGACGTAGCAGATCGAAGCATGACCCTGGCGGCGCTTCACATCGTGACCGATCGCCTGCATCAGGTGTGTCTTGCCCATGCCGACGCCGCCATAGAGGAACAGCGGATTGTAGGCCTTCGACGGTCGTTCGGCTACGGCTTGCGCGGCAGCCGTGGCAAACTGATTTCCGCTGCCTACAACGAAGGCATCGAAGAGGTACTTCGGATTGAGCTGCGACGCTGTATTCCAATCAAAACGTGACTGCTCGGGCATCGGCCCCGCCTGCGCGACGCCGTTTGTAAGTGCACCCTGCCTGCTTTGCTTCGGAGCATTCTGGCTGTGGCTTGGCACGGGCGCGAACCCGCCATCCTCGCGCACCTTTGGCGCACGCGGGTCCTGCTCCGGTGTGGTGAACACCACCGTTTCAACGTCCAGCCCCAGGTTATCGATCGCCTCCTGGATGAGGTCCGCATAGCGGTCACCGATATGCTGGAAGTCGGCAGAGGGTATTCGCACAAAGAGCTTCTTGCCTTCAAGGTGGGAAAATCGGGTCGGCTTCAGCCATGTTTCGTATGACTGACGATTGATCTTCTTCTCGAGCGCGGCAAGGATGCGGACCCAATAATTCAGCACGGCCGTAGCCGTAGGGACGAATGACATTCTCTAATTCCTTCTTCTGTTCCCCGTTGTCAAAAACCAGCCGCCCACACGATTCCGATGACTGTCCTCAAAAAGTAAAAGCCAGCAAACAGACGTCCCTCTCGCCAGAGCAGGCAAGTTCGTGACAGGTCTGTCTCGCCAGAATTCTCTTCCGTGCGCAACCACAACGTGCGTCGTGAAAGAGGAGTAGTGCAATAAAAGGCAGAGTGCGGAGCTGCTGGATCAGCAAAAAACTTCTTGCGAATCGGGTTCGATAGTAGCACGGAAAACGAGACGCTTTTCAAGCGCCTGGGGCGAAAAAAATGGAGTTGCACCATTCGCGGTGAAGACACGAAAAACCTTCGGTGTATTGCGAAAAAAACTTCCCACTCTCGGGGGATTGTCCCCACCCGACGGCCCATGTTTGTGGTACGTCGTGCAATTGGGAGACCAACCATCGATGACGGCAAATTTGCTTACCGCAATCCTTACTGCAATCGTTGTCAGGAATGAGATTGCATTCTTTCCTACAAGTATTTCTTGAGCCACATCCCTTCGATGCACTCGCGCCAGAGTAGATTCTCAATCGCCTCGCCCCCTCCTTGCCATGGAGCTTCTTTCGCTCCGTGCTGAACTTTCAGGACAGTGCTCGGAAGCAATGGGAGAACCCTCGTAGCATCGTCGTTCTCCCACTCGCCCTCAGGCCGCAAAATTTTTGTCGCAAGTATCTTCCGCGATCGAGTGCTTCTCGTGAAAGCTCGCCTGTCACGGCGTGAGTCGTCGGTTTTGAGGCGGCGTCCGGCAGGATCGATGCGCGGCTGGCGTCGCCTGCGGCCAGTGAGAGGATGGGGCTCCCGAGAACATGGTCCCGAAAGAGACGGAACGGCCGACCTGTGAAAATCTGGCTCGATAGGATACAATTAGAAATTGCTGCAATAGCTAAAAAGATCCGGCAGGACGTCTCCTGCCCTCGAGGAGTTTAGTTCCATGCCGAAGCGTACCTTTCAACCCAACCGCCGCCGCCGCTCCAAAACCCACGGCTTCTTGACCCGCATGAAGACCAAGGCAGGCGCCGCCGTTCTCAACCGTCGTCGCGCCAAGGGACGTCATAAGATCGCCGTCAGCGCGGGCTTTCGCGACTAGTTCCTGCCTCGAAGGGCGTCTCAGGTCCTGATGGGCGCCCCGATTACCCTACATCGTAGAAATTTTCCAAACTCAGATGCGTTCGTGTTTTACGTAATTTAGGGTGGATTCGCTCAGGCGGGACCTGGATTTAGGGCAACCTGCCACTGAGCTTCGGACCTCTTACACATTGCCAGCTCGCGAGGATGAACGAAGCTCCCTGCCGGCGGATACGTAGGAGAACTGCGATGAAGGTGAATCAGCCGACTCAGAAAAATCCAGGTCGGGGAAATAAACAAGGCAAGCCCTCCGGCGGCCAGCAGGCACAACAGGGCAATCGTCCACGTCAGGGCGGCTACAGCACGCCGGGTCAGGGAAGTCACGGCGGACAGTCCGCTCCGGCTGACAAGAAATAAACCTCCAAGCCGAAATCATCGACATTTACCTGGGCGAATCCATCGCCTGACAGAAGAGTCCGCTCCAAGCGAGCGGGCTCTTCTTTTGGTGTCCGCGACCCTGTGGGGACAAGGCATGGGGGATGGTCTTTAGAGTGGACACACCGGCTTATCGGCAGTACTCAAGAACCTCCTCAACTCAGTGCGCCTGCTGCCGATAATGAAAACAGACGACTGCGCGCCGTGACTTTCTGATGACCCTATTTCCAATTCATAGCAAACAGGAACGGCGCAGAACGACGCGCTATCGATGCCATGGTCCTATCGACTTCCGTATCCAGGGTTGGTATCTGCAGAAGGGGAGGATTCTCAATCTCTGTCTGGACGGTTGCCTGATCGAGCCCCAGCTCGCCAGCGGCTACGAGGTTGGCGATCAGCTGGAGATGCGGTTCGAGGTCAACCGTCTCCCCTTCCGTGCCCAGTGCATCGTTCGGCGGGTTCAGCCGACCGGTGACCTGGGTGTTGAGATCGTCCGTCTCAGCTCTCGCAGCCGTAGACAGCTGCGAGAGCTCGTGGACGAACTGGCAGCCATCGGGCCACCAGGCACCGAGCTGTGAGGGAATCCCCTGCTTCTCACATGGCAACGCGATAAACTGATCTCTGCGGGCTACTCACTGCCCGATTCCGGTCATGGCTCTCACGTTCCGCCTTCGCAAACACGCCGATTACCAGCGCGTCTACCAAGCCAGCCGCAAGCAGTTCTCGCGCCAGATGAGCTACTTCTTCGCGCCGCGTGATCCGGACTCCTCCGATGGCGCCGCCGACCCGCGGGTAGGCCTGACCGTGGGAAAGGTTATGGGCAAGGCGGTAGACCGCAACCGAATCAAGCGTCGCATGCGAGAGGCCGTGCGCCGTAATATCACAGCGCTCGAAGGCCCCATTGATGTCGTCCTGCATCCGCGCCGCAGCGTCCTCGATCTCGAATTCACGGTACTCGACCGGGAGATCGCGCAGGTCTTCCGGTCGATCCGAAACGCTTCGCAGCGTCCCGCAACGAAAGTCCCTGGCAAGCCAACTGCAGCCAATTCAGGCGAAAAGACGATTTCGCCTGAGTCCCCTGACCCACGCTGACCATGCGCGAAGACACGCAACCCTCGCTCGCGATACGCATTGCATTTCGCGTGTATAAATCCTTCTTATCGCCGATCCTGCATGCCCTCAGCTTTTCGCAGTGCCTCTACCTTCCCACCTGCTCGGAGTATGCCTACATTGCGCTCACGCGCTTCGGTGTTGTCCGAGGATCGTGGCTCACACTGCGCCGCCTCGCTCGCTGTCATCCCTTCGCCAAGGGTGGACTGGATCCAGTACCCGATCTCCCTGCGTCCAGAGCTCGCTCTTAGCCGCCACATTGCGCCGTGCTCTCCTGGTCAGAGTTTGCGGTACATCCCATAAGCGTCTACATATCGTGCCTGCGGGTGCAGAAAGGCTTTTGGGAGACAGCCTACGGTCGCAAAACCGCCCGCTCGTTTGTGCTGACCACGAAGTTGAATTGCATCGCTCGGAATCCCCGGCTACGCGTAATTTCAGCATCTTCCGGTATTTCCGCCCATTTTGCCCGAACGATTTACCATAGAAGATGCGGTTCCCTCGCCTCGCGGTGGCGACTGCAAGCCCATAGCTCCAGCAAAGAACAGGAAGCATCACTTGGCAGAGTTTAAGAACCCCAATCAGCAGGGTGGTGGCGGACAAGACAGCCGTTCCCTCTTCGTCGTCATGTTCTTCATGATTGCAGTCTTCTTCGGCCTTAGTTACTACCGTCAGAAGACCAATCCGAAGACGGTCTCGCCCAACGCTCCCGCGGCGTCGCAGCCGGCATCGCAGACTTCAGCGCCACCCCCGAGCGCTCCCAGCGCTTCCGTCGCGCCGAAGGCTTCCTCGACCACGAACTCCGGGGCACCCGCCGTTCAGGCTGCCGCCGAATCCACGACCGTCGTCGAGAATGAGCTCTATCGCATCGAGTTCACCAATCGCGGAGCCCAGGTCAAGAGCTGGATCCTCAAGCAGTACAAGGACTCAGACGGTCATCCCCTGAACCTCGTCCATACCCAGGCTGCCGAAAAGTTCGGCTATCCGCTCTCGCTCCATACCTACGACTCCGGCGTAAACGCGTCGCTCGTCCAGGCCCTCTACGTTCCGTCCACGACTGGCACACTTACCGCTCCCGCAACGCTCACATTCAAATACTCGAACGGGGGCCTCGACGTTACAAAGACGTTCTCCTTCGACGAGACCTATGTTCTGCATGCCGATGTGCAGGTTGTTCGCGATGGAAGCCCGATCCGCGCACTGATCGCGTGGCCTGGCGGCTTCGGCGATCAGAACAATGCCCAGGCCTACGCCGGCTCCCAGGTTGACCTCTCCCGTAGCGCCCGCGACGAGCATCTCGCCGCAAAAAAGGTCTCCGGTGGCGAGACCATGAATGGCCCTCTCGATTGGGCAGGCGTCAGTGACGCCTACTTTGCCGCAATCTTCCTTCCCGACTCACCGACAACTGCAAGCCTCGTCACCTTTCACAACGAGCTCGACGTCGCCAAGACCATTCATCGCACCGGCTTCGGCTCCGGCTCCCCCTCCGCGAAGGCGATCAACGTCTCGATTCTGGGCTCCGCGCTGGGGGACACCAGCGGCCATACACTGACCCGCCTCTACGTTGGGCCGAAGGCCGTCAGTGTTCTCAAGAACATCTCTACAACGTCGGCCAACGGGACCAGGGTTACACTCGAGCCGCTACTGGAGTTCGGCTTCTGGGGAGCCATCGGCAAGTATCTCTTCCTTGCGCTTCAATTCATCCACCAGCACATCGTCGGCAACTGGGGATGGTCCATCATCCTCCTCACGCTCGCCATCAACGTGCTTCTGCTTCCGCTGCGCGTCAAGACCATGCAGTCGGGCCTGAAGATGCAGCGCATCCAGCCGCAGATGGACGCCATCAAGGAGAAGTACAAGAAGTACAAGATCAACGATCCCAAGCGCAACGAGATGAACATGGAGATCATGAAGGTTCAGAAGGACAACGGCGTGAACATGTTCGGCGGCTGTATCCCGACCCTGGTTCAGCTTCCGCTGCTCTTCGCCTTCTTCTCCATGTTGCCCAAGGTGGTAGAGCTTCGCCACGCCTCGTGGGGATGGATTCCAGACCTTACCGCGCCTGATCCGTATTACATCATTCCGATCGTCATGGTCGTCAGCCAGTTCCTCATGCAGTACTACACGCCATCTCCCGGAGTCGATCCGCAGCAGCAGAAGATGATGGCATTCATGATGCCGCTCGTCACCGGCTACTTCGTCCTCAGCTACGGCTCCGGTCTGGGCCTCTATTGGGCCGTCGGCAACTTCTTCGGTATCGCGCAGCAGTGGGTGATGAACCGCACCTCGCTCGGTCGCGAGATGCGTGAGATCGCAGCCAGACGTGCCCGACGGAAGGCCGGAGCCCCCGCCACCCTGCAGGGCAAACGCTGAACAGAATCAGCAGGAAAGAAAGGCTCCGTTCGCGGAGCCTTTCTCTTTTGCTTTCGAGTTCGACGAACGAAGATGTCACAAATTGTTCATCTCTATCGGCCGAGTAAACTTGGAATATATTCGTATTGACGAATACGATAAGCGAGGGCTATATTTGCTTTTGCAGATATGTAGGTAAAGGAGACTCGTCATGGCAGATCAGCTGCTGGATGCAGTGAGAGCAAAGTATGGCGCGGTTGCGAAGAGTTCTCTCTCGAGTGAGGATGCTGGGGTGAAGGCCGTCGCCGAGGCTTTCGGCTACAGTGCCGAAGAACTCACCTCCATCCCCGCAGAGGCGAATATGGGGCTTTCGTGTGGCAATCCCACTGCGACAGCGAACCTCAAGCCGGGTGAGGTCGTGGTTGATCTCGGTTCCGGTGGCGGCCTCGACGTCTTTCTCGCCGCGGGGAAGGTTGGCCCGCACGGAAGAGCCATCGGCATCGATATGACCGCCTCGATGATCGAGCGAGCACAGGCCAATGCCAGCGCCGGCGGATATGCCAATGTTGAATTTCATCTCGCGAACATCGACGAGCTTCCGCTAGCGAACTCTTCCGTAGATTGCATCATCAGCAATTGCGTTCTGAACCTCGTTCCTGACAAGCCCGCGGTCTTCCGCGAGATCTTTCGTGTACTGAAGCCGGGCGGAAGATTGGCTGTCAGCGATATAGCTCTCAAGGCTGAATTACCGCAGGAGATCGCAACCAGCCTGGCCGCATATGTCGGCTGCATCGCGGGAGCCATCCGCATCGACGACTATCGTACGCAGCTCCAGGCCGTCGGCTTTGAAGCTATACAGATCGTCGATAGCGGATCGGACCTGAACGCCTATCGCAAGATCGAAAACCAATCCGGGTGCTGCTCCCGGGCGATGAATACAGAGATTGCAAGCGGATCCTACTCATGCTGCGCACCACCGACAACCGTGCACGAAGATCTTGGCGCGCTGCTCTCGGAGTATGACATCAATGAGGCTGCGGCAAGCGTGCGCGTCTATGCCCTGAAGCCGTCGGCGAAGTTATGCTGTGGACCGGACTGCTGTGTGTAGACGGGGCGGAAACACGCCTGACCTCCCTGACAGAGGATCGGAAGGAAACGAAAGACAATCGATTATCTACCGCACAAAAGTAAAAATCGGTTGACGGAAGAATAGGGCGATATACAGTCGGCATGCCATGTTGTCTGCAACCTTCTTCCGATTAATTCCGTATACTGAACGGGTCCCATGGAAGATATGGAAGCGAAAAAGAAGAAGGTTACTGCTTTTCTCCAGACCATCACCTCACCGGGTCGTCTGAATCTGAAGTTCAATATTCTGGATGCGGCGCCCAGTTCCGATGGCTCAAGTCCCGAGATCTCGGTCGAGTTCTCGGGTCCCGATGCTCCCCTTCTTCTCGCTCGCAACGGAGAGCTTCTCCTCTCCCTCGAGCACATTGCCGCTAAGATCCTTCGCTTCGAACACGAGGAGCATGACCGCATCTCCTTCGACGCTGAAAACTTCAAGGTGCTTCGGCGCCAGGAGCTGCAGATGGCCGCGGATGTGGCCGTCGAACGTGTTCGCCAGACTGGCCAACCCTACAGTTTCTCGCCGATGAGCTCCCGTGAGCGGCGCCTGCTTCATCTGGCGCTGGCTTCTTCCGGTCTCCCTACGTCCTCCTCAGGCGAAGGGCCGCGTCGTTTCGTAGTTCTCTATCCCGAAGGCGAGAAGCCTGCACCGCAGACCCCCAAGGACGACCGCGCACAGGCTATTCGCCAGCGTTTTCGCCGTCGCTGACGGGGGATATCCGAGGCCCCTCTCATCGAATCGCTGATTCGGTCTCTAAGCGACGTGACGGAACCTTCGACGAAGTGCGGCCGCTGCTCCCAGAGCTCCTGTCGCAACCAGCACCAGACTACCGGGCTCAGGAGCAACTGCAGTCGGCGGGTTTGTGGGAGGAGGACCATTCGGCGGCAGGGACGGATTGCCGCCTCCCGGTCCACCCGTTGGCGGATTTTTTCCGCCCCCTCCGCCCCCACCCGGAGCTCCTCCGCCCCCCCCAACTCCGGGAGTCCATCCTCCACTCTGCTCAGGTCCATCGCCTGCTGCCAGCAGACCCTGGGGGCCGTTCTGGGCGAGCAAAGGCCCCGAAGTCGAATCGTCAACCAGAGGCCTAGCCAGAAATGCCGGTCCAGGCTCATAGGCGACTGTATTTTTCAGTTCCAGCGGTTCTATGGGGAGATCGCCGCACGCAAATTCCAGTTCCCGCAACATCTCCTCGCGCGTCATCTTCGGCCGCCCCAGTCGCGCTGGAAGCACACGCGTCCGTGGGTGTGGCTTAGGCTTCTGCAGCACGGCAATCTTGCGATGAACGTAATGGCGCAACCGGTGCCGCGCCGCGTTGGCGCGCTTCACCAGGTCGGAGTTTGCCAGCTGAGTCCGATACTCGGAGACCCAGCGCTCGCACTCCGTGGCGGCGTGCACCTGCACGCCCGTCGCAGCGGAGGCAAAGACCAGGAGAAGAAGCAAGGCAAAAGAAATACGGCGCATAGGTATAACCCAAATCGGGCAGCAGATTCGCTTACCCGCAATTTGTGAATCTGCCTATGGGTTATGCAATTGATAAGCCAAAAGAAAAAGAGAGATTATGCGCCAATAAGTGTGCAATTTGCGGCAAGATGGCTACTCATTTACCACTCTGGAACCGAAAGAAAGAATTATTTTCACTTTCGATTAAGCAAATCGTTGCAGGTTGGAAACCGTTGACGGTGCCTCACTTACGGAAACTGTCTGCCGGGTAGTGTCGCCAGTTTGCACATACCTTTGCCACTCGTTGGATTCAGCGAGTCGCTTCAGTTCGCCATTTTTCTCGATCAAAATGTTCATCAGGCCGTTCCGCAGAACCGACTCGAGGAGGTGCCCCAAGGGGCCCAGCCGGGTGGTGAAACGAATCTCGTCGCGAACCCGCGTCCCATCGTCCATTGCGGCAAAGTGATGATCATGTTCATAATGCCGAAAGATTCCGTCCATCATCACTTCGCGAAAGTAGGTATACGGGCGAATCGCTTCGATTCTGCTGGTGTAGGAGACCATACTCCACCCTATCTTCCAGCGAATCGCCTCGCCGACCTCCAGGGATCCTCCGCCAAATGCGTGGTCGGGAACATTGGAATGGCCTGGCGATGAAAGGTTTCGGTTGGTTGCCAATAGAAAACACCGTTCCACGGGAGCATTCACCCAGGTCGTCAAACGAATCGTAGTCATAGGGGAAAGTAACCATCCGTCATTCGTGTTGGCAGCGGAATCCAAGGCCCAGCCTTATGTGTTGGATGCCTTGCACGGCGATTTGGGAAGCCACGCAAGAGAAATATCCTGAAACAGCCCAACGCACTACCGGAAGAGATCAAGGCCGATAGCGCTTGTCTCTCGAACCCAGGGGATGGGGAATACAACGGGAAACGCGGCGGCCCGATCCATTCAGGCCGCCTGCATCGTTACAGCGCCATAGCTCTGGAGTCAACGAGCGTCTTTGCCCTGCCAATGAACTCCGCGAGCCCTACTGAGCCTTCGTCCCCTTTGCCGCGGGTACGAACGCTGACCGCCTCTGCCGCGGACTCCTTGTCGCCCATCACCAGCACGAAGGGAACCTTCTGCAGCGTAAACTCGCGGATCTTTGCATTCATCTTCTCGTTGCGGGCATCCAGCTCCACGCGCAATCCTGCGGCTTCAAGCTTTGCCTTTACGCTCTTTGCATAATCAAGATGCTTCTCTGAAATAGGCACAAGTCCTACCTGCACCGGGGCCAGCCACATCGGAAAAGCTCCGGCATAGTGCTCGATCAGCACACCGAAGAATCGCTCCACGCTTCCGAACAGCGCGCGATGTACCATCACCGGCCTGTGCTTCTCTCCATCCTCGCCTGTGTACTCCAGCTCAAAGCGCTGCGGAAGATTGAAGTCGAACTGCACGGTCGAAAGTTGCCATAGTCGGCCCAGCACATCCACCAGTTTGATATCGATCTTCGGTCCGTAGAACGCGGCTTCGCCCGGAATCACGCGGTAAGGAATGCCCTTCGCGTCGAGAACCTTCTTGAGCGAGCCCACCGCCGTCTCCCAGTGCTCCGGCGAGCCGACGTAGCTCTTCTGGTCCTTTGGGTCCCAGGTCGAAAGCTCCACCTTGAACTCAGCAAACCCGAAGGCCTTCAAGACCTCGTCGGCGAACTCGACGCACGCGGCGATCTCGCTCTCGATCTGCTCCGGCGTGCAGAAGATGTGCGCGTCGTCCTGTGTAAAGCCACGGACTCGCAAGAGTCCGTGCATAGTCCCGCTCCGCTCGTAGCGATACACGTTGCCCAGCTCCGCGTACCGCTGCGGCAGGTCGCGGTAGCTCTTGGGCGAGTTCTTATAGATAAGGATGTGGCCGGGGCAGTTCATCGGTTTCAGCCGGTACTCCGCGTCGTCCAGCTCCATCGGCGGATACATGTTCTGCGAGTAGAAACCCTCGTGCCCCGAGACCTTCCACAGCTCGCGTCGCATGATGTGCGGCGTGAACACCATATCGTAGCCGCGCCGGATACACTCCTCGCGCATCCAGTCTTCCATCGTCTTACGGATCAGGCCGCCCTTGGGATGCCAGAAGATCAATCCCGCGCCTGCGACCTCCTGGATCGAGAACAGATCAAGCTGTTTGCCCAGCACGCGATGATCGCGCGCCTTGATCTCCTCCAGCCGCTTGAAGTGGGCCTCCATGTCCTTCGTGTTGAAGAAGGCGGTGCCATAAACGCGCTGCAGTTGCTGGTTCTTCTCGTCGCCCAGCCAGTAGGCTCCGGCGATGCTCGTCACCTTGAACGCCTTCACCCGCCCCGTCGAAGGCACATGAGGCCCTCGGCAGAAATCAGTGAAGTCGCCATTCTTGTACAGCGATATCTCGTCGCCCAGCTTGGTGAACTTCTCGATGAAGTACACCTTCATGAACTCGCCTTGCGCCGCGTAGTCCGTCAGCCCCTTGTCGCGCGACTCTTCGACACGCACGAACTTCTCGTCCCGCGCCACCACTTCGGCCATGCGTGCCTCAATCGCCGCCAGATCGGCCTCGCTGAACGGCGCCTCGCGATAAACGTCGTAGAAGAACCCCTGCTCCGTCGCCGGCCCATGTCCCAGCTTCGTCTCCGGAAACAGCTCCAGGATCGCCGTCGCCATCACGTGCGCGGCCGAGTGACGCACCACCTTCAGGGCAGCCTCATCGCTCTCCTTCAGCAACTCGAGCGCGACGTCTTCGCTAAGCGGAGCCGAAAGGTCAACCAGCCGCTCCGCCGTCTCCGCAGCGGAGCTGTACATTCCTGCCTCGGTCTGCGCCTCATTGGCCTCATCCGTCGCGGTTTCGGCCGAAGTCACCGTCGTATTCAGCGGACGGATCCGTGCCACGACCACGGCTGCCGCCAGCCGCGGCGAAATGTTCATCGCAATGTCATATGGTGTGGTTCCGCGAGTAACCTCGCGTACGGACCCATCAGGAAGCTGTACCTTAATCATCTGTTCACTCATATCGCGTATCTATCCAGCATATTTGCTTTGCTTGCCTTGCACCAACTTCCAGGGCCGGACATGCATCTATACTGTATAAAAGGGCCCCGCAGTGGGCTTCGAAACATACCTCCCCGCGTTTCTCACTGCAGTTTTTTCGACAGGAGTTTTCCATGCAAGTTTTGTGTCACCCTTCTGATGGCCACGCCGACATTCAGTGCCCCGTTTGCAACCAGGGCTTTCGCGTTTTCTGGGAGCGCAGCAGCGCACCCGACCAGAAGGCCACGCTTCCTGAAATCTACCAGGAGCTGCGCAATCACCACCGCGATGCCAGCGTAGCCGCACATCCTGATGCCCCCTTCAACATCCCCAGCTGGTCAGGACTGCCCCACTTCTCCGCCGCTGCCCTTCTCGGCGGGGCGTACTAGCCCGGTTCGTTTACGGAACGCCTGCGCTATAGTCTGGATTGTTCAGGCTTGAAGCGCAGGCGTTGGAACTTTACCTGGAGTTGGAATCAGCGATTCTGCGCCAGACGTCGGAGAAACTGGCCTGCCACTGCGTCGTCAGTCTCTCGATGCGGAAACCGCCTGCCGGTCCCTCTTCCTCGAAGAAAATCTGCAATGTTTCGTTTTTGGATGAATCGAATTCCAGCCTCCAGACAAAATGGGCGCAAATTCGGTCCAGATGCATAGCGGCGCTTTCGTCCGGCAGATTGTTTTCGATGTTGTTCCAGTGCAGCAAACTTGGTTCCCTCCCGGCCACCGCCTAAAATACCCTCATGTCCTACGTAGCAGCGGTCGACCACCTCTACGCCCGTGGCCTCGAGCTTGCCCCCGATCCGACGGCACCTGTTGGCACCCGCCGCAAGTTCGATCTCGAGCATATGCGGATCCTGTCTCGCGCCCTTGGCGATCCCCAGAAAAATTTCCCTTCCGTACTGATTGCCGGAACCAACGGCAAGGGTTCCACCGCCGCTACCCTGGCCAGCATCCTTACTACCGCGGGATATCGCACCGCGCTCTATACCTCGCCCCATCTCTCCCGGGTTAACGAGCGGATTCAGATCAGTGGAGAGTCCATCTCCGACGAGGACTTCGCCCGACTCTACTTTCAAGTAGACTCAGCTGCAGAGCACCTCGTCGCTGCGGGTGAGCTGCCTCAGCCTCCAAGTTTTTTCGAGACCCTCACAGGTCTGGCCTTTCTCCACTTCTCCGGCGACGCTTACACCGGCTCCGCGCCCGTCGACATCGCTGTTCTCGAGGTGGGCCTCGGAGGCCGTCTCGACGCCACCAACATCGTCGACCCGCTGATCTCCATCCTGACCGACATCTCGCTCGACCACCAGGATTATCTCGGAGACACCATCACCGAGATCACCCGGGAGAAGACCGGAATTCTGCGGCCCCAGGGCACTCTCGTCACCTTGCCCCAGCACCCCGAGGCCAACCAGGCCATCGGCGAGGCTGCCGCGATGCTGGACCTCCACGCCATCAGCGCGGCCAACTACATTCCCACGGCCGAGAAGCTTCTTCATCCCGAGCCAGGTACAACTGGGACTGCCCCAGGCGTAAACCTTCCGCGTAATCGCTACACCATCTCCGTCGATGGCCAGGCCCTCCACGTCGACTCTCCGTTGATGGGCCAGCATCAGCAGCGAAACATCGCCCTTGCGGTGGCTGCGGCGGAGGAATTACGTAACTGTAAGGGCTACAATAGAGATAAAAGCAACAGTAAGAGTTACGAAATACCCAACGCTGCCATTGAGGACGGGATTCGCAAGACTCTCTGGCCCGGCCGTCTGGAATTGGTTTCGCTTTCCGGCTCCGCCCCCTTGCTTATGGATGTCGCCCATAATCCGGCAGGAGCATGGACGCTTCGAGCCGTTCTCGCGCAGCTTCCTGAAGAAACTCCGCGTACCCTTCTCTTCTCCTGCCTGCGGGATAAAGATCTGCGCGAGATGAGCCAAATTCTTCTGCCTCTTTTCGATCGATCCTCGCCGGACCGCCCAAAGGACCATATCTTCCTGGCGCCGATCAACAGCCCTCGTGCTGCCTCGCTCGAAGAGCTATCCGAAGCGGCCGAGGCGCTCGAAATTCCGGTGGAGGTCTCTCCGACGCTCGCCGAGGCCCTGGCCCAGGCCCGGGCCGTCACTCCGCTCGATGGCCTGATTCTCGCCACCGGCTCGGTCTATCTTATTGGCGAGTTGCGCCCACTTGCATTGAACCTAAGCACCGAAGAGGAAACCAGGCGTGCCTGAGTCAACCACAACCCTCACCCCGGCTCCGGCCTCCAGCGGACCTTCTCGTGCCCCGGCCTTCTTTCGCTGGCTCACCTACCTCTTCCTTATCCCACTCATCCTGGCGTCGACCATCTTCTTCGGCTGTATCTCGCTTCTCTGCGGTCTGTGGGACAAGTCGGGACGACAGCAGCACTTTATCGCCCACCTCTGGGCGCGTTCCCTTCTGATCCTGAGCCTGTCTCCGATAACCCTTATCGGAGAGGAGAAGCTCCGGATTCATCAGACGGCTGTGTATGCGTCGAACCATCTTAGTTACTACGACACGCCGGTACTCTTCGCCCGGCTTCCCTTCCAGTTCCGCATCCTGGCCAAGCAATCCCTTTGGAAGGTTCCTTTTATCGGTTGGTACCTGAACCGGTCCGGCCAGGTTCCTGTTGACCAGTCCAGTGCGCGAAATGCAGTCGCCAGCCTGAACCGCGGAGTTCAGACGCTTAAGCACGGTCTTCCACTGGTCATCTTTCCGGAGGGAGGCCGCACCAACACCGGTCGGCCCCAGCCCTTCGTCTCAGGCTCTGCCTACATGGCCATCAAGGCTCAGGTTCCTCTTGTTCCCATCACTCTGGTCGGAACCTACGAGCTCCTGCCGATGCATACCTACCATCTTCATCCGCGCCCGCTCGCCATCGTTATCGGAGACCCGATCTCTACGGTGGGCCTAACCACGCGCGATGCGGATGCCCTGACCGAGCAGCTCCTCAACACAATTACGGCAACCTACATTCACTATCACCCTGAGTTGAGCTGAAGCGCTGGCGCTCGGCTCGCCGTATCATGGTTTCTATAGCCATGAAACCTCGAATCGCTATTCCCGTCCCCACCAGCAACAATCCTGAATACAACACGAGATCCTGGGCCCAGTATGCAGAGGCCGTCAACCGTGCCGGGGGTGACCCGGTGCAGATCCCCCTGGATAGCTCTCCGCGGGCTACGGCAGATCTCATCAACACATGCCAGGGGGTTCTGCTTCCCGGCTCTCCTGCCGACGTCAATCCTCATAAGTACGGTCATGAGCCGATTCCGGAGTGCAACCCTGCCGATCCTGCTCGCGAGAATGTCGATGAACTTCTCATTCAGGATGCTCATAACCTCTATAAACCCCTGTTGACGATCTGTTTCGGGACCCAGTCCCTGAACGTCTGGCGCGGCGGCACCCTGGTGCAGGATCTGGCTCCCGTTCCGGTCAATCACTCGGCGGGTAGGACCGTGGCGGTGGCTCATTCCGTGGCAGTTCCTCCTGAATCCACGCTTGGAGGTATGCTTTCCCGCGAAGAGGCGCCCGACCAAAGGGGATTCCTTCGTCTTCCCATCAACTCGAGCCATCACCAGGCCATAGGGATTCCAGGGGACGGTCTCCGCGTGGTGGGCCGCAGCACGGAGGATGGTGTGGTGGAGGCGGTGGAAGGCGGCCAGGATCAGCAGAACCCGGGGGCCCATTTTGTGCTCGGGGTACAGTGGCATCCTGAAAGGACGTATGAGATCAGCCCGGCGTCACGGGCGATCTTCGCGCGCCTGATCTCTGAGGCGACTTCGTGGGCGCCTCGCGCCATCCGGACATCCGTGGTCCAGGAATCGTAGGCAGTGTTCCACGTGGAACACTCTTCAAATGGGAGTGCCACATGTTCCACGTGGAACAATTCAGTTTTGAGATACTAGTGAAACGATGCCCGTTCTGCCGGAAACTGAGATCAAGAGCCTTCTTGCCCCCTATCTCTCCCCGATAAACTCCACCCTTCTCTCTCAATTGTCTGGATATCTCGATCTCCTGGTTCGCTGGAACGCTCGCACAAACCTTACGGCGATCCGTACCCCGGAGGAGATGGTTCGACGGCACTTTGGCGAAAGCCTGTTTGCCGCGCAGAATCTCGGGGACGCGCTCCCCGGTACGCTCCTAGATTTAGGCTCCGGCGCGGGGTTCCCCGGAGTTCCCATCGCGCTCTTTCAGCCCACGATTTCCGTGACCCTCGCCGAATCGCAGAACAAAAAAGCCACTTTTCTACGGGAGGTGGTGCGAACACTGGGGTTAACGAATGCGGAGGTGTGGGTAGGGCGCGTGGAGGGGCTGCCTACGGATCGAATGTTTCATACCGTCACGCTCCGCGCGGTAGACAAGATGGAGGTTGCCCTGGAAGCCGCAGGGGCACGGGCGTCTCGCCAGGTGATTCTTCTTAGTACCTCGGCTTCGCAGCTTCCGCCGGGGTTTATCGTGCGCAGCAACATAAGAATTCCGGAGAGCGAGAGTCGGTTTCTTCTGCGGGCCGAGCGCGGGTAATGTTCCACGTGGAACATCGGGCGTCCCGCTTGAAAGAAGCCTGAGCAAAGTGTTCAGGTGGAACAAAGATTTCCACAAAATGGTGCGTGGAACCCTCGCGTTTTCCGAGAGTTTGACGTGTTCCACACGTTCTCCACAGCTTGCGGAAGTTCTTCACAAGCCGTGAGGTTGCCCTTCCAGGGTGATCCCGCTAACCTCTTCTTATTGCAATGAGCAGCCCTACTTCTTCTCCCAAGACGCCTACTGAAGACCTCTCGGCCAAACAAGACCAGAAAGCGATCCCGTCCAAGGATGCTGCCGAGACGTCACCGACCAAGAACGGTTCGGCCCCCTCTCGCGTCATTGCGATCGTGAACCAGAAAGGCGGCGTCGGAAAGACCACGACTGCGATTAACCTTGCCGCCTCCTTTGCCCTCGAAGGGATTCCGACGCTGCTGATCGATTGCGATCCCCAGGCGAACTCCTCGGGAGGGCTGGGCGTGGCTCGCCAGAGAGATGATGAGGAACACCGGAACAGCACGTACGACCTGCTGCTGGGCAATGCGACCCTTGCGGACAGCATGATCCAGACGGAGGTTGAGAACCTGAAGCTCGTGCCTTCGAGCAAGAATCTGATCGGAGCGACCATTGAGCTTATCTCTGCCGATCGACGGGAGTATCGGCTCCGCGAAGCGATTGAGCCGGTGCGGTCACAGTTTTCCTTCATTCTGCTCGATTGCCCTCCGGCGCTCGATCTGCTGACCCTGAATGCGCTGGTGGCGGCCGATGGCCTCCTGGTTCCCATGCAGGCAGAGTACTTTGCGCTCGAGGGAATCTCTGAGCTGATGTCGACCCTGGATCGAGTAACCGGAAGCTTCAATCCAGGACTGTCGCTGGAAGGCGTTCTGCTGACCATGTACGACGACCGCACGAACCTGGCTGTGCAGGTCACTGAAAATCTCAAATCGTTCTTCAATGACAAGCTTCTGAAGACGTCGATCCCTCGAAATGTTCGCCTCGCCGAGGCTCCCAGTCACGGCAAGCCGGTAGCGCTCTATGACTCGCGTTCGAGAGGAGCAGAGACCTATCGGGAGCTTGCCCTGGAGCTTCTGAGCAGGAACAGCATGGAGAGCCCCGAGGCCAAGAGAAGAAAGGCTGCCGCCGCAGCCGCGGCCAGCTCGCTGAAGTCCTTCAACAAACCGGAAAAGAAGTCCCGATTCTGGCGATCCTGAACAGGATCAAATACTTTTCCCGATCCATCTCCCGTGTAGCGCCAAATTTCTCTCTTTGAAAGTCAACATCATGCCAACCGCATCGTCCGATACGAAACGTCGCGCCCTGGGCAAGGGGCTGGAATCCCTTCTTCCACAACGCAATGCCGCACCGACTCCCGTTCCTGCCATTCACGCCGCGGCTGCTCCTGAGCCGGCCGGAAGGCCACTCGAGATTCCACTTGACCACATTGAGCGCAATCCCTGGCAGACCAGAAAGCACTTCGATGAGGCGCAGCTTGCGGAGCTGGCGCAATCCATCGCGGCGACAGGCGTCGTGCAGCCTATAGTGGTCAGACCAATTCCTCCCTTGGCGACTCAACCGCCAGGCCATAACCCCATGCGTTATCAGTTGATTACGGGTGAGCGGCGGTGGCTGGCGTCTCGCAAGGCAGGAAAGACAACGATTCCATCTATCGTGCGGCAGGTCGCCGACGAGCAGGTTCTGGAGATGACGATCGTTGAAAACCTGCAGCGGACGGATCTGAACCCCATGGAACAGGCCAGAGCCTACCAGCGGCTGAGCCAGGAGTTCAAGCTGACGCAGGAGCAGATGGCGACGCGTACGGGCAAGGAGCGTGCCTCGGTAGCGAACTTCCTGCGTCTGCTCCGGCTTCCCGAGGCGGTGCAGGCGAAGGTGGAAGGGGCAGAGCTGACTTTCGGCCACGCGCGTGCGCTGCTGGCGCTTGAGTCTCCAGAGGCCATTACGTCTGCGGCACAGAAGGTCGTGGCGTTGTCGTTTTCGGTGCGGCAGACGGAGAACTATGTTCAGGGACTGATCAACCCTGAAGCGAAAGAGAAGAAAGACAAGCCGCAACAGGCGCAGACGGAAGACCCAAATGTTCGTGAGGCGGAAGACAGGCTGCGGAGAACGTTGGGGCTGAAGGTGAAGATCGAGGACAAGAAGGGCAAGGGCCGCGTGATTATCGAGTACTCCGGCCTTGAGGACTTCGATACCCTTCTGGAGATGTTGGGCGATAAGTAGAAAAATTTGTTTCTGTAGAACGAAAGGATCCCCGCGCGACTGCGCCCAGCATGAAAGCAACTGCTCTTGAGTTTCGATTCCGTTTTCTGATTCACGCCGTTCTGTATGGGCTCGGGTTCGTCGTGCCGTGGAACAAATGGCTTCACCTGGATACGGTGCGCACGTGGCAGTGGCTGGCGTCTTGGCCGTCGCGTGCGGGCTGGCTTGGCTTCAGCGCATCCACCGTGGCGGTGCTCGTGGTGGGCGTTCTCTTTGCGCTGGTGGCGGCCCTGCTGCGCACGTGGGGAGCGGCGTATCTCGGTTCGGGGGTCGTACAGGATGCGGCTATGCACGGGGATCGTCTTGTGGCGGCAGGCCCATATCGTTACATGCGAAATCCTCTGTACCTGGGAACGTTTCTCCATACCTTTGCGCTGGCGCTGCTGACGATGCCGAGCGGTGCTTTGTTCATGCTCGTTACCATCGGCGTGCTGGAGTTGCGTTTGATCGGAGCCGAAGAGGCTTTTCTTACAGAGAAGCTGGGGGAGCCCTACCGGGCTTACTGTGCGGTCGTCCCCAGGATCATTCCCTCGCTGCGTCCCCGGCTCGCGTCATCTGCGGTGAAGCCTGTATGGGGCGTGGCGGTGCTGGGCGAGATCTACATGTGGGGCGTGGCGTTCTCGTTTGCCGCGCTCGGGTGGATGTACAACTCGATTCTGATTCTGCAGGGCGTGATGGTTTCGCTGGGGCTATCGCTGGTGATGCGGGCGCTTCTCCCGAGGCAGGGAGCGGTTCAAGTCGGACGCTGAAACAGCTCACTCGCGCAACGAGCCTGCTGAAGACGACAACTGGGTCAGTCGGTCATCCTGCAAGCTGGCGGAAAGCTGAGAGCCCGCCGATCCTGGCGAATGCCGGATTGTACGGGCTCTCGGGTATCGATCTCGCTGCCTTCCGCATGTAAGGCACTACGGCAGGCTAGAGGGATGAATAGCGCACGTTCGCGTGGCGCACGTTGCGCGGCGTTCGAATAAAACTACTTCTTCGGCGGAGCGATGGTGTCCTTTGCGACCTTGGCCACGCGGAACTTGACGACGGTCTTCGCCTTGATCTTGATGGTCTCGCCGGTTTGAGGGTTACGGCCGAGGCGTGCTTTGCGCTCTGCCTTGACCAGCTTGCCGATGCCGGGGATGGTGAACTCACCGTTCTTCTTGGTCTCCTTGACGGCCGTCTCGGCCAGCAGGTCCAGGAAGGTGGCAGTCTGCTTGTTGGTCAGCTCGAGCTTCTCCGCCAATTGGCGAACCAGTGCTGTCTTAGTCAATCCCTTTGCCATGTGTCTTGCTCCTTCAGGTTCTTATTTGTTCTAAAGCAGGTCATCCGACCGCTCTCAAAACTGTCTTTCCGGCATACTATGAAGCGCGAATCGCCAGTGTTCATGCGGGCGCGGAGAAACCGTACCGCAATTCACCTTCAGCTTTTCTGAGCACTTTGTCAATCGGATTCGACCGGTTTCCACAGGTTTTTTCGGGTTTTTCCCGGTTTTGTCCTATTTTTAGCTATTTTTTATCGAATTTTGAGGGTTTTATGCCGGGAAAACCGTTGGCCGAGGGGTGGAACGCATTCTCTAAAACAGCGGTTTGCGCGGTTTGGTTGCTACCAGAGGAGCGTTCAGAAGAGCGACAATCGGCGCTGCCACCTCGAAGCGTTTCACGATTTCCTTCAGCAGCGTGGGAGTGGTCGCGGCGCTGGGCGGAAGATGCGCACTAACTCCCCACTGGCGGCAGAGGAGAAGGTCCATCGCAGGCGAGTCGGGCGGAAACCCCTTCGGCGGTCGCGTGAGTTTCTGACCTTCGAATTCGGACAGGAGAGAGCGTAGTTTTTTGGAGTTGAGCAGGCGGCGCATCTCTTTGTGATGGATTTCGAGATGGCGGCGGATGGCGAGGAGTTGTTCGCGTTCAGGCATGTAGACGCCAGCGGCGATAACGACTTCGTCAGGGCCGAAGTGAAAGTAAAAGCCACCTCCGGAGGTCTTTTCGAGCCCGGCGCAAGCCCACCACGCCCCCTGATTTCGCTTGTAGGGGCGCTTGTCGGAAGAAAAACGGATGTCGCGGTAGATACGCATCGCGACCTTCTGCGGGGGTTGCACGTTCTCCGGCGCGAAGCGAAGCATGGCTTCGTTGATTGCCGTGATGAGGGCGAGTGTTGGGGCCTTGATCTCGCGTTCGTAGATTGCCTTGCGAGTGTTGAACCATTCGCGGTCGTTGTTGCGCTTGAGGCCGCGCATAAATTTGAATGCTTCGGGACTGTAATGCGGTGCGACGGACGCCATGCGGCTATCGTAAATGGAGATGCTGACGCAGGGTGTCAGCAGGGGTCGTGGCGCAGTGATATGCCAGGCTAGTGCTGAATCGCGGCTAGCGGCGCAGTGCTAACCACGTCATCCGTCCGCCATCGTAGACGGCATAGATGACGTTGGCGCGGAATATGTCGTTGCGGAAGGTGAGGATCTGCCGCCGCATAAAACGGAAGGCGTGGTTGCCGGGTTTGAAGCTGCCGGATTCTGGTAGCGGGCCGGCGGATTTGCAGCTTTGCAATGCGACCACTGCCATAAGACCGTCGGTATGCATGACGTCTCCGGTCGCATTGTGAGTGGTGGTCGGCATGTCAGGACGCGCGACGTAGCTGACAGACTTCACGCAGCCGGCAAAGGTCAGGTCGCGAATCACTGTCGAGCGCTCATCGTCGATGTCAGGCGCAATGTGGTGGACGAAACCCTTGTATTTCACGGCGAGCACTGCGCTGGTGTCGTGCGTCGACGAACTGACCCAGACGGAGTCCGCGGTTCCCTTGGGCGTCCATTGCCAGATACGGAGATGGTCACGCCGATCGTAACTGTTGAGGCTCTTCTGCAAGCTCATGTCCTGCGGTCTTCCGTTCAAGAAGAAAGTCATCATGGGCTGTTGCGAGTAGCCGCTATTGTTCAGCAGAGCGTACATATTCTTGAACATGGTGCGTTTGGAAACGGGGTCGGCGTTCCGCCACCCCGCCTCGCGAAATGCCGTCTGAACCTCTTGCCGGGAGCCGAGGAACACAATGTTCAGCAGGTCAGCGGCAACATCCTTTCTGGTGGTAACACGCAAGGGGAGCTGTTCCACTAACTGATCGAGTTCATCGGACTGCAGGTTTGCAGGCGGGGAGGATTCTTGGGCGGTGGTGATCGCAACCGGCGGAGACGAGAGCTCCGTCGTGGTCCGCAGGCGAATATCTGTACCAGTCGGATAATAGATCTCCGGCTCGGGAAAGATCGGAAAGACAGTCTTATAGGCGATCAAAACCGGATCGGAGTAGGGATTCCAGGTAGGCAGGTGAATCAGGCGACTGTTGATGCGTCCCTGAAAGGTGTCGGAGCTGCGTATCCCCTGGATGACGCCCTTACGAACGGACTCGCGGGCGTTCGACACTTCTTCCACACGCGCGGTGAGCGCTACGGCAATACCCGGTCCGGACGTGACGCTATTGAATTCGAGCTCGAGGTTAGCGGTTTCGTGGCGAATGCCCCATCCGACTTTACGTTTGCTGCGAACGGCGCCCTCGATCATCGCTCCCCTGGGAAAGACGACTTTGTTGCCGCAGACGAGATCTTGCGTAAGGACTGCATGGACGAGATCGCCTGCTTTCGCGGTGTAGGTGGAGACGGGGGCGGAGAGGCGAATCCAGAGCGATTGCCCTGAAGGAAGCTGGTCGCATCCAAGCGCAGCTCTGGCAGTACAGATCACGCACAAGAAGACGAGCCTGCAATTCAGGTCAAGCAGGGTTCTCATAGCAGCGAGGCGCCCTCCCGCGCTTCAACGATACCAAACGGAGGTTACGGTGACTGATACTACCGATCTACGTCCGCAAGTGTGAACCTCCCGTAGCCCGTAGGCAAATCTTATTGCGATCGGAGGCCGGAGGTCGTCTTCGTTCGGCTTAGGAGACCGAAAATATTCGCTTCATCTCTCCCGGAAGCTTCCACAATGGCCTAGATTGCTTGTATGGCACCGAACGATCGTCGATCCTTTCTCAAATTGGCAGCTCTCGCCGGCGCGTTTTCGACGGATAGCCTCTTTCATCAGGCACATGCAGCCGATTGGCAGGCTGCATCCCGCGCTGTGGACCACCTCGATGCCGGAGCGGTCGCTCAGAACGAAGACTTCTGGAGCGTGATTCAGCGTTCCTATTCTGTCAGCCCGCAGATCATCAATCTCAACAATGGCGGAGTCTCACCGTCGCCCATCGTCGTCCAGCAGGCAGTGGAACGCTACAACCAGATGACCAACGAGGGGCCATCGTATTTCATGTGGCAGATTCTTGACCAGGGCCGCGAACCGCTACGACAGAAGCTTGCTCGCCTGGCTGGCACATCGGCCGAAGAGATTGCGATCAACCGCAACGCTACCGAAGCCCTGAACACCATCATCTACGGGCTTCCCTTGAAGGCAGGTGACGAGGTGGCTGGGAGCAAGCAGGACTATCCCAACATGATGAATGCGTACCGCCAGAGGGCCGCACGCGATGGCATCGTATACAAGCAGATCAGCTTCGACTTCCCCATCGAGGACGTCGAGACGATTGTGAAGGCCTACGAGCAGGCCATCACACCGCGAACGAAGCTGGTTCATGTCACACATATGGTCAACTGGGTCGGCCAACTTATGCCGGTGCAGCAGATCGCTGATATGGCGCACGCGCGCGGCTGTGAGGTGATCGTCGACGGCGCGCACTCCTTCGGCCTGCTGGACTTCAAGATTCCTGAGTTGCACTGCGACTACTTTGGAACGAGTCTGCACAAGTTCCTGTCGGCACCGATTGGCTCAGGAATGATGTGGGTGAAGACGGACAAGATTGAGAAGCTCTGGCCGCTTACCTGCTACGGCGATCCTCACAGCAGCGATATTCGCAAGTTTGAAGCCCTGGGAACACGCAGCTTTCCCATCGAACAAGGCATTGGCGAAGCGATCAACTTTCACGAGGCCATCGGCTCCAAACGCAAGCAGGAGCGCATCTTCTACCTGAAGAACTACTGGGCGACGCGCGTGAAAGACATTCCAGGCGTGAAGCTGCATACGTCGCTGGACCCACGGTTCTCCTGCGCGATCTGCGGGGTCAGTATCGAGGGCATCCCTCCGACCCAGTTGATGACGACGCTGTTTGACCGCTACAAGATTCACACGGTAGGAATCGACTACGAAAACATTCACTGTATCCGCGTGACACCGCATGTCTACACGACGATCGCGGATCTGGACAAGTTTTTGGGCGCAATGGGTGAGATCGCAGCGAGCAGGAAGGCTTAGACGCTGATTCGCTTGTCAGTCCAGCTTGCGGGTAAGTCTACCTGGGTTGTTGGAGCCAGTGGGCTCGCGGAGTAATGATGCCGATCCTGTCGACGCCAGCCTGTGTCCATAGGTCGATGATGTCGGCGACAAAAGAGAAGTTCAGCCATGCGATGAATGTTCCCGGTACCAGCCTTCTGACGATGCACGGTTCCTCTGGCTGCGAAATAATGGATGAATGCGTGAAACGCGATATCAAGGGCCTGCCATAGGGATCGATTTTGGCACGACGAATAGTTCTCTTGCGGTTATTACAGGTGAGTCGAAGGTCGAACTGGCTTCGTTTCCAACCAGCGGTGGGAGCACTTTATCGTTTCGCTCCGTTCTTTACCTGGAGCAGGTGAAGAAGGCCGGCGGAGCGAAACAGACCCTCTCGAAAACCGGGCCGACTGCAGTCGAACACTATCTTGAGGCTGAGGAGAAGGGCCGACTTATCCAGTCGCTCAAGTCCTATCTTCCGAGCCCTACTCTGACCGGAACAGAGGTCTTTGGCCGCCGCTACACGCTCGAAGAACTTGTCTCTCGCATACTCTCCGATCTACGCGGTCACGCAGAACTGCAGTTTGGCATGCCTATCCGCCACGCTACAGTGGGACGTCCAGTGCGTTTTGTCGGCGCAGAGACAGAGGATGACGATGCCTATGCTGTATCGCGGCTTCGCGATGCCTTTACGATGGCTGGTTTTGAGAGTGTCGATTTTGAGATGGAGCCCATCGCAGCCGCCTACTCTTACGAGTCGACGCTCGACCACGACGAGCTGATTCTGATTGGCGACTTTGGCGGAGGCACCAGCGACTTCTCCCTACTTAACGTGGGCCCCGGTGTGCGCCGGCGCGGACGCACATCCAAGGATCTGCTCGGCAACAGTGGCGTGGGACTTGCGGGTGACGCTTTCGATGCGCGGATCGTTCGGAAGCTCGTCTCTCCCGCACTTGGATCAGACTCTTACGCTCGCTCGCTGAACAAGACGCTGCCCGCTGTGCCGGCGTGGATCTACGCCAACCTTGAACGCTGGCACTATCTCTCGTTCCTGCGTACGCGCAATGTGAGCGAGATATTGAAGAGCGCTCGCCTGAGGGCGCTTGAGCCGGAGAAGATCGAGGCCCTGACCGCGCTGATTGAAGAGGACCTCGGCTATCAGCTTCACCAGGCCGTGCAGCAGGTGAAGTTCGAACTGTCGCGATCGACCTCTGCGGAGTTCCGCTTTCGCGACGGCAGTATGGACCTGCGCATTCCTGTTACGCGGAGTGAGTTTGAAGAATGGATCGCGGAGGACCGAAGTGTCATCGAGCGTTGCGTCGACTCGCTGCTTGAGAGCTCAGGTGTTGGTTCGCACGAAGTGGACCGCGTCTTTCTGACCGGAGGAAGCTCCTTTGTGCCAGCGGTGCGGCGCATCTTCGCGAGTCGCTTCGGTGAAGATCGCATACAAACTGGCAACGAGTTCACCTCGGTCGCGCGCGGCCTGGCACTTCGGGCAGAGGAAGCAATGATGACCGCGCCTATCCAATGAGAAAAACAAAACCGATGGGTTTGGAATCTCGCGTTTGCAGCTAATCTTCCCTCGCCGCTAATCCTGTAATAAGTGACAGCTTTCAACTACTACATCAGCGTGATCTCCAGCGACGTGACGCTGGCGGGCGGGAAGGTGTGTGTCAGCTTGCCGCCTGATGGATTGAGGGTTGCTATGGTGCTTGGTTTGACCGCATCGGGGTGGGCGAAGTCGTTGTGGGCGTGGACATCCTTTTCGGCGAGGACTGTTCCCTTCGCGGAGGCGACGCGCGCTCCACGAACCGCAATCTCGGTGGTCATCGGCCTGGTGAGGTGCGGGTTCACGACGGTGAGCGTGAGCGCTTTGCCCTTGATGGAGGAGGAGCCGCTAAGACCGGCGAGTGACTTCACGGGTGGAAGCTGACCGATGTAGCTGTTACCACCGACCTGGCTCGCGGTATCTCCCATGGGGTTGGGGATGGAGGGCGCGGTGAACTCGGCGCGGATGGACTGCGCACCACGATGCGGAAGGTACATCTGGAAGACGTGGAAGGTTGGAGTGACGCAGAACTTGTCGCCCTGGGCGAGCATGAGCGAGTGAATGCAGTTGATGGATTGTGCGACGGCGGCGACTGCGACCTTGTCGGCATGGCGCTGGAAGATGTCGAAGGTGATGCCAGTAAGAAGGGCGTCGCGCATTGTGGATTGCTGGGAGAGGTTGTACTCGGGCGCGAGCTCGGTGCCTTTGCCGTACCAGGCTCCCCACTCGTCGACGACGAATTTGACCGTGGGCTGGCCTTTTGAGAGCGAGCTGGAGACGGCGCTGCCCATCGCAGTCCAGTGATCGGTGATGACTTTGTCCATCAGGCTGCCGCGGGTCAGCAGGTCGTAGAACTCGGCGTCGTTGAAGGCGAGCGCATCGCCGGCCGCGAATTTCGTTGGGCTTCCGGAGGTGTAGTAGTGGATGGATAGGCCCCAGAGGTGGCGACGCTCGGGGTTGCCGTAGAGTGCCTTGAAGAGACGGCTTGTCCAGTCGACATCGTCTCCGTTAGGACCCACGGCGACGAGACGTAGAGGAACTTCACTGTAACTGGGCGTCCAGGCCGTGAAACGGCGGAACTCGGCGGCGTACTCCTCGGGAGTGAGGTTGCCTCCGCATCCCCAGCTCTCGTTGCCGACACCCCATAGGTCGACGTTGAAGGGTTCACGGTCGCCGTTCGCAGCACGCTGAGAGGCGAGCGCGTCGGGCATCGCCGGTGCAGCGGAGTTGGAAGGAATGTCGCCGGCGGGAGCGTTGCAGTACTCGATCTCCTGATAGAAGTCGCGCGCGGGCTGGGTACGAAGGTTGGCGGCGAGGTAGGGCTTGCATCCGATGGCGCGGCAGGTTCGCATGAACTCGTGGAGGCCATATTGATTGGAGTCCTGCTGCTTCCAGAAGCCAGCGCGCGCGGGGCGTTTGTCACGCGGGCCGATGCCGTCGCGCCAGTCATAGGAGTCGGCGAAGCAGCCCCCGGGCCAGCGCAGCACAGGAACCTGCACGGCCTTCATGGTGTCGATGAAGTCCTTGCGGATGCCGTCGACATTGGCGATTTTTGAGTTTTCTCCTACCCAGACGCCGTCATAGATGACTCCGCCGAGATGCTCGATGAAGTGGGAGTAGATCTCGGGCGAGATGGTCGCGATGGGCTCGGCGGGATTGATATCGATGTGAGCATCAACCTGTCCGGAGGCTTGCGAATAGAGAGAGGAGCCGCGCAGGGCAACAGCGGCAGCCGCGAGCGAGGACGATTTAAGGAAGCCACGGCGCGACGAAGCATTTCGGGTCATGGAAAGAGGTCTCCTGGTAACGAAGCCACGATATAGAGGAAGTAGAGAAGGTTCAAGTTTCTTACGAGAATCTGCTCCCCCTGCCCACTCGGTTTCTTTCACTTCGCCCATCGCAGCATGCGCATCTTTCGAGATAGGGCAAGGCGCCTCCTTTATCTCTCAAAGTTTTAGTAGACAGATTTGTGCGATCCGGACTTAATGTCCTAACTGCTTAGAAGATCAGGTGTGGGACGGAGAGAAAAGGAGTATGGACAAAGTTGGAACTGCAAATCATGCAGGTTATCTGGAGGCAGGGTGCGAGTAGTGTGAGCGCGGTGCAGGAAGGTTTGGAGTAGCAGCTGGCCTACGCAACAGTCCAGAGGGTGCTGAACATTCTGGAGCGCAAGGGCAAGTTGAAACGAAGACTGCGTGGCCGTGCTTATGAATACAGTGCCACGGTCTCCGAGTCGAAGGCGGTGAGCCACGCAGTTCGAGATCTTGTGGATCGCATGTTTGGGGTTCTAGCGAGGAGCTGGTAATGAGCCTGATCAAGAGCAAGCAGATGGATACGACGACGTTTGCGCGACTGACGAAGCGGATGGAGGAAGAGGGAGGCGGGGAGCGAGCGCTCTAGAACTATGGACGGTCTCGTGTGTTGCGAACTCGCATAGCCATTGGTGCGGCCACGTGGGCTTCGGCACTTACGCTGCGTATGGAGGCTGGAGCAGACGGGGCTGAGCACATCGCGAAAAACAACGGTACCGACAAGACAGCGGGTCAGACGATGCCTGTGCTTATTCACGACGAACCTGTTCAATATCCTGCAGTGTCAAGGAGAACCGTATAAATGGAAGCTGCCATGTTGGATTGACCGTCGATGAACAGGCTGTGCCGAAAGACGTTCATATTGTGAAAAATTTTAGAGCAAACTACGACCTGAACGCGATCGAAGCCGTACGGAAATATCAATTCAAACCGGCCTTGAGTGACGGTAGGCAGTCTCCAAAGTACTCAAGGTTGAGGTTAGATACGCGTATTACTGAGAAATGCGAGTCTTACGTTATAAACAGCGTTGGGCTGCTGCAACGGTAGCCCACGCCATGCACTGCAGTGTGGTCGAGACCGTTTGTAGCAGAATGACTGATGCGCCCCCGAGCCGTAGTTGCGTGCCGATGCGGGCCCCCTCCGCAGCGATGGGCATCAGAGGTGAATCTGCAGCTCGAATCGTTTCAAGGGTCTTCATCGCCGGCTTGCATCCCTTCTCAGATGCTCGGATGTTCTTGTGGCCGGATCGTCGCTTCTGTTGCGTGCTCTCCGCAGATTAGAACTCGATGCCGCGCTGAGCGAGGATTGCCTTCTGGTAGGCGTGTTTGACCTCGCGCATCTCGGTGACGGTATCGGCGAGTTCTACCAGGGCAGGGTGCGCGTTACGGCCGGTGAGGATGACGTGCACCATCTCGGGCTTCTGCCGCAGGATCCCGGCGACCTTCTCCGGGTCGAGCATTTTGTAGCCGATGGCGTAGTTGATCTCGTTGAGAACGATCAGGTCCGAATCGCCAGAGAGGATGGCGTCGGCGGCATCGGCCCATGCTTCCTCGACAAGGCGAAGGTCAGCGGGGTCGGTCTCGGC
Organism: Edaphobacter modestus; assembly: GCF_004217555.1. GTDB lineage: Bacteria > Acidobacteriota > Terriglobia > Terriglobales > Acidobacteriaceae > Edaphobacter > Edaphobacter modestus. The sequence continues at coordinate 3,629,023 of NZ_SHKW01000001.1, forward strand.
GCCACCGATCTTTACGAAGCCCCGCCCATCTGACGGATGACGATGGTGGGGTCGTCCGGTGTGCCAAGGACCCGGCCGAGAGCTTCGATGGCGTCAAGCTCTCCGTAGTGCCAGGAGCCCTTGAGGAACTGAAGGATAAGGACGCGCATACCGTTGCCGGCAGCGCGCAGGGCGGTTCCGAGTGCGGCGGTGGTTTTGCCTTTACCGGGTCCGGTGTTGATCAGGATGAGTCCGCGACGGGAGGTTTCGGCCTGCAGACAGGATAGATGGCGATGACCCCTAGTGGCCGGAGTGATAAGGATGACCTGCAAGGATGGTAAATGCGCGGTAGAGCTGCTCGGCGAGCAGTAGGGCTGCCATCTGATGAGGAAGAGTCATAGGTCCAAAAGAGAGAAGAAAGTTGGCTCGACTACGGGTAGAGTCAGAGAAGCCATCCGCAGGCCCAATACAGAAGATAAGCTCATGGTGTCCAGCTTCCTCTAGCGATCTCAACTGCTGTGCGAACTGAGCAGAACTGAGTTGTTTGCCCCGTTGATCAAGGAGGAAGAGGTAGAAACCGTGTGCTCGTCGCTCCAAAGCGGAAAGAAAGCGTTCTTCCGTTAGAAAGATCTCTTCTTTGACGGAGGCGTACGAACGCAGGCGTTGGAGGTAAGAGGCTGTAAGAAAACTCCAGGCGGAGTCTTGTCGAGCTCTACCAGTTCTACAAAAAACAAGATTCAACACCTTCTCCTATGAAAATCAATATTCGGCTTAAAGGGAGGGCACCGAAATTCGACCAAAAACGCTGTTAAGAGCTTGAAAACTATGGTAACTAAATTGCATTACCTCCTTCATTCCCGTGCAAACCAAGAATGATACGGAAATCAAGCAAAGCCAAGAACTACACAGAAACCCGGAGCAGACGTTTATGTCACGCCTTGCCAAAATCCTAGTCTTAATGTTTGTTTTCTTATCCCCTGTTCTGCTGATGGCTCAAGATATTGCCTCGATGACTGGTGTAGTAACAGATTCGTCCGGAGCGGTTCTCCCAGACGTGAGCGTGACGCTGGTTAACACTAAAACGACGGTGAGTTATGAGGCAAAAACCGATCAGCAAGGCATTTATCGGTTTGCGAACGTGGCACCAGGCCCCGGATATAAGGCAACTTACAACCTAAATGGATTCAGTACGTTCACTGCGGTTGATCTGTATCTCCAGGTGGCGAATACCCGAACCCAGGACGTGGTGTTACGGGTGGGTTCAGCTTCAGATCAGATTGAGGTTTCTGGAGGAAGCTCAAACGTCACATTGAATACTGTGGACGCGACCATCGGTAACAACTTCGATATGAAGATGGTGAACGATCTACCAGTTCAATTGCGGAACAGTCCGCAGGTACTCTTCAATCTGCAGCCTGGTGTCGCCGGAGGAGCGGTGACCGGTGCCAGGGTCGACCAAAGCACGACGACACTTGATGGTCTCGACGTAAACGATATCGCTGCCGGCCAGTCGGCAACGACGGGCGCAGGGACGTCAAACTTTCAGATTATCGGCGGAGCGCCTGTAGATTCTATTCAGGAGTTTCGCGGAGTTACTGGTGGTCAACGCGCGAACAGCGGATCTGGAAGCGGCGGTCAGTTCCAGTTAGTAACCAAGAGCGGGTCGAACCAGTTTCATGGGAACCTTAATGAATATCACCGCGACACATCCACGGTTGCGAACGACTGGTTCCTTAATAATGCCGGAGTTCCGCGGGCGGCTCTGATTCGAAACCAGTTCGGCGGAAACATCGGCGGACCCGTCCTAAAGAACAAGCTTTTCTTCTTTTTCAACTTCTACGATCAACGGATTGCCCAGTCTCAGAACACTTCACGTGTGGTGCCGTTGGATTCGTACCGCAACGGGAACGTATCGTATATTCTGAACGGCTGCGCGGCAACCAGCCGGCAAAATACTATCCCGGCTTGCATCGGATCCCTCAATCCAACCCAAGTCAAGGCGATGGATCCTGCGGGCATCGGTTTCAGCCCGGTCGTTCAGCAGACATTCAACGACCGCTACCCGCGCGCAAATGATCTGACTGGTGGGGATGGTATCAATACTGGACTGTTCCGATTTACGACGCCGACGCCGGACAATTCTGTGAATTACGTTGGAAGAATCGACTACAACCTGACGACTCACCAGTCTGTCTGGGGGCGATTTACGATCAATCGGCGCAATTCCACACAGACGTTGGTGCAATTTCCAACCGATCCCGTTACCCATCCTTTCGTAGATCGAAGCTATGCCTACGTGATCGGCCACACCTGGCAGATCGGTTCAAATAAGGTGAACTCGTTCCAGTATGGGGATAACATCAGCAAGTACAACTTCCCGACGACCTTCAATCCAGTAGGAACGAACGAATACACCTTCGGCGCTCAATCTGCGGGGTCCCTTCTAGATGGTCCGTACTCGGATCAGTCCTCACAGAACCGCAGGGTCCCGAACCCACAGTTTTCCGACGCGTTCAACTGGACGATCGGAAGTCATCAATTGATCTTCGGTGGCAGCTTCAAGTTTCCCAAAACAAATAGTCAGCTGGTAGGCGATTTCAATACTGCCAAAATCGGTCTTGGCGGAAATGTATCTCAGCTCAACGCGAGTCTTCGTCCTTCGGATATCCGGACTGCGGGAACGACTGGTGTTACGACTTATGACAGTGCGTTTGCCCTTGCTCTTGGGCGCGTCGGAGAGATTGACAGCAACTATAACTATGACAACCAGGGCAACGTAAGAGCTCAGGGTAGCGGTGCGGTGCGAGCCTATCGCTTTTACCAAACCGAGCTTTACGTTGGAGACAACTGGAGGATTACTCCCAACCTGACCCTGGACTACGGCCTGCGCTACCAGTTCTACTCGGTTCCATTTGAGGCGCAGGGTCTCGAGTCAGTTCAAAATATGGGCTTCGACCAATATTTTGCAGAGCGTATGGCACAGAGTGCGGCTGGGGCATCGGGTGATAGTTCGGTGCCGTTCTTTGTTTACCAACTCGGGGGAAAGGCGAACCACGGCCCCAATTTGTATTCCCCAAACTATAAGGACTTCGCTCCGCATTTCGGATTTACCTATAGCCCAAGCTGGGACAGGCAGACGGTGTTCAACGGCGGCGCGGGGATCATCTACGACCGAACGGTCATCAATGCGGTCAACTTCGTCCAGGATCAAAGCTCCTACTTGTTTCAGAACTCCGCATCCACCCTTTATGGCAGTGGTGGTCCGGTCAACTCTCTAAGAACGGATCCGCGCCTGGGAGCGAACCTTGCCATTCCTGCCCCACCCACAGCGCCTGCGATCAGTAAGCCCTTTACTCCCTTTGTAGATGGAGGAACGCCGTTCGGGTTGGCAACAAGCCAGTTCAACACGGCTGTGGACCCACACCTGAAAGATCCATATTCGATTATGTATACGTTCGGGATGCAGCACCAGTTCCCCCAGAGCTTCATTCTGAAGATGAACTACGTAGGCAGGCTTGGTCGTCGCCTGATTGCCCAGGCTGATTCTTCGCAGCTCCTGGATTTTCCGGACAAGGCTTCTGGTCAGTTAATGTCAACTGCCTTTGCCAACACAACGCAAGAGCTTCGGGCAGGAGCAGATTACACAACAGCAAAGATCCAACCGTGGTTTGAGCATGTCGTTGCTCCGGGGGTGGGTGTAGCCAACGGTTACGACAGCAATACGGCCCTGCTTGTTGATACTTTTGGCTCGTATATTCAGCTGGGCGATTTCACCGATTTCATTCAACAGCTGGCATCCTTCGGCCTGATTAATTCAAACGTAGGAATGGCTTCGCAGTTCGCCGAGAACACGTTCATCACCAACAAGGGATCGTCCGCGTACAACGGCGTTCTGGTGACCCTTACGAAGAACACATCCCACGGGTTGCAGTTCGACGTGAACTATACCTGGTCGCATTCTGTCGATAACACCTCGCTTATAGCCAATTCGATCGCATCGAGTCTTGGTGTGGGCTTTATCTGCGACGCCCGAAACCTGCGGGTCTGCCGAGGCAACTCGGATTTTGATATCACGCACGTGATCAACGGAAACTTTGTCTACGACCTTCCGTTTGGCAGACATAGGAGCTACGGAGCGAATGCTCCTGTGTGGCTGGACGAGCTTATCGGCGGATGGCAGTTATCTGGAATCCCTCAATGGCGAAGCGGCCTTCCTTGGGCAACCAGAACTTCCGCATACGTGGCAGGCTACGCGAACAATGCTCCCGCAATCTTCAATGGCGATACCGCTGCTGTATCGGCTAAACTCCACAAGACTTCAAGTGGCCAGCTTCAGCTCTTCGGCGACCAGGCAAAGGCTCAAGGCTCTTTCACCGGACCTGTCGGCTTTCAGATTGGAAGCCGAAATAATCTTCGTGGACCGTCGGTCCTCACCTTTGACGCAGGGTTAGGTAAGACGTTCGCTCTTGTTCCTGAAAAACTAAGATTGCAGTTTCGGGCAGATTTCTTCAACGTGCTAAACCACCCAGTCTTCAACACCCCAACTGCGGCGAACTCTGACATCAACTCCAGCACCTTTGGCGCAATTACTTCAATGATTACTGCTGTAGGTCCTCGCGTGGGGCAATTCTCTCTCCGGCTGGAGTTCTAATCGCCTCGGCAAGAGGCGAATAAAATAAAAAGTAGGGAAGCATAAGCTTCCCTACTTTTATTTTTCTTTAGTTCTATTTCTTTTTCTTCGTCGTTTTACTAGTGACCAACTTCTTTGTTGGCTTTGCCTTTGCACGTTTTACGCTTTTCTTCACGGCGGAACTCTTTACTGCCTTCTTGGGTGCGGTCTTCTTCGCCGCCTTCGCGGATATCTTGCGGGTGGCCGCGATCTGGGCTTTCAGGTCGGCGTTGATGTCGTCGACACTGAGTGTTGTGGCGGACTTCCGCAGGCGTTCGAGGCCGTAAAAAGCCCTCTTCTCCGGCGAAAAGACGTGAACGATGAAGTCGACGTAGTCCATCAGGATCCACTCGGACTGACGCCGGCCCTCTACGGCGTTCGGGTAGACGCCGAACTCGCGCTTGAGGCGTATTTCGATCTCGTCGGAGATGGCGACGTTCTGGCGGTCGTTGGTTCCATTGCAGATCAGGAAGTAGTCCGCCAGTCCGCTCTCGGCAGGGTCGAGCGCGAGGATGCGGATCTCTTCGGCTTTTTTGTCTTCAGCGGCCGCGGCGGCGGCAAGCAGTAGCTGATTGCTTTCTATTGATGACATGCGGCTCCTTGGTCTCAATGGTAGTCGGTCGCGCTTATGGATGCCACTTTTGCCAACCGTGCCTCAAAAGAGACCTTATTACGGCTTGGTATAGTCGTTGGGTGCGGGACGGCGATAGAGGCCGTGGTCGTGGATATAGCCTGCGACTGCCGGAGCAATCAGATTGCGGCAAGGATCCCCGTCTGCAAGCCGATGGCGCAGCTCGGTTGCGGAGACCTCGTCATGGACGCTTTCGATCAGGTGAATCCGTTTGCGTTCTTCTTCCATGAGTCCCAGGGAGGCAAGATTGCCGAGGGGAGAACCCGGTCTGCTGACCACGATCCATTCGGCAAGTGCGAGCAGACGTCGCGACTCACGCCACTGTCGCAAGGAAAGGAAGCTGTCTGCTCCAACCAGGCTGAATATCACCGCCTCCGGCATCTGACTGTGCAGCGTCGCGAGGGTATCGACCGTGTAGTTAGGGCTTCCGTCCGCGCGTGGTGCATCGATTGCCGAGACCTGGAAACGAGGATCGGCACCGCAGGTCAGCTCGACCATCGCAAATCGATCGGCGAACGGAGTCGTGGTTCGACCATCTTTCAGGGGTTGCAAGCCGACAGGCGCGAACAGCACGGAGCTTAGTTGAAAAGCGTCCGCGGCTGCCCTGGCAATGCCGAGATGACCGCGGTGGGGTGGATCGAAGGTGCCACCGAAGAGAGCTACACGCATGCCGCTCACGCTATCACAGAGGCTAAGAGGACGCTTACCAGATGCGCAGTACCAGGCCCGTGCTAAAAATTTTGGCGTTTACTGACTGCCCGGGCACGACGCTGTAATCGAACTCCACCATTCGCCAATCGATGTGCGGAAAGATGGTTGTGTCGAGTCCGGCGAGCACTTGGTAGTTGAAGTTCGTGTTTGAGCCGGTACCGTTTCCGTGCTGCACATTTCCAACTCCGACAAGGCCCTCTATATAAGGCCTAAAAGGAAGAATAGGCGCCTTGAACGCGAGGCGAGGGCCGACAGCTCCGGTGTAGTAATGGAAGTTGTCGCGTGTGAGGAACGATCCGCGGAGATCGCCTCCGATACTGATAGTACTTGCTGCGTGTCCCGTTTGCTTATAGACCCCGACGAGTGGACCATAGGCCCAGTTCGCACCTTGGACTCCTCCGATCGGAGCTCCACTGAAACCGGCGTAGACGGCGATCTGGCCATGGAGAGCAGTGGAACCCAGCAGTAGAGCGAGCAGAGCAAAAAGAAAAGTGTGACGATGGTTCATAGGAGGGCCTCCTGGTAAGGGTAACGCAGTGAGGTGATGAGCCGGCGTTGTTTGCGTTGGATACGAACCCGATAGGTCACTCCGTTTGCTGCGGGAAATCTGCTGGAGGTTGTCTTTACACGACCGTCCTGATCACAGAATTCCCGAACAGGCGAGTTATTCGTGACATTGTCTTCCCTCAATCATCGAGGTGAGCATGGAGAAGGGTACGGCGGCAGACAAGCCGGGCTGGATCGTCAATGCAAATGGATCGAGTCGAGACTCTTGAGGATCGCTTCCTGTAAGGCGATGCGGTGATCTGAGTAAGAGTGGTCGGTTGCGAAATGCAAGCTTTGCACCTGCGTATCGCCGAGTTTCCGCAACGTGGTGACGAGCTGATCGCTCGGCCGGGCCAATCCGTCGTCGGAGGTGATAACGAGCACCGGGCGCGTAGCGAGTTTAGACGCGATAGCCACAAAGTTCCACTTCGCGGCGTTGGCGAAGACCTCTTGCGCGAGACCTTCGGGGGTGCAGCCGACCAGAGGGGCCATTCCTTGCGAGGCGAGACCGGCGGCGATGCCTTTGATGGCGGTGTCACGGTTACCCGCAGGAACGGAAGCTACCAGACCGGTGCTTAGGTCGGCGGCTGAGATGCTGATGACGGCGCTGACGGCGGGATCGAGGGCTGCGGCGTTGAGCGCGAGGAAGCCACCCATGCTGTGGCCGATGAGGACAATCTTCTTTGGGTCGGCATGAAGCCTTGCGGCATTCCCCGCCTCGCGCATGTAGGCGATGGCAGAGAGCACATCCTCGATGCTGTTGCTGAAGGAGAAATTTCCGGGCGATCCCCAGGAGCCGCGATAGTCGAGGTAGAGAACATCATAGCCGGCCCGGCGAAGAGTTTGAGCGAGATCTAGATTGCGCTCGTTGCCGGGAAAGCCATGCAGCAGGACGACTACCGGGTGGCGTGTGGCACCAGCGGCGACGTAGACGAAGGCGTTCAGCACCTCTCCATGGCTGGGGAGCTGGAAGGACTGCATGGAAGCCGGGCTTGCTTTATCGGACGCAGGGTCGGTCGCAAGGGCGGAGGGAATCTGCGCTGACAGGCCAAGAGAGACGCAGAGAAGCGCTGCGGCAGCAAACCTGTAGGTGGGCATGCGGCGATTGTAAAGCGAAAGCTGCGACCGGAAGCCATGAAGTTACTGAATCTTCGGGTGTTCGTTTCCGGACGGTGCTTTGTGGATATGGACAATGCAACGGCTATGGAGGTCGCTAAGCCACTGAAAATCTGCATCCTGGAATGGAGATAAAACTGCTCCTCGAACAGGAGACAAATCCTGCGTGTTGAGGCTAACCAGTCATGCAGAACATTCTTAGCGACCTTCGATATGCATTGCGGCAGTTGCGGCGTTCCCCTGTCTTTGCGCTGACGGGGGTGCTCACGTTGGCGTTGGGTGTGGGCGCCAATACGGCGATCTTCTCTCTGCTGGACCAGGCGCTCTTGCGGTCGCTACCGGTGCGCGATCCCCAGACCCTCGTCTATCTGCAGGGTACGGGCGATGCGTGGCGGGGTCATACGAGCAACCATGGCGGAGGCGTGGAGTCGTATTTCTCCTATCCCATGTATCGCGACCTGAGAGACAAGCATGCGGCCTTCGAGGCGCTGGTGGCAACTTCAAAGACGACCGTCGGCCTAACGCGCGGCAATATGTCGGAGTTTGCCGAGGCGGAGGTGGTGAGTGGGAACTACTTCTCCATGCTGGGAGTAAAGCCCGCATTGGGACGAGTGTTCACACAGACAGAGGACCAGCAGAAGGATGCAGCCCCCGTAGTCGTCGTCAGCTTCGATTATTGGCGTGTTCACATGAACTCCGATGTATCGGTGGTAAATCAGAGCATCTCGCTGAACGGGCATCCGTTCAAAGTAGTAGGAGTTGCCGCGTCAGGATTTCGCAGCGGGGTGTGGGGGGAGAGTCCCGCGCTGTTTGTTCCGATGGCGATGATCGACCAGGTGATTCCGGGGCAAGGAAGACGTCTGGCGGACCATACCGATCGCTGGATGAACATCATCGGGCGGCTGAAGCCCGGTGTAACGACACAGCAGGCAGAGGCGATGAGCGCACCCCTCTGGCATGCGCTTCGGGCCGACGAACTGAAGGCGCTGGGAACAGCCTCAAAGCGGTTCACGGATTCGTTCCTGACGAATAGCCGCTTGAAAGTGCAGCCTGCGGCGAGAGGCTTCTCCTACAACCGTGAGCAGTATCAGACACCGCTGATTGCCGTGATGGGGATGGCGTTCCTGGTGCTTCTAATTGCGGCGGTGAATGTGGCGAGCCTGCTGCTGGTGCGTTCGGCGGCGCGGGTCCGGGAGTTTTCGCTGCGGTATGCGTTGGGCGCACGTGCGGGACGCATTATGCAACAGCTCCTGTTGGAGGGTCTGCTGATCGGGGTGGGTGGCGGGCTGGTAGGAATGCTGCTGGCTCCAACGGCGATTCGGGTGCTGGTCCAACGTATGGGAGCGGACAACTGGATGGGACCGTTCACGGCGTCGATGGATATGCGGCTGCTGCTATTCAACTTTGCCATTGCGATTGGCGTCAGCATCTTCTTCAGCCTTGCGCCGGCGCTGCAGATGCTGCGGCCGGACCTTATGCAGGCGCTTCGGACACAGGCTTCGACAGGCGCCAGGGGAATGCTCGGCTTCCGCCGGATGGTGGTGGCAGCGCAGATTGGTCTGAGCCTGTTGCTGCTGGTAGGTGCGGGACTGTTTGTGCGGACGATGCAGCAACTTCGCTCGTTCAACGTGGGGTATAAGACCGACCATCTTGTGGGTTTTAGCCTGGCGCCGCGATTGGCGGGGTATGACGCAGAGAGGATTCCGGCGCTGCGGCTGAGGATGCTCGACGACCTTGGTGCGATTGCAGGAGTGGAGGCGGTGGGTGCGGCGAACAGTCCGCAACTCGCACACCAGGGCCATAGCGGCAATGTAAGCTTTGCCGGTTACAAGGCCGGGCCTGAAGAAGACATCAACATATACAAGACGAACATCAGCCCCAGCTTCTTCGAGACGCTTCGCGTGCCGCTGATCGCAGGCCGCGGGTTGACGGAAGCCGACAACGCAAACCATCCGAAGGTTGCGGTTGTGAACGAGACGCTGGCGAAGAGATATTTCGGCTCGGCTGAAAAAGCCATCGGACAGAGGTTTGCCGAGGGAGCGGCGTCGCATCCCGTCTTCGATACGGAGATTGTGGGCGTGGTGAGGGACTTCAATCAGCAAGGGATTCGCTCGGAGATTTATCCGTCGACGTTTCAGCCGCTGGAGCAGGCGACGGGCACGGAAGTGAGCAGGGCAGTCTACTTTTATGTGAGGACGCATGTGGCACCGGCGACGATGTTCGCCTCGATCCGGCGCCTGGTAGCAGATGTCGATCCGATGCTGGCGATCGACGACCTGCACACAATGGACGAACAGGTGAACCAGGATCTTGAAAACGAGCGCCTGATCGAGCTGCTAGCGGTGACGTTCGGCGCGCTGGCTACGGTGCTTGCCGGCGTGGGATTGTATGGTGTGATGGCCTATACGACAGGACAGCGCACGAAGGAGATCGGAATACGCATGGCGCTGGGGTCGTCGAGAAGGCTGATTTCGCAGTTGGTTTTCAGCGACGTGCTGCGGCTGGCGAGCATGGGGGTAGTTGTGGGGCTGCCGCTCTCGGTGATGCTGGCGCGGCTGCTGCGGAGCCAGTTGTTCGAAGTATCTCCGGCCGATCCTTATGTGTTGGCTGCTGCGGTTGGACTCGTGGCGATAGTGGCAGTGGTCGCAGCCTTGCTGCCGGCCCGGAAGGCGGCTGCGGTCGAGCCTTCCGAGGTGTTGCGAGCCGAATGATGGCCGCTGCGCTTGAGAGCGGGGAGGGCGCGCTGGTCGGGGGAAGCGCGCGCCCTTGTCAGAAGGGTTAGATTTTAGCGGCGTCGCCACGGCAGCCGGAGTGGCCGCACTGGCACATGATCTCGGTGGAGCCGTTAGTCGTACCCACTGCGAGTCCTAGGATGCGCGATAACGGAAAGACGGCTTAGCGTTTGCTGCGACGTGCGGAAGCAGCGGGCGGAGGATACGCGGGTTTCAGTTTCACGGGTGCGGTGGACTCGATTTCGATGCGGACCGGACGATATTGGGCGACGGCTGCCGCGATAGCGTACTTGAGCGGCTCGATTCCCTCCCCGGTCACGGCGGAGATGGTATAGAGGGGGATCTTGCGGCGTTTGGCGTATGTGGTGAGCTTCTTGAGCTTGTCGGGGTTGGCCACGTCGGCCTTCGACGCCACGAGGAGAGTGGGCCGCTTGGGAAGCTCGGGGTCGAAGCTGGCGAGCTCGGCCGTGATGACCTTGAAGTCATCCACCGGGTCGGGGCGTCCGCTCGCGTCGGAGACGTCAACGAGATGCACGATGACGCTGGTTCGCTCAATGTGCTTGAGGAACTGGACTCCGAGGCCAGCGCCGAGGTGCGCGCCCTCGATCAAGCCCGGGAGATCGGCGATGGTGAAGGACTGTTCGTGGGGCCAGTCGCCTACCTTAACCACACCCAGGTTTGGCTCGAGGGTGGTGAAGGCGTAGTTGGCGATCTTGGGCCGGGCGGCAGAGAGTCGGGAGATCAGGGTCGATTTACCGACATTGGGATATCCCACCAGGCCGGCATCGGCGAGCAGGCGAAGCTCCAGGCGCAGATGGCGTTCTTCGCCGGGACGACCTAATTCGTGTTCGCGGGGTGCCTGGTGGGTACTGGTAGCAAAGTGTTGGTTGCCGCGACCGCCGCGACCGCCACGGGCCACCACGACGGTTTCGTTGGGACGAGTAAAGTCGTGGACCAGCTCGCCGGTGTCCTCGTCATAGACGAGAGTACCGATGGGGACCTGCAGCAGTAATGGGTCGCCGGCATGGCCGGACATGTTGGAACCCATGCCATGCTCGCCCCGTCCCGATTTGTGTTCCGGGTTGAACCGGAAGTGGACGAGGGTGTTGTGGCTGAGGGATGAGGTCATGAGGATGTCGCCGCCATGGCCGCCATCGCCCCCGGAGGGACCGCCTCGGGGGACAAACTTCTCGCGGCGGAAGGCCATGCAGCCGTTGCCTCCGTCGCCCGCCTTAATTCGGATTTTTGCTTCGTCAATAAACATTTTTCACATTCAGTTTACAGGGCGCGGGATAGACTACACACATACACAGACAGTTCCGTTGTACATGGGTGCGCCCTGACCTCTATAGGGATACGAAAGTATAGAGATTAAAGAGGGCACTCAGTCATCATGATCCGGACCGATTCATTGATCGATGGTCCGGCCGTACCCTTCCGATAAAGGGTGGTTCATCGAGGATTCATCGCGATTGAAAAGTCTGTTTCTATCTATCAAATAAGAACCTTTGACCCGATTCTGGCGCCTGTTGGGCGCGAGCGGTTCAGTTTTTCAGGAGACCCAAATGAAGATCAAAAAATTAACGCGGTATGCCTTGTTAATGGCGCTGCTCGGCGGAGTCTGCCTCTCCGGCCATGCGCAATCGGCAACGGATGGAGCGATCGGCGGTACGGTGGTGGATAGTTCGGGCCTGCCGGTGCCGCATGCGACCATCGTGATTCGGTCGAACACAACAAACGCGGAGAAGACGACGACGGCGGACGATTCAGGTTTCTTTCGTCTGGTTCACCTGCCGGCGTCGGCCTTCACGGTGAAGGTCTCCGCAGCAGGCTTCCAGAACTATCAGTCCAAGGAGGTGATCGTCCAGGTTGGACAGCTGACGGACATCTCGCCAAGGCTGACCGTGGGCAGCACCACGGAGACGATTGAGGTGACGAGCGAGACTCCGGACCTGAATACGGTCTCTCCCGAGGTTGCGAGCGTGATCCCTCAGCGCACCCTCCAGGACCTTCCGGTCAGCAACTATCGCTGGTCCGCTTATGCAGCGCTCACCCCCGGTGTGGTGGTGGACTCCAGCGGATTCGGTCTCCTGAGCTTCCGGGGTCAGAGCACCCTGATGAATAACGTCACTATCGACGGCGCGGACGACAATCAGGCTTACTTCTCTGAGGAACGCGGTCGCACGCGCGCCGGTTATTCGACGGCGAAGTCCTCGATTCAGGAGTTTCAGGTCAATACCTCGAACTACTCGAGCGAGTTCGGTCGCGCCGCCGGCGGCGTGGTGAACTCAGTCACCAAGAGCGGCGGCAACCAGTACCACGGCGACCTCTACTTCTATGATCGTGACGCCAACTGGGGCGCATCCAACCCATACGCCAAGCTGACCTCCGTGAACTCATCAGGCCAGGTGGTATCGAACAACATCAAGCCGACCGACAAGCGCAAGCAGTACGGTGGCGCGATCAGCGGGCCCATCTGGAAGGACAAGATCTTCTTCTTCTTTGCGGGTGACCGGTTCGACCACAACTTCCCTGCCGTCGCCGTCGCGCAGGCGCCTCTCAATCTCTACACGTTGCCGGACACGGTCTTGCCCGCTGGCAAGGCCTGCAACGGAACTGGCGGGGCTGCTCCTAGCACGATCGATGCCGCCGCCTGCACTCTGCAGACGCGGCTCAACCGCCCGACCTACACCGCTGCCGCGCAGGACTACATTAATGGCGTGAACGGTCTCAATTCGATGCTCGGAACGGTTCCGCGCACGGGCACCCAGACCATCTTCTTCCCCAAGATCGACTGGCAGGTCAACTCTCGCAACCATGCTTCGTTTGAGTTCAACCGCCTGCGCTGGACCTCTCCGGCCGGCATTCAGACCGCAAGTACCAACAACTACGGCATCCGCAGCTTCGGCAACGACGATGTACGCGTGTCGTTCCTGATTGCAAGGCTGCAGTCGGCGATCAACGACCATCTGAGCAACGAAGTGCGGTACCAGTACGGTCGCGACTTCGAGTTTGAGTACGGCCAGACCCCGACGCCTTACGAGGCCAGCAACCTGATGGCATCGGGCGGCGGGTATGCCAATCCTCTGGGTGCGCCGCCGAGCGTGTTCATCACGAACCTCTTCACCTTCGGCACGCCCACCTTCCTCAACCGCGCCGCGCTTCCTGACGAACGCCGCTGGCAGGTTGCCGATACGGCCAACTACATCTACGGCAAGCACAACATCAAGTTCGGCGTGGACTTCCTGCACACGAACGACCTCATCAATAATCTGTTCACAGGATTTGGTAGTTACAACTATAACAACCTGACGGACTACTTCTCCGACTTCTATCTTGCGCAGAATGCAGCGACGCTCAACAGCGCAAAGAACTACACCAGCTTTGTGCAGGGCTTTGGCAGGCCAGGTCTGGAGTTCCAGACCAAAGACTATGCCATCTTCGCGGAGGACAACTGGGCCGTGACGAGGCAACTGAAGATCACCTACGGCCTGCGCTGGGAGTACGAGCAGCTACCGACGCCGTTCGCGAACCTGGTGAACCCGGACATACCGCAGACGAGCAATCGTCCGGCGAGCAAGACCAACATCGGGCCGCGCGTCGGGTTTGCCTATGACGTCTTCGGCACGGGTAAGACGATCGTTCGCGGAGGCTATGGCGAGTTCTTCGCACGCATCCTCAACGGCACGATCTACAACTCGCTGATCAACACCGGCGTTGCCGCGGGTCAGTACACGGTCTCGTACACTCGCACGTCCACCGGCGCTCCGGTGTTTCCGCAGGTCATTCCTCCGGCGAATGCGGGTGCTCTGTCGGGTTCGCCGAATGTGGTCTTCTTTGACTCGAACTTCAAAGCTCCTCAGATCCACCAGGCCGACCTCACGGTCGAGCAGGATCTGGGCCACAACTGGATAGCGGGCGTAACCTGGATGGGAGCCTATGGCCGCCGGCTGCCGAACTTCACCGACATCAATCTGGCGACGCCGACCACGGTGAGCTACACGGTTGTGGATCCCTCGGGCAAAGGACCGCTAGCCAACGGCTCGGTGTTTACCTCGAAGTTCTACAACAGGCTTCCGAACACCGCCGGCTCTCCCTGCGCAAGCCAGCGTCCGAACTGCAAGTACGGCTCGTTGACGGATGTCTTCAGCGGGTCGAACTCCGACTATGAGGGCCTGGTGGGTCAGATCAGCCACCGGTTCTCCAACCACTTCTCTTTCAACGCGAACTACACCTGGTCTCATGCGCTGGACTACGGCGTTAACAACCAGACAGCGACCACTGCGAACAACCTGCTCGATCCGCAGGACCTGCGTGCCGAGTACGGAAACGCCATTTCGAACGTGCCCAACCGCCTCGTGATCAACTCGGTCCTCACCTCCCCCTGGAAGAAGACCGGTTGGATGGCTTATCTGACGAACGACTGGGAGCTCTCGCCCTCCTATGCTCTGCAGAGCGGTCTTCCTTACAACATGACGACGTCGGGAACGATCTCGGCAGGATTTAACGGGACACCGGGCGGCGCGAACCTCAGCGGGATCGGAGGCGGCATCAACGGATCGAACGGCACGTTCCGCGTTCCGGGTATCGCACGCAACTCCTTCTCGCAACCGAAGACGAACGTCCTCGACCTGCGTATCTCCAAGCGCTTCTCCATTACGGAGCGGGCGAAGCTGGAGCTGCTGGGTGAGACCTTCAACCTCGCCAACCATCAGAACGTGACGGGCGTGAATACGCTGGGCTACTCTCTGGGCACCACTACTGTCACCACTGCAGGAGTCACGAGGCCGACTGGTAACACGTTGACCTTCAACACCTCCCCAACGACGCAAGCATCTCAGTTTGGCGCTGTGACGTCGACGAACTCGAGCAACTTCCAGTTCGCTGCGCGGCAGATTCAGATTGGAGCGCGGCTGCAGTTCTAGTGTTGCATTCCAGCTCACAAAGGCGGCAGCTTCGGCTGCCGCCTCTTTCTTTTTACGACTACATCCTTTAGGGACTTCTTTAAACCAGCAAAGTTCGTTAATCTTCGGCTGTCTCCTCAACGTTCTGGCATGCACCAGCTTTGCTGGTGATATCTGCGGCTGGGGAGAGGTCGGTTTTCGACGCGTCCGATGCCGTGGTCGTGCTGAGCAGTAACCGACAGACCATTGGTGGAGACGACATGTTCGATCGGGTCGGGCTCGCGGAACCTCGTGCTACCGGGGCCGCGAGGTGGGGCATATGGCATATCGCGCTGAGTCTTCCGATATTCGCGATATCGCTGCCATCTCTCCAGGCGCAGACCTCTGTAGACGGTGTTGTTCGTGGGACCGCTTTCGATACCACAGGCGCCGCCGTGGCAGGCGCGAGGATCAGCATCGAAGATGATCGACGCAACCTTGTCTTCAATACCATGTCCGACCCGCAGGGGAGCTTCGTCTTTTCGCATGTACAGGCAGGGATCTACGCGGTAACAGCCAGGGCACCGGGATTCGCATCCATCCTTCTCAACCGGGTTTCAGTCGAGGTAGGCGGGGTCACCGGGCTGGATTTCCTTTTGAAGATTGCGGGCGCCGAGACAACGGTGAACGTCATCGACCAAGCGGAGGAAACTGGAGCCGCTCGTCTCGAGCAGCCGTCGGGTATGGCGGTTACGAGCGTGATTGGGCCATCTGAGATGGAAACGCTGCCGGTGAACGGCAGGCGATGGCAGAGCTTTGCTCTGCTCACTCCTGCTGCGAATGCGTCCAGCCAGGATGATGACCTGCTCAGCTTCCGCGGACTCGCGGTAACGCAGAACAATACCAGCGTCGATGGAGTCTCGGACGATCAGAGCTTTCAGGCGATTCCGAAGGGAATGGAAAGTACGGTCGACAGCAATATCCACGAACAGACGGGGGGAGAGCTGGGCGGGGCTCGTCGCAACGCAGCTTCGTGGCGGCGGGCGGGTGCGGCCTACACGTTTTCGCAGGAGGCGGTTCGCGAGTTTCGGGTCAGTACGCAGAATTATTCGGCGATCTATGGCCACGGGGCCGGCGGCTCCATAGCGACGATCTCGAAGAGCGGAACCAACGATCTGCATGGTACGGGCTTTTACACGGCACGATCGAGTGCGTGGGGCGCAACGAATCCCTTCTCCATCGCTACGACCTATGAAGATGGTTTGGTGACAAGTGAGTACGTAAAACCGCACGATCTTCGTCAGCAGTTTGGCGGAACGGTGGGAGGCGCGCTCGTCCGCAACAAGATTTTCTATTTCTATGCCTTCGATCAACAGCGGCGAGGTTTTCCAGCCATCGGTGCTCCCAGTGATCCAAACTTTTATCGTTTGACTGCGATGCAAAGTGCGCTGCTTGCGAACCGGGGTGTCACCCCATCGAAGGTAAATGCAGCGCTGAATTATCTCAGCAGCCTTACGGGCAAGGTCGATCGTCGAGATGACCAGACGATCAACTTTGGCAAGCTGGATTGGCAGCTGGCGGCGCGAAACCGAATCAGTGCGCAGTACAACCGGATGCGCTCCGCTTCTCCCGAGGGGCTTCTTGGAGCTCCTGTCGTCGACCGCGGTGCCGCCAGCCTGGGCAGTGGCTACGGAAAGATCGATACCGCAGTTGCGCGATGGACGTGGACAGCCTCAGCGCATCTCAGCAATGAAGTGCGTTTCGCCTACGGTCGAGATCTGCAGTACGAGCAGGCACAGACGCCGCTGCCGCAGGAGCCTGCCATCGGTCCGGGAGGCTATGCTCCGGAGATAGCGATTGGGCCGGATGGGCTGACGTTTGGAACGCCCGCGGGGGTAGGGCGTTTCGCGTATCCCGACGAAACCAAAGTACAGGTCGTCGATACAGTGAACTGGGCGTTCGGACACCATCTTCTGCAGGCCGGCGTGGATACGAGCTTTGTGCACGACAATATCAGCGCACTGAATAACACCGTGGGGACATTTCATTACGACAGTGGCACAACCAATGGACATGCAGGCGGGTTGGTGGACTGGATTACGGATTACACCTTCAATGTCCATGCCTATCCGAATGGCGGATGCCCCTCGATCTTCTCCGCAATCCATAACTTCTGCTTTCGATCCTTCACTCAGAGTTTCGGCCAACAGCAGGTGGCGTTCCGCACGCAGGAGTGGGCAGGTTTTGTCGAGGATACATGGCGGCTGAGACCGGGTCTTACCCTGAACGCAGGTCTGCGTTACGAATACGAACTGTTGCCTCTTCCGCAGAAGCCAAACGCCGCGCTCGATGCCATCTTCGGCGAGCGCGGCGCGACGAGCATTCTGCCCGAGGACAGAAACAACTTCGGACCTCGCATTGGAGCCTCCTGGGCCCCCTTTGGCGAACGGAAGGGAGTTGTGCGCATAGGGTATGGCGTCTATTATGGCCGCATTCTGGGGGCAACCGTGCAGAGTGCTCTCGTCAACACGGCGCAATCAACGTCCGCGACCCATGTCAGCATTACTCCCAACACAATTACGCCCTGTCCACAGGTTGCCAACCAGGGCTTTGGATATGTGTGCACCTACGTAGCGGCTCCGCCTTCCGCAGTCACTTCCACAAGCTCCGCAACGGTTTTCAGCAGAACGTTCCGGACACCGATGATTCAGCAGGGGAGTGTGGCGGTGGAACGAGGCTTGGGTTCCGGCGTGATTGCGAGCGCGACCTATCTGGTTAACATCGACCGTCAACTTTCGGGAGCAGTCGATATTAATATCGCGCCGTCGGTTGAATCGCGGGCTCTTCAGATTCAGGGAGGTACAGGTTCGGCAGGAGTTCAGGATGGCGAGCTATTTGTCATCCCTGTCTATACGTCACGAGTCAGCGGCAACTACGGTCCCGTAACCGCAGTGACCTCCGACATTAGCGCGAGCTACAACGCGCTGACGCTGGAAGCGCGCAGGAGGAATCGCAGGGGCCTGGAGTTTCGTGTCGCGTGGACGTGGTCGAAGGCGATCGATCAGGGACAGAATGCAGGAGCTACTCCTCAAAGCAATTCTCGGTTCGACCCCTTTACCGTCCAGTACGACAAGGGTCTGTCGCGATTGAATTTTCCTCACAAGATCGTTGCGAGCGCCATGTGGGAGCCAAGACTGCATACTACAGAGCGGTGGCTGGCTTATGCGGCCAATGGATGGGCTCTCTCCGGCATCTTCTATGAGACAAGCGGCAGACCTTACAGTTACGAGATCTTCGGCGGCACACGTCTTACGGGAGGTCGCGAGAGTATCAATGGCTCGGGAGGAGCCGTCTATCTTCCAACCATTGGGAGAAATACCCTGCGTCTCCCCGATACGGATCGCCTGGATGTGAGACTGACCCGCGTTCTACGCGCCGGGGAACGTGTGCGGGTGCGAGCCAGCGTAGAAGCATTCAATCTGGCGAATCATGTGAGTTACACCGGGGTGCAGCAGAGGGCGTTTCTGGTCGGAACGCCGAGCGCAACCGGAGTTACACCTCTAATCTTTCAGGATGCAAACAGTATCGCGGCCGAGGGATTGAGCGTTCTTCCCTTCGGGACTTATACGGCATCTACCGCTAACAGTTCGAGAGAGCGACAGATACAGATGGGGCTACGTCTCGATTTCTAATCCTGAGTGCGCGATTTGCGCAGTAGTTTGCAGTTCGAAATTTCCACAGACATCTGACTTAGCAAAATATTGTGGATGATATCTCCTTCTAATCCAGCGAGATCGATTCATTGCGTTCTGAGTAGGCTATCCACGTTATCAACTGCATCCAATTGAACGGGGTGGTGTGCGTGTTCGATGGACTTCCAGAGGATGGAATCGAAGGATGATGATCGATTTGCAAGAGATGGAAAAGCACGCCCAGGCTGTTAAGAAATTCAGGTCACTGTGTGACATGCATCGAATTCCTTTCGGTGAGCGGAGAAATCTGACTGACCTTGTCACGAGTCTTAGAGAGAACCGCCATTTCGCAATGGATTTTTGGGCGATGGCGGGAGATATGAGTGTCCGCGAACGGGGAACACTGAGCGATGACGAGATGCTCGAGGCGCTCGTCGAAGGGGCTTCGGGCATAACACCAGCGACTTTGCCGCAAACCGAGAAAGGCGCAGCGGCGGAGTTGAAAGCGATGCTCGCAGGCGTGGATGTAGATGCGCCGGTTCTGCCTGACCCGATCTCGGAGCCAGGAGATACCCTCACTTCTGATGAAGAGGAGCGCGAAAGAATATGGGCTTCCGATGAACAGCGCAGGGAGCCATGGCAGACCACACAACGAAGAACTGCTCCTCCCGAGGTTTCTAAAACGCAGCGGACGATTGCAGAGGCCCTGCTTCGTTTGGAAGAAACGAGCCGTCAGTTACAGGATCACCTGGCCGCAATCGAGCAGACTACGGGGCGCGCGAACGAGAACGCGGAAGTAAGCGAGATCAAGGAGCAAAGAGAAGAAGACACGGTTGAAGAGACCAAACCGATTATTGTTCCTCCCCCGGGATTGGCGAAGGGGGCGTCGATAGAACACGAGGTGCCCTTCGAAGAGCGGAGGCCGGCATTGGTCGAGGAGCCGGCGATTCATGCAACAGCGAACACTGAGAAGGCGCATGGAAGAAGTGGGATCGCTTCGCACTCGCCTCCGACGGAGCCGGAAGTCTTCGAACCACGGCCAGTCGGCAGCCTCTCCCGTCGTGGATTTGCACTCTCCGAGGACACAGATGACGATCCTTCGATCGTTGTACCGCTAGCCGCTTATGCGGAGTCGCATCACGAAAGCTTAACGATTCGCGCGGCAGTCGTCGTGGTGTTAGTCGTAATGTTAGGTACCGGGTGGCTCGCGTTGAGTCGAGGATATGGTAAGGATCTGATAGATCGGTATGGAGCCGCTACCAGGGAGAAGCTTGGCCTTGTCCGCCAGGAGATCCACGAGCTAACCGCGCCACCATCGAAAACTGCGACTCAGCCAACCCCGCAAGCCTCGCAACCGGAACGTGCAGCTCCCGCTCCAAATCGTCCGCCAACGAGGAACTCATCCGCCACGCGGTCGAGGAGTGCGCCTGTACCGCGGCCTGCGGCGACTAAGCCCCAACAAAAACTTTCCCCGGCCGTTAGTGCGCATTCCCCGTCGAGCGCCTCGCGAGCGCCTCGTGTGGAGACGCCATTGGATAGGAGAGATCTGGTCAGGGTCCCAGCTTCGACGATGGAAGCAAATCTTGTAACCTCGCGGGTACCGGTCTACCCGGAGACCGCGAAAGCAATGGGCATTGAAGGGCCGGTTGTAGTGGAGGCGATGATCTCAAGATCAGGTGCCGTAGAGTATGCGCGAGCTATCTCGGGAGATCCACACTTGCGCGTTGCGGCCGAAGAAGCAGTGATGAAGTGGAGATATAAACCCTACCTTCTCAACGGGCGTGCCGTAGAAGCGGCAACCCAGGTTCGTGTCGTATTCAAGCTACCGGAGCGATAACCGGAAGACCTTAGCCGCAAAGAAGAAGAGCTCCCATTTTTGGGAGCTCTTCTTCAATCACTGCGCTCTTTATTTAACTCCCTCACGTATCAGGGCGTCTGCGGTCCAAAGAACCGGTGCCTGGCCATGGAAGTCGCCGGTACGACGCTTGCGCTGATAGTAGTATTCGAGTGAATCCCTTTTGCCGGTTCCCTCGCATACCTGCGTAACGTCATAGTTCTGGTCGACATAGCCAACGACCGCGATCCACGCCTTGCGGGCTGCTGGACCATAGGTCTTTGCATCCAGCCATCCATGTTTGACACCGGTGATCATGCCAAAAGCGAACATGGCGGAACTGGAGCTCTCGGGCCACGCATCGTCTTTATCGATCAGCTGACGCCACATACCATCTTTTCCCTGGTACTTGAGCAGAGAGCTCATCATCAGCGTGTAGCCCTTCATAATGCGTGCCCGGTCGGGATGATTCTCAGGCAGTTCGGCGAGAACCTCGGCCATGCCGGCGGCAACCCATCCGTCTCCACGTCCCCAGAAGTACTTCACGTCAGGTGCGTGATAGAAGAGGCCGTTCGGCTGTTGCAGCTTATCGAGATAAGCAACCATCTCTTTCGCGTCGCGATCGAGATACTTCTTGTCGCCAGTCGCGCGGTACGCCTCAAGTTGCAGCATGGTGAGCATGTACATATCGTCGATCCAGAAGCGCGTTTCAGCCGAGAGACCATCCGGCTGGGGATTCTCCCATTGACGATCGGCCCACCACTTACCCTCAGTAAGAAACTTGTCATCCTTGGTCTGGCGCGCAATCTCGAGCGGCACGACTCCAAAGATGGAATCGTCGACGTGGCGCCGAACCGGCCGCCGCTCAGCTTCGGCACCGCCAGGCATCAATGGTTCAAACTTCTTGACCAACTGATCGCGCAGAGCCGTGTCGTGCGTGAGCTCTGCGAACTGCAGCGCGCCGTACCAGGTGCAAACCTCGGAGTAATGAATGGTTTTGGTGTACTGGTGGGGGCTGGTGACGAAGTGATCGGCCAGATGCTTGCCGACTTCCTGCGGACTGGTCCCGGCTGGCCAGTTGGTGAAATAGCTCTCCTGAGCGCCGGCTGTCGCTGCCAGAGAACAAAGAAGCAGAAATCCAGTAAATACACCTTTCAGGGGCATCCCTTTATTCCTTCCGTACATCATGATTTCCGTCGGGGCCATTCTAAACATCGGCGCATATCGCTGCCTATATCAGACAGAAATATTTTATCTTTTGAAAATCACCAGACCTCCCTTGCTTTGTCTTGTGCTCCAGACATCAAGCCCGGTCTGCCATACTTTTCTTTATGAACAACAGCATGGCCGGGAGCGACGAGCCCACGGAAGCCGGTATCCAGGCGGATACGATTGTTGCCATTTCGACGCCTCCGGGGCGAGGTGGCATCGGTGTCATTCGTCTTTCAGGCGGTCTCTCTCGCGTGATCGCGGAGGGTTTGGTGCGCCTGGCGCGCCCGTTGGAGGCGGGAAGAGCCCGCTTCGGCTATGTGATAGACCCTGCAACCCAGGAGACCCTGGATGAGGTGGTTGTAACCTTCTTTGTCGCCCCGCATTCTTATACCTCGGAAGATGTCGTCGAGATTGCGATGCATGGCTCACCCGTTCTGTTGAACTATGCGCTCGAACGCGCCATGGAGTCAGGGGCGCGCCTCGCCGAACCCGGAGAGTTCACCGAACGCGCGTTTCTTTCCGGCCGACTGGATCTTACGCAGGCAGAGGCGGTGCGCGATCTGATCGATGCGTCGACGCTGCATCAGGCCCGCGTTGCAGCGCAGCAGATGGGGGGCGCCCTGTCGCGAAAGATCGCTCCCGTAAAGGAACGACTGATTGCGCTGATCGCGGGTCTTGAGGCGGGCGTGGACTTCGCCGAAGACGACATCGATACGATGCCCACCACCGAGATCTCGTCGCGTCTTCAGGAGGTTGAAGCACCGCTGCGAGAACTTGAGCGCTGCTTTGGATATGGCCGGCTGATCCACGACGGGATGCGTCTGGCAATTGTGGGAAGACCTAACGTGGGCAAGTCCTCCCTATTTAATAGACTTGTCGAGCGAGACCGCGCTATCGTGACGGCAACGCCGGGAACGACGCGCGACCTTGTAACCGAGCGCGTCTCCATCGAAGGTGTCCCGCTGGAGCTGATCGACACGGCGGGTCTGCGGGAGACGACCGATGAGGCCGAGACGATCGGGATCACGAAGTCGCGTGAGGCGATGGCTGAGGCGGATCTTGTGCTTATTGTTGTTGATGGAGCCTCGCAGCTCCATCCCGAAGACATAAAAACCATTAGCGCTATCGTCGATAGGCCCCTGGTCGTCGCCGCAAACAAGCTCGATCTGGGTGTGGCAGACCTTTCTCTTCAAGAACAAGCCCTCGTGGTGCGAACCTCGGCCGTAACAGGAGAGGGAATCGAGGATTTACGAAGAGCGATCCTGCGGACGGCAACGAAAGGCGCATCTTCGCAAGAGACAGCACTGGTGACGAATCTGCGGCAGAGACAGGCGGTGACAGAGGCACTGGTGTCTCTGCAACGTGCACGTGAAGCTACCCTGGCTGCCCTTCCTCACGAGGTACTTCTCGTTGACTTGTATGAGGCTCTTGGCGGCCTCGATCGATTGACCGGAGCGACCACAGCCGACGATATTCTGCATCGGATCTTTTCCAGCTTCTGCATCGGCAAATAAGAGCGATTCCCTACAACTCTAGGCTAGTTTGCCAAATCAGAAATAATCAATAAATACGGTAGTTTTTCATCCAACCCCGTCCAGGCCGGTCCATGCGGAGCCGCATTTGTAATTGTCCACAGCAGTTGTACGCTCGTTATGTGTGGACAAGACATTTGGCAACAGTGGACAAACTGGAGACAAGATGCCGCTGACGGAACTTCAAATCAAGGCCTTGAAGCCGCGCGACATCCGATATGTCGTGAGTGATGGTCGAGGGCTGGCTTTGGAAGTGATGCCGACTGGTAGCGCTTCGTGGCGATACAGGTATCAGTTCAAGGGGAAGACCGAGAAGGTCTCGCTCGGCAAGTACCCGATGGTAAGCTTCAAGGCTGCGAGGCTAAAGCGCGATGAGTTTGCTAAGGCAGTCCACGATGGCGAGTCACCTGCGAGACAAAAGCAACTGGAAAAGTTTGCTTTGGCGAATGCCACTTCCCTTCGTGATTTCAGTGAGCGCTACTTCAAGGAGGTAATCGAACGAGACCGGAAGGACACCAAGCAACTTCGTCGATACCTGGAGAAGGAGATTTATCCTGCGTTTGGTGACTTGTCTCGGAGAGACATTACCGCTCAAGACGTGCAGCGGCTCGTCTTTCGGAAACGCGACAATCGTTTCGAGTCGGCCGCCGCGCAGTTGAGAAACCTCCTCAAGCGCATCTTCGACTACGCCATCGTTTGTGCCGTCATCACTGTAAACCCGACACACGCCACTCCCATGCGCTTCATCACGAGAGCGCGGCCACGGACCCGCTCCCTGACACCGGAAGAGCTGAAGACTTACCTTCAAATCGTGTAGCGAAGCAATATCCGGCGGCAAACTCGCACTCAACATCATTCTTCTTACGTTGGTTCGTAAATCGGAATTGATGCATGCTCGATGGATCAACGTGCATCTCGAAACTGGGGAGTGGGTGATACCTGAGGAACAGTCGAAGACGGGCCAGCCGCACATCGTGTACCTCTCGCTGCAGGTCCGGGAGATGTTCCAGGAGTTGCGTCATCTGGCTGGTGACTCCGAGCTGGTTCTCCCTGGTCGCGGCAGTCTTACCAAGCCATTCGCATCGAACGCCCTAAACCAAGCGATGGGTGCAATGAGCTTTCCAATCCCGCCGTTCACGATTCATGACCTACGGCGCACAGGATCTACGATCCTGCAGGAACAGGGGCTTTCCTCGGATGTTGTCGAAAAGGCACTTAATCACTCCGTTGGTGGTGTGCGTGGCGTATACAACAGGGCCAAATACGCAGACCAGCGCAAAGCAATGCTGCAGTCATGGGCTGATTACATCTCAAGTCTGAACGTCCCACTTCACCACTAAGGAAATCCCTCATGAGCGATATGGATCTCAATCTGCCCGAGTGGCTAAATGACCAACAAGATGCTTCCGAACTTGAACGGCCGGAAGGTCCCAGCTATCGGTGGGAGTTTTTGTCAGAGCCCTATCCGGACTTGCCTCACTTCGGTGTCCTTTATCTGAGTATCCCCCGTGCAGCATCGCTTATGGTTGCCGATCTCCACCAGCGCGGGCGGTATCCCCTCAGTAAGCTAAACGCCTGGGGTCTTTCATCAACTCAGCATGAAAAGCAAGAAGCGAAGCTTCGGGCGCAGCTGACAAGAAAAATTCAGAAGCATCGCCTTCATCTTCTATGGTGATCTTCTTGAATGGCTCGCACATAGCGGATATGCCGATAAATTGGTTCTTGTCGATCGTCCAGTTTTTGAAGAGTACGAGGATACCGAGATAACCCTTGCCAAAGAAATTGAAAGACTCGTTCGGGTGAGGCGCGAGTTGCAAGGATATGGCAAGAGTGAATTGAGCCCCCCAAAGAATATACATCGTTGTTGGAATCTGGTGATGGCAATGACACCGAACTTGTAGAGCAACTATCGCGCGTTTTAGAGGAGAATCGGGCTCTGGAAAAACCGTTGCATAACGAGCGACATTCTCCATTCCAACGTCAACTTCACATCAAAGAACAGAATTCGGTTCTCGTTGTCCTTGCCGCGCCACTGGAGTTGAGAGGCCGCAAGAGCGGAGATAAAAAATTGGTATCGAATATTCAGCGAGTAGCCGCACTAATGAATCATGCGCTTTCTGAGAACACCATCCGCAAATTGCTCAGAGCGGGAATTGATCTCCT
The DNA here is from genome assembly GCF_004217555.1 of Edaphobacter modestus. Taxonomy (GTDB): domain Bacteria; phylum Acidobacteriota; class Terriglobia; order Terriglobales; family Acidobacteriaceae; genus Edaphobacter; species Edaphobacter modestus. The sequence goes on from NZ_SHKW01000001.1 coordinate 3,654,723, forward strand.
TCCACGCGCAAAGGTTAAAGCAAATAGTTCAATTGATCCACATTTTTTCAATTGATCCATCGGAACCCCGGGTCGGAGCAATGTGGAACCAAGACGTCCATCGAGGTTCTTACATGTCCAACAAAATCCTGCGGCTTCCGGCGGTAAAGACTAAGACAGGGCTTTCACGCAGTGCGATCTATGCTCGCGTCTCACAAGGAACATTTCCAGCGGCACTCTCGCTAGGGCCTAACACCGTCGGCTGGCTTGAGGCCGATGTTGAGGCGTGGATCGATAAACAAATTGCCAGCTCCCGACGCATGCAGGAGCAGGTGGCATGATCCGGATCGTTATAGCTAACCAACGTGGCGGGTCTGCCAAATCTACGACCGCAGCGACCCTAGCTCGGTGCTTTTCCGATCGTGGATTGCGCGTTCTCGTGATCGATGCCGACCCACAAGGGTCCCTCGCCGTCATCCTTGGACTCAATCCTCCAGCGTTCCTAAACGACCTGCTCATTGAGAAACTGGCCATTCGTGAATGTGTCGTAAGTGCAAAACCGGGTCTCGATATCATTTGCGGCAACCGATTCACCACGGACGCCGAAACGAAGACGATGGGCCTGCCAGGAAGTGAATTCCTGTTCCGGCATCTACTGTCGGACTACGAGAGAAACCACGACGCCGTCCTGATTGACGTGGCCCCATCCATCAGTCTCTTCCAAACCTGCGCGATGGTTTATAAGCAGAACGTGCTGGTTCCGGTCGATATGGACATTCTGAGTGTGCAGGGTGCGACATCAACTAGCTTAGCCGTGCAGGATAAGTTGGGTGTTTCGCAGGGTTCCGATCTCCGATTCCGCGATCTCAAGGGCTTGCTTGTTCCGAATGCCGAGTTTGTTGATGAGCACGTCGGTTCCGGGATAGCAGTAGGGATCGTCCCCGGCAGAGGTGGCAGGGGATGAAACTGAATCGCGATTGATTTCGGTGTGGTGCTCAATTGCAAGCCGCACCGCTTCCTCAAAGTCAATTTCATCGGCAAGGATGCGGGTCTTGATCTCCCGATAGTGCGCGATCTCGCTCGGATCATGGCCGGAGAGCCGGAAGTTCGCTTCAGCATCCTGAAAACATTCGTCGATTTTCTTGGTTGGTGGCATATTTCAATCCTGTCCTGCGTCACCTGCTGTGAGCAAGTTCCCTCCTCTGCTAGTTACCACACAATCACCACATAATTACCATAGAATCACCATCAACTGGACAATCACCATGGAATCACCACAGAGTAACCATTCACCTCTCAAATCATGTGTCGTGGCAACAGCAACAGCCCTATAGGAACATAAAGGAATTGACCAACTGGCGTTTGTAGGTCGATCTATCTTGTTTATTTACAATTGGCTTGCCCGATGTTTTGTACCAATGAGGAGTTAGTGTAGCGCGTTTATCTCTGAGTTCAGATAGCCGCCGTCTGGGGTGTGGAGAAGTGGGAAGCGCGTAGCGGTTTCCACTTCTCCATGCCCCTTGCTTGTTGCGATCATCCGGGCCGCCGGAGCTGGTGGTGTATATCCCAGCGAAGAGTGTGGTCTGACGGTGTTGTAGTGGACGCGCCAGCGTTCTGCCAGCACGCGAAGCTCTTTGATGGAGTAGAAGATCTCTCCGTTGAGGAACTCATCCCGCAGCTTCGAGTTGAAGCTCTCACAGTAGCCGTTCTCCCAGGGAGAGCCGGGTTCGATATACAGTGTCTTTGCTCCTGTGTTCGCCAGCCATTTGCGCAGGTCTTTGGCCACGAACTCGGGCCCATTGTCAGAACGTATGTGCTCGGGAACTCCTTTCCAGACCATGACGTCAGCCAGAGCGCTGATGACCTTGGCCGAACTCCAGCGCCGTTCGGCCCGTATCAGCAGGCACTCCCGGCTGTGCTCGTCGATCAGGTTGAGGATGCGCACACTGCGGCCATCGTGCGTTCGCGCACTCACGAAGTCGTAGCTCCAGACATGGTTCGAGTGTGTCGGCCTGAGCCGCACACACGAGCCATCGTTGAGCCATAACCGCCCTCTCGCCTTCTGCTTCTTTGGTACCTTCAGCCCTTCACGACGCCAGATGCGTTCGACTCGGTCCTTGCCGACCTGCCAGCCGGCTCGCTGGAGTAGCGCCGTGATCCGGGCGATACCCATAGCGGCCATACTGGCTGGTAAGGGTAACAATGGCCCGAGTCAGAGCATCCTCGTCTTCACGCTGTGTCGGCCGGTAGCGCTGCGTGCCCCTGGGTTGCCCCAACAGAAGGCACGCATGCCGCTCACTGACTCCATGCTCGCAGGCACGGTTGACCGCATTGCGCCGTCGTTCAGGGCTTAGAAGTTTCCCGAGGCGATGTCCTTCAACACAAGCTTGTCCAGGCTCAACTCAGCGACCAACCGTTTCAGCTTCGCGTTCTCCTGCTCAAGCTCCTTCAACCGCTTCGCCTGATCCACCTGCAGACCGCCATACTCCTTGCGCCAACGGAAGTACGTCTGCTCCACGATTTCCGCTTCCTTGCACGCCTGCGCTGTCGTCTTCCCGTTCGCCACTGCCACTTCAATCTGACGGAGCAGGTTCACCACCTGCTCTGGCTGATACCTCTTACCTCGTGCCATATGCTCTCCTCGTTCCAGTGTGTCTCTTAGTCACTGGTACAAAGCAAGCCGGGCACTCCATCCGCCTGTGATGATTGAACTTTTGGCCTCTGCTGTTTTCGCCTTTCTTCCTGTTCCCCCGAAGAAAACTCCGCCCCCATGCCACACCCTAACGCAGCACCAGCTGAGTGAGGCGATGACGTTGTCGGAGCCCTGCTACGCCGTGAGCGGGTCTGTAACAGTATCAGGATCAATTACGGTGGAGCCCGGGGTTCATCTGGTCTTCGGCCAGGGAACGACGCTCTATATGGAGAACGGAGGTTCGTTGACCGCAGTGGGGACGGCGGAGAAGCCGATCATCTTCGAGGGCAAGGACCATACGCCTGGATTCTGGGAGGGGTTGAACTTCCAGACGAACAGCTCGAAGAATCAGCTGAGCTATGTGACGGTGGCGGATGCGGGAACCAAGGGCGGCGACTCGGCCGCGGTGGTGGTGAGCATTGGTGCGCGGCTCGGGATCGACCACACGACGGTGCGGAACGCCGAGGGCGTGGGACTGACGGTGCTGCAGAGAGGCATTCTGGGCAAATTCGAGCAGAACCGCTTTGAGGCGACGGGAACTCCGCTGCGGGTGAAGGCAGCTGACCTGGTGATGATCGATCCGGCGACGACGTTTGCGAACAACAAAAAGAACTACGTTCTGGTGTACTTCAACGAGTGCGAGGTGGAGGACGAAGCGAGCTGGCGGGCGCTGGCGGTGCCGTATCACTTCGGATGTTCGGCCAGAATTGGGAGCCATGTGACGGTGGAGCCAGGAGCGAAGTTTGAGTTCGAGGAGAATGATGGACTCGACGTGACCGAGAATGGAAGCCTGACGGCGGAGGGAACGGCGGAGAAGCCGATTGTGTTTACGGGCGCGGACCAGACGCCGGGCTACTGGAGGGGCATCTACTTCGAGTCGAAGAGCGCAAAGAATGTGATTCGCCACGCAAGCATCACCTACGCCGGGCAGAGCAGCCAGATCACCGGGGGCGTGTGCGTGGGGGTGAGGGCCAATGCGAACGTTTCGGCCTCAGAGATTGCCTATAGCGCAGATGCGGGGATTCGTCTGCTGCAGAACGCGACCATCAACCAGGATGCCGAGACCTCGAACCGTCTTCACGACAATAAAGCGAATGTGAAGCGGGAGGACTGACACCCGCCTTGTGCCGATGGTAAAAAGAATCCGCCGTCCGCAGGCGAGCCGAGATGGCGTCGCCGGGGGCGGCGGATTTCTCTTCCGGTGCTTGAGGAGATGGGTGCCATGTATAGCCCGGATGGCCGAGCATACGGGCGATGGGGATCCGGAGAATGTGGGCGGGCCGGGGACTCCGGTGTCGCTGACGTTTCTGGGAGGGCTGTATTCGGATGCTCGGCTGGCGGCGTTTGCCGGCCTGACGCCGAGTCCACAAGACGTTTATCAAGCGTGACGCCTTCAGGCTGATGAAGCTCTTTCTGATCGAGGGAACTGCCCGCAAATAGCCGACGAGCTGACCGGCTGGTTGCTTTCCTTTGTCACGTTAGGCTCTTTGTCCTTGACCATGTCATGTACCAAAGGCAGCAAATGCAACGCCTTATGAGGCGTGATTTTGTAACACGTCAGGCGTCGCGTAAGGTTCCTAGAGAAAACCCTGAGGTCATCAGAGCAGCTGCTGGCTGCCAACTCATGATTCACTGCGGAACGAATCGATTCGCGGTCCGTACTCATATTGAGTACAATCGTTCTCATGTTGAGAACGAAAGACACTGCTCTCAGCCATTTGCTCTTCGGTCAAACGAGGGGGCGCATTCTTGCGACTCTATACGATAAGCCCGAAACAGCATTCTTCGTCCGGCAGCTAGCTCGCCACATCGCGGGCAGCGTGGGAACGGTCCAGCGTGAACTCACCACCCTGACTGCCGCGGGACTGATTCTACGGACCGACAACAAGAATCAGGTATTCTATCGCGCCAATCGCGACCATCCCATCTTTGCTGAACTCCATGCCCTATTGGCAAAGACCACTGGAGTCTTTCACCTGCTGCACGAGGCTCTTACACCTCTTGCCGCGAACATCGAGTTTGCCTTAGTCTATGGCTCCTTTTCTCGCGGCGAGGAGAAAGCCGAGAGCGACATCGATCTCATGGTGGTCGGGGAGGTGACGCTCGACGACCTTCTGGGGCAAATTTCCCCCGTAGAACTGAAGTTGAGCAGGCCAATAAACCCAACCGTTTATGCTCGGGAAGAACTGCGAACGAAGCTCCGCGCAGGCAATCACTTCCTGAAGTCTATACAGAGTAAGCAGCTAACCTTTTTAATCGGAAACGAAAATGAGTTTAGAGAGATACGTTGAAAATGCCTGGCTGCGTCGCGAAGCCACCAGCCCTCAGGAGATTGCTGATCAATTGGGGATCGTGGCCCGATCAATGAGGGACGCCAGTGTAAAGGATATCTCTGACGATCTTCGTTTCTACACTACCTTCAACGCCGTCCTTGCGCTTGCGAATACCGCGCTGCGTGCAAGCGGATATCGCACGACAAACCAGTCTGGGAATCACACCCGCACCGTCGAGACACTCGAATACACGATCGGCGCCGACGCAAAGCTGATCCGGAAGTTGCTCACTTTCTCGAAGAAGCGGAACGTAGCCAGCTACGACTCGGCCGGCTCCATATCAAACCAAGAATTGCAGCAAATCCTCGTTACGGCTGAAGACCTTCGCCATACCGTCGAAGCGTGGTTGCGAACAGCTCATCCAGAACTCCTTGGACATCCATGAGCCTAGGCTTAGCCGCGCTGGCTCGTGAGTTCGATATCAACCGGGGTGCGGTTTCTCTGTATGGCATAGGTCGCATTTTCGGTCACGCTCTATAAAGGGATCCCGTCGGAAAACGGACAATATAGCACGGTAAGGAGCCCCCTGATTTCTTGGTCAGGACTCCGCCCGAAACACTCTAGCGGCCCAACGAAGGGCATTCAGGTGAGCTTCCTTGGTGTAGCAAAATCATCTCTGCATAGAGCGCCTCCTAAGAAACGTTCGATGCCATTGAAAAAGACCCATGAAGTCGCGTCGCTGAAAGTGCAAAGCGCCAGAATGCCCCAGGAGCGACGAGCAGGAAGCAGTTGACCCCAAAGGACCTTCCAATATCGGTACTGAATGGTTCAGTTGAGAGTTTTTCAACATCATCGTTCGTTTGCGAACTGGGATAAACACCAAGAGGTTAGTAACTAAAGTTTCGAAAAGGGTATCTAGTTTATTCGAGGAAAATTCGGTTCAATTGATCAACTTCATAGATGTTGCAGCAATTAAGGAAGGATCACCAATGAAACGAACTACAGAATGGTTGCCGATAGATGTCAATTTATGGGAACGGAAAGGTTGGTATATTTCTCGACTGGGCAGTCGGTGTTATTGGCTAAGCATTCCCAATGCTACTGAATTCGGCCCATTCTCTTTCTTCGAAGACGCAACTGACGCCGTTGAAGATATGCAAGGAAGTTGTGAGTAGCCAGCGCACAAGTTCGAGATTCACATTGACGAAGGATTGACCTTGGCCCCGCAAACATATCCTCTTTGGAGTATGACGAGCTTACTCAGGATCGGTACACCGCTTGAGTTCAAGCAGGAGGCGGTTCGACTTGTGGAGTCCGACCAAAGCGTCGCGACGACAGCGCGGAATAAATGGTAGTTGGCCGTCTGCGGATAACCATATTCGGCGATCACCAACACGTTGCGCGTCGTAGGGGATAACCCAGCGACCACCATCTCAGCGACGAAGCGTTGCTGATTCATATTCGAGCCTTGTTTGCTGAGGATCGCTAAATCGACTAGCCACGCATCTGGCGCTGACCGAGAGACCCCGGAGCGTTCGTGTTGGGCTAACAGCGAGCACCAGCGCTTGACATAACAATATGGCATTACTCGTCGATAATCGATAAGTTACTAAAGCAACAATTAAGTCTCAAAATATTAGCACTTAAGTAACAAATTCTAGGCTATGCTGTGTCCCGCATAGCTTATCGGTTATGCGTGCTGCCGTAATTAGCAAATATGCGGGAATCTACTTGGATGCGATTGCATCGATCGATCACAGCGGATTTCCTAGACCCTGGATTACATCCTGGAATTACTGGAGAAATACCTATGTCAGCTATCAATTGGAATGACGGGCGCTTGGTCAACCTCAAGGGTGGAGACACCGCGACATGTGCTGGGGAACTGAATCCCGGGCAGCTTTACGCACTATTCTTCTACAACTCTGCTGGCAACGATGCCAATGCACCTGTGAGTGTAGTCTGGAGCAATTCACAGCCTCCAGTCCAGGTCGTAGTCCCCGGGACCACTGCCAATCAGGGACTCGCCGCACTCTGTTTCGTTTCAGGCGATGATACCAACACTGTCAGCGCCTCGCTCAGTTCAATAGCCTCAGGTGTGCAAGTTCAGGCATTCATTGGAAGCGTAAAGATGCCAGTAAACACAAGCGGCATTCAAAATAAGCCTTTGCCGCTAGATGGACAAGCCCACTCATTTGAGTCATTCACCCGATACTATGCAGTTCCTGCCAGTCACTGGTATCAGGGATATTTACGTAGCGACATAAATCAATTTATATCCGTGCAATTCAAAGAAAACTCAGCCGTTGTAAACATTGTCAATCAAGTGACAGATCCAGATAACGTCGTGAAATACGCTGGAGGTTCTAAGGATCTGGTTACGATCAATAAGATTGCAAATCAAACCTTGCCATGGACGCTTCAAGGAAATGGCAGACAAATCGTGTGGATTAATGCTGACAGCTGCCAAAACTCTCAGACTGCGGAAATTTCTCTTCAGTCACTGGCTGCGGTATACGATGCATTTAAATTAGACGCGGGCAAAGTCGAAGTCGGTTCGCGGTAGGATCGATCTCGCCTCGAATGAGGCCTGGTAGATAAATGTGTTCTGTACGGTATCACGTACGTCTTTATGCCTGCGCGGGTCAAGTCTCATTTCTAAAGGCTCGATGAGAAGAGATCTGCGCAGGCATCTAGAAAATCTCTGCACACCTATAACAATCTCTGCGGTGTCGGCGTTTTTCGAGCGCAGGGCGACACGAACTCCAAGGAGTCGTTCTTGATGGCGCTTTGGTTAAAGAAACTCATCATCGATGACGAAGGCTCGCATGTAATCTATCGGGCGGAACTGTGTCCGACCCAAATATCTCATCCCAGCGCACGTTCGACATGATTGCTACTTCGAACTCCTCTTTTGGATAGGGGAGCGGGATGGCCAATCAAGTTGGGGTCACCACACCAAACGTCAAAAATTGTACTCTTAGCTTAGGCTCCAATCCGGCGTCAGTAAGTACCTGAACCGCCTCCAACGTAGGCTGGTATCGCCGTCCCATTCGTGGGTGATGGGCCAAAGTCACAGGAAGGATCAAAAGAAGACTAATGTGTGGGGGGAACGTTTCAAGCTTGGCTCGACCATCAACAGTTTCACCGCTATCGAGAACAGTTGTCTTGTCACCCTTCAGGTACTTATTGAAGAAAGCCAGCGTGTATGTCTCGGCAACATGGAAGTTGTGAAGGCTCTGCTCGTGGTCCAGTTTCGAAGCAAGTAGAGTCTGGTCAGTAAAACTCCGATGGATGTATCCGGGCAGATCAAAAAGAGCATCAGCCGATAACTTCCGCCATCGATTTCAGCGAGTTGCTTCGTCTGGGCCTGCTGCTGCATCAGAAATGACAAATGTTTTCTTGCCCGAACCCTAGCACCTCCCCATCCGGGAACCGAGTGTAGTTGGTGTCGTATGGGTGATCGATGGCCGCAACGACATAGCCGTGGCTGACAATATCCTCCAACTCCGCCGTGTATAAGAAGGTTGGATTGCCCCAGCCATGTGCGAAAAGGTCGAAGAGTTAGAAACCTTGCACCGGTCCGACCCGTGTCACCACCCGCATCGCCATCTACCACGCGCATCAGGACATCCTTAGCGCGGAACCTTTCCAGTCCTGTCCACATCGTCCAGGTCTGAATGATCGCGACCTAGAGAATGATGCTTCCCATCTGGCCAGGTAGTATCGAGGAGATCGATGGCTCCTTCCGTAAAGTGAAACTGCTTTCCGTCCACGAAGATATCGCCCTCGATGTCACATCCTAAGTCTTGATAGCCTTCTTTGCGTTCTAGTTCTCCGAGTTCGTGATAGGTAGCAAAGTAATGCCGAAGTTCCCGGGTGGTGATGCGGCGGTTTATGCAGCCCCCTGACAAGTCAGGATATCCGGACCTGAGAACAGCTCTCTTCATCGTGATCTTTGCCCGTGCAGGAATCCTGAAAGTACCGGGAGGACCCAGCGAAACATAGAGAAATAAGCTGAAAAGAAACCCTACCATGTGACGTCTGCTGCCTCGCCTGGTTGCTTTGCGGAGAGTTGCGGATGCTTATAGATGTCTGAGGGAGTCAGGTGCATCGCCTGCATCAGGTCTTTGATGAACCAGTGAAGATAAGTTGCCTGCTGTGGTGTTGGCTTCTCGTAGAAGTCAGTATCTTTGCCCTCTTTGTTCTTTAGGCTTAGTCCAACCACTTCAATTCCTATCGCATCCGGGTTCCAAGGGTAACGATCTGGATAGGGCTTCTTCATTTCGTATTTTCCGACCAGTTTGTTGTGTGTTCCGTTCCATGTACTGTGAGCTATTTTCTCAATCGCGCTATATTCCTTCAGGTCCTGGGGGAACATCTATGCTCTGCGAGGCAGCGTGATTTTATCGGAGCAACTTGGTTGAGGCGACGAGTCACCTCCAGTGTTTGGTACATTGTGCCGTCTTTATCAAGAAGAAAGTGTGCCCCCATAAGTGACATTGTCGTGGATGATTAAGTGCGTTGCTTATTGGGCGGCCCTATTAATAGGGTTGGATATCGGAAATCCGCGAGCATTGTCCACAAGTATGTCCACACAAGCGCAGCCTTCCTCGTAAGATATTCATTTTGTGAAGTATGTCTAGTCAGATCACCTTCTGCATGGGTAGCCTCCACGACTCTCAGCATTAGTGGCGCAGGTGCGAGAGCAGGTTAGAGCACCTGAGCATCCCGTGCTCCTACAAACGGCATCTGTTCAGCGAAGAGTTTGTGCGCGCCTGAGGAGGACAGCATGCCCGTTCCGGAGACTGGACAGATCGTTCGGCTGGAGAATGTAGAAGATCAGCTCATCGCCAAAAAAGTGAATGAAGACGCCCAGACGGTCGATCTCGTTTCGACAAACAGTGACGCGCACACGTTGGGAAGCGTTCCCGTAGCCGACCTGTTGCCGGGAGAAGATCTCTCTGCAGGTTGATGTATCGATAAACTACGCCTGAGAGGAGATCGCCTGATCGCGGGAAGATCGCAGGCGTGCAGCTTCCTCGAGAATGCGTCCGGCCATATCGGACTTCGTGCTTAGCGGAAGTTCCGTGGTGCCTTCCGGTGTGAGGAACCATCCTGCATTGCGATCGGAGTCGAAGCCGGTCTCGCTGCCCGAGACATCGTTGAGCACCAGCGCGTCGACTCCCTTCCGGAGGAGCTTCGCACGACCGTTAGCGAGCAGGTTCTCTGTTTCCGCGGCAAAGCCGAGGACGAGCGTGTCGGGATTGCGGCGCTTGACAATCTCCTGAAGGATGTCGGCTGTGGGCTCGAGCTGCAGGGTACGTGGTCCCTCGCGCTTAAGCTTTTGAGAGGCAGTTACAGCCATGCGGAAATCGCTGACGGCCGCAGCCATAATGACGATGCTGGCTTCTGCAAGCCTGGCCAGCACGGCGGAGCGCATCTCCTCAGAGGTAGTAACGGAGATTAGCTCGCAGCCCTCCGGTACAGGTAATGATGTGGGGGCGCTGATGAGAAGAACACGTGCGCCGCGGCACCGAGCCTGTGCAGCAAGGGCGTAGCCCATCTTGCCGCTGGAACGGTTCCCGATAAAGCGGACGGGGTCGATGGGCTCGCGGGTCCCGCCTGCGGTGATCAATACTGTCTCCCCGGTAAGATTGCAGGCTTTCTCCAATGCGCCGGCACTCGAGAGAGCCTCCGCTACAGCGGCTACGATGACGCCCTCTTCAGCAAGCCTTCCTCCACCCACCATGCCGCAAGCAAGATAGCCGCTTCCTGGCTCAACAATGCGCACGCCACGGTCCCGCAATATTTCCAGGTTTGCCTGTGTCGCAGGATGCTGCCACATGTTGACGTTCATCGCCGGCGCAACGACGACAGGTGCTGTGGTTGCCAGGTATGTTGTCGTAAGAAAATCGTCCGCGATGCCATGAGCGAATTTAGCGAGAAGATCTGCCGTGGCGGGAACGACGATCAGAGCTGCGGTCGTCTGAGCCTCGTTGATATGTTCAATCCCGGACACCTCGCCGCCGGATGCGCCAGCGTCCTCACTCCAGAGGCTGGAGATGACCTTATGGCCGGTGATAGCGGAGAAGGTGAGAGGTTGCACGAATCTCTCGGCAGCCTCGGTCATGACAACGTGTGGATCGAAGCCTGCATCCTGCAGTTGGCGCACGACCTCGACGGCCTTGTAGGCGGCGATTCCGCCTGCAACGCCAACCGTCACTTTTATGCGCTCGACTGCCATTCGGATGCTCCGTTCTATATATACGCCTCCAATGAGGACAGCGGTATATACAGCTTGCCAGCGGTCTAACGGATGGTAGCCATAGCGGCACGGAAGAGACCCTCGAAGTCTTCAGCGCTCGAGGGGTTCTTATCGATAGCCGCCTCGATGGCTTTCTGAGCAACAGGCCGTGGATAGCCCAGATTGACCAGGGCGGACAGAGCGTCGTCGCCGATGGGCCCATGGTGAGGTCCGGTTGAGGCCGTCATTGGCACAGCCATGTCGTCGAGCTTGTCCTTCAGCTCCAGTACGACGCGCTCTGCGGTCTTCTTGCCGATGCCGGGAATCCTCGTCAGCGTGGCATGGTCGCTGCCTCGGATGGCAGCCACCAGCCTCTCCGAAGAGATTCCGCTGAGAACGGTGATGGCGAGCTTGGGGCCAATACCGCTGATGGTTAACAGGCGCTCGAACAGGCGCTTCTCCTGGGTATGGGCGAAGCCAAAAAGAGCGATCTGGTCCTCACGGACATGGGTGTGGATGAAGAGTTTCGCCTCGGAACCCTCGGCCGGAAGCTCGGAGAAGGTCGTGACCGAGATGCTGACGTCATAGCCAACGCCGTTACAGTCGACGATGGCTTGGTTGGGAGACTTCGAGAGCAGGCGTCCACGCAGATGAGCAATCATGCTTGGCTGATTGTAAACGGGCGCGGAATCGCCTAAGCCGCCGCTGTTCGACGAGCGATTTTCGGTCCTTCAACGTCTGGCAGCAAACCTGTGAGTAGCCCGATGGCAGGAAGGTAGGCGCAGAGGTGATAGACGAAGACGATTCCCTTCTCATCCGCGAGCTTGCCGAGAACCGCTGCCCCGATTCCACCCATGCCGAAGGCGACGCCGAAGAAGAGGCCGGAGATCATGCCGACGCGGCCGGGCAGAAGCTCCTGCGCGTACACCAGAATGGCTGAGAAGGCCGAGGCGATGACGAAACCGATGACCACGCTCAGAACACCGGTCCAGAAGAGATTCGCATACGGAAGGATCAGCGTGAATGGAAGCACACCAAGAATCGAGATCCAGATCACGAGCTTGCGTCCGTACCGGTCCCCGGCGGAACCCCCGATGAGTGTTCCCGCGGCTACGGCGGCGAGAAAGAGGAACAGGAGGATCTGTGAGGTCCGCACCGACACGTGAAAACGCTGGATGAGATAGAAGGTGTAATAGCTTGTCAGGCTCGCGAGATAGAAGTACTTCGAGAAGATGAGTGCAATAAGGACCGCAATCGAAACCCCGACTCGCGCGCGGGAGAGTTGAAGATGCGTATGTCGCTCATGCCTCTTTTTCCCCGCGTTTTCGGCCTGACGTGCCTTGTACCACCGGCCGACGCGCATCAGTACGGCAATGCCGACGATGGCAGGGAGAGCAAACCACGCCATTCCCTTTTGCCCCTGCGGCAGAACGATGAAAGCGGCTAGCAAGGGGCCGATGGCCGATCCGGTATTCCCGCCCACCTGAAAGAACGACTGGGCAAACCCGTGTTTTCCGCCTGAGGCCATGCGGGCGATGCGCGAGGACTCAGGATGAAAGATCGCCGAGCCCACACCGACCAGCGACGAGGCAATGAGAAGCCACGCAAACGTGGGCGCAACCGCCAGCAGAATGAGTCCGATAAGCGTAAAGGTCATTCCTACGGGAAGCGCGTACGGCATGGGTTTGCTGTCGGTGAACTGGCCGATGACGGGCTGAAGCAGCGATGCTACAACCTGATACGTCAGCGTAAGCAGACCCAGGTGGGTGAAGTCCAGGTGAAAGGAGCTCTTGAGGATGGGATAGATCGCTGGCACCAGCGACTGCACCATGTCGTTGAGCAGGTGGCAGAAGCTGATGGCGGCGAGCACGCGAAAGAGTGTTCGCGACGGCCCGGTGAGGCCTGGCGCCTCGTGGCCGGGCGCGAGTTCAGTTACATCGCCAGCAGGAAAGGTCGCGGAGAGAGAGGTCTCACTCATAGTGGGTTGTCTTTAAGTTTACTTCTCATGGCCAAGGTACGCGAGAAAGTCAAAAAGAGTCGTTACCCGCAGTGCGCGACCAGGGGCATCTCCGTTAAAATGGATGTGCCATGCCGTTCCCGATCAAAGTCTGCGTAATCTGCAAAGAAGAATTTGAGCTGAAGCCCGACAAGCCTGGTTTCGCGAACCGTTGTCTTGAGTGCAGTGTGGAAGCCGAAACGACCGAATCCGGCGCGAAGCCTTCCATGGACGCCGCCGAACGCCAGTTGGAGCGCGAAGCAAACGCCGAGAGGCGGAAGGCGATTCGCGATCTACTGTACCGAAAAGATCGCTAGCGCCTGCAGGTTTACGATATTCGTCTGGCGACAAGAGGGTCTCTTAGAAAGCCGACGGAGCTAGTGCTGTTCGTGTGAGGCAAGAATCCCTTCGGGAGTGTAGTTACCCCGTACCATGGGGCTACGGTGTCATCGAGGATGCCTTCCAGCAGCGGACGAAACGCGAGTTCTCCGTTGTCGCAATTGGTGAGAAGGATCATGCTGTCGCGGTGCCAGGTGAAGCAGATGATGGAGTTCTGTGCGCCGTCTCCGTAACCTTCCTTGAAGAAGGCCGGGCTATACTTCGTCTTCGTCAGCAAGCCAGACTGAGTGCATTTCTACAAGATATAAAGGCGTAAAACTGCCATCCTCAGAAATCCACGCGTGAAACTAGCTTCTTGCACGCAAATGAAGTACGCTACTCGCGACTTGCTTCGGTTCTTATCGGACAACCCTTGGGGGGTCCATCTGCGACCTCCAAGGTCAGCGACCCTGTTCGGAATCAAGAGCATTGGTTCGAGTCTAGTTTTAGCGTGATATCGAACCTTGTGGTACGAACCTTGTCGAGTCGATTCCGGCCCAATAGTTGGAGGGTTCTGGAAAACATCCTGTCCTTCGACGACCCCTAGGAGCTTGTTGAAATAGCTAGAGCTGACTCCTTTACTGATGAGGTTTTGGGTTGATGCAGGGGAGTTGGGTTGTTTATGACGGCTGGCTGGCGGATTCTGCGGCATGTTTTCTTGCCGGGTTGAAGACTCAACCGGCCTTCAGGCGCACTGCTGCTGTGGGTCCTGCTGAGTATGGCTTTGGATGAGCCTTGGCAGACGCAGCAGGTTATGTGCGGCGCAGCTGAAGACGAAGATCCAGTCGACCTTGGCGAGTCCTCGCACCTTCAGCTGGTCGAGCGGACCGGTCTGCTTCAACCAGCCAAATGTCTTCTCCACGAGCCAGCGGCGGCTGAGGCTGAGCGCATAGCCGGCGTGCCGGGTGGTCCTGCCATCGAGGTTCGAGCGGCGTCCCTTGTCGTTCTTCTGCACATGTGCGGTGACGTTGAGGGCGCGGGCTCCGGCGATGAAGTCCTTCGCGTCGTAGGCCTTGTCGGCACCAACCGTGATGCGCCGCGAGCTGTTCTTCTGCCGCTCGTCGAGCATCAGCAGGGCGGCGTCGCGCTCGGCATGGCCGTCGGCCTGGGTCGCCATCGCGGCGGCGATCAGGCCGTTGCGGTTCTCCACCAGCGCATGGCCCAGGTACGCGAGCTTCGACTCCTTGCCATAGCTCTTCTTGTAGAGCCGCGCCTCCGGATCGGTAGTCGATTGATGGGTCTCGTTCGACCTCTTCTGCCCACGGAAGTTAGTGCCGTCGCCATCATCGGAGCCATCCTTCGGCCGGAAGCTCTTCTGCGATGCCCAGGCCTGGATCAGCGTGCCGTCCACGGTGAAGTGCTCGTCACTCATGAAGCGCTTCGCCAGCACGTTCACCTCGGCGAAGAACCGCTGCGCCACGTCCGACGTCAGCAGCCGGTCGCGGTTCTTGGAAAACACGGCATGGTTCCACACCGCGTCGTCCATGCCCAGGCCGACGAACCAGCGGAACAGCAGGTTGTAGTTCAGCTGCTCGACTAACTGGCGCTCCGAACGCACCGAATAAAACGCCTGCAACAACAGCGCCCGCAGCACATACTCGGGCGCAATCGAAGGACGGCCTGATGCCGAATATAGCGCATCGAAATCCTCGTTCAGCGACACCAGAACTGCATCCGTCAACTTGCGAATCTCGCGCAAAGGATGATCCTGTGGAACCCGCTGCTCCAACGTCACACAACTGAACATCTCACCCTGAACCCGCTCGTCGCCACGCATACAACAGAGACGGACCAACACCCAGATCAGACGAAGCCAGAACCTATTTCAACAAGCTCCTAGGGAACTAATTCCGCAAAGTGAGGTCCAAGAAAATGCAGAGGCAGTGTGTTTCGAAAATAACGAGGATGGCGATGCCCATTATGATCGCCTGTGTTTTAGCCGCCGTAAGCTCCTCCGCGTGGGCCGCCAACGGCAACAGAAGAGACAAAGATAGAGGCTGCTCGAATCAAACCCTCGATGGCGATTACGGTTTAACGATTGAAGGCCTTCTCGATATCCCCGGAACCGGCATTCAGGTGCGCGGCGTCGTCCTGCAACATTATGACGGCAACGGTCATATAACTCAGGTCGACCACGTTGTTGTTGGCGGTATGCCACCGTCTGAGGAATGGAGACCCGGCAGCGGCACCTACACCGTCAATACCGATTGCACCGGAAAAGCAACGCTCACCATCCCCTCAAGTCCCGCCCCACCTTTGGTGGTGTATTTCGTGGTGGACAGGCAGGGCAAGACGATCCGCCAGGTCGTGGAAGGGAATGCGATCATCGCGACAGGCAAAAAAGTTGAATAAATCTCAACGTGCTTGCCGCCACTGCACGTCCGAGGCGTCCACTATTCAGAAGTTACGGTCCGGGATATAGGAGCGCGTCGGTGAACCGCGCAAGATCGAGGACCGATGTTGTCATGGAGCCTGCAGCCCAGGCATGGCGGCGGCCGTGTGGAGATATCAAATTCCTTGCCTTTCATGATCGGATTCCGATATAGTCGGAATCCGATCATGAACAGTGAAGCTCCAATCCTGCCTCCCTTGTCGTCTGCAACGCTGCATATCCTTCTCGCGCTTGCCGGAGAAGACCTCCATGGATATGGGATCATTCAGGAGATCGCTCGCCAGTCACAGGGGAGTTATCGTCCCGGGCCAGGCACTCTGTACGACAACCTGAAGAAGTTGATGGATCAGAAGCTGGTGGTGGATGCGCCTCGCTCTTCTCGCTCCAAAGAGGAAGATCGGCGGCTTTACCGCATCACCTCGGCAGGTCGCGCCGCCCTTTCTTCTGAGGTCGAGCGTCTGCAGGACGTTGTTCGCACGGCGCAGGCGCGTCTTCGTGAAAGGAAGCCACGCAACATATGAGCCCTCTTCTTCGTACTCTCTATCGCGGCATGATCCGAATGTACCCTGCATCATTCCGCAGCGAGTTCGGCGAAGAGATGCTCTGGATCTTCGACGAGGAGTCTCGCGCAAGCCGCACGTTGCCGTTGTTCCTGGATGCGGCACGCTCGATCGCTCTGCGGCGCGTAAGGCCGGCCAGCGAGAAGACCGCCACGGCCGGTTATTACGTCGAGATCCATTCGGCGGTGCCTGCGCAACGGGTGGCGCAGGCAATTCTGGTGTTCCTCTACTTTGCCCTGGGGGTGGCCATCGTGATCAGTCCGTGGGTTCCTAAGTTAAGTACGATGAGTCACATAGCGCGGGAGAGATACCACTTAACCACCTTAAAAATCATCGCCTCGCTGCCTGCTGCGAGGTTGCCGAAGACTTAAATCCGATCTCAAAAACGCTGTGCTGGAGAAGACCGAATGAAAGTTCGCAGATTAGGCCTTGTGTGGATCACTGCAGTGATTTTGCTTGTAGCCGCGCCTCTCCGGGCCCAGGAGATCGTCGGCAAATGGCAAGGCACCTTAAGTACGGAGAGAAAACTTCGTGTCGTCCTTGAGATCGAGAAGGGGAACGGGGGATCTCTCCAAGGGCGCGGCTACAGCATCGATCAGTCTCCCACTCCCGTGCCTGTTACTACGCTTTCCTTGATAGGTTCGACGCTGAAGTTCACCATCGATGGGTTCCATGCCTCCTACGAGGGCACACTCAGTCCGGACGGCAAGACGATCGCTGGTAATTTTACGCAAGAGAAAACCAGCCCCCTGACCTTCGAACGCGCCACCCCGGAAACGGCATGGAAGATCGATCCTTCGCCACACAAGGCACAGTTCATTCCTGTAGAGAAGGACGTAAAACTCGAGGTGCTGGACTGGGGAGGCACGGGCAGACCGCTTGTCTTACTTACCGGTTTGGGCAACGATGCTCATGTCTTCGATCAGTTCGCGTTGAAGCTTACGAGCCAGTATCACGTTTACGGCATCACCAGGCGGGGCTTCGGGGTGTCGAGTGCGCCGTCGCCTGAGACGGCGAGCTATACCGCTGATCGTCTGGGGGAGGATGTTCTCGCCGTGATCGAAGCGCTTCATCTGGAGCGCCCGATTGTGGCTGGGCACTCCGTGGCGGGCGAGGAGTTGAGCTACATCGGCTCTTGTCATCCCGAAAAGGTCGCTGGACTTATCTATCTTGATGCGGGTTATCCCTATGCTCTCTACGATCAGGTGAACGGCAGCCTCCTGACCGATTCCAAGGAACTGCAGAAACAGCTTGGTCAGCTGCTGCCGGACAAGATGCCCGACGACCAGAAGAAGTTCCTGGAAGATCTTCATTCGAGCCTTGAGCGGGTGGAGAAGGAGGTTGCGCAAAAGCAGGAGGACATGAAAGACGTACCTCCACCACCACCGATGTCTGCTGCAGCAAAGGCGCAAATTCCCAAGGCAGCACCTGCGATTATTGGCGGGACAGAGCGCTTTACGACGATCAGCGCACCAGCCCTTGTCATCTTCGCCGATCCGCACGACCCTGGCGGAATGATGAAGGACAACCCCAAAGCTCGCGCCGCCTTTATCGCCGCTAACAATCGCGACACCGAACGGCAGGCAGTGGCCTTCGAAAGGCAGGTGCCGTCCGCTCATGTCGTCCGGATTCCCAATGCCAATCACTACATCTTTCGCTCCAACGAGGCAGATGTACTTCGGGAGATGAACGCCTTTATCGCGACCCTGCCATGAGCAGCCCGCTTCCTCCCCCAGGACTTTCAGCGCGAGAGTGGGACCAAAGACGTTACAATCGGTCGCAACGCCTGGGAGGACGATGGACGCGCGTTGCAGTAGGAGAGCCTGGAGGAGACGAGTTCTGGATGCGGCATTGGCGATAAGCCTGGTGGCCGTGCATCCGGTGGTGGTTCTGGCGCAGCCCGGCGAATCCTGCAGGAAACTGACGTCGCTGCGAATTCCCGACACCACGATTGAATCGGCGGCGGTCATTGAAGACGGCAACTTCAATCCGCCGGGGGCCACGAACAGCATTCGCCGGCTTCCTCCGTTCTGCCGGGTGACAGGTATAACCAGGCCCGCGATCGGGTTCGAGGTGTGGATGCCTCTGGGAAAGTGGACCGGACGCTTTGAGGTCGTGGGTAACGGAGGCATGGCCGGGACCATAAGCTATGGCTCAATGGCTGCCGCGCTGCGCCGTGGGAACGCTACGGCCAGTACCAATACGGGTCATATCACGCAGCCCACCGGTAGCGGCTTCGATGCAAGCTGGTCGTTGAACAGACCGGAGCTGGTGGAGGACTTCGGCCATCGCGCGCTTCATCTGACGACGGTGAATGGCAAACAGATCGCCCGCGAATTCTATAGAAAATCAGTGAATCACTCGTACTATGTGGGCTGTTCGAAGGGGGGCGGGCAGGGATTGATGGAGGCCCAGCGATATCCGGGCGACTTCGATGGAATCGTTGCCGGCGACCCCGCCTATAACTGGACTCGTCTTTATGCGGGGGCCCATTTGTACTACGCGATGAGCACCCTTAAGGATCCGGAGAGCTACATTCAACCCGCTAAGGTGAAGCTGTTAGCCGATGCCGTCAATCAGGCCTGCGACGCAAAGGATGGATTTACGGACGGCGTGCTGGACGATCCCCTGGCATGTCACTTCGATCCCGCGGTACTTGCATGCAAGCAAGGCCAGGACCCGGGAACATGCTTTACCCCCAAACAGGTCAAGGCGGTGAAAGACATCTGGGCAGGATCGCACGACGATCGAGGCAGGCAGATCTTTCCCGGCCTGGTTCCTGGCGGCGAGGGGGGATCGGGTGGGTGGCAGAGCTGGGTGACGGGTTCGGCGCCCTTCCATGCCACCCATTGGAAAGCCGCCGATAGCTTTTTTCGTTTCATGGTGATGGGCGATCCGAACTACGATCCCATGACCTTCGACTACGATCGCGATAAGGGTGCACTGGACCGGCTGGCACCGGCACTGGATGCAATCGACGCGAACCTTCGGCCTTTTGAGCGGCGAGGAGCAAAGCTGATTCTGTATCACGGCTGGAGCGACCCGGATATCTCTCCCCTCAATACGATCCATTATTACAAGGCGATGGAACAGGCGACAGGTCCCGGAACCAGTAACTTTGCCCGACTCTTTCTGGTGCCGGGGATGCAGCATTGCGGCGGTGGGCCAGGGACGGACAGCTTCGATGCGGTCTCGGCCATCGAACGCTGGGTGGAAAAGGGTGTGGCCCCCGTGCAGATCGTAGCTTCCCATTCCACGCATGGCGTAGTCGATCGCACGCGTCCGCTGTGCCCCTATCCGCAGATGGCCGTCTTCTCGGGCAAAGGAAATCCCAACGATGCCGCGAACTTTGTCTGCAGAGTGCAGCAGGTTACCGAGGGAAACTGAGCCTGTCCCAGCGAGACTCGAATCGGGAATGGGAGCGCTCCCGCCTGGTTCACCGTTGCGACGCCATTAAGAGAGCGCAATAAGACCGCTACTGTCTTAGCTCCACCTCTGTGGCGCCCTGTCCGCCTTGATTCTGTGGCGGCTCTGTGATGGTGGCAACGTGTGGATGGCTGCGCAGGTATTCGCGCAGAGTACGCCGCAGGATGCCCATGCCGGTGCCATGCACAATACGAATGCGGGGAAGGCCGGCGAGAAAGGCGCGATCTACGAATCGGGCAACCTCGTCCTGTGCCTCGTCGGCCGTGCGGCCGATCACATTGATCTCCGAACTGATGTAGTCGGGATCCTCGGTGGTAGAGACGGTGACTCCCCCACGCTTCCGGGCTGCTTCCAGTGGCGTGACTGCTCTTCCCTTCTCAATTTCGGAGATATCGTCGAGTGAGACACGCATCTTCATAGGCCCAACGGAGACCTCGAAGGTCTTTGAATCGATCACCCGCTCGATGCGGCCCTGCCGGCCAAGGGATTTCAATTTCACCATATCGCCGGGCTCGGCAGTCTTTACGACTGCGGGCGCCGGTGAAGTGCCGCGGGACGCACCTGCTGCGGTTGAGGCCACGTGGGTTGCAATCGTGGACTGGAATTCAGAAGAGAACTCACGTCTGGCACGGGCGAGCGCCAGTGCGGAGTCGCGCTGGATGCGTTTGGCTGCGGCTTTATCGCCGATGGCCTTGACGGAGTCACGAAGCTGAACCGCAAAACTGTCCAGCAGGGCGCTTAACTTGGTCTCCAACTCGCGGGTGCGGGCACGCTGCTCAGCGCGTCCTTCCAGGTCGAGCTGCATCTTTGCGCGTGCAATCTCCTGCTCACGCTGCTTCAAGGTCTCACGTTCAGCGGCGGTCGCTGTCAGTTGGTCGTGCAGTTGATCGAGGAAGGCGGCGATGTCGGCGGTCTGGGTGCTCAGCTGTGCACGTGCCGACGCGATGATTGCAGGATCGAGGCCGAGCCGCGCAGCAATGTTCAAACCGGCAGAGGCACCGGGTACTCCCAGTCGCAGCTGGTAGGTTGGAGTCAGGGTCTCCTGATCGAAGCCGACAGCGGCGTTGAGCACGCCCGGATTAGTGGCGGCGTAGACCTTCAGCGATGTGAGATGCGTCGTGATGCAGCACCACGCCCGCATCCGGAGAAAATACTGTGCGACCGCAACGGCGAGGGCGGCTCCTTCTTCGGGGTCGGTCGCAGAGCCAAGTTCGTCGAGAAGGACCAGTGAAGAGGATGTGGCCTCGCGGGAGATGCGATCTAAATTTACGACATGGGCCGAGAAGCTCGACAGATTTCGCTCAATGGACTGCGCGTCGCCGATATCCGCATAGATACCAGTAAAGATCGGCAGACGAGCCTCGAGAGCAGGAACGGGAACGCCAGCCTGCGCCATGAGTGTTACCAGGCCTATGGTCTTGAGCGAAACGGTCTTGCCGCCGGTGTTGGGTCCGCTGATGATCAGCTGTCTCGCATCGCTTGCCAGCGCGATGGTCAAAGGTATCGGTGACGAGGCAACAACGCCCTCCGCTCTTGCCTGGGCCACCATTCGCAGTTCAAGTAGAGGATGCCTTGCAGCGGTAAGCGAAAGCGCTGGCTCCGGGGAAGAGGAAAAGACAGGCCGCACACAGTTCAGCTCGGCGGCAAATCTCGCGCGAGCGGCGTGCGCTTCGGCCTCGGCGAGAATAGCGGCGCCTGAGTGGATCGCTGGCGCATTTGCCGACAGCGCTCGCGTCATGGCCACCAGGATGCGGTGAATCTCCGACTGTTCTTCGTCGAGCAGCCGCACCAGCTCGTTGTTCTGCTCGATGGTCTCGAGCGGCTCTACAAAGACGGTTTGCCCAGAGGAGGATGAGCCATGGACCACGCCTGGAACCTTGCGCTTGAACTCAGCTCGCACAGGAATTACAAACCGATCCCCGCGAATCGTGATGAGCTCATCGCGCGTGCTGCCGTCCTCGCTAAGGCGACGAAGCGACCGCCGCAGGCTCTCCTCAATGGCGCGGTGCTGCCGGTCGATGGCGCGGCGAATGCGGTGGAGCTCGGGCGAGGCGTCGTCGGAGAGCGAGCCGTCGGGTTCGATCTTGCCGTGCAACTGCCGCAGGAGCGGAACGAGATCCTGTTCGCGCAATAGAGCAGAGAGCTGTGTGATGCCCGGAGTGGCGGCCTGCATCTGTGTCTGCGACGCACTGGTGGAAGGAAAGATCAGGTTGATCCAGGCAACGATGCGCTCGACGACCGTGACCAGCGAGAGAATCTCGAGCGGATCCAGCGCCGAGCCCTCGATGCGAGCTTTATCGAGCAGATCGGTGGGTTCGAAGAGGCCATGAAAGTCGAAGCTGACGCCTGCGGAGAACAGGCCGCGCATCTCTTCGGTACGCTGCTGCTGGCTGTTGATCCAGGCGAGATCGCCTGAGGGCTCCAGTGCGAGCACCCAGGTGCGCCCCAGCGGAGAGAACGTCCGCGAGGCGATGTGCTCACGCAGGCGCGGCCACTCCAGCGCTATGGAGCTCGTCTCAGCCAGCGGAGAGGGAATCTTCGGGATGAAGTCGGGTGAGGACACAGCTACTATCGTAATCGCGCAGGGAACCGGCTGCCCGCCGGCTGCGTAGCAAACAGAAGTGGTTGGCCAGAAGGTGGCTCTGAGCCCCGGAGGTTGTGTCATGGTCTGTCAGGCTTGTGGAACAGCGGTCGAAAACGGAGGGCGATTCTGCCCGCACTGCGGAGCGCAGATCTTCTCACAGCCCGCTCCTCCTCCCATGGGATACGCGCCCTATCCCGCCTATCCACCTGTAGTCGCGGTTCCGCGGGTGCAAAGACATCTTCAGAGCGTTGGCATCCTATGGTGCGCTTTCGGGGCATTCCGTGTGCTATCGGCCCTTCTGGGCTTCTTTGTCTTTCGCGCCGTAACCTGGCGACACTTCGGTGGAGACTGGCCCTTTGGTTGGGGAGGCATGCACGGTCCTTCATGGATGGCGCTTCTGCCGGTCTTTGTAACAATGACGGTGGTTATGGCAGGGCTCGCTGTCTTTGCTGGATACAGTTTGCTGAATCGCAAACCCTGGGGCCGTATGCTTACGATTGTTTTGGCAGTGCTCGCCCTGTTCAAGTTTCCCGTTGGCACAGCGCTAGGCATTTACACGCTATGGGTGCTCGCTCCAATGAACTCCGCTGCGGAATATGATGCGATCGCCGATCGCAGCTGATCCTTTCTGCCGGGCCGCTGCACAAGTTTGCAGACGCGTAAACTGAAGACATGAACTTTCCCGTTACGCGTATGCGCCGTCTGCGCCGGACCGAAGCGATGCGCTCGCTGGTCCGCGAGACGCACCTGCACCCCGGCGCGCTCATTTATCCCCTCTTTATCTGTCCCGGCGAAGGTGTGCGCAAACCCATCAGCTCCATGCCCAACGTCTTCAACCTGTCGCTGGACGAGGCCCTGAAAGAGGCGGAAAAGTGCGCGGAGCTTGGAATCGGCGCTCTTCTGTTATTTGGTCTTCCGGCAGAAAAAGACGAGCAGGCTACCGGCGCCTGGGCCGACGATGGCATCGTGCAGAATGCACTCCGTGAGTTCAAGAAGAACCGCAAGCTCGATTCCCTCGTGATGATGGCGGATGTCTGCCTGTGCGAGTACACCTCCCATGGCCACTGCGGTGTGGTCGCACGCGATGGCGACCATTACGACATTGAGAACGATGCAAGCGTTACATTGCTGGCTAAAACGGCCGCGTCTCTCGCGAAGGCAGGCGCCGATATCGTTGCGCCCAGCGACATGATGGACGGCCGAGTAGCGGCGATGCGTGATGCACTCGATGAGGGTGGATTCGAGCAGACTCCCATCCTCAGCTACGCCTCAAAGTTCTCAAGCGCGTTCTATGGACCCTTTCGCGAGGCAGCAGACTCGGCCCCGCAGTTCGGCGACCGCAGAAGCTACCAGATGGATGGCGCGAACCTGCGCGAGGCCATGCGGGAGATCGAACTGGATATCGCTGAGGGTGCGGACATGTTGTTGATGAAGCCGGCGATGCCCTATCTCGACGTTATGCACGAGGCGCGCCAGCGATTCGATCTGCCCATCGGCGCGTACCAGGTCTCCGGCGAGTATTCGATGCTGCACGCCGCCTTCGAACGCGGTTGGCTCGAGCCAGAGCGCACCATGATGGAGTCGTTGACTTCAATTCGCCGAGCGGGCGCAGACTTTATCGTGACCTACTTCGCAAAGGATGCCGCGAAGATACTAGGCTAGTTCTTCAACTGCGCGTCGCAGCGCCAGCAGGCAACAATCCCGATAGGCTTTGCCACGGCTGTGATTCTAGAATGCTCGCATGGCGAAAATTGCGATTGTGGGTGCTGGTGCGATTGGTGGGGTGGTGGCTGCGTTGCTGCAGACCGCGGGACGGCATGAGCTGGTGCTGTGTGTGCGCCGGCCCATCCGACAGCTTGCGGTGTCTCAGCCGGAGGGCGAGTTGCGCATCGATGCGACGGTACTTACCCGCCCCGAAGAGGCTGGACCGGTGGATTGGGTGATGATCGCAACGAAGGCCTACGATGCGGAGGCTGCGGCGAGATGGTTGGATGGACTCTGCTCCGCCGGAGCCCCCGTCGCCATTCTGCAGAATGGAGTAGAGCATCGTGAGCGGTTTGCACCGTATATCGCCAAAGACCAGATCGTTCCGGTGATTGTGGATTGCCCGGCGGAGCGCATGCCGTCACAGGACGGTGTGGACCGGATCGCCCAGCGCGGGCCGATAAGCCTGAAGGTCCCCGATAGTACGCATGGTCGCGAGTTTGTAGCGCTCTTTGCCGGAACCGCGGCCGATGCGGCAGCGGTAAGCGATTGGACGACAGTAGCGTGGAAGAAGCTCTGTCACAACGCGGTGGGAGCTCTGCCTGCGTTGCTCCTGCAGCCTGCGGGCGTCCTACGCGGCGAGGCGATCGGCGAAGTTGCTCTCGACATGGTGCGTGAATGCATTGCCGTTGGCCGTGCGGAGGGAGCGGTCTTGTCCGACTCCTTCGCGGAGGAGGTACTTGCCGCCTCTCGAAGATCGGCACCTGATTCCATTAACTCGCTGCACGCAGACCGCCTTGCCGGCCGGCCAATGGAGACAGCAGCCCGTAACGGCGCGATCGTAAGAAAAGGCCGGGCGCATGGAATCCCCACTCCTGCTAACGCAATGGCCGTAGCCCTTCTCGACGCACTGACGGCAAAGTAATTAGTTCGTAGAAGGAGCGAGGCAGACCTCGGTCCCAACGAGTCGCTGCTTCAGCAGGCGAGGCATTAATAATGCAAAAAAAGACTCCTCCTGCGGCTTCAGGCAGGCCTGTGCATTCGGTGCGCCGGTAGTGGGGCGCGTCATTCCCTTTTCATCGACCTCAATATGCAGCGAAACCATAGGGCAGGTCTGGGCCTCGATCACGTACGCCGCGGCCACGGCATCGAAAAGAGTTGGGTCCTTGCCGTGGGTGCCTTGGTGCCATTCCGCGATGAGTACCTGAAGGGCATCCGTCATGGGCGTGCTAACCGTGGCAAGCAAAGAACGCTTCGGCTCGTCGAACTTCAGCTGTGTCGAATCGAGCGGCAGCATTAAGATGGGAACATCTGAGCGAAAGAGCTTCTGCGCGGCTCCAGGGTCTCGGGCAATGTTGTACTCGGCCTCGGGAGGAGCACCCGGCGCGCCATAGCCACGATAGATCGATCCTCCCATCAGAACGACACGCTTCAGCTTGCGAAAGGTCTGCGGATCGCGATCGAATGCGGCGCCGATATTGGTAAGCGGGCCAAGGGCGAGCAAAGTAATCTCGCCCGGTTGAGCCTTGATCTGATCAAGCAGGAAGGTAACAGCATCGCCGTGTGCGCGTTGCCTGCCTGCTTTAGCCCATGGAGCCTGGGAAAAAGCAGTTGTCGATTTCGTGGGAATGCCCGCTTGGACGGCAATCTCGCCGCGCCCGGTCTCGCAGGCCAAGCGATCGAGCATGCGCGCACGCAGTGCGGTATCGCCCCAGGCAGAGGAGAGCCCGAGAATCTTGATCTCCGGGCTCGCGAGCGCAAGATCGATCGCAAAGGCATCGTCAACGTCGTCGCCCACATCGGTGTCTATGATGACCTTTGCGGGTCTTACCTGAGCCACAGCGGCGTGAGCCGCGAAGAGGAACGCAAGTGCGAGTGCCATGGAGCGGGGTTGTTTCATCATCGACAACACTATAGACCGTGACTGAGCGCGCCCGGCCATTGAATCTTTGCTGCCATCATGGATCGCGCCGGGTAGGAGATGTGTCGAATCCTGCGGCGCACCGTCGTTCTATCCACTAGAGTGAAAGCAGAATGAGCCTAAAGGTCGAATACACACGCGGCTTACCGGAGTTATTGAAGTTCCGCAAAGATCCCACGGCCTACGTAGGCGACCTGGGCCGCCGCAGCGTCGATGTGTGGAACTTTCGGGCTGGCTGGCGAAACCTCTTTCTCGTAAACAATCCTGAGCTGATTCAGAACGTGCTGGTGACGCACGACTGGAACTTCATCAAGGGCAGGGGCCTGCGGAACTCGAAGCCCATGCTTGGGGAAGGATTATTGACGAGTGAGGGAGAGCTGCATCGGCGGCAGCGGCGTCTCGCGCAACCCGGATTTCACGGCGCAAGGTTAGCGCATTACTGCGATCAGATCGTGAGCTGCACCTCCGATCTCATCGAGGAGTGGAAGCACGGACCTGACTTCGTGACGAGCGAGGAGATGATGCGGCTGACGCTGCGCATCGTGGGCCTTACGCTCTTCAGCGCAGACGTGACGAAGGAATCGGCCTCTGTCGGCGCGAGCCTTACCGAGGCACTGAGGGTCTTTATCCGGTTGAATCATCCACTGGTCCAGATGGTCGGCCCGCTGCGCCGGATGAACGAGCGCAGGGCGGTAGAGGCGCGCCGCGGCATTGAAGTCGTGCTGCTGGAGATCATTGAAAAGCATCGCCTTCAGCCGAAGGCATTCGACGACATGCTCTCACTGCTGATGAGCTCGCATGACGAGATGGGCACCAGCTATATGTCGAACGGGTTGCTGCTGGACGAGTGCCTGACGATCTTTCTCGCCGGGCATGAGACCACGGCGAACGCGTTGAGCTGGACCTGGTATCTGCTTTCCCTGAATCCTGACGCGCAGGTGAAGCTGCATGAAGAACTCGCCGCCGTGCTCGGTGGGCGGCTTCCATCGATCGACGATATGCAGCGGCTGCCCTTTACCACGGCGGTGGTGCGCGAGTCGCTGCGGCTGTTTCCTCCTGCGTGGGTAATCTCACGCGAGGCGGTAACGCCGTACCGTCTGGAAGAGATCGAGGTTCCGGCTACTGCAAACCTGATTTTGAGTCCGTTTGCCACACACAGGGATCCGCGGTTCTGGACCGAACCGGAGAGTTTTCGTCCCGAGCGCTGGATGGACGGAAGCCCCGACAATGGCGCAGCCTCTCGTCCGAGGTTTGCCTACTTTCCCTTCGGAGCGGGAACGCGCGTCTGCATCGGAGAGAACTTCGCCATGATGGAGGCGGTGATGGTGGTGGCATCGATCGCACAACACTTCCGGCTGTCCCTCTTACCGGGACAGAAGGTAGAGCTTTGGCCGCAGATCACCCTGCGATCGCGACACCCGCTATCCTTCAAATTGGAAAGGCGCCACATCTAGCCGGAGCGTTCGTTAGCCTATGCCTGCGCATGGCCAAAGAGAGAGGTAGCGCCAGCGCTTCAAATATGCGTTTTGGCTGCAGATTGAGCCCATCTCACACGGCCTGAACCGCTTGACATCTTCTGTAATCTAAAATGTTTGGGTATACGAGAAGGAGATGGCATTGGCAGACACGATCTTTGATGTGGTTGTTCTTGGCGGCGGACCGGCCGGTTACACCTGCGGAATCCGCGCGGCGCAGTATGGGCTCAAGGTAGCTTTGGTAGACGCAAATGACAGATTAGGCGGGACTTGCCTGTTGTGGGGCTGTATTCCGACCAAGGCCATGCTGTTCTCGGCCGAGCTGTGGGACCACCTGAAGCACGCCGACCGCTACGGGATCGACGGCGTGTCCACGCCCAAGCTGAACTGGAAGAATGTATTGGCCCGCAAGGACGACGTGATCTCCCGTCACGTCAAAGGCCTGGACTTCCTGATGAAGAAGAACAAGATCACCACCTTCAAGGGTTTCGGCAAACTGACCGGTCCCGCGAAGGACGGCGTTCACACCGTCGAGGTGAAACTCGCTGACGGCAAGGCCGAGACCATCAAGGCCAAGAAGGTCGTCCTGGCCACTGGTTCTGACGCCCGCGTTCTGCCTGGCTACAAGCCCGACGACATCATCCTCACCAACTACGAGATCCTCAAGATCGCTGACGCTCCGAAGTCGCTGGTTGTTATCGGTTCGGGCGCGGTAGGCGTGGAGTTCGCCTCTATCTTCAACAGCTTCGGCGCTGAGGTCACCGTTCTTGAGGTTCTGCCGCGAGTTGTTCCGGTCGAGGATGAGGAGATCTCCAAGGAGCTCTTGCGGCAGTTCAAGAAGCGGGGCATTGACATCAACCTGTCGATCAAGGACACCAAGATCGAGAAGAACAAGCAGGGCGCGCTGGTCACCTGGACCGACTCCAACGGCAAGGCACAATTCAAACAGGCCGAGAAGGTTCTGATGGCGGTAGGACGCGCTCCGCGTACCGAGGGCATCGGACTCGAGAAGACCTCCATCAAGCCCGACCGCGGCTTCGTGATGACCAACGAGTGGATGGAGACGACCGAGCCCGGCGTCTACGCCATCGGCGACATCGTTGGCGGCATGCCTCAGCTCGCGCACGTCGGCTCGATGGCAGGCCTCGTCGTTGCGGCGCGGATTGCAGGGAAATACGCCAAGCCCATCAACCGCACGCGCATCCCGGGCTGCACCTACACCGAGCCGCAGGTCGCCAGTGTGGGCCTCACCGAAGCGCAGGCCAAGGAGAAGGGCTACAACGTCAAGGTCGGCAAGTTCCCCTTCGTAGGCAACTCGAAGGCCACCATCCTCGACGCGCACGACGGCTTCGTGAAGGTCGTCTCCGACGCCAAGTACGGCGAGATCCTTGGAGTCCACATCATCGGACCCTACGCCACGGAGATCATCGCCGAGGCCGTCACCGCGATCCAGCTCGAAGCCACGGTGGAGGAGATGATGTTCACCATCCACGCCCATCCAACGGTGGCGGAAGCGCTGCTCGACGCGTTCTCAAGCGTCGAAGGCAAGGCCGTTAACGTGTAGTTCACGACTTGGTAGAACGAGAGCGGCGGCCTGCAAAGGCCGCCTTCTTGCTTTTGATGGCCGATAGCAGCACGTTTGGTTGATATCCTGGTGCCGCTGCTATTCGATCATCTATGGCTTGCTTTTACATCTCAACCGTCGAGCAATTGTTATTGCAATCGGCCGAGATTCTTCTGGCGCAACTTTCCACGGCTTACGCGCATCGAGGCTTTACCTCACAATATGCGGATCAAACTCTGACGTGGCAGCGTGACCTTCAATTGCTACAGCAGGCTCTATCGGTGTGCTCAGCGCATTCACAGAGCGCGGGCCGGTGGGGAGCGATCCTCGAGTTCTCTATCCCACGTAAAGAAAAACGGATCGACCTTGTCTTGCTGGTGCGAGATACCGTTGTGATCGTCGAGGCAAAATCCGGCGATATAGGATCGGCGGCGAAGCAACAGCTCGAAACCTACGCTCTCTTATTGCACTATTTTCATAAAGGCTCGGCGAATCGGAGGATCGTGCCGATTCTTGTCTCACCGCAGGCCACCGAGCCTGATCTTGTGGCTCTCAATCAAAGAGAGTTCTTTCCGCAGATGTCCTCCTACTGGATAAGCCCGGTGGTGAACTGTTCCTGGGAGAACTTATCAGCGACTCTGTTGAACATCGAAGGTCATGGCGGAGATCAGATCTCAGAGCAGCAATGGGAAAGCAGTCCTTACTTTCCCGTGCCGAGCATTATCGATGCGGCCACCGCCCTGAGCAGCGGTCTCTCCATTCGAGAGATTGCACTCCATGAGGCTTCAGAGCATGAGATTGAAGAGGTTCGTCGCACAATCCAGGGTTACATGGATACAACGCGTAATGAGAGGCAGCACGCCATATGCTTTCTGACCGGCGTTCCAGGCTCCGGTAAAACGTTAGTCGGTCTTGGCCTCGCTCATTCAAGCGAGAACAAGGAAAATCCCATCCACTTTATGAGCGGCAATGGTCCGCTTGTGAAGGTACTGCAACATCTCTTTACTCAAGAAAGTATGCGCAAGGGGACGCGAGCCAACGAGGCGAAAGAGCATGCTCGCACCCTGATTGAGAACGTTCACATCTTTGCCCGCAACTACACGGACGACGACAATCGTGCTCCTTCAAACCACGCCATCATCTTCGATGAAGCACAGCGGGCCTGGAACCGTGCTCAGAACATGAAGAAGTTCAAACGCGACTATTCGGAACCCGAGATGCTGCTTCGGATCATGGGGCGACATCAGGACTGGTGCTTCGTGGTGGCACTCGTCGGTGGTGGACAAGAGATCAACGATGGAGAGGCGGGTCTAAAGGAGTGGGGTCGCGCTTTACGGGATAGCAAGACAGATTGGACGATCTACGCATCGCCTGAGGTTCTCGTAGGCGGACCTTCCACTGCCGGGCACAAGCTCTTCGCAGATGGAGTCATCAACCGTGGCATTAGGACCAATTCCCATCTGCATTTGCGTACGTCTAATCGCAGCTTACGGGCCGAACAGTTGGCCACCTGGGTCAATCGAGTACTTGATGGCGATGCGAAAGGGGCCGCCGAGATTCAGATCACAAAGCGCTTTCCCATCTTCCTGACGCGCAACTTGAGCAAGACTCGCGAAAAGCTGCATGCACAAAGGAGGGGCGAGAACCGTTATGGCCTGGTCGGTTCCTCAGGAGCGGCGAGGTTGCGTGCCGAAGGCTTGGAGCCTAGTTCCTCGTTTCATGCCGAATATCCATGGGAACACTGGTATCTTGCCGATGTCAACGATGTTCGATCGAGCTATCGCTGCGAAGTCTTTGCGACAGAGTTTGAAATTCAGGGCTTGGAACTTGACTGGATTGGGCTGTGCTGGGGTGGCGACATGGTCTGGGATTCCAAGGAATGGAAGCTGAGAACACTCCGGCATGGGTCTCCTAGCAAATGGAATCTAATCAAGAACCAGGAGAAGATCACGTATCGGAAAAATGCTTACCGTGTTCTGCTGACGCGGGCCCGTCAGGGAATGGTGATCTACGTCCCGAGTGGTTCCACGGACGATCCAACGAACTCACCGAGGGAGTTTGATGCCACAGCGCGATTTCTCCTCCGCTGCGGTGTTCTCCCCTTAGACGAAGGGGAAGGTGCGGATGCGGAAGACCTGGATGCCGCATTAAGTCTGTTCGCCTAGATCGAGCTTCGATAGTGTTTCGTCGAAGGCAGATAATAGAGAAGCAGTGATGTACCTCCACCTCCTCCATCTCGGCCGCATCCCTTACGCTGAGGGCCTGGCTGTGCAGAAGCGCGTGGTCGATGCGCGCAAGCAGGGACTCATCGGCGACACGCTGCTGCTGCTCGAGCATCCGCCTGTGCTCACGCTAGGTCGCAACTCGCGCCGCGAGAACGTCCTCGCCAGCGACGAACTCCTCGCCTCGCGCAATGTCGAGCTGCACGAGATCAACCGCGGCGGCGACGTCACCTACCATGGCCCCGGACAGCTCGTCGGCTACCCCATCGTCAACCTGAGGGGCGACTGGCCCGGAAAGAAGGGCCCGCACCTCG
This sequence comes from Edaphobacter modestus, assembly GCF_004217555.1. Taxonomy (GTDB): domain Bacteria; phylum Acidobacteriota; class Terriglobia; order Terriglobales; family Acidobacteriaceae; genus Edaphobacter; species Edaphobacter modestus. The sequence goes on from NZ_SHKW01000001.1 coordinate 3,686,450, forward strand.
GTCCCGTCGACTTCATGCGCATGCTCGAGGAGGTCCTCATCCGTGTCTCGTTCGACTTCGGCATTCCGGCCCAGCGCATCGCGGGCCGCACCGGCGTGTGGACCGTCGCGGGTGGCTCCATTCAGGAGAAGAAGATCGCGGCCCTCGGCATCCACGTCTCGCAAGGAGTCACCTCGCACGGCTTCGCGCTCAATGTCACCACCGACCTGCGCGACTTCGATCTGATCGTGCCGTGCGGCATCACCGACCGCACCGTCACAAGTCTGGAGTTGGAGGCGCAGCCCACCGACGACCCCTCGCGCCAGCCGACGATGGAGAACGCCATCCACTCCACCACGCGCAACTTCGGCAGGATCTTTGGGCGGCAGATGCTGTGGTGTAGCTCCTTGGAAGAATTGCTCTCCCCTGCCGCCACAAACCCTGTCGCAGGGTGACGTCTGACCTTCGATCCTCTAGTCCCGCCCGTTTAAAGGACATCCGTTCGCTAACCGCACTGCCTTGGGCAAGCCGACAGCTTATCGCCGTATAATCCCATTCGTATGCCCGATCGCCGACCGGGCGAGGGCGGAGTGTCCTTTTGAACCGTCCGTAACTGCTCCAGGGAGAGATTCATGCCGACAGACGTAGTCATGCCGCAGATGGGCGAGTCCATCACAGAAGGCACCATCACCAAGTGGTTGAAGAAGCCGGGTGACAGCATCCAGCGCGACGAGCCGCTGTTCGAAATCTCGACCGACAAGGTCGATGCCGAAATTCCTTCGCCTGCAGCAGGCACGCTGAAGGAGATCAAGATCGGCGAGGGAACGACCGTCCAGATCAACACCATCGTTGCTGTGATCGATGCCGAAGGCGCCGCCTCCGGTTCGGCCCCAGCTGCCCCCGCAAAGGCCGAGCCCGCTGCCGACACGGTGACTCCGGCTGCCAAAGATGCTCCTGCCGCGATCCAGGGCAATCCCGCTGAGGCCGATTCCGCTGCGGCAGGCACCATCATCGAGCAGGGTGGCGGAACCGAGGTTCTGATGCCGCAGATGGGCGAGTCCATCACCGAGGGCACCATCACCAAGTGGCTGAAAAAGGTTGGCGATACCGTCCAGCGCGACGAGCCGATCTTCGAGATATCGACCGACAAGGTCGACGCCGAGATCCCCTCGCCCGCAGCCGGAACCCTGACCGAGATCAAGGTCGAAGAGGGTAAGACCGTCACGATCAACACCGTTGTCGCCGTCATCGGGGGAGGCGCAGGCAAAGCTGCCGCTGCTCCCGCGAAGGCAGCTCCCGCCGCAGCTGCGGCACAGGCTCCCGCAGCGACACCCGCGCCGGCTGCGACTGCAGCCTCTGCATCGGCTGGTGAACGCGGACGCTCTTCGCCTCTGGTTCGCAAGATCGCCCAGGAGAACAACGTCGATCTCTCGCAGGTTGCTGGCACCGGTTCCTCGGGCCGCATCACTAAAGAAGATATCCTCGGCCATCTTGAGGGCGGAGCCAAGCCTGCCGCAGCTGCTGCCCCCGCGGCTCCAGCTGCATCGAAGCCCGCTGCACCAGCAGCCTCTGCACCGCAGCCCGGCGAGCTGGTCCCGATGACCAAGATGCGCTCGATCATCGCCCAGCGCATGGTCGAATCGAAGCGCACCAGCCCGCATGTCCACACCGTCTTCAAGGTCGACATGACACGCATCGTGAAGCTGCGCGAGAAGGAGAAGTCGAAGTACGAGCAGCGCAACAGCGTCAAGCTGACCTACATGCCGTTCATCACTCGTGCGGCGATCTACGCTCTGCGCAAGCATCCTATCGTCAACGGTGCTGTTGAAGGCGATGCGATCCGCTACAACAAGAACATCAACATAGGCATCGCGGTGGCTCTGGACTGGGGTCTGATCGTTCCGGTCATCAAGCAGGCGGAGGAGAAGAACTTCCTCGGCATCGCGCGCGCTATCGTCGATATCGCCGACCGCGCACGTGGTAAGAAGCTCGCTCCGGACGAGATCTCGGGTGGAACCTTCACCCTGACCAACTCGGGCATCTTCGGCGAGCAGTTTGGAACCCCCATCATCAACCAGCCCCAGGCCGCCATCCTCGGCATCGGTGGTCTCAACAAGGAGCCTGAGGTCATCACCGACAAGGAAGGCAACGACTTCATCGCGATCCGCTCGATCCAGCGCTTCACGCTGGGCTTCGATCATCGCATCGTAGACGGAGCCGACGCCGGCAAGTTCATGAGCGACTTCAAGGCCTACCTCGAGAACTGGTCCGAAGACATCGGCTAGGTCCTTCGCGGAGGGAGAAAGGCGCGCTTCGCGCGTGTCAGTTAAACATCAATCGGCGGTTCCTCAGGGAGCCGCCGATTTTGTTTTCAATCCGCAACTTCGACATATGCAATCTCGACCAAGTCCTCATTTGCTTTCGTCCTGAAGAGAAGAGGGAGCATCAACCTTCGTCCCATCGCATTAGGGTGAAAGCGCCATCGGGTAAGATTGGGTTCCTGATAGTACGGCTCCGATCAGTAAAAGGAGAACGCCATGCCGTATTCCGCCGTCCAGTTCCAGCAACTCGATAGCATTCCGCTCGCTGTCATACGACGCCATGCAAATCCATCCGAGCTCTCGAGCCTTGTACCGCAGCTCTGTGGTCTGGTCTGGAATGCGATTCGTGCGCAGCAAGCGAAAGCCGGACGCCACGTCGCGATTTATTGGGATGGCGGCATCCGGCTCGAGGTCGGCGTGGAGCTCTATGGCCCGTTTACCGATGACGGCGAGGTTGTCCGCTCGGCAACCCCTGCGGGTCCAGTAGCATCTGGAACGCACTTCGGTTCTTATAACCGTCTAGGCGTTGCGCATGATGCCATTCGCCAGTGGTGCATGGCCAACGGTCACAGTTTCGTGGGCCCTAACTGGGAGATCTACGGCCATTGGCAAACCGAGTGGAATACCGATCCATCGCTGATTCGCACAGACATCTATTATCAGCTGGCTCGTTGAAGGTAGTCTGACGGCGACCCCGAAATCATTCGTAATATGGTGTTATAGCAGCCACCCGAAGACTGTTTATGGCTGCATCCTCCACATCCACGGTCGCAAATCCGATGCATGGATCGGTAGACTGACTTATGGCCGCGGGACGAGTGATGGCGTTGGATGTAGGCAAGGTGCGGGTAGGCGTGGCGCTCTCAGATCCTCTGGGCTACACGGCGCAGCCGCTGCTGACACTTTGGCGCAAGAGCCGCGGCGAAGACCTTCGCAGTCTGCTGCGGCTGATCCGCAAGCACGAGGTCGTGGAGATCGTGGTCGGCAATCCGCTGCATATGTCCGGCGATGTCAGCCCCTGGGCGGCCAAGGTGCAGCAGTTCGCCGAAGAGCTGCGCGCGCGCTCCGGCCTGCCCGTATACCTATGGGACGAGAGACTCAGCTCCGTTGCCGCACACGAGATTCTCAACGAGGCAGGGCACGACCGCCGCGATCGCAAGTATGTTATCGATCAGCTTGCAGCGGTGGTCATTCTGCGCGATTGGATGGAAGCCCGAGAGCAGAAAGAGCGCAACGACGAACGAACCGGCGAGGGGCAATAACGTAATGCACCGCCACTTTGTCCGATGCGTTTCGACTCCCTATACTTGAAGAAGGTTCAGATTTCGCATCGCATTTGCGAATCTGCCGTTGAGGAGTTCATGGCAGCTTTAATCGAAGCGATCAGCGTCAAGCGCAAGACCTTGTTCGAGCACGAAAACACCCCTTACTACTGCATGGAAGCCGATGTGAGCTCTCCCACGGCGCGCGGCGGACAGACGCTGGTTCGCCTGAAGATGCGCAACCTGCTTACGAATGCGGTCTTTGAGAAGACCTTCAAGGCGGGCGAGAAGTTCAAGGAGCCGGACCTCGAGCTCGTCCCGGCAACCTTCCTCTACAGCGACGGCGATGGCTTCAACTTCCTCGATCAACAGAGCTTCGAGACGCTGACGCTGACGGAAGCAATGGTAGGCGATGCGACCGAGTTTCTGATCGAGAACCTCGAAATCCAACTGCACAAATACAACGGCAACCCCATTGGCCTGCAGCTTCCCATCTTTGTCGAGCTTACTGTCACCGAGACGGAGCCCGGTCTGAGCGGGGCCTCGCAGAGCGGCAGCGTGACCAAGACCGCCACGCTCGAGACCGGTCTCGATATCCGCGTGCCGCTCTTCATCAAGGAAGGCGAAAAAATCAAAGTCTCCACCGAAACCCGAGAGTTCGCCGGAAGAGCCTGAGTGTGCTCCCTTCGGCGAACTCTGGGGCCGGCGCGGAGCACAGCTATATTCGGTTCGTACGGGGCTCCGGAAGACTGCTCTAGGTTTTGAACAGATGCGTGGCGTGGGTAATTGCCGCACCGGCTCGCATAGCGGCTGCGACCGCTGCCGTCTCTGCAAGCATCTGCTCGGTCGCTCCTGCTTCGACGGCGGCTCTGCGATGAAGCTCAAGGCAGTACGGGCACTGGGTGGTCAACGCGACCGCGAGTGCCATCAACTGCTTATGCAGACCATCGATCGCGCCCGGCTGGTAGGCGACCTTATCGAACTCCCAGAAGGCCTTCATCTGCTCAGGCGCGTTTTCATCCAGCTTCTTCAGCTGGGTGAGATTCCTCATGTCATACATGCGTATTCCTCCTTTACGGATGCGGCGCTGAAGCTACTTTGCTGATTGTGTGGGAGCCGGTGGCGATCGTCGCCGCATCGCTGCCGCCACGATCCATTGGAGTGGCGCAATAGCAACAAGGTTACACGCAGAAGGTGCTCTCTGGCGTCAGGGACAACAGGATGACATTCGATTGACTGGAACGAGACAACGAGGTCTCACTTGCCTTCCCTCAGTCGATCCAGCAGACGCGTCAGTACCTCGCGCTCTTCGTCCGAAGGCTGGAAGGAAAGTGGCTTACGCCGGATGTAGCGAAGATTCAGGTTGGCGATGTCGGACGACATCACGATAAAGAGGTTTCCTGGGATGTTGAACCAGAACTCGTCACTGACCGTTTCGATGTCTTCAGCCTTGGCCTTGTGAAATTCGGCGCGTTCGAAGCGGCGCGGGTTGGCCAGCGTGATGCTCTGCAGTGAGCCGTCATTGTTCAGCATGCGATCCTGAATCGCGCCCTGGTATAGACCGCCAGTCTTTGTGAGCACGTCGGCCATGATGCGGAAGCTACCCTCCGGCAGCAGCATGTCGCTGAACAGCAGATCCCACTCCGAGATGCGCGGCACAATGGTCGCGAGCAACGTGCGCATCCACCGCTTATGCAGTCTGCGCCAGATGCGGTTGTAGCTCAGCACGATGACGATACGCGCGATCGAGATCAACACCACCAGCGCATAAAGCCGCCAGAGAATTACGAAGTTCATCCAGAAAAAAGCCCGGAGGCTCGTGAAGAATTGCGGGCGGTGGGCCTGGAAGAAATTGTCGCTCTGCAGCGAGGAGAAGACCGTCTCGAGATCGTAGTGTGTGCCTGTGCGTCCAAGCGCTCCGCTCCATCGCGCCCATAGAAAAGCGACAATTAGCGGAACAACGGCGCCGATGATGGAACGGGCGACTTCTTCTGCATGGCTTTGGACGCGGGTCTTGCGGAACACAACAAGATCGGCAGCCCAACGCGAGATCAGGTCTGGGCCCAGAAGATAGACGGCAATAAGGAAGCTGACGAGGAGCGCCAGCACCAGGGATCTCCTAGGCGACGGCTTCGCGAAGGTCGGCGAGGTTTAGCGTGATCTCGCCGAAAGAGGTTGGGATCACAGCGGACTCGTGCGTGCGAAGCTGATCGAGCACAGCATCCTCATGCCGCTGGATGAAGTCGATGATCTCTGCGCGCAGACGTTTCTGGCTGGTGCCGATGTTGGCATCCCGCAGGGAAAGCACGTATTCCAGTTCAGAGCTGCTCACCGAAACCTCGTAAATTGCCTGCACAAAACCTTGTGCACCCTTAGAAGATACCATGTCCGCGTGCGATATACGGACATTATCGACCCACTGCGAACCGGAAGAGTCATCCCGTCGAAGCTCGATTTGAACCCGGGCTATTGGTTAAAGCTGCCCCTGCGCCTTCAGAACATTCGCCACGGCCTCGTCCGCGGTGCTTCCCACGGCACTCAGGTGGCCCATCTTCCGCCCGCGTCGGGGGCGATGTTTCTCGTAAAGGTGCAGACGAATGCCCGGAACAGCCAGGGCGCGATCAAAATGCGGCTCACGCGCTGAACCGTCAGCATCCAGCCATACGTCGCCCAACAGGTTGGCAATCGCGCAGGGCTGAACAATCTCCACCTCGCCCAGCGGAAGATCGCAGACTGCGCGGACCAACTGCTCGAACTGGCTGGTCACGCAGGCTCGCTCGCTCGAGTGGTAGCTGTTGTGTGGGCGCGGCGCCAGCTCGTTCACCAGCAACTCGCCTGCAGTGGTCACGAACATCTCCACCGCCAGGATGCCCTCGAGCTGGAAGGTGTCTGCAATCGTCTCAGCGAGTTGCCGCGCCTCAGCTGCCATGGCGTCGGTGAGCGGCGCGGGCATCACGCTCCAGGCCAGAATCTGGTTTTCGTGATGGTTCCAGGCCGCGGGATAGACCTTTACCTCGCCAGAAGGGCTGCGGGCCACCAGCACTGAGATCTCGCGTTCAAGATCGACCGCCTTTTCGGCTACTCCGGCTCTCTCGCCCAGCGCCTCCCAGGCTCCTCGAGCCTCCTCTTCAGCGTCAGCGCCGGGACGGAAGCCGACTTTTCCCTGTCCCCGGCCATCGTATCCGCCGGTCGCACTCTTGCAGAAACATCTGCCGCCCAGAGCGCGGATCGCGTCGCGAAGTTCGTCGAGCGAACGCACTGCGCGGTACTCGCCGACCGGAAAGCCATGCTTTCGCAGCCAGTCCTTCTGCTCGATCCTGTCCTGAATGACGGCGAGCGTGTTGCGGCCGGGCCTTACCGGGGCATAGTTGGCCGCGGCGTCCATGCTGGCAAGCGATATCTGCTCGATCTCGAGCGTCACCACGTCGCATCCTCGCGCCAGGTTCGCGGCCTCGCGGGAATCATCCCAGCTTGCCTCGATGCATCCATCCACGACAAAGCGCGCCGGGCATGCGGGATCAGGATCGAGAACCTGGATGCGATAGCCCATAGCTCGCGCTGCCATCGCGGTCATGCGGCCAAGCTGGCCCCCACCGAAGATGCCTATGGTTGCGCCGGGAAGGATCGGCTGTGCGGCTGGATCTCTGCTCACGCCTTCGCCTCGGAGATCTCATCGTCGGCTGGCTGAGTCAGGGTCTGCGCCAGCACCTCGTCGCGTCGCGCAGCTCGCCACGCGATAAGCTTTTCGCGTAGCGCAGCATCCGTAGTGGCGAGGATCTGAGCCGCCAGCAGCCCCGCATTCGCCGCCCCCGCTGCACCAATTGCGAGCGTGCCAACGGGGACACCCTTCGGCATCTGCACGATGCTCAGCAACGAATCCATTCCCTGCAACGCGGTCGCTGGAATTGGCACGCCGAGTACAGGCACGACCGTCTTCGCTGCGATCATCCCTGGAAGGTGCGCCGCTCCGCCTGCGCCTGCGATGATGACACGAAGCCCACGCGAGGCAGCGGTCTCGGCATATTCGAAGAGAAGATCGGGGGTACGGTGCGCCGAGACCACCCGCACCTCGTGCGGAACGCCGAACTCGGCGAGCATCTCGACGGCGCCGCGCATCACCGCATAATCATTGCGGCTTCCCATGATGACTCCAACCAGCGGTGAGGCGTCCATAGCCCGATTATACGGTCTTCGCTGCGTGCTTTCAGAAGGTTGCAGACCCCGTTCGTTCGGGTGACACGAGCCTGCAATCTATTCCTTCTTCTTTTTTCGCGTGAGTTTCGGCATCTCGCCATCTGCCCGCATCTCCCGCCACTTTCGTGTCGGGTCGTCATCCGGGTCCGGCGTCTCCTGATGTGGCCGTATCTCTTCGGGAACATGTCGCAGGTTTACGCGAATCCTTGTCCACGTGGACGAACTCCCACGCATCGAGTCGACCAAAACGTCGTCCACTGCGAGCAGCTCCGCCGCATCTGGATGTCGCACCTTCCAGCGCTCCAGCCCTTCCATCGCCTCCTGTTTGTTCGTGGAGTTTGCGATCACGATCAGCGGCATCTTCGATTGCCTTCTCTTCGACGCAGTTGAAGATCCGGACTCTGTTTGTTCCTCATCTTCTTTGTTCTTCGCGACGGTCTTCTTTGCCCGTGATGGGGCCACACGCTTTCCCTCGCCCTCCATCTTGCGAAAGTGCGGAGGCCACGGAGCATCGCCCAGGCCTTCTGCTTCATCGCGTGCAGCCAGCTCCAACAGTCCTTCCAGCGAGCCCCCCGCCTGATCCATCCCGGCATGCGCATCGCCTCTCTTCGCAAAGCGCTCCGGCACCGTGAAGACGGTGAACTCCTGCGGATCGCACTCCATTACCTCTTTCCACTCCAGTGGAGTCGACACCCGCGCATCTGGCAAGGGCCGCACCGAGTAGGCCGACGCCGTCGTGCGGTCCTTGGCATTCTGGTTGTAGTCCAGAAAGACGCCGTGGCGTTCTTCCTTCCACCACTTCGAGCTGGCAAGCTGCGGAACCCGTCGCTCCACTGCCCGCGACAACGCAATCGCCGCCCGCCGCACCTCGGTGAAGCTCCAGCGCGGCTCGATCCGCACATTCACGTGCATGCCGCGCGACCCGCTCGTCTTCGGCCAGCCGCGCAGCCCCACCTCTTCGAGTACGGCCTTCACCTCCATAGTGACGCGACGTACGTCGTCCCAGCACACGCCCGGTATCGGGTCGAGATCCACGCGCAGCTCATCTGGATGGTCAAGATCGCCCGTACGGACCGGGTGCGGATGAAGTTCCATGCATCCGAGGTTCACGATCCAGGCCAGCCCGGCCTCGTCATCGACGACCATCTCCTCCGCCGTGCGTCCGGAGGGAAACGAGAGCGTCACCGTGCGAATCCACTCCGGCCGGTCGCTGGGTGCACGCTTCTGGTAGAAGGGCTCGGCCTCGGCTCCATTGACGAACCGCTTCAACACGATAGGACGGTCGCGAATTCCCTGCAACGCTCCCGGCGCAACGGCAAGGTAGTAATGCACCAAGTCCAGCTTCGAGACCTTCACCTGCCTGGAGAAATACAGCTTCTCCGGGTGCGTTACCCGCACCTCGTGTCCGCCGATCGAAAGAATCTCCGCCGCCTCGTCTGCGCTCACGAAGACAGCCTATACCGATCCGGCAACCCTGTGTCGAGCGAAGTGACGGAATATCTCAGCCTTTGATCAGCGAAAGAATCTTGTCCCGCGTCGTCGTGTCATTATCAAAGCCGCCGTGGGTCGTGCTCTTCGAGTACTGCTGGGGTGCTTTGAAGGTTGCGACATTCCGAAGGCCGAGCGAGAGAACCTCGCTTGCAAAGTACCTCTCCATCCCCAGAATCGGTGTTACCTCGCCCTTCTCAAAAGACTGCGAGACCAGGTACAGCAGCGAACGGCTGTAGTCGAGGATCGGCTTGCAGGTAGGATCCTTCTGCTCCATCTCGTCTGTCAGCTCGAATTGGTTGTACTGCTTCACCTTTCCGCTTCGAATGGCAGGCACAACCTGACTTTGAAACACATCGGCGCGCACCGCGGGAGCCATAAAGTTCACGGTTTCGAAGTTCCACTTAAGCCTGTTCACGATGTAGCTATGAACGATCGCACCTGCCGAGTGTCCGACCAAGTGCAGCCTGACTTTCGACATATCCTTGAAGTAGGGCGATCTCTTACTTGCTTCGTACAGCTTGAGTCCGCCGCTCTCCTGCGCGCTTGAAATCGCGTCCGCGTTCTGCTTCATCTGGCCCCACACACTGGAGCCCGGAACCGCAAGCAGCCGTTCCAGCCGGGAATTCCACCAGCCTCTCACCCGATCCATTACCGCACCGGTAGTTCGCGGCTGCTTTGCAGCGATATCGGCCCAGATGTTCTTCAGGGTAGCGAACAGATCGGTCTCCCACATCAGAAAGACAGGAAAGATCTGCCGGTCATACATCGCGGGAATCCATTGTGCTGCCGTTCTGGCCGCATCGTCTTCTGAGGTCAGGCCTCCGTGAGCGTAGATCGCAACATCAACGGGCTGGCTGTCGCGTAGTCCCCACTTCTTCCTCGCCTCGCCCAACTGCTGGTTCAGCAGTGCCATCACATCGCTGTCCTGGGTGCGGAAGTCTCCGGTATTGCTGAGCTTGCCGTTGTTCTCCATGTCGATGATGAAGGGACCGATCTCCCGGTTCCTCAGCGTCTCGTCACTCGCCAGTTGAACCCGGCCCTGCTTCACTCGCAGCGTGGCCGAGCTTGCGATCTCCGTGTGCAGGTCGGTCGTCACGCCAAGCTGCGCCACCCAGCAGTCCATCGCATTCTCGGTCCAGTCCTGGTAGGTCAGCACTGCGCGTCCGCCCGTTCCCCAGTTTGTATCCCACGAGTTCTGGATAATAAATCCCTCACGGGTGTAGCCCACGATCGCGAAGGCGTGCGCACCATCCTCCGGCGTTGCCTCCTTGCGTGGAATCACCCAGTAGTCATCGCTCGGCTTGATCGTTGGCCTGCCGCGAAGCCTGGGCTTCAATCCCTCCATCCACCCTGTATGGCACACAGCACTGGCGTAAAGGACCCCGATCTCGTTCAGCGCAACCTGCATATCGGTTACGCTTCGCGTGTCCACGCGATAATACGCACCCAGTGGGCGTCGAACCGCATCCTGCCACCAATCGTCATCAGGATTCGCAGCGGGAGCCGGCATCGCCGCCGTACGCCACAGACGCGCCGCACAGGCGCCGTACTTGTACCAGCCCTTCATCGCGCCGCGCAGGCTAGACCCCGTGTCCTTCGTCGGGTCGCCCGGAAACTCGTCATAACGCCGCGCCATCGAGTACAGCATGAAGGACGATACCGGCTGCGGAACCTTCTCGCGCTTCGCCTTGTGTTGCAGGTGAAAGATCACGCTGGCCAGCGCGAATCCGGTGCACGCGCTCGTCAACCGCTGATTCAGTACCGGAATATTGATGGAAGGAGCCAGCACCTCAGCAGGAATTAGCATTACGGAAGGCTGATAAGCCCGGTCGCGAAGATCAATGCTATCGGGAACCACATTTCGTTTTGGCCACTTGCGTACGGCTGTTTTTTTGGTAGCCTTCTTCGCTGTCTTCTTTGACGCCGATTTCTTCTTGCTTAGGACAGACTGCTTCTTCGTCTTCGTCGCCATGCAGACCTCTCTCGGTTGGAAGTGAAACAAAACGGGCCCGGGTTGAACTATTTGTCCGGTCTACAATAACCCACTGCTGCGCACTTTCAATAAGTTCTGTTCGCTGACGAGTTTTCTCGACTGGTTACCTCGCGCATCGAGAAGTAGGAGGAGACTACCCGTCATGGCCTTGCTCCACCACCTCGAACGGCCGCATCATCTCATTGTCTTCGTGCTCCAGCAGGTGACAATGCCATACATAGCGTCCCGTGTAGCCCTCAAATGGCACGATGATGCGGGTCACGTGCCCCTTCTCGCAGCGGACTGTATCCTTCCATCCTGCTTCTTCGGGGCCAGCAGGAATAGCGCGATTGGTGTATCGCATTTCGCCCGTGTCCTGAAAGTGGAAGACATCGAAGCTGCGTCGGTCCAGCACTTGGAACTTCACCAGATGGAGATGGATGGGATGGGTATCTTCGGTCAGGTTCACCAGCTCCCAGATCTCCGTCGTGTCGATCACCGGCTTTTCTGTCACCGGCATGTGCCAGGGAGTATTGTTCAGTAGCATCCCCATCGACTCCTGAACCTTGTTCATCGTCTCGTCGAGCGTCAGGCGCCGCGTTCGCACAGCGTTGCTCTCCGGAATCCGGGCAACGGGACGCAGCATCGCAGGCAGCGAACTCGAGTCCTTCGCACCCGGGGCCGCTACTCGAAACTCCATAATGTCGAAGCTGTCACTCTTCAATACGATCTTCTCGCCAGCGTGCTTGCTGAAATCGAAGACAATGTCTGTCCGCTCGGCCGGTGTCAGCAAAGCGTGTTGCGTCTTAACCGGCGCCTGCAATAGACCCTGGTCTCCACCGATCACATGCAGCTCCAGCAGGTCGCCGAAAGAGAGTCGAAAGAAACGCGCATTCGACCCATTCATCACACGAAATCGATACCTGCGCGGCTCCACCTCAAGGTATGGAAAAAGCCTCCCATTCGCCAGCATCACGTTGCTATACACCTCGGGAACCCAAGGTGACTTCGGATCGCCGGAGACCGGATACTCCAGCTGCCCATCGGACCGCAAAAATCGATCGAAGAGCATCAGCGGGATCTCGTACCTTCCCTTCGGAAGGTTCAGCGCATCTTCAACCTCATCGCGAATGACGAACATGCCTTGCAGACCCGCATAAATGTTGAGCCGATTTATACCCATCGTATGGTCGTGGTAGAACAGCAGCGCTGCATTCTGCTTATTCGGGTAGTGATAGAGCAGCGATTTGCCCGGCACCACCCAATCCTCCGGGTATCCATCGCTTGTCGGGGGGGTCCGTCCTCCGTGCAGGTGAATGACGCACCGCACCTCAGGCTTATCGGTTTCGGCTCCATGCAGCGTGTGATCGATCGGAAGAAAGTGTTTCCCCGGAAGCTGGTTCGCCCACTCCACCATCAGGCCCTGGCCGCTTCGCGTCTCGAAGATCGGTCCCGGCGAGCTGCCGTTAAATCCCCACATCCGCGTCGGAGGCAAATCACGATGAACCTTCTGGTGAATCTCTTCCATTGCCACGCGATAGAAGGGAACGCTCTTCGCGGCATCGTCTGGATCGGGGCGGATTCCACTGTTCTTCATCACCGCAGGCAGCGGCAACGGATCGACGAACGGTTTCAGCATACTTGGGTCGAGCGCCATCGATGGCGCAACCATTCCACTCGCGACTGCGGATTTTTCAAGGGATAGTCCGGTGGCCAGAACGCCGGCCCGTTGCAGAAAGCTTCTCCGAGAGATCAAAACCGTCCGCCTCTTTCTTTCACAAACAAAGAAACGAGGGGTGCCGGAGCGAACCGCCTCCAGCACCCTTCGTCAAAGCTACTACCTCAACGCTTCTGGAGAACTAGAACCAGCCTCTGCCCGAGTCCCCGTCGTGATCCTTGCCACCATGATTGTTTGTCGGAAGGCCCGTGCCTTCATCGAGCAGGAAGGAACCATTCTGCGGATTCCTGAAGTCGAACATGTTCAGCAGCGAGCCCGCCCGGCTGTCGAACGAGCCTTCAATCCTCTGTCCGCCGACCCAGTTGTCTTCAATGAAGCGAAGGATCGAGCTCTGATCCGTCACCGTGTGATCTACATAGTTATGCTTTGCATACGGTGAGACGACCAGCAGCGGCAGTCTCGGACCATATCCGCAGCGGCCCTGCGCGTGCAGCGCCGTGGGGCTGGGAAGCGCCGTCGAGCCGTCGCCGCAGGATCCGGTTGCCACCAGCGCGTCAGCCTCCGACGCGGACTGGTTCACGATCGGGCTCATCTGGTGATCGTACCAACCGTCGGAGTCGTCATACGCGATCACGACTGCAGTGTGCTCCCAGTCACGACCTTGCTGCTGCAGGAAGTTGATGACCTGAACGATGAAAGCCTGCTCATCCAGCGGGTCCGAATAGCCTGCATGGCCGTCCTGGTACCCAGGAGCCTTCAGAAAGCTTATCGCCGGGAAGTTCCCCGCTTTTACAGCGGCGAAGAAGTCGTCCGTATCGTACTGATGGTTCGCCTGATCGTCGGAGCCGATCGTGTGCACCGACGAAGGCCGAAGATGCTTCGGGTTCGCCGTCGAAGCGTAGTACTGGAACGGCTGATGGTGGGGAATATAGTCCGCCTTCTTCGTCATCGTGACTTTGGAAGTGGTGCTGCGGCTGCAGCCCGTCGATCCATCGGCATTCGTCTTGGTCAGGTCGAAACCTCCCTCGAAGAATCCCCAGGTCACACCACGGCTGTTCAACAGGTCGCCGATGTTCTGGCCGCCGAACCGTACCGTCCCTGTGCCCGAGCACACATCACCAATCGGGTCTGCATCGCTGATCAGCGTCTGTCCGCCGCTTCCGTCCGGAACCACCGAATCACCCGCGCTCACCGAATCGACGATTCCGCCCGTCTGGCCGGAGACCAGGTTGATCGCTCCAGGAGTGGAAGGGCCAAACGTCGTGTCATACGAGTTATCGCTCATCGCATACTGCTGCGCATAGTTCCACAACGCCGTAACCGTGTTGCCGTCGTAGTAGCCCATCACCAGCGCATTGGTCGCCTGACCAGCAGGAGGAGGTCCGGGCGTTCCCGTGTACTTCGGGAACCCGTCCATCAGGCCGCCATGGAATGCCTGTTGCTCCGGGGTGTAGTCGTGATCCTGATCGGCCGTTGCCGCCTCCGAGCGGCCCAGACGAAACGGATTGGAGGCGGAAGCGCCATTCAGGGTCTTGTTCAGGAAATTCGGATTGTTATACAGAAGATCGTCGGTGTAGCCATTCACTCCGGGTGTTCCCGGCGCGGCTACAAACCTGGGTTCTCCATGGGGGTTCAGTGCCATCGGGTAAGTGCCGAAGTAGTGATCGAAGGAGACGTTCTCCTGGAAGATCACTACCAGGTGCTTGATCGGCGTGGACGACTCTTTAGAGTTTGCTTGCGCAGTCGCAAGCGAGGGCCCCATGATCTGTCCTGCCACAAGCATCGTGGCGACAGTGCTCGCAAAAAATTTCTGCATACGATCTCCTTGAACTAGGGCCTATCTACTCGTCTGGCCATAACCAAAGGTGTAGTCATCGATCGTGAAAAAACGGTAACTGTGAAATGAATTGTTCGAAATGTACCGAGAAAAGTGCTTAGCCGGTCACTCCATCCCTTTAAATGAAGAACGGCGAAAGCTCCAGGCTCCCGCCGCTCTGCCTTCCAATAAAGTCCAGGCTTCTCTATTATTTCGTTTCAGTTACAGCGTTCGGATAGATTCCCGGGATCGGTGCCGTCTTCTGAGGTTCGAGCTCAGGATGCGGGAATGGCTTGCGCGGCATCATCGCCTCCCGCTCGCTCGTGTTGTAAAGGAAGATCGCCTCGATCACAGCCGCCTGCTCCAGATCCTCGGCATGAAGCCGGTCGAAGGTGTCCATATCAGAGTGATGCGTGCGCGTCTCATAGTCCATCGGGTCCTGGATGTACTGAAAGCCCGGCAGGCCCACAGCATCGAACGACAGGTGGTCGGTTCCGCCCGTATCCCGATAGCTGAGGGTGGTAACGCCAAGATCCTTCAGCGGAGCGATCCACTGCGCAAAGATCGGTGCAATGGCATAGTTCTCCTGGGTATAGACGCCGCGGATTTTGCCCGTACCGTTGTCCAGGTTGTAGTAGGCGTCCAGCGTCTCCCACTCCTTCGTCGTCGTCAGCTTTCCACGCCGCCGCATGAAGCTTGGCGTGCCTGTCGGGTCTGGATGCTCCGGTTCGGCAAACGTTCCGAAGTGCTGCTTCACATACCCCTGCGATCCGAACAGACCCTCCTCCTCGCCCGACCACAGCGCAATCCGGACCGTTCGTCGAGGCTTCAGGTCAAGCGCCTTCAGGATGCGCACGGCCTCCATAGCCACGACCGAACCAGCCGCATTGTCGGTTGCGCCCGTTCCAGAGATCCAGCTGTCGAGATGGCCTCCCACCATCACCACCTGGTCCTTCAGCCTGGGATCGGAACCCGGAATCTCCGCCACCGTGTCGAAGCCATGCTCGTGATCGCCCGTGAACTTCGTCTCGATGTTCAGTTCCAGCGTTACCGGTACATTATGTTCCAGCAGACGCGCCAGACGGTTGTAGTGCTCGATCATCATGACGGCGTTCGGAATCGTTACTGCCGTCTCCTTCGTCTGCGCGCCGCGAATCAAATTCGCGCCGTTGTCGTCGAAGATAATGCCGGTGCCGCCGCTATTGCGTCCATCGCGAGTCGGAGTGATGATCGCGGCTACTCCTTCAGCGGTCATCATCTTCAGCGCTTCGGTCCGCAGCTCAGCCTGCTTTCTGCGGTCGGCCATCAACTGCTGAACGTTAGGAGCGCCGGGACGACCGTCGCTTGTCGGATAGGTCTCCATCTCCGCCAGATCCTCCGCGGTATAGCGACGGAAGAGAGGGTCCGTCAGGTCAGGAGTCGTACGAATCCCCCCAAAGAGGACGATCTTGCCCTTCAGCTTGCCCTTGTACTTGTCGAGATCCTTTGCCTCGCTGAGGTTCACGTAAACTGCCTCGCCGGTGAGTGTTCCGTTCGTCGCCGGCGACCACGGCGCCGCCTGCAGCCAGAGAGGCTCCGGGTCGGGCGTGATCATCCGTCCCCACGTATTGATCTGTTGCCATCCCATGCCGAACTCACCCCAGTCCTCCAGGTGCGCGTTCTCCAGGCCAATCTTCGTCAGGGTGTTGCAGGTCCACTCATTTGCCTTCTTCATGTTGGGCGAACCCGTAAGCCGTGGCCCGATACCGTTCGTCAGCGCGTCGGCAAACTCCATGACGTGCGAGTGTTTGAAGCCTTCTTCGCGGATGCGCGCATACATCGTCAGGTCGAGATTCTCTCGAGCCGGCTGCGGGCCGTAATAAGAAGGTGTCTCTGCGATGGGTTCTTTTTTGACGGGCCTTTTGTCGGCTGCAACAGAGGGAATCGCGAGACCAGCAACTGCAGCCGTATAAAAACTCCAACGCGCAACGGTGCGAACGAGTGACATGCCTGAAGGTCCTCCAAAAGTAAATAAGGGGTGATCGGACAACGAAGAATAGCAGAATGGCTATGGAGACGAAGGCACAGGCGAAAAAGTTGATAAAAGCGGCGTCGAAACCAATGTTTCGAAGTGCGGTAAGTAAAAACCCGTAGTCACTTTTGCCGAGTTCCTTTTGTGGTCAGCCTTGGAGGAACGATGCAGACCCTTCCCACCGGTCGAACTCAATCGTCACAAGATAGTTCGACTGGCCGTGAGCTGGATGAACCATTGCGCTTGAGCCAGGCCGTTCACCGAAAGTTCCCGGCATGAGAAAATCTCCATATGAGTGACTTCATCCCGAAAGCAGGCGGAATAAAGATCGGCGGTCTGGGCCCCAAGGCGCAGAAGCTTCAAGCGCTGCGCGAAAAAGCGGCCCAGGCAAAGAATGGCGCAAAGGCGGTCCCGGGGCAGTCGGCGGCATCGGTCAAGGCCAAAGATTCGTTCGCCAATACCAAAAAGACCAACTTCCAGCGCAAGGCCACCTAACCAGGTCCACCCAGGCGGCAGCACAAGCATCTGAAGAATCCAGGAAAGATGCAGCTGCTCAACCTGCGGGTCCGAATCTCGATCCCGCTTACTCCCTGCGCAGCCGTTGTCTCTGAGGCCTAGGCTTGCGGAGAACCTATGCAGACCGTTCCCACGGACCATGCGCGAACGCTTGGCTTCGACACCCTCTAAGCTCATCTATACAAAGCAGAACTAGAGGCTCGGTCCCGCCAGGCCAGTCATAGACAGTCTTCAACTGCAGGATACTGCTAGCTTTTACGAGTGATCCGCTTCACCCACAGCGTGCCCAGGTATCCCCACGCCGCCATCAGTGTGATTACGCCGACGGTCAACCCGCCCCGCGCGTAGCTCAGCGCGAGGTCCACATTCTGGTGGGTCGTCGAGTTGTAAATCAGGATTCCGAAGATCCCCACAAAGGTCGCCGCGAAGAAGGCTGAAAATCCAACGGCGGCTCCCATCAGCAGGCTCGCGAACCATCCCAGGTCGCCCATCGGCACCCCGAAGAGATTTGCTTTTGCTTCCTGCGTCTGTCGTGGTATTCCTTCTTCCTGCGATCCTGGCGTCATACCAGTAGAATACTGCTTTATGGCAGAAGGCGTTCAAAACGGATTACTGCGGGCCGTACAGGTGGCTCGCGAGACAGCGGTGCATCATGCACCTAACGGCATTGCGTTTGCAGCCTTTGGCGATAACAGCCTCGACGGGCCCGATCTCGAACGCATGGTGCAGGCCGTTCCTTCGGCCATCGCCTCGGCTCTGGCCCGCAAGGCCTACTACTTCGTTCCGCTCGCCCTCAGCGAAGGCCGCGCTGGCGATGCCACCCTTGTGGCTCCGGCCTACACCACCGAGCTCGGCGACCAGGCCATCTGCCACCGCAACGTCACTCTCGACGACGCCGACGGAGTCTTCATCTCCACCCGCCTTCTCGGCGACCGCTTTGCCCTGTCCTTCGAGTTCTTCATCAACGTCGGCCATGCTTTCGTCGATGTTGCCGGAGTTCCCGAAAGCTTTCAGCAGCTCGCCTGGACCCAGGCCCTCGCCGATGTCCGGGGCGAGACCTCGCAGGACGCCTGGGAGAGCCGCAATCTCTCGCTCGCCGGAAGGTCCGAAGGCAAGTCCACCATCGATGAGCGTGCCAAGACCAGCTTTCTCGAGAGCGCCTTCTCCGACGCCATCGCCATCTATCTGCTCTCGCTCTCCATCGACTTCGACTACACCGAGCTGCGCGAGCGCGAGTACCCGCTTCTGGCCCCGCAAGCCCTTGCAGAGCGCCTGCGCCACGTCGCCAAACTCTTTCCGCCCAACTCCGGCTACGAGTTCGCCATCCGCTACCGCCGCCGCGCCTAAGCCGAGCCCTTCGCTTCGGCCAGATGCCTCTCCCACCCTTCCTGCTCCGCCCTTTCCGCGGACGAACGTGTGCCTGCCAACGTCGAATAAGCTCCCCCCTTTTGTCCCAGTTGTATCTTCGCCCTCCCCTTTCGCATCCAACAAAGCCGGAGCCGAACGCCATGCCAGTGATCCGAACCTGCCCCAACTGCGGGCAGAAGAATCGCATCCCCGCGACCCGTCTTGCCGACACAGGCCGGTGCGGGGCCTGCAAAAATGAGCTCGCCCCCGTCGGCGAACCGATACCCGTAGATACGCAGCTCTTCGACGAGATCGTGCAGAATGCCCCTGTTCCAATCCTGGTCGACTTCTGGGCCGAATGGTGCGGACCCTGCCGCATGGCCGCCCATGAGGTCGCACGAACCGCAGCCGACACCAAGGGTCGCGCCCTGGTCCTCAAGGTCGACACCGAGCAGAATCCCCAACTCTCGGCCCGCTACAACGTGCGTGGCATTCCCAACTTCGCCGTCTTCTCCGGAGGCCAAACTCGTCTCGCAGCAGGCCGGCCTCGTAGGCCACCAGCAGATGGAAAGCTGGCTCGACTCCGCACGCACCACCTAAGCGCAGAAGCGGCCTCTTTGCACCGTCAATGTTTTGACAGCTCTAGCAAACTTCACTTCCGTACCCGGTGGGCGTCTATTAGCTGACCGTAAGCCGCACGCAAACGTGTGAACCTCTGCACCGGCCGGCCGGTTAACTAAGCCAACTCTTGACAGGCATCGAATCCGGAGATATTACTTCCATAGTTAGACTATGTCAGTGTTCGCGGGAGGAATTTGCTTTATGGCCGCCCTCATCAACCGGAGATCCGCCCCGTCGGAAGATCGTGACGAAATCCCTCCAGGCACACTCTATCTCCTTGTCCTCAAGACCCTCGCCGTTCGTGGCCGGCTTCACGGCTATGAGATCGCGGAATCCATCCAGCAGCAGTCCGACGAAATCCTCCAGGTAGAGGAAGGCTCGCTCTATCCCGCTCTCCAGCGCATGCTCATCAAGGGCTGGGTCGCAGCAGAGTGGGGAGTAACCTCCGGCAACCGTCGTGCCCGCTACTACACCCTCACTCCCGACGGACACAGCCAGCTCCACATCGAGGTCTCCCAGTTCCAGCGGGTCATGGGAGCCATCGCGCGCGTCATCCAGACGGCCTGACACCACCTCCCGAGGAGACCAGCTATGAATCTGCCTGGCGAACTCAAACGACGGCTCGAAATGCTCCTCCACCGCGATCGGTTTCAGCGCGATCTCGACGAAGAACTTCAGCTTCATCTCGAACTGCGCGAACAGCGGCACAGAGAGTCTGGCCTCTCGGCCGCCTCTGCGCGTCGCGCCGCCCGGCGCGGATTCGGCAATCCAACCGTACTCAGGGAGAACAGTCATATGGCATGGGGATGGAACTGGCTCGAGACCTTTCTGCAGGATGTGTCGTACGGCGTTCGGTCGATGCTGCGCAGCCCCGCTCTTACGATCGTCGCGCTCCTCTCCCTTGGCCTCGGCATCGGAGCCAACACCGCCATCTTCAGCTTCATGGATGCCATCATGCTGCGCTCTCTTCCCGTCAAAGATCCCACTCAGCTTGTGGTCCTCGGCGACGGCGATGAGGCCGGAGTCACCGACCGCTACGGTTCCACCACCCTCTACTCCTATCCCTTCTTCCGCCAGTTCCAGCAGAAGAACGATGTCTTCTCCGATGTCGCCAGCGTCTTCAGCATGAATGCCAACCCGCACGGCATCATCGACCATCGCGACCAGATGGAGCCAATCATGGTCGACATCGTCTCTGGAACCTTCTTTCCCACCCTTGGCGTCGAACCCGCCCTGGGCCGCATGCTCACCGACGCCGATGACAACTCCGAAGGCGACCACCCCGTTGCGGTCATCAGCTATGCGTGGTGGCAGCGCGCTCTCGCCGGTGATCCCAATGTGCTCAACCATACCGTGAAGCTCGGAGACACTACTTTCAACATCGTCGGCGTCGCGCCGCCCGACTTCTTCGGAATCATGGTCGGTCACGCACCCGATCTCTGGGTCCCTATGTCGATGATGAAGGCTATTCCTCCACACTCGAACGGCTACAAAGACAACTTCTTCCAGTCAAACCTCATCCTCGGTCGGCTCAAGCCGGGCGTTAGCCGCACGCAGGCCGAAGCCAACGTCAACGTTCTTTACCAGCAGATCATCCGCGCCTTCCCTGACGCCAAGCTTAACGCCTACAACCTTCAGCATCTCGAAAAGACGCACGTCCCGGTCACTTCAATGGCCACCGGCCTCTCCTATCTGCGCCATGGTTTCTCCGATCCGCTCAAGATCCTCATGGGAGTCACCGTGCTCGTGCTGCTCATCGCCTGCGCCAACATCGCCAATCTCCTCTTGGCCCGCTCCACGGCGCGCGCTCGTGAGTTCGCCGTGCGCCAGGCCCTCGGCGCACGGCGCCTGCGTCTCATCCGGCAATTGCTCACCGAAAGTTTCATCCTCGCCATCGCTGGCGGCGCGCTCGGCATCGCCTTCGCCGCTGTCGCCGACCGCCTTCTTTTGCGCATGATCTCCGGAGGCTTCGACGCTGATCCTATCCCGCTCGACGTCTCGCTCAACCTGCGCCTGCTCCTCTTCACCCTCTTCGCTACCATCGGCACTGTCGTCCTCTTCGGCATCGTGCCGGCATTTCGCGCCTCGCGCATCGAAGTCACCGAAGCCCTCAAGGATGGCCGCGGCTCCTCCCACGCAGCCACACGAACTCCGTTGGGCAAGGCGCTCGTCATCGGTCAGGTCGCCCTCTCGGTCGTGCTCACCGTCGCCGCCGTGCTCTTCCTACGCAGCCTCGTCAACCTCACCCACATCGATACCGGCTTTGCGAGTACCGGCGTCCTTCGCCTCGACATCGACTCCGATGTCCTCGGCCTTAAGGCGCGGGATCCGCGCATGATCGCTATGTTCCGCGAGATCGAACAGCGTATCGCCTCGCTTCCCGGAGTCAAAGGGGCCAGCTTTGCCTCCTTCTTCTTCCACCAGGGAAGCTGGAACGGTTCTATTAACGTACCTGGCGCCGGTTACAACGAGCGCATCGACGTCCAGCACAACGTCATCGGCAACGACTTCTTCCGCACCATGCAGATCCCGCTTCTCGCGGGCCGCACCTTCACCCCAGCGGATACCGCCACCTCGCACAAGGTCGTCATCATCAGCGAGAGCGTCGCACGCGACCTCTTCCCCGCAGGGGGCAATCCCATTGGCCGCCACTACTTCATGGGACACGACCCTCTCCCCGACACCGACGTCGAGGTCATCGGCCTCGTCAAGGACGTAAAGTTTGGCCGCCTCGATGAACAGCAGAGGTACATCGACTACGTCCCCAACCCGCAACATCCCTCGGGCTACGGCAGTCTGGCCGTGCGCTACGAAGGCGACTTCAATGCCATCTCCTCCGGCGTGCAGCACGCCATTCATTCCGTCAACCGAATCCTGCCCATCAGCCACATCACCACGCTTGATGCGCAGGTCCAACGCACGATCGCCAATCAGCGCCTCGTCGCACAGCTCTCCGCCTTCTTCGGTCTGCTCGCGGTCTTTCTCTCCTGCATCGGAATCTACGGCCTCATGTCCTATCTTGTAAGCCGCCGCACCGGCGAGATCGGCATCCGCATGGCTCTTGGCGCCGCGCGCTCCAACGTCCGCTGGCTCGTCATGCGCGATGTAGTTCTTCTCATCGCCATCGGTATCGCTGTAGGAGTTCCAGCCACGCTCATCGGAAGCCGCCTCGTCTCCACAATGCTCTACGGTCTAAGAGCTACCGATCCGCTCAGCCTCATTGCGGCAACCGCCACTCTGTTGCTGGTTGCTCTGATCGCAGGCTATCTGCCCGCGAGACGAGCCTCGCGCATCGATCCGACCGTCGCGCTCCGCTACGAATAACACCAGTTGGAGACAATCTTTTACATCGGCCAATGTATCTTGTCTTCCTGGGAGACAACATCGTCGATGAAACGCGTTCAGCGCAGCAAGTGGCAACTAGCCTCCGCTCTTTCTCTGCTTACGGCTACCTCTATCAGTGCGCCTGCATTCGCGCAAACTTCACCACAGCCCGACCGCACCACCCTTCCGGTTCCTCCTTCCCCCTTCACTGGCTCCATCACGCCCGACTACAGGACCTCGACGGCACAGCCTGCATCGCCGCTCACCGCTCCCCAGGGCGCGCCCAACATCCTGCTCATCCTGCTTGACGATGCGGGCTACTCTCAGACCGCAACCTTCGGCGGCCTCATCCCCACGCCTACGCTCGACGCCCTCGCACGCAACGGCCTGCGCTACACGCGCTTCCACGTGACTGCGCTCTGCTCGCCCACGCGCGCCGCACTTCTTACCGGCCGCAACAATCACGCCGTCGGCATGGGAACCATCGTCAACTGGGCCAACAACTACCCCGGCTACACCGGTTCTATTCCTAAGAGTGCAGCCTTCGTCTCCCAGATCCTCCGCGAAAACGGCTACACCACCGCAAGCATCGGCAAATGGCACCTTATCCCCGACGCTGAGACGACCTTCGCCGGTCCCTATGACCACTGGCCCACTCATCAGGGCTTCGATTACTTCTACGGCTTCATCGGAGCCGAGACCGATCAATGGCACCCCGAGCTCACCGAAGGCACCCAGCCCCTCGAGATGAAGCCGCCTCCCGGCCGGGAGAGCGACTACACCCTCAACGAAGACCTCTCCAATCACGCCAGCGCCTGGATCCTGCAGCAAACCGCGCTTGCGCCCGATCGCCCGCTCTTCATGTACTACGCTCCCGGCGCGACCCACGCTCCGCTTCAAGCCCCGAAGCAGTGGATCGATCGCTTCAAGGGCAAGTTCGATTTGGGCTGGGATAAATACCGCGAAGAGGTCTTCGCCCGCCAGAAGAAACTCGGCGTTGTTCCGCAAGATACCGTCCTCACTCCGCGCCCCGCCGAACTTCCCGCCTGGGACTCACTCACTCCCGACGAGAAAAAAGTCGCTGCTCGCCTGATGGAGGTCTTCGCCGGAATGATGGCCCAGGCCGACTACGAGATCGGCCACGTCATCGAAACCCTGCGACAGACCGGCCGTCTCGACAACACTCTCATCCTCTATATCCCCGGCGACAACGGCGCCAGCATGGAAGGCAATCTCAAGGGCACCGACAACATCATGGAGCAGGTCAACGGCCTACCCTCCCCCGCCTCAGAGATCCTCAAGCACCTCGACACCATCGGGCTCTCCGGCACCAACCCGCACTATCCCGCTGCCTGGGCCTGGGCAGGCAACACTCCCTTCCAGTGGGGCAAGCGCATCGGTTCGCACCTGGGAGGCACGCGCGATCCCCTCGTCGTCTCCTGGCCCGGCCACATCTCCGATCCCGGCGGCACGCGCTCCCAGTACGAGCACGTCATCGATGTCACCCCCACCATCCTCGAAGCAGCAGGCATCCCAATTCCCAACTCCGTCGATGGCACAGCGCAGCAGCGCATGGATGGGGTAAGCTTCGCCTCCACCTTCCGCGACGCCGCCGCGCCCGGACGCACTACGCAATACTTCGAGATGCACGGCAACCGCTCCATTTATCACGATGGCTGGCTCGCCGCCCAGCGAACCGGCCTTCTGCCATGGGCCTACGCGCTCAACGGCGACTACAAGCCCATGCCCTGGGAGCTATACCATCTCTCCGACGACTACTCCGAAGCTCACGACCTCGCTGCATCCAACCCCGCAAAGCTGCATGAGCTCGAGACCCTCTTCGACCAGGAGGCCGAACGGAACCACGTCTTCCCCATCGATCCACGCATCTCCGGACGCCAGCACCCCAACCCACCGCCACCCGGAGGCCGTGAGTTCTACACCTTCTATCCCGGCGCAACCCATCTCTACGACGCCCTCGCGCCCGGTACACGCAATCGCTCCCACACCTTCACCGCGTACATCACCATGCCGGCGGCAGGCGCCGATGGAGTCCTCGTAGCGGAAGGAGGCGAAGCCTCCGGCTACTCGCTCTACATCCAGAATGGCCACCCCGCCTACGCCTACAACTACTTCCGTCGCGAGCGCACCTCCATCATCGCGAAAGATCCTCTTCCACCCGGCGACTCCATCATCGAGCTGCGCTTCGTCTACGACGGCGGCGGCCAGGGCAAAGGCGCAAACGTCACCCTCATGGTCAACGGCAAAGAGGCTGGCCACGCACGCATCGAACATACCGTCCCACGCGCCTACTCCTATGAAGAGACCTTCGACGTAGGCGAAGACGCCGCCACGCCGGTCGGCCCCTATACGTCGCCATTTCCATTTCAAGGCAAGCTTCAGAGGCTCGAGCTTCGCAGCGACCCCCTGCCAGCCCTCACCGCAACCGAACAGAAGAAGGAATCCGAGACCGTACGGCAGATCACAGCCGCGCGCGACTAGTTCGCAGGAAAACGACCGACGGCAAAGCGCAAGTTATCCTTATGTCATGAGCCGTTCGCTGCTTCTCTGCGTTCTCCTCTTTTTTACTGTTACCGCTGCCCGGGCCACCGAAGTTGGCATCTCTGCGCAGGCGCTCGAGCGTACCCTCAAGACCCAGCTCTTCAACGATCCCGACGGTCGCCACTACCTTCGTGGCGACCGCAAATCGTCCTGTTTCGTCTATGCCGACTCTCCCCGAGTCACCTTCTCGCAGGATCGCGTCATCGTTCACATCCACACCCGCGCCAAACTGGGCACCGGCCTATATGGAGCTTGTGTCGGAGTCTCCCTCACCCGCGACGTCGATGTCTCCGTGCTCCCCGACGCACAGGGCGAGACCATCGGCTTCCGCGACGCCCGCATCGATCACCTCAGCGACTCGCGCGAGCTCAACTTCCTCCTCGTCCCATTTCTCAGCCACCAGCTTCCTCAGCAGATGAAGGTCAACGCGGCTGACCTGATGCGTCAGCTACTCAGCCGTTCGGCTGAAACCACCGGCTATGCCTTCAGCCTTACCGTTCTCAAGATCCACTCCATGCTGGTTCAGGGCAGCCTTCTCGTTCTTGATGTCGATGCCGGAATGAAAGTCAATTGAAGCGACGGTCTTCTCCTGTTCAGAACGGATACGGTATCCAACGCAGCGCGGTTCCAATCAAACGCCTGGCAGGACCACTCTTTCACCATCGCCATGCAGACTCAGCCTGGCCTCTTCCGCTGCAGAGATACTCTTTTGACCATAGGGGCAGAGCTTCAGCAAAGGGCATCGTCCGCACTTCGGCTCCGAGAACGTGCAGATCGTCTGGCCAAGCTGCTTGATCAACTGGTGATGCTCGTCCAGCATCTCTGCGGTCCACGTCTCCGGAACCATCCGCATCAATCGCTCTTCCGTAGTTGCTGCATCGGCCCGTCGAGTGAGTCCCAGCCGTTGCGTCACCCGCAGGTGATGCGAGTCCACGCACATCGCCCGCCTCCTGAGCGTCGAGAAGTTCACCACCGCCGCGCTCGTCTTCGGTCCCACCCCCGGAAACTGCTCCAGCCACGCTCGAATCTTGTCCGTGCGATACCGCGCCAGAAAATCGAGTGTCAGGCTGCCGTAGCGCTGTGTAATCCCTTCCAGCGACGCCTTCAACTGCACTGCCTTCTGCTCCGGGAACGTAACGTCCCGAATCCCATCCTCGATCTCCGCGAGCGACGCGTCGCGCAGGTTCTCCCACGTCCCGAATCTCTCCCGCAGATGACGGACCACCTGGTAGGTCGTCTCGGTCTTCGTGCGCGAAGAGAGCAGGGAATAAATAAACTGCGACAGGGGATCCCATGGCTCGCGCGGCTTCTGTTCGTCGAAATGGCCGAGCAGCAGCCTATGAATGTGCGCCAGGCTGTCGTCAGGCTTCGCGTGTTCCTTGAAGAGAAAATCGTTCATGATCGCGTCCGCATGTCGACCGCTGTTGTCTGCATGCGCATCTCTCTATTCTGACGCAAAATGCCTATGGAAAGCCTGCCCCCACATTGTGGGTCCGGCAGAGCGAACCTGCGGCACTGCCGTCAGAGCAGCTACTGGGCTCCCGACTGCGCAAGAACAATCAGATTGAGATCGGGATCTTTGAGCCGTACGATACTCACCGACTTCGAAGATTCCACCTCTCCGGGATTCAGCCCCCAATCGACAAGGCGTTTGTGTTCCTCCCGTAACTCTTCGACGATCAGCGTCAGGGTATTCGCCCCCGCGTGGGCGGAATCTTCAAACAGCTGAAAGCCCGCATCCTCGCCATGATGCCACTCAGCAAGTCCCTTCATTGGAAGCGCGTCCGGTTTGCGGGCAAAGAGCTTCTCGTACCAACCGATGCTCGTAGTCAGATCGGAACAATCGACGTGCGCGTAGATCTTCTTCAGTGACATGCAACCGCCCCCTTCGCGCAGGTTGTTTATGAAACAAACCAAACCCGGTCATTCTGTCGGATGCCATCGATTACGCAAAGGTTTGGGCAGGAAGCGCTCGTGGATCCCCGTGGATTCTCGTGGATCAACGAACAATCGCTGGTTCACGCCAATTCGGGGGCTCCATCGCGTGTCACACCCACCTGTTGTCCTTCCGGTGTCCGCAGTCCCCACGCCATGCGCGGAGTATTGTGCGCCAGGCCAAACCGGCCGTCACGCGAAAGCAGAATGATGCCCCCATGTCCACCCAGCCGCGTGTACAGATAGTCGATCGCCGCCCCGGCAGCCTCCTGCGGAGGCGCTCCAGCCGCCACGCGATCGACCGCCCACTTGCCCAGCACCAGCTTCATAATCGGCTCACCCCACCCTGTCAGCGAGACCGCGGCCGATTCATCGTCCGCATAGCAACCGCAGCCGATCA
This sequence comes from Edaphobacter modestus, assembly GCF_004217555.1. GTDB lineage: Bacteria > Acidobacteriota > Terriglobia > Terriglobales > Acidobacteriaceae > Edaphobacter > Edaphobacter modestus. The sequence continues at coordinate 3,713,879 of NZ_SHKW01000001.1, forward strand.
GCGAAGAATCCCCCACACGCCCCGGAGCCTTCGACAGCGTCCCGCCCGTGCTCGTTCCCGCCGCGATATGGCCATGTTGATCCAGCGCCACCGCCCCAACGGTATCGTGTGAGTCCAGCGGCCCGGAAAACGTCGTATCCGTCGCTCCTTCAAGCTCAGCCTTCTGAAAGGCCATCAGCCGCTCGCGTTCACGAGGAACGATCAGCTCCGTATTGTCGATCAGCTCCATGCCATGCTGCCGCGCGAACCGCTCCGCGCCGGTGCCGACGAAGTAGACATGAGGGCTATGGTCCAGCACCAGCCGCGCCGCATGAATCGGATTCCTCAGTCTCTCGACACAAGCCACGCCGCCAGTGCGCAGATTCTCGCCGTTCATCAGCAGAGCGTCCAGTTGCACGCGTCCGTCGCGCGTCAGAAACGATCCCCGCCCCGCGTCGAAGGTGTCGTCGTCTTCCATCGCCGCAACCGCGGCTTCGACCGCGTCCACCGCACTGGCTCCCCGCTCAAGCAAAGCGTAGCCCGCGGTCAGCGCATTTGCGATTCCAGCTTCATGGGCCGCAATCGCATCGTCCGGCATCGCCCATGCGCCGCCGTGAATCAGGAGAATTGGAGAGATACTCATTCAGCTAAATTGTATGCAACTCGGACGACACCTGCTCACCTGCGCTATGTCCGATGCGGCATTCCGTGATTGAAGACCCGTACTTCGAAACCTTGCTCAGCGACGTGATCTCGCCATACTTGCGATAGCTGATCAGCTTGTCGACCGCGCAGGGCCTCGCGCCGGTGGTGGGATTGCAGTTCTTCATATTGATCAGGAGTCCAGGGGCTCCCGGTACTCCAACAAAATGTTTCATCGTGTCTGGAAACTGGTCGATGTTGTGAGCAGGCTCTTACGACATTGTGAATAGAGGGTTTAATCGACTGAAATCAAACTCCTTATACGCACGCATCTCGGCAATTTCTTAAAGTTGGCTTAAGGTAAATATGCCGTCTGCTCCGTCCGGAACGAACCTGCTTCAGGCCGGGCGGCATCGTAGTCATGGAGGAGTTGTCGTCGCCATGCCTTCCAGCGTGATCGCTTCGATGCAATACGACGCTCAGAAGCGCACCCTAACCATCCTCTATCGTGGCAAGCGCGGAGCCTACCGATACTACAACGTCACTCCCGAAGAATACGACGCATTCCGCACGGCGCCCTCCAAGGGAGCCTATCTGAACGAAACCTTCAAGGCGCGCCAGCATCCTTATGAGCGCCTCAACTCATCTCACTTCATTCATCTCGTGAAATAAGATTGAGCCCTCAGGGAGACAGCATGGCAAAGACAATCGCGGAAGTCGTCGTGGAAAGCCTCAAGAATGCAGGCGTCAAACGCGTCTATGGCCTTCCTGGAGATTCCCTCAACGGCTTCACCGACGCTGTCCGCAAAGATGGCACCCTCGAGTGGGCGCACGTCCGCAACGAAGAGGTCGCTGCCTTCGCCGCCGGAGCAGAAGCCCACCTTACCGGCTCGCTCGCCGTCTGCGCCGCCAGCTGCGGTCCCGGCAACCTGCACCTCATCAACGGCCTCTTCGACTGCCACCGCAGCCGTGTTCCCGTCCTCGCCATCGCCGCACATATCCCCAGCCACGAGATCGGCACAGGCTACTTTCAGGAGACCCATCCGCAGAATCTCTTCAAAGAATGCAGCGACTACTGCGAGATGGTCGGCGTCCCCGAACAGATGCCACGCCTGCTCGAGATAGCCATGCGCACCGCCATTACCCGCTCCGGAGTCGCCGTCCTCGTCATCCCCGGCGAGATCTTCCTCCACGATGCCGTCAACAGCAACCCTGTACTCCCCATCCAGATCCCCGACCCGGTCTTTCGTCCCAACGACGGCGAGCTCCGCAAGGCCGCAGACATTCTCAATGCAGGAAAGAAGGTCACCATCCTCGCCGGCGCCGGCTGCAAGCAAGCGCACGATGAACTCATCGCCACCGCCGCGGCCCTCAAGGCTCCCATCGTCCACGCTCTGCGCGGCAAGGAGTACATCGAGTACGACAACCCTTACGACGTCGGACTCACCGGACTCATCGGCTTCAGCTCCGGCTATCACGCCATGGAGAGCTGCGACACCCTGCTCATGCTCGGCACCGACTTTCCCTACCAGCAGTTCTTTCCCTCGAAGGCAAAGGTCATCCAGATCGACACACGCGGCGAACAGCTCGGCCGCCGCACTCCCCTACAGTTGGGATTAGTCGGTTCGATCAAACACACCTTGCCCGCACTCCTTCCGCTGCTGACTCCTAAGACCGATCAGGCCCGCCTCGACACTCACATCCACGACTACAAAAAAGTCCGCGAGGGCCTCGAGGAACTGGCCCAGCCCGACAACAACAAGACACCGATCCATCCGCAGTACGTCGCCCGCCTGATCGACAAGCTCGCCACGGAAGACGCTATCTTCACCTGCGATGTCGGCACTCCCACCGTCTGGGCCGCACGCTATCTCACGATGAACGGCCGGCGCCGCCTGCTCGGTTCCTTCGTACACGGCTCGATGGCTTGCGCAGTACCGCAGGCTATCGGAGCGCAGGCCTCTCACCGCTCGCGCCAGGTGGTCGCCCTCGCAGGCGATGGCGGACTCGCCATGATGCTCGGCGACCTGCTCACCCTGCGCCAGCTCAAGCTCCCCATCAAGATCGTCGTCTTCAACAACAGCTCGCTTGCCTTCGTCGAGCTGGAGATGAAGGCCGCCGGAATCGTCAACTACGGCACCGAGCTGGACAATCCCAACTTCGCCGACCTCGCCAAGGCCACCGGCCTGCATGGCGTCCGTGTCGAATACCCCAACGATCTTGAGTCCGCGCTGCGTACCGCTTTTGAGACTCCCGGCCCTGCGCTCATCGAAGTCATGGTCAACCGGCAGGAGCTCTCCATGCCGCCTTCGGTGACCTTTGAGCAGGCCAAAGGCTTCTCACTCTGGGCAGCGAAGTCCGTTCTCAGCGGTCGAGGCGACGAAGTCCTCGACCTGGCGAAGACCAACGTGCTGCAGAGAATCCTGTCGTAGCACCCGGCCACCGGATGCATGGGCTCATCGAACCATCTGTCCATGGCGGATGCGGTCATCAACCGTGTGCCTGTGGCGGTCATCAAGCCATTGCCAATAATGTTCGTCATTCTGAGCGAAGCGAAGAATCTCAGTATTTGTTTCACTCGCCATCAGCGCGCCCGGACAGACAAAACTCCACCGGGTGCCCATCTTCGGCGCAGCTTCATCGCGCCTAAGGTGGGCCATCGCGCCTCGGCGCGATCCGCCCTAGGCCCATTGCAGTGTTAAGCCGCCGGCTGCAGCTTCCGCCGTTCCGTCTCAAGATACGTATAACGAATCCGGTGAATCACCGTGATCGTCGACATCACGGCCAGCACCCACAAGGCCGCCGCCATCACGCCCCACCGGTTGCAAAGCGCCCCCAGGATCACGCAGACGATCCGCTCCGGCCGCTCCATGAATCCGACCTTGCAGCTTCCGATCAGGGCCTCGGCCCGCGCTCTCGTGTAGCTCACCATCAGGCAGGCCGTCATCACGAACGCAACCAGGCCAACATAGAACAGCCGGTTCCCGCGCGCGTAGTACACCAGCAGCCCGAAGAAGATTGCCACGTCGGAGTAGCGGTCGATCACCGAATCAAAAAAAGCTCCGAAGACCGAGACCTGATTGGTCGCCCGGGCCACGCGCCCATCCACCATGTCGAAGATGCCCGCGCCAATGATGATCAGCCCGGCATACAGGAACATGCGGTTGGCGTTCGGTCCGCGTGCGAAGCCAAAGAACAGCGCCGCGATGATGTTGATGATCAGCCCGATAAAGGTCAGGGTGTTCGGAGAGATGCGGGAGAGCGCAAGTCCGTTAACGATCTTCTGCAGCAACCAACCGCTGCCCTTACCGAATGCACTTGTCCAGGTCAACTTGCCCTCTTGCCGTTTCCCGTCGCGCGGCTCCTCCGCGCTCTGTGCTATCTACTCCGCCGCGTCGTGAATCGTTACCAGCTTCAGAATCTCGAGATCGCGCTTCCCGTTTGGCGTTACGACTGTCGTAGTATCGCCTACCTTCTTGCCCAGAATCGCGCGTCCGATGGGAGAGGTCGTCGAGATTAATCCCTGCGAAACATCCGACTCCTCGCTCGTCACCAGCTTGTAGACGATCTCCTCGTTCTTCGATTCGTCGAACACCGTCACCGTCGCGCCGAAGCCGACCTTATCGTGCGGAATGTTGGTCAGGTTCACCATCGCCAGCTCGCCCATCCGCTTCTTCAGCTGACCCAGGCGTGCGTTCACGAACACCTGGCGCTGCTTCGCCATGTGGTACTCGGCGTTTTCGCTCAGATCGCCCAGGGCGACGGCTTTCTTAATCTCGGCTGGAAGCTCTGTCGTCAGCTCGTACTCAAGCTGTTTGATCTCCTCTTCGAGCCGCTTCTTGATCTTTTCTGGCATTGGGCCTTCCTGGTTTCGCTTAAATTGCCCGCGACATCGGAAGCCACGGAATCCCCCGTGCCCGAAACTCGCGCATGGAGGTGAAAATAGGATTATACGACTTCAGGGCAAATCACTACCGACCGGCGGGTCTCGCTGTGCTTGGTGTGCCTGGTAAATATCGCAGAATCAATCGTACTGGCAGTCGGCTCACGCTAAAGATGCTCTCTTACCCACTAAAATAGAGGAGAAGAACCACGGCGGAGGCGACTCTTTTGAAGTTTATCGGGACAGTTTTGCTCCTTGTCATCCTCGTAGCCTTCGTCGCGGGCGGGCTGGCCGCTTACTTTGTCTACACCCCCTTTGGTCCTTCCACCGAAACCTTCGTCGAGATCGCTCCCCACACGGGAACCAAGGCCATCGCCTCCCAGCTCCAGCAAAGTGGAGTCATCCGGAATCGCTACGCCTTCGACATCCTCCGTCTTGTCCGCGGCGGAACCCTCAAGGCTGGCGAATATCGCTTCGACCACTCCGTTCCCATGACCGAGGTCTACCACCGCATTGCGAGCGGCGACATCTACACCCATGCCCTCACCATCCCCGAGGGCTATAACATCTTCGACATCGCCCAGGCTGTCGAAGCAGCCGGCCTCGGCGATCGCAACGCCTTTCTCGCCGAAGAACGCCAACACACCGAGCTGATCGCCGAGTGGACCGCCGGAGCCGCCAATCCTCCCACCTCACTCGAGGGCTACCTCTTTCCCGACACCTACCACTTCGCCCGCCACACCCCGGCCGTGCACATCCTCGCCGCCATGGTGCGGCGCTTCCGCGACGCCGCCCAACAGCTCGGCCTCCAGGGGGATGTCTCACGCACCGTTATCCTCGCCTCTCTTGTCGAAAAGGAGGTGTCCCAGGGTGCCGAGCGTCCTCTCGTCGCAGGAGTCTTCTTCAACCGCCTGGCGAAGTCCATCCCGCTCGCGACCGATCCCACCGTCATCTACGCCGCTCTGCTCGATAACCGCTGGCGAGGAACCATCCACGCCTCCGACCTGCAGTCTCCGTCACCCTACAACACCTATCGGCACGCGGGCCTTCCTCCCGGTCCTATCTGCAATCCGGGTATGGCTGCCTTTCGCGCTGTTCTCTCTCCCGCAAAGACCGACTACCTCTACTTTGTCTCGGATGCGGCAGGTCACAGCCGCTTCTCCGCCACCCTCAAAGAACACAATCAGAACGTTCAGGCGTACCGTAAGAGTCAGCGCTGAGGTGGACGGGCGGCCCACCAAACGCGCGGGGAACCGAAAGAGCCACTATCCGGGTGGGCGATTTTCCGGAATCGCAACATCTCTGCGCACATCTAACTCTCCTGTAACGCAACTTCTACCAGACCCTCGACGGATATACTTAAGCTTCGTGCGCATGAAGATAAGACAAACCTTGGCGCTGGGGATGATCGGCGTGCTCCCCGCGCTGACGGGATGCCTCTCCCACACCCGCTACGTCCCCAAGACTCGCATCGCCGATGTCATCATCAGCACCTCGCTGGACGTCATGGCCAAGCAGCTTGCGACCCGCTACGACGCCATCCAGGCCTTCAATGCGGGAATCGAAATCTCCGCCACCACCGGCGGAGGCCTCCAGGGCAAAGAGACACAGTCGCTCAGCTTTGCCGGCTACATCCTCATGCGCAAGCCTGAGCTCCTCCGCGTCCTTCTGCTCGTTCCCGTTGTGCGCACCCAGGCCCTCGACATGGTCTCCGACGGCAAGAACTTCAAGCTCCTCATCCCACCGCGCAAGCGAGCCATCGTAGGAAGCAACACCGTCACCACGCAGTCGAAAAATGGCCTCGAAAACCTTCGTCCCGACGTCTTCTTCGACTCCATGTTCATCCAGGGCCCCGACCAGGACCAGATCATCTCCATGACCACCGACATTCGTGTCATCGAGAGCGGAAAAAAGAAGAAAGACCTCATCGAGGAGCCGGCTTACTCCCTCCAGATCCTCGCGCGGCCCGAGGGCCAGACCGTCCGCACTCTGCGCGTCGTTCACATCAATTCCACCGATCTGTTGCCCTACCAGCAGGACATCTACGACACCAATGGACAGGTCATCACCAAGGCTCATTACAGCAACTACCAGTACTACGGCAACACACCCTTCCCCTCGAACATCATCATCGAGCGCCCCCGCGACCACTACTCGCTCACGGTCAACATCACCAAGCTCACCCTCAATGGCAAGCTCGATGACGACCAGTTCGAGCTCAAGATCCCCGAAACCATTCCTGTCGAAACTTTGAAGTAGGCTCGCCGGGCCAGTCTCCCCGGTCGGCCTCAGCTACTTCCTGACTGCCCTCACCTCGAGGTATTCATTGCGGATCAGCGTCTGTTTCGACGGATCAGGCGCAATATTTGCCGAGGCCCACAAGACCTCGAAATCTGCGGCAAACGCCGCCTGTCTCGCCTCATCCAGTCGTGAGAACGCAACCTTCGTCGGCCCGAAGTGTTCGCGGAAGAACTGCACCACTCCCGCGGGATTCACCGGAAGATTGAAATCGATCGGGATCACCCTGGTCTCTATCTCCGTGAACCCCTCCGCCAGCCGCTTTCGCACCGTCGCATCGTCTCCCCACAACAGAGGCGGAGTGACGCCCGGAGGAGGAGCAACGTGCTTCGCGCTCACCCCGGACATCGCGCCGGTAAAGCTTTCAGGCTTCCAGTTCGCCATTCCCAGCAGGCCGCCAGGCCTCAGCACTCGCGCCAGCTCCGATGCCACCTGCTCAGGCTGTGGCGCAAACATGGCGCCGAACATCGTCACCACTGCATCGAAGCTCGCATCTGGATACGGCAGTTTCTCCGCATCGCCTTCGTCGAAGGTGACTGTTAATCCCTCTGCCTTTGCGCGCTCTCTTGCCTGCTCCAGCAGGTTAGGTGCGATGTCGACGCCGGTTACAACACATCCGCTCCGCGCCAGCGGAACCGCCACGTTTCCCGTTCCCGTCGCCACATCCAGCACGCGTGAGCCCGGGTCAATCCCAAGGCGGGTCACAAACGCCTCTGCGTCCTTGCTGATGATCTTCGCGACCACGCCGAAGTCGCCCGCCATCCACGTGGCGCGCATACTTTCTTTGATCTGTTCGATGGAAGGTTCGGAAGAATTCATTGCATCTCTCCTCACCGGTCTCAGCGCGGCCGCTTCTGTGTAAGATGCGGAAAGCGCGGCAGTGCGTTAAGCCGACGCCCCGCGCTTCAACCAGCAAGCCTCCCTCGTGACCGCGCCGTTCGGCCACAACCTGCTGCATCATCGCAGCGTGTAGCTGATCCCCGTCGTGAACTGGAACGAGTTCCGGCGATTGTCGGGAGCCGGAAAGATCGCCATCGGCGGATTGTTCAGATAACTGTCCAGTGTTCCTACCTGAAACTGGAAACGTTTGTAGACAGGAAAACTCAAGCTGTTGGTCTCATTCAACGAATAAGCTTCAAGCCGGTTGTATGCGGGCAGATATTGCACCTGCTGCGTGAAGACTGAGTTGAAGGGCAGCTTGCGGACGTAGTTCGCGCTGAACGTCGAACCCACAAGATTTGTATTCTCCTCGGGAACCGTGAGGAGAAAGTCCTGCTTCTCATACTGCAGCGTCGCCTTCAGATCCAGCGTCTGCTTCGTTCGCTTGATCACCGTCCATCCCACTCCACCGCCATAGATCTGTTGCAGATCGAGACCCTGCGAAAAGTTGTGATCGAACGCCGTTCCCGCCAGCAGGTATACCCGTGGCGACACATACTCGTCGCGCTCCGTATCCACATGGTAGATCGATGTCTTCAGGTCCGGCTGCGCTGGAGCACCCTCCGCCTCCCGTTGCGTGATGCGGCTGTACGATCCGGAAAAGTTCACCGTCGTCCGATTGCGTGGCGGCAGATAGGCTACCGTCGGCGTGTTGCGTACCAGCGAGGCGCCGCCGGTATAGGTGTAGTTATTCTGTGTGGCCTGGATCAGCGTCATTCCAAGGTTCAGCGCTCCAGTCCATCGCCGAAAAAAACTCCCCTCCTGCAGCGCCTCCCGGTTGAAGGTGTCCCGATCCAGAACCTCCGCCGTACTCTTGATCGGCATCACCTGTACATCCTTGGGGCCGTTGAGCTGAATCTTGCTGTCCTTAACCTGAATGCTTCCCGCCGGAACCTTTTTGAGCGAACGTCGATTCCATTCCGTATCCTTGCCCAGCACCACGAACTGCCTCTGCGAGCGCAGCTCTTTTACCTTAGACCAGCTCACGCTGATGTCTCCTGCCATATCGCTGTGAAACGTAACCGTATCGCCGGTGGAGTACTTCAGCTGGCCGGTCAGCTGGTCGCCATTCGTAAAGATCAGCACATCGGGTGCCGGCGGCTTGGCCGGAGCAGGATCGGATGCATTGGCGGGAAAGCAGGAAAGGATGGTGGAAGCGAAGAAAAGCACAAAACAAAAACAGGCCCGAAAGAATCTCATCGTCATTAAGCCTAAGCGAAAGCCTGGATAAGCTCATGCGTGAGACTCAAAACCAAATCGTTACCAAATCGCTACCTGTCATCATCGCCAGTCGGTGACCTCACCGAACAAACCGGGCGCCCCATGTTGTGGTCTGTGTGTATACTTTCCCTCTCCCCAAATAACAATTGAGGTACTTTTTTGAAAGTGCGTTTGTACGCCTTGGTGCGAAGGTTTTACCGTGCCATTTATCCCGAACATCTCGTTTGTGAATACTGCGGGGTCAGCGGGATTCGAGAGTCAATGGTGAAAGCAAGTCCAGGATTTTTTTGCAGCCAGGAGCATATGGATGCTTACTGGAGCGATAGTTGGTCAAGGTTTGATAAGAATCGAAGATGAGTCCGGCCACCATTTAGCAGCCGGACTATTGCTCTGGCGATTCTCCGCGTCCTCCTCTTCTCTCGAATTGCCTACATTGTCCCGTGACAGCCAGATGTTGCCTTAGGATTCGCGACGTCGATTAGGGGCACGGTTGAGTTGTTCGGGATGATATCGGCGTCGTCAAGTCATTGATGGGGTGATTTGCTCCCCCGGCAATGACAGGCCGGGAGCCTCATCCCAGTAAGGTTTATCCATCAGGTCCCTCTTACAATCAAAGGATGCCGCCGGAGCACACTCACGGGATCGGCGAACTCGATCAGGCCACGTCTGTCTTTCTCAACGTGCGCCAACGTCTCTTCGGCATCGCCTACCGTATGCTCGGCAGCGCGGCTGAGGCTGAAGACATCGTTCAGGAAACCTGGATCCGCTGGCAGGCAAAAGATCGCGCTACCGTCCTCGATCCACCGGCATTCCTCGCTACCATCACCATCCGGCTCGCCCTTAACCTCGCCCAGTCCGCTCGCTCGCGGCGCGAGACCTACATCGGACCCTGGCTGCCTGAGCCAATCGATACCAGCTCCGATCCATATCTCGGGGCCGAGCGTGGCGAAGCACTCTCACTCGCCCTGCTGCTGTTGCTTGAAAAGCTCTCGCCCCACGAACGCGCTGCCTACGTTCTGCGCGAAGCCTTCGACTATCCCTACTCCACGATCGCCGAACTGCTTGAGACCACCGAAGCCAATGTCCGCCAGATCGTCTCGCGTGCCCGCCGCCACATAGCCGCACAGGGCCATGCATCCGTCCAGCCGCCTACCTTCGAACAACAGAGCAACCTCCTCCATGCCTTTATTCGCGCTGCGCAACAGGGGCAGCTGGCCGAACTGGAACGGCTCTTCGCTTCCGAGGTTGTCTCCTCCACCGACGGCAACGGAATCGTCAACGCCGCCCGCATCCCGGTCGTAGGCCGCGCCCGTGTAGCGAAGTTCGTCGTCTCCTTCCCGAAGCATTTCTGGGCCGGTGCAACCGTGGCCTACATTCTGGCCAACGGACAACCCGCGATCCTCCTCTCGCGCAATGGTTCCGTATTTGCCTTCGCCACCCTTGAAGTCTCTGGCGACAGCATCAGCCAGATCCTGTGGGTGATGAGTCCGGCCAAGCTCGCATCCATCTCCAGGTCATGGCCCGAGGCCCCGCAAAACATCGCCTCGTCCCCTGCCGGTATCTGACCATCGGGCTCTCTTGAGAAAAAAACAAAACGCCTGTCACAACCGGCGCCCCTGTCCTGTCTTCCCTGCAGCGAAGGAACGAAATTCCTTGCCCATCTTTGGGCGACCAAAAGAAAGGTTCATCTTATGAAGATCGTCATCATCGGAGGCAGCGGCCTCATCGGAAAAAAACTTGCCAACCTGCTTCGCCAACAGGGTCAAGATGTCCTCGCGGCTTCACCCTCTTCGGGCGTCGACACGCTTACTTGCGCAGGCCTTGCCGAAGCTCTCAAGGGAGCACAGGTTGTCATCGACACCTCAAACTCACCATCCTTCGAAGAAAAAGCAGTTCTCAACTTCTTCGAGACCTCGGCTGGCAACATCGCCAGGCAGGAGATCGCCGCCGGAGTTCAACACCACGTTGCTCTGTCCGTTGTTGGAGCCGATCGCATGAGCAGCGGCGGCTACATGCGGGCCAAGGTCGCGCAGGAGTCCATCATCAAGGCCTCCGGAGTTCCATACACCATCGTTCGCGCCACACAGTTCTACGAGTTCCTCTCGGGAATCGCCGATGTAAGCCAACAGGATGGCTCTGTCTGGCTTCCACCTGCCCTCATGCAGCCAATGGCGGCCGATGACGTTGCCGCCGCCCTGCGTGACGTCGCGACTGCTAAACCTGCCAATGGTGTTGTGGAAGTGGCAGGTCCGGAGAAGCTTCCAATGGCTGAGATCGTCAAAAGAGCGCTTACCGCGAAGCACGACCCGCGTCCTGTCGTCTCGGACCCTGGTGCTCGCTACTTCGGATACGCGATCGACGACCACTCCCTCATCCCCGGTGGCCCCAATCCCCGCATCGCACCGACCCGGTTCGACGATTGGCTACGCAAAACAGCGTAACTGGATTGGACCCATAACTGAACCGTCCCACCCACGCGGCTTTACCGCATGGGTGGGACCGATTCTGGAGATGTAGTGTGTCGAAGGCGATGCCTCAGAATCCACTAGAGGAAAACCTGTCAAGTCCCATGTGTCCGTATCATCAATAACATCAGTAACATTCACCTGCCGTCGAGATATCCTCCAACCGCTATACTGGAACTGAAAGCAAACAAAGCCCCGGTACGTCTCTGGGGCTTTTCTTTTGCTCGAACGATCGCCAAGGGAGATTTCGAGTTGACGACAACGGATTCGAGCTCACGATAACGAGCGTAGATATGGGATTGGAACTCGAACGAGCGTAGAAATAGGAGGGGAGTTCATGAAAGCATTCCGAGTCTGCCCCGACAAAGTGTCATCCTGAGCGGAGTTTGGCGGTATTTCGCCAAACGCAGTCGAAGGACCCGCGGTTAAACCCCGGCAAAATGGATCGCCGCGTATATCTTCAATAAATCGAATATCTTGCGGGGAGTACCCCGCGTCTTTCAGGATCTTCGCAGATAGGGGAAGGCAAGTCTAAAGCTAACCCGAATCTTTTGAAGATCTTGACACGTTTTGTACGAGGGAGGGTGCTAGATCGTAAGTCCTGCCCGCTGGGCATGGGCTGAGATGGCAGCGTTGATCTCGAGCGCCAGCTTCAGCGCCGCACGGCCATCCTCGCCCGAGACCACCGGCACCGACCGCCTCCGGACCGCGTCGAGGAACGAGACGATCTCCAGCCGAAGCGGCTCGCCCGGCTCCACCGGAACCTTGCTGAGCGAGAGCCCCGCCGAAGGATGACCTCCCGACGCCTGAAGCTGCTGCGAGGCCTGGATCATCTCAGCCATGGCCGCCAGCTTCGCCGGGTCCATCCCCGCCGCAGCCGTCACGTCGATCATCAGAAGATCCTGCCGCGCGAAGTCGATCGAGAGATACTGGTGCGGCTGAAAGAACCTGAGCTTGCGAACCCGCTCCGTCGAAACCCGGCTGGCCGTGAAGTTCGCAACGCACCCGCTCTCGAACTCCACCCGGACGTTCGCAATGTCCACCTTCGGTGAGAGCACCGGCAGGCCGACGGCCCGAACCTCTGTCACCGGCGAGCCCACCAGGCTCAGCACGATATCGAGATCGTGGATCATCAGGTCCAGCACCACGTCCACATCGAGCGACCGCGGTGTGAAGACGCTGAGCCGATGCGACTCGAAGAACATCGGCTGGTTAAGATACCGTCGCGCCGCCGTCACCGCAGGATTGAACCGCTCCAGATGCCCGACCTGCACGATACGCTGATGCTTCGCGGCTAGCGCGAGAATGCTGTCCGCATCCTCGAGACTCGGAGCCAGCGGCTTCTCAATGAGAACGTCGAGGCCCGCAGCGATCAGCTCTTCTGCGGCGGCGCGGTGGTGCACCGTCGGAACGCAGACGGAGGCTGCATCGAGGCCCGCGGATTTGGCAAGGCACTCCGCGATCGAGCCGAACGCAGGCACTCCGAACTTCGTTGCCGCATCGGCGGCCGCAGCCGCGTCAGGGTCGATGACAGCTACCAGCCGCACCGGCTCCCCGGCCTGCTCCAGTTCCTTATAGACGCGGAGATGGTTGCGGCCAAAGGCCCCGGCTCCGACGACGGCGACCCTGAGTGGATTTGCAGCGTTCACTTACTTGATGGGAGCTTCCACCGCCTGGCGGCAGCGTGCATACAGCTCCAGGAGGTACGTTACCTGATCTTCAGGCTTCACCGAGGGCGCAACGCCAAATCCGGTCGAGCCAGCGCCCTTGCTGGCGACATTCGCATGCGCGGCGACGAACTTCAGCAGGTCCAGGGCAATATCTTCAGTGCTGCGCGCGGCAATCGTTGTGGCTTCCATGAAAGAGGTCCCTCTCGTTTCTCTAGCCCGATCTTAACGGTCTACGCATCCGGCGCGCAAATGAAGCGCCCGCCAGAGAGCGGCGTTCCGCGCGGCCTGCTATTCCTCCCATAGGTTCCTTTCTCGGTTCGGCATGCACGCCGATTAGGATCCGGACGGGTAAACTGACGGTGGTGGCCGTGTTTTCCGCATTGTCCACAGGCTGGGGGAGGTATCCTCAATCTCTCCTCGGCTAAGGTATAAGTCCATGGCAACCTATCCCCACATAGTCGGCGACCAACAGGAGCGTCCCGCTTCTGTCCACGCGGAGATGACCATTCTCGGGGCAATGCTGGTCGAGCCGCTGGCGATCACCGACGCCACGATGCTCCTCACAGCCGATGACTTCGCGCTGGACTCGCACCGCCGTATCTATTCGGCGATGCTGCGACTGGCCGAGGCCGGACACGCGATCGATATCGTCACCTGCGCCGAAGAACTGCGCCGTCAGAAAGAACTGGACGCCATCGGCGGCGTGCCTTACCTCGCCTCGTTGAGTGAAGGCTTGCCTCGCAAGCTCAGTGTTGAGAGCTACGTCCGCATCGTGCGCGACAAGAGCCTGATGCGTCAGTTGATGACAGTCTGCGATACGGGAATGGTCGAGGCCGCCGATCAGAGTCAGGAAGCTCTCGATGTCCTGAACAATGTCAGCAATCGGCTGATGGAGATCTCCGATCACGCCGTGACGGGAGGATTCTCCGATATCGGAGAGATCGTCAAATCCTCCTTTGGCTCCATCGACAAGCTCTACGAACAGGGTCGCGAGGTCACCGGGTTGGCGACGCATTACATTGAGTTCGACCGCATGACCAGCGGCTTGCAGGATTCAGAGCTGATCATCATCGCCGCGCGTCCTTCGATGGGAAAGACTGCCTGGGCCATCAATATCGCGCAAAACTCCGCTGTGCGCGACGGCAAAGTGGTCGCTGTCTTCTCGCTCGAAATGTCCAAGGAAAGCCTGCTGCGCCGCATGCTCGCCTCGGAGGCGATGGTGAATTCGCGTAAGATTCAGACCGGCTTTTTGCCCAAGGAAGACAAGGGCAAGCTGATGGCTGCGCTCGAACGGCTGATCGAATCGAAGATGTTCATCGACGACACGCCCGGCATCACGCTTGCCGAGATGCGTGCCAAGGCGCGGCGGCTGCGCCAGCAGGAGGGCCGTCTCGACCTGATCATGATCGACTATCTGCAGCTGATGACGGGCTCCTCAGGCCCAGGCAAAAAGGGCTTCGAGAACCGCAACCAGGAAGTGGCCGCGGTCTCGCGAGGCCTGAAAGCCCTGGCCAAAGAGATGAAGGTTCCTGTCATTGCACTTTCGCAGCTCTCGCGCGCCAGCGAGCAGCGCGGTGGCGACAAGAAACCCATGCTGAGCGACCTTCGCGAATCCGGCTCGATCGAGCAGGATGCCGACGTCGTCTGCTTCATCCATCGCGACAGCTATTACAACAAGGATGAGAATGGCGACGAGGATCCGGAGTCCAAGGGCAAGGCCGAGATCATCATCGCCAAGCAGCGCAACGGCCCCACAGGAAGCGTGCATCTCGCGTATCTGTCGGATTACACTCGCTTTGAGAATCTGAGCTCCGGCGACTACGGCGGCGGCGGCGGGTACTAAGCTTTTCCCTGAGACTCTTTAAAAGATCTACCGACAAACCTGCTGACATGATGCTGTCAGTAGGGGTTCGCTATGCTCTGTCCTGTAATCGCCTTTGAGTTTCTCCATTCAGGAGTTCCCCCAATGAACGAACAGACGACCCTGCGGCAGAATGCGATCAACTGGTTTGAGATTCCCTGTGAAGATTTCGATCGTGCCACTGTGTTCTACGAAACGCTTCTAGGCGCGCCAATGCAGCGCGTCAGCACCGACACCCCTATGGCGTTCTTCTCCGCGGAGCACGCCGGCACTGGCGGCACTCTTATCAAGCGGCCCTTTCAGAGGCCAGGTCGCGGAGGCACCATGGTCTACCTGAACTGCGACGGCGATCTCGATGCGGTGCTTGCCCGTGTTCCCATGGCAGGAGGCCTCGTCCTCATGCCCAAAACTCCCGTACCCGGGGGCCACGGTCACTTCGCCTGCCTGCGCGACTCCGAAGGAAACCACATTGGTCTGCACTCGCACTAGTGGTCCACCGTTGTTCGTTCCTTTGACGGCTAACTCCGAGCGGACAACTAACAACTCTCTCCCCTAAGATCATCTTCATGCGACGAGCAGACCGTCTCTTTCGTATTGTCCAATTTCTCCGTCAGGGGCGGCTGCAGACGGCGCAGACGCTCGCCACGAAGCTGCAGGTCTCGCAGCGAACCATTTATCGCGATATCCAGGATCTTCAGCTCGCTGGGACCCCGATCGAAGGGGAAGCGGGCGTGGGCTATACTCTGCGACGCGACATGGATCTTCCGCCTCTGATGTTTACTCGTGGTGAGTTGACCGCGCTCGTTCTGGGGGCTCGCCTTGTGCGTGCCTGGGGCGGCGCGGAGAATGTGCTTGGGGCCGATCAGGCCTTGCAGCGCATCGAAGCGGTTTTGCCGGCGGACCTGCGGAACGAGTTCGATTCCATCCTGCTCTACGCGCCAGGTTACAGAATGCTTCCCCATCTGCGGTCGAGGGTTGATGTGCTGCATAGCGCTTGCAAATCGAGTCACGTCGCCAGCTTCCGCTACGTTCGTGAAGACGGCGAGCGCAGTCAGCGATGCGTCTGGCCGTTGGCACTCTGTTTCTGGAGCGGGGTGTGGACCCTGACCACATGGTGCGAGCTGCGCAACGATTTTCGCGACTTCCGCCTGGACCGCATGGACGAGGTGGCGATTCTCGAGCGAACCTTCACGCCGAAGAAGGGCCAGCGGCTCGAAGATCATCTGAGAAAGGTTGTGCCGTCCGCAGAGGAACGTCGCGAGTTTCTTGCACCTTCGACCACCGTCTGACTGCGTGCATGGATTCCCGCTACTGTTGTTTCCCTCGATGGCCGAGAATCACATTTGAGCTTTTGATCAGCATTGTTGTCGTCTTATCACAGCACGCCGGGCCGGGATAACACTCCGACGGTAGCCGTAGGATAGAAGTGTGAAGAGTTGGGTGGAGATCTCAGGACAGCGGCTCGCGGCAAACTATCGCTTGCTCGCGGACATGGTGGGGGCCGAGACATCGGTGATGGCCGTTGTGAAGGCCGATGCCTACGGGCATGGCGCTGACCCGTGCGCCGTCGTGTTGGCCGCAGCCGGTGCGGAGTGGCTTGGCGTAACGGATGCCGCAGAAGGCGTAGCGGTGCAGGCCTCTCTGGCTCAGGCAGGCGTCCAACCGCGGATGCTCGTGATGAGCGAGGCGCTCGGTGAGGAGGCGGAGACAGTGGTAGAGCATGGTCTCACTCCCGTTGTATCGAATGTAGAGCAGATGGAGGCGCTTGCCCGTGCTGCAGGAAACGATGCTTCGCGCCCGTTTGGTGTTCACCTTGAAGTGGATACAGGGATGGCCAGGCAGGGAGTTTCTCCCGGCGGCGCGCTCGACGACGTGCTGGGGTGGCTAAGCAGGCAAAGCGCGATCAGCCTGGATGGCGTGATGACTCATTTTGCCTCGGCCGAGATTGCAGGCTCGCATCAGACCTCGGAACAGAGGACACGTTTCGAACAGGCTGTTGGGCAGGTGGTTGCAGCGGGACTGAAGCCGGCCTGGGTTCACGCAGGCAATTCGTCCACGATCGACAACCCTGCTGACGCAGAGACGGCGACAGGATCGCTTCCCTGGCTTGTGAACGTGGCTCGCATGGCCGGGGCGCGTGCCATGGTTCGTAGCGGACTGGCTCTCTATGGATACAGCCTTCCGGTTGAGCGCGAGCAGGGCTATGGCGGTGATGCTCGATCGCGGATTCGATCGCGGTTGCAGCCGGTGATGACGTGGAAGACGCGGGTGACCGGGGTGCGCGAGGTCGAGCCTGGCACGAAGATCGGGTACAACGGGACTTATACTGCCCCGCACCGTATGCGGCTGGCGCTGCTTCCTGTGGGTTACGCAGATGGCCTGAGACGGGAACTTTCTGCGACGGGAGCGCATACCGGAGGCTGGGTGATGTTTGGCGAAGCACGCGCCGCGCTTGTGGGACGTGTCTCGATGAACCTGACGATTGTTGACGTGACCGGGATCCAATCCGTTGCCGTGGGGGATGAGGCAGTGGTTCTGGGCGCGGGTATCACCGCGGACGATCATGCCCGACTGGCAGGCACGATTCCTTACGAGATTCTCTGCGGAGTCAAAAGTACGCGATGCTTGCGCTAAGCCTTCTTTTGGGGGCCAGCGCGCATGCACCCGGACCTCGTCCGCATCCTTACGGAACCGTAGAATCGGCTACAAGTGATTCGGATTACTTGTGTTTGTAGTCCTGAAACAGTTCGGGGAACTGCTGCTTCAGGCCGGCGATCTTGGGAACATCGCAGACCTGGATATAGGGATTATCGGGGTTCTTCTCGGCGTAGTCCTGATGGTAGTCCTCGCCATCGTAGAAGGCTGCTAGCGGGACGAGTTGGGTGACAATCTTCTTCGGGAAGACGTGCGCGGCGTCGAGCTGGACGATGTAAGCGGCGGCGACCTTCTGCTGTTCCGGCGTGGTGAAGAAGATCGCCGAGCGGTACGAGGTGCCGACGTCAGGGCCCTGGCGGTTGAGCTGCGTGGGGTCGTGGACGACGGAGAAGAAGATGCGCAGCAGGGTTCCGTAGCTGACCTTCGAGGGGTCGAAGACGATCTTTACTGCCTCGGCGTGATCGGTGCGCTCGGAGGAGACGTCTCGGTAATTGGCCGATTCCTTCGTTCCGCCGGAGTAGCCTGCGGTGGTGGCGGTGACGCCCTTTACGCGCTGGAAGACAGTTTGCACGCCCCAGAAGCATCCGCCTGCAAACACGGCGGTTTCGCTGCGCGAACCCTGTACAGGCTCGTCGACCTGAGGAGCCGGAATCGGTCCTCGTCCTGCCTCCGCTACACCTGCCATCTTGCGTCCTCCCATCACCAGCACAACAGCCAGAAGCGCGATGAAGGCCAGACCAAGCCTTAACCATGTTGCCCCGTTTCTCATCGTACGCTCCTGTTGCACATCCACTATTTGATGTCGGGACGGCCTCGAAGGTAACAACAGCTATGCGACGCTCTGCTGGCGGGCCTGGATCTCGATAAAGACAAGGATGAGACTAACTGCAGCAGGAGTTACGCCCGCGATTCGGCTCGCCTGGCCCAGCGTCTGCGGTCGAACGTGACCCAGCTTCTCCTTCATTTCGCGGCTCAGGCCGCTCACGGCGGTATAGTCGAACCACTCCGGGATCACCTTCTGCTCGGCGCGCTTGAGTTTTTCCATGGATTTGCGCTGTTGATCGAGGTAGCCCGCGTACTTGATCTCCGTCTCGACCGTCTTCATCTCATTGCGAACCCACGCGGGCAGCCGTGCGCCTGGCGCTGCATCCAGGGCTTCCATCCACTCACCCAGTTCGACTTGCGTAGCCATTGCCTCACGCAGCACAGGGCCGACGGCCTCGATGTTCATCGAGGGCCGCTTCAAAAGCTGTGCAAAGGTGAGTCCCTCGACCTTGGTACTTTCAAGTTCACTGCGCAACCCCTCGGGAAGCTCCGCAACACGAACCTTCGTAGTTTCCAGCAGCTTCGCAAAGGCGGAACCTCGCTCCTGTCGCGCTTCATATTCTGACCAGGGCTCGTCACCGATCAGACCCAGGCTTCGGCCATGCGGTGTCAGCCTACGGTCGGCGTTGTCGATGCGCAGATGCAGACGGAACTCTGCGCGCGAGGTGAACATGCGATAGGGTTCGTTGGTTCCCTTGCTGATAAGGTCGTCGATCAGGATTCCGGTGTACGCCTCAGTGCGGTCAAGCGTGAAGGAGGGCTCGCCCTTCACTCCGAGCGCGGCGTTGATTCCAGCCATCAGGCCCTGGCAGGCGGCCTCCTCGTAGCCGCTGGTCCCATTGATCTGTCCGGCGAGATAGAGGCCGTCAAACTTCTTCACCTTCAGGGCGCGGTTCAGTTCCGTTGGATCGATCGCATCGTACTCGATGGCATATCCCGGACGCAGCATCTCGGCATTTTCAAGCCCCGGGATGGAGCGAACCATCGCTGCCTGAACCTCCATCGGCAGGCTGGTGCTCATGCCGTTGATATAGACCTCGTGTGTATTCAGTCCCTCGGGTTCGAGGAAAAACTGGTGCTGGGTCTTATCAGGGAAGCGGACGATCTTGTCTTCGATCGATGGGCAATAACGCGGTCCGACCGCCTCGATCTGCCCGGTGTACATCGGCGAGCGATGCACGTTATCGCGAATGAGCTGCAATGTCTCCGGGGTGGTGTAGGCAATATGACAACTGACCTGACGCAGTGGAGGAACTCCGCCCTTCGCAAAGGGCGAACGAAAACTGAACGGCGTAGGCTCTGTGTCTCCCGGTTGCTCTTCGAAGCGTTCCCAGTCGATGGTTCGTCCATCCAGCCGTGGCGGGGTTCCGGTCTTCAAGCGGCACTCGCGCAGGCCAAGCTTCTTCAGACTCTCTCCCAGCAACACACTTGCGGGTTCACCGGATCGCCCCGCTGTATATTGCTGTTCGCCACAGTGAATCAGTCCGTTCAAAAATGTTCCTGTCGTCACTACCGTGGCAGTGGCGTGGATCTGCCGCCCGTCGCGCAGCTTTACGCCGCGAACAGAACGGTCGGCCTCGACGATCAGATCAATCACCTCGGCCTGCTTGATGAAAAGATTCTTCTGCGCTTCGAGCACCTCGCGCATCTTTACCCGATAGAGGGCCTTGTCGCACTGCGCGCGGGGTGACCATACCGCTGGTCCACGCGAGGTATTCAGCAGCCGGAACTGAATTCCGCAGGCATCGGCGACTTCGCCCATTACGCCGCCCAGTGCGTCCACCTCGCGCACCAGATGCCCTTTGGCGATTCCGCCGATGGCGGGATTGCAGCTCATCTGGGCAATCAGGTCGAGATTCAGCGTAAAGATCGCCGTGCGTAGTCCCATGCGCGCAGCAGCCACGGCGGCCTCGCAGCCTGCATGCCCCGCACCGACGACGACCACATCGTATTGTTCCGTAAACGCCATCTCTTCTATTTTACCGGGCCGCGGAAATGTCCGGTAACTTGAATGCCTGCGGCCCTTTTGGTCGGCAAACTTGTCTCGAAGATGTAAAAAGAGCGGCCCGTTGTACCCGAATGAGCGAAGTGCACCATAAGCTCAGAAGCGGATGGCTATGATGAGCGAACACAAGGCTGGCGATTCAGCTCTGATCGTGCGTGTCGAGATTGCGCTGTGCGCTGCAGCTGCGATGCTTCTTCTATGGAAGGGCTTGATTCCAGCGTGGCGGGTGCTCAACACAGACTTTCCGAACTACTATCTCGTGGCCCGTCTGTTCCATGAGGGGTATAGTCTCGACCGCATCTATGACTGGGTCTGGCTTCAGCGGATCAAGGACCACTGGGGCCTGGATCAGCCATTGGTGGGCTTTGCAGGGCTTACGCCGTTCTCCGCCCTTCCGATCGTTCCACTTACGATATTTTCCGCGTTGACGGCTAAACGTATCTGGATCATCGTCAACCTGGCGTTTCTAGCCACGAGCGCGGAACTGATGCATCGTTCCACTTCGCTGGGGCGGCGGCGTATCTGGTTGATTACGTTGCTGGCGGTGTTGCCGCTTCGCACCAGCTTTCTCTATGGACAGATGCATCTGCTCGTCCTGTTGCTGATGGTACTGGCTTACTTCTTTTATCGCCGCGATCACGTCGTGCTCTGCGGGTTGTGTATTGCGCTAGCGGCAGCGCTAAAGGTGTACCCCCTCACGTTTATCCTTTTTTTTATTTGGAAGCGGCAGTGGCGTGCGGTTCTGGCGACGAGCGGCGCAGCTCTTGCGGTCTTCATCGTCGGTGGTCTGGTGATGGGGTGGGAACCGCTTCGTGTGTATGCGTTCGAGATGCTTCCACGTAGTCTGCAGGGGGAGACGCTCGATCCTTACAGTCTTCGCGCCGGGTCGGGGGCCGCTCTTTTTCATCGCCTCTTTCTCTTCGAGCCAGCGCTCAATCCCGTCCCGGCGCTTGCATCGCCCACTCTCTATGCCCTTCTGTATCCGCTGTGGCAGGCGACGATACTGTTTCCCTTGTTCGCCGTTCTGCGCCCCTTCGACGGAGATAAGGAGCGGGAGCAAATGGAGTGGGCCGGTTTTCTTTTCGCTCTATTACTGCTGTCGCCTGTTCCTTCCACCTATCACTTCGTGGTGATGATCCTGTGCGTTGTGCTGCTCCTGGACGTGTTGATACGGCAGAACAGGCGCGGGCTCGCCATCGCGGTCGCGCTGCTCTATTTCCTTATCTCTCAATCCGGGCTTATTGCGCTTCCAGCTCATGCCGGTGCCGGCGTAAATACACTCTTTGCTTTCTCGCGCCTGTGGTTTGGGATTGTTCTTTTTGTCATCTTCCTCGCTCGGCTGTACCGTGGTCCCTTAGGGACGATGCAATTCAGAGGTGCTCGATTCGCCCTGCTTTGCTTCTTCACACTCGTCGCTCTGGCCTCGAGTGTAGCGACGAATCGACGTCATTTCTTTCACCGCGAGCAGGAGATGGGGCGCCGTCTGGTGCCACCTGCTGCCACACTGCTTGCAACAATGCCCCGGTCGCGCTCCGGACCTATGGTTTTTGTGGCAATGACTCCTGATGGGTATCGCATCTCTGATGCTGAGGGCCATAGTGTCCTCCCAGATGCCAGCCTTCATGCGCGGCGACCTGCAGATCAGCTTTCGTTCGCTGTGGCACGGGACGGGTCGTTGCTTGTTGAGCTTGCCGGTGCGTCAGGCTCTCGCATCATTCGTGGCCCGGGCCGTTCGGTCTTAGTGGAAGATGCCGAGTCCCCGGCGATCTCCTCCGACGGCAAGCAACTTGCGTTCCTTCGAGAGAACAAAGGTATGGGCAGCCTTTGGACGTTATCCACTTCCTCATCCAGTGACGGGCGGGCGGTGCTGCCTTTGCGTATTACGGATGAAAGCTACGATGTGCGCGAGGCCTCGTTCCTTCGCAGTGATGCTCTGCTCTTTCTCGCCCAACATGAGGGACGTACAGCCCTTTTCACAATGACGCCGGGCGCTTTGCCTGTAAGGTTCTTTGTGCCAGACGTTGAGATTGGGAGCTTCGCTGTTTCAGAAGACGGGCACCGCATAGCTTTGACCCAGCTGATTCACAATCGCTGGCAACTCGTCGTGTTGAACGTGGACTCTCGACGTACGACGGTCCTTACAGAAGCGGACTGTAACGTCTATACACCGTCCTGGTCGGCAGCAACTTCGATTGTTTATGCGACCGATTGCGGACGGGGTGTGGGTCTGACCGCATTGTCTTCCTTCGATCTCTCAGCGGCGAAACTATAGACAGCCCGGGACATCACTTTTTCTGCGCATCGCACGATCCCGCGGAGACCTTCCGATTTCAACCCACATCGAATTTCAACCCACCTCGGAAGAGAGAAGAAAGCAACCAGCCATGGTCGGTTATCATCCTCCTAAATAGCGCCTGCTGGCAGCCGCACCCATTTATGATGATCGCTTCCGTATTCCACTTCCGCCATCCCTGGTTCGCTGCCATTTTTTATTTCTGTGCATTTATCGTTATAGCGAATCTCATCCACTATGTTCTGTTCCGCATTCTGAAGAAGAAAGAAGAACAACAGGTAGGGGCTGGTTGGGGGCTTAGACGCTATCTCAGCCAACCCGCGCGTGCCATTTTTTTTCTTACCTGCGCTGGAATTGCGCTTCCGCTACTTCCTCCGTTGCCGGAAAACCTGAACGCCATCATCCGCCAAGGGATTGCGATGGCCGTGGTTGCCTGTCTCGGTTGGTTTGCCGTCGGCTGCGTGTATGTTTTTCAGGAGATCATGCTCCGCCGGTACGACCTCAAGGCGGAGAACAATGTTCGCGCCCGTCGCATTCACACGCAGTTTCAACTCTTCCGCCGCATGCTTATTACATTCATCGTCGTTGTGACGATCGGCGCTTTGTTGTGGACCTTCAATGATCCGCGGATCTGGCACTATGGATCCGGGCTGCTTGCTTCGGCAGGCATTGCCTCGCTCATCCTTGCCACAGCGGCCAAATCGACCGCCTCCAATTTCCTTGCGGGACTTCAGATTGCCTTCACGGAGCCCATTCGCATCGACGATGTAGTGGTTATCCAGGGCGAGTGGGGCCGCATCGAAGAGATCAACTCCGCCTACGTTGTTGTGCGCATCTGGGACCTGCGCCGTCTTATTGTTCCGCTCACGTACTTCATCGAGAACTCGTTCCAGAATTGGACAAGGGAATCCTCTGACATTCTCGGCACCTCATTTCTCTACGTGGACTACTCCATCCCGGTCGAAGAGCTGCGCACTGAGTTGCGCCGCGTCGTGGAGGTCTCGCGCCTGTGGGACAAGAAGGTCTGTGGCCTGCAGGTGACGAACCTCTCGGAGCGGACGATGGAACTGCGCTGCCTGGTTAGCTCTCGCAACTCAAGCGAAAACTTTGACCTGCGCTGCCTCGTTCGGGAACAGATGATCGCCTATATTCAGCAGCACTATCCCGATGCTTTCCCGACGACGCGATTCGCCGCTACTTCGGAGGTTCCACTCGAACTGCGGGGAACTTCGAGAGAAAATCCGCAATCAGCCTCGCCGGGCACGCTGGAGTCGGTTGGAGTTTCCGATCGGCATTAACGCTCGCGTTGGTCGACCGTCAGTTAGTCACCGTGTACAACGGCGCGAACTCCGGCACGCCGGCCATTTGTCCGGCCATCCATCGCAGAACGTAAACCTCGACCGGATCGGTGAGCGCGTGGGTCAAACCGTTGGGAACAACCTCAAGAATCGCGTGCGCCAGGGGATCGCGATAGTAATCGATATCCACTTCGAGCGTGACGCACTCGGTGCCCCCGATTACCTGGACGTCTCCCTCGTGGAATGTGAGTTGAACGTTTGCCTCTCCAAAACGCTCCTGCTTCCAGGAGTGAGTTGCTCCTGGGTGCAGAAGCCCTGGCGCAGGCTCTTCGCAGAATTGCCCCATGCTCGTCCCTATTCTCACCTGGTCAATGAGCTGGCGGTCACACCATGAGAAGAAACGATCCTGCGCCGGTTTGAAGTCCTGGTCCCAGCGAAGTTGCTTGATGTAGCTCAGAGGTGTTCCCTGAGAGAGTGGTATCTCTTCCATCGCCGCGGCCAGATTCAGGAAGCACGCAAGCGATCTTTCTGAAGTATCCAGCAGAGTTTCGTAGCGAGCTTTTCCGGCTGCGTTCTCGACATCACTCGCTAGGAACGGATACTTCGACCTTACGGTTTCCCATCGCGCGTTCACAAAACTAAAACCCGGGGTGGTGGAGACCAACATGACGTCGAGGGTCCTCACGTAGGCGTTAGAGAGCTTTACAGGAAAAATGCCAGCTTGTTTGTAGCCATCCGTTGAGACGAGCACGCTGTAGTTGTCGCCGAGATTATCGAAGAAGGGGAGACTGAACGTGATGTCATTCGATGCATACTCTGCCCAGATATGCTGTTTCTGGTTTCCATCCACAATGCGCACTAGAAACTTCTTTGGCGCGGAGAATAACTGACGGCTGCCATCAAAGATGCGGAGGCGAAGCTGGCTCATCTCTTGAATACCTCAAGCTGATAATTTCCCGGGGAGACGGCAGTATCGCACTAAATCTCACAAAGCAGACTGTAATATGCACCAAAGCCCTTGACCGGTTTTCACACGGAGCGCATTTGTGGCTCGGCAAAGGCTACACTTGATACCGATATGGACCTTCAGCAGCTTAACGATCACTTCGGAATTCCCAATGTCCTCAGCTTCGATGAGCATGCGGGACTGATGCGCGCTGTAATTACTTCTCCAGCGGCTAGCGCAACCATTTACCTGCAGGGAGCGCACCTCGCCCACTGGCAGCCGACTGGTGAGCGTCCGGTTCTCTTCATGAGCCGGAAGAGCGATTTTCTTCCCGGGAAGCCTATCCGCGGCGGAGTTCCGATCGCATTTCCCTGGTTTGCGACGGATTCGAAGGAGGATCGTTTCCAAGGCAAGCCGGGACCCTCTCATGGCTTTGCTCGTATTCAGGACTGGACCCTGAGCTTCGCTGCGCTTTCGGGCGATGATCTCCACCTCACCTTCACGCTCGGACCGACCGAGCTAAGCCGCGAGATGGGGTTCGATCGCTTCCGGCTCGCCTTTGAGCTGGTGATCGGGCCAAGCCTTACGATGCGCCTCGCGGTCGCGAACGACTCGGAGACCCCACTGCAGTTTGAAGAAGCGCTGCACACGTACTTCGCGGTCGGTGATGTTCATGAAGTCTCCATCACGGGTCTCGAGCCGACGGGGTACGTGGACAAGACGGATAACTTCCGGTTCAAACCTGCTGCGAATGTTCCGCTCAGGTTGACCGGCTTTACCGATCGCGTGTATCCCAACACCACGGCGACCTGCGCTATCCATGATGAGCACTTCAAACGCACGATCACGGTGGAGAAGCAGAACTCCAACACCACGGTTGTCTTCAATCCGTGGAGAGAGCTACCCGATATGGGACCCGACGAGTGGCATGAGATGGTTTGTGTTGAGACGGTCAATGCAGGCTCTGGCATCGTAACACTTGCGCCCAAGGCGACTCACGTGATGCAGGCCCACGTTTCGTTGTCGAAGCCGCAGGAGAAACGAGGCTGACTATGCTGATCCTCGCGTCGTCGTCACCTCGTCGCAGCCAGTTACTGCAGCTCGCCGGTCTTGACTTCACGGTGGAGGCTGCAGATATTGACGAGCGAACGCAACCAGGCGAGACGCCGGCTACCTATGTACAGCGACTCGCGCTTGAGAAGGCGCAGGCTATCTGGGATCTTCGTCGACAGGACATCAGCGAGGATCTTATTGTGCTGGGTGCGGACACGACTGTAGTTTGCGACGGGACGATTCTTGGAAAACCTGCTAACGTGGCAGACGCCCGCCGCATGCTGGAGATGCTCGCCGGACGCACCCATCAGGTTCTTACTGGAATTGCCGCGGTCTCGATCCGTGGACTCTTCAGCAACGTGGAGATCACGCAGGTCTTCTTCGATCTCATCGACGAAGAAGAGATGGTTCACTATCTCGCCAGCGGCGAAGCCATGGATAAGGCCGGCGCCTATGGAATTCAGGGCTATGCGGCCCGCTGGATTCCTCGGATTGAAGGATGCTTTTTCAATGTCATGGGACTCCCCATCTCGCGCACGTTGGAGTTGCTGGCCAAAGCACGGGAAGGGCGGAGCGAGGCCCGTCCTCCTGAGTCGAGGCTCGCTGCGCTTTAGAGAGGGTTAGGGAGTCAATTGACTCTGAAGCGGCCTGCTCATCTCGGTCGCATCCGCTGCGAGCCTGCGGAAGGCGCTGTAAATGAACGATCCCAGGTACCAGCCGTCCATGTACTTGTAGGGGGTCTCTCCTGTCGTATAGTGCCCGCAGGGCAGCACCTTCGAGACGTAGTCAACTCCGAGCCGGTCAAAGTTCCTGAGCACATCCAGCGAGAACTCCTCGAGGAAGGTCAGGTCGTAGGTCGCATGCACGACCAACACCTGCTTTGGCGTTGCAGCGAACCGCTCCATATACGACATCGGGCTGACTGAGGTGAAGATGCGACGCACATCGTTCTGCGTAAGTCCTTCCCGTTCGAAGGACGCGCGGATGTGCCGCGTGCTTTGCCCTGTCCATACCACGTCCCCAAACCACGTGGAGGCGTGATTGAAGGCACAGACACGCAGGCGTGGATCATGGGCCGCGGCGATAAAGGCATAGCAGCTCCCGAGGCTCGTTCCCAGTACCCCGAACTGCTCGTAACCCTGCTGCTCGAGCCAATCGACGCAACTGCGGATATCTACTACGGCCTGCCGGCATGCCGCGACGGTGCGGCCGATGTTAGAGCTGACGGCATAGTCTGAGCGCTCAAGCTCCGCCGGCCGCCGAATGTCGTGATAAGGCTTGGACAACCGCAGCGCCGAGATTCCAAAGCGATTGAAGAGCGTGCACAATGCGTTGTGGCTGAAGGCGTCTGCGTTCCATTGCGGCATGACGATCATGGCCTGCTTCGGCTTGCCCGCCTGCTTTTCGGGCGACGCCGGATACCAGCGCGCATTGACGGTGTCGTTTTCCGGATAACGCGTCCCCACCGGCGAAGTAAACCTCAGGAACTCTACGGTGGAAAGCTCTCCCGAATGGGCCTGTCGCCTGAGCTCCGCATCCTGCTCGAGGGTCTCGGGACGCACGTTGGTGGGAAAGAGCTGCGGATGCCTGTGTTCCAGCCGGAAGTCGATCGGCGACTCATAGCCGAAGAAGGTGTCCGCCTGCTCGACGATCTTTTCGTTGAGCCAGACCATGCGGTCGAACTCGGAAGCTCCACGGAGACCTCCGGCGTCGATGGAATCGCTGAGCCAGTCCTCCCCCCATTCCAACGGTCGGACGATGCGATTGGTGTCGCGGGTAGTCAGCGCCGTCTCCCAGGCGTACATCCACTTCGTGTAAAGCTTTCCGAGCATCCTCCTAGTTTACCAACCTGCCCAGAATCGGGCCTGATGGGATTACACGTCCGCGATGACTGTGCACACTCGTCCCACGATGTAGTCTCCCGGAGATTCATTGGCAACCAACGGAAGCAGCTGCACCGGAAAGTCGCGGACGTAGGGCTTCAGAATGAGGTGGCGCTCGTCGAAGTTGACATGGCGAAGCAGGAGCATAGGGCCTAACCGGACCGCATAGATACTGGCTTGATTTGCTCTGTAGGGCGCGAGCGAGTTGTAGTGCCGGTCCAGCACAGCAACAGACCCCGTAGGAAGCAGCGGTGCCATTGCGGTGGCCTGCTGAGCATCTGTGCGTATCGCCAGAAAACGCTGCCAGTGAGTTCGACGCGCCGATGGCCGCGCGCGGTTTTCATAAAGCCGCGAAGTAGCAATTGGAATCGTCTCGATGGTAGCCGATGCGGCGATCGAGATATCGTCCATTGCAGAGGAAGGTGAGACGATCGGGACCAGTTCCACAGGTTCGGTCTCTGGGCCACAGGAAGGCTCCGCGGCGCCCGCGGCTAAATCGACCGGAAGGATCTCCTCGATACGCAGGTCCTGCGCGGCCAGCACGCGATCGAGACCCTCGAGTGAGAGCGCCCGTTTGCGATTGAGGAAATTTGAGATGTGGGCTTGCTGAAATCCCGTTTGCTGGGCTAAGCGGCTGCCAGTCAAGATTCCGCGCTCGATCCGGCGAAGAAGTTCCAGGCGAACCAACTCATGAAGATCTTGGAAATTCATATCTCTCAAGTTTGCGACGAAGGTCGATATCTTTCTGCAAGACGAAGATTAGGCGAAACTTTATCTTTATGCAATAACAATTACATGTAACTATTTGAAAACTGACAGTTTCTAGAATGAAGCGGCAGAGGTAAAAAATGCCATTGACATCATTTTTGTCTAAAGCTATAACCTTGAGACTTTCCCTCCTCGAATTCGGAGAGATGGATGGCGACCCGGCTCTGCCGGCGTAGCCGTCTTGTCCATCGCTGATGCCTTGGAGGGAAATGGCGTTGAATTTATCCCAAAAGGTCACTTGCTGCACGAGATAACACAAAAGAAAGATTGCTCAAGCCCGTGATGAACCCCTGAGGATCCTCGAGGCGCCAGCATTCACAGCAGCCTGCGCGAGCCCTTTCGACCGCTGAAAAACAAAGGCCCGCCAGGGGAGACTTACGCTTTGAAAGGGACTTACATGAAGTACTTGCGATTGGATCTGAAAGTATGTGAAGGCTGCGGAGCTCTCTGGCTTCGCGGAGGAAACGCGGATGGCATCTACTGTCGACAGTGCGCCGCCCGTCTGGCAGAATTTCCGGCACCTCGCGGAAAGCATGCCGGTGGCCGTAAAAGGCGTCCTGAACGCGGTCCTCGCTGCAATGGAGCAGTCGAAGCGTCTGGAGGTGCCCGATGAATGCAGCCGTCGTTATTCTGCCGGTGGTATGGGCAACAGCCGAGGAGACGTCTGCTCCCGTAGCGAAGAAAACTGAAGTGAGGGTCGCGCCAGAGCTGGCGTTCTATCGGAAGTACACGGAGGGCCTGTTACGGCGCTATGTGAAGCTTTCGATGGAAGCGGGACGCGCTCCCTCTCTTCTGGGCCGCGAGATGTTTCGAGGAAAGGTCACGCAATATCGCGTGCGGTGCTTCGACGATGTCGTCATCTTCGTTCACGATGTCGACCGCTGTCTGAAGCTACTGAACCAGGATCAGAATTTTCTGATCACGCGGATCGCAATGCAGGAGTATACGCAGGGCGAGACGGCGGGAATGCTGAACCTGCCTGTCCGGACCCTGCTCCGTCGCTATGAGCGTGCGCTGGACGTGCTGACGAGACTCTTTCTGGAACGAAGACTTCTGGAGCCTCTCGTAGCCTGTCAAGATGTGGAAATCCGTTTGTAGCCTATATCGTATTGAATTGCTTGTAGTTATCGCTGTCTTGAAAGTTGCCGATTAGTTTCGTGCAACTTGCTATTCTGGAAAGGTAATCGAGACATGAGACGGGAGAGACCCTGATGGGTGCTCTCCCGTTTTGCATTGAGGGGAAAGTATTGCAGGCGAAGGGAGACGGAATGGAAGAGCGCATGACAAAGGCGGCCCGGGGGCACCGGCGAACAACAAGCGCAACCCGCGGCGCGGCATCGATAGAGCTGCGGGCGATGGCGGTGGAGTTTCCTGTGGTCCATGGACATCCGAACCGCTTGCCGTTTGAAGGGGTCCTGACGCTGGTCGATATCGCCAGCGATAAAGCCCCCAACGGTGCGCGCGGGCATAGGGTCATCCTGACGCGGAGTGCAGCGGAGGCTGCGCTTCCCAGTCTTCTCGGTATGGCGGTGGACTACAAGGCGGGATGGGATGGTCATGATGCCCGTCAGAAGTGCGGCATCATCACCTCGGCTGAGGTCGACGGCAGTCGCCTTCGAGTCGCGGGATACCTTTTCGCGCGCGATTTTCCGGAGATGGAAGAAAAGATTCACGCGTCAGGGCCGATGGGCATGAGCTACGAGCTGGCGGACGCGCATGTTGCCGATATGCGCGCTTCGGTTTGGACGCTGACGCGCGCGACCTTCACGGGGGCAGCGATTCTGCTGAGGGACAAAGCTGCGTATCGCAGCACGAGCTTCCGCGTACAGCGGCTCGCGGCGCAGTCCCGTCAGGTATCCGCTGTCAGGTAGAGGGAGGCGCAAGAGGAGTTTTACCAAAGGAGGAACGATGAGCTTTATCGGTGTGCTCGAAGCAGTCGGAAAAGGTTTCGAAAAAGGACTGAAGTGGGCACTGAATTATGCCATTCCGGTAGAGAAATTGCTGGTGTTGCTTTTTCCGGCAGCATCACCTGTCGCGGCTGAGATTGTGGATGCCACGACTTTGATCCAGAACGCCGTTCTGCTGGTGGAGCAGAAATATGCGGCCAGCGGTGCTCAGAGTGGAACAGGTGCCGAAAAGCTGAGTGAGGTGCTGCTTCTTACCGAGCAGGCAGTGACTGCGTTGCTGGCGAAGGCAGGAATCAATGCGGACTCGGGCTTCATCGCGTCCATTATCTCGGCGGTAGTCGCCATTCTCAATGTGCAGCAGGCACAGGCACCGGCGACGGTTTAGTGGCAGATCGAAATGATGAAAGCGAGGAGAACGATGGAATTAGAGATGGAGAATGTGTCCAGCGTTGAGATGGAGGCGCCAGTGGAGCGCCTCGCCGCAGCGGCTACGCTGTTGGAGCAGGCCATGCAGCGGCTGTCGGACCGCCAGCAGCAGTCGGAGTTGACGATTGGACGCATCTCGGCGACGGTAGAGGCGGCCCTCGAAGAGCGGCTTGCCATGGCTGAAGCGAAGATCGCGCAACTGGAGGCCGAAGCCACGGCCACTGCGACGACTGTCGTTGCAAATGGGCGCAAGACTTTGCCCACGGGCATGGCGAACATGCTGGCGAAACAGGGAGTCACGATCGATTCGCTGGACGCTGGCGCTCTCGACGCCGCGCTCGGCAGCCTGAGCGTGGAGCAGCGAATCGCCGTGAAGGCGCAACTGATGCGTGCGGGAATGTTGAGCTAGAAGACGCTCGCAGGCACTTTTTCGTTTTTGAAAATGCAGGACGAACACGAAGGCGTGGCTCTCGAGAGCTGCGCCTTTTCTTTTGAAAGGGAGAATGATGAACGCGAAGTTTACTGAGATTCACGCAGCTGCCGATTTCATGGGTCCGGGAGCGATTGAAGTCCCCGCCTATCAGTCCGAGATTACAGACCTGGTGCGGCGTCGCGGCATCTTTGGACAACGTATCAAGCAGGTTCCCGCGACCGGCCATCCCTCGCGGTTCTTCGAGGAGACGGCGATTCCAGCCCCGTCTGCAACGTCGGGATTTGTGGATCCGCGCAACATTGTGGCCCCGTTGGTGACCCCGACTCGCGTCGAGCGCAGTGTTCCCCTCAAGGCGCTGGTGGCCCAGATCAACTACAACCTGTTCGATCTCGAACTTGGCCAGCAGCAGAGCCAATTCGCTTACCTGCAGGCCAAGGATCTGGCGGACACGGTGGATGGTGTTCTCCGGACCCACGACGTCGCTCTCTGGAACGGCAACGATACCAGCCTCGCCACATCGACCACGGCACAGTATTTCGGCGCTGCCAGCCAGATCGCTGCGGGTGGAAACAGTGTGACCGTGGCAACGACCGACAGCATCGTCGACAATCTCAAGTCGCAGGTTGCCAAGATGCTGGCGAATACCTCATACGGGGTTCGTCCTACGGCGATCTATGCCAATCCCGTACTGCTCGATCTGATCGACCGCGAGATGAAGCAGGAGTTCAATGTCGTTCTGTCGACCAGGGAGATCGCTGCGGGTGTGAGTGTCAAGACGCTCTCGACGCAGGCTGGCGACCTCCCTCTGATCCCCGAGTGGACGCTGAGCTACACCGGTACTCCCGGCTCGGGAACCGCCGTTCTTCCGGCCTACATCGTGACCGAAGACCTGATCGAGTATCACTGGCTTGGTGATCCCAACCCACGCGTCTTCCAACTCGGAGTTCCGGGCTCGCTGGCGTCGCAGTATGTGGTCGTCAAGTTCGGTGGTCTCGTGGTCAAGGGTGCGGGTTACGCGCACAGCCAGGTACTGGTCGATCGCTAAACCCCAGTCGGTGCGTGCGGCGAACCTTCCGGACGCTGAGGAAGAAGGCAAACAAGCAGGGATCGGCCATTTGTGCCGGTCCCTGTTCTTTTATAGGGAGGTGGTGCTGTGGGGTATTTGTTACCTACCGAATATGTGGAGTACGGACTCAGTCCGGAGACCGCGGATGATCTGGTCGTGACGGCGTCAGTGCTGATGGAGGCCTATTGCAGGCGCCCCAGTCTGCTGGTTACGCAATATGTGGAGAGGATCCGTCTTACATCAGGCTCGCAGACGGCGCGGCTCAGTTACCGTCCGCTTGCGGCTGCGGAGGGAGCCGATTCACCGCTGGTGCAGGTGAAAGTCCGCTTCGGAAAACCGCGGCGCGGCGAAACGGCCGATCTGTTTCGTGAACAGGTCGCCTTTGTCTTCGGTGTGCCTGGAAGCTGGAGTGACCTGGACCCGGCAAGTCTCGACATCAATCTTGCGGCGGGAGAGGTGACGTTTCCGGAGAACTTTCTCGGCCTGAACTACAACGAAGTCGAGGTGACCTATACCTCCGGTCTGACGATCATTCCCCCGGCAGTCAAGGTTGCCTGCGCGCAGGTGGTGAAGAATGCCCAGGCTATGCCGGCGATGAATGTCAGGAGCAGCCGCATCGACACGATGCAGATGGAGTACTTCGCCGGATCGTTGGTTGACGTCCAGGTGCAGACACTCTTGCGTCCTTACGTCGCGGAGAGGCTTGGATGACGCTATGACTCAGACCGCACGATCTCCAATTGCACTTCGACGCGCGGCAGATGCTCTGTTTTCCAGCGCTGGTGCTCGCTCCGTCATGCTGCGGATACCCGCCCCGGCGATCCCCGGCGATCCTGCCGAGCAACTGGGGCTGGCGACGCCGCAGTTTCAGGATATCCAGCTATCGCCGGTCGTCTTTCGAAACGCTGCCACACAATCTGCGGAGGGTAAGGCCCTTCGCCGCGATCTCATCGTCTCTGCGAGCGCCGTGGAGTCACTCACTGGTTCGGCGAAATTTGCATCGGCCGATGCCCTATTTGCCTCTGCGTTCGGTGTTCTGGTCGACGACGCGCTGCTCACGATTACCGCTGCGACGGAGCTCGAGGCAGGCGGTGCTGTCTACGCCTACAGGCTGGCACTGCGGGAAGCAATCCAAAACGCCCCATAGACGTGGGGAGTCATTTGCTACGGAAGAGGTTACATGTTATGCAGCGTGCAAAAGACACGTTCTATATCGCCATGAGGGACCGTATCGCGTCCTTGAATCCCGCACGTACCGTACTGGTGCGGGGAGTTCTCAGGCCCGGTGTGCTGGTGGAGGAAAACGAGCTTGCCGTGGAGTATCCACCGGCAAATGCATTTCGACTTCGGTGGACTGCTCTGTCAGTGAATCCCGGCGCTGCGATGCCATTGATGAAGATGCGCTGCGAGATCCACTATTCCACAGCGGGGAACCCGGGCAATGGCGGAATGGATCGCGGGAGGTTGATAACTGTTATGGATGCGGAACTGGCGGCTGCCGTAAATGAGGCGCCACAAAACGCTGCCAAAAAAGACTATGCGATCCCATCCGGACCAGAGGCTCCACAGACAAACATCTTTTGGAGCGACGTAGCTTTCGAGCCTCTCCAGCTCAACGGAGAACAGCTGGAACGCGTGGCAACCGTGGACGTGTACAGCTACCAGGAAGCAGGTGAACGATGAGTGATCTCTCAAATGGCGTGTCGCCGGTTACACGCCGGCTTCGCGCCTACTTTGCTCCTGTGAATCGAGCAACAGGAGTTCCGACAATCTTCGATGCCGCGCGGGACGGCAGGTTTGGGCTCGACACGCCCCCGGCTCCGTGGCTCGACCTGGGATGGTGCGAGGCTTTTCGCCGAAGAAGCGGGGAGGGAACGAACAGTGGTGTAAGCCCCCTGCAGGCAGGCTCGCCGGCGTTTACCGCAACTCAGGTACGGACCCTGTTTGAAGCCATCGTCGAGATAGAGTTCACCTGCTGGGGAAAGCTGCAGATGGCACTGGCGTGCGGCTCGCAACAGATGAATCTGCTGGAGACCGGGAACGCGGCCGCACCAAACGGAAGCGGGGGCATTGCCGCCGCTCCGGTTCCCTTGCAGCCGGGCTCGACGGCGTCTTCGCTGCAGATTGGGTCTGCTGCGACAGGCTTTTCCGTGGGAGACCTGGTCTCGGTCGATGTGGATTACACCGGCCAGACCGGATATCTCGGTAGCGGCGTAAGTGGAACCTATCTCCGTTCTCCTTCCGAGGTGAATGGCGATCAAAACTATATCCGGCGCATTTCGCTGAATGTCGGCCGAATCGCAACGATCAACGCCGGCGCGCTGGAACTGGAAGCTCCGCTTCTGGCCGGAGCACCTGCAGCCGGTATGCAGCTTAGCCGGATGATTGGCTTCGTCGATCGTGAGGGCGGCTGCTTTTTCCAGGAGTGGTCCGCCCTGTTTGTGATGCAGGGGGAGCAGGGCGACCGGGTGATCTATCACTATCCACGCCTCCAGACGATGCAGGGAGCCGCGGAGACGCGAGAGACTCTCTCGCCTCCACTCGATCGCCTTCGACTGGCTGGCGCCTTCCGCGCGCTCCCAGTGATCGATACGAGCGACAGCGAGAGAGTTCTGTGCTTCCGCAGTTATCTGCCGGCCTAACCCGACATCGAAGCCTGGCAGCGCCACAACGACAAACAACAGTGGGACCAAGAAAGAGAGCAAACGATGAGCTTGAGGCAGGGAGGATGGACGCTGGCCGGGATTCTGCTGGCGATACCCGGAATGCTTACTTTGCTTACAGCCCCGGCATGGAGCCAGGTTGTAACAACTGAGGTTACAGACACGATCTATCGTGCGAATGGCACTCCGGCGGGTGGGTCCGTTCTTATCAGCTGGCCTGCGTTTACGACATCGTCGGGTCAGGCGGTGGCGACCGGAAGTACGTCGGCGACGCTCAGCTTGTCTGGTTTGCTTGACATTCGGCTAACCCCGAATGCGGGCGCAAGTCCGATCGGAACCTACTACACCGCGGTCTATCATCTGGACGACGGCAGCGTCAGTCGCGAGTACTGGGTAGTTCCCGTAAGCCAGGCGCCGGTGCATATCAGCGCGGTGCGCAGCACGGTGCTCCCCACTTCCGTAGCGATGCAGACGGTCAGCAAGAGCTATGTCGATACCGCGATTGCTGCGGCGGTTGCTGGAGCCCCCCTCGATTCCTCGAACCCATACGTCCTCAAGAGCGGTGCCTCAATGAGCGGGCCGTTGACCCTTGCGGGCGATCCCACGACGCCGTCGCAGGCGGCCAGCAAGAACTATGTGGACGTGAATATCGCAACAGCCGTTCAATTTCCAGTGTTCAAGGCCTCGGGAGCCTCGCACGCGCAGGGTGCCGTACCCGATCCCGGCGCAACTGCCGGAACAACCCGGTTTCTCCGCGAGGATGGCATGTGGACTGTGCCTGCGGGAGGCGTCTCCAGCTCGGGCAGTACTGTACCCGGATCCACGTTGACGCCAGGTGCGACGGCCGACTACAGCTTTACGCAGGCTACGGGAACGGTCGTCACCGATGCGACCGGCAACGGCAACGATGGAACTCTTCTGTCCGGAACCCACGCACCGGTATGGGTGCGGAATGGTCTAAGCTTCACATCTACCAACCCATACCAGGGAGTTACGCTGCCGGCGACTCTGAACAGCACGATGACGTTCGAGTTCGCCGTCTACGTAAATCCTTTCCCGGCGACCAACGGCCTGGCGCAATCGAACCAGTATCCAGTCTTCCTTACGAGCAGTCTCGGGAGCAGCGGTATCAACCTGCTACATGCCGGTCCGGTTCCGGGAGCGTACATGCCGGGAATCTTCGCCGGGGGTATGGTTCGCCTTACCAGCAGTCAGATGTTCAGTGGGTTTCATGTGCTTACATATGTGCTCGGCACCTCCAGTGGAAGTCCCGACCACGTCTACATTGACGGGATAGAGTATCCGTACTCTACTCAGTCTTTCTCCTTTGGCCTTCAGTCGGGCGGAAACTACTTCCTGGGCGGTGGCGGGGTTTCTCCATACGCCCAGAGCGGTACTCTGGGCACGATGTATCGGGCACGGTTCTTCTCAACTGCCCTTACACCGGCGCAGATTCTGTCGGACTCGCTCGCACTGACCAATGAGGTGGCAGCCCGTGGCGCGGCCGTTGTTCCGCAGCAGGTTTCAAGCAATTCGCCGGTGCTTCACATCGTTGGCGATTCCATCTCGTGCTCGTGGAATGGATCGCAGTGCAACGATGCTTATTCCTGGTCGTCGCAGCTTACGTTGACGAATCAGCCGAGCTATACGCGAACGAACTGGGGCATCTATGGCGCCACGATTCAGGGGATTGTGGGGTCGGAGGCCAATCGCGTGGCAAGGCGGTGCAGTACGAACGCCGGTCAGGCCATAGCGCTGGTCGATGCAGGGATCAACGACCTGGGCAACGCTACGCCCGCTCAGACGTTCCAGTATCTGACGGGGGAGATACAGACGCTCAAGGAGGCAGGTTGCAGGGTCTTCGTGGGCACGATGCTCTCAGACGGCGGAAACAGCAGCGTCTCAGGCACACCAACCATGGATGTGCAGAAGAATGCTTATGACGCGCTGATCCTGCAGCAGGCAAAGAGTGCCGGGGCGGATGGCATTCTGGACTTCGCCGCGAACCCGCTGCTGGGGGCCGACGGCGCGAACACGAACTCCAATTTCCAACCGGACCATACGCATCCCAGCGCAACAGGGCAGCAGCTGATGGCCGCGGCGGCCAGCAATGCTCTGAACTATTTCTTCGGTTACAACGAGATCAATCCTCACACGGTGACGGCATTGCCTTACAGCATGACGGCCGGGGACGGGGTGATCTCGCTAGCCGGAGTTGCCGGTGCGGGGAACCTGACGTTGCCGGATTGCACGGGGCAAAGCGGAGCGACGTATCGCATCAACAATCCGCAGTCCGCGTTCGCCGTCAAGGTGACTCCATTGAATGCCAACCAGCTGATCAATGGAATTGCCTTCGGAAGTCCGGTGACGGTGCCTTCCAATGGAACCCTCACTCTGCGGGATGTTCCAAATCCCAGGACCGTGAGCGGCTGTCATTGGGAGATGTAATCGCAGCGGAGAGCGGCGGTCAGAGCAGAGGAGCTCTGGCCGCCGCTTCGTGTGGCAAAGAGCTAAAAGAAGAAATGGCGGGTGGAGATGACATGGGATGTAGATGGATTGTTGAAGCTGGGAGTGGAGATCGACACCAACCCGGAGAAGATGATCGATGCGATTAAACATCATCTGAAGGTGCGCGATCGATATGGGCTGATACAGCCCCTCGAAGCGAATGCGGTGCAGCGCGCCTTCGAAGCGAGGCGCGAACGATGGAATATCGTTCTGAAGGCGCGGCAGATGGGCGTGACGACCTGGGTTGCGGCGAGGCTGTTTCTGAAGACCATTACGGCTGGCGGCGTGCTGACCGTACAGGTGGCGCAGACTCGCGAAGCTGCGGAGGGAATCTTCCGCATGGTGCAGCGTTTCTGGGATCAGTTGCCGCAGGAGGCTCGAGAGGGTCCGCTGCGGCGCAGCCGTGCCAACGTGGGGCAGATGTGCTTTCCAGAGCTGGATAGCGAGTTTCGCATTCTCAGCGCTGGCGATGAGGGCGCGGGACGCGGGCTTTCGATCCAGAATCTGCACCTGAGCGAGGTGAGTCGCTGGCCGGGCGATGCGCAGGAGACTCTCGCCGGGCTGCGTGCCGCCCTTTCGCCGGCAGGGGAGATGATCATCGAGTCCACCCCGAATGGAGCCTATGGCTGCTTCTACAGTGAGTGGAACCGGGCTGCGGCGAATGGTACGGTACAGCACTTCTTCCCATGGTGGATGGAGTCGGCTTATGTAGCAGGTGCAGTTACAGATCTGACTCCCAAGGAGAAGACTCTGGTTCTGGCACACGGCCTGACGGCACAGCAGATCGGATTCCGGCGAAACCTTGAGACCAGCTATCAGGGTCTGCGATCGCAGGAGTTTGCGGAAGACGCGGTTACCTGCTTTCGCGCGACCGGTGACTGCTGCTTCGATGTTGCGGCGATCGAAGAGAGGCTTGCGAAGACATCGGCTCCGATCGAGACGCGGCGCGGAGGTGCGTTGCAGCTCTGGCTGCCTCCGCTTCCGGGCAATCGCTACCTGGTGGCGGTCGATACGGCGGGCGGCGGGTCGGAGGGAGACTATGCCGCCGTGCAGGTGATCGAGCTCCATACCGGTCTGCAGTGTGCCGAGCTGCGGCAGAAGCTGGGCCCGCTGGAACTGGCAGGCGCAGCGGTGGATCTCGCACGGGAGTATGGGAGCGCAAAGATCGCCGTCGAGCGAAATAATCATGGCTCCGGCGTGCTGGCGTACCTGGACAGTGTGCATCGGTATGCCAATGTCTATGAGATGGACGGAGCGGCGGGCTGGCTGACGACCGCAGGAAACAAGCCGCGAATGATTGGCCGGATGGGCGCGCTTCTGGTCCAGTCGCCGGAGATGTTTGCCAGTTCGGTGCTGCTGGGGGAGTGCAGAACCTTTGTGAACTGGCCGAACGGACGCACCGGTGCCGCAGCGGGCGCGCATGACGACTGCCTGATGGCGATGGCCATCGCGCAGTCGGTGCGGGCGGAGATGCTGACGCGTGCATAACGGGATCCGGGCGGCAGAGAGCTGGTGGGGCTCGGCCGCCCACACCCTGTATTCTGCTGTTGCGAGAGGAAGGCAGATTTGGCGGTACTTGCAGTGCAGGCGATTCGACGGATGCGGGGAGGCGCGCAGAGCCAGCTGATGCTGGGTGCGGACGGAAAGCTGTGGGTGGTGAAGTTTCAGAACAATCCGCAGCACTGCCGCGTGCTCGCCAACGAATTCCTGGCGACCCGGTTGGCTGCCGTGGCCGGGCTTACCGTGCCGTTGTGCGATGTCGTCGAGGTGACGGATTGGCTGGTCGCAAACACGCTGGACATGGTGGTTGAGCTTCCTCGGGGACAGCGCGAGCGATACAGACCGGGGCTGCAGTTCGGATCGCAGTTTGTGGGTGGGCTGATGCCGGGACAGGTGGTGGACTACCTTCCCGATCCGCATCTCGACGAGGTGAGAAACCTGCGGGAGTTTGCCGGAATGCTTGTGATCGATAAGTGGGCGGGAAACTGCAACGGACGCCAGGCGGTCTTTGAGCGCAGGCCGCGTGAGCGCAAGTATCGCGCGACCTTCATCGATCAGGGGTTCTGCTTCAACGCGGGCGAGTGGAACTTTCCCGACTCGCCGCTGCGGGGCGTCTATCAGCGCAACCGCGTCTATGCGTCGGTGACGGGATGGGAGAGCTTTGAACCGTGGCTGAGCAAGGTTGAGGCGATGGAGGCAGATACAGTCTGGAGGATCGCCGAGCAGGTTCCGCCGGAGTGGTATGGCGGCGATACCACGGTGCTCGAGCGCCTGATGGAACAGATGCTTGTGCGGCGGTCGCGGGTACGCGAGCTGATCGCGTCGTTCCGCGACTCGAACCGGGAGCCCTTCCCGATGTGGAACAAGGTTACCAAGGTTGTTGTGCCCCGGCAGTTCGCGGAGGCGGGCGGTGCGGGAACATTTGTAATGTAGGGAAGCTGAAGGCTGCATTTTGGAGGTTGATTGCCTGAGCGGGTCCAATGCGAGTTCTTTCTCATCCGGTATGTGCCGGATGTGGTGAAGGGCGAGTTCACGAACATCGGGGTGGTGCTGCGCGAGGCCAATGCTTCGTCCAGCCGCGATGCCAACGCAGTGGTGCGGTTTACCCGCGACTGGAGCCGCGTGCGCTGCATGGACGCCGACGCCGATCTTGGCCTGCTGGAGTCGCTCGAAGGCGAGATCGCGGAGCGGCTGCGGCTGGGGGCGGCGGACACGAAAGAGGTGCTTCCACTGCTCGAGGATACGCTTTCGAACTCGGTGCAGATCTCCGAGGCGCGGGCATCGCTGGCCGAGAATATGGCGGCGGAGCTCGAGCAATTGATGCGGATGTACGTCGAGCCTTTGAAGGTGAAGCAGGAACGGAAGAAGACAGGACGCGCCGCGATCGCGGGCGCGATGCGGAGCCAGTTTGAGCGTGCCGGCGTGTGGGGGCTGATGCGCAAACGGATCGCGGCCTCTCTCTACACGCGGCCGGGCGATCCCATGAAGATCGACTGCGGCTACCGCGTCGATGGAGGTGCTGCAAACGCGTCGGGAGTGATTCGCCTGTTCCAGGCGGTCTCGCTTGAAGGGGATGTTGAAGCGGCGAAGGGGCTGGCCTGGTCGGCTCCGCAACTCCGCGAGGGCGTGGAGCGTGTGGAAAGTGCGCGGCTGGAACTAACGGCTGTGGTGGAGCCGCTACGCTCGATCTCCGATGCTGAGGACGAGGCGATGGAGCGGTATCGCTTTGGTGTGGAGGCGATGGAGCGCGAGGCGATTCGTGTGGTGACGTTGAACGACCTGGCGCGCGCTGCCGAAACAGCGCGGTTGGAGCTGAGGGTGTGACGGGTTGAGGGTGTGACGAGCTAGACAGAGCATCAAGACAGAATCACGGGCATGGCCGACGAGGCCGTGCCCTTCTTTTTTGCGACAGACCACAGCGAAGGACGAGGTGAGTAGATGGGAGTTCGGGAGACAGTGAAGGACGTCTGGCAGAGGCTGGCCGGCGTGGATGCGGCGGAGGGTGATGCCACCAGGGGCGACAGGAAGACGAGGATGCTGCCCTCGATCCTGACGCCTTATCGGGGAGCGCGCTCGGGACAGGAAGCGTTGCCCAAACCGACGCCGGCGAATCTCAGAAAATTTTCCGAGACGCCGGTGGTGCGCCGCGCGATCAACCTGGTGAAAGACAAGGTGGCCAGCATGGACTGGCAGGTTCGCGTGCGTCGAGGATACTCGGCGGATGCAGTCGAGAACGTGCAGGAACGGCTCGGCATCCTTCGCCGCTGCATGGAGGAGCCCAATGCCTCCGACAGCTTCCGCGTGCTGTGGGAACAGGTGATCGAGGACCTTCTCGTAGGAGGTTTCGGGGCGGTCGAGATGGAAGCGACCGGAGACCCGCTTCGGCCCTTTCATCTGTGGGCCGTGGATGGCGCAACCATTCAGGTCGACAGCCGATGGGATGGCGATCCCGCAGCGCCGCGCTACGCGCAGGCGACGGGAAGACTTGGCGCGGATGCCCTGGTCCCGCTGCGCGACGATGAGCTGATCTATGTGCGGCTGAATCCACGCAGCCACACCCCATTCGGTCTGGGAAGGCTGGAGGTCGCGTTCGAAGCGGTCAACCAGTTCCTCAGCGCGCATCGCTATGCGGGACGGCTGGCCTCGAACTCCGTGGTGCAGTACGCCCTGTGGCTGAATGAGGCGACACCGGAGCAACACGACCGGCTGATTCGCTGGTGGCAGGACGAGATTGAAGGCACAGGCCGGGTGCCGGTGCTGAGCAGCGAGAAGAAGCCCGAGGTCTTGCGCTTTGCGGGCGGCACCGATGCCGATCTGCGGCTGCAGTGGCAGGAGATGCTGATCCGCATGATCGCCAACGCCTTCGAGCTTCCGCCGATGCTGCTGGGCGTCGAGGGCGACGTCAATCGCTCGACCGCCGCTGAACTTGCCGATGAGGCCTTCCAGAGCGCTGTTGTCCCTGTGGCGAAGTTACTCGCCGAGCACATCACGCGCGACCTCTTCGCCAAGAAGCTGGGCTGGCGCGAGTTCGAGTTCTGCTTCAACGAGCTGGAGGGCCGCGACGACGCCAGCGAAGCCGCGATTCAGAAGACGCTGATTGAGGCTGGCGTGCTCACGGTCAACGAGGTGCGCGAGATGCGCGGTCTCGCGCCGCTTGCGAGCAAGGAGGTTCAGCAGTGAGGATAACGATCGACAATCTCGACGGAGCGGGCGTGCGCGATTACACTGCGTCCGTCTCCGCCGCCGGACCTCTGAAGATCGAGCGGACCCTCAATGCTCCTTCGCGCTGTACGGGAATGCTGGATGTGAGCGCGTCCGGCCTTCCCGTGCCGGTGAGGCGTGCGCGGATTGTGGTCTCGGCGGACGACGGTACGCTGTTGTTTACGGGGTATATGGCGACGGAGCCGGAGAGCATCTACGCCGGCATGGCGAGCGTCGGACCGGTCTATCGGCTTACGTTCAGCGCCCTCAGTGACGAGTGGCTGCTCGACAAGCAGAGCACGCCCCCGGGGGGTACCGGTCTCGCCCAGCCAGGCGGCGAGCTGCTGCGAACGCTGACCAGTCGTGTGGACGCAGGACGCTTTGTAACCGAGGCGATCGACGATTCGGGCACAGTGGGGGTCTTCGCGCCTGCGCAGGCTTCGTCGTGGTCAGCCAACGCGGGCGAGATCGCAGATGCGGCCTACGCCTCCTACCGCGTACTGGACGGAGCCGTGAGCCTGCGGA
Organism: Edaphobacter modestus; assembly: GCF_004217555.1. Classification (GTDB taxonomy): domain Bacteria; phylum Acidobacteriota; class Terriglobia; order Terriglobales; family Acidobacteriaceae; genus Edaphobacter; species Edaphobacter modestus. Next base: position 3,756,792 of record NZ_SHKW01000001.1, read on the forward strand.
CCGCAGGTACGACGACGCATGTGTTGAACGATGGCGATGGAACTCTCGATATCGCAGCGTTGAGAACGGCGTCGGTGCGCGAGCTTGCCAACGACGTGACTCTGAGCGGCGATATGGAACCGGCGGCATACATCATGGAGACCTTCCAGGGGGATGCAACGACCAGCGTCTTCGATCTCGCGGAAGCCCCGTACCGTCCCACTCGCATAACCCGCTCCGCCGCCAGCTCGACTGCTTCGCAGGTCTTTCTGGACAGCTTCAACCAGGGCACGATCAACCCTGGCATCTGGTCGGTTCGAGATCCCGGCTCGTTTCTCTCCATCACTTCGTCGGGACTCACGATGACCGGCGGCAACGGCCTCGACGGACAGACGACCCTGACCGGGCTCGACCTGATCGAGATGGGAGGAACGCTCATCGTCGAAATGGGAAGCCTCCAGCTCAGCAGTCCGAGCACGGGCATCCTCTGCGGTTTGTATAACGGAGCCGTGCTGAGCGCGAACTGCTTCGCCGGATACAACGTGCGGCAGAGCGGTGGAGCGACTCTGGTGGTTCCATTCGTGAACGGCGCTGAGGTCGGGACGCCATTCACGGTGCTCAACGGACACAAGTACACGCTGCGCATCCGGCTTCACTGTCCGGAGACCGAGCGTGTGTTACAGACCTGGTACACGATGGTGGATGGCGTGCTTCAATCCTTCGGTGGCGGGTCGGTAGATGCGCCGATGTCGCTGCTGTTCGAGCTGGTCGACCAGGGCATCTCTTCGAACATGCCTGCGACGGTGCTCTACTCCGGCCAGGTGGCGACGTCACCAGCACGCTGCAGCTTCGCGGCCTTAGACAGCGTGGAGCTGATCGGCTCTCTGGGATACTGTCGCATCACGCAGGCGGGGTCTGTGTGGATCGTCAGCACGATGGCCGACGGCACACAAATCGTACGCATGACGGGAGCAGCGGGTGAGGGCGTGGACTGCATGGTCTCGTCGGCGGGTAGAATCACCTTCTTCTCCGGCAGGATTCCCGTAGTTGGCGAGCGGTTTACCGTCTGGTATCGCGGACGCAGGCGGTCGGTTGCGCGACTGAACGATCCGGCCAGTGTGGAGGCGGAGGCCGCGGGAGGCATACCCGGCGCGGCGCAGTGGCTGGGTAAGGTGCTTAGCCCTCCTGCACGCAGTACGCAGGACTGCGAAAACGCAGCGCTGGCGGTGCTGCGATTCGCATCCAGCCGGTCGGCAGCGGTCTCCGGCAGCTACACGATGATCAATCCCGCGGCGGATATCTGGCCCGGCGATGTGCTCGAAGTAAACTCCGGCGACGATACGCTGAAGCTGATTGTGCGCAACGTAACGATCGACGACGGCCATGCCCGGCCCGAGCTGATGCAGTATCGCATCGCCTGCGCCAACGACTGGGCGGAGGGCCTGGGACTGAAGCTGTCCGAGGCTGTCGCCGTGGATGCGTTGTTGCCCGAAACGGCGGCAAGCGCGCCCGGAGCCGTGCTGCCGAACCTGCAATCCCTGCAGGTGGTGAGCGCGACGGGGACAGCGCTGCAAGTGGACGCCGGAACCAATCCGCCGCCCGGGGGCGGCTTCGAGGTTCGGCGTCGCGACTGGGACTTCGGCCCGGGTGTCGATCAGGATCTGGTGTTGCGTTCGCCGGTGCGAAGCTTTTCGATTCCGCGCGAGGCCCAGGTCGAGCGTTACTACGTGCGCATGTACGACGGATCCAATCCGCCGGTGTACTCGCGTTTTTCAAGTGCGGTGTTTACAAATCTGCCCGTCGCTTTCTGACGGGCTTGTTGGGAGCTACAGGATGACGGAGTTTGAAAGCAAGGTCCTCGGGGACCTGCGTGTGTTGAAGAGCCAGATGGACAATTTGCTCGGAGTAGGTCAACCGGGAAGGTTGATTCACCTCGAAGAACGGGTGGAGCGGCACGAGCGAAGCGTGCAGCGTGTAAAGGGATTCACCACGGCTGTAGGCGCTTTGGTGACTCTCGCTCACATTGCAATCGACTATTTCCGGCGATAGCCCAAGGACGAAAACTACAGGAGAACAGCAATGGACTTTCTAAAGATCTTCCTCCGCGGACTGGCATTTCTGCCTGCTGCGCTGCACGGTACCGAGGCTCTGATCGGGGAAGGTGGTGGCGAGCAGAAGAAGAAGGCCGCGATTGAAATTGTGGGCGCGGCCATCAACATCACCGATGCGGTGACGTCGAAGCAGATCGTCGACGCCGACCGTTTTACAGCAGGGCTGGGCGCCATTATCGATGGCGTGGTCGAGTGCCTGAACGCGAGTGTATGGGCGAAGTCGTAGCGGGTGTTCTCAGCGGCCAGTAGCGAAGATGGCAGCGAGCTCATGCGGGGCGACGACCTCGAGCTGAGCGTAGGTGCATTCGGCAGGTGGCTTGTCGGTGCGCCAGTGGCGAAACTGGGCCATGTGGCGAAAGCGCGTGCCCTGCATGTGTTCGTAGGCGACCTCGACCACGAGCTCGGGTCGCAACGGCTGCCAGGAGAGGTCCTTGCCCTGGCTCCATCGGCTCTGGCCGCCGGGCATGCGCTGGTCTTCGGCTGCGCCGCTGGCCTCGGACCCAGCCTCGGCCCATGCGCGCCAGGGATGATCTGTGAGTGCGCTGCGGCGATAGGGCTCGAGAAACTTGACGAGCTCACGCCGCTTCGCCTGGGTAAAGCTTGCGCAGACGCCGACGTGCTGCAGCGAGCCCGAGGCATCGTAAAGGCCGAGCAGAAGAGAGCCGATCGCCTCGTTCTCCGCGTCCTTGTGCCAGCGAAAACCTGCAACGACACAGTCGCAGTCGCGCTCGTGCTTCACCTTGAGCATGGTGCGCTTGTTGGGCTGGTAGGTGCCGCTTGCGGGCTTGGCGATCACGCCGTCGAGCCCTGCTCCCTCGAAGCGCTGAAACCAGTCGCGCGCGGTGGCGACGTCGCGCGTGGCCGGGGTGATGTGGAGCGGCGGCTCTGCGGATGCGAGCAGCGATTCAAGCTGCGTGCGCCGGTCTTCAAAGGGCTGCTGACTAAGATCGCGATCCCCGATGGCGAGCACATCGAAGAAGACGATGGAGGCGGGAATCTGTTGCGAGAGCATCTTGATGCGAGAGGCCGCGGGATGGATGCGGAGCTGGAGCGCGTCGAAGTCGAGGCCGTCGCTTCCCGCGATGACGATCTCGCCATCGAGTACGCAGCGTTCAGGAAGCCGCGATTTCAAAGGCTCAAAGAGCTCGGGGAAGTAGCGGTCGAGTGGCTTCTGGTCTCGGCTCTGAATCATGAGATCGTCGCCGTCGCGGAACAGCAGCGCGCGAAAGCCATCCCACTTGGGCTCAAAGATCCAGGAATCCCCATTTGGGATCTCATCGACCCGCTTGGCGAGCATGGGCAGGACCGGCGGCTGCACAGGAAGATTCACGCTAGCGATGGTATACCTACGTGAGAATTTATAACCACGCACTTACGATTCGGCCTGCGCTGCCCAGCAGCTTCAGGTTGTCCTTGCGATCTGTGAAGTAGCGGGCGTTCAACTCGTCGCTGCCGAGGTCTTCGATGGTGCGAAAGGCGGCGAGCTCGCTTGCCATCTCTGAAGGGGTGAAGAAGAGCTGAAAGGGTTCGCCTGCCAGCTGAACCCGTGAGGCTAGCGAATCGTGCGCGAGCTGCTCGAAAAATGGCAGAGCCGAACGCGGCTGACCGTAGTCCATGACTACGCCACTGCCCGCGAGCGAGGAGGCGATGAGTGCGAGGGTCGAGCGAAAGGCAGCATTCGTCAGGTAAGGTACGACACCGAGCCAGGCAAAGAACGTGGGCACGGAGGCATCGAAGTCTGCGGCCGCAAGCTGCGTTGCGAGCTGCTGATGCTCGAAGTCCACTGGCGTGTAGGTCAGGTTGGACGGGATCGAGATATTGTTGGAGGCAAGTAGCTCGTGCTTCCACTGCTGCGTGGCGGGATGGTCGACCTCGAAGACGTGAAGACCGGGGAAGGGGTTCCGATATGCAAAGGTGTCGAGTCCAGCGCCTAAGAGGACATATTGACCGACACCGCGTGCAACCGCCGCGGCGAGCAAATCTTCCGCATAACGACTGCGCGCGACGAGGAACGCGCGCAGCGAGACGGAGAAGGGCTTTTGAAGCTTGGTGATCGTGCGCTCGACTTCGGGAAGGTATTCGTTGCCGAGGATGGGGACCGCGATGGGGTCGTCGAAGACGAGCGGCTGCGCGTCGTAAAGCTGATGTGCGGCTCGTCGCATGGCGACACGGAGTGCGGTGCGGGATGGGCGGGCGGCTTCCATGACTTGTCTAAATCTTATTAGCTCGTGGTGAAGCAAATGAGACGTTGCGTGATCCTTCCTGTTAACTCTTCTTTATCTATGTGATGTGGAAGGTGCGCCGGGCCGGTAAAGTTAAAGGTACGGTGAGCAATCCGCCCTCAAAATCAGTGACCCCACCCCATCCTAAAGGCCTTCTGGCCCGATCCTCGGCTGTCGCCGTTGCCAGCGGCATCCTGATGAGCCGTCTGCTCGGCCTGGTTCGGGATCGTGTCTTCGCCCACTACCTCGGCAACTCCGATATCGCCGATGCGTTTCGTGCCGCCTTCCGTATCCCAAACTTCCTGCAGAACCTCTTCGGCGAAGGCGTTCTATCTGCGTCCTTTATCCCGGTCTACGCGCGATTGCGGGCAGAGGAGCGCAATGAGGAGGCTTCGGAGCTTGCGGAGGCGATCTTCGCGATCCTCGTGCTCGTCACGTCGGTGCTGGTGTTGGTGGGGGTCTTCGCTGCTCCACTGTTGAGCGACGTCATTGCGGCAGGCTTCGACGGCGAGAAGCGCGCCTTGACCATTCGCCTGGTGCGAATCCTGTTTCCGGGAGCGGCCCTGCTGGTGTTCTATTCGTGGTGCCTGGGAGTCCTGAACAGCCACAGGAAGTTCCTGCTTTCCTATGCCGCTCCTGTGGTCTGGAACGTAACGATGATCGCGGCCTTTCTATGGGATGACGGACGCCAGGGGCAGGTGCACCTGGCCATCGTGATCGCATGGGCTTCGGTGATCGGCAGCGGCCTGCAGTTTGCAGTCCTGTTGCCGGCAGTTCTGCGCCTGCTTCGGCCGTTGGTTTTGCGGCTCCGTTTGCGCGATAATTCTGTGCGGACCGTGGTTCGTAACTTCTTCCCGGTCTTCTTCGGACGCGGAGTGGTCCAGGTCAGTGCGTTTCTCGATTCCATGATCGCGAGCTTTCTGCCGACCAGCGCCGTCTCCGCGCTTGCGTATGCACAGACCCTGAATTCGCTTCCTGTCAGCCTGTTCGGAATGGCCGTCTCCGCCGCTGAACTGCCGGCAATGTCGAGCGCGTTGGGAAGTTCGGAGCAGGTTGGTGGAGTGCTGCGCGAACGGCTGGCACAGGGACTTAAGAACATTGCGTTCTTTGTAGTTCCTTCGGCAGTGGCGTTCCTGATCCTGGGCGACGTCATCGTGGCGGCGATTTACCGGACCGGTCAGTTCACGGCGAAGGATGTGACGCTGGTCTGGAGCGTGCTCGCGGGTTCTGCCGTCGGGCTGCTGGCTTCAACATCCGGAAGGCTGTATGCGTCGGCCTTCTATGCGCTGCGCGATACGCGGACGCCGCTGATCTTTGCGGTCATACGGGTGGTCCTCACGGTGGCCCTGGGGTACTTCTTCGCCCTGCCGCTGCCGAAGCTGCTGGGTGTGGATCGTCTGTGGGGCGTGGCCGGACTGACATTCTCTGCCGGTCTTGCCGGCTGGGTCGAGTTTGTTCTTCTGCGACGTGAGCTTCACAGGAGAATCGGCGCGGTTCCGTCGCAGCGCTCCCGCACAGCGAAGCTCTGGGGTGCGGCGGTTCTGGCCGCACTGATCGGGTACGGCGCAAAGCGGCTGCTTCCCATCCCTCCCGGCCATCTCTCGGCTTTGACCGTGGGTGCGATTGTGCTTCCGCTGTTCGGAGTTCTGTACCTGGTCTTCTGTCGGCTACTTGGTATCGCCGCGCCGAGCTCGCTGCAGCGATTGTTCCGTCGCGCCTGAGCAGATCTGTACCGGCTGGCGCCTTTCGAAATGACTCTCTTCCATAAAAGGCTCTTCCAGAAGGGCTCATCTAGCTTTGGTTCCTGCCGATGAGAGCACTGTGCCGTCAGGCACCAGGGAGAGGGAGAGATGATCCGGCAGGCAATCAATTGCGATATATGTGGGGCGGAGAGGCTGGAGCCCGCGAGTCATTGGTTTGTGGCGGACGAGGTAGGCGGCGAGCTCAGGCTGCGCGGATGGCAGTCACCGAAGGGCGCTCGAAAGAATATGAAGCATCTGTGCGGACAGAAGTGCGTGCAGCGGCTGATGGACAACTTTACGGCGTCGATGATGGCCGGCCTGCAAGTGAGCAAAAACACGAAGGAAGCCGTCTCCGAAAAGAAGGAGAGCTTCGTGGAGCCTGCGTCCGATCACGATGAGATTCCCATTCTCGAGCGTATGGGCTATGACCGGGAGACCGTGGCGATGATTGAAGCGGACTCCTGGGCCGGACCGGCGCGTCCCAAGGAGAGTTCGTGGGGCGCGAGTGACAAGGCGAAGAGCGAGCGCGAAGGGTTTCTGAATGCGACCCGTGTGAAATCGCAGGGGATACGGCCGTTTCAGCGTCCGGCCTGAACCTGTCGAAGAAGAGTTGCGGGTCGGGAAAGGGCCGTTTTCTGGTTGTACGAAATGGGTTCGAACCGACGATCGATTCTTAGCTTCCCTTGGGTGAGACTGGCGCCCGCTGCTGGTGCGCCAGTCTTTAGGAGACTTCCTGCGAGGTCGCCCATGTGAGGGCCTGCGAGAGATACTGCTTCATCTCCTTGCGGCCGACGATGGCGTCGAGAAAACCGTGCTCGAGCAGGAACTCGGAGCGCTGGAAGCCTTCGGGAAGCTTCTGGCGAATGGTCTGTTCGATGACACGAGGGCCGGCAAAGCCGATCAAGGCGCCAGGTTCGGCAATGTTGAGGTCACCCAGCATCGCGAAGCTCGCGGTGACGCCACCGGTGGTGGGATCGGTCATCACGGAGATGTAGGGGATCTTCTCGTCGTCCATCCGCGCCAGTCCTGCGGAGACCTTCGCAAGCTGCATCAGGGAGGCGATGCCCTCCATCATGCGGGCTCCGCCCGAGGCCGAAACGATAATAAGAGGATGGCGGGTCTCGAGGGAGCGATCGACGGCGCGGGCGATGGTTTCGCCGACGACCGATCCCATGGAGCCGCCGATAAAGCTGTATTCCATGACGGAGAGCACGACCGGCTGCGGACCGAGATTGCCGATGGCGTTGATGATTGCGTCGTTGAGCCCGGTCTTTCTGCGGGCGTCGGCAAGGCGGGCCTTGTAGGGCTTCAGGTCGGTAAACTCGAGCGGGTCGGTCGAGCGAAGGTCAAGATCGACGAGCTGATAACCGGGTTCCAGCAGGTTTTTGATTCTCTGACGTGCCCCGATGCGGAAGTGGTGTCCGCACTTGGGGCAGACGTGAAGATTTGCCTCGAGATCGGCCTTGAAGATCACCTGCCGGCAGTCCGGGCAGCGCACCCATAAACCTTCGGTGCGGACCGTGCGTTCGGAATCGTTGACGATCTCGTTCTCTTCGCGCTTAAACCAGCTCATGCCTGTCGTATGCCTTCCGGATATGCCTCGACTATTGTAGCGTTCGCGTCCATCAGCCGGTGACGATGCCCATACAAAGGATGGTGCAGGCGATGGCGAAGATGTCCTCGCTTACGGTCACGTGCCATGTCTTGCAGCCGATGCGATGGGTGAGCTGATGCCGGAGCTGGTAGGCCGCGAAGGCTCCCGCGAGCGAACCCAGAACCCCCAGAATCACACCCTCGATTCCCGGAGCGTCCAGCGAAGAGGCGACGATCGCGCCGACCAGCCCGCCGAAGAAGACGCGGATTATGAGCACAACGGGACGCGTCGGGCGGGGCATCCGGGAGTACTTGTCGGCAACGTATTCGAGAGTGGCTAGCGCAGTGAAGAGGATGACAACCGCAAGTTTGGCGGACCACCAGGCCCAATGGTCCACGGGAAGAAGTTTGAGCCAGGCAAACCAGCAGAGGACCGTGATCGGCGTCAAGGTCCGCATGCCCGTGATGAAGCCGAGCAGCGGAATTGCAATGAGCCATGTGAGGACCTCGAGGGTCATGACGCTAACTCCTCCTCTAGGACATAAACACGGAACATTCCTGCCAAGTTGCCACCTGTAGGGATGGACGAGCGCACGACGCATGAAGACTCGCACAAGTGGCGGGGACGAATCAAAAGTAAGAAAGCCCGGCCTGCATCTGTAATGTGAGATGCGGTCCGGGCTCAGAGCTGTTTCGGCTGGAATCAGGCGACGGGCTGGGGCTGGCGGAGCCAGTCGTAAAGCGGAAACTGGTCGGCAAGCCCAGCGACCTCCGTCCGAATCGCGCGGAGACGTGCTGGATCGTTGCGATGTTCGAGCGCGCTCGCAATCCAGCCTGCGATGGTGCGCATCTCGGGCTCCTTCATGCCGCGCGTTGTGAGGGCCGGCGTTCCGATACGGATTCCGCTGGGCTTCATGGGCGGGTTGGTGTCGTAGGGGATCGCGTTCTTGTTGACGGTGATGCCGGCCTCCCCAAGCGCGTTTTCGGCTTCGGAGCCGAGGATGCCCTTCTGGAAGACATCGACGAGCATCAGGTGATTGTCGGTTCCGCCGGAGATGATGCGGAATCCCTCACCGGCGAGTGCCTCGGCCAGAACTTTGGCGTTGGCGACGACCTGGTGGGCATAGGTGGAGAAGGAGGGATCGAGGGCCTCTTTGAAGGCGACGCCCTTGGCCGCGACGATGTGCATCAAAGGGCCGCCCTGCTGACCGGGAAAGACACTGCGGTCTACGGCTGTGGCGTGCTCCTGCTTGCACAGGATGAGGCCGGCGCGAGGACCGCGCAGGGTCTTGTGGGTGGTGGTGGTGGTGATGTGGGCGTGCGGCACGGGTGAAGGGTGGGCTCCACCGGCGACCAGGCCGGCGAAGTGGGCCATATCGACCATCAGGAAGGCTCCGACCTTGTCGGCGATGGCGCGCATGCGGGGAAAGTCGAAGATGCGCGGGTATGCGCTGCCGCCCCCGACGATCACCTTCGGCTTTTCCCGCAGGGCCAGTGCTTCGAGCTCGTCATAGTCGATGGTCTCGGTGTCTTTGCGGACCTGGTAGCCGACGATTCGGTAGAGCTTGCCGGAGAAGTTGAGTTTATGGCCGTGTGTCAGGTGGCCACCGTGCGCCAGGTCGAGGCCCAGAACGGTGTCGCCGGGATTGATGATAGCCATGTAGGCGGCGGCGTTGGCCTGCGAGCCGGAGTGGGGCTGCACGTTGGCGTGCTCGGCTCCGAAGAGCTTCCTGGCGCGATCGCGGGCAATGTTTTCAACGACGTCGGCGAATTCACAGCCGCCGTAATAGCGCTTGCCGGGATAGCCTTCGGCGTATTTGTTGGTGAAGACGGTGCCGGCGGCCTCCAGCACGGCTCGGCTGACGAAGTTTTCGGATGCGATCATCTCGAGGCCTTCGTGCTGGCGGACGACTTCGTTTTCGATCTGTGCGGCGATCTCAGGATCGGCTAAGGCAAGCGGCGCGTTCTGGTCGATAGGCATGAAGATATTTTATGCCCGGTAAGGCGGGAGCCCTAGAACCAGCAACATCCGGGAAGGGAAGGTAGCGCCTAGAAGACGCTGACCTCCTCTTCGGTAACGAGTTGATCCACCCGGATGTTCATGGCTTCGCCGAGCTGGCGGAAGGCTTCCCACCATTCGTCGGTCCAATAGCTCCTGTCGCTGCGGCGCAACAGGTCGTTCCAGATATTCTGGGCCTGCCAGAAGTTCATCTCGAACGGGAGCTGCCGGAAGGTCTCCGCAATGACGAGGGCCTCCGTGAGCGCCTTGGAGGCCGGTTCTTCACCAGATGCGGCCGCCTCAAGCTGGACCATGGCGCGTTTCATCCGCTGGCCGGCGGCATAGCCGAGCTCGTGGGCATTCAGAAAGATATGTTCGGCGCTGGCGCGGTGGGCAAGTGCAAGCACGTGGTCGGGTTCGAAGTTCTCTGACTCGATAGCGCGCCGCAGCATGGACCCGATGGCATAATTGGCAACTACTTCGAGAGCTGGCGGAGGAGCCATGCCGCAATCGGTGAGGAAATCGAGCAGTGAGGCGTGGTCCTCGTAGATCTTGCTCAGCGAATCTTCCATCTCTGCAACTGTCTGGGTGAGGATCGCCTGAAGGATCCGGTGCTGTTCGTCGGCGAAGAGCGAGAGAAGCGAATAGTCCATGCCTCCGAAGAGCTGATCGATCAACCGGATCACCTCAGGAAGATTGGCCCGGCGCATAGCTGCGGCCACGTCGCGGCAGAAGGTCTCGAAGGCTTGCACTTGGGCAGGGTCGGAGGAGTCGTAGCGCTTGACGGCGGCGGAGAGATTCTGGTCGCCCAGATGAAGAACGGCGAAGCAGATTTCCTCGGTCTCCTCGGTGATGCGGGAGTCGATCCAGGCGGCTCCGAGAGCGACGCGTCCACGACCTGAGCTGAAGACCTGGTGACTCTGTCGCCGGACGTTGTAGCAAAACAGCTCGCCCTGTTCCGGATACGAGCGAAAGATGGAGCTGATGGCGTAGTGGGCGCCTACCTCTTCCAGGCCGATCTTCATGCCGGTCACGAATCGTTTGTAGACTTCTGCGCCGTTGCCGATCTCGGGAAGGTTGCTGGTCGCAGTGGTCAGTATGTCCAGGAACCCGGCCTCGAGGACCTCGCCCGGCTTGCCGAAGAGCCGAGCGGCAAGCTGAAGAACGCGAGCCGCGTAGGCGATCACCTGGACCGTCTCGATTCCGGAGACCTCATCGAAGAACCAGCCGCAGCTGGTGTACATCAGCTGAGCGTGGCGCTCCAGCTCCATCAGCTCAAGCGCGGTGATGCGCTCGGCCTGCGAGAGCTCATGGGTGGCGTGCGTGTCGAAAAAGGCGTCGATGTTTGGGCGCGAACGGTCGAGGATGACGCTGATATAGGCGTCGCGAGCCGCCCAAAGGTCTTTGAACAGCTTTTTCGACAGCTTTTCAGCCAGGGGAATCGTCGCGTCCCGAAGCTGATCGAGGCCCACACGCAAGGGTGTTCGCCACTCCTGGTTCCATCCCGGGCGTCCGCTGTTGCATCCGCAATTGGAACGCCAGCGCTCGACACCATGAGCACAGCTCCAGGAGGTATCGTCAACGATTTCGGCCTCCCAGCACGGAGGATACTTTGCGAGAAACGCCGCATAGTTAATGAGCTGGATCTGCTGTTCGTCTTCGAGCCAGTGGATTGCGTAAGAGAGAGCCATCTCTCCGTGTCGGTGGTGATGGCCGTAACTTTCGCCGTCCGTCGCCACATTGGACAGCGCGGGTTGGCCGTCGACGACCTTGGAGCCATCGCCAAATCCGGAAACAAGTCTCTTTCCAAAATCGACGCCACTATTAAGCAGGCCCTCGAAGGCAATGGCGCGGGAATTGGGCCCGTTGTAGAAGAAGACCGCAATGGACCGGCCCTCGTCGAGCTCGACCCTGTAAGGATGGCGGGTGTCTACGGAGGCGCCCGGGGTCTCGGTCCAGGGAGTGCCTTCGAGCGAACTCTCGGGCTCAGCCGGATCGATTGCGTCTTGTAGAGGACGAACTCTCGCGCATTGATTGGGCGCGAGGATGGTAAAGAGGATGCCTTCCTCGGCCATCAGATCGAGAACGGCGCGGCTGGCCGCCGTCTCTGCCAGCCACATGCCCTCGGGCTTGCGCCCAAACCGGTGCTCGAAATCAGAGATGCCCCATCGGATCTGGGTGCGTGCATCCCGCTCGTTCGCCAGCGGCATGATGATGTGGTTGTAGACCTGTGCCATCGCCGATCCATGGCCGCCATTATGCTCCGAGCTGCTGCGGTCGGCATCGAGGATCATGCGGTAGGTACGCGGGGCAAAGTCATTGAGCCAACTCAGCAACGTGGGGCCAAAGTTGAAGCTGATCCACGAGTAGTTGTTCATGATGCGAACGATCTTGTTTTCCTTATCGGTGATCCGGGAGGCGCCGTTCGGCGCATAACACTCGGCCGTGATGCGATCGTTCCAGTCGTGATAAGGGGCGGCGGAATCCTGCACCTCGACCGTCTCGAGCCAGGGATTCTCGCGCGGGGGCTGATAGAAGTGTCCATGAATACACACATAACGCGGCGTTTCGCCACGCGGCGTTTCGGTCAAATCGGAAGCGTTCGGAGATTGTTCGGCTGTTGCCATCTTCTACCTTAGAGACAATCGGGCTGTTCGGGGTTGGTATGTCGGCGCAATTCTTGAAGATAGAGAGAAAAGTGCGCGCGGGAAAATTTATCAGAGTTTGACATCGGGATTCCAAGCCAACGGTATGCCCATGAGTAAGTGCCGGACATCGATCCTGTCTCGAGGGACGAAGAGTGGCTGTGCGCGCACCAATATCAGTCGAACGGATCAAGATTCCGCAGCCCCCGGTCTTGGCGATGCGGCGCCATTGGCGAGATCGCAGGCCCGCCACATATACCAGCTCGCGACCGAGCGCCATGGAGCCCAACGGCGTGCTCGCTTATGCATGACCTCCGCGGAGGGAAGATCGCCGGGAGTGACCTTGGCCGTTGCCTTCAGTCGCTGAAAGGTGAGTGCGAAGCCTTTGCGCACACCATAGTCCGAAACCGGAAGAACGTCGGGGCGGCCCAGTCTGAACATCAGAAACATCTCTGCCGTCCAGCGGCCGATGCCGCGAACCTGGGTGAGGTGCTCGATGATCTCTTCGTCGGACATGCGGCGAATGCGCGCAAGCGTCGGCACGGTTCCGTCAACGGTCTTGGCCGCCAGATCACGCAACGCCAGCATCTTGTTGTGGGACAGGCCTGCCGTACGAAGCTGTTCATTGGGACAGTCGAGCAGGTGCTGCGCCGATGGATGTACTCCGATTCCGCAGACGTCATGAAAGCTCTCAATCACGCGCTTGTGGATGGTGGCGGCGGCCTTGCCGTGTAGCTGCTGATAGATGATCGATTCGACGAGCGCCTCAAACGGAGACAGTGAGCTGGCGAGCCGAAGCGTGAACGGACCGGCCCGCTCGATCAGACGGGCTAGTTTTGAATCGGCTGCGGAAAGATGTGCAACGGCTGCGCTGGAATCATAGTGTGGCGCGCGTGGACGAAGAAGGATTCGAGCCATGTGGACGACCGTAACAGAGAATGCCTGACTTCAAGTTGCTGCAGCAGCTGATATTAGCCGAAATCCGGTCCGATTGAAATCGGACTCAAACGGTGCGGATTTACAAGAGAGATACCTTTAGGGCAGGGTAGATGTTGTGGTCAGAGGCGCTCCGGATGCGTGGGTACACGAGATATTGTGCAGCCACTATCTCGAGGGGCATTCCACAGGTTTCGATAATCGAATTCGTGTGCGAAAAATCACTTTCGAGTATCGGTCACATGGTTGGGGATGCCTTTTTCCACTGCTATACTCAGATTTTCTGAGAGACGAAAATTTCCGGCTGAAGCCTACGGGCGGAAGCCGAAACCACCGATGCAGGCACTGATCGGTGCAGCAGCCAAGAACCACAACCCTTGAACCCCCTTCTCGGCCTGAGGACAGGCAAACCGGAGAGGAAGCAGGAAAGCACTCATGGCGCAAGTTTTTGACCGCAGTTCGAACGCGTTGGCTCGAGCGAGCCTGGTTTTGACAGGCTTGATCGTCATCGCGCTCGGCATTGCCCTGAATCAGCTGCAGCGATCCCCGTGGGTGACCAAGCAGGGTCAGCGGCCGGATCAGCCGATTCCATTCAGCCACAAGCACCACGTCGAAGGGCTCGGGCTGCAGTGCCAGTACTGCCACACGCAGGTGGAAAAGGCGGCCTATGCCGGAATTCCGCCAACCAAGACGTGCATCAACTGTCACGCGCAGATCTGGACCAATGCCGACTATCTGGAGCCGGTGCGCGAGAGCTGGGCGACCGGAGCCTCCATCCAGTGGATCCGCGTCCATGATCTTCCGGACTACGTTTACTTCAATCACGACATTCATGTGAATAAGGGCATCGGCTGCGCCAGCTGTCACGGCCGCGTGGACGAGATGCCGCTGATGTACCAGGAGAATACGCTGCAGATGGAGTGGTGCCTGAACTGCCACCGCAATCCTGCCGTGAACCTCCGTCCAACCTCGGAGATCTACAACATGGCCTGGACCGGGCCGTCGAGCACGAAGCCGGTCTGGTGCGCGTCGACTGGGCAGGGTGGGCCGACTGCGAATGCGGTCGCCTGCACGACTACCGATCCGAACAAGGGTGGTTCTGAGTTGGCTGAGCTGCAGGGTGGTCCCGCTGGTACGGCTTCGGGCGCGGTCAGCGATGTTCCGGCGGGCGGAGTTGTGATTCCGGCCAGCTACCAGAAGTTCACCGGCCAGATCGAGCTGGGCAAATACCTCACCGCGCAATATCACATTCGCACGCCGAATGAGCTCTCCAGCTGCGAGACGTGCCACCGATGAAGACGACAGGGATTGGGACAGAAGAAATCATGACTGATACCAAGTCACAGACGCAGGCCGAAGCGCAGGTGGTGACACAGATTGCGCCGGCGAAGATGACGCTTGCCGAGGTTCGGGCGAAGCTGGATGGCAAGACCGGGCGGCGATTTTGGAAGAACCTCGATGAGCTGGCGGAGACCTCGGCGTTTCAGGAGCTGATGCAGGAGGAGTTTCCTCGGCAGGCTGGCGCTGGTGAGTGGGTCGATCCCGTATCCCGGCGTGGCTTCCTCAAGGTAATGGGCGCCTCGTTTGCCCTCGCCGGACTGGCCGGATGCACCAAGCAGCCCGACGAGCCGATCTATCCCTACGTAAAGCAGCCCGAGGATCTTATCCTGGGCAAGCCGATGTACTTTGCCACGGCGTACCCCTTTCCGACCGGTGCGATTCCGGTCCTGATCAAGTCGGACTCCTTCCGGCCTATCAAGGTGGACGGCAATCCGGAGCATCCGATGTCGAAGGGCAGATCGGACGCCATGACCCAGGCTACGCTGCTCGACCTCTATGATCCCGATCGCTCCCAGCGCATTCGTCTGCGTGGGCAGGGATCAAGCTACGGTGATTTCCAGAAGGCATTTCAGGACGCGGCTAACAAGAGCTCCGGCGGGCAGGGAATCTATTTTCTGAGCGAGACCGTTACCTCGCCGACGCTGGCCGCGCAGTGGAAGGCGGTGCAGGCAAAGTATCCCCAGGCAAAGCTGGTCCAGTGGGAGCCGGTCAATCAGGATTCTTCGCGCGCTGCCTCGAAGGCGGCCTTCGGAAGCTACTCCGATGCGCAGTACAAGTTAGAGGACGCGGACGTTATTCTCTCGCTCGATGCTGACTTCCTGGGCGGGATTGCTCATCCGGGCTTCCTGCCGCTGGCTGCCTCCTATGCCGAGCGGCACCGTTACGAAGAAGGCAAGACGATGAATAGGCTGTATGTCGTCGAGTCGATGCCGACGGTAACGGGCTTCAAGGCGGAGCATCGGCTGGCTCTGAAGCCGAGCCAGATTGCACAGTTTGCCGATGCCCTGGTCTACGGCTCCGCACCCCAGGGCCTCAGTGCGGAACAGCAAAAGTTCTTTACCGCGTTGCTTAATGATCTCAAGAAGTCCAGCGGCAGGGCGGTCGTGATTCCCGGCGAGCAGGCTCCGCCCTCCGTTCACGCCGCGGCGTACGCCATCAACACGTTGATCGGCGCGGTCGGAAAGACGGTCGTTTATACCGAGACGGTGAATCCGCTCCCGAGCGAGCAGCTGGCCGATTTCAAGACGCTGGTCGCTGACGTAAACGCCGGTAAGGTTCAGTGGCTGGTGATGCTTGGGGTCAACCCGATCTACTCGGCACCCGCGGACCTCGATTTTGCCGGCGCAATGGCGAAGGTTCCGACTACGGTTCACCTGGGTACGCATCTTGATGAGACCGGTGCGGTCTCGACCTGGCACATCAACAAAGCGCACTACCTTGAGAGCTGGTCGGACGCTCGCGCCTACGATGGCACCCTTACGATCGTTCAGCCGATGATCGATCCGATGTACGGCGGAAAGAGCGCGCACGACATCTTCCAGACGCTGCTCAGTGATCCGCAGTCCTCGGCATATGATGTCGTAGCTGCCAACGCGACGACCTATATTAAGGGTGACTTCGCGGCGGGATGGCGTAAGGCGCTGCACGACGGCTGGGTGGATGGCACCGCGTTTACCCCCAAGGCTGGTGTCCCGGCGCGCGTCACCGCATTCCCGGCTCTGGCCTCCACTGGATCGGGATACGAGATCTCTTTCCGGCCCGACCCGTCTCTCTTTGACGGCCGATTTGGTAACGTCGGCTGGTTGCAGGAGCTTCCGAAGCAGGTGACCAACCTGAGCTGGGATAATGCCGCTCTGGTCAGCATGAAGACCATGGCCGATCTGAAGGTGGAAGAGACCGAGCTGATCGAGCTTGAGTTGGGCGGCCGCAAGGTGACCGCTCCGATTCTGATGGTTCCCGGCCATCCTGACGATACGATCACGGTCCATCTTGGTCTCGGCCGTGGGGTGGAGGCAGGGCGTGTGGGTTCGGGAGTCGGCTTCGACGCCTATAAGCTGCGCACCTCGACGGGCTTGCTCTCCGCTTCCGGCGGAATCGCGAAGAAGGTCAATGGAAGCTACTACGACCTCTGCGTCACCAAGGTTCACAGCACGGAGCACCGCGGCACGTTCGCGCAGCACGACCTCGAGCGGCCGGAGTACGACACCAAGGGCACCTACTCGCTCGAAGGCCACGAGGCGATGGAGCGGTCGATTATCCGCTATGCGACGGTGGAGGAGGCGGAGAAGAACCCGAAGTTCGCCGAAGAGGGCGCCAGCGGCACGCTTGTGAACAAGGTTGGGTACGGTCCGCAGGGCGAGAACCCCGCCCACGGCGACCCTGGCTGGAAGTCGCAGAAAGAGGTCAACCTCACCATGTTCCCGAATGCCTGGGACTACAAGAAGACCGATCCGTCTTCCTTGAAGATCCAGAACTCCTGGGGCATGTCGATCGACCTGAACAGCTGCATCGGGTGCAACGCCTGCATCGTGAGCTGCTACGCGGAGAACAATATTCCCGTGGTAGGCCGCGAACAGGTGAAGGTGGGCCGTAACATGCAGTGGCTGCGCATCGATACCTACTTCGAGGGCGATCTGCATGCGCCAAAGGCCCACTTCCAGCCTATGGCCTGCCAGCACTGCGAGAATGCAGGCTGCGAACAGGTTTGCCCGGTAGGAGCGACGGTGCACACGCCGGAAGGCCTGAACATGATGGTCTACAACCGTTGCGTGGGTACAAGGTATTGTTCGAACAACTGCCCGTACAAGGTTCGCCGGTTCAACTTCCTTCTGTACTCGGATTACGAGACCGAAAGTCTGAAGTTCATGCGCAATCCGGATGTCAGTGTCCGTTCCCGCGGAGTCATGGAGAAGTGCACCTACTGCGTGCAGCGCATCGAGGCCGCAAAGATTACGGCCGACAAGGAGAATCGCGCGATTCGCGACGGCGAGATCGTGACGGCTTGCCAGCAGGCATGCCCGACCGATGCCATTATCTTCGGCAACATCAACGACACTGCGAGCAAGGTTGCCAAGCGCAAAGCCACCGAGCGGAATTACCCGGTGCTGGGCGACCTGAACTACCGTCCACGCACAACCTACACGGCTGGCGTCATCAACCCGAATCCGGAGCTGGCATAAATGGCGACCAAACAACCCATCAATGACCCGATGATCGATCCGCGAACCGGTGAGTACGCGGTCATCGCCCCGGGCCACAACTTCAAGTCGGTGACGCAGAAGATCGCGGGCCTGGTGCTTACGTCAAACACCCCGCTTGGCTGGTTCTTCGGGCTGATGGTCGCCGGAGGGGTGGCCTCGCTGGTGGTCATCGCCGTGACCTGGCTGTTCCTGAAGGGCGTCGGCATCTGGGGCATCACGATGCCAGGAGCCTGGGGCTTCGCGATCATCAACTTCGTCTGGTGGATCGGTATCGGCCATGCCGGTACGCTGATCTCGGCGATTCTGCTTCTCTTCAAGCAGACGTGGCGAAACTCGATCAACCGTTTCGCAGAGGCGATGACGATCTTCGCCGTGGTCTGCGCCGGCATGTTCCCGCTGCTCCACGTTGGCCGTCCGTGGCTGGGTTACTGGCTCTTCCCGTACCCGAACACGATGAACGTCTGGCCGCAATTCCGTTCGCCTCTGGCATGGGACGTGTTCGCGGTCTCGACCTACGCAACGATCTCGATCGTCTTCTGGTACATCGGTATGATTCCAGACTTCGGTACGCTGCGTGATCGCGCGACACTGCCGCTGGCCCGCTACTTCTACGGAATGCTCTCGTTGGGCTGGAGGGGATCGACGCGACACTGGATTCGCTACGAGACGGCCTCGCTGCTTCTGGCTGGACTCTCGACTCCCCTGGTGCTCTCGGTACACACAGTCATCAGCTTCGACTTCGCTGTGGCGGCCCTTGCTGGATGGCATACGACGATCTTCCCACCCTACTTCGTCGCCGGCGCCGTCTACTCCGGATTTGCCATGGTGCTCACACTGGCGATTCCGATCCGAAAGTTCTACCACATGGAGGACCTGGTCACCCTGCGTCACCTCGACAACATGGCGAAGGTTATGTTGGCGACCGGATCGATCGTGGCCTACGGGTACGGCATGGAGGTCTTCATGAGCTGGTACTCGGCCAGCCACTGGGAGTTCTTCATGATGTGGAATCGCATGTTTGGTCCAATGTGGTGGGGCTACTGGCTCCTGATCCTGACGAACATCGCGATTCCGCTGACTACGCTGTGGTCGCGCAAGCTCCGGGTCAACGTAGGTTACCTGTTCGTCCTCTCGTTCATCGTCAACATCGGCATGTGGTTTGAGCGCTTCGTCATCGTCATAACCTCGCTCTACCGCGAGTACCTGCCGTCGAGCTGGGGAACCTACCGGGCAACCAAGTGGGACTACATGCTCTTTATCGGAACCTGGGGCCTGTTTACCATGCTGTTCCTCCTGTTCGTGCGCTTCCTTCCGATCATCCCGATGTCCGAGATTCGGATGATGCTGCCACAGACCAAGATTACCCGCCGCGGACCTGACGCCGAGACGGTCATTGAGGAGACGACGTAATGCCGCGCAGAGAAGGAATCTACGGCCTGCTGGCGGAGTTCAACACTCCCGGCGAACTGGTGGTTGCGACCGAAGAGGCGCGCCGCGTCGGCTATCGCCGCATGGAGTGCTACACGCCCTATCCGGTCGAAGAGGCCGCCGAGGCCCTGCACTTCCACAAGAATCGCGTTCCGCTGATATGTCTGTTGGGCGGTTTGATGGGAGTTACGACAGCGTTCCTGATGCAGACCTGGATCGCGGTCTGGGCTTATCCGCTGAACATCGCGGGGCGTCCCCTGTTCTCTTGGCCGGCGTTTATTATTCCGGCGTATGAGTGGACTATTCTGTTCGCCGGCCTCTCGGCTGGTTTCGGGATGCTCGCCCTCAATGGACTCCCACAGCTCTACCATCCGCTGTTCAATGCGCCGAACTTTCGCAATGGCGCTACGACCGACAAGTTCTTTCTGTGCCTCGAGGCGACCGATCCCCAGTTTTCTTCGGCTGGAACCAGGGCTTTCCTGGAACGGTTTCACGCGGTCTCCGTGGTGGAGGTGGATCATTAATACCCAGAGCACACCCGTGAGGCTGAGGATGTCCGTGGTGGCGACGATCGCGCTTGCGGCGACCATCGGCTGCCGCCAGGATATGCACGACCAGCCCAAGTTCTTCCCCCAGCGGGGCACAACACTCTACGCTGACGGGCGCTCCGTGCGCCCGCAGGTGGCGAACACGGTTGCGCGCGACCAGCTGCACCAGGATAACTACTTCTATACAGGTCTGGTGGACGGTAAGGAAGGCGACGGTCTTCCCTTCCCGGTCACGGCTCAGGTTCTCGAGCGTGGCCAGGAACGCTACAACATCTACTGCACCCCGTGTCATTCGCGAGTAGGAAATGGTGATGGCATGATTGTGCAGCGCGGTTACGCCAAGGCGGGCGGTCTTCACTCGGAACGTTTGCGCTCTGCGCCGTTGGGCCACTTCTTTCACGTAATTACGAATGGCTACGGCGCGATGCCGGATTATGCCGCGCAGGTGAACCCGACTGATCGCTGGGCAATCGCGGCCTACATTCGCGCCTTGCAACTGAGCCAGAATGCCACCCAGGCCGATGTCCCGGCCGGAGCCCATGTTGCGAGTCTGAAGAACATCGCCGAGAGCGAGGGTGTACCCGCCTCGTTCGCTCAGGAACCGGTACTTCCCGCAACGGCGGTCACCGGAACTCCCAACGGCAAACTTTTTGTTCTCCCGACGCCAGGAGCGGGGACATCCCCCAGCGCTCCTGCAGCAGTCAAGTCGCAAACCCCTGGAGCAGCACCAAAGCAATAATCTCGGAAGCTTCCGAATGAAGGCCTGAAAACGCATGTCACTTGGACACGAACATCACGGAGACGCAGGACACCACGACCACGGGCCGCGCGTGCTTCCTTCATCGCTTGCCGCGCCCGAGGAGGCCATCAAGGCCTGGCGGACACGTCTGTTGATCGTCGGCGGGGCCGCCGCATTGATCTCCCTGGCCTTCCTTCTGTTGAAGGGTGGGCCGGGGCATATTCTGCGCGCCTACCTGATGGGCTTCATGGTCTCGTTCGGCTTTGCCGGCGGCGGACTGGCGATGCTGATGCTGCAGTATGTCTCGGGCGGCAAGTGGGGTCTGCTTCTACGCCGTCCGCTCGAAGCAGCCTCGCGCACCTTGTGGCTCGTTGCTGCCATGGTAATCCCTGTCCTCTTCTTCATGAAGCATCTCTACCAGTGGGCGGCTTACCCGAATGCCAAGGCCACCGCAGCGGCCTACGCAAAAGGGTTGATGACCCAGGAGCAGATGCTCACGGCCAATGCCAAGCACGCGATGCTGAGTCCAAGCGCCGCCGTGGTCCAAGTCGTTATTGTCTTCGGAATTCTCTTGCTGTTCACTACGCTGCTGAACCGCTGGTCTCTCCAGCGCGACGCGGACCCCAACGCGGGATCACAGTCGAGCTTCGACTACTGGCGCATCAAGTTTGAGAATCTCTCCGGTATCGGCATCCTGATCTACGTCATCCTGCTGACGGACCTCGCGATTCTTCTAATCAAATCCCTCGACGTGACCTGGTACTCCTCGATCTATGGTCTTCAGTTTCTCGTCGGCCAAGGCTACCAGACGCTAGCGCTCGGCATCCTCATCGTGATCCTGCTCTCGCGGTACCAACCCATGAAGTCCCTGCTGCGAGTGACCGAGCAGCATGATCTGGGCAAGTTCGCCTTCGCCTTCACGATGCTGAATATTTACCTCTGCTTCGCGGAGTTCCTGATTATCTGGTCGGGAAACATTCCGGACGAGATTCCCTGGTACCTGGCCCGCATTCATGGTGGATGGTGGTACATCTGCTCGCTCGATTTCATTTGCCACTGGCTGATTCCATTCACGCTGCTGCTCTCACGCGATCTGAAGCGTAACAAGCAGAAGATGATCTGGCTGACTTGCTTTATGATCTTTGCCCGGTGCCTGGACATGTTCTGGTTGATTGAGCCGAACTTCCCGGACGCTGCTGGCAACCTGCATCTCTCAGGAAATCTTGGAATTCTTGCTTACATTACGGTCCCGGTCGCTGTCCTGTCGGTCTGGGGCGCCTATTATCTGACCGAACTGATGAAGCGACCGCTGATGAACGTCAACGACCCGCACTTGGAAGAGATGCTGGAGCCCGAACATGCCCACTAACGACCATGATCTGAACAAGCCGGCAAAACACGATCAGCATGCCCACACACCGGACGACCCGGGCTACGAAACGACTGACGTCAATGTCAACGGCATCGTGGTGTTTCTCTCGGGCCTGGTGGGCTCGGTATTCGTCTTCTTCATCTTTTGCTTTCTGATGGGCAAGGTCATCAACGGCGCTCTCCAGAAGTCGGATGGACCTGAAGACAAGTGGCACCAGACGGCGAACGAAAACGGAGTCAAGGGACTGACCAGCAATCCTCAGCTTCAACAGAAGCAACTGCAGCAGTTGACCTCTGAGTTCCCGGAACCCCGCGTGGACCTTGATGATGGCAATCAGCAGACCGCGGATCTGCATGCAAGGGAAGACCTGATGCTGGAGCACTATAGCAGCAATCCAGGGCAGCCTGGAATTCGTATTCCGATCGAACGCGCCATGCAGCTGATCGCGCAACGCGGCCTGCCAGTTCATACGAGCCCTGCTGGTTCTGAGGTCAAAATGGCCGGGGATGTGGAGCCGCAGATTCAGGCACCTTTGACGAATGGCTTTGCGCGGACAGGCTATGAGCTGGATGTGATTGAGGCACGCAAGCAAAGGCTGGACTTTGGAAAAGCCGAAGAGGCTGCGCATGCGCAGCTGACACCCGTCCGGTAATCGGTGCAGTCGTAGGCGCTCGAAAGCCAGCGACTTAAAATGGAAGTATGGAAGATCTCTCCGGGCGAACAAGAGCCTATAGGATCAAGGATCGGAAGATGACGAAGTGGGGCACAATGCGAGGCGGATGGCGGGGGGCGGCGATGGCCGCGCTTGGCTGCACTCTCTTGTGTTCCCCGCTGGCAGCCCAGGTCTCCAGCTACGGAGACAAGCAAAGCGGAGAAAACTCCGGCGATCAGCTTCCTCAGGTCCTGCAAAGAGTCGGCGTCACGCAGAAATTGAACCAGCAGCTCCCGCTCGATGCTCAGTTCGTCGATGATACGGGCAAGCCGGTTCACCTCGGGGATTACTTCGGCAAGCATCCGGCGATCCTCACGCTTGTCTACTACAACTGCCCGATGCTTTGCTCCGAAGAGCTGGACGGTTTGGCGGGCGCGCTTGAGATGGTCAAGCTTACGCCGGGCAAAGACTTTAATGTCGTCGTCATCTCCATCGATCCCAGCGATACCCCGGAGATCGCTGCAAAGAAGAAGGCGTATTACGTAAAACGCTATGGCAGACCGGAGACTGCGGGCGGATGGCACTTCCTTACGGGGCAGCGCCCGTCGATTGACCGAGTGACCGATGCAACCGGCTTCGGCTATGTTCGGGTTCCAGGACCTGACGGCAAGCTGACCCAATTTGCACACGCCAGCTCGATCGAAGTCGTGACGACCGATGGCAAGCTAGCGCAGTACTACCTTGGCGTCGAATATTCGCCGAAGGACATTTTGTTGGGGCTGATTGAAGCGTCCGGCAACAAGATTGGCTCTCCCGTGGCGAATATCCTGACCTACTGCTATCACTACGATCCTCAGACCAACAAGCATTCGCTGATTGTCGCGCGCGTGGTCCAGTTAGGCGGCGTAGTGACGGTGGCTGGACTGGGTGGCTTCATGTTCCTGATGTTCCGCCGGGATATGAAGCTTGGCCGTGACCACGATTTGACGAAGAAAGAGAATGGATAAAGGGTAACGATGCATATCAGTCCCGTACTGTGGCAGTTTCTGGTGAAGTGGCTCACGAACTCAGCGCTCTTTCCGCGCGAGGCGTCGACGATTGCGCCTTATGCCGACGCGCTCTACTTCTTTCTTCTGCTGATTACGATCGTTGGTCTCGTTCTGGTGGGAGCGCTGGTGCTCGGCTTCTCCATCCGCTACCGCAAAGAGCGTAATCCCGTCGCCACCCAGGTGGAGGGATCCACTCTCCTGGAGGCGACCTGGACGATCATTCCGCTGGCCCTGTTTCTCATCTGCTTCGTCTGGGGAGCCTTGCTGTACTTCCGCATCTATAACCCTCCGACTAACGCGATGAACATCTACGTGGTAGGAAAGCAGTGGATGTGGAAGGCTGAGCACCCTGGCGGGCAGCATGAGATCAACAACCTGCATGTTCCCATGGGCCAGCCGATTCAGCTGACCATGATCTCGCAGGACGTCTTTCACAGCTTCTCGATTCCCGATTTCCGCGTGAAGCGTGAAGTCATCCCTGGCCGGTACTCCACTGTTTGGTTTGAGGCGACGACCCCAGGAACGTACCACATCTTCTGCACACAATATTGTGGGACCAAGCACTCCGGCATGATTGGTGAGGTCACGGTTCTGAGCCCAGAGGATTACAAGAAGTGGACAGAGGGCTCGACCAGCGGCATGTCGCTGGCCCAGAACGGAGAGCGTCTCTTCGCTAGCATGGGATGCAATGCCTGCCATTCTGGCAACGCGGCGGCCCGCGGCCCCAGCCTGGCGGGAGTGTACGGTTCAAAGCTCCAGCTGGCTAATGGATCTCAAGTTCTGGTCAACGAAGCTTACCTCCGCGATGCGATCCTGAATCCGTCGCAGCACCTGACCGCGGGCTATGCGCCCATCATGCCCACCTACCAGGGGCAGATCAGCGAAGAGGGCCTGATCGATCTGGTGGAATATTTGAAGTCCCTTAAGACGAACTATCGCGTGCAGCAAACGCTGACCACGTCAGAGTCCAACCAAGCGGCGCCGATGACGCCAGGGGTGGTGAAACCATGAGTACTACCAGTTCAACCATCGTCAACCTTCCGGATCAGAGGACGGCGACCATTCCGAAGATGAATTACATCTCCGCGGAAGATGGTCTTCTCAGCTGGCTGTTCACGGGCGATCACAAGCGTATCGCGATGCTTTACCTCATCTCGATCACGTTCTTCTTCTTCATCGGGGGCGCTTTCGCTGGCCTCATCCGTCTGGAGTTGCTGACACCTCAGCCTGATCTCGTAGCCTCGGACACCTATAACAAGCTTTTCTCGATGCACGGCATCATCATGGTGTTCCTCTTCCTGGTTCCGTCTGTACCGGCAACCATCGGGAACTTCGTGCTGCCGATTATGATCGGGGCCAAGGACCTGGCATTCCCGAAGATCAACCTTCTAAGCTGGTACCTTTACATGATCGGCGGAATCTTCACGCTGGCAGCCCTGGTTCTGGGTGGCGTGGATACCGGCTGGACCTTTACAACCCCGCTGTCCACTCATTATCTGAACACGCATGTGGTGACGGCCGGGCTTGGCGTCTTTATTATCGGCTTCTCGTCGATCTTTACCGGGCTGAACTTTATCGTGACCATCCACCGGATGCGCGCTCCCGGCATGACCTGGTTCCGTATGCCACTCTTCGTGTGGTCCAACTACGCGGCCTCGATCCTGATGGTTCTTGGAACCCCGGTCCTGGCGATCACGCTGGTACTGGTGGTGCTCGAGCGAACCATTCATATAGGCGTCTTCGACCCGAACCTCGGCGGCGATCCCCTGCTCTTTCAGCATTTGTTCTGGTTCTACTCTCACCCTGCCGTTTACATCATGATTCTCCCCGGAATGGGTGTTATCTCCGAGATCATCTCGACCTTCAGCCGCAAGCGCGTCTTTGGTTATACGGCGGTTGCATTCTCCTCGGTGGCCATCGCGGTCTTCGGGTTCTTCGTGTGGGAGCACCACATGTTCATCATGGGCGTCTCCAACTACTCGGCCCTGGTCTTTTCGCTGCTGACGATGCTCGTGGCGGTTCCCTCCGCGATCAAGGTCTTCAACTGGGCCTTTACCCTGCAAAAGGGATCGATCACCTTCGAGACTCCGATGCTCTACGCGTTTGCGTTCATCGGATTGTTCACCATCGGCGGCCTTACGGGCGTCTTCCTGGGTTCGCTGGGTATGGACATTCACCTAACGGAGACCTACTTCATCGTTGCGCACTTCCATTACGTGATGGTGGGCGGCATGTTGATGGCGTTCCTTGGCGGGGTTCACTTCTGGTGGCCGAAGATGACGGGTCGTATGTATCCGGAGTCGATCTCGAAGCTCTCTGCGGTAACAAGCTTCATCGGATTCAACCTGACCTTCATGCCGCAGTTCATCCTTGGATACCTGGGTATGCCACGTCGGTATCACGCCTATCCAGCGGAATACCAAGTACTTAACGTACTTTCGACGGCAGGAGCCACCGTGCTCGGTATCGGCTTCCTGATGCCTCTGATCTACCTGGCCTGGTCGCTGAAGTATGGCGAGATTGCAGGCAACAATCCCTGGCAGGCGACCGGCCTTGAATGGCAGATTCAGTCGCCGCCGCTGACCGAGAACTTTATCGAGACACCGGTTGTGGACTACGAGGCCTACGACTATGAGTGGCTCGCTCACAAGACGGAACAAGAGGTGACGACCGTTGGATAACACGATCGTAGCAACACACGATATTCAGGCAGAGGAGCATCATCACGTCTCGCTCCCGCAGCACCGTCATCACTTCGAGACAGAGGAGCAGCAGCGCGAGGCCGGAACCTTTGGCATGTGGCTCTTCCTCCTGACCGAAATCATGTTCTTCGGCGGGTTGTTCTTTGCCTACCTGCTCTATCGGAACTGGTACAACCCTGCGTTTGTGGCGGCCTCTAACCAGCTGAGCATACCGCTTGGCACGGTGAACACGGGAGTCCTGATCTCGTCCGGCTTCTTTATGGCGTTGGGCGTCTGGGCTGCGGAGGTTCGCAAAAAGGGCCTTCTGGTTATCTTCCTGGTGCTGACGATCCTGTCCGGCTGCATCTTCCTTGGCGTGAAATATTTTGAGTACAAGGAGAAGTGGGAGAAGCATCACATTCCAGGCGCAAGCTTTGATATCTCGGAGTTCGTGAACCCTCCGCTGAACCCGAAGACCGGAAAACCGATCGAACAGCCCCTGGCGCCAGACATGGCGCAAAAGACCCAGGTCTTCTTCTCGCTCTACTTTGCGATGACCGGTATGCACGCCCTGCACATGATCATCGGTATTGTGTTGCTGGTTTGGCTAACAATTCGAGCGAATCGAGGGGATTTCAGTTCAGGGTATGTGGCCCCGATCGAAAATTTCGGGTTGTACTGGCACTTCGTCGATATTGTGTGGATCTTTCTGTTTCCGTTGCTCTATCTCATCAATCGACACCCCGGCACGTAGCCGCGCTATAAGGAGAAGATCATGTCGTCTCATCATCATGACCCGGCCAACGTGACCAATCCGGAGCACGCTGAGCATCGTATCGTTCAGCCGGGTACCTAC
Organism: Edaphobacter modestus; assembly: GCF_004217555.1. Classification (GTDB taxonomy): domain Bacteria; phylum Acidobacteriota; class Terriglobia; order Terriglobales; family Acidobacteriaceae; genus Edaphobacter; species Edaphobacter modestus. The sequence continues at coordinate 3,783,885 of NZ_SHKW01000001.1, forward strand.
ATCGCTGTCTATATCGCGCTGTTGATCTTTACCGGAATCACGGTTGGAGCAGCATTCGTCGACCTGCACATCTTCAACCCGATCATTGCGGTTGCGATTGCGTGTATCAAAGCAGTCATCGTCATCTTGTTCTTCATGCACGTCATCTTTCAATCCAAGTTGATCAAGATGACAGTGGCCGCAGGATTCTTCACTTTCCTGATCCTGATTGTCATGACGCTGACCGACTATATGAGCCGTGCCTGGGGGCTCTGGTAGGTCAAAAGTTTGTTTCAAACGATGAAGCGGCCTTCGGGCCGCATTTTTTTTGAATGAAACGACGATGCTCGATCGTTCTACTTCAGTTCGGTCGATTGCTCAGGATCTCCTTGCCACCGCTTTGAATAAGTACATAGCTTCTTCCTCGAAGCCGAGGCAGGGGCTGGCTTACGTCCTGCCAAAGAAAGACGCGGTGCGGACCGGTCCACTCCAGGTTCAGTGTGGTCTCGGTTTCGAAGATATGCGGCGCGTCAGGAAAGAAGCCGCCGTACCAGAGATTGGAGCTGCGGCCTTCGAAGATATGCAGGTTGTTCCGCTTCAGGTAGAAGCCCAGGGTGCTGCCTGCCTCGTATTCCCCATGGATCACGAGAATATCCTCCGGCTTCAGATAGGGTGCGATGACATCGGCCAGTTGTTTCGAGGTCAGGACTGGAGAGAAGATCTGGAGGCCAAGGTGGGCAGCCAGGAGAAATCCAAAGGCTCCGCCAGTCAGCCAGAGATTCGCCGCATGCGGGCGATAAGCCCGACGTAAGAGGCAGGCCGCGAGCGTTGCCGTAAACAGCGAGAGACCGGTGAGGCCAAGCGGCCGGCGGAAGGCTCCCATGGCCCTGGAGTTCAGGTCCAGGAAGTGGCCGAAGGAGAGAGCATACTCGCTGGGATTCTGTTGCAACAGACTGGCGAGGTCCATATTGGGTGCAGCAGGCTGGCTGTGTACAAGAAAGAAGAATGCGGCGAAGGTGGCCAGGGAACCAAAGGCGAGCAGTACCAGTGAGATTCGTTGTCCTGCGATGACGAGGAGGTTCGGGACCGCAAAGCTTTCGGCCTCGTCTGCCTCACGGGAGAGCCATAGCGCGATCAGCATAATCAGCGCCGGAAGGGCAGGCAGAACGTAGTACTCCTGGCGTGTTGAAAAAGAGAAGAAGAGCATAGGAAACATGGCCCAGATCCCCATCAACGCGAGAGTGGATTGCTGCCTGTCGAGTGCAGCGCGCCGCAGCATCCTGCGCCACGGAACCGCAGCGAGAGCATGAAAGAGAAAGGCGCTCCACGGCATCAGCCAGATGAGAAGTAATCCCCAGAACAGGAAGAGAGGAACGGTGTCGTAGTCACGCGGGACGCGGAGGTTGAGATAGCGCAGCAGGTGCTCGTTGACGAAGTAGAACCACGTCCAGCCGTGGACGTTTCCGTCGGTCGGCTGAGGGACGATCCAGTGTCCTTTCGTGAAGGAGATCTCTCCGGGGTGGCCCTGGGTCGGGTTGGCGAGAGCGATGAGGATGTGCCACGGCGCGGCGACGAGGAGGAAGACCAGCAGGCTGCCGAAGGGGTGAAGCTGGCGCAGTCGGGCGATCGTGCCGCGCAGCCCTCGCGTGAACAGCAGGTGCAGCAGTACGATGCCGATGGGAAAGACGATGCCGATGAGTCCTTTGGTGAGAATGTTGAGCGCACAGCAGAGGGCGAAGCCGTAGCAGAGCGGTGCGCCCGGCCGTGATTGCTGCTCGGTGAGCCAGTAACAGAAGATCGAGAGCGTCAGCCACAGGCAGACCATCGCGTCGGGGATGGTGATGCGGGTGAAGATGAAGATTCCGAAGCTCGAGAGCAGGATGAGCCCGGCGTAGAGGCCGGCCCTCGCTCCGGACTTGTTCACGGCTGCGGTTTCCTCTTCCGTCTCGGCTTCTTCCTGTCCGGAGTCAGACGACTCCTTCGGTCCACTGGCGCCGAACGCTCTTCGCGCGAAAGCCTCGACGACCAGGGCGAGCGCGAGGACGGTTAGGGCCAACGGGAGCCGCGCCGCCGCGGTGCCTACACCGAAGATCTTGAAGCTGCTGGCCATCGACCAGTAGAGCAGCGGGGCCTTCTCGAGGTAGCGGATGCCGTTGGCGTAGAGCGTGGTCCAGTCGTGGCGTACGAGCATCTCGCGGGCGACCTCGGCGTGGACCGAGTCGGCGTCGTCGAGCAGAGGCGGCGCGAGCAGGGCGAAGGTCGAGTAGAAGACGAACCAGAGTGCGACGATTACGAGAGGTCTGCGCAGTCGACCGGATTCCAAATAGGCATCCTTCATGGTATGCAGCCGGTTAGACGGTCAGCGATCCTTCAGTCTCAGGAAGGGAGACTCGCTCAACTGGAGATCGCTGAAGCGAGAGCGGAGTTGCTCGAGAGCGCCGAACCTGGAGATGGGCGTGTGGATCGCGAGCACATGGCCATTGTTGCCGAAATGGACCGGCCACAAAAGACAGTACTTGTTTTCAGGGGCTGGAAGACTGGAGTGTTCCTGTTTTAGAGGTGCCTCCGAGCTCATGACAGCGAGAGATGAGAGATTGGAAATCCCTGCTGACATATGGTTTTAGCGTACCGAATGACTTCAAGGCGGTCAACACTCCGGATGCTGGTTCCATCCCCTATGATGAAGTGGTGTCCGCGATCAATGAGCAGACAACCGAGAAGATTTGAGTGATGAGCTATGAACAGATCATTGCACCTGCGCCTCCGGCGGAGCTGATCTTCGGCGACTGGTATCCGGGGCTGCGCTCTGGCGATCTGCGGGCGGGCAGGATGACGCAGGCGCTTCTGTTGGGCGTCCCGTTGGTGCTGGGCCGCAAGCGCGATGGAAGGATCTTCGCGATGCGCGATCTCTGTCCGCATCGCGGGATTCCGCTTTCGGCGGGATGGTTCGATGGTGAGAATGTTCAGTGCAAGTATCACGGCTGGAAGTTCGAACCGTGTTCCGGGCAGTGCACTGAGATTCCCTCGCTGACGAAGTTCGAGATTCTCGATCCCGGAAAGATCTATGCAGGTGCCTATCCCTGCGAGGAGCGGGACGGGTATGCGTGGGTCTATCTTCCTGAGCCAGGTTCGGGGCGGCTGGCCGGATCTGTGCCGCCAGTTCCGGAGCTTCCGAAGTTCTCCGATCGATATCGCAGCGCGCACCTGGTGGCCGATCTTCCCTGCAACGTCGATCATGGGATCATCGGGCTGATGGATCCTGCGCATGGGCCGTTTGTACACCAGGCGTGGTGGTGGCGCAGCCGGGCGAGTATTCACGAGAAGGAAAAACACTTCGAGCCTATACCGCAGGGATTCCGAATGTCATCGCATGCTCCCAGCGCGAATTCGGCTCCTTACAAGCTGCTTGGCGTGTACGGTGAGCCGATTACCACGACGATCGATTTTGTACTCCCGAATCGGCGTTACGAGACGATCCGTGCCGGCGCAAAGTGGTTCTCAAGCCTGACGACGATCACGCCGGTTACCGCATCGACGTGCCGGATCGATGTGATCGCGGCGTGGAATGTGTTTTACAACGTTCCGTTGGTGACTTCGATCGCACGGTTCTTTGGGGCGCGGTTCGTGCGTCAGGACCAGGAGACGATGATCGAGCAGGCGCAGGGGCTGCGGTTCCATCCGGCGCTGATGCTGATCGACGATGCAGACAAGCCAGCGAAGTGGTATTTCGCGCTGAAGCAGGCACGGCTGAATGGAACAGACGAACATCCGCTCACGGGGCCTGTAACGTTGCACTGGAGGAGTTAGGTACCCTCCCCCTCCCATCGATTTGTTGCAAAATCTTCCGATAAAAAGACTTAGCTTTGGACCTTCGAGGGACGCCTCCCTACGGGTCTCTCTCTCTCTCTCTCTGGAAAAACGAATCCCCGGCAATGGTCGCCGGGGGATTCCTCTTCTTTTAAGAAGAGCAGGTGGAAACCAGGAAATCGGCAGAGTCTATCTACTCTTTTATCTGCTAGTTGCATCGTTTCAGGGCTTGACAGGCTTTTTCTGGGCATCGGGAGCGAATGACTCAATCGTTACCTCTATATCGAGATGACGGGTGCTGTCGGGGACGTCGAGGGAGCCGATGGTCAGTGGTTTGCCGAGTGTCAGAAAAGACGTTCCCTCAACCAGAGACTGCCGCACTATGGGATCCTGTGGAGCTACGGCAGATTTCTCTTCTGCCGTGCTGGAGCGCTCTACCCTTGTCCTGAGGCTCGCGCCACCTTCTGCTTCGGTGAGAGTGGCCTCGAAGTTCATGCCTACATCAATGTAAGTGACTGTGGAGCTGGCGGGGTTTTTGTTGTCGCTCACCATGATCGGCACCCTGCTACCTTGCTTCATCAGCGTTCGTTGGCCGGCGACAACAATCATGGAATAGTGCTGTTCCCCGATGCGCTTCGTGCTGTCCCTGTCGATGATCGTGTACGTCAGGCGATAAGTATTCCTCCGAGGATCGAGCTCGTTGAGGATCTTCTCGGCAAGCGCAAGCTGGTCGGGAGTCGCCTCTATAAGGAAAGCATTTTGCGACCGGATGAATGTGATCTTGGCTTGGGGTGTAAGAGTATTGCGCAACGCCTCAAAAATTTCGTTCCCGTCCTGCATCTGAGTGGTGTTTTTGAGGTGGTAGGTCTGGACGGAAGTGGGCTCGCGCTGCGCGGAGCTGGGCTGTGACCATGCGGCGGTCGCGCTCATGATCAGGATCAGTGCGGCTTTGAGGATTCCATGGGTACGGTTCATTGTTCGCCTTTCGCGGTCATTGTGCCTCATCGGTCTTTTCCGTCTTTTTTGGATCAAAGAATCGTTCAAACTCACCTCTCTCCTACTCATCCTGGGCTGCTCTTCTGGCGGAGCTCAGCTCAGCGAGCTGAACATGGGGCTGCACACGTGCAATTTGCAGCAGAAGTCTTTCCTGCCTGGTCAGGGGCATGGGAGGCGGAGGGATGTTGGCGGGACGGATTGCGGCGGATTCTGCGGCATCTGCATCGGCTGTGGTCCGAATGTGCGGCATTTTTCCATGCCGTTTCGAACAGAGGCTTCGCGTAGCGGCGCCGGTGGTCTGGGTATTTGGAACCTCGCCAGCGGATTCTTTGGCAGAGTGCAGATTTGCGGTATGAGAGTTTCTCTGCGTGTCCGCCTGTTTCGCAGGAGGGCGGCGTGGGGGACCGATGAGGGTGAGGATAACTGCGCCCACCGCCGCCAGTGCGAGACTGCATGCGGCTGGTGTCCTGTAGCCCGGGATCGAGAGCCAGCGCCAGCGCGATCGGGTCCGCAGGTTTGCCGGATCTTCAAGTGCCTTGAGGATGCGGCGTTCCATGCCCGTGGGAGCGGGAGAGTCCCGCAGACCGGCCAGCACTTTGGTGATTGCATCTTCAGAATTCTTCATTTCCTCCCTCCCTTCTCGAGCCTCTCCCGCAGACGGGTTCGGGCACGGGAGAGCAGCCCACGGACGGCCGATTCGGTTTTCCCCAGAACGGTAGCGATCTCTCTTGTATTCAGATCTTCAAGCGACGAGAGAAGAAGGACGTGGCGCTCGACCTTCGGCAGTCTCTCGAGCTCGCGCAGAACGGCCTGCATACGCTGAGCCTCGTCGAGCGCCTTTTCGGCGGAGATGCTGGTTGCTGCAAGGGTCTCTGCGAGGACGACGTCCATCTGATCAGGCTTGATACGCCGGCGTCGGTCGATGGCGAGGTTCCAGGCGATGCGGACCAGCCAGACACGCATCTCCCGCACTTCGGGCAGAGATCGCTGGTGTTCGAGGACGCGAACGAAGACGTCCTGAACCATGTCCTCGGCCTCTGCCTGAGAGCGCAGGAGCGAGAAGGCGACGCGGAAGAGAAGCGTGGAGTATGTCTCTACCAGAGCTGTCAGGTCGATCTCCGAACCGGCGCTCCTTATGGAAGACAATACCAGGCTATATTCCTCGATCGATGCCATAGATCCCATCTATCAGGACAGACGGCGAAACCGTCCTTCCGCTCGAGAATAATTTTGGGCCGCTTGTCTATGATTGCCTGAATGCTGAATTATTTCAGCCCAGCTCTCGTTGCCCGCATGCCGATTCAGGAGATTTGCCGCAATGTCATTGCACCCTTCGGACATTCTTACGTCACGGCTCGCTCTCATCGCACTCACACCGGAGAGCGTCCTCATCGAGCAGTCAGCAGGCGGCGACTACCGCCGCTTTGGAGAACGCATCGGCTGCACCATTCATCGCGAGTGGCCTCCCATCCACTGGGAGCCGCACGTCTTCGACTTCTTCCTCAAACAGTTTCGCGAGCATCCGGACCAGGTCGGCTGGAATCGTTACGTCGCCCTGCCGCAGCCCGATGGAACGCGCACACTGATAGGCTCGCTGGGGGCCTTTAGTAAAAACGATCCTCCTGGCACCTGCGAGATCGGCTACGGTATCCTGCCTTCGTTTGAGGGCCAGGGCTTCGCTACCGAGGGCACACAAGCGCTGATCGAATTTCTACGCAGCGATGGAAGGGTCGCAAGCATCATCGCGCACACCTTCCCGTCGCTGCCGCGATCGATCCGCGTGATGGAGAAGTGCGGCCTCACCTTCGACGGCGACGGCGAGGAGCCCGGTACCATCCGCTACCGGCTCAACCTGCGCTGAGCAAGACAAGCGGCCTGTGATCCACTGGCGGACGACATTCCCTTGGAGGAGCCACAAGTAAATAGCCCATTCAAGTTTATTTCTATTGCATTGGTTATAAGATCGACCCCGGCTTTTTTGGCCACGAAGTGGGACCGCCTATCTCCCGTCGATCTGAGCCAGTACACCATCCCACAGCCTGAGCCGTGCACGCAATGCCTGTTCGGCGGCCAGAGAGGCATCTTCCCAGGCTTCGGGATGGTCTCCGCACAGATCGGAGACCATCTTCAGCGCGAGAGGTCCGTGATCCTCACCGTCGATTTCAATATGCCGTTCCAGATACCAGACGAAGAGATCGAGTTCGCCGTCGAGTGTATGACTTAGATGGCGTACCAATGACCGGAACATTGCTGGAATGGCATCTTCGCGACCGAAGGCAAATGCAGCGGCAAGTGCAGCCGGAGACCCATTGCGGATTGTCTGGAAGGTCGCCGCAACGAACTCTTTGGCCGCAGGTGGAACGTCGTCGAAGATCAATTCTCCTGGGTCGCGCGAAACGCTGCTCAGCAATCTACGGATAGGGCGGGTATCTGCCTTGGCCTGTTCCATGGCTTCGAGGTAAAGCTCAAAGTGGCTGATGGCGCGACCCTGATATTCGTCGCTCTCTTCGCCGAGGACGATTTCATTGATGAAGCGACGGCTCCTGGGGAATGGTGTCGGCACCCAGGGGACATCGACGCAGGTCAACGTCCGTTGCAATGCCTTCAGGAGACTCATGAAATCCCAGACGGCAAAGACATGGGATTCCATGAACAGACGAATATCGCTGAGATGGTGAATTCTGTTGTACAGAGAATGCGAGTGGAGTTGCTGACGCAGAGGGCTGAGACGCAACTCCATGGCTTTGATGGAGGGGGGTATTTCGGTGATCTGCACCTTCCCATTATCGTTCCAGACGAGCATTCCTTTCACCTTCGAACGTGGGCCTAAGAGAAACCGACGCTCTGACCCAGGTCTATCAGACTTGCTGCCCATCGATGAGCCTGCATGAGTGGGACGAACGGAATCTTTAGAAATCGGTGGAGACGGAGAGCGAACGCCATTGTTCGAGTTCTTTTTCGACGAAGACGTTCTTCTCGGCGATCCGGGCGAGAGTGTCGGTCCCGAGGGGAAGGCGCAGAGGTGGTTCAGGAGCATTGACCAATCGGAGGAACGCCTGCGCCAGCTTCGCGGGATCGCCGGGCTGCTGACCGCTGTGGCCACCGGCGAAGTCACGCGTCCTGCCAACGGTCTCGGCGTAATCGTCGAGACGAGACCGGGTTGTGACGAGGGAGCTTGGGTCGAGAAAGTCGGTACGAAAGAAACCGGGCTCGACGACGGTGGCGTGAATTCCGAGGGGTGCAAGCTCGGCGTGCAATGCTTCGGTGATGCCTTCGATTGCGAACTTCGTGGAGCCGTAGACTCCCCAGCCCGCGTAAGCACCGTAGCCTCCGATGGAAGAGATGTTGATGATGTGGCCGGATCGCTGTTGCCGCATGGCGGGAAGCACGGCGCGGATGAGATTGAGCGAGCCGAAGACATTGGTGCGATAGACATTTTCCACTTCGGTGGCGCTGGTCTCCTCGACGGCGCCGAGGATGCCGTAGCCGGCGTTGTTGACGAGGACATCGATGCGGCCGAAGCGGGCAAGCGCGGCATCGACGGCCTGCCGGGCCTGCTTCTCGTCGGTGACGTCGAGGGCGAGGGGCAGGAGATTGTCCTGCTGTGAGAGATAGCTCAGCGCCTCGGCCTTACGCGCTGTTGCGACGAGCCTGTCGCCTGCGGCGAGGATCGCCTTCGCGATCTGGGCACCGAACCCACGGGATGCGCCTGTAACGAACCATACCTTCTGTGCCATGATGTCCTCCTCGCGGAATATCGAAACGTCGTGTTTCGTTCTTATCTGGATATACGATACTTCCGAACTCCGAGGCGATTCCAGACGGCTCTACCGGCGCGGAGGGTGAGAGGGGCGAAGACGATTTGAAGGCATGATGAGTGGCGCATAAGGACGCAGGGCCAGATGCTGCCGGTCGTTAGGCGCGACCCAGTTCAAGATTGCGTATATCTTCTAACCTTGAACCATGATCAACCAGACCCGGGGACTGTCTTGCAGCCCTCGGGTAACGGAATCCATGGCGCAGCGGCGGATGTTTCCCTGTTCGTGCGGTGACTTTCGCTCGTACAGCGAAGTTCGCTCTCTATTGGAGACTACTTGCTCGTGTCGATCTTCAGATCGATGTAGAAGTGATTCTTGCTATCGAAGGAGCTGATGGTTTTGACATCGCTCTTCTTTCCGTTCTCTTCCGCCCAGATCTCGTAATCCGTATTCTGAGCGAGTTGGCCGAAGCGGTACTCTCCTTGATCGTTTGCGATAAAGCTCTTCACGGACCGGCCATCCTTGAGATAGACGACGGCCCCCTTGATGAAAGAGTTTGCGTGATCGGTCACTTTGCCCTGAACGATGCGCTGCACGGGACCTCGTTGCTGTGCGGCAGCCGGGACTGCGGCAACCGCAGGCAGAACAGTGGTGGCACAGAACGACGAGAACACCAGGGCGGCTTTACCAATGCAAGAGGGAAGCAAGGAGAAACCTTTCATGGTTCCAGTATACGGATCGGCTCCCGAAGGCGAATTTACTCGTCATCTTCGCTGGGCAGGTGAGAGATATCCTCATCGTCATATCTGGCCTCCTCGACCGGTGCCAGCTGAAGCGGATCGGTTGAGACAACCTCCAGCTCCATGCCGCACTCGTCGCACTGAATCGTTTCGCCTTCGTCCAGTTCGTCGTCGAAATCGAGCGGGTTATCGCATTCGGGACATAATGTAGCCATAATGAGCCTCCCCAGTGGAGCGGATGGGCTAGCCGTTCCCCGGGTCCGCTAATAATTTATCGACTCCCTGAGACGGGGCGTCAAGCTTAACGATGATCCATGCTGATCTTTCCTTCGAAGGATTCGCCCATTACCTGGTTTCCCCACTCGGCTGCCTTGTCGTCCACCGAACCGTGGGGCGTCTAAAACGGGAACTGGTCTGAGGTCACTAGGTCGAGCACAAAGGCGCGTGCTGTGATGAAATAAAAGAGACGAATCACCATGCGCCGTACCGGATCCATCCCGCTCGCTTTGCCCTCCTTCGGAGGAGCCGTACGCAGGCTGATCCTGCTGAATGTGGGGGTGTTCTTCGCACTCGCCCTGCTTTCATGGGTATCCCCTGGTCTGAATCGCATTTTGACGGCCCATCTGTTACTGGAGCCACTCGCGGTTGTTCGGGGGGAGTTGTGGCAGCTCTTCACCTATTCGCTGATTAATCCCGGAATTCTGTCCATTGTTTTCAGCATGCTGACCCTTTGGTTTACTGGGTCGTTGCTTGAGGGAAGTTACGGCAGCCGGTGGCTTACGGAGCTTTACTGGAGTTCGGTGATTGGCGGAGCGGCGATAGCCTCGGCGATCTCGTTCACGCACGTGTTCGGCCTTCGGCCCGATGCGGTTGCTGTAGGGGCGTGGGCGGGTATCTTCGGCCTTCTTGTGGCGATCGCCATGCTTTTCGGAGACCAGGAATTTCTGCTCTGGTTTCTGGTCCGAATCAAGGCGAAGTATATGGTTGCGATTTATATCCTGATCGCGATCGCCGTTCTGCTGAAACAATCCGATAATTTTGGGGCCCTGTTACAGCTTTCGGGGGCTCTCGCCGGTTTTTTGTTTGTACGTTTTGCTCCGCGCCGGGGACTCGCGTTCGGTGTGACGGAACGGCTGTATGGTTTACGTAACAGTTACTACCGGTACAAGCGGCGCCGGGCAGCGCGAAAGTTCGAAGTGTATATGCGGAAACAGAATCGCGAGGTACACTTTGATAAGGACGGACGCTATATCGATCCAGACGAGCTCCGCCGTGATCCAAACGATAAACGCTGGATGAATTAAAAATTTTTCCGAACCGCATTTTATAGACCGAGAGGCTCGTTCCTCTATAATTGCGAAATTAGTTCTGACGTTACAGGCAGCCGCACCGCAGAGCATTCCCCCCGGGTCTACAGTCAGTAACCTTCCCAAAAAAATTCTGTCCTTGGCGTATTAACCAGTCAACAATGGCTTGCACGAAACAGCCATCAAGGAGAAACGCCATCTATGCCACGCACCCTCCCCATGCTGGCCCTTATTGCCTTGTCCGCAAGTACGTTTAGCTATGGACAAGGTTCGAATACGCGCTACACCATCGTGAAACTCAAGGCGCCTGCGCCAGTGACGCCGCCGCCAAGTACGCCGACGACTCCACCTGCTACCACTCCGACGGAGCCGACGACTCCTCCAACGACAACCCCGACGGAGCCTACAACTCCGCCCGCAACGCCTCCCACGGAGCCGACGTCTCCTCCGACTACCACTCCTACAGAGCCCACCACTCCTCCGGCGACGACCCCCACACCGTCTGCTTGCAGTGTGATGGATCTCGGCGCGGGTGCGAATCTGAATGGCTTCGTTCCTTTTCAGGCCAACAGCGCGTGGCGGCAGAACGTTGCCAACGCGCCAGTCGATGGCAATTCCGGCAACCTGATCAACTTCATTGGAGGTTCCAGCCTCCGCGCAAACTTCGGTTCCGGAACCTATGATGGAAACATCATCGGGATTCCCTATACCGTAGTGAGCGGCTCACCCTTCACCACAATCAACTACAACTTGTATGGCGATGAGAGCGATCCGGGCCCCATGCCCATCTCGACCTCAACGCTGATCGAAGGCGCTCCAAATCCCGGGGATGGAGATCGCCACGTCCTCGTCCTGGATCGCGATAACTGCTGGCTCTATGAGATCGGCGCCGCTTCCCCACAGGGAGACGGAACATGGCAGGCCGCGGCCGGAGCGGTCTGGGATATGCTCAACGAAAACGCACGTCCATTCCGATGGACCTCTACCGATGCGGCTGGTCTTCCCGTGTTCCCGGGCCTCGTGCGATATGACGAGGTTGCAGCCGGCCACATCGATCACGCAATCCGTGTCACGCTTAGTCGCAGTCGTCAGGCCTTCGTGGCTCCGGCTTCGCACTGGGCGCCTAACTCGTCCGATCCGAATGCCGCGCCCATGGGCATGCGCATGAGGCTCAAGGCAAACTTTGACATCTCATCGTTCCCTCCGCAGGCTAAGGTCATTCTTACCGCGTTGAAGAACTATGGCCTGATCAATGCCGACAATGGCAGCAACATGTTCATGATCGGCGCGCCTGACGACCGCTGGAACAACGATGACCTCAATTCGCTGAAGCAGGTTCCTGCGTCGGCGTTTGAGGTGGTGCAGTCCGGAACGGTCTACACCCCTTCGAATGTTCCCAGCGGCAGCGCTCCCAACATCACCAGCTTTACCGCCGACAACGCGACCGTTTCGGCCGGCACGGCAGTGACGTTGAGCTGGGCTGCTGACAATGCAAGCTACTACATCGTCTCGCCCGAAGCCGGGGCCGTACGCGGACACAGCGTTACGGTTCATCCGACGACGACGACAACCTACACGCTTTACGCAACCAACCAGTTCGATCGAAGCAGCAAGACCATCACCATTACCGTGCAGTAGTTATTTCGCAAGTCGCGCCAACCAAAAGTGCCGCGTTCTGTTCTTCAGGGCGCGGCACTTTGGCATGAGCCGTACAAGATGGGGTGATTCCAGGCATGGGAGCCGCTATAGTTTCGTCATGAACGAACGATGGTTGCTCGTCGCGGTTGCTTTCACTTCCGTTTCCCTGTCCATGGTCCATGCGCAGTCGTGCGAGGAACTCTCGAGTCCAGCTTCACGAAAGACCGTCATCCAGAGTGCAAAAGCAATCGCAGAGGGTGATCTGACCGTGGGGTCAGGTGGAAAGAAGATTCAAAGCCTGCCTGCGTTCTGCCGCGTCGCAGTGATCCTGAGGCCGACGGCTGATTCCGAGATACATGCGGAGATATGGCTTCCCTCCTCCGGCTGGAATGGTAAATACATGGCCGTCGGCAGTGGCGGATGGGGAGGTTCGTTGGCCTACGATGCCATGGCCGAGGCCCTGCGCAGGGGATATGCGACCAGTGCGACCGATGATGGACACACGGGACCAAGCGCCAGCTTTATCGTGGGCCATCCGGAGAAGTTTATCGACTTTGCCTACCGTGCCGAACACGAGACGACGACCGAGGCGAAGGTTTTGATCAAAGCCTTCTATGGTCGTCCCCAGCGCTACGCGTATTGGAACGGCTGCTCCGGTGGTGGTCGTGAGGGGCTGTTACAGGCTTATCGCTTCCCGGAGGAGTTCGACGGAATCATCGCCGGCGATCCGGCAAACGTTCGACGCAATGCATGGGCGCTTTGGCTGGCGAATGAGACGTTCAAGGACTCGCGGGACTTTATCCCACCGGCGAAGTATCCGATGATTCATCGCGCCGTTCTCGACGCCTGCGATGCAAAGGATGGATTGAAAGACGGCCTCATTGACAATCCTGAAGGTTGCCATGTGGATTTCACTGTACTGACGTGTAAAGCCGGCGATCGACCTGACTGTCTCACGCCCAGCCAGGTGCATACCGCGCAGACCATTCTCAGCCCCGCGAAGAACTCCTCGGGCAAAGTACTCTTTCCGCGCCTCGAACCGGGCACCGAGCTTCGGTGGGGTCGTCTGGCGGGAGGGCCCGAGCCAGACGATTTATTTCTCGATCAGTTTCGCTATGTCGTCTATCAGGACGCTAAATGGGATTGGCGCACCTTCGATCTCGAGCGCGACTCGGCCAAGGCGAATGCAATCGACAAAGACGTCGACGAGCTTGATCCGCACCTTGCCGCCTTCGCGAAACATGGTGGAAGACTGCTGCTCTATCATGGCTGGGCAGATCAGCAGGTCGCACCTGGTTCAACGGTCGATTTCTATCATTCCGCGGCCGAGATGAGTGGAGATCCCGCACATGCATCGGAGTGGATGCGTCTCTTCATGGTTCCGGGCATGGGACATTGTTCCGGTGGAGAAGGTCCGGACAGCTTCGACAAGATTGCGGTGATTGAGGACTGGGTGGAGCGAGGCAAGTCTCCGGAGCGGATCGTCGCTGCGCATCACACTGGAGGCAAGGTCGATCGCACCCGGCCGCTCTGCCCTTATCCGCAGGTTGCGCGGTATAAGGGCGAGGGAAGCATCGACGAGGCCGAGAACTTCTCCTGCGTGTCGAAATGACGAGTGTTGTGTTGCCAAAGAGCTAGCTTCGCACGACCGTCTTCAGATGCAGCTCTCTCATCTGCTGCTCGGTTGCCGGGCTTGGCGCGTCGACCATCAGGTCGATTGCCTTTGCGGTCTTCGGGAAGGCGATGACTTCGCGCAGGCTTGAGGCTCCTGCGAGGATCATCACGATGCGGTCGAGGCCGAGTGCGATGCCGCCGTGTGGAGGTGTGCCATACTCAAGCGCATCGAGGAAGAAGCCGAAACGCTCCTTGGCCTCTTCGTCGCTCATACCCAGCGAGCGGAAGATCTCCGCCTGCACATCCTGACGGTGAATACGGATAGAGCCCGAGCCCAGCTCGGTCCCGTTAAGTACGATGTCGTAGGCTAAAGCGCGAACGGCTCCCTTGTCGTTGAATAAAGCGCCGGACTTGATGTCATCCTCGTGCGGCGAGGTGAAGGGATGATGCGCCGCGTTCCAGGTCTTCGTCTCTTCATCCCACTCGTACATGGGGAAGTCGGTGACCCAGAGGAATTTGAAGTCCTCTGCGGTGCCGGTCTGTGTGAAAAGGCCGTGCTTGTCAGCGAATTTCTGTGCAAGCTGGAGACGCAGGGCGCCGACGCGCTTGTAGATCCACTGCGGATCGTAGTTCCACTTCTCGGGCGTGCCGAGCTTGGGTGTGACGACGACGGTCAGGTCATCGGCTCCGGCTTCGAGCTTCTGCGTGATCGTCGCGGCGAGTGGAGCAAAGGTCTCGCTTGTCTTCAGGCGCTCGGTGTCGAGCAGGTCGAGCCCGCTCTCGCCGAAGCCTGCGCGCACTTCGCTGATGAGCTTCTTCCGCTCGGTGCCGCTGAGTCCGCCGGCCTTCGGGATGATGAAGCTGAGGACGGGCAGCTTCTGCTCGATCTTCAGCTGTTCGCGAAGCTCGGGTGTCAACTCATCGGTCAGCTCTACCATCGCGGGCAGGCGCATGTCCGGCTTGTCGATGCCGTACTGCCGGATGGCTTCGTCGTAGGTCATCTGCACGAACGGAGCCTTGAGCTCGATACCTGCCGTCTTGAAGGCGGCGGTGAGGAAGCCTTCGACCACGCGGAAGACCGTCTCCTGCTGCGGAAAGGTCATCTCAAGGTCGATCTGGGTGAACTCCGGCTGACGGTCCGCGCGGAGGTCCTCATCGCGGAAGCAGCGTGCGATCTGAAAGTAACGGTCGAAGCCCGAGATCATCAGGATCTGCTTGAAGATCTGCGGAGATTGCGGCAGCGCATAAAACTCGCCCGGATGGATACGGCTGGGGACGAGGTAGTCGCGCGCTCCCTCGGGAGTGGAGCGCGTCATAAATGGTGTTTCGATCTCGAGGAAGCCGTTTTCGGAGAGATATTCGCGAATGGCGCGCGCGACCTTGTGACGCAGGGCGAAGTTACGCTGCATCTGCCCGCGACGCAGATCCAGGTAGCGATACTTCAGCCGTACCTCTTCGTTGGCAATGTCGTCCTCTGCAGGGGAAAACGGAGGCGTCTTCGCCTCGTTCAGCAGCAGAAGATCTTTGGCGACCACCTCGATGGCTCCCGTGGCCATGTTCGGATTCTCGAGGCCGGCTTCGCGCCGGCGAACCTTGCCCTTGACGGCAACCACATACTCAGAGCGCGCTGTCTCAGCTTTCGCGTGCGCTTCGTCCGCAAATTCCTTGTCCAGTACGACCTGGGAGATGCCTGTGCGATCGCGTAGGTCCAGAAAAATGAGGTTGCCGTGATCCCGACGCCGGTTCACCCAGCCCATCAGAACCACATCCTGTCCGTCCTGCTCCACACGGAGCTCGCCGCACCGGTGGGTGCGCTGCAAGTTGCCTAAAAAGTCGAGGGTCACAATCTCTCTATTGTACGAAGCTTCGGGCCGAATCGCTAAATACGCTCGGCATGGGCCTGGATGTATTCGTCCAGCGAGTGGTCGGGGCCGATGTAGTGGAACTCCTCGGCGTACTCGAGGCCATATCTGGCCCCCACGCGCTTGTCCCGCTCGATAAAGGTGGCCTGAATGTAAGCGTCGCTGGCTGCGTCCTGGCTGCCGGTGAAGGCAGCTACCCGCAGGCCACGCCCGGCCAGCGACTCATTCGTGCTGCGGACCATGTTGGTAATCATGTTCTTGCAGGAGCGGATGTAAGTGATCTTCTGCTGCAGCGTGGGGCCTATGTCAACGACCCGGTTAACCATTTGCGGGCCGCGCGCGAAGTAGTACTTCTCGCTGACTGAGTGGGCCTTCAGCCCGGCCTCGAACTGCTCCGGGAAATCGAGATGGTCGCCGGACATCCAGCAAGCGGCCTCGACGGCCTGCGCGGTGACGTAGTGGTCGGGGTTCTCCTCGTAGTGTCCCCAGGGGTCGTAGCTAAGCACGGTATCGACCTTCAGCGGGCGAAAGAGGAAGATGAGGCGCACACGGATCTCCATGCGCGAGACGTCGTCGAGCCCATGGTTGCGGTAGTTCAGGTCGTAGCACTTTTTCAAGCCCGCGACCTTGACGAACTGTGCGGCGTCCTGCTCGTTTGCGAGCACCGTTTCACCCAGTGTCAGGTTGTAGGAGTCCTTCTCGTCGTTGCTGACGCGGATGAAGTAGCCGGTGTAGCCCTCGTTGAGCAGCTTGGCCACGGTGCCTCCCGCGAAGATAGGCCCGTCGTCGAGGTGTGGCGTAATCAACGCGAAGACCTTGCCTCGGCCGGGCTGGTTGGCATTGGCTCGCTCGATGACAGGCTGGGCTGCTGAGGTCTGAGCACCGGCCTGCGCAGCACCGGTGAGACCAGCAGCCGCAGCCATTTTGAAGAACCCTCTGCGTTCCATCAGGCCTCCTTATGCAATCAGGATCACGAGCTCAGCGCCGTAGCCAGATCTTCGCGGGGAATCTTCTCCTGTTCGCCTGCCGCGAAGTTCTTCACGGTAAACAGGCCGGAGTTCACCTCGTCTTCGCCTACGATCACCATCTTGCGAGCCAGTTTGTCGGCGGCCTCGAACGACTTCTTGAGGCGGAAGTTGCCGTCACCTACTTCGATAGTGAGTCCGGCCCGGCGTAGCTCGCGAGCAAGCTTCAGCGCCGCGGGATTCTGCGCCGCGCCCATGGGGGCAACGAAGGCGTCGAGCTTGGCTGGCTGCTTTTCTGCGGCCTGCGCCTGCAGCGTCAGGATCAACCGATCCTCGCCGATGGCGAAGCCGATGCCCGGAGCCTTCGGGCCGCCGAGCATTTCGCTCAGGCCGTCGTATCGGCCACCGCCGAGCAGAGCGTTCTGGGTGCCGAGACCGCTGCCGTCAGGCACGGTGAACTCGAAGGTAGTTCGGGTGTAGTAATCGAGGCCGCGAACAAGGCGCGGGTCGATCACGTACGGCACGCCGCACGCATCGAGCGCGGCCTTCACCTGGTCGAAGTGTGCACGTGAGTCGTCGCCGAGAAAGTCGGCGATCTTGGGGAGGCCGTTGATGATCTCCTGATCGCCGGGCTCCTTCGAGTCGAGGACGCGTAGCGGATTGGTCTCCGCGCGGCGCTGATTGTCCTCACACATCAGGTGCTTTACAGGGGCAAGTGCTTCGCGCAGCGCCGCGCTGTACCGCGTTCTATCCTCGGCAGATCCGACCGAATTCAGCGCCAGCCGCCACCCCTTCACGCCCAGCTCATCCAGCAGAGTTGCGAGCATCTCCAGCACCTCGGCGTCGCGTAGAGCTGAATCGGATCCCGACCATGGCGGTCCTAATACTTCAGCGCCAATCTGCCAGAACTGACGATATCGGCCACGCTGCGGCCTTTCGCGGCGGAATTGGGGGCCAATGTAAAACAGCTTCTCGAGCATTCCGCTGTCGGCCATGCCGTGCTCGATGTAGGCACGCACGACGCCGGCAGTATTCTCCGGGCGCAGCGTCAGGCTCTGGCCCTTGTCGCTCTCGGCTCGCCCGCGATCCTCCCACGTGTACATCTCTTTGGAGACGATGTCGGTCTCTTCGCCCACGCCTCGGGCGAACAACTCCGTCGCCTCAAAAAGAGGTGTGCGAATCTCGCCAAAACCATACCGCGCAAAGACCGCTCTTGCCGTGGCTTCTACGTGATTCCAAAGTGTGGTGTCCGGGGGGAGGAGGTCCCTGGTCCCGCGTACTGCCTTGATCGTTGCCATTATCTTTCAGTGTAGCGAAATTCGACGCGTCTGCTTCGTTACATTGGATAAACGATCAGCTCGCAGGTCCCGCTATGACAGTTCAGAAACCCTTTGCGGAGCAGATGCGCATCCGAATCCTGCGGGATCCAGCCCACCAGGTTTGCCCGCTTGACCATCGCATCTTCGTCTGCTGACGACTGGCCCGAAGCTGATCTACTAACCAGTGTGACTCTTCCTTTCTCGATGAGGAAAGAATACTCCAGCGTGAGATTCTGTCCCGCCCTGGAACCAACATGGATTGCCCTCTGTTTCGTGAGTTCGCCCTGCATGTTTACGGAGTTGGTAAGGCCATGTTTTTTCAGAATATCTATCCGTTTTCGCAGTTCTGTGCTGATGAGGTCTGGTCCCTTCGTCGGCGCTCCCTCGGGCATTGCGTCGCGGGTGGTTGCAAACGCAAGGGTATAGCGATGCAGCGCCTCCTGTTTTTGCCCTCGCTTCTCTGCGAGCTCTCCCCAGTGAAGCCCTACTTCCGCGCTCTGACTGTTGTTCCATGAGGCTTGAAGGTAGCTCTGGGACTCATCGAGTCTTCCTTCCCGGTAAAGCGTCCACCCCAATGTGTCCCAGGCGGCGATCAATAACGCTTGCTTCCCCTGTACCTTTTTCGCGTCTTCTTCTGTCGCGTCAAGTCTCCATTCTTTTGAATCTGCGGTGAGCGCATCCACAGCTTTCCTTGCGCTCTTCTCCGCCAGTTCCAGATCGATTCCCGCGTTCGCCAGTTCGTCTGCGCCATTATTTAACAGAGAAGGGTCGGAGGTTTTAGCCAGCGCCGAGGCTATAGTCTTCTCTCCAGCGGCGGTTTGTCCCGATCGTAACTGAACTCCGCCGAACTCGATCTGAAGCCTTAGGTCTTCAGGCGATTTGACGGCTAACGATTCGACTATAGGAAGCGCTTCGTCATACTGTCCTCTGAAGGTGAGCACGGCTGCGAAGAGTTTTCGGTCGTCGTCTGTTGCTCCGTTCTGTCGATTGAGAGCTCGCAGAGTTTTTATCGCATCGTCAAAATGTGCAGTATTCATCTGCGCCTGTGCCATGGCGTTGTAAACCCACAGTGTGTCCGGATTGAGGGCAATATCTTTTTTATAGGCCTCTATGGCATTGGCCCAGTTGTGCCGCTGGAAATTGATATACCCATAGGTGCTCCAGAGGCTCTGCTGCTTCTCATTAATCTTTTTGGCTTTGTCCAGTGTCGCCTCGGCGCTGTTGAGTTCGCCCCGCTGCACCTGCTCGTAGGCCTCGTGCACGAGTTTTGCCGCATCGTCGGAACCTTGTGCGGTAGAAGATTTGTTTTGAGGAGTGCCGATCAGCTGGATAAAGGATTCTCCATCGCCGAGGGTCGCATCGAACCATTTCTTGTAGCTCTTCCAGTCCGCAGCGGGAATCTCCCGCTGAAGGACCTCTATTCTCCGTTCCGTCGTCAGAGTCTCGCCCTCAATCTTGTAGGTCTTGTCAAAGGCCGCGAAGGACGATTTTTGATGAACCGCCGCCGGAAGCTCCACGCCCCAGCCGTCGGGAAGCTGGATGATGGACACCGAGGTTTCCACTCGCGGCTCTCCTAGTTGGATGGGCACCTTCTTCGGAGGGTTCTTGTCATCGACCGAAGACAGAAAGACGACTGGGAAGAGGGGAACAATCCTGTGGTTATCCCAATCGCCCGTCTTCTCGCGCTCGTAGCTGTAGGTCAACTTCACGGGGTCTGCCGTCAGGTCCGGGCGGCTGGCATCCGGGCTGCTCGTGGTGCCCCCAAAGCCGAGTCCCTGCGATAGACGTTGAATCAGCTCATTCCATTGTCCGCGGGGGACCTGCCGCAGCAGAGTTCGCATCATCAACTCATCGTCTCCGCGCTCCGTGAGCTCGATCTGCGCCTTCATGGTGCCGTCCTTTGTCAGTGTCCCTTTCGCAGTGAACTTCGAGAACGATTGGAACGGCAGCCCCACCGGCGTTCTTTCCATCCTGGCTGTTCCCATCGCCGGAACCACCAGTGCCTGCTTGTCGCGAATCGGGGAGACCAGCATCCGATAAGGGGCGAGTTCCGAAGTGGAATCCAGCCAGATCGGCGTTCCAGCGGTGGGAAGGAACGTAATCATGTGATTGAATGCCGCCGGTGAGGGTACTTCTTCGTTCATCCTGATGCCGGCACCGATCAGCGCTGCCTGTGGATGTAGTCCGGCCGAGGAAAGCATTGCGGCGAGAAGCGTGTGCTTGTCCTTGCAGTCGCCGTACTGGTTTCGCAGAACTTCGCTTGCTGGGTGCGGCTGGTAGCGCCATACTCCGAATGCGACTCCGATGTAGCGAATCTGGGTAGCTACGAAGCTGTAGAGTGCTTGCGCCTTCTCTGCCTCTGAGGGCTTTCCAGCAGTGAGCTCCGAGACCTTCGCTCTTATGGTTTCATTGGGCCTAATGCGGTCCGCTTCAAGCTCACGATACCAGGCGCCAACGGCCTCCCAGCTTTTGAAGGTCGTCCATGCCATCGTCGGCAGTTCGCCTTTCGGGTCAATCTCTCTCTGAACTGCCTTGCCGTCCTTGCCGACGGTAGGCTCCAGATGAGAGCCGGTCCACCGGTAGACCACCTCGTCTGCAGTCTCTGTCCTGGTCGCAGGGTGTTCCGGGCTCCAGACTTTCACGTACGTGGCCTTGGGTACGCGCAGTTCCACGCTCTGATTGAGGATAACTGCCGAGCTTCCGAAGGTCTCCTGTCCCCAGAATTCCCCTGGAACTTCAGCCTTCGTGTCCAGAATTCGGACCTTGTACTCCAGCCGGTCCCCGACCTGCAGATTACGAACCGGGATCTGCTTCTCTTTTAAATCACTGTAGAAAGGAGCCTGACGTGTAACCTCCTGGGGCATCTCCTGCGCATCGGCCGCGGGGGTTTCCACCAGAGAACCATCCGGCTTTCTGACGCGCACATAGTCGACTTCCACACGCTGGCTATTCCCAGTAAAGGGAATTGTCAGTACACCGTATTGGCGTGCCGTCGCGTCGGACTGAACCAGGTTGATCGCGCTGATTTCGCGAGAACCAATTCCGTTCTCACCGTACCGGTAGATGGTATCCATCCGTTCCACGACAAGGGATTCTGCCGAGTAGTCGGGCTTCGGGTTCGATGGTCGGCTCACATCCTGAGGATTGAGATGTGCTTCATTTTGGGGGGTCGCGGAACTCCCACCGGCATCCTGACCCATACTCGAAATCGTAGGCATCACCAAGGCAAAGGCAAACAGAGCAGCAGTAAGACGCATATCTGTAACAGATACCGCACATCGAAGCAGTAAGCTATGAAAATGTTAGTTGGGCGCGGGCCAATCCCGCCTGTCGAGAGAGCGCCCACATTTGCCTGACCAGGAGAGATAATTCAATGACTTACGTTGCGGATGCCAAACGATACGAACGAGCCGAGTTCCGACGCTGTGGAAGGTCCGGTATCGTTCTTCCTCCCGTATCGCTCGGGCTTTGGCAGAACTTCGGCGGAGCCGACGTCTTCGAGACTGGACGTGCCATGGTTCTCCGCGCCTTCGATCGCGGGGTTACTCACTTCGACCTCGCCAACAACTACGGCCCGCCGTATGGCTCGGCTGAGGAGAACTTCGGTCAGATCCTCCGCAAAGATCTCCAACCGCACCGCAACGAGCTGATCGTCTCCACCAAGGCTGGTTGGGACATGTGGCCTGGGCCCTACGGCATCGGCGGTTCGCGCAAGTACCTTCTCGCCTCGCTGGACGACAGCCTTCGCCGTATGGGGCTCGACTACGTCGATATCTTCTATTCGCACCGGCCAGATACGAATACTCCGCTTGAGGAGACCATGGGTGCGCTGGTCCAAGCGGTTCGGCAGGGCAAGGCGCTTTATGTCGGCATCTCCTCGTATAGCCCGGAGCGCACGTTGGAGGCCGCTGATATCCTGCGCAGCGAAGGTGTTCCATTGTTCATTCATCAGCCGTCCTATTCCATGCTCAACCGCTGGATCGAGCGCGAGTTGTTAGGGACGTTGGATACGATTGGCGCGGGCTGTATCGCGTTTTCGCCTCTCGCGCAGGGGCTGCTGACGAGTAAGTATCTTGGCGGTGTTCCGCAGAACTCCCGCGCCAGCCAGGAGGGTTCACTCAGAAAGGACTTTCTCAGTGAAGAGAATCTCCAGAACGTTCGTGCTCTCAACGAGATCGCGCAGAGCCGAAACCAGACGCTTGCCCAGATGGCCATAGCCTGGGTGCTGCGCGATTCACGCGTTACTTCGGCCCTGATCGGTGCGCGCAACGTGGACCAACTCAACGATTCGCTTGACGCGGTCAAGAATCTCCATTTCACGGAGGCGGAGTTGGCGGCGATCGACAAGCACGCGAAAGAGGGCGACCTGGATCTTTGGAAGGAAGCCCGAGAGGGGACAGCCTAAGCTGGGAACAAGAGGCGGGGCTAGTGCGGTCCCGCCTCCTTACGTGTCATGATCGCTTCGAGGTTGCTTTTATCAACCAGCGAGACCCCCGTGTCCACAAAGGATGGGAAGTGGGCGAACGGGTCCAGTTCGTAGTCGCCTTTCATTGGATTTTCGGCAGGGTGATGGTGAATCTCGTCGAGAGCTTTCAACCCGATGTACGCCATGGTGTAGGGTTTCTGCGAGATAGTGGAGTCGGCGACGCCGTCCTTGATCAGCTGGAGGGTTGCCACATCTGTATCCATTGCCACCAGCAGCCGTCCGGGCTCGCCATTCGCACTTGCACGCCGCAGCGCTTCGCCGACATCCCTGCCAGAGGAAGACTGCAGGCTGACGAATGCGTCGATCCGGTCTTTGCCCTTCCGCGTTAAATATTCGGTCGCCTTGTCAAACGCCAGACCGGAGTCACCCTTCATATCGAAGACTTCGACCACCTTGATGCCGGGATAGGTGGAAAACGCGTCTTGGTACCCCTTGAGTCGCTCATCCAGATTAGGCTGACCGGGCATGGTGAAGAAGACAACGTTCCCCTTGCCGTTGAGTTGGGCGGCTAGCCGCTGACCGCCGAGTCTTCCAGCTTGCAGATTGTTTGTGCCGATGAAGTAGAGCCGTTTGCTTGAAGGTGCATCGGAGTCCATGGTGATGACCGGAATTCCGGCTGCAATTGCCGCATCGATCTCCGGTCCAAGGAGCGCTGGATTTGTTACGGAGACCAAAATTCCCGCGGGCTTCCGCGCAACTACTGTGCGGAATTCCTGTACCTCGGCTTCCGGATCGAACCTTGCCGGGCCGCGCATCTCCGCTGTAACTCCATATTCCGCCGCGGCCTTGGCGAAGCCTTCGCCTGCATTCTTCCAGTATGGAAGCTCAACATTCACTGTAATCAGGTAGTAATGTTCGTCTTTGTGTCGTGTGCATCCTTCAAGCAGAGGAAGCACGCATATTAACGCAACGATCATTCTTCTGGTCCACATGCTCATCTGGAAGTCCTCCAATGAGACATGCTGTCCGAACATCACTTGGCCCGATCTGTCGGGCAGCACCGAGGCTGCAAGTCGCGGCGGCCTGATCATACGCCTAATGCATGACTGGCGTATGCAGGGCGTTCAACATGCACCGGCGAGCCGGTTCTTCTAGAATTAGATGCAGCATGGTTTTGCCGTTTGTCCGCGAGCTCCTCGCAGATTTGGAACACTCCGATGCCTTTGAGCGTGTACGCCGCCATCTGAGCGGCGGATCGGGGCGTCGTCGTGTCTCTGGCCTTACGTCTACTGCACGTGCCCTGTATCTCCCTTATTTTGTTCGCGCTGCGCAGGCACCCGCGCTCGTCGTGGTGTCAGACAACAAGGCCGCCGAGGCACTGCATGCAGCAGTTCTGGCTGCGTGCGAGCTCACCGGCGTACTCGATCCGGCCCAGGTGCTGCGGCTGGCCTCCCACGATGTTCTTCCCTTCGAAAACCTTTCGCCCCACTCTGAGATCCAGGAGACGCGAGCTTCGGCGCTCTGGAAGATCTGCGTCGGACACCGGACGCCGCGGCTGGTGATTGCTCCTGTCGAATCGGCCTGCATGCGTCTCTTCGGTCGTGACTATTATGCAGCGTTGGCGCTGCACCTGCGCACCGGTGAAGAACATATTCCCGAGATGCTCGTGGAGCATCTGCTCTCCGTCGGCTACACACGCGTCGATGTTGTCGAGATGCCGGGACAGGTGACAATTCGAGGCGGCATTATTGACGTGTACCCGCCGGAGCAGGAACGTCCTGTCCGAATCGATTTCTTCGGAGACGAGATAGAATCGATCCGTCGTTTCGATCCCGAGACGCAGCGGTCGAGTTCTGCGCTCGATGAAGTTCTACTTCTGCCGCTTACCGAGACGCCTGTCACCGAGAAGTTGCTGTCTGCGATCAACGCCCGCTTGACTCGTGCCGGAGCGGCCGGGGCCGCTCTTGAAGGCGGTGAAGAACCGATCGAGCTACAAACCCATGTGGCCACACGTACCGGGGAAGCCACGATCTTTCCCGGATGGGAGTTTTTTGCTCCTGTGGCCGGAGCGAAGCAGACTCTTCTCGATCTTCTCGGTGCCTCAACCCGTGTCTTCGTCGAAGAGCCCGCGATGGTCAAGAACCAGGGCGAACGCTGGTGGAACAAGGTAGAGCAGAGACATGACCGCTCGGGAATTGGCTCGCTGGTGCGGCCAGAGGACATCTATCTTTCCCCATGGGAGCTGGAGGATCGCCTGCGCCGAACGACGGGCTGCGATCTCGATCAGCTGGGCGCGGTTGATGTTCTTGACGCGGACAGGAGCGAGCTGTCAGAGATCGAATTCGCAACGCGCCCCACGCAGCGTTTCCACGGCTCGATTCCTGCCCTGATCGATGCGATCAACGCCCTCATGCGGCAAGAGGCACGCATTCTGCTGGCAGCCGCGAATCAGGGCGAGGTCGAGCGTCTAGCCGGTTTGCTGCAGGAATACCAGGTGCCGTACCGGCTCGGCTCCCGTGCGGATCAGCAGGGATCCGCCACGGTCTATTCAGAGTCCAGTTATCTGGCGGGTGATCTTCGCACGCCGGTTATCGTGAAGACTCCTGTCGCAACGGGAGTACAGATTCTCGATCTGGATAAGACAACCGCACGGCAGGTTGTTCTCTTTGGCGCGCAGGATCTCTCCGACGAAGCGGATGTAACAGCCCGTCCTGTACGTCGTGGCCGTTCGAAGGCATCGGCGTTCATCTCTGATTTTCGTGATCTTCGCATCGGTGACTATGTTGTTCACGTCGAGCACGGAATCGCGCGCTACATGGGCTTGCGTGTCATCGAAGAGAATGATGCGCCGCCGCTCGAGCTGATGATCCTTGAGTTTGCTGACGAGGCGAAGCTTTACGTTCCTTTGACGCGGCTCGATCTTATCCAAAAGTATCGCTCTACCGAGACAGGACCTGCGCCACAGCTCAATAAACTGGGATCACAGGGCTGGCAGAAGACCAAGGCTCGCGTCAAGAAGGCGATGGCCGACATGACCGCGGAGTTGATAAAGCTGTACGCGCAGCGAGAGGCCGCGCAGGGGACCCCCTTTTCGCCAGACACTAACATGCAGCGCGAGTTTGAAGATGCCTTCGATTTCAGTGAGACCGATGACCAGCTCAGCGCGATCGCCGACATCAAGGCGGATATGGAATCGACGCAGCCCATGGACCGGTTGCTCTGCGGCGATGTGGGCTATGGCAAGACCGAGGTAGCGATGCGGGCGGCCTTCAAGGCCGTGCAGGATGGAAAGCAGGTGGCGGTGCTTACTCCGACGACCGTCCTCAGCTTCCAGCACTTCGAGTCTTTCAAGCGCCGGTTCGCGAATTTTCCCGTGAACCTTGAGATGATCTCGCGTTTTCGTACGTCAAAGGAGCAGAAGGAGATTCTCGAGCGGGTCGCCGACGGAAAGGTCGATATTCTCATCGGAACCCATCGCATCCTCTCAAAAGACCTGAAGTTTCAGGATCTCGGTCTGCTGGTTGTCGATGAAGAACAGCGTTTCGGCGTGCGCCACAAGGAGCGTTTGAAGCAGATGCGCGCAGCCATCGACGTGCTCTCCATGTCGGCGACGCCGATCCCGCGCACTCTGCATATGTCACTGATCGGTCTGCGCGACATGAGCGTTATCGAGACGCCGCCGAAGGACAGGATGGCCATCCAGACCATTGTCGCCAAGTTCGACGAGAAGCTGGTGCGCACGGCAGTAGAGATGGAGCTCGAACGCGGAGGGCAAGTGTACTTTGTGCACAACCGCGTCGAGTCGATCTACGATATCGCCGCGAAGATCCGTGAGCTCGTGCCACAGGCTCGCATCGTCATTGGTCACGGACAGCTTCCCGAGGCAGAACTCGAGCGCGTGATGCTCTCCTTCATGAACCATGAATACGATGTGTTGGTTGCGACCTCCATCATTGAGAACGGTCTCGATATCTCTCTCGCAAACACCATCATCATCAACCGCGCGGATCGTCACGGTCTCAGCGAGCTCTACCAGCTTCGCGGCCGTGTGGGCCGATCGAATCGCCGCGCCTATGCGTATCTCCTGATCCCGCCTGAGACTGAGCTGACAGAGATTGCGCGCCGCCGGCTTGCTGCGCTGAAGGAGTTTTCTGACCTGGGAGCCGGATTCAAGATTGCCGCGCTCGATCTCGAGCTGCGCGGCGCAGGGAACATGCTGGGAGGCGAACAGAGTGGACACATCGAGGCGATCGGCTTTGAGATGTATACGTCGATGCTCGAAGAAGCTGTGCGAAAGATCAAAGGTGAGGAAGACAGACCTGCCCACGCAGCTACCGTCGTTAATCTTGGCATCTCGGTTCGCATCGACTCCGACTACATCCCCGAGGAAAATCAGCGGTTGCGGATGTATAAGCGCATCGCTGGAGCTGAGGACTATGCGGCCCTTAAAGATGTTCGCGCCGAGCTGCAGGATCGCTATGGCCCCTTACCGGACTCGGTCGAAAACCTGCTTACCGCGGGAGAGATTCGGTTGCACGCGCAATTGCTTGGCATCGCGCAGATCGACCGCAAGCGCACCCAGCTGGAGCTGAATAAGGTCAAGACGTTCGTGGAGATGCTGCACGTGAAATTTGCCGACCGCGAGGGCGATACTTCGAGCAACGCCATTGATCCAGGTGTGCTAATGAAGCTGGTCAGCCGCAATACCAAACGCGGCGCTCAGTTCACCCCCCAGGGTATTTTGCGGTGGCCTCTTACCAGCGCAAAGGCTGAAGACGTACTCGTCGAAACCCTGACTCTGTTGGAGTCGCTGGATACCACCAGCGCCATTGTTGTTTGAAGTGATTGATGTAGAGGACACGCGAGGGCCCTTGTGGAAAATAATGTGGCCAAAAGGAGCAAAATTCTGCACTTTTCTGCTCCATTACCCCGATCAGCGCAGTATCATCCCTTCAGCCTAAGGGAGGACCACGCATGCATGAAACCATCCGCGTGGGCGAAATGAGTGTCACGTTTCTCATGACTCGCCACGAGACAGCTGACGCTCTGGATATGTTCGAGCTTACGATTCCTTCCGCTACCAGCGTCGTCGTCCCGCATACGCACCGCAACTACGACGAGTGGGTCTTTGGCATGAACGGCATTACCACCTGGACCCTGAACGGCGATATCATCCTGCTTCATCCTGGCGAGAGCCTCTTCATTCCACGTGGAACGCCGCACTTCTTTGCCAACGTTCATGATGGTATCGGGAGGGTCATGTGTCTACAGACACCCGGCGTTATGGGGCCGGAGTACTACCGCGAAATCGCGAGGCACTATCGGCAGGAAGAACCCGACCTTGCTGGAATCGGCGATGTGATGTGCCGATACGGTGTCGATCCGCTGATGAACCGTTAGGGAAGTTGACGCGATCGGTTATCGAATGGAAGATGAGGGAACGCAATTCTTCGCGTTGGAGTCTGTATGATCTTTCGTCTTTCTGCCGCCGCAGTCACGGCTCTCTGCTCCGCGCTTGTCTTAACCCCACTGCAAGCCCAAACTTCGCCGGCAACCTCGCCGGCCCGAAATGAGGCCTCCATGTCCCGCGCAACCGGACCGTTCGATGTGAAGCTGACTCCGCAGGAAGACAAGATCGATGCCGCGCTCGGGCGAATGATTATCGACAAACAGTTTCACGGCGAGCTCGAGGCGACCAGCCGCGGTCAGATGCTTTCCACCATGACTGCCGTCAAGGGTTCTGCCGGCTACGTTGCCATCGAAATCGTCAGTGGCTCGCTGGATGGGCGCAACGGAACGTTTGCCCTGCAACACAGTGCCACGATGAACCGGGGAACACCTTCGCTTTCCATCGCGGTTGTCCCGGACTCCGGAACAGGCCAACTTACTGGGCTCACAGGAAAGATGAATATCAATATCGCGCCGGATGGCAAGCACAGCTACGACTTCGAGTACACACTGCCGGCCGCGAACTAACTTGATAAGGCAGAGCCGGGGACGGTGGCTTACACTGCTTGCAGAAGACTCACATGGCCATCCGTTCTCTTTTCACCGCCCTGCTTGGAATTGCTATGCTCTCACCTACCGCACACGCCCAGAGGATCTCCGCCGATGGCGCAATGCAGACCTTCGGCTTCGTCTCTGATCAGTACTTCGCCGACGTCCTCTTCCATTTCGCTCCCACCTACGGTACACAGGCCGGTTTGCACCAGTACGACACGCAGCTTGAGGACTACTCGGCTGCCAGTGTGCAGAAGCAGATTGCTGCGCTCCATGTCTACGAGAAGAAGGTCGAGGAGATTCCGGCAGACGCGCTGGACGCTTCGGTGGCGGCTGATCGCAACATTCTTCTCAACAGCATCCGCTCGCAGCTGCTCTCGCTTGAGGTCATTCGTAACTGGGAGAAGAATCCTGACAACTACTCGAGTGGCGTAACCAACTCTATCTTCGTCCTGATGGAGCGGCCTTTCGCTCCGCCGAACACCCGCTTGCGCGCGGTCGTCGAACGAGAGAAGCAGATTCCGCAGGTCTTCGCAGAGGCCCGCAAAAACCTTAAAAATCCTCCGCATATCTTCACCGAGATCGCGCTCGAGCAGATTGACGGCCTCGTTAGCTTCTTCGAGAAAGATGTGCCTGCGGCCTTCCTCGAAGCGGATGATGCGAAGGCGAAGGCCGACTTCGCCCGCACAAACGCTGCTGTCATCCAGGCCTTGAAAGACTACGGCGTGTGGATGAAGAGCGACCTGCTACCACGTTCCAACGGCGACTATCGCCTCGGCGCTGATACCTTCGCAAAGAAACTCTCCTATGACGAGATGGTCGATATCCCTCTCGATCGCCTGCTGCAGGTTGCCTTTGATGATCTCCACCGCAATCAGGCTGAGTTCGCCCGCATTGCCAAAGAAGTTGATCCCAATAAAACGCCGCAGCAGGTACTTGCCGAGTTGGCGACGATTCATCCTGCATCTGACAAACTGCTCGATTCGTTCCACAGCACCTTCGATTCGCTGATCGCCTTCATTCGCGCGCATAACATCATCACTATCCCCAGCGACGTGCAGCCGACGCTTGAAGAGACGCCGCCTTTCATGCGCGCCACGACCTTCGCGTCTATGGACCCTCCGGGGCCGTTCGAAACCCGATCCACGAAGGCCTACTTCAATGTGACCCTGCCTGAAAAGAATTGGACGGCTGCCCATGTCGCGGAGCATATGGCCAGCTTCAACGTCGGCACGATCATCTCGACGAGCGTGCACGAGGCCTATCCGGGCCACTACGTGCAATTTCTATGGCAGAATCAGTTCCCGTCCAAGATTCGCAAACTCATTGGCTCCAACTCGAATATTGAAGGATGGGCTCACTACACGGAACAGATGATGCTGGAGGAGGGATATGCTGCGCCTCCGCCCAACGCCACACCGGAGCAGGTACGCGAGGCGAAACTGATTCGTCTCGGTCAATTGCAGGATGCTCTTCTGCGCGATGCCCGATTTGTCAATTCCATCAAACTGCACACCGGCCTCGGCGAGCCGAACGGCCAATGGACGGTCGATCAATCGGTCGATTTTTTTGTGAAGGAAGGGTATCAGTCGCGCTCTGTGGGTCTGGTCGAGACCAAGCGTGGAACCGCAGATGCAACCTACCTCTACTACACGCTAGGCAAGCTTGAGATTATGAAGCTGCGCGAAGACCTGGAGAAGAAACAGGGAGCCGCCTTCAATCTTCAGGCCTTTCACGACAGT
The DNA here is from genome assembly GCF_004217555.1 of Edaphobacter modestus. Classification (GTDB taxonomy): domain Bacteria; phylum Acidobacteriota; class Terriglobia; order Terriglobales; family Acidobacteriaceae; genus Edaphobacter; species Edaphobacter modestus. Next base: position 3,814,038 of record NZ_SHKW01000001.1, read on the forward strand.
TTCATGCGCCAGGGGTTCGCTCCGATCAAGGTCATCCGCAAAGCTATGCTGCACAATGATTCACCAGTGCTTTAGAAGCCTGCGAGATTTAGCCGGAGGCCTCGGTTCCTCTCATAGAGGAAGAGTTCGACGCGCGAGCCGGATCACCGTCCGCTCTGTTGGCGCGCTCTACGCATTTACGTCTGCCACGCGTGGCGGTGTTTACTCCCAGGCATCCACCCTCACAAAACGCATTCCGGAGAACCTCTCCACCAGGAGCTCTGTTGCTCGCACCGTATCCAGTCGGGGTGCATTCAGTCCTTCTTGGCCGCCGTCGTGCAGGACGATGTTCGTTGCTGCCCCGCGCCTTTTATTCCGTTCCACTCCCCGCATAGCACGCGCGAGAATTCCGTCCACTCCGATTGGATTCCAGTCCTGGCAGATTACGTTCCACTGCACGGGAACCATTCCCATCTCTCTTGCCAGACGCAGGACCACCGGCCTGCGGGCGCCATGGGGAGCCCGAAAGTACCGTATCCTCTCTCCTAAAACGTCCTCGATCACAGCGCTGGCGCCGGTCAGTTCCTCACGAATCCTTCGCTCTGTCTGCCAGGCAAGCCAAGGATGGGTCATCGTGTGGTTGCCGATGAGGTGTCCGGCGGCGGCAATCTCCCGCACCAGCTCTGGACACTGCCGCACAAACTGGCCAATCAAAAAAAATGTGACCTGCACTCCCCCTCGCGCCAACACATCCAACAGCCGGGGCGTGGCCGCAGGGTTTGGTCCATCGTCGAAGGTCAGCGCAAACTCCCCTGGTCGGGAGGGGGCAATGAGCGTCTTGCCGAAGATCTGGGACTCGGGCGATAGCGCTGCCCATGCCATGCCACCTGCCACGGCGGCGGTCAATCCCACGACGCCGCCTAGAGCAGCGGCGGAAAGTCCACTACCCGTCATAACTCCTTCGACTAATGCACGACCTGTCATCGCCAGATTCCTGGAACCTTATAGCCATCATCTCACCACTGTTTCCAGTCCCAGCACCAATCGAAACTGCTTTCGCTCGCTAGAGCTGCAGGCGCAGTTTCCAGCGAGTGAGCAAGGAGGCGACAGCGATGATGAAGCCAGTGAAGACGATGGAGCGGATCACGCCGGGGAATCCCCAGGCAAGATGGGTTCGAAACCAGGTGATTCCAAGTGCACCGAGGAAGAAGTACCAGAGATCTGGCAGCAGGTAGGTGAGCAGGGTATTCGACCCTGCGGGCCGGGTGAATGCTGCCCATCGTGTATGGTGCCGAACGTCGCAGATCCAGTAGAGCAAGGTGAAGATGGCTATGCTTGTTCCGATGCTGTAAAGGCACCAAGTGGGTGTGGCGCGGATCTTTGAGATTCCCAGGGGCGTGAGCAAGTATGCGGCGATAAGAGTTATTGCGGAAAAGGAAAGGGCGAGCGCTGCTTTGGAGCGGAAGGCAGGCCAGCGCACGCTGTATGGGCTTACGAAGATGGTGGAGGTTGCGACTCCGGCCATTGCGATGAGAGTGTCGGAGCCGTTGCCGAAGGGCCAGAGATAGATACCCGCATGGCGAGGGAACTCGATCCAGTGAGCGGAGCAGAAGGCGCAAAAGGCAGTGAGCGCAACGAACCATCCGAAGGGGGCCCAGCGCCAGCGGCGCGTAGGAATGTAGAGAACGCAGGTGGTGAGATAGGCGAAGGCTAGCAGTCCGAGTATCTCGGGATAAGCGGTTCTGATCCACGCGATGCTGCCGTCTTTCGTGGTGCGTCGAAAGATGGCGAACATGACGACCATGAGGGTGAGGCCGGTGAGGCGAAGAGTTTTTACCAGAGCTTTATGGCTATCGGCACGGGGATAGACCATCCAGAAGAGAATGGCTCCCACAAGCGCAAGGATTGCCCAGAGGCCTGGGGGCATATGGATGAGTGCGGGGTCGCCTGCACCAGCATTTGTGAGAATGAGGCCGAGAACGAGAAGGGAGAGCGAGCGAAGAAATACGTGTAGCCAGAGACGCGACTGCGAGGGAATCTTGCGCAGGCGCTGTTCAATCGCGATCGGAATGGCCATGCCGAGAATGAAGAGGAAGGCGGGAAAGACCATGTCGACGTAGGTCATGGCATCGACGTTGCCGGGCGCGTGATAGGTCCACCAGGGAAGTCCTTTAACCTCGGCGAGATCGTTGACGAAGATCATGACGATCATGGTGAGTCCGCGAAAGACGTCGATGGAGAGGACGCGTGGCGCTTGAATGGTAGTGACTGCGGTCTGGGTTCCAAGCTGAGCGGTGGCCATCTTAGTTGCCTTTCGACGACGCGGTTGCGACAGGAGTGAGTCCGGCATGCACGGCTTTGAGGAGGATGCCGGTAGAGTCGTTCGAGTACTCCCAGAACATGATGCCGCCGAGCTTATGTTGGGTGACGTAGGAGCATTTGGCAGCGAGAGATTGAGGATCTTCGTAGGTAACAAAGATGTGGCTCTGAGGATTATAGAGGTACGGTGCGGAGGCTTCGGCGTCCCAGTAACGAACAAAGCCAGTGGCGAGAAGGTTGGGAAGATCGGGATAGGAGAAGTGAACTCCCCGAGCGGCTTTACCGGGTTGAAAGAGGCCGTGGTTTTTATTGGGGACTTCACCCCAGCTGCGGCCATAGAACGGAACGCCGAGAACAATCTTGCGTTCGGGAACGCCGGCCTGCATGTACTCGGTTACCGAGCGGTCAACGGAAACGTGCTTCGGGTCGGCGGGGTTTCGGAAGAGAGGAGCGTCGTGCCCGGTACTGGGTCCGCCCACATAAAAGTCGTAGGTCATGAGGTTGACGGTGTCGACGTACCGTTGGACCTTATCCATCTCGGTATGCTGGAGGAATTTGCTGGAGGCACCGGTGGCGATGGAGATATAGAGCCGGCGATGCAGCCGAGTCTGTTCGCGGTCGAAGCGCTGGCGAAGCTCGGCGAGCAGCAGGGTGTAGTTTTGTTTGTCCTCGGGACGGAAGGTGTTGCCATTCCCCGGTTGATCTGGATACTCCCAGTCAACGTCCAGCCCGTCGAGTTTGTAGCGCTCGATGAAGCTGACAGCGCTGGCAATGAAGCGTGCACGCGAGCGAGGGGTGAGGGCCGCGTCGGAGAACCCCCCCGACCAGGTCCAGCCGCCAACGGAGACGAGCAACTTGAGCGCGGGATTTGTGCGCTTAAGCACATTAAGGACAGCGAAGTTCTCGGCGTCGTGAGGGAAGCCTTCGATAATCTCGCCATTTTTTATATTGGCGAAGGCATAGTTGATGCGTGTCAGCCGACGAGCATTGATCTCATTGGGTTCCAGGATGCGATCCTGCGGAAAGATGTAGGCGATGATCTCGCGAGAGGCTGGTGCGGAGTTTGCAGATACAGCGGAGGATTCGGGCATGGAGCAGGGTGCCGGCACACAGCAGAGAGCTAGAAGGGCAAACATGAGCCGGCGGAACCAAAGAAAAGTCAGACGCATCGTGCAAAAAGGGTAATTTATTCAAGACCCCGGGCGTTGCGCCGGTTGGTTATTCTCGGTAAACTTGGCATTGCAGGGAAAAGTATCGGATTCACCAGGCGGGTGGCCTGTGGCTTTCCAAGCGCCGATGTAGCTCAGCTGGTAGAGCAACTGATTCGTAATCAGTAGGTCAGCGGTTCAAATCCGCTCATCGGCTCCATTATTTTCAATAACTTAGAGGACTTTACGCGCCAGACCACTGATTTTGCGTCATTCTCGCTTAGACCTAACTGTCTTATTTTTAGTGAGATGAGCATCTATCTAAACATGTTCAGAAGTCCCGCAAATTCTCCCGCAATTTAATTTTCACCTGAGGAGCACTCCCGTCGTTAACGAGTGCTGCGCATAGTCGCAATCCGCAATATAGAGCATGAAGCGGTGTGTACGCCGTATACTAAAATTGGTCTACAGTGTATACATGAAAGCAACTACGAGCCAGAAGATTGCCAGAGCCGCCCGCAGGCTGCTCGATAAAGAAGGAGCGGAGAGCGTGACCATGCGGCGGGTGGCGTCTGCAGTTGGCATTACGCCGATGGCGCTGTATCGACACTACCAAACTGTGATGGACTGTTGAATGCGCTGGCAGATGTAGGGTTTGTGGAACTGTCGGAGAAGCTTGCGAGTGTGCGGCTGACGGGCGGGATCGAGGAACAGCTCTTGAAGATACTTGATGTCTTTCTCGACCATGCGTTTGAGAAGCCGCGTCTCTTCACGCTGATGTTTCTTACGAAGCGCGAGGGTGCGCGGCAGTATCCGGAGGACTTCCGTGCACGGGGGTCTCCTACGGCGAATGTCTCGGCTGATGTGATTGCGCGTGCGATGGAGACTGGGTACTTCCGCAAGGACGATGTGATGCAGGGCCTGGTGATGCTTTACCTGGGAGGCCGCGTGGCGATGCCTCCAGAGAGTTTTCGTGCCTTTTGTCACTGATCGTTTGGGAGGTATCTGAATGGCATACGCAGCTAATTACCGCCGCGTCGGGGAAGCATTTCTCGCAATCGTCGCGACAGGGGCGATGTTTTACTTCGGCAACGGTCTCAATCCGTTGTGGCCACTCATGTGGATTGCTCCGCTGCCGGTGCTAGTGTTCGCGTTGCGAAGCAAATGGTGGGCCACGGCGATGTTGACAGTGGCTGCGATGCTGCTCGGCAATTTGAACATGTGGAGCTACTTGACGAAGACGCTGGGGATGCCGGTATCTGGGTGGGTATCTTCCTGGCTGCGAGTGTTGTCTTTGCAGCGGGAGTGCTTCTCTTTCGTGTGCTGGTGTTGCGTGGCGCAGTGCGGAGCGGACTGGTGGCGCTACCCGCGGTGTGGGTAACGAGCGAGTATGTCCGCAACTTGACGACGCCGCATGGGTCTGCGGGAAGCCTGGCGTACTCGCAGCTGCGCTTCCTCCCGTTTCTGCAGCTTGCTTCGATCACGGGACCGTGGGGGATGAGCTTTGTGCTGCTGCTGTTTCCCGCTGCGATCGCGATTGGGCTGCATCTTAGGCAGACCTCACCGAAGCGCGCCCTGCAGGTTGCGGGTGCGGGGATTGGAGTGGTCGCGGCTGTACTGGTGTTTGGCGCGGTGCGACTGGCGATGCCGATGACCGAGACAGCGCGTGTGGGGTTGATCACCTCGGACGAGAAGGCAAGGTAGACGGCAGTTGGCACGGACACATTGCAGTGATGCGCGGTGTGGAAGACGGCTTCAGCATAGCGCGCGGCGAAGAACGGCTTCCTGACGGTGAGCGACGACCGCGGCCGGATCGTGGGCGAGGTGAGCAGCAGCTCTGCTCCGTTTGCGACGCTACTGGTGGATGTGCTGACGGCGCACAGCAGCACGGTGTATCAGGTGCTGGGCGACTGGTTTGCGTGGGTTGCGATTGCGCTGCTGGCATTTGTGCTGCTGCAGGTGGTGCGGCTGCGCACCCGTGCTCAGGGCTGAGATCCGGAGAGTGCGCGAAGGCTTTCGATGACGGACTTGAAGGCGGGGTCATCCCCTTTGTCCGCTCTCGACTGGCGATATCAGGGCAATGCGCTCATTGAGGAGCGATTTGTTTGTGTTCCGGGTGGATGGTCGGCAACTCGTCAATAACCCGCCGCGGCCCCCCCCGACCGATTCGGACCGGAAGGCAACCGGTAAGATGCGGTTTGGGAGTAAAGCTCCGCTTAGTTCACCTGTCCGACAAGGCGACTATACAGACGAGTGAATTGCTCTCATTTGTCGGTGAGTGCTTTGGCGATTTGTCATCAACTGAGAATCGCACCTAGCGACATTATTGGCGCTTCTCAGTACCAATCTCAGTGATTACTTGAGATTCCGCATTGACATCATCCACCGCGCCAAGTGCGGATGGGAGGTCGGCTGGCCTTCAAGGGCTTGGAGAATGGTCGATGATTCTGAAGGAAAGGCAATCGGCAGCGCCGATTGTCACACGACGCCAGTTCGGGAGGGCCCAGTCAGTAGGCCAATCCATCGTCTCCAGTTCTTCGATCCAGTCCTGCGCGGCCTTCCTTGCTTCCCTCAAGCCATATCGTCTGAATACTGCCTCGTAAAAGGCGGCTAACTCCCTCTCCGCTATCGTCATAAACTCCGCAACTCGTTCGACAGACGGTTGCTGAGCGTGAAAAATCGAGTTGTTTTTTTTATCGCACATGGAACCTATCTGTTGATTGAAATAACGTCCGTCAGATTTATGACCTCAGACACCATTCGGCCTTTAGGGTGCAATTCCGTCTGACGATACTGGCCTGATGGCGAGGCATGTTGCTAGTGCATTGCTTCTCCGGCAGGGGTCTCCTGACCGGGCTTGTTCTTGCTCAGAATGAAGGCGCACACCACCATGCCCATCGCCATCCAACAGAGCAGACGGTAGATGTCCTGATAAGCCTGCGCAGCAGCCTGCTGATTGAGTTGCTGATAAATAGTAGCTCGTGCCATGAGGCCGGGTCCGGGTCCTTTGCTGCTACCGCCAAAGTAAGAGGTAAGCGCGTTGACATGGTTGACGAAGGCGGGATTGCCGGGCTGCATGGATTCCTGCAGGCGCGCCTGGTGGAAGAGAGAACGGTTGGTCACGATCGCTCCAGTGACGGCGATGAAGATGCTGCCGCCAACGTTGCGAACGAAGTTGATGATCCCGGAGACCTGATTGCTCGCCTCTTTCGGAAGTCCGACATACGCCGCGGTGGTGATGGCGATGAAGGCGAAGGGAATCGCGAACATCTGAAGAATTCGAACCCAGGAGGCAAAACCGAAGGTCATGGTGAGCGTGAAGTGCGTGGAGGTGTAATAGAACGCGCCGGCAAAGCAGGCGAAACCGAATGCAGCCATATTTCTCGCCGGAAATCTGCCGGTAGCTATTCCTGCCATGGGCATAACGACGAGCAGGGCGAGTCCTCCGCCCGCGAGTGCCTCTCCGGCGCGGGTTGCCGTGTACCCCATCAGCTGCTGCAGGAACTGGGGCTCAAGTACGGTTGCGGCATTCAGGACACCGCCCACCAGAATCATGAGAAAACAGCAGATGGCGAAGTTCTTGTACTTGAAGAGCCGCAGATTCATGATGGGATTTTTAGCCCGCAACTGCCACCAGATCAGACTGGTCATACCCACAACGAATAGAACGCAGAAGATGCGAATGGAGTTGGAGGCAAACCAGTCGTTCTCTTCGCCCTTATCGAGCATGATCTGCAGGCCGCCCATGGCGACCGTCAGCAGCCCGAGGCCGATGTAGTCCAGTTTCCTGAGGTTAGCGCGATCGGCTTTGATCCAGGGTGGGTCCTGAACCAGGCGGCTGACCAGAAAAAATGCGAGGATGCCAATGGGAAGATTGATGTAGAAGATCCATCGCCAGGAGTAGTTGTCGGTGATCCAACCGCCGATCGTCGGCCCGAGGGATGGCGCAAGCACTGCCACAAGACCGTAGAGCGCGAAGGCCTGGCCACGTTTTTTTTCTTCGAAGGAATCCGCCATGATAGCTTGCGCCATAGGCTGGAGGCCTCCACCTCCGACACCCTGAAGTACACGCGCCAAGAGCAAGATCGGGAGCGTTGGGGCGATACCGCAAAGAAAACTTGCTGCGGTGAAGATGGTGATGCACAGCATAAAGAAGTTCCTGCGGCCGATTACGCTTGAGGCCCAGGCGCCCACTGGCAGAATGATCGCGTTGGAGACAAGATAGCTGGTGAGAACCCAAGTTCCCTGATCGGTGCTGGCGCCAAGATCACCGGCAATGTGGGGAAGGGCGACATTGGCAATGGAGGTATCGAGAACCTCCATGAAGGCAGCGAGGGCAACAGTGGCCGCGATCAGCCATGGGTTCGCCTTCGGCTTCCATTGTTCGCTGGTGCTCGCCTTCGCTGACATCCACCTTCCTCTCCGGTAAAAGAAAACGCTCTATTTACCGATACAGGATGTATCCAACAACTTTCTGGATTCAGAATATATACAAATTGTATTTGAAATCGTATTGTATGTTAATAGCAGAAGTGTGTGAGGAGGGCGCCACGATGGCTCATTCAGGCGCAGGGCGAGCATTGGCGACCAAAGGCGGATATCCCGTTCAAGTCTCCGGCAGTCTTCACGGAGATGTCGGATACCTCGACCGCGAGCCGGCATCGAGTGCCGTGTGGAAGTTGCGGAGGGGGGAAGAGAAGGAACAAAAAGACACTCCACCCAGGTCGATTGTCGTCGAGCAGTGGATCTGCTTCGTATGGGGCTTCGTCTGCATGGCCTTCGGAATCTGGGGAATTTGTATGAGGTCAGAACAGGACGCTCTTCCTGCATACATTGCATGGTTGGGATCGCTCCATATGCCTGCATTGCGGGCAACGCCAGTTGCGTGCTTCGGTATGGGTGTGGTGTTGATACGCCGGGGGTGGACGCATCTCTGAGCTGCAGTTTTTCAGCAGGCCGAGGATATGGATGTTCTCGTCTACGCACGCGACGAGGAAGGGACCAACATGAAAACCAAAACGGAAGAGGACCTCGAAGACATCCCCTGGCATACCTGTGGTATGTGATTCTCGCATTCGCGGCCATTGCCGTCACAGCCGTGATTTGGTCATTCGATTGTTTTAGGCAAGCCTGAAGAGGCTGCTGAGAAAGTCCGTTTGCTTAAGGGCACGGCCGATGGCCCTAGGCGATAGTCTTGGGTCTCCGTGCCGCAAGTCAGGTAAAGAATTTGTCGGACGGGAACCTCCTAAGGAATAAGCTATCTTGGTATCAGGATGCAGAGTGTTCATTGGGCGCATCTGCAAGCGTGTCGTAGAGCCGGTCAATGAATCGCTACCGCAACGATTTGGGAGAAGCTAGGATCCAAATGCCTCTGACTAGCACAAAACCCACCGGCACAAAACCACGAAAGCGGCTCACGCGCGAGGAGAGCAGAGCACAGACTCGTGCCACACTGGTCGCCGTGGGACGCAGGCACTTCCTGCGTTACGGACTCGGCGGCGCTGTGGCGGAGAAGATCGCGGAGGATGCCGGTTTTTCTCGGGGCGCTCTGTATTCCAACTTCGACGGGAAAGAAGAGTTGTTTGTCGCCGTAATCCATGAGGAACAGGCGCGCCACCTGAATTTCTTCCGTTCTCTGTTGAAGGACGAGCCTTCAGGGAAGAAGCGGGCGAAGAAATTTCGGGATGCCATTGCTGACCTAATGACGGACCACGATTGGATAGTACTTCGTGCTGAGTTCGAGGTCGCGGCTCTTCGCAGCGAACGTATCCGGCAAAGCTTCGTTGAAGTGCATCGACAGCAGCTTCGCGACGGAGGTGAGCTCGTCAGAGACCTCTTGCGATCTCCCGAAGTCACTTCGAAATTGATGCCGGATGATTTCATCACGGTCATCATCAATCTTGCTCATGGTTTGGCAGTCACCCAGAGAATCCTCGGCGCAGAACTGTCTCAGAAGAGCACGCGCAGCTTGGTTCAATCGCTGTTTGATCATTTGCTATGGTCCACCTAATCGGCTGGCCGCAATAATGCATTCAATGCGAGGGGTTTGATCTGGAAGCGTGCCTTTGGTAGAAGTGTGCAGTCGATTTAGCACTACTCCCCTGTCACAACTCATTACTCCCGAATGAGGAGAAATCGGAAGTAGAGTCTTAGTTGGTAATATCAGGGCTTAGCGCTCATTGACCCTATTCAGATCGATGTATGTCTTCGGCAAGTTGCTGTATAATCGTCTATCCGGAAAGGTGAAACCGAACTGCCTGAAAAGTCGGGCGGTCTCAACCGGTCGATGCAACACCATCTGATATGAATTCATATTCTAAAGGTGGTGTTTATGGCACAAGGAAAACGGGACAGGCTTTCCACCGAGCAGCGGATCGACATGTGGCGCCGTTGGAAGTCGGGCGAGTCGTTGCATGAGATTGGGCGCGCCTTCGGTAAAGGCGATGGTTCCATTCGGTTCTTGTTGACGCAGCGCGGCGGGATAGTTCCTGATGCTCGTCGACCCTCGCTGCGAACGCTGACGCTGGCCGAGCGGGAAGACATCTCACGTGGAATTGCTTCCGGTTTGTCGATTCGTGAGATAGCCAACGGGTTGCAACGGGCTGTGTCGACAGTGAGCCGGGAGGTGGCGCGTCATGGCGGGCGTCCACTCTATCGAGCCAATGAAGCAGATCATCAGGCCTGGGAGTCGGCTCTGCGACCCAAGGTGTGCCTTCTTGCCATCGACCAGAAGCTGCGGACGATCGTGGCCAGTAAACTGATCCTGGACTGGTCGCCGGAACAGGTTTCGAAATGGCTGAAGGTCCACTATCCCAGCAACGAGAGCATGCGCGTGTCCACGAAACCATCTACCGCAGCTTATTCATCCAGGCCCGGGCAGTGCTGAAAAAAGAGCTGATTCAGCACCTCAGGTCCAAGCGGCTGATACGTCGCTCACGGCACTCGCGGGCTGACGGACAGTCTCGAGGTCAGATCGTCGATGCCATCTCTATTAGGGAAAGACCTGCGGAGGTTGAAGACCGCGCTATTCCCGGTCATTGGGAGGGCGACCCGCTTAGCGGCAGCAGCAATAGTCATGTCGCAACCCTGGTGGAACGACATTCGCGTTTACCATGCTGGTCAAAGTGCCCAGCAAAGATACAGCGACGGTCGTCGCCGCGCTGAGCAAGCACGTGCGTAAACTGCCCGCGTCCCTGCGGCGCTCGTTGACCTGGGACCGGGGGCACGAGATGGCAAAACACAAGAGCTTCACGGTGGACACGAATGTGAAAGTCTACTTCTGTGATCCGCAGAGCCCCTGGCAGCGCGGCACCAATGAAAATACCAACGGCCTGCTGAGACAATACTTCCCTAAGAAAACCAACTTATCCGGTTACTCTCAAGCCGATCTCAACAAGGTAGCTCTGCGCCTAAATCAACGCCCCCGAAAAACCTTGGGCTTTGAAACCCCGGCGAGTAAACTTCAAGCCAGTGTTGCATCGACCGGTTGAGACCGCCCGGGTTACTAAGATGGTCCGCCGCTTGATCTTCCCCGGAAGATCTTGTAGGCAGATTCAAGGAGGATCATCGACATGCAGATTCGATCGGTTGGTATTGACCTTGGCAAGACGACCTTTCACCTGGTGGCACTTGGTGATAACGGCAAGGTGCTGCTGAAGAAGACGTTTACCCAGAAGCAGTTGATTGCCTTCACCGCGAACATGCAGACCTGCTTGATCGGGATGGAAGCATGTTCGGGGTCGCACTTCCTCGGCCGTGCTTTTACGGGAACAAGGTCATGATGTGAAGTTGATTCCAGCCCAGTTCGTGAAGCCGTTTGTGAAGTCGAACAAGAACGATTTCATCGACGCTGAAGCGATTGCTGAGGCCGTGGATCGCGAGAACATGCGCTTCGTGCCGATCAAGACAGATGATCAGCTCGACCTGCAAGCTCTCCATCGCGTGCGTGACCGGCTCATGGCGCGAAGAACCGCTCTGATCAACCAGATTCGTGCGTTTCTGCTGGTGCGAGGCACAGTGTTCGCCAAGAGCCCGATTCGGCTGAGGGAAGCTCTGCCTGAGGTGCTTGAGAACGTCAACGAGAACCTCACCCCGAGGATGCGGAACCTGGTTGCCATGCTGTGGAGCGAGTGGAAGGACCTGGAGCTTCAGATCGTGCAGATGAACGACGAAGTGGAACGGATCGCTTCGAGCGATGCCGCGTGTCGGAGACTGCGGCAGATCCCTGGCATCGGACCGCTGGTTGCAACCGCGATCGTGGCCTCCATCGGTAACGGCGCAGCCTTCCGCAAGGGACGAGAGTTCGCAGCCTGGATGGGGCTGCTGCCGAAGCAGCATTCGACCGGTGGCAAGGCGAGGCTGTATGGAATCAGCAAGCGCGGCAACTCTTACCTGCGCAAGATCCTGATTCATGGAGCACGCGCGGTCGTATTGCGATCCAAGCGAGACCGAATCGCGATGGGCGCCTGGATGACCTCGCTTGAGACGAGGGCGCCACGAAACGTATTGATCGTGGCAACAGCACACAAACTGGCGCGGATCGCGTGGGCAGTGCTCTCAACGGGCCAGGACTATCGAGCAGTACCCAAGGCAGTGACGGTATAAGCAAGCTTAGAAACCAGCAACATCAAGTTCTCCCCACCGAGGTCTGCACCGGATAAGTGAAGATGAAAGAACAGTCAAAACGGCGCACCTGAAACCTGCTTGCCGAAATGGCCCATACGAGGCCGGCGTGTTTTCAAAGGACAGGTACGCGGCGTATCTCATCAAGGCCAGGAGAAAACTCTCCACCTAAAGGCCGGATACATTGACGCAGACTTTCCTTCATTCGAAACTTTTCCCTTGCATTCACACGGCGGACCATACATTCCGGCAAGTTCAATCGAACTGGCCGCAAGGCGGACTTCCCGGGAAGTGGCCATCAAGTTATCTATGAGCTCCGCTCCAATTCAACCGATCAGCTCCTCGTCGCCGAATGAAGACCTCGGTGTAGCGACTACGCCCGGAAATCCTTCATCCAAGACAGCCTATGGCGTACTGGAGCCCGGAGTGGCAGACCTGAACTCGTCGCTTAAAGCATTGACAGTGTGCGTCCCGCTCCCCGAAGGTGAGTACTAGGCTCTCGGCCGCACCGTGCTTCAAGCTGGGCCCAGCACCAGCGTAGCGCCATCACTTCTATTAAAGCGAGCAAATTGTTATGTTAGGATGCACTCTATCGACACTGCATCGCTCTTCGTATTCTCTTAGTCGCGTAACTCGATTTCCATGGATTTTCCGTTCTTATCGAAGCGGTAATAGAGATCCCGCGAACATTTGACCCAAATGGGAAAGTGAATGAGTGATAAGACTGAGCAGATTCTGACTCTTGAGAAGCGCTGGAGGTGCGAGGAATCAATCTCCCGGCGGATTTCCGTTTCGCCCGTCCTCACCACCACTGGTCGGCTGCTGCTGTTGCTCGCTAAAATAGCCCTGCTCAACGGTTGCAGCGGAGCCCCTTCGCTGACCATAGCCGGCGCATACTTTCCGGCATGGCTGGCCTGCGCTGTCATCGGAGTGATAACAACTGTCATCGCACGAGGTCTTATGGCATCGACCCATCTGACCACGATTATCCCTTTCCAGCTTGCAGTGTGCTCGGCTATCGGCGTCTTGGTCGCGCTGGCTGTATGGCTCTTCTGGACGGTGCACTAACGATGGAAGCTCGGGGCGTCAATCAACGCAAACCGCTGGGTATTCTCATCGCCCTCCTGATCGTGGGCGCCGCTGTTGGACTCGCTGTAAAAGTAGCCTCCCGTACAAAACTCTCGACAGACGACGCCAGCATCGATGCAGAGGTCATTCATGTTGCCTCTGCGGTTGGTGGCCGGATTATCGAACTACCCATCCATGAGAATGAACTGATTCATCGGGGCGATCTTCTCTTACGAATCGATCCGGTGCCCTACCAGACCAACGTCGCCGCTGCAGAAGCGCAGCTCGCTCTCTCCCGCGCCACGCTGGAATCCAAGCGACGACTCGTCTCAGCGCAACGTTCGAACGCCGAGATCGCAAGCGAACAGACCCGCAGGGCGCAAACCAACCTTGAGCTATCGATGCGCACCGAGGAGCGCCTGAAGCCCCTCACTGCGAAGGGCTACGTCCCGAAACAGCAGCTCGACCAGGCGGGGGTCGCGACGCAGAACGCCACAAGTTCTCTCACCGAAGCCAAAGAGCAGGAGACTGCTGCTCACCATCTGGTCGATGATGTCGCAGCCGCGGAAGCGGCCGTACGAGCCGCCGCGGCGGCGCTCACGAATGCGCGCAGAGCCTTGGAAGATACGGAGGTGCGCGCTCCACATGAAGGACGCATTGTTGGTCTCTCTGTTTCGACAGGAGAGATGGTCATACCATCGCAGTCGCTCTTCACGCTCATCAATACCGAGGAGTGGTTCGTATCGGCCAATTTTCGCGAGATCGATCTCAAGCGGGTGAAGCAGGGCGATTGCGTGACGGTTTACTCGATGATCGATCGCCATGCTCCGATGAAAGGTATCGTCGATAGCATCGGATTCGGAGTCTTGTCGGAGGACCGCATCAATGTTCCAAGGTCGGTTCCCTATGTCGAGCCATCCCTCAACTGGGTGCGCGTAGCGCAGCGATTCCCCGTACGAATTCATCTGCAGGAGCCGCCCGAGCAGCTCGTACGCATTGGCGCTAGCGCCATCGCGGAGGTCGATCATGGCACCGCCTGTAGATGATGCATTGCCTCAAAATAACGCCTGGACCCTTCTTACGCGTTACTCTCCGGAACGGCTTTCGTTCGCGCTGAGGCTCGCCCTTATCTGTGCCCTCGTCGCTTTGGTTGCCGAGATCTACAAAACGCCCGAGATCGCTCTGACCACCTATGTAGTCTTCTTTCTCAACAAACCAGACCGTGTAGAGAGTATCGTTCTCTCGATCGCGTTCACGATCATCATCACCGTCATCGTCGGATTCCTGCTCGTAATCGCATCGCCTGTCCTCGCAAGCATTCCTCTGCGGGTAGGAGCCATGGCGGCAATCTCATTCACCCTCCTGTTCTTGGTATCTGCGAGCAAGCTCAAGCCGATCGGGTCAACTCTCACGCTAATCATTGCATACGCCTTGGATCTACTAGGCTCTGTTCCCCTTGGCGAACTGGTTACGAGAGCCTTCCTCTACACCTTGCTATTCGTCGCTATCCCCGCAGCAGTCTCCATTGTCATCAATCTCTTGTTCGGAGCCGCCCCTCGCAGCCTCGCGCAAAAAGACTTCGCAGCAAGGCTTTGTACAGCAGCAAAGGCTCTGCAAACCGACGAGGAATCGATCCGCGAATTGAAGCAGCTCCTCGCCGAAGGAGACGAAGAAACCCAGAAGGAACTCAAGCTCTCCTCCATCGAACACAGCAGCCGTCCAGAAGATCTCGACGCCCTCAAGGCCTCATCCGACGGCGTAGTTACAATCCTCTCCGCCGTCCAGCTCATGGTCACCGAACCTGACGCGCTTCCATCGACGGAGACAAGATCGGCAATGCAGTCAACCCTCCTCCAGATGGCCGCGATCTTCGAGAAGGGCGGCTATCCGGCCCTCGTCGAACCGATTCCAGTAGAAGGCGGCTCCGCCGATCTCGTTTGTTCTTCCATTATGTTCTTCAACGCTGGCCTGAGCCAGTTCGGAGAACGCCGACCCTCCTCGAAGGAGAAAAAAGCTAAGTCAGGATTTTTCCTTCCCAATGCTTTTTCCAATCCAGAGCACGTGCAGTATGCGTTCAAGACAACCCTGGCAGCGATGACCTGCTACCTCATCTACTCCGTCCTGAACTGGCCCGGTATCCACACTGCCCTGATCACCTGCTTCATCGTGTCGCTCGGAACCGTCGCAGAAAGCGTAGAGAAGCTGCGGCTGCGAATCCTCGGCTGCATGGTAGGAACCGTTGCTGGACTCGGCGTCATGATCGGCATCATTCCCAGGACAACGGACATCGGACACTTGATGGTGGTTGTCTTCGCAGGAGCTTTCATCGGCGCATGGATAGCTGCCGGAAGCCCACGCATCTCCTACGCGGGATTGCAGTTTGCCTTCGCCTACTTTCTTTGCGCTATTCAGGGATCATCCCCAGCCTTCAACATGGTCGTCGCCCGCGATCGCGTCATCGGAATCTTTCTGGGAATCCTGGTCTCGTATTTCATCTCGACACGTCTCTGGCCGGCGAGCATCGCCCCGCACATCGATGAAGGGCTGAAGACAGCACAGAAGCAACTGCAAGAGATCTATCAACTTTCCAATCCATGGCAGCGTCGCCGCGTCGCCGCAGAGACGCAGGCCCTCCTCCACAAGATCGAAACCGATATTCAGTTGGCTGGTTATGAACCTCCCTCCATTCGCCCCACAACGGCATGGCGGCGCGCGCGCAGGAACGCGGTGCGAGCCGCGCAGCGACTGGACATAGCCCTCTTCGCACGTTCTGAGCTGAAAGACTCCGGGAAAGAACCTGCAGCCGATAACGCCGCTTTATCGGAATTGTCAGACGCCAGGTCGCATTCGTTCCAGCTTGCGTTGTCGAGAATCGACCAGTCGGAGGAACATGCATAACATCCACCTTAAGACGGTCTCAGCGCTGCTTGCGCTATGCGCCACCGCCGCGAAAGCGCAAAGCACGTCTTTGCCCATCGCCCCCTCGGTTTTGGTGTCTTCCGAACAAAAACCCTCCACGGAATCTCCGCAGGCAGCGCCCGCAGTCGGACAGAGCTATGCTTTGACACCAAACCCCGCCGCCGCCGTTCTGCCTAAACCCCACGTCGATCTCGACGCCGAGCACCCATACACCCTCCCCGAGCTGATCGATCTCGCGGAACGCGAACATCCGGAAACGCGAATCGCATGGGAGACCGCGCGCAACGCAGCTCTGACCGCCGGCATCGCCAGAAGCACCTACCTCCCGCGCATGTCCGCAAATGTCATCGGAGGCCATCAAGCGTCGTCCGGCAGTAGCAGCGCTTTTGGAGTCAACACGCAGGGGTCGGAGTCTGTTACCGGTTCTGTCTCCTCAGTCACACTCGCGTGGCTGTTATTCGACTTCGGTGCACGCAGGAATGCCGTGGACGCTGCCCAGAAGGTCTCGCTCGCCTCCAACATCCTCTTTACCGGAGTCCATCAGAAGATCATTCACGACGTATGCGTCGCATACTATCTCTATCTTGCCGCCTCCCGGCACACGGTAACCGCAGCAAAAGCGCTCCAGAATGCTCAGGAGATTCAGAAGGCTGCCGAAGAACGGTATCGCGGTGGAATCGGGACGGTACTGGAGTCGACCCAGACCCGTCAGGTGACTGCCCAGGCCAAGCTCGTCAGAATCCAGGCCGAAGGTGCAGAGCGGAATGCCTATGCCTCTCTCCTCGAAGCCATGGGTTTTTCTGCTCTTGAAAAGATCAAAATTGCTCCGCTGGAGCGGCACACATTCACCGACGACACGCGCCCTGCAATCGAGCAGGTCGTCACCGACGCGCTCTCTCGTCGCGCGGACGTTCTCGCCGCCTATGCGTCAGAGCAGGCAAGCCAGGCAGCAGTCAAGGCGGCACAGACCGCCTACCGCCCAAAGATCTTCCTCGCTGGCACAGGGGCCTACGTAAGCGGACAACTCGGACTCACAGCAATTCCCGCGATCGGCGAGCAGCAATTGCCGACGTTGAACATCACCGGCAATCACTGGAACTCGACCGTTCTTCTTGGACTATCAGTCCCGATCTTCGACGGCCACGCTAGAGCGAACGCGATCAGCGAAGCAAAGAATAACTCAGCCAAGGCCGCGGCAACACTGGACCAGACACGAATTGTGGCGATTCGCGAGATCGTAGGCGCACAAAACGCGCTGGAGACCAGTCTCGCCGCCGATGAAGCTGCCCGCACCTTGCAGGACGCCTCACAGATCTCCTACGACGCTGCTCTCGATGCCTACAAGCATGATGTAGGAACCATTACAGCCGTCGTTGCCGCCCAGACCCAACTCTTGCAGGCCACACTCGCCTCAGACGACGCCTACAGTTCCACGCTTTCCGCTGCGGCCACACTCGCATTCGTTTCCGGAACACTTGCGACTGCGCCTCGGTAACACAAAAGATAAGTGCACCTTCCCAAAGTTCGTCGTTTGAGCGTTGAGAAGACACCACGACCATGGCGATCCGAAGTCAAGGTCCTCTCCGTCGCAATGACGAAGTCAGCCCTTGTTGACATTGGCAGAAATACCGACGCAGAGGAGCGAGCAATGGATTAGTAAGGGGTTAGGGAAGAGGTGACGATCCATCCCTAAGTTGGTAATGATGCCAGAAACATGATGTGGGCCAACGGGTTATCGCAAATCTCAGCTGGCAACAACGGTAGTGCACTCATTGAATGCTGTTGAGTTCAGCTCCCAGGATTAGTAATGGGAAACGCGCCAGTGTTTACAATTTCCGGTGGGTGACTTTCCACTTGGACGAAAGTCGCCTTCTCGGACAAGTGGTTCCAGCAGTGCCCTGAAAACCGGCTACCGGGACAACTGGCGGTTCACTGCTTCTGGAACCGATTTCGCAGAGGACAAGTGTCCGAGAAGGCGACTTTGCAGGCATCAGCGTCCTCGATCTTTGGATCGTTCGATTGAATCATCGTCAAGAACCACTTGCCGGTCAAAAGGAAAGAATGTGGGAAACATCATGCAACAACGTGGGTAATAGTGAGCAAAACGAGCAAACGAAAAAGCATCCATCCATGCGGGCAAATCATAAATAAGTTATTGAAAATGTTGGTGTTTATGAAAGAAAGAGGCGTTGAGCACCGCGTAATTCGTAATCAGTAGGTCAGCGGTTCAAATCCGCTCATCGGCTCCATATATCCATAGTAAATGTCGTGCGTCCGATCACTGCATATTGGGCTTCTTTTGAGAAAACTTCATTCCGTAGCCGACTTTGGGGAGAATGGTCTGACAATAGGTTCCGGCTTTGACTCGGGAACCGTCAGCAACGAATCCCTCCTGATCAGAACGTTGCGCTGACTGCTCTGGAAGTAACGTTGGTGGCAATGATCCAAAGCTTGCAGCACTGCTGACGTCTTGGCTAAGATACTCTGACAGCGGCACCTCACTGAGGCGCTTGGCCCCTTTCCTGTCGCCCAGTTAGGGGGAGCTAGGAACTCCAGACGTGCGGCGCGTGGGGTCGATGAGCATGCAGGTCGCTCTCAATCACCGGACACAGTACCGATATGACAAGGCGGTCTCACTCGGACCACAAGTAATACAGTTGCGGCCCGCCCCGCATTGCCGAACGCGGATCCTCAGCTACTCGCTGAACGTCACGCCTTCCGAGCATCTGCTCAACTGGCAACTCGACCAGCACAACAATTACATTGCGCGTCTACTTTTTCCGGGCAAGACGAAAGAATTTGTGGTTGAGGTTGATCTCGTCGCGGAGCTGTCCCCTTTCGATCCATTCGCGTTCTTTCTGGAACCGGGAGTCGAAGACTACCCTTTCGAATACGCGCCGGAGCTGGCCAAGGATCTCGACCTCTATCGCTTGATTGATCCGGCCGGACCTCTACTCCAGGCTTTTCTTGACAATATTTCGGATGAGAAGCGCGGAACGATCAGCGTCCTGGTGGACCTGAATCGAAGGGTGCGAGATGAAATCGACTATGTAACGCGGTTGGATCCAGGCGTCCAGACATGCGAACAGACGCTCGAATCGCGCACAGGTTCCTGCCGTGATTCTGCATGGCTACTGGTGCAAAGTCTCCGGCATATGGGAATCGCGGCACGTTTTGTCTCCGGGTATCTCATTCAGATGGCAGTGGACGAGAGCGCGTCGGAGGATTCGGGCGGTTCGCAAACCGACTCTGCGGAGC
Source organism: Edaphobacter modestus (assembly GCF_004217555.1). Taxonomy (GTDB): domain Bacteria; phylum Acidobacteriota; class Terriglobia; order Terriglobales; family Acidobacteriaceae; genus Edaphobacter; species Edaphobacter modestus. The sequence goes on from NZ_SHKW01000001.1 coordinate 3,833,351, forward strand.
TGCATGCCTGGGCAGAGGCGTTTTTACCGGGTGCGGGTTGGATTGGGATGGATCCGACCTCGGGGCTGCTCGCTGGCGAGGGCCACATTCCGCTGGTCTGCACCCCGAACGCGTCCAGGGCAGGGCCCATTACGGGTACGGTCGAGCAGGCGAGCGTGGATTTCAGCTACACCATGTCCATTCGCCGACTGAATGACGCACCACGGCCGTCCAAGCCCTTCACCGAGGAAGATTGGGTGCAGGTCGAACAGCTTGCGCATAGGGTCGACGCGGACTTGAATGCGCAGGATGTACGCTTGACCATGGGCGGCGAGCCTACCTTTGTCGGCATCGACGAGCCTGAGAGTCCGCAATGGAACATCGAGGCTCTGGGAGAAATGAAGCGCACCCGCGGTCTCGCTCTCATCCAGAGCCTCCGCAAAAGGACAGTGCCCGGTGCGCTTCTTCACTACGGACAAGGAAAATGGTATCCGGGCGAGCTGTTGCCGCGTTGGGCACTGAGCTTCTTCTGGCGCGAAGACGGCGTCGCTATCTGGGAGAATATCGACCTCATCGCCAAGGAAGATCAGGCCTACGGGCTCGATACGGCCGATGCATTCCTCTTTATGGAAGCACTCACGCGCCGCCTTGAAGTGAGCGCCGAAAACCTGATGCCTGCCTACAACGCCGAAGCCGAGTCGACTGAGCCCGCCGGGTACATTTTGCCCATTCGCCGCCGACAGCCTTCTGGCAAGTTGCGTTGGTCGAGCCAGTTGTGGTTTCCTCGCCCGGAACGCCTGCTACTGACCCCAGGCGATTCGCCTATAGGCTATCGCATACCTACTGAGTTGATGCCATGGGTAGCGCCAGATGAGCTTGAATACGATTTCGAGGCTGCGCCTTTCGGGAATCGGGTCAAGCTGCCATCAAGCCCGACTCGCCGCATGGATCTTTTCGACAGAATGCCCCCATCCGATCCGCTGCCCGCGCTCTCCACCACGTCCGAAACCGCGACTGAACTGATCCGCCCCTCGCTATGCGTGCAAGCTCGAGAGGGCCGCCTTCATGTGTTTCTGCCGTATGCGCCCCAGCTCGCGGATTATCTCGATCTGGTCGCAGCCGTCGAGGATACGTGCGAGTATCTGCACAAGCCTGTGTGGCTGGAAGGCTACCCTCCGCCTTCCGATCAACGGTTGCGGTCGTTCAGCATCACTCCCGATCCCGGCGTTCTTGAAGTAAACCTGCCACCTGTCAGCAATTGGGACGAACTGGAACAGATCAGCACTTTGCTCTTCGAGGAAGCGCGCCGCAATCGGTTGACCGCTGAAAAGTTCGCCTACGACGGCAGTCATCTCGCCACCGGCGGCGGCAACCATATCGTGCTCGGCGGAGCGACTGTGTTGGACAGCCCCTTCCTGCGCCGCCCGGATCTACTGCGTAGCATGGTGGCGTACTGGCAGAATCATCCGTCGCTGTCCTATCTCTTTTCCGGCATGTATGTCGGCCCGACAAGTCAGTATCCACGCGTGGACGAAGCGCGGATGGATGCATTGTATGAGCTGGAGATCGCCTTTAGTCATCTGCCTTCCAGCGACTGCCCGCCGTCCGTTGTGGATGGATTGTTCCGCAACCTGCTCGTCGATGTCACAGGAAACTCGCATCGCGCCGAGTTCTGCATAGACAAGCTTTATCCACCCGAGGGTCGCGGGTGCCGCCTTGGCTTGCTCGAATTGCGTGCCTTTGAAATGAGTCCGCATGTCAGAATGAGTCTCGTGGAGATGCTGCTCATCCGCGCTTTGGTCTCTACGTTTTGGAAACGGCCACTTGAAGGCAAGCTCATACGTTGGGGTTCAACGCTCCATGACCGTTTTATGCTGCCATATTTTGTCAGACGCGACTTCTTCGATGTGCTCACCCAGTTGCGTCGGTCCGGCTACAACTTCGAGGAGAAATGGTTTGCTTCGCACCTGGAGTTTCGCTTTCCGAAGATTGGATCGATCGCTGCAGAGGGAGTCGAACTGAAGCTGCGTCAGGCCCTCGAGCCTTGGAACGTACTCGCCGAAGAGACTACGTCCGGCCGAACGGTTCGCAGCGTGGACTCATCGCTCGAGCGGGTCCAGGTAGAGGTGTCCGGGTTCACGACGGACTCCCGCTACGTCGTTGCATGCAATGGGCGCGGGGTACCGCTCCATCCTACTGGCGAACCAGGTGAGGCTGTTGCGGGCGTACGGTATCGCGCCCGACGACTGTCGACGGCAGTGCATCCCACGATCCCTGTGCACACGCCGCTAGTCTTCGATATCATCGACCGCTGGAAGGAGCGTTCTATTGGCCGATGCATCTACCATGCGGACCCGCCAGACGGTCGCATCTACACAACCCGCCCGGCTAACGCCAAGGAGGCCGAAGACCGGCGCATGAAACGCTTTCAAAAGTCCGACCATACGCTCGGCCTGGTGGGGGCACCGGTGGAAGAGACCAATCCGATCTTTCCTTTGACACTGGACCTAAGGTTGTCTTGCTCGGACAAGACAACCACATCGAAGTACGAAGAGCCTACCCGATGACTGTCGATCTGTATCAAACTCCGCTCCGCTACGGCGCCGTCTATGACGAATCGTCAGCCGATGGCGTAACTCCTCGACCGCATTGGGCACACCTGATGGAGTCGCTTCGGGAGATCGGCCCCGAGGAGTTGGGGCGACGCTGGGGCCATGCCGAGCGACGCATTCGGGAGAACGGAATCACATACAACATTTACAGCGATCCGCTCGGAGTAAATCGGCCCTGGAAGATCGATATCATTCCGTTGCTGATCCCGGCAGACGAGTGGCGCTACATCGAAGCCGGCATTGTTCAGCGCGCCCAGTTGCTGAGTCTGCTTCTCGAGGACCTATACGGGGCACAGGATCTCGTGGCGCAAGGCCACTTTCCCGCTGCACTTCTCTACGCCAACCCAGCATTCCTTCGACCGCTGGTGGGCGTGCGTGTTCCCGCGCACACTTATCTGCATATGCTGGCCGTCGATCTTGCCCGCTCCCCGGACGGCCAGTGGTGGGTGCTCGCCGATCGCACGCAAGCGCCTTCGGGCAGCGGCTATGCGCTGGAGAACCGCACGATTGTCTCCGATGTTCTGCCGGATATCTTCCGTACTTCGAACGTATTGCGCCTCTCTCATTTCTTCCGCTCACAACTCGAAGTACTTACCAACCTCTCGACGCGCAACGATCCGCGAATTGTACTGCTGACCCCGGGACCGTACAACGAGACCTACTTCGAACACTCGTATCTAGCCCGATACCTTGGACTTACTCTGGTCGTAGGAGCGGATCTGACGGTGCGTGACCGGTGCGTGTATCTAAAGACCGTCGACAGATTGGAGCAAGTCGATGTCATCCTGCGCCGGGTGGACGATAGCTTTTGCGATCCTCTCGAACTGCGCGGCGATTCGCTTTTGGGTGTACCCGGCCTAGTCGACGCCATTGTCGCGGGAAACGTAAAGGTTGTGAATGCATTGGGAAGCGGTTTGATCGAGACGGCCGCGGTTATGCCCTTTCTTCCCGGGCTCTCCAGGCACGTACTTGGCGAGACGCTCAAACTTCCATCCGTCGCGACCTGGTGGTGCGGGCAGCAGCACACGCTCGATTGGGTACTTGACCATCTCGATTCCGTCGTAGTGAAACCAGCGTTTCCTTCGCTCGGCATGGAGCCGGTTTTCGCTGCCGAACTCCCGGACGCCGAAAGGAGTAAGTTTGCCCAGCAATTGCGCGCCCGCCCTCATGAGTATGTGGCGCAAGAGCAAATCGCGTTGTCCACTGCACCTGTGTGGGAAGACGGACATCTCAACTCACGCAGTGTGGTGCTGCGCACCTACGTGCTCAATACAGGCAGCGGGTGGATTGCAATTCCGGGAGGATTGACACGTGTTGCCGAGATGGAAGGATCGGTGGTCTCGATGCAGCGGGGCGGCCACGCCAAGGACGCGTGGGTCCTGTGGGACAGTCCCGTGGATACGTTCAGCATGTTGCGCCCGCGCAACGAGCCGGTGGAACTGCGCCGTGTCTCTCGGGTTGTGTCGAGCAGTGTAGCCGATAACGTTTTCTGGTTGGGCCGATATGCCGAACGGGCGGAAAACATAGCTCGAATCTTGCGTCCTATGATCTCTCGTGTGCGGCAGTCGGACAAGACAGAGCTCGGCTGCCTTCTCCGACTGCACAGTTGTCTCGAGTCACGGCACAGCAAGTTGCCAAAGACTAAAAAGAGGCCACCGACTTCGCTTGAACTCGAACAGGAAATAATCTCGCTGATGAGCGATGTCAAACGGCCGGACAGTCTGGCTTCTACTTTGGAAGAAGTATCTCGGATTGGCGGCAATGTTCGCGATCGATTGTCGGCAGATATGATGTCTCTCATCGGTCAGTTACGGGATGCGATTCAGATCGGGCATGGCACACAGTTTCTCGAATATCCGGCGATGCTGACCGCTTGCCTTGAACTGCTTTCCGCATTTTCCGGGATGGAGCGCGAAAACATCAACCGCGGACTGGGCTGGTTCTTCTTGACACTCGGCCGACGTCTCGAGCGAGCGATGTACCTGACGAGGCAACTGCGCGAGATCACCACGCCGCTTGTTGAGGAGGACTGGTTGCTTTTGGAATGCCTGCTCGAGGTCGCCGACAGCTCCATGACCTACCGGACACGGTATTACACAACGCTGCAGCCCTTAGCTGTACTCGATGTGCTCATGGCGGATGAGTCGAATCCCCGGTCGCTGGACTTTCAACTGAGCCATCTTATGGATCTCTACCAAAAACTTCCTCGGCATCTTCCAGATGACTTGGAGGCGATGCGGAACGCGCTGGCCTTGTTACGCAGCTTCGATCTGCGCGAGCTAAAGTACCCGTTGCCAGGTGCTGCGACGGTGGCGCATGATTCCGAGGGGCTCTCCCGGCTTGAGCGTTTCCTTAGAGAGTTGGAACGATTGCTGCCTTCCTGGTCGAATAACATATCGAGCAGGTACTTTAGCCACGCTCGCACCTTACCGATCACCGTAGGCCAATGATTTATAGAATCGTTCACCGAACCACGTACAAATACAAGTATCCGGTCTCGGTCGGAAACCACGTGGCGTGCCTGAAGCCGCGGTCTCTGCTGCACCACGAGTTGGTGCGGAGCGAACTGCATATCCAACCGCCCCCGGCAACGCGTACCGAGCGGGTGGACTATTTTGGAAACCGTCTCTGCTTTTTCACCGTTCAAGAACCGCACAAGGAATTGGTAGTGGAGGCGCGGAGCGAAGTGATCGTGGATGGAAGTGCGACGCCGTGGCCACAACAGTCGCTCCCTTGGGAAGAGGCAGCCATCTCGCTTCCCAACGATCAGAGCCCCGAGGGGCTCGAAGCCTACCAGTTTGGATTTGAGTCGCCGCGTATCCGGACACGGCCGGAGTTCGCCTCCTATGCGCTCCAGTCGTTTACTCCTGGACGCCCAATGGCGGAGGCGCTTCTGGATCTGACCGCACGCATCCACGTGGACTTTCGCTTCGATTCAAAAGTAACCGACGTTCGGACGCCAACAGAGGAGGTTTTTCAGAAGCGGCGAGGCGTGTGTCAGGATTTCGCACACTTGCAGATCGCCTGCCTCCGCTCGCTTAATCTCGCCGCCCGTTATATCAGCGGATACCTTCGAACCTATCCGCCTCCAGGGAAACCGAGACTGAAAGGCGCCGATGCATCCCACGCCTGGGTGTCGGCTTACTGTCCGGACATCGGCTGGCTCGACATGGATCCCACGAACAACGTTGTCCCATCAGATGGTCACGTGACGCTCGCTTGGGGCCGGGACTACAGTGACGTAAGTCCTCTCCGTGGCCTGATCCTAGGGGGCGGAGCCCATACCCTCAAAGTCGCCGTTGACATGGAACCGCTTGAATCCTAGTTGCGGATGCGGCAATGGCAGTTCGTGAACGCCGAAACCAGATACTCCGTATTCACGCTCGAGCATTGGTCCCAAAGACTATCGCGCACGGAACGCCGCCACTCTTGCCAAACTGTGACCCATGCGCTGCCGTTCCAAAGGTCTGGTTTCCGCAACCCAGATTGCCGGAGGCATCCTGTAACGTATCCGTTCCGGTTGTCACCGGTACGGCACGCGAGATTCCCGGGGCAGCGTTGCAGAGTGCGAAGAGCTGTTGATAGAGCGGCTGAGAGGCTGCTGAAATCTGCGAAAGAATGTACGTCTGTCGTTGTGGCGACGGCAGCGACACCACTCGGAGGAAGGCAAAGTATAGCGCAGGCCCTCTGTATTCACATGCGAGATATCAGTCTGGGGCAAAAAGAGTTTGACCCAGGAGGAAGAGAGCCGCCACTTTAACTGGAACGATCGCTCTGCTGAAGGAAAGTCTATAAGACGTCGGCGAACGTGACCTATATGCTTCCGCATGCGGCCACGGCCCGTCTAACGGTCTCGCTCCTCGAACGCATTGAGGAGTGCTGTATGCGTCTGGGGTGCGGAACTGGAAGACAGATCGTAGGTCTTGCATCGGAAGAGCCAAATTTGATTCTGGATTCTTTCAAGTATGCGGCAGAGTTCCATGTTTTCCGTTGCTCTCGCAATCATGCTGTGAAACTGTGTGTCCTCTTCGATATGACGAATCCTATCGTCTGTTTTTGCTTATCACTCCTATCGAAGATTTGACTTTAACGATTCAGCAACTGAAAATTCATAATGTGGTAACCGTAGACCTGAGCATGAATGTTCTGAGCGAGGGCGCAGGAAACCACAAGTGAACACCTCCCCATCGGTGCCCAATTTATCGACCTTTCGTAGACTTCGGTCTCGCAAGAGAAGTCGCGCCCGAATGGAGGTCGTAGCTCAATTGTTCATTACTTGTAGGAGAATCAGTTTTTGCGAATCAAAGAAATCGTTTTCCTGTGTACTCCCTTCATTCTTTCAAGCGGACTTGCTTGTGCGCAGACTATTACCGGCTCCATCACAGGAGTCGTCACCGATCCAACCGGCGCTGTCATTCCTGATGCCAAGGTGACCGCAATCAACAGCAGCACAGGAGTCACCAATACCGCCACTACCAACGGTGACGGAATTTACTACCTGCGTTTTCTCCAGATCGGCCAGTACAAGATTACGATTGAGGCTGCGGGCTTCAAGGGCCTCAGCACCCAGCCCTTCACGCTCGAGGTCGATCAGGTCGCCAAGATCGACGGTAAGCTCGAAACCGGTGACGCTTCTGAGAGCGTCACTGTCACGGATGAGCTTCAGCCAATCTTGGACACCGATAACTCCACCCTCACCACAACCTTTACGGCGAACACACTCCAGAACGTACCGCTGAATGGGCGCAATTTCTCTTCTATCACCCAGTTTCTTCCCGGTGCTGTCGACACCTCGCCAGCCGGCATGTCGGGGGTGAATGCGATCGAACGCGCCACCGGTCCCGATGGTCAGGTCTCGGTTAACGGAAATCGCAATCAGAGCAACAACTATCTTCTCGATGGCATCGAGATCAACGAGACCATCAACAACACCATCGGCTATAACCCCAGTCCTGACGCGATCGAGAACCTGACAGCCATCACTTCGAACGCCGGAGCAGAGTATGGAAACGTCAACGGCGGAGACATCATTGCCGTCCTGAAAAGCGGTACAAATCACTTTCACGGATCGGCCTTCGCCTTCCTCGAGAACTACAACCTCGATGCCAATACCTGGGCTAATAAATTCGCCAAGGTTCCTCGCCAGCCCTTCACGCAGACGATCTTCGGCGGAACCTTTGGTGGTCCGGTCCTCAAGAACAAGCTGTTCTTCTTTGTGGACTACTCGGCCAATCGTTACCAAATGGGTGGAAGCCAGGCAGCATCCGTTATCCCTGCGGCCTTCCGCAAGGGAGACTTCTCGTCCCTTCCCGTTCAACTCACGCACTTCGTTCCCGGACAGGGGCAGGTAGCCTATCCCAACAACCAGGTCCCCATCACGAATCCTGTTGCTCAGTACCTCTTCGCCCATCCTGAGTTCTATCCGCTGCCAAACCAGACTCCGACCGACGGCATCGCGCAGAACAATTACATTGGGAGCTACCGCAATACGGTGCGCAACGACCAGGGCGATGTAAAGATCGACTACACGCTGGGTCCGCGCGACACGATTATGGGGCGATATTCGCAAGGCATAGCATCCGACGCCACGCCTCAGACGCCGCTCGCCATCACCTTCCCGCCCGTCAACGACTATCCATTCAAAGGAATCGCGCTCAACTGGATTCACACCTTCTCGCCCACGATCGTGAACGAGGCTCGTGCGGGCTGGTCTCGCGTCCGATGGGACCAGGGTATTCCTCAGGACACCACGGGTGCGTTTGGCATGAGCGGAAACTCGATCGTCGGGATCAATGCACCTCAACCGTACCCCGGCTTCACACTGCAGGACTTCGGCGCTATAGGCGCGGGTTCCAACCAGACCTATCTCACTGGCGTTGGAACCTTCGGTGGAGGCAGCAGCCTGATCGACAACACCTTTTCCTACGGCGACACCCTGACGCTTCAGCTGAATAAGCACAGCATCAAGGCCGGCGTCGAAATTCTTCGCTACCAGCAGAACGATTTCTACCCCGGCAACGATGGCGTCATGGGGCGCATGCAGTACTCCAGCGCCTTCACCGGTGACACTATGTCCGACTTCGTCACAGACAACATCTGGTACGCCGGCATCTCCGCCAATGTGGGCCGCTCGGGTCAACGTCAATACCGCGACGCAGCCTTCGTCCAGGACGACTGGAAGATTACCTCGAACCTGACTCTCAACCTCGGCCTTCGCTATGAATACGATCAGCCGATCTATGAAGTGAATAACAAGCAGGGGAACGTCGATCTGGCTACCGGCGCCTACTACACTGCAGGGCAGGCTGGTGCGGGCGCCATCTTTGGAGATTCCCGAGCGCTCTATCATCCCACCTATACCAACTTCCAGCCGCGCGTTGGCTTTTCCTACCAGCCGCTGCCACGCCTGGTGGTTCGAGGCGGCTACGGCATCACGAACTATCTGGAGGGCACGGGTTCTAATCTGCGCCTCAACTTCAATCCCCCCTTTCACCCGGTTTATTCCTACACGGCGGTTGCTGCCTCCGCCACAAGCGCGGGCACTCCTTTAACCGTTCAGAATGCGATTCCTTCCAATGTCACGGGCTCGCTCATCAGCAACACCTACCGTGCATGGGGTAACATCAAGCCGGCCCTGATCCAGGAGTTCACGCTCTCAACGGAATACGAACTCGATAACAAGACCTCAGTTGTTATCGGTTATGTGGGTCAGACTGGACAACACTTAATTGATCCCCGCGCGGGCAACCAGCTCACCGCCCCTGGAACGGTCGCTCCCTACGCCAATCTGGTCGGGCAGACAGGAAGCGTCGTTATAACCGAATCGGAAGCGATGTCGAACTACAATGCCGCACAACTCCAAATGCGCCGCCGTCAATCCAAGGGGCTGGAGTTCCAGATCAACTACACCTTCGCCAAGGCAATGACGAATAACCCTGGCTTCTTTGGTGCACCTAACACCAGCAATGCAAGCCCCTATTGGCAGGATGCCTACAACGGTCATGCCGACTACGGCCCAAGCGGAACCGATACCCGTCACAGCCTGAGCGCCACTGCCGTCTATCAGCTCCCCTTCGGTCGTGGACAGATGTTCGGAGGCAACTCCAACTGGATCGTCAATGAAGCGATTGGCGGCTGGAAGATTACTGGAACGGCAATCGCGTTCTCCGGTTTGCCGGTCACCATCAACGGTCCAGACACCACAAGCGTCAATAACAAAGCTTCGCGGGCCAACCACTACCAGAACCTGAAGATCACAAACCGGACCCTCAGTAACTGGTTTGGTACCGGATCCACGGTCTATCACCCCATTCAGTCGAGCACCACCGTCAACGGTGTTACGACTGTAACCACGGTCAATGGCTGCGCCACTGCCCAGGCTCAGTCCCTTGGCTGCGCCTATGGCCCTACTATTGGCGAACAGTTCGGCTCAGCTGCTGTCGGCACCGAGCGCGCGCCCGGCTTCGAGCAGCTTGACTTCAGCGCCGGGAAGGAATTCCACATCTACAACGAACAGGCGCTGGAGTTCCGTTCGGACTTCTTCAATGCCTTCAACATCGCCAGCTATGGGAACCCAGACAACGGGATCACAGACAGCAACTTCGGACAGATAACAAACGTGCGTGGGATACCGCGTACAATCCAGTTCTCTCTCCATTACCACTTCTAATCCACACCTCACAGTGATTTGAAACACGTGCCTGCCTTCACTCGCGACTTGCGTTGTGCGGCAGGCACGTTTCCCTTTAATAGGGGTTTTCGGGATCGATACGTATCAGGATTTGCATGTGACCGTGAATCCATATTTTGGAAAGTCTGGATGCCTTCCGAATTTCTCTTTCGTGGCAGTAGCGAGCGTGACAGGAAAGCTTTTTCGGTCAAGGCGCTCGTGGGTAATTGACTGCACCTATGGTTAACCCGTAGCATTTCGCGCATGAGACGGCGTGATTTTGTAAAGGGCCTTGCAGTCGCCACGGCCACGGCGAGCACTGCACTGGGACAACAAACTGCACCTCAGGCGCAAAACCCACCTCCTGCCGCAAATGCGACAGATCAGGGCACTATGGCAGTACAGCCTTCCGCGGCATCGAGCCCGCGGGCGATGTCTCGTGTGGAGCAGATGGCGCGATTCCACACCCCAAACATCCCACTCTCGCAGCCCGATGTTGTCGCCATGACGGAGGCGCGTTATTTCACGCCCGTCCGCTATGCCACGTTGGTGTACCTGTGCGAGATCATGATGCCCGCCGGCGAGGATCATCCCAGCGCCACCAAGGCAGGCGCACCGGATTTTCTGGACTTTTATATCGGCGCTTCTCCAACTGAGCAGCAAACCATGTACAACAATGGCCTCGATCGCCTGAACGCCGACTGCATAAAACAATTCAACGTACCGTTTGCCAAGGCTGATGCAAAGCAGGCTGACGCCGTAATCCGTCCCCACCTGAAAGGATGGATGAACGACCACCCGCCGCGGGAGGGCCACGCCCGCTTCATCAACCTGGTACACCGCGACATTCGCACAGCCACGATCAATTCACCTGCCTGGGCCATCGCTGCTGAGGCATCGGGCGATCGTACCCCCGGAGTGGGTCTCTACTGGCATCCTATCGATCCCGGTATCCAGACCTGGGTGGACCACGGTGTCGCTCAGGCCACACCCACTACCAAACATAAGCACTCTTAGAACATCCCCGTCAGAGAAGGAAGCACAGAGACCGCATGGCACAGAAGAAGGTTGACGTCCTGATCATCGGGTCGGGACATACAGGCGGAATGGCCGCAAAGATTCTGACCGAAAAGGGTATCTCCTGCACAATGCTGGATGCAGGTCCGATGCTCAATTTTGAAAAATACCGCGAGATGAAGCCGGTGCACGAACTACCGTACCGTGGCTTCGACGCTCCGGGTCGTCTTCCGCATGTCTTCCAGGCAAGCGAGTTCAACGCCAACCAGTGGGTCGATGAGAAGGTCATTCCGTATTATCATCCGCCGGAGCAGCCTTACAACTGGGTCCGCGTGCGAAGCGTGGGTGGACGTTCGCCCTTTTGGGCCCGCCAGTCCTTCCGCCTGAGCGACTACGAGTTCAAGTGCAAGGACCACGACGGCTTCGGAGAAAACTGGCCCCTTTCACTGAAGGACGTGGCGCCATACTACTCCCGTGTAGAAGAGATCTTCCGCGTGACCGGCCACAAGGACGGCCTGCCGCAGTACCCAGACGGCAACTTTGTTGAAGACAATTCACCATGGTCGGGCGCCATGCAGCGTTTTGTCGATGCTGGCGAGAAGCTCGGCGTTCCCGTCACCAAGCCCCGCTCATCGCTGGGCAAGGACGGCTTGGCGTCGTCGCTCAACCTGCTCATCCCCGACGCAGTCGCCACAGGCAAGCTCACGACCATCCCGAACGCGATCGTCCGGAAGATCACGGTTGACAAGAACAGCGGTCTCGCTAATGGCGTCATCTTCATCGACCGGCACTCGCACCGCGAGATGGTCCTCAAGGCCCGCGTCATCGTCCTCGCTGCCGGCACTCTGGAGTCGACCCGTCTTCTGCTCCTCTCGGACATCTGTAACTCCAGCGGCGCCCTCGGTCGGTACCTGTCCGACCAGACCTACGGAGCCGGCATTATCTGCTCAGTTCCGGAGGCACGAGATGGCAAGGCGCCTCCGCATCTTATGGGAGGCGGCGCTCTTATCCCTCGCTTCCGCAATCTGGACACAAAAGCCGACGGCTTCATTCGCGGCTATGCTGTGAACGTCTCCTGCAGTAATGGCCCGTTTGATGGACGCGCTCTACCCTTCTACGGCAAAGAGCTCGAACAGAAGCTGCAGAGCTACAACGGCAGCGGCTTCTCCACCAACATCATGGGCGAGGCGCTCGGGCACTACGAAAACCACGTCACCCTGAACAAAGAGGTAGTGGACGCCTGGGGCATACCAACTCTGAACATCTATACGAAGTACACCAGCAACGAAACCAACATGACGAAGGACTACGTCGATACGATGGCCGCAATGGCTGAAGCTGCCGGCTTCGAAATTCTGGTGAAGAACTACGAGTTCAATCCCCCCGGTTACTCCATCCACGAGCAGGGGACAGCACGCATGAGCGACGACCCGAAGAAGGGCGTCGTGAATAAGTGGAACCAAAGCCACGACATGAAAAACTTGTTCGTCGCGGACGCCAGCGTCTTTGTAAGTGCTGGATGGCAAAATCCAACCATTACGATGTGCACACTTTCCATGCGTGCATCCGAATACCTGGCAGAGGAGATGCGCAAGGGCAACGTCTAATGTTCCCGGCGTAATCTGAAACTCATCGACGTGCCTTGTCTACTAGTAGAAAGGCACCTTCGGTCTAAGGAGAGGTTCCGAGTGCAGAAGTTCCTGCTGATGCTTGCCATCCTGTTCGGCTTGGTCCTGGCCATCCACGCGCAAGACGCTGGTACTGCCTCGAAGTCCCCTGCTTCTGCATCGGAGCCTTCCGCCACGGCTCCCGCTCAGCCCATCTCCTTCAACCACAAGTTACACATCCAGACCGCAAAGATGACCTGCAACGACTGCCACGAGCCGCGCGGCGACGGTTCCACACTGGCCCTACCGCAGTCTCCCAAGTGCATGAGTTGCCATGCCTCCATCGCCACCGACAAGCCGGATATCAAGCGCCTCGCCGAAGCCGCTAAAAACGAGGATCCCATTCTGTGGGTTCGCGTCTATCGTGTGCCCTCGTTTGTGACCTTCAGCCATAAGACTCACGCCGGCAACACCTGCGAAGAGTGCCATGGCCCTGTGGCCGAGCGGACTGCCATCGCCCAGGAAAAAGACACGAACATGGGCAGTTGCATCGCCTGTCATCAGGCCAAGGTAGCACCTGCGACCTGCGACACCTGCCACGCCATCATGTCGACGAATGGCCGCTCGCCCTTTGAGGTTGACCCCACCGTGCTGGCCCGCCTCCACATTCAACCTGCCGGAAAGCCCGCAACGATGGTTCCGGTACGGAACAACGGTTCGCGCGTCACGTCGCAACCTGCTGTCATCGCCAACTTTCTGAATGCCCCGATGCTGTAGCTGTGATGACACAACAGTGCTTAGCATTCAAACAATCCTGACTATCTCGGAAAAATCTGAGTAAGCAGGAAGCCATCTTTGTGTTGGTAACGCGACGATGGATCAGGCGATTGATCCAATCCTGGCAATAGGTGCGCGGTTGGGGATTTCGTCGCTGCCGTAGCGACCAGGATAGGACGGAAAGCATCCGGCCTGAGTCAATACGGTCTTTCGAAGATTCAGTTAGCCGACCAGTAGCGGTTGAAGCCGATGTAATCGGAGGGCATGGCAGCAAGAATCTTTCGACGCATCTCCAACAGATCGACGGTGCCGAGCGTCTTGTAGATGATCTTACCCTCCGGATCGAGGACAACCGTATATGGAACGGCTGACTGCCATTCCGTATCGAACGCCGCCTGGAGCTTTTCCGTGTCGTCTGACGAGAACAGAAGGTTGCGGCTGGTGGCATGTTTCTTCTGCAGAAGTCGCAGGACACCGGGCTCCTCATCCGGCATGTTGGCAGAGACGGTCACAAGATCGAAGTCGCGGCTGTTGTACATGCGGTAGGTGTCCTGAAGGTCAGCGAACTCGGCCACGCAAGAGCCGCACCACGTCGCCCAGAAGCTGATGAGCGTCACATGATGACTGGGGTTGGCACGAAGTGTTTTCAGTCCCGCGGCGTCCACCTTTTCTACGTGGACGGGCTGCGCCTCGATCTTGCGCTCAGCCTCCTCGCGTTGTGCAGATTTCTCGGACCATTTCGTGGAGCAGCCGAATACGCCGGTATGCTTAACGGCAACCTCGCGACCGGCGAGTACAGCTTCGATCGCATCACGAGCGTCGTTGGTCTTTACCTGTTCCGTGCGATAGCTGTTGTCGATCCGCCCTTCATAGCGAAGGCGCCGTTCCTTATCGAAGATGAAGATGTGCGGAGTGGCCTGCGGACCGAAGGCGCGGGTCACCTCCTGTGTGTCGCCGCCGTAGAGATAAGGAAATTGAAGATGCTTGTATTGCACGCGAATCCTCATATCATCGAGCGTGTCACTCACATCGGAGGAGTCCAGCTCGTCGATCCGGATGGCCTTCGGATCGTTGCCCTGTATGGCGACGACCGCCACACCGCGTTTGCCGTAGTCCTCATAGAGCTGCTCGATGCGGCGCTCATACATCTGCGCGATGGGACAGTGATTACAGGTGAAAACCACAGCCAGCACCGGTTTATCCGCGTAGTCAGTGAGCTTATGGATCTTGCCGTCTACGCCGGGAAGTTCGAAGTTGGGAGCACTTGAGCCGATAGGCAGAATAGGATGAGTCTGCTGCCCGAACAGCGCGATTGGCGCAAGCAGGCAGAAGAGATAGATGAGCTTTCTGGGCACGTGTTTCTCCTCTCGCGAGAGTGCTAGAAGTGTATCCGTATGTGAATCGGAGTGATAGGACGAAAGGCCTACATCGCCCGCGTTGAGGCTATTGAGCTGATTTGACTTGGGCTTCGGTGCGAGCGAGATCCGGCCCCACGAGTCCCATAGCCCATTTGGTGGCCTCAACATACATCTGCTGCAGTCTTGGGTCGTTCCAGTTCTCTTCGGGGTGCCCAAGGGTGGAGTAATAAACGCGTCCCTTGCCGTACATCTTGGCCCACGTAACGGCGAAGTCGTGATCCGCTCGATGCACTTTCGGATTGGAGAGGTCCAGCTTGCCACTATCGAGACTCATCAGAACGTGCACCTTATCGCGTGAAAACAACTTCATTTGATAGATCTCGTCCCGTAGGACGAACGACCTCCCCCACTGGCTCATGCCTGGGAATTTTGGATCTTCGACGAGGATTGGAGCGTCAAAGGTGCCCCAGGGATGCTCATCAAAGGTGCCTCCCACCATCTCGACGAACTCCGGCCATCGCGTGAAGGTAATCGTTGCGCTGTGGACGCCGATGAAGCCTCTTCCGTCGTCGTGAACGAAGGAGAGAAGGTCGACCTTCTGCTGTGGATCCATTTCAAGATCGCCACCGGTAAAAAAGAGAACCGCATCGAAGTTCGTGAGATTCTTGGCGTTGTATTCGAGCTTCTTTTTGGTCAAGGGCTCGGTATCAGTGCGGATGATCGTGTCCCACAGGCCATTCTGCTTGCCAAGTTGTTCGATTACGCTCATCGCGTGAGAGATGGAGGCGTGGCGATAACCCTTCTCTTCGCCAATGACGAGAAGCTGCTTCCTCGGGCTGACTTGCGACTGAGCAATGCCGTATGCAGTGGCCACGTAGAGAAGGATCAGGACACAACGAAAAAGTTTCATAGAGGTTGGAATGCTGATTAGGTAACAATGGAGCACTCTGGCGAATTTGTTGTCAAGCATCGGCGACCTGCCATTTCACGAAGTCATGGTCATGGTGAGGTCAGGCCAATTTTGCTGAAACAAATTTTGCTGAAACAAAAGTGCGAGAAACGAAAGATGACTTGATTAATCTTCCTGCTGCTATGACACTCTAAACACTCACTCTGTGCAACCGTTCCCTCGTGATACGTCTTATGCCGCGGAATGCATAGGAGTTGTATGGGCTTTCGGATTGCCACCGGTGCAGAAATCGAAGAGGACGTCGAATGTTAGTCAGAGCCTTTCTGCGGCTGAATGTTGCCCTTTTGTTGCTTGCGGTATCCACATTTGCTCAAACGAAGGTCACCCATCCGCTCGACGCCCTCACGACTGATGAGTACTGGACCGTGCACGATATCCTGCATGCGAGTGAGCACTGGAGCGACAAGACGCTGGTCGCCAGCCTTCTGCTCCATGAGCCGGATAAGAAAGATGTTCTGGCGTGGAAGCCCGGAGATGCGATACGCCGTGAGGCTGATGTCATTCTGGAGTCAGAGGGTAAGACCATCGAGGGCCGCGTAGACATTACGGGTCACAAGCTGGAGTCGTGGAAGGAGGTCGCGGGTGTTCAGGCACCGATTACGCTGACCGAGCTGGATACAATGAACGATGTCGTTAAGAAAGATCCGCGGGTGATTGCGGCGCTGAAGACGCGCGGCGTTGTTAATCTCGCGAGTGTCCGTTGCGACATGATTCCGTTGACGTTTACGATCTTTCCGGAACAGGCGAATCATCGCGTCGGTTACGGAAACTGCACCGACGGCCATGGTGTCTATCATTCGTGGGGACGCGCGGTGGAAGGTCTTTATGTCGTCGTGGATATGACGGAAGAGAAGATTCTCAACGTGATCGACCATGGGCCGTTGCCGATGCCAAAGGGCGACATGAACTTTGAACAGGCTGAGGCGCTACCGCGTGAAGGTACGAAGCCTCTGGTCGTGACACAACCTCTCGGTCCGAGCTACGTCATCGACCACGGCGAGATCCTTTGGCAAAACTGGCGGTTCCGTTTCCGGCTCGATGCGCGTGTGGGGCCGGTCATTAACCTCGTCCGCTACCAGGATGGCGATCGCCTGAGATCGGTGATGTACGAGGGCTCCTTGTCTGAGATGTATGTTCCGTATATGGATCCCGACCTGGGATGGAGCTCGAGGGCGTTTTTGGATGCCGGCGAGTTTCTGCTGGGAGGCCTGATCAAACCGGTTGGTCCGGGAGACTGTCCGGCTCATGCGGAGTACTTCTCAGGCATCGTCCCTTCTGACAAAGGAACTCCGGTGCTGGAGAAGCAGTTAGCCTGCATGTTCGAGCACAACACCGATGGTCCCGCCTGGAGGCACTTTGAAGACGGCCTTACCAGCGTCAGGCCCAGTCGTGAGCTGGTGTTGCGAACATCCGCGGTTGCCGGCAACTACGACTATCTTCTGGACTGGATCTTTCAGCAGGATGGCACGATCCGAGTCGCAGTGGGTGCAACCGGCATCGTGGAGACCAAGGCGGTGAAGGAGACGACGGCCTCGCACGCTGCGCACGAGGGTGCGCTGGAGCATGGGACCATGGTTGCGCCGAACCTGGTAGCCGTTAATCATGACCACTACTTCTCTTACCGGCTCGATCTCGATGTTGATGGGACGGAAAACAGCTTTATGGTCGACCGCCTGGTGCCGGAGACGATCTCCGGGCAGGGACGGAAGAGCATATGGGCTGCTCAGTCTTCAACCGCAAAGAACGAGAAGGATGGCATCCTCGACATCGATCTTCGAAAGCCCGGCATGTGGCACTTCGTTAATCCCACGCGGCTAGGGCCAACCGGCTACCCTTCCGGCTATGAGATTATGCCCGGACCGACTGCGGTTTCATTTGTCTCATCGAGTGATCCAGCGCAACAGAAGGGAGCATTCTCGGAGCATCAGATGTGGGTGACACCGTACAACCCCGACGAGCTCTATGCTGCCGGAGTATATGTCACGCGCAACAAGGAGATCGATGGGTTACCGGCATGGACCCAGGCGAATCGTTCGATTGAGAATAAGGACATCGTCGGATGGTATACGCTCGGGTTCCACCACGTTGTGCGGCTTGAGGATTGGCCGATCATGCCGGTTCTCTGGCACGACTTTCTCATCCGTCCGGCCAATTTCTTCGACAAGAATCCGGTGCTTACGTTGCCGAACCAACCTTGATCTGCTTCACTTTTACTTTCAGGAATCAAGAGAACATCAAATGGAAGAGAAAAAAAAGGGCGTGCCTCGCTGGATATCCGGCATCGAACCACCCAAAGAGCTTTTGTCGGCGACAGGAACTGAAATCCTTGAGCTTGAGTGCAGGGAGCAGCCTCCACGCCTTTTAGAGTTACTTGAAGCGTACAGATCTGATGCAACCATCCGCGCAGAGCTGAAGAAGCTCGCAGGGCTGGCTGCAAGACCAGGCCCTGTCTTTTTCATAGGCATGGGCGCATCGTTTTGCTCTTCGATCAGCGGATCCATCCTGCTGCAGTCTCATGGCAGGATGTCGTTCACACTAGATGCGGGGGAGTGGCTGCACTATGGGCTCCCCATCTGGGGAGATGCTGCACTTTCCGTGCTGCTGACAACGTCGGGAGAGAGCGCAGAGCTGGTTGAGCTCTTCAAGCGAGCTGATGGCAGGCCACTTGGGCTCATCTGCAATAACCCTGCAAGCACATGCTGGCAGTTAGCGGAACATCGGCTGCCGATCCTGGCCGGTCCTGAATACGGTAATGCCACGAAGACGTATACAAATGCCACAGCGGCCTCGATCATCCTTGCGTCCGAGATGCTCCATATCGGTTGGGAGAACGAGGCAAGACACGCAGCAGAGGTTTTCGCGACGAGCCTTGATCCGATCTTTGCCCTGCGCGGAGAACTCGATGCCTTCTGTTGCGATGCGAAGAACATAGAAATTATCGGCCGTGGTGCCGCTTATGGTGGAGCGATCATGAGCGCACTCTGCATACGCGAGATGAGCGGCTATCGGGCCGCGCCCCACACAGGCGCGGGATTTAAACATGGTCCAAATCTTGATGTGGATCCAACACATGTCGCGATCATCTTCGCGTTGGGTCGAGTCGCTTCGCTGGGAGTGAAGCTGGCACAGGAGTGCAACCGGCGAGGTGGAAAGGTCGTGCTTGTCTCGTCGGAAGATCACACGCCGACTGACACTCTGTTTCCGGTCAAGCTGCCTGCCGTCGCGGAGCCCTGGGAGGGAATCACCTCTCTTCTGGTGCCGCAGGCGCTTACGCTGGCCATGGTGGAGCGGATGGGATGCCGTCTGCCCCCCCGTTTCCAGTATGGTGTGATGGAGCAATAGTTACGAGTTGCACCTTCAATCTTGAGGGAGGAACGTGGCAGATTCGATCAACGCTTCAGATATCCAGGTAAACCGTGGCTTTCTTTGGAGGGTTTCGTTTATCTCCGGATTAGGCGGAATCCTCTACGGATATGACATGGGCATCATCGCCGCGGCTCTCATCTTTATCCGAGGATCGTTTGCTCTCTCGACAAGGATGCAGGAGCTTGTTGTTAGCATCGTTCTGATTGGAGCCATGCTGGGAGCAATCATCGGAGGCGGCGTAGCAGACCGCATCGGCAGACGTGCGACGCTGTTGTGGGGTGGGTGCCTGTTTGTCGTGGGCTCGATTCTTGCTCAGTTATCGCCAAACATTATGACACTGATGGCTGCTCGCGCCCTGCTGGGGTTGGCTATTGGATTCACCTCTGTAACGGCTCCGGTGTATATCTCGGAGCTGTCTCCACCGCAGTCCCGAGGGCGTTTGATCAGTCTGTATCAGTTCGCGCTGACACTTGGCATCGCCTTGGCAAATGTTGTCGGCTATTGGCTGGCGGCTGGACAGGCGTGGCGAACCATGTTCGGCCTGGGCGTGTTGCCCGCCGTACTATTTCTTATCCTCGTACTCACACTGCCCGAAAGTCCGCGGTGGCTATTTTCCGTGGGCCGCATGGAGCAGGCACATTCTGTTTTACGTACCTACACCAACGAGGCGGGCGGCCGATTGCTATTGGAGGATATCCAGTCGGCTCTGCAGGCAAAGGTTGATAAGCGCTGGAGTTCACTCTGGAGTCCGGCGGCTCGCGGCGCGCTGGTGGTCGCAGTTGGTTTTACCGTTCTGCAGCAGGTTACGGGAATCAATACGATCATCTACTACGGTCCGCAGATATTCTCGCTCGCAGGTATTACTGCGGATAAAAGTGCCATCTTTGCCACACTGATCGTAGCGGTCACGAATATGGTGTTCACTGTCGTCGCCATGGTACTGGTCGATCGTCTGGGTAGGAAGCCTCTGCTCTACGCCGGAGTGGGCGGGATGACCGTCTCCTTGTTTGTGCTCGCCTACGCCTTTCACCATCAGGAACTCTTTAGGGCTTCGCTGGGAGCTGTTGCGACAGCCTGTCTCGTGTTTTATATCGCGTGCTTCGCTTTCAGCATGGGACCGATTGCATGGATTCTTGTCTCTGAGGTATTTCCCCTGCAGGTGCGGGCTCGCGGCGTAGCAGCAGCAACAATTGGATCAGGCGCTTCGAACTTTGTAGTGTCCGCTACCTTTCTGTCACTGATCAAATCTGCGGGCAATGCGGCTACATTCGCGACCTATGGCTTCTTCTGCATCGTGACCCTATTTTTCGTCAGGTTTATCGTGCCGGAGACGAAGGGCCGAGAACTTGAGAGCATCAGTACGAAAACTGCGGATGCAGCCTGAAAACTGCGGATGCAGCCTGACCGAAGATCGGGCCTGATGGATGATGGCTGTTATGAGTGATGACGCAATGAGATTGAATGTGGGCAATTATGTTATTGGCATCGACATCGGAGGGACAAACCTTCGCCTGGCTGTCGCAGATGACAGAGGCTCTATCCTCGCTCGCTGGTCGTCACTGACGACGGGCCACCGCGGCGCTGAGGCAATTGTCGATCTGATCTGCAGCGGTATAAACCATGTGCTGGAACAGGCGGGATTGCCGAAGAGCGCGTTGAAGGCAGTTGGCGCAGGTGTTCCCGGTGTTACGAATGTCGATGCGGGACTCGTGATTGCGACGTCTTATCTGCTCGGATGGAGAGACGTCCCTCTACGGGAGTTGCTTGAAGCAAGGTTAGGCGTGCCGGCCGTGGTGGATAACGATGTCAATGTGGCAGCGTTTGGTGAAGGCCGTATGGGGGCAGCCAGGGACACCAGAGAC
The DNA here is from genome assembly GCF_004217555.1 of Edaphobacter modestus. GTDB lineage: Bacteria > Acidobacteriota > Terriglobia > Terriglobales > Acidobacteriaceae > Edaphobacter > Edaphobacter modestus. The sequence goes on from NZ_SHKW01000001.1 coordinate 3,854,568, forward strand.
TTTGTCTTTCTTGCGATAGGCACGGGAATCGGCGCGGGTATCATTCTCGACGGAAAGCTCTTTCGTGGAATGAACTGGTCAGCTGGAGAGGTCGGTTACATGCTTGTGCCCGGCGTATCGGAAGAGCCGGTGGAACGTGGCAAACCGGGACCTATCGAAAGCCTGATCGGAGGAGAAGGCATCAGAGAGCAGTGGCAGCTTGAGTGGGAGGAGGGCAAGACTTCGCTTCCTCGAGAGGCCAGTGCGACTCAGATCTTCGATGGTGCAGGCAAGGGTGATACTTTAGCCCAAAAGATGCTCGATAGATGCGCCCGCATACTCGGTTATACGATCTACAACCTCTCCGTTGTTTTTAATTGTCCTCTCGTCGTGCTTGGTGGCAGCGTTGCGATGCATGAGGGATTGTGCGTCGCGACCCGTCAGTTTATGGAGAGATGGGGTGGACGGTTCGAAGTGGAGATCAGACGCAGTGAACTCGGAACCGATGCGCAGCTTGCAGGAGCTATTTGTCTGGCACTCGATTCGGCGAAGTGAGATCTCCGGCGCGCAGTGACGGGGTCTTCCTGGGTAAGCTTCGCGCTATTGGTTGGCTGCCCAAAAGATTGCGTTGCGAAATAGCTGTACGAAGTTTGGATCGTCAAACAATACCGCATGATGGCCCATGAAGATGTAAACATTTCTGGCCTTGTAGTGTTCATTTGTCCAGACGATGGGATGGTCACCGCCCATCTTGATCATACTGTTCGGCTCATAGGTAGATTCATCGACGGTCGCGAGGACGTGCACCTGGGAGCGGGGTGAATGGTTCCATGTGTACCACTCTTCCTTCTGGATGACGAAGGAGGATGGCAGTCCCTTCGTAACCGGATGTGGACCGGGCTCGATTCTTACGGTAGCCTTCGCGAAATTAGGAATGTAGCTGGTGAAACGGATGCCGCCGAGAAAGTTGGAAAACCACGGTGACATGGGATACCCATCGAAGTCGCCCAGCAGTGCAGCATGGTGAAAGCCTATCCATCCACCCTTGCCGTTCGTGATGTAATCCTCGAAGGCCTTTTGCGCAGTGGGCGTCCATCGATAGGGTGGATAATTCAGTTGAATGAACAGCCGGTATTTTGCAAGAAATGCTTCATCGATCGGATCCGTGGAAGAGATGTAATCCACGGCAAAGTCGTTTTCAGCAGCTAGCTTCGAAAGATATTGCTTGGCTGCGTCAACAAAACCCTGATGATCACCCTGTACCGTCTCAGCCATAGCTACGACGCGAAACTTGACGGGATGCGCCCCGCTTTGGGCGAAGGCGAACGAGGAGCAAACGAGAAGAAGCAGCAGAACTGTTTTTATGACTGAATATGACCGGCGCATGGAATCACTCTATATCGGATGCAGCATTATTGTTCTATCTCATGATTGATGTCTGTCTCGGATTGACCTGCTGGAACGCCTTGGTTACGATGTGGGGCTAAGGATCACTACAAAAGCATCTCAGATTCGCATCAAGAACCTTCTTAAACGGAGAAACCACCCTGAAGCCTATACGCCTTCTCGCCGTATTTTTTCTGCTGACCAATGTGTGTGTGGCAGAACTGCCGGATTTGTACAAGCACGTCGATCGAGTGATCTGGCTTGTTCAGGATATCGACAAGATCAAACCTGCCTGGGTCGCAATCGGACTATCCGATGTAAAGGAGTATTCCAATATCGAGTACACCGGCGAGTATCACGGTAAGCCAACCACAATCTACACCTGGGAGATCACCGGCCGCCTTGGCAACTTAAACATTGAGATGATTCAGCCTGCGGAAGGGCAACTGAATGCATTCAACGATTTCCTCTCCAAGCATGGAGATGGGATCTTCGCTATCGTCCACGAAGTCTCCACTCAAAAGGAGATGAAGGACGAAATCGAGCGTATGCAAGGGTTAGGTGTCGGCGTTCTTCAGCAATTAACCGGCAAAAGAAACAACGCGCCGGTTAATTTCACATACTTCGACACAGAACCGCAAGGCAAGTTCGTTCTAGGGTTGATCCAAAATCCTGATAGCTCTTCTCGAAATGCACAAGACCCCGGCATAACGGTCTCCCATATCGCTCCGGTCATTCGTGAGTCTGCATCCGTCTCTGCCTTCTGGCAGAAACTAGGCTTTCCTGCATTCCACATCGAGCACGCAACGCCGCGGGAAGATTCGCGCTACCACGGTAAGCCACTCTGGCTGACGTTCGACGTAGGCTATCAGCACCACACGCAGTTCAATTACGAATGGATCATTCCGCCGATGGAGCCGCCGAATATCTATGCGGATTTCCTGAAAGCCCATCAGGAAGGCATTCAGCACATCGGTCTTCCCGCGAAAGACCTGAGTCAGGCCATAAGCACTTACGAAAAACTTGGCTATCACGTGAAGCAATCAGGCGCATGGGGCGACGTAGGCCAAATAAACTCAGGACAATACGCTTACATGGATACCGACACGGCAGGCGGGGTTTCCGTAGAACTCCTTCATGCCTATTGAACGTAGGCTAACAATATTGGGGCAGACACGCCTGTTCGTCTGTCCAGGAATCGTCATCCCACCGATGCCGCTCTGAAATGATCGTCGTCTCGTGCGAAGTGCAAGACGGAGTTGCAGATCACGACATCGTCAAATGCTTCCGAATAAGTCATCCGCTCAATTGGCCAACCTGGAAATTCTCAGGAGGGAGTCCAGTTCCCAAAGCTTCGAAAACACCTATGCGCGGCTGGCGGAGCGCTTCTACTCGCGGCTTCACCCAGTTGCATCAGACAACTTCCGCGCCCATACCCGCACCCGACATCAAGCATCTTCTCATCAACCAAAAACCATTCCGAACCATCCCCGATTACATACCGATCACTAACCCTCCCGACTTCAGAGCAGTTAGGGTGTGGTGACCGCAAACGCCTTTCGCCTTGTCACCTAAGAACACATGAGAGAATTTTTGAGATGACAGGGAAGTGCGAACGTAAAGAATATTTACTCTTGTCTACGCAAAATAAGTCGACGTGAAGCGGGCCGACTGGCTCGACCACACGCTGCCGGGATCGTGTGGGGTCCGTCGCGTGAAAGGAGCGAAGCTCTTCTTTCCCGAGGAGATGCCGGAGATGATCGCCGAGGAGGCACTGAGCTCTGGGGCATCTCGCCGCTGCCAGGCAGGTTGCTGTAGCAGCAGGGAATCCTATACTTGAAGGATGGAGCAGGAAAGTCAGCCGCACATCGAACGGAGGCGGCAATATAGTTGGTGGATTGGGCTGCTGGCTCTTCTCTACGCCTTCATCGCTGGCATGCGCACGACGGTCGACTTCGACCTCGGCTGGCAGATGGCAGCCGGGCGTTACGTCCTCGAGCACCACGCCATCCCGCGCATCGACATCTTCTCCTACACCATCGCTGGAGCAAGCTGGTTCTATCCACCGCTGCCCGGAGTGCTCTTCTATCTTCTCTTTCGTGCAGGTGACTACGCCGCAATCTCGTGGCTGTGCGCCGGCGCGGTCGTAACCTGTGTGTTCCTCTTGATCTACCGCCGAGGCCTGCTGGCTCGCGTTCTGGTGCTCCTCGCCGTTCCGGTCATCGCGTCCGAGACGATGCCGCGTGCCAGCCTCTTCACGATGCTGCTGGTGGCCGCGGTAGGCCGGCTGCTTGTAAGCCACGCCGAAGGCAGACGAGTCCCGCTGTGGCTGCTTCCGCTCGGAATGGTGTTGTGGACCAACCTGCATCCTGGCTTTGTCGCAGGCCTGGCGATGATGCTTGGCTACTGCGTCGTTGAGCTGGGCGAGATGATCGCAACGGAACGTCGCGCTGCAGCAATGGCAAGGCTGCGCGCCGCTGCGCCGTGGATGCTGCTAAGCCTTCCTGCGATGCTCGTAAATCCGTTCGGTGTACGCATGCTGCGTGTTGTCTTCGATCAGCAGCGAGCGATCACGTGGCAGTCAGTGCTCCTTGAAGAGTGGCAGCCAGTCCGGCTCAGTCAGGCCATTAACGAACTCGGCTGGCGCAGCGCGGACGGCGCTGTGTGGTGGCTGTTGCTGATCTCCGCTGCGCTGACGATCGCGCTGCTGATCAATCGCCGCTGGGGAGCGGCGATTGTCATTGTGGGAGCATGGTCAGCATTTATCGCACACAGCCGCATGGAAGGCGCGTGCGTGTTGATCGTATGCCTGATTGGCGGCGCGACTCTCGACTCCTTTGAAAGCGAGCGTGTGTTTCAGCGACCCAATACAGACCGCACAGCAAAGGCTGTCGGTGTCGCGCTCGCAGCGATCATGACACTGCTTGTCGCCGTGCGCAGCTACGACATCGTCACAAACCGTGCATCGTTGGCCGACGGCCAAATCACGCTCTTCGGCACGGGGTCATCGTGGTGGATTCCGCAGAGGGCCGTCGATGCGCTCGAGCAACTGCATCCTGCAGGCAACGTCTTCGCTCCATTCGATCTCGGCAGCTATCTCGTCTTTCGCGTCGGCGATCAGTACAAGGACTTCGCCGACGGCCGCGCCGTTCCTTTTGGACGAGCGTTGATCGAAGAGCAGCAGCGGCTCACGGCAACTCCACTCGACGACCCGTTGTGGACCGCGGCATCGCAGCGATACAACATTCAGGCGGCCATCTTTCCTCTCTCCCGACTTATGGCGCTGGGTGAGGCTCCGCTCGCCCAGGACTGCGTAAGCACTGGATGGGCCGCAGTCTACATGGATTCGACGGCGATCATCCTCGCGCGCCGCTCGCCGCAGAACGCCGCCCTCATCGCGCGCACTGCAATCGACTGCCGCACACACGACCTGCTACGCGAGATGGCGACAGAGAACCCGAGCCGGCTCGCGCGCATGAATAACTACCAGCAGATGGCCAACACAGCCGCAATCTATGCCGCGCTCGGCCGAACGCAGGATGCAGTGGAGGCAATGCGGCGTGCTAAAGCGATCACGATGCTGCCGGACCCTTCGCTGCTCTTCGTGAGAGCGCAGATCGCCGCCGCCATGGGCGCACCGCAGGTGGCCGAGGCGCTGTTGCGTCAGGCACTCGCAGCAGAGCCAAGCGACGCCAGTTGGTACAACCTTGCTCTGCTGCTCGCCAGCCAGCAGCGCTACAACGAAGCCGTCGCCGCGCTCGAGCGCGCTGCACACCTCTCGCAGCAGCCCTACGACCGCTACCTGCTCGCAGGGCAGATGCTGCTCGCCGGCCGCGACCCCGCACAATCGCTTGCCTACTTCGACCGTGCGACGCAGGCAAGTCCATACGCACAACAGCAGGGCGCCGCAGCGCGTGAGTTCCGCGCCGCCACCGCAACTGGACGCGCCGAGGCCTACCTCGCCACGAACCGTCTCACCGACGCGATCACGCAGCAGAAGCTGGCTGTCGCCGAGACACCCGACGATCGCCAAAGACAGGAGCTGCTGAAAAAACTCTGTGGCGTTCCCGGCTCCGACTGCACACCGTAGCTCTCGCTTACGAGAATCCCACTCCGTGGGCCGCGCCGAGTTCCATGGCACACAAGGCGCAGTGTGCTCCACTTCGAGCATAGAGGCCCGCCTGGAGTGCGTATGCGTGCGGTTGTGGTCAGATGTCCTTTTAGCAGACAACGCCATCTTTTCGACCGCTCCTGTGGTGTAAGGCGCGGCTCTGCAGCATAGCATGTTTAGCACGTTTCAGACGCCGTCCAGAGGAAGAGTCTCTAACTCACCGGGAGAATCTGGACCAGGATCCCGAAGCCGCGATCGACTTCGAATTCGCTACAGGTATGAGGCTTTTTCCAAAAGTCTGTTCTTTGAACCAAAGTACGCAGGATTCGGAGAAGTGGATGAGAGACGAAAGAGGGATGCATTCAACTTCGAATTGAACTCCTCCGGCAAGAATGGAGCGGAGTTCGAAGGTGGATGGACGCCAGCAAAGTATCGGGCATTTGCAAAGCGGATCGATCAACATCCCGACAATTTGAAGATGACGCGGGAGGAGTTCAGCGCGGAGCTTGCTCGTCGTGAAGGTCAGTCGCACGAATCTGACCGAAATAGATCACGAGACCAGCTCGCGTACGGAGCTCGTGAGCGGAAGCCGCAATTCGGCCCTGCAACCGCTCGTTCCGTCGGAGCGGTTGCGTAGTTCGACGCTCCCACGATGCGCCTGAGCTATCTGTTGCGCCAATACTAGTCCGATCCCCGTTCCATTTGGCTTTGTTGTGTAGAAGGGAACGAAGAGGTTGTTTGCATTCGTGAGTCCGGGCCCGTTATCCGTGATTCCGATGACGACCTCATTTCCTGTGCTCTTCCATTCGATTTCCACACAGGCTGTGCCGTCGTGGGTCGTATCCGGGCCCAGCGCGGCCTCTGCGGCATTTCGAACAAGATTGATCAGCGCTTGCTGAATCTGGTCTGGATCAGCTGGCAGCGTAATCTCCCTACCACTTGCTACGCTCACTTTCACACGCGTCTCCAACTGTGCGACTCGACCAACCAAGGGGCAAAGGGGAATCAATTCGAGTCGTGGGGCGGGGAGGCCCATTAACTGTCGGTACGCTTGTAGAAAGCGATTCAGCGACTCCGCACGATTCTCAATCACCTCCAGGCCGCGCTCGAAGTCCCCACCCTGGCTTCCAGGAATGGAACTTGCGACGCGGCCGCGCAGGCTTTCAGCGATGGATTTAATCGGTGCCAGCGAATTATTGATCTCATGACCTAGTACTCGGATGAGGCGTGCCCACGCCAACCGCTCTTCTTCCCGCAAAGCTGCACTGACGTCGGAAAGAACGACCAGTGTGTGCGGAATCCCACTCAGACGAAAGCTCGTTCGTTTGACGATCCATCGCGCTGCCTGTTGCCCATTCCCCGGCGAAAACAGATCGTCGTCTGAGGCGTCGATAAGGTACGCAAGCTCAAAATCTTCAGCAGGATGGCCAAGCGCTCTCTTTGCATCCACGCCGAGCATCTGCTCCGCTGCAGCATTCATCAGCTTCAATCTGCCCTCCGGATCGAAGGCAAGCACCGGAGATTGCATCGAATTGAGCACGCGTTCTACAAGAGCCATAGCTTCCAGCGCCCCTGCTCGTTGAGCCTGCAGCATGCTGGCAAGGGCATTGATCTCCAGTGCGAGATCTCCCATCGCATCGTTCCTCAAGGCGCCGCGCGCGCGAAAGGAATAGTCGTCCTCCCGCAATGCCGCTACTACATTCGCAAGAGTCTGCAGGGGCCGGGTTACCTGTTCCATCACCAGAGAGACGCAGAACGCCCACCCCCCAGTGGTGATCAGTACGACGATCCATTGAACCGTCATGTCTGCCATCGCTCTATGCAGCGCCAACCAGGTGAAGACGACGACCGGCACGCCCATCAGCAGAAGCCACAGACGCAACCGCCGCTCGAAGCTTAGCTTTCGTCGCGTCCTACCTAACGCGACCCGAGTAACAGGCCGCGAGCGCGGCTGAGGATCAAAGGCCATATTTCTCAATGCGCCGATAGAGCGCGCCGCGGCTCAAACCAAGCGCATCGGCAGCGTGACTGACGTTTCCATTGGCGCGCGCCAGTGCCTTACGAATCAGGATTGCCTCTACAGTCTCAAGGCTCATCTCATCCAGGCTCTGAGCTGCTCCTCCACGCTGCACATTCAATCCCAGATCGGCGGCTTCAATGCGCTCTCCGCGCGCCATCAACACAGCCCGCTCAATCGTATGGTCGAGCTCGCGCACGTTTCCCGGCCATCCATATTGCAACATTTGCTGCATCGCTGCGGAATCCAAACCCTGCAGCGGCCTTCGATACCGTGCAGAGTGACGAGCCAGAAAATGCGCCGCCAGCGTCGGAATATCCTCTCGTCGGTCGCGCAGAGCCGGTAGAGCAATCTCCACCGTGTTTAGGCGAAATAGCAGATCCTCACGAAAACGTCCTGCTACGCATTCTGCGCGTAGATCCGCATTTGTTGCCGAGATCATCCGCACATCGACCCGTTGTGTCTTTGATGTGCCCACACGTTCCATCTCGCCCGTCTCCAGCACACGCAATAGTTTCGCCTGTTGGCGCACCGGTATATTCGCGATCTCATCCAGGAACAACGTGCCATGATTCGCTAATTCAAAACGGCCTATGCGATCCGCACGAGCGTCCGTGAAAGCGCCCTTTACGTGTCCAAAAAGCTCGCTCTCAAATGTGCCCTCGGGCAGCGCACCTGTATTAACGGCGACAAGGGTACGATCTGCCCTTGTCGAAAGTCGATGGAGGGTTTGGGCAACAACTTCTTTGCCTGTGCCATGTTCGCCCGTGACGAGAACATTTGCATCCGATGGCCCGATTCTGGCCATCATTTCGACGATCGGCCGCATCGCCGCAGCGGAAGCGATGAAGTCAGGCGCTCCCGGTGCGCGCAGTATCCGATTCTCAGCCTCCAGCCATTGTGCTCTTCGTTGGCTGCGATAAAGCTCCATCTGGGTTCGCAGCACGCTCAACAGGCGCGCATTCTCCCAGGGCTTTTGAATAAAGTCTCCTGCGCCGCGCCGCATCGCCTCTACCGCGAGATCGATATTTCCCCATGCCGTCATCACGACGACCGGAACCTGCGAATCGATCTCCCGGATGCGGGCGACCAGCTCCAATCCTTCCTGACCCGAAGTTGTATCGCGTGTGTAGTTCAGGTCGACGAGAACGCCGTCGTAGCTCTCTCGCGCTACCGCCTCGACCGCCAGCGCTGGAGTTCGCACCATCTCCAGCTCATAGCCCTCCGGCTTGAGCAAAAGATGGATCGCCTCAAGGATATGAGGTTGATCGTCGGCGACGAGCAGTTTGCACGGCTTGTCTGTCTTCGCCGACCGTGTGTCCGCTCCCGCCATCTCCTCCACCATCGAAACCTCTCCCTTGCTAATCGCCGCCGATTGCAATTCCCGTTCTCGCCGATTCTATCGAAATCTGGTTCGCGTCCAGCGTCGTGCCTACAGACCGCTCCAGTTCGATCTTAGCCTTCTGATAAGCCGTCATCGCTGCCACCAGGGCCGACTCCGCTGCCGAGAGGTCCCGCCGTGCCGTTAGAGTCTGGTAGTTTGACCCCGCCCCCAGCTCCTGTTCCTTGGCCGTAATATCGAAGGTCTTCTGTGCCAGCTCGCGTGCCTTACGTGCCGACTCCACGCGCGCCTTGCTCTGTTCCAGGGCATACTCCGCATTGCGAACTTCGATCCGGATCTGTTTCTTCAATTGCTGCATGCGCAGTTCCGCCTGTCTTGCCTCCAGCTCCGATCGGTACTGGTCAGACTTTGCGACCCGGTTGCGAATCGGAACATTCAAAGTAACGCCCACATAATAATCCGGAGCTGTATTGTTGAACGCATTCCGCAGCGAGCCCGTCCAGTCTGGGGGAGCGGTCGAAGGGGTATTCGCTGCGGGATTCGGTGGTCCCGCCAGCCCGGTTCCACCATAGTAAGCCGTCAGCGCAACGGACGGCAGAAGTGCATTCCGTGCAGCGCTGCGGCTTATCCGTCGGTTTTCGAGGTCAATGGTCGATTCGCTCAACTCGATACGGTCTCTCAAAGCCTCCGCAATGGTATCCTCGGTCGATCCGGTGACTCCCGTGTTGCTCACCGAAGTGGAGTCGGTCGGTCGTACCGGCATTGCTTCCAGAATCGGATCATCCAGGTTCTTCGTCAGCGCATTCTTGATCAGAAGCTCCTGGAACTGCAAAGCCGTCTTCGCAATGGTAAGATCCTGCTCGCGGTTGGCAACCTCAGCCTCGTCCTTCATAACATCCATGGCGGGAATTGCCTGTAGCTCAAGTTGCTTGCGCCCACTGTCCAGCGTTTGCCTGGCGAAGTCGAGTGCGCGGCTCTTCACCCCTTCGTCTTCATAGGCAGCTACAAGGTCCCAGTACATATTCGCGATCTGCGTGATCGTCGTAATCACCTGCAGCTTGAAGGCTTCATCGGAGATCTTCTGGTTATTCTTCGCAATTCGCAGATATCGCAGGTTTGGCCCGAATCCGAACCCGGCCAGCAGTTGTTGTTGCAGGGCAACTTGATAGTACGTATTTAAAGATGGATTCAGGTAAGTTCGAAAGCTGTTCGTTGCAACGCGATTGTTTTGAAAGGCCGCCGAGAGGGTCGTACCGGTCGGGAAAGACTGAGAATAGCCGACATTTCCAATCGTCGTGTTCTGTTGCAGCAGAGGAACACCATAGGTTTGAAGATTCGAAAGCGGCTGGGTGTAATGCTCGTTGCTGAATGTTCCCGTAACCGCAGGATCATACGATTGCACGATGGTCCCGGCGCCGAGCGTGGACTGCACCAGGCCCGCGGCTCCCGATCCCGCACCGCCCGCGCCTCCCGATGTTCCACCAGCTCCCGCACCGCTCGCCCCCGATCCGAAGCCGCCCACGCCTCCACCAGGAGTATTCTGTACCACGCCTGTGTTCACACCGCGAAACGATCCCCCTGCGCGTGTGCGAAGAATATCCGCCTCGGCGATAGGAATGTTATATCGTGCAATTGCGAGGTCGAGGTTATTCTCAAGCGACAGCGTAATCGCATCTTTCAGGCTCAGCTCCAGAACGCCATCATGCACCAGCGAATCGATTCGTGGCGAATTTGCCAGATTCGGTTGCGGAACCAGCGTTGCGCGATAGGTGTCCAGCGGATTGCTTGAATGCGGAATGTCCAGCCTGAGCGCAGGAGCCTGCACGTTTGCGGTCTGCACATTTTGCGCCCACGTCGGCAACGTAACCAGCAATACCGCGCTCACGTATCGGGGAAGAGAAGTCCTCAAGGGCGCACCTCCTCAGCGGTGTCCGCCACTTCGCCGGCCGTATCGGAGTGAACCCATCCGTCCCGCAGCTCGATCGTACGTGTACCGTAGGCAGCGTTTGCCTCCGAATGTGTCACCTGTACGATCGTCGTGCCCTCTTCATTCAACTGCCGGAACATCTCCATAATCTCCTTCGCCTGTTTGGATTGCAGATTGCCCGTCGGCTCATCGGCCAGTAACAGCGCCGGCTTGTGAATCATCGCGCGCGCGATTCCCACCAGCTGTTGTTGACCACCCGAAAGCTGATGTGGATACAGATCCTTCTTGCCCACAATGTTGAATCGATCGAGTGTGTCGGCTACCAGCCCCTGCCGGTCTGTACGCGGAATGTCCTTGTAGGAGAGAGGAAGGTCGATATTCTCTGCTACCGTGAGGTCATCCAGCAGATGGTAGCTCTGAAAGACCATTCCAATCCGCCGCCGCGCAAGGTCCGCACGCTGTTTGCGGTTCATGCGGTGCACAGTCTCTTCGTCGAATTCAAACTCACCCCGCCACTGGTCATCGAGCATGCCCAGCACGTTGAGCAGCGACGACTTGCCCGCACCGGAAGGACCCATGATTGTGATGAACTCCCATGGTTGAATCGTCAGGTTTACCCGGCGAAGAACCCACGTCTCCATATGTCCGGTCTTGTAGCTGCGTTCCAGGTTTCTCAGTTCAATCATGGTCCCTCACTCCGATCTCAGCGCTTGTGTTGGGCTCAATCGCGGAAGCGCGCCGCGCAGAAAGATAACTCGCCGCTCCAGCGGAGATCAGCATCACGTCCACTGCCGCCGCCAGCGCCATCCCGCTGTTTGAAGGGCGCGGGAGATACCCGAGTCGCTCGCGATCATAGCTGTCTCAACGCAAAGCGAAGGTCCTGCGCCAGCAGGCGAGGCAATATTGCTCTCATCGAGATCCCCTTGATTTCTATTCCGTTCGAAGTGCTTTCACCGGATCGGTGGAAGCGGCGCGTTGTGCCGGAATCAGTCCGGCTGCGCACGCCGCGAATGCCAGTACCGCAACCGCCATGGCAAGCACTACCGTGTCGTGTCCACCCACGTTGTAGAGTTGCGATTGCACGAAGCGCGCACTCATCCATGCCACCGGGATTCCGATCGCCAGTCCAATGCCTGCCTGCAGCATGGCCTCTCGCAGCACCATGCCGACTACGCTCCAGCGATTTGCACCAAGTGCCATCCGGACACCGATCTCGGGCGTGCGTCGCGCTACCGAATATGCCGTCACACCATACAGGCCAACCGAGGCCAGCACCAGTGCGAGAACGCCGAACATCAGCGTAAGCCTTGCAATCAGGCGATCCTGGTTGAACTGACCACGAATCTGTCCAGAGAACGTGTTATAGCGCGTTATCGTCAGATTAGGGTCAATGTTGGCGAGGGTCCGTCGCATCTGTGACTCCAACCCCTCGATGGTTCCTTTGGTTTGCAGCATGATCGCTCCGGCATACAGGGAGCGAATATCATCCTCTGGCTTCGTATGCGCTACCTGCAGCAGGGGACGGAAGTACATTGCGCGCACCGGACGCCGCACGTCGACATACTTCACATCGGAGACGACTCCTATGATTTCAAAATCTCCCGCACTCTCCATTCCCGAAATGCCAAAGTGAGCGCCGATGGGATCTTCTCCCTTTGGAAAGAATTTTTTGACGAAGGTCTGGTTGACGACCACAACAGGAGTGGACGTCGCCGTGTCGTGGATCGTAATACCGCGCCCGCGAAGAATACGGTGGCCGACGATGTCGAAGAACTCCGGACCAACCCGCAGCCACGAAGCTCCGATCTCGTCACCCACCCGAGGTTCCGGCCGTCCCTGAAGAAAGACCCCTTCACCCCAGTTATTTCCTTCGAGAGGCGTGTACAAGGAGAGCGCAACCCGCTCTAATCCAGGTAAGCCGTGAAGTCCCTGTTCAATCCGGTCGTAAAGGCCCTGCAACTGTTCCGGTTTGTATCCGGCATTCTCGGGGCTGAAGTGTGCCACGACTCGATCTTCGGTCTCTACTCCAAAGTCCTGGTTTTCGAGCTTATTGAGACTCTTCGCCAGAAGACCTGCACCGACCAGCAGCACGAGTGATAACGCTGCCTGCAGAATCACCAGCGATCGCTGCAGCCATCCCGAATGATCCTTGGTCGATCGGTTCGAGCCGCGGAGCGCCTCAGCTGGTTCTGAATGGGAGGTCACCCATGCGGGTGCAATGCCGAAGATCAGGCCCGTAAGAAGCGATATCCCGAAGGCAAACCCAAGGACCGGAAGCGACGGGCTCGCATGAATCGGAAGATTGGTCGCATCGGGAAACGCCATCGTCAGAAGAAGCCTGGTACCGACGAAGGCAACAATCAGTCCCACGAGACCGCCGATGCAGGAGAGCACAACGCTCTCCGTAAGCATCTGCAGGATGAGCCTCGTTCTCTGTGCTCCCAGTGCCATGCGGATGGAGGTCTCGGCTCGCCGCGCCATGCCACGCACCAGCACCAGGTTTGCGATGTTTGCGCACGCGATCAGAAGCACCAGCGCGGAGATGGAGATCAAAAGCCGAAGGCCGGTCCCGAACTCCTGCTGCATGTTTTCAATTCCTGCTCCGCCCGGCGTCAAAACAACGTGGGACTGCGCGAGATTCTTCTCCTGACCCTTCTTTTGATAAAGCTCAATCTGCGCCAGATAGTTGCGAAGCGAAGCGCTCATCTTGGCCTGCAACTGTGGAACGTCCGTCCCTGGCTTTACTCTTCCCAACAGATAAAGCCAGTTCGCTCCGCGCCGATGCAGAAGGCTTGTGGGATGAGCAGGTCCCATGATGGGTTCCATCGACATCGGTATATAGAAATCCGGAGGAGTATCCGTCATGCGATCTCCGTAGAATCCAGGAGGCGTGATGCCCAGGATCGTTACGGGATAGGTATTCAGTGTGAACGTACTGCCCACGATGGATGGATCGGAGGCGTAATCGCGCTGCCAGGTCTGGTAGCTCATCACAACTCCCATCGGTGCTCCCATCACATCGTCCGAAGGAACGAGCAGCCGGCCGACATAGGGCTTCAGGTCAAAGACCTGGAAGTAGTTCCCCGACACCATCTCTCCCCGCGACGCTTTCGGTAGCGCGTCGGTTCGTCCGCTGCGAGCCGTGATCGAGCCATATCCAATACCAGCCTGCATCGCCGCCAGGTGTTCGAACTCCGGCGTGTTATCCCGAAGATGCGTGTACAGTTCGTAAGCGAAGATCGAATAGTCATTCTTATCCGGTGTTCCGCCATTGACGCAGCAATCGTCGGTATCGCCAACTCTCACCAGCGTCTTCGGATCGATGACCGGCAGGTTCTTCAGAAGCACCGCATGAACCAACGTGAATATGGCGGCGTTCGCGCCGATCCCGAGAGCCAGCGTCAAGATCGCCGTCAACGTGAATCCTGGAGCCTTCCGTAGTTGCCGCAGGGCAAACTTTACATCCTGGATGAGTCGATTCATCATTCACTCCTGTCTCTGCACGATCTTCGCGCCCACCACTATCCTGCTCAGACTCTTCCGTTGACCTCTACCGGGAAAGCACTCAACATGCTGATCCGTGCGTTCTCGAATAGTGCACGCACGCTCGGAACCGGGACACTCAGCTCCATGTTGTATTGCCGCACCCCTACAATCACGGTGAATCCCGGCACCTTCGCAGAGCATTCGGCGTGAGCTCTCATCCTGCTGATCGCGTCGTTCTCCGACATTGCTTCAGCGTCCACCCCTTCGGTGGTCAACCTCAACTGCTCGCCATCGGCCTCGTAGAAAACCGCGCAGCGAACCCCAACGCACATCGCAACGAGCAGAAGAAATGCCGCGACGAAGGCCGGCATCTCGTCCATAGTCTGTCTCGCTTCATCTATCACTTCGCGCATCATCGCTATGCCTCCGCCATTAGCTGGCTCAGCTCTCCTTCTGCAACCACCTTGCCGTCGAAGAGATGAATCTGCCGCTCTGCATGCGCGGCAAAGCGCGGATCGTGGGTCACCATGCAGATCGTCGCGCCTTCATCGTGCAGCTCCTTCAGCAGCTTCATCACCGCTTCACCGTTCTTCGAATCCAGGTTTCCCGTTGGCTCGTCCGCCAGCAGGATCGAAGGCGATCCCGCCAGTGCGCGCGCCACCGCAACCCTCTGCTGCTGACCGCCCGAGAGCTGGGCAGGATAATGCCGCATCCGGTGCGCCATATTCACTCGCTCCAGCGACTCCTGCACTCTCCTCTTCCGTTCCGCCGCAGGCATGCCCGTGCGATACGTCAGAGGCAGTTCCACGTTCTCGGCCACGCTCAGATCGCCGATCAGGTTAAAGCTCTGGAAGATGAATCCGATCTCCTGGTTGCGGATCCGCGAACGGTCACCAAAATCCAGATTCGCGACCTCTTTCCCGTTCAGCTGATAGCGCCCGTTCGTCGGCGTATCCAGCAGGCCAATGATCGAAAGCAGTGTCGACTTGCCGCAACCGGAAGGCCCCGACATTGCCACATACTCGCCGCGCTCAATCTGCAGATGCACACCCGACAGCGCATGTGTCTCGATCTCATCGGTGTAAAAGACCTTCGTAAGCTGCTCGATGTCGATAATCGTCTCTGTCATTCGCTATCTCCTTTGTCTCGCTTCCGTATGCTGTCCCTGTCCTACTCCAGGCGAATCCTGTCCGTGCTGTCCCAGCGGCTCATGTCCGACAAAATCACCGTGTTTCCGTTCTGCAGGCCCTCGATCACCTGGATCGCATTGACCGAGGCCTTTCCAACCTTCACTGGAACCCGTACCGCCGTCTTTCCATCCGGACTCAGCTTGAACAGGCTGATCGTGCTGTTCTCATTTCCAAACGCCGGTCTGCCCACGTACAGCACGTTTGCCATGCGATCCAGGTCGATCGTCCCGTCCACGCTCAGGTCAGGTCGAGCGCCTAGTGGCAATGCGCCTTGTAGTTCTACGTCCACAGTCACAGTTCCGTTCACAACTGCTGGATCGATGCGCATCACCTTGCCTTCGATGACGCCATTGTGCGTATCCACCTCCGAAGGCTGACCTATCTGGATATCCCGCGCCTGCGTCTCGGCAATCTTCAGGCTGGCCTTCAGTTGGTCCAGCTGAATGACCTTCGCCAGAGTCGTTCCAGGAGCTACATGCTCTCCCACCTGGTGCGGCAGGTCCGACAGCACACCGCTGATGCCCGCCTTCACGTTCAAAGCATCCTGCTGCCTCTGTTTCAACGCCAGCATCGCCTGCGACTGGGCTACCTTCGTCTCCTGCACCGCGACCTGGGTCTCGATCGCCTTCTCATTGACGACCAGCCGCTGCTTTTCAATGCCGTCACGCGTCGTCAGCTCGTCCGCCTTGCCCTTCGAGGCGTTGTAGGTCAACCCGCTGATGACCCCCAGGTCATACAGCGACTTGTCGGTCTGAGCCTGCAGCTTCGCTTGGTTATAGTCCGCTCTTACCGTTGCAGCCCCGGCCTTCTGGGTCATCAGGTCGCTTTCGAGCTTCGCCTTGATGTTCGTCAGCTCGGTCTGGGCTGCCTTCAACTGCAGCTGGGCATCCAGCAGCTCCTGCTGGACCGTCGGGTCGACCAGGTCCATCAATACCGTGTTCGGCTCAACCTTTGCGCCGGGAAGTACGCGTATTCTCACCACGGTCGCCTCGGTCTCCGCAGGGATAAGCCGAATCCGGTCTTCCCGTGGAACCAGAGAACCCGGTCCTCGAACCTGCCGAAGCAGCGGTCCTTGCTTCACCACATCGGTCCATACTGTCGCGCGGTCCACCGTAGGGGCCGCTGGTTTCAGCTTCGAAACAGACAGCGCCGCCACTGTCAGCGCGAGCAAGCCAACTCCACCCGCAATCCACTGCCGCCGAATCTTCTTCCGTTTGATATCTGGTCTCTGGATGTCCATTGCGTTATGTACAAACGCAAGCGACGTGCCATAATTAGATCCCTGTTATCAATATCTTGCGAGCGATACGCTCTCCCTGCCTGTCCACAAACAAAACAGCCTGTCCGTTTCTGGACACCTCATCGGTGTTTTCCGTGTCGGAGACCTCGCCGTACACGATGAAGGCTTATTTTTTGGACTTGGAAGCAGGGTGCTTCTTTCGAGTACTCTCGACTGGCTGATCCGCGCCTTCCGGCAGCGCCCCCATCGCCTCTGAGATCTGCAGGCTGGCCTTGCGCAGTCCCTCGACGATCTCAGGAACCCCGATCGTATCCTCAATTCGCTTCACATAGGGAACCGTCAGGCCGGCGATGGCATCGCCCTGCGAATTGAGCACAGGAAAGCTGATGTTCATCACCCCTGTGACCTCATAACTCGCACGCCGTTCATATCCACGGGCCCGGATCTTATCCAGGTGCTCATCAAGGTCCGCCGGCTTCTTCTTCTGGGTCTCGCGCACCCACTCCTGGATCGCCCGTTCACAGGAGTCCTTCGTCTGGTGGGCCAGAATCACGTGGCCGGTCGCGGCATGCATCAGGTCCACCTTCGACCCCACCTTGACGTAGAACCCCGTCGACTCCGGCGAATCGACCTGGGCCAGGATCACGACGTGCCCCCCATCGAGTACTCCCAGATGGCACGACTGCCGCAGTTCATGTGCCAGCCAGTGCATCACCGGCATGGCCTCGGTCACCATGCGCTTGGTAGGAGGATGTTCCTGGCCAAGGCGAAAGAGCCGCAGCGTCAGATGGTACCGGTCCTTATTGGCGGACTGTGCCAGATATCCCCGCTGCTCCAGGCACAGCAGCATGCGAAAGATCTCCGACATCGTGCGGTTCAGACGGCGCGCCACTTCGCTCACCGTCATTCCTTCCGGCGTGCTCGCAAACAGCTCGAGAATGTCCAATCCCTTCTCGAGAGCGGGTGTAGGGTAGTAGCGTTTCCCTTGTGGTTTTCCGGCCACAGTTCGAGGCGCAGCGGATCGCATCTCACACAAGGTAACAAAAGCAGTCTGGCATGTCGAACATTTCACCCCACGCCTGCGAAGCTCCTTGAACCGGGCCGAAATTTCTATGTCAACGTGCAGGCAATGCAGGTGCAGCGTAGTGTTTGGTCTGCCCGGTTCGCGAATTCAACACGTCAAAACTACCGTCGCCTGCACCCGTTAGCTCGAGAAAGTTGCCGTCTTCCGGTCCCTCCAGGTTGGCGATGTACTCTTCATGCGTATTATGTTCTTCGCCACCTTCTTCGGAAAGATGAAGCTGCCACAGCGTCTCGAGGCCCGGGGCGTGGGTGATCGTATCCAGAACCGATGTCGATCCGCCCTTCTTCCCCCCGTTATCCATAATGGCAACCCGTGCACCGATCGCGTTTACCATCGCCGGGCTTGAGCTGTGATCCCACCCGTGATGCGACACGATGTAAACGTCCACTCGGCCAAGCTTGTTCGTCGGGCATGCCAGCTCCATCTCCTTATCCCAGGTCAGATCGCCCAGGTCCAGCAACTTGAGCTTGCCAAACGTAATCTGTATGCCTACGGAGCGAGCGTTCTCTGTCGTATCCGCAGGCTTGGTCTCCGCTCCCTTGCAAAAAGAATTCAGTGCTTCGCCTTGCTCCAACGGTTTTGGAATGAGGTTCCCATCCGCACTCACTACGATCGCCTTCATCCCGACGATAGGAAGCACATCCCCCGGTCTCGCGAGAATCCGTTTCACCTTGTTTGCCGCGATTGCCTTCTCATACGCGGCATATCCTCGCTCCGCGGCCGGGTCGTCTTCTCGATTGACTCCATGGTCGATAAATGCGCCTACCGGAATCCTTTCAAGCAGCTGTCCCACTCCTCCCACGTGATCCTCATGGAAATGCGTGACCAGCACATAGTCGATCTTTTTAATTGCCGCATCCTTCATCGCTGCGGCAATCCGCTCGACGTCTCGTCCGTCGTTGCCACTCCAGCCTGTGTCGATCAGCAGCGACTGTCCTGCCGGTGTGACAAACAGGGTCGACTGACCGCCCTCCACATCGACAAAATAAATCTTCAGCTTCTCCCCAACCCCCTTGGGGCTCTGTGCCCAGCTAGCTGCGCTCAGCCATAGAGCCAAGCCGAACGCGCCCACCCATTGCCGCCATCTCATTTGCTGCTGTCCTTTCCATCTCTGTAGACGGTTCATAATTTCTTATTTTTCAAAACCCACGCTTCTACCATCATGCCCTGCCTCAGGACGGTGCGTAATCCCGCAATCGATGTACCCTCTTCGGCCCTGCAGTCCTCCGATAATTCCATTCCCTTGGCATTTCGTATAGTGCTTTCTTCTGTTCCGCTGGCGCGAGGAGATCCGTCGAGACCTGGCGGTGCAGAAAAGAAAGGGCCCCCGTCACGCTTCATGGGTTTTTTCCAGAAGTACCCTTACCACCCTTCGAGTATCATGACGCCGATGCGTATCCCAGCAATTTTTCTCGCCCTTGCTATTCTCGCCGCGCCCGCCCTTTGTGCCCAGCCCGTCGCCCCTTCCGCCCGCTGGACCGAGGAAACGGCGAACGCCTGGTACGCCCGCCAGCCCTGGCTCGTCGGCGCGAATTACGTTCCCTCCGATGCCATCAACGAGCTCGAGATGTTTCAGGCTGCGACCTTTAACCCCGCAATCAACGACCGCGAGCTGGGCCTCGCCGAAGCCATCGGCATGAACACCATGCGCGTCTTCCTTCAGGACCAGCTGTGGAAGCAGGATCCCAAAGGTTTCGTCAGCCGCCTCGACGCCTTTCTCGCCATCGCCTCCCGTCACCACATTCGCCCCATCCTCGTCCTCTTCGACTCCTGCTGGGAATCAAATCCCCACCTCGGCCCTCAGCATCCACCCATCCCCGGCATCCACAACTCCGGCTGGGTTCAGAGTCCCGGCGCAGCCGAGCTCTCCGACCCGTCCTACGAGCCTCAACTCAGGGAATATGTCGTCGGCATCGTCTCTGCCTTTGCGAAAGACGACCGCATCCTCGCCTGGGACATCTGGAATGAGCCCGACAACACCAACGACCATCGCTTCGACGAGCCCAAAAACAAGCCTGAACTGGTTGCAGCTCTTCTGCCTAAGGCCTTTCAATGGGCACGATCTGCCCATCCCACGCAGCCTCTCACTAGTGGTGTCTGGCATGGCGACTGGAGCGATCCTGCCCGCGAAAATCCCGTGACGAAGATTCAGTTGGCTGAGAGCGACATCATCACCTTCCACAACTATGGTTGGCCCGAGGAGTTCGAAGCTCGCGTCCGCTCCCTCCAGCCCCTCCACCGGCCCATCCTGTGTACCGAATACATGGCGCGCGGCAGCGGCAGCACCTTCGACACCATCCTTCCCCTTGCGAAGCAGCTCCATGTCGCAGCTATCAATTGGGGACTCGTCGCCGGCAAAACCCAGACCTATCTTCCCTGGGACTCATGGCAGCACCCTTATGTCCTCTCCCAACCCACCATCTGGTTTCACGAGGTCTTCCGTCACGATGGAACTCCCTATCGCCAGCGAGAGGTAGACCTCATTCGGCAGCTCACCGAGCGCGGCACTGGCTCCCAGCCATGACAGTAGTCGCTGCTTCAGCGCCCGTGGAAATCGGGAAGATTTGTGACCAGTGGCGACAACTCGATGACAAACCAGGATCGGCCGCCATTTAATCTGTGCAAGGTGCGTCCGTGTTCTCCCGAAGGCAATCTTCTCAGCGGCTGGCGGATGACGAAATCGCGCCTGTTTCGTCAATGTTGTGACCGGCCCCTTCTTCCCTGAGCAAAAGAGCTACTTTCTTTGTTCTGCGTGTCACCAGGGCCGGCACGGGCAATCTGTCTGGAGGAATCGTCCCCATGCGCTCTCTTTTCCTGAAACAACAGATCCTTATCTCCCTTCTGCTCTTCGCAGCCGTGGCCTACCTTCCTTCGAATCACTCCCGCCAGGACTCAGCGCCAGTCGCGATCTCGCACGGTTGTTCTCTCGCGTCTCACTAAGTACCCAAGTGTGCGGGGTACACAAGTGTGCGGGCGTCATCCAGTGACCTCGAACACACGGAAAGATGAGGAATACGCAGCTGACATTCACTCGTTGGAAAAACGAAACCCAACAGCCCATATGGATGCACCCCCTTATCTTCATCTCTGGTGCAACTTCGCTGGGGCTCCTTTTCGCCTTACAGGAGTGGAACAGTCGCCTCCGTTTCTGGAATGAACCGCATGTGGCGCTCTCCTTGCTCCTTCAGGCGTGGGGCGCGCAATACTTCATCTGGGGCATTCTCTGCTGGATCCTTTGGTGGACCTTGAGATACCGCATCAATACTGCAAATCTCAAGACCATCCTTCTTTTCTTCGTCCCACTCAGCATCCTTACCAGCGTCCTCGAAGAGACCATCTGGGTTCTTCTCTTTCCACGTCTTCCGATGGGTAGACCACCCATGCCGTTTTTGCAACGGCTGTCGTTCCATCTGGATGCCGAACTTGTAGATAGCCTCGTGCTCTTCTGGTCCGCGTTCTTTCTCTTCCGTGGTGTGGGCTATTACCAAAGTTACCGTGAGAAGGACCGCATCGCCTGCCAGCTAGAATCGCAACTGGCACAGGCACAAATGCGTGCACTGCGCATGCAGCTCAATCCTCACTTTCTTTTCAACACGATGAACGGTATCTCCAGCCTCATGCGGACAGATGTCGCCGCCGCGGACTTAATGCTGGAACAACTAAGTCGGCTGTTACGTATAACCCTGCATCGTGGGGAAGCCCAGTTCATCCCATTAAGCGACGAGATGGAGTTCATCGAGATGTATTTGGCCATGCAGGACCGAAGATATGCCGGACGCGTGCAACAGCAGATGAGTGTCGACCCGCATGTGCACGATGCAATCGTTCCGACCATGATCCTTCAGCCCATCGTCGAAAATGCCTATGCGCATGGTCTCTCAAGACTTAGCTCAAACGGCGTCCTCTCCATCGAGGCCACGTGTCAGGGATCGACTCTTCGCCTCAGCGTAACGAATACCGGCGTCGGTCTCAATGGCGCGAAGCAAAAGGCCACAGGCAACGGCGTCGGCCTCGCCAATGTGCAGGACCGCCTTCGGATGCACTACGGTGTCGATCACACCTTCTCTATCTCCGAGCTTGAAGGCAGCCTGGTGCAGGTAGTCATGACGCTCCCTCTCCGCTTTTCAGAGCGTCCAATAGAACAAACAACAGGATATGGTGCGTGATGATTCAGGCAGTCCTGGCAGACGATGAAGTTCTCGCACGGCAGAAGCTCCGGCAGCTGCTACGCGAGTTTCCCGAGATCGAAGTTGTAGGTGAAGGCGCAACCGCTTCTGAAACAATCTCTCTGGTCCGCGCTACCAAGCCCGATCTTCTCTTCCTTGATGTTCGTATGCCCGACATGGACGGCTTCGATGTCGTAGGCGAGCTTTCGGCAGCCGGTGCTCCGGTCATGCCCAGCATCATCTTTACAACCGCCTACGATCGCTATGCTCTGCGCGCCTTCGAGATCCACGCCGTTGACTATCTGTTGAAGCCTTTCACTCTTGAGCGCTTTCGTTCCGCTACCCAGCGGGCTCTCGACCACATCCGGTCCGCCAAACAGAATCCCGATGCCGCTTCGAAGAGCCCCAACGGTACGCCCTACACCACGCGCATCGTCTTCAAGTCCAAGGGGCGCATCCTCTTTCTCCCCGTCTCGGAGATCTGCTGGATCGGAGCCGAAGAAAATTATGTTCGCATCTGCACGAACTCCGAGACCCATCTGCTGCGCGAGACCATGACGCATCTTGAAGAGAAGCTCGATCCCAATACTTTCCTCAGGGTCCATCGCTCTTCGATCGTCAATCTGCAATACGTTAAAGAGGTGCGTCCCGAGGTCGACGGAGAATACGGAGTGCATCTGCTCAACGGTCAGAAGATTTCCATGAGCCGCACCTACCGGTCCCGCATAAAAAACTGGCTGGAGCGATAAGCCCCAGCCAGCTGTCCCACTTCTCCATCACTTCTTCATTCTGAACGCAACGCTCATTCGAGCGAAGCTCGAACCGCTTACTTTTTTGCTGTGGAAGTCGCCGAGGGCTCCAGCAGGCTATCCACACATGCCGCCGGTTTATTCACTGGATTGCATCGTGCCACCAATCCATCCGGAAACTTCACTACGAACGATGTCCACTGCGACGGCTCCGACGGAGGATAGTCCGTGCTGATCATCTGCGCTCCGGTCGAAAAAACAAGATCGCGCCGCGTCGTATCGTTTGTGCGAGCCTGTTCCGTTCCCTCGTCCGTGCGTGTGCGGACCAGGTAGCCCTGCTTCACCAGCCCGTCGATGGTCTCCTTGGTTCCATCGTTCTGCTCGGTGAAGGCGGCATCGGGCCTGCCGGGCTCGGCGTTGGTGAACAGGACGCGTCCCTTGAGCGAAGGATGTCCTTCGGTGTAGACCGTCTCCACCTTGCGCTGATCCAACAGGAAGACCACGCGTCCACGCGCCTTCGCCAGGGTAGGCCATCCACCGGCGCGAACTGCCGCATCCAGCGTCGATGCACTTCCGCGCACTTCGTCCGGAGTAATGAACTCTCCCGGTTTAAAAACAGAGCGGATCTCCGCATCCAGCGCGTCGAAGACCTGCGACGTGAACGGCTCGGTCGCGATCATGTCCGGCCTTTGCTTTCCACCGTCCTCCTTCGTCTCCACCAGGATGAAGATCGGAAGATGCTGCGGATGCTGTTTCGACCACGTCCGCACTACGGTGAGGCATTTAACAAAGGTGTGGCATGTGCTGCGTTCATCGACGCCCTGCACATGCATCACTTTGAAGCCGGGCTTATCCATCTCGTGATCCGGATCGAAGTTTGGATCGGCCGGTAGCCCTGCCTTTGCCGCTGCGTCATCGATCGGCAGATGCGCATATCGTCCACCCTTCGAATCCGCAAACACGTCGATCTCGATCTGCCGCACACCACCATCGAACTGAACCGGCAGCGGAGCATGGCTGTAATCAAGAGCCCTCAGTGCCTTCGGATTCTTCATCTCCAGATACTTCCGCTCGCTCGGCGCAAATCCCGAGTGATAGCTGTTATGCGACCCGATCACCTGAATCTGGTTCAGGCGTACCGCTTTGTCCTGCGCCGCCTGCCCGCTCTGCTGTGCCAGCCCTGTGGCCGCGATAACGCTCACCGCTGCCGCCGCGATTCCAATTGCACCTCGAAACATTCCAGCTCCTCTTTGCTTAAGTCTAGCTTCGAAAAAACAACGGCGCCGCTCGGAAAGACACGGCGCCGATCGTAGTCATGCGTGTAATGTCGCTTAGAAGATGATCTTCGCGGCGAGTTGCAGTTGACGTGCTGGGAAGTTCTGCGTGATCTGGCCGAAGCCCGTGCTTCCCAACGCCCAGGTGCTGTTCGGTGAGTAGTAGTTCACCTTATTCAGCACGTTGAACGCCTCCGCACGGAAGTCGAACTTCGAGCTGTCGCTCCACAGCGGGAACGCCTTATGCAGACCAAGGTCGGCCTGGTAGAAGGCATCCGACCGCTCCGAGTTGCGCGTCACCGATCCCCACGGATACGTCGTCGGTGCCTGCAGGCTCTGAACGTTGAAGTATCCGTTCAGTGAGGTCGCCGTCTTGACGCGCGCTGACGAAGGGTTCCTGATCTTCGCATTGTTCACGCGGTTAGGGCGATACGTCACCAGGTCGGATACGTACAGCGGTGAAGACGACGACAGCGAATAGTTGATATTCACCGGCATCCCGCTTGTCATCGTATTGATCAGCGTAAGCTGCCATCCGCCCACGATGGTATCCATCAGGCGGCCCGACGAGCCACCCCATCGCTGTCCATGACCATAAGGCAGGTCATACACAATTGAGAGCGTATCAGCCAGCGGCTGGTCGTATCCGCCCGGACCGTAGTCGCGGCTCGGGTTCGCGTAGTTCACACGCGAGTTGTCGCCGTTAGACGTCTCCAGGTGGCCCGACGAGATGTCGAAGTAGCGGCTGTACGTGAACGAGTTCAGAAGGTAAAGGCCGTGCGAAGCGCGCTTCTCCAGCTTGAACTGCAACGAGTTGTAGTTCGCCGAGCCCGCGCCATAAGCGATCTCGATTCCGGCGAAGTTTGAAACCGGCCGCCGAGCCTGCAGGCTACCGCAGGTTACGCCCGCACCTGCAACGCAAGGCGTGGCCTGGTTATAGTCAGCCAGCACCTGCAGATGCGTCGACTTGTTTCCGACATACGCAACGTCCGCAACAATACCGTAAGGCAACTGCTGCTGAACGCCGACCTGGTACTGCTGTACATAGCCGGTCTGGAAGTTGCGTGGAATATAGCGCGACAGCACGTTCAGGGGGTTGAAGTATGCAGGCGTCGTCAGGTTCGCTGCATATCCCTGCTGCGTCTGGCGGAAGCAGCTGGACTGCGCCTGGGTATCGTTTACGCAAACATTCCCGGCAGAGGGGAACAGAGCTGCCGAAGTACCCTGCGTAATGCTTGCATTGACTACGCTGGGACCGTTATACGTCAGGTTGTTCTCGCCGCCCGCCCGGTTCCACTGGTTGTAGACGATTCCATAACCGCCGCGCAGCACGGTCTTGTCCGTCGCAGAGTACGAAAAACCTAAACGCGGAGCAAAGTTGTTCAGAGGTGTGTTGACTAGCGAGCGGCTGTAAACTCCGCCGCTCCGGGCCTGGATGAGCGAGTTGGTGTTGGGGTCAAAGTTGGCCAGCCGGTTGTCCTTCTCATACTGCGGCGTCACGATCTCGTACCGCAGGCCGGCGTTGATCGTCAGCTTGGGCGAAACCTTGAAGTCATCCTGGAAGTACATGAAGTTGTACCGCTGGCGCAGGTGCACAATCGCATACGTCGTCAGCGAGTACGAGGAGCGGTTGCCGAACATGAAGTCAGCAAGATTGTTGGCCTGCTGGATCTGTGTGACCTGGGAGGTTGGCGCCGTGAACGAACCACGCGCGAACTGTCCGGCGTAGTTATCCTGACCGTAGCTCGGGTTGAAGTCATTCAACTCGGTGTTCACAGCCTGCCACTCGTAGCCGAACTTCATCGAGTGCTTGCTCTTGATCCACGTGAAGTTCGCCTTCGGGTTATAGATCGTCGGGTTCTGGAACTGCGGGTTCGACGACTGCGCTCCAAACTGCGAGTAGCCCGTCACCGACTGCGCATTCAGCGTGCGCACTACCAGCGGATCGGTCGGAAGGCCGTCCGTGATGCCGTTCGCCACCAGCAGCGAGGGCTGACCCTGTCCGATCGGGAACTTGCCGCCCAGGTTGCGCGACCATCCAAAGCGAATGTCGAGCAGCTTGTTGGCTGAGATCGTCCACGTCGTACCGCCAGCGATGTTGCGGTTCTGAATATTCACATTGCCGTTGGAGTTGCCGCCCGCGGGTCCCGGAATTCCCGGAGGATCAAACAGAGCCTGACGATGCTCGCTGTACCGTCCAAAGATGGTCCAGTGGTCATTGAAGGTGTGATCCACGCGCCCATCGCCCTTGTCGTCGTTGATCGTTCCGCGCGGAGAGATGACGTAGTTGTTGGAGTACGCGCCAGGGTTGTTATCGGCAAGTCCCGTGTTGGGCTGAGGAAGCGCCCCCAGTACCGCTTGTGCGAACGGGGTCATCGCCGAGGTGGGAACGACGCCATTGTAGGTGACGCCTGTAACAGGATTCGTAACCTGAATCGGCTGCGACGGGTCGCCATTCACGAAGAACCTGCCAGCGCGTTGCGCTGTCGTCGGAAGCGTCGATCCGGTCGCGGCATTGTTGAAGATACGGCGGAGACCCTCATAGTCCGCGAAGAAGAAGGTATGATCCTTCCAGATCGGCCCGCCGAACGTTCCGCCGAACTGGTTCTGGATAAACTTCGGCTTCGTTGCACCGGGAGCCAGAAACGGCCCGATCGCATTGAACATCGTATTGCGGTCGTAGTTCCATGCGCGCCCGTGGAACTGGTTCGTTCCGCGACGCACCGACACGTTGATCACCGCTCCCGGGACGCGTCCATACTCAGCCGAGTAGTTGTTCGTCTCCACCCGGAACTCGCTGACCGCGTCCGGCGAAGGAGGAATATTCTCGTTCGCAAAGCCCTGGTTCGACGTGCCGTAGTTGTTGTTGTCCAGGCCGTCCAGCATGTAGTTGTTGAAGGCCGAGCGCTGGCCGTTAATGTTGAACGAACCTTCACGGCTGGATGTCGTGCTGTTCTCGAGCGCCGACTTGCGCGCGCCCGGAACCAGCAGCACCAGGTCCGCATACGAGCGGCCATTCAGCGGAAGATCTTCAACCTGTCGTGTTCCGATCACGGTCGAGTGCGAGCTCGTCTCTGTATCCAGCAGCTGCGCCGCCGAGGTCACAGTGACCTCCTCTGCGACCGAGCCTGCCTTCAGCGAGAGATCTACACGCTGACGGGCGTTGGTCTGCACCGCGAAGGTCTCCGTGCGTCCCGTGCTGAAGCCAGCCGCTTCAGCCGTAATCTGGTAGTTGCCGATCTGCACGCTGGAAAACTCGTACTTGCCCTCCGAATCCGTCGTCTTCGCCTGGGAAATTCCGGTCAATGTATTGGTCAGAGTCACCGTGCTGTTCGTGAGCGCCGCGCCCGAGGCGTCATGGACATAGCCCAGCACCGCGGCCGATTCAAACTGCGCCCACGCAGGGCTGACGCTCAGGATCAACAGAACGGCCGCCATCAGCGAAATCCAACCTCTTACTCTTGCGCCAATCGATCCTTCATTAGCTATTTCTTCACAACGTCTGGGAGATAATCGACGCCTCTTTAAAGCAGCGTGTGCATACTCTGGTAGGTTCTTCATGAAATGTACCTCTCTTGCATCGTCTGTTCGCCCCGTTAGTTCTTCTCTTGCCGATCGTCAACGTATCCTGTTCTCTGCTTCCGCAAAGAGTGCGATTCCTGTCTTTTCGGACCGGCAAAAAAACTACTTACTGCGCTTTGGTGCTGTCAATCGAAATGCATCAGCGGTACCGATAACGTAAGAACTCGATCCCGCCACTCCAATAAACAGAAAACACTGAAGTTACTGGTTGATGTGCGGCTATGGTTAGCGAAAACGCGCTCCCTCTCAGGAATCACGCGTGCTCAGGAAAATAGGCGTATGCAATACATCATGCCGAAGACATGTAAAAACCTGATAAATAAGCGGTAACTCTCGTCACAAAGTGATCGACGCAAGGCAGAAAAAGCCCCGAGGCCTTTTCGGACCTCAGGGCTTTAACACCTTCTCGGACAACGATTAGGGCACTGTCCTTACCAGGCGATCTTCTCCGGAAAAAACTCCGCAAACAGATCGTCGTAGTAAGGCTTCAACTCTTTTAGGTTTGGCTTCGTATGGCCCTTCGAATACAGGTCATACGGGTTGAACTTGTTGACCCACGCAAACATCTTCACGTCGTGGTCGTTCATCAGGTGCCGGTACGCTCCATGCTTGTGCGCCGCATAGAACGAGTGATACCGCAGCATGTACAGCGACTCCTCGGGCATGTACTTCTTCATCACCTCGTAGATGTAGCCGTCATGCCCAAACGACATGTGCACCTTGTCCAGCCCGCAATTCGGCTCGTAGATCCCATACTTCGTGCTGTAGACCGGATGGTTGATATCCGGGTTCGCCTTGAAGTACTCCGGAAACACGATCTGGTCCGAGTAGGCGCATCCCACAGGGAAGGTATCTCCCACCACGCCCCACTGCGGCTCGCCGTACAGGCAAAGCACCTTGCCCAGGTCGTGGATGAACCCCGTCAGCACAAACCAGCGCGGGTGCCCATCCGCGCGAATGGCCTCCGACGTCTGCAGCAGGTGCTCGATCTGGGTCAGATCCGTATCCGGGTCGCTGTCATCCACCAGCGTATTTAGAAACTCCGCCGCCTCCCAGATCGTCTTATCGCCCTTGTTCAGGCCGAAGTACTCCTTTTCCTTGGCCATCACATAATCGAAGCTCTGGTATTGATGGTTCAGCCGGTAGAACTCCGCGACGCCCGGAGTAGCTTTCTCGTCGTACTGCCGGAACTCCTCTTCGCTCTTGCCTTCCTGATAGCGGCCCGTAAGAAAGTCATCCCACTCGTCCATATCCTTCAGCGGGGCATTCTGTGCAATTGTTGTCGCGGCCATCGTATCCTCCAGGCACTACCTTCAAGTTAGCGGTAACTATAGGACGCCCGTCCGACGAATGGCAAGTTAAAAACTCGATTTTGTGTGAATTTTCAGCCACAGACCGGCAGACACTAAAACCCCTTGGCCGAAGCTCGTTGTCCCTGCTGTCTGGCCAGCTCCTTACGAAAAGCCCCTTCTCTTTCAGAAACATAGCTCGCATATCCGGCTGGATCGACAAACGCCTGGCGATCGCCGCCCTTCAGGCGAGCGTACTTGGCGGTCATCCCGTAGTAGCCTCCGTGCGCGCCCAGAAAGATATCGCAGTGCAATGTCTTCAGAGTCTTGAAGGTTTGTTCGTAATCCGCCACGATCCCCGGGTAGCTTGGCTTGCCGGCCAGCCTGTATCCCGGATTCACATTGGGGCTGCCGATAATCACAGCGTCGTAGGTCTTCCCGTTATCGGTTACCTTCATCGTCCACGTCGTGCATCCCCGGGTATGGCCCGCCGTCTTGTGCGCCACCAGCACCGCGCCGCCCAGCTTTACCTCGTCGCCATCATGCAGCACCCGGTCCACCTTGGCTGGCGTATAGCTCCAACCCTTCTCGCGCCCGTACGCGAAGTCCGTCTTTCCGCCGTCTTCCACTACCGGAACATCGGCGTCCATCACCATGTACCTGGCTCCAGTCAGGCGCTTGATTGTGGCGCTCCCGGCTGCATGATCCAGATGCGCGTGGCTGATCAGCAGAATCTTCGTATCGCTGAACCGGAACCCCAGCTTCTCGATGCTCGCCTTGATCTGTGAAACCGAGCTCTCCAGATTGCTGTTGATCAGGATGTTTCCCTCCGGTGTCACCACCAGGAAGGCCGCCAGGTCCTTGCTTCCCACGTAGTAGAGATTTCCGGCAATCCGGTGCGCCGGAAACGGCTCCGTCCACTCCGGATTGTTCTGGGCTCTGCTCCGAACGCCGGCAAGAGACACCAGAACAAAAAGAACCAGCAGAAGCCGAGAGAGCATGTGCGAGCAGGGCGATCGTGTCATGCGCAAAGCATGGCACCCCTTGCGGAGGATTTCTCTGTGGACTTGGGTCCAGGCCATTGTTCTTCTGGGTTCCCCTGTCACTCGTCACAATCTCCGTGTAAAAACGCACCGGGTCCATCGCGAAGTGCCAGTCCGCGCTCCTAAACTGGCAGACACATTCGTTTACAGGTTTTGCAGTTCACCTATAGGTCCGGCAGGTCATCTTCCGAGGAGGTCCCTCTCACGTGAAAAGAATCGTCTTTATCCTTGCCCTCACCCTCTGTCTTCACCCCCACGCCGTTTCCGCCCAAACGCCCGCACCCAAGCCACCGCCCTCCACCCTCAAAGGCGTTCTTCTCGAGCAGCTTCACACAACGCACGACGTCAAGGACTGGTTCGTCCCCGGCAACATCGCGGTCGAAGGCCTCACCGCCGAGCAGGCCAGGTGGACCGATGGCAAAGGCAATCACTCCGTCGGCCAACTCACCTACCACCTCGTCTTCTGGAACAAGGAGATGCTGGCAAAGTTCAAGGACGAGAAGGTAAAGACCTTCAGCGGCAACAACGACGAGACCTTCAACAACTTCAACGCCGAGCAGTGGAGCGCCCTCGTCAAGGAGTTCAATCAGGGCATGACCGACTGGGAGAAGGCCGTCGAGGCCGCCGACGACAAGACCTTGGCCAAGGGTGCCTCGCTGATCGCCCACATCGGCACCCACAACGCCTACCACATCGGCCAGATCATCTTCGTCCGCAAGGAACAGGGCTCCTGGAACCCGGAAAAAGGAGTGAAGTAAATCCACAATCTCGAAGGGGGTGTCGCCCACGCCACGGTGCTTGACAACACCCCCTCACGAGAACAGACTGTCTAAGCCTTCAGGCCTCGTTCAAGTGATCCAGCCCCGCTTCTCGGATTCAGGAGGATGCCTAAATGGCAAACATCATAGAGGGTTACTGGCTCTCAGTCGTCACCTCTGACTTTTTCGTCATCAACTTCACGACCGATCCCTTCCCACCCGGTACCAGCCTGTACGCCAACATCTCTCTCTCAGAGATCAATACTCTCTTCTCCGGGAATAATCCCAACGACCCGACCTTCGCCGCCACCGCCTTCATCGACTCCTGGACTGTGTACCTTGCGGATGGAACCGAGTCGACTCCCATCCAGGGCCAGGGATTTGCGCAGAATGCAATCGGTCTCGATAACTGCGCCAGAATTCACTTCGTCCTCGTGGGAGATCGTGTCGCGGCGATAGCACAGGTCAATATTTTCAGATAGGAGATACCGACAGATGGCGACCACACACATAGCTTTCGATACCCGCTCCGGACGGATACTCAGCGCGCATCATGGTGCCGACGACCTTGCAAAGGTCGCTCAGAGCGCACACCAGCACGCCAGGCAATACCATGCGAAGGTCGAACCGGAACACATTGCCGTGATCGCTGTGCCTGCAGGCACGGTAGAACCGGGGAAGCAGTACAAGGTCGATCCCCATCGCAAGGCCCTGGTTGCTGTCTCCGCCGGAGAATCAGGCGTCAGCTTTGGGTTCGGCGTCTCCGCCAAACCCGGTTACGCCGCCGGCAAGTCCAGCTGACCCGCTCGGATCGAACCGTAGAACCTCTTGGCCTCCAGGCAGAAGCCTGTCAAGGGGTATCTTCCTGTAACGCTAACCAAATCAGCAACATGTGCGTTGCCGATCAGTTACGTGCCGTTCGCTAAAATTAAGTCAGTACAGCAGGATCGAGAGATACGGTATTGCCTCTTCCGGGAGGTGGTGCTAGTCGGGAAATCAACGCTGCGTGAAGAGAGGTCCCAGGCTAACACCAATGGATAGAATATTTTGCGCGATATTGGGGGGAGGGGCCTACCTTGGCAGCGTAGACGCCCGCACCACCAGCGTCGGCGGAACCAGGATATTCTTCGGAGGCTGTTCCGGATGGCTGGTTAGTTCGAGAGCCAGTTCGCCGGCGATGCGCCCCAGCTCCGCCGTGCCGTGGTCGATCGAGCTGAGCGGAACCTTGAGGTAATCGTTGTAAGGCATATTGCCGCACCCGATGATGGCGATATCCTCAGGAACCCGCAGCCCCGCAGCAGTCGTCGCCGCGATCGCACCGATCGCCGTCATGTCGTTGTAGCAGAAGACCGCGTCTGGCCGCTCCTTCAGAGCCAGCAGTTTCTGCATAGCTTCGTAGCCCGTCTTGTCGCCTCGTTCCTCCATGTGATCGCATACGACCACATAATCCTCAGGAACCGGCAGCCGATGCTCGGCCATCGCGTCGCGAAAACCTCGCAGACGGTCGTACGAAGGGCTGGTGTTCCTGCCTGCGATATGTCCGATCCGTTTGCGCCCGATCCCGATGAGATGATTCGTCGCCATCTCGCCCACCATCAGGTCGTTCGACCCGACAAAGTGCGCCGCCAGGTGAGGGAAGTTGCGATCGAAGAGCAGGTACGGTGTTCGCTCGTCACCCAGCTCATAGAAGTTGCGCAGGTTCGGCTGGCACGAGGCGATCAGCAGAACGTCGATACCGCGGCGCAGCAGCGTGCGAATCTCCTGCCGCTCGATCTCCGGATCTTCCTCCGAGGAGGCCAGAATCACGGCGCGATGGCTCTTTCGCAGCACGCCGCTCAGTGATTTCGCGAACTCCGCGAAGAACGGATGCACCAGGTCAGGGACCACCAGCCCCACCGTGTAGGTCTTTCCGCTCGCCAGACCGCGCGCCAGCATGTTGGGCTGATAATTCAGCTCCTTCATGCGCTTCAGAACGCGCTTGCGAGTCTCCTCGCCGATGTCGCTGTTCCCTCGCAACACCTTCGAGACGGTAACAACAGAGACCCCAAGATCCCGTGCAATATCTTTCAGCCTTACTGCCATAGCAAGCATCATCCTACAGCGCCTCACCAGATCGGAGACAATCTCCCTGGCGAAAAGCGCTCTTCTTTAACAAAACCTTGTTCTGCGCCACAGGCTCCAGCCGCCCGCTACAAGGCTGACGACAAGAACCACGCCGAGCCCGGCGACCCACCGCATATCCATCTCCAGCGGAGGAACAACCGCCTGCGCGCCCAGCCACAGGAAGACGCCGGTCGCCGCCGCTACAATCGCGTAGTCCCACCAGCGCCGTCGCTCATCGCGGCCGCCAAACTCGTCCCCGGCCTGTGCCGCCAGCGTGCGGTTGTAGTCCAGCCCATAGCGCTCGCACTCCCGTAACACCGCCTCGTTGTTCGAGGTGTGCTCTCGTGCTGAAGCCACAGCCGTCCCAATCGCCAGCGCGCCCAGGATCATGATCAACGATCCGGCGATGACCAGCAGACGATGGCGCGTATCTGCCCCGGCAAGTTCGCCGAAGACCAGCGCGCCCCACGCCAGCCCCCACAGCTGGTTCGTGTTCGACAGAGGAATGCCACGTCCGATCCCCAGATACTTCGCGGCGAACTGCTGGAACAGATCGCCGATCACCCACACAAACCCGCCCAGAAATAGCCAGAAAACCAGCCCTGGCTGGTGGAGCAAGGCGAATGCAGGCGAGTGCAGGCCGCCGTCCAGAGCGAGCGTCAGGCCCAGCACTGTGCCCAGCTCACCGACGGTAAACGCTGTGACGAACGAGAGCGGGTTCATCCCGCTGATGTATGCCTTGCGGTAGGGAACATACATCGTCCCCCACATCAGGCTCGCGCCTGCAGCCGCCAGGATGCCCCGTACGGCGTGCTGTCCCGCAGCCGTCTGACCGTGGATCGTGCTGAACCCCAGCATCACCGCAGCGATGACAATGGCCACGCTTCCCAGTACCACCTTGCTGATGTTACCTGCGTTCGCCCCTTCGAGCTCTTTGAACAGCACGCGTCCCCAGAAGAGCCCGATCAGAGAGTTTGCATTCCACAAAGGAAAAGCGACCGCCAGCCCGACGTCGCGGATCGCGAAGACGGTCAGGGTGTTCGCTACCGCCCACAAGGCTCCGGCCAGCAACGCCCACACAATCAGGTGCTTCTTTTCCATCAGGTCGGTGAAGACGTATCCGGTGCCCTTCAAAAGCGTAGGAAAGGTCCACCGCGCCGTGAAGACTCCCGCGACCATGCATAGGGAGACGGCAAACGGGGAGAGCCCCGTGTTCACCAGCTTCGTAGGCGCCTCGGCCGCCCCCAGCCAGACACCGGCGGTCAATCCGCAGATAACGCCCAGCCCGTGCAGCGACAGGCCATGCTGCTTTGCCTTCTCAACCACGTTTGCCACCAGCTCTCCTCATCTCAATGCAGGACTACCAGCAGCACCACGCCTGCCAGCAGAACGAAAAACGGTACCAGAAAGTGGCTATCGGTAAGGATAGTCTTCGTTGCACGAGCCAAACCGGTGCGATCGTCTATTGTTTTCATGCTCTTATCCGTAAGCGGTAACTCCGGGCTAAACCCTATAGACCGTTGCTGGCGCTGTCAACCGAAAGAATGGTTTCTCCTGCTCCCAGCATCCCACAAAAAATCCTCATAACCGCAGCCATATTTCCTTGTCTAATGCGCTGAATGGAAGTCAACGACCACGCGATCGTCCGGGAGGTACTGGCCGGAGACAAAGACGCTTATGGCAGGCTCGTCGCTCGCCATAGTCAAAACGTCTTCCGCGTCGCCTTCCGTATTACCGGCGACGAGGCGGACGCCGACGAGGTCGTGCAGGAGGCTTTCCTTCGCGGCTATCAGCGGCTTCAGAGCTTCGAGTCACGATCGGAATTTGGAACCTGGATCTACCGCATCGCCGTAAATTGCGCACTCAATATGATCAACAAACACAAAGTCGAAGCAACGTACCAGATCGGTGAAGAGACCGACCCCTCGCAACAGCAGGTGCAGGTCGCCGACACCTCCGCCGGTCCTGAGCGCACCTTGCTCAGCCGCGAGATCGAGTCTCTTCAGGCTGCCGCGATGCGAAATCTCACCGCGACCGAACGGACCGCCTTCATCCTCCGCCACGTGGAAGATCGCACTACTACTGAGATCGCCACTGCGCTCGAGATCGCTCCTAACGCCGCAAAGCAGGCCGTCTTTCGCGCTGTACAGAAGCTGCGCCGCAGCCTCGCTCCACTCCGGGTGAACCCATGAAGCACTTGAACGAAGAACAGCTCATCAACTACTACTACGGCGAATCCGAAGCGGCCGCCGCTATCGACACGCACCTGCGCGAATGCAGGGACTGCGCAAAGGAATACGCCGCACTTACAAACGATCTCTCGGCCATCGCGCCTTCTCCAACTCCAATCCGTGATGCCGATTACGGAGCACAGGTATGGCAGTCCATACGGAGCTCCGTGCCTGTCTATGAGGCTCCGCGAAAGAGACACAGTTGGTTCGCGCTTCATCCCATGCTTAATTCCTGGAGCAGCGGTCTTGCCGTTGCCGCCGCTTGTGTGCTCATCGCTGCGGCATTCTTTGCGGGGCGGCAATGGGAGCACCGCAACGGACCGTCTCCCATAGCCAACAACGGAAGCGGCGATCAAGGGCGACAGCGCGTGGTGCTCGTAGTTCTCAGCGACCACCTCGACCGCTCCGAACGCCTGCTTGTGGAACTAAAACACGCCGGGCCGTCCACGGAATCTCCTCTGCGGGCCGAAGCGCGTGACCTGCTCTCGGCGAATCGCCTCTACCGCGAGAGCGTGAAGCAGGCAGGCGATCCTGCGCTCTCCTCTGCGCTCGATCACCTGGAGCGCGTGCTGATTGAAGTTTCGAACGAGCCTGCCGGTCTCTCGCAGGCAAAGCTCGATGAACTACAGAAAGAGATGAATACCGACGGCCTCCTCTTCGAAGTTCGCGTTCTCCGCTCCCGGGTGCAGGAGGATGTCGATCAGAAGGGGAACACCGCGGCAGCAGGGAAAGGGGTCTCCATCTTATGAACGCTAAACTTATCTTCCCGGTCGCACTTCTGGCGTCCACACTTTTTGCACCCGCAGCAATCTGCCTGGAGCCGGTCGTCTTCGCAGAGGCCAATCCTCTCATCGAGATGCCTGCCGACGATCGTGGCAATAATCCCTACGCCGACGGCACGCGCGCCATCAACGAGGGCCGATGGTCCGACGCCGAGGCAATCTTCGCAAAGATAGCTGCTCAGCACGGAGACCGCTCTGACGCTGCGCTCTACTGGAAGGCCTATGCGCAAAACAAGGAAGGCCAGCAGGGCCGTGCGCTCGAGACCTGCGCCGACCTCGGCCATACTTACCCGCAGAGCCGCTGGACCTCGGAGTGCGACGCGCTTCGCATCGAGATTCGTGGCCGGAGCGGACAGCCGGTCTCGCCGCAGTCGACGGGCGATGACGAATTGAAATTGCTGGCACTCAACGCTCTGATGCAGCAGGATGAAGCTCGGGCCATGCCGGCCATTCAGCAGATCCTCAACGGCAATGGCTCGGAGAAGCTCAAGGAACGTGCTCTCTTCGTGTTGGCGAACAGCAACTCGCCTGAGGCTCAAAACCTGATCGGACAGATTGCGCGTGGCCAGTCGAATCCTGCGCTGCAGATTCGGGCGGTTCGTATGTACGCCGCTATCAAAGGCAAGCAGTCGGCTGCAACGCTTGCGGATGTCTATCAACACACGGCAGACGAAGCCGTAAAGCGCGCCATTCTTCAGTCGTACCTGGTCGCCGGCTCACCGGACAAGCTGGTCGAGGCGGCACGCAGCGAACAGAACCCCGTGCTCTCGAAGACCGCAGTCCAGACCCTTGGAGCCATGGCCGCCGTCTCAGCGCTGTCGCAGCTCTACCACGACACGAAAGATACACAGATCAAGTCCGCGATCATCGGGGCGCTGGTGGCTTCGGGGCCGAGAGGCGTCGAGACGCTCAGTGAGATCGTGAAGACCGAGCAGGATCCCGAACTTCGCCGTAAGGCCATCCGCAATCTCGGAGTGACTGGTGGCCCAGCCGTAGCCCCGACGCTGGTGGCAACTTATCAGAGCAGCCCCGATTCGGAATCGAAGAGGGCTGCCGTCGAAGGACTCTTTCTCTCCGGCGACGCGCACGATCTCATCGCTCTCGCTCGTGCTGAGAAGAACCCCGAGCTCAAACAGGCAATCGTCTCCAAGCTGAGCATCATGCACAACAAGGAAGCCACCGACTACATGATGGAGATCCTCAACAAGTAGCAACGTCCCCAAAAGGAGGGTACGTCCCGTGAATAGCCATCTCGCTATTGCTCTCGTCCTCAGTGCGTCTGCCGTCGCCTTCTCGGGTCAGCAGCCGCGCATCTCCAACACGCAGCTGAACACTGAGCCGGTAGGCCCAGGACTGTCCGCGACGGTGACGCGATTTCAGCACTCCAACCAGCAGCTATGGATTGGATATGAAGTGCCAGCTCTTCCACGAAACCATTCATCTTCATGCGGCGATTCATACGGATCATCGTCTGACGATGGATGCTGCGGTGAAGTTCAGCTCGAGGGTTCGCGAGACAATGTGACCGACACCGCTCAGAAGACCGAGCCGGGCAGGATGTATGTTCTGCTTCGTCTCGATCACGGTTCTGTAAACAAAGTGCGGTCCACGAACGTAGGTTGTCGGATGAATGCCGGCGGCGTCCCCTTCACCTGGCTCACGGGCGTACAACCGGAGGACAGCGTCCACTTCCTCGCTCAGCTCGCCGGCCAGTCCACGACGGAGAATCGCGTCGGTGAGGGCGCGCTGGCTACTCTGGCGCAACATGCAACTCCTGTCGCAACCACCGAACTTGCGACACTCGCGAGCCCGCCAAGCTCCACCCGTCTGCGCGAGAAGGCCGCATTCTGGCTTGGAGCCGAGCGTGGCCACGAAGGCCTGCTTGCTCTCGAAAAGCTCGTTCGCAGCGAGCAGGACCCAAAGCTTCGTGAGAAGCTCGCATTTGATCTCTCCATCAATCACGATCCTGCAGCAACGGACGATCTGCTGGCACTTGCAAAGTCCGACACCAATCCCGGCGTCCGCAGTCAGGCAATCTTCTGGCTCGCCCAGAAGGCGGGAAAGAAGGCAGGCGCGGCTCTTACCAATGCTATCGAGAACGACCCCGACCAGCAGGTCAAGAAGAAAGCGGTGTTCGCGCTCAGCCAGCTCCCCAAAGACGAAGGCATTCCGCAGCTCATTCATGTCGCTCAGACGAACACAAACCCAGCGGTTCGTAAGGACGCCTTCTTCTGGCTCGGCCAGTCCGGCGATCCGCGCGCACTTTCCTATCTCGAATCCGTTCTCAAGCAATAAATCCGACCAGATCCGCAAGCACTTGCCCTCGCCCTCCCACGCGGAGGGCGAAAGTGCGTTAGACTCCCACTGTTCAGGCTTGCCGCTAAACCTCGTCGAAAAACCGACGCCGAACAGTCCAACAAGGAGCCGTACCCCGTTGATCCTCCCTCTCCGCCTTCCTGCGCTGCGCACCACGGTAAAAGCACTGCTTGCCTTAACTCTTTTTGCCTCGCCCTCCCTCCACGCACAGTCGGCAAAAGAGGTCTCCGACATTCTGCAAACGTTGTCCCCGCAGTCTCAGAAGACTCTCGAGCGCCTCTCCACGTTCGACAATCTTCCCGGAGATGAGTGGCGTTACCACGTAGGCGATCTGGCGCACGGCGAAGACCCCGCGCTCAACGATTCTTCCTGGCCCGAGGCCAAACCGCACAGCAAGGCTCCGGTCGAGGCCGTCTGGTATCGCCGCCTGGTCGAGGTGCCGAAGACTCTCAATGGTTACGATCTCACCGGCTCGCGCATCTGGTTTCAGTTCCGCGCCAACGCCAACGGCCCCGTCCCCGAGATTGTTTACTTCAACGGACGGCGTGTCGCACTCGGCGATGATCTGGAGCCCATCGTCCTCTTCGATCAGGCCAAGCCAGGCGACAAAATTCTCGTAGCCGTGAAGCTGCTCCAGACCGTCGATACCAAGAACTTCGCATCTGTCTCCACACGCATCGAATTCGCCAAGGGACGCCCGAATCCCTCCGACCTGAGACTCGAGTTCCTTTCGACCGCCGTACTTCTGCCCTCGCTCTCGCAGCAGACGAAGCAGGACATGGCTACGCTCGAGCAGTCCATCGCTGCCGTAGATCTCTCTGCGCTCGACTCCAACAATCAGCCGAAGTTCGACTCCTCGCTCGATACTGCCCGCCAAAAACTCGAAACGCTTAAGCCAACTCTTCAGCAGGCGACCATCCATCTCACCGGCAACTCGCACATCGATGCTGCGTGGCTTTGGCCCGTCTCCGAGACTGTCGATGCCGTCAAGCGCACCTTCTCCACCGCGCTGCAGCTGATGAACGAGTATCCGGACTATACCTACACCCAGTCCGCCGCTGCCTACAACGAGTGGATGGCGACGAAGTATCCCACCATCAACAACGAGATCAAGAAGCGCATCAAGGAAGGCCGCTGGGAGATAGTCGGCGGCATGTGGGTCGAGCCCGATCTCAACATGCCCGATGGCGAATCGCAGGTCCGCTCGCTGCTCATCGGCAAGCGCTGGTTCCAGAAAGAGTACGGCGTCGACGTCCGCATCGGCTGGAACCCCGACTCCTTCGGCTACAACTGGCAGCTGCCGCAGATCTACAAGCGTTCCGGCATGGACTACTTCGTCACCCAGAAGATGACCTGGAACGATACCAACCAGATGCCCTTCAAGCTCTTCTGGTGGGAGTCACCTGACGGCAGCAAGGTCCTCACCTACTTCCCGCACGACTACGCAAATAACAACCTCAACCCCGTACGCCTCTCCGCTGATCTCGCTGTCGCTCGCCAGCGTTCTCCCGGCATGGAGCAGATGATGGATCTCTACGGCGTTGGCGACCACGGTGGCGGACCCACCCGCGCCATGCTCGATGAAGGCAACCACTGGGCGAAGGACGGCATGATCGTTCCCAAGCTGAAGTTCGGCACGGCGCAGAGCTACTTCACCGACATCGAGCAAAAGGTCTCGTCCAACTCACCCACATGGGATTACACCTCCATCGCCAAGGGCTACAATGCTCCCACGCCTGACACCGGCAAGATCGGTATTCCCACCTGGAACGACGAGATGTATCTCGAATATCACCGTGGAGTGTTTACCACGCAGGCCCAACACAAGCGCAACATGCGCGAGAGCGAAGAGCAGACCATCAACGCCGAGAAGTACGCCTCCCTCGCATGGCTCAACGGGAACGCCTATCCCAACGATCAGTTCACGGATGCGTGGAAGAAGATCGCCTTCAACGGCTTCCACGATCTTGCCGCCGGCTCCGGCATCGGCGTTATCTACAAAGAAGCCCAGGCCGAGTTCGACCAGGTGCGGCTTGAGACCAACGAGATCTCCGCTAATTCACTCCATACCCTCGCCGCAAACGTAAATACCAAGGCCGCAGGCGATGTCCCTGTTCTTGTCTTCAACCCGCTCGCATGGTCGCATACCGGCGTAACGACGGTGGACGTGCAGATGCCCAATGCTTCCAGCAACGGGATCTCACTGCTCGACGAGCACAACAAGGTGGTGCCGGCGAAGTTGCTTTCCAGCGATGCCAAGAACGGAAGCTACAAACTGCTGGTTCAGGCGCACGATGTTCCATCGCTCGGGTATCAGGTGTTGCATGCTGTGGCTGGCGAGAAGTCTTTCAAAACCGACCTGAAGGCCAGCGGCACAACGATCGAGAACGAATTCCTTCGCCTCGAAGTTGATTCCAATACAGGATGCATCACCAGCCTCTATGACAAGAAGGCCAAATTCGAATCTCTTGCTAAGGGTTCATGCGGTAATCAATTGCAGACCTTTGCCGATCTTCCCAAGAACTACGATGCCTGGAACATCGATCCCGGCACACTCGACCACATGACTCCCATCGATAAGGTCGACTCCGTCGAGCTGGTTGAGAAGGGGCCGATGCGCGCAGTCATCCGTGTAACCCGTACCTGGCAGAGTTCGAAGTTCGTTCAGGACATCCAGCTCTACGCCGATACGGACACAGTCGATGTCATCAACGACATTGACTGGCATGAGAAGCACGTTCTGCTCAAGGCAGCCTTCGCCCTCGCTGCGTCCGGGCCCATGGCGACCTACGAGATCCCCTACGGAACCATCGAGCGTCCTACAACTCGCAACAACTCCTGGGAGAAGGCAAGGTTCGAGGTCCCCGCAATGCGCTGGGCTGATCTTGGCGATTCCAGGCACGGCTTCAGTCTGCTGAACGAGGCGAAGTACGGCTACGATGCCGTCGACAATACGTTGCGGCTTACGTTGCTGCGTTCCGCCACATGGCCCGATCCCGATGCGGATCAAGGCCGTCAG
The DNA here is from genome assembly GCF_004217555.1 of Edaphobacter modestus. GTDB lineage: Bacteria > Acidobacteriota > Terriglobia > Terriglobales > Acidobacteriaceae > Edaphobacter > Edaphobacter modestus. The sequence goes on from NZ_SHKW01000001.1 coordinate 3,895,642, forward strand.
CACTTCAGCTATGCGCTCTATCCTCACGCCGGAACCTGGAAGCAGGCCCTTACGGAACGCCACGGTTACCAGTACAACTACGAGCTTCGCGCTCAACAGGTCGCGCCGCACGCAGGTCCGCTTCCGCTCGAACACTCCTACGCATCGGTCTCGCCGGAGAACGTCGTTCTCACCGCCGTCAAGAAGGCCGAGGATGATAACGGTCTGATCTTCCGTGTCTTCGAATGGGCGGGTAAGCAGGGCGACGTCACCTTCACGGTGCCTGCTGGAGCCAGCGCCGCCACCGAGACCAACCTGATGGAGAAGCCTACGGGATCGCCGCTCGCGCTCTCCGGGGATAAGGTGACAGCGCATATCAGCCCGTACGAGATCCTTTCCATCCGCGTCGACTATCCGCAGCCGTCGAAGCCCTAATCCTTCAAAGAAAACGCGAGAGGGCGAGTCGCAAAGGCGACTTGCCCTCTTACTCCATAAGCCCTCAACTCGAGACGTAAACTGAAGCAATGGAGAACAGCATGAGCCTTGTACGCAATCAGGATCCCAAGACCTTTACTCCCGAACCTGGAATGCGCCGTCAGGTGCTCGCCAACACCGACCAACTCATGCTCATTCGACATTTTTTCGACGCCGACTGGGTCGGCGGGCGTCACAGCCACCCGCATCACCAACTCGTCTACGTCATCAGTGGAGCGATCCGGGTCGATGTTGACGGCAAGGTCTTCGATGCTCGCGCCGGCGACAGTTTCATCGTCGATGGAGGCGTAGAGCATCAGGCATCTGCCCTCGAAGCCTCCGAGGTCCTGGACGTCTTCACGCCCACTCGCGAAGACTATCGCGATCTGTTGAAGTAGCCGCGCGAAGAATTAAATTTCAGGTTGAGCGATCTTGTCGTCTCCGCGGCTTCCACCCATGAAGCGAACCCCGTAAACCACCAGCCCAACTAGCAGGATTACACCTGCCGTCCGTATCTCCCGCACAAAGTTTGTTCGCGAGAACAGGATGAAGAGAAATCCTGCAAGCGCAAGTAAAGCGGGGATCGGATACAGTGGCATCCGATATCCACGCACCTTGCGCTCTCGTCTGTGTTTTGGCAGCAGCACCGCCAGTCCCTGCAGCAAAAACTGAAACAGGATCCGAATCACGACAAGGGCAGTGATCACCTCCTGCAGCCGGAAGATGCAGCAGATCATCGTCATCGTGCCCAGTGTCAGCAACGCATGATGTGGCATTCGCAGCTTTGGGTGGATGGCGCCAAACCACGAAGGGAAGTTGCCATCGCGCGCTGCTGCGAAGGGAATGCGTGACTGACCGAGCAGGAGCGCAAACACGGAACACAACGCGGCCACGGCAATCAGGACCACGATTACGCCTGCAGCTCCGTGTCCGTAGATCCGCTCCATGAACACGGCCATCGTGAACATCCGCGCATGGCTGCCGTTGTCATGCATCATCTCTTGCCACGGCAGCACACCCAGTACGCTGATGTTCATCAATAGGTATAGCGTTCCGACGATTATGACCGAACCGAGCACAGCTCGCGGAATCGTACGCTGCGGATCTCGAACCTCCGCACCCACAAAGCAGACGCTGTAATATCCGCCGTAGTCGTATGTTGCAATCAGCAGGCCTGCTCCAAGGCCCATAAAGAACGCGCTGTTCAGTTGAAAAGCGCCGGCAGGAAAGTCGAAAGCGATCCTTGAATCGAAATGAGTAAAGCCCGCCACGATGATGAACACCAGCGTCAGCACGACCGCGATCCCCAGCCAGCGAACGATCTTATCGATCGCCACGATGCTGCGGTAAAGAACAGCGAGGGCAAGCGCGCACGCCCCCATCGCAATCAGAGTTTGTCCGCTCACCACAATCGGAACGCCGAGAAACCTGGTGGAGAAAAAGGGACGAGCGGAATTTGGAAGAAAGAAAGACACGTACTGAGAAAATCCAATACATCCTGACGCAATTGAAAGCGGCGAGCTGAAAAGGATCTGCCAGGCGTAAAGGAAGGAAAGGACGCGCCCTAAACCGCGTTCGCCATAGAGATGTTTCAAATAGGCGTATGATCCTCCGGCCTCCGGATACGTCGTCCCCAGCTCGCTCCAGACCATCCCATCGCACAGAGAGAGCGCTGCACCCAGAATCCATCCCAGCATCGCCTGCGGTCCGCCCATCGCAGCGACGATCAGGGGCAGCGTCACGAAGGGTCCTATCCCCACCATGCCGATCACGTTCAATCCAAGCGCGGAGGACGTCGAAAGGCCCCGCTGCAACTCCAGCGGCTTTACCTTGACGGGCGAGGTCTCGAGGCGTTCAGCGTCCATCCGTCCGTCCTGTCAACCTGTTGCACTCGGCTCTCATCGTTTCCTGCGCCTCCGCAATGCGTTGCCTTCTCTCTCTTGACCAGGTTTCGTCCATCGAGATTGCATCGCGAGCGCGAAGAATCTCAGGACCCAGTGCCTCCGCGGCGGGCCCACCCGGAATCCTCCGAACTGCGACGAAGTTCTCCGCTCGCAACGCGTCGCGAATGGTTTCGCGGGACAGTGTATATCGTCCTTGCAGCTCACGTTCGACAATCTCCGTCATCGCATCGGCATCGTATGCTCCTCGCAGCTCACGGACGGCACCGCTCACCATCGTATGAGCGGCGTGGAAGGTCATGCCAGTCGTGCGCACCAGTGTGTCGGCAAGCTCCGTGACCGGCAGGAAATTTCCATCTGCTGCCTTCGCCATCTTCGCCGTATTGAACTCCGCCTCTTCGAGTGCTCCAGTCAGCAGACGAATGCTCCGCTCCGCATCGTCGAATGCGGTATACACCAGCGGCTGCAGATCATCCTCGGCATCGTTCATGTCGGCGAAAGGGGTGTTGTGCAGGCTCCCCACTACGCCTTGCGCCTCCACGAGTGCGCGGCTGGCAAGCACGCGAACATGCTCCAGTGGAACTGGATTCCGCTTCTGCGGCATGATGCTCGAAATCTGCACATAGGCATCGCTCAGCCGCAGGTATCCAAACTCCACCGTGCTCCACAGCAGCAGGTCTTGCGTAAATCTTCCCAGGCTTAGCATCGCGGTCGCCACCACGCCGCAGCTCTCGACCAGATAGTCCACCGCTGCGATCGCACCGTACGAGTTCATCTGCAGCCCATCGAAGCCCAGCAACTTCGCCGTGAAATCCCGATCGATCGGAAACCCGGTCGTCGTAATCGCGCACGCTCCCAGCGGGCTGCGATTCACCCGCACAAAGCTCTCGCGAATGCGCTCCGCGTCGCGCTCCAGCACTTCGATATACGCCATCAGGTAGTGGCCCAGCGTTGTTGGCTGCGCAGGCTGATTATGCGTATACGCAGGCATCAGAGCTACTCGATGCGTCCAGGCCAGCTCAACCAGGAAACGCCGCAGCTCCAGCAGCGAATCGAAGATCCGCATCAGCCTTCCACGCAGCACCATGCGATACATCGTAAGGTCGATGTCGTTCCGGCTCCGCGCCGTATGCATCTTTCCGGCTACCTCTTCGCCGCACGAGGCGGCAAACTTCTTTTCCAGGTAGAAGAAGAGATCTTCAAAGCTTCCGTCGTACTGGGTGGCCTCTACTTCGGCACGATCCAGCGCTTCCACCGCGCGAATGCAGGCAGCGGCCTCGTTCTTTGGCATGATGCCCTGGCGCGCAAGCATCAGCGTGTGGGCATATTCGATCTCGAGCAGAGGCTCCAGAAAAAATCGCTTCGCATCGGCGAAGACCGGGGCCAGCACGGTATCGCGATAAATGGGAGCTGGAAACTTCGTCTTCTGGCCGGGGTTCTTCATCCGTCTTCCTTCTACACTTCCTGTTTCAAGACAAAAAATAGGTGGCGCAAAACCATTATCGGTTTACGCCACCGCGATTGACTACCAGCGGGCAGCAACGCCGAACTGCACGATGCGAGCCTCGAGCACGGAGCTGCGAACGACGGTCGGTGCCGCCCCCGTCGAAATGCCCGTCGTGGCATTGACGGCCTGCGTCGTGGCTATGCCGGTTACGTTGGTATGGTTGAAGATGTTGTTCGCTTCAAGTAGGAACGACGTCGAGAGGCGATCAAACAGCTTCGGGAATGAGCGTGTGTAGCGTCCATCAATCTGATAGACATTTGGTGAACGCACGGTGTTTCTTCCCACAAACGCCGGCCGTGTCACACTCTGCGTTGAGGAGTCTCCATTGAGCGTCACGCCTGTCAGAACGCTTGCCTGGTCGCCCGAGCTGACATTGGCCAGCAGCGCAATCATGTTGTGATTGGCAGCCGAGTTCAGGAAGCGGTTGCTCAATGTGAATGTCGGCTCCATCACCGCTGTCAGGTTGAACGCATTCGGATGATTTACGCTGCTGTTAGCGCGGTCGCGTTTAAGATTGGTCGGATCTTCGATGCCTGAAGAGGCTGGAGCTACTTCGAACGTGTTCACCTCTGGGCCATCCGAGATCGTGTGTGACCACGTGTAGTTACCATTGATCTGGATACCGCGAGCAAGCGAACGCGTATAGTTCACAATCAGCGCATTGAAGCTTGTATTCGCGCCGGACTCGACCTGGTTGATCTGATCGAACCGAGTATCCATACGTGTATTCGCATTGACCGCCGTATCGAAGACTGGACGACCATCCGCAAGGAACCGAATCGGGTTTTTCACGTTGATGTTGTGCTGGTACATCAAATTGCGGCCACTCGTCATGATGTAGCCAACCATAAACGTATCGTAGCGGCTGAACTCATGCGAGAGCTGCATCGTTGCGTTCCAGGTGTACTCATTCTTGAACGTCGGCGAAACAGTGGTTACGTTCTGCCGTGCTCCCACACCGCTTGCGGGAATATTCGGGAATGCCAGTACACCGCTCGTAGCGCCCGCAGGCTGTGTGATCGTAAAGCTGTTGGTGCGATTCGACCCGTCAAGATTCAGCGCGTTGAACCAGAGGTTCGTTGGCGTCGCCTGGTAGAACATGCCAGCCGAAGCTTTCAAAACCGTCTTATCGTCCAGCCGGTATGTCGCGCCGAGCCGAGGTGCAAAGTTGGTATTCGGCGTGTTGAAGCGTTGTGAGTTTACGAAGGGTGCATTGGGATTAGCCTGCGGTCCCTTGAAGCGATCATAGCGGCCACCGTAAACCACCACGAGCTTCGGCGACAGCTGCCACGTGTCCTGAATGTAAGCTCCAAAAAACATCGAGGCATACCCAAGCCCGTTCTTGTCCTGCTGGCTTGCAAACTGGCTATAGCTGTAAGGATTGGTTCCATTCTTTGCTGCGAGATAATCTGCGACGCTGCGGAAGGTGTAGGTATTGAAACTCACGAGGCGCTGACGATTGATCAATTGCGCCAGACTGAATCCTCCCTTGATCGTGTGGGCTCCGCGAACATAAGTAACGTTTTCGCTTCCGCTGGGGACTTTGTCGGTGTATTGATCGCCGCCGCTGTTTGATGCGCCCAGGGCCGCGATGTTGGTGATGATAATGGCTGGATCGGTCCCGCCCTGCGGTCCGGGGAAGTGCGAGTTGTTACGGAAGGGCCAGGAGAAGCGAAGCTCGTTCAGGAGATGATCGTTGATCGTCGAGGTGAGCTGCATGCCGATCACGTGTGCGCGATCGAGGAAGTCAACTCCTGTGCTGAGAGTATTCAGCCCGCCGACCTGCGTGTTGAAAGGGAAATCGTTCTTGAAGTAGTTATACCGGATGAAAAGAGAATTCTTCTGGTTGATGGTCCAGTCACCGCGTCCCAGTACGAAGGTGCCATGGAGCAGACCGGGCGCTGCTGCAACCTGATCGGGTGGTAGCCCGAGAGCCTGAATATTCGCCGGAGTGATCGTGACTGGTGCAGGCTGCCCGCGCACCAGGTGTTCATAGGACCCGAAGAAGAACAGCTTGTCCTTGATGGCAGGACCGCCCATGTTCGCCGAGTAATCCTCCAACTCCAGGTTGGGCTTCGGTTGCGACTTGTTGGCGAAGAACGGATACGCCGTTGCGTCCTGCCAGCGACGGAGCCACTGGAACAAGCCGTGATAGTTGTTGGTGCCGCTGTTGGAGATCACGTTATAGACATTGCCCGAGGTCCACCCGAACTCCGGGGCAAAGCTGTTGGAGACCGTCTGCACCTCTTTGACGAAGATATTGCCGATCGGGAACAGACGCAGGCCAATGCGATCGCTCTGCGTGTTCACCATGCCGTCCATCTGGTAGTTGATGCGGTCCAGAAGGCCGTTGGTGTTGATCGTGCGCGGAATTCCGAGCTCCGGATTGGGGTGTCCACTGACGCCAGGCTGAAAAAGAATAAAGTTATACGGATTGCGTGAGGTCAGCGGAAGATTCTCCACCTCGCGCGAGTCCAGTGTGCGCTGCACATTCAGCGTCGAAGGGTCGATATTCGCAATCGACGCTGTCACTTCAACCTGTTCACTTGTGCTTCCCACCACCAGCGAACTGTCCAGCGTGGCCTCTTTACCTGCAGATAATGGGATTTGATCGAAATGAGCCGTGGAAAAACCTTCTTTGGTAATTGAGACGCTGTAGGTTCCCAGCGGCAGGTTGACCAACACGTAGTACCCATCCGATGTCGTCTGGATCGTTCTCGTGTAGCCCACCTCCGCGTTGGTTATCGTCACGCTGGCGCCGCCTACGGAAGCCCCGCTCACATCCGTTACGTGTCCGCGAATGGTGCCGTTGATCGACTGCGACTGACCCCATACGGGGAAAGGAGCAATCAAAACAGGGAGTGCCGCGAAAAGCGCGGCTCCGAGAATGGAGCTTCGTACACTGCGAAGAGTCGACAAGGTGTGCCTCCTGGGGCCGCCAAAAACGGATCTTTGCAATCTGGAAACGCGAGACGCTAGCTGGGATCGCGAAAGCCCGCCCTGAGACGGAAACTTAGTAAAACCTATTTAGGAAGTGATAAGGTGCCTTCACACTAGTGAAACATTGACGGACTGTCAATAAAATTCTCGTGTGCCGCCTAGTCCAGCAGGCGAGCTTCGGAGGCGGACAGGCTGAGAGAAATTGCACCGTGAAGCTGCGCCTGCGTTCCCAAAGAGCTCGACCGCACCTGCGGTTTCGCGAACTCGTTGCGAGCCAGCAGCTTCTCGGTGCTTCTACAAAGCTCGGGATGTGAGCCAACGCCGCCGCCCAGAATCACTACCTCCGGGTCCAGCGTCAGCGACATATCCACGATGCAATCCGCCAGTATCTGCGCGGCGTATTGCACGATCTGCGCAGCCAGCCGATCGCCGTCCACAGCAAGATCGAAGATCTCTGTTGCGCGCAGTTTTGCGAGCTCGCTTACGTTGGCGCCTCGCTCGCGCCCCAGCAACCTTTGCCATTCTGCTTCGATACCCAGGCCACCGATCGCACGTTCCATTTGACCTGTCGAGTGAACCTCAAGCGCCTGCCTCGGTCGTCCACTCACGGCAGCATAGCCAATCTCCCCTGCGCTCCAGTTCGCTCCATGGTGCAGCCGTCCGCGGAGAAAGATCCCCGCGCCCACGCCGGTTCCGAGCGCGATGAAGAGAAAATCCTCGACCCCGGAGGCCGATCCTCGCCAGTGCTCGCCGACCGCGGCCAGATTCGTATCGTTGTCTACCGTTGCTTCAATTCCAGTCTCGCGCTCGACCATCGTGCGCAGCGGAACATCGTTCCAGTCTTTCAGATTCGGAGCCGAAAGCACTATGCCGGAGGTGACATTCGTCACTCCCGGTGCCCCCACCGTGATGTGCAGGACCTTCTTCAGCGAGGTGGAAGCCTCCTGGCACATCCTCTTCAGTCCATCGTGAATCAAGGCGCAGACGGCCTTTGGCGCTCTCTGCCGTTCTGTAAATTGCGTAGCCCACTGCGTCACCACGCGACCGTTCAAATCCGCCAGAACCATGCGCAGCCGCGTCCCACCAATATCGACGCCTGCTACAAAGCCACGGTTGGCATTAAAGCGCAGCATCTCGGGTGGCCGTCCGCCGCTCGATTCACCATCACCAAGATTTTCTACAAGATCCAGCGATTCGAGATAAGCCACCGCGCTCGAAACCGTTGGCGCGCTCAACCCCGATAGTCGCACCAGATCGGCCTTCGAGCATGGATTGTGTTCTCGAAGAAGGCGCAGAAGTCCAAGCGCGTTCACCTGGCGAAGATGCGACGGACGCGAAGGCTGCGTCCCCGAGCCTGATGGATATTGAATTGAGGAAGTGGACTGGAATCGCATGAGGTCGTCTGTCGTGCATCATATCCTATATTTGTTAATACTCTTTACAAAGTTTAAAGTGTCTGATAATCCATTACCAGCAAAGAAAGAATCTATCCTCTCAACAGCACCGCAACCAAATAGAAGATCATCTGTAGTAAAGAGTCGTACCTCCAGGAGCCGTTCGTTCATGAGACCTGAAGTCCGTCGCGGAACCATCGCCACGATCCTTACCCTCTCCCTCTCTTTGCAGGGAGCAGCCGCTGTGGCCCAGCAGTCTGAGCCCGCTCGGTATCAGTCCGCGTACGCCCGGCCGCTCTCCGTCGATCGTGGTTCTACAGGTCTCGCGCAAACACTTCAAAAGCTTCACACCCGCGCCTCGCTGGCGATGGTCACCGCGCACCCCGACGATGAGGACGGTGGAATGCTCACCTACGAGAGCCGTGGCCAGGGCGTCGATACCACGCTGCTTACGCTCAACCGCGGCGAGGGCGGACAGAACGTGATGACAGGCGACTACTGGGATCAGCTTGGAACGCTTCGTACCCAGGAGCTTCTCGCCGCCGGAAACTACTATGGCGTTCACCAGTACTGGACGCGCGTTGCCGATTTCGGCTTCTCCAAGACCATCGAGGAGGCCCTCAAGACCTGGGGCGAAGATCGTGTCCTCTACGACGTCGTTCGCGCCATTCGGATTCAGCGGCCGCTCGTCGTCACCAGCGTCTTCGTCGGCAACGTCTCCGACGGACACGGTCATCATCAGGTCGCGGGTTACATGGCGCAGCGTGTGTACGCCATGGCGGCCGATCCCAAAGTCTTCCCCGATCAGATCAAAGCGGGCCTGCTACCCTGGTCGCCGCTCAAAGTCTACGGCCGCGTTCCCTTCGCTCGCGTCACCGACAAGGGAATCTACGACTACGCCACTGGCCGCTACGCTCCCGTGCGCTTCCGCAACTACGTCGACAACACCTGGATCGAGGGTGTTCCCTCAACGACGCTCGAGATTCCCAGCGGAAACTACAACCCCATGCTCGGCACCTCGTACATGCAGCTCTCCCGCGAGGGTCTCAACGAGCAGAAGACCCAGAACGGAGGAATTGCCGTGCCGCTTCCTCGTGCCTTCTCCACGCCGTACCATCGCTACGCCTCGCACGTGACATCCGCCGCGAAGGAGAAGACCTTCTTCGATGGCATCGATATCACGCTTGCCGGTATCGCCTCCTACGCTCCTCAGGGCGAGCAGGAGTCGTGGCGCGAAAAGCTGAACGCGCTCAATGCGACGGTCGAGTCCGCCATCAGCGGGTTCAACGCCGCCAACCCTGCAACGAGTGCACCTGCTCTGGCCAGGGGGCTGACGCAGACCAACGCGTTGCTGGAGGAAGTTGCCAAGAGCAAGCTGCCCGCCGAAGCTCGCTACAACATGACGCACGAGCTGACCGTAAAGCAGCAGCAGTTCAACCTCGCTCTCCAGCAGGCTCTTGGTCTTGCTCTGCTGGCCAACACTACCGAGGGCAGCGCCGCACCGGGACGCATGGGACCCTTCGGCGACATGTCGACGCAGGTGCCTACCTCGCAGACCGTGGTGCCGGGCGACAAGGTTGCGGTGGCGGTTCACATTGCCAACCAGGGGAGCGATCCTGTGGCTCTCAGCGCAGTCGATGTCGTCTCTGAAGCGGGAACAGGTTTTACCATCACACCCAAAGGTTCTGCCGCGCCCAAGCTCGCTGCAGGTGGAACGTGCGATCAGACCTTCGATATCACGGTTCCCCGCACCGCCGAGCTGACAAAGCCTTATTTCAGCCGGCCGAGCCTTGAGCAGTCTTACTACGACATTAACGACCTCCGTTATCTCAACCTTCCAACCCGGCCGTATCCTCTTCTTGCCACCGCAACGGTTACATACCACGATGTGGCGATTAAGTTGACCGGTGTCGTCCAAACCGTGCACCGCATCAATGGCGAAGGCCCTGTCCTCGAGCCCTTGCTGATTGCGCCGGCCATCTCGCTCTCCGTCACTCCGTATGCCGGAGTCGTTGCGCTCAACAGCGCTGCAATCGAGCTCCATGTGGAGCTGCACAGCAGCGTGAAAGGTCCAGCCAAGGGAACGGTGCGGCTCGATCTTCCCGCCGGCTGGAGGTCCACTCCCGAGGTGGCCAGCTTCGCCACCATGCGGGAAGGAGAGGATCAGAATCTGATCTTCCACGTGCAGCCGCAGCAGGTCCAGACGAAGCCTTACACCATCACCGCTGTGGCTGAGTTCAACGGAGAGAAGTTTACCCAGGGCTTCCAGACGGTCGGCTATCCCGGTCTGCGCCCCTATCCTCACTACCGCGCCGCTGCCTATCGCACCACGGGAGTGGACGTGAAGACTGCGCCGAATCTCAACATCGGTTACGTCATGGGAACCGGCGACGACGTCGCCACCTCGCTCGAGGACATCGGGATCCATCCGAACATGCTCTCTGCCGGAGAGATCGCCTCCGCCGATCTCTCTCACTACGACGCAATAATCCTCGGCATCCGCGCCTACGCCGCCCGGCCCGAGTTGAAGACGTTCAACAATCGGCTGCTCGAGTACGTTCACAACGGCGGAACCGTGGTCGTTCAATACCAGACCCAGGAGTACGACCACAACTACGGTCCCTATCCGCTCACTCTCTCCGGAGATCCGGAGAAGGTGGTGGAGGAGGACAACAAGGTTTCCATCCTTGCTCCCAACGATCCCGTGCTCAACTGGCCGAACAAGATCACGACCACGGACTTCGATCACTGGGTGGAGGAGCGCGGCCATAGCTTCATGCGCGAGTGGGATTCGCACTACATCGCTTTGACCGAGATGCACGACACCGACCAGGACCCTCAAAAGGGAGGACTGTTGTACGCGCGTTATGGCAAGGGAGCTTACGTTTATCTCTCCTACGCGTTCTATCGCCAGATGCCCGATGGAGTTCCGGGTTCTTTCCGAATCATGGCGAACCTCCTCAGCATGGGGAAGAATCCCGGCCTGGCGCTCGGCAAGGATGCCCCTCCTGCAGTTGCGGGAACTCACTAGAATTCTCTACGGCGGGTGCGGGGGTGGCCTCTCGCACCGCTATTTTTTTACGACTTGCAAGATGCAGCTGAAACTACGCGGCGCTGCGTCGGAATCGCGGGAACAAAGCCTCGCTGCCGGGTCGCAGCCGCGAGCGTGTAACGGATTAGCCGGGCGAGGATACCGCGCGGTCTGCCGGCGGCTTCGATGGATGTGACACACACGGCATGCATCGGGTAAGTTGACGCTGGGCAACCGTCCGTTGCCGCTTCGGCTGCGAGGAACGGTTAGACTTCTATACAGGTATAGACAACTTCATGGACTTGACCAATCGCACTTTTCCCCACGCCATGCTCCGCGAGATCTTTGACCAGCCTCGCGCCATCACGGAGACCCTCTCCGCCTATGCGGACGGCGCAAGCCTCCGCGAAGAGGTCTTCGTGGCTGCCCGCCAGGCTCTCGTGGGCCGCGACAGCATCCTCATCGCCGCCTCGGGTTCCAGCCGCCATGCCGGACTTGCCGGCGAGATTCTCTTCGAAGACCTGGCTGGAATCGCGGTCGACGTGGAGTATGCCAGCGAATATATCTATCGCTCTACCCAGACCCTTCACAATCCGTGCTTCGTCGTGATCTCGCAATCGGGTGAGACGGCCGACACCTCCGAGGCTCTTCGCGAGGCGATTGCACGTGGCAGCTCAACGATTGCCATCACCAACAAGCCGGAATCGTCGATGGCGAAGCTCGCCGGCTGCTCGCTTCCGACGCACGCCGGGATCGAGCGCGCCGTTCCCGCGACGAAGAGCTTTACCACGCAGCTGGCGGTGGTCTCGCTGCTTGCGCTTTACACGGCCCGGATTCGGGGCTGCATGACCCGCGCGGTGGTCGAATCTCACCTTGAGCGACTCTTCGCGGTTCCGGCCGCACTGAAGGCCGCTCTTCCGGCCTGGGAGGAGCAGGTTTCGCAGATTGCTTCCTCGCTCCGCGATGCGGAGACCTTCCTGTTCCTTGGCCGTGGCGTTCACTATCCGATCGCCCGCGAAGGCGCGCTGAAGCTCAAGGAATCGGCATACATCCAGGCCGAAGGCTATCCGACGGGAGAGCTCAAGCACGGTCCGAACGCACTGGTGAATCGCAACAACCCTCTGGTCGTGCTGGCTACGTGCGATCCGCAGGCGCCTGACTCCGTGCTCCGTTACGAGAAGACGCTGAACCTCGTCCGCGACATGCATAAGCAGGGAGCGCAGATTCTCTCGATCGTGACGGAAGGGGATACGCGGATCGCCGAGCTGAGCGATCACACGATCCAGGTTCCAGCCACGGCCGAGTACATCTCGCCGCTGTTCGAGGTGGTTCCGTTGCAGCTCCTGGCTTACTTCATGGCCATTGGGCGCGATATCGATGTGGACAATCCCCGCAACCTGGTGAAGGCAGTCGTCGAGGAGTAAATCCTGGGAGCGACGCTCGCCTCGCCACCTCGCGCGGGGGCGGGCGTCGCAGGATCCCTGCTGTGACGCGTTGGAAGCGGGTGTGCCCCTCCCCCCCCCCTATTTCCCATAAAATATTGATACTAAGGTGCTTATCGGAGGGATGTAGGCTCAAAATATTGATTCCACGTGGTTTATCTACTAAAATATTGATAAATAACGGCTTATTCCATTCGCCATAAAATCGTGCCGCGAGGTGGAGGGCATGCCTTGGCGTGTTCGACATGGTCTAGTCGGTACAAACCGCAGATCCTTCGACTCCGCTACGCTCCGCTCAGGATGACACTTTTCCTCTGCAGTCCCTCGACTCCGCTCGGATGATACTTTTCCTCTGCGGATCCCGCGACTTGGCTACGCTCCGCTCAGGATGACACTTTTCCTCTGCAGTCCCTCGACTCCGCTACGCTCCGCTCGGATGATACTTTTCCTCTATCGGTATTGGCGTCAGATGACGTTGTGTCTTCGGAGCTGGATCAATTTCGTCGTGTGAATTTCCGATTCAACGCCAGAATGGTTTTTCCTGATAGTTCTATTTTAGAAGAACCGATAAAACTAAACGGCAAATTTATGTCACTTAGAATGAGTTGGTTGAAGGGGTTTCGGGTTGACAGGTTTCCGCGTACGGACGGGATCAGGCGACGTTGAAGGTCCGGATGACCGCAACTGCGAGGATAGCCCCGATGACCGGTCCGAGGACCGGAATCCAGGCATATCCCCAGGCTGAACTTCCCTTCCCTGCTATGGGTAGAAGGGCGTGTGCGAGCCGAGGTCCGAGGTCTCGGGCCGGATTGATGGCGTAGCCGGTGGTTCCACCGAGCGAGAGTCCGATCCCCCAGACCAGCGCGCCTACCAGCAGCGGTCCCAGCCCGGGAGCGACGCCCGCCGGAGCGATGCGCTTGGAGAAGAGAGCCGTGGCCACCAGAACCAGCACAAAGGTTCCGATGATCTCGCTGAGCAGGTTCCATCCTGGAGCATAGACCGCGGGGGCGGTGGCGAAGCAGGCGAACTTGGCGTCGGGGTCTTCGGTCAACTGCCAGTGAGGCTTGTAGTGGAGCCAGACCACGGCGGCTCCGCAGAGAGCGCCCAGAATCTGCGCCGGGATGTAGGTGAAAAGGCGCTCGGCGTGGCCGGTCATCATTACGGAGGCGATGGTAAAGGCCGGATTGAGATGACCGTCCGCATCGCCCAGGGCGGCGCTGACCGCGACCCCGGCGAAGACGCCGACGGCCCATCCGGCGGTGATGGAGATCCAGCCCGCGTTGCGGGCCTTGGACTGGCTGAGCAGCGCGCCGGCGACGACACCGTTGCCGAGGACGATCAAGACGAAGGTTCCAAAGAACTCACCGACGACAGCAGACCAGTCGATCATTATTCGCCCTCATAGACATAACCGCGCGCGACAGAGGCGAAGGCCTCGAGGTCGCGAGTCTTCCACTGCTCGGTGCGGCCAAGCTCGCGCGCCAGCACCTCGGCGACTCGTGGAGCGGCCTCGATGGCAGCGCGGGCATCGAGAAACAAGGCTCGGGTTCGACGCGCCAGAACATCCTCCACGGTTCTTGCCATCTCGTGCCGGGCGGCCCAGACGGCCTCGCGCATCCGGTAGGGGAGGCGGGGATGGATGAGCTCGTCCATCCGCGGATCTTCCAGCGAAAGCCGTTCGAGGCGGGGAAGATCCGATCCGTAGACGCGATCGGACTCAACCGCTGCGGGTTCGCGCGTCCATCCATGCAGCCGCAGCGATCGGGTGCGTGAAGGCTCCTTGCGGAGCTTGCCGACTTCAGCGGCGCGGTCGATCGCATCTTCGCCCATACGGCGATAGGTGGTCCACTTGCCTCCGGTGACGGTGACGAGACCGGAGGGGCGAACCAGGATGGTGTGATCGCGGGAGAGCTTCGAGGTTGCGCCTCCGCCCTTGCGAACGAGGGGCCGGAGACCGGACCACATGCTCAGGACCTGGTCGGGACGAGGTCTCTGGCCGAGGTATCTGCCGATGTGCTCCATGAGGAAGCTGCGCTCGGAGGCCATGGCGTGAGGCTCGGGGCTGGCCCGCTCGACGGCCTCGTCGGTGGTTCCGACGACGGTTGCACCGTGCCAGGGAATGGCGAAGAGAACCCGGCCGTCGGAGGTTTTGGGGATCATCATGGCGTTCGAGGTGGGGAGAAAGGAAGGAGGCAGGACGAAGTGCGATCCCTGGCTCACCGAGAGCAGGGTTTCGCGATTGCCGTCCATGGCCAGCACCTGCTCCGTGAAGACGCCGGTGGCGTTGAGGACGGCCTTTGCCCGCAGATCGAAAGGGGTATCGGTTTCGAGATCGCGGGCATGGACTCCGACGGTCTTGCCGTTGTGCTCGATGAGCCCGGTCGCTTGCACGTAGTTGATGGCCGTTCCACCCAGCTCCTCGAAGGTTCGCATGAGGGTAATGGCGTATCTTGCGTCGTCGAACTGGCCGTCGTGATAGAGCACACCGCCGCGGAGGCCTTCGGATCGAACTCCGGGGAGCATGACGAGGGTCTCGCTGGGCGAGAGCATGCGGGAGGGCCCGAGGGAAAGCCTTCCGGAGAGCCATTCATAGACCTTGAGGCCGAGGCCGTAATAGGGAAGGTCGAAGAGGCCGAAGATGGGAACGACGAAGGAGAGATCGTGGACGATGTGGGGAGCGTTCTCAAGCATCAGGCCGCGCTCGCGCAGAGCATCTATGACCAGGGTGATGTTCATCTGCTCGAGATAGCGCACGCCTCCGTGGACGAGCTTGGTGCTGCGGCTGGAGGTTCCCTTGGCGAAGTCGGCGCGCTCGATGAGGGCGGTTCTGTAGCCACGGGAGGCGGCTTCGACGGCGGCCCCGAGGCCGGTGGCGCCGCCTCCGATGACGAGCACATCCCACTCCACCTGCTCGCCGAGTCTGCGCAAGATCTGAGAGCGATCGCTCAACCTGCGGTCTCCTCCTCGCGCGTCCACTGGCTGACGCGCTGGAGCGCACGCTTCCAGGTAGCGCGTGTTTTGCTGCGGTCGTGGGGTTCGATGGCAGGACGGAAGATGCGGTCGACCTGCCACTGGCTGGCGATGGTCTCCTTGTCGGGCCAGTATCCTACCGCGAGCCCGGCGAGATAGGCTGCGCCGAGGACGGTCGCTTCGGCGTTTTTCGGGCGCACGACTTCGATGCCAAGCACGTCGGCCTGGATCTGCATCAGGAGGTTGTTGGCGGCGGCTCCTCCATCGACGCGGAGCTGCGCGAGCGGGAGGCCGGAGTCGTTCTGCATCGCCTCGAGGACGTCGGTGGCCTGCAGGGCGATTCCTTCAAGGGCGGCTCGCGCGATGTGCGCCCGCGAGGTTCCCCGCGTGAGGCCGAGCAGCGATCCGCGAGCGTAGGGGTCCCAGTGCGGTGCGCCGAGACCGGCGAAGGCAGGGACGAGGACGACGCCGTTGGAGTTGCTGACCGTAGCGGCAAGCTGCTCCACTTCGGCAGAGCTTCGGATCATCTGCAACTCGTCGCGGAGCCACTGTACGACCGCACCGGCCACGAGCATGCTGCCTTCAAGGGCATATTCCACGGTATTGCCGATCTTCCAGGCGACGGTGGTGAGGAGCCGATTCTTCGAGGCGACGGGCGTGGTTCCGGTGTTCAGCAGCATGAAGGCGCCGGTGCCGTAGGTGCACTTCGCCATGCCGGGCGAGGTGCACATCTGGCCGAACAACGCAGCCTGCTGGTCGCCGGCGATTCCAGCGACGGGTACGCCATGAATGAGTCCGCTGGTGGTGGCGCAGACGCCGCTGGACGCGACGACCTCGGGCAGCATGGAGCGGGGAACGGCGAGCAGGTTGAGCAGCTCGTCGTCCCAGTCCATGGTGTGAATGTTGAAGAGCATGGTGCGCGAGGCGTTGGTGACGTCGGTGACATGCCTCGTGCCATTGGTGAGCTTCCAGATGAGCCAGCTGTCGACGGTACCGAAGGCAAGCCTGCCTGCCTCTGCGCGGGCGCGCGCGCCGTCGACGTTGGCAAGAATCCAGTTGACCTTGCTGCCGGAGAAGTAGGCGTCGGGGATGAGGCCGGTCTTCTGCTGGATGATCTCGCCGGAGTGGGCGCGGAGGCCGTCGCAGAACTCGGCGGTGCGACGGTCCTGCCAGACGATGGCGTTGTAGACCGGCTCCCCGGTTTCGCGGTCCCAGACGATGGTGGTTTCGCGCTGGTTGGTGATTCCGATGGCGGCGATGTCGCGGTCGGTAAGGTCGGCGTTGGCGAGTGCTGCGGTGGCCACGCCGCTTTGCGAGGACCAGATCTCGGTGGGTGAGTGCTCGACCCAGCCTGGCTGGGGGAAGATCTGCCGGAAGGGATGCTGGGCGATGGCGCGAACGGCTCCGGATGCGTCTACGATCATCGCTCGTGAACTGGTCGTTCCCTGGTCGAGGGCCAGGATGAATTGCTTTGCCGCCAAACAACCTCCTTCTTCACAACCGATGGAGTCTGCTATGAAGCCACGAGCCAATGTATAAGTTTATCGCTAACTTTGGGGTGAAAAACGAGTTGCCGAAATCGCCTCGATACGGCTATGGAGCCGGCGTCCAACCCGTCTTCACCTTGTTTGCGGCATTCTGTTCTTTCAGCCATTTGTACAGCGGGTCAAAATATTCGAGCATCGGCCCCGCGTCCAGGTGATCCTCGCCGGTCATCGCCTTCAGCGTCTCCTGCCAGGGCTTCGATTGCCCGGCCTCGAGCATTGCCTCCAGCTTCGCTCCGGCATCTTTGCTGCCGTAGAAGCTGCAGCGGTTCAACGGGCCTTTGTATCCCGAGGCATCGCACATCGCCTTGTAGAACTGGAACTGGTAGATGCGCGCGAGAAAGTAGCGAGCGTAGGGAACGTTCCCCGGAATGTGATACTTCGCGCCAGGGTCGAAGTCTGTCTCGGGTCGAGGAGTCGGCGGGGCGATACCCTGATACTTCTCGCGCAGCGCCCACCAGGCCTTGTTGTAGTCGGCTGATTTAGTCTCGCCGCTGAAGACCTGCCAGCGCCACTTGTCGATCAGCAGGCCGAAGGGAAGGAAGGCGATCTTGTCGAGCGCGGTGCGAAGCTGTAGCGGGATATCGGCCTCAACCGGAGGCACCTCGTCGATAAGCTTGAGTTTTTTCAGATAGTCCGGCGTGATCGAAAGCGCGATCGAGTCGCCGATTGCCTCGTGGAAACCATCATTCGCGCCGCCGCGGAAGATGTAAGGCTGCTTGCGATAGGCGCGCTGGTAGAAGTTGTGGCCCTCCTCGTGATGCACGGTGGTGAAGTCGTCCGCGTTGACCTTGATGCACATCTTGATACGAAGGTCCTGGTCGTTGTCCACATCCCATGCGCTGGCATGGCATACGACGTCGCGATCGCGCGGTTTGATGAACTGCGAGCGCTCCCAGAAGGTGGCGGGCAGAGGCTCGAAGCCCAGCGAGGTGAAGAAGCCCTCACCGTAGCGAGCCATCTTCTTGCCAGCTTCAAGTGGAGTGACCTGACCGATCTGCTGGTTCAGTGCGGCCTCAAGGTTATACATCTTGTAGTTGCCGGTTGGTGCTGGCGCGACGACGTCGTAGATGTTGCCCCACTCCTGCGCCCACATGTTGCCCAGCAGGTACGCGGGGATCATGCCGTCGGGCCGCTCGGCAGCGGCGCCGTATTTTTCGATCAGTTTGAAGCGAACGTAGGCGTGCAGTTCTTTGTAGAGTGGCTCAAGCTGCGCCCATGTGCGTTCGAGCTCGGCGGAGAATTGGGCCGGCGTCATATCGTAATTGGAACGCCAGAGGTCGCCTGTGTCTTTGAAGCCGAACTCCTTCGCCCCCTGGTTGGAAAGCTCCACCAGCCGCGCATACTTCTCGCGCATGGGCGGCGAGATGCGATGCCAGCCCTCCCAAAGATCCTGAAGTTCTTTGGGGTCGCGCGATTTGGCCATCAGGACGTCGATCTGGTCGATGCCGAGACAGTCCTCGCCGCTCTTGCCGGGCGGGCAGTACTTGCCCTTGCCGTACATGCCGTCGAGCGCCGTGCTTACCTGGGTCAGCTCGGCCACGAGCTTAGGGTCGGTGGGCGAACCGTTCAGCCGCAGCAGCATGAACTTCCGTGCCATGTCGGGAGGCAGCTTCATGCCGTTGAACCGGCGCGCGGCGATGACGATCTCGTTGGTCTTCGTCAGCAGCCGCTCGTTGGCCTTCGCGGCGAGAGCCTCGGTGTCGTCGGTGATGTATGTTGCCTGCACCCAACCGGCACGAGCAGCCTCATTGCCCAGCGTCAGAAGGTCGGCTTCGGCACGTTCGAGAAAGGCCTTCGCTTCGGCGACTGTGGGCGGGGTAGAGCGAGGTTGCGCAAGAGCAAACGGGCTCAGCAGGAGAGCGAGCAGAACACACGATCTCTTCATGGCGGGAGTTTACAGAAAACGGTCTCACCAACCGCAGCAAAGAGGCTGGAAAAGAGACCAGTGCGTGGTCGGACCAATTTCGTGTAAGATTCCGCTGAGCCAACAGCAGCAGAAATCTACGAAGGCATCGGGAAATCTATGAAGCAGCAGGGAAGAGGAGTCATGAACACTCGCATCTCGCTATCGCTCGCAGCCCTTCTTGTAGTTGCGGCACTACCCGCCAGCGCCAAGGTCTGCGACGTAAAGGCCTTTGGCGCCAAGGCCGACGGCGTCTTCAAGAACACCAAGGCGATACAGGCGGCGATTGACGACTGCTCGAAGGCCGGAGGCGGAACCGTCAAGCTCGCGGGAGGGACGTTTCTGTCCGGTCCGATTGTGCTGAAGAGCCATGTGACGCTCGATCTCGAGAAGGGGACGACGCTGCTGGGCTCGCCGGATCACGCGGATTATCCGGCGAAGATGGAGTTTCGCGCAGAAGGGACGCAGGCGCTGGTGAGCGCGACGAATGCCGAGAACATCGCGATTACCGGGGCGGGAACGATCGACGGCAACGGCGAGAGCTGGTGGGCGGAGGCGCGGAAGACACAAAATGCGGGAGTAGTGGGGGCGGTGAAATTTCGACCGCGGCTGGTGGTGTTCGATCACTGCAGGCATGTGCGGATGGAGGGTATGACGGTACAGAACTCGCCGAGCTGGCAGATTGTGCCGTACTACACGGACGACATGACGATCCGGAATGTTCGGATTCTTGCGCCGCAGCACTCGCCCAATACGGATGCGATCGATCCGTTCAGCTCCTCGAACATGGTGATCGACCACGTGTATGCCGATGTGGGCGATGACAATATCGCGATCAAGAGCGGAATCATCAACTCGCCGGGACCGGATGCGCCGAGCAAAAACATCACGATTACGGACTGCGAGTTCCTGCATGGGCATGGGCTTTCCATCGGCTCGGAGATTGCGGGCGGAGCGAACAACATTCACGCGGAGCGGATTCACTTCAAGGGGACCGACCAGGGGATTCGCATCAAGGCCAATCGCGACCGCGGCAACCAGGTCTTCAACATCTCCTTCAAGGACATCACGATGGAGGATGTCCGGACCTCGATCCTGATCAGCGAGTATTACCCGAAGGTTCTTCCTGAGGGCGATGTGGCTGCGGCTCCGGTGACGCGGCTGACGCCGTTCTTCCATGACATCACCATCGAGAATGTGAAGTCGGTGAAGAGCGGTACCGCTGGAGTGATCGTCGGGCTGCCGGAGTCGCCGGTAAAGAATGTGGTGTTGAAGAACATCAACATCGCTGCGGAGAAGGGCATGACCATCGCTTACGCTGAAGTGACGGGCGCGAATGTGCATCTTGTGGTTGCGAACGGGGAGGCGATGACGGTCGCTCCCAGCGCGAAGGTGGCGATCAAGTAGGCTTCAACAATCGACGGAAGGGGAGAGCGCGGCCTGGACCTCGGCCGCGCTTTTTCCTGCGATGCGAAGGACCTTGCTTCGGCTGGATGCGCCGGAGAGGAGAGCGACGCGCGATCGCGGCAGATGGAGTTGCTCGGCGACGAAGGCGATCAGCGCCTCGTTGGCGCGTCCGTCTATGGGCGGAGCGCTGAGGGCGATCTTGACGGCGCCGGCATGCGTTCCGGTTACGGCGTCTTTCTTCGCGCCGGGGTGGATGCGCACCGTGACGGTCGAGCCGTCGGGAAGGTCGCGGGCGAACTGGGCCTCGGGATTCAAATCAGAATTCATGGCGCTGCCGGATAGGTTCGCTTGCCGAAGATCGCGGTGCCGACGCGGACGCAGGTGCTGCCCTCTTCGATGGCGACGCGGAAGTCGTTCGACATGCCCATGGAGAGCTGGGTGAGCTTCGGGTGGGAGTTGAGGGCCTCGTCGCGGAGGCGGCGCAGTTGGCGGAAGTAGGGCCGCGCGGTCTCGGCGTCTTCGGACCAGGGCGGAACGGTCATCAGGCCGACGGCTTCGACGGAGGTGAGTTCGCGCAAGGAGTTGAGAAGGACGGAGAGATCTTCGGGGGCGATTCCGTGCTTCGATTCCTCGTGGCTCAGCTTCACTTCGATGAGCAGGGGAAGACGCTTGTTGCGAGTCTTTGCGGCGGCATCGAGGCGCTGGGCGATCTTGAGAGAGTCAACGGCGTCGATGGCGTCGAAGAGCTCGGCGGCCTTGTTGGTCTTGTTCGATTGCAGCGGTCCGATGAGGTGGAACGCCGCTCCTTCCAATCCCGCAACCGTGGCGAATTTCTGCTCAAATTCCTGGACGCGGTTCTCGCCAAAGAGGCGCTGACCGGCTTCGTAGGCTTCGAGAATCGCCTCGGCAGGATGTACTTTGCTGACGGCCATGAGGGTGACTTCGTGCTCGCTGCGACTGGCCCGTCGGCAGGCAGCGGCGATCTCTTCTTTCAGGGTGGCGATGTTGTCCGCGATACTCATCTCATCAGCATCTTACTTGCTGGCAACCATCAATTCCCGGAGAGAGACAAACGCATGTGGACCATCCTTCTGCTGATCGGCTCGAATATCTTTATGACCTTCGCCTGGTATGGCCATCTGAAGTACCGCGAGGTGGCGCTTTGGAAGGTCATCGTCGTGAGCTGGGGCATTGCATTCTTTGAGTACTGCCTGCAGGTTCCGGCCAATCGGATCGGCTCGAGGACGTTTACGCCGGATCAGTTGAAGGTGATGCAGGAGGTGATTACGCTGGCGGTGTTCGGAGTGTTTTCAACGTTTTATTTCGGCGACAAGCTGCACTGGAATCATGCCGTGGCCTTCTGCTGCCTGGTGGCCGGGGCGTTCTTCATGTTCCACAAGTTTTAGGAGCTGGAGCCGCTGCTAACATCGTCTTCATGTTACGCTCTGTTTTTTTGCTGCTCACTGCGCTCCCAC
Source organism: Edaphobacter modestus (assembly GCF_004217555.1). Classification (GTDB taxonomy): domain Bacteria; phylum Acidobacteriota; class Terriglobia; order Terriglobales; family Acidobacteriaceae; genus Edaphobacter; species Edaphobacter modestus. Next base: position 3,917,612 of record NZ_SHKW01000001.1, read on the forward strand.
TGGCTGCACAGACTGCGTCTGTGCCGAAGATTCAGGTGACGATCGATCAGAGATCGGCGGGCGATGGCGAACTGACGGGCAGGTTGATGGTCGCGATCTCGAAGGATTCGAAGGATTCGAAAGATGAGCCCCGGATGCAGATCGACGAGTCCTACCAGTCACAGCAGATCTTCGGGATGGATGTTACGAATGCGAAGCCGGGCACTCCTCTTGTGCTGGACGATGCAAACTCGTTCGGGTTTCCGATCCAGCATCTTCATGACCTGCCGCCCGGGGAGTATACGGTGCAGGCGGTCTTCAATCGGTACGAGAGGTTCCAGCTGGCGAATGGAAAAACGGTGCTGTTGCCGCCGGATAAAGGCGAGGGACAGCACTGGAACCTTAAGCCCGGCAACCCGATGAGCAAGCCCGTGAAGGTGAAGTGGTCGCCGGACAGCGATCTTCGCATCGAGGTGAAGGACGTCATTCCTCCGGTCGCGGCACCGGAACCGGATACGAAGTATCTTCGCCACGTTCGCATCCGGAGTGAGCTGCTCTCGCGCTTCTGGGGACGGGATATGTACCTGTCGGCGATCGTGATTCTTCCGGACGGATTCGATACGCATCCGTCCGCGCACTATCCGACGGTTGTCTATCAGGACCATTTTCATGCGAACTTTTCTGCCGTTGGGTGGAGGGAGACTCCTCCCACGCCTGAGCTGAAGGGGCGCGAGGCCTTTCGCGCGAAGTGGCAGTATGCCTTTTATGAGGCGTGGACCAATGGGACGCTTCCTCGCGTTCTGCTTATTGAGCCACAGCATGCGAATCCTTACTATGACGATTCGTACGCTGTGAACTCGGCAAATGTCGGTCCGTACGGCGATGCCATCACGCAGGAGCTGATCCCCGCGGTGGAGAAGCAGTTTCGCGGGATCGGGCAGGGATGGGCGCGGGCGACGTATGGCGGAAGCACGGGAGGATGGGAGGCGCTGGCATCGCAGGTCTTCTACCCGGAGTTCTACAACGGCACGTGGGCCCTGTGCCCCGATCCGGTTGATTTCCACGCGTACCAGGTGACGAATCTCTACGACGACGAGAACGCCTATGTGCGCAAAGGGCCGTTTGCGACGATCGAGATTCCTTCGGACCGTCGTGGGGACGGCAATATTACGGCACAGATGGCGCAGGTGAATCATTACGAGCTTGCGCTTGGAAGCCATGGTCGCTCGGGAGAGCAGTACGACATCTGGCAGGCGGTGTTTTCACCGCAGGGAGAGGATGGTTATCCTGCGCCGGTGTACGACAAGCTGACGGGCAAGGTTGATAAGAAGGTGGTCGAGTACTGGCGCGATCATTACGATCTGGATGCGATTTTGATGCGTGACTGGACGACGCTGGGACTGAAGCTCGAGGGCAAGCTGCATATTGCCGTGGGAGACAGCGACACCTACTTCCTCAACAACGCGGTGTACCTGATGCAGGAGAATCTTAAGAAGACACGTCATCCGCACTCGGACGCGACGTTTGATTTCGGTCCGCGGCAGCCGCACTGCTATACGGGAGCGCGGCCGGACTGGGATGAGAGCGAGGGAGCGGATCTGAATCAGCGAGTGCTTCCGCTGATGGCGCGTCACATGATCGAGACGGCTCCGAAGGGCGCGGATGTGGAGAGCTGGCGGTATTAGACCCGGCTCTCGTTCTTCGCGATTCGCTATGGTTTCTTCTGATCGAAGAGCGAGAGTGGTTCTGCGAACAATTCTTTCAGGAAGTCTTCGCGGTTGTTCAGGAAGTAGCGGACGATCTGAAGCGGAGCCGTCTCTTCATAGTCGATCCATCGAAGAGGAGAGCTGTCGAAGGATAGGATTTGTGCCTCGGGGTATCCGAGCAGGACTGGTGAGTGCGTGGAGATGATGAACTGCGCGTCCTTGTACTGCCTCAGGGTGTCGTGCATGAGCACGAGAAAGGCAAGCTGACGCTGCGGCGAAAGAGCAGCTTCGGGCTCGTCGAGGAGAAAGAGGCCGTTGCGGTGGAACTTGTGTTTGAGGAGGGTGAAGAAGGTTTCGCCATGGGAACGGGAGTGCAGGCTCCGGTCACCGTACCCCGAAAGTACCGGATAAACAGGAAAGCTGTAGACCTCGCTGTCGAGTTGATCGAGATGTGAGGCGGTATTAAAGAAACTTTCGGCGCGGAGGAAAAAACCTGCGCCGGTGCGCCTGTCGAAAGAGAGGCGTAAGGCACGTACCAGAGTATCGGTGGAGTGATTGTGTTCGGTCGTGTCGTGGTGGATGTTTCGGTTGCCGCCCTCTGGGCCAAACCCGTAATGCGCAGCAATCGCCTCCAGCAATGTGGATTTGCCGGTGCCGTTTTCTCCGGCGAAGAAGATCACGCGCGAGGTGATATCGATCTCGGTCAGCGAAGCAATCGTTGGCACAGAGAACGGATAGGTGTTCCAGTCTTCTACGCGATCTCGCAGCAGGGTGATCTTCTTGAGCATGGAAAAGGCCAGCCTTTGAGCGGCTGGCCCGAGAATAAATCAAAAAGGGCAGGTGAATTACCGGCCGTGTTCTTCGAGGTACTTTTCGACTTCAAGGGCGGCCATGCAGCCGGAGCCTGCGGCGGTGATCGCCTGGCGGTAGCGGCGGTCCTGGATGTCTCCGCAGGCGAAGACGCCGGGGATGATCTCGCCGTTCAGGGTGGTGAAGACGTTGTTCCTGGTCAGGATATAGCCGTCCTCGTCGAGATCCATCATTCCGGTAAAGGCCTTGGCGTTGGGCTCATGGCCGATGCCGAGGAACATGGCGGAGACGGAAAGGACGGACTCTACGCCGGTGGTCTTGTTCTTGAGACGCAGGCCCTTGACATCCTTGTCTTCGACGCCAAGCACCTCGTCGACGATCGTATTCGGGAGGAACTCGATCTGCTTGTGCGCCATGGCGCGGTCGAGCATGATTTTGGAGGCGCGGAATCGCTCACTGCGATTGATGATGGTCACCTTGGTGGCGAAGCGGGTGAGGAAGAGCGCCTCTTCCATGGCCGAGTCTCCTCCGCCGATGACGGCGATCTCCTTGCCGGAGAAGAAGAAGCCGTCGCAGGTGGCGCAGGAGCTGACTCCGTGGCCGATGAGCGCCTGCTCGCTGGGGAGATTGAGCCAGCGCGCGCTTGCTCCCGAGGCGATGATGAGGGTCCGGGTGTGGATGGTCTCCTTGCCAAGATTGAGGGCAAAGGGCCGCCTGGTAAGGTCGATGGAATTGAGGTGCGCCATCCGCAGCTCGGTGCCGAAGCGAACCGCCTGCTTCTTCATGTTCTCGATCAGCTCGGGGCCCTGGATGCCTTCCGGCCATCCGGGAAAGTTCTCGACGAGGGTGGTGATCGAAAGCTGTCCTCCCGGCTCGTGGCCCTCCAGCACCAGGGGCTTGAGGTTTGCCCTTGCCGTGTAGATGGCAGCAGTCAGGCCCGAGCATCCGGATCCCAGGATGACAGTGTCGCGTGTCGTGTTTTCGCTCATAAGCTCCCTTAGTGTAAATGCGCGGCCGGAGAAAAAGATGCATCGGGCCTGGGGACCTTCGGGGGAGGGGTTTTGCGGATCTACAATGGAATCATGGCAAATCTAACGCTGGTGTATGGAATGAGGCTGTTACCCGCCGATGAGATCGTTCGCGTGGGAGATGCGCCGGTCGATCTGAAGAATGGAAACCAGGCGCATGTGACGATGCATGTGCTCGAAGGCAGCCGGGAGGAGATCGAAGGCCAGCTTCGGATGAGCCTCGACGCGTTTTTTGATTTTTATCCGGAGATTTAGCTGCAATCGCCTGCGTCAGGCGTGTGCGAGGGGAATCTGGCGCTTCTGCTGATACATCCGCTGGTCGGCCAGCCTTCGCAGGAGGACCTCGTCGGTGGTGTCGTCGGGGTATACGGCGACTCCGACGCTCCCGCCTACGGTGAAACTCTCGTCGCCCAGTGAGAAGGGCCTTGCGAGAGTTTCGACGACGCGGGTGGTGGTGATCTCGACGATGCGCGAGACGGGCAGGCTGTTGGGAAGGTTGGTTGCGACGATGATGAATTCGTCGCCGCCAAGCCGTGCCAGGATATCGGTGGAACGGATCACCTGCCTGAGGTTTCGGGCGATATCTTGCAGCAGAAGATCGCCGGTGTCGTGGCCTCGCGTGTCGTTGACGGTCTTGAAACCGTTGAGATCGATCATGATGACGGCAGCGCGGGAGCCTGTACGCTGGGCGTGTTTGATGGCTTCGTCCATCTTGTCTTCGAAGCAGCGACGGTTCGGCAGGCCGGTGAGCTGGTCGTGCAGGGCGAACCACTCATTGGTCGAGACCTGACGCTCGAGCAGGACGAGAAGCATGCCGATGGTGACGAGGAATTTCTGCCAGTCCCAGACCTCCTTTGCGAGATCGGCGTACTGGGGCCGGCTGGACACCCAGGAATGGGCGAGAAAGACGAGAGCCCCGGTGGTAAATCCGGTGATGATCGCGACTCTGCCCAAGCTATTGCGTGGAAGGCTGAGGCCAAAGACGAAGGCTGTGGACAGGTAAAGCACAAAGAGGGGGAAGTAGGCCGTATCCCGAAACATGTTGGCCGATGCGAACACCCAGACCGGTACCCAGATCGCGATCTGAACGGCAATCAGGGACCACGCCTTGCCCAGCTGGACGCTTCGGGTGAGCAGGAACGGAGTGAAGAGACCGATAGCGAGTCCAAATCCGGCGATCAGGTGGTAGGGTTTGGGTTCGCGAAGATCGAAGGCGTAGGCTGTCTCGACGGCGGCGAGGGCGGGGGCGTTCAGCCAGAGGTACATCAGCGTGGCGCGTCGCGGGAAGAGCTTGCTGGAGGCCGCCCAGAGAAAGATGACCCCGGCGGCGAGGTAGGAATCGAGCGCCAGGACGTGCATCGGGATGTGGCGGGGGCCGGATGGTTTGTAAAAGGCGTAGGCGAGTGCCTCGAGGAAGATGAACAACAGGCCGATGATCCAGAGTCCAACGCCTTCCTGCAGGTGCCGGCGGCGTAGGAAATGGAGGATCGTTAACAGCATCACCATTGCGACGAGGTCCGGCAGAAGAACGATATTCATTGGCCCTCTTTCGGGCGCAGCATCTCTTTGGTCATTGAGAACTCTCGGATCTCTGGACTCTAACGAATGTTGAAAACAAACGACGACAGTGTTACGGGAATGCGAACGATTGTGAACGATAACGCAGCGGCGTGCAATAGGAGAGCACGGAGCCGACTCCTACTGTTCACCCAGAGAGGCCAGCTGCCGGGAGCTGGGTGGAGCGGTCATGAGGCTGATGACGACCAGCCCGAGAAGAGAGGCAAGCAGCGCGGGAAAGATGGCGTCACGGTGGCCGATGGCCGGCGGCAGGTGGGGCGCGACCCACTCCCAGGAGACGGTGACCACGGTCCCGATGGCAATGCTTGCCACCGCGGCCGCCGCCGTGGCTCTGCGCCAGAAGAACGCCGCGAGGATGACAGGAGTAAGCGCGGCCGAATAGATCGTATAGGCATACAGCGCCTTTTTGAGGACCGATTCGGTTCCGAGAGACTGAAAGAGCGACCAGATTCCCAGCAGAACCACCATGAGGCGGCTCACCATCAGGATCTTCTTATTGGACGCCTTGGGGTACAGGTAACGCACGTAGATATCGTTGACGAGGTTGGTTGCGGGAGAGAATAGCCAGTTGTTGGCCGTAGAGATGATCTTGGCGAAGATGGCTCCCATGAGCAGGGCACCGAGCAGGCGGAGTGCGGGGGAGCCGTCGCCGAAGCCGTGGAGGCCGCAGTAGGCGAGGATCTCGCGCGGAGCCTTGCTTACCTCGCCGGTGGGGAAGAGAGCCGAGCCGGTCACCGCGATGGCCACGATCACGGTTTCGAGGATGATGGTTCCGATGATCCAGCCCACCACGGCGCGGCTGGCATCCTTTTCGGACCGGGCGGAGAAGAACTTCTGGTACATGGACTGGTTTCCGAGCAGCAGAAGACAGGTGGGCAGGAAGAGCTCAAGACACTGAATGAAGCTGAGATCCCCGAAGAGCTGGAAGTGGCTCTGGGGCAGGGCTGCATGGACGGCGGGCCAGCCGCCGGCGCGGTGAATGAGGACGGGAAGGGCTATGCACATCGTCGTGGTTGCGAGCAGGCCGATGAAGAGGTCCATGTAGGCGACCGAGGACATGCCGGCGATGGCGGTGAAGAGGATGACGAAGGCCGCAAGGATGTAGCGGCCAAGAATGGGAGTGATGAACTGGGGGAAGATGAGGTGGAGAATGTCGCCGCCGCCGATGAACTGGTAGCTGGTGATGGCGGTGTAGGTGAGCAGGATGGCGATGACCCCGAGGACACGGGCGGTCTGGTTGTAGCGGGTCTCGAGCAGGTCGGGGATGGTGAACTGAGCGAACTTGCGGGCGCGCGGAGCGATGAAGTAGATGAGCAGGAGTCCGGCCCATCCGCCGCCGGCCTGCCAGAGAGCCACGAAGCCATGCTGGTAGGCGTTTTCGGCTCCGCCGAGTAACGAGCCCGAACCGATCCAGGAGGACAGCAGCGTGAAGACGAGCACGAAGGCCGGCAGGGAGCGCCCGGCGACAAGGTAGTCTGCCCTGGTCTTTACCTTGCCCAGGCGGGCGAGGGAAACGATAAGCAGTATGAGGACGATAGCTGCGATGACCGATGCGTAAAGACTCATGCGTATGGGTGAGATTGTAGTCGCTTGTGTGGATCGATTCTTACTCGATTGGCGATCCAGACCCGATCTGGAAGGAAGTGTGGGGAGGGGGGCGGCCTTTGGGTTTCAGGCGTACTCAAACTGGCGGGTGTCGAACGCGGGGATCGAATGATTGCCAGAGCAGGAACGGCAGGCGAGGAAAGACGTCTGATCTGGACTGAATCTACGAAGCCATGGACTGAGGAGACGAAGGCGGAACGAGGGGCGGCTGCGACAGGCTCGAGTTGGGAGGGCTGCCGGGTGGGGTGGTGGAGAGATTTCGCTCGGCTGCTGCGGCCTCGATCTCGCTGTTGATCTCGGCACCCAACAGGAGCGTGAAGCCGGTGATGTAGAACCACATCAGCAGGATGATGACGGCGCCAAGCGAACCGTAGGTGACGGAGTAGAAGTTGAAGTAGTGAAGATAGGCCCGGAAGCCAAGGGAGACGAGGACCCAGGCGAGGATGCCGATAGTCGCTCCGGGTGTAAGCCAGCGCCAGCGCCGCTTGCGAACTCCGGGAGCCCAGAAATAGATAACCGCAAAGCAGAGGGTGAGCAGGGCGGTTGCGATGGTCCAGAAGAAGATTCGCGACAGGAGTGCGAGGAATGCGGCAGCGAAGTGGTTTGCGACGCGGCTGTGAGCGATCGATGCGAAGTAGTCGCCTCCCAGCATCGCGGCGAGGGTGAGGGTTGCGAGGAGGGCGAGAAGGATCGTTACTCCAATTGCGGACACTCGCGCATGAAAGTATCCGCGGTTATCGCGGACGTTATAGACGGTGTTCAGGGCCTCCTGAATAGCAGAGACCCCGACGGATGCGGACCAGATGGCGGCGATCAAGCCGAAGGTGAGCTTGCCCGATGTGGCGTTGGCGGTCGTTTCGTTGAAGGTGGTGAGCACCATGCCGAGGGCCGAGGTGGGAACGACGAGGGCCAGGTACTCAAGCAGCCTGTAATAGATGGAAGAGGCGGAGCGTGCGGCCAGACCGAGGACAGAGCTGGCGCTAAAGAGGGTGGGGAAGAGGGCAAACAGGAAGAAGAATGCGAGCTCGGCGGCGCGCCCCAGCAGGTTGTCGGCGATGAGGGATCGCCATGTACGTCTGGCGACCGTGCTGAGTGGAACTCCTTTGAGATTCCATAACGAACGGAGAGGCCACCGGGATACGTAATCCCAGACGCGCTGCTGGGCTGGGCCGGAGGGGTGAGCGGGGAGGGGGTTGGAGTGTGCCATCGCGTACTCCTCGTACGGCCTTTGGGCCGTTTCGACGTGAGCCGGCTAACGTCTCCGTATCGATAGGATGCCGAACACCACTGTGCAGGCCGCATCGTTTCTCCGTGGAAGGGCATCTACTTAACAGTGGAAACGCGGCAAGGTTCGGTTGGCAGCTTGTGGCAGCGGAGACCGTTTGCCGTAAGGAAGATGGGGCAGCTCTGGCGGCTGGTGCGCGAGAGCCATGAGCAGCCGATATTGGGAGAGTCGAGAGCCGCGGAGCTTGTCTCCCCCGGTGAGCTTGGCGTCACCTTCATCGGTCATTCCTCCTTTCTTCTCCAGATCGGCGGCCGCAATGTGCTCGTGGACCCGGTCTTTGCCAAGCGGCTCATTCTGCTGCGGCGGCAACGGCGTCCCGGCGTGTTGATCGAGGAGATGCCGCCGATCGATCTAGTGCTGGTGACGCATGCGCACATGGATCATCTCAACCTGCCTTCGTTGCGCCGTATCGTTCGCGCCACGCGGAGACTTCGCGGGCGAGGGCCGGAGATCGTTGTGCCGCACGGCGTGAATGACCTGGTATCGCAGCTTGGTTTTCGGCGTGTCTCCACGCTGAAGTGGTGGCAGGGCGTCGAAGCCGCAGGTCTTCAGATAACGATGACACCGTGCCGGCACTGGGGTGCGCGGATGTTCCGCGATACGCACCGGGGCTATGGGGGTTACGTGATCGATTCGGGCGGTCAGACGGTTTATCACTCCGGGGATACAGCGTACTTTGATGGATTTGCGGAGATCGGGCGGCGCCTTTCGCCAGAGGTGGCGCTTCTGCCGATAGGAGCTTACTTCCCTGATAGTTATCGGGCCGTCCATACCTCACCGGAGGAGGCGGTACGCGGCTTCATGGAGGTCGGCGCCCAGTGGATGGTCCCCATGCATTATGGAACCTTCCGGCTGGGACGCGAGCCGATGGATGAGCCTGTGAAACGGCTTCGGGCCGAAGCGGATCGCCTCGGGATAGGTAGCAAGATCAAAGTGCTGAGCGAAGGAGAAACCTTCCGTATCTGAGTCAGGATCCGCTCACCGTTTTTTCTTCCACAGCGGCACCATTTCTTCACAATCCTGTAGCCGGGGTAGCGCATCGAAAGGTACATGACTACGCAAGGAAGTGCTGCGGCAAACGCGAAGGCGAGTGGAACGTTCTCAATCGGCGGGGACCTTCCGGTTAATCGACTGGGATATGGCGCGATGCGCATTACGGGCAAGGGAATCTGGGGCGAACCTAAAGATGTTGAGGGCGCGAAGAAGGTTTTGCGCCGTGCCGTAGAGCTGGGGGTGAACTTCATCGACACGGCTGACTCCTACGGCCCGGAGGTGAGCGAGCGGCTGATCGGCGAGGCGCTGGCTCCCTACGCGAAGGGCGTCGTAATCGCAACGAAGGCTGGCCTTACGCGGCAGGGGCCGGATGGCTGGCTTCCAGTGGCCAGGCCGGAATACCTTCACCAGCAGGTGGAGATGAGCCTGCGGCGATTGAAGGTCGAGCGTATCGAGCTGTGGCAGCTTCACCGCATCGATCCCAAGGTCCCGGTGGAAGAGTCTCTCGGCGTTATCAAGAGGTTGCAGGAGCAGGGCAAGATTCATCACGTGGGGTTGAGCGAGGTTAAGCCGCACGAGATCGATCAGGCGCGCAAGGTGATTGATATCGTCAGCGTGCAGAACCAGTACAACATCTCTGATCGCAGGCACGAGGACGTTCTTGAGTATTGCGAGAAGAACAAGCTTGCGTTCATTCCATGGTTTCCGGTCGCCGCCGGTAAGCTGGCGGAGCCCGGTGGGGTGCTCGATGCCGTTGCGAAACGCCATAACGCGACAGTCTCGCAGCTGTCGCTTGCATGGTTGCTGCATCGCTCGCCGGTGGTGCTGCCGATTCCCGGAACCACATCGGTAGAGCACCTGGAGGAGAATGTGGGGGCAGGCGACGTAGAGCTGAGCGCCGAAGAGTGGAAAGAGATCGAAGAGGCAGCGAAGTAAAGATCAGGGCCGTCGTCGGCGCGGCGGCCCATCAGCCTTTCAGCATCTCCAGCAGGCCTGCCTCGTCGAGGACCTTGACTCCCAGGGAGCGCGCCTTATCGAGCTTGGAGCCTGCGTCTTCTCCGGCGACGACGAAGTTTGTCTTCTTGCTGACGGAGCCCGAGACCTTGCCGCCGGCGCCTTCAATCCTGTCCTTGGCCTCGTCTCGCGTGAGGTTCGGAAGCGTTCCGGTGAGCACGAAGGTGAGGCCGCCGAACGTTGTACCTACGACCCTTTTCTCGGCAGTCATTTTGAGGCCGAGAGCTTCGAGCTCCTCGACGAGCTGAAGGTTCTTCTCTACGGCAAAAAACTCCACGATGGCCTGAGCGACCTTAGGTCCGACCTCATTGACGGCTTCCAGCTCTTCGGCAGAGGCCTCTCGAAGGGCCTTCATGGAGCCGAAGTGTTGCGCGAGAAGCTGTCCGGTGCGTTCGCCGACGAACCGGATTCCGAGGCCGAGCAGGACGCGAGCCAGTCCAGCGCTTCTGGAGCGATCGATCTGCGCCAGCAAGGCGTCGGCGGTTTTTTCGCCGACCCGCTCGAGGCCAAGCAGCTGTTCGCGCTTGAGGCGGTAAAGATCGGCGATGGTATGGATGAGTGGCTTACGGGTGGTGATGGGTGCGCCTTCTTCGGTGACTGCATCGGAGTCGCCGTTGAAGGAGATGCTTTGCCCGAGCAGCTGCGCAACCATGGCATCGCCCAGACCCTCGATGTTCATCACTCCCCTTGCTGCCCAATGCAGCAGCTCTTCGCGGACACGCGCAGGGCAGGAGTTATTGACGCAACGCCAGTCGACCTCGCCCTCCACTCGCATCAGCTCGCTTCCGCAGACAGGACACACGGAGGGGAAGACGATCTCTCGCTTGCCGCGGGGGTGCTGTTTGTCGTCGACGACCTCGACGATCTTGGGGATGACGTCGCCGCCGCGCTCGACCTGGACGAAATCGCCGATCTTCACGCCGACTCGGGCGATCTCGTCGGCGTTGTGAAGGGTAGCGCGCGTGACCGTGGTTCCTCCAATCAGCACGGGGGTAAGAGCCGCGACGGGGGTGACCTTGCCGGTCCGGCCCACCTGGAACAGGACATCCTCGAGCTTTGTGATTCCGGCGCGCGCGGCGAATTTATAGGCGATGGCCCATCGCGGCGCCTTGCCCGTGAAGCCGAGCCGGCGCTGCTGTGCCGTTGCATCGACCTTGACGACGACACCGTCGATCTCATAGCCGAGGGTCTCGCGCAGAGGCTCAGCCTTTGCAATAAAGTCGACGACCGCATCGATGTCTGTGACGGTCTTGGTGTGCGGGTTCACTCGGAAGCCCGCAGTCTTGAGAGCCTCAATGGTCTGGGTGTGTGTAGGCAGAAGTGTTTCGCCGTCGCGCAATAAAAAATAGGCATAGAGATCGAGCCGGCGTTGCGCCACGATGTTGGGTTCGAGGGTGCGGATGGTTCCGGCGGCGGCATTGCGAGGATTTGCCGCGGGGCTCATGCCCTGGGCGACGCGTTCCTCGTTCATTTTGACGAATGCGGCTTGTGGCAGCACAACCTCGCCGCGCACTTCGAACGATTGCGGCAGGTGGGCGGCGTCGAGCTTTCTGGCTGTGACGCCCAGCGGCACAGAGCGGATGGTCCTTACGTTGGTGGTTACATCTTCGCCGGTTGTGCCGTCTCCACGAGTGAGGCCGCGCTCGAGATGCGCGGCGCCGTGAGCGCCTGCCGTGTATTGAAGCGCCATGGACAGGCCGTCGAGCTTCAACTCGCAGACGTACCGTACTGTCTCGGATGCGGGAAGTCCGGCGCGCACGCGCTGGTCCCAGGCTCGCAGTTCCTCTTCGTTATAGGCGTTGTCGAGCGACAGCATGGGTCGAGAGTGCCCCACCTTGGCGAAGCCCTCGCGGGGCTTGCCACCGACACGCTGGGTCGGAGAGTCGGAGGTGATGAGCTTTGGATCTTCCTCCTCAAGCTTCTTCAGGCGGTTCATCAGCGCGTCGTATTCCGCGTCGGTGATCTCGGGCGCGTCGAGGACGTAGTAGAGATGCTCGTGGTGGCGAATCTCTTCGCGCAGCGTCTGGATCTGTTCTTCGGCTGTGAGTGCAGTCGCCATAGCGAAGATTATAGAGAGCGCAGACAGCGGCAGGCGTTCTGGAAAAGGGTGGTTTACTCGAGAGGTTTGAGGGTAGGCTCAACCCATCGGAGTCGCGCCTCGGTCGAACCTGTGAGATCGAAGTCGTAGTACTCCCGGAAGATATCGCGATGTGCTGCAAATCGTTCGACAGCGAGGGCCGCAAACTGCGCCCGATCCATGGGAGCACTCTCGCGATGCAATCGATCCAGCAGGCGGATCCACATGACGGTGATGCTCTCGTGATAGCCGCTGGTTGCGGTGTTCTGGCCGCCTACGGACTCGTTGTATCTCCGTACGCAGTGGCGCATCTTCGCAAGAGCGGCCTCATGGCCCATGCCGTGCACATAGCAGGCGCCGGTAAGCAGATGGGCGCTGTGGGTCCACTCCGTTTTGGGCAGAGTGCAGCCTTCAAACGCCGCGAGAAAGGCGTCGATTTCGGCTTCGGTAACGGGAAGGCGGGGCATTCTTCCAGCATAAACGTGTCTGCCAGGGCAGATGTCCCAAGGACGTCCTTGATTCGAGGGTACATAACTCTTCTAGGAGCTTGTTGAAATAGCTAGAGCTGACTCCTTTACTGATGAGGTTTTGGGTTGATGCAGGGGAGTTGGGTTGTTTATGACGGCTGGCTGGCGGATTCTGCGGCATGTTTTCTTGCCGGGTTGAAGACTCAACCGGCCTTCAGGCGCACTGCTGCTGTGGGTCCTGCTGAGTATGGCTTTGGATGAGCCTTGGCAGACGCAGCAGGTTATGTGCGGCGCAGCTGAAGACGAAGATCCAGTCGACCTTGGCGAGTCCTCGCACCTTCAGCTGGTCGAGCGGACCGGTCTGCTTCAACCAGCCAAATGTCTTCTCCACGAGCCAGCGGCGGCTGAGGCTGAGCGCATAGCCGGCGTGCCGGGTGGTCCTGCCATCGAGGTTCGAGCGGCGTCCCTTGTCGTTCTTCTGCACATGTGCGGTGACGTTGAGGGCGCGGGCTCCGGCGATGAAGTCCTTCGCGTCGTAGGCCTTGTCGGCACCAACCGTGATGCGCCGCGAGCTGTTCTTCTGCCGCTCGTCGAGCATCAGCAGGGCGGCGTCGCGCTCGGCATGGCCGTCGGCCTGGGTCGCCATCGCGGCGGCGATCAGGCCGTTGCGGTTCTCCACCAGCGCATGGCCCAGGTACGCGAGCTTCGACTCCTTGCCATAGCTCTTCTTGTAGAGCCGCGCCTCCGGATCGGTAGTCGATTGATGGGTCTCGTTCGACCTCTTCTGCCCACGGAAGTTAGTGCCGTCGCCATCATCGGAGCCATCCTTCGGCCGGAAGCTCTTCTGCGATGCCCAGGCCTGGATCAGCGTGCCGTCCACGGTGAAGTGCTCGTCACTCATGAAGCGCTTCGCCAGCACGTTCACCTCGGCGAAGAACCGCTGCGCCACGTCCGACGTCAGCAGCCGGTCGCGGTTCTTGGAAAACACGGCATGGTTCCACACCGCGTCGTCCATGCCCAGGCCGACGAACCAGCGGAACAGCAGGTTGTAGTTCAGCTGCTCGACTAACTGGCGCTCCGAACGCACCGAATAAAACGCCTGCAACAACAGCGCCCGCAGCACATACTCGGGCGCAATCGAAGGACGGCCTGATGCCGAATATAGCGCATCGAAATCCTCGTTCAGCGACACCAGAACTGCATCCGTCAACTTGCGAATCTCGCGCAAAGGATGATCCTGTGGAACCCGCTGCTCCAACGTCACACAACTGAACATCTCACCCTGAACCCGCTCGTCGCCACGCATACAACAGAGACGGACCAACACCCAGATCAGACGAAGCCAGAACCTATTTCAACAAGCTCCTAGATCCTCGTGACTGCAACCTCAATAGAAGCTTCGCATCCAGGGGAGCCGGTCATTTGTAAGCGGCGTGGGCGAATCCTTCTGCGGCGGGAAACCATCCTAATTTATCGATTCCCCTGATGGACAGGATGAGGTGAAAGCGATGAATTCGGTCAAAATTGTAGAGGAGTTTTGGGAGGCTGTCTGGGAGGCGCGCAACCCGGAGGCAGTTCACAGATTCGTTGTCGATGATTTTGTGATCACATCCGGCGGCGTCGATATCGCAGGCAAGGAGAGGTTTATCGCCTGGGTAAAACAGTTTCTTGCGAAGATCAAGGACTTCCACTTCGAAGCGATCGAGACCTTTCAAAACATAGATGGCAGTCGGGTGGCGACGCGGTGGAAAATTACGGGCAAGAACAATGGATTCCTTGGAACGGAGCCGGATCAGCAGCCAATCTCGTTTACAGGAACTGCAATCTGGGCGATCCGCGAGGATGGAAAACTTCTACACAACTGGGTAGAGCGGAGCTCGTGGGAGGTCTTTCAGCAGTTGACGAAAGACTAAGCCGGCGGTGGCGAGGATTGTGCACTCCCATCCTTCGCGAGGATGAGATCTTCGCGAAGGATGGGGCGTTGCGTTTCCTGCTTCTAGAGGCTCTGGTTGTCGGCGTTGGCCAGCTGGGTGTCCTTTGCGGCGCGGCTGATGGCGATGCGGAGGTCCCCGACCTTGTGCAGCGCGAAGGCAGACGGGTTGGTGGGGGCGGTGACGGCTATGAAGTCGGCGCGGTTGACGTCTTCGAGGTAGAAGCTGGGACGCTGGTCGGCCTGTGCGGGCTGCACTTCGACGTGGCTCATCTCGAGGTTTTTGATGTGACGCAGGAAAAAGCCCTGCGAAGGTGTGGTGTGACCGAACATGCCGGGGTCCGGGTAACTGTCTTCGTTCTCGGGCATGACGATCTTTGCGTCGTCGGCGGAGCCTCCGCCCTGATGCTGGATGAAGACGTTGGAGAGCTTGATGTCCTGGATGGCATGCCCGGGGATACCGCTGAGGATGGATGAGATGTGCGCGCCGGTGTTGTAGCTGACGAGGTTGTCGATGACGATGCGTTGCAGCGTGCCGACCTTCGTGCTCTCCTTGGGGCCGCGAAGGCGGGTGCCGAGGCGAAAGAAGAGCGGCGCATTGACGACGTCGCGCATCGTGATGTTGGAGATGGCGATGTCCTCGCAGAGGGCACCGTCTTCGCTCTCGAGCGCGAGACCCTCGCAGGCGTCGAAGACGCAGTTGGAGATGGTGATGTTTTTGAAGCCGCCGTTGGATTCGGTTCCGCACTTGATGCGGCCGTTGCGGGCGAGGCGTGGGGTATCGGCGGCAAATTTCTTGTAGGTGCCATCAAGCATGGTTCCGAGTTCGTAGGAGCCGGCGACGTAGCAGTTGGTGATGGTCATGTTCTCGGTAGCCCGCGCGTAGCCGAGAGCGTAACTGGACTTCGGGCAGATGGCGTCGTCCCAGGGCGAGTTGACGTAGCAGTTGGAGACGCGGACGTTGCGGCAGCAGTCGATGTCCATGCCGTCGCGGTCGGTGTCGATGGTGAGGTTGTCGATGGTGAGGTTATCGACTCCGGTGAGCAGAAGGCCGAAGTGTCCACCCTTGAGGATGGAGAAGTCGCGGAAGAGAACGTTGCGGCAGTTCTTGAGAGCGATGGCCTTGTTGCCGACTCCGGGCTGCTCGGCCTGGAACATGGCGTAGTTGCCGCGAGGAGGACGCGGAGGTGGAGCGTTGGCGGGGCGCTCGGGGCCGAAGCCGCGGTTGTTCTGCGCCTGGTTCGGCGGACGCCCTGGGCCCGCGCCATAGCTGAGGCCTTTGCCGTAGATCAAACCGGGGCCGATGATGGACACGTCCTGGATGTCGATGCCCCATATGAGCGAGTTCTTCCAGTGATTGTGGCCGTAGTCCTGATAGGCGTCCCAGGCGGTGTTGGGCTCGGCGGCGTCGTAGGTTCCGCCGTTGTAGCCGGTGGTCTCGCCGGGCTTGGGAGAGTCGGCGGCGAGGAGCACGCAACCCTGCGAGAGATAGAGCGAGACGTGGCTCTTGAGCCGGATGGAGAAGGAGAGCCAGGTTCCGGCGGGGAAGAAGACGGTGCCTCCGCCAGCCGCGGCTGCAGCCTCGATGGCTTTGTTGATGGCGGGGGAGTCGATGGTCTTGCCGTCGCCGAGTGCACCGAAGGAGCGAATGTCGAAGATGGCACCTGCGGGAAAGGCGGCTGAGGAGGACCGGGGAGCGGCGTAGGCGGAAGGCACGGCAGCGGCGGCAGTCGCCGCCAGTCCCATGCCGCCAAGCTTGAGGAGTTCGCGGCGGGCGGAGTTGATGGTGGTCATGGCGGAGCTAATGCTAGCAGAGGAGTGGTAGGACCAGAAACTGTTTCCACATTGAAAGACCGCAGAGGTCCTTGTCACGAAGGAAGAACCTTTTGCGGTCGAGTGACAGGAAGATGCGGAATCAAAGATAATCCCCGAATGATAAGGCCGTGTTTTCTGGTCATAGACCGCGAGTTCCCCGGAAGTATCTCAACCCGCAAGCTGGTGCTTGAGACCGCAAAGTTCAATGTCCTTACGGCGTACAGCGGCTCCGAGGCGCTCGAAACCTTCCGACGCTACCCGGCGCTCGACGGCGTCGTGATGGATGGGGAGATGGACGATATCTCGGCCGAGGATCTAGCCCGAAGCTTCAAAGCGGTGACGCCGGATGTTCCAATCATTGTGATCTCTGTGGTTGGAGGACCAGAGTGTCCGAGCGCGGATTTTCGCGTGGAGTCGTTTCAGCCCGCGAAGCTGCTGGAGACCCTGCGCGGCCTGAAGCCGGTCGAGTCGGAACAGATCGAAAAGCGCGATGAAGAGTTGAGCAAAGAGAAGCTGAGTTGAGAGCTTTGAGCTCAGGGGTGCGATGTCGGGGCAACGGTCGGCTGGTTTGACGCTGGACCCACAGGACCGAGTTCCTTCATCTTGCGAGTGAAATCTTCATTCGCCTGCCGCATCTGGGGCTGGACTTCGTTCATCTGCGTCTGCACCAGCTGCATGGTTCGGGTCATGAGCTGAGGGGATTTGGCGATGAGGGCCTGGCCCGCGGGGGAGTGGTAAAAGGCGAGGATCCCGTCGAGTTCCTGGTCGGTATAGGTGTCGATGTAGACCTGGACGACCGTGGGCTTGATTTTTTCCCACGAGACAGCATTCTGGGTGATGGTTTGAATCTGGGTTACGTAGTCGGTGACGAGCTTCTGCTGGGCGGGCGTGAAGCTGCGATTGGCGCTCTGCTGGTCCGCCAGGGTCTTCATTCGTGCTGTCATCTGGTTCGTCATCTGGCCCATGAGCTGATTCAATTTGGTGATCTGAATCAACTCCTCGACCTTGGCGCGCTTGGAGGCGTCGTCGGCGTGGGCGAGCGGGGCGATGGCGAGGGAGAGCAGCAGGGCGAGGAAGCGATTCTTCATTTGGATACCTTATCGAGTTGGTCGAGCGGCTTGCGCGCGAAGTAGTAGAGCGAGTAGGCGAGCAGAGCGAACATGACGACGCTGACCCAGTCGTGGTGGAGCAGGTTGTGATCGCTGAAGCGCGGGATGGTGCGATCGGTGGCGGATTCGTAGAGTTTGACGGCGACGCCGATCAGGCCGACGATACCGCCTGCGGCGATGAGGCCGGAGGCGTAGAGAGAGCCTGAGGATATCTCGGATTCGATCTCGGGGCTGCGCAGGCAGAAGGTCCGGTCAGGCAGGCCGGTGGCCGTGTCGAGATGTTTCGGGTCGGCAGGATTGAAGTCAGGATGTTGCGCCAGCCACGCCTCTCGATCGCGACTCCAGAGTTCAAGTGAGGCCTTGAGTTCGGTCTCGGCTCCGATCTCGTACTGCTTCTCGACGGCGCGGTCGACCATCCAGCGCATGACGCCGCCGACGAAGATGGCGAGAGTGGTGCCGATGGAGAGGTAGGCTCCGACCGCGAGGGTGAGGGAGCGGACGCCGAGCAGCTCGACCATGATGACGAGAGCGACGCCGAGAAGAACGAGCGACCAGGGGAGCTTGCGGCTGAGGATGCCGTTGATGACGGTCGCCATCAGGCGGCCCTGGGGCGCGGCGGCTTTCTCACTGCCTATGCCCTGTGTCCACTGGACTTCGATCTGTCCGGTTGCGGGGTTGTAGAGGTACTTGCCGTCGGCGAGGGTGGAGGAGCCGATTGCGTTGAGCAGGATGTAGCTGCGGGCGTTGGTGATCTCGCCGGCGGCATCCTGCGAACCCGATGGCGGCGAGGATGGGGCACCCTGGCTGTCGGCAAGGTGGATGCGATCGCGGGTGAAGCTGCCCTGGTTCTGCACTCCGTCGGGAAGCTGCGAGAGGTTCAGCGCGACAGGACGAGGCATGCGCTGGAAGCTTTCGAGTCCCTTGTTCATGGCGTTGAGCGTGATGCCGATGGAGAGGACGGAGACGATGACCCCGATCATGATGGCGAGCTGCTGCTTCCATGGCGTGGCGCCGATCAGATAACCGGTCTTAAGATCCTGCGCGGTGTCTCCGGCGTTGGCGGCGGCGATGCAGACGATGCCCCCGATGGTGATGGCAAGGGCACCGAAGGCGGGGGCGGTCCAGCCTTTGACCAGGAAGATGGCGGCGGTGGCCATCAGGGCGGCGATGGTCATGCCGGAGACTGGCGATGCTGACGATCCGACGATGCCAACGATGCGCGCCGAGACGGTGACGAAGAGGAAGCCGAAGAGGACGACGAGGAACGCCGCAGCGAGGTTGGCGAACGCACCCACCTGCGCGCCCGGGACGGGCTTGAACTGGAGGAAGACCCAAAGCAGGACGATGAGAAGGACGGAGCCCCCGATGACGACGGACCAGGGGAGGTCGTGCTCTGTGCGGGCGGGGTTTCCTACGTCAGCCGGGTTCGACGAGTCCGATTTTGTTGCGGTGTTTTTGAAGATGGAGCGGAAGCCTTCGGCGAGGGCGGCGATGATCGTGGGAGCGGTGCGGAGCAGCGTGATGAGGCCGCTGCAGGCGACGGCTCCCGCGCCCATGGGGCGGACGTAGGTGGACCAGAGCTGCGAGGGGCTCATGTCGCGGATGAGCGTCGTGCCCGGATAGAGCGGCGTGGAGAGATGCGAGCCGAAGAAGTAAATGGCGGGCATCAGGACGAGCCAGGAGAAGACGCCGCCCGCGAGCATGACGGCGGCGACGCGCATGCCGATGATGTAGCCGACGCCGAGATACTCGGGGGTAACGTCGGCGCGGATGGCTCCTCCCTTGAGGAGGTGCTGTTCGCCGATGTCGAAGGAGCGGTTCGGGGTCCCGGGGAAGAGGCCGAAGAGGTTCTCGTTCTGGAAGAGGGTGTAGAGGCCGCCGAGTCCGAGGCCGAGGAAGACACGGGAGGCGAAGGAGCCTCCGCGCTCGCCGGCCATGAGGACGTCGGCGCAGGCGGTGCCTTCGGGGTAGGTAAGGGTGCCGTGCTCCTCGACGATGAGCTGGCGGCGGAGGGGAATCATGAAGAGGACGCCGAGCCAGCCTCCGAAGAGAGCCAAGGCGAAGATGCGTGTCGATTCGAGATCGAAGCCGAGGAAGATGAGGGCCGGGAGGGTGAAGATGACTCCCGAGGCGATGGACTGGCCGGCGTTTCCGGTGGTCTGGACGATGTTGTTCTCAAGGATGCTGGCGCGGCCGAAGGCCCTCAAGATAGAGATCGACAAGACGGAGATGGGGATGGAAGCAGCTACGGTGAGACCGGCGCGGAGGCCGACGTAGACGGTGACGGCTCCGAAGAGGACTCCGAAGATTGCGCCGAGCAGGAGGGCGCGGAGGGTGAATTCGGGCCGCGACTCGGTGGCGGGAACGAAGGACTGGAAATCTGGCTTGGTGGTGGTGGTCGCCATAGCTAAAGAGGTCTCCGCGTCTCGTGGCGTTGCGGCTGGTTGAGTGTACCAGCGATGGGGCGCGGCAAGCTGGAGACGAACGTCTGGTGTCGTTCGGGATTATCGACCTTTTGCGATCGAAATCAGAGCTCGAACAACAAGGGATTCTGGCACGCTGCCTAGTCCAGGGACTCGGATTCGGGGAGTTCGCTGGGGGCGGAGGGTCGGCCGAAGAGGGCGTGTCGCAGGAGCACGGCGACCGCGCAGGCCATCAGGAAAAGCATGGGGCCGGTGAAGAGGAAACGGTCCTGGGCCCAGCGATTGTCGAAGAGAGCAGGAGTCTGGGAGTTGAGGGTTCCGAAGAAGCGGGCCGCTCTGCCAGCGGTGTCTTTGCCGCCGAGAACGCTGGCGTTGCGTGACTGCCAGGTAAAAAAGCGCACCAAAAAGGCGATGCTGACCGGCAGCCAGGCCACGTAAATCGCGGGAATCCTATCGGGTTCGACAAAGCGGGCGAGACCGGGGGCAAGCTCAAGTACCGCCTTGCGAAGGCGTCCGAAGGGGACGAAACCCAGGAGGAAGCCTGTGGCTGTGAAGATGGGGAGGAAGTAACTGAGAAGAAAGACGAAACGGTTGACCGTGGTCCAGTGCATCCTGGTGGCGATGGCCCAGACGGGGAGAACGACGATCCAGGCGAACTTGATGGCCAGCATCGCAACGAGGAGATAGAGAAAGAGGCACTTGGCGCACCATGTGAGAACACGAAGCATGGTTTCAGGTTTAGCACAGCCGCACCTGGCATGGTGCGTGATTCTTGACGTGGGGGAGCAGGGCAGGACTATACTTCGAGCAACGGCACGATGTTCGTTGCTGCGAGTGAGGTGCGTCTTCAGCCAACGCTGGATAGACAATGCGCTCGGGACTGTTCATGGAGCTCCGCCGGGAGGACCGCCGGGCGGAGTGGAGGAGTGGCGCGCTGTGTCCCGCGTGCTGAAGAGTCCGGGCCAACTGGTTCGGGCGATGGTCGACGATCTGGTAACAACCTTTTTTCCAGCCGATTGCAGGGTCTGTGGGGGACCGTTGCCGGGCGCTGGGCTCTCCCCTTTATGCGATGAATGCGTCGATGCGCTGCGAGAGCAGCTGGCGGAGCTGTGCGCGCGGTGCGGCGAGGCACTCGATCTGGATGGTGTGCGATTCGAGCGGCAGATGGAGGGAGCGGGTGTGTTGTGCGGACCATGCAGAATGGTTCCCCCGGAGTTCGAGCGGGCAGCGGCGTGGGGTGTTTATGCGGATGGCATGCGCGAGGCGATCCAGCTGCTGAAGTACGAACGCGCGGAGAGTGTGGCGCGGCCACTGGGCAGGCTGCTGGCTCGGGTCATCGAGAGGATGGGCGCTGAGGGAATGGGACGGGAGCTGGTGGTGATTGCGGTTCCGCTGTTTCAAGCCTGGCAGAGGCAGCGCGGATATAACCAGTCGGTGCTGCTGGCCGAGGAAGCGGTTCGCAAGCTGGGACGGAGCGGCGCGAGCTGGCGGCTGCGGGCGGCGCATGGAGCGTTGATTCGCACACGGAAGACAGAGAGCCAGTTTGGCCTGAGTTCGCGGGAACGCCGGCGGAATCTTCGCGGGGCTTTTACCGTGAAGGATCCTGCGGCCGTGAGCGGCTGCGAGGTTCTGCTGGTGGATGACATTTACACGACGGGAGCGACGGCGCGGGAGTGTGCCCGTGTGCTGCGACACGCAGGAGCCTCGAAGGTGTGGGTGGCGACGGTGGCGCGTGCGCAAAAGGAGATGATCGCGAGGTGGGGCGCGCAGGACGAGATGGAAGCAGTGGCGGGAGATTGAGCGGGTTGTGGAGCTGAGAGTGTTCGACCGGAGGACAGGAAGATGCAATCGGGGAAGAAGCGCAAGCAGGTACTAATTGGAAAGCGGCACGCGGGACATCTGCCAGGGAGCCCGGCGCGTGTGCTGACGGGAACGGAGGTTCGGGCCGGCGTGTTTCGACAGTCGGCGATGCAGACACCGGTGCTGGTGTTGAACGCATCGTACGAACCGATCAACATCTGCGGCGCGCGGCGGGCCCTGGTGCTGGTGCTGAAGGGAGTGGCGCGGACGGAAGAAGAGCAGGGCCAGATGCTGCATGCGGCACGGATGCGGGTTCCGATGCCGAGCGTGATCCGGCTGCTGGAGTACAGGAGGATTCCGCACCAGACGCGAGCGCTGTCACGCAAGAACATCCTGCTGCGCGATCGGAACAGCTGCCAGTACTGCGATATGGTGCTCACGGCGTCGGAGCTCACGCTCGATCATGTGATTCCGCGGTCGCGTGGAGGATTGTCGACCTGGGAGAACCTTGTGGCCTGTTGCCACTCCTGCAATCGGAGGAAGGGCAACCAGCTTCTTCACGAGTTGACGGACATGAAGCTGAAGCGGGAACCGAGACCCTTTTCGCTGCACACCTCCCGGCACATCATGCGGATGATTGGAAGCGCGGATGCTGCGTGGAGAAAGTATCTCTACTTCGAGCACAATGAACCGGCAGCCTGAGGTCGTGGCTCGGCTGCTGGTTCTTCTCCGATAGCGTTCCGACTCAAGAAAAAATCAATTTAGTGCGAGGGGGTCAGGATGGTGATCTTCCCGTAGGCGGCCTGTGCGGTGTAGTGGGAGCGGATGTAGTCGTCCAGGGCAGTTACTCCGCTGGAGTAGCGGCTCTGGTTGGGCTCGATGTTGTTGTCCCAGGTGGAGTTGATCGCGATGACTGGTGGGTTCTCGCGGCCCATGGCGTCGATGATCTGGTTCTGAATAGGCAGGGTAGTCTGCACTCCGGGATGAAGATCGTACCAGCGGGTAATGGAGCCGCGCCCGGCGAGGAAATAGAGGCGAACGTCGTTCCAGAAGATGCGATCGTGGCGTCCGTTGCCGACGTAGATGGGCTGGTCGGGGGTGCTGCGTCTCTCAATCTCCTGAACGGCGAGGAGGTCATCGGGGTCTATGAGGATGCAGCGCGCACGGCTTAGAGCGGCGGGGGGATGGCAGCGGCGATAAAAGGAATCGTATGCCTGCGGGTGGATGGTGTCCCGGAGATTTCGGCGGCCGAAGGTAAGGATGTGGGAGAGCATCGGAGCTGTGCAGAGAGCGAGGAACAATGCTGTCACATAGAGAGAGACAGCGACCGGGCGGCTCACCTGGCGAAGATGACCGAAGAGGATCGCGAGAACCGTAAGGCAGACGATGATGCTCTGGATGAGTTGGACGGGACCGACGCGGATCATGCCTTTCACGAAGAAGAGCGAGGCCAGCAGAAGCAGGAGAGAGAAGGTCTGTCGCTGCCAGGTCGTGGGAAAGATACGGGACCGGCGGGAGGTGAAGAGCGAGAGGAAGGCCGAAAGGATTGCAAAGATGGGGAAGAAGACGATGAGCGATTCGACGGCGGTTCTACCGTCCCAGGAAAAAGGTTGACGGAGCAGTTGCAATGTCTCGGGAGTTAAAAAGGGGAGACGGCGGACCTTGGGGTAGATCACGGCAGGAACGTAGAAGAGGTCGTAGAAGACGTTCTGAACGCCTGCCTTGAAAACGATGATGCCGTAGACGGGCCCAGCGATGAGGACGACCGCAGTGAGATAGAGAAGTAGACGGCGGCCCACCGTAGCGAACTGGTTCTGGCGCGTCTGGCCGGGCCGACGACGACGTGCTGTCCAGACGAGCATCAGCAGCTCGGCGAAGCAGATGTAGAAGCCGGAGTCATGGCGGAAGATGGCTGCCACGCTTACAAAGAGCCCTGCCAGAAACAGAGATCTTTTGTTGGAAGATTCGCGCAGAAAGCGTGCGAAGAAGAGACAGCTTACCAGCGAGGCCAGCATGGCCGGGTAGACGGGGAAGTTGTAGGAAGGGTAGTAGATTCCCGTCAGCCAGAGGATGACCGCCGCAAAGGCGGCAAACGCCCACCTTGGCCCCGTGAGCAGGCGGGCCAGGGAGTAACAGGCGCAGGCGATGCCGGCACGGATCAAGGCGTCGTAGATACGTCCGGTGAGCGCGCTGATTCCAAATAGCTTGAAGAAAAGCGCTATCGCGTAGAACTGAGCGGGACCATACATGGTCCAGAAATCGCGATAGGGAAGGCCTCCGTGCAGCACGCGGTCTGCGCCGTAGAGTGAGAGGAACTCATCGTAAGGGCCGGAGATGCGCTTGAATCCGATGATCTGAACGACGACTGCGAGCAGGAAGAGGCCGCCGAGGTTGAGGGCGGTCTGGGTCGTCGAAGACAATCCAGTCTTCCCGGACTCAGCGGGAGAGCTCTTGAAAGTCAATGGGTCCAAACGGTTGTCTCCACACGGCGGGAGGGCCTTGTCGTGGGGAACAGGGCGGGAATGGAGCCTGCCATGGCACGGCCAAGCCGAATGCTCTCGGCGATCCCGCGATCCTCGGGGTAGTAGAAGCAGGTATCGGCGATCTGAAGGCCTTCGATGGGAGTCTGAACCGGAGGGATTCTGGAGGCGAAGCCAGGCTCGCACACTGGCTGGCCGAATCGCAGGCGGGCCACGCGCGTAGCGAGGATGTCGTCGGGGACCAGGCTGGGATTGAGTCTCAGGAGACAGCCGAAGCCTTCGGCCAGCAGGCGCTCGTCGGGCCAGAAGAATTTTTCATTGGTAACCGGCATGTAATAAGGGATGTAGACGATGGTTCTGCCGATCTCCTTGCGGAGGTTGGTGAGCTCGACGACGCCGGGAATGGTGAGATCGGGTACGGAGATGTTGACCCAGAAGTGCGGGGTAACCTGGCGACGCAGCTTGAAGACGACGCAGATGACGCCGATGTTCTGAATGGCCCGATAGCGTTGCTTCCAATCTTCGGGGAGGTCGGGAACCATGTCCGCGACGTAAGGTGTTGGCGTGGTGGAGATGACGAAGTCCGCGGAAAAGTGCCTTGCCGAGGTCTCGGCGCCGGTGACCCGGTTCTCCCTTGTGGTGACGAACTGGACGGGGGAGCCGAGATGGATGCGGCCACCGGCGGATTCGATGGCCTGGACGAGGGCGTCGATGAGGGTCTGGGAACCTCCATCGATATAGCCGAGCTGCTCCTGCATGATGCTGGATCGCGAACGGCCGATGCGGCGAATGCGGGTCCATATCCATGCGGCGGAGATGTTGTCGGCGTACTCGTAGAACTTGAACTCGAGCAAAGTCTTCCAGAAACGGCGATAGGCTTCTTCGCCGCACCAGCGGATGATCCAATCCTTTGCGGACTCATTCTCGAGCGCGGGCCAGCTGTCGCGGCGGGTACTGACGTAGGCAAGCAGACCGTAGCGCAGCTTGGCGAGAAGAGGAGCGTTGGGAAGGCGGAGGAGGGCGAGCGGATTGCCCCAGGGGTGAAGCCGCCCATCGGTGTAGAAGCCCATCGAGGTGTTTCTCCAGCGGAGGCGGTCTTCCATGCCCAGCTCGCGAAGAAGGTCGAAGGTGGGAAAGTCGGTGCGGCAGACGAAGTGGTAGAAGCGCTCGATGGAATCGCCATCGAAGTCGAAGTGCGCGGCCATTCCTCCGGGCTCGGGGGCAGCCTCGACCAGATCGACCTCATGGCCATCGCGAACCGCTTGCCAGGCAGCTGCGAGACCCATAACGCCGGCGCCGATAATGAGTACTTTTGCCATAGGGGAGAAAGGGCAGAAAAACGAACCTTCACAGGCGCAAGCGCTGCAATTCGTGCGATGGAGATAGGGGCCGGGTCGGGGAGGACAGTGCGGTCGAAGCGCCTGCGAACGGGAACACAATTAGAGTGGACGCTTCACGGGCAATTGGTTACCGACGTGGAATAAGATGCAAACCATAAATTCCGGTTTGCTCAGGAATTGCAGATTATGATGGGTGCTGACGAACGGACCCTTTCCGCGGGATTCGTTTATGGAGGGTGAATGAAGTCCAGCAAGAAGAATCAGATGGGCGCAGTTTTGTTCGGCATAGCCGTGGTTATCCTTGTCTGGCACTCCAAGATCCCATCCGAAGCGGATGCAGTGATGGCGGCATCGAAGCTGGCGGCGGTGGGATCGGGAGTGGCCGGTGCTGCCGGTCCCAACTCGGGCTCGGGTCCGCATATCGCCGGTTGCCCGGTATTTCCTGCGGATAGTGTCTGGAACACGCCGATCGACACCCTCAAGAAGGACAAGCATTCGGAGGATTACATCCAGCGGATGGGGCCGGCCCTTGTGTTGCACCCCAACTTTGGTTCAGACCCGACGAACGGTATTCCCATCACGATCATCAAGCCGGGCCGGCCACGGATTCCCATCACATTCATGTATGGAGAAGAGAGCGATTCGGGACACTACCCTACCCCCGAAGGCGCGCTGGTGGAGGGTGGATGGAACTCTCCGGAGGATTCGGACCGGCACGTCATCATGGTGGACGAGGGGCGCTGCATGCTGACGGAGGTGGGCGGCATGGTGAAGCAAAAGGACGGAAGCTGGGGCGGCGGTGCGGGCATCAAGATGGACCTGACCAGCAATGCGCTCCGCGCGCCGGACAAGACCTCGACCGACGCCGCCGGGCTGGCAGTTCTCCCCGGCCTTCTGCGGTATGACGAGGTGGCAGCCGGCGAGGTCAAGCACGCGATTCGATTTACGACTCCCAAGACGCAGAGGCTCTATGTCTGGCCGGCGCGGCACTTTGCTTCGAGGATTACAGACCCGACCTATCCCCCGATGGGCCAGCGCTTCCGCCTGCGGGCCGACTACGACATCTCCAGGTTTTCGAAGGAGAACCAGGTCATCCTGAAGGGGTTTAAAAAGTACGGCATGATCCTTTCGGACAATGGAGGCCCGTGGTTTATCATCGGCGAACCGGACAAGCGCTGGAGCGACAACGACCTGGCGCGGTTGAAGACCCTGAAGGGTGAGGACTTCGAGGCAGTCGACGAATCGGATTGGCAGATGCTTGCCGACTCGGGACGCGTGGACCCGGTGGCGCTGCGCTAGTGCAGTGCGAGAAAATGTTCTTAGCGGTGGAGAGTAAAGATGGCTTACAGCGAAAGTTACGCGTGTGATGTGTGTGGGAAGAAGAAGGAATCGGATGGGTGGTGGCTGGCGTGGGTGGATTGTTTCCCGGGCCAGAAGCCGGAGGAAGATCAGCCTCTGATAAAGCTGACGCGATGGCAGACGTATCATGCACACTCGGACGGAGTGAAGCATCTATGCGGGGCCAGATGCGCGGGGACCATGATGGATCGGTGGATGATGGAGCAGCACGCCGATCCGGACGCCCATTGTCAGACAGCGTAGCAGGCCACTCGAAGCGCGAGATACGTTCGAGATTCATTGATTAGCGGAAACGCTCCGACCCCTAAGAGGGGGATCGGGGCGTTGCATTGCGACAGGGGATCGGTTACCGGGGCGGGTTCGCTACAGGTGGTTGCTGCTGGTTTTTGTCCGGCTGCGCAGCTTTATCCTTGTCGTCCTCGGGGGCGCGGTTGTTGGTGATGTCCTCCCCGTTGTAGATGATGCGGCTGGTGGCACGGAACTGCTTATAGTCGGTGTAGCGGACGATGTTGCGCATGTGAACGTCCTGCCGCGCCGCGCCGTTTGAGGCAGGGAAGTGCAGGGTGCCTTCGGCCTTCGTGTAGGTCGGGAACCAGTACTTGCCGTCGATCTGCTCGTAGTAGGTGGTGAAGGGCGGCTGAAGGTCCTCATGGCCCTTTCGCATATCCTGCGGGACCGTCTGTCCGTTGATGAGGACGATCTGGTAATCCTGCTGGTCGACCCAGACCTTGCCCTGGAAGTAGCGTTTTCCCTTTTCGAGGGTCTTGGGACCGGCCTCGAAGACGTAGGTGTCGAGCTCGTCGACCTTCTGGCGACCGAGGTACTTGATGTCGTACTGGGGCATCTCCTCGGCGGTGAGCACGAAGGGGAGGCGATGCTCGATCTCTTCGAAGTCTGCCGGGGTCATCAGGACACGCTGGAGGGAGTTCTGAGGAGCGAAGACGACGCGCTCGGCGCGGCGGCCCTGCTTGTCAAAGGTGATATCGGTGACCTGCTGGTATTCGCCGTCGGGCCTGCCGGTGTCCTCCGAGAGGGTCTGGACCTTCACGGACTGACGAAAGATGTAGTTCTGCCTGGCCTGGTTGAATTGGCTTTCACGTTCGCCGAACTTCTTGATGATCTCGTCGACGGTGATTCCCGAGGGGGGTGCGGGGTCGAGCGGGCCGAAGCCCTGGTCTTCTGCGGCGTAGACAGTAGTGTTCCAATTTGGGACAAACCCGAAGACCCGCGTGCAATTCACCGATACGGGAATGAGAGACGCTGCGAGAATGCTGACGGAGATCGCTGAGGCGGGCTTCATCGAATCGGTTGCTCCATGCGGGAGAACGGCGGCTTCAAGATTACAGGTCGTCTCCTTATACAGGATAGACGCGACAAGCGGAGGTTAGTTGATGCTGACAGCGTTGCACGAAATTTGGCCGCGTTTGGCATACGGAACCGTAATACTGGGGCTGGCGGGTGCGCTGGGGGTAACCTGGTCGCGGCTGTGGGCTGTCCGAGCGGAGCGAGACCGGGAGCGCCGCGGACGCGAAGAGATGGAGGCGTACACCCGTCTGGACGTAAGAATGATGCGCAACAGTGACTTAGCGATGCTGGGACGACGAGTCTGCGGGGTGATCGCTGCCAGAAGCGCCTTCCGCCGTGTCGCGCTTCTCGCCCGCGACGGTGAGGGCCCCCTGTACATTGCGGCCAGCGAAGGCTTGGATAGCGCGACGGTCGGGATGGTCGAGCGATGGCTGGGACGAATGAGGGAAGAGGAGCGCATCCGTGGGGGGCGGTGGGGCGAGGGAGTTCGGATCGGAGCCGGCAGCATGGTGATCTCCCTCGGCAGTGACGAACGTGGGAGCAACAGTCGAGCCATTCTTGTGCCGGTAACGACGACAGGCGAGCATATGGCCGGAGCCCTGCTGGTATGTGCCGACAGCGTCATGCAGGTTCGGCGGCGCATGGCGGATGAGACAGTTGCGGGACTGGAAGCACTTGCGGCGAAGCTGGGCCGCGCGATGGAGAGTACTGAGTCGAGCGATCGTTCTCGCCGTGTCGAGAGATTGGCGGGAAAGCTTGTATCTTCGCGGAGCTACCCGCTGAAGGTGGTTGCGGCGAACGCAACGCGTCTCCGGAATGGTGCCGCTGCTCCTGCCCGGATGGGATAACCCAACGGGAGTGATCGCGTGAAGCGGGGAGACGAAGTGGTGGCCGCGCGCGGGTACCTGCCGTGGTCCTGATGACTCTCGCGGTGTGTAGCACGCGGTGTCCTCCGTTATAGACTGGCGCGGGAGTCACCGTGCAATGAAGATTCTGGCAGGGGCATGGATCGGGCTGATCGCCGGAACCGCAGCGTTGGCGCAGGTGGAGGGTCCGGGCCGTGCAGGGGCTGCAAAGAGGATGCCGGGGAGTATAACCGTGGAGCAGGACACGGCCGAAGGTTCCATGCGAAGGCCGATGACCTTCGCCGATCTGCAAAGAATGAAACGGCTGAGCGACCCGCAGATCTCGCCTTCCGGTAAATGGGTGATGTTCTCTTCGGTGGCCGTGGATCTGACCGCGAATACGAAGCTCTCGCATCTGTGGGTTGTGCCGATGGGCGGCGGACGCGAACAGCAGGTGACCTTCTGGAAGGAAGGCGAGAGCAATGGAAGATTCTCCCCGGATGGGAAACATGTTTCCTTCGTCTCAGTAGATGGTGGAGCGTCTTCGCAGATATATGTAGCCGATTGGAATGATGCCGATGGAAGAATGGGAAACCCGAGGCAACTGACGCATGTGAGCACGGAGGCGGATGGCGCAGTATGGTCGCCGGATTCGAAGCGAATGCTGTTTGTGTCCCGGGTGTATCCCGAGTGCAGCGACGAGGAGACCTGGCTGGACGAGGAGAACTGCGATCGTCGAAGAGATGAGGCTGCGGCGAAGAGCAAGGTGAAGGCGATGACCTTCGACCACCTGCTGTACCGGCACTGGAACTCATACGTCGGACCCAGGCGAAGCCATGTGCTGGTCGTCAGTGCCACGGATGGGAATGCGGTGCGCGATCTTACTCCGAGGCGATGGATCGGGGATGCAGAGGCGCCGGTGTTCTCGCTCGGCGGACCGGTGGGATACGCATGGGCGCCCGACTCCCACGAGATCGCCTTTGTGACGAACCTCGATGCGGTTCGGGCGGCGAGCACGAACAACGACATCTTCACCCTGCGTCTCGATGAGGCGGGGGAACGGCCCGTGAAGATCTCGACCTCGCAGGGGAGCGACGACGCGCCAGCTTACTCGCAGGATGGAAGGTGGTTGGCGTTTCGTTCGCAGGCTCGCGCGGGATATGAGAGTGACCGGTTCCGGCTGGTGGTGTTTGATCGGCACGCAGGTTTGAGTGCCGCAGCGCAGCCGGACGGCGAAGTAGCTGCCGGGACGCGTACGGCGAAGTCTCAGCTCCGCCGGCCCACCGCGCAAGTGGAGGGGCCTCTCAAAGACCTGCTGCCCCGCTCCGACCATTGGATCAATGAGTTTGCGTGGGCTCCGGATTCGAAGACCATCTACTTCGTAAG
This sequence comes from Edaphobacter modestus, assembly GCF_004217555.1. Classification (GTDB taxonomy): domain Bacteria; phylum Acidobacteriota; class Terriglobia; order Terriglobales; family Acidobacteriaceae; genus Edaphobacter; species Edaphobacter modestus. The sequence continues at coordinate 3,947,946 of NZ_SHKW01000001.1, forward strand.
CGAAGAGATGGGCGAGGCGAACGTGATGTCGGTGGGGGTAGACCTGCCGGAGGCGACTGCGATTGCGAACAGGGCAGAGTACGGTGAGTTGCAGGTGGCGAAGGATGGCCGGATGATCGTGACCTCGATGATGACGGTCCGGACTCCGGCGGCGATCTCGGTGATTCCGCTGGATGCGGAGGGGCGCGGCGGAGCCCCGGTGGTTCGGCTGACGCACGGGAACGACGCTGTGCTGAATCAGCTCGATCTTCCTCACATGGAGAGCTTCATGTTTCCGGGCGCGGAGAATACGACGGTGCAGGGTTTTTTGCTGCGGCCGCCGGGTTTCGACGAGGGAAATAAGTATCCGGTGAAGTTCCTCATCCACGGCGGTCCGCAGGAAGCGTGGGGAGATGCATGGAGCTATCGCTGGAATCCCGAGTTGATGGCGGCGAGCGGATACGTGGTGGTGATGATCAATCCGCGCGGGTCGACGGGGTACGGGCAGGCGTTCATCGATGGCGTGAATGGTGACTGGGGAGGCAAGGCGTATGTCGACCTGATGAAGGGCATGGACTACGTCGAGCAGCATTACAGCTTCGTCGATAAGACGCGGGAGTGCGCGCTGGGCGGAAGCTATGGCGGCTTTATGACGAACTGGATTCTTACGCACACGACACGCTTTGCCTGCATCGTGACGCACGATGGAATGTTCAATCCACAGAGCGCCTATGGCACAACCGAAGAACTGTGGTTCAACGAATGGGAGTTTCGCTCGCCTGGAGACATGGAGCCGGGACAGCCGTGGAGATACTCGGAAAAGCCCGTGGCGATGGACCCGTTCAGAAAGTGGTCGCCGCTGCTCTCGATAAAAAATGCGAAGACTCCGACGCTGGTGATTCATGGACAGCTTGACTACAGGCTGGACGTGAGCGAGGGCCTTCAGTTGTTCACCGCGTTGCAGCAGCTCCATGTACCGTCGCGGATGCTTTACTTCCCCGATGAAGGACACTGGGTGCTGAAGCCGCAGAACTCTCAGCGCTGGTATGAGGAAGTAGGAGAGTGGTGCGACCGGTGGACGCGGTCGAACACCTATTCGGGGTCGATGCAGTAATGGCGTTTGCAAGGCCTAAGAAAAGAGAGCCGCTCAGCGAGACGGCGCTGTTTGACTACGCGGTCGGTGCCTTGGCGCGGAAGATGCGCACTGTGCGCGATCTGAAGCGGTTGATGCGGATGCGAGCCGAAGAGGGCGAGGCAGGCGAGCGCGCGATGGATCACGTTGTGGCGCGGCTGAAGGATCTCAACTATCTGAGCGACACCCGCTTCGCCGCCGATTACACGCGGCTGCGCAAGGAGAACGAGAAGTTTGGACGAAGGCGTGTGCAGCAGGACCTAGCGCAGAAGGGCATTCACAAAGAGCTGATCGCTTCGACCCTGGCCAAGGCGTACGACGACGTGGATGAGGTTGCGCTGGCGCGTGAGTATGTTGCGCGGAAGCGGATGAAGCAGCCGGCGGGGGAAGAGGCAAAGAAGCAGGCCGCTCGTGTCATGGGCAGGCTGATGCGTGCGGGGTTTTCTGCCAGCGCGATCTTTAAACTTCTGCGCGAGTGGAACGTCGATGTGGACGAGGCGGAAGAGCTCTCGATTGAGGACGAAGCCTAGCGGAAGCCGCTGTTCGTCCCAGAAAAAGTGGAATTTTTAGAGAACGAGTGAGTGAGAGGTTCCTTTTCTCGATTTTCATGTATACAGTGTAGACATGACTGCGAAGAAATCGACGTCGGAGAAGATGGCCGTCGCAGCGCGCCGCCTGCTGGATCGAGAGGGAGTCGAGGCCGTCACCATGCGACGGGTCGCCGGCGAGGTTGGAGTTACGGCAATGTCGGTCTATCGCCACTATCCCAATCGGGCGGGACTGTTGAACGCTCTCGCCGATGAGGGATTCGCCGATCTTGCAGGAAGGCTGCATGGCGCGAAGCTCTCCGGAGGAACGGAGAAGAGGCTCGAGAAGCTGATGAATATCTTTCTCGACCACGCGCTCGAGAATCCTCGCTTGTTCGAGCTGATGTTTCTGGAGCCACGGGAAGGCGCGCGTCAGTTTCCGCAGGACTTCAGGGCGGGGCGATCTCCTACTGCCAACCCGACTGCGGAGGTGTTGAAAGAGGGTATGGCTGCGGGGGTCCTGCGTGAAGACGATGTGTGGGAGATCGTCTTCGAGATGGGAGCGCTGCTGCAGGGCTTGATCATGCTCTATCTGGGCGGACGTATGGCAATGTCGCAGGCCGAGTTTCGAGATTTCTGTCGCAGGTCCTTCGAGAGGTACATGCATGGAATACGCAAATAAATACAGGTTGGCAGGTATCGAGACGCTCGCGGTTGCCTGCACGGTGGTGCTGCTCTGGTTCGGGAATGGCCTGAATCCCGTGTGGCCGTTGATGTGGTTCGCGATGGCGCCCGTGTTGTGGTTCGCGCTGCGCGCCCCGTGGTGGAGTGCGGCCCTGGGAGCGGCACTCTCGATGATGGTGGCCGGCCTGAACATGTTTCATTACTTTCATGGCGTCCTGAGAGCTCCTATCTCAGTGTGGGTCGCGGTGTATTTGATGGCAGGCGCGTTCTTCGCGCTGGGAGTGCTGTTGTTTCGCGCACTTTTCCTCCGTGGTGCCGTGTGGAGCGGGCTGCTCGCATTGCCCGCAGTGTGGGTCTCCTTCGAGTACATCCGGAACCTGACGACGCCGCACGGAACAGCAGGAAGTCTCGCCTATTCGCAGCTGGGATTTCTGCCCTTCCTGCAGGTCGCATCGATTACAGGGCCATGGGGGATGAGCTTTCTTCTGGTGTTGTTCTCCTCTGCGTTTGCAATCGGAATCCACCTCTGGAAGAAACAGCGTTCTCTGGCCCTGCGCGTCATGGGCGCGACTGCGGGGGTGATTGTGGCGGTGCTGCTCTTCGGTGCGATTCGCCTTGCGCAGCCGCTGGGAAAGACAGTTCGGGTAGGGCTGATCGCATCGGATGCGCCGGGGTACCTGGGAGTGAGCGACGAAGGTGCGCCAACGGAACGATTGTTCCGCGATTACTCGATCGAGGTGGAGAAACTTGCCGGGCAGGGAGCCCAGGCGGTTGTGTTGCCGGAGAAGCTGGGTGTGATTATCGATCCGAGTACGAAAAAGTCGGATGAGATCTTTCAGCCAGTTGCGAATAAAACGGGTGCGACGGTTGTGGTGGGTGCGGTACATGTAGCTGCTCCGTTTACGTACAACGAGGCGCGTGTGTATGCGCCGCAGACGGAAGTGGCGAGCTACGACAAGCACCATATGCTTCCGCCATTTGAGTCGAACCTGAAGCCCGGAACGACACTCACGGTATTGCCCAGGTCGAAGGAGATATGGGGTGTGACGATCTGTAAAGATATGGACTTCACGCGACTGTCGCGACGATATGGATTGGCGGGTGTGGGCATGTTACTGGTGCCAGCCTGGGACTTCAGGATTGATCGCTCATGGCACGGGCATATTGCGGTAATGCGCGGCGTCGAGGATGGGTTCAGCGTTGCGCGCTCGGCTAAAACCGGCTACCTGACGGTGAGCGATAGTCGAGGGAGGATTATCGCGGAGGCACGAAGCGATTCGGCTCGCTTCGCTACGTTGCTGGCGGATGTCCCTGTGGAGCACCACAGTACGCTCTACCAGCTTCTGGGGGACTGGTTCGCGTGGCTCTCGCTTGCCCTGGTCGGCTTTGCGCTGGTGCGGCTGGTTCAGGTGAGCTAGATCGTCCGTAGAATGCGGCCCGGAAGAAAGAACAGAGCTGCGATAAGGTCGAATGTCCCTCCAACGACGATCCCCACCAGCCGGAAGGGCAGCAGCAGGAGCCAGATAAGCGGATAAAGCAGAACGGCGATGATGGCCACGGGCCAGCAGGTGACGAGGAGCACGCAGAAGAGGAGCAGTTTGAGCATCGGTGGTTCTCTCCTGTTTTTGATATACGCGAGCGCCCGCGGAAAGTTCCTCGCCGGTAGGATGATGATGGGATGGGAGATCTGGACCGCATTGTGGCGGTGGACTGGTCGGGCCGGCTCGATGCGGCAGGGCAGCGCCGGCACATCTGGGCAGGCATATGGACTGCGGGCAGGGTGACGCTTGAGGCTGGGCGCACCCGCGAGGAGCTGGTGGAGTGGCTCATCGCGATGTCGCGCGAGACGCCGCGTATGGTGGTTAGCCTGGACTGCTGCTTCAGCTTTCCGGCATGGTTCCTCGCGGAACATGGGTGCGCGACGGTCTTCGAGTTCTGGCGAAAAGTAGCCACGGGGCAGGGCGAGCTTTGGCTGGCACGCGAGTGCGAAGAGGTGAAGAGGGACGCGCGCTTCTGGGGCAAGCCGCACAAGCGGCCGGAGGAGTTTTGCGGCGAAAATCTGCATCGCTCGATGCGCATCACCGATATGGATAACAAGATCACGCCGAAGCTCCTGGAGGGTGATCCGGAACGCGCGGCCAAGGTGCGGGGGATCACGCCAAAGTCTCCGTTTCAGATTGGTGGGTCGGGGAGCGTGGGTACGGGAAGCCTGCGGGCCATGCCGTTTCTGATGCGGCTGCATGAAGCAGGTTTTCGGGTGTGGCCGTTCGAGTCGGCGAAACTCGCGATCGCGAAACCGCAGCCGTTGCTGGTGGAGATGTACACGCGCCTGCTGACCGGCGCGGTGAAGAAGAGCAATGCAGAGGCGCGGAAGAAGTATCTTGCTGAAAGAAGATACGAAGGGTTGGGGCGCGGCGTGATGGCCAAGGCCCTTGGCAGCGAAGACGCCTTTGATGCCCTGGTGTGCTGCATGGAGATGGTACGGTTTCGCGATGAGTTTGCGCAGCTGAAGGCGACGAAGGACGATGTGTTGGGACTCGAGGGGATTACGTGGCGGCCGGGTATCTGAGGGTAACCGGCTTTGCTTGAGATACTGTTGATCGCCGCTATGGCCATCTGAACTTACTACCTTGGAAAGGCGACGCGAGATGGAGACTGGATTAGCCGGGAAGACCGTATTGATCACGGGAGCCGCCAACGGCATCGGCCGTGCGACCGCTCTGGCCTTCGCAAAAGAAGGGGCGCATGTCGCGATGCTCGATCACGACGCGATGAAGCTTGCGGAGACCGCCGAGCTTGTTCGCGGCTTTGGCGTAAATGCATTCGCCGTCGAGGCAGACCTCGGCACCGCTTCGGGGGTTCAAGCGGGCCTGGATGCCATCCTCGCGCAGCTCCCGGAAGGGATCGATGTTCTCGTCAACAACGTAGGCAAGGGTGATCCGAAGCCTTTTCTGGAGATAACGGACGAGCAATGGGAGAGGACCTTCGAGCTCAACCTGATGTCGATGGTTCGTGTGACACGTCATCTTCTGCCGGTGCTGCGGCGGAAAGGCAAGGGCGCAATCGTCAACAACGCGTCGGACCTGGGGCGTCAGCCAGAAGCGGTTCCGTCCGATTATGCGGCGATGAAGGCCGCGATGTTGGCGCTGACCAAGAGTCTTGCCCGGGCTGAAGGGCCGCACCTTCGCGTCAACGCGGTGGCTCCGGGGCCTATATGGAGCACCTTCTGGTCTCGCCCGGGAGGCTTCGCCGACGGCCTGGCTTCGATCCACAACATGCCGCCGCGTCAGGCCGTGGATCACGAGATGAAGCTCCGCCAGCTTCCGCTTGAGCGACTGGGCGAGCCGGAGGAGGTGGCCAACGTGATCGTCTTTCTTGCGAGCGATCTTGCGTCTTACGTCACGTCTTCGGTCTGGGGAGTGGATGGCGGAAGCATCCGCAGCATCTAGACGCCGCCCGGCCAAAGCCCATCTTGAATCTGCCGCGCGCTGATAGACTTAAAAATCTATGAACTACAGGTCTGGAAGTCAGATTCGCGAAGATTTTCTGCGGTTTTTTGAAGGTAAAGGGCATCGGAGAGTGCATTCGGCGTCGCTTGTCCCAGCGAACGACCCCACGCTGCTGTTTACCAACGCAGGCATGAACCAGTTCAAGGACGTCTTCCTGGGCCTGGAGAAGCGCGACTACTCGCGCGCCGCGACGTCGCAGAAGTGCGTCCGCGCCGGTGGCAAGCACAACGATCTGGAGAACGTCGGCTTCACGCGGCGCCATCACACCTTCTTCGAGATGCTGGGCAACTTCAGCTTCGGCGACTACTTCAAGAAGGACGCCATCGCCTACGCGTGGGAGCTTCTGACCTCGAAGGAGTGGTTCGGAATCGATCCATTGCGGCTGTACTGCACGATCTTCGAGGGCGACGACGCCGTGCCGCGCGATTCGGAGGCGTATCAATATTGGCTCGATGTGGGCGTGCCTGCGGAGCGCATCTTCGAGTTGGGCGCGAAGGACAACTTCTGGGCGATGGGCGAGACCGGGCCGTGTGGGCCGTGTAGCGAGATCTATTACGATCTCGGAAAAGATGCGGGCGAAGATCCTTCTGTCGATAAGCCCTTCGGGGAGGACGAGCAGCGGTATGTAGAGATCTGGAATCTCGTCTTCATGCAGTTCGACCGTACGGTAACGCCGGGCGGACCGCTACTGACTCCGCTGCCGAAGCCCTCGATCGATACGGGCATGGGGCTTGAGCGTATTGCTTGCGTGCTGCAGGGAGTGTTGTCAAATTACGAAACAGACCTATTTACTCCGTTGATAGCAGCTGCGAAACACTATGTCATGCTGATGGGTGGTTTAGATGAAACCGTCGATATCGCGAATGGATCCTCACTTCCAGCGTCATATCGAGTTATTGCTGACCATGCACGGGCAACTACATTTTTAATTGCGGATGGCGTACTTCCTGCGAATGAGGGGCGAGGATATGTTTTACGAAAGATCATTCGAAGAGCTATCCGCCACGGTCGACTGCGGGGCGCGAATAAACAATTCTTCTTTTTCATGGTTAAACCAGTTGTGGAGTTGATGGGGACAGCTTATCCAGAACTCGTCAATCTTCAAGAAAAAATCCAAAATGTTGTGATTCATGAAGAAGATCGCTTTATTAGAACAGTCGAAGTGGGATCTAGAAAGCTAGAAGACCTTATTGCTCAGACTATTGTTGATGCGGCTGTTTCGAATGATGTCGTAGTTACAAGTGAAGAGGAAATTCCCGAGATTGTTCAACGCAGTCTTCAGTTAGGCGTACTCCGGACAAAGAATATTGTTCCTGTTCTATCTGGTCGGCAGTGCTTTCAGTTGTACGAGACCTTTGGCATGCCGCTGGACTTCATGACGGATGCGGCGCGCGATGCGGGGATTGCGTTCGACATGGAGGGCTTCGAACGCGCCAAGGAAGAAGAGCAGGCTCGCGCACGTGCTTCGTGGAAGGGCGGCTCGCAGAAGTCGGCGGCTCCCGTCTATCGCGAGCTGACGAAGACGGAGTTCGAGGGCTACTCGGCGCTGAAGGTCGAGGGCGCGAAGATCCTGGCGCTGGTAAAGGATGGCGTCGGTGTTCCGGAGTTGAAGGCAGGCGAGCAGGGCGAGGTCGTGCTCGATGCCACCAGTTTCTATGCGGACTCGGGCGGACAGGTGGGCGACATCGGCTGGCTCTACTCGGACGACCACAACACGGTTGTTGCCGATGTGCTGGGCGCGACCAAGCCGGTCCAGGGAGTCTTTGCACATAAGGTGAAGGTGCGCGAGGCGCTTGCGGTTGGAGACACTGTGGACACAGTGGTCGATGGTGAAAATCGGCGCGCCACCGAGCGCAACCACACGGGAACGCATCTGCTGCACGCGGCGCTGCGCGAGGTTCTGGGCAAGCATGTGAAGCAGGCGGGGTCGCTGGTGAACCAGTCGAGGCTGCGGTTCGATTTCTCACACTTCACCGGCGTGGCCGAAGAAGAGCTGCAGCAGATCGAGGACCTGGTGAATCGTGAGGTTCTGGTGAACACGAAGGTCGAGACCATGGTGGATGTTCCGATCGACGTTGCCGTCAATGAGCTGGGAGCGATGGCGCTGTTCGGCGAGAAGTACGGCGAGCGCGTGCGCGTGGTGAAGATAGGAGATTTTTCCACCGAGCTGTGCGGGGGAACCCATACCGGTGCGACCGGGGAGATCGGTTTGTTAAAGCTTGTCGGCGAAGGTTCAGTCTCGAGCGGCGTGCGGCGCGTGGAGGCGGTGAGCGGAACCGGCGCGCTGAACGAGTTCCGTCGCGGGTTCGACGTGGTTCGTGTGGTTGGGCAGATGGTTGGGGCGAGCGATGCGGCTCCCGCGGATGCCTTGCGCCAGCGGATCGCTGCCCAGGAAGAAGAGATGAAGAAGCTGCGCCGCGAGCTGGAGCAGGTGCGGATGAAATCCGCTTCGGCGGCCGTCTCGGATGCAGCTTCGGCGGCGATCGAGGTGAAGGGCGTGAAGGTGCTGGCGCAGCGTGTGGATGCGTTGGATAAGAGCCAGATGCGGAATCTCGTCGACGAGCTTCGTGGCAAGCTCGGATCGGGCGTGGTGGTGCTGGGCGCGGCGAACGAGGGCAAGGTCTCTCTGATCGTCGGAGTCACCAAGGACCTTACCGGCAAAGTGCAGGCCGGCAAGATCGTCGGTCAGATTGCCGCGCTGGTCGGCGGTAAAGGCGGCGGCAGGCCGGATCTTGCCGAAGCCGGCGGAAGCGACGCGGGCGCGCTCGACGGTGCGTTAGGGAAGGCCTCAGAGGTGGTTGGCGGACTGCTTTAATTCAGAACTTCAGTCCGCCGCCGACCTGTAGCGTCTCGCCGGTGATCCATCCGGAGTCCGCAGATGCCATGAAGGCTACCGCACCGGCAATATCGTCAGGTTTACCGACACGTCCAAGCGGCGTGCGGGAGATGGCGTAGTTCATCGTGGCTTCGTCCATCTCTTCCATTGCGTCGAGACCCTCGGTCACCGTAACCCCCGGCGAAACTCCCACAACGCGGATCTTCTTTGCGCCTAGCTCCATTGCGAGCACGCGGGTGATAACGTCGACGGCGGCTTTGGTTCCGCTGTAGACGGAGCTGGCCGGCGCAGGTGTAAGCGCGACACCGGAGCTGATATTGATGACGACTCCGCCTTCTGGTCCGAAGAGGGGAACGGCCGCCTTGGTGGCGAGCAGGAGAGCCTTCACGTTTAGATTGAAGTGCTTGTCGATGTGCTCTTCGTCGACGGCTTCGAGCGGTAGGAACTTGTAGATCCCGGCATTGTTGACGAGGATGTCGAGGCGTCCAAAGGCTTTGCTGGTTTCGGAGAAGAGCTTTGCGATCTCCGAGGATTTGGAGAGGTCAGCCTGGACGGCGATCGCCTTGCCTCCGCCCGAGGTGATGCGCTGAACGAGCGCTTCTGCGGGTGCTGCAGCGCGTGAGTAGTTGACCACCACGGAGGCTCCATCGGCGGCGAGGCGTTCGGCGATGGCCGCACCGATGCCCTTGGATGATCCGGTGACGATTGCGACTTTACCCTTTAGATCCTTCATGAAATGCACTCCCTTGAACGGCGGACTATACGGTGACGTAGCTTGGATTAGTCAGGTTAGACGGGCGATGTGAAAATCCGGTAATTGGATCCAACTTCTTTTTGGTGTCCCATTGTGGGGGTATCGCTGGGAGTACCTGTGCGCGTTTCACTGTAAGGGCAGGCAGGTGAGCCTCTTAAACTGAAGCTGCAATGTTGGCATGCAACAAATTGCGGAGTATCGGGGTCTGGTGTGCCGTTTGCGCGGCGGGGCTGAGCTGCGTCGGATTTGCTGGGGCGACTCCGTCGAAGACAAAGAACCCCTCAGGTACCAGGCATGCCGCGCCTCTGTCCCCGTGGGAGAAGGCCACGCAGGGCCGGGATACGCTTGAGGCGATTCCTGCGGACAGGCGCACACGCGAAGACTACGCCCGGGCTCTCGACAGATTCCGCGACATCTATCACGAGAATCCTCGCAGCCAGTATGCGGCCGCAGCGATCAACGCCGCAGCGGAACTACTTGCCGAGCAGGGACGCGACCTCCAGGATGAGAAGAGTCTGAAAGATGCGGTGGGACAGTACGAGTTTCTTCGTAAGCAGTATCCGGGCAGTTCGTTGCGCGTGAGTGCACTGCTGGCGGAAGCACAGCTCTACGAGAACGCATTGCACGATCCGGCTTCAGCGCGCGAGAAGTATTCGCTGTTTGTGAAGCAGTATCCCGGCAGCCCGCACGTCGAAGAGGCAAAGGCTGGACTGGCTTCGCTGGATCAGAGCGCGCGAACGCAGGCAGCATCAGCCGTGAAGAACGAAGCGAAGAGCAGCAAGCCGCGAACCGCGAAGATCGATCGAGTGCCAGGCACGGCGATCACGCCTCCGTCTGACTCGGAGACAAGCTCGTTAGCTCCGATGCCGACGACTGGTGCCGCTGCATCCGATGCGATGCAAAGGTCCACGAGCCGTGGCGTTTCGCCGTCCACTGGCACGACGCGGAGTTCCCTGACGCCGGGCGAGCCGGCAGATCCCCAGGCATCCATCTTGCATGTTGCCGCAACCGCTGGGCAGAAGCGGGGAGAACTCGCGCAGGTAACCGGTATCCGGCACTGGTCGACTCCGAACTATACGCGCGTCGCCATTGATCTCGGCGATGATGTGACCTACGAAGCAGCTCGGGTCCCGAATCCCGATCGCATCTACTTCGACCTGCACGGAACTCGTCTGGCGCAGTCGCTGGTGGGAAAGAGCTTCACCGTGACCGACGATGGATTCCTGAAGCAGGTTCGCGCCGCACAGTTTTCCAACGATGTGACGCGTGTGGTGCTGGATGTGAATGACGTCACGGAGTATTCGGCATTTCTCCTGCCGAATCCCTATCGCCTTATTATCGATATCCACGGCAGCAGCCTTCCTTCGCAGGTTGCGGGAAACCGGGCAACGGCACCTCTGGAGGAACCTTCGCAACAAGGCTCGTTGAATGTTCCCGCACCGAGAACGGAGCCGGAGATGAAGACGTCGTCGCGTCACCCGGTTCCGAACACGGTTGCCACCAGCAGTGCCGCCACAACGACGGACGTAGCTGCGGTAAGCAGTCAGCCGGGCAAAGAAGAAGCGACCCGGGTTCCGACCTCGAATCCAATCTCAGCAGTGGTGCCGGGCGGAAAGACTCCCAGCAGTTCGGGGACCACGGCAACCCGCAATCGACGGAGCAAAGTTGCCGCGCCCGATCCCGCTGCGCCAGCACGTGCGGCGGCCCCGACAGCCGACGGACAGACCTCGCTGGTGCGCGCTCTGGGTCTGAAGATAGGGAGAATCGTGATCGATGCGGGGCACGGCGGTCACGACTCGGGAACCATCGGTGTCGATGGCCTCGAGGAGAAGGACGTTGTGCTCGATGTGGCGCTTCGGCTGGGCAAGCTCCTACACGAGCGCCTCGGCTCGGAGATTATCTACACGCGCTCGGACGATACATTCATTCCGCTGGAGACACGCACGGCGATTGCAAATAAGGCGCAGGCCGACTTGTTTCTCTCCATACACGCGAACTCTTCGAGCGACTCGAGCGCGAGGGGCGTCGAGACGTACTATCTGAACTTCACTTCGCAGCCGGATGCTCTCCAGGTCGCGGCTCGTGAGAACGCGGTGAGCGATCAGTCCATCTACCAGTTGAGCGACCTGGTGAAGAAGATCGCGCTCAAGGAGAAGATCGACGAGTCGCGCGAATTCGCATCAGACGTGGAGGCAAATCTGTACGCCGGACTTCAGCGCGGGAACGAAGGGCTGAAGAATCGCGGTGTAAAGAAGGCTCCGTTTGTGGTGTTGATTGGAGCGAACATGCCCTCCGTGCTGGCGGAGATTTCGTTTGTAACCAATCCTAAAGACGCGGGACAGCTTCGTCAGCCGGCGTATCGGCAGCGGGTTGCGGAGAGCCTCTACAAAGGAGTCGCGAAGTACGAGGATGGATTGAGCGCTTCCAAAAGCCAGGTGGAACAGGCCAGCAGCCGGGGCGGGAGTACTCCTCAGTAGCTTCGGTGAAATCCCATCTGTCCAACTGCCGGACCGTGAGATCTCCGGCCCCTTAGACCATCGAGCCGGGTATGTCACCCGCCGATCATGCGGTTCGCAGACGTGATCTGCTCCGTGTCGCCGACTGGAAGAGATACACGGCGAGAATGGTAATGATCGGTTCGAGCGGATGGCGAAAGCGTGCCTGCACGAACACCGTGTAGTAAGGCAGCGGCAGAAGGACGAAGATCCAGGCAAAGAGTCCTGAGGCGGGAACGCGGCGAGAGAGCGCAAGGCCCAGGCCGAGAAGTCCCGCGAGGCTGATGAAGCTGTAGCTGATCACACGCGGAAGCTCCAGGGCCCACGGCGCATCGGAGGGCACGCTGACCCAGAAGAAATAGATGCGCTTGATCGTGTTGGCAAGGAAGTGTCCGGGATGTGCGCGCATGTAGGCCCTCGCCAGGTCGCCACGCATCTTCGCATAGCGCACCTCACCCATCTGCCTGTACAGCTCAAATTGATTCGTGGCCATGTTTGGGTGGTCGTACACCATCACCCAGCCATTCGAACCGGGACCGTTGCCGAGATAAGTCTCCACGCCAAGGTTCCCGCGAATCGGTACGAAGGCATGAAAGACGCGGTAGTTGCGAATCTCCCACGGCGTCAGGCAGGCAAGGAAGACGACCCCGGCAAGAATCGCGTTGCGGAGAGAGTGAGGGCGGTTCCAAGTGCCTATCAGGATCCACAGGCCGCATACCGGAAGAAAGAGAAGCAGCGTGGAGGTAGAGAGAGCGATGACGCCCCACATCAGTCCGAACAGGAGCCAATGCCGGGTCTGGCTGGAATTGGGCGGCCCTGTGCTATCAGCCGCGTTGGCATTGACGTTCCGCATACGCAGCGCCAGGACCAGCACAAAGGTGAAGAGAAACGTGGTCAGGGTCATCTCCCATATCCAGCGAACCGCATACTGCATCGCCGCGGGGTAGAGCGCCCAAAGCCAGCCCGACCAGACTGCATTTGCACGTGAGTAGCAGCGGTACGCGATCTCCCAGACAAACATGGCTGTAAACGCCGACAGGATGCAGTTGATGAACAGCAGGACCCATGCCGACGCGCTCGTATAGATACCGAAGAACTTGAACACTCCGGCGATAAGCAGCGGGTAGGCAGGCGGAACCCACGCCGTGGGTCCAGTCGGCCCCATAAACGTAATCTGAAACGGATTGGCGTAACCATGCCCGGAGACAAGAGCGCGCGCGATACGCCCTGCCTCCCATCCGAACTGAAAGTGATCGGCAAAAGGACGGATACGGTAGGTGTGCGCGAGCGTCATGTACAAGACGCGTATCGCGAAGGCGACCCAGAAGAGGCGCCACGGTGCCCGGGGATCGCCTTCTGCGCGTGAGTCCTCCGCTTTCATCCACGTCCAGAGGCGTTGAAGCATCGTGATTCGATTTTAGCTTCCCGCATGGCTTTACCCTCCGGCATTTGCTTTTCGATAGCGGCCCGGCGATGATCGCTGAAAGACTTTTCATGAACGAGGGACCTTTCAGGGATGAGTTCGGCCGTACGGATCAAAGTAAAAAAACTGGTGGAAGAGGCGCGGCTTCCGTGCTATGCGCATGTAGGCGAGTACGGTGATCTGGCGGCGGACCTCTACGCCTCCGAAGGTCTCCTCCTCGAGGTCGGCTCTACCGTGGCGGTTCCCACAGGCATCGCAATGGAGTTCCCCTCCACCCACGGCGCGCTCGTCGAAGACCGCTCCGGGCTCGCGCTCAAGGGCGTAACCACTCTGGCCGGCGTGATCGACCCCGGATATCGCGGCGAAATTCGTGTGGTCGTAACGAACCTCGGGGCAGCGGCGGTCGAGATCAAGCCTGGCGACCGGATCGCCCAGCTCCGAATCGTCCAGCGGATCGAGGCCGGCTTCGAAGAGGTGGCAGAGCTGGGTGAGGCTACGCGCGGAGCCGGGGGCTTCGGCAGCACCGGCGTCTAGAAGTCGTTGGCAGCATACTGCTTATCCCTGTTGCACTGCCCATTTCTCTGCTGCACGCCATGGTCACTTCGCGCCACTCGCGTCAAATGCGCTGAATCCGCAGATGGCCGCCATGTCACGTACAATTAACCTTGCAGCCATGGCCAAATTGCAAGAGGAACATCCCACAGTCGTACCCTCCCCAGCGACCATTACTCCGGAGCTGTTGAAGCAGCACAGCATTACCCCGGATGAGTACAAGCGAATCGAAGAGGCACTTGGCCGTACCCCCAGCCTGACGGAGCTGGGGATTTTTTCGGTCATGTGGTCGGAGCACTGCTCCTACAAGTCCTCGCGTGTCCACTTGAAGCGCCTCCCCACCAAGGGCGAGCGCAAGTCCGGCCCCGGAAGCGTCGTGCAGGGACCGGGAGAAAACGCCGGCATCATCGACGTGGGCGACGGCTGGGCCTGCGCCTTCAAGATCGAGAGCCACAACCATCCCAGCTACATCGAGCCCTATCAGGGCGCGGCCACGGGCGTCGGCGGAATCCTGCGCGACATCTTCACCATGAACGCCCGCCCGCTGGCCGTCATGGACTCTCTCCGCTTCGGCCCGCTCGACGAAACCGAGCCGGATGAGGCTCTGCGGCGCAAAAATCATCAGGTCGCGACAGGCGTCGTGCACGGCGTAGCTGGATACGGCAACTGCTTCGGCGTCCCCAACCTCGGCGGCGAGACCCGCTTTGAGCCCTGCTACTCCGGCAACCCCCTGCTGAACGCCTTTGCGCTCGGCCTCGTGAAGAAGGACGAGATCTTCTACGCCAAGGCTGTCGGCGTCGGCAATCCAGTGATCTACGTAGGCGCGAAGACCGGACGCGACGGCATCCACGGAGCCACGATGGCCTCCGAAGAGTTCACCGAGGGCTCCGAGCAGAAGCGCCCCAATGTACAGATGGGCGACCCCTTCATGGAGAAGCTCCTCCTCGAGGCCTGCCTCGAAGCCATGGCTACGGGCGCCGTCCTCGGGATTCAGGACATGGGAGCGGCGGGCCTCACCTGCTCCACCTGCGAGATGGGCGCACGCGGCGGCCTAGGCCTCACCGTCGAGCTCGACCGCGTTCCCCAGCGCGAGACCGGCATGACCAGCTACGAGATCATGCTCTCCGAATCGCAGGAGCGCATGCTTCTGGTCGCCGATAAGAACCGCGCCGTCGAGGTGCTCGACGTCTTCTCTAAGTGGGGCCTCGATGCCTCCATCGTGGGCGAGGTCACCGCCGAGCCGCGCATGCGCATCACCCAGCGCGGCGTTCTGGTGGCGGACATCCCCAACCAGTCCCTCACCGACGACGCACCCGTCTATCACCGTCCCGTAGGCACGTGGAATGCTCCGGTTCCGCTCGATCCCCCTGCGCACGTCCTCGCAGAGTTGCAGAAGCCACGCGACTACACCGCCGACCTCAAAAAACTGCTGGCCAGCGCCAACATCTGCGACAAGCGCTGGGTCTACGAGCAGTACGACTCGATGGTCCAGACCAACACGGTGCAGGGCCCCGGCGGCGAGGCAGGCGTCATGCGCATCAAGGGCACCGGCGGTTCCATCGCTGGCAATCAAAGTGTCATCCTGAGCGGAGCCGCAGGCGAAGTCGAAGGATCTGCGGTCAGGAATGCTTCACCGACCACAGATCTCGATCCGCTCGCCTTCCAGCACAGCGTAACCGGCAAGATTGCAACCGCTATCGCCGAATCCACCCCTCAGGGCGCAGCGACCATCGCGACCGGTAACCAGGACGCCGCGAATCCAGTGGTAGCGCCCGATGCCTCGCACGCATTCACCGGAACGAATCCTCCCCGCAAAGGGGAGCGTGGTCTCGCGATGGCGCTCGCAGGCAACGGCCGCTGGACATACCTCGACCCCAAACTCGGCGCGATGCACGCCGTAGCGGAGGCCGCGCGCAAGGTAGCCTGTACCGGCGCGACTCCTGTATCGGCCACGAACTGCCTGAACTTCGGCAACCCCGAGAAGCCGGAGATCATGGCGCAGTTGTCCGCCGCCATCGACGGAATCGCCGAAGCCTGCACCGCTCTCGGAACCCCGATCACCGGTGGCAACGTCTCGCTCTACAACGAGACCAAGGGTGTGGGAATCTATCCAACCCCGGTACTCGGCATCGTCGGCATTATTGACGACGTCACAAAGGCAGTGCCGAGCAGTTTTCAGGAAGCAGGCCTCAAGGTGCTCCTTCTTCAATCAACGACGGAGACGCAAGGCTCCGAAGTCCGCGAGCTCGGTAGCTCGGATTATGCGAAGGCGATTCACTCCGAGCTTTGGGGAACTCCTCCGTGGATCGACATCCAGAGCGAAGCTGCCTTGCACAGGGCACTTAGAAAACTCGCCGACCGCCGTCTCATTCGCTCGGCCAAAGATGTATCCGACGGGGGCCTCGCGGTGGCGCTTGCCGAAAGCTGTTTCCGCAGGAATGTCGGTGTGCATGTGAACCTCGGATCTCTAGGCGCAGAAGGTTCGATTACTGCTTTATTCATGGAGAATGCCGGGGAAGTGATCGTGACCTGTGCGCCCGAAGACTACGGCCAGGTGTGCATGCTTCTCGATGAAGAAGGATCGTACTGGCCGCTCGATCTGGGCGAAACCATGGAAGGCAGGGTCGAGATCTTCGCGGGCGACAACGAGTTGATCGACTCGGAGATATCGGACTTGAAGTCGGTGTGGGCTGGGGCTCTGGAGGAGCAGTTGGCCGGTGAGGTGGTGACGGCATGAGCGATCTCCTGTTGCAAGACGAACTCGTAACGAACGAACTTGGAGTGTCAGCTTCCAACGCTGCATTGCAGAGAAACAGTGGCCCATCGTTTGACGAAGACGACGACGCGACTCCCCGCGAAGCCGACGAGCATTTCGACAAGCTGCGCGAAGAGTGTGGCGTGATGGCCATCTACAACCACCCCGACGCTGCGCGCATGACCTATTGGGGGCTCTACTCGCTGCAGCATCGCGGGCAGGAGTCCGCAGGCATCGCCTCGGCCGACGGCCAGAACGTGAACGACATCAAGGGCATGGGCCTGGTCTCCGAGATCTTCACCGACGAAGTCCTCGCCAAGCTTCCCGGCCACATGGCCATCGGCCACACCCGCTACTCCACTACCGGTGACTCCGCTCTGCTGAACGCGCAGCCCATCTCGGTCGAGAGCATCAGGGGCCTCATCGCCATCGCGCACAACGGCAACCTCGTCAACCTCGGCAACTCCCGCGAGCGCCTCGAGCGCGACGGCGCGGTCTTCCAGACCACCTCCGACTCCGAGATCATCATCCAGCTCATCGCGCACTCCAAGGCCTCCACGCTGGTCGATTGCATCGCCGATTCGCTCTCGCAGGTCGACGGCGCCTTCTCCATCGTCATGATGACGCGCAACCGCATCTTCGCCGCGCGCGACCCGCACGGCTTCCGTCCGCTCTCGATGGGCCGCATCCCCGGAGTTGATGGCGCGCCCGACACCTTCGTCTTTGCCTCGGAGACCTGTGCCTTCGACCTTCTGCATGCCAAGTACGAGCGCGACGTGAAGCCCGGTGAGCTCGTCATGGTCTCCGAAGACGGCGTGACCAGCCGCTACTTCGACACCAAGACCCGTCAGGCCAGCTGCATCTTCGAGCACGTCTACTTCGCACGTCCCGACTCCCGCATCTTCGGTCGCTGGGTCCAGAAGAGCCGCGAGGAGATGGGCCGCCAGCTCGCGCGCGAGTCCCACGTCGACGCGGACCTCGTCGTCCCCGTACCCGACTCCGGCGTGACCGCTGCACTCGGCTACGCAGCCGAATCAGGCATCCCCTTCAACCTCGGCCTCATCCGCAACCACTACGTCGGCCGCACCTTCATTCAGCCTGAGCAGCGCGTCCGCGACTTCGGCGTCCGCATGAAGCTCAATCCGGTACGTTCGTTGCTTGAGGGCAAGCGCGTCATCCTGATCGACGACTCGATTATCCGCGGAACCACCTCGCGCAAGATTGTTCGCATGGTGCGTGCAGCCGGTGCAACGGAAGTCCATCTCCGCATCTCGTGTCCGCCGACCATCTCACCGTGTTTTTATGGTGTCGATACCCCGAGCAAGAAGGACCTGATCGCAGCCAATCAGTCTGTTGCCGAGATCTGTCAGTTCATCGAAGCAGACACGCTTGCCTACCTTTCGCTCGTCGGCCTGACGCACTCATGCACGAAAGGCGAGCCGCTCCACGGTCTGGAGCCCGGCGACTTCTGCACTGCCTGCTACACCGGCGACTATCCCACCCAGTGGGTCGATGTCGACGAAATTCTTCCCGCAACCACAAGCGTGGGCTAACTCAGCTTCAGGCTGCTCAAATAATCGAAGTTCATCTTCATGCTCTCGAAGACGGGAAGCTTCGTCTCGTCCTGGTCAAGCAGCGCCAGCTTCACGCCCTGCGCGCGTGCCTGCGAGATCAGCGGCTTCCAGTCGATGCTCCCCTTGCCCAGCTCCACGATGTGCTGCTCGTCGTGCGGCGAGTAGTTCACCGGAGAGTTTGCAACGCGATCCTTCAGGTGGATCATCACCAGGCGATCCTTGTACTTCTTCATCATGGCCGCAGGGTCCTGTCCTCCCTGCACCAGCCAATAGAGATCGAGCTCAAGCTTAACCAGATCGGAGTCCGTGTTCTTCATCAGCACGTCAAAGCCTGTCTCTCCGTCAGGTAACTGCTTGAACTCGTAGTTGTGATTGTGAAAGACGAGCTGCATGTCGGCGTTGCGCACCAGCCTGCCCCACTGGTTCAGGTTGTACGCTGCGGACTTGAATCCTCCCGGTGAGCCCCAGTGATTCTCCGGCAGTATGCTGCACACCATGTACTTCAGGCCGAGCTCCTTGGCGTAGCCGATCCTGTCCGGAATGCTGTCGTAGTCGAAGTGGCCGGAGTCGTGGCCGAGGCCCGCGTCCTCAACCATCTTCTTCAGCTCAGACGCGTGGTGCGTGTAGGCAATCGGATACAGCTCTACCTGCGTGAAGCCCGTCGCGCGAATCTTTTTGAGCACGCCGGCGAGATCGGCCGGCGCCTCCTTCCGCACCATATAGAGTTGCACTCCATAGGCCATGCCATCGTGGTTTCCTGCGAATGCATTCGAGGCGCGCAGGGTGCAACCTGCTGCTGCGGCCATGGCGGAGAGGCGAAGAAATTCGCGGCGTGTCGTCATCATCGTCGTCCTGTTTTACCGGGGTTCCTGTTCGGTCGGATGCTTCGCGGTGAACTCCGAGCAGCAGGGCTTTTCCACCGGCTCGAACTCCATCATCTCCACGCGCGTCAGGTCCGGATCGTAAAGGTTGACCTGCACCTTACCGTCCCGCCCGGTCTTCGCCGCGGTGCAGTTCGGTCCTTCGCAGTGGTTGCGTTCAAGCGCGGCGATGGCGTCGTTCATGTGCGCTACCCCCAGCGACATGTGGTCCATCACGCCAATCTGTTTCAGCGTCGCATTGGGGCTGACGTTTAGCATGTACTCCAGCCAGTCCGACCCATCGGGAACCTGCTGGCTCACCCAGCTGGTCGTGGTGTCATTCATTCCACCGTGCCAGTAGGGCCGGAAGCCAAGAATCTCCCGGTAAAACCGATTTTCTGCGGCGGGGTCCTTCACGACCAACCCCGCATGAATCATCCTCCGAGAAACCGCGGTCGCGGGCACAGCCGGTGGAACCGCCGCTCCCTTCACCTGCTGCACAAAGACGATCAGGTTGCCCTCAGGATCGCGCACGCTGAACCGCCCTTTGCGAAGCGGATCGACGATCTCGACCGAGTGTGCCTTCAGGTAGCTCTCAAGCGCTCGCGCATCCCGCGTCATAAAACCGACCGCCTCAAGCCGCGAAGCCGGAGCAGGTGAGGGAAGCGGCGTTACCTCAATCCACTGCAGATCGTTGACCGGATAGCGGGTCACCTTGCCGTCCTTGCTCGAGCTGAAACCGAGCGTCTTGCCATAGAAGTCCGCCGAGGCGGCAGCGTCGCTCGCATATACGCGAACGAAGGCAATGCCGGTGATCGCGGGCCGCTGCTGCGACCAGCCCAGAGTAGCGAAAGCGAATAGAAGTGCAAGTGCGAACGATCTTCTCATCGAGCGCCACTTTACCGGGGAGCCGTCGTAAAGTCAACGAGACGGAGTAGTTAGCTGCGGGAGAACTGAGTCTGCTGCTTCTCCTTGTGACGTTCCACTGCAAGCTGGATGAGGCGGTCGATAAGCTGCTTGTAGGGCAGTCCCGATGCCTCCCACAGCTTCGGGTACATACTGATGCTGGTAAAGCCCGGAAGCGTGTTGATCTCGTTGAGGAAGATGCGCGGCTTCTTTCCGGGTTTCCCCTTCCTCGCGGGCGGGGGCGGCTCCATCAGGAAGTCGACGCGCGCCAGTCCAGCGCAGTCGCAGGCTTTGAAGGCTTCAATCGCCATCTGGCGAATCTGTTTCGATTCTGCCGCGGTCAGCTTTGCAGGAATAATGGGAACGCTCGCATCGGAGAGGTACTTCGCCTCGTAGTCGTAGAACTCGGCTCCGGGAACGATCTCGCCGACTACACTCGCCTCGGGCGTGTCGTTGCCGAGCACCGCCACCTCAAGCTCGCGCGGCTTCGCGCCCTTGCCTCCCACCCCCTGCTCGATCACCAGCTTGCGGTCGAAGCTCGCGGCCTCGTCCATCGCAGCGGCAAGCTCCGAGCGGTCGTGAACCTTGCTGATCCCCACCGAGGAGCCGAGGTTGGCGGGCTTTACGAAGACGGGATACCTCAGCGTTGCTTCGATCTTCTTCGTGCAGGCCTTTGGTTTCGTACGCCACTCACTCCGGAGCACCGAGATCCACGGTGTCTGCGGAAGCCCCGCGGCAGCGAAGAGCTTCTTCATCACGGCCTTGTCCATCCCGGCGGCCGAGCCCAGAACGCCCGAGCCGACGTAGGCGATATCGGCCAGCTCGAATAATCCCTGGATGGTTCCGTCTTCGCCGAAGGTCCCATGCAGCACAGGAAAGATCACGTCGAGATCGAGCACCTGCCTCGACGCGGCCAATTCGCTGCCGGCGCTGAGCTGCAGCGGCTGAAGCGACTGCGCTGGAACCGGTGGGATGATAATGGCCTCGCCGCGTTTGAGAACGGCAGCGGTTGCAGTCGTCGCGGGGTCTCCGGCGAGGCGCGGATTCTCCGGAGCCTGCTTGCCGGTCAGTAGCGCCTCCGCATCGGAGGCCGTGACCCACTGGCCCTGCTTGGTGATTCCGATGGGAACGACATCGTACTTCTTTTTGTCGATGGCCTTGAGGATCGATGCTGCGGAGAGGAGCGAGACTTCGTGTTCTCCGGAGCGCCCGCCGAAGAGGATTCCGATACGCTGCTTTTTCTTCATTGTCCTTTCAGTTTGAGGCAAGGCGCGCACGTCCGGGAGGCCGATCTTCGCCAGGGAATATGGGGGGGTACGCCCCCTATTCAGGATTGCGAAGCCGGCTAAGGTCGATGGAACCGTCCCACCACCACGCCCTTGCCCAGAATGTGGCCATCCATCGCCTTCATCACGTCGGCGCGTGTCGCATCCGGTCCCAGGCTCAGCTTGGTATCCAGTGCGTACAACTGAAACGTGTAGTGGTGATAAGGTCCGGCAGCGGGCGCCCCCATCCCCAGATAGCCCACCTTCTTTTGCCGGTTCAATGCCTGGATCGAACCATCGGGAAGCTGAGCCTGGTCGCCGACATTCTCCGGAAGGCTCTTCGCCGTTCCCGGGATGTTGAACACCAGCCAGTGCAGAACCTCTTCCGTCGTGCGATTCAAAGATGTGTCCGGATCATCCAGAACCAAAGCGAAGCTCACGGTGCCCTCCGGCACATGCGCCCAGGCCAGCTCGGGAGAGACCGGGGTTGCCGGCGCTGCTGCCTGCGTGTACTTGATGGGGATAATCCCGCCATCTTCAAACGCCGAGGTCGTCAACGTCAGCCCAGGCTTGGCAGGCGGTGGCGTCGCTGGAGCCTGCCCCGAAAGCCCCACGCCCGAAATCGAAAACAGGATTGCGCTCAACAGAAAATGCTTCATAATCCGCACCTCTTGCTTCAAATGGAGAAACTCTCACGCCGGGCCCGCGACCGACATTACACCACAACATCAGGTCCATCGAACCATTGGAACCTTCAAGCCGCGCAAATTTGGCTTCTCGACCCGGACGAAGCCAAGGAAATGGGTCATTCGGTAGTTGGTCATTTTTGGACTGAATGACTGAAGTTTCAGAAAAGCCGACTTATCCATCCAAACATTGCGGGCGCTTTGAAATTACTTCCCACAAGGCGACCTCCTGTTACTGATCCTCTTGCCCTTCCTGCAGCAGTTAGTGAAACCTACCTGCTGCTCTTCGGACGACACAACTCGTAGCTGTGGGACAAGTTCCTCAACGGAGAGATCTTCTACACATTGAAAAAGGTTTAGGCCGAATAAGTCTGGTGCGTGAAATGCCGTTCAGGACGCACATGTCCTTTCCTCATTACGATCGTCTCGCGGCACGCTGCGGGCGATACCTTTTATCGACCAAATAACTTTCGTAGCGGCGCGGTAGAAGTTATGGAAAACTGAAAAGTGTTGTTATGTTCGCCAACGAATCCATTTGGCCTCGGAAAGTATTGGTGCATGTATCCGACTTCAAGATTGAATTCAGGTGAAAGTCTCCACCCCAAGGCACCGTACGTCCGGTTCTGATCGATTGCAGATGTCCCACCATGAGGTCCGAAACGAACAAACACCTCGTTGTATGCCGCAATATAATCGGGCCAGGCGTTCTTCGTGTTGAAAGGCAGTGGGAGCTGTGTGTAGAGGCGATAGCGGGCACGCTCGCCGAAATGCCAATCGTATACTCCCTGTCCTTCGCTACTCTGACCAAGCCAACGCTGCTCCAGTCGAAACCGATGCTGCAACGTCGCCCGCTTGCCTGCGTACTTCGCCAATGTGTGTGTCCAGCGAAACTCCTCGGCTAACCGATGCTCCGGTTGAGGCCCGGTGCGTCGAGGGTCGGCAAGCGGTCCACCCTGGAAAGGGTAATCGCGTACATACGCATACAGCACAGACACCATGATGTTTTTCGGAAAGTACCGGACAACGCCGGGACGCAGCAGGAGCTGAGTTGGTTCTTGTCCAACACCTTGCGCCCGATACTGACCCTCTAGGTGAACACCATAGTTTTTTGTGATCGGATGGTCCCCAAAATACATGTACCAGGAAGACTTTTCTGCACCGCGAAGCGGAGGTGTGCTCTGCCCAAACCCAAGCTCGGGAGAGGAAGCAAATAAGACGGCTGCAAGACTCCAAAAAAGTTTTACCAATTCACGACATCTCCGTAAGGCCGTTTCGTGAGCAAGCCTGCAAGGTTAGATTCCTCCATCCAAGGAAACCGACGTTCGGATTTCACTGGACTGTGCCTAAACAATAAGTAGAGCTTCGCGACCGTGTGGCGCACATGCAGGTTTACCATACCTTTCTTGCTATGAATCCGCGCTGCAAGTTGCCGAAGTCCATTCTTCACGCACTCGCCAGCGTCGCGGTTAGTCCCGAAAAAACGCTCTGCACGGACTAACTTTTTGTAGTGCACGTAAAAACGGGGTTATAGGTGACTTTGGATGCCCTGGTGTTCAAACTGATCCACTACCTGTCATTCATAGAGCTTGGGCCTGATCCCAAACCGTGGGAAAATGGTTGCCCATGAGAATCTTCCTGGCAGGCGCATCCGGAGCCATCGGTCGAACCCTCGTCCCCCTCCTCGTTCAAGAGCAGCACGAAGTCTACGGGGCTTTCCGTAATCCCGCGCATCAAGAACGTGTCCAATCTCTTGGCGCCACCCCGGTCGTCCTCGACGCCCTCGATGGACAGGCCGTTAACCACATCCTCGGCGAGATCCAGCCGCAAGTCGTCATTCACCAGCTCACCGCGATCCCTGCGCATCTCGATCTTCGCCACATCGATCGCGACTTCGAGCCCACCAACCGCCTCCGCACCGAAGGAACCCGCAACCTCGCCACTGCTGCGGTTCACGCAGGTGTAGAGAAGTTCATTGCCCAGAGCTTCGCCGGTTGGCCCTATGCTCGCCGCGGAATCATCCTTAAGACCGAAGAAGACGATCTCGACCCCACACCGCCACCCAAAATGAAAGCCATGCTCGACGCCATAGAAGCCCTCGAGCACACCGTCCTTCGTGAGCGGGGATTCACCGGCATCGTCCTGCGCTATGGTCCCCTCTACGGCCCGCACAGCTCCATCGCCTCCGACGGCACCATGGTCGAAGACCTTCGGATGCACAAGATCCCGCTCATCGGACAGGGAACCGGAGTCTGGTCGTTTCTACATCTGCACGACGCCGCCACCGCAACCGTCGCCGCGCTCACCCATGCGCAGCATGGCATCTACAACATCGTCGACGACGACCCGGCTCCTGTCCTCGAATGGCTCCCATTCTTGGCCCAGTGCGTCAACGCAAAGCCACCCATGCATATCCCCAACTGGCTGGCGACAGCGGCCGTCGGCGAGCATGCTGTCGCCCTGATGAACGATATTCGCGGAGTCTCCAACGCAAAGGCGCGCAAGGAACTCAACTGGACCCCAAAGTGGAGCAGTTGGAGACAAGGCTTCCGCGAAGGGCTCTGATCTCTAAACGTTGAACTTGAAGAAGAGAATGTCGCCGTCCTTCACGACATACTCCTTGCCTTCCGAACGAAGCAGGCCTTTTTCCTTCACCGCCTGTTCGCTTCCATACTTGAACAGGTCGTCGCACGAGTAGCAATCGGCCTTGATGAAGCCACGCTCGAAGTCGGAGTGAATCACCCCCGCAGCTCCAGGCCCCTTCGTGCCGCGGCGAATCGTCCACGCACGAACCTCCTGCACACCGGCGGTGAAGTAAGTGATCAGATCGAGCAGACGATAAGCGGAGTGAATCAGCCGGTTCAGACCGGGCTCCTTCAGACCGACGGACTCAAGAAACTCCGTGCGCTCGGCCGGTTCGAGCTGTGCAATCTCGCTCTCGAGCGCCCCGCAGATGCGAACGACCTGCGCGCCTTCTTCTTCGGCTCGCTTCTCAACCGCCTCGGTGTAGGCGTTGCCCACGGTGAGTGCGGCCTCGTCCACATTGGCAACATACAGCTGCGGCTTGGCGGTGATGAGGAAGAGATCGCGTGCGGCGATGCGCTCGTCATCGGTGAGGTCCGCGGTACGCGCAGGCCTTCCTGCGTCCAGAACCGCCTTCAGCTTCGCCACAGCCGACGCCTCGGCCTTGATCTTCGCGTCCTGGGTATTGCGGGCCAGCTTCTCGACGCGCTGCGCGCGCTTGTCGACCGTATCGAGATCGGCCAGCAGCAGCTCCGTGTTGATGATGTCGATGTCGTGCAGCGGGTTCACTCCACCGGCCACATGAACCACCTCGGGGTCGTCGAAGCAGCGGACGACATGGCAGATAGCATCGGTAGCGCGGATGTGTCCGAGGAACTGATTCCCGAGTCCTTCACCCTTGCTCGCTCCCTCGACCAGTCCGGCGATATCGATAAACTCCATCGTCGTCGGGACGGTGCGGTTCGGCACCACCAGCTTCGTGATCTGATCGAGCCGCTCATCGGGAACCGTAACCGTGCCGGTGTTGGGATCGATGGTGCAGAAGGGATAGTTCGCCGCCTGGGCCTTGGCCGAGGTAAGGGCGTTGAAGATGGTGGACTTGCCCACGTTGGGCAGGCCGACGATTCCGCAGTTCAATGGCAAGGGAAGTTCCTCTGTATGTTCGAGCTCGTTCGGGCTCTAAAAAAAGCTGTCTCTTACAGGATAGTCGATGCACCCGCCTTCGCGGAGAGCGGCATCAGCCGGCGCGGTGCTGGACTTTGAATCTGCGAACCTTCATGCGATTGCCGCAGACCTTCATATCGCACCAGCGGCGGGTGTGATTCTTGCTGGTGTCAAGAAAGAGCCAGCGACAGTCAGGGGCCGCGCAGGCGCGGACGGAGAGCGCGCCCGCAGAGGTGATGAGATTCACGGCAGACTGCGTCAGCATCCACAGTGGAAGCCGGGGATCATCCTCGGAAGGCCACAGGAACCTGATCCGCGACGAGGTCCATCGGAGCGTGCGGTTCGCCTCGGCCGTGTGCAGGTGCCGCTCCAGCTTCAGGACCGCCTCAACGGGCGGCTCCAGATCATCCACGAGGGCATAGAGAATCTGCGCCGCGCACTCCCGCAGATCCTTTGCCTGCTGCAGCGCACGCGCAGCGCTCGCAGCCTCTGCGCGGCGCAGGCTTCGGCCCACACGCTGGCTGAGAAGTCCACTCTGCTCAGCGAATCCAAGAAGATCGTCGTAGGAGTCCAGCAACTCCTCCGGGCCGGATTCGCGGAAACGCCAGTCGAGCGTGTTCACCAGATCGAGCACCGGCTGGCCCGCAATGAGTTCGAAGGATTTCGTCACATTTTCTCCTGCTAACCGCCAAAAACATCTTTACAGGTTAGCGGTGGATCTGTAAAGTGGTAACCAGCTATGACGAGTACAGTGGTTAGCAGAGAGCGAGCAAGCGAACGAGGATCTTTCGATCTGCGTGTGATCCTGGCGTTCCTCTCCATCTACATTCTTTGGGGAACAACCTTCCTCGCCATCCGGATTGCGGTGCGCGAAGTACCGCCGCTGTTTGCGGCCGGAACGCGGATGTTTCTGGCCGGAGTGATTCTCTTCAGCTTCATGTGGCTTCGCGGCGCTTCGCGGCCGACGGCGCTCCAGTGGCGCAATCTGGCGATCCTTGGGTCGTTGATGTTCGTGTTGGACTATGGCCTGCTCTTCTGGGCGGAGAAGTACGTGCCTTCGGGCATTGCTGCAGTACTGTCGGCCACGGTGCCACTGATGACGATTTCGCTCGAGATGCTTGCCTTTCGCATGCAGCCGTTCCGCTGGAGCCTCGTGGGCGCTGTCCTGCTGGGCTTCTGCGGAGTGGGCGTGCTGCTATTGCCCGATCCACACCAGTCCCTGCCGATCGTTCCCTGCGTGGCGATCCTGCTGGG
Source organism: Edaphobacter modestus (assembly GCF_004217555.1). Classification (GTDB taxonomy): domain Bacteria; phylum Acidobacteriota; class Terriglobia; order Terriglobales; family Acidobacteriaceae; genus Edaphobacter; species Edaphobacter modestus. The sequence continues at coordinate 3,974,821 of NZ_SHKW01000001.1, forward strand.
AACCTCCGGGTGGTGTCTCGGCACGGTGCTGAGCAAAAAGCTTGTCTTGCCGGAGTCGCGACCGGTGACCTCCGGCGGCTCCATGATGATCGGCGGCGCAGTTTTGCTGATGTTGTCCGCAGCCTTCGGCGAGCTGCATCGGTGGCCCCACGTCTCGCGAAGTGCTGCACTGGCGCTGGCATACCTGATTCTCTTTGGTTCAGTGTTGGCATTTACCGCGTATGTATGGCTGCTGGGCAGAATGCCCGCGAGCAAGGTATCAAGTTACGCCTATGTGAACCCGGTGGTCGCCGTAGCGCTGGGCTACTTCGCAGCCGGCGAGCCCATTACCACACACGTTGTGATGGGCGCGGCTCTGGTCCTCGTCAGTGTCTACCTGATTCTGCGCACGAATCGCAAGCGTGCTAAGGCATAACCGCTGCCCGTTGCGAGAGCACATAGTCGATGCGCTTTGAGGCTGTATCGGCATCGACGTTACCTGCGCGGGCAAGGGGCGCACCCTGGAATCGCTCGTAGGCGGGACCTTGCCCAGCGGCAGAAGGCATCGTGACAAACTCCACGGACTGTGGCGTGGACGGAATCCTTGCACCGAACCAGTGTGGATCCTCCCGTTGCGACCACGTCACCAAAGCAAGAACCGCGCCCGCAGGATAGGTGGGATCGGGGCTGGACCGCGCGTGCTCGACCGCGACGTCGTTGCCGTAGAGAGTGGACATTGTGCCCTGACGCTGATTCGTCCAGGAGGTAACCACACGCCACGCCAGCGGGTTATAGGGAAGCTTTCCCGTGAGTGCTGCCTGCTGATTGATTGAGGCAGGCTCAGGCTTGTTGGTGGATTGGCAGCCCGTAAGTACGAACAGCGACGAGATGGTCAGGAGGAGAGCTTTCATGACAGGACTCACTGTTGCCCCGCGAGCGGGAAGCTATAGACATAGTCGTTGTGGCGGACAGGATTGTGGCAACCGACGCACTCGTTGGCGAAGTCCGCATCCTTGCCATAGGGCTTCAGGTCGGTACCGCGCCAGCGGGCGTACCCCCAGCCCTTGGTGGAGGCGTACTTCTCGCTGTCCTTGATCATGAACTCCACCTGAATAAAGCTGCCGGTCTTCGTGTCGCCATTGGCATCCACCTGCTGGGCCCACGCGGCTTTGGCGAAGACCGTGCCTTTGGGCCAGGGATTGATGTGGTGCTCGGCGATGGCGCGCATGGCAATGTCATTGCCGAAGATGATGCGAAGCGTGTGGTTGTCGAATCGGTCGGTTGTGCTGAGGACCTTCCAGTTGCGATAGTCCGGGAAGTACCGGATGCCATTGAGTTCGGGCTGCACGTTCAGCATGGCGCTGCTGGCATGAATCCACTTGTCGTACTGGGTGTCGGCGGCCACCTTCGCGGCGTCGTCCGGTGCAGGCGCAGGTGCGGGCGGGTTGAGGTAGTTCTTGAGGACCGCGAGGTCTTCCGCCGTGATGCGCGCGTGCGGATGAATCATGGTGTAACGAGGCAGAGGCATCGCCCCCATCTGCGCCTGGTTGACCGCTTCGTAGAGTATGCCCTTCTGCTGAGCGGCAGGAAGCTTACCGATCTCCGAGAAGTTGACGTGCTTCCTGGCCTCCTCCACGTCGGCAGTGACCAGCCAATAGGCAGGCGCCACATGATCGAACCAGGGAAGCCTGGTCTCGTTGGAGTGGCAGTCGTAGCAGGAGTTTTTGAGAACCCGTTTTACCTCCGGGGGTGCCTGAATCTCCGCGGTGACGGGAGGGTTATCGAGCCGTGGCCTCACAAACTGAATTGCAACAAAACCGACAAGCGCAATAACGATCAGATAGGACAGGGTACGAGCTGTCGTACGGGGTTCCATGACTCTCCTTGTTCCCCGTTAGACGTGGGGCATGGTCTCGAAGACGCTATAAAGATTCTTATGGACGATTAGAAGTTCTAATTGCCTTGCAAATTAATTGTCACGAGCTTGTGACGCTCACCATGCAGCAGCTAGTCTGGTGACACTGGGCACGAGGAGAAACGATGCGTCGAAGCGTTGCAGGCTGTGCGGTGGCATGGGTGATGATGTGCGGCGGAGCATTGGCCCAGGCGCCGGCGGGTGCTGTGGCCGAAGTACAACACAGCTATGAAGGTGTGAAGGCCAACATTCTGAAGTCGGCCGATAAGATGCCTGCGGGTGACTACACCTACAAACCGGTTCCGGATGTCCGCACATACGCCCGCGTTGTGAACCACATCAGTGAGGCACAGCTGCGTAGCTGTGGTGCGCTGAATGGAACGCCCGCCGATAAGCTGGCGAAGGTTCCACCGGAGACCGCGGACAAAGATGCGGTCGTAACCGCACTCAAGGCGTCCTTTGCGGAGTGCGACAAAGCCTTCGCCTCCCTGACGGACGCGATCCTGCTGGAGATGGTGACGGTGGGACAGGGCAAGCGTTCGCGCATCGGAGTTGTGTGGGGAACGGTCTCGCATGACAACGAGCAGTACGCGACGCTGGCGCTCTATCTAAGGTTGAAGGGGATCGCTCCACCGAGCAGCGAGAAGTAGTTCAACAAGGAGCCCGCATGGCTTCAGCAAAAGGCGAGTACGATCTGGAGCGGTTCCTCGAAGCGCAGGCCGGTGTCTACGAACGGGCCTGCGCCGAGCTTCGCGCCGGAATGAAGCAGAGCCACTGGATGTGGTTCATCTTTCCCCAGATTCACGGCCTGGGATCGAGCGAGATGGCGGTTCGTTACGCTATCTCCTCGATCGAGGAAGCACACGCCTATCTTGAGCATCCTGTGCTGGGCCAAAGGATACGCGAATGCACAAGCATCGTGATTGCTCTCGAAGGCCGGACGGCGGAACAGATCTTTGGCTATCCCGACAACCTGAAATTTCATTCGAGTATGACATTGTTTGCACAGGCAGCGACGATCTCTGAAGAGGACCTGATCTTCAGTCAGGCTCTCGATAAATATTTTTCGGGCAGAGAAGACCCGGGGACGGTGCAGCGGCTCTAACAGAGGTACAAGGAGCACGCACGTCCATGGCCAGCGGAGCACAGCGCGTAAGGAATGCTGTTGCTATAGCGATTACGCTGGGCTGCGTGATGACCTTAGTGGGTTGCGGCAAACGCGAAGAGGCGCATGCAACTGCACCCGTAGCCCCAGTGAAGGTACCGGAGATGAAGCCTGCACCTGCGACTCCCATCCACACCGAACGGATCGAGCTGGGTGGTGAGACGTGGGATCCGGAATGGGACAAGATCGTCGAGCTGGCGCTGCCTCCAGCGATGCTCACGCGCCAGGTTCCTCGCGATGTACAGCGTTTCTGTCCACGGTTTTACGAGATGGCTGAGGTTGATAAGCGCGCCTTCTGGGCGTACTTCTTTCAGGCGTTGGCCGGTGCCGAGGCAGGGCTCGATCCGACCACCCGAGTACGACATACGGAGCCAGAGGTAGCCGTGATCGACAAGGTGAGCGGACGCGCGGTGCGGAGCGAGGGACTTCTGCAGCTGACCTACGAAGATCAGCGGCGGTACGGATGCGACTTCGACTGGGATCACGATAAAACGATGAAGCACGACGACCCGGACAAGACAATTCTGCAACCGAAGAACAATCTCGAATGCGGCGTGAAGATTCTTGAGAACCAGATCATCGATCAGCACAAGCCACTGTTGTCCAATTCTGGCTATTGGTCCACGTTGCGGTCTGGAAACATGGATTATCGCCTCTTAGCGAAGCAGATGACGAATGTTCCCCTTGCCTGCAAGGCAAGAAACAGCAGAACTGTGGCGTCTCGCTGAGCCGACGGAATCGTTTGCGTGTCTCGCAAAGAGAGGATCTGCGTGATCCAGCATGCAGGTCCCTGGCGTTCACATGCCCTTCGGCCAATACCTTGTGGCTTCGATCGATTCGCCCATCTCAAGCAGGCTCTTAAGCTCGATAGGATCGGAGGCCAGCCTCCGGACACGCTCTGGAGAAACTTCGTTTCTGGTTTCTCCATCGTGTGTACGACTGTGAGCCTGACGCGGAAGACTGTATCCACATCCATCGTTGTCGGGGCAGAAATCTCCCGAGTGGAGAAGGTCGCTCCTCAGGAGATTTCGGCTGTTCTATCTGCGTCCGCCACCGCCACTGGATGCGCCTGATCCACCACCGCCGCCAGCAGTACCACCACCGCCACCACCGGCCATCGAGCCGCTCCCACCTCCTCCACCGCCGCGGGAAGAACCTCCTCCTCCTCCTCCGCCGCCGCCCATTGATCCGGAGGCGCCAGGGCCGACACTATGGAATCCGCCGGATGCGCCCGCGCCGCCGCTGCTCTGGCTCTGACGGAACGCTGTCGCCGCCGCGTTGCCGCCCGGACTTCCCTGGAATGAGCCAGCCTGGCCATCGGCTCCTCGGCGGAACGACTGCGCATTGATGCCCGACTGAGGGTTGAAGCTCCCGGAACGGTTATTATTCAGGGTTCCCGACCGGGAGGCCATGGAAGCGCCTCGCTCACTCGCGACACCCGCAGGCATCGAGGGCTGTGTATAGATCTGGCGGTTTACGAATCCGCTCCGGTCTACATGGTTCGAGATTCCATGCAGATTTCCCAGTGCACCACGAGGAACACCGAGGCCTGCCGAGTTCTTCTGAAAGACGAAGTTTCCGGGCCGGTCGACCTTTGAAAAGACGAGCGGTGTGCGATTCGACAGCAGCAGGGTGGAGTGGGGCACTCCCGTGGGACGTTCCGGTCCTGGAGGCCGAAGAGTCACTCCGCCGCGTGCGAATCCCTGTACTGGAACTCCCGGCTTGTCTGGAATGGGTCTTCCCTGCATGATGGGGAACCCATTGGCGAGGCCCATCCATGCCGAACCGGGACGCCAGCCCCATCCGACGCCCGGGCAGAACGACCATGCTCCGGAGTGATAGGGCAGCCAGCCCCACGGATAAGGAGAGACCCATGAATAGCCCGCACCCTGATACCACGCCCATACTCCATTGCCATATGGGTCCCAGGCGCTGCTTGCCAGATACGGTCTCCACATCGAACCGCAGCCGCCCGCATTCACGAAACCGCCGTAGTAGTTCAGGTCTGAGATGCCATAGGAGTAGAGCGAACTTCCGTAGGGCTTCGCGCTGGCATAGCGATGTCGGTAGTCCTGCGAGTTCTCATCCCACTCGTCGTAGTCGGCTTCTTCGATGTCCTTCTTTACGTCGATCCTGCCAGCGGTGGAGGCGGTCGTGTCGTCCAGCGTCGCCGTGCGCTTCTTCGAGACTATCGCCGACGCCGCGCCTGCGTTCATCTCCACTTCGCCATTGAAGACCGCGAGAACGGCCTTCTTGCCGTCCAGTTCCAGACGCAGGTGGGTTCCCGGCGTGACCTTCATAACGGCATCACCGGCCTTCACGGTGAACTCATTGTCCCTGGTCTTTTCGAGATTCACGTAGGCCGTGCCTTTTACCAGCTTCACGGTCGAGGCCTTTACTCCGGTGCTGCGCAGAATCAGCTGCGGAAAGTCGACCTGCGATTCTGGAGCCAGGCGCAGGGTGCTTCCGTCTTCAAACTCGACCTCGGCATAGCCCTCGGAGGTTGCCAGCCGCGAGCCCTCGACAATTGGCATGTTCTGCATTGTGGCCTCGATCGTGCCGGTGCCGCGATCGAGCCCCAGCTTCCCTTGGGCCTGGCTTAGCCGCACGATCCGCACGTGCGAATCGCCTGGTCCAGCTCCGTCACTTTCCCTGGCGACGACAGGCGATTCAATCACACTCGCGTGGGGTACAGGCTTGAGGCTCGTAGGGTCGGGCTGTTGCGCATTCGCCGCAGCCGAACTTTGATCCTGAGCCACCGCCCGCCCGCCCGCCAGCACGACCATCAAACTCGCTACTGCAATAATCGAGACCGTCTTCATAAAGCACCGGCCCTTCTATCTTCCGGTCTGTCATTCCGCCACAGTACCGGGAGGCGAAAAAAGTATACGCTCCGTTTAGATATTCAGTCTCGGCAATTTGGGGACTATTTTTTCGCCGATTTCCGGGTTGGAATACAGGCCGCCAAGACCCTCCCTCCCGTTCCCCTTCCGGTCTGCCAAACATCTGGGAAAGGTTACCGTTACAGCCTATAATGGCCTATGGCAATCGCAAATCCGGCCTCTCAGCAGGTCGGCTCCGAGCCAGATCCGCACAAAGAAGCTAAGGGTCAATCGGAGAATTCCGAGATCGATGCCAGCGTCGAGTCGAATGCGACTCCGCTGACCATGGGTGCGTCTGCTCCTCCCGGGATGGTCCCGGCTGCTGGCGGGGAGGAGTCCTCCGCATCGCACCTTGCGGGGCTGTCGACAGGCGACATCAAGATCATCGACGACAAATTTCAGAAGCTGCTCGACACCGTTCACGAGAACCGGCCCGGGGACGACCTCGAGATCATCCGCAAGGCATGGGGGTTCTGCCTGCAGCAGCACGAGGGGCAGAAGCGCGCCAGCGGAGAGCCATATGTGGTTCACCCGCTCGAAGTTGGGCAAGTTCTGGCGGAGCTCAAGATGGACTCGACCGCCATTGCCGCGGGTCTGCTGCACGACGCAGTCGAGGATACGGACGTGACGTCGGCTGAGATCGCCAAGCGCTTCGGCGAGCAGGTCGCGCACATCGTCGAAGGCGTCACCAAGCTCGACAAGATCAAGTTCGCCAACCGCGAAGACCATCAGGCGGAGAACATCCGCAAGATGCTTCTGGCGATGGTCACCGACGTTCGTGTGGTCATCATCAAGCTCGCGGACCGCCTGCACAACATGCGCACGCTCGAGCACCTGAAGCCGGAAAAGCAGCAGAAGATCGCGCGGGAGACGCTGGAGATCTACGCTCCTCTTGCGCACCGGCTCGGCATGGGCAAGCTGCGCGGCGAGCTTGAAGACCTCGCCTTCCGCTATACCGATCCATTTGCCTACGAGCAGGTCTCGAACGAAGTGGACGCGCTACGCGGGGCCGGCGAAGAGTTCCTCAAGAAGATCGTCACCCGGCTCGAAGAGAAGCTGCGCGAGTTCAAGATCGAAGGCCGCGTGGAGTGGCGCATCAAGCGTCTCTACTCCATCCAGCAAAAGCTGCAGGACCAGAAGATTCCGGTCGACCAGGTCTTTGATCTGCTCGCCATCCGCGTGATCACGCACACGGTTCAGGACTGCTACGCCCTGCTGGGTCTGCTGCACTCCATCTGGCGACCGGTGCCGGGCCGCATCAAGGACTTCATCGCGATGCCGCGACCGAATCTCTACCAGTCCTTGCACACCACGCTGATCGCCGACGGGGGACATCAGTTCGAGGTACAGATCCGCACCGAGGACATGCACCGTGTGGCCGAAGAGGGCATCGCCGCGCACTGGAAGTACAAGGCCGACGACAACGTCAGCGCCAAGGACGAGCAGCGACTCGCCTGGGTTCGTCAGCTGATGGAGTGGCAGCGCGAGATGAGCGATCCCAACGAGTTCATGTCGACCTTGAAGATCGACCTGTACCCGGAGGAGGTCTACACCTTCACTCCCAAGGGCAAGGTGGTCGTTCTTCCCAAGGACGCCAGTCCCATCGACTTCGCCTATGCCATCCATACCGAGGTTGGAAATACGACGGTGGGAGCAAAGGTAAACGGGCGCATCGTTCCGCTGCGCACCAGGCTCAAGAACGGCGACATCGTCGAGATCTCGACCCAGACCGGACATACTCCCAGTCGGGACTGGTTGAGCTTTACCAAGAGCTCCAAGGCACGCAACAAGATCAAGCACTGGCTGAACGAACATCAGCGCCAGCGCGCCATGGAGATCGGGCGCAAGCTGCTGGACCGCGAAGCGCGCAAGTACAAGCTCGCGCTCAACAAGTACGGGACCGCAGATTACGATCGCGTTGCCACCGAGTATGGCCTGACCTCCGAAGCCGAGTTGCTCGCGGGGATTGGTTTCGGCAAGTTCTCCTCCCGGCAGGTGCTCAACAAGTTGGAGCCGGGATCGAGCATGACTCCCGAGCCTGCGCAACCGGAGCATGGAACGGTTGGCAATGCGATCGGGCAGATGTCCGACGCGGTGAAGCGCGTCTTCTTCGGAAAAGGCTCGGAGTCGCTACAGGTAGAAGGTCAGGACGATCTGCTAGTCTACCGGGCACGATGTTGTAACCCGATCCGCGGCGAAGAGATCATCGGTTATGTCACGCGCGGCAAGGGCGTGGCGGTCCACGCGAGGAGCTGTCCAAACGTACAGAATCTGCTTTACGAATCCGATCGCAGAATTCAGGTGGAGTGGGCGCCGACGCCAGCAGAACGGGGGTCTATGAAGGCTCAGACATATCCAGTAAAGCTGACGGTCATCTGCGAAGATCGGACCGGCATGTTGAAGGAGTTCACCGCCATTATCTCCGACGACGGCACCAACATTCGGAGTGTGGATACAAAGCCGCTTCCGGACGGCATGGCCGTGGTGGACTTTGTGATCGAGACCGTGGACGTGCGTCATCTGAATCGCCTGGTGGAACGTCTGCGACGCGTTTCCGGCGTCCGCGAAGTCCAACGCGTGCAGAAGATCTGACGGAGGTTGTTCGCGTTTGTCTGAAATGCTCGGTTCGCTCACTCGACGAAGGGTTCTGAAACTTACAGGGATGACTGCAATCGCATCGGCCCTCGAAACAGTTCCGGCTATGGCGGAAGCCGGACCCGATCACACCCTTACCATCGCTCCTTATTCGCTCGAAATCTCGGCGCGCCGCTTCATCAAAACGATCGCGTACAACGGACAGGTTCCGGGGCCACTGCTGCGTCTCAGGGAGGGCGTGCCCGTCACGATCGGCGTAACCAACCGCAGCAGCGATGACGAGATCGTGCACTGGCACGGTCTGTTTCTTCCGCCCGAGGTGGACGGCGCAATGGAGGAGGGAACACCTCATATCCCTGCCGGTAGCTCCGCGAGTTATACCTTTACCCCGACTCCTCCGGGATTTCGCTGGTACCACACCCACACCTTTGCCGGCCGCGACCTGAAGAAAGGCCTTTACTCCGGCCAACATGGCTTTCTGATGGTGGAACCGCGCGAGAATCCGGCGCGATACGATCAGGAGTTCTTTCTCGCCCTGCACGACTGGGGAGCAAGCATGGTGGGGAGCGACGATGGCTCGATGAGCGCGGTCTACGACTCCTCGACCATCAATGGAAAGACCCTCGGCTTCGGCGAGCCGCTGCGGGTGAAGCAGGGTCAGCGCGTTCTGCTGCACATCGTCAACACCAGCGCTACCGATGTGCACTGGCTGGCCCTGGCCGGCCACCAACTGCGTGTGGTCGCACTCGATGGCAACCCGGTACCCGCACCGAAGGCGGTCTCGATGGTGCGCCTCTCCCCCGCCGAACGGGTTACCGCCGAAGTAGAGATGAATCATCCCGGAGTATGGGTTCTGGGTGAGGTCCGCAAACACGTGATGGCCGCCGGCATGGGCATCGTAGTCGAATACGCGGACCGTTCCGGAAAGCCCGTCTGGCAGCAGCCGCAAACTCTCGAGTGGGACTACCTGTGGTTCTCTGCCCCCGGGCCAATCGAATCTGCACGCGGCGAACCTTCAGCGGAGATTAATGTCACTGTGATTCCATTGGTCTTTCAGTCCAAGTTCGTAGGGCACGGAGCCATGGATCGCTGGTTGATTAACGGAAGATCGTTTCCCGACACCGAGACGGTGGCGCTGAAGCAGGGCCAGCGTTATCGGCTGGTGCTGAAGAACAAAAGTATGGATGACCATCCCGTGCATCTGCACCGTCAAACGTTTGAGCTTCGGCGACTGGCTGGGCGAGAGACACAGGGTATTTTGAAAGACACACTCCTGGTGAGCGCAGGTACAGAGGCGGAGGTTGAGTTCACCGCAAACCGCCCGGGTCTGACGCTCTTTCACTGCCACCAACAGGACCACATGGACATGGGCTTCATGATGCTCTTCCTGTGCTCCTGAACCCTTTGCTTGAATACGGGAAACTCGTTTTGGGAAACCCAAAGAGACTGCTGTATCTATTCGTATTCTTCGCGTTACTGAGCGCAGGAGTGCTCGATGCGAAGGCGCAAGGCAACTACGAGGTCCAGGTCTACGGATCGGACACCGTCGCCCCGAAGAGCACGATGGTGGAGCTGCATTCCAACTTCACTCCAAAGGGGTCGACGTCGACAGACGACGGAACCTATCCAACAAATCATCAACTTCACGAAACCCTCGAAATTACGCAGGGCCTCAATAGCTGGTCGGAGGTCGGATTCTATCTCTTTACCAGCTGGCAGGACGGTCACGGCGTGCAATGGGTCGGTGACCACATCCGCCCCCGTGTCCGCGTGCCGGACTCGTGGCACTGGCCGGTGGGCGTGAGTCTCTCGACCGAGGTTGGCTATCAACGCTCCCAGTACTCGCCCGACACCTGGACGTGGGAGATCCGGCCCATCGTCGATAAATCGATCGGTCGGTGGTATCTCGCCGTCAATCCTGCCCTGGAGCGGACATGGCACGGGCCCGATACCTCCCAGGGAGTCGGCTTCGCGCCAGGGGCGAAGGTCGGGTACGACTTCTCCCGGAAGGTGAGTGGCGGCTTTGAGTACTACGGCAACTTCGGGCGCGTGTGGTCCTTCAGTCCACTGCACGATCAACAGCAGCAGATCTTCGCGGTCACCGACCTGAACGTCTCGCCGAAGTGGGAGCTTAATTTCGGGGTCGGCATGGGTTCCACGGCGTCCACCGATCACCTCATCGTGAAGGCGATCGTCGGCCGGCGCTTCAACTGGGGCAAGCCCTCTCCTGTGGAGTAGATGCTTCAGCGCGGATCTTCGCGCTGCTCCTGTTGCTCGCGCTTTTTGACGGCCTTGTCTTTGCGTACCTTGTTGGCAATTGCGCCTGCACCTGCTCCTGCTGCGCCGCCGATCAGCGCGCCCTTTCCTCCTCCGGCAAGGGCGCCCACGACTGCGCCTCCTGCGGCGGTTCCACCAACCACTTTAGCTCCGGTGTGTTTGCGATGATCCTTTTCCGTCTGTTCCCGTTCGGCACGATCGTGGGCAGCCTGCGAGGTCTCCTGAGGGCCAGCGTATGCGAGAGTAGCCGGGACACTCATGATCGAACTCAGTACAGCAACTCCGACGATACGGTTCAGGTTCATCCTTATCCTCCTGAAGCTTTCGCTGTTCCAGAACCGTTGGATGCCGGGCCCGTCCCTTCCTTCCGGGAGAATCGCTCGTTCGAGCAAAGATTAATTTCGACAATCTGGAGAAAAGTTGGCTGCGGTGAACTAAAAAGTTGTCGGAGAATTTCGTGCGTAACCCCGCTTAATTTTGGATTGCCTTTTGTTGGGCCTCTGCTATTCTCTCAGCCGAACATCCTGAGGCACCGATGCCGCAAGAGAGCTGGCAGCAGGGAAGGACCGATCAGGAAGCTGTCCTCACGGAGGATTCGCTGTCTCGCGAGTTGCCCGTGTGGCCGATGGTTGCTGGCGTCGTGGCTGCAGCCTTCGCTCTGGACTTCGTCAGCCCGTGGCTGCTGCACCCAGGAACCCTTCCACGATTCGGCTTGCTCGTCGTCGCAGTATTGCTTCTATTCACCGCGGTCATGGTGTGCGGCTTTGTCGTACGGACGATCTATCTCCGGCTCGTACCCCGCGGTCAGAGGGTCATCACACCGGTGGTGCGGGCTGCCTGCCTGACGGCGCTGTGGATTCCCGCATGGGTGCTCTTCGTCGAGACGTGGTCGCTGCTGATGCTTCTCGCTGGATGCCTATGCCTGGCAAGCCTTGGAATCCTGATGAAGCGATGCACGGTCGATACCACTGTAACGGTACCGTCAGCCCCGCATAACTCATCGTGGATGCCCTTCCAGTTTGAGCCGGGGGCCTTTCGCCGGATGATTTTGCCGTCGCTTCTGCTGGCGCTGCTAGTGGAGGCTTCGGTGATTCTGGTAGGCGCACGGTGGTTCACGACGGCCTCCATTCTGTGCGGAACGTGCGTCGCCATTCTCGGCTGGCGCGCAGCATCGAAGGCCAGGCCAGTCGCCGGGCAGCGGGTTGTGCTCTCGGCTCCCAGGCAGACAGCGGTCGTTGCTGCGGCCTTCGTCTTTACTGTGATCGCGTTGTTGCCCTTCCTGAAGGTTTCTCCATTCTCAAAGGGACTGGGTATCTTCAGCCGAACGCAAAAGGTTTCGAAGGCTGCCGCCAGTACTCAGAAAGGACAGGCTGCAAGTAGCGACGGCTACATCGGCATCATTCTTTTACCGCTCAGCGATGAGCAAAAGAAGATCGTCGCGCCGGTAAAGCGGGAGCTCGTCCCGAGCTTCAGCGGGAGGATAGCGGAGCCGTTTGAGATTCCGTTTACCGGGGCGTACTGGTACTTCAAGGCTCCCGACAAACAGCCGCGACCCACGGCTCACGTTGTGCGTGGGAGCTCGACGAAGACGCAGATCCGCTCGTCGGACCGCTACCCGCTGCTGATGGAGGCCCACCAGAAGCTCGATACCCCCATCGATCTTGGCTGCTGCAGCGGGATGGAGCTTGTGGTCGAGAACGCCGACAGGAACGAAGGCGCGATCGCGCTGGAGCTGTGGGTCAGGAAGAGGTCCACGGCACCGCAGAAGGGCAGTTTCCGCGTCGCAGAGCCCATCCATTACCTCGGCACGGCGGCGATCCCATCCAGCGAGCAGCCGCTGATCCTCCGGGGCCAGGGAACCTCCAACCCGACCGAAGAAAGGCTGAAGTTCCCCGTTCCCGCGGCGATGGACGGCGTTCTGTTCGACGAGATCACCGTTGTCGTAAAGACCGCGCCAGCCCGCGCAAGAACCGGTGCACAGATTGCCATTCGCAAGTTCGTGTTGGAGCCGTAAGCGGTCGTGTTAAAAGGGTTTCGGCCACCAAATCCGGTTAACTGTCCGGCAAACACCTTGCAGCCGCTTGTGATGCCATGTATCTTTGAAGACAAGATGATTTCTTATTCCAGCCGATTTATCAGCTTTATTTACCGCTACTGGTATCCGGTAGCGGCATCGGCGGAGTAGGGTCTTCTGACGGATTAGCTGAAGAAAGCAAGCTGAGTTCAGACAAGATCGACATCCACACGAGCCGCGACCGACCAAGGTTGCGGCTTTTGTTTTGCGCTGAAGGGAGTACACGATGGGCGAGGCGACAGGTGGCACGACAGCGGCGATGGTGAGTCCGGCAGGACCCGTGAGGTCGGGAGTGGGCCGGTTTGGAGTCTACGGCGGCAGATACGTTCCCGAGACCCTGATGGCCGCGCTCGAAGAGCTGGAAGCAGCCTATGCAGACGCACAGAAGGACGCGGCGTTTCAGGCAGAACTGGCCGACCTGCTGCACCACTACTGCGGGCGGCCAACGCCGCTCTACTTCGCAAAGCGCCTCTCCGAGACCCTCGGCGGAGCGAAGATCTACCTGAAGCGGGAAGACCTGCTCCACACCGGCGCGCACAAGATCAACAATGCGCTGGGCCAGGGCCTGCTGGCGAAGCGCATGGGCAAGCAGCGCATCATCGCGGAGACTGGAGCCGGCCAGCATGGCGTGGCCACCGCCACCGTCTGCGCACTGCTGGGCATGGAATGCGTCGTCTATATGGGCGAAGAGGACATGCGGCGGCAGGAGCTGAACGTTCTGCGCATGCGCCTTCTGGGCGCGGAGGTGCGCGGCGTCTCGGCGGGTTCTGCGACGCTGAAGGACGCGATCTCGGAGGCCATGCGCGACTGGGTCACCAACGTTCGCACGACCTTCTACATTCTCGGCTCGGCGCTCGGTGCGCACCCGTACCCCACCATCGTGCGTGACTTTCATCGCGTGATCAGCAAAGAGGCCAAGCGCCAGATCCTGGAGCAGGAGGGCAAACTGCCCACCGCGATCGTTGCCTGTGTAGGCGGCGGGTCGAATGCTATCGGAGCCTTCTACGAGTTCTTGAACGACACGAACGTGCAGCTCATCGGAGTCGAAGCGGGCGGACGCGGAACCGCACTCGGCGAGCATGCCGCTCGCTTTATGAAGACAGGCGGCGGTGTTCCCGGTGTGCTGCAGGGAACCTACAGTTACGTCCTGCAGGACAATGCCGGACAGATCGCCGCGACACACTCGGTCAGCGCGGGGCTCGATTACGCCAGCGTCGGCCCCGAGCACGCCATGCTGCACGACTCCGGCCGCGCCACCTACACCATGGCCACCGACGATGAAGCCCTCAAGGCGACGGTCACACTGGCGCGCACCGAAGGCATTCTTCCGGCGCTCGAGAGTGCGCATGCGGTCGCAGAGGCGATCCGACTGGCACCGACGATGGCGAAGACGGACGTGCTGATGGTGAACCTGTCGGGAAGAGGCGATAAGGACATGGGAATTCTGGCAAGAGAGCTCGATCTCCAGAGCGTATCGGTGAAGGGATAAGAGACGATGGCGATTGAGTTCAAGACGAAGCCCGGCCTGGTGATTTATCTCACCGCTGGCGATCCTGACCTGGCGACCACACGCGACATCGCGCTTGCCGCAATCGACAATGGCGCAGATGTGATCGAGCTGGGCGTCCCGTTCAGCGATCCGCTCGCCGACGGCCCCGTCATCCAGCGAGCCAGCGAGCGCGCCGTAGCGAAAGGCACGCGGCTGACCGATGTACTCGCTCTCGCCAAAGAGCTTCGCTCCGCACGCCCTCAGGCCGGAATCATCCTCTTCTCGTACTTAAATCCCGTCCTCCGGTTGGGTATGCAGGAGTTCTGTGCGCGGGCCTCCGAGGCAGGCGCAGATGGCGTTCTGCTGACCGACATGATCGTCGAAGAGGCCGCCGAATATCTTGACGCGATGCACGCGAACAAACTTGCCCCGGTGTTTCTTGCGGCGCCTACAAGCCCCGATGCGCGATTGAAGGCTATCGCCGAGTGCTCGCAGGGGTTCGTCTACGCCATCTCCCGTGTCGGAATTACGGGGACGCAGTCGAGCCTCACCGAAGATGCCTCGCAGGTGGTGAGTCGCCTGCGGCAGTTTACGAAGCTTCCCATCGCAGTGGGCTTTGGCATCTCCAACGCACAGCATGTCCGTGCCGTGGGCGAATTTGCCGATGCCGCAGTTGTGGGCAGCGCACTGGTACAACTGATTGAAAGAACCCCACCCGAAGAAGCTGCAGCGGCTGTAGGAACTCTGATATCGGAGCTGCGCGCATGAACGTGACACTCCAGGATGAACTCGGGCGGGAAGAATCGTCCATTTATCATCAGTCGTACCAACATAACCAGCAGCGAATGCTGCGTGAGGAATATCGATGGAGATCTCTGACTGGCGGCAAAAGATCGACGAGCTCGACGAGCAGATCGTTCGCCTTATCAACCAGCGTGCTGAGGCTGCAAAGGCGATCGGTCGGCTTAAGCAGGAGTCCAGCCTTCCGGTCTATGAACCGAAGCGGGAGCAGGTTGTCTTCGAGCATGTCCGCCGCTCGAACCCCGGACCTCTCTCTGACAACGAGGTGGTCGACATCTTCGAGCGCATCATCGATGTGATGCGCGCTCTTCAGAAAAACCCAGACTAGAAACCTTTTTTACAGTTTGTAACTTATTCCGTTCCATCTCAAGAAAGCGAAACGAAGACGATGATCGTAGCAATGCAGGACACGGCAACCGAAGAACATATACAGCTTGTGATCGAGCGAATGGTCGAGCTCGGTTTCAGAGTCCACCGCACCACCGGAGCCGCGCAGACGATTCTGGCCGGCGTGGGCACCCCGGAGCACTTCGACGTCGCCGAGTTCAAGGTGCTGGCGGGCGTTCACGACGCTTACCGCATCTCTTCGCCTTATAAGCTGGCTGGTCGCAACTTCCGCCCCGAGGGCACAAAGATTACCTTCCCCAACGGTGTGGTCGTCGGTGGCAAAGAGGTGGTCATCATGGCTGGCCCGTGCTCGGTCGAATCGCGGGAGCAGATTCTCGACAGCGCGAAGAAGGTTGCCGCAGCAGGAGCGAAGTTCCTGCGCGGAGGAGCGTACAAGCCACGCAGCTCGCCGTACAGCTTCCAGGGCATGGGCGTCGAGGGCCTGAAGCTGCTGCGGGAGGTAGCTGACGAGACTGGCCTGCTGGTGATCACCGAGGTGATGGAGATCTCGCAAATCGAGGTGATGCTTCCGTACATCGACGTCTTCCAGATTGGCGCGCGCAACATGCAGAACTTCAACCTTCTGCGCGAGCTTGGCCATGTGCGCAAGCCGTGTCTGCTGAAGCGCGGCATCTCGGCCACGATTGAAGAGGTCCTGTTAAGCGCCGAGTACATCCTCTCCGGCGGCAACTACGACCTGATGCTCTGCGAGCGCGGCATTCGCACCTACGAGACTGCGACCCGCAACACGATGGACATCTCCGCGATCCCGGTGCTCAAGAAGCTGACCCACCTTCCCGTGCTCGGCGATCCGTCACACGGCGTAGGCATCCGCGACCTCGTTCCTCCCATGGCGCTGGCCTCCGTGGCCGCGGGAGCCGATGGTCTGTTGATGGAGATGCATCCCAATCCGGACAAGGCGATGAGCGACGGCGCGCAGAGTATGTATCCCGAACAGCTGGAGAAGCTGGTTGCGCAGTTGCGGCAGCTTGCTCCCGTCGTCGGGCGTACGGTCGCATAAGGGAATGGCTGCTGGCATGATGGAACGGGTACTCATCATCGGAACGGGGCTGATCGGCGCATCGACCGGCCTGGCCCTGCGTGCCGCCGGTTTTGGCGGACGCATTGATGGATGGGACCAGAGCCTGCTGGAGCTGCGCGCCGCCCTCGAGATGGGGGCGGTCGATGGCGTCGCCGGCAATCAGTGGGGCGCGCTGGAGCTGGCACGTCAGGCCGACGTCATCGTGCTCGCCGTGCCCGTGCTTGCCATCAAGGACTGGATGCAGCAGCTGGCGGCAGCCACAGGTCCGGGCCAGCTGATCACCGATGTAGGCAGCACCAAGCTCGAGATCACCGAGCTGGCGTGTTCTCTCTTCGGCAGCGAGAATCAGGCCGCCTTCCTTGCAGGACATCCGATGGCCGGCAAGGAGTCCGGGGGAGCGCTGCTGGCTGAAGCCAGCCTGTTTCAGGGCGCGATGTGGCTGTTTACTCCTGCCTCCCAGACTCCAACGGAGATGGAGAAGGAGTGGCGGAGCTGGGTCGGCTTCTTTGGAACGCGGACGCTCGATATGGACCCGAAGCGTCACGACGAGATGTGTGCCTGGGTAAGCCATCTTCCGCAGATGCTCTCGACCGCTCTGGCGGCGCTGCTGGAGGAAAAGTTCGGCGACGCGCCCGAGATCGCGGCGATCGGCGGACGCGCTCTTCGCGAGACCACCCGCCTCGGAGCGAGCCCTTACAGCATGTGGCGCGACGTCGCCATGACCAACACCGCCCCCATCGCCGAAACCTTACTTGCGCTCGAGCAGCGTCTCGGTCATGTACGGGAGAACCTGCGCACGCCGGAGCTGCGCGACGAGTTCGCCCTGGCCAATCAGTTCCGCGTGCGGCGTTAGATTTTCAGCCTTTCAAGGCAAGGAGTGGCATCTTGAGTCCGACCGAACAGGCAGCACGGAGCAGTTTGAACATCAGCCTCGCTGACGTGATGGCTGCGCGGGCGCGGCTGCGCGACGCAATCTATTACACTCCGTGCGCGCACTCGAAGGTGCTTTCGGCGCTGACCGACCAGCAGGTCTTTCTCAAGCTTGAGAACCTGCAGATGACCGGCTCCTTCAAAGAACGCGGAGCGCTGAACCGCATCGCGCTTCTGACACAGGAGCAGGCGTCGCGCGGAGTCGTCGCCGCAAGCGCGGGAAATCACGCGCAGGGCGTTGCCTATCACGCGACCTCGCGTGGAATCCAAGCGATCATCGTTATGCCGCTGGCGACTCCACTCGTCAAAGTCACGGCCACGCGAGGCTTTGGCGCCGAGGTTGTGCTGCATGGCGCCAACTACGACGAGGCCTATGAAGAGGCTCGCCGCATCTGCACCGCGCAGAACATGACCTTCATCCACCCCTTCGATGATCCGGCGGTGATGGCCGGTCAGGGAACCATCGGGCTCGAGTTGCTCGAGCAGATTCCGGATCTTGAAGCCGTAGTCGTGCCCATCGGTGGAGGCGGCCTCATTGGTGGCATAGCATGCGCGATCAAGGAGTCTCGTCCCGAGATCAAGGTCATCGGCGCACAGACCTCACGGCTGCCATCGATGGCAGTTGCGGTCGAGCACCACCATCCGGTCACCATTCCGCCCGCGACCACCATTGCCGATGGCATCGCGGTACGACGCGCAGGCGAGGTTACGCTTCCCGTCGTCGAGCGCTACGTCGACGAGATCGTAACCGTCGACGAGGACGAGATCGCCTCCGCCATCCTGGTTCTCCTGGAGCGCGAGAAGACCCTCGCCGAAGGCGCGGGAGCTGCGGGACTTGCGGCGCTGCTCCAGAAGCGGACGTCTTTGAAGGGCGCGCGCACGGCGGTGATCATAGGCGGCGGCAACATCGACGTCACGCTGCTCAGCCGGATCATCGAGCGTGGTCTTGTGCAGGACGGCCGTATGATTCGTCTGCGCATCCATCTGCTGGACAAGCCCGGAGCGCTGGCCGAGCTGACGAAGTTGATCGCGCATCATCGCGTCAACATCGTCGATACGCTCTACAACCGCGCCTACTATGGTGTGAATCTTGGTGACACGACTATCGACATCACCCTTGAGACTCGCGGCCGCGAACAGGTCGACGAGCTTCTCGCGGTCCTGGATGCAGGTGGGTACGTCTACTCCCGCGTGGTCTAGAGTTCACGACTCCACGCGCTCAACCCGCGGACGGCGCACGGGTAGCACCCATGAACAGATAATCTCCATACCAGTCGGTCTTGTAACCATGCTGCCTGACCAGAGTGCCCAGCTGCGCATAGTGGCGAATGCCGTGAAAGACAGCGTGAAACAGCACGGTCTTGCGTGAAGTAAGAAGGACGCCGACACTTCGGGTCTGAAACTCGATCTGCTCTGCCCAAGCTGTCTCAGAATCGAGCGCCTGCCGATAGAACTCCATGGCTCGATCATGGGTCGCGTAGATCGCCTCTACTGAATCGTACGGAACATTAGCGTAGTCCGTCTCAGGCAGGCCAACGATACGCTCCGCATACCGCAGCTCCACCGCAACGATATGCTGCAGAAGCTGAGCCACGGTCGCCGTGCGCGCGATGTCGCATGGCAGCGCAAGAATCTCAGGATGTGCGGCCAGCAGCTTGCGCCAGCTCGCGCTTGTCGTCTGGTTCCAATTGAGAGCCTCTGTCGCGGTCAACATCGGTTCGTTCATCGTCACTTCTCCTCAATTGCGGCTGGCTGCGCGAGGGTAATGCGCAACCTCGTAGGCCAGCCAATGCGCACGAGTGTTCCATCAGGATCGCTCAGGGAAAATTCGTACATGCCCCAGGGCTTGTCCTCAGGAACGCTCTCCCTGCCCAGGATCTCACCGGGAAACTTCTCTGCCAGCTCATCGACGTTCTCGGTGTAGAGATAGAGTCCGAAGGTATTCCGCCCCGGAATCAGCCATCCCTCGACCGCATTCGTCAGGTGAAGGTGGCCACCCTTGCCATCGCTCAAAATGCGGTAGCCGTCATCAATGGGATTTGCAGGACGGTCCTCGTCCGGCCGTTGAAAGCCGAGACGTTTGTAAAAAGCCTCGGAAGCCTCGAGATCGTTCGAGGGAAGAATTGCTGTCAGACCGTGTTCGCGATCCATCCAATTGCTCCTTGATCGACCGGGGAATCAACTCCGCAACGCTCTGTGGCCGATGTCTCTTCGATATTGCATTCCATCGAATGAGATCGTCTTCAGTCGCTCATAAATTTTGTTAAGTGCATCGCGCAGATCGGCAGACTCAGCCGTCACGGCCAGAACCCGTCCGCCCGCAGTGACCAGTTGGCCGTCTTTGATGGCCGTTCCTGCATGAAAGACGATCACGCCATCGTCGTCGCTTTGATCGAGCCCCGTAATCGGCAGGCCCGAGACATACTTCCCCGGATAGCCTCCGCTGGCCGCAATCACCGTGGCGCTGGCCCCCGGCTTCATGCGGATGACGACCGTGTTTGCGGTGCCGTCGATCGATGCATTGAACAGGTCGAGGATGTCCGTCTCCAGACGTAACACAATCGCCTCGGTCTCCGGGTCGCCCCAGCGCGTATTGAACTCCAGCACCATCGGCCCGCGCGGCGTCATCATCAGGCCGATAAACAGGATGCCCTTGAACGGCGTCCCCTCTGACGCCATGCCATCCACAACCTTTTGCGCGACATTGTGCATGATCCATTGCCGCATCGCGGGCGTGAGCAGCCCATCGGTAGAGTACGCTCCCATCCCGCCGGTATTCGGCCCCGTGTCGCCTTCTCCCACACGCTTGTGGTCCTGCGCGGCTGCAATAGGCACAGCGTGTTTGCCATCGCACAGGGCAAAGAACGAAACCTCCTCGCCGGTAAGGAACTCCTCGAGGACGACCTCGGTCTCAGCCGCACCCAGCAGCACGCCCGAGAACATCTGCGCCGCAGTCCTCTCGGCCTCGAGGCGTGTATTGCAGATCACCACGCCCTTGCCTGCTGCCAGCCCTGAGGCCTTCACCACTACGGGCACAGAGAAGCGGAGCAACGACTCCCGAACTTCATCGAGGGTCGTGCAGAGCGCATGCTCCGCCGTCGGGATACCGTGTCGCTGCATGAACGTCTTCGCAAAGGCCTTGCTCGATTCAAGCTGTGCCGCATCTTTCGTCGGGCCGAAGACGCGGTAACGCCGGCTCTCCAGCTCATCGACCAGCCCAAGCGCAAGCGGAACCTCCGGGCCGATCACCGTCAGATCGGGTCTTTCCACCGCAACGAGATCCACCATCGTATGCAGATTGTTGACATCGACAGGAAGGCAGCGCGCAAGCTCACCCATCCCGCCGTTGCCCGGAGCGGCGACAATCTCAGTCACCGAAGGAGATTTGTGCAACGCCCACACCAGGGCGTGCTCGCGCCCTCCACCACCGATGACCAAAACCTTCATAATTGCTCTGTCTATGCTCCCGCTGATATTTGATTGGCACCTTCGAGGCTAGGCATGGCAGCGGGTGAAGTCAAACCGGGAGCAGGCGTAGAAGAAGTCAGGGGCCGCATGTGCGACCCCTGAGGCAGGTTACCGTCCGTGTCCTCCGCCCCCGTGATTTCCTCCACCCTCATGAGACCTTGGAGCCTGCTGCGGCGTGGGAGCCGGTCGAGGCTGTTGCATAGGGGCAGAACGTGGCGCCATTTGCGGCGTGGCTCGCGGTTGCTGCATAGGGGCCGGGCGCGGAGCCTGCTGTGGCGTTGGCCGGGGCGCCTGTTGTGGCATGGCTCGCGGTTGCTGCATAGGAGCAGGACGGGGAGCCTGTTGTGGCATTGGCCTCGGCTGCGCCTGCTGTGTCGGCCTCTGCATCGATTCTGGAGAGGACCGCATCTGCTGCTGAGGCTGCACCGACCGCACCTGAAACTGGCCCGGCCGAACCTGCGGCTGCCCCACCGGACGCTGAATGCCACGGTCAGCCTGAATCGGACCTGGCGCGGCCACCATCGCCGGCCTGCCGCGATTCGCGCTGTAGAACTGCTGCCGGTTCTGTGCCGCCTGCTGGCGCACCTGTAGCTGTGTGTTCATCGGAGGGAGCCGGGGCTGGCGTTGCGCCGAGATCTCCGCAGGCCGCGGTCGAACCTGGATGCCTCCACGACCGCCGTTGTACGCGACCCGGGTGTTGTTGATGTAGGTGCGATTGACCACCACGGTGCGGCTGTACACATTTGTGATGCGCATGACATTCACACGTGTCACGGCGCGGTTATAGAAGAAGCTGTTTCCCCTCCAGTAACCACCGTAGAAGCCATAGCCGGGATATCCAAAGCCATAGTTGATCCCGCCGTAGAAGCCGATGTACCGGCCCCAGTAACCGCGATGGTAACGGTAGCGGCCGCCATAGAAGCCCCAATATCCAGGGGTCCACAGAGCACCGGGCCATGGGGATGCTACCCAGACGCCGGGAACCCAGTAATAGCCTGCCGGAGCGTAACCCCAGTAACCCGGAGTCCACATGTAGTTCGGTTCGGGCGCGAGAGGCTGGTCATAGGTTGGCATAGCTGGGGGCGGCTGCTGTGCCTCCAACTCGTCATAGCCGGCCTCGTCGTCAGGATTTGCCTGCGCGCCGCCGTATGCGCCCTGTGCCGAAACGGGAGCCTGTTGTTGCTCTGGCTGCTGTGCCTGCTGGTCTTGCTGCTGATCTTGCTGTTGGTCTTGCTGTTGGTCTTGCTGCTGGTCTGGCTGTTGGTCTTGCTGCTGGTCTGGCGGCGGCGCCCCCTCTTGTGCCCCAGTCCGTTGATATTCCTGTGCCCGCTGAATGCTCTCATTTTGCACTCCCGAAGCGGGCGGAGGGGCCGTCTGCTGCGGTTGAGCCTGTGTCGACGGCTGCACTTCGCCCGGTTGCCGCGCGGCCTGCGCGTACGGATCGCCGGCCTCCGGCGCCATATTGGCGTCCGCGGGATCGGGGCCTTGATCGGAGACCGATCCCGACTGGGCACTTGCCGACGAAGAGTGACAGCCCAGGAACCCTGCTCCCACAAAAAGCGTGGAGCTCAAAAAAAAGGCCGGGAAAAATCGTGAAGCTGAGGCCCGGATACGACTTTTAACTTGTTTATTCACGTGCAATCGTTAGCTCCTCGTACTGTATAAACACCGTTCCTCCAAGTGAGATGCGGATGGATAGGAACCCTCTATCCTTTTGCCGAACATCCTGCTTCGTTTCAAGAAGATAAATTTTTTTGCGCCGGATCTTGTCTCCGCGCTGGGCCCCTGAGAGGATTGCCGCATGCGTGACGGGATTGTTTCTACGATCTTCTTTCTAGTTCTCTCCTTTGGCAATCCAGGGAACGGTTACAGTCAAAAGTCTTCTGTCTCCGCACCTCTGGCGTCTCAAAACGTGGCCTCTCCCGGAGAGTTTCACGTGGACGGCGGTTGCCGGATCCACGATACGATTGCAGGTGCTCAAGGAATCCAGCCGCACAGCTACCGGGACCGTGGCATCTGCGCTGTCGACACGGAACACTTTTCCTCCCGTCCCGAAACCGACATCGTCAACTCCCAACGCAAGCGCGTCTCCGTAGCCATCCGGGAACACACCTTCACGTTCCATAATCCCACCCAAGAGCCGACGACGTTCGTTCTCGACCAAACGGTTCCCAGGGGATGGCAGGTTGACTCCGACCCGGCTCCCGGCAAAGTCAGCGGAACCGTCGCGACGTTCCTCCTCTCTGTGGACCCGGGCCAGACGGTCAGTCTTCATGTGGGCGAAAGAAATCCTCCGCGAAATTAGCCGTTCCGCCTCGCCGTTTCCCTCGCTAAGCAAGCGACTTGAGACAGCCGGAACCGTAGTCGTAGAATGGACGCGATGGCAGAACGTCGTCCCATTCTCAAGCGTTTCCGTCACGGCCGTCCCGATCGTGGACGCTGAACCAGCGTTTACTCCGACGCTCTCCAATTTTTGATACGCTTTTCCCGTCGGACCGGGGCTGCTTTGGCCAGCCCCAGGCCTTTCAACCAGCGCGCCCGGCGCGCTCCCCTCGGAGATAAAAGAGATGTCCAGCTCGCCCAATAATCCTGACTCCTTCAAAAGCAAGTCCACCCTCAAGTCCGGCTCGAAGAACTACACCATCTTCCGCCTAGAGGCGCTAAAGTCTGCCGGCGTCGACCTCACCCGGCTACCCTTCTCACTCCGCATTCTGCTCGAGAATCTGCTGCGCCACGAAGACGGCCGCACCGTCACCGCCGACGACATCAAGTTCCTCGCCACCTGGGACCCCAAGGCCGAGCCCTCCCGCGAGATCGCCTACATGCCCGCCCGTGTCCTCATGCAGGACTTTACCGGCGTTCCCGCCGTCGTCGACCTTGCCGCCATGCGCGATGCCATGAGCGCCCTCGGCGGAGACCCCGAGCGCATCAACCCGCTCCAGCCTGCCGAGCTCGTCATCGACCACTCCGTCCAGGTCGACCAGTTCGGCACCTCCGGATCCTACGACATCAACGCCGCGCTCGAGTTCCAGCGCAACCGCGAGCGCTACGCCTTCCTTAAGTGGGGCCAGACCGCCTTCCGCAACTTCTCCGCCGTTCCTCCCGGCATGGGCATCTGCCACCAGGTCAACCTCGAGCACCTCGCCCGCGTCGTCTTCACGACCGACGACAACCTCGCCTACCCCGACACCCTCGTCGGAACCGACTCCCACACCACGATGATCAACGGTCTGGGCGTCCTCGGTTGGGGCGTCGGAGGCATCGAGGCCGAGGCTGCCATGCTCGGCCAGCCCGTCTCCATGCTCGTTCCGCAGGTCGTCGGCTTCAAGCTCACCGGCAGGCTCAAGGAAGGCACCACCGCCACCGACCTCGTCCTCACCGTCACCGAGATGCTCCGCAAACTCGGCGTCGTCGGCAAGTTCGTCGAGTTCTACGGCCCCGGCGTCTCCGAGCTTCCACTGGCCGACCGCGCCACCATCGCTAACATGGCCCCTGAATACGGCGCCACCTGCGGCATCTTCCCGGTCGACACCGAGACGCTTCGCTACCTCCGCCTTACGGGCCGTAGCGAAGACCAGATCGCTCTGGTCGAGGCTTACTACCGCGAGCAGGGCATGTTCCACACCGCGAGCGCGGCTGAAGCCGAGTACTCGACCACGATCGCTCTCGATCTCTCGACCGTCGAGCCCTCCGTCGCCGGCCCCAAGCGCCCGCAGGACCGCGTTCCGCTCTCGCAGGCAGGGCCTAGCTTCAAGCAGCAGCTTCCCGCACTGCTTGGCCCCAATGCCAATCGCAACGAGGTCCGCCAGATGCTGCGCTGGGAAGGAGAGGGTGGCCACGCTTCACTCGGCGGCGATCTCGCCAGCAGCGCCGGCGCTCCGGAGGCGGGTTCCGCCGGTTCCGCGGTTGCGACCATTGAAGCCCCGGCAGTCTCCATCCAGGGCCGCTACGGCATCAATCCGGAGCCCTATCTCGACCACGGCTCTATCGTGATTGCGGCTATCACCTCCTGCACCAACACCTCTAACCCCTACGTCATGCTCGCCGCTGGCCTGCTGGCCAAAAAAGCCGTCGAGAAGGGCCTCAGCACGCCGCCCTGGGTGAAGACTTCGCTCGCTCCCGGCTCTCGCGTCGTCACCGACTACTACGAGAAGGCCGGCCTCATGCCGTACCTCGACAAGCTCGGCTTCCAGACCGTCGGCTATGGCTGCACCACCTGCATCGGCAACTCCGGCCCGCTGCCCACCGACGTCTCGAAGGCTATCGAGGATCACGGCCTGGTCGCCGTCTCCGTGCTCTCCGGAAACCGCAACTTCGAGGGCCGTATCTCTCCCGACGTTCGCGCCAATTACCTGATGAGCCCGCCGCTGGTCGTCGCCTACGCTCTCGCCGGCCACATCGCCCACAACTTCGACAGCGACCCGATCGGCAAAGGCAAGGACGGCAAGCCGGTCTTTCTCCGCGACATCTGGCCTACCCAGCAGGAGGTCTCCGACGCCGTCGGAGCCTCGATCGACTCCGAGATGTTCAAAGACGAGTACAGCCGCGTCACCCAGGGCGACCAGAACTGGCGAGGACTCAAATTCCCCGAGGGCAAGACCTACGGCTGGGAGCCCGACTCCACCTACATCCGCAAGGCTCCTTACTTCGACGGCATGAAGGCCCAGCCCTCGCCCATTGAAGATATCGCCGGAGCCCGCGTTCTGGCTGTCCTCGGCGACTCCGTCACCACCGACCACATCTCTCCCGCTGGCTCCATCAAGCTCAACGGACCCGCAGGCAAGTACCTCACCGACAACGGCGTCAAGCCTGCCGACTTCAACAGCTACGGCTCGCGCCGCGGCAACCACGAGGTCATGGTGCGCGGGACGTTCGCAAACGTACGACTGCGGAATAAACTCGCCCCCGGTACCGAGGGCGGCGTGACCCGCCTGCTTCCGGACGACATCCCGATGTCGATCTACGATGCCTCCGTCGCCTACGCGCAACGCAGCACACCTCTAGCTATCCTCGCAGGCAAGGAGTATGGCTCCGGCTCCTCGCGTGACTGGGCAGCCAAGGGACCGCGGCTGCTCGGTATCCGCTTCGTCGTCGCCGAGAGCTACGAGCGCATCCACCGCTCCAACCTCGTCGGCATGGGAATCCTCCCGCTCCAGTTCCTGCCGGGGCAGAACGTCGAATCCCTACACCTCACCGGCGAAGAGGTCTTCCGCGTCGGTCAGCCCGGCGAGCTGAAGGCCATGCTCGACGGCAAATTCGCGAACGGCAAGACCATCACCGTCTTTGCCGACTCCGACCTTGGCAAGACGATCGAGTTCTCCGCGACCGTCCGAATCGACACCCCACAGGAGATCCTCTACTACCAGAACGGTGGCATCCTGCAGTACGTCCTCCGTCAGCTCGCAGCAAAGAACTAATCGCACACCCGCAGCAAGGAAGAAGCCCCGGCAAAGTTCGGGGCTTCTTCCTTTTATCCTTCAAATCCCCTCAACCGTCATTCTGAGCCGTAAGGCGAAGAATCCCAGTATTCGCCTGCACAGCCACGACTCCCAAAAGAAATCCACTATCAGCCCAGGACCTCCACTATCTTGTCTCCAGCCCACAAGGAGGCCGTAATGACCTTCCCCCGCCCCATCAAGCCCGCCCAGCCGCTCTCTGCTCTTACTCTTCCGCCTGAAACCCTGGGAAAGCTCCAGAACATCGCCGCCTCAATCAGCATCGGCACTACCGCGAACCGCGTCCTGCTCACAGGCAACCCTTCCAGCTCCGCCGCAGCCGCCGAGGCCATCGCCCACGACACAGACCGCACACTCCTCCGGATCGATCTTGCAGCCGTCGCCTCCAAATACGTCGGCGAGACCGAAAAGAACCTCGACCGCATCTTTGCGACCGCCGATTCTTCCCGTTCGATCCTCTTCTTCGATGAGGCGGATGCCCTCTTTGGAAAGCGCTCCGAGGTCAGGGAGAGCCACGACCGTTACGCCAACATCGAGGTCTCTTACCTTTTGCAACGCCTCGAATCCTTCACCGGCCTCGCCATATTCGCCACTGCTGCTCCCGTCGATCCCCCTCCGGGTAAGCCATTCCGGCACTCCATCCGCCTTCCGCACGACCCAAAGTAGGTCGCCGCTTCCGGTATACGCCCTATCACCTTCTATTAACAAAAAGATTTCATTTTCACAGTGAACCCATCCCCACTTTCCTGCGTCCCATAGATATCGGGTCAGGACCAATGACAGCAAAATCACTAAGGATCCGATCTCTCCTCGATCTGGCGGATGTAGAGTTTTGTCTCACGACCGGCGAGGAAAGGAGGACGGCCATGGCAGTCACGCCTGTGTTTACATGCCTCTGCGGAATTCAGAAGAAGTCCACGAATCACTGGGTTCTCGCCTCGGTTACTCCATCTGGAATCAGCTTCATGCCCTGGGACTGGAGACTCGCGCAGAGCGACGACATCATCGTCCTCTGCGGAGAAGGCTGCGCAGCCTCCCTGCTGAGCCGTTCCCTCGGAGAATGGAAGCAGGCCTCCCCAATCGAGCCCGAGCTGGCCGTCACAAGATAGCCGCGGCTGCGCGGAGGACGGACGCCTTGGAAACCGCTTCCGCTTCAACGCCACATCTTCAGCGCCGCAGCCAACTGCCGCTCAGTGTGCGGCCGCCGTCGGTACAGGAACGATACCCTTGTCCTGCATCAACGTTTGAACACGCGCCGTAATCTCATCGCGGATCGACCGAACCTGCTCAAGAGCCTTACCTTTCGGGTCTGGCAGGGGCCAGTCATCGCGTTGGACCCCCGGAACAAAAGGACATTCCTCACCGCAACCCATCGTAATCAGCATCTCGGCTCCGTTCGCTACTTTGGGTGTCAGCTTTTGCGGTATGGCCTGCGACAGATCGATGCCAACCTCACCCATCACTTCGACCACTACAGGGTGAACGCGCTCGCCCGGTTGTGTCCCTGCGGAGATGGCGTGAGCCAGGCGAGGATCGGCGAGCCGGTTGAAAAAGGCCGCGGCCATTTGAGATCGCCCGGCGTTGTGAACGCATGCAAAGATGAAAGTCCTCATTCGCTATCCTCAATCTTCAGCAGACTGGCTTTTGCGGCAGGGTCCTTCCACTGGAGCGACCACGCCATGCATCTGCTTAAGCGAATATATTCTTGACGTGTACATGCGTCAATGCGAATATGTATGCATGGCGGCAAAATCCAGCTTCGATCTCGAACGCTTCTTTCAGGCACTTGGGGACAAAACGCGACTGCGGTTGCTCAATCTGATGGGGGAGCAGGAGATTTGCGTCTGCTATTTTGTGGAGATCCTGGACCAACCGCAGCCGAAGATCTCGCGCCACCTTGCCTACCTCCGGCGTGCGGAGATCGTATCCGCCCGGCGCGAAGGGAAGTGGATGCACTACCGGATTGTGATGCCACCCCACATTGGGGCGACACAGATTCTTCGCCAGACACTCTCGGCGCTGAAAGAGGAGAAGGCCATGCAGGCAGATCGTGCTCGTCTCACCAAGGCATGCTGTGCTCCGAAAAAGCCTGCGGCTCTCGAGGGTGCACCTTTACCTGTCGCGATTGAAGAGCCCTGCGGCGAGGCTTGCTGATGTCGCCAACGTCGTTGTCGCAAGCGCCGATATGTTCGCCAGCGGCACGGAAGAAACTCTCGTTTCTTGACCGCTTCCTTACACTGTGGATCTTCCTGGCGATGGCCATCGGAGTTGCGATCGGTCATTTCGTGCCTGCCTCGGCTGGGTTCGTGAATCGTTTTCAGGTCGGAACCACCAACCTCCCAATCGCCATCGGGCTCATCGTCATGATGTATCCGCCGCTGGCGAAGGTGCGTTATGAGGCACTGGGAGGAGTCTTTCGGAACAAGAAGGTGCTTGGTCTGTCGCTGCTGCAAAACTGGCTGATAGGCCCTGCGCTGATGTTCCTGCTCGCCATCGTATTTCTGCACGGCACACCGGCTTACATGCGAGGCCTCATCCTCATCGGCATCGCCCGCTGCATCGCGATGGTACTCGTCTGGAACGAGCTCGCCGAAGGGGACACCGATTATGTGGCTGGACTGGTCGCGTTGAACAGCCTCTTTCAGGTGCTCTTTTACAGCTTCTACGCGTGGCTCTTCCTTACTGTGCTTCCCGTGTGGTTTGGAATGCAGGGCACAGTCGTCCATGTCGGTATACGCGAGTTGGCGAAGAGCGTTGGCATCTACCTGG
The DNA here is from genome assembly GCF_004217555.1 of Edaphobacter modestus. Classification (GTDB taxonomy): domain Bacteria; phylum Acidobacteriota; class Terriglobia; order Terriglobales; family Acidobacteriaceae; genus Edaphobacter; species Edaphobacter modestus. Next base: position 4,004,050 of record NZ_SHKW01000001.1, read on the forward strand.
GAGTGCCCTTTGCCGCCGGCGTTTTGACGAGGGCGATCCTGCTCCGGACAAAGGGAGAAGAGTGGTATCGAACGCGATTTATTCCGCGGATTAGCCCGCTCACCCTCGTGGCGCTGTTGTTTACGATTCTGGTCATGTTCTCCCTCAAGGGCGACCTCATCGTACGTCTGCCGCTCGACGTGGTCCGAATCGCAATCCCGCTTGTCATCTACTTTGCAGCGATGTTTCTGCTGAGTTTCTGGATGGGCAAGCGTCTTGGAGCAAACTACGCGCAATCGGCAACGCTCTCCTTTACGGCTGCCGGCAACAACTTCGAGCTGGCAATCGCCGTCGCTGTTGCCGTCTTCGGCCTCAACTCGGGCGAGGCTTTCGTCGGAGTTGTCGGACCGCTCGTCGAGGTGCCCGCGCTGATTGCGCTCGTCAACGTGGCTTTCTGGCTGCGCAACCGTTACTTCGTCACGGTCCCTGCCTGATATCCGAAATCTTCTAGCTCGTCCTCGAGCGTTACTGTGCCTTCTCGATCACGGCCTCTGGCTTTTGCGCATATTCGGCCCACGAGCCGTCGTAAAGGCTGACCTGCTTCGCCCCCGCAATCTCCAGTCCCAGTGCAATCACGGCCGCTGTTACGCCCGACCCGCAGGTCGTCGTGATCGGCTTATCGAGGTCGACCCTCTTCGCCGTGAAGATCTCGCGTAAGCTCTCGGCGTCCTTCAGGCGCCCGTCGGCAACCAGCTCTGTGAATGGAACCGAGGTTGCGCCGGGCATGTGACCAGAGCTGATCCCGGGCCGGGGCTCCGGCGCAGTGCCTGCAAACCGGGCCGCCGAACGCGCGTCCAGAATCTGATCCCGGGCCGCAATCCTTTGCTGGACCTGCTCGAAGTCCTTCACCCCTCCGGCATCGAGCCTGGCGGTGAAGCCTGCCTTGCTGCGTTGCACTGGCCCTGCTTCTACGCGCATCCCCGCCTTGCTCCATGCCTCCAGTCCGCCATCGAGAACATAAACCTCGCGCACGCCAAAGCCGCGCAGCATCCACCATGCCCTCGGAGCCGAAAAGACGCCGGCCTGTTCATACACGACGAGGGTCATTCCATCTCCCACCCCCATCTCCGCCATCTTCCGCGAGAACTCTTCCTCATTGGGCAGCATGTGCGGCAATGGGGTGGAGTGGTCAGAAAGCTCATCGATATCGAAGAAGACCGCTCCCGGAATGTGGGCTTCGAGATAGCGCCCACGCGTGTCGACCGCAGGAACCACGCCCACCGGGGGAAGTGTAGCGTCGAGCACAACCACTTGCGGATCATCGAGACGGCCAGCCAACCACGAGACGGAGACAAGAGGATTCATAGAACAAGCTTACTTTGCCCGGAAGCGCAATCAAGAGTTCCCGATTTCATTCCCATTGGAAAATATTTGTTAGATTGCTCGGTGAATCAACTCTATTATCCGGCGAAAAGGCTTCTCGGTCAGACCGAGGAGCTGAAGGACAATACGCACTTCAATAGCTGCGGGGCATATGAGCTGGCGAGATGCGTATTGAGTCCCTGGGGAACAGAAGATACCGTTAGCCGCGCTGCTGCGACCTGATATTGCGAAGTTCGACCCGGCTCATCTCGATGCGGTGTTTCGCACTGCCATTAAGCCCGATGGTGGACACGGCCACACCCTGGGAAATAGCCGTCGGTCTTTAAAGCGAAAGCGTCGACGTGAGAATCACGCGGGACGCTGCGACCTCGCTGCGTCCCGCTCCAGAATGAGGCGTGCCCCCTCAAGGTTGACGGCCTCGCCGTCCACGGTGAATGCATATTCGCCGGCATCGGGTGGCACCACGTGAACATCTTCAACGGTGTGGCCGTTCTCGCGAAGTTGCTTGACGATCAGATCGATGTCTACCATGCGAGGTTTAGATGCGAGCCTTTGTGCATCGATTGCTCCGCCAGCTAGATACAGGAGCTCCGGCCTAACCGTTCAACAATGATTTCGCTATTTCACCGGCGGCAGTTCGCGGATCTTGACGTTGCGGAAGGAGACGGGAAAGCCGTGGTCCTGCAGCAGGATATACCCATCGTGGGCCTCGCCGAAGTTAGGCCACACGTGATACTTGCTGTCCGCGACCATCTTGCGGAACTGCGGGGTGAAGCGATCGTACTCGACCACCTTCACACCATTCAGCCAGTGCTCACCGTGGGCTCCTTGAATAACGATGCGGGCGGTATTCCACTCGCCGATAGGACGGACCGGCTTATTCTTCGCCGCCGGAATCATGTCGTAGAGCGAGGCCATTGTACGGTCGCCGTTCGCGCCCTTCTTGGCGTCGGGATGAACGGCGTCGTCGAGGATCTGGTACTCGAAGCCGATAGCCGAGCCCTTGCCTTTGTTCAGGTCGGGATCGACAAAGTATTTGATGCCGCTGTTGGCTCCGGGCGTGATGCGAAAGTCGACCTCCAATTCGAAGTTCGCGTACGTGCGCGTGGTGATGATGTCGCCGGCGTTGCCTCCCTCTTCGCCGCCATGCTCGGTGACGGAGATCATGCCGTCATTGACCTCCCAGCCGGTGGTGGGGAACGTGGCGCTATGGTCGCCGCGCCAGCCATTGGAAGTCTTTCCATCGAAGAGCAGATGCCAGCCCTGAGCCTTTTCTTTCGCGGTCAGGGTGTTAGGCGCTTGCGCGATGGCGGCGGTCGTAATCGTCAGAATCAAGGTGGCGAGAAGCGTGGTTCGAGTGGACATGACAGACCACGATACTAGGACGAGGGCTCCTTGAGTAGTGCCTTGAAAGCGAGTGCCAGAGAAACGGCCGACGGGCACTCGCCACAATTCGGAGGGCTGTATCTCCGCTACGCTCCCACCAACATGGGCTCATTCGCGACACTGACGGAGTCGGCTTGCTTCCAGTCGCCCAGGCAGCGGCTTAGGAGGGCCGTTGCACATCTCTCGCCGCAAAGGACAATGATGTCATCCTCTAAAGCGAGGTAGTGGTCCCAGGGCATCAGTTCAAGACGAGCTGTAGTGCATTTTGCGAGGATCCAGTGGTTGCTCACCTTTTTCTGGACCCCACAAACGCAGGTAAATGTTGCGGTTGCCGCCATGGCTACCTACTTTCTCACGCCGATTACGGAGTTTGCATATGCATTCCATAGATGCAATCGACGTGCCAACCAGTGCAGACGCTGCTTACTCGCTGATTTTTGAATGGATTGCGCTGAGGACGGCTACGCGGAGGAAAGTAGGTTTCCCTCGGTAAGTGGTGGGAAGAGAAAATCGTTTCACAGGGAAAGTGTCGTCCGTGCGATGAAACAGAAGTAGGGACTCGGCAACCCGATTTACCTTACATAGGAAAATGTGCCGCATCGGTCCGTTGAACTCGCGATGGCGTCGAAGGTAAATACAGGAGGTTTATCTCCGGAGAAGAAGGCCAGCTGCAAGGAGTTTCCCGCGGCGTAAGCGGCCATCCACTGGACATTCTCAGAGCCGCAGAGACTGTTCTTGTGCTGGAATTTTTTTGCGGCGGGGATGTTCAGGCGATAGAGGCTCCCTGTGCCTCCGGCGCTTGAATCCGTATCGAAGACGGCGCTGACCTCTGCGGCTTCGAGGGCGCGGATGCGGGACATCGTGGTGCTGTAGAAGTTGATGGTGAGCTTTTCTTCGGCGACTGTGAGGTCGCCGGTAATATTTCGGGCCGATGAGCTTGCCGCTCGCCAGTAGCCCCTCTCCTCCGCATGTGTTGTCGTCAGGCAACAGGTCAGGAGCAATCCCGCGAAGGTTCGTAGCAAGGTTTCACGCTTCATGTCTTCAGCATGACACTTTGAGGCGGGTTTGAGGAAATCGTCTCAAAGCGAAAAATGGATTCACCTCGAGCCCCGAGACAGGAAGACTCACGGGACGGCACCGTGCTCAGCGTGAGTCCGATGCCGCCCATGCGCCCGTCTTAGTTTCTGCGGCGGCCGCCCATCAGCTGAAGCACGGCGAGGAAGATGTTGATGGCGTCCAGATAGATGGAGAGGGAGAGCGAGACGGCAGAGCGGCCGTCTCCGCCGGCGCGGATGCGGGCGAAGTCGCCCACGGTGAGCAGGGTAAAGACACCGAGGGTGAGCCAGGAGTAGGTGTCCGGCGTGAGGAAGTGGAAGAACATGCTGGCGATTCCGGCGATGATCAGCAGCAGCAGCGCGGCAAAGCCGATTCCGGCGATGCGGCGATAATTGATGTTGAAGAGATAGGCGACGCAGCCCATGACGGCCATACCGGCGCCGGTGGTGGCGGCGGCGTTGAAGACCATGCCGGTGCCGAAGGTGCGGATGTAGCGCTGGATGAGCGGGCCGATCTCCCAGCCCATGAAGTAGGTGAGGGTGAGGAAGAGTCCAAGCGCGAGGGCAGGGCTGGCCTTGCGGGCGAAGCTGATGGCGAAGACGAGGCCCAGGACGATGATCAGGCCGGGCAGAGTTCCCCATGGGGGCGAGGTAGCCACACCGACGGCAGTAATGAAGAAGCCGAGCGAGGTAATGCCGAGCACCTTGGCCAGCAGCGAGGTGGTCTCCTCGCGGGGGACGTCGATGGTGGTGGGGTAGCTGTTGTAGCTATTCATGCGGTAGTCGTTCATTGCCATGGTTTGCTCCGGTGGTGCAAGTGCTCCAACACTATGAGACGCTTTTGCGGGCGGTTTGTCATGTTTTTGGGGGATCAGCGCAAAAGCGGCTCACGCTTTTTGCGCGAATGTCCCACTCATGCGATGAGACTGCATGAATGGGACACCCAGCATCCGAAGTGTGAGTTTGATGTATGGGCCACCCGTCACAGATTCTAACCGGAGTGCCTTTCAAGCCCCACAGATCGCTGCCGCATGTAGCTATCCTGCCGAATCTACTTTCCCAGGATTGCCGTTATATCAATCGCACTGTTCTGCACACCATATCCAGTCCCGTTGGGGTGAAAGTTATCTCCGGAGTTCAGGTTCGGAATCATGAAGTCAGGGTGAGCAGGATCAGCGAGCGCAGCGTCGAAATCAGCAATGGAACAACCCCTGGAAGTTGCGATCCGGCGATGCGGATCCAGGCATTCAGCGCCCTGCGTTGCGTCGAACCAGGGTTCTCCGGGCCCGGATTGATGTCACCGGCGTAAGGATCGGCGGACGACGGCAGTGGAGATCCTGTTACACAGTACTCGGAAGGAGGAAGCGTCGCCAGGATGACCCGCACCCCGGCAGCGTGTGCCTTCGCCACGATGGTGGTGAGACTTCCCGCAACCGTGGTGGCCGGCAGACAGTCGGAATGCAGGTCGATGCCGCCAATATAGATCACGACGGCCTTGATCCCGGGCTGCTGCAGAACGTCATGATCGATGCGGTCGATGCCAGCTGTGGCAACAAGACCGCCTGAGGCGTTAGTCGCATTTTGGCCTGCGGGGTCGGCCAGGATGCCGGCGTTGAGAACACCTACAGGAATGCCTGCTGCATTCAGGGACTTGCCCAACCAGTCGGACGGACGTTCGTGGTCCTGCCCCGCGACTGGAGCGTTACCCGTGGGATAGGAATTTGTATCTCCGAAGTTGGAATTATGACCATCAACAGACGAGCTTCCGAAGACGGCCACCGTGCCGTCGTACTCCCCGTAGACGTCCACGTTTGTGATCAAGAACCATTCCGTGGTGGTCGCCGTGAAAGAAGCGCCAGCGGAGTCATTCGTTGTATTGCCCGCTCCAACAGCGGTTGTGAAGCTCGTTCCGGATTCCGAGTCATGCTCCGTCAAGGCTGGAAACGAGCCCTGCATGTAAACGGAGACGGCAAGCTTTTGGCCGTAGGTATAGGTGATGTCTACAGGATCGGAATACACCTCCTGGTTCGGCTGAATCGTCACCGATTGGTTGCCGGAAAAGGTGAGCGACGCATCGTGTGCGCCATCAATTGCCGGACCTGAGCCTGAGGCGATAGCTAGGCGCGCTGAGCCAATAGTGATGGCTGTGGCGCCGAAATAATTGGAGAAGCGCACCCGCTCCCGGTTGCCGCCGATGGTGGGCACAACGATGAGCGGAAGCTCTGCTCGCTGCCTCCCTCATTCGTTGATGTTGTCAATGCATTCTGCGGCAAAGCTCCCCCAGCCGACGACCCACTGAGGCGTCGGCGGTGGGGCAATATAGGCAACGGCATTCCCGGAATCAGAGCAGCTGCTGAGCAGGATGGGGAACAGAAGAAAAATGATACAAGTCATGCAGCGAAGGCGTGATCGCAAGTGTGAACTGCCTTCTACGAGAGATGAACCGTCACCAGGTTCAAACGCGCTTGCCTGTTACAAGAGTTGCTGCCCTTCGCACGAAATATTCCGCCGTTCCGGGGACTCGGCGCTGTTTTCGCTTTCTGGACCCGCTTACAAATGCTCGATCGGTGCTCGCATCGCGTGGTGAATCAGCGCTCCTCACAGGAATGGGGCACCCGGCGGAGGCAGGGCGTGGCTGCTCTGCCTCCTGCCGCATCGAGCTATGCTGCCTGCGTGAACTTCTTCATGCGTTCTTCCATGTCCTTGGGTGCTACATCTTCGATATGGGTGGCGACGCCCCACAGGTGTCCGAAGGGATCCTGGATGAAGCCGGAGCGGTCTCCATAGAACTGATCCTGAACCGGCTTGAGGAGCTTCGCGCCCTCTGCGGTTGCGCGCTTCACGACGTCGTCGACATCGGGGAGGTAGACGTAGAGGCTCACCGGGCTGCCACCGATGGTGGCGGCGCTGGTATATCCCGCGCCCATGCTGGGATTTTCGTCGGCCAGCATGATGTGCGAGTTGCCGATTTTGAGCTCGGCGTGACCGATCGTGCCGTCGGGGCCGGGCATACGCATGATTTCGGTGGCTCCGAAGACCTTCTTGTAGTAATCGATGGCTTGCGACGCGCCCCTGACGACCAGGTAAGGCGTGATGGAGTTGTAGTCCTTGGGAATGTACGAGACTTGGTCTGCCATGATGTTCACCTCAAGAATGTGGGTGGAGGTGGAGGTTTACGGCGTGCACGCGGCAGGTGGTATGGTTCGGTCGCTCTTGAGTGAGTCCGGAACCTGAGAGAAGGGTTGAAGGCTGCCGAGTGCCTCATCCGAGGTAGTTGCGTGCAGAGATAAATTACTCTCTTCGGCGCGGAGATGCCTAGGGTGGGGTGTTGAAAAGTATGAATCGTGACGCAGAGGGAAGGCGTTGACCTCAGGCCCATTGATATTGCGGCGCTTAGCGGCATGGGTGAAGTTCAAGGGGTCGTGGTCAGGTTCGATCGAGGTTTTAGGTGGGAGTTTGCTCTTGTGCAGCCTAAGGACTTTCCGGCGGGGACTCGAGGGTGCGATTTCTTACAGGCTTTGAAGAGCGATTCGCGCTTGGCGCGAATGCCCACTCATGCGATAAGACTGCATGAATGGGGCACCCGGCACCCGACGGTTGGTGGTTCTTAGGGTGCAGGAGAAGTGACGAAGTCTCCGCTGACTAAATAGACACCTCCAGCTGCACCCGTGCCGTTGGAGTCAGTGGTCAGAAAAGCGAGGCCATTGCTTCCCCAACGAACGAATCTGTAGGGAGTTCCCGATACATTTGGAATGGAAGCGGTGCCTAAAAGATTGAAATGGGTAAGGTCGAATGCCTCGATCACATAGTTGCCCGGTCCGGGACCATCGATCGTACGACCAAGAAAATATGCAGTATTCAGCTTGCTGTCTGGAATCATAAGCGAACCAGAGTTTAATCCACTCTGCAAAGCACCTAGCGGAAAATTGGCGACGAGACCAGCATTTTGAGGATCAAGAACAATGCCGTCGTCACTGTAGATATACCCGGTGGGCGAGTCGAAGTGGAGACCTCCGTTGAGAGAGGCGGTAATTCCCGGACTCGTCTTTATCTGAAGTCCAGTGCTGTCGACCGACATAATGTATAGGTTTATTGCGGCGATGGAGGTGATGCCATACAGATTTTGTCCGTTGGTGTTCCAAAGGAGCTCATTGATTTTGAGGTTCGTGGGGGAAGAGGTTGTTTGTGCACGAGGAGTTGTGTCGTCGTAGATGACGACATCTCCTTGATCGGGATAATTCGTATTGGAAGCCATTCGCGCGACAGCGAGTGCATGAGAATTTGTTGGCTGAACCTGCAAATCGCTTGCAAAGTAGTTCGGAGAGGAGCCTACCCCCAGCGGAATAGTGATGTCGGACTGCAAAGCCGGCAAAGTATATCGCTGGACAGCGGAGGAGTCATTCAAGCTGGCATAGAGATAGGCTCCATCTGCGGATATGGCAAGCTTGGCCGGATTACTTCCCGTCGGTATCGAGGAGCCGAACAGACCACTCTGCGGATCGAGAGATGTGACTGTGTTTGGCTTGCTTGTATCTCTGCTTGACACCGCAAGATAAAACCGAGAATCGGAGGGAGACCAGACCATGTCGTTGGCCTGAACTGCACTCTTGGAGACGGTGAAGGATTTATTACCATCCAGCTGTGGTGCTGTAATCGCGAAGTTCACTCCGTAGTTGAATGTTCCGACCGGAGAAGGAGTGATCGATTCAGTACTACCAGGTATACCCAGCAAAGCGGTGGGAACCTGTGCCTGCAGAACCGTCGAGGAGACGTAGGTCGTCGTCAGGGGCGTGGTGTCCCACATAACAGTGGTCGTGGGCACGAAGTTTAAGCCGGTTACGGTGAGTGTGAAAGAAGGGGCCGCAGCCGCGATTGTGCTTGGGCTAAGCGAAGTGACCTGAGCCTGACCTTTCGCTGGTTGAGGCCCGGTTCCATCACCACCATCACGCCCCGTAAGAGAACCCGTAAACTGAGAGCCACCGCACCCGAGCAAAACCGAAAAACCCAGACAGAAAAACGAGACAAAAGTGCCCCGAACGAACTTGTTCATTCCCACGTTCTGCAACTCCGCTTTGCGACTTATTCATCGGAATGGTAGCAGAGGTTAGGCTAGATAATTGTCATCAAAATACAGGATTGATTGCTCTTGCTTTTTGTCAACCCGTCGAATTTCGCTTAGTTCTAAAACGCGATGGCCGAGCATACTGCTGTTCTTATGGATAAATACGGTTCAGAGTTCTGGCGAAGGGGATGGTTTCGCGGACGTGGTCGAGGCCGCAGATCCAGGCTACGGCTCGTTCGATTCCCATGCCGAAGCCGGCGTGGGGGACGCTGCCGTATTTGCGCAGGTCGAGGTACCACTGGAAGGCGGCCAGCGGGAGGTTGTGGTCGTCGATGCGCTGCTTGAGCAGGTCGTAGCTGTCGACGCGCTGGGAGCCGCCGATGATCTCGCCGTAGCCCTCGGGGGCGAGGACGTCGACGCATAGAGCCTTGGTGGGGTCGGCGGGGTCGGGCTGCATGTAGAAGGCCTTGATGGCCGCGGGGTAGCGGTGGATCATGACGGGGCGGTCGAACTGCGAGGAGATGTAGGTCTCGTCGGGGCTGCCGAAGTCATCGCCTTCCTTGTGGCGGTTCTCGATGAGGCCCTTGGCGAAGGCGTCTTCGAGCATGGCGTGGGCCTCATCGTAGCTGACGCGAGGGAAGGGAGCCTTGATGGTTTCTAGCTTGGAGACATCGCGGCCGATGACCTTCAGGTCGGCGCGGTGCTGTTCGAGCACGCGCATGACGATGTGCGAGATGAAGTTTTCTGCCAGCTCGAGCAGGCCGTCGAGCTCGAGGTGTGCGACCTCGGGTTCAATCATCCAGAACTCGGTGAGGTGGCGGCGAGTCTTCGACTTCTCCGCGCGGAAGGTGGGGCCGAAGCTGTAGACCTTGCCGAGGGCGAGTGCGGTGGCTTCGATGTAGAGCTGACCGGACTGCGTGAGGTAGGCCTTGCCGTCGTCGAAGTAGTCCATCTCGAAGAGCTCGCTGGTGCCCTCGCACGCATTCGGGGTCAAGATCGGCGGGTCGGTGCGGATGAAGCCGTTGGTGTCGAAGTACTCAGAGGCCGCGCGCATGATGGTGGCGCGGACCCGCAGGATCGCGGACTGGCGCGGGGTGCGCAGCCAGAGGTGGCGATGCTCCATGAGGAAGTCGACGCCATGCTCCTTGAGCGTGATGGGGAAGGGCTCGTTCGGGGAGACGGCGGAGATGACGTGGATGTTCTCGACGTCGAGCTCGTAGCCTGAGGGGGCGCGAGAGTCGGCCCGGACCTTGCCGGTGACGGTGAGGGAGGACTCAAGCTGGAGGTTCTTGAGGGTCTCGAAGACCTCCTCGGACACGGCCGCCTTGGGGACGATGCCCTGGATGGTGCCGGTGCCGTCGCGGAAGGTGGGGAACAAAAGCTTGCCCGAGGATCGGATGTTGTAGAGCCAGCCACGCAGGGTGACGGTCTGGCCTTCGTGCTGCGAGAGCGAGGCGATGGTGGCGACGGTGGGCTCGGGGGCGGTGCTGGTGGGTTCGGTCATGACTTGTGCCAGAGACAAGGATAATCGACCGGTCCGGATGAGGGGCTTGCGGGGTCGAAATCTGTCTGCAAGAGTCGGTGGTTCAGGTTCCCGTGCGGGAGAGGTCTGTCGATTTGAGGAAGGAAGCAAGCTCTTCCCGAAAACTCTTCCAAGCGGGCTCTTCAGAGAGAAGGAAGTGGTTGCCGCTCGAGAGCGGGACGAATCTGGCATTGGAGATCTCGGTGGCGACGATGCGGCCTTCTTCGGGCGGCGCCACGCGATCGCCATCGCTGTGAAAGACGATCGTCGGTACAGACACCTTCGGTAGCAGCGCACGCACATCGATCTCATCGCAGGCCCGCATAAACTTCACGAGATTCGCGGACGAGACGGAGATGAGCTGCAGATCTTTGAACCAGTCCTGCTCTTCGGGTGTGGCTCCTTCCGGAATATAGAAACTGGTCACGAGCTGGAAGAAAGATGGATTGCTCTCACCGAAATTAAGTTCGACCAGTTTTTCGAGTGCGCGGCGTGCTTCCAGTAAGTCGGGTTTTTCGCGGTGGCATGCTCCGCGAGAGTACGCGCCACACAGGATGAGGTGGCTGACGCGCTCCGGATGGCGGACGGCGTATACGATGGCAACAGCGCTGCCCTGCGAGTGTCCCATCAAGGCAAAGGTGTCGAGACCGGCAGCGTCGACGACGGTCTCGAGATCCTGAACCCAGGCTGCGAGCGAAAAGTCTTCGACGTCGCGTTCGGAGAGCCCATTCCCGCGCCCATCGTAGCGCACGATGCTGTGTCCCTTCGCGAGATCTCTGACCCAGTGACGCCAGATGGGGCTGCCCCACTCAAAGTCGAGGTGATTGAAGCAATTTGCGACTCGCACGATCGGGTGACCGGAGCCAACCGTGGCGTACGCGATGCGCACATTATCCGGCGTCAGGCAGAAGCGGATCTCCTGCCGTGGTGACATCTCCTTGGCGCGATCCTCAGCACGACGGTTCATGGCCGTGAGAGGAATGCCCGCGACCGGAGCGATAAAACGGTAGCCGGCGCGAGGAACTGTTTCGATGAAGGGTTTGCCGCTTGCCTGTCCGCCCAGTGCCTTGCGAAGTGCCGAGATGTTGCGATCCAGATTGTTCTCTTCCACTTGCGTGGAAGGCCACACCGCAGTCATGAGGTCCTGTTTTGAGACGAGGGTTCCGTGCCGCTCCAGCAAAACACGTAGCGTGTCGAATGCCTTGCCGGTGAGGGGAATGGAGTGGCCCTCGCGGAGTAGCCGGTGCTCATTCAGCTCCAGGCGGAAGGGACCAAACTCGTAGACGATATTCGTCGAGTCGATGGTCACTCTGTCAGAAAAATAGCAGAAAAAACTCAGTCCCGCCAAAGGACGGCGACGCTTTGGATAGCGCGTAATGAATGCATCCGAAGCTGTTTGCAGGCAGCGTTCCGCTTCCCGGAATGCGACCGACAGGAGGAGTTGAAAGAGACATGCTGAATCGCGGCCATGGGTTTTTGTTGGGCACCGCCTGCTATCTCGGGATCTGCGGTGGCTTATGCGCTCTTGCCTTTCTCGGGGAGTTCGTCTTTCCCGTCTCGATCGATATGGGACAACGTCGCCCGTTCCTGCATGGCTCGTCTGCCGACTTCGTGTTTCAGCCCGGAGATTCTCTAAAGGTGAAGGAGTAGATATGTTCGGTCGAATCACAGCGTTTCTTTATGGTGTTGTTTGCTATCTCGCCTTCCTGGCGTCATTTCTCTACGCGATTGGCTTTCTAGGAAACTTCTGGGTTCCGAAGTCGATTGACTCCGGTCCGCAGATGCCGTTTCTGTACGCGTTGGCAATCAATCTTGGGCTGCTGGGTCTATTTGCGGTTCAGCACAGCGTGATGGCGCGGCCGTGGTTCAAGAAGGCATGGACGAGGTTTGTGCCCATGCCCGTCGAGCGCAGCACCTATGTCCTGTTTTCAAGCCTCGCGTTGCTGTTGCTGTTCTGGAAGTGGCAGCCAATGGGCGGCGTTGTATGGCGCGTTGAAAGCATCTCCGCATGGGCGGCGTTAATTGCTCTGTATGGCCTGGGATGGCTGACAGTGCTGGTGACGACCTTTCTCATCAACCACTTCGATCTGTTCGGACTACGCCAGGTATGGCTATATCTGACAGGCCGGCCCTATACGCAGCTCGCCTTCGGGACGCCCGGGCCTTACCGGCTGGTGCGGCATCCGCTGTACGTTGGTTGGCTGATGGTGTTCTGGTCTGCGCCCGTAATGACGATCGCGCATCTTGTCTTCGCCCTCGCGACGACCGCCTACATTCTGATAGCGATTCAATTTGAGGAGCGCGATCTGGTTCGAGCTCATGGAGAGTATGCGGAGTATCGGCGCCGCGTGCCGATGATTCTGCCCATCGGTTCCTCAAGCCGGCGCAAGACAATGCAGGCTCGCCAAGTGGTTCAGTAGCGATGGCGAGCCCTGCTGTCTGACAAGACGAGAGATTTCAGTCGGGCCGCCGCCCCAGGTCCTTCGACGGGAAGGATGTGACCGACCCTCAGGTGCGGCACTCCAATAAGTCGATGAACGAAAATAGACTTCATTTGATGCGATGGGCGCCCATTCCATTGCGCCTGATGGTCGGGCTGGGATTTATGCAGCACGGCTTTGCCAAGCTGGGCAGAGGTCCGGACGCCTTCGCAGAAATTCTTCATGCGATGAGCGTGCCCCTTCCGCACCTGATGGCGTGGCTCACGTTACTGACCGAGATATTCGGCGGACTAGCGGTTCTTGTTGGAGCTTTCGTGACGGCTGCCAGTGTGCCGATGGCGGCCGTTCTGCTGACAGCTATCTTCACCGTGCATCTCCCGTATGGTTTCAGCTCGATCAAGCTGAAGGCCGTTACGGCTGCAGGTGCGCAGTTCGGACCACCCGGCTACGAATGCGATCTGTTGTACCTCGCTTGCCTCGTTGCACTCGTAATCGGTGGCGTTGGACCCCTGTCGATTAACAGTTTTCTCAGGGGAAGAAGATTTGTTGGAAATCTTGAGAGGAGATGAAAATATTCGAGTCCGCGTTTAAAGAGGGCATCCGCAGGACTTAGCCGCAAGATGATGTTCCTATCCTGCTGAAGACAAGGGATAATGATCGCATCACGGGACCTGTCGACCAGATCGAATCAGGGAGTACCCTGCGTTGCGGACCTCCGAGTGGATACAAATCGGCTTTGCCGTAGTCTTTTCCATCGCCGCATGGGCTACGGGATTTACCTCACGTCCACTCCCTTTGCGACGGCGGTGGATCGTTACGGGGCTCGCGGCGTTCGCAGTTGTGGCCGTCGCACTTGTCCATCTGTGCGCTTCGTATCTTTCGCCGGAACAGTTTCTCATTCTTCTCGACGGCCTTACGGTCACGTTGTTCCTGGTGCCATATTGGCAGACGGGGCAGTTCTTTCTTAAACCGAACCCGCAGATTCAAGATCGTCTGATGGCCTTCGATCGATGGTTGCTGCCCGGTATCGCAGCGAAGTCGGGCACGGAGCGCAACTCCGTCGGCTTCATTCTGGAGATGGCATATCTCTCCTGCTATCCACTCGTGCCTTTGGCTTTGGCGGCAGTCTACCTTGCCGGATTGCGCGCTAAGGTCGATGGTTTCTGGCTGGTGCTGCTGGTGTCGACCTATCTTTGTTATGCAATCACGCCGCTGGTCCCCGCGTTTCCTCCGCGCTCGGTTACCGGTGATCAGCCAGCTGCGAAGGAACCGCTGAAGAAGGCAAACAAGGGCCGCCTCTTCAACGGTTGGATACTCCACCACGGCAGCATCCACGCCATCTCTTTTCCGAGCGCGCACGTCGCCTCTGCCTTTGCCATCGCGTTTACTCTGCTGTACTACGCTCCATGGATCGGATTGATCTTTCTCGTGATCGCTATCCTGATCTCGTTAGGGGCGGTCGTTGGACGGTACCACTACGCGCTCGATGTGCTGCTGGGCGCGGTCACGGCACTTATCGTCTTCCTTGCCAGCTACAAGTATCTATAGGTTGTCGCGCAAGGGACTCTTATCCGTCCTCTTCAGGCCGAAGGCGCGCATGGCCATGCCGGTCGTAAGACGACGCGCAAGGCCGGGCGGCTTGCCGTTCGGTTCAGGAAGAAAGATCGAGCTGAGTGCACGCACGATAGGCGGATACGAGGGCGGGCCGCCGGGTGTTAGAGGAGGGAAGAGACGGAAGAGGGAGTCACGTGGATCGTTGCGGATCATGTCGAGCATGGCGACACGGTGCACGCACGATACCGTGCAAAAAGGAGCGCAGGGCTTCTTCGTCGAATACTCGCGATCGATGTCCTCCACGGTGTACTTCTCGAGAGGGATCGCCGGATACCCGCGCTGCTGCGAGCAGTAGTGAACGAGGCCGTCTTCGCAGATGTAGAGGTAACGGCTGCCGGCTCCGCACTGCCATTCGTTCGGCTGCCCCATCGTCAGGTTTTTGTGAAAGAGATTGTCGTAAGCGAATGCGAAGAGGCCCGGCCGTCGTTCGGAGAGAATCTGATCGTAGACTCTTCGCTCCTCGCCCCTGAGAGGTTGCAGTTGTCCGCCATGATCGTGGATGACGCCGACCGTCGTCTCGAACCCCAGATCGAGGGCGCGGCGCGTGATCGTCAGAGCGTCTTCGGGATGAGCAATTCCGCCGCCCAGCACGGAGTTGATATTGATATCGAAGTCGCCATGCTCCTTCAGCCACTCGAGCTTTTTATCGAGAACCTTCAGGCTCTTCTTCGAGACATCATCGGGGTTCACGTTGTCGATCGAGATCTGCAGATGCTCCAGGCCCGCTTTGTTTAGTCGCTCGATCCTCTCTGGGGTGAGCAGGTATCCGTTCGTGATGATGGTGGCGATGATGTCATGCGAACGAATCGCGCGAAGAATCTCGTCGAGATCGGGATGCAGCAGAGGCTCGCCTCCGCTGATGGTGATGATCTGCGTCCCAAGGCGTGCAAGCAGATCGATGCGGCGCAACATCTCCTGCGTTGATACCGGAGCCGAGACCTTGTCGTACTCGTTACAGTAGGCGCACGACAGGTTGCAGCGTCGCATGGGGATAATGTGCGCGAGCACAGGATGGTGCTTCGACTGAAGCGCACGTGCGACCATGCGCGCCTGGCGCATTCGCCGCTGGTAAAAGCGGATGTTCTTCCGTGTCGGGGCAAGTCTCATCGCGAGCACCAGAGCCAACCGAGATCGGCACCAGTCTACGCTCGCGATGAGAACCTGGAACGGCTACTTGATTCCAACTACCATGGAGTCCGGTCCCACGAGGTGTTCGACGTAGGCTTCGCGGAAGCCAGCCTCTTTCATCCAGCCGATGCACTCGGCTCCCGTGTAATCGAAGCCACCCTGGGTCTCGATCAGCATGTTAAGGCTCATCATCAGACCGAAGGAGTTCTGCGATCTGTCATCGTCGATGATGGAGTCGTAGACCACCAGAGCGCCTCCCGGCGTCAGGGCATCGAACGTCTTCTTCACCAGCATCTTCTTCTCTTCAAGATTCCAGTCGTGAAGAATGTGTCCCATCGTGATGACATCCACCTGCGGCACCGGATCTTTGAAGAAATTGCCGGGCTGAAATCTCACGCGAGCGCTTACCTTGTTGGCCGCAACGTACTCCTCGAAGATAGGACCACATTCGGCAAGATCGAACCCGATGCCCTTCAGATGTGGATTCGCAAGTGCGATCTGTACCGCGAGATCGCCCTGTGCTGTTCCCAGGTCTGCGAAGCTCATGTACTTCGCCCACGGCGCCTGCTTCGCAATTGCGATGTTTGCTCCGTGGCTTATGCCCGACATTGCCGCGAGAAATCCCCGCAATCGGGCGGGGTCCGCATACAGTGCCTCGAACGTAGGTGCCATGGAGCCATTCCTGGCTTCGTTCTGTTGCAGGCCCGTCATGAGCGCCTCAGTCAGGTGATTCCAGAACCCATAGAGCCGGGAGTTGGCCATCTCAAGGATGCCTCCTCGGTAACTCGGTTTTCGGCGATCGAGGAACAGGTCCGTCTCCGGCGTGTTGCAATAGATGTCGCCGGTGCGCTGCAGGAAGCCGAGGGCGACCAGGGTATCGAGGAAATCCCGCGCGGAACGAGGATGAAGGCCAAGCCTTCCGCTCAGGTCGTCGAACTCCCCCGGGCCGTCGGCCAGCTCGGTAAAGACTCCCATCTCAACCGCGCTCAGAAGCGTCTTCGACGCCCAGAACGCGAGACCAGTCTGCATGATGTGGTCTGGTGTCGGACCACTCGCTTGTGTACTCACATATCCTCCATCTGGAAGACGCCCTCTCCATGCTGGTACCCCACGCCAGGGAAGGCAGCAGCAAACGTAGAGCGCTTCGCTCGTGTCTCTCGGAAAAAATGTTGTCAAGGGGCCCGAGCCGGCAGAATGCCGGCGGATGTCGTGCAAACGGCACAAAGAAAGCGATTTAGCCGACGAAGATAAGATGCGCCAGGAGTGCCGATCAGTTCAGGGGAATTGTCTAAAATTAAAGTACAAGCTCTGGAACAGTTCTAAAAACGGCGTATCTCCACGTCATTCTGAACGCAGCGAAGAATCCTCGCAAGTTGATCGCACTCTCGCAGAACTCCGCGAAAGAAAAGACATATCCATCCGAATGGAAGGAGTGCCCGCTTACTCTCCCCGCGGATAGGCGACCTAGGACCCTTTTGGTTTCGCGCAAGGGGTTACAGGCTAAGATATTTGTTTTGAATATTTTGCGCGGAATGTGGGGGAGGGGCGGTAGATCAAAAAAAGGCATCCAGCCTGGAGGGCTGGATGCCTTGGAACTACTGATGCGTGCGGTTATACCGCAGCTGCGGGAACGGTCTCTGACTCGGGCTGATCGCTCTTGACGGTGACCTTTACGTGGCTGGTGATTTCGCGGTGGAGCTTCACGGGTACGTGATACTCGCCGAGAGACTTGAGAGGCTCGTCGAGCGCGATCTTGCGGCGGTCGATGGTGTAACCCTTCGCTTCCAGCTCGTGCGCGATATCGCCCGAGGTGACGGACCCGAAGAGGTGATCGTTCTCACCGACCTTGCGCTCGAAGACCAGCTCGACTTCGCTGAGCTGGGTCGAGAACGCCTCGGCCTCGACCTTCTCCTTGGCGGACTTGCGGACCGCCGATGCCTTCATCTGGTCGATGACGGCCTTGTTCGCCTGAGTCGCCTCGATGGCGAGCTTCTGCGGCAGCAGGTAATTACGCCCGTAGCCGTCGGCGACCTTAACAACGTCGCCGCGGTGTCCAAGCTTGTTGACGTCTTCCTTCAGAATAACTTCCATTGCAATGTCTCCGTTCTCAGGCCGCGCAGCAAGGGCAGCAGCCTGGCGATAAGCGATAGTTAGTAGCGCGTGGCGAACGCAAGCAGGGCGATGTTGCGCGACTGCTTGATGGCCAGCGAGAGGCGGCGCTGGTGGCGGGTGCAGACGCCCGTCAGGCGGCGCGGAACGATCTTGCCACGCTCAGCGACAAAGCCCTGCAACAGGCGAACGTCGCGATAGGAGATGGCATCGATCTTCTCGGTGCAGAACTTGCAAACCTTCTTGCGACGGAAGAACTTGCGTCCGCCACCAGGTCCGCCTGCGGGACGGGGTGGGCGCGGGCCGCCGGGGCCTGCCGAAGCGGGGCGGGATGCGGGAGCATGGTGGTGCTCAGTGGATTGCGTGCTGGTCGTCTCATCAGCCATGATTGATTTCCTCTTTCCTCGTTGGTGGCCCTTGCCGCTCCAGACACGCGGTGGAGTCTCTGGACATGCGCCCCGGAAGAGCTGCATGGAAGCGGGTTCAAGCGATTGGTGGTGCGTTATGCGGTGCCCGGTTTCAGGCGCCGCAGATCTTATTCCATGGGAAGATCGCTAGACCGCGGCGGCTTCAGCCGCAGGAGCCTCAGTCGCGGGAATCTCGGCTATTGGAGCCTCTACGTTGCTCGCAACCGGCAGTGCGCTGCGCTTCACCTTGGTATCGCGGATAGCCTTGATCTTGGCCAGACGCTTCTCCTCTTCGTCGATCCGGACGGTGATGAACTTGATCACCTGCTCGGAGACGCGAAGGCGGCGTTCGATCTCGCCAACCAGGGAGCCGTCGGCGATGATCGTCATCAGGACATAGATGCCGTCGTTGAACTTGCGAACCGTGTAGGCGAGGCGGCGGCGGCCCATCTTCTCGGTCGACTTGATCTCTCCGCCACCGTCGGTGACGTTCTTCTCGAAACCTTCGACCAGCTTGTCGAGGTCTGCCTCTTCCGCGTCCGGACGGACGATGTACATCACTTCATAAGTGCGGCTCATGCGTTTCACTTCTTTCTGCGAAGTTCTGCTTCGCACCGCCCGGCGCTGGTCTGCCGGTCCGGTATGGAATCAACTGCCCGTGCTACTTCCCTTCGCCCGAGCCATTTTCAGGGTCCGGACGACGGTTGAACTCGTTCATCGCGGCGCTGACACCCTTGGTCAGCACCGTTTCGACTGCGACTTTCACGCGGTCGAGCACTTCATCCAGCACCGCAAGCTCCAGCTTGCGCATCGGCGTCAGCAGGTAGTCCCTGCCTCCCGCCTTGATCTCTCTGCCATCCTCAAGCGGCGGCTTGCCAATGCCGATGCGGATGCGAATCCATTCTTCCGTTCCCAGCGCGCCGGAGACCGACTTCACTCCGTTGTGCCCGTTCGCCGAACCACGCTGGGAGATTCGGAACTGGCCCAGCGGAAATGCCAGCTCGTCGTAGAGGACGATGACATCCTCGGAGACTTGCTCGATCTCAAGCTCCCGAACCAGCGCGGCTACCGAAAGCCCGCTCAGGTTCATAAAGGTCTCGGGTTTGGCCAGCAGAACATCCTGTCCTGCAAGCCTTGCCTTTGCCGTGAGCGCCTTGCCTCGCCGGTTGGTGACCACCACGCCGCAATCTTCTGCGATGCGATCGACGGCCAGAAACCCGGCGTTGTGCGGTGTGAACTGATATTCGATCCCTGGATTTCCAAGCCCGACGATCAGCTTCACTCGAACGTTTCCTTCCGTACAAATGAGCGGCAGTCCTGAATCCAATCAGGACCGCCACCAAGTTACTTCTTCTTCGTGTCAGCTGCCGGAGCGGCTGCGGTTTCAGTCTTGCCCTTCTTCGCAACCTCAGGCTCGGCCGGTGCAGCAACCAGCGCGTCGGCCGGTGCAGCCTCTTCCTTGATCACGGTTACGTGTGCGACCGTCGCCGTCTCTTCGCCGAGGTACTTGATCGAGCCGGAGTGCGGCAGGTCGGAGATGTGAATTGCGCCGTGCAGCTCGAGGCCGTTGACATCGACGTCGATGTGGCTCGGAATGTCGGCGGGGAGGCACTCGATCTCGACCTCACGCAGAACGTGGTCAAGGATTCCACCCTGAGTCTTCACGCCGGTCGGAACGCCGATGAGCTGAACGGGAACCGAGACACGCATAGCCTTGTCCATGGCGATGCGCTTGAGGTCGATGTGCAGCAGGCGGCCCTTGATAGGCTCATTCTGCCAATCGACAATCATCGCCTTAGCGGCAGGGCTTCCCTCGACATTGAGGTCGAAGATGGTGTTGTGGCCTGACTCGGAGTGCAGGATCTTGGTGATGATCTTGGGATCGACCGTAACGGCGACCGCATCCTGACCCGCTCCATAAACGACTGCGGGAATCTTGCCGGCGACGCGAACGCGGCGGGCCGCATTCTTGTTGAACTTGCCCTCGCGGGGCGTGGCGACCACTGCATCGAACGTTGCTACTGCCATGTCTGCTTTCCTTTCGGGCACGAAGAACTTTTGTCTCCGCTCCCTTTGCGGCTCAAGCCGCGTGATTTGTACAGCGCCTGCTACCTGCTGGCTTCGCCCGACCTCTGCGGAACCAAACTTTAGTTGAAGAGCGAGCTGACGCTCGTCTCCATGTGAATGCTTTCAATCGCCCTGCCCAAAAGCCCGGCAATGGAGAGCACCTTGATCTTGCCCACCTTCTGCGCCTCTTCGCGCAGAGGGATGGTGTTGGTCACGATGACCTGCTCCAACCGTGACTCCGCAATGCGCTCGATCGCCGGACCCGAGAGCACCGGATGTGTCGCGCACGCGTAAACCTTCTTCGCCCCCTGTTCGAGCAGGGCATCGGCCGTCTTCACTAGCGTTCCAGCCGTATCGATGATGTCGTCGAGGATCAGGCACGTCCGGCCGCGTACATCGCCGATGACGTTCATCACCTCGGTGATATTGATGTCGGTCCGCCGCTTGTCGACGATGGCCAACGGTACATCCAGCTTCTTGGCGAAGAATCTCGCCCTTTCCACGCCGCCGGCATCGGGTGAGACCACCGTCAGGTCCGGCAGGTTCATCTCCCGGAAGTAGCTCACCAGCACCGGGCTGGCAAATAGGTGATCCACCGGGATATTGAAAAACCCTTGAATCTGCGCTGCGTGCAGATCGACCAGCAGCGCGCGGTTTGCACCGGCGGTGGTAAGCAGATCGGCAACCAGCTTCGACGTAATCGCAACGCGGGGCCGGTCCTTGCGGTCCTGCCGGGCGTAGCCGTAGTACGGAACCACGACCGTAATACGGCCGGCGGATGCGCGCTTCAGCGCGTCCATCATGATCAGCAGCTCGACAAGATGCTGGTCAACAGGAAAACATGTGGGCTGCACGAGAAAGACGTCCGCACCGCGAACGTTCTCGAGCAGCTGAAAGTGAACCTCTCCGTCGGAGAACCGTTGCAGGCGGCTCTCGCCCATCGGCACTCCAACGAACCTGCAGATCTCCTCGCACAAGGCGATGTTGGACGATCCGCAAAAAATCTTCATGCGCTTATTCTCACTCTGCCGCGGAGCGCGCTTTTTCTCCGCTGCCTTCTGCTGTCCGCCGGAATGATTCTTGTCGGAGAGCGCCGGTGCAGGTTGGGAGCTGGTTTCCGCCTCCTCAACCTGACCTTCAATAGGGGAAAGAACTGCAGTCGCGTCTTGTTCGTTCACGATGAAACCTCCAGGCTGGTTGACCTTGAATAGTTCCTGCTGCGTTGTCTATCGGAACCTTGTTGCGGTTCCGTACTGCTCAAAAATCCTTGTTGCGAATCCCTGAAACTACGTAAGACTGTCCTTCAAAACTTCCTGGTTCCTCGTGCCGGCCCATTTCGTTGTTTTTTCTGCGGGCCGCAGGAACTCATCTCGTTTCACTTCGGCGGCAAGTTGCTGCCGCAAAATCCCTAAAACTCACTCACTTCGCGTGGCGAAAGACTTTGGTTGGGCGACTAGGATTCGAACCTAGACAAAGTGCGTCAAAGGCACTTGACCTACCGTTAGTCGATCGCCCAGTGAAACCATAAAATCAGCCGCGTTTCGTTTACCCGGCCGGTCACCCTGCGAACATTGTCGTCCAGTACATGCTGCGGGGCAAGGTCTTCGTCATCAGCGCCTTGACTCCCGCGTTCTGAACGCGCTGTTGAGCCGCTCGTGCATCCGCTTCAGACCGGTAAAGTCCAAACAGAGCCGAACCCGAACCCGAGAGCGCAGCATAGAGCGCTGCCTCGGAGCCGGTACCCATCAATTGACGCTTG
Organism: Edaphobacter modestus; assembly: GCF_004217555.1. Taxonomy (GTDB): domain Bacteria; phylum Acidobacteriota; class Terriglobia; order Terriglobales; family Acidobacteriaceae; genus Edaphobacter; species Edaphobacter modestus. The sequence goes on from NZ_SHKW01000001.1 coordinate 4,025,962, forward strand.
ATTTCACGCAAGGAGGGATAAGCAGGAAAGACGACCTGTTCAAAGTCGTTTTCTACCCCGGTGCGGACAAGCGAGAGAAGGGTATTCTCCGCCAGATCATCCACTTGGCCGCTCTGACCTTTGTCAGAACCTCCCTGCTGGTTTCCAGGGTTCGAGCCACGGATGATACCGGAAGTGCCTGGCTCCGCAGAAATAGATGCGTAAGCGAGACTCAACTCCCTTAGTCTATCGGATTTCCCGTGCTGCGTCAATGCGAGCGCGTCCCAGTCCCGGAAGGCCTGGGGTGTCGAAACTCCTACCTCAGGAACCGATACAACGCAGAAAACGCAGGGCATATCCGGTAAAGGATAGACCTGTTCCCCTCGCCCAAGGCCCAAAACAGAACCGCCGAGAAGAAAAAGAGGCACGTCCGAGCCGACCTCCGCAGCCAGACGCAAGCGGTCGGCTCCAGGCAGCGAGGTATCCAGCTCGCGCTCGAGTCCGATCAGTGCGGCTGCAGCGTTTGCACTTCCTGCACCCATGCCTCCCTGTACGGGCAGGAGCTTCTCTATATGGATAGAGACGGCGGCAGTCATCTCCAGCCGGCTGAGTGCTCCTTCCACCATTCGCCATGCTGTATTTCTGTTATCAAGTGGAACTCGTTCGTCGTTGGAGGCGAGTGTGATCGTGGTTGCACTGGCGCGTTTCGCTTCGACGGTTACAAGATCGTGCAGCTCGAGAGTCTGGTAAAACGTCGTCAGCCCATGGAAGCCGTCGGGCCTAGAGGGACCGATGGCAAGCCCCAGGTTGATCTTGGAATAGGAGCGGACGCGCGTAGACATGCGAGTTCGATTCTACGTGGATCAGGTGGCGGATGCCTTCGCCTCTTCGGCCTCATGTCTTCGATCAGGCGTATCATGGCTTGCCATCGCCAACCTTTGGGGGCGTGCCATGGTCGTAAGACGTGTTGTCGCTGTCCTGCTGGTTCTGCTGAGTCTTCCACTCACCGGATTCTCTGTAGAGCGCAAATGGGAGACGGGCATCCTCGTCTCTTTGGAGCGCAAAGATGACCCAGGAAACGTTGCGCAGCCGCCACGGAGTTATACCGAAAGCGACGGCAACCCTGAAAGGGACGGCTCGCCCACAGACGCCCCGGCTGGACGCTCAAGCCCGCGCTCGAGCTGGATGTACTACACCATCTCTTCGGGCACGAAGCTCTACCTGGTTCGGATCCCGGCTAGTGTGCCTTCGGTGAATAAGCCAAAGGCAGATGTTGGAGCAAAGGTGGAGTACGCCATCGATGGAACGGAGTTTTATTTCCGGAATCCGGATGGGTCCGAGGTCAGGGCGGAGCTCTTGAAGACGACAGCGAAGGTGCCGCAGTCGCCTCCGCCGCCACCTTCCGGCAAGCACGAGCATCCGTAGATCGTCTGCGCGGCGAATTGTTCGCGGACCTGCGGAAAAGGCATTTATCATCACTCCACCGCCACCCGTGGAGACAACTTTCTTGACCTTGTTCCGCCTTGCAGTCAGGCCCCCGTCGTCGAATACCTTCTCCCCGAGCTGTCTTTGTGTGGCCGCCTTTGTTGCGGTGACGGCGCTACTCGGCGCGTCGACACAGGCGCAACAGCCTGGATTGGAGCCGACACGCGCGGCTCATGCGATGGTCGTGACGATCCACCACGATGCCTCGGACGCCGGCGTGGAGATTCTGAAGCAAGGCGGAAACGCCGTGGATGCGGCGGTTGCGGTCGGCTTCTCACTTGCCGTGGTCTACCCGTTTGCGGGAAACATCGGCGGCGGCGGCTTCATGCTGATTCGTGACAGGCATGGCAGGACACACTTTCTCGACTACCGGGAGAAGGCCCCGGCGGGAGCCTCTCGCGATATGTATCTCGACGCGAAGGGCAATGTGATTCCGGGTATGTCATTGGTGGGGTACAAGGCGTCGGGCGTGCCTGGATCGGTGGCTGGGCTGACCTATGCCCAGAAGCACTATGGCAAGCTGAGCCTGGCGCAGGATATGGCTCCGGCGATCCGGCTTGCGAGCGAGGGTTACGTGCTCTCCGTTGCCGAGGCACGCGCGCTCGAGAGCAAGAATCTGACGCGATTTCCCTCGTCCGCAAGGATCTTTCAGCGCGATGGAAACTTCTACAAAGAAGGCGACACCTTCAAGCAGCCAGAGCTGGCCGAAACGCTGCGCCGCATTGCCAAGGATCCGACGGATTTCTACAAGGGTGCGATGGCGAAGCAGATTGCCGACTTTGAGAAGGCGGGTGGCGGCCTGATCACGGCGGAGGATCTCGCGGCCTACCAGGTGAAGGAACGGAAGCCGATCAAAGGCAGGTATCACGGCTACGACATCGTTACAGCTCCACCACCGTCTTCAGGAGGGATCGTCCTGGTTGAGATTCTGAACATCCTCTCCGGGTTTGACCTTCCCAGGATAGGTGCAGATCGAAGCGCGGCGCAGGTCCACATCATCACTGAAGCCTTCCGTCGCGCCTACATGGACCGCGGCGATTATCTCGGCGATCCGGATTTCAACACACTTCCGCTGAAGCAGATGGCGAACGAGAAGTATGCTGCGGCCTGGCGCAGCTCGATTGATCCGGTGAAACCCACTCCTTCCGCGTCACTGGTACGTCCGGCAGACTTCATGCCTCCGCCCCCGCAGGCTGCGTCTGTAAAGGAGTCGACCCAGACAACGCATTTCTCGATTGTCGATAAGGACGGAACTGCGGTCTCGAGCACCTACACGCTGAACGGCGGTTTCGGGTCGGGGGTTACGATCGAGGGCCTGGGCTTCCTGATGAACAACGAGATGGACGACTTCACCTCGAAGGTCGGCGTGCCTAACGTTTATGGACTCATTCAGAGCTCGGCCAACGCCATCGCACCGGGCAAGCGTCCTCTCTCGGCCATGACGCCCACCATCATCACCACGCGTGGTCACTGGTTCAGGCGTGGCAAGCTTGCGTACGTGATGGGAACGCCGGGCGGCTCCACCATTATCACCACGGTTGCCAACGACATTATCAGCGCCATTGATAATGGCCTCAACATCCAGCAGGTGGCTGACGCGCCGCGCTTCCACCACCAGTACCTTCCGGATCGGCTCGATCTGGAAAAGAAGTTTCCGGTACCTCCTGCCGAGGAGCTCAAGGCGATGGGCTATACCATCAACCGTCTTGCCGTAGCCGACGAGAAGAACCCCGGTGTATGGGGCGACAGTGAGCTGATCGAGGTCGACCTGAAGACAGGCGAGCTGCTGGGAGGCCATGATTCGCGCAGAGACTTCGGCAAAGCCGCTGGTTACTGAGACTGCGACGCACTATAAGGTGCCTTTTCCTTATTGCGTCTTGCGGTGGAAGGGCTATGCTCTTTCACAGGAAATTTGCGAGCAAAAAGCAAAGGGGAATCCCGCCGTGGACTATTCATCCCGCCGTCGTTTTCTGCTCTCTGCCGGTGCGGCCTTTGTTGCTCCGGCGTTCTTCGATACTCCCCTGGATGGTCAGTCGCATGGACCATCCGATCGCCGGCCAGATGCTATTCTCAACCGACTCGTCGAGGGCAATCGGCATTTCGTCGCGGGGACTCTGACGCATTCTGGCCGATCGCCGAAAGACTTCACTGCTCTTGCACTGGGACAAAATCCTGTTGCCGCGGTTCTTGGCTGTGCCGACTCTCGTGTGCCTCCAGAGATTCTTTTCGACCAGGGGGTGGGCGATCTCTTCATCATTCGTGTTGCGGGGAACTACGTGAGTGGCGCCGGCGCCTCGGTGAAGGGTTCGCTGGAGTACGCTGTTGCCGAGCTTGGCGTCACGCTCCTGCTGGTTCTTGGTCACAGCCAGTGTGGAGCGGTCAAGGCTGCCATTCAGCACCTTCACGACAACGATGCTCTTCCCGGAGCAATCAATGACCTTGTGAACACCATAAAGCCCGCTGTCCTTGAGAGCAAGGACAAGCCCGGAGATGGGCTTGAGAATGCTATTCGCGCTAACGTGCGGCGATCCGTGGAACGCCTTCGTACGCTCGAACCTGTCATTGCGCCGACGGTCCGTTCGGGGAAGGTAAGGGTAGAGGGAGCCGTCTATGATCTGGCAAGCGGCAAGGTCCAGCTGATGTCATAGATCCCCAGGGCAAGGCGAGAGAGTCTTCGCGAGGATGGACAATCGTCTCAGGCGTGGCTCTCCATCTACTTGTATAGTTCTCAAGATAAAGATAAAGTCGCGTATCCAAGGAGACACCTGTTGTGAAGCGTCCTGCCGCTTTTTCCCTGCTCGGGGGGGCCATGTTGATACTTGGCTTCTCGCCCTCATCTGCTGCCCAGTCGACATTCGTCAACACACTGATGCCCCAGCCCGCGCATTTGAGAGTGGGGTCTGGAGCTTTGCCCTGGAACACAGCCGTGACGGTAGGTCTGCCTCACTTCAAGAATCAACGTCTGGAGGACGCTGTCGATCGCACCCTTATGCAGATTGAGCGTAAGACAGGCGTTCCACGCCAACGGGCGATCACGACGAGTGACGCATCCAGTCTCACCATTGATGTGGACGGAGCAGGTGATGCGATCCAATCCATCGATGAGAATGAATCCTACACGCTGGCCGTTACGTCAACAGGGGTTAAGCTTCACGCGGCTACCGTCGTAGGCGCCATGCGCGGCATGACAAGCCTGCTGCAGCTTATCCAGCCCAGCGGCAGCGGTTTCATCGTTCCGGCGGTGCAGATTGAGGACTCGCCGCGCTTCCGTTGGCGTGGGCTGATGATCGACGTCGGCCGCCACTTCGAGCCCGTTGAGGTTATCAAGCGCAATCTCGACGCCATGGCGGCTGTAAAGCTCAACGTCTTCCACTGGCACCTCTCGGAAGATCAGGGCTTCCGCATCGAAAGCAAGATCTATCCGAAGCTTACCGGCGAGGGCTCCGACGGCCTTTATTACACACAGGAAGAGGCGCGGGAGGTCGTGGCTTATGCAGCATCTCGCGGAATCCGTGTCATTCCTGAGTTCGACATGCCGGGCCATACTCGAAGCTGGCTGGTGGGATATCCCGAGCTATCGAGCGATCCTGGCCCGTACACCATCCGGCGCGAGTTCGGTGTTGAGCAGGTGGCGATGGATCCCACCAAGGACAGCACCTATCAGTTCATCGACGCCTTCCTTGGCGAGATGGCGACCATCTTCCCCGACTCCTACCTCCATCTTGGTGGTGACGAGACTCCGGGGACGCAGTGGAAGAATAACCCCCGCGTTGTCGCCTTCATGCGCGCGCACAACTTCAAGACCACAGAGGAGCTGCAGACCTACTTCTCGGAGCGGGTGCTCGAACTCGCCAAGAAACACGGCAAACACATGGTCGGCTGGGACGAGATTCTGAATCCGGACCTTCCGACCGACGCTGTCATTCACTCCTGGCGCGGCGCGGAGTCGCTCACCGCTGCTGCCCGCCGAGGCTATCACGGGATTCTTTCGCAGCCTTACTACCTGGATGGAATGAAGTCGGCTGAGGAGCACTATCTCGCAGACCCGCTTCCATCCAACTCGGATCTCACGGCCGAGCAGCGCAAATTCGTGCTGGGCGGCGAAGTGTGCATGTGGGGTGAGCACATCAATCCGCTCTCCATCGATTCGCGCATCTGGCCACGCACCGCCGCGGTTGCTGAGCGGTTCTGGTCTCCAGAGTCAGTCAAGGATGTCGACGATATGTACCGTCGGCTTGATGTGGAATCGCTACGGATCGAAGCGCTTGGCTTACGCCATCTCACTCACGAAGGCGCGGCGCTGCGCGAGTTGGCTGGTACTGAGGATACCGACGCGCTACGCGTCTTTGCATCGGCGCTGCAGCCCGTCTCGTTCGGCGACCGTTACAAGGGCCAGCACACAGATCAGCTGACGCCGTTGGACAATCTGGTGGACGCGGTGCGGCCGGATCCACCCACTCGCCACCAGATCGCGGTGTTGGTTGGTGACCTGCTCAAGACGCCTTCGGCAAACGAACAGGCACGCACGCAACTTGAGCGTCAGTTCAAGAGCTGGGCCGCTGCTGTCCCTACCGTCGAAACTCAGATGTCGACTTCGCCTCTACTCGCGGTCGCGCGGCCACGAGCCCAGCAACTGCTGCAGCTCTCCCAAACCGCCGAGGAGGCCCTTTCCTACCTCAGCAGCAGCAGTAAGGCTCCAGCCGGATGGAAGCAGGCAAAACTTGCGCAGATTGGGACAGCGCGTGAGCAGCAGGCCTTGGTGCGATTTACCTTCGTCGACCCTCTCGAAGAGTTGGTGAAGGCGGTTCCCGAGCAGTAAGAGGAAGGGCTGTGACGTGGTCTGTCACAGCCCTTCCTTTAAATCGAGCGTCTACTGCAGAAAATCTACAAGCAGGGGATTGACCTTATCGGCGTGCGTCGCCAGCAGGCCATGAGGTGCCCCTTCAATCACGACCAGTCTGCTTCCGCGAATTCCGCGTTGCAAAAGCCGCGAGCTTCCTTCCAGGGGAACCGTGCGATCCGCGTCTCCGTGAATGATGAGCGTTGGGACATCGATCTTCGGCACACAGGCGCGGAAATCTGTCCACCACGCACCGACGCACTGCAGTGTGGCTTGCGGTGAGGCCATGGAGCCAATGTTCCAGCTATAACGAAGCTCCTCCTCCGTTAGCCTGGAGCCGAGCAATACATCCGCGTTATACATGTTCTCGAAAAAGCTGGTCAGGAAGGTAAGGCGATCCTGTTTAATGGCGGCTTCCAACCGCGTGCGTACTCCTTCGTCTACACCTGCAGGGTTTTCTGGCGACTGCTTAAGGTAGGGAGGTATTCCAGCGATGAAGACTGCTCTGTCGACGTTGATCGAGCCATATCTCGAGATGTATCGCGCAACCTCGCCGGTACCCATGGAATACCCCACCAGCGAGGGACGTTTCAGATCCAGGTGTTTGACGAGTTTGTGCAGGTCTTCGGAGAAGACGTCGTAGTTGTATCCCGAAATCGTCTGTGACGATCGGCCGAAGCCTCGTCGGTCGTAGACGATCACGCGATGCCCGCTGTCGACCAGGGGCCCAATTTGTTTCTCCCACGACCTTCCGCTTAGCGGAAAACCGTGAATCAGAACGACGGGTTTGCCGACCCCGTGATCCTCGTAATAAAGGTCGATGTTGCCGGCATCTCTCCCGACGGTAAGAAATGGCATCCTGCTCTCCTCGTGCGTGTCGTTTTTCTCACAACGATTCACTGCCAAAGGTTGGATGCAGCTACCGAAGCAAATGCATCAGGTTACAACTCGCTAGAGTCCCAGATCGCTCAGACTTGGATGGTCGTCCGGTCTGCGTCCGATGGGCCAGTGGTACAGCCGCTCAGACTCTGCGATCGCCAGATCGTTGATGCTTGCATGGCGAGCTTTCATTAGCCCGCTCTCGTCGAACTCCCAGTTTTCATTGCCATAGCTTCGCCACCACTGACCAGCGGCGTCATGGCACTCATACGCGAATCGCACGGCGATTCTTGCGCCGTCGAAGGCCCACAGCTCCTTGATCAGCCGGTACTCCAGCTCACGATCCCATTTGCGCGTGAGAAGTGCGACAATCTGGTCGCGGCCGTTTACAAACTCGGATCGGTTACGCCAGCGGCTATCCACGGAGTAGGCCAGCGAGACACGCTGCGGATCGCGCGTATTCCATCCGTCTTCCGCGGCGCGAACCTTTTTGATGGCGCTCTCCCTGGTAAATGGAGGAACGATAGGACTTGCTGGTGTTGCTTTTTCCATGACGAGACTCCTTCCCCGTTAGTGCGCCAACGCCTCTGCAATCGCTTTCTCGGCCAGAGGAGACATCATTGCATATGCTTTGCTGGTTGGGTGGACGCCATCTTTGGCCAGGTCGGGATTCATGCCGCCGCTGGCATTCGCCATCGCGGTGTAGTAATCGAGATACACAAGGCCGTATTTCCGGCAAAGCTCTTTCAGTCGCGTGTTCATCTCTCGAATCTGCTCGGCGGGATGAGCGCCCGGTTGCCAGTTATAGTGGTCCGCCGGAAGGATGGACGAGAGGATGACCTTGATGTTGTTTGCGTTCGCAATCGCGACCATCGATTCGAAGTTATCCTCGATCATCTCCGGTGTAGAGGGGCCTGTGTTGCCTGCAATATCGTTGGTTCCTGCAAGAATCACCACGACCGCGGGCTTGAGGTGCACGACATCCTGCTGAAACCGCACCACCATCTGCGGGGTTGTCTGGCCGCTGATGCCGCGGCCGACATACGGTTTCCCTGGGAAGAATTCCTCAGGCTTCTTTGCCCAGGCGTCGGTGATGGAGTCGCCGTAAAAAACAACGCGCCTCTCGTCAGCCGCCACGGACGGCAAACTGGCATTGGCGTCCCGGTATCGCGAGAGCTGTGGCCAGTCATTTAGCTTGGTCTGCATCGTCGCGATCTGCTTGGCGGTATCCGCCGTAGCAGTTGTGGCAGTCGGAGCCGCCGCAGGCGTCTGTGCATAAGCGGAAGCGGAGACCAGGGTGCCCGCCAGCAGGGCAATCATTCCACGGACCATGTAAATCATTCCTTTCAGGTTCGTTGTTGACGGAACTACGGTACAGTCCCGGCTAGAGCTTCGGCGATGGCTTTTTCGGCCAGGGGCTGCATCACGGCGTATCCGGCAGTATTCGGATGCACCGCTCCGTCGAAGGCAAGTTCAGGTTTCATGCCGCCTTGCTCGTCCACCAGGGCCGAGTAGTAATCCAGATATATCATTCGCTGCCGTTCCGCATATTGCTTCAGCCAGGCGTTCCACTCCCGAATCTCGGCGGCGGGCCGCGCCTCAGGTTGCCACGGGAATCGCGACGCGGGCAGAAGCGATGCGAGGATCACGCGAATGTGGTGTGCCCGTGCGACTGCAACCATGGAGACGACGTCGTTTTGAAACATCTCCAGCGTTGCCGGCCCGGCATTTCCCGAGATATTGTTCGCGCCCGCATCGGCGATGATCACGGCTGCCGGGGAAAGATGAACCACATCCTGCTGGAATCGAACGAGGAGCTGCGATGTAACCTGTCCGCTGATTCCACGGTTGACGTAAGGCTTGCCGGGGAAGAATTCTCCATACTTTCTTCCCCAGAAATCTGTGATGGAAGCACCCAGGAAGACCACCCGTTGTTCGCCCGGCTTCGGTGCTCCGAGCGACAGGTCCTCGTCGCGATAGCGAGCCAGGTCCGGCCAATCTGCAAGTTTTTTCATCATGCGATCCGTCTGCTTCGCTGTGTCGGGCTGCGGTGCAACAGCAGGCGGGCCAGGTGCTTGGGCCCATAAAGTTCCGGAGAGCGCTGCCGTCAGCAGAACCCGGCGCATACGTCATCCTCCCGTAGATTTCAGCGCCCATGCTAAATGAAATCTTCACACCCGGGTCTGTTGTAGTCTTCTAATTCAGGATGCAGCCCGGAATCTCCACTCACGTCTTTCTCTCTCAGCGGCTTCACCCAGGCCTGCTCGATGCCTTGCAGCGCAGCGGGGCTCGTACCATCGAGCTGTTTGCCGCACGCCATCACTTCGACTACACGGATCGCGCCGTGGTTCGAGAGTTTGCCACCTGGTTTAGCGACACCGGGGTTGGGGCGACGCTTCACCAGCCCATCTATACGCTGGAGCAGTCAGAGAACTGGTCGCGTCATGTCAGCCCAACGCTCTCCTTGATTGCCCCGGAAAAAACACACCGCATCGAAGCAATGGACGAGGTCAAGCGGGCCCTGGAGCTGGCCGAGCAGATATCGATTTCGGCGATCACGCTTCACCTCGGAGTGAAGGATGACCCCTGGGACGAGAGAGCGATCGAGAACTCGTTGACGGCAATCGAGCACATCAAGACCTTCGCTCGTCCCCTTGGGGTCAAGGTGCTGCTTGAGAATCTGCAGAACGAGGTGACTACGCCGGAGCATCTGCTCGAGATCCTCACCATCGGCCACTTCGACAATATCGGCATCACGCTCGACGTAGGGCACGCCAACCTCAGCGATAGTGGCCTGGATCATGCCTTTGAGCTGTTACGCTCGCGAATCAGCGAACTGCATTTGCACGACAACCATGGGCTGCGCGACGATCACCTTTGGCCCGGATCGGGAGACATCGACTGGACGAACCTCGCTCGCCTCGTTTCCACACTCCCGGCAGAGGTTCCCGGCATCCTGGAGATTGCCTATGAGTTGAATGAGACGACAGAGTTGGTCGTCTCGAGAGCCACGGAGAGCTTCTCGAAGCAAGCCAGGATTGACGAAACGCTCCAGGAGTCCGTCTGACCTGCCGTGCGGATTCGCAGCTGGCCTGAGCTTGCGGAATCTTCGAACCTGAAACTTACTCGTATTTGAGAGTCTGGACGGGGTCCAGGCGCGCGGCGCGGTTGGCGGGAAGAGTTCCAAACAACACACCGACGACTACGGCGGTTCCCAGGGCCACAACCGCAGACCACGATGAGACCGGAATCTTGAACGGCGTAAGCAAGCTGACGGAGAGCGGAATCGCGAGACCGAGGAGGGTCCCGATCAGGCCTCCGCTAAGCGAAAGAAAGACTGCTTCCGTAAGAAACTGCAGCCGGATCTCGTGACTCGTGGCGCCCAGGGCCTTGCGTATGCCGATCTCGCGAAGACGCGACTGCACGTTCGCCAGCATGCTGTTCATGATGCCGACGCCGGAGACGATCAGGGTAATCGCCGCCGCGAGCGTGAGCACAATCGTCAGCATATTCGCGATCTGCGCCATCACGCTGAGAACCTGCGCAAGGTTGAAGGCCGTGTAGACCGATGTAGGCCGATGGCGGCTTTTAATAATGTCAAGAATCTCCTGAGACGCCGGAATCACCATGCTCGTATCTTTCATCGTGAAGAAGATCTGCTTCACGGTATCGGTCCCGGTAAAGTAGCGAGCCACCGGGTAGGGAATCAGAATCGTCTGATCGCTGATCTCCGATTGGCCGAAGGTTTCGACACTCTCCTTGAAGACGCCGATGATCGTAAACGGGACTCCGCGAAAGCTGATCGTCCGCCCCACCGCACTCTGAGCGCTCCCAAACAACAGCTTGGCGAACGGAAGAACGATGAGAGCTACCTTGGTGTGGGTAATCGCATCCTGATCATCGAAGAATCTTCCGGCGAGAACAGCCAGGTTCCGAACCTGCTTATATTGCGGCGAGACCCCAAGGATCATCGTGTCCTTGACGATGCCGCCGCCGATGCTGAGGCGGTCGTGATCTTCCAGCATCGGAGACGAGGCGATGATGCCCGGAACCTGTTCGACGACGGCGTTCATGTCGTCGCGCGTCATGAAGTCGGGAGTGCTGGTATTGTCCGGGCCGACTAAGCTGCCGCCGTTATATTGCATCTCGATCATGTTGGGACCGATCGAGGAGATAAGCTTGAGCGCGTAATCCTTGCCGGTAAGCCCGAGCGTATAGACGAGAATGATCGAGGCTGAGCCGATGATCATGCCCAGCATGGTCAGCAGAAAACGAACCTTGCTGGCCTTGAAGCTGTCGACTGCGAGCTTGACCACCTCGCTGAACATCATCGTCCTTCGGGCGCTCTGCAGCGTCCGCTCGAAGGAGCTTATCCTCGCCTTGGGAGGTGCGACGGGTTGGGGAAGATTTGCGGTCGCCATCAGCGTAATTCCAAAAGATTAGACGCTTCCCAGTATCGCAGCGGTGCATGCTTTTCTGCTACTTTTCGAGCATCATTGCCAGGACTCAAGAGAGACTCCTTCAGCGATCCTCAGGCATGCTCAACTGCTCCAGGTTGTGGGTCGTCTTCGCGCCCGCAACCATATGCAGGATAGTCTTTACAGTGAGGAGGTGTTCGTGAGTCAATCGTCCTTTCGAATTCTGGTACTGCCCGGCGATGGCGTCGGCCCAGAGGTCATGGAACAGGCCGTTCGCATCCTGAAGCACGTTGAGGCGCAATCAGACACCCATTTCGACCTGGAATACGCTCTCGCCGGTGGTTGTGCCATCGACGCGCACGGCACACCGCTGCTGGACGAGACCATGGAACGCGCACGAGCCTCTCACGCCGTGCTTTTCGGTTCGGTCGGCGGTCCGAAGTGGGAGGGCCTTGGCTTCAACCTTCGTCCTGAGATCGCCATCCTCCGGCTCCGCAAGGAGTTGAATCTCTTCGCCAATCTGCGTCCCGCCACCCTCTTTACCCCGCTGATCGATGCCAGCACGCTTAAACCGGAGGTCATCGGCGGGCTCGACCTCATGATCGTCCGCGAGTGTGCCGGGGGCCTCTACTTCGGCGAGCCCCGCGGTATCGAGACCCTCAGAAACGGCGACAAGCGCGGCTTCAATACTGAAACCTACTCCACCCAGGAGATCGAGCGCGTCGGTCGCGTGGCGTTTCAACTGGCTAGCGATCGACGCAACCAGGTCTGCAGCGTAGAGAAAGCTAATGTGACCGAGAGCGGCCTGGTCTGGCGCGAGGTGATGAGTGCGCTGCACGCGCGCGAGTTTCCCGATGTCACCCTCCGCCACATGTACGCCGACAACTGCGCCATGCAGCTGGTGCGCGCGCCCCGGCAGTTCGACGTGATCGTCACCGGTAACATGTTCGGCGACATCCTCTCCGACCTCGCTTCGATGCTCACCGGCAGCCTCGGCATGCTACCTTCGGCGACTATCGGCGCCACAAAGGCGGAACTCTTCAATCCCGCCATATACGAGCCTATTCATGGTTCCGCGCCGGACATCGCAGGCAAGGGCATCGCTAATCCGATGGCGCAGATTCTGAGCGTCGCCATGATGCTTCGCCTCTCGCTCGGCATGCCGAAGCAGGCCGCGCAGGTCGAGCAGGCTTGCATCGACGCGCTTGCCGCAGGCGCCAGAACACCCGATCTTGGCGGCGATTTCTGCACCGAGCAAGTGGGAAACGCGATCCTCGCACAGCTCGAGCGCCTTACGTCATCCGCAGTTTGAATTGCATGATTCTCAGGATTGGGTATATGCTCCTACGCATGAATGGCGCGGCCAACCTCGGCTCTCAGGCTTCACGACGAGCTAGTATTGCTGCGTCCAGAATCATCTCGATTCGGTCCATTATTTCGCCCATCTCAGGTGGTGGCGTAACGTAATCCTCCGAATCAATCCGGAAGTTCACGAATCCCGCCACAGCCGATGCTCTGGCGGGATTTTTCTTTTTGTTTCTAAAACCACAAGGGGGAAAAAAGAAATGGCATGGACCTATCGAATCACCGCTGCGGCTCGACCGAGGTTGGCGATGCGGGTAGCGCAGATCTTCGACCAGCACCTGCTTGAGGTGGAACATTTCCATCTGGTACGGGAAGATGCGGTTACCACCATCCGCATCTCGGTGGACTGCGGCGAGCCGATCGCGCACAGGATCCATGCGAAGCTCTATCGTCTGACCGATGTGGTGCGCGTCGATCTGGCAAGCGGGACGCCGCAGGGCGCAATCGGAGAGCTCCGTAACCCGAGCTCTCCCTCGTACCTCGATCCCCTCGGCCCTCAGCCTTAGAGTCCTTGAGCGTCTTAGAGCGGCGGCGTGAAGCGTCCATCGACAGCCGTCCATCCGCCATCGACGATAGTCAGGGTTCCCGTTGCGAACGACCCCGCATCGGAGGCCAGGTAGACCACCGCTCCCGCCATCTCATGCGGCTTCGCCCAGCGGCCCAGCGCACTCTTATTCGCGTATGCGCTGTACCAGTCCTTGTTGGCCGCGATGGGTGCGGTCAAAGGCGTATCGACGACGCCGGGCCCGATAGCATTCACGCGAACACCATGCGGTCCAAGTTCAGCGGCCAGCGTTCGGCACATCTGCAGCACACCGGCTTTGGTCGCGGCATAAACACCCTGTCCCGGCTCGACCGTCAGCGCGCGGATGCTCGCAAACGTGATGATGCTTCCTTTGCCACGGGCTTTCATGTTGCGTCCTGCGGCGGTAATCAGGCGGAAGGTTCCTTTGAGGTTGAGCGTCATCACCCGGTCGAACTCTTCCTCGCTCATGTTCAACAGCTCTTTGCGAACGTTGATGGCTGGAGTGCTGACCAGAACGTCCAGATCGGCAAGCCCATCGAATGTCTTTGTGACGGCAGCTCCATCGCGCATGTCGAACGGAATCGCCTCTGCACTTCCACCCGCGTTTTTGATGTCATCGACAACCTTCTGCGCGCCTTCGAGGTTTAGATCGCCGCACAGAACGTGTGCCCCATGGGCTGCCAATCCGTGCGCGGCCGCCTCGCCAATGCCGCTGCCTGCTCCGACGACGAGTGCCTTCTTGCCTGTGAGATCGAAGAGTTTTCTGTAGTCGTACAAGACGCTGCTTCCTTTCCAAAGAGAGTTCCTGCAGAAGTGGGGTACGCTTTCCGCCTATGGTCACAAGATCTCTGCGGAAGCGCAATGGTCCTTACTCTAAACCCACGGTTGGTGTTTTATGCAAATCGCTCTCAGGTCGGCCAGAAGAAAACGGCTGCGAAAGGGGCAGCTGGTATGCTGCAACCCAGATTCGTTCCAGCTCCAAAATCTCCGCGTTGAGGGTTCGTGTCATGCCTTCTGTCTCCCCGCGTCCGTCTCGGTCTGTCTGCGTCCTCTTTGCCGCCGCGTTGTCGCTGGCTGCGACAACCCTCCGTGCACAGGCGGCTCACGCACACGATCCGTCGCTCGACATCGAGCTGCACGGAACCATTACCCCCGAGAAGATCGGTACGCACGAGACCCAGACCTTTCAGATGCCACAGGGAATCGAACGCATAGAAGTCGAGCTCGAATCGCCCGGTTTTCAAAAGGGCATGTACGTCACAGTCGGAATCTTCGATCCAGAGCGTTATCGAGGAGAAGGTCGCGCGAAGTTCAGCATCTCGACTGTGACCGCGACCGGGCCCTATATGCCCGGCCCGCTGGTGCCAGGGACGTGGAAGGTCTCCTTCGGATTCAACTACGTCGCACCCGGCGCGCACGGCGACTACACGTTGCGCATTCATCTTTCGCGTCAGCTCGATCCCACTCACTACATCGCGTTGAACGCCAAACCAGGCTGGTACATGGGAGATCTGCACTCCCACACCGGGAACACGGACGCCGTGTGCAAGAGCCAGTCCGGCAAGGATGTCCCCTGTCCTGTGTGGAAGCTGCTCGAGGCTGCCGCCTCCCAAAAACTCGACTTCCTCGCCATCACCGACCACAACACGCAGGCGACGTTCAACGAGATGGGACAGGTGCAGCCCTACTACGACAAGCTCCTGCTGATAGCCGGCGAGGAGGTAACCACCGTTCGCGGCCACACCAACGTCTGGGGAACGATCGGTTTCCTCGACTACCGCGCTGCCGACAAGGGATTCACCGTCAACGACCTCTTCGATCAGGCACATGCTCAGCACGCGTTGGTCAGTATCAACCACTCGTACTGGCCGTGGGATGGCCATTGCCCTGGCTGCGGATGGGGATGGGCTCCCATCACCGACTACTCGAAGGTCGATGCAATCGAGGTCATCAACGGGTACCACGAGCACGGATCATGGTTCACCCCGCCGCCTGGAAACGGCATTCCCCTGTGGGAGGCGCAACTGGCCAAAGGCCTGCGGCCAACTGGCGTCGGTGGAGGAGACGAGCATCGCGGCGGCGAACAGCTCTCCCTGCACGACGGAGTCGGAATCCCAACCACGGTGGTCTATGCGCGTGAGCTCTCGCAGCCCGCGATCCTCGAAGGAATCAGGGCAGGGCATGTCTACGTCAAAACCCATGGTCCCGATGGACCGGAGCTTCTGCTCAACGCTGGCCCGGCCATGATGGGCGATGAAGTGAAGGCTGCCTCGGGAAGTACAGTGAATTTCACCATCACCACGAGCGACAACTCAGGAGCCCGGCTGCGCCTCTATCTCGACGGCAAAATTGTCGAATCCGAACCCGCCCTCTCAAGTGGCAAGGCGAGTTATCGCTGGACCTCGGACGGAAAGCGCCACTGGCTCCGAGCCGAGTTGGTGGACGGCGCGCCAGGAAGCGATGCAATCGTGTTGACGAATCCTATCTACCTGAATTGGAAGTAGTTATTTTTCGGTATACCGACTGTTGACTTAAAATCTGCAGCTGCCTACGATGAAGTCCTCTCGCGTCTATAGTCGGCACTCGGCAGGAGAACCATGCTCCGGTCCATCTCGCTCAGTCTCTCGCGGTTCTCCGCGGCGATCATCCTGTCGGCTGTTTCCTGCGTTTCGTTGCGTGCGAAGACCCCTGAAACCAGGCAGGTCATCCTGATCTCGGTCGACGGTATGACTCCCGTCGAGTACGAACAAGCCGATGCGCACGGCCTCAAGATTCCAAATATCCGTGCGCTGATGAGCTCCGGTTGTGCTTCCCCAGGAATCATGGGAGTCTTTCCCGCGAGCACCTATCCCAGCCACACCTCGATGATCACGGGACAACCACCGGCAGTACATGGCGTCGTTAGCAATACGCCATTGGACCCATTCAACCTTGAGTTCGGCGGCTGGTACTACTATGCGGAAAAGATCAACACACCTACGCTTTGGCAGGCGCTGCACACCGCGCATTTAAAGACGGCGGCAGTCTCCTGGCCAGTGACCGTCGGTGCGGACGTGGACTACCTTCTCCCAGAATACCGTCCCGTTCGTACCGGCGAAGATATAGCGCTCATGCGCGTCCTCTCGACGCCCGGGCTCTTTCGCGAGATGCAGACCGAGAACAAAACTGCGCGGCCCATGTCGGACGACTGGCGCACCGACGCGGTCATCGCAATCCTGCGTACCCGCAAGCCATCGCTGCTGGCGCTTCACCTCAGCGAGCTGGATGAGGCACAGCACAAGTACGGCCCCTACACCCCAGAGTCGCACGCGGAGCTGGAGCGGATCGACAGCCAGATCGGAAGGATTCGCTTCTACGTCGAAGAGTCCGGGCGAACGAAAGAGACCTCGTGGATTCTCGTCTCCGATCATGGTTTTCTGCCGGTTACGACCCTCTTCCATCCCCTCATCGCACTCAGAGAAGCAGGACTACTGACTACCGACAAGAACGGGCGCCTGACCGATTGGAAGGTGTACCAGCGAAATCTCACTGGTTCTGTCTTCTTCGAAGCGAAGGACCCGAACGATCGCGCCAGCATCGAGAAGGCGACCGAGATCCTGAGGGCGCTGGCGGCTGATCCCGCGAATGGAATCGCCCATGTGTACACTCCCAACGATTTGAAGGCACTGGGTGCCGATCCGCTGGCGTTTCTGGCATTTGACCCGGCAAAGGGGTTTGGATTCGGCAGCAATCTCACAGGACCGCCAGTGACCGCTTCAACCAGTAAGGGTGCGCACGGCTATAATCCGCAGGTGCCGGAGATGCACCCCTCCTTCATCCTCTCCGGCGCAGGCGTCGAGAAGTGCAGCTCGCTGGAGGGGGTTTCCACTGAAGATGTCGGCCCCACTGCGGCGGCGCTGCTGGGAGCGACAATTCCGAACGCGAAGGGTCATGATGTAGGTCGGCTGGCAAAACATTAGATGTTGTTGCGTATTATGCAACTAGATTTGACTATCAAGCAATTTCGTATCTATTTTAGAAGGCGGATAGAGAGTGATTCGCATCTTAGAGAATTGAGGTTTCCCCATGTCATCGACGGTAGTAGCACCTGAGGTCAAAAGCACGGAGAGCTCGAAGCTGCGTGAGATTACGCACTGGATTGGCGGTCAGAAGGTAGCTGGTGAATCGGGCCGTTTCGGTGACGTTTACAACCCCGCCACGGGCCACGTGCAGGCAAAGGTCCCGCTGGCAAGTGGCGCGGAGTTGAACAAGGCTGTTGCTGCTGCGAAGGCCGCTTTCCCTTCCTGGTCCGCTCAGCCACCTCTACGGCGAGCGCGCGTCATGTTCCGCTTCCGCGAGCTGTTCGAGCAGAACATGGACCGGTTTGCCGAGATCATCACCTCCGAGCACGGCAAGGTCTTCTCCGATGCAAAGGGCGAAGCAACTCGCGGCCTTGAAGTGGTCGAGTTCGCGACAGGAATTCCTCACCTTCTGAAAGGCGAGTTCTCAGAGCAGGTCGGTCCAGACATCGATACCTGGTCGATGCGTCAACCGCTGGGCGTCGTTGCAGGAATCACGCCGTTCAACTTTCCGGCGATGGTTCCCATGTGGATGTTCCCGATCGCGCTGGCGTGCGGGAATACCTTCATCCTGAAGCCGAGCGAGCGCGACCCGAGCGCATCCGTGTTGATTGCTGAACTGTTGAAGGAAGCCGGGCTTCCGGACGGCGTCTTCAACGTGCTGCATGGTGACAAGGAGTCCGTGGATGGGCTGCTTGAGCATCCTGACATCAAGGCGGTGAGCTTCGTCGGCTCGACGCCGATCGCGGAGTACGTCTATGCGAAGGGAACCTCGCATGGCAAGCGTGTCCAGGCGCTCGGCGGAGCGAAGAACCACATGATCGTGATGCCGGATGCTGATATGGACCAGGCCGCGGATGCGCTGGTGGGAGCGGCCTACGGCTCCGCGGGCGAGCGCTGCATGGCGATCTCGGTCGCGGTCGCGGTCGGTAACGAGACGGCCGATGCGCTCAGGGCGAAGGTGATCGAGCGCATCGATAAGCTGAAGGTGCTTCCGGGAATGGAAAAGAACTCGGACATGGGGCCGCTGGTCACGAAGATCCACCTGAATCGCGTCGCTGGATACCTGGAGACAGGAACGAAGGAGGGCGCGGAGCTGGTGGTGGACGGTCGCAAGGGCGCGCTTCCCAAGGGCGAGGGCTTCTTCATGGGAGCAACGCTGTTCGATCACGTGAAGCCGGAGATGCTCATCTATAAGGAAGAGATCTTCGGGCCGGTGCTCGGGCTGGTGCGGACGAACAACTTCAAGACGGCGATGGAGCTGATCAACGAGCACGAGTTCGGCAACGGCACCTCCATCTTCACTCGTGACGGCGATACGGCCCGTGAGTTCGCGCATTCGGTGCAGGTTGGAATGGTTGGCGTGAACGTTCCGATTCCGGTTCCGATGGCGTTCCACAGCTTCGGTGGATGGAAGCGGTCGCTATTCGGCGACCACTCGATCTATGGACCGGAGGGCGTGCGGTTCTACACGCGGATCAAGACGATTACGGCGCGGTGGCCTACGGGCATCCGGGCCGGGGTCGATACGACGATGCCGACCCTGGGGTAGCCCGGTATCGTTTTTGTGCAAAATATTGATTTTGAATAACTTAGGTGTGGATCATCGTGCCAAGTTGTTCATTTCAGACGGCATTGCAGGTAAAATATTGAATAGAAACAGGATATTCCTTGAAAAGCCCCGATCGATCGGGGCTTTTCCCATTGCGATGGGAAGTCTCTCGGTTTTCTTTATTTTAAGGATAGCAAGTGGATGGAAACTAATCGGCAGCGATGATCCTTTTTGCAATCAACGAGATCACTCCGTTCGGGGCTTGACACGCTAGGAGAGCGTGACAAAAGCGCTGTGGTCGAAGTTGCTGAGGAGATCGGAGACATCTTTATAGACCTCGATGCAACCGGCGTCGTAGAGCTCCTGTTGGCTCCACCCGCCGGTGGTGACCCCGATGGTGCGGACTCCGGCCCTTCCAGCGGCTTCGGCGTCCCAGGGGGTATCGCCAAGAGCGAGCACGCTGGCGGGTTTCGCGCCCAACCTGCGGAGGGCGGTCTCGAAGATGTCGGGGTGGGGCTTCGAACGGTCTACATCGTCGGCGGTGGTGGAGATGTCGACCAGGTCGGAGACGCGAGCGATGGCCTTATAGGTTTCGAGCTCGTCCTTATTGGCGGAGGAGGAGAGCGCGATTTTGATGCCCGATTTCTTCATGCGATGGAAGAGCTCCCGGGTACAGGGGAAGGCCTCGACTTTTTCGAGGTAGTCCTGCTGGAAGACGAATTTTCGGTAGGCCTTGAGCGGCTCTTCGAGGATGCGGCGGCGCCAATACGGAACGAAGACGGGGATGAGTTCGTCGCCGCCCTTGCCGATCTGGCGGCGGATGACCTCGACGTCAAGGTCGATGCCGCCGACGGAGAAGGCGTCTTGCCAGGCGGAGGCGTGGAGCCAGTTGCTTTGAACGAGGGTGCCGTCGATGTCGCTCAGAACTGCTTGGACCATGGGTGCCTCCGGGCTTCAGGTGAATGAGATGCGGATTCGCCTGCAGCGATGAAGGTGTGATTGGTTTTCGCCACGGATGGGTGGAGATCAGGCGTTCGGGTCCGGAGGTTCGGGCTGGTAGGGACCGCCGGGGACTCCCCAGTTCCAGGAGGGCATGGGAGCTTCGGATACCGGAGTTTCGGGGGAAGTGCGGAGCTACTGAATGCAATCAATTCTGGCACCCAGTGCAGCGTTATGCTGCCACGAAGTGCAAAGTTATGCTGCCATTTGGTGTAACGGAATGCTGCCACCTTCGGCGATCACAGATGGGTGTGCAAATATCAACCACGCCGAAGGCGGGTGGCGCCGCAACCGCGGTTCGATCAGGACGTGGTCGGAGTTATGGCTGGAGAGTAAGGTGCGGTTTTGCCGACTACACAGCAGTGATCCTTGAAAGCGACCTGCCCTTCAGGGTTCGCCGGATTTCTAGACATAGATCACCGCACCCAACAAATGAAATTATAGCTGCGCTTCATCAGGCTATTTATCATGTGTTTCTATTAGCAGTACTCCCTCACCCTCAGGTATAGGACAGCTGCCTGGGAGGATCATAGAAACACACAGTTCATCGGAAACAAATTCGCTGTATCTGCAGCGTGGGAGGCCAAAAGATGAATTCGCTTATCTCCGTGAATGTCGGTCTTCCACGCGACGTCGACTGGCAAGGCAAGATGGTCCATACCGCTGTCTGGAAGCGATCAGCACCAGGCAAGGTGATGGCGCGTCATCTTAATCTCGATGGCGATGGGCAGGGCGACCTTGGAGGACACGGCGGAGAGCACCGCGCCGTAATGGTGTATCAACTCGACTCTTATCGCTACTGGGAGACTTACCTTCAGCGGCATGACTTTGAGTACGGTCAGTTCGGCGAGAACCTGACTGTTGATGGCCTGACCGATGATGAAGTCTGCATTGGTGATCGCTACCGGATCGGTGGTGCGCTGTTCGAAGTGACGCAACCACGAGTCACCTGCTATCGCGTCGGCATACGGATGAATAACCCGCAGATGCCCGCACTATTGGTTTCGCATAAGCGACCGGGCTTCTATTTCCGTGTGATTGAGGAAGGAGAGATCGGCGCAGGAGATGAGATCGTGAAGGTCGCGGATGGACCAGAGCGTGTCAGTGTCGCCGAAATCGATGCGCTGCTTTACTTGCCTGACCATCCGCGCGATCAACTGGAACGTGCCCTTCGCGTTCCTGCACTCAGTGCAGGCTGGAAAGAATCGTTGGAAGCTCTGGTGGGGACCGACAAGCAGGGTGGCAATGCCGGCCTCGCCCCATCCTCTGCACCGCCGCCGGCGTGGAGCGGATTTCGGTTACTTCGAGTGGCGGCGGAGCGGCGAGAGAGTGTTGACGTGCTCTCCTTTATTCTCGAGTCGGAGGATCGGAGCCCATTGCCGGCGCCTCTTGCAGGTCAATTTCTGGTCTTCAAGCTCGAACTCGACAAGAACTCAGCTCCAATCTTGCGAAGTTATTCGATGTCTGGTCCGCAGAGTGCAGGAACCTATCGCGTCAGCGTGAAGCGTGCTGATGGTGCAGGCAGCCGCTACTTTCATGAACGCATTCAGGTTGGCAAACTACTTCAGGTGAGCGCACCGAGGGGCAGCTTTACACTTGCACCGAACGACAGACCCGTAGTGCTGCTGAGCGCGGGTATCGGGGCGACGCCGGTGCTCTCCATGCTTTACAAGCTTGCGTCGACAGATGCAAATTCCAAGCGGGAGATTTGGTGGTGTTACGGAGGACGCAACGGCAGAGAACACCCATTCGCGGTGGAAGCACGGGAGCTTTTGAAGGGTCTTCCCCAGAGCCGTTCGTTGGTCGCCTATAGCAGGCCAGAGGATGGAGATCGGCTGGGGAAGGACTACGACGTTTACGGGCACCTGAATCTCTCATTATTGGAACAGCGCGACATACCGAAAACAGCGGACTTCTATCTGTGTGGGCCTGCCGCTTTCCTTGCGGATTTCACTATGGCGTTGAAGGCCTGGGGTATCGCTGATTCCTGCATTCATTCAGAAACCTTCGGCACGGAATCATCAATAACACCCGGAATCGCGAGCGTTACCTCGCCGCCGCCTCATCAACCCATCGGAACCATTGGTACCGGCCCGAAAGTCTTCTTCACACGCAGTGGTCTCACAGTTCCATGGAACTCGCAGTATGGAAGTCTTCTCGAATTCGCTGAAGCTTGCGATATTCCTGTCAGATGGTCTTGTCGGACGGGTGTCTGTCACACGTGCGAGTCCGGGTTGATCGGCGGCAAAATCAACTATGCGCCGGAGCCGCTTGATCGGCCCTCCGATGGAAACGTTTTGATCTGTTGTTCGACTCCCTTGTCAGAGATCGAATTGGATCTTTGACAAGGGGGTGCATTTGAGATCTGTATCAACGTCCTAAAGGCCAGAACGCTCAATCCCGGATGTTAGGCGTGCCCCGAGTCATCGTGGCATTCGCATGCGAACCGTACTACCAAATCGCTCAACGCCCAACGCCGAGTAATAAATATCAGGCCACGGCCTGACCATCTCCGTTGTTGAGAATCGCCCTCCCATTCAGTGAGAACTCGAAGAAGTTTGGGAACAACTTCACAGCGTTTTGTAATGTTGGCGAGTGACGGGCCATCCGCACCTTGCTGCTGTTTACTCCGACCGGAGTCGCCATCCCGCCGCAGACAGCTGGATTTGGCAATCGAGACCGATTCGGATTGAATGAGAAGATTGGATTGTACTGAGCGGCAGGATAATTTTTTTATGCATTGGGAATGCTGCCAATGGCAGCATAATCTTGCCCTCAGTGGCAGCATTCCATTGCAACCAGCAGAGTTGACGACAGCGAGGCGCGAGCCCAACTAGAGGTAAGCCACGAGGGCGGAGCGGAACTCAGGGTCGCAGGGAAGGTTCTGTTCGTCGGCGGTCTCGAGGAGGAACTGGGGCCAACGCGTGGGATTCTAGCGCGGGAAAAGGGTTCGCGCTCTCGCGCGAAAATCCCACTCATGCGATGAGGCCGCATGAATGGGGCACCCGGCACGTGGCTACTGAGTTCAATGGGTTTATCGGGACACGTTCGCCTGAAGAGGTGCGGCTGTGGTGATTCGACTGGCGAAGCTGGAGAGCGATGGACCGACAGGGCTTGTGTTTGAGGATGACGTGCAGCTGGCCTGGTGACCGTCACTCAAGAGGCGTCGACCTTCACCTCGAAGCGTTTAGTTACCCCGGCTTCGCCCTCCCATCGTCGCCAGTTTTTCAGGCGGAGTGTGGCGCTACCCTTCGCGATGACCTTGATCCGGAACTGCGCATCGCCTCCGGATCCCACAGTCCCGGAGGGATAGTCGGCAGTTGCACCGGCGAGCTCGAACAGATGCAGGTCGAGGCCGTCAGGCTCCCAGCGATAGCCGGTGGTGGCATTCTCCGGGAGATGAATCTCGATTGTGTCTCCCATCTGCGCGCGCACATGTCCGCCATCGTCGCGTTGGGTCAGCATGATTGCCATCGGCGCCCTCCTCGGACCTGCAGGCGCATTGCCGTCCGGAACATGGCTACATGCCCCGAACAGCGCCGTTATCCCGGCGACCGCAGCCACGCGGATGCTACGCATCGTATCGGTTAGAGCGTAACCCCATAGCTCTCGTTATAGAAGCCCTCATTGATATACGCTTCGCTTGCATAGGCGAAGCCCTTGTCTCCCCAGGTAGTTCCCCAGCTATTGCGGACGATAAAGCGACCGGCGGCAGTGTAGCCGACTACCGCCACCGCATGTCCCCCGCGCGCCGTGTCGGGCAGAAACGTGTCGAGATTTCCCCCGGTAGCGGTGGCGTTGTCCCACGTATGGTCGACGTTGAGCCCGACCAGGATCGGTCCGTGCTGGTTGAGCCACGCGCGCCAGTTGGGCAGGTTGCGCTGCAGGTTGAAATACGCGGCGATCTTGCGCGTAGCCGCGGTGGCAAAGAACGTGTCCTCGTCGTCGGTATACATGGCCGTGGAGATGGTGAACGGGAGCAATGTCTCCGGCACGGCGCCGAATTTGCGCAGGATATCGACTGCGGCCTTCAACGTGGTGCCGGCTCCCTCGATCATCGTCTCGGGGCGCGATGTGAACGCGTCGGTCTCTTTGCTCGCCATCCATGTAAAGCGCGGCGAGAGCTTGGCGGTCTTTGCCAGCCGGCTGGCCGTCACGAACATGTAGCGCGCAACGGCGTCGGTCGAGCCCCAGCCGACGCACGAGCCAGTGTCCTTCTGATTGCCGATGTCCCACCAAGACTTGCGGAGATCGAGGCTGGCGGGAAGTGCCGCCCGCGCTGCCAACGCCCCTGATTCGACCGCCGTTTGAAATTGCCAGTCCATCTCCGTCTTAACCGACGGTTTAAGATTACAGATGCGTTCCTGCTCAGGGCGCCGCTTCTTAGCTGCCATGGTCAATTCTCCTTCAGATTTCGCGTCATAAGACTCGGCCCGGTAGAGACATCAACCCAAGGTGATTGCCCGTTTGGTTTGCCAGTCTACTCCGAAAGAGAAAAATCCGCCTGCAGACAAAATTTAATCTCGGATTGAAATCCCAACGACCCCGCGGCGCATGGCTGCCATCCGTCTCGTTCTGAGCCCTCTCCTGCCCTGCATTTTTCGT
The DNA here is from genome assembly GCF_004217555.1 of Edaphobacter modestus. Classification (GTDB taxonomy): domain Bacteria; phylum Acidobacteriota; class Terriglobia; order Terriglobales; family Acidobacteriaceae; genus Edaphobacter; species Edaphobacter modestus. Next base: position 4,050,668 of record NZ_SHKW01000001.1, read on the forward strand.
GACGAACTGCAGTGGTTCTGCACGCTGGCCGTGCTAAAATTTAGTCTCACTTCAGCCGAAAGGAAGGACCCTGATGATATTTATCCAGCGCTCTATGCCCCGCTATCTTGCAGGCCCCGCGCGGTTCGTCCTTCCTGACATGGCTACCGCGTAACCCGCTTCCACCGAGCATCCTGAACCTGTTGCATTCCGTGGCTCTTGCCATGCGAGTCTGCGTTCTGCACTTCCGGTGCTCGCACTCTTCCTTAGATCAATAGCCTGCCGTTCTTCGGCTGGCCTGGCCGCGGACTCGCTTCGTCCGCACATGGGATGAAATGACTTCCTCTCGTAACTCCGCTATTCGTGATGTGCTCGCGTTCCTGTTTCGCCATTGGCGACGCGAGAAGACGATGGTCGCTTTTACCGCAGCCAGCATGGCGGCGGCAACGGTTGCCGACCTGCTGATGCCGCTGTACTCCGGCCGCCTGATCGACGCGATCGCGGCTCCGGCGGCGGTGCGTTCTGCTTCGATTCACACTGCGCTGCACACCGTGGTGCTGATGGCCTGCATGGGCGTGCTGCTGGTCGCGGGGCGACATGCGGGCTTTCTCGGCATCGTGCGGCTAACGCTGCGGCTGATGTCGCGCTTTGCGGACGATGCCTTCTGGCGGGTGCAGCGATTCTCGACGGACTGGCATGCGAACAACTTCGCGGGCTCCATCGTTCGTCGCGTGACGCGCGGCATGTGGGCTACCGACCTGATGAACGACACGCTGCTGCTGGCCCTGTTGCCGGCGGTCCTGGTGTTGATCGGCTCGTCGGTGCTGTTGGGAATGCACTGGCCCATGATGGGTGCGATCGTCGCGATTGGCGCGGTGTTTTACATCACGCTGTCCGTTACGCTTTCACTGCGGTTCGTGGCTCCGGCGGCCCGGCTGTCGAATGCGCAGGATACGCGCATCGGCGGCGCCATGGCTGATGCGATTACCTGCAATCCGGTGGTGAAGGCATTCGGCGCCGAGTCGCGGGAGGATCTGCGTCTGCGCCAGGTGGTCGGCAAGTGGAGGCTTCGCACCTTTCGGACATGGACGCGAGGTACCTGGAGCGGCACCTTGCAGTTGCTTGTGTTGCTGGGGCTGCGCGTCGCGGTGATTCTTTATGCGCTGCTTCTGTGGTGGCAGCGCAGAGCCACGCCGGGCGATATCGCGTTTGTGCTGACCAGCTATTTCATTATTCATGGCTATCTGCGCGATATTGGCCAGCATGTGGCCAACCTGCAGCGCAGCGTGAACGACATGGAAGAGATGGTGGCGCTCGAATCGCTGCCGCTTGGCATCGCGGACAAGAAAGAGGCGCGGCCGATTCGCGTTGTCGAGGGCGACATTCGTCTCGATCGGGTTACCTTTCGATACGGAGCGCACACGACTCCGCTGTTTGAAGACTTCTCGCTGCATATTCCAGGAGGGCAGCGCGTCGGCCTGGTTGGACATTCGGGCTCGGGCAAGACGACCTTCGTGAAGCTGCTGCACAGGCTGTATGACATCACGGAGGGCCAGATCCTGATCGACGGGCAGAACATCGCCGATGTTACGCAGGACTCGGTGCGCTCGCAGATGGCGCTGGTTCCGCAGGAGCCGATCCTGTTTCACCGCTCGCTTGCGGAGAACATCGCTTATGGTCGTCCGGCTGCGACCCGGCGGCAGATCGAAGAGGCCGCTCGTCTGGCGCATGCAGAGGAGTTCATCCTTCGTCAGCCGAAGGGATACGCCACGCTGGTCGGCGAGCGCGGCGTGAAGCTGTCGGGAGGGGAGCGCCAGCGTATTGCGCTGGCGCGTGCCTTCTTGGCGGATACTCCGGTGCTGATTCTCGATGAGGCTACATCGAGTCTCGATTCTGAATCGGAGGCGCTGATTCAGGAGGCGACGGAGAGGCTGATGGTCGGTCGGACCGCCATCGTTATTGCGCATCGGCTTTCGACGGTGCGCATGCTCGATCGCATTCTGGTCTTCGATCATGGAGAGATCGTCGAAGAGGGAACGCATGAATCGCTGGTGACCGAGCACGACGGGACTTACAAGCGGCTGTTCGACCGGCAGGCGTTGGGCCTGCTGGTGGGGACCGAGGCTATGCCGGAGACGTACGAGTCACAGGATGAGGCGCTGTTTGGATAGAAGGGAGGAGATGCCCTGCGATGACGACCTTTCACGTGGGAATGGATGGCAGTGATGCCTTTTGACGCTCAGTTTGTGACGAAATGGGGTTGGGCAGGGAAACGGCTGAAGGCGGCTTCGTCGTCCAAACTTGAGCGTAAGGAGGATTGACGATGAGTGATGGGAATGATCCGAAGGCAGCCGCGGCGATCGCGGAGGAGAGGCGGCGAAACGAGGAGGCCGTGGAGCGACATACTGTGGTCTCCGAAGAGGAGTGGCTGAAGCAGCGGCTGGCCCTGATGGAGAAGGAGAAGCAGTACATGCGGATGGGCGATGAACTGGCCGCGGAGATGCGGGCGCTGCCATGGCTGAAGGTCGAACAGAGTTACACGTTCACGTCGCCGCAAGGAGACCTGACGTTCGGGGATCTTTTCAGGGGGCACAGTCAGCTGTTCCTCAAGCACTTCATGATGGAGCCGAATCAGGAGTGGCAGTGCCCGGGCTGCTCGCTGGAGTCGGACCATGTGGATGGTCTGCTGCCGCATTTCGAGCATCACGACATGTCGTATGTAGCGGTGTCGCGAGCGCCGATCGAGGAGATTGAGGTAGTACGGAAGCGGATGGGGTGGAAGTTCTGCTGGGTCTCGTCGTACAACTCGGACTTCAACTACGACTTCCATGTGTCGTTCCGGCCGGAGGAGGTGGCGGCGGGAAAGACGATCTATAACTTTCGCGAGAGGAAGATTGGCCCGGAGACCTTTACGCTTTCGGGCCACAGCGTGTTTTACAGGAACGCAAAGGGCGAGATCTTCCGAACATACGGTACGTTTGGCCGTGGCAGTGAGCAGTTCATGGGGATCTATGGCTACTTCGACGTTCTGCCGAAGGGGCGCGAAGAGTATGGGCCGCATCACTCGCTTCCGGACTGGGCGAAGGTGCATGACCAGTACGAGTCGAGTGGGGATCAGGGGAGCTGCGGCTGTGCGCATGGATAGCGGATGCAGGTGGGCGAGCCACAGGTTCTCGACTTTCGCTGCTCTGCGGTTGAAATAACGCGAGCTTCAGCGTGTTTGGCTGAAACGTAGACACCGTTGTAGAACTCTTAAGGTTTCGTGGACTCTTACAACGTCGCGATGTTTAAAGTTGTGTCGGCCTTTTGCCAGGCTTTCTTGAACTCCGCTTCGGTCTTCGCGGCTTCTGCTGTCTGCTTCTGATCAAGCTGACTTTGCCAGAGACCGTAGAGAGAGCGTCCGTTGCCGGGATTGATCTCAAGGTCGCGGCGGAAGACGGCCTCGGCTTCTGCGGGCTTGTGAGCGCGGAGGAGTGCACCGCCGAGAGATTCGCGGACGGGGTAGTACCAGTCGGCGGGTTCGTTGTAGAGGAAGGTGTCGTTGAGGGCGACGGCCTTGCGCCAGGTCTCGATGGCCTGGGTGAGGTTCCCTTGTGCCTCCTGAATGCGCGCGTCGAGGACGTCGAGGGCGAGCTGCAGGGCGGACTTTGCGGGATTCAGAAAGTCGGGGATGGCGTCGGCAGGGAGAGTGTCGATCCTTGCGGCCAGAGCGGCGCGCTCCTTGAGCGCTTCGGGAAGCTGATGCTGCGCGACGAATGCGTTGCCGCGCGCGTAGTGCCAGAAGGCGGTGAGGTCCTTGAGACGCGGTTCGGGCATGGGTGAGGCGAGGATGGTCTTCCACTGCTGGAAGCGTGTGAGCATCCAGGGCTGGGTGGGCGTGAACCACTCGGTCTCTGGGTGTTCTTTGGTTGCGGGAAGCACCTGTGAGACGAGCTCGGCGGCGGCTTTCTGGGTGCAGGCGTTGTTGCCTTCCATCGCGCAGGCGGCCGCGAGGAAGTGGATGTTATGGACGTAGTACATGTTGTAGTACATGTTCGTCACGGATTCGAGATGTTGCGACTTGAAGTAGGCTTGATCGGCGGCGACGGCGCGTACGTTCGCAAGCTCGGAGCCAGAGAAGTTTCCGGTGCGCTGATAGGTGTGCGCGGGCATGTGGACGAGATGGCCGGCGGCCGGGGTGGCGTCTTCGAGGAACTTCGCGGAGGCGAGGGCGACCTCGGGGTGCGGTGAGGACTCGGTGGCGTGGATGAGGAGATGGTTCGCACCGACGTGGTTCGGGTCCTTCTTGAGAACGGCCTGAAGAGTTGAGACGATCTCGTCGGTGTGCGGCGCTGCGCTGCCGTCGGGGTTCCAGAGCTTCCAGGGATTGAGATCCATGAGCGCCTCGGCGTAGAGGGTGGCGGCGTCGAGGTCGTTGGGATAGCTGGTGGTAATGGCCTTCATGGCCTGGGCGTACTCGTTGCCGTGCACGACGATGTTGTCGCCGGTTCCGCTGTAGCGCGCAGAGAGGGCACTTATATAGTCGCGTTCGGGCTGCGTCTGAGCGAGGGATCGCGCCCTGGCCAGCGCGGTCATGGCCTGCTGGGCGCGGACGTGGCCGATGTCGATGTCGTTGTAGTTGGGACCGACGGCGAGGGCGACTCCCCAGAGAGGCATGGCGGCGGTGGGATCGAGGTCGGCGGCCTTCTGGAAGGAGCGGCGGGCCTCGTCGTGGTTGAAGGCCCAGATGTAGTCGAGGCCCTGGTTGAAGTACTTCTGGGCTTCAGGGGTGGCGATCCGAATGGGATGGTTGGAGTTGCCGATGCCGGTGACGAGTGGGACGGGACGGTGATCATCCTCGTGCGACATCTGCATCGTCATCTGGGCGAAGAGGGGGGAGGAGAGGAGAAGAGCAGCAGTGAAGAGCTTCATGGGCGGCCTCGTGTTGATGATGGTGTTGTGGCTCGATTCACAATGGCCCGGGCGAAGGCCCTTTTGCTGTGGTTGATCCTTGAAGGATAGCTCCTATTCTGAAGAGCAGAAGTAGTTGTCGATCTGGGCAATCCGTGGCGGGCAGGCGAACTGCTGAGATTCTTCGCTTCGCTCAGAATGACGACTCAAAAAATAAGCAGAGACAAAAGCAGAAGCAGCTATGGGCGAGTTGACGTCGATGAGCCCAGGTCTCAGAAGCGAGACCTGGGTTGCCCCCTCTACGCTACGCTTGGCTGCTCGAGCAGACTGTCAGCCATGACGAGGGCGCTGTCGAGTGCGGCTACGGCCTTGTCGATGTCTTCCTTCTCGACGATGAGCGGTGGAGCGAGGACGAAGTGGCTCATCCAGGCCTGCATGACCACGCCTTCACCGAGCATCCTGGCGGCGATCTGCTCGACGACGATGGGCTTGCCGTCGAGTTTTTCCTGCCAGGTGTTGAAGGGCGTCTTCTCCTTCTGGTCCTTTACGAGTTCGACGGCCCAGAAGAGACCGATGCCGCGAACGTCGCCGATGGAGGGATGTTTTGGCTTGAGCGCGTTGAGCTTTTCGCCGAGGTACGCGCCGATCTCGTTGGCACGATCGACGAGGTTGAGGCGGCGCATCTCACCGATCGTGGCCACGGCGGGGCCGAGGGTCATGGGGTGCGCCTCGTAGGTGTGGCCGTGGGCGAAGTAGTTGTCCTCGAAGAAGTCGGCGATCTTCTGCGTGGTGGCGCAGAGGCCGAGTGGAACGTAAGCGGAGGTGATGCCCTTGGCGGTGGTGAGGATGTCGGGCTTGAGATCCCAGTTGTCGATAGCGAACCATTTGCCGGTACGGCCCCATCCGCTCATCACTTCGTCGGCGATCAGCAGCACGCCATGCTTATCGCAAACTTCGCGAAGCTTCTTGAAGTAGCCCTTGGGCGGAATGAGGACGCCGTTGGTTCCAACGACGGGTTCTACGATGACGGCGGCGACGTCGCCTTCGTTGGCGATCATGTAGTCGAGGTAGTCAGCGCAGGCGATTCCGCACTCGGGATAAGAATGCTTCAGGGGGCATTTGTAGCAGTTGACCTCGGGCGAGAAGATGATGCCCTGGCCTTTGCCGCGCGGCTCGATGGGCCAGCGGCGGGGATCGCCGGTGGCGGCAATCGACATGGCGGTAGACCCGTGATAGCTGCGATAGCGGGAGATGATCTTGGTCTTGCCGGTGTACATGCGCGCAATCTTGAAGGCAGCTTCGTTGGCGTCGGTTCCGGAGGTGGTGAAGAAGAACTTGGTGAGTCCTTCAGGCAGGACCTCGAGCAGGAGCTTCGAGAGCTCGGCGCGCGCCGTGGTGGCGTAGAAAGGCGCGGCGTAGGCGAGGGTCTCGGCCTGCTTCTTGATGGACTCGATGACGGCCTTGTTGTTGTGGCCGAGGTTCGAGCACATCAGCTGCGAAGAGAAGTCGAGAAATTTCTTGCCGTTGCCGTCGGTGAAGTAGCAGCCATCCGCGGAGACGAGGTGATTGGGGTTCCAGAACTTCTGTTTGCGCCAGGTGCCGTAGTTATGGTCTTTGGTGAGCTGGATGACTTCCTGAGAGGTGAGCTGTTCTGACATATGGCTCCGTACTGCGAGGTGAAATATTGATAGCGCTCCGAGGGGGAAGGCTGATGAGGTTTTAGACGCGGCGGGCGCGGGAACGGGTGTTGGTGATGGTTCCGTCGAGGGAGCTGTTGGCATCGAAGACTGCCTCACCGAAACGGATCGCACTCATCAGGAGGCTGGCACTGCGTTCCATGGCCATACGGATGTGCTCGCTAGCTCGACAGCGCGCCTCGACGACGTCGCGGTCGCGGATGGCATCAACGATGCGAATGTGTTCGGCGACGAGTGCGGGACCGTAAGAGTCGAAGGGCAGGCCGAGGTAGAAGAAGCGCATGAGCCGGATGTGAATATTGCTCACCAGTTCAAAGAGTCGCTTGTTACGCGTGGACTGCGCGATAAGGGTGTGGAGCTGGTAGTTCGTCTGGATGAACTCGCGGTAGCTGGTGCGATCGCCGACGCGATACTCATAGGTTGCGAGATTCTTCATCTCGTCCAGTTCTTCGGTGTTGGCGCGCTCTGCGGCGAGGGCCGCGGCCTCGGGTTCGAAGATGAGCTGCATCTCTTCGAGATCGTGGAACTCAGCGACGGAAAGCGGCGCGATCATATAGCCGCGAAAGGGGATGATGCGAATCAGGCCCTCATGCTCAAGACGTCGGCAGGCTTCGCGAACGGGAGTGCGGCTGGCGGTGTAGAGGCGGCCAAACTCCGCCTCGGAAAAGGCACGCCCGGGAGTGAGTTCGCACTCAACGATGTCCTGACGCAGCTTACGATAAAGGGGTTCAACTATGCTTTCCATTTGTGACTCCACGGAGGAAGCTGAGTGTGTGCGACAAGCTCAGTAAGAATAAACGCGCCCCGGCAGTTAGGGCGGTATTGAAATTTTCAAAATCAGTATACAACCTGTTGACAGCCGGTCTGTCAACCTATATTGTCTCCCCAATCCCGTCGTATAAGCACCATGCTATTTCCCGCATCCCATTTCGGGATGCTCGAGCTACACCTCTTTGTACCTTGAATGACCTGGAGGTTGGTTATGCGTGAGGCATCTGCGTTTTACTCTCTGAAGTTCTCCTTCGCGGCATTGGGCCGCCTTTTTCCCGTTCTGTTGTTCGCTGCTTTGTTATGTGGACCCCGTTCGTTGTTTGCGCAGGCTACCGGCCAGATGAGCGGTGTCGTCTCCGACCCTGCGGGACAAGTCGTACCCGGGGTGCGGATTGAGCTTATGAATGTGGCGACGTCCGAAACCCGAACGGCGATCACTGCGGGAGACGGGGCGTATGCCTTTCCGCTGGTGAATCCGGGGACTTACCAGGTGAAGGCCTCCATGACGGGCTTCAAGACGACGATCGTCGATAAGGTTTTGGTGCAGGTGAATGGTACCTCCCGCGCAGACATTCACCTTACCATCGGCGGAGTGGTGGAAGAGGTGACGGTGACCGGCGCCGCGGCGCTGGTAGAAACAGGAAACGCGACTCTTGGGACTGTCGTGGATCACCAGGCCGTTGTGGATCTTCCTTTGAACGGAAGAAGCTTCGCGCAGCTGGGAACGCTGATTCCAGGCGTAGTAGCAGCTCCTGCGGCTCTGGGTGGCGCGAGCGGGACTGCAACACCGGGCGGCTTCGGCAACTCGACGGGAAGCTTCAACGTGAACGGCATGAGGAACCAGTCGAATAACTTCATGCTGGATGGCGCACCGAACAACGATTCGTTCAATAGCGGATTCGTGATGCGGCCTCCGCCGGACGCGATTGAAGAGTTCAAGATAATGACCCACTCCTACGACGCGCAGTACGGGCGGAGCGCGGGGTCGGTGGTCAACGTGGTGACGCGTTCGGGTACCAACTCCTGGCATGGCAGTGTGTGGGAGTTCAATCGCGAGGCGGCGCTGGCGGCGAAGAACTACTTTTCGACCACGAAGCCGAACTATCAGCAGAACCAGTTCGGCGGCGCAGCAGGCGGCAAGATCATTCGCGACCGGCTCTTTGTCTTCGGCTTCTACGAGGGCTTTCGCCTTAAGGACGCGACCAGCAACGTGCTGAACCAGAGGGTTTTGACCGCGGCGGAGCGCAGCGGTGACTTCTCGGCAAGCTATGTTAATCCAACAACGGGACAAAGATGCACCGCGGTCGGTCAGACGGGTTGCACGGGCGCGATTGTCGATCCGCAGACGAGGACCCAGTTCAACTACCAAGGGACGCCGAACAGAATCGATCCCTCTCGCGTGAGCCCTGTGACGAGCTATCTGCTAAACACCTACATTCCTCTGCCTAACACCCCGAACGGCTTTTATCAGGCTGCTCCGCCGAATATCGATAACCGCGATATGTGGGGAGTTCGCGCTGATTTCAAGCTCGCCAGTCATTCGTTCCTGGGGCGCTATATGAGGTCGCATCAGAACCTGTTCGGTCCGATCACGCCCTCGAACTTTGCTCCGACGGGCAACCGGCAGATTATGACCCTACAGGATGCGATGGGTTCGGATACGTGGCTGATCGGCACAAACAAGATCAACGTTGCCCGTTATGCGCGGCAGTGGATCAACGGCACTCCAAACGCGACCAGCGGCCTTGACCTGGCGTCGGCAGGCTATGGCTTTACCTCGACCAATCCTGTAGCGGAGGGTCTGCCAAATGTAACTGTAACGGGCTTCTTTACGCAGGGAGACGCACAGCAACCGTTCGCTTCGCGTTCCAACAGCGTGGACACCATCTCCGATGACTTTACGTGGATAAAAGGAAGGCACACCTTCCAGTTCGGTGGCGAGGTGCGGCGCGAAGGGATTGGCCTGCTTTATATCAACCGGCCTAACGGTGCGTTCACATTCGGCAATTTCTTCACGACGAATGCTCTCGCAGATTTTTATCTTGGACTCCCGCAAACCTTTCAGCAAGGCTCTGGCGATCCCGCGATGTCCGGCAAGTCCTGGACGTACTCCGGCTATGCTCAAGATCAGTTCCGCATCAATCCCAAGCTGACTGTCGTGGTCGGTGCGCGATATGAGGTGAACCTGCCTTATACCGAGGCGAAGGGGCACCTTGCTGCTCTGCATCCGGGACAGCAGTCCACGGTGCAGCCGAATGCTCCTGTGGGTCTGGTCTACCCCGGTGACGTGAACACTCCGGCTGCAACGTACTATGCCGATACGAATAACGTCTCTCCGCGTCTTGCGGCGATCTTCGATCCTGCAGGAGACGGCAAGACGGTCTTGCGTGCGGCGTATGGGATCTACTTCGATACGATTCCCGGTCAGGGCGACTTTTTCCAGAACGGTACCCTTGCGCCTCCGTTTCAGCCGCTGCAGCAGATCGATTTGAATACGCGTCCTCTCAGTTCGGCAAACCCGACGTACTTTTCTAATCCATATATTGGGTCGACATCAGGACCGGTGGGATTCCCTCCAGGCCTGACGTTCATCGGGTGGACCTTGCCGCACTCTTACAAGGCTGCAAACATCCAGCACTACAACCTGGGCATAGAGCATCAGTTCACGCAGAATATCGGCTTTGAATTGGGCTATGTCGGAACAAATGCCAAGCAGCTTCCGATCTTCATCGAAGTAAACCCCACCAATGTTGTTCCTTCGACCAGCGCTTCGAACGCCTATGCTGCTGGCACGCGAGCGGTCTTTCCGGCATTTGCACTCACAAGGCCGACATTCTCGGCGGCGAAGAGCTGGTATGACTCGCTGCAGGCGCGTATGACGCTCCGCAGCTGGCATCGCGCGACTGCGACGGCCGCATATACATGGAGCCGTTCGATCGACCACGTATCGGGTCTGAATATCGGCAATGATTCGCGGCCGATCCTGCCGGTCACGATCGGTGACGATAACTCCATCGATACAGCACTGGCTCGAGAGCGAGGCAACTCGTTATTCGACACACGTAACCGTTTCGTGCTCAGCTTCGGCTACGAACTGCCGAGGTTGATCGGCAAACCAGCCGTGGAGAGGCTGTTGATTGGAGGATGGCAGGTGAACGGCATCTTCCAGGTGCAGTCGGGCAATCCCTTCACGGTCGTGAATTCGGTGACCACGGCGCAGTCGCTCACCTTCCGCCCCAACATGACCTGCAATCCAAACAATCTGGCAAATCGAAACGTCGGGACGACTTCGACGTTCTTCAATACGTCGTGCTTCTCGCTTCCAATGCTCGGCACGAGAATTGACAACAGCAAGTCGGGCAACGAGCCACGCGGCGTGATTGTCGGGCCAGGGTTCAACACGACCGATATGTCGTTGTTCAAGATCTTCCGGGTTACGGAGAACCAGCATGCGGACTTCCGGTTCGAGGTCTTCAACGTCTTCAATGAGGCCCGCTTCGCACAACCGGGCCTGACCTTTGGCACGGCCACCTTCGGACGCATCACGTCGACAGTCGGCAACGACTCGCGTGTCGTCCAGTTGGCTTTCAAGTACGGCTTCTAACCGGGTTGCCGGGCTCGCGAGGCCAGCCCCGGCAACCTTCAACACGGCTGCTCCGGACATCCGTCGCGGAGCACTCCCCCCTGAGGTAAGGAAATGGCTGCAACGGAAGTATCGGCGAAGACACAAGAGGCGATCTGTAGCAACGTGGACCAGATTCAGGACGAGATGATCTCATTCCTCCAGGACCTGGTTCGCGTCCCCACAGTGAATCCGCCGGGCGATCTGTATCGAGAGGGAGCAGAGCTGATTGGAGATCAGCTGAAGAAGTTTGGCTACGAGATCAACTACATCACCGCGGACGGAATGAAGGAGCATACCCAGGCACATCCGCGGGTCAATGTATTCGGGCGTATGAAGGGAACAGCATCGAGGCCCTCTCTCCACTTCAACGGACACTTCGATGTCGTTCCGGTGGGATATGGATGGACTCGCGACCCATTCGCTGCCGCGATCGAGGATGGGAAGATCTACGGCCGCGGAGTCTCCGACCAGAAGGCTGGAATTGCAGCATCGATCTTTGCGATTGAGGCGGTGAAGCGTGCCGGCCTGAAGCTGCGGGGAACCGTCGAGCAGAGTGGAAGCGTCGACGAAGAGAGCGGTGGATTCGCAGGCGTCGCCTATCTGGCGAAGCAGGGTTGGCTGGGCAAGGACAAGAACGACTACGTCATCATTACCGAACCGACGGACACGAACCACATCTACCTCGGCCATCGTGGAGTGTACTGGTTCAAGGTGACGACACATGGCCGAATCGCGCACGGCAGCATGCCGCACCTTGGGGTGAGCGCCATCGATCACCTCACGGACTTCCTGCATGGAGTGACGCACGAGCTGAAGCCGAAGCTGGCGACGCGGAAGACAGAGGTCCCGGTGCAACCGCCGAAGTCACGCTACGCGAGCATCAATGTAAACGCCGTCTTTGGCGGACAGCCGGAGGAGGGAACGCAGACGCCGTGCGTGGCCGACCGGTCGGGAGCCATCTTCGATCGCAGGTTCTTGTCGGAAGAATCCTTCGACCAAGTGCGCGGCGAGATCTCCGAGATGCTGGAGAAGTACAGGTCGGCCAACCCAGAGTTCAAATACACACTGGAGGATCTTATGGTCGTGCATCCGGTGCAGACGGACAGGAGCTGCGACCTGGTGCAGACGCTGTCGGGGTGTATTCAGCAGGTGGCGGGAACCGAGGCGGTGTTCGCGGCGAGCCCGGGCACTTATGATCAGAAGCATGTCGTCAGAATCGCCAACGTGGCTCAATGCGTCGCCTATGGTCCAGGGCTGCTCGCCCAGGCCCATCTTCCGGATGAGTACTGCCGCATCGACGATATTGTTACATCGGCGAAGGTGATGGCACTGACTGCGGTACAGTTGCTGGGAGTTGAATGAAGGGCCGGACGGAATGAATATCTATCTCATCGCGTTGCTGCTGTACTCCATCTTTCTGATGGCGCTCGGCATTGTGATGAGCCGCAGGGTGAAGAACTCTGCCGACTACCTGGTTGCGGGGCGCAGTTTGGGGACGACGCGCCTGTTTGCGACGTTTCTGGCTGCGAACATCGGCGCGGGGTCCACGGTGGGAGCTACGGGCCTGGGATATCGGATGGGCATGTCGGCCTGGTGGTGGGTCGGTTCCGCCTGCATCGGAACCTTCCTGCTCTCTCAGTTTCTGGGACCGAAGCTGTGGACGATTGCGAAGGAGCACGGCCTCGCGACCTTGCAGGACTATCTGGAGTTTCGTTACAGCAAGGCCGTAAAGGTTGTGATCTCCCTGCTCTTCTGGTTCGGTGCGCTGGCGATTCTTGCGGGCCAGTTGATTGCAATCTCGTGGATCTTGAACACGGTCGCGGGAATTCCGAAGTGGCAAGGATGCCTGATCGGCGGCGTCGTCGCGATTGTGTATTGCACGGCCGGCGGAATGATGTCGTCGTCGTTCGTGAACATGTTCGAGCTCGCGGTAACGATGTCCGGCCTGTTGCTGGCAGTACCCTTTGCGCTACGGGCTCTGGGCGGATGGTCGCATATGCACGATATGGTGCTCGCGAATACGGGCAGCGCGGAGAAGACCGCAGCCTTGTTCAGCATTACCGGAGCCGGCGCGCATCAACTCCTGGCGTGGATTGCGATCCTTGTGCCTTCGTTCATGGTCTCCCCGGGGCTGGTGCAGAAGGTTTACGGCGCGCGCGATGTAAAGACGGTGCGGCGGGGCGTAGGGCTCAATTCCCTGGGGCAGGCGATTTTTGCCTTCGTACCGCCTGTCCTCGGTCTCTGCGCCTTTGCAGCCATGCCGCACCTGGCGAATCCGGAACTTGCACTGCCTACGGCAATGAAGTCATTACTGCCAGAGTGGCTCGGGGTGTGGACGCTGGCGTCCATCTTTTCCGCAGAGCTTAGCGCTACCGACGCCATTCTTTTCATGTTGTCCACGTCGCTCGCGGTTGATCTCTACAAAACATTTCTAAATCCGGGTGTTACGCAGCAGAAAATGCTGTGGGTCAGCCGCATGGCCTCAATCGGCGCCGGCATTGTGGGTATCCTTCTCGCGATGATTCTGCCGTCGATTATTCAGGCGGTCTCAATCTTCTATGGTTTGATCGCGGTAGCATTGTTTGTGCCCGTGCTGGCCGGTCTCTATTCGAAGCGTGTCTTGTCTGCAGCGGCGCTTAGCAGCATCTTCGCCGCGCTCACGGCAACCGTTGTGACCATACGCCTGACGCATGGAGCTGGCGTGGGTGTGCTCTCCCCGCAGGCGATCGGAATTGCGACGGCGGCGATCGTCATGATCGGATTTCGCATCTTTGCCCCTTCGGTCCCGGTACCGAAAGCGTCGTCGATGGAAGAGACGCTGTCGTAGAAATACAGTCGTTATCTCTTTTTGAGGTTGGCAATGAAGCGTCGTGAATTTACCCGTAATCTCCTTGGACTTCCCATGGTCGCCGTACTGCCTTCGGAGGCCGCGTTCGCCGCTCCAAATGGGCCGCTACCGCTTCCCGAAGGTGGATCGATTACGGATGTACGGGGTTTGAAGGTAGGACATCACACTCTTTCCACACGGCCCACCGGCTGCACGGTGCTGATCTGCGAGAACGGCGCGACTGCTGGCGTGGATGTGCGCGGTTCGGCACCCGGAACGAGAGAGACCGACCTGTTATCGCCGACCAACTCTGTACAGCAGGTGCAGGCGATTCTGCTATCGGGCGGAAGTGCCTACGGCCTTGCTGCCGCTACAGGAGTCGTACGTTGGCTCGAAGAACATAATCTCGGGTTCAAGATCGGCAAAGGCGTTGTGCCGATTGTGCCCGCGGCGATCCTGATGGACCTGGGGGTCGGCGATTTCAAAATCCGGCCCGGCGACGAGGAGGGATATAAAGCGTGCGTCGCAGCTACAACAGGTCCCGTGGCCGAGGGCAATGTGGGCGCAGGCGCAGGAGCGACTATTGGGAAGATGTTCGGCCCCAAGTTCACCATGAAGTCCGGTCTCGGAACCGCAAGCGTCAAGATTGGCGATACCGGCATCGTCGTTGGCGCGCTGGTCGCCGTGAATGCAGTGGGAGACGTCGTGGACCCGCACTCGGGCAAGATCGTTGCCGGGGCGCGGAGTGAAGACGGCAAGGGCTATCGCGACTCCATGGAAGCGATCATGAAAGGATATCGCGTGGTGGTTCAAAATGGAGCGAATACCACGATTGGTGTCGTCGCAACCAACGCACCCTTCACCAAGACCCAGATGACCAAGATTGCACAGATGGCACACGACGGCTACGCGCGTGCCATCAATCCCGTCCACACCATGGGAGATGGCGACACTATCTTTGCGATGTCGACCGGGACTGCCAACGTGAAGGCCGACGTATCGGCCATTGGAGCGATCGCAGCAACCGTTATGTCGCGGGCGATTGTGCGGGCTGCGATGCAGGCCACCAGCCTTCCGGATCTCGGCCTGCCGGCTTATCGAGATTACGCAGGCAGGCCCTAGCCTTTCGGTCTTCTAACTTCGAAAGGAATCCGGTGATGACGCTTCCTCATCAAGCCTGGCTTCCATTGTCGACGCGAAACAACGGGCGTTTATGCGTCCCGTTGTTTGCCTTCAAAGGTGGCATACACGACAGGAACAAGAATGAGCGTCAGCAGTGTGGAGCTGAGCAGGCCGCCGATAACCACGATGGCCAGCGGCCGTTGAATCTCTGATCCCGCTCCATTGGAGAACAGGAACGGAACCAGGCCCAGCGCGGCGACGGTCGCTGTCATCATGACAGGACGGAAGCGAAGACGAGCGCCTTCGAGGACCGCATCCTCCTGTGACATGCCTTCGCCACGAAGCTTGCGGATGTAGGAGACGAGCACAACTCCGTTGAGCACCGCGATTCCCCACAAGGCGATGAACCCCACCGATGCGGGGACGGACAGATATTCTCCGGAGATGAAGAGCCCGAGAACGCCTCCGATCGACGCCAGCGGAAGTACGGTGATGATGAGTGCGGCGAAGCGTACGGATTGAAAGAGAACGAAGAGCAGGAAGAAGATCGCCGCAATCGTAATGGGCACGATGATCATCAGGTGATGCATGGCGCGTTCCATGTTGTGGAACTGCCCCCCCCACTCGATGTAGTAGCCGGGAGGTAGTTTCACCTGGTTATCGACCTTTTGCTGAAGCTCTGCAACGAACCCGCCGAGATCGCGATCCTGAACATTAACGCCGACGACGATGCGTCGCTTCCCCATACTGCGATTGATCAGCGCGGGGCCTTCCTTCACGCTGACCTTGGCCAGGTTGTCGAGAGGGATCAGAGGGCCATCGGGCGAGCTGATCTGCAGCTCGCGGATATCGGGTACGCTGTCGCGGAGAGTTTGTGGCAGACGAACCACGGCCGCAAAGCGTCGCTCACCTTCATAGATCTCTGTCGCCGACTTCCCGGCGATCGCGGTCTCGATCACGTCGTTGACATCGGCTGCATTCAACCCGAAACGGGCGATGGCGCGGCGGTCGATATCGATGTTGAGATACTGCTGGCCGCCCACCCGGTCGACACGGGTGTCCTGCGTCCCCTGGATGCCGTTGGCCACGCGGGCGATCTGTCGTGCTTTTTGAACCAGCACATCCAGATCGTCACCGTAAAGCATGACAGCCACGTCGGCGCGAACCCCCGAGACCATCTCGTCCACGCGGTCGGAGATAGGTTGCGACATGACCAGGTTGATGCCCGGGATCGATGTGAGTTTGTCACGCATCTGGTTGGCGATCTTCTGCTGGGTCATACCGCTGGGTCGCTCTTCAATGGGGGTCAGCGAGGCAAGCACGTCGGCTTCGTTGGGTCCTGCGGGATCAGCGGGAGATTCACCACGGCCTATGCGGGAGACGACATTTTCTACCCCGGGCACGGTCTTCATGGTCTTCTGCATAGCCATTTCCATGCGAAGCGATTCGTCCAGAGAGATATTAGGCACACGATCGGCATTGGGTGATAGTGTGCCTTCCGCCATCTCCGGGATGAAGGCGGTGCCGAGGAACGGGAAAAGGCAGAGAGCGAAGATGAACAACGCAATTACCGTAAGTACTGACATCTTTCGATGCGATAAAGCCCACTGAAGCATGGCATTGTAGGGGCGTCGCAGCAGCCGCACCAGCCGGGTATCGTCTTCGGATCCTCCGCGAAGCAGGTAGGTGCACAGAACGGGCGATAGCGTGAGCGAAAGAACCAGGGAGATGGCGAGCGCTATTGCAATCGTGTATGCGAGGGGAGCGAACATCTTGCCTTCCATTCCCTCAAGCGTCATCAGGGGAAGAAAGACCAGGATGATAATCGTCACACCGAACAGAACCGGTGTCGCAACCTCTCCGACAGCGTCAAGCACAATGTGAATCTTGCCCTGCGCCGACCTGATCTCGTGCCCGTGATGTCGCGCATGGCTCAACTTTGCGAACACATTTTCCACCACGACGACGGAGCCGTCTACCATCAGGCCAATCGCAATGGCAAGACCACCCAGCGACATAAGGTTCGCCGAAAGATTGATCTGGTTCATTACCAGAAAGGTCAACAGCGGCGTGACCAGCAGAGTCGCGCTGACGATCAGACTTGAGCGGAGGTCTCCCAGGAACAGCACGAGCACGATAATGACGAAGACGATACCCTCGCCGAGCACTTCGGTGACGGTATAAATGGCCGCGTCCACGAGCTGGGACCGGTCGTAGTAGGGCTTGATCTGAAGGCCGCCCGGGATCATGTTCTTAGAATTGATCTCAGCAACGCGCTCCTTCACCCGGCCAACGATCTCCTTGGCATTGCCGCCGGTCATCATCAGGACAACTCCGCCGACGGATTCGGTATAGCCATTTTTGATCATGGCTCCATACCGCACCTCGGTACCGAAGCGGACGTTGGCTACATCGCGGATATAGATTGGCGTGCCGCCCGACTCTTTGAGCACGATGCCCCGTATGTCATCGAGGTCACGAACCAGGCCCACCGAGCGGATGAGGTATTGTTCGGCGTGTTGAGGAAGGATTCCCCCGCCCGCGTTGGCGTTGTTATGGGCGAGGGCATTACGGACGTCCTGAATCGTGAGGTTGTAGTAGCGCAGCTTCTGCGGGTCGACGAGGGTCTCGTATTGCTTGACGTAGCCTCCCGTCGAGTTGATCTCGGCCACGCCGGAGATCGAACGCAGCAGCGGCCGCACGACCCAGTCCTGCACGGTGCGGCGTTCAATCAGCTCATCCCTGCTCAGGGGGCGCTGTCCATCGTCCGGTCGCTCCAGCGTGTATTGATACACCTCGCCCAGTGCGTTCGTGATCGGGCCAAGAACCGGCGTTACGCCCTCGGGCATGCGGTCGCGAAGCTCGCTGAGACGCTCGGAGACCATCTGCCGCTCAAGATAAAGATTGCGTCCGTCTTCAAACACAAGCGTGATGAGCGAAAGGCCGGGCTTGTTCATCGAGCGCATATCGGTCATGCCGGGAAGACCCGTCATCGCGATCTCGACAGGGATCGTGATAAACCGCTCGACCTCCTCGGGAGATTTTCCGGGAGCTTCTGTAGCGATCTGAACCTGGATATTGGTGACGTCGGGGAAGGCGTCAACAGAAAGATGCCGGGCGGCGTTAACTCCAAAACCCAGCAGGGCGATCGCGACTACAACGAGGATGAGGCGATGCTTCAGCGCACCGTGAACGATGGACTGGAGCATTGCTACTCGCCTCCCTTGATGGCATTCTGCTTGCGCTGATTGTTCAGGTGGAAGGCACCATCGAGCACGATCTTCTCGCCGGGGCTCACTCCGCTCTCGAGCACACGGTTGTCTCCGCTCTCCATGCCGAGGGAGACTTCGCGAAGCCTGAACTTCGTGGGCTCAATCTGAACAAAAACAAAGTCCTTGTTCTCTTCGCGGACAACGGCGGTGGCAGGAATTGTGGTCTTGCGCTCCGTCGCATCGAGGAAGGTCAGGCCGGCAAGCATGGCAGGCTTGAAGATGCCGTGGGGATTAGGAAGGTCCATGCGGACCTGCACCGTGCGTGTGATCGGATCGACGATCGGAGATACGTAGGAGAGTTTGCCCCGGATGTCCTGGTCCGGTAGCGCGGGAATCCTCACCGTTACATCCATTCCTTTGCGAAGACGACCGGAGCTTTCTTCCGGAACCTCGGCGATGACCCACACGTTGGAAAGATCGGCAACCATGAAGGCAATCTCGGCGGGTTGAATGATCTGCCCGAGGGTGACTTTGCGCTCGAGTACGGTTCCGCTGATGGTAGACAGGATGGGATAATCCGCATTCAATTTTCGCGTGCTTTCGAGCCTGTGAATGGCTGCGTCGGACATTCCGAGGCCGCCCAGTTGCGTGCGGAATGCGGAGGCCTCGGTCGAGGCCTGGAGGAGCTCTGCGCGGCGGCGCTCAAGCTCCGCGAGACCCATCACATCGGCCTTTACCAGTTGCTCCGCGCGCAACGTCGCCTGCTCGGCGAGCTTCTCCTGGGAGGTAGCCTTCACAAAGGAAAACTGCGTGTCGGAGAGATCGGTGCTATGCAGCGTCGCGAGAGCGCCGCCCTGATGGACATACTGTCCTTCAAGCACAAGCAACTTGATAATGCGCCCCGCAACCGGCGAACCGATGCGCGCAATCCGGCTGGCATCGGTATCCACGCGAGCAGCAACCTGCAGGGACCCTGCGACGTCCTGCATCCTTGGCTCCCCAATCGATAATTGCTTCGCAAGTTCCGCGCTCACGGTGATGGCAGTCGGGTCCTGTTCAGCCTTCGCCGCCGCGGGGGCCGGCGTGTCTTTCTGGCAGCCGGTGGCAGCAAACAGCACAGCAACAGATGCCAGCGCGCAGCTGGCGAGGGAGCTTGTACGCTTTACGGTCTTCAATGCTTTTCTCCAGACGGGACCACACCAAGTTCTTCAAGATCGACCAGCGCCGCCTGCCGTGCGAAGCGGGCGTCAAGCAGATCGCCGCGGACGCTCTGCAGCACGCGCTGCGCATCCAGCACCTCCACGATGCCGCGCTCGCCGAAACGATAAGCGGCCATCGCCGCATCCACCGCGCTCTCTGCTTCGCGCAGCGATCCCGCCTGCAGTGAGGTAGCCTGCTGATCGGCGAGCTGGTAGCTCTCATACGCGCGTTCGAGCGCGGCGGTCAGCTCAAGCTGGCGCTGGTTGCGAATCGCCGACGATTGCCGGATCGCGGCCTGAGAATCGGCAATCTGGCCACGGCGTCGATCCCATACCGGAAGCGGCACCGTAAATCCCATTCGCCAGAAGGTAAGGTCAGGCTGTTTCTCCCACTCACCGTAGAAAATTGGTTGCGGGATGCGAAGCGCACGTTGACGCTCCAGCTCTGCGTCCGCTTGTTCGATCGCTGTATTGGCTTCCCCGATCACGGGATGATTCCTCAGCACCAGGGAGCGAAGTTCATTGAGAGGCCCAAAACGCATGGGAGGCTCGAGATCTCCGCGGGGATCGTATGGAATGTCGGGTGGAGCAGCGATCGCCGCCCGAAGCAATGCAATCGCGTTGACGAAATTGATCTGTGCGCTGCGTACGGCAAAATTCGCGCGCGCCAGCTCAGCTTCAGCCCGGGTCAGCTCGAGGCGTCCTTTTTCGCCCACTCGAACCTCTATCTCTACGCGGTTGCGAAGGTCCTGCACAAGAGCAAGATTTGCGCGGGCATGCTCTATTTCGTGCTTCCACCGAAGCGCCTCGTAAAAGTAATGCTTGACTGTTGCCGTAACCGACAGTCGTTCGCTGTCCCGCTGATAGCTCTGGCCCACTCGTCCAAGGTCGGCCACCCTGCGACGGGTCTCGCGCTCACGAGGCACCTCGATCGTCTGGTATACCGAATAGTGCTGCAACAGGCCAGGTACACCGGGTGTCGGAATGTTCCGGGCACTCTGCGGTCCGGCATAGAACTCTACCTGCGGGTTTGTATAAGCGCGAGCCGTCAGGGTCGCCGCGCTCGCCCTGTCCAGCAGCGCGTTGGCCGCATTCAGGCGAGGGCTATTCTGGTCAGCCATCTTCAAAGCCTCTTCCAGAGTCAGAGGAACGGCGGATGCCTGTAGCGCGGGCGTCGGAGGTCGAGGCTGAGACGGGACAGGAGTTGCAGGCAGAGCGTCGTCTGGCTGGGCCGGCTGTTGCGCAACCGCAGGACCGACAGAGAACAGTAGAACGATAAGAAGCCATCGCAGATGCACATGGATAAGAAAGCAATCGAGAGGCCAAAGCGAATGCGGTCAAAAGGTTAGGATTCAGACGTTGAGAGTCCCATTTCGTACACTTCTCCCCCGCAGGTTGTCCGCTATGGGGCAGGTCTACTCGTTTTTCAATCGCTTACTCAAAGACCTGCGCTCCAACAAAGATGGAGATTGAATTGCATCCGTTCCCACTGATGCATACCTGGTTCTCGTCAACAGTGACAGTCACGCGTCTCCCGCCGCTGCTGGAGCGGACAGAAGCGGCTGCGTGGGACAATAACGAGATGGGGCACGTGCCACCTTCCTTGAAGGTCCTGCGGTTGCAGCGAGTGAAGGCTGCGGGCATCGCGGCGATGATCGTTCTGCTTGCCCTTACTACGTGGTTCACCTCGCCGCGGGCCGTTGCGCTGCATAATGTGCTGCATCATCTTAATTTCCTGCCGTTCATGATGGCGGGCATGCTCTTCGGGTGGCGCGGAGCGGTAAAGGCTCTGCTGTTTGGCATCCTCATGCAGGCCCCGATTATTGCCCGGCACTGGGCCCGCTGGCCGATGGATGCCCAGGACCAGTTGCTCGAGCTGGCTATCTTTGGCAGCGCCGGAATCATCGCCGGCTTGCTCGCCGACCGTGAGCGGGTACAGCGCCTGAGGGTGGAGTCGACAAAGAGGGAGCTCGAGAACGTCTACACCGAGCTTCGTGAAAATGTAGAGAAGATGAAGAAGACCGAACGGCTCTCCGCGGCCGGACAACTGGCTGCAAGCCTGGCTCACGAGATTCGCAACCCTCTCGCCAGCATCTCCGGTGCCGCGGGAATTCTGAAGCGGGGCAACGCGTCCCCGGACAACAGGCAGGAATGCCTTGGAATCCTCGAGAAGGAATCGCAGCGCCTCAACAAGCTGCTGACGAACTTCCTCGACTTCGCCCGCCCACGCCTGCCGCGATATCAGCGCGTCGATCCCGCCGCTCTCGTGCACTCGGTAACCGTGCTCGCCCGGCACACCGCCATGCGTCAGCAGGTGGCCATCCTCGATGATCTGCCGCAGCAACTTCCCGTCATTGACTGCGATGCCGAACAGATGAAGCAGGTTCTGCTGAACGTCGTCCTCAACGCGATTCAGGCCACACACGGCGGAGGCAGCGTCATTGTGCGAGCCTTTGCGAAAGGTACAAATCTCTGTATAGAGGTCTCCGACGAGGGCTGCGGCATATCCCCACAGGAGATCGACAGAATGTTCGAGCCTTTCTTCACGACAAAAGAGAGCGGGACTGGCCTCGGCCTCGCAGTCGCCGCCAACATCGTCGAGCAGCATGGTGGA
This sequence comes from Edaphobacter modestus, assembly GCF_004217555.1. Taxonomy (GTDB): domain Bacteria; phylum Acidobacteriota; class Terriglobia; order Terriglobales; family Acidobacteriaceae; genus Edaphobacter; species Edaphobacter modestus. The sequence goes on from NZ_SHKW01000001.1 coordinate 4,072,604, forward strand.
TGGCTTCGTGCTTCCAATAATTCGGCTGGCGGAATGACGTTTCGGCTTGAGTTGCCGTTGGAGCGCACGCAGAAGACGGTCGGTGCTCGATGAGCTCGAAGCAGATCCTGGTGGTGGACGACGACAGCAGCCTTCGCAGCGTGATGAAGATGCAGCTCGAGGAGGCTGGTTACGAGGTTACGCTCGCCGCCGATGGGGCCGAAGCCTATGAACTCATCCGCGAGACAAGGCCGCGGCTTGTTATCAGCGACCTCAAGATGCCTACCAGCGGCCTGGAGCTCATGCGTCGCATAGCTGCTGAAGATATCCAGCCCACCCTGATCATCGTCACGGCATTCGGCACCGTCGAAACCGCAGTCGAGGCGATGAAGCTGGGGGCTTACGATTACGTCACCAAGCCGCTCGACTTCGAAGAGCTCGTGCTGGTCGTTCACCGTGCCATGGAGCGCCAGAACCTTCTCGAAGAGGTCCGGAATCTCCGCTCCGTGCTGGATCAGCGCTATGGCTTCGAGGGAATCGTGGGCAGGGCAAAGAGTCTTCTTCGCGTGCTCGATCAGGCGTCCCGCGTTGCGCAGCGCGACACCACCGTGCTCATCCAGGGTGAGACGGGAACCGGAAAAGAGCTGATGGCCCGTGCCATCCACCAGAACAGCCCAAGAAAAAACGGTCCCTTCGTCACCATCAACTGTGGCTCCATTCCCAAGGAGCTTGTGGAGGCCGAGTTGTTCGGCTACACGCGCGGAGCCTTCACCGGCGCTCACACCAGCAGGCCCGGCAAGATTGAGCTCGCCGATGGCGGAACCCTCTTCCTCGACGAAGTCGGTGAGCTTCCGCTGGATGCACAGGTGAAGCTTCTCCGCGTTCTGCAGCAGGGAGAGATCGCGAAGATCGGCGCGACCGAAGTCCAGAAGGTCGATGTCCGGGTAGTGGCTGCGACACATCGCAACCTGCAGGCGATGATTGAAGACGGAGCCTTCCGCGAGGATCTGTACTACCGGCTGGCTGTGGTGCCCCTCCTGCTGCCTCCGTTACGCGAGCGCAGGGAAGACATCCCGGAGCTGGTCAAGCATCTTTTCAGTAAAGCGAAGGAGCGCCATGGAATCGCGGATGTGGAACTTTCCTCAACCGTCATGCAACATCTCACGCGCTACCGTTGGCCAGGCAATGTTCGCGAGCTTGAGAATGTTCTGGAGCGAATGCTGGTTCTCAGCTCTTCCAATCTGGTGACGGAGGCCGACCTTCCCGAAGAGATACGCCGTGTTCCGCCCGATAGCTCAACCTTCTGGATCGAGTTGCCCGAGGAGGGAGTGAGCCTCGAGGCCATCGAGCGCGAGCTGATTCTACGCGCCCTCGAGCAGGCCAAAGGGAATCAGACCAAAGCAGCCAAGTATCTCGATATCAGTCGCAGGACGCTGATCTATCGAATGGAGAAGTACGGGCTGGGCCAGGAATAATCTGATCGGCGGCACAGCAGCCGTGTGGGTCCGTACCGGCGGCGCGGCCCGGCCCGGTACGTCTGGTGGCAACTCATCCGCGTCCCGGCTCTGAGGACGTCACGATCACCCTGAAGTCCTCCAGCCCGGAGACTGTTTCGTCGCGTGTCCAGAGCCGTTCTCGTCTCGGAGCCGCTCGCCCGGCATCTCCACGCCTATCACCTGGCCCGCAGACATGAAACAATCGCAAGCGATTCATGTCTGCGTGGACTCAGCTTCCGGAATATCTTCGAACGCTCGCTGCTGGCTCGCCCGACGCCGTGTTGCTGGAGACCTCTCGCTTCGATGAACAGAATCATCACAGCTACCTCTTCCTGAATCCCATTGAAGCCGTCTCGGCGAACACTACAGACGAGCTTCACGCGCTCTTCGGATGGATTGAGACCGCTCGTCAGCGCGGTCTTCACCTTGCCGGCTACCTCGCCTACGAGTGCGGATATTTCCTTGAACACAAACTCAGGCGCGATTCCACTCCAGCTCCCGCGACCGGCGACTCGCTGCCGCTGGCGTGGTTCGGCGCTTACGCGCAGCCCTTTGTCTTCGATCATTCCGTTGGCGACTTCCTTGGCCCCGCACCTCCTGCGGTTCCTTCCGTCGCGCCTCCCGAGATCTTCGTCAGCGAAGCCGCCCTCGATATTCCCCAGGACGAGTACACGCGGAAGATTCTTGCCATCAAGCGATATATCGAGGCCGGTGACACCTATCAGGTCAACTTCACCGACTCCGTCACTGTGTCGACGCACCACGACGCCGCAGCCTGCCTGGCAGTGCTCTCGAAGACGCAACCGGTCGCTTACGGCGCCTTGCTGAACGTCGCCGGCCACCACATCGTCTCGCTGTCACCGGAGCTCTTCTTCAGGATTCGCGACGGCAGCATCGTCACGCGCCCGATGAAAGGCACCATGCCGCGCGGGCTCGATCTCGCCGAGGACGAACAGCAGATGATGCGCCTCGAGGCTGACGAGAAAAACCGCAGCGAGCATGTCATGATCGTCGATCTGCTGCGAAACGACCTCGGTCGAATATGCCGCATGGGGTCCGTCCATGCGCATCCGTTGTTCGCGGTCGAACGCTACAGGACGCTGCTGCAGATGACCTCCACGGTCTCCGGCGAGCTTCGTCCCAACCTCACCTTCGCCCACATCTTTCATGCGCTCTTTCCCTCGGGCTCCATCACCGGCGCGCCGAAGATTCGCACCATGCAGATCATCCACGAGCTCGAGCGTCAGCCCCGCGGGGTTTACACCGGGGCGATCGGCCACATTGCGCCTTCCGGCGATGCAGAGTTCAATGTGGCGATTCGAACCCTCGTCCTGCGCGATGGAATCGCGAGGATGGGAGTCGGCGGAGGCATCGTTGCCGACTCCGATGCTGCGTCGGAGTATCGTGAGTGCCAGCTCAAGGCGTCCTTTCTCACTCGCACCGCGCCGCAGTTTCAGCTCATCGAAACCATGCTCTTCGACGGCCACGGCATGCCATATCTGCCGCTGCATCTCGATCGCCTCGCCTCTTCGGCGGCTTATTTCGACTTTCCATTCGACCGCAGCGCCATCGAATCGCGCATCGAGGAACTGGCAGCCTCGCTTGCGCTCCAGCAACGGTTCCGCATCCGTCTCCTCCTTGCGGCCAACGGCGAAGTAACCGTGTCGCCCACAGCCATCACGGAAGATTCCGCCCCTATCACGATCCGCATATCTCCCTGCCGGGTGAACTCCGGCGATCTCCTGCTCCGGCACAAGACCACACAGCGCGAGCTCTACGACCGCGAGTACGCCAGGGCTAGTCAGGACGGCTTTGATGAGGTCCTCTTCCTTAACGAAAAAGAAGAGCTCACAGAGGGAGCGATCAGCACTCTCTTCGTAAACCTTGAAGGATCGCTCCTTACTCCGCCCCTCGCATCCGGCGTTCTGCCCGGAGTCCTTCGTCGCCACGTCCTTGCCACCGAACTCAATGCCGCCGAACGCCCCCTTACCCTCGACGACCTGCGTAGCGCCGAGGCCGCGTTCCTCGGAAACTCCGTCCGCGGACTTCGTCCTATCGCGCGGATCGAGATGGCCGATCCCGAACTCCCGCCGATTCTGTTCCCACGCATTCTGTTCCCAGTCCGGCCCGCGTGACACATGGAACTGCCTCGGAGGATTACCATCTACAGTGTCCTTCCTCGTTGAGCATGATGGATCGTTCGCGCGCACCAGGCAATCGAACCCAGGAGCCAGACCATGAGACATGAGACCGGCGTTTTATATCAGCTTCTTGAGCGCAGCATCGGCCACGACCGTACCAGCCGCCTCTTCCGCGTCCTTGTCATCCATGCCGCTCTCGTCGCCGACGCAGGACCCCGTTCCTCCCGCGCCGTTCTCGCCCAAGCGCTCAACATGCTTCTCTTCGAAGATCTCCTCGAGCGCGTCCCCGCCGCCGAGCGATATGTTCAACGCTGCCTCGACCAGAAACGCACCATCATGCACGACCATGGAGCTGTTCGCACCGTCGGGCTCGAAGGCATGGGCGCGCTTCCCGCCGGACAGGAGGCCATCACCCGCATCCTGCGTCCGCTTGGTTACGCGCTCAACGGCGTCTATCCGCTCGAGCGGCTACGCATGACCGGTCGCTCCCACGCCCAGGCCGACTACCCCGAGGACATCGCGCAGTTCTTCATCAGCGAGCTGCACCCCGAGCGTTTCTCGCCCGACTTCCAGGCTGCAGTCGCTCGCGTCACGGCAACCTCGGTCGATCCTGTTACTCCCGAGGCCGCAACCCTCCTCAAACAGCTTGAGACCGAAGGCTTTCTCTCCATGGAGGATTCACAGAAACTCCTCCCCGTCCTCGTCTCCGTCTTCAAGCGCCAGCACGCCGAGCCCGCATTTGCCGACTATCAGGCGATCCTGGCCGAATCGCCCGAGATGGCCTGGATCTCCACCGAGGGCAACGCCTTCAACCACGCCACCGATCGCGTCGCCGATGTCGACCAGCTCTCAGCCGAATTGAAGGCCCTCAACCAGCCCATCAAAGATGTCGTCGAAAAATCCCAGTCCGGTCGCGTGCGTCAGACCGCCTTCCTCGCCGCCCGCGTCCAACGCAACTTCGGCGCACCGGACGGAAGCACCGTCACCAAAGAAGTTCCAGGCTCCTTCTACGAGTTCATCACCCGCCTCCGCATGCCTGAAAAAAATGGCAAGAGCCCACTCGATCTCAGCTTCGACAGCTCGAACGCGCAGGCTATCTTTAAAATGACCGCCAACACAAAATGACGGCAAACACCAAGTAACGACGCCGTAGCGACCAAGTGACGCCCGTAACGACCAGGTGAGGAGCGGTCTTCAACATCCGTCATTCTGAGCGCAGCAAGAATCTCAGTAGTTCGTCCGTGCAACCACGATTCGCGCATTGAGAACAACTCCGCACCGCCACTTCGCTTCATCCTATCCGCAGGCATTGGCCCCAAGCGCGAACCCTCCACAAAAGCACTAAAATAACTCGCAGACAAAATGTCCACCACCACGACCCCCACCGCCACGCCCTTCACCATTCTCCCCAGCTCGCATGCCCGTGCGCATGAAAGCTTCTCCGCCGCATCCGATCTCGAACAGGCGCTCCGGCAGACAGTCCGCGGCGAAGTCCGCTTCGATCAGGCCTCCCGCGCCCTCTACGCCACGGACGCCTCGAACTACCGCCACATCCCCATCGGCCTCGTCATTCCCCTCGATGAAGAAGACGTCATCGCCACCGTAGCCGCGTGCCGGAAATTCAATGCTCCCGTCCTCTCGCGCGGCGGCGGAACCTCGCTTGCGGGCCAGGGAACCAACGCTGCCGTCATCCTCGACTTCTCGAAGTACATGAACAAGATGGGTCCGGTCGATCCCGTCACCCGCACCGTGCGCGTGCAACCCGGCATCGTGCTCGACCGCGTCCGCGAGGCCGCCGAAAACTTCGCCCTCACCTACGCCCCAGATCCAGCCACCCACAGCCGCTGCACCATCGGCGGCATGATCGGCAACAACTCCTGCGGCGTCCACGCGCTCATGGGCGGCAAGACCGTCGACAACATCCACTCACTCGACATCCTTCTCTACGACGGAACCCGCCTCACCATCGGTGCCACCTCCGAAGAAGAGCTCAATCAGAAGATCGCCGCAGGCGGCCGCACCGGCGAGCTCTACGCCGGACTCAAGCACATCCGCGACACCTACGCTGCACTCGTCCGCGAAAAGTTTCCCAACATCCCCCGCCGCGTCTCGGGTTACAACCTCGACGAGCTGCTTCCCGAGAAACACTTCAACGTCGCCCGTGCTCTTGTCGGCAGCGAAGGCACCTGCGCCGTCATCCTCGGCGCGACGCTGAACCTCGTCGTGTCCCCACAGTTCCGAACCCTCGTCGGTGTCGGCTTCGAAGATGTCTTCATTGCTGCCGATCATGTCCCGCTCGTCCTCACCCACAAGCCCATCGGCCTCGAGGGCATGGACGGCCTCCTCCTCGACTCCCTTCGCAGCAAGCAGAAGGCCCTCGACGACATTCCGCTCCTCCCCGAAGGGCGCGGCTTCCTGCTCGTCGAGTTCGGCGGAAACACCCAGGCCGAAGCCGACCTCCGCGCCCACGACTTTGCCCTGGCGCTCGAGCGAATCGCCGAAGCCCGTATCTACGACCACACCGAAGCTCACCGGGTCTGGGCCGTCCGCGAATCCGGCCTCGGCGCCACCGCCTTCGTCCCCGGCAAGCGCACCGGCTGGGAGGGCTGGGAAGACGCCGCCGTCTCTCCCGAGCAGCTCGGCTCCTATCTCCGCGCCATCTACGCCCTCATGGAGCAGTACGGCTACTGGAGCCCCATGTATGGCCACTTCGGTCAGGGCTGCGTCCACATGCGCCTCTCCTTCGACCTCGAGACCGAAAAGGGCATCCTCGACTTCCGTGCCTTCATGGAGAAGGCCGCCGACATTGCCCTCGCTCATGGTGGCTCCCTCTCCGGCGAGCACGGCGACGGCCAGGCTCGCGGCATCCTTCTGCCCAAGATGTTCGGCCCTGAGCTGATGGAGGCATTCCGCGAGTTCAAGCGTCTCTTCGATCCCGATCAGCGCATGAATCCCAACAAGCTCATCGACCCGCACGAGATCCACGAAGACCTCCGTCTCGGCGCCGACTACAAGCCCTGGGAGCCCAAAACCCACTTCGCCTTCAAGGAGGACAACGGCTCCTTCGCCCGCGCGACCCTGCGTTGCGTCGGCGTCGGTGCCTGCCGCAAGGCCGACGCCGGAACCATGTGCCCCAGCTATATGGCCACCGGAGAAGAGCAGCACTCCACCCGCGGCCGCGCCCATCTCCTTTGGGAGCTCATGCAGCGCGAGGTCCTCCCCAACGACTGGGCCAACGAGCAGGTCCGCGAATCTCTCGACCTCTGCCTCTCCTGCAAGGCCTGCAAGTCGGAGTGCCCCGTCTCCGTCGACATGGCCACCTACAAGGCCGAGTTCCTCTCCCACCACTACGAGCACCATTCGCGCCCGCTCTCTCACTACGCCTTCGGCCGCATCGACCGCTGGGCGCGCCTCGCCTCCATCGCTCCAGGCATCGTCAATGCATTCAACAACGCGCCCGGAATCTCCACGCTCATCAAATCAGCGCTGCACATCCATCCCAGCCGGAGGTTTCCGCGCTTCTCGCGGCCCTTCACTCCCGACCGCCGTCTCGCCCGCGATCCGCAGCGCCGCAAAGATCGCCGCAACCCTCTGCCCGCCACCGCGCCCGCAGTCTTTCTCTGGGCCGACACCTTCAACAACTACTTCCATCCTGCGACCATGCGCGCCGCCCACAAGGTTCTCACCGAGGCTGGCTTCCGCGTATCGCTTCCCAATCACCATCTCTGCTGCGGCCGGCCGCTCTACGACTTCGGCATGCTGGACACGGCGAAGCAATACTTACTGAAGATCCTCGACGTCCTCACCCCGCAGATCGATGCCGGAACCCCCATCGTCGTGCTCGAGCCCAGTTGCGCCTCCGTCTTCCGCGACGAGCTCGTCAACCTCTTCCCTGACGATCCACGCGCGCCGAAACTTCGCTCGCTCATCCACCTGCTCAGCGAGTTCCTCGTGAAGTACGCGCCCCACTATCAGCCGCCCAGGATCGACGGCAAGATCGTCGTCCACGGCCACTGCCACCACAAGGCGATGACCGGCGTCGGCGAGCACGGCATGACCGACGAGCTCAAACTCCTCCGCGCCACGGGCGCCGAGGTCCAGGCGCTCGACTCCGGCTGCTGCGGCATGGCCGGGCCCTTCGGCTTCGAAGACGATAAATACGAGATCTCGCAAAAACTAGGCGAGCGCGTCCTCCTGCCCGCCGTCCGCAACAACCCTCAGGCCATCATCGTCTCCGACGGCTTCAGCTGCTGCGAGCAGATCACCCAGAGCACAGACGCCCGCCCCAAACACCTGGCCGAGGTCCTCGCTCAAGCATCGAACAAACCTTGACTCCAGTCTTCTGCGTTCAACGCAGAGCGGCAGTCCTTTGCAGAAGCTTAGCGGGAAGGTGCCGGGTGCCCCATTCATGCGGCTATATCGCATGAGTGGACCATTCGCGCCGAAGCACGAACCACTTACCCCCGAACGAAGAAGTGTCATCCTGAGCGAAGCGCAGCGAGTCGAAGGATCTGCGGTGTCTTTCGAATCGCCGAGCTGCTTCTTCGTTCGACGCAGCGCAGCCTTCTCGAAAGATCTCAGCGAGAAGGCGCCGCTGTCCCGAAGGCTGCAAGGAAGGCGTCGGCGACGTGAATCTCAAGATCTTTAGGCCCCTTGGCTCCGGCCCTGGTTACGAATACGTGGCGATACATCATGGGGCCCAGCAAGAGCGCGATCCCGATCTCGGGATCGATGCCGCGACGGAGGATGCCACCCTTCTCTCCACGCTGGATCAGGTTGGTCAGCGCCAGCCGGGCCGGCTCGATGACGCGCGTCCGCCAGGCTGCACCCATCGCTCGGTTGCGCGAGGCGTAGGCGATCATGTGCGGTGTCATCTTTTCTCTCAGCGCCTGGCGATCGGCAGCCGGCTGATACTGCAACTGGGCGATGAGGTCGTCGCGGAAATTGCCGGAGTCGAAGACCGGTGGCTCTTCGTCGAGGCCATGCAGATAGCCCATCACCTCCAGGCACAAGGCGTCTTTGTCCTGCCAGTGTTTGTAGATGGTGGCCTTGCTTACGCCGGACGCCTCGGCGATGGCATCCATGCTGGTGGCATCGATCCCGCGTTCTGAAAACAACTGAACCGCCGCATCGATCACTTTCTTATGGGACTCCGCGCTTCTAGGTCTCGCCATCGCTCTCTCTTCTGCTCTATGCTTCGATCCTGGTGAAGAGATAGGCGCCGGCGCTAAGAAAGACTGCGGCGATTCCCGCAAGCAGCGTGACATCGAACATCAGACTGAAGTGCCACGTATTGATAAGCGCGCCGCGCAAACCGTCCACCCCGTAGGTCAGCGGGTCGAGTCTGGTGATGAGGCGCATCGCGAGCGGAAGATTGGTCAGCGGAAAGAGTGCGCCCGACAGAAAGAAGATGGGCATCACCATGAAATTCATCACCAGCTGAAATCCCTGCATGTCCTTGATCACCGAGCCGATTCCGGTTCCCAGCGCTGAGAAGACGATGGCGATCATCGCCACGAAGAGAAAGGCAACAGGGAGGTCGAACCAGCTGTGGGGGCGGAAGCCGGCGATGAGGCAGATGATGAGGATCAGCGTACCCTGGATGACAGCAACAGTTGCGCCACCCAGCGTGCGTCCGATCATGATCTGCATTCGCGATACGGGAGCCACCAGCGTCTCCTTAAGAAAGCCGAACTGCCGATCCCACAGCATGGCAATACCGGAAAAGACGGAGCTGAAGAGCACCGTCATGCCAACAACTCCGGGAGCCATGAACTGCAGATAGCTGCCGTGACCCGCCTGCTTGAAGACCGGACCGAGTCCGAAGCCCAGTGCCAGCAGGTAGAGGCAGGGCTGGCCGAGCGATACCACGATCTGTACCCGCGAACGCACATAGCGCTTCAGCTCCCGTAACCACAAGATATAAATCGCACCCATTCTCGTCTCCTCCTGTCTAGGCTCCCGGTGGTCTTAGCGGCGTCCGAACATCTGCGCGACCTGTCGCAACGTATCTTTGGAGTTTGCACCTTCGTCGCGCAGCGAGGAGCCGGTAAGGGCGAGGAATGCGGCTTCGAGGGATTCCGTCCTGGTCTGCTCTTTCAACTCCGCCGAGGTGCCCTGAGCGACGATCTTTCCATGATCCATAACCGCAATGCGATGGGCGACACGGTCGGCCTCATCCATGTAATGCGTTGTCAGGAAGACAGTGGTCTTCTCGGTCTCGTTGAGGTGCTTCACGTGTGTCCAAAGCTGGTTTCTGCTCTGCGGGTCGAGACCGAGCGTGGGCTCGTCGAGAAAGAGAATCTTCGGTGTATGCAGAAAGCCGCGGGCGATCTCGAGCCGCCGCTTCATGCCGCCGGAGAAGGTCTTCACGTATGCGTCTTTGCGGTCCCATAGTTCGAAGAGCTTCAGCAACTCCTCGGTACGCTGAGTCCGGATCTTGCGAGGCACGTGGTAAAGGATGCCATGCAGATCCATGTTCTCGTACGCGGTCTGTTCGTTGTCGAGGCTGGGATCCTGAAAGACGATGCCGAAGCGCTGACGGGCTTCCTTTTGCTTCACCGTGGGGTCAAGCCCATCGAGTTCGATGAGACCGCTGGTGGGGCGCAACAGCGTGGTAAGCATCTTGATGGTTGTAGTCTTGCCGGCTCCGTTCGGCCCGAGAAAGGCGAAGATCTCTCCCTGCGCGACGTCGAAGCTGATGTCATGGACGGCGGTAAAGGTACCGAACTTCTTGACCAGATTGCTGACGGAAATCATTCGAGGACGTCTCCCGTATACGGTCGCTTTCAAAACAATACTGAACGGTTTAGTTATTAAATGCAAGGGCGATAGTTTCTTGAATGGCTCACGAACGCACCTTGGGAAGCGCTGCGGATCGGCCAGCCTCGTCAATCGAGGCGTTCGCCTCAGCCCACGCCAAAAGCAAAGGGCGATCTCTCTTGCGAGAAACCGCCCTCTCTTTTCCGATTTTCGAAGATCTGGTTCGGAACCAGATCACAACGCTTTGTCATTCCGGATGGGTCCGGTACTGGCGAGTCGAAACCCGCCTTTCCCGTCTGCCTCCGTTATGCCACTCGTTGCAAGAGCTCTCTTGGTCCATCGCAAGACATCCAGTCTCCTGTCTGCCCGTTTTGAGTTCCGTTGCCGGTCCTCTTCGATGGCCCCTCGTTTACTCTCTCCTTCTGGAAGATCACTCCTCCGGTGAAAGGAATAGTACTCCCGCAGCGGCGCGAATCAAGGGGCTTTTTCAGGCATTTTGCTGTGGAAATAGGCCAGATCTGTGGAAGCTGTGGAAGACGAATCTTCCCTCCTGACCGAATTCAATTGCTCGACCTCGCGGAAAGAATTGTCCGTCCTGAAGATAGCCATCTCCGCACCCTCTGCTACGCTAATCACCAGCGAAATGCCATCGAGGTTCCTTGGTGCTCGACGTTCATCCGCCTCACTCAGCAATGCACGGCATCCGCGACTTTCTGCTCCACCTCTTCACCATCACCGCCACCTCGTTCACGAGGCCGAAGCCAGTCTCCATGCCGAGATCCAGCACAACGCGGACACCCTTTCCGGTGCACTCAAAGACCTGCGCAAACAGCAGGATGCGCTCAAGAAGGATCTCGACGTTCTCAACTACATCGTCAAGAACCATAAGGCTCCGGAAAACGCCAGCATGGAAATCGGCGCCAGCAACCGTGACTTGGCCGATGTTGCTTGGAAGACAGCCCAGGCCACGGCCGCGGTCTCCTACATGCCCTACCCCGAAGTACAGGAGTACGCCGAAATTTATTCCAATCAGAACGAACTCAAAACCGCCGATCAGCAGGCCATTCGCGACGCCATCCTGAGTATCGCTCCGTTGGGGAACAGCCAGAAGAGCGATCCGGATCCGACCGGAGGCCATGCCGAAGCCACGCGAGAAAAGATTGAAATCCTCGAGGGTCAGCTTTCGCTTGTTGAAGGAATTCTGAAGTTATTGGACGGTCAGTACAAAAAATTTCTTTCCAGCCATCCCGCTTGATGTTGCTGCGTGCCACAGCTAAAGGGATTGCGCAATCAACATGGGGGTATCCCCCTCAGTACCGTAGCTCTCCGAGGAATACGGCATGCGGCGGAAGGGTCATCCCATCCAGGTGCATCGCGCCCATCCCGCTGTCGGAACGCATCAGCGTCCGCAGAAAACTTCCTCGCAGCCGCAGCCGCTGCATATCCGCCTTCAGCGACAGCGTCACCGGCTGCGCTGACAAATTCTCGATCACCACGATGGCAGGTGTGGCCAGCGAAGCTGCCGCCGGCCTGCGAACCCAGGCCAGGACATTCTGGTCGTCGTGATTCAGCACGGTTATCGCTCCCGAGCTCAGCGTGCGATTGCTGTGAGTCAGGGCGCTGAGCTGTCGATACCAGTTCAGCAGCGACGAAGGGCTGGCATCTTCCGCCGCAACGCTCGTCGCCGCCAGCTGCTCGCCCTTCGCCGGTGCAGCGAAGGAGATCTGCTTCGCCCCATCCGTCAGGCCAAGCTCCTGGCCGCAGAAGAGCATTGTCGCCGCCCGCGTCGTCAGCAACATCGCCGCAAGCGACTTCGCAATCTCGAGGTCGTGCGCGCCATCGCCATAACGGCTCATACTGCGCTTCAGCTTCGGTCCATCGGAGAGCAACAGGGGAACGCTACGTCCTTCGTCGGCCATCTGCTGCGCCAGCTCAAGCGAGGGACGAATCGAGGAAGCCTCAAGCTTTTCCTGCGTCCCCGCTCGCGCATCGGCCACAAGCTGCGGAGCATCCGCGCTTCGACTCTGTGCGCCCGTCGCATCGAGATCGCCGACCACGATGCGCTGACCGGCGAAGCTCCCAGCCGTCTTCCGGACCTGGGCGATTTGATCGGCGCCCGCGTCCGTGACATAGAAACCGGCAACTCCGTGGACCAGCCACAGCCGAGCCCTCGCCTCAACGTCCGCGGACGCTCCGTTCAGCTCCACCAGCACGCGGATGTTGTTCTGGCTGGCGCGCCGCACGATCTCGTCCACATCGTCCATGGTTCCCACGGAAGGATCGAGCGGCTGCTTCGCGTCTCCTCCAAGGGAGCTCAGCAGCAGGGCATCGACGCCGATCGAATGAACGTAATCCAGGTGTTCGGCCAGTCCGTGAAGACCGCCGAAGGTCTCCGGGTCGGCCCGGTACACGACGGCGTGCTTCCACCACGGCGCAGCGTTCATGCCCGATCCCGCCCATCCGGGACGAGCCAGCATCTGTGCCTGTACCGCAGAGGCCAGGGTGAGGAAGAGGAAGAGAGCGGGGATCCGGAGCTGGCGAGGAGGGAAGATTGGCATAGTCGATGGTTGCGGACTCGACCGTCTGAGCCAGCTGTTCTCTCTCGATGCTAAATCGGCGGGGCGAGGACAGCGAATCGGCTGCGCTATACTTTCGCGCATCCTCTCTTAGAAGGGCGCGTGATTCATGAGCCTCTCAGCCTCCGATCAGACTCTGTATCAGATCGTCACGGAACCCGATGCAGTCACCATCGACGATGTTCTCGCGAAGATGAAGCGCATCGACGCCGCACTTGATGACAACGACGGCCTGAAATGGTTCAACCATCTCTACAGCATGGTTACCGAAGAGGTCGATCTGCGACCGCCTGCCGGAGGGTGGAAGGATGCGATCTGGCTCGACCGGCTCGACGTGGTCTTCGCGGGCCTTTACTTCAAGGCCGTGCGTGCCTCTCTCGATAAGAAAGACGCTCCAAACGCGTGGGATGCTTTGATGGAAGCTCGTTTTCGCGGAGGGGTCGACCGCATTCAGTTCGCGCTCGCCGGGATGAATGCGCACATCAACCACGACCTCGCGCTCGCTCTCATCGAGACCAGTCATCAGAGCGGAATCACGCCCACTGCCGAGAGTCCTCAATACGTGGACTATCAAGCGGTCAATCAGCTTCTTGAAGCGGTGATGCCGCGCGCCCTCGATGTGCTTGCAACCGGACTTCTCGGTCAACTCGCGCAGGACACCGGAAAGATCGGTCGTCTGCTTGCCTTCTGGAACGTATGCAAGGCGCGTGATCTGGCCTGGGATTATTCGAATCACCTTCGGGAGATTCACGGTCTGCAGCGAGCGCTGGGTCTTGCCGCGCAGGATCGGATCACGGGTGTGGTGGGCAGAGCGATCCTCGTCTTCCGGTAAATGTCTTCCGATAAATCGGGCTAACACTCCTGTGGTCCGTACTTATGTCCATTTCGCAATCAGAAACCGGCGCAGATACGTGGGATGAACCGGGTGATTTGTGTGACGAACGCCTTGTAATCCGGAACGTTTAAAGGTAGTTTGATAAATATTCAATGAAAAACGACCCGGCATCTGTACATCCACGACGATGTACTAAGTAGCTGTCCCTTCGCCTGGGAACCGTGTGTCTATAGACGAGGCATTCCAGCCTCGCCCCTTTTCATCTTCCAGTTAAAACGTTCGAGGAGAGCCCTGTTATGAGGTTGTTCAATAAGTACATCTATCTCTTATTCCTGGTGTTGGTGTCTGCGATGACACCGATGTTGACCGCCCAGACCTTCCGCGGTGGAATCGCAGGTACTGTGCAGGATTCCAGCGGTGCGGCAGTATCGAATGCCAAAATATCGCTCCTCGGCACCGAGACCGGCTACAAGCGCGACATGGTCTCGACCGATTCCGGAGTGTACAGCTTCCAGGATCTGCCCTTGGGCGATTATACCGTTGAGGTTACCGCTGCCGGCTTTTCCACCCGCAAGGTAGACCACATTGCCGTCCGCCCAGGACAGATTTACTCGCTCGACATCAAGCTCGGAGTCGCCTCGACCAACGAACAGATTGAAGTCAGTGCCGACGCCGTCACCCTCGATACTGTTTCGACCACCAACAATGCCGTGGTCAACGAAAAGGCCGTGGCGAATATTCCGCTCAATGGCCGTGACTTTACCCAACTCCTCAAGGTCGTGCCTGGGTACAACGGCGCCCAATCCTTGAATGGGACACGCACCAACCAGCTCAACTGGCAGATCGACGGTGCGGACAACAACGACATCTGGCAGAACGGTGCGGCCGCTAACCAGGGCGGTGTCGGATCGATCGCCGGCGTAACCATCCCGATCGACGCTATTGACCAGTTCACTGTGCAGTCCCAGGGCAACGCCGAAGCCGGCCGCAACGGCGGTGGCATGGTCTCGCTCGCGATTAAGTCTGGTACGAATACCATTCACGGCTCTGCCTACTACTTCAATCGTAACGAGTTCTTTGCCGCCAAGAGCCCCTTCCTTCTCTCAGCGCAACGCAAGCCCCAGCTGCGCAACCAGCAGTTCGGCGCCTCTGTGGGTGGACCCATCGTTCGGGACAAGCTCTTCTACTTCGTCAATTACGAGCGCCAGAAGTACCTGATCCAGAACTCTGCTTCGGCGACCGAGCCCACCGCCGCTTATGTTCGAGCGGGTACGGCCCTTCTGCAGCAGCACGGCATCTCCGTCAATCCACTCTCTCTGAGTGTTCTGTCTCTCTGGCCCGCCGGAAATCAGGAAGCAGGTCCGGCATCCGCAGGCAATTTCCTCGATGGCCGTCCGCAGACCGGATACAGCGATAACGTGATCGGTAAGGTCGACTGGACTCTCACACCCCGCCAGACCCTTTCTGTGCGAGCCTTCATCGGCACAGGCCGTCAGTTCGCAGCGGTCGGAACGAACGTCTTCGACTACTACCAGGTTGCTCCGGACATTACGCAGAACTTCACTGCGGTCCACAACTACGCGATTACAGATCACCTCTCCAACCAGGCGCTGGCCGCTGTCGGTGTCTTCAACCAGACCTTCAACGATCAGAACCACAGCCAGAACATTCCCGACCTTGGTCTCAATACGGGGGTCACTACGCCATCGTTGTATGGTGCTCCGACCATCACCATCGCCAGCAGCACGACCTTCGATCAGACCGGTGTAACGCAGCCGTTGGGTCGTAAGGATTACACAGGGCATTTCACCGATACGGTCAACTACATCTTTGGCAAGCACCAGGTTCGATTCGGCGGTGAGTATCGCAGGAACTACATGGACCTGCAGTATCAGCGCAATGTCCGTGGAACCTTCACCTTCACGGGTCAGGCGACAGCAAACGCAGCGATCGTAAGCCTTCTTCCTGCGAATGCGACGCCGTATGCGACGGATAATTCGGTGGGTGCCGATGTGCGTGCGATGGCGGACTATCTTGCCGGATACGTCGCATCTTCCAGCTTTACCCAGGGCAATCTTCGCCGTGACATTTACCAGAACACATTCAGTCTGTTTGTGCAGGATCAGTACCAGCTGCTTCAGAACCTGACGCTGAACTACGGCCTGCGCTACGACTACAACGCTCCGATCAACTCTCCCGGTGTCCTCTCTGATTTCCGTCCTGGCGCACCCGGCGCAGATGCCTTCGGCCTTGTGGTTCCAGGAGGCGCGGGGCTGGATTCCATCTATCCCGGGAACAAGTCCAACATCGCGCCTCGCTTCGGTTTCTCCTATGAGCCCACCGCAAAGATGGTCGTTCGTGGAACCTACGGCATTTTCTTCGATGCGATTAACTTCAACGGCTTCTTCGACAACCGTCCTGGCAACGGCGGCGCAGCTGGTGTACAGGCCAACCCGACTGGTGCAACCCCCGTGGTCAACCTGAGCCGTCCCTTCTATCAGTGGCAGACGGGAATCAATCCGTTCAGCAGTGCAAACGCTCCGTCAGTTTTCGGTCTGTCGACGATCGACCCGAACTTCCGTACCGCGTACATCCAGAACTTCAACCTGAACGTTCAGTATCAACTTAGCCGTAATACCATCCTGCAGGCTGGCTATGTTGGTTCGCTTGGGCGTAGGCTGTTCAACCTGATCGACATCAACCAGGCTCGTCCAGGACTCGGAACCTCGAACAATGACCTTCAGCCACGCCGGCCGTATTACAACAACACTGCGATTGCCAACGCGAAGTCCATTGCTGCGATCAATCAGATCTCAAGCCAGGGTACGTCGAACTACAGCTCGGCCCAGGTCATGATTCGTACCAGCAACTTCCATGGCCTCACCGCACAGGGTTCTTACACTTATGGTCATGCGCTTGACGTAGTATCGGGTACCCGCGGCTTCGCTCCGCAGGACTCGACGAATCTGGCTGGCGAGTATGGCAACGCCGACTTCGACATAAAGCACACTTTCAATGGCTACGTCGTCTACGAGGCTCCGCAGATCGGACACAGCCTGCCGGTACTCACCAAGGGATGGCAGGGCAATGCCTTCCTCACTGTCTTCTCCGGACAGCCTGTGAACGTGAAGCTGGGAAGCGTGGACAACAGCGGAACCGGCGAGTTTCAGGATCGCCCGAACCTTATTGGAGATCCCAAGGCTGGCGCCAGCAGGAAGTTTGTCACTCCGGCGGGTGGCGGAACCCCCTACGTACAGTGGTATACCGCTGGCGGATTCGCCCCTGCACCTGCAGGCAGCTTCGGTACGTTCCACCGCAACGTCCTTCGCGGACCTGGCTTCTCGACCGTGGACGCCTCGCTCGTAAAGAACACCCAGCTCCACGAGCGACTCACACTGCAATTGCGTGCGGAGATGTTCAACATCTTCAATCGCACCAACCTTGCTAATCCGGGAGTAGGCACCTTATCCTCGTCCACCTTCGGCCGCAGCACTTCGACGCGCAATAACAGCGGCGCGCCGGGTATTGGACCGGGTGAACCCTTCAACGTGCAATTCGCAGGCAAGATCATCTTCTAGCCTCGAATGAACCCCAACTTCTAACAACGCGCAGGCTGAGGGCGACCGTCCTCAGCCTGTGTCTTTGTCAGGACGTCACTGAACCAGGCAAAAGAAACAGGAGAGTTTCGATGAAGCGTTTTGCTGCACTTATGACGTCTGCCGCGCTTCTGGCAACGCAGGCCGGTCTTGCACAGATGGGCGCGCCCGGAGAGCGGCCCCCAATGATGTCCGCGGTTCCAGGACCGCTGGCTGCGAAGTACAAGTCGGATGCCGACAAGATTCTTCAGGCTGCCATGGCTGACGATGAGGGTTATGCGCATCTGGCCTATCTCACCGACCACATCGGCAAACGCCTCAGCGGAAGCCCGCAGCTCAACACCGCCGTCGAGTGGGGAGCAGAGCTGATGCGCAAGGCCGGTCTCCAGAATGTACAGATACAGCCGGTCATGGTGCCGCATTGGGTGCGCGGTAACGAATCGGCGACGATCACGTACAAAGGCGAAACCGGCACCATCACCAAGCCGCTGCATATGCTTGGCCTCGGCATGAGCGTCGGGACGCCCAAGGGAGGCATCACCGCTCCCGTTGTTTTTGTGCACGACTTCGCCGAGTTCGACGCTCTCTCGAACGATCAGGTCAAGGGCAAGATCGTCGTCTTCAATCCAGGCTGGCACGGCTACGGCGTCGGCTCCATGTACCGCACGGGTAGCCAGGGACGCTCGGCTGCAAAGGGAGCGGCAGCGGTGCTGGTTCGCTCGGCCACCGGGCTCGCAATGCAGACGCCTCACACTGGAACCTTGCGCTATGACGAGAAGCAGGCAAAGATTCCCTCCGCGGCCATCAGCGTCGAAGATGCTCTGCTGATCGAGCGGCTGGCGAAAGAAGGCCCGGTGCAGGTTCATCTCGAGATGGACGCGCACATGGAGCCTGATGTGAAAGCCGGCAACGTCATCGGTGAGATCGTCGGTTCCGAGCATCCCGAGCAGGTCGTAGTTCTCGGCGGCCACATCGACTCCTGGGATGTAGGCCAGGGCGCGCAGGACGATGGATCGGGCATCATGGCCACCTTCGAGGCTGTCTCTCTGATCCATAAGCTCGGCCTCAAACCGAAGCGCACTATTCGAATCGTCTTCTGGGTCAACGAGGAGAACGGTGGAGCCGGCGGCCGCGCCTACCGGCAGTGGATCGGCGACAAGATCGGCGATCAGGTTGCCGCAATCGAGATGGATGGTGGGGCCGAGAAGCCTCTCGGCATCGGCTACGGCGGATTCGGAAGGGCGCGTCGTCCCGCACCACCTTCCCCGGGTGCAGCAGCTGCCGCTCCCGCACCTTCGGGCTTCGATGAGAGCTCACTCTCGGCTGAGGAGAAACAGTCTTTCGTCTACATGCGCGATATTGTCTGCTTGCTCGGCTCCATCGGCACCGATACCGTTTCGCCGGGAGGCGGCGGATCCGATATCGGTCCTATCGTCGCCGACGGTGTTCCTGCTCTCAGCCCTCACACCGTCGGCGATCACTACTTCGACTGGCATCACACCGAAGCCGATACGCTCGATAAGGTCGATCCCGACTCGTTCAAGCGCAACACCGCGATGCTTTCTGTCGTGGCCTACGTGTTGGCGGACATGGACGGCAGGCTTGCCGGCCGCAAAGGCGTTGCCCGCGAATAAGCATAAAGCAGTTGTGTAGCGGCTACCTGTTGGTTGGGTAGCCGCTTGTTTCTCCGTCTCCTGGGCCAAAGTCTCGCCTTGTTGCTTCAAAGCAACGAGGTTGCAGTACATTGGTCGTGTCTTCTATTCACCGGGCGGGAGCAAAGGTTGATCACGACCATCGTAGGTTTCGCCATCAGCATGGCGTTTCTTTTTCTGATGTTGAGTGCGGCATGCTCCGCGATCCAGGAGATCGTCGCCAACCTGTTTCGATGGAGAGCAACCACGCTCGAACGCGGGTTAGCTGGCTTGTTGATGAGCAATGACTTCAAGGAAGTGGTTTATAGCCAGCCGCTGATTCAGGGGCTCTGCAGCCCGGGCTCGCGGGGTGAGTTCAGTCGGCGGCCCTCCTATATTCCCGCGACTACGTTGGCGCTGGCTATCCTGCAGGCGGCGGAAGATCAGGGTATGCAGCTCGATGGGGCAACCCCGGCGAAGCCACAGACGAACAAGTTCGAGAAGACCGAGAAACTTCTCGGTTCGCTTCTGCGCGATTGCAGGGATGCGGGCGAACAGCGCAGGCGCCTGGAGAACTGGTTCAATGAGTCGATGGAGCGCGTCTCGGGCTGGTACAAGCGCAAGTCGCATGCCTGGATCTGGATCTTCGGCGCGATTCTGTGCCTCCTGCTCAATGCGGATTCGATCTCGCTGAGCAAGCGGTTCTGGAACGATCAGACTCTGCGTGACGCCATCAGCGCCGAGGCTACCGAATACATCAAATCGACTCCGCGGGATCAGGCGGTCGGAGACGACAAGGCAGAACTGGATCAGTCCCTTCATCGCATGAACCTGCTTCGCGAGCATCTGCCGGGAGTTCCGCTGGGTTGGTGCTTTGTCGATGCGAAGGCCGCACCGAAGCCTGAGGTAAAGGCTCCCATTCAGGCAGACGGTTTCAAGGCCAGTTGCTGGCCCGATCTCGTGCATCCCACCTCGTCGATGACTCAGGTCGCGCTTGCCGGTACCGATCCCCGCCTTGTCGATATCGGCGAATGGAGTTGGTGGCTTTGGAAGATCGTTGGACTTGCGGCAACCGTGCTGGCGATCTCCCAGGGAGCACCCTTCTGGTTCGACCTTCTTCGGAAGGTGGTGAACCTGAGGCTTGCCGGGAACCCTCCCGCGCCAGCAGCCGAAGCGAAGAAGTAAGGTCGCTTCAGTCGATGTCGAACACGACACCTTGTGCCAGGGGCAGATCGCTTCCGTAGTTGATCGTGTTGGTGGCGCGGCGCATGTACTGCTTCCATGCATCGGAGCCCGACTCTCGCCCTCCGCCGGTCTCTTTTTCTCCACCAAAAGCGCCGCCGATCTCCGCGCCGGAGGTTCCGATATTTACGTTGGCAATGCCGCAGTCGGAGCCTGCGACGGAAAGAAAGCGCTCCGCCTCGCGTATATCGGTGGTGAAGATGGAGGACGACAGGCCCTGCGGCACGTCGTTATGAAGGACTATCGCCTCGTTGAGCTCCTTGTACCGAAGAACGTAGAGAATCGGTGCAAAGGTCTCGCGCCGTACGATCTCGCTTTGCTCCGCCATTTCAACCAGCGCAGGCCGCACATAGAAAGCATCCGGCCAGTTGGAGATCTCGACACGTTCGCCGCCGTGGATCACGGCGCCTGCAGAACGAGCTGTTTCAAGGGTCTTCTGCATGGCCTCAAAGGCACGTCGGTCGATCAACGGGCCTACCAGCGTGTTGGGCTCGCGTGGATCGCCGACCGTGACGGTGGCGAAGACCTTGCGGAGGCGCGAGACAAACGCGTCGCAGATCGATTCTTGCACGATCAGTCGGCGCAAGGTGGTACAGCGCTGTCCTGCTGTTCCCATCGCTGCAAACGCGACCGCCCGCAAGGTGAGGTCGAGATCGGCGGACGGGCAGACGATTGCCGCGTTGTTTCCACCCAGCTCCAGAATCGCGCGAGCGAAGCGTTGCGCCAGGCGCGGACCGACGGCGCGACCCATCGCGGTCGAGCCTGTCGCTGAGAGCAGCGGAACCTGCGAAGACTCCACTAGCGCCTGACCGACCGCCGCATCACCAACAAGCAGCGTCGATAGATTTGCAGGAATGCCACCAACTTTTGCAGCCGCGCGCTCAAAGATTGCCTGGGTGGCCAGCGCCGTAAGTGGCGTCTTCTCCGATGGCTTCCACACCACCGAGTTGCCACAGACGAGCGCGAGCGCAGCGTTCCAACTCCAAACCGCGACAGGGAAGTTGAATGCAGAGATGACGCCTGTAACTCCCAGAGGATGCCAGGTCTCCATCATGCGGTGATTGGGACGCTCTGAGGGAAGCGTAAGCCCCGTGAGCTGACGCGAGAGGCCAGCGGCGAAGGTGCAGATGTCGATCATCTCCTGCACCTCGCCGACACCCTCGGAGAGAATCTTTCCCGTCTCAAAGGTTACGAGACGTCCGAGTGTCTCGCGTTCGATACGCAGCTCGTCGCCAAGCTGTCGCACCAGCTCTCCGCGTCGTGGAGCAGGCACGCTGCGCCACTCGAGGAATGCCTTATGCGCGGCAGCAATGTTTTTCTCGGGAGTCTCCGTTACGCGAACGTTCGCAATGATCTCGCCGGTGATGGGTGAGGTGACGGCGAGCTGACCACCGGTAAATGTTCCGGGGGAGACGCCGAGGCCGGTAAGCAGATTGTGGACTTCCTGCTGGATTTTCATGGGTCTCGGCTAGCCTAGAGCGTCGATGCGCTCTCTGGCAACCGGTGAGCATCTTCGGATGATGGCCAGGTCCCCGCCAGGGCTTTGATATCTCGGATCTCCAGCACCGATTTGGGATAGCCCTTAAGCACGCTGTTGATCATGGCCAGGCCCACCTCGCGCATGGTGCTCACGTGATTTGGGAACAACGCCCTCAGCACCGGATAGAGCCGGCCAATCGCACTGTAATAACCCTTGATGTTCTTCTGCCCATCTGTCGGCCTCATGAAACCGGGCCGCAAGTTGTACACCTTTTCGAATCCGCATCCCATCAGCGCATTCTCGGCCTTTCCCTTCACACGGGCCCACATGATGCGACCTTTCTCGGAGCTGTCGGTATGACTGCCGGATACATGGCTGAAGATCATCTGCGGGTTGAGGCCTGCCAGCGTCTGGGCGAAGTGGAGCGGGATGTCGTACGTGATGCGGGTATATTCTGCCTCACTCATTCCACTCGAACTGATCCCGGCGCAATAAAAGCACGCATCGTATCCGGTAAGTTGATCTGTTACTCGCTCCAGGTGAAGAAAGTCAGGCACGATGCACTCCCGCAGCCTGGGGTGCTTCGCATGGTAGGGCTTGCGCCCCACCACAAGAACCTGTTCGATCGCTGGATGTTCCAGGCATTCCAGCAGGACGCCCTCACCGACCATGCCGGTGGCGCCTGTAAGGATGACTTTGATCTTTGTGCCGTTAGCGTCCATCGAAGTCGCTCCACGTGATGCCATGCAAGGATTTTACACGAATAAACCGAACGTTCGTTCTAGTCGGACGCCTTGATGGCTTCCCACACCTTCTCCGCGACGTCTCGCATCACCTTGGGTGATAGCTTTCGGGGTTGCCTGGCGAGCCGTGCCACCACGCCAAAGGTCAGCTCCTGGATCACCTCCGGTGGCAGCTCGTTCAGTACGCCGCCCTTCGATCGACTCCTGAACCGGCGTTCGAACCCGATCTTTTCCTTGTCGGGCCGCGCGGCCGAGTCGGGATGGCAGACAAAGCCCGCGGTCTCGTACTGATCGAGAAAGCGCATCTCTTTCAGGTGCTTGCGATAAAAGTGGTATCCATTGGTCCACACCTGGAGGAAGGCTTCCTTCGCCTCCATCTCAGGCGAGTAGCCCTCGAGAAGGCTGGTCCGCTTCAGCGCGCGGACGCGTTCGTAGAGAGCCTGGATAATCTCTTCCTTGCTCTGGAAGTAGTGATAGATGACCCCCGCGCTCGCCCCGGAGCGCTCTATGATGAGCGACATGGGAGCTTCGTGGAAGCCTCTCTCCACCACGACATCGAGCATTGCGTCGAGGATAGCGTCCCGCTTGTTCGTCTTTTTTCTCACGGGGTGCACGGGTTCCATTCTTTCACGCGGGGCGTAGCGGATTGGTTCCCGAACTGTACCGGCGAGCTATTGGATCGACGTGATGCTCAATCGCCGGGGTTTTCCGATAGAATTTTCGTTGGCGCAACAGCGCATGAGGACAGAAGCGTTATGGCATCCGCGATGGCAGGCATCGAAGCGTTAAAGGGAACCCACCAGGAGTTGAAGTCCAGAATGGAGAAGTCAGTGGACGACTTCCGGGCACATCTGGCCTCGACCCGCACGGGTCGCGCGAACGTTCACATGCTCGATCAGGTGAAGGTGGACTATTACGGCACCGACACGCCGGTCTCCCAACTTGGCCAGATCAGCACGCCCGAACCGACGCTGATCCTGGTGCAGCCGTACGAAAAGGCGATGGTCTCGGCCATCGAAAAGGCCATTCGCACTTCAAGCAACGGCCTCAACCCGATGTCCGATGGAACTGCCGTGCGCGTTCCTGTTCCTCCGATGACGGAAGAGCGCCGCCGCGAGGTGGTCAAGCAGCTCAACAAGACGCTTGAGGACCACAAGACAGCGATCCGCAACATCCGCCGTGACGGCAACGAACAGATCAAGAAGGCCGCGAAGGACAAACTGATCTCAGCCGACGACGAGAAGCGGGCCAACGAAGAGGTTCAGCAGCTTACCGACGCCGAGATCAAGCGGATCGAGGAGCTCTTCAAGGCGAAGGAAAAGGAAGTAATGACGGTCTGAACTTCCGTCAAGAAGATACCTGGGCCGTCGGGATGACTCCGGCGGCCTTCTTCTTCTTTTAAGGATCACCCTGTCGTGTGGTCGACCACGATCTTCCATCCCTTGGCGGTCTTTTCCAGCACCAGCGAAAAGATGCCCTCGGCGTTGCCGCCGTCTTTTTTCCCGCGTTCGAGGGTGTAGCGTCCGATGACGACAGCGAAGCGTTCGTCGAGGGGATGGACCTCGAGATCGGAGTAGGAAAGAGTTCCCATGGCAGCTTTATTGGGATAGTTGCGCCGGTAAGCCTCCAGCAACCCGGCAAAGCCACGATTGATAGAGGTTGTGATGAAGAGTGTGTCGGGCGAGTCGTTGTAAGCCTGAGCGAAGGCCTCGAGGTCGCCACGGTTCCATGCCTCCTCCTGCGCCACCAGAACCTTGATGACGTCGAGGTGCTGCTGCGGGACGGTGGTCAGAGTTTGCTGGGAGTCAGAGAGAGGCGCGACAAAAAAAACTGCAATCAGAACTAGAGCGAGGCGTAAGCGGAGCGCCACGGGATCACCTCAAGGAGAACTCGAGTCCACTTTAGCAAACAACCTCAGTGGCTATGGTTTTCGCGTGCGAGTTCGGAGGCGTAGCTGTCCGAACGTGCGGTCGGGACGATCCAGATAATCGTAACCAGCGTGATGACTCCCAGTGCGATGTGGGGATGGAAGTGAGCCAGCGGAATCGCCGCGACATAAAGCACGAGGCTGGCGATATGCTTGCGCTGGGTTGCCGTGTCCTCGGGGCTCAGGTCGCCAGTCAGCCGCAGAAGCCGCTCTATCGCCAGGCGCAGCAAAAAGAACCAGAGCGCGGTGAAGATCATCGATGCGGCGTAGAGCGCCACCGAAAACGAGTCCGAATGTTTCTCGATGACATAGGCGGTGAAGAAGGGAAGCAGCGAGGCGGAGAAGAGAAATCCCAGGTTCGCGTAGAGCACGCGGTGATCGCACTCTTTCACGCGGCGGATCATGTGGTGATGATTCACCCAATAGATGCTGGTAAACGTGAAAGATAGCAGATAGATGAACAAGATGGGCGGGATCGAGAGAAGTCCCGCCATGCCGTCTCCGTGCGGGACCTTCAGTTCCAGCACCATGATGGTGATCACCACGGCCAGCACACCGTCGGAGAAGGCCTCGAGGCGGGTTGTTGGATAACGTTTTTCTGCCATGGGCGGTGACGAAGCGCACTCTCAGGGGAATCGTAGCAGGCATAGAATAGATTCATGCCTGATAACCCGGCTACCCACGTGGTTCACGCAGTCTGCTCGCACGATTGTCCGGACTCGTGTGGAGTGCTGGTGACGGTCGACGAAGCCTCCGGACGCGCAACGAAAGTGCAGGGCGATCCCTCGCATCCGGTCACGCGCGGCTTTCTGTGCGGCAAGGTGGCGAAGTATCTCGATCGTGTCTATTCGCCTGATCGCCTGCTGTATCCCATGCGCCGCCGGGCCGGTGTTGCCAAAGGTTCCCTGCCACAGGGGCGGGAGACCGAGGCCTTTGAGCGAATCACGTGGGATGAGGCTCTCGACGAGGTTGCTTCACGGCTGAAGGCAATTGCTGCCGAGCATGGACCGGAGAGCATTCTTCCCTACAGCTACGCCGGGACCATCGGCCAGTTGGGCTACGGCTCGATGGATCGCCGGTTCTTCCATCGGCTGGGGGCGTCGCAGCTTGACCGGACCATCTGCTCCTCTGCCGGGGGCGCTGCGCTGATGAGCGTCTACGGTGTGCGGGTGGGAACGGCGCCGGAGGACTTCGCGCACGCGGGACTCATTCTCGCGTGGGGCGCAAATATTCACGGCAACAATATCCACCTGTGGCCCTTCATCGAAGAGGCGCGTCGGCACGGTGCGCGGCTGGTCGTTATCGACCCCTATAAAACCCGCACGGCGGCGCTTGCCGACGAACATCTCGCAATTCATCCGGGAACCGATACGGCGCTGGCCCTGGGGTTGATGCACGTTATTCTGCGCGAAGGTCTCGAAGACACGGACTACGTCGAGCGGTGCACGCACGGCCTCGCGGAGCTGAAGGCTCACGCGCTGCGGCTCGAGCATGCGCCCGAAGCGGTTGCAAAAGCGACAGGAATCGACGCCGCCACGATTGAGCGGCTGGCGCGACATTACGCGCAGGCTGGTCGCAACGGTCGGCGACCGGCGGCCATCCGGCTGAACTATGGAATTCAGCGCAGCGAAAACGGCGGCACTGCGGCACGCGCGGTGGCGATGCTCCCACTCCTTACCGGCGCGTGGCGCTACACCGGCGGCGGCCTGCAGCTTTCGACCTCGGGCTCGTTCCCGTTCCAGTCTGCTGCGTTGCAGATGCCGGAGCTGATGCAGGCCAGCCCGCTGGCCCGGGCCGCCCGTGTCGTCAATATGAGCCGGTTGGGCGAAGCTCTCGCTGCGGCGGATGCAGGCGTGGGCGGACCTCCGGTGAAGGCTCTCTTCGTCTACAACTCGAATCCCGCGGCGGTCGCGCCGAACCAGAACGATGTCTTACGCGGAATGCGCCGAGACGATCTGTTTACCGTGGTCCACGAGCAGTTCTTTACCGACACAACTGACTATGCGGATATCGTTCTTCCGGCTCCGACCTTTCTCGAGACCAAGGACGTGCAGGGGGCCTACGGGCATCACTTCGTGCAGATCTCACAACAGGCGATCTCCCCACTGGGCGAAGCTCGGAACAATGTTCGACTCTTCGGGGAGCTGGGGCGCAGGATGGGCTTTCCGGAAGCATGCTTCGACGACCGCGAAGACGAGCTGATCGATCAGGCGCTCACCACCGACGATCCGAGATTCGAGGGCATTACCCGCGAACGCCTGGAGCGTGAAGGCCACGTTCGGATCACGATGCCGGTAGATCGCCATGGGGCCGTCCTTCCATTTTCGGTGCCGGAGTGGTTTCGCACTCCCTCGGGCAGGGGTGAACTGACGCCGGTACCGGTGTTTCACGCTCCAACAGAGTCACGCGCCAATGCCGCGGACTATCCACTCGAATTCCTTCCTCGCAAGGCCGACAACTACATGAACTCGACCTTTGCGAACATTCCCGTTCATCAGCGCATGGAGGCGAAGACCGCGGGCCTGCTTGAGATGCATGCCTCGGATGCGGTTCCACGTGGCATCGCGAATGGGGATGAAGTCGAGGTCTTCAACTCACGCGGCAGCGTTAAGTTACGTGCGCATGTAGACGGCCATGTGGGTGCAGGGGTGGTTGCGGCGAGGCTGGAATGGAATAAGCTGACTCGCGATGGCTCAAACATCAATGCTCTGACCAGTGAACGGCTCACGGATATCGGTGGGGGAGCGACGTTCTATTCCACGCTGGTCGAGGTCCGCAAGGTCCACGCCGCTCCCGGCGAATAGCCTACACTTTCGAAGCTGCCGCTCGATCCACCGCATCTCATCGTCATCCCATCGATGTTTGGAGTGAACCTCGCATGAACCATGGATTGCCCGGACTTGAAGAGATCCGTCAGGCCGCCGAGCTGGTGTACGAAACGATGCCGCCGACTCCGCAGTACAAATGGCCTCTGCTAAGTGCGCGCGCAGGGGCGGAGGTGTGGGTCAAGCACGAGAACCATTCTCCGGTGGGCGCATTCAAGATTCGCGGCGGGCTGGTCTATATGGATTGGCTGAAGCGCAGCCACCCTGAAGTGACAACCGTGGTGACCGCCACGCGCGGCAATCATGGGCAATCGATCGCGCTGGCTGCCACCAGGAGCGGCATTCGCCCCGTCATCGTTGTACCCCGGGGCAATAGTATTGAGAAAAATCGTGCCATGCGCGAGCTGGGTGCTGAGTTGATCGAGGAGGGCGACGACTTTCAAGCGGCCCTGGAGCACGCGACGAAGCTCGAACAGGAGAATGGCTGGCACTGGGTTCCGAGCTACCACCCTCTATTGGTCACGGGAGTTGCGACTGCGGCGCTTGAGTTTCTGTCTGCTGTTCCTGAGCTCGACAATCTGTATGTTCCTATCGGCATGGGCTCGGGGATCAGCGGCATGATTGCGGTGAGGGATGCCCTCGGCCTCAAGACCCGAATCGTCGGGGTCATCTCGAAGCATGCTCCGGCCTTTGCGCTGTCGCTGGCGGCTGGATCTGTGGTTGAGCACCCGGCGGCGACGCGTATTGCGGACGGGGTCGCCTGCAGGAAGCCAACGGATACGGCCATCGAAGTGGTTCGGGCAGGCGCGGACCGCATACTCCAGGTTGACGACGACGAGGTAGAGGCAGCGATGAGATTTTACTTTTCCGATACCCACAACCTCGCCGAAGGTGCAGGTGCAGTGGGGCTGGCAGGGTTGTTGCAGGATCGCCCGCGGGGCGGGTCCCGGGTGGGCACCGTCCTGGGCGGAGGTAATGTGGACAGCGACGTCTTCGCCAAGGTGCTCCATCGAGCAGAAGGAGCGGCTGAGAGCGGCATTTCTGCTCTCGCCGCCGGGTGAACCGGGCGAAGTGAATGAGAAAACGATGGTTCGCTTTTTCGAAAGCTGGTTCGGAACTCGCTAAGGCGCCTTGCGCTCCCATATAATCGAGACTCCCCTTCAGGAACCCGTCGGGGCACGATTTCCAAGCAGTGAGGGTGTGCGTATCTTTACCGTAGATCGAGAGAGCGGAAGCTCCCTGAAGAGTATGTCAAGGCCTGTGTGCACGCGCTCCAGCTGCTCCCGCATCGCTTATGCCGTGTTGTTGACTGTCTTTGCCTTCGCGATGGTTCCGTCGCTTCGAGCACAGGCTGTCGGTTCTGAAGCCCAGCCGCTCTGCCAGCCGCAGGTCGTCGGCAATCGCAGAATTCCCAAGGAGTCCGTGCTCGCCAGGCTGTTTTCGCACCAGGGCGATCTGTATGACCCTCAGGTGGTCGAGCGCGACTTCAACTCGCTGTGGAATACGGGATATTTCGACGATGTCCGCATCGAGCGGGTCGACTCTCCCAAATGCGTCCAGCTGGTGATCTACGTCCGAGAGAAACCCACGATCCGCGAGATCAACTACAAGGGTATTAGCACCGTCTCGCAGTCCGACATTATGGATGCCCTTAAAAAGGCGAAGGTTGGGCTCTCCGTAGAAAGCCAGTACGACCCTACCAGGATCAAGCGCGCCGAGGTGGTCCTTAAGGAGCTTCTCTCCGCGCACGGTCATCAGTTCGCAACGGTCAAGGAAGAGATCAAGACCATCCCTCCGGCAGCCGTTTCCGTAACCTTCACGGTGAAGGAAGGTCCGACGGTCAAGGTTGGAAAGATCGCCTTCGACGGGAACAACAACGTTCCCGACCGCACCCTGCGCAGTGCGATGAAGAACCTCAAGCCGATCGGGATTCCGCACTCGATTATTCTTGAGAATCTCTTCGCCCGTACCTTCGACTCCAGCAAGCTCGATGAAGATACCGAGCGCGTGCGCCAGGCATACCGGGACCGCGGCTACTTCAAGGCTCTTACGAGCGAGCCGACGACCCACGTGCGCGACGCGGGCGGTCTGAATCCGCTTACGTTGCGCCCGTCGAAGGGCAAGCGGATCGACATTCTGATGCCTGTGGAAGAGGGCGACCGGTACCGCCTCGGCGGCATCACGTTCACCGGCAACAAGCACTACACGAATACAAAGGCGCTGCGGGCTCAGTTTGCCCAGAAGGACGGCGAGTTCTTCAACGCCACCCTGTTTGGTAAGGGGCTTGAGCAGTTACGCAAGGCCTATGGCGAGGGTGGCTACATCAACTTCGTCGGAACCCCGGTGCCGCGGATCGATGAGGCCAAGAAGCAGATCTTTCTGGATATCGATATCGACGAAGGCAAGCCGTTTTATGTCTCCCGTATCGAGTTTCAGGGCAACAGCATCACGCGCGACAAGGTTATCCGCCGCGAGCTCCTTCTCGAGGAAGGGCAGGTCTATAACTCCCGGTTGTGGGAGCTGTCGATCATGCGTCTGAACCAGTTGAACTACTTCGAGCCTCTCAAGGCCGAGCAGGACTCCGAGAGTCGCCAGAATACGGATGACGCGACGGTGGACCTCTTGCTCAAGCTCAAAGAGAAGGGCAAGAACTCCATCGGCCTCAACGGCGGTATCAGCGGACTTTCGGGATCCTTTATTGGTCTGAACTACGAGACGAATAACTTCCTGGGTCTAGGCGAGACCCTCTCGGTGCAGGCAAATATCGGCGACCTGTCCCGTAACCTGACGTTCGGATTTACCGAGCCGTACTTCCGCAACAAGCCTATTTCTCTAGGCATCCAGGTGTTCACCACCAAATACGACTTCAATCCGGCCAAGGGTTACTCCATCGCGAGCAACCTCAGCCAGAACGTGAGCTCGGCGCAGCAGTCGTTGCTGACGAACTATAACCAGGCTTCGACGGGTATGACGCTTTCGGTGGGCCAGCCTCTGCGGCATCTGTTCGCTCGAAGCGGAGTCACCCGCGTGGGTCTCTCCTACGCGCTGTCGCGCTCCTCGGTAACGACCTTCAACGACAACACGCGAAACGTCTTTCAGACCCTGGCCTTCCGCTCCGGCGTGCAGGGGCAGAATCAGCTGAACGGCATCATCTCCTCGGTTCTCACTCCCAGCTTCACGTTCTCTAGCCTCGACCGCGCAGTGGGTCCGCACTCCGGCAAGGATCTCAATGCGGCGGTCTCGATCGCCGGCGCGGGCGGAAACGTGAAGTACATCCAGCCGATCATGAGCTGGCGTCAGTTCTTCCCCATGAAGAACCTGAAGGTGAACAAGGAGGGCCACAACGTCCTTGGATATCGCATTCAGGTCTCCCACATCTCGGGCTTCGCCGGCGAGGTTGCTCCTCCCACGAACCGTGTCTACTCCGGTGGAGAATCCGACGTTCGCGGCTTCGACGTTCGTTCGGCGTCGCCCTATACCTTCATTCCTAACCAGGTGTTGTTCAACCTGACGAACCCGGATGGCAACACGGTTCCGCGTGACCCATCGAACCCTGCCCTGGGTAGCGTCCAGATTCCATTGCCGCTTTATCGTCTGGTCTCGATCGGCGGCGACACCAGCATGACCGCGAACCTGGAGTACAGGATTCCGATCGTCAATCAGGTCACGTTCGCCTTCTTTACCGACTTCAACATGACCTTCGACCTCCGGCCGGACCAACTCCGCCAGAGCATCTCCGGACAGCAGGCGATCTCAAGTCCGATGTATGGTTGCCCGACGGTTATCAACGGCGCCTGCTTCGGCGGTAAGCAGCTCTCCTTCCCAAACCCGCTCCAAGTGGTTCCGGGAACGAACTATGTCCCACGCATGTCGAACGGTGCGGAGCTGCAGGTGATCCTGCCGATCGTGAACGCTCCGTTCCGCATCTTCTATGCGTATAACTCCCTTCGCCTGTACAAAGATGTTCCCCAGCAACTGGCGACCGACAGTGCGACGTTCCGAAGCTTCTTCCCAGACTCGGGAGCTGGCCAGTATACGTACCTACAGGCCTTGCAGCTCTACGGCTCTCCTTATACCCTGCGCGAGCCCCGAAAGACATTTCGTCTGACGGTCAGCACCACCTTCTGACCGAATTCTTCTGGTTGCAGGAGAAGGCTGGAAGCCGCCGCAACAATAGCAAGGCATAACAAAGAAAGACCCCGATCCAATCGGGGTCTTTTCTTTGCTTTGGGGAGGGCTGACAATAGGTTGATATTAGAAAGACGAGCGGATGCCACTCGCTTCCAGAACCAATTCTTCTGGAACGCTGTTTGCGAAGGCATCTTCAATGACGTCCGCCGCAAACTCCAGTCCACGAATCTTCGTAATGGCCTCTTGAATCGAATGAGCCTTCTCGCGGTAGCTCGGATGGTCCTGCACCTTCTGGATCAGTTCTGTGAGCCTTTCCGTTGTGAGATCATCCACGGTCACATACTCTCCCACGCCGTGGTAAGCGATTCGTGTTGCCGCTCCGGGCTGGTCATAGGAGATCGGAATCGCCACCATCGGAACTCCCTGCGCGAGGCATTCGAGAGTGGTATTCATGCCTGCATGAGTGATGCAGAGGGATGCGCGCTTCAATAACTCAAGTTGAGGAGCTCCCTTAACCACGATCACATTGGAAGGGATGGTCCCGAGGTCTTCAGGATTTACGCTCTTTCCAATCGAAAGGACTGCCTGAAACTTCGGGAATCTGGCGAGCGACTCGAGAATGGCCTTGTAGATAAAGTCGAGGCCGTTTACGAGGGTTCCCAGGGACGCATAAATCAGCGGTCTGTCATCCAGTTTTTCCCATGGAAAGGGAGCGGGTACCCGGCCTGAGCCATCGTGGAAAGGGCCGGCAAAATGAAACTGCGGAACCGTAGGCATGCCCGGATAGTCAAACACTTTCGGAGTCTGAGTAATCACTGCCAATGGGGAGAGAGTCGCTGCCGGATTGGTCCAGTCGATATCAAGCCCCATCCTTGTGGCATATGTAGTCGCAATCGACACAAGGGGCGTAAAAAAGCTTGCGAAGGATCCTACGGCTTCCCTATAGGTAGCGCGTGCTTCCTCTGAATCTTCATACGGAAGGGTGAAGAGGCAGGGAGGCGTCTCTCCTGAAAAGTCGATA
Source organism: Edaphobacter modestus (assembly GCF_004217555.1). Taxonomy (GTDB): domain Bacteria; phylum Acidobacteriota; class Terriglobia; order Terriglobales; family Acidobacteriaceae; genus Edaphobacter; species Edaphobacter modestus. The sequence goes on from NZ_SHKW01000001.1 coordinate 4,104,989, forward strand.
TGGAGCACATTCCAGATGTGAACATACGGCAGGCCCAGACTTAAGGGAACAAGCTCGGCGTAGAAGTAGATCGTATCGATCACAACAGCTTCAATGCCAGCCTCCAGCATCTTCTGGGGGAGGTAAGCGAGAGCCGCTTCGGTCAGGATTGGCGATATATGCATGGAGGTGTACTGCATCACCTCCATGCCGTGAAGCTTTGCCACGGGATCATAGATGCCAGTGCCTTTGGGCAATTCCTTTTCGCCATACGACACAAATTTCAGACCAGCAGCACGTACCGCGGGTTCAGTATCGGGAGTTCCAAAAAACACAATCTCATGGCCGCGCGACTGCAGTTGGCGTGCAAGTGCGGTCATAGGGTTTAGGTGACCTGTCAGGGGTACGCTTATAAAGCCGATTCTCATGATGTCGATGATCCCTTCTCGTTCACCGGGAACCGCATCCCTTCGGATCAGCCCTGAATTCTAGGACCAATAGGAATGAGCAGCGCGGTGACTCGCAAGGTTAACCAACACAGGCCGGCTTTTATTCCAGCCACAAGAAGGCGAAATCAATCGAAAGGTTCGTAAAAAGTGGTTGCACGCAGCCGAAATGGGTCGTAAATGACGGAGAAGAAAAGGGAACCCTCTGTTCTCAGGAACAAACCCCAAGGACGCGCCGAATCGATCTTTTAGTAGCTGCGCTGATAGATGCGCGAGATGCGGTCATGCCAGCCCAGCCGCTCGTCATCGAGCAGCGCCCAAAGCACGCCGAGCCCAAGGGAGGCCGACGATAAGGCCAGAGCGAAGATGCGGCGTCGCATTGCAGCGCGGCTGGGATTGTCGTCTGAAAAAGTGCAGAGGGCAATCCTGGCGTAACGCATTCCCAGCGTGGAGTTTGAGAAGGTGAAGAAGAGCAGCTGATAGAGAAAACCGAGCAGAACGATCGCGCCTATCCCGGAGATTGCGGCAGTCGAAAGCGACATATGCAAGCCGCCCGGAATGAAGTGCGCGGCCGTCAGGACGGCGGCGGAGGTAAATACCAGGAACGCCGCGAAGACGACGCAGGCATCGACGGCTGTAGACATCAGACGAAGATCGAGCGGCGCCACCTGAAGAGGAGTGGCATAGAGATGCTGGGTCTCCGGAGAGAGCTGCAGGTGTTGTGCGGCGTATGGTTCCGCGGCCGGCGTGGAATATTCCGAAGGGTACGATGCCGCAGGGGCGGAGGAATGCGGACCGTAGGCGCCAGTATGCGAGCGGGGCTGCGCATCCAGCAGAATCGAGGTCCATTCCGGCGCAGCCGTCTCGGCTGCTGGCTCTGCGGAGATCTGTTCGACCTCCACCTCGAAGATGCGGAGCTGCGACGCGTCGGAGTGAAGTTCAGCCTCTTCACGCAGGGGGCCCTCCGCCAGGCGCGGGCGGGCACGGCGAGCGGCAACGAGCTGACGCGGGAACTCGATAAGGTTTCCGGGAATCTCTATCGGGGGCTCGACCGGATCGAAGACCGGAGATTGGCGAAATGCTATCTCCTCATCCAGAAACAGCGACTCCGATGGATCGTTCTGGTCGAGGTGGCTGGCCTCGATGTCTTCCCTTCGCGCATGGCGCGCACGGAATGCAGGACCAGCCGCATCGATGCCGGGCAGGCGCAGATCTTCCGCATGCCGGACGGTATAGACCGTGGCGGCGGCTGAAGCAGATGCCACGGTCTCGAATTCAAGCTGTTCCGTTGTGTCTTCGGAGAGCTGGGCGGTCCTGTCGGCACGGGCGGGAGCTGAGGGAACGGCAGCCGGGACTGGAGAGGAGTCTCTGTACTGATCGAGCTCGGTGAGCAGGTCGTACTGTACCTGGGCGAGAGCCTCGGCATTTCGTACAGCGATCTCGGCGGCCGCTTCGGCCTGTCTTGCTGCCTCTTCTGCTTCGCGGACGGAGCGTTCGGCCTCTTCGGCGAGAAAGGCGCGGTAGCTCTTCGATTGGGCGTAGCGTTCGGCGACGGCGGCCGCGATGCGGGAGGCTTTTGCGCGCGGATTTGCGTTCTGCGTAGCCTGTTCAGGCTCAGAGCTTCGGGGTCGGCGGGAACGATGCGCCGCGAGCCGCTCGGCCACCTGCTGTCGCAGCGCGAAGGGTTCCTGGGGCGCTTCCGCTCCCACAGCGCCTTCGTCTTCCGTCACTCTCTTTCGCTCTGCGTTCATGTTCCTTGAAAACCTCAAACCCACACAGGGTGAAATTCAGTTAGCCTCAATAGAGTGGTGGTAAGTCTGATACGTTTCGATCCAAACGAATCGGTTGTAAGGGCCCAGAGACCGTACAGCCGAGCCCGTGGTAGCAAAGCCGTTGCCGAAGTGGGCGCTCGCAGGCACCGATGGTCCGGACGTCTGCGCGGGGTTTATCTTCTGATAACTATCATGGGGCTGGCCTGGAGTCATCCACAGTTGCGGGCCCAGGAGGTGTCGAATCAGGAACCCGCGAGTGCGACGCAGCTTCCGGAGGGGCCGGACGTGAGCACGTCGCGCTATCCGGATGCGATTGTGCTTCCGGCAGAGGACGATAGTTCGACGGTTGTCATCGAAAGCTCTGGCCCGCAGACAAAGACAGGAGGCCGCTACACGCTGGATGACGATGTGGTGATTACGTACGGCGATCGCCGGGTAGAGGCCGACCACATCGACTACGACGGCGATACGGGCGACCTGAATGCTAGCGGGCATGTGAAGGTCAGCGGCGGGCAAAATAACGAAAGCATCACCGCAAGTCACGGAAGCATGAATCTCAAGACGCAGACGGGACGATTCTTCGACGTCAAGGGCACCGTCGGGCTCCGGCCGCCTGGTCAGAAGCCGGTTTATGACAACGGCCAGCCGTTTTTGTTTGAGGGCAGGATTGTGGTGAAGACCGGACCCCAATCGTATGACATCTATGGAGGATCTGTAACGTCCTGCCAGCTGCCTCATCCCGACTGGCAGTTGTATGCGGAAAAGTTCAGCGTGACGTCCACAAAGGCGACCGCAAAGAATACTGTCTTTCGCGTCATCGACGTACCGCTGGTATATCTACCGTATGCGACGCACCCGGTTGGCGGCGAAGAGAGGCAGAGCGGATTCCTGGTTCCTGTTATCGGTGAGTCCTCCACAAAGGGCCTCGTGCTGGGGGAACAGATCTACGTGGTATTGGGCCGCAGCTCCGATATGACGGTAGGCGCGCAGTACTATTCCAAGCGCGGCTGGGAGCAATCCGCGACCTTCCGCTACCGCGGTCAGGGAAACAACTTCGCGTTGGCGCACTACAGCGGTCTGCTCGACCGCGGCTTCGTCACTGGAGGCCAGTATGTGAACCAGGGGGGACAGGATATCGTCTTCTCCGGACGCTACGACCTGAGCCACCAGACGCGCTTCGTGTCCGATCTTGAATACCTGAGCTCCTATCCCTACCGCGAGGCCTTCACCGAAAACTTCAACCAGGCGGTCTCGAGCGATATTCTGTCGATCGGGTATGCCATCCATCAAGCCGCAGGCTATTCCTGGGCGATGCGCGCCGACCGTTACCAGGGATTGAAGCAGGCGGCAACTGCCACCGAGCCTGAGGAGCAGGTACGTATCTTCCACGCACCATCCGCGGACCTATCCACGACAGAACACAGGCTGGGAGTGTCGGGGGCGTTCTGGAATATAGAGAGCTCGATGGCGGGGTTGAAGCGGGTACAGCCGAACTTCGCCACCACCGGTCTGACGGAGCGCTTTGACATTCATCCCGAGGTCGTACTTCCTCTAAGCGCAGGGGGATGGAGGTTCCGGCCCTCTGTTGCAGTCCGCGACACGATTTACACCAGAAGCCGAGAACAGTCCTCCACCTCTCTCGTTCCCGAGGAGAGCGGCGAAGCAGTCAATCGGGGCGACGTCGAGATAGGTGTGGAGGCGAGAGCCCCGGTCCTGGAGCGAACCTTTACCTCTCCTTTCGTGCATAAGCTCTTCGGATCGGATGTGAAGCATACGATTGAACCGATGGCGGCCTATCACCTTGTGAAAGGTGTGGACAACTTCGGCCAGTTGCTTCGGTTTGACGAGACCGACGTGGTCAGCAATACCAACGAGGTGGTGTACGGCGTTACGCAGCGGCTGTTTCTCAGGCAAAAGTCGAGCAGCGAGACATGCCCGGAACAGAACGACGATGCGGCAGGCGCGGCGGCGTGGACCGGGGCCGCGGCTGGAGGCGTGATGGGAGGAGTGGGGAATGGAGCGGCCTCCGACCCGGGATATGTCGGGGCCTCGTCGGGATGCGGAGGTCGTGAGCTGCTGTCCTGGAGGTTGACCCAGAAGTACTTCCTCGATCCGCAGTTTGGGGGCGCCGTTGTGACGGGAACCCGGAATATCTTTCAGACGACCCTCGATCTGTCCGGCGTCGCCTTTCTCACTGAGCCGAGAGAGATTTCGCCGCTGATCTCACGGCTGCGGTGGAAGACCTCGGATCATTTCGATGCGGAGTGGGACTTCGACGTGGACACCGGAGCGAAGAAGTTGACTTCCAATAACGTGCTGGTTAATTTCCATGAGGGCCAGATCTTTTCCGGTCTGAGCTATGCCCGGCTGAATGCCCCGGGACGGTTCAACATAGCCGGCTTTTCTTCTGCCGTCTCGGACTTCACCCAGTTGCGGGTTCTGCTGGGATATGGCGGGCCCACGAAGGGGGGATTCGGCGTTGCCGCGAATGCCGGGCTCGACCTCATTCACACCCAGGTGCAATATGCTGCCCTGCAGGTCCAGTACAACTGGGATTGCTGCGGTCTGAGCGTCGAATACCGGAAGTACGAACTGGGTTCGGTGCGCAATGAGAACACGTATCGCTTCAACTTCACGCTGGCGAACATCGGGACAGCAGGAAATTTAAGGCGGGCCGAGCGGCTCTTCTGATCCGAGCCCGGGCGGGGGGCGATCCAGCCCTGCGTGAGATAATCAGAGGCATTGTGTCGAATGCCGCCCGTCTGTTTCGCCCCTTCCTTTTCCTCCTGATGCTGGCCGCGGCCGGCTGTCACGCGCAGAGTTCCTCTGCTGGGGGAGGAAAGCTTCCGCCGGAGCTTGCTCGACGGGTTGAGATCCTCATTCGATCCAAGACGAATCTCCCTCCCAATTACGAGATGATCGTTGGTCCCCGAGCCAGAAGCGACGTTCAGGGATTCGACGAGATCACGGTGCTCTTTTCTGCCGACGGCAAGAGCTCCAAGCCGATGACCTTCCTGTTGTCGACGGATGGAAAGACCCTGGCGCAGTTTAATAAGTTTGACATCAGCCAGGACCCAAAAACTCTGGTCAGCGCTGATGGAAGACCTGCGCGCGGTGGCCCCGCGAACGCTCCGGTGGTGATCGTAGGCTTCGACGACCTCGAGTGTCCCTTCTGCGCCAAGATGCACGCGCAGATGTTTCCCGCTCTGATGCAGCGGTACAAGGATCAGGTGCGGATCGTCTACAAGGACTTCCCGCTCGATCAGCATCCGTGGGCGATGCGTGCAGCCATAAACGTCAACTGTCTGGGAGCCCAGAGTACGGACGGTTACTGGAATGTCGTCGATTACATTCACGCGCACGCCTCTGAGATGGGAGGCGCGGAGAAGACGCTGGCCAAGGCGAATGAGACCCTCGACACCATCACCCGCGACGAGGGAAAGAAACAGAAGGTGAATGAGGCTACGCTCGGCGCCTGCATCGAGAAACAGGACGAGACTCCGGTGAGGGCTTCCATGAAGGCAGGATCCGATCTTGGCGTGGAAGCGACTCCGGCACTGTTCATCAACGGCGAACGGCTTGAAGGAGCGTTGCCGATCGAATATGTGTATCGAATGATTGACAATGCGCTTGTCGCCGCAGGGCAGACTCCGCCGCCGCCAGTCACACTGCCGTCGTTGAGTTCGCCGCCGGCTCCTACTCCAGCTCCGGCAACCGGCCAGCCCTCTGGTCATGCGCCCGGCCAGTAACCCCCCGACAAGGATTTGAGGAGATTTTGCAATTGAGGAATGTTTTGACTGCAACAGGGAATGGAACTTCGATACGCCGTTGGTCCCGCGCATCGTGCCCCGTCGCGCTGGTGGTGATCACCGCGCTTGCGGGCTGTAACCATACGAACAATGCCGACGTGATGGCGACCGTCAATGGCAAGGCCATCATGAAGACGGAACTCGACAAGGCCTACCAGGTACAGCTTGGCGATGCGCAGCAGCCGCAGAAACCGACCCGGGAACAGGCCGACTCTCTGCGTCTCAACGTTCTTCGGCAACTGATCGACGAGGAGATCGTCGAGCAGAGGGCTGCCAAGATGAACCTGACTGCCGCCAATGAGGAGGTGGACGCTAAGGTGACCGAAATGAAGGCGCCGTACACCGAAGATCAGTTCAATGAGAAGCTGAAGGCCAGCAATCATACGTTGGACGACGTGAAGCACGACATCCGCCGGTCCCTGACTTTCAATAAACTTCTCTCCAAGGAGATCGACTCGAAGATCAATGTAACCGACACGGATGTGGCGACCTATTACAACGCTCACAAGTCGGAGTACAACCTGATCGAGACGCAGTTTCACCTGGCGCAGATTCAGGTGACGAGTGTTCCTTCGAATCAGCCGGGCAATCTGCAGAACAGTAAGGCGATGAACGACGCCGATGCGAAGAAGAAGATCCAGGCCCTGAAAAACCGTCTCGAGAGCGGTGAGGATTTCGCTACGCTGGCAATGAACTTCTCCGAGCGGCCGGACACCTCTTCAAGCGGAGGAGATATCGGCTTTGTCTCGGAATCGCAGATGAAGGCCGATCCGATGATCTTCAACGCAATCACGAAGCTGAAGCCCGGTCAGATCACCGAAATTTTGCCATTAATCGATGCCCAGACTCGCAAGCCTGGGGGATATGCAATCTACAAGTTGATCTCTCGGGAACCAGCGGGCCAGCGTGAATTGAGCGACCCTCCGGTGCAGCAATCGATCCGGCAGCAGCTTCGAGAGGGCCGGTCGCAGCTGCTCAAGAGCGCATACCTCGAGATACTGCGCGATCAGGCCAAGGTGCAGAATTTCTACGCCGAGCAGATCTTCAAAAACGAGACCCACTAGTCCTCAGTCCTTCGGCTGGAAGACCTAAACCCAAGCGATTCGCGGCTGCATCTTGCGGCCGTGATCAGGAGACAACGCATGGCCGCACCAGTACGTTTCGCGATTCTCGGTTTTGGACTTCATGCAGTGCGGCGGCTTCTTCCGGCGTTCGCCCCCTCGGAACGGACCAGGCTGGTGGGAATGTGGCGGCGCGATCAGAACGCGGCAAAGCAGAACTGCATCGAGCACAAGATCGCCCACTGCTTCACCTCGCCCGAAGAGCTTTGCGCTTCTCCTGATGTGGATGCTGTCTTCATCACCTCTCCTGACGCGATGCATTACGCCGACACGCTGATGGCCCTTCGCTACGGCAAGGCGGTGCTATGCGAGAAGCCGGTGGCGATGAATGCAGCGCAAGCCCGGGAGATGGTCGACGCCTCCAAAACGACGGGCGCTCTCTACGGAGTCGCTCAGAACTTCCGTTACAACCACAGCCTGGACTGGGTCCGGAAGCAGATTCAGGCCGGTAAGATTGGCCGACCGCAGATTGCGCGTGCGGAGTTCGACTATCCTGCCAACCATGCGCCCCGCAAATGGATCATGGATCCAACGCTGGCCTGCGGCGGCCCCATCGGCGACGTTGGCGTCCACTGCATCGACGCGCTTCGTTACGTATTGGGCGAAGAAGTGGAAAGTATCAGCACACTGGCGACCAAAACCCATCCAGAGGATCAGGTTGAGGCCACTGCTATGCTCCAGATGCAGATGACGGGCGGCGTTCTGGCAAGCGTTGGGGTAAGCGCTCGCTCGCCTTATCGCACCCTGGTAGAGATCACCGGCAGCGATGGGGTTTTGATCGCGGAAAACGGACTCACTGTTGACCGGCCCATCGAGATGGTGCTGCGACGTGCCGGGGAGGTCGTTGAGACTGCAACCGCGGATAACGCCGATGCCTATACAAGAATGCTCGATGCCTTTGCCGACGCTATGCAGGGGGGCGAACCCTTTGCCGCGACGGGAGAGGATGGCGTCCGGAACATGATGGCTCTCGATGCCGCCTTCCGCAGCTGGAAGACCGGCCAGCGCGAAACGATCGGCTGAAAGTCAGATTCGTCTATTGAACCGCGGCGGCGAGAGCGGTTGTGCTGCTGTGGTGATCGGCGATCTCGCGTCGAGGCGCCCTTTCCGACGGCACATACTTCTTATAGACACTGATGTGGAAGCATGCCTGCTGAAACTCTTCTTCCACGTCGATTCTTCCCTGTTGAATCAGGGGAAGAAGGTAGCCGCGCAGCCATGCAATCTCCGTTCGCGAAAGACCGTGCTTTGCGATATCGACTGCCTGCCCTGTAAGGTGCGGCGAAGCGGTCTCGCCTTCGGCAGGAGCTGCGTTCCCATTGGTGCGTAACAGGCGCTGCTGAAACTCAACCGTGCGCACCGCTGAATTGACCTGGATGGGTGTGTGGAAACGAGCATAGTGAGCCTGTGCCAGAGTTGCCAGAAACTGTGCGGTCCAGGGACGGGAGAAACGGCGATCAGAGGGTAGGCGGTCGTCCACTTCGAGGGCACGACTTACGGGCAGGGCAACCAGCAGGTGCTGCTCGCGCATGCGAAGCAGGTCATTGTCGTCCTGAATGCGATCAAGACCGTCGCGATCTGCGACTACGTTCTGCCGTACGAGAATCTCATGGGAGCCCTTCAGCGGGCGGGGGACGATGAGGCGTCCACGTTTGTTGTAGATCGTCGGCAGGATGATCGGAGTCGCTGCCTCGTCGGCGACGCTTTCGGCCTCGGATTTCCGCGGAGCCTGGGCTCGAGTCACGCTGACGACAGACTCGGTTTTCGTGTTCTTGTCCACGATGGTCGTACGAACTTTGTGCCGTCGTGCCCCGCTCTTAGGCTCTGAAGTAGCTACTGTCTTTGGCGAGGCTTGAGCCGCTTTTAGAAAATCGTCGCTTGTGGCTTTACGGTGGCCATCCGGCGACTCCGCGGCCGCGGATTGACGGCTTCGCGTCGTATGCTTCCGGGGTGAGTCCGTACTGTGGACGAGCTCCGCTGTGGGCGAATGCGATGCTGCGGTGGTGGGTTTTTTGTGCGTCGACGTTTTCTTACTGACCGGTCTCTTGCTGGCCACCACTTTAGCTTTCGCGGTCGAGGTCGGATGGACGGCAGCACGATGCGTCTTCCGCGCAGTGGCGGCGAACGCCGTGGGCACTGGAGACAGAGATGCCAAAGCAAGGAGAGCCGTGATGAAGGCGTTTCGACGCATCCTGAAAAATATCCGGGAGGCGCGGGACGCCAGAGCACTTTCTACCCTATCGGGAGCTTGTCGGAGATGTAAGTGACCACACGGATTCCGTATACTTTTAAGTTAACGGAGGATGGATGCGCAGAGCGCCGTGGACCTTGAGCATCGCGGCGGCCGCGATTCTGGTGTGGGGAATGAAGGCAGTCGTAGTTCGCGCTGGAGGAGATGACGAAGCGGCTCGACCTGACTTCTACATGACCAAAGTGAGGCCAATCTTCCAGTCCAACTGCTTTCGATGCCACGCGGGGATGAATCGACGCGGCGGATTGAGCATGTCGACCCGTGCCGGTTTGATGAAAGGTGGCCGCGATGGCGTCGTTATTGTTCCCGGTGATCCTGCGAAGAGTCTTCTTATGAAGGGGATTCGCTTTGAAGGACCGGCGAAGCCCATGCCTCCGCCTGCCAAAGGCAATAAATTATCGGCCCCAGACATCGCCACCATCGAACGGTGGATTCGCGCCGGGGCTGTGATGCCTGCGGACGCGCCGGTTCAGTAGCCAGTCTTGAATTTGGAATATTTAGATGTCTTGCCCGCTTTGAGCGTCTAATGTTCATGCATCACGCGACCCCAGGTCGAAGTGGATGGGTGCGGAAAGCGATCGGCTGGTTTCTGTTGGCGGCTGGCATCGCGGGATGTGTGCTCCCCATTATTCCGGGAATTCCGCTAGCGATAGCCGGACTTATCATCCTTGGGCGTGACTACGCGTGGGCTCGATCCCTCCAGCGCAGAGTGAAACGGAAAGTGGTCGAGATGCGGCGGCGTGCGCGGACAAGACGTTCCAGCCCAACCATTGTGACCGCAAGACCTGCTGCTGAGTCGGAAGGGGATTCCTAAGAGGCCTTGCCAACCACCTCGTGCAAGTGTCGATGATAGGTGGTAAGAGCCAGCCTGCTTCGAGAATCAAGCGCCTTTGTCAAAGGTGAGGCTTCGCCAAGCGCATCTCTGGCGATCTCCGCAAGTACAAGCCAATCATGCCAATCTCCTCCGCTTTGCTGCAGTTTTTCGAAGGATTGAGCTAGGAGGCGTGGCCGCTTCGCCCTCTTTGGACCGTTCTCGGCGATGTAGCGAGCCAGCTTCGCCAGCTTACGAATGGAGTGCAGGTAATCGGGATCGTCGGGGCCGGCTTCGGGTTCAGCAGGTAGATTGTCTTTGAACCAGCGTTGGGAGACCGAGACAAGCTCGGTCGACGAGAGGGAGAGATTCTCCACCGGATTCAGTTGGTCGAGAAGTGACTCGAGAACGAGGGCCAGGTCCGACTGTCGTCGGTCGAGCATCTTTATCAGTTTTCGGGAAGAGCGCCCGCGATCTGCCTCGAGATTCCTGCGCAGTCTGCCTGCCTCCTTCTTCAAAGGCAGGGATGCATCGCCAGGAGCGACGGCCTCGATCAGGTCCATCTGAACGTCGATGTCCCGAACATTGCCTGCGGCTCTGCGGAGCTTTTTGAGCAAGCGCTTCGCCTGTCGCGTCTGCTCGTGATAGTCCGGAAGACGGGGCAAAGTGGAGAGCAAGGCAAACTGGCCTTCGATGCGTCGGGTCGTTGTGCGAAGCCGATGGACAGGTTTGGCTTTTGGATCGGCAAGGCAGATCGTGATCGCTGCCTCGAGGGCGGTTACCTGTTCGCGAAGAGAACGAATCGGGTGCGCCGATGTGGTAGAGGTAGTCATAGAGCCTGGTGCCGAAGATACCGGCGCCCTTCTTTAGAATGGGTTACAGGGCCGGCAGTGGAACATCGATCTCGAGATTTTACTCGCTGCTCTTTCTGATCGGCCGAGGAGGATGCGCGCACCGCAATCTTTTGCAGGACTTGACAAGAGTCAGTGGACGATTGAGCGTGATAAGAGAGTCTTTCGGAGAGGACCATTTTCGCGGCCTATCCGCCGGCCACAGTAGCTTCTCGCCAGCGACCCATTATGAGGACGATTCTTTGAGCTTCTGTTCTGATTTGAATCCCGCCTGATGATCGCGTTAAGGCTTATCCTTGCTTTTCCTTCCTGCCCGGTTCGGTAAGTTCAAGCTTTGGAGTCGAAGTTGATGAAGAGATGGCTTTTTTTATCGTTGATTGTGGGTGGAATTCTTTCGAGCGAGGTAGTGCAAGCTCAGAGGACGACGCAAAAATCGTCGAAGCAGGCGGCCGCCACCAAACCCGGGATGGCTGCATGGACGCCCGAGGTGCAGCAGTACCTGGGAGTTCAGCAGGGGAGCTTTGGCATGGTCGGCCTGAATCGGCTGTCCAAGGCGCAGCTGGATGCGTTGGTCAACGCTGCGAAAGAGAACATCACCGGCGATCCGAGGAAGCATATGTTGACCTGCGGTCCTGCCGCTCCGGCGCAGGCCGGCAAGGTCCGGGTTCTGATAACAGTGTCTGGGGATGATCCGGCGGGACAGAGGGCGACCGAGATCCGCCAGGCGATCGGGGCGGTCGACGGGGTCGAGATCGTGGACGCGTCGTCGGCGGCGGATCGGGCCCTGCACGTGGTCATCCAGGAGCAGACGCTGGGCAAGCGGACGATTGGCTACACAGCTTCTTATATGACGGCGACGCCGTGCACCGACGAATCGCGGAAGACGGATGCGGAGCTGAAGGGGCAGCTGGGAACTTATACGGATCCGAAGGGGGTGGACCTGGCGACGGATCTTGCTCGCATGTTCCAGCGGGATTTGCAGGAGGCGCGGTAGGTGTGGGAGCCCTCCCCCGTGCCTATCTGTTCAAAATCTTCAATCCACGGTACTTAGCTTCGTACCAGCCGTGCTCCCGGTCAGGAGCTGTGCCCGTTGCAGTGGAGCACGCCGAGGTAGGCGCTCCAAGGCCCTACCGTCTCGCGGTACTGGTGGGCGAGGATACGGGAGAGCTGGTGGAGATGGGTGAGGTCGTGAGTGGCCCAGGTGGCAAGCAGCTGCGACAGGGTGACGAGGCCGAAGGCGGGGTGGCGTCCCTGGAGCTGAAGGTCGGCGGGTTTGAGATGGAAGGCATGAAGCTCCGCGAGATTCTGCTCGCGCAGGCGAGCGAATTCGTCCAGAAGATTCGAGAGCGACTTGCCCTGGCTCTCGCGTTGCTGGCCGAGGCGGTCGAAGGGGCGAAAGGCGGGGAGATCGGAAGCCGGTTGGCTGCGGTTGGAGAGGATTTGTTTCGCGCGCAGCATCCAGTCCGTACGTTCGCCGTAGGCAAGGTGGCCGACGACCTCGAACGCGGTCCACGTACCTTTCCCTTCGTTTCGGTGGGTCCAGGCTTCAGGCAGGCCGCGCAGTAAAGCGTCCAGAGCGGCCGGCGTGCGGGTAAGAAGGGAGATGGTCTGCGAAAGATCGTGGTCCATTTTAGTTTTCCGAATGCCGAAGCGTCGTTGTCCTGAAAAAAGTACCGCGAGCGGTTCATCGTCTGCTTTCCTGAGCTACTTCCAGTTTAGCGGTTGGAGGGAAACTAATCGGCATTTTGATTCCTTGTGATTTCTGCGAGATAGATGGGGTGGGGCTTGACATCTTTTTCGAAGGGCCCGCGAGATGCCGGGGAGTATAAGAACAAGCAGGAGGCCGATGCTATGGGGTCGACAGGGCTGCAGGGAGTGGTTGGGATTGCTGTGGTGTTGTGCAGCGCTCTTGCGGGAGCGAGCGACCTGACGCTCCACCTGAAGGGGACCGATCCTGTGAAACGGAATACGGTCCAGTTCCAGTGCGATGCGCAGGGGGCGACGATGGGGCTGCCGGCTGGAACCTTTGCGGTGGAGTATCTGAACGGAGCGGGAAACCACCTGGCTGTAGTTCCGGTAAAGGGGAACTCGATGATCTTTGTGACGGTTCCGTCGGGCTCGGGAGCGAAGTACGCGGCGGAGGAGTTTACGTGGTGGGATGCGGGTGGACGCGGGACTACGTTTGCCTCGGACTTCCCTGGGCCAAAGGCTTCATCGGCGTGCCATGTGGTGAAGTAATGCAAGTTCGAGTCGGCATTACTGCCGGCCTCGTTTTGAATGGAAGCACCTTGTGAATATGGCCGAGAGATTCGCTGCTTGAACCGTTCGCTTAGCTTCAAATTGCCCTTGGTGTCAGCGTTGTTGGATTTGGCTCATCAGGGCTGCACGGGGTTGCCAGGGTCAAGTGTCGCGATCCCGGTGCTGGACGACAGTTGCTCAGGGTACTCAGGGAGTACCAAGCCGCCTGTCAGGCTACCTTTGTATTTATTGGGGCGAAGCTGCCACAGCTCCGCGCGGGGGCACCCATCCTTTGCAGAGGATCCGAGTACCATAAGGCCTTTAGGAGATATTCCGGCGATGTGCAGCGTCGCGGCACAGGCACGGCTGAGGCGGCGCGTGAAGTGTCGATCAAGAGAAACCTCTCTTGATATGGAGCCTGAGCTCATGTCGTAATCTATCGTGTCGACTGAGCCGGGGTAGGCACCCTCTAAGATGACGATGAATACATCGCGGCCATCCATAGAAAATCCTTCGATCCGGAATACTATGGGCCGGTCCCAATTGTCATCGCTGCTCAAACCGTTGAAAGGCGGGTTGGCCGAACCGTCCGGACGGGAGATCTGCAAGCTGTAATTGGCTTCGCAGAGATGGGTATTTTTACCGTGGTCATCTTCGCGGTGCATCTTGAGCATGGCTGTGAAGCCTGCGCTGCTGCGAAGCGGAGCGGTCTGCGCGTCTTGTACACCGCAAGTCAGACCGCCAGGGCCAGATGACTGTACCGCAGCAGGTTGCAGGAAGTGCATTAGGAGCAAGATTGACGGGAGCACGGGACAAGGTTAGCTCGATCGTACACCGGCGTAAACTTCTATTCCTTCGAACGATTCCGTGAAGCGCGGATTCAGAAGCGGGCCTATTCGTTCGCGATGATCTCGCGGAGCGTGGCGATGTGCTTCTTGATTCCGGCGATTTTGGCAGGCCATGACCCTCCGGTGGGATCCGGATAGGGCACCCCGGCTGCGTATTCCCGTTCGGCCTCGGCGAGATTCGCGATCGCGTGATCGAGCTGTTGCTGTAGCGTGGGGCCGCTCATGAACACCATGCTATCAGTCAAAAGACGACGCATGCCCGGTTCGGTCTTTCAGCTTCAGGACGCTTCCTGGCGGGGGCGGAAGTGCGCGACTCGTCGTCAGTCCCGCAGCGCGCATGCCAAGGTTCGTCATCCATCTCAGGAGACATGTGGGGAAGCCACCAACTGCGGGATCGGCCGCGTTGATCGTCGCTGACTTCGCGGTCTGGATGTATGCGCTACGGGTGCGGTCTCAAACGGAAAGGGGCTTCGCGAATTCCGTGCAGTTAGCGCGTTGGCGACGAAGAGTTCGCGCGATGAGGCGCTGGATTCGATATGCCTCTCAGCGCCTTAGGGTGCGATCTTCTGGTAGCCGGAGTTCACGGTCTTGATCTCCATGTTCTTGCCCTGTGCCTTGAGGTCGGTGTTGGCGGCGTAGTTGGTGCCGTCGGGCAGGCTGGCGAAGTTTACAGAGAGTGTGACGATGTCGGTCTTCGGATCGTCGAGGTAGCTATCGACGGTTATGCTGCGGGTCTTTTTAGCCGCGGTGTCGAAGGCGAAGGTCATCTTGTCGCCGGGCTTGTAGTAGTTGTTGAGGATCAGGGAGGTGACGCCGCCAGATGGGGTCATGCTGGCGTTGCCGGACTGAAAGGCGGCCTGAATCTTGTCGCGGTCGGGGGGGACGTATTCGCCGACGAGGCTCTTGAGGCGAGCACCATAGTCCTTCAGTTCGTCGACCTTCTTTTCGACGATTCGGGCTTTCATGCGACCCTCCCGTTTCTCTTGTTGCTGGGGCGGCGCGGCGGGGGCGACGGGAGTCTTCTGAACCTTACCGTCAGGGCCGTAGCGGCAGAGGTCCTGGTCGGTCTTTTTTACTTCTCCCTTGAGGAGGATGGTGGTGGTCTCGGTCCACTGGTATTGGGCGAGCTTGGCCTTGTTGGCGGCTACGGATTCCTTGAGGGCGGCGACGCGCTGCTGGAGCGCCTGCTTGTCGGGGGCCTGAAAGGCCAGCGCAGACGATGCGGTGAGAGCGAGGGTGAGGAAGATGCCTGCGGAGGGGGTGGACAGCAGTGACATGGGAAGCCTCGTTGTTTGGAGTGAGAACGGGCCTGTCGGAAGAGAGTATCACTCAAGGGCAACAGCAGCGAAAGAGTTAATGCTTTCGCGTGCAAAAAGTCTGTACTCGTGGGATTGGACGCCGCACGAATGAGCCAACGTTGGGATGGGAGTTTCAGGTAAAGGCACACTCCGGCCATGGGCGCACGGTGTTTGTCCGGCTCCTCGAGTCCGAAGCCATCTTCCTTGCTGCCATAGGGTAAGTAGCCGAAGCGTCTCTATTTATAGAGATTGAAGACAATTCCGGCGCGGGCCGAAAAGCTGTGATTCCACTGATTGCGCCATTCCACCTTCTCGCCGATGTACTCGGCGGGTATGAACTGGAAGCCGATGCCATGCTTGCCCTTAAAGTCGGCACCGATTCCGACGCGGACGACCGGGTTCCAGTCGGAGACGTCGTTGGCCTTGGTCGTGGTACGCATCTCACCAGCTTCACCGTATACGAAGGGAGTAAAGCGCGAGCGCGGGGTGAGCGTGTACCTGGGACCGGCGGCAATGAGGAGGCGCTTTTCACCGACGGCGATTCCCTGCATGTAGAGGCTGGTGAAGTCGGCCTGGAGGCCGATGTGGGGAGTGATGTTGATCTCCGGAACGACCGACCATCCCATCAGACCGCGATTGCCGCCGTATGGACTGGTCTGGAACTGATAGTTGTAGTGCATGGCGACCGACGCCACGGGCGCCTCGTGGTGCGAGGTGTCGTAGGACGGAGAGCTCATCGGGGTCGTCTGTGGAGCGACTTCGGAGGCTTCCGACGAAGGAGCTGCCGATGAGCTGGAGCTGGATACGTCGGAGCCCTGACCAAAAGCCGTGGTCGGAATAAGCGAGAGAAGGAAGATAACGAATTTTTTCATTAAACACACCTCTCTTTGTGCTCCCGTAAAATACTGATATTGAGATATTTACGGAAAGCACCGGGATTACTTTGATAGATGCGGTGTGTAACAGGGGGAGTTACCTGCTGCTCGTCACACAGATAATCTCTCCATTCGGGCCAAAGGAATGGCTCACCTTAGGATCTTCGCGCCGAACCGTTCCTTACGGTCATAGATGGATCATGGCGTGTTCTGCGGACAAGGACGGGTCATGGGGAAACCTGGTCAAGCCCTCGTGGACGACTTCTTGATGAACGGTCCAATCGCCGGATAAGCGAAGCAAGATGCAAGCAAGTGCATAGTGAAACGCGGAGGTTCCTTCCATGGGAAGACGTTTGCGTGCGATCGCCGCGGCGAAGGGATTGTCTTGCGCGAGAGCGGCGCCCACCGCGACAAGATCGAGCAACTCAGGAAAGCCTGGCTCTCGTTGAAGAGCCTGTCGAAGATCTTGCAGGCCCGGCTCTCGTTGTCCGAGATAAAGTTTGCATACCCCCCACTTTGCCAGGACGAGAGCGGAGGCGCTTCCCTTCAGCATTGCGCTTTCGTATGCGGCGAAGGCCTGCGCGTGTTGCTGTTGATGGAAGTAGGCGTCTCCCATCGCCTCATCCAAAACGATGCTGCCTGAATTGAGTTCCCTTGCGCGGGATAAGAGATCGAGAGCTTCGGTGTATCGCTGCATTCGGACCATGCATACGCCTGCGAAGATGAGCGCGTTGCAGTCCCGAGGATTGATCGACAACGCTCGAACAAACAGCGATAACGCTGCCTCCGGCCTCTTGAAGTGCTCTAGTTCTCCAAGCCCCAATTCAAAACAGGTTCTCGCGTCGTCCGGATTCGCCTGCAAGTGCTGAAGCCCGATCTGGTGATAGAGCTCGTTCTTTCGCGCACGGTCCACCTTGTTGTCTTCAGCCTGACCCAGATGGTGAATGACGAAAGGAGCTGTGGCGACTGGAAGCGCCAAGGTCTGCAGACGGTAGACAACGGTCTCGTGTACCGGTCTTTCGAAATAAACCTCGGGGTTTCGACGAAAGAGCCGGGTGTTCAGACTTTTGACGTAAGCAGGAAACATGTGCGACTCGGCTAAGAGTTGAGGGTTCTGAAGACCGCCCTGCTCTCCACTGCGACTATTTGTCTCGAGAACGTAGTTCCAACGCCATATGTCATACGCAGCGGGCCCAGGCTGCTGAATCAGGTGCTTGAGCTTCTCGGCCCCACCGGCATCCAGCATCTCATCGGCGTCCAGCACGAAGATCCAGTCGCACCGGCTGTGCCGGAGCACGGTGTTTCGTGCAGCGGCGAAATCGCCCGTCCACAGCACGGGGACGATCTCTGCGCCGTACGACTGGGCAATCGAGATCGTCTCATCGGTCGAACCGGTGTCGCCAATCACAATGCGGTCTACCGCGGCTCTGACGCTTGTAAGACAGCGAGTCAGGGTTCGGGCCTCGTTCTTCACAATCATGGAGAGCTCAACGGTCTGAGGAGGCATACGCTCCAGACCATAACCCGGGGACGGCACAGAATTGCCTTATAAGTTTCTAATGTTCTGGCTGAGTTCCCATTTTGAATCGATGTGGACTACCGGCCTGCCTGCTGCGAGGGGCGACTCAGCCCAAATTTTACGTTGACAGTGCGTTTCGAGAGGTGGTGTACTCTCTCGCGTAATACGCAATCTATATTGCATAAAACCCAACATGCGTTCGGGTGAGGTTTCGGACTTTGCCCGATGGAGAAGAGGACGATGAAGCTACCCTTTTATGCACTGACGGTGGTGATCGGCGTTGTGCTGACGGTTCATCTGGCGATGAATGGCAAGGTGGGGGCCGCGCTGAACAATCCGCGGGTGGGAAATGCGCTGTTCTGGTGCGTGGGAGCGGCGATGGCCCTGGTGATCGGTCTCTCGGGATGGGAGGCGGGCGCTCTGAAGCCGCTGCGCGAGATTCATCCGGCGCTGCTGATTGCGGGCGCGCTGGGTGCGTGCCTGGTGTTTGGGATCGCTTTTCTGATCCCTCGAATCGGGGCGGGCAAGCTGACGCTGATCATGCTGGCGGGGCAGATTGTGGGAGGGCTGGTGCTGTCTCACTACGGATGGCTGGGATCTCCGCGCGAGCCTGTGTCGGCGCGAGGTGTGATTGGGACGCTGGTGATGTTTGCGGGCGTGATTCTGGCTACTCGGTGAGGAGATTCAAGGGAAGGCTTCCTTTACCGGTTGGATTGGTTTGGTGCTTTGCATGACCTCCGACCTTTCGCGACGATAAGGCCGTCGCGAAGGTGGGAGGTCCATCTTCATGGACGGTATTGGCATGAAGATGGGCAAGTTTTCAGGATGGTTAGATTGCGGCGATTCCGTTGAAGCCGGCTGTTTTTGGAAGGTCGCCAGCCTGGCCCAGGCTGGTGAGGGATCCGTTGTCTTCGATGCGGAACATTCCGACGTTTCCGGAGCCGGAGTTGAGGGTGTAGACGTAACGGCCGTCGGCGCTTACGGCGATGTCGAGGTTGCCGCTGCCCGCGGGGTTGTTGCCGACGACGGTCGAGCCGATGGGAGTGAGGGAGCCGTCCGTGCCGATGGCGAAGCCGGAGATGGAGTCGCTGCCAGCGTTAGATACGTAGACATACTTGCCGTCGGGGGTGATGGCGTTCCAGCAGTTGGCGTTGCCGAAGGCAGGAACGCTCTGACTGACGGCGGTAAGCTTGCCGTCGGGGCCGACGGTATAGGAGGAGATGGCCGACGCGTTGGTGGCGCCCGCGGCTCCGGTTTCAGAGACGATGGCTTTGCCGTCGGGAGCGAAGGCGACCGAGAAGGTTCCTGGTGCGGGATTGGCGTTGACGACGATGGGCCCAAGGGTTCCGTCGGGGTTTACGCGGAATGCGTCGATGTTGTTTGCGAGCCGCTCGGTGACAAGCAGGAAGCGGCCGTCGGGGCTGAGGGAGATGGAGGCTCCGCCGGTGACGTTTGCGGTGAGGAATGCGGTGGCGTTCTTGATGGGCTTGAGCTGCGCACCAAGGTCGAGGTGGAAGCCGACAACGTTACCCGCGCCGCCAGAGTTGAGGACGTAGACCAGATTGCCGAGCTGAGCGACGGCGACAGGCTGGCTTCCTCCCGAGGGAGTTTTGCTGACGAGGACGAGGTTCGAGCTGCGCACGCTGAAGACGGAGATGTTTCCACTGCCGGCATTGGCAGCGAAGAGAATGGAGTGGTCCTGGCTGAGAGTAAGAGAGCCCTGGGCTTCAAGAGGATCGGTTACGCCTCCGCTGCCGCGGCCATCGGTGTCGTAGCGGCCGGCTTCGGTGAGAGAGCCATTGGTGGCACGATCATAGGCGATGACTTCGTTTTTTCCGGCATCGTTGGTCATGACGAAGACAGCGCCCCGTCCTTTGGCCTGTTGCCAGAAGGTGGATAAGGACGCGGTTTGCGCGGAGAGGGAGAATGCGCTGATTCCCAGGATGGAGAGAGAGAGAATCAGAGGACGGGCGAATGGTTGCATGTTGATGCTCCTTGGGGAGATTACGCAAGTTCGCCTTCGCGGTCTAAAGACCGAGCGGGTCATCCTTCGACAGCGATCGAAATCACGCACCCATGAGAGTGGGGCGAAGGGTTAAGAGTCACAGGCTAAGTTGTCAAAAAGAAGTAAAGATTCGAGCTTTGTGTGAGTGCCCGATTCATGGTTGGTCCGATGTATGGGCCAACCGCAGCACAGATTCAGATAGGAGAGATCCCGCCCGCTTGAACAGTAGCTTCATTCCTGTTCGCTGGGTCGCTCGCATACCCACCTTTGCGAGGATGAAGCAGTCGCAAAGATGGGCACCGATTTAGACGTGGGCCATGCTTCCAACCAGGGTGTCGAGTTCCGAAAGTGTTTTGCGGCTTCCAGAAGGAACTCCTGCAGGCGCGGTTTGCTTTCGCCAGATGCGGATGATCTCGAGGGTTTCGGTCTGAGTCAGCTTTGCCACCTTGATGTACTTCTCGCCGGCCTTTGCGTTCATGGGGCGAACGATGATCGCCTCTTTCGCTCCGGGGCGAATCCGTAGAAAGACGCCCCGGGCCTGTCTGGGGCTGGGAGTCGGTGGCGTGGGCGCCATTCGCAGCTCTCCGCTGGGTTTCATGTTTCGTAATGCATAGACGGCGCAGCCGCCGTCCTTCAGTAGTTCGCGAATCAGGTCTTTGACGAGTTCAGACTGATTGGCATTGAATTCGATACCATGCACATTCGGCATTCGAAGATGCCTCCCTTCTTGCTCTCAGCCGATGGTATCCAAAGCTGCATAAGCAAGGCATAAGGAAGGACTTACGAGATCTTATGGGGGGATGTGACTATTTCATGGCGAGCCGGCTTCGACACGAACGACCTTGCACTCCACCTTTTTGCCTTCGGCGGAATGGATCTGGACCTTGTCGTTATCGATCTCGTAGTTGATGGCGGAACCGACAACGAAGTCAGTGGCGTTCATGGATTTGCCGGAGTCGGTGCGGCAGGTGTAGCTCTTGCCCTGGGCGTCGAAGAAGAGGTCGTAGGCCTGGTGCTTGTGCTCTTTGTCTTTTACGCCGGAGGTCTGGACGTCTTTGAGGGTGCCGCTTCCTTTGAACTTCGCGGCGAGGGCGGGGAAAGCGACGATGAGAAGCAAAGCAGCAATGGGGGCAGTCTTTCGCATGTGTCACCTCTGGTGAGTGATTGTAAGCGGAGTGAGCGGGGAAGGGAACGGCGGTCCAAGCTTCTCTCGAATGACCACCTTAGGCACTTCGCGGCGAAGATGGGGCACCCGATTTCAGATGGGGGTTACCCCATCCAGTGAATGTTCATTTGTCGGACATTGTGAATTGCGAGTATCTTCATTCGGGGCCCCCGCAAAATCCTATTGTGCGAGGACAAAACCATGAAAAATCTCCTGAAGATGCTGGGCGCAAGTGGATTCTTATGCCTGTTACTTACCGTGCCTGGCGCTGCGCAGCTTGCCAACGGTATGGACTTTTCAACGGACTTTTCCTTCTCGGTGGGAGCTACCAAACTGCCTGCCGGCGCTTACACGATCACCCAATCTGACCAGACGCAGGGCGTCCTGAAGGTCGCGGATGCAACTGGAAAGCATAGCGCGATGGTGGAGTTTACACCGATGCAGGCAGAGACTCCACATACCAGCTCCGACGTGACCTTCCGCCGATATGGGAAGGATGAGTATCTGGACACGGTACTGGTGGGAGGACAGACATACGGGATGAAGATTGAACGGAGTAAAGCAGAACAAAAGGCTGCTGGCGATCAAAAACCTGAGGTGCACAAGGTCTCGGCGAAATCGAAGAGCTAGCGATTCGTTGCGAGGAGATGACCCGACCCCATTCATGGGGTGAGACCGCATGGATGGGGCACTCGAGTATGGGTGGGATTTTTGTGTATGGGCCACCCGCCCCTTTGAATTTCGTTGACTGGTTGAGTTACGGGCGTAGGTTTGGCGTCCTCCCGACAGGCCACTTTGTGTGATCCGCCTATTGGAGGCAGGAGGTTTCCATGCGCATGATTGTGTACGTTTCGTTTCCGGTCGAGCCGTTCAATGAGGCGGTCAGGGACGGTTCGGCTGGAGCCAAGATGAAGAAGATTCTCGATCAATTGAAGCCGGAGGCCGCGTACTTCACGGACCGGCATGGGCAGCGGAGTGGGGTGCTGATTGTCGACCTGGCGGACGCGTCGAAGATCCCGGCGCTGGCCGAGCCATGGTTTCTCACGTTCCATGCCGCGGTGGAGGTGCATCCGGTGATGCTGCCCCAGGATCTTGCGGCTGCGGGACTGGAAGGACTGGGCAAGGACTGGGGATAGCAGAGGCATAAAATCGAAGAATCATCGAACGGGAGGCTATATGGCTCTCAGTTTTGCCGCAGATATCCGCCCTCTCTTCCGGTTTGAGGACGTTGAATGTATGGGACCCATTGGGATTGCTCTTGATGATCCCGCGTGGATGTGTGTCCCCGCCAACGCGCAAAGTGTGTACGGTGCGGTTGCCGATGGCTCGATGCCTCCGGGCGAACCGTGGCCGGCAGATCGTGTGGCGCTCTTCAAGAAGTGGATGGATGCGGGTTGTCCTGCGTAGGCAGGTTGTTCGGCTGGGGAGATGTGGGTTGGTCATTCGATTACTGGCCGTGGAACTCGAATCCCATCGCGTGGATCACTACTCTTCCCGTTAGCACGAAGAGCAAGAAGAGCAGCGCGCCGCCTCCGACGTAGGAGGCGGACAGTTTGGCCTGAACAAAATTCGGGTCGTCGGTCTTGATGGAGCGGTATTTCAGCCACCAGCGAATTGTCATGACGGGGATGGCGATCTCGAGGAACGCAAAACCTACGATTCCGACAAGACTGAGGAACGGGAAGAATCTCGAGATGAAGAAAGTCAATGCACATCCGGCCATGATCTTCAGGTAGCTGGCGTCACTGCAGGCCTGACTGATCTTTGCGGTTTTCTCTGCCGCTTGCTGAGCGGCTGCGGGATCGATGGGAGCGGAACAGAAGGTGCATTGCTGCATTGAGGTGTTGATGGTCTCGTTGCAGTTGGGGCAAGGGAATACCTGGACCGCTGAGGAAAGACGGAAGTCCTCGGCCATGCTTCTTTCACCTCTTGGATTAGTTGGGAAAGATTAGCATGAGCGGATTCGCGCTTTGCGCGAATGCCCACCTTACCGACAGATACACTCAAATGAAGTTCCTAACAGGCTCCAGGATCCTCGGGGGATTCAAAGATAGTCGAATCCTGCAGCGCCGCGATTATGTCTTACCTGCTGGAAGATCCCCATCTTCTGAAACTTGTTACCCTCTATGGACGTGAGAAAGCTGAGTCTTGCTCAGTAATATCCCGGTTAGCTCGTAGACGTGAGGGTCACGAGCATCTGCGTTTCTCTTCATTGAGCATTCCTCTTGTTATCTGGACCCGATTCAGTACCGGGTTCAATGAAGTTCTTGTCTATGGCGGACGTGATCGCTTGGCTAAAATCCTCGATAGAACATGCGTAGGTCGGAGCCGGACCGCTACATCCCGGTACAAAGATGGGGGAGATCGAAGGCGCATTTTGCGCGGTGAGGGGTTGCAGGTAGCGCATCTGATCCAGAGTCTGACTGATGTAGAGTACCTGGACACTGTTCCTGCCTGTGCTGCGGCTTCTGTGAACCTCAAACACCAGGCCGCTTCCCGGCGGCGTTGCATTAAATGTCTGATCCTGGAGCAGCCAGTCCAAGCGCAGCAGACCGCCAAGCCAGCTGAGGTTGCCGTCGTGCGCATCCAGCAGGACGAAGTGATCGGTCGGAGTGCCAAGGTCGCCCGGCGTCAACTTATCCGAGGCTGAAGCATCCACCGTGGCGCGGATGCGGTCGGCGAGGTTGGACTCGACCACCTGCGTGGAGTACGGCGTGCGTAGCATGAAGTCGTGGTAGCGCGTGTTCATCTCCATCAACTGATCGAGGTCGGCACGGGTGATGCGGCCCCATCCGACCTGTTCCATCGGCATGCCTTCCGTGTACTCGAGAAGGAAGTGTTCAGCGAAGTCCGCACCCAGGGTGACGGGGTTTTCTTCGCGCGCATTGCGCGGCATGGCTTTGCCGTCTTTCACCTGCACAGTGCGGAAGTCTGGCTTGCTCGTGTCGCAGTCCGCACCACCAGTGCAGTCGTGCATCACGTGATACATCATGGCCATCGGCACGGCGAAGGCATGGACGTACCAGTCGGGATTGTTCGCCATGCGGCCATCTGTCGCGTCTGTCATCCTCTGCTTGTCGACCGTTGCACCGGTGGCTCCGGAGAAGAGCCGGTTGCGCCGACCGGCCGGTGCCTGATGCACCTGGATAGTGCAGTCGGGCGCCAATCCGTCGAGCATGGCCTTAGCAGAAGCGATGGTGCGCTGTGTGGTATTGGCCTCAACGTAGATGCCGCGCTGGTCGCACGGTGTTCCTTTCAGCAAGGAGGCATAGCGTGTCCGATACCACTCGCCCAAAAGGTTGAGTGCCTTCGTGCCGTGTGGTGTCAACACTCCCTCTGCCACGGGCCACGAGGGCCACGGCTGCGCGTTGTATGAGCTGGCACGGATCTCACTCTCGATGGGAGCTCGCACACCGTGGCGGACGAGAAGGATGACGCTGCGCAGTTCATCGTCAGTTGATGCATCAGTCTGCGCAACTGCATGTTCTGAAGCGCATGCGCAAGCTGCAACCAGCAGGATGGACGTGATGCGGCGGATGAACTTGGCAGTGGATCTCTTCATTTCTGGAAGCCCCTTCGCGGGAGTCTACAGGCAGGGCAGCAGACCTTCGACTGCCCTGCCTTGATTGTTTATTTTGCGGAGAAGCTCGTCGCCGATGGTCGCAGCGACTCCGAGTTCTGTTGCAGCAATGGTGCCAGTACCTCGTACTGATCGGTTGCGATGAAGTTCACACCCGCGGCGATGGCGCCTTTCATGCGCAACATCGCTGCATCGAGTGAGCCGAAGTTATAGCCCTGTCCCCAGCCGTTCTTCTCCACTGGTTCGGTTGGATCGAAGCCGTCGATGGTATAGAAACGAATCCAGTAGCCGAGTGCGTGCGCGTGGTCGGCCAGCGCGCGCAGGCGTGCCTGGTCTGCAGGTGCCCAGTCAGCTGCCTTGTGCTGACCACCTTCTTCCACGGCTGCCCATGAGTTATTGGACCAGCGACGGTAGTTGGTTGCGGGCTCCGTCAGCATCTGCTCCGGTGCGGCGGTCGCCTCCCAGTGCATGCGCTCGGTGGCTGTTTGACCTGCGGGTGCATGCGTGGTGTGGGCCGACCCGAAGAGCAGGAGCTTGCCGCCAACCGGCACGGCATCGTTGAAGACCTTTGCCTGCTCGTTCGAATCTTCCGTGATCGCGAGGATGGGCTTGCGATCGATGGGTGAGAGATTATGCGGATTGTCCGTCTGCATCGCAGTGGAGAGCCACGGCTGATACTCGTTCAACAGGTCCCAGACGGCATGCAGAAGCGCAGGCTGGTTGTCCTTGAAGTCGAAGTGGAGCACAACAAGGGGCCAGGTGTTCTGCTTGTTTTCCTTGATGGCCTTCTCGATAGTCGGCCGCACCTGCTCAAAAAAATATTCTCGCAGCGTCGGTTCCTGACCGGTGGGATGTGGCGTGTGAGAGACGAGGACGCGGCCTTTGCCTGTCGCGGGATCGACATACCACGCCAGGTCCTGCTCGATGGACACTGGATAGCCGGAAGATAGCGCACGGTACACGCGGTCGTTCCAATGGCCCTGATAGGGATAGCAATTGTGCGCATCCAGCAGGGGACGGTTGCCGTTGAGAAAGTTCAGGTCGGCCTTTTGTGCGTGCGCGATGCCAACAGTGGCGCTTAGAAGAAGTGAGGCGAGGTGGAGGACACTCTTACGAGTCATGCGAAGCTCCGGGTGACAGGCGATCTGGCGATAATGCCGTTGCGCACGCCGCGTGAGGTCGCGGCGTGCGCAACGGGCTTTCTTTGATTAGAACGATAGCCGAAGGGCGAACTGCATAATGCGGGGGTCGCCAGCGAGCGAAGTAATGGTGCCAACGCTGCTGGAGGTAAGCGATGCGCTGGGTTGCGCAAACAGAGTGGAGTTTGTCAGGTTGAAGACTTCCCAGCGGAACTGCAGCTTTGTACGCTCGGTGATGCCGAAGTCGCGCGTTAATCCGAAATCGAAGACACTGGTGTGCGGTCCGCGAAGCGTGTTGAGACCGTTGTTGCCGGAGGCTACACCCGCTTGCGGGAAAGCGTAGGCATCCGCCGTACCTGGCGACAGTGCCTGGCAGTTCTTATTGGCAGAGTAATAGAACCAGCACTTTACGTTGCCCACGATCTTCGGCGTTCCGACAAGATTGGGAAGTGCGGTGCCGTTGCCGTTGATGTCAATCGCGGTGTTGTAGTTGCCGCCAAGCGATACGGTAAACGGCAGACCGGTCGAATAACTGTAGACACCCGACGTACGCCATCCGCCCAATAGCGCCGATCCGATGCCATTGTTGATCAGCGCCTTGCCTCGTCCGAAGGGCAGTTCGTACACGTAGGACGCCACAAAGTGGTTGGGGACGTCGGACCCGCTAAGCGCGTCGACGAAGGTGGTGGTGTAGCTGGTCGAAGTTGCCTTGGAGTGCGTGTACGCGACCTGCAGCGTCAATCCGTGCGTGGAACGCCGCTGCAAGCCGACCTCAAGACCTGAGTAGTGTCCCATGCCGACTGCGTGCGAGAACTCCAGATAACCGAAGTTCGGGTAAGGCTGGATCTTGGTATTGGGCAAATACTGGTTCAGGTCGTTGATAACGTCCAGGCTGCTCGACCGCGTTCCGACGTAGTCGGCGGTCAGTACCATTTGGCCGGGCAGTTCGCGCTGAAAACCGACGCTCCATGCCTGCGTCGTAGGCGTAGGTGAGTCGTACTGCATTGCATGAATATGCGTTAGCGAGTAGTTCACATTATTGGGGTCCAGCAGGCCATTTGGGAAGCCGTTCTTCAGTAGAAAGGCTGGATTGTTACCGCTGGCGTTGAGTGTTGAAGAAAGCAGGAACGGCGGGTTCAGTGCGAGCTGGTCCTCACTGCCAGCGCGCTTGAAGAGAAGGTAGTAGAGACCATAGCCACCACGCAGGACCGTCTTATCTCCCAGAGCGTAGGAGAGGCCCACGCGAGGAGCAAAGTTGGTGGTGTTCACTTGAACCACCGAGCGGTCCTCAATGGAACCGGCCTTTGCGCTGATGAGCGATCCGCTGCCGGCCGGGTTGAAGTTTGCGAGCTGATTCTTCGCAGAGTAGGGCGGAGTGGCGAAGTCGTACCGCAGGCCGAGATTCGCGGTCAGCCGTCGCGTGATCTTCCAGTCGTCCTGCACGAAGCCCGATGTCATCCAGAGGCGCTGGTCGACGAAGTAGACGTTTGACAACGAGCCCTGGAAGACATATCCAGTGAGGCCGTCAGCATAGGGATTTCCGGTAAAGCTGCCGTTGAAAGTGAGACCGCCGTTCGATCCGGACTCGTCCTTATAGAGGTTGCGCATAGGCAGACGGATGTCGACGCCGGCGCGGATGAAATGGGCTCCGTGCGTGATGGAGAGCGTATCGGTGTATTGCCACTGCTGTGGCACCTGCTGCTTCGGAAGGAAGCCGGGTGACCCGATGAACGTGAGACCGGTGTACTGAGTCAGGCCGATGCCACCCTGTGTCGCCGGATTGTCCGGCACACCGGGAATATAGTCCGAGTTATTGTTCAAGCCGAAGGGTTGCTGCTGGTCCGCGGCGAAGTTGCGTACAAATCCGAGCCGGAAGTCATTCGTCATGCGCGGGCTCAGGATATGGGTCCAACCCAGTACGGCGGCCCACGCCTTCAGTGTGGAGTTACCCCAGGAGGATGTGCTGCTGCCGTCTGCGATGCCACCGAAGTACCCGGGCACATCGCGCTGACGGCTGGACGAGGTGTAACGCGCGAAGAAGAGGTTGTTGCTGTTCGGGTCGTAGTCCACGCGCGCGTCGTAACTCTTGTTGTCGTCCAGCAGCGAACCCGTGCGCGCATAGTTATTCACCGTGCCGGGCAGGTTTGCGTTTGGGAAGGCGTTGAGGATCTTCTGACCATAGAGATCGATGAGATTGGAAGGCACTTTATTGTCAGGGAAGGGAATCCCCGTGACGGGATCTTTGATCGTCGCATACGTAACCCCGTTAGCTGCGGCTGCCGCTGGGCTGAAGTCGCCGGCGCGTTCGTTCGCCAGCGGCACGGTGGAGAGTCGCGTGATGCCCTGGCGAATGCGCGTGCCCTCGTAGTTGAAGAAGCCGAAGAGCTTGCCACGAATGATGGGGCCGCCGAAGTTGCCGCCAAACTGGTTCTGGATCTCCTTGGGCTTCGCCAGGCCGGATTGGTTGGAGAAGTAGTCATTGGCATCGAAGACGCGGTTTCGCAGGTATTCAAAGAGCAGGCCGTGGAACTGATCGGTACCGCCCTTGGTTGTCACGTCGATGACGGCACCAGGGCTACGTCCGTAGGCGGCAGTGTAAGCGTTGCTGATGAGTTTGAATTCGCCGATCACATCGACGGACGGGCGTGCGGCAGAGGCGGACAGTTCCTGTAGGTTCTCCGAGAAGGTGTTGTTATCGATGCCGTCGAGGATGTAATTGTTCTGCTCGTTGCCGATGCCGTGGATGACGAAGAGGCCGGTAGAACCGGAGGTGCTGCTGCCGCTCTGCTGGGTGAAGCGCTGCGCCTGCACGCCGGGAACCAGGCGGATGAGGTCGTCCCAGTTGCGCTGGAAGAGCGGCGTGCCCTGAATGGTCTGGTTGTCGATCACGGTGCCTATCGAGGCGTCGTCACGCTGCAATTCTGAGGTTTGCGTGGTCACATCCACCTGTGCAGCCGTGCCCGCCACTAGCAGGTGAAAGTCGAGGCGAGCATTCTCAGACGGGTCGAGCGCTGTGGTTGTAGATTGATTCTGGAATCCAGGAGCTGCAACCGTGATGCGGTACCTCCCCACGGGCAGGCCAACAAAGGTGTAGTAGCCCGCCGCGTCGGTGCGCGTAGTACGGGAGACGCGTGTCTCCTCGTTGATCTCCGTCACCTGCAGCGAAGGAACGATCGCACCTGTGGGATCGGTCACCAACCCCGAAAGAGAAGCGACGCCTGCCTGAGCCATGGCTTTCACGGGCACGATGAGGCAGCACAGAATCAAGATGTGGAGTGGAAGCCGGGCTCGGAACATTCAGTGTCACCTATGGAAAGTCAGCATTGACGCAGCCCGAAGGTCCGGCATGAGACCGGCAGCACAAAGGAACATTGCGTGTGACCTCACCTTAGGCGTATCCGTAAACGCGATGAAAGTGTTTACCCGGGCGGTATGGGCGCCACACATGGATTGCGCGGGCACAACCCTTTGATTCCGGATCGCTTCGGTAGACATGAAACTTCGGTAAATACCGCTCGTTGCCGTGTCGTATCAGACGTTTTGGGGCGCGTGTATCCACGTCCTTCACACGTCCGCCACGCAGCGCAGTAACCTCAGGTTCATGGTCCCGTTACACGTGATCGATATATTTGGCGCATGCGAGATGTCGGGGAACATTTGGTGTGAGTCAGGGTTCTCTCGACATGGAACAGGAGGAAGCAGCTCCAAGCGCTCCCGTGGCTTTCGATCTCATGGATTGTCATGAGTCCATCCAAAGGATGAGTCAGAGTAGGCACTTCAGGAAGGCGCCGCTTCTTACATCCTTTCTATTGCACGTGTGCGAACGCTCTCTTGCCGCACCCGGCGATCGGATCACCGAGTATGAGATTGGTGTGCAGGTCTTCCGCCGCTCGAAGAGCTTCGATCCGCGGCAGGACAACATCGTTCGATCCTATGCACGCCAGTTGCGAAAGCGGCTTGAGGAGTATTACAGCACGGACGGCTCCAGCGAGACCCTCCGAATCCTTCTTCCCAAGGGGGGATACACTCCGGTCTTCGAAAAGCACTGGCCGCAGCAGCTGACGCCGCAATTGGAGGCTCTGGAAGATACGCAGTTTACCGCAAGTGAGACGCCCATTCCGGCCTCACTGGATCGCGGGAACAAATCGGCCTGGCTTCTCTGGAGCGGGCCGTTGGCTCTGTTCTGCTCCCTGCTGATCTTCGCCACAACCTGGCGCATGCTGCACACCCGGCAACAACAGACCGCGAATACGGTGAGCCCGCTACACTCGCTCTGGTCGCAGATCTTCTCTGACAGGCGAGATACTTTCGTCATTCCCAGCGACATCGGCTTCGTCATTATGCAGCAAGCCAATCGCCGGACATTCACGCTCGCGGAGTACCTGGGATGGCAAGCGGCCAACCATGCACCCGATAACCTGGCCATGTCCTACCTGAAGGATCAGAGTTACACGAGCATACTGAATCTCAATTTTGTGTCGCAGCTGCAACGACTTCCTGAGGCATCTTCCGAACGCTTCCTCATCCGCGCGACGAGAGCGTTGCGCCTGGAAGATCTGCAAGAGAGCAACGCGGTACTCCTTGGATCGAATCTCAGTAATCCGTGGGCGGAGCTCTTCGCCCCTCAGCTCAACTTCCATTTTGTGAACCACCCTGAGAGCGACAGCTACTGGGTCAGCAATGGTGCTCCGGCGCCAGGCGAGCGTTCTGTCTACGGAGATCCCACAAAAAGCTATCGGCACCAGACCTATGGTGTCATTGCCTTTCTGCCGAACCTCAGCAACAACGGTCACGTTCTGCTCATTCAAGGGCTGGATGCTGCTGGCACGCAAGCGGCGGTGGATCTTCTCCTTGAAGACACAGAGTCGATGAACGTGCTCCTGGCTCAGGCCGCTGGGCCAGACGGCGCAATAAAGAGCTTTGAAGTGCTAGTGGAAGCCACAAGCATCGGCTTCGATTCACGCGCTGTGAACTGTCATATCTTAGCGAAACGAATCTATCACTGACTTTGCGCGCTGAAACTTACCCATGCAGTCGGCTACCATCCTGATCCCGTTAGGTGGATCAGTAACGGAACGTCGGCTTGTAGCCAGGTTTCCACTCTCGTGAAGGGTGATGGCCTACCCCCGGGTGCGTGTTCCTGCAAGCTCCCTATTATGTGCAACTTCTATGTTTTCAACAGGCTAAAGTATTGAAGATAAATAGTTTAATGCCAAAAATATTGAAAACAAAGGGGTTGTTCTCAGGATTTCAGCGGGAGTGGCGTTGATTCCCGAGCTATTTCAAGTGTAGCTGATGGAAGGTAACTGATCGGCAACCTGGATCTGTTTTGGAATCATGGAGATGCGTTGTTTTTGGACTTGACAGGATTTTTGTGGGGTGCCCCCCGAATCTCGGTGCCGCCCTCGTGCGCCGAAACGCACTTTAAACTGTAGCCCGAGGAAGATAACGAATGCCGAATGATGATCGCACCAAGATCATTTACAGCAGGACGCCGGAATCAGCGGCCATGGTGGCAAACGTCAAACGAGCGATGGCGATCACCGCCACACTTAACCGTTTGACATTCAACGATGCGGACGAAGTTCGGGCACTGTTCAGCGAACTTATCGGTAAAAAGGTAGACGAGAGCTTTTTACTGATCCCTCCCTTTTTTACTGCCGGTGGAGACGAGATCCGCGTCGGGCGCAATGTCTTCGTCAATCAGAACTGCACTTTCTATGACCTTGGCGGCCTCGACATCGGGGACGATGTGATGATCGGGCCGAACGTGAGCCTCATCACGGCGGGCCATCCCCTTGAACCTTCAGAGCGACGCGCCGCCACAATCGGAAGGCCCATCGTGATTGAGAGAGGCGTATGGATCGCAGCGGGTGCGACCATCATCGGTGGCGTAACCGTAGGTGAGAACTCGGTCGTCGCGGCGGGTTCGGTCGTCACCAAGGACGTTCCCCCAAATACCCTTGTCGGAGGAAATCCGGCGAGAGTGATTCGTTCGATTGGCGATTGAGGGCGTCAGATGGGGGCCACTCGTCATGCGGCTGTCGTGGTTTCCAACTCGTGGCGTCTCCGCCAGAAATAGATGGCGAAGACGGTTACTACGAGCGGCAGTACGAGGCCGAACTCATCGATGAACCAAGGGGTTTTTCCGGTATCGCGGGTTAGCGGAGTGAAGATCCTCTGGATATAGAGGTTGTGGCTCGCATGCAAGATTGCGCCCGTCCAAAGGCTGCCGGACTTGAGCCGCATCCAGGCAAAGATGAAGGAGAGCGACATGACCATTACCGAAAAACAGATCAGAGCATACCAGGTTGGCGTTCCGGAGTTATAGTCGGCCCAGATGAGAACGGGGTAATGAATCAAGGTCCATACCACGCCGCTGAACAGCGCTGCACCGGTGAAACCTATCTTCTTGTAGAGCTCTGGAAGCAGGAAGCCACGCCAGCCGATCTCCTCACCCAAAGCACGTGACATGATTCCAATGATGCCCAGACTACCGGTGAGCAGAACGTAAATGACTGTAGAGATCAGGGGAGAGGCATGGAGGCCCATGGTTGCAACAAGCTGTTGCATGAAGTCGAGGTTGGGAAATCCGCCCATACCGCTGGACCAGATGATGGCGTAAGCGATGGTCACGTAGATCAACGGGATGCTCCAGCTCATGAAGGCATATTTTGATTGTGGCCATCTCCAGCCCAATTCGCATAGCTTGCGCCCGCTGAGCTTAAGCGTCGCCATTGCCGCCAAGCCTGAACACCACGTGATGCCCATGACATAGAGGCCTTCGGCCCCTCGGAGTTTATGAGAACTGAGAATGAGAAAGTTGAAGATCGCACTGAGCGCGGTGAGGAGCAGCAAAAAGATGATGATCTGCCGCCAAGATCCTTTGGACTCTGACATGGGAACTACAATCCTTTGAAGTTTGTTGCCTTGAGTAGCGGACAACTAACAGCTTAAATATAAGCGGGATGTCGAAACCCGGTTCCTTCTCGAAAACCCCGCGTAGATGGTGAGGGAGTGGGAGCGGCGGGTCTTCTCGATGACTTGTACGAGGGTGTTTTTGGAGTCGGGGTTTTGGAGGAAGGGAAGACGGCGGTAGCAGCTGAAGGTGATGAAGTGGAGTTGGCCGGTTTGTTGGCGGCGTTCGGGGCCGTGGGGCATGGTGGGATTTTAAACTGGTGGGTTGCGGAAGGCGGTTCGAGCTTCGCTCGAATGCCCACTCATGCGATGATGCCGCATGAATGGGGCACCCGTTATGGGTTGGATTTGATGTGTAGGCCACCCGTCTTGCGGTCCGAACATGAGGTATCCGAGTTCAGATGTGGGCCACCCGCCCAATGTCTCAGATATCCTGCTGTTTAATGCGAAAGATTGGCCGCAATGAAATATGCACCTGTGACAGCGGAAAGAAATACAAACTCTGTTGTCGAGGCGCGCATACAATTTTGGATCTATTTACAGCGAATCTTCTGTCGAAGATAAAACGGCTTCAAAACGAAATTGTTCAAGCTCAAAATGAATCCAACGAAAAGATATCTGAATCTACAAAAAAATATATTGATATCGAACCCGATCGATCAGTGGATGAAAGGTGCGCTTCTATTGAGAAATACGCTCAATGGCTAGAGCTACAGATTCGAGACTCCCTATCTCGCCACTCTCCCATATTTTGGATGTGCCTCGACCGTCGGTTTCCCCCTGGCATACTTCATCCAGCGGACGCTACCCGACACTACGCAATGTCGAATCTCACGAACCTTACAAAGACCTCTTTATTCCATAAGTACGGGAGCACCACGCTTGAGGTTTTCTCAACCCAAACGGATGGCAGTTTTGATTTTGAGGTCAGCGATCGAGACATAGTCGAAATCTTCGGTTCCTTAGTGCCCTTCTTTTGGGAACTGACCTTTTTGCCAAATGAATATAGAAGAGTTGCAAAAGGCGGTGTCGTCACGGCAGGAAGCAAAATAGGCTTTACAGCGTTGCTTGATCCGGACATGGAGCGGCTGGTTAAACTCTACGACCGCAGAAGACAAGGAAGCCACCTTGCCTATACCTCAATGGGAGGACTGGGAGGTTTTGGCTATAGCTATCTAGCATTCCCCATGAGCATCAAGGACGATCCTTTGGTAACAATAGGGTCGATGCCAACCAATGGGGAAACACCTCACAACATCCTCAACATGGGCAGAGTAGACGCGCCGAGCTTCCGACTAGTGGAGATTTTCTTGAAGGGGCTTGACTTGCTGACCCCTTTTGAGAAGCGATTCATTGAGATTGCAGGCATTACCTTCGCTGAGCTCCGAGTCTGTCTTCTCGCACAAAAGAAATACATTTTGGATCAGTGGTCTCCGCATGCAGAATACACATTGGTTTGCCGGGGGGTAAGATTTGCAGAAGAAAGCACAATTAAGCGCCATCTAAACCGTTGCTACACGGAAGTTGCTGCCACTCACGGCATTTCTTCTGACGGCTGTGAGCAAGTTGTGGATAAGTACCTGAAGCTCTTAGAAGGGAATCCGCGAGAGTACGATGTCTTCCTCCGTCGGAATTTTTGTTCATTTACGAAAGGACGAATATGCTCGCTGGATCTTAGCATTGCCCACTTGAGTTTTATCGAAGCCTTAGTTGATATCGAACTAGACGATGATATGAAGAATATTAAGGGCGTCCAGTTTGAAAAATATGTAGCTCAGTGCATAGCCCAGGAGGTAAAAGGTATTTCATTTCCGATCAAACCGGGGCTTAAACTAAAAATCAAGGGGGAGAATAATCCTTTTGCAGAAGTAGATATCTATGCGCAGGTAGATAACGCCCTATTTTTAATAGAGTGCAAAGCTTACTCGATCACGAGGGATTATCTAAAGGGGTCCCCGAAAGCTGTTTGGAATCGCTGGCAGCTAATGATCGATTGGCTGGCCAAATCAGATTCGCGAGCGCGCAAAATCGCAAATGCGAAAGAAGGATCGAACTTTAAAATTCCTTCTGATGTGCGCTATATCATTCCTGTAGTATGCAGCGCTTTCAGCGAATTCTTCTGGAGCGAAGATGATCCCCTTTATCTAAAAACTGGTTCGGTTCCGAGGGTCTGCAATCTCGGAGAGCTGTGTTCCGTCCTCAACGATTCGCTTTCTGACCTCAAGCAGAAAAGTTTTGCCATAGAGATCTAGTTGTATGCAACTGCTATTCGACCGTCACGCTCTTCGCTAAATTCCTCGGTTGGTCTACGTCGCAGCCTCTTCTTACGGCTATGTGGTAGGCGAGGAGTTGTAGCGGGACTACTTCCAGGATGGGTAGGAGTAGTTCGGGGGCCTGGGGGATGTAGATGGTGTGTTCGACCAGGTTCTGGATCTCATGATCGCCCTGGATGGCGATGGCGATGACTCGGCCGCTGCGGGCGGTGACCTCTTGAATATTAGATAGGGTCTTTTCGTACTTGAGGACGCTGGCGGGGTCGTTGGGGTCCTTGGTGGCGATGCAGACTACAGGCAGCGACTCGTCGATGAGGGCGTTGGGGCCGTGCTTCATCTCGCCGGCAGGGTAGCCTTCGGCGTGGATGTAGGAGATCTCCTTAAGCTTGAGGGCGCCTTCGAGGGCGATGGGGTAGTGGATGCCTCGGCCAAGGAAGAGGAAGTCGTTGGCGTTGTGGAAGAGTTTGGCGAGGTGCTGGCAGTGCTCGTCGAGGGAGATGCGGGGGCGCTTGCGGCGCTCGACGAAGAGTGGCGGGAGGGTGTTGTCGGGAGGGGGGAGCGGGGAAGGCCCGGCGACGCCCTCGGACATTCCGGTGATGGTGGAGGATTTGAGGGAGAGCATGGACTCGAGCTTGCCGGGGAGCCTGGAGAGCTCGGTGGCGAGGTGGAGGGACTGCTCGGGGGTGATGGTTCCGCGGACCTGCGCGAGGTGGAGCGCGAGGAGGAAGAGGGCGGTGAGCTGGGAGGTGAAGGCCTTGGTGGAGGCGACGCCGATCTCGGGGCCGGCGTTGGTGGTGATGGTTCCGGAGGCCCGGCGGGTGATGGCGGCGCCGACGACGTTGCAGATGGCGAGGGTCTTGGAGCCTTTGGCGATGAGCTCGGTCTGGGCGGCGATGGTGTCGGCGGTCTCGCCGGACTGGGTGATGAGGAGGCCGATGGCGTGGGGGTCGGCGATGGGGTCGCGGTAACGGTACTCGGAGGCGTAGTCGACGTCGACGGGGAGGCGGGCGAGGCGCTCGATCATGAACTTACCGGCGAGGCCGGCGTGCCAGGAGGTGCCGCAGGCGGCGATGGTGATCTGGGAGGCCTGGCGGATGTCGTCGGGGGTGAGGTCGAGGTTGTCGAGGAAGACCTGGCCGGTGTCGAAGGAGACGCGGCCGAGGGTGGTGTCGCGGACGGCGCGGGACTGCTCGTTGATCTCCTTGAGCATGAAGTGCTTGTAGCCGGCTTTTTCGGCCTGGATGGGGTCCCAGGTGATGCGCTGGACTTTGAGGGGGAGGGGGTTGCCGTTGAAGTCGGAGAGGGTGACGCCTTCGCGGGTGAGGACGGCGATCTCGCCGTCGGCGAGGAAGTGGATGTTGCGGGTGTGGTGGAGGATTCCGGGGACGTCGGAGGCGAGGAAGAACTCGCCTTCTCCGATGCCGATGACGGCGGGAGGACCCATGCGGGCGGCGACGAGCTTGTCGGGGTCGTTGGCGGAGAGGACGCCGATGGCGAAGGCTCCGGTGAGGCGTTTGACGGCCTCGCGGACGGCTTCTTCGAGTGCTGGCCGCACGGGTGATGGGCCTTCGGCGTGGGTGTCCTGGGTCAGCTCTTCAAGCTCTTTGAGCTCCTGCTCGATGAGGTGGGCGATGATCTCGGTGTCGGTCTCGGTGACGAAGGTGTGGCCCTTGGCGGTGAGCTCTTTTTTGAGGGCGAGGTAGTTTTCGACGATGCCGTTGTGGACGACGACGAGGGAGCCGGTGCAGTCGCGGTGGGGGTGGGCGTTCTCTTCGGTGGGGCGGCCGTGGGTGGCCCACCGGGTGTGGCCGATGCCGAAGGTTCCGTGAAGGGGGTTGTCGGCGATGACGGTCTCGAGGTTGCGGAGCTTGCCGGGGGCACGGCGGAGCTCGAGTACGCCGTTGCCGTTGAGGCTGGGGCCACCGGCGACGGCGATGCCGGCGGAGTCATAGCCGCGGTACTCGAGACGGCGCAGGCCTTCGAGGATGACAGGCACGACGGGTTTTGGACCGATGTAACCAACGATTCCGCACATGCGATGAGTGTAGATGGAGACAGGGGATTTTGTATGTGGGGAAATTGGGACTTTTGGGTTAGCCATCGGGGATAGGTTGCTGCGAAAGAGGATGGTCTAATGAAGGGGATGATCTCAGTCCTCATCCTTACCAAAAATGAGCAGAGCGACCTGCCGGAGTGTCTGGAGTCGGTGGCGTGGTCGGACGATGTGCACGTCTTCGATTCGTATTCGACCGATGAGACGGTGGCGATTGCGCGGGCAGCCGGGGCGCAGGTGCATCAGAGAGTGTTCGACAACTACGCAACCCATCGGAATGCGGCGATGACCGAGGTGAAGTTCAAGCATCCGTGGTTGTTTCTGCTGGACGCGGACGAGAGGCCGACGCCGGAGCTCTCGCGGGAGATGCAGGAAGTCGTTCTGGGCGTGGGTGAAGAGGTCTCGGGGTTCCGTCTGCGGCGCAGGGATTTCTTCTTCGGGACATGGCTGAAGCATGCGCAGATCTCTCCGTTCTATACACGGCTGGTGCGGCCGGAGAGGTCGCGATATACGCGGGCGATCAACGAGGTGATCGAGGTAGAGGGGCGGGTTGCGGAGCTGGGGTATCCGCTGGACCACTACCCGTTTTCGAAAGGGATTGCGCATTGGGTTGCGAAGCATAATACGTATTCGACGATGGAGGCGGAGCTGATCTACCGGCAGCAGGGGCTGCAACAGCCGTCGTGGACGACCGCATTGAGAGATCCGGATTTCCATACGCGCAGGCTGCACCAGAAGGCGTTGTTTTATCGGATGCCGGCGCGTCCACTGATCAAATGGGCGTACATGATGTTCCTGCGAGGTGCTGTTCTCGACGGCGCGGCAGGGTTGGCCTATGCGACGCTGCAGTCGTTCTATGAGTACATGATCGTGCTGAAGACGAGAGAGCTGGAGCGCGGCGGGGCTTAGGTTGTTTGGAGAGAGGAATTGCGGTTCGCGCTTTCGCGCGAATGCCCACTCATGCGATGAGGCCGCTCTTATTGAGCGATCACAAGGGGCGTTTGTCATTACTCATCGAATCGGTGCCCTATTCCAAGGTGAAGACCTGAGCTGGATGAGTGTATTGCCTGATATCACCAACTGAGAGCCAACTTCCGCATACCCTCTGACTCGGGCGCAATCCGGTAGTGCAGAAAGTTTCCGTGGACACTAAGCGTTTTACCAGTGCAGTGGTTGGCACGGTGCTTATAGACTGTGCGCGGTGGCTGGGCCCGGTGAAAGCAGCGTTCGTGTAAGGAACGAAAGCGAGGAATCACGATGGGCGAGAGAGGCATACGCTCCAGTCGCAACGGAAGACCAACGAATCTGAAACCAACCTGCTGGTGGCGAATCGGAGTCCGGGCCAACTCGTTGGTTTGGGCGTTGATGTTCGCATCGCTCACCCTTTCGAGCGCTGGAGGCCAGGATGGCGCTCCTGCGCGCGTGGTGGGGCCGACCGATCGCACGGTGTTGCCGATACCGGAACCGCAGTACCCGCACAGCACCGTCTTCGATGCGCGGAATGCCACACCTCCGCCCCGGTTCGAGGTCAAGGCGCCAGACAAGGCGCCCAATGTCCTCATCGTGTTGATCGACGACATGGGCTTTGGTCAATCGAGCGCCTTTGGCGGTCCCATCCACATGCCGACGGTGGAGGGTCTCGCAAACAACGGCCTCCGCTATAACGAGTTTCACACCACGGCACTCTGCTCGCCGAGCCGGTCGGCGCTGTTGTCGGGCCGCAATCACCATATGAACAACTTTGGTTCGATCGCGGAGACGGCGACGTCCTTTCCCGGCCAGACCGGCCAGCGTCCCAACAGCGTGGCGACCATCGCGGAGATGTTGCGGCTGAACGGGTATAGCACTGCCCAATTCGGCAAAAATCATGAGACTGCGCCGTGGGAGGTCAGTCCGTCCGGAGCGACTGATCGCTGGCCGACACGCCAGGGCTTCGACAAGTTTTACGGCTTCATGGGCGGCGAGACCAACCAGTGGGCTCCACTGATCTACGACGGAATGACGCAGGTCGAACCGTCGCACGAGCCCAATTACAACTTCATGACCGACATGACCGACAAGGCCATCGCCTGGATGGGGTACGAGAAATCGCTGACCCCGGACAAACCGTTTTTTATCTACTTCGCGCCTGGCGCCACTCATGCGCCGCACCACGTACCGAAAGAGTGGATCGCGAAGTACAAGGGCAAGTTTGACCAGGGCTGGGACAAGGTGCGAGAAGAGACACTGGCCCGTCAGATCAAACTAGGGGTTGTGCCGGAGGGCACAAAGCTTGCACCCAAGCCCGAGGCGATCAAGGATTGGGATACGCTGAGCGCGGATGAGAAGAAGCTCTTTGCCCGCCAGATGGAAGTGTTCGCCGGCTTCGGCGAGTATGCCGATACCGAGACTGGCCGTCTGGTCCAGGCGATCAAAGATGCAGGCGAACTCGACAACACGCTGATCTTCTACATCGTCGGTGACAACGGAGCCAGCGCTGAAGGCGGCATGGTGGGCCTCTACAACGAGATGACCTACTTCAACGGCCAACATGAAACCGTTCAGGAGATTCTGAAGCATTACGACGAGCTAGGCGGCCCAACGACCTATCCGCACTACGCCGCAGGCTGGGCGGTCGCGGGAGACACGCCCTTTGAGTGGACGAAGCAGGTTGCTTCAAGTTATGGGGGAACGCGCAATGGCATGGTGGTCCACTGGCCAAAGGGGATCACTGCGAAGAATGAAGTACGATCGCAGTGGCACCACGTCATCGATGTTGCGCCAACCATCCTGGAAGCAGCTGGTCTGCCCGAGCCGAAGAGCGTAAACGGTACGGTGCAGACACCCATCGAAGGCGTGAGCATGGTCTATACCTTCGCGGATGCCAAGGCTGCGAGTAAGCATACGACCCAGTACTTTGAGATCTTCGGCAACCGGGCGATCTACCAGAACGGGTGGCTTGCCGGCACGGTCCATCGGGCAGCCTGGGAGTTCACGCCGCGGCGCAAGCTCGAGGATGACGTGTGGGAGTTGTACGACGCGCAGAACGATTTCAGCCTGACGAATGACCTGGCGGCGAAGAATCCGGAAAAGCTCAAGGAGATGCAGGCGCTGTTCCTGTCGGAAGCGGTGAAGTACTCTGTATTACCGCTCGATGATCGGACCCTTGAACGGCTCAACGCTGCCTTGGTAGGGCGCCCTGATTTGATGGCGGGACGCACTTCACTAACGGTTCATCAGGGGATGACCGGGATATCGGAGAATGCCTTCATCAACGTGAAGAACCGGTCGCACACGATAACCGCGGACGTGGAGATCCCTAAGGGCGGTGCCAACGGTGTGATCCTCGCGCAGGCAGGCCGCTTTGGTGGCTGGAGCCTTTACCTGAAGGATGGCAGGCCGACGTACACCTATAACTGGCTGGGCTTGAAGCAGTACACTATGGCCTCCAAGCAGGCTTTGCCCGCGGGGAAGGCGACGGTCCGCTTCGAGTTTGCCTATGAAGGTGGCGGCGCCGGGAAGGGCGGTACAGGGACGATCTTTGTCAACGGCAAGAACGTTGCTACTGGCAAGATCGATCAAACCCAATGCTGCGTCTTCTCGGCGGACGAGGGCGCCGACGTGGGAGAGGATGAGGGCACGCCTGTCACCGAGGCCTACCAGGTGCCGTTCAAGTTCACCGGAAAGATCGACAAGGTTACGATCGACCTGAAGGAGACGACACCAGCCGTTGCAGATGAGGCGGGCAAATCCCGTAGTGTGGCCACTCTGAAGAAAGCGATGTCTGACTAAGGCCGGATGGTTGGCCCTCAAGCAGATGTTTGGGCTGCCAGGAAGTGTGTCGCTTAACTTCGTTGGAACGAAAATATGCGGGCAAAGTAAAACCTCTGCGGATGGATGGGATTCCGCAGAGGTTGAGAGATTTTATATAGCTAGACGGGCCACTTCCAGTCCGTGATCTCCTTGCGATCGATTCCGTTTTCGTGGGCGTAGTTGACGCTCTCGATGATCTGGTCCTTGAGCCACTCCTTGAGATGCGCGGCTGAGGCTTGCAGTTTGGGGACGCGGTCGACGACGTCGATGGCAATGTCGAAGCGGTCGATCTGGTTAAGGATCGCGAGCTCGAGCGGGGTGTTGATGTTGCCCTGCTCCTTGTAGCCGCGGACGTGGATGTTGTCGTGATTCTTCCGCTTGTAGGTGAATTTGTGGATGAGCGAGGCGTACGCGTGGAAGTTGAAGATGACGGGCTTGTCGAGAGTGAAGAGTGAGTCGAACTCGCGCTCGGAGAGTCCGTGAGGATGTTCGCTTGCGGGCATGAGGCGGAAGAGATCGACGACGTTGATGAAACGAATCTTAAGGTCGGTGCAGTGCTCGCGCAGGATGGCGGTCGCGGCGAGGGCTTCGGCGGTGGGAATATCGCCAGCGCTGGCGATCACGACGTCAGGTTCGGAGCCGGCGTCGGTCGAGGCGAAGTCCCAGATGCCGATGCCCTTGGTGCAGTGCTTGATGGCGTCGTCCATGCTGAGGTACTGCAGGTGCGGAGCCTTGTCGGCGACGATCACATTGACATAGTTGGTGCTGCGCAGGCAGTGGTCGGCCACGCTAAGCAGGCAGTTGGCGTCGGGCGGAAGGTAGATGCGGGTGACGTGCGGGCTTTTGTTGGAGACGACGTCGATGAAGCCGGGGTCCTGGTGGGTGAAGCCGTTGTGGTCCTGCCGCCAAACGAGCGAAGTGATGAGGAAGTTGATGGAGGAGATGGGGGCGCGCCAGCGGAGCTCGAGCTTGCTCTTTTCGAGCCACTTGGCGTGCTGGTTGAACATGGAGTCGATGATGTGGACGAAGGCCTCGTAGCTGGAGAGGAAGCCGTGGCGTCCTGTGAGGACGTAGCCTTCGAACCAGCCTTCGAGGGTGTGCTCGCTGAGCATCTCCATGACGCGGCCGTCGGGCGCGATGTCGGTTCCGTCGGCGTCTTCGGGGAGGATCTTCGCCATCCAGGTCTTGGGGCTTGCTTCGTAGACGACCTGAAGACGGTTGGAGGCGGTCTCGTCGGGACCGAAGACACGGAAGCTGGTCATGTTCTGACGCATGATGTCGCGAAGGAAGCCGCCAAGCGTGTAGGTGGAGGAGACCTCGACCTGTCCGGGCTGCTTGACGTCGATGGCATATTTGCGGAAGTCCGGCATGTCGAGGGGCTTGCGGAGGAGGCCGCCGTTTGCGTGGGGATTGCCGCTGATACGCCGCGTGCCTTTGGGAGCGAGCTCGCGCAGCTCTTCGAGGAGACGGCCGCTCTCGTCGAAGAGCTCGTCGGGCTTGTAGCTCTTCATCCAGGCTTCGAGCTGCTTGAGGTGCTTAGGGCTGGTCTTGGGGTCGAGGATGGGAATCTGGTGGGCGCGCCAGAAGCCTTCGACCTTGTGGCCGTCGACCTCCTTCGGACCGGTCCAGCCTTTGGGAGTTCGCAGAACGATCATGGGCCAGCGTGGCCGCTCGGGCGATTTTGATTTGCTGCTGCGGGCCTTGGACTGGATGGCGCGGATCTCGATGATGCAGCGCTCGGTGACGTCGGCCATGATCTGATGCATGACTGCGGGATCGTCGCCTTCGACGAAGTAGGGGGTCCAGCCGTAGCCGACGAAGAGCGCCTCGAGCTCTTCGTGGGAGATGCGGGCGAGGATGGTGGGGTTGGCGATCTTGTAGCCGTTGAGATGCAGGATGGGAAGAACGGCTCCGTCGCGTACGGGGTCGAGAAACTTGTTCGAGTGCCAGCTGGTGGCGAGAGGGCCAGTCTCCGCTTCGC
This sequence comes from Edaphobacter modestus, assembly GCF_004217555.1. GTDB lineage: Bacteria > Acidobacteriota > Terriglobia > Terriglobales > Acidobacteriaceae > Edaphobacter > Edaphobacter modestus. Next base: position 4,147,713 of record NZ_SHKW01000001.1, read on the forward strand.
CATCGCCGACCATGACGGTGACGATGAGATCGGGATTGTCGAAGGCAGCTCCGAAGCCGTGAGAGAGGCTGTAGCCTAGCTCGCCGCCTTCGTGAATGGAGCCTGGAGTCTCCGGCGTGCAGTGGCTGCCGATGCCGCCGGGGAAGGAGAACTGCTTGAAGAACTTCTGCATCCCGGCTTCGTCTTCGCTCTTGTCGGGATAGACCTCGGAGTAGACGCCTTCGAGATAGCAGTTGGAGAGAACCGCGGGCGCACCGTGGCCGGGACCGGAGAGATAGATGAGGTCGAGGTCGTACTTCTTGATGAGACGATTGAGATGAACCCAGGTGAAGGTTTGTCCGGGATCGGAACCCCAGTGGCCGAGCAGACGATTTTTGATGTGCTCGGGCTTAAGAGGCTCGCGGAGAAGTGGGTTGTTTACCAGATAAAGCATGCCGGCGCAGAGATAGTTGCAGGCTCGCCAATAGGCATCCATCTTGCGCAGCTCATCGTTGCTGAGGGCCCCTGTGCTTGGCTTCTTTCCTGTTTGAGAGCGTGCTACCGGCATAGAAATCTCCTTGGTGACTCGGTTAGCTCAACTTCGATGAACCCGTCTGGCGGAAGCGACACAGATGCTCAATGGTTGACGAGCATACGCTGGAGATGGATAGCGATCATCCAATCCTCTTTGGCTGGCATGACGAGAATCTCGGTTTTAGATTCAGATGCGGAGATCAGCTGAATGGGACCTTCTCCCTCGTTCTTTTCAGCGACATTTAACTTTTCCTCCATGTGGATGCCAAGCGGCTGGAGGTGGGCGAGGATTTCGGAACGGGATTGGGTGTCATGCTCCCCGATGCCGCCGGTGAAGACAATTGCGTCCAGTCCGCCCATAAGCCAGCTGAAACTTCCGATGGCCTTGCGAACACTGCGCGTGAAGACGGCGATGGCAAGTTGCGCTGATACATTTCCTTCCGCGGCGGCCTTCCGGGTGGAGCGCATATCGTTGGGAAGCCCGGAGAGCGCGGCAATGCCGGAGTCGTGATTGAGGAGCTGCTCGACGGCGTCGAAGGACTGGTTGCGATCGCCCGTCTGCTGACGGAGCAGGTAGAGGACGAGGCCAGGGTCCAGATCGCCAGGGCGTGTTCCCATGACAACTCCTCCCGTGGGAGTGAGGCCCATTGTGGTATCGATGGAGCGACCGTCCATGAGGGCTGTGACGCTGCATCCGCTGCCGAGGTGAGCGATGGCCATGCGAGGGGGAATCGCAGCGCCGGCGTCCCGCATCTGCTCGACGATGGATTCGCAGCTGAGTCCGTGAGCGCCGTAGCGGCGGACACCCTGTTCGCGATATCGGGATGGGATGGGATAGGCGGTGGCGACCTCGGGCATGGTCTGGTGAAAGATGGTGTCGAAGCAGGCGAAGTGAGGGATGCTCGGAAAGCGCGCCATGGTTTGGCGGATGATCCTGATGGCGGATGGATCGTGAAGGGGCGCGAAGAGGACAGCTTCGTCAAGGTCGTGCAGCACCTGGTCGTCGATGCGGACGTGGCTGTGCAGCTTCGCGCCTGGATGCACGACGCGATAGCCTACGGCATCGATGGCGGGAACGCTGGGTGACGAGATGGCTTCGACGACTTTGCCGATGGCCTTTACCGGGTCTTCGGCTTTGATGCCTGCTGGTTTCTGCTTGTTTTTGCTTACGTCGTTGAAGGCGAAGGTGGCGTGGCCGGAGCCGATGCCGGAGACCTCGCCTTCAAAGAGAGACTGCGGCGAAGGTTCGCCGGTGGCGAAGACGGAGAACTTGATGGAGGACGATCCGCTGTTGATGACGAGCAGGTGCAAGTTGCCTCCCGATTTTTCCAGGCTTATTTTTTACCTTCGTTGAGTGCGGGCGCTTCTTCTTCGCTCTTCTCCAAGAGGTCGAGGACGGTCTGATAGAGACGGTTGCGGGTGGCGAAGCGATCGCCGGCGCGGGTGACGTAGCGGACGACGACCTCGACGCCTGAGGCCGCTGGCCGCAGGTCGACCGTGGGTTGGGCCCGGAACTGGCTCAGCCCCTGCTGTTGCGTGGCGCGCTGCCATTCGCTCTCGGCCTGCTTCATGTCGCCGGCTGTCTCCTGCGTCAGGGTCTTATGAATTGCTTCGATGACCTGGTAGGTGTGGGGCGTGGAGGGAAGAGTGACGCGAATCTCGTCCCACAGCCACTGCCCCAGAGTGGAGAAGTTGAAGTACTGACCGCTGATGGCGAAGCTGTTCATGAAGCTGACGCGGCGGCCGGTAGGATGGCCCTTGTCGGTCCAGTTGCCGGTCTCGAGCAGCGCGGTGCGGAAGAGGCCGATCTCGACGACCTCGCCGCCGACGCCGTTGATCTCGACCCAGTCGCCGACACGGATGCCGTTCTTGCCCATGAGGATGAACCAGCCGAAGAAGGCGAGGATGAATCCCTGGAAGACGACAGTGATGCCGGCGGTGGCGATGCCGAGGATCGTTGGCAGCTGGCTGGGCGCGCCGAAGATGACCAGAAGGACGAACAGGATGGTGATGATCTGCACGGCGAGCGTGGCGATGGTGCGCAGCGTGATCAGGTTGCGACGATCGAGGGGAAGGCGGTCGAGGAGTTTTCGGATGGCTGCAGAGATGAGTGACGCACAGAGGAGAAGAAACGCGATGAAGGCGACGGACTGCAGGATGAGGTGGAGGACGATTCCTCGCTGGCGCTTGACCTGCTCGTACCACTGGCCGTAGACGGTGCTGAGCTGCTTCTGGGCCTGCACGCGGTCGTCGAGGATGGAGTGGATCTGCGCGAGGGCGTGCATCTGTGCCATGCGCACGACGCGGCTCTTCGCTTCTGTGTCCTGCGCGTTGGCGGTTCCGGCAGAGCTGAGCCGCTTTTCGAGGTCGGCGTGCTGAGCGGAGAGCGAGGCAGCATCGGCGTCGGCCTGTGCCTGTGCCTGCTCGATGGAGTCCATGCGGGTGCGCTGGTCGAAGAGCGCGGAGATGCGTCCGGCCAGCGTGCCGTACCGCTTGGCAGACTGAACCGCTGAGGGCGCTGCGTTTGCGGGGTCGTTCTGTTCGTCGAACTTCTTCATCACGGCTTCGCGCGCGGTGAGCTCCTGCTGGATCTGGCCGCGCTTGTCGCCGCTGACGCGGGCGAGATCTTCGGTGCTGTCGTCGAGTTCGTCGGCGTCGAGCTGAAGCTGCGCCTTGGCGATGTCGAGGTCGTCGGTGCCGGGAGCGTTGACATCTTTCGCGGCGGCGGTGAGAGTGTTGACCTTGGCCTGATCTTCCTTGACGACGGCCTGCAGGTTGGTGACTCTCTGCTGCAGTGCGAGAGCTGCTCCGGTGAGAGTGGGGGGGGCGAGCGAGGCCTCGCGCAGCGCCTGCGCGAAGGCCTGGTCGACCTCATGGTCGGCGATCCGCTGGGCTTCGCGGGCGCGGCGCTTCTCCTCGGCGGAGACGGCGAGGGGAGCGAGAGCTTCGATGGTCTGCCAGGGGCGCTGGTCGACGAGATCGCTGGAGGGGCGGCTGCCAGGGCGGCCCTTGGCTCCGCCAAGGAAGGGAAGGTTCGCCATGGAGCTGCGTGTGAGGTAAACCCCGATCAGGCTTGCGATGAGGAGGAGGGCCGGAACTGCAATGGAGAGTCTGCGCAACGCCTTCATGTCTCCACCCTACATGTTTTGGCCGTTTGGCTTCAAAGACCGATGCGGTGCAAAAATCCTGCGCGAAGGCCTTGACTTTCCTTTGATGGGGTCTATATATAACCGTAAGGTTATAAAACTTATGGGTTATGGAATACATCTCGCGAGTGGGGCTACAGAACATCTGGATGCGACGTTTGCGGCGTTGGCCGATCCGACGCGGAGAGCGATCTTGTTGCGGTTAGTACAGGGCGAGGCCACGGTGGTGGAGCTGGCGGAACCATTTGCGATGAGCCAGCCTGCGATCTCCAAGCACTTGAAGGTGCTGGAGCGGGCAGGGTTGATCTCGCGTGGGCGCGATGCGCAGCGAAGGCCGTGCAGGCTGGAGGCCCAGCCGCTGGCCGAAGCGAATGAGTGGCTGGAGCGTTACCGGGAGTGCTGGGAGCAGAACTTTGAACGTCTGGATGTTCTGCTGGAAGAGATGAAGGCGGCGGAGAGCCTTGGCAGGGGTGTAAAGACAGTACAGAAGCGAAGGACCCACAAGGGGCAGTAGAAAAATTTCAATCCGAGGAGAAACGTATGTTGACGAAGGAGACAGGAAAACTGAAATTGGCAGCAAACGGCGATCGCGAGATCGTGATGACTCGCGAGTTCAATGCACCGCGCAAGATGGTGTTCGATGCCTGGACGAAGCCGGAGCTGATGCGGCGGTGGCTGGCCGGTCCCTCAGGATGGACCATGACGGTGTGCGAGATCGACCTGAAGAAAGGCGGATCCTACCGTTACGAATGGACGCACGAAAACGGCAATCAGATGGGGATGGGAGGCGTTTATCGCGAAGTCGTGCCTCATGAGCGGTTAGTTGCGACGGAGCAGTTCGACGAGTCCTGGTATCCCGGAGGCGCGGTCACGACGACGACGCTGGTGGAGAAGGATGGCATCACCACGGTGGAGACGACCGTTAGGTACGACTCGAAGGAAGCTCGCGATGGCGTGTTGCAGTCGCCGATGGATTCGGGAGTGGCGGCGAGCTACGACCGTCTGGAGAGATTGCTCGAGACGTCTTTCGCGTAGATGGGGCATGTTCCGGCTGAGCCTGCGACATATGCCGGAACATGCCTTGCATTCGACGCAAGGAGGAAGAGATGAGCGAAGCAAGAACGTCACGGCACTGGGGCCGCAGCATCTTTGCGGTGGTTGTGGGTATTGTTGTCGGGGCCGCGCTCAGCCTTGGCGTCGACGAGATATTGCATTTAGCCGGCGTCTATCCGCCGTGGGGCAGGGCGATGTCCGATGGGCTGTTTGCGCTGGCGACTGCTTACAGGCTCGTCTTCAGCGTACTGGGCTGCTATCTGATTGCGAGGCTCGCGCCCGCCCATCCGATGCAGCACGCGCTTGTGGGAGGAGCGATTGGGCTGGTCGTGTCCGTTGTGGGCGCAGTCTCAACGTGGAACATGGATATCGGGCCGCACTGGTATTCGGTGTTGCTGGCGGTGACGGCGCTGCCTTGTGCGTGGCTCGGCGGGCGGCTGTGGATTGGGCAAACGAAGGAGCGTGCTGCTTGAAGAAGCCAGCGGTGCAGAGGTTACTTCCAGGAGCGCATCGCGATCACGGCGTTGAGTCCGCCAAAGGCGAGGGAGTTGGATAAGGCGAGCGTTGGGCCGGTTGGGCGTGGCTCGTCTACGATGAGGTCGACGTTGAGCGAGGCTTCCGGTTCGGTGACGCCGGCGGTTTGAGGAAGGCGCCCTTCGTGAAGTGCGAGCGTCGTGGCGAGGGCTTCGAGCGCGCCGCTGGCCCCGATAGAGTGGCCATGCAGGGCTTTCGTAGAACTGATGGGAATCTGCGCGGCGCGGGCTCCGAAGACCTGGTGGATCGCACTGGCTTCGGTGGCGTCGTTGGCCTGGGTTCCGGTGCCGTGCGCGTTGATGTAGCCGACTTCTTCGGGAGATGCCTTCGCATCCGCCAGGGCTTTGCGCATGGCCGAGGCCGCGCCTTCGGCCTGGGGCTGGGTGATGTGGTTGGCGTCGGCCGACATGCCGAAGCCGACGATTTCGCCGAAGATGGTTGCGTTGCGGGCTTGCGCGGACTCAAGTGTTTCGAGGACCAGCATGGCGGCTCCTTCGCCGAGGCTCATGCCATCGCGGTCTGCGGCGAAGGGGCGGCATCGCGTGGGGGAGACGACGCGCATCGAGTCCCAGGCGCGGTAGAAGCCCCAACTGAGGGGCGCTTCGTGACCTCCTGCGATGGCTGCTGTCGACATGCCGGAACGCACCATGTGAAAGGCGAGGCCGATGGCATGGGTCGCAGAGGCGCAGGCGGTGGAGATGTCGAGCGTGGGCCCGGTGATCTTCAGGTCAATGGAGATGTTGCTGGCGCCCGCCGAGGACATGGTCCGGACGATGGTCAACGGATGTGCACGAGCGTTGCGGGTATAAAGATTTTTGACTTCGCTCTCTTCCGAGGAGCGGCCTCCGCAGGCGCAGCCCATGATGATCGCAATATCCCCCGGATTGTGATGCTCTGTCAGCCTGGCTTGCTGAGCGGCCTGGCGTGCGGCGACGATGGCGAAATGGGTATTGCGATTGGTTGCGGCGATGACGCCGGAGTCGAGGTGCAGAGCAGGATCGAAGTCCAGGACCTGGGCCGCCTGGGTGTAACGAACCCCGGGGTTGCCATCGGGAGCATCCGGAACAGAGGTAATGGGCGAGATCCCAGTTGTTCCCGAGAAGAGGGACTCCTGAAAGGAGGAGACGGAGGAGCCAATGGGAGTGATGCAGCCTAGCCCTGTGATGACGACACGGTTCACGTTCGAAAGAGAACTCCTGCGCTTAAGAGGTCGCGGCTGTGGCCGGTGGTGTAGAGCCGGTAGCTGCTTTGGCCGCTACCAGTTGATGGACGCCGCGGACCACGTCGCCGACCGTCTTGAGCGAGCCGAGGGACTCATCTGGAATTGCGATATCGAATGCCTCTTCGACCTCGAAGGAGATGTTGATCTTGTCGAGGGAGTCGATGTTGAGTTCGTCGAAGGTCGTATCGAGGGTGATGGTGTCAACGGGGATGTTCTTTGCCTTGGCGATGATTGCGATACAGCGCTGTGCCGTGTCGTCCATGGTGGCTCCCCCCTTTCTCTTACTGGATGGTCAAAGTTAAAAGGACGCTTAGGGTAGTGTAAAGCACCTGCTGGAAATGAACATCTTTCACGATGCCGTGGGCGATTAACGGGTGAGATCTCTCAATGGGGGTGAATGGCGACGAGATCGCCCTCAACGGGTACGCCGCCACTGAGTTTGATATGCAAAACGGCTTCAAATGGCTTGATGACCCCGCTGGTCTGGCCAATGCGGTCGGTAAGTTGTCGGACATTCTCGGGATTGCACGCAAATTCGACCGCTGCCTGCGTTCCGTTGGTTGTGAGGCCGGTAAAGACAGCGATGCGTCTGTTGGCTTGAATTCCGGGAATGGAGGCGATGATGGCGTACTCGTCGTTTGCCGAGGCCGGGGCGAAGCGTTGTGGCTCACCGGAAGATGGCTTGCGGTTGGCGATATAGCCTTTGTTGTTGCCATCGAGGTCGATTGCGAAGTCGGATGTGGCGGGGAGTTCCTCCAGTGCTTCATTCTGGCTGGCTGCCCCGACAAAGACAAGATTGCGCAGCTTCGCTTCGTCCCAGGTGACAAGCCGGCTTCGTTTCAAAGTGAAATCTGCATGGTGTGTGTCGAAGATCTTGGTCAGCTCGTAGATGGCCGTCGCTTCGCCGGTTCCGGTATAGGTCTCGTCAGGAATACCTGGATATTCGGGTGAGTCAGCCATATCTGCGCTGGGAACAAGCTTGAGGCCGGTATAGGGAGTGCCCTTAAACAGCGGGTTGCTGTAAATGACCAAGGGGGCATCTCCGGCAAAGAAGGGCCTCCAGAAAGAATCCACGTCCGAGCCGGATGGAGTCGATGACAGATGGCGACCGAAGAGAAAGCCACCCAAGCCACCCATGAAGAGGCATAAAAGGATGGCGGCGATAGTCGTCCATACAATCTGGCGGGGCGCTGGAGGGTGTGTGTCCGTTGTGGTCTCCGCAATCGCATCGGTGGGGGTGAGGGTGGGATAGAGGAGTGCGGATTCTGTGCTGGGTAGCACCTCGGGTGTTGATGTGGAAGGCGAGGCGTGATTCGCAGATCGGAAGACTGGCAGGTAATGGCCCTTGGGGATCTCCACGATGAGTTCTTCGCTGCTTCCCTCATTGGCGAAGTAAGCGGCAAGCTTCAACCGAAGCAGGCGAGCCTGCGACCGCACGATGCTGTCGTCGCTGGAGTTGTAACCAGGTATGCGGTGAAAGACGTGGATACCGATCTGTTGTTCGGTCGCTTCTTCTGGAGCGTCGCGCAGACAGCAGTCAACGACATACTGGAAGAATTCAATCAGCTTTGGCGATGAGCTGAGGTGCGGACTTGCCACGACACGTTGAGCGAGGTCCCAACGAGGATCATTCATCGTGCCTCCAATCGTGCTGCCAATGGATGAATGACTTGCAGCGACTCCACTCACAATATTCATGAGTATTTCACGCGAGAATTTCACACGTCAAACGAGGTGCGCACCGTGAATACGGTGACTTCTATGATTTGAAACACCGAATGTTAGCCACTGTTGTTGGGGATTTGCATCTCTTCGAGAGGCAAATTGTTTGCCTCAACACTCAGGAGGACTAGATGTTGAATCATATAAAGGCAGCCCGCGTATGTCTGGGAATAGCAGTCGTGTGTTTTCTGCTAGCCAGCCCGCGAGGTATGCGTGCACAAGCGGTTTACGGATCCCTGTACGGGACCGTGACCGATACTTCGGGGGCTGTAGTTAAAGGCGCTACGGTTACAGTAACGAATGCAGGAAAGGGAATCACGCAGACAGCCCAGACAAACGACAGCGGGGCATGGAGCGTGGCGCACCTTATTCCGGATACCTATGATGTGAAGATTGAAGCTCCTTCCTTTGCATCGAGTGAAGCAAAAGGAGTGGTGGTGCACGCCGACGCGTCACAGATGGTAGATGTGACGTTAGGAGCTGGATCGGCGACGACGGTCAATGTCTCCGCAAACGACGTTCCGGCCCTCAAGACGGACCGAGCTGATGTCGCCCAGATCCTGGACGAACGCGCGGTTCAGAATCTTCCGAACCTGAATCGTAACTTCACCCAGTTTACGCTTTTGACTCCGGGCGTGCAGCACTCCACCTTTAACATCAGTGGTCCTGAAAATCCACAAGGCACGACGTCGGTGACGACGAATGGTTCGAGCTATGGTGTGCAGGGCTGGCTGTTGGACGGTACTGACAACCGCGAGCCGGTTCTGGGAATCATCGTCATTAATCCGACGCTCGACTCCGTGGGCGAGATGAAGGTTACGTCTTCGAACTATGACGCTGAGTTTGGCGGCGCGATCGGTGGAATCGTCAGCGCTCAGACCAAGTCTGGCGGGAATCAGTTCCACGGCGATGTTTTCTTCTACCGTCACAGCGGCGCGCAGTTGGCCCGCAATCCGTTTACGCAGTCCACTCCTGACCCCGTGACGGGGAAACTTATTCCGAACCAGTTGTTCGGTCAATTTGGCGGGTCGCTTTCGGGTCCCATCATTAAGGACCGCACCTTCTTCTTCATGGATTACCAGGGAACGCGGCAGCGCCTGGGCGCGAGTCAACTGCTCTCGGTACCAACCCAACAGGTGCTCAACACCTGTATATACCAGACGGCAGGCACGGCCTGCGATCTGAGCCAGTATCTGGGGGGCCAGCCTATCTACAATCATCCTGCAGGAAACGGAGTACCGGGACAGCAGTATGCCAGCAACGCCATTCCGCGGTCGGCACTCTCGCCGCAGGCGATCGCCGTATTGAAGCTGCTGCCGGCTCCGAATACGAACGGCACGGCGATCACGAACAACTTCGCTGCATCCGGCAATGGCAACAACGACGCCGACCAGGCTGATGTGCGACTCGATCACCAGGTCAACAGCAAGATTCACGCCTTCGGCCGTTACGACTATGCGCTTTTCCGTCTGTTCGGGAATGCCGCCTTCGGTCCGGGAGGAGGTCCCGGGTTCGGGATTGGCGGAACGACGGGCCAGGCGACGGTGCAGAACCAGAGCGCGGCTTTGGGCATGGACTGGGCTGTAAGCCCGTCGCTGCTGACGGATGTGCGCTTCGGATTTCTCAGCTATCACGTATCGGAGAATAAGCTTACGGCGGGGCAGACGCCGGCGCAGAACGCGGGAATTCCAAACCTGAACACCGCGCCTGACAGCAGTGGTCTGCCTAACTTTACGATGACAGATACGATCAGCAGCTTCGGCAACCAGGGATGCAACTGTCCCTTGCTGGAGAGTGAGCAGGTCTTCCAACTGGCGAATAACTGGACGAAGATGCTTGGCAATCACACGATCAAGTTTGGCGGTGATATTCGCTATGCTTTGAATCTGCGAAATGCCAGCGATAACGATCGCGCCGGCGTGCTGAGTTTTGCTTCGGCTTCGACGGCTGCGGGTCCGCTGGACCCGGTGGCTTCGAACGGCAATGCGCTGGGCTCGTTGCTGTTTGGGCAGGTTGCGCAGTTCCAGCGCTTCGACGTTTATAGCCAGAATGCCTCCAACCGTCAGAAACGCGGTGCGTTCTATGGGCAGGACTCGTGGCGCGTGACCAACAAGCTGCAGGTCAACTATGGCGTGCGCTGGGATGTGATCTATCCCGAGACCGTCAATAGTCCCGGGAATGGCGGATTCGCCGATATCAATGCGGGTGGTATTCGCGTTGCCGGCGTGAGTGGAACCGGAACGAACGGTGGCCAGAAGATGGACTACCTCAATCTTGCCGGTCGTTTCGGCTTTGCTTACCAGGTGCATCCTAACCTGGTTCTTCGTGGAGGCATCGGGCAGGTGTACGACAGCGTCGGCTTCTTCGGCACCCTCTTCGGTTCGGTCCTTACCCACAATCTGCCGGTTTTGAACAATGAAAATCAAGGTTCGACGAGCACGACAGGGCAGTATTACGCTACGTTGACGACGCTGCCGGCGAAGCCGCCGGCTCCGACAATTCCCTCGAACGGAATTATTCCTTTCTCTAACAACTCGAGCCCGACGTTCCGCGGAGATCGTATTCAGCTTCCCAAGGTCGACCAGTGGAATCTGACATTGCAGCAGCAGTTTACGAACACTCTCACGGCTGAGATTGCCTACGTGGGGAACCACACGGAGCGTATCTATCCGGGCGAGACGTATGGGTTCGACTTCAACTCGCCTGTACTTCCCACGTCGCCTTCCCAGCTTGGCAACAGTTCCGCAAGGCGTCCCTACTACAACCGCTTCAGCGGTGTGTATCAGGGCGCACCTGTGATCTGCTGTTCCAACGGACTTACCTCCGCGGCTCCGACGGCAAACTCCAATTACAACTCGCTGCAGACAAAGCTGGACAAGCGTTTCAGCAATGGACTGCAGTTCAATGCGAACTACACCTGGTCGAAGGCAATGAACTACGCCAACGACGCTCTCTTTGCGAACTATCCGAGTCTCAGCTATGGGCGGAACGATACGAATCGCACGCACGTCTTCGTGATGAGCGGTGTGTATGCTCTGCCTTTCGGGAGGGATCGCATGTTCGCGAGCCACGTGAATCGCGTGACGGATTATGCGATTGGCGGGTGGACTCTGAGCGGCAGCACGACATGGGAGAGTGGACGACCGTTCACGCCGACCTATGGGGAGTGCGGTGCCGACCAGGATCTCGACAACAACTTCGGAGGCCCGGGAGTGACCAGCGACTGCCGTCCTGACATGGCCGGTGCCGCAGGATTTACGACCCAGGTAGGGTCGCTTAATCCTGTTACACACTCGATGCAGTACTTTACGCCCGTTGCTGCGTTGGCGACGAATGGAGCGGTCTCGGGAGCCTTTGCCCGCCCGGCCTTCGGCACCATCGGCAATATTGGACGCAACTCCCTGGTGGGACCGCGCGATTACTATGCGGATGCTGCTCTCATCAAGGACATCCCGATTACGGAACGTGTGAAAGCCCAGTTCCAGTTCCAGGCTTTCAACGTCTTCAACCACGCGGCGCTTGATATTCCTACGGCTTCGAATGCGCGATGCATCGACTGCTCGACGGGAGGCGTCATAACCAGTCTGGAAGGAAACTCCAGCATGCGTCAGTTGCAGTTTGCTGGGCGCATTACGTTCTAAGACAATCTGAATCCTTCTACAGGGGCTGCTTCGCGGCAGCTCCTGTCTTTCTGCCTTATGATGTAAGGCCATCTCATAGAATCCCGAAAGAAGAGGACGCGTTGCGACAACTTAGGCAAAGGAAGCTTCACCTGCTCTGCGGCTTTCTGTTTTCTCCCGTCTTTCTGGCTGCGCAGATGACCTTCGCACCAACTCCGAAGTTCTCGTTGGACGACAATCCGCTCGTGATTCGCCAACCTGCCCAGGCCAACCGGCCCTTCAGCGTAACCGGTCAGCAGGGCGCGATTCTTGGCCAGCAGGATGGGAGCTTCGAGTTGTGGCTTCTTCCCGTGAAGATGTTGCACAACGCTCGCCTGACGGCGAAGCTGCAAGGCTATGAGACGGTGATCGATCTCAACGCGAACGCCTCGCAGATTGAAGTCCGGCCCGATCACACGACCATTACTTACTCTCATGCTGCGATCACGGTGAAGCAGCACATGTTTATCCCCAGATCGGCGCAAAGAGATGTCGCCACGGCCGTGATTTTGTTTGAGATTCACGCGATCCGGCCGGCTGTGGTTACGCTGCAGTTCGAGCCTTCGATGGAGCGTCAGTGGCCGGCATCGAACTTCGGCAGGCCAAACGCATCCTGGAGCAGTGTCGGAACTGGAGGAGTCTATACGCTGGCCACTGACAATCCGAACTTTTTCGGAATGGTGGCGATGCCCGGGAGTCAGCGCGGGCCGCTCCGTCCTTATCAGGAGAGGCCTCAGACGCTGCCTCTGGAGTTCAATATCAGCTACGACCCGGCTCACGATGATGGCAGATTCTTTCCGTTGCTGGCGGCGGTGACGGGTGTGAGTGGCAAGCAGGAGCTTACTGCCGGTCAACTTCAGGATCAGTTGCTGAATGCAGCGCACAACGTACCCGCACTTTATCGGTCGACGGCAGATTTCTTCCAGCATTTCTTCGATACACGCCTTACGGCGCGGACTCCGGAGGTGAAGTTGGATGAGGCTCTGAAATGGGCAGAGATCTCAATTGAGCAAGCCCGGGTCTCCTCCCCCATTGGATCCGGACTGGCGGGTGGATGGTACACCTCAGGTGACTCGGCGCGTCCGGGGTTTGGATGGTTTTTCGGACGCGACACGCTATGGACCCTCTACGCCGTCAATAGCTATGGAGACTTCCGGCTAAGTCGCGAAGCGATGGACTTTCTGATCGCACACCAGCGTGCGGATGGCAAGATGATGCACGAGTATTCCCAGACAGCTGAGCTGCTCGATTGGATTCATCTTCCTTACCTGTATGCTGCTGCAGATTCCACGCCTCTCTTCGTGATGCAGATGGCGGATTATGTCCGTTCCAGTGGGGACACCGAATACCTGCGAGAGCATTGGGATAACGTGAAGCGGGCTTATGCGTTTACCCGCGCGCATACGACGCATGGGGTTTATGACAATTCCCAGGGGACCGGGTGGGTGGAGGAGTGGCTTCCAAAGATGCCGCAGCAGGAGATTTACCTGGCTGCACTCGATCAGCAGTCTTCAGAGGCGATGGAGAAGCTGGCCAGGTTGATGAACGATAGCTCCCTCGCATCAGCCGCGGCACAGCAGGCGAAGACTACGCGCGAATATCTAATGACTTATCGCAGCGCCGATGGGTTTTACAGCTTCAGTCACAACAGCGACGATTCCTTCGATGCACGCCACACGGTATTTCCGGCGGTCGCGTGGTGGAGCGGCTCTCTCGCACTCCCGCAGGCGGACAAGATGTTCGACGCATGGGCTGCGCCACGTTTCGCCACGGACTGGGGAACGCGTTCCATGGAAGAGGGAGCCGAGACCTACGATCCTCTCAGCTATCATCACGGCTCGGTATGGCCGCTTTATACCGGCTGGACTTCACTCGCCGAATATCGTGCCGGACGCCCGCAGGCTGGATTTGCAAGTCTCGAGCAGAATGCGCAGCTTACGTGGCTTCAGGATCCTGGTCAGGTGACCGAGGTGCTTTCAGGACAGTTCTATCAGCCACTGGGAAGGAGCAGCTCGCACCAGCTTTGGTCGTCCGCTATGGTGCTGAGTCCTGCGGTCCGAGGATTGTTCGGTGTTGAGGCGGACGCGTTGACAGGAAGATTGCGCGTTGATCCTCAGTTGCCCGCGCAGTGGTCGGAGGCTTCGCTGCAGCATGTTCCCTTTGGCGATACCCGACTCGATTTGAATATACGTCGCGTTGATTCCAATCTGGAGGTTGAAGCGATCTCCCCAAAGCCGATCAAACTATGCCTTCAGAACTCAAGGGATTTTTTCGGCGATGTATCGTGCCGTGCGCCTGAAGCAACGACCCACACTCTGCGAATTCCGCTTCCAGCGGTTGAGGTGGGATTGGAGCAGCAAAGTCCGCAGCCAGGGGACAGCACGCAGCAGGTGAAGTTCATCCGGCAGGAATATGGAGCACGTTCGTTACGAATCTGGCTGGAGGTTGCCGAGAATACTACGGCGCGAATGTACCTGCGAACCAATGGAAGCGTGCGAAATCTCAATGTAATCGGCGCGCAACGCGATCAGAATGAACTTACCGTCACCGGCAGTGGAACAGGAGGTTATTCAGGAAGAACGATCGAGATTCGCTGGTAGAGTCTCAAATTTAATTAAAAGTTAGTTGATCTGGCTTCTTTGGCAGAAATCAGGCAAATCAAACGGGGAAGCGGTCGTCTTAGAAATGGAAGAGCCGAGATGACCGGCAGGCCCTTCAGTAAAAGGAGTGTGGCATTATGGCTGGTAATCATGGCGTTGTCTATCTCGGACCAAATCACGTTGAGGTACAGGCGATTGACGATCCCAAATTTGAGAATCCTGCAGGTAAGAAAATTGAACACGCTGTGATTCTGAAGGTGGTATCGACCAACATCTGTGGATCGGACCAGCACATGGTTCGCGGGCGTACAACCGCGCCGGCAGGGCTGGTGCTGGGTCATGAGATTACCGGCGAGGTAATCGAGAAGGGAAAAGACGTCGAATATCTCGACATCGGAGACCTTGTGACGGTTCCCTTCAACGTTGCCTGTGGACGATGCCGCACATGCAGAGAAGAACAGACTGGCGTATGTCTGAACGTCAATCCCAGCCGGGCTGGCGGTGCGTTCGGTTATGTTGATATGGGTGGCTGGGTTGGCGGACAGGCTGAATACGTCATGGTTCCCTATGCAGACTTCAACCTGATCAAGTTTCCGGACAAGGCGCAGGCACTTGAAAAGATTCGAGATCTGACGATGCTCTCCGACATACTGCCCACGGGCTTTCATGGAGCCGTTATGGCTGGAGTCGGCGTCGGGTCAACGGTCTATGTTGCGGGCGCCGGGCCAGTTGGTCTGGCCGCTGCTGCTTCGGCGCAGATTCTGGGAGCCGCTGTGGTCCTTATCGGCGACATGAACGTGGAACGCCTTAAGCATGCGGAATCCGTCGGCTTTCAGCCTGTCGATTTGAGCAAGAGTGACAAGCTTGAAGATTTGATCGAGGCGATACTCGGAGTCCCTGAAGTGGATGCCTCCATCGATGCAGTCGGTTTCGAGGCGAAAGGACACGGGGCGCAGCATGCCGTCGAAGCTCCAGCGACGGTTTTGAACTCTCTCATGTCGATTACAAGAGCGGCCGGCGGCATAGGAATTCCCGGCCTCTACGTTACGGAAGATCCTGGCGCGAAAGACAAGGCTGCGCAGCAGGGGGCGTTGAGCATGCGGTTTGGCCTGGGATGGGCAAAATCCCATCGTTTTTATACGGGCCAGACCCCGGTCCTGAAGTATAGCCGCGCGCTGATGCAGGCTATTCTTTACGACAGGCTTCCCATCGCAAAAATCGTCAATGCAACCGTGATTTCGTTACAGGACGCTCCGCGGGGGTATCACGACTTCGACGCTGGAGTAGCGAAGAAGTTTATACTCGATCCTCACGGGCTCCTCGGCAAGACGGCCTGATCGTCTCTCTTGAAACGAAATACAGAGGGCTGAGCGAAGGTCGCTCAGCCCTTTCTGTCGATTCTGTTGGATCCACGGCCGTTACGGCGTCGGTTGCGGATGGTCGCGCAAAAACAGACGAGAGAAGGCACACGGCAGTTCGCTGTTTTCTATATTGTGGGCGAAAACGATACGAGGCAGGAGACGAAGAGTAATCCAAAAAGTATCACCAGCAGTGGCCACCAGCGATCCAGCCAGAACTCAGTCTCATTCAATGAACTCATCTAAAGTTTCTCCTTTTCCTGTTCAGATCCTAACAAAATCAAAGCCTTCATCCGCCTCTGCGGTTGCCAAAATGGCAATGAAAGTGGCGGCGGAATGTAGAAGTCGGGGCATCATTCACGCAGGGGAGATTCTCTCAAGAGCGAACCATCACACAACGACCGATCTCATAGGATTAACGAGCTTGTCCCGTCGGACTGGCTTCTTGTATGTGGCGTATGGCTGCGGCTCTTTGAGCGGTCCTGCTTTTTTTTGATTTTATAGCCATTCACGGTCACATGAAAGACCAGAGTGTCGTCAGAACAACAGATCAGCTCGTTGAAAGGGCAATGGGGTAAGTCCTGAGCTTGCACACTCTTTCGAAAGAGTGTGCAAGCTCCCCCCTTCAAGCCCGAGCAGATGAGCTTTCACCGCAAGACCTCCGGCAAAACCTGTCAACTTACCGGATGCCCCGATCACGCGATGACACGGCACAACGATGGAGACTGGATTCCGCCCATTGGCCGCACCTACGGCTCGTGTCGCCGTCGGATTGCCCAGTTGCCTTGCAAGATCTCCATACGTGCGTGTTTCGCCGAACAGAATCGCCTGAAGTGCCTGCCACACACTCTTCTGGAAGGGCGTCCCCCTCATATCGAGGGGCATGGAGAACGACTTACGTTCGCCCGCGAAGTACTCCCGCAACTGCTGCTCGGTTCTGGCGAGCATAATATTGTTGGGGTCCTCGATCAGATCTTCCAGTAGTGGGACCCGACGCGGGGTGTCATCTTCCCAGAGAATGGCCACCAAGCCTTGATCGCTCGCCACCAGCTTGAGGTTTCCAACAGGAGAGTTCATAAACTTGTAGAAGAGGCTCACCGTATCACTCCTTCGGATGCGTTGATAGGACCAATCCGTCGATCTCGGTTTGATGATTTGACGACAGCTCCATATAGAGATCCTCTTGCCTTTGTATAGGAGAACGCTCGCGGTTTTCGGACCCCAACCATTCGACCATGAACATGCTTTGGGGGTCTTTTTGTCTCCGCCTAAGTTGCTTATTTTGTGGTCGAAAAAGTGCAGCTTGCTACTTTTGCGAGCCACGGAACGCTATGCACTTCGCTTTCCGGTAACTGAAAGAGGATTGAGAGTCACGCCCGCATGAGCTTGCGTCTGCCAAACGGGTAATCCGTTTAGGCTGAGCTGTCCTGCGACGCCTGGTTGCAATCCGCATCTGCGGCCCAAAGATGCTGTGCAGCATAAGCACGCCATGGGCGCCATAGTTCAGACCACTGCAATAAATGTTGTGGGGTGACCGGCTCACCAACAATCTTTCGCGCTCCGCGGAGAAGGCCGATGTCTGATGCTGGAAAAGCGTCCACCTCGCGTAAGGCCCGCAGGGCGATATATTGTGCGGTCCATTCCCCGATGCCCGGAATTCTGCGCAGGTGGCTCACGGCCTCGTCAATCGATCGTGAAGATCGGAAGAGATCTGAATTGGCAACCGCTGCCTGAGCAACCGCTTTGAGTGTGTTCAAACGTGCAATCGGCATTCCCAAACCAAGAGAAGGAACATTTACCAAGCATTCTGCCGTGGGAAAGCAATGCGTGAGCTCGTCATGATTCGTTACATCGTTGGGGAGTCCTCTCCCGTGTAACTGGACTAGCTGACCTGCTAGCCGTCGCGCCGCAGCGACACTGACCTGCTGCCCGAGTACGGCCCGAACAGCCAACTCAAATCCATCCCAGCCGCCCGGTGTACGCAGCCCGGGACGACGGGCGATGAGTGGCGCAAGCTTCTCGTCTAAAAAAAGATGTTCGTTGATCGTTTCGATGTTCGCTC
Source organism: Edaphobacter modestus (assembly GCF_004217555.1). Lineage (GTDB taxonomy): Bacteria > Acidobacteriota > Terriglobia > Terriglobales > Acidobacteriaceae > Edaphobacter > Edaphobacter modestus. The sequence goes on from NZ_SHKW01000001.1 coordinate 4,165,582, forward strand.
CCAAATCGAAGAGACGACGTACTCGATTGACGATCCCTGGGAAAGCTTGTACTAACGGAAAGTGAATCGTTAGGCATAGACTTTGCCGTTGCGGCAAATGCTTAACACTTATCGTCCCGACCTTACCGTCTATCTCGATTGTCCGCCTGTAGAGCCCGTTGTTTACAACCTCGACGCCAGGAATCGCGCGGGCCGCAAGGAAGTTCAACATGGAGTTCCAGTCGTATGGAGGGCGATAGCGTATGCGCAGAGTTGTACCCCCGTCCGAATCAGGAATGTCTGTGCCTGCTTCGCGCCTGAGCGAACTGGGTGGACGGTGAAAGAGATTCTGAAAAACCTCGTTGAATCGCCGCAAGCTAGTGAATCCTGCCGCCAAAGCAACCTCAGTCATCGGCAGATTCGTGTCGTGAATGAGTTGCTTTGCAAAAAGAACCCGTCTTGTTTGAGCGACCGAAATGGGGGATACGCCAAGTTGCTGCAGGAACAGACGTCTGAGTTGCCGCTCGCCCATGCCCAGGCGTGCTGCTAACCGATCGACGGAGCTATTCTCTCCATCGAGGGCACCTTCTGCGATCAACGTCAGTGCGCGGGATACGGTGTTTGAGGTGCCGCGCCACGGAGATAGTTGAGGTGCCGTCTCAGGGCGACAACGCAAACATGGGCGGTATCCTGCCTCCTGGGCTGCCGCAGCTGAGTCGTAGAATGTGCAGTTTTCATATTTCGGAGTACGTGCGGGGCAGACCGGACGGCAGTAGATTCCGGTCGATTTGACGCCGACAAAAATCAATCCATCGAACCGCGCGTCGTGGCTTTCGAGAGCCCTGTATGCCGCTGCTTTATCCGGCAGGTTCATGAATTGAGTGTCTCACCAAAGTAGGGCCAAAACTAGCGGTTTTCGGACATCGCCATCTTAGGTTTTCCCCGACCCCGTGAAGCTTCACGGCAAGCCACTCCACTGTAGGTGCCGCTTCGGAGACGCCATAGGGACCGGTGAACATCCACACGTGAACCGATCGGGAACTCCGATTCGCCTCGCTCCCCTACAGTGCCGGCGCCCCCGAAACACCAACGGCCTTCGCTCGCGGCAATGACCAAAGAGAATCGTATTCCCCGAGGGCGTGATGCCTGTCCAGATATATCAACAGGCCGATGGAGATGGCTCTGACGACGCCGCCCCAGACGGAGCGGGTCGCCTGTTTTCTTCACCATTATGCTCGCGTTGCTGCATCGCCTTTTCGAGTTCTTTCTGGTGATCAGTAAGCAAAGCATGAATCTGGTGGTGCGTTTCGTCGCTGATAGCGTGAATCTGCGGACCGAGTTGCTGGCGCGAAGCGTCCGGATTCTTATCAAGCAACGCCTGAATCTTATTGTGGTGCTCGTCAAGCAGGGGTCGGATCTGCTGCTGCTGTTCCGAAGTCAGCTCCAGATCTTTCGTAAGCCGAGCAAGTTCCTGGTCAATCGATTGTCGCGTATGGAAATGCTGAAGCTGCTGACGCGCGGAGGGCTGCCCCCCATTGTCCTGAGCTACGGCAGAGCTGGCCATTCCGAGTATGAGCATAACCCCATATGCAAACGTGAAAGGTCGATTTCGCACGGACAGCAACCTCCTTGAGGAGCCTCGAAGTAATCCCAGCCGAGACTCTGAACTAAATAGACGGGCAACTCCACAACAAGTTGCATTCGTTGCAATGCAATCAGAGGGGAATGGTCTCATAGCGCGCCCCTGGCTGAACTAAACTTGGTCGTAGCCCTAATTGTCAAAGTAAGGCGATTCGCTGTGCTGGTAAGTCCGTCTATATCTATATAGGTAGGTTGAATCAGGAATACCTGACCACCTACGTGTTCTACACTTGTAGTGCAGCTATGACGGTCGACTCCTCGGCAACAATCGAAAGTCCTTTAACGGCAGGTCGGCGTATTCTTTGGCTGGGCTTCGGAGCCATCCTCCTAGTCATGGTCTATAGCAGTATTGATATTGCTCGCTCCCTTAGGAAAACATCTTCCAAAAGCGATCAGCTAATGAAGTCGTTTCGGGAACGTGACAACGTACTCGACGAACTAAGAAACACAATGATTCGTTCCGGCACAATGATTCGGGACTATCTCTCAGAGAATGACGATTCAGGGGCGGAGCGCGATCGACTGGACCTTCAAGCTGCAAGAGAGCAAACGGAACAGTTGCTCGATAGCTACTCCAATAAGAGAAGGGGGATAAGTAGCGCGGAAGAGAGAAAGGCGTTTTTAGGTCTTCGGAACGGGGTCGAGGCTTATTGGAACTCCTTTGCTCCAATGCTTAGATGGGACTCAACGACGCGCAGGAGAGAGGGCAATGCCTATCGACAAAAGGCGATCGGCCCCCTTCGCGGCGAAGTATTCCGGCTTTCATGGGAGATCACGGCACTCAGTAATCAACAACTAGATGCGGAAGAAGGTCTCGTTGAGAGCGAGCAGCAGAAGTTTCGACTCCGGCTACTCGTGTCTTTGATCGTAGAATTCCTGATTGCTATCATTTTGGCACTGGCAGTCATCTCACGTATTCGAGGACTAGAAGAAGCCGTCGAAGGTCAATATAGCAAGGTGCTCCAGGGTAGATCCGAACTTCGGGATCTTACAGCTCGCCTGGAGAGCGCTCAAGAGGAAGAACGTAGAAATCTCTCACGTGAACTCCACGATGAAGTGGGCCAGTCTATGGCAGCAATGCTGGTCGAACTTGGCCGGTTGGAATCTGCGCCGTGGGGGGATGACGGGGCGCGTTCGAGGCTTTCAGCGCTGCGCGAACAAGCGGAACAGAGCGTTCGTTCCGTACGAGATATTGCACTCCTTCTCCGCCCTTCGATGCTGGATGACCTTGGTTTGGTACCAGCGCTTAAGTGGCAGGGACGCGAGACTGCACGACGCACTGGTTTACGTATCCGGGTCGACGCGGAAGAGTCGAACGATGAACTGCCGGACAGCTACAAGACCTGTATTTATCGCGTTGTGCAAGAAGCCTTGCATAACGCCGTGAAACACGCAAAGGCTAAGTCAATACGAATTTCCTTTCGGCAGGCTACATCTGGCATGGATCTAAGAATCGAAGACGATGGAATTGGGTTTGATCCTGAGACCGAGAAAGGCCTCGGCCTGCTTGGCATAGAAGAGCGCATCATGCGCCTTGACGGTGAAATAAAAGTTACAGCGAAGGTGGGGCAAGGAACGGTGCTGACCGTACACCTTCCCAGGCTAGACATGGAGAAGACGCTATGATTCGGATTGTTCTTGCAGATGATCACACCGTGCTCAGAACTGGTCTAAAGGCGCTGCTTGAGCGTCAGCGCGAGTTCCAGGTTGTCGGAGAAGCAAGCGACGGACGCAACCTGCTCAAAATCGTGGAGGAGCAGAAGCCAGATATTGTCGTTACGGATATCAGCATGCCTAATCTAAATGGCACGGACGCGACGCAGCAAATTACCTCCAAGTTTCCGAGCGTCCGGGTCATCATGCTCAGCATGCACTCTGATGAGGCCTATGTCCTACGCGCCTTAAAAGCTGGAGCGCGAGGTTATTTGGTGAAGGAATCTGCAGAAGCGGATCTGATAACTTCTATTCGTACAGTCAATTCCGGCAAAGCCTTCTTTAGTCCTTCCGTAAGTGCATTGCTCGTCGAAGACTATGTACAGCAGATGCAGGATAAAAGCATTGAGGATAGCTACGATTTGCTGTCACCGCGAGAGAAGGAAATACTTCAACTCGTGGCAGAGGGAAAGAGCAACAAAGACATTGCAAATTTGCTGAATCTGAGCGTTTACACAGTAGAAACGCATCGCGGTAACGTGCTACAGAAGCTCAACCTTCACAGCATTCCTGAGTTGATTTTGTATGCCGTACGCAAAGGCGTTATCTCGTAACGGGGTCTTGGCGGGATGCCAGTATTCGAGATGATTGAAAACATTCAAAGGTCGGAAGCGTCTATTGACGCTTCCGACCTTCATCTTCGTGCGAACAAGACACCGTGTGCGATAGACCTGGTTCCCGTACTTTCCGAGCCGCTACCTATTGCCCCCGCATCTCGGGAACTTCGCGGCCAGTCAGGTCAGCGAAATGCGCTTCTTTAGCTTGCGTCTTCTCTAGCTTCAGATCATCACTTAGGAAATTTGCTGTCTTCTTTGCCTCAGCGCCTATCTGATCTGTCTCCGCGGGGTAATTGCTCGCAAACAGTTGGGCCTGGCTCTTATTAAAAAGCATGATCGCGTCCGTTGATTTATCTGCAATTTCATGCATCGACGGCAAAATGGTATCGATCACTTCTATCTGCCACGCGGGAAGCAGGTCGCGCTCGGAATTCAATGCTTTCAGCTCGCGCCCAACTAGATTGATCTCCGCACCCAGATCATTGAGCTCCTCCCCTTGCTCTGAAACGTTGTTTGGCTCTCGACTTTGCATGCTCATCGAGGATGCAGTTTCGTAGATATTTTCTATCTGACTATTGATCTGCTGAATTGTTGTTTGCGCTCTTTTCGCGGAGGCTTGGTCGATAGTTAGAGTCGCCGCACGCATGGTGCTGGCTGGTATAGCCATGAAAAAGGTCGAAATGGCAATTACTGAGAAGCGGTTCATCGTTGTATCTCCTTTTTTTGCCGAGTCTGTTCAGGAACTCGTTTCAGCGAAGCATGAGCGTTGAAGGGCTCGATTTCTGGTGTTCCCTTAGGCCAAGCCAATTGATGTGCGAGCTCAATACGTTTAGTTGGCGTTCTACTCATTGAAGGTTAGGATTTCAGGGAGGTGCACCCTCTCCGCCGGAGCGAGACAGGGGCACCACGGAAGCGATGTAGTTTCCTATTGTTTTGGGATTTCGCCGTCACATCTTATGAGTGTGGCGACGGTGTGGGCACCTGGAGGTTGACGTCGGGACGGAGCTTGATCGACTTGCCCGCAACTACAAAGATCGGTGCATCAAAGGGTGGACGTCCAGGTTCGCGAATTTCGATGTTGTAATTACCCGCTAGCATCGTCATCGTCTTGAGTTGCCCAATCCTGCCCGCGTAGTTGCCGTTGATGAAGACTGAGGCATCCTTGACGTGTGTATCGATCCTGACTTCGCCGGCGTTTGGAGCAATGGTATAGGGTGCGAACGGATAGGCACCAAACCCCGCAGGGCCGTAGGGTCCATAAAAACCAAAGGGACCAAAACCTTGTCCCATGACAACCCCGCCCCGACCTGCGCAAAAAGCAGTAGATGGTACCAAAAAGGTTAGGGCAGCCAGACCAAGAAGCATTAGCTTTTTCATAATGCGCCTCATTTCCTAAAGCATCCCGAGTTTCGCTCGGTACACCCATAGAGACACTTTAATCTGCGGAGGTGACTCTACCGCCGAGAGGGTATTTGAGCGCTAGGCTTCAATCACGAGGCTTCGCTCACATCACGAAGATCGTCGATTGAAAATCGGCCGGAGCGTGAAATGTTGAGAGTTAAAAGGGGGGAGGCTAACCCAAGAGGGTTCAGGCGCTTTCACGCGGACATTCAAACTCGCAAACACGACGGGCGGACTAAGACAGATTCAAGGCCGAGCATTGTCCCTGCAGCTCGAGCCATCCCGAGTTTTTAGGAAGGGGATCTGTCCTTCCAGACAGATCCTAAACGAGAATATAGTGCGCAACAACGAGATCCCAACATACGAAGACAAGAAGGAGGAATAGGGCCACTACCGCCCCGATGACAGCCCAGAATGCCACCGTCCTATAGTTCCTGCGTTTAACACGAAATCTGGACATCGATGTTGCCGATGGTGCATTCATTGGTTTACTCCGTATCAATTCGCATTTGGCTCATACCCGGACTTTGGGGCAGCAGACACTACGTATATTTAGGTGCTGACCCAGTGATCGTTCACGGCATTTTTTCGATCGGCGGACATGGCTGATCGCTCGTAATCCCACCTCTGGAAAACAAGAGTTCCCTGGCTAGGCCGCGCACTTCGTTGTAGATGAGCAAGACGGGACAGGGACTCATGTAAATGTTTGCCAGGCGAGCCAGAAGCATTCCGCAAGCTATCAACAGAATTCGGTGCCCCTTGCCGCTGACGTGGGTTGGAAGCAGTTGATCCATGGTCGTAGTGACACGCTGATATTGCCTTCGGCTCTACCCTCGATAGGGTATTTGGGTCACAGCCAGGAGCCTGGACTTCAGTTTGGTTCAAAAGAAGCGGACAGCGCGCGCCGAATGAATGGGAGATTCGATTTGGATGAGCGGTCAAGCAGGGCAGTCACTCCCCTGTTTGGTTGTGCGGTCGCCTTCTGTAACGGGCAGACGGGCGAGAATACTTGCCTTGGCTGAAATTCGGCGGTACTCTCCGTCGTTGCTCCCGCACTTGAAATGCACCAAGCTGCAAGACGTCGACGTGTGTGTGTCCAGGTCGCGCGAAGGCACATATCGATTCCGCGTCAGTCGTAAGCAACGGGAAACCCGCTCAGAGAATACCGTAGCAACTCTTAGGGTCGCGGTGGACCGCACCCGGCCCGTATATCCCTACCCACTGACGGCGGGAAGAAAGGCAAAAATACGAATGCACATGATGAGCCTACTGCTCCGACAACACCGGGCGACTGGCTTGCTTGCGCACTGGTATCCAATCCAAGTGGGCGGACGGGTCATGCGGGTTTGCGTTGCACAAAGGCCTTAACATCCTGCCGCCGGATCAGTGTCCTCTAAATTTCTGGCGGTAGGCCGAAAGCAGTTTTTCGCGATGACAGGTCTCGTCTGTACGCAGTCGAAGACCGAAGCAGACGCGGAAGCCATCGCGCAATCCCTCGACAAAATCTGCGTATCGCTCCTCTTCTTCTTCGAGCGAAATTGCGAATACCAAAATCTCTCATTCAGAGAGGCTGGCCAAATGCTCACGGCCCTGCCGGTGGTCCAGGTTGCCCAGGAACTATGAAAGCGTCAGCTGAATCAGCACGCCGAGTCGGACGTCGGATACCAAGCTTCTTCATCCTGTCAATCAGTGTCGTCCGCTTCAGTCCCAGTTGTGTGGCTGCCCCATTCGGGCCTCCGATCACCCAACCGGTCGCGTCCAGCGTTTGAAGAATGAGAGCACGTTCGGATTCTCTGAGCGTTTTGGGGAGCTCAGGCTTGGAGCCGCTGAGCGTGGTTGATGCGGTGGGGCTGGTAGCCGTGGGCAGCCCCGGGGATGGCAACGGGTTTGGAAGAACTTCATCGTTCGCCAGAATCACTGCGCGCTCAATTAGGTTTTGAAGCTCACGGATGTTGCCAGGCCACGCGTAGGACGTAAGTGCGGCCATTGTTTCTGGTGGAATGTGGTTGATTTGCTTACGCATACGGCGGCTGAATATGTCCACAAAGTGTGTCACTAATACCGGAATGTCTTCGTAGCGCGCCCGAAGCGGTGGTAGAAGGATGGGGAAAACATTCAAGCGATAATACAGGTCACTGCGGAACTCGTTGCGCGCTACCATTTCCAACAGGTTGCGATTTGTTGCTGCCACGAGCCTCACGTCCACATGATGGGTATGCCCGCTACCCAGGCGCTCGAACTCCTGTTCCTGCAAGACCCGTAGCAATTTAGGCTGGAGCTGTGGCGGGATGTCACCCACTTCGTCCAGGAACAGCGTGCCGGTATCAGCCATTTCGAAACGGCCAATCTTCTGAGCGATAGCTCCGGTGAACGCGCCTCTTTCGTGACCAAACAGCTCGCTCTCCAGAAGGTCCAGGGGGATTGCCGCGCAGTTCAGCTTAATGAAGGGTCGGCCGCATCGTTCGCTGAGGTTGTAAATTGCGCGCGCAATCAGCTCCTTGCCTGTACCTGTTTCTCCTTCTATCAGGACGGTAGAGTTGGTGGATGCAACTCGTTCAACTTGCTCCAGCACCTGTTCCAGAACACGGCTGTTCCCGACGATTTGCTCAAATCTTCGTTCGCCTCGATCGAATTCACGGGAATTGAATACTGCCGAAGCTGCCACTGGAACCTCCGGGCGTCTTTCGATTGGCTTACATCTCCAGAGCTGCCCAAACGCTTTCGAGGAGGGCATCATCGCTGAAGGGTTTCGACAGGAACTCTACTGCGCCGGAACGGAGAGCCTGCATTCGTATCTTTGCGTCCCCATGCGCTGTGATGAAGATGGTCGGAATCCGGCAACGTTCCGCGTTTAGTGTTGCCTGTAAATCCAGGCCCGACATGCCCGGCATGCGAATGTCCGTAATTAGGCATGCAGTCTGATGCTGCTGCCCCGACTTGAGGAAGTCCTCCGCGGATGCGAACGCGCTTGCGGGCAAGCCGACGGCTTTCATTAGCCCTTGCAAAGCACTCCGAACGGACTCGTCATCATCGACAATTGCAACGAGTTTCGCGTTGGTCTGGGTCGCGTTGGTCTGGGTCGCCATATCAGCAGATTAGTCCCTGCGGCGACTGGCGCGCAATTATCCTTTGGTATGAGTTGTCTAATACCTGAATGCACGCCGCTTCCGGACCTTTGTCCGACACTTCGGTCCAAATCCTGATATCCGAAGCGGCGCGAGATTCATGCACCGAATGTTATTGTCAGCGCCTGTGGACTCCTCGATCGAGCATGTATGCCACAATAACGCTGACTTCAAGAGCGATAGCCAAGAAATGTGGCATATTCCATGACAATGCAAAGATTTGCCAGTTTGCGGGCATCGATGACGTCGAGATCGCTTGCCAGTGTGATTCTACGTCAGATTCTTTGCTGTTGGCAGCTTTAGTCTCTCCGCCATTCTGACTAAGTCGGCGAGAGAGTCGGCTTGCATCTTACGCATAACGTGGCCGCGATGGATCTTCACAGTGATTTCGCTTGTGCCAATTTCGGATGCGATCTGCTTGTTGAGCATGCCGGAGATGACCAACTGCATAACTTCACGTTCTCGGTCCGTCAAGCCCTCATAACGTTTTCGTAAATCGGCCATTTCACGCTGTTGTTGTCGCATCGCGCGATCACGTTCCAGCGCCTGATGAATCGCGTCCAGCAGGTCCTGGTCGCGGAATGGTTTGGTCAGAAACTCTATGGCACCGGACTTCATCGCCCTCACAGACATCGGGATGTCGCCGTGCCCGGTAATGAAAATGATTGGGATCTCGATGCCCGCTTCGACTAGTTTGCGTTGGAAATCCAGGCCGTTCAGGCCGGGAAGGCGCACGTCCAGAACCAGGCAACCGGGGCTGACGGCCGCGCCAGTCGCGAGGAATTCCTGTGCGCTCGGAAATGACTCTGACCGCAATCCCACCGATTTAAGCAGGCCTTCGATTGAAGCACGAATGGACTCGTCGTCGTCGATGATGAAGACAGCTGAAGAGTCGCCGGTGGTCATGGCCGGGCCTCGGTTTCTGTTGGCAGTGTGAAGTAAAAGATGGTGCCGCGACCGGAGTTCGACGTTGCCCACAGTCGTCCAGCGTGGGATTCGATAATTGTGCGGCTAATGGCCAGACCCATTCCGGTCCCCTGGGACTTCGTGGTAAAGAACGCATCAAAAATCTTATCGGACTCTGGTGGCAGTCCGGCCCCAGTGTCGATCACAGAAACCAGAAGCTGATCGGCTTTGTCGCGCTGCAACCTGAGGGTGAGCTCCCGGCTGCCCTCGACTCGCTTCATTGCCTCAATGCTGTTGATCATTAGGTTCATGAGGACTTGTTGCAGCTGGACACGATCTCCGATGACTCTCGGACACTCCTCCGCGAGTTCGGTTCGAACAGAGACGCTGTGTTCCGCGGCTTCGTTTCTCAGCAGCACGATGATGTCGTTGATCACTTCATTGAGATCAACGGCTTCCAGTTCCTGAGCGCTTTTCTTAAACAGCAAACGGGTGCGGCTGATGATCTCCGCTGCCCGGGTTGCATCTTTGACAATCCTCCTGGCCGCCTCGCGCGCCTCCTCGATGTTGGGGTGATCGCCCGCAAGCCATCGTACGCAGGTATTGGCGTTAGTCATGGCGGCAGCGATCGGCTGATTGACTTCGTGTGCAAGCGACGCAGTCAGCTCTCCCATCGTGGTCACTCTGTTTATATGCGCGAGCTCAGCTTCTAATTGGCGCATCCTGTCGCGCTCTTGTTCGACGCGTTTCTGTTCCGTCACATCAACATGCGTACCGACGACTTCTACATGGTCTCCGCTGGCAGTAAAGACCGGATGGCCTAACACATGGATGTGTTTAATTTTTCCATCCGGCATTACGATCCTGAACTCGTGGGCATAGTCTTCTCTCTCGCGTACGGCCTCTTCGCGATGTTGGCGCACCCAGTCGCGGTCCTCTGGATGTATCCGTTGACCCACCATTTCGGCGTCCGGAGCGCCCTGCTGCGGATCAAACTCCCAAATCCGAAAATTTTCCTCTGACCAGTAAGCCGCCGTATTCGTCCTGGCCTTGAAAGCCCAGCTGCCCGTGTGGGTCAGCCTCTGCGCTTCGGCGAGATAAGCTTCACTCCGCCGCAGGGCTTCTTCCACCCGCTTGTGCTCCGTAACATCCATCGCGGTGCCGACAAATTCAAGAATCTCTCCTTTCCGATCGAGTACCGGATTGCCGATGGCCTGGATGTATTTCACAGTACCGTCGGGCAGCAGTACTCTGAACTCGTGGGTGTAACTGGCCTTCTCTCGGGCTGCCTTCGCGATGCGCTCAAGCAAAGCCTCGCGGTCCTCTGGATGGGTGCGTTGGACGAATGTTTCGCCGCTGGGAATACGCTCCTGCAGATCGTATCCATAAATTCGTAGCATCTCCTCGGAGCAGTAATTCATCTCGCGAGTAAAGGGGGCCCAGCCAAAACTGCCTGTGTGGCTCAGCCTCTGCGCCTGTGCCAGATAATACTCACTTCGCCTTAACGCTTCCTCGGCCCGCTTACGATCCTCGATGTCCGTCAGGGTTCCATACCATCTCACGATTTTGCGGCCCTCATCGCGCAGCGGCACGCTGCGAACCAGAAACCAGCGATATTCTCCGTCAGCTCCGCGACGAAACCGCGTCACGTCTTCAAGCGGTTGACCGTTAGCGACGGACGCGCGCCACTTGTCGAGATGTATTTCAACGTCTGCCGGGTGAATCACAGATTGCCAGCCTGAGCCGGCGGTCTCCTCGGCCGACAACCCGGTGTATTCTCGCCAACGCCGGTTCGCAGAAGCGTTGGAACCATCAGGCAAAGTGATAAACACCAGCGCGGGAATCGTTTCGATCGCGTCGCGAAGTTCCTTTTCACTCCTGCGGGCAGCCTCTTTGGCGCGCTTCTGCTCCGTAATGTCCTCGCATACGACCAGCAGCACCCGCCGCTTCTTCAGAAACACTGCATTGGCTGTCTCCCGGACCCAAATCATCGTGCCGTCTTTACGTATCTTTCTAGCTTCCCACCTCGTCGTCCGGCCGGCTTGGTCGAAGCAGGAATTCGCATGATTCTGTACCGCCTGTCGATCGGGTTCGTAAAAGGAATTCAATACAGGTTGTCCAATCAATTCCTCCCGTTTGTAGCCCAGCTGTTCCGCGCCGAAGATATTCACGTCTACGATTGTTCCTGCCGAATCCACGACGAAATACATCGTGGGATTGCTCTCAAAAGCCGCCCTCCATTGCTCCTCGATTTCTTCGCGAGCTTGTTCGGCGCGCTTCCGCTCGGTGATGTCGTTGTTGGTTTCGAGGACAGCAATGGGCGTGCCGTTGTCGTTTCGCTGCAATGACCACCGGCTCGCCACTATAGCGTGGCTTCCGTCCTTCCTGGTGTGCACAAGTTCGCCTTCCCAGCGTCCCTCCTGCAGCAGCTCTGCCTGGATCTTTTCAAGCGGCGCCGGAAAAACTGTCTGCATCAGCTCGTGGGTGACCCTGCCAATGGCTTCTTGTCCCGTCCAGCCGTAAAACTCCTCAGCGCCGCGATTCCAGTAGGTGATAACGTCATCCCTATCGCGGACGAAGATGGTGTCATGGGTGAGGTTGAGCAGGTTTGCCTGCTCGCGCAAAGCGGCTTCGTCCCGTTTGCGCCGGGTTATGTCAACCATGACCCCACGCAGCCGTGCCACGCGTCCATTCTCAGCCACCACCGCAATCAGATCGCGCATCCATGCCACTCGCCCATCGGCGGCAATCATGCGGTACTCAAAATCGCGGGCAGTTCTCTGAAGGGTCGCGTCTTGGCAGAATTGCACTGCCCGATCGCGGTCTTCGGGGTGAAGGTGGTCCTTCCAGAATGTGGGTTCCTTTAGCCATCTTTCCATCGGATAACCAAGCACGCGTTCCGCCTGCTCGCTGACGAATGTGAAAGCGAAGGTCTGGGCATCGGCTTCCCAAACAATACCCTCGATCGAATTAACCAGATCGGCGAACTGTTGCTGTACAGCCAGCGCTTCGGTATGGAGCTGGTTGGCTTTTACTGCCTCTTTACGTGCTCGGTCGGAGAGATGGCTGCTGGTGATTCCTATGACGAGGAACGCAATCAACGCAAAAATGTCACGCCAGTCACTGATCTTTAAGCTGCCTACCGGGGGGACCAACAAGGTGAACCCGAGTGCGGCAAGAAGCGAGAAAAATATCGCGTAACGAAGACCCCACTGCGCCGAAACAATCAAAAGGGCAAACAGAAAGGCGAGAACGGCGATTAACGGCCGTTCGGACACGGGTATCATTGAGAGCGCGGCGACTATAGCCAGCACCGCCACAACGCAGAGGACAAGTCGGATAATCGGCTTGTTCATGAGTACCGGCAACGTGTTGGAGAGCCAACTGCCGGACGATCTCATAGATGCCTCGAGGTCCGCATATGTTCGGCCGCGTCATTGCAGCCGTAGTTTCAAGCTAACCGCAGGAAAATGATAGCGCAATATGAGATCGTCCCTTGCCGACCACCGAAATTAGCTTGTGGCATTGACTTAGGCATTGACCCCCTCCCTCACAAGGTTCTGGCCGAGGAGACATCAGAAGAGTGTTCAAAACAGATCGCAGTCAGCTGTTATGTGACAGGCCAGAAACAAGCCCTATTTCGCAATCTGATGAGTACAACTCTTCCGGGCTTCTCGGCCGGTCAGACGAAATCTCGCTTGTCTGCGCGGAAGATGGCTTCGAAGTCAGGCGCAATGATTCGCGAACCTTGTTTGCCAGGCCCCAAGGGCCTCAACGGGTGGATCGTAGGGATTGTAGGTGTTTGCCAGACGTTCGATTGCCAGCGCACGCGCAATCATGACATCCCGTCGCGAGCATCGCAAGAGAGTAGAGCAAGTGTCATCGGATTGCTTTTCGAGGACCGACATCACATAGACAAAACGCTCGAACGCATTGAGTCTGAGAATCGAGCCAAAGAGGTTAGCCTCTCCAGAGACAGCTGATCGTTTGAGAGGAACGAACGGAAATTCATCCGTACGCTCCGGCGCAGGCATGATCATCCAGATCGCATGCTGGACAATCGTGCGTCGAGCCCGTGCTTGCGCCCACGCCATGAAAGCGCCAATTTCCTCTGCGCATTCTCCCATTCCGCTGAAAAAACACTGTCCGGCTTTATCAAGGTCAGCGGTTAGCAGGAACGACAACAGGTACAGACTGTTCATCTCGTCGGTCAGGATATTCCAGACGTCGGTACCGGTTGCGTGGGTTGTGGTTCTCTCGTCACAGATGGGCATAGGCTCCTGCATATTAATCTCCTTCTTTCAGCTTGCGCGGTGCAACGGAATGCTGCCAGTTACGGGGTATATCGCACGATTGGGATTGGGTTGGACCGGCTGAAGTACATAAATACGTCGTTCGTCGTGTCCTGGATGCGAGTATTTGGCCTGTGAAGTTTACGGGTTGCCCGCGCTGCAAGCTTAGTTAGTAGAAAACGATTTGAAACGTGGGTCATTGCGCTGAAAATCAGATCAGAACGCATTGTGTCCTCCATTGAAGGGCCGTTTCAGCTCTTCAATCGTGGTGAATGCATTTGCATTGCCAAGAATCTGGGCAAATGAACATCTGCGATGTACCTGAATTCACGAGTGTTGTTCTGTGGAGGTTTTCAGTGTGTTTGAAAAGCGTCAAAGTCTCCGTCGAAATACCGACAGAGGCCTGATTTTCGACATCGCTCTTCTTGTCGGCGGGGCAATGAATCGCCCAGTCAAAAGAAAGCGTTCTTGTGGCTGCTGCAGGGCGGAGAGCTTCGGCTCCGAATCAAAATGAGCACAGCGGTAACAAAACCAATGGGATCGAGCCTGTCGCGACTGGGTCACGCGACCATTCGAGCACTTCGTTTAGCAAAAGGGCGGCGAATTGTTCGGTTCCCAAGGTTTGTTTTCTTGAAGAAAGCTGGGCAGCACCCCATCTCCAAACGACCGCCCTCCTGCATCTTCGGCTTCTAAAAGGACATCCGTGTAAAGCAGTCTGCTACGTCGCCACATGCCGAGCGCCTGCTGAGTGAGATGGTTCCCAAACCAGTCGTGCCGCACCACCAAGGAAGGAGATGCATAAGGATGCTGACCTGATAAACGAAGCGGAGCGGCCACCTGAAAGAGCAGCTTTCCCGGGCGGAGGTGGCGCCGATGCACAATCCGGATACCTAGACCATCCGCCAAGCGAAGAGGTTAAAGGAGCCGGTGTCCTGTAGCGGAATCAGCAGGGCAGTGACGTGAACGACCACATCGTGAACGCTCGTTCGAAGGCCGAACTGCGCAAACAACCAGACTGACCCGCTGGCCAGCAGGTTGCCTTTTCAGCCTCGGTATGACGCAAGAGCAAGCAGAAATGCGTGAATAAAGGACGTACATGGCAAGATATCGAGCAGCGGTGGGAAATAGATGAGCAGAAGCGGGCAGACGATAGCAGGGAAGTGATGTGCGAGATAGAAGTTGAGTAGGTTGATCAGCGCAAGCCTGTGCGCCATCACGGCGAAAACTGCGGGCCATGGTGAAGGCGCAGGCGAGAAGGATCAGGTGATATCCGCATATGCAGTACGCGCTTGCAGGGCATATCCGCAGAGCAATTCCGTCCTCTGGCGCCTGTCGGATATGTAGCCGCGCTACGAGCACGAAACCTTCTGCAGAGGAGACGAAGTCGAACGGCTCGTTAATAAGGTTGCTGAGGATGTCGGCCGATGCACGAGGTCATCCAGGCCAAGAAGACGCCGCACAACGCGTCGATTTCGGGCCAGCGCCGAACCCGCCCGAATCCCAGGACCGAGTTCAACCGCGCCTCTTTCGATCAACAGATGGCGGCTACTTCATATTGAGGCTTCCCATATTCTGCTGGGCCGAGGATTTCGAGTACGCCTAGGCTAGGCGGGCGCATCCGAAATGTCTCTCAAGCATGAACAGACCGCGCGACGTGTGATGATGTGGAAATCACTTGGCGGTTCCACATCATCACACCTCCATCAGCATTGGTGTCGTCCGCTGGTTACGATGTAAGGCGGCTTTCCGTATGCGGTATAACTACAAGCCGCGTTGGAGGCTTAAGGGAGAGCGTTGTTGCTATCGTTAGTTGGTGGATAGTAAATGTTTCACAGCGTTAGCGTTCGCGGCTGCTTTCGTTTCGGCTTTAGTAGGATCAACCTTCATTCCATATTCCTGGCCTTCGATCCAAATCCGGTTTAGGTACTCGGTGTCTCCATATTTGTGGAAGGTGACATCAGAGTGGGGGTGAGGTTGTGCAGAAAGCGTGGGTATGATGTCGACGAACACCGCATGCACGCCATCGCTACTCTGGATCTGCAATATGCTTCCATCCTCTTCGGACGGGATGATTCTGTAGGAGCCCGCCGGCATCCTGGCGTTGCCAGCGTAAAACGGAAATGAGGTTGTAAAATCCTCGCTGGTAGCGATCTGTGCGGCGAGAGGCATCACGGACAACAGGGATAGCAACCCCATGCTTACAATTAGTTTGCTTACGTTTTTCATACGATCTCCTCGACGTCATTTGCATTGCTTACCGCATGCGTCTTCTCTCTAGGAGCATCTGTAATGCCACTCTTGATGCTTTTCTTAGTCAGCTATACGATTTGACCTAACTAGTTTTCTCTCATATCTTTCACGCGTTGGACTCGCTTCCGAGGACTCAAGTGCGCAGTGCGATTGCATTCGTGCGTGTCGGCAAAGCGACGAGCGGCGACCGTATTTCGACTGATAGCTGGCAGACGTCGTCCCGCTGTGGCAAAAATACACAGCCGGTTTGCGGGGTGCCAAGAACCACGCGTAGCCCAATTTCATGGCTGGACATCATGATCCTGAATTTCAACGCGCCTTCGATACTGAACCCGCATCACTCCTAGTCATTCAATGATCGAAGTCCAAACCAGAAGAAGAGTGCAATTCGGTCATCAGGTGATTTCTGCAGTTGCGACCGGCGGCCCCATTCTCATCAAACCTGCAGCGACCACACCGCTTTGCTGCCTTCGGCTGGTTGAGCTGCAAAAATAGGCTCCCGCTGCGCAATGTCCATGTAAAGCGTCACGGTAGTTGTTGGCGAAACGCGAAATACTCCTGCACTGTTTCGAAAGGTTTGTAGCGATCGAGACCGTTGCCGATGGGTGTCATCCAATCAGCCTGCCAGCGGTCACCAATGCTCGCCATCCGTGTCGTGAGAGTGTGATCCAGAGATTGCCGGAGGCTCTGATGCTCTTGCTCTGCAACCATGTTACGTAGCTGGTAGGGGTCGTTGATCAGGTCGTAGAGAAGCCACGGTGCATCCTGCGTGCGAGCATACAGATGAGTCCGGGTGCGAATGCCTCGCCAGCCGCCTCCTTCTTCGTTCCCGGCGGGACCGAAGATCTGCAGCAGCGCGGCTGCAGAGTCTGACGGATGCCGTTTGCCAAGCAATTCGCTGGCAAGGTTTTGTCCCTGCATCGCTGCAGGCACAGGAAGCCCGCAGAGCGAGAGCAGAGTTGGCGCAAAGTCCACGTGCGTGAACACGGTGTCGTTCTGTTGTCCGGAGCGCAGACGCGCCGGGTAGCGCAGGATGCCGGGAATGCGGATGGACTCCTCCCATGGCTTCTGCTTGAGCGTCTTTCCGTGTGAGCCGAGCATGTTCCCGTGGTCCGAAGTGAAGAGGACGATGGTGTCCTTCTCCAGATTCCGTTCGTGAAGCTTCGCCAGGATGCGTCCTACCTGATCGTCTACGGCGGTGATACATGCGTAATAACCTGCGATATCTTCGCGCGTACCTCCCTTGACAGAGGTCCAGTTGGAACGCATCGTGAGCTTCGCAGGATCGTACATGTCCATGTAGCGCTTTGGCGCGATGTAGGGATCGTGAGGTGCGCCTGTCGATACGACGAGGAAGAAGGGATCGGTGCCGGCGGCGTCCAGAAAGCGAAGTGCCTCGTCCGTCCATACCTCAGGCTCAAACTTGTCCGAGAGGATTGCGTCTGGTGTGTCGTGGAAGTACGGGTTGCCGTAGGGCTTGTGGCTGCACTCGTTAGCGGCCCAGAACTCAAAGCCATGGCGACGCGGACCTGGTGGAACAAAGCCGGGATCACGCGGACCTCCGTCGAGGTGCCACTTCCCGATGTATGCCGTGCGATAACCAGCCTTGGCGAAGGACTCCGCGACGCTCGGCACATTTTGCCGAAGGCGAAGATCGTTGGCGACCATGCCATTCGTACTGGCGTAGGTACCGGAGAGGATGACGGCTCGCGCAGGACAGCAGACCGGCGAGTTGGCGATAACGTTCTGCAACAATGCGCCTTCGGCCGCGAGTTGGTCGAGGTGCGGCGTGTGGACCTCCTCGTTGCCGAAGCAGCCGACGGACTGAGCACGCCATTGGTCAGGAAGAAGGACGAGGACGTTGGGGCGACGGACAACGGTTGCGTTTGTCTTACGAGCCGCTGTCATGCCGAGTCCGGCAGTGATACCCGTGCTCAGGAAAGTTCTGCGGTTCATATCGTGAATCTCCAGCGCTATTATGCTTTGGTTGACCCAAGTGTGCCAGCGTTTCGTCTTGACACAGGGTTTGGATTGCACCTAGACTCGCTTTTATGACGCAGAACTTCATGGACTCTACCTGTCGCACGTGTTGTCACGTGCCTTGTTGTTGCTCCAGTTCCTGTCTGCTCTAGTCGAGTCTTCTGACTTCGCCAAAAATAAAAGTACAACCAGAGCAGTTTTTCGAAGAGACGAGTCTTGCGTTCTTGCTCGTGAATTGATTGGAAGCTGCGATTTTCCAGCTACTAACTGGATGTTGAAGGAGCATTTCATGCGTTTCCTGGTGCAGGCAGCACGTCGGCTCGCAATTTCTGTTTCGGCATTTCTCATGCTGCTGATCGTCCCCTGCGTTCTGCGGGCGCAGGTCGATACGGGGTCGATTGTAGGGCAGGTCACGGACCTCACAGGAGCCACTGTTCCTGGAGCGACAGTCACGATTGCTGAAGAGAATACCGGCATCCGTAACATGGTGCAGGCAGGGAACGACGGCAGCTTCACGTTCAGTCCCGTCAAGCTGGGCGTATATACGGTGACCGCGGAGAAGCCCGGCTTCAAGAAGAGCGTCCAGAGCCATGTTACGGTGTCCATCCAGTCACGATTGGAGCTTGGGTTCAAACTGGAAGTCGGATCGGTTGCGGAGAGCGTTCAGGTGGAGTCCACGGTTGCGCTTCTCGAGACGCAGACCTCGTCTGTGCAGCAGCTGGTGGACGCTCGAGCGATCAACGCCCTTCCACTCAACGGCCGCAACCCGGCTTTTCTTGCGCAGCTTTCGCCAGGCGTGACCTTTGCTCAGAACGATGGTCGCAATCTGCAGGCGAGTGGATCGTTTACGGCAAATGGAGCGAAGCGCACGCAGAACAATTATCTGCTCGACGGTATGGACAATAATGCCGCGATCGGCGACCTGGTCAACCAGGCGCAGTATGTGGTGATGCCTCCGCCGGATGCTCTGCGCGAGTTTACTGTTCAGACGAGTAACTATTCTGCAGAATTTGGTCATTCCGCAGGCGCTGTGCTGAATGTATCGACGAAGTCCGGCTCCAATCGCTTCCACGGCAACCTGTGGGAGTATGTGCGCAACGACCTCTTCGACGCGAAGGACTACTTCGTCCTTGCAAATCAGCAAAAGCCGAAGTTCCGACTGAATCAGTTCGGTGGGACGCTGGGCGGCCCCGTCATCATCCCTCACCTTTATAACGGGCACGACAAGACGTTCTTCTTTGTTGACTATCAGGGCTCGCGCATTGTGCAGGGGAAGACATATACAAGGACCGTGCCCACAGCGGCGGAGGCGGCGAGCAACTTCACCAACCTGCAGGACCTGATCACCTTGCAGACGGGAAGCCGGACCGATGCGCTGGGGCGATCGTTCCCAACGGGCACCGTGTTTGACCCCGCGACGACACGTGCCATTCCGGCGAGCGGCATTGACCCGGTGACAGGACTGGCGGGTACGGCTGGCGGATACGTGCGTGATCCCTTCTACAACGGATCGGTTGCGGGAAAGAGCGTCTACACCGATGCAGCGTCCATCGCACAGATGAATCAGATTCCAGCAAGCCGCATGTATCCAGGCGCAGTGAATCTGTTGAAGCTCTATCCTGCGCCGACAAGCGGGGGACTGATTAACAACTACACAAGCAGCCCCAACAATGTAACCAACATCAACAGCTTCGATGCGCGAATCGATCAGCAGATTGGCCAGAAGGATTCTGTCTTCTTCCGGTACAGCTTTATGTACAACGACCAGGTGACGCCTGGTCCGTTTCCGGGTATAGCGGATGGCGGAGCGTCGCGTCCGGGCAACGGATATACGGAGTCGCAGAACGGCGCACTCGGCTGGACGCATATCCTGACGTCGCACCTTGTGAACGAAGCACGCGTGGGTTACAGCCGCGTCTTCGATAAGCGGCTGCAGCCACAGGCAAACACGCTCGGTATCCCCGAGCAGTATGGGATTCCTGGAATTCCGCAGATTGCGCAGAACGGCGGTCTTCCTCTCTTCGAGTTTGGTGGAGCGAACGGCCTCAGCAATCTGGGAGCTGCGGGCACTCTGCCAAGCGACAAGGCAAGCAACGTCCTGCAGGTGACGGAAAATGTTTCCTTCGATCGCAGCCATCATCAGATCCGCACCGGCTTTGAGTTTCAGAACGTGGCGTTTCCCATGGCGACGCCAACAGCCTCGCGCGGCGACTTTGTCCATAGCGGCATTTATACTTCGGTCGTCAACAATACGGACGGGTCAACCGACCGCGCCCAGTTCCTTCTGAATCCGATCGCATCGACAGTGCCCGGGGGCGTCAATTATCTGGGAGGCGCCAATACGCTGACGGCGACCAATTTTCCGCCGGCGTTTTATCCGATCCGAAACTATTATGCTGCGTATGGACAAGACAGCTGGCGCGTTACTCCAACGCTTACGCTGAACCTCGGTCTGCGTTACGAGTTTCTGGGCATTCCTGCGGAACGAGACGGGCGTGTCGGCAACTTTGTCGCGGCAGCTACGGGCGATACTCCGGACGGTCTCTCTCGCTACTACTTTCCGCAGCGGCGTCTGTCGGAGCTTGGGACGACATTTACTTCTTTTCTTGCGGCGAACAACATTCTGTTGACGCCGACGGCAGACAGCGCGATCGGTCTTGCGCAGAAGACAAATTTCGCCCCGCGCATTGGATTTGCTTTTCAACCAGCACAGAAGGTGTCTGTTCGGGGCGGTTATGGCCTGTTCTACCAGGCGAATGAAAATCACGGTCTGTCAATTTCACCGTACATCAACTTTCCGTTTCAGGTTACGACCAGTTTTACAGGCGGCAGCGCCGTGGCAGGCATTGTGAATCCAGCGACGGGTCAGGCCGACGGCTCGATTGGACCGATCTCCCAGGGGTTCGACAATATCTCTCTGTCGCCGTCCTCGGTGGTGCCAGGGTCGCTGGCCTTCAATGGTGAGCCGCGCTTTCCGAAGACCGGTTACACCCAGGCCTATAGTCTGCAGGTGCAGTATCAGGTCGCTCCCAATACGATCGTCTTCGCAGGCTACATCGGTGGAAATTCGCGACACATCCAGACCAGTCTGCCCACGAATACGACCAACCTGATTCGGCCTGCGACGACAACGCTGAGGACGATCTCCTTTTTCCCGAACTTCGCCACGGGAGGCACTTATCTCAGCCGCAACGGCGCGAGCAACTACAACTCGCTGCAGTTTGGCGCGGAGCGGAGGTTCTCGAACGGTCTGGCGTTCACGGCCAACATGACGTACTCCAAGTGCATGAGCAATGTGCGCGACCTTCTGGACAACGGTGTTGGCAACGTGCGTGCGCCATACGTTCAAGGTATGGGGCTTGGCGCAGACAACACGCTTTGCGACATCGATGTGCGCCGCATCGTGCACACGAGCGGAACGTATGAGCTTCCATTTGGCAAGGGCCGCAGGTTTCTTACGAGCGGTGCTGCAGCCTGGGTAGCTGGAGGATGGTCAACCAACTGGATACTCACCGTGCAGGACGGACAGCCATTCTCCGTGGCTTGCACGACAACGACGGCTGCGGGGCTGGGGTGCTTCGCGCTGAAGGTGCCGGGACAGGACCTCTATGCGGGACCGCATAATGTGACACAGTTTCTGAATCCTGCCG
Source organism: Edaphobacter modestus (assembly GCF_004217555.1). Taxonomy (GTDB): domain Bacteria; phylum Acidobacteriota; class Terriglobia; order Terriglobales; family Acidobacteriaceae; genus Edaphobacter; species Edaphobacter modestus. The sequence continues at coordinate 4,187,076 of NZ_SHKW01000001.1, forward strand.
CGTTCGCCAACCCGCCTGCGGCGACGGCGAACTCTGCCACCATCGCAAATCTGGGAGGGCCTGGAGGCCAGGTGAGCGGGCCTCCGTTTCGACGTCTCGACTTCTCAGTATTCCGGCGCTTCAACGCGTTTCGTGAGAGCTACTTTGAGTTTCGAGGGGAAGTGTTCAACGTAACGAACACGGCGAACTTCGCTCAGCCGGGTTCGCTGAACTTCACGACGCCGTCGACCTTTGCGCGTATCTCCGCGACCCGCGACAACCCAAACGATCCGCGCCAGATTCAGCTCAGCGGTAAGTACTATTTCTAATCGGAGTGATAATGGACCGAAGAAGCTTCCTGCAAAAAGCCGGGACCGCTGGCGTCGGATGTGCGCTGAATACTGTACCCGGCATGGCGAAGACGACACCGCACAAGCCGAACTTCGTCCTTGTGCTTGCCGACGACATGGGCTTCTCTGATGCCGGTTGTTTCGGCGGAGAGATCGAGACGCCTACGATCGATGCCTTGGCGAAGGGCGGAACGAAGTTCACCCAGATGTATTCGACGGCTCGTTGCGGGCCTTCACGGAACTGCCTACTCACCGGGCGCTACGCGCAGCAGACCGCGGCGGATGTGATGACGAAGGGAAATATTCCGGAGTACACGCATTTTCTACCGGAGTACCTGAAGCGCCAAGGATACCGTTCCTATCACTCCGGCAAATGGCACATGCGGCTTGTGCCGCGGGCCGATGGCGTGGGCTTCGATCGAACCTACACCATGATGGATGAGAGCCGATATTTCACCCAGGAGAGCCATCTGCTGGATGACGTAGAACTGCCACGGCCGAAGGAGGGGTATTACTCCACAACGGCGATTGCGGACTATGCGGTAGATTTTCTGCGCGATCATCAAAAGAGCCACAAAGACGACCCATTTTTTCTTTTCCTCGCATTTCATGCGCCGCACTTCCCGGTGCAGGCGCCTCAGGCTGACATCGATCATTATCGAGGCCGCTTCGATGAAGGATGGGACGTTCTACGCGAGCGACGTTACAAACGGCTCCGTGAGATGGGGCTGATCAACTGCGACCTTGCACCGATGGAGCCAGATGTCTATCCGCCGTGGAACTTCACGGAGGAGGAGCTTCGACGACGCATCGGGCCCGGCGAGGTAACGCGTTCTGTGCCGTGGAACACTCTGACTGAAGAGCAGAAGAAGTTTCAGAGCGTAAAGATGTCGATCCATGCCGCCATGATCACACGCATGGATGCGGAGATCGCCAAGGTGACGAAGCAGCTGAAGGGCATGGGCGTGTTTGAGGACACAATCATTGTCTTCCTCTCTGACAATGGCGCCAGCGGCGAAGAGATCATTCGCGGAGACGGGAATGATCGGGAGGCGGCACCGGGTTCGGCGAAGTCGTTCCTTAGCATCGGGCCAGCCTGGGCAACGGCGGCGGATACGCCCTTCCGGTTGCATAAGTCGTGGGTGTACGAGGGCGGCATCGCGTCGCCGATGGTCGTGAGCTGGCCTAATGGCGTGAAGAATGGCGGCACATTGCGGACCGATCCATGCCATTTCATCGATGTGCTACCAACATTTGTCGACTTGGCCGGCGGTGATTTGAAGTCTCTGCAGCCTGTGGGACCGCCGCTACCAGGTGTGAGTCTCATCGGTTCGATCCGGGGTGGACAGAAGACCCAGCGCGACTTTCTCTATTTCAACCATAGCAACAACCGCGCTTTGCGGAAGGGCGACTGGAAGATCGTGGCAAAGGGCCTGGATGGACCGTGGGAGCTTTATGACATGAGGATTGACCGCTGCGAGCAGAAGGATCTGGCTCGGTCGAAACCAGAGCTGGTGCAGACTATGGCAGCACAGTGGAGATCGTTGGATGATCTCTATGTACAGCAACGGGAGACATCTGCGTCGAGCAAGGCAAAAAGGATGCCGGAGTCGAAGTCGGCCGGTCTTGAGCTGCGCCATCCTTTTTGCGGCTGAATCTATTCAGCTCATCACTCATTAAAAAGAAGATGCTTGTCTGAAATTTGTTTAGTGCGACACACTTCCTTCGCGTGTCGTCCATCGGACTCGTAATTAATCCACGAGGTGAAACTAAGCTGGTTTTCGGTCTTCACCTTGCGAAACAGTGCCTGGGGATCTCCCACTGTCTTCCGTTTTATCCTTAGGCCGCTCCTCTCGCGGGCTCAAAAAAAGCCGACTCCTGCGGCTTCAAATCTGCAGATGCGCCGCAACTTTCTTGGAGTCCTCAGTGTTATTGCAGTTAATACGCCAGTTACTTCAAGAGCACACGCGTGCGTGCGTCAGCCTCGTAGATTGCGATGTCCTAAATTGCTGCAATCATGTCATGGCATTCGCACACCGCAAGTTCTAGCGTGGATATTTGACCAAATCACCACGGTAGGCGTTCATGACCATATCAACTCAGGCTCCTCAAGCAGTACTCATCTCGGGCATCAGAGTTCCCAGCAGTAAACCTGCCAACGAAATCACGGATTTCATCCACGATACAGAATCGACTCTGTTGTTCAATCGCTCCAGCCGCGTCTACTACTTTTTCGAGCGGCGTCGTAAATCTCCGCGCAATCAAAATGCGTGCTTGAGGTGGTTGTTGCCGACATCAATGCTACTGACAGTACAAGCAGCTGCCACGAGTGTCGAGAAGTGATCGACAACGTCGATATTTCGACGCATGAGTCCGTTCCAGTTCTGTCCTTTCGGTCAACTTTGGGGCAAATTGGGTTTGGCAAGCAAGTTGCTAAATGTGAGAACGGCATTGGAAACCTCCCCACTTCACCCAGCAAAGGAAGTCGCAACATGGAACAGGCACATACTTCTCAAGCAGTACTCATCTCGGGCATCAGAGTTCCCGACAGTACGCTTGCTAACGAAGTCATGGAGTTCATCTCCACTCTCCCCCAAAGATTTTTGCTCGCTTTGGGCCTGCTGTTTGCGGCCCTTTTGCTCCCCGGAGTCCTGCAAGCTCAAAATGCCGTGACGGGTGCACTGACGGGTGTGGTTCAGGACTCGTCTGGCGCAATTGTTCCTGGAGCCAACGTCAAGATCGTCGATACCGCGACGAACGCAACCATCAATGTCACAACCAATGATGCGGGGCGTTACAGCGCTCCACTGCTCAAGCCGTCCAGGTATGAGGTCAGTGTTACGGCAAACGGTTTATCCTCCTCGCCGACGATCGTCACCGTCCTGGTTGGCCAGGTGCCAAATCTGGACCTCACTGTGAGCCCTACCGCCGACACCACCGTAAACGTAAGCTCTCAACAAGCGCAGTTGACGGATACGCAGTCTCCCGCTTCGATTACGACCCTCACCGAAGCTCAGATCCAGAATCTTCCGGCTCCCGGTGGAGACATTACGACCGTCGCCTATAGCGTCCCAGGTGTCGTTCTCAACTCCGGCGGCGCCTACGGCAACTTCAGCTCTGACGGTCTGCCGGGCACCTCGAATCTCTTCGTTCTGAACGGATATGACGACGAAGATCCCTTCCTGAACCTGAACAACTCAGGATCGAGTAACCTGACCCTGGGTCAGGGCGAAGTCTCCGAAGCCGCTGTCGTGCAGAACGGGTACAGTGTGCAGTATGGTCGCGCTGCAGGCGTGATCATCAACTGGACCACCAAGTCGGGCAGCAACCAGTTCCATGGAGCGGCCGACTACTGGTACAACGGCACCATCCTCAACGCGAATGACTGGTTCCGCAATCAGGCGGGCGTCGGACGCTCCAAGGCAGTCTCCAACCAGTGGGCACTGAACGGCGGCGGCCCGATTATCAAGGACAAACTCTTCGTCTTCGCCGATTACGAAGGCCTCCACTATGTCCTGCCGTCCTCCGGCTACGTCGCCTTTCCCACGCAGGCCTTTGAGCAGGCGCTTTTGGCCCGGGTTCCGGCTGCCAACGTGCCCTTCTATCAGCAGGCCTTCGGTCTCTACAATGCCTCGCCAAACTACGCTCAGGCGACCCCGGTCACGAACGGCACCGGTCTCCTGCAGGACAGCACCGGCACCATGGGCTGCGGATCGGCCGCCGCACTCGGTATTTCGGATAGCAGTGGCGGCACCTTCGGAACGACCTCACCCTGCACCGCCGCGGCTCTGGGAACGGCTTCCAACCAGAACCAGGAATGGCTCTTCACCACCCGCGTCGACTGGGCCATCAGCGACAAGAACAGGCTCTTCGGACGCTACAAGATGGACCGCGGCTCCCAGCCGACCTATACCAATTTTGTCAGCCCCTACTTCAACACCGTCAGCAAACAGCCTGGCTATGAGGGTCAGTTGAACGACACCTATCTCATCAGCCCTAATATCACCAATCAATTCATCTTCGCGGCCAACTGGTACACCGCTTACTTCGGTCCCGCGAACACGAACGCAACTCTGGCAGCCTTCCCAACCTATCTGAGTTCGATGCTCGATGGCGGCTCCAATGGATCGGCGTCCTACGGCGGTAACCTGGTCCTGGGCCTGCCCAACAACTATATCGATGGCCGCAACGTTACCCAGTACCAGTTTGTCGACGATCTCTCGGTGCTCAAGGGCAACCATACCCTTCGCTTTGGATACAACTTCCGTCGCGCCGATATCTCCGACTACGACTCGCAGCAGAATTTTGCCGGAACGTACTCCTTGTACATGAGCGATTTCGCGAACGGAGCCCTGAACCCGACGGATGGTTCGGAGTTCACCCAGTCGCTCACGAACCAGAAGACTGCCCATCTCGCCCTCTACAATCTGGGAGTCTATGCGCAGGACGAATGGCAGGTCAGACCGAGGCTGAAGTTGACCGCTGGAATCCGTTTCGACCGCACCGGTAATCCGCTCTGCACCAACAACTGCTTCTCGCTCTACAATGGCACGTTCCCGCAGGCGGGCGTCACCACGTTGACTCCGTACAACATGCTGGTGAATGCCTATCAGCCGCACCCCTTCACCAGCGTTCAGAAGATCAATCCGCAGGGGCGCTTCGGCTTTAACTACGATGTCACCGGCGACGGCCACACCGTTGTCCGCGGCGGCTTCGGGATGTTCACCGATCTCTATCCGGCCGGCTTCCTCGACGGCTTTATCGATAACCTTCCGAACGTCTACAACGCGACGATTGTCTCCGGGAATGTCGGCTCGGCCCAGGTTCCTGGAACGGCAATGGCCAACTCCCTCGCCTCGTTCAATGGCGTCGAGGCCGGCATCAATAATGGAGCCAGCTCCAGCTCATTGACGAATACCATCCCCTCGTACGCACCGCCGACCTTCACCGTCGGTCCGCATGAGTTCAAGAATCCGACCTATCTCGAATTCAACCTGCAGGTACAGCACCAGTTTTCGAAGTCCGATGCCATCATTCTGGCCTACGCCGGGAACACGGGCTACAACGAGATCATTACCAATGGTGCCGTCAATGCGTACTCCTCGACTGGATTCGGTGGCCTCCCTACGGCACAACCTGATCCGAACTTTGCGGGTGTCAACAGCTTCACCAATGCCGCACATTCGAACTACCACGGCGGCTCGGTTACCTACAAGCACATCGACGAGAAGGGCCTGACGATCGACGCAACCTACACCTACAGCAAGGCGATGGACGATGCCTCGAACGGCGGCATCACCAACGAGCCTTACAACTATAACTCCTACTACGCTCACTCGAACTTCCAGATTGATCCATATAACGTGGGGCACCTGAACTACTCGGTGTCGGACTATGATATCCGCAACAGCTTCATGCTGGACTTCGTCTACGACATGCCGTTCCACTTCCAGAAGGCCATCAAGAACCAGGTGCTGGGCGGCTGGATCATCTCCGGTAAGAGCTTTTACCGCAGCGGACAACCCTTCACGGTGTACAACGGCGCGGCGGCGCCCGCAAACACCGGCGGCACGGACCTGGGCGGCGTGCTGGTTGACTTCGTCAACCCGCACATGAACCGCCACTGCGGTGCAGGTGCTGTGATGACGCCTTGCTTCACGACCTCCGATTTTGTCGCCTATAACGCCCAGACGGACTTCGGCAATGCGGCGCGTAACCAGTTCAACGGACCGCACTATGCAGACACCGATCTGGCGCTGATGAAGAAGCTGTACCACCGTGAAGCACTAAATCTCCAGGTCGGTGCGAATGCCTTCAACGTCTTCAACCATCCCAACTTTGCCTTGCCGGCAGCGAACATCGCAAGTAACGGTCTTGGAACGATCAGCTCGATCGCAGCTCCGCCAACCAGCCCGTACGGCTCCTTCCAGGGAGCTGGCGTCGGTGGCCGTGTTGTTCAGGTCTTCGGTAAAGTCAACTTCTGATCTCTTCCATCAGAAGCATTCGTAGGGGCGGCTTCGGCCGTCCCGTTTTCTTCTCTTTCCTGCTCAAGACACTACGCGAACGTGGTCATCCCTCGGTAGCCACGGCCTTCGAACTAGCAGCTAATGCTATGAATGCCGGAGGAGCCGTTGCAACGCTCAGACCCGGAATTTTGCAGTCGAAGAGTCATCGCTAAACTTCGCCCGCTGACGGCGTTTGATACAGAATCACTGGTCACTTGTGTTTGCTGGTTGACCTCATCTTCCACCGGACATTGCCGCTGTGCGTTGACGATTAAAAGTGAAAGTTTCTCGTCAGTCGACTTCTCGAGTACCCATTTATCCACCTCAACAACATTGGATAAGCTCACCCATTTGCGGCACCGCCTGCGGTGAGGCAGAACCCACACATCTGCTGCGCAAGCCGAGCCGGGAGGTGGCCGTTTGCTTCCTGTAACAGGAAAGCGATAGCGACTCCGGCGGTTACAACATGAGGGGTTTGAGCCTTGACGGTCAAACCCCTGCAGTCGCGTCGTCTATGTAAGTTTGCCGTTGAGCCACGATGTAAGGTTGTCAGCCTGCAGCCGGACTCCTATGAAGAACTGCCCGAAGAGAGCGTAGATGGCACTCACTTCGTCAAACCGCATCTCGTAGATTAATTTTTTGAAGACAATAGGGTCCTCAGCGAACAGGTCGACGCCCCATTCCCAATCGTCAAAGCCGATCGATCCAGTGATGATCTGGCGCACCGAATCCGCATAGCGGCGGCCGATCATTCCATGCTGGTGCATCATGCGCTGACGGTCGGTCATCGCCTCGGTATACCAGTTCCGTGCTTCGCCGCGTCTCCTGTCCATCGGATAGAAGCATAGGTATTTCGCAGGCGGAATCGAGGGGAAGAGCCGCTGCGCCATTGCGTTTGATTGGCGTGCCGCAACCTCCTGCACTCCCGCATTCCATTCGGCGGAGCCCTGGGTAAATCCCTTCTCCGCGAGGGCGGCGTAGGTCTTTGCCGAGGACTCATAGAGACCAAGTTCGACGACGGAGAGGTAAGAGTGCTGCGGTTGCAGAAAGCCATTCAGGCGGGTTTGAGCGAGTTCGAGTTCGAGTCGGTTGAGCTCGGCGAACGAGTCTCTGAAATGAATGAAGAGAAGATCTCCTTTGTGTCCCAATAGCGAGTAGATCGCGGACTGATTTCTCGCCGGCTCGCCGTATCCCTTCTCCCACGTTTGAAAAAGTTCGACAGCCTCGGCTTCTATCTCGCGTTGATCCTGCACAGAGAGTTTCTTCCAGGACTCCCAGTCAAACCGAAACATTTGATGAAGAACGCTGGACCCTTCAAGGGTCATCGGGACGCTTGGCAACTCAGACACGGTATTTTTCTCCAATCGATAGAGCCATCATCAAACGATGGCGAACTTCACTTTTTACGAAACGGCTCCGGCGGGTGATCCGACGATGCAGAACATGACAACAGTCAGTGCTGCAAGATGATATTTTAAGCGACATCCTCTACCTTTCCAATGTCGAGGCGAACGATACGGCCAGAGTCGTTCAGCTCAAAGTTGAAATACGCGCGGAAGGTTCCCGATTCGTCTGAACGAAAGTCTCCTTCGATGTAAAAACCGTTGTTAGCGACTCGGTCGATACAGATGAATCTCTCGCGGCCGAATGACTCCTGGGTGAAACGCTTGAGGTCACGTGGACTTCCATCGTCATAGAGTACTGCCTTCGGCGTAAAGAGGCGATTCCACGCATCCCTGTCGACATTCTGGAGGGCTTCAACAGCAGCCTTGACGGTGGGGATTATGAGCAGATTCGTAAGCAATGTGGGCTCCCTGTTGATTGATATGCGTACTCCGCTCAATCTTCAGGATAGTTGAGCGGGGCCTCGGATGGCATGACGAGAATCCAGCATTTTGGGACATGGGGGCTGGCCATTGCGTGCGTCCAAGAAGCGCGCGGCAGCAGGTTCGCCCTTCCTGCTACAGCCACCTGTCGCCGAGAATGCAGTGCAAAGGCATGTCAATCGTGCGCTTTCGCAGCTACTCGGAAAGTGCAATATCAAATATAGCCCAGCCCATCTACCTCGACGCTTACTGAGGCGATACTCTCAAATTGTTTCCGGCGAGCAACTGGCACAGCCGACGTGAGAGTGGAAAAGATCGATGAGAGCAAGATTCGCGGCAGCACTTCTTCTTTCTGGAAGCAAAACACGATTTACCTTACCGTCGAAGACATCTCTGGTGTTGGCCAGCATGTTGGTCGAAACGACGATACATCCGACCTAACAGGAGCGGTTGTCGTGAACGTGTCCGAAAACGACGGATATGCGTCATAGAGGTTTCAAACGCAGAGCCTTAAGGTGCTGTTATGGGCAACGTAACCCAGCCGCAAGAGGCAGAGAACGCCGCGCGCATCACGATTCGCTCTCTATGGGCAAACCGTCCGGGGACTCCTGCTACGGCCTAATAGCAACAACTACCTACGAAATAGAGGAGAATCATGAAGAAATTGACAACAGCGTTCGGCGCTCCCGTTGATGACAACCAGAATATTAAGACCGCTGGCAAACGCGGGCCCGCCTTACTCGAGAACGTATGGTTTATCGAGAAGATGGCACACTTCGACCGCGAGGTGATTCCAGAGCGGCGTATGCATGCCAAGGGCGCAGGCGCTTTCGGAACCTTCACCGTGACGCACGACATCACCAAGTACACCAAGGCGAAGATCTTCTCCGAGGTCGGAAAAGCGACTCCCATGTTCGCCCGCTTCTCCACCGTTGCCGGTGAGCGTGGTGCGGCCGACGCCGAGCGCGACATCCGCGGCTTCGCGCTGAAGTTCTATACCGAGGAAGGGAACTGGGACCTCGTTGGAAACAACACGCCCGTCTTCTTCATTCGTGATCCTCTCAAGTTCCCCGATCTCAACCACGCCATCAAGCGGGATCCGCGAACCGGCATGCGCAGCGCAGACAGCAACTGGGACTTCTGGACGAACCTTCCCGAGGCCCTGCACCAGATCACCGTTGTGATGAGCGATCGTGGAATCCCGCGCACCTTCCGCCATATGCACGGCTTTGGCAGCCACACGTACAGCTTCATCAATTCGGAGAACAAGCGTTTCTGGGTGAAGTTCACCTTCAAGACCCAGCAGGGAATCCAGAACCTCACGGATCAGGAAGCGGAATCCCTTATGGGTAAGGATCGTGAGACTCACCAGCGCGACCTCTACGAGGCCATCGAGAAGAGCGACTTCCCCCGCTGGAAGCTGTATGTGCAAATCATGAGCGAGGAGGATGCGAACACCTACCACATCCACCCGTTCGATCTCACGAAGGTCTGGCCTCACGCGGACTATCCTCTGATCGAAGTCGGCGTTCTGGAGCTGAACAGGAATCCCGAGAACTTCTTTGCGGATGTCGAGCAGGCCGCCTTTGCCCCGACGAACATCATCCCGGGAATCGGCTACTCGCCGGATCGGATGCTTCAGGGACGTCTGTTCTCGTACGGCGACGCACAGCGCTACCGCCTCGGCGTCAATCACTATCTGATTCCGGTGAACGCGCCCAAGTGCCCGTTCCATTCTTACCATCGTGACGGTGCGATGCGCGTCGACGGAAACTATGGCGGCACGACCAGCTACGAGCCGAACCGTCATGGCGAGTGGCAGGAGCAACCCGATTACTCGGAGCCGCCATTGGCCATCAACGGAGATGCTCAGAAGTTCGATTTCCGTGAGGACGATCACGACTACTACTCGCAGCCGGGCAATCTCTTCCGTATGTTCAGCGCAGAGGAAAAGCAGCGTCTGTTTGAGAACACGGCTCGGGCCCTCGGTCCGGCCTCCAAGGAAGTCCGGGATCGCCATGTTGCGAACTGCGCAAAGGCGGACCCGGCTTACGGCGAAGGTGTTGCAAACGCTCTCGAAGCTTTCCTGGCGGAGCGCAAGTAACCCGGCGTCAACCTCATAGCCTTGTAATCTGCCTAACCTGGCTCCGTAACAAGTAATCTGTTACGGAGCCGCTTTTTATCTAATCTATAGCGCAGCCGCAACTGTAAGCCTCCTCGCAGGAGCCTCCTAGCTTCCAATCGTACCTACACCGATTTGCAAACATGGCTATCATAGAGATAGCAATGGAACTTCAACAGCTTAGGTACTTTTGTTCGGTCGTTCGATATGGCAGTTTCACAAAAGCTGCGGAGCAGGAAGGGATCGCCCAGCCGACGCTATCTCTGCAGATTCGCAGATTGGAAAAATCAGTTGGATCGACCCTCTTTGTGCGGCTCGCCAGGTCAGTACGCTTGACGCACGCCGGTGAGATCTTCTACTCACACGCAAAGGAAATACTAAGCCGATCCAAGCTCGCTGAGTTGCAGGTCCGGCAACTGGAGGATGGCATCGGTGGACCCCTTCGCATCGGCGCGATCCCGACGGTCCTTCCGTACCTGCTCGCACCACACCTGCCCGAATTCTCGACCCTGTACCCGGAGGTCGACATGATTCTGACGGAAGACGTCACGACGAACCTCGTCGATAAGCTTCGTGCAGGCGATCTCGATGTCATCATCGTGAGCCTGCCTCTACGTCAACCTGATCTTGTCTGTAGCGAATTATTGCGTGAGCCCCTTGTCCTAGTGGCTCCAAAGGAACACACACTTTGTCAGGCACAGCCCGCCAAACTGGATCTTTCCGGTGAGCGGCTTCTCCTTTTGAAGGAAGGTCATTGCTTTAGGGACGACATGCTTATTGCCTGCAGGCGGGGCAGCGCGGAGATGGCACCCGCCTTCGAGTCCGATCACTTTGGATCCATCTTTCCCCTGGTTGCCTCAGGGTCCGGAATAACAATCGCGCCACGAATGGCGGCGCTCCAGGCCGATGGCTGTGCTGTGATGCCCCTGCCTAAGGAGCAGTCGAGGCGCATTGGTTACGCGCGTCTCAAGAGCGGCGCCAGGTTCAAGACCTTGACTGCTTTTACAAAGTGGTTGCGAACCATAGCGGAATCGATCGCAAAGCCGGATGCATAGAAGCCCGCAAAGCCGCGTCAATCCTGCGGCTTCGTAGCTATTCGGAAAATGCAATATCAACTATAGCCCAGCCGATCTACCTCCACGCCTGCTGAGGCGATACGCTCAAATTGTTTCGCTTAGTAACTGGCGCACAGCCGACGCGAAAGTGGAGAATATCGATGAAAACAAAATTGGCGGTAGTACTTCTTTTTTCTGGAAGCCTCGTTTATGGACAGCAGCAGACTAAGACTCTCACCACAAACGCAGGCGCTCCGGTAGCGGACAATCAGGATTCCCTCACAACTGGTAATGATGGGCCGGTCTTATTGCAGGACCTCCATTTGATCGACAAGCTGCAAACATTCGATCGCGAACGCATCCCGGAGCGCGTGGTGCACGCGCGCGGCGTTGGCGCGCACGGCTTCTTCGTCTCCTACGGCGACGAGTCGCAGTACACGAAGGCTGACTTCCTCAACGCCAAGGACAAGCAGACCCCGGTCTTCGTTCGCTTCTCGACCGTCATGAACCCCACCGGTTCGGCGGAGACGGGAACTCGCGATCCCCGCGGCTTCGCGGTGAAGTTCTACACCCAGCAGGGTAACTACGATATCGTCGGCATCAACCAGCCGGTCTTCTTTATTCGCGACGCCATCAAGTTCCCCGACTTCGTGCACGCGATGAAGCCCTCGCCGGTGACCAATCGCCAGGATCAGACCCGTCAGTGGGACTTCCTCTCGCTCGAGAAGGAATCCACCAACATGATGACCTACATGTACCTCGACAGCGGCACCCCGCTGAACAACCGCCAGATGGACGGCTGGGGTGTGCACGCGTTCCGCTGGGTCAATGCGCAGGGCAAGGTGGTGTACGTCAAGTACAAGTGGACCTCGATGCAGGGCTACCTCAACACCAACCCGCGCACCCTTGCTGCCGCGCTGTTGAAGGACCCCCAGGAAGCCACCGACGATCTCTATCGCGAGATCGGCAAGGGCAACTTCCCCTCGTGGGAGCTGAGCGTGCAGATCGCGACCCCGGAGCAGTTGGCCAAGCTGGACTTCGATCCGTTTGACGACACCAAGATCTGGCCCGAGTCGATCTTCCCCCAGACCAAGATTGGCAAGATGACCCTCAACAAGATGCCCGATAACTACTTCCAGGATACCGAGCAGGCCGCCTTCGCGCCTGGCAACCTGGTTCCCGGCATCGAGCCCTCGCCCGACCGCATGCTGCAGGGACGTCTGTTCTCGTACCTGGACACCCAGCGATACCGCATTGGACCTAACTTCCAGCAGCTGCCGATCAACCGGCCCATTTCACCCGTGAACAGCTACAACCAGAACGGTCATATGGACACCCGCGAGACGCACGGCGACTACAACTACCAGCCGAATCGCGCACAGAACACGATGGGCGAGAACCCGGCATTCGACTACTCGCCGGTGGAGCTGGGCGCAACGACAGTGCATCAGCCGATCCGCATCAAGGACGAGTATCGCCAGGCGGGCGAGCTGTATCGCTCGGCGAGCAAGGCGGATCAGGACGACCTGATCGCGAACCTGGTGCACGACCTGTCGCAGGTCACCAACCCGGACATCACTCTGGAGATGGTGAGCCACTTCTACAAAGCGGACAAGCAGTACGGAACCCGCGTTGCCGAGGGCCTGCACATCGACGTCCAACAGGTTGTGGAACGAGCCGCCAAACTCTAACTGCGAATGACTCAACAGACAGGTGCAGTCCTCAGGGGACTGCACCTGTGCGATCAAAGGCTGAATCTATGAAGACTAGATTGACCAGTATCCTGCTTGCATTCACCGCTTGTGCGGTGGTTGCCCATGCACAGGCCCCCAACCTCTTCTCCGCGGCACGAACGAACGATGTGAACAGCGCGCGTATCCTGCTTGCAAACAAAGCCGACGTAAACCAGCAGGATGATAAGGGGTATACCCCACTGATCATGGCCACATACAACGGTAGCTATGAAGTGGCTCAGCTTCTCCTTGAACATGGCGCGTCAACCGAAAAGAAAGATCGATCGGGGCGCACCGCGCTAATGGGCGCTTCCTTCAAAGGAGATGAGCGAGATGTCGCGCTGTTGCTGCAGCATGGAGCTGACGAAGACGCGAAAGATGCAAAGGGTCTTAACAGCATGATGTATGCCGTCATGTTCGGGAGGATCTCGGTCATCCGGGTGCTTCGCGCGGCGGAAACCGCAAGACCGACAACAACAGAAGTTTCAAACACCAAGTAAGAGTCAAAGTCAGAGGAGACCTCACAGTGAAAGCCAAGTTGATTGCCGTACTCTTCGCCATGACTGCGTTGACCTCGATTGCACATGGGCAATCGCAGGATCTCTATCTGGCGGCGAGGACCAACAACGTCAAGCTCGCCCAGACGTTGATCGACCAGAAGGTCGACGTCAACCAGAAGGATGAGCGCGGATATACGGCGCTGATTCTTGCGACCTACAACCAGAGTCCTGACGTCGCCGAGCTACTGCTGAAGCATGGCGCTGATACAGAGAGTGGAGACCCGACTGGCCGCACTGCCCTGATGGGTGCGTCGTTCCAGGGTGACGACAAGTGCGTCGCCATCCTCCTCGATAACGGTGCAAAGATCAACGGCGTGGATGTAAACGGAGCGACTGCGCTGATGTATGCCGTGGAGTTTGGACGCAAACCGGTTGTCAAGCTGTTGATCGCAAGGAACGCCGATCCGCACTTCAAGGACAAGAGGGGCTTCGACGCCTTCTATCTTGCCCAACAACTGGACGATCCGGAGATACTCGGGATTTTGAAACAGGCCCCAAAGGCCGATTGAAGATGTGACTGCAGGAAACGGTATGCACCGAGCTCTTGGTGAAGGGAGTTGAGATGAAGAAGGGAATCGAAGCTAACTCTAAAGAAGCTGTCCTGTTGCTCGCGCACGGAACTCCGGACGTGCTCGGAGAGATGGACGAGTACCTCAAGCTTGTAACCGGTGGACGCGGTGTTCCGTCTCATGTTGTGCACGAGCTTCAGGAGCGATATGCGGCAATCGGGCTCCGTGACACACCCTCAATTGCAGGTCCGCACCTGACTCGCTGGACTATGCGGCAAGCAGACCGTTTGCGTGAGCGCCTGGACTGCCCGGTATATGTCGGCATGCGTAATTGGAAGCCGTTCATCCACGATGTCGTCGATGACATGAGATTGGCGGGGATTGAAAAGATCAGGGCGATTTGTCTGGCGCCTCAGAACTCACGGACCAGCGTTGGTCTGTTCAAGCGGGCAGTCGAGATTGCGGTTGCCGGATCGTTCTCCGTCGACTTCGTCGCAGGTTGGGCGGACCATCCCATGCTCATCAAGGCATTCGCGCAGAGAATGCAGCCAGCGTTGAACGTCGCCCGATCGAAACCTCACGATCGCGTTGCCGTTTTGTTCACGGCGCACTCAGTTCCGACCCGTACTATCCAACCTTCCGAAGCCCCAGTTGAATACCACGGAATGATCTTGGCGAATGGTCCCGACAGCTATGCGGATGACTGCAAAGAAACAGCACGGTTGGTCGCTGAGGCGTTGAAGGATATCCTGAGCCCCGATGACTGGTACTTTGCGTTCCAGAGCCAGGGCATGAGTGGCGGTCCATGGATCGGTCCAACCGTCGAGGACAGCTTGTCGCAGCTGAAGGCGGAGGGTTACGAAACAGTTGTAATCCAGCCCGTCGGCTTTCTCTGCGATCACGTTGAAGTCCTTTACGACATCGACATCGCGTTCCAAAAGACAGCAATGAATCTGGGATTGAAGTTAATTCGCGCTGGGAGCCTCAATGACTCCAGTCTTCTCATCGATGCGCTGGAGAATCTTGCGCTGTACGGCAAGGAGGATAACGCCTCCGGCTCGTCATCTCGGTAGATCTATTCCTCTCTGGAATGCGGAAGCTCCAGTTTGACTAAGGTCACTGCCTGACACTCAGACAGCGTCCGAGATCTGAGAGAGACGAGATCCCGGACGTGCTTGAAGCATTTCCACGTCGCAGTTGTCGAGAAGTGATCAGGGTCGCTATCACCCTCCTGCGTCATCCTCCCTGGGCCATTAGCGGAGATAATCCTCGAAGGCGAAGCGATCTGCGTATACGATCGCCGCATCAACGCCAAGTCGTTCTACCGCTGTAATCGTGACCTCTGCCGCAAGTTCCGGTGTCCTGCAAATGTCCAGCAGGGAGGGATGCTTTAGAACTTCCATGTATTCCGGCATGTATCTGCCTGCCTGGTGTAGAAACCAGACAGGTGTCCGGTCAACGGGCGCCTTCGGCACGCGCGTACAAAGCGACTGGATGCCCGCTTCCCGAATTACTCTTTTCCTCCGTCATCTGAACTGAGCTCTCCGACTTATGGTTTGAGTTGTGAGAAGGGAGCAGCTGCTGGCTGGCTACTCCCTTCTATCCGTGACGAACTGCGGCACTAGGAGTTCTGGAAAGGAGAGTTCTGGATCTGCTCGTAGAAATTGCTCCGCTTGTAGTTACGAATAAAGTGCGAGCAGATATCTTCGTTGCAGGTTGCTTCAGTCGTCTGGGTCTTGTGCTCAAAGCCACCGAGGAACGCCTTCGCGATGTCCTGCTTGAAGTTCACCCGCGGATACTGAGCGACGATCTTCTTCCGCAGATCTTCCGTGACGTGCTCATATCCGATGCCGAGAACATCAAAAGCGACACCGTTGTAGAGCAACTCAACTTCAAGGGGCTTGTAAGCGGCGATGCCCGGCGTCGTGTGAAGCGAGATGGCGTCCCAGGCAACCTGAATGCGGGTCGCTGGCACGTTGTGATGCTCGAGGAACTGGCGAACGGCGTTCGCGCTGTCAACCTCGAAGCGATCGTCGGCGCTCGAGAACTTCTTCAGTAGGCCCATGTCGTGGAAGGCTGCGCAGATAAAAAGCAGTTCCTGATCATATCTCTGGCCGCTCTGACGGCCCAGTTCGTTCGCCCAGAAGAAGGCGCGATGGGAGTGGTTAAACAGCAGAGGCGTGCTGAATTCATGCAGCAGACCGGTAGCCTCGCGTGTCAACTGCGTATCGGGAACTCCAGGCTGTGCGCGCTGATACTTTGCCTGCGGGGTGGGTACGGGCAGAATTACCTTCGGGCGGCGAAAGGCAGGACGTGATTCTGCGGTTTGTGCCTGTGCGACCTCGGCCAATGTGCTGCCGATTGCAATTGCTCCTGCGGCAGCTGAAGTGGTCTTCAAAAACGAACGTCTATTCATCGTCTATCTCCTAAGCGCTTGTCTCGCTCCAAGACAAGCTTAGGTTCGATCGGTGGAGGCAACAACGACCTCCTTCCGACACTTTCGGACATCGATTGCGATGTTCAGTCTTTTACGCGCTTGAACCGTTCGGTATATTCACCCGCGGTAATTCCAATCACGCGTTGAAAGGTTCGGCGCATTGAATCCGCGGATCCGAACCCGCAGGCGTCCGCGATCTCTTTCAGTCCCATAGAGGAGCTATCGATCATCTGTTGAGCAGCTTCAACTCGCAGGCGATCGACAAATTGCCCCGGATTCATCTTCATCTCGCGCAGACATACGCGAGAAAAATGTCTCGGGCTCATCCCGATTCTCTCGGCGAGAGTCTCGACTGAGAGATCAGCTTTCAGATTTTCGAGCATATAAACCTGTAGCTCGCGCAAGGGTTCTGACGTCGTGGCTTGCCGGGAGAGCATGTGGCTGTACTGCGCCTGGCCACCCGGGCGAACGAGGAACATGACGAGTTGCCTTGCAACAGTCAGCGCCGTCTGATGTCCATGATCTTCTTCGACAAGTGCAAGAGAAAGATCGATTCCCGCGGTAATGCCAGCGGATGTGTAGATCGAGCCGTCTCGAAGGAAGATCGGATTGGGTAACACGTTGACCTTGGGAAACTCGCGCGCCAGCCGGTCGCAAAAGTTCCAATGAGTCACCGCTCTCTTGCCATCGAGAAGGCCAGTAGCGGCGAGTAAGAAAGCGCCCGTACAGATCGAGGCGATGCGGCGCGACCTGCCAGCAGCATCAGCGATCCAGCGAATATAGTCGGAATCATGGTTGCCGTTTTCGGCGCCGGGCCCTCCTGCGATAACGAGTGTGTCGATCGGACCTGAAACCTCGTCGCGCTGCACAGCACCTGCAAGCTTGATTCCGCGATTGGTCATGAGCTGATTGGAGCCATCCGAGGAGACGACCTCCACCTGATAGTCAGCAACATTCGAGAAGACCTCGAGGGGACCCGTTACATCGAGGACCTGGACTGGCGGCGGACCGCTGATGACAACCTTTCGCATGCCCATATTTTATTAGACCCAATAAGCCGTGTAGGATTTCGTCGTTTATCTGTCATGGCTCGCGGACCGGAAGAATTTTAAATTTGCCAATATTCGTCGGAGTTGGACGATGTCACACTATGTGATTCTTTGTGGTTCTGAAACGCATCCGCGGATATGAAGGACATTTGAGTCTTTTCTTTCAATGCACGGCGATACCTGTTAAATACAGGAATGGCCCGACGTCTCCTGGAAGCATGATGTTGATGTCCTAAAGTGCTGTAATCATGTCATGGCGTTTATTCGCCGCCAGTTCTAGCGTGGATATGGAAGCAAACACCAAGGAGGCATCCATGACCATATCAACTCAGGCTTCTCAAGCAGCACTCATCTCGGGCATCAGAGTTCCCGACAGTAAACTTGCCAACGAAATCACGGAGTTCATCCGCGACACAGAATCGACTCTGCTGTTCAATCACTCCAGCCGCGTCTACTACTTTGGCGCGCTCGCAGGCCAGCGCCGTGGTCTCAAGTTCGAGGCCGAACTTCTCTACGCAGGGGCTATGTTCCACGACATCGGTCTCGTATCAGCTTACAGCAGCGACGCAGACCGTTTTGAAGTTGATGGGGCAAATGCCGCGCGCGACTTCCTGCGCTGCCATAGCATCTCTGAGCAGGACATCGATCACGTATGGACAGCGATTGCACTTCACACTACTCCCGGCATCCCTCAGTACATGCATCCGGTCGTTGCCCTCGTAACGGCAGGCGTCGAAATGGATGTGCTCGGAATCGATTACACCAGCTTCACAGACTCTGACCGCAATGCGGTCGTGCAGGCGTTCCCGCGTACACCCCACTTCAAAGAAGATATCCTGCAGGCCTTCTACGACGGCATCAAACGCAAGCCTGAGACCACCTTCGGAAACGTGAAAGCAGACGTACTCGCAGACAAAGATCCCGGCTTCCACCGTGGCAACTTCTGCAGTGTGATCCGTAACTCTTCTTGGCGTGGCTGATCATGCGAGTTTTCGGTGGTGGTAGATAGCCACCACCGGGAGCATTCTGTGTGGAGCTTTGCAGAGGAGTGACTCGATCGCACGTAAGAATCACCTTCGAGCCGGTTTCCCCGACGAATAAGAATGAGGACTCAATCGAAATGAGTTGTCAAGATGCGCATCGGATTGTAATAAGCCGCAGGAGGAGCATGTATGCGACGAGTGAGGACTTTTGCAAGTTGTTCACACAAGGTGTGTAGACAGTCTCTACCTGCTCTTCTCCTAACGGCCAATCACGATAAGCCACAATACATCGGAGGAGGCGACGAGTCCTTCGCTGGCGGCCCTGCAACTGCTGCGAGAGGGCACAGGCACCCTCTCGCAGGATCAGGAAACGCCCGTATGGCCGTAAGTCGCTTAGTCTTGTGAGGTGCGATAAGCGATGACCCTAAGTTGAGAGGCGCTTCCATTCATATTGCTCGACTGCAGGAGAACCTCAAAATACGGTATCGAGCCATCGGGATTTCGGATCTTCGAGAGGAACGGTAGCAGGAGTGTATCGTCGAATACAAAGTCGGCTGCTGCTTCCGTACCAGCCATCGAGGTGCCCTCAAGAATAAGAACCTTGCCAGAGCCCCTGAGATTCGGTCGTAGCGCGACGACGCCATATATTTTGTGCGCGGCGTCCGATTGGTTGTATTCATATTGGATTAGCTCCCCGGTTTGGGGTGAGCGGTTGACTATGGCGACAATCCGGTGCTGTAAATCATCCTGAAAGACAAAATTCATGTGCGCGTCGAAAATTCCGACCCAAGGATCGCTATACGCCGAACCAATCAGGATCGTGGAACCTTCTTTAAGGTCGTCTGGACGTACATCGCGCGCATACCGATACTGGAGGCGATCTGGATGTGCCGCTGCAAGCCGATAAAACCGGGTCAAGATGCCGACATCCGCAATGGCCGTATATCGTCGGCTGCCGAGATCTCTTGCAACCTCCGTGGTTGTCCCTTGAGGCGGGGCAATGTGCATACGTAGTTAGCGTTGAGATAGTCGGATAAACCGACCTTTTGGCCGGTGACATCCTGCAGCGTCGCCAAGCTGGTATCGGAACATACGACCATTGTTTGATGGCCAGGGCCAAAGAACGATCTCCAGAAAGGATGGGAGTCTGGTCCAAGAGGGGATGCTGCCGCGGCACGATGCGCGAGTGGCAACATGTAGAGGATGACCAAGCATGCCAGACCCAGAGCAGCTGCAAGTATCCGGATGGTCCAGCGAGATCCAGCGTCTTGAGTTCGTGCTTCCTGGCTAGCTGCCACTGGTTCGGGCGATATTGGGAGGCGCTCAAGCGGGACGTCTTCGGGAGCGACCAGAGTATATGGCCGCAGCTCAAAGACGGGGATGTAGGCACCTTTCGGTATGGTTAGCCGAATCGGCTCTTCCGCGCCCTCCTGACTAAAGTATTGTTCCAACCTCTGGCGCATTCGACTAGCGTGCGAACGCACGATGCCGTCAATAGATGGATCGTAGTCAGGGCGGCCAAAGAGGCGAGCCCCGATGTTGATCTCATTGATTTCATCATCCCGTCCTGTCAGGGAGAGTTCGCAGATATAAGTCAGAAAGCTACACAGGCGATCAGACTTGACGAAGGACGGTGACGCGACAATCCGTTCCACAAGGCCCCACCTAGGATCTTGTGCGAGAACCTCAGTTTCGGCTTGAGCGATTGCGCTAACCATGATCCTGGAAAACTTAGGTGGAAGCCTAAGTAGACAAGAAGCATATTAATAAGTTGTGAACGCTGCTTCCGCCCCATACCCCGACTATTCAATCCGCTAACCTCTCTAAAACAAATCAGACAACGAGGTCGAGGCTCATTTAACGGTGCGTGTTAATAAGGAGTAAATCATTCATTTAAAGATATTTATAGCGCTTAACGTACGAGTTGCTGCGAATTGACTATTTGCTCTATCCAGAGAGTGGGTATGGTACCTCCATGCATCCACACTCAACGTCTCTCAAGCATGGGCGATATACGCCCGGTCGCTTGATGTCTTCCGGATGGGAAGACACCTTGGAAGATCATGCCCCGAGACGCAAAGGGTGCACTTTCTCTAACGCCTTAATAGGGTCCGACTGTTCCAGATTTGCAGCAGTGCTCGTTTTACTCCTCGCACTTCGGCCTCAGTCAGCTTGGACAGAGCCGAAGCAGACGACCTTGCAGCCTTCCAATGCAACCCTTCAGGGGAAACTGATCGTGGGATATCAAGGATGGTTTGGATGTCCTGATAGCTCCCACCAGCCCCCAAGCAAATGGGTTCATTGGATGAAGAATGGCGAAGCGACGGTAGATATGTTGCCGGATCCGACGGAGTTGACTGCCTCAGAGCGCTGCGCGACGCAATGGACAAGCCGTGCCGGACAGACCGTCGATGTCTATACAGCGCAGAATCCGAGGACGGTTGATCGGCACTTCGCGTGGATGCAGGAGTACGGAATCGACGGCGCCGCCCTGCAGCGGTTCGCGACAGAACTAGGACAACCTGAGCGAAAAGTCGAGATCGATCAGGTGCTGGCCAATGTTGCCTCATCCGCGGAACGTCACGATCGCAGCTTCTTTGTTGAATACGACCTCACCGGCACTAAGGATTGCCGTGGCATCGATCGCGCGCTTGCTGATTGGTCCGCACTCGAAGCTCAGGGGATCGGTCGAAGTCGCGCTTATCAGAGGCATCGCGGTCATATCGTGGTGGGCATCTTCGGACTGGGCTTCCCGGGCAGCAGGTACGTTAGCGCCGATCTGGCTGAAGTGCTCATCGATGGACTGAGGAAGGCGAGCCTGGCTTACGGCGGAATCACTATTTTTGCCGGCGTACCTGCCGACTGGAGGACGTTGAGCGAGAAAGGGGCGCAGCGCGCAGAATGGGCGAAAGTTTATAGATCAGTGGATGTGATCAGCCCCTGGACGGTCGGTCACTACAACTCGGCGGAGACGATCGATAAATTTCGCCGTGACCACCTGGAGCCGGACGTCTTGGAAGCCAGGCGCATGGGGGTGGACTACATGCCCGTGATCTTCCCAGGATTCAGTTGGCACAACCTATGGACGACTCGGGGCGACGACAATCGACCTACCAATCAAATTCCGCGCGACTGTGGCCGGTTTTACTGGCGCCAGTTCTTCAACGCAGTAGACGTCGGCAACTCGATGATCTTTAGTGCCATGTTCGATGAGGTGGACGAGGGAACGGCGATCTTCAAGACAAGAGCTGCTCAAAATGAGCTTCCCGCATCTCCACCTTTTCTTTCTTTAGATGCTGATGGCTGTCGACTTCCATCGGATTGGTATCTTCGCGTGGCCGGTAGTGCAGCGTCTGTGCTTCACGGAACGACTCCTAACAGTTCGAGGCTCCCTCTAACAATTCCGAGATAAGTAAAGAGCCGGATGGAATTCTATCGGTTTTAACTTACTGCGATCTGTCGCTCTCAAACATTGACTCATTCGAACGGAGATGAAATGCGAACCTATCGACAAGTATCCTGTCTCAAAAAATGCGAGCAGCCTGCACCCACTGTTCGCGGTGAAATGGGACTGAGCGTCAAGGACCTTCAAGCAGCCAATCACGAACAAGCTCTCTCTGTGATTAAACCTGCTCGGTCCGAACGCCCTGCCTGTTCCTTTGCAATCGCGTGTGTTGCTCTCTTACTCTTTTCGTTTTTCGGTCTCAGCGGTGTTGCTGCGGCACAGAGCGTCGCTGCGCGCCTTATTGGGACGGTCAGCGATCCTTCCGGTGCAGTTGTCTCTGGTGCTGTCGTTACTACGATCAAGAGCGGCACGGGTAAGACTCAAACCGTCCGCTCGGCTATCCCCGACAAACGTCCACAGCTTACGAACCCGTCATTACCACCAGCTATACAGGAATGATCGCAGACGATATCGCCTTCACGCCCTCGTTGCTGGCGGAGATTCGCGTCAGCTTTACGCGTGGAAACAGCGACAGCAATCCGAGTAGTCTGGGGTTCGATCTGGGTTCGCTCGGCTTCAACTCAGCTTTCGTTAGTGCAGTGAAAACAGAGTTATTCCCGCGTATTACAACAACGGATGCTGCCTCGCTGGGACCAGATACAACTGCAGATCGTCATAGTCACCAGGAGAACCGGCAGGCCCTCGGCAGCGTGACCTGGGTCAAAGGACACAATATCTTCAAAGCCGGTGCCAACCTCGAGATCTTCCATAACAATACGACTGCGCCTTTCACGCCGGCTGGAGACTTTCCTTTACTCGTGGATACACACAAGGGCCGAATCCTGCGCAAGCTTCGGCAAACTCCGGCTACGGCGTGGCTAGTCTGTTGCTCGGTCTTCCCGCGAGCGGCTCGATTACGATTGATCCAT
This sequence comes from Edaphobacter modestus, assembly GCF_004217555.1. GTDB lineage: Bacteria > Acidobacteriota > Terriglobia > Terriglobales > Acidobacteriaceae > Edaphobacter > Edaphobacter modestus. The sequence goes on from NZ_SHKW01000001.1 coordinate 4,210,058, forward strand.
CTCTTGCGATGCAGCAAATATACTCGGCCTATTTTCTCGAGGACACCCTTCAGCTAACGCCCACGCTTACGATCGATGCGGGCATCCGCTATGAACATACCAGTCCCTGGACGGAGCGATACAACCAGCTCTCCTACTTTGACCAGAACGCGATTGATCCGGTCACGAACCAGGCTGGTTTGCTGACTTCAACAAATGCGAGCCGGAGAGGGCAAACGATCTCCGAGAACCTCAACTTCAGTCCCCGCATCGGAGTCGCATGGTCCGTGCATTCCAATACTGTCGTCCGCGCTGGCTATGGCATGTTCTACAGCGCGGGCAATGGTGGAGTCGGCGCGGTGCCAAGCGAGTTTGGAAGTGGCTATCAGGCAACGACGTCACTCTTCATGGGGCAGCCCGCCTCCAATCCCTATCTGCCTCCGATAGGGGCTTCGCTGTCCAATCCTTTTATCACGGGTGTTAACCAGCCCCCATCGAGCCTTCTGGGAACCAGCATCAGTAGCTTCCTCAACCGGACTTTCGTGACTCCTCGAAACGATCAGTGGACCGCCAGCATACAGCAGGGCGGAAAAGACTTCGTTGTTGAGCTGGGATACACCGGTAGTCGCGGGTTGCATCTTTGGAATGATCAACAGATCGATGTTCCAAGCTCCTCCGTTCTCAGCCAGGGCAATGCTCTGCTGCAACAGGTCACAAATCCTTTCTACGGAAAGATCACGACAGGTACTCTCAGTGCAAAGACCGTTCAAGCAGTGCAGTTGCTGAGGCCATACCCGCAGTACCTGGGAGTAAGCCAGAAACGCGATCCGGAGGGCGATTCGATTTATCACGCGTTGACGGCCAAAGCCGATAAGCGCTTTTCCCATGGCTACTCGATTCTGGCTGCCTATACTTGGAGCAAATTGATCGATGACGTTCCCGAGCGTTTTGCGGGCCGCTCCTACATCGCCGATCCCAATAACCTAAGGTCAGCGCGTGCTTTGGGAGATTTTGATGCGCCACAGGTCTTCTCGGTGGCTCATGTGTTGGACCTTCCCTTTGGAGCGAAGCAACGATACCTCACTCATGGTCCAGCGTCCTGGGTCGTGGGAGGATGGCAACTCAACGGTATCTTCCGCTTTCAAAGTGGATACCCCATCAGTATCTCTGCGCCAAATGTAGCGGGTGTCTCCGGGTTCACGTCTTACGCCAATAAACTTCACAGCGGTCAGCTCACCACGTCTCCTCGTACGTTGAACACGTGGTTTGATACTTCGGCATTTCAGATTGCAGCGCCCTTTACTTTAGGAAACGCCAGTCGCAATGAGCCGGATATTCGCACTCCCGGATCGACAGACTATGATCTTGGATTGAATCGCTCTCAGGCATTCGGTGAAAATCTGAGAGTTCAGTTCAGAGCAGAAGCGTTCAACCTGACAAACACCCCTTTATATGACGCCCCAAACAGCACTGTAGGGAGCCCGAACTTCGGGCGCGTCTTAGGCGGTAGCAATAATCGTGTACTGCAGCTGGGGCTCCGTATCAGCTACTAAGCAGAAAACGTCGTAGAAGTAGGTTTCGGAAGACCCTGTCGGCTACTGACGGCAGGGTCTCCTGCTTCGCATATAGATTGTTTTGGAGATCCCTAAGCTTATGGTTGGGAGGAACGCGTGATTCATCCGCAATGGTTAAAACTCTGTGGTGCCATCGTTCTCTTGTCGGGGATTGTCCGCGGCCAGGAACCCTTCTTCATTCAGATGAGCGATCCGCAGTTTGGTATGTATACGAATAACGTGGGGTTCAAGCAAGAGACGGCAAACCTGGAGTTCGCCATTGCTACCGCGAATCGCCTGCATCCTGTCTTCATTGTCATAACAGGGGACCTGATCAATAAGCCGGGGGACGCGTCCCAAATCGCAGAGTATCTTCGCGTCACGCACGAGATCGACCCGCAGATACCGGTCTACAATGTTGCGGGCAATCATGATGTCGGCAATATTCCGACGCATGAGAGTCTACAGGCGTATCGCAGACTCTTCGGGAAGGACTACTACTCCTTTCGGAATGGCGACATGGAAGGGATTGTGCTCGACTCGAGCATCATTCAGCATCCCGAGAAAGTGATGGATGAAGAGAAAACACAGCGGGAGTGGCTCGAAACAGAACTCAGGGCAGCCAAGGCGGACGGAGTCAAGTCGATTGTAGTGTTCCAGCATATCCCTTGGTTCTTACACACTGCAGATGAGCCAGATCAATACTTCAATATTCCACATGACGCTCGTGCTTGCTACCTAGCAATTCTCGATGGTGCAGGTGTGCGATATAACTTCGCCGGCCATCTTCATCAGAACTCGGAGGGGAGAGAGGGTTTTCTTACAATGGTTTCCACGGGCCCGGTAGGCAAACCGCTTGGAAATGCCTCATCTGGCATCCGGGTAATCGCAATCGGGGAGCACGGTCTCTGCAATCAATACTTCGGCCTCGGGAATTTACCGAATCAGATTGACGTGAAGTCATTTCCAGCATGTGAGTCAGGCTCGACGGCAGTCTCATCAGGAGGAAACGTAGGCGTAAACACGCCGTAGGATTTAGCGCAATTGAAAATCTCTTCCTGCGATGGTATGTATTGTCGCGTTTTCTGGCCTGATACCCGCGCCAATCGGCGCGAAGCGGTTTCCACTGCTCCATGCCCCTTGCTGGTTGCAGTCAGCCACGTTTCCGGAGCTGGTGGTTTATATCCCAGCGAGGAGTGCGGTCTGACGGTGTTGTAGTGAACGCGCCAGCGCTCAGCTAGCACACTCAGTTCCTTGATGGAGTAGAAGATCTCTCCGTTGAGGAACTCGTCTCTGAGTTTGGAGTTGAATGATTCGCAGTATCCGTTCTCCCAGGGAGAGCCGGGTTCGATATACAACGTCCTCGCTCCTGAGCCCGCAAGCCAGTTGCGCAGATCCTTCGCGACGAACTCAGGACCATTGTCTGAACGTACATGTTCCGGAACTCCTTTCAAGACCATTACACTGGCCAGTGCTTCGATGACTTTGGCCGAACTCCAGCGTCGCTCCGCACGGATTAGCAGGCACTCCCGCGTGGATTCGTCGATCAGGTTCAGGATGCGCACGCTGCGGCCGTCGTGCGTTCGCGCACTCACGAAGTCATAACTCCACACATGGTTGGGGTGTGTCGGCCTCAGCCGGACACACGAGCCATCGTTGAGCCACAACCGCCCTCCCGGCTTCTGCTTCTTCGGTACCTTCAGCCCTTCGCGACGCCAGATCCGGGGTGGAGATGCGCTCGACTCGGTCCTTGCCTACCTGCCAACCGGCTCGCTGGAGCAGCGCCGTGATCCGGCGATACCCATAGCGGCCATACTGGCTGGCAAGGGCAACGATGGCCTGAGTCAGAGTATCTTCGTCTTCACGCTGTGTCGGCCGGTAGCGCTGCGTGCCCCTGGGTTGCCCCAACAGAAGGCACGCATGCCGCTCACTGACTCCATGCTCGCAGGTATGGCTGACCGCACAACGCCGTCGCTCAGGGCTTAGAAGTTTCCCGAGGCGATGTCCTTCAACACCAGCTTGTCCAGGCTCAACTCAGCAACCAACCGCTTCAGCTTCGCGTTCTCATGCTCAAGCTCCTTCAGTCGCTTCGCCTGATCCACCTGCAGACCGCCATACTCCTTGCGCCAACGGAAATACGTCTGCTCCACAATCTCCGCTTCCTTGCACGCCTGCGCTGTCGTCTTCCCGTTCGCCACAGCCACTTCGATCTGTGTAGCAGGTTCACTACCTGCTCCGCCCCATACCTCTTGCCTCGGGACATAGGCTCTCCTCGTTCCAGTGTGTCTCTTAGTCACTGGTACAAACCAAGCCGGCGCAATCTGCAGCTGAACCTTCACTACGCGTTCTAAAACCGCAATCCGCACCTATAACAAATGGCGGAGGCAATACGCTTCCGCCATTTTCATATCAGTAGGTTTCGGTGATGATGTGGTTGTACCAACATCTACGGTAAGGAAGAATTCATATCATTAGCTGCTAGTGCCTCATATGGCGGCTTGGGATAAGTACTCCTTATCGGTTCGTTACGAAAAAGTCTGCTTAGTTGGTTACTGATGCCAGTGGACCGACTTGACGAGAACCTGGGATGCGCTCCCTCCAGTGTTGTCACTTTCGAGAAGCATCTCGAAGTGTGGGATCTGTCCATTTGGCCGTTTTGCACTTCGGATAAGGTCCCGAATTCGATCTTTATTAAAGAGTAGATCTGCGACACTCTCCGTACCCGCCTGAGAGGTTCCCTCTAGGATGAGGACCTCACCCTTGCTGTTCAGACCCGCTATGGATGCAAAAAGTCCGTAGATCTTATGGTCCCCGTCTTTGCGTACCAGCCTTGCCTGTTCGCCCGGCTGTGGCGCACGATTCACAATAACGAAGGCGCGACCACCGGGTTCTTTCTCAAAGGAGAAGTCCATGTTCTCTGCGAAGAGTTCGACCCAGGGATTGGACTCATGCGCTCCGATGAGAATGACATTCGCATCCTTCAGATCGTTGGGACGAATGTCGCGAGCGAATTTGATATCCAGGGCTGCAGACTTTGGCTTGACGATCGCAGAAAGCTTCGTAGCTGTATTCGAGTCTACGACCGAGGTATAGCGTCGTGTCGCGAGATCGTCGATCGAGAAGGTATTGCTCCCAAATTGGTGCCGGTCGCGGACGTAATTACCGTTCAGGTACTCGCTTAAGGCGACCTGTCTTTCAACCGCGCGCTGGTACATCACCAGACCGCTGTCCCCAATGACGGCAATGGTTCGTGTATCTGGCTGAAACATGCGGTCGAGCAGTGGATTGTCCGCTGCGGTCTGGCCGGCGGGAGACTGTTCAGCGCGTAGCCGGTACAGATGGATACAGGAAGCCGCCAGTCCAAGGACAAGCACCGAAAGAGCACCGACGCTCAACCGCAGAAGGCGATTTCTATCAGCAGTCCCGGGGGCGTGGTCACTCGCTGGATCTTCCTGATGCGGCACGGGCCTGGCAACGCTGTCGGCAATTTGCGCAGAAGGGGACGGCACGAACACAGGCACATACCCCCCTTTGGGGATGGAAAGATGGAGCTGCTCGGCGACGCCTTCATTCAGGAAGTAATCTTCGAGCTTCGTTCGCAGGCGGACCGCGTGTGCTCGCACAATGCTGTCGGCAGAGGAATCGTAATTCGGGTCTCTGTCAAAGACCTTAGCTCCGATCTCCTGCTCGCTGATCTGGTCGGCCCGGTCGGTCAGGGCCATGCGGCTGACGAATTTTAAGAACAGCACAAGCTTGGGAGAGCGAACAAACCCTGACGAGGAGGTAATCCGCAGCACGAGCTGCCATCGGGGATCAGCAGCTAACAGTGCCCGGACCTCCTTCTTTTCTGGGGTCATTACGCTTGCAGGCATAGGTGAAAAATGCTCCCCGGCGGATGTTAAACACGTTAAATGAGGCTTGTTAACTGCTTGTAAATGGTTCATTCGAAGTGACATATACCTCTATCTTGCTAAGCATCCGTAAAACTCCGCGGTTCGGCGGCGATTCGCCGCTATGGTCGAAAGGCTTGAAACAACGTCTCACTGTGGAGTCCCCAAATGCTTTTTCCTGGATCTGCCGGGCCACACCCGGGTAAATGGCGAAGCCTTTTGCTGTCGCTTTTTCTTCTTTTGACCTCTGCGCAAGCCTGGTGCCAGTTCGACCAGGGCGTGGTCCTCGGCACACTCCGCGATACAGGAGGCCTGCCAATCTCCGGCGCAAAGGTGACGCTGACCAATACTGCCACCGGCACCTCACAGACGGTGGCGTGCAAGGACGATGGCACCTACGTCTTCCCGACCGTCCGCATCGGCTCCTACACTGTCAGCGCCGAGTCAGCCGGGTTCAGCCCTTCGAAAACGGATGTTTTCAATCTTTCGATTGGGAGCCGGCAGGAGGTAAACCTTACGCTGAAGGTCGGGGGCGAAAACCAGACCGTAACGGTCACCGGCGCCGCCGAACTGCTGGAGACCTCGACCAGCGACAACGGACAGGTTATTGGCACTCAGCAGATCGTGAACCTGCCCCTGAACGGCAGGAACTACGCCGACCTCGCTCTGCTGGTTCCGGGTGTGCGGCGGTCGTCTATTGCCGTTGCGGGTATCCTCAGCCGTGAAGGCGCCTTCGACGTGAACGGTCTCAACTCGATGGCGAATAACTTCCTCTTGGACGGCCTGGACAACAACGCCTACCAAACCGCGAACCAGGGCTACTCCAACGAGGCCATGGTGCCCTCGCCCGACGCCGTTCAGGAGTTCAAGGTCCAGACCGACAACTACAGCGCAGAGTTCGGCCGCGCGGCCGGCAGCATCGTCAACGTGTCCACCCGAAGCGGCACCAACCAGTTCCACGGCATTGCGTACGACTACCTCCGCAATACCGTTCTGAACGCCTATGGCCCCTTCCTTGGCAACGGCATCAAACCAACGCTGATCCAGAATCAGTTCGGAGGAACGCTGGGCGGCCCAATCAAGCACGACAGGCTCTTTTTCTTTGCAGACTATGAAGGGCTGCGCCACATCGATCGGGCGATCCAAAGCGCGGTTGTGCCCACCGCGCAGCAGCGCCAGGGCATCTTCACGAACGCGATGGGAATGCCGATCCCGCTCATCAATGCTGTCACAGGCGCCTCGTATGCGAACGGGATTATACCTGCGAGTGATCAATCCGCCTTCGCGACGGCGGTGATGGCAGCGCTTCCTATGCCGAACGTCCCCGGCGCTACTCCAGGACAAGCCAACTACGCCTCGCAGCCTGCAAATACGGTGACCAGCGACAAGGGTGATATTCGTACCGACTACTATCTGGGGCCGAAGAACACCTTCTTCGCGCGCTATAGCCAACTTCATCAGCAGATCTTCAGCGCGCCCAACATTCAAGGGCTCGCCGGAGGTAACTCGAACGGAACGCTCTACAGCTATGTCAAGCAGGTCGCGGGCGGCTGGACGTACAACATTCGCCCCAACAGCATTCTCGAAGTGCGACTTGGTCTCACCTGGACGCAGAGCGGTAAGAACCCTTACAACCTGGGTGCAACCAACGTGGTTGCCGGTTTCCAGAACATTCCCACTGACCCGACGATCATTGGTGGCGTGAACACGCAGAGCGTTACTGGATTCAGCCAGTTCGGACGGCAGGCGACGAATCCGCAGTTCACCAACCCCAAACTCTATAACCCTAAGGTGAACTACTCCACCATCCACGGTCGGCATAGCCTGAAGTTCGGTTATGAGTATGGATATATCGCTCAGTCGATCTCGGACTTCCATCCGCAGTTCGGTGCCGACACCTATGCCGGCCAGTTCAGTCGCGCCAGTGGCGCACAGAGTTCCACGGCCATTCTGCAACAGGCTTATAACCTTGCAGACTTTCTGGTCGGTGCACGTTCACACTATGAGTTGAACAATCTTGCGACGATCACCTACCTGCGCCGCCAGCACTTTGCCTATGTGCAGGATGATTGGCATGTCAACGATAAACTCACCCTGAACCTGGGGCTGCGCTATGAACTGGTGACGCCGTACTGGGAGAAGGATAACCACCTCGCGAATTTCGATCCCACCAGCAACACACTCGTTCAAGCTAGCTCCGGGTCGCTGTACAAACGCGCACTTCTCAATACCAAGACACTCAACTTCGCTCCTCGTGTCGGCTTTGCGTATCAGGTACAGCGGTCCACGGTGATCCGGGCCGGATATGCCATCAGCTACGCTCCGTTTTATCGTTTCGGTGGAGAAGGCACACTCTCTTACAACGGTCCTTTCATCGTCGACGCTACCGTAGACCAGACGCCGCAATTCGGTCCCGGAGCCGCGAGCAAACCTTTGCCAAACTGCACAGCACAGTCTGCTCCGCTGAGCTGCTTCCGCACCACGCAACAGGGCTACGTCGATAACTTTGCAACAGCGGCGAACTTCTCCACGCTGCAGGCGCAGACCCGCTACATCCCTAAAGACGACCCCACGGCATACGTGCAGACCACCTATGTCAACCTGCAGCAGGAGATTACACCTACACTCTCGTTGGGCATCGGCTATCTCAACAACCATGGCTCGCATGTCCGGGTGCTCGGTGACTTCAATCAGGCCGCGACGCAATCGCCTGCCTGCGCAAACAACCCTGCCGCGTGCCTTACGCTGCAACAACGCCGACCGATCAGCAACTTCACCAACATCCTCGAGACGTTTGGCGGAGGTTTCCTGCAGTACAACGCACTGCAGGTGAAGCTGGAGAAGCGCTACTCGCAGGGTCTCCGAATCTTGAACTCGTTTACCTGGTCGCAGGCAATCAACAACGCTTCAGCCGATCTTGAATCGCAGAACGGTGATTCCCAAAACGTGAATATCCGAAACACCCGTGGGGATCGTGGTCCTTCTGGCTACAATCAGCCCCTGAATGACACGCTCTCGGCGTTGTGGGATCTGCCGTTCGGCACCGGAAGACGTTTCGGCAGCGATGCACCGCGGGCAGTGCGTGAAGTGCTCGGCGGATGGCAGCTCTCTGCGATCAGCACCGCCACGAGTGGTCTGCCTATCAACCTCATTTATTCGCCGACATCGAATCAGACCGTGAGTACGACGAGCGGGGTCTATAGCTATCGGCCAAATCTGACCGGCAACTTGCAATCCGTCTCCAACCCGCATAGCGCCTATCGAAAGACTAATACGGCTTTGTTGAGCACGCTGAATGCGAGCGCGCTCAGCACTCCTGCGGTCGATCAGCCCTTCGGAAACGTTGGTAGAAATGCCCTGCGCGGACCGAGTTTTTACCAACTTGACCTTGGTCTGCACAAGCAATTCGGCCTCTGGTCGGACTCGAGCAATCTTGAGTTCCGTCTTGAAGGCTTCAATGTCCTGAACAAAACCAACTTCGCGAGTCCCGATTCGAACCTCAGCGATGGAGGTAACTTCGGAGCGTACACCGCCTCGAATGTTTACCCCTCGCGACAGTTGCAGCTAGCCCTTCGGCTTTCTTTCTAGAGCCAGGACGGCACACCCGTTTCCAAGGTGTGCCGTCCCTCCTATGTTTTGACCGAAATTTCAGAGGAAATACTTATGCATAAATCAATTGCTCTCGCAGCAGCAATCATTGCTGCTGCCGCATCGGGAATTCAGGCACAGGCACAGACCGCCGCTTCGCAGGACCAGCTTGTCCACTTGAATCAGATTCAAGTCATCGGAACACACAACAGCTACAACCGTGGTTTCGCGCCAAGTGAGGCAAAGTGGCTCCAGGAGAAGAATCCGAAAGCTTTTCAGGCGCTTGATTACGCACACGGATCCCTTGCCTCACAGCTGGATGGTGGTGTGCGCCAGATGGAAATAGACATCGCAGCCGATCCGCAAGGCGGGCGGTATTCTCATCCGCGAATTACAGATCTAGTGCGGGAGGCGAAACTCCCTGCAGATCCGGTATTCGATCCAACACACGAGATGGACAAGCCGGGTCTTAAGGTGATTCATATCGTCGACCTGAATGAACGCAGCAACTGTCAGCTCTTCGTTGAGTGCCTGAGGCAAGTACGGTCCTGGTCGCAGGCGCATCCGCAGCACGGTCCAATTTTCTTGCTTATCGAGAACAAAGCGGGCGGCGTTGCCACAATTCCCAACAGTGTCACAGCACCGCAGTTTACCGCAGCCGACTTCGATGAACTGGATGCTGAGATCCGATCGGTTTTCAGCCCTTCGGAGTTGATCGTACCCGACCAGGTTCGCGGAGCCTATCCGACGCTTGAGGCCGCAGTGCTGGCAGGCAACTGGCCCAAACTTGAGGCTTCGCGAGGCAAGGTGCTCTTTCTGATGGATCAGAAGCCCTCCGGGCCCATCTATACGGCGGGACATCCCTCACTCAGGGGCCGCATTCTGTTCACCAACTCCAGTCCCGGTCAGCCAGACGCGGCGTTCATAGAAGAGAATGAAGCGCCTGCCGATAAGATCAACTCGTTGGTTGAGCGCGGATATATCGTGCGCGCGCGCGCTGACGAAAACACGATCGCAGCTCGAACGAATGATACAAGGCGTCGCGACGAATTGCTTAAGAGCGGTGCGCAATTCATCAGTACGGATTACCCGGCTTTTGAAATGTCTAAGTGGACAGGGTATTTCGTTGCGCTTCCCGACGAGACAATCGCTCGATGCAATCCCGTGAATGCTCCAATCGGATGCAGGGATCAGCTGCTCGAACCGCCCCTAGGACCAACAAGTGGAGTCTCAAAAACTCACCAGTAGTCCGCGATATGGTCGATCATTGCACCGTGATTCTACTAACTTCAAATTAGAAGAACCTAAATGGCGGAAACGCTTGGTTCCAGCCCACTTCTCGTTGTCTCATTTGAAAGCGCTTGCTTGTGCGTAGCGAGAACGTCTTTGGGTCGATTTGTTGGGGCATGAACAATACGGGAACAACTGGGGAGGAAACCATCCCAAACAATCCTAAATCGGCGCTGCTCTAACGTATTTCGTATCAATCACTTTAGCTGATTCTAAGCCACTTAGGTCCATTGGTAGGGGCCCGAAAAGGCCGGCGTCGGCGGTTCGATCCCGTCTCTGGCCACCACTTTAGAATCAATGATTTACGAGGAATAAAACATAAGCCTCCCAGACGGGAGGCTTTCACGTCTTTTTAGCAAATATCCTGTTTTGAATAACATGACACTTTTTCGGTATGGTCGCGTATTGGTCGTGCGCTGCGTTGCTGATTAGAGGCAAGCTTCCAACTCTCTTGGAATGTGCAAAGTGCGGATGCCGCAGAATCGGCGACGCCAGCCCTTTTTCAAGATCGCTCTACTTGTTGGTCGGTGGCGTTCTGATACGAACCCCGCTCAAGAAGATCTCAGCACGTACTTTCCATTTGTCTTGCAACAGTTCGGCGACCCTTGAAATCCTAATGCTTAGGAGATATCAAATCCACTCACGCTTTTGCTCCCGAAATCATCAGCGACTAGTCTCACTTCGAGCTTTGCTTGATCGTTAAGTTCGGCGGACGTGTTCGGCTGCTCGCTCATCGAAGCGATAACGCGAGAACTAGTGAGAGTCTATTCTTCCGAACTGTTGGCTCAACTTGGGCGTGCGTCGGCCGCTGCGACCCGTTAGAGAGAAACAAAACTTCACGACCCCATTGAAACTCGCGCTCGTTGCTCGCAATTGCCGGGATAGTCTTAGTGCTGGACATGTGCAACTAACCACTCCAAATTTGTTGAAGAGACAGGATGCGCTGCCACTCCCACCAAATTGTCGCGAGCCAGATCGCTCAAGACGTGGCCGGGAGGCATTTCGATATAGATCTGGGTGCCAAGCTGTTGGGCTACTTCTGTAGCTTCATGCCAGCGCACAGTGTGCGCGATGTTGTTCGCCAAGTCTTCCCGCACTCCTTTAGCCGTTCGAACAGCCCGCGCGTGGATGTTTGAGATGTAGATGCACTTAGGATCACGAACTTCCATATCCTGCAATTGTTGATCGAGGGAGTGAGCAACAGACTCCATCAAGGGGCAATGTGAGGGAACAGACACGCGCAGCAACTCGGTCTTCCGTGCACCTAGTGCGCGCGCTCTTGCCAGCACCTCTTCGATGGCGCGAACAAAACCGGCAACTACAATTTGGCGAGGAGCGTTGAGATTGCTGACAAAAACAGGTTGAGAGTCGGTTGTAACACCTTCGATAATGCTTGAGATTTGGGATTCGGAAAGACCAATGATTGCGGCCATTCCATACCCAGCTTGGTAAAGACCCTCCATCTGCTCGGCGCGGCTTCTCACCAACTTGGTGGCATCCGAAAGCGAGATCGCATCTGCAACAACGGCTGCGGCAAAAGCGCCAACGGACATACCGACTACCACAGAGGGACGAATGCTGCGGCTGAGCAGGTGGCGTGCCGTAGCAACTCCTGAAGCCAACAACGACAGTTGAACTCCGATCGTCGACTTGAGAGCTCCAGCGGTATCGAGTGAAAGTACATCGAAACCTAATGTGCCGCTGATTTCTCGGAGCACTGCCTCCGTGCCCTGACCAGGCGTCAGATCATGCAACATTCCAGGCTCTTGCGAGCCTTGACCAGGAAACAGAAATGCTACCTCCACGATTGCCTCCCGCCCCGAACGTCCCATGGGTCTTCAGCAAGGATGCGACCTGCACCGGTACGCACGAGAACCTTATCCAGTTGACTATGTGCATATTCGTCCAGAGAGAAGCCGCAACAGGGTGTCTCAACAAGGGTATCGACTCTGGCAGGGGCACCTTCAAGCTGAATGCAGATCGAGCGCGCAAATGCGCGATCAAACGGCTCGGGAGAGCGGATGACAATATCCAGGTCGCTCGTCTCAGTGACGGTTGGACTTCCGCTGGCGAGCTCAAATCCAGTGCTTCCTCCCGGGCCCCAATCGAGAGCGTTCAGTGCGACCTTCATCCCAAGAAACCGAAGGGAGTCGAAAGCCCGGAGGCAGCGCCTTGAGTTTTCGGCCAAGGATTTCCGCAATTGATTTGGCGACACGATTTGTGCAATCTGTTCGGGGTTTACGAATCCCGCCCAGCGTTGCGCTCGATCCTTTCCCCGTACGCCGACTGGAACTAGGTTCCCGTTGGTGGATGCACGTCGCACGACCACCCATGGGCTGGCCTTCAGAGCGGCGTCTACCCATTCGGGTTTGACCGCACTGGCCTGCTCGAGTTCCAGAGAGGACAGGCGAAGCAGATCATGTGTTTCCGGAAGCGAAGGTAATGACAACATAGTGGCCTATATGAATCGGGACAAGAGGACAATCCAGAGAGGTAATGTAACGATTGCCAGTCCATAGGTCGCGATCAGCCCAGAGCTCGCAACTTTGGGAATCGTGTTAAATGATTTGCCAAATACGATCCCGAAGAATCCTCCTGGGATCGCGGAGATTAGCGTGATGTCTCGTATCTGTTGATGGCTTACCGGCATTGCCAAAGCGATGCCAAAAGCCAACATCGGCTGGAGAATAAGCTTTGCGAAAGCAGTGATCAGAACCGGACCGTTTAGAGTAAAGGGCTGCGCGGAGAGAATGAGGCCTGTGAGGAGCAAGGCGCCACCAGTCGCCGCGCCGCCAAGCAGACCAAAAGTACTCGCCACATACTCGGGAATGTGTATGCCGATGCTGGCAAGAACCAAGGCTAGCGCGGGAGCCCAGATAATCGGACGCGTTAGGGAGCGGACAACGCCACCGGCAAGAGTTCGTACCCCAATCGTTGTCGCCTTCCCCTGGCTGTCAGCCTCCAACAAAGCTAACGTGACAGGGGTTATAGCGATTGCTCCCATAGCGATGGAGAGGGCTCCCGGTACAGCTGCTCCATGCCCATAGGTGGTTGTAAGCAGAGACACGGCGATTGCAGCGCTGTTGGGGAATGCAAAGGTGAGGGCAATGACGGCGCTTTCGGAGACTGAATTTGTATTACGCCGCGCCCAGAAATAGCACCCAATGTATAGAGCCGCGAACGTGAGCGTGATTGCCAACGACGTCCAAATCTGCTGTTGAAGGATTGCTCGAGAAGTATTAATGATGATCAGGAAGAGCGCACATGGTGCCGCGATGTTCATCACCAGCGCAATCAGGTTGCGTACATTGACATTGTCCATCAACCCTCGACGGCCTGCCCAGAAACCAAGAAGCAGGCCCGCGAAGATCGGTATAAGTGCATTAACAAGTTCCTTTGCCATGGTATCCTCTTAAGCGTTCTTCCACTGTTGCTCCATCAATGCCCGAGCGGCGATGCCGGCCTTTCGCGATTGTTGCGCTGCCGGCGATTCCCGCCGGACGCCCAAATCCGTCGAACCCTTGCGCGCGTCGGCGATAGCGGCGGTGATCGCGTTCTTCGCTTCATCGACTTCTGACTGGTTTGGCTCGAGCGGGTTTTCAACATGCAGCAACTGATGCAGAAGGCCCAGCTTGGCATAATCCTGAACGTTGTAAGACATCGGCGGAATTTGTTGACCAAGCCGTTCGAGATCATCCACAGAGCGCCGAGTGATTCTCGCCGCAGCTTCCTTGTGCATCGCGTGGATCGTTACTCCAGCATCGTCGAGCGCCAGAATTCGATTTGCCTGGTAACCGTGTGTCAGAAACCCTCCTGAGAATGCGTGCCCGACAACATATGCAATCACCGGATGGCCTGCCATTCGTGCGGAGGCATATGCATCCGATGAAGCTGCTGCCGCCAGGAACAATCCAGCGGTCTCTTCACGGCGGCCATACGCCTGGCTTTTCACATCAACAATAGCGATGATCGGCCGTTTCTGGTTTCTTGGTTTGTCTTTGTCTGCGTTTAATACTTCGCGAATCCGGTAGGCCAGGGCATACCCTTCTTCCAGACCCACTTGACCATCTCGTACGCATGGGAAACGGCTTTCGGGATTGGGTATGACGCAGAGAAATAGGGCCAGTTCATCTCCTATCGTCGCGTCCGCGGCGAGAACCGAAGCCGGATCCTCTTTCCTTGCTCTGTCCCGCCCTGTTAGCGCCTGAAACCATGCCTTGCCACGTAATCCGATATGCTCGTTCATCGCGTTCCTCCTTTCGAGTCGAGACTCTTCCATTGCTCCCTAAGCGCCAACGGATCAATCTGGCGGGACGAATCAAGATCCGCAATGCGTTGGCGATAAAGTTCCACTTGCTCGCTACGGTGCTGCGCGGGCTTTCCCGCCGTAACAAAGCGTTGGACAGCGGAGCCGATTGCGTCGACCGAATCTTCGACAAGCTCATCTGCCAACCCCATACCTACACGTTGCTCGCCTCCGTGAATCGCCCAGATGAGAGCTCTGTCGGAAGCATCGAACTCATCCTTTCCAGACTCCTGTTCGATCACTTCGGGACCATTCAGACCGAGACGAGCCTCTCGCGTCATCACGACGTAACTTGAAACGCCAGCAGCCAGAGCCATTCCGCCAAAGCAGCCAACCGTGCCGGCGATCACGGTGATCACTGGAGCATGCTGGCGAAGTTCAAGAATGGAAGCGATGACTTCGGCAATTGCCGCAAGCCCCAGATTGGCTTCCTGTAGGCGCACACCGCCAGTTTCGAGCAGAAGGATCGCGGCGGTTGGCTTCCCAGCCTTTGAATCGATCGTCGCGAGGTCCAACGCCGCAACCATCTTTGCACCCGACACTTCTCCAATACTTCCGCCCTGAAACGCGCCCTCCAGGGAGATGGCCACCGCAGGCTTGCCGCTGATCTTTCCCTTGACGACAATGCAGCCATCATCGGATTGTGGCGCTACCCCCTGCATAGGGAGCCAGGGAGATTCTGCTCGATCGAATGGACCGACGAGTTCTGTTGCCGTGTTCTCGTCAAAGAGCGCGTAGGCGCGACGGCGTCCGTCCAACTCGATGAAGCTCTTGCGCTGCACGAAGAGTGGAGAAAAACCGGTTGTAGTCATTGTTCTGTTACCTCCACGGCCTGTTCCAGGCGAAGTAGAACACTGCCTGGCGTGGCACCAGCATCGTTGATGTGAATATTGACGGCGCCATCGAATCGGGAGAAGAACCTGTCGAAGACTGCCTTCCATGTGTCCCGATATCCATTCACGCTTGTGGTAATGGATACATGAGCTCCATCCTGGGCTGAAGGTTCGAAGATAACCTCCATATCTCCCGATCCCACAACACCAACGTGGGCTCTTTGCTTTACGGCGCGCCTTGCGGCTGGATAGTGAAATTCAATCTGCTCCATGTTTCTCCTCCTTGTCACTGTTGTCATCCACGATGCTTGCCGCAGCCGAATCTAAACAGTCGAGAAACAGGACAGCAGCCAGCAGATCAGCACTTCCTCCAGGAGAGAGTCGCTCTTGAAGGAGTTCATGATCGAACTCCCGAAGCGCCGCGTCCCCCCGTCTTGTTCCTGGACCACCAGCTTTCATCACGGTGGCAGCACCGTTCTTGACTCTCTCTGCCCCCGCCAGACCACCGCGGTAGAGAATGCATGTGTCATCAAGCATGGCCATGATGCTCAGCAGCGAGGACAGCCTGCTTGCGGTTTCTGTCTTGCCGGCGGCACGTGCGTCGCGAAGAGATGGGAGTCCAACCTGCACCACGTGAGGAAACTCAGCAGTCGCTTCCCCTCTGGCCCCGATCACCCCATAACGGTTCTGCACAATATATCCGTGAGAAACCAGTTGCGGGCGAGCAATGTCCGGAATCCGCGCTATAGAACCCGCTCGAGCAGCCAAGTGCTCCGGACTATGGTCGTTGCCTTGACCAGCAGCAGCCACGAGGAGGCCGAGCACCCAGATTGCACCTTTATGCGCATTTGAGCCCCCAGTGACAGCGAACATGGCAGTCTCTGCGTCTCGCCCGATGGCACCCAGCTCCTGTCGGAGCACCTGATTCACCGAATGCTTCCTGGCAGCTTCGGCCATCAATGCGAAGAAAGGTTCGATCGCCTCCGCCGACTGCCTCATTCGAGCCAGAGTAAGGTCTTTATGTGCTCCGGAACCGCGTCTGTCGACGAGCCCCGGTTTCGGTGTCAGCTCCGCTTCTGCAACCAAGGCCTGCTTCGCGACAAATGCGAGATGCGCGGGCTGCTGAAGCCAAAACGGTGATGCAACGGATTCTTTGCGTGTCGCGAGATACATTACCAACTCCTGAACTTCGCCGGTGGTTGATAGAGGCCCCCGGACCACGCAACCAGGTCTTCCATGCTGCGCGCAGCCAGCAAGGATCGACCGGCCTCGAGTCGATGGACCCCCAAGTCTTCCGGAAGTGCGACAATGCCTTTCCTCCGTAGAGCTACTGTTTCCTCAGCTTTCGCTTTGATTCCGATGGGACTGACTCCAGCGATGGCAGCGATAGCCCGTCGGCGCTCTTCAATACCTTCGGTCTTATAGAGGTAGGAAATGCCCTCTTCCGTCACCACATGACTGACGTCGTCGCCGTAGATCATGATGGGGGCAACCGGCATACCTGCCTTCTTCGCGACCTCAACGGCATCCAGAGTCTCGACAAAGGCTGGTACTCCGCCACTCGCAAATGTTTCCAACGTCTGTACGACGATCTTGCGACCGCGGGTGAGCGGGTTCGAGTCCTTTCTCAAATCCAGCCATGCATTACTTGTGTGTCGTCGCCCATGTGGGTCATGCCCCATATTCGGCGCGCCACCGAAGCCTGCCAGTCTGCCTGTCATCACGGTGGACGAGTTTGCTTCTCCGTCCAACTGCAAAGTTGCCCCGATGAAAGCGTCGACTGCGTACTGACCCGCAAGCTGGCAAAGGACTCGATTTGACCGCAGGCTTCCGTCGCGTCCGGTAAAGAAGACATCCGGCCGTGCCTTGATGTAGTCATCCATTCCCACTTCGCTTCCGAAGGAATGAATGCTCTTGACCCAACCGCTCTCGATCGCAGGAATCAGGGTTGGATGAGGGTTGAGTGCCCAGTGCTCGCAGATCTTTCCGCGCAACCCAAGCGATTCTCCATAGGTCGGAAGAAGCAGCTCGATGGCCGCAGTATCAAAGCCGATCCCGTGGTTGAGAGATTTCACTTGATGGCGCTCGTAGATGCCTCGAATGATCATCATTCCCATCAAAATCTGGATTTCATTGATGTGACGTGGATCGCGTGTGAAGAGAGGCTCTACGGCAAACGGCTTGTCTGCTTGAACAACGACATCGATCCAAGACCCAGGGATATCGACGCGGGGCAGTTTTTCGACGATCTCATTCACCTGAACGATCACGATCGCGTCGTGGAAAGCCGCAGCCTCCACGATAACAGGTGTATCTTCTGTATTCGGCCCCGTAAACAGATTGCCTTCGCGGTCCGCCTGCTCTGCACACACAAGGACGACGTTTGGGATGAGATCGACCAGCAAGCGAGCGTACAACTCGACGTAAGTGTGAACCGCCCCAATTTCAAGGACCCCGTCCTCGAGCAGCTGTGCAACACGAAGGCTCTGAGGTCCTGCAAACGCGAAGTCCACCTTTTTTGCAATTCCGAGTTCGAACAATGTGAGGTGCTCGGGACGGCTAATACTGGAGATGATCAGATGCAGGTCGTGTACTTTTTTCGCATCAACTTTTACGAGGGACCGCGACAAAAAGTCGGCCTGCTTCTGATTGTCTCCCTCCAAGACAATTCGATCTCCCGCCACGACCAGGGCTTCAAGGGCTTCAACTGTCTTGTCCGTAGGAAGTACGGGGCCGCTCATCCACCGCATCACCACCTGCATTCGGCGCTCCTTCTCCTCACGCCGCCTAGTCCACGAGGATGCCTGTTGCAGTCTTTGCTCGCTCATCGTCTCTGTCTCCTCTCTTGCCTACACAAATGATTTGATACTCAACACATCATTTACGGCGATGAAGAGTTTTTATAATCGTGATAGCGTCAGCTAATCAGGAGACCTCATGGAATTCCGTCACATTCGTTCATTCTTGTCCGTCGCTGAAACTCTTCATTTCGGTCGAAGCGCTCGGCTCCTCAACTTGAGCCAGCCTGCGCTTAGCCTTCAAGTCAAAGCGCTTGAGGACGAATTGGGTATTCAACTCCTAAGCAGGAACCGACAAGGTACGGTGCTTACGGAGGCTGGGCAGGCATTTCGGGAAGACGCGGCGGTCGCTCTGGAAAAACTCGAATTTGCCAAGAGGAAAGCTCAGTGGGCGTCAGCAGGCAAACTCGGCCATATTCGCATCGGCTTTATATCAACTGCCGGTTTTGAGATCGTCCCGAACTTGATGCGACGCTTTCGGAAGAGCTATCCGGATGTTGAATTCTCCATAAGAAACATCTTGACGGGCGCTCAACTGGAAATGATAGACGATGGTTTGTTAGACGTAGGCTTTCTTCGTCTTCCCATTGAAAATCGCAAAGAGATTGAGGTGACAACGGTTCACAGGGAACCATTTATCGCGATCTTACCTTCGTGGCACTCGCTTTCCGCAAAAAAGGAGATTCGACTGCACGAACTCAAAGGGAATCCATTTGTCATGTATGCGCGGGAGCACGCTCCTGGATTCCATGATCTATTGACTGGAATTCTGAGCAACGCTGGAGTCATCCCTAAGGTGGTCCAAACAGCGGGAGAGATGCCTACACTCATCTCTCTCGTCGATGCCGGCGTGGGTGTCTCGATTGTCCCAGCATCTGCCGCAAAGAGAATCGTCTCTAAGGTGGCCGTGTGCTCGATTGCGGATCGACTGCCGGAGTCCGAGATTGGGTTGGCCTTCGCACGGCAGAACACTGCTGCGGTAGTTCGCCGGTTTTGTGACTTCGCTCGCACGTCGCTGAATCGTTGATACGAAGATAAATTCCATCGACTACATTGGCCAGGGCGTGCGTTTTCGCACGGCTCTTTGGGTCCACTGTCCTCAATTCGACTATTAGGACCGAATTCCTTTTCTCTTGCAATTTGACTGCCTCCCCAGTTGAGCAGAATTGCCGGGCGCATCGACGAGTATTCCGCAATAGGGACCCATGATTAGTCGTCCATATCACGGTCATAAGAATAAGCAACAATCGCGAATCACCTGTGAAGAGTCCAACGTAGCGTGAGTCACAAAAATCCATCCGCTGGAGGAGAGCCGCACGGAGACGCCTTTCGCCGGCTGTCTTCACCACCGCTGATTAGCTTCGAGGCAGCTTGCCGCGAGCAACAACAATCGAGATGGGGCTCATGAAATGCCGGGAGGCAGAGATATTCATCAATCAGGAGGTTCTGTGCCCTTGTTTACCGTAACGATGAAGTCCAACAGGTCAACCAACGAGAAGGACCGTCTTTCCAGAGCCATCCATGCTGCAAGCATTGCTGCTGGATATCCAGAGGATGACCTTTTCCAACGGTTCCTTTCGTTGGGACCAAGCGATTTCAGAGTTGATCTGTACTATCCCGCACTGCCCAAGCCGCGCACCGACCAGATGTTGATGATTGAAGTGCTGGTATCTTCAGGGACTGACACCAATCGGAAAAAAGGTCTTGTTGCCGCCCTTGTCGAGAAGCTTGGCGAAGCAGGCATCGACCCAAACGACATAATGGTGTTCTTTTTGGAGACCGATCGCGCGAGCGGATCATTCGGTGGCGGACAGTTCGCACCACCTGTTGCCTTTGCCTGATCACCGCCCATGGCATCCTTGCGGCATGGCTTCGAGGAAGCTGGAGATGTACAGGAGAGACCGCTTCGAAGCCCGCAGCAATGGATCTGTGAACTGCTCTTAAAGAATCAACAGCCGAGATGGGGGCCTATGGAAATGGAGGAGCTTGACCCAAGGGAAAATGAGCGCCGCAACGTATAAGGCGTGAGAGGCAACCGCGAGATGAGAGCCTCACCGGCAGTGACACTTCTAGGTTTTTGAAACGACCGCAGAACTCAACAAAAAAGGAACTGGAGATAGTTATGTTCAATCGATTCGCCATATTCGCCACAATGTTGTGTGCGGCCGTCCTGTCGAGCACCCCAAACTTGCACGCCCAGAAGTCCGAAGTGAAAAGTATCGTCCTCGTCCACGGTGCCTGGGCAGACGGCTCCGGTTGGAGGGGCGTTTACGACAACCTTGTCAGGGATGGCTTCAACGTCAGCATCGTCCAAGAGCCGGAGACATCCTTCCATGATGATGTGACCGCCGTGAAGCGTATCCTCGCACTGCAAGACGGACCGAGCATCCTTGTCGCGCACAGCTATGGGGGAGCCGTAATTACAGAAGCGGGCACGGATCCATCGGTTGCCGGATTGGTGTATGTTGCAGCGCACATGCCAGACGCTGGAGAGAACGAAGCGGACGACGGAAAGCGCTTCCCGAGTGACCTCAGCAAGTCTGGTGCGATAAAGAAGACGGCAGATGGTTTCACGTACCTCGATCCCACCCAATTCCATGAGTACTTTGCAGCCGATCTTTCTGTGGAGCAGGCCGCTTTCATGGCGCGATCGCAGGTCCCCAACGCCGCGGACAATTTCAAGGCAGTCATCACCACGCCTGCATGGAGAGAAAAACCGAGTTGGATGGTCGTCGCCGGAGCGGATAGAACGATCAACCCTGACTTAGAACGGTTTTATGCCGAGCGAGCTCATAGCCACACGGTCGAAGTCGCAGGCGCCAGCCACTCAGTCTACGTCTCGCATCCCAAGGAGGTCGCAGATGTAATTGAGAGTGCAGCACGTGCGGTTTCAAAATAGCTCGGACTCCGTAAGGAGTCCCCACACCCGGAGGGACCAAGTGAAACTTCTCGAAATTCAGTCGTCACCAAGAGGCGAATCTTCCGATTCGATCAGCCTCACCAAATCATTCATCGAGGCGTGCAAATCCGACGACACCTCGATAGTTGTGGATACGTTGAACGTCTGGCATGAACGGCTACCGGAGTTCGACTACGAGGCAATTGGAGCGAAGTACAAAGCAGTGAAGCACGAAACGATGACTGAGGCAGAGTCCAACGTATGGGAGCGTATTCAATCGTTGATCCAACGCTTTCAGAACGCCGATCGAATCGTCTTAGGAACGCCAATGTGGAACTTTGGCCTGCCTTACAAGCTCAAACAATTGATTGATCTCGTAGCTCAGCGAAACTATCTGTTTGCCTACGACGGCAAACAGTACGGCCCGCTCTTGAACGTGGAAAAGGCAATCGTCGTCTATACACGCGGTTCACGTTTCCTGGAGGGCACTCCAATACCGCCGTCGCGATTCGATCACCAAACGAATTATTTGGACTTTTGGTTGCAGCTTGTAGGTGTTCGAGATCTTCGCAGCGTGATTGTTGACAACGCGTGGAATCAAGATCGTCAGGAATCAGAAGTGAGCCTGGCGAAGGGCAAAGCTACTCTGGAACGACTGGTTGAGTGGTTTCTTAACTAGTAGCAGAACCAGGGTTGCGCTAGAATCTGTTCGGCCCGTACCGGTAAGGCCGTGATGGCCGTGAGGACTGCAATGACAGGCAACCGCCATCTCTTCAAGTTCAAATATTGAGGCATGTTTATCTACCTTTCATGGGAAAGTTCGCCTGCTTGCCATTGGCAGAACGAAAGTATGGCGAAAGCCAGCTCGACTGACTTCTCCAGAAAGATCAAGTGGCACGAATTGAGTTCAATGGTCTTCGCGTCAGGAACCAGATTCTCCGAGTAGGCTGGTGGCACGATCTGATCGTGCTTTGCAGTAATCAGCAGCGTCGGGGCCTTGATTCTCGCGGCGAACTCCCGAACATCCACACTAGAGGCTGTTAATGACTTCAGTTGAGCATTTTGAAGATTCTGCTGAGCATGAGGCAGGCGAAGGCGAAGTAGTGGAAGGTGGCGAGGGTTTGGGAGAGGCGTTCGTAGTCTCTAGCCAGGCGGCGGAATCGCGGGGCCCAGGCGAAGCTTCTCTCGACGACCCATCGGCGCGGCAGCAGGACGAAGCCCCGTTTGGCCTCCGTGTGCTTGACCACCTCCAGTTGAATGCCGTGCCGGGCGGCCGCGCTGTCCGCGGTTTCTCCGGTGTAGCCCTGGTCGACGTAGGCAAGTTCCACGTGGTCTCCGGTCATCTGCTGCACCGCTTCGGCGAGCTTGTCCACCTGGGCGCGGTCCTGCTCGTTGGCGGCGGTGACATGCAAGGCGAGCAGGTTGCCCAGGGTGTCCACCGCAGCGTGCACCTTGGCTCCTTTGCGCCGCTTGGCGCCATCGCCACAAACGACCACTCCTCATCGCTCACATCGCTCGGATAACCAACCTGACCCTTATTCCCCATCCAACTATGCTGCGCGATGACAACAACACAATCACTGCCTTCCTACACATGAGAACTAAAGTTATTAACAGCCTCTAGAGAAGCAATGACCAAGATGTCGGGAATCCCGTTCGCGGGTTCGGAATCAGCCTGGGATTGTTTTGCGCGAGTGCGAGGCCTGGACCGTCGTAGATAGGAACTCGAGAAACGCGCGCGTCTTCGGTGCGAGGTATTGGCGCGAGGGATAGTAGGCATACAGGGGGAAGCGTTCCTCCTCCCAATCCGGAAAGAGGGTCACCAGTCGTCCACTCGAGAGATGGGCATCGACGCCGAGTTCGAGGACTTGGGCGATCCCATATCCTGCCAGGCACACCGCGTGCATTGTTGCGACGTCACTCAGCATGAGCTGGCTTTGCGTCTCAACCTTGATCTCCTTTCGACCTTTACGGAATGCCCACTCGAAGGGACGGCCCGTCTCCGGGTCTCGAAAATCGATCATCAGATGTCGTTCCGCTACCAGTTGCTGCGGGTCGGTAGGGTGGCCGTGTTTCTTTAAGTAGCCGGGCGAGGCTACGGTAAGAACTCTCGTGTCCAGCAATCTTCGGGCGACAAGAGTGGATGGGCGCGGCTCGCCGAAGCGAATTCCCAGATCGTACCCATCCGAGATTAGATCTCCGAGGCCCTCCCGCGTGATCAGGTCCACCTTAAGCTCCGGATATGTTTTGAGAAATCCACTGAGTTGCGGTCCGAGAATGAGCTGCGAGAAGTAAGGGTCCATGTTGACGCGAAGTCTCCCCCGGACGATCACTTTACCTTCGGCCAGGGCGGAGGTGGCGTCTTCGAGCGCCGACACAATCGGGCCAATGGTCTCGTAGAACCGCCTGCCTTCGTCTGTGAGGGAGACGGAGCGTGTCGTCCTCTCCAGGAGTCGGATTCCAACCTGCGCCTCGAGCCGAGCTACCGCACGGCTGATGCCCGGTTGGGAGACGTTCAAGGATCTCGCCGCGGCCGCGAAGCCGCCCGATCTCACCACGGCAGCAAGGGCGCTCACGCCATTTAGAAGGCGGTCATCGAAGCTCATGTACTTATGCTAATTGGTTATAAGTGAAATGCCGCGAAGATTAGTTCCAAATCAATCCCCGTGAGTCAGATAGTTGGAAGCACTGAGAGGGAAAGGTAAGGAGCATGGTGATTCGTAGAACATGTGCAGTGCTACTCGCTGCTGCAATATTCGGCATGAACGGTCATGCGCAGGTGCCGACACATCAGGGACTAACGTTCAACGGGGACGGCGCATTGCGTAACAATCAGATTCATTGGCCCAAGGGCTTCGAGCCCGAGCAGGCGGACCTCTTTGCACACAATGAGATCGACATCCGAGCCGGATGCGAGACCGCCTTCTCGAATCTCGTTGATGCAGAGGCTTGGCCCTCCTGGTACTCGAACTCGAAGGACGTCAAGGTTCTGAACACTCCAGATCATCGGCTCCGGAAGAAGGCACGAATCTCGTGGGAGACCTTCGGATTTCACATCGAAAGCCGCGTGTGGGAGTTTGAGTCGAGTAGCCGCCTCGGATGGTTCGGAGATGGTAAGGACCTCCATGCTTATCACACGTTCCTTCTTACCAAGGCCCCTGAGGGGTGCCACGTCGTCACAGAAGAGGTTGTGAAGGGTCCTGGTGCCATTCAGTTCCGTGAGCAGCAACCGAACGCCATGCACGAGGGGCATCAGCTTTGGCTGACGACCTTGAGGGACCGGTCGGAGAAGCACTGACACTCGCAACAAATCATTTCCAGATAGGAAGGAGCAAGACTATGGCACGCATATTCATCACCGGATCTGCTGATGGACTCGGCAGGATGGCGGCGGAACTACTCATCGAGCAGGGTCACAGGGTCGTCTTGCACGCCCGAAGCCAGACCCGCGCCGACGAGACAAAGAGGAACGTCCCGGAGGCGGAGGCAGTCGTAGTCGGCGACCTCAGCACAATTACTCAAACTCGAAAGGTCGCAGAGCAGGTCAATGCGCTCGGCGCATTCGATGCCGTCATCCATAATGCTGCCGTCGGCTACAAGGAGCCGAAGCGAATCGAGACGGAAGATGGTCTCTCTCATGTCTTCGCGGTCAACACGATTGCTCCCTACATTCTGACAGCCCTGATCGCGAAGCCGAAGCGACTTGTCTATCTCAGCTCCATGCTTCATCAGAACGGGGATCCGACCCTTGCGGACCTGACATGGAAGGCTCGCGCATGGGACGGAGAACAAGCCTACTCCGACACGAAGCTCCACGACGTGCTCCTCGCCTTTGGTATCGCACGACGTTGGCCAGGAGTTCTCTCGAATGCACTCGAGCCGGGCTGGGTCCCGACGAAGATGGGTGGCTCCGAGGCAACGGATGCTCTGGACGAGGCGCATCGCACCCAGGTTTGGCTTGCTGCAAGCGATCAACCTGAGGCACTCGTCACTGAAGAGTACTTCTATCACCTAAGGAAAAAGGGCGCTCTTCCAGCTGCCCACGACCTTGCCAAGCAAGATCGACTCCTCGCGATCTGCGAGCGCCTCAGTGGTATCGCTCTGCCCGAGTAGCAAGCTTGATACGAATCTTTTGGTGACAAACGCCACTTCGGTTGGCCGACGTCACCCCATAACCACGATAGAAACTAGGAGCCATCAATATGTATGCAGTCATGGGAATCACAGGGAATGTAGGCGGTGCCGTTGCGCGCACGCTTCTTGCAAAGGGCGAGAAGGTTCGAGGAATCGTAAGGAATCCCGAGAAAGCGGCAGAGTGGCAGGAGCAAGGTGCGGAGCTCTTCAAAGCCGACTACGACAACGTGGATGCGCTTACGGCTGCGTTCACCGGTGTCGCTGGCGTGTTCGTAATGGTTCCTCCAAACTTCGCGCCGGCACCGGGCTTCGCCGAGACCAAGTCGACGTTGCAGGTCCTGCATGAGGCACTATCAAGAGCTCTGCCGTCGAAGGCGGTCTATCTGTCATCCATAGGGGCGGAACAGGCCAGCGGATTGGGTTTGATCACGAGCTCTCACCTCCTTGAAGAGACGCTGGGCGATCTTCCGTTCTCCCATGCGTTTCTTCGCGCCGGCTGGTTCTTTGAGAACTCAGCCGGTGACGTAGCGAGCGCGCGGAATGAAGGCAAGATCCGGTTTCAGCTCCATCCGCTTGACCAGAAGTTTCCTCTGGTTGCGACTGCGGACATCGGCAAGGTCGGTGCAGAGACGCTCACCCAGAACTGGACCGGTATCCGCCATATCGAAGTTGCGGGCCCGGAGGGCTACAGTCCACTCGACATAGCAGATGCTTTTGCGGATGCTGTTGGGCGCCCTGTCGAGGCGATCGCCGTTCCCAGGGCGGAATGGGAGATGCTATGGGTCTCACAAGGAATGCCGGAGGGGCGGACGGCGCCTCGGGCGGAGATGGTCGATGGATTCAACTCCGGTTGGATTCACTTTGGCGTACCCGGAACAGAGCATGTGGATGGAGCGACGCCACTTTGTGAGGTGATCACTCAGCTCGTAACTCGCAGTAAGGACGTGAGCTAAGGGGCGGGCTGTCGAGGCCGCCTCTTCCTTTCCGGAGGACCTGATCGATAGTTGCTGAAGTATCTAGCTGAGGGCCTGACCCAGACCGGTGAGTCAGAGCTGCGCACTGCGATGCGTGTGCGTCAGGGCATTCAACCAAAGCTATGCCAGAGGTCACCAGATCTGCGTTGCTAGTCATCTCTGCCCGAAAGAGAGGTCAGGAATTTTTAGGGGCCCTTTATAATGAAGGCGCAGTCGCCACTCGGATTGCCTCGCGAAGCCACGTGCGTCGCGGATCGGTATTGAGTCTCGGGTGCCAAGTCATCAGGAAATGAAATCCCTGCAGTTCCTTCGGCGCCTCGACCAAGCGCAAGTTGGGATCTCTTTCCACAATCGGACTCAGGCCGCTATGCGCATCGGCGATTTAGCAACAACTCACAATGAGCGACTCAGTGTCACTTCTGGATTGCCGGGACCGCTACCGTAGTCTTGATGATGGGATTGAAG
Source organism: Edaphobacter modestus (assembly GCF_004217555.1). GTDB lineage: Bacteria > Acidobacteriota > Terriglobia > Terriglobales > Acidobacteriaceae > Edaphobacter > Edaphobacter modestus. The sequence continues at coordinate 4,236,767 of NZ_SHKW01000001.1, forward strand.
AATTTCTCTTCGCTCCGACAACGGAAGGCTAGTAAGGTCACGATTCTTCAGAATCATCACATCCCTCTTTACGCCTTTCTTAGGGTAGGTCTTCTAGAGTATGTCTACGTCTCTCTCTTACGTTCATTTGTTGCTGGAGAGAGAAAAGGCTGGAGGGTTGAGATTCATGTCGCCGTTGAATAGTTTAGTTGGGAACGAGCAGAGCACGGCTATTACAGAAGAAGTGTTGCCGGAAAGTCAAAAGGTACAGGGAAATTCAGCTCAGCCGCAGATAGAGGCAACTCCACACCAGACCACACCTCTTTCATTCTCTACGCATCTTGAACAACCTTCCCTCGCCGAGATCGCCCATGTGCTAGCGGATTTCATGTTTCCGGATAGTTCTCCAGAGGGTGCAGGCTCCTCTGCAAAGCTAGCGGAGCAGGAAATCCATCCTCTCCCGGAACAAGAGAGCACTCGGGATTCTGGAGAAGTCAATCCGCAGAGCTTGCACACGTATCCTCCAACAAGCAAGGCGCAAGCCGACCCATCTGGAAGTTCGGCCTCGGCTCCTGATGGTGGCCTGAATCAAGAAGAGAAAGCGAGTATGCGTCCGCCGAATCCTAAACAGGAAGGAAGTTCAACTTCTGGAGGAGTGAAACCCCAGAGCTCAGGCGTTTTTTCTTCGGAGAACAAGAAGCAAGAGGGTTCTGCAGCCATATCCCATGAGGCAAGCACAGCTCGTCAACCGCAAGAAGTACGGAGACCTCAGCTTCTTCCACGACCTCTGGTGCAGGCAGGTCCTTCAAATTCCGGAACGGTAAAACCCCACACAGAAGCCTCTACGCCGGCGTTGCTTGGGCCGCTCCAGCCTCTACGCCGAGTTCCCTCGCCGGCTGCGGAGACTCCTGAGGAGGAAAGCGGTGGACATTCAGAGGCAGCGAGATTCAACACGTTCGCCGGAAAGGTTACGGGAGAAGTGAGTAACGTTCTTTCTGAAGCAGGAGGCCTTGCAGGCAATGCGACGGTAGGGAAAGTCGGTGAGGGCCTGTTTGCAGCAGGAGGTGTCTGGCAGACCGGGGCGGCTGCAAGCAAATTCAGCAGCCTTTTAGGTTCTGCCTCTTCTCCAGAACAGAAGAAGCAGCTCTTACTTGCAGGGCTCGATCTCATGAAGGGGTTATCCAACACTGTTTCCGGAATTACCGGTGTGCAGGGGCTCAACGGAAGTCCTCTGGCTGGCAAGATATCTTCGGCGACCTGGGCCCTCTCAGAAGGAACGAATGCGTTGACGCAGGGCTATGAGGCTATCGCCGCAGGGAAGTCGCTTTCTCCTGAGCAAATGGTTCGTTTGGGACAGGTAATCGGGAGTAGCCTGAAGACTGTCGGGAGTGTTGCGTCAGCGGCGGGTGTCTCTGGGAATGCGCCTACCATTGTGCAGACAGTTGGGACAGGATTTAGCATCGCCTCCGGCGCGTTGAATCTTCACAATAAAGGCTATGACGTTTCTTCAACCGCGAATCATTACTACAACAGTTTTGTTGGATTTCTCCAGAGCTCCCGTCCCAAGAGCGATCCCGAGCCAGTGCTGGGTCAATACAATCCGAATGCTCATGACTTGGTCTAAGGTGGTTTGATGGGTTCTGGTGCAAACTTTCTCAGAATGAGTGACAGAGATTAATGGAAGATCTTGCAGGGTCATTGCGAGCAGACGATAGGCGATAAAGCTGTTTCTGGGGTCGCAGAAGCAGCTTTGTTCCCGGTAGAAATTACACATGCCAAGGAGGATATCGGACGAGGCGGCCAACGAGATTGCACACCGAAGTTCGTTCCTCGCGCTGTCCAGATCGGCTGTGTGACAATTCAAGCGAATCCTTACTAAGGGGTGACCATCGAATAGCTACGGAACAAACAATGAATACCGAGAAAGAAAGCGCATTCCGCATCCTCTCTCATCGAGAGGGTAGCGTGCAGCCGATGTTCGAGGCGGCCCCCATTGGGCCGTTATCTCCCTCATTATCCCTGCTTATAGAGCGCCGCGAACTCGAGCCGACAAGCTGGCAATCGCATCTTCTTGAAGACCAGCTGCTCCATTTTTTTATGAAGCCCGCCGTGATTGGCTTTTCGATGAAAGACGCAACCATTGCCAAGATTCCCGTAGCTCCTGGCCAAGCCGTGTTTTGTCCTCGAAAAGAATGGCACAACATCAAGTGGGACGAGGGGATCAGTGTACTTTCGATCAGAATACCGGACTCCGCATTAGTGGAAGCGGCACGTGAACGTCTCACGGAGAGATCACTCGAAATCGTCCCGAGACATGTGGTTACAGACGACCGGCTAACCCATTTGTTGTTTGCCCTGGATGCGGAGCGAGCCAGAGGCTATGCGGCAGGAAAACTGTTTGTTGATTGCATTGAATCTGCCTTAGCCAACATACTCTTAACCTCTTTCAACACCTTTACTCCGAGATCGATTACGGGCAAAGGGGGCATGGCTCCACACGTCCTTCGACGCGTTGTTGAGTTCATGGACGCAAACATCGACAAACAAATCGGCTTGAAGGACCTCGCTGACTGTGCGGGCCTGAGTTTATCCCATTTCTCTTTTCAGTTTCGTGCAAGCACAAACCAGAGCCCCCACCAATACATGCTTCGGCTCCGCATCGAGCGAAGTAAGGAACTGCTTACAGATTCCCGCCTCTCCGTTCTTGACGTCGGATTGGAAGTGGGGTTCCGCAATCAACAGCATTTCGCAACAGTCTTCAGAAACTCTGTAGGCGTCCCACCTTCCGTGTATCGCACTCAACTATAGTTCCCATCACATCAGATCTCTCTTCGCCCCAACCTCCTTATCGCGACAGAATTAGGTAAGACGGTTTTCGTCCGACAAGAACGCCAGACGTTTAGCTACGAAGAGCGGGTCGCATTCATCAACCGCATCTGAACAGGCAGCGCGTCGGTGAGAATAGACCCCTCGTTGTTGACGAGTGTGGCCTTGCGACGCTGCTTCTCACGCTTCTAACTTCCACTATTCATCGCTTGCATCAACTTTCCTTTGGAGCAGATCGCATCACCGTCGCAAAATTTCCAGAGGAATTGAAACGGAACAGATAAAAGCGAACGCGGGATACTGCCAGAGGGATTGTGATGTTTTTAGGACGATTGGTCAGCGCAATCGCGATGAAGTATCAGCAAGATTTGTTGAATGCTGATGAAGTTCAAGTTAGATGAGGAGGAAGACTATGTTGCGGGATGCATCGGTAATGCCGGCTACCAAATTGAAAAAGGAAGTCCGAACGTTGGGTGCCATGGAGCGTTTGTTCTGGCTCATGGATCAGAAACATCCGGCCCACCTTACGGTGACTGCCGAGGTCAAAGGCTTTACAACGGTGCAGAGTTGGAGAGATGCGCTTGATGCAGTGCAGAGACGTCATCCTGTCCTCTCTACCTCAATCAATAGAAACGAGGAGGGTCAACCGGCTCTGTATCAGGTCGATGCAGCGCCAATACCACTTCGAGTCGTCGATGGAAGTGTCCAGGGATGCTGGGAGTTGGAGTTGGACCGCGAGATGGCGGTTCCGTTTACTCCGGAGCAAGCACCTCTTATCAGGAGCGTGCTAATCCATAAGCCGCAGTCTGCTGTTCTCATCATGATCGCTCATCATGCTATCGCTGACGGAATGGCGCTCGTCTTTCTGATCCGCGATCTTCTTCAGGTGCTCTCTGGTGGACAGATTGAGGCTCTCTCATTCAGTAGCACAGCCGAAGAGTTGCTAAGCAAACTGGCAAAAGGAGAGGAGACTGTCCAAGCAGAGGCATCGCAAGCCGGTGCTCCTCAAGCGGAACCTGCACTGTACCGAGAAGGCAATGGTTTGGCACCGAGGGTCACCGCGCGAAAGTTAGACGAAGATCTTACTGCGGCCCTCAAGGAGCGGGCGCGACGCGAAGGGACTACAGTCCAAGGGGCGCTCTGCGCCGCGTTAGTTCTTGCAGGTCGAAAGACTTCAAATACATGGCGTAAACAGTCAGTCCGCGTGATATCGCCGATCAATGTGCGGGCATCTCTGGGAGCGGGAGAGGCATGCGGCCTTTACCTGGTCGGAGGTATGGTTCCTTTTCAGCCTGGTGATTCAAGGGCTTTTTGGGAGCTGGCGCGCATTGCAAAGAAGGAGCTCTCTCCATCTCAGACCTTTCAATCACTCTCTACATCGTTGCATGGCCTGGAAGCAATCATGTTCAAAGATATGGACGTTGAGACAGCGGCCCAGATTGCCGCTGTGGCGTTCGCTAGAGATCTCATGGTTTCAAATCTCGGGCAAATACCATATGAATCCGAATTCGGCGAGCTCAAGCTAGAGGCCGTCTGGGGGCCAACCGCTCTTCAAGGACTCGAGGGTGAACAGAACGTCGGAATCGCAACCACAAACGGGGCAATCAGATTGCTGCACGCGAGCTACTCCCTCATACCTTACCTTCTAGAAAATACTGAATTGATATTCAGGGCGGCCTGTGAGGACACCCGCGACTGATCGCAAGATGCTTTCCTGCTATGCGTTGCCTGTTCCGGGCCTGCTGCCTTCGTCGAGAGTGAAATAAAACTGGAGACGAAGTGTTGATGTATCAGTGAGGGGCAAAACACCAGATGTCACAACGGTCTTGCGGGAGTTGTAAATAATGAAGATTGGCTTTCTCAGCATGCCGCTAACCGGGCACTTACATCCAATGACGGCTTTAGGCCGCAAGATGCAGGCGCGCGGGCACGAGGTAATATTTTTCGGCCTTCCGGATGCTGCGCGCATCGTCCATAGCGCCGGTCTGGACTTTGTCCCGTTCGGGGAAGAGGAGTACCCCGTCGGGACCACGCCTGCAATGTATGCCCATCTGGCAACGCTCAAGGGAGAGGATGTTGTCCGCTACTCCTTCCAGGAGATGCATCCGCAGCGAACTAGGATAACGTTGGAGCAACTCCCGGAAAAGCTTGTTCACAGCGGCGTAGAGGCTCTCGTCCTTGATACGATTCATTTCTTTGCCGAGCTTGTTCCGATGAACATGGGTATTCCCTTTGCGCATATCTGGAATGTGCTGCATATCGACAGCTCCGGAGCAACGCCGCCCTGTTTGTTTGGCTGGGACTACGAAGACACGCCCGTGGCGAGGGCCAGGAACATGGAAGCCGTCAAGAAGATGAGTTCTGTGTTTCAACCGATTCAGCAGGTGGCATGGTCCTGGGCTGAAAACCATGGGTTGCAAATTGATTGGGACACTCCAAATGCAACTATTTCGAAACTGGCGGTTATTACCCAGACACCGAAAGAGTTCGACTTCCCAGACGTTCCCCGGGCTCCGGCATTTCACTATGCTGGTCCCTTTCATGACGATCATGGGAGAGAGCGTGTGACCTTTCCCTGGGAGAGGCTTACCGGCGAACCCCTGATCTATGCCTCTATGGGCACACTGGTGAATGGTCTAACAGATGTTTTCCGCATCATTCTGAAGGCGGCGAGCGCTATTCCGGGACGACAGCTGGTCCTTTCTGTAGGTAGCAATATTCAGATGGATGACATTGGCCCGATCCCGGCAGGGACCATTGTGGTCTCCAAGGCTCCCCAGTTAGAACTGCTCAAACGAGCTGAGCTGTGCATTACCCATGCCGGCATCAACACAACGCTCGAGTCGCTCGCGCTTGGTGTGCCGATGGTGGCGATTCCTGTCGGCTTCGACCAGCCGGGCATTGCTGCCAGAATTGTCTACCACGGTTTGGGTAAATCGGTACCGGTCGCCTCGATGAACACGGAAGATCTGTTTGTTGCAATCCAAGAAGTTTTAGGAAACCCGAGCTACAAAGACACAGCGCGCCGGTTCCAGAGAACGATTGCCCAGACCCATGGGCTGGATCTGGCGGTCGATATGCTCGAGCAAGCATTTCAATTCGTCGACGAGTCGGGGTTGGCAGTCTAGGAGACAAGTAACTCGTGGGCCAGAAGGAGCAACAATTGAATAGACTTCGAGGGAAGGTTGCTGTTATGAGGCACGATCAATGTAAACAGGCCACCTAGTCGCACTGAACATAATCTCATAAAAGACAGGATCCCCCACATCCTTGCATGCTATGCATTCGATGTGGGATTCTTGCCGCTTAAGGCATTACTGAGCGGGCTGTGTGAATGCTGTCAGCACCAGCTCGTGACACTCGACAAAGAGTGGCAGCGGCACGGCGCGGTGGGTGAGAGTGACTTGATACGCTTCTTTATGCGGCGTTTAGGTGGGGAATATTTTTGCGAGTGCCGCGTTAGTTAAGTCATAGTGAGCGGCCATCTACTGGCGCTCAAGAGGAGATTCCATGAGTTCGATTCATTCCGCAGTTTACGCTCCCCCCATCACGCATGTTTCTACGAATGAGGGAACATCTGCAGGAGCAGCGGCTCCACGTTCATCTGATTCTGAAAATGCGCCAGCGGCAGAGCAAGGTGGTACGACGGAGAGCTCCGATTTTCTGAGGTCCTATGCAGGAGACAATGCACCCGAATTCCATGAACCAGAAGCATCGACGTCGACGCGTTCTCCGAAGACGGCGGCTGAAGAACCATCGCAGAAGACTCCCGAGTCAGATTTTAAGAATTGGCTGGATTCCAATCCAAAGCTGCAGAAGCGCTATGACAAATTAGATGATGCAGGGAAAGAGAAGGTCAAGCAGACGCATCAAGAATTGTCGGAGGGGCTAGACAGCGTTGGCGGTGAGGCGAAGAAGCTGCCAAATGACTCTCGGAAAGAAGTAGAAGGGCACCTCGAGAATGCGAAATCTGCACTGCAAGAGGGCAATTTAGGACTTGCAAAGGAACACTTCGGTTACGCGAAAGGCTCATTGGAACAAACCCAACGTCAAGCGGGTCAAAGTTCGACGGAGGTTCGAAAATGGCCGGAAAAATCAGACGCTGTCTACCCTCATAAAGGGAAACACAAGCCTGGCCTCAATACCACGAATGCAAGCGAATCGTTAATTAAGAAGAAAATCGAGCAAGAGTCTTCCAAGGGCGGAGCGGCTAAGTACAACACGAGTGTCGCCTCAGAGGTCCACAAGCTTGAGGGGAGTGCTTACGAGAACGGACTTTCTCTGAGCCATGACAATGGTTTCTCAACCATCCATAAATTCGGTGAAACTATCGGCGCGTCTGAAGGAGAGATGACTCCCTACATCCGGCTCGATGGCACTGACCATGGACATCCAATTACACAAGATCAATTCAATAGCTATATGCAGAAAGAAGTCGATCATCTTAAACAGAACGGCAGCAGCACCACAGAGATAGGGGACTATTTGAATAAAATTGGTGAGAATCCAAAAAACTTTGGCATTACGAGTTGATCTGATCTTCTGTTAACTCTGTCATGTGTGTGGTGCTGAGCCGTCCTATGGCAGATACGGCGTTGGCGACGGCGGATGGGCAGACGCTGTAGCTCATCAAGCTTTGGGTGAAGGGCCGTTCAGACCACCCCTTCGGCGTTTAAGGCTGTCTTATAGCGCCATCACCCCGTTGAGATACACAGGACGAGAGTGACCAGTATTTGTAACTCATATAAAAGAACAATCAACTCCACAAAGACCTGACATAAACTCCGTCTATTGTGATTTGTATCCCATCACGTCGCCGTCGATCTTCTTTCGCTCGAAGGGAGTGGACAACGTCGGCCATGGATCATCGTTGCTACTGCTCAGGCCGTTTTGCTGAACAAGCCGCAACGATTCCTTCTATCGTTCTTTCATATATCGTAAAAACTTTTTAGGAAGAACGTAAATCCCCTACAGATCGCCCATCCTGAACGTATGTGCTTTTATCTCCTCGATGGCCCCTCCACAAATGAGCTAAGAGCGGAGTAAACCTCTCTCCGCCCAGACATTCAGTATGTATTCCAGGGGGAAGAATATATATCTGCGCTGATCGGGGTAGAGAATTTTTATTTTTTCGGAATAGTTTTATAGAGAGGAATAAAAGGACTGATCGTTCGTTGTTACTAGTAGAAAGATGATCTTCAAAGGCTGAATCTAGAACAGATAAGGCCTCTATAAGGAGCTTCAAATGGGTGCGATAGGCGCATTGGGTATGGGTGCTATGTCAAGCATGGGAGAAATGGGTGGACTGGAAAAGGCCGCCAGCGGCTTGGAGCAGGCTGCTGGAGCACTGGAGCAGGCCGCTGGCGGAATTGAGCAGGCAGTGGCCGGCATGATGGGCGGAACTCAGGGCTCAGACCAGTCGAGCGGCGCAGGTGGCCCCGAAGGTCAAAGCGGTCCTCAAGGGCTTGAGCAAGAGCTTTCCCAAGCATTGCAACAGCTTTCTCAGGAATTGCAGCAGCTGACTGGCGGGCAGGAAGGTGGACAGGGAAGCGGTGGGCAGGTCCAGGGAAGTGGTGGACAAGGAAGCGGTGGGCAGGTCCAGGGAAGTGGTGGACAAGGAGGTCGCGGGCAGGTTCAGGGTGGCAGTGGGCAGCCTGCAGGCATCTCTGGGAATGAGGCTTCTGAGTTGCCCGATCTTATGAACCTTGAGGTTGATTCGGCAGGGAACGCACCGAGTTCTCGCCCATCGCACGTAGGCGGCGATCTCGATCGTCTTCGTGGGGAAGTGCAAGATCAGATGAAGGATGGCAGCATCAGTATGCAGGCCGGGTCCAAGGCTTTGGAGGACATCGGTAGTGGAAATGTTAAGGCAGTCGAGCAGGATCTAAGCGGCACTGCTGGATCGACTGGTGGTCTGGATTCCATGAAAGCCAATACACCTTCGATATTTAATCCGAATGCGGGAGCTTACTAAAGAAATAACCTTAGCGGATGAGACTTTCCGAAGTCTCATCCGCTAGTTACATCGAACAACTTACACGGTGTCAGGCGTCTCAAAGAGCATGGTCATCTGCTCTCGAGTCCGGTCGTGCGGCTGGCGAAATGGAACGTAGCTCGTACAACGCGATCGCTCCTGATTTGCAGCTATAGGATGAAATGTTGCTGGATCGGAATAAGACCCTGATCGACGACGAAGTTGTGCACGCACTCGTTTTAGAAGACGAGCTTATCCTGTCGCCCAGGGCTGGAAATTCATGAATTGGTATGGGCGCGTTCAAGCACACGGAGGCCAAACGTGGCTTCGTCCTGCTGCCGCGCCGATGGTCGTCGAGAGAAGCTTCGCCTGGGCCGCGCGATTCCGCCGTCTGGTTAGAGACTACGAACGTCTCTCCCAAACCCTCGCCGCCTTCCACTACTTCGCCTTCGCGTGCCTCATGCTCAGCAGAATCTTCAAAATGCTTTACTAAAGTCATTAACAGCCTCTAGTCTCTTTCACCGGTAGATGCAAAGCCTACGGGATAACAGACTCTAGGTCTCACGAATTCAACCGATTTCGGAAATGCGGAATATTTGTTTTTCGCTTGTGTTGTATCTAGTGCAAGCAGATTCTGCCCACAGCATCTGAGGTAACTTCGAGGAGATCGCGATATGGTGACTGGCAAACAATCAGGTGGGGGCGCGAGTCAGGCAGGAAACCACGCGATCGAAAAGCGGCGTCGAGCGCGTCCTCTCTCCAAATGGATAGCAGACGACCCCGAGCCGATTGGGGAACTTCTGCCTCTTATGGTAAGCGTTCTGGAGGCCATAGCGAAGGCCAACGAGACAGAGCCAAGGTTCTGCAACCTGAATCCTGGCAAGATACTTGTTCGCGAGGACCAGAGCGTTCAGATCGCAACGCACAAGCCCTTCGAGCTGGGCAAGACATTCGACTTGGGTTCCGCGAAGTACACCTGCCCTGAGTTTTTTGGAGAGACAGCGCCAGGAGCACCGGCTGAAGCAAATGCCTACATCGCCGGTTTTATTTTTTACGAGCTTCTGCTGGGCCGCAAGCTGTTTGACGCGCAGTTCAAAGATGTAGAGAAAAACGGCAATTTGGGCTGGCTCACGTGGCATGCGGACATGACGAAACGCGCGGCGTCCTTGAATGAGATGAATCGATATCCAGTATTCATCTGCAGGGTTCTCGATCGGATGATCGAGAAGAATCCAACGAATCGCCTGACCGACATAAATGGCATCGCGCGCGCGTTCGGCAATGTGTCGAATGCCACGATGGTTTACAAGATAGTTCGTGATCCTTCGTCTGCAGTTGCTTCGGGCGCGGTTGTGGCTGCCCACGGCGACGGGCCACGACCATGGCTCGCCAATCTTGGGCGACAAAAGATCTGGACGTTGCTTTGGAAACGTGTCGCCCCAAAGGAGCCTCATCTCTGCCAACGCAGTATCGAGGAACTGGAGCACATCTTCCAAGATGCCGAGACTAGATTCAGAAAGTTCGGATCAATTTTCAGCTTCAGCCAGACGGCAAAACGAAAGGCCCGTGGCTAGCCACTTTCATCCCTTGCGACACGTATGTCGGTCGCTGAACAAAGCGCGTAAACACAGGAATTGAATAATGGATCCGATTCTTACTAAAGCAATAACTCCCACGACGGGCGATTCCAACGGGACGGGAGCAGCACAGCTTCCCAAAGACGGCGTCTCGCAATTCGACAAAATAAAAGCGCAGCTGCAGGACACAACCGACAGCGTGGCCTCCTTTGCGCAGAACGCCGTCTCGACTGCTGCACCCACGCCGCCAGCGTCAGCTGCATTCGTACAGCCATCATCTGCTGCAGTACAACCTGCGGACGGCGGGCTGAAGCCTGCCATGGGGACCGCACGATCGCAAAGCATTCAGAGCCTTCCTCCTGGACCAGAAAAAGTACAGCAAACCGTGGCGGTGGGACGCTATCACCTGGATCGTATCCAGTCGACAGTGAAAGCCAACTCCCCGAACAGCACCATGGATAAGGTGAAGGGCAAGCTGACCAGCATCGAGGCGCAGTACAACCAGCTCGATGGGACGCTGCAGAAGATTTCACCGAACGCGTCGCCGCAGGATTGGCTGCGGTTGCAGCAAATGGCCAACAGCATGAACGAAAACATCAGCGTGCTTTCCAAGCTGGTCGACTCGGCCTCCAGCGGAGTCAAAACAATTCTGCAAACTCAGATTTGATCGGACGTGAGTATGAAAAAACATCTACTTTCTTTATCGCTCTTGCTCGGTAGCGCTCTGTTGGTCACGGGGTGCTCCAAGCAACTTGATTCTGGTCTCAGCGAGGATGACGCGCAGAAAATTGTCGTTCTGCTTCGCGAAAATAACATCAATGCCTCGCTGCAATTGGATCCCGCCGCTAAGAAGGACGCGGCGACCTGGATCGTGAGCGTACGAGGCCGCGACGATACACTCATTCGCGCATGGAAACTGCTTGAAGAAAATGGACTTCCACGCGAGAAAATAAAAGGGCTCGACAGCGTGTTTCAAGATGCGGGAATGATTCCAACGGCATCCCAGGAAAAAGCTCGCTTTCTCTCGGGTCTCAATGGAGAGATCACAAGAACTTTGGATTCCCTCCCTGATGTCGCGGACGCTCGTGTGCAAGTCGTTTTGCCTGAAAATACTCCTCTGCTAGACAAATCGCAGCAGGTGCAACCTACAGCTTCCGTACTGGTTCAGTATCGCAGTGCCGCTCCTCCGCTGAGTGAGTTGGAGATCCAGAACCTCGTTGCCAAGAGTGTCGAAGGGCTCACACCGAACAACGTTGTCGTTATCTTCAAGAGGATTACGGTGCAGCCCATCCCAACTGAAGTGCTTGGCCCGCTTTCTTTCAGCAAGTGGATGGAAATTGCAGCCGTTGCCCTCGCATTTGTGGCTGCGATCATATCTCTGCTGGTCATCTCCGTCAGCAAGGTGCGCCAGCGGAAGATTCAGAGCCTCGAGAAACAACTTGAAGAGCTGATAGGCGGCGCTGCAAAACAAAAGCAGATAGCTCCCGCGAAGGCATCATAAGCGATGGATCCGTCGGTTTTCGCCCACGCAATACTTATTCACAAAGCCGATTCACGCGCGGACATTCTTGCATTGCTGCCTGCAAAAAGTCGGGGCGCAGTCGAGACAGAACTGGTACGAATGGCGAACTTCACCTCGGAACAAGTGCAGGAAAGTCTCCGTTCGCTTCGGGAGGCACAAGCTGTTCGAGGACGCGCAAAAGCTGAAGAGAAACTAGGCCTGTCTCTCAAGCATGCCTCGCCACGCCTTATCTCGTGGTTGGCTCGACCATTTTAGGGAAGGAGGAAACGTCGTGTCCGTAAACATTATCAAAGCCAAGCCAGGTACAGGACTGCCGCTCGCTTCCCGCATTCCCAAAGCCCTGACTGACGCTTCCGAGCAAGCGAAGGAAACTATCGCAAAAGCACACGATGAAGCTGAAGAAATTATTCGTGCTGCGCGTCTCGAGCGAGAAACGGTGATCAATGAGAGTAAGGAGAAAGGCTATGCAGATGGTCTGGACAAGTGGAACGATGCTCTCGTCGGAGCCTGGGACGCTCGTAACCGTTACCTTGCCACAAATGAAACCGTTGTTGTGCAGCTGGCAATGGCGGTAGCACGCAAAATTGTGGGTGAGACAGCAAATATTGATCCCGCCACGGTCCTGCAAAGCGCTCGCGAGGCAATCCGCTCCGCGCGCGGTGAGCAGAAACTCAGGGTGCGAGTCCGCCCGGAAGACGAATCGATCATGCTTCAACAGATGATCGAGCTGAAACGCTCCAACTCCGAAATTGGTGAGATTCAAGTTGTCTCCGATGAGTCAATTACGTTGGGTGGCTGCATCGTCGAAAGCCCTCTGGGAACTATCGACGCTCAATTCAGCACACAACTCCAATCATTGGAGCGCGCTATTTTACGAGGTACCCATGCTGGAAATCTCAGAGCTTAGCGTCGCTCCGTATCTGGTGGCCATCGATAAGTGCACCCCATTTGTTGTGAAGGGGCGCGTCAAAGGGCTTGTCGGACTGCTCATTCGCGCGACGGTGCCTGACGCCTGGATCGGCGAGCTATGTATGATTCACAATCACCGATCGGCAACGCCTCTCAAGGCCGAGGTTGTTGGTTTCGAAGATGGTGACGTGCTGTTGATGCCGCTCGGACCTCTCGTGGACATCGGCCCCCAGAGTGAAGTTGTTCCTACCGGAAACTATCTAACGGTCAAGGTCGGAGACGAATTGCTAGGTCGCGTGCTGAACGGACTCGGAGAGCCGATGGATGCAGAATTTAATGGGCCGCTCCTCGCAAACGAAGAGTATGCCGTCTACCAGGAAGCCCCTGATCCCATGCACCGGAATCGTGTGCTCAATCCTATTTCGGTCGGCGTACGCGCCATAGATGGATTGTTGGCATGCGGGGAAGGGCAGCGTATCGGTCTCTTTGCCGCAGCAGGCGTAGGAAAAAGTACCCTCCTCGGCATGATTGCAAGGAATACAGAGGCCGACGTCAACGTTATTACCTTAGTGGGCGAACGTGGACGCGAAGTACGAGACTTTCTGGAACACGATCTCGGCCCTGAAGGATTGAAACGCTCCGTGATCGTTTGTGCTACTTCCAACGAATCGTCGCTCGTCCGCCTGAAGGCGGCATACGTCGGTACGGCGATCGCGGAATATTTTCGTAACAAGGGAAAGAAGGTAATGCTGATGATGGATTCTGTCACTCGATTTGCGCGCGCTCAACGTGAAGTTGGCCTTGCCTGCGGGGAGCCTCCCGCACGAGCTGGCTATACTCCTTCCGTCTTCGCCGAACTTCCACGTCTATTGGAGCGAGCCGGGAATTCCGATCGCGGCTCCATCACTGCCTTTTACACAGTGCTTGTAGCCGGTGACGACATGAACGAGCCGGTCGCCGATGAAGTGCGATCGATCCTCGACGGACATATCGTCATGTCTCGGGATCTTGCTGGAGCCGGCCACTTTCCTGCAATCGATGTTTTAAGTAGCGTAAGCCGCGTTATGAGCGCAGTTAGCTCGAAACAGCACCGTGCGGCTGCATCTGCAATGCGAGGCGTGCTCGCAACCTACAACAAAAACAAGGACATCATTGCGCTAGGCGCCTATCAAGCGGGAAGCGACCCCAGGATCGATGACGCAGTCCAGAGAATTGACACCATCAATGACTACTTGAAGCAGGCAACAGACGAGTCCATTCCGCAAAGTGAATCCGTTGAAAAACTCTGCGCGATGTTCGCCAATTAGTGATGCCGTTTGTATTTAGATTGCAAGCGATTCTCGATCAGCGCATTGACCTGCGAAAACAAGCTGAAGACTTGTTGAAGTCAAAGGAGCATGAACTTGCAGCCGAAAAGAGAACGTTGCGAGAACTTGAAGAGGCGGTAGAGACAGCAGCAGCGCTTTACCGTCGCAGACGGGCGGAGCGTTCGAGATCTGGAATGAGTCTAGGCGTACCGATTCTCATTCAGAACGACTCATTGATCGGGCTCGAGATGGATGTGCAGGAGGCTCGTTCAGCCGTTCTTTCCCAGCAAATCTTGGTGGATCAGGCAGTGGAACTAGTTGATGAAGCAAAAGCAGTTTTGGCCTCTCGTAGGCTCGAAGAAGAGGTTTTGGAAAAGTACCGGCAGAAAGTTAAAACACAATTTGAACAAGAAGAAAGCTACAAGGAAGAACGCGAACAGGACGAGATTGGCAGCGTCATTTACCTGGGCAAGCGAGCGCGGACATGATTATTACGAATCAAAATTCGATAAACCCTCAGGAAGTGGAAACCCAACAGCAACGGCAGGAGAAGAAGGACGTTCAGAGGTCCTCGGACCGGTTTGCAAGCATGCTGGATAGTCAAAAGAAACAGCAGCAACAATTCGATAAGGTTGCGGACAAAGCAAACAAAGAGCAGGCGTCGAAGGCACGGAATAATAAAGCTGAGGTTGCGTCTTCGATTGGCTCCAAAGATGCACCCGGCGGAGTTGCTTCTTCGTCGGCCCGTCAGGTCGCAGGAGGTAATGGCCCCGAGACCCCCAACGTTCCACCCGATATCCAAAAACTAGCCGAAGAATTCGGTCATCAGATCCAACTTCACCAGTTGGGTAATAACTCGCAGATGGTGGACATTACGTTTCATTCAAAAACGCTTCCGGGACTCAAAGTACAAATTCGTCGGTCGAAGGGCCAGTTGGCAATTCGCTTTCTGTCTCAATCAGTCAGCACCACGCAGCTTCTCGCAAAGCACACGGCCAGCCTACAGGAAACACTCGAAAGCAAAGGTCTCAACATCGCAAGTATTACTCTTACCGGCAGTCGGTACCCCATGAACATTCCAGGAAGTCTCAGTGCCACAGTCTGAAGCAATGCATAAATCGGAGAAACCGAAGCTGTTCGACGAACTCAAACGATATTCGTCGGTACAGGTAGTAGAGAACAATCTCTATCGCAAGTTCCTTGCGACTCTCCCCGGCTGTGCGTTGTGGGTAGAGGATGTTCTGCGCGAGCTGTTACCGGTATCCGGAGGAAACGAGCTTCAGATCACGCTCACGAATGAGATGAACAATGGGCAGAAACAAACCCTTGTTTTCAAACAAAAGGAGATATCTATTGGCAGAGCGAAGACAAGCGATATTCCGTTGCCCCTGCAATCCATCAGCCGTCATCAAGCACGCATTATTGAACGCGATGGGTCGTTCTACATTGAAGATCTGCATAGTGCGAGCGGTACCTTTGTTAACGGGCGCAAACTCGATGTTGCCCATTCATGCTTGCTCAGCGCGGGGGATGAAGTTCGCATGTACCCTTATGTCCTGCGTGTCGAGCCGAAGGCTCTATGGACATATGACGATGCGGTACGAATTAAGGCTTCATCTCTGCCTGATTACCTAGACTCGGAGATGTTCGTTTCTAACTTCGGCCCGGATGCCTGCCTGTTTGAAGTCGGCATCCAATCCGATACTGGCAATGCCATTTTGGCGATCAGTCGCTCGTTGCTGACAACGGCGCTTGCACGTCTGGTGCGTACTACCAAAGATGGAGGAATAGTCGAGTCCGATGGGACGTTGATGGAGTTCGTGGCTATCTGTATCGTCGAGCGAATCAACCGCACGGTGCAGTTTCCTTTTGAGTTTTCGCTTCGGCCATTATCTGGACTCACAGCGAAGAAACAGTCGGGACTCATGCTCGAAACAGCGATCGAATTGAGCAGCGAGCACGGGCACATTCGTCTGTTCTTTCCGGGGAGCGTGTTGGAAAAACTCGCGCACGAGCGGAGTAATCTTCCAGCTTTAACCAAGTCTCTTCTGTCTTGGGAACTCTTGCTGTCGGAGGGGCTCGTGCTTTTGGCCGCAAGCGAGATAGAAGAAGTCGAGCCTGGCGACACACTGATCTACACGCCGGCATCTCGTCTTATCTTGCCTCCCGCACCAAAGTCCGCAGATGCCCGGAGGGGCTGGCAGGTAAGCAGGAGCGAAGAGAAACCGCTCCATTTTGTAGTTCGAACATTTTGCGAATGGGGTTCAGAAATGCCGCAAGAAGAGAAGTTGCAAGAACAGAAGACTGCAACGGGGAAGGTCGATCTATCGGGACTCCCAGTCAACATCCATGTTGTGCTGACACGCGTTGAGATGAGCCTTCAGGAACTCCAGGCACTCTCTGCAGGGAGCATCATTCAGCTGGATGAGCAAACGAACAGCGCGGTCCAGCTGGTGAGTGGGAATACCTTGATTGGCTCCGGTGAACTCGTAAACATTGACGGCGGACGAATGGGTGTGAAGATCACACACTGGCGGGAACAGTAGATGACCGCTTTGCTTCTAATACAGCAGACCGTCTCTCTCGGCTCCCTTTGGGGAGATTACGTGAAGACTATGGTCATACTGATTGGCATCTGTTTGTTCGCCTTCGGTGCCCTCAAGTTTATAAGACCTCGACTATGGGCGAACGTAGGTTCTTTCTCAGAAGGCATTCGCGTGCTCTCGCGTCAGTCATTGGAACCCCGGAAAAATCTGTATGTCGTGCGCGCCGGTAAAACCACCATGTTGATTGCGACAAGTGGCGAGTCCGTGCACTTTATGACGCAGCTTGAGCCATCGGACTTCCCCGAAGAGCAGACAACCGAAGCTGGCGTGCCGAAAACTGCACCGAGGTTTCGGGGATTCAACCAATTTTTGAAAGGTCGTTAGGTCGAATAGACATGACACCGGACTCGTTACCCAATCCAGTTGTAATGGTTATCATTCTCGGCTCATTGGCCCTTGCGCCATTTGTGCTGGTGATGTTAACCTCCTTCGTCAAGATGTCGGTCGTTCTCTCCATTCTGCGGAACGCGCTGGGAACACAGAATGTTCCGCCGAATCAAGTCATCACGGGGCTGGCATTCGTCTTGACATTCTTCGTGATGACTCCGGTTGTAAAGCAAATGTACAAAGATGCCGGGTCAATTTCAGGCTCGAAGGACATGATATCCGAGGCGAGTGTCAAAAGTGTCTTCGACGCCATTGGGCGCGGCAAAGAACCTTTGAGACGTTTCCTCATCAAGCATGCTCATAATGAGGATCGTCTTCTCTTCGTGGAGCTTGCGCGACGCATGGATGAATCGTCACAAACACCACATCCGCAACCGAGCGTTGCTCCTGCAGTATCCCCGCCATCAACTCCTGCTATCGCTCCTATCAGCTCAACAACTTTGACCGTTACACCTGCTGGTACGGCGAACGTCACGAGCACCGCGCCTGCTTCTGGTAATGCAACAGTGCAACTTCCTCCTGGACAAACGCAGAACGTGGTTGCATCGCAGGCAGCGCCTCCGATCTCTATTTCACAAGACTCACCGCTTTCAAAGGATGACTTTCAAGTCATTATTCCTGCGTTTGTCACAAGCCAGTTGAAAGAGGCATTTCAGATTGGCTTTCTTATCTTTCTGCCATTCATCATCATCGACATGGTTGTAGCAAACATCCTGCTTGCCATGGGTATGAGCATGCTTTCACCGAGTGTTGTCTCGCTGCCATTCAAGCTCCTGCTCTTTGTTCTTGTCGACGGCTGGTTCCTCATTGTGCGAGGACTTGTCCTCAGTTATGTGTAGGTCGGAATGGAGCGAATCACAAATGGATACAGAGACTGTAGTTTCCATTCTGCGGCAGGGACTCTACCTCGTACTGATGGTGTCCGCTGGCCCGATGGCGGCGGCACTGGTGGTTGGCCTTTTCATAAGCGTTCTGCAGGCAACCACGCAGGTACAGGAGCAGACGCTGAGCTATGTGCCAAAGATCGTTGCTGTCTCGGCAGCACTGGCTATCCTTGGTCCCTGGATGCTTAAAGAAGTCGTGCAGTTTACGCAAATGATCCTCAACTCCATCCCTTCGGTGCATTGATGGGTATGTTGCGTGCTCTGCAAAGCATCCTCACAAGTTTAGGTGTTCATACGAACATCCAAGACTTTTCGATGTTGTTCTTCTTGATCTTTACTCGCCTGGCTTCAGCGTTAACCCTCACGCCGTTTCTTGGCGGAAAGGCTTTGCCGGCTCAGATCAAGGTGGGTCTTTCGGTGATGATCGCGGCAATTTTATTCCCTGCACTGAACAGGACTTCCGGCCCAATGCCGGATAACTTCTTGTTCTACTGTGCGCTTCTGGGGAAAGAGTTCATCGTCGGCATGATGATTGGTTTCATTTCGCAGATGGTGTTCTTCGGAGTGCAGATCGCAGGCACCATCATCGATACACAAAGAGGGCTGAACCAGATCACATATCTTGCGCCTGAACTCCCCGGAAACGTCTCAGCCACCGGCAATCTGCAGATTCAGGCATCGATCGCCCTATTTCTCTTGCTTGGTGGCCATCTATTTTTTATTCGTAGCCTGGGGCTCAGCTTTCTGGTCATTCCGCCAATTCAACTTCCGCACATGACTCCCGGCTGGGAGGCCTTGGCAGAAGAGTTCACGAGAATATCTGCCTCTGCTATCCGTATTGGCGTACAGTTGTGCGCTCCTGTTGTGCTCACCATCTTCCTCGTCGATGTCTCATTCGGCAGCATTCAAAAAGTGGCTTCTTCGCTCAAAATCAGCAACGACACAAATACTGCAAAGTCATGGATTGGTCTTGCCGTGTTCTGCCTTTCGGCGCCTTTCTTCTTTCAACAACTCCTCCACTACCTTGCTTCCATGATCCCGATGATTGATCACTTCATAAAGAGCCTCGCTTAGGCTCCCGTTCAAAGAGTCGTAATAGCTAGAGAGTTCGTAAGATGGCCGATAAAACAGAACAACCAACACCCAAAAAGCTCAAGGAAGCCCGAGAGAAGGGGCAGATCCCGAAAAGCAATGACCTGACTCAGGCGGTATTGTTTCTGGTTGCCGGTACCATGCTTTCGGGGTGGGGACCGAGCCTTGTCGAACAGCTTAAGAAGTTCATGATCGATTCGTTCGATACAAAGCTGCTTTCGGGCCAGCTCGACGGTTTGCTCTTTGCTCAGAGAGTCAGCAACGCAGGGCTCAAGTTCCTGCTGCTGATCATGCCGTTTTTGGCCGCTCTTATGGTGGCGGCAATTGCCGTCAACTTCGCGCAGACCCAGGGCTTGATCTTCTCCCCTGCCGCCCTTTCACCCAAGTTCTCGAAGCTTAACCCCATCGCGGCTCTTCAAGGGATGTTTCTTAAGCCGAAGACTTACATCGAACTTGTCAAAACTCTACTGAAGTTTGTCATCATCTTGTGGCTCGCTTACTCCACGCTGATGCCCGAGGTGAGAGATCTCATACTCTCGAGCAGAATTGGTCTGTCCGAGGTCGCATCGTTTGCGCCCATGCTTCTTTTCAACTTGCTGTTTAAAGTGGGAGGCGTATTCATTGTCTTCGGCGCTGCGGACTTTGCGATTCAGAAAAAGCTCTATGCGAACGAGTTGATGATGTCGAAGGAAGAGATCAAGCAAGAGTTCAAAGAGCAAGAGGGTGATCCTCACCTTAAGGGTGAACGCAAGCACCTCCAGCGACAACTTCTACAACAGGCTGCGACGAAACGTGTGCCTGACGCCAAAGCGGTGATCGTCAACCCTACGCACATTGCAGTGGCGATTGAATATGACGAGCAGGTCATGAATGCGCCACGACTAGCAGCAAAAGGTCAGTTGCAGATGGCGAAGCGGATCGTTGAGATCGCAAAAAAACATCAAATTCCGGTTATTCGGAATATTCCGCTAGCCAGAAGTCTTTATACATTAGAGCTCGATCAGGAAGTGCCTGAAGACCTCTATGAGGCGGTAGCCGAGATTCTGAACTTTGTCGCAAAGCTGGAGAACACCAATGAAGATCAATAATGTCAACACGCAATATGAGATTCCGGGCTTTGATATCGCACCCCAGGCGTTAGAACCGGGAGAGGACAATGATTTCGAAGGCGCGCCGTATAGTCGTGATCCCGGTATCACATCCCCTCCGCCCGCGGGTGGATGGCAACGGCTTCTCGGCTTGATGGAACCTCCCCCCACGCCGACGAGGATTGATCCTCCGACCCGCCAAGTGACCGGCCGGTCACGTTCTGGCGATACAGCTTCCTATTCAGTTGTGGGTATTCAGGCAGATCCCGGCAACTCACAATTGCCAGTACTCTCGCCGAGAGTCAGCAGGATGATGGCACTGCTGGCGAGCCGCCAGGAAGTCGTCGCCAAGATTCGAATCCGTGCTGCAGAGGTTAGTCAATGAGCTCAATTCCCGTCGGTTGGAACGATGACGTAGCTTTCGATTCAAGCGAGCGCGCTTATCTTTTGCACTCGGAAGGCCGCTATAAAGAATCGCTTGCTCTCTTCGAGGGATTGCTCGATCTCTACCCCGGCAATCCTTACTACATGGACGCCATCGCGGCACTCTATTTGGCCTTGGACCGTCCTGAGGAGGCAGCCCGAATAGCGACAGATCTGCTTCTTGACAATCCGTCCCATCTGCAAGCGCTTGTACGTCGTAGTGAAGCGTATATTACGCTGCGCATGTCGCAGGAGGCCGAAGCGGACATTCAACAGATTCGGAGATTGGGTGCCCGAGATCACGCGAGCCGAATGGCAATGCGGCTTTTGGCCTCCCGTGGAGCGGATTTCTCGCTGTAATTTCTAAAATTGCCTAATTTTCGGGAATTACTTTGGCGCAAACGCGTTATTACAAACAGAGTAAAAAGCTCACCTACCAGGAGGAAGCAATGGGTATCGGCGGAATATTAAGCGGCTTAGGCAGCATTTTGAATAGCGGCGGTGGGAACGATCAGACCACAGGTTCAGTCCCGGATAACAGTCAGAATCTCTCGAACTTGCAGAGTTCCGACTCGCAGTCTCTTCAGCAGCAGCAGGCCGAGGACAACGAAGATCTCGCGTTCCAGCAGGCCAGCAAAGAAGAGCAGGATCGCGCCCAGAACGACAAGTCGGCGATTCAGGCAATCATTTAGCCTGTTCCACGTTTTTCTCTGATTACCGAATATGGTGCGGCGTTGACTCGTTGAAGCCGCACCATATCTCTTGGCAAGCAATGTTTTCGATACAGGCTTTCTCTCATGCTAAAAGGCATCCTCGCACAATTCGAAGACGTTAAGACAGAAGTCCGGGGCGGCAACTTCAGCAGCGTCGTGACCCGATTCAGCGACCTGCTCCTGGTGGTCTGTATCGTTCTTATCGTTGGCCTCATGATCGTTCCACTGCCAACGTTCCTTCTGGACGTCTTCATCACTGCAAACATCACGATCGCCATCACGATCCTAATGGTTGCGCTGTATGTTTCCAATGGCGCGCAACTTGCTTCGTACCCTACCATCCTGCTGCTTACGACGCTATATCGTCTGGCATTGGAGATCTCCTCGACTCGTCTCATTCTTTTGCAGGCAGATGCTGGCGATGTCATCAAAGCATTTGGAGAGTTCGTGGTAGGTGGAAACTTCGTCGTCGGCGCGGTGATCTTCCTCATCATTACTCTCGTGCAATTCCTCGTTATCACCAAGGGGTCGGAGCGAGTCGCTGAAGTTGCCGCACGCTTCACCCTCGACGCGATGCCGGGCAAGCAGATGAGTATTGATGCCGACCTGAGATCTGGCAGCATTGACTTCAAGGTAGCGCGTAAACGTCGCCAGGCGCTTGCCAAAGAATCGCAGTTCTACGGTGCCATGGATGGCGCCATGAAGTTCGTCAAAGGCGATGCCATCGCCGGCATTATCATCACCGTCATCAACATTGTCGGCGGCCTCATCATCGGCGTAGCCATGAACGGTATGCGCGCATCCGAGGCGGTGCAGACCTACTCTATCCTTACCATAGGTGACGGACTCGTCTCACAGATTCCCGCGTTGCTTATCTCCATTTCTGCCGGCCTGGTTGTGACGCGCGTCGCCTCAGAGGACGAGGATACAAACCTGGGCAGCGACATTGCCGGGCAAATTCTCGCGCAGCCGAAAGCGATAGGGATCGCGTCTGTCATCCTCTTGATCCTCGGTCTTGTTCCCGGCATGCCAAAGCTCGCCTTTCTTTTGCTTGCGTCTGTAACCGGCAGCATCTCCTACGGGCTCTATCAAGCAACAGGACTTAAAAAGCAGGCCAAAGATCAGGAGACAGAAAAGCTCAAGCAGATTGTTCCTCCGCCTTCGTCGGATCCTTCAATTACGCGCACTGTCCCACTCATCATGGAACTCGGCAAGGAGCTTGTGCCTTATGTTTCGTATGAGACAGCGGCGGGTAAGGAGTACTTCCGCAAACTGGTCGAGCTGCGAGACACTCTGTACCGTCAGCTTGGCGTTGTCTACCCTGCTCTGCGAGTCAATCTCGAAATGCTCGCCTTCGAAGGGAACAACAACTATCGCTTTTGGTTGCAGGAGTCGCCTATTGCCAACGGGCGTATCATCAGCGATCGGCTTTTGGTCAATGCCTCCGCTCAACAACTATCTCAATATGGAGTTCAGGCAGAAGCCACGATGAATCCGGCGGATTTCAAACCGGCTGCCTGGATTTCGCGTGCCGATAAAGCACGTGTAGCCTCTTTGCAAGTCAAGATCTGGGAAACAGACGACGTACTTCTCTTGCAGACTTCTCGTTTTCTTCGAGCACATGCGATGGATTTCATCTCGGTGCAGGAAGTGCAGTGGATGATCAACGAGACACGGAAGCTCTATCCTGCTCTGGTGGATGAGATCATACCAAAGACTATTGGCATGCAACAGCTTACAGATGTGCTCAAGCGTCTACTCAGCGAAGAAGTCAGCATCCGCGATCTCAAAGTCATCCTCCAGGCGATCGGAGAATGGTATCGCATCGACGGCGGCAACACGGTTGAACTCGTAGAACATGTTCGTGCGGCAATGCGTCGTCGGATTTGCTTTGGTCTCAGCGGCGGTAAGGCGCGCCTTCTGGTCTATCAACTCGACCCTGGCATTGAAGACATGCTGCGCGATGCTATTCGCCAGGGACCAGCCGGACCATTCCTCGCCATTGAGTATGACCAGCGTACAAAATTGATTCAAACGCTACGTGAACAGATTGCCGATGTCTCCACGCGCACCCAAAGCCCTGTCCTGCTGGTCGACTCTTCCGTCCGCAGATACATCAAGGTTGCGGTTGGTGAGGATTTTCCTGAATTGCGCGCCATCAGTTATAACGAAATCGCTCCGGAGGTCGAAGTAGAGCCGATTGGCACCATTACATTTGCGCCTACGGTGGCCGTCGATGAACAGCAATTGTCATTGCAGTAAACAGGTGCCATATGAACACTCCACAGAGAAAAACAATGCCTGATGAGACGGCCAGCGCCGCCGACGAGAACAAGCTCCCGCCCGATTGGATGATATTTTCAGCTCTTAACGCAGCATGGATTCAATCTCCGGACGGCACCATCAAACTTATGGCAGAGCGTATTATGACCTTTCAGGGACTTGGCACCTCTGCGGCTCCGGCAGAGCGGGTACGAGCACGGCTGATTGCTCAGAGCTATGTCCAGGTTTACGCTGTGTTGCAAGAGCTAAACGCAACTTACAAAAAAACGGCTTATGCCGAACGCAAAGCGACCTAGGAGTTACAAGCATGGATACACTCCCACTTTCTACTGGATCTTCCGCCCCCATCGATAACGATCAGGGCCTGCAACAGGAACTTCAGCAGGTTCGGATGCAGCAAGCAAAGATCTATTCGCAAATGCAGGCCCAGATGTTGAAACAGAGTAAGGGGCCAGGAAACTTCCGGAAGATCATGGGCGTCATCGCGGGCGCAGCGGCGGGTGCCTTCGCTCCAGGCCTGGGGGGCGCCGTCGGTACGATGGTGATCGGAAACAGTCAATCGAACTCAGTAAATAACCTTGTGACTCTGAACGCAATGAACACGTTCGCAGCCAACACCGGATTGGCTGCAAGCCTTGCTGGATCTACAGGTTCGGCCAACATTAATGCCTTAAGCGCAGCGAACAAAAGTAACGCGGCATTGCAGCAAGCAAACACTGACCATCTAAATGCGATTCAGCAGGAACTCGGCGAGATTGCGGGCCTGCCAAAAGGGCCCGACCCTGTATCCTTCCTCGCCCTCGCTGAAAAGACAAACACTGAATCCGAAATCTTCCAGGCCACAACTGCAATTGCGAAAGCAAAGCACGAAGCTGCTATGGCTGCGATTCAAAACATCAAGGACTAAGGGCCTGACTGAAAGGATAGACCGTGAAGATTCCCGCAAAAGAAATAGCGCTGATGATGGAGGTAGGGCACCTCTGTCGGTATGCGCGACGCTTCCGGGAAGCCCGGGAGATCTTCCAGGGTGTTGGCGCTCTTTTGCGCGAACGTGATGCTGCAGACCTTGCGCTTGCTGCCGTAGCTTTCGATGAACAGAAGTTTAATGATGTAGAGACGCTCTGTCGGCGAGTGCTCAACAGTGATAGGCGAAATGTGTCGGCATACACGCAACTGGCGGAGCTACACATCAGTCGCAACGAAACAGCGGACGCCCTCAACGTCCTGAAAGCAGCCCGGGACCTGCGACCATCGGAACCCGTTGCTTCGCTCGTGACTTCTCTGCAGCGGCTTACGGAATTGCTGCTCAAGCTTGAACACTCTAACAAGCAAAGAGCTGCGACTCGCTGATCGCTTTTGCGGCTCCCTCTCAAGTTCAACCAATATGGGACTAGATTATGCAAGTAACGCTGATACGCCTCGATACTTCCACACAGGAAGCAACCAAAGCTCAGATCGAGATCGAAGACCGAGTGTTTTTTGGACGACAGCTTGGTAGTCCCTTGACACTTCAAGGGGAGGCCCTTTCACGGCAACACTTCGCGCTCTTCATTGCCGAGGAGCGACTTATGATCGAAAATCTGAGTGGCAATGGCACCAGCCTCAACGGGGAGGCACTGACTATAAAAAGCCCCTCGTCCGTGCAATCCGGAGATGTAGTGGAGGTGCCCGGCTATCAGATTCGTGTGGAACTACAGGAAGCTTTACAGAACGAAGAGGCGGAGGGAACAAAGGTTCCAGTCTGGCAAACTTATGGCAAAATGGCTCTTAATTTCTTCAATCCGCTTGAGGTCGCGTTGCTACTCTGCGTTATCGCATGTATCTGCCTCTTCACGTATTACGTCGCGACCTAGGCAGAACGCGGCTCATCCCGTTGTTTTTATTCGTATGTATATCTCACATTCTCAGCGATACGGCATCCACTCTGTAGCCGCCGGTACGCACAGGTGCGCTTTCTTTTGGTTCGATATTGCCATAACGGAAAGGATGCCTTACTCCAGTTGCGCCCATGTCTTTTGAAAGATAAAAGCTGTCGCAGCCAGATCCGCCATACGAATAGAGAAGGGGGCTTCTCCATGTTGCTTTGGTCCGGCAACGGCGGTTGTTCGTGGGCATAGATTTGCACCAGTTGTTGTCATGGGGACGAACAGGCTGTATATCGAGCTAGGCTCTTTTTGGATGAAGGGCCATGGCGCAGTTTCAATTTCGTACATTGCGTGATGGATCCTTGGATGGTGAGATCCCATGAGATTTCGTACAATGCAAGCATGGCTGGAAGTCAACAGGAAACCTGCGCTACGAACGTACTAGGCAGTGAATACGTGGATGGCCTGTATAGGTATGCGATGGTTATCACCCGCAATCGTGCGGACGCAGAGGATTTGGTCCAAGAGACATATGTTCATGCGTTGGAGGCCGTCGAGCGGCTTCGTGAGAATAGCAACATCAAGGGGTGGTTGTTCACAATCTTGCGGAATCTCTGGTTCAACCAACTGCGAAAACGTCGAAACTCCCCGACGATTATGGAGATGGATGGGGATGACTATACCGCGGACAGCCTTGTTGGAAATGCGAGAGATGCACATGCGATTCTTGTGAGCAATGAAGACTCTATCATCGTAAGATCTGCCATTAATAGTTTGCCCGTAGAATTTAGAGAAGTCATTCTGCTACGGGAGTTTGAAGAACTTTCCTATCAGGAAATCGCGAATGTGCTTGGCTGTCCGGCCGGTACTGTTATGTCACGGTTAGCGAGGGCGCGTGCCAAGCTTCGTACGGCACTTACCGACATGGGGAGCGCCCCTAATGGCTTCGAAAAGAGGAATTTATCATGAGCGATTGTGCCGATTACAGCTCGCAGATACAACTTTATCTTGACGACGAACTGAACGGGAGCGACGCGGAATCGCTTCTTGCTCACTTGGATCATTGCGAATCTTGCCGTCGAGAGATGGAAGGGGCTGAAGCGTTCTCTCGAAGATTGAGGCAAGCGCGCCCATTTGCAGGTGCACCGGTTGCGCTACACGAGCGTATTGCGACCTTGGTAGCGACTCGGGATGCACTCAAGCCAGAGGCTTTGATCCACGAGACCAAAATCATGGTTATGAGGCCCCGCAAAAAGACAATACAGTATGCTCTGGCGGTTGCGGCGATGCTCTTTCTTGTTGCAAGCGGCTTTTTCTTTACTCCGCGCTTGCGGGTCGAATCGAATGCAAATAGCTTCATTTCAACTGCCATCGATTCTCATCGAGCGCTCTCGGACGCCGCCCTGCAACTCGACGTGCAATCAGAATCGCCAAGTGTCGTTTCTGCGTGGTTCTCCCAAAGAGTTTCGTTTCCATTTCGTATGCCAAATGCAGGTATTGCCGCTAACGATTTGGCCAAATATAAACTCCGTGGTGGCCGTTTGGTGACCTTCGGCGGGGAGCGAGCGGCTGTGCTCGTTTTTCGGTTGTCGCAGGATTTGGTCACTGTACTGATTGCGCCGGACCGACAAGCCCGAGCGATTGGCGGACATATCACATACTCGGACGGAATTAAATTCCATGCCATGGATCGGGACCGGATGCATGTCGTGACGTGGGAAAACCAGAGCCTCACCTATGCATTGACCTCAAATCTTAAGGGAAGCGCAGCACGCGCTTGTTCGACTTGCCACGAGGGCGCTTCTTCTAAAGTAGATACTTCCCAGTTCACCCAGTGGATGCGGAAGGCGCGACCACTGCCAGAGGGACAACAAATTTACGCTTCTAAAGGTAGTTCCAGCCACTCAAATGACTTCGAACCATACTGAGCGAAATTTATAGGCGTCCGTCAACGCACTCGTTTCAATTAGCCCTGTTCAGAAATGCTTTGAATCAGGAAGATGAGTGGCCGCGAGCATGAGATCGGGTGCAGATCTCACGCGCAATTCCTATGTGGTGTTACGAACTTCATGTGGGAATTTGTCCGAAGCTTCGAAACATGAGTGCAGCGAAGGTGAGAAGGTAGAGTTTTGAGTGTCATGTCAAACCCCTCGTAGTCTCATGGGCGAAGCTAGAAGCGTGTGGCTTAAACTTCGCTTGGCCAGACCTGTTCAACCCTTTGCCCTGCCACCCGGATTCACTCAGTAATGAGCGGACATCCTCAATCAGCGAGTTAAACACCCCCCCTGCAGCCAGCGCTGCATCTGTTGGTAGATTACAAACTGCCGAGGACGATCGTGAGGTAGAAACACCGCAGCCCACCAGTCGGCACCATATGGCGCGCCGCGTTGAACTCAGCTCCTAGATCATGCTGCGTTGCGGCACTATCTTTTCGGCAAAAGCAGAAGCGATCAACGGCTCAAGCAGACGGGAATAAACTTCTCATTGCGCTGTTTTCTATAACAGATGCACTTGGTCGTTTAGGCCGATCAGATGTTTAGGATCGGAACGGTCATCGCGGACCTTTGCAGTGCACATCATCAGTAAGCTATAGCCGTTTTGCATCTGACGCGCAAAAGGATACTGTGTGACCGCGATTATCTGCCCTACATAAATTAGGAGAAGAGCAGCCTTATGCTAAACGGATTTCGAGCTCAACGATATTGCCTCTAGAGGCTGTTAATGACTTCAGTTGAGTATTTTGAAGATTCTGCTGAGCATGAGGCAGGCGAAGGCGAAGTAGTGGAAGGCGGCGAGGGTTTGGGAGAGGCGTTCGTAGTCTCTAGCCAGGCGGCGGAATCGCGGGGCCCAGGCGAAGCTTCTCTCGACGACCCATCGGCGGGGCAGCAGGACGAAGCCCCGTTTGGCCTCCGTGTGCTTGACCACCTCCAGTTGAATGCCGTGCCGGGCGGCCGCGCTGTCCGCGGTTTCTCCGGTGTAGCCCTGGTCGACGTAGGCAAGTTCCACGTGGTCTCCGGTGATCTGCTGCACCGCTTCGGCGAGCTTGTCCACCTGGGCGCGGTCCTGCTCGTTGGCGGCGGCGACATGCGAGGCGAGCAGGTTGCCCAGGGTGTCCACCGCAGCGTGCACCTTTGCTCCTTTGCGCCGCTTGGCACCATCGTATCCGGCCCGCGCCCCCGACTCCGGCGTGGACTGCAGCGTCCGGCTGTCCACCACCATCGCCGTGGGCTGCGGCTTGCGCTCGGCAAACTCGCGCAATAGAGAGCGCAGGTCCTCCACCATGATCTCGAAGCATCCGGCACCGATCCAGCGCCACGTCTGCTGGTACACCACCGGCCACGGCGGAAGATCGTTCGGCATCATCCGCCAGTGCGCCCCAGTCTTCACCAGCCAGCGCAGAGCGTTGAACACCGCCCGCAAACGGTGCGACCGCTCCCGAGCGTCCTCCCGGCACATAGGCGCGCCAGTGCAGTTGAAACGCTCCAACGATAGGCTGGCTGCTTTGTAAGAGCGATCAGAGTGAGCATCTTGCGCAATTTTCCCGTAAATAGCCAATTCATTGATACGAGTAGCGGCTAGCGGGCAACATGCAAGCCTCCCTCCTTGTTCATTTGAGCAACAACGACCCATGAATCGTTTTTCTGAAGGCGCAATGGAATAACTTCACGCGGGATGCGTTATCCCTTAGAGTCTCGTAACGAGACTACTTGAACTTGCTAATGCACAGTTCGACGTTTAGCAGGACGGAAGCCTTTATGACTGCAGAGATATCCAACAACCCGATAACGAAAATCGGAAGATACCGCATCACTGGCGAACTCGGGCGGGGCGGCATGGGCATTGTTTACCAAGGCGAAGACCGATTGATCGGTCGGCGCGTTGCCATCAAGACCCTGACGGAAGTCACGCCGGAATTGCGCGAACGCTTTTACCTTGAAGCTAAATCGGGGATTCTAAGTCATCCAAACATCGTCACCGTGTATGAGTTGGGTGAGCACGAAGAAAGCCCGTTCATCGCAATGGAGTTCATTGAGGGCGATTCTCTTGAGAAGCTCTTACGTGCGCAGAAGCGCCTATCGTTGTTGGAGGCGCTTTCCATTGTAGAGCAGATTTGCGCCGGGCTAGGCTATGCGCACGGGCATGGCGTAGTCCATCGTGATGTGAAGCCAGCAAACATCCTCGTGCGCCCCGATGGGCGAGTGACGATCGTCGATTTTGGAATTGCACGTCTGGCCGATCAAACTAAGCAACTCACAAAGACCGATACGCTGCTCGGAACTTTCCACTACATTGCGCCGGAACGCCTGAAAGGCGAAGCCAGCGATGGAAAGGCCGATATTTGGTCGTTAGGTGTGATGCTTTACGAGATGCTTACCGGCGAGTTGCCGTTTAAAGGTAGAGATGTTTCCGCGTTGTATCGTGTGATCCACGAGCCGTATGTGCCGCTTGCGGAACATATACAGGACATGCCAGACGATCTCAGCCGCGTTCTCGATAAGGCATTGGCGAAACAGCTTGACGCACGGTATGCAACCGCAGAGGAGATGGCCTTCGATCTCCATGTGCTTGCACAAGGTCTGAAGCACGATCGAGTTGGATCGTTGCTCGAAACAGCTCGACGGCTGACGGAACAAAGCCAATTCGCCAGTGCGCGAACGGTATTGTTACAGGCGCAACGGATCGACCCGGTCAATGGCGATACCAAGTCACTCTTGAGTGATGTGCAAGATCGACTCAGTCACTTGCACCGAGGCGAACAACTACGCCAGCACATCGAGCAGGTGCAGGATGCTGAAAGCGGCCGGCGTTGGAGCGACGCGGTCGTATTGCTTCTGCAGGCTCAGAAATTGGATACGGAAAACACATTCAATCTGGACGAACGACTGCAAATTGCAAAAGACGAGAGGAGCCAGCAGCAGAGGGTATTGGAGCTATGGAAACAGGCTGATGACGCGCGCCATTTCGGCGACCTGACGGGGGCGCGGGATTACTTGGGTCAGGCTTTACAAATTGATGGCCGCAATACCGAGCTCCAGAATGCATATTCGGATTTACAGCGCGAGCTGAAGAGACACCAGCAACAGCGACGCTTTGACGAACTGCTGCAGACTGCTCGAGAAGAGAACGGAAGACAGCGTTGCACAGAGGCGATCTCGCTTCTGCGCGAGGCAGCCGAGATCGATCCAGTGCACCCTGAAGTCCAGGACCTACTCATTTCTGCGACGGCCCGACAGACGGAGGGAACGCGACAGAAGGGGTTGGATACCACCGACTCAAACAGCCAGAATCCGCTCGGCTCGAAAGACTCAGATTCAGCGGGAAATCACGAGACCCGACTATTAGAGACATTGCCCGCGGACGGATTACCACATCAGCTTACGTCCGAGGTCGAAGACAAGAAGCGAAGGGTCGATATCGAGCAAGAAGTTACCGCGTTGGTCAGCAATCTTGGGCTGGTCCAAAATGCTAACGATGGCGCCGATCCAACGAAGCTGTTGAAGATACCGCAGCAACCGCACGATCAAGCACAAGGCGAAAGCGACCTAACCCTCCAGTTTTCGGAGGCACTGCTAAAGGCACAGCTGGGCGAGGCTCCAAGTGTTCGTCAGGAGCTTCGCGCGGAGCAGGATAAACCTGTCGCTAACGCAATGGAAGAGATCCAGACAGCCATCAACGTAGCCGTCACTGCTTGCGACGAAGCAATGGCCGCAAGAAACTTTGACCACTGTTTGCATTTGCTGGACGATTTGGAAAAACAATACCCCGGTAACAGTCTGGTCGCCGCTGCGAGAATGACATGCGAATCGAAACGTGGACAGAAGGTAAAGCAATTACTTCAAGAAGCCATTCAGATGGCGCAGCAGCAACTGGCGCAGAATTCCGCCAAACGAGCTGAAGAAACGTTGAGAGAGGTGGAGGGCGCCTTGCCGTACGTTACTCTGGACGTCCGTAATGACTGGAAGCGGCTGAACGTTAAGTGCGAGACCTCCTTGCGCGCGAAGTCTCCAGCTCCGGTCAGCAACGTTCCTG
Organism: Edaphobacter modestus; assembly: GCF_004217555.1. Taxonomy (GTDB): domain Bacteria; phylum Acidobacteriota; class Terriglobia; order Terriglobales; family Acidobacteriaceae; genus Edaphobacter; species Edaphobacter modestus. Next base: position 4,268,232 of record NZ_SHKW01000001.1, read on the forward strand.
TGAAGGGAGGCAAGGTCAGATTGTATGCCATGGTATTTGCTATGGCCTCGGCGCTAATTGTAGTCGGTGCAATTTCATATCGGCGATATGAAACGCCTGCTCAGCCTGATCCGGTGGCCGTTAGTGAATCAGCATCTACACCTACAGCACCTACAGCACCTACTGCGCCTGTTGCAAGTTCGACAGATATGGAGATCAACGTTTCCCCTTGGGCAAAGGTGGTGAGCGTTCAAGATAAATCTGGTAAGAACATCGTCCTGCCTGAGGGAGACACAACTACGCCTCTGCGATTAGAGGCAGTCGCTAGTGGTATTTACGAGGTTACATTTGCCGGTCCTGACAACAAACAACATACTGTGGAATGCAGAGTGTCCCCAAACGAGCACCTATGTTCAGTTGATATCGGATCGCCAAGTTTAAAGCACGCTCTGACGGGAGAAAAATCATGAAACTTCGATGGAGCGGAATACTACTTCTGACCACAACAGCGATAATGGCGCAGACCCCGAATCCGGACAAGAGCGCCGACCAACTTCGGGATATTGCCACGAGTGCGAAGAATTCCGGTGACCTGCTGGCCGAGGCCAACTATCTTTGCCAGGCGGCTGCTCTCGATAACAAGAAGTACGACAAGAAGTGCGCCAGAGCAAAAGAAGATGTCAACAAAACGCTCGGACAATTTAAGGCAGACCTCGACACTGCTCGTATGGAAATACAGCAAAGAAACTATGGCGGAGCACTGCGCGATCTCGAGAAGATCACTTTCGGGCCCAACAAGGCTGAAGCTAAGGAGCTGATCCAACTCGCCCGGATTGCAAGCAATGGAGGTGCTCCAGTTGATCTTGTCAGCTATGAAGCTTTCAAGCTTGCTCGCGCAGCCTATTTTCGTAATGACTTCGACGCGGCGCAATCCGAAGCAAAACTCATTCAGTCTCCCCCTCTCCAGAATGCTACCAACAAGCTGTTGACAAACATTAGCATTTACCGCGATATGGTGAAGCAGGCAGAGGCCTTGGCTCGTAGCGGCGACTGGAAGGGCGCAGAGCAAAAGTATCAGTTTGCAATACTCATTAAGCAAGATGGCCCAGGCCAGCCACAGGATCGCTTACGCGAAGCGCAAGCGGCGGAAGCACAAGCCGCAAACGCGAAGCCTGTTCCACCGGCGCCGCAGCCCATTCCCGTTCAGCCGCAAACCCTAAGCAAAGCAACGCCATCTCCAAAGACGAGCAACGATCAAGGGAAGGGCAAGATGTCGCCAAATTCTGCTTCGCATGAACAAAAGCAAGTTCTTGGGAAAGATGAGCAACGACTACTGAAATCCTCACAGGTAACGGCACGAAAAGTTGAAGATGACTCCGGCGACAAAACCTCGCCAGTATATATAAAGCAAGATCCCGAAGAGATGACGAAGAGCCTAACACAGGGAGTAACGGATTTTTACGCATCGCATTTTTCGCACGCCGATGACGCAATCGAAGTGTACCTACAAGGCGGTGGAGCCCAATATGCTGGTGCAGCTCATTTCTATCTGGGAGCATCGCTTCTCATGCAGGCTCTCCTGACTTCTCCGAAAGATGGCCCCCGCACCGAATCACTTCGTGAACAGGCGCGGGCGGAGTTTGCTACCGCTAAACTACTGCACTACAAGCCCGTGGAGTCGGCTGTATCGCCAAAGGTGTTGGGTGAGTGGACACAGATAGGTAATCAGCAATGATGGATCAGCGGGATAAAAAGGGAGATATGCAAGAGCAAGGCCTCGAGTTGAATCATTTAGCAGCAACCAAAACGACATTGCGAATGGAGGTTGCGGCACTCTCAGACGTGGGCTATCGGCGGTCGAATAATGAAGATAGCTTTGGATACGACTCAGAAACGAATATCTTTGTTGTTTGTGATGGAATGGGAGGGCTGGCAGCCGGCGAAATTGCAAGTGATAAGGCGGTCGACCTTACACTAAAAACCTACAATGACTTAACCAGTCAGGAAATAAATACGGAACAACGACTTCGTTCCGCTATAGACAGCGCCAACGAGACGGTGTGGAACATGGCCCAGCAAGACTACAAGCTCCGAGGTATGGGAACTACCCTCGTCGCGGCAGCCATGCTCGAAAATAAGGTGATTATTGGCAATGTTGGTGATAGCCGAGCCTACTTCCTCAGAGATGGTGATTGTGTACAGATCACGGAAGATCACTCATACATAGCAGAACAGCTGCGTCGTGGAGGACCCATTATTAGTGATGAAGCATCTCAGCGACTAAGACAATTCATCACCAGAGCGGTGGGGGTGCATCCGAACGTAGAGCCCGACTTCTTCGCCCTCGACCTGAAACCGGCCGATATGATCCTGCTAACAACTGATGGTCTGACACGTTATGCCGATGCGAACAAGCTTGCGCACCATATATATATGCATTCCAACATAGAAGACATTTGTCGAGGACTGATCGCTATAGCTCACGAGGGCGGTGCGGAAGACAACATAACCTGTATGCTTTTGCGTTTCTCTTGAGGTGAGTAGGCGGGGAAGCGCAAGGCCCACCCAATTTGTGTGGGCCTTGCCGATTGAGAAATGCTGTCTTTGTAATCGCCGCTTTTCGCGAAAAATTTTGTCATCTTATGTGACTTTTTACGTGTTTGAGAAGTCATCGGCTATTCTAAGTTGCTTGGCAGCTAGATCGATATTGACTGTTCAGGTCAGAGTAGCTGCTTCCGTTAAGCCCTTCTGGCGACCTCATACCGCAGGCATTTTCAAACACAACACCCGAAGTCCATCTGCACCGGATCAACAGGGAAAAGCTCATTCCGCACGTTACAACTGTTCGATGCGATTTTCTAATCACAGTGCACCATACATTGGTGAGCGCTATTCGAGCAGCATCTTGGGAAGCGAGGTATTGGACGACTAGCCACGCTCACAAGAGCGAGGCGCGACGATTTAGGAATATTCCGGTACATCGCGGAATAAATCAGTCGTGACGGTGTTCTAGTTTCAAGAGGCCAGCCCGTTCTCCACTTAAATGCTTGCTGGCCGGTCGTCACGGAAGGTGTAACTATGTTTCTTGATGTATCACTCGATATACTTCTCACGCCAGCTCCGCAGCCTCTAGGAAATATCGACCCTTCTCGAGACATCGAGAGGGATCGAAAAACATCTGATAAAGCTTTGTCTCCTTATGTCAAACGATTGGGGATGACTGCGTTGGTCATCGTCGTTGCGTGTATGGCGCAAGCCTCTATCGGCCAAACAGCGAAAGAGTCGATCGATGTGCCTCCTCACTCCAGACTGCTACTGCAGGCCGTTGGAAGTGGAGATCAAGTCTATGGCTGCGTCAATGGCCATTGGACATTGAAGACCCCGGATGCCAAGCTCCTCAATCAGGAGGGAGCTGTGATTGGGCGACACTTTGCAGGTCCTACGTGGCAACTTAATGACGGTAGCTGGGTAAAAGGAAAGGCCGTTGCCCAACAGGTTGCTCCCGATGCGACCGCAGTGCCGTGGTTGTTGCTTGAGTCGGTCGGTGGTGCCGGAAGACTAGGGACGGTGCGATTTATCCAACGTACCGGGACGCAAGGTGGGAATGCACCTGACGGTAGTTGTAGCCAGAGCGCGGTGCGCAGAGTTCCTTACACGGCGACATATTCTTTCTTTGAAGCGGGGCAATGATCAAATAATTGCGCACATAGCTAGAGGGGCCCAAGGCATCGGCAACGGCCTCTATCCTGAGTCAGATTTCGAGAATACGTCAAAGCAAACGACGGGAACGAAACAGTCCTTGACCATCACCATTCCACGCCATAAGTGCCTGGTCGCTGCACACCTCCCCATAGAGCGACGAGTCTGCATCTCTCGCTTGAACCTAGAAAAGGAAACCGTCATGTCTTCGACCTCCTATGAACTTCAGTCTCTCGAACTCCTGCCCGGCGATCTACTCCGTCCCTTTGGCACCTTTGAAGAGCTCTTCTGCCTCGACCAGGACTTTCCCACTAATGGTGCACTTGCGGCCCAAATCCGCTCCGCATCATGTCGCCCGCTGAGATCCGTGACATTCTCGGTCTGAATGATCAATGCATGGTCTCCTTCGCCGGCGGTGAGATTTCGATCGCGCCGCGGGGCTCGATGGCATTCTGGGATCTCGCGCGGTTCGCGAAATATGGCCTCTCTGCCGTCAAGAGCACAGAGAATATCTCGAGGATGATCGATCTCCAATCCGCAGCCGTCTCCTCGGACTTCACCGTTGAACAGGCGTCTCAACTCAAGCGAAGCGCGTTCAACGCACAGGTCATGTTCTCCAATCTCGGACGAATCCCATTCGACAGCACTTCGGTCCCTTAAAGCTCGAGACCCTCTGGGCACCAGTTGCACTCCGTGGCATCGAAGGAGAGGAGACCCTCGGAGCAGTTTCCGTCAACGGCTCGCTGCACCTCACGCACACCAGCCCCGCACCAATTCCCGGGCTGCTCGCGGGTATAAAAGAAGAACTCAGCAAAGCCTGCGCGATCTAACCCAATTTCCAAATTTGGCATTGGGAGCAGATTCGAGCCAACTTTCATAGAAAATTTCAAGGAAGGAGTCCCTTAACATGAGCTGGCCATCAACGGGGCAGAAAGTTCGCTTATTACTACAGCGGCGTCAGGAACGAGAATAAGAGCATGCACAACCTTGGGAAGTGGTGCAATACGAGAAGCATTGGCTAGCTTACCTATGAGTAGCAACGGCAAATCCAGTAAGGCAATAAGAACAACCAGATACTGTGCTACCAGTTTCGGGTGACATGCCACTGAGATGCCTCTATGATGCCGATCGTGTTATCGGGAAAATTCAACGCCGCAGCCTCAGCGGCGGATCACTTTTCACAAAGTACATCTGTTCAGCGAACGGATAGAGTTAGCCCTCACGATGCAGGTGGCGCTCTATCTTAAATTGCTCCGATTCACCCATTGAAACAATGGTAGCCCGAATAGATTTAAGTTCTGCGGGCAGTATGAAGGCGACCATCTCACTGCTCCACTGTTAAATAATAAATATCGAACTTAATTTCGTATCTTCCTGAGAGGAATAAATTCCGAGGGGTAGCGTTCTTACACATAGAAGGCAACCGTTACAGAACAAGGATAAATAGGGTAACAAGAAAATGAATAAGTTACTTCCAATTACTACAACGCTCGCACTTTTTGTGTTTTTGATCCCCATAATACTGCGAGCACAAACCTAAATATGGCCTCACAAGCGATCTCCCCTGCAAGAAAGATTAAGCGGATTAATTTTTCCATTCGTAATGATGGCCAACAGGTACTTCACCTGATTATGGAGAATCGTCTTATCCAGATTGCGCCGCATGAGTTAGTGAATCTAGCACTGCCCTTGGGCTCCGGGGTGACGTCTGCAGCTACCGAGGGGGCTCATCAAGCTGGCAAGATGATGACGATGATCTCGGACTCGCTCAGTGGAACCACAATCGCAGTCGACTAGGTAGTTCAGATCGACCTTACTTCTCTCTATAACTCCCCAAACTTTCTGCCCCGCCCTCCAGATAAAAAACTTTCGTCCTTTTGGCTTTTTTTGGAATAAATCTCTCGTTTCCACCTTCTGTACGCCAGAGCGTTTTGTAATACGCTGCTATGCGTTCTCACAAATGTAGTACGAAATATCATTTAGGAGCGACTATGACACACCGTCTCATCAAGCTGAAACTACAAGGAAACACAGTCCAGCACTATCATCTCGCGACTGGGTCTCGCAAGCATACGGCGAAACGCCTCTTCTTCGCTGCAGTCGCTGCGCTTGCTTCTCTCCCTGCCGTCGCACAGATAAGCTCTTACACCCAGACGAACATCGTCTCGGACGGCTCTGCCCAGGCAAGTAAGACGGACCCCAACTTGGTCAACCCGTGGGGTATTGCGATCGGAAAAGCGTTTTGGATTGACTCTCCGGGCAGTGGTTTTTCGTTGATCGATGATGCACAGGGCAATCAGCAATTTACCGTGGCTGTCCCCCCGGCAATCTCGAGCTCCGCGCACGGCATGCCGACCGGTGTGGTCTTTAATACAAACACAACGGTATTCCCGATACCCAAAAGCACCGCCTCCCAATTCATCTTTGCCACGCTGGATGGAACCATTGCAGCATGGAACTCAACCACACCCCAAGCTGTCACGGTCGTGAATAATTCCTCCGCGAAGGCCGTCTACACCGGCATCGCGATCGAAACCAACGCAAAGGGGACGTTCCTTCTCGCAGCCAATCAGATCACAGGCGGCGGAATCGATGTCTTTGATAGCAACTTCGGCCCGGCAAAACTTCAGGGAAGCTTCGCCGACCCATCCCTTCCGAGTGGATTCTCCCCCTTCTCCGTGCATGTGATCTCTGAGAATGTCTACGTCGCTTACACCCAAATTGACCCCGCAACAGGCAAAAGGATTCTAGGAGCGGGTCTGGGCTTCCTTGACATTTTTGATACGAATGGCAATCTGCTTAAGCGAGCGATCAGTCAAGGCAACCTGAACGCACCGTGGGGAGTAGCCATTGCCCCTGCGGGCTTTGGCAGCTTTGGCGGTGATCTCTTGGTGGGCAACTTCGGCGATGGTGTCATCAACGTCTTTGATCCAAACAATTTTGCACTCAAGGGACAGTTGCAGGACGCTAAGGGCAACGTCATCACCAATAGCGGATTGTGGGAGATTATTTTCGGGGCCAATAATGTTGGCGATCCCAACACCCTGTTCTTCTCCGCAGGCATCAACGCAACCAAAGGAGGCTTGTTTGGATCGATTACCGTCGCTGCCCCTCCTGCCGGCAACCCTGATTTTGCGCTCCAATCCGCCACGGCGGCCCTGACCGTCCAGAACGGGCAAGCGGGAACACTAAGTATCTCTCTCACCGGAAAAAACGGCTTTAGTGGGCCGGTAACCCTATCCTGCTCCGGCCTGCCCACTGGAGATAGCTGCACCTTTAGCCCTTCTACGATCAATCTCTCAGGCACCGCGGCCACAAACGTCACGGTCTCCATCGCGACCGCGACTACATCAGCAGCGGCGCATCCATTCTTTCCCGGAACAGGAATAACGATGGCCCTGGCTGGCCCGATTGGTATGCTCGCCCTCTACGGGCTAAGCCGTCGTTCTACAGTTCTTCGCGGAGCGACCCTCGCTTTAACCCTCGCACTGGTCTCAACTGCAGTAATTGGATGCAGTTCCTCAGCCTCGTCGAACAAAGACCAGGGACAAACCGACCCAAGTGCCCCAGTCACCACCAATATCATGATCAATGCCGCGGCTGGAACCACCACGCATAGCATCCCAGTTGCACTCACAGTCGACTAGAGTCGCAACACCACGATCTTTGGACGGATGACATTATCCGGTCCAAAGATGGTGGCACTTATTCCTGTCTTGGTGAGTCCTGCGTGACGATGCTCTGAAAGAGTCGGATCAATGATGGAATGTTCGACCCTGCCTCAGTCATCGTTTCGTCACTGTTTTATACTTCGCTCCGAAGTTCCGCTGGTTCAAGCTCCTTCATTTCCATAAGCGTCCATCTTACTGGCCTGCCCGATGTTTTGTACCGGTGAGGAGTTAGTGTAGCGCGTTTATTGAAGGGCCTAGTTTTCCTGTACCAAGCCTAGAGTTAGTCCCGGCCGGTTTAGGTTGCAGCCAGATCGCGGCTAGCCGCGATCTGGCTGGCGAACTCGCTTGGTGTCCTGTCATCGAGAGATGCGTGAGGACGGCTCTCATTATATTCCCGCCTCCAGGCTTCGATGAGCTTCCTTGCCTCTTTCAGATCCAGGAACCAGTGGGTGTCGAGGCACTCTGAGCGGAAGGTCCCATTGAAGCTCTCCACGAACGCGTTGTCAGTCGGTTTGCCCGGTCGGGAGAAGTCAATCTTCACACCATTCCGATAGGCCCATAGGTCCATCGCCTGGCTGGTGAACTCACTGCCGTTGTCACAGAACAGCACCTTTGGAACGGCGCGTTCGAGCTTCACTCGATTCAACACTCGTACCACATCGTCTCCTTTCAAGCTTTGTCCAGCTTCGATTGCCACCGCCTCTCTGGTATAGACATCGACGATGGTCAACGAGCGGAACTTTGTGCCATCCTGCAGCTGGTCGGCTACGAAGTCCATACTCCAGGCCTGATCCGGGCCGGTTGCCTTCAACCGTTCTTCGCGATGTCGCGCTGCTTTGCGCTTGCCGGCTGGCTTCATCCGCTTCAGAGTCAGGCCTTCTTCCACGTACAACCGATACACCACATACTTACCCACTTCCCAGCCTTCGCGGTTCAACAGTACGCGGATCTTACGGTATCCATAGCGCACTCTTGCCTGAGCGATCTCGCGGATACGCATCCGCAGCTCAGTTCGTGGATCGAGGCAGCTTCGATAGCGGTAGGTCGCTCTTGGAACGCACAGAACACGGTAGGCATGCCGCTCGCTCACCAGATAGCTTTCCACCAGACGCTCCACCATCGGTCCACGCCGCGAAGGCTTCACCATTTTTTTGAGAGAACATCCTGCAGCATCGTCTTATCCAGCGTCAGTTCCGCCACCAGCTGCTTCAGCCGCAGGTTCTCTTCCTGCAGCTGAGCCATTTGACGGACCTGGTCCACTTCCAGACCGGCATACTTCGCCTTCCAGCGGTAGAACGTCTGCTCGCTGATCCCTGCCTTGCGGATCACCTCCGCTACAGGCACTCCAACCTCCGCCTGCTTCAATACTCCGATCATCTGCTCCACACTGAATCGCTTCTTCCGCATCCAAATCCCTCCGCCTTCTCAGGCTAAATTTAGCGGAAACTAACATCTGCTTTGGCTCAGAATTACCGGGGCCCATCATTTGAGACCGCCCCGTTTTACGTGCACCACAAAAGTTAGTCCATACAAGCGCGTTTGAACTAAAGTCATACCCAACGAGGGCACGTTCGCGAGGTTTACGGTAAGGTCATAGGTCAGTGAGAATTGACCGACATGGCTGCCGATTCCCGTGCCGCTTAGGGCGACCAGTGCTGTAGGAGGCGGCACAAACCCTGTGTCGGTTTCCTGCGCAATGAACGTTGTTGCACAGTTGCAATGAAGGCCGTTGTGACACACCAACGCTCAGTTGAGCATACATGGAGGAGAAACCATGAGTCCCATTACCGTATGCGACGACAGGATCGCGCCGTCAGCGAGCATCAGGAATCGAGCAGCACGGATTTTCCATGCGCTGACCCGGCCCGTAGCGCTTTTGAAGTCGTGCGCAGCACTTGCGATGTGCAGCACTACCGGATGCCTCCATCCGAAGATTGGTCCCCAGTCGCTTCCAATCGATCGTGCTGCATACAGTGCCTCGCTTTCCGATTCCTGGAAAGAACAGGCGCTGTTAAACATCGTCAAGATCCGATATGTCGATCCGCCAGTCTTTGTCGACGTGGGCAGTATCGTCGCCAGCTATACGCTGACGCAAAACGCAACTGCGGGCGGCACTATTCCGACGAGTGGAGGAGGCAGCGCCAACGTGGCTGGCTCGCTGGGGCTCTCCAATAGCCCCACCATTGCCTACGCGCCGCTGACAGGCAATGACTATATCAAGGCCTTAAGGGCCCCATTGCCGGTCTCCGTGGTTTTCGCGGCCATCCAGAATGGAATTCCCGCCGATTCGATCTTGCTGTCACTCATCATGTCGATCAACGGTTTGAGAAACCAACGCGTGAGCCTGCAGGGAATTACCCCTGCTGATCTGGAGTTTCATCGAGTCAGGGAACTGATGCAAGAGATTCAGGCATCCGGGGCATTGAGACTGGCGGTCAACGTAAATCCCGACAAGCAAGAGGCAAACCTTCTTACGCTTCGCACAAGAGATATTTCACCCGAAGTTTTGGCTGCTATCAGGGAATTGCGGGGCTTGCTGCACGTGAACCCCGAAGCCACCGAACTCAGACTGGTTTCGGCCCCGTTTGCCTCAAGCGACACTGAGGTTGCCGTGCAGACCCGCTCTATCGTCGAACTGCTGCAGAATGCGGCAGCGCAGGTTGAGGTGCCTTCAGAGGACATTGCCCGGCACCGGGCGGTCCCCGGCTTCGAGACAGGACATGATTTTCCGGGCGTGGTTCCAATGATCCGCGTCCACAGTGCAAAGACGAAACCAGGCGATGCCTTTGTCGCCGTCAATTACCGCCACACCTGGTTCTTCATTAACGATGACGACTTTTTTTCCAAGCGGGCGTTTGCGCAACTGATGGAGCTGTTCACGATGGCAGAGTCGGGTCCTAAAGCGAATCAACCTGTGGTGACCATCCCTGCCCGGTAGCGTTTCCCACAGAATTCTGTCAAGCCCTAAATCGACTAAATCATTCAAAAAACCTGATCCGAGTGACAGGGCTCCTTAGTTCTACTGTGTCGGGCCAAGGTTACTTAGATTGTCATTGGAAACAGCTCCTGTGGCGTTTGCGCACTGGCGCAGGAAGCTGTAGTCAGAAGCAGCAACAGAACATGACGCATTCAATGCTCCCGTACTTCATTTTGGACCGGCGGTTCTTTCTAACAGAAGCCATTGCCTGCTGTCACTATGTGGGAGCCAATGAGCTTTACTGCGGATGCAACAGCAGCGGGGCCGTAGTGAATCTCCTGAAGCGCCCGTGAAGTCGAGTTTCCGGCAAGTTCGATTTGAAGTTTCCGAAAACCCCGTTTTCGAGGAACGGAAATCGGACGTTTAGTTAGGCTCAGTAGAGCACTATTTACTATTGCAACGTCTCGGGGACATTCAGTAGTAAGACCATTCGTGGCGATACAAGGAGGACTGTTCTTGTTGAAAAACGGAATCGATGGGACCAATGCCCAAGCGCAACAATATGGATGTCAGACAGCGCAGGGACTACCTGTCATGATGACGAATTAGGCATTTTGCGATGAGGAGACTCCGGTGAAGAATTCAATCTTGAAAACGGCTGTATTGGTTATACCTGGGACATTTGTGCCTGCCATCGTAAACACTCATAAAATGGAAGCCTGGTTTGGAAGTGTGGCTGTTGGTTTGATCGTGTTTGCCATCATTCCACCGCGCCTGAGTGCGTTGCGGTGCGGCGTCATTCTTACGATTATGGCCGCCAGCTACTTTGCGGTGAAAGTGTTGTCTTGAGGTAGAAAGACGTCATCAGGGGGCCACTATCGCCCCAAATAAACCTGGCCAGCCGGAAACAGAAGGGCTTGCTTCCAATGAAGGCGAGAAGAAGCAAGATCGCAGCGATCGCGACGGTGATGAACATATTCTAGGAATGTCACTTCTCCCCAAAAGTCGGGTTTTGAGCAAGTACACCTGGCCAGAAGGTTCGGGCGTCGAAGTTGCTCAAATGTATGGTCCGCCGTCTGAATGCAAGGGAAAAGTTTATGGATGAAGGAATGTCTGCGTCAATGTATCCGGCCTTTTGGTGGAGATCAGTCTCCTGGCCATGATGAGATACGCCGCGTACCTGTCCTACAAAACCCCTCGGCTGTGGAAGAGCCTATTGAGCAATCAGGTTTCAGGTACGCCGTTTGACTGTTCTTTCATCTTTACTTATCCGGTGCAGACCTCGGTGGGAGAACTTGATCTTGATAGCTACGCTTAGCTAGGCCGCGACTGGCTCTTGAACTGCCCGATAGTCCTGGCCGCTTGACAGCACGGCCCAAGCGATCCTTGCCAGTTTGTTTGCCGTGGCGACGATGAGCACGTTGCGTGGCGCTCTGGCTTCAAGAGCGGTCATCCACGCGCCCATGGCGACGCGGTCTCGCTTCGATCGCAATACGACTGCGCGGGCTCCATGGATGAAGATCTTGCGCAGGTAGTTGTTACCGCGCTTGCTGATACCGAAGAGGCGGGCCTTACCACCGGTCGAGTGCTGTCGTGGCACAAGCCCAAGCCAGGAAGAAAACTCACGCCCCTTATGGAAGGCTGCGCCGTTACCGATCGCGGCTACGATCGCGGTTGCGACCAGCGGGCCAACGCCGGGGATCTGCCTGAGCCGCGTGCATGCCGCATCACTTGAGGCAATCAGCTCCACTTCCTGGTTCAGATCGACCACCCGCTGTTCAAGATCCTTCCACTCGTTCCAAAGTTGAGCCAGCAGGTTCCGCATACGCGGAGTGAGATCTTCCTCGGCGTTCTCGAGGATCTCGGGCATGCGCTCGCGCAGCCTGGCCGGGCTCTTTGCAAATACCAGACCCCGCTCCAGCAGGAAGGCCCGCAGCTGGTTGATGACTGAGGTTCTTCGCGCGATCAAACGATCGCGCACACGATGCAATGCCTGCAGATCCAGCTGGTCGTCCGTCTTGATCGGAACAAATCGCATGTTCTCCCGATCCACAGCCTCAGCAATCGCTTCCGCATCCAGGAAGTCGTTCTTGTTCGACTTCACGAATGGCTTCACGAACTGGGCCGGGATCAGCTTCACATCGTGGCCTTGTTCCCGTAAAAGTACGGCCCAGGAAGTGCGCCCCGGAACAGGCCTCCATCCCAATCAAAGAGGTCTGCAGGTTCGCGGTGAAGGCAATCAACTGCTTCTGGGTAAACTTCTTCTTCAGCAGCACCTTGCAGTTATCGCCAAGAGCCACCGGGTGAAAGGTCGTCTTGCCAAGGTCAATGCCTACGGAACGAATCTCCATGTCGATGATCCTCCTTCAATCTGCCTATAAGATCCTCATCGCCAGATTGAGGTTTAAGCGGCGGACCATCTCAGTAACCCGGGCGGTCTCAACCGGTCGATGCAACACTGGCTTGAAGTTTACTCGCCGGGGTTTCGTGACAGTTCAAAGTTGAATTTGGCGAAAAGTATCGCGGGAAGGTTCGACCTTCTAATCTCCAAGGCGAACCCATAGAGAGCCGGGTGAGCGGAATGCTGATCCCCCCTTCCACGCAACCGGATCCACTAGTTCAATCGAGGAGAAACGCGTCAGCAATGGCGCAGTAGTTGTAGTGGTAGCCATTCTAATCAAAACAGCACCCACGCAAGAATGTTCTCCCATACCTAACGCGAAATTTCCTCTTGACTGCCGCTCAACGATAAGCTCGTTCGGATTGGAATAGCGTTCGGGGTCACGATGGGCTGCGATCATCCGGAGGATGATCTTTTCTCCTCTGCGGATCAGTACATCTCCAATCTGAATATCCGCTGTCGCATAACGACCTAGGGTACGTACCAACCCTGCGTAGCGCATGAGTTCTTCGACTCCAGCTTCTAAAAGATCCGGGTGCTGATGGAGGATGCTCCACTGCGATGGAAACTGTGTAAGAGAGAACCAAGCATTGCCAAGCATGCAAGGAATTGTCTGTGACAAGGCTACAAATGTTGAATCGCGAAGCCCTTCCGGACGAGACTGAAAATGATTCCTTAGTAACTCATCTGCTGGTTTGGCGCTCTTACTTAGCTCTGAATCATATGGCTCGGCTGCACTCGCGGAGACGATGCGTGCTGATGCGTACAGGAGGAGTGCCTCCTCATGAGAGATCGAGGTCACCGTCTCGGCAAGAAACATACAAAGTGGGTCTGCATAGGATGCTAGGAGATCAATTGGCGTGTTGATTGGCAAAGCTTTGACGGCATCCGTTGCTCTCTCAGCTAGAAGCAACCTCCAACCTCTAAGTCTCTCCGGAGAGAGCGACTGCGTGGTATCGGCACGCATCTTGTGATGACTCGCTTTGTCAATCAGCCTTGGTTGCTTTCCCTTTTTTACGCTGCTCGGCCAGAGATCGAAACTGCGGAGGGCGGAATGGATATCGGCATGTCTACTGAATATCCAGGCATCGAGATCTTTGTCAAAATAGGGTGGTTGGGGCTTCGAGGGCGTGCTGAAATCAAGTTCATCATCGGGCCACGCCGGTATTGAAGGGCCTCCATTTAGCTGCGTCATTCAACACTCCTCAACCAGGAAACGTACTATTTCTATCGACACGAGAGAGCTTATCAAAGAATCTTATTTTCGCTACATTCATCCGCCACAAGAGAGTTTTGTATTAACTTAGCCGCCAGGAACCATTTTTCAATGGGTGCCAAGCCCCGTTATCAAACAGTTGAGGTGGCCGATTTCAGGATTGTTCGTTATCAGCGGTACATGCTTGCCTGGGAGGATGCCGCATTTGCGAGGGGCGTTTAGCGAATCTTGAAAACGTTACGTTCATCTCGGATAGCCGCTCGCTTAGTAGCGAGTCTCGAGCAACAGTTCGATCGTTTAGGTTTGGGACTGAAAATAGACAAACCGGTGACAAGATTGTGACATCCGCGACGATCGTGACCGATATCTTGCTGATTATCTGTAGGATTCAAAGGCAACATCTAGGTTGAATACATGAAGCGATTTCGAGAGATTGAAGCGAGAGATCTCAAGACCATCAATCTGAGCCGTGAGATGAATGAGTATGGATATGTGATGATCCGAGGCTTATTATGCCCGGATCATCTGACTCGTCTTTTCGGCGATATCATCTGTCTTCTCGAAGACATGGGTTGGCTCAATTCTGAAAGCGACCCTCTCGAAAGGATCGCCAATATTTCCGCCGCGTGTGCGGAGGGCGACGCACTTTACAAAACCGTCTATGACAGCATCTATAATCTTCAATCATTCCATTCGTTTCCTCACCATGCGCTCCTGCAAGAAACGATGAAGCTCCTTGTAGGCCCTGAGCTTTTCGTCCACCCGAAAACCACAGCAAGACTTATATTTCCGAATTTCGAACACGGAGTGATTCACGCCCATCAAGATCACACGGCGGTTGGCGGAGACGAAGAGAGTTTTACCGCCTGGATACCGCTTCATGATTGCCCTGTGGAACAAGGTCCTCTTCGGGTCATGGAAGGCTCGCATCGGTTCGGCCTTCAGCCGACCACGGTTGAGACCGGCTATATCGTGCAGGGAATGGAGCGCGGAAATGAATGGGTTGGGGGCAACATCAATGCTGGTGATGTGCTCTTTTTTCACAGTCTAACTGTTCATGAAGCCATACCGAATCGGTCGAATTGCCTCAGGATTTCATTGGATTGCAGATTTCAAAACTATCAGCGGCCGGTCGATCCGGCCACCCTTGTCTTCACCGGCAAAAGCAAACGCTCATGGGAAGATGTTTACATCACTTGGACATCGGATGAGTTGAAGTACTACTGGAAGAAGGTTCCTCTAGCACTCAAACCCTCGAGATGCGAGTTGGCGAAGCTTGCGGAAACCGCTGAATCTCCTAGAATGCGTGCTCGTTACGCTCGTATTCTGGAACGGATCGAGGAACAACTGTCCGTCAGAACAACATAGCTCGTTGTGAAATGTCTGTTGTCATTCATGTATTTCCGAGTATGTCTCCCGTGGAGTCAGCCCCAAATCGACCGCAACCCAACGCTAGCTGGCATTGGCTCAAGTATGCTCTGTGGAGCGTGATGGGCTTAGCAACAATCTCCGTCACTTTTTACAGTGAGATACCACTTCTCAGTCAAACCCAAGAACGCGCGCAGCTACATGCACTTCGCTGGATACTGATACCGCATGCCTTCGCAGGACTCCTTGCATTACTAAGCGGACCATTTCAGTTCTCCAATCGCTTGCGCCGACGACGTCGTGACATTCATCGTCTCCTCGGGCGTCTATATGTGGGAGCTGTTCTTGTTGCGGCTCCCTTGGCTATCTTGTCTACAGCTTATGGCCGTTACCCGAAATTGACTTATTTCAAGATTGCGATTGGCATCCAGGGCACGGCATGGATCATCACCACTGTTGTCGCAGTGGTCGCGGCATTCGGCAGACATTTCGCTCTTCATCGCGAGTGGATGATTCGATCTTATGCGGTCACTTTTACTTTTATTGCGACCCGTGTTCTGCAACCAATACCGGCGTGGAATCACCTGGGTCGGGCGGGTTTTGCCACAGCGATCGTCTGTATTACTTTTTTGGCGCTTTTGATTCCGCAGGTCGCCCAATTTCTGCGTCGTTTAGCCTATTGCACGCCTAGCACACACAACCCATCGAGTGCTGAAATTGATCCTTCCGAAACCGCGACATACGAATGACAGGACGATGACAATTTATTTCATTCCAGCCCGTAAGCTTTATTTGCTTTCTGGACCACTGAATTGAAGAGCAGAAAAGGTTCCAGAACTTGAGGCTTTGGTTATCCTTTTCGAAAGGCAGGCTAGAATGACCCCAGATTTGGAAGCATTAAAATCTGCAGAGACGTTCTGGAATGTGGCTGCAGACACCTATGAGCAAAAGTTTTCGGGAACGATTGTTGGGCAAATTAGGCGAAGAGTGACGTGGAGAGAGCTTGAACGTGCCTTTAAACCCGGCGAGTCTGTCTTAGAGCTGAATTGCGGGACGGGCATTGATGCTGTGTACCTCGGCACAAGAAATATCAGTGTCACCGCTTTTGACCTGTCGCCGAAAATGATTGCTTTGGCACGCGACCATGCAAAAGCCATAAATCCTATAAGTCATCCTCGTTTTGAGGTGTTAGCAACAGAGAATCTTGACACGCTGGAGGTAGGTCCGTTCGACGGGGCATTTTCCAATTTCTCTGGCCTGAACTGTGTGGACAACCTTGGGGATGTTTCTCGAGATGTCGCACGGCTCCTTAGACCCCAAGGCAGATTTCTAATTTGCATGATGGGGAGATTTGTACCAGTGGAAATCATTTGGTTCCTCCTACATGGCAAACCGAGACGCGCCTTCTCGCGAATGCTGCCTCGACGATTGAGTGGAGATGGCCCTCTTGTTATACAGCGACCTACAGTGCATCATATTGCTCTCCAGATGCGAACACATTTTCGACTGGTTCAGTGGCGAGGAGCAGGAATCACGGTTCCTCCGTCGTACGCGGAAAAAATGGCTATCCGCATTCCTAGGATAATGGCCATCCTTGCGGTTTTGGATCAACGAGTAGGCCACCTGCCTCTTATAAGGTCGATGGCTGACTGCGTGATTTTAGAGTTTGAGAAAATTTAGGATTGCGAAAATGGATGTCAAACGAGAGATCAGTCGGACTCTGCGCAAGCTTATTCTGGGGGGAACCGACCTTCCGCAGGCTTGTGATATCTCGCTAGATCATCCGCAGATCGAAATCAGCGTGCGTCTGCTTGGCATGGGATTAACTCGCGATGTAACCAATTCACATTCAGTGGCTTGCGCTGTGCCATTCATGTTTTGCATCGGACTTGAACGTTCCGAAATAAATGAACTGGTTACCGGAAGATACTTCACACTCGAGTTTCGCGAAAATCGAGGTCGAGGTAACGTACTTGGCATAATTAAGTTGAAGCTTCAGGCGATCCTGCCGGTCGAATGTCATTGGATTGGCTTGTTTAGAGCGGTTAAATGTCAGAACTACTGCATCCCGAAATATCGCCTTCACGCGCACCGGCTTCTTCTCAGATATAACCAGTGCAAGGGAAGGCGGGCAGGTGAGTTACAAGTATCAACGCTAGACGCTCAATGCAATGCCGTCACATTTATCTGTCCTAGGCCCGTCGTTCTCGTATGTGTCGTTGATGGGCCTCGCGGCAACGTATTTCCAATGAATCTACTAGGGGATCTCGGAGGCAATTATTTTGCATTTGCGCTCAATAGTGAGAGGCAAGCGGCTTCCCTAGTTGAGCGCCTCGGACGACTCACCCTCAGCACGGTCCCCCTAAGTAAATCGTTGATTGTTCGAGAGCTCGGTAAGAATCATTACTTGGATTTGATTCCTTTGGAGGAGGTACCCTTCGCACTACAACAGTCTGGTGGGTTAGACATACCATTTCCGGAATTTGCGATCCGGATTAGGGAATTGCAAGTCCTTGAGGTCCTTCCTCTTGGAAGCCACAATTTCTTCTTGGCTAAAACGGTACGAGAAACAATAAATATGTCTGGACAAGAGTTTCACATGATCCACGGCTTCTATGCAGCTCATCGCAACCTTTCGGGTACGAAGCGTGAACTTATTACCGACGATTCGGGATCTGGAGCAAAGGAGCGCGTCACCGATTCGTAAACCTGTCCACCGCATCAATTCGATGATTGCTCGCAGGTCTTCGCCAAACGTGTCAGACGGACGCCGCGCATTCTCGTCGTAAGCATAGGTGGCGGCGATCACCTCATCGTAGCGCCCACTCAGTAAGGGAAGAGTGACGCTCTCATCGGGTTTGATCGCTTTGAGATCGAGAGCTGGACTCCTGACGATCCAACCCATCTTCACGCAGTAGGAAAGGACCCCCTTGACCTTTTCAAGTCGCCTCCCGGCGGTTGTCTTTCCGATACGATCATCGGGGTGCTTCGCTTTTGGCTTCCACTCGCTCTTCCACTGATCCAATGCATCAGGAGTGATCTGGCTGAGGCGGACGAGTTGGTTCCGGTGAGCCCACGCTCCGATCTGCTTCCCTGCAGTCTGGTATTTGCTGTGGGTATGCTCGTTTTCGGAGTCGCTCTCACTCCTGACGGTGGTGAGCCAACGCTCAAGCGCGTAAGTGATGGTGACTTCGCCCAACTCTTGAGCCTGCTGAAGCTCTTCCAACTCTCTGAGCTTTTGCTTGACCGGGTCCCAACTATCCCTGATTCCCGTGCCTGTTCCTCTGCCTTAGTCCAGGAAAGTGTCTTTGCCGAGATCGTCTTGTTCTTCCCGTCCCTTAGTAAGTAGATGTACTTCACGCACTCGCAACGCTTCAGTGAGGGTCATCCTTCTTCGAGCAGTCCGAGGTGTGGCGGTGTATACCGATACGGTCTGGGTTTTGGCTTGTAGGGAGCGGACATTAAGCGCGGGCATATCTGCAGAGTAGCATTGCCCTCTTGCAGATCTATTGCGGTATCCAGAAGCCAGCCTTAACTAATTGATTCTAAAGTGGTGGCCAGAGACGGGATCGAACCGCCGACGCCGGCCTTTTCAGGGCCGCGCTCTACCACTGAGCTATCTGGCCTTGGCATTGGAGCAAACGCCTCGTTCGGGAATCGCCAAGGACCCCGGGCGTACGTCTGTCGCATCGGCCTTTTCAAGGGAGCTTTATTGCGGGCAAAGCCAGCAACTCAAACGCATTGCAAGTATAGCAACCCAGAGCCATTCTCTCCAAACCCCTTGCCGGCCTTTTCGCGTCGGCTTCCGCGATATCCTTGCCGTAATCGCAATATCAAGGACAATCCATGTTCCGCTCTCTCTCGCGCCTGGCCATAGCTTTGTCTCTCTGTCTTCCTTTTGCCACAAATGCGCAGACTCGATCCAGCGCCTCCGCAAAACCACGCCTTACATCCTCACCAACGTTATCGGAGCAGAAGGCCATTCGTGCATTCAATGTCGCTGCCCAGAATCCGCTGCAGCTCACTGCGTTTCTCACGGACATGCCCAAAGGCGGCGATCTGCACATGCATCTGACGGGAGCCATCTATGCGGAGAGGTTCATCGAGCAAGCGGTCTCAGACGGGCTTTGTTACAGCCCTGCAACGCGGCGCCTCTTCAAGCCCTCCGCCACCACGCGCAGTCTTCCGCCTCAACCCGTGTGCGGAGAAGGGAATCGCCGCGCCGAGGACGCGCTGAAAGATCAGGCGCTCTACGATACCCTCGTCAACGACTTTTCCATGCGCAGCTTTGTTCCCAGCGCAGGCGTGAGCGGTCACGATCAGTTCTTCGCCACCTTCGCTCGTTTCTCTGCTGTCAACCAAAGTCACATCGGTGAATGGCTCGATGAAATCGCTGGCCGAGCCGCGGCACAGAATGAGCAGTATCTCGAGGTCATGCACACCCCCGATTTCCTCGCCGCGGCGAAGCTCGGCTACTCCATCCCATGGCCGTCCACGCCGGCCGATCCCGCGTTCAACCGCACCGGCGACGCCACGGGAACCACCCATGCCGATCTCGCGAAACTCCGCGATCAGCTTCTCGCCGGCGGCCTCCGCGATATGGTGGCCCCCGATCGCCAGGAGTTCGCCGGTGCTCTCGATGCCCGGAACCGCATCGAGCAATGCGGTACGCCTGCAGCCACGCGCGCCTGTGCGGTTAAAATTCGCTTTCTCTACCAGATTCTTCGTGGCTTTCCGCCGCAGCAGGTCTTCGCGCAAACCCTTCTCGGCTTTGAGACCGTTCAGGCCGAGCTCGATTCGGGCCATCCCAATGTCATCGGCATCAACTTCGTGATGCCCGAAGACGGGTATCTCTCCATGTCCGAATATCACCGTCAGATGCTCATGCTCGACTACCTCCACAGTGTCTACCCGCGTGTTCACATCACGCTTCACGCCGGCGAGCTCGCTCCCGGCCTCGTCACTCCGGCAGGGCTGCGCTTCCATATCCGGGAGGCAGTGGAGCTCGGACACGCCGAGCGCATCGGTCACGGCGTCGACATCATGTATGAAGATCTCCCTCAGGCGCTTCTTAAGGAAATAGCCTCCCGTCACATCATGACCGAGATTAATCTCTCCTCAAACGACCTCATCCTTGGCGTCGAAAAGCAATGGCATCCTCTGCCCGTCTATCGGTCTGCTGGAGTTCCCGTTGCGCTCGCCACCGATGACGAGGGCGTCTCGCGCATCAATATCACCCACGAGTACGCTCGCGCTGTGCTCGACTTCCACCTCTCCTATAGCGACCTCAAGCGCATGGCCCGCACCTCGCTCGAGCACAGCTTCCTCTCCGGCTCCAGCCTGTGGGCGCAGCCAGACAGCTTCACCGCAGTCAACCCGGCCTGTGCCTCCCAGAACTTGGGAGCAGACGATCCCTCGCCAAAGTGCACAGCCTTTCTGCAGGCCAACGAAAAAGCCGCAGAGCAGTGGCAGCTCGAGCACCGCTATCAGCTTTTTGAAGGCAGCCAACCATAGGGGCACGTGTCTTTTCTGTCCCTATTCGTTCAGACGTGAGGGAAAAACTTAGGAATCCCCATGAATTTCGATTCCGCGGAAAATGATTTTGTGCCACCGCTCTGGACATGGGGCGAACCTGCTCGAAGCTAAAGGTCTCTTGTGAGACGAGCTTGCAGGATTTAGGTTGTTGCAAGAAAAGGGTCTCCTTTAGGCCTTGGATCGGCGGACGTGGCCCCCATTGCCAACCACAGGATATGAGGCCTATATTCGACACGCCATAAGTAGTCACGAAACGGTTCGATGGCAACGGCCCTCCTCGTATCCTCGAAACGTGAACCGTTTCATAACTCGTTTTCATTCAGCATCTCTCATCCAGGACGCAACCGTCCTGGGTAGAGTCGCTCGAATGAGAACGTTTCTCGGTCCATCCAATTCGCCATTATCGACGGACTTGAAACCTGTAGCGCCATTCAAGTCCGGCTCCGGAATTGCGATATGGGCCAGGAAATAGGAGTATGTTATGAACCTGACAACAGAACAACGTGATCAAATCGCTGACGAAGTGAAGAGATTCGCATCGGATCTGAAACTCACCTCTGATCAGCAGGAGAAATTGCAAACTGCTTTCCAAAATGCCAGAGGAAAGTTGGGCGATTACATGCAAGAACATCCAAATGTCACGAGGGCCGAGATCGTCAAAGAAGTGACAAGCCATAGGGAGCAGATTCGCCAGCGTGTGGTGAACTTCCTCAATCCAGACCAACTTAAAAAGTGGGATACCGAGGTCGGGAAGGCGAAGCAATTTCTCGGCCAACAGATGGGAACGGCATAAGCATCTCTCTTGAAGCTCGGTGGCGACGGTCCACTTCTGCTCGCCACCGAACTCCATCGAAGCGTCATAGACCCGATGTCAGGCTCTTAGTCCAGCTACAGAGGGATACTCGAGGATTCAATTGGTGGACCCTGATTTAAGCATTCTTGCTTAAAAGAAACTCGTTTCCACGAGCCCGAGTTGAGGTCCTATCCGTATACCATGGTTGCCGTGCGAATCCACTTATCCCTCACTCTTGCTCTTCTTACATCTCTGGCGTCTGCCCAACAAGTCACCTTGCCTCTTTGGCCCAAGGGTGCGCCTGAACCTTACCAGGGTGCTCCCGAAACCGATATCACCAAACCGGCAGATCGGCTTGTCGACGGCAGGCCCCTCGCGCATCTCACGAATATCAGCAAGCCGACGCTGGACTTTTATCCCGCGCCCGCTGCCCACAACACCGGTGCCACCGTCGTCGTCTTTCCCGGCGGAGGATACCGCATCCTGGCCTACGATCTCGAAGGCACCGAAGTCTGCACCTGGCTCAACTCCATCGGAGTCAACTGTGCTCTCGCCCAATACCGCGTTCCCATGGAGAAGCGTTACCCTGACGATCCCTCTGACCTCGAAGACGCCCAGCAGGCCATGCGCATCACCCGTGCCCACGCGGCTGAGTGGCATCTCGAACCCAATCGCGTCGGCGTCCTGGGATTTTCTGCCGGAGCCCACCTTGTGGTCGTCCTCGGCAACCATCCTGATTTCAAGCGCGCCAATGAGCCTACCGGCGAGGCTTCCGTCAGCGCACGTCCCGACTTCGTCGTCGCCATCTATCCCGGCTATCTCGTCGAACCTCCCGCGCACACTCAGCTTTCGCGCGGCATCGATCCGGGCGAAAACACCCCTCCCACCTTTCTGCTTCAGGCCGAAGACGATCCGGTCCACGAAGAGAATGTCCTGGTCTACTTCCAGGCCCTCAAGCAGCTCAAGGTTCCTGCCGAGCTTCACGTCTACTCCGAAGGAGGCCACGGCTACGGCCTTCGTCCCTCGCCGCTTCCGATCTCCCACTGGCCCTCGCTCGTCGAAACCTGGCTGAACACAATTCATATACTCGGGCCGGCCGGTAAGATAAATGAAAAGGCCATCCTGAACCGGCAATGAAAAAGACTCTCCGCACTCTCGCCCAGTTTCTGCTCTTTCTGGTTATCTTTGCGGTCGGCAGCTTCCTGCATCCGTTCAATCTGCACTGGGCCACCACAACTCTGGCTCCCGGGGCCACGCGTTACTTCATCCCCGATGGCCTCCTCGTCGCTGTCGGAGTCTTTCTCGCCATCATCGTCGTTCAAGCCCTTCGCCGCCGCATGTGCGACACCACTTGGACCGTCCTGGCCTTTCTCCTCGCGATCGCAACCGGCTACGCCCTCAAGCTAGGCTTCATCACTCAGGACTTCTAGAACGTCATCAAACCTTATGTCTTCCGTTACTCACCCGACCGACGAACTCTTCGCTCTTCTCAGCGAAGCCCAGCATCAGCTCGATGCAGGCTTCTCCGATCTTCCGCCTGCACCATCTCCCGCTCTCGGTAAAGAGGCGGCCGCCATTCTCAAAGAGGCGGCCACGCGCCTTCACGACAACTATCCTTACGCGCATCCGCTCTACGCCGGGCAGATGCTCAAGCCGCCACACCCCATTGCCCGCGCGGCCTACGCTCTCACGATGTCGGTCAATCCCAACAATCATGCTCTCGACGGCGGGCGCGCCAGCTCTGCCATGGAGCTCGAAACCGTAGCCGAGCTCGCGAAGATGTTCGGCTTTCCCCAGCATCTTGGCCACCTCTCCTCCAGCGGAACCTTCGCCAATCTCGAGGCCCTGTGGGTCTCCGGGCAAACTCTACCGGGCCGCGGTATCGCTGCCTCCGACCAGGCCCACTACACGCACACTCGCATCAGCGGAGTTCTCGGCCTTCCTTTCGTCGAAATTCCTTCCGATCGCACCGGCCGGATGGACATGGCCGCGCTCGAACAGGCTCTCCGCTCCAGCGATATCGGCACGGTCGTCGCCACCCTGGGCACCACTGCGGTTGGAGCCGTCGATCCGCTCCCGCAGATTCTCGAGCTCCAGAAAAAGTACAACTTCCGCATCCACATCGACTCCGCATATGGCGGTTACTTCACACTCGCCGGCAACCTCGGCCCCGAGGCCCGAGCCGCCTTCGACCTTATCCCCCAGGCCGACTCGATCGTCGTCGATCCGCACAAGCACGGCCTCCAGCCCTACGGCTGCGGCGCCGTTCTCTTCCGCGACCCGACCGTCGGCCGGTTCTACAAGCATGACTCTCCCTTCACCTACTTCTCTTCGAAGGAGCTCCACCTCGGCGAGATCTCCCTCGAATGCTCGCGTGCCGGGGCCTCCGCCGTAGCTCTCTGGGCCACCCAGCGCCTGCTTCCGTACACCCGAGACGGGGAGTTCGCCAGAAATATCAGCACCGGCCGCGAAGCTGCTCTCGAGTTCAATCGGCGTATCGCCGCAGAACCCCGCTTCCTCGCCCCCAATGTCCTGCCCCAGCTCGACATCGTCTTCTACGCCGTCCGCAGCCCCGAACAGACCCCCGAAGCCTCCTCCGCTCTCGCGAAACGGGTCTTTGACGAGGCCGCGCGCCTCAATCTGCATCTCGCGCTTGCCAGCCTGCCGCTCCGGTTTTTCCCCTCGGAGGCGTTTCCCGGCCACACCGAGGGTCATGTCACCTGTCTGCGTTCGGTCATGATGAAGCCCGAACATCTCGCATGGCTCGACGAGATCTGGCAGCGTCTCGATCAGGCGTCATCCCCGGTCGCGAGCAGTTTTTAGAGTATTTTCCAGATTCTCCTGCGCCTCGACATCTTCACCTCGTCGAACGGTCGCATAAAGGGAAAGCAAAGGTGGATACTGAAAAGACTGCACTTCCGCCGAAATACAAGAGGCGTCCCTCGAAACTGTTCCATCTTGGGAAACCTGTCAATCCCCCGGAGGAATCAGACTGAATGACCCTGTCTTGCACAGGTTAGGTATACCGGTTTGATAAACTTCGACCAAACCCGTCTGAAATCGCCGTTTCGGCGCTATTGCGACGCGAACCGGATTTTCGGACGATCCGGTATCATGCCTCCGGTTAAATGAGGACTAACGCCGCAATGAGCATTCCCAAGACTTCCCCTCTCGCCGACTTCGATCTCTCCAACCGCACCATCGCGTACTTCTCCATGGAGATCGCCCTTTCCCCCCAGATTCCAACCTATAGTGGGGGACTCGGCATGCTCGCCGGTGACACACTGCGTTCCGCAGCAGATACATCGGCTCCCATGATCGCCATCTCCCTGGTCTACCGTCGTGGCTATTTTCGGCAGCAGCTCAACGACGTCGGCCAGCAGACCGAGGCGGATGTTCCATGGTCTCCCGAGGACCTCCCCTCTGCCGGTCCCACCGTTACCCTCGTCTTGCAGGATCGCCAGGTCCAGCTCCGAGCGTGGCGCTACGACGTTACCGGAACCACCGGCCACATCGTCCCTGTCTTTCTCCTCGACAGCGACATTGAGGGCAACGATCCGTGGGATCGCAAGCTCACCGATCACCTTTATGGTGGAGACACCTACTATCGTCTCTGCCAGGAGGCAATTCTCGGACTTGGCGGCATCGCGCTCCTTCAGGCCCTCAGGGTTCGACCCGAGGTGTATCACATGAACGAGGGCCACGCATCGCTGCTCACCCTTGGGCTGCTCGAAGAGCACCTCGGCAGCCGGCCTCTCAGCGAAGCCACCGATGCCGATCGCGAGGCCATCCGCCGGCAGTGCGTCTTTACCACCCATACTCCTGTCCCTGCAGGGCACGACCAGTTCGGCGTGGACCAGATGAACCAGGTCCTCGGCCCTAATCGCGGCGCCGCAATCGAGGCCGCGGGCGGTCTTCATAACGGCCTGCTCAATATGACCTATCTGGCCCTCTGCCTCTCCCGTTACGTCAACGGCGTGGCCATGCAGCACGGCAAGGTCTCCCAATACATGTTTCCGGAGTACAAGGTCCACTCCATTACCAACGGCGTTCATGCCGCTACGTGGATGTCCCCCGCCTTTCAGGAACTCTTCGACTCCGAGATCCCGGACTGGCGAACCGACAATCGCTACTTCCGCTCCATCTATGGCATCGATCCGGCCCGCATCTCTGCCTGTCACGTCAAAAGCAAGCAGCGCCTCTTCGCCTGGCTCGCCCGTCGTACCGGTCATTACTTCAACCCCTCGGTCCTTACGCTCGGTTTTGCGCGCCGCGTCGCCACTTACAAACGTGCCGGGCTCCTCCTTCAGGATCCCGAACGACTCTGCTCCCTGGCTGAAAAGATCGGCGGTCTTCAGATTCTGTACGCGGGCAAGGCTCACCCCGCCGACAATGCCGCGAAGGCTCTCATCCGTGATGTATTCGCCGCAGCCGTCAAGCTCAACTCTGAGTTTCTGAAGATCTATTACATCGAAAATTACGACTGGGAGCTGGGAGCTCTTCTTACCCAGGGCGTCGATGTCTGGGTGAACACTCCGCGACGGCCCTATGAAGCATCCGGCACCTCAGGCATGAAGGCCGCATTGAATGGTGTCCCTTCGCTCTCTATCCTCGACGGATGGTGGATCGAGGGCCACGCCGAGAACACCACCGGCTGGGCCATCGAGAACGGCGAAACCGAGGAGACGGAAGCCAACAACCTCTACAACAAACTTGAAAAAGTGATCGCCCCGTTCTGGGCCAATCCAAACGCCTGGGCTAGGCTCCAGCAGCACTGCATCGGAATCAACGGAACCTTCTTCAATACGCAGCGGATGCTCGGCCAGTACTTCTCGAACGCCTACTTCCCCTCCGGCCCCAGCAGGTTCCAACAGGAACGTTTGGCAGACTCGGAGGAGGAATTCGGTTTGAGCGAGACGGCCTTTGTGCCGGTGAATAAGGCGTAGGGGATCTTACAAAAGCGGCGTTTCGAACGGAGTCTCCTGCCAGACAGAGGCTCCGTTTTCGCCGCACTGCCAGCAACTACGGCTAGTCTCCGGCAACAGTCTGTGCTCTTCCGATTGGCTTTCTCTTGTTCGCCGGAATCATCTTTTGGAACCGCATCCGAAGCCGATCGAAGAACAGGTAGACGACTGGAGTTGTGAACAACGTCAGGCACTGGGAGACGATAAGTCCGCCCACAATGGTGATGCCGAGAGGTCTCCGCAGTTCGCTGCCCGTTCCTTGTCCCAGGGCAAGTGGCAGTCCGCCAAGCAGTGCCGCCATCGTCGTCATCATGATCGGACGGAAGCGCAGCAGGCAGGCCTGGTAGATCGCCTCCTTCGGTGTCTTCCCCTCCAGCCTCTCGGCTGCCAGCGCGAAGTCGATCATCATGATGGCGTTCTTCTTCACAATACCGATCAGAAGAATGATGCCGATCATCGCAATCACGCTCAGCTCCACCTTGAACAGCAGCAGGGCAACAATCGCTCCTACCCCGGCTGAGGGAAGGGTCGAAAGAATCGTGAGCGGATGGATGAAGCTCTCATACAGCATTCCAAGCACAATATAGACGGCTACCAGGGCCAGCAGTATCAGTACCGGTTCGCTCGACAGCGAATCCTGGAAGGCCTGTGCCGTGCCTTGGAAGCCACCACGGATCATCGAAGGCATGCCGATATTCACGCGCGCCTGTTCTATCGCGACAGTAGCCTGGCTCAGGGAGATCCCGGGAGTCAGATTGAAGCTCAGCGTAGTCGCCGGAGACTGCGACTGGTGGTTCACCGTCAACGGAATCCGCTGTGCCTCAAAGTGAGTAATCGCCGACAGCGGAATCATCGCGCCGGTCGTGCTCTTTACATAAATATTCTTCAGGGAATCCGGATTGCGCTGATACTCCGGCGCAACCTCCATCACCACGTGATATTGATTCAGAGGACGATAGGTCGTCGAAACCTGCCTCTGCCCGAACGCATCCGAGAGCGTTGCATCAATCGTCAGCGGCGACACGCCAAGGCGCGAAGCCGTATCGCGATCGATCACAAGCTGTGCCCGAAGACCCTGATCCTGCTGGTCCGTGGCAACGTCCTTCAGTTCAGGCAGCTTCTGCATGGCCTCCATCAGCTTTGGAGACCACTCGTCCAGATCCTTCAGGTTGTCTGCCGTCAGCGAGTACTGATACTGCGTCGCCGTTCCTCGTCCCCCGATACGGAGCTCCTGATTCGATTGCAGGTAGAGAGTCGCGCCGGGAATTCCCGCCGCCTTCGATCGAAGGCGGTTGATGATCACATCCGCCGTGTCTCCTCGCGCAATCCGCTCATCGTCTGACTTCAGGGAGACGAACATGTTGCCATTGTTCGATCCTCCGCCACCCGGTCCTCCGCCACCCACGAAGGACATCACGTTCTCGACCCCGGGATCCTGCTGAACAATCGCCGCCAGTTGAGCAACCTTTGGCTTCATTGCATCGAACGAGACATCCTGCTGTCCTCGGATCATGCCGCCGATTCGTCCCGTATCCTGCTGCGGGAAAAATCCCTTCGGAATCAGAATATAGAGATAGATATTGAGGAGGAAGGTCACGATCGTGATCGCGAGCACGAGTCCCTGATGCTGAAGCACCCACTGCAGGCCGCGTTCGTACTCTCCGGTAAGCCATGTCAGGGCCTGCTCTCCCCAGCGGTAGAAACGTCCGTGCTTGCGCTTCCCGTGCGATACCAGAAACTTCGCGCTCAGCATCGGAGTCGTCGACAGCGAAACCACCAGCGAAACCATAATCGCGGCCGACAAGGTCACCGCGAACTCGCGGAACAATCTGCCAACGATCCCGCCCATCAACAGGATGGGAATGAACACCGCGATCAGCGACGTGCTCATCGAGATCACCGTAAAGCCGATCTCGCGCGAGCCGTCCATCGCTGCCTGGAAAGGCGACTTGCCGCTCTCCAGATGGCGAGAGATGTTTTCGATCACAACGATCGCGTCATCCACTACGAATCCGGTCGAGATCGTCAGCGCCATCAGGCTCAGGTTATCCAGCGTGTAGCCCAGCAGGTACATGATTCCGCAGGTACCCAGCAGGCTCAGTGGAACCGAAACGCTGGGAATCAGCGTCGCGGGAATCTCCCGCAGGAAAACGAAGACGACCAGAATGACCAGCAGGACCGAGATAATGAGCGTCCGCGTCACATCTTTAATAGAGGCGCGGATCGTCGTCGTCCGGTCCAAAGCTACATTGAGCTGCACCGCGGGAGGAATGTCGGCCCGCAGCGAAGGCAGCAGCTTTAGAACATTGTCCACCGTTTCAATGACATTCGCCGTCGACGTCTTGAAGACGATCACAAGAATCGCTGGTTTGCCGTTGAAGAAGCCACCTGTACGGATATCCTCGACCGAATCCACCACCTGCGCGACATCCTGAATACGCACAATTCCATGTGCTGCCGCGGCAGGGCTCGCGCTCGAGGTCGCAGGCTGGGTTGTGGAGGTGGACGTGACGGTGGACGACGGCGAGTTATTGACGGCATCCTGCAGCGAAACGGGAAGCCCGTTTGTGGCTGCGGCTGAACTCACCGGGCCGCGGTCCGTTGCGACGATCAGGGGAGCATAGGCCGCGGCCCCAAACAGCTGGTCGGTCGTGCTGATGCTCCATCGCCGCGTCTCATTCTGCAGATAGCCCTTCGGCTGGTTGACGTTGATAGTTCCAATCGCCGCGCGCAAGGCCTCCAGACCCAGGCCATAGTTCGCGAGTTGCGTGGGATTGGCCTCGATCCGGACCGCAGGCTTCGCGCTGCCGCCGCAGAAGGTCTGTCCCACGCCTTCCACCTGGGCGATCTTCTGGGCCAGGATGCTGTCACAGGCATCGTAGATCTGCGGGACCGAGAGCGTATCCGACGTCAACGCCAGGATCAGGATAGGAGAATCTGCAGGGTTGATCTTTCGGTACGAAGGGTTCTGCGGAAGATTCGAGGGCAATTGGCTGCGCGCGGCATTGATCGCCGCCTGCACATCGCGCGCTGCCCCGTTGATGTCGCGGCTTAAATCGAACTGCAGCACGATCGAGCCATTTCCCAGCCCGGAGCTGGAGGTCATCTCGTTGATGCCGGCAATCCTGGCAAACTGCCG
The DNA here is from genome assembly GCF_004217555.1 of Edaphobacter modestus. Lineage (GTDB taxonomy): Bacteria > Acidobacteriota > Terriglobia > Terriglobales > Acidobacteriaceae > Edaphobacter > Edaphobacter modestus. The sequence continues at coordinate 4,297,914 of NZ_SHKW01000001.1, forward strand.
TTCCAGCGGAGTGACGATGGCCGAGGCGACCGTCTCCGGATCCGCGCCCGGAAGCCCCGCACCAATCGAGATGGTGGGGAACTCAACCTGGGGCAGGCTCGCCACCGGAAGCATCTTGTAGGCTACGATGCCCGCAAGGATGATCGCGATCGACAGCAGCGTCGTCGCCACCGGCCGCTTGATGAAGGGCGCGGAGAAATGGACTCCGCCCGCCGCCGGCATCTTCGCCGCATCTTTGCGGGCCTTCTCCAGGTCTCGATCTTCGTTGCGGTTTTCCATCAGTCCGCACTCACCGCGTGTTCGTGCTCGCGAAACTCCGCATCGGCCTCAGCGGTATGCAGATACTTCCGCCCGATCCGGTCAAAGAACAGGTATACGACCGGGGTCGTATACAACGTCAGAATCTGGGAGACGATCAGGCCACCGACGATTGCGATGCCAAGCGGACGCCGCAGCTCGCTGCCGGTTCCAGTGCCCATCGCCAGCGGAACGCCGCCCAGCAGCGCCGCCATAGTCGTCATCATGATCGGGCGAAAACGCAGCAGGCACGCCTGATAGATCGCTTCTTCAGGCTCCATGTGGTGCTCCCGCTCGGCTTCAAGAGCGAAGTCGATCATCATGATCGCGTTCTTCTTCACAATGCCGATCAGAAGAATGATGCCGATCAGCGCAATCACGCTCAGATTCACATGAAACAGCAGCAGAGCCAGGATCGCCCCGACACCCGCAGACGGTAGAGTGGAGAGAATCGTGATCGGGTGAATGTAGCTCTCATACAACACGCCCAGCACGATATAGACGACGATCAGCGCCGCCAGGATCAGAATAGGCTCGTTGCTAAGAGACGCTACAAAGGCGCGGGCCGTTCCCTGGAACTCCGCCTTCACACTCGGAGGCAGATTCATCTCCGCCTTCGCTTTATTGACCGCCTCAACCGCGTCGCCAATCGACTTCCCGGGAGCGAGGTTGAACGAGATCGTCACGGCAGGGAACTGACCCTGGTGATTGATCGCCAACGTTGTGGCACGCTCCTCAAAATGGGTGAAGGTCGAGAGCGGCACCTGGGTGCCATTCGAGCTTTTGACGTAAATATTGTCCAGAGACCGTGGATTGAGCTGGAAGTGCGGAGCGACTTCGAGCACCACGTGATACTGATTCAGCTGCGTAAAGATCGTCGAGACCTGCCGCTGAGCGAACGCATCGTCCAGGGTGTCATCGATATTCTGTGGCGTGATCCCAAGCCTCGACGCGGTGTCGCGATCGATAACAAGGTGAGCCTCAAGCCCTTCCAGCTGCTGGTCGTCTGCAACGTCGGTCAGCTCGGGAAGCTGCTTGAGCTTCTCCACCATACGGTCTGTAATCACCGCTAGCTCGTCTGCGTTCGCATCCTCCAGCGTGTACTGGTACTGCGTGCGGCTCACGCGGTCTTCCACGGTCAGGTCCTGCAGCGGTTGCAGGAAGCACTCGATCCCTTCCACCTGTCTCAGCTTGGGACCCAGCCGCTGAATGACCTCGGTCGCAGAGTCCGATCGTTGCTCGCGGTCGCGAAGATTGATCTGGATGCGTCCGCTGTTCATCGTCGAGTTGGTGCCGTCGATGCCGATGAACGAAGAGACACTCTCCACATCGGGATCCTCAAGGATCACCTTCGCCAGGTGCTGCTGTCGTATGCTCATCGCCTGAAAGCTGATCGTCTGCGGCGCTTCGGTAATTCCCAGCAGAACCCCGGTATCCTGCACTGGGAAGAATCCCTTCGGCACGATGATGTAAAGGTAGATCGTCAGCAGGAAGGTTGCCAGCGTCACCAGCAGCGTCAGTGTCTGGTGACGAAGCACCCAGCGCACACCGACCCCGTACTTCGCAATCACGTACTCAAAGAACTGATCGCTCTTGTGGTAGAAGGCGCTCTGCTCGCTCGCCGGCTTGTGGCGGAGCAGTTTGGCGCACATCATCGGTGTCAGGGTCAGAGAGACGACTGCGGAGACAAGAATCGTAACCGATAGCGTCACGGCGAACTCGCGGAAGAGTCTGCCGACAATATCGCCCATAAACAGCAGCGGAATCAGCACGGCAATCAGCGAGATGGTCAGCGAAAGAATCGTGAAGCCGATCTGCTCGGAACCCTTGAGCGCCGCCTCCAGAGGATCGTCGCCCTCCTCCAGGTAGCGGGAGATGTTCTCGATCATGACGATGGCATCGTCCACCACGAATCCGGTCGAGATCGTCAGCGCCATCAGGCTCAGGTTGTTAAGGCTGTACCCCAGCAGGTACATCACCCCGAACGTACCGATGATCGACAACGGAACCGCGATCGACGGGATGATCGTTGCCGCCACGGACCGAAGGAAGAGGAAGATCACCATCACGACCAGCGCGATGGTCAGCATCAGCTCGAACTGTACGTCCTTGACCGACGCCCGGATCGTGTTGGTTCGATCGGTCAACACCTCCAGCGTCACACTGGCCGGAAGCGTCGCCCGCAGCTGCGGCAGAAGCTTCTGCACCTCGTCGACGACGCCAATAATATTGGCTCCCGGCTGACGCTGAATATTGACGATGACGGCGGGCTTCAGCTCAAGCTCTCGGGCGGGAATCTCCTTCCCGTTCGCATCCTTGCCCGCGGGCCGGGCGGAGGTTCCCATCCATGCCGCCTGGTACAGATTCTCCGCGCTGTCGACGGCGTTCGCCACATCCGACAGCCGCACCGGCGACCCGTTGCGATAAGCAATGATCACCTTGGCGTAATCTGCGCTCGAAAGCAGCTGATCGTTTGCCCCGATCGTGTAGGCCTGGTGCGTACCGTTCAGGTTTCCCTTGGCCTGATCGACGTTTGCCGTTCCCAGCGCCGTTCGCAGATCTTCAAGGCTCAGCCCGTAGTTGGCCATCGCCATCGGGTTCGCCTGGATCCGGACCGCCGGCTTCTGTCCGCCGTTGATCGAAACGAGACCGACGCCCGTCAGCTGCGAGATCTTCTGCGCCAGCACCGTATCGGCCAGGTCTTCCACCTTCACCAGGGGAAGCGTTTCACTCGACAAAGCGAGAGTCAGGATGGGCGCGTCCGCCGGATTGACCTTGCTGTAAACCGGCGGATTCGGAAGGTCCTCCGGCAGATAGCTGAAAGCCGCGTTGATGGCAGCCTGGACGTCCTGCTGCGCAATGTCGATGGACTCCGAAAGATCGAACTGCAACGTAATCACGCTGCCGCCACCCGAGCTTGTCGAGGTCATCTGGGTCAGCCCCGGAATCTGCCCGAACTGGCGCTCCAGTGGAGCCGTCACCGACGATGCCATCACCTCCGGACTTGCGCCCGGATAGAACGTCATCACCTGGATCGTCGGGTAATCCACCTGCGGCAGCGCCGAAACCGGAAGCTGAAGGTAAGCAACCCACCCGGCAAGCAAAATGGCCACCATCAAAAGCGAGGTGGCCACCGGCCGGAGAATAAATGGCCGTGACGGGCTCATGGCTGCTGACCTCCCGAGCGTCCCTGCGGCTGTTGCGTGCTGCCTTTATCATCAGATCCAACGCCCGTAGCGGCGCGGTTCGGATTCACCGCGCGCGGCCCGTTCGGGTTGCTGGACTGACGCGGAATCACCCGGCTGCCGTTGCGAAGCTTCTCCTGCCCGTCCACGACGATTGGATCGCCCGGATTCACACCGCTGGAAAGGATCACCTGCGCGCCTTCCGTCAGGTCGACCTTCACGGGCTGAGCCACCACGTAGAAGGTCGGCTGATTCTGCGCCGGTCCGGCTCCACTGGCGACGCGGCCTGCCTTGCCCTGCCGCTGGCCCGCGGCTGGAGGCGCCGGCTGTAGCTCTGCCGGGGGATCGCCTGGTTTCACCAGGTACACATAATTACCCTGCGAACCGCTGAGCAGCGCCGCCGACGGAATCACAATCGCGTTTGGCCTCTGCTGGAGCACCAGCCGAACGTTGACGAACTGATTTGGAAACAATGCGCCGTCCTTGTTATCAAAGACAGCCTTCACCTTCACCGTTCCGGTGGTGGTGTCGATCTGGTTATCGACCGTGAGCACGCTTCCCGTCGCAAGATGGGTCGCTCCCGAGCGGTCATAGGCCTCTACCGCCAGCTTCTTGCCCTTGCGGATAAGGTCAAGAACCTCGGGAAGATGATCCTCCGGAAGCGTGAAGATGACGGCGATCGGTTCCAGCTGCGTAACCACAAGAAGCCCGTTCGTGTCCGAGGCGTGAACGATGTTGCCGGGATCCACCTGCCGCAGTCCCACCACACCATTAATAGGAGAGGTGATCTTCGTGTAGTTCACGTTGACCTTCGCCGCCTGGATCGCGGCCTGATCCTGCAGGATCGCTCCCGCGGACTGGCCGGCCAGGGCCTCCTGGGCCTGTGCCGCCTCGTGGGAGACGACGCCTGCTTCAAACAGCGCACGGTAGCGGTTGGATTGTGCCTGGTCGTTGGCATGCTGCGCTTGGTCCCGGGCCAGTTGCCCCTGCGCCTGGGCCAGCGTCGCCTGGTAGGGCGCCGGATCGATCTCCGCCAGCAAGTCCCCCTGTCTTACCCGTTGCCCCTCGCGCACGTTCACCCGGTTCAGCTGCCCGTCTACCCGCGACTTGAGCGTCACCGTGTTGTAACCCGTCACCGTGCCAAGCGCCGTCAGGTAAATCGGCATGGTCTTCTGCTGAACTTTAACCGTCTGGACCGGAGTGGGCCGATCCAGCATCGCCGCCATCTTTTGTCCCTGAGCCGTCTGCTCTTCGGTGTTCTTGCGTATCTTCCAGATCGCGGCTCCTACGACCAGGACGATTGCCAGCATGATGATCCACTTCCTGAAGCCCGAGCGCTGTGGCGGCTCTGGTTCGGGAAGCGGGGGATGCGGCTTATGGGCAGACAAAGCCGGCTTGGTCTCGTGTTCGCTGATCGGGGCTGATGACATTGGCGCGCTCACCGTGCTCTCAAAAATGCTTATGCAGATTGTGAAGAAATATTCAAAACGGAGCCCTGCGGGATGCTGCAGAGCCTTCAGAATAATTAATAGCGTTCAGATTAAATAATAATGACGTAGAAGGGGAACCGAATGTTTCGACTCCTTCGCGCATTAACAATCGAACCTCTTCGTTATCGCCTTTTTAGGCCGGTAATCGGCCTAGCTGAAGGAAGGACTCGACTTTGCCCAATCTCAGCCTCGACTCCGCTGTCCTGCCCGCACTGTGCGTCGACCTTGATGGCACACTGGTTAAGTCCGATACGCTTGTCGATTCGGCCCTTGCCCTCGCGCGGTACCGGCCAGCCATGCTCCTCAAAATCCCGCGCTGGCTCCTCCAGGGTAAGGCGGCACTCAAGCGCCATATCACCTCTGCTGTCTCCTTAGACGTCGCTCACCTGCCTTATAACCGTGAGCTTCTGCAATTTCTTGAGCAGCAGCACGCCGAGGGACGGCCAATCTACCTGGCCACCGCAGCCGATTCCGCTCTAGCCAAAAGGGTTGCCGAACATCTCGGCCTCTTCGACGGCGTTCTCGCCTCCGACGGAATCCTCAACCTCGCAGGACCAAACAAGCTCGCTGCCTTCCGCCAGACCTTCGGCGATAACTTCTGCTATATCGGAAACGCCCTCGCCGACCTTCCGCTACTCGAAAACTGCCAGCACCCCATGGTCGCGAATCCTACCCGTGGACTCAGCGCCGCGCTCCGCAAAGCCCGCATTACCCCCGCTCGCACCTTCACCGAAAAGGTCTCGCCTGCCAGGGCGTGGTTGAAGGCCATCCGGATCCATCAATGGGCGAAAAACGTTCTGCTCTTTCTGCCCATGTTGCTCGGCCACGCCTTGAAGCCCGCACTCGTGCTAGCCTCCCTGCTGGCGTTTCTCTCCTTCGGCCTCTGCGCATCCGCAACTTACATCGTCAACGATCTGCTGGACATCGAGGCCGACCGGCAGCATCCCCGCAAGCGTCGTCGTCCCTTTGCCTCGGGCGACCTCTCCGCGATAACCGGCGTCGGCGTCCTCATCGCCTTTCTCATCGCCTCCGTGGCGATCGCCATCGCGCTCCCTCAGGTGCTCGAACACGTCCAGCCTGCACTTGCCCTCAGGCGGCCTTATCGCTTCCTTGTCTGGTTGGGAATCTACGCCGTCACTACGCTGGCCTATTCGCTGCGCTTGAAACGGGCGGTCCTGGTCGATGTCATCGTTCTCTCCGGCCTCTATACCATCCGGATTCTCGCCGGCTCCGCTGCTACCGGCATCGAGGCCTCCACCTGGCTTGGCAGCTTCAGCATCTTCTTCTTTCTCTCCCTGGCTTTCGTCAAGCGCTTCGCCGAACTCGAAAACCTGCGCGAGCGGGGAGGAGAGGTCGCCAAGGGCCGCGGCTATCACATCAGCGATCTGGAGCAGCTTCGCAGCTTTGGCTCTGCCTCCGGCTACGTCTCGGTAGCCGTGCTCACGCTCTACATCTCCAATCTCGACGCGGCCCAGCTCTATACCCATACCAAGCGCCTATGGCTGCTCATTCCCGTCCTTTTGCTCTGGATCAGCCGCCTCTGGCTCAAGGCCTCCCGGGGCGAATTGGATGAGGATCCCGTCGTCTATGCCATCACCGACAGCCGCAGCCTGCTGCTCGGTGTACTCGTTCTGGCGATCGTGCTGTCGGCTCTCTAGCCGGCAGTATCCGCACACAACCGTCGTCATCCTGAGCGGAGCGAAGAATCTCAGTATCTCTTTGCAGCAGGATCGGATGTCCCCATCCCTCCATGCACTCTCATTGCAACCAACGGAGATAGAAACGACAACCCGGACCGGGAGAAACATTTATCCTGTAGCTCGAGCCATGACCGAGAACATCCCCCAGCTGACCAGCTACGACCCGTCCTCCCTCGATGCCGCCTTCGCGACCCTCGCCGATGAGGTCCGGGAGCAGACAGCCTCCTTCACAAACTCCGAGGCGCAGGAGGCCTTCCGGCTTCACTGGCTCGGCCGCAAGCAGGGACGCCTCAAGCTGATCTCCGATGCCTGGCTCAAGTCCGCGCCCGCCGAGGCGCGCAAACCCCTCGGTATCCGTTTCAACCAGCTCAAGCAGCAGATCGAACAGGCTCTCGAGACTCCTACCGCATCGGCCTCAGCTGTTGCGGTCGAGGGCATCGACATCTCCCTCCCCGGCCTCGTTCGACGGCCCGGAATCCCGCACCCGCTACTGAACACCATGCACGAAGTCGTGCGGGTCTTCCACCATCTCGGCTACTCCACCAACCTTGGTCCCCAGGTGGAAAGCGATTTCTACAACTTCGAGGCACTCAACTTTCCGCAGAACCACCCCGCGCGCGATACCCAGGACACCCTCCAGATCGCAGGCCAGCAGGCCCGTCCCTCCCGCGACCGCCTTCTCATGCGCACCCACACCTCGCCCGTGCAGATCCGCACCATGATCGCGCAGGCTCCGCCGGTCCGCATCGTCATCCCCGGCAAGGTCCATCGCAACGACGCCGCCGACGCCACGCACTCGCCCATCTTCCATCAGATCGAAGGCCTCTGCGTCGACACCAACATCACCTTCTCCGACCTCAAGGGCACGCTCGATCACGCCATGAAGGCGCTCTTCGGCTCAGCGGTCAAGACGCGATTCTTCCCCAGCTTCTTCCCCTTCACCGAGCCCTCGGCCGATGTGCAGATCAGCTGCATCTTCTGCGGAGGCTCAGGCTGTCGCAAGTGCAAGCACTCCGGCTGGATCGAGCTGCTTGGTTGCGGCATGGTCGATCCAGCGGTCTTCGCCTCCGTCACCGAGGAGCGCCGCAAGCTCGACCCCGCCGACGATGCCTACAACCCGGAAAAGATCTCCGGTTTCGCCTTCGGCATGGGCGTCGAGCGTATCGCCATGATGCTGCACGGCGTCTCCGACATCGGCCAGTTCTACTCAGGAGACATGCGCTTCCTCGAACAGTTCGCCTGACCTCTCCGTCCCGCGCTGTGTCGATCTCTCAGGATCTTGAGCCTTCGAAACAGATGAGGTCTCAGAGGAGACCGAAGCGTGTCGCCACCGGCAAAGAGGACACATAGGCCACGAGTAAGGCAAACGAGCCACCCACAACAATGACAAACGAGCCATCAGTAGCAATGAAAACGTGTCATCCTGAGCGAGCGAAGCGAGTCGAAGGACCTGCGGTTCTCTCGAACCGCCTCCAGTCTTCCTGAAGCCGAAGAACGGAAGAAGACGTGACACGTTTCACAGCGGGTCACCAATTAGCGCAAGCTATCGCGCAGGCTCTCGAGATTCTGCGGATGCACGCGGATCATGCCCCTGCGCGGGCTGTCGATATCCGAAATCAGGAAGAACGAGATCGACACCACCAACGGCAGCACGATCAGCAGCTTCGTCTGCATCTGCCTCGCTCCATAACCGAGCATCCAGTTGGCAAAGAGGGCGATCAGGAACATCAATCCCCACGCCCCCTCCGGAATCCGGTTCCACCAGGCAGCCTGTGTGTACCCCTGGGAGTTGAGAACGTCATTCATGCCGCCGGCGGCAAGCGCTAGAACCGGTGTAGGCTGCGCAACCGCGGAATGCGCGACGGCTGCCCAAAGTTCTCCCTGCACCGCTGCGGTATCCGTGTCGATCTTTTTGAGCTCATCCCGATCGCGTGTCTCATAGAACGCGATGCGCAGGTCCGTGTATCTCCGCAGCAGCTCGCGAACCCGTACTGCCTCCGGCGCCGGAAGCAGATCTGCGCGAACATACTCGGTCCCAATCGCGTTGGCCTCCGCCTCTTCGTAGATCTTGCGCTGGTCGTATCGGCCGATCGCCATCGAGAAGCTGAACCCGATGATCAGCCCCAGCAGGGTGAGCGTAGCCCCCTGCACCACCCCGAAGTCCGCCCGGCTTTCTTCTTCCAGCTTCGCCTTCCGGCCCATCCGGCCACCGATCCAGGCCGCCAGCCAGAGCAGGAGAAAGGAGAACAGGAAGACCAGTCGCGGATACCTGAACAGCAACATCATGAATTCCTTTCGCTGACACTTTCACCTGGCCCAAACCCATCGCTGTTCTGCGGCGATCGCCTCAGCCCCTGTCCCGGTTCACGCCCAGAAATCCAATCAGCATCTGGATCAGCGCCAGCGCCAGCGCGCCCAGAAACGCTGCCTTGAAGCTCGTCACCGCAAACCCCGGAACAAACTTGCTCGAGAACCACAAGACGATCGCGTTGATCACCAGGAAGAACAACCCGAACGTGATGATCCCCAGGGGCAACGTGATGAACTTCAGCAGCAACCCCAGCGTCGCGTTGAAGAGCCCGATCACCACCACCGCAATCAGTGCCGAGAGGAATCCACTGATCTCGAATCCCTGTACGAAGTGAGAGACAACCAGCAGAGCCACGGCATTCAGAATCCAGTGCAACAACCAGCGCATGTTTCCCCCTTACTCTTCAACGAGTTCGTCTTTTTCTTTTCCGTCAGAGAAGCATACCCGACGCCATTGCCGGTCACCATTTAAACTTTGCAGGCGCGCCAGCGGGCCTAAACTGTCTCCATGGGCAAACAGTTCGTCTCCATCGAGCCCGTTCACCGCGAGTTCATCGAACGGCAGCACATCTTCTTCAACGCCTCCGCCGCCTCCGGAGGCAGAGTCAACCTCTCTCCTCGCGATTGCGCCTCGCTTCGCATCCTCGATCCGAACACCGTCGTGTATCTCGACCTCACCGGCAGCGGCAACGAGACCGCCGCGCACCTGCTCGCCGACGGCCGCCTGACGCTGATGTTCTGCGCCTTCGAAGGTGCCCCGCTCATTCTCCGCATCTATGGACACGGCCGCGTTCTTCCGCGCCGCGGCCCCGAGTACGCCGCGCTCCTCGCCTCGCACTACGACAACGCGGAACCGCCCGGTGCCCGACAGATGATCCACCTCACCGTCGAATCCGTCCAGACCTCCTGCGGCATGAACGTGCCCCTCTACGACCACGTCGGTGAGCGCGAGCAGCTGCATCGCTGGGCCAAGGCCAAGGGCGAAGCTGCGCTTGAAGACTACCGCCGCCAGAAGAACACCTGCAGTATCGATGGTCTCCCTACAGGACTCGTCTAGACGTTACTACTTGGCAAGATGATGGTCGTAGCTGATCGCCCTCGTGATCTTCCACGTCCCATCTTTGTACTGCCAGAGATGAATGAACTTGCCCTCGCCAACCACACCGTGGTCCTGCTTCCAAGGATGCGTAAATTGGTGCGTCCCCATCTCCACCGCGCCGTAGCCCTTCATCGGGTGTACCTCGAGGGTCTTCGCCACTAGCACCCGCTGCGTCGTCCCGCAGATATTGTTTTTGATACTCTCCGTCAGGGCTTTGCTCCCGAGAGTCACCCCTCCCTGATCGTGGTAAAACTCCACGTCCTCTGTAAAGAACGACTGGAACTTCTCAAGGTCGCAGGTGTTGTACGCATCGAACAGTTGCTTATCGAGCACCGTGATCGCACGCGTGAGCTCGGCTTCTGTCTTGATGGAATCCAGGGAAGGGACCGCCTGCGCGTTCAGCGGAACAGATAAGCCAGCTGCCAAGACAAGGGTTGCTGCGGCAGAGAATCTACCCATGGGGACAATCTCCTTGAAGAACATCCCCTGATACGCGAGTCTCGCGCAAAAGGTTCCTGCTGCGGCGAGCGATCCCGCGCCGTGTCGTCTAGTTCCTTGCTCCCTCGACCAGCTTCGGAAGCCTCCGGTTGTGGGTCGCCTGTTCATAGGCGTAGGCATACCCCAGCAGGTCCCCATCCCTCCAGCGGACACCCGAGATCTCCAGCCCAAACGGAAGTCCATTGGCATAGAAGCCACCCGGCACCGAGACCGCCGGCACTCCAATCCGGTTCACCCATCCTGTCTCGCTGTAGGGACCAGCCTTCGAGGCCCCGGGCACCGTCTCGTCATAAGTGGGAATCTGCAGGGCCGGATACACGAAGCCGTCCAGCTTCCAGCGCTTTCGGGCTTCTTCATACTGATCGAGCGCCTTGCGCTGAGGCCCGTAATAATTCGCCTCGGCCTCTGGATCGCTCTCAAGCAGCCGCTGCGGCATCACGTCCTTGCCCGTCTTCGTGCCGCCGATCATATAAGCAGGGAACTTGTCCCCTGTCGCCTTCTCATACTCGGCCACCGAGTGGTACTGCGGAGGTCCGAAGTCGCGCAGAAAGTTATCCACTCCCTCCCTCCGATAGGGTCGCGTGTTCACCGACCGCACCGCCACGAAGAAGCTCTCCGGCAGAATCTCCTTGTCGATGACGACGGTCGCCCCTGCGGCCTTCAGTTGCTCTACCGCCTTCATAAACGCCGCACGCGTCTCCGGCGACACTGCTCCATGATTCGCAGGAGCATCCGGCTCTTTGCCATAAACACTCGGCGAACCTTCCAGCACAAACCACGGCACCCCAAACCGCTTGCCCTTCAGGGCGTTCTTCTTCAGATATCCCGTATAGGGCCTCGCCTCAGCCTTCTTCGTCGCGCCTTCCGTCCATTTGTCCAGCGGATCTTCGGCCTGCATCACCTCGAGCGCAATGGCCGCACTGGTCACATCCCGCGCCAGCGGCCCGGTGTTGTCCCGCAGCCAGTCCAGCGGTTGAATCCCCGCAATGCTGGTCAGCCCGCGCGTCGGCAGAAATCCCACCAGGCTGTTGTTCGCTGCCGGCTGCCGGATCGAGTTCGCCGTATCCGTCCCTGTACCCAAGACAGCGAAGTTCGCCGCCAGCCCCGTCGCCGTCCCTCCCGACGATCCCCCGGGCGAGTACCGCACGTCGTACGCATCGCCGGTCCTGCCCCCGGCCGTGCTGAGATTCGTGTCGCTCGCCGCGAAGTCCGGCATATTCGTCTGGCCCAGAATCACGGCGCCTGCCTGCCTCAGCTGCGTCACCACCGCGGCATCGCGCGGTGCCACCAACTCCTCGCCAGACTTCAGATAACCCTCCCACCCCGCGCTTGTCACCAGGCCCTTCACGCTCGTGTTCGCCTTGATCAGTACCGGCACGCCCCACAGCCTGCCGTGCTTCGTCCCCCTGGGCTCCGCATCCTCCTCCGCGGCCCGGCGCAGCGCTCCCTCCCGATCCACATGCAGCATGGCCCGATACGTTCCGTCATAGCGTCCGATCCGGTCCAGATACCACTCGGTCACCTGGGTCACGGTGTACTTGCGGGCAGCATAGAAAGCCTCCAGCTTCGGCACCTCGATCTCCATGAGATCGCGATCCATCGTGGCGCCCGGGGTTCCAGCAGCAGCCCGAGCCGTCAGGGTGGTCGAACCCGCCAGAACCGCTATCGCACACACCACGCGTATCCAGTTGCCTCGCCTCATCCATTCCTCCACAGGACCGTATCTTTCGTATCTTTGAGCATCACCCTATCAGAGGGCTGTCTCCCCCGCGAGGCACTACCGCAGCATTTAGACTGGAAGCTGTTCATCATGAAAGTTCTCACAAGCTGGCTGCGCCACTACCTTCCTACCCTCACCGTCACCGACCGGCAGCTCGCCGACGACCTCACCCTGCGCGGCATCGCCGTCGAAGGCGTGCACCCGCTGGGCGAAGGCAACGGCCACAGCGGTGAGACAAACGGTCACGGCAGTGAGACAAACGGCCACCTCTTCGAGATGGACATCACCACCAACCGCGTCGACGCGATGAACCACTACGGCATCGTCCGCGAAGCCGCGACCATCTACAATCTCTCCCTCGAGCCGCTGCACCCGAAGCTCCCCATCGGCACACTCGTCGATGAGCCCTTTTCCGTTCGCATCGACCCCTCCGCCCGTGGCCTCTGCGGACGCTTCACCGCGCAGGTCCTGCGCAACATCACCGTCGCGCCCAGCTCCGGCCTAGTCGCCGACTACTTCACCCTCCTCGGCCAGAAGCAGATCTCCAACGCCGTCGACGCCTCCAACTTCGTCCTCCTCGGCATGGGACATCCCACCCACGCCTTCGACCTCGACAAGATCGAGGGCGGCATCGTCGTCCGCCTCGCCCGCAAGGGCGAAAAGCTCCGTCTGCTCGACGGAACCGAGCGCACCCTCGAGGCCGACGACCTCGTCATCGCCGACGAAAAGAAGGCTCTCGGCCTCGCCGGAGTCATGGGTGGCTGGGACTCCATGATCACCCCCGAGACGAAGAACATCCTCGTCGAGGCCGCATGGTTCGATCCCGCCAGCGTCCGCCGCAGCTCGCGCCGCCATCTGCTGCACACCGACGCCAGCCATCGCTTCGAGCGCGGCGCCGACTTCAACGCCGCACCCCTCGCCAACGCCCTCGTCTCCCAGCTCATCCTTCAGAGCGGAGGCTCCATCGAAGGCGAGCTCATCGACCTCGTCGATCCCGAAGTCGCCGCGCGTACATCCACTCGTCCACCAATCGAGCTCTCCGCCCGCCAGGTCCAACGCCACCTCGGCACCACAATCGATGCCGATGGCCTCACCGGCGAGATCGTCTCCCGTTTCCTCACCTCCCTCGGCTGCGAGCTTCTCCTTCACGGCATCGACGTCTACTCCGTCAAGCTGCCCTCCTGGCGTCTCGATCTCGAGCGCGAGATCGATCTCATCGAAGAGGTCGCCCGCGTCTACGGCTACAACCGCTTCGCCAACACCCTGCCCACCGCGCTTCCCGTCACAGAATCTCCCTCGGCAGCCGCAGAGCGGACCGTCCGCCAGCGCCTGCTAGAGCTCGGCTTCAGCGAGGCCGTCTCCAGCACCTTCGCCGGCAACGCCGACGCCGCGCTCTTCTACGAATCGAACCCCGCAAGGCCCGCAGAGAATAGAACCGTCCCCATGGAGAACCCTCTCTCCGAAGAGGCCTCGCTCCTCCGCCCCTCGCTCGTGCCCGGCATGCTCACCATGCTCTCGCACAACCTCAACCGCGATGTCCGCGAGGTTCGCCTCTTCGAGCAGGGACAGGTCTTCACCGGCACCGCCGCACCCGACGCCGCCTACATCGCGGAGGTCCACGAGACCCCGCAGCTCTCCCTCGGCATCACCACGGCCTCGCCCTCCGAGAGCCGCCTCTATCCCGCAGCCGACGCTCCCATCTTCGAGCTCAAGGGCGTCATCGAATCGCTCGTCTCGCGCTTCACCCCGCCCGGAGGAGCCTCCGCCCTCACCTTTACCGCGACTGGCGCTCCCGCATGGCTTGAGCCCGGCCGCTCTGCCGTTGCGTTGCTCGACAACCAGCCCCTGGCCAGCTTCGGAGAGCTCTCCACAACCGAGCGCGAAGCCCGCAAGCTGCGTCAGCCCGTCTACCTCGCGCAACTCGATCTCGCACAGCTCCACGCCCTCCCGCTCAGACGAGTCACGGCGCACGAGCTCTCCCGTTTCCAGGCCGTCGAGCGCGACTTCTCCTTCGTGCTTCCCGACGCCGTCCAGTTCCACACCATCGCCGCCACCGTCGATGCTCTCGCCATCTCCGAGCTGCAGAGCCGCAAGCCCGTCGAGATCTGGCGTGACGCGAAGAAGTACCCCGGCGTCTACTCACTCCTGCTGCGCACCGTCTTCCAGTCGCACGACCGCACCCTGCGCGACGAAGAGCTCACCACATGGTCCAGCCGCATCATCGACGCGCTCACCGCACTCGGAGGAACCCTCCGCGCCTGAGCGCAAATTCTCCATTCCCCAAAGAGCCGTCATTCTGATCCATCGGCGAAGAATCTCAGTATTTCTGGTTGGACGTCAGATTAAATTTGAACCCATAAACCTGCATTCAATCGCCAGGATCGAAATTGCCGATATCCCCGTTTACGCACACTAAAAAGCAACTCGGAATAGATGTCTTCGCGTGTTGACCCTGCCGTAACATGGCGGGCGTACCCCCATGTCCGAAAACTTCCGCTGTCACTGAAATAACCACAATCGCTGGAACGCGGGCATTGAAACTAATGCCAGGAACAGGAAAGATCCGCCAAAGCAACAAATCCGAATGGAGTATATCCCGTTTCAAGGTAAGACCGTGGTACAATGACCACGCCTATCACGGCCTCTAGGATGCACGCGGGACGCTGCATTGATGTTCCACTCTCCGGCAATGAGCGGAAACCGTCTCTCGAATCCCCCACTGGAGTCGTCGCGTGAAAAATCTCCTTACATTTTCCATGGGTCGGATAGTCGCCGGCTTTCTTGTCCTCGCACCGGTCTACCTCGCCTGTCTGCTTCTGCTCAAAGCAATGAAGTCAATCATGGGCCTGATGGCGCCTGTGACAAAGGTGCTTCCGAAATCAGTCTCCGCTGAAAATCTTGTTGCGCTCATCCTCCTGTTGGTCATTTGCTTTTTTGTTGGGCTCGCGGTTCGCACACGAATGGGACGGGGGATCAAAAATCGCCTGGATAGGTCGGTTTTTCAGAAGATTCCTGGTTACTCGCTCTTGCGAAGTCTTACGCAACGACTGGCGGGAGAGACGCAGGACCAAGCCTGGGATGCGGCGTTGATCGAGATTGAGGATGCGCTTGTTCCCGGGTTCATCATTGAAGAGCTTGTCGACGGACGTTTCACAGTCTTTGTCCCTTCGGTGCCTACGCCGATGGCTGGAGCGGTCTACGTTCTTACTCCGGATCGCGTGCATCGTCTGGATGTTCCGTTTACACAGGCCATCGCGACAATCACCAAATGGGGTTCGGGTTGCAAAAATCTGGTGGCTGCAATGAAGCAGAAAGAAAGTGTCTGACTCAAGGGTCAGAAGAAAATGCCAAATCCGAAAATCGGCCCATGCAGTGTAGGACTGATCGTGAGAGTTCCTCCCGAACGCTTCGGGTTTCGCTGACGCTATAGGCGCCCCATTGGGATATGAGGATTGGGGATGGCAGCCCCATGTTCTCCGACTGGACAGAGTTCCTACGAAGTCTCCTTTCCGGCAACTTCGACAGCCAAGTTCCTCAAAACCTTCTTCGGGAACTCTGTGCGTCGCTATACAGAGCTATGCAAAAGCCCTGCACAGAAGGTTGCGTCATCCATGCGGATTTAGCCGCTGAGGTGCTAAATCAGGTGCACCCACCTGGATTCCCCCTGTGAAAATCCACGTTTTTGGCATCTATACTCACAAGAAGAATCTTCGAAGCAGGAGTCAATGTCCATGAGCACAGCAACGGTCAGCGTCGACGAGTTCCAGGCACTCGAACAGAAGGTGCTTCGCGCCGTCGAGATCATCAAGCAGGAGCGCGAAGCCCGCGCCAAGGCCGAGACCGAGATTGGAAATCTCCGTGAGCAGCTTGAGTTTCAGACGCTGGTCGCGCAGGAGTCCCAGGCCGCTGTCAACACCCTCAGCAAGGACCGCGAAAACGTTCGCCAGCGCGTAGAGAAGATGCTGCAGCAGATGGACGAGCTGGTTTAGCTCGAGGAGAACCGATGGACTATAACTCCACCCTCACCGCGCCACCCCCTCAGCCACCCAGCCCGGCCGAGAGCAAGGCCGTCGCTGTCGAAATCTACGACCAGGTCTACCACCTCCGCGGAACCGACCCGGCCTATATCGAGCAACTCGCCCGTGTCGTCGATGCCAAGATGCGCGCCGTCTCGGCTCATGGCAACACAGTCGATTCGCTCCGCGTCGCCGTGCTCGCCGCCCTCAACATCTCCGACGAGCTCGAATCCCTGCGCCAGCGTTACGACGCCCTCGCCGGAAGCCTCTCGCTCTCCCAGGTCACCCTCCGCTCCCGCGCCGGCTCCCTCGTCGGCATGCTCGATGAGATCCTCGAAGACCGCAAGGTCGGCTAAGGTCAGCTAAGGTCAGCTAAGGTCGGCTGAAGATGCTCGGCTGACGACGTTCGGCAGCGAAGCAGTGGCTGCTTCGCCATCTCCAAACATTATCCCGAAACTCACCCATCACCCTGATCGGCCAACTCACCCCGATCCTTTGCCTGCCTACCACTCACCCCGATCATTCTGCCTATCTACCCGTCATTCTGAGCGAAGCGAAGAATCCCAGTATTTCTTTGCAGGACGCCGGGGTGCCCACCTACGCTGCGGCTTTATCGCGGCTAAGGTGGGCCATTCAAGCGAAGCTTGAACCGCCGTTCTCGAAGGCACAAACTCCTGTCAAGCCTAAAATCCCCCTAAACCCAATAAAGTAAACAAGATCTAAGTTGCCGATCAGTTTCCCCCGCTTTGATAAAATAAAACCAGAAGCAAAAGACCCCGGATTCATTCCCGGGGTCTTTCAGTTAAGTCCTTATCATTCAATATTTTAGTACTTTAACCCTTTATTTAGAATATTTTACGATGGTAAAATTTCATAACGTACACATAATAAATGTCTTGCATTCGAGATAGAGGGGAGGGGACAGGAGCCAATGTACATCCCCAAAGCCAACGCGGAAACCCGCATCGATGTGCTCGATGGCCTGATGCGTTCGCATCCGCTGGCCTCTCTCGTCACCATGGGAGACTCCGGACTCTTCGCCTCGCACCTTCCCATGTCCTTCACCGCGAAGATGCGGAGCGTGCGGTGCTGCGCGGTCATCTCTCCCGCGCCAACCGCCAGTGGAGCGAGTTCTCGCCCTCGGTTCAGGCGCTGGCCATCTTCTCCGGTCCCGAGCACTACATCACGCCGGCCTGGTACCCGGAGAAGGCGGCGAGCGGAAAGGTCGTTCCCACCTGGAACTACGCGGTGGTTCACGCCTACGGCCCGCTCCGCGTTATCGAGGACCCGGCCTGGCTGCTCACGCACCTCCGCTCGCTCACGGATACCCACGAGACCTCGCGGGACAGCCCATGGAGCGTGAACGATGCGCCGGCGGACTTCATTGCCACGCTCGTGAAGGGAATCGTCGGTATCGAGCTCCCCATCGAGCGGCTGGAAGGGAAGTGGAAGGTCAGCCAGAACCAGAACGAGCCGACGCGCGCCTCGGTGGCCCGGGGCCTCCAGGCGCTCGACACCGAAGCCAGCCTCGCCATGCGCGATCTGGTCAACGGCGAAAGGCCCTGAACAACGGGTTAGCGCACATTCCCTGCTGCTCGTCAAACTTGCAAAGCCATCGCGCCACAGGTAGCATCACAACTCAAGAGACCGGCCTGCAAAGCAGGTGCGCGATCCACGCTGGTTGAACCAACATTCATTGAACAGGGGCCTGGCTCGTATACATGGTTCGGTGTGCAAAGTCCGCCAGTCCGGAATGCCTAAAGAACCACGGCAGGGTCCCGCCGTCTTAGGACGGGTTCACCAGCGCATCGGCGCACGGCCCCGCGGGTCGGTTCTCTTGTAACTCCAGCCTCGGTTTTCTTGTAACTCAGTTCTGTGCATCCCAGTCTCTTTCACTTCGGCTTTCTTACCATCCCGACCTTCGGTCTGCTCGCAGCCATCGGCCTGATGCTGGCGCTCGGCCTCAGTCTCCGGACGGCTGCGATCGTCGGTCTCAATCCCGATCGCCTGTGGAACGCGGGGCTGTTCGCGGTGATCGCGGCGTTTGTCCTCTCGCGATTGCTTCTGGTCCTCACCAACCTGCACAGCTTCTTTGCCTATCCCATCCTTTTGCTGATGGTTCCATCCCTCACTCCGCTGGGACTTCTGCTGACGGCGGTGGCAACCGCGATGTACCTTCGCACGCACGAGCTGCATATGCTCTCCGCGATCGACGCGTGGGCTCCCTGCGCTACGCTCGCATGGGCCTTCCTCGCGCTTGGACACTTCGCCGAGGGCAGCGACCCCGGCCTCCCCAGCAACTTGTCCTGGGCGAAGCCGGTTCCTCCGGGAGCCCTGCGCCTCCATCCGGTTGCGATCTATTCCGCACTCGCGGCAGCGATCCTCACCCTCCTGCTGCTGGTTTTTCTTCCACGGCGGCGCCGCGTGGGAGATATCGCTGCTCTGGGACTCGCCGGGAGCGGTCTGGCGCAGTTCCTACTCAGCTTCTTCCGCGAACCGGCTCTCTACGACAACGCGCTCGGACGCATGCTCGATCCCATCCAATGGGTCGCGCTCGGTATGATCGTCCTTGCCGCCCTGCTCTGGCAGCAGCCGCGAAAGTTGATTCCCCATGCCGTCTAAGAACATGCTTCCCAAGGGGCAGCGCCGTCGAACGGTAAAGCCCGAGTACCGCGCTACCCGCGGAGTCGAGCCTACGGCTCCGCCTGTCATTCCCGTCCTCGAGATCGAGGACGACGCCGGAGAGCGCGTTCGCGCCTTCACCGCGCCGTCCGAGGCCGCTGGCCTGCGCCTGGACCAATACCTCTCTCAGGCGATTCCGGATATCAGTCGTGCTCGTGTTCAGTTGCTGATTGAGCACGGTCAGGTTCGCGTCAGCGGTCAGGTAGCCAAGGCGAAGCTCAAGCTCCAGGGGGGCGAGCCCATCGAGATCGATGGCGCGCCGCATCCGCCACCGCTGCATGCCTTTCCCGAGGACATTCCGCTCGACATTCTCTACGAAGACGATCATCTTGCCGTAATCGACAAGCCCGCAGGCATGATGGTCCACGCCGGGGCCGGAGTCGCTGCACCAGGCGAGGAGCCGGACGAACGCAACCACGGAACCCTGGTCAACGCTCTACTGCACCACTTCAACAAGCTCTCGCACGTAGGAGGCGATCTTCGCCCAGGCATCGTCCATCGCCTCGACAAGCAGACGAGTGGCATTATCGTGGTTGCCAAAGAAGACAGCACCCACCGGAAGCTGAGCGAAATGTTCGCCAGCCGAGAGTTGGAGAAGACGTATCTCGCTCTGGTTCATGGCACGATCGCCCGCGACACGTTCATTGTGAACCTTCCCATCGGCCGCGACCTCGTTCGCCGCACCCGCATGACGACACGGCGCTCGCTGGAGAGCGAGGGAGTTCGTTCCGCTCTTTCTCACATGCAGGTGCTGGAGCGCATCCGCTCTGCGCGCTATGGGCAGTTCACGCTGGTCGAAGTGCGCATCGAAACTGGCCGCACGCACCAGATTCGCGTACATCTGCAGGCACTCGGTCATCCTGTCGTCGGGGATACGCTCTATGGCGCCCCTCACCAATTCGGCCGGCCGCAGGAGACACTCTCGCTCGACAGGAACTTCCTGCACGCCGCTCGCCTCGTCTTCCAGCACCCTCGTACTCGAAAGACGATGACGATGGAATCTCCCCTACCATCGGAGCTGGTTAATCTCTTGGCCGCTCTACGCGCCGATTAGCGGACCAATTTGGGTAAAATAGAACGAAGTGACCCTACTGACACTCATGAACCCAGCCTCCCGGCTTTTGACTGTTGTTTCCCTTTTGTCCGCGTCGATTGCAGCGCCACTGTGCGCGCAGACCTCGGCTCCTTCGTCCGCGACGATGAACCTTCCGTCCGCTCCCAGTGCTACGGCTCCCCAAGCTCCGGCACCGGCTCAGCCGACTCCGGCTCCAGCGCAGTCCACTCCGGCACCGGTTCAACAGCCGCCCCCGGCTACGCAACAGCCCCCGGCCACGCAGCCGCCTGGGAGCAACGAGCCCATCACGACCATCAAGGTGCAGGTCAACGAAGTTAACCTCATCTTCACCGTCACGGATAAGAAAGGCCGATTCATCACCGGCTTGCGACGCGAAAACTTCGGCCTGCTGGACGATGGCCGCCCTCCGGTCGCTGTCCTCCGCTTCACGCAGCAGACCAATCTCCCTCTGCGCGTCGGCATCATGCTCGATACCTCGAGCTCGATTCGTCAGCGGTTCCAGTTCGAGCAGGACTCCGCGATTGAATTTCTCCTGCAGATTCTGCATCGCAATGACCGAGCCTTCGTCCAGGGCTTCGACATTGGAAGCGACATGGCGCAAGGCTTCACCAACAATATCGATCTGCTCAACCAGGGCATCCGCAGGCTGCGTCCGGGCGGTGGCACCGCACTTTACGACGCGCTTTACAAGACCTGCCGCGACCAGATGCTTACCTTGCAGGAAGAGGGTGCAGTGCGCCGCGCATTGATCGTTGTCTCTGACGGCGACGATAACTACAGCCGCGCCCAGCAATCCGATGCCATCAAGATGTGCCAGCGCGCAGAGACGATCGTCTACACCATCAGCACCAATGTCAGCCCGAGCAAAGACAAGGGCGACGATGTTCTCCGCACCATCTCGGAATCGACGGGAGGGATGGCCTTCTTTCCGATCAAAATCGAGGATGTCGCTACTGGCTTCCGCAACATTCAGGAAGAGCTGCGCAGCCAGTACTCTCTTGTGTACCGCCCGACAGACTTCAAGCAGGATGGTTCCTTCCGAACCATCTATCTTCAGGCTCTCGATCCGCGTTACAAGGTCCGCGCAAGCAAAGGTTACTTCGCCCCACCGGCGCAGTAAACCGGACTAAAGCTGGTCGCGATACTTCTCAATTGCCAGCAGTACAAGTTGCGACCGCGTACGCACACCAGTCTTCGAGAACAGCTGTTGGAGTGTGGCCTTGACCGCGCTTTCCGAGATATTAAGACTTCCCGCGATCTCCTTGTTTGCCAGGCCCTGCAACAGATATCGCAGCGTAACCCTCTCCCGCTCGGTGAAGCGGGTCGACTCCTGCGGTTGTACGGCAGCTACTACAGCCTGAAGGTACTGCTGATCGATCAGGACGCGTCCCTGGGATACCTCAACGATAGCCCGCTGCAGATCTTCGGGTGATTCCTGCTTGTGAAAGATTCCCGAGATGCCAGCCCTGATGAGCGCAAGCGCATCCTTGTCGGGAAGCCCTGCGGTAACGATCAGGATTTTGCCCGCGAAGTTCATGGATCGTAAAGGCTCCAGCAGCGCGATGGCATTTTCGTTGCCGAGATCGTAGTCCAACACCAGGACGTCTACGGTTGTATTCTGCAGGTCTGTCAGGGTCTGCGCGGAGTCCCCGCTTTGACCTGCAATAACGAAACGTTCGTCAGAGTCGAGTAGCCTCCTCAAACCTTCGCGAAACAATCTATGGTCATCGAGTAGATAGATCCGGATGACACTGTTCGTCGTCGAATTCATGCGTGTTCCCGCTCCGCCTCCGCTGCCTCGATCGGCAGAGATTGATCTTCATTATGCGCGGCCAGCAGGGTGATCACAAAACAGCAGCCGGCAGCGGTGGGCTCGAATCGCAGCTCGCCGCCAAAGCTTTCAATCAGTGCGCGGGAGACATACAGCCCCAAGCCGGAACCGTCTGATTCCGGTCGGAACGGCTGGAAGAGGTGCTCGGTTGAGTTCAGACCAGGGCCAGTGTCGGAGACGCGAAGCGAGATGCGTTCGGCATGGACGAAAGTTTCGATCGTGAAGCGTGGCTGCGGAAGATCCTGAATTGCGCGCAGAGAGTTTTGAGAAAGATTGAGAAGAGTCTGGATGAGGCCCTGCCGATTGGCCTGAACAGCGGGCAGGTCGTCGGGAACACGCCACTCGAACTCTCCCGGGATGTCGGCCCAATCCTGCCCGATGATGACGCGCACTTCTTCCGCCAGCTCCTGCAAGCGAACTGCGGACAGCCTCATTCGGGTTTTGCGGCGCAGGTCGACCGAAGCAAGATCCCGCAGTCCCATGGCGAGATTCTTGAGCGCCACAAAGTCTGGATCTCGGGCAATGGTGCTGCTTCTTTCCATGTTCGAGGCCACGACAAAGATGGCGGAGCATAGATTCCGTATTTCATGCGAGACGGCGCTTGCGAGGATGCGATCGTGGCTGACGATCTGCTCGAACTGGGCGTGTTCGCGCTCGCGCACCTCATTGGACATATCCACAACGATGGCGGCGAGATGCCGGGAAACCCCTGCTCCGTAGATCGAGAACCATGTTGTGGTTGGAACCAGTGTCCCATCGCCACGACGAGCCCATGCGTTGGCGGACGTGCTGATGTCTCCAATCCCAGCAGGAAGCCGCAGCGCGTCATAGAACAACCCCATATATCTGCGGATCTGTTGCCCGAGTAAGGGGCCCTCGGATTGCAGCATGGTCTCGGCGGCCCGATTCGCCGCGAGGATGAGTCCATTGGAGTCCATCGTCAGGATGGCGGCCGGACTGCTTTCGGCCAACAGGCGCAACTGTTCCTGGGCGCGCCGCCGCATATGCTGTTCGTAACGCAGGCGCGAGTAGTGCTTCAAGACCACGAGTCGCGACTCTGCTATCTGGTAGATCCACAGACCGCAGGCGGCGTAAGCGATCGTAGCCATGCAGAAACGCAGGATGTGTTCCAGGTGAGTCTCATCCGCCGTGAAGAGTCCACGGGTGTATGCGCAAAAAGCTGCTGCTGCCACGATCTGCCATCGGGTAAGAATGGTCGCGGCGATCATGACTGGGACGATGTAGAGAATACCTAATGAAAAGTCGAAGTCAAAGTACCATTCCAGTAAAACGAGAATGGATACCAGGCCGGCCGCGATCAGGAGAATCTGACCACGGCCGCCATCGGCAACCCGCATTCGAACGAAACGCCTATAGAAGGTATTCACGTCCTCTATTAGACGCCGGATGGCGGAAGGATGGTCCAGCCCTGGCCAAAAGATAGCCTTTTTTCATCTTGCGACAGAACCTAAAGAGCGGCTGGAAGATAGGGCGAACATGAAGGCTCCTCGCAGTCTAATCGGCATATGGAGTTTGCCGAATGATTGTTCGAGACCGATTGCCGTTGAACCGCATCTGGCCACAGGCATGGAAGCGGCTACTTATTTTGCTGGTCTTTGACTGCACAGTCGCGGTGGTGTACTCGGTCCTTCATCACAAATGGATTTCGCTGAACGGGCTTCCGGTCGCTCCGCTGGCCTCGGCCCTTACGATCTTTCTGGCTTTTCGCACGAACGCGGCCTATGGACGCTGGTGGGAGGCGCGGCAGCTCTGGGGGCAGCTGGTCAATTCATCGCGTGCTCTGGCCAAGCAGTTTCTGACCATGCTGGATGATGAGACGGAAGATTCAGGTCGAACTCCTCTAAGGAACACTCTTGTTCTGCACCAGATTATGTTCGCCCATGCGCTTCGTTGCCACCTTCGAAAGCAGACTGCGCTGCCGGAGGTGCGGACGCTCCTGGGGGATGCCGCCGCCGAGGAGCTGAGTGTCTACAAAAATATACCAGCGGCGCTTGTGCTGCGCATGGGAAGCTTGCTGCGGCAGGCTCGCAACGAGGGCATGCTCGACAGCTTCCGCTGGACAGCGATCGACGAAAATCTTACGGCACTGACGAACATTCAGGGAGCCTGTGAGCGCATCAAGAACACGCCACTTCCTCGCCAGTTCGACTATCTTCCCAGCGTTTTGCTGGATGCCTTTTGCTGGCTACTGCCCCTGGCAATTGTGGAAGACCTGGGACTGATGACGCCCATTGCCAGCGTGCTGATCAGCTTCACGTTTATAGCGGCAGATCTGATGAGCCGCGAGATTTCGAACCCATTCGACAACACCATTCACGACACCCCGATGACCTCTCTTTCGCGAACCATCGAGCTCAATCTGCGCGAACAGATGAAAGAGACGGACCGGCAACGTGGGTGGAAAGAAGGTGCGAGACACATTCGGTCGCGGGCTGTCTCGGATGTCATGCCGGTTGATGGATTTGTGTTTTAGGAAGGGGCTTCTGGCCCCAAAGGAAGGAAACGCCATGCTTCAGAGAGAAACGGAGATTGTATTCGCCACGGATTTTTCCGATTCAAGCCACGCGGTGATTCCGACCGTGGCACAGTGGGTGGACACGCTGGACGCTAAGCTGACGCTGCTTCATATCTACGATCCGAAGAAGACGCTGTATCGAGAAGCAGAGATACTGCTGCGGTCGTTCTTCGCGGAGGCGGATAACTATCAGCATTGCGACCGGGTCCTGATGAGCGGCGACCCTTGCGAGGGGATCGCCGCCTACTGCGAACGCCGCCCGAACATTCTGCTGATGCTTCCTCCCAGCGATCTGACCGGACTGCCGCGCCCCTGGCATCGCTCCTTGCGTGCACGGCTGATCAAGCGTCTTTCGGTGCCCATCTGGACTCTGGGAAGAATCAACGTTGGCGACAGCTCGCCCTCGGCTGATCGCCACATCGGCGTCTGGCTCGGGGATCCCGAAGAAGGTCTGTCGCATCTGCAGCAGGCGGCGCAATACGTCTCGGGAACTGGTGGTACGCTGCACCTGCTGCACGTTGTAGATGAGATCAATGAGGGCTCGATGCTCAAGCCTCTTCTCTCGACGGCACCCATGGGAGAAGAGACTGCCGATGCCTGGCTTCGAGACATTGCCGGCACGCTTGACCTGGATTGCAATGTAGAGGTGCATGTTGCGCAGGGAAGAGTTTCTCGTGAGCTTCCGCAGCTTCTCCGTCGCAGCGGAGCCGACATGCTGGTTCTAAGCCAGCATAGCGCGGTGAATCGCAGCTGGCTGGGACCTGAAATCAACCCGGTCTTCAAACGGTGCACGATCAGTCTTGTCTGCGTTCCGTATTACTCGAGATTTGAGGAACTTCACAAGCAACTGGCGGAATCTGCGGCTTAGGCTCTCTGTCGGATGCACTCAAGCGATGAAATGCGGAGAGGAACGTGACGGTTCCTTTCCGCAAGGGGTCGATATCTCGATATTTTTAGTAGTCACCGCTTTGAGCATTCTGCGATTCAGGTGACGAAGAGGACGAAGCGGCCGGTTACAGCATCCGCTCGCCTGTTTTATGAATGCTGAAAGCATCATTCTCTAATAGCTTGGTGTCCATCATCAGCGCCTGCTCGTCTCCGCCATGCGAGCGGTGGCAGCGTGAATTGGAAGATCTCGCCGCTGTTGACGACGAGCAGCAGAGCCGCGTTTTCCACGCGTATCTGAATTGCTGTCTTGAGATTTTCGCCTGTCAGGCTGTCACTTAGAATGGCCGCGCTGGCGGAGCTGACCGGCCCTGAATCTCGCGTGAGTGATAGCACCGGACTGTCTCCGAAGACGTAAATTAGGTTGCTTCCGCGAGGAAAAATATTTTCCTATTCCCTAGCGAAATATTTTCAACGGCACTCTCCTTTCTTTCAATTAGCCCCGAATCACTTGCGATGTGTATGAATTCATAGGGTTTTCTATCATCCTTGCGCTTTGGCGATAAACGTGCTTTCTGCCAGTGCACATGCGTAGGTTGCGAAGAGCGCCAGTGGGAATTTTGCCCAAAGGAGCAATCAACGCACGAATTCAAACAGAAAGCCGGGTCTCTTCTCATGCTGAGCTACAATTTTTCTCCATTCCCTCGCAGTCTGTGTGCAGTTGCAACTCTCCTATTCGCTTCCCCTAGTGCATTTCCTCAGGCAGATTCAGGCGCATCGAGTTTTGAACAAATCACGATATCAAGTGAATTGCGAACGAGCAAACCGTGTTTTGTAGGCATGGCCGATATCGTTGCAGGTTGTGAAGAGGAGAGTGTTGTGCTGAATACTTACTCCCCTAAGCCGTCTGCAATGCTACCTCCTGAGATACCCTCCATCGTGAACACCTCCACGTCCGCAGAGACCGAGGCTCGTCCGAAAGATGGCGTCGGTGTAGTGAAAACCGAAATCAAAGTAGTTGCAACGCAATCTGAGAGCAGCGAGGGGTTCGAAAGGAGAATCACCCCAAAAGAGATCGAGACATCTGCTGGAACCTTTGGCGACCCATCGCGATTCATGCAGATGCTGCCCGGGATTGTTTCGGACAACGATAAGTTCAATGACTTTATCGTTCGGGGCGGGAACTCGCAGGAGACCCTCTTTATCGTCGACAACATTGAGATGCCATCGATTAATCAGCTTGCTCTCTCCAATACGACCGGCGGTTTTGTCTCGATGATCGATAACAAGGCGATTCAGCAGATGACTTTACACACCGATACTTATGACAGCAAATACGATCAGCGACTGTCGGCGGTAGTCGAGATATCGACAACCAAAGATGAGAGAACTGTCCCACATGCCGAAGTGGAGCTAGGGATGGCTGGAGTTGGAGGTTCCATCGGGCGGCCTTGGGGGACGGACGGATCTATGTTTCTCTCTGGCCGCCAAAGCATCCTTCATCTGTTGACCAATGATATCGGCATGAATGGCGTCCCGATCTATAACAACAGTTTGTTTCGGGCGGACAAGCGCATCGACGATAGAAATAAGTTGTGGGGACTCTCGGTAACAGGAGTCGACTCGATTAGTATCCATCCGAACCCAATGAATAGATGGCAGACCAATCCTTATGACATTGCCTATAAAGGCTGGAGGAATACCACTGGGCTCAACTGGCAGCATGTCTTTTCCAAAGGATCGTTCGGAGTCCTGAGCCTTGCTAATTCAGAACAATCACAATCGTTACGTGAAAATGCGCAGTTGCTGGCGGACGCAACAGTCTATGCAGAAGACACAAGAGATGGAATTACGAGAGCAAAATTTGATGGCACGATTCAGGCAAAGTCCTGGCTGACTATTACAGCTGGCGTTCGGACGGCAGTAAACCGAACGAACTATCGGGTGGATCAACCACTAGGACTTCAGAATCCTTATAGCGAGAGTGCAGCACCGGTAAATGCGATGTCGCTCAATCGTAATTTTTCTACATTTTCCTCTGCGGAATATAGTCAGGCTGCATTCTTACTTCCACGCGGGATGAAAGTGGTAGTTGGCCAGAGGCTTTCACAGTGGGCAATTTTGGGAAGCAAGGCCTGGACCCCAAAGGCTCTGTTGATGATGCCGATCTTCGGCAGAGTTGCGCATATCGGCTATGCCGAGTATGCACAGCTTCCTCCTTCGCTCTACATTCTCGCATTCAACAACCAGGCTTCGTTGCAGCCGATTCGATCACGACATATCACTGGCGGATTTGAAATTGTGAACTTTCAACGCACACGAATTTCAGTAGAGGCGTATCAAAAGCGCTATTCGGACTATCCAGTTGCCGTCAACTTTCCACAGCTCTCGTTGGCGAATATCACGAACACCTTCGGGCAGGCTTTTCTCATGTTTCCTATGACCAGCAAGGGCCTAGGTTTAGCCCGAGGTGTCGAACTGGGATTGGATTACAGACTATCTTCCAGATTGACCCTCACCAGTGCCGTCACCTATTCAAGAAACTGGTATTCAGGATTGGATGGTGTGCTTCGTCGAGGCAGCTTCGATCTTCCCTTCGTGGCCAATATTGCAGGAAATATTCGATTGAGGGGAAACATGATTATGTCATCCCGTTACAGCGTGGCTTCGGGCAAGCCCTACACGCCGGATAATCTTCTCCTGAGCACAATGCAAAACCGAGATGTCTATGATCTTTCAAAAATCAACGCGTCGCGGGCGGCAGCATATAGCCGACTAGACTTTCGGCTGGAGCAAAGTCATTCCTTGAGGCGGGGAACGTTCACCTGGCATGTTGGCCTCCAGAATGCTTTGGGAACAAGCAACTTCTACTCCTATGAATGGCGGCCACGGGCGAACGGAGCCGGCGTCCTTGCTCAGGAACAGATGCCGAGATTCCCAGACGGCGGATTCAAATATGCCTTCTGAATTGGCTCCTGTCCTCATAAAGTGAGGACAGGGAAGCCTTAGAAATGAAAGATTATGTCCGTCGCGAACGTTAACTGATTCGTCCGTGTTCCCTTGTCATAGGCCTTGCGGTCCCAGGCATGATCGAACCGTAGCTCCGGTCTTATCTGTACCGTCGATCCAACCCAGTGGCTCAGCATGAGCGTGGCCTCGCTGTACTTCGTTGCATATCCCG
Organism: Edaphobacter modestus; assembly: GCF_004217555.1. Taxonomy (GTDB): domain Bacteria; phylum Acidobacteriota; class Terriglobia; order Terriglobales; family Acidobacteriaceae; genus Edaphobacter; species Edaphobacter modestus. The sequence continues at coordinate 4,326,419 of NZ_SHKW01000001.1, forward strand.
TCCGCTGGCCCTTTTTGTCATTCAAAAAATCGCTACGGAATGATGCGAAATCGTGTGGTGAGAGCTGCTTGTTGATGTAGTTCACCATCGCCCACTCTGGCGCAAGGCAGGTCTGCAGGCCAGGTCTGCAATTCGCACCGTTTGTTCCTTTCTCGGGCGCGATTGACCCGGTCACACTCGGCACATCTCTCTGGTACATCGCATACATCTCCGTCGCCATATGCCAGGTGCTTCCAAACTTGTGATACCAGGTGCTGTCATACATCTGCAGATTATTGAACGCATACTTGCCGTCATTGATTCCGTTTGCACACAAATAGAAGTTGTCGTTCACACTCGTCGTCGTATAGCTCATACATCCCATGAACGACGGCTTGGCGTCCTCGGTCCATAGCGCTACATCATGACTCCCCGAAATCCCGACCTGCACCACCCACCGATCGTTCGCCTGGATCGTCGCCAGCACGCCCGTGTCGGTAAACGGGTCCACGGCATACAGCAGTGAGTGGCTGAAGATGTAGTTGTTCGGCGTCAACTGCGCTTCGATTCCAGGAATGGAGATAAACCGCCCCGCTCGCACGTTCATTCCCTTCGCCACATGCGGAAAGTACACGTCCACATACTCCAGCACCGGGTCGAACCCGTACTGCCTATCGTGATCCAGCAACTGGCTACTGAAGTAGCCCTTGTTTGTCGTCGACCGATAATCGGTCCCGAAGAACCCTGTCAAATGAAATCCCCAGTCGATATGGTCACGCTGCACCGAATCTGGCAACCGCTCGACATATAGCACCGCTTGGCCCAGTTCTACGCGGTTCGAATAAATATCGTTCGTCTCCGGATAGTTCCTGTCGCGCGACGTCGTTACGTTCGCGGTCGGCTCAATCCACCCATAGACTTTTGTCCGCCGCGTAGCTCCATCGATTGCGGTCTGCAGCGGATATACGTTTCCGTCTGACTCGCCGATCGTCGGCGATCCACCGTAGGACCAGTCCGAGTTGGGAAACGGCGGAGAACTCAACGGCGAAGGCAGCCCCCGCCGCGCCGCCGCCGGCCCAACTGCCGCGGCGCCCTTCCAATCCTTACTATAAAACTCTACCCACCGCTCCAAAAAATTCTGTGTGCCATTCGCCGTTGCCGAGGTGCTAGTCGATGGCGCGTTCGGAACCTGCTGTGCCTTGGCGCAAGATACACCAATGACCGAAATACCGACAATTCCTATTACCGCCAATCTCCTCAAGAATCCTCCAACATTCCCTACGCCATACGAGACTTCGTTCAAGACTACTTCCCGAAAATACGCCTCTAAAGGCCCTGCTGTATGGGATGCCGCAGATGAAATCTGTTAAGAATGATTTTGTTCTGTCGTCCGGTGCTCGATTTCTGGTCCACACCTGCTGTTCTAACCGCGGCAGATGACTGCAGGGCTTGCGCTACTCAGCGAAGTAGGTTCCAGCGGTCGATATTCCGCTACGCTGTGTGCTTTCCGAACACGTTCCCGCAACTGTTTCCGCGGGCATGAATAATTCCGCATTCAGAACGTCAAAGCGGCATCACGGTGATTCCAGCAAGAAGAAGAGAACGATGCCGCTAAGAGCAATCCTACCTCTCTGATCTTGCGCTCAGAGGCAAGGGGAAGACATAAGGTCATGAAGCTGGCTGCTGAAATCTATAACCGACATAGTTCTCAGTTAATAGGTACTGCGGCGTTGCGGGATCATCTTCAATCTTGCGGCGCAGCTGGCTTATGTATGTGCGGAGGTATTCTCTTTCATTCCCGTACTCCTGCCCCCAGACTTCGGTGAGAAGTTTATGGTGAGCGATTGGATTTCCGGCATGGCGCATTAAGATATGCATCAACTCAAATTCTTTAGGAGTCATATGAATCTCGACTCCTTTTTTCGTTATGCGATGGGCCGTCGGATCGATCCGTAGATCGCCGACCTCGATCGCCTGATCTTCTTTCTCATCCGGCTGACGCATTCGCCGCACCCCTGCGCGTATGCGAGCGGCAAGCTCCGGCAGGCCAAAGGGTTTCGTCACATAGTCGTCTGCACCTGCGTCCAGTGCTGCAATCTTGTCTTCGTCACGGTCTCGTACAGTAAGCACGATGATTGGTAGCTTGGGATATGTATTACGGATCTTCTCGCAAGCTGAGATGCCACCCATTCCAGGCATGTTCAGATCGAGCAAAACGATTTCAAACTTGTGGTTTCTGAGTTCAGCCAACGCCATTTCCCCGTTGGCCGCCTGCATCACCTCGAAGCCCAATGCCTGTAAGGTACTCGTCAGGCTGTGCCTCAGCGCACTGTCGTCTTCGACAATCAAAACAATTCCTTGATTCAAAGGTGATCTCCTTGGATGGGAATGGAAATATGAAAGGTAGTGCCCTTTTCTCGATCACTTTCAATCCAGATTCGACCCGCGTGAGCCTCCACGGCTTTTCGTGTCACCGAGAGACCGATCCCGGTTCCCGAAGCGCCGTGCTCCACGGACGGACTACGGTAGTAGCGCTCGAAGACGAGCTCGCGTTCGGCGGAAGGGATGTAAGAACCTTCATTGTGAATCGAAATAGCAAGCGATTCCGGAAGCACGGCGATGTCGAGGCGGACCCTTGAAGATCCGGGACTGTACTTCAGCGCATTCTCGAGCAACTGCACGAGCGCCATGCGAATGAGGTCGACATCAACCTCGGCCACTGCTGTGATATCTGAATATTTTGCGACCACGCGACTGACGTCGTATTCGACTCTCAGATCTTCGAGCACCGATTCCACCACGGGGACAAGGTCGACCTTTTTCTTCTGCAACACGAAGTCGCTCGCATCAAGCTTGGATGTGCGGAGCAGTTTGTCGGTGAGAGTCGCCAGGTGGGAAGCCTGATTTTGTATGACCTGTGCCAACTCGCTTTGTAGCGGGGTCAACTCGCCAATTTCCTTGAGGCCAGAGCTGGAGACGAGAATCGTTGTGAGCGGAGTCTTCACTGCGTGTGCCAAGCCGTCCAGTACTGCAGTCCTCAATTGTTCGGATACCGCTTGAGATGCAGCCACGACCTCGGCTCTGAGCGCTCTCACCCTCTCAACATGGGTTGCAATGAGGGTTGCGATTGCGTCAGCCATCAAAGGTTCGATCGAGCCGCTAAAGTACATTGCACCCATGGGGCGGATTCCGAACCGTAGAAGTCGAATGCGTTCAGACTTTGCAGGTAGATCAGAGATTTTTTTCGCCCTGAAGGATGCCTGCAAAACTTCCAGAGTGTTCCCAGCCTCGCCCGCATACGCAAACTCCGCATCGCGTTCCAGCCAGAGCGCAACTCCTCTAAGGTGAAGTTTGTCACAGCATAGCGCACAGAACTGACCACCAACTGACGTATTCCAGTCAATCAAGAGTGCGCTCCTGGAAAGTTCGTAGAGGGCTCTCTGCTGCCCTTCCGCTTCTTCAAGGCGATCAGCGTGACTTCGAATTCGATTCGACAGGTGACTTACCAATAGCGATACACCAGCGAAGGAGGCGAGCGCGAAGACATCCTGCGGTGAAGCGACGCGCAGGGTAAATCTGGGTTCCGTGAAGAAGTAGTCGAGGCCGATCGTCGACGACATCGCCACGGGGATGGATGCTCGAAATCCTCCCCTCCACGCAACCAGAAGGGTAACGAGCATATACAGCGGTATCGAAGCGGCAGCGGTCCCATGTTTGTACCGATAGCTCAAGGCACTAGCCGCGAAGATGAGGACTGAGCCGCCGCATCCCCAGACTACTGACCGGACTGGGACCGTCTTCATTCCTCAAGATTAGGCAGAAATTCATAAGAAAGGCGTAAAAGGTTGGCTGTCTTTATGCCTTCCTGATACAGAATGTCTTGGAATATCTCTAGCAGACGTTGATCGGCGAGGAGATAGAACCATCGTGCACAGTGGATTCGGAGGGACGCATTTTGGTGATGCTTATGAACTGGACGACCAGGAGAAGCTCACTTTCCGGTTAAGGAAGAGAGTGCGTACGAAGTTGGGGCACGATGGAGTTGAATTCCAGAAACGCCGCTTCGGGCTTCTAGACCTGCTTCTACCGGCTGCAATCCTTCTACTGTTCTCATGTGTTTGCTTCGGTCAGTCAACCTTCGGGACCATTCGAGGCACGGTACAGGATGGCAGCGGATCTGTCCTTCCCGATACGACCGTCGTAGTTCACTCGACAGCTGAGAATACAGATTGCAATAGCTCGACCGATGCAGTTGGAGAATTCAACTTCGAAAATGTGAAACCTGGAGCCTACCGTGACGGTTCACCGTCACGGCTTCAATGATACTGTCGTCACGTCGACCTCGCTCGCAGCCCGTCAAGAGCTTCGGATACCTTTCACACTCAGTGTAGCTTCAGAGAACACAGTGGTAGATGTTCAAGCGGATGCCGCCGGCGTCAATACCGAGAATGCCATCATCTCGGACGAGAAGAGTAATATTCAGATTACTCAACTTCCTCTCAACAATTGCGCCACGACAACAAGTCTTTAGGGGCTCTCACGCTCTCCTCGAATGTTCAACAGGATAATCAGGGGAATATGACAGTTAGAGGAGCCAGTTCCTCCATGGTGAACTTCTCTGTCGATGGCATTTCCACGGCCAATGTTCGACAGAACGGGCCGCATCCAAGATGCTTACCCATCCCAAGAAGGCATCTCATCTGTCAAAGTAACGGCTTTCAACAACAGTGCAGAGTTTTCGCAGGTCGGCGACGTAACCTTTGTTACGAAGAGCGGTTCCAACCAGATGCATGGCAGTCTTTTCGAATATCTTCAGAATGATGCGTTGGATGCTTCCCTTATGGATTCAGCGGGAAGGCTCCGAAACGTTTCAATACGTTCGGCGATCGCTTGGAGGTCCGGTTATTATCCCGCATTTCTACAATGGGCATAATCGGACATTCTTCTTCTTTACCTATGAGGGCAATTGCCGTAGAACCTCGGTCAACCAACAATTTCTTGTTCCAACTGTTGCGGAGCGCAATGGTGATCTCTCTGGTATACCAACATGCGATAGCAGCGGCCACTGCGTGCCCGGACCGGTAATTGCACCAGCTTCGATATCATCGACGGCAAAAGCGCTTTTGCAATATTATCCCCTGCTCAATGTCGACGGACAGTCACACTACAACTACGAGCACTTCCAAAGTACTCCTGCTTCCACCGACGGCGCGGATGTACGTCTCGACCAGACGATCAATTCCAAGCAATCCATGTATGCACGCTTCAGCAGAAAGAACATTACTTCGAACTTTGCGCATCCATTGCTTCCGAATGACATCGATAGCATTCACAATCGCAGCTTGCTCATCTCTCACACGTACACGATCACCCCGCGCTTACTGAATGAATTTCGTTTTGGGTTCACGAATGTGATCACGAATGTAAACTTTGGCATCCGCGGGGCGGATGCATTGCAGTAACTCGATCTTCAGGGTGTCGACATCAGCCAGCATCCGAATACTAATGCCTTCCCGACTTTCAATTTCAGCAACGGAACAGGGTTTACACCTATTGGCCGTGATAAGACTGGCGTGACTCAGTCCAAGACACTCCAGCTGACCGACAACGTCACGTATACATACGGCAAACACACCTTCAAAGGCGGAGTCGATACGCGCCGTGTTCGTTACTACGACATTGAGACGTTCCTTGCATCCGATGACTTCGGTCAATTCACCTTCCAGCCGACGTTCACTGGCAATTCCTTTGGCGATCTTCTCATCGGCGCTCCAGCAACGCTGTTTTTCGCGGTATCCAGTCCCGACGTCGCAGGAACAGCTTGGCAATATAGTCTCTTTGCTCAAGATGAGTTTCAAGTGAACTCGAGGTTCACCCTCAGCTATGGTCTGCGTTGGACAGTTCTACCTGCATTCAAAGCGACGGTGGAAACTTTGCGAATTTTCACCAGAACACCAACTCAATTGTGGTTCCGGATCAACTCTCTTCCTACCTGAGTCAGAACAACCTCCAGAGTTCCAATTTGGCCTTTCAGCAGTCGTTTAACGCCTGCAATTTGAACCAGTTGCCCTCTGGACCTGGTCGTGGGCGTCTGACAAGTGGCTGGATCAGCCATGTTGTGGGTGGATGGGAATTGAATACAGTGACGTTGCTCGAATCTGGACCGTGGCTCACTCCGAGCGTCAGCCCGGGAGGCTGCCAGCTCCAACCTAACCCGGATGGCTCGTGCCCAAGCACACCTTCAGGAGTTCCTGGTATCAACGATCAATCGAATACCAATGTGACAAATCGCGGCGCTACATTACGACCTGATATGATCTCCAAAAACTTGTACCAGGGACAGTCTCGGTCGCACTACTTCAACGCTCAGCCTTCGCTCCGACTCCTGTAGGGGCTGGACGATTCGGCAATGCTGGAGCTGGAATTCTCCAGGGCCCAGCAACATCTGCAGTAAGTCTGGGCATGGCGAAGACTTTCGATCTGCACGAGCGCGCCAAATTGCGGTTCGAGTCCACCTTCACCAACGTACTTAACCATACAAACTTTGCGCCACCGGCAACACAGATCGATAACGTTTCCACTTTCGGCGTTCTAAGCGCGCCACAGACTGCCGAGAATGCAGGAAATCGTACTGGACAGGTGGCGTTGCGCCTGGACTTCTAGCGAATATCTCTTTCCCTGGCGAGCCATCGTGTTCGCCAGGGTAATTGCTTTTGCAGTCTGCGACGTGTGCGCCAGCCACTTACAGACTTTCATCGATTTCCTTATGAAACCCTTATGGGGCAGACCGTAGTATCTCTAATGGCGCGCCTGTGTAACATAGTGTGCGCAGGATGGATACTATGAGAACCACAGGCACCACTAAAGCTGTAGTTCGGGTGGGTCATGCAGCACTTCTTCTTCTCGGCTGCAGTTTGACACTCAGTGCACAGGGCCCCGCATCAACGCAGATTCGATTCGATCATTCGTGGGATCGTCCGGGCTACGACAATGGAACGGCGAGAAACAGTTCTTCGTCGGTGCAGATCTGATCTACAAGTTCTGATCTCACAGAGCGGGTCTGCATAATGCAATGCTTTCGGCAGTTCCGATTGTCTTCCTGCTCCCTCAAATAGCAACGCATTTTTGTCATTGAGATTATCCGTGTTCAACAGGCTCCAACTCCGTGCATCGACTGAAGAACTCGCAGATTGGGCGGGCGTTGATATTTGCGTTCTGTGCCAGGAGAACGAAGAACGACCACCAATAGAAAGACCACGTTATCCGGTGCTTCGCCTCCGCCCACAGACTGGCGAAAGGGAACTCGTATGGATGCAGGTTGGTCTTGTTCCTTCTTATGCACATGACGAACGGGGCGCTGAGCTACGCACAGAGGCTTCCGCGGAAGCTATCACTTGCTCGTCCGGGTTCCGTACGACATTTCGACGGCGGAGGTGCCTTGTTCCTGCCACTCAACTAAGCGAGCATGGTCATTCCGCAAAGGGCACAATCCAGGACTGTTCTTTCGCGCCGACTTCAGGTCAAATTCTTTCGGTTGCAGCGGTATGGGAGACGTGGATCAACGATGCCGGTTGCGAGGTAGAAACTTTTGCGGTCATCACGTCCCTCGTTGCTCCCGTTTTGCGTTCTCTCTTTGACCGCTTACCAATCGTCATTTCGCTTCAGGAACGGGATAGATGGTTACATTCATCAACACATGACCCGGAGCCTCTGGACCTGCTTAGGCCTCTCTCGGCTCCTGAGCTGAAGACGTGGAAGATGATGCCATACGATCAAAGCGCGCCAGCTCTGGATTTGCGGTAGACGCTGGATTTCAGTAACGAAGGATCGAGCACCCTTTGAGGTCGGCTGTCGGACGGACGTGGACGTCGCTCCCGTGTCCCCGAATTTCGAAACTGACTGAAGTTGTCCCAAGAATCAGGTTTTCAATCTGGAGATCGACGAGCGAGGCTGGCAGCATTGGATGGGTCAGGGTGATCTGCTTTGAAATGCCATCGACCTTGAGCCCGAGACACGCTTGAATCAGCAGGAATATTGAAGCGGCAGACCAGGATTGTGGCGCGCATGCGACTGGATACAGTGCAGGCGCCACCCCGGCTTCTCTCTCAAATCCGCAAAACAGTTCGGGCAGACGATACCTGTCGAAATAGGTGACGGAGGCGAAGATATCCTCAAACAAACGGCTTACGTGCTGAGTTAGCCCATATCGAGCCATTCCAAAGGCGATGAGTCCATTGTCATGGGGCCAGACACTTCCGTTGTGATACGACATTGGGTTGAAGCGAGCGGAGGTGGAAGCGATGGTTCGCACGCCCCAACCCGAGTAGCTGTCAGGAGCCAAGAGGGTATCAGCGACTCGGCGGGCCCTATCCGGAGTTGCAATTCCGCTAAATAGGCACTGCCCCGCGTTGGACGATTTTACGCGACAGACGCGCTTGTTCCCATCGAGCGCAAGCCCGTAAGTATTGAGTTCCTCACACCAAAAACTTTCGTTAAACTGTTGGTAGAGCGTCTCCGCTCGCCCCGTCAGAATCTCACAGTCTGAAAAGTGTCCCAGGTGCTCGGCAAGGATTGCGCCCGCCCGCAGAGCTCCGTAAGCGTATCCTTGTACCTCGCACACCGCTAATGCACCCTGAGCTGGCGAGCCGTCGGCGTGAAAGATGGCGTCATCAGAATCTTTCCAGCCTTGATGAATCAGTCCGTTTGGCGACTGTCGCTTGTATTCGATAAATCCATCGCCATCGGAGTCGCCGTACTTCTCCATCCATGCGAGGGCCGCGTGAATGGAAGGCCAGAGGCTGCGCATGAAATTTATGTCTCCGGTTCGCTCATAGTAAGCGCCCGCGAGCAGAACGAAGAGTGGTGTTGCGTCGACACTTCCGTAATAGCGGCCAAATGGCATCTCCTTCAGCGTCGCCATCTCCCCGGGGCGTATCTCATGGAGAATCTTTCCAGGCTCGGCATCCTCCTCAGGAATGACTTCAGTCGCCTGGGTCTCAGCCAGATATGCGAGCACTCCCCGGGCCAACTCGGGTTTCATCCAGAGGCACTCGAGCGCGGTCACTATCCCGTCTCTACCAAAGGGCGTGTTGAACCATGGGATACCGGCGTACGGATAAGGCCCGGTCGGTAGATCGCTTGTCATCATATTCAAATCGGCGAACGAACGTTCGAACCATTCTGTAAATTGCCCATTTGAAGAACGAACCAATGCCGAGGAACAACGATGTCGCTCCTGTTGTGCAGAGATGCGCTCCTTTGCAACTTCGAACGCAATCTTCTCCGTATCTGGACGTCGGGTCCGTTCGCATCTGACCGTAAGGACGAGCTGTTGCTTCTCGCCTCTGTTGAGAGATACTGGATATGTCGCATACGACGCAGTTAGCACCTTCGGTGTAGGTGAGAACTCCATGCGCGTGGTCCGCTGCTCTTTGTCTAATCCCTGATACCCAAGCTCTACCGAATCGACTGCGACCCTTGGAATTTCCAGCACACCGCGGCGTGCTCTCGACATGCCACGAATCTCGTAGATATCAGCATAGTCAGCTGAAAAATCGATGGAAATCGAGAAGTCCGCTTGTGATATCCCGTAGTTCTCAAGATTGACTGTAATGTAGCAGTGGCTCTCAAGCAGAAAGACATGGCGGTCAATCCGTATGACGTTTGCGTGAAAACCGGGGCCATCGTGCGGATTTGTCAGAGTCACGATCAGAGCATCGTTTTTATCTCTCACGTGTGATCCCAAGCGTGTAGGAAGAGCACCATCGATTCGCAGGCAGAGTTTGGAAAGGAACCGAGTGCCGTCGAAATAATACCCTTCCTCGTTCGTTTCGTTCGGGAACACATCACCACGGGCGTTGCAGAGGAAAAAAGCATCTTTATGCTTCAGCAGGTGCCTTGATGTATTAGCAACCTCCAAAGAAAGTTCTGAAGATGAATCGGGTGCGGGACAACAACCTTCGGGAGATGCCGGCTGTTTTCTCTCATCAATTTCAGCTCTCATATCATCTCCTCGCATTTCTAGTGATCTGTTCTTCATACAGCGTTACGTATGAAGAGGCCATCTGGTCCACGCGAAAACGCCTTTCGTAGCTGTTTCGGCAGGTACTGCGGTCAATTGATGCGATATGAGAGAGTCTCTCGACCGCTTGAGAAATATCTTTGACTGTATAGCCGTTGACACCATCCTCGATAACTTCGGGGACGGCACCACGTTGCCAGCCAATGACAGGTGTGCCGCAGGCAAGGGCTTCAATCATCACGAGGCCAAAGGGTTCCGCCCACTCGACCGGAAACAGAAGAGCTTTCGCCTTGCCAAGGAACTCGTCCTTCTGCCGGCCACCCACCTCGCCCACGAATTCTATGAATCTATTGTTTGCCAGAATTGGCTCAATCTGACGTTCAAAGTAGGCGCGGTCCTCTTCATAGATCTTCGCCGCAATCTTCAGTTTCATGCCCGCTTGCTTTGCAATCTCTATCGCACGTTCAATCCCCTTGTCTGGCGATATCCTACCCAAAAATGCCAGGTACTCTTCTGGCTGACTGCAGAAGGTGTGAAGTCCTTCCGGAAGGCCGTGATACACCGTGCCAGCCCACATTGCATCCGGAATGGGAACTCGCTGATTGTGTGAGATCGAAACCAGAGGGATGTCTGAGTATGTCTTGAGAAAGTGCTGGAGATCAGGTGGATGGAGAAGTCCATGCATTGTCGTCAAAGTGGGTGTCCGATAGCGTCGCACCAGTGGAAAGTGAACGTAGTCACAGTGAAAATGCAGTACATCGAATTCAGAAGCACGCCGAAACACTTCTTCGACGAGAGCGACGTGATGTGGAAGCGTTTCTCTGCACGAAAGGTCTCTCCACAGCGCCTTCGGGCAGCCGGGAACGAGTGTAGCGCTCGTTCGCGAATCTCCGCTTGCAAATAAGGTCACGTCGTGACCCATCCGCACAAGTTCTTCGGTCAGCCAGGACACAACACGCTCAGAGCCACCGTAAAGAGTGGGCGGAACGCTCTCAAATAAAGGAGCAATCTGTGCAATTCGCATCCTTACCCCTAGCTGAGTTGGAGCATCGGTAATCCCTGTCGGATCTTCTGGAAGTAGCAGATTTCGACTAAGGTTGGCCATAATTCAAGCGAAGATCGAATTGACGCAACAGCGTCATCCACAATTCTCACGAGATTGTGCTGGAAAAAATCGGGCTCGAACCCATAAAAGGCCTTCCGGAGATTCGCTGCAAACAGCCGAAGAGACTCGGCGCGCTCTGCAGTGGGTGCCGTTTCCGTAGCAGCAAGAGCTCGGCTATGGAGCGCTGTGATCTTGGCCAAAATCTCCTCGGCATCCTGTGCTGTAAGGTCTCCCTTGTAATCGAAGCTCACACTAAGCTCATCGATACACGTGACAGACTCCCGTATCTTCCGTTTCAGGAGGTTGGCGATCTCCTCATTCAAGACCTCAGAAGCGGGCGGGTTCCTCATGTAATTGCTTTTTGTATGATGTTGCGCTGCATCTACATGCGCTGCAACGATTCCTTCCTGCTGAATCCATATGCGATAGATGTAGTCTTCGAATCGGAGGCGTGTCGGAAAGAACGGCGGAAGCCCAAATGTATTGTCATAACCCGCGACGCCACAATCCATCCGCCAGTTTTTATTGGTCAGAACCGGCCTGAAATTCTCTAGGACATAGAGATCGTTTAGATCATCGGGGCTCAATTGCTGATCATTTCCAAGAAACATGTCTACAAAATCAATCGCGTCAATATCGTTCGTGCCAGAACGAAAGGTCTGGGCCATTTTTACAATAGCGTCGTCGCGCATGGCGCCACGCTGTAGCCTCATCGTGTTTTCTTCCGCAAAGCCTTTGGTCGCGTTTGTCTCAAGTTCCATCGCTGTATCGATGAGCAGTTCACCGCGTTCGTAGTTCTCCGGAACCTCGCTGCTCTTCTTGCCTAGAACATCGAGAAATGCGGACATGATGTCAAAGGATTTTCTTGCATAGCCGTTCTGCCCGACGCGGTGAAGTCTTCCTCTACTGATTTCGTCGCTCTCCAGTGATTCGGGGCTATCCTCCATCAACGAGTAAGGCCGCATGTCATCGTCGGAACTCACCATGAGTCCTCCGAGTGTGTACATGAGCGTGTAATTTCGATTGCCGCCGTAGCTAGGCCGGAAAAGATTCTTTACCAGTGGTTCGAGCTGTTTGTTGCGCAGGCGAGAGTTCACATAGGAAAGAAATTCCTGCTTCTGTTGGGGACCAACATAAAAGAGATCCGACTTTGTCTTGATGTCTTTCAGCTGGGGGAAATACTTATCGACATTCGACGGCGTCGAATCGTCGAACACGATGATCTGGGGAGAGTGTCCGTTGCGCCAAAAGTGCTCATCGTATTCACGAATGGTTTGACCAACATCTCGCAAGCGGTGAGTGGGAATTACAAAGTAACTGTCGGGCTCCTGCATGACGACCTTTCGCCTCCAAGCCATAAACATTCATTCCATCGAAAGGAATGTGCTGGCTTCTCTATTCCATCGCCTGAGGCATCAGGAAGGCATAAAGGTTTCGACAATCTTGAACACGATCTTGGCGACCAACTTCAGCGTCAGGAATTCGGCTTAAGGGGGATCGAGAAACTAAAGACCGATCCCTCTCCGAGGCGGCTGATTACCTGCATGGTTCCTCCGTGCGCTTCGACGATCGCTTTGCTGATGGACAGTCCCATTCCCGTGCCCGATATGCGTTGATTGTGCATGGGAGCGCGATAAAAGCGATCAAAGATAAGCCCTTGCTCGTGGGAATCGATGCCGATCCCTTTGTCTGCAACGCTTGTTACAAGAAAACCAGATTCGACCGTTGTGGTGACCACAATAGGGCTTTGATCTTCAGAATACTTCGCGGCATTCTCCAAAAGATTGGAGACGACTTTTTTCAAAAACTCCTGATCAGCCACGATATCTCTTTTCTGCTGCAGCCGCACCTCCACCGGATGATGTTCCCCGACCCATGTGCAATCCTCTTGCGCGCTTTTAATTACTTCCTCGATATCGACCCGCTCGAAATTCATATGGACCTGCATTGCGTCGAGTTGCGACATCTCTACCGCCTGCGAAACAAGCTTGTTGATTCGATCACTCTCTTCATCGATGATGGTAAGGAGTTCTCTTCGATCTTCCTCTTTCTCTATCTGCGTCGAGAGCAAGATGCTTGCTGCACCCTTGATTGAGGTCAAGGGGGTTCGCAGTTCGTGCGTAATCGAGTCGATCATCAAGCTGCGTAGCCGTTCACTCTCTTTTGTAGCCTCAGCATGTGCTACGTTTTCCAGTGCGCTCGCACGATCCAGGGAAACTGAGATCAATCCACCAATTGCCTCCATCGCGTCGCTCGATAAGGTCAACCCACGCACCAGGAGTAACCCGCGAGGCTTCACTCCTACTTTGAGAGGAACCCTGAACTCATCTCCGGTCTTCTCAACTGCATTGATCTGAGACGCCTGCTGCCGGAGGTGCGGTCGTTCCACATCAGCGACCTGTTCTGTACCTGCCTGATAGATCCTGTCATCTTCAATGAGATAAATAACAGCGGCTCGCGCATGCGTCGCACCGATAATAGCTCGCGGAACCGCGGCAACCAGCTCGGCAACATTATCGGTCGCAAGCATTTCACGGCTTAAGGAGAAAAGGGTTTCCAACTCACGTTGGCGGGAGCGGGCCTCCTCGGCCTCATCGCGTGCGCGCTGGGAAAGCCTGCTCCCAATGACCGCTGTGGAGAGAAATGTAAGAAGTGCAAGCCAGTTTTGTGGGTCAGAGACAGTGAGCGTTCCTACAGGCGGAAGGAAATAATAGTTGTAGCAGAACGTGGCCAACAGAGATGTGACCACTGCATAGCGGAGGCTCCATTGCGCTGCGAGGATCAATATGAACAGTAATAGGGTTAGGGCGACAGTGGTTGGGTTGACATGTAGAAACCGACGATATATGAGTACAATTCCGGCCAGTGCGAGAATGGAAGCTGTCCAACGAATAAGCGTCAGGAGGCGTCGAGAGTTCATGAGGAGCATTCTAAGCCGTGAGTGACAATAAAAAATCTCCAGAGGATTGGCTTAATTCGAGCGAAGCTGAAAAGACTCGAGGGCGCTTTAAGATATTCCTCGGCTATGCACCGGGGGTCGGAAAGACATACAGCATGCTTAGCGAGGGCATTCGCCGCCGCAGCCGAGGCGAAGATGTCGTCATTGGAATCGTCGAAACACATGGTCGCGCCAGTACGGCTGAACTGGCCGCAAAGCTCGAACAGGTTCCACGTCGCGAGGTGGAGTACCGAGGGACCTTGTTTACCGAGATGGATGTTGACGCGATTCTGGCGCGTATGCCTCAAGTCGTCCTTATCGACGAACTGGCACACACTAATATCGAGGGTAGCCGCGCCAAGAAGCGATATGAAGATGTACTACTCTTGCTCGAGAGCAATATTGATGTCCTGAGCACAATCAATATTCAGCATGTCGAAAGTCTGACCGTTCGGGTACAGGCCTTGACCGGCATTAAGGTGCAGGAGCAAGTCCCGGATTGGGTGTTGGATGAAGCCGATGAAATTGTGATCAGCGATCTAACGCCAGAGGCGCTCTCGACACGTATGCGACGGGGCGATATCTATCCGGCGGAAAGGGTGGAGCGGGCCCTTTCAAATTTTTTTCGCCGCGGGAACCTTATAGCTCTAAGGGAAATGGCCCTTCAACGAGTCACTCGCGCGGTTGATAAAACGCTAGACGATTATGTGCGACGTAAGCGGCTGGGAGCGCACTGGTCGGTGGCCGAGAAGGTCGCCGTTTGCATCAGCTCAAACCCTGAAGCTCGTGACCTGATTGCTCGCGGTGCGCGCTTTGCAGAAGCGCTCGACGGTGAGCTTTATATTCTTCATGTGACAAATGATCGTGACGAGGACCCAACTCGGAAGAAGACCCTTGAGTCCCATATTCAATTCGCCAACAACCTGGGCGCGAGTGTCGTTCACTTGACAGGTGGCAATGTAGCGTCCGTTACAGCAGCGTTTGTGACGGAGCACAGGATCACGCAGGCGATCTTCGGGCGATCTGCTTTGCACGGGCTTAAGAAATATCTCTACTTTTTGGCCATACAGAAGTTCATGTCAGAGGCGCCGCACGTGGATTTGCATATCATTACACAGGAGACACGATGAGTAGCACAATCCTAGTTGTCGATGACGATCCGCAGATCACTCGGATGCTCAGAACGTCACTTCAGGCGAGCGGATATCGAGTCCGGACTTCCCATGACGGGGTCGCGGCGCTCGAACAGATTCAGGCCGAGATGCCAGACCTCGTCATTACCGACATTTCAATGCCCCGAATGAACGGCATCGAATTGACCAAGGAAGTGCGACGAACCTCTCTTGTTCCGATCATCGTGCTGAGCGTAAGAGATACGGATGACTCCAAGGTGAGCGCCCTGGATGAAGGTGCGGACGACTACATAACTAAGCCATTTCGAACGCCAGAGCTTCTTGCTCGCGTGCGTGCGCATCTTCGACGAAAGAGTGCTGTCGCATCACAAGACACGCCACCCCGCATTGTTCAAGTCGGTGATTTTGAGATCGATTCAGACTCTCGGCTGGTGAAAGTAAAAGGAGAGAGTATTCACCTCTCGCCTAAGGAGTTTGAACTTCTTCTGTTGTTCGCCAATAACCCGTTACGTGTGCTTACGCATAAGACGCTGCTCAAATCTATTTGGGGATCTGTCGGTGCCTCCCAACCGGAGTATCTACGTGTGCTGATCGCCCAACTGAGAAAGAAGATCGAGCCAATCTCGAATGCACCCTACGTACAGAGCGAGCCTTGGGTGGGCTACCGCTTTCATCCAACCGGCAACGACGAACTTACAACTTTTTAACTTTTATTCTACTGAATTCATACGGACTCGGAGAGTTAAATACTTTCTGGGCTCATATGAAACTACTCGGGTTCACGACGGAAGTGCTCGGCGGCAGTCTGGAACTGCAAAATGCGTGGACTGCAGAAACCCGTCAGGACTGGAGCCTCGGAGCCGGCTCCGAATACCCCGATGGTCCCCATGCCCTTTTTAGTGAAGCTTTCCAAGCTCTCAACAAACTGACATTGGTTGCGGATCATCAGTTCAGGTCAAGTTTCCTCGCGCGGCGGAATATCGCCGTGGGTTTTCCTCTCGTCCAATTTTTCTCACCGATATCTCAGGAGTTCCCAGCCGTTGGCAATACCGAAAACACTGGGCCTGATCTGTGGGGTTCCCAAACAGGGAAGCTGCTAGCAGCGCCCGGAGGTTTCCATGCTCGACGTAGTTGCACTCATCCTATTCGTCATCTTGTTTCCGCTCAGCTTGCTTTATGTCCACGGCTGTGAGCGCCTGAAAGGAAAGCGCAAATGATTCTTAATATCATCCTGCTCGCCATCTCCGCTCTGTTGATGGTTTATCTCGTTTACGCACTGTTACGTCCGGAGAAGTTCTAAATGTCACTCAACGGTTGGCTTCAAATAGCGATTTTTCTCGCCACAGTTCTTCTCCTTGCCAAGCCGATGGGAAGCTACATGACGAGTGTGTTCGAACGTCGGAAGACATTTCTCGATGTGATCCTCGTTCCCTGCGAGCGCTTGCTTTATCGCCTTACCGGTGTGAAAGCTGATGAAGAGATGACCTGGGGAGAGTACGCAATCTCGATGCTTGTCTTCAGTGCGGCAACCCTCGTGCTCACATACGTCGTGCAACGCCTGCAGCATCTTCTTCCATTGAATCCGCAACATCTTGGAGCAGTAGCACCAGATCTCGCGCTGAACACAGCCATCTCTTTCACCACCAACACCAATTGGCAGTCGTATGTTCCCGAGTCGACGATGAGCTATCTAACCCAGATGCTTGGACTCGCAACGCACAATTTCTGGTCTGCTGCTGTCGGCTTGGCGCTTGCGGTAGCCTTCATTCGAGGGATTGCACGACGTGAGATGAAAACCCTCGGCAACTTCTGGGTGGACCTGACCCGAGGAACATTTTGGGTCCTACTGCCGATTTCCACGATCCTTGCGGTGGGGCTCGTATCGCAGGGGGTAATTCAGAATTTCCGCTCCTACGACACCGTAAAGCTGGTAGAAGCACAAAATGTAACAGGTTCCGATGGCAAGACTGCGACCGTAACAACCCAAACGATCGCCCAAGGCCCTGTTGCTTCGCAGGAAGCGATCAAGATGTTGGGAACGAATGGGGGCGGCTTCTTCAACGCCAACAGCGCCCATCCCTTTGAAAATCCCACGCCGTTTTCTAACTTCCTCCAGATGCTTGCCATCTTTCTCATTCCGGCAGGACTCACCGTCACACTCGGCCAGATGGTTGGCTCACCTCGACATGGATGGGCGGTTCTTGCGGCAATGGCAATCTTGTGGTTTGCAGGGACGTTTACCTGTTATTGGGCGGAGGCTCACGGCAACCCGTTGCTTCATGGAACTGATCAACATGTATCGGATCTCCAATCTGGCGGCAACATGGAAGGCAAAGAGGTGCGGTTCGGAATTGCAAGTTCCGCGCTCTTTGCTACGGTTACAACCGACGCAAGCTGCGGTGCGGTCAATGGTATGCACGATAGCTTCACTCCTCTTGGCGGCATGGTGCCAATGATCAACATCCTTCTGGGTGAAGTTGTTTTTGGCGGAGTTGGCGCGGGGCTCTACGGCATGCTGATCTTCGTCGTCATGGCTGTCTTTATTGCCGGTCTGATGGTCGGGAGAACACCGGAATACCTTGGAAAGAAGATCGAAGCATACGACGTGCAGCTTGCCATGCTGTACCTCCTCATCTTTCCCTTGATCATCTTGGGTTTCTCGGCCGTTTCTGTGTTGATGCCGAACATCGGACTGAGCAGTCTCACCAATCACGGCCCGCATGGCTTGTCTGAAATTTTGTACGCATACACCTCCGCAACAGGTAACAATGGCTCGGCTTTTGCCGGGCTCAACGCCAACACACACTGGTACAACTACACCCTTGGCCTTGCGATGTTCTTCGGTCGCTTCATGATGATCATTCCTATGCTGGCAATCGCAGGCAACCTGGCGGGCAAAAAGATCGTGCCAGCGTCATCGGGAACATTTCCTGTTACTACACCGTTGTTCACGTTTCTGCTCACTGGCGTCATCCTCATCGTCGGAGCGCTTACGTTCTTCCCAGTCCTCTCCCTCGGTCCGATCCTCGAACACCTGCTCCTGCAAGCGGGCCAGACCTTCTAAAGGAGCTACGAGAAACCAATGGCACATACAGCAAAACGTCGCTCCATATTCGATCCTCAGATTGTTCGTCGCGCGAGCACAGATGCTCTCGCGAAGCTCAGCCCCAAAGTCATGATGCGGAATCCCGTCATGTTCGTTGTCGAAATTGGCAGCGTTCTTACAACGGTTCTTCTCATAGTGAATCTCGCAACGCATCGCGGACATTTCCGCTTCGATATCCAGATCACGCTATGGCTTTGGTTTACCGTTCTCTTCGCCAACTTCGCCGAAGCTATGGCGGAAGGGCGAGGCAAAGCTCAGGCAGATGCACTCCGGCTCGCGAAATCCGAGACGACGGCGTATCTTGTCGGTAAGAACGGCGTAGAGGAAATTCCTAGCTCACAACTTCGCGCAGGTGATGTCGTCCGTGTGACCGCAGGACAGATGATTCCGGGCGATGGAGAGGTGATCGAAGGCGTCGCGTCAGTGGATGAATCCGCTATTACAGGAGAGTCGGCGCCTGTCATTCGCGAGGCTGGCGGCGATCGCTCCGCAGTCACGGGCGGCACGCGCGTCCTTAGTGACGTGATCACGGTGCGCATTACCTCAAATCCGGGTGAAACCTTCCTTGATCGCATGATCGCTCTGGTGGAAGGAGCGGAACGTCAGAAAACACCGAACGAGATCGCGCTCAACATTCTGTTAGCCGGACTTACGATCATCTTCCTCTTAGCGGTCGTAACCCTCCAGCCCTTCGCGTTGTACTCCGGCGCACCGCAGACAGTTTTCGTCCTTGTCTCTTTGCTGGTGTGCCTTATTCCAACAACGATTGGCGGCTTGCTATCCGCCATCGGTATCGCTGGAATGGATCGCCTGGTTCAACACAACGTGCTCGCCACGTCGGGACGCGCCGTTGAAGCTGCGGGAGACGTTAACACCCTGCTTCTCGACAAAACCGGAACGATCACCATTGGAAACCGCCAGGCCTCTGAGTTCGTTCCAGCGCCCAATGTGTCGCCAGAAAAACTGGCGGATGCGGCACAACTCTCCTCGCTTCCTGACGAAACTCCAGAGGGACGATCGATTGTCGTGCTCGCGAAGGAGAAATACGGCTTGCGCGGCCGCGAGCTTGGCCAGATGAACGCTGAGTTCGTACCTTTCTCAGCAACGACACGCATGAGTGGTATCGAAGTCGATGGCCGAAGCATTCGTAAAGGTGCTGTTGATGCGATTTCCCGCTATCTCCAAGAGCATGGATCACAGCTACCGGCTGCAGTTCGCTCCGCCGTCGAGGAGATTGCACGAAGCGGCGGAACGCCGCTGGTTGTCGCAGAGAATGACCAGGCGCTTGGCGTGATTCATCTGAAGGATGTCGTCAAGGGCGGCATGCGCGAACGTTTCGAGCAGCTCCGCGCCATGGGGATCCGCACCATTATGATCACAGGCGATAACCCCTTGACGGCTGCGGCAATCGCGCGTGAAGCCGGCGTTGACGACTTCTTAGCCGAGGCTAAACCCAAGGACAAAATGGACCTCATCAAGCGCGAGCAGGGGGAGGGCAAGCTTGTCGCTATGACAGGCGACGGCACAAATGATGCGCCGGCCTTGGCTCAGGCAGACGTAGGAGTTGCAATGAACAGCGGCACCCAGGCGGCAAAGGAAGCCGGCAATATGGTCGATCTGGACAGCAATCCAACGAAACTCATCGAGATCGTCGCGATTGGCAAGCAACTTCTGATGACTCGCGGGGCGCTGACGACGTTCTCAATTTCGAACGACGTCGCGAAATACTTTGCTATCATCCCAGCGATGTTTGCAGGTGTCTTTCCCGTCCTCAATGCATTGAACATCATGCATCTGCATAATGCTGAGTCGGCAGTGCTATCCGCTGTCATCTTCAACGCACTGATCATTGTTGCACTGATTCCGCTCGCCCTCCGCGGTGTGAAGTACCGTCCGATGTCCGCAGCCGCTCTTCTACAGAGAAACCTGCTGGTGTATGGTCTTGGCGGCATCATCGTTCCGTTTATCGGAATTAAGCTCATCGACATGATCATTGTCGCGATCCACTTGGCCTAAGGAGACCTTATGAAGAAACATCTCATTACAGCCTGCCTCTATACGCTCGTGACGGCCGTTCTACTGGGAATCATCTATCCTTTAATCGTCACAGGCATCTCACAGGGTCTGTTCCACGACAAAGCAAACGGACAGCTCATCGTGAAAGATAATCAGATCATCGGCTCGAAGATCATCGGACAGCCTTTTACGGGGCCGGGCTATTTCCATAGCCGTCCTTCTGCTGCAGGATCTGGATACGATGCTTCTGCCTCCAGCGGCTCGAATCTTGGCCCCACAAACAAGATCTTGGAGGACCGTGTCTCCGCGAGCGTAAGGGCCGAGAAAGCACCGAATGTGCCCGTCGATCTCGTAACCGCCTCAGGTTCCGGGCTTGACCCGGATATCTCACCAGCTGCGGCACTCTACCAGGTGCCACGTGTGGCGGCAGAGCGCCACGTCAACGAAGCGCAGGTGCGTAAACTCGTCAACGATCACACAACGCAGCGACAATTGGGGCTACTGGGCGAGCCGCGCGTCAATGTGCTCGATATCAACCTTGCACTTAGCGAGTTTAAATAGCCGGTGGAAAGGGACTGGGCATCGTCCGCTTCGTCCCTCCCGCCTTCCTTATGTTGCGGGTGGTCTTCTAAGCCTTAGATACAGACTCCGAGTCATCCCTGCGCTGAGAGTTCATGAACCGCCTTCTGAAGAGTTACCTCCATCGTCTGCACATGAGGCAATGGCCTTGCTGAATGTGGTCATCTCCGATGCGACAGCCGGACAATACTCCGACATCACCCTGATTACGTTGGAGATCGTTGTGGTCGACGAATGATAACCATCAAGGGCCGCTTCGAATTTAATCCCGTGCGATGTAAGCAGTGATAGCTAAATACTTCTTACAACCTCGTCTCTCTGTCGCCCCGATCGCCGCTTGGTATTTTCGCGGATTGGGCAGGCAAAACTCTTGAACGCGATACGTCTTGAGCACTCAGAAGCAGGAAAGCGACCGTTGTCTTCGACTCGCGCAACAGTGAGGGCGCCGGCGCGCCTCTGAGCGGTCGTGCAAGTCACAATGTCGATAGGTCCTAACTGGTTGGGAGATTCAGCAGCAAAAGGCAGCAACAAAAGCGAGGTACATCATCAATGACGAACCCCTTGGGAGCGCCTGCGGGCGTCATTCACGTCCCTCGATTCTGATGGGGGAGGGTGAGGTAAAAGCTTGCGCCCCGCGGAGAGTTGTCGGTAGCCCACAAGCGGCCACCATGCGATTCAACGATGGAACGGCTGATCCGAAGTCCCATGCCGGTGCCGTGGGGTTTAGTGGTAAAAAACGCATTGAAGATCTCGTCCGCCTGCTTCGCGGGAAGCCCCACGCCGGTATCGCTGACGGACACAACAAGCTGCCCGTCTTCCCCTCGCTGCGACGTGATGGCGAGCTCGCGCGCCCCCTCCACGTTGTTCATCGCATCGATGCCATTGATCATCAGGTTCATCACCACCTGCTGCAGTTGCACACGGTCTCCCATGACCGGGGGAAGATCCGTGGCCAGCTCCGTCCGGACAGCAATTTTGTATCGCATGGCCTCGCTGCGCAGGAGAAGGATCATCTCTCCGATGACTGCGTTTACATCAACGGGCTCCCGTACTGGAGTCCCCTTGTTGAAGAGCAGGCGGAGCCGGCTGATGATCTCCGCCGCACGCATTGCGTCTTTCACGATTCGGGTGGCAGCTTCGCGCGCCTCATCCAGATTGGGGGGATCGCGGTTAAGCCATCGTTTGCAGGTATTGGCGTCTGTGACGGTTGCGGCAATCGGTTGCTTCACTTCGTGCGCCAGAGACGCAGTCAGCTCTCCCATGGTGTTTACCCGGCTGACATGTGCGAGATCTGCGTACGCCTGACGCAATCTCTCACGCTCTTCCTCCGCCTGCTTACCCGCGGTGACGTCGATTCCGGTGCCCACGAACTCAACGAGATCGCCGGATGGGTCGAGAACCGGGTGCCCTATTGCGTGGATGTTTCTGATCTCGCCGCCGGGATGAACGATTCGATAATCAACCTTATACTCTCCCCGTTCGCGCGTTGCTCGCTCTAACTCTTCCGCAACGACGGGTCGATCGTCCGGATGAATGCGTTGAACGAATGTTTCGAATGGTGGCATGCCGTCTGCTGGGTCAAAACCTAGCAGACGGAAGCACTCATCGGACCAGTACCTGTTTTCGCCCGTCGCTGGGGTCCATGCCCAACTGCCAGTATGGCTGAGCCTCTGTGCTTCTGCTAAATATGCCTCGCTCTCCCGAAGCTTCATTTCAGACTGCTTTGCCGTGGTGATGTCCATGAGGGTGCCCACAAATTCGAGGCTGCTCCGAGAAGACTCCGACACGCGAGACGATGCGCGAACGTGCTTGACTCTCCCCTCCGGCATCAGCAAGCGATGTTGAATATCAAATCCTGTCTTCTCGTTGATCGCTTGATCGATGCTTTGACGCACGAACTCTCTATCGTCGGGATGAATCCGATCAAATACCCACTCCATCGTTGGCTTCGCGGATCGATCATATTCAAAAACTTTGTAGGTTTCCTCCGACCAGAAGATCTCGCCGCTGACGGTATTCCAGCAGAAGCTGCCTGTGTGGCTTATGCTCTGCCCTTGAGCCAGGAGGGCTTCGCTGCGTTGCAGATCAGAATAGAGGTTGGCGTTCTCCAGCGAAATCGCGGCTTGCGAAGCCAACAACTCCAGCACTGCGACCCGGTCCGACGTAAAGGCGCACGGAGTCAAATTATTCTCCAGGTAGAGTGCGCCGACAAGCTTCGATTGTTGGACGATGGGAAGACATAAAACAGATCTGGGGCGCTTCTGCTGGACATACTCGTCCTCGGAATACACATTCCTGACCGACGCATCATCAAGGACAACTTGCTTCTGCGTCCGGATCACATAATGAAGCGCAGATTGGGGGAGATCAGATGGCGTGAGGGCGGTTTGTCGAACGGTGACGTCGATACTGCCGTGGGCGGTGGTGGCCTCCGCCTCGACCTGGGGCTCGTCGCCCCGGAGAAGGATAAGCAGGCCCCGCTCGGCTCCTGCATGCTCCACCGCGATTCGCATGAGCTTCTCAATCAAGTGGGAGAGAACCATCTCGCTCGAGAGTGCCTGTGAGGACTTGACCACCGTCTGGACGTCCAATTGCCCCACGAACGTGCCGATCGTGGCGGCGGGAGATGTGGGACTCTGTTCCTCGCTAAGGTGCGGGTAGAGTGCCTCGAGCTGCTTCAGCTTCCCCACCGCGCCCCAGCGGTCGTAGCAGTTCCGCGCGTTGCGCAGATAGGCGTGGGCGACCGTCTCGAAGCCCCGCGCCAGATAAAACCGCGCGGCGAACTCATTAGCCAGACCCTCGTTCTGCACGAAGCCGTGCTCCCGGCCAGACTGAATCGCCTGCTCGTACAAGTACATCGCATCGAGGGCGCGGTCCTCGATGCGAGCGATCTCGGCGGCGAGCAGCGCGGCACGGTTGGCGAAATTCTCGGGGCAGCTCTCCGCCCACGCCTCGAACTGCTTGTGGTGTGAGGCGAGGGCCTCCAGATGCTGAGACCGTTCGTCGGTCGATGCCGCATCGTACTGTGCTGCTCGCGCGAGCGCGTCATAGAAGTGGTATTCGGCCACTTCAAAGAATGACGGCGACGTCCAGAGAAGCTGTCGGGCCCTCGATCCTGCCTCGACGGCGGAAGCCCAATCGTTCGCGTAGACGCGCGCCTGAAGCTTGCGGATCCAATACCAGCACTCGGGAAGCGCCAGACGCGGATCACTCTCAAAATGTTGTTCGAAGCTGCTCTCGTCGAACCCTTCCTCATTGAAGCAGCCGAACTCCGGCGTCAGGCCACGCAGCGTCCGGATCAGACCGAGCTGCCCGGTGATAATGTCGATCACCAGCCCAAATCGCGCCTTCCGCGCGAATTCGAGCCCGTTCTCGGCCTCTCGCTGCACCTCGCCCAGAGGATCGCCGCTCGCCAGCAGATTCGTGTTCAGATTGTTGCAGCTATAGGCCGCAAAGGTCAGGTCGCCGGTCTTGTTCGCGGCATCGAAGGCGCGACGCACCAACGCCCGGCCCGTCTGGATGTGCCTCGTCCAGGGCATGACAAGATTCCCGAAGGACATGTACGCCCGCGCCTGGTAGCGATGCAGTCCCCGCTTCTCCACTAGATCGTACCCGAGCCTGCCGAATCGGAATCCGGCCTGGTAGTCGCCAAAGTGCGGTCCGAGAATCATACCGAGCCAGACATAAGCAAAGCACGATCCGTCGCTGTTGCCATGTTCGAGGCTGAGATTGACCATCCGGCAAATCACCAGTGAGAGCAAATTCTTGTCGGTGAACAATGCTGGCGTCACGACCTCCGTCAGAACATTGAGCGTCGCGCGAATCTCCGGATCATTCATTAACGGCAAGTCAATCAGTTCCTCGATCGATCGGCCGCCGAGCTGGCGCCCTATCTGCTCGTATTCCTGCCTGACTTCGTCATTTGTGGGATGCGGCAACCAGTGGGCGCCTCTGTGCCGTTGGAAATCGAGGCACACCTCGACACCACGGTCGCTCCGATCCAGGGTGGTGTAAAGCGTCATGCGCAGGCAGGCTACGATGGCGGTGTCTAGGAGGTTCATAGCGCCTCGGGAAAGCATCGTGAGCCGCTCTTCCGCCGCAGCCAGGTCTGCAGTCAGCAGCTCGCACTCGGCGCGGTGGTACTCAAGCGCAAAGGTGAGTTCGTAGCGCCGCTCCCAACTGTCCTCCGCTAGCAGCTTGCGGCCGGCAGCGAGATATTTCAGCGCCGCGGCGTAGGCCATTGAAGTCTTGGCGCGCTTGCCGGCAAGAAGATTAAGCTCGGCGACACGCTCGCATTCCTCCCGCACATCGATCAGTGCGGCGCCGCGATTCAGCTGGTTCACAATCTCGAAAATATTCTCCTCGATCTCGTCCGGCGCCGTCCGTGCCGCAAGCACTCGGCCAATCCGAAGGTGTGCCGCCGCCCGCTCGTCTGCGGGGATGAGCGCATAGGCAGCCTCCTGAACGCGGTCGTGGAGGAACGTGTAGGAGCTCTCCAGACAGAAGATCAGCCCCGTCCGAGCGGCCTCCCAGAGTGCCTTGTGGATCTCCTCTTTTGATTTGCCGTGAACCAGAGTCAGGGTGGCGATCTCGACCACGTTCCCGAGACAGGCGAGTTGCTTGAGTGCTTCCTGGGTCGTGTCGGGCAACCGCTTCAGCTTCCCGACCATGAGATCCACGACGTTATCGGTGTAGCCTTTGGCGCGGATGCGCGCCAAGTCCCATGTCCAGAACCCCGGCTCCGGATCGAACACGAGCAGCCCTTCCTCGGCGAGCGCCGTGAGGAACTGGATAGCGAAGAACGGATTGCCGCCGGTTTTCTCGTGCACCAGCTGCGCCAGAGGGTGGGCGGCATCCCGATCGCAGTGCAGGGCATCGGCGACGAGTTGCTCTACATCCTCGAGCCGAAGAGGCGCTAGCGTGATCTCCTGCACCCTCGCACCGGCCTTGCGGATCGTCCCCAGGGTCCGCATGAGCGGGTGAGACGAACTGACCTCGTTGTCGCGGTAGGCCCCGACCAGCATCAGGCACCGCACATCCGGATCGCTAATCAGGTGCTCCAGCAGTTCAAGGGTCGCCGCGTCCAGCCATTGCAGATCGTCGAGGAACAATGCAAGCGGGTGCTCCGGCTGGGCAAACGCCCCAAGGAACCGCCGGAACACCAACTGGAAGCGGTTCTGCGCATCTCGCGGCGGCAGCTCTGGAACGGGCGGCTGTTTCCCGAGGATGAACTCGACCTCCGGGATCAGGTTGACGATAAGCTGCCCGTTTGGGCCCACCGCTTCCCGCAGTGCGCCGCGCCACTGGCCCATCTCCCCTTCGCTCTTTACGAGGATCTGACGGACGAGGGCCTGGAACGCTTGTGCCAGGGTCGCATACGGGATGTCGCGCTTGTACTGATCGAACTTTCCGGAAGCGAAAAGCCCGCGCGGCGGAACGAGCACCTTGTGCAATTCATTTACCACGGAGGATTTGCCGACACCGGAGTAACCGGAGACGAGCACCAGTTCCGGTGTGCCCTCGACCACGACCCGGTCGAGGGCCGCCAGCAAAGCGTTGACCTCGCATTCTCGCCCGTACAGTCTCTCGGGGATCAGCAATCGGTCCGACGTGTCGCGCGCGCCCAGCGGGAACGCATCGATGCGGCCATGCGACTCCCATTCCGCCAGGCACATCCGAAGATCGGTCTCCAGGCCGGAGGCAGTCTGGTAGCGCTCCTCAGCGTTTTTGGCGAGGAGCTTCATGACGAGACTCGAGAGCGGCTCGGGGACAGTGCCGCGTTCGCGCGGCGGCGTCGGCTGGCGCGCAATGTGGCAGTGGATCCACTCCAGCGGATCGGCGGCAACAAACGGCAGAGTGCCCGTCAGCATCTGGTACAGGGTGACGCCCAGAGAGTAAAGATCGCTCCGGGCATCGATCGAGCGGTTCATGCGACCGGTCTGTTCGGGTGCCATGTAGGCAAGGGTTCCGGCAATGACCTCCGGCGGCGCGGGCGCCTGGCACTCCTGTGGCAGCCGGGATGCTATCCCGAATCCGGTCAGTCGGACGTTGCCGGCGTCGTCGACCAGCACGTTTGCAGGCTTGATGTCCTTATGAATGAGACCGTGCCGATGGACTTGGCCGACTGCTGTCGCCAAGCCGATGGCGATGCGCAGAAAGCGAGTCAGCTCGAGCGGTTGCCCCTCGACCCTTTCAAGGACCCGATCCAGTGGCTCGCCGCCAGGATCCATGAGGACCAGCATCGTCCGGCCGTCGTGACGAGTCACCTCCAGAGGACGGGCTGCCCACGTAGGGTCGAGTTCGGTCCTGAGCGAGTATTCGTGTTCGATCCGCCGAAGCCCCTGAGGTGACGGACGTTCTGCGGCGAGTGCCGCCAGCAAGACCGGAAATGGGTTGCCACGCTGCCGGCCGCGGTAAAGAGTGCGCTCCCCGCTTTCCCCAAGGGTCTCCAGCACGTATTCAGAAGACTCCGTCATGGAGACAATCCCTGTCGTTGCGGTTAGAGGATTATAGTCTGTGCTTGGCTTGCCGCGTCTCTCGACGCGGCGGAGGATTCCCCCGACAAGCTGTGGCGCTCAAGGAATATCGCCGCGGCAGCTCTCCAGTCTCGACAACGAAGACGCGACGCCGTCGTTGGGATACTCCAGTAAATTGAGAGTCAAGAACTCGGCAGGCGATCCCATACCCGAGTTGAACCAGCATCCCGAGGACGGCTCCAAACGTTCGTCCGTCGTCGATCGACAGGACGCCGGGGACGTTCTCCCTCCAGCCATACGGGGCCTGAGCCTGCCAGCAAGCCGAGCAAACTCGACGGTGAGGTTGCCACGCGGGCCATCCAGTCCTGCTCGCTTACCGGCGACGGAGAAAGACTGGTAAGGTGTTCCGGCCAGGTCGATTGCTCCAACGATCTTAAGCGGATCAGAACTGAGACGGTCCTCTTGAACAAAGTTTCAGCGGTCGGGAGAAAAACATTTCACCATAAGACTCACGTCTTTATCGACACGCCCTTGGCTAGCGCGGGTGCTGGCGAATACCTTCTGGATTATCCCCCAGGAGGGACAACGACAGGCAACGCTAACAAGCTGCGCGCACACTCCTCGGCTCTTGAACCGATTCCTGGACTATCGCAAGAATACTCAAACCGACGTGCGATCCTCCCGGCAGCTACTTTAGATGTTCTAAAGGAGATGGCGATCTTGCTTCCTCGATGTTAACCATCACACCTCACGTCCAGAAGGCCTGCCAGAAACATTCGAGCAATTAGTAGAACACTATCGGTTGATCGAGGATCTGGAAAAAGAATCCGAGCGGAAGGTCCGACAGACGAAGCAGACCTACGCTGTTTATCTGAAGGCGAGAATCGTTCCGCATTGGAGCGGTTACCGTCTTCGGGAGATCAAAGCAGTCGCAGTAGGGCGGTGGCTTGGCTCCATCGATGATTTATCGAATGGCACGAAAGCGAAGATCAAGGGCATCATGAGCGAAGTCTTTCAACACGCGATCCGCTACGGCTGGCTCAACCATGGAGAGACCCCACCTTTGCCGTCCGCCAGAGCACCAAGCGGAAGCGGGTTACGGAACCGTTGGAAGTGACGGAATTTCGTGCGCTCATGCTGGAGTTGCCACAGAAGATGCGCGTCATTGGCATCGTGGCGGCAACGACAGGGCTACGCATCAGCGAAATCCTGGGTTTGTGGTGGATGGGCATCGACTGGAAGACGTTGCAGATGGACGTTACCCCGGTCGGTCGTGGACGGTATTGTCGGGAAGTGCAAGACGGAGACCTCCCGCAGGCCGGTTCCCATCGATGAGTTCACTACTGCCGAGTTGCTGGGCCTGGAGGCGGGAAACTTGCTATGCCGATCCGGAGGACTGGGTCTTCGCGAGCGAACGAGTTCAGGGCAAAATGCCGCCCTGGGCCGATACGCTTCTGAATCGCTTCTTGCAGCCCGCCGCAAAGCGGGCCGGAATCACGAAGTGGGTCGGCAGCCATACCTTCCGGCACACCCATTCCATGCTGCTCAAAGCTAACGGGGAAGATATTAAAGTGGTCCAGGAATTGATGCGCCACGCCAACATCGTCCACGACGAGAGCATTTATACCAAGACTCTGACATGAGCCAAGCGATACGTACAAAGCCGGGTGGTCGATGTTCTTATGGACCGCTCAAGGAGTGTCGTAGAAAGTGCTGCGGAGGATGCAGCATGAGAACCAACGTATCGAAAGCGCATCGCGTTTTTCTGCGAAACCGCTACGTTGTTGGGATTATTGGTGGACCTGATCGGGATCGAACCGATGACCTCTTCCATGCCATGGAAGCGCGCTCCCAGCTGCGCCACAGGCCCACTCTCTTGGAAGGACTCTTTCTATTTTCCGCTACCTTTAAAGATTCGTCAAACCTCATGGGAACTTCACGCAATTGACTGGTGTCTAAGTCTCTAGAGTGAGCGAGCACTCTGCCGCCGGCGGCGCAGTTTCTTCATTCTATGCATCAGAAACAGTGCATTTGCCATGCGTTACACAAAAGTTTTAGTGTAGAGGTCACCCGATATGCAGGCGGGCACGTTCTTGGGAAATCTGACCAGCGCGATAGGCATTACGACGGAAGAAGCGGCGCTCGTCGCCGATCTGAAGGCCGGCAGCGAGGAGGCTTTTGGCATCCTCATTGCGCAATACCATCAGCCACTTTACTCTCTCATCGCACGCAGCCTGACCGACTCCGCCGATGCGGCCGATATCACGCAGGAAGTCTTCATTAAGGTCTTTCGCAGCATTCGCGGCTTTCATGGTGACTCAAGTCTCAGGACATGGCTCTACCGAATTGCCCTGCATGAAGCCTCGAACCAGCGCCGCTGGTGGTCGCGGCACAAAAAGCAGGAGCTCACGATTGACTCGGCAATCGACTCAGGAGATTCCGGGGAGGATGGCATATCGCTCGCCGCAACCTTGGCGGACAGGGGGGGGTCACCCTTCGATCATGCTGCGCAATCGGAATTGAAGTATCGTGTCGAAGAGGCGCTCCGCCAGATCCCTGAGGTCTTCCGCACCGTTGTTGTGTTGCGCGAGATCGAGGGTTTCGCCTATGAAGAAATCGCCGAAATTCTGAATGTGAATATCGGCACGGTTAAATCGCGGCTGACCCGTGGACGTTCCGCGCTCCGTGCTCTTCTAGTCGCCGACGCAAAGAATTCCGCTACTTCCACAACTTCCGTTCCATCCAACCTTCATACCGGGGCCGTTTCCAGCCCGGGGACGGTGACGAGATGAACTCCCCACAGTGCGGCAAGATACGGTCTTCCTTCTCAAGCTATCTGGATGGTGCGGTGGACGGTCGCCAGATGCAGGTGATTGCACTACATCTGGACGAATGCACGGAATGTCATCGGGAGTTTGAAGAGTTACGAGCCATGCAGAGCTCATTGGCTTCTCTTGGTCCCGCAAGAGCTCCTGCGGATATGGGAACCCGCCTGCGTGTTGCAATCTCGCACGAGATCGCCTCCGGCAAACGGACGTGGAGCGACGTTCTGGCGCTGAAATGGGAAAACACGATTCGGCCTTGGGCTGTGCAGGTCTCGGCGGGTGCAGCCTGCTCGATTATGCTGGTCGGCACAATCATGGTTCTGCTGGGTCTCTTCGCCGCCCCGCAGCCAGTCATGGCAAATGATGAGCCGTTGGGAGCGATGACATCACCGCACTATCTCTACTCCGCGGTGATGCCGAGACCGATCGTTACGAACCACGATTCGGCGATCATTGTAGAGGCTTTCGTAAACGATCAAGGTAGGGTATACGACTACAACATCGTCTCCGGACCGGAGGATATCTCGGTTCGAAATCAGGTTGTTGATCAGTTGATGCTTAGTGTCTTCGAGCCTGCTCGAGTCTTCGGCGCTCCGGTGCGGAGCCGCGTCGTGATGACTTTCTCCGGAATCTCCGTGCAAGGGTAAATACACTTCACTTGATTGGGAGACAATTTTCCTTGTCGACGCCCGTAATGCGCAGACAATTCAGTAGAGCCGTGCGGCGATTGCAGTTATCTCCGATGAATCAGCTTGCCATCGTGCCCCGCCAGGCAGGATCTCCCTCGGAGAATGCTCGGAGGATCTCCTTGCGACCCCGGATTGCCTGGCACACAGAGCACTCCTCAGAGTGTCTCCCCATCTCCTGCTGGACAACGGTAATTTCAATCTCCGCCTCGACCTGATCCGACACGGAATCCGCTAAGATCTGGGTGTCGTCAATTCGGCGATATGCCTTTATCAGGCGGATACCTAACAAATCCATCTTCGGGCAGCGTAGTTCATCCATGACAACCCCCCGGCAGAAGTCTCTGCTTGCGCACTTTTTAGCCCTACATACCTGCATGAGAGAAGCCGGAAAACCGGAAAAGAGAGAGTAAATTCTACTGCGGACTGTGATGCAAGAGATTGCATCAGGGTTGCTGGGGCTTATGGGGCCAGGGCCGTTTGAGCCCGCTGCGACTGACAACATGATGCAAGGGTAGATGGACGTTTAGCGTCACTCCACGTCTGGGGCCCTCGCCAGGTACGAATGGCGGTAAGGTCGATGTGAAATGGAGCCGTTGCCGGATGATTCGGCGGGAGAGCTTTCAGAAGGCCATCGCCCAGAGGAGGAAGAGCGTGAATGAGAGCTTGAAGGCGGGGAACAGTTGCAGTTCCTGTGAGATGCAACGTGTAGCCAGTCGCGTCAAAACGTCCTTCGAGAGTGGCCGGATCATGGCCGCCAAGCTGCAGCAGAGTGGGAGCGAGCAACAAGCCATGAGCAGGCGCGCGAGCCGGAGCGGCAGCGTGATGGTGCGTGGCGGTCCTGCTGGCGGCGTAGACCTGAACATCCTGAGAGAGCAGGGTTACCACGGATCCGTCTGCGGATGTTTCGCTTCCCGTCGATGTTGTGGCGGCCGCCTCTACCTTTCCCTCGGACGGAACTTTGAGGGTTGCGTCGCTCAGCGTGAACTGCCCCTGCCAGCGATGTGCACTTCCGTTTAAAGAGCCGTCTTTCCGGTCTATAGCTGGGCCTTCGTAGGTCATGCTTCCGGTAAGAAGCCCGGTTGCTTCGATATCGGGGGAGACATGAGGGCTGGTGGCGCGAAGCCAGGACAGCAGCGTTGAGGCGGAAATTCCGGATGTTCCCAGCTGCAGGGAGGAGTCGCTGAGCCGATGGACATTGGGAATGGTTCCAGTCAATGCGACAGCCTGGGCGTGGGACGAAGCTGCTGGAGGCCAGCTGCAGCGAACATCCTCAAAGGCGTGAAAAAGTCCTGAGGCGGTTGCATAGCACTCAACCTGCGCGGAAAGAGGCGTCTCAGGAACAAAGTCGGAGGGCCGCGCATCTTCAAGGTGGAGGCGAGTGGTGACGGCACTTTCGCCAAAGGTCCCCCGAATATTGACAGAAAGATTCATCTCCCCCCGCCAGCCGGCATCGCGGCCAAAGAGGACACGGGTGGCTTCTCCAAGTGGAGCATCTCGCCACTGGCCCTGAAGATTGAGTGGAACCTGACTGAGAGAAGGCGCAGCGCCCAGGGTAGATTCAAGCTCGATCGTCCCGGTATCGGAGACGTTCGAGTCGGTGCGGGTGGGGTGTGCACGAAGGCGAAGATGCCATTGGTGAGGATCGGGAAGCCAGAGCGCGAAGTCTGCATCGACGAGGGAGAAGGGCAGCTTTTCCTGTTCCTGCTTGAAGTTGAGGCGGGCACCGGTAGCCTCGATGTAGGGAAAACGCGGAGCGGAGCCGGCATGCCGCTGGGCCGTGGGGGCGGTTTCAATGTGCGATGCCTGGAGGAGGATGCCCTCAATATTCCATTTACCGTCGGCTGTATGGACGAGGTTAACGCTGGGGTCGGTGAAGCTTATGGTAGAAAACTCTACCTGACGACGCCAAAGAGAGGGGATGCGAAGCGTGGCGCGAACGGAGTTGGCACGGATGATGGGCTCCACGCCAAAGGCCGGGTTCTCGCCTACAACGAGATTCTCGATGGTGAAGCCGGGCAGGGGAAACAAAGTCAGCGAGATGCGGTCCAGGTGGACGGGGCGGCCGAGACTGTCTCCGATGCTGGTTGCGATGCGGCGCTGGTAGCGCCCGATATTCACCAGGGGAGGAACAAAAATGAGCAGAAGAACGATGAGAATGCCGAGATAAAACAGCCGGAAACGGCGAAAATGGGCGCGGAAGGGGGGGATGCTCCTTTGTTCCGCTTCGCTGCGAGGGGGAACAGGCAAAGGGAGCAGGATTTCCTGTTCAACCATATTGCCAGGTTGAAGAGAGGCGTCCAGGGGAACCGGCGCGACGTGCTGGGATGGATAGATCTGCCGCATGAAGAATATGGGCTAACCTTGAAGCCCCGCTAACGAATGAGATGGAATGTGCGCTTCCAACGCGTCTGATCGACGATGTGGACGAGAATGTGGCCCATGAAGGCAAGCCGTTCGCTAATGCTCTGCTTTTCGATCTGATCGGCGGGCGTTTCAAAGGACCAGTAAACGAACATAGGTCTGCCCACGATATTCTCGCGAGGGACGAAGCCCCAGTAGCGGCCATCGAGGGAGTCCGGGCGGTTGTCGCCCATGGCGAAGATTTTTCCGGGTGGAACGACGAGGTCACCGTTCTCGATGTGCTGAGGCAGTTCGTACTGCCAGGATGCCGTGACTTGGTACATAGGGTCGGGCGGGATGCTCGGAAAGTCGTCGCGGTAGGGATTGTACTCGTGCTGCGGATCGCCATCCGAGGTCGGCATCGCAGCATAAGGTTCTTTCTGAGCTACCCCATTGAGATAAACGACCCCGTTACGAAGATGGATATGGTCGCCGGGAATTCCGATCGCCCGCTTAACGAGGAAGAGATCGGGTTCGCCAGGCTTGAGGAAGACAATGACATCGCCGCGATGAATGTCGCGGTAGAAGGTAAAGGGGGCCCATTTCGCCGGTGGCGCCAGCGAGATCCGGTCCACCAGCACGTGGTCGCCGATCAGGAGCGTTTTGACCATGGAGGCGGAAGGTATTTCGAAGTTCTGAAAGACGAAGGTCATCACAAAGAGGCCTACGGCAAGCACGCTGGCGATCGATGCCAGCGATTCGAGGGGGGTCTCAGTCTGATGCTCGGCCCGGGGCGCAGCTTCTTCGTTCTCAATGGATTCCATCGTCTTCATCGACCAGCTCTCTCCACGTGTGTCTTTCCAGTGTATCGCCGATGGGCGAAAAACCGGGAAGTCGAAGGTTACCGTACGATCCGGAAGATTCTCTCCCACCGGGCGAAGCGAAGCGGACCGGCCTGGTTGGACGGCTGGAGCGCGACTCCGGCAGGCCGAGCCGATATATACCCGGAGCCGTCGCCCTGGCGCAGGGAAAAATAGATCATCAGCGGACGTCCTACGATGTTTTCGCTGGGGACGAAGCCCCAGTAACGGCTGTCTTCACTGTTGTTGCGGTTGTCGCCGAGGACAAAGTAATTTCCTGCGGGGACGATCAGCCCTCCGTCATCGATGAGCTTGCGCATGCGAATCCACCAGCGCGAGTCAATGGCAGGGTCGGCGTTCTGAAGCCGGGGAAAATTATCGCGAAAATTGTCAGGACCGGAAGGACGGTAAAACGCATAGGGCTCGTCGAGGCGGAGACCGTTGACCAGGACATGGCCATTGCGAAGACGGAGGTGGTCACCGGGGATTCCGACCACGCGTTTTACGAGATGAACGTCCGGATGGAGGGGAAAGTGAAAAACAATGACATCGCCCCGATGGATAGAGGGAGGAGGTAGAAAAAGTGAGCCGATTGAGTCTGCGGTGACCTGCTTGTCTACGAAGAGGAAGTCGCCTATGAGAAGAGTCGGCTCCATCGAGCCGGACGGGATGCGGAACGGCTGGACCGTAAAGGTAACGATGAAGACCGCCACCACAATGATGACGATCAGGGACTGCACCGCCGGAAGGATGCCAGGTTTGGGGATGTGAGAGTGACCCTGAGGCTGATGCGGGCCGCGAGGCTCTGAAGGGGGAATCCGGCGGGGAGCCGCAACAAACCCCATGGAGGGGTGGACCTCAGGGGGAGAAGCAGAGGTGAGGCTGGGGCCGCTCATCGTGCCGCCCCTGTACCTGCGCGACCACGTTCGACAATTCCAGGTTCCGCAGCGAGAGAGGTAAGGTTTCGCTCGGTCTGGAGACGTTCGAAGGCGATGCGGGCCGCCTCCTGCTGGGCCTGTTTTTTTGTGGTGCCCTCGGATTCCGCCAGGGCTCGTGACCCTCCAAGACCGTCGGAGACGCGGACCTCAACACGGAAGAGCTTCTGGTGGTCAGGTCCGCTCTGCGATGTGAGGACGTACTGGGGCTGACCGGCGCCCGTTGCCTGCAGGTGTTCCTGGAGGGCGGACTTATGATCGCCGATGGCTCCGCTAAAGGTGTCTCGCGCGCTGAGAGCTCCGTGGAGATCAGGCATGGATGGCTCGATGATATGGCGCTCGATGAAGGGGCGAACGACCTCGAGCCCTCCGTCAAAATAGAGGGCAGCGATGACGGCTTCGAGGGCATTTGCGAGCAGCGCCGGCTTCTGCCGGCCTCCGCTTTGCTCCTCGCCGCGGCCGAGGCGAAGCATGGCTCCAAGGCCTATGCGCTGGGCGACGGCACCGAGATGGCGGCGGCTGACAAGGGAGGCCCGGAGACGAGTAAGCTCTCCCTCGCGAGAGTCGGGAAAGCGGCGGTAAAGACTCTCGGCGACAGCGAGGCCGAGGATGGCGTCGCCCACGAACTCGAGCTGCTCGTTGTCGGTGGCCGGGTTGAAGAGGCTGTCGGGGCTGGTCTCGTAGGCAAGAGATCGGTGCGTAAGCGCCAGGGTAAGCAGGTCGGGGCGCTTGAATCGGTGATCCCAGGGAGGGGCGAGCGTCTCGCTCGATGAAACTCGTGCGGACTTTCTGCGGCGCGTCGGCATGCTCCCTCGCTAGGAATTAACTGTACTGAAATGTTGGACGCTCCAACGAGCAGAGTCGCTCATTGGGGCGAAGGTGGTCGATAGGCGTCCTTCTCAGCTTTGCCGGTGGGGTCTAAAGGTTCGTTATCTTCATTGTTGCTGTTGGACCGCTGCGGGAGAAGGAAAGGCTCCTTAAGACCCTTCTCTGCAGCAGCTTTGGTGTCGGGCTGGGAATCACGTACTGCCAGAGCGGCTTTGTACTCAGCGACGGCCTTCGTGCGTTCGGGGTGTTCGCTCTCAGGACGCTCCGGGTCACGCGCAATATCATACAGACGACCAAGATAGATGTGAGTCCAGGCCAGCGTACGCGGGTCTTTGGTGAGTGTGAGCGTCTTGTTCAGGTGAGTAAGGGCGGATTCAGGGTCGCCCTGTACCAGTTCGACACGGCCAGCCAGATAGTTGGCCTGGGGGTCGTTCGGGTTGGTCCTGAGAGCCTCTTCAGCCATCATCCCGGCACCGGCAGTATCGCCCTTCATCAACCTCATCTCGGCGAGGTCCAGGCCTTTGAGCTGCCGGGGAGCACGCTTGACGAAGTCGTGGCTGCCCTCCGGCAGAAACGCAACCTGCTCGGCGGCGTGACGCTCACGATCGACATCCATGCCGTATACCATCTCTGCGATGTCCTCTTTCAGGCTGGCTCCGTCCTTTTCCATCTGTCCGAGCTTGTCATAGAAATAGCTCGCCAGAACCCAGCCCTGCCGCATGTCGAGATCGACCTGCTTGCGGCGAACGGCCTCGGATTGACGCTCCCACGCCGTAAGTTCGGCCTCGTAATTCGTCATATCGGAGCGCTGCTTTACCTGGCCGGGCCGTTTTGGCTTGGGGGAGCCGGTATCCATGGTATGAGCTTCGACGGCTTTGATGAGATTTTCCGTGATGAATGCCGAAATATCGGACTTATAGGTGAACTCGAGGGGAGCGTCCTGAACCGCCTTGAGCAGCGGAAGGAGGCGATCCATGGCGCTGGCGCGGGCGTAGACCAGAGGCTCAATCTCATAGTGGAGATAGGTGTGCCGGATCTCGTCCATATGAACCTGGCCGAGTGGATTGCCGGAGGGCGAGACGACGACGATGTAATCGTTGCCGTAGATACGCGCATTGGTGGTGGATGGCGCGAGCATGGGCTCCAGCAGAACCAGAAAACGGCGCCCATCATAGCTTGAGACAGGCAACCGGAGATAGATATTCGTATCGAGAATCGTCTTTGTCAGGGGATCGTGGACTTTGTCGACCAGCGCTTCGTATTCCGTGTGGTGTGTTACCCAGATGCCGTGCAGATTGATGTCTTCAGCGAAGGTGCGGAGCAGGGGAAGAATGTTGACGACCTGGGTGGAGTCAGGAGGAAGTTCAGTCTCCTCGGCCGCAGGATTAAGTTGGGGCGGCGGGTTGAGATAAAGGGAGAGGGAGACATACTGCGCGAGATTAAGGCCGGAATCCGCCAAGCTGTGCTGGCGGATATAGCCGCAGAGCGCATCGCGGTGGTCGCGCGCATCGGGTGTGGCGGAGGCGAGCGCCTGGTTGATCTCATCGCGAATCTGCTTGCGGACGGGGGCAGAGGCTTCGAGATCGGCATCGTATCCGCAGGTATTGAGCGCGGCAGCGACGTAGAAGAGCGGTTCGCTGGTCTCGAGGGTAACGGCGGCTCCTCCGGCTTCAGGCTGAGCAACGCGCGGACGCGCGGGAGTGCGTTGGCGGTCGTTGTCGAGAGTGGACGAAGACTGCGAATTCGACGAGCTTGACGACTGGGCCCCGGCGTTGTAACTCAGCAAAGAGGTTGCAAGCAGAAGGGATGCCGCGGTTTTGTGTGGGAAAAGCACGTTATTTTGACTCTTTCAGAGGAGTTTAGGGGAAGCGGTGAAGGCGGTGCAAGGTTCAAGTTGGTTTAGCTGATGCCGCCGTTCCGATTACCATCTTTTCAGAGAAGGTGGCCCAGTGAGCCTTCTCACTTCCCTATGATTTTGATGCCGGCATTGTGGCAGGAGCGGACGCAGCCTCGGGCGAAAAGTACTTTTTCTAAAAGGTTGGGATGTAACAGGTTAAGGCCGGTAACCACAGCCTTCGCATGCGGCGGCAGCGACGCCAAGCGGACGATTCTGTTTCGAAGTGCAAAGTTCATAGACCGGCATCTCGACGGAAGAGGAATTGGCTAAGTCTGGAATCGGTAAATCGACACGACACCTATATTGGGGCTGGCGCGACATGGATTTCGCGTACATGGATGGGGCTGGTGGTCTCCGGGATCGTGCCGTCGTTGACCTGGATCTCCTGCGGAACACCCTCGAAGACGATACGAGTGGAGACGCTGGAGCGGGGCGGGATATGGACTTTTTCGGTCGATGTGAGAGTTCCGGAACGGACCGTGACCGGTACATCGACCGTGACGTAGCCGGCATTGTGAATTTCAACAGCCACCAACCAGCTCACGCCTTTGCCGTTGCGGGCGGGAAGATCACGGGGCGTGACGTTGACGATGGAGAGATCGGCGAGGCCGCGGTCATGGTAAACCCAGTCATCGAAGATGGCGGAGAGGTCCTTGTGTGAGGCGGCTTCAAGAACACGCTGAAAGGCGTGAGGGTCTTCCGGAGTATTGGGGGCTGCGTGGCGTACTTCGTCGCGGTAGGTCTGCAGGCCCCGCTTGAGGGGAACATCACCGACTATGGAGTGCAGCAACCACAGGACCGCCGCGGCTTTGGCCCGGTAGTACACCTCGTCATGCGCTGCAATCAAGCTCTGGCCGGGCTGGCCCGGAGGTGGAGGCAGTGTAGATGGCAGAGGGTCAGGTGGGCCCGCCGGTAGAGGCTCGGGGGAGCTGGAGCTGCTGGAGGAGCTGGAGTAGCCTCTGCTGAAATCAGCCGGAGGGGTAGAAGCTTCCTCAGCTGGCTTTTCCGGTTCGACTAGGGTAAGCGGGTTGATGAGCTGGCGGAGCTCGGCAAGCGCCTTGTCGCGGCCATCGGTGGATTCCGTGTAGAGCAGTGAGATGAACTGGGGGACGCCTTCGTTGAGCCATGGCAGTGACGACCGAAACCAGGCATGCGCCAACGAATGGACCATTGCAGGGGTAATCTGGCGGGCGTCCGTAGCGGTGAGGGGAACAAGCAGGAAGGCGTCCTCTTCGAAGGGCTGTCCGGAGTGATCGATGAGGGTGAGAGGAGTAAGTGGGGCCGGGCCCAGCCAGTCGCGGAGCAGAGGCGCAACA
Organism: Edaphobacter modestus; assembly: GCF_004217555.1. Taxonomy (GTDB): domain Bacteria; phylum Acidobacteriota; class Terriglobia; order Terriglobales; family Acidobacteriaceae; genus Edaphobacter; species Edaphobacter modestus. The sequence continues at coordinate 4,365,462 of NZ_SHKW01000001.1, forward strand.
TTGGTGGATGCAGTGGTAAAGGGAGCGATGGCCTCTGGACGAGTTGTCGTCACCTGGAGCAGCTGATTTTCGGAAGGATGGGAAGCCTGGGCGGTGACGAAGAGGCTGGGGGTGCGAAATCCGAGGGAGGCGGCCGGAAAGTCCGTGGTCGCGACGCCATGGGATTCCTCGACTGGAGCGTTGGGCTCCTCTGTGACGTGATCGAGGGGCTGACGTTGACCATTTAAGAACGCGTCCACAGGAGGCTCGCCGACGTACTCGATCGAGAGCCGGAGATGAACAGTCGAGGAGGCCTGCTGGAGGCGCGAGAGGCCGATGGCCTGAAAGAGCCTTGCGCCGTCCCCGAGGAAAAGTGGAGGAGAGGAGACGGGATACCAGAGGACATTGCCGAAGCCTCGGAGGGCGATGATGTCTGGGGATATCTGGTCCCAATCGGCGTTTACGGCCTGATCGGGAGGAGCGCCGATGCGCGTGAGTCGCTCGCCGGAGGCGGTGATAGGGCCTGAATAGAAGCCGGTCAGCGTAAGGCTGGAGCCCGGTGGAATGGGGCGTGAGAGGACGACAAGGGCCTCGGTTGCCTGACCGGTGTGATCGGCATCGGTAGCAAGGACGTGTTCGGTGAGGGTAAGGGGTATGGGTGCGCTTAGGCTCTCCCAGTGGAGGGTAGAGGAGACCTGGAGTGCGAGTTGCGAGACCGGGGCGGACGAAATATTGCGGACGGTAAAGCGGGCTCGAGCGGCAAGGTGCGAGGTAGCGGGGGCGAGGTGCAGGTCGAGATCCCAGGCCGTGAAGGCAATGGCGGAGCGTTCGGCGTCCGTGATGGCGGCGATGGCTTTTTCCGGCGTTCGGGAGGGCTTACCGGAACGGGGTTGGGCCGAGGGATCTTCGTTGCGGTGAAAGAGGACCTGGCCCTGAGGTTCCGATGGAGCAGGCTGTTGCGCCATCCCGGCTGCGGCGGCACTGAGGAGAACGGTGAGTATGGTGGAACGAATCATTAGATACTGCCGAGGCCCTTCGGCTTTTTCGCAGGTTTTGCGAGAGCGGCCAGCTTTGGTTGGACGACTGGATTCAGCTTTGAGGCTTGGCGTTGGCGCATGGCCTCGTACATGACGACGGCGCCGGCGACGGAGACGTTGAGCGAGGAGACCTGCCCAGCCATGGGGATTCGCAATAGATGATCGCAGGTCTTCTTGACCAGGTCGTGGAGACCGGCGCCTTCGCGTCCCAGGACGAGGACACAGTCGGTGGCGAAGTCGAAGTCGGTGTAATCGGGGGTTCCGCGCTCGTCGAGACCGATGACCCAGATGTTGGCCTTCTTCATCTGCTCGAGGGAGCGGACGAGGTTGGTTACGCGGGCGACGCGGATGTGTTCGGAGGCCCCTGCAGACGTTTTGGCGACTGTAGCGGTGATGGGGGCGCTGCGACGCTCCGGAAGAATAACGCCGTCGACCCCGACCCCGTCGGCGGTGCGGAGCAGGGCACCGAGATTGTGGGGGTCTTCCAGGCCGTCGAGGGCGAGGAAGAAGCGATGGTGGCCGTCAGCGGCGGGGACGAGAAGGTCCTCAATGGTGAGGAATGCCCGTTCGCGAAGATAGGCGACGACGCCTTGATGCGCCTCGGTCTTGGCAACGCGCGTGAGCTGATCGCGGGGTTCTACCGAGACGCGGACGCCAGCGGAACGAGCCAGGGAAGAGAGGCGATCGAGCTTTGCATCGCGACGCTCGCGAGCGACGGAGATGCGGTCGAGGCGACCGGAACCGGCCCGGATGGCCTCTTCGACGGGGTGGAGGCCATAGAGAACTTCCATGACTTCAAGTATCGCAGGCGGAGGGCGATATTTCACCTCGCAGGAGGCTTTTGGGGTCGGGAAAGAAAACGGTGTTCCCGGGCTCTGGGGACGCCGTAGAATTACAAGATAGAGACAATTGAGCCCTTTGAAGGATGATCGGATGGGTCGTTTGGAGACAAAACGAGGTTTTTCAAGCCGCGAGTCCGACGACCGAGACTTTTTGGGTGGAACTCGCGTCAGTACCTCAGTGAATAGCGGATCCCTATCGATAACGGCGGCGCAGATTGCGCTGACCCAGGAAGAGAACGCAGCGATTGCGCGCGGCCTGAAGCGCCAGGACGCTGAGTTGCTCGACCGGCTCATTGAACAGTATCAGCATCGTTTGTTGCGCTATCTCCTGTTCCTGACCGGTCGTCGCGAGGTGGCGGAGGACCTTTTTCAGGAGACATGGATGCGTGTGCTGGTTCGGGGCGCGCAGTACAACGGTAAGGCAAGATTCGATACATGGCTATTTACGATTGCGCGTAACCTGGTGATCGATCTATCGCGAAAGCGTACGATGGCAAGCCTGGATGAGATGAGTGAGAGCGATGAGGACGACCGTCCGTTCGAAGTGGCGACGACGGGACCCTCGCCGCTGGAGCAGTTCGCTTCGTCGGAAGATTCGGCCGAAGTTGGTGAGGTCTTGTTAACCTTGGATACTTCTTATAGAGAGGTCCTGGTGCTTCGGTTTTATGAGGAACTCTCTCTGGAGGAGATTGCCGCGGTAACGCGTTCGCCGCTTTCGACGGTGAAGTCTCGGTTGTACAGGGGCCTGGCCTCGTTGAAGCCTGAGCTGGAAAAGTTGCGGAGCTATCGTCCTGTGGTGGCGGAGGCGGGCAGATGAACGAATGGACCGAGGGTAAAGCGCAGGGCGAGGTGGAGCTGGCGCGGCAGGCGATCGGGTCGCTCGAGATAGGAGCCCGGACCTCGCTTGTGAACCGAACGCATCGGGTGGTGCGCGAGCGGGCAAGACAAATGTCGGCACGGCGAAACCGCATTCGCAGCCTTTGGGCTCCCTTGGGAGTATGCGCTTCAATGGTGGTGATTCTGGTAACGGCGGTGTGGACGCTGTTGGACGAGTATGAGCTGGTCCCGACAGGAATTCCGGACGCAAGCGGTCAGTATGTGGTACTCCTGTTCTGGTTTCTTCCGGCGACGGCCGCGCTGTTGGCGATGGTCTGGTTTCGTCGTATGCATGGAAGACGGTCCAGAGGAGAGACGGCGTGATGACGATGTTCTCGGCATCGAACGAAAGCAGATCGCAGGAGGTACAGGCCGGACAGGAGGACGAACTGAGCCTGATCCCAGGCTGGTCGGTCGTTCTGGCCGTTCTCGTCTTCGCTGCCGTTCAGTATCTGTTTCATGTGGTCATGCCCCACCAGAAGCACGAGATGCTGCCGATGCGGGTGCTGATGAGTTATTCGTGGGGCACTGCCTTCGCGAGCTATGTTCTGCTGGTGGGGTATGTGAGCCGTGACGTAAAGCGTCGCAGGATGTCCCCGGGCATCTGGATGCTGATCGTTGTGCTAATGCCCGGCGGAATCGGCGCGGTCGTGTACTTCCTTCTGCGGCAGCCCTTGCTGCGTCCCTGCCCCCATTGCAGAACCGAGATTGCTTCGAGCTGCCACTTTTGTCCCCAGTGCCAGTTCCAGATGGCGCCGGTCTGTGGCCGATGCTTCCGTGGAGTTCAGATTACCGATGTCTATTGCACGCAATGCGGGCACGATCTCGCTCAGGACCACGCCCCGGCGAGGCTCCGGGCGTATAGTGACTAGGGGTGCATCCGTAGGGTTGTAATGCACTCGACCCGTCGAAATGGCTCTTACAGCTCTGATTATCGATGATGAACCGCTGGCACGGCAGGAGTTGCAGTATCTGCTGGAGCGCGCGGGTGGGGTAGACGTCCTGGCGCAGGGAACCAACGGAATCGAGGCGGTTGAACTGATCCGGACCCACAGGCCCGATGTGGTCTTTCTCGATGTGCAGATGCCGGGACTCGACGGATTCGGAGTGCTGAAAAAACTGCTGGACCGAAGGGTGCCTCTGCCGCAGGTAGTCTTTGCCACGGCCTACAACCAGTATGCGGTGCGAGCGTTCGAGGTGAATGCGGTGGATTATCTGCTGAAGCCCTTCGACCGTAAGCGTGTCCTGCAAACCATCGAAAAAGCTCAGAGCCGCCTGACTCAAGGTGAGCGCGCTGACGGAAGCTCCTCGGCCGATACGGAATCCAAGCTGGATGCGCTCTTGAGACTGATAGGGGAGCAGACGCAGGCTCCAGTAGCGAGGGCAAATACCGGTAAGGTGATCGTTCGGGCGCAGAGCCGCCTGTTACTGGTGGACCAGAAGGAGATCTGTTTCGCCACAATTGATGAGGGAACGATTACGGTTGTGACCCCGACGGTCGAGGGACACGCGAACTGCAGAACCATCGAGGAGTTGCAGGAGCAACTGGACCCCGAGGCATTCTGGCGCGTTCACCGGTCGTTCCTTGTGAATATTCAACATATCCGCGAAGTGGTGCCATGGTTCAAGTCGAGCTATCAGCTCAGGATGGATGACCCGAAGAAGACGGAGATTCCTGTCAGCCGGGCCCAGACGAAGCGGCTCAAAGAACTGTTCAATCTTTAAATATTTTTGAGTGTGTGGGAACCATGGGGGATCGATCTGCGTAACGATGCCTAGACGATCTACATTTGTATGGTGTAGATAAACATAGTATGGGAAAACCGAATGATCTTGTGCAAGGAACGCTGAGTCTGCTGATTCTGAAGACGCTTTCGCTCGAGCCGAAACACGGGTGGGCGATCGCGAAGAGGATTCAGCAGATCTCAAACGAGGTGCTGCAGGTACAGCAGGGCTCGCTGTATCCGGCCTTGCAGCGGCTGGAGCAGCAGGGGTGGATCCGTTCGAAGTGGGCGGAGACGGAAACGGGCCGGCAGGCCAGGTTTTATTCGCTGACGACGGCGGGCCGGGCGCAGCTCGAAAAAGAACGAGAGATATGGTCGAGGCTGTCGGCGGCAATTGATCTTGTGGTCGAGAGCTGAGGTACAAAGGGAGGCTCTATGCGCTGGTTGGATCAAGTGCGGAGGTCGGCGGGGACGCTGCTCCGGCGAGAGAGTGAGACCGCGAGGTTGGACGAAGAGATGCGCTTCCACCTGGAGCAGGAAGAAGCCGAGCGGATTCGGCGAGGGGTAAGTCCGGACGAGGCTCGCAGGTCTGCGCGGCGAGAGTTTGGTAATCCGGCGCTGTTGCGGGACGAGGTGCGGCGGGGCTGGAGTTGGGCATGGATGGAGACGATTGCGCGCGACCTGCGCTTTGCCGTGCGGGCTCTGATGCGTTCTCCGGGATTCACGGTAACTGCGGTGGCCGTGATGGCTCTGTGTATCGGCGCGACTACCTGCTTGTTCACGATTGTGCGCGCGGTGCTGCTGGAGCCGCTTCCGTTTCGCGATTCAGACAAACTGGTGATGGTGTACGAGCATTTCCGTGCCAATACTAGCGGCTCCCCGTATAACCCGGTTGCCACGGGAGACTTTTATGACTGGCGCAAGCAGACGCACGGGTTCGAAGACATTGCTTCGTTCTATTCGTGGAGCTTCAACGTAAGCGGAGATCATGGCGAGTTGCCGGAGGTTGCGCAGGCGGCGCAGGGCTCGTGGAACCTGTTTCATCTCTTAGGGGTCGAGCCTGCGCTGGGCCGCACCTTTACCGAATCGGAAGACCGGCTGGGGCAGGCCCCGGTAGCTGTGCTCACGTGGTCCTTCTTTCAGCGCAGGTTCGGTGGAGATCGCTCCATTATCGGCAAGCAGGTTCGTCTGGACTCGAAGCCTTACACCATCGTTGGCGTCCTGCCTAAGTGGTTTACCTATCCCGAAGCACGAACGCAGCTATGGGTGCCGTACGCTGATGGCAAAACAGCGGAATGGCTGGATCGCCACGACGACCACCGGGCCTACGCCATCGCGCGTCTGCGGCCCGACGTAAGCCTGAAGACGGCGATCGGCGAGGTAAGTGCATTGCAGTACAGAATGCACATGGACCGTCCGGGCAAGCCGGTGGCCGAGGACGCACTGGCGCGCCCGATGATCGACGATGTTGTTGAAGACGTGAAGACGCCGCTCGAGATGATGATGGCGGCGGTTGGCTGCATGTTGATGATTGGCTGTCTGAATGTGTCGAACCTGTTGGTTGCGAGAGGGGCCGCGCGTCAGAAGGAGATGGCGATTCGCGGCGCCCTCGGAGCTGGGCGCATTGCACTGTTACGCGAGCAGATGACCGAGACGATCATCCTCTGCGCAGGCGGTGGTGTTCTCGGGTTATTACTCGCACTGGTTGGAACAGAGTGGCTAAAGGGGCACTGGCACGGGCTTCCACGGGCGGACTCGATTCATGTCGATGGCATGATCGTGTTGTTTGCTGCCGGAGTCGTGGGCCTGACGGCCATTCTCGCGGGGCTTCTACCGGCGCTTTCGTCCACCCAGAAAGGGATCCTCGGCGCCCTGAAGGATTCATCACGCGCGGCGGGTGCAGGTGTGTCGCGTGCACGTTTACGCAAGGTGCTGCTGAGCGCTGAGATCGCTCTTACGGTTGTGCTCCTGATCGCTGCCGGGCTTCTACTGAAGAGCTTTGTCCAGCTTCGTACGACGGACCTTGGAATCGACGGTGATCACGTGCTGACGATGGGCTATGGTCTTCCGGTAGATCAGTACAGCAAGCCTGAACAAAGAGTCGCATTTGCAGAGGCTCTGCTCGAACGCATGCGGAGGATACCGGGCGTTCAGGCTGCGGGACTAGGTTCTGTGGTTCCGGGTGCCGGATGGGGTGGGGACCAGGTCTTCATCGTTCCGGAGCGCCCGAACTATGAACCGGGAAAACAGCCGGACGCCGCATATCGGGTAGCGGATCCGAAGTACTTTGATGTGCTCAAGATACCGTTGATTGCGGGAAGAGTCTTCGATGCGCACGACCGATTGGACCAGTCGAAGAAGGTGATCATCACTAAGGAACTTGCGAAACGATACTATCCCGGCGAGAACCCTCTCGGAAGGAACATCGTAATGGGAACCGATGTGACCGATAAGAAGAGGACCTTTGAGATTGTAGGCATCGTGGGGGATGCGCTCTGGCGGGTTGGAGAGAAGCCGAAGGCTACAGCATATTTTCCTGCGTTCTCAGGAGATCAGGAGCGCAGACTCACGCTGGTGGTGCGAACCAGTGGCGATCCCCTAAGTTTTGCAGTTGCTATGCAGAAGGCGTTCGCCGCACTCGATCCGCAACTACCGGTAGTCGATGTGCTGACGATCCCTCAGATCGTCGGCGAATCGACGGTGAACCAGAGCCTGACAGCATCTCTTGTGCTGGCGTTCGCTGCGCTCTCGCTATTGCTGGCAGGGGTCGGGCTCTATGGTGTGTTGTCCTATCTCGTAACCCAGCGGGTGACCGAAATTGGAATTCGAATCGCGCTGGGAGCGCAACGCGCGCAGGTGCTGGGTCTCGTGCTGCGGGACGGACTGCGTCCCGTGGCAATGGGGCTCGTGATTGGTGTATGCGGCGGCGCGGCGGTCGGATATGTGATCCGGTCGCTGCTGTATGGTACGCGTCCGATGGACCCCGTGGTGCTGGCAGCAATGGTGGCTACGTTGTTGCTTGTAGCTGCTATTGCGTGTGCAGCGCCTGCATGGCGGGCTTCAAGCGTCGACCCGATGCAGGCGCTACGTACGGAGTAGAGGAACTTACCTCGGCTCTTTGCCGGGTGCGGCTCCCTGCACGACGAGTTCGTTATCGACACTGAAGGCTCCCGGGGCAGAGTTAGCCTGCATCAGGGCGATCGAGGCATCGCTCTTGTTGAGAACGACACCGTACAGCGTTACGTGCCCGTTATTCACGACGATGTGAATGGCATGATACCCACGTGGAGGATTGTTGGTGATGCCGCCGGCCATCATTCCGATGCCTCCTGCGGGTCCAATGGCTTGGCCGAGTGTTCCCTGGTTGGCATTGTACTTGCGTAGGGCAGCCTGAGTGTAGATGCGGTTGTAGACTTCAGCACGGATACGGTCGTCGTTGGGCGACAGGGGAAGGACCTTGATCTGATTATCCACGCCGTCGATTCCCGGAATGTCTTTGACGGCGCGTCCCGCATCGTCTTTAAGGGTGGGTCTGGAGGCATAGCCGTTCAAGACAAGGGTCTTGCCACGAAAGCCGAAGGTAATCCAGTCGAAAACGGAATAGTTGTTGAGGCCGGCGAGGCGCTTGCGAACCTCGTTGATGATGCGCATGCCGTCTTCCTGGGACATTGGAGCGGCCTGCTGTACATTTTGGGCCAGCGCCGGCCCTGGTGCCGACAAGGTAAGCGAGAGAAGTGCCGCTGCGAGGCAGGGAACTGCAGTAAATCGGGACATGGGGAGATCTCCTTGAAAGATCAGAACATATGTCGCAAGATGACGATAGCCGAGAGGATAGGCTCGGTCCAGATGCTAGGTGCGGCCCTCTCGTCGTTGCGCGAGGACAAGTCCTCGTGGGGTAGGAAGTAGAATGCAGGATAGAAGACCTTCAGATTCCATCTTGAGGGCGGCGTCCCGAACGACCTTGAGATGCGAACTGGCATCGTGCATAAGGATGACGCCTGTCGGACGAATCTGGGGAAGGAAGCGTTTGACCTCAGACTCTCGGATAGGCATATCCGAGTCAGAAAAGAAAATATCAATGGTTCCGTCGACCTGCATCTCGAGCGACGATTCGTTCCGGAGTTCGATCCATTCGGCCAGTCCAGAGGCGGCGATCTTCTCCTTCGCCTTTGCGAAGACGATGGGATCGAACTCGCAGGAGATAATTCTGCCGAAGCCATTCGCCTTGAGCGCCTTCGCGATCCAGATGGTAGAGGCACCGAGAAACGAACCGGTTTCGACGATCAGCATCGGCTTGAGGGTCGTTACAAGGCTGTAAAGAAACTCGAGGACCTCAGCCTCGGCGGTCATCGAGTCGTACATGTGCCAGCGCTCCGGGTGAGGACATTCGGCAGTGGGACGGTGATACTCGGGCAGGAGAACTCCGGCGGCCCGCTCCGCCTGGAGCATGACCTTATGCTCCTGCTTCATCTTCTTTTTAAACAGACCCATTCTGCGACTTCCTTCCGGTTTCCATTATAGGGAGACCGGCATCGCAGGCGCTTCGTCATGCGACCATCACGACCACTGCGTCTTTTTGCGAAGTCGCTTGCGATATCTCCTACAGCAAAGTAGGTGCAATGCTCACCACCTTGGTGATCGCCGCGATCACGCTCGAAGCGGTGGAGATATTTTTGGTGATGCTGTTGATCTTCTCTTTGATCTCATCAAGGGCTTTATTGCTGTCCCGGATCTTTATCGTCAGAGAGAGGAAGAGAGCGGTGTTTGCCTCGAGTTTGGCGGCATTGAGATCTGTGAGGATCTCATAAATAGAATCCCGAGCACCCTGGATCGTGTCTTTGGCGGTAAGGTCTGAAGATTCCCAGTAGGCACGGCCAAGGACATCGTAAAGGGACTTGTAGGTGGTAACAGCGTCGGGGTTCGTCAACGCTGGCGGAAGGCTCGGCGCCAAAGAGGATTGGGGAACAGCGGCTTCTGCTGCCCGCCGCGGGGCCGGGCCCCCGGCAGGCTTCTTTTTTGTCGATGACTTTGCAGGCGGCATGAACTCGTCCTTTATTTCGAGCTGGTGGAGATCGATTCGTAAAAGGTCGCCAATCCCTGCGCCGAAGCGCGAAGGTCGGCAATACGGGCCTGAAGCGATGAACTGTCCTTGCTGGCCACGGCTGCGGCGAGGGCATGGTGGGTTACTGCTAGTTTGAGAACCGACGCCTGAAGCCCGGTGAGCATATCGTCCGTGGCGTTCTTACTGGCCAGGATCCGAGGGAGACGCTGAATCTCTGCGCGACGCTCACCTGGCGCGAGCGAGGAGCCCGCGTGGCGAATGAAGCCGTCCTGCTGGGCGAGGATCTGTTCGTAATCGCGGCCGGCCTGATCGCGAAGAATCTCGATATCGCTGGATAGTAGCTTCGAGAGGGCGTCAACGTCAGGGTCCATCTCGCGAATGACCTTGGGCACGGAAGACTTGACCTGGCGGTTTACGAGAAGGTCGCCGAGAGCCTTGAGGGCCGTGCTCGTTGCGTTGGCTTCGGTGGAGCTGATACTGATGCCGATAGGGGTGGAAGCCGCGATAGCATCGCCCAGCGATTTAAGATTCGCGCCGCAGGCTGCAGCCGCTTCGTCAAGTTTAGGGGAGGAGATACCGCTGGAGATGTCTGCAAGGGTTTGCGCATAGACGCGGAGTCCGTCGAGAACGTCGGTACGAGCCTTGAGACCCTTCTCGTCGATGAGAGGGCGGATGGAGTGCGGATCCATCGGATGATCCGTGTCGAATCGCGCGACCAGCAGGGATGCCTGGGCATCTTCGTTCAGCCGGACGGCAGCACGGTAGGCGTTCTGCGTGTTGTCGACCACAAGGTCAGTGGCGCTGGAAAATGCAGCCGTGTTGCGTGCCAGCGGAGAAATCGAGCAGCCGGCGAGCGGAACCAGACAAGCGCAGAGCAGGCCGAGCAGAAGGTTTCGTTTGCGCATGGTGCAAGGAAATTCGTGCACCTTCAATTTGTCAAGATGAAGCATCATTTATTTTCAAAGGAAGGCAAGGAGCGGGGCTGGACTGAACCGCCCGCCTTATGTGAGGGAAGTCGGTGGCGCGGATTCTTGCACGAGCGGCGATGTGGCTCCTTCTTGTAGCAGGAGCGGTATGGGCATCGGACTGGCTCATCTGGCAAGGCAGAGTCATAGCGGGCGGAGGCTATGGCGTAGTGTCTGTCGACCGGTTCGTGGTGGCTTCGTTGAAAGGGAACAAGGAAGAGTATTACCCGGACGGAAGGGTCGAGGTGCGGTGCACGCGATCGCTGTTGCCCGAGGGGCTGCCGCAGGCTGGAGGCAAACCCTGCTGGTGGGTTGAGAGGAATCCTGTGTATTTCGATCGATAAAGGTATGCGAGAGCGACGCAGCAGTGCTTTGGTCCTCTAAACTAAAAGCAATGCCCGGCACGTTGTGGCGAAGATTTTCCCAGGTGAGGAGAGTTTGCGATGAGTGTCGAAGATGAAAAGAAGAAGCCACGGAAAGCCGCGGTTAAGAAGGCGGTGCCCGCGCCGTCCGCCGATGTGACTGCCGCGAAAAAAGTGAAAGCTGCGGCCCCCAAACCCGCGGCTCCGAAGAAGAAACCGGCGGCCAGGATCGTGGCGGAAGCGCCGACCGTGCAACCCCCAGTGGACGCAACAAGACGGGATGTTCAGCCGACACAAATGCAGATAGCGGAGCGGGCGCATCATTATTTTGTGGAACGTGGCCGGCAGCATGGCTTTCACGAGCAGGATTGGCTCCGTGCCGAGCGTGAGCTAAGGTCTGGCTCCTAGCCAACTCTTAATCCCAGAGGCTTCGTCGATGCAGCGAATTGGCGGTGCGAATGGATCTATCCTTCGTTCCGCCGATCGCGTATGAGGCTAAAAAATCCTCGTCGCGAGCTCCCTCACGAGAGAGTAACGCGTTCCCTAGCCACACACTGCTCATGATGAACACGAGGCCGTCAAACAGCTCTCCGGTAATCGAAAGCCAGAAAGGTTTCCATAGCAGGATTAGTAGGAGAAGCGATGCCGGTAAGGATCGTCGCACATGTCCTTGATCCATGTCCTCAACCAGCCAGGCAAGAACGCCAGTGAGATAGATCAGGCGGTAGTCATAGCTTGAGCCGGCTATAAACGCGAAACAGAAGATTGAAAGACAGGCGATAGCAATTGCACCGCGTGTCTGTCCCGCATCGAGCGGAGGGAGAATGCGATTGAGGTTGCGGCCCGAGAATACCCCGGCGATCATGCAGACGCAGCCGACCAACATCGCTGCCAGAGGAGCCGCGGCATGATGATCCACGACGAGGGGCGTCAAAGAATGCGATACGTGACGGCTGATTGCGTAGAAGAACGGGAAGGCGCCGAAGGACATCTCAGAGTCGCGTGGAGTATTGGCGATGACGTAGGCCAGCCTCCGCCCACTACTGAGGAAGAGAGCGACCGCCGCAGCTGCTGCCGTGATTATCGCCGGCCTCCATCCGCGGCGACGTTGCAGAAAGATTGTCAGGGCGGCAATCGGATAGACCTTCAGGATCGTCAGCAGAATCAACAGGCCGCCAGTCAGACGTGATCGCAGTGTTGGGCGTTGACGATTGATGAAAAACAGGCCGAAGACAAGAAGGAAGAAAACCACTTGGTCGGTATTGCCGCGCTCAACAGAGAACAGGACGCATCGTGATGTGATGGCAAGAAAGACAATTAGCCCGCTCAGTAGCGTGCGCGTGTTGAAGAGGAAGAGGTATGCGCTGATCGCTGCGATGGCAAAGAGAGCGCCAACAAGATTGGAGAAGCGGGACGTAAGCCCCACGTGACGTGGAAGGAGCCACACCGGCGGATAGTTGTAGAGGCGATGCCAGGGATCGAAAGAACTTACCCTGTACGGATCCTGACCACTCTTGACGCAATCAATTGCATGGGTGAATCCCCGCGTGTCTGAGAAGGAAGGCGTGTTTGCTGGAATGTGAATCATATTCCAGGCAGCATGCAGATTCCCCCGCACAAGAACTCCTGCACACAACAGGAGGGCGACAACCGCGACGGCTGATAGGACAGGCATCTTCAGGCGTAGAGAAAATGCAAAGTTCTGCATGGATAAAGCAGGCTCCTCGCGAGGGTGCAGGCAGCGAAGTGTTGCAGGTGGCAAGTCGAGGGCACCGTTGTCTGGAAGTTTTCCTATAAAGCCTTGGATGGAAGGCCCTGCGGATCCGTTGCATGCCCACAAGGTACTCAGGACTCAGTAAATCGGGTGCGCATCCACGTCGTAGCTGCGGCCAAATTTGTTGCGGTGCGGTTCGCGTTCAGGCTCATCCGGGCGAATCTCTCCCAGGTCGGCGCTCTCGCTTCCGACATGGATGCGTCGCGTCTGTTTGTCCAGGGAGTTTTGGCGTTGTCCCTCAATCCAGACATATAGGTCATAATCACCGCTTGGCACGCCCGCAATCCGAAACTCACCTTTGGAATCGGCGATGCTGAAGTATGGGGTGTTCAGGGATATGACAACCGCGCTCATCTCAGAATGGATATTGCAGAAGATGTAGGAAATGCCTTCACGAGAGAAGAGAACGCTCCGGGTGGAACCAGCTTCGTAGAGTCCCAGGTCGAAACGCTTGCCGTCGAAAAGCGAGAAGACATTGTGAAAAAACGGATCTGTGTTCGGAAATGCAACACTGCTTCCCATTGGGACGACGAGAAGGTGCGGTGTGAAGGTCTTGTTCTTCTGCACGAGGGTGAATCGTCCAGGAGCGACAGCTCGGGAAGGATCATCGTGCAGCGGCTTCAGCCAGATGACTGCTGCGGACGCTTTCTCCGGGCCGACGGACTTCGGCGCTAGACGAACAGAGATGTCTGCGGCGCGGAGAGAGCTATCTACACCAAGAAAAGATGCCACAGTCAGGAGAGCGAGCAACAGAACTCTGATCGATCGTGTCATCAGAATCGGTACCCTGCGCCCAGACCGATTACGTCACTGGTATTCGTCGATCCACCGGCATAATTCGTCCACAATTTCCGGTATTCAACAGAGAAGAGCAGGTAGGCGCTCGGGCTGTAAATCACATTTCCGAAGGCAGTTCGATTGCGGGAGAGACCAGAGTAGGTCTCCGTCGATGAACTCGCAATACTCCTGCGGATGTCGTTCGCAAATGGATTATCGATGCCGTATGCCCCGTTGAATTCCAAACGCGCCTTCGGTTTGAATTTCAGCTGCGCCCAGCCTCCAATATCGTCCAGTGGATGGAGAACCCGCGTCGTCGTCGTGTACTCAAAGACATAATCAACGTATCCTCCTGCTCCCAGACCTCCCAAAGCCTGTCCCCTGTAGACGTTGGAGAGGAATTCGATGTGCCGTCCAACCGGAAGCCGCAGATCCAGTGTTCCTGCCCATGCGTTGAAGCGTACATTGCTGGCCGTCATGTGTGGGCTGAAATACCCCCCCAAGCCGATCTCCGGACCTTCTCCGTTGTCTCCCTTTGCAAAGGCAATACGTGCATTCGTACCAGGCCACCGGCTGCGCTCTGTCTGCCATACAGCCGGTGGATTGGTGGTGGTTTGGCCGAGGCTTGGTGGATTGGGAACCTGCACCAGGCCCGCTGCCAGCTTCAGCACCGAGTGGTGCAGAGGGACCGAGTGTGAAACGCCGATCTGTGGAACCCAGGCCCACAGATTTCCGCTCCAGGCCAGAGGTGGCTCGCCCACCGCAACCAGTGAGGTCGGAGTGTAAGGAGCCACCAAACTGCGATCAAGCGCAACAAATGCGCGGGTGTGATTCCAATTCAGGCCTGCGTGAGCCGTACGCAACCGAAGCAGGCCATTGGCAGCGTAGTTGGACTGCGAGCCGATAGCGAAGAAATCAACGCGAACATCCGCATCGCTGGCTGCGCCCATCAACTCCGGTCCACGAGCATCCAAACCGAGGATTGTCTGGCGAAGTGAAAGTGCTGTGCTACCTCCACCCGGAATCGCATAGGTGGGATCCTCCGGTATATCGACCTGACGCGTGTTGACAGATGTATTGAACAATAGAAGGCCAGTCACCTTGAGCGGATACTTCGACTCGGTCTCCACCTTGGTCTGTTCATGGGTCGCAATCTGAGTGTCCTCCATTGCCTGGCGTTCGCGAATCTCCTCGAGTGAGGCCGATCCCTCCTGCGACGAGGACTCTCCGGTGATCGGCGGCGGTGGAGACGGAGAGGCGGGTGCTACGGATCGTTCTGCGGCAAGCTGTTGCCGCAGCGCACTAAGCTGCTTTTGAAGCTCCTGCATCTGATTCTGATATGCATTCATCTGCGCCTGCGCCTGCGCGACCGCTGCGGTCAGCTTCTGCAGTTTGTCTTCAGTGCTCTCGGTGGAGGCGGGCTGAGCGATGGAGGCGGACTGAGCGTAGGCCGGAGTGTATATAGTGCAGGTCATGGCTCCCAACAAGGTCACACAGAACAGGCGAAACACCTTTGAGACTCCCGTAGCCGAAGAGCTTGAAGAAGCATTCCCGTGTTCCGCGTCGCGGTTCATGGTGTAAGCAAAGTACTCCGAGGGGTGGTTGGGGCCGGGGACATCTGACGCGAGACCATCAAGCGAAATATGGTCCTTCCCGACCGGCTGCTTACCAGTTTTACATCGCCGCCATGCTCTCGCGCTACGCTCCAGGCAAGAGTTAGACCGAGGCCCGTGCCTTTTTGTTTGCCCTGACTCACAAAAGGATCGAACAAGCTTTCGCGTATTCCTTCCGCAACTCCTGGTCCACTGTCAGTTATCGAGACGCTCACCGTTGTCTGGTCGGAACTGACCGAGGCAACCACCTCGCGGCCTCCCGTGCTCTGCCGCGCGGATTGGCAGGCGTTCAGCAGAAGGTTATACAGTGCCCGTTCCATTTGTTTTGCATCGAGAGCGGCCGTTGTATCGTCGGAGGATTTTTCCACGCGCAGGGTCACACCCTCGGTATCGGGATGCGTGCGAACGAGTGCGACAGCGCGATCGAGAAGAGATTCCATCGTCATCGGAAGCCGCTGCATGCCCGCACCGGTGCGACCGAAGATAAGAAGTGTATCCAGCATGTCGGTTGTTCCGTTCACTGCAAGTCGTATCTCTTCGAATAGTTCCGCGCGCTCATTCGAAGGCAATAATGGTGAGGCAAGAAACTCAGCGTTCGCGTACACCGCGGCGAGATAGTGCCTGAGATCATGGGAGACAGAGCTCGCCATGCGTCCAATGGTCGCCAGCCGTTCCGATTCCAGCAGCGCGCGATTGGTCTTCTGAATCTCGTCTCGCATCTGTGCAAAGACATGACTCAAATAGCGAACCTCCTGAGTCCCGTCCCGGGGAAGCGAGTATCGTGGATTTCCTTCGCCAAACGCCCGCACCCCCGTGGCGAGCTGCTCCAGCGGACGCGTCACCATCCGGGCCAGCAGGAGCATGAGAACGGCTCCCGCCAGCATCGCCAACATGCCCGTAGCGAACACAAGCCTGTTGATCTCGCGTTCTGCCCGATCAGTCGCATCGAACGACTTCATGATCACAAGGCGCAGTGGAAAGCCTGCCTCAGCAGTAAGATCGCGACTGATGGTCAGGAAGCGTTCCCGTCCGGCTCGTATGATCAGCTCGCTGCTGTGGCTCAGAGAAGGAATGCTATGCTGCAAGGCGCCCTGTTTTTCTCCTGGCAACGTGGTGACCGCGAGGGTGTTGCCGGTAACGAACGCGGCCTCGGCGCCCGCACCGCGTCCAATCTCCACAAGAAATAGTTGATCGATTGCGTAGCCGCTGATGACATGGCCCAGCAGCGTCCCAGTCTTTTCGCTGCCGAAATAGAGCGGCCGGACGGAGTACTCGTACATGTGTCCGCCGCTGATCAGGTAGTGCTTTGCGGGATCTTCAATCTGGTTCTGCAGATCCCGTTTCAAAACATCTCCCTCGACCTCTACTGTATTCGCTGCGAGAATCGTGCCATCGGCGTCGGCAAGTGCAAAGAGGTCGTTTCCACTGGTCTTCCAGAAATCGAGGGCTCCATCGGCAATGGTGCGGGCATCACTGGTCGTCATCAGTGCCTTCAGGCTGGGAAGGCTGGCCAGCAGGGCATTCTCACGTTCCAGGGTGGTGAGCCTGCGGGCCTCCAGATCCTGAAAGGTGGCCACCGAGTTTTGAAGCTCCTGGGCAAGAATCTCGCGAGCGCGCTGCCGTAGCTTGTTGCGGATGATAAACAGGCTGGAGCAGGTAGTGGCTGCGACAATGAGAATCAGCGAGGCTAATAGAAGGACCCGAGTCCTGATCCCAGGTCCATGACGGTCGCTTAGCACGGGACCTCTCTTACGGGACGAACTTGTATCCGGCGCCATAGACCGTTTGAAAGTAGCGAGGCTCGGCAGAATCGGGCTCCAGCTTCTGCCGCAACTTCAGAATATGGTTATCGACAGTTCTGGTTGTGGGATAGGACTGGTATCCCCACACCTCATTCAGAAGCTCTTCGCGGCTTAGCACGCGTTCAGCATGTTCTACGAAGTACTTCAGAAGTTTGAACTCATGCGCGGTAAGCGCTACAGCCTTATCAGAGCGTCGGGCGCTCATTCTGGCGAAGTCGATCTCGCAGTCGCCGAAGGAGTAAGTGACAATCGCGGTAGGCCGATGCCGCCGCCGCAGCGCAGCCTGGACGCGAGCCATCAGCTCCCGAGGGCTGAATGGCTTGGTAACGTAATCGTCGGCTCCCAGCTCGAGCAGAAGAACCTTGTCGGCAACCTCACTGACTGCACTCACCACGATGACCGGAGTTTCAGGCTGCTCGACTTTGATGGTCTTACACACGTCGCGACCAAAGATGTTCGGAAGCAGAAGATCCAGCACCACGGCAGAAGGCTTCATGGCTCGAAAAGTGTCGAGGCCTGATTGTCCATCGCTGCAGATGGTTACGGCGTAGCCTTGATCGCGGAACATACGGTGAAGCACTTTCTGCATCCGCGGATCGTCTTCAATGACCAGAATCTGCGTGCTGGCCATCGCAGGCGGTAGGTCAGGAGTTTTCACGTCGGTCACGTTCTTGTCATTCTGCAACATGGCAGTATTGTTACTCTTTTACGCTGCCGTTTACATTGTGGGGCCTTGGAATGACAATCTTCTGACAATTCATAGACAAATGCAAATGCGGCAGTTTGTGCAGTTTGCTTGCCGCAGAGCCAGGAATAGCCTCTGGGTCCGAGCATAACCGGCAGAGATATCAGTATGACTATGACAGTTATATTGTGGCGTAGGATCCGCCAACGCGTATCGTCGCCGATGTTTTCGACCTCGTGACTGCTGCAGTCTCTCGATAAAATTGCTGCTCTTGGCTCCGAGCCCACAGTCCCCTGGTTTCAGGAGGTCTGTGCTGTCTCAGCGTGGATAAAGTTCGTACAGACGCTTGGCGGGCTGATCGAGTGTGCTGTCGTCGCTCACAGCGGCATTGGCTTGAATGCGGCCTGCCTGTTTCGAGGAAAAAAGGATCACGCTCTCCGGATTCATCAGGAGAGCCGCCTTGAGCATGAGCCTCGAGAGAACGGCGATATTGGAGAGATCGGAGTTTGTCTCCCGCGACCAGCTCCGGAGCCGCTCGGGTTCTGCGACGAGAGCCTCATGCAGAGTCTGAAGCCGCGCACTGAGCGCCCTGTGATGGATTCGGAAGGGCGATGCAATTGTAACGACAGGGTCAAAGATCGACCATTCATACTGCAGCACGGCACAGTACTCTGGCCTCCGGGCGAAGAGATCGTCGATCTGTAAATGATCGCTGCCGACTCCGAAACTGCCGATCTTGCCCTGTGCAACGCTGTCTTCAAGGAAGCGGAGCAGGGAATCGTCAGTGAGATCCTCGGCCGTGGCTTCGTGGAGCAGCCAGATGTCGATGTGATCGGTTTTGAGCGCGGATAGGCTGGATTCCAGAGAGGTTCGCGCCTTGTCGGCTGTGAATGATTTTCGCTCGGAGGGTTGAGCTGAGGCCTGCACCGCAACCTTCGCCGCCGAAGCGAGATGTTTTTTGGCTGCGGGAAACTGACGAATGATGGGGCCTGCGATCGAGCGGGCGACACGAAAGAAGGATCGACCCTTGGGTGGGGCGATGCCGTACTTGGTTGTGACTGTGACATCGGAGCGATGCCGTGCAAGGAACTCGCCAAGGCAGCCTTCGGCCTCACCGTACCCATACATCGGGGCCACGTCGAAGTGACGGATCCCCGCGTTATAGGCAGCTTCAAGAACTGCCAGCGATCCGCGTCGGCCGAGAGAGCCCATCAAGGTGGAACAGCCGAACCCGAGACGAGAGGTGGTTCGTCCGGTGACGCCCAGTGGAATGGTCTGCATAGGAAGGTTTTCTCCGTCGAAGGGTGATAATTCGCTCTAGGCTCAGATGGGGCTTAGGTGATCGGCTAGGCGAACGGCAAGAGCGAGCAGGGTATGGGTGGGGTTGGAGAAGCCAGAGTTGGGATACACAGCCGCGCTGCAGACATAGCCGTTCTCCATGCCGTGAAGACGCAGATTGAGATCGACGACACCGTCCGACGGCGAAGACGAAACGCGCATGCCCCCCATATGGTGATAGTTGTCGCCGCATTTGAGCCGGAAACGATCATAAGAATCAAGATCGGGATCGGGAACCACGCGGGCAATGGAAGAGAGAGACCTCTGTGCCACCTTCACAAACGCGCGGATGGAGTCGATCTCATTGTTGGAGACATGCCAGTCCAGCCGTGTTCGCAGCATGCCGAGCGAATCGCGGGTTTCGGAAAGAGTGATACTGCTCCTCGACAACGGATCCTGTTCGGTGTGAACGCCAAGCTCGATACGGCTGCGCGGAGCAACGTAGGCGCGGTGCTTGACCGAGTAACGATAGATCTGACGCGCGAGCAGAGGCGAATGGCGCAGCAGCGCGAACAGCTCAGACGAACTGGCCTGACGCCATTTTCCTCCCAGAAGCTTGCGCGCCGTAATCTTCAGCTGTCCGGCGATCGCTTCGGTATCGCCCTTGTAGAGAATCATCGCAGCGACATTGAGCGTGCGCTGCTGGGCCTGGACGCTCGGTGAGAGACGGAGCTTAGGCTGGTATTTGAAGCCGCGATGGAAGATGTTGTCGAAGATGTTGTGAAACGTCGCCGCATTGAGAGGTTCAAGAGTAGCAGCTGGCGCGATGATGTGATCCTGGAAGTGGCGACCAAGCAGCCCCGACCGGTTCCACGGCTTCTCCGCTTCCTCAGGCTGAAGGAAGAAGCGGCAGGATTCGATGCCTCCGAGCGCGAAGACAAACCGATCAGCCCTGAAGATCGTCTCGATGCCGGAGAGAGTTCTCGTTTTTACGCCGAGAATCTTTGGACCCTCGCGCACAAGGGCGATGGCGTTGGCATGAAGCCACAGGTCGACCTGCGAAGAATTTTCGAGCAGGTTGCGATGGAGGCGGCTGAAGTCTGGTTCAGGGCACCAGCGAGAGAAGAACGGTTCAAGCTCGGTGAAGAACGGAGACTGCAGGTTGAGCTCGCGCCAGACGGCCTCGTCGGAAAGCGTAGCGCGCGCGAGCCCTTCGAGGGCGATGGCGCGGGCATAGTAGGGTGCAAGCTCCTGCTTCGGGAAGGGCCAGCCGCTGCCGGGAACCCACTCGCGCGCTGTGAAGTCGGCGTCGTCGAGCTCGAGAATCTGCCCTCCCCATCGGGTGGTCGTTCCGCCTTTGGCGCGAAAACGCCCAATGTGGACGCCGTTATGCGGCAGACCGGTAATCTCGCTCCGATAAGGCTCCTGAGAGGCATCTTCTATTCCCGGACCTCCTCCCTCAAGCATAAGAACTCGTTTCCCCTGCCGAACCAACTCTACGGCCAGGACAATTCCAGCAGCCCCTGCGCCGACAATGCAGACATCGGCGGGTTGCATGGTGGATTCGGGCAGGCCCTGCATCAGGTCGTGAATCAAATCTGGAATCTCCCGGAATGCGAACGATATTCGTGCAGGCCAAAGGCTTCGGCTGCAGAGGAGTTGAGTAGGGAAGGAGTAAACGTGTGCTTCGTTATAGATGTCGATGGGGAGGAGGCATTTAACCGGGATTATATCGATGAGAGAAGAATTTCAGAACCCGCCTTCACCAGAAGAGCTCTTCGACCTCGAGCGAGCCGCATAGGAACAGGCCATTCCAAGGAGGATGTTTCGGCCGGACCTCTGCGTATCGATCCAGTAAGGATCGAAGCCCACGCCGTTCTGAAGGTTTTTGATGAGATGTGGTAGGCACGAGCGGATTCGAACCGCTGACCTCTACCGTGTCAAGGTAGCGCTCTAACCAACTGAGCTACGCGCCTGTGTTCCGTTTGTCTAGTCTAATGGGAACGAGGGCTGAGAGCAACCTCACCTCCGAAAACGTATCTTCGGAACGCGCCTCGGCTTTCATTTACGATGAACGTTAGCGACCGTGCCGTTCCTCTCTCAAGTTCGAGCAACACCGAATCTCCTCACCCTGATGCGGCTGTTCATCTTGCCGTTTCTGGTGATCACGATTCTCGACAACAATTACCCGGCCGCCTTCGCTCTCTTTGTTCTTGCGGGAATTACGGATGCTCTCGATGGTCTTCTCGCGCGCTGGCTGAGTCAACGAACGACCCTCGGCCTCTACATGGATCCCATCGCGGACAAGCTTCTCCTCAGCACACTCTTTATTGTGCTTACCTACGCCGGACTGATTCCCCGCTATGTGACGGTTTTGGTCTTCAGCAGGGATCTGGGAATCCTTTTGATCTCCACCCTCCTGTTTGCCACAGGCACCCTGCGGGACTTCCGCCCCAGCCTGTTGGGGAAACTTAACACGCTGGTGCAAATCCTGGGAGTAGCCTCCGTCCTTCTGGATAGGCTATGGCCAATGGCATGGCTCAACGCGCTTACAGGAGGACTGCTGAAAGTGATCGCTCTTCTCGCGCCCGTCTCCGCAGCTCAGTATGCGTGGATCGTCATTAGAAGGGTCAACTCCGACCCGGCTGCCGCTTAGTTCTCCTCTTCCGCGGCTTCGGCCTCGACCTCCTCTTCGATTGCAATATCACTAAATTCAGTTGAATCAAAAATTTCGCCGCAGCTTTGGCACTCGACGAATTCGGCCTCCTCGGTCCGGGAGACAATCTTGACGATGGGGTGTTTGCAGTGGGTGGTCATGGATCGAAAATTAGAATTTAGGAATAAGTTGGTTGGATTCTGCCCGTGTCCGTTCAGGTTGTCAACCTGAGGCGAGATTCGATGCGATTCCTCTTGGATCGTCACTGCAGCGATCCCTGGCGATCCTGTTCCCCGGCGGACGGAGGTTGAATCCAGCTTGCGGCCGCCTTCCTCCGGACGTACACTATGGAATGAAGGTCTGCGACCGTGAGAACGTAGAATGCAGGGTTAAGCGCATCCCATTGTTATCTAAGGGGATTATCTCCGGCAGCAGGTTCATCGAGCACACATGCTTCGGCTGACGAAAAAAGCGGATTACGGACTGATGGCCCTGAAGTATCTGGCCGAGCAGACGAGCGGCTCCGCGCACAGCGCCAAGGATATCGCCGAGGCATATCACATTCCCCCGCAGCTTCTGGCCAAGATTCTACAAACATTGGCCAAGGGTGGCTTGCTGGTCTCGCATGCGGGAACCAACGGCGGTTACGCGCTGGCCCGGCCGGCGAAAGAGATCTCCGCCTTCGAGGTCATTCGCGCCATCGATGGCCCCTTGTTCATCACCAGTTGCATTACCATCCACGGCGCCTGCGATCTAACCAGTACCTGCACCATCAAGGAACCGCTGCGGAAGGTAAACGACAGCATCAAGGAGCTGTTGAGCGGCATCTACATTGGAGACCTCGCTGAAACTGGAGATGGCGAACATCCGTCGGCCAACGCCGTCGGCGGCGGTCTGGTCTCAATCGCCCTTTAGGCGATAGACCCTACAACAACAAAGATTGAAGCAACAGAAAGTCAGGAGTGGGAACCTTATGAGCACCAATGGAACCGGAGTCGTTATCGCAGAGTCGGCAACGCAGCTGCCGGAAGGAGTGCGCCTTCCGATTTACATGGACAACCACGCCACGACGCCGCTCGATCCGAGGGTTCTCGAAGCGATGATGCCCTATTTGACCGGCATCTTCGGCAACGCTGCCAGCCGCAATCACAGCTTCGGCTGGGAGGCGGAGAAGGCCGTTGAGAAGGCCCGCGAACAAGTGGCCAAGTTGATTGGCGCCACCGCAAAAGAGATCATCTTTACCTCAGGCGCCACCGAATCGAACAACCTCGCACTCAAGGGCATCGCCGAGATGTATCGCGAGCGTGGCAATCACATCATCACCCAGGTCACCGAGCACAAGGCCGTTCTGGATACGTGTAAGAAGCTTGAGAAACAGGGCTATCGGGTTACCTATCTTCCGGTCCAGGCAGATGGTCTGGTCGACATTGAAGACCTCAAGCGCGCGATGGACGACAAAACCATTCTTGTCTCGCTCATGTATGCCAATAACGAGATTGGCGTCATCCAGCCCATTCGCGAGATTGGCGCACTCTGCCACGAGAAGGGAATTCTGTTCCATACCGACGGAGTGCAGGCAGTCGGCAAGATTCCCGTCGATGTGCAGAAGGACAACATCGATGTCCTCAGCCTGAGCGGTCACAAGATCTACGGACCCAAGGGTGTGGGGGCGCTTTACGTTCGCCGCCGTAACCCCCGTGTGCAGATCTCCGAGCAGATCAACGGCGGTGGTCACGAGCGCGGCATGCGCTCAGGCACGCTGAATGTTCCCGGAATTGTCGGTCTCGGAGCCGCCTGCGAGATCGCCATGAACGAGATGGAGGCCGAGGCCAAGCGCGAGCAGGAGCTGCGCGATTATCTCAAGAAGAAGCTCGAGAACGCGCTCGACTATGTTCACGTCAACGGAAACATGGACCATCATCTTCCCGGCAACCTCAACATGAGCTTCGTCTATGTAGAGGGCGAGAGCCTGCTGATGGGGATCAACGACATTGCCGTCTCGTCGGGTTCGGCCTGCACTTCAGCCACACTGGAACCGAGCTATGTCCTCAAGGCGCTCGGTCTCGGCGATGATGTCGCGCACAGCTCCATCCGGTTCGGTCTGGGACGCTTCAACACCAAGGCTGAAGTGGATTACGTCTCCGACAAGATCATCGACGTCGTGCAGAAGCTTCGCGAGTTGAGCCCGCTTTACGAAATGGTCAAGGAAGGCATCGACCTCACGAAGATCGAGTGGGCGGCGCACTAAACCGACACAGATCACAGTTCCTCAGACAGGCGCGGCTCGATGCCGCGCCTGTTTCGTGCTGTGAGCCATCGTTCCTAACCCGTTCTGCCGTCTAAATTCATGCCGCAGCTTCTGCGATACTCTTGCGGCACACTCGAATGTCAAAGCTCGTTCGTCTCTTTACCTCGTTGCTTTTTCTGTTCCTGTTGCCGGCCCGCTATGCCGGTGGATACTCCCTGCTCACCCATGAGCAACTCATCGACCTCACATGGGAAGCCTCGATCGTTCCTCTGCTCAAGAGCCGTTACCCTACTTTGACCGACGCTCAGTTGGAGCATGCTCGAGCCTATGCCTACGGCGGTTGCGTCATTCAGGACATCGGGTATTATCCGTTCGGCGATTCCTTCTTCTCCGATCTCACCCACTACGTTCGTTCGGGAGATTTCGTCGTCAATCTCTTCCGCAATGCAGGAAACGCAGACGAACTGGCGTTTGCTGTTGGAGCCTTGTCTCATTACATCGGCGACAGCGTCGGTCACGCCGACTCGACGAATCTGGCAGTTCCAGTGGAGTTCCCAAAGCTGGGGCAACGATATGGCCGCTCCGTGAACTATGCGGAAGGGAAATCGCAGCACATCCGAACCGAGTTTGCGTTCGACATCAACGAGATCTCCCGTGGCCGCTTCGCGCCGGTCCACTATCTCCGACACGTTGGCCTCGAGGTTCCGCAACGCCAGCTTGAACTGGCCTTTTACCAGACCTATGGACTTGCCGAGGATTTCTCGGCCGGGAAGGGCCGCAGAGTCAATGTGCGTGGGTATCGCTTTGCAGTACGCAACTTCATTCCTCGAATCGCCTATGCGGTGACCCTGCTGCATCGTCATTCAGAGCCGCCTGTTGTCGATTCTCCCGATCTTCAGCGGCTCGCCTCGGAGCTTTCTACGGTCGCGTCGAAGAACCATTGGGATCTCTATCGCAGGCGAGCCGGCATCGGAACCTACAGTCTCGCGGGCGTTCTCTATGTTCTTCCAAGGATCGGGCCGCTCAAGCTGGCTGCGGTCAAAGGTCCGCATGCCGATACCGATCGGGATTACATACACTCGGTTTTGCGTTCGACCGATGCGTTGAACTTCACGGTTCGGCGCTTTACTCCCCCTCCTGCAACACGTCTCAGCGCAGCCAAGGCGGCCGCGAAAGATGTGAACTCGCAACCACCGCCCACCGACCCTTTGCCTGCAAAACTCGGGGCTGGCCAAACGGTTCCACGCGGGTCTTCCGATCCCCGACACCCGTTGAGAAATCGTGATCTGGACACGGGCAGCGTCGTTCGTCCAGGCGGATATCCGCTGACCGACGCAACCTACTGCCGTCTCGTGCACCGTCTTGCGGCGAACCCGGCGCAGCCGGTTCCCCCTGGTATCAAGGCGGATATTCTGGCTTACTACGCGGATCGTGATGTGAACTTCGCAACGAAGACTCATCCCGCGGCGTGGAAGACCTTGCAGGCCGATCTGGCTACCTTGCAGACGATCCCAACCAACAATGAGCCGCTGCCTTATCCGACCTATGGCTCCGATGAGGGCGATCCGAGCGGAGATGCGACATACTGAGAATCTCAGGGTGTCGATTGGCTGTTTTACTGCTGAAGCGTAAGATAATAAACCTCTTTTCCAGGGAGAGTGCAGCATTTATCGGAGTTAGATAAAACCATGATCATCATGGCGCACCCAAACAATAAGAGTTATCATCTAAACAAGCGAGGACTTTCCCATGGCATATAGCGACAAGGTCGTAGACCATTACAACAATCCGAGGAACGTCGGCACGCTCGACAAGAGTGCACAGGAGGTCGGAACGGGCCTTGTTGGCGCACCGGAGTGCGGCGATGTGATGCGCCTGCAGATCAAGGTAAATCCTGAGACGCAGGTGATTGAGGAAGCGAAGTTCAAGACCTTCGGTTGCGGCTCAGCGATTGCTTCGAGTTCTCTGGCGACCGAGTGGGTCAAGGGTAAGACTGTAGCCGAAGCTATGGCCATCTCGAACACCGATATCGTCAAGGAGCTTGCGCTTCCTCCTGTCAAGATTCATTGCTCAGTTCTGGCGGAAGACGCCATCCGTGCCGCGATCGGCGACTGGAAGAAGAAGAACAGCGTCGACGAGACCGAAGCGGTTGCTGTCGCCGTAGCCCACTAAGGCTTTTGTTTCCGTTACATCGCGCCCCCGCGCCTGGCGATGGATTTCGCGAGTCGCGGGGTGCTTTTGCATCATCAGAAAGTTATGAGATTCCCGCGGTGCTTCCTCCCGCATCTGTAGACGTCTTCCGTGGGACGCAAGTCACGGTGAGGTTCTTCTATGTCCATGGTTTCTATCCAACCAACGACTTCGCAGAGCGCTTCGGTGGCTGAAGCCGAGCAGTCCCGGGATCCGCTTGCGGGGATGACTCTGCTGAACGCCGAGGGACAGCAACCTCGTGCGAAGGCCGCTGTCGAGATCACGAAGAACGCTCTGAAGCGCATCCGCGTGGCCATGTCAAAGGAGGGAGTCTCTCCCGAGCAGGGCGGGCTGCGCCTCGGCGTAATGGGAGGCGGCTGCTCCGGCCTGAGCTACTCGATCCGATTCGATTCTCAGCCGCGGGAACGCGACCGGGTCTTTATCTTTGGCGCGGGGATCGAGACGCCTGGCGATACCACGGGTTCGGCTCCGGTCCGGGTCTTCGTCGATCCGAAGAGCTTTCTCTACCTGGCCGGAATGGTTCTGGACTTTGAAGAGACGCTGATGCGCCAGGGGTTCAACTTCATCAATCCGAATTCGACGAAGAGCTGTG
The DNA here is from genome assembly GCF_004217555.1 of Edaphobacter modestus. Lineage (GTDB taxonomy): Bacteria > Acidobacteriota > Terriglobia > Terriglobales > Acidobacteriaceae > Edaphobacter > Edaphobacter modestus. The sequence goes on from NZ_SHKW01000001.1 coordinate 4,391,945, forward strand.
GATGTGGCTCGAGTTTTACGGCCTGAGGTACCCCCTCCTCGAGTGGATGGTAAATCGTTTTGTTTGTTTAGTTTAGTTGAAATTAGACCTGCAAAATATTCGAAACAAAGGGGTTAAGTACTAAAATATTGGATTGACAGGCTTTATTGGAAAGCCCCGGATTTTGGTCTGGGGCTTTTTCTCTTCTGGTTTTAATTGTAGCTGGAGGAAGGGAACTAATCGGCACTTGGATGTCATTTTGTTTGTTGGGGTTAGGCTGGTTTGGGGCTTGACAGGTTTGCGTGCGGGTCTGCGGGGCGGGCCGGGTTCGAGCTGTGCTCGAATGGCCCACTCATGTGATGAGACTGCATGAATGGGGCACCCGATGGGTGGATTTGAGCGAAGAGTAGGGGCCAGCCGATAAAGATGTTTGGTGAGGTTTGAGGACTGGAAAAGCAACCGCAGGTCCTTCGACTGCGTGGTTCGCAAAATGCGCGAACCACTTCGCTCAGGATGACATGTTTTCGGGTATCGGGCAGCTTCGCGCTTTTGCGCGAATGTCACGCGATGGTCGGTGGGTTGGAATTGTATGGGCCACCTGCCTGACTAAGATTTGTCATCCTGAGCAAAGTTGGGCACACGGCACACGGCACCCGGCTGCGGGTCTGCGGGGCGGGCCGGGTTCGAGCTGCGCTCGAATGGCCCACTCATGCGATGAGACTGCATGAATGGGGCACCCGATGGGTGGATTTGAGCGAAGAGTGGGGCCAGCCGATAAAGATGTTTGGTGAGGTTTGAGGACTGGAAAAGCAACCGCAGGTCCTTCGACTGCGTGGTTCGCAAAATGCGCGAACCACTTCGCTCAGGATGACATGTTTTCGGGTATCGGGCAGCTTCGCGCTTTGCGCGAATGTCACGCGATGGTCGGTGGGTTGGAATGTATGGGCCACCTGCCACGGCTTCAAGTCGTGCCCTTGAGCGGGCGGGTGCGCTTGCGGCGCGACGCTGATGGATGGGTGATTTGGGTGGGTTCGTTACGGGAGGGCCGAGGGGTTCGAGCTTGCGCCCGAATGGCCCACCTTAGCCGCGATGAAGCCGCGATGAAGCTGGAGCACCCGATTTTTGGACGGATGAGGTTAGGTTCCGGTGACGGCGGTGCCGGCTGTCTGTTCGATGGGCGGCGCCGGATGGACGATTGGGGAGCCGTCCTGCATGCCGTATCTGGCGTCCCAGCCGGGGAGCTCCTGGGAGCCGGTGATGAGGCGGGCTCCGTCCTGAAAGGTGAGATAGGTCCAGGCCCACTGGCGGAAGACGGCGAGACGGCTACGGAAGCCGATGAGGAAGAAGACGTGGATGAAAAGCCACACGATCCATGCGGGAAATCCGCTCCATCGGCCGTGGAAGGGCCACTTGATGTTGGCGACGGCGGCCTTGCGTCCGATGGTGGCCATATCGCCCTTATCGAAGTAGTGGAAGGGCTGGTTGACTCCGGTTCCCTCGCTTCCGAAGTCTCGCGCGACGAGACGGCTGATCCGTTTCGCTGCGTAGGTTCCCATCTGCATGGCTGGCTGGGCGACGCCGGGGATCTGGATTCCATTCTCTTCGACGTGGGCGAGGTCGCCGCAGACATAGACCTCCGGATGGCCGGGAGGATTGAGGAACTGATCGACGATGACGCATCCGCGTCGATCGAGAGGAACCCCGAGCAGCTTGCCGAGCGGGGAGGCCTGAACCCCGGCGGCCCAGAGGGTGACGGTGGAGTCGATCCGCTCGTCTCCGATCATGACGTAGCCGGGCTGTATATCGGAGACGTGGGCGTTGGTGCGGATGGTGACTCCGAGGCCGGCAAGCTGCTGGGCGGCTTTTTGCCGCAGGTCGGGGGGATAAGCAGCCAGGATGTTGGGGGAACCTTCGAGGATGAGAACTTCGGCGTCGGCGGGGTTGATGTGACGGAAGTCGCTCGCCATATAGAGACGTGCGATATCGCTGATGGCACCGGCGAGCTCGACGCCGGTTGGACCTCCGCCGATGATGACGAACTTGAGTGGCGGGTGGGTTCCGGCCTCCTGCATCTGGCGCTCGGCGAACTCGAAGGCGAGAAGGACACGGCGGCGAATCTCGGTGGCGTCCTCGATGCTCTTGAGTCCAGGGGCGAGTTTGGCCCAGTCGTCACGGCCGAAGTAGGAGTGAGTGGAGCCGGTGGCGAGAATGAGGAAATCGTACTCGAGCAGCGCGCCGGTCTCGAGCTCTACGCGCCGCCGGTCGAGATCGAAGCCGACGGCCTGATCCATGAGGACTTCGATGTTCTGATATTTGCGGACGATGGAGCGGATGGGCTGCGCGATCTCGGCGGGAGAGAGCACGGCCAGGGCGACCTGATAGAGAAGAGGCTGGAAGGTGTGATGATTCTTGCGATCGATGAGGGTGATGTCGACGGGAAGCTTTGCGAGACCCATCGCGGCGTTGATTCCGGCGAAGCCTCCTCCGATGATCACGATGCGCTTGCGTATGGGGTTGCCTGCAGGCATGTCCTCTGGCTCCTTTTGACTTGTGTTCGGGCCCTGCGAATGCTCTCGTTTGCGCTATTGATGTGATGCGTGAAGGGGATGGAAGGACGCGGAGGCGAGGGTTTCAGGGGTGTTTCTGGAGATCGAAGGCGAGGAAGCCCTCGGTGCCTGTGGCGGCGGCGGCGATGCGGGTGATCTCGGGTGCGGTGGGGGGGGGGCTTCGAGGGCGGTCAGGGTAATCGCGCCGTCGAGGTCTGAGATGAGCGTGGTAGCCGAGGAGGTCGTCGCTTCGCCATCGGCAAACGACGAAAGAGAGCACCGGAGACGGCGGAGATGGACTCCCAGGCCTCGGGATAGTCCCAGGGGAGGGCTCGAGGCGATGAATGACGACGTTGACGCCTTGCATGCCTTGACCGTTGGGGGAGGTAACGTTACCGAGGACACGATTGGCGCGCGCGAGGGTGTCGGTTTTTCCGGGCACGGAGGGAACGATAGAGCCTACGGGATACAGCAGGCAGAGTCCGGAGACATCGTCGTCGCGCAGGGTGAAGGGTTGCGGCATGCACTGATAGGTGTAGGGTCCACAGATGACGTCGATGGGGTGCATGACGGGCCAGTGCAGGGCCTGCTGAATGGTGGGTTGGGGAGTTCCGGTGAAGACGTTGTCGTTGGTCTGCGACCATCCAAGGCCGATGACCCGTCCGAAGGCGCGCATGAGCTGATATTGGAGCTGAAGCTGCTGCTCGGGAGCGGGACCTGTGCAGCGCCCGTTGAGGACGAGGAGGGCGTGCTGGATCTTTCCGGATCGAGCTATGGAATCGAAGCTTTCGGTTACGGCGTTCTGACGGCAGCTGGAGGGGGAACTGGCTCCATTGCCGAGCAGGAGGTCGGTGATGGCACTGTCGGAGTCGTAGAGGACCGCGATCTGGTTGATGAGATAGCTGGTGCTCTGGACGTCGGTGGGGAAGACGATGCCGATGGTTGTGGGATAGACATTGGAGAGAGGCTGGCGTGCTCGGCGAGGTCTCCACCGTAGAGGAGGTTGAAGTTTGCGGTAGGGACGATCCAAACGCTGGGGGCGGCGAGGACGAGGGCGTTGGCAGCGGCGTGATCGACATAAGGGCTGAGGTCTTCGGCGTCGGTATAGTAGCGGGGACTTGCGGTGTACCAGACGATGGGGCGGCCCTCGGGATAGTAGTAAGGCAGGCCGGTGACCCACCTGGGACCGCTGGTGTGACCTGTGACCGATAGAAGACAGAGGGCGGCGATGAGGAGAGTTCTCGCTGAGGCGATGGTCATGGAGCAGCCTGCCGCCAGGAGCTGAGCATCCCGACGACCGACGATACGGGGGCCTGCTGGGGAACGGACGAAGCGTCGGCTGCAGAGAGATCGGCAGTTGAAACAGGGTTCGTGCCTGTGGTGAGAGAAGAGGTTGTTAGATAGGGAATCGGACGGGAGAGGTGAGTTTCGATCCAGCGCAGGTCGACCATGAGCGTTGCGGGGTCGGCTACGGGAGCGACAGGAGCCACAGGATCGACGCTGGCGCTCGAGACCATCAGCGGCGAGGACGAGGCGGCATGAGACGAAGCCGCTGGCCGGGGCGATAGCGCTCGTCGCCTCCCTCCCACAGACCCGCCCACTCGCGCAGGGTATAGGTGCTGCCAGCAGTGCAGCCTCGAACCGCCTGATCGATGCGGAAGTCTATTTCGACGACGCCGGAAGCGCCTTGTTCTCTGGCACGATGCCGGATGGCGAGGACTTCGCCGACGAAGATGATTCCGGCGAGGTCGGACATCTGGTGAAGGGCATCCTGAAGGGTAAGTGGAACGGGCGCAGGGGCCTGAGCCGAGAGGAGGCAGGGGAGAGCGAGGAACAAGGCAAGCAGACCGATGGATTTGAATCTGCAAGTCCGGTGAATCATTCCGAGCCTCCGAGTACCCTTACTTCTTCGTCAGAAATGACCGGAATTGAGGCATGTGAGCTGTTTCGGCACAGGGGCATTGCGGATGGATGGAATCAGTTTCGGAGCGCAGAAGGCGTGCGGCTCGGGAGGCCGGTGGCTAACGGATCATGAATAGAATCGATCTATCTACAAGCAGGCTGAAAGCAGGCCTGAAGTAACAGTTTTGGAGTAGGGATGGGGAGTGGGGCTATTGCGGGAAATTTTCTAACTTTCTTCGCCGGACATGATTAGAAATCCTTAATTTTCACATTCACCTTTTGCAATTCCGTGCATCCTACCCCAATACAATAGTGCGAACAGGAGATATGTTCATGGCCATCGAGCCCACCACGACTGAAATGATCGAACCACTTCGCCCCATTGAATCGAGCACGTTTGCTGCATTTGATTCGTTCCCCTTTGACGAAGTTCTCACCGCAACTCGCAGCGTTGACGATGACGACTACGAGGACGAGGAGGATGAAGACGAGGATGAGGATGACGACGAGGAAGATGTAGACGACGAAGAAGAAGAAGAAGAAGACGAGGAAGACGACGAGGAGGACGACGACGAGGAAGAGGAAGAAGAGGAGGACGAGGGATATTACGACGAAGACGACGATGGGGAGGAAGAAGAAGATGACGAGAACGAGTACGATGAGGATCTTCCCCGCGTACCCCGTGTTCGCCGTATGTAGTCTTTCGGGACGCCGGGTGGGGTAATCGTCCCGTCACGCGATCAAGTACAAGCCGCGCCGTGAGATCTCCGGTGCGGCTTTGCTATGGTCCTCTTCTGCTCTGATCTTTAGCGAAGCGTTTGCTCTGGCTTTGGGTGGTTCGTTTGGGACAGAGCGGTTCGAGGTTGCGCTCGAATGGCCCACCTTAGCCGCGATGAGGCAGCGGCGAAGATGGGGCACCCGTTTTTAGGCGCGGCTGAAGCTGGGGTCAGTAGCCCGCGTCGGTGACGATGTTCTCGAGTGGCTCGCCAGCGAGATAGCGGCGGACCTGTGCGGCTCCGAAGCGAAAGGCGCGATGGATGAACTCCGGAGTGGAGCCGGCGATGTGTGGGGTAATGAGGCAGCCGGGAGCGGACCAGAGCGGATGGCCCGGGGGAAGAGGCTCGGGGTCGGTGACGTCGAGAGCTGCGCGAATCTTCCCGGCGTTGAGGGCTTCGAGCATGGCATCGGTATCGACGACGGGACCGCGAGCGGCGTTTACGAGGAGGGCACCGGGCTTCATGAGCTGCAACTCTCGCGCGCCGAATAATTTGTCTGTCTCCGGAGTGAAGGGGACGATGGTGATGACGATGTCGGCGTGGGGCAGGAGCCGATGCAGCTCCGAGACGGGGAAGACCTCCGGAGTGGATCGTGCGCTTCGCGCCACGCGAATGGCGTTGATTCCGAAGGGAGCGAGGCGGGATTCGATGGCAGCTCCGATGGACCCGTAGCCGACGATCAGCACGGACTTGCCGGAGAGGTCTTCACTGAGGATGCGGTATTGACCGAGCTGGGGTCCGGTCTCGTTCATGTAGCCATCGCGAACGGCGGCCTGGCCTCCCCACTCCTGCCGGTTCTGCAGGTCGCGGTAAAGGGGGAAGCGTTTGAGGGAAGAGAGAATGGCGGTGACGACCCACTCCGAGGTGGAGATGTCGTGGATTCCGCGGCCGTCGCAGAGGGTGATGTCCTTCGGGAGCCAGGGTAGGATCCAGTCCACGCCGGCCATCATGGACTGCACGACCTTAACGCCTGTCAGGCGGGAGAAGGCCGCTGCTGCGTCCTTGCGGGCGAAGGGAAGAATCCAGAAGTCGATCGCAAACTCCTGCGCGGCGTTGCGAGGGATACGAATGATTTCGGCTTCGGAGGGAAAGTCTACGAGCAGATCCGGGGAGAGGTTTTCGTCGACACCAACACGCACCATGCATCGAGTTTGCATGAAACCGATGCAAAAGAAAACTTTGCCGGAGCGGCTTTCGGAAATCTGCTTAACCTATCTTCAAGAGAAGACGAAGCGGCCAGTCTAACGATGGTGATGCCGGTGCTGGCGTCTGACCGCAAGTTTGGGGGGCGGGGTTGGCAGAGGAGGCAGACCGGCCACGGCGAGCAGTAGTTTGTTCGCCGCATTGAAGAGGTTCAAGTGGGTGTCGACGGAACCGTTGGTGGCGGCGAGGAATATGGCCGTGCGGCGCGAGTGGTTGATGGCGATATAGGTTTCGTAGCCGGCCCCGCCACCCGTCTTTTCGACGATGTGCGATGGATTGTCCGCCGGTAGGATGTGAATCCAGCCGAGACCGATGCCGGTTGGCTCGCCGGCGTGGTCGAGTCCCTTTTGATTGGCCAGCTTGGAGGGAAGGATGTAGACGTCCTGGGCGACCGGGCTTTGTGCCGGGGTACCAGGACCACCAGTTCGAAGCAGATACTGAAGCCAGATCGCCATGTCGGTCGCGGTGGAGTAAAGTCCGGAGCTTCCGGCCGTGGCTTCGGTGGTGGCACAAGGTCCTTCGTCGCTAACGCCCATCAGCAGATGGTTGCACTGGGCGGGGCTGGGAAAGAACGTTGTGTTGCGCATATGGAGCGGGTTGAGAGTTCGTTCAGCGAGAAGGGCTGCATACTGTTTGTGGGTGGCGGACTGCAGCGCGTCGCTCAGGAAGTCGAACGCAATATTCGAGTAGAGGGCGGCGGTGCCGGGAGTGCTGTGGAGTCGCTGAGTTGGCAGCCAGCGCCAGCGCATGCGGTAGTCGGGGAAAGTGAAGTGCGGAGAATAGCGAGGAGCATTGCCGAGTTCACGTGGGAGGCCCGATGTGTGTGTAGCGAGATCGGCGAGCGTGATGGGCCGGGTGCGCTTAGGCACAACCGTGTGGGGCGGAGCGAAGCGCTGAAGAGGATCTGCGAGGCGCACCGTTTTATCAAGAGCCAGTTTCATGAGGACATCGGTCGTAAAGATCTTTGTCAGCGAGCAGAGCCGCAGCACGGAGTCCTGCGTGGGAAGCTGATGCGAATTTGGCGCAGTCTCGCCGTATCCTCCATAAAAAACCTGATTTTCGCGAACGACGACAAGAACCATGCCGGTGGCGCCGGATTGAAGGAAGAGATTTGCGGCAAGTGCGTCGGCAGATTGCACGCCAGGGAGCGATGGCGCATTCTGTGCCTGCGCGAAAGCCGACATTAGGAGCAGCACGAACAGGAATGAAAACAGTGTGCAAAGTTTAGTGATTCTCATTTTGTCTTCATTCGCAGAGTACAAAACCGAGGGATTTCCGCAAGACAGAAATATAGTGCTTCGGAGAAATGTAGATAGATTGCCACTCGCGGTGGCACTCGCCCATAATCGGTTCGATCTGAAATTACATGTAAGCGTATTCGGGCGAAACTCCCCATAGCTACTCAACGGAGTGCATCTGTTGCTTCATTTGAACTCTCGCCATGAGCAGACTGGCGAAGAAAATAAAGAGGCCGCAAACGCCGAAGGTGCCCCAATCCGAGAATCGACTTAAGCGCCCCGGCAGCTGCCGCGATGATCCCTCCTGAAAGAGTCCCCGCAAAGTTGAGGAAGCCGAAGGCGGTGGCGCCGAGGTGTGTTGGAATTCCTTCGCGAGAAGAGGCATCGTATTCCCGTCATCCATGCCTTTACCCAGTCCAAAGATCGCCATAGCCACGAATAGAGTGCAACAGTGTTGAATAGAGTGTGTTTATCATTGTATTTAGCCTTGCGCGTCCACCTACAACCGCATGCAGGCCCTGCTGCAGAAGCGCATGCGCGGCGGCGCCAGCGCCAGTCTGTCCTACACCTGCTCGAAGACGCTGGGGCAGAAGCACCTTTGCCAACGCGCAGGACGCCAACCCGCAGTAGGTTGTCGCAGCGTGGGACATCACGCACAGCATTCAGATCAACGGCGTCTACAACCTGCCTTTTGGCCGCGGTCAGCGCTGGGGCAGTGATTCGCCCGCGGTGGTCCGTACGCTGATCGGCGGATGGAGCATCAGCGCGCTGGCCCGTGTTCAGTCCGGCATGCCGTTAACCACACCAACGGGAGTGATTCCGACCGGCGCCAGCGCGAAGCTCGATAACCCGACGCTTGACCGTTGGTTCAACACCTGCACCGAGCTCACCAGTGGCGCTCGGCAGAACTGCAAGTCCGGAGAGTCGCCTGTCTGGAGGACTCGTCCTGCCGACACGCTGCAGACCTGGACACGAGCCTGAGCTACGCGCGTAACCCGCCCATCCGCAACCTGGATGCCAGCCTGATGAAAGGAGACGCCGATCCGTGAGGGACTCACTTTCACGTTGCGCGCCGACTTCCTGAACGCGACCAATACGCCGCAGTGGTACAACGGTCCGGTTACGGACTCCACCAGCAGTAACTTCGGCCGCATTGCCGGTGTCTCTGACCAGTTCAACCTGCCGCGTGTCATCCAGATCGCGGGCAAGTTCCTCTTCTAACAACAAGTGGCCAACACAACTTCCCGGGTGGAGAGCAATCTCCATCCGGGGCTATTTCTTCGCTTCAGGAGTTGAATGATGTTTCGTTCCAAATGCCTTGCTTCTCTCTGCTCTGCTTCTCTTGCCGCATTACTGGCCATGCCTCCCGCTGCCGGTGCGCAGCAGGTGGAGCGCCGGCCTGTCCTTATGATCTCGGTCCGGTCTAACGCTATTCCCTAGTTTCGTCCAAGAACGGCATGGTGAACGTAAAGATTGTTCCCTGTGCTACCTGGCTCTCGACAGAAAGGATTCCGTGGTGGACGTCCGAGATCCACTTCGCAATCGCGAGCCCAAGTCCCGTGCCCTCAGTTTCGCTTCTGGAGACATCGGCGCGGAAAAAGCGATTAAAAATGTACGGTAGATCCTTTTCGGCAATTCCGATCCCCGTATCGGAGACCGTCAGCTCCAGACAATCTGGCTGCTGAACCAAGCACACTTCGACTGCACCTGCCCGATCCGTATATTTGAACGCGTTATCAATAAGGATCCAAACCAATCTGCGTAGACAGAGGGAATCACCAAGCACAGTGATGACTTGATCCGTGCGGATTGAGAAGTTAAATGAAATACCTTTAGCTTCGGCGTGAGGCGACGCCATCTCACAGGCGTCACGAACGATCATTCCAAGATCGATCTCCTCGAAAGCCCTCTCTTGTGATTCAAAATCTGCGCGAGCGAGAGTAAGCATGTCTTCGATTAGAACCGAGGCTTTTGCCACTTCCTCCAGAATGTCGTCAAAAGCTCTATAACTTATCGGATCTGTGGTTGGACGCTTTAGCGCGACTTCAGCTACGACGCGAGTGAAGGACAACGGGCCTCGTAGCTCATGAGATGCATCAGCCGTAAATTGCTTAATCTGCCCGACGGCTGATTCCAGACGCTCCAGCATTCCGTTACATGTCTCGGCAAGACGCTGTAATTCGTCACCTGTGTTGCTTACAGGTAGACGATCGGAAAGATTGTGAATACTGATCGACCGTGCTGTGGCGGTTATCTCATCGACCGGAGAGAGAGCACGCCTGCTGATCCAGTACCCTCCGACCGATGACAAAACGATAAAAATCGGAACTGACTCGAGAAGTCCTCGCAGAAATTGATGTAAGAGCACTCGGTTTGCCGCCTCCGGAGCGGCTGCCGCCAGAAACAATCTTTCCCGATCAATGGAAAACGGTCGGATCAGGGTCCAGTATGGCTGTCCTTGCGATTCGACATGAACAAATTGCTCCTCGTCACCCACCTTCACCAAAGGCCACGCAAATCTCTCGGCCGCGGACGAAGGCGAGGGGTAAGCTCTACTGCCATCGGCCCGAAAGACTTCAGAAAGACCGTTACCTGTGGCGCGGGCGAAGTCGCGAAAGTCGTCAAAACGATCATCGTCTGTAGCTTGTTGATTTTTATGAAGGAGATCTTGCAGACGATCGATTCTTCGTGCCAGTGTTTGGCGGCGTTCCGCCGTCAATGTTCGCTTCAAATTGAACCACATCGCCGTGCCGAACAGCACCCAACCAGAAAAGAACATCAGCCCAAACCAAATGGTCAGACGCAACGAAATCGAAATCTGTCTCTTCAACATGGCTCGATTCGTAATGAGTAGCCAACGCCCCGGATTGTATGCAGCATCTCAGTCTCGCCGGGTCGAGTAATCTTTGCGCGTAATGCTCCAATGAGGACATACAAACTCTCAAAACTCACGTCTGCATCCCTGCCCCATCCCTCGTCGATAAGCGTTGCATGCGGAACGACGGCCTTGGCCCGTCGCATCAGGACTTCGAGTAACGCACACTCCGTCCGTGTCAGAGAGACGGTCCGGAGTCCGCGTTGCAATTCGTAGAGATGGGGGCGGAAAATTAAATCCGCAAAGTTCACCTCTTTGGCAGTTGGAGGCGGGAGGCGACGTTCAGAGGCCCTCACCTTGGCCAACAAAACATCCAATGCAAATGGTTTCGTGAGATAGTCGTCCGCTCCAGCATCGAGACCATAGATGATGTCCTGCATTGTGTCGCGGGCTGAGACAATGATTGTCTGTGTTGCAAGCCTCTCTTCGCGCAACTTTTTGATAACAGAGAATCCATCTTTCTTGGGAACCATTACATCCAGGATTAGTAGATCGAAGTTATTCGTCTTCCCTAGTCGAAGACCTTCTTCACCGTCGTAAGCCAGCGTCACAACATGTCCCTCGTTTTCGAGAGCAGATCCGAGATGGGCTGCAAGCTTCTTTTTGTCTTCTACAACGAGAATTTTCATCCTTCTGCGAGGCTAACGGCGAATTGTAAATTTCCCATGAAAACCCGCTCAGTCGGGCAGTTCCTTAGGTTGAGCTTAGGTTGAACTGACATAGTACTTCCAATCCCTGCAGCCCAGGCAGTACCCGTAAAAGAAAGAGGCTCTATGTCTATTGTCAGAGAGGGTTGGATAAACATCGTCGCGGTATATGTGCTTTTGGTTCTCTTGCTATCATCCCACGGGTTATCGGCTCAGTCCGGCAAAGGCCTCATCACTGGCTCGGTTGTCGATGATTCAAATGCAACGCTCAGCGGTGCCCAGGTCCAATTGCTTCCTCTAGGTCTCATCAGTGTGACTAACAACCAGGGGACGTTCGCCTTCCCTGAGATTCCTGCAGGAAAATACACACTTGCGGTTTCTTATGTTGGCTTCAAACCAATGCAAAAGGATGTGGAACTAACTGCCGGTCAAACACTCAATGTCTCTCTGACGCTCACGGTGACGTCTGTCAGTGAAGAAATTATCGTTACTGCAGAGCGCCCGCACGGAGAGGCTGAAGCCATCAATCAAACACGGACCGCCGATAACATCGTGCAGGTCCTGCCCAACGAAGTTATTATGAGTCTGCCAAATGCTAATGTGGCCGATGCCATAGGCAGATTGCCATCTGTTTCTCTTTACCGAATCGAAGGAGAAGGTGTCTACATTCAGGTTCGTGGTACCGAGCCGCGCTTGACGAATGTCACCGTCGACGGAATCACCATCCCTTCACCAGAGCCAACTGTACGCCAGGTTCGTCTTGATGTGCTGCCATCCGATCTGGTTGAAGCGGTCGAACTGAACAAGACGCTCTCTGCGAATCAGGACGCCAGCGGTATCGGAGGCTCTGTCAACCTGCGCACCAAAGAGGCCGGTGAGCAGCCGACGATGAACTTCTGGGGCAATGGAGGCTATAACAAGATCGAAAATGGCCGCGGCTCATACGGCCTCGGCGGAACCGTTGGTAAGCGTTTTGGTACCACGAAGAAGTTCGGCCTGCTAGGCAATGGAGCCTATGACTATAACGGTCGCGGCATCGATAACATTCAACCCAGCCTCGATCCATTATCGTCCTTTGCTCGCCCTTTTTACGATAACGACACGATTCGCGAGTATCGCTACTACCGGTATCGTTACGGCTTTGCAGGCAGCGCTGACTATCGAATCAACGATGATGCCAGCATCTATGCTCACGGATTGTTTTCGGATTTCAAAGACTGGGGCGACAAGTGGTACTACTCCCCAATTTCGACAGCTATCAGCTCCAATGGCACACTGCCAAGCCCAACCGCATCATCGCCAAGCCCCAAGTTCTATACATCCAGCAAACGGCCTAACGCTTCAGTAGGTGCACTCATCGTAGGCGGTCGGGACGCAACAGCAAACACGCTAACGAGCTTCGAAATATCCGCGGCGCGTTCCTACGAGATCAGTTCGGCAGGAAATCCGAAGGCCGATTTCTCCTGGATCGGACCCAACGTGGCATGTAACTACGATCCTTCGGCTCAAACGAATCTGAACCGTCCTCATTTCGGCGTATGCGACGGCCCCAATTCGCCCCTTTTGAATTCTTCAAACTGGATCTTCAAGGACATCACGACCTCGCGCGGCCTTACAGCGCAGCTCAATCTTACTGGCGCCGTCTCTCACGCCAGGAACTACGAAGTTGCTTCGCACTTCGGAACCTTCGAAGCTGGCTTCAAGCTCACGAACGCCCACAAGAACCAAAACGCGACGGAGACGGTATACGACGGTTGGTCCACGAAGGCGGGATCATCAACGCCAACCATGGCGCAGCTTCAGAGCAACTTCGCGGGTACAAACTTCTACGATAATTCTTATTACGGCGGTAAGTACGGCCCAGTTTCCGATTTCAATCTCGTCCAGGACTACACGCTCAAGAACTTTTCGGGTTATGTCGATCCGCAGAAGACGGCCGCCGCCACTTATCCGAATTTCTTTCATACTATCGAACGCCTCACGGCCGGCTACGCGATGAACACGATCACGTTCGGGAAACTGCGAGCACAAACTGGTATTCGGTTCGAAGCCACCCATATGGATACGTTCGGCTACAACCTCACGTTTTATGGCCCAAGCACCGCTACTCAGCTTTGCGGATCGCAGCCATACAAGAATTGTTGGACGGTCAATGGGGTCTCCAACAATCCATCGTACCTGGATGTGCTACCAAGTGTGCAGCTGCGTTACGCACTTACTCCGAACTCTGCCCTCCGTGCAGTCTACGCTCGTGGCATCGCACGACCTGACGCTTACCAACTCGTTCCTTACGTCACTGAGGACAGCACCGCGAGCCCGACAGCTGTAACGATCGGCAATCCTGCTCTCAAACCAACTCGTGCGAATAACTACGACGTGCTTTATGAGAAGTATCTGAACCCATTGGGAATGATTCAAGCGGGGGTGTTCTTCAAGCAACTTAACTCGCCGCAGCTTCTTACATCCATTCCTGGCGGCCTGAACCTGTCGAACTTTCCGCCTGGATATTTCCCGTCTTCACTGCAAAGCGTCATCGAACAATACCCCGGTGACGCCGTCACCCAATATGTCAACGGTCAGAATGCCTGGCTCTACGGCTTCGAGATCAGCTTTCAGCAGCACCTTAGCTATCTTCCGGGCCTGCTGCGTGGTCTGGGGATCTCCGCTAACTACAGCTATACAAAATCGAAGGAAAAGGGTCTTCCGCTCCGAACCGATCGGCCAACGCTAATCGATCAGGCACCTCATAACTTCAATATCAGTTCAACCTACGACACCAGGCGCCTATCGTTACGAGTCGGTCTTGCCTACAACGGAGCTAGCCTCTTCTCTTATAACTGGATTTCCCCTGGCTTGGTGAAAGGCGCTGATCCGAGCAACCTCGGACCGAATGGACCCTCCGGTGACGTATACACACTCACGCACTTCCAGGTTGATACACAGGCCAGCTACCGCGTTTTCCGTGGCTGGAGCGCAGTGGTGTCAGGGCTGAACCTCAATAACGAGGTGTTCGGTTATTACACAGGTAGCACACAATTCGTAAATCAGCGTGAGTACTACAAACCAACAATCAGTGGTGGCGTTCGCTACACCTTCCAGGCCTCTCGATAAACATCGCAGGCCTTAGATGAGCGGAGGGACATTGACAGTCGGTGCACTCCGCCATCTCCCTTATTTAAGGAGTCAAATGATTCGACAGATCGTTACCCTTTGCTGGGTTATGTACGTAATTTGTTCCCCGCTACTAGGACAAGCTTCTCGCGAACCGAACAAAGGCCAGCTGCAGTTTGTTATCTATCTCAGTCGTCATGGAGTCCGTTCACCTACTGGAAAAGCCGCACAATATAGTGTTTATTCAAAGGGTTCGTGGCCAATCTGGGACGTACCCCCGGGATACCTGACAAAGCACGGTTATCACCTGATGGAGCTCTTCGGCGCCTATGACAGATTGGCACTGGCACAGCAGGGTCTTGTGGCCTCCAGCGGATGCGCTGACGCCGTTAACGTCACCTTCTACGCTGACTCTGATCAACGTACGCGAGAGACTGGCAAAGCTCTCGCAGCAGGAATGTTTCCGGGATGCAGTGTCCCTGTGCGGGCATTGGAGGAGCAAGCAAACGATCCGCTCTTTCACCCAGTTAAAACGAAGGTGGACTCTAGCGATTCACGCCTGGCGTTCTCTGCCCTAGCGGGGCGCATTGGCAATGATCCTCAAAACCTTACCGAGGCCCACCGAGCACAGCTGTCCGTACTCGACAAGTTGCTTGAAACCTGTGGAACCACAAGACAGGATCAAAAACGCGTCTCGTTGTTTGAAATTCCCTCCACGCTGTCAATGGGGCAAGGCGATCACCTTGTCGATATAAAGGGCCCACTTAGCACAGCAGGTACTTTCACAGAGAACTTCTTGCTGGAGTATACGGAGGGAATGGATACTTCGAGTGTCGGATGGGGCTGCGTCGATGGAGCGGCCGTTCGCACTTTGATTGATCTTCATACTGCATCAGTTGATTTCGCACAACGAACTCCCGCAATCGCCAAAAGACAGGCAAGCAATCTTCTCGGTCAGGTTCATCTCTCTCTCAATCAGGCGATCATAGGCAAACCCATCGCCGGGGCCCTCGGCAAGCCCATGGATAAGGTTCTTTTCCTCATCGGGCACGACACCAATCTGACCAACATCGCCGGGTTGCTGCGAATAAACTGGATTATTGATGGGCGACGCGACGATACGCCACCAGGTGGAAGTCTGATTTTCGAGCTTTGGAAGACGGATGGAAATAAGTATTCGGTTCGCACGTACTACACAGCACAGACCTTAGAACAGATGAGGAATGCGACCGAGTTATCTTTGGCTGCACCACCGCCGCGGATCCCAATATTTATTCCTGATTGCAGTAAGAACGATTTTTCATGTGACTGGGATGATTTCTCAAGAACACTCCTCCAACTAACCGGGGGGATTTCTACGGCTGGCAAGGCCGGGACCGCCGAGCTTGACCCAAGATGACTTCATCACATGCACGCATCACTGCCATAAGGTCAAGCAGTAGTAATGGTGAATGTGGCCGGAGGGTGAACGTGAAGTCAACCGATCAAGGTAACGGGGTCGCGATCATGGGAACCCTCTGGTTGGGTATTCATTGTGTTGGCGCCCGATAGAAATGTCTCTATCCGCGGCGGATCGAAAAATGTCAGTATAGCGCCGTAGCCGTCGTGCGGTGGAAATGTGTGAAATCGCCGTTGTTTGGCGATTTCCAAGGTCTGTGGGAAGAGGGGGAGACAGGATGGCTTCATCGTCCTGTCTCCTACGCTTTCCATCAGACCGGCATTTTCGCCCCACTGAATCTGCAGTACGAAAATACTTCCTGCGAAGCCTTGACGCTTCTATCGCCGCCAACCTGTAAGCGAAGCGCTACGTAATCCTGACCCTCATCGAGGCCAAGCAATTACTGGAATCCGGAGGATCGATTCGCTCAACTTCCGGTTTGACCACTCGGCAGCGACCGTAACCTCCCGCAAGCTGACTTGAACGAAGCCGCTGCGCGGCGGACGCGTTCACGTGTGGCTGACCGTCCGATAGTGGCGCTGATTTAGGTTGTGTCGCAGAGAAGGAGGATTCTCTGTGCCTCATCTACGTCAGATCATGTTGGAACAGCTGGAGCGTCGCAACTACTCTCAGTCCACCATTCGCGCTTACATCCGCACGGTCGAGCAGTTCGCTCGGCAGTCTTATTGTCCACCGGATCGTCTTGGCCCGGGTCCGCATTACAGCGTGGTCTGTTTGTCACTCTCCAGAAGTTGGAGCGCCGGACAAAACGGCTGGGCCCATCGGCATGCTCGATCCCTCCGCTCTTTCGATCGTGACTGCAAAGGCCTTCGCGGGAATACCGGGAGGAAGCGGCGGCATCACCACACTGGCGTCGCCGCCTTTATCGGGACGGAAGACTCCCGCCGGAATGGGTGCGCTGCCATTGGCGGGAATCACCCAGAGTTCATAGGCCTTATCCGCAGGCAGGCTCTTTAGATTGCTTCCCTGGAAAATCAACTCTCCACGATCTGCAAGGTAGATCGCATGTCCGGTAGGCACAACCGCGGTCTTTGTTGCCGTCAGCGTAGCCCGTTGTGCCGAAGGCGCCATCAGCAGGTTCAGCACGCGTTGCGAATGAACATTCTCTTCGGTTGACCGCACTGCCAGAAGAGATTGTTCCCGCAACTGTTCCCGCAATGTGTTTACCTTTACGCTCAGCCCTGCCGCACCGACAGCTAGCGCTGCCGCAATAGCCCATGGGACCCATGCCGTCTTGGCTGGCCTCTTTGCAAAGGAGATTATCGCGGGCACGGTCCGGGCAGTACTGTCTGGGCGAACGTCAGCTCGGATGCTGTCCATGAAGTGCTGCCGTGCTCCCTCAGGAACCGGTTGCTGATCCACGCTCATCCCAAGTGCGGTCAAATCGCTCGCAACTGCTTTCAACTCCTCGCGGCATTCCGCACAACTTTGCAGGTGGGCACTGACCGCGGTCAGATCTTCACCGCGAAGAGATGCCATCGCATACAGTGCGAGATCTTCCTGCACGATATGTGTGCCGCCGTTCATGCCTGCAATGCCTTTCGTAAACTCATCAACGCCAGTCGAATCCGGGTCTTTACTGTGCCCAGAGGATCTCCAGTGCGCTCTGAAATCTCTGTCTGGGTCAATCCTTCAAAATAAGCGAGCTCCAGGGTATTTCGTTGTTCCGGCGGAAGCGTGGTCAGCACCGTCCTGACCTTTTGCATCATCGTACTTCGCTCCACCTCTGTGGCCAGGTTCTGTCCCGAAGAAATCGGATGGTCATCGATGGAATCCATGGGCCGCTTACGTCTCAGAATATCAATGGCTCGGTTCCGTGTAACCACCAGCAGCCACGCACCCAAGGAGCCCCGGCTTGGAAGGAACGCTCCCGGATTTCTCCATAGCTGGAAAAATACATCCTGCAACAAGTCCTCGGCTCGGCCCGAATCCCTAAGAACGCGCAACGCTACGGAGTACACCAATCCCCCGTATCGATCGAAGAGGCTTGTCATTGCCTTCTCATCCTTCTCGCTAACGAGCCTCAGCAGGGACTCGTCACTCTCGGGCGAGCCGGCTTCACTGTGCAGCGGTCGAAGCGATTGAGGCGCGTTATTGATAGAACGCTGGGGAAGATCCATCGGATTGTGGGAATCATCCGTCATCGGCAAAACATCAAGTAGTTCAACATAGGATGCAATATCATGACCACGCGTAGAGAGGGCCGGATCATCCGGCCCTCTCTACGTTCAAAAACAGGTCCTTACTTAATGTTGCCAGTCATTGCTTTCGGATAAAAAGCGCCTCCTGTACCAGCCGGACCGCCGCCATACACGATGTTCAACACCTGCGAAGTCGTCCGGGAAAACGTCAGCGCGTTGTCATCGTTATCCACGATGGTTGACGCTCCACTCATGACGCCCACGCCAACGTCACCCGTTCCCGTCCCATCGAGCCTAGCGCGCGTAGCCGCGATGGCCTGGGATGCCGACTGCGCCGCCTCCCCTGCCTGAAAGATACGGGTCCGGATTGACGCTGCGTGGTACGCCTCAACATTATGGATTCCGACTGCCTTGTCGAGGTACGTCTTGTCTGAAATAAGACCTGCCGCTCCTTGGTATGCCGTTACACCCACGTCTTCAAAGATGAACGCCCCAAGCAGGAAGTTTGTCTCGCTTGCAAATGGATCGAAGGTCGCTCCAAGCCCAGCCGCTTGCGCGAGCGCATTGAAGCTGTTCATCAGGTCGATCGGCGGCTGAGCAACTGCCGACGCTCCCAACTGAGCCTGCAAAAACTTCACGTGGTTTTGTTCATCCATCGCAACCTCGGCGGCAAACTTCTGCAGCAGGGGAGTCGTAAACGTCACCTTTGCGTTTTGCTTCACCGTCACGGCGCCGCCGGCCGTCCCGTTGCCGCCCTTGGTCGGAATTCCCGCCTGATCCAGCGTCATCCCCGTCGTGGCAATCGTGTAAAACTGCGCTTCGAGAAACTCCAGATTCAGCGCGAAGTTCAAAATGTCCGCATCCGTCACAGTGGCTGACTGAGCGAAAGCCGCTTTACCCAGAGCAAGTCCGGCCAGCGCAGCACCCCCCATCAGAATGGCAGATCGACGCGACGATCGACTCTCCTCCATCGACACACTGTCCTGATTTCTGTCTTGGTAGCTCATCGTCATCTCCTAGGTTGCTGATGCTGTGATCTTTCCATTCAAGCCGTTGGGGAAAAACCCACCCGTCTTCACCACTCCCGCCGTCGCATTCAAATAAACGATGTGCAAGACCTGGTCGGTTGTTCGGCTGTATGAGATCGAGTTCGTATCCGCCGCCACTATCGTGCTCGCCGTCAAGGTTGTCTCAGCACCTCCACCGGCCTTCCCGCGCAGGGCCGAAATCTGATTCGCATACGTGATATAGGGCACGTCCAGTTGCGTCAGCAGCGTTCGGATCTCACCCGCGTGATACGCTTCCGTCGCCAGAATGCCTGCTGCTGCTGCTAGATTCTTCTTATCCGTCAACAGTCCGGCCGCACCGTGATATGCCGTCACGCCAACATCTTCAAAGACAAACGCACCGACGATAAAGCTGTTCTCATCCGCAAACGGGTTGAACATCGGCCCTATCCCTGCAGCCATTGCCGCCGCATTGAAGCTGTTCGTCAGATCGATGACGGGTCGATCCACGGCCGCTGAACCAAGCGCCTTACGAAGAAAGCGCACATGGGCTAGCTCGTCGTTGGCGATCTCTGTTGCATATTGCTGGATTGCCGGAGTCTTGAAGGCAACCTGTGTTCCGCCCGTCACCGCTCCCGCAGAGGAGCCGGCATCCGTGCTTGAAAGTCCCGAACCAGTGACAGCCCGCAGATAAAATTCTGCTTCCAAATACTCAAGATTCAGCGCAAAGTTCAAAATATCTGCATCGGTAAGAGTCGTCGTGGGTGGTGTGGTTGGAGTAGTCGGCATCGACGAATTGCTGCCGCTGCACCCCTCCGCAAGCGTCATCACGGCAGCTGCGCCCGCACTCGTTCCCGCCATATTTAGAAATCTGCGGCGGGACACACTTCTTCTTCGGAAGAGTTCTTCAAGATTGCTCACGATGAGCTCCTTTTGGTATTTGAAACCTTCGCTTACAGTTTCAGTACGCGGAGACACCGGTATCGGATTTCTAAACGAGAAAATAGTTTTCGCCAACCAGCAAGAAGGTCAGTTGTAGCTGACCTTCCGCTCGCCCCGAACTGTTCCACCGACTTTATCGCGCCGGCAGTCGACGCAGGCGGGCGGCTCAGTGGCAACTGCGAACTGCTGAGCGGGTGCGGCGGCGGTTGTTGGGGGAGGAGTGTTGGACTTCTGGCAAGCTGTGCCTGCCAGAAGGGGCCAGGGTAATGAGGAGAGATACAGGAGCGAATCCTCGGAACATTCGTTGCATACTGTTCTACTTAGAGTTCGCGGTTGTTACGCAAATCGTGGAACCCGACTTCTTCGAAGTCGTCGCATTCTGGAGTGGCTCAATCCTTCACGTCCCTTTGAAGAAAGGCATCAGGTTGTTTCTTCTGTAGATCCAGTCGCCAAGTCTGTTTGGGCTCCCATCAACTTTGGTGGTGACAAGCGATGAAGCAGCCTCTTTGAGAAAGTCACGTCGGTTCTTCATATATCGGCTCCTGCGAACTTGAACTGCAGGATGGCATAGCTGCTAGGCAGGCTCAAGGCCCAGCCAGCGGCTCACAGACGGAATGCGGGACAGGATAAGTTTCTCCATCAGAATCACGGCGGCCAGCGAAACCGCCATTGCTGGCAGATAGAGCGCCAGTGCGACGATCACGGCAATCAACGCGAACGTCCATTTGGGACGTTGTGTAGGCAGCGGTGCTCCCAGCACGCCAACGCTTCGCCGACGCCACCATAGCACGGTCGCACTCATGCTGAGCAACACCAGGCCCATAGCGGTGGCCAGACTGATGAGCTGATTCATGAGCCCGAAGAGCTGCCCTTCATGAGCTGCGATGCCAACCCCCATGATGCGATCGATGATGTGCCGCTGGCTGAAGTCTTCGCGGCTGACGATGGAGGCGGTTGCCGGGTCCATCGTGACTACAGTGCGTAGTGGCCTGTTCTGCGAGTCGGACTTCACAGTCCAAGGGCTGTTGCTGCTCATCGCGGGCATAATCAGAACCGGGTAAGCCAGATGAAGTTCCGCCGCGGCCGGGACAAGTCGATTGAGTGGTTCATACGCGTTCGCCGAAGTCATCCGATGCATGACGTGGCCCATATGCTCCGCATGTTCGACGACTGCTCCTGCCATGCCGTTGCGGTTCAGGGCTTCTCGTTCGGCAAGTTCGGAAGATCGGCCGGTTGTCCAGTCCTGCCGCACGGTTGCTGTCCCGGTGACCTCTCGAATCTTCTTAAAGTAAGCTCCCCAGCTCTTCGCCCACGGCAGACCGGTGAGCAGTAAGAAAAGAGCGAATGCAGAGACCCACACTCCGGTTACGGCGTGAAGATCGCGCCAGAAGATGCGCTTTCCCTTTCGCATCCGAATCCATAGCACACCAGCAAGTTTTTCGCTCTGCCGGGGCCACCAAAGGTAGAGTCCACTCACGATAAGAACGATGGCCCACGAAGCGGCAAGTTCGACGACTCGCGATCCCCAGTCTCCGGCAAGCAACTCACCATGCAGGCGGAAGATGATCCGCATGGGGCGTTTGTCTTCGCTGATGACCTTCAATATCTGCAAGGTCTGAGGATGGACGTAAATGCGATACTCTTCTTTGCCCACCCCGACGATCACGCGAGCCGCAGCATCGCCGTTCGGGGGCAACTCATAGTAGTGAAGACTCGATCCCGGCACAGCATCCATCGCCACGTTAGCAATCGCTTCGGGTGTCGCCCGTTGACCATGTAACGCCAGGTGGTCGTATGGCCGATCAAGCCAGCGCTCGATCTGTGGTTTGAATAGATAGATGGAACCTGTGCATGCAAGCCAGATCACAAGCGGTATGCAAAAGATTCCTGCATAAAAGTGCCATCGCCAGATGGCGCGATAGACGCGCCTCGACTGCTCTTCCTCGACATTCTTCGTAATCGTATTGCTCATATTTGAGTCCTCTCTGGAGAATGCGGCAGTTGGCCGCCGTCCTTCTTTTTGGTTGAGCTGATTTGTGCAGGCCTAGAATCTGACACGCACTCCTCCGTAAGAAGCACGAGGAGTCCCGGCATAGATCGATCCAGTCGAGCCCATCAAGACACTCGCTCCGTTTTGTTGTCCAAGAGCATTGAGAGTGTTGGTGATGTTTCCGGCGGAGGCTACGTAAGTCTTGTTTGCCAGATTCTGAATATCGAAGAAGAATCGCAGACGTGAGAGAGCTCCATGACCTAGGGGCGGATCATAGTGCGTACTCAAATTGAGCAGCGTGTAGCCTGGCGAGCTGAGAAAATTTGCATTGTCGAGAACGTAATTGTCGCGCCAGTTTGTTTCAACATATCCGCCGAATCCCCGCAGAACTCCCGTTGGTTGGTCGTAGACAATCCGAGCGTTGAGGAAATGCGGCTGAACGCCCGGAATTCGGTTGTTGTTCCGCGAAAAACTGTTGGTGACGCTGCCCGTGGTGAGTTGTTCTGTGTAATCGGTATAGATCTGATTGTCGTAGAGGTAGGAAGCACGCACGCGTGCGCCAGCCAGCTTCTGCGGAAGCGGGTGCCAGTCCAAACTAGCCTGGACGCCACGATGGGCTGAGGCGGGCGCGTTGAAGGTATAGCTCTGCAGGTTGACGCCCGGCGATTGTGTCACCTGTTCGTCATGGAACCACTCGTAAAAGACTGCTGCCGAGATTTGAAGCGTGGCGCCGAGTGACCAGTCGGCTCCGCCATCGACGCCGAGATTGCGCTGTGTCTTAAGCGTTGTATTGTTGCCAAACTGGCCTTGTGCATTGGTGAAGAGTTGCGTAGCCTGTGGCGTTCCGTAGCCGGTTCCGAGCCGTGCGTGGAGACGCCATGCATGATCGGGGCGAAACTGCAGCCCCACCTCGGGAGCGACATTGAAGAAGGTGCGGTTCGCACGGACTGGGGAAATCGTCGGTGTTCCACCTGTGGGATAGGTGAAGTTGTTTGCGATTGCGTTGAGACCTGTGTATTCGCCGCCTAAACCAGCCACAAGCGTCCAGCGTTCGGCGAGTGCAATTTCCTCGCGCACACGAAAACCTGAGTTGAGGTGGTTGCCGACGACCGTTTGCACCTGACCGCCAAGCGTTGCATTGCCGCCGGGCATCAGATTCGAGCTTTGCGAGTTGATGTTCTCGTAGTTGAAGAAACCGCCAACGTAACTAGTGGATTGCTTATTGGAGAAGAGTCCACGCCGCAGCACATTACTCATAACATTGAACGACGGCAAAGTGCCGCGATAGGTAGTGGCGCTCGTCGGCTGGTCGGCATCGCGGTTGTCCCACACAAACTGCGTCTGCCATGTAGTTGCCTGTGTCAGATCGTGTTCATACCGGCCACCGACGATCGTCCGCCGGTCATGGCGATTCAGGCCCGCCTCTGCCGCGCCAAGCGACTGACGCGTGCCGTTATAGCCATTTGCATACACGCTGATGCTCGCACATCCGTTCGTTGCAAAGGCGGCGCTGTACACCTCACATCCATGTTGGTACGGATTCATCTGGTACTGCGTGCGCGAAAGCCGGAGCGATAGGTTCGTGTTCAAATCATTGTTGATGAACTTGAATGTCATGCGATCCCGCGGAGTCGCTACAAAGGTCGCGAGGATATTCGTGGTTACGGTGTTGTACTGGTTGTTCACCGTCGCCTGATCTGCACGTACATTGCTGACAAAGGCAGAGAGTTGATATCGATCATTGCCTGCACCATAGGTGACATAGTCGTTGTAATAACCGAAACTACCGAAGTCGGCTCCAACCTCCAGCCCTTGGATCTCGCTACCGCTCCGCGTGTGAAAATTGATCGCGCCGCCGGATGCGTAGTTTCCATACAAGGCCGACGACGGTCCTTCCACAACATCGATGCTGCTGTACGCATGAGGGTCAGTAAGATCCGTGCGAGCCAGGCCATCAGGCTGTGTCACAGGAAAACCGTCCTCAAAGACCTGCACATTGCGCACACCGTATGTCTGGCGATTGCTCGATCCGCGCACGGAGATGGAGATATCGCGAGGACCATTGCCCTGAAGAACTGTGACGCCGGGAACTAGATTCAGTACATCTGCAATCGTCGTCGCAGGTGAGTTTCTGAAGTCGGCCTGACTGACCTGAGCCTGTGTCTGGCTCGTGGGCGTCTCGGTGATCAGAGAGGGCTCCGCCTCGACATTCACATTCTGTGTCAAGGTCGAAACAGGAAGTGACAGACTGACCGGCACACTCCCACCTGCTGAGATGGTTGCTGTCTGTTCAGTAAGCTGAAAGCCGTCCTGCACGGCGCGAATGTCATACGTTCCCGCAGGTAAACCGGTGACCGTAAATCGACCCTGCTGGTCCGAGATAGAACGGAGCGTAGATCCTCCGCTTGTGGGATGGATCTCAATTCGCGCTCCAACGATCGCCGCATGTCCGGGATCAACGACCTGGCCTGTCAGCACTCCGTCTCTTCCACTCTGTGCAGTGGCAGATATAGCGATGGCTGTCGTCACGAAAGCAACAGCCGCAAGTTTACTATGCGAATACACAGTTTCCTCTCAATCCAAGTCTGGGCTTATAGAGAAGGTCGCTTGAGACGTCACGAGCGACAGGCAAACTCACAGTAAGCCGGATAGAACGCTGCCCACGACAACAGGACAGATGGACACGTAGCTAGGGGAAGAGCGTTGGAGGGCCGCGTTTTTGACGCGCACGTTCCCGTGAGATACGCCATTTGGATTGCGTCTGAGAAATCCCCGCCGGGTGGCTCACTAGAGGAGCGAAGATGGCGTTACTTAGAGAAGCGGTATAAAGATTCGGATAATGAGAAGGGACCACAGAGTCCGGACAGTAAGGGCACTTGTCCGCTGGTGCGCGGAACTGAGGATCGTGGCTTGCGAACCAGCCTCGTTCCGCCGTGTTCAGCATGCAATGATGTTTTCCATTCCGACGGCAGCAAGCAGGCAACCCCGCATCCCTCGGCGTGCTCCTCGCGAGCAGCGGAGTTAAGAGAGGCAAGCCGAACATGGCTACCAGGAGGATGGAGAACAGTCGGCGCATAAGACGGACTATCTGCTTTCGCACACGGGGAACGAAGTTATAAGAACTCGACCAGGAGATTAAGCCTGATGCAACTGGTGCGCTGCTTAATGGATGGACCTAGAGCCTGGACACAAATGTGCCGAACTAAGCATGTTCTATTCGCAGCAAAAGCGGTCTTATATCGAGATGGAGAAAGTCGGCGGCCCGCGTTTTTGGCCCGACCGGTCGCGCGCAATTCTCCAGAGAGATTGCGTTTGAGCGGCTACTGCCGGGTGACTGATCAAACCAGCGAAGATTGCCTGATCAGGTGGCGCAGCAAATTTATCGAAGTGAGCGGAAGCGACTGCTGCCGGAAAGTATGGGCACTTCTCGGCTGGTGCACTGAATCGCGATGCATGATTGGCAAGCTTAACGTGCTCACTCATACTCAGTACGCAGTGATGCTTTCCGTTCCTGCGGCAACAGGCGGGCAGGTTCGCCTCACTCTTCGCCGACATCGCGAAGAGCGGAGAGGCCAACGGCAAGCCGAAAACGGTCAGCAACAAAATGGACAGAATCTTCCGCAATGCTCCGATTTAAGCACCGAACGGCCTTCGATTGCAAGGACGGACGGTGATCGAATCCGATCACGGCGACGTTCTTTCTCGGAAATGTGGCACAAGACGATCTAGACGTTGCTCTACTTTGCCTACTGTTTCGACGTCGTCAGGCGCTTGATGAGTTGAATTTGTCCTGCATGATATAGATCGTGCGCTGCAATCCCAGCAATAAGCTCAAACAGATTCACTTTGGATTTAGGGGACACCGAACAAAGGTCACGATTGGCGAGCCCCTCAACGGCAGTTCGTAGATTCGCGTGCATTCGTTCCAACAGTGCGCGGTCATCATTCCACAAACGCTCATCTGCATCATTATCAGGCCGCGTGAACCAGTTCGAGCCCTTCAGCTCGAATGAGCCTCGAGGCTCGGCCGTGATGCGCCTCAATACCGTGTACTTCCAGTAAGCAGCGTGTACGACGAGCTCCCAAATGTTATGGCGACCTGGGGCGGGGCGCTTTGCAGCAACCGATGCTGTTACACCGCGGATGGATCCGCGCAAATTCGTTCCATGCCATGACTGCCGGTTGTATGCGCGATCGAGGACTTCAAGCAAAACCTTTACTTTTTCAAATGAATCGAACCCGGATGGACGCGCCATTAGTAACTCCTTTGAAAGCCCGTGCGTGACGCCGGCGACGAGGTTTGCGGATTTCTTCGCGGTCTATCACCACATCCTGCTCGTAGTTGCTGCCGTCGATTCGGAGGGTACCGAAGGAAAATTTATCGAATTGCTTGCGCACCTCCTCGTGCTGTTGTGTTCAGGCGCTCTTCTTCGAAGTGACGGCAGAGAAGGCAGACCAGCATTGTTCTACCTCGCGGCTACCACAATGCGGGCAGGTGGTCTTTTCCGCATCATGCTCTGCGATGGTGTTGCAGACGAACTCATAGTGCGGCATACACACCTCCCCCGGTCTCTGAATAATCAGGCTAGATTCTAGTCCCGCGACTGGAACAGGTTCAACACGGATCGATCTCGTCACGCCTGTGATCTTTCACCGCATGCCCTACGGAAAGGAAATTCAACGTACACTGCTGGCGTATGGCGCCAAGGATTGAAAGATTTCTGCAATTACTTTTCGGGTTGTGAACATGAAGGCTTCGGTGCAGTTCTACCGAAATGTGCTCGGAATGAAGCTGCTTTATTGAGGAGAATGGGCAAGTTTCTCTTCGCTGCGAGCAAACGATTTAGAATCTGCGATCCTCAACCTCGAACAAGGTGACAGCGTGTCGCGTTAGGGCGGCTGATTGATGACAAAATTCAAAATGGCCTGGTCGATTTGTCCCGGATCAGAACGCACAAAGCAGATAAAGCCGGGCGCATATGTTCGCTTATCGGTGAGCGATACGGACTGCGGAATGGATGCCGCGACGCAGGCGCGTATCTTTGAACCATTTTTTACGACCAAGAAGTAGGGGAAGGGAACCGGTCTGGGCTCGGCCCACCGTATATGGAACCTTGGAACAGGCTGGGGATGATTGCAGGTGAGAGTGAACCGGCGTTTGGCACCAGCTTTCACGTCTACATGCCGCAAACAGAAGAATCGATGGGATTACCGGCTCCAGTCCTGGTGATACAAGGTCAGTGGCAGGTTCGGAGACAATTCTGATAGTAGAAGGACCAGGATGGCATCAGGAGTCTGCTTACCCAGATTCTTGAGAGGAAGGGCTACACCGCCTTACCTGCGCGCGATGGTCGTGAGGCCTTGCTGCTATCCGACATTGTAATGCCGCAGATGAGCGAGCACGTGCTGGCTCGCGAGCTGAGTGCTACCCGACCGTCTATGAAGATCCTATATATCTTCGGCTATGCGGACCGGTCGCTAGAACAGATGGATGGAGTCTCCTCAGAATTTGCGTGCCTGGAAAGGCCATTCTCACCCGATGCACTCATGCGCGAGGTAAGAGCCGTGCTCGATACACCTAGAATTCAGAGCCGCTCCGCATGAGCACACAGTCAATGCGATGGCAAGCTGCGGAAAACGCGATTAGTGATCATGAGTTCCACAGGCATCGTCAACATCGTCGGCACCGGTTTCCGATAGAAATGGTGGAACGGTGTAGTTTTTGAGCGTCTTTGGAAACAGATAAACTTATCCCGGTTTCAATTAGCACTGGGAAACGCCCATCTGGGAAGTTAACTGCCTTCTTAAGATGCTGGGTACGCAGGCGGGAAATTCGCAGTTATATTGAAACCTCTTCAAAAAAAATTGGACTGCTAACGTTGTATCAACGTAAGTGCTTTTTAATATGAGAGATTTCCATGTACAGAAGTCTCAGCGAGACATCGCAAAAAAACAGTTGTAGAGGGTAAATATGAGAACGTTCGCTATGAGTGCGTTGATGCTGCTTGGTCTCCTATGGACGGTAGCGGTTTCGGCATCGGCCGCTAAAGGAAACATCACACCGTCAGCACTAATGGTTAGTGATGCGCACTTTAATCCATTTCACGATCCGGCGAAGGTAAAGCAATTGGAAGCGACTCCGGCGAGTGGATGGGAGACTATTTTCGCGAGCGGTGATTCTCCTACCCAAGGTCAAGATTTCGAGGAATTACGTACGGCATGCAAGCTGCGCGGCATTGACACCCCGTACTCGCTATTTGCATCCGCGATAAGTGCGATCCATCGCGACGCAGCAGGGGCAAGTTTCATCACCATTAGCGGCGACCTGCTGGCGCATCGCTTTGATTGCATGTTCGCGAAGACGCTGCCGGGGGCCACGCCGGAACAATACACCGTGTTCACGGCAAAGACCATCGAATATGAAGTGTTGCAGCTAAGACATGCGATTCCTGGCGCTGCTTTCTACCTTGCGCTGGGGAATAACGATTCAGCCTGCGGAGACTATCGCCTGGATACGGGAATGGAGTGGTTCAAGATACTGGCACACGTAGCCGAGGCTGGCGTGGGCCGCACGTGGGGCAAGTCTGCAACAGAGAGTTTCGAGCAGGGCGGATACTACAGCGTGGAGATGGCCCCGCCGA
This sequence comes from Edaphobacter modestus, assembly GCF_004217555.1. Classification (GTDB taxonomy): domain Bacteria; phylum Acidobacteriota; class Terriglobia; order Terriglobales; family Acidobacteriaceae; genus Edaphobacter; species Edaphobacter modestus. The sequence continues at coordinate 4,420,402 of NZ_SHKW01000001.1, forward strand.
TGAAAAAGACACGCATGATTGTAGTGGACGATACATTCCTGGCCGGCGGCTATAAGTCGTGCAAAGGTGAGAGGAATCCGGAGCCTGGCGAAAAGCAGATGGCTTGGCTGCAGACGCAGCTTAACGACGCGCGGGCGCACCACGAACGAGTGTGGGTAATGGGGCATATTCCGCCGGGCGTGAGTCCATATGCGACCTTTCAACAGCAGAAAAAGACGATGAACCTGTGTACGGCCGAGGGTAAGCCGGCATCGTTTATGCCGACGGATCTGCTGGGTGACACGATCATAAGGAATGCGGATGTCGTGAAGCTGGGGATCTTCGGACACACGCATGTGGATGAGTTGAAACTGCTAACCGGTGAGGCAGGAGACGTGCCGGTGAAGAATGTGCCATCGCTTACGTCGATCGGAGGGAATTACCCATCCTTTACCATTGCGAAGCTGGATCCGCTGACAGCGGAGCTCGTGGACTTTACGGTGATCAGCTCGCCCGATCCAGAGGGCTCACATTGGACTAAGGAGTACACATTCTCAGAGAGGTCTGGAGGTATTGGATTTACGCCAGTAACTCTGCAGAAAGTGATTGCAGAACTGGCGGCCGATTCGAGCGGCACAACGAAGTTGAGCCAGGACTACATCCTCAACTGGTCTGTAGGTGCACAGCGGCAGCAATTGCAGCCGATCTGGCCAGGATATGTGTGTGGAATGAACCATTCGCATGCGGAGGATTACAAATCGTGCGTGTGCCGAGGGTCATTAAGCAGTCTGCTGGGACCAGGGACACAATGAAACACTTTTACTAAGCAAGGGTTCCTACTGGGGTTTAGCTTGACGGATCGAATATCTGGCACTCAATCTATTCGCGCTTTAATGCTTCGCGACGGCAGCGAGATCTGCCGATTGGATATTTGCTGACACAGGGTCTGCGCGGACCACAAAGAGAGTTTGTTCGTCAGGTGAGATAGAGAACTGCGACAGGCCCACCGGCGGTAGATTTCCATTGAATTTAGTAACAGCTGTCTCCTTTCCTGTAGCAAACTCATGCAGTTCTATGATCGGTCCATCAGAGTTCATCTTGAGAAAGACGACGCCTTTAGAGGTTAGAGCCCAGGATTCAGAATAGCCTTGAGCAAGTGAGTTCACCACAACGGTCTGCTTCCCACTTAGCAGGTCAAGACGAGAGATTATCGAGTCCATTCGACCGTGCGCAAAGTAGAGATATTGCCCGTCTGCAGACTGAACGATTGGAGCGCCTCCATCATCGGTGATCTTCTCTGAGGAGCCGTCGAAAATGGATATCCGGTAGACAAAATTCCTATTAATGGCGAACACCGACTTTCCATCCACTGAGCATGCCGGGTGACTCAAGGGCTGATCGGAAATACGTCGCAGCTTATGGGGTGATGATAAAGACACCTCGAACAGGCCGGGATCCAGCTTCGAGGAGAAGATCAGTCCGCGACCATCTCGCTCCCAACAATAAACCGAGGGGCTCATTCCGTTCGTATCAACAAGAGAGGTTCCTGTGCCATCGCGTTTGCTCACCCACAGCTGAATGTGTCCGGCATGATCCGAGCGGAACGCCATCTTTGAGCCGTCGGGAGAAAGCGATGGCTCAAGGTCTTGGCCGGGCGTACTTACGATCGAAGTCCAGACCGTCGACGCTGCAGATTTTTTTGTCAGGTCAAATGACCAGATATTCAGGTCGGGGCCATGGGCGGAAAAAGCAATTTGGCCCGATCGCCGGGATATAGAGAATTGGGAAGGCAGGTCTGTTCCAACGGCAGAAACCAGCGTCGCACTGCCATTCGGAATTCGAACGTCGCGACGCCAGAAACGAAATTCATTGTCGAGCCTTCCGCTGAATATCACGCTGTCATTCGTTTGCCAGTCCACATCACTGAGCAGATGAGATTGATCTGTAAGTTGACGAACCTCACCACCTGTAACTGGCAAGACAAATACGCCATTTTGAAATTGATATTTCACGCGGATGAACGCGACTCGCGTTCCATCTGGCGAAAACCGTGGCGCGACGTCTCCAATAATGTCCATATTCGGGTATGTCAGGCGGATCATTTTCCCATCGCTAACGTGAACCAGATACAGACTCAAAGGATCGGTCTCATTGATTTTGTCGTCAACTACCAGGAAGGCACCGTCGGGAGCCCAATCGAGGCGGCGGTAGTTCAGCCCATAGCGATGCGGAAATAACGTGGTCAGCTTGCGCGAAACCGAGTCGCGGAGAGAGAAGATGAAGATCTCAGCCGTATCTTGTGTCGTGCGAATAAAGGCAATCGATCTTCCGTCAGGCGACCATACGGGGCTGCTGACCAGGCCAGTTCCAGAGATCAGCTGACGTGGCCTTACTGCTTCTGCTTCCTGCATATAGATGGATGAATTTCCATCAATCGAGGATGAATCGACAAACGCCAGCTTTTTTCCATCCAGTGACCAGGATGGTTGATCTTGTGTTCCTTCCATCCTGACGAGCGTGGTGGTTTCGAGCGGCTGAACGATGCCGTGTCTAAAGTTATCCTGCCCTCGCAGACAGAGGAGGACAGCAACAGTTATACACAGGACCACGCTGATTGAAACCAGCAAGGATAGGCCGCGTCTATCGCGAGGAATACTGGCTGCTTCTTTGCGGTTCACTGCCGGGTGCAGATAAGGCGCCGAGGCCGACTTGCTCTCTATCACGTCCGCACGTGGAGAGGGATCTTGTTCGGCAGGCACCTCGTTGAGGTTGTATGAATTGCTGTCGACTGCGACCGGTTCTACAAATCGATAACCATGTCCATGAAACGTAGCGATATATCTCTTGCCGTTTGTCGCTTCTTCAAGTGCTTTGCGCAGTATCGAGATGTTTTGAGTTAGGTTCGCTTCTTCTACTGCCTGGTGAGGCCAGAGTTGATCGAACAACTCCGCTTTACTCATAACCCGACCGTGGTTCTCGACCAGTACAAGCAGGGTCTGGAACACTTTGGGAGTTAAAGCGACGACCGTGTCGCGACAACGGAGAGTGCGCGTATCGGAGTCAAGAGTGTAGCGGTCAAAGCGGAAGATCATGATTGTTACTATCTGGTCAAAATACAGCGTAGAACCCCGTTTTTAGATTCTCAAATTCGCATTTTGAGCAGGATTTTAGGACCTCGTTGCGTTCCGTGGGTGACCCTGTAATTGTCGTTGATTTTCGGCTCAAGACTGAGACCGGAGACGGTGACACACAACTTCTGTCAACAAAATATTAATCCACATAGCGTTAACGACGCGTGAATGGAAAGGCGCCAGTGGCGCTCCTGTCATTCACTGCGCTGTAACACCAGTTGTCTGCAATCCGACATTGCTACGAAGGCCCGTGGTTGCGAATTCCACGAAGAAGAATTGCACGTTGTTCCCCAGGGAGAGAGTTGATGAAGATCAGATGCACATTCTTAAATTGGCTAGCGGTGGTGGCAATAGGGTTCGGGTTGACGGCGGTCATGCCGTCAGCATTCGGACAGACCGTTACCGGTTCTATCTATGGCACAATCAGCGACACTTCGGGGGCAATCATCCCGGAAGCGAACGTGACTATTACGAACACTGACACGGGCCAGTCGTTGTCCACCCTTAGCAACGCTTCGGGTGCGTTTGTATTTCCCGTTCTTGATCCCGGCAACTACAAAATCTCCGCATCTGTCGCGGGTTTTCAAAGCGTAACGCAGCGGGACCTTCGCCTCTCCGCGAACCAGAATGTGAATGCCAGTTTCACACTCCACGCAGGATCGGTCGAGACGGAGGTCGTCGTGGATGCAGGCACTACCCTGGTCGACACGCGCGAATCGCAGCTAGGCGAAACCATCGACCAGCGCCGTATTCAGGATCTGCCGTTGGTTGGTCGCAGCGCGTACGACCTTGTCCAAACCGTTACGGGTGTCACGAACTACTCGCCCAGTGCGCCGATCGGTGACAATGTCGGTACCCAGTTCAGCGTAAACGGTCTTCGATCCAACCTCAACTCCTACTACCTGGACGGGTCCTACGATAATGTGTTTGCCCGTGGGGGCGGCAACCTGATGCCCAATCCCGATGCGCTGCAGGAGTTCCGCTTGATCACTACCAACTTCGATGCGGAGTTCGGACGCTATCCCGGCGGCGTAGTCAACGTCATTACGCGTTCCGGCACTAACCAGTTCCACGGCGTTGCGTACGATTACCTGCGGAATACTATTCTCAACGCACATAACTACTTTACTTCCGGTGTCTCCCCCCTTGTGTATAACGTCTTCGGAGGTGCGGTCGGCGGACCAGTGCTTCGCAATAAGGCATTCTTCTATGTGACCTATGAGGGTACGCGAATCAGCTCTCCTACAACCGTCACATCTTCCTCGCTGGTGGTCCCGACAGAAGCGGAACGGAAGGGAGATTTTTCAGAGGACTCTGCCAAGATCAAGGCATCCCTGAAGAACCTATCTACGTGCGGCACCCCCTACGTCATCTGCCCCACAGCGCTGGATCCTGCGGTACAGAAGATGCTGGCCCTGGTTCCGGTCGGTGCGCCGGCCACGTCCTCGACGCCTGGTGCGCCGCCACAGCAGATGATGGGAAGCCCTACCAAGCGAGATGAAGGTTCAGCCCGGCTCGATTACCAGTTGAATGCGGCTCACAAACTGCAGTTCACCTACTTCAACTCTCAGGGCACGGGCTACAACCTCACTGCCCAAGGGAATGGCATTCTTGATTATAGCGGGGATACGACCTATAGCGGCCAATACAACTATGTGCTTGGCGATACCTGGATCGTCTCGCCCCGGGCCGTCAACAGCCTGCGCATCTTTGACACCCTGAACAAGTCGATCATCGGGAATTCCGTCACCGGCAACACCTGGAAAGATTTCGGCAGCTCAATCGGACAGAACGCACCCTCCAACGCCCAGCCGTTTATCAATATCACAGGGTATTGGATTATGGGGACCGCAGGAAGCGGCCAGGCAAATAATTCACAGGGATCCTACGGGGTTTTGGATACCTTCAACTATACAAAGGGGAATCACACGCTGAAGTTTGGCGGCTCCTTTATCATGGACACATCGCGGTCAGATGGTCAGTTTCTGGTTGCCGGCAAGTTAGGATTCACTGGGAGCAGCACGGGCAACGCACTTGCCGACTTTCTTGAAGGACACGCTAACACCTTTCAGCAGAACAACGGCACAAACTCCCGCTTGCACTCGGCGGATCCCTCACTTTTCATTCAGGACGATTGGCGTGTCAACCCTCGCATTACTCTGAACCTTGGTCTTCGCTGGGAGGTCTATTATCCCTTCGCCGGGCAGAACAACCTTACTACGTTCCAGCAGGGAGTCCAGTCCACACGTTTCCCGACGGCCCCGCTGGGTGTGCTTGTGTCGGGGGATCCCGGCGTTCCCGACGGTATCCTGCATACCTCCTACACAAAGTTCGCGCCGCGAGCAGGTTTCGCTTATGACGTATTCGGCAACGGACGGACCTCGCTTCGGGGCGGCTATGGCATCTTCTATTCGGCCACCCAGGAAGACATCGTCGGCAATCTTCAGCAGCAACCCTTCTCGCTGGTCATCACGTTAAATCAGACTCCCAATCTCAACACACCGTATGCACCGGCTGCCGATCCATTTCCTTATACGGTCAACCTGAAGAATCCGACCTTTGTTCCGGGCGCCACGATGGCCGGCATGGCATCCAACAACAGCACTATTCCGTACCTAGAACAATATAATTTGACCGTCGAACGGCAGTTGGGAAATAACTGGAGTGCGCACGTCGCGTACGTTGGTAGCAGGGGCCATCATTTCTACCTACTCCGCGACGAGAACTCCCCCGTCTACGTTCCTGGTGCGTCGACCAGCACGGCCGGCCTCAATGCACGACGGCCGATCAAACCCTACGCCGGAATCAGCCTCTGGGATACGTCGAGTGACTCCTCGTTCAATTCATTCCAGGCAACCATCACCCACCGCTTCTCTCGTGGCTTCTCTCTAAATGCAAGCTATGTGTGGGAGAAGGCGTTTGACAACACCTCTGGCGACCCGACCAGCACAACTGCGTTTCAAATCTCCAATCAGAATTGCGTTGCCTGCGACCGCGGTCTCTCCTCACTCGAGGTTCCGCATCGGTTCGTGGCTTCCTATCTATACGCCCTGCCTGAAACCCACTTGTGGGGCTTCTTCGGCAAGGAGGTACTCAATGGATGGCAGATCAACGGCATCACAACACTGTCCACTGGCAGTCCATTCAACATTCTCTCTGGGGTGGATAGCAATCTGGACGGCATTGCTACAGACCGGCCCGACCGCACAGGAGATCCATCCCTCGACGGGGGACGCAGCCGCGCGCAAAAGATTGGTCAGTACTTCAATACTGCAGCCTTTGCAGCTCCCCATGCGAATACACCCTACGGGAACTCGCCGCGTAATCCGCTGATCGGTCCTGGCTATGTCAACACCGATATCTCCGCTTTCAAGCGATTCGCGATCTATGAAAAGAGCGACCTGCTCTTCCGTGGTGAGGTCTTCAACGCTTTCAACAATGTGAACCTAAACAACCCAAATGGAACCCTCGGCAGTTCACAGTTCGGCAAGATCACTGGGGCTGGTACCCCAAGGATCGTGCAGCTTGCCTTGAAGTTCGAGTTTTAGCCGCTTAATTCATGGGGAGAAGCAGAATGCATCTCTGCTTCTCCCCAGTGCACATCCATCTCCTCTGGCGACCGCCCAGCTACCTGCCTTTGCAAAGGACAATCTCATGTCACGTACCGCTGCTTCAATTCTTCGGACTCTTACCGTAGCAACTGCTGTCATACCTGCCATAGCGGCTACAGGAGCTTATGCCTGGGCGCAGCAAACCAAGCCCGCAAGCTCCACCACAACGAAGTCCAGCCAGTATTCCAACGCAACTGCGCCCGAATATCACATCTATAGAGGGAGCACGCACGCGCACACCAGCTCCACCTGGTCACACGGCGAGCAGTGGGCCAAGAATGAGTGTAAGGGTGTGCCGCTGTACGGCTCCGATCGCAATTACCCTGAGGTTCACAGCTGGGCGCCAGAGGGCAATCAGCCACCCAGCGGCAAGTGCCCCTCAATGATCATCATCGGATCAGCCCAGTACCCCGGCCCCTACAACGAGTTGAGGCCCGATTGGAAGAAGCATCAGGGGCCACCATCTGAGCACTTCGCTTTGGCAAAGGAGAACGGCTATGACTTTTATGCTGTCACTGATCACTCGCAGGACGCTGGCTTTCAGCCTCCTAGCCCCGCCAACACTACTTGGATGAACACAAAGCGCGAAGCCGCAGAGGCGACAAATGCGGAGTTTGTCGCGATTGCAGGCTATGAGCACTCCGAGAACGATGGTCCGAATGGTGTAGGACATATCAATGTATTCAATAGCGCCGGTTACCTCAATGCGCTTGATCCCGGCGTAGACCTTCCCCGTCTCTATAGCTGGCTCAAAACAGCCAAGCCGAATGGCGCGGGTCCTATAGTTGCCAGTTTCAACCACCCTGACGCTAAACAATACAATGACTGGGCGTATCGCGATGCCCAGATTACTGACATCATCACGATGCTCGAGGTGATCAATTCCAATAACAAGATTCACGAGAAGGGATTTATCGCGGCTCTCGACAAAGGATGGAAGGTCTCTCCAGTCGACGGGAATGACAACCATGGCACCACGGGGATCGCACGCAACACCTCCCGCACATTTGTCCTCGCCACCAGCCGCACCAAGGTTGCCATTCTCGAGGCGATGAAACATCGACGGACCTATGCGTCGCTCGATAACAACATCCAGTGCCGTTACTCCATAAATGGTGCCATCATGGGCGCAACGCTCGCGCGTCAAAACACCTTCAAGTTCGATATCCAAATCAGCGATCCTGACACGAACCAGCCCAAGGACAAGATCACGAAAATCGAGATCGTGAAGGACCATGGCGAAGTAGTGCAGAGCTATGTCCCTGATACCCCTGACTACAGAGTAAGCTGGTCACCCACCATCACAGACTCGACCAGCACGTACTTTTATATCCGTGTATGGAACGCAGGCGGCGGTGATGCTCCAGGTGGATCCCCCGACAAACCGATCGCTTGGCTTGCACCCGTGTGGACTGGCCGTTAAAGCGATAGAGATCATACAGTCATGGTGCATGAGAATGCGGAACCTCTTATACGTCCTCCTTGGAACGGAGAAGAAAATAAGTAATATTGGCAAATGCTCATAGTTTTGTGATTCTATGGTGTGTATTTTATTTTCGGCGAGGGCAAGCCTTACGCCGGAATAGTAGGCGTGAGGAGTTGAATTGTGTCTAAGGTGCCCGCCGAGATTGAGATCACCGCTCCAATTTCATCTAAATATGCAGAGATTCTGTCTCCTGCAGCAATCGCATTCCTGGCCGATCTGCAGCGTACTTTCAGGGTGCGCCGTAAAGAGTTGCTCGCTGCCCGTGTGACTCGCCAAGCTCTGCTGGATGCGGGCGTAAAGCCCGATTTTCTTCCTGAAACAAGGCTTATTCGGGAAAGTAAGTGGCGTTGCGCCGCAATTCCGACCGATATACAGGACCGCCGGGTCGAAATCACGGGACCTGTCGATCGCAAGATGATCATTAACGCGCTCAACTCGGGCGCTCATGTGTTCATGGCGGACTTTGAAGACTCTTCCACCCCGCTCTGGAACAACCTGATCGATGGTCAGATCAACCTGCGCGATGCGATTCGCCGAACCATCTCTTTTGAAGACCCAAAAACCGGCAAGTCTTATACTTTGAACGAGAAGACCGCAGTTCTTTTTGTCCGCGCTCGAGGCTGGCATATGGTCGAGCGACATGTGCTGGTCGATGGCGAGCCTATGTCGGCTTCCATCTTCGACTTCGGCCTTTACTTCTTTCACAATGCGACGGAGCTTCTCGCGCGCGGAAGCGGGCCTTATTTTTACCTCCCCAAGATGGAGTCACACCTGGAAGCGCGTCTCTGGAATGAGGTTTTCGTGCATGCGCAGGAGAAGCTCGGTATACCGCAGGGCAGCATTCGAGCTACCTGCTTGATCGAAACCATCCTCGCCACCTTCGAGATGGACGAATTCCTGTACGAGCTTCGTAATCATTCAGCCGGCCTTAACTGTGGGCGCTGGGATTACATCTTTTCCTTCATCAAAAAGCTGTCTGCCGATCATTCCGTCATACTGCCGGACCGTTCTCAAGTAACCATGAGTACGCACTTCATGCGGAGTTACTCGAAGCTGTGCATCAAGACCTGCCACAACCGGGAGATTCACGCCATGGGCGGCATGTCGGCGTTTATTCCTATCAAGTCCGATCCCGTCGCCAACGAAAAGGCACTCACGCAGGTTCGGGCCGACAAAGAGCGAGAGGCGACGGACGGTCATGATGGCACTTGGGTCGCTCATCCGGGACTAGTGCCTATCGCACTTGAAGTATTCAACCGGATAATGCCGCAAGCGAATCAGATCAACAAAAAGTTGTCGGACTTCGCCGTGACCGCTGCGGATCTCCTGCAGGTCCCAATAGGAGAGATTACCGAAGCCGGCTTGCGCCAGAACGTTGCGGTCGGCCTCGGTTACGTTGAAGCCTGGCTTCGCGGCATCGGCTGTGTCCCTCTGTTCAATCTGATGGAAGATGCTGCAACGGCAGAGATCAGCCGCGCCCAGTTATGGCAATGGGTTCATCATGATGCCGTATTGAACGACGGACGCAAGATTACCGTGGAACTCTGCGAACAGGTCATCGACGAAGAGTTGGCCAAGGTTAAACCCGGACTCAACGATGACCGCTACGACGCCTACGAGAAAGCAGCCTCGCTGATGCGCGATCTGATTCGCGATGAAAAGTTCACGGACTTCCTTACGCTTCCGGCTTACGAGCAGGTTCTTCGGGAGGAAGTCTTCGCTTAGATGTCGCGGGGCTTATCAGGCATATGGATTCGCAGCTTACTCCAGCCGTTCTATCTGAACTGCGCCACATCTTAGGCGAGCGCGGCCTTATCATTGCCGCGAATCAATTACAAACCTACGAATGCGATGGTCTGACGGCGTTTCGCGTGCCTCCCGCTGCGGTCGTTTTACCAGAATCCACTGAACAGGTTCAGAAGATCCTTCGTGTCTGTCATCGTGAGCGTATCCCGTTCGTGGCGCGTGGTTCCGGAACGGGTCTCTCTGGAGGAGCCTTGCCGACAGAGGGCTCCATCGTCATCGGGCTTTCCAGGATGAACCGCATTCTTAGTATTGATATCCCGAATCAGCAGATTACCGTGCAACCCGGGGTCATCAATTCAAACGTGACCGCAGCCGTTTCGCCGCAAGGATATTTTTACGCCCCTGACCCAAGCTCTCAGACTGTCTGTTCCATCGGGGGGAACATTGCCGAGAACGCAGGTGGCGCGCACTGTCTCAAATACGGCTTTACGGTCACGCATGTTCTGGAGATGACTGTGGTATTGCCCGATGGTGACATAGTTACTCTTGGAAGCAAACTACCGAATGCGCCAGGCTATGACCTGGCCGGAGTTTTTATCGGCAGCGAAGGGACACTAGGTGTTGCGACTGAGATGACGCTTCGCATTATGCGCAAACCGGAGACTGTGCAGGTAATCTTAGCCGCCTTCAATACGATCTCTGCAGCTGCGCAGTCTGTCTCTGATGTTATCGCCAGTTGCCAGCTTCCCGCTGCGATGGAGATTATGGATCGTCTCTCCATCGAAGCCGCGGAACTCTCTGTCCATCCAAACTATCCGGCATGCGAGGCGCTCTTGTTGATCGAGTTGGATGGCCCGCAGGGCGAAGTCGATTTGCAGATGGCCGTCGTCATCGACATCTGCAAAAGAAACGGTGCATGGGAGACAAGGCTCGCCGTCGATGAAAATGCCCGCTTCCTCGTGTGGAAGGGGCGCAAAGCTGCATTTGCAGCCGCAGGCCGCCTCTCACCCAACTACATCGTTCAGGACGGCGTGATTCCTCGTACCGCTCTTCCGGTCGTGCTCGAGAAGCTGAATGCGATGGCTGCGGGCGAGAATCTTCGTGTAACGAACGTCTTCCACGCTGGTGATGGCAACCTTCATCCCATTATTCTTTATGACCGCAATAATCCTGGCGAAGAAGAGCGCGCTATCGATCTGTCGCTTCGCATCCTGGACGTCTGTGTTGAAGCCGGCGGATCGATCACGGGAGAACATGGCGTGGGCCGCGAGAAACAGTGCAGCATGAGCTATATGTTCGCCGATCCTGATCTTGAAACAATGCAACGTCTGCGTCGTTCCTTCGATCCTCTGAATCTCTCTAATCCTGACAAACTCTTTCCCACGCCGCGCATTTGTGGAGAGCGTTCCCGTGGAGCCTACGCACCGCATTCCCTAGAAACAAGCGGTATTGCGGAGGTCTTCTGATGACCTCAGCTTCGAATGCCGCGTTACATGCAGCAGCTGAGCATCTCGCTCGAGTAGTCGGTGGGGAATTTGTCAGTTCAGCTGTAGATGGTGTTATCCACGTTCTGCCGAGCAACACGCAACAGGTCTCTACAATTCTCGAATACGCAACTAAGAATGGCTTAACGGTTGATCCGCGTGGCGGAGGAACAAAGCAACATTGGGGGAAAGGTACAGCGCCGCACATTCGGCTATATCTCTCCCGTCTCGACAAAGTCCTTGACCACCCTTGGCAGGATCTCACCTGTACCGTGCAGGCAGGTTGTATATGGTTTTTGCTGCAGCAAAACCTTGCAAAGCATGGTCAGTTTGTCGCGCTCGATCCGCTATTCGGCGAGCGCGCCACCGTAGGCGGCATTTTGGCAACGAACGATTCCGGCGCTCTACGTCATCGATACGGCAGTCTTCGCGATCTAGTAATTGGGATGACGCTGGTCCTCTCAGATGGAACCATCGCCCGAACCGGTGGGAAGGTTGTCAAAAATGTTGCGGGCTACGATCTGTGCAAATTGCTGACCGGAAGCATGGGCACGCTTGCCATTATCACTGAGGCAAATTTTCGTCTGCATCCTCTTCCGCAATATTCGCGAACTTTTACCGTCGCCGCTTCCCATAGTGCCGGCCTTGCATCCTTGCTTGCTGCGATCCGCGGAAGCCATCTATTAGTACAGTCTTTGCAGCTACGACGTAACAAAACAGAAGCGCGTCTCGATATTTGCCTCAGTTCCCATACTGCGGCCCACCAGGACATATTGCTGGAAGGAATGGTGCGGGGCGAAGGACTTGCACTAAAGGAAGCGAACGAGGCTTCTTGTTTCGAACGGGAGGCTCTGTTTGCTGACGGATCGACCTTTATTCGTGCCTCAACACTCCCAACCAATGCCTGTGTATTTACAGATGAACTTCAACGTATAGCCCCGAAGATCGACGTGGTTTCTGTCTCGCAAGGAATTGGACTGCATGACATTTCGCTTCGCGGCTCGCCTGATGAAATCACGATCGCTATAAGCCGAATACGTGCTAACCAGGAAGTTGCAGCGGCGGTTCTGCAATCTGGGCCAGACGTCGACGCACGGTCCTTCACGATTCCTACTCCAGTGATGTCAGTGATGCAGGCAATTAAGCGCAACTTTGACCCGAAGGGCGTCCTCGGTCCCGGCAAGTTTTTCGTGAACGCATAGACAGGACCATGGATCACTTGACCAACATCGAAGAAGTGCGAAAGCCAAGCAGTTTCGATGTGCACAACCCTCCGTCTAAAGAGCTGCTGTCTGATTGTGTCCACTGCGGCTTCTGTCTACCCGCTTGTCCCACATATGTTTTATGGGGTGAGGAGATGGACTCTCCACGGGGACGAATCTATATGATGGCGAAGGCCGGCCAGGGCGAAGCTCCGCTGGACCAGAACTTCCGCCAACATATGGACAACTGCCTCGGCTGCATGGCCTGCATGACCGCGTGCCCTTCAGGGGTCCAATACGACAAGCTCATTGAAGATACGCGTCCTCAAGTTGAGCGCCACATCCCGCGCTCTTTTGCTGACTCAGCGTTTCGCAAATTTCTATTCGCAACGTTTCCGTTTGCAGGCAGACTTCGACTAATAGCGCTTCCCACGTTTGTCTATCAGCGCACAGGGCTTCAAAAACTGATACGCGCGTGTGGTCTGCTCAAACTGATTCCGAAGCGTTTCGCTGCGATGGAAGCGCTCCTGCCTATTGTGCCCAACAGCCTTTTTCGTAAACTGCCTCCTCTGTTACCTTCGGCATCTAGAGGGCAGCGCGTGGGAATGCTCGCGGGTTGCGTGCAGCAGGTCTTCTTTCAGCACGTCAATGAGGCTACTATGCGCGTTTTGTCTGCAGAAGGTTACGAAGTTGTTACCCCGTCGCATCAGTCTTGCTGCGGTGCACTGATGGTGCACAGCGGAGTCGAAGAAGAAGCGCGCTCTTTGGCACGAAAGATGATTGCCTTATTTGAAAGGGAGAACGTCGATTACATCGCGATCAATGCCGCTGGATGCGGATCGACGATGAAAGAGTACAGTCATCTCCTTCGCGATGATCCAGCGTGGTCAGAGCGAGCGAAGGCATTCTCCGCAAAATGTCGCGATATCTCCGAGATACTGCTTATGCGTGAATCGCAGACTCCGAGAAACCCGATTTCGCTTCGCGTCGCATATCAGGATGCTTGCCATCTTCGTCATGCTCAGGCTATTCACGCTGAGCCGCGATCTCTGCTGAAGAATATTCCGCAACTTGATGTTGCTGAAATAGGAGAAGCCAACCTGTGTTGTGGCTCGGCAGGAGTCTATAACCTGCTGCATCCTGAGCCGGCGAACCAGCTTGGCGATCGCAAAGTTGAAAATCTGTTAGTTGTAAAGGCTCAGGCTCTGATCAGCGCAAATCCAGGATGCCTGCTTCAACTTCAGGCAAGCCTTCGGCGCCGCGGCGTTGAACCGATTCCGATGTTCCACATGATTGAGCTGATTGACGCCAGCATCCGTGGCGTCAGCGCCGAGGAACTGCTAAGTTGCCGACAATAAGATAGTTCGCCCCTTTAACTGAGTTCCGAAGAGATATCAGGAGATGCGTTCGGCGAGATGGGGTGCCTGATGAATTGCCTCGACGAGGCTGTGCTCGTCGGCGTTGCCGGTCCCGGCGATGTCGAATGCGGTGCCGTGGTCAACGGAGGTGCGGATGACGGGGAGGCCGAGGGTGATGTTGACGCCGAACTCGAGGCCGAGGACCTTGATGGGGCCGTGGCCCTGATCGTGGTACATGGCGATGACGACATCGAAGTCGCCGCGCTGAGCAAGAAAGAAGAGCGTATCGGCGGGAAGGGGGCCAACGACGTTCCATCCGCGTCTCTCACACGCTTCGACCGCTGGGGCGATCTTGTAGGCCTCTTCACCGCGGCCAAAAAGGCCGTTTTCTCCAGCATGAGGATTGATGCCGCAAACGCCGATGCGGGGATTGGCTATACCACTGCGCACAATCGCGGTGCGGGCACGGTCAATGGTGCGCTCGACCAACCCAGGCTCGATCTTCTCGATGGCATCGAGAAGATCGATGTGAGTGGTGACGTGAACGACGCGCAGACGAGGAGTGGAAAGCATCATCGAAACCTCACCGGCGTTGGTGAGCGAGGCGAGCAGCTCGGTGTGGCCGGGAAAGGGGTGACCGCCGGCGTGGAGTGCTTCTTTGTTAGGCGGAGTGGTGCAGATTGCCTGCACGGAGCCCTGCATTGCGAGCTGAGCAGCGAGCTCTAGATAACGGAAGGCGGCGTCGCCGGCGAGAAAAGATATCTTTCCCCAGGGGAGATCGTAGGGAATCAGGGCGAGATCGATGCAGTCGAGGGTGCCCGGCTGAAGCCCGACCTGGGCGAGGCTTCGAGAGCGATGCGGTGAATCTGAACGGAAGATGATGTGATGGCCTGAGCCTGGCGGAGACGACTGGCATGACGACAGGGCAGCATTCTTCGTAGACATCGGGCCGGGTGAGGGCCTTGACGATGACCTCTGGCCCGATGCCGGCGGCGTCGCCCATGGTAATGGCGATGATTGGAGTCATAGCAGCTTCCTTACGGTGGCGTAATCCTGCTCACGCAGCGGGCTGGTGAAGAAGCGCCAGCACGATACCAGCGTCTCCTGACTACCGAAGGCTCCAGCCTTGGTGATCAGTGGAAGGGGGCGGCCGTCGATGCGGGCAAAAAAGATGGGCAGGCCGCGTTCGAGCTCACCGAGCATGAAGAGCGAGCCGATGCTCCAGCCGTGAGGATGGCGCGGGCAGTCTCGCCACCGGTGGCGACAAGGGCACCGACAAGGGCGAGAAGGGCGGCATGAGGAGCGAGCATGAGGCCGAGGGCGTCAGTGAGGCGCCGACGCTCCTGAAGATCGACCCACTCATTGGCATCGAGGACGACGAGTGGGTCGTTGCCGGAAACTGCCGGATGAAGTTAAGAAGCAGCGAGATTTTGAGTCACCACATCTCTGCAGATAGTGCGCGACCTCTCCACCATCTCGTTGCCGCAACGAAGGAGTTCCTGTCACGGAAGTCCGGCCGGAACCTCCGATACCGCTGGATATGTGAGTCAGCAAGGAATTCCAAGATCGAGCCCTTCGCCTCCTTAGCGCGCATTGGTCAATGCGCTTGAGGAAACCTTGGACCGCAAACTCACTTGCCATCCTCTAGGTAGTAAGAGGATCGGAGATCTGTGCTGTGATTCAGAAACCAGTTCGCTGGACCAATCTCTGCTTTGATGTGAATCCCTTCCGGCCTGAGGCATTGAGCATCTGAGGAGCGCGCGAATGATTCCCTGTCATCTTAACAATAAAGCTACGCGATAAGATTTGCGGCGACAAGTAGCTCTCCCCCCATTTTTGTAAAAGATCCAATGCGTTACGAAGAGGTTAGGTCTTCGTGTAACGCCTGTTCCTATCCGTACGGAACCTAGCGGGCGGTCTGAGCTTCCATCAAACTCACTTTCACAGTAGCACCCCAAGTTCAGAGTAGAGCCTCCCAAGAAGGTGCGCTCTTAGTGCGTATTGCGCTGTTGTCATCGGACCCTTTCTGACTCCTGGCCACGCCGCCAGGAAAGAATCCGGAGACTGTTCGATCCGTTTCTGTTCCATTTCAAGAAGTCCCTCAGGAGGATCCACAAATGAAGCACGCACTCCTTTTTTGTCTTCTTGCATGTTTGCTTGTGCTGCCAGCGCGCGAAGCGTTTGGTCAGGCCGCATCTGCGACCACTCTTGTGGGAACGATCACTGATAACTCAGGCGCTGCCGTTTCGAACGCAAATGTCGTTGCGGTCCAAAATGCCACAAAGGTCACCTACAAGGGACAGACGACGGCAACCGGCGCATACTCTCTGCCTTACGTTGATATCGGTACCTACACCATCACGGTTGAAGCGCCGGGTTTTCAGAAGTTTACGCGGACAGAGATCGAGGTCCAGATCAACCAAACGGTTCGAACTGACTTCAACCTGGTCTTGGGTTCGGTAACGGAGGAGGTCACTGTATCAAGCGCTACGCCTCCTATCGCGACAGATGACGCTGCAATCGTTCAGACTCTCGAAACGGAAGCAATCTCTTCTCTTCCGGTTGCCGGCCATGACACCTTGAAGCTCGCGCTTACTACCGCCGGAGTCATCCAATCTGGCGATGTCACGGTCGGCGATCCCCCTGGAGAATCTTTTGCAGGACCCGGACAGCGTGGCGAACAGAATGATGTCTCCTTCGATGGCGTGACCATGTTGAACACGATCCACAGGACTGTCAATTTTCCTCCATCCCCTGATGCAATCCAGGAAGTCCGTGTTCAGACAGGAACGTATTCCGCCCAGTACGGCACCTATCTGGGCGTCCACATCAACGCGATCTCAAAGAGTGGCGGCAATCAACTTCACGGTGTGGTCAGCGAGAGCATCCGCAATGATGCCTTCAATACGCATGGGAGGTTTGATGCTCCCGGATCCAAGAAAACTCCTCTGCGTCAGAATCAGTACGGCGCGGAGATCGACGGTCCGATTGTGTTGCCCCACGTTTACGATGGCAGGGATAAGAGCTTTTTCATGTTCGACTACCAAGTGCGCCGTCAGACCTCGTCGACCTCTCAGCTCTTCACTGTACTTACATCTGCTGAGCGAAGGGGTGACTTCAGCGCTCTGTCGACTCATCTGTCTGATCCGGTCGATCCGACCTGCATCGTCGGCAATGTAATTCAGCAGCGATGCATTGATCCACATTCTATAGTGGATCGACAGCGTTTTGCTCAATCATAATTGGGGATCCCGTTAAACGACCTTGTGTTGAACAGAAATTTGCCTGAGGGGATATAAGTGGACCCATACTATCCGACTTGGACTTCCTCTCCAAGGCCTTCGATGAACTTGCAGAGGGTCTGTGCTTTAGACCAAGCAGGCACGCAAGGAACGCATGGGCGTCATCAGCACGAAGCCTGTCGGCAACGGCACCTTCACACGCCACGAAGATCAGCGGGTTCCTAATCGTGACTAAGCGAAGCGTGGAATTCTTTCGGCGGAACAACAACTTTTGAGGTAGGGCGATGGGATGGTCGAACAGGCTATTAATCAATATCGCTGCTCTTTGATCGGTACCGTACTCTACGAGCGCAGTTTAGCATTCACTTTTGTTCTTCTCGCCACACGGGATTAGAAAACGCCCCGCCTCCTGCTATGTCCCAAACCGCGACACGAGCCCACCTCCATGCAGGGGCGTTTACATTCCACTGAAATGCACGTTTTTCGAATTCATGCGTCGTGTCGAGTTCAAACTGTTCTGTGTGAGTGCTTTTGCCGTCCCCCCAAACCACCTCAGCTATTCGGAGAGGAAAAGTTGAGGTGGTTTCAATCTCTACATGTATAGAGTCACCGCCTGCTGAAGAGATTTTTGATTGCGGCATTAAGACCTCTCCCGTCGAAATAAAACTATCTCCGCGTGCAACCGCGTCAAGAAGAACCTTGTAGTGGTCGAAATCCGGTAGTTTGCTGATCCGAACATAGTTCACGTTCATGTGGCCGTAAAGTTCGTCGGTATTTGAGATCTGGAACATATCAACCTCTCCGAGCATGACCTTATGAAGACCAAGATTGTTGACGTCATCCACGGTTTTAAAACCTCTCTCGCCTAACCGCGGCGAAGATAAATCCGATGGCATCGCCTTCCATCCAGTCCCGAAGTAGTGTGGGTCACGAAAGTATGCCGTGTTTAGAATCTTGTCGGGATACCCTGTTGAACCCTTCGTGCGCGGGTGCGTTTGGTAAGCGTAACCATGTTCGACCTGTACCAATTTCCACATGTCTTCCGCGGTGTGAACACGGTACACCGTCCCGTACTTTGGATCTGGCGTCGCGAAAGATTCATTGGCTTTCCTATCCATCAACCAATAGACGGGTTTAGGAAAAGTAAGCGACCAATGTCCTCCGAGAATTACATCCGCTTCCTCTGCTGGGATAAGCAGGAATTTATTGTCAGACTGTTGTCGACATGCTTTGTAATAGTCATCGAGTTCTCGCATCCGCAGGCCCGTCAGGTCTGCGGGGTGACCGTCAATATGGAAGTCCATGATCATTGCAGAATCGACGCCGATGCTCTCCAACCCCGGCTTGAACGGCGGTACCCATGTTGTACCGGTACCTACAGCTTGCTCCGTGAAAGCGAAATGCCAGTGCGGAGCAAAGGTGACGTAGCCGTCAACATGTGGGAAGAAATCTTTATTCGTGTAGGAGAGCGCTTTATCGAGTGTTTGATTGGCGGACCCGCTTCCGAGCAGGAAGAATATTCCCATCTCCTGTTTGGTGCCGGGAGGAGCGTTCATCCATGGGTAAATGCTTGTGTTGTCATCAAGAGGTTGCTGGATGCCGAGCCCCACCTTTCCGCGCCATGAGCTATACCATGCGTAACCCATGTTCGTGCTGTAGTCGCGAGCGAACAGGTATCGGTGAGGTGAGGGTAGTGCAACGATGCTTCCAACTCCCATCTTCGCCGCCACAGCCCTGTAGTGCACCTGGAGCGTATGTCGCTCTGAACCGTACGGTGACGTGATCGATTGCAGCTTACCTTCAGCATCGTAGTAGACGATAGTGGACGCCATGTTGATACCCGGCCTTCGGTCTGCTTCAGACGCCATTTGCAGCCCTGCATCATAGGTGTATGCAATGCTGGGCTCGTTCGTTTCAAGGACGGCAACCTGCTGGATCAGTGCGCTGCCGGGATAGAAAATGTAGCGCATCGTTCCAGAGAAGATCCCCATCTCCATTCCGTTGAAAGACACCTCCACCCGGTCGCCTACCGTGCGTACTGTAGCAGCCGTCGGATGAAAACTCTGAATGAAGTTTCGTGTTCCCTGTGGTCTGGCAGGTGGGAAGTCGAAGAACGCGTCCCAGCCGCCTGTACGTGTTCCTGTGCTGCAGCGATAAACCGGTGTCGCCTTCTCCACAACGTTGTGCCCGTTAACACCGATCGACGTGATAAGAGGAAGCTTTTTATCTAATGCAAAGACAGCTGACCACTGCTGGCTGGACGCATCGGTCCATCGAATCGTCAGAGCCGATTTTGTAGCGGAAACTTCAATTGGGCCTTGCTTAACAGCGGAAATGTCAGCCGCTATGGGGTCTGCATGGAGCGCCGTAGCGGAAGCGCAAGTAAAGATAAAAAACAGACTTGCAAGCGCTGTGGATGCGCGGCGGCAGGTTCGCATTAATTAGCTCCTAGAAGTTGAATAATATGCTGTTGGAACTTTCTAAATAGGTCAAGGAGAACCGCTCATGACGGCTATCCCTGATCTTGCGTGCAACTAGAAACGGATGCGCGCGGTGAGTTGCGAGTTCCGTGCCGTAGTGAGCGTTGTGGTTGGAACTCCGAAGAGATTGTCGGTTGGGATCACCGAAGGAACTCCGAAGGCATGACGGTTGAATGCATTGAGCATCTCAAACTTTAGCTGAAGATCTATCTTTTCAGTGATTCGCGTGTTCTTGATAATGCTGATGTCCTCGTTCTTAAATCCATTCATTCGGAACGCCGATGTGACACGGGCAATACCGCCAAGCTGATACGCTCCGCCATTGCGGGATGCATTTGGATCTACAAACGCTCCATTCGTCGCATCACGGGCAACGTTCAGATTGAAGAGACTGTTTACAGCGGGATCGGCTCCCTTGCTCGTAACGACAAAAGGATTCACTGAATTGTTACGCGAAGCCGCACTACGGAAGGAGCTGCCAGGACGCTGGTTGAAGCGCACGCAGTTATCCCATCCGGGTATAGATGATGCACATCCAAACGAGATTGGCGTCCCTGATTGGTAGCGCAAAACTGCTCCAACCTGCCAACCACCTGCGAGGTAGCTCGTAATTCCATGATTGAAATAACGGCGGTTTCCTACCAAACGGAAGCTCTTGAATAAAGCTCGTAACGAAAACGTTTGGCAGATCCTGCGTGCTAAGGGACTTCTCACCCTTGAGATTGGTCGGGTCTTGAATCGAGCTTAGGTTATTTGTGTTTAGTACGATCGTGTCCGAATTCGTGATGTTTTTGGACCACGTGTATGAGACCTGGAGGTTGGTACCACTCCGGAAACGTCGCTGCAGAGATGCCCGCAGCACGTGATACGTTGATTTGACCGTCGTTCTGCAGGCAGCAATTGCCTGAATCTGCTGGTACTGCGGAAACGGACGCAACGCCTGGGACGTTTGAACGTTATTTCCATACAGCGAATAGAACGAAGCAAATGGAGTTGTGACGCCTGCGGTATTTGAAGCAAGGGTGCGAGCTAAGTTATCTCCGAGCTGAAACGCACTTTTGGTTTTCCAGGTTGGAACGCAGCCGATTGCCTCGCTGGCCCAGGTAACCTAATGTAAAGATAAGATCAGGTGCAAACTCCTGTTGGACCTCCAGGTTCCATTGCTGCGTCATGGCAGGCTTGTTCATATTTGGCCTGATGTAGTTAGAGGCTACGATCTGACCTTCGAAATAGCTGGGATTTAGAAGCGGAGGAGCCGTATACGCTGGAAAGCCTCCCGCGAGATCGAAGGCAGGTGAAAAACGCATTCACACTATTGAATGCAGCGTTTGCTTTGTACCCGGTGTTCATCTGGCTTCCGCCATCTGCGTAGAACATTGGCGCATACAGAATGGAGTAGCTGCCACGTATGACTGACTTGCCATTGCCTGCACCAGGAGAATAGGCGAAACCGAGGCGAGGCGAAATGTCCTTGTAGTAGGCGTCAATCCATTTCGCATTGCAATTGCAAGTCGTCCCAAAGATCAAGGCGCCAGGCTTGCCCGAGGCAGGATCAATCGCCGTCGCGCTGAAGTTAGACGTTCGGTTGCGTGATTCGCTACGCGGAAGATCGACGTCGTAACGCAGCCCCAGATTTAACGTCAGGTTTGGCAGGACCTTGTAATCATCTTGCAAAAAGACCGCCCAATAAGCAGAAAGCCAACGCGGCTGGCTGGAATACACGTTAATAGATCCAGAATTTGGCAGGCCAAGGAGGAAGCTCGCAAATCCGTTTCCACTGTTTGTCGTCGCAATGGTTGCTGCGGTTCCGGCGGTCTGGGCCCGAGCAAATGTAAGCCGTGGGATAGGCCCATTGAAAGTTAAGAATTGTTGATGGCGATAGTCTCCGCCTATTTTGAAATAGTGATGCCCATGTTCGATGGAAACGGTGTCGGCGAAGCGCAATCCATTATCGACGGGATCGCCATTATTACCACTGTTTAACACTGGGATCGATTCCCCTACCGTGGTTAATGGGAAGGCGACTGCATCGATATTGCTGATGCCGAGTTGCTTTGCGTAGTTAATGTTGCCTTGAGCCGAGACGCTGAAGTTCTTAGCGTTTGTCCGGTTAAACCCCACCAGTAACTGATTCACGACATGCGCATTCACAGATGTCGTCAGTCCAAACCGGAAGAGGTGAGTTACGAAGTTCTGATTCCATTGGTTCGGGTCAACCGGATCGGGAAGAGTTCGGGGGTTCTTCTGGCTCGTGTTCTGGCGTGCCGTCCAGGAGCCAAATATCTTATTGCGGGCGGTAAGGTCGTTATCGATGCGAACCGTGTAGGTCGTATTGGTAATCGGATACGGCTGATTGATGGTGTAATTGTTGAATGTGCCCGCAACCTGAGGCAGCGGATAGTAGTTGAGGTAGTTCTTCGCAATCGATGTAATCCGTCCAGCCGGAATGATATTACCCGGAAACGCTGTTCGGCACTGGACGCCATTAACCGTTCTCGTCGTGGCCGGATCAAAGATTTGACCGTTATACACAGGCGTGCCGTCACACGGATTTGTGGTAATGACGGATGTCGTAAGAAGGGCGGAAAAATCACCGTTCCGCATCGCATTTGTTGGAACAGTTGATGTGACCGGTCCTCCTGTGCTCTGCCTGAACTGCTCCCATGAGAAAAAGAAGAAGGTTCGTTCATGGCCGTTATACAGACGAGGGATGGATACCGGGCCGCCTAGACTTACGCCGTAGTCGTTCTGCTTATTGGGGGGCCTTCGATAGAGATTGTTGCAGTTCGCGATTGCAGAAGTGTTTGTGGCGGTCGCAAGACAAAGAGACTTACGGCCATTGTTGAAGTAAGTATTTGCGTCCAAAGCTTCGTTGCGAAATATATCGTATACAGATCCGTGAAAACGCATTTGTACCCGACTTTGTAGCGAAGCTCTCGACTGCTCCTGTTGTGCGTCCAAATTCGGCAGAGGGGTTCGAGATTGTAAGCTTGAATTCTTGAATAGCCTCAACTGAGGGAGATTCCTCGTCGAAAAACGACGCGTTTTCAGAGCGAAGCTGATCGACACCATCCACCAGGATTGACATTCCTTGGTTTTGAGCCCCGCCGATCTTTATCTGGCGGATGCCGTTCGAGGTGTTCTGTGTTCCAGGTCCAATCGTTCCCGGCTGAAGGAAAACGAACGCCGCGGGTGACCGAAGCGCGCCTACGCCTCCCAGTGCCAGGGGCAACTCAATGACCTGTTTTGTTGTCACAACGCCACCTAACTCCGACGATTCTGACTGCACAGATGGCGCCGATGCTTCGACAGTAACCTGTTCAGAAGAACTACCTATCTCTAATGTAATGTCCAGAGTCGACACGGTATTGACCTGAACCGATACTCCCGAATAATTCGCCGCCTTGAAGCCCTGCATTTTTACGGATATATCATAGGAACCGAGCGGAACGGTGGGAAACCGATAGGATCCGGCGCCCGAAGATTCCGCGGTCGATGTAAACCCCGTCTCACGATTCTTGGCTACGATGGTGGCATGGGGGACAGCGGCGCCCGTACTATCAAGCATAGAGACTCGTAATCTGCCCGAAATCCGCAGGTTTTATACGATTACAAGTAGTCTATTTTCAATAACTTATACTAGATGGCGGTGGACGCAGTCCCCTACGAACCCGTCTCCGTGCGAATTCCCGTTAACAGGGACAAGTACAGGGAATTTTCCCACTGTTCCGAACACTAAGAGCGAGATTCTTTACGAATTGATGACGAGTTCAGCATCATTGATGAACTCCTAGAGCATACGTAACAGGGAATTGCGGAGACCCCATCACGGAATTTATTTAACAATTCGAATCTTATTAGGGATCGATCATTGGCAAAGAGTCGTCGATAGCCTCGCATGAGCCGAATCATGAAGCTCAAGGCAGTCCGCAGTGAGTGACTCAGGGATTTCTTATTTCATTGAGTTTGACTTCAATAAAACGAAGAGCGTTTATGAGTAGTTATTCGGAGGTTGGCTCATAATCTTCGGAAAGGTTGGAAGGAAATGGCCAAAGAATTTCGGTTTGGAACCCTCCCTAAACGGCGGATGCCAGGTTCCTGTGTCCGAACTTCTATCCAAAATTCAAGCTCTGTGGCCGCCATGATCAATTGAAGATTTGCGGTGTATGTGACTGTAAGTTCTCGGAATCGCTTAACGAATGCCCTTAAATCTATGGTGTGTGATTGATGGTGTTTTGGGGTATCAAGGATAAAAAATGTGGATGAAAGCCTCCTCAACGCAGCGACAGCTCGAGTAGGGCAGCGTGAGATGCCAAAACTATCCGGGTGCGCGTACTCCCTTTGAACGGAGCCGCTTCTCCAAATCAGAGCCCGCTGAGCCACAAAGAGAAGTGTTTTAACGAAACCCCGCGCTACCCAAAATAATTCTGAAACATTACCCCAGATAATTCTGAAAATAACACCCTTGACGCAAGCCTGCGTATCAACGTTTCGTCTCCGGAAGCGCAAATACAACGAACTGGTTATGAACGGCAGGCAGGTCTTTCAAGTCACCCCCAGTTTGCCTCCCCGGCTTGGGCTTAGCACGAGACGTTCCGCTTGCTGCGGGAACCACCACATACTCTCGTCCATTGACCGCATAGGCGGCTGGCACACCTACGGCTGTCTCCGGAAGGTCCCCCTCCCACAAAACTCTGCCGGTATCGGCGTCGATGGCCATCAGCTTCTTCATCCGTGCCTCGGGAGCGAAGAGGAGGCCGCTACCGGTGACGACGATCCCGACCTTGTTGGTGTCGCCTGTGCCTGTCTTAACGCCAGAAACGGGATAGCTCGGATCGCTGTCCACAGGGATCTGCCACATCTGCGCTCCGGTGTTCATGTCATACGCAGTAAGCACAGACCACGGTGGCCGCATCACGCCGTTGCCTTTTTTGTCGTACCAATAGCCGTAGTCGGTACGCCAGCGCGGCTCTCCATCGGCCAAACCTTTCATCGCCTTGCGTGGAGGAGCATCACTCGGGGTGAAGCCGTTATTTACATAGGTTAGGAGATCGGTCATGGACTGCCCGGTGATGTTGGGGAAGCCAGGCATCGGAGCTTTACCCGCGTGAATGAAGTCGACCAGATCTTCGTTGGTCAGACGGCCACTGACCCCGATCAGGGAGGGAAAGGTAGGAGGGTGCCCGGCTCGATCGACGCCATGACAGGAGGAGCAGTTTTTCTGGTAGAGCGAACGACCTCGCTCCATGGGATTGTTTCCTGCCCCAAACTGCGGTGTGGATTTGGCCAACTGGATTACGGCGGGAATGTCGACACCGGCTACATAGATACGCCCGCGCAATGGGTCGGCAGCCGTGGTCCCAAAGTTGGCTCCTCCGTTCGAGCCTGGAGCCTCAAGCGTAGGCACGGTCGAAGGCGGCGTGAATATGCCCTCCCAGCGCAGCGTGCGGAAGCGCGCCTGGATCTCGGAGCGCTCGGGCTCGGGGATGGCCGGGTCGATGTCTTCGAGCGTAAAGGTTTGGCGCACGAACGGCTTCAGTACAGTGGGAAAGGGTTGTGTGGGCGAGAGCTGCTCCCCCTCCATGTGCTCGCCCTGAGGGACCGTTCGTTCTTCGATAGGGAACAGGGGCTTGCCCGTGACGCGATCGAATGCAAAGAGGAATCCGGTCTTACCGGCGATGGCCACGGCATCGACGCTCTTGCCTTTGCTTTTCGCTGTGAACAGAACCGGCGTCGAAGCCAGGTCGTAGTCCCAAACATCATGATGAACATCCTGGAAGTGCCAGAGCATCTTGCCGGTGCGGATGTCGATGGCGAGGAGGCAGTCACCATAGAGGTTATCGCCGGGTCGATCGACACCCCAAAAATCATAGGTGGAGGCTCCCGTTCCGGCGTAGAAGATGCCTCGGCTCTCATCGACCGAGGTCCCGGTCCAGGAGTTGGCGCCTCCATGGAAGGTACGCGGATTAGGACCCCAGGTCTTGGCCGCCGACTCATCGGGCGTTGGAATGGTGTGGAACTGCCAGACCAGCTTTCCGGTGTTCAGGTCGAAGGCGCGCAGATCGCCAACGGCCGATCCATACTCTTCTCCCGGTGCCGAGCCAACCAGAAGAATATCGTGCCAGACCCGCGGAGGAGAGACAGTCTGCACGTTGAAGACGACCTCAGGGTCGCGTTCGAGGCCGACCTTAAGATCGACGTCGTACTCGGGATCGAGCTTGCCAGTCGCTACATCGATCTGGCGAATATGGTTGGCGCGATAGAAGACGATGCGGCGCTTTGTGTGATCGGTACTCTCCCAAAAGGTCAGACCGCGTTGACGTGCGGTAACCATTTTGGGCTCGGAGACCCAGATCTCTCGCCCGGTCGCAGCATCGAGAGCGACGATAGAGCCGTTCCTTCCGCTCAGGTACATCACGCCACTAAGGATGAGAGGGTTGTCGATCGAGACCGAGTCGCCAATGTCGTAGGTCCAGGCGACCTTGAGCTCTTTAACGTTGTTCTTATTGATCTGCGTGAGCGGAGTGTAATGGGTCGCGCCTTGGGTCGCTTCGTAAGTGGCCCAGTCAACGTTGGTAGAGGTCTTGTCGGACTCTTTGCTGACAGCGGCTCGGACCAAGAAGAGACCGGCTGCCGCAAACAGGGCCAGAGCTGCCAGAGGCAGCCTGACACGAAGACCTTGCTTGCTTACGATGCGTACGTTCATCATTCATCCACCTGAATCGAGAAGAAGGTTTTGGTTCGCGTCCGTCCCCGCGTAGCATTGGCCGTAAAAGCGAGGCCAATGCTACGCCAAGAGCAAGGCCCATTAGAAGATGAAGCGACCATGCAGCTGGATCTGACGCGGATCGAAACTGTTCAGGTTTAGGGTTCCAAAAGTGCTACTGGTTCCAAGACCGGGGATCAGGCCGCCGGAGGGGTTATTCGTAAGATTGGTTGATCCCAGGTTGCCAACATAAGCTCCGTTGAATTGAGCGTTGTTTAGAAGGTTAGTCGCCTCACCTGAGATCTCAATCCGATAACGCTCACGGACCGGGAAGGCACGGCGAAGGCTCAGATCCATATTTGCGCGACCCGGTCCGCGCAGGTCTCCGCTGGTCTGGGCGTGATTGCCGATCCAGTAGATATCCGGAGCGAAGCTACCATCTGGATTGGTAATGGTGCGCCCGGCGAAGGCGCAGGCATTGTATTTCAATAGTTGATACTTGCCAGGGGTGACGGTCTTTCCGCAGGGCAAGGTGACGGTCGTCTTACCGTCGTAACGCTTCTGAAGAGCACTCGGCACCTGGATATTCTGATCGGGAACGCGGTCGAGGCGCGAGGTAAGCGCACCACCGTTGTTGTTCAACAGCACCACGATCGGCATGCCGCTCTGTAAGCTGATGACCGAGCCTACGCTCCAGCCGCCAAGAAGGACACGGGCCACCAGGTTGTTGAGGGCGTACTTGCCGTTCTTACCGAATTGCGAGTTATAGACGATGGTCGCGACGAAACGATTCGGTGTGTCCGCCAGACCGTAGTTCCGGTTCAGGCCATTGTGGATGAGGTCCGGGGTTCCAACGGTACCCCCGGAGTTGACTCCCTGACCGTCCTCGATGGGGGTCGTAACGTAGTCCAGTTCTTTGCTCCAGGTGTAGTTGGCCTGAATGTTGAAGCCGGAGGCGAAGGCGTGTGAGAGACGTGCCTGAAGCGAGTGATAATCGGCGTAACCCTTGGAGCCGTCGATACTCGCTCCCCAAAGCAGAGGATAGGGCATCTTGGGAATTTGCTGCTGGATCGTGCGTGCGGAGAGGGCTCCCTGAAAAGGAACCAGCTGAGCTCCCGTCTGGTAGGGATTGGGGACCTGAAGCGTGGATGGGTCGTTCTTACCGTTGCTCGCGACGTATTGCGCGTGCCAGTTTGCCAGTAGGCCCTGATCGATGGTCTGCAGGTTCTGGAAAGGCTGGCTGCGGGTGGTCAGGTTGTTCGAGAAGGAGGCACTCCACCCGATCGACATGATCCACTGCGAGTTCTTGCCGAAGGACTGCTCAACGAACAGATTGGCCTGCTTGGCGACCTGGTTTTTCAGATTGCGGTCAAAATAAGTAGTTGCGGTCCCGTATATCTGCGGCGCGGCCTGGTTGGCCCCGACGGCGGCGACCAGAGGTGCCGGATCGGTGAACCGAGTTACGGGCACGCCGCTAGGATTTGACCCGTAGGGGAGCGCCTGGTTGCCGGCCGCAAAAGGTGCTCCACCGTAATCGTTCGAGCTGGAGAAATATCCGCTGTTGCTCGGGAGATAGGTGATGCCGAAGCCTCCGCGCACGACAGTTCCCTGGTAGGGCTGGAAGGCGAAACCGACACGAGGCTGAAAGTCGTGCCACTCGGTGTCCCAGAGGCCGCGGCTGTATCCGTTTACGCCGGGGAAGGCGAATACGCCCTTTGATCCGAAGGGGTTGTTCTTGGTCAGATCGATCGCGGTCATGCGGTTGTAGCGCTCGGTGAGTCCGGGCTGCACGTCCCAGCGGAGGCCGAGGTTGATGGTGAGGTTCTGCCGTGCCTTCCAGTCGTTCTGGGTGTAGACCGCGAAGTACTTCGCCGCGTACGCGGGTTTCAGGTTGGCGCCGGGACGGACGAACCAGACGCCTTGTCCGAGCAGCAGGGTAGCGGCGTTGACGCCGCTCTGCGTGGGCGAGGTGTTGTTGGGGGCCGAGCCTCCAGACGCTGTGACGAATTGGAAGGAGTAGTTGCCGCCGGGATCGGCTGCGCAGCATCCGCCGATGTTGGCCGAGCCTTCTTCGAAGTCGGTGTAGTTGGCGAGCATAACGCGATACTCAGAGCCTGCTTTGTAGGTCCAGTTTCCGGAAACCTTAGTGATGCTGCCATTAATCGCGTGCGCGATCTGGCTCTCGCGCTTGTTGGCGAACTGTCCGCTTGAAAGCGCCGACCAGTTGCTTCCTCCGCCTGTTCCTCCGGAGAAACCGTTGGGATTGACGACGGGCGCTGAGCCCGGGACTGCGAAGAGAGCCTGCGTAGCCGGGGCAATGCCGAACTCGTTGTACTGGGTGAAGCCGGACTGGTTGCCGGCCAGGTTGTAGGTGCTGATGCGGGTGACGCCGTAACGCACGTCGACGAAGAGTGTCGGCCGCACGGTGATGGTATCGCCGATCTGCGCGTAGTAGTTGTTGTCCTGCGTGGCGGTGGCCGCGTTGTTGAACGGCGCCGTACCGAAGGGACGAGGCTGAGTGATCTTGCCGAAGTCGTATCCTCCGCTGCTGTAGAAAGAGTGCGAACCCAGCTTGTAGTCGATGCGCGAACTGAGGGTCTGACGGCGAACGGTGTTGCTGACGTTGGAGGTGTAGTTGTTGGTGTTGTAGACGTCGTCAGGGGTGCGGTTGGGAAGCGGATAGAAGCTGTACATCAACAATGCCGCCGGGTTTGGGTTGGGAATGATAGCGTTCGGAATCAGAGCGCGCTGATACAGGTTCGGTCCAACCTGTGTGACGTTGTAAGGATCAAAGATCTGCGCCGCCACGGGCTGCCCATTGGCCCCCTGGATGTAAGTCTGGCTGAAGTTTCCGACGCGCTCGAGTGCGGTGGGAACAGTCTGCAGGTAGGTCTGACCCTGGTTGAAGCTGAGGTAGTGATAGCTGGTGGAGAAGAAAAGCTTATCGCGAACGATGGGACCCGAGAGAGCCCCGCCATAGTCGTTGACCTTGAAGGCCGGACGCCGAATGCCTTGAGCCTTGTTACCTGGGGAGTTCGCATTAAACGCTTCATTGCGGATCATGTAGGAGGCCTGGCCGTGAAATTGGTTTCCACCCGACTTGGTGTTGATGGCCATGACAGACATGCCGCGTCCGTAGTCCGCTGTGAAGTTATTGCTGATGACGCGGACCTCCTGGATGCCCTCCTGGTTGGGGATGATGGCAGCCTCGTTGAAGCCGTTGCCGGTAATGGGAAGACCGTCGAGCTGGATGTCATTCTCAAAGGCGCGACCTCCATTGACGCCGATGGAAGAGTACTGTGCACGGCCCGCAACTCCAATACCGAAGGAGTTCAATGATTGAGAGCTCGAGGTCTGGTTGCGTGGCTGAACGCCGTTCTGGAGTGTCGTGTAGTAAAGGGGGTTTTGTGTGATGTTGGGAATGGCGTCGATCACCTGGGCGCTGACGGCCGCTGTAATGGTGCTGCTCTCGGTCTGCAGCTGCTGCGCGGAAGACTGGACATCCACCTGCTGGGTGGCGGTGCCAACCGAGAGGATGCTGTCGACCTTCGCGATCTCTGACGCATTCACGCGTACGCTTGAGGCCGAATACTTCTGAAATCCGTCCTTGACGATAGTGACGGTGTAAGTACCGGCCGCGAGGTAGGGGATGGTGAACTGGCCGGTTTGGGTCGTCTTTGAGTTGGACTGTACGTTGGTCGACTCGTCCCGAGCCACGACATCGGCGTCAACGACGACGGCTCCGGTAGAGTCGGTGACAGTGCCGGTGATGGTCGCTGATCGTACCTGCGCCCGCAGCAGGGGGACAGACGAAGCCAGCAGGAGAAGTAGGATCGCGAGCAAATTTTGCCGGTTGAATTTCATTTTTATTCCTCCTCAACACCAAGAAGCCCTGCCACCATCGCTGTTCCAAAGGTTTATTGCGTAATGTGCAATATGTTGTGCGAGATTAGCAAACGCATCCTAGCAATCGATTTAGATTGTCGTCAACAAAATGTTGACGATTTTTTTAGGAGGCCTTGAGCGGCTTGCGTGGTTCGACCTGTCATCCGGAGTGACTGCGGACGTTTCGACCAATTCTCATGAATGCAGGCCGAGACATTTGAGGAAAAAGCTCGCGATGCTTTGGTTGGCCTCTTTTGTTTCAGGAAGACTTGCTTCGTACCAGAAGCCGTGATTGAGTGCTTCGAAGACGATGAGCTGTGCATCCACACCTGAACGCAGGAAGGCGCGATGCAGCACGGTGGTCGAGCTCAACATCATGTCGCGGGTGCTGCTTAGAAACAGGGTCGGAGGCAAGCCTTTGAGATCGGCATAGAGCGGCGACAGGATGGGATCACGAGGGTTGGCGCTTCCAACGTATTCGGAAAGAAACTGTCTCTGGCGGTCGGGAACAGTCAGGCGTCCCGCAACCCCCGTCACGGTGTAAACGGCCTGAGTGTCGCCATAGGAAGAGAGATCTCCTGTCGTCGAGAAAAGGCCGAGGCCCGCGGGGAGAGGAAGTCCGAGTGTCTTGAGCTTGATCGCTAACTCTCCAGTAAGGATGGCCCCTGCCGAGGCGCCGTAGATGGCAATGTGTTCAGGACGATAAGACTTCAGCACCTCACGATAGACGGCGACGGCATCGTTAACTGCGTCTGGGAAAGGATGCTCAGGAGCGAGGCGATAGAGCACGGCGATGACTTTTATACGCGTGAGCCCAGCAATTGGGATCGACTCGGTGAGGGAGCCGGAGTCGGTGGTAAAACCTCCTCCATGGAGATTAATGAGGATGCGATCGGCACGATCCACAGGGACGCCGGACGTGGGAGTAATTACACGCACCGGCACACCAGCTATTGTCGCCTGTGTGATATTCGAGGGATAGAGTGCACGATACACGTCTGAGTCGGAACGGTGATAGGCGTCGGTCCTGTGGCGTTTGGCTTCAAGTGTCTCTCCAGGGGGAGGATCGGTCACGTGCTTCGCGAGCGATCTTCGTGCCTCGGGGCTGATGGTGTACGGCACAGGGACCACTCGCGTGAGGTGCGCAGTGCCATCGGGATCCATGACGCTCCGATCTTCAACCACGTTGGCGTCCGACGATTGCGCTTCGGCGCGCAGGCCACCGAGGGAGAGAAGACTGACGAGGCAGAGGGAGAGAGGGCGAAACATGGAAGCTCCTTTGCGAGGGAGGCCGAGTGGTCTCAGGATTTTGCTGGAGAGGGCCTGGAGGCTGCGATCAACCGAAGTCCCTCGCCCTCCGGATCGTTCTTTATGCGGCACGGAGAGTCGAAGATCATGGTCGCTCGCTTAGCGTCGTCGTACGCAGGCCAGTGGGGCAGATCCTTATGGTTGGGATCTCCGGTACGCGCGAAGGCGACCCAGGCGGCGCCCATCTGGCGAGAGAGCGTGAGCGCATCCTGCCGGTCTGCGCTGTAGTGATTACAGATCTGGGCGTTATCGAAGACGAAGGATATCTCGGCGGCGTGGAAGGTTCCTACGCGGTCTTCGAGGACAGGAGTTCGCCAGCTGTAGAGATAA
Organism: Edaphobacter modestus; assembly: GCF_004217555.1. Classification (GTDB taxonomy): domain Bacteria; phylum Acidobacteriota; class Terriglobia; order Terriglobales; family Acidobacteriaceae; genus Edaphobacter; species Edaphobacter modestus. Next base: position 4,452,350 of record NZ_SHKW01000001.1, read on the forward strand.
GAGTAGGCCGGAGCGCTTCGAAGAGCCGCCTTTCGTCGCGCCTGCTCGACCGAGGGAATACGGAATCGCGAGGCGGCGATGGTGGCGTAGAGAGCGAAGGGTTTCGCCGAGGGATATTCCTTGCGATAGGCGGCGAGGATGGCCGCGCTGTCATGCCCGAAGCTGGTGCGGAGTTCGGCCTCCACCTGGTCAGAGGTCATTGCGTAGGCGTCAGAATGATCGAGGCCACTGATGAACTCATTCAGGTTGGTCCCGGTCATGAGAGGAACATCGGCGGAGACGGATGGCGCAGAAGGATCGAAGGGATGTGTGGGCAGGATGCGGCCGCCGACCGTTGGAGCCCATCCGGTGCCGCCGAAGTTGTCGTGCAGAGAGGCCGGAGATTTAGGCATCCTCCGCATCACCTCTGCCGCCGCCACAGAGAGGCGCCTGGGCTCGACATCCTGAAGCTCACGCAGGTTTTCGCTGGAGATGGCCAGCTCTTGAAGGACCTTCTCGGCAATCTCATGAGAGTAGTTCGGCGACAGCATGCTCAGGTAGGGACCGCTCTGCACAATGGCGCGATGAAAGAGTCCCTTCGCGGCAGGCATCGCCATCAGAGCGATGACTTTGCCGCCGCCTCCAGATTGACCGAAGATGGTTACATTTTCAGGGTCGCCACCGAAGGTGAGGATGTTGTCCCTTACCCAGTGGAGCACGGCAACGAGATCCAACAGGCCGCAGTTGGCGGAGTCTGCAAACTCATTCCTGCCGAACCCCGCAAGATTGAGATAGCCGAAGGCATTGAGCCGATGGTTGTGATTGACGACGACGGCGTCGTGATTTCGGGCGAGACTCTCCCCTTCATACGAGAGAAGGTCATGCCCACAGCCGTTCTGAAAGCCGCCGCCATGCATGTAGACCATTACGGGTCGCTTGTGGGACCCATTGATCTCAGGCGTCCAGACGTTCAATCGCAGACAATCTTCTCCCGGTACGACCACGGCCGACCCTCGATGGAGAAGAAACGCATCTTCATCCGTCCTGGCAAGGTTCTTATGATCGGACTCGAGGAAGAGAAGGTCCTGCATGTAGCAGACCGGACCGTACTGTAACGCGTTGCGTACTCCACTCCACGGCTCGGGCGCCTGGGGTGCCATAAAGCGATTCCTTCCGGAGGTCGAAGCTCCGTAAGGGATGCCCTTGAAGATGAAGACGCCATCGTGACGGTAGCCGCGGATCTTGCCAGAGCTGGTCTCGGCGATCGTTGAGGCGTTGGACTCTGTGACGGTCGTCGCGGTTGAGCCTTGCTGGACGCGAGTTCCGGGGATCGCCGCTACTCCGGCGAGGCCTCCCAGAAACTCTCGCCGGTTGAGTTTGTCCGAGTTCATAAGCCGCTCCCAAAGAATTCATAGGGTGAGTAGCTGTTATTTCTTTGAAGAGGCCGCGGGATGGCCCGCACTATTCCAGTAGATGAAGGTTCCAAAGCGTGTTGAGGTCACGACGTCCATGGCTCCATCGTGGTTGAGATCGATGGCCAGCACATCCGATCCCACTCCGCTGTGCGTGTCGATAAGGTGAGGCACGAGCTCCGCACCTCCGGGCGCCTTTCGATTCCGCACGGTCTTATACCAATACAGGACGGGGGCTCCACGGGGGTCGGGGTCGAGGTTGGTGTCGAGGTGCGAGAAATAGCGCTTGCCCACGACGAAGTCGGGAATCCCATCTCCGTCCATATCGGCGACACCGGTGCCGTGAAGCTCCGAGAAGGTGACATCGCCTGCGTTCTTCGTCGACCGGTCGTTCATCACCATGTGCTCGGTGAAGGTGATCTCTCCGGAAGGGCTGCGTTTCTGTTCGTACCATGCGAGTCCCCAGCCATGCGCATTGAGTGAGGTCACGATATCGTTGAGACCGTCGCCATTCACGTCGTAAACGGCCATGACGCTGCCACCCATCATTCCGCGTCCGAATTGTCCGAAACCGGATGGATGGTATTTCCACTTTCCGGAGTCGGCGCCGGCTGCGGGCTGCTCCCACCATCCGTAGGGATTCACAATGTCGATGAGCCCATCTCCATTGATATCGCCAGCGCCAATTCCGTGGCTTGCGCCATACCCTGCCTCGGAGACGTCATGGACCTTCCACTTGCTGGTTGGGTCAGAGGCATCGGGCTTCGCATAACGCACATGGCCGTCACCGGAGTAGACGAGTTCGGGCTTCCCGTCATGATCGATATCGTTGAGTATGGCGATCTCGCTTTGCACTCCGCTCCCCACCGCGAACTTCTCCCAGCGGCGCTTCTCTCCTTTGGGATTGATGTAGAGCTGTACCCCGGGTCCACCACCGAACATGACGGTGATGACGTCCGGCCAGCCATCTCCGTTGACGTCGGTGGCGAATTCCATCGTCGCGTCGGTCGCGAACTCGGTGGTTGGGTTGGAGCTGATGGCATAGTAGATCTCGCGGGACTTGCGATAGTCGGGACCATAGTAGATGTAAGGTCCGGAGAGGACGTCAAGCACTCCGTCGTGGTTAAAGTCCGCCGCCGCAGTCCCCCAGGAGTAGTAGAAGTTACTCAGACGCTGCTTGCGGAAGCCGGCGCCAACTCTCTCCTCATCGCGGACCTTCAGGGACATATCCAGGTAAGCGGTCCCACGAAAGTGCGCTGCGCCTTTCCCTCCCACGTAAAGAGCGATGGGACCGTAGCCGCCGTCTTCGGTCACGGATCCTTGCTGATGTCCATTGTTGAGAAAGGAGCGGACGGTGTTGGCGTCGAAGAAGATCTCGATCGAGTTCCAGTCATGAGGCCGCAATGAGGTGTCCGGCGCCTTAAGCGGAAGATCGATGCTTGGCCGCTGCGGACGCGCTCCGTTCCCGTTCTGCGACTGAGGTGAGGGTGGTGGTGTAACGCGCGCCAACAGGCCTCCTCGCGGTAGCTTGTCGCGCTTGACGATCGCTCCCTTGGCATCGACGGTGACGAAAGAGGTGTCTAGAGTGGAGTCGTTGAGCGAGACGTAGACTCCTTTCATGCCTCCATCGTGTGTCTTCTCCGCACGCAGCAGAATGCCGGTCTCGCAACCTTCGTCGCAGCGAAACTCGGTGAAGAAGCTGAGGTCCTGATAGGAGTCGTCGACGACGAGCCACCCACCGGCCTCGGAGCCTGGTGTGCCGGTGATTGTGCCTTCGGACGCCGCCCACGTCGCGCCACCAAAGCTGTGCCAACCCTTCGTCGAGGATCCTGTAAATAGGACGTCTGGACGGAAGGATGGACCTGATGCGGCTACGCCGCTGACGAGCGACCCTGCGAGCAACACGGAGCAAAGAATCTTCTTCATCGCTTCTCCTACTTTGTAAATGTGCGACCTTCAACCTTGTTCCCATACGGGCAAGCCCAAGCAACGATGGAGAAGCAATGTTTGTTGCAACATACGCAAACAGTATTGCTTATTAAGCGAACACCACTATACAAGACGAGATTAGAGCTTCGTCAACTGTTTGGCCTTGATGGTGCGAATTCAAATCTGTCACCTTCTAGGGGAACTCCGCCTTTCAAACGCGCGCACCGTACGATGTACGGAGATATGGCGATCAAGGAAGCACTCGAGTTCGAATACCGCATCATGGGCTATCGCGGTCGTAGCTATGAAGAGCTGCCATTTGTCGGTCTTGACTCCACCTATGTGCTGGAAGAAACCAAGAGTTGTGTCGCGGGCGTCGAAGGCACGAAGACTCAGATATGGCCCGGCCCTTGATGTCGATATCTCAAACAAGCCCGACGAGTACAGCCATGCGGTTCCTCCGGGTATCAAGGCATGGCTGTCCAACCTGGCGGCCGTAGGCGACGCACTGCGCGAGGCTAAGATCGTTTAGATGAAGACGCGAGCTCTCCTTGCCGTACTCCTTTTCTGGTGCGTGAGTGTAGCGATGGCGACTAGCTTGAAACGCAAATGACAGAAGTTGCAGTAGATACTGTTCTGACTGCTGAGATCAGATATCGCGAAAGGGCCTCCGTCAATATCAGTGGCGTGTTGAACGGAAGGCTGAACTCGAAGAGGAGGAACGTCAGCGAAAGCTCGCAGCCGAGCGAGCCGAGAAAGCGGCAGAAGCGGATCGAGCAAGCTCGAATCGATCGTCTGCTTAAGGACTCGGCAGCATTTCAGCAGGCTAACGAGATAAGGAAATACGTGGAAGCCATTCGAGCACTGCAGTCGCGCGACAAAGCCGATTCAGCCGAGGAATTCGAACGATGGAGCCAAGGGGCTTTGGCGCAGGCTGATCGGATCGATCCGGCCATAGGTGGGACATTCTTGGTCGCAGCGCAGGATGAGGAGGATATAGGAGGATGATCGTTCGCTTGATGTTGAATAAGGTCTAGGGAGACCTGAATCAGGTTGGAATCAGACTGAGGAGATCCGAATGTATGCCGTGTCATGGCTGCGCAAGATTGAGAGTTCGCACTGTGATCGGAAAGCCAAGAATGGAAAACTACGCGTTGAGATCTGTCTCGACCCTTGGATATAGCAGAATTCCCTCGCACCTTCCTTTTTGAGGATTGCTGTTCGATAGGTAGGAGAACAACTGATACATATGCTCCACGTGGAGTTTCTTAACTCCGAAGCAGTCTCGTGATAGAACTTTGTGTCCAAAATAATGTGTCGATCTCCTTTGTAGATCGACACATCAGTCTCCATTACAGGCAAGAGCTCTCGAGAGTCGCTTTCGAATCGCTCTCTGCTCTCCAATGAAATCTCTCCCTCCCGATCACTAGATCTGATCTTTCAGCCTTCAGAAAGTTATAGATAAAGGACTGAAAAACGCGCGCCATACGCTTTTCGTCATCAACGATATTTCGAAAGCGTTAGGCGCCTGAGGTGCTCGTCAGGGTTGAAGCGGCCGGCATGTGCCGGACCGACTTCCAACTCATCAACGGCTACTTCAAGGAAGCACTTAATTTGTCTTTCCCTGCAATCCCTGGCCATGAGATCGCCGGTTCAATAGCCGAGATCGGCGGAGCTGTGCCTGCCACTGCGAATCTTGCTATAGGTGATCAAGTCGTCGTCGTGGGGGGATGGGGAGATGCACCTGTCGGCAGTGTCGCTCGGGCAACGAGCAGATCTGCGGGCATGGAGCATGGCCAGGCTTTGGCCGATACGGAGGATACGGTGAATTTGTCCCCATCCCCTACAAATACCTCATCCGTATTGACAAGAACCTCGGGTTGAAATCGGAAAATTGGCGCCGCTAACGGACGCAGGCCTCACGCCATACCCCGGTCTGAAGAAGTTACGTGCCGCAGGTGTAGTCGGCCCGGATCGGCTGGTCGCTTTTTTGGCGCGGGCGGACTCGGGACCTACGCGGTGCAATATGCAAAGCTGCTCAGTTCGGGGGCATCGGTCGTAGTTTTCGCTCGGAGCGACGAAAAGCTATTGATCGCTAAGGAGCACGGCGCAGACTTCGTGATAAACACCAGGGGTAAGTCTCTCGCCGATATTCGTAGCGATCTCACACGAATGACAGGCCAAAGCGAGATCTATGGAGCCATCGACTGCGTTGGCGCTGAAGAGACGATTCAGACGGGCCTTGGATTGCTAGCGACGGCCGGGGCGTTCGTCTCGTGGGTCTTGTGGGTAACCGAATCGACATACCTTTATTCCCATTCGTTGCGCGTGAGTACTCATATCACGGATCGTTCTGGGGAAACTACACAGACTTGAGCGAAGTGATCGCTCTTGCTCAAGAGGGAAGAATCAAGCATGCCATCAAACGCATACGGCTTCAAGACATCAACGAGAATCTTGAGTTGATGGGCGACGGAGATATCGTCGGGCGAGCGGTGGTTGTCTATGGGGAAGGTACCAGGCAATCCAATCAAGAACAGGTTGCAATGGCAGCCGCCCGATAAAAATGGTCGAAGGAGACAGATGATGCGCGCGATTTCTAGCCTCATGCTTACGGTCGTCATCTGCCTCCTTCACAGTTGTATGGGAGGGAACACAATGGCCACAGACACGAACCTCGAGGCGAGGAACAAAGAGCACGTCCGGCATGCATTCGAAATGTGGAGTGAGGGAACCGCTAGCCCTTTCGATCTACTGGCTCCTGAGGCAAAATGGACCATCGTCGGAAATGCGCCGGTTTCCAGGACCTATAAGAGTCGTCAGGAGTTTCTTGACGCTGTGATCAAGCCATTCAACGCCCGAATGCAGCAGAGGTTCATCCCTAAAGTTCGAGCGATTTACGGCGATGGCGATATGGTCACGGCCGCATCAACTCGAGCACCCACGCCGTATAGATGTCGATCACCAGCACCTTTCCCGTGCGCTTGCATGCCCGGAAAGTGGAAACGATCCGGTCGATATTCTGTGAAGAGGAAATTAAAAACGCTTTGTCCAAGAAGGTATAGATCACCTTATTACGGGCCGCCGTAAAGACGCGTTCGATGCCGCCGTTGCTGAAATTGGCAAAAATGTCACAGCAGTACAGGGCGATGTTGCGAACCTTAGCGATCTCGACCAATTGTACGAGTCAGTCCAGAAACAAGAGTTCAAGACTCGAAACTTGCTGGGAAACCCGTAGCTGATCCTGATGTTTGGGCAGCTGTTCTCGCTACTTGACCCCATCAAGAAATTCTCCAATGGCTCCCGGTTCACACACTCTAGCGAAGTTTGCACCAGAACCCTTAAATGACCGGCATTTCCCAGACCGATCCGGATTGTTGGACGGGAAGGCGGTTATCATCATCAATCAATTCGTTACTCGATCATATTCGCCCGGCGCGAAGTTCAGCCGTACACAACGAACCCCGCAGGAGGGACGGTTAGAAATATGGCCTTCCCGTTCATCGATTCTACGGTTAACTTCTGGCCGATTTCTGGCGCCTTGGTTGAATAAACGCAAGTCAAAACACTGCCAGGCGCGTGAAGATCGTTGTCGATCGTTACGAACGCACTTGTTTCGTTGTCGGGGTCTGTGTTGATTGCACAGAGCAACTCGTTCTCATCAAAAATGCGCGACCACGATACGATGGAGCGCATCCTGCCCGCGCCGATTCGTTCGGGAAATCCGAAGTGCTGACCGTCTCCCGAAATCTGTCGCAGGAATTGCCGTCCGCGTCGCAATGGTAAGCGCTCTCGACGCAGCTTGTGGATCTTGCTTAGTTCCTGATACACAGGTTGGTCATCTATAAAGAAGTGGCGGTCGTGGGAACGGAAAGCGCCGAACCTGCCGCCGAACATCGACTCACGGATATAGCGGTCCGACGCGTTTCCACCGCCTTCACCATCGAACAGCTGCTCGGTTCCATAGTAGATGCATGGGATACCAAGGGTAGTGGCATTCAGTGCCATTACTGCCAAGACAAGCTTCCCGAAGCCGCCGGCGCAAAAACGATGCTTTTGCTCACCCTGATCCACGTGGTCGTGGTCGTCTACGGAAGTAACAACTTTGTCACGAAACCAGACGTGGGAATCCTTTCGTAGCAGCAGCGAATTTCTAAAAAGATCAAAATATTCGGTTGGATTAGTCTCGCCTTTCACCAAACCGATCATTTTCGCGCGCTCGTCGGAGATGCCGAGCGCGGCATCCAGACCTGTAACCTCCAACCGATCGAATGCGAATTCACGGCCGCCAGTGATTTCCCCGATGACATAAAAGTTCTCTTTGCCAATGGCCTCCGCAAATTCGTGGATTGCCGATGAGAAAAAGCGCGCCGCCCCTGGATCCATGTGCTTTACCGTATCGAGACGAAAGCCATCCAGGTCAGCAAAGGCAATCCAAAACTTATAGACCTCGCATAAGTGGCCTAATGTTGGTGATACCGAATAGTCGTCAATCTGGTCCACGCCGTTCAAGAGTTTTCGTTCGCCATGATGCAAGTCCTTCAGCCCGAAGAAGTCCCCGTCCGCAAATTCGGGAAAGAAATCAAAATTCTTAATATGTCCCTCGCGGGTAAACGTGTCCGCCGTCTGGAGCTCCGACGGCCAAATGCCAGCGTCGGGGAAGGCCTCGGGATGGATGCCGAGGTCGATCGGCGCAAATGGAAGCGTAGGATTGCCTGCGGAATCGCGAAATCCACGAACGCGGAACTGCTGCCCGTTCCAGGAAGGATTGTCCTGTTCGTAACGGAACACATCGCCGGAATGATTCAAGATGATATCGAGAATGATGCGCATCCCCATCGAATGCGCGGTGTTCACCAACCGTCGAAGGTCATCTCGAGTGCCGAAGTGGGGATCCACATCGAGGAAGTGCTGAATACCATACCCATGGTAGCTGTTGTCTGCATTGACCTGCTTAAACACAGGGCTGATCCACAGCACTGTCACTCCGAGGCGTTTCAAATAGCCTAACTTGGATTCCACCCCGGCGAGGTTTCCTCCGACGAAGTTAGTTCCAGCGTCCCGCCAGGCTGCAGCGTCGGAGGGCGTCCGGATCGCATTCCCGTTATCGCCGGGAACAAAGGGAGGTGTTGTGCCCGCGCTGACCGGGTTACCATTGTTATCGCGGAAGCCGCTCTCCTTCGCGTTGGAGAAGCGGTCCAACATAAGAAAGTAGACTACTTCGTCTTCCCAATGGGTTGGTGAAGGAAAGAAATCCTGATTGGCCACCATCCCACCGAGATTCAAGTTGCTGAGAGATTTCTCGGCCATAGTGGCTATAAAGATACTTCAAAAACTTCCATCCGTGCACGAGCATCCTGATTTTTGCGCGCTCACTGCATTGCATTCCGTGCTGATCGGCTCCGTTTGGCGCGAAACCCCATTTCATGAAAAACCCGGTGCTGCTGTCCACAAGCAACTAAAGGGTGCATTACCTTCCGGTAACTTCGGAACGGCAGGATCTGTCTCCAGAAACGCGGTTCTGCAAAGTTTTGGTCCGCAACGAATGTGCCGACTCCGGGCGGTTGGTCGGCAAACAGGAAGTGATCCATTCGTGACGGACAACTTCCGAATAGACCGTAACCCGGGAACTATTGTCGAACCATCACAGATGGCGACGCTGGACGAGTAGAGATTTCAGACGCCTTGCGACGACTCCTGCCTTGGCTGCCGATTCCACGCCATCGCGCTTAGAACTCTCTTTGGCTGGCGCGAAAATCTGGGCAGATGCAGAATTCCATTGACTAGGCGACTCATTCGGTCTAACGTTCGTTCCGGTTTGGTTTTCCGAATCGGCCAGGCTTGTCCGGCCCCCTCCATGGTTATTGTTCGCCGAGATACCGGCGAATCAATTGTTAGTTGCAGGAACACAAAAATGGAGTTTTATGTCCGATGAAGATGCTCTCCGCTGCTGCGCAACTGCTCAGTCGACCTTCGTTTCCTACGGTGCTTAAATCGTACAATCTCGCGTACTAGCGAAGGGGAGGATATGAACGAACAAAATGAAACGATAGAACGGCCGATGGAGCAATCGACTAAGGCAAATGACCTGAGGTCCACTGCGCCCTTGCCCGAGGCCCGAACGACTGCGTCAATCGCTCCACAGTCGGGAGGCGGAACATGTGGTTGTGGATGCGCTGCCAGTTCGCCTTCCAATGGTACAAGCACGGTTTCTTATGTCTATGCCATCGGCCGGGTCGAAGCTCGCTTCCCGAACCTCTCCGCGGAAAAGGAGTTTGCCCAGGCAACGGGACGGACAGAGACCGCCGGGAAAACCGACCAACAAACCTTCCACGCCGTATTGTCCAAGCGCGAGAACCGCTACCTGGTGCGCCAACTCTGCTGGGTACTGACCATCCAGGGGATGGACACCTACCTGTTGACGGCGCGCGATCCCGCGGACGTCGATCTGCTGGTGGAAGCCATCCGCCCTGCCCCCACCCCCAATGACATCGATGTCGTCATCGGCCTGCGGGGACCGATCGCCTCGCCGGAAATGTGCAATGGGCTCATGGTTCCCATTGTCGCATTCGACCAAATCTATTCCTTCGATCGCGACGCGCTCGTCAAGGCCATCCCCAGGCCGGAGAAGACGACGGCCGCGCAGTTCGCCCCCGCGGCCGAGGAACTGTTCAACAGGATCATTCAAATGACGGACAATGCCGGCGCGACCGATGAGCATCGCGCCTTGAATTATCTTGCGATGCGTTATCCGGCCATTTATGCCAAGGCCGCCGAAGAGTTTGGGCAGGCGTCTTCGCTGACCGGAGTGGAAGTGCGTCTCTCGCCTCTGAGCGGCACGCGCAACATCGTCGACGTCATCTTCTCCTACACCAATCGCAATACTGATTTCACGGAGAAGTTCTCTGTACGTTGCGACATGACCGAGGAGTTTCCGTTTCTGGTGACCAAGTTGTCACCGTACTACGACCGTTAAGACCTAAGTGAAGGGAGATCTTGAATGAAAGCTATTAGCATGCCAGGATTTACGGCAGAACAGTCACTGTATGGAAGCAACGGGCAGGCTTACGCGCGTGCATCTGATGCTCTGTATGCATCTGCTGTAGAAATAGTCCCGCAGGGTTGCTATTTGATAGATGGACAGTTTTGGTGTGATCTGCCTAGATTTCCTGTTCCTAAGCCTGGGCCTGAACATAAATGCCGTTTTGAATGCCGCCGCAGATTTAGTGGGCCGGAGTTGGCAGCCTGCCTTGCAGAGTGTTGAAGGATCCTAACTGGATGGTGTTGCCGTTACCGAGATGTCACCATACTACGACCACTAAGCCAAAAAAGCTGAAAGGAGACCTGGAATGAACACCCCCCCAGGCTTTGCTGCTGAGGCGTCGCTTTACAACGTTAGCACTCGCTACCAAGCCACTCCTGAAGCGACTGTCCACTGTGGGCTTGTCCAACCGGCTGGCCCCTTCTCTGATTACGCTAACTTGGATACGTCATTTCCTTTCTTCGGCCCCGTGTATACGCCTCGCCCGATCCCTTGCTTGAGGTGGCAGTGTATCGATTTTCCGAACCAGGGTCCATACTGCTTCCGAACATTAGGTTTTTGGAACTCTGTCACCCATCGTTGTGAATGAATATGACCTTGCCGAAAAGTGGCCCGCGTGATTGATTGTTATCCGAGTTAAGGATCAGAAGCTGCGCAAATAATATGCAACGCTGCTGAATCGCAAAATAGAATTTTCCGTTTTGCTAAGCGCGACACGGGCTATACACATTGCTAGCGTCTTCATGCGTCCCCGGGAATCGCGGCATCTTCATTGGCACTACCCACTGGGCGGCGTTTGCGCTTCAGAGAAACTCGCCCAGGTATTTAGGATGGGCAGAGCAATCATGACAAAACCTTATGGTTCCTTTGGAGTTAGTCAAGCTCACACCGTTGATGGAACGTACAAGCGGTAGGCTTGACGTTAAGATTGGGCTCATTGATGGGCCTGTCGTTAGTGGACATCCCGATCTGGCGAGTGAACATCTCCGCGAGATTACAGGAAACAACAGCGGTACCTGTACTCAGGCCAACAGTGCGGCATGTTTGCACGGAACCTTCGTTGCCGGAATCTTATCTGCAAAGCGGAGTTCCCCTGCGCCCTCGATTTGCCCAGCCTGTACGCTCCTGATCCGCCCTATTTTCGCGGAAGCAACCTCCGGGCGCGAACAGATGCCGAGCGCTACACCCCAAGAGCTTGCAGCGGCGATCATCGAATGTGTTGACGCAGGCGCACGGGTGATCAACCTGAGCCTTGCCTTGGCAAAACCTTCTGTCAAGGGGGACCAGGCACTGCAAGAGGCACTCAACCATGCCCTTAAGCGAGGTGCGATCGTGGTCGCAGCGGCGGGCAATCAGGGCACCCTCGGCAGCTCCGCCATCACACGCCATCAGTGGGTCATCTCCGTCATGGCTTGTAACCTTGCAGGTAGACCGATGAACGAGTCAAATCTGGGAAGTTCGATCGGCAGGTGGGGCTTAAGCGCACCCGGCGATGGTATTACCAGCCTCGGGGCTGAAGGACAAACTCTCACGCTCGGGGGTACCAGCGTTTCCGTGCCATTTGTGACAGGTACGGTTGCGCTGCTGTGGTCGGAATTTCCCTCTGCGACCGCCGCCCAAATCAAGCTCGCCATTACACAGGGATCCACACGGCGGCGCGCCTCGGTAGTTCCGCCGTTGCTTAATGCGGAAGCAGCGTACCAAATTCTGTTGACAGCAATTGGAAAGGGGTAAATGAGCCCGGTAAATCCGGGCCAAAATCCCACGAAAGATTCGCTGGTCTGTCCGACCGCCGTGAACAGTGTTCTCACAAGCTGGTTCCTGCCTAGTCGCCAGTGTTATCGAAAGGACTGCGAAACGTTAGGACTCTATCGTGACTGCCCAGACACAGATCCGCGCGGTCGCACGAATAGCTAGTCGGGCAGTTAGGATAGAGCCGTTTGAAGGGAGCCGCTGGCGTTTGCGGCGGATGCGATCGGGCTATGGGAATTCAATTGACTTTCGCCTGCAACAGATTGATGGATAGCGAGTTAGTAAAAAGAGGCGAAAGTCGATTGACACCCTTCCGGCAGCCCATAATGTCCAGAGTATCGCACGCATAGCATCCGCCACGCCAGCGGCTTAGTTCAAACGGGGTTTGCGGTAAGAACGCCGGGTTGGTGTGACAGTACACCCCCTCTCGTCAAGTCAGTTGATGCCAAATCGGACCTATTCACATCGACTGACACTTTTGCTTACATTGGGCGTCTCCGAAGGAAAAGTCACTTTATGGGTGCTTGCTGGAGGACGAGATCGCCTTTTGGATGCTCGAAGTGTCAACTTATGGTGTGTCTGAGCTGACAAGCCCCTGAAAATGCTGTAACGCGGAACTCAGCTTATGGTGCTACTCACATGGTTGTGGTTTGCACAATAAGTTGAAATTGTGACCGCATAAAGTGAAATTGTTAACCCCATAAGTATTTGCCCGGACTCATATCTCCTTCCGTGCTGCGAGCGGGAATAAAGGCAGTTCGTTCGCTTGGGACATCGGGACATTTTGACTTGACTCCTTGCCCGAGCGGAGCGTCACTGTATCTGTATGTTCACTGAGTCGCCAGATCAGTTACTCGAAAAATTGCCCTCACTTGGTAAGGCTCAGTTGAAAGAGCTATGGCAAAAGAGCTTCAGTCGCCCACCATCGCCACGTCTTCGCCGCGAACTAATGTTGCCGATCCTGGCGTTCCGGCTTCAGGAGATTTCGCATGGCGGTCTAAAGGAAGAAGCCCAGACGAGCCTCAAACAAGCCATCAGTTCGCTTCCGCTTAAGGGACACGCCGCCCCACGAAAGCTAAGAGCAGGCACCCGCATCGTGCGGGAGTGGAAAGGTAAGGTCCACGAAGTCATGATCACGGATGAGGGATTCGAGTATGAGGGCCAGGCATTCAAGAGCCTGTCTCCGATAGCTTGTCGAATCACTGGAACGCATTGGTCTGGGCCCGCCTTCTTTGGAACCAAAGGGAAGAAGTCTTGATGAAGGCTAGTCGCTGCGCCATCTATACTCGGAAGTCCTCCGAAGAGGGTCTCGATCAGTCTTTCAATTCACTGCACGCTCAGAGGGAGGCGTGCGAAGCCTACATCTTGAGCCAAAAACACGAAGGCTGGCATGCTCTGTCTGCCAAGTACGATGACGGCGGATTCTCGGGCGGGAACATGGAGCGACCCGGGCTCAAGAAGCTACTGGAAGATATAGCAACAGGCAAAATCGATACCGTTGTGGTCTATAAAGTAGATCGCCTGACCCGCTCCCTAGCAGACTTCGCCAAGATCGTAGAGACGTTCGACGGCAAAGGCGTCAGCTTCGTCTCCGTCACCCAGCAGTTCAATACAACGACCTCCATGGGACGGCTTACACTTAATGTCCTTCTTTCGTTTGCCCAGTTTGAAAGGGAAGTGACAGGAGAGCGCATACGTGACAAGGTGGCTGCCTCAAAGAAGAAGGGAATGTGGATGGGTGGCATCGTGCCGCTGGGCTACGACCATAAAGACCGTCAACTTCACGTAAACGAGGTAGAAGCAGAACAGGTACGTCACATCTTCAAGCAATACATCCGACTAGGATCCGTATTCGATCTTCACGACTATCTGAAAGACAATGGATACCGCAGTAAGCGTAGAACGACCACCGCCGGTCGTAATATAGGCGGCGCGGTGCTATCGAGAGGCACTCTCTATCATCTGCTCAGCAACCCGGCTTATATCGGCAAAACCCGGCATGGGGATACGCTCTATGAAGGTCGGCATGAGGCCGTTATTGATTCAAAGACGTGGGAGCAGGCGGCCGAACTTCTTGCTTCCAACCGCGTAAGACGAAGGACCTCTCACAATATTGCGTCTGGACGCCTTCTACTCGGCATCCTATTCGATGAGCAAGGGAATCGGTTTACTCCCACGCACTCATCGAAACGCAGCCGTCGTTATGCTTACTACACTTTGAAGGCGGCGAACAAGTCCAGTGCAACGGTTCAACGCTTGCCCGCTATTGGATTCGAGCAACTAGTTGTCGGACGCATTCGGGACTTACTCTCAAATCAAGTTGATCTAGCGGCGCAATTCAAGTCACTGTCGGTCAAAGAGACGAGATTACTCGTAGCTGCGGGACAGCATCGGGCGGAGCTATTGTCCGAAATTACCGGTGAGGAAACCGCCAAACTGATTCGTAAGATCGTATCTCGCGTGACTGTCCGCGAGACGGAAGTTCATGTCGAGATCAGAGGTGATTTGGTCCAATGCGATTTGTTGGGACAAAAGTCTGATACAGGCGCGGTCCCTGAGGGTATTCGTCTCTCGGTACCGCTTACAATCAAGCGCAAGTTATTCCGTCTCTGACGAAAGCTGTGGCTTGGTCACGCCATTGGGCTGATCAGATCGTTAGCGGAAAGCTCGTCACGATGGAAGATCTTGCGAAATCAGCCGGAGTAAGCAAAATCCATGCGCGGCGGATGCTTCGGTGCGCTGCTTTGTCACCAGCACGGACTGAACAGATCCTGGAGGGCCGTCAACCAGTCGATCTCACCTTCGACAAGTTGACCCGCAATCTACCGCTGTCCTGGGAGAAGCAGAATTTTGCCGGATAGCCGACTTCACTTTTAGGCGCTTAGAGGCTCGTAGAGGTCCTTACAGCAACTTCTTCAATCAGATTCTCACCTCCTTCTTTTAAGCGAGGCTCCCGGACTCGGCGCCAGGATTTGTTTGAAATGAATAAGACCTTACATTTACTTGCATCTGAGATTTGTCCAATATTCATCGGTGTTTTAGCGTCAATCCTCGGAATCGAGTTATCCGCATTCAGTAGCTGGGCGCCAAAAGCAAAAGGTAAGTGGGCGCCGAAAAGGAGGGTTCAGAAAGTGCGCTATGCTACGTTGCTTCTTAGCAAGGAGAGCGAAGAATGCAATCGTCGACAACACAGTTGGAGATTACTTACCTCCATACGACATCCCTGAAACCCGATCCACGAAACCCTCGAGTCCATAGCGACAAACAGGTTCGCCAGATCGCTCAGAGCATCGAGTCGTTTGGGTTCAACGTTCCGCTCCTGATCGATGACGAGCAGAGGGTCATCGCGGGCCACGGGCGTCTCCTGGCTGCGCGCAAGCTAGGGTGGGCCACTGTGCCGGCTATTCGGCTGAGTCATCTTACCGAGTCACAACGCATGGCCTTCCTGATCGCCGACAACCGCTTGACCGAGAACTCCTCGTGGGATGAGCGGATGCTCGGCGAGCAACTCAAAATCCTCTCCGAACTAGAACTTGACTTCGATCTGGAGACGATTGGCTTCGAGGTTCCTGAGATCGACCTCCTCATCGATGGCCTCAACACGGTGCCCGAGGCCGATCCCGATGATCGTTTGCCAGAGGTCTCGGAAACGGCGGTCACCGTCTCCGGCGATCTATGGCAGCTAGGCAAGCACCGTGTATTTTGTGGCGACTCACTGAGCACTGCCAGCTACGAGCGACTTATGGAGGGGGCAAAAGCTGATCTTGTGATCGCCGATCCTCCATACAACGTCGTCATCGACGGCCACGCCACCGGCAACGGCTCGGTCCATCATCGCGAGTTTGCGATGGCATCAGGAGAGATGAGTTCGACCGAGTTTACCGAGTTCCTTCGCAAGGCAATGCTCGCAGCCCGAGATCATAGCGTTGCCGGTTCTCTTGCTTACTACTTCATGGACTGGCGGCACATGACGGAGATTCTGTCTGCTGGAAGGCAAGTTTATACGGAGCTTCTGAACCTATGCGTCTGGGCAAAGAGTAACGGCGGCATGGGCAGCTTCTATCGGAGCGCTCACGAGTTGGTCTTTCTTTTCAAGAACGGAACCGGATCGCATCGGAATAACATTCAGCTGGGCAAGTTCGGGCGATATCGAACTAACGTCTGGAATTACCCAGGAGCGAATGCCTTCTCTCGCTCAGATTCTGAAGGGAACCTCCTTGCTCTTCACCCCACGCCAAAACCTGTTGCATTGATCGAAGATGCTATCAAGGACTGCACGGCAAGAGGAGATGTTGTCCTCGATCCATTTCTAGGCTCGGGCACTGCAGTTATCGCGGCCGAGCGTGCAGGGCGCCGATGCTATGGCCTAGAGCTTGATCCACTGTACGTAGATATCATCATTCGTCGGTGGCAACGGCAGACAAAACTTGACGCCGTGCATGTGGAGACCGGGGAATTATTCGACAGCAGAGAAGCGCGAGGGAGCCAATAAATTATGAGCAACGAGGATACGCCAGGTCACTACGAAGTCGGTTACGGGAAACCTCCTAAGGCCACTCAGTTCCAAAGGGGTATCTCTGGGAACCCCAAAGGCCGCCCCAAGAAGGTTCCGGACTTCGATACTGAATTGCTGAGAGAGTCCAAAGCACTCATCACTATCAACGACAATGGACAACGAATACGTATCTCGAAGCTCCAAGGCATAGCGAAACAACTGACAAATAAGGCATTGACCGGAAACATCTCTGCCTTACGGATGTTTCTTACTATTTGGCAACCAGCACTCGAGAGGGCTGCTCTGTCGGCAACACAGCAATTCAAAAGCCTGGAAGAGTACGACGACGTCAGGAAGATTCCCGAGGAAGAATTGGAGAGGTTTCTATGGGAGGAAATAGAGAGACAGAAGCGGAATGCTAAAAGAGACACGCAATAAAGTAGGGAATGATATCGGGCTGCTGTTCTGCAACGGCTCGCTCCTGGGCTGCCGATGCAAGCAGGGTTTCACTCGATTGCGGCGTCGGCCTCAGCAATTTAAGTTTGATGTGCGTTTCCTTTCTTTGAGAACGGAGACGCCATGGCTGGAAGCAGAACTGGAAGCCGTCCAACCGGAACTGATTGTATGCCTCGGAGCGACGGCAGCTCAATCGTTGCTTGGCGCGGGCTTCAGATCACGCAGTTGCATGTAAAGGTCCAACAGGCTAACGGCTTTCCTCTGATCATCGCCCCCTGCATCCGTCTGCCATTCTTCGCGTCAGGGCAGACGAAGACGGGAGCCGGACAGCAAAATTTTCCTGGATAACCTCCGACAGTGCATAGATTTTTTTTGAATAAATAAGCCTCCTATTTTCAATGAAAAAGTCGATTGTTGCACTGCGATTGAGGCAGAGCCTGATTGACAGCCTTCACCTGCATGGCGAACATAAGGCGAATATAGTTATATGTCCTCCGCTGCCATACTTCGCCGCCAGATCGATGCCGACCTCGCAAACCGGATACCTTCGGCGCTCACGCCTGCGCCGCGAACCATACGACCGGTTGCAGCCACTGGAATTCAGACTATCGATGACCTGCTGGAAGGAGGCCTCCCGCTGGGAGCCATTACCGAGATCGTCGGTCCTGAATGCTCCGGGAAAACTTCTTTTGCGCTCTCCTTTCTCGCTCAAATGACGCGAGCAGAAAAGGTGTGCGCCTGGATCGATGTATCTGACACTCTCGATCCAGAGTCGGCGGCAGCAGTGGGCGTGGATTTGTCCCGGCTTCTCTGGGTGCGCTGCGGACTACAAACTATGCCCCAGGCAAGACCACCAGCGCAACGAACGTTCTCTCTTCCAGCGAAATACATGGTTCCACCACCAACCAAGAAGGGACTGCATGGGGGAGGGTTCGGGTCGCATCCGCGCAACGAGGTCAAAGGACTTTCTGATGCTGTGAGCGGCCTGTTGAAACCGGAAGTATTTGCTCCGCGCTGTGCCGAGCCGAAGCGAAAAGAGCGACCGGAAAAAGAGAGCTTCGAGCCGAGCACACAAAAGATCGCAGTGGAGCGCCGCAGAACAACAGCTTTTCCCAACAAGCCTTGGGCACGGATTGAGCAGGCACTCCGTACAACCGATCTGCTTCTCCAGGGAGGCGGATTCAGCGCGATCATTTTTGACATAGGCAGCATCGCACCTGAGCACGCATCGCGGGTGCCCTTGGCGACATGGTCCCGATATCGAGCTGCGGCCGAGCAGACACAGGCCAGTATTCTGCTTCTCACGCAACACTCTTGCGCGAAAAGCAGTGTCGAGCTGTTGTTGCGGTTACAGCCTGGGAATGCACGCCGTGATGAAGCCACAGTATTCACCGGCATCGAGCATGAGATTGAAGTTGTACGCCGTCGCTTCGCGCAGGCTCCTACAAACGTCATCCCGATACGGAAACCGCCGCAACGTGCGACCACAACGACCTGGAAGAGTCGAACCACATGGGCGGGTCCGAGATGAGCAAAATTGCCGAACTGTACGCCTGTCTCTATGCGAAGGAATTTCCTGCGCAGGCATTGCTGCGGTTGAGATTAGAACTGCGAGACAAGCCATGCGTAGTCATGGAGGGCGCACCTTGCCAACGTGATCGTCACACCTGATCTTTATGACCGAGACCGCTTGGTGGTCACACGCAGCAAGTTCCTCCTGGTTGAGGGGCTGCTCCAGAATCAGGACAAGGTAATTCACATAAAGGCGACGCGCATTGTTGCCCTCTCCAATTTCGCGTTAGAAGTTACCTCACATGACTTCCATTGAGAGTTTCTTCGTAACTTCACCGATAGCCATAATGGCGCTTGGCCAAAATCAGATTAGTTTGAGATATTGCATTGAAGCCACATCCGCCGTTCATTAGTATCTCGAACGTGGTATGAGCATAATTTCGGCGCCTGACTGAGGAAGCGTCAACGACAAAGTTGTCTCTTCCAGGAGTGCGGAACGGCGCTCAATGTTGCTACGGAGAGTTCCTGTCGTCTCTCCGATTGTTCGCGTTGCCAAGAAGTGGTCCGGAAACAACGATTAGTTACTCATTAACAATTCGCGAGATGATGCCGTTCCACTGAAATTCGAGTGCGTACTCGGCACCAAAATCCGTGGAGTAGGTGAGCCTGAATCCTGACAGTGCACCCCGACCGCCGTCAAAGCGAACAGACAGACTGTCCCGCACGACAAGCACGCTATTGCCTAGGGGAAGCTCGAACCCAACCGATTGATCACGATAGCGTAATTGGAGACTTCTTGCCCTTCCTTGTCCATTGTTGAGGATTGTAAATGTGTCCTTTAGGAGGACACCCTCGCGGTTACTAGCAGCTGTAATCGAAATGTGTGGCGACGTTTGTTTGTCGGCGACGATAATACTTGATTCCGTTTGGCGATTTGCTGCGTCTACTTGTGCTCGTGCAGCATTAGCCTGTGCATCTGCCGCACGAGCCTGCCGAATCGCGACGAAACCGAGCGCTACCGCCACGAAAACTGCGCCTATGCTGCCGAGTGCCTGTAGCTGGGAGGAGTTATTGCCAAGCCAACACCACAATCCGCTCATTTCGTTTGCCTTGTAAGAGTATGGGAATAAGCATCTCACGTCCTAATAGGGCTTGTCTCAAGTTGAGAGAGTTCCTCCCCGGCAAATTGGTTCGA
Source organism: Edaphobacter modestus (assembly GCF_004217555.1). GTDB lineage: Bacteria > Acidobacteriota > Terriglobia > Terriglobales > Acidobacteriaceae > Edaphobacter > Edaphobacter modestus. The sequence goes on from NZ_SHKW01000001.1 coordinate 4,472,122, forward strand.
TGCCTATAACGTCGCCAGGTAGACGATTCGGCCCGCCCAATAAATGCGTTCACAAATTGACTTTGAAGGCGCACTTATTCCATCCAGAGTTGGCCCAGACGCCTCATTTTGGGAAGAAGTTAGAGTGCAACTTGGTCTCCAACCAGTCGTAGCCTTCGGAGATGAATGGCTTTCCCCAATCCAGACTTCCAAAGACCCGATGAAGTACCGTGAAGTGCTCTTGTTTAGGGCTCTTTGTGCAGTCTTCGAACTCCTTGAACATCAGGTCTCTCCAGGCATTCAGAGTCGGCACGGACTGTCCCACCGCATACAGAATCTCCGTCGTCTGCCAGCCTAGTGCGAACATGAACCTGAAGTAGCGCTCGACAATCTGATCTAGATGCGCGTCCTCAATTCGTCCAAGCTCGCTCATCAACTCCCAGATCGAAAAGCACCACATCCTGACCAAGGTTGTGCCGTCAGGCTTGGACTCGAGTCCTCAAGTGTCCCCTGATTTCTCCCAACCGACATTCGAACCGCCTTTTCCGTCAGGTCTTCGAAGTCCGAGGCAATCTCATTCAACAAGTATGTGTACGGCGTATGAGGCGCGAATACTCCGCCCGCACCCCTTGCGAAGGATGAATCGTATTTCGAGTGGCTATAGATCTTCATGAGAATCTGCCACAGATCGGAGATATAGAAGTCTTTCTCTACGCCCTCATCAATCCCTGCGCCGATTGCCAGAACCTCGGTCTTGATCGCCAAATACAGCGGACAAGTCGATCGTTTTGACACCCTCTGAGTGGCTACATAGTTCTCGTCGGGCTGGTTGTATGGACCGTCGAGCTGACCGCTCTCGATCTTGTTCATCGCCGTAATGATCAAGGGATAGTGCGCGTTTGTGTCGTGGTACCAATGCGGGTTCTCAAAGGTCGATTCGACCAGCTTCTTCTCAGCATCGGTGTACTACAGGTGTTCGATCCCGCCGAATCTTTCAACGACGGCGGACTGTAAAGGAGAAGTCCCCGATACCAGCATCTCCCGCACGACAGTCTCAACAGCTTGCAGGCGGTTCTCTAGGGGATCCAGGAAAGAGCGCTGCGCGAGTAGGTCACCATCTCCAGATGCAATCCAAACGGAGGTGGTACCCCGAGTGGTGTATCTCGAAAGATGAGAAAGACGAGCGCTGCCAAACTTCCATATAATGGAATTCGGAGAGCCAAATAGATTTGGCCGTAGAATCATGATGCGAGAGGCTAGGCGCATGCGAATAGCAGCTTAAACGTGGAGATTCAGGAATGGCTGCTTCTACCGATCTTCCAGACATTGGGCTTCCGACTCCCGAAGAAGCGTATTCCGCGTTCAGAAGCTTCGTTTCTCAATTTGATCTAATAGAGCTGCTAAGTCAGTTGACACTAACGTGTCTCTTCGCCCAGAAAGATTTTTTGGGTGAAGCCAGCGACGAGCGGCGATGGGCTCGGTTCATTGAGTTTACCGCGGGCTATCTCGTTAGTCTCCAAAGACCGCAAAAACCTCTGCAGACGTTCGACGGTTCGCGCATAGAAGAGTTTGAATCGTTGGTGAAGCGCTACTTCGACTCCTTCATGGGGCATTTCTTGTCCGCTCAACCGGAAACCCAGGAACGAAAGTCCTCTGACGATCTCTTACGATCGGCCCAAATCTACTCTCTGTGGGTCCGTGGCGATGCCTACCCGCATCAATTCTTTACATATGCGCAAGAACTATACGGTCAACATGACACATGGTTCACCACTCATCTCGGGTTCACGATTGCGGACGCCATCGGCATAATTCACTCGGTCGATGAAGAGTTGAACAGACGAGTAAATGCATCTGCGGACGATGCGCGAAAAACCGCTCCCATCAAGGCGGAGGAATACCTGGAAGAAGCGGAGGCTCGGCAAATCAGCCGCAAGGAACTGGAAACCAGAGTCGCCATTCATCTTCATTATGGGGCGGCGGAAGCTCTCCTCCGATTTTCCTTAGACGAGCTTATCGATATATCCGGACGCGAGAAAAATGTTTGCGAAGCGTTTTTGCGGCGCATGAGCCAACCATTCGGTTATCACAATCCTGCCTTCCCCGATACGTTTACCGATTCGGCAAAGGCACCGTGGGATTACAACACCATTGACGAGAGGCCTTTCCTCGAAGACGGAGGCTTCTATTGGTTCTTTACCAATCCGATGATCGCATCCGTCTTGTTTCATACGTTCTACTTCGATCTGATGGCGGATAAGACGTACCGTCCTACATTCGAGAAGTCGAGGGGAGATTTCGTAGAGCGCAAAGTTCGGCAGTACATGATGAGAATCTTTCCGAACCAAATGGTTCTTGGGAATCCAAATTATCCAAACGGAGAAGAGTTCTCAGATGTCGCTGTCCTGCATGACGGGAAGATTTTGATCTTTCAGTGCAAGGCCAAAGGGCTGACGCGGGACGCCCGAGTAGGCGCAGACTTCAGCAAGCTAAGGTCCGATATGCAAGCCGCTATTAGAAACGCGTTTGACCAGGCCGTGCGCGCCAGAACCTATATCCGCAGCACAGATAGACCTGCGTTGAGCGTAGGCGGCCTAACATTGAAGATCGATGGCGAAATGATTACCGACATTTATCTGATAAATGTCACAATGATGCCCCTGCTGTAATTTTCTTCACGGTTTGAAAACATTGAAGAGGCGCTGGGACTGTTTCCGGAGAAGGAATACCCCTTCTCCGTCGCTCTTGGTGATTTGGACATTCTGACTCAACTGTTGCGCACGCCCGCCACATTCCTCCACTACATCAATCGACGCCTCGCACTGGAGAAGACGTCATTCGGCATTCATGCCGATGAATTGGACCTGTTGGGGTTTTATCTCTCCCAGGGGATGTATTTTCAGGTTGCCGATTTCGAAAAGATGACTGAAGTCTATTTGAATGGGTACTCCGACGAAATCGACGAATACGTGCACCGTACATACGACCTGAGGGAAGCGGTAGAGCCCCCGACCTCACCGACCCCCGTTGGATTCAACGACATGCTTTCCGCCATCGAATCCCTTACCAACATGTACCGAACCGATTGCGCCATTGCGCTGTTGGACATGAGTGGTTCAAGCCGCGCGAAGGTTGTCGAAATGGTCGAAAAATCCAAAACGGCTACACGTAACGACGGGAAGGGTCACTCTGTCTCAATGGGCTCTCCAGAGCAGTCCAGAGGGTTTTCCTTCATCACCGCTATCGGGGAAAATGCCGTGGAAGCAATCTATGAGCAGGCTGCGAGCTTTGCCATGCTGAAGAAATATTCGGAAAGATACGACGAGTGGTTTGGACTGGGCTGGCATCGAGACAGTGCGAAGGCGATAGATGTGGCGATCGGATTGCGGTTCCCTTGGCAACAAGATTTGGTTATGGAAGAGCTGGCACAGCGCTTCCTTAAATCTGGTACGCGGATTGAACTTAAGAACCTGTCCGGTGGCTGAGTTGAAGTATTCGGTGTTTGTTACTAACGGGATCGGCTAGCCTTGAAAGCGGAGAACCGCCGATGACCTTACAGATTGGAATGCTGGGACAGGATGGAATAATCCTAGCTGGTGACGCGAGAATCAACGCGAAGCCGATTCCGGACGCGGATGCCCCGTGGATGAGCTATGAAGGGCAGAAGATACACATAAGCAAGAGTGGTCGCATCGCGGTCAGTTGCGCTCATGACCTTCAAAGCGGAAGTCACGTTTCCGAAGCTATCTTTGCCAAGATGACGCCGGTGACTATCCAGGATGCGAGCGCGAAATAGAAGAGCTTGGCGCTGCGACCGCACAAGGCAGGAACGTTCAGTGCATTGTGGTTTTTGCAGACCCATTGCCGTGCATTTTTCTCTACACATATGCCAGGGTGGGCGATTCACAGCACAATGACTGCCAGCGAATCATCGGCTGTGTACCGTCAGGCGATACTCAGAATCCGGCAGTCTTTTGGGGAATGAGTCACTACAAGCAACTCCCCGTTGAACAACTGAAACGCTTAGCGGCTTGCATGGTGATAGCCGGAGGGAAGCGGAACAGCGCCATCGTTGGCGGTTTCGAGATGGTGCTCTGCACAAAAGATGGCTGTGTGCGGGTAGATGAAGCATCGACGAAGGAATTGCAGAGGCTAGCTCACGCGAAACTCCACGCCATCGGTGAGCTGATAATGAGTAAGCACCGTAGACGTACTGTGAGGACTTGATATGACGAACCCTGAATGCTCTGTGAAGGTGACCGTGTACCGTGTACGCCACGGCGACGGCATGATGTACTACGGCGCACGCTTCGAATATCTCGGCAGCCGAAACCGTACCGTCCGAGAGCAGTGTATCGCCTACAGATGCGCTCAACATGACAGTGAGAAGAATGGCGTATTGAGATGGCTTCAGGCGATGATTCATTGGGAGCAGGACAACTCTTCTTTTGAGGCGGCGCGACGCCGCGTGGCTTCAGAAAAATGAAGAAGGACAGGCCAATGCGACCTTAGCCTCGACGCGGTGACCTCTTCTCTTCTTTCACACGTCTTCAGCTCGCAGAACTCGTTGAGACGACAGACCCAGTATCGCCCCCTGCGAAGTGCGTTGGATCGCAGCAGCGCGATAGTCGAAGATCCGCTCGAGGGTGCGGCGGACGAAGAGCCAGTGAGCGATTGCGCCGAAGAGGCCGAAGGGCAGAGCGTAATCGACGGTATCCTTCATCTCGGTTCCGCCGGGCAGGGTCTGAAACGTTCTATAAGAAGGGAAGTCAACAAAAAACATTCCCCTTCGGCCGGATTGTTGTGGATTTCCAGCCCCCCTTGTAATCAAGCAGGATTTGTTCTCGCTTTCCGCTCCAAAGGCTCGGGACGCTGCGGACAACCGTGTAGCGTTTGTGGGTCTTCTCGCTGCGGTTTTCATGACTCGATACACGACGAAGCCAGTGACTTGTGAAACCGGCAAGCAGACCGTTGGTCATGTGCCAACCATGGTTCTATCTGGGACTTGTGGCCCATTGCTTTTTCAGGTTATCCGAGAGGACCTAGGTCGGCTGTGAGACTGGGTGCCCGAGGCACCGCGCGTCTAACTTTTCAGTTGAGACTCACCTACATGTGAGCGCAGTCGATTAGTTCAAAATTAATAGAAGGAAGATAAGATTACGACAACATCCCCTTGCAGCATGAAAGAACATAGGGCGATACATAACCGAAAACACCTACTACATTTATTGACAATAATCGTTTTTTAACACGGGTTAGATTTTAATGAAAACTATTGTATTTCTGCTTAAGGTTACCTGCATTGCCCTCCTTTGTTTTGGCTCTCTAGCCAACATCCACTCTCAAACGCCGCAACAATTGGAGCAGGGTTTCATTCCCGGTGCCTCCTTCGACGTGACGTCGATAGACTCCGTAGGGCTTGCAAATGGGAATCTAATTCTCAATATTCCGCTTATATCTTACAAGCAAAGAGGTAGCCTTCCAGACTTTACACTCAACATTCGCTATAACGGAAAAAGCTGGGACACCACATTCACTAATAGCGGCGGGCTTCTGGGGCAGGAATGGGTATTTAGTGGTGAAGGCATTGAAATTGCTCGAGGAGGAGCATATTCTGTAGGCCTCGCAACTCTCACTGCACCCGACGGTAATGCGCAAAACACGAATCTTATCTATGATTCTAGCGGCGCTACCCATTCAGTCGGTTGGAGCACCCCAACAAACGTTTTTGATGGTGAGACCATCGACGGAACGGCATTACAGTTCAAATTTTCGCAAGTTATCGATCGGGATGGGATAGTCAACACTGATTTGGTAGCTGATGAAGATTTCAATCAATTCGGGGTGGCTCAAAATGATCCCCTGGGAAATAAGATAACTCCCATAATTCAAAATAACACTAGAGTATCTGGATGGATAGATTCGATAGGTCGGTCAATTCCAGCCCCGCCCTATGCGGCCCTTCCCTCACAGCCACCATCTCCCGGATGTACCACCGTTAACTTTCCTGGACCGCAAGGTGGAATTTCCCCTGTAGTTTTTTGCTATTCCCCCCACCAGATCATCTCCGCCTTCAATATTTCTGGTATTAAAGAAGAAAATATTACTTTCTCGTTATTAGACACAATTACTTTACCCTCAGGCGATAAATGGACATTCAGCTATAACAGCTGGGGAGATCTTAGTGGAGTTGGTTTGCCGACCGGCGGCAGTATAGCCTACGAATGGATTACCATACCGGATGGTTGCGCTAATAGCACACCTATGAATAGAGCTGTTTCTCAGAGAACCATTAATGATGGACAGTCAAGTAAAGTATGGAAATATAACTACAGCCCTCAAGGTATATCTCGCCACGCCACGTTAGTAACTGACCCCCAATTGAATGATACGTTGCATATATTCGCTCCCCTTGGAAGTTCTTTTGGGTCGTGTGGCAACAATGAATATGAGACCGATGTTTTTACGGGCTCTTATTCAGTTCCCTCATATTCTGGAAGCTGTAGTCAGCTTCCTAGCGCCCCGAATCTAATCAGCGCAAAATTTACAACCTACGTGGGCGCCAGCGATAGCAGTGGTTCTCCGCTCTTTGTAGGCGGCAGTGGCGGAGAGCTCCCAAAAACGATCACTACAATGTGGCCTAACGGCGAAATGAGCACCATCACCAACAGTTATGATATGAGCGGGACTTGGTATGACCAAAGTGCGGTAGTTGCGTCAGTATCCCCTTCACCACTAATGCACTCGTTCAGCTACGGAGTTAAGAAATCGCAGCAAGTTACAGATTATGGACATTGCGCTCCCGGAAATCTCTTGGCAACTACAAATAACCAATATTACTGGGAGATCTCAGGAAATCGTGACTATTTGTCGAGTAATTTGATTGATCTAATGCAAAATAGTCAAACCATCGATGCGGCGACAGGAAAAACCGTAGCCACTTCAACATTTAGCTATGACGACAACAATGGAAGCCCGCAAGGTATATTCGGAAACCAGACCTCCATTTTGCGAGGAAGCGGCTCAGAGCAGACCAAAATTTCGACGGTCTACAACGGTTTTGGTATGCCTACTCAATCTGTAGATCCAAATGGAAATCCTACAACATATAGCTATGATAGTACCGGTCTATTCCTCAGCGGGATACAACATCCAACGACAAATGGAGTTAACCATACCGTAGGTTATGGATTCGATCGTAATACTGGAGCCGTTATTTCAACAACGGACGAAAACGGAGTGGTATCCAACTATTTTTACAATGATCCTTTAGGACGCATCTCTCAAGTAAGAAATGCGGTGGGCGCGTCTTCGGAAAACTGGATAACATATCAGTATCCTAGTCTGAGGCAAATCAATGTGGCACAGGATGAAAATACAAAGGGCGATGGCCTGCTGAAAAGTAGCACAACATTTGATGGTCTTCGTCGAGTGATTCAGCAGACTAACCCAAACGGCGCTGTGATCGATAAAACCTATGATGGTCTTGGCAATCTTCAGACGCTATCTAATCCGCATATTGCCTCTTCATCGACCGATGGGACTACAACATATGCTTACGATGCGCTTAATCGAATCACTATTCAGACACAGCCAGACGGTTCAGTTCAAAGATGGGCTTATAGCGGCAGCCAGACAAATTTAACCGATGAGGCAGGCCATACTTGGTCGCGCAATTACGACGCACTGGGGCGTCTCGGTAATGTCACTGAACCTAACGGTGCCTCCACCAGTTACGTTTATGACGCTGCGGGGAACCTTACTAGCGCGACACAGATCGGTGCATCCGGTGACACAGGGCGTTCTCATAGGTTTAGTTATGACTCGCTGTCACGCCTTCGGTCCGCCACGAATCCTGAGACTGGAACAATCAACTACAACAGCTACGATGCCGACGGTAATTTGATCAGCAAGACGGACGCGCGTGGCATAACGACTAGCTATACCTACGATGCTCTAAACCGTTTGACGCAAAGGAGCTATAACGATGGTGTAACTTTACCTATTCTTTATGGCTATGACGCGAAAAGCATCCTTATTGGATCGACTCACACCACTCCAACAAATGGAGTGGGTCGCCTTAGTTGGAGTTGCACTCTATTACCTAACTCTTGCCAAAGCATGACTTCATACAGCTATGATCCGATGGGAAGAATTGCTCAGCAGTGGTATCTCCGGCCTAGCAATCAGACGGGAGCAGCTGACGTGGTGAGTGCTTCTTATAATTTGGCTGGCAATATGACATCGCTGACCTATCCAGATGGACGTAACGATACACAGAGCTGGGACAGCGCAGGTCATCTGCAAACGGTCACCTATGATAATTGGAATGGTCAACATGTAGGATATCCATATATTTCTTCGGCAAGCTATTGGCCGAATGATGCAGCCCAGGCCATATTCTATGGGAACAATACGGCGACTGGATATCACATGAACAATCGCCAACAGATTGACACGTTTGATCTCGTATATCTTCCTTCAAATACCGTATATTCCTCGCTAGTCTATTGTTTTGGTGTCGCCACCCAACCTCTCGCGTCAGGCTTCCCGTCCTGTGACCAACTCACAAATGGCAACAATGGAAATACCCTGCAAATCAAGGACGTACTAAATCCGGCCAATAACCAGTCATTCAGCTACGATGCACTGAACCGGATTATAAGTGCCTCATCCTCAACGTACTCTCAGCAATATGCGATCGATTCCTTCGGCAATATGAGCATGATGGCGAATGGCTCGGCCATATACTCGTTCGATCCGACTACCAACCGTATCAGTAACCTGCCTTGCGCGAGCGCATTCGCGCCGTATGACGCAGGAGGCAATCAGCTCTGTGATACCGATCAAAATGGAGCCTTCCGGAAGTATGGTTTTGATGCCGCTAATCGGATCACTCAGGTCACGATGTTCGGAACCACTACTCCTTTTGAAAACTATTTTTACGATGCCAATGACAACCGAATCAGCAAGACTGGTGCGGACGGAAGCTCAACGGAGTACATCAACTTTAACGGTCAGCCGATTGCAGAGCGGAACAGCGGCGGTAGTTGGAGTGATTACATCTTCGCTAATGGAGAGAGAATCGCACGATCTGACACCTCAACGGCCCCTTTGAATGGTCAAGCTAGCACGACTTACTATCACGTCGACCGGCTTGGTTCAACTGTTGCTTTGACGAACGGTAGTGGCGCTCTCGTGGAATCAGGGCGGTTTCTACCCTTTGGACAAGAACAAAGCTCCGAAACAAATTCAAACCACTATAAATTTACCGGCAAAGAACGGGATACCGAATCAGGGAATGACTACTTTGGAGCCAGATACTACAGCTCCAATATGGAACGATTCATGAGCCCAGACTGGGCAGCGCAGGCGGAGCCTGTTCCCTACGCAAAGCTCGACAATCCTCAAAGTCTAAATCTGTACTCCTACGCGCTGAACAATCCGCTTCGTTATGCGGATTCGGATGGGCACGCGGCGACCTGTGGAGGCAACGACAACTCTACCTGCAATGTCACGGTGACAACGATCAGTCAGAATGTGAGCTTTTATGATGGCAAGGGGAATCTCACTTCGACTGTAAATGTCACCACCAATCTAACGACTGTCTCCAATTCTGTCTCAGGAGCAGTCGTTTCTACCACTGCATCGGGAACCGCAACGAATGTCCGTGGTCAGGCCTTCAGCAACTCCCAGCTATCCACGATCGGTTCAACCATTGCCGGTGTACAGCAAGCGGGCGCTTCAATGGCCTTAGGAGCAAATCCAACTCAGCTACTAACAGCAATTACCGCGAAAGAGAGCACTTTGGGGATCGCAGCGCCGGTCAACCCATTGCAACTCTCCTGTAGCTCAGGTACCTGTTCGAACGGAGACAGGGATCACAACATACAAGGGGCTTTGAGCGTATTGCAAAACTTAGGGAAACGTTCCGACTACGATCCGGCGAGCACCTACAGCAGATATAACGGTGTTCCTGATCCAGGTCAGCGGGCTACGAACGTTAGAAACTTCATGAACATTTACAATGGGATGAGGCAAACATCGGGAATTTGGTCCCCGTCGATGCCGTCGGCCCCTATCCCTGCGGGACTTCAATAATGAGAATACTTGGGATCAAAGGACTGCTTGCTTTTGCGCCAATGCTGTTAGCGACCCAGCAGCTTGCATTTGCTCAAACTCCAATATCTTCTCCTGCTTTTGCGTGCAAGGAAATCCATAGAACTCTTGCACCCAAAAACCCGCGCATGGCCGCAGATGGGAGCATCATCCCTGGACAGGCAATCGTCCAAGAAAGTCTTACCCTCAGTGAGGGCGCGACCGTAAAGATCGTCGAGTATCCTCGCTCTGGAAAAGACCTGGACAGCTACAACTCCACTATCATCGTCCAGCGCGGTCAGGAACAGAAGAGTTACCCGGTCGAGAGGTTGATCAAATATGGATCGGTTCTCCGGCTAGTCGAGGTTGCTTCACTGTGTACATCATCCGACCAAGGGCTGTTTTTTTTAGCCTTCGAAGCAGGATCAAGTGGTGCGTCTGAAGGCTTCGTCGTGGTCCGATACTCCACAACAACGGTCGATGTTCAAGCCTTCCCCATGGCCAATCAGGGACGAATTGTTATCAAGAGGGCTGCGCCTAATGAGGTTGAACTATGGTCGGCAAATGCCGATAGCACCGAATGCGATGCCTGTAAGAAACACTACTCAGTGCAAAACTGCCATGTCGAGCAGCAAAGCATAGAGTGCAAGCTGCAACCTGGGGCCGGTGAGACTCTGTCACCCAACAAGCTTATGAATGCAAGAATTGTGATTCGTTGAAATGATCAATCAAGGCCGTCTCTTCGGGGACGGCCTTGCTGCGTCTGTGGCCTCTGGCCCGTATGCCGCCCGGAGGAAAAGTACGCTGCTTTCATCGAATTGCCTTGAAGGGGTGTAAATTGAACTGCGAGATTAGAATAGTAGTGTGTGGTTCAGCAAGTGGAGGCACGCTGTCGAGAAGGAGGGAAGATGAGAGACATTGATGTTCGTCAAGCCCTTCTTACCGAGATGGATAGGCTTCATCCCGATAAGACCGACACTCTCGTAGTCGAAGAGTTAGGGCTGTGTCAGGGGATAGCACGAGTCGATCTAGCTGTCGTAAACGGAACCATTCATGGGTACGAAATTAAGAGTGAACTCGACACGCTTGTTCGACTCAAATCTCAAGCGGAGATCTATAGCAAAACTCTGGAATTCGTCACAATCGTTGCGGCGTCCTCTCATATTCCCGGAATAGAAAATACAGTGCCACCTTGGTGGGGTATCTGGAGCGCTATCCAAATCGGACAAGAGGTCCGTTTGAAAGAATCGCGAAAGGCGAAGCGCAATCCCAGCCTCGCTCCCGAAGCTCTTGTTCAACTGCTATGGAGAGAAGAAGCGCTCCAGATTCTTCTTGAACACAAATTGGCCCGCGGAGTGGCGAGTAAGAGTCGTCAACACATCTGGGATCGCTTATGCGCCAGTTTTAGCGTTGAAGAGCTCGGCGATCTTGTCCGGACCAGTCTTAAACAGAGGCCCTCAAGCTGGCGAGGCCAGTCGTCACAAGCGTGATGTGATGGTTTACACCCACTTTCCTCCAGGTCGTCGCATTCCCGGGGCCTAGGGTCGCCTCCGCACAGGCGGCGATGTAACTGTCTCCCCAACTGAAGTTGCGACCGCTATACTCTGGACGGCTCACGAGAAGACGGCAGAGCTCAAAGTACTGATCGAACCCATACTTTCTGACGTTGCGTCCTTTGATCACGAGCCAGTCGTCAACCGCGGTGTAGCGTATATTTGCGCTCATCCTCATGGTGCGAGGATCTATATTTGTCTTGGCCACAGGGTGTGCCATTGCATAGTCACCGAAAATTAGGTCTGGTCGAGGCAGCGCTCCTGGTCGTTTTTGAAGAGTTTTCCAAAGATCCCACTCGTGGCGAGGGAGCTTAACGATGGTTGCCGCACTCACATCGCTCAGATCTTCTGGAAATGACGCGGCAGCCAAAGTCATTCTGCGCCAGGACACTTCGCGAGGGATCATCGTAAATATTGATCTGGCTACAAGAGCCTTAGTTCCCGTGTTGACGCCAAGATCTTCGAGGTCGACGATCAAATCGACGTCGTCTCCCTCGGGAGACGCTGCGGTTAACAGTCGGTCGACTTCCTTTTCGATAGGAACGTCTTCATCGAAGTCTTCAACGAGCAGTCGGACACAGATGCCACTTCCGGTTTCAGACGAGTGGGCTTTAGCGGCTGATAGATAAGCCTCGGAGCTGGCCCTATAGATAACTGGTATGGCCTCGAGACCGAGTTCGCGCCCTTTAGTTAGGATGGCTTCTAAAGCCGTCATGCCATTGGCAAGCGTTTCATCTCCATCGAACCATGGAAGATCGAGATAAAAAGGCGTAGTACCGCAGGCACGCTTCAATTTATCCGGAATGCCAGAGATGTGATCGTCAAGGCTCTTTGCTGGGCATTCACTGGCGAAATCCCACGGGATCGACGGGATCTCGATTAGTGGAAGGATCTGATCCTTTATCTCTGTGGCAAGGGCCTCCAATGCGGCATACTCGCCCTCCTTTCCCTTCAAGATTGGTACGTAGATAGGTTCAGGCATTCTTCCTCACAGTACAGTGTTCAAATTCCAACCTCAGGTTCGTCGAGCGCGAAGCACCGCTCAAATCTGGGAATAAAGAAAGATGGTTGATGTTCATGCGGTTTAATGCCTGAAGACAACCGAGACGATCAGTGTCCGGGATCTCAATGCGAATAAGTATTGGATCGCTCGATCCCTCAAATGCTCGTTGAACCCACTGCTCAATCGGGGTTCCGATGGGTGCTCTAGTGAAGCAGCCGCCCTGACTTACCAGACGTTGATTCTCATCGGACATTGGATCGACGATTTCAACTATTGGCACTCTTCCCTTCTCAATGCTCGGACCATTCTGGATTTCCAGTTCTTTTGCGAACACGGCATTTTCATTAAGCGCATAGATCGCCCTGGGTACATTCCCTACAGAAGCGTCCTCGAACGCAAAGTAAAGGGCGGCAAAAGGAGCTCGGGTCCAGTCCAGAAGAGGTGTAGCGAGGCCGAAATGCTGGCCCAGAGACCACCATTCATTCTCGGAGAGAGCCGCAGGCGATAAGCCTCGTCGACCGCGAGAAGCGTACTTGAATCTCTCGAGATGCTGCTTTGAGACATCCTCCAGTGCGTCCTGAGGTCCATCGGAAATACCAACAACTTCTAATAACCGATCAAGAGTCGTACTCAAACTCCAGTTTGCTCTGCGCTGCCCGCGCCAAATGAATGATCTCCTTTGGGGACCGCTGTAGCTGAATATTTCCGCTTCGAGGAAATCGAAGAATCGAGACCAAGATTCAAGTTGGAATGTGCTCGTGCCATCCGATTCTCCAACGTGTTGCCATCCACTCACGCCCAATTCTGCCCCTTATGTGGATTCCAATCAGCACTTTGAGTGTAGATGGAAGGCAAAGCGTTGACATCTTAATTCATGAGAGGGGATTGCCGAATTCATGAGAGGGGATTGCCGAAGGGTCCGCACCGAACCGCAACTACTCTGGAAAGTGCGTGGTACGATTCTTCGCTGGTGGTACGATTTGCGGACGGAAATGGGGGGAAAACAGGGTATTGTGGAGACTGTAGAGAAATCTACGGTCTCACCTAACCAATTGAATTGTAAAGGAATTAGATTTAGAATCAGCTACTTGAGAATATTTCTGGCGGTCGAACAGTCTTTCGAACCGAAGTTACCCTTTTGGAGAAAAAGATCGATGTCGGAGAAGGAAGGAGAGTGACAAGCTCTCACTGACCTCACGCATTTTCTCTAGGAGCCTTTCCAGGTTCGACTTCGCGAAATTGCCGCGGAAACGCCACTTCCGTTGTTACATTCTCTTCTATGTTATTGATAATAAATGGGATGGCGGAAGAGGAGGGATTCGAACCCCCGATACCCTTCCGGGTACGCCAGTTTTCAAGACTGGAGCCATCAACCACTCGGCCACTCTTCCTACCTAAAGTTTAGTACGCAGCAGACAGTATCGCAAAAATAGTCGTTAATCTTTTATTCCGTTGCCGGAGTTGGATGCTTCCCCCCGATAACACATGGCGCAGCCGCGTTGTCGCCTTCTTCACTCGTAAATTGTCGAGCCAAGTCTGGATGTCGGTCTCACGCCATCCGATAGCCCTGACACCGAGCGAACTCGTCTTGGTAAGGCGCCTTTGACATTCTCAGATAGATCGACTGCGCGATAGCCCTGTGAAATCGATTACGGATTGCAGGCGAAGAATTCTTGATGTCATGATATTTCTCTTTCAGATTTCAAATATTTGAACTGCTGGCCTTCCCGTAGGCGGGCTCCGAGAGATCGATGGGACTTTAGATTATGAACAGAAATAGTTGGAATAGGTTCTTCCTCGTGTCTTGGGGAACGGAAAATGCCTTGCAGACCACCCTTGGGAGTGAGGGTCTTTATATGACAAAGTGATACAGCGCCACTTCTGAGCACCTACCCTTGCTTTGCAAAGAAACTACCTGACCTGGGTAGTCGTTGCTTGAACCGGATGGTTCAGATTGGCATACCCATTCAGATCCGAATGACGACATGAGCCGAGCGGCGGCTTTGGTTGCACAGTTAACGCCAACTGCCTGATTTCTTCCGAATATCAGGCAACCAGTCCAACTCAAATTACTCATTCAACACAGACCAGAGCGAGTCGGTTTTCTTCGCTTTACACGCGCTGTTTTCCAAGTGATTTACACTGATCTGGCTTTTGGCCAGAGGGTGCGCTGGATTTCTTAGCGTGCAATGGAGATTGCAAGTTCCGTCGGAGCTGAGAGCGAAGGAGCCTATGTATGTCAGCAGTTGAGATCTCCCTGTCGGGAGTTTCCCTGGTTGGGGACAGAGTGGCGTCGGCGGGCAAGGCGACGTTTCATGGTGTGAATCCTGCAACGGGACAGAAGATGGAGCCGGTGTTTTATTCGGCTACGGAAGAGCAGATCGATGAAGCTGTCGAGCTGGCACGCGCTTCGTTCTTCGCATTCTCCGGGACCACGGGCAGAGAGCGTGGCGCGTTTCTGCGGAGGATTGCGGCGGGGCTGACAGAGCAGGGCGCTGCGATTGTGGAGCGAGCGAACCTGGAGACGGGACTGCCTCTGCCTCGCCTGCAGGGAGAGCTTGCTCGAACGACGAATCAACTGGCGCTGTTTGCGGAGGTGGTGGAAGAGGGCTCGTGGGTGGACGCGAGGATCGATGAGGCGGATGCGGCGCGGAAGCCGCTGCCCAAACCGGATGTACGCTCGATGTCGAGAGCGCTGGGGCCGGTGGCGGTGTTTGGGGCGAGCAACTTTCCGTTGGCATTTTCGGTTGCGGGAGGCGATACCGCTTCGGCCCTGGCGGCGGGATGTCCCGTGGTGGTGAAGGCGCATCCAGCGCATCCGGGAACGAGTGAGCTTGTCGGCCGGGTGATCCAGAAGGCAGTGAAAGAGAGCGGTTTGCCGGCGGGTGTTTTTTCGCTGCTGTTCGATGCTGGTGTCGAAGTGGGTGTGTCGCTGGTGAAGCATCCGGGGATCAAGGCGGTTGCGTTTACCGGTTCGCAAAATGGCGGAAAAGCCTTGATGCGCCTGGCTGCGGAGCGCGCGGAACCGATTCCGTGCTATGCGGAGATGGGAAGCACGAATCCGCTGTTTATTTTGCCGGGAGCGATGAAGGAGCGCAGAGAGACTCTGGCGCAGGGGTTGCAGGCTTCGTTCACGCTGGGCTCGGGGCAGTTCTGCACCAAGCCGGGGTTGGTGTTTGGGCCAGCGGAGGCGATGGAGTCGTTCGCGGATCAGTTGCGAACAGGGGTGGCCGCATTGGGGCAGCAGGGAATGCTGACGCCGGGGATCGCGACAAAGTACACCGAGGCGGTAAAGGAGCGCGCGAAGGAAGGCGACGCTGAACTGATCGCAGGTGCCGATACGGTAGTGAGCGATGGAGTCGCGGCAGGTGCGGCTACGTTGTTTCGTGTTTCGCTGAAGGAGTTTCTGGGACATTCTTCGCTTGAGGAAGAGATCTTCGGGCCGACGACCTTGCTGATTCAATATGGCGAGAAGGATGAGCTGGTGGCAGCGGCGGAGAAGTTGCATGGCCACCTTACGGCGACGATCCATGGCACGGAAGAAGATATTGCGAATGCCGGGGAGCTGATTCGCGTGCTGGAGACGAAGGTCGGGCGGGTTCTGTTCAACGGATATCCGACGGGTGTGGAGGTTTGCCATGCGATGGTGCACGGTGGACCGTATCCGGCTACTTCGGACAGCAGAACGACCTCCGTGGGAACGAAGGCGATTGCGCGGTTTGTGAGGCCGGTGTGCTACCAGGATTGTCCGGACGGATCGCTGCCGGTGGAGCTGCGGCGGGCAAATACGCTGGGAATTATGCGGCTGATGAATGGAACTCTCACGCGCTCGTAGATGTGCTCTAGTGTGTTCGTAGACGCGTGAGAGCTTCGGTTTGCTAGGCGACGGGATTTTCTAAAGTTCCGATGGTGTCGATGGTGATGCGGACGACGTCTCCGCTGGAGAGAGTGAAGTCGTCGCCGGGGACGATTCCTGTGCCGGTCATAAGAAAAGCGCCGTGGGGGAAGGTGTTGTCTCGGAAGAGATAGGCGGCGAGCAGCTTGGGGTCGCGCTTGAGCTCAGCGAGAGTGGTTGCACCGGAGAAGATCGTGGAGCCGTTGCGATCGACATGAAGCTGGATGGATGTGATGCGCGGCAGGGGATCGGGAGTGAGCAGGAGCGCGGGGCCGAGAGCGCAGCTTCCGTCATAGACCTTGGCCTGGGGAAGGTAGAGAGGGTTTTCTCCTTCGATATCGCGGGAGCTCATGTCGTTGCCGATGGTGTAGCCGGTGATGACTCCGGTGGAGCTGATGAGAAGAGTGAGCTCGGGTTCGGGCACGGACCAGGTGGCGTCGGTGCGGATGCGAACTGGATGATAGGGTCCTACGACGCGGCGGCCGGTTGCCTTGAAGAAGAGCTCGGGGCGTTCGGCGTTATAGACGCGATCGTAGAAGGTTCCACCGCCGGCGTCTTTGGACTCTTCGATGCGCGCATCGCGACTGCGGAAGTAGGTGACGCCGGCTGCCCAGACCTCCTGGTTGCCTACCGGAGCGAGGATCTGGCTTTCGTCGAGAGATGAGAGCGGTTTGCCGGACAGTGCGGTCTTGACTCGCTCGTACACGTCGGGGCTTGCAATCAATTGATCCCAGTCGGAGGCTTCGACGGAATAAAAGCTGCCGTTTTGCTCTGCGTAGAAACCTGTCGTCGTGCGATAGAGCTTCATCTTGTTTCCTTCCCGAGGATTGGATTGGGTGAGTTGGTTTGGGGCGCTTGCAGCCGGGCGACGATTGCGTCGGTGTCGTAGACACAGCCGCCCCAGATGCCTCCGCTGGCCTGGACGAGCGCGGCCCAGAGCCTGGTTTGGGATGGCAGCATGGGATGGGGAGCGAGATCTTCGCGAGGGCTTCGCGCTTGGAGGCGACGACGACCTTCTTCTGCGGAGAACCGCTCGCTGCCTTCGCCGACGAGGTTGACGCTTCCGTGAAGGACGTCGCGATCGACGACGATCTCGATGATGTCGCCGTCGAGCACGCGCCCGATGGGACCTCCGGCGAGTGCTTCGGGAGAGATGTGTCCGATGCAGGCCCCGGTGGAGACGCCGCTGAAACGTGCGTCCGTGAGTACGGCTACGTGTTTGCAATCGGGCAGATTCTTGAGCGCCGAGGTGATCTGATAGATCTCCTGCATGCCCGCGCCTGCCGGTCCTCCGCAGATGAGGACGATGACGTCCCCTTTGCCGATGGAGCCCTGCTTGATGGCGGCGATGGCGGCTTCTTCGGTGATGAAGACCCGCGCGGGGCCGATGTGCTGATAGCGATGTCTTTCATCGATGAGAGAGGGATCGATGGAGGTGCTCTTGATGACGGAGCCTTCGGGGGCGAGGTTGCCGATGGGGAAGCAGACAGTCGGGGTGAGTCCACGACTGCGGGCCTCGTCGGGGGAGAGAATGACGTCTTCGGGATCGACGCCATCGAGTGCACGCAGCCTCTCTTTGAGAGCTTTGCGTCTCTCGCTCTGCTGCCACCAGTTGAGATTCTCGTCGAGGGTTTCGCCGGTGACGGTGCGGACGGAGGTGTCGAGCAAGCCGGCGCGGCGGAGGTGAAGCATGACCTCGGGTACGGCTCCCGCGAGAAAGACCTGGACGGTGGCGAAGTTGTTGGGGCCGTTGGGGAGAGCATCGACGAGACGGGGGATATGGCGATTGACGTTGACCCAGTCGTCTACGGTTGGGCGGTGGAGTCCTGCGGCATGTGCAATCGCGGGAATGTGTAGAAGGAGATTCGTCGAGCCACCGAACGCTGCGTGGACGACCATGGCGTTGCGGATGGCGGCGTCGGAGAGGACATCGCTTGTTCCGATGCCGAGGTGTTTCATGCGAAGCATGGCACGTGCGGAGCGCGCGCCGTGGTCGAGCCAGATGGGCTGGCCGGAGGGTGCGAGCGCGGAGTGAGGGAGAGCCAGACCGAGTGCTTCTCCTACGACCTGCGAGGTGGCGGCGGTTCCGAGGAACTGGCAACCTCCGCCGGGAGTGGCACATGCGCGACAGCCTACTTCGGCGGCATATTCGAGAGTGATCTGATTGGTGGCATAGCGGGCGCCGATGGTTTGAACTTTTCCGGCGTCCTCGCCTTCGTCCGCGAGCAGGGTGACTCCGCCGGGAACGAGGATGCTGGGGTAGGGACCACAGGACGCGAGAGCCATCATCATGGCGGGAAGTCCCTTGTCGCAGGTGGCGATTCCGACGACGCCTTTGCGCGTGGGAAGGGAACGGATGAGGCGGGAGAGGACGATCGCGGCGTCGTTGCGGTAGGGGAGAGAGTCCATCATGCCTGCGGTGCCCTGGGTGCGCCCGTCGCAGGGATCGGTGCAGGCTCCTGCGAAGGGAATGGCGTGCAGGTTACGGAACTCGCGTGCGGCCTCGGCGACGAGCAGGCCGACCTCCCAATGGCCGGTGTGGAAGCCTAGCGCGATGGGAGTGCCGTCCTGGGCGCGGAGACCGCCGTGGGTGCTGAGGATGAGGAACTCGGGGTCGAGGAGACGGGAGGGCTCCCATCCCATGCCGGCGTCCTGGGTAAGGCCGAAGAGGTTTCCGGAGGGCTGGGTGAGAAGCATCTCGGGCGTGATGGGAAGCGCACCCTCGGGACCTCGTGCGTGGGTCTTGATGCTCTCAAAGAGGGAAGAGTCGTTTTCGAGAACGCTGGAGATTGAGATGGTGCTTTGAGGATGCTTCATGTCAGTTTTGTGGTGCGCGGTTGCGTTGCGGTGTCTTTGGCAGAGCGAGGATGAGGAAAGAAGAGCATATCAGCGCAAGGGCCATGAGAAGGAAGCCGGGGCGCGAGCTTCCGGTGAGGGCCTGCAGGAGGCCCACGAGATAGCTTCCGGCAAATGCCCCGAGGGCTCCGCTGCTATTGATTAAGGCTAAGACCTCGGCGGCTACGTTCTTTGGCAGTCGCTCGGGAACGATGGCGAAGAAGGGGCCATAGGGGGCATACATGCAGCCCCCCGCGAGGACAAGGCAGGCGAATGCTGCTGGAAAGCTTCGGTTGGCAAGGAGGAAGGAACCGAGGAGTGCAATTCCGGACAGGAGCAGAAAGGGCCAGACAAGAGCTTCGCGGCGGAGAGTCTTGTCGGAGAGATAGGAGACGACGATCATGAGAATGATGGACGCGAGATAGGGAATGGCGGAGAGCAGACCAGTCTCGCCCATCGACATGGAACTGCCCTGGCGCACGATGGTGGGAAGCCAGAGGACGAAGCCGTAGACACCGAGGCTCCAGCAGAAGTATTGGACAGAGAGCAGGAGAACATCGCGGCGAAGGAGCGCCTGTTTGAGGGACTTCACGGGCTCTAGCGATCTTTGTTCCTCTGCCAGTCGCTCTTCCAGTGCCAGGGCGGCGTCGGCATCGAGCCAGCCTGCGTCGGCGGGGCGGTCGCGGACGAGGAGGATCCATGCAAGAGCCCAGGCTACGGAGGGGATACCTTCGAAGATGAAGGTCTTCTGCCAGCCGAAGGACTGGATCAGGTATCCGGTGATGGCTGACATCCAGAGGACGGTGATGGGATTTCCGAGGATGAGAATGGAGTTGGCGCGAGAACGCTCCTCACGGGTAAACCAGCGGGTAAGCAGGAGCAGCATTGCGGGGAGGATGACGCTTTCCGCGATTCCGAGAAGAAAGCGATCGAGCGCGAGCAGCCAGAAGGTCCGGATGACTCCGGTGAGGGCGGCGAGGGAGCCCCATGTGATCAGAGCCGTGAAGATGAGCCAGCGCGAGCTGTGGGTTCTCGCGAATTGGGCTCCCGGGATTTGAAAGATGAAGTAGCCGAGAAAGAAGAGGGCACCGAGCAGGGAGCTTTGCGAGCCGGTGATGTGGAGCGTTTCGGCGAGTCCAGCGGCGGCTCCGAATCCATAGTTGGCGCGATCGAGATAGGCCAGGCTGTAGGTAATAAAAGCCGCAGGAAGGACGAAGGTCCATCGCTTTCTCAACGCTGCCTGAATCTTCATGTCAGCGGCGAGTGGTGATGCTTTGTCTGAGATCGATTTCGGCTTGGGAGAAGATGGAGTCACTTTTTCCTGGGAGATGCCTTGAGGTTCAAATGAAGCGCGGAAACTGGATCAGCTCATGTACCAGCCGCCGTTCAGGTTGAGGGTCTGGCCGGTGATATAGCCGTTCGATGCGATGAAGGCTATCGCATCCGCCACTTCTTCAGCGTGGCCGAAGCGCCCAACCGGAATGAGGTCGGGACGGATATTTTTGTTTTTGCGAATCATCTCGGTTTCGATGAGCGCCGGCGCGATGGCGTTGGAGGTGATGCCTTCCTTTGCGAGCAGGTTAGCGTAACTGTGCATGAGTCCAAGCATTCCGGCTTTGCTGGCGGCGTAATGCGGTCCGACGACTCCCCCGGTCTGGGCGGCCACCGAGGAGATGAAGACGAGGCGTCCCCATTGTTGTTGCCGCATGGCTGGAATTACGGCCTGCGAGAGAAGGAAGGCCGAGGTGAGGTTGGTTTCGATGGTTCGACTCCAGTCGCTTGCATCGAGTTCAAGGAAGGGCCGGGAGGGATTGATCCCGGCATTGTTGACGAGGATGTCGATGGTGCCCAGCTCGGCCTGGACCTTCTTCACCATGGACTCGACTTCCTGCTGACGGGATACGTCGGCGCGGAAGGCATAGGCGCGTCTTCCGAGTTCTTCGATGGCGCGAACGATGGAAGTGGCATCCTCCTCCGAGTTCAGGTAGTTGACGGCGACGTCACAGCCCTGGGCCGCGAGAGAGAGTGCTGCCGCACGGCCTATACCGCGCGATCCGCCTGTAATGAGGGCCGTCTTTCCGGTGAGCGATTTCAACGAAGATTCCATCTCCAGATCCGGAGGCAACGGTCTGGTCTTTGCCTCAGCGTATCAAGGCTAACGCGGTTAAAACTGCTCGACAAGCGTCTGGAACATAGTGCTATGATGATGCACCATTACGCAATAGGAATTGCATATAGAGCAATGCATTCCGTGTTATTTTTGGTGACCAGTCGTTGAGTGAGAGGGTCAAAGCGTTGTCTCCATGCCGAGCTTGATTCGAAGGATAAAGCTGAACCCGCGCCGGGCGTGGGGATTGTTGGCGATGTTGTGTGCTGTTGTTGCGGCCGCGGTTCTCGCCTGGCATCTGGTTGGAGAAAAGCCGCACACCGTAGAGACCAAGGGCTCAACTGTAACTCAGCTTAATACTGGTTATGTCGACGCGCAGGCGTGCGCGACCTGTCATGGAACGATCGCGAAGACCTTTAAGAAGACCGGGATGGGGCGGTCGTTTTACAGGCCGACGACTGAGAATGTGATCGAGGACTACGAGAAGGCGAATACCTTTGTTCACAAAGCTTCGGGTCTGCGATACAGGATGATCGAGCGCGACGGGAAGTTTTACGAGCGCCGTTTCACTCTGGGTAAGGACGGAAAGGAAGAGAATGTTCTCGAGGAGCGAATCGATTATGTGATGGGTTCGGGGAACCAGGCCCGAACGTATATGCACAGGACGAGCCAGGGGAAGCTGGTGGAACTGCCTGTCAGCTGGTATACGGAAAGATCCGGGTACTGGAATATGAGTCCTGGATTCGACCGGGCCGACCACCCGGACATGCATGGAGCCATCGGCCCGGAGTGCATGTTTTGTCATAATGGCTATCCACAGCTGACCGATTCGTCGCAGGCTGCGCTTGAAGAATCCATCTTCCCGGAAAAGCTTCCGGAGGGAATTGATTGCCAGAGATGTCATGGACCTGGCGCGGCGCATGTTGCGGCAGCAAGCGGAGGAAAGGCGACTCTTCCGGAGATTCGCAGCAAGATCGTGAACCCGGCGAAGCTGCCTCGAGATCGGCAGATGGAAGTGTGCATGGAATGCCACATGGAGACGAGCGCACGTCATGTTCCGAGCGCGATTCGCGCTTACGGGCGAGAACTCTATTCTTTTCGGCCGGGAGAGCCACTCGGGGATTACAGGACCTACTTCGAGCGCCCCAAGGATCCCAAGAGCGATGACTACGAGGTGGCGCACGCCGGTTACCAGCTAGTGAGATCAGCCTGCTTTCGGAACACGCAGATGACGTGTCTGACGTGTCACAATCCTCACGATATTCCTCGCGGCGAAGCAGCGAAGAAGCAATACATTGCGGTCTGTGAGACCTGTCATAAGCAGGTTTCCCATAAGGGTGTGGCAATGACGGCGGGGAACGACTGCCTGAGCTGTCATATGCCAAAGCGGCGGACAGAAGGGTCTGTTCACATTGTCCTTACGGATCACTATATTCAACGCGTGTGTCCGGCGCGCGACCTGACGGCTCCCTTTCCGGAGTCGCTGCTTCCTGAGGATCTGACGCCGGTGCAGATCTACTATCCGAGGTCCACGCAGCCAACGGCGAGGGAACAGCTTCTTCTGGCGGTAGCGAAGGTGAATGATGCGGGAATCGATGGAATTGGCCAGTTACGGGCGCAACTCGATCGTCAGCATCCGCAATGGCCTGAGCCTTACGTTGCGTTAGGCACGGGGTATGCTCGGGCCGGCAAGACAGAGGACGCGGTTCGAAGTTTCAACCAGGCATTGAAGTTCCATCCCGATGACAGAGCGGCACTGCGTGAGTTGTCCGCAGCTCTGCTAAGCGGAGGACAGGTGGAGCGTGCGGTCGAGATACTTGAGCGGGCGACCGGAATTTATCCTGAAGATGACGGAATGCTTGCGAATCTCGCCAACGCGTATCTGCGTCAGGGAAAGCTTTCAGAGGCTCAGGACGCGATCTCGCGCACGCTTGCGATCAACCCCGATCGCGCCGAGGTGCACGATCTCGCGGGATTGGTCGCTATCAAGAGGCAGGACGGGGCTGCTGCCGAGCAGAGTTTTCGCGAAGCGATCCAGCTGAAGCCGAACCTCGCGGCGCCACAGAACAATCTGGCCAATTTATTGGTAGGGGAACACCGGTACCCGGAGGCCGAAGCCTATTTCAGGAGAGCGCTCGAGCTGAAGCCCGATTATGGGGACGCGCACCATGGCCTGGGACTGCTTATGATTCTGGAACGAAACAATGCAGAAGCTACGCATGAACTGCAGGAGGCAGCTCGCACGGCGCCGACTGATCCGGAGGTTCATACAGACCTGGCCGACCTGCTGAGCGCGCAGGGCAGGTTTGCCGACGCGGCAGCGGAGTACCGCCGTGCCCTGGCGCTGCAGAGCGGCCGGCCGGACGCGAATCTGGGACTTGGCCTCGCGCTGCTGCGGCAGGGGCAGCGCGAGGAGGCGTTTCGATACATTCAGATCGCGGCACACAGCTCGGATGCAGAGGTCAGCCAGCACGCACAAGGGATTCTGGGACAGGTTTTGCGCTGAGATCGCTGCAGAGCACGTTGAGAAAGAATGGCGTTGACGATTCTCTTTCTCGATTGCTAGTATTTTGCTCCGCAATGTGCAAGTGATATTGCGAATTGTGCAACAAGTAAAAATGCGAGAGCGTTGCTCTCGGAGGAGGGCCCTTTGTTGAATGGAACTCGCACGCTTTCTCGCCGTCGAGTGCTGGCAGGCGCTGCGGCGCTTGGCGGACTTGGCGCCATGCGTGCCCTGGGGGTTCCCCGGGTGCTCTCTGCTTCCGACAAGGCGAATATTGCGTTTATCGGCATTGGCAATTATGGCGCGGCCAACCTGAGGGAGCTTGCGGGCGAAAACATCGTTGCGGTTTGCGATGTGGATTGGCGCGACCGATCGCAGCTTTCGGGCAAGTTTACTCCGGCTATCGAGGTAGCGGCGAAGCATCCGGGTGCGAAACGCTTTGACGATTGGCGCGTGATGCTGGAGCAGATGGACAAGAATATCGACGCCGTCGTGGTTTGCACGGCGGATCACGTGCATGCGCACGCGGCGCTG
Organism: Edaphobacter modestus; assembly: GCF_004217555.1. Classification (GTDB taxonomy): domain Bacteria; phylum Acidobacteriota; class Terriglobia; order Terriglobales; family Acidobacteriaceae; genus Edaphobacter; species Edaphobacter modestus. Next base: position 4,496,629 of record NZ_SHKW01000001.1, read on the forward strand.
ACCGCGATGAAGATGGGCAAGCATGTGTACTGCGAGAAGCCTCTGGCCTCGACGGTGGATGAGGTTCGTGCGATGGTGGCCGCGGCTCGCCGCTATCCGAAACAGGCTACGCAGACCGGCATTGTCGGGCATGCCTCGGAAGATGTTCGATTGATCGTGGAATGGATTCGTGCCGGAGCGATCGGAGCGGTCGAGCGGATCGACGTGTTCCAGTCGGACTGGAGCTCGGGGAAGCGCTATATCAATGCTTACCAGGATTGCGAGCATATCGGGGATAGCGTTCCTGTTCCGGAAGAGGTGAAGTGGGATCTGTTTGTGGGTCCCGCACCTTCGCGGAACTATAACCCCATGTATTTGCCTTTGCGGTGGCGCAACTGGCAGGACTTTGGCACCGGCATCCTTGGCGATCATGGACCGCACTTCTTCGATCCTGTCGTGTGGGCGCTGGAGCTTGATTACCCGGAGACGATTGAAGGAGACGCGGACGCGGACTATTCAGGGAAGGCTGCGAAAGAGATGTTCGCTCGGGTCTCGCATGTGAACTTCCGATTCCCTGCGCGCGGGAACCGCCCTGCGGTGGCCGTGAAGTGGTGGGGATACGACACTCCTCCGGTTCCGCCAGGATGGAAAAAAGAGGAACCGCTTCCAACGGGCGGCGGGATTGTGTATGGCACCAAGGGGGTGCTGGTATACGGACCTGTCTACAGCAGTGTTGTCGGGGAGAAAAAACAGGTGTGGCTTCTGCCTGAAGAGGTGGATCGTCAGTTTCAGAGGCCATCGCGAACCATTCCCAGACCGTCGAGTCATTGGGTGGAGTGGATCGACGCGGCGAAGCAGGGCAAGCAACCATCCTGCAACTGGGAGTATGGCGGACATATTACCGAGCTGTGCCTGCTGGGGAATATTGCGATCGCTCACGGGGGCACGACGCTGCGCTTCGATGGCAAGAAGCAGAGATTTCTGAACTCCGAGAGCGCGAACGCGATGTTTGGGCGCAAGTATCGCAAGGGATGGGAACTGCCGGCGTGAGAGCGATCTACGCCGAATGAATGTTTTCAGTATCAATTGACTGGGCAAGAGGCAGAACGATGCTACGAGTTTCATGGAAGGCATATGCGGGAATGGGGATTCTCGCTACAGGAGCTGTTACCGCACTGTCTCTTCGGTCTGGGACGGTTGACGCGGCGACTGCCACACAAAAGACGTCTTACGTTTCGTGGACCAGCTATGGAGGTTCCAATAGCGATGCGCAGTACTCCGCGTTGAAGCAGATTGATCGCTCGAACGCAGGACAACTGCAGCAGGTGTGGTTTTATGCCTCCGGAAATAATGGTTTCCGCTATGGATCGAACCCGTTGGTGGTTGACGGGGTGATGTTTGTCTACGGCAAAGACAATACGGTTGTTGCCCTGGATGCCACGACCGGAAAAGAGATATGGGTCTATGACACGCATCATCCCCGTTTGATCTCGCATCGCGGCATGACGTATTGGGAGAGCAAGGATCGTTCCGATCGCCGTCTGCTGTTTTCGATGAATAACGAACTTCATGCGGTCGATGCTCGTACGGGCAAGGATGTTGCTTCCTTTGGCAAGAATGGAGCGGTGGATCTGAGGGAAGGGCTTGGGCGCGTTCCTTCGACGATTCGCCAGGTTCAGTCCAACACTCCGGGAAGAGTTTTTGAGAATTTGTACATTACCGGTTCAGCGACCGGCGAGGAGTATGAGTCGCCTCCGGGAGATGTTCGGGCGTTTGATGTGGTCACCGGAAAACTGGTCTGGCAGTTTCACACGGTTCCGCATCCCGGGGAGATGGGATACGACACGTGGCCGAAGGATGCCTACAAGTACGTTGGCGGAACCAACAACTGGGGCGAGTTCTCGATCGATGAAAAGAGAGGGATCGTTTATTTCCCGCTCGGTTCGCCGACCTATGACTTTTATGGGGCTGACCGTCCTGGCGCCAACCTCTTCTCCGACTGCCTGTTGGCGCTCGATGCCAGGACGGGCAAGTACATCTGGCATTTTCAGACGACGCACCATGATCTTTGGGATTACGATCTCGAGACCGGTCCCAAGTTGATGACCATCGATCATGACGGAAAGATGGTCGATGTGGTTGTGCAAGCCGGCAAGAACGGCTTCGTGTATGTCTTCGATCGGACGAATGGAAAGCCGATCTGGCCGATCGAGGAGCGACCTGTTCCCAAGTCCGATGTGCCTGGCGAGGAGAGCTGGCCGACGCAACCATTCCCGACGCACATTCCTCCATTTGCCCGGCAGAAGTTCACGGCGGATATGGTGAATCCGTACATCGCCGATCCGAAGGAACGAGAGGCGATCAAGAAGCAGGTTGAAGGCGCCAGACAGGAGGGCATCTTTACGCCTCCAACCCTTGGAACGACGATGGAGACGCCGGGAAATAATGGCGGAGGGAACTGGGGCTCCGGCGCAATCGACCCGGCGACCAATACCTTCTACGTCGTTTCAAAGGACGCTCCCTCGCTGCTTCATCTGGAGGCGAAGCCACCGAAACGTCAGATCCCAGGATCTCCAGAGACGCAGGGGCAGGTGGTTTATATGCAGAACTGCCAGTCCTGCCACGTGGCCAATCGGAAGGGACAGCCGCCGGCGATTCCTTCGCTCGAGGGTGTTGTGGAGCGGGCAGGAGAGGGTCGCGTTCGTGAGGCCGTGCACAGTGGTTTGACTCCGATGCCGGCGTTTCCTGATCTGGACACTGCAGACATCGATCATCTGATTGCATATTTGAAGTCGCCGGAGAAAGCGAATCTGGCGCCCGATATGCTTGCGCGGATTATGGCTCCTCCGGCTACGACCGCGAAGCTGGGACCGGGCGGGAGACGGTACTGGACCGGCTACGGGTATATGAATTCGAGCGAGGGTCTTGCCGCTATCGGTCCTCCATGGTCGACCCTCACCGCCTATGACATGAACAAGGGCGACATGAAATGGCAGATTCCCCTGGGCGAGGTTACGGAACTGGTGGAAAAAGGTATCCGGAATACTGGGAGCTATTGGCCGCGCGGCGGTGCAGTCGTCACGGCCGGAGGCCTCATCGTTATTGGAACTAGGTCTGATGCGAAGCTGCATATCTACGATAAGGACACGGGCAAGCAGATCTCGGAGATACAGATGCCGGGAGGTCCTGAAGGTATCCCAACGATCTATGAGGTAAATGGAAGGGAATATATCGCCCTCAGTGCGCGACTGAACTCCGATAAGGTCGTTGGGGATCAGCCTAAACCGAGTCAAAGTACGACTGAGCCGACGGAGCAGACTCAGGGCTACTATGCCTACGCGCTTCCTGAATCCTCTCGGGCCAAGAAGTAAGTTCTGGACCCAATAAAAAAGGCAAGCGAGAGATGCTGAAATCTTCTCGCTTGCCCTTTTTGATGCCTGCTACTTGCCGACCCATCCACCATCTACGTAGAGGGACTGACCCGTTACGTATGCGGCTTCGTCGGAGGCGAGAAAGGCTGCTACGGCGCCGACTTCACAGGGAAGGCCGGGTCGGCCAAGGGAGATCTGTGCGACGACGTGGGGCAGGATATCGGGGCTCTCAAGGACCCATCGGATCATGGGAGTGTCGATGAGGCCGGGATGGATGCAGTTGACGCGAATCCCGTGAGCTCCAACTTCGGCAGAGATGTTGCGAGTAAGGGCCTCGATCGCCAGCTTGCTGGGAGCATAGTGGGTACGGCCGGGCAGCACGCGGGCGGCCTGAATGGACCCGATATTGATGATGGCGCCCTTTCGGCCTTCGGCGATGAGACGTTTGCAGAGCGCCTGGGAACACATCCATTCGCTCTTAAGGTTTGTGCGGGTGACATCGTCCCACTGCTCATCGGTGAGCTCTGTGAAGGGAACAATGGTCTCGATTCCCGCATTGTTGACCAATATGTCGACCGGCCCGAGTTCTTTCCAGGCGGTGTCGAAGATTCGCTCGACATCAGCGCGCAAAGAGACATCCCCCGCGACGACCAGAGCCCGGCGTCCCTTGCTCTCTATGTTTTTCCGGACCAGCTCCGTTCGATCATCCGCTGTAAGGTCGTTGATTACGACATCCGCTCCTTCGTGCGCGAAGGCTTCGGCGATGCCTCGTCCGATGCCCTGGCCTGCTCCGGTTACAACGGCGATTTTGCCCTTTAACTTCATCTTTTTTCCTTTAGCTTTACCGCGTCAGCGAGATGTTCGTTGTATAAAGCAATGTTTCTAGGGATGAACCTGACGCTTAGTGGATCGTCCAGCCGCCGTCGACCATGAGAGTGTGACCGACGATCATATCTGCGAAGTTGCTGGACAAAAACAGGACTGCTCCAACCAGATCTTCAGGCTGGTTCCATCTCCCGCGCGGAATCATCTCCTGGGTGGCCCATTCCTTATAGCCAGGACGCTCGAGAATGTTTTTGCGCGATTCGGTCTCGGTGATGCAGGGTGCGACGGTGTTTACGAGAACTCCTTGATGAGCCCATTCCAAAGAGAGGGCCTTCGCGAGATGATGAACAGCTGCCTTCGCGGCGGCATAGACGGCTCGCTTTTTGAAGGCGACCTCTCCGAAGTTTGATCCGATATGGATGATCCGGCCTCCGCCCTGAGGCAACATTGCGCGGGCGGCAGCCTGCGATGCGAAGAAGACACTTTTTACCGATGCATCGAAGGTCTTGTCGTATTCCTCTTCGGTTACATCAAGGGCATCTCCAGTTCCGGTCCAGCTCGCGTTGTTGACGAGGATATCGATACGGCCGAACTTCGCGACTGTCTGCTCCATCAGGGAGCGACAGTCTTCGACTTTGTTTACGTCGGTGGGAACGATCAGGGCCTGCCTGCCCAATGCTTCGATCTCATGCTGCAGCTCGCGAATCTCCTCCATACGGGGGCCAGGGTATTTCGCCAGGACCAGATGAGCGCCCGCCTGCGCGAGTCCTACAGCGATGGCTCGTCCGATGCCCTGAGAGGCACCGGTAACCACTGCGATTTTGTCTTTGAGGCCAAAGCTGGAATAGTCCGCCAAGAGATTCTCCTCTGCATGAAGTCTGGGTCCGGGGAGTAAAACGCTCCGCTTCCGCGAGATTCATTGTTGCACAAAGCGAGAGCTGTATTGCGCATAATGCAAGCACGCGGAAATCTTATCTCCCATCCCGGTATGCGTCAAGATTTTGCCGAAGCGGTTGTGGCCTGGCGGAAAATAGCGACAGGGAATTCACGAGATCCTTGACAACCGTGACAGCGCCGTTGCAGATTTATTGCGTGGTGTGCAAAGCATGTTGCGATTTATGCACCAGAGCTTTCGATCCGAGAGGCCTGGTATCTGTTGGAGGGAATCCTTGAACTTCGCTCTGAGCCGCCGAAAGTTTCTATCCCAGGCCGCACTGGCCTCCGTCGCCCTGGCAAGCAAATCTGTCCTGTCTGATCCGGTAAAAAAGAGGAACCTTCACATCGGATACACAGGCATTACGTGGAGAAACACGGAGGTCGATCAGGCGATCCAGTCGGTTGCGTCTTTGGGGTTTTATGGCTTTGAGACCTTTGGGGATGTGCTTGCGAAGGCTGAGGACCGCGGTGGTCTCGAAGCGGTTCTTGAGCAGAATCACATTCCGCTGATCTCCGCGTACTGCTCGATCAACCTGACGGATTCTTCGCGGAAGAAGGAGGAGCTTGCCAAGGCAGTGACCTGGTGTGGATTGATCAAGAAGTCGAAGGGGCGCATTTTTGTGGTTGGTCCCAACCAGGTGCCGCGGCAATCGTACGATTTTTCGTCGAACAAAGCCAATATCATCAGTACGCTGAACGATCTGGCCAAGACGGTGACGGACCAGGGACTGACACCCGTACTGCATCAACATACAGGCACCTGCATTGAGTCGCGCGACGAGACCTACGCGGTGATGAATGCCGTGGATACGAAGTATTTGAAGTTCGGGCCGGATGTGGGGCAGTTGACCAAGGGTGGCCAGGATGCTCTTAAGGTGGTGAAGGATTTTCTGCCGCTGGTGCAGCATATGCATCTGAAGGATTTCAATGGTAAAGACGACCATCTTCTTGGATATTGCCCTCTGGGCCAGGGAAAGGTAGATGTTCCGGGAATCCTGGACCTGATGGAGGGAAGAAAGATTAGTGGTATGGTAATGGTCGAGCTAGACAATGATTTCAAAGATCCGTCTCCAGTTCCCTCAGCGACCCTGGCAAAAGAGAGCCGGGATTATCTGCGGTCGATTGGGGTGCGATTTCGATCGTGAGCAGCAGGACCGATGCCAAAGAAAGTAGCCCAGGTGCCTTTCATTCAGAGCCTTGACCGCGGCCTTACCATTCTTCAGGCCGTCGCGACCTCGAAGCAGCCAGTTACTCTCGGCGAGTTATCGGAGCTACTCGGAGTCGATCGAAGCAGTGCGTTTCGCCTTGCCCAGACGCTTCGGCGGCGCGGATTTCTCTCAACGCCTGCCGGACGCAAGGACTATATTCTCGGATCGTCTATGTGGACGCTTTCGCGTCAGTATGACTGGAGCAATATGCTGGTCCGGGTGGCTCACCAGGAACTGAAGGCACTCGCTCTCAATTTGAACGAAACGGCCCACCTTGCGATTCGAGAAGGCAGGAGTGCGCTGTTTATCGACTCTGTCCATGCTCGCCACGTGATCGTTGTTGCGGGGCAGACTGGGGAGCTTGTTCCGCTCTACTCGACCGCGCACGGAAAGGCCCTCCTTGCCGATTTGGACGAGAAGGATCTGCGAACGATCTTCGGCTCCGATCCGCTGCAGCGATTCACAAAGACGACGATCAAGACTGTTCCGGCCCTGGCGAAGGAATGTGTGGGGATTCGTGAACGCGGCTACGCTCTTGACGAAGCCGAGTACATGGAAGGTACGCGTTGTGTCGCGGCGCCTATACGTCTGAACAACGGCATGATTGTAGGGTCGATCGGCGTATCGGCTCCTGCTTCCCGGTTCCTCAAGGAGCATTACCCCTCGCATTCGAAATCCGTGATTCAGTGCGCCAGGAAGATTGGCGAGCTTCTGAGTGTAGCGGATGAAGTGGCGGCACAAAGCGCGTAGATCTTCGTGATCAGTTCCAAAGAATGGGACGGTTCGATCCATTCTTCGCTCAGAGATGGCGTCTGATTGACCGTCATCTTTCTTTGGGCCTCTCTATTTTGTGCTAATCTTGCAAGCTAACTTGCATATTATGCAATTCAATAAGGCAAAGTGGAGAGCGAATAGATGATGCGGAATCCCATTTTGGATTTTGAGATCGACAAGGCGAAGCTGCAGTACATCGGCCAGGGATTGCAACGCCCCGAATGCATCCTTGCGGAACGAGATGGCACGTTGTGGTCGGCGGATTCAAGAGGCGGGGTAGTTCGACTGCGTCACGATGGAACGCAGGAGATCGTTACGCAAAGGATCTCGTCGCACTTTTCCGCTGCCGACAGTGAAGCGACTCGCTATTTGACGGGGACGCTTCCAAACGGTCTCGCCTTTTCTTCGAACGGTGACATCCTGATCTCGAACTTCGGAACTGACCGTCTTGAAGTGATGACGCGCTCTGGAGAATCAAAGGTACTTGCGGACAGCATCGATGGGGAAGCCATCGGTAAGGTGAATTTCGTATTGCGGGATTCGAAGGGACGTATCTGGATCACGGTGTCAACCAGGATCAAGAACTGGATGCACGCCTTGAAGCCCGATCTCGCCGATGGCTACATTGCACGCTACATCGACGGCAAATTTCATATCGTCGCCGACGGCTTCCATTTTACGAACGAGATTCGAATGGATGCGAAGGAAGAGTATATGTACGTGGTTGAGACGACCGGCGGGTGCATAAGCCGGTTGCGCGTCCATGAGGACGGATCGCTCGGGGAGAAGGAGATCTTTGGCCCGACCAGCCTGGGTAAAGGCGCCTGGCCGGACGGCATTGCATTCGATAGTCTTGGGAACCTTTGGGGAACCTGTGTCTATTCGGACAAATTGTTCGTACTTACTCCCGAAGGCGATCTTCGAGTTCTTCTGGACGAGGGCGATCCTCTGAAGGTAGACGCGCTTGAGAAGCAGTTCTTCGCGGGCGCAGTGACGCAGGATGTGTTGTTCGCAACCGGTCGTGGTGTCGCGCCCTGGATGGCCAGCGTTACCTTTGGAGGCCCGGATCTGCAGACGGCATATATAGGGTCGCTTCGAGCGTCCAACATTCCCTACTTTCGGGCTCCTGCACCGGGTCTGCCTATGGTGCATTGGAACGAGGCTCACTAAGGACATCGGTCGGCGGACCGCTATGCAGTGGTGACAACCCCACGTTCCTGCATAGCGGTAACAGCCTCCTGGACAGCCTCGAGAGAGGTGTATCGCGGAGCATAGCCGAGCAACGTACGTGCTTTTGCGATGCTGCAGTTTGGGGAATGCGCGATGTGATCCCAGGTGGAGCGGGCATCTTTTTCGCTGACGGAGATCTTCCACTGTTCCCACGCTACGAAGGTAAGGTTTGCGGGACGGTCGAACCAGGCGGCCATGCGTTCCGCAAAGCCGCGGAGGGTCATTGCTGCCGGCGACACGACGTGAAAGCTCTCTCCCAATGCCACGCTTCTGCGGGCCATGGCACGCATGAATGCCTGCGCGACATCGTCAGCGTGAACATGGTGAACCGTCTCCATGCCTAGATTGGGCAATGCCAAATTCTTTCCGTGGGCCAGGTCGGAGAAGACAGAAGGATTGAAGTTGCCCTGGGGATTGAGGGGGTTCCATCCGATTCCGACCAGATGCCCTGGATGGAGGACGGTTGCAGGGAAAGCCTCCCGCCGCGCTTTGGATAGGAGAAACTGCTCGATGGCGAGCTTATGCAGGCCGTAGTCGCCAAAGGGAGACCGTGTTGCCTCTTCGGTCGTAGGGACTTCGCAGCTAGGGCCATGGACCCAGATGGTTCCGCAATGCAGCAGATGTTCGATTCGGCCTTGCAGGGAGAGGACCAGCTGCTCCGCGCTCTCGACCCGATAGCATGTCAGGTCAATGACGACCTGAGGGTCGAGGGAGGCTATCTTCTCGCCAAAGTTGCCAGCGGCTTCTTCCACGTCGCGATCCAGCGTGATATTGCGAATGGAATTGAAGGCAGCATGCGGCCGGTAGGGAGTCTTTAGCCCGCGACTGATACAGAGGACGGTATGGCCAGCCTCCACGAGCGCTGGAGTCAGATAGCTTCCAATGTGGCCTGTTCCACCGATTACGGCAACCCGCATGCTCAATCTCCTCAGGCTTTCAGTTTATTGTGGATGCGTCCCGCCTGTGTGTGGGGGGCTTCTCTCTTGACTACCGCTTTCCTGGCCTCATATACTTTCGCTCAAATTATGCAAGCAATATTGCGTATTACGCAAAATTTAGAATAGAAGGATGAGAGATGAGCCCCTCAGGCTTCGCTGTCGGTGAACCCAAAGTTTCCAATCGTGAGTTGATGATGCATCGGGATGAGATCTTCCAGAGCGGGCTCCTGAAGCTTCTTGCTATTAAGGATTCAGACATTCGCATTCTCACGCTCGGACAGAGCCGCGATGCGATCGACAAGGGGCTTCACGCGGGCGGAGCCCTTTCGGCGACTATTCCGCTGGTGGCCCTTTTTTACGGTGGCTTCCTTCGGCTTGATCTTACGGATCCGACCCGGACTGGGCAGGATCTGTTTACGTTGAGCAAGGGACATGCGGTCGCTGCGCTCGCCTCGATCTATGCGGAACTTGGTTATTTCGACGAGGTGGTTTTGCGGGGCTCGCGCTCGCACCACAGTATCCTCAATGGTCATCCAGGTCCTGTATTGCCCGGCATTCAGATTGCGACGGGGCCGATGGGACAGGGCATCGGAGTTGCACAGGGCTTCGCGATTGTCGGAAAACGCAATCCGCGATTCGATTCTTACTGCATGGTGGGGGACGGCGAGCTTCAGGAAGGCTCCTGCTGGGAGGCCATTATGTATGCGGCCCAGCATGGACTGGATAATTTCTGTGTGCTGGTCGACCGGAACAACGGTCAGCTGGATATTCACGATCGGATGCTCTTTCCGATGCCGCCTCTGGAAGAAGTGTTTCGCTCTTATGGATGGAACGCTTATAACGTTGACGCGACTCAGTACGATGGTGTCGTTTCGGCGCTTCGGAATTTCCGCTACGGAACGAGAAATGGCAAGCCAACGGTAATTCTATGCAACACGAAGAAGGGCTTTGGAGCCTTTTCGGATTTCTTCAATAAGCATAAGGTGACGGTACCGGAAGCGGTGCTTGCGCAGGAGCTGCTGCTGCAGCAGCAGCGCAGGGCCACTCGCGTGGAGGAGTTCCTTGCTTTCCTCGATGACCTTCCGGGTGGCGCCGAGAGCGAGTCCATGCGCGAGTGGTTGCTGAGTGAGGCCGAGAGGATGCACCTGACTGCGGGAAGATCGTCAGACGGAAATCTGCTGGACGCCGTGATTGGTCCAGTCGCGACGAAGCGGGTGCCAAAACGCGATAAGAAGATCCATTATGACGCTTCGGCGTTGCCTAAGCTGGACAAAGGTAAGAGCTATAGCGCGGCCGAGATGGTGACGGCGGCGATGAAGATCTTCGCGCGCGACAAACGAGTCGTCTCTATCGATTCGGATCTGGCGTCGACGAGCGGATTGGAGTCGGGGGTGGGGGGAGCCGACCAGTCTCGCGCTCTGAACGTAGGCGTGGCGGAGGCAAACATGATGCTGATCTCCGAAGCCTTCGCTGCACTGGGATACAACACGTGGTGCAGTACGTTTTGTCCCTTTTTCAACTGGCAGGTCCTGAGGCGTACAGCGGTTGGACATCAGGAGCGCCTGGAGGCGATTGCGGACAAGAATGGATGGCTCAGCGAAGGTCACGGCCTGGACATTACTTACCTGGCAACCGCGGCCAACTTTGAAACACGGACCAATGGCGCTACTCACATGGGGAACGACGACGCCACGACGTTCGACGGCGTAGCGCACCTGAAGATCATCGATGTCTCGTGCCCGCAACAGATGCTCTCAATCATGAAGTGGACGATGGAAGGGAATCGCGGTCTGGTTTATCTGAGGGTGATGCGGACTGGCTCTGCGGTTCTTTACGGCGCCGACTACGAATTTGACTATGGCAGAGGCTATAGGCTCCGCAGTGGGGATTCCGATCGTGCGATTCTTATCAGCAGCGGCCGTGGCGTTCACGAGGCGATTGGAGCCGCGGAGATCTGCGCAGGAAAGGGTATCGGGGTGACGGTGGTGGACATGCCTTCGGTGGATGAAGAGTTACTGATGAAGCTATATCGAACCGGCCGGCCGATGATCTTTGCGGAACAGAACAATGGCTATCTGTGGCAGAACTTCCTGAAGGTGTTGTATCGTCATCGTGCCGATGCGGACTCGAAAGGGCTGAGTCACATATCGACGATCAATACTCTGGACGCCGATGGGAATAAGCAATTTATTCACTCCGCGACCTATGAGGAGCTGGTAGAAGTCTTCGGTCTTACCCCAGCGGCCATCTCGGACGCAATTCAGCGAGTGGTGGAAGCATAGAAAGCGAGAGACTCATGTCGATCCCGATCATAGATGAGAACGCCGTTGAAGAGCTGGATCTGCCCGGACGAAAGCTGCGCTGGGTTGTCACGAATGAGAACACCGGTTCCCAATACTGCACGATGGCCATCATTCGTGTTGCCCCAGGCCAGAGGGTCCGGCCGGCTCATTCTCACCCGAACGGGGAAGAGGTGATTTACATCCTGAGCGGTCACGGAAGGGTGCTCGTCGATGGCGAGGTTGAGCCTGTGCGGTCCGGATGCGCAGTCTTGTTTCCCAAAGGAAAGGTTCACATGCTGCAGAATCTTTCGGATGTGGAGATGAAGGTGGCTTGTTTCTTCGCGCCACCGGCAAGTCTTGAGAACTATCAATTTTTTGAAGACATTGATCTTCCCGAAAACTAATAGAATCGCGTTGCCGTAGCCGCAGCTTCGCGATGGAGTTTCCCGCTGGAACGACAAGGGGATTCCGCCGATGGAAAGCCGTGGTTGGCATCGTGGGAGAGAAGGATCATCGGCGGATGAATCGACGAAACGTGCTGTTGAGAGCGATGGCTGGAGCTGTTACAAGCATGGCTCCATCGAGGAAAGCATGGTGCGCACAAACGCCACATGTCGTCAGCGCTGATCTGGCCGGTCTTGCACCGCAAAAGATCGCATCGGTAGAACTGATGGAACTGCATGGACATTATGAGTCCGAGGCAGGTGTGAACAGCCAGCGGCAGGTAAGTCCTCTGGATATTTATGAGGAACAAAGGCCTGCGCCCTACAAAGACAGTCCCGCGGGAACGAAGAACGTCAAGACGACCGCAATCTATCTGCGGATAAAAACCGCAGGCGGATTGGAAGGGCTGTACGGTCCGATCGAACGGGATCCGGCCATGGTCGTTTATGAAGATCTCCGGCCGTTCCTGATTGGAAAAGATGCGCTCGCAACGGAGCTGTTATGGGATCAGATGTATAGGTCCAATCGGCATTCACGGGACGGCTTTTTTTTGATGGCCATCAGCGCCGTTGATAATACTCTCTGGGATCTGAAGGGACGCTTCTTTGGTGTCCCTGTGTATCGTTTACTGGGCGGCCCCACGCGGGAATCCGTAGAGGTCTATGCGAGTTGTCTTGGGTTTTCTCTGGAGCCTGAAGCGGTGCGCAAGCGATGTCTCGCCCTGAAACAGGAAGGATATCGATACCAGAAGTGGTTTATCGGCTATGGCCCAGGCTCCGGCGCTGAGGGCATGGAGAAGAATGTGACGCTCGTTCGGATTCTCCGCGAGACGCTGGGCGACGATACGGAGTTAATGTTCGACGCCTTTAGCGGATGGGATCAGACTTATGCGCTGGAGTGGGCACACCAGGTCGAGCGATATCATCCGCGCTGGATGGAGGAGATCGCACATCCGGAGAAGATAGAGTCGTTCGTCAACCTTCATCGCGGCACGACAATACCTATCGCGTCAGGTGAGCACTTCTATGGCCGGTGGGAGGTGCAGCGATATCTCGAGGCGAATGCGCTCTCCGTCGTACAGGCGGACCCTGAATGGTGTGGCGGGATCTCAGAATTGCTGAAGATTGGCACCGTGGCATCGCTTTATGATGTTCCGGTTATTCCGCATGGTCATAGCATTCATGCCGCGATGCACGTGATCGCCAGCCAATCGCCGATGACATTTCCTCTTGGGGAGTACCTGATCAACAAGATGCGCCATTACTATCATTTTGAGAAGAAACCGCCGATGCCTCAGCGCGCTCACCTGGCGTTGCCGACTGAGGCCGGATTCGGGATTGAGCTGGACGCAGCAAAGATTGATTCACAAAAGGTGTTGAGTTGGTCTTAGACGAAAAAGCCTCAGGCGCAGTTCCTTCGCAGCTTCGGGGACAGTGCGCCGTGGTGCTTGGGGGAACATCGGGAATTGGCCGCTCGCTGGCCCTGGGCCTGGCGCGTCAGGGAGTCTCCGTCGTTGCATCCTCGCGGAACGAAGAATCTGTAGCGGAGGTAAGCGCCGAGATTGAGGCGCTTGGAGTGCGCACGTTGCGAATGTGTAGCGATGTCGCAGACCGTAGCTCCCTGATACGTCTTCGCGATGCGGTCCTCTCCGAATTTGGCGGCGTTCAGATTCTCGTCAACAGCGCGGGCATGACGAAGCGTATTCCGACCCTCGAGATGGACGAAGGCACGTGGCGACGCATTCTGGATGTGAATCTTACCGGTACGCTGCGTGGATGCCAGGTCTTCGGAGAGGTGATGCTCGAGAGGCGATTTGGAAGGATCGTTAATATCGCCTCTCTGGCAACGTTTGTGGCGTTCCATGAGGTCGCGGCGTATGGGGCCAGCAAGGCGGCGGTGGGGGCGCTTACTCGATCTCTTGCGGTCGAATGGGCTCCCTTCGGCGTTACCGTGAATGCAATCGCTCCCGGGGTGTTTCCCACGGAGCTGAATCGTAAGATTATCGACAGCCCGAGAGGACAGGAGCTTATTCAACGGACGCCGATGCATCGATTCGGCGCGCCGGAGGAACTGGTCCCGGCGCTGATTTATCTGGTCGGGCCAGATAGCAGCTTTACGACTGGGCAAGTTGTTGTTGTCGATGGCGGCATTCTGGCGAGTGGTGTTAACCAGTGATTGCCGAGAGTCAATGAGTTGAAACGAAAGATCGGGGTACGATCATGTCTACAGTTTCCGCACGTCTGATGAGATTTGCAGCCTTCGTTCTCTTCCTCGAGCTCACAGCATGTGTTCCCGGCTACGCGCAAAAGGCGGCTCCGAAGCAGCCTTATCAGGATTCATCTCTACCGATGGAGCGGCGCGTTGAAGACCTGGTCGGCCGGATGACGCTGGACGAAAAGGCGCAACAGCTTGTGAATACAGCCCCGGCGATTCCGCGTCTCGGGATTCCTGCTTACGATTTCTGGAGCGAGGGGTTGCACGGGGTAGCTCGTTCGGGATATGCAACGCTGTTTCCGCAAGCGATCGGGATGGCGGCTACCTTTGACGAGCCATTGATGGGGAAGATCGGCGAGACGGTATCCGTTGAGGCGCGTGCCAAGTACAACGAAGCTGTGCGGCACGATATCCACTCTATTTATTACGGATTGACGATCTGGTCGCCGAATATCAACATCTTTCGCGATCCCCGATGGGGCCGTGGGCAGGAAACCTATGGTGAGGATCCGTTTCTTACGGCCCAGTTGGGCACTGCATTCGTGAAGGGATTGCAGGGATCGGATCCTGATTACTTCAGAGCCATCGCTACTCCAAAGCATTTTGCAGTGCATAGCGGTCCGGAGAGCGATCGTCACCGTTTCAATGTTGAACCGAGTGCATACGACCTGTGGGACACCTATCTTCCCGCCTTTCGTTCAACGATCGTCGATGGTCAGGCCTACAGCATTATGTGCGCCTACAACGCGGTTGATGGGAAGCCGGCATGCGCGAGCGATCTGCTGCTACAAAAAATCTTGAGAGGAGACTGGCATTTCCAGGGTTTTGTTACCTCCGATTGCGGTGCGATCGATGATTTTTTTCATCAGAATGGACATCAATTTTCAAAAGATGGCGAACACGCATCTGTCGCGGGTATCCGCATGGGAACTGACACAAATTGCGGAGCAACCTATAAAGATCTCGCGAGTGCTGTTCGTCACGGATTGATTCGTGAGGAAGAGTTGGATGTTTCGCTCCGACGTCTCTTCCTTGCACGGTTCAGGTTGGGACTTTTTGATCCTCCAGCGCGGGTGAAGTATGCCTCGTTGCCGTTTAGCGAGAATATGTCTCCGGCTCACACGGCTCTTGCCCTGCGGGCGTCGCGCGAGGCGATGGTGCTGCTGAAGAACAACGATCATGTGCTGCCCCTAACCGGCAAAGCGCGTACCATCGCGGTGGTTGGTCCGAATGCCGCGGAACTCTCCGCTATCGAGGGCAATTACAACGCGGTTCCTAAGAATCCGTTTTTGCCGGTGGATGGTATTGCGAGCGAGTTTCGTACGGCAAAGGTTCTTTATGCCCAGGGCTCCCCTTACGCCGAAAACGCCCCGATCGTTATCCCCAGAACGCAATACCGAACGGCATCGGGATCGAGGGTCGAAGGTCTGAAGGCAGAGTATTTCGCCAACGATAAGTTTGAAGGGAAGCCTGCGCTGGTTCGAGTCGATAAACAAATCAACTTCGACTGGAACTCTGCCTCCCCTGCCCCGGCCCTTGATCCAAAGGCATTCTCGGTTCGCTGGACCGGCACCCTGCAGGCGCCCGCGCCCGGAGATTATGAGATTACTGCGGACCTGGCGCATTGCTATCCCTGCAACGACGCGGAAAGCTTTACGATCCATTTCGACAAGAAGGAATTGACGACGTTTCATGTCGGAGAGGAACGGGATCACCATGAATCCGCCACTCCTTCGGTGAAACTGCACTTCGATGACACGAAGCCGCATTCGTTTGAGGTTGCCTATTCGCATCGGGCACGGTTATTTGGAGCGGGTCTCACGTTGAAGTGGGTCGCTCCGGTTGAGCCTCTCTTGAAGCAGGCCATGGAAGTGGTAAGAGATGCAGATGTGGTCGTGGCGTTTGTCGGCCTTTCTCCTGATCTTGAAGGCGAGGAGATGAAGGTGCAGATTCCGGGCTTTGCAGGAGGAGATCGCACAGACATCACGCTTCCCGCTGCTCAACAGAAGCTTCTGGAAAGCATAAAAGAAACTGGAAAACCGCTGATCGTCGTGTTGCTTAATGGGTCCGCGCTTGCCGTTACATGGGCCCAGCAAAATGCCGACGCCATTCTGGAAGCCTGGTACCCGGGGCAGGCTGGAGCACAAGCCATTGCAGAGACCCTGAGCGGAAAGAACAATCCAGCGGGCCGCCTTCCGGTGACCTTCTATCAAAGCGTGGATGATCTTCCTTCGTTTACGGATTATTCCATGTCCAACCGCACCTACCGTTATTACAAGGGCAAGCCTCTGTATGGGTTTGGGTACGGCTTGAGTTATGCGAGTTTTGCGTACTCCAACCTGAGATTGAGCACGAGCAGTTTGACCGCTGGAGAGATGCTTAAGGTCGATGCAGAGGTGAAGAATACCGGCAAAGTACCTGGGGATGAGGTGGCGCAGCTTTATCTTGTTCCACCGCAGAATGGTCTACTGCCTAAGTATTCTCTTGAGGGGTTTCAGCGAGTTCATCTTTCTCCGGGCGAGACGCGTCACATCCAATTCACCTTGGATCCTCGGCAACTTTCCTATGTTGACAAGCAGGGAGTACGCGCCGTCCGCTCAGGGAACTATTCGATCTCTCTTGGCGGTTCGCAACCGGGTGAGGGGGAGGGCGCGACAGGTTCTTTCGCGATTACGGGAGAGAAAGAGTTACCACACTAATGAATTTGTTTATGGCGTACCAGGTGGAGATATGAAGATTACAGCCGCCAGACTGATCCTCTGTTCGCCGGATCGTAACTTTGTCACGCTCAGGGTCGAAACGGACGAGGGTATCTATGGTCTTGGAGATGCCACGCTCAACGGCAGGGAGCTTGCTGTTGCCGCCTATCTTGAGGAACACGTCCTTCCATGCCTTATAGGACGCGATCCATTTGCCATTGAAGATATCTGGCAGTATCTCTATCGTGGCGCCTATTGGAGGCGTGGCCCTGTCACCATGACAGCCATTTCTGCCGTGGATGTGGCCCTATGGGATATCAAGGGCAAAGCGTTGGGGACGCCTGTGTACAACCTCCTGGGGGGCAAGAGCAGGCAAGGAGCGCTTGTTTATGCCCATGCAAACGGTGCAGATCTCCCCAGTGCGATCGAAAGCGTGAAGAAGCATATCGATGAGGGCTACCTGGCCATTCGAGTTCAATGCGGGGTCCCAGGAACGCTTTCGAGTTATGGCGTACCGAAGGGAGATAAGCCATACGAACCGGCGGAGAGAGGCCTACCCGCCGAATCTTTGTGGTCTACCGAAAAATATCTGAACTTCGTTCCGCATTTATTTGAGGCAGTGCGAAAAGAAGTTGGCGAAGATATTCATCTGCTTCACGATGTTCATCATCGGCTTACTCCTATTGAAGCCGCCCGTCTGGGGCGTTCGCTTGAACCGTATCACCTCTTCTGGATGGAGGATCCTACGCCTGCCGAGAACCAGGATGCTTTTCGCCTGATTCGAGAGCACACCGTTACTCCTATTGCTACCGGCGAGGTGTTCAACTCATTCTGGGATGCGCATGATCTCATCCGCAATCAGTGGATCGACTATATCCGCATGACAATCGTGCACGGCGGCGGAATCACAGCGCTAAAAAAGACAGCCGATTTTGCCGCGATCTACCAGGTCAGGACCGGCTTTCATGGCGCTACGGATCTGTCGCCGGTTACGATGGCTGCGGCCCTGCATTTTGGACTTGCCATCCATAACTTCGGCATCCAGGAACATATGCCGCATACTCCGCTTACGGATCAGGTTTTTCCGCATTCCTATACCTTCGAGGCCGGTTATATGCATCCGGGAGAGGCTCCCGGCCTGGGCGTGGAGATTGACGAGAAGCTTGCGGCTCAGTTTCCCTATGCGCGGGCGTACCTTCCTATCGCACGCAAGCTTGACGGGACGGTGACCGACTGGTGAGGCTGAAGGTCTATGGTCGAACTCCCTTTACGTTCAGCTGGATGCTAAGAACGGAATCGGTTGTGGTGGCGTAGAGCACCGATCCGTCTTTGCCTCCCCAGGCAACATTGGACGTGGACTTCTCTGTGAGGATTGTGGCCAAGTGCTTGCCCTCGGATGAGATGATCCAGATTCCTCCGGGGCCACTCGCATAGAGGTTTCCCTGGGTGTCGACCTTCATTCCGTCCGGCGAGCCGCGTCGCTGATCGTCCGTTGCATCCACAAAGACTTTGCCGGAGCCGAGACTGCCATCTGGGTTTACCGGATACCGCATCCACTTCTTCGGTTCGGAGTTACTGACGTAGAGCCAATTGCTATCGGGAGACAGGGCGATGCCATTGGGACGGGGAAGATCGCGTATAAGAAGCTGCAGGCTCTCCCGTTTCGGTTCGGCTCCAGCCTTTTGCTGCACTGCATTTGGAACTCGATAGACCCCGTTGAAGCCGAGCTCTTTCTGGGGATCCTCATCGCTTTGCGTTCTCAGGCCGTAGGGAGGGTCTGTGAAGTAAAGGGACCCATCGGGGCCGTAGACTAAATCATTTGGGCTGTTGAGTTTCTTGCCTTGATAGCTATCGGCAAGAATTGTTACTTTCTCGTCAGGGTTCATCGATTCGAAGCGCATGATATTTCGTGCCGCGTGTCCGGCTACAGTCAACCTCCCCAGCCGATCGAGAGTCATTCCATTGCTCCCCGGTTCTTTCCCTCCATAGGGCTCCTGTCCGCGATAGCCACTGGGCTGCAACCATATGGAAACTTTCTCGTCGTGGTCGATCTTTCGAATGCTGTTGCTTGGGATGTCCGCGAACATGAGGTAACCCGAGTGGATCCAGACCGGTCCCTCGACCCAGGTAAACCCGGCCGCAACCCGGTGCCAGGTTGGATGCTGCGGAAGGATAGCCTCCGCAGCGGGATCGAGCCTCTCAATCCGGGCAGGATAGTCGGAAGGACTATCTTTCGATTTGTCCGTCGGGGAGGGGTTGCCGGTCCTCAAGGTTGCCAATAACAAAAAAAATCCAATCGGGGTACTTATCATTCGCAGCATCTCGCCAGCCTCCAGGGATTCATGTGTAGTTTTATCAATTTTTGTGAAAAAGGCACTCGACAATCGTGCTGTACCCGGTGCTATTATGGCTCCGTTTCAAAATCAGTCATTGCATAGTATGCAAAATAGATTGCGAAGAACGCCTTGGGCGAACAGAGTTGAGGACCCTTCGATGTTGATGTCTCTGCGATTAGCCGGTGCCGGAATTCTTATGTTGATGCCCTTTATGACGACAATGCGGGCTCAGACACCAAGTTTTACGCCGGATGGCATCTTCCAAGGATCCTCTCTTGCAGGGTGGAAGCATTTCGGCAATGCAAAATGGACAGCCTCTAACGGCGAAATTACGGGTACCGGCGACGGCCTGCTTATCTTCGATAAGCCGACGCAGGATACCGGTGTCTATCTTCAGTTTCGTTGCGAGAGCGACTGCAATGCCGGAATTTTTCTACGTCTCGAAAAAAAAGGCGACGGAATGTGCGGTGTGCTCCTCTCGATGCAACAAGAGGAGCTGGCGGCGTATCGCGTGACGCTGGACGCTACGGGGAAAGAGACAGAGCGGACCAAGCTGCGCAATGCGGGGGGGCAGATTCGGTTTGCTCCTCCTGCTCCGCCACCTGGCTCGCCGGCGGCAAGACCGTTCAGCCGGCCCGAGCTGCCTCCGATGCCTGACGGGATGGCCGCGCCGCTCGATCGTCCTGCGAAGGGCCTGCACAAGGAAGGCTGGAACGATGTTGAGGTGTTGCTGGATGCAGATATCCTTCGGGCTTTCTTCAATGACGGCGGAGACGCCGTCAGTGTCGCAACCGAAGGGATGGACGGCTTCGGACCGTTTGCCTTGTATTCCGGGGGATCGACCGTTCATTTTCGTGCTGTCGCCTACAAAGACCTTGGCAGAAAAACCTGGGGTAAGGAGGAAGTGGGCTCCGGCTTCAAGATGCAGCGGGTGAATGAGTTTTATTACGGGTGGTCTGCTGCCGCGGCCGATTTCAATCACGATGGCAAATTGGATATCGTCTCGGGACCATTCGTCTATTTTGGTCCGGACTATACGGAGTCCCGCGAGATCTACCCGGCCCAGATCGTGAATGCATCGACGAATTATTCGATGGAAGACTGGGTGGAGCACGCCTCGGACTTTACCGGCGATGGGTGGGCCGATGTTCTGACGACGAGTCACGCGGGTGGAGGCAAGGACGGCGCCGTCCTCTACGTGAATCCGAAAGGTGAATCGCGTCGCTGGGCGAAATTTACCGTCGTCGCCCCCATCGACAGCGAAGAGACCGTGCTTGCCGACATCGATGGAGATGGAAAGCAAGAGCTGGTGTATATGGGAGGCGGGTACATGTGCTATGCCAAGCCCGATCCCGCACACCCCACGGATCGCTGGGTTGTTCACAAGGTCAGCGAGCATGGACCGTGGCCGGCGCACGGTATCGGTGCCGGCGATGTAAACGGCGATGGCCGTATGGATATTGTTGGCGCTTACGGATGGTGGGAGCAGCCTGCCCAGGGAGTTGCTGAGGCCAAGTGGAAATATCATGCTGCACCTTTCGGGCGGTGGGGGCGAACCTCGGCGGGGGGAGCAAAGATTGGCGTCTATGACATCAATGGCGATGGTCTGCCGGATGTCGTGACTTCCATGCAGGCGCACGGGTGGGGAATCAGCTGGTTTGAACAGAAGAGATCTTCCGATGGGGAGATCAGTTTTGTCCCTCATGTCGTGATGGACCGCACCGCAAAGGACAGCGCAGGCGGAGTGGTCTTCACGGAGCCACACGCGTCGACGATTGCTGATGTGGACGGAGATGGGATTCCGGACTTCATCGTCGCGAAGCGTTATTGGTCGCATCTCGACGACTTCTACGACCCGGATCCATACGGTGCTCCCGTTTTGTATGTGTACCGGACCGTACGTGACAAGACGGCTCCAGGAGGAGCTCGATTTGTACCGGAATTGGTCCATAACTACTCCGGCGGAGGGTCAGATGTTCTGGCCCGTGATCTGAACGGAGACGGGGTTATGGATCTTGTGACCTCGACCCGCAGTGGAACTTACATCTTCTGGGGGACAGGAAAGACCAGAAAAGGCGGCTCAAAATGACGTTTTACTCAAGATCTTGGAGCCAGCATCAGGACGTATCGTTGTTCTTCGCGAAACCGCGCCAATTTCCACCGTCGTCAAAATATAGCTTCCAAACATCAACCGTGACAGGTATGCCTGTCCTTTTTAGGAGGTAAGAACATGCGAGTTCTCAGGCTCGTAATCCTATGCTCACTTGCTCTGTGCTTTGCGGCCCTTGGCCGGTGTCTATGGGCTCAGAGTACAACCGGTTCTGTCGTGGGCTCAATCTCTGATTCCACTGGATCTGTCATCCCAAACGCAACGATCACCTTGACCAATAATGCTACAGGTGAAAAACGAACGGTCATCACCACCGATTCAGGCGACTACCAGCTTCTTTCGATTCTGCCAGGGAGATACACCCTCACGGTTGAAGCTCAAGGATTCCGCCGCTATTCTCATGACCCGGTCGAAGTCCAGGTCGACCTCGCCACACGCGAGAATGTGGAGATGACGGTAGGTAGCGCGACCGAACAGATCACTGTAACGTCCCAGGCGCCCATTATTCAGACAGAAAACGCTGCCCTTGGACAGGTAGTGTCGGGCAAGGCGGTCACCGATATACCACTGAATGGCCGCAACGTCCTCGCTCTTGTGGGACTGGTTCCAGGCGTTGTTCCGCAGGGAAGCTCATCAGGGAATCTAACCGGCCAAAATGTATTTGCCGCGGGCAACTATCAGATTGGCGGTGGTAGCGCGAACCAGAGCGCTACACTCTACGACGGAGCCCCGGTCAACATCTCGTATGGAAACATTACGGCACTCGTTCCATCGCAGGACACAGTGCAGGAATTTCGTGTGCAGACCAACAACAATACGGCCGAATTTGGAAACTATACTGGTGGCGTCATTAACATCGCGAGTAAGTCTGGTTCCAATGCAATTCATGGCACCGTATATGAGTTTGTTCGTAACACGATCTTCAATACCACTCCATACTTCGCCAAACATAATCCGAACCAGGTTCTAGGTAAGAATCCTTATCACCAGAACCAGTTTGGAGCGAACGTCGGCTTCCCGATCATCAAAGACCGCCTCTTTGGCTTTTTTGACTATCAGGGATACCGTCAGTCTCAGCAGCGTCTGTATAACTACACGGTGCCTACCCTCAAGATGAGGCAGGGCGATTTTTCTGAGCTCTGCACTCTCAATCCGGCGACAAATCTTTGCACCGGGAATCCCGCTTCCACTGCGACCGCTGGTCAGATCTATGATCCCTGCGGAGGCAGCGTGGCGGGTGGTCAGGGATGCCCGGGATACACGGGGCAACGCACACCTTATGCCGGAAATGTTATTCCGGCCGCGCGATGGAGCGCTGTTGCCAGAAATCTTCTCAACTTTCCTTACTGGGCCGCTCCGACTGGTCCCGGCGTAACAAACAACTTTGTTCGGTATGCGGGTTCTGGAGGTAAGAACGATCAATATAACGGTCGCGTCGACTTCACCCTTAGCGACAAACAGCGCATCTTTGGAAGATACACACAGTGGAACTCAAAGAATCAAGGGTCCATGCCATATAACAATGGTCTGATTTCGGGTGATCCGATCTCTCCAGAGGCGTTCAAAACCTATCAGACTGTCATTGGAGATACCTATCTCTTCAACCCTACTTTGATCGGCGACCTTCGTCTCTCCTTCACCCGATGGAACTACGTGCGTACTCCAGGAACTCTGGGCTACGACGAAACTCAGCTCGGATTTCCCTCCTACATGGGGACAATCTCTGACCTGAATCGCGTTCCGAACTCAACAACGGTTCCAGGCATCGCCTTGTCGAATCCTACGGTCAACGGAATTGGTACCGGCTATATCTTCTCAATTAATAACAACTACGTGATTGCGCCGAATGTCACCAAGACCTTCAAAGGACACACCATCAAGGCTGGCGCTGATCTTCGGCGCCTGGAGATGAGTTATTTCCAAAACAACAGTCCTGGTGGCTCATTCCAGTTCAATCCGTTTATGTCTTCGTTTGGCAATAACGCAGCGGGCGGTCACCCGTTCGCATCGTTCCTGATGGGCTACATGGTCGATCAGGCATCGACTGCCAGCGTCGTTCAGATTGCTCCACCTACATACAGCACCATGTATTACCAGGGCTACTTCGTACAGGATAACTGGATGGTTAATTCAAAACTTACTCTGAACATCGGCCTTCGGTACGAGATTCCGGGTGTGTGGAGAGAACGTAATCAACTGATGGCGACCTTCAACCCAACGGAGGTTAATCCTGTTCTTGGAAATGTTTCCATTAATGGTCGCGCTATCACCGGCGCTTATGACTTGGTCAACTCCCCGCAGCACCCTGATAAAGGTTTGCGTGGTGAGAATTTTTCCAACTTCTCGCCGCGTCTTGGCCTTGCATTCCGACCGGACGATAAAACGGTCATTCGTGCGGGGTGGGGTAAATTTGTAATTCCAGCTTATTTGCAGTTCCCGGAATCGCCGGTGCAGTCGCCTCTTTCCTATATAACCAACAATCCTGTATCGACTCTGGATTCTGGTTTAACCCCTAACGCTACTCTGGATAACCCGCTTCCCAGCGGAATTACGCCAGCCCCTGGCCGCGATCCGAAGTATCAACAGCTTCTTCTGGGAGGCTCTGCCAACGCTCTGCAAGCGAGCGAAGATAATGGCGCCACATATCAATGGAATTTCGCGATTCAGCGGCAGCTTCCTCTGGGCATCGCTCTCGAGGCAGCATACTCCGGACTGCATGGATCCCATCTTCCTCTCAGCCGTTCTATCAATCAGGTCTCTCAGCAGTATCTGAACCAAGCTCTTACGGATTCCAACTGCGTGGGGCCGACGGCGAATCTCAATAGCAATTGCTTCCTGACGAGACGAGTAGCGAATCCTTTCAACCGCTCCTTGTTTTCCCAGGGTAACCAGCAATATGCGACCGTACAGGCAACTCAGCTCTATCGTCCCTATCCACAGTATGGCGCCATCTCAAATACTGGAAACTACGTTGGCGTAAGCAACTACAGCTCTCTCCAGATGAAGGTCGAAAAGCGCTTCTCTTCAGGAGGCGTTCTACTCGGTTCCTATACGTTCTCCAAATTGATGGCGAACGTGGAATCGTTGACCTCCTGGCTGGAGGCGACCGGTGCTCCGGGATACCAGAACATGAACGATCTTAGCCAGGAATACTCACTGTCGGGTTATGACTCACGTCAGCGCCTGACGGTCAGCTATGTCTACTTCCTTCCCTTTGGTAAGAATCAACATTGGGGTTCAGGAGTTTCAGGCTTCCTCGGCGGCCTGATCTCCGGCTACGGCGTCAACGGGGTCACTACCTTCCAGAAGGGCTTCCCGCTGGGCTTCTCGATGGCGCAGAATACGGTAAGCACGTATGCTCTGGCGGGTACGACTCGTCCAAACATCGTTCAGGGTTGCGCGAAGGCGACGTCAGGATCAATACAGTCACGACTTGGAGATAGCTCCTCCAACTTCAAGAGAATGTATGATCCTGCTTGTTTCCAGGCTCCCGGGAACTTCCGATTCGGCAACGAATCGAGAACGGATAATCAGCTTCGGGCGCCAGGAATTGCAAACTACGACCTGGCGTTGTTCAAGGACACTCACCTCACAGAACGACTGGTATTACAACTCCGTGTCGAATCGTTCAACCTGTTCAACAGGGTCCAATTCGGCGCTCCAAATACTTCGATCGGATCGGCCCAGATGGGACAGATAACCACTCAGGTCAACGATCCTCGATTACTGCAGTTGGCAGGACGTATCAACTTCTAGTAAGCGAGTGAATATGTAAAAAAGAAGGTCCGCCGACCAGATGATTGGTCGGCGGACCTTTTTAGCAGCTCTATCTTTCCTCGTCTGGGTGGTTAAAGATAAAAGTTCGCTCGCGTCACCACTGAAGAAGGACGAGTTCGGAACAGAAGGCCGGGCCCATAGCCGCGAGGATGCTATAAGAGCCAGGTTTGCCTGGGTGGACTTTGAGGTAATCTTCCATGACGGCCAGCACGGAAGCAGCCGAGAGATTTCCGACTTCACGAAGGCTCTTCCAGGATGGGGCGAGAGCATCGGGCGGGAGACCGAGCGAAGTCTGCATTGCCTCAAGAACCTTGGGGCCGCCGGAGTGGAAGATGTAGGTTGAGATGTCGTCGCGGGTGAGGTTGTTATCGGCGAGGAAGCCCTCAACATTCTGAAGAAGGTTCTCTTCCACGACGCGGGGAACGTCGGGGGAGAGAACGATCTTGAAGCCGGATTCAACGATGTCCCAACCCATAACCCGTTCCGTGTTCCGATAGAAGGTTGACCGAGTGGAAAGCACGCGGGGACCACGATTCTGGCGTCCCAACTCCGTCTCGGCCCCAGCGATGACGACAGCTGCGGCGCCGTCTCCGAAGAGACCGGAGGAGATGAGGTTCGCGATCGATTGATCATCATCCTGCCAGGTGAGGGAGCAGAGCTCGACAGAGAGAAGAAGAGCATAGTGGGTAGGAAACGCACGGACGTAATCGGAGGCGCGAGCGATACCGGCAGCTCCGGCGACACAGCCCAGACCGAAGATTGGCGTCCGCTTGATATTGACTGGGAAGGGAAGGCGGTTTATGAGGCGGGCATCGACGGTGGGACTGGAGATTCCTGTCACAGACGCGAAGAAGATTGCGGAGATATCCTCGGGGGATATTCCGGCATGATCGAGTGAACGGCAGATGGCCTGCTGCCCCAGATCGACAGCGGCCTTGATCCAGGCATCATTGGTCTTGCGAAATGTGTCGAGAGCGGGATATTGCTCGAGCGGAAAGACAGTATGACGATACTCGACGCCGCAGTTGGCGTGGAGACGGGTGAGAAGGCGCGGCTCCTCCATCTTGTGCTGCCATCGGTCGCGAAGTGCTTCGGCGATGACACTCTGATGATAGCGATTGGGAGGATAGGCTGTTCCGACAGAAGAGATGCGCATGCTTATAAAGGCCTTTGTGATCCGGTTGAAGTGATGTAAATCATTTGGGTTATAGAGTCCCCTTCAGCGTACATGCTTTGGCTGGAATCCTATGCAATAGTTTTGTCTTATGATTGAGCCGATTAGGTTTAGTGAATGAGGGCGAGTTGTCGGTCGTAGAGAGAATTCAAAGGAAACTCGCGCTTCAGATCGATCAGGATGGAGCGCGCTTCTTGAGGACGGTTTTCGCGAAGAGCCGCCACGGCAAGCATCATGCGGGCGAAGGGGGCGAGATAATGCCCCTGAGTGGCCGTTAGCTTCAGTAATCGAATTCCTTCTTCACGGCTGGTCGAGGCCCCGGTGAGATTGAGAAGCCAGCGGACAGGGGCGAATTTCAGGCTGAGCATGTAGTTTTCGACACCGGAAGCCAGATAAGCATCGTACATGTGCGGATTAGCTGCCAATGCCTGCTTCGAATATGCACTGGCCTCCTTGCTGTAATTGAGAGCGGCAAGATCTTTCTTATCGATCATAAGAGCATAGTCTGAACGCATCCCGCTTACCAGCGTTTTGACGTAAAGAGCGCGAGCATCCTGTGGATTCTGCTTAAGTGCCGTGTCGGCGAGGTTTGACGCCTGGTTGAGCCGTTCTTCGAAGGATTTGCGGATGTTCTCATCCGGAGCGAGGCGACTTCGGCTGTCAAATCGGCTCTGATTCGCAAATAACTGAACGTCGATTATCTTGAGCCGCTCGAATTCGCTGAACAACGAAGCCGCCGCATCCGAGACAGGGCCCATAGGATCTTGAGGATGTGCGGACATCCACTGCTGGAACTTAAGATGGGCGTCGGAGAAGCGCAAATTATACATGTCGCGATAGCCCTCATCGAGGGGCGTTCCAGTCAAAGGTTGACTGGCGAACGTCCACGATGCGATCCCGAACAACAGAAGAAAGATCCCAGCTACATACTGGCGGCCAGCAGGCCGGACTTTGGCGATGCGGAACAACGTGTTTACGGTCATCAGGGTCCTGTCTGAAGCTTATGCCCTCATTCGGTTTGACGAAAGGAACGAGCCTAAATCTTTGTGATCCGTGGCACTTGCAGATGTACGAGATAAATCTGCGCGCCCGTTCTTGGCCCTCTCCGTGGCATCCTCTCCGAGTTCGAGGGAGGATTCTAATCTTGAGACTGCGGAGCGACAGTGATTGTAAACAGCTTTCTTTAGGGGAGATAGGGCCAAATTTCCTATTTCGATAGGCAGATATTTGCAGCTTCCGATTAAGATTCTACTTGCAAGTTATTGATTTATATGGGATCTATTTTGGCCGGTGATCTGCACGTAAGAGATTCAAGAAACCTAAATCGATTTTCGGCCCTTAGTTTCAATTGTTTCCGCAGCAGTGTCATGGGATTCCCGAATTTGCTCGAAGGTTCAATTCAATTCCAGCCGTCAATTTCGACGGCATTTTTCCAGGAGGAAGGTTCAATGAAGCTCTTCTCGAAATTCTCTGCTCTGGCGGCGGTTCTGGTTCTCTCGACCGCGTTTGCAGCAGCAGAAACGATCTCTGTTGGTAGCTATGGCGCTTCCAATGGAAATGGTGGTTCTACACCGGCCGGTCCATTCGACAACACTGCGGTGATGTTTGGTGCGCAGCAGACATATAACATTTCTCCGGGTGGCGCGTGGTCCGGTCCTGCAGGGAACTCAAGCTGGGTATCCTACGATCCCAACTCGGGTCCAACAGGCGGTAATGTTGACCCAAACGCAACGTATACCTATACGACGAGCTTCGACGCTGAGGGTGGCGTTTACTCCGGTTCCATGATCATCATGGCCGATGACACCGCAAACGTTCTTTTGAATGGTGTCGAAATCATCTCTGCCGGCGCGCTCGGAACCAATTCGCATTGCGCGGACATTGCCCCGAACTGCACCTCGATGTTCAGCTTCGACCTGACGTCGATCACGCTTCTGGCGGGAACGAACATCCTGACTTTCAACGTGCAGCAGACGGCTCTGGTTCATCAAGGGCTTGACTTCTCCGGCAGCCTTACCAATGGCAGCCCGGTTCCTGAGCCTGGATCGCTCCTGCTGTTCGGCACGGGGCTGATCGGTTCGGCCGGCGCTCTTCTGCGTCGGATGAAGGTATCCGCTTTGAAGTAAGTCTGTCGAAACTGTTCCTTTGCGGCAGGTGCCGGGAGCCCTGCCGTGAAGGAACAGTTAGAGCAGATCCAATTGCGAGTGAGGAGAAATCTCCTCACTCATTTTTTTGTGGGGTGAAGCAGCCCGTTGCCGCTTGGAAGACGCGATAGGAGTCGAGACGGCTAAATGGCGGTTGAATTCGGAGCCAGACCGCGGGTAAAGCGATCGAGGAGATAGTTGATTGGGGCGGCGACCGGCGGCGGACACGCGTCCGAAATTACTTTGAACCGATCACGATCTTCCGGCTCGAGAATTTTGAAGATATAACCCAGCAGGATGAAGACGCCGGTTGCGATGGCGCAACCAGCCAGGAGGGCAGGAAGAGCCGCCAGTTTAGAAGTTACGAGGTAAGCAGAACAGGCTGCAAAGGCACTAATTGCACTGATCTTGAATATGAATCCCCAGGGAAGCCGGATGTCGTAGCGTCGAATCCCGATTGCCCACATGAGAACCACGGCAGTAAATTGTGCGGCACCGCTTCCAAGGCAGGCTCCAAGTGCGCCGTAAGAAGGAATCAGAAGCCACGCAACGGCGATATCGATGAACGAGGCGATGACGGTCGTGACAATGAAGTACTTCTGCTCATCTACGCTCTCAAACAGGCTCTGAATAGGACCGGAAAATGCCTTGGGAAGGCAGAGCAGCGGCGCAACAGTTGCGACGACCAGTGCTCCTACATATTGTTTGCCATAGAGTACGAGGACAACCGGCGCTGCTAGCGGAACCGCGATGATATGGATGGGAAGTGAGATCAATGCGATGTAGCGAGCTGAGGCGGCTGTCATCGAGGGAAGCCTGGAACGGTCCCGGCCATACTGCGCATACATGCTTGCACCGCTGGCGGCGGCGAAGATGGAAGGGAAGATGAGAAGACGCTCTGCAAGACTGAAGGCGACGGAGTAGAAGGAGAGTTGGCGAATATCAGGAGTGAGGTGCTTCAGGAGGAAGAGCTCAGAGCGATCCCATACGACCAACGTAAGCAGCATTCCCATTACGCTCTGGGAAGCAAAACTCATCATGCGGGCTCGCAGATCTGCGGGGGGATGAGCATGCCCACTTTTCCAGGTGAGGATGCGCCGCATGGTGGGCACGAGCCGCACAAGGCAATCGACCCATTTCATCGCAAACATTGCGAAGGCGATCCCGTTGACTCCCCAATCCAGTACGACTGCCAGCAAGGTGAGGATAAAGTATGTGGCGGTCGATGCGAGTGAGCCAGGCAGATTGGCTGAGAGGGTTTCGGAGGCGACATTGGCTTGCGCAGAGATAAAGTTGCTCATCGCCGGAAGCATGCCAAGGACCAGTAGAAGCGCGGCGATACGATATTCGGCGGGAGCGTTGTAGAAGACCCAGATGACGGCTCCGAATGTAGCGACGGCAGCGAGAAGGGTCTGAATCAGCAGAGTACGGAAGTAGATAAAACGCGCGGTCGTATAGTCGCCGCCGCCGAGATATTCGGCCATGTATTTACGGGTTGTAATGGGGATCCCGACCGAGCCGAGCTGGCTGACAATGCCAGTCAACCACGTGACGTAGATGATGTATCCCATCTTCGTCGGCCCGAGAGTCCGGGCGATGGCGATCGAGGTAATCAGCGACGTCGCAAAGCCGATAAGATTTTCCAGCCCATACCAGGCTGTGTTGCGAGCAATGGTTTTGCTATTCACACGTTTCCCTAAAAGTAGATTGAGCCGGACCTGAGCGATGGCCACAGGTCCGGCAGCGAACGGAAACGAGGATCAGCTGAGCTGGCCCAGCGCCTTCTCGGCGTCCTTCGCAGTTTGGCTGTTCGGAGCGAGACTGACGGCCTTCTTCAGATGCTGCGTGGCGTCGGATGTCTTTGCGAGTTTGCTGTAAGTCAATCCGAGGTGATAGTGGAAGGCGGCATCGTTCGGACTGGACTTCACGGCATCTTCCAGAAGATCCCGCGCCGAGGTGTAATTTCCCTTATGGTAATAAGCCCAGGCGAGAGTATCAGCCGTGCTGGGTGAGTTTGGCATGGCGCGGCGGGCGACCTGCGCGAGGGACAGCGCCACGTCGATATTCTGGCCTGTCTCGATCATCAGATAAGACAGGTTGTTGGCTGCGACCGGCTGGTCCGGCTGAATCTGAAGTGCCTTCTTGTACGAAGCGACAGCCTGATCACGGCTGCCCTGCGCTTCCTGAAGGGTGCCGAGAACGGTAAAGCCCTGAGCATCGCTGGGATGGTCGGTTGTCCATTGCTGCCACTTCGCGACTGCTTTTCCGGGATCGCCGCTGGTAATGACGGCGCGGGTGTAGACGACTGCCGCAACCGGATCGTTAGGATTCATCTGCATGGCCTTTTCGGCCGAGGCGAGGGCGCCTGCCGTATCTCCGGTACCGCCCTGCAGCTGTGCGAGCAGACTGTACATGTCTCCATTTTGCGGTGCTTTCGCAATCTGCTCCTGGACCCTGCTGATAGCCTTGGCGCCCTGCTTTTCCACCACATACGTAGCGGCGAGCAGTCGCAGCGCGCGCGAAGAGCTGGGATTGTGAGAGAGCGACTGCTCGAGTAGTTTGCGCGCTTCACTCATATTCTTCTGGGCGAGGCGCAGTTGTGCCAACTCAAGATAGCCTGTCGCGTTATCTGGGTCCAGTTTGATGGCCTCTTTGAAGTCGGCCTCGGCCTTGTCGTTAAGAGACTGGCTGCCTTCTGCCATGCCGCGCCATATATAGCCGTTGGCAGACTGCGGAGTGGAGGCGATCGTCGCATCACCCAGTTGCGCGAGAGTCGTGAAGTCGCGCCGGTCGATGGAAATCTGGGCCAGCCCTTGCTGTGCGTCATTGTTTCGAGGATTGATGCGGACGGCGTCGCGGAATGCCTGCTGGGCAGCAGGAACGTCGCCCTTGGCCACAGCGGCTCGACCCAGCCAGATCTTTACCTGCAGGTTTTCCGGGTTAGCCTTCGCGGCCTTCTGAAGAATATCGAAGGCCCCGGCTGCCTTACCGTCATTCAGCATCAGCATTCCATTCAGCAGGGCCACCTGGGGAAGTTCGCTGTCCGTTTTGGCCAGTTCCTGTCCGAGGGTGCGGGCCTTAGCCAGATCTTTCTTGGCGATCAGAAGGCGTGCATAGGAGAGCTTGAGCGAAGGACTCTTCGAATGTTTCTGAACCAGATCGGCGTACGTCTGAGTTCCTCGATCCAGCTGCTTGGTCCGAATGTAGAAAGTTGCCAGCATGTCGGATGCACTGCCGTCATCGGGAAGATCGTCGGCTGCCTTGCGAAGAATCTCTTCAGCCTTGGGCAGATCGTTCTGACGCATATAGAGATCAGCCAGACTGGACCGGGCGATGATGTTGTGCGGATCGGCCGCGACGGCCGCATTCATCTCTGCGAGAGCGCCGGACACATCTCCTTTCTTCTGAAGCATGCTGCCCAGAACAATATGTGAGGCGACGTTCTTGTTGTCGAGTGCAACCGCTTTACGCAGTTGTTCTTCTGCTTGTCCTGATGTGGCCGGATTGGCGGCTTGGAGCATACCGAGGGTAGTGTGGAAGGCAGCACGATTTGGATCGATCGATAACGCCTTCTGGATCTGAGTCAGTGCTGTGTTGAGGTCCCTCTTGCGGGTTGCTATACCTGACAGAAGAGCATAGGCATCCGCGTTGTTGCTGTTCAGGGCTAAAACCGCGTTCGCCTGCTCGGTGGCCTTGTCCAAGGCATTTCCGGCCAGGAGCAGGTTTCCCAGCTCAATGCGTGCCTCCTGGTTGTTAGGAGTTAGGTCCACGGTACGGGCGAGCTCCGCATAGGCCGTCATCGGAGATCCCTGCTTAATGTAGACCTTTGCCAGCTCATAGTGAGCGTCGGCAAAGTTGCGGTCGACCTTGAGCGCATTCGAAAATTGAATGGTCGCTTCCTTGAGCTTGCCATCACGGGCGTAGCGTTTTCCGCTCTCAAGATATTTATGTTTTTGTTTGTTGGGATCGCGCGAGCATCCGGTGGCGAAACCCAGAGCGAGTGAAGCTGTCAAAATGGCGGCAGAGAGACGAACTGGAGCGAGAGCCCGCGAAATTCTCATGGTACCTTTCCTTCATCAATCGTCCATTCAGGCATATCTGCTGAGATGGATCTTTACGCTCGGATTTCGTCCCGCAGCGTGTTAAAGTGCCGTCTCAGTTGGGAATAAACTGAGACAGATATGGAGTCATGTGCGTTGTGAACCGGATCGCACGCTCGCGCGCATCCGCGACCTGTTCGGAGCTGGAGATAGGAGTGATCACTCGAACGAGGGCTCCGTCCGTCCGGTTGAAACGGATGGCATCGGCCAGCATATAGGCTTTTGCCTTGTACTCATTTGCGATGCTGCGACCGTGCGCCTGGTACCAGTAGATTACGAACTGCCTGGATTCTCCGTTGTTGATGACATACTCCCCAACGTTGAAGCGCTTGCCACGAGTATCGTCAAGGCTGGTGTAGCTGGAGTTCTCAAAGATCCAGCCCGCACCCGGCAGGCAGTGCTGCGGGGAATGAATAGACTGGCCGGTGCGCTGCGTCGCGAAGTAGCCGATAAACAGGCTTACAGGATAAGCTGCAGAGGGCTTCATCGAGACCGCACGAGCCGTGGGCATGCTGTAGATCCGATTGAGGAAGTCACCCTTTCCAAGTACGGCGAGCACCTCATCCTCGAGAGGCATATCCTGAGCGACCATACCGTCGATGACGTTGGGCATCAGGCTGAGTGGCTCACTGGCGGGGACGTTATCCGCATCTCCACGATGCATCAGCAGCGCGAGAGTGACGGCCATAAACAGGGTGACGGTCCAGAAACGCGAAGATTTCATGCGCCTACCTCCTCTCTGGGCTTGAGAATCAGCCGCATGAGGCGATGGATCAGATAAAGGCAACCCAAGGAGATGACGAACATAACCCAACCGGAAAACTCGTGAAAGAATCCAAGTGCCTTGACCGGATCCCAGTACTGCACACAAAGCCCGGTGCCGACGATACGAATGGCATTGGCGGCTACCGCAATCGGGATGCTGGCAACGGCGAGAAGAACGCGACGTGCTGTTGTGCGCTCAAGAAAATATCCATAAAACACAGCCAGGGTGAACAGGCTCATTAAGGAACGGATCCCGCTG
Organism: Edaphobacter modestus; assembly: GCF_004217555.1. Lineage (GTDB taxonomy): Bacteria > Acidobacteriota > Terriglobia > Terriglobales > Acidobacteriaceae > Edaphobacter > Edaphobacter modestus. The sequence goes on from NZ_SHKW01000001.1 coordinate 4,530,194, forward strand.
CATGCCTCTGCGACTTCAAGCTTCATCACGGGCAGTTGGATGACGTTCCCTTCCTGCAGTACTGGAACACCGAGCAGGGGGAGCGACATGCTCGCTAACTTCGAGGCCAGCAGCTGAAGGGGGAAGGTGATCTGGTTGAAGATGATTGCGGGGAACGGAATCGCCAGGAGCAGGATCAGGACCGGAAACCGAAGCTGACGGAGCATTGCGCTTCCCAGAAAGGTCCAGATGAGACCCGCCAGGAGCATGACAAAGGAGATTCTCGACGTAAACAGGTCAACGCCGTAGACGCCGAAGATCAGGATGAGAAGTCCCAGGCAGACCAGGGGAAGACCAGCCCAGCTTGGGCGGACGGGTGTCCCGGCAATCTGTTTCCGGCGATCCCAGAGAAGAAAGATAGAAAACAGCGGAACCAGGAAGCCATGAGAGTAGTCGGCGATGTTATACCAGTCGACTACAAGCTTGACCCCTATGCGGTAGTAGAGTGCGAGTAGAAGCGCACCGATGATTGTCGCCGGTACCCAGATCCGCGATGGAATCCGAATCCCGACAGTGCTCAAGGGAACCTGATCGAGGCCGGGAAGAATCTCTGGAGAGAGCTGTTCGTTTTGCAAGCTGCCGGTCACCGTTTCTAGGGCGTTATACTTCACAAATCATCTGTAAGCAATTTCCTTGCCGCGAATAGATCCGAAGATAAGCGCAATTCTGACCTGAAACTGAACTGCGTAGGAAGATACTCGACCATAGTTGTAGGGAAAAGGGAAAAAGTTTTCCCACTCTGGCTGCCATTCTGCATACCATAAGGGTGCTTTTGTGAAGTCATCGGCCACTTTTTCTTGAGATCGGTCGCTGTAGACACCGGTGACGGGTCTATATATGGACCAGAACGTGGCCTTGCAAAAAAAACTCGTTCACAGCGCGATTTGGCATTCCTTGTGCTTGCTGGGAGTATATCGACTTCTTCGGCTTATGTTTGACGGGCGCATGTAATCTTGCACTCACGCAAGCCGCTCTGAAGAGAACCAGGATTTCAGAGAAGGGACGGTTCAAAAAGAAAGGGGCCTCCCCCAGTAGCCCGTCTTTCCCCTTCTGGAGGGAAGTCGATTGGAATCAATTGAATAGTTGATAAATGAAGGAGCGGAGCTGAACCGGATGAGTGAGAATCGAAAGAGTCGGATGGAGTTTTCCCGGCGGATCGGGAGTGGGCCCATGAAATGGTTCTACGTCGGAGTTCTCGTTGCTATGCTGTCGGCCTCTGGCCGAGGTCAGGATTCTGTAAAAAAACCGGAAACCCCTGCTGGGGGGCAAGGAAGTGGCACGGCCCAGAGTTCCGCTTCTCCACAGGCTACGGCACCGACTGGACCTGCGACCCTAACGGGAGCCCCGGCCGTCGATAATGCCCGGTACGTTATCGGTCCAGACGATTCCCTCGCCATCACGGTTTGGAAGGAACCATCGCTTTCAGGAACGATTCCGGTTCGACCCGATGGCATGATCTCGATCGCTCTGGTCGGCGACCTGCGCGCGGCTGGGCGCACGCCGATGCAACTGGCTGATGACATTACCGTAAAGCTGAAGAAATATATCCAGGATCCCAATGTCTCCGTGGTGGTGATGGCGGACACCAGTCAGCGAATTTTCCTCATTGGAGAGGTCGGACATGTAGGACCGATCCCGATTACGCCCGGAATGACTCCCTTGCAGGCGATTGCGGCGGGAGGGGGGCTTTCGGCCTTCGCTAACTCCAAGAAAATCTACATTCTGCGGAACGAAGGCGGAAAACAGCTGAAGATCCCCTTCAACTATAAGCAGGCCCTCAAAGGGGAAGGGTCGCAGGATATAACCCTGAAGCCGGGAGACACGATCGTCGTTCCATGAGCCAACCAATGAAGATCTGGATTCCAATTTCCGTATTTTTGTTCGTCCTCGCGGGACGATTGTCGGGTCAGGCTGTGCCTACGGCGGTTCCGGTACAAACGCAGACGCCCGCCGGCACCACTGCACCTCGCTTGTCATGGGTCGACGGCACCGTTCACTATTCCCTCAGCGCATCAGAGATTGTTCAATATGGTTACTACGGAGCGGGGAACGCAACCAGCTCGACGGCGTTTTCCGGCGTTGTCGGATATTCCTCTCTCAGCATGGTTCATCCCACCTCGGTTCTGTTCGCGGGTGGAGTGGTGATTGGTCAGGGAGGGCAGGGGACTTCAACGTACCAGAACGTGGCTCTCAGTCAATCGCTCATTAAAGGTCGATGGATTCTTAATATCAGCGACTCGTTCAGCTTTCTTCCCCAGTCGCCAGTGACGGGCGTCGCCGGAGTTCCGGGCATCAACAATCCGGGAACCATCCCAATCGATGGTCCCTCGCAGGGACCCGCCGGCGGAATTCTAACCTACTCAGGAAATCGCCTGAGCAACATGATGAGTGGAACGATCGAGCGGAGGCTGACGGGGAGAACCTCGATAAGCGGCAGCGGTTCCTGGTCGGTGTTGCACTTTCTGGACAAAAACGCCGGTCTCGATACCTCGATGGTGAGCGGCCAGGTTGCGCTCAATCACCGCATCGACCTGCGAAACTCCGTTAGTCTGAGTGCGGTATATTCGACCTTCAATACCAACAATCTTCTCGCAATCTATCCGCCTGGATTTCCGGCCAATAGCGTTACTTATGAAACCAAGGGAATCAATCTGTCATATTCCCGCCTCTGGACGCGGTCGCTCTCAACCGATGTCTCCGCCGGTCCAATGTGGATTCAGACCTCGGCGGCACCTCTGATCCCCAATAGACTCAACTATTATCTGAATGCCGGTCTGGGATATAACCGCAGGCTGGCCAACTATGGTCTGCGCTACATGCATGGGGTCAACGGCGGCTCGGGAGTTCAGCCTGGAGCTTTGTCGGATACCGTAACCGGAACCGCAGGGCGAACGCTTAGCCAGCGGTGGGCTGCTTCCGCTTCCCTGGTGTACACGCGGACGACAGGATTGCTTGTGTTTTCGCAGAATGCTGGATCTGTCAACGGTGCAACGAACACGGAGTATGGAACCTTGCAGGTCACTCATGGGTTTACGCGCACCATCTCCGGTTTCGCCAGCTATACAGCACAGAATCAATCGATCAGTCAGGGCTTTCTAACGCCGAATGCCGTGAATGGCTTATCGCACATCTTCGGACTCGGGATCTCCTGGACACCGCAGTCGACCCGTCTCGGAGACTTCTAAGGAGTTAATTATGCTGGGACATCGTACGCTCAATGTGGACGATTACATTGGAATTCTGAAACGTAGAGGCTGGATGATCGCGGTGCCCGCGGTGCTTCTGGCGCTCGTGGGGTTTGCGCTGACGTTTGTGGTTTCGCCGCAGTATCTCTCTCAGACTCTCATCCTCGTCGAACAGCAGAAGGTACCGGACGACTATGTCCGGCCGGTTGTCGTCGAAGACATCACTGCGCGCCTGGCTTCGATGAAGGAGCAGATCCTCAGTCGCTCCCGCCTGGAGCCGATCATCGAGCGATTCAATCTTTACGGCACCAAGAAGATGTCGATGGATGACCGGATCGATCAGACGAGAAAAAACATCGATATCAAGCCCATTCACTCCGAGATGGCGCGAACGGGAGGGTTGCCGGGGTTCTTCATCTCGTTCAAAGACTCCGACCCGCATAACGCCCAGCAGGTTTGCGGAGAGATCGCATCGCTGTTCGTGACAGCCAATCTGAATGCGCGCGCGCAATCGGTAGAGGGCACGACGGAGTTCCTGAAAGGCCAACTGGCAGATGCGAAGCGAAACCTGGATGAGCAGGACGCAAAGCTGGCCGTCTTCCAATCGAAGTACATGGGACGGCTCCCCGGCGAGGAGACTCCCAATATGAACATGCTGACCAGCCTCAATACGCAGCTGGATGCGACGACGCAGGCTCTCAACCGAATGGAGCAGGACAAGAGTTACACCGAATCCATGATCGTGCAGCAACAGAGCTTTGCGCCATCGGGAGAGCATGGAGCAGCGGCTCCGGGAGCCCAGCAGGCACAGTTACAGACCCTGCTGAACGAGGAATCGGAGTTGACGCGGCGCTATACGGACGACTATCCGGACGTTGTCGCTGTGCGAAGAAGGATCAAGGAGGTGCGTGCGCAGATCGCCGAGGCGCCTGCAGCCTCTTCCACGCCTGCACCGACCAGCACAACACCAAATCGCAACGATTCTCCTGCTGTGCAACAGTTGCGCGCTCAGCTTCGCTCGTTGGAGCAAGGAATTCAGGCCAAACGGCATGACCAGGCGCTTATTTCGAGCCAGGTTCGGACGTATCAGGATCGGATCTCCGCCAGCCCGGGAGTGCTTGAAGAGTATAAGAACATCACCCGGGACTATGAAACTGCACAGGGCTTCTATGACGACCTGTTGAAGAAGATGAATCAGTCGAAGATGGCAACCGATCTTGAACACCGGCAGCAGGGAGAACAGTTCAGTGTCATGGATCAGCCAAACCTGCCTGACAGCCCGATGTTTCCCAAGCGCGGTGTCTTCGTAGGCGCCGGGTTCATGGCCGGCTTGATTCTGGGAACGATGCTGGTTGCCTGGAGAGAGTATCGCGATACGGCGGTCCGATCGGAGCGGGATGTCTGGGCCTTTACGAAACTTCCGACTCTTGGTGTTATCTCGTTCTCCGTCAACAATCCTGAAGGACCGGCTGCCAGTGCCAGCCGCTGGCCAAGGGCACGCCGTAATAAGAAGACAGAACTCCAGGCTGGCAAGCCTCTGATGAACGCGGGCGGATGACGAATGTATAACAGCTTCTTCAAACTCCATAGCAATCCCTTTGGCACCAGTCCTGATCCGCGGTTTATGTACATGATGCCGCATACACGCGAGGCGCTGGCATGTCTGGAATATGGCATCTCTGCACGCAAGGGATTTACGGTTCTTACCGGAGAGGTCGGGACCGGCAAGACAACCCTGCTCAAGCGAGCTCTCGCCTCCTTCAGCAACCGGCGCATCTCGACGGCGTTTGTCTTCAATCCTCGCCTGGAGGTGCTGGATTTCCTGGAATTCGTTCTGGCGGATTTTGGGATTATCCCGGCCAACAGAACCAAGTCCGGCATGCTGCTGCAGTTGAATCGCTGGTTGATTGAACGTTTTCGCTTGGAAGAGACGTGCGTGGTCGTTATCGATGAAGCGCAGAATCTTTCCTGGGAGCTGCTGGAAGAGATCCGCCTGCTGACGAATCTCGAGACCTCCTCCGAGAAGCTTCTTCAGATCATCCTCTCCGGTCAGCCTGAGCTCGAGGAGAAGCTTCGACACCCCAGCGTGCGCCAGCTGCGTCAGCGAATTGCTTTGTGGTGCCGCACCCAATCGCTGACGGAGAACCAGACCCACTCCTACGTTGCGGAACGCCTGCGACTTGCCGGGGCTGTTCGTCCGATCTTTACTGCGGACGCTCTCAACCGGATCTTTCGGTATAGCCACGGAATTCCGCGCATCATCAACCTTTTATGCGAACACTGCTTGATCGTGGCCTACGTCGAGCAGGTGCAAGAGGTCTCCCCCGCGATCGTGGATGGAGTCGCATCGGAGCTGGAGCTGGAGACACAACCGTTTCTAGTCTCGCCAGTCGCATTCGGCGGGCACGGCAGCAATAGCGGTGAAGGTGCTGGACTGATGACGTCACTGGATGACGAACCGAAGGGAAGGCGAGATCGATGAGTCGCATATACGAAGCACTTCAAAAAGCAGAGTTGGAAAGAAGGCAGGAACGCCCGGAGGCCGAGCCACCCGCTCCCTTGGGAAGCCTGAATAGCAGATCGGCCGCGGCGACAGCGGAGTATGACATTCCTTCACCTTTCGCAGAGGCATCGATGGAGGTTGAGGTATCGCGAGGAAGCGGCGGCCTGAACCTCGAAGCAATTCCGCGGCGTCAGTGGAATCCTTCCATCGTTCGTCTGCCATCTCTCCTCGAGAGAGGTCCGGCGATCGAGCAGTTTCGCAGTCTGCGTTCGCGAGTCTATGAAGCACGTGATATTCGGCCCATCAAATCCATCATGGTGAGTAGCGGCCTGCCTCAGGAAGGCAAAAGCTTTATCTCGGCGAACCTTGCGGTCAGCCTGGCACGGCATAAAAACAGCAAGGTTTTGTTAATCGATGGCGACATGCGGCGGTACACGCTTCATGAACTGTTAGGCACCGAATCACATCCGGGGCTTGCTGAGTACCTGGCGGGAAAGGCATCCGCCGAACAGATCATGCAGCGCCAGGAAGAGACAGGGGGTGCGCAAGCTGCGGTGCATAATGCTCTTTCAAACCTTACGTTCATCCCCGGCGGCAACGGTGGCGACAAGGCTGCCGATCTCTCTGGAAATGCCAGGTTTGGCGAGCTTCTGCGAATGGCTGCTCCTCACTTTGACTGGATTATCGTGGACTCGTCGCCGGTCGTACCGGTCTCGGATGGAGTGAATCTTGCGCGCTCCTGCGATGGCGTTCTTCTGGTTGCGCGTGCCGGGATCACACGGTACACCGTGGCCCAGCGGGCTGTAGCCGAGTTGCGTGCCGCCAATGTCCTCGGGTTTGTTCTGAATGCAGTGCACGAGAATCCTCAAACCGGCAGCTATTACGGATATAACTCAAATAAGGAGTAAGCGGGAGCATCGTCGTACATGATTCGACTCTTCAATGTGTATTATTCGACCCGCACTATCATTCTTCTGATGTGCGAGGCTCTGATCGTCAGCGGATCGTTTTTGCTGTCGACGGTGCTGATCCTCGGGCCAGATACATACATCTGTCTGAACTACGAGTACGGCGTGATCAAGATCGCAGCTCTCACGATTCTGACGTTGTTACTCTCCTATTACTTTGACCTCTATGAGCCTCAGCGCATCTCCGAGCGGTGGGAGATCTATTTCCGGCTCTTGCTTGTCCTTGGCTTTCTCTCGTTCCTGCTCTCTGCGGTGATCTATTTCTTTCCGCAGGTTGATATCGCGCATTACGTACTTCTGCTTGGCCTTATGTTCCTCACGCTGGGCCTCGTCTTATGGCGCGGTGCCTATGAATGGATCATCGGTAGAGAGGTATTTCGTGAGCGTGTCTATGTTTTAGGCGGTGGCGATCGCGCACGCATGATTGCCGACACCCTGCGCTTGCGTAAAGATGCAGGCATGGAAGTGGTGGGCTTTGAGCCGATGCCGGTCGACAAAGGTGAGCGCCGAGAGGCCTTCAGTATGGCGCTTGAATCCTTTCGGGGAAGGAATCCAGGAATCGATCGTGTCGTCATTGCGCTTGAAGACCGCCGTGGAGAACTCCCTCTGCGCGAGCTGCTTAAGCTACGCTTCGATGGAGTGGTCATCGAAGAGGCGGGAGCTCTGTTGGAGCGTCTGACCGGCAAGCTCTATCTTGATGGTCTACGGCCCAGCAATTTTATCTACAGTGAAGGTTTTCGTGTGAAGCCTTCCCAGCAGTTTGCACGCCGCATCGTCTCGACCCTGACCGCTGCGGCGGGTCTTCTCCTGTTTCTGCCCCTCTTGCCTTTCGTGGTGTTGGCAGTACGGCTCTCTTCATCTGGACCAATCTTTTTCAGGCAGGTCAGGGTTGGGATGGGCGGTCGAAACTTTACCGTCTACAAGTTTCGTACGATGCGAACGGACGCCGAGATCGCGGGAGCAAAGTGGGCCAGCAAGGATGATCCGCGTGCAACCAAGGTCGGCGGGTTCATGCGCAAGACTCGTCTCGATGAAGTTCCTCAGCTGTGGAATGTGCTTCGTGGCGACATGGGATTCGTCGGACCGCGGCCGGAGCGACCGGAGTTCGTGCCGTGGCTCTCGGAGAATATCCCCTACTTCGATCTACGCCACATGATCCGCCCTGGTCTTACGGGATGGGCGCAGGTGCGGTACGGCTACGGCTCGACGCTCGAAGAGGCACGAGAAAAGCTGGAGTACGACCTCTACTACATCAAGCACATGACGCTTGGGCTCGATCTGCTGATCATGTTCGAGACCATCAAGACCATTTTGCGCAGACGAGGTGCGCAATGAAGGCGCTCTTCTGGATCTCGTTGGCGGGGATCGTCTATACCTACGTTGGATATCCGTTGGTAATGTTTCTGCTGGCGCGATTTTTTTCGCGGCCGTGGAAGAGAGCGGATACTGCTGCCTCCGTCAGCATCGTTATGGCGGTGCATAACGGCGCCCAGAGGATTCAGGCTCAGGTCGAACATCTTCTCTGGTTGGAGCCAGAGCTGGTTCGCGAGGTCATCATTGTCTCGGATGGGTCGAACGATGGCACGGCGGAGATGCTAAATGATCTGCAGCGGTCTCGCCTGCAGACGATCATTCTGCCCGAACAGGTAGGGAAGGCCGCGGCACTTAACCATGCCATTGCACACGCGACGGGCGAGATTTTGCTGTTTATCGACATTCGCCCGAAGGTCGTTCCGGGGGCTCTCCAAAAGTTGTTGAGCAATTTCGCGGACCCGTCGGTAGGCTGCGTCGCAGGCGAATTGATTTTGAATACCGACGGCCACGACGCGGCAGCATCTGCAGTCAGCGGCGTCTACTGGAAGTATGAGCAGTGGATACGCAACTGCGAGGCCGCGTGGGATTCCCCAGTGGGTGTCTATGGCGGTTTCTACGCTGCACGCCGTAGCCTGGTGCAGCCATTTCCGGAGGGCATCATTCTGGACGACATGTTTCAACCCCTGTCGATCCTGCGTAAGGGCTATCGCAGCGTCCTTGACCGCTCCGCAATCGTTATCGACACCTGGCCTGGCAAAGTCTCCGGCGAATTTCAACGTAAGGTGAGAACCCTGGCGGGAAACTACCAGCTATTCTCTCTCGCTCCCTGGACACTGAGTTCGCACAATCGAGTGCTCTTTCAACTGATCTCGCATAAGTTGATGAGGCTGGTGGTTCCGTATCTTTTCCTGTGTATGTTGCTGACTGCCACAGTCCTTGGAATCCATTCGCTTGAATGGCGAGTCGTTGCGGTTGCGCAGTGGGCATTCTGGCTGGCGGCTGCGGTCAGTCTTAAGACAAAGCTTCCTCTGATCCACAGGCTGGCCTCGGCCGCGAGCGCGTTGCTGGTTCTGAACATCGCGGCCGTCGCCGGTTTTTACAAGTTTATTTTTACTTCCGGTCCGCTATGGAAGATATGGTCACCGGGCGGACAGGTACCCACAACTGCCATTCCCTTAGAGAGGGGACGGGAGAGCGTATGAGATTCACACGTCAACGGAACTCGGAGGCTAGATCGATCAACGAGCCTCAACCCGTCTTCCTTCTGCGAAGGGCGTTCTATGCGGCTCTCTCGTGTGTTTGACGATCCGTATTTCTTATCGATTGCTCAAGTATGAGGATTATGACTTTGTCGACTTCAACGCCGGCGCTGGTAGAGCTCCATGTAGGACGCATCCACGCATTCGAGCGTGAAGTGCTTCCAATAAGCCGCTCTGGCGTTTTCGGCATGGAAGGCTCTTCTCTCTGGATCGGACGCGAGCTGAACAATCGCTTCCGCCATGGCCGCGGCGTCCCCGACGGGAGTCGTCAGCCCGGCGTTGGAGTTCTTAACCACCTCTGCCATGCCACCGACATCCGTGACAACCGACGGCAGGCCAACCGACATTGCCTGCAGAAGCGACATCGGGACCCCCTCGGAGGTGGAAGACATGCAATAGATGTCAGCGGCGGAGAAAAAGCCGGCTACATTGAGGCGCTCTCCCCAGAAAGTTATGTGATCTTCGATTTCAAGTTCGCTCACCAGCTCATCAAGTTGCGGCCGCTCGGCGCCATGACCTACCAGCCAGAGGTGAAGATCGGGAACTCGAGAGACTGCAATCGCCACGGCTCGAATCAGAGTAGGAAGACTCTTGACGGGCGCGAGTCGGCCAACGAACAGCAGCGTCAGACCGGTTTTGGCAGGCTGTTCGGCTGCAGCAACAGGTATCACCGGATCCACGCCGTTATAAACACGCACAATCCGATTGCGGGGAGCTCCGGACGTGTGTCGCAGATTCTCGCAGGTGGCGTCGCAGATGCCAACCACCCAGTCGCAGAAGCGGGCCACGAGATTGAAGCTTATCTCCGCGCCTTTTTCGTAGGGTGGCGCGACGAGGCTGTGACGCGTCGCCAGAACAGACCGCGCGCCGGCGAGTCTTGCAGGAATCGCAGCCTGGAGCGTGGGCGCCGGATTGTGACAATGCACGACGTCGGGACGGAGGCGCCGAAACTCGCCGATGAAGCGAATAAAGGTTCTGGGCAGGGAAGCCTCCCCAAGGACGAGTACAGGGATGCCTTCAGCAAGAAGCTGCTCTCCCAGAGTGCCAAGATTGCTGTATGCGATCACCGAGACGTCATGCCCATGCTCCCGCTGCAGTCGGCAAAGCTGAGCTACGAGAATCTCCGCCCCACCCATCTCAAGGCTATAGACAACGTGAATAATCTTCATGCGAGGCGCTGCGCCGGTCCCATTGTGCGAAGGAAAGACAAAGAACTGAAGTCGAATTTACATAATACTAGCTGCAGCGCGAACTTCCAGATGCACTGCAGCGTTATTCTTACCAGGTCCCCCACGTAGAAAAGCTCATCTTCCTGCAAAAGGAAGGATGCGATGAAGTGCAAGTGCCTCGAGTGCGATTGAGGGGCGATTTAGTAGAGGAGTTGTGGTATGGGTAGCGAAGCAGTAGTTCTGCCGCAAAAATTGAAGGTTGGAGTCGAGGATGCGCGTGAGCTGCTGGGGCAAAGGTCTGCAGAGTTCTGGCCGGCGCTTCGAGCGGCCACTCGAGACGCAACGGATTTTTCCGAGGTACTCTCACTTGCTACGCTGCGCAAGAAGGCGCTGAAAGCAGGCATCGTACATGCGCCTGAGAAGACGATCCGCGTGGCCATGGTCGGAGGCTCAAGCCTCTATCCCTTGCATGAACTGGTGCAGCAGATGATTGGAGCTGCAGCGGCGACAGGATGGTGGGAAACGGAGCTCTGGAAGGGCGATTACGATAATTACATCTCGGAGATTCTCGATCCTGAAAGTGAGCTTTACGCATCTCAGCCGGATGTAATTTTCCTGGTTCCATCAAATCAGCGCTGCACGTATCACGGGGCGATGACCGATCCTCATCCCCTCCAACGGGCCGAGGCGACGAAGATTGCAGAGGATCTGCTGAGTCTTTGCCGGATGGCACATGAGCGATCTGGAGCCGAGGTGATCCTTGCGAATTTTCTGCCTGCAGCCGAATTCGACCCTGGCCCGTTCCGGGTAAGGACACTCGGGTCGAACTGGAGCTTTCGCAAGCTAGTCAATCTTGAGCTCGGCCTTGGTGCGCCGTCCTATGTTCACATCTGCGATGCGGAGTTTCTTGCCACGCGGCGCGGGGCCGCAGACGCCCATGATCCACGGGCCTGGTTCGAGACCAAACAGCTCTATTCTTCTGACTTCGCCGTGGATATTGCAAAGGAGGTTGCCGCCATCGTCGCCTCTCTGCATCGATCCTCGAAGAAAGTTCTTGCCCTTGACCTCGACAACACGCTCTGGGGAGGCGTAATCGGCGACGATGGCATGACCGGCATCGAGATCGGCGGGACGCATCCTCGCGGAGAGGCGTTCAAGCAATTTCAGCTCGCCATCGCATCGCTGGCAAAGCGTGGCGTTGTGCTCGCGGTTTGTAGCAAGAACGATTACAAGAATGCCGCCGAGCCCTTTGAGAAGCATCCCGAGATGGTTCTGCGCTTGAAGGATATCGCCTGCTTCCAGGCGAATTGGGAGCCAAAATCCGAGAATCTGCGCCGGATTGCGCAGGAGCTGAACCTGGGCCTCGATTCGATCGTCTTTGTCGATGACAATCCGGCGGAGATCGAGATCGTGAAACAGTTTGTTCCCGAGATCGAGACGATCTGGCTTGGCCCTGATCCGGCTGAATACGCATCCCAGCTTCTTAACTCAAGATTCTTCGAGTCTCGTTCGATCACAGGCGATGACCTGAAGCGTGGCGAACAATATCAACAGCAGGCCGCGCGATCCCAGGCGATGAACGCGGGAACGGATATGGATGCCTATCTGGCCTCGCTTGAGATGCACAGCGTCATCAGCGAGTTCACGCAGGTCGATGTCCCTCGTATCTCGCAGCTGATCAACAAGAGCAATCAATTCAACGTAACCACCCGCCGACGCAGCGAAGCCGAGGTCGAAGCCCTGCTGGCTGATCAGGAGCACTACGGATTCAGCGTGCGGCTCGCCGATAAGTTTGGAGACAACGGTCTCATCTCGGTAGTCGTTGTCAGGGTAGAAGGTGCGACAGCCATAGTCGATACATGGTTAATGAGCTGTCGTGTCCTCAAGCGCCAGATGGAGGACGAGGTCGTCAACGAGATCGTTCGTGTGGCGCTGCAGCGTGGTTGCACATCGGTCGTGGGACACTACCTGCCTACGGAGAAAAACGGCATGGTGCGTGATCTCTTTCCCCGCATGGGGTTCTCGCTGGTAGAAGAGACGCCGGAGCGCGCCACCTATCAGTTGATCACTGAAAACTTTGAACCTGGAAAAACTCATATTCAGATAGACCGGAGAGCTTATGACGCAAACTGAAATCCTTGGCAAGATGCAGACTGTCTTCGACGACGTGTTTTTGGACGACGTAAAGGTCGCCCCCGAACTAAGTGCCAACGACGTGGAGGAGTGGGACTCGTTGCTGCAGATCTCGCTTGTTCTGGGAGTCGAGAAGGCCTTTAACGTTCGCTTCCGGGTCGGTGAGGTAGAAGCGACGAAGAATCTTGGCGAGTTTGCCGACCTTATTCAGCGACGTATGAATGAAGGTGCGAAGGCTTAAATGTTTCCCGCGATCTGGTCGAACCGTCATGCGGTAGCCCTGATTCTCGTGATTGGCATTCTGCTTACGCTGCCGATGCTGATGTCGGTTGCGGGCCTGCCTCCGCGCGACCGCGTTTATAGCGGTATTCGAGTCGAGACCGGCACGGGCCCGCTCGATGAGCAGAATATCTTTGAAGAGAAGGGACCCGTTGACATTCTCTTTGTCGGCAGCTCGCTCATCGTGCGTGGCGTCGACATGAATTACGTTCAGCAGCAGCTGAGCGCCAGCCTCGGCAGGCCAGCGAAGGTTGCTCGCCTTTCGTTGAAATGGCAAGGGCTCGATATGCAGTACATGCTGATGCGTGACTTCCTCGAGCATCGCAAAGCCAACCTCGTCATTATGGACATGCCCACCCTGGCGTTGATCGGCGACGCTCCACATATCCAGGCTTACCGGTGGATGCGATGGGGAGAATTCCCGGAGTCGACCTCCGGCCTCTCCTTTCGCCAAAGGATGGCGATCTATGGTGCGCAGGTTCTCGGAGCTCCCAGGCAGATGGTCAACTACCTGCGCCCCAATCGCCTCGTCCAAAGTCCGCGGCTGGTCGCCAAGTTGGGATCGCAGTCGGAATACGGCTCCGTTGGATACTTCGGTGGCCCTTTTGTGACCGAACCCCGGACACCCCCGCAGATTCCTGTCGACAGCATGTCTTCCCACGGCGTGGCGGACAACAACTTCGACTTCCAGGGTCTCGCTCTTGGCCCTTATCACAGGCATTGGGCACGTGAGATCGGCAACCTGGCAAAACAATATAACGTTCCTTTCGCCATGATCCACGTTCCCGAAGATACGGAACGGGGAATGAGTCAAATTCCGGAGCGGATGTACTGGCCGGAGATCGTCGGTCTCCCTGCCGCTCCCGTGCTGGGGATTCCATCGGCGACGCTTTTCCAGGCGACACCGGCCTCGGAGATCAACAACTACTACTACGATCAGCATTTCAACGATAACGGCAAGGAGTTCTTCACGCGCGCGATCACGCCGGCGGTGCTCGATCTTTATATGAAGGAGACCCATGGCCGCACCATCCAGTAGCAAGGCAAATCCCCTTCTCGTCGGCGTCCTCTTCGCGCTCTGTATTGCCGCAATTACCCTGACCCTGTTCATTACTCCGGAGTCACTGTCCGTCAATCTTGTCTATCAGGCTTTTTAACTGGAGAACTGTCTTACGATGCCGGCCGGCCTGACTCATTTTCTGTCGAACTCGCTTCTGTTAGTAACCCTTACGGTGCCGTTTCTCTTTTTCCCGCTCGCCGCCTGGGTTGTCCTGCGCTGGTCGCCGGCCCGGTTACGCATGCCGGCTTTTGCCGCCGTCAACCTCGTCTTTGCGCTCGCGGTGTGTCTGTCGAGAGGGACGTATGGAGTCCGTCTTCACGATGTGAAACAGTACTTCCTTTTCTCGAGCATAATGTTTGTCGTTTACATTCTGCTGGTCTCGGTGCAATACGTTCTGCTGGAAAAGAAACTGGGCTCATGGTTCCCGCTCGTTTTCCCTCTCTTGATACTTGCCCTGATCAAGTATGTCCCTGGCAGCTGGACGCAGGGCTTCGTTCCGGCTCCTTTCTCAAATAAGGTATTTGCAGATTTTTTTCTCGGACTTTCTTACATGGCCTTTCGGCTGACCTACATGGTTCATGAGATCCGAAACGGCATCGTTCCGCTTCCCAGCTTTGCGGAGTATCTGTCCTTCGCTTTTTTCGTCCCAACGCTTTCCATCGGTCCCATTAATCCCTACAGTGCCTTTCACAATTCCCTGGTCGCTCCCGATCGCACAATTACGCCCATCGGGCGTAGCTGGGGGCGCATTCTGATTGGTCTGACGAAGTACGTTTTTCTTGGAAATCTTGCCAATCAGCTAACCTACGATGGGCTGCTTGCCGACGGTCTGCCGCACCATTGGATCGATTTCCCTATCGCGGTGGCGGGCTACTGTGCTTACCTCTATCTCAACTTTTCGGGCTTCTGCGATATCGCCATCGGTGTCTCGGGCCTTCTAGGGATTCACGTACACGAGAACTTCGATCGCCCCTTCAGCAAGCGTAATTTGCAGGAGTTCTGGGCTCACTGGCATATGACCCTGACCAATTACATGCGCGATATGGTCTTTGTGCCACTTTCGAAGTCTCTTGTTCGCCGCTTCGGGCCGGCTTCCGCCCCGCACTGCATTGCGGCCGCCATTGTCATTGTCTTTGTGCTGATGGGGATCTGGCACGGAGCTGGCTGGAACTTTGTGATCTATGGTCTGTGGCACGCCGTCGGCGTGGTCGTGGTTCATTACTACACCTTGTTTTTAAAGAAACGGCTCGGTAAGGTTCGCTATGCGAAATATCGAGAGAACAGGATTATTTATCACATCGCGAATGCTGTAACCCTAGCCTACTTCGCGCTTGGGCTCATCCTTGTCGCCAATTCCATGCGCGGATTGAAGATGATCTTCGCTGCCTTCCAGCCGATGTAGCTGCTAGTGAGACGTCAAATGCTGCAGCCGCAGCATGATGTACACCACAAAGATAAGTCCGACCGATCCGATCGCGGAGTATTGAACCACCTTGAATGGCTTCATTCTCGGTGGTGCGATCTTTCCGGCAAGCGCCATCGAGTAGATCACCTGAACCATACCGCCATAGATGAAGAGCGTCATGATGTACGCTCGCGATAGAAACCACCCCGCCACGAAGTAGCCGACAATTGAAGTCAGCATGAGCCGTGAGATTCGTTCAATCTCTTCCGGCTCGGGAAGTTGTTCCTCTTCCGCTTCGACCGCAAGGTGCAGCGGGGTCTTTATCTCTTCCTCTTGAGGGGTTATGTCTTCAACCAGCGTGGTCGAATTTGCGTTCCGAGCGGGCGACGCTCCACTTCCTTGCCAGTCCAACTGTGCAGACGGCTCAAGGCGCACGCCGAGAGAGCGGTCATAAGAAAAGCTGTCTTCCTCCGGCTTTGGCGTTCTCGAGATGGAGCAGGCTGCGGCATCCCGAATGGTGGGAAGAACGAACATCACCCACCAGAAGAGGCCGAACATTCCAAGCTCCGCTGCGCAGACAATGACCGTGTTGTGTGCTGTGATGAAAAAATACTCTCCAAATCGGCCGAATCCAACACCGAAGAAGGGGTGACTCTTGATGAGATCGAGCCCTACAGCCCAGGCCTCCATGCGGCCTGAGCCAGCCTCGACAGATACGTCGCGGCCTCCTGACCAGCCAACGACGGTGGTGATCGCAAAAACGCCCCCGGCAATAATTGTCGCCGGGATCGTGCCGATCTTGCGCCGCGCTCCAAACAGAATGACTGCGAGCAGGGCGATAATTCCGCCGCGGGAGTGCGTCAGATACATTCCAAAGATCAGCCATGCAATCGGGATCAGGACCAGCAGAATATTGCGGGGCAGGCTCCCTTTCTTCCAGAAAAAGAACATGCACGGAATCAGGCTGACCATTACCTGGGCAAAGTCATTCGGATCATTGATGAAAGCCATGCCCCGCAGGCGATAGAAGGAGACACCACCCTCTTCACCTCCCTGGGGCATGAGATAAGGATTCGCAAAGTCTTCGGCTCTTAGGGCGCTATAGCCCCTGAAAATTGTGTAGGCGCTCACGACAAACAGAGTCAAGGCCAGGAGCTGCAGGTGTCTCTTCGTTCTGAAATTCACAACGACGAGAAAAAAGGTAAAGGCGTTAGGAATAAAGCCAAGCACCGCCGGCATAATGGACCCCAGCCATCCTGTCATCACCATGGAGCAGAAGACCGCGATGCACATGCCAACCAGGGCAAAACTCTGGGGCATTGTCAGGATATTCGACCGTTGGATTCTGGGGAGGGACGCCACAAAGGCAAGAGCGGCTAGAATGATTTCCATGTGGAACTCATAAAGCGGGCCCCACAATGTCTGGGGACCGAGATACGCCGTCAGAATGTAGAGTAGCGTTAGAAAAAGTCCCATAAAATTGGATTGCCGAAGTTCCAAGTGCAATACTAATGTATCTGTCATTCCAAATGAGAACGAGAACTGGTGGAGTTCCAACCTGTGGAGTGCCCGCACTTTTCCCGGTATCGTACGATTCCACTTGGGTCACACCGTCATGAAGCTTCCGCGTCACGCTGAGTTATGGTTTCCTGGCTATTTCCGTGATCGTACCCGGCATCTGCTGGGAAGACCTGCACCAAAACGGTTGTGGGTTAGCATCACCGATCATTATGAGCCGCTGTGTCAGAAGGCAACGATCGAAACGGCGTTGCAGCGTGTCGCCCGCTGGCAGGAGATGTGGCCGCGGATTGCCGACGCTGCCCCCAGAGATGCCGCGGATCGCATGCCCTGTTACAGCTTCTTCTATCCGCAGGAGGACTACAGGGCAGAGCTGCTCGATCCACTCGCGGAGATGACGCGGCAGGGAATCGGTGACGTCGAAGTTCATATCCACCACCACAAGGAGACGGCAGAAGGCTTTATTCGAAAGATCAGTGACTTCTGTCGAAGGCTTCGGAACGATCACGGCCTTTTGCACGATCACAGGGGGCGCATGGTCTTCGGCTTTATTCATGGAAACTGGGCGCTGGATAACTCCCGCCCCGACGGGCTCGACTGCGGATTGACCGGAGAGATCGAGCTTCTGCGAGACCTGGGTTGCTATGCGGACTTCACCATGCCCTCCATTCCATCTCCTACCCAGGGGCGGATTGTGAATCAGATCTATTGGTGTACCGGTATACCCGGGCGGCCAAAGGCATTTGATCGCGGCATAGAGGCGTCTGTCGGGGGAGGAACCCAGGGAGATCTCCTCATGATTACCGGACCTGCGGGTCTTCGGTTTGAAGGTCGACTGATGCCCCGTGTCGAGATGGGAGAGATCGCTCACAACGATCCTCCAACCGAACACCGGGTCCGTCGCTGGCTCGATCTATCCCCGCAGGTCGGAGACGAGATGTTTCTGAAGCTCCATACGCATGGAGCCCGTGAAGATAATGCCGATGCCCTGCTGGGCACGGGCGGACGTCCAGGAGGCCTGGAGCAGATGTTTCGTTGGCTCAACGAGGAGACGCAGAGACGCGGGATAGAACTGCGATGGGCCAGCGCCTACGATATGTTCTGCGCTGTTGAGGCGCTCACCGGTCCTCTCTATCCTGGCTCCCGCCTCACGTCAGAGTTGGCGGGAATGCCTGCCGGAGAACGCTGAACTTGAACCTTCTGCTCATCACATTTTCTTTTCCGCCGGCAGGAGGCGTGGGGGTGTTGCGTGCTCTTTCGCTCGCGAAGTATCTGCCCGGAAATGGCGTGCGGGTCGATGTTCTGACGGCTCGTAACGCACCGGCAGTTGGCAAGGATCTAACTCTGCTCCAACAGGTCCCATCCGAGGTCACGATACATCGCACCTGGACGCTGGATCTTCCGTTCTGGCTTCGCAAATCCGTGAAGAAGGCTCTAACTGGAGGCAGAGCAAAGGCTGCCTCTCCTGCCCCACAAGCGGGTCGAAGCGGCGGAAATCCCCTGAGACGGTGGATCGGTAATCTGCTCCTTCCCGATCCCCAGGTTGGCTGGCTGCCGTTCGCTCTTCCCGCCGCCGTTCGCATCATCCGCGAGCGCTCCATCGACGCTGTACTGATTACGGTTCCACCGTATTCGAGCGTAAAGGTTGTCATGCGGTTAAGAAGGCTCTTTCCGGATCTACCCATCGTCCTGGACTTTCGTGACGAATGGCTCACTACGACCCTCGACCTGGTCAGCTTTAACAACAACGACCGCGCTCGATTGGTCGCTCAGAGTACTGAGCGCGAGGCGGTTCATGCCGCAACCACGGTTGTCCTGGTAACAGAGGCCGCACGCTGCGAGCTTCAGTCCCGTTATCCCGATCTACCTCCAGAGAGCTTCGTCTGTATCCATAACGGCTATGACGCCACTCCACCGCAAGCGCAGGCACGGTTCCCCGGTTTGTCCTCTTCACGCCAGAAAGTTGTGCTCACGTACATCGGTAGCGTCTATGGATCGACCGACCCCGGCAGCTTCATCGAGGCAGTTCGTGCGCTGCCCGAGGCAGTCCGGTCGCGGCTGCATGTCCGCTTTATCGGCCACATCGAAGCTCCGGAATACCGGGAACAATTGCTCTCTCTCGGGGATACGATCGAATTGAAGGGATTCGTCCCCCAGGCCGAGGCGCTTGCTGCCATCCGAGATACGGATTATCTGCTCTTAATTACCCACGACAGAATCAATGTGGCCGCTAAGTTCTACGATTATCTTGGCGGGGGAAAGCCGATCCTCGGCGCGGTTCATCCCCAGGGCGACGTGCGGCGCCTTCTCGAAGAGACTCGAGCAGGAAACTGGGCTGACGTTGGTGATCCTCAGTCCATTCGCAGGATGCTGATTGAGGCAATCGAGGCTTCAGGAACTTTCCGGGAGCCCGACTTCGGTCGGATCGCGGAATATCATCGCCGTCCGCTCACAGCCCGGTATGCCTCTCTCCTTCGGGGCCTGGTGGAGTCCGGCCAGAACTCTCAAAAAGGCCAGGCACATTCGTGAGAGTCGCTGTCATCACACGGTACTTCCCCACATCGCACGAACCTTGGGCCGGACACTCGGCATACCAGACGCTGCGTATTCTTGCACGAAACTGTGAGCTGAAGCTCTTTTATCCCGAATCGCAGTACCCGCCACTGCTGACACCGCAAAGTCGAGCCGGACGTCAGATCGACTTTAATCATCGAGTGGAAGAAGTCGAGGTGGAGTACATTCCCTACCTTGCGCTTCCGGCGATCTCGCGACCGCTCAATGGATTCTCTGCGTCCCGCAGTATCCTCTCGCGGGTACGGGCGTATCGCCCTGACATCATCCTGAACTACATCGTTTATCCGGATGGCGATGCTGCATTCCGGGTAGCCCGCGCGCTTCGCATTCCCTTTGTCGTGACGGCAATCGGTTCGGACCTCAATGTCATTCCCGATCCCATCTGTGGACGGCTCACCCGCCGCGTCCTTCGCGAGGCAGACTTTACCCTCACTGTCAGTGGAGACCTGCTGCGCACGGCGCGTCGGCTGGGCGCGCGCGTCGAGCGAAGTGGTGCTGTTTTGAACGGCTGCGATACGGCGATCTTCTATCCGCGTGACCGTAATGAGGCCAGGGCCACGCTTGGACTTCCCAGGGATGCTGAAGCCGTGGTCTACGTGGGCCGACTCGACATGGCCAAAGGGCTTGGCGAACTCGTCAGCGCGATTGCGAGCCTGCGAACACGTCGTCCGCGGCTCCATGCGTGGATCGTCGGAGACGGTCCGGCGCGCCAGCAGATAGCTGACGCCATTGTGTCCCAGAATTTGGTCGGTCACATGACCCTGATGCCCGCGTGCCCCACGGACAAGGTTGCGACGTGGATGGCCGCCTCAGACCTGGTGACGCTCCCAAGTTATCGCGAAGGTTGTCCCAACGTCATTGTCGAAGCCCTCGCCTCCGGGAGACCGATTGTGGCGAGCGAAGTGGGAGGCATCCCCGAGCTGACGGATACCCGCAGTGGACGGCTGGTTCCTGCCAGAGATGCTGAGGCGCTTGCAGTAGCGCTCGATGAGGTCTTGTCTCAGTCGTGGGATGCCGATGAGATCGCGGCACGCCACGGCCGGAGCTGGACAGACGTCAGCCGGGATGTGGAAGCCATCCTGGCTTCCACACTCGAACGCGGCCGGTCAACATTAGCCTCTCACCCAGCAAGCCGATAGGGCGGAAGCATGCAAGAGCGTGATTGTTCATCGAGGGGAGGTAATCCTTCGATGTTGTTTTGCCGCCTAGTACAGTCTCGTTCGCGGAGTGGAAGCAGATGCAGCCACGCCCATCGTCTCCGTTCGCTTCGAGGTTGTCGTCCTCAGCGGCCGCGGCGGGACTTCCGGCATTCCAGCTTCACTGAGCTTGTAGAGCAGCGACCGGTAGCTGATCTGCAGCCACTTTGCGGTCTTCTGCCGATTCCAGCTATTGGCCTGCAGCACCTTCAGAATGATCTGACGTTCGAGATCGTGGGTCGCCTGTCGTGTGATGTTTTTCAACGAAATAGGCTCGCTGAGATCAATCTCCGCGGTGATGCCGCTGCGAGGTTGTTCAGGAATCAATTCGGCCACCAGGGCATCTTCGCTGCCAATCAGCACGTAGCTGCGAATCAGGTTTTCGAGCTGACGGATATTACCTGGCCAGTGATAGCTTTGCATGAGCCGGATTGCGCTCTTCGAAAGCAGTTCGGGAGTATGACGAAAGACCCGCGAATAATGCTCGATGAAGTAGTCGATCAAAACGGGGAGATCCGCGATCCGTTGGCGCAGGGGGGGCAGGTTGATCGTCACCGCGTTGATGCGGAACAGAAAATCCAGCCGGAAGGTGCCGTTCTCAACCTGGGTTCGTAAATCGCCGTTTGCCGCCGATACCAGCCTGGTGGCAATGGAGCGGGACTCGTGACCCCCGACCCGCACAAACGTCCCATCCTGCAAAACCTGAAGAAGCTTGGCTTGGACATTGAGATCGAGACTGCCCACTTCATCTAAAAACAGAGTGCCGTTGTGGGCTTGCTCGACCCGCCCGAGTTTGGTGCTCGTTGCCCCCGTGAAAGCACCTTTTTCGTAGCCGAACAGTTCGGTCTCCAGCAGCGAATGGGGAATGGCCGGACAGCTGACCTTGACCAGGCTTCCACGCGAGCGAAGAGACAGGGAATGAAGCAGCTGCACACAGATTTCTTTGCCGGTTCCGCTCTCGCCCTGGATCAGTACAGGCACGTCGGTCTCGGCGACACGTTCTATCTTGTTTCGGACAGCCTGCATAGGCGCGGTCTTGCCGAAAAGAATATCCATCGGTGGCAGACTGAAGGAGGCAGCGGATTCAGCATGATGAACCAAGTCATTTTCCCGTCTTATGTGGGGTATCAAGGCAAAAGTGCAATACATTTCACTGAGCACGTTATGCGCCAATCCTATCCCCGTAAGGCAACTTTTGGCCGCGTCTGCTGCAAGGGATCCGATTCGCGAGATGCTATCCTTTGCAAACGGAAGGTTAACCAGTGTTTACAGTATGTTTTCGCGGTAATCCCTCCTCGGCTTACTTTTGTAATGGGTTCCACCTGCCTTTTTAAATTCCTCAGTCAAGGCAACACCGCCACAGGTTGTTTCCCCGCTTTCCACACAGAGTGGTAAACATTTTTCTCTTTTATCGGCAAAATTATTAACATTTTTCTGTCACACTCCAGGCAATCCGAACTAAAATTCGGCTTAGTAGCTCGCCGGGAGTTCTCCCCACTTCACGGGTGGCAGGGGTTACAGTACAAGGGCTGGGAACGGGTACTAACTTATTTGCAAGCCCAGTCAGGCTCGCAAGATTCGGGCGCAAGAACTCGAATCGGCAACATAGGGGTGTGGTATGTCGGCTTCTCCGTCATCGTCTTATAGTATGTCTGCTTTGAAGTCAGTATCTAAGTCCCGCCCTCAGGTGCTCATTCTTGAGCCCGATCTGGCTGTGCTGGATTATCTTCGTCTCACGCTGGGCGATCGTTACGCGCTCAGTCTCTTCTCTGAAGAGAAGTCCCTCCTAGACCGCCTGGAACAGAGCGATGAGCCGGACATCGTGCTGCTTGCAGTCCACTCGGGTCGTGAACCCCTTCCTTTACTGACTCATATCCGGTGTGCCCGTCCCAATCTTCCCGTAGTCGTGCTGTCCTGCTACGCTGAGCCGCGCGACCTCGAGATGGTCATTCGGCTCGGAGTTCGTGCCGTCGTGATGAAGCCTTTTGTGGGGACCGATGTCGAAGAGGCGATTGAGGAACACCTGACCTCCGCGGATCGGAAGTCTTCCGCTGCAGATTCGCCCCGGGAGATCCCGCTTAACGAGACTCATTCCTTTGTACGTTCCAGCAAGCGGATGAGGGATCTGGAATCTCAGGCCTCGCTTGTAGCCCGTGCCGATATCCCCATCCTGATCCTGGGTGAGAGTGGGACCGGCAAGGAGATTCTGGCTCTCTACACTCACAAGATGTCCGCCCGCAGCCAGAACACCTTCCTCAAGGTCAACTGCGCGGCAGTCCCCGCCGACCTGCTCGAGAGCGAGCTCTTCGGCTACGAGCAGGGTGCGTTTACCGGTGCGGTCAAGACCAAGCCCGGAAAGTTTGAGATTTGCACCGGAGGGACGATCTTTCTGGACGAGATCGGGGAGATGCCCGCGATTCTGCAGGCGAAGCTTCTGCAGGTACTGCAGGACGGCACTTTCTCCCGGCTCGGAAGCCGCTCTCCCATGAGGGTCGATGTTCGCGTGATTGCTGCTACCAATATCAATATGAAAGAGGCGATGGCAAATAAGACCTTCCGAGAAGATCTTTACTACCGCCTCAATGGTTTTACCCTGAATATTCCTCCACTGCGTGAACGTCAGGAAGAGATTCCTGTGCTCGCTGAATACTTTATAAGGAAGGGAGCGCGGCGTTATGACCGCGACCCACTGCCCTTGTCCCCAAGATTGATAGAATCGCTGTCGAATCATAGCTGGCCCGGAAATCTGCGGGAGCTTGAAAATGTAATCAATCGCTATCTAGTTCTTGGCGACGAGAAGGCCATCCTTGAAGAACTGGCTCCGGCTTCGTCTCAAATCACCGCCGGCACATCGGCGGAACCAGCAAATGGAGCCGGACTCAAAGCACTCGTAAAAAATCTCAAGGGCGGCGCTGAGGCGGCTGCGATTGCACAGGTGTTGGAGGGAACTGGATGGAACCGCAAGGCGGCGGCAAACGATCTGCAGATCAGCTACAAGGCTCTGCTCTACAAGATCAAACAGTACGATCTGTCTCCACAAGATCGCGCGTAGCTGCCAAGATTGCCGCGATGGCTGCGGCTGCGGCCGAGGGGGTTCACAGGATAGTTGTCCGGTTTGAAGACCGCACCGTTTTTGGGACGGTCCAGATCAGTGAGCTCGGCACCATCGAGCAGTTGCTGCACAACGATCCCCATTCTCCGCTCGATACTATCAAGCTGAATCTGGTGGAGACCGGAGAGATCGAAGAGATTCCGACCCGCGACGCGAAGGCAGTTTTCTTCGTTAAGACCTTCAGCGGAGATCTCCGTCACAAGGCCCTTCATTTTCACGAGAATGCTCCAATCGTGCCCGGCTTATGGGTGCGAGTGTACTTTTATGACGGAGAGATGATCGAGGGAATCATCAGCAACACCCGTGATTTTGTTCTCGAGGATGGATTCTTTCTTATTCCCACCGATCCCAACGGAAACAACCGTCTGGCCTACGTAAATAAGAGCGGGTTGAAAGATTTTCATGTCCTGGGGATGCGCAACCTGCCCAAAAATCTCCACAAGCTGTAAGCCGCAACGCAGAGGAGGCTAACCTCAGGAGCCTGAGGCTAGCCACGCACTCACTAAACCGCAGCTACTGACTCTTTCGCCCATTCAATGGTCTGTTCGAGCCCGAAAACCAGGTCGGCGATGACCTTGTACCCAAAGGCACTCTGGGCTGCGGAGATATCGGCGAGCGAGTGTTTGATGTCGCCTTCTCTTTCTTCAGCGTGATTCAAGCCTCCGGTGTAGCCGGTAATGCGTTTGATCTCGGCGAAGGCTTCCAGCAGAGTTGTGCGTTCGCCCGTGGCGACGTTGAAGACCTGGCCGGCGACCCTTTCCGCTGGCGCTTTGGCGGCCAGTAGATTTGCGCTCACCACATTGTCGATGTAGGTAAAGTCTCGGCTGGTCGATCCATCGCCATAGATGGTCGGCGTCTGCCCCGCAAGCATGAGGGAGATAAACCGGGCCAGAACGCCAGAGTACTGCGAGGATGGATCCTGGCGGGGACCGAAGATATTGAAGTAGCGCAGGGAGACTGTTTCCAGACCATAGACACGGTAATAACTGGCTAGATAATGCTCTCCGGCCAGCTTTTGGACAGCGTACGGCGAAAGCGGCGAAGGAAGCATTGCCTCCGTCTTTGGAAGTTCAGGCGAGTCTCCATAGGCGGCCGAGGACGCGGCATAGAGCACACGCTTCACCACGGCCTTGCGGGCGGCTTCGAGAACGCAAAGCGTTCCGGTGAGATTTGGGCCGTTCGTGCCAATGGGATCATCGACCGACTTGGGAACAGAGGGGATCGCGGCCTCATGGAAGACATAATCGACGCCTCGGCACGCGTGAAGGACCGCATCCTGGTCGAGCACATCTGCGTTACGGAAATCGATCTGCGATCGGATCTCTTCGAGATTGGCCATCGAGCCTGTAGAGAGGTTATCGATTCCGCGAACCTGGGCGCCCTCGGCAAGCAAAGCCCGTGCGATGCTCGATCCGATGAATCCCGCAATACCCGTAACAAGGACGGTAGACATAAGCCCTCCAGAAAGATCGCAGCTTCGCTTCGCGCGGCCGGCCGCTTCCTTAAGACTACCGCAGGGATGTCGTGGAAGAGC
Source organism: Edaphobacter modestus (assembly GCF_004217555.1). GTDB lineage: Bacteria > Acidobacteriota > Terriglobia > Terriglobales > Acidobacteriaceae > Edaphobacter > Edaphobacter modestus. The sequence goes on from NZ_SHKW01000001.1 coordinate 4,555,442, forward strand.
TGGATGGCAACTGCATCGAAAGTGTCATTCGAAGTTCAATCGGCGGCAAAGCAGCGTCTAGAAAGAAGATCGCGGCCATCTGCAGCAGCCGCGATCTCTCTTTTTTTCGGAATTTTTAGACGCCAACCGGTTCCGCGACCTTGACGTTGACCGGGGTGAGCCAGTTGTAGCGATCGGCTTTAAGTCCGTTCACAATGCCGAAGAACTCTTCGTGAAGCGCCGAAGTGATCGGTCCCATCGTTCCATCGCCGATCAGGATGCGATCCACCGAGCGCAGATGCGTGACCTCTGCGGCAGTACCGGTGAAGAAGGCTTCGTCTGCGATGTAGAGGAGTTCGCGTGGCAGCGTCTGCTCGACCACTTCCATGCCAAGCTGTTTTGCCAGGATGATAACCGAGTTGCGGGTGATGCCGCTGAGCACGGAGTTGGCCAGCGGGGTGGTGTAAATCACGCCATTGCGCACCAGGAATAGATTCTCGCCTGAGCCTTCGGACAGATAGCCGTTCACGTCCAGCGCGATTCCCTCGGCGTAGCCGTTCACCTCGGCTTCCATACGGATAAGCTGCGAGTTCATATAATTTGCTCCCGCCTTCGCGAGAGAAGGCATGGTGTTGGGAGCCAGACGCGACCAGCTTGAGACGCAGACATCGGCGCCCTCATTCCCAGGAACATATTTGCCCCATGGAAAATTTGCGATGTAAATATCAACGGGCGACTTGAGAGGGTTCACGCCAATCTCGCCGTAGCCACGAAAGGCGATCGGGCGAACGTAGCAGGGGGCGATCCCGTTGGCTTCGATCACATCGATGACTGCGGCTGAGAGTTGATCAACGGTGTAAGCCAGAGGCATGCGATAGATCTTGGCCGAGTCCATCAGCCGCTGCATGTGCTCCTGCAGGCGGAAGACGCTCGCGCCGGAGGGCTGGGCATAACAGCGAATCCCCTCAAAGACAGAGGAACCGTAGTGAATAACATGGCTCATAACGTGGATCTGGGCTTTGTCCCAGGGGATCAGTTGTCCGTTGTGCCAGATGTTCGCTGTGGTCTGAATAGGCATGTGCGTTCCTCGCGTAGAACCTTCATTATAGCCATCCGAGCGGCCGCTGGGCCAGATCCAAACCTGCCTCAGGGATGTCCACGAGTCGCGGCATGGGAGAATGGATCTGTGTTCTTTCAGCCCCACTCGCCGGTAAGCTTCTACGGCCTCGAGCATTCGGTCTACGTCCGATTCTCCGTGCTGGCGCTCAGCTCCATCTTTTTCCTGGTGGATCCCTTTGCCGCCTTGCCGACATTTCTGGCAGTCACGGCTGGATCCGACTCGGCACGTCGCCGCCGAATCGCGCGCAAGGCGTCCTTGACAGCGCTGATCTTTCTGAGCGCTTTTGCGATGGCGGGCCAGTACATCTTCAAAATGTTTGGAATCACGCTTCCGGCGTTCGAGATCGCAGGTGGTGTGATCCTGCTGTTGATCGGCCTCGATATGTTGGAGGCGCGGCGGTCTCCTACTCAGGAGACCAGCGGAGATGCGGAGGATGCGGCGAGTAAGGAAGACGCTGGCATCGTTCCGCTTGGAATTCCCATGCTCGCCGGTCCCGGAGCCATCGCCAGCGTTATGGTTCTCGTCGGACAGGCGCAGAATCGCTGGCAGATGGTCGCCATTCTCGGTTCGATCTTTATCACCTCGCTGATCTGCTATTTCGTGCTCGGCAACTCCGACAAAGTGGCGCGAGCACTGGGAGATACCGGAATTCGCATCCTCGTCCGCATCATGGGCTTGCTCCTTGTCGCCCTGGCGGTGCAGTATTTCGTCAATGGAATGGCTGACCTTGGGGTGATTGCGAAGCCGTCATAAGAAACATTCCCTTCCTCGGTCAGTGGTTTTGCTGTCTTGCCGTGATGGATACGAGAAGGAGTGGATCATGTTTCGATCGGGAAGCCCGGCGAGGATGATTTGGGCTGTTGCTTTGGCCCTGGGTTGTGCCACACAGGCTGCGTGGGCGCGTTTTCAGGTCCCGCCACCATGCAAGAACGCCTTCAGCGTTCAGCAGGAGCAGACCGAGGGTGCGAAGGTCGCGGCCGAGATCTTCAAGCAGATGCCCGTGATGCCGGACAACTCGCCCGTCTCGCAATACATTCGGCAGCTGGGCGCAAAGCTGGTGGCCGTGCCCCCCGGCTATCGTTGGCCCTTCAACTTTCACGTCGTAGCCAGTGATGAGATCAACGCCTTCGCTCTCCCGGGAGGTGCAATGTTCGTCAATCTGGGCGCCATCCGCGCGGCCGAGACCGAATCGCAGCTGGCCGGGGTGATGGCGCACGAGCTCTCCCACGTAGTAATGCGCCACTCCACCTGCAATATGACCAAGCAGCAGTCCGTGGGAACCTGGGCCGCTCTCGGCCAGATCGGCGCCGCAATCGCCCTCGGAAACGGCGCCCTGGGGTCTTTGGCCACTCAGGGAATCGGAATGGCGGCTGGGCTTGGCTTCTTACGCATGTCACGCGACTACGAGAAGCAGGCCGATCTGCTGGGAGCCGGGATCCTCTATGACGCCGGTTTCGATCCGCGAGGCCTGCCTCAATTCTTTGAAACCATCCAGGCGAAGTATGGAGAAGGAGGAGCACAGCTCTTCAGCGATCACCCTAATCCCGGAAATCGCATGCAGTACGTCAATGCGGAGATCGCAAGCCTGCCCCGAAAGCCCAACCCGACCGTGACCTCACCAGCGTTTGTGCAGGCCCGCGCCCTGGCCACAAAGGAGAAGGCTTATAACGCGAAGGAGATTCAGGCCGGGGCTTGGAGACAGACCGGCAAATACGCTCTAGTCTCCGGTGGGCCGGCGCAGGTGATCCCCGCGACTGCATCATCTGGCGGAGGCCGGGGAGGAGCAGCAGCAGCCCGGCTGAGCAGGGAAGCCTTGGGACTGAACGATCGCATGATCTTCTACAACGGCCAGGCCTTCTCTATCAGCTATCCCGAGAGCTGGCAGAAGGGGGAGGCTCAGAACGGAAGCGTCGCCTTCGTGCCACCAAATGGAGCCGGGCAATCGGGAATAGCCTATGGAGCCATCGTTGACGGCGCGCGGTTCAAGAGCGCGGTCACCGACGAGAATCAGCTGACGCAGGCGACGAATGCAATCGCAAATCAGATGATCCAGCAGAACAACGGCTTGCAGCAGGCCGGAAGTATTACGTCTATGACCGTAAATGGCCAGCTGGCAAACGCCATTGAGTTGAAGGGGCCCTCTCCTGTTGCGTCCACCGCGGAACGCGATCTGTTGGTGACCATTGCGCGTCCCGATGGAGCCGTAAATTTCATCGTCTTCGTCGCGCCAGAACCGGACTATCCGTCTTTGAAGCCAGTCTTTTCATCGATGGCGCAGAGCTTTCGGGTACGCTGAGAGGGCTTTTTGATGAAAAGGTATGCCTGGACAAGAAATTTGAAATAGATAAAACACCTGTCGTTATTGGGGGAAACCAACTTTTCTACAGAAAAGGCAAGTTATTAACAGCCTTTTGGGTTGCACGATGGCTCTGTCGTTGATACTCTCAGGAAGTCGCAGTGAGCTGACGGCTTGCACAGAGATGGCAAGCACGATATTTTCGGTGTGACAGTAATAAATGAGCTTCGCACCTGGACGCCAAAGTAAAGGCGATTGAGGGAAGACGAAGCGCAGTCCAAGCGTTTGATCGCGGCATTGAGCCAATGGCCAGCCGAATCCAAACCCAAGTCACTGCAGTTTGCTTTTGAAGAAGCCTAGGCTTCGGCGGCATAAATTTTGCCGATGAGATGTTTTGACATTTTGCGCTTCGCGAACAGTCAGCAGCTTCGACTGAAATCTTTATAAGGTTGAAAAATCTTATAAAGAAATCAAAAAAAAGATGTTGACAAGAGATAAAGACTTCGATAATCTTAGAAAGTTCGCTAAAACGTCGGACACTACTGAGTAGTAAGAAACAAGGCTTGAGTAAACGGCCAAAGTAGTGAAAACAAAGACGAAATCAGCGCAAACAAGTTCGAGGACACAATCCAGGCTTTTAGCCGGATAGGTCCTTGATCCAAAGCTGCCCGCCTAGTGCGGATGCAGTTAGGATCTTTGACAACATAGTTGAACGTGCCAGTCGTGAGATGATACGGAATTTGGTTTAGTCATTCTCACTAGTTATATCCTTCGCTCCTTTCGAGCGAGCGAAGGCGTCTGACTCCCGGACCTCCGTCCTGGGAGCGGACACACCAAGATTAAACGAGAGTTTGATCCTGGCTCAGAATCAACGCTGGCGGCGTGCCTAACACATGCAAGTCGCACGAGAAAGTGGAGCAATCCATGAGTACAGTGGCGCACGGGTGAGTAACACGTGACTTATCTACCTCCGAGTGGGGAATAACCTAGAGAAATCTGGGCTAATACCGCATAACACTTACGAGTCAAAGCAGCAATGCGCTTGGAGAGGAGGTCGCGGCAGATTAGTTAGTTGGCGGGGTAATGGCCCACCAAGACGATGATCTGTATCCGGCCTGAGAGGGCGCACGGACACACTGGAACTGAAACACGGTCCAGACTCCTACGGGAGGCAGCAGTGGGGAATTTTGCGCAATGGGGGAAACCCTGACGCAGCAACGCCGCGTGGAGGATGAAATCCCTTGGGATGTAAACTCCTTTCGATCGGGACGATTATGACGGTACCGGAAGAAGAAGCCCCGGCTAACTTCGTGCCAGCAGCCGCGGTAATACGAGGGGGGCAAGCGTTGTTCGGAATTATTGGGCGTAAAGGGCGCGTAGGCGGTTTGACAAGTCTGATGTGAAATCTCTGGGCTCAACCCAGAGTCTGCATTAGAAACTGTCGGGCTTGAGTATGGGAGAGGTGAGTGGAATTTCCGGTGTAGCGGTGAAATGCGTAGATATCGGAAGGAACACCTGTGGCGAAAGCGGCTCACTGGACCATAACTGACGCTGAGGCGCGAAAGCTAGGGGAGCAAACAGGATTAGATACCCTGGTAGTCCTAGCCCTAAACGATGATTGCTTGATGTGACAGGTACCCAATCCTGTCGTGTCGAAGCTAACGCGATAAGCAATCCGCCTGGGGAGTACGGTCGCAAGGCTGAAACTCAAAGGAATTGACGGGGGCCCGCACAAGCGGTGGAGCATGTGGTTTAATTCGACGCAACGCGAAGAACCTTACCTGGGCTCGAAATGTAGTGGAATCCGGTGGAAACATCGGCGTCTAGCAATAGACCGCTATATAGGTGCTGCATGGCTGTCGTCAGCTCGTGTCGTGAGATGTTGGGTTAAGTCCCGCAACGAGCGCAACCCTTATCTTCAGTTGCTACCATTTAGTTGAGCACTCTGACGAAACCGCCTCGGATAACGGGGAGGAAGGTGGGGATGACGTCAAGTCCTCATGGCCTTTATGTCCAGGGCTACACACGTGCTACAATGGCCGGTACAAACCGCTGCAAACCCGCGAGGGGGAGCTAATCGGAAAAAGCCGGCCTCAGTTCGGATTGGAGTCTGCAACTCGACTCCATGAAGCTGGAATCGCTAGTAATCGCAGATCAGCATGCTGCGGTGAATACGTTCCCGGGCCTTGTACACACCGCCCGTCACATCACGAAAGTGGGTTGCACTAGAAGTCGGTGAGCTAACCGCAAGGGAGCAGCCGCCCAAGGTGTAATTCATGATTGGGGTGAAGTCGTAACAAGGTAGCCGTAGGAGAACCTGCGGCTGGATCACCTCCTTTCTAAAGAGAAAACGTCATGGCACTCGGATACGCCCCACGATTGTGGGCAGCCTTTGGCTGAGTATTCGGGAGTTGCCATGCACCATCCCCTGCTATTTAGTTTGCTTGGGATGAGCCTGAACTAAACCTTCTCTTTGCCGATATCTATCAACATCGATGGTCAGGAGTGGCGTAGCCGCTCCGCACGTTCAACTGTGTCCTCGAAACCTTTTCGAGAAAGCCAGCTAGTAGCTTTTAGCCGTTAGCTTTTTAGCTGACGGCTGGAGCTAACAGCTAGAAGCCGCTGTTTCGGGCCTGTAGCTCAGTTGGTTAGAGCGCACCCCTGATAAGGGTGAGGTCGGTAGTTCGAATCTACCCAGGCCCACCACCTTTATCGCAAACTATCAGCTATGCTGGTAGTGATGGGGCTGTAGCTCAGTTGGGAGAGCGCCTGCTTTGCAAGCAGGATGTCATCGGTTCGATCCCGGTCAGCTCCACCATCACAGCAACTCGAATAAGGAAGAAGCGATGTCTGCTTGAGGTTGAGATTCTGCGCAAGCGGAGTTTGAACCTTGAGCAGGAATGCTCGAGCCGCCTCAGGGCGAGACAGCGACAGTAAGTCGCTTGACGATTTTTGACAACTGAATAGATTGGGTAAATATAACTACAAGGCTGAGCAGCATGTCTTCGGGTAGTTTCCGGAGAAAGCTGTCAATCAGTGTTGAGTGTCTTTAGAATATTCAGTATCGGCAATCAGATCCCAGTAAGTTGAGGATATGGTTGTGGCGATACAGGCGAATGGACAATGTAGATTGCTTGTAAGTCGTGGAGGTAGTCACTCTACTGCGTGCGAGTAAATTCTATGGTCAAGCTACTAAGGGCGCACGGTGGATGCCTTGGCAGAAACAGGCGATGAAGGACGTGGCAAGCTGCGATAAGCTTCGGGAAGCCGCACACAGGCGTTGATCCGGAGATTTCCGAATGGGGAAACCCACCCAGGCAAAACCTGGGTATATCCAACTGAATTCATAGGTTGGAATAGGCGAACGGAGGGAAGTGAACCATCTCAGTACCTCCAGGAGGAGAAAGAAACCTCGATTCCGAAAGTAGTGGCGAGCGAAATCGGAACAGCCCAAACCCGTACTATTTCGGTAGTTCGGGGGTTGTAGGGCCTGCAACAGTAGAGTTACCAATCTGGTCGATAGTCGAAGCTTCTGGAAAGAGGCTCCATAGAGGGTGACAGACCCGTAGACGAAATTGATCCAGACTCGAAGCAGGTACCTGAGTAAGGCGGGGCACGAGAAACCCTGCTTGAATCCACGGGGACCATCCCGTAAGGCTAAATACTCGTTTCTGACCGATAGTGAACCAGTACCGTGAGGGAAAGGCGAAAAGCACCCCTTTGAGGGGAGTGAAAAGTACCTGAAACCGTGTGCCTACAAGCAGTGGGAGGACTATGCCCGTAAGGGAATGTCTGACCGCGTGCCTATTGCATAATGAGCCGGCTAGTTATTCTTGTCAGCAAGGTTAAGCGTGAGCGAGCCGCAGCGAAAGCGAGTCTGAATAGGGCGATAAGTTGGCAGGAATAGACGCGAAGCGGGATGATCTACCCTTGGCCAGGTTGAAGGTGGGGTAACACCTACTGGAGGACCGAACCGGTGTTTGTTGAAAAAAGCTCGGATGAGCTGAGGGTAGGGGTGAAAGGCTAATCAAATTCCGTGATAGCTCGTTCTCTCCGAAATAGCTTTAGGGCTAGCCTCGGGTGATTTGGATTGGTGGTAGAGACATGATTGGACTAGGGGGCTTTCCGGCTTACTGAATCCAGCCAAACTTCGAATGCCAATTACAACCAGCCCGGGAGTCAGACTGTGGGGGCTAAGCTTCACAGTCGAGAGGAAAACAGTCCAGACCGCCTGCTAAGGTCCCCAAATTATAGTTAAGTGGGAAAGGAAGTCGGAACGCTCAGACAGCCAGGAGGTTGGCTTAGAAGCAGCCATCCTTTAAAGAAAGCGTAATAGCTCACTGGTCAAGCGGTCCGGTGCCGACAATACAACGGGGCTAAAACTATATACCGAAGCAGCGGATGCACACTTTGAGTGTGCGTGGTAGGAGAGCATTCTCACAGCGATGAAGTCAGACTGAGAAGACTGATGGAGCGTTGAGAAGAGACCCTGCCGGCATAAGTAGCGATAAGGAAGGTGAGAACCCTTCCCGCCGAAAGTCTAAGGTTTCCTGAGGAAGGTTAATCCGCTCAGGGTTAGGCGGTCCCTAAGCTGAGGCCGAAAGGCGTAAGCGATGGATATCCGGTTAATATTCCGGACCTCCCAGTTTTTCGTTATCACGATGGGGTGACGCAGAAGGATAAGCAGGACCTCCTATGGCTATGGGGTTCGATGCGCGTAAGCTGGTTTTCCTAGGCAAATCCGGGAAGACTTAACAGTGAGGTGCAAAGCAGTAAGCCGTATGGCTGAAAGCTGCTGATTTCATGCTGCCAAGAAAAACCTCTAAGGAGAGAGATTGGGAACCGTACCACAAACCGACACAGGTAGACGAGGAGAATATCCAAAGGCGCTCGAGTGAAAGCTTGTTAAGGAACTCGGCAAATTAGACCCGTAACTTCGGGAGAAGGGTCGCCCCCTGGGTGAAAGCCTGGTGGGGCCGCAGTGAAACGCGTACGGCGACTGTTTAACAAAAACACAGGTCTCTGCAAAGTCTAAAACGACGTATAGGGGCTGACTCCTGCCCGGTGCCGGAAGGTTAAAGGGAGAGGTTAGGGCGCAAGCCCGAAGCTTTGAACTGAAGCCCCGGTGAACGGCGGCCGTAACTATAACGGTCCTAAGGTAGCGAAATTCCTTGTCGGGTAAGTTCCGACCTGCACGAATGGAGTAACGATCGTACGACTGTCTTAACGAGTTGCTCGGCGAACTTGTAGTACCGGTGAAGATGCCGGTTACCCGCAGCTAGACGAAAAGACCCCGTGCACCTTTACTATACTTTTACTGTGAGTTACGGCAATTGCTGCGCAGGATAGGTGGGAGGCTTTGATATCGGATTCTCGGATTCGGTGGAGCCAACGGTGAGATACCACCCTGCGATTGTTGTGATTCTAACCTCCTCCCGTGATCCGGGAGAGGGACATAGTAAGACGGGTAGTTTGACTGGGGCGGTCGCCTCCTAAATTGTAACGGAGGCGCGCGAAGCTACACTCAGGTCGTTTGGAAATCGACCGTCGAGTGCAAAGGCATAAGTGTGGTTAACTGCGAGACCTACAAGTCGAGCAGATGCGAAAGCAGGCCTTAGTGATCCGGTGGTTCTGTATGGAAGGGCCATCGCTCAACGGATAAAAGGTACGCCGGGGATAACAGGCTGATCATTGCCAAGAGTTCATATCGACGCAATGGTTTGGCACCTCGATGTCGGCTCATCACATCCTGGAGCTGTAGAAGGTTCCAAGGGTTAGGCTGTTCGCCTATTAAAGTGGTACGTGAGCTGGGTTCAGAACGTCGCGAGACAGTTCGGTCTCTATCTGCTGTGGGCGTAGGAGATTTGAAGAGGGCTGTCCTTAGTACGAGAGGACCGGGATGGACGAACCTCTTGTGTTCCAGTTGTCTTGCCAAAGGCACGGCTGGGTAGCGAAGTTCGGTTGTGATAACCGCTGAATGCATATAAGCGGGAAGCACGCTCTAAGATGAGATCTCCCAACCCGTAAGGGAAATGAAGGGCCCAGGAAGACCACCTGGTTGATAGGCTGGATGTGGAAGCGCAGTAATGTGTGAAGCTTACCAGTACTAATCGCCCGTTCGGCTTGTCCATAGAATTTACTCTGCGCAGTGAGAAGCATTGTCCACTGTTCTAAGAGATTCTCGACACAAGCCATGTAGTTATACGCTAGGTAACGTCTACTCAATCTATTCAGTTGTGAAGTATCGCGCGAGCGACATTTCTCAAGTTTGCCGGTGAGTTTACCGCGAGGGTCACACCCGTTCCCATCCCGAACACGGAAGTTAAGCCTCGTTGGGCCGATGGTACTGCACGCGTAAGTGTGTGGGAGATTAGGTGATCGCCGGCATAATTTAAAGAAAGCCCCATCTTCGGATGGGGCTTTTTGCGTTCTCCATCAAGATGGTAGTCACTGCTCTCTGTTGATGGAAGTCCTTGCTTTCTGCTGATAAACCAATTATTTCTCTGACGGAAGTTACTGCTTTCTGTTAATAGAACCGCTGCTTTCTAATGAGTGATAGGAATGGCTGCTTAGCGTTGAGGATCGGATCTTCGCCGCGTTAAGGCCGGACCGTCGCCGCGTTGGGGGGCGAATCGACACTTAGCGTTGAGAATTGGATTGGTGCTTCCTCGAAAATTGAATTACCACTTCAGGTTTCTTCGAGATGGAATCACTAGTTATGTTTGAGGATTGGATTGCTGCGTTACGTTGAGAATGAAATCGCTGCGCCGTTTTCCGTCTTCGCTTTCCTCGACGCCGTCCTATTTTTGTTTGCTTCAGATTTTCGTTTTCTTTGGGGATCGCGTTAGTCTCGATACGCCCTTCCTTTGAGCTGTTGCGTTCCGAAATGAGCCACTGGGCTACCGCACCTCCCATCATTTTCTGAGCTCGCGATTTTTCTTTCATGGATCATTCCTAAAACTCCTGCTTTTCCGATCGTCCATCCTCTTCTTTCTGCCTGATTGCCGTTTGGTCCCTGGCTTTTCTTCCCACTATCTCGCTTTCCAGAAAGAGAGAGGAGGAGCTGGCGTCGGCTGGGAGAGCCTTCGTTTCTGCTGGAGCCTGCGGGAGTTCGGCAGGGTGTGGATTGCAGTCAGGTTCAGGGGGTGCGTTCAGGTTGGCGTAGGCCGTCGGGAGCGCCAGGTTGAGACCGTCTTCGGTGGTGGCGATGGAGCGGACGATCTCTTCAGCTTTGGGTTTGGGTGCGAGGCGGCGGACGTTTACGGATGCGAGCTGGAGACCGTAGAGGAGAGCCTTCGCTTTGTCGGCTCTCAGGCTTCCCGTGGCAAGGGCGTTGATGACGACGGAGATTGCGAGCTGGATGGATTCGGCGTCTTCGAGCGCGTGCAGCTTGATGTCGTATTGCGGGCAGAGTCCTCTTTCTGTGGTTCTGCTGAAGCGATAGCTCTTGTGGCGTTCGTGCAGGCGCTCATGGAAGAAGCAGTAGTTGCTGTAGTCGAGTGCCGGTGATTTGCACTGGGTTCCGTTGGTCTTGAGGTGACGACATAGAGGTACTCTCATTTTGATTGTTTTGTCTCCTGAAGGACCGGGGTACCCTCCCCGGCGGTTTTTTATGTAAATCATTTGGTTCCATGGTTTTGTGCGATTTGCACAGGGTAAAATATTGATAACACGTGGTTTAGTGGTAAAAATATTGATTCGAAAGAGGAAAGCCCCGGGAATCAGTCCCGGGGCTTTCGTTTTTCTTTCAGTCAATTCCAGTGTAGCGAATGGAGTGAAACTAATCGGCACTTTTATGTTGTTGACTAATCATGGTTTAGAAGGGGATAGGGCTTGACAGGTTTTGAGTTTGCTTGGAAGGCTACCTGCGCGGTCGCAATTTCGGGGGAGATGATCTCAGATTGTTGCGCTGTATTCTCTGAATCTGCGGCACTGGAGAGAAACCGGAGGTTTCCTCGACTGCGCTCGGAAGGACACGTTGTTCGCACATCTTTATGGCCCAAGCGGGGATCCTGGCTTCCGTCAGGTTTACCTGCGTGAGAGGTCAGGAAGTCTTAGGGCTGTATCTGTGCTGAATGCAATCAACTCTGCCATCCAGTACAGCGTTATGCTGCCGCCAAGTGCAAAGTTATACTGGTCATCCAGTGCCAACGGAATGCTGCCACCTTCGGCGATCCAAGGGGGTGCGCAAAATCTCATCTGCGCCGAAGGCGTGCGGTGGCGCAGCCGCGATTCGATCAGAACGTGGTCGGATCATGCGCGGAGAGTAAGGTGCGGATAGCCGACCAATCGCTCGGAATGTGCCGTTGGGCTCTGCACTTCTACGCGTGCCGCGTCGTAAGGCCGACATTCTCCAACCCCTCCGTTCTACCACTGCTGCTGTTGACCTTCCCGCAGAAGCACACCTATCATTTCCGTCCGTGGCCATTCTTTTCCGACGGCCGGGGCGTCGAAGCCCATCAGGAATCTATGGCCGGAAAGGATTCACTATGCTATGGAAAGCTGATCCAACGTTTTATCCTTCTCCGAAGCTGGCCGCGCAGGCACCCCCTGAAAAGCTGGCTTATGTAGTGGCGTTCAACCCCAGGGGCGATGGCAAACCGGACGCGCTGATCGTAGTGGATGTGGACCCCGCGTCCGGCACCTATGGGCAAATAGCAGGCCGGACGGACATGCCCAACGCGGGAGATGAGTTGCATCACTTTGGCTGGAACGCGTGCAGCTCGGCGCTTTGTCCGTATGCCGCGCATCCGCACCTGGAGCGGCGCTATCTGATTGTGCCCGGGTTGCGGTCGTCGCGCATTCATATTCTGGACGTCAAAGACGATCCGCGGCAGCCGAAGATCGTGAAGGTGATTGAGCCGGAGGAGTTGGCGCGGCGCACGGGCTACAGCCGACCGCATACCATCCACTGCGGGCCCGATGGCGTTTACGTGAGTGCGCTGGGCGCTCCGGATGGCGAAGGGCCGGGCGGAATCTTCGCACTGGACCACTACACGTTTGAGCCGCTTGGCCGGTGGGAGGTGGAACGCGGCAAACAGTATTTGAGCTACGACTTTGCCTGGCACCTGGGCTATGACACCGCCGTAACCAGCGAGTGGGGCACGCCGAGAATGGTGGAGAGCGGAGTTATTCCCGAAGAGTTGCTGGCGGGCAAGTACGGCCACCACTTGCACTTCTTCGACTTGCGCAAGCGGCGCTTAATCCAGACGATTGACCTGGGCGCGGAATGTCAGATGGTTCTCGAACTCCGCCCGGCGCACGATCCGACGAAAGCTTACGGATTCGCGGGCGTCGTCCTTTCGCTTAAGGACCTATCAAGCTCCATCTGGCTTTGGTTCAGAGACGGAGAGAACTGGAACGCCAAGAAAGTTATCGAGATCCCAGCCGAACCAGCAGCTGCGGAGTTGCTTCCTCCGATTCTAAAAGGGTTCAGTGCCGTTGCTCCGCTGCTGACCGACATCAACCTTTCCGTGGACGACCAGAGACTCTACGCCTCCTGCTGGGGCACGGGCGAGAGTCGGCAATATGATGTTTCCGATCCGCATAATCCGAAGCTGATCGGCTCAATTCATCTGGGCGGAATTGTGCGGAAGACACCGCACCCGAATCGTCCCGGCAAGACACTGAATGGTGGTCCACAGATGGTGGAGTTGAGCCGTGATGGGAAGCGCGTTTACTACACCAATTCACTGTATGGGGCGTGGGACAAGCAGTTTTATCCTGAGGGTTTTGATAGCTGGATGGTGAAGGTGGATGTGAAAGCGGATGGCATGACCCTGGATCCGAAGTTCTTCCTCGAATTCGGAGACCTGCGTGGCCATCAGGTGCGGTTGGAAGGCGGCGACGCATCGTCGGATTCGTACTGCTATCCGTGAGCGACGGGTTGCCCTGGGGGGTGTTGGGCGTATTAGTCCTTCTTGGGGCTTACCATGGCGTGAATCCGGGGATGGGATGGCTGTTCGCGCTGTCGCTGGGTCTGCAGCAGCGAAGTCGTAAGGCGGTGCTGCGGGCGTTGGTGCCTATTGCGCTGGGCCATGCAATTGCGATCGCGCTGACGCTTGGGGTTGTCAGTTTGCTGGAGTTCAAGATTCCATTTGCAACCCTGAAGTTTCTGGTCGCGGCGATCTTGTTCGCGCTGGGTCTGTACCGCGTGTTTCGCTCCCGACATCCCCGCGGGGCGGGAATGCGGGTGGGCTTTCGGGATCTGACGGTGTGGTCCTTTCTGATGGCGTCGGCGCACGGGGCGGGATTGATGCTCGCTCCCGTACTGCTGGCGACCCCGTTGCAGGGGATGCACCATTCGATGAATAGCAGCGTGGCTTCGAATAGCGGCGTGGCTTCCAGCGTGGCTGGAATCGCGCCTTCCCTGTTAGCTCTGGCCGTATTGGTTCACACGGTCGGTCTGATTCTTGTCGCAGGGGTGGTGGCGATTCTGTTCTATCAATTTTATGAGAAGCGGGGACTCGGCTTGCTACGGCATACGTGGTTCAACTTTGACCTGCTGTGGGCGTTTGCGTTGATCATTGCGGGAGTGGCCGCGCTGGTGGTTTAGGTGCCGGTTCGTCAAGGTGGCTGGTTGTGCTGACTACTTTCGAGATTGCTGCTGGATCACGGGCAATCCGCACCTTACTGCCTGTTTGCTCCGACCGGAATCGCCATGCCGCCACGGACCGCTGGATTTGGCAATCGAGACCGCTTCGAATCAAATGGCAAGATTGGATTGCACCGAGCGACGGAGCTGCTGCTGGAGGACGTGGCCTACGCTGAGCAATCCGTAGAGCATCTTGTGAGAGTCCGGGTTCGAGCCACGGTGGCGCTACCATAGGTACCGGCAATAAAACTCCCTGCGATGTTCAACGAAAAAGCCTCTCCGATTCTCGGAAAGGCTTTTCGGCGAAACTCTGACTACCAGTTATGCTCTTCCAAACTTCCGTCTCACGACACCCAGAATGCCTAGGGCTCCTGTACCGAACAGGGCCAGGGAAGAGGGTTCCGGCACGGGAGATGCCTGGAAAGTCGAGTCACTTACGCTCGACAGAGCGAAGTTGCCGTCGTTCGTTCCATAGACAGCTTCTCCCAGCGTGGCATCGACGCTGTTGAAAAGCGACGGCCCCGTAACCGGCCCAATCCCGGTCGAGAGGCTGTATGACGAAAGCGCGGGATTGGCCGTGTAAATAAGCGCGAAGTCATTCGTATTATCGCCAAATCCGGCGATGCCGGAGCTCTGGTTGGCGAAGACCTGAATGTCATCGGTAAACGTTCCGCTTGCAACACCGGCAATGCTGAACGTCACTGGCAGCGAAAGAGCAAAAATCCCTCCGCCTTCGTTGATTATCCCGGAGGAATTTCCCGTGCCCGATATGGTCACGAGGGCATCGGTAAAGGTCTCTGCTCCGATGCTTCCACTTGCAGTGAAAGTATCGGTATAGGTGATCGATTCGGCAGATAGGGCAATTGGTGCGGCAAAGATGCTTGCTACGGCTAACAGACGAAGTACGTGCATTTACGAAGGCCCCTCCCCAGAGGCTGCGATTAACTTCTCATGCGGATATTAAACGGGGAATAATTCCAGTAACGTAACTTGTGTGCAAATATTTGCAAACAAAGCACTTATCTGTGCCTTGCTCAGCTCTGCACGGTTAAAATGGCTGTACTTTAGTTGCAGGCAACGCTCGCACTCGCGTTTTGCTAGTGGCGATCGACTCGCGCTCGATGCGAACTGCGAAACCGATATCGAGGTTGGATTCACATCGTCTGCGCCTTCGTGCGCAGAGCTGTGTTCCAGGAGCCCACCCATGGCGCAGCCTCTCGCAGTCAGGTTGTGTCTACAACGGAAGGCCGACGCGCCGCACCAATCGACCAAAGCGCGGGTCGGAGCGCAATGGGTCCATGCAGGGATCTATTTTGAGATAGGTAAGCCCTTTATCGCGTGCATCGTAGGATTTTTCCAACCATGTGAAGGCCTCATCCTTTTCACCCAGTCCGGCATAGACCAGCGCTATTTCGTATCTCCCGATACCATTTTTTTTCACGTGCTCTTCGAGCTTCACAATCGTCCCGCGCGCTTCGCTTACTCGCTCCATTCGAGCGTAAACATTACCCATATGGCCTAAGGCGTGCGGTTGATCGCCCAGCTTCTGGAATTCTCCGACGGCTTTTCCATACATGCCTTTCTGCGCATAAATGACACCCGATTCGAACGGAAAGAGAAAGTTAGGAGGGTGGGGTTCCAGCACATGTGCCCTTTGAAGCTGTGAAAGCGCCCGGTCATATTGGCGAGCAAAGTAGTAGACGATTCCGGCACTATAAAACGAGCGGCTGGAAACAGGATCGAGGTCAAGAACCTGCTTTACCTCCGCAATCGCCTCTGGCAACCGACCTAGGCGCTGAAGGTAAAAGGCATACGTGGTATGGACGGATGCCAGGTTCGAATTGAGCTCAAGCGCTCGCTGGAGCTCCTTTTCCGCATTGGTCCAGTCCCAGCTAAGATTCATCACGGCGTTGGCAAGCTCGGCGTGGCCCTGGGGCAGAGAATGATCCAACTCAATCGCCTTGGTCGCTTCGGATTTCTGCCTGGGAAACGCCTCGGTATAAGCCAGCCAGCCAGCTTCCCCCATCCATCCGTAGCCATTGGCCAATGCGGCATGCGCCCGCGCGTAGCTGGGATCTTCGTCGATAGCCTTCTGCAAATAACCGACGGCGCTTTTCGGATCTCCCTGGTTCAGAAGGTAAATGCCCTGCAGGTACAGATCGTGGGCCTCCCTGTTGACAGGGCTTGCACGTGCCAGACGTGCTTGCTCCTGCGGCGTTACGTTTATGCTGATCTCGTCCGCAATGGCTTGTGCCACCTCGCCCTGCAATGCCAGAACACTGGTAAGGTCGCGCACGTAGTTATGGGCCCAGATGTGATCATCAGTCCTGGCATCGATCAACTGGACGGTGATGCGCACCTGGTTACCCTCGCGCACAACGGACCCTTCCACGATCGCACCCACTCCGAGTTCGCGGGCGATTTCGGGTAGGGTCTTCTTCGTGCCCTTATATGTCATCGCCGAAGTCCGGGAGATGACGCGCAACGCGGAAACCTGGCCCAGGTCGGCAGTCAATTCTTCCGTTATGCCGTCAGCGAAGTAGTCCTGGCCCGAATCGCCGGAGAGATTTTCAAGGGGCAGGATCGCGATGGACCTAATCTCCCTCCCTCCATCTGAATCCTTAAACCAGCTTTTGAAGCCCGCGTAACCGATTATGGCAATGAGGCCTAGCCCCAGTAAGACGCCGACCAGAACGCGCGATTTCTCTCCGGAGAGACGGGGTGGCTCGTGGATCTCCGCCTTGGGCATCTCCTCGGACGCTACCGGAGCGGGGGTTTCTTTTGCGATGGCTGGGGACTCGGTTTCGACGGATGGCTGGGCCGATGCTTCCAGTGATTCCCATTGGAACTTCGGCACATAAGACCCGATCGGAAGTTCGATGCGGACTGCCGGTTTTTTTCCCGATTCCTGATAGTACTGGGCCAGCTTTCTTCGGACCTCGGTCGCTTTGACCCGGACCACCGCGTCATTTGAGGTGTCGTAGTCGATCGGACGTCCGAACATCTCGGCTCCAATCATTCGTTCGCGGAGGGAATCGAATCGCCCAGCCAGCGCATGCTCCACGATCAATTGGAGAAAGTCCTGAGCGCGCTTGCTTCCCCCAAACGCGCGACTCGTGATCACCTCTTTGAGATGATCGCGCACCAAACCAACCTCTTCCGGACTAAGTCCATCCGGCATCGAAACTGGATCGGTTGACGACATACGCCTCTTAGTTTTCTGTTTGAGGTGACTTTATCACAGCAAACGTCCCCTTGAATTGAGAGCAAACGGTCTGCAACCGCACGCTAAGCCTATGAAAATACAAGCCACCATTCATAAGGCTCCAACATACTGTTCCGAACTGTTTTCGAACATTCCACCCGCACCGCAAGCGATGCTTTCATAGCTGGCAGAGCGTCCGACCGCAACAGTTCTTGCAGACAAAGAAACAACTCGAGTGCCGTCACACCGCAGAACTCTTCTACATCAGCGATTTTTGGCATAAACGAGGAAGCATGGCCGGCGGTCCGGTAGAGCGACCGGCCCACAGAAGCGGAACTCAAACAACGTCCGGAAAGAGCCCTTGCACCTTCAGCGATACCTCGACAGCGCGCAACTGGACGAAGACATCTTTGATTTGTCGGAGGCGCCCTGCCCGCGCTGATGTATGTGCCACACCTTGCGACAGATTGCACCGTTATAGCCACCGGCGCGACTGGGACGGGCACGGAGTTGGTCGCGAGGGTCCTTCACAGGTTGTCCTATGGTTCCTCCCGGGCGTTCATCCGCGTACCTTGCGCGACGATTCCGCCTCGGACGGCCTGCTTGTAGCTCTCGCACGTGCCTTGGGTTAATTCGAAGGAGGCGAAATTTGAATATGTTCGGTTCAGTGCGGCGACGCCGCAAGACTCCAAGGCTGGGCGATAGCTTTGGAAACTGGATGAAGTCTCCGTGGGCGCCGTCTGGCCCGGATGCCTGTGACTACCGCTTTCTCGCGCTCCAACCGATCTTCAATCGCCGGAGAAAGATCTTCGGTTACGAAGCACTGTCTCGTTCGGGATGGGATAACCGGTTTACTGGAGACTCCGACGCGGCGACGAAGATGATGGTTGGCGACTGGATGTTTCATGGACTCGACGAACTCACAGGAGGCCATCGCACCTTTCTGAACTGCACACGGGATGCATTGGTCCGAGGGTTGTTGACACGGCTTCCGCCTTCGACCGTGCTTGAGCTTCTCGAAACGGTTGAGCCAGACAAAGAGGTTCTGGCTGCCTGCCGCAGAATGAAAGCCTTGGGCTACCAGATTGCGCTCGATGACTTTCAGCATTGCGAAAAAATGGAAGGACTGCTCGCGCTGGCAGATTATGTCAAGGTCGATTTTCGGCTCTCCGATAAAGAGGAGCGCAGGGAGATTATTCGTCGCCTGAAGAGTAATGCCACGATGCTCGTGGCGGAAAAAATCGAAACAAACGAAGAATTTGAAATGGCTCTTGAAGAAGGATTCCGGTTATTTCAGGGATATTATTTGGCGCGTCCTAAGATCTTTTCAAAGCGCAAAATTTCTACTCACGGTGTGAACCATCTCCGTCGGCTGGCAGCACGGAGCTAGTTCCTTCCCATTCCGTGTGAGAAAGTGACCGAGCCGGCGAGGCAGAAGCCTCCCCTCTGCTACCGGTTGTTGCATACCGTTGTTGTGCCTGGTGAACTCAGCAGATTCAGCAGCTATGGAAGAGAAAAATCAAGCCTTCCAGGAGGATACAAATGCGTTCCGATCTGGTATTCGAAGCAATGGCGCATGTTTCAAGTCGCTTCTTGCTAACCAAGCTCGTCTCGAAGACAACCCGCAAATTTCACAAACCAAGTACTCGCATACAGGACACGACGAACGCTGTCCTTGCGCGCTTCAGTCATGCCAACCATATGGCAACCGTGCAGTGTATCCCGCAACGGACGACCGTTCCGCCGCGCCGCGCAAGCTGAGACGCAGACCTTATGCAAACGCCAAGCGCTCTTTACTGAGTGAAGGGTGTCAGCCTCGGAACGCGGTTGGATCAAATGCAATCGATCTACTGGATGGACCAGGAATGAAAGAGGGGAACATGCTGGAACCGATGCAAATCTTTGACGAAAGAGCCGCAACCAATATCTTGACCGAAGAGATGCGCGGTCTGTACCTGTTTTCGTTCTTACTAACCGCTGACAACGATATTGCTGGGCAATGTTATGTCTCCGGGTTGGGCGAGTGCGTGGAGGGAATCAGCGTCTTCATGGATTGGGCGCGCTCCTGGGCGCGTCGCACGATTCTCGAGCATGCAATACGGATGATCATGCCCGCGCCAGAGCACACGGATACCCTGTCGTTGATCAGCCTCAAAGGGGCGACAACATCAGGAAAGTACAGCCTCTTTGCGGCGATTGTCGGACTCAGTGCCTTCGAGCGTTTTGTCTTCGTCATGTCGGTTCTCGAAAAGCACTCCGACGAAGATTGCTCAATGCTTCTAGGATGCTCGCGGCGGGATGTCATGATTGCCCGCGAGTTGGCACTCAAGCGTCTTGTAAACACGGAGGATGGCTATGACCAATCCGCGTGGGCTGCGCGATCTTTTGCACCCGATGGATTATTAGCGTAGCGCGCAATTCCCCAAGCAGGGGTGCGAACCGGTGTGAACACCCAGCGACCGAGCCGTTACGGCCAGCAGCGCCGAGAGACGGGGTATCTTTCGCAGCCGCTGACGTGCCGACTTCATCCCCGCCTGGCTGGCACTCAGTAGCAGGGAAGGAGTAGAGCCCGCTGATAGTCGGGCTCTACGTGATCTTCAGGGGAGAGCGTTTGGCCTCCCGCGTCCTCCCTGACACTACGCCAAGCCTCCCATCAAGGGATCGGTGAAGCTGGAACGGCCGGTTTCAACGCGCCCTGCAAAACGTGCTTCAGCCGTGGAGCCCTCCGCCTGTACCGAGAAGTCGTACCAGCCATGGCTCTTGTCCAATGGAAGCGTGATCGAGCTCTCATGAGTTGCTTCAAGCGTCTTACTCGTGCTGCCGGTCTTGTAGGAGTTGTCCTTCACCGCAACCTTGAGCGGATGCGGGCCGATGTTGCGCAACAGAACCTGTATATTCCCGGTCGGTTGCGTTCCGCGCCGCTCATACGTTGTTTGCACCTGAAGTCCAGGCATATGTGCGTCGCCCGAGAAGGAGCGGTAGAAGCCGTTCGGTCCATGCACGTCGATGGAGTAGCGCCCATCCGCAAACAGCGACAGCGGAAACTCCTCATGCAACGTGTCGCCGGCCTTCACGGCATAGCTCGCGGCCATCATCGTCGGCTCGCCCTTCTTTCCGCCGCCCTTCTTAGTCCGCAGATACACGTTGAACGGCGCACCGGCTGAGCGACTGCCGTGAATCTCATTCCCCGCCTTCATACTGAGCTTGAACGTGCTCCGATCCTCGCTCAGTCCACCCTCCGCATAGAGTTCATACGGCAGCGCGCACGATGACCGAATCCCCGGCTCCTGGTGCGGTTGAGCCTCGGCGTTTGTTAGATTATGGTTGATCGCTTCGATATCCGCAGGCGTCAATGCCTTGTAGTTCGCCGGCACCTCCTTGTAGCGAGCCTGCTGGATGCTGACGACAAACTTGTCGCGATCCAGGAAATCGAGCTTCGGCTCCTTGGCATCATGCGGCCGGAAGCAGGAGGTCAGATCGCCGGAGATGGCGCGCCGCCACGCACTGATGTTCTCCTCCTTCACTGTCTTGCCATACTTCTTCTGCACAAAGTCCTCAAGGAACATCAGCGTCGAGGTGTGGTCGAACACCTGCGAGTTCACCCAGCCGCCGCGGCTCCATGGAGAGGCAACGATCGTTGGAATACGGAAGCCCATGCCGATGGGGCCGGAACGCGCCTCCTTCTCCGGAACGCCCTGGTCCAGTTCGTCCTGCGCCGAGGTGTACTCGATGCCCGTATCGATGCCGGCCGAAGCCCTGCCGGTGCTCGGCCGCTTCGGATCGGCAGCGACAAACGAAGGCGCGTGATCGAAGTACCCATCGTTCTCGTCGTAGGTCAGGATGAAGATCGTCTTCTTCCACACCTCGGGATTCTTCGTCAGGATGTCCATCACCTCCGACACATACCACGCTCCATACCACGGCGACGTGGGATGATCCGAGAAGTGCTCCGGCGCGCTGAGCCATGAGATCGTCGGCAGCTTGCCTTCGTCCACATCCTTGCGGAATTGGTGCAGGATGTCTCCCTTCGGCACCTTCATCTGCTGCAGCTTACCTCCGTCTTCAAACGTGATCGTATCCAGCGTCCGATAGTGGGGATCATTCGCGTTCGTCATAAAGGCTGCCTCGTGCAGCTCGCGCTGTTGCTGGCTGAGCTGCTTGTACCGTGCCTCTCCGCTGTTCGCGAGCGTTGCCTTCAGCTTCGCCATGCGCTTCTGCTCGCTCGCAAGCCGCGTGCGCAACTGCGCCAGCGTGTCCGGCTCCGACGCCTCGGACAGCGCACCCTCCGTCTTCGCCATCTGATCGTTTAGCGTCGCAATCTGTTGCTGCAGCGCAAGCCCGGCGCCCGCATAGGCCTCCACGTTATAGGCCGCGAAGTTCTCCAGCAGGTTGCAGCCGAAGTTCGAGAGCCAGGACCCCTCTTCCTTCGTGAGTCCGCCGGTGGTGGTCAGCTCGTTCTGGTAGAACTTCCACTTGATCCCCGCCTCCTGCAGCCGCTCCGGATACGTCTTCCAGGTCATGCCGCCGACCAGGATCTCGTTGTTGCGCATGTATACCTTGGAGTCGGCGCGCTGCTGATCGCGCACCGTTCCGGTCCAGAAGCAGCTGCGATTGGGCGTCGTGCTGGTCATCACCGAGCAATAGCTCTGGTCGCACACTGTGAAGGCGTCTGCCAGCGCGTAGTAGAACGGAAGGTCCTCCCGCGTGTAATGTCCCATGGTCAACGGGAGTGGCGCGTACTCGGAAGAATAGGACCGCTTGGCCTCCAGCCACCCGTTGTGCTGCCCCCCGTTCCAGGCATCGACCTGGCTATGCCGGCTATGCGGAACCGATCCCATCCAGGTGATCCGCGTGTCCTGGATATCCAACCGCCAGGGAGCGTACGAGGTGCCCGCAGCATCCGTCTGCACAAAGACGGAGTTGCCGTTCGCCAGACGCAACGCGCGCGGATCGTTGAAGCCGCGAACTCCCTGCAGCATGCCCAGGGCATGGTCGAACGAACGATTCTCCTGCATAAGGATGACGATATGTTCCGCATCCATATAGGTGGAGCCCGGCGCCGGCTCGATGGCAAACGCCCGTTGTATAGAATCCGGAATCAACCCGGATGAGCCCGCTGCACCAGATAACATCGCTGCAACTTTAAGAAAATCCCGCCTTGTGTGTCGTACCATGCGTTCATCTTTTCACGGGGAGCATGGCTGCTTGATGAAAGATGGATTGATGGAAGCATCGGTTGAGAACGTCGCTCCTGCCTGCAGAATGCTCAAGGAGCTGAATGCCTGTGAGGTATTTTCGCATTGCATCTCCGAGAAGCCCACAAAGGGGACCGATTGACCGCTACCACGGTGGAGAGTAGCATTCGTCGGCAACGGGAGAGAAGTCTATGCCGGCTCACGATTATGACGTGATCGTAGCAGGTGGTGGCTTGGGCGGTTCCGCACTGGCCAAAGTTATGGTCGATGCTGGCGCGCGAGTCCTGATTCTGGAGCAGGAGGCGCGCTTCAAAGACCGCGTCCGCGGCGAATTCCTGCCCCCCTGGGGAGTCGCCGAAGCGAGGCGGCTTGCCCTTGAGGACACGCTACAAACATGCGGATGTTGGGCCCCCTACCTGGAGATGGGCTTAGGTCAGGCTCGCGACCTGGCAGCCACAACCCCGCAGGCTCTGCCTGCCCTTGGCTTCAGCCATCCAGAGATGCAGGAAGCGTTGCTCCAGACCGCCGCTACAGCAGGCGCTCATGTCCGGCGTGAAGTAACGGTCATCGCCATCGAGCCCGGCAAGCAGCCGCGGGTCAGGTTCCGCGACTCCGGAGGTGCTGAGACGCTCTCGGCGAGGATCGTCGTCGCATCGGATGGGCGTAATTCAGCCGCTCGCAAGTGGGCAGGATTCGCCGTCACGCGCCAGACCCATCCTGTTCTGTTTGCAGGGGTGTTGCTCACTGGTCTGGCTATGCCGCACGATGTGGCCCATTACTTTTTCAACCCCGCGATGGCTACGGTGGTTGGCTTAGTCTACGAAGGCGGCGATCGCTTTCGAGCCTACCTGGCCTATCCAGCTGAGGAGACGGAACGTCTGCAGGGCGAGCAGGCTTTGCCACGATTTCTCGACTACTCACGACGAACCACGTCATTTCCCGGCTTCTATGACGGCTCTCTTCGCAGCATCGGCCCACTTGCATCTTTTACCTGCGATGAAGACTGGGTCGAACATCCCTACTCCAATGGCGTCGCCCTCATCGGCGATGCCGCCGCCACCAGCGATCCGACGTACGGCCAGGGTATGTCCCTCACGCTGCGTGACGTGCGGACGCTCATCGAAGCACTCCTCGGCAACAGCGACTGGGACAGCGCCGGCCATGATTATGCCACCGAACACCAACGTTATTTTTCGGTGATCCACTCTTCCTGCGAATGGCTGAGACAGCTCTTTCAGGAGCAAGGTCCAGAGGCTGACCGGCGACGTGCGGCCGCCATGCCACTGATCCAGGAAGACCCTACCAGAATCCCAGACCATATCATCAGCGGACCCGAGCTACCGATCGACGAAGGTGTGCGTGCGCGCTTCTTCGGCGAGCCAGCTCAGGCTGCGCGGCAGGTTGGATAGCTGAGCTGCCGCCCAGCGGATCGGTGTCGGACTGCTGGATCCCAAATCTGCGAGAAGCCGGTTTTACGGACACTTGACCGCCCATGACCTGGCTTGTCATTTGAAACGTTCTGGCAGACGATGGCGATATGAAGATGTTTGCGTTCGTACTTGTCGCCGCCATTCTTGAAGCATCGGGCGATGCTATCTTGCGTCTGGCGCTGCACCATCAATCTTTGCCGAGTCGAGTGTGTCTGTTCCTTCTAGGCTCGGTGCTCCTGGCGCTCTACGGCACCTCGCTCAATCTTGCGCCGGTCGACTTTGCAACTGTGACCGGGGTGTATGTCGCCACGGTGTTCGTCGCCTTTCAGGTAAATAGTTATCTCTTCTTCCATCAGATTCCTTCGCCACCAATTTACGTCGGTGGCGCACTCATTATTTCGGGAGCGATGGTCGTAACGCTATGGAAGTAGCAGAGGCGAACCGATCTGCAGCCGGGACTCTTGACGGAAAGTCGCTTGTCGGACAGGTGACTAAGCGAAGCTTTGCTCCCAATCACGGGCATGCATGTAAGTCATCATAAAAATAAAAACCTCACACACCGTGGTGAATGAGAACGTTGCCCTGTTTACATCGCGGACAATCTTTACCTGGAGTGGAGATCGATTGCGTCCGTGCCATCCACGGTAAAAGACGGCCTAACCATCGATGGGCGCTGCGAGAAGAAAGATTTATCGCGCGGCAGCGTTCGGCGAGCAGGCTGCAAAAGCGAAATACCCTCTTCTGAAGGCATGGCACGCAGGGTCGGATTCAGGCATACTGTCTCCGGCAAGTATCCGTTGAGTGGTAAGCCATGAAACTGCTCCTGTTCACGGGATGGGCTTTGTCGAGCGTGCTGGGACTGATGGCGCAGGACACGCCATCGGCTCATGATGAGCCCGTTCCAACCTTGCACGTGTATGCGGATCTTGTTCAGATGCCAACGCTAGTTCTGAGCCAAAATCGAAAGACAATTGAACCCCGGATTGACGAACGGAGATTTTCCATCCGTGTCGACTCCGGACCATGGTTCCAGGTCACCCATGTTCGTCCAGAGGGAAACGATCCGGTCTCGCTTTCGATTCTGCTCGATCCCAGCGCGATGGATCTCATGCCGAATCTAAGTCAAGAGATTGCGGACCTTGTCCCGAACTTCCTGGCTCCTCGAGATCACGTCTCCCTCTATGGCCTGGGGTGTGGTCTCACTCGATCCCTTGACGATAAACCGGCCGACAATGCAAGACTTCTTGATCGTGTGGATGCACTTGTGAAGCCGTGGATGGTTCCCAGAGGGAAGGAACCGCATTGCACGCAGCAGCCCGTTTATCTGTGGGACGCCCTGGGATTTATCGCCACTCAGATGAAGGGGCTACCCGGACGAAGGGTCATTCTGGTCCTATCGGATGGGCGCGATAAGGGAAGCGTGCGTAAATGGAATGAAGTACGGGCCTATGTTCAGGTCGCCGGTATCGCAGTGTTTGGTATTACGATGCCGCTTCGCAGCTCTTCCGTAATAGTTCCTATATCGAGTGGCAACGATGTGTATCCGTTTCTGTCGATCTGTGAGCTGAGTGGAGGCATACTGATGCCGACAACGCCCGAGCTGATGGAGGCGACGCTGCTACGAGCCATGGCCATGCTGCGCGAACGTTACATCCTGGAGTTTCCACGACCTTCGAACTCAACCCAGGGGGTGCACGGCGTAGAAGTAAGGATTGCGGGTGGGGACAAATACTACGTCAGGCCCACCGGCGTCACCGTGCCCCTTCCGGATGACTCCGTCTTGAAAGATCCAACGACGGTTCCGTCGGATCCTTCACGTGCACCGGAGCAGGGGAATCGCCGCGTTCTGACCCGGCCAGAATAGGTCCAAAGTGTTCGCGCTTCCAGCGTACGTTTGAGAATTCGAGTTTCGTAACGGTCTTCTCAAGGCTTCGGTTATTTGTTGCGAACGGTGGCGTCGCGATCGGCGGCGGCTTTGTCGGCGTCGCGCTCGGCATCACGCAGACGGCTGTCGATCTCGGAGCTGGAGAGTGGATGCCCTCCGGGACTGGTTCCGCTGCGGGAGCCGTCCGCGCCGATAGTGATGCGGGTTCCGTCCTTGCCGCGGTAGGTTTTGGAGCCGTCCGCCCCTGCGACGTAGCGGGTGCCATCGGCACCCTGGTAGATGCGGGAGCCATCGGTTGCGGTGGTGAGGCGGGTTCCCTTATTGACATAAACGCTGGATCCGTCGGTGTTGACGTTGATGTGAAGGCCGTTCTTGTCGGTGATGATGGAGGAGCCGTCGCTGCTCTTTATGTTGATGCCGCTCTTCCCGATGATGACCGATGAGCCGTCGTTGTCCCGGATGGAGATGGGCGCCGGCGGCGTGGGCGGCATGGGGGGCATGGGGGCGATGGAGGCCTTTTTGAGGGAGATATCTCCCTGGCTGGTTGAGATGCGGACGAGCGGACCCCCTTTGCCGACGGTGCCGTTGTAGCTTTTGTGATTGCTGTCGTCCTTACCCTGCTCGGGAAGGGCGAAGTCGTTTTGGAGATCGCCGTTGGTGGTTTCTGCCTGGATGGAGAAGCTGGCCTTTTCGGGGAGGGTGAGGTCGACGGAGCCGTTGCGATTCTCGATGGTGATATTGCCGAGCGGCGGCGCACTGGTGAGGTCGACGGAGCCGTTGCGATTGGTGATGGAGGCATCGCCGGAGATGCGCTCGAGGGTGACATTCTTGTTTCCGGTGGCGAGGGTGAAGGGACCGGCGGCGCGGTCGGTGGAGATGTCGGAGGAGCTGATCTCTGTTTCGCCGTCGAGGCGGGCGAAGCGCATGTCGGTGCGGCTGGTGTGGAAGCGAACGTTGCCGGTGATGTGCTCGAGATGGGTGGTTCCGAAGAACTCACCGTTCATGGCGGCGGGTCCGGAGATGTCAGAGAAGGTGAGATCGCGGGCGCGGCCTTCGACGGTGACGGGTCCGGTGGCGCTGTGGACCGAGAAGGAGGAGTCGCCATTGTTGATGCGCGTGTTGATGGGCCCGGAGATGGCGGTGAGAGAGACATCGCCGTGGTTTGCGGTGACGGTTACGGGAGCCTTGATGGAGGCGACGTGGATGTCTCCGCGATTGGCGGTAACGGTGATGGGAGCGGAGGCGGGGAGGGTGATGCTGAGATCGGCGCGGGCACCTTCGATGGAGGGGACGGTGAGGCGCAGAGTTGAGGTGGAGCTATCAGTGTCGAGTTTGGGAGAGAGCTGCTCCGCGCGTGTGTCGGCCTCGGAGTCGGAACGGGTGTAGACCTGTTTGTGGATCTGGATGTGAATCTGCTGATCGTCGCTGGTTCCGGCGATGACGACGTCGCCGCGTGGGTTGTTGACGGTGAGGCCGGTTCCGGTGGGCAGGGCCTGGGAGAGAGTCTGGTCGCTTTCGTGTTTGTCGCCTAGAAACTCGTCCATGTTGTCGGGGTTGAGGTGGAAGGTTCGGCTGAAGGCTCCGCCTCGAAAACCCGAGAAGGTGACGCCGAGGATTCCGATGAGGAGCAGGAGAGTGAAGACTCCGCCGCCGAGATAGCGTCGGCGGTATTGGGGCTCACCGGAGTGGAAGTACTGGTCCCATCCCCACTCGAGGAGCATGATGACACCGACGCCGATGAGCAGGAGAGGCCACCAGTGCCCGTACCAGTCCCAGAAGAAGCGGGCCGACATGCGGCCGGTCTGGATAAGGAAGAAGACGATGCCGGTGGCGATGATGAGCAACGGACCGACGAGGGATGTGCGCCGGGTCGCGCGAAGCTGGGCGCGATAGGCGGCCTGCTGAGCACGGTAATAATCGCGCTGGAGGCGTGCCTGCTCCCTTATGACGCGACGCTGATAGCGCCAGTCGCCCTGGGGCGGAGGGTACGGTCCTGGAGGTGGAGGATAGGGCGGTGTCTGGTTTGCCATGGTGATTCAGCGCCCTTCCTGATTGGATTGGCCCGAGGAATGGTCCTGAGAGTTTGCGGCGTTGGATGCCGGCGGCGCGGGCGGCACGATCGGGGGGACGGGCGGGACCGGATAGGCCGGAGGCATGGAGGCCGGGTTATAGATGGTCTTCTCGGCGAGGATCATGATTCCAGCCACGATGATGAAGAGCGGCCAGCTTCTGCCCCAGGAGAGGATGTCGAAGGACGAGAGCAGGAACATGACCCCGACGAGGATGACCCAGATGGAGCCTCGGATGGCGGCGAAGAGACGCATCCGGTAGAGCGGGGTTCCGTCGTCGGCGAGGGTGGCGCCGGTGGCCGTCATCTTGTGAACAAAGAGCCAGACCCCGAGCCCGATGAGGAAGAAGGGGAACAGCCGGTGCATGGGGAAGCCGTGGAAGAGTCCTGTATTGCCGATGAGAAAGATTGCACCGAGCCCGATGAGCCAGATGGCTCCCGCGGGAAAGCGATTGCGCGGGTAAGACACATTGGGATCGAAGGCCGGGGGAGTGGCGACGTAAGGGGAACCGGCGTAGGGCGAGGTGTAAGGCGAGCCGGTGAAGCTGTCGGCGGGAGCGCCCCAGGCGGCAGCAGGCGGATAGGCGGCAGGCGGCGGGTAGGCCGCAGCAGGCGGCGGATAAGGCGCAGCCGCAGGCGGGGCTTCGGGAGCAGGGTAGACGGGAGGAGCGGCGGCTCCGGGGCCGGGCTGTGGAACCCAGGATTTATTGAAGCCGAGTCTCTCTCCGAGGTCGTTCAGACCGAAGGGGTTGGGCAGCGGGGTGTCGTCACGCCGGGCGCTGGCGGTCTGATAGGCCTCGAAGACCTGATAGAAGACCCAGCCGGCGATAAAGAGGCCGAAGATACCGTGTTCATCGGCGAGGCTGACCAGGACGGCGAAGACGACGAGGTGAACGATGCCTTTGGCGTACTGGCCGTTGTACATGGCCCCCACGCCCGGGATAAAGCCGAGCAGGGCAGCCAGGCCGGGATTCGGTGCTCCTGCTGCGGGAGGGGGCGGGATGGTGCCACTGACCGTGTAGCCAGTCGAGGGATCGGTGTAGTTGTAGCTACTTCCGGTGGTGAAGTTGACGCCACTGACGTTGCCCGATGCATAGCCGGCTCCGGCTGCGGGGGGCGGCTGAGTTCCGGCGAGCCGGGCTTCCAGGCAGGGCTCGCAGAAGACGGCGGTGCCTATGACGCGGGCGCACTCCTGGCAGAGAGGTTTGCCGCAGTTCTGGCAGAAGGCGCTTCGTTCACGCTCTGGATGATTGGCGCAGTTCATGCGTGTCCCCCTTGCTCGATTGGGTTTAAAACGGTGGGAGTGAAGACAACAAAGGTCTTTCGGGGCTCAGGGCAAGGTTCGGGGGAGGAACCGGGCCGGCTGAGGGAAGCGGTGAACGCAGGCGAGCGGTTGATGCCAAGGCTGCGGCTGCTTCCAGAGCGCTGCCGCGGATTGGATCGTTTCTGCTGGTTCTGCTGCTCCTGATTTTGATTTGGGCGCTGATCGCCAGAGGGACTGCTTGGAACGGGGGCCGGAGGAGCTGCCTGCTGAGGGGCCGGGGTGCTGGAATCGCTGTCGCGCTGCAGGTCGCGAACCCGCGATTCGAGCTCGTAGACGACGCGGAGATTGTCAATGGAACGAACGACCCGCGCGTTGGTGTCGTAGAAGGTGCGCCTGAGGCTGGAGGGCGTAAAGTCGCTGGCGCGCAGATTGGTGATGCGGACGCCGGTGAGATTCAGCGTGAGCGCGATGGAGAAGAAGGCCATGGCGGCCGTCATGGCCAGACGCGGCTGCGCCAGGGTGTGGCGCACGGCAGAGAGCCTGAAGGCTCCGGCGAGGCGCTGACGGAAGGGAAGAACCTTTGCCGTGGGATAGACGGCGCCGGGTACATAGGCCGGTGCAGTTGCCGGTTGCGGCACGGGATAGTCGAGCAGAGTGTTCTTCCGCTCGAGGGGCGAGGCGGGAAGCTCGGCGATGGGCCCGGTGGATGCGAGGATGCGGTCGAGCAGCGTCGCCGGGGGCTCAGGCAGAGAATCGTGGAGCTTCTCGAGGAGATTGAGGCCAAGCCGGGTGTCGATGAACATCCGGGAGCACTCGGGGCAGACTGCCAGATGACGGTCGAAGAGGGCCTGCTCTTCCACGGAGAGAGTGCGATCGAGCGCGTCGGTCAGCATCGCTTCGCACTGGGCGCAGTGGGCCGGGTCGGGCGACCGGGAGGGTTGGCTGTTACCGAACTGGTTGAACTGATTGAACTCCGCCACCTGAAACCACCTCTCTTTCTATCGTTACATCATCCGTTGTTTTTCTATACGTTGTAACAGTCTTGCAAGTTCCCCGCGACCACGACTGATGCGGCTTTTGACGGTCCCCTCGGGTATGCGGAGGACCTGAGCAATGTCTTTGTAATCCATATCTTCGAGGTCACGAAGGATGACAGCTTCGCGCAGCTCGGGTGAGAGCTGTTTGAGGGCTTCCTGAATGCGGGTCTTGAGCTCCAGACTGGCGAATTGCTGCTCCTGGGAGTCGCGCGTATCGGCGAGGCGATCGGCCATGGTGGGGCCATCCTCTTCGCCATCGAAGGTTGCGTCGAGAGAGTCGGAGGCGCGATCGAGCCGGGTACGGCGAAAGTGATCGACGAGAAGGTTGCGAGCAAGGGTGGTAATCCAGGTCTGGAAGCTTCCCTTATGGAGATCGAAGCTCGCGAGATTTCTATAGAGCTTGAGGAAGACATCCTGGGTGAGATCCTCGGCGTCGGAGGAAGACCCGGTAAACCGATAGCAGATGGCGTAGATTCGCCGGTGCTGGGAGACGACGAGCTGCTGCCATGCCTGGGCGTCGCCGGCGATACACTGCCGGACCAGTCGGGCTACAGCTTCCTGTGCGGCTTCCTGTTCCGGCGTGCGTTCCAACATGCCCTCAAATGGTTTTAGCGGTCGTACGAGTTTACCTCGTGAGCTGACCGGAGCCACAGGAATGGAGCCGGGGTTATCCGGCATGGAACGAGGGACGATGTGGTGGGGGAGCGTCGCGTGGGTGGTTCGGCCACTGGTGCGGCGGTTGACGGCCGGAAGCGCAATGGAAAGGACGCCCATGTGCTCTTATACGCAGGGGCGTCCCGGATGGTTCAGTGTCGTAATGTCATTCCCGGATCGGGAACTCGCTATTTGGGGGCAGTGATCACGCCACAGGCGATGCGGCCTCCGGCGTTGCCGGTGGGATCGGTCTTCATGTCGTCGGCCTTCTCGTGGACCATGATGGAGGTTCCGCCATTGGCGAAGATGGAGTCAGAGGCCGCGGGATCGACGGAGAGATAGTCGACGTGGAAGGTTGCGGATCCGGTGCCGTCGGCGGCGACGGTGATGTTCTGCGGCAGATCGCCGTTGTGGTGTCCCATGGGATTCTCGATGCCGTGCTTCTTCGCCGCGGGATTGAAGTGTCCTCCTGCGGTTTGGAAGGTGGGGGCATCGCAGGCGGCGTGCTCATGAATGTGGACGGCGTGCTCACCCGGAGGGAGGTTCTTGAGTTGGATCCGGATGGTGATCTTATTGTCCTTCGCGGGGACAAAGCTGGCGGTACCGGCATCCTGTCCAGTGCTGGTCTTCAGGGAGACGGTCGTGCCTTTAGACTTTGCCAGGGCGGGCACGGCGAGGAGGCTGATGACGATGGCTGCAGCGGTAAGGCGCATATGGTTTTTCTCCTACGGGATGTAGATGCTCGAAGACGCGTAGAGAGAAGGATAACCCACGAAGGGTGTTCGGCTTGTCGCGGCCTCGTCAACCGACGGAGGGCAGCTCGAGCTGCTCGGTGTGCAACTCATCGACCCAGGGGTGGAAGTGGGCCCGGCAGCGGGCTTCGTAGAAGCCGGTTGCGCCAACTACCACAAGCTCCTGGCTTTGCCCGAGGCGCTGGGTGTGGATGGCGGGAGCACCGCAGACCATGCAGACGGCGGAGAGTTTCGTGACCTCGTCGGCGATGGCCATCAGGTTGGGTACGGGGCCGAAGGGCTCTGCCGCGAAGGTGGTGTCCAGTCCCGCCATGACGACGCGCTTGCCAAGATGAACGAGCTCGACGGCGAGGGGGATGACGGCCTCGGAGAAGAACTGCACCTCGTCGATGCCGATGACCTCGACCTGGTCGAGCTGGGGAAAGAGAACGGCGCGAAGGTCTTCGACCGTGGTGACGGTAGAGGCATCATGGGTGTGAGAGCTGTGGCTGGCGATGGCCGTGCGGTGATAGCGGAGATCGATATCGGGCTTGTAGCAGGCGACGCGCTGACGGGCGATCCGGGCGCGCTTGAGGCGCCGGATGAGCTCTTCGGATTTTCCAGAGAACATGGGGCCGGTGATGATCTCGATGCGGCCGGGAGGAACTGTGGTCATTTGCCCCATGTTAAACGCCGGTGGCCGGCGAGCTTGTGGATTTTGGGGGTTATCACCGTGGATCGAGGAGTTACAGACGCTCTACGACGACGGCAGTTCCATAGGCGAGGACCTCGGTGACGCCCTGCATGAGCTCGTTGGCGTCGTAGCGGGCGGAGATGATGGCATTGGCTCCCCGCTCCGAGGCGTGTTGCATCATCATCACGAAGGCATCCTGCCGGGTCTTCTCGCATAGCTGAGAGAGAAGGGTGATGTTGCCGCCGAGTACGGTCTGAAGGCTGGCGCCGATGGTTCCGAAGATGGAGCGGGAACGGACCACGATTCCGCGAACCACGCCGATGTTTCTGACGATTCGATAGCCGGGCAGCTCGAGAGCAGTTGTGACCATGGAGACGTCGAGGATTGCGGGGGGCGGCGATGAGGACATAAGCGATGGCTTCCTTGAGAGCTGGATTCCTGCCCGCTGATTCTATGTCCCGCTGCGCAGCTGGTCGAGAAGTTTTGTCACTGCCCCGGAGTCGATGGTGTGAGCGGCGAGCGCAACTGCGGTGTTGATGTCGGGGGAGAGGTCGGCGGCGACCAGTACCGCGGCGGCGTTGAGGAGCACGATATCGCGGCGAGGGCCGGACTCGCCGGAGAAGATCGCGGTGAGGATGGCGGCGTTCTCGGCTGCGCTGCCGCCTACGAGAGTCTCCATGGGGGCGCGGGCGAGGCCAACGTCTTCGGGGGTGAGGGTGAAGAGGGTGACGACTCCGTTGCGGACCTCGGCGAGGTGAGTGGGACCGGAGATGGAGATCTCATCGAGGCCCCGGATGGTTCCATCGGGAAGTTCGGCGGTTCCGTGGACGACGAAGGCATGGCGGGTGCCGAGCAGCGCCATGGTTCTGGCGACCAGGGGAACGGCGTGCTGCGCATAGACCCCCATAACCTGCGCGGAGGCTCCAGCGGGATTGGTGAGGGGACCGAGAAGATTGAAGACGGTGCGAACGCCGAGGGCCCGGCGGACGGGCATGACGGCCTTCATGGCGGGATGGAGCGAGGGCGCGTGCAGAAAGGCGAACCGATGACGGCGCAGGGCTGCGGAGGCGTCTGCGGGGGCGAGATCGACTGGAATTCCGAGGGCCTCGAGGACGTCGGCGGAGCCGCATTGCGAGGTGATGGCGCGATTGCCGTGTTTTGCGACGGCGGCCCCGGCGGCGGCGGCGACCAGCGCAGAGGCGGTGGAGATGTTGAAGGTACGGCTGGCATCTCCGCCGGTGCCGCAGGTGTCGACGAGGAGAGCCTGCTCTTCGGGGTCGAGCGGCACCAGAGTGGCTGCGGCACGCATGACATCGACGAAGCCTGCGACCTCTTCGGGGGTCTCGCCGCGTGCGGCAAGGGCGCCGACGAGCGCGGCGATCTGGATCTCGGTGAGCTGCCCGGCGAGAATCTGCTGCATCAGCTCGCGGGCCGATTCGCGAGACAAGGTGGCACGATCCTCAATGAGGTGCCGGAGGTGGTGTTGGAGGGACATTGGTTAAAGCGTAGCAGGACGCGAGGGGGCCTTGAGTCGGGAAGGTTTTGCTCTCTCTCTTCAAGCGGTGTAATGTTCGGGTAGATTCTTGGTTGCGTTTTGTTGGCTGCCTTACGATGTCCTGATTTTTCTCCTTTCTCCGTGTTGCGGGCTCCTTGTTTTGTTTCCATCTCCCCTTTTGGGGTAGGAGAGAAGACGATGAAAGGGATCAAGAAGCTATCTCGACTTGCGTGTCTGGGAAGTATCGCTGTTGCAGGCACATGCATTCTGGAAGGCAATCCGGTCTCTGCTGCAGGGCAGGGAGCGCAGGAACCGGTTAAAAACAGCTATCTTCCCGTTACCGATGCGGAGACCTTTGCCACGATCCACAGCCGCATGGTGGCGGCCAAGCCGGGCATCATGAAGCGCCAGATGGATCTGCTGGACGAACGCTACGATCTGAGCGACCGTCCGGCGAGAGGCGTGGTCATGGACCGGTCGAAGCCGGTGCAGGAAGGCGTGAGGGTGAAGCTGCCTTCCGGGGTGACCTGGGAGACGCTTTCGAATGAGGCCCCGGAGCAGATTCGTGACAGGGGTGTTTTTCCTAAGGGATTTCTACCGCTGCCGCATGCGAATCATCCAGAGGGCGGCATGGTGTTTCCGAAGTTCGAGATCGACGAGGTGAACAAGCAGGAGGCGCGCGATCTGACGCGGTTCGACCTCGATTTCGATATCCCGGAGCGGTTTCTGGCCGAGTTTCCTCCAGCCATTTTTCTGACGACGCGGCCGGACCTGGGGGATGTTTCGCAGGGCAAGCTGATAACGATCGATAACTTTTATGACGTCTTCAGCGGGGTCCTGAACCCAAAGCAGCTGGAAGGCTTGCGGCTGCTGCTGACGCCGTTTCCGCAGCAGCAGTTTAACCAGACAGTGGACCGGCGCTCGGATAAGCCCAGCCGCGGCGTGGCGTGTTTCGACTGCCATGCCAACGGCGGGACGAATGGCGCGTTCCACCTGGTTGGAGATATCCGGCCCCAGGAGTTTCGCCACCGGATTGAGACGCCGGTGCTGCGCGGGGTGAATATTCAACGGCTGTTCGGCTCGCAGCGTGCGTTGAAGACGGTGGAGGACTTCACGGAGTTCGAACAGAGAGCGGCGTACTTCGATGGCGATCCGGTGATCGCGACCAAGAAGGGCGTCAATGTGCTGGAGCGCGGCAGCCAGGTTCACTTCATGTCGGAGTTTCAGGAGATTCTGGACTTTCCTCCGGCGCCGAAGCTGAAGTGGGATGGCAAGCTGGATTCGAAGCTCGCTACGCCCGCCGAACTGCATGGAGAACAGGTCTTCTTCGGCAAGGGCCAGTGCGCGATCTGCCACACGGGACCGTATTTTACCGACAACCTGATGCACGACCTTCACGCGGAGCGTTTCTACAAGCAGCACGTGGAGAATGGCATGATGATGGCGCACGACGGCGCGATCAAGACGTTTCCGTTGCGGGGGATCAAGGACACGCCGCCTTATCTTCACGATGGAAGATTGCTGACCCTGGACGATACGGTGGAGTACTTCAACCTGGTGCTGGGGACGAAGCTGACCGAGGCGGAGAAGAAGGATCTGGTGGCCTTTCTGCGTGCCTTATAGGCGACGAGATGTCTGAACAACAGGAACATTGAAAAGAGAAAAACCCGCTCTGTATGGAGCGGGTTTTCATTGACATCGCAGTGTAAGAACGATCGGTGCGGCGAGCGTCACTTATTTTGTTATGATGCGCTCGTTTGTTATGACGCGCTCGCGTCCAACAATCGGGTCGGCAGAGGTAGGGCTGGGGAGCGGGGCCGCTTCCGACAGGTTGCCGAAGGTCTCACGGCCACCGGTCTTGTCGGCTGACGATTCTCCTGTTGACGCGATATCGCGGGCTCCGGTGGCCTTGAGGCTGGCTTTGGCCATATCGACCTGCTCAGAGGTGTCGCAGTGAACCGATAGCAGGGTTCCGCCATCTTTGACGGCTCCTTCATATCGTTTCGCTTCGTACTCCGGAATGCCCATGCCGACGAGCGCTCCGACGATACCGCCTACGGCGCCACCGACCCCGACACCGGCAAGAGTTGCCATGATGGGACCCGCTGCGATGAGCGGACCAACTCCAGGGATTGCGAGCGCGCCGATACCGGCGAGCAGGCCGAGTGTGCCGCCGACGACTCCCCCGGTGGTTGCGCCTGTGGCCGTGCCCTCGGGAGCTTTCGTGCTCTTTTCGTGGGCGAAGGCGCGGGTGCTCTCATCGTCAGGGAGAAGGACTGAGATAGCAGAGTTTGTGAAGCCTTTGCTGATCAGATGATCGACGGCTGCCTCTGCCGTGCCTGGTGTAGCGTAGATTCCGAATACTGCGGTATTTTTGCTGGACATCATGTGACTCCTTGCTGCTAATCTGCAGCGCGATTTGGGACGTACGTTTGAAGCGTGGCCATCGATCTACTGTTTGACAGTGATTTTGTCGGTGACCTTGTCGGCAGAGACGACGCTGGAGGCATAAGACATTACCTTCTGCTTCTCGTCTTCCGAGTTGACTGGACCCTTAAGGGTGACGGTGCCGTTCTTAGTGATGATCTTCACGTTATGGGCATAGGTCGACAGGCCTTTGTCGGCCATGATCGATTTACGGATTTGAGCGGTGGTGTCGAGATCGGCCTTAGCGTTGGTCTGATCATCGGCAGTTTTGGACTGGTTTTGGTTTTGTGTGGAATTGTCCGGGGCGGTTTGTGTCGGGGTGGTCTGCGCGAGCGAGTGCGGAGAGTTTGCAGCCCCAAGAAAGCACAGGAATGCGGTCGCAGCTAAAGCTGCGGGGGTGAAACGATTCGAAATCATGAGGAGATTGCCTTTCCGGAAAACGAATGTTCCGAACTGCCGGGCCGCCGATCGAGCGGGAATGACTTGCTCGGTCCCGTTGTCGCAGTTAGTAGCTGTGATGAAGACGCTGGTGGAGGAGTTGTCCCACGGGTGAATGGACGGAAGAGGCAAAGAGGAGTGCGGGTTAATTCGTAAGCTGGAAGAATGGAGCGAAGTAATGCTGCGCGAACGATTACCGCACCGTTGTTCGTATTTCGCGTTGCGGGTGGTTGCCGGGGTTCGCTACACTTCTCGCGCGGGTGGAGTTCAGAAGACATCTATGAAAATTCACGAGTATCAGGCAAAAGAGATTCTGCGGAAGTATGGTGTGCCGGTTCCGGGCGGCGAGATGGTTCAGACGCTGGAAGAGGCGGACAGGGCCGCCAAGGACCTTCTCGATAAGGGCAATGCGGTGGTGGTGGTGAAGGCACAGATTCATGCCGGAGGCCGCGGCAAGGGCGGTGGCGTGAAGGTGGTGAAGTCGCTTGCGGACGCATCGACGGCTTCGAAGGCGATCCTGGGGATGCAGCTGGTGACGCACCAGACCGGGTCGCTGGGCCAGAAGGTGCAACGACTGCTGATCGAAGAGGGCTCGGCGATCGACCGCGAGCTTTATCTCGGGATCGTGCTGGACCGCGCGGCGGCGAGGCTGGTCTTCATGGCATCGCAGGCGGGTGGCATGGAGATCGAGGAGGTCGCGCACGCGACGCCCGAGAAAATTTACAAGGAATACATCGACCCGGCGATCGGGCTGCAGCCGTACCAGGCGCGCAAGCTGGCGTTCAAGCTGGGTCTGAAGTCGACGCAGATCGGGCAGGCGACTGCATTCATGCTCGGTCTGTATAAGGCGTTTGTGGAGACAGATTCGACGCTGATGGAGATCAATCCCTTTATCACGACGAAGGACGACAAGTTGCTGGCGCTGGATTGCAAGATCAACTTCGACGACAACGCGATGTTCCGGCACAAGGACCTGAAGGAGCTGCGCGATCTGGCGGAGGAAGATCCGCTTGAGGTGGAAGCGAGCAAGTTTGCGCTGAACTACATCAAGCTGGACGGCAACATCGCCTGCATGGTGAATGGCGCGGGGCTTGCGATGGCGACGATGGACATCATCGAATACGCCGGTGGCAAGGCGGCGAACTTCCTCGATGTGGGCGGCGGCGCGAATCAGGAGCAGATTGAGAATGCGTTTGGGATTCTGCTGAGCGATCCGAACGTGAAGGCGATCTTCATTAATATCTTCGGCGGCATTCTGCGGGTGGACGTGCTGGCGACGGCAGTTGTGGCCGCTGCGAAGAAGCTGAATGTGCAGTTGCCGATTATTCTGCGCCTCGAAGGGACGAACGTCGAAGAGGGACGGAAGATTCTCGCGGAGTCGGGCTTGAAGTTTGAGGTGGGTACAACAATGAAAGAGGCGGCAGACCTCGCCGTCGCAGCCGCGAAAGGTGGTAAGTAATGGCAGTTCTGGTCGACAAGAATACGCGGCTGATTGTGCAGGGAATCACGGGGCGCGAGGGCACCTTCCACGCGAAGGGCTGCGCCGAGTACGGTACCAAGGTTGTGGGTGGAGTTACGCCGGGCAAGGGTGGAACGACGCATGAGGGCTGGCCGGTCTTCAACACGGTGGAAGAGGCGGTGAAGGAGACCGGGGCGAATGCGACGGTGATCTTCGTGCCTCCGCCGTTTGCGGCAGACGGCATTCTCGAAGCTGCTGCGGCAGAGGTGCCGTTGGTGATCTGCATCACCGAAGGCATTCCCGTGCTCGACATGGTGAAGACCTGGGAGGTCGTGAAGCAGTCGAAGTCGCGGCTGATCGGACCGAACTGCCCGGGCGTGATCTCACCGGGCAAAGCAAAGATCGGAATCATGCCGGGTCGCATTCACAAGGAAGGCAGCGTGGGCATCGTGTCGAAGTCCGGGACGCTGACCTACGAGGCGGTGTACCAGCTGACGACGCGCGGCATCGGGCAATCGACGGCGATCGGTATCGGTGGCGACCCGATTATCGGGACCACCCACATCGATGCGCTGAAGCTGCTCAACGAGGATCCGGAGACCGAGGCGATCATCATGATCGGCGAGATCGGTGGTTCGGCGGAAGAGGCAGCTGCAAAGTACATCAAGGAAAATGTGAAGAAGCCGGTGGTCGGTTTCATCGCCGGGCAGACGGCTCCTCCAGGACGACGTATGGGCCATGCGGGAGCGATCATCTCGGGGGGCGAGGGAACGGCCGCGGAGAAGATGAAGGCGATGACCGAGGCGGGCATTACGGTGGTGAAATCGCCGGCCGAGATCGGTGAGGCCATGGCGAAGGTGCTGGGCAGGGCGTAGCTTTCCTTCCACGAAGCTTTCAGGAGGGACCGGCGGTAGAACTGCAGGTCCCCCCACTTCGCTTAGACACTTTCGTGGGGTTGAGGCGGTCCATGTGCCGCAAGGCGTAGAACCGCAGATATCTCCACTTCGCTTCGCTCGGGGATGCAATTTCGTGGGTGGGCAGCGGTAGGTTGGCGCCTGTCTGGGGAGCGGTGCGCTTTCAGGGGTGATTTATCGCTGTTGGCGCCGGTAGAACAGTCCGGCGGCCAGAAAGACCATCGCCACCAGGAATGCCAGTTGGGCGTGCTGCATGGAGTGGAGGCGGAGGCTGATGATGCCATCCACGAGCCACGCGACGAAGCCGGCAAACCAGATCCATGCGTAATTCCGCATACGGCTATGATGCACCATCGCTGCGAGGACGCACCATCTTTCACGAGACTTTTGACGAGTGTGTTTTACACTGGTCGAAAGCAGGAAAACAGCAAGGGAGAACTACGTTGTCACAGCGCACATTCAGCATCATCAAGCCCGACGCGGTCAAAAAAGGACACGCCGGCGCTATTCTGGCCGAAATTGAGAAGGCCGGATTCAAGATTGTTTCGATTAAGAAGGTTTCGATCTCCAAGGCGCAGGCCGAGGGCTTTTATTACGTTCACAAGGAACGTCCGTTCTTCGGTGAATTGACCGAGTTTATGTCGAGCGGTCCGATCTTCCCGATGGTGCTCGAGAAGGACAATGCCATTGCCGATCTGCGCAAGCTGATGGGCGCGACCAACCCGGCCCAGGCCGAAGAGGGAACCATCCGCAAGAAGTTCGCGGCTTCCATCGGTGAGAATGCGATCCACGGATCGGATGCCGAGGAGACTGCGGCGTTCGAGATTGGATACTTCTTTGCGGGTTATGAGCTGAAGTAGTTTCGAATCACCAGCAAGAAAAGGGCGGTTTCGCCGGGGGGAGATCTACCCCGGCGAAATCGCCCTTTGTTTCATTTGGGTGGAACCTGAAGCGGTTTGCGGAAGTGGATACAGCGGTCGACGACCTCAAAACCAAGAGCTTCATGTGCCTTTTGGGAGGTGGTCTCGTCGATCCATGTATCGGAGGCCATTTCTTTGCAGCCCTGGGTGCGGGACCACTCCTCGGCAGCGAGCATCAGTGCCTTCCCGATGCCGCGTCGGCGGGAGGTCTCGAAGACAAGCCATCCCTCAACAAAACCAACGGGATGCTTCGGATCGCAGCCGTCCGCATGAGAACGCAAACCCACCTGCAAGAAGCCCGCGAGCCTGCCGGCGTCGTCCTGGGCAACAAAGATCGTCGCCGGCAGAGTTCCGCACATTTGAGTTTTGAGGAGATGGGTAATCTCGGCGCGATGCTCATTTTCAGTCGCTTCGGGCCAAAGGACAGCACACATGGTTGCAATCTCTGCGGCATCGCTCAAAAGGGCATCTCGGACTGACGGATCGGACATAGTGGATGAAAGATCCTCCTTGCACGATCCGTCGTCAAGTCCGGCGGTTATTTGGTGAAGAGTTTGAGATCGATGGCGTTGCCCATGGACTTGTAGCCTGCGTCGGCGGGATGAAGATGATCGCCACTGTCCGCTGCGCTGGAAAGGACGGTCGGGTTGGCGGGGTCCTGGGTAGCCTTTTCGAAATCGACGAATCCGTCAAGCTCGTTGCTTGTGCGGATCCAGTGGTTGACTGCCTGAACCATTGCCTCGCCTGCCGGCGAAGAGTACTTCGCGCCGACGTACGGTGTCAGCGTGGCACCGTAGACCTTGATGCCATGGGTATGGGCGCGGGCGGCGAGTTGGCTAAGCCCGGCGATGAGATCCTCGGCCGAGACCACATCGTAAGGTTTGACAGGATCTTGTGCGTGGCCGATATCGTTGATGGATTCGAGGAGGATGAGGTACTTCACTCCGGCCTGCGCCAGAACGTCACGGTCGAAGCGGGCGAGAGCGCTCGGGCCCGTGTTGTCGTGGAGAACGCGGTTTCCTCCAATGCCCTCGTTCAGCACGCCAAGGTTCTTCGTCTTCTTGTCGGCCTGGAGACGCTGGGCGAGGATATCAGGCCAGCGCTGGTTGGTGTCGCGGGTGCTGTGCGCGCCATCGGTGATGCTGTCGCCAAAGGCGACGATGGCTGCGCTCTTGTCGTCGGCTCGAACGTCGATGCCCTTCAGAAACGGCCAGTTCGTGATCTCGGTTGGGTTCTCGAGGGACTTAGCGCCGGATACGCTTCCGGGGGCGGTGTAGCTGGTCTGGTCGGCGAAACTGTGCTGGGTTGCCTGCTGGATGGCTTGAGCGGGCAGGACAAAGCTCACGGCTACATCCGAGAGAGGGGCAAGCTTCAAGGCGACGGGATCGCTGACCGCGAGCGCGCCTGCCGGGATGGTGATGGAGGTGCGGCCGTTGAAGGTGATCTGGCGGGTATTGGCGACATCGATCTCACTGCCTTTGGCGCGAAGGGCGATGTAGGCCGAGTTGACGGTCAGGGGGCCGAGGCCGAACTCATTGGTAAGGATGATGCGCGAGGAGTCTCCGCCGAGGGAGGTGTGGACGATCTCGCGGTAGGTCGTCTCCTCGAGGCCATATTTGCTGCTGGCGTCGGGCAGCGCAACGGGAGAGGTGGCCCAGGTTCCTACCCAATGGTCTTCTGCCGCGGAGGCGCAGAGGGGAAAGCCGACGAGCAAAAGCAGAAGGACGACGGGAAAGAGCGCAGTTCTCTTGTACGGGTTCATGAGCTTCCTTGAAGGAAAAATTCTGACGGTCCAATGCTACCCGATTTCAGCGGGTGAACACGTGGTTTGCCTGTGGCTCGGGCCGGCTGACTTCTTCGTATGGGGGCGGGTGAAGTATAGTGGCGAGGTTGCCGTTGAGGATGGTGAGATGGACGGGAACTGGGTGAGGGGTTCGGAAAAATGACGATGCGATGGCTACAGGTTATGCTGCTTAGCATGACAACTGCGATGGCTGCACATGGATCGGTGACGAAGGCTGTATTCGGCAAGATGCCGGATGGGACGGAAGTCGACATCTATACCTTGAAGAGCGATGCCGTTGAAGCGCGCATCATGACTTACGGCGCCCGCATCGTCTCGATCAAGACAGCGGATAAGAATGGCAAGGTCGCCGATGTGGTTCTCGGGTACGACTCCCTGGCGGGCTATCTTGCGGATAAAAAGACCTACTTTGGCGCGATCGTGGGGCGTTATGGCAACCGTATCGCGAAGGGTGAGTTCAAGCTGGATGGGAAGACCTATCATCTTCCGAAGAACAACGGCGAGAACTCGCTGCATGGCGGCACGGTCGGCTTTGACCAGCTGGTCTGGAAGGGCCGCGAGGTTCCTGAAGGCGTGGAGATGACCCTGGTGAGCAAGGATGGAGATCAGGGGTATCCAGGGACGCTAACGGCGCATGTGCGCTATACGCTGCACCATAATGCGCTGCGGATCGACTACAGCGCGTCGACCGATAAAGACACCGTGGTGAACCTGACGAACCACTCTTACTTCAATCTTGGCGGCGTGGGCAGTGGAACCATTCTGAATGAAGAGATAATGATCGCGGCCGACAAGTACACGCCGGTGGACAAGGGGCTCATTCCTATGGGCGAGCTTGCTTCGGTTGAAGGGACGCCGTTCGACTTCCGCAAATCGACCGTGATTGGCAAGCGAATCAACGATGATTCTCCGCAGCTGAAGTTGGCTGGAGGATACGATCACAACTGGGTTTTGCGCGGGGCGAATGGCGAAGTGAAGACGGCTGCGCGCGTCTATGATCCGACGACGGGTCGTGTGTTTACGGTTACGACGACGGAGCCGGGCGTGCAGTTCTACGCGGGCGTGTCGTTAGATGGATCGTTCAAAAGCCCCAGTGGATGGCCTTACGCAAAGAATACGGCCCTCTGCCTGGAGACGCAGCACTTTCCGGACTCGCCGAATCATCCCTCGTTCCCGACGACAGAGCTGAAGCCGGGGCAGGCGAGGCACAGCGCGACGACCTTCACTTTTTCGACGCAAAAATAGGTCGCAGGATACCGAAGCATGAACAAGGTTGTTGCCTCAGCGGATGCGGCGGTTGCAGATATCGGGGCGGGGTCGAGGATCATGCTCGGGGGCTTCGGCCTGTGCGGTATTCCTGAAAACCTGATCGCTGCGCTGGTTCGGCGGCGAATCACAGGGCTTCATACGATCAGCAACAACATGGGCGTGGATGGCTTCGGCATGGGACTGATGCTCGAGGCGGGAATGATCGCCTCGCACATCGGAAGCTATGTGGGGGAGAACCGCAGGCTGGAGCAGATGGTCCTGAGCGGTGAGCTGAACCTTACCCTGATTCCCCAGGGAACGTTGGCGGAGCGCATCCGCGCGGGCGGGGCGGGGATTCCGGCTTTCTATGTCCCGACAGGATTGGGAACGGTCGTGGCGGAAGGCAAGGAGACCCGGGAGATCGAGGGCCGGACCTATGTGCTCGAGACCGCATTGCGTGCCGATGTTGCGCTGGTGAAGGCGTGGAGGGGAGACCGGCTGGGGAACCTGGTCTATCGCAAGACGACGCGGAACTTCAATCCCGTGATGGCTACCGCCGCAGCCCTGACGATCGCAGAGGTCGAGGAGCTGGTGGAGCCCGGAGAACTCGATCCCGATCACATTGTCACACCGGGAATTTATGTGAAACGCATTGTTGTCGGGGAGAGGTACAGGAAGCCTATCGAGTCCCGGTTTATCAAGGACCAGATGGCGGGAGGCGTGGCGTGAACGGGAAGGAGAGGATTGCGCGGCGAATTGCGCGAGAGGTCAGGGATGGCTTCTATGTGAATCTCGGCATCGGTCTGCCGACGATGATCGCATCCTATCTTCCGGCTGGGATCGACGTCATCTTTCAATCGGAGAACGGCATGCTTGGAGTGGGACCGCCACCGGGCGAATCGGAGGCCGATCCGGACCTGATCAATGCTGGAAAGCAGCCGGTGACGGAGCTTCCCGGCTGTTCGTATTTCGGCAGTGAGGTGTCGTTCGCGATGATTCGCGGCGGCCACATGGATATGAGCGTTCTGGGGGCGATGCAGGTGGATGAAGAAGGCAATCTTGCGAACTGGACGATTCCGGGCAAGATGGTTAAGGGAATGGGAGGGGCGATGGATCTGGTTGCCGGGGCGCGTCGCGTGATTGTTGCGATGGAGCACCAGACCAAAGAGGGGGAACCTCGAATTTTGAAGCGTTGCACGCTTCCGCTGACGGGAACGCATGTGGTGCATGACATCGTCACCGAGCTGGGATGGATCAAGGTAACTCCCGATGGCCTGATCTTGACAGAGATCGCTGAGGGTATCGGTGCGGCCGAGGTGCAGGCCCGTACCGAGGCAAAACTGACGCTTGCATCCAACCTCGTAACGATGACTGCGATTTGAGAATGCCGACGACGACACGCCAGGACATCATCGAAATCTTCCAGGATGCCTTCAGGGCCTCACGGGTAGAGCAGGTTATCGAAGAGCGCATCCGCTTCGACGGCGAGACAATGGAGGTGGATGGATTTCGGTATGAGCTCGCGAAGTTCGAACGACGCGTTCTGATCTCCGTGGGCAAGGCGGCCGAACCGATGCTTTCGTCTTTTCTCGCACGGAGCGGAAGATCCGCCGGGCGCTTCGAAGGCGTGATTGTGGCTCCCGATCCGGTA
Organism: Edaphobacter modestus; assembly: GCF_004217555.1. Classification (GTDB taxonomy): domain Bacteria; phylum Acidobacteriota; class Terriglobia; order Terriglobales; family Acidobacteriaceae; genus Edaphobacter; species Edaphobacter modestus. The sequence continues at coordinate 4,599,950 of NZ_SHKW01000001.1, forward strand.
ACGGTTCCATCGGAAAAGTTTGTTGCATTTCATGCCGGGCATCCAAGCCCGAATGCCGCGTCGATTCAGGCCGCCGAGGAGATCCTGCGAGTCCTGAGGGAGCTTACGGAGCGCGACCTGGCGATCTTTCTGATCAGCGGTGGAGGGTCGTCGCTGGTGGAGCAGTTTCTCGATGCAGATACGCCGCTGGAGGTGATCGCGGCGACGCACAAGGCACTGGTGGAGAGCGGCGCTCCGATTACGGCAATCAATACGGTGCGGAAACACCTGTCGTCCGTGAAGGGAGGCAGGCTGGCCGCAGCGGCGGCTCCTGCCGAGCAGCTGACCATTGCAGTTTCGGATGTACCAGCGGGAAGGCTGGATGCGTTGTCTTCGGGGCCTACGATTCCGGACGAGAGCACGCTCGCGGATGTCTACGATGCGGTGGAGCGGTATGGCCTGATGGAGCGGCTTCCTGCAAGCGTTACGGCCCAGCTTGCGGCACACTCGCTTGCGGAGACGCCGAAGCGTGGAGAGCCGATCTTTGCGCGCTCGCGCTGGTCGGTTCTACTGGACAGCTCTTCGCTGGAGGCTGCAGCGGGGAGACGCGCGGCGGAACTCGGCTGGCAGGTGGTTGTAGACAATACATGCGATGACTGGAGAGCGGACGAGGCGGCAGCTTATCTTGTCGATCGGTTGCGGGAGCTGCGCCGTATGCGGAAGCGTGTTTGCCTGCTCTCATCTGGCGAGGTGACGGTGGCGGTGCCGCATGGCATGTCGGGAAGCGGCGGCAGAAATCAGCATTTCGTGCTGGAGGCGGCCCGACGGATCGCCGGCGAGGAGATTACAGTCCTCAGCGTCGGGAGCGATGGCGTGGACGGCAACAGTCCCGCAGCCGGTGGAGTGGCCGATGGGAGCTCGGTTGCGCGTGCAGTTCGAGCCGGATATCCGGTGGAAGAGGCGCTTGCAGCCTTCAACAGCTATCCTCTGCTCTCCAGGCTGGAGGACGCAATCACAACCGGGCCGACGGGGAATAATCTGCGGGATCTTCGGGTGCTGCTTGCTCCTTGACGGCAGACTTCGCCGCTAAGGATTCCCTTTCCTGCCGAGGGGCACGGGAATCTTAGCGGAGCACGAGGTTAGTGATGACAGGCACGGAGCTGTATAGCAGAACCAGCAGGCCGGCGAGGCAGGCAAGTGCGATGCTGTGCAGAAGGACGAAACGCAGAAGTGAGCCTTCCTTTCCGTATTGGTTGGTCGCGGTTGTCGCGACGACGATGCTTTGAGGGGCAATCATCTTTCCCATGACTCCGCCGGCGGAGTTTGCAGCGGCCATGAGATAGGCGGAGATGCCGAGCTGCTGGGCGGTCAGCTTCTGGAGGCTTCCGAAGAGGACGTTGGAGGATGTGTCGGATCCTGTGGAGGCAGTTCCGATCCAGCCGATCAGGGTTCCGAAGAACGGATAGAGCTTCCCGGTGCGCGCAAAAGCCAACCCAAGAGTGGCGTCCATGCCGGCGTAACGGGTGACGAAGCCTAGAGCCATCAGCGCGGCGATGGTGATGAAGGTGAAGCGCATGGAGACGAAGGTCTCGGCGCAGGTGCGTGCGATGATGCGCGGTCGAATCCTCATGGCGAAGCCAGCCACAATGGCGGCGATGAAGATTCCTGTTCCAGTTGCGGACAGCCAGTTGAAGTTGAAGACCGCGGACTCAGCGACGGGTGACGGAACGGCGGGCGGCATGCGCACGACCGACTGATGCAGGCCGGATACAACGATGCGGATGCTGCTCATTGAATCCAGCCAGCGAGACCATACTGGCAGCCCCCAGAGAATGATGAACAGGGAGAGGATGGCCCAGGGGAGAATTGCCTGCTTGAGAAAGCCATCCGACCGTTCGACCTGGACGTTGGAAGTCTCGGTCACGACCTGAAGGTTTGGGCCAAGGATGCGCTTTGGCTTCCACACTCGCAAGAGCAGAAGGAGAGCCACTATGGTGAAGCTGGAGGAGAAGATGTCGACCAGCCAGGGGCCATGGAGTGTGGCGACGAGGAGCAGGGTGAGGCTATAGACTCCCCCGGCGACGAGAATGGCCGGCCAGATCTCAAGCATCGCTGTCCATCCTGCATAGGCGCAGATGAGCCAGAAGGGAACGATGATGCAGAAAGGAGCGATCATGCGCGCGGCGACGCGGGAGAGCAGAAGCGTGTCGAGACCGGTGATGCCATGCAGGGCAACCATGGGGATTCCCAGACCGCCGAAGGCGACAGGCGCGGTGTTGGCGAGAAGAGAGAGTCCCGCAGCCTGAAGAGGAGGAAAGCCGAGGCCGATAAGGATAGTGGCGCAGATGGCGACGGGGGTTCCAAAGCCGGCGGAGCCTTCGAAGAAGGCTCCAAAGGCAAAGGCGATGAGGAGAAGCTGGAGACGGCTGTCTCCGGTTACGCCGACCATGCTCTGTTGAAGGAGAGTGAAGCTTCCGGAGCGATGGCTGAGTTGATAGAGGAATAAGACAGGAAATACGATCCAGGCGATGGGAAAGAGGCCATAGGCCGCTCCGTAACCGGTGGCGAGCAGGCCCATCGTGAGGGGGAGATGAAAGATGCCTATGGCGATGAGGAAGGCGGTTGCGAGCCCGGCCAGTGCGGCCAGATGACCCTTTACGCGGAAGACTCCCATGGTGACGAGCAGAACGCACAAGGGAAGAGCGGCCCATGCCGCAGAGAGTAGCCAATGGCGAGCAGGATCATAACTTTGCGCCCAGGTTGCAACGGGTTCCAAAAGAATGCACACGAGTGCCGTGCCAGGAGAAAAGGCTTGGATGGACATAAGATTTTGAACGGCTCGCCCCCGCGCGAAAAAGAATGACGACCAGTATGGTCGATTGACTATGCTGGTGTAAATAAATTCAGGCAACGAAATTTATAACGTAAGCTATCCTGGGCCGCCCAAACAGATATCGTCAGCATCCAAGTGGAAAGAAAATGGCCAATTCGAATTCAAGCAATGCTTCTTCTCGAGAGAACCCTCCCCTCGTCCTGGTTGTCCTGCTGAACTGGAAGAGTGCGGAAGAGACTGCGACAGCGGTCGCCTCGGTTCAGGAGATGGAGTATCCCAACTTTCGCACTTTGATCATCGATAATGCTTCCGCGGACGGCTCCGTGGATCGGCTTCGTCCGCTCACCGGTGGTGGGGTGGAGCTGCTGGAGTCCGCGATCAATACGGGTTACACCGGTGGATGCAACCTGGGAATGAAGCGGGCGCTGGAGATCGATGCGAAGTATGTCTGGCTTTTAAACAACGACGCAATTGTTGATCGTCAGACTCTTTCGTCGATTGTGGCGATGGCGGAGATCGATACTTCCATTGGGCTGATTACGCCGCGAATCGCAGCGCTCGACGAAGATCGCCTTACCTTTGCCGGTGGCATCCTTTCGGTAAAGGAAGGGATTTATAACGAGACGCATGATCCGGCTGTAGCCGCCGAGTGGAACGCCAGGTATCCGTATTCGGGGCTGGTGATCGGAACCGCGATGCTGGTGCGTACGGACCTGATCCGGCGGATCGGAATGCTGGATACGAATTTCTTCGCCTACTTTGAAGACATTGACTATTCGGCTCGAAGCTCCGAGGCGGGGTTTCGGAATGTGGTGGACACGAATTCCGTTGTACGGCACCTGGAGAAGAATCGGAACACGAAACCATTGGAGATCAAGCCGCACTACTGGTATTACATGGCGAGGAACGAGAGCCGGTTCTGGAGGAAACATCTAGGGCTGGCCGGGAGTCTGCGCCTGGCGTGGTACAGCTTCAATGGATTTGTGCGTCATCGCAATCGTCTGACGGGCACGCGGGAGAGCGCTGACGCGATTCTCGCGGGACTTTGGGATGGCTGGCTCAATCGCGGTGGTCCTTACCATCCGGGAGTTCAAATGCCGGCACTCCCCGCGGCACTCGTGAATGCGTACAGCCGGCGCAGAGCACTGCAGCCCTCGAAGAACCCGTCCGAGGGTGAAGCCGCAGCCTATTTCTAATAGGGCAGTTTGCCGAGTCGTGAAAGAAGAACCGTCTCGGCACGGAACAGAAGAGGATCACGATTGGTTGCCATACGCAGCAGATTCGTTGGCTGCATGTGCGTCGGGGTATTGATACCGCCGTAGAACGAGAAACACATGGTGTATCCGAGCGAGCGGGCGATGGCCTCGGTCTTCTCGTCAAAGGCTCCGTGAATTCCTACGGGATAGGCGAGGCTTCGGATCTCGCTCTTGAGATTGGCTTCGATATTCTTTCTCGACTCGGTGAGTTCCCAGCGTTGCGCGTCGGTGGACATCTGTCCGAGGATGCCGTGAGTCTGGGTGTGGGAGCCGATCGTCATTCCGGCCGCCTTCATCTCGCGTGCTTCGTCCCAGGTGATGAACCGCCGGCCCGTGGAGGGAAGGATGGAGCCCGCCTGTTCGCGAAGCTCATGGAGGAATCGCTCACCGTCGGTGTTGTCAGGACGTTTGTAGTGGCGGAGCACGTTGCGGATAGCCTGCTCGCGATCACCGGCGAGGCTGATGGTTGCCGGGACGGGAGTCTGGAAGGTGAGCTGAGACTTTGGGGAGTTGCGAACGAGGTAGGCAATCTCGTCCCACCAGGGGATAAAGGAGGTGCCGACGTACTGGGGGACCAGAAAGAATGTTCCGGCGCAGCCGTTTGCCTTGAGGATGGGGAAAGAGACGAGGTAGTCGTTGATGTATCCGTCGTCGAAGGTGACAGCGATGTAGGTCCGCTTGAGGGGAGTTTTTCCCGAGACGAGATCCTCCAGCTCTTCCCCGGCCACGATGGGGAAGTGACGCTTGAAGTATTTCAGCTGCATGTCGAATGCGTCGGCGGATGCGCTGAAGACATCGCGATCGAAGCGTGTGGACGCCGCGTCTCCGACTCGATGGTGATTGACGATCAGAATGCCTGGTTTGGAGCGAAACCGCTCCAGGAGGGTCAGGGCACCGGATCGTCTGAGCACCGCGGCGGCTAATTCTCTTTTCGACATTCTCGGAGAGCTCTCCTATTGCAGATCCATCTGGGTGGATTGGATGGCAGTTCTGGAAACTTCGTCACTTCAGGGTTAGTTGGGAAGCTTTCGTCTTAGGCCGAGGGAGCGGAGGAGGGTTCCCGCTGCGACGCGGGCACATCCCTTTAGCGTTGCTGCGGTTGGGCGCCAGTCCTTGCGGTCGAAGTCGAAGAAGGCGAGCTTGCCGCGATAGGTCTGCCGGATCTGACCCCATGTGAGGAGGCCCTGCTCGACATAGCGTGGCAACGCGGGGATGTCGCGGCGCAGCACGATGTGGCGGTATCCCAGATGCGTTGGTTCGACGGGCTCGACGGGTTGGCCGATGAGGTCGAGGTAGTGGAGCCAGCCGATGTCGACTCCCGCATAGACGGAGGCGTCGGCGGTGACGCTATACCTGGGGTTGGCCTCGATGAGGCGGACGATACCGTCACGGGTGTCGCGCTTAACCTCGATCTCGCAGATTCCCACGTAGCCGATGCCACGGAGGAAGTTATCGCAGAGGGTGGCGATCTCGGGATCGATGACGGGCTCGACGATAGAGCCGCTGCCAAAGAGGACGGGATGAGCGCGAAGTTCGTGAACCACGGTGTGTCCGAGCCTGCGGCTGCCGGCGCCGTAAACGGAGAGATAGCAGTACTTAGCGTCGTCTCCGCCGGCGATGATCTCCTGCGCGACGACCTCGGGGCGAAGGACTTCGGTGTGGGAGTAGTCGGCCAGAAGCTGCTCGGCGCTGTCGGCGGTGGTTAGCTTGAGACCTCGCAATGGATTGCCAGCGGGCAGGGCATCCCATTCGCGTTGGTGGCGCGGTTTGATGAGGCAGGGGAAGCGCGCCTGCGAAACAAAGCGTTCGAGATCGGCGCGGGATTGAATATAGGCGGTGCGGGGAATAGGGAGACCGTGCTGGGCGGCGAGGGCGTATTGCTGCTCCTTGGTGGCCAGCGCGGCCTGGACGGCGATGGAGTCCAGGGAGAAGATGTAGTGGTCTTTCAGGGCTTCGACGTGTTTGCCGAGCGCAGAGACGAAGATATCGGCGGCCGGGATGATGACCGGCTTCGCACCAAGCTTTTGCGCCAGGACGATCATGAAGGCGGTCCACTCGTCCGGGTGAGTATCCGGATTGGGACAGAGATACGACTTGCCGTAGGAGGAACGGAAGCCTTCGTGACTGCTATCGCAATCGATTCCTACCGTGCGCACGCCACGGCGAAGAAGATCGCGCATGAGGTTGAGACCGGTCTGGAACACGCTGGCGACGACGACTGGGGGCCAGTCGTTTTGAGCGCGAAGGGATGTCACGCGTGAGTGTCTCCTCGAAACATGCTTCCGTGGTTCCTTTGGTGCAGCAATGCTGCTCCATCAGCATACCGGGACGACGTTCGGAGGGACAGAGGGAAGAATCCTGAGGGCACGAGCGAATTAAAGTTATCGCGTGCGCGTTCGCTCTTTGATGCTCTTGGCCAGCCGCTCGACTTCCTGGGCCTTCTTGACGACGGAGACCGAAAGGGTGTCTTTGTTGCTTTTGGCGACTTCTGCTTTCAGCTCCTGGGTAAGCTTGTAGAGCTTTTCCGTGTCGGCGATCAAGTCGGCACGCTTCTTCTCTTCAGGGGTCAAAGGGGCCTTTGCGGCTTCGGCATCGCTCTTTTGGCCAGAGGGCTGGGAACTGGGGGCTGCGTCGGGGGGAGGGGTGTTCTGCTGTGCCGGGAGGAAGAAGGAAACGGCCAGAACCGTCGGCAGTGTCAGCGCGATGCGGAGCCGATCCAATTCTCGCGGTCTATTCTTCATAGCGATTCGAACTCTCCCCGGAACGATCTTCCCGGGCATCTTACATCTCTTCTGATGTCTATGATTCTATTCCTGAAAGATTGCTGGTTATGGGGGAAGAATGCCGCTGATTGCCCTGAGAAGTCGGGGCAATGCACGACCGCTACGCTGAGCTTTGAGTCAGCAGCTCAGCGTACGGGGGTTGTGATCTGCTCCTCATCGAGGAGCGGCATGGGATTGGACTGAGCGGGTGTTGCAAGGCTGACGGCTGTCGTGACGGCGAAGTTGAAAATGAGTGCGAGAAATCCGGCGTTGAACCCGTGGAAGGGATCTCGATGCGAGAGCATGAGGAGGGCGACCGCTGCCAGGCCTGCCACGAGTCCGCTGGTGGCGCCTATCGCAGTGACGCGGGGCCAGAAGAGGCCGAGGACAACACCGGGAAAGAACTGGGTGACTCCGGCGTAGCCGAGGAGAAGAAGTGCGACGAGTGTACTGGAGCTGTGCAGTGCGAGGCCGAAGCTGGTGAGGGCGAGCACGAGGACCGTGACCTTTGCGAGGCGTGCGATGCGGTCCTCTGACATATCTGGGGAGAAGAGGGGCCGGAAGACGTTTTTGGCAAAGAGCGTAGAAGCGGTAAGGAGAATGATGGCGGCTGGCACCATTGCGGTCAGCGCGCCTGCTCCGCCGATGACGCCGAGAAACCACGCAGGGAAGGTTTTACGCGCGAGCATCAACAGCGACATGTCGCCATTGGTCAGGCCGGGAACGATGAGCAGGGCTGCGAAGCCGGCAATAAGGATGAAGACGAGGCTGAGGGTATAGAGCGGCGTGACGATCGCGTTGCGGCGAAGAATCTGGCCACTCCTGGCCGTGAAGGCTGCACCGAATGTATGCGGCCACATGTAGAAGCCGCATGCGCTGAGGATTACGGTGGAGATGAACCATGCGTGTCCCATCGTTTTGGTTGCGCCGGGCATGACCAGATGGGTGGGATGGGTTGCGGCGAGTGTGTGGAAGAGCGGGCCGACGCCGCCGAAGTAGTGTATCGGGACGTAGATGCCGATGGAGAGGGCCGCAAGAATCATCAGGAAGTCCTTGATGACGCTAACCCAGGCAACGGCACGCATACCGCCAAAGTAGACGAAGAGCGCCACGATGGTGACAGCGATGAGCATGGATGCGCTGCGCGGAATCTGGTCGAAGCTGGCGACCTGAACGATGATGCCGAGGCCCGTCAGTTGAATCTGCAGATATGGAATGACGAAGAGGACGCCGACGAGAGATACGAGAAGTGCGAGGCCCTTGCTGCGGTATCGCTTCTCGAAGAAGTCGGATTGCGTCTGCAGGCCGTGGCGGCGGCCCAGTTCCCAGATGTAAGGAAGGATGTAGAACGACACGACATAGCCCAGCGTGATGTAGGCCATGATGTACAGCGCCGGGCCACCGCGAGAGTAAGCCCATCCGCTGGCGCCGAGAAAGGCGAAGGTGGTGTAGATCTCGCCGGCCATCAGCAGCCACATAAAGAGCAGGCCAAAGCTGCGGCCGGCGATGGACCATTCCTCGAGGTTCATCTTGCGGCCGGCTCCTGCACGGAAGCCGACGACACTTCCCACGAGGACGATGAAGAAGATGACGCTCATGGCCGTAATGCTGGGCGTCATACGGTAGTTGTACCTTTCTTTCGGCCGCGCTCTTCAACGCGGTTCGCCAGGGCCATACATCCGCTGGTCAGAATAATCCACAGAACGAGCCAGAAGAGGTTAAATGGCAGGCCGAAGATCATGGGTGTGACGCGGTCCCACCAAGGCACCGTGAGACACATGCCGATGAAAGGGATGAGGCCAATGGCTACTGCGGGTAAGGATGGTCGTCGCATTTCCGTTTTCCTTATACCGATCTTATGCGAAGTCGATTGCGATGACTTCGTAGTCCAGAACCGATGGAACGCGGAACTTGAGCGTATTGCCGGTAAGCGTGTGCGGCATGGGGCCTTCTTGCATCAAGGTATGGACGCGAACGACATGCTTTCCTTTGGGGATGTCCACCTCGACCGCCTGGGGCGGAGAGGCGATGAGCTCGTGCATCTGAGGACGCATGGCCATGGGGTTGGTGAAGTTCACGAGATGAACGGTCATGGAGTTCTTCTGGGTCCAGACCGTCGCATCGAACATGCCCTGGCCAGTGACTCGCAAAGGAGATGGCTCGTTGGTGGCCCACTCGATCGCATTCAGCAGCAGGCGTTGGTGGTCATGCGCCATGACATCCCAATAGACGCGGTCGATATCCCATGGGAAGTAGACGACGCGGCCTGACCCGACCTGGTTCATGAAGACATCGGGCATGTCCGTCTTCTCTACGGTCCAGAAGGTCTTCTCCATAGGAAGGTTGGCTACCTCGGGAATTCGTGACAGGGGTTGTTGCGCTCCCCCAGCATGGGGCTTGACGTTCAGCTGCCACGTTCCTCCGATGAGCGTGTCGGCGTCTTCCATGCCGCGCAGCAGAGTCGCGTAGAGCGGGTTCTGCTTTTGAGGATAGAGATAGGTGTTTTGCAGCGCGGTCTTTGTATTGACGCGCGAGACGAAGGATGCGCAGAAGAGATCGGCAAGTCCGAAGTCCTTGCGTAGATTGCCCTGCTCATCGCAGAGTGAGGTCTCATGCGTGGCGACGATGCTTCCGCCGCGCTGGACGAAGTCGCGCAGCTGCTGGCATTGCTCGTCGGAGAGCGCGGCGATATTCGGGAGAATAAGAGTCTTGAAGCGGTCGATGTTCGCCGGGGTGAGCGTGTGGTCGTGCACCATCTCGAATGGAATGCGTGCTTCGACGAGCGCCTGGTAGAAGCCGAGCTGAGGGTCTTCGACGAGGCGGCGTGCGTCGGCTGGGCCCGCGTAAAACTCCGCCGTCTGCTGCGAATACACCATGCCAACCCGTGCAATAGGAGCTGTGTTGCGCAGGTAGCGCTCATTCTTGTGGTGCCAGACGTAGAGATCTTCGATGACCTTGAGGCCGCGGCGGTCATGTAGCTGGCCGGAGACCATGTTGAACCACGGGCGAAGGCCATTCGCTACTCCATCCTGGACCCAGATGCGGGTTTCGGCCGGGCTCTTTGTGGAGTTGAGCCAGCGGTAAGGAGAGACGATGCCGACGTTGAAGATGCCGCCGATCGCCTTGTTACCTAGCGTCGAGCGATACTCTTTGCCGTTCTTGCCGTTGGCCCAGGGAACCATGACGCGTTCACGGCACTGGCGGTCTGCGAAGAGCGTTGGTGACATCTCCCCGACCTTTTTCATGTCGAGTCCGCTTAGAGCGCCGCCGCCGGAGTTTGCGATGTAGCGAGCGTCAGGACGGACTTTGCGAATCTCGGTATCCCAGAGGTTCCACAACTCGAAGCGGCGGGCCTGCTCCCACATGAGGTAATTGCGGTAGACCGGGTTTCGCGGATCGTGGTTCCGTGGAAGGTCTTCGTGATACGCCTCACGGAAGTTGCGAACGCAGTGTTCGCAGTAGCACATGCCGTTGCCGGTCCAGCGATTGGAGAAGATACCGCCGACGTTGTACATCTCGACGATCTCGCGGGTGACGTCGGTCATGAAGTCGAAGTTGTACGGTCCGAGGGTGCAGGTGAGCCACATGCTCGGATAATCAGGGTGCGGACGCTTCTTGCCGTTCGCATCGACGGCGATCCAGTCCGGATGCGCCTCGTAGACGTCCTGGTAGGTGGCATGCGGATCTGTGCGCGCGAGCACGACGATGTTCTGTTTACGGCAGCCATCCAGCATGTCGGCATAGAAGCTCTCGTTCCCGTCGAGCCATTTGCTGCGATGGTGGTACTTGATCTTCGTGGGATAGAAGGCGACTACGCCGCCGGCAGACAGGCAGGCGCCGTCGGCGTGGATGCGTCTGAAATAGTCGAGCCAGAACGCGCGATCCATCTTTGCGGGGTCGTCTTCGGTGAGGTTGAGCTGCGCCCAGCGCATGGGACGGTCGAACCACTCGGAGTCGGCTGAGGCCAGGGGTGCGGCACCCCCCGGTGCGGTCATGGCGAAGGCGGCGGCAGCGGTGGTCGTCTGTAGGAAGTCTCTGCGAGTCATCATGACGTTACTCCGAAAAGGTTTTTTACAAGAGTGAATGAATCAGAATTTCGGCTGGGCGTCTCTCAGCCGGAGAGCCGCCCAACCATTCCATTAGAACTGATAACGCAGGGCAAACTGCATAATGCGCGGATCGCTTGCGGTGGTGATTTTGCCAAAGGATGTGGATGCGTTGTTAAGGTTGCCGTCGGGCTGACCGAAGTTTGCGTGGTTCAAGGCATTGAAGAACTCCGCGCGGAACTGCACCATCCCGAGATGTTCGGTGATGGGGATGCTTCGCACGAGAGAGAGATTTACGTTCGCGAGACCGGGGCCGCTAAGGATGTTCCGGCCGGCGTTGCCGTAGGCGCCCGGCAGGTTAGCGGTGAATGCGGAGGTATTGAAGTAGCGCGAGATCTTGTCAGTCTTGTTGAGATACGACGCGCGGTAGGGAGTCCCGATTATGTTGGGCCGATCGAAGTTGACTCCGGTAAGCGAGGCATCACGGCCAGTGATCACGGTAAAGGGATTACCGCTCGAGAGCTGGATGAGGCTGTTGACCGCCCAGTTTGAGAAGACGGAGCGCAGGACCGGGTTCGCATCTTTGTAGAAAGGAATCTGGTACACGATGGAGCCTGCGAAGACATGCCGGCGATCGAAGTCGGAACGGCCGCGGTCGCCGCCCGGATTCGCCGGGTTTTGTGGAGTCTGTCCAAGGTTGGTTGCAGAGTAGGCGTCGAGCAGCTTTCCAAAGGTATAGGCAGTCATGAACGTCAAGCCGTTGTTGTAGCGCTTGGAGAGCGATGCCTGCAGCGAATGATAGGTGGCATTAGAGCAGGTGCATAGCTGACGGAGACTGCCATAGACGCCGGGAAGAAGAGGCCGACGGGAGTCTGTATTGGCGAGAGTGGAGGAGGGGCCCGTGTATACCGCTGGATTTGCCTGCAGCATGCGGATCAGGCCATGCTCCAGTTTGCCCACGTAGCCTATGTTGAACTGCATGCCGCCGGGAAGCTGCTGCTGAATGGAGGCGCTGAAGTTGTGAACATAAGGAGCATTCAACGTGGGCGTAGGCACCGTAAAGAGACTCATCGGAAAGGTAAATTTGGCGGTCGCCGGTGAGTAGACGTAGGGGAAGGGGTCAACGGTTCCGGCGTATGGATCCTTCAGGCTCTTTGGCGTGTTCACCGTATTCGAGATGACGAAGGGCTGGTTGACTGCTGCATAAGTAAAGACGTCGGAGCGCAGGTCTTCAAAGAAGACGCCATAGGCCAGACGAATGCTCATACGCCCGTCTCCCCTGGGGTCAAACGCGAGGCCCACCCGTGGTGCGACGTTGTTGTAGTCCGTGGGGACAAGGCCGTTCTGAACTCCGGGATCGCCGGGGAAGACCATGCCCACTGGTGCACCTGGATTTACAACGCTCTTCTGACCCGCACGAAATGTATTGGTGCGGTTTCCCGTGATGCCAAAGGGCTGGAAGATGGAATATCGGATGCCGACGTTAAGAGTAAGGCGGTTGGTGACGCGGAAGTCATCCTGCGCAAAGATGTATCCATCCCACGTCTTCGCATTGCGGTGATAAGGGCTGGCCTGGAGCAGGCGCACTGGGCGTCCGATCAGGAAGTCGGCAAACGCGTTGCCGGTCTGGGTTCCATCGAAGGTAAAGGTTCCGTTGTTTCCTGAGGAGCCGAAGTTGTACAGCTCGAGACGCTCCATCTCTCCACCGATGCTGATCGAGTGCTTTCCACGAGTCCAACGAATGGTGTCGCCTAACTGGTAGATGTTGTCGTGCTCGTTGAAAAGGTCTGTCGTATTCAGGTTAACGAAGCCGCTGATATTCATGTTTGGGAGCTGCGGGGTGACGACTCCGGGAAAGGTGGCGCCGAAGTCGGAGAGTTGCCGATTGTCTTTCTGCGTTACGTTCGAATCGATGCGGCTGACTCCGAGACGGAACTCGTTGAGCAGAGATGGGCTGAACGTGTGGGTCACCTGGGAGGCCCAGTTCTGCAGGTTCAGGCTGGTATCGCTCGGTGCATAAGGCGAGATGGTGCCGGCCTGGCTGGTGAGGGTTCCGTTATCCCGGAAGTACCGGATGAAGAAGAAGTCCTTGGAGGTGAGGTTGTAGTCACCGCGGACGACATATTGATTGTCATTCGTGGGGCTGGAGACCAGTTGCACTACACCAGCCCCGGTTGGAGAGGTTGGGATGAACTGGTTCATCATGTTGAGCGCCACCGGATCGAAGTCGGCGGGGTTAACCTGCCCACCTGGATAGACGCCGCCGTGTATGGGATCTTTGAGTACTGTAGAAGCCCCGAAGAAGCCATTGCGCTGTGCCGCGGTTGGAATAAACGCGGGAGAGAGAATCTGCGACTGGCGAATCCGTGTGCCCTGGTAGGAGCCGAAGACGAAGAGCTTGTCGTGCAGAATCGGGCCGCCGAAGGTTCCGCCAAACTGATTCTGTATGAGTGAGGGCTTTCGCGTTGGATACCGCGTGAAGTAGTTGCGCGCATTCAAAACGGTATTGCGGAAGTAGTCAAATGCGGAGCCGTGGAACTTGTTGGTTCCCGAGCGGGTGACCGCGATAAAGATTCCGCCGGAGTTGCGTCCGTACTCGGCGCTGGGGCTGCTGGTGAAGATCTGAAACTCCTGGAGGGCATCCGGATTGGGAAGATTCAGGGAGGTGTTCTGCGTGATGTTCTTCCACGACGTGCCGTCGAAGCGGAACTCATTTTGAGTGTCGCGACCACCGGCGACGGTGATGCCCGCGCCCGCGCGGCTCTGCGTCTGCACGGTGGGCGGATTGATGATGTTGGTGACGCCGGGCACAACGGCTGCGAGGGTGAGCGCATTTCGTCCGTTGAGGGGAAGCTCCTGGATTCGTTCACGGCTCACCAGCTCGCCCATGGTGGCCGAGTGCGTATCGACCCCGGAGGCCTGAGCATCTACCTGCACGGTTTGAGAGGTGGACCCGAGAACGAGGCCGACGTCGACGCGTGCATTCTGGTTAACAACGAGTGTGATTCCTGTCTGGGAGAAGGATTCGAAGCCGGACATCGTGACCTTCAACTGATAGGGCCCGATGGGAAGGTTCGTAAACAGATAGTTGCCTTCACCGTCGGTCTGCATCGAGCGAGCGAACGATGTCTGGGTGTTGGTGGCGGTCACGCCCGCACCGGGAATTACGGAGCCGCTTGGATCGCGTACAACACCCAGCAGCGATGCTGTCGTACTTTGAGCGTACAGGCCGGGAGAGGCCACACACGCAACCAGCATGATGGCTATAAGGACAGCAGGGAAGAATTTCCGGTACATAGCAACCTCCTTCATTGAGTAACTGTTTTTCAGATCAGACAATGGGAGAGACAAATACTGCTGTTTTGCTTTTTTGTGGCTTATACGGGAGTCGTGTCCTGCGTGCTTCGTACCTGGCAGGATGCGATGTCCTCAAGAACGCGGATCGAGCCGCTGATGTCGTCTTCGCCAAAACCCATGGCGATCGCGGTGCGGAGCTGCTGCTGCGAGGCGGAGGTGGTGAAGAGCGGAACGCCAAGCTCTGACGCTACCTCGACTGCCAGCCCGAGATCCTTTTCCATCCAACGCACGGAGAAGGTGGTTGAAAAATCGCCCTTCAGAACAGAATCCGCCTTGGACGCAACGTAGCCCGAGCGTGCCCCCGTGTTATTGAGGATCTCGATCATGACTCTGGGATCGACTCCACCTTTGGTGCTCAGCACAAGACCTTCGTTGAAGGCCTGCAGGATATTTCCGAGAACGAGATTCTGGGTCACCTTGGCGTGAAGTCCCATGCCCTGCTCACCGCAGTAATAGAGCGCCTTGCCCATGGTCTCGAACAGAGGCCGGGTCTCGTCGAACGCAGCGCGATCGCCTCCGATCATGAAGGAGAGGGTTCCGGCCTCCGCTCCGGGCTTGGATCCTGTGCAGGGAGCATCGAGAAAGCGGATCCCCTTTGCCGCCAGTTGTGCTCCGATCTCTTTGCTGGCGAGGGGGGAGATTGTGCTGCAATCCGCAATCAGGCTTCCCCGGGCTGCACCGTGGATGAGCCCCTGTTCGCCGAGAATGACCTCGCGCGACATTGCAGTATCGCCTACGCACAGAAAGCTGGTGTGGCTTCTCCGTGCAACCTCGGCCGGGGTTTGGGCGAGAGTGCAGCCGTGTTCCCTGGCGAAGCGCGCAGCTTTTTCAAGATTGTGAGACCAGACCGTGACGTTGTGACCCGCGGCGACGAGATGCGCGGCCATCGGCGCACCCATGATTCCAAGACCTAAAAAACCTACATCTGCCACCGCGAGTTCTCCTTTAAAGTGAGTCGCCCTCAGGCACCGTATCGAGAGGAAGTAAGGATTTGAGGGCTAATTTAACCAAAAGATTGTCATATTGTCATACCAATGTCAAGGTAGAATCTGGCATCAGGAGAAGGTTTGGCTCGATGATGTATTGTGAAGAAGGTTTGCTTCGATGCGCCTGAAGAGGCAACGGAAAGATATTATGCGCCTGAAAGTGCGGCCAATTCGCAAGAGCTCTATAAGCGATGATATTGTGCAGCAGATTATCTCCTTGATTTCAAATGGGGATCTTAAGGCGGGCCAGCGCCTGCCTTCGGAACGGGACCTGTGCGTGAAGTTTGCCGCCAGTCGCTCGTCGCTGCGGGAGGCGCTTCGCTGCCTGTCGATTATGGGTGTGCTTTCGGCACGGCCGGGGGAGGGAACCTCCGTCGCGATGGACGGCTCCAAATTTATGGAGACCGTATTGCATTGGCGGATGAGCACGGAGCAGCACGATATTGAGGATCTGATGGAGGTTCGTGTTGCGTTAGAAGGGGTGACGGCTGCCAGCGCCGCCCGCAACGCGCACGGAGCAGATCTGAAGAAGCTGCAGGACCTGGTAGCCAGGATGGAGGAATCGGTCGGAGACGCGAAGCGATTCGCGGCTCTGGACCTGGAGTTTCACCTGAGCCTGGCGAGAGCGTCGAATAATAAGCTCATCCTCGACCTGGTCTCTGTTATCCGTGGGCAACTGGAGCGAGGAGTCGCAAAGGTGCTTCAGCTGCCGCAAGCCATGCCTTTATCGGTGAAAGAGCACAAGGCGATTTTGCAGGCAGTAATGACGAATGAATCCGAACAGGCGCGAGCGGCGATGCAGGCGCATTTGAATGCAGCTGTTTTACGTCACCGAGCTGCGGTCGAGGCGACGACCCGCAAGGATGAGCAGGATTCGCGCGACTATAGCCATGTGAATGATTAGCGTGCGTTGTTGAGATACTTCGTTCGGGCTTCGAGCAGCTGTTCAATCGCCGGCTCTTCGAGAGGGCAGGCAGAGCCGAGCTGATGCGCGACGAGGCAGATGTGGGCAAAATGCTCCACGGTCTCCATCTTGAGAAAGGCATCGAGAAGGCTGTCTCCGTACGTCATCGCGCCATGATTGGCCATCAGAATGGCGGAGTGGCCCGGAATGAGCGAAGCAAGAGTCCTCGCAAGTTCGTTGGTGCCGGTCGTGGCGTAGGGAGCGAGAGGAACCGGGCCGAGCATCATGATGGCTTCGGCGCAGAGAGGTTCGTCGAGAGCTCGACCGGCGCAGGCAAATCCAGTTGCGAGCGGGGGATGTGCATGGACCACCGCATTCACATCTGGACGGGAGTGGTAGGCGGCGAGGTGAATGCCAATTTCACTGGTCACCTTCCTCGATCCGGAGAGCTGTTGCCCCTGCAGATCTACGAGGACCATATCCTCGGCCTTTAACAGATATTTACTGCATCCGGTAGGCGTTGCGAGGATGCATTCGGAGTTGACTCGCACCGAGAGGTTGCCGGAGCTCCCCGGCATAAATCCAAGTCGATAGAGCCATTTGCCGAATTTGACAAGGTCGCGTCGAAGCTCGATTTCCGTTGTGTATCCATTCGCGATCAAGGGCAACTCCTGTCTTCCGTCCATTCCAACATATTTCTCCCCTCAAATCGAACAGACGAGCAGAAAGTGACATCTGAAGTAGACTGAGTGGGGGTTCGATGAAAACTGCCGAGGTACTGCAAGCGTGGGTAGGAATCCTGGCCGGCCATAAACCGTCCCTTTCGATCGAAATCACCAAGGAATGTCCTCTTCGCTGCCCCGGTTGCTATGCGTTTGATGCGGCCCATTTGGGTGGCGAAACCGAACTGCGTCAGCTCTCCGATTTCAGGGGCGAAGAGCTGGTACAAAAGATTCTAGCAATCGTTGATCGAGAGAAGCCCCTTCACGTTTCCCTGGTTGGCGGCGACCCGCTGGTCCGTTACCGCGAATTGGAGATGCTGCTGCCGAAGCTGGAGGCGCGTGGCGTGCATACGCAGGTCGTCACGAGTGCTTTCCGGGTTATCCCTGTGGAGTGGAGGCGGTTCGAGCATCTCAACATTGTCGTCTCGATCGATGGGCTTCAACCCGAGCACGATGAGAGACGCAAACCCGCTACCTACGATCGCATCCTGAAGAATATTGCAGGGGCGAAGATTACGATCCACTCGACCATCACCGGTAACATTGCTTCTCGTCCGGGATACCTGGAGGAATTTCTTCGCTTCTGGAGCGCACGACCGGAGATCCATAAGATCTGGTTCAGCCTGTTTACTCCGCAGGTGGGAGCGACCGGCCCGGAGATCCTGACACCCGATCAGCGCGTCCTGGTGGCTAAAGAACTGATGAGACTGCGCCCTCTCTATCCAGTCCTCGATATGGCAGAGGGTCTCATTCGTGAGATTCTCTCCCCTCCGAAGAACCCTGACGATTGTATCTTTGCGCGGACAACGCACACGATCTCCGCTGACCTGAAAACGAAGATCACACCTTGCCAGTTCGGGGGCGAACCGGATTGCGCTCAATGCGGTTGCATTGCTTCCATGGGGCTCGCAGCGGTGGGGCACCATCGTGTTCTTGGCCCGATCACGGCCGGGGGGCTGTTCTTTGCCTCGGATCGGATCGGCAAGTCGTGGAGAACGGTGAAGGGTGTCTTTTCCTCAGGGTCTATGCAGAAGCCTGAAGAAGCGTTCAAAATCCTTCAGAACTGAAGGATAGCCAAAGTAGCGGCCCGGTATCGCTGGAAACATTCCGGCGCTTGCAGTCTTGCCTGCTCGTCGGAAGCATCCAATAGGCAAAGGGGGCGGGAACGTGAACGACCATACTGAATTCATGCCCACATTTCTTCTCAACCTTCGGTGCTGCGACGAGGGGCCAAACCCTTATGTAGTCTCCTGCTCGATTGTTGGCGAGATAGTAGGCTTCCGAGGAGTAGTCCGCAGGTTCAAGAGCAAGGGTGACCTCAAGGCGTCCCTTGATTGTGCGGGCATTGCGCCCGATCGATATTTGAAAGTCATCTCGGAAGAAGATGACGGGAAGACACGGTCTTTTACGATCGACCTGAACGAGGCACAAAAACTATCGGTCATCCAGACTGACAGCACGGAATAAACCGAGCGACCGCGTCGCGGCCATAGCAGCTGTTAGACCACGCTGGCGGGAGACTCCTGCTCGAGATGCATGCCTTCCGGACCTGCAAGAGTTGCATAGCTCAGGGCTCCAAGCAACGTCACTGCACTGCAGATCCCGAGAGCGATGGTGAAGGAGTGAGTGCGATCGAGCAGCCAGCCCGTGAGTACAGGCGCAGCCGACGCGATCATGAAGCTGGCGAAGTTCTGCAATGCACCGAGTGAAGCTACATAGCGAAGCGGGCTGATGGCCTGAACGTACCCCCAACCGGACGTCCCGGCAAAATGGATAAAAAACAGGGCCATGCTGATGCCTGCGACTGCCTGCATGGTGGATTGACTGTACGCGACCACAAAGGTACACCCTGCAGAAGCGACCATGCCGCACACTATATTGCGCCGGTGCACCGTGGTGAGAGGCCATCCAGTTCGCGCCAGCCGATCCGAGATCACGCCACTGGAGAGCATTCCGAGCGCGCCAAAGAGGAACGGTAATGCGGCGACCCAGCCGGTTCTCGCCAGCGACAGATGGCGCTGATCCTGAAGATACCCAGGGAGCCACGCCAGATAAAGCCAGACGGTATAGTTGACGCCTCCCCAACCCAGCATCATGCCCCAGACGGCGCGCTGGCGGATTAATGTCTTCCATGCGGATTCGAGAACGACAGGCGGGGGCTCAGGTTCGGCGAAGATCGTGTCGCGGCGGGCGCGGTGAAACGCAATCCACGCCACGGCAACAATCAGGCCGAAGACGCCAAGCAGAATAAACATGGCTCGCCACCCGACGCTCAGCATAATCCAGGTGAGGATGGGGGGAGCGATGGCAAGGCCGATGGTCTGCGACGAACTCATGATGGCTGTGGCGCGTCCTCGGGTCGCGGAACTGAACCATTCCCGCGTGCTTCGGATTCCCGATGGATAAAAAGGGGCCTCACCGATGCCGAGGAGAACGCGCAGCACGAGGAAGGTTGCGAACCCTGGAACGATGCCTGTGAGGGCTTGTGCGGCGGACCAGAGAATGAGGCCTCCACCCAGAATGGAACGGGTGCCGACGCGATCCAGAAGCCCGATGAGGGGAAGCTGGGCGATGCCATAAGCGAGGGAAAAAGCAGACAACAGCCAGCCCATCTGCGTGCCGCTCAGGTGCATCTCCGCGCGGACTGTAGTGTTGGCGATGGACAGGGACGAGCGATCGAGAAAGTTAACCACGCCTGCCAGAAAGAGCAGAGACAGAGTGACTGTCTGGTGACGGCGCAGACTGACAGAGTGAGAGCGGTCCATCATTTGAGGCCCTTTTAGGGATTTCATGCGATCGCGTTGCGAATCATTCTACCCATTGGAGCGCGAGATGTGCGCGTCTGAAATAACGTGGGCGAGATCCTGATACGCGAAGGGGGAGGCGGCGATGTGCATTCGTGCCGTTGGGTTGTGCTGTCCACACCCGCACCGTTCAAAGATTTGTTTCGAACAGGCGCTCTCCAAGAACTGCCTGAAAGGAAAGGTCAGGCACTTTTCAGGGGGGATGGGAATGGCCACACCTTTTCCTGTGCAACGCGACAGCTGCCCGAGCCAGTTGCGTCGAACGCCAAGTCTCTTCCAGGCGAAGCCGGCGTTGAGAGAGGGGGATGCGGGAATCGAACATCGAATTCTTTGCTGAATCGCTTTCGCTAATTGCGTTTCGCAAGCGCCGATCCAACTCGTTGCATTCGGAGCATACTCTGTCATTGACCATGCCGCCTTCCTCACCTCGGCTCCAGGAGGATTGGAGTCGTCTAAAACACCTGGATGGTCTTTACGGCACAGAAAACAAGTGTAGGCACGGTAAGCCATGCCGTCTCAGCATTGGAAAGGTTTTGGCGAAGGGTTTCGAGGTTACAATCAGCCAAACGTATTGCTTCGTAGAACGCCTCTTCTGCCTCGCGCATTGCATTTCGCAGGAGTGAAGAAACGTGACAGTTCCGGTGGCCCATAGAAGTATGGATGTGGGCAAAAGGACAGAGTTGTTTTGCGCCTGCCGATAACGGAAATGTGTTCGAGCCCGGAAAGCTGATGGATCGGGCTGCGATATCACGTTCAGAGCCTCCATGGAAGATGAGGTGACAACAACTCGATGGAATCGGTTTGCATCGTAACTTCCTGATACGGGTGCTGTGCTTGTCCTTAGCCTTAGATATGGAGTTATCGCCTTGGAGTATGGAGCCAACAAGCCCTCGCCTAGCCTTTCCCAAGACCTACGCAGTATCGTCCCCAATACACGTTCGTACTTTGCTGCACTCGTCGATTCGTCCCACGACCCGATCATCAGCAATGATCTGACAGGAAAGATCGTCAGCTGGAATCGTTCGGCGGCGCATGCATTTGGTTATCAGGCCGATGAAGTGGTTGGTCAATCCATCCTTCAGCTCATTCCTCCCGAGCTTCACCACGAAGAGGATGAACTTCTTCATAAGCTGAAGACCGATCAGACGATCGCTCCTTATGAAACTGCCTGGCTGACGAAGAATGGCGACAAGGTCCCGGTAGCGGTGACAACCTACCCGGTAAAGGATGAGGGTGGCCGCGGTATTGGGGCCGCGAGGATCGCATACGACATCTCGAGCCGTCCCAGAGATGACGAGATCAGATCCCGGCTTGCCGCTATTGTCGATTCCGCAGACGACGCCATCCTCAGCAAAGATCTTAACGGGATCATTACCAGCTGGAATGAAGGGGCTTACCGTATGTTCGGCTATACGGCGGAGGAGATGCTGGGCACGTCTATCCTGAAACTCATTCCTACTGAATTGCAGTATGAAGAGCATGAAATCCTGCGACGGCTGCGAGCCGGGGAGCGCATCGATCATTACGAGACCACCCGCAGAAGGAAAAATGGGGAGAGGATCGAGGTTTCGGTGACGATCTCTCCGATAAGAGACAATGCTGGAAACGTATTGGGTGCTTCGAAGATTGCGCGCGACATCTCAGATCGCAGGCGAATTGAGCGCCTGTTGATTCAATCCGAAAAACTCGCAGCGACGGGTCGCATGGCCGCCACGATCGCTCACGAGATCAACAATCCACTCGAATCGGTGATGAACCTGATCTTCTTGGCGCGACAGCATAGCGCCGCGGATGCGAAAGCGGTGCAGTACCTGCTTACAGCGGAAGAGGAACTGGAACGGGTCTCTCACATTGCGCGCCAGACATTGGGCTTCTACCGCGACACGGGCTCACCGGTCGAGGTCTATCTCCACGATCTTGTCGAAAACGTTCTTACGGTCTACAACTCGAAACTGATTGCTTCCGGAATTACGGTGGATACCCGTTTCAATGATCTGCAGAAGGTCCTGGTGAGCAGGGGAGAGATGCTCCAGGTCTTCTCCAACATCATCGCCAATGCCGTGGACGCAATGCGTCATGGAGGCTCGCTGAAGATTTCTATCCGCAATCTTAGAGGCGCCGTTGGCGATGGAGCTCAGATTGTGATTCGCGACAGCGGAACGGGAATCAGACAGGAGTATCTGGAAAAAATCTTTGAGCCATTCTTCACTACCAAAGGCGATCTCGGAACGGGTATAGGCCTATGGGTTGCTAAGCAGTTGATTGAAAAGCGAGGGGGCCAGATCTCCGTTGCCAGCGGTATTGACAAAGGCAATAGCGGTACAAGTGTTACGATCTTTATTCCTTTCGTTGCTACTCCTGGCTTCGGCACGAACCCGGAATGATAACTGTGTTCAGGATCCAGACCCATGGTTGAAACGCCCTTCGGTTCTTTTTCATTCGCAGACGAGTTTTCAAGCAATCCGATGAGGCAGTCGACTGCCCTTCCCAAGGTTCTGGTTGTGGATGATGAAAGACGCATTGCCGATACCCTGGCCGAGATTCTCCAGATGGCCGGTTTCCATGCTGTCGCTACGTATGATGGATGGACGGCTCTGGAAACAGCGACCTGGTTTCGACCGGATTATCTGCTTTCCGATGTCTTGATGCCCCGTTTGAATGGGGTCCAACTTGCGATTGCAATCCGGAAGATGCATCCAGCCGCGAAAGTTCTGCTGTTCTCCGGACAGGCTGGCATCTCCCACATTCTGCTCGAAGGGCAGAGACAGGGCTTCGAGTTTGACATACTCGCGAAGCCCATTCATCCGCTCAAATTGATCGAGCGGCTCAAAGAACAGTAATGTTGTGTTTGGGTGGGCGAACGAATTACGCGAGCGAAAAACGTGATCTTCTGGGTACGTTATTCGCCTTCAAAATCCGTATGTCCGACCGAAGTTCGATCGTCGAAGACATAACAGCCGCCCCGCCACTTACTGGCTTGCTCCGGCATTTCTTCGAGGTATCTCAAAATTCCGCCCTTCAGGTGATAGACCTCTTCAAAACCTTCCTGCAGCATGAAGGCTGAAGCTTTCTCACAGCGTATGCCGCCTGTGCAGAACATCGCGACTTTACGGTGTTTCGTAGGATCAAGATTCTCGCGCACGTAGGTGGCGAAGTCGGAAAATATTTCGATGCCGGGAGTAATTGCTCCGTCGAAAGTACCGAGTTCGGACTCATAGACGTTTCGCGTGTCGAGCAGCAGGACTTCGGGATTTGTAATCAGTGCATTCCAATTCTGCGGCTGCACGTATTTCCCGGGCCGCATCGGATCAACCTTCGCTCGACGAAAGGTAATGATCTCAGGCTTGATCCGAAACTTCAGTCGCTTGAAAGGCAGTTCGTCCGAGAAGGAGAACTTGACCTCCGCCCTATCTAATCCCACTTTTTCTTCGAGTACCGTCAAAAGGTTCGCGATCGTCGAACGCGAACCTGCCATGGTGCCGTTCACACCTTCGTCAGCAATCAGCATCGTGCCACGCAGATCGCTCTCGTTGAACGTCGTCCGTAGTTCTTCGCACAGAGCGTCCGGGGAAGGTAAGGAAACGAATCGATAGAAGGCTGCAATTGTGTAGGACACGATAACTAGATCATAGAATATTCTGGGTCGCTTACGTTCACTATGCCGACCGGCCCCTTCTAAGTACGCCTTCCGAGATACAGGAAAGTCGGCTGGATCTCTCGAAGCAGCACGGGGTATGACTTCACAGTTAAAGCATGTCGGCTCAAAGTCGAATCGCATTTTGCAGGTCGCTTGGAGACAGGTCGATCCAGCAATACCGATCCCTTGATGGGCGACATCGTCTAAGTCGCCCGCGGCGGGTTCAGGTTAGCTAGAGGTAACTTGTGGAAGGTGTCGCTGGAGGTAAGGGGGGAGAGTTCGCGATTTTTTGGAGCACCGAGTGGGAATTGAACCCACGAATACTGGTTTTGCAGACCAGCGCGTTAGCCACTTCGCCATCGGTGCCCTTCACTCCGCTATGCAGGACGCATAACGGAGTGCGATGCACTACAGATTACATTACTTAGGCTGAGTCGTCGTGCGGAGATAGGGCTTGACGGTCTTATAACCCGGGAAGATCTTGTCGGCTTCTTCGTTCGAAACCGCTCCCGTGATGATGACGTCGTCGCCTTGCTTCCAATCTGCCGGAGTAGCCACCTTGTGCTTGGAGGTCAACTGCATGGAGTCCAATACCCGGATGATCTCGTCGAAGTTGCGGCCGGTTGTCATCGGATAAGCCATTGTCAGCTTGATCCGCTTATCCGGACCAACCACGAAGACCATCCGTACGGTCGCGTTGTCGGCAGGTGTGCGGCCCTCGCAGCTGTCTCCTGCATCGCCCGGCAACATGTCATACAGCTTGGCGACCTTCAGATCGGTGTCGCCGATAACCGGAAAGTTCACAGGCGAGCCGGTCACCTCTTCGATGTCCTTGGCCCACTTGCCATGATTCTCGACTGGATCCACGCTCAGGCCGATCACCTTGGCGCCACGAGCCGCAAACTGGCTCTCGAGCGAGCCCACGGCTCCCAGCTCTGTGGTGCAGACCGGCGTAAAGTCCTTCGGGTGCGAGAACAGGACGGCCCAATTATCACCAATCCACTCGTGAAACTGGATCGTGCCGTGTGTCGTTTCCGCAGTAAAGTCCGGAGCTACATCGTTGATACGCAGTGACATGTTCTTTCTACCTTTCGGGGATCCAACCCACGTTCAAATTTTCTACTAGGCCCAGACAGAAAACCCACCCGGGCCGCGGCGGCTTGGGTGGGTCTCTGTGCTACTCGAAGACGTTTACTCCGATTCGCTCATCCACACCCTCACCGGGCTACAGCGACAGCACATCGGGATCGTGTTGGGCGTCATCGTCATCGCGCGTCAAAAGATTTCGTACCGCGGCTAGCTCAGCTAGCATCAAGCAGGTTGGCCTGATTGCGGTCTAACCAAAACCATAGACTCGGGAGTCTGCCATGTCAACTCTGCCGCCACCCCCTTCCACCGCACATGTGGCCTTCGATTACGCGCTCGTGGACGTCTTTGCCGAACGGCCCCTTGAGGGAAATCAATTGGCGATCTTCAGCGATGCACGTGGGCTGACAGAGGCCGAGATGCTGGCGCTGGCGCGCGAGACCAATCTCTCGGAGACCACGTTTGTCTTTCCTCGTTCGCCTGAGATCGAGCGCGAACGAGGGGTGCAGGTTCGTATCTTCACCACCGACGAGGAGCTTCCCTTCGCAGGGCATCCGACCCTCGGGACTGCAAGCTGGCTTTACTGGAATCATCCTGCCCTGCGTGGAGCGGAAACGATTGCTCTTGATCTGGCGGTCGGTACCATCCCCGTTCGCTTCGCGCCTCCGCAACAGGGAGAGCAAGGGGTCTTCGGCACCATGCGTCAGAACGATCCCGTCTTCGGACCTCCGCAGGACCATGGTGAGGTAGCGAAGACGCTCGGTCTCCCCCTGGACGACATCGATTCCAGTCTTCCCATTCAGACCGTCACGACAGGGAACTCCTTCTGCATCGTTCCTCTTCGTTCGCTCGACGCCGCGCACAGGCTCGCCGTTCCTCAGACGGCGTCTGTACAGAGTTATCTGGACAAGCACCATGCAAAGTTCTTTTACTTTCTTACTCGCGCAGATGGCGGCAGCGGTGCCGACTGGCATGCACGCATGAAGTTCTACAACGGAGAAGATCCCGCCACAGGATCTGCGGCTGGCCCTGCAATTGCATGGCTCGTGAGAAACGGTCTTGCGGCCAGCGGCGAGACCATTCTCTTCGAACAGGGAATCGAGATGCATCGTCCCAGCCGGCTCCACGTCTCGGCGAAGATTGTGGGCGACAAAGTCTCTGACGTGTTCGTCGGAGGTCGCACCATTCCTGTTGCAACGGGACGCTTTTTCCTGCCGTGATGCACGCGATTTCAACAGGCAGCCTTTGTGAATCATCAATGAATGCGCGCTAATTCACTCCACGGTGGATGTGCAAGTTCTAATCTTTTCTCTTTTCGCTCTAGCTTCGCCCTTGCGCTGCGCGTTGTCTCTTCATACTCTTGGCAAGCGTTAACGATTGTTCTTGCATGCAACGTGCGAGCGCATCGCTGATGAGTCTTTCGCCTGTACTACTGACAACCTGAGTTGAGAGACGCTCGACTGCCGCACAGTCGCGAGTCTTCCAAGCGCACCATCGCCGCCTGCAACTACGGCCGATTGCGAGCCGCCTTTACCTGGCTCCGCACATAAGGCATCTACGCAGACCGATCCGTTGCGTTCGAAGAACTCTCGCGGGGCAACCTGCGCTGGTCCGAGTATCTCTCTCACCCTGCGGTCCGGCCTGAACGTGTCGGACGTTGGCACTGCTCCAGCATCGGAGTGGACAGGAGAGCTTTGCCTCTCTTGTCTGCTCCGCTCCGGAGCGGACAGCCAGTCACGCGCCCGAATCGTCCGGGCCGGACCCGCGGGGAACGCCCGAACCATCCGGGCGAGCGGACGCAAACCAGCCGATCCGCTCGCCTGGCCCATCCGCCGGAGCGCCATTACGGCTGCCCACCGGAAGAAGTGAGACTGACCTTGCGACCGAAGAAGACGATTCTCTGCGTAGACGACAACGAACAAACGCTCTCCGTCCGAACCTTCCTGCTGGAGACCCGCGGATACCGCGTTATCCCAGCGCTCTCCCCCCAGCACGCTCTCGAGGTTGTCGAGCAGTCGATTCCCGGTTCTCTCGACCTTCTGCTCAGTGACCTCAACATGCCTCAGATGGATGGCAACGAGCTTGTACGTCGTGCAAAGCAACTGCAACCCGCATTACCCGCCATGATTGTCTCTGGCACTACCGGCTCTTCCGACCGTGCCTGCTGTGCCGATGTATTTCTCCCTAAAGGCGCCAGTTCGCCCGCCGAGATGATTGAGCGTATTCGCATTCTCGTCGCTCGCAAACGTGGCCCGAAGAGATCGCACATCACGCCACGGGTCGCCTTCGATCCCGCGATTGCATCCTGAAGATCTAAAGGACCAGGTCGGCACGACGGAGACCGCAGACGATGGTGTGACCAAAACAGCCCACCATCCTTGTCTCTTCCCGGCCTGGTTCTTGCCCTACGCCTCGACCAATCCATAGCGACGCTGCCACTGTTGCTTCAGCCTCGCCCATACCGCGTCCTTCTCATCCTTCGTCATCGCCGGATCGGGTTTTTCAACGAACCGTGCCGCCTCAGCTTTGGCCACCTCCAGCACCGTACGGTCGCGCAGAAGGTTCGCCACGCGGAACTCAGGCATTCCTGCCTGGCGGGTTCCGAAAAACTCGCCAGGGCCGCGCTGCTCCAGATCCAGCTCCGCCAACTCGAAGCCATTCTGGGTTGCAACCATCGCGTCCAGTCTGGCCTCCGCCTGCTCACTCGCCTTGCCGCCGGTCATCAGGATG
Source organism: Edaphobacter modestus (assembly GCF_004217555.1). Classification (GTDB taxonomy): domain Bacteria; phylum Acidobacteriota; class Terriglobia; order Terriglobales; family Acidobacteriaceae; genus Edaphobacter; species Edaphobacter modestus. Next base: position 4,627,052 of record NZ_SHKW01000001.1, read on the forward strand.
CAGTAGCTCTTCGTTGAGCCGCGACCCACTCGTCCTCGCAATTGGTGCATCTGCGCAAGGCCAAAGCGCTCAGCATGCTCGATCACCATCACCGATGCATTGGGAACATCGACGCCGACTTCGATGACCGTCGTCGCGATCAGCACGTCGATCTCTCCGCGCTGAAAACGCCTCATGACAACCTCTTTGTCGTCGGCACTCAGCCGTCCATGCAGCAGGGCCAGCCGCAATCCTGCGAGTGCGCCCGTGCGAAGCTCCTCATACATATCGGTGGCTGCGCGCAGCGCTTTCTTTGGGGCAAAGAGTTTTTCTGTCTTTGCGTTCTTCTTCGGCTTGCTGGCCTTCGACATATCCCGGCGGGAAGAGGAACGCAAAGACGCCGTGCTATCCGAACCCTTTTTCTCTGCCTCTTCGTTCGCCTCATCGTGGGCGAAGTCCAGCTCCGGCTGATCATCCTTGGCACCCTCGATCACCGGGTACACGATGTAGGCCTGCTGTCCGGCCGCGACCTGCTTGCGGACAAATCTCCAGACGTCCTCAGCGCGCTCCTCGGTCGTTCGTCGCGTGACAATGGGGGTTCGTCCTGGCGGAAGCTCGTCGATTACGCTGGTCTCAAGGTCTCCATAGAGTGTCAGGGCAAGCGTTCTCGGAATCGGCGTGGCCGTCATCACCAGCACATCCGGCTCTGCCGACCGTCCGTCCGGCCCCGGCTTCTTCATCAGCTGAAAGCGTTGTTGCACGCCGAAACGGTGCTGTTCGTCCACAATGACCAGGCCTAGGTTGTCGAAGTCGACCTTCTCTTCGATCAACGCATGGGTTCCGATCGCCAGCTCCGTCTCCCCACGATAGATTCTGCTTCTCGCCTCGCGTTTCGCTGCTTCATCCAGTGACCCCGTCAACAACGTCACGCGATACGGTCTTCCCGTGCGCGGCGAGGTAGCATCTTTCAGCAGCTTGCGCGCGGAAAGATAATGTTGCGTGGCCAGAATCTCCGTGGGTGCCATCAACGCCGCCTGGCAGCCGTTCTCAATGGCAATCAGCGCGGCCTGCATGGCGACAATCGTCTTGCCTGAACCCACATCGCCCTGCAGAAGTCTTCGCATCGGCTGCGTCCTGCGCATATCTGCCGCAATCTCTCCCAGCACGCGCTTCTGCGCTGCCGTGGGATGGAAGGGAAGAACCTGCTTCAGCGCCTTGCGAACTCTTTCGTCGGTCACGAAGGCCGTTCCTTCACGATCTCGCAGCCGGCGGCGTTTCAGCTCCAGTCCAAGCTCGAGATAGAACAGCTCTTCGAAGATCAGCCGCCGATGTCCTGGAGTCCTAGCCGACATCAACTCCGTGACCGGCGTTCCCGCCTCGGGAAAGTGGACCGATCGGAGAGCCTCGAACCTTCCCGGCAGGCGGAGGCGTTCCAGCAGTCCCGCCGGCAAGGTCTCCGTGCCCCGGCTGCATTCCTCTCTCAGCTCCTCCAGCAGGGACCAGACCACGCGCCGCAGCCAGCGCGAGGTCAGCTTCGCGCCCCAGGCCGTCGTCCCACCTAAAAATTCATAGACGGGAACGATCCGCCCAACCTCCAGCGAGACGAACTCTGCCTCCGGCGAATCCGCCCCAGGCAGAATCTCGAATTGAGGCTGAATCATCTTGAACTTCCCGACGCTCGATCGCGAGCTCTCGAGCTTGCCGTAAATCGCGATCATCTGTCCCGCGTGAAACTTATCCTTCAGGTAACTGCCGTGGAACCACATGCACTTCACCGTGTCCAGACCCTGCCCAACCGTCATCTCGAAGATGGGCATCGAGCGCGTGCGCAGCAAGGCCGAGCCACGGACTTCGCCCACGATTGAGGCCATCATGCCAGGCTTCAAGTTGCGGATCGGAACCGGGTTCAAACGGTCTTCATAGCGGAAAGGAAGGTGGTACAGCAGGTCTTCCACGGTTTCGACCCCGCGTTTGGACAGAGCCGCGGCGACACGCTCCCCCACCCGTTTCACATATTTGATAGGAGTCGAAAGTTCCAGCACAAGATCGATGCTACCAAGCATCCTTCTGGGCTGCGCCGGTGAACGTGCCCGTAAGGCTCCTGCTAAACTGGCCATACTTCAATACACGGAATTCCATGGCCATAGTTGAACTCCAGAAGGTCCGTAAAGCCTACGACACCAAAATCGCCGTTGACAGTCTTAGCTTCCGCATCGAGCAGGGAAGCATGTTTGGTCTGTTGGGGCCGAACGGGTCCGGCAAAACCTCCTCGATCCGCATGATGATCGGGATGACTGTGCCGGATTCCGGTTCTGTTTCTCTCTTCGACCAGCCCTTCGATCGCAAAAACCTGCATCGCGTTGGCTATCTGCCCGAGGAACGTGGTCTCTACAAGAAGATGAAGGTGATCGACCAGCTTGTCTTCCTCGGTCAGTTGCATGGCCTTGATGTCGTCACTGCTAGCAAGCGCGCCCATGCCTGGTGCGAGCGAATGGAGATTACCGAGGCCATCCCCAAGAAGACCGAAGAGCTCTCCAAGGGCATGCAGCAGAAGATTCAGTTCATTGCGGCGCTGTTACACGAGCCTGAGCTCATCATTATGGACGAGCCCTTCAGCGGCCTCGATCCCGTCAACGCCAGCCTGCTGCAGGACACGCTGCTCGATCTCCACCGGCAGGGCCGCACCATCCTCTTCTCCACCCATCGCATGGATCAGGTCGAAAAACTCTGCGATAGCATCTGCCTTATCCATCGCGGCCATCTCGTCCTCTCCGGTCCGATGCAGGAGATCAAATCGCGCTACCCGAAGAACCGCGTCCAGATGGTCTTCGAGGGGGATGCCTCTTTCCTGAATCACCCCTCCGTCGAGGATGCGAAGAACTACAACGGCATAGCCGAGATCAAGCTCCGTGACGGCGCCGACGCGCAGCCTCTGCTCGCCGAGGCCGTCTCACGGGCTCGCATCTCGCGTTTCGAAGTGATGGAGCCCACCCTTGAAGAGATATTCATTGAAAGCGTAGGAGACCGCGTCGATGCATAATGTATGGCTCATCGCCAAGCGCGAGTACCTGGAGCGAGTTCGCACCAAGGCCTTTCTCATCTCTACTTTGATGATCCCCCTCCTCATGGGGGGAGGCATCGTCGGCTCCATCATCGCCAGCAGCAAGACCAAGTCGACCTCGCACATTACGATCGTCTCTCCCGATCAGCAGCTGGCGACCGACCTCCAGAAAGAACTCGAACACGGCAAAGACAGCGAGATGACGGTCGATGTCATCTCGCCCGGCAACAGCGCAACCAAGGCATCGCTCGACTCCATGCTCGCTGACAAACAGATCGACGGCTATCTCTGGATCACCCCGGCATCCGATCCGAATGCTCGCCCAAGTTTTGCCTACACCCCGCGTTCGACGGCAGACATCAGCACGAAGAGCACGATCACCAGCGCATTGCGCACGGTCCTGATGCGCGAGCGCCTCTCTCACGACGGTTTGGTCGCGCGCGATGTCGACTCTCTGATGGAGCCAGTCAAGGTCGACACCACGCAAGCCGGAAAAAATGCCGACACCACATCGAGCTTCGTTGCCATCTATGTTCTTTTCTTCCTGATGTACATGGTTATTCTGCTCTATGGAATGAACGTAGCCCGATCCATCATCGAAGAAAAGACTTCGCGCGTCTTCGAGGTGCTTCTGGCAACCATCAAGCCTGAGGAGATGATGGCCGGCAAGGTCATCGGAGTTGGCTCGGTCGGCCTCACGCAGGTTGCGGTCTGGCTGCTTACGGCGATCCTGCTCACCAGCGGCTCGTGGATCGGCGCTATCGCGGGCGGCAACGCTCACGTCTCGCTCAGCGCGATGCAGATCATCTTCTTCGTCGTGTACTTCCTGCTCGGCTACCTGCTCTACTCCTCCATCGCCGCGGCGCTCGGAGCAATGGTCAACTCCGAGCAGGAGCTTCAGCAGCTCAACATGATTCTCGTCATGCCGCTCGCAGGGTGCATGTTCGCGCTTGCCCCGGTGATCAGCAATCCCAGTGGTCCGATTGCGCGGATCATTTCGCTGATACCGTTCTGCACCCCGCTCATCATGTATCTGCGAATCTCTCTGGCCACGCCTCCGGCCTGGGAGATCGCGCTCTCCATCGTCCTGATGATCGTGACGATCTATGCCATCCTGTGGGTCGCCAGCCGCATCTACCGCGTCGGCATTCTGATGTATGGCAAGCGCCCCAGCCTGCCTGAGATCATGCGCTGGCTAAAATACAGTTAGTCTCACGGCCACGACCTCACCCCGAGGTCGTGGCGGTAAACTCACTCCAGTGCCCTCGAAATACACATTCAAGCAACGCCTTGTGCTGGCCGTCGCTCCTCCTCTGGCCTACATGATCATCTGCCTGCTTGGAATTACGCTTCGCTACGATGACGTCAGCGAACCGGGCGCCGAGCCGGCCTACCACACGCCTCCACCGCTCATCTACGCGCTCTGGCACCGCTGTCTGCTGGCCTGCGCGTGGCGTTTTCGCAATGGCGGGATTCACATCCTCATCAGCCAGAGTTTCGACGGAGAGCTGATCGCCCGCACGATCGAACGGCTTGGCTTTGTGGCCGTCCGGGGTTCCAGCTCACGCGACGGAGTTGTAGGCCTGCGCAACCTGCAGCGGGCCTACCTCGCAGGAAACTACTGCGCAGTCACCACGGATGGTCCCAGGGGACCGTCGCAGGTGGCCAAGCCCGGCGTCACGCAACTAGCCCAGATCGTCAACGCACCCGTGGGAGCGATCTATCTTCACCCTCATCGCGCCTGGATGCTCCGTTCCTGGGACCGTTTCCTGATTCCCAAGCCGTTCTCTCGCGTCACTGTGGGCTGGTCGGCGCCTGCTCCCGCTGAAAGAGAAGCCGTGCAGGCCGCGCTCGATCGTGCCGTCCGAATCGCTGAATCCGGCTCGCCGCAACCGCAGGTTTCCGCACACACCCGCTAACCTGGGTCGCCGCACTAAAATCAAAGATAGTGCGTGTATCGGACTTCCATTTCGACCTCCCTGAAGAGCTGATCGCGCAGTCGCCTCCACCCGTCCGCGGTTCCAGCCGCATGCTCGTCCTCGACCGCCGGGCAGGGGAATACCGCGACAACTTCTTCCGCAATCTTCCAGAGCTGCTTCAACCGGGTGACCTGCTCATCCTCAACGACAGCCGCGTCATCCCCGCGCGCCTCTACGCCACACGCGCACGCGGCCCGCAGACACAGGCCGGCTCACCCGACCCTACCGGCCGCATCGAGGTCCTGCTCACGCAGCAACTAAGCCAGCATGAATGGACCGCGCTCGTGCGTCCCGGCCGCAAAGTGCAACCCGGGGAGCGCCTGCACTTCGCCGCCTCCCCCACATCCGAGAATCCAGCCCCCACCCCGCTCCTCGAAGCCGAAGTCATCGCCGCCGCCGACTTCGGAGAGCGCACGCTGCGCTTCGCTCCCACTCCCGAGTTCCGCGCCATCCTCGACCGCATCGGCCACATGCCGCTGCCCCCCTACATCCATCGCAGCGACACTCCGGAAGATCGCGACCGCTACCAGACAGTCTTCTCGCACGAACCCGGGTCCGCCGCCGCCCCCACCGCTGGTCTCCACTTCACTCCCGAGATCCTCGATCAACTTCGCGCCCGTGGTGTCCAGACCGAAACCCTCACGCTCCATGTTGGCCTCGGCACTTTTCAGCCTGTTCGTGCCGAAAACGTCGAAGACATCCGCCTCCACGCCGAGCACTACACCCTTCCGCCATCTACCGCGGATGCAATCAACGCCGCCCTTCGCGAGAAGCGCCGCATCATCGCCGCCGGAACCACCACGACGCGTACGCTCGAGCACTGTGCTCACATCGCCTCCACCGATGCCTTCGAGCCGCACGCCGGTCTGCGCCTCCATCCGCACTCCGGCGAGACCAGCATCTTCATCAGCCCCGGATACCAATTCCGCGTTGTCAGCGGCCTGCTCACCAACTTCCACCTTCCGCAATCCACCCTGCTCATGCTGGTCAGCGCCTTTGCGGGAAGGGAATCGGTCTTTGCTGCCTACAGTCACGCGGTCCGCGAGCGCTACCGCTTCTTTTCGTACGGCGATTGCATGTTGATCCTGTGATGCTTTCTACTGTTTCGTCACCCGCTCGCGAAACTGTTGGATAGCCGCGTGAACATTCGCGGGCCAAGACCGGTCCTTTTGTCCACGGTATGTCTCTACCCAAACCAATTGGCTGCTGCTGCCGCCAGAGTAAACAAGTAGTTGTAGAATCTCTTCGTCTGCTGGCCCAATGTCGATACCGGCGAAACTCGCGGACTGCACTTTAAAGGTCAAGTCTGCTGGTTCATCTTTGGTCGCCACGGATTTGCCTAGCTCCTTCGCGAGCTCTTTTAGTTGAGATCCCGCGGCGCGATCCATGTTGCCGTATTCCGCTCTTACTACATGTGCGGAAGCCAACTCCTTGCGAAACGATCCCCAGTCGCACGTAGTATCCTTCTTTTCGGCTGTACAGCCTGTAGCTGCCGACGCCTGTATTACACCCACTCCCAACACCAAGGCAAAAAACAAAGATAATCCCGTCGAGTTTTTCATGCCTTTACTGTAGCGGCTAATTTATTCAATTGACTAGCCTGTTTTCTTGAGTAGTGTGCACTGTCCTTAGATTGCTGCCTGAACGCGCTACCATCAAAAGGCTATGGCAAAGACGCCCACCGAATCGAAACCCACCGCGACAAAAGCAACGAAGCCACCCATCTACCTTCTCGACTCGATGGCTTTCATCTTCCGCGCCTATCACGCAATGCAGCGTTCGCGGCCCATGTCCACGCGCACCGGCATTCCTACTGCGGCGACCTACGTCTTCGTCAACATGATTAACAAGCTGCGCAAAGACTTCCAGCCTGAGTACCTCGCAGCCGTCTACGACGTCGGAGCCCCCGTGCATCGCAACGAGATGGCCGCGCAGCTCAAGGACGTCAAAAAATTCAACATCAAGACTCAACAATTCGAGATCATCGAATACGGCGGCTATAAAGCGAACCGAACCGAGACTCCGCCCGACCTCATCCAGCAGCAGCCGTACATCCGCCGCGCACTCGAGGCTTTCCGCATTCCCATCCTCTACTACGAAGGCTTCGAGGCCGATGACGTCATCGGCACCCTCTCCTGCAAGCTTGCCGCCCTCGGCCATCACGTTTACGTCGTGTCGTCGGATAAGGACATGATGCAGCTCGTCAACGACGATGTGTCCATCCTCAATCCCACCAAAGACAACCTCATCCTGGATCCAGCAGGTGTAGAAGCTGCTCTCGGTGTGCAGCCCGAGCGCGTCATCGATGTCATGGCCCTGCGCGGCGATTCCATCGACAACATCCCCGGCGCCCCCGGCATCGGCGACAAAGGCTCCGTCGAACTGATCCAGCAGTTCGGCACCGTAGAGGCCGCAATCGACGCCGCAACCGCCACCCCAGACGCCATCAAGCGCAAGACCTACCGCGAATCCCTCGCCAACAACCGCGAAAACATCCTCCTCTCCAAAGAGCTCGTCACCATTCACACCAGCGTCCCCATCGAATACACCCTCGATGCGATGCGCACGCAGGCACCCGATCTCGCCGCCTGCCGCGATCTCTTCTCCGAGCTCGAGTTCACCACGCTCCTCAAAGAACTCGCGCCCGCCCCGGACAACACCGTCATCACCTACGAGCTCAAACCAACCGAAGTTCAGATCAGGCATCTCGTCGAGGAAGCGCGGGCAATCAATCCTCTGACCAGGCTTCCCAACGGACTTGCCATTGCCATCTTCAAGGACGCGCAGGCCATCGCCGAAGAGGTCGCAGCCGAACCCTCCGAAGACGGTGCCGAGGCCGAGCCTCCTCCCGCCGAGAACATGTCCCTCTTTGGCGTCGACCCACCCACACCGGCAGCTGAACTCCCGGTTGCCAGGCCCATTGAAGATCCCGCCTCCCGTCTCGGCCTGGCCGTCAACGATCAGTTCGCCATCGAAGTCTCCCTCGATCAGCCGGGGATCAAGGAGGCGCTTTCCGATGCTTCGCTTCCTAAAGACGTCCACGACCTCAAGGCCGTCCTCCGCGCTCTGGAGCCACACAACGTCCAGCCTGAAGGCATACGCAACGACGTCATGTTGCTGAGCTATCTCATCAACCCAACGCACGGCTCGCACACGCTTCCCGACATCGCCGCGCGCAGTACCAGCCGCGCTCTCGTTCACCAACCGACAAAAGAGAATCCCAACGACCCCAAACGCCTTCCGGAGGCCGCCGCCGCCGTCGTCCGCCTGGCCACCGCGCTCGGCAGGCAAATCGCCGATTACACGCCCACCGAACACAACATCCCCGCCGACGATCCCGCTCTCGGCGGAGCCGTCACCCCAGAAATGCTCTTTGCGCCTTCCGCAAAGACCGCGTCGCAAACAGTCGGCGCCGTCTCTCCGCTCCAACACGTCTACGACACCATCGATCTTCCCCTGGTCCCCGTCCTTCTTCGCATGGAGCAGACCGGCGTCCGCATCGATCCCGAGTTCCTGCGTGAGATGTCCACGCGCCTCGCCGTCGAGATCGACAACCTCGCCGAGCGTATCTATACCGACTCCGGTCACCGCTTCAACATCAACTCACCGAAACAACTCGGTGACGTTCTCTTCAACAAGATGCTTCTGCCCAAGCCCATGAAGTACGGCAAGGGTAAGGTCGTCTCCACCGCGCAGGATGTCCTCGAAGAACTCGCAGAAAGCCATCCCATCGCCGCGCTCGTCATCGAGCATCGCCAGCTTCAGAAACTCAAAGGCACATATCTCGACGCGCTTCCCATTCTGGCGGACTCCGAAGGCCGTATCCATACCACCTTCAACCAGGTCGGCACCGCCACGGGTCGCCTCTCTTCGACGAACCCGAACCTGCAGAACATTCCCATCCGTACTTCTGTAGGTCGCGAGATTCGCGCCGCCTTCATCGCCGCCAAAGGCAATGTCCTCATGTCAGCCGACTACTCGCAGATCGAGCTGCGCCTGATGGCTCACTTCTCGCAGGACCCCCTGCTGCTCGATGCCTACCGCACGGGTAAGGACATCCACACCCTCACCGCCTCCGAGGTCTTTGGCGTCGATGCCGCCACCATGGACAAGGAGACGCGCAACCGTGCCAAAGCCGTCAACTTCGGCATCGTCTACGGCATCTCTCCTTTTGGTCTGGCCGCCCAGCTGGGCATCGATCAGAAGACCGCCAGGCAATATATCGAAACCTACTTCGAGCGCTACAAGGGTGTGCAACGTTTCATCGAAGAAACACTCGCCACAGTGCGCCGCGAGCAGGCAGTTCGCACCTGCTTCGGGCGCGCCCGTCCCATCCCCGACATTCAATCCCGCAATCCGAACATGCGCGGCTTCGCCGAACGAACCGCCGTCAATACACCCCTTCAAGGCACCGCGGCCGATCTCATTAAGCTCGCCATGCTTCGCATCGACGCCGAAATCATCCGTCGCAAGCTGCGCTCACGCATGACCCTCCAGGTCCATGACGAGCTTCTCTTCGACGTCGTTCCAGACGAAGCCAGAGAGGTGGAGGCATTGGTGAAGCACGAGATGGAGCACGTCGCCGAGTTCTCCGTCCCTATCGTCGCCGAGATCGGTATCGGGACAAACTGGCGCGATATTAAGTAGCGCTGGCGCTACGGACGCGCGCGCGTGCATTTTTGGGAGCGCTGCAAACCCGGTTGCGCCCCTCGGCTTTCGCTTGGTAGAGCGCTCTGTCGGCTGCCTCCAAGAGTTGCTCCGGCGTGTCGTGTACCGTCGGGTAGGCGGTTGCGACGCCGCAACTTACGGTGGCTCGAATACTCATGTCGTACGGTCGCTGCGACGGATCGAGTGCCGGAAAGCCGGCCAGCTCGACCATCTTACGCAGGCGTTCCGCCACCTGGAGGCCTGCGGTCTCAGGCGTCGCCGGCAGCAGGATCATGAACTCTTCGCCGCCAAATCGTGCCGCGTAATCGTCCTTTACGCGAAGTGCCTGCTGCAGCAGGGAACCGATCCGCTTCAGGACCTCGTCGCCGTAAAGGTGTCCATAGCGGTCATTCAACTGCTTGAAGTGATCGACATCCACGATGATGACGGACAGCGGTGTCCCGGATACCATCGATCTCTTCCAGAGTTCGACGTACTGCGTATCGAAGGAATGCCGGTTTGCGAGTCCCGTCAAAGCGTCGCTCTCCGATCTCCGGAGCAGCTGCGCATTCAGCCGGTTCAGATCGGCTACCAGCAGTTCCCCGCGAAGATGAAGAAGATAATTCAGCCTCTCCTCCCGGCAGGAGCTATAGTTCGCGACCAGCGTGATGGCAGTTGCGCCGATCGCAAGCCCAAGACCGAAGATCTTGTCGTTCGGCCCCAGCATATGGTCCCGCCACAGAAAGATCCCATCTCCGCCCAGCATCACGACCGAGGTTGCCACCGCATAAGGAAGCCTCAGCCGCATCACGATATTGGTGAACAGAATGACCGCGACCACCGCCATCTGCACGTACGCCGATGCCACGCGGTTCCGATTGGATTCCAGGTACAGTTGCGTAATCCCCGCCAGGCAAGCCGCTATTGCGATACTCGACTCGCGAAAGACCTTCTCCGGCCGTCGCAACATGCTCGCGTTCACCAGCAGGCAGATCGGCGTTACCACCAGCAGCCGTACAACGAACGCCTTGCGGAACTGTTGCGGCGACCCGTAAAAATCGGCAATCAGAAACAGATCGAACAGAATGATCGCAATCAGCCCCTCGAGCCACAGTCGCCTCGACCTGCGGTCTCCCGTCTCTGTTTCGAAGCGGTTCTCCAGCTCTTTGGGAAACAAGAGCCATTGAAATCGAAGGCCCGAAAGCCTGCTGATCTGCCGGTTCACGACCTCACTCTGGACTGGCGGGTTTGGCATAGATGAATTGATTGCGCCTAAGTTGCGTCGGCGCTTTCTTCCTCCCTTTCAGTCATTTGGTCTAGCACAGCAGTGTACGAAAGTGTTCACATAAAATACTTGGACGCAAAATCGACGCCTGAATGTCGAGAACGAGGTGCAGCCGGAAAGTAAGTTTCCCACACCGAATCGTCTTTTTAGCAAAATATCTTCCCCAGACGTATCCAAATGGGAGATAACCCTCCTCGGCTGGTAAACTGGAACTTCGCGTTGGAGCGCTCGCTCCCGTGTGGACATTCTCTGCAGCAGCCAAAAAAGGAAGATCCGAATCCGTGGACCAGCAGACTCGCCAAGCTCTCAAGCACGACCAGTTCGTCGACACCGCCCAGCACGGCATCGAATGGGCTACCGACAACCGCCGCACCCTCATCCTCGTCGGCTCTATTGTTGGTGTCCTCATCGTTGTTCTCGCTATCGGTGCCTTCATCTTCAACCACCGCAGTGAACAGGCCGCAACTGCCTTCGGCGAAGCGCTGCAATCCTACCAGTCGCCCCTTGCTGCTCCCGGACAACAGGTTCCTCCCGGCGTGAAGACCTTTCCTTCGGCCGCTGAGCGCGCCAGGGCCGCCAATCAACTCTTCCTCAAGGTCGCTGACAACTATGGCATGACCGCCAGCGGAAAGCTTGCCCGTTACTTCGCTGGCCTTACGTACATCGAAGCCGGCCAGCCTGCGCAGGCCGAAAGCACCCTGAAACAGGTTGCAGGCGGCTGGAACGGCGATCTGTCCTCCCTTGCGAAACTGGCTCTCGCACAGCTCTATCGGCAGACAGGCCGCGACGCGCAGGCCATTGAGGTCTACAACGACCTCACCGCGCATCCCAGTTCGTCGGTTCCTGCGGGAACGGCTCAGCTTCAGCTCGCAGATCTCTACGAGACCGAGAACAAACCAGAGATGGCGAAGAAGATCTACGCTCAGCTCAAGGACAAGGATGCCAAAGGCCCTGCCGGTATGATCGCCGCCCAGAAGCTCAATCCTTCTCCCGCCGGCGCTGCTCCGGTCGCCCAGTAGCATCTCTCGGTCAGTGGTCGTGCTCGTCGTGCAGAAAGGCGGCGGCGGCGCGGCCAGCGATCGGCCCTCCTGCCCTTCCCGCCTCGGCTTCTGAACGCAGTTTCGACAACAAGCGCCACTGGTCCTTCTCCTTAACGATGGGAACCCACGCCGGCAGTGGCATCCTGAGATAGTCCGACAGCGCGCCCGCGTGAGGTTCGTACAGTGCCCGGATCGTGTGCAGCCGGTCCGCCGACGCATTGTCTCCGCACAGCCGCAGCCTTACCTCTCCCAGCACAGTGCAAAGCCGCTCGAAATCTTCCTGCGGTAGCCGCTCTCGTCCTGCCTGATCTAGCCAAACCTTCTGCTCCTGGATGTGGAATACGTTCCCTAGATCGATTAATGCGTGCCGGGCCATCACAAAGGTCAACTGCGCCTGCCGCGAGGCCGGGCCCTCAAGCACCGAGATCAAAAGGGCGCACGTATCCAGAATCGAGACCAGTGCCGACAACCAGCTCTGGTTATCGTGCTGCGACCTGTAGTAGCACAGAATCGGATAGGAGATATGGGACTCCAGGATCTCCGCCGACCATCGTTCCCACTCTTCCAGCAGGTCGATCAAGGCCTCCTCGGCTCCCTCGAAGCCGTGTCGCCGCAACAGCTCTGCCGCAGTCGGAGGAGACCCTGCCCGGGCGTCCAGCAGTGCAATGCTCACTTCGCGCCGGGAAAACGACTGATACAGCACCGGAAGGTAGCCGATCACCAGGGCGACGAAACCCAGCCCCACGCCGGACTCGAAGATAATCAGCGTCCTCGCCCCGAGACTGTGCGGTACGACATCCCCCAGCCCCAGGGTGAACAGGGTCGTGCCGCTTACATACATCGACGTGCGGAACTTCGAAAGTCCGGATGCGCTCTGCACGCCCATCACGTCGGTAAAGGGTGTACCCAGCGCAAAATAGAAGAGACCGAATCCCAGGATCAGAAGCATCGCCCAGAGAAGAAGCAGCAGGATCAGCGAAAGAGGACCATAAATGCTGTAAATCTGCTCCCGGGTCTTCGCCGAGCTCGTTCGTTCCCCGAAGGCCTTCCACGGCTGCCAGGTCGCAATCAGAAACATCCGTGTAATCCGGAATCGCCCAATCGCTCGCCGCGGAAGAATAATCGTCTGAAATGCGTCCAGAAAGACTGCGGCGCAGCATAGGGACCCGGCGATCAGTGCAAGAACATGCAACGTGGAATTTCCTCTCCGTCGGTCCGTCTGAGTCTCTGCTTTACCTTAGCAGGGCGGCTGATCCTCGCTCATTCGACGCCCCGCCCACCGCTCCCGGTTTCTTTTTTCTGGGTCTCGCACTTTTCATCGCCAGTTTGGAAGGTCTGGTATACAAAATGCTCTTACCTCCTCATAATGTCTAGATCGAGCCAAATGGAAAGTCCTCTACATCGCGTGTTGATTGTAGACAGCAATCGTCTTGTTGCAGATACACTCAGCCTCATCTTCCAAAGAAGCGGCTTCAAAACCCACACTACTTATTCGGTCGAGCAGGCGCTCGCGTCCATCTGGAACTTTCATCCCGATCTACTTGTATGCGGCGTCTCCATCCCAGATCATGAGGAGAGCCTCGGGGCCGGTCATGACGGAATCTCTCTGGTCCATGCCATCACCCAGGAATTTCCTTCCTGCCGCATCCTCGTTTTGACCGATTGCTACGCCAGTCTTCATGGAATCCGAGAATGCATGGACCGATTCGCCCCTCCCGTAGGAGTCCTCGCCAAGCCCTGCCCGCCCACCGATCTTCTCCGTGAAGCCAGTGCCATGCTGGCGCTGAGCCGGGTCCATGTCTGATCTCGGACGCATCCTCATTGGCCTGGGCCTGCTGCTCATCGTGGTAGGCGCCATCGTTATTGTGTTCGCGCGAATGAACATACCTTTGGGCCGGCTGCCGGGCGATTTTTCCTGGAAGGGCCGTGGCTGGGGCGTGTCTTTCCCGCTGGCAAGTTCCATCCTGATCAGTGTGATTTTGAGTCTTCTTTTCTGGCTAATCAGCCACTTCCGCAAATAGTAGATTCTTACCCCGGCCAAGTGGTTTTTTCTCCTCCAGGGCCATTTTCTCCGGATTCACAGCGCTGACCTCAACCCATTCCGGCTGCTAGACTCAGCCTTGTATGTCAAGTCAGGAGCAAAATCCGCCCACCCTCGCCAGCCTTCGCGCCGGGCGGCAAAAGCTGCGCGCTCCTCATACCCAACCCACTCCTGACTCGGCTCCGGGAACTCAGAGTAGCCTCCTTTTCGGCTCAGGCGAATCTCCCGCCCGCGAGGTTCCAAGCACCCAACCGGCTACCCCCGCAATCTCTCCCCGCCCCACACTCCCCGAGCGCCGCATCTGGACGGTGGCCAAACTCGTCGGCACCATCCGTCAGCAGATCGAGACCACCCATACCGACATCTGGGTTGAAGGTGAAATCTCCAACTGCCGCCCTGCTCCCTCGGGCCATATCTACTTCACCCTCAAAGATGCCGATGCCCAGCTTCCCGTCGTCCTCTTCCGCCGCCAGGCGCAGCTCCTTCGCTTCCGTCCCGCGGACGGCCTCGCCGTACTCGTCCGCGGACGCATCTCTGTCTACGAGTCCCGGGGCCAGCTTCAGCTCATCGCCGAGACGATGGAGCCACGCGGCGCGGGCTCTCTTCAGCTCGCCTTCGAGCAGCTCAAGGCACGTCTCCTCGCCGAAGGCCTCTTCGACGCCTCGCGCAAGCGCCCTCTTCCCGCCTTTCCCCACTGCGTAGGCATCGTCACCTCTCCGGCAGGAGCAGTCATCCGCGACATCGTCACTGTAGTTCGCCGCCGCCATGCCCGGCTCAACCTCCTCGTCTACCCGGCGGTCATGCAGGGTGCCTCCAGCCCCGGTTCGGTCGCCGCCGGAATCCGCTGGTTCAACCAAAACGCTTCGCTCGTCGACCTCATCGTCATCGCTCGCGGCGGAGGGTCCATCGAAGACCTCGCCTGCTTCAACAATGAGGCGCTCGCCCGCATCATCGCCGCATCCGAACTCCCCGTCGTCTCGGCCATCGGCCACGAAACCGACTTCACCATCGCCGACTTTGTCGCCGATCTCCGCGCTCCAACACCGTCTGCCGCCGCCGAGCTCATAACCTCCGCTCAGCACCGCATCGAAGAGCGCGTCGACTCCCTCTCCCTTCGCGTGCGCCGAGCCATTCGCCTCCAGCTTCTCGAGGCACGCCAGCGCTACGCTCGCCTTTCGGCTCACACGGTTCTCCGCCGCCTCTCCGACTCGATCAACCGGCGCGGACAGCGTATCGACGAGCTCTCTCTTCGCCTCGAACGTGCCTCCTCGCGGCATCTGCGCCTCCGTGCCGACCGGCTCCGCTTTCTCAACGACCGGCTGCGCCGTCAGGATGTCGGCCTTCGCCTCGCAGCCTCGCACCGTCGGGTCGATCGCGCCACCAGCCGCTTGGATCGAGCGGCATCCGACGCCATCTCTCGCCGTCGCGCTCGACTCCATGCCGCCACCGCTCGCCTCCAGGCACTCTCGCCTCTTCGCGTTCTGGCTCGCGGCTACGCCCTCGTTTACGCTGAGAATGGCACGCTGCTACGGTCCACAGCCGAAACCGCACCGGGTCAGACCATCCGTGCGCGTCTTGCCTCAGGAACTCTTTCAGCCCGGGTCACGGCATCCAATTCAACGGAGAACAGCAGCTCATGAAGAAGCTTTTTGGAACAGACGGCATCCGATCCGTCGCAGGACAGTATCCCCTCGATCCTCCCACCGTGCATGCCATCGGCCTTGCCCTGGCGCATACGCTGTCAGCGATATCCCCGCCGCCCCGCGTCCTGCTCGGCATGGATACCCGTGAGTCCGGGCCCGCCATCGCGTCGCAACTTACTGCCGGCCTCGTCTCCGGTGGAGCCACCGTCGAAAGCGCAGGCGTCATCACCACTCCCGCCATCGCACACCTCACTCACACCCATGGCTTCGCCGCCGGAATCGTGATCTCCGCTTCCCACAACCCCTGGGAGGACAATGGCATCAAGGTCTTTGGCCCCGACGGCTACAAGCTTCCGGATGCCACCGAGCTCGCCATCGAAGAAGAGATCTTCAACCGCCTCGCCGCTCCCGCATCTGTCGCGACGCCCCAGGCGGCGACCCCCGCAGTCAACGAGGCTGACCGCGTCGACTACATCCGCTTTCTGCTCGCCGCCGTGCAAGGCCTCTCGCTCGACAACCGCCGCATCGTCATCGACTGCGCCAATGGAGCCGCCTCTGCGGTTGCACCCGAGCTCTTCGCCCAGCTTGGCGGCGGTGAAGTCATCATCACTCACGCCTCTCCCGATGGCCGCAATATCAACGAAGACTGCGGTGCCCTCCACCCGGAGATCGTCGCCGCTCACGTTCGCCACCAGAAAGCCTCCCTCGGCATCACCTTCGACGGCGACGCCGATCGCGCCCTCTTCGCCGACGAGCACGGCAACGTCGTCAATGGCGACGCCGTCCTCCTGCTCGCCGCCCGCGACCTCCAGGCCCGCGGCCTCCTCACCAACTCCACCGTCGTCGCCACGACCATGTCGAACATGGGACTCGAAGCCGCCCTCAAGCGCAGCGGCATTCAGATGCTGCGCGCCGCAGTCGGCGACAAGTACGTGCTCGAACAGATGCTCTCCACCAACGCCGCGCTCGGCGGGGAGCAGTCCGGTCACATCATCTTCTCCGGCCGTTCCACCACCGGCGATGGTCTCCTCACCGCGCTCCTTCTGCTCGACATCGTCCACCGCAGCGGCAAATCCCTCTCCGAGCTCGTCGCGGACCTCAAGGTCTTTCCCCAGGTCATCGTCAACGTCAAGGTGCGTGAGAAAAAGCCTCTGGATGCCATCCCCACCGTCGCCGCAGCCATTGCAGCCGCAGAGGCCGAGCTCGCCGACTCCGGTCGCGTCGTCATCCGCTACTCCGGAACCGAAGCTCTCGCCCGGGTCATGATCGAGGCCGAATCCGAACCCGTCATGCGCCACCACGCCGACACCATCGCCAATGCCATCCGCGCCGAGCTGGGAGCATAGCTCCCACCCCTGCGTCACCCATGGAAGCAAAGGGGCCCGTCATTGGAGCAGGGTCCGTCACCCAGGGAAGCAGGGCCGTCACCAAATGGAAGCAAAGTCCGTCATTCTGAGCCGCAGGCGAAGAATCCCAGTATTTCTCTCTGTGCCGCAAGCTCTCCTGCGAAAAGGGATAGCATTCGTCGCTGCCGTCGGATCGCTTTCTCTTGTCAAACACTTTTCCAGGGAGTTTTCTGCGGAGGGATTAGTGATTCTAAAGAGATTCACCGCCTCGTCCTCTCCAACCCCACAAAGAAAAGGAAGCCACGCCCATCTCTATGGGAGCCTGCGCCTCCGTCCCGACCTTGCCCCCCGCCGAGCCGTGAACTAATCTAGAACCAATCATGTATGAAGACTTCAAAGTGACCGATCGCTGGACGGGCGAACAACTCCATTGCCAGTGGAAGGGAACCATCGTCGCCATCGCCACGCGCCACGCCGACGCCACGGATATTCGCTTCGCGGTCAACCAGCGCCCCGTCTGGATCGCCCTTCCCAATCTCGCCTGGGTGGAGCACAAGGAGCGCACCGGTTACGTCATCACCGACTATCTCGCCGCACAGATCGCCGGTCGCTACCTCAAGCAGGCCATCGAGTCCGGCTATGACAATGGCCGGGAGATGTACACCATGACCGTCGACGAGGTTCTCGAGCACGCCGATAAGGTCGTCCACGAGGTCGGACACACCACCAATCTTCCCAGCCTTCCCGTCATCAACGAAGACATTCGGGCTGAAGATGAGATGGGAATCCATCTTCCCGGAGAGCCAGCGTAGTTGCCATGATTACGCGACGCCGGTTCTTTCTGCTCTTTCCGGCCTATGCGGCCTCGGCTCAGCAGTTCCAGTCGCCTTTTCGCAGAAAGAAACCCCTTCCTCCTGGCCCCACTCGCGTCTATATCGGTGCCGACACGGCGAGGGGCGTAAGCAAGGGCATCTATCACGCCACCTTCAATAGTGCGAATGGCCAGCTCAGCGTTCCCATTCTCGCGGCCGAGACGCTTCGGCCCTCGTATCTCGCCCTTTCGCCCTTGCGAGACGGCCGCCGTTCCCTCTATGCCGTCAACGCCATCCCTGATCCATCGGCCACTGTCACTACCTTCGATCTCGACCCGAAGACCGGCACCCTGACGCAAAAGGGCAAGGTCACCTCCGCGGGCGCCGGTCCGGCCTACATCTCGGTCGACTCCACCGGCCACTCTGCCTTCGTCGCCAACTACGTCGGCGGAACCGTCGCCTCCTATCTCATCCAGCCGGATGGAACCCTCTCGCAGCCGGTCGATACCTTCAATTACAAAGACCCGAAGTTCGGTCATGATGGTCCCGTTCCCTTGCGCCAGGAGGGTCCGCACCCGCATTCCGTCTTCGTCTCTCCCGACGACCGTTTCCTCATCGTCAACGATCTCGGCAACGATGCTCTCACCGTCTTCCAGATCGATGCAGGAACCGCCCGGCTTACGCCTGCCACTCCACTCCTGACCGGCCTTCGTCCCGGGTCCGGCCCGCGTCACATCGCCTTCCATCCCAATGGCCGCTGGATCTACCTGATCAACGAACTCGACTCCACTCTCGACCATCTCCTCTGGACCACAACGCACTCCGTCGCCCATCCGCAGGGCCTTCTGATCAACACCAACACCACCGTCAAGACCATCGCCCCCGGATTTCCCGCCGACAAGAACACCGCTGCCGAAGTCATGATCTCCCCCGACGGCAACTTCCTCTACGCCAGCAACCGCGGCGAAGATACCCTCGTCGTCTTCTCCATCGCCGACAAGGGCGAGCTCAAGGAGATCCAGCGTCTTCCCAGTGGAGGCAGAACTCCGCGTCACTTCACCTTCGATCTCACCTTCAACTGGATTCTCTGCGGCAACCAGGACTCCGCCTGCATCACCGTCTTTCGCCGCGATCAGGGAACCGGAAGGCTCTCTGGACCCATCGAGACTGTCCCGGTCGACTCTCCCCTGTTCACCCTCTTCGCTTGAAGCCGAGGTCCAGCCATGTTCGCCCGCAGGCTCAGGATCGAACGCATCGACTCCACCGGCGCAGCGAATCCATGCCCCATCCGCTGGATCGACAGCTTCGCCATGCGGAACTTCACCAACGACGCCATCTTCGACGACACGCTTCCTGTCGCGGATGGCCTGCTCGAAGCCGGGTATCGCGTCCCGATCGATCGCCTGGAAAGCAGTATGGAAGACTGGTTCCACCGCAAAAACTACATCGGGCCCGAAGAGCGTCTCCGCGTCTCCGAGCCCGATAAAATACCGTAGTTACTTGGTGCTTACAGCGTCTTCAGGTCCAGAACGAACCGGTACTTCACGTCGCTCTTCAACACACGCTCCCAGGCTTCGTTCACCTTTCCGAAGCTCGTCATCTCGATATCCGAGACGATGTTGTGCTTGCCGCAGAAGTCCAGCATCTCCTGGGTCTCGCGGATCCCGCCGATCATCGAGCCCGAGAAGTTCTTCCTTCCGAGAACCGCAAAAGCGGTGACCGCTAACGGATTTTCCGGCGCACCCACCAGGCACAGCGTGCCATCCCGCTTCAGCAGCGAAAGGTACGTGTTCACATCGTGATCTGCCGAGACGCAGTCCAGGATGAAGTCGAAGCTGCCCGCATGCTTGGCCGCCCATCCCTCTTCCTTCGTGAGGATCACCTCATCGGCGCCCAGCTTCTTTGCGTCTTCGATCTTCGAGGCCGAAGTGGTGAACAGCACCGTCTTCGCTCCGAAGGCGTGCGAGAACTTCAGGCCCATGTGACCCAGTCCTCCCAGGCCCACGATACCGACCTTCTTGCCCGGTCCCACATTCCAGTGCTTCAACGGGGAGTAGGTCGTGATGCCGGCGCACAGCAGAGGAGCCGAAGCCGCAGCGTCGAGGTTCTTCGGGATCGACAGCACAAATCCCTCGTCGACGACGACGTGGTTGCCATAGCCGCCAAACGTGAGCTTGCCGTCCTTGCCGCGCGAGTTGTACGTGAACACCGTCTCGCCGCGTTCGCAGTACTGCTGCTCGCTGTCCTTGCACGACGTGCATTGGCCGCAGGAGTCCACCATGCAGCCCACGCCGACCAGATCGCCGGCCTTGAACTTCGTGACCTTCGAGCCCACACTGGCCACGGTTCCGATCACTTCGTGTCCGGGAACCATCGGGTACAGGGAGTTGCCCCACTCATTTCGTGCCTGGTGAATGTCAGAGTGACAGATACCGCAGAACTGCACGTCGATCAGGACGTCGTTCTCACCTGGCTGCCGATGTTCATAGCCAAAGGGAGCAAGCGACGTCGTCGCCGACTGTACAGCATAACCATTTGTTGCAATCATTACTTTTCTCCAGTTCGTGGGAAGGATACCCATCTCTATGGATGCGTCAATCACGCCAAAGACGCATCGGAAACACACTTGCAACAAAACGGAGACCGATCTCCGTTCTGTTATCTCTTCAGTTTTACTCGTTGTCGCTTTTATTCGTCGTAGTGCAGCAGGCTGAGCACGTCGTACTCCGGAAACTTCGCTCGCCCCTTCAGGAAGTCCAGCTCCACGGCAAATCCCAGCCCTGCAATCACGCCACCCATCTGCCGCACCAGTTGCACTGTTGCCTGCATCGTTCCTCCGGTCGCCAGCAGATCGTCGACGATCACCACGCGCTCGCCCGGTTGGATCGCGTCCAGGTGAATCTCCAGTGAATCCGTGCCGTATTCCAGGTCGTAGCTCACGCGCGCCGTCTTCGCGGGCAGTTTCTTCGGCTTCCGCACGGGAACAAACCCTGCGTTCAACCGGTACGCCAGCGCCGGGCCAAAGATAAACCCGCGCGCCTCGATCCCCAGCACCAGGTCGATATCCTTGCCGATGTAATACGCCGCAAACGCATCGATCAGCTGCGCGAATCCGGTCTTGTCCTTCAGCAGGGTTGTAATGTCATAGAACAGAATTCCCGGCTTGGGGAAGTCCGGGACTGTACGTACAAGCGACTTCAACGGCTCGCAATTGATCAGATTCGAATTCTGCATTCTTCTCCTACCAGGCTCCTTCAATCTCAAACGGTCCCAGCTTCGCGTCTTCTTCGTCAGCCAGGTCCTGCTCCATCACCGCGTCTACCCGGCTCCCGCGTGATCCCTTCCGTAGTGCTGCCTTCAACTCCGCCAGAAGCCCCGCTTCCCCGGAAGCCACTACCTCGACATCCCCGGCATCGGTATTACGAACCCATCCGCGCAGGCCAAGCTCAGCGGCCTCGCGATGGACGAACCACCGATACCCAACGCCTTGCACCCGGCCTTTTACAAGGTAATAGCGCACCATGGAGCTTTCAGTTTCGCAGAGCGTTCCAGCACGCGCAAGCAGCACATCTCAAAGCAAAGAGGCAGAGCCATCCGCTCTGCCTCCTGCGCATCTCCCGACGATTACGCGCGGCTCATGTAGGCGCCTTCCGCCGTATCCACCCGAATCTTCTCGCCCTCGTTGATGAACGGGGGAACCTGCACCACCAGGCCCGTCTCGAGCTTGGCTGGCTTCGTCACGGAGGAAGCCGTCGCCGACTTGATACCCGGCTCCGTCTCTACCACCGTCATCTCCACCACGCCCGGCAGTTCGATACCCACGGCTTTGCTGTCGTGGAAGCTGACGGCAATCGTCAGGTTAGGCAGCAGGTAGTCCACGGCATCGCCCAGCGTCTCGCGCTTCAGGTGTGTCTGCTCGAACGTCTCCATGTCCATGAAGTAGTAATCGTCCCCGTCGTTGTACAGGAACTCCATCTTCACTTCGTCGACCACCACGCGATCGATCGGGTCAGGCGAACGGAATCGCTCCACGAACATTGCGCCGGTGCGAATATTCCGTAGCTTGGCCTGGATAAAGGCGCGGAGATTGCCCGGTGTCCGGTGCTCCACCGAAAACACCAGGTGAAGGTCGTCCTTGAACTTGATAATCATGCCCGGGCGCATCTGCGTTGCGGGAATCGACATTGAAAAACCCCTGATCTTGGCTGAACTTCTGCTTGTTTGAGAGTTTGTCCGGCGGAGGCGCCAGCCTGGCGTCCGATCACCCGAACCTCTATTGATTGTATCGCAGCGGCCTTTCGAAACTGGGCTCAACCGCCTCCGAACAGCCGCTTGAAGAACCTGCCGATCGAATGAAACACATCGGCAGGTGGAGGTGCAGGCGGTGGAGGCGCAGCCTCCGCTCTTCCCGCAACCGCAGTGCTCTCACTCGAAGATGCTGCAGGCGCGCCGTTCGAAGGCACTGCCGGGTTCGTCGCCTCCGCGCTCGCGTTTGCACTCGAACCGGAACCGCCCTCCGGCACCCCCGGCGCACCCTCACCATAGCTCAGCGTCGTCGCAACCTGTGCATGCACCTCGCCCGCAGGCGCCTGCGGAGGTCCGCTCACCGGGGCCAGTCCCGCGCTCTGTGCCGCTGGAAACGGATGCTCGTCTGTTGCCACCTTCGCCGCCACAGCACTTCCCGGTGCAGCTACCGTAGCTCCATTCACTCCTGCGTCAGCCACCGAGATCACCGGAGCTGCCGGGCAGCCGCACGGCTCGCTCTCGTTGTCCACGACCTCTTTCAGGCTTCCATGTTCGAACAGCACATGCTGCCCCGGCTTCACCTCATAGCTCGACTCGCCAAACTGGTCGGCCACATTCAGCACAGGCGCAGCAGCACCGCGATTCTCCACACAGGTATCGCCATTGCGCGCCACGCGGAGCCGCAGATCCAGGAGTCCCTCCGACTTCATCGTGAATCGCAGGTCCGGCGTCATCACCACGTCGCTCGACGTCACCCGCGCCGCCATCTCAATCGCACCGCGATCGAGCGCCAGCATCAGAGGAGCGTCTACCGCGCCCTTGCCCGCAGTCACATGCAGTCCGCTCGTCGAGCACACCCGCACCACCCCGCCTCGCTGCAGCGCCACCTCTGCCGTGTGATCCCGGGCTGTGACGGTCGAAGCCCCCACCAGCAACGCGCGTCCATTCGAAACCTCCAGCGCACCCGCGACTGTAGCATCCGCCACCCCGACCGACCCGATCGGCTGCTGCTGCGCCACTGCCCGAGCACTTGCTATCAATGCCGCCACGCAGCACATCGCAGCCAAGGCTGTTCTGCGGATCCGGGCCGTATTGCAGGAGAAGGTCGTCATTCCAGAAGAAAGGTCGTTATTGGAGGAGAAAGGTCGTCATTTCAGATGAAGGTCGTCATTCTGAGCGATTCACGATGGTCGTCATTCTGAGCGCAGCGAAGAATCTCAGTATTTTGCATTTGCCTAAACCGCTTCGCGGTTAAGCCTACATCTTCAGAAAGTTCGCGATAATCTCTTTGCCGTGCGAGGTCAGCACGCTCTCGGGATGAAACTGCACGCCTTCGATCGGAAGCTCGCGATGTCGCAACCCCATAATCGTCTCCTCGCCTGTCACCGGATCGGTCGTCCGCGCCGAAACCTCCAGCTCCGACGGCAGCCCCTTCGGACTGACAATCAGCGAGTGATACCGCGTGCAGGTCATCCGTGAAGGAATCCCCGCGAAGATAGTCCTGCCATCATGGTCTACCTCGCTCGTCTTGCCGTGCATCAGCTTCGGAGCCCGCACCACCTCGCCCCCAAACGCCGCCCCAATCGCTTGGTGACCGAGACATACGCCAAGAATCGGAACCTTCTGCTCCAGCCTGGCAAAATGACGGATCAGCTCCACGCTGATGCCTGCGTCCTGCGGCGTGCATGGTCCCGGCGAGATCAGGATGTGGTCCGGCTTAAGCGCCTCCACCTCTTCCGGGGTCAGCTCATCATTCCGCCTGACCACCATCTCGGCGCCCAGCTCGCCCATGTACTGCACAAGGTTGTAGGTAAACGAATCGTAGTTATCGAGAACGAAGACCATGGCTCTATGATTCTACGCCGCCGGGGACCGGCCCATACACTCGGGGAAAAGCACCTTCTTCAAGGTGGTCTCCAAAAGTGTCATCCTGAGCGAGTGCAGCGAGTCGAAGGACCTGCGGTGAACCGAGGCTCCTGCTGCCAAAGTTCTTTGAGTGGGCAACGCGCCCGGTACCGCAGTCACTCTTAGCACTTGGAGAGAACGTTCATGCAATTCGACTTCAGCCGCTGGAAACACTTCACTGCCATGGCCATCATCGGAGACGGCGTCATGGGAATGCTCCATCCTCGCCGCGGAGCCCAGGCCTGGCACTATGGCCCCCAGCCCTGGCAAAACCTCATGCAATCGCTTGAAGAACATCCCAATCTCACGCGAATCATCTCTGCCGCACAGGTCGTCGGTGGAGTCCTCTGGGTCCTCCACAGCTCCAAAGAAGCAGATGCCAGCAGCACCCCGGCAAAACTCGAGGACTCATCCCGCAACCTCGCCTGACTGCAAAACTCGAGACCTCATCCCGCGCATCGCCTGGCGTCAGTCCAGTCGACACTCATCTTCTATTTGCCAGAACAAAAAGTGTCCTGTGTGGGAGAAGAAAGTGTCATCCCGACCGGAGCGAAGCGTAGCGGAGGGATCTGCGGTTTTATCTCCCGGCCTGACGGCGAAGATCCGTTTAGGCCGACCGAACCATTGTATGGCGACTAATTTCCGCGCCCTTCAAAGCTGGATGCCCCATCCCTCATCCCTCATCCCCGCGCCCTCTCAATCGCCCTAACCACAGCCTGCGCCTTATTCCCGCACTCCTCGAACTCCTTCACCGGAACCGAATCCGCCACAATCCCCGCACCCGCCTGAATGTACCCACGCGGTCCGTCCATATACAGCGTGCGGATCGCGATGCACGAATCCAGATTGCCGCTGAAGTCCGCATACAGAATGCTTCCGCCATATACCCCGCGCCGCGCCGGCTCCATCTCCTCGATAATCTCCATCGCCCGCACTTTAGGCGCTCCGCTCAGCGTGCCGGCAGGGAAGCACGCACGAAACGCGTCAATCGGAGCCAGATCCTCGCGCAATTGCCCTTCCAGCGCGCTCACCAGGTGCATCACATGGCTGTACCGCTCCACGAACATCAGGTCCTTCACCTTCACCGATCCGAACTCGCTCACGCGACCCACGTCGTTGCGCCCCAGATCCACCAGCATGATGTGCTCTGCGCGCTCCTTCTCATCGTTCCGCAGCTCCGCCTCGATCCTGCGATCCTCCACCTCATCCGCGCTCCGGTGCCGCGTTCCCGCAATCGGCCTGTACTCCACCTCGCGCCCATGCACCCGCACCAGCAGCTCCGGCGATGAGCCCACGATATGGTGAGCTACAGGCTTCTTTGTCGAAGCCTTCTTCTTCAGTCCCTCTTCCAGCCCGAACCGCAGAAAGTACATATACGGCGAAGGATTCACAATGCGCAGCGCCCGATAGATCTCAAAGGCGTCCACTCCCGGCTCGCAGTCGAACCGCTGCGACAGCACGCACTGAAACACATCTCCCGCCGCAATGTACTCCTTCGTCTTCTCGACGGCTTTCAGGAACGTCGCCTTTGAAGTCCTCGCCGTCAGCTTCAGCTTGCCCGCAGGCTTCTTCTTTTTGAACGCAGGTAGAGAGCCCATCAGCCTCTTCTCCAGCCGGTTCAGCCGACGCACCGCGCGGCCATAGGCTCCTGCGCTCTTCTCTCGCGCCAGGTCGGTGGTGACGATCAGGTGAATCTCCTTCTTCACATGGTCGAAGACCAGCACCTGATCGAAGAACATAAGGCAGGCATCCGGAACCCCCAGCTCATCCTTCGCTTTCGCCGGCAGCTTCTCAATCTGGCGTACGACGTCATAGGCAAAGAATCCTACTGCCCCTGCCGTAAACGGAGGCAGCCCCGAAAGCCTCGCCGGCTTGTGACCGCTCAGCGCCTTCTTTAATTCCTCGAAGACATCTCCGGTAAACCGGCGCTCGCTCCGTCCTTCGCGAATCGTAATCTCGTTACCGCGAGCGACCATCTTCTTGTATGGCTCGATCCCGATAAAGGTATATCGGCCCACATGTTCGCCGCCTTCCACTGACTCCAGCAGAAACGCCTCCGGCTCCTCTGCCGCGATCCTCAAAAACGCCGAAACCGGCGTCTCCAGGTCGGCGGCCACGGTCCTGTAGACCGGGACCAGCGTATGTGAGCGGCAAAGCCGCAGAAAATCGCGCTCCAAGGGAAGGGAATTTGTGGCGGATACAGGCATGATTGCCTCCATCATACCCGTGCATCGCTCCACCTCCCCGGCTTGCCGGGTCCATGGCGGACGTGATACGCCACCCGCTTTCGGTGCATTGAAACCCCCGTCGGCACGTCCTATACTCAGCAGGTTTGGCCACCGACCGGTCTGGCCAAAGCGTATCCTTGCTTTCGTCCCGGAGTTACCGGGGGAGCAAAACGATGGCCGGAGAATCGCTGATACCACGAACCTTTCACAAGGAAACAACCATGCAAACCCTCACCCTCGAGCAGGAGACCAACCCCTGGGAAGCCCAGGCCGCTCGGTTCGAATTCGCTGCCAAAAAACTCAACCTCGACAAGGGTCTATGGAAGGTCCTCAGCCAGCCCTCCCGCGAGATCATCGTCCACATCCCCGTCAGCATGGATGACGGCTCCGTCGAGGTCTTCACCGGCTACCGCGTCCAGCACTCCGTCGCCCGTGGCCCCGGCAAGGGTGGCATCCGCTACTCCCCCGACGTCTCCCTCGACGAGGTCCGCGCCCTCGCCTCCTGGATGACCTGGAAGTGCGCCGTCGTCAACATCCCCTTCGGCGGAGCCAAGGGCGGAGTCATCTGCGATCCCAAAAAGCTCTCCCAGGGTGAGCTCGAGCGCATCACCCGCCGCTACACCGCCGAGCTCATCGAGTTCCTCGGGCCTGAAAAAGACGTTCCTGCCCCCGACATGGGCACCGACGAGCAGACCATGGCCTGGATCATGGACACCTATTCCATGCACATGCGCCAGACCGTCAACGCCGTCGTCACCGGCAAGCCCGTCAACCTCGGCGGCTCCCGCGGTCGTACCGCCGCCACCGGCCGCGGCCTCTCCGTTGTCTGCGACGAAGCCCTCAAGACCCTCAACATGCCCGTCGAAGGGTGCCGCGTCATCGTTCAGGGTTTCGGCAACGTCGGCTCCAACGCCGCCCGCCTGCTAGCCGATAAGGGCTACACCATCATCGGCATCGCCGAATACGACGGCGGTCTCTACAATCCCGACGGCATCGACATCCACGCCCTCCTCGAGCACCGTAAGCGCGCCCGCACCATCGTCGGCTTCGCCGGAGCCGAGGCCGCCGACAAGGACGAGCTCCTCACCTACGCATGCGAGATCCTCATCCCCGCGGCCACTGAAAACGTCATCACCAGCAAGAACGCCGACAAGCTCCGCTGCAAAATTCTCTGCGAAGGTGCCAACGGCCCCACCACTCCCATCGCCGACGACATCTTGGCGGATAAAAAAGTCTTCATCATCCCCGACATCCTCGCGAACGCCGGTGGCGTCACCACCAGCTACTTCGAGTGGGTCCAGGACCGCATGGGCTACTTCTGGACCGAGGCCGAGGTGAACCAGCGCCTCGACCACATCATGACCGAGAGCTTCCGCGACGTCATCACCTACGCCCAGAACCACAACGTCAACAACCGCATCGCGGCCTACATGCTGGCTATCGACCGCGTAGCCTACACCACGCGCCAACGAGGCATTTACGCCTGACCGAAGATTCTCACGCACCAAAGGGCAGCCGGGAAAGGCGGCTGCCCAAGGGAGAGAAGTGAATGGAACCGAAGGTCCCGCCATCAGCCCCACTCCGAAAGTCACGCCTTCAAAGCCCACACTGAAGTCCCGCCATCAAGCCCCAAAATCGTCATTCTGAGCGAAGCGAAGAATCCCTGTATCTTCCCATAGCGCCGAAGCCCTCTCCGTGTTACGGAAGCTTTAGCCGGGTGCCGGGTGCCCCATTCATGCAGTTTCATCGCATGAGTGGGCCATTCGAGCGAAGCTCGAACCGCCTTGCCTTAGGACACAACTTCAGCCGCTGAGGTCAAGGCGTAACCACCAGCTTCACCTTCTGCGAAACCTGCGTGCCACCCATATTCCCCGTCACTGTAATCGTGTAAGTCCCCGGACGAGTCCCCAGGTCCGTACAATTTCCCGTCCCGCACCCCGTCATCGCTCCCATCGCCAGCACCGTGCAGACTACAGTCAGCAATCCCCTAACCGCCCGCCGCCGCCCCGGAACCAGCAACAGCAGCAATCCAGCCACCGGCAGCAGCGCACTCTTCGCCGGAGCCCCATAGGGCGTCGACGCCCCACAATCCCGCGGGGCCGACGTAACAATCCTTAGCGTGGCCGTGCCTGCGCCCGCCGCCGCACCCGAGCTGCCCGAAACATAGGAGCACGAAGCCTCCTCCGGCAGACCGCTGCAGCTCAAGCTCACCGCCTTCGCCGCTCCCGATCCCCCATTCACCAACACCGGAACGCTCACCGTATCTCCTGCGGCCACCGTGATTGTGCCGGCGTCGATCGTCAATCCCGCCGGAGGTCCCTGTCCCGCCTGCTGCTGATTCACTACCACCGTCAGCGCCGCCGATACACTCCCCGCCGTCGTCCCATCCCCCGCATACTGGGCAACGATGCTGTGGCTCCCCACACTCAGCCCCGACGTGCTCCACGCCGCCGCTCCTGCACTCACCACCGCCGACCCCAACACCGCTCCGCCGTCGACAAACGACACCTTCCCCGACGGAACAGCCTTCCCCGAACCCGCCACCTTCGCCGTCAAGGTCACACTCGCGCCCGCAATCACAGGATTCGCACTCGCCGCCAGCGTAGTCGTCGTCGCCGCCAGCGTGCCTTGCACCGTCTCGTGCAGCACCGCACTCGTCGACCCCAGCGAGTTCCCATCCCCCGCATACACAGCCGTCACCGCATGGTCTCCCGCCACCAGCATCAGCACCGAAAGCGCCGCCGTCCCGCTCCCGTTCAGCGTCGTCGAGCCCATCGCAACCGTTCCATCCAGAAATGTCACCATCCCGCTCACAGGCCCGTGCGCCCCGGCAACCGTTGCGGCATAAACCGCTCCGCCGCCAACCGCCACCGGGTTCGCCGAGCTCGCAAGCGCCGTCGTCGTTGTATCCTGCTTCACCGTCACGGTCACCGCATTCGACGTCGCTCCCGCGTGCGTCGCATCGCCCGAGTAGACCGCCGTAAACACATGCGTTCCTGCCCCGAAGCCCTTCGTCGCGCTCTCCGCGCAACTCACTCCATTGGCCAGCGTCAACGTACAGAAGCTCGTGGTCCCGTCATAGAAGGTCACCGTTCCCGTCGCCACCGACCCGTCGCTCGTCGTCACCTGCGCCAGCCCGTCGATCGCCTCCCCATAAAACACCGTCAGCGGAGTCGTCACCTCCAGCGCAACCGTGCTCGGAACCTTCGTCACCGCTCCCGCGGGAGACGAAACCAGGCAGAGCATCATCATCTTTACAGCCAGCTTGCGGATCGACATAGAGTTCTTCGGTCAGTCGAGTCTCTTATCGGCATCCCAAACCCAACGAACAGCCGCCGGAGTAGAATTCCTGCGCAACACAAAGGAGGCGGGAATGCGCGCACGCTCCACGGTCCTCTCGGCCATCATCGTCCTCGTCGGCGCCCTCGGATTCGCCAAGGGAAAGAAGGACATCCTTCCGCCTTATGTCCTCACCGCCCGCACCGTCTCCGTCGTCATCGATCCCAACGCCGGCTTCTCCATCGACGACGATCCCAACGCCAACCAGATCGCCCGAAGAGACGTCGAGGCCGCCCTCCTCAGCTGGGGAAGACTCGAGCCAGCCCTCGCCGGTCAACCCGCAGACCTCATCATCGTTATCCGCCGCGGACACCATCGCCTGGTCAGCGAAACCATACCCGACCCGCGCCAGAACGACCGCATCGGTGGCATCAACAGCTCCGACAGCGCCACCCAGATCGGTGGCCGTCAGGGGCCCCCATCCCAATCTCCCGATTCTGCCACCCTTCCCGGCTCCCGCTTTCCCCAGTCGGTCCCCACCCCCCAAACCGAGATCGGTGGCCAGGATGACTTCTTCGCCGTCTACAACGGCAGCGTCCCCAAGCCCCTCGACGCTCCTCCTGCCTGGAGATACGTCTCCCCCGACGGTCTTCGCTCCCACTCCGTTCCCGCCGTCGCCGAGTTCCGCAAAGCCCTCGCCGCAGCAGAAAAGGCGGCCGCAAAAAATCCATAGCTGCGAAAATCTACCGGCTTCAGTCACATTCCTGCCACGCAGGCTCCCTCCCTGCTGTGGCAGAATTGATGTCATCGACCTCCCGGCGCGCGAGTCCGCAAGTGCGCTCTAGAAGACCGTGCGATGAATCTCCCTAACTCCATCACGATGAGCCGGATCGCAGCCATCCCGCTGCTCATCTGGATTCTCTCGCCCGCCTTTCCCCTCCACGGTCATGGCCACACCGGCCTGCGCGGCGGCGAGCAGGAGATCATCGCCTCCATCGTCTTCATCCTCGCATCCATCACCGACGGGGTCGACGGCTACCTCGCCCGCAAACGTGGCCAGATCACCACCATGGGCATGCTCCTCGACCCGCTCGCCGACAAGCTCCTGGTCTCCGCCGCCTACATCGTCCTGGTGGCCTACAACCCGCGCATCGTCCCGCCCTGGATCGCCGTCCTCGTCATCGGCCGCGAGTTCCTCGTCTCCGGCCTGCGTTCCATCGCCGCCACCGAGGGCTTCACCATCGAGGCCTCCGAGATCGGCAAGCTCAAGACCGTCATCCAGATCGTCTCCGTCGTAGCCGCCATCCTCGCCCACCGCTGGGACTACTGGCTCTGGTTCCCCAACTTCCACGGCGGCTTCGTCATCGCCGTCCGCTTCATCGCTCTCACGGCTATCTACTGGATGACCATCGTCTCCATCATCTCCGCGGTCGACTACTTCGTAGGCTTCTGGAAGAAGATCGATCACGCCTCTGAGACCAAGCGCAAACGCCGCAGCTTCGTCCTCAGCCGCAAAGCCAAACCCAGCCAGCCGTCACCCGAGCATCCTTCGCGCATCAGCTAACCCCAGGAAGGTTTAAGAAACGCCAGGAGATTCCCGATGAATCGTCGCAGATTCTTAACCTTCTCTGTAGCTCTTGCAGGACACGCTCTTACTCGACCAATTTTTGCAAAGAGTGCAGGAGATCCGACCGTCTCGCATAAAGAGCGAGTAGACCGTGCGCTCGCCGGAGAGAAGCTCGACCGTCCCCCGTTTACCTTCTATCACCACTACAATCGGCCCACAGCGGCCCTCGAGGCTGCAGACCACCTCTCCTTTCATCGCGCCTACAAGACCGACATAGTCAAAGTGATGAACGACTTCGCCTACCCCAACTCGAAAACAGGCAACTGGTACGAACTGAAGTCGGTCGATTCTCCCTACCCCAAACAGCTGGAGACACTGAAGCTGGTGCGTGACGGGCTCAGGGGCGACGCCTACTTTATAGACACTCTCTACGGACCGTACATGACCGCCATGATCATGTTTCAGTCTCAGCCTCAGTTCGCCAAACTCAGTCAGGCAGAGGGTGAGAAGAAGGTCATTCCTGCGATCGCGGAGTTCCAGCGACAGCACCCCGATGAATGGAATGCTGCTCTCGAAGCCATCACGCAGTCGACCATCAACCACATCCATCGTTCGCGAGAGATTGGAGCCTCCGGTGCTTTGGTCAGCCTCTTCAATACTGCATCGAACTATGGATCAATAGACGACTACAACCGCTACAGCCGTCCCTATGACAAGCGTGTGCTCGATGCGCTTGCAGGGACGAAATTGACGATCCTGCATCTGCACAACCTCGATCGCAAATATCTGGGACAGTTCACGGATTTCAATGCTCCGGTGCTTCAGTATTCCGTGAAGGAAAGCGGCATCCCGATAGCCGAAGCTCGCAAGGTGTACTCACAGGTCATCGCTGCTGGTGTGGATGAGATCGATTTCCGAAGACTGACGACCGAAGAGATGCGTTCGCAGTGGGAGGCGGCACGAGCAGCTGCGGGAACCAAATACATCGCGATGCCAGGCTGCTCTGTTCCAAACGATTCGACGACGGAGGAACTGGCGCGGTTTCCGCTCTCCTTCGGAGTCTAAAGATCCGTTGTCCTTCTCTTTCTAGCGATTGAATTTTGAAGGTTCGTCCAGGTGCCGGGTGCCCCATTCATGCGGCCTTATCGCATGAGTGGGCGATTCGCGCAAAAGCGCGAACCAAAACCTGCCGATCGCAGGACTGGATTCGCGGGTTACTGAAAACCTCAAACCAAATGGGGAACAGCAACTTTGCTAAAGTTCTCCTGCCATGAAAATCCTCTTCACCCTCGCACTTTTAGCAACAACCCTCCACGCCCAAACCCCCGAAGTCCCCGACTGGGCCCAGCCCGGCTCCCCCACCCATAAACAGGTCCCACCTCCAGCCGACTTCCACCGCCCCAGCCGCAACTTCAACACCCCCATCGGCCTCTTCCAGGGCCAGTCCGACATCGGCGCCGCCGTAGTTCCCGGCTTCGCCAGCTATGACCCCGCGACGAAGCAGTACACCATCCACTCCGCCGGCTATAACATCTGGTACTCCCGCGACGAGTTCCGTTTTCTCTGGAAGAAAGTCTCCGGCGACGTCTCGCTCGCTGCCGACGTCACCTTCCCCGACCCCAAGGGCTACAACGACCGCAAGGCCGTCCTCGTCATCCGCCAGAACCTCGACGACGACTCCCCTGAAGCCATGGCCGGCGAGCACGGCACAGGCATGGTCCACCTCGCCGTCCGTCCCACCCGGGGAGCGAACTTCCGCGACTACGAGTACCGTCTCGCCGCCGTCGGCCTGCCCTCCAGCCCCAACCCCTCAGCCCGCGTCGACATTCTGCCCAAACGCATCGGCGTCGAAAAGCGCGGCGACCAGATCGCCCTCTACATCTCGCTTGAAGGCGAACCCCTCCACCAGTTCGGCCCACCCATCCAGCTTCACTTCGACGGTCCCTTTTACGTAGGCATCGGCTTCACCTCTCACCTGCCCGCCACCCTCGACACCGCCATCCTCTCCAACGTCGTCCTGGAGAACGCCGCCGGCAAGGTCCACTAGGAAGAGAAGTATGAAGAAAGAAGAAGAGAGGGAAGGCGCAGAAGTGAGCTACCAAAGTGAGGTCTCATCCCCCGTGAGATGTCATCCCAACCAGTACGGTGCCACCCATGAGTTGTCATCCCGACCAATGCGTGTCACCCATGAGTTGTCATCCCGACCAATGCGGTGTCACCCATGAGTTGTCATCCCGACCGGAGCGAAGCGGAGTGGAGGGATCTGCGTTCCTCCTCCCACAGCCGAAACACCTTCCAAACCGTCATTCTGAGCGAAGCGAAGAATCTCAGTATTTTTGCAGGATGCCTGCCGAGTCCAAAACCAGGAAACCTGTCAAGCGGAAAGAACAGCAAGCCTAATAAAATCAGCAAGATAAATTTGCCGATTAGTTTCTCCTCTCCTGCTATCCTGTAAGCGGAATCAAAAATGGCTCACGGATTCGATCCGTGAGCCATTCCCTTTAGAATCAAGATTTTAGCAATTAAGCCCTTTATTTACAATATTTTACCCTGTTTGAATCGCGTAACTTAATGAAAACAAGAACTTTATAAAAACAGGGGGGTAGGGGCCCTCTACTGAAGAATCGGAACCCCGCCCAGCCCGCCTGCGATCCGGGCCTTCCACTCCGCCGGTCCGGTCTGGTGAACGCTCACGCCCTTTGAGTCCACGGCAACGGTCACCGGCATATCGACGACCTCGAACTCGTAGATCGCCTCCATGCCCAGGTCGCCGAAGCCCAGCAGCTTCGAGCTGCGAATGGCCTTCGAGACCAGATATGCCGCGCCACCGACCGCCATCAGGTACACGGCTTCGTGCTCCTTGATGGCATCGATCGCGACCGGTCCACGCTCGGCCTTGCCGATCATGCCCAGCAGCCCGGTCTCCGCCAGCATCTGCCGTGTGAACTTGTCCATGCGCGTAGCCGTCGTCGGTCCCGCAGGTCCGACTGCCTCGTCACGCACCGCATCGACCGGCCCAACGTAGTAGATGAACCGGTTCTTGAAGTCGACGGGAAGCTTCTCGCTACGGTTCAACATATCGGTCATGCGCTTATGGGCCGCGTCGCGACCCGTCAACAGCTTGCCGTTCAGCAGCAGCACCTCGCCCGGCTTCCACGTCTTCACCTCGTCGTGCGTGACGGTATCGAGATTCACCCGCCGCGCCTTCGAGGTGTCATAGGTCAGCTCCGGCCATACATCGAGCGACGGAGGATCGAGCGCCACCGGCCCCGAGCCGTCCAGATGAACATGCGCATGTCGCGTCGCCGCGCAGTTTGGAATCATCGCCACCGGCAGGTTCGCCGCGTGCGTCGGATAGTCCATGATCTTGATGTCGAGGACCGTCGTCAGGCCGCCCAGTCCCTGCGCGCCGATGCCCAGCTGGTTGATCTTGTTGTAAAGCTCGATCCGCAGCTCCTCGATCTTGTTCTTCGGCCCCCGAGCAATCAGCTCCTGCATGTCGATCGGGTCCATCAGGGACTCCTTCGCCATCACCATCGCCTTCTCCGCCGTTCCGCCAATGCCGATTCCCAGCATCCCCGGCGGACACCAGCCCGCACCCATCGTCGGCACCGTCTTCACCACCCAGTCGACGATAGAATCCGACGGATTCAGCATCACGAATTTGCTCTTGGCCTCCGAACCGCCGCCCTTGGCCGCGACCGTCACGTCCACATCGCCGCCCTCGACCATCTCCACCGAGACCACCGCTGGCGTATTGTCACCAGTGTTCTTGCGCGAGAACGCCGGATCGGCCAGAATGCTCGCCCGCAGCTTGTTGTCCGGATGGTTGTAAGCGCGGCGCACGCCCTCATCGACCATCTGCTGGACGGTCATCAGCGGCTTGCCGTCGTTGTCCCAGCGAGCCTCCATCCCGACCTTCACAAAGGCGGTAACGATGCCCGTATCCTGGCAGACCGGCCGATGCCCCTCGGCGCACATGCGCGAGTTGATCAGGATCTGCGCCATCGCATCCTTGGCCGCCGGAGACTGCTCCAGCTCATAGGCGCGCGTAAGGTTGGTGATGAAGTCCTCAGGGTGGTAGTAGCTGATGTACTGAAGCGCGTCAGCGACAGACTGAATGAAATCGGATTGCTTGATCGTGGCCATGAATGCAACTGTTCCTTGAGCGCTTCGAATCTTCGATGCGCTCAATTCTAGGATGTCTTACGCACCGTTGTCTCATCCCAGTCTCAGAACGACCGCATCTAATTGGTGAGAGGAACGCAGATGTCCGATATCCGTACCGAAAACGATTCCTTAGGTGCAGTCGAAGTCCCCGCCGAAGCCCTCTACGGTGCCCAGACTACCCGCGCCGTCGCCAACTTCCCCATCAGCGGCCTCAAGGCCAATCACTTCCTCATCCGCGCCCTCGCAATGATCAAGTTCGCCGCAGCCGAGGCCAACGCCGAGCTCGGCCTGATCACCCCCGAGCAGGGAAGCGCCATCGCCCAGGCCGCGCAGGAGGTTCTCGACGGAAAGCACCACGATCACTTCGTCGTCGATGTCTTTCAGGCGGGAGCGGGCGTGAGCCTGCACATGAACACCAATGAGGTGCTGGCCAACCGCGCGAACCAGATCTTCGGCGAGGAGCTTGGCAGCTACAAAAAGGTTCATCCGAATGACCATGTGAACTATGGGCAATCGACCAACGATGTCTTTCCCACGGCCATGCGGCTGAGTGCGCTGCTGGCTCTCGAAGAGCTGTATTCGGTGCTGGAAGGGCTTGCCGGGAGTTTTGCGGCGAAGGCCGACGAGTTCAAGGACATCCTCAAGGCTGGCCGTACGCACATGCAGGATGCTGTTCCAATCACTCTCGGCCAGGAGTTCGCCGCCTACGCCGTAGCCGTCCGCGAAGCCTCAGCTTCCATCCGGCGCAACGCCGTTACGCTGCACTCGCTGGGTCTGGGAGGCTCGGCCGTCGGAACCGGCCTCAACACTCATCCGCAATACCGCGAGAAGGCCGTTGCCAAGTTGGCCCGCATCGCCAGGCTCGAACTGCACCCCGCCTACGACCTCCGCTATGCGATGCAGTCCTGTGCCCCCATGGCCGAGGTCTCAGGCGCGCTGCGCACGCTCGCGCTCGAGATGATCCGAATCTCGAACGACCTGCGTCTGCTCTCCTCAGGCCCGAACACCGGTTTTAACGAGATCCTCCTGCCCAGCCTGCAGCCCGGTTCCAGCATCATGCCCGGCAAGGTGAACCCCGTGCTGGCGGAGCTGACCGCGATGGTCGCCTTCCAGGTGATCGGCAACGACACCGCGACCGCGATGGCGGTCCAGGCCGGGCAGCTCGAGCTGAACGTGATGATGCCTGCGATGGCGCATGCAACCCTGCAGTCGATCACGATTCTGACCAACACGCTGCGCGAACTGGAGGTGCACTGCATCCGCGGGATCACGGCGAACCGGGAGCGCAATGCCTTCTACGCCTCCAGCACCATCGCCCTCGCAACCGCGCTCAACCCCTACATCGGCTATCGCAAGGCAGCCGAATTGGTGAAGGAGTCCGTCGCTTCAGGCCGCTCGATCGTCGATCTGGCGCGGGAGAAGAAGCTGCTCAGCGAAGAACAGATCGCCGAGATCCTCGATCCCAAAAACATGACCGAACCTCACGCCAGAATCTCCTGACGGCGAGGTTCGGTCACTGGTTCCGAGAAAAGCGCTACTTGATGCGGCCGAATCGATAGACGATACCGAGATTCACGCCCAGGTTGTTC
Organism: Edaphobacter modestus; assembly: GCF_004217555.1. Taxonomy (GTDB): domain Bacteria; phylum Acidobacteriota; class Terriglobia; order Terriglobales; family Acidobacteriaceae; genus Edaphobacter; species Edaphobacter modestus. The sequence goes on from NZ_SHKW01000001.1 coordinate 4,663,868, forward strand.
TGGATGGTCCCGCCCCAGGTCGAGCCCAGGTACGTTGGAGTGATTCGCATGGCCAGGTTCGGATAGAAGTTGTAGTCCAGGTTCACGCCCGCCGAGAAGACCGCGCGGGTCTGGGAAGGCCATAACCCGAGATCTTCGGCCGGGATTCCCTTCGATCCGCTGTCGAACTTGCCGATTCCCGCGCCTGCCGTGCCAAAGACGCTCGCCGACATCTTCTCCCTGAGGTAAAAGCGATAGAGAGGGCCGCCCATAAAGGTGTACTGAGAGATCTGCGGATTCTGGATGTTGAATTGGGTATTGCCGACCTTGGCGTTGCCGAAGGCGCCGCGAACATCGCCGATGATGCCAAACTTCGGATTCATGAAGCGGGTTCCGGACATCCAGAAGGTAACCTCGTTGTTCCTCTGGAGATCTTCGCCGGAGCGGAAGCGAAGATAGCCTCCACCGCCGCCTACCTCCCACTTGTGGGAGTAGGTGTCCTGAATGGTGCGCTCGATGCGCGCTCTACGATTGGCATTGGTCTCTCGCCTGCGCGAAAACTGGGCCTGAAGGGGAGTGGATCCGCTGACAACGAACAAGGCAGCCAGCGCGGCTGCCGCACACTTCACACTGAACCTGAAACCGAACATCAACGATTACTCCTGCACTAGCTGGGCTCTTGCTAAGGTGGAACTTGGGGCGCGAGGGCCGGAACTCGACCGCGGGCCAACTCTTATTAGAACATCCGCAGCATCCGTAGGGCGGAGACAACGAATTTTCCATCGCGAATTACTCCGGAAAGGTTTTGATTATGGCGAAAAAAAGTAGTGGCGGAGGTTTCGGCAAGCTGCTTCTGGGATTTGTTCTGGGGGTTGCCGCTGTCGCTGCCGGGGGCTACGCCTATCTGTACTTCGGAAAGCTGCCGGTTGCCGTGAGCGATGCGACCTTTCCGCTCGAGAAGCAACTGGTCGGGATTCCCCTGCACAACCGCATCGACAGCGAGAAGAAAGACCCTCCCTTCGGCATCAGCGAGGACGTCTTCGAAGGCGGAGCCAGAGTGTATCGGGCACAGTGCGCAGCCTGCCATGGGACACCGGGGCACGATGTGGGGTATGCGAAGTACATGTATCCCTCCGCTCCCCCGCTCTGGAAGAAGCATGGGAGCAAAGGCGTCGTCGGTGTCAGCGACGATGAACCTGGCGAGACGTACTGGAGAGTCGCGAACGGAATCCGGCTGACGGGCATGCCCGCCTTCAAGCACGTTCTCTCCGATACGCAGATGTGGCAGGTCAGTCTTCTGCTGAAAAACGCCGACAAGGAGATTCCAGATCCGGTAGAACGCATCCTGCAAGGCCGATAAAGACTGTCTTAAACGACGAAACGCGGTCAGAAGTTCCTCCGGACCGCGTTTCTCTTTCTTTCACTCAGAGTCTAGTGGAAAGAGTAGGTCACACCCGTGACGAACTGGAGACTGTTTTTGTTGAAGCCGAAGGCCGGATTGTTCAGGTAGTTGTCCAGAAGGTTCACGCTCAGGCTGAAGTGGTGATAGACCGGAAGCGCCAGACCGAGGACACCGATCGCAGACCAGGCGTTCGTGTTGTTCCACGACTGGATGTACGTGCCGCTGTGGGTAAGCAGGATCTTACCTGGAAGCGTGCGCTTGTAGGCTTCCCCGAATGTGGAGCCAATCAGGTTCTGGTCGGGAGTCAGCGGAAGCAGTGGCGCAGGGGGAGCGGGCTGGACGGGCTGGATGAACTTCTGCTGCTGATAGTGGATATCTGTCTTCACATCGAACTGGTGTACGGCGGTTTGAAAGACGGTGTAACCGACGCCCACACCGTAGATCTGCTGAAAGTTCAGGCCCTGGGCGAAGTTGTGATCGTACGACAGGCCACCCAGCATGTAGAAACGCGGGGTGAAGTACTTGTCGTGCTCAAAGTCCGTGTGAAAGATGCTGGTCTTCGCTTCCGCGGCGGCCAGGCCGGTGGGATTGGGAACGACCGGCTGGGTCAGCTTGCCATAGGTCTCCAGCAGGTTGAAGGTGGTTCGGGTACGCGGCGGAAGATAGGCAACCGAAGGGATCGCACGAACGAGCGCGAGCGCGGCTGTGTAATTCTGCCCATAGGTGGTGGACTGCAGCACGGTCGCGCCGCCCGTCACCGATCCATTCCACCCGCGGAAGAAGCCGGGATTGCCGTTCAGCTCCTTGTTGTAGGTCCCGCCATCGACGATGTAGCCGACATCCTTGCCGGCAATGGTCTCGGTCGTTCCACTGGGAGCCGTTGTCTTCACTGCACCGTCTTCCACGGCGAGGCTCTCTGGCTGCTTCGGGGTGCGGGTGACCTTTTCGTCTTTCTTCAGGATAACGAAGTTGCTGCTGGAGCGCAGCTCCTTGACCTTGTCCAGGGAGACGGTGATCTCACCTACGGCGTCGCTCTGGAAGACGATTTCGTCGCCGATGCTGTGCTCGAATTTTCCGGTCAGCTGGTCGCCGTTTTTAAAGATGATGACATCGGGCGCTGAAGCGGCTGGCTTATCCTGTGCGCGCATAACCGAGGGAATGCCGATGGCCAGAAGGCTAACCATCGCGAGGTTGCGAAGCCAGCACCGCCCTCTTTGCTGAGACAGAATGAGACGAGACTTCAGATTTACGGTCATTGATTCCGCTTTGCCTTGCTGTGTAAAGATTTACGTCCGGGTGACAGGGGGTTGGACACGCTTTTTGCATTCCGGGTTGGCTGTAAGTGGCGGAAATTTCGCGGGCAGCCTCGTGTCTGGCGAGGATCTCTTTTTGAAGCGTGAAAGACAGCAGAACGAAACCTGACGAAAGCAGAAGGGGGGGATGCCCGTGCTCTGCTTTCGTTGCATTTTTTTAGGCAAAAATATCTTGCCAATCGTCATTCAATCGGCTTAGTATCCGTTTCGGCTTCGGCACAGTGCGCTTCTCGCTCATGTGTGCAGAAGGCGAAAGTGTCGCAGAAGAGATGTCCAAATCTTTCGTTTCAGTGTGAATTGCATCATCAACTGCCTGACAGGGCAGCTTAAGCCCTGCCTGCGCCATGGGAAGGTAAAAACGATGGCATGGTACGCTTATTGCATTGCAGAAAGACAGGCCTTTCCGGAACTTTGCCGGCATCGTCGTCCGATGCCGCTTACCGGAGTCACGGGTCTGTTCGGTAACCAGACGTTTCTCTTTCCAGCCAGCGATCTTGCGGTAATTGTCTCCGAGCACAACGCGGAAGACAGCGCGCGGATGGACCAACAGTCCCAGAAAGACCACGCTCGCGTCATTGCTGACTGCTTCAAGCACTCCACGGTCCTGCCTTTCCGTTTCGGAACCACCTTTCAGGACGACGACGCTCTGCGGCGCTCGGTCCGCTCCAACCAGCGTCACTTCCTTGCCAATGTCGAGCGTCTTCGCGGCAAGGCCGAGATGCATTTGAAGGTCCTGGTCGACGATACGTGCCCAGGCAATACGCTTCGCGACATGACGGTCGGCCAGCAGTACCTGACGAGTCTTCGAGAGAGCGCCAGTCGGCAGCGCGAGCGTCAGTCGCGGGCACGGGCTCTGTCGGTCCAGATGCATCGCATGTTCCTTCCGCTGGCAGAGGAGATCACCTGCAGGCGAATGGAGTCGGGCAAGATGCTTCTCGATATCGCTCACCTGATCGATAACAAGACCATCGAGCGCTACCAGAACAAATACACCTCGGCGATGCAGCAGATGAAAGAATGCCAGATGCAGCTATCCGGCCCCTGGCCTCCGTATCATTTCGTCCAGCGAACCAACACCCACTCGGCATGACCGGAACCGAGGGAGCGAATCCTCTGCCCGTTTGGCAGAGGATTCGCTCCTTTTTCTTTGGGTAAGCGCCCTGATGGAACCATCCTTCCCTAAGCTCCGTCTGGTTTCCGCGAGACTACTTTTTCTCCCGCCGGGGCATCGCACCATAGAAGGGGCAGATCGCGGCGAATGCGAAGTTCTTCGCGCTCAAATGTGTGCCTATGCCTAGGGACGAAGGAGAACGTGAATGCTGAAGATGAAGCGTCGAGCAGTAGTTGGCGCATTTGTGCTTGCCATGGTTGGATTTTCGCCGTTGGTTGCGGCCAGGCTGACGGCCCAGGAACCGAACCCGATGGCGCAACAGACGCCCCCGGACGACAACAAGATCACCAAGGAGTCCGAAGGGGTCTATCTTTATCGAGTCAAGGTTGTGCAACGCGATCTGGACGCGGTGAATTATCTGCACCGCAGCGGCTCCACCCGGATCGCGTTTAAAGGGACTCCGCTGCTTCCCCTGGCCAAGGGGGATGCCAAGGTAACGAGCGAGCGCGGAGGCATCACGATCGAAGCTCGATTCGAAGGACTGACTCCCGCCAACGGCTTCGGCCGGGAGTATCTGACGTATGTGCTGTGGGCCATCACGCCGGACGGGAGACCGAACAATCTGGGCGAGGTGCTTCCGGCAGGGACAAAAAATAACATCACCGTGACGACGGCGCTGCAGTCGTTTGGACTGATCGTCACGGCCGAGCCTTACTTTTCAGTGACACAGCCGAGCGATCTGGTCGTGCTCGAGAATCACATTATTGAGGATCGGACGACAGGCGTATTGGAAAAGGTGAACGCCCATTACGTGTTGCTGCCCCGAGGCACTTATGCCGAGACTGCAGGCGCCAAGTCGGTCCTCGATCCAATTACGCGCGACGAAAAGATGCCGCTCGAGTTGTATGAGGCGAACAATGCGCTTCGGATCGCGCAGCAGGCGGGCGCGGAAAAATACGCCGCGGACATTTATAAGGAGACGACGCTTGACCTGAGGAACGCCACCGATATTCTGACCGGGAAAAAACCTGACACCAAGATGGGGATCACGTACGCCCGTCAAGCAGTGCAGCGGGCCGAGGACGCGCGGTTGGTAACCCTTCGTCGACAGGCTGCCGAGCGCCAGCACAATGAGGAGGTGGCTCGTCAGCAGGCCCAGCTTGAGGCGCAGCAATCGGCGCTCGATGCGGAACGCGCGAGAGCCGCGCAGGCGCAGGCTGATGCGGAACGCGCCCGCGCCGAAGCCACTGCGGCCCAGGCCCAGGCCCAGGCTGCGGAGGCGACCAAGAGCGCCGACAGCGCCCGGCAAGCGCGTGAGCGTCTGCGTGCTCAGCTCAACAGCGTCCTGGCGACCAGCGAGACCGCACGCGGACTGATCGTGAACATGTCGGACGTTCTCTTCGACACTGGGAAGTACACGTTGAAGCCTGCGACGCAGATCAGTCTGGCGAAGGTTTCGGGGATTCTTCAGGCATATCCTGGCCTGAAGCTTCAGGTGGAGGGATACACCGACAGCACCGGCAGTCCGGAGTTCAACCAGAAGCTATCAGAAAACCGTGCCGGAGCCGTCCGCGACTTTCTTATGACCGAGGGCGTCCAGGTGGACAATATTGTTGCGACCGGATACGGCATGGCCAAGCCGGTGGCCGACAACAACACCGCACAGGGCCGCGCGCTGAACCGGAGGGTGCAACTGGTCGTCTCAGGCGATGCAATTGGGGTGCAGCAGAAAGGGCCGGATGCAGACGCCGCTCCTGCGCCTGCTCCTGCTCCTGCGCCCGAGACACCGACTCGGGGAACCTCCAATCCTCCGGAATAGATTGGTTGGAATTCACAAAAAGCTGGAGAGTCTCACACGGCCCTCCAGCTTTTGTTTATAAGAGTGCTATGGGATATCTGAGCGGAAAGACGGTACTGGTAACGGGAGCGAGCTCCGGCATTGGGCGGGCAACGGCGCTGGCATTTGCACGAGAAGGATCGCGGGTGGCAGTCTGCGCCCGGCGCGTGGATCGGTTGAAGGACCTTGAAAGGGAACTAAGCGAGGCGGGTGCCGCAGCGGTCCGAAGTTTTGCTCTGGACGTTACGAAGCGAGCCGATGTCGAAGCCGCTCTGACGGGCCTTCCATCCGAGTGGAGCGGAATCGATGTGCTGGTCAATAATGCCGGCCTCAGCCGTGGCCTGACGAAGGTGTACGAGGACGATCCCCAGAACTGGGAAGAGATGATCGACACCAATATCAAGGGGCTGTTGTATGTGACTCGCGCGGTTGTGCCCGGAATGGTGGAGCGGGGCCGCGGCCATGTAATCAACATGGGGTCCACCGCCGGCTACATTACCTATGCCAATGGAGCCGTTTATTGCGCAACAAAGGCTGCGGAGAAGTCGATCAGCGAAGGATTGAAGATCGATCTGATGGGAACGGCGGTCCGCGTGACCTCGATCGATCCCGGGATGGTAGAGACGGAATTCAGCGAAATCCGCTTCCGGGGAGACACTGAGCGCGCGGCGAAGATCTATCAGAACATCACACCGCTCAAGCCGGAGGACATCGCGGATGCGATCGTATGGGCGGCTTCGCGTCCAGCACACGTCAATATTCACACGGTAGTCATGACGACGATCGACCAAGCCAACTCCGTCGTGTTTCATCGACACAGTTAACCCGGAGCTGCCGCTCGGCGCTAGTTCCCGCCAGATCACACCGGCGGAGTCAGCGCATGCGGCGGCTACATATGCACGGTCCAGCCCAGCTCGGCCAGCTTCTCCTCGATGTCGGCCAGCGCATAAGCCAGGGCTGAACGACGATGTGGGCTCGAGGTCCGCTCCGAGAGGATGCGCTCACGCTGCATCTCGAGCGCCTGGAGGCGACGCTTGCGCTCGGCGGCATCGGTGCCGGTTTCCTGCGTGTCCGGCTTCGGGGTGGCGGCCTGTGCTTGCTGTTCTTCCACGGATTTGCTCTCCCATCCACGCGACATGAAGTCATTCTACGCCGTGGAGAGGAAAACCCCGGCGAGCTTTGCAATAACCGCACAGCAATCCGTATGCTTGGAACGTCAAAAGTTATGTGTTCTGTAGTATTTCGAGCGGGCGAACGGAGACGTTCCGGGCCACCGCAATCGAGCCTTCATTATCATGTACTCTGAAGAATCGCGCATTTAGGGAGGGACCACCGTGATCGTTGAGATCGAAGGCCTGAGGAAGGTTTACGACGGCAAGCAGCGTGTGGTTGCCGTCGATGGCATCGATCTTTCGGTGCGCCCGGGCGCGCTTTACGGATTTCTTGGACCGAATGGTGCGGGTAAGACCACGACCATCAGCATTTGCACGACACGTGCCTTGCCGACTGCCGGCCGTGTTCGGATTGCAGGCATTGACGTGGTCAAGTCGCCGTCGCAGGCGAGGCGGTGTATCGGTGTGGTCCCCCAGTACAACACGCTGGACCGCGCATGTACGGTATACGAGAATATTTACTTTCATTGCCTCTATTTCGGGTTTTCGAGTGCCGATGCGAAGAAGCGGACCGACAGGCTGCTGGAACAGTTTCACCTGACCGAACGGGCGCAGGCGTATCCGGCGCAGCTCTCAGGTGGCCTGGCCCAGAGAGTCCAGATTGCGCGTGCGATTGCGCATCATCCGAAGGTTCTCTTTCTCGATGAGCCCAGCGCGGGGCTGGATCCACAGAGCCGCATCGCCATGTGGGAGGCGGTACGGAACCTTCGGGAAGAGGGAATCACCGTGGTTTTGACGACGCACTACATGGAAGAGGCTGACGAACTCTGCGATCGGGTCGCAATTATCGATCACGGCAGAATCCTTGTAGAAGACACGCCCTCGGCTCTGAAAAATTCAGTCGGTGCGCAGCGCATCTATGAACTGGACCTCCGCAATCTGCAAGGCGTCCCCCAGTTACTCGAGAAGCTCGAGCGCCAGCCCGGAGTCGCCAGTGTGGAGACCACGCAAAAGGGGTTGCGTGTCTTCGCAGGTGGAACGGAGGGTCTTTTGTCGGATGTCGTTCACGCCGCAAATCCCTACGGCCTGCGCGATTTGACCATCACCGAACCCAGCCTCGAGACGGTCTTCATCCGCCTGACGGGCCGGGAGCTTCGCGAGTAATGCCGAGATTTCTATGACTGAACTTGCCACGATCGACACCCATGCTCCCTCCACGGCCGGCGGCTCCATCAAGATGCAGTACGCTCGCGCCTTCATGGGCCTGTTTCTGCGCGACCTGCATGTCCTGCGACGGGAGATCTTTCCCTTCGTTATCCGCGTCTGCATGAACCCGATGCTGTTTCTGTTCGTCTTTACCTTCATCATGCCGCACATGAGCGATGGGGCCGCGATGAATCCCACGGCGGCGGCCATGGGCACGAACTTCAGTACGGTGCTGCTGCCCGGACTGATGGCTGTAGCCATCATGTTCAGCGGAATCGCGGCGGTCGCGCTTCCGCTCGCGCAAGAGTTCGGCATCACGCGCGAGATCGACGATCGCGTGATGTGTCCGTTGCCTGTCGCTGCGGTTGCCATCGAAAAGATCCTCTTCTCGGCGATGCAGAGCATCATTGCCGCGGCGGTTGTGTTTCCGCTCGCGTACTACATTCCTTCCACTCCGGTTGTCGCGCACGTCAACAACTGGCCCTACCTGATCGCCATCCTGGTGCTCGCTTCCATTACTTCGGGTGCGCTTGGGCTGGCGATCGGCACAACTGTGGAACCGAAGCAGATCGGTCTTATCTTCGGTGTGGTCGTAATGCCCATTACCTTTCTGGGGTGTGTCTACTATCCCTGGACAGCGCTCAGCCACATTCGCTGGCTGCAGATCGGTGTCCTGATTAATCCCATCGTCTACATGAGCGAAGGTCTGCGCTCCGCGGTGACGCCTACGCTTCCCCACATGCATCCCGCCCTGATTCTCGGCATGCTGGTTGTCTTCCTGATCCTGTTGACGTGGCTTGGAATCCGGGGATTTTTGCGCAGAGTCATCGGCTGACCTGTCCGAGAGCCTAGTCGAAGGCGGCAGCCGAGATGTTCCTTGCCAGCAGGTCCGTTGCGATCTGCTTTCCGTGAAAGCGGCCGTTTTCGATGAAGATTTCGTTTGTGCGCTCGCCCGCGATCACCACGCCGGCGAGGTAGATTCCCGGGACATTGCTTTCGAGCGTATCCGGATCGCAGGCAGGGCAGCGGTCGTTCGCCTCATCCAGCCGCACGCCGAGAGCCTCAAGAAATTTGAAGTCCGGTTGGTAGCCGGTCAGGGCGAAGACGAACTGATTCGGAAGGATGCGTTCGCCGTCCGGAGTTGCGAGGGTAACGTCGTCTTCGGTAATGCGGATGACGATGCTGGAAAAGTAGCCCGCGATTTCGCCGTTCTTGATTCGATTGTTGATATCGGGAAGAATCCAGTATTTGACGTGGCGATGCAGCTCCGGGCCGCGATGCACGAGGGTTACCCTGGCGCCGTGTCGCCACAGGTCGAGGGCCGCGATGGCTGCGGAGTTTTTGCCGCCGATGACGACGACATCAAGCCCGTAATAGGGATGTGGGTCGTTGTAGTAGTGGGAGACCTTGCTCAGCTCCTCGCCCGGGATATTCAGATAGTTGGGTAGATCGTAGTATCCGGTCGCAATTACCAGCTTTCGGGCGCGATGACTGATGGGTCTGCCAAAACGGTCCACGGTATGGATGGAGAAATCTCCATCGCTGCCGGTGACGCGCTCGACGGTCTCGTATTGTCGGACATCGAGCTCGTAATGCTCAGCTACCTTGCGGTAATACTCCAAAGCCTCATCACGTCCGGGTTTCTGATTGGGACTGGGGAAGGGGATATCCCCTATCTCCAGAAGCTCCGGAGTCGTGAAGAAGGTCATGTTCGACGGATAGTGAAACAGGGAGTTGCAGAGACAACCCTTGTCGATGAGCAGAACGGTGAATCCCGCTCGCTGCGCCTCAATGGCGCAGGCCATGCCGGTGGGACCTGCACCGATGACGGCCAGATCTGCTATCGCTTCCGAGGGGGCAGGCTGCTCGCTCATGTATTCATCTTACTGAAGGCCGGCGCGAGTTGCCTTGCCCGGCCTCTATGAGTCCAGCGAGACGAGCTTGTGTGCGATTGCGAAGAGGGCCAGCTCCAGGCGTGTGGAGACGCCGGTCTTATCGAAGATGTTCGAAAGATGGCGCTTTACCGTCTCCTCGCTGATCGTGAATTGATTCGCGACATCCTTATTGCTGCAGCCCTCGACGATGCAGGTAACTACTTCAAGCTCCCGCGGAGTAAGACCGTATGTCTTTTTCTCGGAGACGGCTGCAGCCTGCCTCATCAAGTCATTGAGAGCCGCGAGAAGATTCACTACGCGTTCACCGCCGATCCAGTAATCTCCGGCGAGCACAGCCCGCATTGCCTTGGACAGGTCGCCGGCGACTGAATCCTTCAGGATGATTCCGCGCGCTCCAATCTGCAGGGCCTCAATAATCTGCTGGGTGGAGATCGTGCTGGTCAGCAGAATGATCTTTACCCTTGGCGATCGATCCATGATGGCTCGCAAGGCCTCCAGGCCAGGCAATCGAGGCATCTGGACATCGAGTAGAAGAACATCCGGCTCAAGCTCCAGGGTTTCGGTGATGGCGACGTCACCATCACCGGCTTCGCCTACAATCTCGAATCCCGGCTCGTTCTCGAGCATGTTTCTCACGCCGAATCGAACCACTGGATGATCGTCGGCTATGACGATGCGGACCGGCGCGATTGCAGTGGATCTGGCGGCGGACTTCTTTCCGGGCTCATTCATACGCGACTTCCCCTCTTCCTCTGATCGACGACCTGCTCTCCTGCGTAGATTTTGCGTTCGCCCAATACATCCACGAGTCGATCGCAGGCCAGCAGCAATTTGTCGATCATATCTATGGTGTCAGAATTCAGGCCATTGGTCTCGATCGATTCCGCGATGGCCTGTATCTCCACCGCACCTACCATACCGCAACTTCCTTTCATTGCGTGCGCCTGCCTCCGATATTCCTGATCATCCCCTCGATGGGCGGCGTTCCGCATCGCCACAATTCGTGTTCTGGAGTCATCGGCACAAATCGCATAAAGCGTTAACAGCTTCTCTCGATCCATGGAAGCTGCAAGTATCTCGTACGTCTTTGAATTGAGAATTACGGAACCTGTCGATGTCTCCGGGGCCTCGCTTCTAACGATGGCCTCACTGGCGAGCAGCCGGTTCAAAGCGGCTATCGTGAAAGGTTTTCGCAGAAAACCGTCGAATCCAACCAGCTTCTCTCCTCGAGCTTCGCTTCCACTGATGGCGATCATGCGAGGCGAGTCACCATAGAGCGCACGCACCTTGGCCGCGAACGATGTTCCTGAGAGTCCCGGCATCTGCAGGTCCGCAAGTACTGCCTCGGGCCGAACGCGACTGTAATCACTCAGTATCTGCAAAGCCGTCTCGCCGGATTTGGCCAGCTCCACCTCGTAACCTTCTCTCGTCAGCAGCAACAGGAGTAGCTCGCGGCTCATGGAGTCGTCATCCACCACGAGAACTCTGCGAGGTCGGCGATCGGCCATGGGGGAAGAGTATCAAGTGCCAGTTTTCCATGCCACTCCATGGGCGCAGGCGGTACAGTATTTTTATGGGTCCGGAGGATCTTCCGCAAGCGCCGCAGAGTCGCGCCGATGATGTTTCAGGCGCATCCGAGCTGCGCCTGCTGACTGCACGGGTGGAAGCCCTCGAACGGGAGCTGGCCACGATGCGGTCGTCCGCAACAGGAGTTCCTTCTTCTCCAATAGCATCGCCGCCTCCACCGATACCCTCTCCTCCCATGCAGTCGCGGCCTTCCCGGGTCGCTCCAGTAGAGGCTCCGGCGGTTCCCCGTTCCTCCTCTTCGCTCGAGAATCGCCTCGGCGCGCAGGTCTTCAATCGAGTAGGCATCATCGCCCTGATGATTGGCGTGACATGGTTTCTGAAGCTTGCAATCGACAAACAATGGATCGGAGAAGTCGGGCGAATCCTTATCGGCCTGGTCGCGGGAGCAGGTGTCATCGTCTGGTCAGAGCGCTTTCGACGCAAGGGCTTTTCTACCTTCTCGTATTCGCTCAAGGCGATAGGTTCAGGAGTTCTCTATCTCACCCTCTGGGCGGCTTACCAGCTTTACCACGTGATGCCTTCAGAGGCGTGCCTGGGCGGCATGATTCTGATCACGGCATGGAACGCCTACATGGCATGGGCGCAGGACGCCGAGCTGCTTGCCGCGTATGCGCTTGCCGGAGGGCTCGCCACTCCACTTCTGCTGTCAACAGGCGGAAACCATGAAGCATTTCTCTTCACTTACCTGTTAGCGATCGACATGGCGACGGTCGCGCTGGTGCGAATCAAGCCCTGGCAGCGTCTGCTGCTTGGAGCCTTTCCGGCAACGGTCCTCTATTTCATCGCATGGTACGCGAGATTTTATGAGGAGCCGGCGTTTGCAGTGACCACCGTCTTCGCGGGTCTGTTCTTTCTGGTCTTCGCCTTCGTTCCCCTTGGTTCGAGGACTCCGGAATCCGAGCCACATTCTGGCCTCTTCCGCTCGCTCAGCCGTTTTTTTCCGGAGATTCTTCTCCCGCTCGGCAATGCAGCCTTCATCTCGCTCGCGCTGTATTCGCTTATGCAGGCCTCCGGACGCCACTGGTTTCTTCCCTGGCTGATGCTCATCCTCGCTGCGACGTACCTGCTGATGGCGCGGCTGCCGCAAGGTTCGGTTCCCGCAGCAATGCATCTTTCTCTCGCGGTCGTCTTTCTTACAATCGCGATTCCTCTCAAGGCCAGTGGTCACTGGATCACCATCGCGTGGCTCGTCGAGGGAGTCGCTCTGCTCTGGGTGTCCGCACGAGTGGCATCGTTGCCGGCTGACGCTGAGGGTAGTTCTTCGCGTTCTTCCGGTGCGGCCAGTGTTCTGCGCTGGCTCTCTGCCGGGTCGCTCGTCCTCGGTCTAGGTGGTCTGTTGGCTGTGCCTTTCTGGTTCGATGCCGGCCAGACCCTGCCCCTCTTCAATCACAACCTCGCAACCGCCCTGGTGGCTGCAGCGGCATTCGCGGCCACAGCATGGCTCGCCCTCCGAACCAGACGCATCGATCGGGTCGCCTTTCCGGCGTGGTCGCAGTTTGCCTTCCTCTCTCTGATCGCGGTGAATCTTGTCGCGGTTCTTCTTGGGCTGCGTGAGGTCGTAACGTCACGGTATGGTCCCTCGCCGCACTCGCCGTTTCTCAATGCAGACTTCGGTATGGCCCTGATGGGGCTGGTTATGCTTTCGGTTGTCGCCGCGGTTGCACTCCGCATCGCTGTCGCGGATGAGACGACTCTTCTCTGGGCGCATCTCTCTGGCGGGTCCATCATCGTCATCAACCTTCTCGCTATTTTGACCGGCGTCCGGGAGATCCAATCGCTGTGGCCCGTGACCGCGGCAAACTCCGACTCCGAGCTGCGTCGGGCTCTTGCCGTCTCCGCATTTCTCATGGCCTATGGAGCCGTTCTGCTTGCGGCCGGCTTTTGGCGTCGCACGGCGTTCATACGCTGGCAGGCGCTTATCCTCCTTGTCTTCACTATCGGCAAGACCTTTCTCTATGACATGCGCAACCTCAGCCAGGGTTATCGCGTTGTCAGCTTCCTCGGCCTGGGCGCTCTTCTGATGACCGTAAGTTTCGCCTACCAGAAGGACTGGCTTGCCCTGCGCGATTCCGGAGTGGCGCACGGACCGGAGACTTCCTCAGGGCACGAATCGTGAAGCGGCTCTCCCTGATTTTTCTGCTGCTCTGGTGCGCTGCGGCGGGTGCCGCGACACCGCCCCAGGCTGAGCGCCAATACTTCCGCTATCAGCGGGCAATTGTTCCTGCTGCCGTCGGGCAGAATTGCGCCGTGCTCGATGCGGCGACCTTCGCTCATTCTTCCGCGGCTCTCAAAGACCTGCGGCTGTATCCACAGACCGCGCAGGTGCAGGAGATTCCTTACGCTGTTACTCTCAGCGAGCCGGTCCAGCCAGACCCGGAGCCTGCCCGCGTTCTGAACCTGGGTCTGCATGGCCGCGTCCTCAGCTTCGATCTGGCGATGCCCCATCGCCCCTACACGGAGGTCGTGCTCGATCTTGCGGGAGTTGATTATATTGTGACCGCAACCGTGACAGGCATAGAGCACCCCGGTGATCCCGCAGGAATCCGGCTTGGTGAACTCACCCTCTTCGACCTCACATCGCAACATCTCTCCCGCAGCACCACGCTGCCTCTGCAGGAGTCCACCTTTCCGTATCTGCACATTCAGCTGGATGTCTCGCCTGCGCCCGGCTCTCGCAGTATTTCGCCCCTGGTCGGGATGGTGCGTGGGGCCTCTGTTCCACCCAGTCGCGATGCCCAGACGGTCTTCTCGGTCGCCGCAGAAACCCAGACCATCACCCAACGCGGACGCCAGACCATCGCCCGCTTCACCTTGCCCGTGCGTGTTCCCGTAGAGCGCGTAACCTTTGTTCTCGCGCCCGAGTTCAAGGGGAACTTCAGCCGCAATGCCTCGATCAGCGATCATGCCTCCGGCACGCCAGCTTCCGCAGGCGAGGCCCTTGCCGGCAACATCTTTCGCGTTCGTCTCACCCAGGCCGGCCGGGAGATCCATCAGCAGCGCCTCAGTATCCCCGCTACCCTTGGCTCCAATCTTCAGAGTGCAGCCGAGGTCGAAGTCGCGATCAACAATGGCGACGATCAGCCGCTTCCCATCGCTGCAGTCCGGCTCGAGATGCGCCAGCGCCGCCTCTGTTTCAACGCCTCATCGACTGACTCGCTCACGCTCTTCTACGGGGATCCATCGCTCTCTTCGCCTGACTATGACTTTGCCCGCACTGCTGTACTTACCAATCAGACACCCCAGGCGCGTCTAGGCCCAGAGCAGAAAAATCCTGTCTATAGGGAGCGTCCCGACACGCGGGCTGCGACCGAGCGCCATCCGGAGCTGGTCTGGGTAGCCTTCCTCGCTGTCGTCTGCATTCTCGGCGTTGTCGCGATTCGTTCTTCTCGGCATCTGCCGCAGTGACCTTTGCGGCGCAGGTTTTTCTACCGCATCGCCGCATCGACCTCTTTCATCCAGTTCGGCGACTTCAACAGTTCGCGCGGCTTCGATCCGTCGGCAGGACCCACCAGGCCATCGTTGTACATCATGTCGACCAGGTGCGCGGCGCGACCGTAGCCGATGCGCAGCCTGCGCTGCAGCAGGGAGGTCGATGCCTTGCCGAATTCAAAGACGAGCCGGACCGCATCGTCGTACATCGGATCGTCGGCTTCGCCATCGGAGCTGCCGTCGATGTCCTTCCCGGACTCGTCTTTCGGACCTTCGAGGAATCCTTCCACGTACTCGGCCTGGCCCTGGGCCTTCCAGAATTCGGTGACGGCTGAGATCTCTTTTTCGGTAACGAAAGGTGCATGCACGCGCTGTACGCGGCTTGTGCCCGGTGGCAGATAGAGCATGTCGCCGCGGCCAAGAAGGCTCTCAGCGCCGTTGGAATCGATAATCGTGCGCGAGTCTACCTTCGTCGCCAGACGGAAGCTCATGCGCGTAGGCACGTTGGCCTTGATGAGACCGGTAATCACGTCGACGGAAGGGCGCTGCGTCGCCAGTACCAGGTGAATTCCCACAGCACGCGCCATCTGTGCGAGCCGCGTGATCGCTTCTTCGACGTTGGCCCTGTCAAGCATCATCAGGTCGGCAAGCTCGTCGATGATGATCATGATGTAAGGCAGCGGTTCCTGATTCACGTCCTCGAAGAGATGCCCACTGCCGCTGTCGAAGAGCTTATTGAACTGATCGATATTGCGAACGTGATTCGCCGCCAGCAGCTTCAGTCGGCGCTCCATCTCGCGCACCGCATTGCGCAGCGCGTTGGCTGCAAGCTTGGCCTCGGTAATGATGGGAGTGAAGAGGTGCGGAATTCCCTCATACATGCCGAGTTCAACCCGCTTCGGGTCGACAAGGATCATGCGCACTTGTTCGGGTGTGGATTTGAACAGAACGCTCATGATCATCGCGTTGATGGCGACCGATTTACCTGAACCTGTTGAACCGGCGATCAGAACGTGCGGCATGGCCGCAAGGTCTCCAGTGACGATGCGACCATTGATGTCCTTGCCAAGAGCGATCGCAAGCCGCGACTTGGATTGAGCGAAGCTCTCGCATTCGACGACGTCGCGCAGCCAGATGGTCTCGCGCTCGGAGTTGGGGACCTGAATTCCGACCGTGGATTTTCCAGCCATTCGCTCGATCAGGATGCTCTCGGCGGCCATCGCGAGGCAGAGATCGTCAGCCAGCCCGGTGACTCGCGAATACTTCACGCCGGCATCCGGCTTGAACTCGAAGGTTGTCACGACAGGACCGGGATTGATATGGGTTACCTGCCCATCGACGTCGAACTCGGCGCACTTTTCTACAAGCACACGCGCTTCTTCGCGCAGGGCATCTTCGCGTACCGTCGCCTGCTCTTCGCTGCGATGCAGCAGCGAAGAGGGAGGAAGTTTATACCCGCGCACGCTCTTTGGCGTGATCGCCACTGCCTTGATGTCGGCATCCGCACGTCTTCCGAACGAGATGCCGCGCTCCGCCGTATCGGCAGGCACGGGAACGGGCTGGATCTCGTCGACAGGCCTCTTCAGCGCGCGCGCCGGAGCCATCTCGCGGCTGGTCACGGGTGGTGGTGTGTGCCGCTCAACCTCGGGACTGAATTCGCTGTCACCGAAGTTGGAAACGTCGTCGATTGCTCGTAGCGGTGCAGCCGCCTTCGCAAGCGCCTCAGCGTAGGGAGCCGCCGCTGCCGCTGCAGTACCCAACGGTGTCACTGGAGGAGCGTCGACCATGGTCCGCGGCATAGCCTGCCACACAGAAGATTCGGCAGCCGCAGCCCCAGTCTCCTGTTCAGCCTCAATTCGCCTGTTCTTTCTGCGACGGCTCAGCCATCCAAAAAGGCTGCCCAGCAGAGTGGGGTTTGGCTCCTTGCTTTGTGCCTGGGCTTCACGAGCTTTGTGTTCGACCAGTTCACGCTCTCGCTGCGCGCGCAGCTCGGCCCGCTCACGCTTGCTGCCGTACTGCTCCATCGGAAGATCTGCTCCGCGGCGGCTCTCTCGCCACGTCGACCATCGCTCCCAAAGTCGCTGGGCAAACCCAAAGCGCATCGTCGTCCACTCGCGAGCTGTATTGAAGGTGAAGGTCGTCGCCAGATAGAGCGAGAGCGCAACCATCAGTGCCAGGACGATGGAAGCGCCGGGAAGGTTGAGATAGGCCACCAGCATGTCGGCCAGCAGACGCCCGCTCGTTCCTTCGATCGGCAGCGCGCCGCGCCACAGCATATGACCAGGCAGAAGAGCGATCGCCGCCGGACCGAAGATAATCCACATCGCGAGTCCCACGGCCTTGGCTACGGGCGAGCCCGCAGGTCGCGACATCATCCAGCAAATTCCGAGTCTTCCAAGCACCAGGGGAAGAAAGAAAGCTGCCAGACCGATGGACTGCAACATGGCGTCGGAGATGTAAGCGCCCGTAATCCCTGTCCAGTTGTGCGCCGGACGCCCTGCAACGGAGATACCCACGGTATTGAAGGAGCGATCAGTGGGAGTGTAGCTTACCAGGGCCAGCAGAAGCAGCGCGGCAGCCACCAGTACCGTCAGGCCGATAATCTCGTTCAGGCGGCGATTGCGAGTCGGGGTCGAGACAAGTCTAAAGGTCTTCATCGGGGATTTGCGCAGCCTCTCTCACATGCCGGCAGCCGAGCCTCTTCGTGCCGGCCGGTCGTAGCAGGTTCGCCACCGAGGCTGTAAACCACCAGAGCAGCTTCGATTATCCCAGACTGAATCAGCCAAAATGCGAAACAAAATCGAAAAACTGCCCGGCAGGTATCCGGATGCAAACCTCGGCCAAAAGCGCGCATCTATCCCTATAACTTCCCGCCGAATGAACTTCGGCGGCCCTTAGGATCCGGTTGGCAGGGGAGCGGGATTTTCGCGATTTCTCCTGCTTGCCGCCGGCGAAGGAGAATCGCTGATAGCCGGCGGACCCTGCTCAACTGGAACAAAATTTCGAAAAAGAGGTCTCCCGATGCCGACGGACGCTGACAAGCGTAATGAGTTGCACCTCGCGCTGCTATCTGTGATCAACACCCTTGTGGACGGGCAAAAGGGACTCGCCGACATAGGCGACCACCTTGAGGACCAGACCCTGAAGCGTTACTTCCTCGCGGAATCGTTGAAACGGGCCCGCTTTCGTGGGGATCTGGAGGAGGTTCTCCATCAAAATGGCTTTCACGACATAAAAGAATCGGGAACCACTGCCGGCACGATTCAGCGCGTCTGGGGAGATCTCAAAGCGAAGCTTGGCGGCGGAGATCACACCCTGCTTGCAACTGCGGAGGAGGGCGAAGACACCACGAAAGAGGCTTATGAGGATGTCTTGAAACATGATCTGCCCCTGCCGATTCGCCAGATTCTGGCGGAGCAGCAGGCTCACATTCTTACTTCCCATGACTATGTGAAGAGCCACCGCGACGCAGCGGTTACAAAGTAATCCTTACAGACAGGTCTTTGAGGGCACGTGCGAATTTACACCGCACGTGCCTTTGAGTTTTTGGGCCACTAGTATCCGCAACTAGTATCCAAGGTGGTGGAGATAAAACACCGCGCAAGACGCTGCCAGACAGTAGATCCCGAACAGATACCAGCGTCCTTCCTCAAGCCACGCGCTGAGCCACTTCAGGGCAATCAGCCCGGCGAAGAACGCCAGGACCATTCCGATCACGCTCGTCGCTACGCTGCTTTGCAGATCAATGTGCAACCCCCTGGCAGCCGCCTCGTGGGAGGCCTTCACGAGCCGCATTGCCTCGCGCAGGACAACGGGTGGCGTCAGAATGACTG
The DNA here is from genome assembly GCF_004217555.1 of Edaphobacter modestus. Lineage (GTDB taxonomy): Bacteria > Acidobacteriota > Terriglobia > Terriglobales > Acidobacteriaceae > Edaphobacter > Edaphobacter modestus. The sequence continues at coordinate 4,682,572 of NZ_SHKW01000001.1, forward strand.
CGAGCGCGAAACTGAATCGCTCCGCGCGGTCTTTGCCGGCCCCGGTCAGCATACCGGTCGAGATGGTTGCACCGGACCGCGAGAAGCCGCGGAAGGGAAGACAAAGTCCCTGCACAGCTCCCATCCATCCCGCCTGCCCCATGGTGACACTGTTTCCGTAGACCTGCGTTGCTGGAGCGCCTTTGCGTTCACGCAGTCCGGCGATGATGATCAGCACTCCTGCAGCAAGAAGCGCGGGGGCAATCAGATCCAGCCTTCCGAAGAGCTCTTCAATCTCAGCATTGGGCGCTCCGTGAAACATCGTCTTCTCGATCGCGGTCTTCAGGATGCCGCCGATCAGAACTGTGAGGACCGATGCCCAGGCAGCACGAACCACAAAACGCTTAAACGCATCCGCGCTTGAGAAGTAGGTTTTCTTCCACTGCTTCCAGAAATATGCAATCACCGCGAACATCGTGCCCGTGTGCAGCATGACCAGCAGCAGCGTCATCTGGGGAGAGGATGGATCAAGTCCCATCAGTTTCTCGGCGACAACAACGTGAGCAGAGCTGGAGACCGGCAGCAGTTCTGCGAGTCCCTGCACAATGGCGAGCACAACGACCTTCAAAATCGGCATAACTTTATGCTACATGTTTGCCTGAAAGTTCCTGTGAAGATGCTATCCGCCCTGAGTGGAGAGTACCTTTTCAAACACGGCGGAGGTCTTTGTCTGAACGAATCCCTCCCGCAGATAGAATCGGTGTGCCCGCTCGCGAGTCATCCTCGACGTCACCCTGAGCAGGGAGACTCCCCGTCGCTGGCTCCATCGTTCTGCCTCCGCGCACAATCGCCTCCCGATACCGACCGAGCGGACACCCTCCTTCACCACCAGACCGGTAATCAGGGTGTGGGGAGACGATTGCAGGTGTCGAACGACTTCCGCCTCAATCCACCCCACCACTTCATTCCCGAGACAGGCAACAAGGACCAGATGATGGTCGGGAAGCGGAAGCATTCCTTCGAGGCGTGCCTTCATCTCGCTCGTCGAGGTCTCGTACCCAAGCTCTCCGCTCAGCTTTGCCACCGCTTCTGCATCTTCGGCGGCAACCCCACGGAGGACCAACTCCTCGTCGTCAGTCGCGATCGTTTCCATAGATGGCGATCCCCTGTTTGACTTTGAAGGCGATGCTCACCGCACGGGCTGCAAAGTCTGTCTGCGGGAACTTCGCCTTCACCTCTGCGGCGAATGACTGGGTCTTCGCAGCGGCGTCGTCCGCCTTTTTCCTGTCTTCCTGGACTGCGTACATGGTCACGACAGTTGCTTCGCGGTAGACGGCGTTATACAGCGCCTCTGCGGTTCGCGGACCATCCGGGAACTGGTGCGCATACTTCTCGTAGAGTCCTGCTTCCATCTCCGGGCATTTGGGAAGACCCTGCCAGTCACCGCACAACTTGTTGTCGAGCATCTCGAACGCAGCCATCGCGGCATACTTGGATCCCGGGTAGTTTTTGATGATCTTCTTCATCTCACCCTCGAAGATTCGCGGCCGCAGGTTGGCATCCTGCTCCTTGGCGGAGGGCAGGGTGCTGATGTCCCGCTTCTCCAGTCGCCAGCGAATGTCTGCCGAGCGCCAGGCTGCCTCCGGTGCCAGCGTCGACTGCGGAAAATAATCAGACACCCGGCGATACAACAGGTGAGCCTCCATCGCCGCGTCTTTTGGAGCATTTGGCTTGGTAGCTGCGTCCTCAAGGTTCGCGGCGGCGCCGTACAGAATCACATCGCCCTCCGCGGTTGTTGGTCCAACCACACCTTTGTCGCGAATCCATCCGGAAGATGGTGTCGGTGCGGCGTCGTCCCCAAACTCCGGCTTGTCTTCAGGATCTTCCTGAACGTCGGTGTTCGCGAAGACCTTCACCCAGGGTGAACTGCGCTCCACCACAACGACTTCGTGGCCTGGAGCTACCATCGAGAGCCTCTGCGAGTTCGCATCCGCGGCTACATAAACGTTCGCTTCATGCAGCACGGTCGCGCGCGCGGCACGGTCGTAGCCAGATTCGTTCTTCGACTTCTGGGGCAATGCAGCCGGCGCTATCAGCAGCATGGCGGCACCCGTACCTATCCAACGCAACCATTCGTTTCGCATAGCCGACATCTTAGATCAGACGGTGCCGGTTTGCAGGGCGGGATCGTCGACGCAACACCTATACCGTTGGTGTCGATGCAATCTCGCTCTCCAGGCGCTCGCGCAGCGCGGGTTCGAGGTTTCCTCCGCTCAGCACCACTGCGACCTTGCGTGCCTCAGGAAGCTGGTGGGCATGAAACAGTGCCGCAGCCAGAGTCACAGCCCCGCTCGGCTCTGCAACCAGCTTCGTTGCCGTCAGAATCACGCGCATCGCCGCAAAGATCTCCTCCTCGGTTACGGTCACGATGCCGTCGACGTGGCGCAGGATATGCTCGAAGTTCAGTCTTCCGAGACTCTGGGTCCGCAGGCCATCGCCAATGGTGCGCACCGTCTTTTCGGCGGGCCACTCCACCAGGGTCTTTGAATAAAAACTCTCGCGTGCATCTGCGGCCAGCTCCGGCTCGGCTCCCCACACCTTCACGGTGGGAGATGCGAGGCCCGCTTCCGCCGCGAGCTTCACCGCCGTAGCGGTCCCACTCAAAAGGCCGCCGCCGCTTACCGGCGAGATCACCAGGTCCACATCGGGAAGCTGCTCCACGATCTCCAGCCCGCAGGTGCCCTGGCCAGCGATAATCTCCGGGGCATCGTACGGTGGAATCATCGCGTAGCCGAACTGCGCCACAAGCTCTTCGGCCCTGATCCGCCTCTCCGACGAGGCAGGTCCAACCTCGACGATCTCCGCACCCAAAGCCTTTGTAGCGGCTTTCTTTACCTCTGGAGCATTCGATGGCATCACGATCACGGCCTTCGCCCCCAGCGCTCTCGCTGCATAGGCGACCCCTTGCGCGTGATTGCCGCTGGAGTAAGTGATCACTCCGCGCGACCGTGCCTCGGGCGAAAGCTGCGAGACCATGTTGTACGCACCGCGCAGCTTGAAACTGCCGATGGGCTGTTCGCTCTCGGCCTTGATGTAGAGATCGAACACAGGCTCCGGCAGCTTCGACAGCTGAAGCCTGGCCCGTTCCACCCGATAGAGTGGCGTCCGTACCGCAACGCCGCTGATCCTCTCCTTCGCCGCCCGTATGTCATCCAGAGTTACAAACTCGCTCATAGACAGCATCATAAATCGCCGCACGGGAAGCTTTGGGAATAGAAGCTAGAAGACCCGGCCCACCGAGATAAGCCACTTGCGATGATCGCTGTCGCCGATACTAAGGCCGCCTGTCACCGGACCTATGAGTGTCTTGATCACGACAACAGCAGCCACGTCGTTCGGAGTGTGAGGAGTCTGTGCATTTCCGCCATACATCTTGCCGATCTCGTAGAACCCGCCGGCGTAGATTGCGTCTGCGAAGATTGGATTGAGCCTTGCCAGCAGGTGCAGATATCCAACCTGGCCCAGGAAGTAGTCTGTACCCAACAGCTCATTTCTCGCGTATGCGCTCAGCCGCAGGGGGCCGCCGAGTGTCAGCCCGGCCAATCCCAGATTACTGGCTCCAAAGCTGGTGCCCCCCAGGACTTGACCGACGAGAATACCCTTCGATCCGACCGGAATAAAGTGCTCCAGCCGTCCCGTCAGCTGGGAGTATCCTCCCGGACCATTCGGCCGTTTCGTGAAGTAGTTATAAGTTGTCGATACGACGCTGCCCGCCGAAGGCACCATCACGTCGTTTTGACCCAGGTACTGAAACCTGACGCGACTGACAAATGGGATCAGGCTGAACTCCTGCAGCCCATCCGTACCGATGGTGCGGTGCGTGTTAAACCACTGAACATCCTCGCCCACACGCAACTCCGTTCGCGAATTGAAGATGTAGCCAAGGTCTACGCCCAGTCCGTTTCGATTCTCCTTGTACTGCTCCTGCTGTTGACTCCCCTCATAGTATGGGTTGAGCTGGCGCGACAGATACGCGTGAGGCGACACAAAAGTGCGCGAACCGGCCTTGAGCGGCTTGAACAGCTCTCCAGTCAGACTTGCAGGTTGACCCAGCGTGCCGTCCAGTCTTAACTCCGAACCTGGTCCGGCAACGTTGAAGAAGGTCGCGCGCACGGCGATTCCCAGTTGGACGTTGTTGGCGTCGTTCGCGAAAATCGGAAACCCAAGATTCATGAACGGAGGCCCCCACGACTTATTCCGTGGGCGGATCAGAAGACCCACCTTACCGTCCCGTTCTGTCAGGTTGTAGTTGATTGTGGAGTAGAGTCCCGTTCCCTGCAGATCCGCAATAGTTTTTTCCATCGCGGCAGTATCGACAGGTTTCCCGACATACTTCAGAAACCGGACGTGGATATCGCTCTGCTGTGTGCCGCCCACTCCATAGACCTCGACAAATTGCGGGACAGGAATCTCTGTTCTGCGCCGAGACCTTCGCTCAGCCATGTAGGCCGCCCACTCGGTATCGTTCAGGGAATACTTCTTGAGCTCCGCATTTTCAAGCTCCGCAGCTTTATACCCCAGTGGAATGACCTCTTCGTTCTTTTGAAAATCGAGGGTTCCGATCTTGCTCACATCCGACGAGATAACGATGTCGGAGTTTTTAAGGCTGTTGATCTCATTCCTCGCAACCATAATGGAGAGGTTGCTTCCTACGACTCCCGTAAGCGACTCCAGGGATCCGGGTGTCGGCGGCCCCGTATTCAGGTACGACGAGATCACGACCTGGGCGCCCATCGATCGGGCGACATCCACGGGCAGGTTGTCGACCGCGCCTCCGTCAGAGTAGAACTCGTTGCCATGTTGAACCGGCGCGAACATCCCCGGGATGGACATCGTAGCTCGCAGCGCCTGAGAAAGCGATCCGTCTTGGAATACATGAGGCTCGCCCGTGTTTAGCTCCGTGGCGACACAGCGGAACGGAGTCGGCAGGTCGTCAAAGTTTTTCAGGTTCCAGTAAGGAAGCATCACTCGATCGAAGAGCAATCCCACCGCTGCTCCTGAATTCAGAGCACTGGGCAGTACCAGGCCATGTCTAAGGCCGAACTCAAGCCGGTTGGGATACGCAAGCTTGTCCTCTTTGCGCCGGTAGCTCAGCGCGGGGAAGGGCACCTGCCCGCTCAGAACCGCAGGCCAGTCAATCCCCTTCACAAAGCTTTTGATCTCGTCCGGCTCCAGCCCTGAGGCATACAGGCCTCCCACGAGGCCTCCCATACTGGTCCCGGCCACGTAATCGACCGGAATGTGATGGTCCTCCATCCACTCGATCACGCCGATGTGAGCGAATCCCATGGCGCCGCCGCCCTCGAGCACCAGCCCAATCTTTGGCCTGCCTTCCGCTGAATGTGCTCGGGCAGGCCTGGTCTGCTGCCCAGGCGTAGGGTGCTGCTGAGCTGACACAGCCTCCGGAGTTGCCATCGCTCCTGCGAAGACCAGAGCTAGGCCGCGGCAAAATGCGAAACTCAACATGCAATCACCCTGTTTTCATCCGCTCGCTGTCTTCGGGTATCACTGGAATATTCCCGTTTTGCTGCATTTTTCCCACGGAACTCCGGAACCAGTGATCATATTACGCCCCACATCCACGTTTCCTTCCTCTCCGTACCGCGGGCGGTACCCTATCTCCAAATAGAAAGAGCGTCCCGTAGGACGCTCTTTTGCCGCACCCAACGGATCCGGGCCGGTCAGATTTCGAGGATCACCGGCATGATCAAAGGACGGCGGCTCATGCTCTTCTGGATAAATCGCTTCAGGTCGGTGCGGATCTTCTCCTTGACGACCCCGTAGTCTGCCTTCTCTTCGTTCGACGATCCGTCGAGGGTGCGTTGAACTACCTGTCTGGCCTCGGCGATCAGGCCCTCTTCCGGCACCGCCATCCCGCGCATCACGATCTCCGGCAGGTTCTCAAGCCTTCCTGTGCCCTTATTGATCGCGATGATCGGTAGCACGATACCGTCTTCACTCAGGTGCCTCCGGTCACGGATCACCAGGTCCTCCACCACATCGGAGGCAGCACCGCCTGAATCGATGCAGACCCTGCCTACGGTTACGTTTCCGGTCTTTGTCGCCGAGTTTCTGTCCAGCTCGAGGACTTCGCCGTCCTCCATCAGGATGGCCTTCTCGACCAGGCCCATGGACGAGGCCAACTCCACATGCCGCTTCAGATGGCGATAGTCCCCATGGATCGGGACAAAGAACTTCGGACGGACGAGGTTGATCATCAGTCGCAGCTCTTCCTGGCTGCCGTGTCCGCTCACATGGATCAGCCCCGCTGTGCCGTCGTCGTAGATCACCGTGGCGTCGCGCCGCTCCAGGTGGTCGATCACCCGATAGATCGACTTCTCGTTGCCGGGAATCACGCGCGAGCTCATCAGCACGGTATCGCCCGCGTCGATACGGGCAAACTTGTGGTTGTTCACCGCCGCCCGGCTCAACGCACTCATCGGCTCGCCCTGGGTTCCGCTGATCATGATGCACAGCTTCTCCGGGGGGAAGTCCTTGATCTGTCCGGGATGAATCAGCAGGCCAGGAGCAGGCTCCAGATACCCGAGGTCCTGCGCGATCTCGGTCGAGTTATCCAGGGACCGCCCGATGATCGCAATCTTTCGTCCATGCTCTGCTGCCAGCTCCATCGCCAGCCGAATCCTGTGGATCGACGACGAGAAGCAGCTGAAGAACAGCTTCTTCTTAGTCTGCCCAAAGATCTCATTCAGACGTGGCCGTACAGCTTTTTCGCTTGGCGTGTATCCACGGCGGTCCACGTTGGTGGAGTCCTGCAGCAAGGCCAGAACACCCTGCTTGCCCAGCTCGGCAAACGCCTGCAGATCAAATGGCTGCCCGTCTGTTGGCGACAGATCCACCTTGAAGTCGCCCGTGTGCAGCACGACCCCCACCGGCGTGTGAATCGCGAGCGCCACGCAGTCCACCAGCGAGTGCGTCACTCGAATCGGCATGATCGAGAATGGTCCCAGCGTCAGTCGGTGCCCTGGGATGATCTCGTTCAGCTCCGCATCGTCCAGCAGGTTATGCTCTTCGAGCTTGCCCTCTACGAAGGCCAGCGTGAACTCTGTGCCGTAGACCGGAACGTTCAGCTCCGAGAGAATCCACGGCAGACCGCCGATGTGATCCTCATGCCCGTGAGTCAGAACGATACCGCGAACCTTGTCGCGGTTCTCCGTCAGATAACTGATATCCGGGACAACGATGTCCACTCCCAGCAGCTCTTCTTCGGGGAACATCAGTCCGGCGTCGATGACTAAAATGTCATCCTGCCAGCGGAGGGCCATGCAGTTCATTCCGAACTCACCCAGCCCACCCAGCGGAATCAGCTTCAACTTGTCTTGTGCCATGAAGTTTCTATCTTAGCATCGGCAATCTATCCCCTTTAGAAACAGCGATTGTCGATGGACCTTCTCGTTCCCCAGATTCAACCCTTTCCACCTAGATCCGCGCCTTTCACTTCAGTCGATGCGATACCAGGCTGTCGAGTGATGAAGGAATGACTTTTGGGTGACAAACCCTAAACAATTCAAGCCTATGGACTCATATAAGACTGATTCAGTCGTATTTAATTCAGATCATATGAGTCGGATTTGCGCCCTCGCAAGAACCGAACTCCTTGGAACTTTTATGGCTCAAACATTTGCGACGATTTGTATGCGATTTTTCCTTTGCTTTCCGCTCTCTTTGACTCTTCTCTTGATCTTCTCTGGAGATTCGTTCGCCTTTGCTCAAGCGGCCATGGCTGATGGTCGGGTGGTCGATCCTTCTGGCGCTGCGGTGATTCATGCGAAGGTGACGCTTATGAATAGCGAAGACCATGTGCCGATCTCCACCGTTACCAGCGACTCCGGTTCCTATCATTTTCAGTCGATAACACCCGCGCTCTATTCGCTGACGGTAGAAGCAGATGGGTTCGCCCGCTATCAGCAGACGGAGATCAACATCACGCGTGGACGTCCTGAAATCCTCGATGTACGGCTGCAGATGGAATCAGCATCCCAGTCCGTCACCGTACGGGTCGATGAGCTGTCTCTGCAGCAGATTCCAACCGTTGGCAAGACGGAGACGAAGCTCGAGGACATGCCGATCAGCGTCCAGATCATCGGTCGCGATCTCATGAGCGCTCAGGGCGACGTCGAGCTGAAGGATGCGATTCGCAACTCCAGCGGCGTAGTTCAGGGTGGCAGTGATGGCTTTGGTTTTGGAGACCGCTTCCAGATTCGCGGACTCGAAGCGAGAATTTACAACGATGGATTCTCCGACGGCGACGAGCGCAACGGAATTCCCCACTCCCTCAATGGTGTCGAACGGGTCGAGGTCCTCGAGGGCCCCGGTTCTTCGCTGTTCGGCAGTGGGCCTCCGGGCGGAACGATCGATGTCGTGCACTTTGTGCCATCCCCTTTGCTCAGCTACGGCGGAACCTTCCAGTCCGGCTCATTCGGTCTGTTCTCCGGGAACGGCTACATCACCGGGCCGACCATTGTGCATAATCTCAACTATCAGCTCGATGGTTTGGCGCAACACGAGGATGGCTTCCGTTCGCTCGGCAGCGCGGACTATGAGCTTCGGCCTGTGCTGAGCTGGGCCTCGAGAAAGAATCTCTTCAGCTTTGTCGCCGATGCGAGGGAACTGCGGGCGACACCCGACCCCGCAGGGCTGATCTATCTCAACGGGCAGCCGATTACAAGCGTCTCACGGGAGGCCAAGTACTCCACGCCGTTCAGTGTCGGCGATCAGAGTCTGGCAAGGGTCACCCTCTCCGATGTATGGCAAGCCAGATCTAATCTGACCGTGACCAATCGTTTCTCTTACATGTACCGCAATCTTTGGATTCTGAGGAACGGTGATGGAGGCACGGTCACTGGCATGGTCTTCAGTGGAAGACAGCTGAGAAAACAGCATGATCTTCTCAGTGACTTCGACTATGAAGCGGAACCTGTTTGGATCTTCCGGACCGGCAGGATTCGCCATACCCTGCTGACGGGTTTTGAAGCGCAGCATCAGAGTGTAACGGCGAATCGTGCAACCGCCGATCTGAATAACATCACGAACATCTTTGCGCCGGTTGTTCCGGAGACATCGACCGATGGCCTCGTCTTTCTTCAGGATGCAAAGCACTCTGGTTTCCTCGACGATCTCAGCGCGAACTACTTCGGTCTCTATGCAACCGACCAGATCGATGTGACCCAGCGATTGAAAGTACGCATTGGTGGTCGCCAGGACTGGTGGGATACCAGGCTTGCACCCCAGGTCTTTGTCCCGGGTCGAATCCTGTCAGGCAATGCTCTTATAGAGCCTCCGAATGTTTACACGAGAGACGACTCCCCCTTCAGCTGGAATGCGGGCGCAGTCTACCGCATCCTTCCTGGCGTCTCTCCCTTTTTCGGAGTGGCGCGGAGCAATCTGGTGAACTTCAACTCAGAGGCTACGCAGAATGGTGTTCAGGCGCCGGAGTCAGGGCTGCAGTATGAGGCAGGCGTCAAAGTCTCCGCCCTCGACAACCATCTGATGTTTACGGCGGCGGGATTTGATGTGAAGCGCAACAACGTCTTCACCCTTGTGGGAGACGTACCTGTCTTCAACGACCAGAAGACGCAGGGCGGGGAAGCGAACCTTCAGCTTCTCTTGGGGCGCAGATGGAATATCACGGCCAACGCAACCGGGCAGCATGCCTCTCTCACAGACAATCCTTCCAATCCCGCTGCGACCGGCAAACGTCCCGTCGGTGTGCCGCAGCATATCTTCAACCTCTGGACCACGTACGATCTCAAATTCGCGGGCATCCGTGGCTTCAGAATCGGCGGAGGAGTGACGAACCGTGACCGGATGTACGGCGACTTGCTCAACACGAAGTTCATCCCGTCGTTTACAACCGCGGATGCGGTCCTGTCGTATGCAGTACCGAGATGGAATGCTACGTTCGGGGTTCGCAATCTTGCCGACACAAGATACTTTGTCGCTGCCAATGGTGCAGGAGGATTTGTCGGCGACGCACGCTCAGTCTTCGGTTCCCTTCGATGGACCTTCGGTTCCCGCCACGAATAGGGTGAGAGCTGTTGAGCCGCAGGGAGATGCAGGTCGGAAAGTCACGAATTTCATCTGCGCAAAGAAATGCCTGGCGAAGTGAAGAACTTCGCCAGGCCTTCTTCAGCCGCCTAGATGGATATCAGCGAAGAATATCTTCGAGCACGAGCGAAAGCTCGGTCTTCTCGTCCCGGTACTTCACAATGACTGGGGCCGCGATGCTCAATCCCCACTCCGCGCCCTTACCGTTCCTAATGGTCCGCGAACCCGGCACAACCACCGCGCCCTCGGGAATCACCAGCGGCGACTCCGCCGTCGCCTTGTAAACCTCGCCCTTCACCAGGTCGTACACCGGCGTACCGCGCGTCAGCACGGTTCCAGCGGCGATGACCGCGCGCTTCCGAACAATCGTCCCTTCGTATACGCCTGTATTCCCCCCGACTAGAGCATCGTCCTCGATGATTACCGGGCTCGCATTCACAGGCTCCAGCACGCCGCCAATCTGCGCCGCCGCGCTCAGGTGCACGCGCTTGCCAATCTGCGCACAGCTTCCTACGAGAGCGTGCGAATCCACCATCGTGCCTTCATCGACGTATGCGCCCACATTCACATAGGCAGGCGGCATCACCACAACGCCCTTGGACAGGTATGCCCCGCTCCGCACACTCGATCCGCCGGGAACAACGCGCACGCCATCGGCCACCGCAAACCGTCGCGCCGGATACGTCGCCTTATCGACGAACCTGGAACCGTCCGGACATCCCATCTCCACCATCTGGCCCAGCCGGAATCCAAGCAGAATCCCGCGTTTCACCCACGCGTTCACCCGCCAGCCGAGTGGCGTGGAAGCATCAGGCTCTGCCGAGCGCAGGGAACCTGCCTCGAGCGCTCCTCGCAGCGCCAGAAATGCTGCCTCTGCGTCCTTGTTTCCAATCGCCTCCGCGCCCTGCGCGAACCAATGTTCAACCCTCTCCTGCAACGAACCGTTCAAGCTCACCTGTCACCTTTTCTCTTTGAAGTCTGTTCTTACGGCGTAGCGCCCTTCTACGAAACGCGCCGTGAATCACCTTGCGCCGCAACCGGATGCAGCAGCCCCAGCTCTTCAACCAGTGCCTCCAGCCGCTTCCGCCCCGCATCGCTCACCGGCACCATCGGCAGCCGCAACACATCCTCGCCGCGGCCGATCATCCTCAGCACAGCCTTCACCGGAGCAGGGCTTGGCTCCCAGAAGTGAGCCAGCATCAATCGGAAGTAGCGCCGATTGATATTCCGCGCCTTCTCCCAGTCGCCTGCCAATGCCGATCGCACCATCGCCGACATCTCCGCAGGAATCACATTCGACGCCACCGAAACCAGCCCCGCGCCACCGAGTGCGATGAGCGGCAGAGCCACCGAGTCGTCTCCGGCGAAAACCTTGAAGCCCTGCGGGGCCGTCGTCAGCAGTTCCGTAATCTGTGAAATATTCCCGCTCGACTCTTTGATTCCGATAACGTTCGGAAGCTCCGCCAGCCGGAGTACCGTAGCAGGTTCCAGGTTCACGCCTGTGCGCCCAGGAATGTTGTACAGCAGCACCGGAAGGTCTACAGCCTCCGCAATCGCGCGAAAGTGCTGGTACTGGCCCTCTTGCCCGGGCTTGTTGTAGTACGGATTTGCGGTCAGGACGCCCGAAAGTCCAGACACCTGTGCCAGCTTCTTCGCCTTGGCGACTGCCTCGTGAGTGGAATTGTTGGTGCACCCGCCAAAGACCGGAACTCGCCCGGCCGCAGTCTCTACAACAACTTCCACTACCCGCAGCCACTCCTGCTCGCTCAGCGTCGCCGCCTCGCCGGTCGTGCCGCATGGAACCAGGAAGCTAATGCCGCTCTCAATCTGCCATTCGACCAGAGCGCGCAGCCCGGCCTCGTCCACGCTCGAGTCCCCGCGGAAGGGAGTCACCAGCGCCGTTCCACAACCCATCAATTCCATAATGAATGCAAGTTTACCGCGTAGCAGCTGACCTTGGATCAGGCATCAGTCCCCCCCGCTCAAATCTTTCGCGACAACAAAGCACCCCGGCGCATTGCCGGGGTGCTTTTGGTTACCGACCTGCCAGTCCGTTAGCCGCGATACAGCTCCGAAGGAACGTGATACTCCGGCATGAAAAGCGACGCGCCATTCACCGTGCCCGGGGCCGTGTCCATGCACTTCACGAACGCCGTCTGGAACTTCGCCATCTCCTGCTTGGTTCCAACCGTAACGCGAACGTAGTTCGGCATCGCCGGCCACGAACGGCCAATCGCGATATTCTCCTTGATCATCGCTGCCTGGAAGTCCCGGCCCGGCCTCTTCACGTCGATCATGAAGAAGTTCGCCTGCGATCCCGGAAGCACCTTGTAGTTGTGCTTCTCGAGGAACTCAAGCGTCTCCGCCCGAACATCCGCATTGATCTTACGGCGCAGCGGAACCAGCTCTTTATCCTGCAGGCTGGCACGGGCAGCAGCCGAACTCGTAATCGAGATGCTGGCAAGGCTGCGGGCCGGGGCCGCAACCGTCGTGAACTTCGCCAGCAGATCGGGCCGCGCAACCGCGACACCTGCCCGAAGACCCGCCATACCGTAGATCTTCGAGAAGGTCCGCAGGACGATGATGTCCTTGTCCGCCGCAACCTGGTCGATCACCGAATCCTGCTCCGAGAAGTGGTGATAGGCCTCGTCCACGATGACCACCGAACCCGCCGGCTTGTTGGCCAGCAGCCACAGGATGTCCTCACGCGGCGTAATCGTTCCGGTCGGATTGTTGGGATTCACGATGTAGTAAGCACCAGGCGAAGGATGCGCCTTCACCATCGCCTTTACGTCATGCGCAAACGCAGCATTCAACGGAACCGGAACCTTCGGAGCTTTCATCGTCTCGGCGGCGCGGAAGCCCTGCTCGTAGCTCGGGTCGCCATAGACGAGCGGCTTGTCCGGTCCGATGTTCGACATCAGGGCCAGGTCCAGCGGACCGCCCGATCCAGGGGTCAAAGCAACATAGCCCGGCTTCAGGCCGAACAGATCGTTGAAGACCGCAACCGTCTTCATCGTCTCTTCCTGGTGGTAGCGGCCTCCCAGGGGTGCCGTCTCGCCGATTGCCGAAAGCGCCGACTGCGCCGGTCCCAGAGGATTCTCGTTGGAACTGATGATGACGGTGTCGCGATTGAGATTGCGCGTCATGCCCGCAGCGCCGCCGAAGCCGCGGCTAGCGCCGGGGCCCTGTGCCGGAGCGCCCGCCGCCTGCTGGACCGCAGCAAGAGCCGGAAACGAGGTAGCCGCGGCCGAGGCTGCCCCGAGAATTCGCATAAAGGACCTGCGCGAAACACCTGTGTGAATGCTGGAACTCATAAGGCTTCCTCCGAACGCGCTTAGCGCGAGATATATCGATTTGGGTAAAAGAATGCGACGACGCAACGACGGGAAGTCGTGCGACAAGGCCAAGATCGTAAATCGAACTTGCCCTGCGGAGCATCGCGGCTCACGCAGAAACTACGATGTGGTGGGGTTCACGGATACTGACGCATCAACTCCGTGATGAGTTTCAATGTACAGCGAAAATCGACTCAGTGCACAAAAATACTTCCTGCCCGGATAAAAAATCTTAAATTTTCACCGAATATAAGGCGCACAAACAGCAAAAAAACAATCTGCCATGCCGCGAACGCAATCCGTCATTCTGAGCGAAGCGAAGAATCCCTGTATTTTCCCTTGCAGCCGATGCTCTCAAAGAACTGAAGTCGCCATGCCTGCGCCGAGCAGATGCATGGGCAAAAAAGCAAATGCCCGACGCATTCTGCCGGGCATTGCCTTACAAGCTGTCACTCTGGAGCCCACCGTGGTGATCCCTAGACCCACGCACCTTTGCGCATGAGCGGCTCAGCCGTTCCGTCAACGTGGATGCCGTCCACATCCATATCCGCCGATCCGATCATCCAATCGACGTGAATCAGGCTCTCGTTCGCGCCCAGCGAAGCCAGTTGGGCCGAGTCCATCTTCTCCCCGCCAATCAGGCACGTCGAATACGCCTGTCCCAGCGCAATATGACTGGCCGCGTTCTCGTCGAACAGCGTATTCCAGAACAGGATCCCGCTCTGCGCAATCGGTGAGTTATGAGGCACCAGCGCCACCTCGCCCAGTCTCCGTGCGCCCTCGTCGGTCGAGATCAGCCGGTTCAGAACGTCCTCGCCCGCCGTAGCCGTAGCCTCGACGATCTTTCCGCCTTCGAAACGCACAGCGATGTTCTCAATCAAAGTGCCCTGGTGCGACAACGGCTTCGACGCTCGCACCGTGCCATCCACACGATCCTTATGCGGAGTCGTGAAGCACTCCTCGGTCGGAATATTGGGCTGGCAATAGATCCCGTTTCCTGCCGTCGTCCCGCCACCGGCCCACAGGTGATCGTCGGCCAGACCCACCTTCAGATCGGTGCCTGCGCCCTTGAAGTGCAGGGCAGAGAAGCGCTTCGCGTTCAGCATGTCCACGCGCTTTTTCAAGCGTTCGCCGTGCTGCTTCCACTCCGTGACAGGATCTTCCACGTTCACTCGTGAGGACGCAAAGATTGCCTCCCACAGCTTCGCAACCGCGGTCTCCACGGGCTCATCGGGAAAGACCAGCTTCGCCCAGTCCGGTGTCGCTGCGGCTACGATCGTCCAGTTGATCTCGTGCCGTGTAATCAGCTCCATCGCCGGCTTGCCGGCCTTCGAAGCCGCCACATTGGCGCGGGCTACCTTCGCCGGATCCTGCTTGGCCAGCAGCGCCGGATTCGCACCCGCAATCGCCAATCGCGCCGCTCCGCTACGGAAGCCGTTTGCGATCCCGTCCTGCAGCCATGTCGGCGCATAGTCGAAGCTCGCATCCGGCGCATGCTGGAATCGCGCCAGCGCGCTCGCATCATCGCCATAGAACGTCGTCACCAGCTTCGCGCCAGCCCTATAGGCCTGTTCGGTGATTTTGCGCGCCAGTGGCAGAGCATCCATCGGGGCCGACATAATCAGCTCCTGCCCCTCTTTCAATCCCAGCCCGACCTTGACGGCAACCTCCGCCAGCCGGTCCAGCTTCTCATCCAGTGTCAGTTCGCTAAACGGTGTAGCCTTGACTGCCTCAGCAACGCTCATGATGTTTCCTCACTTCGTTAGACGCGTCCAGCCCGCCTGTGGATCTACATCTGCGTGTAGATCTCCTGGAAGTCGTAGCAGCCCTTGCGTGTTGAGAGCCACTCGGCGGCGCGCACCGCGCCCTCCGCAAATCCCCGCCGCGAGTGCGCCTCGTGGGTCAGCACCAGTTTGTCGGCGGCGCTCTTTGCCTGGAGCACATGCAGGCCGGCGGCATCTCCCATTCGATGCGCTTTGATCGGAACCTCCGCCAGGCCTGCCGCCGATTTCACGACGTTAGCAAGTGTCAATGCCGTTCCCGAAGGGGAGTCGAGCTTCGTCACGTGATGCGTCTCTTCGATCGAAAACTCGTACCCCGCGTTCTTCAGCAGCTCGCCCATTCGCTTTGCCATCTGCAGCATCACCTGCACGCCGACCGAGAAGTTCGTACCGTAAACCAGTCCGGCTTCCTTACGCTCCACCAAACCACGCGCATCCGCCAGCCTGTGATACCACCCCGTCGTACCGACCACCATCCTCGCGCCCGTTGCCAGCACCGCGCGCATGTTCTGCACCACCGCCTCGGGGGCGGTGAAGTCGATCACGACATCAAAACCGGCGACAAATGGAGGCGTCAAAGCCGAGGCGTTGGGATTCTCCTTCGCATCCAGCACATGAACGCTGTGCCCACGTTCGGCCGCCACCTCGGCCACCAGCTTTCCCGTCTTGCCATGCCCCAAAACCAGTACGCGCATTGCGATTCCTTCCTAAGCTCTACTTGTTGCAGGCACCCGCGCATCTACATCGAAGATCGTCTCATCGGGATTGGCAAAGAAATACTTGTGCAGGCTGCGCACGGCCTCCTCCACGTCCTCCTCGTCGATCATGAAGCTCATGTTGATCTCGCTGGCGCCCTGCGAGATCATCCGCAGATTCACATGACTTACCGCGGTGAAGACCTGCGCGGCGATACCGTTGTGACCGCGAATATCCTCGCCCACCATGCAGATCAGGGCCTTCTTGCCCTCCATCTTCACATCGGCGATCTTCGAAAGCTCCTCGCAGATCTCCGGCAGCCGCTCGTTCGAATCCACGCTCAGCGAGATGCTCACCTCGCTGGTCGAAACCATGTCGATCACGCACTTGTACTTGTCGAAGACATCGAATACAGCCTTCAGATATCCGTGCGACATCAGCATGCGACTCGCGACGATATCGATGATCGTCAGCTTCTTCTTCGCCGCAATGCACTTGAAGGGGCTCTTGCACTTCGGCGCTACCGCCGTAATCTTCGTACCTTCATTCTCCGCGTTGCGCGAGTTCAGCACCCACACCGGAATGCTCTTCTGTACCGCCGGAAGAATCGTCGCCGGGTGCAGCACCTTCGCGCCGAAGTAGGCAAGCTCCGCCGCCTCTTCAAAGCTGATCGACTTCACCCGCAGCGCGTCCGGGCAGATCCGCGGATCGGTCGTCATGATGCCGTTCACGTCCGTCCAGATCTCAATCGCGCCCGCATGCAGACCGCCGCCAACCAGCGCAGCCGTGTAGTCGCTGCCGCCGCGTCCCAGGGTCGTGGTAATCCCCGCGACGGTCGACCCGATAAAGCCGCCCATCACTGGTGTCTTGCCCGCTTCGATCAGCGGCAGCACCAGCTCTGTCAGCTTTGCCTCGATCGCAGCCTCCTGCGGAGCCGCCTTGCCGTAGTTCGCATCCGTGATGATGCAGGTGCGTGCATCGACGTGCGTTCCGTTCAGACCGCGCTGATCGAAAGCAGCAGCAACCATGCGGCTCGAGAGTCTCTCCCCGAAGCTCACCACCAGGTCGCTCGTTCTCGCGGTCAGCTCCCCGACGGCAGCAATGCCACGCAGCAAATCGTCCAGAGCGTCGAACTCCTGGTGGACCGCCGTCTGCAACGCC
The DNA here is from genome assembly GCF_004217555.1 of Edaphobacter modestus. Taxonomy (GTDB): domain Bacteria; phylum Acidobacteriota; class Terriglobia; order Terriglobales; family Acidobacteriaceae; genus Edaphobacter; species Edaphobacter modestus. The sequence continues at coordinate 4,699,652 of NZ_SHKW01000001.1, forward strand.
GGAAATCGCTGTTCGTCCAGCAGCTCGGTCGCCGTATCGATGTGCCGGTTCCGCAGCCGCGAGCTGATCGCTAACGCTCCGGACTTGTCTCCACGGCCCGCCGCTGCAGCAGCCGCCAAAAGCTGATCGGTCACCTTCGCCATCGCCGAGACCACGACGATCGCTTCCAGCCCTTTCTTTCGTCGTCCGCCGACGATCGCCGCCGTCCGGTCCATCGCCTTCGCATCTTCGACCGAGGTTCCGCCGAACTTCATCACTACAAGCTGTTCCCGCGCTGTACTCAAGCCAGCACCGCCTGCCCCTGCGCTGCTCCCGTAGGAACTCCCAGCTTATCCAGCTTGCCCATCCGTGCCAGTACCTCTGCGTTCAACAGCGCCGCGCCTGCAGCACCGCGAATCGTATTGTGCGACAGCACCACAAACTTCCAATCCAGCAGCGAGCACTCGCGCAGCCGTCCGACCGTCGCCGCCATGCCGTTGCCACGCATCCGGTCCAGCTTTGGCTGCGGACGATCCACAGCCGCATCAAACTCCACCGGGAACTCGGGAGCCGTCGGCAGACCTTCACCGCGCAGCGGAGCGAACTCGCTCCACGCTGCCAGAATCTCTTCCCGGGTCGCCTTCTTGCGGAACTTGATGCTCACGCACTCGGTATGGCCATCTTCCACGGCCACGCGGTTACAGTGCGCGCTCACCTTCGCATCCAGCATGGCAACGCTGTCGCCGCTCAGATGACCCAGCAGCTTGCCGACCTCTTCCTGCATCTTCTCTTCTTCGTTCTTGATGAAGGGAACGACATTGCCCAGAATGTCCAGCGAAGGCACGCCCGGATATCCCGCGCCGCTCACCGCCTGCATCGTCGAAACGAACAGGCTCTCGATCCCGAATCTCTCCTCCAGGGGCTTCAGCGCCAGCACCAGCCCAATGGCCGAACAGTTAGGGTTTGTCACGATAAACCCACCGCTCTCCCGCCGCCAGCTCTGCGCCTCGATCAGAGGCAGATGGCTCGCGTTCACCTCCGGCACCACCAGCGGAACATCAGCCACCATGCGGAACGCGCTCGAGTTCGAGATCACCGCGCAACCGGCCGCCGCAAACTTCGGCTCCAGTTCGCGCGCGATATCCGCATCCAGCGCGGCGAAGATGATTTTCGGCAGCTCGCCCTCGCAAAGCTCCGGCACATTCGGCTGCACCTTCATTGCCGCGATGGTTGCTGGCAACGCAGTGTCCAGCTTCCACTTGCAGGCCTCTCCATACGTCTTGCCCGCGCTGCGGTCGCTCGCCGCAAGCCACGTAATCTCAAACCAGGGGTGATTGTGCAGAAGCTGAATGAATCGCTGACCGACCATGCCGGTCGCGCCAAGAATACCAACCCGTCGCCGTTCCATAGTCTTTTAAGAATAGCGCGGCATGTCGCTTGCGTCACGGAATGGCCGCAAAACCAACGTTCTGAGGGCCGAAATTCTCGCACTCCCGACTCTCAATCGTCCCCAGCTCGCTCCCAACTTGCTCACAGATCGCCCCGACGGCTCCGATAAGTATGGCCACCACCTAGCCAAACCAGGATCGCGACAATCAGATGGATCACGAACCACAGGCTCAGCCCTTGATCCAGGTAGATCAGATAAAGCACAAGTGCGCGAGGTAGAAGGATGGCAAAGATCAGCGGAATCCATCCCAAAAGATGAAAGGGAATGAGGATTCCCTGCAGCCACGCCACCACCAGCGAGACACGCGGAAGAAAAAGCGCGAAGACCAGAAACCAGAAGGGAAGCCGATGTGAGACCAGCGCCAGGCTGAATCCGTGTCCCACCATCTCCTGCCACACGACCGCCGCCATCCCCATCCGCGCTCCCCCTATTTTCTCGAGTAAGTAAACACAGCCTTCGCACTCTCCTTCGATGCAATTTTTATCGTGATCGTCTGCTCGCCCATCTTTTCGTGTACGGCCGCCAACGTATACGTCCCAGGTGGCAGGCCCTTGATCTCGAAGTGTCCCTCTGCATCCGTCACCGCAAAAAACGGAGTCGCCGAGACGTTGATGAACGCATTCATCCACGGGTGGTTGTTGCATCGCACCGGCATCATCGCCTCCGGTGTGTCGAACTTCTTCCTCTCCGGTGCGCCCTTCGGTCCTTGCGACACATCCACCGCAGGATTGCTCTGCGGCATCGTGTGGATGTTGTGCATCGTTCCGTCGGAATTGCGGAACTCCACCGTGCCGCCCGTCATTACCGCTACGACGTGCGGTACATATCGGCAGCCTTTCTGATCCAGCACCACAGGAGCCGTCAGGACCTGCCCCGTCATCATCGCAGCCGGTGGCCCGTTCTTGACGTACACATACACATTCGCGAGGTTCCCGTCGTGCACCACGAACTGCTCGGCGAGGTTCTCGCCGCCCGTAGCGGAGCAGACCGGGTCCTGGCTCATGTCGATCTTCAGACGCTCCGGAGGCCTTCCGGCAAAGTGAACCGTACCCTCCAGCGTTCCCGTCGTCGCCGGATCGATAGGAACGCCCGAGCCGGCCGCGGCTGCCGGGCCGGGCTTAGCGCCCTCTGCGGGCGCGGCCTCGTTCCGTCCCGACTTGCATCCCGCAAGCCCTGCCGCAATCGCGACCGTCAGCGTCCAGCCAAAGACCCTCATTCCGCTCCTCCGTCACTACACTGCTGCGGGAGAAGCCATTGCCTCCAGCACCGCATCCGCGAACTCCTTGGTCCCACTCTGGCCACCCACGTCGCGAGTCAGCGTCTTGCCCTCGCGATACACCTGCTCGATTGCCGTCTGCACCAGCTCAGCGGTCGCACGCTCGTTGATGTGGTGCAGCATCAGCACCGCCGACTGCACCAGCGCCGTCGGGTTCGCCATGTCCTTGCCCGCGATGTCGGGAGCCGACCCATGCACCGCCTCGAAGATCGAGCACTCGTGGCCCAGGTTCGCTCCGGGCACCAGACCCAGGCCGCCGACAAATGCGCTGCACAGATCGCTCAGGATGTCGCCGTACAGGTTCTCGGTCAGCAGAATGTCGTACTGGTAAGGATTCAGCACCAGCTGCATGCAGGTGTTATCGACGATGTGTTCCTGGTACTCGACCTCGGGAAATCCCTCGCCCACCCTGCGGCAGCAGCGCAGAAACAGGCCGTCGGACAGCTTCATGATGTTCGCCTTGTGAATCGCATGAATCTTCTTCCGTCCATGCTTGCGCGCATAGTCGAAGGCGAACTGTGCAATCCGCGTCGAGCCCTTGTCCGTAATAATCTTCAGCGACTGCACCACTCCGGGCACAATCTCGTGCTCCAGCCCCGAGTACAGGTCTTCGGTGTTCTCGCGAACGATCACCAGGTCAATGTCTGGATACTTTGTCGCCAACCCGGGTAGGTTCTTCACCGGACGAAAGTTCGCAAACAGGTCGAATTTCTTTCGCAGCGTGACATTGATCGATGAAAATCCTCCACCGATGGGAGTCGTTACCGGGCCTTTCAACGCAACCCGGTTCTGCTCGATCGACTCGTACAGCGCCTTCGGAATGTACTCCCGCGTCTGCTCGAAGGCTTCGGCGCCAGCGGCAAAGCGGTGCCACTCAAAACCCACCCCCGTGGCCGCTCCCGCAACCTCTAAGATCTTTACAGTTGCGGCAGAAACCTCCGGTCCAATGCCATCGCCCGGAATCAACGTAATCTTGTGTGTTCTCTCGACTGCCATTCTCTTCAGCTCTCTCTTCCCGTGGTTCTCGAAATCTCGATCAGGAGATCTCTATCTCTTTTTTTTCTGGTCTTTGCCACTTCCGCTCAGAAGCTGCTCCAGCTCCTGCTTGAACTCGCTTACGTCCTTGAAGTCCCGGTACACGCTGGCGAAGCGGATATACGCAACCGTGTCGATCTCCTTCAGGCGCGACATAATCAGCTCGCCCACCTCCGAGGTCGATCGCTCACGCTCCGGCGAATCCACCACGTAGGCTTCCGTCTCATCCACAATCTGCTCCAGCTTCACCGCGGAGACCGGCCTCTTCTCGCAGGCATGCAGCAAGCCGCTCAGGATCTTCTGCCGGTCGAACTTCTCCCTGCGGCCGTCCTTCTTCACCACCATGTATGGGATTTCGTCGATGCGCTCGTATGTGGTGAACCGCTTATTGCAGCCTTCACACTCGCGCCTGCGGCGGATCGAGTCCGCCTCCTTGCTCTCTCGCGAATCGACCACTCGATCCTGGGTAAAACCGCAGTAAGGACACTTCATTGGGTTATTTCGATTCTAGCAGCGCATCATTGGAAGCGCCGTCATGCCTCGCGTGGAAGTGCTGTCCTTCTGAGCGTGGAACTGCCATCAGTCTCCGCGTGAAAGCGCCGTCAGTCCCCGCGAGGAGTGCCGTCAGTCCCGCGTGGCGTGCCATCCTTCTGAACGTGGAACTGCCGTCATTCTGAGCGCAGCGAAGAATCTCAGTATTTCGCTCGCAGAGCCACAGCAGCCTGAGCTTCCAGCCATCACGGGTGTCCGTCATTCGACGCGAGGCATGCAAGTGGGCCAATCGCGCAAGGAGCGATCGGCGGCTACTCCTGCACCGCCTCAGCCTCTTTCCCCGCCTCTTCACTCTCCGACGTAATCTTCCTCAGACTCACCTGTTCCAGCTGAGCGCAAATCAATCCCGCAGGAATAATGCATAGGAAGGTCACCACCAGAAGCAAAGCCCCGCAGGCCGTCGCCGCTTCTATCGGCGCGCCGTAGAAGGTGTGCATTGCCGCTGCTGTCACTGCAATCTGCGTGAACCACCCCACAATCGGCAGTTGTAGCAGGCTTCCGCCAAGGCTCGCCGCCATCAGCAGCATCGCGCGCGAAAACGAAAGCTGTCCCAGCTCCGGCGTCTCCACAAACGCGTGCGCCGTCTGCACATACGCCGAGGCGATCATTCCCCACATCAGAAGAGAGATTCCCGCTACTACGGCAAACTCACGCCAGCTCTTCAGCGCATTCAGACCGTCCCGGAAGCCGGCAATCTTCTCCGCTATGCTCTCGGCCACCGGCTTCGACAGCGGACTCAGCACGGTTCGCGCAAACCCGGCCACTGCGCCGCCCGCCACCCGCACCACGCCGGCAAACACGGCAATCGCCAACGTAATCGCCAGGCTCCCGATGCCGGTCCGCATAAAGACCTGCTGATGCGGCATATCCTTCGGCATAAACGCCAGCGCCGTCGAGAAGATCATCGCCGCCGCACCCAGGTCGAACATCCGCTCAAGCGTATACACCGCAATCTGCGAGCTCAGCGGAAGGCCGATCTTCCGTGCTACCAGGTAGGGCCGTGTCAGATCGGCCAGCCTTCCAAACAGCGCGACCGCCGTAAACCCAATGAACTGCGGTCCAACTAAAGCCGTAGCCTTTACCTCTTTCGTCGGCCGCACCAGCACGCTCCAGCGGAACGCCCGTAGCCAGTACGTCGCATAGATCAAGACGATTGCCGCAATCGCATGACCGACATGAATGTGTCGGAGGTGCTCCCAGAAGTTTGCCCAGTCGAAATGAATCCGGTCGCGATAGACGAAGACGATCGCCGCGAGCACGAGAACCAGAACAGCCCACAGCACTCCACTTCGTTTCTTCATGGAAGATCGCCCGCCTCGCTTTAAAATAATCCGTCGTTTTTACTTCGCTTGCGCGACCTGTTGCCCCGAACCAGCCATCCGCTTGCGGCGGTTGAACTCGCGGATCACCCGTGCCACGTAAGCCCGTGTCTCCCGGTACGGAGGCACGCCATGATACCGATCCACCGCCGCCGGACCGGCGTTATAAGCCGCCAGCGCCAGTGCCACGTTGTTGTTGTAGCGAGTCAATAACTGGTCCAGATACGCTGTTCCTCCGGCGATATTCTCCTCCGGCTGAAACGCATCTTCGACTCCCAGCTCTCCCGCCGTCTTCGGCATCAGCTGCATCAACCCCTGGGCACCCACTCGCGAGACGGCTCTCACTTGCCCGCCGCTCTCAGCCTTCACCACGCTGGCCAGAAGATCCGCATCGATGTTGTGCTCACCTCCGGCATTGGCCAGCATCGTATGCATCTCCTCGCGCGTCAGAACCGATGCTGCAGCGGCATGCTGCTTCGCCGGTTCACGATGAGCAGGCATAACGTCCGCAACCACAGGTGGATCCGGGATGATCTCTACCCGCACCACCGCATCTGCCGCCACATCCATATAATTCGCGCCCGAACCCTCTGCCGCGCCTCGATTCGTGGAATCTGCAGACGTGAAATACAGTCGCATGTGATCTCCACGCATCTCCCGTCGAGCACAGTCAAGCTCAAACCCATTCTTCAGCGTCACATGCTCCGCCGCACGTGCCAGCGGACACACAATCGCGGCAAGCACGATTAACGCTCCTCGCCGCCTGCCCGCACTCAACAGCATTCTCATCTCCAAAAGCCTACCACCGTCAGAAGATTGCTAACGTGCCGCCGAGAGCGCCGTGTGCCGCTCCCCGGCTAACGCTGCCTCAACGGCCACCGCCACGCCATCCTCCAGGTGATGTCCGCCGACCACCCACCCTCGTGCAACCCCCACCTTCTTCAGGTCTTCCGGAGCATTCGCCATCAACACCGAGCTCCCCGCCGCCTCCAGCATCGAGATGTCGTTCCAGTTATCCCCGATCGCCAGAATCTCCTCCCTCGCGACTCCACGCTCCGTCGCCAGATCCATCAGGGCCCGTCCCTTGCTGCATCCCGCAGGCAGCACGTCCACGATGCTCAGGTCCCGCTCCGGATACTCCGTGCGATGCAGCGCCGCCTCCGCCACGGGCCGCACCTCTCCCGCTCCGCGCCGAACCTCGGCTCTTCTCAGCGGCTCCAGCCCTACGCCCAGCACCTTCGGGTCCGTCAGAAGCCTGGCCTCCGCCTCCCGCATTCTCCCAATGGTGCCGCACAGCATCATCTGGATCAAACCCTCGCGCCCCAGCGCATCCTCCATCGGAACCACGCGCTCGATGTAAGGCTCATTCGCCGCCATCCACCGCCCAATGCTGCCCTTCAACTCCTCCGTCTCCTCGACCACCAGTGCCCCGTGCGTGTCCTCGCCATCCGGCTGCACCCGGTCGAAAGTAATCAGCAGCGACCGCCGAAACTCCCCCATGTGCCCCACCAGCCACTCCGCCGTCGACCGCTGCAACAGCGTCCGTTCCAGCAACCGCGCTCCAAGCGTCCGCACGACCGCGCCGTTCGAGCTGATTAACCCATTCTCCTCACGCAGCCCCAGCCCCCGCAGCACCCGCATGGCATAGCTGTGCCTCCGCCCGGTCGCGACGACCACCTCAACTCCCGCCTGCTCAGCCGTCTTCAGGGCAGCCAGATTTCTCGCGCTCACCTGTCCGTCCGCGCCCAGCAGCGTCCCGTCCATATCCACTGCGATCATGCGCACCCAGCTGTTCTTGCTCATAGCCTCATTCTCTCATCGCGTCCGCCGTCTCCTGTAACGGTCCCCGCTTCTTGTAGCATCGAAGTCATGCCCCGTATCGCCTTCCTTGAGTGCTCCCGCTGCAAGACTCGCGTCTCCGCCGAAACCCCTCAAACCCTCTGCCCCGCCTGCGCAGGCTCCCTCTACGTCCGTTACGACATGGACACCCTCAAGCGCACCGCCCGCCGCGATGACATCGCCGCGAAGGCAGCCGCCAGTCCCGCGTCCCTCGGCATGTGGCGCTACGCCGACGTCCTTCCCGACGTCGCCCCCGTCACCCTCGGCGAAGGCTGGACCCCCATGATCCACTCCAGGCGCTACCCCGGCCTCTACATCAAGGAAGAAGGCGCCAATCCCACCGGAACCTTCAAGGCCCGCGGCCTCTCGCTCGCCGTGACCATGGCAAAGCACTACGGCCTCCAGCACCTCGCCGTTCCCTCCGCAGGCAACGCCGCCGGAGCCCTCGCCGCCTACGCCGCCGCCGCCGGCCTCAGTGCCCACATCTTCATGCCCCAGGACGTCCCCTTCGCTAACTACCTCGAAGGCATCGTCTACGGAGCCGACGTCAACATGATCGACGGCCTCATCTCCGACTGCGCACGCATCGTAGGCGAAAAGATCAAAGCCCAGAAAGAAGCCAACACTCCCACCAGCGAAGTCTGGTTCGACATCTCCACCTTGAAGGAGCCCTTTCGCGTCGAGGGCAAGAAGACCATGGGCTACGAGCTCGTCGAGCAGCTGGGCTGGACCTACCCCGACGCCGTCTTCTACCCCACCGGCGGTGGCGTCGGCCTCATCGGCATGTGGAAGGCCTTCGAAGAGATGGAAGCCCTCGGCTGGGTCACCGGAAAGAGACCCAGGATGTACGCCCTCCAGGCCACCGGCTGCGCCCCTGTCGCCCGTGCCTTCGACGAGCACAAGCCTGCCAGCGAGTTCTTCCAGAACGCAGCCACCTTCGCCGCCGGGCTCCGCGTTCCCAAGCCCTACGGCGACTACATTATCCTCGACATCCTCGAGAAGTCCGGCGGCAAGGCCATCGCATCCCCCGACGAAGTCATCCTCGAAAGCATCCTCGACTACGCCCGCCACGAGGGCATCTTCCTCTCCCCCGAAGGCGCCGCCGCCACCGCAGCCTACGATCAGCTCCTCAAAACCGGCGAGCTCAAGCCCACCGACAAGGTCGTCCTCTTCAACACCGGCGCCGGACTCAAGTACACCGACATGACCGCAGAGGCCATGCACCTGCGCCGCCCCAATGAGAAGAAAGCCACACTTCCTACCAGCCTTCCCGTAGGAGGCATCATCACGCCGCAATAAAAAAGGACGCTCACTTACAAGGCTGAATACCTTCCCGCAAAAAGGTCTACAATCTCTCCTCACAAAAGGGGGCTCTTATGAAAAACGTCGGAACGGTTGAAAGCCTGTGGCGTTACCCCGTCAAAAGCATGCGTGGCCAACAGCTGGAGAGCGCCTTTGCGGGCTTCTCCGGCATCTATGGCGATCGCATCTACGCCATCCACGACGATGGCGCCCCCGCAGGATTTCCCTATCTCACCAGCCGCGAACGGGAGCACATGCTCCTCTTCCAACCTCGGTTTCGCAACGCCGACCGTGCGATGAAGCCCGACAATCAATACGAGGCAGAAGCACTCGCCCCCGGCGTCACGCCCGTCTATGCCAACCCGGACGATCTTATGGTGGATGTTCAGACACCCGATGGAACCTCCATCGCTATCGATGATCCGGATCTCCTTCATCTGTTGGGCGAGGGGCTGCGCGAACGCCATCACCTTCGCCTCATGCGCTCCGACCGCTCCCTCACCGATTGCCGCCCCGTCTCGCTTTTCTCCACCCAGACCGCAAACGGCCTCGGCGATGAATTGGGTGTGGCCCTGGACAAGCGCCGCTTCCGCGCAAATGTCTATCTGAACCTCGATGCAACCGGAGGCTTTGCCGAAGACCAGTTCGTAGGCCACTCGCTCCGCATCGGTGACAAGGTCATCCTCTCTGTGCTCGAACGCGACCCTCGCTGCAAGATGATCACTCTCGACCCGGATACGGCCGAACCTAACCCGGACATTATTAAGCGCGTCGCCCGGGCCCACGAAGGCAAAGCAGGTATCTATGCCGCAGTCCTCGTCGAAGGCACCGTTCGCACCGGAGATGAAGTCAGCCTTCTCAATTGAAGCCGGCAACAATCTCGCAGGTCACGACATTCGCATCCGGAATCGCCCACAGACCGCCTCATGACCGCCCGGTCGGATTGTTATTTGAGCGGCGATCGTGCCGAATCTGTGGCATAACGAACCCTTATGTTCTATATGCGACTATGCGTCATGACTACACAACAAAAAGCCTAGAGACGGCATCGTATGATTGCAGGCAAAACACACTGGTCTGCGGAGTTAGCCCCTCCAGCAGCGACGTCGACTGGCGTTCTCTCCAGCAGCAAGGGACTGCTTATGGGCCAATCGGCCAATTCCGAGATACAGCCGGATCTATCCGTGCTCTTTGAAACACTCAGATTGTCCGAAGAGCGTGCGTTGGCAGGTCAACTAGCCCTCGAGGTGATGCATGAGATCAGAAATCCTCTGGAAGCCCTCTCCAACCTCGCATACCTCACCATGCTGGAAGCGGACGATCCCGGCAAAGTCCGTGAGTACATGCGTCTCGCCGAGGAGCAGATGTTCCTGGTCACGCGGGTCGCCAGCCAGACACTTGGATTCGCACGACCAACGGACAAGCACCAGCCCGTGAAGCTCGTATCCGTCGCGGAAGCCGCCCTCCGCATCCACCAGCGCGCCATGCAGACAAAAAGAGTGCGCCTCATTACAGATCTCGATGCGGAGGCAACAGCACCCCTCCATCGAGGCGAGATCCTGCAGGTCATCTCAAATCTCATCGTGAATGCCGTCGACGCTCTTCAGACCGAAGGCATCCTCTATCTGCGCGTCAAAAAGTCAGGAAAAGAAGTGCAGCTGATCATCTCCGATAACGGTCACGGCATCCCCCGGGAACACAGCGAAAAGATCTTCACTCCTTTCTTTACAACCAAGCAGGGCCGCGGCTCTGGGCTCGGCCTCGCTCTGTCCAAGAGAATCATCGATCGCCATCGTGGCACCATCCGGATGCGCAGCAGCGTTCTTCCCGGAAAAAGCGGCACAACCTTCAGAATCTCTCTTCCTGCGATCACGGCTTAAAAAGCCAGTCGCACCAACTCAGCTGGTGCGAACCGATTCTGTTTCCTTTGCGTATCACTGCTTCATGCCCAGCCGATTCGCTGTAGCTGTCCTCTGCCTTGCGCCCCTCTCCAATGCGTTCGCCCAGCCTCCTGCGCCAGAACCCCTTCCGCGGATGCAGCAGATCATCCGCTCCTACACCGACGACAAGACCTTCATGGGGACCGTCCTCGTCGTCAAAAACGGCAAAGCTCTTATCGATCAGGGCTACGGATCAGCCGACCTCGAGTGGAACATCCCCAACTCCCCCGACACCAGGTTCCGCCTCGGCTCCATCACCAAGCAGTTCACCGCGGCCAGCATTCTCCTTCTGGCCGAGCGCGGCAAACTCAATATCGACGACCCCATCAGTAAGTACCTGCCCGACGCTCCCCCCGCCTGGTCGAAGGTCACCATCTACAACGTCCTCACCCACACCTCCGGTATTCCCAGCTTCACTGGCTTCCCCGACTACCGCTCCACCGAGTGGAAGGACACCACTCCCACCGAGCTCGTCGCCCGCTTCCGCGACAAGCCCCTCGACTTCGAGCCCGGCACAAAATTCTCCTACTCGAACTCCGGTTACGTCCTCCTCGGCTATCTCATCGAGAAGGTCTCCGGCCAGACCTACGCCGAATTCCTCCAGCAGAACATCTTCACCCCGCTCGCGATGACCTCCACTGGCATCGACTCCAACGCCGCCATCCTGCCCCAGCGCGCCCAGGGCTATCGCCGCTCGCCGCGCGGCATCGAGCACGACGGCTACATCAGCATGACCATCCCCTTCTCCGCCGGTGCTCTCTACTCCACCACCGGCGACCTTCTCAAGTGGGAGCAGGGCCTCTTCGGCGGGAAGATCCTCAAGCCCGAGTCTCTGACGAAGATGACCACGCCCTTCAAGGACGGCTACGGGTGCGGAATCTTCATCCGGACCAGGGACAGCCATAAGGTCATCACTCACGGCGGCGGCATCGAAGGCTTCAATACCTCGCTCAACTTCTACCCCGACGACAAACTCACCGTCATCGTCCTCGGCAACCTCACCGGAGGCGCACCCGACCAGATCGCCGCCAGCCTCGGCAAGGTCGCCCTCGGCCAGCCCGTTGTCCTGCCCTCTGAGCGCAAGGCAATCACCGTCTCCCCTGAGATCCTCTCCCAGTACGTCGGCACCTATCGCATGACCGACGCCCCCATCGACTACGTCATCGCCCTCGAAGACGGCCATCTGACCGGCAAACTCGGCAAGCAGCCCGCACTCGAAATCTTCGCCGAGTCCGAAACGAAGTTCTTCCTCAAGGTCGTAGACGCCGAGATTGAGTTCTTCCGCGATCCCGCCACCCACGCCATCAACCGCCTCATCCTGTACCAGGGCGACGCGCAGCACGAGGGCAAAAAGCAGTAGATCGGCCCGCCAGGAAAAAACTGCGCCGCAGTCGTATCCCAATCGCCCATGACTATGCCCTGTCAAGCCGCTACGTCACTTATATAGCTAATAAAAAAGCACTTAGCAGGTGCCGATTCTGTCCCTCGGCGACGCTATAATGAAAGCAGCGGACAAAGCCCCGGCCATCCGGGGCTTTTCTGTCTTTCCCGTCCGGAGAGCGCCCGAGCCCTCCCTCTGACGGACGGCCCATGGATCGTAACCGGAGGGAAGTACCCGGCTAAGATCCATATTTCCAAGATTTTGCGCAAAAGATAGGGGAGGGGACGCACCATGACGTCGATTCGCCAGCAGATCCGGCCCGTGCTGGTCCTCGCTCTCCCCCTCATCGCAGCCGAGCTCGGCTGGATGTCGATGGGCATCGTCGACACCATCATGGTCGGCCACATGCAGAATCCGGCGATCAATATCGCCTCGGCGGCTCTCGGCCAGGTGCTCTACAACACCCTGGCCTTCGGCATCGCCGGCGTCCTGCTCTCGCTCGACACCTTCCTCTCGCAATCGCACGGTGCCGGACGCTACGACGAGGCCAACCGCTGGCTTTATCACGGCCTCATCCTCGCCGCTGCCCTCGCAGCTTTGCTCTTCGTCCTCATCGAGCTCGCCCCACTCCTGATGGTCCGAATGCCCATCAATGCAGCCGTCCTCGCCGGAGCCGTGAGCTTCCTCCATTCGCTCAACTGGGGAACGCCGACGCTCTTCCTCTACTTCACCCTGCGCCGCTACCTGCAGGCCTTCAACCACGTCCGTCCCATTGCCTTCGCCCTGGTCACCGCGAACCTCTGCAACGTCCTCGGCAACTGGTTCTTGATCTACGGACATCAGTGGGGAGCGATCAAAATCCCGGCGCTGGGCATCGTTGGCTCAGGTCTGGCGACCTCGCTCTCGCGCACCTATCTCGCACTCTTCCTTCTCGCCGCGATCTGGCACGTCGAGCACAAGCACAACTACGGCCTGCGCTCCATGCTCCGCCACATCGAGACCTCCCGCCTCAAACGACTCACCCTGCTCGGCGCCCCCGCCGGAGCACAGATCTTCGTCGAGATCGCCATCTTCGGCACCGTGACCTTCCTCATCGGAACCATGGGACCTCTTCCTCTTGCCGGGCACGAGATCGCACTGAACTGCGCCAGCTTCACCTTCATGGTGCCCTTCGCCATCTCGGCCGCCGCCGCCGTGCGCGTCGGCCAGGCCATCGGCCGCGGAGCGCCTCGCGAGGCTGCTGCGGCCGGCTGGGCTTCTATTCTTTTCGGGGCGGCCTGCATGGCCACGTTCTCAATCATCCTGGGAGTGTTCGCCCACCCTATCGCCCGTGCCTTCACCCCGGACCGGGCCGTGATCGCCGCGACTGTTCCTCTGCTTTTTGTGGCCGCAGCTTTTCAGTTCTTCGACGGCCTTCAGATCACTGCCACGGGTGCTCTGCGCGGCGCGGGGAACACGCATGCCGGACTTATCGTCCAGATTATCGGCTATTGGATCATCGGCCTTCCTGTCGGCACCTGGCTGGGCTTCCACCTTCATTGGGGTGCGGTCGGCCTATGGATCGGTCTATGCGCCGGCCTGATCGTCGCTGGAGTCGCTCTCACCGCAGTCTGGAGCCGCACGACTCGCTCACTGGCGGAGAAGAGCCTGGTCTCCTGACAGAGATCCCTTCTGCTCCGCAAGCGCAATTGCCGACCGTTCAAGCACTCCGGCCTGTCGCTCCAGACGTCGCAGTTGATGTTCTGCGGGGCTCTCCTCTCCCGCAGTCTCCATCAATTTCGGCATCGCATCTGAGCCTGCCGCACCGGCGATGGCTGGGATCGTGGTGAAGACATCCTGCTCCTTGAGCGGTTGCATCCCGCGCCCGAGCGCGTCCATTCGAGCGGCGATATTTTCTGCGCGTGTCCGGCAATCTCGGTCACCTCGCCCGACCGCCGCCAGCGTGGTTACGGCCCGAGTCATGCGGCGAAGGTAGGTCACAAACGTAAGTGCCTCCTCCCAGCCCTCTCCGCGAGCCAGCGGCACATTCGGCTCCAGCATGATGCGATCCAAGGCCTCTTCGGCATCGTTGATTGCCAGCCCGCAGGCCCGTCGCGCCGGAGCAAGCAGACTCCGGTCGGCGGCAATCCTGTCGTTATCGGAAGCCGCGCTTTCGAGGGCGGTCCAGAAGCTGAGCATGGCACGAACGTAGGCGGCGTCGGCCAGAGCGCCACGCTCCAGCAACCGTTTCAGTTCGACCTTTTCCCGTTCAGGCCACAGCAGCCGCATGGCCAGCACGGCGACCCCCGCGCCGAGCAGAGTGGTACCCATGCGAATCCCGGCGAAGTGCCAGTCCCGAAGGTGAGGCAGGCTGAGCAGAACAAAGGTCGGCGTAAGGAAAAACGCATACCAGGCATAGTCGATCGCATAGGTCGCCAGCGTGAGGATGCTGGTTGCTGTAATCACGACGATCAGCCCTTCCTGGCTATGAACGGCCGCAGCAAAGACTGCGGCCAGCACGCCTCCGGCGATTGTGCCAACGACTCGTTGCACACCCCGCCGCACGGTGCCGGAGCCCGTAGGCTGCAGCACAATGATGGAGGTCATCCCCAGCCAGGCGCCGTGGCTGATGTGGACCATCCTTAACAGCAGGACGTCCGCAGCCCCGACGACCAACATGCGCAGCGCGTGGCGCATCATCATCGAGCCTGATGTCCAGTTCGCCCTGGCAGCGTCGATCATGGCGCGCCATCCGGTGCCGGAGATTGTCTCTGCCGAGCGGGAGAGCAGCGATTGCCTTGTTGGGTGAGGACCTGCCTGGGAGGTGTTATGTTCTACTCCGCTCCACAGTGCCCAGAGTGCTTCGAAGGCCGCTTCGACATTCAACAGCGCATCCCGCTCATCCCGAGCGAGGTGCGCGATCAACGGATTGCTCGACCCGTCCAGCCCGTGGATCGCAGCCTCGCGTTTCTGAAGATGTTCGATGGAATGCGAGCCTTCGGGAGCAAACGACGAGCCGCCATCCGCCGGCCGTTGTGCGAGCGCCTCGGCGATGACACGTTCGGCACCTGCGAGCCAGCGCAACGCATCCGATATGGCCTGTTGCGATTCGGCATCGTCTGTCGATTCGAGCAATTCGGTCCATCGAATCGTTCCCGCGAAGAGGACGTCGGCGGTTTCGAGAAGCACGGTCAGGGAGCGCGCTCGCAGAGTCCGAGCGGTGAGGCGTGCGCCGGTCGTCCCGATAGCCGCCCGCGCAGTCTCCATGCCGAGGCGCATCCTGCGCTGCAGCTCGTGCATGCGATGTCTTTCGGTCTGTCGCTCGGCGCTGTTAGGCGAAGTGATCCGTACCTGTGAGGTAAAGTCGGCGAGCATCGCAAAACACTCCGCTACGCCTCTTCTAGCGGGGCGGAAGGGGTCCAAAGGCCAGAGAAAGAGGCTGAGTGCTGCAGCCCACAGGCCGCCGAGGATGTATGAGAGTGCATTGCCAAGCGCTGCTGGAAGTGTGTGGGTCTCTCCACCGTACCCAGCGAAGTAGAGCACCAGAATGATGACCGAGGTGGATGCGAGCGGATTGGAGAGGACACGTGCGAAGGTGATGGCGAAACAGAAGCCGGCCGTCACCAGCACTGCCAGCCATAGCGGATTTGCCGCGAGCGATCCGGCAATGCATGTGATGGCCCCGCCGATGAGGACGGTGAGCATTGTGGTCAGCCGACTTCGGTAGGGCCCGCCATTATCGACCAGGATGGTCTCGAATCCACCCAGTGCGGCCCATCCCATGGGCTTGCCGAGATAACGGCAGACGAGCATTGCCGCCAGCACGGCGGCTCCGGCGCGGATGCCCCTCTTCCAGTGCAGACGTCGCAGTGCAGCGACCCATTGAGCGAGCAAGCGCATGTAAAGAAAGTTTAGCCCGGCTAAAGTCAGCGTCAGCCTGCCGGCTGGTGTTCCGGCACGTGAGCCTTGGAACGAGTCGTCAACGTGATCGCTGCAACGAAGATCAGGCAGCCTCCCATCCACGCGGTGGGGCCCAGATGCTCACCGAGTACGAAGACACCGAGCAGGCTGCCCATGAGTG
Source organism: Edaphobacter modestus (assembly GCF_004217555.1). GTDB lineage: Bacteria > Acidobacteriota > Terriglobia > Terriglobales > Acidobacteriaceae > Edaphobacter > Edaphobacter modestus. Next base: position 4,715,785 of record NZ_SHKW01000001.1, read on the forward strand.
GCTCCATGTTGAGCAGAACCCCGGCCTCCGATGCCGGAACCTGGGTCATGCCCCAGTTCCACAGCAGGGTCGTGGTGGCCGTGCACAACACGCCGCTGGCCGCCAGTGCGAGCCACGCCTTCATGGAGACGTGCGCCATCGGAGGCATTCCATAGCGAAGCGGAACCCAGAGCAGCAGCATCAACGTGCCCAGCAGCAGGCCATACGCGGTGACAACGATGGGGGAGTGGCGATCCATCAGTCGCTTGTTGAGCAGGATCCAGAAGAGCGCGATGGCGAGCGAGAGGACGACCAGAAGATCTCCCGTCAAGGAGGGTTGTCCCGCTCCTCTGGCATGCCGTCCCAGCGCGATCAGGGCAGCTCCGGCCGTCGAGCCGGCAAGCGCAAACCAGCCGGTCGCATCCAGCCGTTCGTGAGCGAAGAGCGTGGCTCCCACGGCCAGGATCACCGGCATGGTTCCCACCATCAGGGCTGCGTGAGAGACCGTAGTCAATGACAAGCCATAAAACTGAATGAGGAACTGGACCGGGACACCAAGGAAGGACGCAAGCGCCAACGTGCCCCATTCTTTGCCGTTCAGGCCCGGTCGATGCGTTACCAGGAGAGGCAGCAGGACAATCATGGCGAACAGGAAGCGGTAGAGCACCATGTGGGCGAAGGACATTTCGGCAAGAGCAATCTTGCCGAAGAAGAAGCCGCAGCCCCAGAAGGAGCTCGCCAGCGCGCAGGAGAGGAAGCCCATGGCGCGATGCTTGGGAATGACTGGCATATCTCCACTGTCGCACAAAACGAGAGGGGCGCAGCCGCAGCCGCGCCCCTCTGCTGTCATTCGGTGTCAGCTACCAAACGCGGCAGCTATTAACGGGAACCATGGGTGTGCCTTTTTTGCATCCGAAGGCGGAGGCAAAGCCGGGTTGGTTGACGATGGCCCCGTTTGCGCGGAAGTGATCGGGCGAGTGCGGATCGGTCAGCACCTGCTGGCGAATCACCTCGGGTCGCGCGTTTTCGCACCAGTTCTGCGCATAGGCGATGTAGAAGCGCTGCGGAGCCGTATAGCCATTAACCTTTGCATTCAGATCCACCTTGTTGGTCTTCGCTCGATCGAGGTAGGCGAGATAAGCCAGCACGAGGCCACCGTTATCGGCGGTGTTTTCGCCAAGGGTCAATTTGCCGTTGACCTTGACGTCGTCCACGGCGGTAAAGTCGCCGTACTCATTTACAAGGCAGTCGGTGCGCGTCTCAAACTTCTTCGCGTCTTCGGGGGTCCACCAGTCGGTCATGTTGCCCTTGGCGTCGAACTTGCGGCCCTGGTCGTCGAAGCCGTGAGTCAGCTCATGACCGATGACCGCGCCGATATGGCCGTAATTCACCGCATCGTCCTGCTTCTGGTCATAAAAGGCTGGTTGCAGGATTCCGGCAGGGAAGTTGATGTCGTTCATGCTTGGATCGTAGTAGGCGTTGACGGTTGGCGGCGTCATGCCCCACTCGTTGTGATCGACGGGCTGCCCGATCTTGTTGAGCTGACGATCATTCTCGAAGGCCGTGCCGCGGAACTTATTGCCAAGCGCATCGTCGGGCTTGACCTCCAGCTTCGTATAGTCGCGCCACTTGTCCGGGTAGCCGATCTTGTTGGCGATTCCATGCAGCTTTTCTTTGGCCCGAACCTTAGTCGGCGCGGACATCCAATCGAGCTGATCGATGTCACGAGCCATCGCACTTTCGATGTCATGAACCATCTCCAGCATCTTGGCTTTGCTGTCTCCGGCGAAGTACTGCTCGACATAGACCTGGCCTAACGCCTCGCCCAGCGCTCCATTCACCGCGTTCGAGCAGCGTTTCCAGCGGGCGCTTTGCTCAGGCTGGCCGGTGAGGATCCGTCCATAGAAGTCGAAGTTTTCGTCGTCGAAGCGCTTCGGCAGGCGGTTGGCTGCCCCGGTCAACAGGTGATAGCGCATGTACGCCTTCAGGGTGTCGAGGTCGGTGTTTCTCAGCGCTGTCATCATCGCCCGTGTGAACTCCGGGTTCGCGTTGTTGATCTCGGTGATCTCGGGCGAGTGGATCGCCTTGCGGAATTCGTCAAAGGACGGGCCGTCGACTGCCTCGGTGAAGGTCGCGAGCGGCTGCAGATGATAGATCTTTTCCGGATCGCGGCGCTCCGTAATCGGCATGGAGGCCTTCGCCAGCGTCGTCTCAAAGGCCATGAGGGCATCAGCGTCTTTTTTGGCCTTCTCGGCTGGCGTTCCCGCCAGCGTCAGCATCTTCGCGATGTGCTCGACATACTGCTTGCGAACGGTCTCGTCCTTCGCTCCGGGGCGAAGGTAGTAGTCGCGCTCGGGAAGCCCCAGGCCTGCCTGATCGAAGTAGGCGATCTGCTTGCTTGCATCTTTGAAATCCTGCTGCTCGCCATAACTGAAGAAAACGTCGATCCCGTTCCGCTGTAGTTTGCCGATCAGGGGAGCAAGGTCCTCGATGGAGTTGATTACGTTGATCTCATCCAGCAGCGGCTGCAGGGGAGCGAGGCCTGTGGCTTCGACCGCGTCCGTATCCATGCAGCTTTTGTAGTAATCGCCTATCTTCTGCTCGTTGGGGGTGCGGCTGGGGCCTCCGGCAGCGGCCTTGGTGAGGATTCCGTTCAACGATTGGGTATTGACGTTGTAAAGAGCGTAGAACTGGTCGACCTCGGGCTGGTCGGAGGGAATGGGATGGTTGGCGGCGAACTTGCCGCAGGCGAACTTGTAGAAGTCCGAGCAGGGGTCGGTCGAAGGATCGAGAGATGCGGCATCGAAGCCCGGAATCGGCTTATAGACCTCGGCAGGCTTGGTGGTTTTGTCGTCCGTAGTCTTTGCCGATTGGGTCTGAGCTCCGGCTGCCGCGGTTAGCAGGACCAGTGCCACACTGAAAACCAGCTGTCCTCTCAAGCGGGGCTGCGTCAATCTCCGTATCGTCATTGTCCGTTCCTTACTATTCCCTTTGGATTCTTCATCCTTTGTATCATCGGCACCGAAGTGGCCTATAGAAGCGCGAGCATCCGCTTTTCATTGGCGGGTGACACTCGTCTGTGAAACAGTAGTAGCGAATCTTTCTTCGGGGATACGCGTTACCTGTCATGCCGGTTCCTTGCATCATCCTCGCGAGTCTTCGGTTTCGCAAGACACCGAGCTGTGTGCTGCTCGCAGTAATGCTCGTTTTTGTGACGAACTGCGGGCTTGCGAAGGGGCCGGAGCCCGCGAAGCGCATCCCGCTGGCTCCTCTCGGCTTCCAGACGCCTCTGACGCAGTTCATGCTGGCAGGCAGCTCGATGCTCACCGTCGATTTTGTCGACCCCCACCACCTGTTGTTGACCTACAGCGCGAAGCGCCTGTTGAAGCGGTTGCCGGAGTGTCCGGCGTCGGATCAGGATCGCGTTGTGGAGGCGGTGCTTGTGGACGTGCCCTCGGGCAGGACATTGGCGCGGACCTCGTGGCGAACCCATGATCACGGCCAGTATCTCTGGAACCTCGGACGAGGCCGCTTCCTGTTGCGAATCCGCGATACACTTTCCACCTTCGCTCCCCTGGTCAATCTTGCTTCGGGCGATACATTTCGCCAGCGTCCGTTCCTTCGAACGGATCGGAGGATTGGGGGAGTTCTGTTGTCTCCAGATGCGGATCTCATGATTCTCGAGACGATGGATCCGCCGCGACCTCAAAGTGTTGCAGGCGACGAAGCAAAAGGGCAGGAGACTCCGGTCCAGATTGATTTCCTCCGCCTCGTCAGTCTGGGCGGCGATGAGATGGATGCGCGGCACGGGGGGGGCCTGCGCTCCCGGGTTCCGGGACGGATTCCCGCAAACTCCGCCGGCTACATCGCAATCCTCGATCAGGGCCAGCAGCATTGGGGCTTTGATTTTCGAAGCTACGGAGGAAAGGTAAAGGAACTGGCGAGTTTCGATTCAACCTGTCGGCCATCGCCCATGCTGGTAAGCCGCAGTGAATTTATCGCTTTCGGATGCCATTTGAGCCATACCCCGCAGATTGTCGCTGCCTTCAATATGCGCGGCGAGGCGATGTGGGAACAGAACATGACCGAAAGCTACATCTCCCCAATGTTTTCCTATGCTCCGGGCAGCGGGCGCTTTGCCTTGAGCCGCATACTGACGCGCTCTTCGCTGGTCGATTCCGATTCGCTTGCGCCTGAGCTGTTTGATGGGCAGGTTGTGGTGGTGTATCAGACGGATAGCGGACGCCAGCTGCTTCGCATCGACGCCTCACCCATCGCCCGCGCAGGCCAGAATTTTGCGCTCGCCCCGGATGGCCTGAGCCTCGCGGTCGTTCGGAATGAGGCGCTGGAGGTCTACAGCCTGCCTCCGCTCACGTCCAAGGAGCGGGAAGCGGTGCAGATGGCCGAGGCGTCGGCTCCGCCGGTGGATGGTGACCCTGCGTTATTGTTGTCCTCGGGAGCGGCTGCATCGTCTTCGAATGAAGGCGATGCGCCATCTTCGAGCGCTTCGCCTTCGCCAGCGGTGCAAGGCGGTGAGGCAGGCGCGTCGGATTCTACGGTCGGACCGCCAGCGAAGCCGCCTGAACTCGCTTCGGATGCGGGGGCTACAGAGGCTCCAGCGGCCACGGAAACTGGGGAACGAAAGCAGGAGACCGGTGCTGCCAGGACGGAGACGTCACCTGCCGGGGATTCGCCTGAGCAACCGCGACGTCCGCCGACTCTCTATTCTCCAGGGGAGAGCCGTGACAACACTGCTCCGCCTCAGGAAAGGCCCAGGTGACAAAAAGAAATAGGCCAGTCTGGCCTATTTCTTGATTCTTCTCAGTGATTTCCAGTCGCCGACAACAAGTGGTTAGGCGGCTTTCGGAGCCACGACAGCCTTGACACGCGCGTTGAGGCGGGCCTTGTAACGGCTGGCGGTGTTCTTGTGGAGGATGCCCTTCTGGACGCTCTTGTCGAGCACGGAGACCGTGGCGCTGTAGGCCACGCCGAGGGTCTTGGCATCGCCCTTGGCAATGGCCTCGCGCAGCGTGCGGAGGCTTCCACGGAGCTTGCTCTTGTTGGCGCGGTTCACTGCGGTCTTGGTCTCTGTCTGACGTGTGCGCTTCAGCGACGAAATATGATTTGCCATTCTCTGAAAACTCTCTTCTGCCCGGAATCTGTCGGGAAATTTGGGATGCAGGCCTGAGGCTGGCCGGAAAACACAGCCGGACCGATCCCTGCAATCTCTAAGTTTAGAGAAGATCAGGCTCAGGGTCAACCCGAAGAAAGCCTGTTTCCGTGACGTTGAGGCGTTCCGGGGCTTCCGAACGAAAGTTCGGGACTTGTCAGTCCGGATTTTGAAATCCCCGTACTCCTGTAGATTCATGCTCTTGATAACTGATCTTGACGAGGCAAGCGGTCCGGACTACTCTGTGCGCATCTGGCACACGATTGGCAACCTTCGCCATCCCGGTCGCAACGCCTCAGCAGTCCACCCATCTTGTGCGTTTTCGCTGGCCCAACCTCACCCACATGCTGTGTATCCAATAAAGTAGTCAACCCTAGCTGTCCCTGACGGAGGTCAGACCCACCATTGATCAAACAAGCCATTGAGATCACCCCAGGTATCGAGACCCTCTATGGAACCCACGACGAAAACCTACGCCTGCTGGAAGACGGGCTGCATGTCACGATGGACCTCAGGTCCGACGCAATTCACGTAACGGGAGATGCCGAGAGTGTCGCCCGGGTGGAGCGCGTCTTCGCGGACTTTGAGGCTTTGCGAAAGGCAGGAGTAAACCTGCACAACGGCGAACTGCGTGGAATGCTCAAGATGATCGTGTCTGATCCTTCGGCCACGTTGAAGTTACTGATGGATTCCGGCAAGCAACGTTCCGCCGGCGTAAAGCGGATGGTGCAGCCTCGATCCATCAATCAGCGCCGGTACGTCGAGGCGATAGAGCAGAACGACATGGTCTTCGGCGTGGGACCTGCGGGAACGGGAAAGACGTATCTCGCGGTGGCAATGGCCGTCTCGGCGCTTCTAGCCAAGAAGGTGAGCAGGATCATCCTGGTTCGTCCGGCAGTCGAGGCGGGCGAGCGGCTGGGCTTTTTGCCGGGCTCGCTGCAGGAGAAGGTCGATCCGTATCTCCGTCCGCTTTATGACGCGCTCTACGATCTGGTCGATCCGCCCAAGGTCGACAAGATGCTGGAGACAAATGTCATTGAGGTTGCTCCGCTTGCCTTTATGCGCGGGCGAACCCTGAACGATGCCTTCGTAATCATGGACGAGGCGCAGAACACCACGACCGAGCAGATGAAGATGTTCGTCACCCGTCTTGGCAATAATTCGAAGGCGGTCATCACCGGCGATCTTACGCAAACCGATCTTCCCAACCCGAAGAAGTCCGGCTTGCTGGAGGCGTTGCATGTCCTTGATGGGGTCGAAGGAATTCGCTTCTGCCACTTCGAGGATACCGATGTTGTGCGTCATCACCTGGTGCAGAGGATCGTGAGGGCCTACGACAGCTACAGCCGCGCTCAGCAGGAGCTTCCGCTCTCGATGAGCGAATCGGTCCTCTCAGAGCCGGCGATGAGGGCCGATAAAAGCAAGCACGCAGCCAAGCCGCAGTAAAGCAGTGAGATACTATCGTCAGCAGGGAGCGCGTAGAGTCAGGCGCTGCTTCCTGCTGACGTTGTATTTTGCGCCGACCCCCAAACGATGATCACCATCGAGCCTCCAAGTACAGGTTCCAATTCGCCGCCACTAGCTAAATCCGGACTTACGCGTTTTCTCCGCCGTGCGCGGGAAGCAGTTGGCCTGAAAGGCGAGGTCGATGTCCTGCTGACCTCCGACCAGGAACTCCGCCGGTTGAACCGGACCTTTCGTGGCAAGAACAAACCGACCGATGTCCTCAGTTTTCCTGCTCCGGAGGAGATCGCGGACGAACATGCAGGCGATCTTGCCATCTCGCTGGACACCGCTGCACAGCAGGCGGAAAATTTTGGACACTCGCTCGGCCAGGAGGTTCGCATCCTGCTGCTTCACGGTTTGCTGCATCTGGCGGGAATGGACCACGAGGTCGATTCGGGTGAGATGGCGGCGCGCGAAGCGGAGCTGAGGCGGGAGCTGAAGCTTCCGGTCACATTGATCGAACGGGTCTCGCGGTCTCCGTCCATTGCGCGAACCCCGAGAGCGGCAGGGAGACGCGGCCAATGAACTGGATCAATGTGGTTTATGCCCTCGCCCTCGCGCTGCTGCTTTCCGTACTGGCGCTTGCATCCTATATCGATCGCGTTTACTCGGAGATGGGTAAATTTCTGGCCCGCGAGTACCAGGACAACGTCGATTCGTGGGAGCAGACGATCGAGCCTCGCCTGCGGCTGGGCCGTGAGTCCATTGCGCTTTCGGCTTCGGTGCTCCGGCAGTTGTCGCTGGCGGCGATGTCCTTGTTCTGGGGACTTCATCTTTATCAGGTAACCAGTGGACTGGTCGAGATTCCCAGCGGAGGAGCGGTCGCGCGCGCGATAGCGGAGCTGATCCTGCTGATCCTCGTCTTTGACCGCCTGGTTCCGCAGGTCCTCTTCACGCGGACGCGGGGCCTTTGGATCCGACGGATCACACTGCTGCTGCAGGTGTTCTTCTACCTCATTCTGCCGGTCACGATCGTGTTGCAGCTGCTGCTTTCCATTGCGGCCCTCGCTGAGCCGGAAGACGAGGCCGTGGATGAGCGGCCATCCGAGGCGATGGAGGCTCTACTCGAAGCCGGCGAGGAAGAGGGCATTCTTGAAGAGTCCGACCGTGAGCTTGTACGCTCGGTGGTCGAATTCGGCGACAAAGTGGTGCGCGAGGTGATGACACCGCGGCCTGAGATCTTCGCGGTCCCGGGCACGCTGACGCTGCGGGAATTTACCGCGGAGATCAACGAACACGCGTTCTCGCGGGTCCCGGTGTACTCCGATTCACTCGATCACATCACCGGAATTGCATTTGCGCACGATCTGCTGAAAGTACTGGATATTGAGGCGGGGACGCGGACAGTAGCGCAGATTCAGCGGCCCGCCGCCTTCGTGCCGGAGACCAAGATGGTTGCAGAGCTGCTGGGCGAGATGCAGCGCGAGAAGCAGCACATGCGCATCGTGATCGATGAGTATGGAGGAGTCGCTGGCCTGGTTACGATCGAAGATCTGCTCGAAGCCATCGTCGGCGATATTGCCGACGAGCATGATGAGCCGGAGCCGGATGCCGCGCCAGTGCGCGAGCCGGATGGATCCTATATCGTGCCCGGCAGCTTCGAGGTCTCCCGGCTTCGGGAGCTGTTCGCGGATCAGATTGAAAAGGCCTCGACCCGTCCGGCCGAGGACGGAGAGAGCTCTGAGGAGACGGAGACCGGAGAAGAAGAGAGAGAACGCTCTTTGCTGTCGGAGCAGTATGAGTCCACGACTCTGGGTGGACTCGTTTCTGAGATGGCTGGGCGGATTCCTGCTCCGGGAGAGATCGTGGAAGAAGATGGGTTGCGTATGCAGGTGCTGGCCTCAACGGACCGTAGAGTCGATCGTCTTCGGGTGAGCCTGACGACTCCTGGGCTGGCTCTCTCTGATCAATCTTCGGAATAACCTCTTTGTAATTCGAGTCCTTCGAAACCGTTCGAAACAAGGAACAGCCGCTCGGTAGGAACCGGCGGCTGTTTCCTTGTCTATGCAGGAGCTGCTGTCTAGTTTGTTGTAAGGCTGACTGAGACGCTGTGGGTGAGCGTGCCGGAGGTTGCGGTAATGGTGATCTGTGAGGCTGCAGGGGGGGTGGGAGTGCTCGGCGGAGGAGTCGTCGGTGGGGTTGGCGGAGCGGGTGCTGCTGCTGCAGGCGTAGCGCTCATTCCTCCGTTGCAGCCTGCGATCACACCGATCGTCAGAATGCACAGAACCGCGAGAAGCGGAACTCTGTGCGATCCGAATCTTTTGCGAATGCCGGCAAATCCAAAGAGTCCCAGCGGAAGCAGTCCGGCGAGCGCAGCCCCTCCATACCGGTGCAGATGTGCAACGTAGGGGTTCGTCGGGGGTGGTGGTGTTGGAGCGGTCGGAGGTGCGGGAGTGGCTGCGGCTCCCGTCGCGATGGAGACGCCCACCATAGCAGGAGTCGTGCCCGAGATGTTGGCCGATGGCGGGTTGAAGGTGCAGGCCGCGCCGGAGGGCAGGCCAGAGCAGGCGAGGCTTACGGTTCCGCTGAAGCCATCGGATCCAGCAATGCTGACCGAGAGATTGCCAACCTGACCGTTGGTGACGGTAAGGCTTGAGGCCGAAGGCGTAATGGTAAAGTCGCCGGCGCTGGCCGGAGTCGCGACCGAGATAGAGCCGAAGAGGCCTCCCTTCTCGTTATTGATTCCAGCGGCGAAGTAGAGTGTGTTGGGATCGCCGGCGGTTGCAGGAGTACCGATGGTGTTGCCGACGCCGAAGACGATCTCCCAAAGACCGGGGTTCGCAATCGGCGCGCCCGTAGAGTCGGTGACCTGGCCCTTCAGCGCGAAGCTGGTGGGATCATAGGCATTGATGACGCCGTCACCAAAGTTGGCAACAAGCAGGGATCCACCTAGCGAGCCAAAGCCGGAAGGTGCCATCGCCATGCCCCAGGGCGCATTGAGATTGCCCTGACTGATGGCACGTTTTACGAAATTGCCGTTGAGGTCGAAGACATCCACGTAGCCAAGGCCGGCGCCAACATTCTCCAGTCCCTGGTCGTTGATCTGGGCATAAGTGACATACACATTGCTACCAAGGGTGTGGATGCCGAAGGGGGCGAAACCGGAAGGCAGGTTGGGATCGGAGAAGTTTCCGGCCAGATGCGCCGGTGCAAAGCTGCTGTCGAAGACATCGACCGTGCCGGCGGCAAAGTTGGCAGCGAAAAGGAATGTGCCGGTAGTATTTTTTGCGACGGCGATGTCGGTGTAAACGGCCTTCGCCGAAGAATTATTGATGACTGTGACGGCTTGAGGCGTATTGGTGTTCCATGCAGCGATACTGCCATCGAGGTTGCCGAACAGGAAGTTTGCGGAGCCGCTGCTGGGAATGTTGAAGACGCTGCTGTCCGAGTTGAAGACGGTGCCTGCGGGAACTCCGTGCGGTTCGGCAGCGCTGGCCGGAGGAATGGTGACGGCGAAGGCTTTGTTGCCGCTGGCGTCGTCGACAAGAGAGAAACCGGTGCCGGCGGTGTCGATCCAGAACTCCTGTCCGATCGAGACTCCCCAGGGGTTGATGAGGGTCGGATCGGTCTTCTGCGCGGGAACGGAGCCGTCTGAGATGAGGTTTTTCTGAACGTAGGAGCTGGTCTGCCCTGAAGCTGTTGCGGGAAGGAAAACTACGGCAAGAGTGGCAAGCAGAGATACAGATGTAACGCAGGTCGCAAACGGAAACGACAGTGACCGCGATGAGCGTCGGCGATCTCTATGCGAGAGACGCGGGCCCTTTGGATTCGACATGATGGAAGCTCCGGAATTGCGGTTGCACATCAAAGCCCTGTAGACAGCGATTTAGGCCTTAACCACAATGAAATGAAGCCTACGCAGCACCTTCCGCGCAGTTGTCATGCCGGTATCTTGCTCAGGTCGTTTGGTTTTCGCGATTTGGTCTGTGTGTTGTCAATTTGCAGGGGTTCAGGGCATCGCCTGTTTCAAAGGCGGACTCAGCTTCATCTTGTCCCGCAAAAGAAAGAGGCCCGGCAGAAAGCCGGGCCACTTTCTTGTCATTCTTATCCAGAATCAGTCGATCGAGATCTTGCGCAGAAGGTTGAAGTCCGAGAGCATCTTTCCGGTTCCAAGCACGACCGAAGCGAGAGGATCGTCGGCGATCGAAACCGGCAGGCCCGTCTCTTCACGGATGCGCTTGTCGAGGTTCTTGATGAGAGCGCCGCCTCCTGTAAGGACGATTCCGCGGTCGGAGATGTCGGCGGAGAGCTCAGGTGGGGTGCGCTCGAGGGCGACACGAATTGCATTGATGATCGTGGAGATGCATTCCGAGAGCGCTTCACGGATCTCGGAGTCATCGATGGTAATCGTCTTGGGGACGCCTTCAATGAGATTGCGGCCCTTCACCTCCATCGACAGCGGCTTGTCGAGCGGATAGGCGGAGCCCAGCTGCATTTTGATCTGCTCGCCGGTGCGCTCGCCAATCAGAAGGTTGTATTTCCGCTTGAGGTAGGTGATGACGGACTCGTCCATCTGGTTTCCCGCCATGCGGACTGAGCGCGAGTAGACGATGCCCGCAAGCGAGATCACGGCGATATCTGTGGTGCCGCCACCGATGTCGACGACCATGTTGCCCCCGGGCTCGGTGATAGGCAGTCCGGCCCCAATTGCTGCGACCATGGCCTGCTCGACAAGATGCACCTCGGAGGCCTTGGCCCTGTAGGCGGAGTCCATGACCGCGCGCTTTTCCACCTGCGTGATCTCAGAAGGAACGCCGATGACGATGCGGGGGTGCACCATCATCTTGCGGTTATGTGCCTTCTGGATGAAGTAGTTCAGCATCTTCTCGGTATGCCGGAAGTCGGCGATGACACCGTCCTTCATGGGCTTGATGGCGACGATGTTGCCAGGAGTTCGGCCGAGCATCTCCTTGGCTTCCTTACCGACCGCTTCGACCTCGTTGGTCACCTTGTTAACGGCGATAATCGAGGGTTCGTTCACGATAATGCCCTTGTTGTGAGCAAAAACAAGGGTATTCGCGGTTCCAAGGTCGATGGCTAGGTCGCTGGAAAAGAGGCTGAAGAGGGACCGCATGTTGTGAATGCGGGAGTAACGAGTCTGAAAGGAGTTCGAAGACATTTGGGCTGTGTGGCTTCCTGATGGAACGGTGATTACGGCTATTGTACGGCCAGAATCAAGCGTCTGTGCGTTGGTCGACGTGGTGCGTCCCATTCCGGGAGAGATTCGGATCTCGCCAGGCTCCGGTCAGACCTTCAACTCTTCGGTGAAGTTGGCTCGATGCTCCCGGAGTTCGGAGTCGTACTCGAAGTTTCGCTTGAAACGCAGGAAACGGACCTCAAAGAAGTCGTAACTGATCTTGGCGACTACGAACGTGACAGCAAAGTTGAGGATGGTGGAGAGAGCATTGGCGAGAACAGATGAGTGAAGCCGTGGCGTGAGGAACGCCACGAATGCGAACCAGCCACCTGCCCAAAGCAAATGGTAGACATAAAAGCCGTAGCTGTATTTTCCCAGCACTTTCAGGGGTCTCAGGTTGAAGAAGCGAAAGGCGGGAGAGGCTGGCCGCAGAGTTGCGCCGATGAGGCCAGAGGATGCAAGAGCCAGCAGCGAGAATCCGGCCGTGTTCAGCCAGGGAGCGTTGAGGGATGGCAGGGCTATGGAAAGAGCGACGAAGATGGCGACCGAGAATAGAAACGCCCATTTGCAACGTCGCTGCCATTCATCTGCATTTTGTCCACGCAGCAGAAGCGCAAGGATCGCGCCAAATAGCAGGGAATCCATGCGGAAGGGAAGCTGATGTACCATCCACGGCTCCAGATGGACGGGCGGTACGGTCTGAACCACCACTAAACGGAGCACGAATGCGAGAGCGGACAGAAGGGCGGCGATCCGAATGAGCCGGATACGGTCCTTGACGAGCCAGACCACCAGCGGCCAGATCAGGTAGAACTGCTCTTCCACGCAAAGAGACCAAAAATGAATCAAATGAGCCGACGCGGCAGGATGAGTCGTAGAGTGGATCGTCTCAAGAGCGGGATTGGCCGCCAGGGAGAAATTGCCCAGGTAGATCAGAAACAGCGAATGACCGGCCTGCCATTGGTAGTGGAGGATAGGGGTCAGTACCAGAAAGATAGAAAATACAAGATAGAAGATGGGAAAGATACGGACACTGCGGCGTGCGAAAAAGCGTGTGAAGTAGTGGGAGTCTGCGCGCGTGTCGAAGAGAATGCCCGTAATCAGAAAGCCTGAGAGCGTGAAAAACAGGTCGACGCCCATCCACCCACGAAGTCGCAGCTGATTGATGAGATTCAGCACCGTGCCGCCGTGAGTTCCCCCGCCATAGTGCAGGGCGAAGACCATCACGATTGCCAGCGCCCGGATCCCGTCCAAAGCAGGAAAACGTGATTTGTAATCTATAGGTGCAAAATGACGTGCGGGGGAGGTCATTGCGGTCAGTATATGGGATAGCTACTGCAGCACGGTAACAGGTTACAGGAAGCCTAGATACAACCCAATGTCGGAACAAAAGCCCCTTGGTTAAGCGGACATGGCTGGCTCGCAGATCAGCAGGGTGTATTTTGGCCCTGTGGCAGGGGAATACACCTCAACCAGCAGTTGTCGGCCGTATGGACCGACTGCGAGCAGACGATGCCGCCTGGGGGAAAGGCTCACGATGTCGTGGTTCCACCACCGATATCGGCCAGAATTAGGTGGTTGCGTCATGCCTCTCGCGTCCATTCCGAGAAGGGCTTCATGCCTTGACGGAGGGCGAGGTATCTCCGCTGGTCAGGAAGTCCGGCCTCTTTTTGATTGGGAGGGAGAGGTGGGCCTCTACCCAGGTCCGGACACGGTCGGTATGAAATTCAGTAAGCGATGCAATGATCCATGCGTAAAGAATGACCGTGGCAAGGATTGCAAGAGCGATAGCGTGGTGGGGTATGTTTGCCGGGCTCCAAAGGTGGTCGCCCACGAACAGAGCTGTGAGGAAAAGTAGAGCGGGAATATGAACGACGTAGAGGGTGTAGGAAAAGCGCGAAATCTGCCGTGAGAAGCGGGTAAAGGATGAATCGGTCGCCCGAGTGCGGGCAGAGAGGATGATCCAGAAGAAAACGAAGGTAGCGATGCCGAGAATGTAGTCCTGCGTAAGGCCGGACAGAGGGTGAAGTTTCGTAGATCCCATGAGTAGAAGGAGATATACGGCTGAGGCGACAGCCCTTGTCCGGCGACCGAACGAAGGTGGAGAAATGCGTGCCAGCAGGGCTCCCGCGAGCCAGACCGGGAACAGTCCGAGGAGAGTAGATCGGACGAACCAGGCGATACCGAGAAAAAGGGCTAAGTAGAGAACTCGCCGGGGGATTGAGACGGGGTGATTGGAGTTGCGCGTAAGCGCCAGCCAGAGAAGAGGAAAGAGAATGTAATACCAGAACTCATTGGCCAGACTCCAAAGAGATCCATTCGATCCAAAGAGGGGGACCAGAACGGTTTGGAGGAACGCGAGGTTCCCGAAGAAAACATGAGGCGAGAGGTTCTGCGCGATGTCGAGATTGTGGTTCTTTGGAATTGCCGTGGCGTAGAGAGCGGTGGTACGCCGAAGGTACAGCCCGATCCAATCCCACAGGCCACCAAGTAGAAGGCCTGGAACCAAGACTACCCAGAGGCGGACGAAACGGTGGGTAAGATAAGTGCGCCAATGCCAGGTGCCGCGCTCGAGGGAGCGAAAGATGCTGCCGCTGATGAGATATCCGCTAAGAACGAAGAAGATGAGGACGGCCTGATGGCCGGCACCAGCGAGGACGTAGGGCACAGCGAAGATCAGCCGATGAGAAAGGATCTTCGGATAATCCACAAAGAACAGGATCTTCCAATGAGAAATCAGGACGAGAATTGCGGCCAGACCGCGGATCAGGTCCAGCAGAACGGAGGAGGTCGTATGTTGGAAGCTTACTGCTTCACGGTTGGGGAGGCCCATATACTAAGCCCAGAATAGCTTAGGATCCAAAATAGATACAATTAAGACTTGGAGTAATGATCGAACATGATTATTGGTGTCCCTAAGGAAGTTAAGGATCATGAAAGCCGTGTGGGTGTAACCCCGGCAGGAGCAAAGGCTCTGATAGAGGCTGGTCACAAGGTTCTGGTTGAGCATGATGCCGGGGCGCTCTCGGCCATGCCGGACGATGAATATCAGGATGCGGGCGCTGAAATCGTAGGCTCGGCATACGACGTCTGGCGCCTGGCCGACATGGTGGTGAAGGTTAAGGAGCCTGTGGAGAAGGAGTACAGGCACTTCCGCGAGGGACTGGTGCTGTTTACCTATCTGCACCTTGCCCCGATAAAAGACCTGACGGATGCGCTTCTGGATAAAAAGGTTACAGGCATTGCCTACGAAACCGTACGTGATCGTGCGGGAGCCTTGCCATTGTTGACCCCGATGAGCGAGGTCGCGGGCCGGTTAAGTGTCCAGGTGGGCGCGGAGTATCTGACGAAGGAACATGGCGGCCGCGGCCTGCTGCTGGGAGGCGTTCCAGGCGTTCCGCCGGCGAACGTGTGCATCATCGGCGGCGGGGTCGTCGGGACGAATGCAGCGAAAATAGCATTGGGAATGGGTGCCAAGGTTACCCTGGTCGATCTGAATCTGAACCGGCTGCGGGAGCTGGACGATATCTTCAACGGCCGCGTATTCACCATGGCTTCGAACAGTTACAACATCGGGCGTGCCGTCTCTGAGGCAGATCTGCTCATCGGGGGAGTACTGATCCCCGGAGCGGCGGCGCCGAAGATTGTCACCCGGGCGATGGTTGAGAAGATGAAGAAAGGGGCAGTCGTCGTGGATGTTGCAATCGACCAGGGCGGTTGCATCGAGACAGCGCATCCGACAACCCACAGCGATCCCTCGTATGAAGTCAACGGCGTGGTGCATTATTGCGTGACCAACATGCCGGCGGCGGTACCGAACACGTCTACTCTGGCGCTTACCAATGCGACCTTCCCCTATGTCATGAAGCTGGCGAAATTGGGCGCAACGGCGGCGATCCAGGAGGACAATGGAATCGCGGAAGGCGTCAATACCTATGCCGGCGTGTTGACCTATGAAGCGGTTGCGGCGGCGCAACAGCGGGATTGGAAGAGCGTGGGAGACCTGGTTTAGTCGGCCCAGGGCGCGGAGGCATCGATGAACGACAACAGGCGGAAGGTACTGAGCATCGCGCTGGGAACCTGTCTGCTTGTGCTGTCGGCAGCTCTTGCAACCTTGAACGCTTTCAATAAGCGGTTCCTCGATCCGGAGACCACGGGACAGATCTTCATCTATACCGGTCTCTCGATCGTGGCGTTTCTTCTCTTCGTTGCAGTCCTGGTGATGCTGGTCCGCAATGTGCTGAAGCTCTATGCGGACCAGCGCAGCCGCGTGATGGGGACGAGGCTGCGCACGCGGATGCTCTGGGGGGCAGTTTTGGTTAGCCTGCTTCCTATCTCTTTCATGTTTGCCTTCAGCTATCTTCTGCTGAACCGCGCTGTGGAACGATGGTTCTCGCAGCCGGTAACCGAGATGCGCGATGCCAGTACGAACATGGCATTCGAGCTGGCGCGATACACGACGGCGAATGCGAGAGCCGAAGCAGAATCGATCGCAACGACGCTGCCCGACGTCGGCGATAACTCTACTGCAACTCGGTACTCGAATGCCGTCCAAACGGTCTTGCGACGGCATGAGATTACCCTCCAGAGCGGGTTTGTCGCCGTCTATCAAGATCAGCGGTTCGTAGCTTCTTTTCAGATGCCGAAAGAAAATGGCGCCTCCGCGCGCGTAAAGTCGTGGGTCCCTGAGGCAAAGACTTCGCAGCAGCAGAGCCGGAGCCCTGACGTTACTCCGAACGTGGAAAGCGATTCGAAAGATGACGCCATCTTCACTGCAGCGCGGCGCAGCGATGCTCCGGTCTTCAGCGTAGGCGATACGGATTACGCCTTGGGTACAGCCACTGCAAAAGGGGGCGTGATCGTGGTGGTGGGGCTGCCGATGCCGCATGGAATGGCGGATACGATGACCAGCCTCCGGACGGCCGCCGACACCTATTGGGCGCTCTTCCGCAGCAGGCGGCAGCTGCGGAATCTCTACATGCTTCTGCTCCTGATGATGACGAGTCTGGCACTGTTTTCCTCCAGTTGGCTGGCGCTGCATCTCTCCAAACAGGTGACCAAACCCGTGGAGGCACTCGCCGATGCCATGGCCGCGATTGCCGCCGGCGACTACGCTCACAGGGTGAAGGAGAGCGCAACCCAGGAACTGGGTGAGCTGGTGCGGAGCTTCAATCACATGGCCGCCGATCTTGAAGGCAGCCGCAGGGCCGTCGAGGAGTCGACGATCCAACTAAGCGCAGCCAACGCGGCTCTCGAGGCACGCAGGGGCGAACTGGAGACGATGCTCGAGACGATTCCGAATGGTGTGGCGACGCTGGATGCGGAGCGGAGAATCATTCTCACCAACCGGGCTCTCAGCGAGATGATTGATCCCGGCGGGCAACGGCCATTCCTGGGCCTGGGCATGCAGGAGGTCTTTCCGCTCGATGTCGCCGAGGTGCTGGACCGCCTGATCAAGCGAAGCCACCGCATGGGTTCGGCCTCCAGCGAGATCGAGATGACGGTTCCAGGAAACGAAGGATTCGGCGGTCCACGCAACCTTCTTGCGACGGTTGCGCTTCTCGAAACAACGGTCGGCCAGGAGCGTATGCGCCGTGAGCACCGGGGATACGTCATTGTGATCGAAGACGCCACGGAGCTGCTGCGGGCGCAAAAGCAGTCGGCCTGGAAGGAGGTGGCGCGCCGCGTGGCGCATGAGATCAAGAATCCCCTTACCCCTATCGGCCTCAGCGCAGAGCAGATTCGCAGGCATATCGATCGAGTGGCCGAGACCTTGCGATTTCATCAGATCGATTCCCCATCGCCAGCGGTGATCCGGCGGTGCAGCGAGGTGATCTCGAGCTCGGTGGAAAGTATGCGATCGCTCGTCGACCAGTTCTCGGCGCTTGCGGAGTTTCCAACCGCACAGCCTCGGCCCGCGGATCTGAATACGATTGTTGAAAACTCGCTGGCGATGTTTGCCGGCCGGATGCAGACGATTACCGTCATCAAGCGGATAAGTAAAGGACTTCCCCTTGTGATGGCCGATCCGGAAGCGCTGAAGCGAGCCCTCGGAAACCTGATCGACAACGCCGCGGAGGCGATGCAGTCCAGCCTGCTGCGAGAGCTGAGGATTACGACGAGCCTGTCGGAGAATGGAATGGTAGAGCTGACCGTGGCGGATACGGGTTCCGGTCTGACGGACGAGATGAGGGAACGATTGTTCCTACCGTATTTTTCGACGAAGCAGCGCGGTACCGGACTCGGTCTGGCCATTGCGGCGAAGATTATTCAGGAGCATCAGGGAACGATTCGCGCGGAGAAGAATGTCCCTGCCGGGGCGAAGTTCATCATCGAGTTGCGAGCCGCAACCGCCGTCGAAGTTGACGCAGAATCAGCTCCAGCCGCACACGTAAACGGAGGAGTGATCGCTTGAATCACATTCTGATCGTCGATGACGAAGGAGAGATTCGCGAGTCGCTCGAAGGAATTCTGCGCGAAGAGGGTTACCTCGTGACCACCAGTGCCACGGCGACCGAGGCACTGGAACTGGTCCGCGACGCCGACTATGACGTGGTGCTACTGGATATCTGGCTTCCGGATCGTGACGGGTTGGAGACGCTCGGCGAGATTCGCAGGATGGAAATCGCTGCCGTGCCAGAGGTGGTCATCATTAGCGGCCACGGCACCATTGAGGCCGCGGTACGGGCGACGAAGCTTGGCGCGTATGACTTCCTTGAGAAGCCATTGTCGCTTGAACGCACGTTGATCGTCGTCAACAATGCCATGCGCGCACGGCAGATGCGCGAGGACAACGCAGAATTCGCCCGTCAGCTGGCGGTCAAAGGGAACGTGACCGGGCAAAGCGTCGCGATGAAGGCGCTGCGGCAACAGATCCAGTTGATGGCCCCAACCAATGGGCGCGTCCTCATCTTTGGCGAGAGCGGTACTGGCAAGGAGCTGATCGGAAGAGCGATGCACGCGTCAAGCCTTCGTAAAGATCGCCCCTTCGTCGAGCTCAACTGCGCCGCGATCCCGGAGGATTACATCGAGAGCGAGTTATTTGGCTACCGGCATGGCGCGGTTCCCGGCGGACCCCAGGAGAAGCGCGGAACCTTCGAGCGTGCCGATGGAGGAACGCTGTTTCTCGATGAGGTGGGTGACATGAGCCTCAAGACGCAGGCGAAGGTCCTGCGGGCTCTCGACGAACAGAGATTTCTTCCCGTGGGTGCCTCGCATCCGGTTCACGTCGACGTGCGTGTGATCGCCGCAACCAACAAAGACCTCGAAGAGGAGATCGCTCGCGGCAACTTCCGCGAAGACCTCTTCTACCGCCTGAATGTGATTCCGTTTTACGTCCCGCCGCTGCGCGATCGAAAGGAAGACATACCGCTGCTGGTGAAGGAATTCCTGGAAGAGTTCGGCCCGCGCTACGGAAGGCCGCACGTGGAGATGAACGAAGAAGCGCTGACAGCTCTCAGGCAATACCATTGGCCGGGCAATGTGCGCGAGCTTCGAAATCTCGTGGAGAGGGTGCTGATCCTGAATCCAAAGGTTCAGAGAATCGAAAAGAAACACATACCCATGCTGGTGTATCGCGGACCCAAGCTAACCGAATCGGGAAAGATCAACACGAAGACGGAGGAGTTCTCGAGCCTGGTTGAGGCGAGGGAGGCCTACGAGCGTGAGTTCATCCTGAAGAAGCTCGATGAGGTGCACGGGAATATCAGCCGCGCAGCGGAAGGCTTGGGGCTGGAGCGGAGCCATCTTTATCGCAAGATGAAGGCGCTCGGAGTGAACGTGAAGGAGTAAACTTCGATCGATCCAATCTGGAGGAGCCATTGCGATTCTCATCCTTTGCGTTCTGTTCCATTCTCGTGACCGCAACGTGTGCACAGGCGCAGACCCAGACCGTTCAGCAGTTCACCGATCCGATCCTCCTTCTCCAGGCGGTAGCGAAGACCTATGCCGCCCCAGTCGATACCTTCCAAGTGGAAGCGATAGAGGAGACGGTCAGAGAAAATGAGTATTTGCATGAACGACGAACCGTCTATCGCACCGCGATCAAAGGGCCGGGGAAACAATACCGCATCGAGACGCATTCGGGCGACGGTTCTTACATTCAAGTATCGGACGGCGAGACCGAGTGGATTTCAAGCATTGAAGGGAAGTCGTTTGTAAAGGAGCCTGTTCCCGAGAACTGGCCTACCATGCCTCGAATCGTGTCTGCAGGAAGTATGGAGCTAAGCAGTGCCTGGAGAATGCGCGCTTATTTGAAGGCCGAAGCCTCTAACTTCAAGCGGGCCAGTTTTCTTCCAGAAGAGACGATTCAGATAGAAGATCACACTTTCTCTTGCTATGTCGTTCATGCTTTCAGCGGCGACAGTGATGGTGCTGCGCCCACGCGGCCTTATTCTGAGTTCACCTTCTGGATTGATAAAAAAGCCCTCGTATTTCGAAAACAGGTGCAGCAGTTACATGGCTACGCGATCAACTCTGATCACCATATCCATATTCCAGTTGATGATCAGATAACGACGGTTTATCCCGTAATGGACGTTCAACCGAAACTGAATTCTGCACTCTTTCATTTCTCGCCACCTGCGGACAGTACAATCGCCGGTTTCGTCGGTAAACAGGCCCCTGATGTGCGGTTTTTGTCAAAAGACGGGAGCGGTGTCTCGTTGAAGTCCTACGAAGGCAAGCCAGTTCTGATTGATTTTTGGGCGACGTGGTGCGCACCGTGTATTCAGGCAATGCCGGCGTTGGCGCGTTTGTACGCGGATGCGAAGGAAAAAGGGCTCGTCCTGCTCTCCGTCGATGAGGATATGGCGGCGGAGAGTGCTGCCCGTTATTTTGAGCAACATCACTACAACTGGACCAACTATCACGACGACGGCACGATTGGAAAAGCATTTTGGGAAGAAGGGCTCCCATTCACAATTCTGATCGATGCCAAAGGCAAGGTAACTTACTATGGCTTCGGGGGCAATGATCTGGCGTTACGATCCGCGATTGCTGCGCTCGGACCAGAGTTCAGTTCGGTCAAAATGGCGGCTGGACAGTAAGAGAATTTCGCTCAGCTGAACTGAGCGAGATTCATACCCAGCGTATAAGCCTCGGTATCTGCCTCAATCTCCTGCCATGTGACAGTGCGGCCGGTCTCGGCCGATTTGCGGGCCATCATGCAGCTTCGGGCAGTCTCGACTCCGGCGGCAATCTGGTTCTGGAGCTTGCCGGTAACAATGCTCTGCACGAAGTCGCGATCTTTCATAGCGTCAGCCTCGGCGAGATTATCTGTGAACGCTCCATTCGCGGCGAATTGGCCCGTGGGTGCAGCAGTGTTCGAACTCCACGCCCATGGCTGCGTTCCGCGGATCTGAAGAGCGCCGCTGTAAGGAGCCTCGGCGAGACCCTCGGAGCCGAAGAAGCGCTCGGAGACATCGAAGAAGTTGTTCTTGCTGAACTGCGTCGAGGAGAAACTAAGCTCCACCCCCTCGGGATAGGTAAAGATCACCTCGTAGTTGTCGGAGGTGTTTCCGGGATTCTGCACTACCTTGCGGCTGCTCTTCGCATAGGCGGCGATCGGATGCGTTCCCATCACCCAATTGCAGACATCGATGACGTGGATGTTCTGCTCAAGCAGAATGTCACCGGAGAGATTGCGGTAAAGCAGCCAGTTGCGCAGGCGGTACTCGTCCGACGAGGGCGCGCCGCGATCGACCATAACCGCTGGAGGCGAATTGTAGAACGCCGCGATCTGGGCCATCTTTCCGATCTGGCCCGCATGGATGCGGCGAACGAGCTCGACGAACGGCGGTGCAGAGCGAATCTGGAAGCCGACGGCCATACTCACCTTGCCGTTTTCTCGGCGCGCAATTTCGAGCGCGCGGCGAGTCTGCGGAATATCGACGCCGACGGGCTTCTCGCAGTAGGCATGTTTTCCTGCGGCCGTGACGGTATCGAGGTGTTCGACGTGGAAGAAGGGCGGTGTCGAAATCTGGATGGCATCAACGTCAGAGCACGCGGCGATCGCTTTGGATGCCTCGTGGCCGCGGAACATGCGGCGGGCGTCGATGGCAGGAAGATTGAGCGAGGCATTCACGGCATCGAAGTGCTGCTTCGCCGTGGCGAGTTGATCGGGAAAGATGTCCGCGAGGGCGACGATCTCGACGCCGGCATTCTTTGCGAACGATGTTGCCACCGAGGTGCCGCGCCGGCCGCATCCAAGCAGACCCCAGCGCACGCGGGAGTTTGCAGCGTAGCTGAAGGCGGTCTCGGGCTTCACAAACATCAGGCCGTACGCGCCGGCCGCTCCCTGCATGAACTTGCGTCGATCCATTTGGTCTGATCCTTCGGGCTTGTGGGATTATGCGCTCTTACGCTGAGCCAGGATGCGCTCAAGGTAAATCTTTTCCTCGCGAACGTCTTCGACCTGCTGCGGTCCGGAGGTCTCGCGCTCGATGCTGACGGCGCCCTTATAGCCCGCTGCACGAAGGCCGCTGAAGACCTTGGCGAAGTCGACTTCGCCCTTGCCGATGACGACCTCTTTGCCCAACTCGAGCGGGTCCGTGGGCCACATCCCGTCCTTGGCATGCATCGCGCGCGCGTAGGGACCAAGAATCTTTACCGCATCCACGGGGTTCGCTTTGCCGTACAAGATGAGATTCGCGGTATCGAGACCCACGCCCAGCGCGGGATGATTGACGTCCCGGATGACGCGCAGCATGGTTGTCGGTGTCTCCTGGCCGGTCTCCATCAAAAAACTCTGCCCGTTGCCGGCGCAGTGCAACGTGAGCTCGCGAATGGCCTGAACGGTCTCCTCGTAGAGGCCGTCCTTCGGATTCTCCGGAATAAAGCCGCAGTGGGTCTGAACCTGGTCGATGCCCAGCTGCTTTCCGAAGTCTGAGACCTGCTTGAGTGCATCGATACGCGCCGCACGATAGGCGCGCGGAACAACCCCTATGGTCGATGGCCCTTCAACGAAGTTCCACTTCAGCGGCAAGGGACGAACAACCTCGACGGTAGTTGCGACGATCTGGTGTTTGTCGAGAGCATCGCGCATCGTGGTCACAAGCGCCGGGGTGAACTTGCCGATGTAATCGTCGAGCGAGAGAAAGCAAGTAGGGATGCCGAGCTGACGGACGAGAGCGATCTTCTTTTCAGGATCGGGGAAAGGCTTGATGAGCAGACCGAGAGCGAAGGGTTCGTACTTGTTCGCTGTCGTTTTCACTTGAGCGAAGGCATCGTGCTGGAGCGCGAGCGCAGCAGCAGCCTGTGCGCTGAGCTTCAAAAACCTGCGGCGATCGGTCTTGTGGCACACGTGCAACAGCTCTCCCCTCTCTTTTGAGAGTGAAATCTTTCCAGCCTGGGATGCTTCCGTCAGAGGTAACGAAAGGCGACGATTCTTCATTTGGAAGGAGGATATGAGCTTACTTTAAGAGCGTCAAGTGCGAGAGTGAGGTCCTACTTGTCCACCTGCTTTGCCGCGATCTCTTCAAGCTGACGGCGCCAGTCGAGATCTTCGACGAAGCTGGCAGAGCTGCGCCAGTCTTCGTGTACCTTCACAAAGAGCTCAAGGAAGACTCGTGTGCCCAGTAAGGATTCGATCTCTTTGCGCGCCGTGGTGCCGATGCGTTTGAGCATCTCGCCGTTCTTGCCGATGAGGATGGCCTTCTGACCGGCTCGCTCGCAAAAGATGGCCGCAGCGATTTTGGTGACGGGCAGCTTGCCATCCTTTGTCTTTCTCATCGATGCAGGTTCTTCGTACCTTTCGATAACAACCGCAGTTGCGTATGGCACCTCTTCGCCTGTAAGAAGAAGAATCTTCTCGCGGATGATCTCGGCGACGAGAAAGCGCTCGGGCTGATCGGTGAGCTGATGCTTGGGGAAGTAACGCTGGCCTTCGGGGAGCTGCGCGACCGTCTGATCGAGCAGAAGGTCCAGACCCTGCTTCTTTTTTGCAGAAATCGGAATCACCGCCGCGAAATTATGCAGCGAGCTCCAGTGTGCAATCAGCGGCAGAAGATCGGCCTTGGCAACGGAATCGATCTTATTGAGTACGAGAAGCACCGGGCAGGTGAGTTTGCGCACGAACGTCATCGCGAAGTCATCTTCTGCGGCGGAGAGTTTGCGGCGTCGAGCGGTGGGAGACTGGTTGGTCTCGTCATTCTCTCGGGGAAGACGATGCGTAACATCGACGAGAAAAAGTACGAGGTCGCGCGCCTCGAGGGCGTCGTGGACCTCCTGCATCATGCGGCGGTCAAGCTGTGTGGCAGGCTTGTGGATGCCCGGTGTATCCACAAGTACGATCTGTGCCGCAGGGTGGCCCGCGTCGGTGCGAGTCTTCTTTCGAAGAGGAACCTCAAGAACGCCGTGGATGCGGGTGCGCGTCGTCTGCGGCTTGTGAGTGACTATGGCAAGCTTTTGGCCGAGCAGGGCGTTGAGCAGGGTGGACTTGCCCGCGTTGGGGCGGCCAATGATGGAGACGAAACCGGAACGGAATGCCATTCCACTTATTATGCGCTGCTGCAGCCTGATTTCTTTACTTCGAATCCCCAGGAACAGACAACTTCTTCAGATATTCCGCGCTAAGCGTGCCCTTGTCCTTTGCTTTTTCAAGCAGCGTCGGATAGAACTGCACGAACGTGGTGTCCACAGCGGCGTGCTGTTCATGGCAGGAGTAGCACGACGCGGTACGGGGGAAGGGCCTGCCGCTCACTGGGTTATCGAAGCCGTAGAAGGTCCAGCCCCCGCCCTGCTCCTTATCCTTGACATGAACCTCGAGTCCCATAACGCTGGCCGATTGGGTGTGACCGCGCTTGTTGATGGAGATGTCTTTCTCTGCGCCGCGATTTTCAAGCACCAGAACTGTTTTGTCGGGCCATGTTCCTGTCTCAAGAAACGACCGGTAGGCGCTGGGGTTGACGAAGACATTGTCGAAGACCGAGCGAGTTGCATCGTCTGTCGTGGAGTAGCTCATGTCGATGCCCGAGGTGAGGAAGACCCACTCGCGGTACTTCTCGGGGAATTTGAGATCTCCCTCTGCCGTATACGCCGGAGCGTCGCCGAGATTGGGCGCCTTCATGGGCTGCTTTTTGCCCGGTTGGGGAGTTGCAAACAGAAGAAGGAGCAGGAGCGAACGAAGCATCTGAGGCCTCAGTCGTGAATCTTCAAGGTGGAGGGATTATACGAGCGGCCCCGCAGGTTCGTTCCTTCGATCTCAAATGTCCCAGGCTCTGGGCTAAACTTCTCGCGTAGGACAGAGGTGGCTTCTGTATGAGGATCGGAGGGATACTGTCGGCCCTGCTCTGGTGCGCAATGCCGCTGACCGCGCTAGCGACACCGGACTTCCGCTCCACGGAGGTCCATGCGGACCGCAGCGTCACCTTCCGCTTCTACGAGCCTCATGCGGCTCGCGTCGACCTGGTGCTCGAGAATCGCGCTGACCGACTCCCCATGCAGAAGAGCGCCGACGGTGTATGGAGTGTCACTACAGCCTCACTCCGACCCGAGATCTATGGATACAGGTTCGCGATCGACGGGCAGGCGCGGACGGTTCACGATCCTCAAAATCAGATACGGCGGTATGGAAACGATCTTCTCCTGATTCCAGGAAAGCCGCCGCAACCATGGGAGGAGGCCGGATCGCCAACCGGTGCCGTACGAAGCCATTCCTATACATCCAAAGTGGTTACGGGGCTTCCCGGCAACCGGAGTGAGTTCGTGGTCTATACCCCACCAGGCTACGATCTGAAGGCCAAACCGTATCCGGTACTGTACCTGCTGCATGTGTGGGGAGACCGGTCGGATAGCTGGAATCAGTTCGGACAGGCAAACCTCATCCTCGACAACCTGATAGCACAAGGCAAAGCGCGTTCCATGGTCGTCGTGATGCCGCTGGGCTATGGCGAAAGGAAGTTCGCCGACGATTACGGCCTATGGGGCGACCATGTGGCTGTGGAGAGGAACCTACGGCTGTTTGAAAAGGCTCTCCTGACAGAGGTAATGCCTCAGGTCGAGTCGATCTATAACGTGAGAAAGGATGCCGTTGGAACGGCCATCCTGGGAGCATCGATGGGCGGGCTCGAAAGCACCGTCATCGGCCTCAGTCACCCTGACCGCTTCGGTTGGGTCGGGGGCGAGAGCTCGGCACTGATAAATCTGGACTTTGATACGGAAATACCGTCGTTTACGAAGTCTGCCCGTCCGGTATGGATGGTCTGCGGACGGGAAGATGAGCTTCTGGAGAGTAACCGACGGCTGGCGACCTGGCTTCAGGGCAAAGGTCAGGCGGTCCGGTTTGAGGAGCCGGAAGGAACGCACAGCTACATCGTCTGGCGCGAAGGTCTGGTCCAGTTCGCCTCGACGATCTTCTGAAATCATTTTCGGGAGACCTTGCCCGAGGCATCAGAAGCGCCAACCTCCGCGGGAGGCTCACTCGCGGGATAATTAGGGAAACCCATGGAGTCTTTCTTCTCTCGATACAAAAATGTGCTGGTTCTGGTGGCTGTGCTGCTGGCTCAGACCATCGGCCTCGCCATTCAGGTTCGCAGGCCGGCTGAGGTGGGTGCGCCAGACGGAAAGAAGGTGACTCTCTTCCGGAGCTGGGTGGTCGGCGCAGTGACACCGATTGAGCGCTTTTTTGACTCCATCGGCTACAACGTGCGCCATGGCTGGTCGAACTATGTCGACCTTCGTGACACGCGGCAGCAGAACCGCCAGCTGAACGATGAAGTCGCGCGGTTGCGCCTTGAGCAGGCACAACTCGCCGAGGACGCTCTGCAGGGACATCGTCTGCAGACGATGCTGAACTTTCAGCGAAACTACGTAACCTCAACGGTTGCCGCGCAAGTGATCGGAACCAGCGGAACCGATCAATCCCGTGTGTTGTACCTCGACAAGGGAGCGGCGGAGGGATTGAAGGTCGATCAGGCAGTCATGACGCCCGATGGAATCGTAGGCAAGATTCGTGTGGCTTTTCCTCATACAGCCCAGGTTCTGCTGATTAATGATCCGACCTCTGGTGCGGGAGTTCTGCTGGCCTCCACCCGGATACGGGCAATTTTGCGGGGTAGCCAGGTCGGGCATATTGTGATCACCAACCTGACCCCCGATTCTCGTATTAAAACCGGAGAGAAGGTCCTCACCTCGGGGGGAGACCAGGTGTATCCGCGCGGGTTGAGCGTGGGTACGATCGAATCCATCGCTCCGGACCCGGACCATCAGCCCTACACCATCATCCAGGTGAAGCCGTCGACCAACCTTTTTCAGATCGAAGAGGTTCTGGTGATTACTGGAACCCAGGGCGATCTGCCGGCGGTTGCCCAGAAGGATCTGGCACAGGGAGTGGCAACGGCGAAGGAGATCGCCGCGGCGAAGGCGGCCGCCGACGAGGCTGCGGCCGAGGCCGCGGCAAGATCCGCTGCGCAGATTATCGCCGAGAAGCTGCCGAGCATTCACGAGGGAGAGACGGCGGAACAGAGCGCCTCCCCGGATGCCAAGCCTGCACCGACGACCCCGGCTGTGCCGAAGCCGCCGCCAACGATGCATCCTGATCGCTACACCACGGGCACGACGCCTCCGGCATCGTCTCTGAAGCCGGGAGCCGAACATGAGGCTCCCAGCTACGCGCCGATGGTGCCTCGTCCGGAGCGGGGGATTTCGCAGTCTCAGCCTCGGAGCGAGGGAGAGGATTCTCCACCGGCGACGGACGCACCGCCGGCGCCAAAGCAGCGTCAGCCAAAGCCTGAGAGCGCAAACCCGGACAACTAAACTTTATGCCCAGCATTAGCTATACATCTCGCCGAGAGCTCGAAGAGCACAGCTTTTCGCCTGCGGTCACGCTGCTTGTTCCCGTGGCGGCGATTGTGCTGCAGGTCTTGCTGTCGAAGCTCTACTGGCGCTTTTCGATGCTCGATCTTCCCCTGATTGTGGCAATCTTTTTTTCTGTGTCGCGGCGAAGCCCTGCGGTGGGAACGCTGACGGGCGCGGCGATCGGGCTGGTGCAGGATGCGTTGACCGGTCGGCCCATCGGGGTGAACGGCATGGCGAAGTCGGTGATCGGCTACATCGCCGCGAGCATCGGCATCCAGGTGGACGTGGACAACCTGACCACCCGCGTCGTGATGAACTTCGCGTTCTCGATGTTGAACAGTGTGCTGCTGTTCCTGATCGGCCGCAGGCTCCTGGGACAGGCCCAGCTGCATATGGAGTGGATTCAGGAGCTGCTGCGTGCACTGGCAAACACCGTCATCGCGATCCCCGTCTTTCTTCTGCTCGACCACACGAAAAGAGCGGAATGACCCGCTGAAACGTCTATTCTGCATCTCTGGAGCGATATGGAACTGAACCCGCAAACCGAGCTGGCGCTGGGCAAGGCCGAAAAGCTGCCTCTTGGCAAGCTGCATGCGGCACAGTATCTGGTCGCGGCCATTCTGGTAATCCTTTCGATAGGTCTGTGGCGGCTGGAGGTGGTCAGCGCCGATAACTTTCGTGCCATGGCAGAGGCCAACCGTATCCGAAAGGTGCCGGTGATGGCGCCGCGCGGAAGGCTGTTTGACCGCGAAGGACGGCTGTTGGTCGACAACTATCCCTCGGTCTCCTGTTATCTGCTTCGCGAGCAGGTGAAGGATCTCAGCGCCGACCTGCCAAAGATTGCTTCGGGACTGCATCTCACGGTGGAACAGATCGAGGCAGCTCTGAAGCGGTTCCAGTTATCACCGAAGTACCAGCCGATCCCCCTGAAACAGGACATCACTCCCGACGAGCAGGCCTTCATCGAGGCGCATCGCAACGAACTGCCGGAGCTGGAGACGCTCGAAGAACAGCGGAGAGTTTACCCTCGCGATGGCTTTGCGGCCCACCTGATCGGATATGTCGGCGAGATCTCCGAAGAGGATCTGAACAAGGAGAAGTACGCCTTTTACCAGCCCGGCGACGTGGTCGGGAAGTCGGGAGTCGAAGCGACCTATGACGCTCTTCTGCGCGGTGTGGACGGCAGCCGCGACGTGATCGTCAACTCGCACGGCAAGGAGATCGGGCACCTGGGAGAGACGATGGCGAAGCCGGGGCAAGATCTAAAGCTGACCATCGATCTCGACCTGCAGATAGCGGCCGAGAAGGCCATAGAAGGCAAGAACGGCGCAATCGTTGCCATGGACCCGCACACCGGCGAGATTCTTGCGTTGGCCTCGCGGCCGACCTTCGATCCCAACCAGTTTTCCGTAAGGCTCTCGAAGAGCTACTGGAATG
The DNA here is from genome assembly GCF_004217555.1 of Edaphobacter modestus. Taxonomy (GTDB): domain Bacteria; phylum Acidobacteriota; class Terriglobia; order Terriglobales; family Acidobacteriaceae; genus Edaphobacter; species Edaphobacter modestus. Next base: position 4,744,809 of record NZ_SHKW01000001.1, read on the forward strand.
AGATTCTGACCAACCCCGAGCATCCGCTGCTGAATAAGGCGATCCAGGCGCAACTGGCTCCAGGGTCCACCTTCAAGATCATCATGTCCGTCGCCGGCCTGCAGGAGGGCGTCGCCCAGCTCATGCACGTGCCCTGCAATCACGGTGCGACCTTCTACGGGCACTACTTCTCCTGCGACCGCAACCACGGCATGGTGACCATCGACAACGCCATCCCCTACTCGTGCGATACCTTCTACTACACGCTCGCCAACCGTCTCGGAATTGACACCATAGCTCGGTACGCCACCTCTGTAGGCATAGGGCAGAAGACCGGCATCGACCTTCCCGACGAGGTCTCGGGCACCATGCCCTCGACCGCCTGGAAGCTCAAGACGCAGCATGAAAAGTGGTACGCCGGAGAGACGATCTCGGTCGGTATCGGTCAGGGCGCTGTCACAGCAACCCCCATCCAGCTCGCCCGGGCGCTCTCCGGTATTGCCTCAGGGGGAGTCCTCCGCCGTCCCCATGTGGTCTTCCCGGATGAGGTTCCTCCGGATCAATTGGAAGCGATTCATGAGACCTTTCCCGGTTCCGGCGAAAAGACGATTCCTCTGTCAACGGAGAACTGGCAGATCATCACCGACGCCATGTACAACGTGACATCTTCGCCGATTGGTACTGCCTACGCCGCCCGCCTGGAAGGCATCGACTTTGCAGGCAAGACCGGTACGGCGGACATAGTCGGCGGGCGCGAGAAGAACAGTAAGAACAAGAACACCATTCCCAACGCCTGGTTTGTAGGAATGACACCCCGACGCAACCCCGATATCGTCGTAGCAGTTCTGTGGGAGCACGGCTATTGGGGCAATAACTCCGCCAGGCTTGCGTCAGGGATTATCGACACCTTCGTGGAAAAGCAGCGGAAGCGTGCCAACAATATCCGGATCGCCGCGGTCGCTCCGGCACCGGTGACCGCCGCGGCAGACTCCGAGGATGCTGCTCCGAAGACTTCCGGAGCCGATCGACCAACTAATCCTTTGCTCCGATCCTTGGCCGCGAGGATTATGGAGAGTTGCTGGCTGCGGCTACACTGGATGCACAATCTCTGAAGATGGTTCGTCTCTCCTCTTATCGCGATTTCGACTGGGTCCTGCTCGGTTTCGTCAGCGTGCTGTCGATCATCAGCGTGCTCGAGATCAAATCGGCCACGCTGCATACGAAGTTTCACGGCTTCGAGCAGAAGCAGATCGGCTTTCTGGCCGCCGGGCTGCTGCTGATGTTTGTGATTTCGGCGATTGACTACCATCGCCTTCTGGACATCGTTCCCTGGGCCTATGGAATCAGCATTTTTTCGCTGATCGCGGTGAAGGTTGCCGGTCAGAAGGTCCTGGGGGCGCGGCGGTGGATCAACTTGGGCGGCGGCGTTCACTTTCAGCCATCGGAGTGGGTGAAGCTGGTGCTGATTGTGGCGGTGGCGCGCTACTTCTGGAACCTCTCCGGAAAAGAGCTGACGTGGCCGGACATCGGCAAGGCCGCGGCCCTGGTGTGCGTTCCCATGGCGTTGGTTCTGACTCAGCCGGACCTGGGCACGGCACTGACCTACTCGCCGATCCTGATGGCGGGGCTGTTCCTGGGAGGAATCCGTCTGCGGCAGATGGTCGTTATTGTGTTCGCCCTGACGCTGGTGGGCGGAGTCGCCTGGAAGAGCGGCAAGCGGCTGAAGCCGTACCAGCAGGCTCGGATCAACGCCTTCATCAATCCTGATTCCGATCCGAAGGGATCGGGCTACCAGATCCGCCAATCGCTGATCGCGGTGGGTTCGGGCGGGATCTGGGGGAAGGGAGCCAACAAAGGCACGCAGACCCAGGGCGATTTTCTTCCGATTCCCTATACCGACTTCATCTTCGCGGCCTTCTGCGAGGAGCATGGCTTCGTCGGCGCGATGGGAGTGCTGTTGCTGTACTTTCTGATCCTGATGCGATTGATCCAGAACGCGCAGACAGCGGCGGACCTTGCCGGAACCTACATCATCATGGGCGTGGTGGCGGTGATCGTCTTCCAGATTGCGGTGAATATCGGCATGGTCGTGGGGCTGATGCCGGTTACGGGAATTCCCTTGCCGCTGATGAGTTATGGCGGATCTTCGATCCTGTTCACGTTTCTTGCGCTGGGAATCGTGATGAATGTCCGGATGCGACGGTTTGTGAACTAGGGTACCCCCCATACATCTATCTCGTAAGTATTTTATTTTGTTTTATTTAATCAAAATCAGAGCGCTAAAGTATTCAAAGAAAACGGTTTAACCCCTAAAATATTGAATACACGTTACTTGTGGGAGGATTATGGATTCTCGATCCTTCTCTCTGATTCTCGATCCTTTTCTCTCTCTAGTTAAAAGTCTAGCAAAACGAGTGAAACTGATCGGCACCTTCGATGTCTTTTGTTTTGTTTGGTTTAGGTGACTTTTGGGGTTGACAGGTTTTTGGGTGGATTGGGAGGGTTTCCCATGGGTGGGCAGCCGGGAATCGCTGGGAACGCATTCGGGAAGGGACGGGCGTGTTACGGGAGGGTTATGGGGTTTTTCCCACAGTTGTTTGCGGATTTTTCCGGCAACGGGAATGCCACTGGCGGCTCTCACGGATTTAGTGCAATACTACGTACAGCACGCTGACAGGCTGTAGATGCCGGGTCAGTGATATCCCGTTCCTTTTCAGGCGAAGACCGCCGGAGCGGCTAACAAGATTTGAAAAAAAAGGCCGGCCAGGCGAGAGACTTCGGTCCGTTGGCCGGACAGGTTCTACGGAAGATGAGTGTATCCGGATGGCAAACGGCCCCGCCTCAAAGCATAAAGATTGAGGTTGTCCTGGTCACAAAGTCCGCATACAGGCAGTTGCTCGAAGGTTCTCCTGGTGTATCCGATCTCTATGGGCCCGTCCTGACCGCATCTCGCGGAAGGGCTACTGGCAGAGTTGTTTACCCATTTTATGATCGTCCAGTCGAGTCTGCACTTGTTCCATTTCCTGTCCGTTCTTCGGTGAGCTGCACCTAGCGATTTGGTTAGGTAGGTTCTCGATTCTCTCTGCCTCGTCTGCCGCCCGTACCGGGCAGAAAAGAGCAGAAGAAATGTCGAAGGAAATTTATATTTCAAGCACGCCGCACGAGACGCGGCTTGCCATCGTCGAAGACGACGCCCTCTCAGAGATTTATTACGAACGCGAGAATGAGTACACGCTGGCCGGGTCGATTTATAACGGCCGCGTGACGCGCGTTCTACCGGGCATGCAGTCCAGCTTTGTGGACATTGGCCTGGAGCGCGACGCCTTCCTGTACATCACCGACTTTATGGAGGAGGCCGGGGATACGGCCGACTTTGACGCTGAAAGCGCGCAGCGTGGTGGTGCAAGACGCGATCGGGGAAACCGGGAGCCGGCGACGCTGGAGGGCACGGCTGCGCCCGAAGAGCCGAGCCGTCCGGAGCGTGGAGACCGTGAGCGTGGAGACCGTGGCGGACGCGGGCGGCGGGATCGCCGGGATCGTGGCGGCAACCGGGATCGCCAGGCGAGCGCAGAACCCTCGCAGGGAAGCGAAGAGCATACGGCGACGGAGAGCTATGCTCCGGAGGCCCTGGAGGCCCCTGAAGAGGGCGCCCCGGAGAGCCAGGTCGAGAGTGTGGGAGAAGGAGCGCCGGGCGCAGATGGCAGCCGCCGGTGGCGCGGGCGTCGTGGACGTCGTCGTGGACGTGGCCGGCAGCAGGGCGGCGAGGCGAATGTAGCGGGCGACGGGAATGTAGCGAATACGGATGCCGATTCGCAGGATGTCGAAGGTGCGCCAGAGGAGCCGTTGCTGGAGATGGAAGCGGCGGAAGAGCCTCAGGAGGCCGCCCCCCAGGGCGCGGCGGAGACAGATGAGCAGCCGAGAGAAGGCTTACAGCGCCGGGACAGGGGTGGACGGGAAGAGCGCGGACGCGGCGGACGGGATCGTGATCGAGGCCGGCGGACGCCGCGCGGATTCGCGCCGAAGACGTCGTTCTATGGTCTGGACAACGCTTCGGAGGAGAGCTCCGGGCAGGATGGCGTCGCTTACGAGCCGATTGTGCTGCCGGGTGAGTCGCTGTCGAAGTACCGGACGGGAGGAGAGCCCGCCTCTCAAGCTACGAAAGAGGCCGCACCCATAGCAGCGGTTCCTTCTGCGCCGGGCTACGAAATTCCCACGGGATGGGATGGTGGATCGGTTCTTCCGGGAGAATCGCTTTCGCGGCATCGCAGGTCGCAGCCGAAGCCCGCGGAGCAGCCGAAGCCTTCGAAGCAACCGAAGCCTGTAGAACAGCCGGCCGCGGTGGCCGCCGAGGTTCCTGAGGCTATCGAGGAGACCCCGAAGGAGGAGCTTGTAAGCGCTCCGGTCGAGAAGAAACAGGAAAAGCAGGTGGAGACGGCGGAGTATGAGCCGACCGAGGCATCGGCCTCTTACAGGTTCGATCCGGTTGCTCCCAGCGAGTTTCGGCAGAGCGCGCCGGTAGAGGAAGAGGCGAGTTCGCCGGTTGAGGAGATTGCGGCGAAGCACACGGAGCTGCCGCATGCCGAGATTGAGCAGATGGAGCTGACCGTCGAGCGCGAGAATGACGCTACGGACGGTGGGAATGCCGTAGAGGCTGCTGTCCCGGAGGCCACGGACGCGCACGAGATCACGTCGATTCATGCCAGTGGCGAGATGGTTTCGCCTCAGCCGGTCAGCGATCCGGTGGAGACCGAGGCTGCACAGCAGGCGTTTGAGCCGGGTGTGGGCGAGGTGGACGAAGAGGTGATCGACGATGAGGACTACGACACGGGGATGCTTCATGCCTCGTCGATCGAAGAGCTGGACGATCTGGACGAGGAGGAGACGCTGGAAGGCGCAGCCGATCTCGGCACGATGATCCGCGAGATGTCCATCGATCAGATTACAAGGCCCAGTCCTGAAGAAGACGAAGAGGACTTTGAGGAAGAGGATGCTATCGACGATGGCAGCTTCGAGAGCACGGAAGCGGAGGATGCGAGTTCCGAAGACCTTGAGGACGCGGAAGAAGACCTGCCGCAGGATGAGTTTGCCGAAGAGGGTGAGCCTGTCGCAGCGGCTGACGGCGCGGCGCCAGGGCAGGAGCGGAGCCGGGAGTTGGAGCGACGCCGTGGACGCCGTGAGCGCCGGGGAGGCAGCCGAGACCGCGGACGTCATTCGGGCCATGGCGGAGATCGCGATCGTAACGGCGGTGGTGGCCGTGGACGGGGCCGCAGCTCGATGCAGGCGACCGATCTGCCGGCGATTACCGAGCTTCTGAAGCCGGGACAGGAGATCCTGGTACAGATTGCGAAGGAGCCGATCGCAAAGAAGGGTGCGCGTATTACATCGCACATCGCTCTGCCGGGCCGCTTCCTGGTGTTTATGCCGACGGTGAACCATACGGGCGTCTCGCGCAAGATCGAGTCGGACTCGGAGCGTCGCAGGCTGAAGGATATTCTGCTGAGCGAGAAGGGCGATGCGGCCGGCGGCTTTATTGTGCGCACGGCGGCTTCGGGCGCGAGCGAAGAGGAGCTGCGCTCGGACCTGCGCTTCCTGCTGAACCTGTGGGCCGACATCAAGCAGCGGTCGGAGTCGTCGAAGTCTCCGGCGCTGATCTATCACGATCTGAACCTTGTGGAACGCATTCTGCGCGACCAGGTGACGGATACGTTCTCGGCGATCTGGGTGGACTCGGAGAGCGAGTATGAGCGTGTGCTGCGCTTCCTGCAGCGCTTTCAGCCGAGCCTGATTCGCCGCGTGAAGCTTTATACCAAGGAGACGCCGCTGTTCGAGCAGTTCGGCATCACCGAGGAGATTAACAAGGCGCTGCGCTCGAAGGTGTGGCTGAAGTCGGGCGGATCGATTGTGATCAACCAGACCGAGGCGCTGGTGGCGATCGACATCAATACGGGCAAGTATGTCGGAAAGACGGCTCGGCTCGAGGATACGATCGTGAAGACGAACCTGGACGCGATTCCTGAGATTGTGCGCCAGATTCGTCTGCGAGACCTGGGCGGCATCATCATCATCGACTTCATCGACATGGATGAGCGCAAGAACCGCAACCGTGTGATGGCTGCTCTCGAAGAGGAGCTGAAGCATGATCGGGCGCCATCGAAGATTCTGCAGTTCAACGATTTTGGCCTGGTGGCGATTACACGCAAGCGGGTGAAGCAGTCGCTGGAACGGACACTTTCGACGCAATGCAACATCTGCACGGGAACCGGCATGGTGAAGTCGCCGGTGACGGTGTGCAACGACATTTACGTCGAGATGCGGAAGATGTCCAGGCACCTGGATCGCGGAGACGTGATGTTGCGCGTTCATCCCGATGTGGTGAAGCAGTTGAAGTCGTCGACGAAGTGGCTGCAGGAGATGGAAGAGATGGTTGGAAAGACGATCCTGGTGAAGTCGGATCCGAGCCTCCATCCCGAACAGTTCGATATTCACTAGAGACTAGAGAGGGGCATTCCTGCCGGGATGCCCCTTCCAGTTTGGGCTCGTCACAAAACTCCACAGGAGCTTGTCATCCAAAACCGCTTTTTGCGCGTCCTACACAACAAGCACATCGAGTTGGGGTTATACGGGATCAGTAATTCTTCTTAGGGGAGCTTGAGGATGTACCTGACAATTAAAAAGAACCGTCTCTCGAGGGTGATTTCCCGTGCAGCTGCTATCACCTTTTTGAGCGCCGCGACGAGCCTGTGTGTATCTGCGCAGACGAACTCCGCACCTGCGGGAACGGCTGTCGATCTGAAGAAGAGCCTGATGGCTCCAATCGATCTGACGAAGCCTGCGGATCTGAGCTACAGCTCGAGCGTCGGAGTGGAAGAGACGGCTTCGGCGGAGAACTTCAATGTTGGAACGAGCGAGGACCAGCCTCCGCCGCGACGGCGATATGGCCGGCGTACCAACTACAGCGATCGCTGGCATCACGCGGATGGTTCAAATAAATATACGTTCGCCGCTGGAGGCGGGTTCGGCCTGCCGACAGGTTCATCCGGCAAGGAACTCGATCTGAACTGGAAGGTTCAGGTGGCTGGAGGCTACAACTTCAACAAGAAGTTTGCCGTGCTGCTGCAGTACGACTACGACAGGTTTGGACTTACCGGCGGCAACCTGGACCGGCAGTTCGTTCGCTATAACAGCCTGGGGCTGGTGGATGACACGGGCACCCCGGTCAGTTTTGCGGGTCTCGATGGAAATGCGCACATGTGGTCGATTACGCTGAACCCGATGTACACCTACTACCAGGGTGACAAGATGGGAGCGTACGTCATCGGTGGCGGCGGCTTCTACAGGAAGCTGACGAACTTCACGCTGCCGTCCACGGGCGTGTACTGCGACTTCTTCGGTTTCTGCTACCAGTTCACGCAGAATCAGACCTTCGATCACTATTCGAACAATGCGGGTGGCGTCAGTGGAGGAGTCGGCTTTACATATCGACTCTCCCGCTTCGCTTCCCAGAAGCTGTATGCCGAAGCGCGCTATGCCTGGGTGGACAACCAGCCGAGCACAAATTCGGTTGCGTCGTACTACCCGGAGAACAACAAGCGCACAGGGTACTTCCCGGTGACGGTTGGAATTCGCTGGTAAGTTTCGTGGGTGGAAACAGAGAGGCCCGGCTTATCGCCGGGCTTTTCTGTTTTTTGTGGAGGATTTTGTAGAGGAGTTTATTTCCGCATGGCGGATTCGATCTCGGAGGCCTCATGGGGAAGGTTCGCGATGAGATTGACGAGCTTGCCGTTGGCGTCGACGTAGACAACGTCTTCGATGCGAACGCCGATGTTCTCCTCGGGGAGATAGATGCCGGGTTCGATGGTGAAGACCATGCCCTTCTCGAGGGGCTTCGAGTAGTCCCAGGGGTCGTGCACGTCGATGCCGACGAGATGACCGATGCCGTGAACCATGTACTGGCCGAGGGGCTGGCCGTGGAGGTCTTTGCCATGCTCGTTGATGTAGTTGAAGGCGACGGTATCGAGTGAGTCGGGATGCTTGTGCTCCGGGTCGTTGATCTTCGATTTGCCGGCGACGAAGGCCGCTGCTGCGGCTCGCTGCGCGCCGAGGACGAGGTCATAGATCTCTCGTTGACGGGCGGTGAAGTGGCCGTTGACCGGCATGGTGCGAGTGATGTCGGAGGCGTACATGCTGTACTCGCCGGCTTCGTCGATGACGACGAGGTCGCCGGACTGCATGGTGCGAAAGTTTTCGCTGTAGTGCAGCGTGGTCGAGTTCGGCCCGGAGCCGACGATGGGAGGATAGCTGGGACGCTCGCAGCCCTCCTGCATCATCTTTTCAATCTCGATGCCGGCTACGGTACGCTCGCGAACGCCGGGCTTGATGGCCCGCATGCCTGCGAGCTGAGCGGCGATGGAGGCGTCGGAGGCCCTGCGGATCAGTTCGATTTCGGCGTGCGATTTGAAGGCGCGCAACTCTGTAAGAGGCTGCGAGAGGTCGGCTGCCGGATCGATGGAGGGAAGGGCCAGCGTGGAAGCGACGAATCCCAGCAGGGCATTGGTCTGCGCGGAGTTCTTTTCGGCCCAGACGTTGCGCATGCGGGTGCGGTCGGCCAGGGCGAGCTTGTTGAGCACGGAGGGCAGCTCGGTCATGGGCAGCACCTCGTCGAAGCCGGTGGTGGCGGCGGCTCCGGGCGTCGCGGCGTCCATCTTGGGGCCGGTGTATTTCTCCGTGCGGGGATTGCGCGAGGGGAGGAAGAGGATCTCGCGGTAGGGCTGTGCGGCACGGCCACCGAGTCCTCCGGTACCGGGAGTCTCGGGTGCTGCTGCGGCGGCGGGAATCACGACCATGGCGGCGCCGGGCTCGTTCCATCCGGTGAGGTAGTAGAAATCCTCGTCCTGCCGATAGTCCTGATACTCGAGCGTGGGCTCCTCGTTGGCGAAGAGAATGGCCACGCCGGTTTTGATCTTCTCCGCGAGAGCAACGCGGCGCTGGCGGTACTCGGGTTTGGGGACGGAGTCGAGGGCGTGCGAAGAACTACAGGACAAGGTAAGAAGGGTTACTGCGATCCATGGTCGTACGTTCATCTTGAGCGGTGCTCCTTGCTGTTACTGTGCTGAGCCTAAAGCCGGGCGATCCTGCATTGCTCTAACCGCAGGTCCTTCGACTGCGCTGCGCTCCGCTCAGGATGACACATCCGTGGCACGAATCTTAGATTTTATGAGGCTGGATTCCGATCGTAGCTTCATGGAGGTGACCTGCTGGCGCAGGTGCACAGGGGCAACCCTGATGATCTTTTTGGTTAGAAGCTAAATTCCAAGATCAGATTCGAAGACTAGATGCCCATCGGGTACGGCTTCTCGTGGAACTCCTGCCCGGCTGTGCCGAAGCGCTCGAAGCGTCCCTGCAGCAGGCTGAGCAGGCCGGTGTACCAGTAGCCGAAGACGAAGAGGACGAGGAACGGCATGGTGAAGTAGTTCTCGGTGGAGAAGGCGTACCAGACGGTGGCGGCGAAGTAGCATCCGATGGCGAGCTCGATCCAGGGGATGATGCCGAGGCGTTTGCGATATTTCTTTGCCTGGCTCTTTTCGCCTTTTTTGTTGACGCGATACTTCGGTGTGCGGGCAAAGGCGGACTGCACGCCGAACAGCGCCTCGAGGACGGCCTTGGTGTTGGTGATGGTCAGCCCCACGCCGAGTGCCATGAGGAAGGGAAGATACAGAAAGGTTCTGCCCCAGCTTTTCGGAAAGAGCTCCTTCTGGCTGACGAGGTAGAAGCTGGAGACGGACATGGTGCTGGCCATGAAGAGCGGAAGGTCGATCAGCAGCATCTGCAGAAGACCCTGCCAGCTGCGGATGATCATGGCGGGCATCAGGAGTACGCTGAGCACGATCATCAGCGGATAGCTGAGGTTGGCGGTGAGGTGATACCAGGCCTCGAGCTTGGTGTGCCAGGGCTGGTCGCTCTTCATGACGCGGGGAAGGATCTTCTTTCCGGTCTGGATGAGTCCCTTGGCCCAGCGTGCCTGCTGGGTCTTGAAGGCGGTCATCTCGATGGGAAGCTCGGCGGGGCACTCGACGTCCTGCAGGTATTTGAAGCGCCAGCCGACCATCTGGGCGCGATAGCTGAGGTCGGTGTCTTCGGTGAGGGTGTCGTGCTGCCAGCCTCCGGCGCTGCCGATGGTCTCACGGCGCCACATGCCGGCGGTGCCGTTGAAGTTGAAGAAGACTCCGGCTCGGGAGCGGCCGCCGTGTTCGAGCACGAAGTGGCCATCGAGCATGATGGCCTCGACCTGGGTGAGGAAGCTGTAGTCGCGGTTCAGATGCGTCCAGCGGGTCTGCACCATGCCGATCTCGGGCTCGGCGAAGTGATGGATGACCTGCATGATCCACTCGCCCGGGGGAACGAAGTCGGCGTCGAAGATGGCGACGAACTCGCCGCGAGCTACCTTAAGTCCCGCATCGAGCGCGCCTGCCTTGTAGCCGTGGCGGTTGGTGCGATGGATGTAGGTGATGGGCTGCGGGTCCATGCCGGCGAAGCCGGTGGCGTAGCGCTCGACGATCTGTTGGGCGACGGTAATGGTCTCGTCGGTGGAGTCGTCGAGGAGCTGAATCTCGAAGCGGTCGCGGGGATAGTTCAGGCGGCAGCAGGCGTCGATGAGGCGGTCGATGACGAACTGCTCGTTGTAGATGGGAAGCTGAATGGTGACGAAGGGAAGCTCGCCCTCAGGCCAGCGCGCAGGCGGCTCGTCCCACTTGGCGGCGTTCTTGCGGTTCTTGTAATAGAGCCAGACGAGCTGGTAGCGGTGGATGCCGTAGAACGCCAGGATCACCATGACGATGAAGTAGGGAATCAGCAGCCAGGTGTCGAAGGCGTTCCAGCGGTAGAGTCCCTTGAAGGTCTGGTCGAGGTAGTGCGACTTCCAATAGTGGCTGAACCCGTGCGGGGCCACGAACAGCCCGATGGTCGAGATTATGGATGGAAGCGAAAAGGACAGGACACTGCTCCGGCGAAAGCTTAATTCTAATTGAACCCGATTTTACGTGAAGCGGCCTTCCGGGTTATCGGCGTGGATGGCGGGGGATCGGGGGGGAAACCGCAGATCCTTCGACTGCGCCTCTCGCGATGAGACTGCGAGAGGCGCAGTCGAAGGATGACACTTTTTGATTGAGCCGAGGGGGTTCCTGCCCAGGGGTTTCCTGTGGAATGCTCCGACGATTTCTCGTACAGAATGACCCCAACTATCTGTCATACAGAATGACCACGACTATCTCTCGGACACATTGGCCCTGGTACGAATCAGTTCAGGAACATGGTCCGGTAGAGCGTGTCGCGCTGTACGGGCTTGAAGCCTGCGTCGCGGATGATGCGGCGCAACTCCTCTTCGGTGGTGCAGTTGGAGGTTCCGGCAGCCTTCACGACGTTTTCTTCGAGCATGACCGAGCCGACGTCGTTGCCGCCGAAGCGCAGGCCCATCTGCAGGACTTTGAGGCCCTGTGTTACCCAGCTCGATTGCACGTTCTCGATGTTGTCGAGATACATACGCGAGATGGCGAGTGTCTTGAGGTACTCGACCGAGGTGGCCTCGTCCCATCCGCGACCGCCGAGGGCGGTGTTGTTGGGCTGGAAGCTCCAGGGGATGAAGGCGGTGAAGCCTCCTGTCTCTTCCTGCAGCTTGCGGACGACCTCGAAGTGGTTGACGCGCTGCTCGAAGGTCTCGCCGACGCCAAACATCATGGTCGCGGTGGTTCGCATGCCGAGCTCGTGTGCAGTGCGGTGGACATCTACCCAGTCCTGCGTCTTGCACTTCAGGCGCGCGATGCGGTGGCGCACCTCGTCGTCGAGGATCTCGGCGCCGCCGCCGGGGATCGACTGTAGACCGGCGTCGCGAAGGCGCATGATGGTGTCGCGGAGCGAGAGCTCGGAGTACTCGGCGATGGCGAGGATCTCGCTGGCGGAGAGGCAGTGCAGCCAGATAGAGGGGAATCGTTCCTTGATGCCGCGGAAGAGGCGCTCGAACCAGTCGATCTTGAGGTCAGGGTGCAGGCCGCCCTGCATGAGCACGCCGGTTCCGCCCATCTCGACGGTCTCGGCGATCTTCTGGTAGATGGTCTCGAAGTCGAGGATGTAGCCCTCGGAGGCCATCTTCCCCTTCAGCGGACGATAAAAAGCACAAAACGTGCAGTACTCGGTGCAGAAGTTCGTGTAGTTGATGTTGCGGTCGATGATGTAGCTGACCACGCCCTCTGGATGCAGGCGGCGGCGGATCGCATCGGCTTCCATGCCGATACCGATCAGGTCGTCGCTTCTGAAGCAGTCCAAGGCTTGTTCGCGGCTGATTCCCATGAGGTCATTTTACGCTTTGCCAGAGGGGATCACTACTTTCTGAGCAGGAGTCCAAGGATGACGAGCAGCAGAACGGTGGTAAGGCTGACGCCAATTTTGATCCAGAGGTTGAGCGTGCGGACCCGCTGCTCCAGAGTGACCACGCGGCGCTCGGACTGATCGAGCGACGTGCGGAGGTGGCGGACATCCTCGCCGACGGCGGCGAGCTGGATTCCCTGCTCCTGAAGCTGACGATAGAGGCTGGCATGAGCCTTGGCGACCTGGCCGAGATCTGCCTGGACCCCTTCGGCCATGACGGCCAGGGTAGCCTCGCTGGCTCGCTCGCCCGCGGCCTTCGACGAGAGGTAGCGGTCGGCGATCGGTAGGAGACGGCTTACGTGGGGTAATAGTTCGACGAGCTGCATGAGTACCCTGGGCCACATTCGGTTGAGTCCTACCTTTCCATCGGCGTGAGGTGCCGTGTACGCATGGTCCGCAGGAGAAGCGTGATTCCGGTCGCCAGCAGGATCACCGTGATTATGCACTGCGACCATAAGCAGTAGATGCACCATTTCTCGAGGATGAAGGCCTCAAGGTAGCTCAAAAAACACGCGCACATAAAACCAACGAGCGATGCCTGAAATGCCAGCCACCACCATCCGGCCAGAGCTAAGGCAGCAATCATCACATAGCCGACGATGCCGATGGTTGCGATGGGAATGTGATGCCCCCCGGTCGCGGGTTCGTCGAAGGTGCGCGGAGGAAAGACCGCAAACCGGCTATGGTTTACGGCACCACAGTCGAATTTTTCCGTGACGGCGCAGGGTGGAGCCTGGGAGGGGTCCATGTAGTGCACACGGAGTGCCATGGCCGAGACGACGATGCCTGCAACTGCCAGTAAAGCCACCAGATACTTCATCTTTCGAATTCTATCGTCCTCTTGGCGGAGGAGCAGAATCGATTCCTCGTAAAAGGTGTTCTTCGTGCTGTTACAAACTCGCCTTAAAATGAGCGCGTGACTACCCGCCGCGAATTCCTCACTCTTATCGGAGCAGCCGGTGCTGCTGCTGCTGCGCCTTCTTCGCTTCTCGCCGCTCCAGCCGCCGAGTCGTTCAGCTTTCTCTTTGTCACCGATACCCATATCCAGCCGGAGCTGGATGCGGCCAAGGGAACGGAGATGGCCTTCAGGAAGGCGCGTGGCATCAAGGCCGACTTTGCCATTCAGGGCGGAGATCATGTGTTTGATTCGCTGGCGGTCCCGAAGGAACGCGCTCTCTCGCTCTTCGATCTCTACGGAAAGACCGAGCAGGACCTGGGGATGAAGGTCTATCACACGATCGGGAATCACGATGTCGTCGGAATCTATCCCAAGAGCGGTGTGGCACCGACCGACCCGCTTTACGGAAAGAAGCTGTTCGAGGACCGGTTCGGCAAGGTGTATTACTCGTTCGATCACAAGGGGCACCACTTCATGGTGCTGGATTCGATCGGGGTGACCTCGGACCGGGCCTACGAGGGCCGCATCGACGCGGAGCAGATTCAGTGGATCTCGCGGGACCTGGCCGCGCTTCCGAAGGGAACGCCGGTGATCGTCTCGGTGCATATCCCGCTGGTCTCGGCCTTCTCGTCATATGTTCCCCTGCCGACCCAGCCGGAGGCTCACCATGGCCTGACAATTGCGAATGCCAATGAGGTTCTGCCTCTGTTCGAGGGGCACAACGTGCTTGGCGTGCTGCAGGGACATACGCACATCAACGAACGGGTGGAGTGGCATGGTATTCCCTACATCACCAGCGGAGCCGTCTCCGGCAACTGGTGGCAGGGCGTACGCATGGGAACTCCCGAGGGCTTTACCGTGGTGACCGTCGCCAACGGCAGGCTGACCACGCGCTACGAGACCTACGGCTTCAAGTCCGTCGATCCGCACAACACCTAACTTTTTTTCGGCAGGTAGGCTGCGAGCCGACGCTTCATGATCTTCACCGCCTCCGCACTCTCGTCGACGAGCACGAACTTTCGGCCGTTTTTGGCGGCTGCCTCACCCGCGGTTCCGCTGCCTGCGAAGAAGTCGAGTACGGTCTCGCCGGGACTGGTGTGGACCTTCACGATGCGCTCGAGGACGCCGAGGGGCTTCTGGGTGGCGTAGCCCGTCTTCTCCTTGCCGGTGGGCGAGACGATGGTGTGCCACCAGACATCCGTGGGGGTCTTGCCGCGGGCGGCCTTCACTGCGCCGACCAGGCCGGGAGCCATGTAGGGGATCCGGTCGCATTCGTCGAGGTGGAAGGTGTAGCGCTTTGGGTCCTTGGTGTACCAGAGGATGTTGTCGTGCTTGGCGGGCCACTTTTTCTTGGAGCGCGCGCCGTAGTCGTAGGCCCAGATGATCTCGTTCTGGAAGCAGTCGCGGCCTGACATAGCACCTTCGGTGCTGAAGATCTCATCGAGCATGACTTTGCAGTAGTGCACCTCGCGGTAGTCGATGTGGAAGAAGAGCGAGCCCGTGGGGGTGAGGATGCGGTAGGCCTCCACCATGCGCGGCCGGAGGAAGCCGAGGAAGTCGTCGAACTGGTCAAGGTAACCGGCTCCCGCACCTTCACCGGTTACCCGTTCGGTGCGGTAACGACGGCCCCCGAAGCCGGTGCGGTCGCCGTTTTCGTCGCGGATGGTTCGGAGTTGGGGCCGGTTTTGCTTGCGGCCGGTGTTGAAGGGCGGGTCGATGTAGATCAGTTCCACCGATTCAGTCTTCATCTTCCGCAACGCCAACAGGTTATCTGCCAGTTGGATGCGGTTACCGCTCTTCCCCATTCCGGTTCCTTTCGTTTCCTCCTAACACTACCGTAGTCTTGGCCTTCTTCCGGCCAGAGTGTATCGTTTTCTGCGGATCAGATTTTTTCGAGTGGCATCCAGGGACCTCATCTTCGCTATGTTGTCGGATCGCGGCCGGATACGGCGAGGCAATGAGGATACGTGTGCGGCCTCTCCGCTGTCGGGAGTGTTTGTCGTCTGCGATGGCATGGGCGGGGCAGCGGGGGGCGAGGTCGCCAGCCATCTTGCGGCCGAGACCTTTCTATCGCATCTTGGGCGAAACGGGACGCGGCCTGCGCAGGTCGAGGCACGGATCGGTGCGGCGGTCCAGGCGGCGAATCGTGCCGTCTTTCAGCAGGCACAGCGCACCCCTCAGTTGACCGGCATGGGTACTACGCTGGTGGGACTGGTGCACGCTGCTGCGGTGCGCGAGAACGACGATGCTGCCGCCCTGTGGCTGGTCCACGTCGGGGACAGCCGCTGTTATCTGTGGCGCGACCGGAATCTCGAGCGACTTACGGAGGACCACTCCCTGGTGGAGGAGCAGGTGCGGGCGGGGCAGATTACGGAGGCCCAGGCGATGGAGTCTCCGATGCGGAATCTCATCACCCGTGCCGTGGGCTCCCAGGCAACGGTGGAGCCGGAGATTCACGATTTCGATCCGCGTCCGGGCGATCTTTACCTGCTTGCGTCAGACGGACTGACGCGCGACCTGACCGATGACGAGATTGCCACGATCCTGTGCCGGGTTCCACCGGTCGTGACGCAGGCGGTATTGCACTCGACCTGCAGAGAGCTCGTCGAGGCGGCGAATGAGAGAGGAGGCGGTGACAACATCACCGTGCTCCTGGTGTCCCTGAAGCGGACTTAGCTCGCGAAGCTGCTACACTGCGGGTCGCATTCAACCATTGCTATGAACGAGATCAAAACGATCGCTGTACTCGGTGCCGGAACCATGGGCAATGGCATCGCCCACGTGGCTGCGCGGTCGGGCTACCGCGTTCTGCTTTGCGATGTTGCTCAAAATCTGCTGGACCGTGGCATAGCGACCATCGAGAAGAATCTTGCCCGCGAGGTATCGAAGGCGAAGATTACGCAACGGCAGGCGGAAGAGGCCCGGGCGGCCATCGTCCCTGCGCTGGATCGCGAGGCGCTTGGAGGCTGCGACTTTGCCGTCGAAGCAACGACGGAGAGACTGGAGGTGAAGGCGGAGATCTTTCGCGACCTCGACCGCATCCTGCGTGCGGAAGTGATCCTTGCCAGCAACACCAGCTCGATCTCGATCACGAAGCTAGGGGCCCAGACCTCGCGTCCGAGACAGGTGATCGGGATGCACTTTTTCAATCCCGTGCCGGTGATGCAGCTGGTCGAGGTGATTCGCGGGCTGGAGACGTCGCAGGAGACCTTTGAGACGGTGCAGACGCTCGCGGTAGCGCTGGGCAAGACGCCGGTCGAGGTAAACGATGCCGCGGGCTTCATCTCGAACCGGGTCCTGATGCCGATGATCAACGAGGCCGTCTTCGCGGTGATGGAGGGGGTGGCCACTCCTGAAGCCGTGGACAAGATCTTTCAGCTTGGCATGGCCCATCCGATGGGGCCTTTGGCGCTGGCCGACTTCATCGGGCTCGATGTGTGCCTGGATATCATGCGCGTGCTGGAGCAGGGAATCGGTGACCCGAAGTATCGTCCCTGTCCTTTGCTGATCCGCATGGTGGATGCAGGCTGGCTCGGTCGCAAATCCGGACGCGGATTTTATACCTACACCTAGTCGCGGTGTACTGAAACTGCGGGAGGTAAACTACCTTCCAGGAGATTCCATGCCGAAAGAGATGTTCTTTGAAGACTTTTATGTCGGCCAGAAGATGAACTCGGTGGGCAGCGCGAAGGTGACGGCCGAGGAGATCAAGGAGTTTGGCCAGAAGTACGACCCCCAGCCGTTCCACCTGGATGAAGCGGCTGGCGAAGGCTCTTTCTTCAAAGGCCTGGCGGCCTCGGGATGGCTGACGGCGGCGATCGTGATGCGGTTGCGGGTGCAGTCGGTTCCAGTCTTTGGCGGCATGATCGGCGCCGGCGTCGAGGAGATGCGTTGGACGCAGCCGGTGCGCCCTGGCGACGCTATCCGCACCGAGATCGAGGTAGTCGGTGTGCGCCACTCCAACTCCCGTCCGGATTATGGCGTGGTGCGCACACGCACGCTCGCCTACAACCAGCGCAACGAGGTGGTTCTTCGCTCGACGGTGAACTTTCTCGCGCCGCTGCGCCATTCTGTGCAAAAGTGACCGAAGCGGAACGCGCCCTTCTTCCGACGCTGATCGACAAGGTGGTCGTCCTGGAGACGATTCAGGGCCACCGCTTGCTCGCGCAGATTCTCTTTGTCTTCGACGAAGGAGAGACGCCCGACCTCTTCTGTCTCGAGGTGGTTCCTGGGCCTGACGGTACGTGGGCGCAGAAGGGAACGGCCGGTCACTCGATCCTGCTCTCCGATATCGAGCGCATCGAGTTGTCGCCCCAATTTCCGGAACCAAAGGAGTAACCCTGCCCGAAAACTCACAACGATCGGGCGTATCGTAGAGCCATGATGCGTATGACGGTGCTAGCTTCCGGGTCCAAGGGGAACAGCGCGGTCATCTCTTCTTCAAGAACGCGGGTTCTGGTGGATGCGGGACTTTCCTGCCGCGAGCTGATGAAGCGCATGGTGCTGGCGGGGGAGGATCCGGCGGCACTCGACGCGATCCTGATCACGCATGAGCATCAGGACCACGTGGCGGGGCTTGGAGTCCTGGCACGAAAGCTTGGAGTTCCGGTCTACCTTACGGAGCCGACGCATCGCGCCTGGGTTCGCATGCTGACGCCGCGCACGACGATGTCGTATGCGCAGTGGCTCGACCATGTGCAGCGGGAGAAGGAAGCACGGGCCCATGCCGCGTCAGCCGTCTCTGCCGACGCCGAGCCGGGACTCTGTGACAGCATGTCGGCGGCAGTCGAGTCTTCCTCGAGCAGCCCAGACTCCGCAGAGCCGGAGGAGCAGGAGCTGGAGGCGGCGCAGAAGCCCTCCGCGAAGGCCGACCCGACCTATCTTCCTGCCGTGGAGTATTTTCGCTCGGGCAGCCAGTTCTCGATCGGCGATATCGAAATCACTCCCTTCACCATTCCGCACGACGCAGCCGATCCGTGCGGCTTCGTCTTCGCGTCGGAGGGAGTCCGCATGGCGGTGGCGACCGATCTTGGCTATATGCCGCCGAACGTCAAGACCGCGCTGAAGCGGATCGACGTTCTGCTGCTGGAGTCCAACCACGATCTGGAGATGCTGAAGGACGGTCCTTATCCGTGGAGCGTCAAGCAGCGCGTGCTCTCGCGCGTGGGCCATCTCTCCAATCTGGCCACGGCCGAGTTTCTGGAGCGGGACTACGACGGCGCGGCAGCCTACATCGTGCTGGGACATCTGTCGGAGTCGAATAATGCACCGGAGCTGGCCCGGCTTTCGGCCGAACAGGCGCTGATGAACCATCCGACGTTGCTTGGAAACCGCATTTTGCTGGCGGAGCAGACCGCTCCGCTGGCCCCGATCTCTTTGTAGATAAAGGAGATTTTGCAATCAGTGAAGCGCAGTGTTGGCGGGGCAGCTACCTCTGGATCAAATCTTTTCGCTGCTCCCGGCTATCAAACACGGTAGAATGAAGTCTGAAAAGATGATGAAAAGATTTGCCTCAAAATCAGGAGATGGCCGTCACGATCGCTCCGCCCGCTGCAACGATCAGGTTGTGGGCGCGATTCTCTCCGGCTGGCGTTACGATATCTCCGGTCTTTCGCCGGCTATGCGAACGGACTATGAACAACATTTTGCCGAGTGCAGCCATTGCAGACACCGTCAGAGGGTGGCTCGGACGATCGATGTTCTGCTGATCTCGGTCAGCACGCTGTCGATTGTTGCCTTCCTTCTTGCCGCGGTGATTATCCACCGGGTTGAGCTCATCACCCATATCGGCAAGGTTGAGCTTCACCTTTACCAGGCGCACGCCGTGGCGATTTCGCTCGAGGCGGTTGCGGTCACCGGACTGGTGCTCTCTACGCTTCTGTGGGTTCTGGTCGCTGTCGCCACCCCGCTTCCGGGATTCCTGGGCGAAATCGTTCAGCAGCGGATCCCATCCGATCTTCGCAACCGCTTTACCAAGGCAGCCTGACCTTTGCGGGAATCCAAGGAAGGAGGGCCAATCGAGCCCTCCTTTCCTATTGCGCTTCTCTTCGCCGCGGCTCGGCATTTGGTAACCTGAAGGAACGACCTCATGTCCTCCTCACATCAGCCTGAAGGCGAGATCCTTCCGTCTGGCGATCCGCCGGGCGCTTATATCGCGGAAGATATTCCGGCTCCGCGCCGCCGCACGCGCAGCATCCTGTCAGCACCGGGAACCTATGTTCTGCTCGGAATCAACTGCGCCGTTTTTCTGTGGATGATTCTTCATGGAGTCGACCCGGCTTCGCCGACCCCGGCACAGCTGATTCACTTTGGAGGCAATGTGCCTGCACTGGTGCTGCATGGGCAGTGGTATCGGCTGCTGAGCGCCACCTTTGTGCATGTGGGGCTTATCCATCTGCTCACGAACATGTGGTGCCTGTGGAATCTGGGGCTGCTGGGAGAGCCGCTGCTGGGGCCGTGGGGCATGATCGCGGTCTACATGCTGACCGGTGTGGCGGGCAATCTTCTGAGCCTGCTGGTCAACATCGTGATGCGCGACTTCGTCTCGGTGGGAGCGGGAGCCTCGGGAGCCGTCTTCGGGATCGCGGGAATCCTGATTGTCCTGCTCTCCAATCGCAAGCTTCCCATTCCCACCCTCGAACTGCATCGCCTTCGCCGCTCCGTGATCCAGTTTGCGGGGCTCAATCTTGTGATCGGGCTGGCGACGGTTGTGCTGCCGCTGATCCGCATCGACAACTCGGCGCACGTTGGCGGGTTTCTCTCGGGCCTCGCGCTGGGCGTCCCCCTTGTTCCGAGGATGACCAGCGGCCGGGCACGCTATCTGACGCGACAGAAACTTACTTTCGCGGTTGCAGCGCTGATGCTCGCGCTCTTCGGCCACTGGATCGCCAACCTGCGGTAAACAAACGTAGTCAGATCCGAGATCACGAAAGCAGATTCTTGATTAGGTGAGGGCGGTCTGGGAGAACTTTCGGACCATCGCCAGCAGCAGCCGGCGATCACTCTCTCCCAGGTTTGCCGAATAACGCTGCACCTGAGTGAGGAAGCGGATCTCGTCCTCGTTGAGGTGGAGCGACGACATCTCCTTGCTGACGATCTCCTCGGCAAAGAACTCGGCCAGTTGCAGGTCGAGCGCGCGGGCGATCTTCTGCAAGGTCTCTAGGGAAGGGACGGTGTGGCCGTTTTCCACGCGCGACAGATAGCAGCGCAGAAGTCCGGTCCGTTTTTCGATGTCGCCCTGCGACATCCCTTTTTGGAGCCGGTAGCTTCGGATCGTATTCCCGATATTCAATGCAATGGAAAGAGCCTCGGTGGGCTCATTTTCTAACTCGGCAGAAAGTGTTTGCATGGTGGCCATTAGCCACAAAGTAAACACCCTGGGAGCGGTGGTCAATCCCTATCTTTCAGTCCTGTCGGTACTTGTACCAGCGGAGGTTCGTCTGCATGGAGATGGAGCGATGACCTGAAGTTTTACTTGAACCCCAGGCTCTGGAGGAATCTATTTCGGCAACAGACTTTTTCTGGTTATCGGACGTTACCGAGGGGGCGGTGGAAGAACTCCACACCCGGGAGGGGATTCTGGTTGTAGCGTTCGATGGGCACGAAGCCGAGGCTGGCGTACAAGCGGCCTGCCTCCGGCATGGCTGCCGGCACGGTATCGAGATAGATGGACTGAAATCCCTGAATCGTGGCCCAGGCTATGGCCTGCTCGACGAGTCGCCGACCGAGACGGAGGCCACGGAAGCCGGAGGCGACCCAGAGACGCTTCATCTCGCAGGCTCGGTGATCCTGGACGATCTCCCTGAGGGCGACGCACCCGGCGGGGATGCCGTCGACTTCGGCCAGAAGGATTGCAGTGTAGCCTTCGGGGAGGTTCTGGAGCTCCTGCTCATAGCCGGTGAGACAGATGCTTGCGGCTCCGGAGGGACTGTTGGCGAGATAGTCGCCGTATTCCCGCATCAGGCGGCGCACAGCGAGGATGTCTTCCTCGCTGCGGGCCTCTTTGAGCGCGATGGTCGGCATTTTGAATCCTGGGGCTCTCAGCCCATGTGCATTCCACCGTTCACGTCGAGGGTGTGACCGGTGATGTAGGCGGCCTCGTCCGAGGCGAGAAACGCGACGGCGTAGGCGACCTCGGCGTCGGTTCCGACGCGGCCGAGCGGGATGTACTGAGCGTTCATCTTCTTCTGTTCTTCGGTGAGGACGGCGGTCATCGCGGTTTCGATGTAGCCGGGCGCAACGGCATTAACGGTGATGGTGCGGCTGGCCAGCTCGCGGGCAAGAGACTTGGTCATGCCGATGAGGCCGGCCTTCGAGGCGGCGTAGTTGGCCTGTCCTGCCTGCCCCATCTGTCCTACGACCGAGGTGATGTTGATGATCCTTCCCCAGCGGTTCTTGACCATCGAGGACATGACGGCCTGCGAGAGCAGGAAGGCTCCGGTGAGGTTGGTGGTGAGGACGTCGTCCCAGTCGGCGCGCTTCAGGCGCAAGGAGAGCATGTCGCGGGTGATGCCGGCATTGTTGACGAGGATCTCGACCTTGCCGAAGTGTCCGATAATGGCTTTGGCGCCGCTCTTGATGGATTCCTCGCTGGCGACGTCGAGCCCAAAGGCCTTTGCGGTTCCACCGGCGGAGGTAATCTCAGCTTCGACTGCGGACAGCTTTTCAATGTTCCTTGCTGCGAGAGCGACGTGCGCTCCTCGCCGAGCCAGTTCGAGGGCTACAGCTCGCCCGATTCCCTGCGAAGCTCCTGTAACCAATGCGATGCGATTGCCGAGAGTGCTCATGAACCTCCGTTAAGACGTACAGACCGCATTATACGAGCGCACGGGGTGCGTTACGGGCTCGGTTCCCATAACGTATTCTGAGGTTCATCATGTCTGGCGACGAGAAGAATCTTTCCTCCCCTAACCCTGCAGCGGCACCTGGCGAAACCGACGTCTACGCGATCCATGGAGCGGATCCCGAGGTTCTCGCTTATGCTATGGCGAAGTATTCACGCTCCGCATTGAGCATGAAGGAGTCGCTGGTCGAGATCAGCGCGCAGCGCGCCGAACAGTTTTTGAACACCTTCTACTTTCAATATGGCCATCGCTCGATCGCCGATCTTGCGCACATTCCGTTTGCCATCGAGAGGCTGAGCCTGCTTGCGGCGATCGAGCTGGTCGATGAGCAGCGATGGGATGGACAGGAGCGGTCCACGCGCTACCAGGATTTTCGGCGCTCGGGATGGTACACCCCCGAGCTGGGGGAAAAGACGCCGGTCTTTACCGCGGCGATCGAGGCGATGTTCAAGGCCTACCAGCAGGTGGGGGCGGGGATGCTGGAGGCTCTGAAAGGGGCGATTTCGCGGCCGGAGGAGATGAAGGCCGAGGCGTATGAGCGCACGCTGAAGGCTCGGGCGTTCGATGTGGCTCGCTACCTTTTGCCGTTGGCGACGAATACGTCGCTGGGCCAGATCGTCAATGCGCGCACGTTGGAGACGCAGGTGTCGCGGCTACTGACCAGCCCGTTTGCGGAGGTGAGGCAGATCGGGGAGAAGCTGCGCAAGGCGGCGACTGAGCCCGCGTGGAATGTCAATCACGGCGACGCCGAAGTGCTGTGCGAGGAGATCGGCTCGGTCGACGGTGAGTGTGGCGCGCGGGCAAAGGGGTTCCTGATGCGGCAGGTAAAGACGGCGCCGACGCTGGTGAAGTACGCGAATCCGAACCCGTATCTCGATCAGAGCCGAAGGGAACTTGCCGCAGCGGCGGCGGAGTTGATGGGGAGCCAGCCGATTGAGCTTGCGCCTGTGGTCGATCTGCTGGATGACGAGGAGCCGCTGGAGGTTGAGCTTGCGACCTCGCTGCTCTATTCCAATTGCCACTACTCCTATCGGCAGTTGCGTTCGAATGTGGCTGCGCTGACGGGGCAGCGGCGTGACGAGCTGATTGCGCTGGGAACGAAGCATCGTGGCAGACATGATGAGCTGCTGCGCGCGTTCAGCGCGGGACGGGGATTCCGCTTCGACATTCTGATGGATATAGGAGGCTTCCGCGACATGCACCGGCATCGGCGCTGTGTGCAGTTGCTGCAGCCGTTTACGGATGCGCATGGCTACGAGGAGCCGGTCTGCCCCGGTCAGCCAACCTTGGCCGAGGCTGGGCTTGAGGCCGAATACAAGGCGGCGATGGATGCGGCGTTTGCGGCGTATCGCGCGCTGCGGGATTCGGGAGTGACTGAGGCAGCGCAGTCGGCTCAGTATTGCCTTCCGCTGGGGACGCGATGCCGTGCGATGTTCAAGATGGACTTTGCGGAGGCACTGTATATCTCGGAGCTGCGCTCGGGGGTCGCGGGGCACTTCAGCTACCGGCGCGTGGCGTGGGAGATGTACAAGGCGGTTGAGGCCCGACATCCGGCGCTGGCGAGCCATTTCCGGATCGAGGATGTGAACGAGCCGGTGGACCTGCTGAGACGATAGGTGAGAAAGCCATGGATCGTTGGGATGTTAGTGCGCAATAAGCTGTCACCCATCACAAGCTGATTTATCAGCACACGGAGTTTGCAAAAGGAGTCACATGGTCCTCAAAGACGACCTCGTACAGGACATTCCCACCGCCAACGGCCCGATGCGGACGTATTTCTTCCACCCCGCTGTTGAAGGCGCGCAGTTCCCCGGCATCATTCTTTATTCGGAGATCTTTCAGATGACCGGCCCTATTCGCCGCTTCGCCACGTTCCTCGCGGGGCATGGCTATCTGGTTGCGGTGCCCGAGGTCTACCACGAGCTTGAGCCTGCTGGCACGGTACTCGCCTATGATCAAGCCGGCTCCGACAAGGGCAACTATGACAAATACGCGAAGGATCTGTCTGCCTACGACGACGACGCGCGCTCGCTGCTCGGTCACATGGCCACGATGCCGCAGTGCAACGGGCGGCTGGGCGTGGTCGGCATCTGTCTCGGAGGCCATATCGCCTTTCGCGCTGCAATGAATCCCGAGGTGCGCGCCGCAGTCTGTTTCTACGCGACCGACATCCACTCGGGTACGCTCGGCGCCGGCAAGAAGGACGATTCGCTCGCCCGCGCCTCCGAGATCAAGGGCGAGCTGCTCCACATCTGGGGGCGCCAGGATCCACACGTTCCCCTCGAAGGCCGACGCAAGCTGCTTGCGCGCCTCGACGAAGTGCAAGCCAATTACCAGTGGATCGAGGTCAACGGCGCCCATGCCTTCATGCGCGACGAAGGCTACCGCTACGACCCTGAGCTCGAACACCAGCTCAAAAGCATGATGCTCTCTGTCTTCCACCGTAAACTGGCGCTCAGTCTATAAGCATCGCAGGAACTTGACCCCAGACCATCGAAGATGACACCAAGTCTATTCGCTTTTTATTTGCCTCTCCGTCTTTAAATGCTAGAATCCGTTTTGATGTTATCCCGAGGAGAAATCACGTGGCAGATGACCGCAACAAGGCAATAGAGACAGCGCTTTCACAGCTTGAAAAGCAGTTTGGCAAGGGCTCGATTATGAGGCTCGGAGCCAAGGAGGCGATTGTCCCGATCTCGGTCATCTCCACCGGTTCGATCTCGTTCGATGCGGCGCTTGGAGTAGGCGGCGTTCCGCGTGGGCGCGTTGTGGAGATCTTCGGCCCTGAGTCGTCGGGCAAAACAACGATCACGTTGCAGATCATCGCCGAGGCCCAGAAGGCCGGTGGCCTCGCGGCCTTTGTGGATGCCGAGCATGCGCTTGACCCGGCCTATGCCAAAAAACTGGGTGTAGACACGGACAATCTGCTGGTGAGCCAGCCGGACTACGGCGAGCAGGCTCTTGAGATCGTGGAGGCGCTGGTGCGCTCGGGAGCGATCGATGTGCTTGTGGTCGACTCGGTGGCGGCATTGGTGCCGAAGGCTGAACTCGACGGCGAGATGGGCGATTCGCACATGGGACTTCAGGCAAGACTGATGAGCCAGGCCCTGCGGAAACTGACCGGAACCGTCGCGAAGTCCCGAACCTGCCTGATCTTCATCAACCAGATCCGCGACAAGATCGGCGTGATGTTCGGAAACCCCGAGACGACGACCGGAGGCCGCGCGCTGAAGTTCTACTCCTCGGTTCGCATCGACATTCGCCGCATCGGAGCGGTGAAGGAGGGCGATGTCATTACCGGGTCGCGCACCAAGGTCAAGATCGTCAAGAACAAGGTTGCGGCTCCGTTCCGTGATGCCGAGTTCGACATTCTGTACGGCGAAGGTATCTCGCGGGAGGGTGACGTGCTGGACCTGGCAGTGCTTCACAACGTCGTCGAGAAGAGCGGCGCATGGTACAGCTACTCTGGCGAGCGCATCGGACAGGGACGCGAGAATGTTCGCGGCTTCCTGAAGGAAAATAAGGATGTTTTTGGCCGCATCGATGCTGAGGTTCGCAAGAAACTGGGCATCTCCGCGATAAGCGGAGAGGTCGAAGTTCCGGCTGTTCCGGTGAATGGCGCGGCCGCCGCAACCGAAGTGGTGAAGGGCAAGCGATCCTAGATTCAGTCGCTAGCTACAAGTTTAAAAAGAAGGCCTTCGCTACGGCGAGGGCCTTCTTTTTTCTGCTTCAAGTCTTCGTTGTCGAGCAGAAGAGGCGATGGGGTTTCGGCTCTCAACGGTCAAGATCGACATCGGGCGAGGGTATCTGGAGGTCAAGCTCCGGGCCGTCCTGGGGTATGCCGCCGATGACAATTCCAACCTCCGGGCCGGGATCGGGAAGGGGAGGAAGATTGAGCAGGCTGAGCGGACCGCCGGGGTTGACCTTGAGAGTTGCGGGGCCGGGGCCCTTAGGGCCAAAGCCCGGACCCTCGGGTCTGCCTTGGAAGTGGAACATGAAGCGCTGGTTGTCGCGCAGCTCAGCCTGCAACTTGGTCCACTGGTCGGCGGAGAGGACGCCGCGGATGCCGAGGAGCATGCGAGCGTTGGCTTTTTCTAGTTCGGCGCGGGCGCTGGCGACGCGGTCGATCTGGGAAAGAACCTTGTTGGTGTCGGGAGGATTGGCGGAGAGCATGGGTTCGAGCATGACCTCCTGTTTTTCGACGTTGGCCTTGAGGTCGATGAGCTGGAGCCGGCTCTGCTGGAAGATGTCGTCCATGCGCTTCTGCTGGTCGGAGGTGAGGGAGATCTTCTGGGCGATGTCGGGATTCTTCCACCAGATGCCGGGAGGAGCGATGCGCAGTTCGGGACGCATTCCGGGCTCCCCTGGACCGACGACGCGATAGTTGAAGTCGCGAGTCCTGGCGCGCGGCGCCGTCCTTACGACATCGGCGGGCGGTGCGGCAGGGGGGGGTGGCTGCGGCTGCTGGGAGCGGGCGGGAAGGCCACAGAGAAGTGCAAGAGAGGCAGAGGCAAAGATTTGATTGCGGGTCATATTAGTTCTTCCTTGAGATGGAGTCGGTCTGGTTGAAGCGGCCGGCGGTGGGGTCGGCGAGCGGCTGCATGGGCGAAGGGATGGAGGAGGAGAGAGTCTGATTGACCTCCTCCAGGAGGGCTTCATCCCCGATGGGATTGGATGGCTGCGAGGTTGCTGCAGTGACGGGATGGGCTGGGTTCGAGGACGAATGGTCGCGAATCGCAAAAGGGATTGCGGCTGCAAGAAGAAGCGCAGCGGTCGCAAGAAGCCACCCAGCTCTCCGACGAAAGGGAGCAAAAGGGAAAGAGGCCGGAAGGGGGGGCAGCGTCCAGGAACGGCTGGCCGCGTTATGGCCGGCCCAGGCCGTGGTGGCGGAATGGAAGCGTGCAAGGGGCTGGCGGATGGAGGCGAACTCGTCGGCGCAGGCTGGGCAGTCGCGAAGGTGTTCGCGGAGACGCTCAAGCTGGGGCGAGGTCTCCTCGGGCGTAGCGATCAGGAGATCGCAGAGCTGTTGATGGGTCAGGTGGATATGAGGGCTCATCTGGGTATGGAGGCTCATCGGGGTTTCCTTGAGAGTTCTGCGTGGCGTTCACGGATGCGGGTCAGCGCACGATAGAGATGGCTTTTGACGGTGCTGAGGGGGATGCCGGTGACGGAGACGATCTCGGACAGCTCCATCTCCTCGACGAAGCGGAGGAGGAAGATGGTGCGCTGGCGGGAAGAGAGGGTAGAGACGGTCTGCCAGAGGATGGCGACCTGCTCGGTAGCGATGAGGCGGGACTCGGCGGGGGAGTCGGGGTGGGGGAGGAAGGCGGCGATGTCGGCTGGATCGATGGTCTGGGCGGAGACGCGGCGCCAGAAGCGGAAGCGATCGGTCCGGGTGTGATCGCGGACGAGGTTGAGGGCGATGCGGGTGAGCCAGGTGGCGATGGAGCAGTCGCCGCGGAAGGTGGAGCGGGAGTTCCAGGCGCGGAGAAAGGTCTCCTGGGTGAAGGTCTCGGCGAGATCGGCATCGCGGAGCGAAGCGAGGAGGAAGCGGAAGACGCGGGGGCGATGGATTTCGATGACGGCGGCGAGGTCGTCGAAGGGCGTGGAGAGGACGGCGGCCTGGGAGGCTTCGGAGACGAGGTCCGTGGCTAGAGCTTTGGTGGACATGCGTTGACCGCAGGCTGGAGCGAAGACGCTTTCGCCTGGATACCAGAACAGACGGGACCTGGCGGGTAAGGACTACATCCAGACCAGATATTTTTCGCCGGGACAGGATATGCTGCTTTGGAATGCATACGGTAAAGGCTATCTATCCGGGCACGTTCGACCCGCTGACGAACGGCCACCTCGACCTGATCGCGCGAGGGGCGAAGATTGTGGACCACCTGGTGGTGGCGATTCTGCGCAACTCGGAGAAGGATACCCCCCTGTTCACGGTTTCGGAGCGGGTGGAGATGATTACGGAGACGACCCGGGGTGTGGGGAATGTCTCGGTGGCGACCTTTGATGGGCTGCTGGTGGATTTTTGCAGGCAGCAGGGGGCGAAGGCGGTGCTGCGGGGGATCCGGGCGATCTCCGACTACGAGTACGAGTTTCAGATGGCGATGATGAATCGCAAGCTGGACCCGGAGCTGGAGACACTGTTCATGATGCCGGCAGAGAAGTACACGTATGTGAGTTCGCGGCTGATCAAGGGCGTATTTGAGCTGGGGGGCGATGTTTCGTCGCTGGTGCCTCCTCTTGTAGTGGAGCGGCTGAAGGCTAAGGTTGCAGGGCGATGAGGATGGCGTTCGCTATCGATGACATGGAGATGGAAGGCTATGACAGATTCCCGAATGCGCAGGTCTGCGGCTTTCCCTGCTTCCGTCAACACGCATGAGGAAGCATTGTCCTGCTCACTCGGGTAGCGCGAAGGCGACATAGACTCCTCCGATGGCGCCGCGTGGGTTCAGGCTGGAGCCTCCGGCGGCGATGACGAGATACTGGCGGCCGTTGACCTGATAGGTGATGGGCGTGGCGTTGCCGGCGAAGGGGAGGGTGGCTTCCCAGAGCAGTTTGCCGGTGGTCTTGTCGAAGGCGCGGATCTTGTGGTCGAAGTTGGTAGCCGCGATGAAGAGCAGGCCGCCGGCGGTGACGGTGGGACCTCCGTAGTTCTCGCTTCCGGTGTCGGGAAGGCCCTGGGCGGCGAGCTCGGGATATTGGCCGAGGGGAATCTTCCATAGATATATTCCGGTGACCAGGTCGAGAGCGTTGAGGGTTCCCCATGGCGTGGCGGTGGCGGGATAGCCGTCGGGGTCGTTGAAGCGACGATAGCCAGTCATGGTGTATTGCGCGGCGGAGTCGTGGGTTTTGGACCCGGCGGGTGGTGCGGTGGCGGACTGTTCCTCTGGGGTGGGGGGAGGGTCGGTCGGGGTGGCGAGGTAGGTGAGGAGCTCGGTGAGGGGCTTGCCCTGAAGGGGGATGGCTGGCATGCGTCCGCGGCCGTCGTGGATGGCGGCGGTGATCTCGGCGGAGGTGAGGCGCTGGGTGATGCCGAGCAGCGAAGGGAAGGCCGGAGCCGAGCCCTGGCGGTGGTCGCCGTGGCAGACGCTGCACTGGGAGAGATAGGTTGCGCGTCCGGGCGAGTCGCCGGTGTGGACTGCGAGGGCTCCCATGGAGGCGTAGTTGTTGGCGTTGATGTAGAGGATGCCGGTTTGGGGATCGAGGGCGGGACCTCCCCACTCGGCGCCACCCTCGAAGCTGGGGGTGACGAGAGTGTCTTTGCCGACGCTGAGAGGAACGAACTGGCCGTCGTTGCGCATCTCGCGAAGGCGGTTCACGGCCCAGGCGTGTGCCTCGGGTGTGCGCTGGGTGAGGGTGTCCTCGGTGACGGCCTGGGGGGCGAAGGGTTCGGGCTGGAGCGGGTAGGGCTGGGTCTTTGCGGCGATCTCGCCGGGCGTGGGGCTGGTGAGAGCTGGACGTTCTTCGATGGGGAAGAGTGACTTGCCGGTAGTGCGGTCGAAGAGGTAGAGCGTGCCCTGCTTGGTGGTCTGGGCGATGGCGGGGACGAGCTTACCGCCGCGTTTGATGGAGACGAGGATAGGGGCGGCGGGGAAGTCGCGGTCCCAGAGATCGTGATGGACTCCCTGGAAGTGCCAGAGGCGTTTGCCGGTGGCGGCATCGAGCGCGAGGAGCGTGTTGGCGTAGAGGTTATCGCCGAGGCGGGAGACTCCGTAGAAGTCGGGCACGGCGGAGCCGGTGGGGACATAGACGATGCCCCGCTCGGCGTCGACCGCCATTCCGGCCCAGTTGTTGGCGGAGCCTGCAGTCTTCCAGGCGTCAGGGGGCCAGGTCTCGTAGCCGGGTTCTCCGGGATGAGGGATGGTGTGGAAGGACCAGCGGAGCGCGCCGGTGTGGACGTCGAAGGCGCGGATATCGCCGGGCGGGGCGGGCAGGGTTTCGGGAGTGCGGCCCCCGACGATGATGAGGTCTTTGTAGAGCACGCCGGGAGTCGTGAGGGCAATGGACTGGAGTTGAGGGTCGCGTCCAAGGCCTTCGCGCAGGTCGATGCGGCCATCGTGCCCAAAGGTGGGGATGGGTCTGCCGGTGGCAGGGTCGAGGGCATAGAGAAAGTTTGCGATTCCTGCGAGGAGACGTTTGTCGTTGCCGGATCTCCCTCCGCTCCAGAGAGTGATGCCGCGATTGGGGCCGGTGGCTTTGACGCCGGCGTCGAACTTCCAGCGCAGGTTGCCGGTGGCGGCGTCGAGGGCGATGACCTTCTGGCTGGGCGTGTAGGCGTAGAGGATGCCGTCCACGACGATCGGCGTGGTTTCGAGGCCGCCGGATTCGTTGGTCTGGAAGGTCCATGCGACCTTGAGCCGCGAGACGTTGGAGCGGTTGATCTGCTGGAGCGTGGAGTAGTGGGAGTTACCGGGAGAGGCTCCGATGTTGGGCCAGTTTGCGTGAGCTGCATCCTGCGGGGCGGCGCGGAGGGCCAGCAGGAGTGGAATGGATGCGAAGAACCTGAATTTCCTCATCGGCGACATGATACCGGGCAGAAGGAATGGATTCTTATGCGGAAGATGCGTGATCGGCAGGGACGTCTTCGCCGCCCCATATCTTTGCCTCGGTCCAAGGCTTTGCCGGTCCTGACCAGAAGACGTCGCTTGAGGGGAGGCCGAGGGGCAGCCATGCGGCGGCGCAGAGGTACAGGCTTCCGGTGGAGATGTAGGTCTCGCCCATCGCAGGCTGATGGCCGGAGAAGCCGATGGTAAGCCAGCCCTTCGCGTCGAAGGTTCCGGGCCGTTCGATCATGCGGCGCATGACCGCAGTGAGGGCACAGCGAACCTGTTCAGGAGAGACGGCGTCCGGCAGCTGCCTGCGGAGGCTGATGTCGCTGAGAAGGTGGAAGGCGCCGAATCGGTAGGTGAGGGATCGGCCAATGGCGGGAAAGGTGGCCTCGGGGCTGATCATTCTCTCCTGGATGGCGGCGTAGCGACGTGCGCGCTCGAGCACGACGGGTTTGAAGGCGCTCCACATGGCGGATTTGGCAGGGACGGTTTCAAGTATCTGCAGGAGCATGGGTTGAATGACGAAGCTGTTGTAGTAGTCCCAATGGAAGTGTGCGCCGTCGCCATAGGTTCCATCGCCGACGAACCATTCCTTGTGCATCTGGATGGCGTAGTCGACGCGGAGGGCGTCCCACCACTCACCCATGAAGCATAGGCCCGCTTCGACCATGGCGGAGAAGAGGAGCCAGTTGGATTGGCCGGGCAGGACCTGGCGGGTAGCCTGCAGGGCTTTGACGAGATTGGCACGGGTAGTGCGGTCGAGAGGCTCCCAGAGCTGCTTTGGCGCGCGGAGGATGCCCAGGACCAGAAATGCGGCGTCGACGACGGATTGAGGAGTCATTCCGAAGTTCATATAGTCGGGCGAGGCTGGATCGGTACCGTTGCGCAGGCCGGCGCGGGCCCATTCGCGATAACTTGCCTGCAGCGCAGCTTCGGATTTGTCTTCGACGGTGCTCTCGAGCCAGGGGGCGAGGCCGCTGAGGAGCCGTCCAAATGCCTCGAGGTGAGTGGATTTGCCGCGGTCCTGCTGGAGACCTCGAGCGGCTTCAACCGGCATGGTTGCGCGAAGCTGCGCCTTGCTGACAGCCTCGAGGACGGGATGAGAGACGCGACGCACGACGTCGATCCAGTAATGGCGGTCAGCGGGAACGACTGGGGCCGCCTGGGCCGCGGAGGCGGAAGCCGGGACAGCGGAGGCAGCGCCAACGGCAAGAGCGCCTTTGAGGAAGTGACGTCTCGAGGAGGAAGCGTTTTCGTGCGAGGTGGTCAAAGTGGAATCCATCCCTGTTGCGAACATTGCCACCATACTTCAGATCGATTCAAGACCACAACGAACGGTGAGTCACGAGATACGGCGTAACGCCCGGAGGGCATCCCCCATTGTGCGGAAGGAGAAGTCGATCTTTCGGATGGCATGGTGTGTCTTTCGATAGGAGCGGAATGACTAAAACGTAACAATTCTGGAATTTCGTACCTCAATCGCAAACAGAGAACCGCTTGACAAGGGTGCTCTTAAGACGAGTTAATGGCGCTCGCAATCAAAATCATCTTTGCGAAGCCCGGTAGCTGTTGCGACCGGGGGAAGGCAAGAGAGCTTCAAGGGGACTGCCGGTACAAGGCAGCTCTTATGAGATGCAAATGGTTCGATAACTTTGGGAGGTTGAGAGATGCAATACAGATTTTGCAAAATTTGGAGCATTCTACTGCTTGCGGTTGGGCTCGCTTTCTCTAGTCTGCCGGCACACGCGCAGAGCAGCTTCGGGCAGATCTCGGGGACGATTGTCGATCCGACAGGCGCGTCCGTTCCCGATGCGGCGGTCACCATCACCTCGATGAATACGCAGGCGAAGCGTACCGTCAATTCCGATCAGGACGGAAACTTCATCGCGACGAACCTGCCGATTGGCGTTTACTCGATCTCCGTAACGAAGGCCGGGTTTCAGACAGCGAAACAGTCCGATGTTTCCATCAGCGCGGACGCGAAGGTGACATCGAATTTCACGCTTCCCGTGGGGCAGGCTACCGAGACGGTCGAGGTTCAGGGTGGAGCGATCGAGTCACTGAATACGACCTCAGGTGAAGTGGCTCGCGTGATCGACTCCAAGCAGGTTGAGAATCTTGCCTTGAACGGTCGCAACTATACGCAGCTTCTAACCCTGGTTCCGGGTGCGGTGGTGACGAATCCCGACATCTTTGCGGTGACGACCTCGCTGGCTTCGACCAACCAGACGATCAATGGCAACCGATCCGATACGGGCAACTTGACCGTTGATGGCGCGTATAACCAGGTGGCCGGTTCCAATGGCTCTCTGATGAACAATGTGGGTCCTGATTTCATCCAGGAAGTGAAGATCGACACCTCCAATGCTTCGGCGGAGTTCGGTCGTACCTCGGGCCCGTCGTTCAACATCGTCACCAAGTCCGGCACCAACGCATTTCACGGTGGGGCGTTTGAGATCCTCCGCAACAACTACCTTGATGCCACGAACTACATTGCCAAACAGAAGACCCAGCTGATCTTCAACGACTTCGGGTTTTTTGTCGGCGGACCCATCATCAAGGACAAGCTGTTCTTCTTCGTCGGTGAAGAGTGGAAGCGTCTTCGCCAGCAGCTAACTGCCGCCAACTTTACTGTGCCGACCACCGCGATGTTGAACGGAGACTTTTCCGCCATCTGCACAACGGGATTTAACCCCAGCGGCGTTTGCACACCCGCTGCGGGTCAGACCTTCAGCCCGAATCAGCTCTACTATCCGGGAACCGCGACGCCTGTTCCGAACAACAACGTCTCATCGCTCATCACTCCGGACGGTCGTGCTATCGCCAATGTCTACAAGACTATCTCCGCTGCGGGTCTCAGCTTCCGTGATGGTGGCATTCCCAGCAACAACCTTACTCTGGCTCCGCCGAACCCCCTGAACTTTCATCAGGATCTGATCCGCATCGACTGGGTCATCAATCAGCATCACTCCCTCTATGGTCGTTGGATCCACGATCAGAACACGCTTACCGATCCATTTGGCACCTTCTCAAACGCCGGTATCCTGAATACGACGCCGACGATCCGTAACCGTCCCGGACAGAGCTACCTGCTCTCGTACACCTGGGCCGTCAGCTCCAATTTCATCAATCAGGCCCAGGTGAATGCCAGCTGGGCTGCGCAGCGCATCCCGCCTACAGGCGACAACTGGAAGCGTGAGACCTTTGGCTTCGAGTATGCGAAGATTTATCCGAACGTTGGCACGTATCCCAACGGCATTCCGCAGGTCAACATCACCGGATACGCTGGCATGCAGGGTCCTAATTTTGCCTTGCTGTCACCTTCAACGGATATTCAGGTGGCCGATACCATCACCTGGGTCAAGGGCAATCACACCATCAAGGCTGGCGCTGTCGTCATCCGTGACCGTGTTGACCAGAACGGTCGTGCCAACTACACCGGCACCGCGAACTTCCAGCCTGCCACCTGCACTGGTGGCAGAGCTTCCAATGCCAACACGACCTGCTATCCCCTTGCCGATTCTTTCCTCGGAAACTTCAACAGCTACTCCGAGGCCAGTGCAGACCCAATGGGGCACTTCCGCTTCACTCAGCCTGAGGCCTTTGCACAGGACTCGTGGAAAGCCACCCGGAGACTCAGCCTTGAGTTAGGACTTCGCTGGCAGGGTATCTTCCCCTGGTATACGCAGGGCAATAACATCTCGAACTTCGATCCAGCCGTCTACGCGGCTTCGACTCCAGTTACGCTTCTGCCCAATGGCAGAATCGACACGACAAAGGGTGGAAACCCCTATGCCGGACTTGTGCGTGCGGGTGATGGAGTTCCTGCTGACCAGCAGATTCGCGTACCCAACGTCAACACAGCTCTCTTTCCTCTCATTCCTGCTGGTGCACCCCGTGGCTTCTACAACATGCACGGCGCATTCGGGCCTCGTTTCGGGTTCGCCTACTCTGCGGATGAAAAGACTGTCATTCGCGGAGGTATCGGTATGTTCTTCTATCGTGCCCAGGGCAATTTGATCTTCAGCCAACTCAACATTGCGCCGTTCCTGTCTAACACCAACCTGGACTTCGGGAATCTCGCAACCTTGAACAGTGGAGCCGCTGCTGCAACTACGCAGGGAGGCATCAACGCTATAGACCCCCTTGCACACAACCCTTATACGTACCAGTACAGCCTCGGCGTGCAGCGCCAGGTGACACGCAACGTGCTACTGGAAATCAACTATGTAGGCAATGTGGCACACCGCCAGCTGGCCGGAACCGCCCCAAATATCAACTTCCCCAACCTGGGAGTTGTCGCTGCGAACAGAGTGGCCGGAATCACCAACACCAACTACTCCAATCCCTACAAGGGCTTTACTTCCATTGCCATGAACCGGTTCGCCTCCAACCTCAACTACAACTCGCTTCAGATCTTTGCATCGAAGCGTGCAGGCGTTGTCACGACCACCCTCGCCTATACTTTCTCGAAAGCTCTAGGCGACTCAAATGGCAACAACGCGACGCTTGAGAACTGGAGCAATCTCGGCTACAACTACGGTTCTCTCTCGAACGATCGTCGGCACGCCTTTGTCGCCACATTCGTCATTCAGGGACCGGCGTTCAATGGGCATAACTTCGTTGTACGTCAGACGATCGGAGGATGGCAGCTAAGCGGAGTTGCCCGTCTCCAGAGCGGACCCTATACCAATGTCCAGGCCGTCTCTGCCCTGGGCGTGGGTAACGTTCGTCCGAACTACACTCCAGGAGCCAAGATCCTTGCCAATAACCACGCCGGGATCAACGGCTACATCTGCGGTGCGGCGAGGTCGGGTTGCCCGAATCCGTTTACTGTTCCTACGGGCGCCAACTATGGCAATGCTCCCTACGCCGCCATACAGGCACCAGGACTGGCGCAGACCGACGCTACTCTGTCGAAGTTCTTTCCGATCACGGAACGTGTTCGCGTCAAGTTTCAGGCAGACGCCTTCAATGTCCTCAACCGGACGAACTTCAACGGCCTCAACCTGACGACCACTAACGCTAACTTCGGTACAATCTCCTCCTCCTTCCCCCCGCGGCAGTTGCAGCTGGGAATCAAGGTGCTGTTCTAGAAGAGCAAAATATCCGGTCAAACAAAGAGGAGCAGCCTTTGGGCTGCTCCTCTTTGTGTTGCTTGCTGCGCAGCTATTCGGCCTTGCCCACGGAGCGATCCTTGTAGGTCTTCTGGAAGAGGAGGAAGGCTTGCTTTTGCTTGCCATCTTCGGAGATGAGGCCCTTGCGGTTGAAGCCGTCCTGCAGCTTCGGGATGTTGCGGACGGGTGAGCGGAAGTCCATCAGAACCCAGGGAATCAGACCGCGTACCTGTGGGATCTTGTTGATCATGACGAACTGATGTTCGTAGACGTTGACCTGCTGCTCCTCGGCCCAGCGTTCGTTCTTGCCGCCGTGGACGCCAAATTTTGCTTCGGCGCCGAACTCTGAGAACAGAACGGGCTTTTGCGGGAAGGTCCACGTCATCGTGTCCGCATCCTCGGGGCGGCCTTCGTACCAGCCGATGTACTCGTTCTGGCCGATTACATCGAGCGCGTTGGTCAGGGGATCATCCTGAACCATCTGGTTGCCCTTCGGATGGGGTCCGATGAGGGCCGATGTGATGGGGCGGGTGGCGTCAAGCCGCCGCGCTTCGTTCGCAAGATCCGTCAGGAACTTTGTGCGTGTCGGGTTGTTAGGCGTCTCGTTCGATACCGACCAGAGGATCACGGACGCCTTGTTGCGGTCGCGCCGGATCATCTCGTTGAGCATGTTGACCGCTTTGGCATAGACCTCGGGCTTGTCGTAGGAGATGCGTTGCCAGATAGGGATCTCCGACCAGATCATGACGCCTTCGCGATCGGCCATCCGTTCCATGCGCTCGTCGTGAGGATAGTGGCACAGCCGCACGAAGTTGGCGTTGAGATCTTTCAGGAAGCCGAAGATATTCTTCACATCTTCATCGTTGTTCACGCGGCCCGTGCGGTAGGGGGCTTCGGCGTGCATGTTGGCGCCCTGCAGAAAGACGGACTTGCCGTTCAAAAGGATTCGAGTGCCATCGACGCGGATATCGCGAAAACCGATGTCGTCGGTCAGCGAGTCCTGCCCCGAGGAGAGCTGCACCTTGTAGAGCTTGGGTGTCTCGGGCGACCAAAGGCTGAGGTGACTGGCTTTTACTTCGAAGGCTGCGCGGCCGTTGGCGTCGGTCTTTGCCGTAGTATCGACGCCAGCTTCGCTCACCCTGACGGTGACGGCGGTTCCCGCAGGAGCGCCTTCGACATGGACGTATCCGGTGAGGGTATCCGCCGCTGCGGGCGAGAATGTGGTGTCGTGCCGGAGGTGGACGTCGTAGTCATCTATAAACTGCGTGGGCACCGTCACCAGCGAGACGTCACGATGGAGTCCCCCGTAGTTGAACCAGTCGATGCCGATGCCGGGAATGTCGTCGATGTGGCGGGTTGAATCCACCGCGATGACGACAAAATTACTGCCCGGTTTGAGGGCGGCGGTAACCTCGCAATCGAAAGGGGTGAATCCGCCCTCGTGATCGCAGATACGTTTCTGGTTCACCCAGACGAATGACTTATAGTTCGCTGCGCCGATGTGGAGAAAGGTTCGCGTGCCGGGCTTTGGCTGAAAGTCGAAGTCCCGCTGAAACCAGACGACGCCCTCGTAGCGAAACAAGGTGGGGTCCTGGGTGTTCCAGTCTCCCGGAATCTTCATCGTCGGTGCGGTTGCGAAGTCGTACTCTTCGTTGTGGGGGCCGCTGCTGATGTTCGGGTGAGTATTCAGGCCGTAGCCGTTGTCCCGAACCTTGCCTTCCAGGGTGTAGAGTCCCCTCGCTGGCGGCTGGTCCACGAGGTAGTGCCAGTCTCCGTTCAAGGAGGTTACGGTGCGATGATCGACGCCTACCAGGAGAGTCTTTAGGGGTTGCTGCGCGTGCGAGGCGAGGGGAATGCTGCAGGCAAGAGAGGCAATTGCAATGCGATAAAAGGAGCTTTTGTGCACGGAGAATGCAAGACGAATCATGTCCCACCTAACTCTTTCTTTTGGAATGTGAAACGGAGCGAACGGCCGACGTCGGCTATAGCCGTCGTGGCGAAGCGATTCAGGTGCTGTTTGCTTCGGCGGCAATCGTAACAGAATCAAACCAGGACCTGCTGCTAAGCCTCATTCCGTTCTCCCTGCTTTATCTCGGTGAGCAAATCTGCCACACTAGAGGCATGAGTACAGCGACGGCAACCAAGATCTTTGCGGACCGCATCGGCCGCATCGAAGTTTCGGCAACCATGGCGATTACCGCGGCGGCCCTGAAGTTGAAGTCCGAGGGTGTGAACCTGGCGGATTTTGGCGCGGGCGAACCGCACTTTTCGACTCCGCGGCACATTAAAGATGCTGCGATCGATGCGATCGAAAAGAACTTTACGCGTTATACGAACGTCGCTGGAATTCCGGAGATCCGAAAGGCGATCGTCGACCGGCACACTGCCGATTTTGGTTCGGCCTACACGCCGGAGGAGTGCGTCTTCACAACGGGCGGAAAGCTGGCGCTGTTCAATGCGATCCAGGTGCTGGTCGATCATGGCGATGAGGTGATTCTTCCGGTACCGTACTGGGTTTCATTCAAGGACATCATTCAGTACGCGGGCGGCGTGGTGGTTCCCGTCGAGACCAACGAGGCGGAGAACTTCCGCCTGACCGCCAAGATGATCGAGGCGGCGATTACGCCGAAGACCAAGGCGATTATTCTGAACACCCCGTCGAACCCGTCGGGAGCGGTGGTTTCGCCAGAGGACCTGGAGGCGATCGTCCGGCTGGCGCATCAGCGCGATATCTTCGTTCTGCTGGATGAGTGCTACGTCTACCTGAACTTTACGGGCAACATCGTCAGCGGTGGCAGCTTCAAGGACTGCAAGGAGCACGTGGTCGTTCTGGGTTCGCTGTCGAAGACCTACGCGATGACGGGATGGCGCGCAGGTTTTGCTCTTGGGCCCAAGGCGATTATCGCCGCGATGAGCAAGCTGCAGTCGCAGAGCACATCGAACACGGCCAGCATGGTGCAGCGGGCATCGATCGCCGCGGTGAGCGGATCGCAGGAGTGCGTGGCGGAGATGCGCGCCGACTACATCAAGCTGCGCGACCGCGTCCTGGAGGGCTTCAAGACGATCCCGGGGCTGACGTGTACGGTTCCCGAGGGCGCGTTCTATGTGTACCCGAATGTGAGGAACTTCCTGGGCAAGGGCGGGGCGACGTCGGCTACCGATCTTGCGGCGAAGCTGCTGAGCGAGGCGCACGTTGTTGTGGTTCCGGGCGAAGCGTTCGGGACGAAGGAGCACATCCGTTTGTCCTATGCGGTTTCGCATGATGTCGTGGATGAGGGTGTGAAGCGCATGCGGGAGTACTTTGCGTCGCTGGGGTAAAGGGTAGTTTCAGGAGAAGGGCCGCATCGGGAGAATCCCGTGCGGTCCTTTCCATTGAAATGAGGAAAGAATGGGTCTTGCTGGCGATCGGGCTGAGGAAGCGGAGATTCGATTTGCTCCGGTGATTCTTGCAGGTGGAAGCGGAACTCGGTTTTGGCCGCGAAGTCGTCGGTCGCATGCCAAGCAGGTGCTTGCTCTCGATGGTGAGCGGACGATGATCCAGCAGACCGTCGATCGTCTGCTGCCTGTCGCGTCAGCGGGCGACGTGTGGGTGATTACGAACGATCTGCTGAAAGAGGAGATCGTCCATCAGCTTCCCGCTGTCGTTTGTGAGCATATCTTGAGTGAGCCCGCGGCAAGGAATACCGCACCGGCGTGTGCGCTTGCGGCCTTTCTGCTGGAGAGGACCGAACCGGAGACGGTCCTTGGCATCTTCCCGTCGGATCATGTCGTGAAAGACGGAAAGAGGTTTGCGGAGATTGTAAAAGCCGGCGTGAAGCTGGCATCGAGCGGCGAGAAGATTGTCGTCCTTGGGGTTTCCGCTACGAAGGCCGAGACGGGATATGGGTACATTGAGTACGGAAATGTCGTCGAGAAGGTCAACGGTATCGACGTGCGCAGGGTAAAGAGATTTACGGAGAAGCCGCACAAGGCGCTGGCTGAGGCGTTCGTGGTGTCGGGAAACTATGCATGGAACAGCGGCATGTTTCTGTGGAGCGTAAAGACACTGGTGGGCGCGATTCGGGAACATAGCCCATCGATTGCGGTGCAGATGGAGAAGATCGCAGCGGCTTATGGGAAGCCGGAGTTTGAACAGGTTTTTGCAGAGGTTTACCCACTGTGCGAGAACATCTCGATCGACTATGCGGTCCTGGAACCCAGGTCGGCCAAAGGCGAAGAGGCCTCGGAGATCTACTGCCTCCCTGGAGATTTCTGCTGGAACGATCTTGGATGCTGGTCCGCACTGCATGAGCATGTGGCGGATTGCGGTCCGGAAGATCTGGCAAAGAAGAATATCTTCGACAAGACGAACCAGGCCTGCATCGACATCGATTCCCATGGTAACTACATCTACGCTCCCGGCAAGGCGGTTGCGCTTGTTGGCGTGAACGATCTGGTGGTGGTCGAGACCGAGGATGCACTGCTGATCACGACACGCGAGCGTTCGCAGGATGTCGGCAAGGTGGTGGCCGAACTGAAGCAGGCCGGGCGCGAGGATCTGGTGTAGTGGCTACGACCAGGAACGGCAGGCATAGCGTCACTGCGCGTTCCAATGGGAAAGTTGCGAAGACGAATTTACGATGTTTTGGAATCAGGAGCTCGTCGTAACGGATTTCTATGACAGAGACAAAAACAGTTGTGAAGTTTGGAACGGATGGCTGGCGCGGTGTGATCGCCGATGATTTTACCTATGCCAATGTTCGTGTAGCCGCAGCAGCGATTGCGAACTATGTCCTCGAACAGGAGAACGCGAAGGCCGGTGTCTGCATCGGGTGGGACACAAGGTTCGGCTCTCGATCGTTTGCCAGGGTGGTGGCCGAGGTGCTCGCGAAGGCCGGAGTTCCTGTGCAGATGGCAAGCGGGATTACCGCGACGCCAGCCTTGTCCTTTGCTGTACGGGAGAGAAAGGCTGCGGGCGGGGTCATGATCACGTCGAGCCATAATCCCGCGGAGTGGAACGGCGTGAAGTACAAGGCGAGCTATGGCGGGTCGGGAAAGCCTTCGATCATGGCGTCGATCGAGAGCTATCTCCTGGAGCCGGTTCCGCAGGACGGGAAGCCCGCGCCCATCGAAGAGGTTGACTTTGGGCCAGACTATCTTGCGGCGCTGGAAAAGTTTGTCGACCTGAAGGCGATCGAGGCAAGTGGATACAAGTTCCTGATTGATGTGATGTACGGCGCGGGACGCGGCGTTATCGCGGGGATCTTCTCCCGGGCGGGGATTCCGTTTGTCGAGATCCGCAACGAGATCAACCCTGCGTTTCCGGGAATCAACCCGGAGCCGATTCTGCCGCATATCAAGGCTACACAGGCTGCGGTGGTCGCGGAGAAGTGCGATGCGGGGTTGATTACGGATGGCGATGCGGACCGCATCGGCGCTGTCGATGAGCATGGCAACGTGGTTGATGCGCACCGGATTTTTTCCATCCTGCTGTGGTGGCTGCTGGAGCGCAAGAAGTGGCCGGGCGAGGTGACGCGTGCCTTCAACACAACGAAGATGATCGATCGCATCGCCGCGAAGTATGGCCGCGCGCTGAACGAGCATGGGATCGGGTTCAAGTATGTCGTAGACCTTATGCTCGAAAAAGAGATTCTGATTGGCGGCGAAGAATCGGGCGGTGTAGGAATCAGCCGGCATCTTCCGGAGCGCGATGGTCTATTGAACTCCCTGCTGCTGGCTAACGTGATGGCCGATGAGAAGAAGACGCTGGGTGAGCTGGTAGCGATGCTGCAGGCGGAGTTCGGCGTGCACGAGTATGGCCGGGTGGACATGCTCATTGATGAAGAGATCAAACAGTCGGCGATTGCGCGGGCGAAGGGCGGCCTCACGGAGCTGGCCGGGATGAAGGTGCTGCGCATGGAGACGCTCGATGGAATCAAGTTTTTCCTCGAGAACTCAGAGTGTGCAGGCAAACCCAAGGCTGCGGAGACGTGGCTGCTGCTGCGGACATCGGGCACGGAGCCTCTGCTTCGCGTGTACTGCGAGAGCTGCTCTACGGAGTCGGTGGCAAAGGTGCTTGAAGCTGCGCAATCGTTTGTGCTGAAGGGAGCTGGAGTTTGAGCGAAGCAGTTCGTGTGGAGACGAGGGGCCTGCTCTTCGATATGGATGGGGTGTTGGTGAGCTCGATCGGTTCCGTGGTGCGGTGCTGGAGGATCTGGGCGAAGAGGTACGATGTGCCGAATGCTGAGACCTACGAAGTTCCACATGGGATGCGAGCGATCGATATCATCCGGAGTCTTCGGCCGGATATCGATCCGCTGGAAGGCCTTCGCGAGATTGAAGACCTGGAGATCGCAGACACCTCGGACCTGAGGGTGCTTCCAGGAGCCAAGGAGTTGCTGGAGAGTCTTCCGCCAGAGCGATGGGCGATCGTAACGTCGGCGACACGGCGGCTGATGCTGGGACGGCTCGAAGTCGCTGGTCTGCCTGCTCCTGAACGGATTATCAGCGCCGACGATGTGGAGCGGGGGAAACCCGACCCAGAGCCTTATCGTCGTGGCGCAGCGCTGCTGGGTTGCCGGGCGGAGGAGTGTGTTGTGGTGGAGGATGCACCGTCTGGCGTGGGGGCGGGCAAGGCGGCTGGATCTCAAGTGTTAGGCGTGATTGGAACGCACACGCTGGCGCAGCTACACGACGCGGACTGGGTGGTGCGGTCGCTGGAGGGAGTTGCTGCAACTGCGCACGATCATGGCCTGGAGCTGCGTTTTGGTGCAGAGAAGCGCTAGCGCGACAGCAGGGACTCCACCAGGCGAAGATCTTCTTCGGTATCGACACCGATCGTGTCGAACGGAGTTGGCTCAACATAGAGGCTGACTCCGTTTTCGAGGAATCGCAGCTGCTCGAGGCGCTCTGTGTGTTCGAGCGTACTGGCTGGCAGCGCAGGGAAGCGCTGCAGTGCAGCCCTGCGATAGGCATAGAGGCCGATGTGCTTCCAGTACTGGGCGGGGTTGCCGTCGCGATTGTAGGGGATGGTGGCTCGGGAGAAGTAAAGCGCGCGGCCGTCTGCGGCGGTGACTACCTTGACGGCATTGGGGTTGTGAATGTTCTCGGGCGTGCAGAGGACCTTGAGAGTAGAGACCTCGACCTGAGGTTTGACGAAGGGCTGCAGCAGGGCGGTGAGGTGCTCGGGTTTGAGAAGGGGCTCGTCGCCCTGGATGTTGACGTAGATATCGGCGTCCACAACCTGGGAGATGGCATGGACGCGGTCGGTTCCGCTGGGCAGGGTGGGCGAGGTGAGCTGACATGGCCAGTGGTTCTCGCGGCAGAGCTCTGCGATCTCTTCGGAATCGGTAGCGACGAGAAGATCGTCGAGCTGGGGGCAGGCGCGAGCGGCATCCCAGACCCACGCGAGCATAGGCCGGCCAGCGATGGAGCGCAGGATCTTGCGCGGCAGGCGCGTGGAGGCGAGGCGGGCAGGGATGACCCCGACGACCCGTAAGGGATGGTCCTGGCTGGACTTTCCAGCCTGGGTGGAATCAAGTATGATGGAACCTGGCTGTGCCGCGGCGATTCTCCTCGAGTTGCGATGATTTTGGTGGGCGCGGTCTTCATGCATCGGCGGTGTAGCTCAGATGGTTAGAGCGACGGACTCATAACCCGTAGGTCGACAGTTCGATTCTGTCCACCGCCACCAAGAAGTTCCTGACCTATATCGCGGAATCTCCATACGAGAGTATCATTTCATTAGTGTGTTTCGTCTAACGCCTGATGGGTGATCCTCATCGCCCGGAGAGTTTTCTATCTATGCCGAAGATTTCGAAGATCCTTCTGCTTTCTGTTTCGGTGGTCCTGGTTCTGACCGTGTTCCTGGGCATGAACTCGAGCGGCGTGAGCGCGGCAACCGAGGATCAGGACGGTGCTTATCGCCAGATCAACGTGTACAGCGAAGTGCTGCGGCATATTCAGACGGACTACGTGGAAGAGCCGAACATTCCCACGGTAACGAACGGCGCTTTGCGCGGGTTGCTGGAGTCGCTCGATTCGGACTCGAGCTACCTTACGCCAGAGGATTACAAGACCTTCAAGGCAGATAAGGGCGGCAAGGCCCAGGTGGGAATCAATGTCTCCAAACGGTGGGGATATGCGACGGTCGTTTCGATCGTTCCAGGAAGCCCGGCCGACAAAGCGAACCTGAGTGACGGAGATATTATCGAGGCGATCGGGACACAGGACACCCGCGATAT
The DNA here is from genome assembly GCF_004217555.1 of Edaphobacter modestus. Taxonomy (GTDB): domain Bacteria; phylum Acidobacteriota; class Terriglobia; order Terriglobales; family Acidobacteriaceae; genus Edaphobacter; species Edaphobacter modestus. The sequence goes on from NZ_SHKW01000001.1 coordinate 4,788,837, forward strand.
GTCGGTGGCGATGATCCGGATGATGATGGAGGGAGCGCCGGGAAGCGAATTGGCAATCTCCGTTGTTCGTCCGCGAAAGGCTGCCCCGGAGAAGATAACCATGACACGCGTGGTGACGAATATGCCACCTGTGGGTGAGACGATGTACGAGAACTCCTCGATTCTCTACCTGAAGCCGGGTGTGTTGGATCATGAACACGTCCAGCAGGTGGAGAGCAGGTTGAAGTCGATGCAGAAGGCAGGCAACAAGAAGATTCTTCTGGATCTGCGCGATGTCGCTGCGGGCGACAATGTTGAGGCAATGCGGATGGCGAATTTCCTGTTGAAGACGGGAACCATCGCTACGCTCGAAGGCCAGAAGGTAGAGAAGCAGACATTCACCGCCGAATCGTCGAAGGCAATCAACACGACCTCGCCTGTGGTGGTGCTCATAAACCGTGGAACGGCCGGTCCGGCAGAGATTGTTGCGGCAGCCTTGATGGATAACAAGCGGGCCGACCTGGTTGGCGAGAAGACATTTGGCGAGGGATCGCAGCAGAAGACCTTCGAGTTGCCGGACGGTGCTGCTCTGATCCTGTCGGTGGCAAAGTATGGGTCGCCTTCGGGTAAGAAACTCGAGGATGAGGGCGTAACGCCCGGGGTGATGGTTGCTTCCAATATCGACGACAATGCGCCTGTAGATGAGGATGCAGCAACACCGGAATCGCCGCAGCCTGAGACGAAGAAACCCAGTGTGTCGATAGACGAGCAGTTAAATAAGGCACTGGACCTGCTCAAGAGCAAAGCGGCCTGAGGCTTTTTCCGACTGAAAGTTGTGGCGATTCGATCTCTGTCTTCGAACCTGGGTTCTCGGCCCCGCGTGTCGATCATGCTATGGTGAAGGGCAGTGCCGAGCTTATTCAGACGCGAAGATGAGGTCGCGAAGGTTACGTCCCCGGAGCCATGGCATAGGCTTTTCCGGTGGCCTGAGTATCCGAGCCGCAGACGAGCCCGCCTTGTCACCTTCTACGTTCTTCTGGGACTCTCCGCCGTCTTCGGTGCGATGTGTGGGCTGATGCTGGTCTACTCGATTGACCTGCCAGAGGTGAACGACCTCACCCGATACAGACCAAATACGACGACGGAGCTGCTGGATGTGCATGGCCGTCCGTTTGGATCTTTCGCGCTGGAACGGCGAGTCGCGGTGCCATATTCTGAGTTTCCGCCGGTGTTGAAAGAGGCGATCCTTTCGATCGAGGACAAGAGCTTCGAGCGGAACTGGGGCGTGAATCTTGTGCGGGCGTTGGGCGCGGCCTACCGGGATCTTCACTCGCAGGGCAAGGCGCAGGGGGCGTCGACGCTTACGATGCAACTGGCCCGAAACCTCTTCCTGTCGAGCGAGAAGACCTATGGCCGAAAGTTCCAGGAGGTCATCCTTTCGATGCAGATCGAGAGGAGATTCACGAAGAACCAGATCTTCGAGCTGTATGCCAACCAGATTTACCTCGGGCGTGGAACCTATGGCTTCGAAGCGGGTTCGGAGTATTACTTCAACAAACATGTGCGGGATCTGACCCTGCCGGAAGCGGCCATGCTGGCTGGCCTGCCCAAGGGCCCGGAGTACTACTCGCCCGTGCGCTACCCGGAGCGTGCTCTGAGACGGCGCAACCTCGTGCTGAACGAGATGATGCAGGACGGCATGATAACTCGGGAGCAGGAGGAGAAGGCCAGGGCGGCTCCGTTGGGCCTGCACGTCGAGCCGCCAGCAAACAGTGTGGCACCCTACTTTGTAGAAGAGGTAAGGCGACAGCTCGAGAAGGAGTACGGCGTCGAAGAGGTCCACGGAGCAGGGTTACGGGTGTACACCACACTTGACCTTGACGCGCAGGCGGTCGCGAATAAAGCGGTTCTGGACGGAGCTGCAGCCTACGAACGGCGTGAGGGATGGAAGGGAAATCTACCGAACGTCGTGCTCTCCGGGCAGGATGTAGAGAGTTACAAGCACCCGGACTCGACCCAGCCGATCACCAAGGATACGTATATCCACGGTGTGGTGACTGCGGTTGAACCCAGACGGGTGACGGTAAAGCTGGGCACGCAGATTGCCATCATGACTCCCGAGGACTGGCAGTGGACGACATATGCGGAGGCCGACAGTTTTCTCCGCAACGGCGACCTGGTTTATCTGAAGATCGAGGGGCCAGGATTGGGGGGAACCTGGAAGGCGTCACTCCAGCAGGATTCTGGCGCGCAGGCAGCACTGATGGCAGTAGACAACGCGAGCGGAGAGGTTGTAGCAATGGTTGGGGGACGCGATTTCGCGTTGTCCCAGTTCAATCGCGCTACCCAGGCGAAGCGCCAGGTTGGCTCGTCGTTCAAGCCTTACGTGTACACGACCGCGATCGAAGCCGGCGCTAAGCCAACGGACATTATCGTCGACGGACCAACGACGTTCCCCACCCCCAACGGGCCCTATACGCCTCGTAACTACGAAGGCAATTACAAGGGGCCGATGTCGTTGCTGTATGCGTTTGCGGAATCACGAAACATACCTGCATTGAAGCTGGCATCGCACGCGGGTATCCGCAAGGTGATCGAGACGGCACACCGCTTCGGAATCACGAGCGAGATTCCACCGTTTCTGCCGGTAGCGCTTGGCTCCGCCGACATCACGCTCTACGAGCAGGTTGGAGCTTTCAGCGTCTTTCCGAACGATGGGATCCGCATTGCACCGCATTACATCCGCAAGGTCACGCAAGCCGACGGCCTTCCGCTTGACGAGAAGCCGACGGATGTACGCGAGGTGATTTCGGTGGAGACGGCGCGGACGATGATGGAGCTGCTGCAGGCGGTTGTCCATATGGGAACCGGAGCCAGGGCCTCGCAATTGAATCATCCCCTGGGAGGAAAAACCGGTACGACGAACAACTACACCGATGCGTGGTTCATCGGGTTTTCGCCATCGGTGACGTGCGGCACCTGGATTGGATACGACAATCGGCAGTCGCTTGGAGAGAAGGAGACCGGTGCGCGAGCGGCACTTCCAATCTGGATGGACTTTATGCGTGCCGAGATTGCGAATAAGCCCAACGAGGTATTTCCCGCCGAGGGAGCTCCGAAGAAGACATTGAATGTTGCAGTGAACAAGCCGGCGGCACAGATGAAGCCGGTTGAGTCCAAGGTATCTGACGATGAGGGTGATCGTGAGACTGCCGGAGGCTCCTCGCCGCACTGACGCCGCCTTCATGCGGTGATTTTTTTCCGTCTATGTTGCCAAGGCCTGACACAGGCTGAAGTAGCGCTGGGCCTTGTGTACATCGCGTCCAATCTGTTCGCGCAGGGCCTCGGGAGAGGGCCAGCGGATTTCGTCGCGCAGACGTTTGAGGAAGGCGAGTTGTAAAGGCGTCTGCTCCGTCAATTCGATGGGGTGGAAGTTGAGCAGGTGAGACTCGATGGTGAAGGAGTCTTCTCCAAAGGTAGGACGATTGCCGACGTTGGTGACGGCATTGAATCGCTCGCCGGCGACGGTAAGGGTCGTGATGTAGACGCCTACGGCAGGAATGAGCTGCGGGTAGGGAGCAAGGTTGATCGTGGGAACGGTGTAGCGAGTGCCGTAGCCACGGCCCGGGGCTGGCGTGCTGGTGATGGAAAAAGGTCGGCCGAGAAGAGCGCGCGCGTGGCTCACGTTGCCTGCAGCGATGAGCTGACGGATGCGGCTGGAGGAGACAGCATTTCCGCGCAGCGCGCGAGGCGAGTAGATGGAGACACGGAAGCCGAGTTCGTGTCCGAGGGCTTCGAGCGATTCGACCCCGGCTTCGGCACGGTAGCCGAAACGAAAGTTCTCTCCTTCGTGCAGCTCGATGACGGAAAGTCGTTCCTTGAGAACATCCGTCGCGAAGGCTCGGGCACTGGTGTGGGACAGCTCCCTCGTAAAGGGAAGAACGAGCGTGGCATCGATGCCGGTGGCGGAGATGAGCTCGAGTTTTTGTGAGAGAGGAGTAATGAGGGGCAGTCCGGTCTCGGGCCGAAGCACGTGGGCGGGATGTGGGTCGAAGGTAATGGCGAGCGATCGGGCACCAAGCGCGCGGGCGCGGGCGATGACCTCATGGATGACCCACTGGTGACCGCGATGAACTCCATCGAAGTTGCCGATCGTGGCAACGGTGGGGCGGAAGGAAGCTGGAAGTTCAGAAAGAGAACGGAAGATCTGCATGCGTCTCATGGTCATACTCGGCATCAGGCGATCTCGAAGGTGAGTTTAAGACCATCGTAGGCGAGACGGACATGGGACGGGAGCTCAGCCTCTGTCGCAGCGTGCTCGAGGTCGTGGCTGATGTGGGTGAAAAACGCCCGGCGCGGCTTCAGCTGCTCGACAAAGGCGAGGGAACGCTCAAGATGAGAGTGGCTGGGGTGTGGCTGACGGCGTAGTGCATCGAGGATGAGGATGTCTAGGTTCTGCAGGAGGGGGATGCTTTCGGCTGGGATGTCGCTCATATCGGTGAGATAGGCGGCGGAGCCGAAGCGATAGCCAGTGATGGTCTCGATTCCGTGAGTGACGGGAATTCTCTGAAAGCAGGCGCCGAAGAGATCGAAGCCCGCGCCAGGAGCTTCATCGATGCGATGGATTTGGACCCGAGCACTGGTGGGATAGCGATCTTTGGAGCGGAACGTGTAATCGAAGATGCGCTCGATAGTGCTCGCAGTCTCGTCGTCGGCGTAAAGAGGAAGGCCGCCGGGAAGCTGAAAACTGAGGGGGCGCAGATCGTCGAAGCCAAGGATGTGATCGGCGTGGCCATGGGTGTAGAGCACAGCATCGGCGTGGCGGATGTTTTCGCGAATTGCCTGGGCGTGAAAGTCCGGACCGGTATCGACAAGAACGAGATGATGGTTGTACGCGAGGCGCAGCGATGGCCGCGTACGCCGGTTACGGGCATCGCCGTCAGGCGAAACCGCAGAGACGCAAACGGCGCAGTCGCACCCCAGCGTCGGGACGCCCATTGACGTGCCGGTACCGAGGAAGGTGAGTGTCGCCTCCATTCGTTAACGGACGATGCTCGGCTTTCTGGGAGTGGGGTTCGGGCCGCTCTTGGCTGCTGCGGAACGGGCCAGTGCCTGCGTGATCTCGAGGAATCCCATGCGCACCTCAAAGAGCGCGCTTTCGAGAAGGCGTTGCTCCGAGGGCGTGAGGTTCCCCTTTGTCTTTTCGGCGAGAATGCCGAGCATATCGATGCTCTGACGCGCGCCCATCAGGTCGACCTGGGGCTGCTGGCCTTCAGGGGTTGCACCGCCGAGCTGAACGATGGTCGTCATGTAGATGGATTGCACGAGCGTCTCGAAGTTCATCGCCGGCGGATGATCGGCGCCGGGATTTGCGGCACGGATGGCGGTATCGAGACGCTCGGAGGTGGCCTCGTAGGCGGCGCGGGACTGCTCGATCTGTTCAGGGGTCGGCCCAGGCAGGAGGTCGTCGTCCCGCAACTCGTCCTCGGACGTCGCGTCGGTGGCGGCTTTGGCTACGCTGGACTGGACCTCTACGGGCTCCGCTGTCTGAGCCGTCTCGCGCTCGTCGGTCTCCGGCGAGGGGTCCGCATCAGGGCGAAGCTCCCCATCAAGGTTGAACTTCCGGCGATCCGTGACGACGAAGGGCTTATTTTGTTCGGACATGATTAGTCTCTCTTTGAAGAATCAGGTGCGGGGGACGGCAACTCGGTCGCCGTCGCGAAAAAAGGGGATGAGATGGGATGGGCGATTCCGCCCGGGAATTGCAGGCGATCGTTGCGATCGAGCGCCTCGCGGCGGACGTAGCCGAGAGCAAGTTGAAGGCTGGATCCATGGCTGCCGGAGATGGGGATAGCCGCGGCGCTGGTGAGCTCGCCGACCTGTTTTCCTCCCGATTCCACAGGCGCGCTGGATTCAGGGAGAGTACCCTCCAGGACAAAGGCGGTGAACGTGCGGTGAACGCTGCCGCGGGAGCGGATGCGCTCGACGATCTCCTGGCCGAGATAGCAGCCTTTGTTGAAGTGCATGGCGCGAGCTTGATTCGTCTCCTGTGGGAGATCGCGGTCGCGAATGTCGGTGCCGAAGAGAGGCGTTCCTTCCAGAATGCGAAGCCAGTCGAGCGTAGTGAGATCGCAGGCCGTTGCGCCCAGATCTTCGAGGGCCTTTCGAACGGCCTCGACCGTATCAGCTCGTTCCGCCCAGAGCTCGTAGCGCGGAACGAGAGGGCTATGGGCGCGAAGGATCATTACGGGTGCGGAGTTCCACAATTCCTCGCGTGTCTCGAACTCCTTCAGTGCCTCCGCAGGCAGGCCGAGTTTGGCGAGCAGCGATGGAGCTTCAGGACCGATGACGCTCAAACCGTAGCGTGAGTCGCTGATGTCGGCGAGTTCAACGTCATCCATGATGATGTAGTGGTCGAGGTAGGGTATCAGGGTTGCGGTCTGCGGGCGGCTGGTTTCGATGAGAAGGGCGTCAGACGAGGCAAAGATATTGCCATCGCCCTGAATCCTGCCCTGGGCATTGAGGAAGAAGTTGTAGGCTCCGGAGCCTACCGCTAAATCCTGAACGGAGTTGGTGGCCATGCCGTTGAGCCAGCGAACGCGATCTGATCCCGTAACGCGAATCCAACCCGTCTTTTCGAGGGGGGTGATGCCTACCCCGGACAAGAGGGCATTGAGCTGCGGATGGGAGCCGGAGGCCGGGACGCCGGGGGGAACAGCTGAAGGCGGGTTGGAGGTGGCTGCCGGTGTCATAAGCTTCATCGGACGACGACGCGAGCGAACTCTGCGTACACTTGATTATAGCGGTCGGATGGAGAGGCAGGGTTTGCAGCGAAGGATGGATGTGACGAGGGTGGGGAGAATAGAGCGGTGGGTGGCAGGCGCTGTTTTGCTGGCGGGCTGCACGGTGGCCGGCTGGTCTCAGGTACCAGCGCAGAACAACGGGGAGGCTGACAAACCACCCGCTCCCATGACGAAAGAGCAGGCGAAGGAGCTGTTTCGCTCGGTCGATCAGATTTTGAAGTTCGTCAGCTCAGATACGGGGCTTCCAGTTCAACACAGCGTAAAGCGCAAACTGATCTCTCGCGAAGAAGTCAACAAGTACCTGAAGAAGAAGTTCGATGAAGACGAGAGCACGCGAAGGATGCAGCGATCGGAGCTGGTGCTGAAGAAGTTCGGGCTGCTGGATCGCGACTTCCATCTGCGGCCGTTCCTGCTTTCGCTGCTGACGGAGCAGATTGCGGGCTTCTATGACAACAAAACCAAGACGGTGAATCTGTTGGATTGGATTGAGCCGGACGAGCAGAAACCTGTGTTGGCCCATGAGCTGACACATGCCTTGCAGGACCAGAAGGTAGACCTGACGAAGTGGTCGGATGTGAGCCTCGAAGGCGTCTCCCGCACTGTGCAGGACGACAATCGTCATCTACAGGTCGACGAGGCAGATACCGCTCGTGAGGCGATTGCCGAGGGCCAGGCGATGGCAACGTTTATCGACTACACGCTGCAACCTTCCGGCAAAACGCTGGCGGATGCCCCGGCGGAGATGATGTCCCGGCTGAAGGGCTTGGTGAGCGACACAACCGGCTCACCTGTGCTGGCGCGAGCCCCTCTCCTGCTGCAGGAGTCGCTTCTGTTTCCTTATAGCGATGGGCTGAACTTCGAGCATGCCGTGCTGGTGAAGGGCGGCAGGGACGCAGCCTTCGCCGGTGTGCTCGCAAATCCTCCCTCGTCCAGCTCCGAGATTCTGCATCCGGATCAATACATGGCTCATACTCCGGTACCAGTCCTGCGGATGCCGGATATTCATCCTCTGCTGGACGCCGCATGGGAGCCGTATGACCTGGGGGTGATAGGTGAGCTGGATGTGCGAATCCTGGCGGAGCTTTTCGGCGGCCGCGAGCTCTCCGAAGGCCTCACACCCGCGTGGAACGGCGGCATCTATTATGCGGCGCAGCGAAAGGCCGCGACGCCAGCGGAGAAGGAGACGACGGCTTCGCTCGGTCTGCTGTACTACTCGCGCTGGAAAAATACCGATTCAGCGAGCACGTTTCTGCGAATCTACAGCGCACAGATTGCGAGGAAGTACTCGAACGTGGTTCGGCGGCAGAAGGACGAAGTTGGAGACGGGGAGCAGGTCTATTCGACCAGCGAGGGCGATGTCCTGCTCTCGATCTCCGACTCCAGCGTCTTCGTAAGCGAGGGATTCGACTTGGCGCTGGCACGCAAGCTTCGGGACAGCATTGCGGATGTGCAGGCGAACGGGCCTGTGCGCCTGGCCCAGGGAGTGAGTAATGAGCCTGCGCTCTCGCTGTCGCGTCTGCTGGGATCGTACGGCGTAGTGAAGCCAGCCCTCTTCGACCGGTATACTTCCGAAGGGCACTCTCAATTCAAGCCCGCGCACTGACACAGGAGACGGTAATTGAAGAAGGCTGAGATTGGAATCATTGGCGGCAGCGGACTATACGCTATGCCGGGTCTGACGGATGTTCGTGAAGAGAGGGTGACGACTCCGTTCGGCGATCCGTCGGATGCCTTCGTTCTGGGAGAACTGGAAGGGCGCAAGGTGGCGTTTCTCGCTCGACATGGACGTGGACATCGCCTGCTGCCCACCGAGTTGAACTTTCGCGCCAATATCTACGCGATGAAGATGCTCGGAGTGGAGCGAATTCTTTCGGTTTCAGCGGTGGGCTCGCTCAAGGAAGAGCACAAGCCTACGGATTTCGTGATGCCGGACCAATTTATCGACCGCACCTTTGCGCGCGAGTCGACCTTCTTCGGTGAGGGCATTGTCGCGCATGTCGCCTTCGGCGATCCGGTTTGTGCCACGATTTCTTCTACCTTTCAGAAGGCGTGCGACACGGTCGGCGTTGTAGGGAAAAGCGGCGGGACCTATGTGTGCATGGAGGGACCGCAGTTTTCGACTCGTGCGGAATCGAACCTCTATCGCAGCTGGGGGGCCGATGTGATCGGAATGACGAACCTGCAGGAGGCCAAGCTGGCTCGCGAGGCGGAGATCTGCTATGCGACCATGGCGATGGTCACCGATTACGATTGCTGGCGCGAGGGCCACGATGATGTGACCGTCGATCAGATCGTCGCCGTCATGCATCAGAATTCGTCGAACGCCGAGAAAGTTGTTCGCGTAGCGATTGCGGCGATGCCGACGGAGAAGGCCTGCGCATGTGGCAATGCGCTCAAGTATGCGATTCTGACGGATCGCAAAGCGATTCCTGCTGAGACACGGCAGAAGCTGGCGCTGCTGCTGGATAAATATCTGTAGGGAACATGTGCACACTTTGTTTCACCTTGGTTGAGAAAGAGGATTAATGTCCATACTTGTCGTAGGTTCGGTCGCGTTTGACAGCATTCAGACTCCCAGTGGCTCGGTAGAGAACTGCCTCGGAGGTGCTGCGACCCACTTCGCCCTTGCTGCCAGCTATTTCACCGATGTTCGTGTGATCGCGGTCGTTGGCAAAGACTTTACCGAAGAGCATGAGGCTGTATTCACACGGCGCGGCATTGATACGCGCGGCATCGAGCACGCGGATGGTCTGAGCTTTCACTGGACCGGATCGTACGTGAACAATCTGAACGAGGCCCAGACCCTGGGAACGGATCTGAATGTTTTTCAAACGTTCGAGCCGAAGATTCCCGAGTCCTACAAAGACAGCGAGTACCTGTTTCTAGCGAACATCGATCCGGTGCTCCAGGGCCGCGTCCGTAGCCAGATGTCGAACGTGCGGATGGTCTGCGGCGACACGATGAATTACTGGATCGCAGACCATGCAGCGAACCTGGCAAAGGTATTGCGCGAACTGGATGTGTTGCTGATCAACGACGGCGAAGTGCGCATGCTGGCTGGAGATCGGAATCTCGTCGTTGCGGCGAACAAGGTGCTGACGATGGGCCCGAAGACGTTGATCGTCAAGCATGGCGAATATGGAGCCACAGCCTTTTTCGGCGACCGCTCGTTTGGTTCTGGAATCAGGGCAGTCCATCCCTTCCGTGCGCCTGCGCTTCCACTCGCTGAGGTCGTCGATCCGACCGGTGCTGGCGATTCCTTCGCCGGAGGGTTTTATGGATATCTCGCTTCGCAGCCGGAACTGACGCCGGCGGTCTTCCGCGCGGCGATGTTCTACGGCGGCGTCATGGGATCCTTCGCGGTAGAGCGCTTTGGAACGGAGCGCCTGCAGGATGTAACCCGCGAGGAGATCGACGAGCGATTCAAGCTGTTCAAGGAGATCTCGCACCTTGAGTACTCGAGCTCGTAAGCGGAATCTTCGCGGACAAACGGCAGAACGCCCAGCGGCGCTGAGCTTCGAGGTGCGTCCTGCCAAGCGCGAAGAGACCATGCCGGTCGCCATCGCTGCGGTAGCGTTTGCGTTTATCGCCCTGATCGTTTGCATGGGCCGCAACTATCTTCTGCTCTATGGCGATGCGGTGGCTCACCTGGGCATCGCTCGCCGAATTTTCGACACGCGAAATCCAGGGCTGATCCAGCTTGGAGGAGTGTGGCTCCCGCTGCCGCATCTGCTGATGCTTCCGTTCGTCCAGAAGATGGAGTGGTGGCAGAACGGGCTTGCCGGGGCATGGCCGTCGTTGTTGTCGTATGTGCTGAGTGCCGCTGGTTTGTATCGGCTGGCGAGACGGATGGTAGCGCCGCAATGGGCTTTGGTGGCGACCGCCTTCTATGCTCTCAATCCCAATCTTCTGTACTTGTCGACCACGGCGATGACGGAGCCGCTGTTTCTGGCGATCGTTATCTGGACGACCTTGCTGGCGATGGAGTGCCTAGCCGCCATCCGAGATGCCCGGGTGACTGCAGTGAATGGCCGGCTGATCGGTCTCGGCGTGCTGATTCTTGCAGCCGTCCTCACCCGATACGATGGCTGGATCTTCGGTGCGGCGGTGTGGAGTGTCGTGGCGTGGAAGCTCTTTCGTGCGGAAAGAGTTCGGCCTCGTGTCACTGTATGCTTTGCCATTTTTACTTTTCTTTCGATTGCCGGCCCCGTTGCGTGGCTTGCTTATAACCAGCATTTCTTTCACGATCCGCTGGACTTTATGCGGGGACCATACTCGGCCTTAGCGATCGAGCGCCGAACTGCAACCTCGGGCTCTCCTCATCCGGGATGGCACAATCCGGTGTGGGCTGCAGTGCTCTATCTGCGAACGTCGCAACTGGA